>CAVWMB010000001.1:0-40189 GCA_963756015.1 uncultured Acidobacteriota bacterium
AAGGTGTCGCTCTTTCGCTTAAGGGGGCCTGAGCAAACCGTCCGATCCTACGATTTCAGAAAAATCAGTGAGCAGCCCGCGGCTCGCTGTTTTCGCTAAAAGCCGATGCGACGTGAAGGACTACCCAGAGCCTTGACGTCAGTCGTCACTGCTATGTCGCCCGTTTCAATCGTGGTGAGCACATCGCCTGTCATATCCGTGTCCACGATACGCGTAGACTGGCTTTCAATCGCCTTCTCAAACACATTCCGAGCTAGTCGCGCATTGCCAAACATCTTGTCACGGGCGTCGTATGCTAATCAAAAGAGCGTCTTTATCTTCTCCGTAGCTGGTTCTGTCAGGAATAGTCATTCTGCTTGCAGAAATGATTGAAAATCTCGACTAGCTCTTCCGGGGCGTAGTCCTCAAAGGACAAGTATTTGTTAAATCTCGATGAAGACCGGGATTTGAAGCGATGAACCTCGCCATCTTGTCGGGGTAGCCAGCAACGATCACCACGAGATCGTTCCGATGGGCTTCGATCAACTTGAGCAAAGTGTCGATAGCTTCTTGACCGTAGTCGTTGCCGCGAGAATCCGCAGGTGCAAAGGTGTACGCTTCATCGATGAACAACACGCCGCCGAGCGCAGAATTAACCACTTCAGTAGTCTTGATCGCGGTCTTACCAACATATGCGGCAACGAGCTTGGCGCGATCCGCCTCGATTAGATGACCTCTGCTGATCACCCCAAGCGCTTTGTAGATCTCTCCAATAAGTCTCGAACCGTTGTCTTTCGGTCCCCGGTTTTCCGTAGAAAACCATGTGGTAAGACATGTCCGAGACTTTGAGACCTTTTGCTTGGCGAATCTGGAGCACCTTTACATAATTTGCTAGCTGGCGCAATCGCGTTATTCGCGTCTAGACCTATGAGTCCATCGAGTTCGGTCAACATTTCTTTCAAGGGGGCGTAGCGACATACCCGTCGTTGGTGTCGCTCCGGTAGCAGCGGTCTTTTGCTGCGACACATCTGGGGTCTTTCCGGTGACTCCCACTCTTAATTCGGGTGGCACGGTACCCATGGTGGGTGTTGTCGCAAGTCGCATCAGTGATTTCTCCGTCTGCGCGACGTATGCCAGCTTGGATTCGCTCCGTACACCTTCAGCGGACGCGAACATATTGAGCATTCGCCCAGTCAAATCGCGGACTCTCTGTCCGTAGTTTGTGCCGCTGAGTTGATCGTTGCGGTCAAGCGCTTCAAGAAAAAACGGACGCTGAACCGAGCAGGCGCGAGCTTGGGGTACATGCTCTGTATTACTGTTTCGTTTCTGATGGCAAACTTAGGATTTATCCGATTGAAGAGTTCATAAAACAAAGCTCCCTCTTCTTGCGAAACTTGGCCGTCCGCATTGCATATGCAAATGGCACGTTTCACAAACTCCCATTTGAATAAACCTGTGGCTGTATCTTGCGTAATGTTCTCTTTTTCAAGTAACGGCTGAACCAGCGTTTCGCAATCATGAGCCAATGAGTCGATGTCATCTGCCAATTTGTTGGCTTCTTGCGAAGTTGATTGTGGCGCACTTAGAGTTAGCACTTCCGGGGTACCTACGTAATTGGCGAATTGGTGCGTGATTTTTACGAACTGTCCATCTGCTCGGAAGACGAGCGCCATGTGACACCCGGTCGCCTGCCATTGCATGACGGTCATGCCCCGTGCCATCGAGCTTATGGAAGTGGGGCGACCGACGACGGCAACGATTTCGTTAGCCGTCTTCCCAGTCAGATCGCCCAATGACAGGAACTTTCCATGCAGCGCCCTGCCGGGAGCCGTGACATCTATCCGCATTGCCAATTAGTCCCAGAAATCTGATTTACCTTGCGCTGGCAATCGTAGGTCACGGGCATGTATCGGTCAACCAGAGAGACCAGATTTGCCATTGGAGAATGAGATCAGAAATCGGGCACAATCCCTCACGTGCTGCCACGAGAATCAGCAGCGTTTGTTCGGTAGCGAGCACAATGATGCCATACGGTTCGTGCAGACTGTGTTCGTAATTCAGAAATAGGTAATCCGTGAATTTGACAAAGGCCCTTCTGTGGGACAATCCTTCCTAATAGCGTATAAGTAACAGACGGTTTCTGGGCTTCCAGACAGCTTCGACTTTTTCTGGTCCGTCTCGTTAGGGCGATGATCTGATCTGTTCAGGAGGGTTGCTTTGGACCTCATCAAGTTCGGACAGCTATTATCCCAGCTTCTTCCGAAGATCAAGACTAAGATTCAACTCTAGGTCTTGCTATCGGGCTGGCCTTTGCACTGTTCGTTCACTTCGCTAAACCAGGCGACAACGTCGCTCTCCTGACAGCCGGCTCAGTGGGTATTTCGCTCGTGATTTTCGGTCAGCTTTTCAATTTCCTGAAGGATTTCAAGGCCGATGATCGCCCGAGGGTCTTTCTGGTCGCGTTCAGCGTTTTCTGTGTTTTCACGCTTTCGTTGCTCCTTGTCGCGGTTCTGCTTTTACGCAAACCGACGATGTCAGTCATGAAGTTCGATCCGCCACCAGAGCTAGAGCAAGCCAGCAAAACGGGTGCTGTGGTCAACGAAACTCCGCAGCTGGCATTACCGAGAGCAAACGGCGATGCGACTGCTAATCCGAAGCCGCCTGACAAGAAAACCGGCGAAGAGAAAGTCAGTAACGTATCGCTGGCTACCCTCAAGCTTCCACGACCGGCGTTTCAGGCGGGCGATGCCAAGTACGAATTTCGTGAGATCGATAACGTCTCGACACTTACCGCCAGTTTGCTGTACTCCGTAAACTCTAGGCGCGGGCTTTACCCAGATGCCGATCTTTACCATGAGGACACGACCTGGGGCAGCCCATGGCTCTCCTTCGATGTCAGCAACCCCTCGAACGAAAACCTGGTATTCACGTCACTTAAGACCGAAGCGGTTGAGATTACGCCCATCAATGAATTCATCATCGATGTCCCGGAAATCGATGGTGCAACCCTCCAGAACACGGATCTAAAGATTGTCAACGAGGGTTGGGGGCATGCGCGCAATCCCAAACTTGATTTGCGTTTCGCAAGGCCGATGAGCCGAGACGAATACGTTGTCGTAGGCGAGAGGACCCTGACCTTAGCGGATATTGATGACGGCGTAGAGATCAACATAGGGCCCTACTTGCCTCCGATGTCTCAATGGCAGGCGCCGACCCGCATGTCGCCGAAAGAGGCAGACAAAAATCGATATCTGGAGTTGCTCGGATGCCTGACCTACGCGGACGAAACAGGCACTCCGCAAACCGAAACGTTCAGAGCGACAGTATATGCAACGGGCAGTGGAGGTGGGGCCATGTTTCCAAGCGCTGCCTTCAACATCGTCCTTCCCACTGAAAAAAGTGCATATCCTCTCTTCACCTCTCTTGCGAATTGCATTAGCCCAAAATCAGCAGACGAACTCGTTGTCAGATTGACCACGAAGCGCTCTGCCCGCTATAAGCTAAAATTTACCCTGACTTCGACATCCGGGGTCACAGTAGAGAATTCAGCGGTAGTCAATATTCTGGTGCCAAGGTTCGCTACAACCTCACCCTATCGAGAGGGAGAGTTTTTCAAATCCTCGAAGAATGCCGGTTGCAGCTAGAGCACCTGAATTCCGAGACCTCGGCAAGGGGACTCACTCGCCGGCGCTAAATCCACCTGACGAAGAAGAGACGAAACGGAATAGGTGGTGAAAGAGCGACGACCGTAATAGCGCGCTATCGGCTTTGGCAAGCGATCGGCACCGTTGTTGCTTGGCTTGACTTCTGTCGTTTTATCGGCAAATCACTTTGGCGAATCAACCGAAATGACTTGTGTGACAACGAATAGCATACAGCATCCCATGTGGCCGTAACCCCTCCATTCAGGATGTTGCTGCGTCCCGGCAATCCCCTCGTGCTTGGCAAATATGCGACCGCGCAGAGTAGCCTGCACGGTGTCCGATCCTCGTTGCGGTTTCGCGTGTTTCGGGTGTAACCGAGTATCAAATAGTCGGAAGTTCTCATCTTCGATGAGACTCAATGGAATGTCGTCAACGACGAGAGTCTTGTCGCGGGTCGGTTTAGGCGAAAAGCCGCAACAATACATCGTGTCCGTGGAACGGTTGCCGCCGTATTCCATCCAAACTCCGGGGCCACCGCTGGGCCAAGGACAGTGAGCGTCCTCCACCATTGAATCTTCAAAACCGTGCGAAGCAATGGCTGTGAATTCAACGAGCTTCCGCAGATATTCCTCTGGGTGCGATTTGATTTCGCAAAGTGAAACGCGTAGAGGAACCTCAGGCGACTGCGCCTGACTCTGGAAAGGCGGAAGACCGATCAGCAATCCAATGGCGGTAATCCAGATCAACCGCATGGCAGCAAGTATACGGGTGAGCGCAAGATTAAATCCTGTCTCGACACAATAGGATAACAATGGTACAACCTAATAGGATAATATTCGCACAGCGCAATAGTATAAATACAGCGCAACACAATCGGAGAATGGAATTCGAAGCCTGGAGGAAGCCGGCCATGGCCAGACCCCCTGAAAAACTCGCGCAGTCCCTCGAAATCCTGCGGAAACTCCAAACCGCGGAAGGGGCTGGGGCGGTCCGGGCGCGCGACCTGTCGCGCACGCACCGGGAGCGCCTCCTGCGCAACGGCTTCCTGCAGGAAGTCATCAAGGGCTGGTATATCCCGAGCCGCCCGGACGAAGTGAAAGGCGAGAGCACGGCCTGGTACGCATCGTTCTGGCGTTTCTGCGGCGCGTATCTGGAAGCGCGTTTCGGCGCGCGCTGGTGCTTGTCGCCGGAACAATCGCTTTCGCTTCATGCCGGCAACTGGACCGTGCCCGGCCAGCTTGCCGCGCGGTCGCCGCGCGCGGGCAACAAGGTCACCAAACTCCCGCATGGCACGTCCCTGTTGGAGCTTCGCATCGCGCTGCCGGCCGCGCTGGACCGGAAGGAAGAACAGAGCCTGCGGCTGTTCTCGGTGGAATCCGCCCTGATTGCGTGCTCTCCCAACTATTTTTCGAACAACGCGACGGATGTGCGCGCGGTGTTGCCGATGATCCGGGACGCCTCCGGCCTTCTCCGCCGACTCCTTGAGGGCGGTCACACGGTGATCGCCGGACGTTTGGCCGGGGCCTTCCGCAACACCGGACGCGACCGCATCGCGGACGATATCGTGAAAGCGATGGCGGCGGCCGATTACGCCGTGCGCGAGAACGATCCCTTCACCGACAAGCCGTCCCTGGTCATCGGAGCCCGCGAAACCTCTCCTTACGTAAATAGGCTGCGGCTCCTGTGGCAGAAAATGCGCGAACCGGTCATCGAACGCTTCCCGAAAGCGCCGGGCCCGCCGCGCAATATCGAGGCGTACCAGAAGCGCGTCACCGAGGCCTATGTCACGGATGCCTACCATTCGCTGTCGATTGAGGGCTACCGCGTCACGCCCGCTCTCATCGAGCGCGTCCGCGGCGGCACATGGAATCCGGAAGCCGACGAGGGCGACCGCGAACAACGGAACGCCATGGCGGCGCGCGGCTATTGGCAGGCCTTTCAGGCTGTGCAGAAAAGCCTCGGCAAAATCCTGAAGGGGGAAAATCCGGGAGAGGTCGCAGACGCGGACCACCGCACGTGGTATCGAGAGCTGTTCGCGCCGAGCGTCACCGTCGGCCTGCTGAAGCCCGCCGATCTTGCGGGCTATCGCAACGGCCAGGTCTATATCCGCAAGTCGAAGCATGTGCCCCTGAACCGGGACGCGGTGAGGGACGCCATGCCGGCATTCTTCGACCTGCTGCGCGAAGAGCCGCATCCGGCTGTCCGCGTGGTGCTCGGGCATTTCATCTTCGTCTACATCCATCCTTATATGGATGGCAATGGCCGCGTCGGGCGCTTCCTTATGAACACGATGATGGCGTCGGGCGGATACCCGTGGACGGTCATTCCGGTAACGGACCGCAACGCCTACGTGAACGCACTTGAAAAAGCAAGCGTCGGCGAGGACATTGCGCCTTTCGCGGACTTCCTCGCCAGGCTGGTGAAAAAGCGACTGGCGGGCGAGCCCTTGCCAGCGGTGCCGAAAGCTTCGCCCGTAGACGAACACTTAAACAACTCCCGATCCTAAAGGAGGTGCGCATGTACGAGTTGCCGAGTACGATTCCAGATGTGAAGATGCTGCTGGCGCAGGCGCGCCCGAAGATCAGGAATCAACGATCCTGAAGAAACGGAGCGAGGCAACGTTTCACACGGGCAATTTGCAGAAAGAACTGTGGGGGTTTTTCATGTCCGGCCAGCTTTTTCCAGACTTTTGGTTCAAGACTCGCGGTACAAGAACGGTACAATGAAAGCTCGTTCTTTAGGATTCCCAGCTGTTCCTTACAGGGCGTTGCGTTGCGACCGCTGCCTTGTAATTGCAACGTGATCCAGTTTGTTTGCGCCCTTTCACGGCGCAAACGCGGGTTCAAATCCCGCCGGGGACGCCAAATCAATGCCGTGCAAGAGAACCATCTACTCTCTGTTTAACAAGATGATCGTAAAGTCATGGGTTTGGAGTGCATGATGATAGACCCTCGATCAGATCTATCGACAGTCATTCCTCGCGCATCCCTGACAGTCGGGGAGCCAGCGCCCGGCAATGACCGCAAGGGCAGTTGTCGGTACTAATCCAACGAACGGCTCGACAGCTTCCGGATTGCTCGTCACTCGCTCCGTTGAAATTCTCCGACGCGCGGAAAGAACAACGGGCTGGCAGCGATGCGACGCAGTCGTTACCAGATCGTTCGGTTGCTCGATTTTGCGAAAGGCGATCTAAGCCCTGCGGGTGGCGGCTAGCGCTCAATCAATGCGGCTTTTCCGCGGGAGGATGGCTCTCCGGCCTTGGCGTATTTGGGTGGGGCGCCTGGCGCTGCTCCATCTGCTTCTGCTGAGTGGCATGCTTTTGCTCGACTTGTTGCGTTTGCTGAGCGTGGCGCTGCTCCATCTGCTGTTTTTGCGTGTCGTTGTAGTTTTTCGTGGCGGCTTGCTGATGCTCTTTGTCCTGCTGCTGCTGGAGCTTTTGATGATCCTGCGCCTGCTTGGCGGCCAGGTTGTCCTGTTGCTGCTGATATTTCTTATCGATCGCGGCGTTGCCGGAGTTTGGGGGTGTGAACTTATGCGGCGGTAATTCGCTGGCGTGACTGCTGGTGTTGGGATGAGCTTCGGCAGCGGCAGGGCTAGCTTTGTTGCCGCCTGCGGCATTGGCCGGGGGAGCCTTGTATTCGCCTCCCGCTGATTTCGTAGGTACAGCGCCAGTTTTGAAATCACCGGGTTTGGCGGTAGCCGCGATGGGCGGCTTGCCCTGGTTGGCGGAGGCGCGCAGTTCGGGATTACTGCGGGCTGCCTGAACATGCTGCGTTTGCGCGGCCACCGGACCGACATGGTGCTCGTTTGCGTAGGACTCTTGCTGCGATGTAGGACGCGCTTCGACCCCACCGGTTCCACCGTTGTAGCTGACGTGAGTCTCGGAGACATTCACCACCGTAGTGTTGTAGGTGTTGTGAATGATGGTGGTGTTTACGTGATTCACGTAAGTGTTGTAGGAAAAGTGACCACCTTCCCAGCGACCGCCCTCATAACCAAGACCGCCGTAACCGAAGCCGTAATTGATGCCGCCGTAGAATCCCACTTGGGGACCCCAATATCCTTCATGGAAAAGAAACGCATTGCCACCCCAGCCCCAATAACCTGGAGTCCAGAGGAAGCCGACTTGAGGTGCCTCGACCCACGTCCCCGGCACCCAGTAGTAGCCACCGTCGTCGTCATAGGCCCAGTAGCCGGGTGTCCATAGGTAGCCGTCGGCGGGGCAAATTGGCTGTTCGTAGACGGGAAGCGCCGGGGGGCCAAAATTCACAGAAACACCGATTCCGATTTGAGCGGCTGCACCATGAGAGAAAACCAGCAAGACAAACGAACACAACAACAAGCGAACAGCAACGGTAGTACGCATTGTGCTTCCTTCTGCCTGCTCAGCTTTGGTTTCTTTGCCCGGTACGGCGAAAGGGATCACGGGCGCGGATTTGAGCGGCGTCGCGTCGATGCAAGGGTTCCACGGGGGACCTCGCCAAGTCTGTGCACAACTGCTCACTCTTCTATCTGCCTAAAAATGATCGTTTCTCGGGCCATTCGGAAACCATAAGCAGAACCATAAGCAGGCCTAGTTCGGAATCCTTCGCTTTCGCCGACGCATCCGCCCGTGCCCACCTAATCGTGCACCTTGGTATCCCTCCCTTCCGCAAGCGCGGTCCAGACTCCGTCAGAGGGCCCAATTGTGTGCAAAAGTGAACATAATTCGGGATTACAATTCGGAGATAATACAACGGAGTGTAGCTCCGCAGGGGAGGTAAGTTTTGGTGCGACGAACCAAACCGGGCCCACAAAGGCGCGACTTCGACCCTAAGAAGTTTCTCGCCACCATCGGCGACGGCAGGAAGGCCGTGACCTTTCCCAAGAAGCAAACTATCTTCTCCCAAGGGGCCGCAGCCGACACAGTCTTCTACATCCAGGAAGGCAAGGTGAGGCTCAAGGTCGTGTCTGAATCTGGTAAGGAAGCAACCCTGGGCATCTTGACCGAGGGGGACTTTTTCGGAGAGGGTGGCCTGGCAGGGCAGACTTTACGCATGGGGTCGGCGACCGCAATGACGGACTGCGAACTTCTGCAAATTGATAAGAAAGCTATGATGCTTGCGCTCCACCGGGAGCACACCTTCTCGGATCTGTTCGTAGCATATCTGTTGGCACGGAACATCCGATATGAAGAGGATTTGGTTGACCAACTCTTTAATTCCAGCGAGAAGAGGCTAGCTCGGGCTTTACTCTTGCTGGCTCATTTTGGCAAGGAAGGCGTCCCCGAGACTGTAATCCCCAAGATCAGTCAGGAGACGCTCGCGGAGATGGTCGGCACAACCCGGTCCCGAGTCAGCTTTTTCATGAACAGGTTCAGGAAGTTAGGTTTCATCAACTATGACGCCGCGAATGGGTTGCAAGTCCATAGTTCACTTCTCCAAATCGTGCTCCACGATTAGCTTCCGCGCCGGAATCCCAAAGCTCAGACTAAGACGAAAAGATACGCAATCAGGTTTTGCTGGACCTGCTCCGAAAAGCACCGTTCTCGTCGGGACCAGTCGCGCCATGCAGAATCGTAGCGGGATTCGTGTTGTAATTTGTAGGGAGTTTACGTTCCGAACTTTTTGTGCCGACAGTTAGCCCAACTCGATGGACGCGGTTGCTGTTGAAGTCGCTTGGCCCGGGCGTTATCACTGGGGCAGCCGATGATGACCCATCCGGCATTGCGACATATTCTGTTGCGGGCGCGCAGCTTGGAACCAAGCTTCTCTGGACGGCACTCCTGACATGGCCGTTGATGGCTGCGGTTCAGATGATGTGTGCCCGAATCGGCAAGGTGACAGGGCAGGGCCTGGCCGGAAATTTTAAGCAGCGATTTCCCAGTTGGCTGCTAATCGTCTTCGTCATGGCTCTGCTTGCGGCCAATACGATTAACATCGCGGCAGACCTCGCCGGCATGGCGGATGCGGCTGAAATGCTGTCCGGGGTCAATTCACACTTGTTTGTAGTGGGTTTCGCACTCCTAATTTCGTGGACAACGATCCGGCTCCAATATCACCAGATAGCGAACGTGCTCAAGTGGCTGGTACTGGTGCTTTTCGCCTATCCCATAACTGCGTTTGTAGTGGGAGCTGATTGGACCAAAGTGGCGCGAGCTACCTTGGTGCCGTCTATGCCCCATACCAGAGATGAATGGTCAATGCTGGTTGCGATTCTTGGCACCACGATCAGTCCATACTTGTTTTTCTGGCAAGCGAGTGAAGAGGTTGAAGAGGAAAAGGCAGCAGGGCAGACTACACTCGCCGAACGAAGAGGAGCAACACTCAAAGAACTTGAACTAAGGAACTTTGATGTTGGGGTTGGCGCATTTTTCTCGAATATGGTCATGTTTTTTATCATCCTGACCACTGCGATCACCCTCAACCGCCACGGCATCACGCACATCGAGACCACTCGCCAGGCCGCCGAAGCTCTCCGGCCGCTTGCCGGCAAGTTCGCTGCGACCCTGTTTACTGTGGGCATTGTCGGCGTCGGATTTCTTGCTATCCCGACGCTGGCGGGATCAACGGCATACGCCTTCGCGGAAACGTTTAAGTGGCGCCAAGGCTTGGACAAGAAATTGAAGCAGGCGCGCGCCTTTTATACTCTCATTCTTCTTTCAACGGGGGTGGGTGTCGGCCTGGACTTCGCAGGCATTAACCCCGTGAAGGCGCTCTACTGGACGGCGGTCATCAACGGATTGCTAGCCCCATTTCTTCTCGTCGCAATCCTGCTCGTCGCTTCGGACAAGAAGCTGATGCAGGGCCAGCCAAGTTCACGCTTGGGATGGAGCGTCGTGGCGATCACTACAGTGGCAATGTTCGCCGCGGGCGTGGCTATGTTTGTTATGTAGAACGCGGATTTCATCTGCCATGCAGCCAGCCGCCCACCGGACTCCCACTATCGTCAGAAGTGTGCACTTTGGATCAGCCGTACCGTTCTTTCCGAGCCTATGCTGAATCGACTGAGAAGACGGGCATTCGCAGCGAAGGGAGCTGCTCTGGCCGCGTGGAAAGAAAAATCGAATGCTCAAGAAGCCGATACCGAAACTGCGTAAAGCCGCCCAGCCCCCGCTTTCGTACCCGGGGGCAACTCCTGACTCAAACCGTGCCAAGAAACCACCGCTCGCGGAGTCTTCATCCACTGACGAGGAACTGAATCCCGGAGATCGCGTCGAGAGTTTGGGTAACTTCGGAAAGCCGACCGGAGAATTTGGCACAGTTGAACGAGCGAACGAAGATGATGCGCTCGTCAAGTGGGATGATGACGGTCGAATGAGAATCCACCAACCGTCGCTCAAGAAGATTTAGTCCGGAAGGCCGCGATCCATTCCTTGCGAGTTGTTTTTTCACGATGCCTTCGGTTGGTCCGGCACCCACGGAGTTGACGGAGTTTTCCATGGCGAACGATGTTGCTGAAATAGCAATTCCTCGAAATGGTCCATATTGCTCAGACTGCGCTTCCTACTTGGATCTACGTTGGTATTGACCCTAGAGGAGGCGTTTATGAAGAGCCGCCCCTTCCCAGAAATACCCTGTTTGATTTGCGGCAAGCCAATAGATTTGAGCGTCGACTTGTCTGCCGATGAAAACGGCAAAGCCGTTCACACAGAGTGCTACGTTAAGCGAATTACTACCCCACAGGCCGTCCCATCTATCGCAATGATGGCGGATTAACCCCTAAAACTTTACGGTTTGTTCATGGCTAGCTCGGGCGATATCGCACCCGGGAATTTTTAATGATCTTTAGTCTTCGATGTTTGAACTAAAGCGGCGGGGGTCAGTACATCTGAGACTTTCGGCTTGATGATTTAACATTTGTTCCAACGGACGATCAATTCTGACCAGCTTTCCGAAGCTCAACGTTTGATACTGGCGACTCACAGAGTTCTACAACAGAAGGAACTTCGTGGCCATATTGGCCGCGTGAACATTCCTGCAGCATGGAGGTTTCGATGAATGAACATCTACTAGATCCGAAGTTTATTTTGCTCGCTGGCGTGGTGATTCTGGTCATCGCGGTAGTTGCTTGGATGTACGTAAGAAAACGTAGAAGTACGACTGCAGGATTGAGGCAGAAGTTTGGGCCCGAGTACGACCGAGCAGTGCTGGTCCATGGGTCAGAACGAAAAGCGGAAGCAAAATTGGCGGATCGCGAGAAGCGGATAGAAAAGCTCAACATTCGTGATCTTGATCCGATGGAACACGAACGCTTTTTGAAGCGTTGGGAGTCCGTACAGTCTCGCTTTGTTGATTCCCCGAAAGGGGCGGTCACAGAGGCCGATGATCTCGTGTCCTCGTTAATGAAGACTCGTGGCTATCCCGTATCCGATTTTGATCAACGTGCCGCCGACATTTCTGTCGACCATCCCCGAGTAGTGGAGAACTACCGATCCGCGCATGAAATTGCGCTGCGGGTGGGGAAAGACGCAGCAACTACGGAGGATCTGAGAACGGCAATGATTCACTACCGCTCTCTGTTTGAGGAACTGGTCCAGGTACCAACGATTGTGGAAAAGAAAGAGGTTGCGTAATGGCTGAACTGAAGAGAAAAGAAGAGGAGCTTACTACGGCCGAACTGGCGAGCTACGGCATTGCGCAGAAGCAGCCCGACGGACCCAAATTGGTGAAGGGCCAAGAGCCGGAAACCCTGGATAGTGCGCCTGCAGAGTCAGAACCGATGCCCTTGTTCTCTGAATCGGAGATGGGAGACTTCCGATCGCAATGGAGCAAGATACAGACTGGTTTCGTCGACGAGCCGCGCCAGACGGTCGAAGGCGCAGACAAGCTGGTAGCTGCGGTGATGCAGCGACTCGCGGAAGGTTTCGCCAACGAACGGTCGGGCTTGGAAAAGCAATGGGATCGAGGCGACAACGTCTCCACTGAGGACCTGCGGATTGCCCTACAGCGTTATCGCTCCTTTTTCGACAGATTGCTGAAACTGTGACGATGACACCCTTTCGGATGTGGAGGAAGCCCTCGACATTGAGGATGTACGGACTTAATGTTATTCAACGACAAGGAGAAAACAGATGAATCCAAGTACTCAGGACGAGATTAAAGGCACTGTCCATGAAGTGAAAGGCAAAATCAAAGAGACGGCAGGCAAAGTTACGAACAATCCTAACTTGGAGGCCGAAGGCAACGCCGAAAAAAACACCGGCAAAGTTGAGAAAAAAGTCGGACAAATCGAAAAAGTGTTCGAAAAGTAAATCAGGCGGCGCTCTACCCGAAGCATGTTCATGCGTTCGGGACAACTGAGGTACCGCCCTTTTCCCTCTGTGCTGGAGAGACGCGGCGGGCGTCAGCTTGGCGCTCGGACCTCGGCATTGGGTGGGCCGCGCTTATCAGCCTCACAGACCGACCACCGACCACAAGGGGCGCGAACCCGCTCCGTTAAAACCTGTCTCCAACAACGGCGCATCTGCCCGCAGAGAGTGTATGCCTAATCAGGTTACGGATAAGAGCGCGGTTACTGAACAAAGTCAGGTGCGCGCGTTGGAAATGGCGCTGCCGTCTTCGGCCTCACCATCCGATATGCTGCTTCGCAGAATCGCGATTCTGCTCTTCATATTGGTGGCGGGCTTGCTGACCGTGTTCGGCTACTACGCGAGCTCGATTTGCATCACCGTTGTCCTGGCGGGATTTCTCGCGATCCTGTTTGACCCCGTGGTAGTCACACTGGAGAAACTGCATCTGCCGCGCGGTGTGGCCGCGGCGGGCATCGTACTGGCAGGCATGAGTCTAATCGGGCTGCTGGGTTATGCGCTCTACGGAAGAGCGATGAGCTTTGCGGAAGAACTGCCTGTGTATGCGTCGAAGGTTCAACAAACCATTGAGCCAATTAGCAGGAAGATCCAAGACTTCCAGCAAAGTGCCGGAAACCTTACGAACGACGTACATCCTACGAAGAAAGTCCCCGAGGTTCGCGTACAGGAATCGCCAACCTGGCCTGACTATCTGGTGCGCGGCGTGGGATCTGTGTGGGGAGTGCTGATTATTGCCGGCGTGGTTCCATTTCTAACGTTCTTCATGCTCTGCACAAAGGACCAAATGACCACCCGGATGGAGGGTCTCTTCGATTCCCGGATCGACGCGGCTCGATTCATAGCGAGCCTGAACCAGATGATTCGCGGTTTTGTCGCCGGCAACCTTATAGTCGGATTCGTGATGGCTGTGGCGACCACGCTGGTGTTGTGGGGGGTTGGCGTGAAGGGTGCGATACCCCTCGGAATCGCCAGCGGGCTGTTGAATCTGCTGCCGTTCCTCGGACTGATCGCTTCGCTAGCCCTTCCTCTTGCAGCAGCTCTCCTTCAATTCAACACGCCGGGACCGTATATTGTCATCACTCTTACCATTCTCTTCCTGCATGTCGTGTCCGCGAATTTTCTTATTCCGAAGTTTATTGCCACTCGCGTGAGTATAGGGCCGGTGGCGGCGACGATTGGGATTCTCTTCTGGGGCTGGTTGTGGGGTGTGATGGGCTTGCTACTCGCTGTGCCGCTTATAGCATTCATCAAGCTGGTCGCGGATTTACATCCGTCCATGTGTCACTTGTCCAACATGCTGGCGCTAACGCCGCGTCCGACTTCGCGTTGGGTGAGATACGGCGAAACGGCTTTGGAACGGACGGTTCCTTACTTCCGCGGCCGTACGCGAAAGATCTTGTAGGCACTGACCCAAGGCGAAAAAACCCTGAGGGAGTGCCCGCCTCTTCAGGGACTGCCGAGTGTACCTCTATGGAATTGGTTATCCTCGATTGTCTTGACGACCCGACGGCCAATAGGAACATTCATGCCTGCTAACCAAAGCCACAGCCACTTGCACTAAGCCTACTTCTTGAGGACCATTGACTCTTGGCTGCCAAACTCTCCCCCGCCAGCTTTGTTGTGGCGGGCCATGAATTTCGCCGAGTGGTTAAAATTGGACAGTTTGGAAGGAGCTGGTTCTGCCACACTTTGGCCATGACAACTAAAACGATTCCGGCATACCTTGAGGACGAGCGCAAAAAAAGTGAAGACGCTCATCAACGGATAGAAGAAGAATCTGCCCGCATTCAACTGCTGCAACATGGCCATCATCGAACTGCGAAACAGCCTAAGCTGGAGTTGCCATCTGTGGTCAAAACTAGACCCAAAGTGAGAAAAACGGCGGCAGCAACCATAAAAAAGTCACGCACCGCGCGAAAGAAGACAACGAAAACTCGCAAGGCGGCGTGAATTCAAATCCCGGCCTCACAGGCACGGCTTGGCAACCGCCAAGGGCTTTCCGCATTGGCCAACCTAGGCCAGGCCCGATCACCATGCCCGTACGAACAGGCAGGTGTGTTGAAACACGAAAGGTCTCTCTTGCAGATTTGGTATTTGCCGGTTCGCGGAGTCTTTCCCTATCAAGTAAACCTCCGTGGAACTGCTACAATAAGCCGTGAGGTGGTTGTCACCTTCTCCTCTTTCAGGTCTTCTGACCTAAGCCAGTCCATCTGAAGTCCTCCCAACTTAGGGTTCCCGGCGAGAAAGCGGTGCACCCATGGTTTTCGAAGCAGTTCTGCGCGAAGTCGACCAACTCCACAACGTCAGCTCGCGTCTTGAGGGACTGGCGGGGCAACATCCACTCCTCTCAGAAGCACTCATGAAGATCGCGGGAAACGTTCGCAACACCGCCACCATATGGGGGGTGCTACTAGCGACTAAAAGCCCAGAGCCGATTTGAGTAAAGTTCCCCCGTAACGCAATCGTTGGAGCCAGACGCAGCACAAAACGAGCAGAGGCACCTCGAACACGCGAATCGGCGACGCAAGTTATGTTCTATACTGCGCGGTATGGCGGAGAAGAAAACCGATCGCAGCAATTGCCGTTTCGCGGTTCAGCAGTCGAATGACGGTAAGCCTTTCCTTGTCGTGCAACTCTACCAAGACACCATCCCGATGCTAAAGGAAGCATTGTTCGGATTCGACCTTCTTGGAGGCACGAGAGTAGAGGAGGCCAAGAGACTCGCCGCCATGCTCAATGAGCAGGTCCTTGACATGTTCGTGACGATCAGCGACAAAGGGCCTGAGCCACAAGGTTTGCGCTGAGAGAACAGGGGCCACACTGCTAGCGCTCCGACTCGACGAATCTGCCTCTCCGCATTTAATTTGGGGATGCGACGGCAAGATTGAGGCGCAAAATGTGGCCCATGACCGGCAATTTGTCACCGCTCAGTTGGCTACATCGATGAGCTGGCTTTCTGATTCTTAACCTGAAGATCGTTTACAACCTGCTGAACGTTGGGCACAGCAGTTGCCACCTTCGCGGCGCGCGCCCGCTGGTCTTCCGAGCTCACTTCTCCACTCAGCGTGACTACGCCGCTCTTGACCTCGTATTTCACCTTGTCGTGCATCTTGTTCTGGATAAGCGCTGCATCCAGATTCTGCTCGATGCCTTTATCCAGATCCGAGTTCACAGCCTTTGCTTCCTTTTCTCCGCCCACGGGAATCACGGCAATCTGATCCGCAACAACTTGAGAACCCGCCAAGGACTTCGCCAGGGATTCGGCTTGTGATTTATCGTTGTCAGTGGCGACTTGCCCGCCGAGGGTGACGATGCCCTTGTCACGATCCTGACTGACGGAGACATTTTTCAGGCCTGCTTGATCGAGCGATTTGCGAAGACTGTCGGCAACGTCAGGTGACTTTGTGGCGGTCCCCGAGCACGCGGTCATGATTCCAGCCGCGAGCAGCGTTAGCATCGTAAAGTACAATTTGATCGATTTCATTTTGTTCCTTTGATCGGATTTAGGTTGAATCCGAGAGATAGTACTTCTTCCGGTGGATACAACGAATAGATTCGCTCGCTTTTTTCGCTAGTGCTGTGCAGAATCGCTCACTCCAGAAAAGATTGCGTTCTACTGAGTCACCAACAACTTCTCCCGAGGGAGTCAAGGTCGTCCGCAAATGTCCATTTGGTCATATGCGACATCGGCACCAGGAAAATCCCGCGTTAAACTCAGAGATCGTATTTTCAACCGCTGAAGCGGTGGTCCCGACGGCGACCGTTGCCGACTCTGCCTTCGCACGTCTCCTTCGGCTAGATTCTCCTAGACGATTTCCGCGGATGTCATGCGTCGTAGGAAGGCGGAGAAGTCGACCCGCACCCGTGCAATTGTGCGATCATGGGCAACAATCGACTGGCCAAACCATCCTTCGCTATGAAAGCGTCTACCAGCTTAAGCGCTTGTTCCGGAACGTCGGTCGCTGCGGAAAGCATGATGATTGCGGCGTCTGGCTGAATCCGCCTCATTTTCATGGCAACCTCTTGGCCATTCATTTCTGGCATGAGGTAGTCAACGATAACAATGTCAACCGAGTGCACGGAGGCCAGTTCTAATCCCTTACCGCCGGTTGCAGCGGTCAGAACGGTATACCCGAAGCTCTCCAGGAACGATTTCTCGCATTCCAGCACGTCCACGTCATCGTCGATGCAGAGGACTACCGCGCTTTGGAGTTCCGGAGAAACGGATGTAGGCATCGTTCACCTTCAATAACTCATTTTCAACGATTAGTCTTCAGAGCTGTTTAGTCAGCCGACATGAGGTTGGGTGCTCTGAGGGGCCGAAGATGATCCCAGCAGGGCGCTCTAATTCTCGCAGTCGTTCGGCGATGACCTCACGCGACAACACAACGTGCACCCGCAGTTTCTGCATATCCAATTCCACTAGAGCAATGATTCGTGGGTATTCCCACTCTTCGCGCCGGCCGATAGACATGGGATTCCCTCGAACCTCCGATGAAAGCCTCAAGAGTACAAACGCGCATCGTGACAGTCTGTTCAATATTGATCACTCTCAAAGGCTCTGAAGGCTTGTGAAAGGAGGCCCTCAAGGTAAGGGCAAGGTTTTTCCACCTCGTCCAAGCGGAGAAGCGCACGACCAGCGAGTCAGCAGTCCACGAGGGGAATGCGATTACGGGCGTCGCTACGCCGCTGACTTCCGCATGACTCTCATATAGGTATCCATCGACTGGGTTAACTGAGAATCCACTTCATCTGCGATCGTCATCACATCCGGTAGCAGCAAGCTGAAATCCAGATGGTTCAAGTTGCTCTGTAACGTCCCAAAAATGGTCACCTGGAGTATTCGTGATTCGTGCACAAGCATTGCAGGGGTATACCCCTGAAGAAAGCGCAGTTCGCCGTGGGCCGCGGCAGATAAGGAATCTCCGGCATCAATCTCCTTATTGGCGAAAGCGCGGGCTTGGCCCAAACGAAGAGCCAGATCTTCCACTAGTTTGGGAAGGTGCCCTGTACGCTCATCGTCGCTAAGAGAAAGCCAGCTCAGTTCCTTGCTCTGTTTTGCACGCACCAACCAGTCTTCGACAATGCTGGGAAGGCATCGCCGTAGGATCACACCAACTCTTTCCTTTTCCGAACGGATGGCTGGTCTGCGAGTCAGCATCTTTTCGCGGACAAGGTCGGCAAGTCGCCCAACCTCGAAAGGTTTTACAATGATTTCATCTGCTTCCAGAAGGATAGCGGCCATAGCGCTCTGGACGTCGGGGTAGCCACTGACTAGCAGCGTGAGTGCGGCCGGTTGAGAGTGGCGCATCGCGGTAACAACCGTAAAACCATCGCCGGGATCGGGCATGTGCAGGTCGGTGATCAGTACGTCGAAGGTCTGAGTCGCGATATGCTTCAGCGCTTCCGTCACGCTAGCGGCAGCAACCACCTCAAACCCCTTGCGTTCCAGGGTCGCATTCATCATTGCTCGAACGGCATCGTCGTCGTCCACGAGCAGGACTTTGTGGGAAACGGGCTTTTCCGTGGGAGCCATGTAGTACCGCCTTCATAATGGACAATGACCAGTATTGCCCAATTCTATTTCGGGAAATGTACCGGATTGACCGGTAATTGAAACCGTTAACACGTTACCGTATTCGAGTCAGAAGACTCGACACGCGGTCATGGGTTAATGTCGGGAATCCCGACGTTCGGACCCTCACGACCGCGTTGCTCAATTGCTACTTAAACATGCAACTTTCAGGCTGGACTCATATGGGTCCGGCTTTTTTCAATGCCTTTCGTAGAATCTGAACGAAGGCCAGTCAGCGCAATGCTATAAGGCCAGACGATCACGGTTCGTCACGGAGGCTTCAATCCTTCGTCGGGTTAATTTCCAATGGTGTCGCTGGCAGCCTGTCTATCTTTCCCAAATCCGTCTTCTTTCCATGGCACGCAAACTGATTGGACCCATTCTGGATCTGAGCATTCTTGACCAGACTTGGAAGTATCCGAAATGAGAAGGTTAGCCGAATAACTTAATGATCGCGACGGCGACGTGAGAACTGGGAGGATTGACATGCTTTGGACCATTTTCGTTGTTCTGGTTGTTTTGTGGCTTTTGGGCTTCAGTTTGCACATCGGCGGAGCCCTTATCCATCTGCTGCTGGTAGTAGGGTTGGTGGTTCTGGTCATTAACTTACTGAGCGGACGACGAAGTGCGATCTGAGAAAGGGAACGCTTAGGAAGATCGCAGGGTGTGGTGTCGTCGTGCACCTAAGCGTTGCCACTATGTTGCCGTTGATCAGAATTCTAGAGCCGAAGTGATTTGCACTGTGGAAATGCTGCTTTGAGCGAGCCCTGCTTTTGACCAGTTCAAATTTGAATGGAGACAACAATGATGAAACGAATGTTGGCCGTAACAACTTTGATAGCGATTGCAAGTCTCACCGCTGTCGCCTCGGACCGCGAAGATGATGTGAACCGTACCCAAAAGGCTGCCCAGGTCTTCAAGGAGATCATGAATACTCCTGATCAAGGCATTCCTTCGGGTCTTCTGGAATCAGCGAAATGTATCGCCATCATTCCAGGCGACAAAAAATTCGCCTTCATATTCGGTGGCAGCTATGGCAGGGGACTCGCAACCTGTCGCACTCAGCATGGCTGGAGCGCTCCGATGTTTGTGGCGATTGATGGCGGAAGTGTGGGATATCAGATCGGCGGCTCGTCCACCGACCTTGTGATGCTCTTTATGAACGATCACGCCTTGCAAAGCCTGATGAGCGACAAATTCAAGCTTGGAGCAGACGCTTCGGTCGCGGCAGGACCCGTGGGCCGGAATGCCACTGCTGCCACTGACCTTAAATTAAACGCAGAGATTCTGTCTTACTCGCGATCCAAGGGCATTTTTGCCGGGGTGAGCCTAGACGGCGCGGTAATGCAAGCCGACAAGAGCGGAGACAAAGCCATGTATGGCGACGATGTAAACCGCCATGAAATTCTTGACGGCAAAGTCGCGGTCCCCGCATCGGCTCGGGAGTTGGTAGAAGAGCTTGGCGGATACGCCCACGTAGCTAAGGCTGAATAACGGCTTCGCGCGATGAAATCGAAGGTGCCGCTGTCCCAACAACAGCGGCGCCTTAGCGACTTTTGTTTAGGAAGTTCATACTCCGTTGACAAATTAGATTGGAGCCAATATGGCAAAAACTGCAGTGGGTCTGTTTGAGAACTCAGGATCGGCCGATGAGGTCGTTCGCGACCTCGAGGCCAGCGGCTTCCTTCGGAAGGACGTCCGGATTTTGAAAGAGCCTCTGGAGATGGCGGGGAGCGGGCTCATGAGTACGCCGCACACCGATTTTGAAGTGGGGTTGACTCGTGATCTCACGGCATTCGGGGTCCTCGAAGCTGACGCGGAAGACTACGTTCAAGGAGTGCGACGGGGAGGAGTAATGGTCTTCGCTACGGGTGCAGGGGACAAGGCTCAGGCGGCAACTGAGATCATGAACCGCCACGGCGCTGTAGAGGTCGAAAAAATCAGTGCATCGCGGCCGGAACTACCTAGCGCCGACCACGGTGAGGCGCCTCCCGCCCGCGATCTTTCCGTCCAAACTGGAAGGTTCAGCTCGCCGGGCTCCGGTGCTCGCTTGTTCGTGTGGTAGCACACTGTTGCTAAACAAGTAGACGCGCAGGGAGTCGCGGCGTGCTCGAATAAGACTCTGCCAGTGTGCCTGCAAAATCCCACGAAGAGGGAGGTTCGCAATCATGGCCGCAAAACTCGCGACGGTAGACGAACAAATTTTGGCTCATGCGCGCGGATCTGGTGACATTCGGGACGCGGCCGTTGCCTCCTCCGGAGCCAATGAAAGACTGCAGGATCGCGTGCTGCAATTCGACTGCGGATACCTCTCGCCGTTCTTCATCACTGACCCTGAACGCATGGAAGTTGCCTTCGAGAACGCTTACATTCTCCTTTACCCCGGCAAAATCAGTTCCAAGAAAGACCTGCTCCCGTTACTTGAGCAGATCACGAAGAACAGCAAGTCCCTGCTCATCATCGCGGAGGATGTTGAAGGCGAAGCACTGGCTACTCTGGTCGTGAACAAGCTAAGTGGCTTCCTGAAAGTTGCGGCCGTCAGCGCTCCGGGGTTAGGTGATCAACGCAAAGGTTGGTTGCAGGACATCGCCCGCCTGACGGGCGGCAAAGCCATAGTGGACGGCCTCAATACGCAGCTGAAAAGCATAAAGATTTCCGACCTCGGACAGGCGAAGAAGGTCGTTGTCGACAAGAACCGTACGGTGATTGAGAGCACGGCCATCTATCACCAACTCTGCAGTTCGTAGCTGAAGAGTTCTCCCGTCGCTGATTCCAGTCAGCACGGCAAGCGGGAATATTCTTCTACCCAACCAACCACTGTTTGAGGAGGAAACGAATGCAACTCGGAATGATAGGCCTGGGACGAATGGGTTCGAACATGGTGCAACGGCTGATGAAAGCCGGTCACGAGTGCGTAGTGTCTGACACGCATCCGCAAGCCGTGAAAGATGTGGTGGCGAAAGGCGCCAAGTCGTCCGACAGCATCGCGGATTTTGCGAAAAAGCTCAGCAAGCCGCGCGCCGTGTGGATGATGGTTCCGGCGGCGGTCGTCGATTCGGTATTGACTTCACTTACACCTGTGCTGGAACCGGGCGACATCGTAATCGACGGTGGCAATTCCTACTACCACGACGATATTCGCCGCGCGGGTGAATTGAAGAGCAAAGGAATCCACTACGTCGATTGCGGAACCAGCGGTGGCGTGTGGGGATCGGAGCGGGGATACTGCCTGATGATCGGCGGGGAGGAAGCGATTGTGAGTCATCTCGATCCGATCTTCAAGTCGTTGGCTCCCGGTGTTGGCTCGGCGGCGCGGACGCCAGGGCGGACCGGCGAGCCTTCGACATCAGAAAACGGCTACTTGCGCTGCGGCCCGAACGGCGCGGGTCACTTCGTAAAATGGTCCACAACGGCATCGAGTACGGCATGATGGCTGCGTTTGCCGAGGGATTGAACATCATTAAGAATGCCAACATCGGCAAGGTGAAGCGCGATGAGGACGCCGAGACAACCCCGCTGCGCCATCCCGAACTCTATCAATACGACATGGACATGCCCGAGGTCGCGGAGGTCTGGCGGCGCGGCAGTGTTATCGGTTCCTGGCTGCTTGATCTGACGGCCGCGGCTTTGCGAGAAAATCCTGATCTCTCGAATTTTGCGGGCCGCGTGTCGGATTCCGGAGAGGGACGGTGGACGGTGCAGGCAGCGGTGGATGAGGGCATTCCGGCGCCGGTGATCAGCGCTGCGCTCAGTTCCCGTTTTGCGTCACGTGGCAACGAAGAATATGCTGCCAAACTGCTTTCGGCGATGCGCTACGAATTCGGCGGCCACAAGGAGAAAGCTGCCGATAAGCAGGAGGCGGCCTGATGGCAGATTTCCAGTCTGACGCCTTTGTGTTTTTCGGCGCCACCGGCGATCTCGCGCACAAACAGATCTTTCCCTCGCTGCAGGGGTTGATTCGCGACGAAGGTTTCAATCTGCCAATCGTCGGCGTGGCCAAAGCAGGTTGGAATCTTGATCAACTTAAAGCGCGCGCCAAGGACAGCCTCGAAAAACACGGCGGCCTCGACCAGGATGCGTTCAACAAACTGACCGGCCTTTTGCGCTACGTGGACGGCGACTACAACGATCCGAAGACTTTCGCCCAACTGCGCAAAGAGTTGGGCTCGGCGAAACAACCGCTACATTACTTTGCGATTCCACCCAGCTTGTTCGGCACGGTTGCCGAGGGGCTGGCCAAATCGGGCTGCGCTGAGAATGCGCGGGTCGTGGTGGAGAAGCCCTTCGGGCGTGACTTGGCGTCGGCACAAGAACTCAACCGAATTCTGCACCGCTATTTCCCCGAAGAACGAATCTTCCGCATCGATCATTTTCTGGGAAAGGAACCGGTACAGAACATTCTCTACACCCGCTTCGCTAATCCAATGTTTGAACCGATCTGGAATCGCAACTACGTGCGAAGCATTCAGATCACCATGGCGGAGAAGTTCGGAGTCGAGGATCGCGGCAAGTTCTACGACGAAGCCGGCACGGTGCGGGATGTGGTTCAAAACCACCTGCTGCAAGTCCTGGCCAACCTGACCATGGATCCGCCAACGGGCGAGGCTCACGACGCGTGGCGCGACCAGAAGGCCGCGTTGCTCAAGGCGGTACGGCCGATCGCTCCGGGGGACGTCGTGCGCGGCCAGTACAACGGTTATCGGTCAGTGCCGGGCGTAGACGCGGCTTCCACGGTCGAGACCTTCATTGCGCTCAAGCTGTTCATTGAAACTTGGCGATGGGCCGGCGTGCCCATCTATATCCGCGCCGGAAAAATGCTGCCGGTTACCGCGACCGAAGTGTTCGTTGAATTCAAACGGCCGCCGATGGAGACCTTTGGCGAAACCGTGCCCGGCACGTCCGCACATCTGCGCATGCGTATCAGTCCGGACATCGCCATCGGAATGGGCGTGCGGGTGAAGACGCCTGGCGAGCAGATGACCGGCGACGACGTGGAACTCACACTCACGGAGCAGGCCGCCGACGATACGCCGCCGTACGAACGGCTGCTGGGCGACGCTATGCGCGGACTGACTGAGCTCTTTACCCGTCAAGACGTAGTGGAAGCGCAATGGCGTGCGGTCGATCCGATCCTGGGCAACGTTACACCGGTGCATCCTTATGAGCCGGGGACGTGGGGGCCCGGCGAAGCTGACCATCTCATCGCCAGCGACGCAGCGTGGGTTAATCCCACAGGTGCAAGAAGAGAAATGAGAAAGAGACAGGAAAATGATCCAGCGATTGACGGAAGCGCCTTCGTGGCATGCGCTGCAAGCTCATTATCCTTGCCACGCGCATCATTCCTGAATTACAGAGTTCCGCTGAACCTAACCTTAAGCACGACAGCTCGACCAACACGCTGATCGGGCGGTATCGCGGTTTGCGCGCGCTAGAAACTTGACGCGGTACCTGGCGTACAGACTCTTTCGGTCAACCTGTAATGAGCAAAACTGCACAGCTTCCACATCGACTGCGGCAAGATACTGTCTAAAAGGGATCCCCGTGACGTTGGTGCGTCAACGGCGCCACTCCAGCATGCCCTGGCACGGACAGGAAAGAGCTTGCAGCCTGTGGATTACCAAATGAGCGATGAGTCCCCGTCTTCGAATCGCGGTGCGGTCGTTTCGGTGCGCGGCAGCGTCGTCGATGTGCGGTTCGACCAGCGCTTGCCGCCCATTTTTTCGGTGCTGCGCGCCGGAGCCGAGAAGCAGATCGTCATCGAAGTGATGGCGCAGCTCGATGCGCGTCGCGTGCGCGGCATCGCCTTGACGCCGACGCAAGGTTTGGCCCGAGGAATGCCGGTGGAGGACACGGGCAGCCCTCTGCAGGCGCCGGTCGGGAAGGCAATCATTTCGCGGATGTTCGACGTGTTCGGCCAGGCCATCGACCGCCAGCCGGCGCCGTCGGATGTGCAATGGCGAACTGTCCATCGCGCGCCACCGCCCTTGTCCGAGCGCTCCACCAAATCCGAGATTTTCGAGACGGGCATCAAGGCCATCGATGTGCTCGTGCCGCTTGGAGCGCGGCGGCAAGGCGGGATTATTCGGCGGCGCGGGCGTCGGCAAGACGGTGCTGCTCACGGAGATGATCCACAACATGATCGGGCATCAGAAAGGGATGAGCATTTTCTGCGGGATCGGCGAGCGCTGCCGCGAAGGCGAAGAGCTCTATCGCGGCATGAAGGAAGCCGGCGTCTTGCAGAACATGGTGATGGTCTACGGCCAGATGAATGAGCCGCCGGGCAGCCGGTTCCGGGTGGGGCATGCGGCGCTGACGATGGCCGAGTATTTCCGCGATGACGAGCATCGGGACGTTCTTTTGCTGATCGACAATATCTTCCGCTTCATTCAGGCCGGCATGGAGGTGTCCGGGCTTGCTGGGGCAGATGCCGTCGCGGCTCGGCTATCAGCCCACGATGAGCACGGAGCTGTCGGGCCTGGAGGAGCGCATCGCCAACACCCACGCGGGCGCCATCACCTCGATCCAGGCGGTGTATGTGCCGGCGGACGATCTGACCGATCCGGCGGCGGTGCATGTGTTTTCGCATCTCTCGGCCTCGATCGTGCTCTCGCGCAAGCGGGCGAGCGAAGGGCTTTATCCGGCCATCGACCTGCTCCAATCCAGCTCGAAAATGGCGACGCCCGGCATCGTCGGCGAGCGGCATTACAAACTGGCCCAGGAAATCCGGAAGACCCTGGCGCAGTACGAGGACCTCAAGGACATCGTCGCCATGCTCGGCCTGGAGCAGCTTTCCCCGGAAGACCGCAAGGCGGTCGCTCGCGCCCGGCGGCTGGAGCGCTTTCTGACGCAGCCGTTTTTCGCCACCGAGCAGTTCAGCGGGATCAAGGGGAAGCTTGTCAGCCTTAAGGACTCGCTCGACGGCTGCGAACGCATTCTGCAGGACGAGTTCAAGGATTATCCGGAGAGCGCGCTCTACATGATCGGGGCGATCGGCGAGGCGAAGAAACCGGAGCCGAAAGCGCCAAGCCCACAGCGAAAGCCAAGTCTGGATCCGAAACCGAGGCGGGCGATCCGAGACCCGCTGCCGACCAAGGCAAACCGAAACGCAGACCAACGCCGATCCACAACCTGAACCGAAGGCCGACGCCAGCGAGTGGCCCATGAATCTTAAGATCCTGCTTCCGTTCGAGATATTCGCGGAGAAAACCGACGTGTCGCGCATCGTTGCGGAGACGCGCGAGGGATCGTTCGGACTCCTGCCCCACCGGCTCGACTGCGTTGCGGCGCTTGCGCCCGGGATTTTGACTTACGAGACGAAACGAGGGCGGAACGGTTTATCTCGCCGTCGATGAAGGCGTGCTGGTCAAGACCGGCGCGGACGTGCTCGTCTCCGTGCGCCACGCTATCGGCGGAACGGACCTCGGCCAACTCCATGAGGCGGTGAAGCGCGAATTTCTGACGACTCGACGAACAGGAGCGAAACGTTCGCGCGGCGGTCGCCAAGATGGAAGGCGGCCTTATCGGCCGCTTCGCGGAGTTTCAACATGAGCGATGAGCTGACGAATCAGGCCGTCGAGAACGAGGAGACGGCCTTCGTCCGGCAGGTGGCCGCGAAGGCTGCCCGCAAGCTCAGGGCGCAGCGCGAAGGAACCAAGGAGTCTGGTTTGGCCTCGGCATGTCCGGACTCATCGGTTGGTCGGTCGCGGTGCCGACGCTCTGGGCGCGATGCTCGGCCTCTGGTTGGACCGACACCATCCGGGAGCCCATTCCTGGACGCTCATGCTGCTGGTCGCTGGATTGTGCATCGGCTGTGCCAATGCCTGGCATTGGGTGCCCAGCAGGACAAGGCCATGCAGATGAACCGGAGGACAAAGATGAGTGAACCATTGGCTCTCATTGCCTGGCGCTGCTCGCGGCGTCTTGCTCGGGACGATTTTCTTCGGCGGCCTTTGGTGGACGATTCGCCGGGGCGTTTCGTCCAAACAGCCGGCGGCGTTGTTCTTCTTCAGCCTTCTACTGCGAACGGCATTGCCCTGGCTGGCTTTTATTTTGTCGCGCGTGGCGATTGGCGCAGGTTGCTGGCTTGCCTGCTTGGATTTTTCCTGGCGCGCATCCTGGTGACGTGGCTTACCCGCGTGCCGATTGAGACACGAAGAGGGCCAGACTGTCGAGTGAAGTATGCCGGTAAATCTCACCTCCGACCAGCAGATTCTCTGGCAGCACGGCTTTGTCAAACTCAACGGAACGATCGTCACCACGTGGGCCATGATGATCGTGATGGCGTTGGGCGCAAAGCTGATCACCCGCAAGCTCACGACCGAAGGCGATATCTCACGCTGGCAAGGCTCGCTCGAAATCATCGTCACTGCAATCGAGGAACAGATCAAGGAGGTGGGTCTGAGCGAGCCAGCAAAGTATCTCTCCTTCCTGGGCACGCTCTTTCTGTTCGTTGCGACGGCCAGCCTCTGCTACGGTGATCCCAGGTTATAAGCCGCCGACGGGTTCACTCTCGACCACGGCGGCGCTGGCGCTGTGTGTGTTCGTCGCCGTCCCTCTGTTCGGCATCCGGGAGCAGGGGTTCGTTGGCTACCTCAAGACCTACACGAAGCCGACGTTCATCATGCTGCCGTTCAATATCATCAGCGAACTCTCGCGCACGCTGGCCTTGGCCGTTCGTCTGTTCGGCAACATGATGAGCGGGGTGATGATTATCGGCATTTTGCTCACGATCACGCCCTTTATCTTTCCGATCGTCATGACCGTGCTCGGCCTGCTCACCGGCATGGTGCAGGCCTATATCTTCAGCATTCTGGCCGCGGTCTACATCGCTGCCGCCACCCGCATACCGAAACCGAAGGCCGTCGTCCAAGCCAAGCCCGAACCAAAGACTTTGAAAGCGCAACATTAGCGATAAGAAGGACTCTCTTATGGATAGCATTACCGTCATCGCAGTCGTATCAATCGCCACCGCCGGCATTACCACCGGCATCGGTTGTATGTGCCCGGCGCTCGGCGAGGGCCGGGCGGTCGCCACCGCCCTGACTTCTCTGGCGCAGCAACCCGACGCCTCGGCCACGATCACTCGGACGTTGTTCGTTGGTCTGGCGATGATCGAGTCGTTGGCCATTTACTGCTTTGTCGTCTCGATGATTCTCATTTTCGCAAACCCGTTTTGGAGTCACGTCATCGCTCAAACCGGAGGGAAATGAGCCATGCTCATCGACTGGTTCACCGTCGGGGCACAGGTACTGAACTTCCTCATCCTGGTGTGGCTGTTGAAGCACTTCCTCTACAAGCCCATCCTCAACGCCATCGACGCGCGGGAAAAGCGCATCGCCTCTGAACTTGCCGATGCCGATGCGAAGAAGAGCGAGGCACAAAAGGAGCGCGATGACTTTCAAAACAAGAACAAAGTGTTTGATCAGCAGCGCAGCGCTCTACTGAGCAAGGCGGCGGACGAGGCGAAAGTCGAGCGCGAGCGTCTTCTCGACGAAGCGCACAAGGAGGCGGATAATTTACGCGCTATGCAAGCGGCCGCATTGCGAAATGACCAAAAGAGGCTGGGCAGTGCGATCACTAACCTAGCAAAGCAAGAAGTCTTTGGAATCGCGCGAAAGACGCTCGCTGATCTGGCTACGGTCAGTCTCGAAGAACGCATGGGAGAGGTGTTCACGCGCCGCTTGCGCGAAATGGACGGGAAGGCCAAGGCGTTGCTCGGCGCAGCCCTCAAGTCATCGTCTGAACCGGCCGTCGTGCGGAGCACCTTTGATCTGGGGGCCGACTCAGAGGGCCGCCATTCAAAATGCGCTCAACGAAACCTTCTCGGCGGAAATCCATATCCGGTTCGAAACCGCGCCAGACTTAATCAGCGGTATTGAACTCACCACGAATGGACAAAAAGTGGCGTGGAGCATTGCGGATTATCTGGCTTCGTTGGAAAAAGGCGTCGACGAACTCCTGAAGAAGAAGGACGAGGCTGTAGCAAAGGCCGAACCGAAGCCGGAAGTGAAAACCGAGCCCCAGGCGGAAGCGAAAATCAAACCAAAGCCGGAAGCAAAAACTGAACCGAAGCCTGAAGCGAAAGCTGAGCCGAAACAGGAAGCAAAAGCGGAGACTAAGTCCGAAGCACCTAAGGCCGAAACTGTGAGCACATGAACATGGAACCGGAGAGCCTCCAGCACGATTTCGATAGCGCGTTCGCCGGAATAAGAGCAGGTGCGCGAAGCCTTCACGCCGCGACTCACGCCGCGCGAAGTGGGCATCGTCACAAATGTTTCAACCGGAATCGCCACGCTTTCAGGTCTTCCCGGCGTGGGCTATGAGGAATTGGTGCGGTTCCCGGGCGGTCTGCTGGGCATCGCATTCAACGTGGATGAGGACGAAATCGGCGTGATCCTGCTCGGCGAATATCAGAATCTGCATGCGGGCGACGAAGTTGAACGCACCGGGCGGGTCATGGACATCGCGGTGGGAGACAGTTTGCTGGGCCGGGTGATCAACCCACTGGGCAAACCGCTCGATGGCAAAGGCCCGGTCGCAGGGGACCAGCGCCTGCCGGTAGAGCGCCCGGCGCCCCCATCATGGACCGCGCGCCCGTAGTCGTGCCTTTGCAGACTGGACTGAAGGTCGTCGATGCGCTCATTCCTATCGGACGCGGGCAGCGCGAATTGATTCTCGGCGACCGACAGACTGGCAAGACGGCCATCGCGATCGACGCTATCTTGAACCAGCGCGGGCAAAATGTGCTCTGCGTTTATTGTGCGATCGGTCAGCGCGCCTCCGCCGTCGCCAAGGTCGTGGCCAACCTCCGCGAAAAGGGCGCAATGGATTACACCGTGGTGGTCGTCGCCGAAGGCAACGATGCGCCCGGCCTCGTCTATATCACGCCCTATGCTGCGACGAGCATCGCCGAATATTTCATGGAAAAGGGCCGCGATGTGCTGATCGTCTACGACGATCTCACGCAGCACGCCCGCGCCTATCGCGAGCTATCGCTTCTGCTCCGTCGTCCGCCCGGCCGCGAGGCGTTCCCCGGGGACATCTTCTATATTCATTCGCGGATGCTGGAACGCTCGACGCATCTGAGCAAGGAGCGCGGCGGCGGTTCTCTCACCGCGCTTCCCATCATCGAGACCGAGGCGCAGGACATCTCCGCCTACATCCCAACCAATCTCATCTCGATCACGGACGGTCAAATCTACCTCTCGCCTACATTGTTCGAACTGGGAATTCTTCCGGCGGTTGATGTCGGCAAATCGGTTTCGCGAGTGGGCGGAGCGGCGCAACGAGCCGCATATCGCGCAGTCGCGGGCAACCTCAAGCTCGCCTATTCGCAGTTCGAGGAAGTGGAAACATTCGCCAAGTTTGGCACCCGTCTCGACGAATCGACTCGCAAAATTATTGATCACGGGAAACGAATTCGTGCGTGCCTCCAACAATCGGAATCGCGCCCAGTGTCAATGATCGACCAGGTCACCGTACTTCTGGCTCTGACCGCGGACCTGTTTGACCCAGTGCCTATCGAGAAGGTGGGCGATGCCGAGCAGGCCTTGCAAAAGGCAACGTCGGACATCCCGGCCGACGTTGCTGCGCGACTGACGTCGGCCGACAAACTGAGCGACGCTGATCGAAAGGCGATTCTGGACGTTGCCACGCGAGCGCTCGCTTCGTTCCAGCCCCCATCCAACCCCAAAACCGCCGCTGAACCCAAGACCAGTGCCGAACCAACAGCCAAGGCGTCGCGATGAGCGACACTATGGAAGGTTTGCGCCGAAGAATCGACGGTGCGGGGAACTCGAGGGCGTCGTTCGTTCGATGAAAGCGCTGGCGGCTTCCAGCATTGGACAATACGAGAAAGCAGTTCAATCGCTCGACGACTACTATCGCACGGTGGAACTCGCATTGGTTGCGTGTTTCCGCCAAGCAGCGTCAGTCCCGTTCGCAGTCGGTCCACCGATCTCAAATAAGGGAGCGATCGGCGTAGTCATCTTCGGCTCAGACCAGGGTCTTGTCGGCAGATTTAATGAGGTAATCGTGGAATTCGCCGTGCACGCACTCGGCGCCTTGCCCGGCAAAACAACGAAAATCTGGGCGGTCGGCGATCGTGTCCACGCCCTCGTGGCGGACGCCGGTCTGGCTCCGGTCGGTCTGCTATCGGTTCCAACCTCAGTTGATGCCATCACGCCTCTTGTCGGCCAGATTCTCATCGAAATCCAGGCGGCCCTCGAACATAGCGATGTCGGAGAGGTATATCTCTTCCACAACCATCCCAAACTCGGAGCTGTTTACGAACCTATCAACAAGCAGCTGCTGCCGCTCGATCACGCGTGGCAAAGCAAACTCGCAGCAATGTCCTGGCCAACAAACCATTTGCCGGAGGTTATCGAAGCTGCCCCTTCAGCACTTCAGGCCTTCGTTCGGGGATATCTCTTCGTTCTGCTATTTCAAGCGTGCGCCGAATCCCTTGCCAGCGAAAATGCGAGCCGCCTCGCGGCCATGCAACGAGCGGAGAAGAATATCAGCGACATTCTCGAAGATCTGAATCGCACATTACATCGGGTTCGACAGGAATCCATCGACGAAGAGCTGTTCGACGTGATTGCTGGCTTCGAAGCGCTGACTGCACAGGGGCGCCACACCCGAAGAATTTAGCTCGTCGAACGAGCGATGGGCTGGCCATTCTTGAGCAAAACAACACAGATTGTGTATTTCCACACGAAGATACTGTTTGTAACGAGTCGATGGAATAGAAATGACGATTAACTCCAAGGATTTCCGGGTACCGCATCACAAGAAGATCGATATCAAACGCTTGCCGACGATGGTGAAGCCATTTTGCGAGTCAAAGAAGGAATATAAAGACCTTCTGGAAAAACATATCGCTGAGTTGACGTCCCTGCAACAACTTCATTACGCGTCCAACCGCTATGCATTGCTGCTGATCTTTCAGGGAATGGACTCTGCCGGCAAAGACGGCGCGATCCGGCACGTGATGTCGGGAGTCAATCCCGAAGGCTGCGAAGTTTTCAGTTTCAAACAACCGAGCGCCGAAGAACTGGAACATGATTTTCTCTGGCGCACGACATGCCGCCTTCCGGAACGCGGACGAATCGGCATCTTCAATCGTTCCTACTATGAGGAAGTCCTGATCGTTCGCGTGCATCCCGAGATTCTCCGAACCCAGCGGCTTCCGGAAGAGTTGCTCGACGAGAAAAACATCTGGAAGGATCGGTATCGGTCGATCGTTGATCTGGAGCAGCACCTCTATCGGAACGGAACGCGGATCGTCAAAATATTCTTAAACCTTTCCTACGAAGAGCAGCGCAAGCGGTTTCTCGCGCGCATTGACGTGCCCGACAAGAACTGGAAGGTCAGCTCCTCGGACAATCACGAGAGGAAATATTGGAAGCATTATATGGAAGCGTATGAGGATTGCTTGAACGCGACCAGTACGCGTCACGCGCCCTGGTACGCCGTTCCCGCCGATGATAAAGACAACGCGCGGCTGATTGTGTCCCGTATTGTCCTCGACACGCTCCAGGATCTCAAGATGGCATATCCGAAGACCACGGAGAAGCGTCGGCTGGAATTGCAAGCGATCGGCAAGGAACTGGCGAAATAAACGACGAAGTAGTCGAGAGGAATAATTTGTATGCCCACTAAGGAACAAACGATAGAGGTTGACCAGGCTACCAGCTCGAAATCGCGGCCAAAGAATTTAGATCGGACTCCTGAGCGCTCTAAGTTTATCTTCGATGCGGCTTTGTCTACTGCTGTCGCCGCCAACGGCCAACGGCCAGCCAAAGCGCCGCAGCCCGACGGTCCGCTGACGCCCGAAATGCTCGGCAAGATGAACCGCTACTGGCGAGCCGCGAATTATCTGTGCATCGGTCAGATCTACCTATTCGAGAATCCCCTGTTGCGAGAGCCTCTTAAGGCAGAGCAGATCAAACCAAGGCTGCTTGGGCACTGGGGAACTTCCCCGGGACAAAACCTCATCTACATTCATCTGAATCGGCTGATCAAAGAGCATGATGCAAACATCATTTACATCGCCGGTCCGGGACATGGCGGTCCATCGCTGAATGCGTGCTCTTATCTGGAAGGCACTTATACCGAAGTACATCCGGAGATCACGCCAGATGAAAACGGCCTACGACTTCTTTTCCGAAAGTTCTCGACTCCGGGCGGCGTGCCCAGCCATTGCGGACCTCACGTCCCGAATTCCATGCACGAGGGCGGGGAACTCGGCTATTCGATGGTTCACGCATTCGGAGCCGCTTTCGACAATCCCGATCTGATCGTTGCCTGCATCATCGGCGATGGAGAATCCGAGACTTGTCCGCTGGAAGGAAGCTGGAAGTCCGTCAACTTTCTAAATCCGGTGCGGGACGGGGCTGTCCTTCCGATTCTGCACCTCAACGGCTACAAGATATCCGGACCGACCGTTCAGGGACGGACGAGCGACGAAGACTTAAGAGCTCTGTACATAGGACGCGGCTACAAGCCCTATTTTGTCGAAGGCGACGATCCTGAAGTCGTGCATCAACTGCTCGCTGGAACGCTGGACGATTGCTATGCCGAGATTCGAGCCATCCAGCAGGAGGCGCGTCAGAGCGGGTTCAAGAAGCAGCCAATCTGGCCCATGATCGTCCTGCGCACGCCCAAGGGATGGACCTGTCCGAAAGAAGTGGATGGAATCCCGATTGAAGGTACCTTCCGTGCTCATCAGGTCCCTCTCGCCACGGTCCGCGAAAACCCGGAACATCTCAAGATCCTTGAGGCCTGGATGAGAAGCTACAAGCCGGAGGAGCTCTTCGATGAAAAGGGGAGATTCATTGCCGAGCTAGCAGAACTCGCGCCGATTGGCGATCGTCGCATGGGAGGAAATCCTCATGTGAACGGCGGACGGCTGCTGACCGCGCTCGACATACCAGACTTTACAAGTTATGCGCTGGAGATCCCAGGACCGGGTCAAGTGGTCGCGGAAGCTCCACGAAAGCTCGGAGATTTTTTCAGAGACATCTTCAAGCTCAATCCGACAAACTTTCGCATGTTCTGTCCGGATGAGACGGACTCCAATCGCCTAAATTCCGTCCTCGAAGCTACCAAACGTTGCTTTATGGCGGAAACTGTTTCGATCGATGACGAACTGAGCCCCGATGGCCGCGTCATGGAAGTATTGAGCGAACATTGCTGCCAGGGATGGCTCGAAGGGTACTTGCTGACCGGGCGGCATGGCATGTGGTCTTCCTACGAAGCCTTCGCGCAAGTCGTGGATTCAATGCTTACGCAACATGCCAAATGGCTGGAGCAATGCCGCGATTTTCCCTGGCGCAGACCGCTCGCATCGTTAAATGTTCTACTGACAAGTCATGCCTGGCGAAATGATCACAACGGTTTCAGCCATCAGGCGACTGGATTTGTAGACAACGCATTGGCGCGCAGGAGTGAAACCATCCGCGTCTACTATCCGCCGGACAGCAATTGCCTCTTAAGCGTCTTCGACCATTGCCTGCGGAGCCGCAACTACGTCAACATCGTTACCTGCGGAAAGCAGCCGCAGCTTCAGTGGCTGAACATGGACGAAGCTCTCGAACATTGCTCGCGAGGTGCTTCGACTTGGAAGTTTGCCACCAACGACGGAGGTGGCGAACCCGACGTTGTATTGGCCTGCGCAGGCGACGTACCAACCATCGAAACCTGCGCCGCCTCATGGCTTCTGCAGAAGTATGTTCCCGGCATCAAGGTGCGGGTTGTCAATGTGGTGGACTTGAGCACTTTGATGAGCCCGGATGATCATCCGCATGGCATGGATAACATGTCTTTCAACGCTCTATTCACCAAAGATGCACCTGTGATTTTCGCCTTCCACAACAATCGCTGGCTCATTCACACCATGGTTCATGGACGCTCCAATGAAAGCCGCTTCCATGTGCGCGGTTATATGGATCAGGGCACGACCACCACGCCATTCGACATGGTAGTGCTGAACAAGATGAGCCGTTTTCATCTTGCTATCGATGCACTGAAGTACGTCTCAAGGCTGCGCTCAGAGGTTTCAGACGTAGTCGACACGTTCAACCGGAAGCTGTACGAACACCACGACTACATTCGACAACACTTGGAAGACATGCCCGAGATCAGGAACTGGCAATGGACAGCCGATTTCAGCGAGCCGAGCGCTCCTCCGCCACTGGCCAAGGGACATCCCCGCGCAGGTTTGTTCAGCGATAGCTAAATGAAGCGAAGCGGGCAAACGATGCCGACGGAGGCAAACCAACGAACCCACGCATTCTGACGATCAATGGTGGCTCGTCGAGCATCAAATTTGCCCTGTTCGAGGCCAGCAACTCGCTTCGACGGATTCTGGACGGCGGAATTGAGCGGATTGGACTGCCGGAAGCCACCTTTCACGTAAAGGGATCGGGCCAGGCGGACAACTTTTCGCGCTCAGTCAAGGCGCCAGATCACACGGTAGCTGTGGGCCTTCTGATGGATTGGATCGAGCAACACAGCGGGCGCGACGCATTAACCGCGGTCGGGCATCGCGTGGTGCATGGTGGGCCGAAGTATTACAAACCGCAGCGAATTACTGCGGAAATGGTTAAGGAGTTGAAGCAACTCAGTCCATTTGATCCCGACCATATGCCGGAGGAGATCCTGTTGACCGAGGCGTTTCATCGCCGATTTCCGGATCTGCCCCAAGTGGCATGTTTCGACACGGCTTTTCACCATGACCTTCCGCGCGTGGCACAAATGCTGCCAATCCCTCGTCGTTACGAGGCGCAGGGCGTGCGACGGTACGGCTTTCACGGGCTGTCATACGAATTTCAGATGGAAGAACTGGCCCGCTTGGCCGGACCAGATGTGGCACAAGGCCGGGTAATCCTCGCTCACCTAGGCAATGGGGCGAGCCTGGCAGCGGTGCGTAACGGCAAATCCATCGACACCAGCATGAGTTTCACACCGACCGCCGGCGTGCCGATGAGCACTCGCACCGGTGATCTCGATCCCGGACTGGTTTGGTATCTGGCGCGCACTGAAAAAATCGGCGCCAAGCAATTCAACGAGATGGTCAATTTACAGTCAGGGCTGCTCGGCATATCCGAAATCAGTTCCGATATGCGTGACTTACTAAAGCACGAGACGCAGGACGTGCGGGCGGCTGAAGCCGTCGCGCTGTTCTGTTACCAGGTCAAGAAGTGGATTGGCTCATTCGCGGCGGCATTGGGCGGAATCGAGACACTGGTGTTCGCCGGAGGCATCGGAGAGAATGCACCCGCAGTCCGCGCTCGGATTTGCGACGGGTTAGGCTTTCTTGGAATCGAACTCGAAGAAAAACAAAACGCGGCGAACGAGGGCGTGATTTCCGCAGTGTCCAGCCGAGTTGTGGTCCGCGTCATTCATACGGACGAAGAGCAAATAATAGCCAAGACGGTTTGCCAGGTCCTCGGCCTGACTATAAGGCGATCTCCATAACGAATTATGGCTGCAATTGTCGAAGTCGCATCATCGAATTCTTCCACAAAGCCGGTCCAGACCACATCCTCGTCCGGACTCACGAGCGCTGAAGCACGGAGCCGTCTTCAAAAAGACGGGCCCAATGCCACGCCCGATGTGTCCGCCCATCCAATTCGAAACGCATTGGCCAAGTTCTGGGCGCCTGTCCCTTGGTTGCTCGAAGCGTCGATTGTGCTTCAGGTCGTGCTTCATAAGTATGCCGAGGCTGCGGTCATTGCGGGCCTGCTAATCTTCAACGCAGTACTAGCCTATTTTCAGGAGGGTCGGGCCCAGGCTACCTTAAAGGCCTTGAACTCGCGTCTCGCCTTGAATGCCTCCGTTGAGCGCGACGGGGCCTGGAAGATAGTCGCGGCCGCAGAGTTGGTGCGTGGCGATCTCGTGAAATTGTCGCTTGGCGGCGTGGTACCCGCGGATGTACATCTGATCGGGGGATCCATCCTACTCGATCAATCCATGCTTACTGGAGAATCTCTGCCTATTGAGGCTGGTCCGGGCGTTTATACCTATGCGGGAGCACTGGTGCGACGCGGTGAAGCAACCGCAGAGGTTACAGCCACTGGCGTTCACACCAAGTTTGGCCGTACGGCAGAACTCGTCCGCACTGCGCACGCTGCAAGTTCGCAGCAAGAGGCTGTGCTGCGCATCGTTCGCAATCTGGCTATTTTCAATGGCGTCGTCATCCTTATTATCGGAGCGTATGCCTATTTTCATGCGATGCCGTGGAGCGAGATTATCCCACTGCTGCTCACGTCGGTTCTGGCTGCAATACCCGTGGCATTACCGGCAACATTCACGCTCGCGGCGGCACTTGGAGCGCGATCTCTGGCGAAGCTGGGCGTCTTGCCGACGCGACTATCAGCTGTGGATGAGGCTGCAACAATTGATGTCTTGTGCTCCGACAAAACGGGAACGCTCACTCGCAATGAACTTTCGGTCACCAGCGTCACGCCGATGCCCGGGTTTGACGAAGCCCACGTCCTCGGCATGGCAGCCCTCGCAAGTTCTGACGGCGGGGATGACGCGGTGGATGCGGCGATTCGCTCTGCCTCCACCCAAAAGCCGGCATCGGACCTTCCGAAGCTGATCGCGTTTGTGCCATTCGACCCGGCCAAGAAAACTTCCGAAGCAACAGCAACCGACGCAAAGGGTGGCGTAGTGCGCATCGTGAAGGGGGCCTTCGCAGTAGTCGCGAGCCTGACCGCGCCTCCACCCACCGCAGCCGGTTTGGCCGACCAACTTGAGAAGCAAGGTTTCAGAGTACTGGCGGTAGCAGCCGGCCCTGCGGCATCTCTGAAGCTTTTGGGACTAATCGCACTCAGTGACCCGCCCCGTAAGGACTCGATCTCTCTGATTTCGGAGCTGAAGACCCTGGGCGTGCGCACGGTCATGGTGACGGGTGACGCTCCGGCTACGGCGGCAATCGTTGCGCACGCAGTAGGCTTGGATGGGGCTGTTTGCCCGCCCGGACCGGTACCCGATGGCATAAAACCGGAGGATTTTGCGGTATTTGCAAGTATTCTTCCCGAAGGAAAATTTGATCTCGTTAAGGCCTTCCAGAAGAACGGGCATACGGTTGGGATGTGCGGCGATGGCGCCAACGATGCACCCGCGCTGCGTCAGGCACAGATGGGGATTGCCGTATCGACCGCAACCGATGTCGCCAAATCGGCAGCTGGCATTGTGTTGACGGAGGCTGGACTGGGCGGCATCGTCGCCGCCGTAAAAGAAGGAAGGATCACCTTTCAGCGCATTCTTACCTACACGCTGAACTCCGTCCTCAAGAAGATCGTGCAGGTGCTTTTGCTGGCAATTGGCCTGGTCGTGACCGGACACGCGGTTTTGACGCCCATGCTGATGGTCATTGTGATGATCACCGGCGACTTCTTGGCCATGGCGTTGACCACCGACAGAGTCAGGCCATCGCCCATGCCAAATTCCTGGCAAGTGGGCAGGATTACGATGGCCGGGGTTACTCTGGGGGGCTGCTTTTTAGCCTTCTGCATAGCTGTCCTAGCGGTTGGCAAGTTCGAAATGCAATTCGGAATCGAAGCCCTGAGAACGCTTTCTGTCGTTGCCATCGTATACGGCAGCCAAGCCACCATTTACGCCCTACGAGGGCGTCGCCACCTCTGGGGACTGCGCCCCACGGTATGGCTCGTGGCTTCTTCCGTTGCCGACATTCTCATTATCTCGACCTTGGCGATTCGCGGAATTGCGATGGCACCACTGCCCGCTTCCGTCCTGGCGTGTGAGTTTGGAGCGGCCATCATTTTCGGATTGATCTTAGACGGAGTGAAGATACCTGTCTTTGCCCGGCTTGGAATCTCGTGAGCATCGGGTTTAGAAATAACCACCGGAGATGGCCGGGGGGACGGGAAGCTGAAGGAGTGATCGCTGATGGAATCGGAACAAGCCAAAGCCCCAAAAGGTCGACCAAAACGCGGATTCTGGAGCGTGATCCAGTGGATCTTTCTGTGGGGCACCATTTTCGGGCTGACCGGAGTGGCACTGGTCGCGGTGACAAATAAGGCGGTGATCTGGTCGAGTTCAGATTCGTTTTGCGGAACGCTCTGCCATACGATGACTTGGTCTTCAGCGGCATATCATCAAGGCCCCCACTTCATCAATGCCTCCGGGGTTCGTGCAAGTTGCGGCCAATGCCACATCCCCTACGACTCCAGCCACGCCACGGCGACGGAGTACGTGAAGCTACTTCTGTTCAAGGCGGACCGGGCGCGAAGGATTTCTGGTATGAGTCACGCAAGACCATTGCGACTAAGGAAGAGTGGGAAAAGCAACGACCACGATTGCGAACAGAATTCGAAAACTACACCAAGGCGCACAATTACATTACCTGTCGCGGTTGTCATTCGCTCGAAGCGTTTGGCGGATCGCGGAGCCGCATGAAAGCTCTGATACACAAAGACCAAATCAAAGCCAACACCTTCGATTGTTTCCAGTGTCATCAGGATGTCGGTCATGTGTATGAGCAGCCGGTGGCGAAGGTAGGCGGCTGGTACACAGATGAACGAGCGGCTTCGGGCGCAACCCTTTATCAGGCACAGTGCGCGAGCTGCCACGGAGCAAAACTGGAGGGCGGCGCTGGGCCATCTCTGAAGGGTGCTACATGGCACCAGATGTATGGAGGCGCAAGACTATTGACGGTATGGGGAGAAATCATTGGCCCGATGGCCCAGTATGCGGGGACGACCTACACAACCCAACAGTCGTTGGATATTGTGTCGTACCTGCTGCAACAAAATGGACTGCCCTCGGGGAACCAGCCGCTTGCGGACACGCGAGAATTGTCCGAGGTGTTGCCGGTGAAATAGAGGCGGTGCGGACAAACGAATTGACGGGCACTCAGCGGTCTCCCGCCAAACCAAACCGAGCGCATCACACTTTTGCTTCCGGGGAGTCTGCGACCCCTTCCGGCGGTAAGACATCCGGCATGTCGAGACGTGCGACACCAATCCGGCTGTCAGCCATCCCATAATAAACGTCGAAGCGATTCGATAAGCCGATATCGTCGCGCCGGTCGATGCCGGTCGGGAACACGACGTGGGCGACGGTCCCGCTGCATTCCTGCGGCAACGTCGGCGTCAGCACCGGTTCTACCGAACGATAGAGGATGACTTGCGGATGCTCTTTCGAGAGAACCATCACGCCTGCCGAATAACGCAATTGATGTTCGCCGTTCCTGCGGTTTTTCCAGTTTCGCTGACGCCGTGGTAAACGATCAGCCAGCCGTGCCGAGTCAGGATTGGCGGAGTGCCACCGCCGATTTTGAGACGCTCCCAGGGTGACACTGGAGTAGCCAGCCGATGATGAGACATGAACCGACCGAGGCGATTCGATTCACGCGACTCCAAGGACATTACACAGTAGGAAATCCAGATGCTCTCCCGATCGAGATCAACTTTACGAACCGCGGGATGGCGAACGATCTCCTCCGGACGAGTGCCAGGAAAAAGCGGCCGGTGCAGGATGGCCAGCTCCGGGTGCCCGGATGGATTGGGAATCGCAACCGGAAAGAGACTAGCGTCTTTGTCATCCACGTCGCCGCATTCGACGCCGTGGTAAGGACCAAAGGTCGCGAGCCCGAGACGTTTCCAGTGGAACAGATCCTTCGATAAAGCTAGAGCGATTCGCGGGCCTTCAGGCGAAAAAGCCGTGTAA
>CAVWMB010000002.1:0-37490 GCA_963756015.1 uncultured Acidobacteriota bacterium
CTGAACTACGTCCCCACTTTGCTGTGCGGAAATGCCGGATTGGTGGGCAGTGCAGGACTCGAACCTGCGACCTCCTGCTTGTAAGGCAGGCGCTCTAACCAGCTGAGCTAACCGCCCCTCATTTCTGCTCGTCGTCTATATGCTTAGTCCTCTGGCTTTGGTCCGAAACAATAACGGGAGCGCGCCAGAACTCTGGTTGAGGGGCATCCGCGCGAACCGCGCTCCGACGAGTATACGCGAGCGATGAAAAACCGGTCAAACCCGGAAACCCAATCTGACCCTCGCGGGTTATGCCTGTCCCCTCCTGCTAGACTGACGCGTGCGCCGCTTGATCGTCAATGCCGATGACTTCGGATTCACTGCGGGCGTGAACCGCGCCATCGTGGAAGCTCATACGCACGGCATCGTAACGTCCTCCACCCTGATGGCCAACGGGCGAGCGTTCGATGACGCGGTACGCCTGGCGAAAAATACTCCGAGTCTTGGCTTGGGCTGCCATGTTGTGCTGATCGACGGCCAGCCGATTCTCGATGCAAAAAAGTTGCCTTCCATCACCCCGGCGAAGGGTTCAGCAGGTTCCGATGCCACGCACTTCCGCGACGGTCTGAAATCTTTCGCGGCCCGCGCGCTCGCCGGCCGCCTTGACCCAGGCGAAATCGAAGCCGAAGTCGGCGCGCAAATTCGCAAGCTGCAATCGGCTGGACTTAGTATCTTTCACGTCGACACACACAAACACACTCACTTGTTTCCAGCGGTGTTGCGGCCACTGCTGCGGGCGGCACGAGCCTGTGGGGTGCGGGCCATTCGTAATCCCTTCGGGCCACGCAAACCTCTGAAGTCAAGCGAACTGTTGGCGCGGCCCGGGGTATGGGTTCGCTACGCCGAAGTTCGAATTCTGCGCACGCTGGCGAGCAAATTTCGCGACGCCGTGCGGCGGGAGGGTTTCGCTGCTCCTGATGGCACGGTCGGCATCGAGGTGACAGGAGCGCTGGATGAAAGGCTATTTCGGGCCATCGCCGCGACCATTCCCGATGGAGTCTGGGAATTCGTATGTCACCCCGGTTACAACGATGACGACCTCAAATCTGCGAAGACCCGCCTGCGCGAATCGCGGGAAACAGAATTGCGCGCTCTAACCATGCCTCAGGCGCTCCAGTTCCTGTCGAGTGAGGGGATTGACTTGATTTCCTATCGCGATTTCATTTTGAATCCCGGCAAATAGAGACAAATAGGTTCGGCGTGAGGTAACTTTCGTAACCTTAAGCAGAACCTCAGGGCAGGATATGATCTAGATGAGACTGGACTGTGGAGATTTGGGCTGGGAGGCCTTAATCATGTCTGCAACTGGGGCGGCCCCGCGCGCGACCTTGGACTTGCGCCTACGTGTGTGGGGTATGAGTGCGGACAATCAGGCTTTCCATCAAAACGCCTGCGTACAGAACGTCAGCTGCACGGGAGCGTGCATTTGCGGCCTCGATCATGAATTGAAAGTGGGCGACGTCATCGGCGTCCAGTTTGAAAACAAAAAAGCCCGCTGCAAAGTAATCTGGGTAATGGAGGCGGGTGGATTAAGAAAGGTTCAGGTTGGAGTTCAGTTGGTGGCAGACCAGGAGTGCCCGTGGATTTCTCAACTGCCTCCGGAGATGCGCTCGAACCAGCTAGTTGTCAGCCCAGACAATCGCAGAAAATTTCTCCGCCATAAGATTTCTTTTCCTCTTGAATTCCGCGACGAGCGCGTAAACACGCCGATGCGGGTGAATGCCACCGACATCAGCGGCAACGGTTGTTATGTTGAGACCGTCATGCCCCTGGCAATCGCTACCATGCTGCGCGTGGATTTCTGGATCGATGAGGAGCATATCTCGACCACCGCCACGGTTCGCACCCGCGATCCTGGAGTCGGCATGGGCATTGAATTTACCGGTTTGACCGACGAATCCAAGAAGCGTTTCCAGAACCATCTGGATAAATTAGATCCCGGTATTCCCAAGCCGGCTCCAAAAGCTGAAGAATAGTTTCACTGCACCCGCGCTCGCAAGCGCCCGCCTGCCTGTAGAATGTGCATCCTCTATTGTTTCTTGCCATCGAATTACAGAACCCGCATTGCAGAAAGATTGGAAAGGGCCCGGGCACGCAAAATGAAAATCGGGATCACTTGTTATCCCACATACGGTGGAAGCGGCGTCGTAGCCACGGAACTCGGCCTGGAGTTGGCCCAGCGCGGACATGAAATTCATTTCATCTCCTATGCTCCGCCAATTCGTCTGCGGGGCCAGGAACACAACATTCATTATCACGAAGTAGAAGTGTCGCGGTACCCGTTGTTCGACTATCCGCCCTACGATCTGGCGCTGGCCACCCGCATGGCTGAGGTGGCACAGTTATACGATCTGGACTTGCTGCACGTGCACTATGCGATACCGCATTCAGTAAGTGCATTGCTGGCGCGCCAGATGCTTGCCGATGGTCCTCGCGGACGCCGCTTACCCTTCGTAACCACGCTGCATGGTACGGACATAACGCTGGTCGGTTTGGATCGCTCGTACTTGCCCATCACGCGTTACTCCATCGATCAGAGTGATGGAGTCACCGCCATCTCCAACTATTTGCGCGACCGCACCATGCGGGTTTTCGATGTGAAGAAAGAAATCGAAGTCATCTACAATTCGGTAAATTGCGATGTCTATGTAAGGAACAAGAATTCCGCCGAAGCCAGGCTTGAGTACGCGCCCAACGGTGAGAAGTTGCTGGTTCACCTCTCAAATTTCCGTCCGGTCAAACGGCTCTCCGATGTCATCGAGATCTTTGACCGCGTGCGAAAACGGATTCCATCGAGACTTTTGCTGATCGGCGATGGCCCTGACCGTTCCGTGGCCGAGTGGCTGGCGGTACAAAAAGGGATTCACGAAGATGTGCTGTTTCTGGGCAAGCAGGATCAGGTACAAGAGAAATTGGGGATTGCCGACATCATTCTGATGCCGAGCGAATTGGAATCGTTTGGTTTGGCGGCACTGGAAGCAATGGCCTGCGAAGTGGTCCCCATAGCCACTCGGACCGGAGGAGTTCCGGAAGTCATTGAACACGGAACCAGCGGTTATCTGGCCGATGTCGGCGATGTGGATACCATGGCGCGGTACGCCATTGAATTGCTGAACGACGAAACTCGACTGCGGACGATGGGAAAGACAGCTCGGGCTGTTGCCCAGGCTCGCTTCTGCTCCAGCAGGATCGTTCCGCAATACGAGGACTTTTACCGGCGCGTGCTCGATCGCTCTTCGTAAAAAGCCTCTGGAACTGCGCCGGTGGCCTGTAACAGCGGCAAGCGGATACGCACCAGCGTCCCCTTGCCTTCCCCGCTGTCGATCGTCATGCGCGCCGTGTCGCCGTATAACATTTGCAGCCTCTCGGAAATATTGGCCATGCCGATGCCTGCGCCTCGCGTGCTTCTCGAATCTGCTGGCTGCTTCGCCGACATGCCGACGCCATTGTCTTCGACTTCAATCACCAGCAAAGCATCTGACAACCGGCTGCGCAGATAGATGCTGCCGCCTTCCACCATGGATGCAAGTCCGTGCTTGATGGAATTTTCTACCAGCGGCTGCAAAAGCATGCTGGGTACCATCACATCCAGCGATGCCGGATCGAGTTCCTTCACCACCCTGAGTTTATCGTTTCCGAAGCGAACCACTTCGATGTCGAGATAGTTGTCGATGAATTCCACTTCTTCGCGCAAAGGCACAAAAGAATCAGAGCTGCTAAGCAATCGCCGTAGAATTGTGGCCAGTTTTGAAATCACTTGGCGCGCCGTGTCCGGGTCGAAACGCACCAGGGAAGAAATCGAGTTCAACGTGTTGAACAGAAAATGGGGATTCATCTGATTCTGCAGCGCTTCCATGCGCGCATGCAGCAGCAGACGCTCCTGCTCTTCCAGCTTGATCTGGATTCGAACGCTGTTGAATATTTTCAACTCGATGCCGATGGCCACCACTGACGCGGCATAAATCGCGGCCTCAACCCACAGATTGTCGGGGCTCTCAATGCTGAAGATCGAGTGGAGGAAATTTCGCGCCAGTTCGGTTTGCACGAAGCGCAAGCAGACAATCGTGGTGAAAAACATGATTTGCCAGTCAAACAGCCGTGGACGCGGCAGATTGCGGCGAATCAACCGGAAGATACTTTGGTCGATGAATGGAGAGAACGACCAGATGTCGTCCTTGTCGGCGGCCATAGTACGAAGTTGACCGGCAATAAAGCCGCAGAGTACGCCAAAGGGCACAGCCGCCCAATCCCCATACAACATGGCCGGAATGCCCATTACGGCGCCGCCGAGAGATCCCGCCCAGCGCCCCCCAATTACGCCCAGCAAAAGCGCGGTTTCAAAACTGAGATCTCCGGCGAGAAAACTCTGCGCCGAAAATCGAATCCACACTCCCACCATGATGGGGAGCGCCATCCAAAAGACCAGGTAGACTTTCTGCCGAAACGTGCGCTCTTCACGGAACAGCAGAGACTTGAATTCCTTGGAGCGCACCAAACTGCTGGACACGGCCGCAGCCACGCCCAGCTTCACCAGCAGATTGATCCAAATCAGGCGCGATTCCATGGAATTCGGGCAAGCATTGCCCGCGAGAAAACTGTAGCACGAACTGGAGAGCGGCCTTCTCCGAGAATTACAGTTAGGCTTTTATCTGCTCTTTTGAAACGAGCGCAAATCGTGCCCTGTCATTTCCGTGGGCTCATCAGCCCCAATCATCCCCAGCATAGTCGGCGAAATATCGCGCAATGAGCCGTTGGGCTTAAGCGTGAACTGTTTCGAATTCTCCGCGATCACGATGAAGGGTACGGGATTTGTCGTATGCGCTGTGTGCGGCCCACCGGTGGCGGGGTCGATCATCATTTCAGCATTGCCGTGGTCGGCGGTGATGAGCATGGCGCCGCCTTTGGCGCGCACTGCGGCTTCGATTCGTCCCAGGCAGGCGTCTACGGTCTCCACCGCTTTTATTGTGGGTTCGATTTTTCCCGAGTGCCCAACCATGTCGGCGTTGGCGAAGTTCACGATGACCACGTCGAAGCTTCCCTCTTCTGCGGCTTTCACGACAACGTCGGCGATGCCGGCGGCGCTCATCTCTGGCTTCAGATCGTAGGTCGCAACTTTCGGCGACTGCACCATGAGGCGCTCCTCGCCTGGAAAAGGCTGCTCTACTCCGCCGTTAAAGAAATAGGTGACATGCGCATATTTCTCAGTCTCGGCCACGCGCAGGTTTCGCAGGTTGAGATTACCCATCACATTGGCCAGGATGTTCGACATCGATTCCGGCGGAATCACCACTGGCAGGCTGAAGTTTTTGTCGTATTGCGTCATGCACACGTAATGCAGATTCTCCGGAACGCGGCTCCCTGGAATGGTGGCACCCAGATCGATCGCTCCGGGCAGATCGCTGCCACCCGTCGCGTTCAACCCGCTGTTGCGCGCCAGTGCCCGCGTAATCTGCCGCACCCGGTCCGCACGAAAATTAAAACAGATGCACGCATCATCATCGCGAATGGTCGCAAGCGGCTGGCCGTCATTGTCAGTGCAGACGAATGGCACGACAAACTCGTCAGTGACGCCGCGATTGTACGAATCTTTCATGCCCTGCACCGGGTCTGCGCACTTTCCGCCCTCGGCATCTGCAAACACCATGGCGTTGTATGCCTTTGCGATGCGCTCCCAGCGCCGGTCTCGATCCATGGCGTAATAGCGCCCGTTCACCGTGGCGATCTTGCCGGAGTTGTATTCCCTCATCTGCTGCTGTAATTGTTCGAGATAACCGGCGCCGTTAGTGGGCAGGGTGTCGCGGCCGTCCATGAACGCGTGGACGAACACACGCTCCACGCCATTCTGCTTCGCCATTTTCAGCAAAGCGTAGAGATGAGCCAATTGCGAGTGCACGCCACCATCGGAAACCAGGCCAAACAGATGCAATCTCCGTTCGCTCACGCGCGCATGCTTCATCGCAGCAAGCAGCACCGGATGCGAAAAGAATTCGCCGTTCTGGATCATCAGATCGATCCGTGTAATATCCATATGAACGATCCGGCCCGCACCGATATTCAGATGGCCAACTTCGCTGTTGCCCATCTGCCCCTCGGGCAGACCAACAAACGGTCCGCTGGTATGAATCAGCGTGTTGGGATATTCGCGCAGCAAGCGATCGTAAGTGGGCTTGCGCGCAAGCGCGATGGCGTTGGCTTTGGTTTGGCTGCGGTACCCCCAGCCGTCAAGAATGATCAGTACGAGTGGTTTGGGACGAGGCATAGCTGGCTCACACCGAGAATCTAAAATTTATAGGAGAGCGGCAACAGTTTCAAATCAGTATTAGAATTTATTAGTTGAGCCGGTTCCCGGCTCAGTCTGCAAACCAGCTTCATACTCCACGTTTAGGATCAATCGAATGCCAATCAGCGATTTCCTAGTTCTCGAACTTGATGCAGAGATGAAAAATACGCGCACCACTTTGGAACGCGTTCCCGCGGACAAGAAAGATTTTGCGCCGCACAGCAAGTCCATGCCGATGGGAAAGCTGGCGCCCCACATCGCCCAGCTCACCGAGTTTGGCCTCACGATTTTGACAACCCCAGAGCTAGATTTCGCGAAACGCACCTTTACTCCTCTGCAATTCGAATCGCCTGAGCAATTGGTGAAGGCGCTGGACGAAGGTGCGGCCAAAGTGCGCGCCGCCTTGCAGAAAATTCCCGACGAGGCTTGGAAGGAAAACTGGAAGCTGAGCTTTCAGGGCAAATCCATTTTCAGCGGCACCCGCTTCCTGGCCTACCGAGAGATGTTCCTAAACCATTTGGTCCACCATCGCGCCCAACTGGGAGTGTATCTTCGCTTGAACGGAAAACCGGTGCCGGCAATTTACGGTCCGTCTGCCGATGACACCATGGGTTTCTAGGTTTGGAGCCGGATCAGCGCTTCATTTCTGAGGAGAATCAGTTTTCTCCCCGGCACGCTTGAGTGCGGCGTCAACCTGCGCCTGTATTTTCGGGTATACCGCGCGCATCGTTTCAGCCGTCACCGCCGGCATCTCGTGAAGAAGCTTCTGCCCCGCCGAGGAACTATAGAATACGGTGAGTGCATCGATATCGGATTTCGTGAAGTGCCGCTGATAAACGGGGACCATGTCGTTTAGCATATCGTCCATGGGGAAGCTCTTCAGCAGATCCTCGGATTGCTGGTCCATGCGCGCGAGATCGGCTTCGGAAATATCCGGATGCCGCTTCTTCAACTGCTCCCGGCTCATGCTTTGCATCTGGGCAAACAACTGTTGCATCATCTGAGCCATCTGCTGGCGGCTGGCCATGACGTCGAAGAGTTTCTGGACGTCCTCTTTCGATGCTGCGTCGGGAGCAATGGAAACAGTGGTCTGGGCTGCGCTCAGCGAGATGCTCAGCAAACACGCGGCCAGCATTGACTTCAATCTCATAAATGCTCCTTGTTAGATCAGTAGCTAGCTCTCCTCGAGCGCGAAACAACGGGAAATTACCAAATCACTTCAACCGGATAGTGGACAAATAAGGGATCGGAAGTCACAACTGGAATTTTCTCTTCGAGGCTCTGAGCAATCAGAATGCGGTCGAACGGATCCCGGTGATGCGGGGGCAGCTGTTCGAGCCGTTTTACGTGATCAAACGTAAGTTGCAGGACGGATACACCATTCGCTCTGAGTTTTGCAGTCAAATAAACTCCCACCGGCGTGGGCACGATTAGTTTGCCCGTTTGAACCTTGGCGATGATCTCCCACAGGCTAGCGACGCTAATCCATACATCGGCCACAGGAAGCAGGGCGCGCACTCTCTCTGAGAGCTTGACCTCGTTCTGGAGCGCCCAGAGAAATACGTGCGTGTCGATCAGGATCTTCATTACCAGAACAGATCTTCCAGATCCTTCGGAAGCGGGTCATTGAAATCGTCTGGCACAATGAACTCCCCTTTGGCCGATCCAAGTTTGAACCTGGGGCGTTCAGACGGAATGGGCACGAGCTTCGCCACAGGCTTACCGGCCTTGGCGATAACCACCTCCTCGCCCACGGCCACCCGCTCCAACAGCTTGGAAAGATGAGTCTTAGCCTCATGAACATTTACTTCCATAACGCTTAGTATAGCTAAGTCCAGGACTAAGTCAAGTTCTAAAGCACAAATCATGTCTCTTGAGGTTGCGATGGCCTGGGAGTAACCGCCGTCCCACTTAAAACCCTATCCTTTATAGTTCAACGCCTTCAACCCCAAAAACCTCGCCCCAACACCCAACTCCTCCTCAATCCTCAATAACTGGTTGTACTTCGCAATCCGGTCAGTGCGCGAGGCCGAACCGGTTTTAATCTGCCCTGCGCCTGTGGCGACGGCAAGATCGGCGATGAAGGTGTCTTCCGTTTCCCCCGAGCGATGAGAAATGATCGACGTATAGCCGTTGCGCCGCGCCAAATCGATTGCATCCAGAGTCTCGCTGACCGTGCCGATCTGATTCACTTTAATCAGAATCGAATTCGCCACGCTCTTATCAATTCCCTCTTGCAGAAAGGTAATGTTGGTCACGAAAATATCATCGCCCACGAGCTGAATCTTTCCGCCGAGCTCTTTGGTTAAATTTGCCCAGCCCTCCCAGTCGTTTTCCGAAAGTCCATCCTCCAGCGACACAATGGGATAATCGTTCACCCACTTCGCCCAGAACCTCACCATGTCGTCCGAACTCTTGGCCGACTTGTCCGATTTCTTGAAGATGTACTTCCCATCCTGATAGAACTCGCTGGCCGCCGGATCGAGCGCAATCGCGATCTCCTCACCCGGCTTGTAGCCGGCCTGCTGAATGGCCTCCAGCACCACCTCGATGCCTTCGACATTCGACTTCACCGAAGGAGCGAATCCGCCTTCATCGCCGACAGCCGTGTTATAACCGCGCTTCTTCAACACCGCCTTGAGCGTATGAAAAACCTCCACACCCCAGCGCAACGCCTCTGAAAACGAAGGTGCGCCCACCGGCATCACCATGAATTCCTGGAAGTCAACGTTGTTGTCCGCATGGGCTCCGCCGTTCAGAATGTTCATCATCGGCGTGGGCAACACATTGGCGCCGGCGCCGCCCAGATAGCGGTAGAGGGGCAAGCCGTAGTCCGCCGCCGAGGCCCGCGCCGCAGCCATCGAAACCGCAAGAATCGCGTTCGCTCCCAGGCGGCTCTTGTTCTCGGTGCCATCCAGTTCAATCATTTTCTGGTCGAGAGCACGCTGGTCGGCCGCATCCAGATTCGCCAGCGCCTCGGCGATCTCGCCATTGACGTTCTCCACTGCCTTGAGCACTCCCTTGCCGAGAAAACGGGATTTATCTCCATCGCGCAGTTCCACGGCCTCGTGCTCGCCAGTCGAGGCGCCGCTTGGAACAATCGCTCGTCCAACCGTTCCACTGGCGAGTTGCACTTCCGCCTCCACCGTAGGATTGCCGCGTGAATCCAGCACTTCGTGCCCGATGATTGCCGCAATGTTCGTCATAAATGTTTCCATCCTTCCAGTACGAAACCCCTGATTATAGCGGATGGCACAGGGCGCTAAGGCGATGCGGTTCAAAGGGTTGGCTGCATGATTCCCGGTCTGAAACCCCCGTCCCTTATCTTCGCTGGTTCACCGGCTCGGCGCCATATTGTCCCCGGCCTTAAAAACGGTCTAGAGTCAGAACAACAATTAGAAGATTTGAGGGTTCGATTACCACAGGAAGATCTAAGGAGGAGTCATGAAGAAGTGGTCCGTTCTATCCTGCATCCTGCTATCGGCCGCGATGGCTGCCGCGCAGACCAGTTCGCCCGTACCCGCCGGCACCGCCCTTATGGTGAAGCTTCAGACCACGCTCGCGACCTTCAGCAATAAGCCTGGCGATGTCTTTCAAGGACAATTGACCCAAGATGTCGTGCTCAATGGCAAGACGGTAATACCGGCCGGCTCGACCGTGGAAGGTCGGGTCACCAAAATTTCTGAGCCCCGACGCATCGCAGGAAAGCCGACGATTGGAATTTCGCCGCAGGCGTTGATCCTGCCCGGTGGCGAACGCTTCTCCCTTGACGCCACATTGGTCGACACCAATGCGGGCCGCGATACTGACGTGAACAACGAGGGCGAATTCAAGGGATCGGGCCACGACCGCCGCGATCAGATGGAAGCCGGCGGCGGCGCGGCTGGCGGCATGCTGATTGGCGGCCTTGTCGGCGGGCCGGTTGGCTTACTCGTTGGAGGCGCCGTTGGGGCAGGCTCGGCCGGCGCCCACTGGCTAAGCAAGCACCGCTCCGCTACCCTACTCTCAGGCACCACACTCACGATCGAACTGAATCGGCCACTGACCATGGCCCCCACCGTGGCCAGCGCTGGACAGTAAGGGTTTTTCACCCTCAGATCGCGCCGGAGGCCGATGCCTTCGGCGTTCTGTTTTGTTCCACGTCACATCCCTGAGCCCAGCTCTGCCTCGCTGAGCAATTGCAGCTCAATCCAACCTTCGACCGGCAGCGCATCCACAGGCAGACGATTCTGCCAAACGCTGAAGCGCAGCCGCAGTTTGCTGGTGGAGGGAATTGCCACGACACTGCTGCTCCCCAAACTTGCACTCGAGGGAGTAGCCAGCAACCAACTCAGGGGCAGGCGGAACTCGAAGTTACGAAGCAGCGCCGTCTTTGCGCTCTCGTCATTTTTTAACGAAGCCGTGGGTAATGGCTCCTCGCGACCGTCAACCTTCCAGCCGGTCAGCTTCCGGTCAGCGACACTGGCATCAAGGCGCAACGAACGCCGCGGACGGGTCTCCCCGTTCGCCCAGGACTCTAGATTCACCACTACATCGAATTCCATATCGGGCACGGCTCCAGCAAAATCCAATCGCCCGTAGACAAATGTGTTATCGATCCCGGCGTACACCGAATCCAGCAGATATTTTTTTCCATGCATGGCGCCGGGACGCTGATCGGCGGTAAAAACGGCGGCGCCCATCCATTCGAAGTAGCGAATCTTGTCCCCCGAAACCCGGGGATGAATGTAGGCAGTTTGCGGAGTAAATGCCGGACGCACCTCGCCGCCGGTTATCGGCTGAGACAAATAATCCGGCGGCGTGGCTCCGAGCGCCAGATAAGCATTGGAAAGATGTTTGCGGTAGAGTTCGTCGAAATCGCGATCATTGGCCGAGTGGTGTTCGGGGCCGTACCACCAGTTCCAGTCGCTGCCTTCGGCAATCAGAATTTCTTCGTGAGCCAGTTTGCGTTGGGCCTCGCTGGCCTTGGCCGCATGCTGCGCATAAAATTCGCGCGCGTGATAAAGATAGTCCCAGGCGCGATTGTCTTCCGGCGCGCCAATCCAGACGTTGAAGTTCGCGTTAATCCACGAACCCGGCACGATGGATGGCAAAGAAGAAACGTTGCGCTGACGGGCGATTGCCTCGGCAACGGTCACAGCTTCCAGGCCGCTCTCGCGCTGCAGTGCTTCGTAGAAGCGGCGCAGAAATTCCCGGCCGGACTTGGGGTAATATTCCCAGGCATTTTCGCCATCCAGGATCACCGACACCACCGCGTCCCGGCCTTGCGCCAGCACCGGTTGCGCCGCATCTCGGATGTTTCCCAGTAAATGCGCAGCGGCGTCTTTCGGGTCCATGCCGGAATAGACAAAACCGATCAGGTCCGAAATCGTGTGATCGCGAAATACCATATTCATCACCGTAGCGCCGTGCTCGTAGCGGTGAATGTTATAAAGCCGCTCCGCCAGGTGCGGGGACAAGCGGCCATTGCCATCGCGATCAAACGAGACGCCTGTGCTGCGGCCAAGCACACCTTCATCCGTGGCCATCCATTGAACCCCAAGGCTGTGCGCGATAGCGAGCGTCTCTTCCGAAACGCTACCCTCCGACGGCCACACCCCTCGCGGTTTCACGCCAAAAACCTGTTCATGAAGATCGAGGGCGCGCAGTAGTTGTTCGCGCGCGTCTTCGGGATGCCGAAAGCGATTCTGCGGCGAGGGAAGCCCGGGCGACGAAGCCGCCCCGGCATTGGTGTCGCAGACCAGGGGAAGAATGGGGTGGTAGAAAGGCGTCGCCGAAATCTCAATCGATCCCTTTGTCGCCGCGTCGGCATACGCCGGCAAAACCTTGGCCAGCAACTCTCGCTCGCGCACAATCACAAAGCTCTGATCTTCGAGCGAATAGTTGCGCTCTTTTCTGATCAACTCCAGAACTTCCGGGTCTTCCAGAAAGAATTCGTCAAACCATGCAATCTGCGACAGCACTTGCAGGTCGGTGAAGTGGTGCGGCTCAAAATATTTCTCCGCCTTCTCGGCCGAAAAGCCGTGCTCGCGAAACTTCTCTCGCAGCTCCCAGTAACGAGGATAGCGCCCAATCACATTCGATGGATTGGCCTGAAAAAAATACTGCAGCGCGAACTGCCGCTCAGCCGCGCTTAATTCCTTCGCCGGTTTAGCCGCAACCTTCAGAAAGGGATCCTGTGCGCTCCCCCCGACATAATCCTGAATTTGTGTGATCAGCGACGGCACCAGATTGAAGTTCTGGTGGACGTTGGGAAACTCATCCAGCAGCTTCACCATGCCGTAGTAATCCTTGAGCGCATGCAGGCGAACCCAGGGCAGACGATATTCGCCCGTCACCAGATCCTTGTAGAAAGGCTGATGCTGATGCCAGAGAAAAATCAGACGCAAAGCGGGCATGAGCGGAAAAACCAGTCTAGCATGGGGATTCGGAGCGCTCAGAGGCACAAAGGGACGCCCCGCCTATGTTCCGGTACACTAGAAACTCGGAAAATGCCAGAAATCTCAACCCCCGCTGCTGCCAACCCGCTCACGCTGCTCTCCGACCAGGATCTCTATCTGTTCAATGAGGGCAGCAACTACCGCATGTATGAAACCGTGGGCGCGCATCTGGTCTCGCGAGACGGCAGAGCCGGCGCGGTGTTCAGCGTGTGGGCGCCCAATGCGCGCCAGGTTTCGGTCATCGGCAGCTTCAATGATTGGGATTCCAAATCGAACCTGCTGGCTCCTCGCGGCGATTCGGGCATCTGGGAGGGATTCATTCCCGGAGTAGCCAAAAGCGCGCTCTACAAATTCCACATCGAGTCGCGGCGACACAGCTACCGCGTCGACAAAGCGGACCCTCTCGGCTTCTGGCACGAAAAACCGCCGCGCACCGCTTCCGTGGTATGGGATCTAGATTACGAATGGGGCGATCGCGATTGGATGCAGAAGCGCGCCGCCCGCAACTCGCTGCGCGCTCCGCAAGCCATTTATGAAGTTCACCTCGGCTCCTGGATGCGGGTGCCCGAAGAACACAATCGCCCGCTCACTTATCGCGAGACTGCCCCGCGCCTCGCGGAGTACGCCGTGCGTATGGGCTTCACCCACGTCGAATTTCTGCCTGTGATGGAGCACCCTTTCTACGGTTCGTGGGGATATCAGACCACCGGATATTTCGCTCCCACCTCGCGCTACGGCACGCCGCAGGATTTCATGTACCTGGTAGATTACCTGCATCAGCACGGCATCGCGGTAATTCTCGATTGGGTGCCTTCACACTTCCCTTCCGACGCCCACGGCCTGGCCTACTTCGATGGCACTCACCTCTACGAGCACTCAGATTCACGGCAGGGCTTCCATCCCGATTGGAAGACGCACATCTTCAATTACGGACGCACTGAAGTTCGCAGCTTTCTGATGTCGAGTGCGATGTTCTGGTTCGACAAGTATCACATCGACGGCCTGCGCGTGGATGCAGTCGCTTCCATGCTGTATCTCGATTACTCTCGCAAAGAGGGCGAGTGGATTCCCAACAAATTCGGCGGCCGCGAAAACCTGGACGCCATCGACTTTCTCCGCCGCTTCAATCAGGAAGCTTACAAAGAACATCCCGCCATCCAGACCACGGCGGAAGAGTCCACTTCATGGCCCATGGTTTCGCGCCCGGTGTATCTTGGCGGACTGGGCTTCGGCATGAAATGGGACATGGGATGGATGCACGACACGCTCGAATATTTCAAACAGGATCCCATTCATCGTAAATACCACCACAGCAAGCTCACCTTCCGCATGCTCTATTCGTTCCAGGAAAATTTTGTGCTGCCGCTTTCGCACGATGAGGTGGTGCACGGCAAAGGTTCGCTGATCGGCAAAATGCCCGGCAGCGAGAAGGAGCGCTTTGCCAACCTGCGGCTGTTGTTCGGATACATGTACGCGCAGCCCGGCAAGAAGCTGCTCTTCATGGGAGATGAGTTCGGCCAGGTTCGCGAGTGGGCGCACGATACCAGCCTGGAGTGGCATGTTCTTCAATATCCAGTGCACAGCGGTTTGCAGAAGTGGGTTGCGGAGTTGAATCGGGTTTACCGCAGCGAGCCGGCATTGCACCTGCTCGACAACAATGCCGCCGGCTTCGAGTGGGTGGATTGCAACGACAATCTGACCAGCACAATTTCGTTGTTGCGCAAGAGCGAGTCCGCAACCGATACCGTTCTCATTGTTTGTAATTTCACTCCGATTCCGCGGCTCGGTTATCGCGTGGGCGTGCCGCACGGCGGATATTGGCGCGAACTCCTGAACAGCGACGCCTTGGAATACGGGGGCACTGGCGCGGGTAACCTGGGCGGAGTCAATGCCGAGACCGAGCCGGCGCACGGCCGCCCGTACTCGTTAAAGCTCACCCTACCGCCGCTCTCTGCGCTGTTCTTAAAAGCGGGATAATCGGAGAGATACGCGCGCGTTAAGGCCGGCCGAGTAGAGTTTGGGCGGTGGTCAGGAGTTTGCCGGCATCGCCCTTGCCAATCGATGCTGAAAAAACCGCTCGTTCCAGATCCGTTGAGTTCAGAATGCCTTCAATGGACGCGAACAGGATCAACGGCGTGTGAGGCAGAAGTTGACTCAGAACGTTTCCAGCGGTAAGGCCGTTCATGACTGGCATTGAAAGGTCGAGCACGATAATGTCCGGGCCAAAAGCCCGCGCCTGCGCGATAGCCCCTTGACCGTTCGTCGCTTCGCTACAAGTCCAGCCCGCTTGCTCAAACATGTGGCGCAAACTCGATCAATATTGTTCAGGGCGAACCCTTTTGAAGAAAGCGCGCTGGACTTGATGGAACGGCCAGCCGTCCAGCCGTAGCTAGACTGACGTAAAATGCAATTTCGCAGCCTGAGGTTTTTTGCACGTCGAGCCGTGAGCTGCGGCAAGAGGCGCCTGCAATCATGGGGAAAGGACGATTAAAAGTACTCCTTCTGCTCGCCCTCGCCGGCGCCCTGTCGGCTGAAGCGCAAATGGCTCAGCAGAAGAAGGGATCGAGTCCCTCCTCAACCTCCCCGATGCAACCGACCCAGGGTGCGGTTTCCACCGGCGCCGCTCATGCCGCGGTGCTGGATAAAGAAAAACGCCCGATCACCGCAGGTGGATTCGTCAAAAACGGGCCGATCGTTTTTCAGAACGTTGCCGAGAAAGCCGGCTTAACTGGCTGGCGTCACGTAATGGGCACCAACGAAGCACGCTTCATTCTTGAGACCGTAGGCTCTGGAGTCGCCATCATCGACTACGATAACGACGGCTGGCCCGACATTTATCTGGTCAACGGCTCGACCTATGACGCCATGGCCGGAAAGGCGTCGCCGCCTCATGCCGCTCTTTTTCACAACAATCATGACGGTACGTTCACCGATGTTGCGGAACAGGCGGGAGTCACCAACGACCGCTGGGGATTCGGAGTAGCCGTTGGCGACTACGATAACGATGGATGGCCCGATCTCTATGTCACGAACTTTGGGAAAAATCGCCTCTATCACAACAATCACGATGGAACGTTTACCGATGTGGCCGAAAAAGCCGGGGTCGCGCTGGGCAATTGGTCGACTGGAGCTACATTCGGCGACTACGACGGCGACGGCCGGCTGGACTTGTTTGTTCCGGGTTACGTGCACTACGACCTCGATCATCCGCCGGCGCCGGGCTCCGCTGCAGTCGGCTTTTCGAGCTGTGAATTTCGCGGCATGAAGGTGATGTGTGGTCCGCGAGGGCTAAAAGGCGAACCCGACCATCTCTTTCACAACAACGGAGATGGAACTTTCACCGACGTTAGCCAGGAGGCCGGGGTCGGCGATTCCAGCGGCTATTACGGCCTTACCGCCGTGTTTGCCGATGTCAACAACGACGGCAAAGTCGATTTGATCGTAGCCAATGACTCGACGCCGAATTATCTGTACATCAACAAGGGCAACGGAACTTTCGAGGACGCCAGCTATGTCTCCGGCTATGCCTTAAACGAGAGCGGCCGCGAAACAGCCTCGATGGGAATCGCTGTCGGAGATTATCTGAACAACGGAAATTTGGATCTCTACAACACAGTATTTTCCGATGATTACAACCCCCTCTACCGCAACGAGGGTGGCGGGAATTTTACAGACGTGAGTTATCAGGCTGGCATTGCGGAGGTGACCATCCCGTTTTTGGGCTGGGGCACCGGCTTCCTGGATTACGACAACGACGGCTGGAAGGATCTGATGGTGGCGAACGGACATGTGTATCCGGGAGTCGACAAGAGCGACTGGGGCACCACTTTTGCCGAGCGCCCGCTGCTATTTCATAATTTGCGGAATGGCAAGTTCGAAGTTGTTCCGCCGGTGGATGGTACCGGGCTGGCTGCGGTGCTGACCTCGCGGGGAGCCGCGTTCGGCGATCTCTTCAATGATGGCAAAATCGATGTCGTGATCAACCAACTGCACGGCGTCCCGGCGCTGTTGCGCAATGTCTATTCCACCAAGAATCACTGGGTCGACCTTCAACTGATTGGAGGGCCGAAGAGCCCGCGCGACGCCATCGGAGCCGCGGTTTATCTGGTCGCCGGAGGCATTCGCCAGAGAGCGGACGTGATCAGCGGCGGCAGCTACGCTTCATCGAACGACCTCCGCGTGCACTTCGGGCTCGGCAATGCCAACAAAATAGAGTCCTTGGAAATCCGCTGGCCAAGCGGCGCCGTCGAACGCATCGCTCTGCCGGCAGTGGACCGTTTTTACTCTCTCGAAGAAGGCCACGGTATTGTTTCCAGGGTTGTGGCGCCTCGACCTGAGATTCAATCTCACAGTTCTCAGCCGAATTAGCCCTGGGGACGTGCAATCGGCCTTGATCCGATGGCGTTCATTCTGCTGTTCGCGCAGAGTATGGGGTTTCTGCGCGCAACTCCTGGCGCCACTGCCCCTCGTTTCGCTGGCAGAAGCACTAACAGGACGACTCCGATTACAAGGAATATGATCACATCAGTAAAGTTCCTGTGGACGCCGGGATTCCAGGCTTCCACGGTTTGAATAGCCGTCACCACGCCATGGATAGCCACCAACATTCCTCGAGGCCGCCGGGCGCCTTTAGCACTTGGTCACTTCGATTCCGTAATGATCGCGTTCGCCGCGTTGCCGGCCACGACCCAGCCTGCCGACCCGGCCACAACAGCTTCATCCTCAAACCACAGGAACCCGAAGTCGTCGATGCACTCCGGAAAATCCGGCTTGATGATGATATATCCCGGAATCACGGCACCCGGGATGTAAGCATTGTCGGCGCGATTGTTGCTGTACGTCTTCGTCTTCGAGACTGTGCCGACTCCAGCTACATACGAAGTGCTAGATACCGGGTGCGTACCGAGAATGTAGTTGACCGCGCGAAGTGTGTATTCGGGGCCAATGAGATCCGGAAATGTCTTGTGGAGGAAATACATTCGGACCGCCATGTCCACCACGGCGGCCGAACCGCCCCAGGTGCCGAGGCTCGGCGGCACGCCAAACGGAGTCTCGTCCAGCCGCTTGTCCAAACCAGCCATATATGTTTTTACCGCTTCGCGCATTTGAGCTCTCGCGCCGGCACCCAGATAAGACAACGCCCGGACTGCTTTCCAACCGTTGAAGTCCATTTGTTCCTCAGTGATCATCTGAGGAAACAATTCCTTGAGCCGGGACTTGTATGGCTCGGCACCATTGGTGGCGATGGTCAATTCCAGAGCCGCGGCCCAGTCCATGCCGATAAAGGATCGGCCGCGGCCGAAGCCGGTCGGTGGAGTTGCCGGTGCTGCAGAGTTTGTCACAGCACCCGAGATGCTCTTTGGTTTGCGAGCGCCCTGTTCGCCAAAGACAACACCCTGAGAGGCCGCCAGCACACCGCTTGCGGGAGTCTCTCGGTCTGGCTCGCTGGATGTCGGATACAGTGTTGGATTCGCCGACGTGTCCTTCCATGCTTTGATTGCGGTCTCAAGGCAGTCTTTCGCTAATGCGTCGTCCCAACCTTTCAGCGTATCCGCTGCTGCAGCCAGCGCCGCAATGGCATTCCACTGGAAAAACGGGTTGTTCGTCGTGAAGATCCAGCGATCGTCCGGCTTGCCGGAGTAATCGCCCTTCGTTTCGTTCGGGCCGAGCTTCGGATCGTAGATGCGGCCGTCAGTTTTCGACGCTCCGTCGCCCACCTGTGTGTACTGGCGTAGATCCGGCTCGTGAGTTCCGCGGATGGCGTGGCCGATGTTGTGGAACTGCGCCAGGATGAGCAGTGCGCCGTGCTTGACTTGCTGCACTGTATCGGGCACGCCATCAGGGCGGTGCATCTCAACCTCACGGGCCGCTTCATCCACCGTAAGCTCGTCGTACTTGAGATTGAATTCGCGATACGCCAGAGCGAGGCTCTGAATCACACTCAACTGCGCAGGCTCTTCGAGGTCAAAGTCGCCGGCGTCATACCAGCCGCCCACGTTCATCCCTGGAATGTGATCTCCGCCTTTGTACTTTCCGTCCGTTGCTGTGGCCTGATTCCATCCGTCGAATTGCTCCCCTACGACAGGCGCCATGCGGCCATCATCCAGGTGCGAAGCGCCATGCCACATGCGGTAGCCTTCGCGAACGGAAACGTGATCCATCTGCTCGGCCAGGTGATGGTTCAGGCTGTCCTGCCAGATGTTCGCGTAAGCGTCCTTAGAGATGGGGAAGGGTGCCGTACGCTGGTCTGCATACTCGATAACATAGAGCCCGGGGTCCTTCACGGGAGTGAAGTCGAATTTCGAGTAGACGTAGCGCAGCCACGGTGTTGAAGGCGTGATCGGGCCCTCGAACACCTGCTTGTACGATCCGTCTTCCATCAGGCGCAACACTCTGGCCATCTTCGAAGCGTTGTACTTCGGGTCGAGTTCGAGCACCGCCACCTTTGAGAAGCCCGGCGCATAACCGACTTGGCTGTGCGCGATCATCGGCGGACGTGTCCAGTTCGGAATCACGTCCGGTCTGATGTGCCAAACGAGGGCACCAGTCGTCTTGCCTGAAGGAATCAGCGAACGCAGCACGAACCAGCCGTTCTGCGCGCGGTCGCGTCCGTCGAACAGCATGAGGTTGTCCGTATCCGACACTACGTTCACCCGGGCCAATGCGTCGTCAACCCCCAGAGTAATGCTCTTGCCCTCGGCGAACGGCAGCGGCTGGGTGTATCCCTTGGCCTTATCCCAGTCCTCGAGGTAGTACGCCTTTTTCGGTTCATCCGGCAGGGGCAAAACCTTCGTCATCGGATCGTTCGGCGTACGCGGGAAGATACCGGCCTTGGTTCCGTCCACCAGATAGGCCTTGCCCATGTAGATCGAGGGCAGGAACTCGAGGTTGAAGCCTGCCCTGCCGGCCAACTTCTGCGGTAGCGGCTTGTCGAGATTGATGCTGACCTTCACGCCGCCGGGCTCCGCTGCCACTTCCAGTGTGTAACTGAAGTCGAACGTCGGGAAAGCGAGGTCGGCAGTGAGCCGGCTGGTCGCCTTGTCGGCATGGCGACCTTTGAGGGTTGCTACCAAATCCCACTGCTCCGGCGTTGGCATCAGGCGCACGTCGCCGTTGGTGGCGATGCGTTGGCCGTGGAGAATCATCTCCATAGCTGTGTTCTTTTGGTCCACAAAAACGGGATGGTACGTGCTGTCGTAGAGAAAAACGCTGAAACCTTGAGTATCGAGATAATTCTTGTCGGTCACCTTCATGGCAAAATCGGCGGCGGACAGGCCTCGGGCCGAGATCATGGCCAAGAGGAGACAAACTGTGATTCGCGTGAACATAGATCAGGATTATTACCGCTACTTTGCTCCAACATGATATGACATGCTCACTTCTGGGTGAGGTCCTTCAGGCGCCGGAAGTTCTGAGTAGGGTAGCAAAAGGATCAGCATCTGAGCAATCGAAGCTGGTAAGAGTGGAGCTTGCAACGGCGTTGGTCCATCGATCCCGTCGGGCGCGGCTCAATATCGTTACGAAAGCAAAGCGTAGCCGTTTCGAGAAACCTGTTTCCGTCACTTTTTTCCGGGAAGAATGGGGCCGCAACCTGGAAGCTTCCATACCCTTTATGCAGAAACATTTGGTACAAGAAAGTTGTTTGGGACGGTCGAACTTCCACAACGTAGTAGTCATGCACATTGCGGAACTATGTGGACCCAACTTGCGGGACCGAGAACATGTCCCTTCGATGCGGCTCCAGAGTATGGGTTCGATCCTTCCTCGATTGCACCTTCTCGGCAAGCTTCAGGACCATATCTGCTTCGGAGCGTGCGGTTTCCGCCCTGTTCACAAGGCAACCGGGCGCGAGGGCCGTCGATTGTCGAAGTATGAGGTTAGTCTTCATTGAATACATCTGCCGCCCATTTCCATGGCGGTTCGGTTCCAGAGAATCGAGTAACGCTGAAAATGACAACTGGGCGATCTCGATCTGCGACATCTGCACTGTGGTTAGTGGTGGCGCCATGAATTGGGCCAGCCTGATGTCATCGAATCCTACGACCGACAAATCTTGCGGAATATTGAGACAGAGGTCGAATGCCGCTCGCATCACGACGATGGCCGTCATATCGTTTGAACAGAGCACGGCGGAAGGGCGATCAGGCATGGCAGCGAGCGCAGACAATGCTTTCATGCCGGCTTCGATCGTGTGATCCCCATCGACGAACAGTTCCGGAAGAAGCTCTAAGCCAATTTCCTTCATGCATTTTTCAACCGCGAAATTTCCGTATAGCGGCAGTATTCAAATCTCGTCGGCCGCCGATAAACGCGATACGCTCGTGTCCCAATGCCGCCAAGTGCTGTCCAGCCTGCCGGATTCCGTGCTCATAATCAATCTGGACGGTCTTTAGCAGCGGTCCAGGTGAATCCGCGTCGACGACGAACACGGGCACGTTTCGTGCAGTTAGAGCATCAATGAGCGGCAGCTTCGTCGCCAAAGGTCAGAATCGCGACTCCTCCAACCCTACGCTCAATCATCTGCCGGACCGTAGTCTCCAACAGTCGCGGGTCGTGGTCGATTGAACTCAACAAGATTTCGTAATCGTGCTGAACGCCGAGTTTCGCAAAGGTTTGCGCGATTTCCGGGAAAAATGGATTGGTGATCTCGGAGACGATAAGGCCAAGACTACGACTGTGTCCACGAACCAGCGCGCGAGCGTTTGTGTTCGAAAAGTAACCTTCCTTTTTCGGCTCTATCGTTGCCTGGCATTTCCATTTCGAGTTCGTTACAGTTAACGCTGCCGTTGTGCGCACTTTTAACCGAAGGAGATTAAACTTGCTTCCCTCCAGCTGCTTCTGGACTTTTCTTTTTCTCGGCCTGTGCGGGCTTACCGGGACCGCGACACAGGCAACCGCTCAGCTGTGGGAGGTGCCCCCACTACCCCCAGTCAAGTACGCGCAAGCTCAGGACGGTGTGACGGCCAAAATCGGAAACGAGAGCGTGCATATTTCCGTTTGCCGCTCCTTCGTCATTCATTTCGTCGCCGCGCCCGAGCCGCTCGATACGATTCGCCAAAGCCAGCCATGGATGCTCGATTCAAAGCAGTCCTGTCCAGGCGCGAAGTTCCAGATTTCACAAACATCCGATACGGCGATCCTCACTACCGATGCATTGAAGATCGAACTCTCGCTCAAATGGGGCAACGTCCAATTCAGCACGGCAGCAGGCGAGAATCTCTTGCGCGAGCGGAACTCGATTCCGCGCACCTACGAACCGGCTGAACTGAATGGAGAGAAGACATTTCACGTCGAAGACAGATTTGCTCCGGATTTCTCCGAAGGCTTCTACGGTTTGGGGCAACACCAAAGCGGAATGTTCAACTACCGGGGCGCCAGCGTCGAACTTGGGCAGAACAACACGGATGTAGCGATCCCTTTGCTGTTGTCGAGCAAAGGGTATGCTTTGATGTGGAACACCGCCTCGCTGACGCAGGTCGACAATCGTTTCCCGCTGGAACTGAATCTACATTCACTTGCCGGCCATGCCGTCGACTACTACTTCATTTATGGCCCGGAGATGGATCAACTCATCCATGAATATCGGAACCTTACGGGACACACCCCGCTGCTACCGAAATGGTCCTACGGATTCTTCCAGTCGAAGGACCGTTACGTTTCGCAAGAAGAAGTCCTCGGAATCGCACATCGGTATCGTGAAGAGCACATACCGCTCGACGCAATTGTTCAGGACTGGTTTTGGTGGAAAGCAGAAGGCGATCCGATCTTCAATTCGAATTTCCCGGATGTCCCCGGTGAACTCAAACAACTCCACGATGAACACGTCCATGCCATGCTTTCGGTTTGGGGGCTGTTTGATTCGAAGTCTCAGAACTTTGCGGAGATGACGAAGCAACACCTGGACGTTCCCAGTGCCCATGTTTACGACGCTACGAATCCCAAAGCGCGTGATTTCTATTGGAGCAACCTTGCTGGCAAGCTTTTCTCGCTGGACTGGGACGCGTTCTGGCTCGACAGCGCCGAGCCCGAAGAATATTGGCCTCACATGGGTGACGCGATTCTTCAAAACAAGCAGATCGCCATCGGCAATGGCGCCGAATATACGAACATTTTCCCGTTCATGCACACGCTAGGGGTTCAGGAACACTGGAAAACAACCACAGATCGCAAGCGAGTTTTCCTTCTCACGCGGTCTGCGTTCCTCGGGCAGCAACGAGTTGGAGCGGCAGTCTGGTCGGGTGACGTTTATGGCTCGTACTGGGGCTTACGCCATCAAGTGGCGGCGGGGTTAAACTTCGCGCTCTCCGGATATCCCTATTGGACGACCGATATCGGCGGATATTGGCCACCGCATGACAATCCTGTTGAGGATCCAAAGTTCCAAGAACTCTATGCACGCTGGTTCGAGTACGGAACCTTCTGCCCGATCTTCCGCACGCATGGGCACCGGCCGCAGAATGAGATTTGGGCCTTCAATAAAGTCGAACCGATTCTCATCAATTACGACAAGCTGCGCTACCGCCTCATACCCTACATTTATTCGCTGGCGTGGCGTGTGACGAATGAGGACTACACGATCCAGCGTCCGCTGGTAATGGATTGGCGCACTGATCTCAGAGTTCGAGACATCGGTGATCAGTTCATGTTCGGTCCTGCGCTCCTCGTCAACCCGGTGCTTCAATCGGACGCCACTCGTCGAAGCTTGTACCTACCCGACGCACCGGTCTGGTACGACTTCTGGACGGGAGCTTCGCAACCGGGAAGCCGCGAGATCGACGCGGAAGCTCCTCTCGACCGTATTCCCCTCTACCTGCGGGCCGGTTCGATTCTGCCGCTGGGTCCTGAAATCGAGTACGCGGATGAGAAACCCGCAGGACCGATTGAGCTAAGGATCTATCCCGGGGCGGATGGAGAATTCAACCTTTATGAGGATTCGGGCGACAGCTATGACTATGAGCACGGCGCACACTCCGTCATTCCGGTCCACTGGTCCGAGTCAAGCCGAACTTTGACGATTGGAGATCGAGAAGGGAATTACCCCGGAATGCCGGCAAGCATTGAGATGAAGATTGTGTTCGTAACCGCCGGGCACGGATCGGGCCTTGAATCAACCGCTGATCCCGACAAGCTGGTTGATTACGCGGGGAAGGCAACATCGGTTCACGCGCCGTAACATCGACGCTTGAAACCGTAGCAATTTGTTTGGGTACTCACGGGAGTCGAATGAACCATCCCAGAATCATATTGCTGGCCGCACTCATCATTATCATCGCCTTCTTCGCCCCCACTTCCTTCGCGCAAGACACCTCCAACTTCCCTTACATGAATCCCAAGCTCTCTCCTGAAGAGCGCGCGGCCGATCTCGTTCATCGCATGACGCTCGAAGAGAAGGCATCACAACTCGTGAATCAGGCACGCGCCGTGCCTCGCCTGAACATTCCTTCTTACGATTGGTGGAGCGAAGCCTTGCACGGCGTCATTTCCGATGGCGTCACGGAGTTTCCCGAACCCATCGGTCTTGCTGCCACGTTCGATGTGCCTCGCATTCACGAGATGGCGACGGCTATTGGCATTGAGGGCCGAATCAAACATGCGCAGCACCTGCGTGCAGGTCACTCCAACATTTTCGAAGGCTTGGATTTCTGGGCGCCCAACGTCAACATCTTTCGCGATCCGCGATGGGGGCGCGGCCAGGAAACCTACGGTGAAGATCCCTTCCTGAGCGCTCGGTTAACGGTGGCACTCCTTCACCGATAACGAGTCAGAAGGATTATAGCTTAATCATTCACAAATTTAACGGGCCTTCGAACAATGCATAATCTCTTTGTCACAACCGCGGTATTGGATGATCGGGACTCTAAGTGAGTCAGTTTTGCACGCTTTTGCGCACATTGCCGAATCTGACATCCTCGAGTTCGGCCGCGAGCACAAGATTTCGACACAATTCAATCGCGAGTTGCGATTCTGTGAGCTCTTCAAATTATTCGAACGTAAGGAGTTCCCATGCTTCGTAGGTAGAATAGGGATCGGACAGACCTGCTGCGGCCAAATGAGCGCTTGCGCGAATTCGAGCACAAAAAAGTTCTTTGACGACACAGGTGACTAGGGATGTAACCTGCATTATCGGTGCAACCTAGATGTTGGGTTTCGGGCTTCTGCCACCACTCCGTCAACCAGGTACATACGTTTAGCAGTCGACGCCACTCGGCCAATACCAATCAACCCACCACCGAGATTCCTAAGGGGGAATCGTGACCGCAGACTCGTATCGTATCCTGGATGATCGATACACCCAGCAAACACGGCGAGTGCTGCGTTGGTTAACGGCAACCGTCGCTGAGCTCTAGAACGGGGCGTGGAGCAGTGTTCCCTAGGGTTGAAGTACGCCACTTGCACGCTGTCATTGCTTTGGGCGAAGAGTTGAACTTCACGAAGGCCGCCCTAAGAGTGCATCTCACCCAATCTGCGCTCAGCAGACAAATCACTGAGGTCGAAAAACAACTTACGTTTCGCCTGTTCACTCGTGATAATCGAAAAATTCTTCCCGTCGCACTTACCGATGCAGGGCGAGTGTTCGTCCAAGAGGCTCGCTTGTCCCTCTTGCACATGGATCGGGCTGTTCATCTTGCGCGAGTCGCCCATGACGGAGCCGACAGTATCTTAACGATCGGCCACTCGCACGAGGCCGATCGAGCCTGGATTTCGGACCTTCTTGCAGTTCGTCTCCCTCTATACCCCAACCTCGCCGTTCGACTGATCAGTGAATTCTCGTTTGAGTTGGTTCGGAGCGTGTTAACGGGAGAACTAAATCTGGCCCTGGTGATGGCGCCGCCCGAAGACTCTCAAATCACAGCCGTCCCATTCGCTCTAACGCCTCTTTATGCAGTTTTTCCCGAGACCCACGCGGCCGCACAAAAAGAGCACACCGTTCTCCAAGACTTTGCAAAAGATGAATGGATTTTGTTCGCGCGACGAGTCCACCCTGCAGTTCATGATGCGATCATGGACGCCGCTGGACGTGACGGAATCGCTCCGAAACGCGCCCATGACATCATTGCGCCGCAAGAAGCTGTGCACTTGGTATCTGAGCACGTTGGAGTAGCTATTCTCACCAAGCCTGCGGCCCTGGGCCTTCGTGACGAAGGGGTAGTAGCAAAGCCACTTTCCGACCCCTCATTGTCTTTTCAAACGTGCGTGATTATGAGAGCCGACAATGATTCACGATTGACAAATGAGTTTGCTCGATCCTTCCTCCGCAGATATACCTACCAGCGCCGCCCACCGATGCCAACTGAATTGGCGCCGTCTGCCCGAGTTGTCAGCATGAAAAAGGCAAACCGAGCGCGATGATGCCGACAGTAATATTCGACGATCTCCGCTGTGCGTGGCCTCCGTCACGGACGAACGGACCGCGTCGATCAGGACTAATCCGCCAATCCAGATTCACTACGTCCGTATTGCCCGTGATCCAGGAGTGTCTGCCATAGATCCACGCAAGCCGACTTCCCGGTACTAATCCGGAACACTTCCCATAACGCCGTTTCTGGCCAACTTCCGGATTGCCGACGATCCGGCCAAAATACCGAGTAGAGATCACTTCACATATTGATCAAGCCAATCGATCCAGTAGCGGTAGATGTCGGATTCCCGCACGGGAGAGTCGTAGGGAAAGTGCTGCGCCACGGGAATTGCGATGAATTTCACAGTGACGCCGTTGTCCTTCAGCGCGTGATAAAGAAGGTAAGCGTCGGCGATCGACACATTCGGGTCGCCGGTGTCGTGCAGGATCAAGGTGGGCGTGGTGATCTCGCTCGCATAAGTGATGGGCGATTGTACTTCGTATGCTTTCGTGTACTCGTTTTTCCACGGCGAGCCGCCCCACCTGTAACGCATCAGCACGCCATCCTCCGCGAGGCTATACTTGTCGATTCTACTGTTCCCCGCAGCACCGGAAACGGCTGCCTTCCAGGTGTGGTAGTGGCTGATCAGCCAAGACGTCATGAATCCGCCATAGGACCACCCGCCAACTGCGACGCGCGAGTCGTCGATGAAGCCCAGCCATCATCGAGCGCGCCTCGATGGCCGCATAGGACGCGCCTTCCCTTGCGATCGTCAGGCTCAACGTCGCAAGCGCCACCGAAGGGGCGGCGCCGAAGAGCCCCGCAAAGCGTTTCGGTTTGAGAACATCGCCGATCAGCGCGAACAGCGATACGACGGCGCCCCCAACCAGAAAACGGATGAGGATCTGCGTCATCGCCTTCCCGCCTTCACGAGTTTTCGCGCTTTGCCGGGGCCCTTGACTCCAATCACGCGGTACTTTTCCCCGGACAAGCGATGGTAGTTGATGAAAAACTCTTCCAGCTCGCGGCAGAACTCCTTGCCCAGGTCGTCTATCTTCTTTATATCGGCAAAGCTGTGGGCGTCTTTTTCGACGGCGACAATCCGGTCGTTGCGCTCTTTCTTTTTGCCGTCGCCCTGCTCGCCCTCGATGACCCCGATAATCCTGCAGCTCAGGACGCAGCCTGCAAAAGCCGGCTCATCCATTAACACGAGCACATCGACAGGATCACCATCATCGGCTCTCGTAGAAGGAACGAAGCCAAAATCGTAAGGAAATCCCATTCCTGCCGGGAGGACCTTTTTCAGCTCAAAGATGCGCTCGTCCTGATTGAACGCGAATTTGTTGCGGCTTCCCTTGGGCGTTTCGATGACGACCCTGAGAAGGGACTTATCGTCCGTCTCGAAGGGTTTCAGCCTTACAGGATCTAAAAATGCTTTCCTTTTGCTCATTTTGCCCGGATTAACCTCACTGTAACTTGCAGTGGATGCCGCTCCAGAAGGTAAGGTTGTTCTCGTGCGCAACGACTGTCTGCGCCTTTCAGGTTTTCAAAGCACGGTCTTAGTTATGGGCGATGGGAGTGCGCCCACGTCACCAACTCTGCCGCGGGCAAAAAGTTTAATACCCGATCCCGCGGAATGCCGGCACGCACTATCGCGGCGATCCCGAGACTAATGAACGCGAGTTGCGATGGGCCGTGAGAATCCGTGCCAATCGAGATAAGACAACCCTCGCGCTTTGCGAGCCGCAGCAGTCGGACGTTCAGGTCCTGGCGATCGGGGTAGCAATCGACCTCGACCGCTTTGTCCAGTTTTGCGGCCAGGGCGAACACCTTCGACCACTCCGCCTTGAGGCCCAGCCTGAAGTTATAGATTCGTCCGCGCGGATGGCCCAAGATGTGAAGGGAAGGATTGCGAAGCGCCGCCAGATAGCGTTCTGTCTGATCTTCCTTTCTGCGCAGCGCGGAGTGAAAACATCCGAGTACGATATCCAGTGTGCTCAACGACTTTTCGTCCATGTCGACCGTGCCATCCGGCGAAAGATTGAGTTCAATCGAGCGCAGCACGCGAAGGCGCCGGTCTTGCATTGCCAGGTTGACCTCAGCGATTTCGTCGGCCTGCCGCGCCAGTTGTTCCTCATCAATGCCACCCGCGATCTTCAGTCCCTTGGCGTGGTCGGTGATCGCGATGTAGGAGTAGCCGCGGTTCGCGGCCGCCTCGGCCATGTCTTGTACGGATGCCGATCCGTCGCTCCAGTTCGTGTGCATCTGCAAATCCCCGCGAGTCGTCTCAAACAAATCTCTGTTCTTTGCACGGATACCTTGCGCACTTGCGAGGATAAGGAAATCCCGGCGGATTTCCGGGATATCAGTGGGGTCTGGCGCTTTCCTCAACCATCGCAAGAGAAGCTTATTGAGATACGGGCCAATTCCCGACAGTTGCGACAGATCTTCGCCCTTGCGAACCATATCCTCGACCTCGCCCGGCCAGAGGAGGGCGCGGCGAGAGGCGCGGCGCAGCGCGCGCTGTATAGGGTGCTTTGCTTGTTCTGCTTCACGTGCTAGTAGTTCGCTAAAGTCGCCATTTGTGAGCACATGTGAAAGATGCGAATCGGAACGCGGCTGATGTCCGACAGTTCATCATCCAACCTAAGGGGCATGCCTTAGCAACTAAGGATTGTTTATTCTAGGCGAAGTTTGCCTTAAATCAGAAGGGGAGTACACCTTCCGGTCCCAGGTACACGTCCTGCAAATCCACTCCCCGTTCGGTCAGCAGAAACTCCCGGAGCTGGTTCGAGTGCGCCATGCCTCTCGACTTCAGGACGTAAAGTGCGCGGTTTCGCTCGCCGTCCAGTTCAATGTCGCGCACGAATAGCCAGGTATCGACGAGGGATGAAATCTCAACGTCGGTTTTCTCCAGCGCTTCTCCGCCAGATGTCAGGTTAGTCAGAAAGGCGGTAACTTCCCGTTGCTTCAAAAAATCGATCAGGCGAATCAGCATGGTGTGCGCGTCGCGCTCATTTCCCGCCTGGATCAGGCTTCCAATCGGATCAAGAACCACTACTTGTGGCTGAAACCGATTGACGATCTTGTGAATGATCGCCAGATGCATCTCCAACCCGTAGAACGTCGCCCTGCTGGAATGAAACTGCAGCAGGTCCTTCTTCGACCACTGCTCCAGATTCAATCCGATGGATCCCATATTGCGGATAAGCTGGCCCTGCGATTCCTCGAATGAAAAGTAGAGGCACTGTTCCCCCCGTCGACAGGCAGCATCAACAAAATGCGCGGCAAGACTAGTCTTGCCTGTTCCCGCCGTTCCCGAAACTAAAATCGTGGTGCCCCGGTAGAAACCTTCGCCGCCCAGCATCGTATCCAGACGGGGAATGCCGCTGGAAATTCGTTCGTCACTGACTTGATGCTGCAGGCCCAGGGAGGTGACTGGCAGAACGCTGAAACCGTCTTCGTCAATTAGAAAAGGGTATTCGTTGGTGCCGTGAGCAGTACCCCGGTACTTGACAATGCGCAAGCGGCGAGTAGAAACCTGGTCCGTCACCCGGTGGTCGAGCAGGATCACACAATCGGAAACATATTCTTCCAGCCCGTGCCGCGTCAGTGTGCCTTCGCCGCGCTCCACGGTGATGACCGCAGTCACGCCCTTGTCTTTGAGCCAGCGGAACAGGCGGCGCAATTCCGCCCGCAGGATGCCCTGATTCTGAAGTCCTGCAAACAGATTTTCAATGGTATCCAGCACCACCCGCTTCGCACCAACGGCGTCGATGGCGGTAGCCAGCCTTATGAAGAGCCCTTCCAGATCGTAATCGCCGGTTTCGTCAATCTCGCTGCGCTCGATGCGCACGAAATCAATGACCAGCTTCTTCTCTTTCGCTAGCTCATCCAGGTCAAAACCGAGAGAGCGAACATTTTGCGTCAGCTCGGGGGCGGTCTCCTCAAACGTCACGAAAACGCCAGGGTCGTTGTATTCCGTGGCTCCGCGAATCAGGAACTCCATGGCCAGTAGAGTCTTGCCAGCACCGGCGCCACCGCAGATGAGTGTGGACCGCCCGCGCGGGAAACCGCCTCCGGTGATCTCATCAAGGCCCTGAATGCCTGTGGGGGCCTTGGGCAGACTACGATTTTCTTCGTCCTTTTTCCGGGCAGCCTTAGTCATTCACATTCCCGCTTCGATATTTCGGTAGTACAGAACCTTGAGCGTCGAAACCCGCGAACTGGCAAACTGGCCACAAATCAGAAAAGGGCATCTTCCGTCGAGGTCACCAGAAAGCAGGTACAGCCGGTTTTACTCCACACACGATGATCGACGCTGTCCGCCTCACTGTGGATGAAATCGCCGGGATACAGCGTCCTGTAATCGACCTCCAATACGCCGTGGAGAAGATGCAGTTCTTCGGTGCCTGCATGTCTGTGTGCGGGATAATCGGTTCCCGGATCAAGCCGGACCAACATGCTTACGCTGTCGTTTTCGGCGTTCCTCGCGAGTATTTGGACGTGGATACCTGGCGCCGCTTCCTCCCACTCGGGTTTAACCAGCGCTTCCAACGGAGGTACGAAAGGCCGCGTTCCCCCTTCGCTGGCGATTCGGTTCGCGAGCCGGACCCATAGCGATTCCTCGGGACGCAACACGTCTGCGGGCCAACCGACAAACGACTGGATAATGGGCCGAAGCGTCTCGATTTCCTGCCGGCAATCCTCGCATGACGAGATTTGAGCTTCAACCGAAGCCCTCTCGCGCGGAGGAAGCGCCTGCAAAGCAAACAGGAACACGAGATCCATATGCTCTTGACTGTGCGTGCCCGGTTCTGATTTCATTCGGCCTTCAATTTCCTTCCAGCGCCTCTCGAAGTTTTCCCAGTCCGGAGCGGATTCGCGTCTTCACGGTTCCGAGAGGTTGATTCAACTTCCTAGCCGTTTGCTCGTAAGTTAGTTCAGAAAAAAATGCGGTTTCGATTGCATTTCGTTCTGCCGGAGTCAGAACCTCCAGCGCATTCCGCAACAGGCGGCTCTGCTCCTCAAACAGACAGGCTTGTTGAGGATCAACGATATCCGTTGTCGGCAGCAAGCTGTGCGGATATGTATCCACTCGTTTTTTTCTCTGATCGAACCGCAGGCGATCAATCGCCCTGCTTCGCGCCTGATTCATGATCCAAGCGGTCCGCCCTCACCTTGGCCAAGCCGAAGTCGAGCACCTTGGCGTGACCTCGCTTGGTGACAAAGATGTTGGCGGGCTTGATATCGCGGTGCACGATTCCGGCGGCATGCGCCGCATCGAGTGCATCCGCTATTTCGACCCCCAGCCGCAGAATCTCGTCAATTTCCATCGGGCGCCCGCCGATCCTGTGTTTCAGGGTTACCCCTTCGAGAAACTCCATCGCGATGAAGGCGTGGCCATTCTCTTCGCCAATATCGTGGATCGTGCAGATGTTGGGATGATTGAGGGCCGAGGCGGCCTGGGCCTCACGTCGAAATCGCGCCAGCGACTGTGCATCTCCCGCCACTTCGTCCGGCAAGAACTTGAGCGCGACGAAACGGTGCAGTCGCGTGTCTTCGGCTTTGTAGACCACGCCCATGCCGCCGCCGCCCAGTTTTTCGAGAACCCGGTAGTGCGAGATGGTTTGACCGATCATGTGGGACGCAGAAACCTCAGGTGCCGTATGTTAGGGCGCTGCTGCTGAGGAAGTCAAAGCGTTCGTCTGTTCAGGGCTGATTGTGGGTGGTTTTCGGCCAACAGGAAGTAATCCAAAACTGAAGGCCACGCCATCTCTGCCAAGCCCGGCTAATCACGTTAGAGAAACGCTGGTGTAAAATTGCCGCCTTCCTGCCAAATTCTGAATGGCGGAATCTTGCGGAGGTCTGCGATGCGTCTCCTGTTTCTAATTGCTTCATTGCTCCTTGCCGCGATCACCGTTGCGCAAACACAGAAGGCGAGTGGCGTAGCGGACTTCATTAGCATCGATACTCCAGTCTTCGTTCTTGAGCATGTCCGAGTCATCGATGGTACGGGTACGCCGGCGAAGGAGGACCAGGCAGTCGTGATCGCGAACGGCAAAATACAATTCATCGGCCCGGAGGAGTCCGCCCAAATCCCTCTGGGTGCGCAACGAATGGGGCGCTCTGGCTACACGGTCATCCCTGGCCTGGTTGGAATGCACAACCATCTGTACTACACCGATTCGTACACGGTGCAAGTTGTCGGCGGAAAGATTGGCGAGCCGGGATTATTCATTGCGGAGATCCCTTACACGGCGCCGCGACTCTATCTGGCGGCTGGTGTGACCACAATGCGCACGACGGGGAGCCTGGAGCCTTACACCGACTTGAAGGTCAAGAGTCGAATTGACGCGAACCTGATGCCAGGGCCGAGTATTGACGCCACCGCACCGTACCTGGAAGGTGCGCCGACCCGATTTGCGCAGATGCATGAACTTACCGGACCGGACGATGCGAAGCGCATGGTGGACTACTGGGCAGCGGAAGGCATGACATCCTACAAAGCCTACATGAACATCACGCGCGAAGAGCTGAGTGTGGCGATCCAGCAGGCACATGCACACAAGCTGAAACTGACAGGGCATCTTTGCTCCGTGACTTGGCCGGAAGCGGTGGCTCTCGGAATCGATGATTTGGAGCACGGACCGGTCTTTACCGACACCGAATTCATCGCGGATAAGAAGCCGGACGTGTGCCCAGCGGGCGGTGGCAGCAACAGTTGGGCCAAACAGGACGTAAACGGAACGCAGGTGCAGGAAATGATCCGCAATCTCGTATCACATCACGTCGCGGTGACTTCGACGCTGCCGGTTTTTGAAGCCGGTGCCCCGGGGCGGCCGGCATTGCAGCCGCGCACGTTGGATGCGATGTCCGCAGAATCGGCGCAAAGCTACCTTGCCGCTCGTGCAAGAGTAGCTTTGGACTCGCCGATGATGGCGCTGCTGCGCAAGGAGATGGATTTTGAGATTGCCTTCGTCAAGGCGGGGGGCTTGCTGTTGGCCGGTCCTGACCCAACTGGAAATGGTGGCGTACTGCCGGGTTTCGGCGATCAGCGCGAGATAGAGCTACTCGTGGAAGCGGGCTTCACACCAGTGGAAGCCATTCACATCGCCACGGAGAATGGCGCCTTATATCTCGGCCAGCAAGATCGAATCGGAACCCTCGCATCTGGCAAACAGGCAGACCTCGTTTTGATCAAAGGTGATCCCTCAAAGCGAATTGACGAGATCGAGAACGTCGAGACGGTGTTTAAGGCTGGGATCGGCTACGATTCCAAGAAGTTGATTGACAGCGTGCGAGGACAGGTCGGAATTCGATAGATCGCACCCACTTCGGTATTGCCAGCTTGCCACTTGCACGATTCCGGGCGTGTGGTCGGCTAACCTTTTTACCGGATTGGGTGAGAGTTGCTCGTCACTCGCCCGCAAACGTGTCGGGCAGAGGGACTCTTCCTAGAGACCAATTGTGGGGGACTATGAATGTCACGGTCAGGGTGCTAAGTTATTCGGCCATGCGAGTTCCTGGATTGATTCTGACAATTGTTCTCATCGGTTTTACAGGTACGGCGACATCTCAAAACACGGTCTTACACGAGCGCCGGCAGCGAGCCGCCGCTGCGTTCCGCGACGGGATTCTTTTGTTTCACGCCAGTTCCGAGCTAGATCTCACCGCTGATGGTTTCCGCCAGGACCCTTTCTTCTATTACTTCACGGGCTTGGGGAACACGGTGGGGGCCGTGCTCGCCATCGACGGAAGATCGGGCGAAAGTTGGCTTTTCTTGCCGTCGAAACCACCGTTTTTGAGAATCGGTCTACAGCCGGAAGTTCAGCCCGGACCGGAAGCGACAAAACGCTTGGGGATGGAACATGCCGTTGACTGGTCCGAACTGGAAGGGTTTCTAGCCTCACACGCCGGCGAGGCGCAGCCCCTGTACTATGGCGACGATCTGTCAACATTCGCTGAACTGCCAGCCAACCTTCTCAGCCCGAAGTCGCCGGAGGCTCCGACCTGGCTGCAGATCATCCTGCAAAGATGGCCCGCCTTTGAAGCCAAAGAGTCGGGGAACGAATCGGTGCCCTTATGGCGGTTCAGAGTGCGGAGGAGACTGCTGCTCTGCGCTCGGCTGCGAAGGCGACTGTGGCTGCCGTAATGGCCGGAATGCGTGCCATTCGACCGGGCGTATCCCAAAGGAGCGTCGAAGCGGTGGTCGAAAACACATGCTGGAGCGCGGGTGCACATGGTTCCTCTTTCTGGCCGTGGGCAATGGCAGGAGACAATGCGGTCTTCCCGCGGCCTTTTACATCGCTCGCGCGTTACGATCACCTGAACGGAAATATGCGCTCAGGCGACCTGGTGCGCCTTGACGTGGGATGCGAACAGGACCACTACATAGGAGATTTGGGGCGAACGGTGCCAGTCTCGGGCCACTATGACAACGATCAGCGCGAGACTTGGAACATATTCGTGGCGGCATATCATGCTGGTGTCCTCGGGCTGCACGACGGGGCCACTGTCGACCAAATCTTCGACGCTTGGCGTGCCGAACTGCTGAGTCATCGCGCATCAGCAAAAAGTCTGCTTGCGCAGCACGCGATCGGTTCCTGGTCAGATCGCAAAAATGTTCCGTACTGGCAAGTGCATACGACAAACCTGATGGCCGGTCGCCCGGTGGGGCCACTCAGGCAGGGAACCACAATCAACTTTGAGCCGATCGCCTCGGTTGATGGCCAGGGATTTTTCCTGGAAGACATGTACATCATTACTAAGGATGGCGCCGAGCTGCTCACTCCGGGAGTTCCCTATTCGGCTGAGAACATCGAAGCCGCGATGAAGTAGATAGTGTTGAAACACCTGGGGCGGTTCTGGATGAGTGGTCGCTAGCCTTGATCGGAAACGCCTCGGCACAGACTCTTGGGGTGGAGCGGGGAAATCGATCCGAGGCGTTTTCGATAAGGAGACTAGGAGGAAGCCGCTGGCGTTTGCGGCGGACGCGGTGTGCTATGGGATTTGAACGCCAGTTGGCTGCGAAGTCGAGAGTTGGGCGAGCGCCGGCGAACGGGAAGGGCTGGTTCGGGATGGTTGATAGCGTCGCATGTGCCTGCAGGAGTGTGTGCGGACAGTGGCACGGGAGCCTGTCGCCGTGGAGGTAGGCACACGAGTGCGCCGATGTGCCGAAGCACATCCACGGGCCGCCAGAGGTGGACACGCTACGAAGAATCGAAGTAAGCGCATGTGGATAATTCCGCAGCGGTAAATCTCTGAACCACGATCATGGCCGCGCCGCAGCGTGGGCAATGCCAGAGAGAAGAACTCTCCGCCGCAGCTTTGCAGGTTCCAGTCTCGCCAAGAGTGGAGGATGCTGGATAGCAGTTGTCGGGATAGGGCTAAGCGGGACGCGCGAAAGCGATTGGCGAGGAATCCGAAGTGACGGATGCGCACGAAGCCTCTGGGGAGCACGTGCAGAAAGAAGCGCCGTAAGAACTCGTTGGCGCCAAGCGTCATCTTGCCTTGCTTGCCGCCGTGGGCGTAATCCTTCCAGCGAAAGGTGACGCGCTCCTGGTCGAAGGCCAACAAGCGATGATTGGAGATGGCCACGCGATGGGTGTAGCGGCCGAGATAGCGCAACACCTGCAGGGGACCACCGAAGGCTTGCTTGGCATAGACGACCCAGTCGTGGCGGTGCAGGCGGCGGAGGAGTTTTGCGAACTGCTGCGGATCGGCGAGAGCGGCGGCGGGGCCGGCGCAGCAGAGTTGGTTGCGGCGGTGGAGACGTTTCAGACCGGCGAGGAACTTGCCGCGAAAGACGCGGCTGAGGACCTTCACGGGTAAGAAGAAAGGATAGCGTGGGCGGATCCATTGACGATGATCTGGCGAGAGTCCGCCCGCGGGAATGGCGCAGTGAATGTGGGGATGCAGGAGCAGGTTCTGCCCCAAGTGTGCAGGATGCTAATCACGCCGATCTCGGCGCCCAGGTGTTTGCGATCGATGGCGATCTCCAGCAAGGTTTGCGCGCTGGCAGTGAACAGCAGGTCGTAGAACAAACGCGGGTTCTCCAAGGCCAGCACATTGAGTTCGTGGGGCACAGTGAACACGACATGGAAGTAACTGGTGGTCAGGAGTTCGCGTTCGCGGGCCGCCAGCCAGCGCTGGCGTGCTTGGGTCTGACACTTGGGGCAGTGCCGGTTTCTGCACGAGTTGTACGAGATGGCCTGATGACCACAGCTCGGGCAGGCATCCCGATGACCGCCCAGCGCAGCGGTGCGACAGCGCAAAATGGCACGAAATGCTTTGAGTTGCTGGAAGTCAAAGCTGGATCGATACCGATCCAGGAAGCGATCGCCCTGCGCGCGAAGGATGTCGGCCACCTCGAAGGTGGGCCGAGTCATTTTTCGTTTTTCCGTTTAAAGCTGCGGCTGATGTTCTCGGTGCTGGATAGCGAGAGGCTGTCCAGCGGATTGGTGACCGCCTGTAAGTGCCGCTGCGACAGATGCAGATACTGAGCGGTAGTCTCCAGGTCGCCGTGCCCGAGCAGAACCTGGATGGTGCGCAGGTCGGTGCCCGCCTCCAACAAGTGGGTCGCCCAACTGTGGCGCAGCGTGTGCGGGGTGACGCGTTTGCGGATGCCAGCGCGGTGCGCGGCATCGCTACATGCGATCCAGACGGTTTTGTCCGAAATGGGTTGATCGGGTCTGCGCTGAGGGTCGCGGCGTGGGGAACAAGTAGAGCTTGGGCTTGCGCCAGCGCCAGTACTCGCGCAGGATCTCCAGCAGGGCTGGACTCAGAGGCAAATCGCGATCTTTGCCGCCCTTGCCTTCCACCACGCGGATGATCATCCGCTGGCTATCGATATCGCTGATTTTGAGACGAGCGAGTTCGCTGCGTCGCATGCCGGTGGCGTAGAGCGTCATCAGCAGCGTCCGTCGAAACAGGGTTCCCGCCGCATCGATCAATCGCGCAACTTCCTCCCGGCTGAGCACCGTCGGAGCCGGCGCCGGTCCCGGGGGTAGGGCAAGAACTCGCGAAACTGATGGCGCTTGAGTGTCTTGACGAAAAAGAAGCGCAGCGCCGCTACCCGGTTGACCACCGTGCCGGGCGTCAGCTTGCACTCAGTCAGTAGATAGGCTTGATAGGTTCGAAGTTCATCGGGGCCGAGCTTGTCCGGGGACTTGCCAAAATGCTTGGCGAAGTCGGTCACCACCGGCAGGTAATTGCGCGTGGTGATGGCAGAGTAGTTGCGACGCTGGAGTTCTTCCAGCATCATTTTTCGTAAACGGGTCACAGGAATCTCCTTTCCCTATGACCACACTATGTCAGCAGCTCCTGAAATCTCTCGGCTCACCCACGCCGTAGCGTCCGCCGCGCCAGCGGCTTAGTCCTCGTCGGCAA
>CAVWMB010000003.1:0-10962 GCA_963756015.1 uncultured Acidobacteriota bacterium
GGCACGACACAGTGAACGTGTGGATGCCGTTGCAGCGTCTGTCCCCAGGTGTGCAGAATGCTCAAGAAGCCGATCTCGGCTCCGAGATGCTCGGCGGAGGGTTGTCTTTGGACCGCCAACGGTGGATACCGTCGCCGCCGCGATTCTTTTTGCCGGTCAGCGTCTTGAGCCGTGTCTTTCGAGGCAAGTTCGTAGCTGGTCTTAAGCGCGCCTTTCGCAGAAAGGAGCTTGTCTTCTTTGGCCCATGCCTTCCGCTGGCAGCGGAGCAGGCGTTCCACACCTTTCTCCGCACCCTCTTTCGAGAGGACTGGGTAGTTTACGCCAAGCAGCCCTTCGGCGGCCCCGAACACGTTCTGCATTATCTGGCCCGGTACACGCATCGTGTCGCGATCTCCAATCATCGGCTCGTCGATCTCACCGACACCCACGTGACGTTCCGCTGGAAAGACTACGCCCATGGAAGCAAGCGGCGGAAGATGACCTTAACCCACGAGGGATTCCTCCGCCGTTTCCTGGAACATGTTCTCCCGCGGGGCCTCCCCCGTATTCGCTACTTCGGCTTTTTGGCCAATCGCCGTCGTGGCGTCTTCCTGCCGCTCTGTCGAACTCTGTTGGCGGCCAAACCGACAGCCGATGCGTCAGCAGCCGCCGAACCGGCGGTCTGGCATTGCCCTCGTTGCCAAGGCGTGATGAAGGTCGTCGAGCTTCTGACAGCCCAGCAGATTTGTTGCGAGCAAGCTCGTCCGGTCGCAGTCAATGATACGTCGTAAGTTACGCGCCAAGTCGAACCACCAGGTTTGCCCGATGGCAAGCCCACTCGAGTTGCGCCCGCATAAACCAAACCATCGCTTTCAACATCTCAACTGCACGACCGTTTCCTCCATGCCGGTCCCATTCAACCCGGAGACGCACGCATCGCGACCGAACAGGTACCTCGTTTGGTTCAATCACGCCCCTCATCGGCATTCAAAACCCATAGCTTGAGGCATCGCGGCGCACGCGCCAGCGGCTCACTTCTTACGACTTTATCGAAAGTGCCCGGCGATCAACTCTGACCTCATCCCCGACTTCATCTCGCCTGGCACTTCCCGATAAAGATCTAGCGTCATCCGCCCGGAGCTTCACCACGTCAACTGTATGCCGACAAACCTGCCATATGAAATCGTGTGTTGCTGCAATTTGCAAGTGGTGGCACTCACGAACCCTTCAGCAAGAATTGAGCAGCGGATCACTCGTAGGCTAATACCGATCCAGTGTTTCCACAATATAGTGTCTATCTCACACTATTCACGTCTTGTACTACCCGAATGTGCGGGTTGCAGCGGCGGGGCAAGCACTTTACCATGGAGGCCGACGAGAGGCTCGACGAGCGGAGGTAACAGATGCTCCTTGGCGATTGGAGAGAGTCAGGATTCTTGTTTGCGCCGCTGCTGACCGCCCTCGCCGGACTTGCATCGGCGCAGTGTCCGCAAGACGATGGCCAGGTCACCGGCGGGCTGAAAACCTACCCTCTGGCGTCGGATCGCTACGCCGTTCAATATTCAATAAACGGCGGAGCCTCGACCACGGCCATGGTCTACATCAGCTATTACGGACAGACTACCGGGTCGCCCTATGCCAATGCTTCCGGCTATACCGCGGGCACCACGTCGATGTCGTTCACCAGCATTCCGGCGCTCCCGAATGCCTCGGTGCAACTCCGCGTCACCAAGCTGTTCGGCACGCCCTTTCAAGCGAGCGACCAGGTGTCCGTGCGGCCCAGCGTCAAGCAAATCGGCGTCACGACCAACAGCGACGGGACCGTGTCAATTTCCAGATCCACGGCGAGTAACTTCGCGGGAGAGCAGTTTATCCTGTGGTGGAATCGCGGCGCGGACGGCGGCGGCGTGGAAGGTCTGGCCTTCTTCCTCAACCCTCCTTACACAGCCCCGACCGGCAACAATGTGAAGGTCGTAAAAAGCTGGAACGACCTCATTAACCCTTCTTCCCCAGTCAACTCGCCTCCCATCGACACCTTGGACTTCGAGGGTCAGGTGGAGTTGGAGAATACCGGAAATGCGGTCTACCCGGTCCCTCCCAATATCGTGAAAATCTTCCTCGGACCAGGCGCGTGGGTGCAGGGAAAGTTCAGCTTCTCCGGCCCGGCAACGACGATGATTTACGGTCCAGGCGTGCTGGACGGGAGTCTGTTCGACTACCTGCGCCGCGATTGCTCCGACGACAACGGTCCCTCGTCTCTGAGCTGGTCTCCCGGGACAGGGCACCTGAGTCTTGTGGTTGACGGGATCATTATCTCCGACCACAATCACCAGGCCACTGACGGCCTTTTCAACTCCACCCTGAACAATATGAAGACCATCAGTTGGAATAGCAACAACGATGCCTTGAGGTTCAAGGACTCGACGACTGCGACCAACGTCTTCATCCGCAGCGGCGACGATTCGCTGATGATCTGGGGCTCCCCCGTGACGGTGATCAACGCCACGGTCTGGCAGAACTACAATGGCGGCGTGGTGAACCTCGGCTGGCTGAATAACTCGCCGGGAGACAACGGCCTTCTCGATGGTATTTATGTAGTCAAGACGGATTGGCAGAGGCCGACTGCGAACGACTGGACCGCACTTCCGCCGACCAGTTCCGGCGCCTTGAACGGACAGAATAACGCGGTGTTCGCGTCGCTGATGTCGCCCCCAACCTCGTTCGGCCAGGTCAGCCCGCCGGTGTACCGGAACATCTTCGTCGAAGATCCACCGCTGGTGCTCTTCAGCCTGAAAATCATGCCGCCTGTGAACTGTCCCGCCACAGGGCCGGCTTGCACCAAAACAACCCTGCTGCAAACGAGCCAGGTGTCACTCAACATCGAAAACCTGAACTCGCCCGCGTCGCTGGTGGAGAATTCCATTGGATTTCAGACTCTTCCAGCCGGCTACACCACGCAAACCAACCAGACCTTTCCCGTTGCCCAAACCTTTGCGAATACCTACACGCTGACCGGTGCGATTCACGTCAACCTGACCAACACGATGCTGACGCCGCCGAAAGGGGTCGCGACCGCTCTAACGAGTGCAACCGCGGCGTCGTTGGGCGAATTGTCGACCAATGGAGCGAACGTGAATATCGCGTATCCTACCTCAGCAGCCGCCTCGGCAGTCGGCAATCCAGAGATAACATTCGTCGGGAATGCCGAGGGTGAAAGCCTGGTGATTGCGCCCAACACCTGGGTCGAGATCAAGGGGGCGAACCTGGCGCCCTCCGGCGATTCGCGCACCTGGCAAAACTCGGATTTTGCGGGCGCTCAAATGCCGACACAGTTGGATAACGTCAGTGTCACGGTCAATGGCAAGAGTGCCTATGTCTACTACATCAGCCCCACCCAGGTGAACGTTCTCACGCCGCCCGATGCGATCTCCGGCCCGGCGAACGTGGTGCTCGCCAACGGCGGGGTTGCAACCGATACTTTCGCCGCCCAGGCGCAGTCGATCTCTCCCTCGTTTTTCACATTTGGCGGCGGCCCCTACGTCGCGGCCGTTCACACCAATGGAGCCTATATCGGACCTACCACGCTGTATCCCGGCTCGACCACTCCCGCCAAACCCGGCGAGACCGTCGCGATCTATGCGAACGGATTCGGACCAACAGCGGTGCCCGTGGTCAGGGGATCGGAAATACAATCGGGAACTCTGTCGCCGCTGCCGGCGATCATGGTGGGAGGCATGGCCGCGACTGTCGTGTACGCGGGTCTGGTGTTCCCGGGCGAGTATCAGTTCAATGTGGTTCTCCCGCCGGTGGGCAACGGGGACCAACCCATCTCGGCGACATACAGTGGAGTTTCCACGCCGTCTGGTGTATTCATTACCGTCCACAATTGAGGGACGGAGAACGCTTCCGTAATTTCGCGGAAATCAAGCGAATCCTCGCATCGTAATCATTTGAGTTGGGTCCACTGAGATCACTTCCTGACGGTCGGCAAACCAGAAGTCGTCCACTGGGACGTGTAGTCGGCAAACCGCCGAAGTGGCTAAGATACAGCATCCGGGAAGCGTCGACTCCGAGCGGATTGTCGTCTACTCGGACAATGCGCCGCCCAATCCACTATGAATAAAGGCAAGCGGCCCAGAAACGGCGTTCGCCGAAACATCAGCTTCCACCATCTGGCCACGGGCCTACTGCATGGGAAGATGTCGACGAACTCAGGCGTTCGATATAAAGTAAACACAAATGACCGATCAAGAAGTTCGCACATACATTGGATATTCAGGCTGGGCCTCGCGCAAGGTGCTAGAGGCCGCGCTCGCCCTGCCGCCCGAGGACCGAGCCAAGCCGATGGGCGTCGCCCACGAAAGCATCGCGAACACGCTTGCTCACATTAATTTCGGAGATGCAATCTGGTTTTCGCGGATTGCCGACCCCGGCTATCCGGTGCCGCCGCATGATGGGCTCCCGTCGCTCGATTTCGTCATCGAAGAATGGCCTCGACCGGCAGAGATCGTGCCCGCGCGCATTGCTCGAGCGCTTCTTGCTGTTCAGCAGTCAGGTCGATCGGGGGAGCAATACGCATCGGGAAGAACCTCTCTATTGTAGAGACGTTCTTCGCGGGCTAATGATTACTATTTACAACGCACTACACTAGGGCGTGTTCACACTATCCGCAGCGCTTCGACGATAAGCGCAAAGCAGAGAAACGCCAGGAACACGACGTCGAGTTTTTCAAAACGCGAAAAGATGCGGCGGAAGCCTTTGAGGCGCCGGAACAGCCGCTCAATCTCGTTGCGCTTCGTGTATAAGGCACGATCATATTCCCACGGATGCAGCCGGTTGGACTTCGGCGGAACTACCGGAACCATGCCTAGATCAAGCACCAATTGCCGGGTTTCATTGCCTTCGTAAGCGCGGTCCATCAGCAGCGGAAGGCACCCTGGCATGGGGCCCAACTCTTCCAGCAGGGCTCGCCCGTGCGGCGCATCGTGGTCATTTCCGGGTGACAACGAGAACGCTATGGCCGTTCGAGCATCCGCGGCAACCATATGAATCTTGGTGTTCCATCCGCCGCGGGATTTACCAATGGCCTGTGGGCCGTTTTTTTTAAAGCGCCGGTTCCATCCGGATGAACTTTCACCGAAGTGGAGTCCAGAGAGAACGCCTCGATCCTGACGCGCACGATCTGCTCCCGTTGCAGTTGTTCAAACACGCTGTCCAACACGCCGTTCTTGGCCCACCGGTTCATGCGCATATAAATCGTGTGCCAGGGGCCGAACCGTTTCGGAAGCCCGCGCCACTTGCATCCCTGTTCGGCTACGTACAGGATGGCGTTGAGCACTCGCAGGTTGGTCAGACTCACATTGCCGCGCTGCACCGGGAGGCTTTCTTTGATGCGTGCGTACTGCTCTTCCGTGATTTCCATCCTGCAAACATTTTACCAACCTATTGTTTTAATAGTGTGAACACGCCCTAGCGAGATTCGGAACACCCCTCAAATACGACGTTATGGGAAGTAGCCGTTAACTGCTACTTAACGCAGACTCCCTCGACGGCGAAGTGACGGATCTCCGCAGGAACTCCAAGATCTAAAGGGCACCCCCCTGCACAAACGGGTAGTTTTCATCCCTGCTGGCTTCAGCTAAGCTGTCGATGATGAAGCTGCGGATCTTATGGGGGGCCGTTGCGCTAGTCGCCTGCGCGTTGCCGCCGCTCAAGGCGGGCACGACGTTAGTCCCCAGCGTGGATGGCATCACCGTCTACGATACGGTCAATAACATCAGTTGGCTCGCAGACTTCAATTTGGCGGCCAGTAACCGGTTCGGCCTTCCCCTATGTACGACGACTTCCAGTACCGTGCCTTGCGTGAACCCCAGCGGTTCCATGAATTGGGTGGGGGTGGTCGCGTGGGTTGCGGCCATGAACGCCGCGAACTACCTGGGACACAGCGACTGGCAGATCCCGACGACTCCGCAGGTCGACAAGGGCTGCTCGGCTGTCGGGCCACAGAAAGATTCCTTCGGATCCAATTGCTCGCTGAACGCGCTGGGGTCGCTTTACTACAACGCACTGGGCCTGAATTTTCCGAACACCGCCGTTCCGATTCCCAACAGTCAAGTCGGTCCTTTTAGCAATCTTCAACCTTATTTCTACTGGTCGCAGTCGGGCGATGGTGGTTTGGGGCAAAGCGTATTTTCCTTCGGCGCGGGCTCCCAGGGAGGAAATACGGCGGACAATTTCCAGTACGTGCTTCCGATGATACCGGGGAAAATACCAGGGACGCCGGTCGCCAGCGGCATGGGCCTTCAAGTCAATCCGGGCGGCCAGACCGTTTATGACCCTATAGGAGGCGTCACCTGGCTGGCGAATGCCAATTTGGCCGCCACCAATACCTTTGGCCTGCCGCTCTGCACCAGCCCAACTATTTCCTCAATTTGCGCCGTCCGGGACGGCTCGATGAATCTGGCATCCGCATCGCAATTCGTCGCGAACATGAACAACGGCGCCGGATACTTAGGCCAGACCAATTGGGAATTGCCTCCATCGAACCCAAGCTGCCCGCTGTATAACTGCGCGGATCAGGGCAATCCGATGGGGATCCTGTACTACGATCAGTTTGGCTTGAGCGCGGCGACGCCCGTGGTTCCCACCCCCAATGTGGCCGTCGGTCCGTTCCATAATTTACAGCCCTATTACTATTGGTCCTGCCAGGCGGACACGATTCAGGACCCCTGTCAGGTCGTTGGCCCAGTCTCCGAATCAGAGTGGGCCTTCACTTTTGGCAACGGCTTCCTGGGCACCGATGGCTTGGTGGCCGACTATTACGTCACTGCGTATTTCGTCGGCAACCGCGCCTCGACCGCCGGACCGGAGATCGCTGAGGTCGCCAACGCCGAAGGCGAAAGCCCCACCGTCGCACCCAACACGTGGCTGGAGATCAAGGGCGTGAACCTGGCGCCCACGGGCGATTCGCGTATCTGGCAAACCTCGGACTTCGCGAGCAATCAGATGCCGGTCGCACTCGACAAGGTCAGCGCCACGGTAAATGGCAAGAGTGCCTACATCTACTACATCAGTCCCACGCAGATCAATGTCCTCACGCCGCCCGACGCGATGAGTGGGTCCGTGCAGGTTGTGGTTACCAACAATGGAATCGCGACGGCTGGGTTCACGGCGCAGGCACAATCGATTTCCCCGTCGTTCTTTGTGTTCAATGGAGGGCCCTATGTCGCCGCCGAACACTTGAATGGAAGCCTGATCGGGCCAGCCACTCTCTATCCGGGAGCCAGCACTCCAGCGAAGCCCGGCGAGATAGTCGTGATTTATGCCAACGGTTTCGGACCCACGAATTTACCCGTTACCACCGGATCGACAGAACCCCCGATCTCTACGCTCTCGACCTGCAACGGGGGGGTGAACCTCACATGCTCATCGACAGCGAGCGTATGGAGGACCAGGCGGCATTCTCGCCGGATGGAAAACTCATTTACTTCGTCGGTACGTATTCCGGAAACGCCGATATCTATCGTCTGCCGTTTCGTCCTGACAAAACCGTTTCGATGAAAGAGGCCGAAAATCTGACGCACCACCCCGGAGCCGATTTGCGGCCGTCAATTTCCCCGGATGGCCGGACGATGGCCTTCAGTTCGGATCGAGATCTCCCCATCTCGTCGCGTGTTTCAATCTCGAGAATCCGATCAGGCGACATTTGGACACTGGACCTCTCCGGTGGGGCGCTTCACCGGCTCACCCATGTGAGTGGCACGGGATGGAACGGGTCGCCAAAGTGGTCCGCTGACGGCAAGCAGCTCCTTTATTACTCTCCTGAATTCGGTTCTCACCGGGAAGTGCCGCTGACGAGCCAGCCGTCGAGGATCATGCTGATGGATGCCGATGGATCGAATCAGCACGCGGTCACGGCATCGGAAACGGCCGCGGTGTCTCCGGAATTCCTCTCGGACGGGCGAATCATCTATGCGCGAAGGAGCAAACTAAATCGCGAGGAGATTGTCACGGTGAATCCGGATGGCTCCGGCGCGCGCATCGAAAGCGACGAATCCGATAATAGCTATTGGGGGCCGACGCGTGGTCCTTCGGAGGGAACTTTCGTCGCCTATGGTACGGGCCCCGTCGCTCCGGAACCGCCTGGCGAGTACCATCGTACGTTTTTGAGTAATGGCCCCGTTTTGGTGGCTGGCGCTCCATTCAAGCGAAAGCTGCCCGACCGGGAAGTCGAACTCTATCCGCTACGCTACTTCGTCGCGATTCTCGATCCGAAGGCGGATCTCATTCTCCATACCGAACCCAGCGCTCCCTCAAAGCCCCTGGAACTGTATACTTCCAGAATCGACGGATCTCAGCAGCGCAAAATCCTGGAACTCGAACCGGCACCTGCCCAAGAAAGTTTCTCGGCGCTGAACTGGTCGAAAGACGGTGGCTGGGTCCTTTTCACGCGAGGTCACACAGACATTCCGCTGCGAATCGACAAGATGGAAGCGGATGTTTGGAAAATGCGAACGGATGGGAGCGGGGCACAGAATCTGACACTTAATTCGCCTGGTTTTGACGGCTACCGAGTTTTTCCGGAGATGGGAAGGAGGTCGTCTTCGTCAGCGGAAGAGACGGAAGCCTTGAGCTTTACCTAATGAATGCGGACGGAGCCAATGTGCGGCGGCTAACCAACGATCATGCGATCGATCTGTTCCCAAGCTTTTCACCCACGTCGAACCAGATTGCCTTCGTTTCAAACCGGGACAATGCGAAATCCCAGATCTTCGACGTGTACCTGCTTGACCTTGATGCGAAGAGCGATGCTCCGGGCAAGATTCGCCGGATCACTCACGATGAAGGGCAGCATGGCCATACCCAATATTCTTACGACGGAAAATGGCTGATCTTCGCATCCGAAGCCGGAGGCATCAGTGACGAGCACCCTGTGGCTCCGGCGTCTCAGCTCTATGGTGAGCTGTACGCGTATCGTATTTCAGATGGAACGATGGTTCGCCTGACTGATAACAAGTGGGAGGAAGGCATGGCATCGTGGGAAGCGCCTCTCTCTGGTAAATAGAGGTCTTACCTCGCTCCGAGGCCCCGGCCGTACCGCTGGGCACGCGGCTTTAGCGGCACATACATTCACTACAACAATGCTTAATTGGACCTCACAATTATTGTTTCTATCCCATTGCGTAACGGACGCCATCGTCCCCTAGCGGCTTCGCCGATTAGCCGTCCAAAGAAGTCGGGCTACTCTGCGCCGCTCCTTTGTCAACGGTAGTTCTGTCCAGATCGTGGGCAATTAGGAACTTGGAAGCTGGCCGATAATCCTTGAATCCTTGACAACAGGCTTTCTCCGGTTCGGGCCGTTATACAAACAAGCCGAGCCAACTTTCGCCAGCTCTGTTTTCCGATTGATAAACACGGGGATCGGAGAAAAAGCGGGGCGGCCTCATTTAGCTGGAGCGTTCCGGAGGGAGCGAAGGAAATGTGCCCGTCGCGGCTGTCCGGCGCAATTTAGCAAGAACTGCTATATATATTCGGCTCTGCGCAAGAATTCGATGGGACCCGCATTTTAGGCTGCTTTCCTGAAAACCACGAATTCGGTTCTGGTGGCGGCCATGCGTTGCGCTTTGAGCAACAGATAGCGGAGGTTCTTATATCCGCGCCCCCGGCGTAGGAGGGATTTGATGTTTCCATTGATGGCTTCCACCATTCCCAAGGGCACTTTGGTGCGACAGTAGTTCAGAATGCCGTCCAGGTGCTTCATGAGCATCGCGGCTAGCTTCTCGAAGGGCCGAAGTCGTTGCCAGCGCAACTGATCGATCCAGCGCTCGAGATAGCTCAGCATCGCGCCCTCATAGCGGTATGTCCAGAGCCGATCCAGGCTCTCTTTAAGGACGTAGGCTTTGAAGAGCTTGCGGTTGAGCGCAAACAACGAGTTGAGTTCCTGTCGCTTGCCCGAACTCAGGTTGATCCAGCGAGTCAACAGCAGCCAGCGCTTGCCTTTGACCAGCCCGCGCCACTGTCCGCCCTTGCGGAAAAACTCCGCCCGCCGCACTTCATCGATGGCTTGGTTGGCGTGCTGCATGATGTGGAACTTGTCGTAGACGATGCGGCACCCAGGAGCCCACTGCTCTATACTCAGCCGGAACGGTTCCCACATATCCACGCACGCTGCCGAGATTCGACTGCGCTGACCAACGCTCAACTCGGTTTGAAAGAATTCATCCAGTGTTTCTTTCTTCCGCTCCCGGCCGAACCAGACCGGTTCGCCGCTTTCCAGGTTGCTCACCACCGTGATGAACTTCTGCTTTTTCCCCAGGTGGATTTCATCCACGCCCATCAGCTCCAGGGCGGGCTTGCGCCGCGCTGCGGCCCAGCGCTCCAGATAGCGCAAATCGATGGCCCGCACCGTGCTCGCCGGCAATCCGAATCGCCGTGCCACTGGTCGAGCCGCGGCACTCTCACACGCCTCGCCGACGGCGTCCTCAAACCGCCGGCTGAACGGAGCCTTGCTCGGCAACTGCGGCACTTTCTCGATCTTGATCCCGCAATCCGGGCAACACACTCGATAGACTTCGATCACCACCGTGGTCCGGAACTCCATGCACGGTAGATCGCGCACCTCCCGTTCCCGGACATCGTGCGCGTCCTCCAGTTTCCGGCCGCATCCCGAGCAGATCAGCTTCCGATGGCCCCGCTTACGCCGAATCCACAACTTCAGTGTCTTCGCCTGCTCGTCGATCTGGTGCCGGTACACCCGATACCCCGGCCATCCCAGCAGTTTGGTGAGTTCCCTATCCCGCAAACCGCTCAGTGTACCGAAATCGCCGAAACCGCGAAACTCACGCCTGCTTGGGCTTCATCAGATTCCTGCGCAGAGCCCGAAATTGAAAACGTTTCTATACATCGGGAACAAGAGATTGTTGGACCTGCAGTTACGCCTGCGCCGGAGCCAAAAAATGCGCCGCCAAAGCCATGTGAGCGATC
>CAVWMB010000004.1:0-79830 GCA_963756015.1 uncultured Acidobacteriota bacterium
TGAAATCGTAGTAGTTGAGTTTTTCCTTGTCGTATGTTGTGAGCCCAAGCATTTGCCTAATTCGGATTCCCTCCCCCGTCGGTAGTATTCGTGATTCAGATCCATCTTTGGTGTTGGATCGGTTCGATTGGCTTAGATTTAGGTGCTAAATGAAAAGCCGTTAAACGACATTTTTTTTATAATTGTTTCCAATATTCGAATAAATTCGATAAATTCTGATTGTTCAGACCTACAGCCCTAACTTTCCTAAATCCCTCTCCCCCGCTTCCGCCGATTGTGCGAAGCTCGTTTTGCACCAATCGAGGTCCGTGCTGAGTCCAGGATTGCCTGCAAAACCCGGACAGGCAAAATTTCTAGGGAGAGTGGTTTGGTCCCCTTTGTGCAAAAATTATTACTTTTCCTAAGCCTTACGGCTTGGTGCCGATTCGTCGGAGTATAAAATTCGGGTTGAATTAGGGCTGTGGTTTTGAACCAGCACAGGGGCGTTTTTCCCCTGTGCTTCTTTAGTTTAGTACAGCACAGGGGCGTTTTTCCTCTGTGCTTCTTTAATTTAGTCACCAATACGAGGGCGTTTATCCCTTGTATTTCTTTTGTTTTAGATCCCATACGGTATTTCATATAGGTCCCTTCTATAGGTTAGTTTCATGGGGGAACAATTTATACTTTTCTAATTCTTTCTGCATAGCCAAGTTTGGTTATAACCCCCCGTGGAGGGGTACTCTGCATTGGTGAACTACGAAAAGTATCACCTTGCAAAGCATTGCTATTGCACTGTTACGATAAAACAGTGCGAGCAGGGAATCTACGAAAAGATATCCTGGCCCGAAGTTGCTTCGAGATAGCGATTGTCGAGGGGCAGGGGTTCCGAGGCAACCCCCGAGTTCAGCCGAGGACTGAACCGAGCTGTAAATTAGCATTGCTGCATGCACGCTGCGTTTGTTTGTAAATATTCCGAAGGAGACTCTAAGCTGCCAACCGTACCCATCTTAGTTAAGCTTTCTGATTGATAGGGTCTCGGGGATTCGTTCGTCTAATTCGGGGTTTTGACCCCCGAGCCAATCAGCGTTCGGAAAACTTTCACAGTAAAACTTTCGCAGTAAAAGTTTCGCAGTAAAGTTTTGCGCAGTAAAATTTACACCGTAAAAGTTTCACACCGTAAAGTTTCACACCGTAAAGTTTCACACCGTAAAATTTCACACAGTAAAATTTTCACAGTAAAATTTTACACCGTAAAAGTTTCACACCGTAAAGTTTCACACCGTAAAGTTTCACACCGTAAAGCTTTGCGTAGTAAAGTTTCCGTAAAGTTTCGGAAAATACAGCGAAAACTGGTTCTTTTACAGTAGCAAGCTTGATTTAGACGCCGAGGTCACTTTTGAACTCAGGCGATGAGTCGCAGAAGGCTACACTCCCTCAGAGGGAGGTTAGATCAGCACTGAAGGCGAGGCTGAGGACGCTGGTCGCGGATCGCCCCAGCTCGCCACACATATAACCTCAGAAACAAGCCGCGCAAGAACTGGGCGGCGACCGAGCCAAAGGTCGTGGTGTCTAATGCGACCATGCCCGGGGCGGGCGAGGAGGCCGACAACCGTCATGTCGGCGGGCATGGCAACGATGACTCAGCGCCGCCTTCCGAGGTGGACGATGAGTCCGGAGCCAGCGGCGCAGAGCGCTCTGGCGATTTGTTTGATGAATCCGATGCGAGACAGCGATGCTTCGAGCGATTGGGCGGAAAGCCGATCCCGCATCACCACGCCCGATTCCTCAACACCGTCGTCGCCCAGGCGACGATCGGGTGAGGAGGACGAGGCGTTGCGGCGTCAGACGGTCGTGAAGGGCGTTGCGGCCCCTCCTGGTCAGCCTCACCTTCGGGATGAGAGGCCAGGTGCGGTGTCTAAACCCCGTCGCGTCTCGTCGACCGCCGAAGAGGGCACAGACCCCGCGGATTTAGAAGCGCGGTCAGTGCGGTTGATTGAACAACTGCAGAATTTCATTAGAGAACGAGAAAACGCGATCGCGTCTCCCCGCAACGATCCTCACATAAGTGGGGGCCGTATGGCTCCGAGAGAGGCGGAGGCCGGGATATACGGTCGACACGGACCCCAGTCCTCTCAATCTTTTCGGAGCGGACCCCGCGGAACCGGGCACGACGATAAGGTCTCCCGCGGCGGCAACCCGTTTTTCCGACAATGGCGCCCAATGTGGGGCCCGGCGTCGCGTTGTGGGGGAGATGCACGAGCGGAACGGAGCAGCGAGCGTGATGACGGTGATCGCCGAGATTATCGTCGATCCGACGCAGAGGATCGCGGGCAACGTCGCAACTCTCCGGAGGTGCGGGTTGTCCGGGAGTCGTCTCATGCTCCGCGAAACGTTGAGAAAGTGGACGTAGTCACCGCACGTGGAAGCGCAGCGTACTCACGAACGTGAACGTTACCACCGCCCAGACTCTTACGACCGGAGCCCGTGTCAGGCGGTCGAGAGGAAAGGCGGCGGTGCGTCCCACCGTTCGAATGCTGGGACAGAGGCGCAATACCGCCAGCGCGAGCACGCGGCGTGCGAAAAGCGGAAAGTTGAGCTGAGACCAGAGAGGCATGAGCCGTCGCACGATCGACCGACTCGTAAACACGAGCACAGGTCGCCCGAGCGACGCGGCCATGGCAGCCGAAGGTCGTCGCGGAGCTCAGATTCGAGTCAGGGAGCCAGAGCGAAAACCGAGGACGCGAGACAGCTCGGGTCGCTCGGCCAGTAGCCGAAAGCGATCCTCGGAGAGCCCTGAAGAAAGGTCGAGGCGGGGTCGTAACCCGTCAAACTCGACCTTCGAAAAGAAGAGGTACCGAGCGAAAGGAAGCAAAACGTGAATCCTCGCCAGTCGCCATTCGAACGCGACCTCACAAATTGTGTCCGTTCGCGGGCAGAGCGCGTCGCGCGGAAAACGGCGGCTGGCGTGCGAAGCGCTATCTTTGACTTGATCGCGCTGACACCCTCGCCGAAATCATGAAGGTTACCGAGTGGCAGGCGCCCAGCGTGCGCGGCTTCATCGCGACCGCTGGCAAAAATGACGGCGTCGAGATCGAGTCCGCCAAGAACGACCCTGGCGAACCTACGTACCCGCGTGGGAAATAGGCCGCCCGATCCACATCGCCGCCGGTCTACAGCCGGCGGCTCTTTCTCGCGTGAAACTCCTCATCGATTTCGACGAAAAGGGTTCCAACACGAAGCAGGTAAATCATCGGTCACATCGGGAGACCCCGATTTGTAGGCATTCAGGGGTGATAGGGTCGGGTCCATTAGCTCGTAGTCAAGTCGGCTTCCGCACCTCTCTTATTGACATTCTATAAGAGCTGTCTTATAGTCATTCTATAAGACCATGTCAGAACCCGAACTTCTCCAAGGCACCCTCGATCTCCTGATCCTGAAATCTCTCGCGCTCGATAAGATGCACGGCATGGGCATCTCCCGCCGCATCTCTCAAATCACCGGCGGAGCCTTCGAGGTCAAAGCTGGATCGCTTTTCCCGGCTCTCCACCGCATGGAGCAAGCCGGCTGGCTTTCTTCCGAATGGGGCGAATCCGAAACCAAGCGCCGCGCCAAGTTCTACCGACTCACGCGCACCGGCCGCGGACGCCTCCAGTCCGAATCGCAGCGCTGGGAGCGAATTTCTGTCGCCATGGCCAGCGCTCTCCGGGCGATCTAGAGGAGGACCCATGCTCCGCGCGTTCTTTCAAACCCTATTCCGCAAGAAACAATTCGAACAGGAGCTGGACGAGCGAACTCGCCGCCTACCTCGAACAGACCACCGCCGAAAACGTTCACCGCGGAATGTCGCCTCAAGCCGCGCTCCAAAAAGCGCGCGGGGATCTTGGCGGCATGGAGCGGGTCAAAGAGGACGTCCGCGCGGTCCGCATCGGGAATCTCGTTCGATATCTTCATGAAGGATGTGCGCTACGCGATTCGCCAGCTCGGCGGTCTCCCGGTTTCGCGTCCATTGCGATCCTCACGATCGCCCTGGGCATTGGCGCCACGACTGCCATTTACAGCGTCGTCGATGCCACGCTTCTGCACCCCTTGCCCTATCCCCAGCCCGAACAGCTTGTCCGCATCGAGGACGATTTTCCCGGCGTTGGCGTTGGCGCGCACGACGTTGGCTTGTCCGTGCCCGAGTGGAAGGACTTTCAGCGTTCCGGAATTTTCCAATACGTATCGCCGGAGCGAAGCGGGTCCGTCAATCTCACGGGCTCGTCTCAACCCGCTCGCATCCAGTTTAAGTCTGTCTCGCCGAATTATTTTGCGCTGCTCGACGTGAAGCCCGAATTAGGCCGCGTGTTCAATCCCGACGATCCAACACCTGGCTTTAACCTTGAAGTGGTCATCAGCGACGGACTCTGGAAGCGGGACTTCGGCGCGGACCCGCACATCCTCGGCAGAAGCTTTGCGGCTTCGACAACGACGTTTACTTTGTCGTCGGCGTCATGCCCCCTGATTTTCACGATCAGGGCCGCACAACCGAAAAAAGGAACACCGAAATATGGGCCGCATCCGGGTTTTCCAGTTTGCCGTTGCCGCCTCCGGTGCGCAGTTCACGCATATTTAAGCACAGCCATCGCACGCATCAAACCCGGACTCACGCTCGCAGGCCGCACAGAGCCGGCTCGATGCACTCGTTGCCTCACTGCAAAAACAATTTCCCGCGGATTATCCGCCCGAAAGCGCATGGAGCGTCCATCTCGTTCCCTTAGGCGAAACGGTGGTCGGCAATGTGCGGCAGCCGCTGCTGCTGATGATGGGCGCGGTGGGATTGGTTCTGCTGATTGGATGCGTCAACGTCGCGAATCTTCTCCTCGCGCGCGCCACCGCGAGAGGACGCGAAATGGCCATTCGCCAGGCGCTGGGCGCGGCAAGAATGCGGCTCATCCGCCAACTCCTCACCGAGAGCCTGCTCCTTTCGCTGCTCGGCGGAATCGTTGGTCTGGCGATTCTCTTTTCCACCAGAAAATTCCTGCTCGCAGTTGATTCCCGCGACCCTGCCTCGGCTCAATGACATTTCGATTAACTGGACCTTATTGCTCTTCGCGCTCGGCGTCTCTGTTCTCGCCGGAGCCTCCTTCGGTCTCGCTCCGGCCTTGCAGGCCGCCGGATTCGATCCGGGCCACGTGCTCCGGCAGGAAGGCCGCGGCTCGAAGGGATCGAAAGGCCAGACGTGGACGCTCAGCGCTTTCGTCGTCAGCGAGTTTGCGCTCTCGCTCGTGCTCCTGATTGCAGCGGGCCTGCTGTTACGCAGTTTCTGGGATTTGTACAAGCGTGCGCCTCGGCTTCGATCCCGGGAATGTCATGGCCGTGCGCCTGTGGCTCCCTGTGCCCAACGATCCGACCGCGGATATCTATGGGACCCCGATCAGGAGGCGCGGTTCATTCGCGAAATTCTGCGCCGCGGCCGATCGCTTCCGGGAGTAACAGAAATTGCCGCCGGTACGTCAGGAGTCGATTCCTCTGAATCACGATAAGAACCTATACGCGTTTGTCCTTGAAGGGACCGGCACGCGGAGCGACCTGCCCCATCAGGTCCAGGGATCGAGCGTGACGCCGGAGTATTTTCACCTGCTGGGAATTCCTCTGCTCCGGGGCCGTTTATTCACCGAAAGGGACATCGAGAATGCACCCAGCGGTTGCCCTTGTCAACGAGGCATTCGCGCGGACATGGTGGCCGGACGAAGATCGCCCTCGGCAAGCGCATCAAACTGGGCTGCGGGTTCGCTGCCACTTCATGGATTACTGTGGTCGGCGTTGTCACCGATGCCCGCACCGAGTCGCTCGAGGATGCGAACATTCCACAAATCTATCTGAGCTCCTGGCAGAGAACCGATAAGGAGCTGGCCATCTTCCTGCGCGGGCGCCTCGATCCTGCCACGCTTCCGGAGCAGGCACGCGATATGGTTCAATCCCTCGACCGCGAGCTTCCCGTCTTCGGCGCGAAAAGACTCCCGGATGTTGTATCCGGCTCTCTCGCGCAACGCCGGTTCTCCATGGAAATGGTTCTGCTCTTTGCCCTCACGGCGTTGTTGCTCGCGGGCATCGGCGTTTATGGAACAATTTCGTATATTGTCAGCGGGCGCACACGCGACATCGGGATCCGCATCGCACTTGGCGCACAGAGGAAGACCATCCTGCGCATGGTTCTGAGCCAGGGTCTGGCACTCGCCCTTGCTGGCGCCGCCGTGGGGCTTGTCGGCGCATTGACTGTGTCGCACCTGATGGCGGGATTGCTCTACGGCGTCTCGCCCAGCGATCCTCTCACCTTTATCAGCCTCACGGTTGTCCTCGTCATTGTGGCGCTTGCGGCCTGCTATATCCCCGCGCGCCGCGCGTATGCGGGTCGACCCCATCATTGCTTTGCGCGAGGCCTGAATCTTTATCCAAAGCCGCAATGTTTTAAGCCCCCACTAAGCATACTGCTGACATCGGGTTCGCTGGTACGTGGGCTGCGTTACCGATAACTATTCGAAGTACCAGTGACCACACAAGCTCGGACGAGGGCTTCGTTTGGCAAGCGAGCCTGTCTTCCCCGTGATATTCTGCCACGAAGACGAGCCGATTCGGATCTCAAACTCCGGAGATTACGCTCAACAGCAACCGCAAGCTTTGCCCCGCCAAGCTGATCGACCTTCCTTCAAGATCAACGGTACCGCCACCAACGCGGCAAGCGAATCAAACCAAGCGATATGGAAAAGTGCGTTCATTGCCAAGCCAGCCAAGGCGACAAAGGCAAGATAAGCGCATGTCGCCGATTGCACTGCATCGGCAGCAAGAGCGGCGTTGTTGCCGCGGCGGGCTTCCCGGCGCTTCAACTTCGCCAGAATCGGCATGACGACCAACGCAGCCAAAGTGATTCCGATTCCAAGGCGGCTCGTTTCAGGGCGCAGGTGCAACGTCAACGAACCAATCGCCATGACGCAGACAATCAGAGCAAGCGCGAATAGGAGTGCCGCAGCAGCGCGGGCGGCGATCCGTTCGGAAGCGGAAAAGCGGGGTAGAAATTGCAGAAGAACCACTCCCGCCGACAGGAGCTCCACCAAGCTATCGGAACCGAAGGCGAACATAACGGGGCTATGGGCTGCCGCTGCTGCGTACAGCGAAAGGCCGCACTCAACCATCATCCAAGCGAGGGTGATTCCCGTATCTGGCCCAATATCCGGCGCTGGAGGTGATCTACCGGTTCAAACAACGGCTCTGTTATCTGCTGCTGAAGAAGCATCGCACTCGCCAACAGTGCGAGGTTTTTGATTCCCCGACTGCTGCGTGCCATCTATGAACTGCAGCAGGTCGGATTGGCTCAACTGGTGCAGCTAGGCCAAACGCTCTCCTCCTGGCGGCAGGAGATTATCGCCATGTGGAGGTTCACTCGCAATAACGCGATCACCGAGGGATTCCACACCAAGATGGAGGTCCTCCAAAGGCAGGCCTACGGCTTTCGGAATTTTCAAAATTACAGGATGCGGGTCAAAGTATTATGCTCTTCGAGCAGCCAGGGGACACCTCGCTCCCGTTTTTGGCGTAGAGCCAAGGTGTTATGTATGTTCTTAGAAATCAGTTTGGGATCGGGGTTTGCCCCCATTGTTGGCGTAGAGCCCCATTGTTGGCATAGAGCCATAAATTTGGCTCCCCGAGAGCAACACACATCCGAACACGGTTTTGGAGAACCGGAAATGCCCAGATTCTCCGCGCCGTTAACCAAGGGGAAAAGTTCGGAGATGGACTTTCGCTGTGTAGGGGTTCAGTTATCAATGATCAAACAGCAGTCCTAAGAATACACCAAGCAGCAAGGTCGCGGCCGGCACGATCTCGGTGAATGCCGTCGGACTCAGAGAGCCATGTAGAATTCCGATAAGACCCGGAATGCGTCGCTAGCGGAGAGTTCGAGATGGCACTCGGCCGCCAACCTCGCGAATGGTGCGTCCCAATCCGCTGGAGGAGGATCGAGGGCCTTGGGAACTGAGTGGGTCGCCCGGAGATCGAAGGTCGCGTGAAGAGCCTGAACAACACGCTCTGATTGGAGCGTGCCGGATTGAATCAGTAGCGCCATATCCACCAAGTCCCGCACTCGGCTGTTGGCGCCGCCGTTCGGGGCAGGGTGTACGCGTGAAGCTTCTCAACGAACTGTTGCTCGCGCTGGATCATCGGAACGGCTGGCGGCGAGATGCCCGGCGAACCCGAGCCAGTCACGCATATGAGCCTGTTCGAGCGGATCAAGAACTACGTCACCGATTCCAACGTCAAGATGGAACTTCACGAAGGTGCGTCCGCCCATGATGGACTCAACGGGGTAGCGCGCTCCACCATATGGAGCGCCGTCCAGGTCCATCATCGCCTCACCGATACGGAAAGAGAAGAAGTCGCCGAGATCCACGAGCGCCAGCATCCTGGATCTGCTTCAGTAGGATGTCGTCGCGACCGGCTGGCGCAACTCGCACGGTGAAATCGAGATCCTTGGTGGTGCGCGCGGTTTGGAACCGGAGTTCCATCGCATAGCCGCCTTTCAGGACCCAGTTTGTATTCGGCCCGCGAAAAAGCCTGGCGAGGAATCGATCGAAGGCTACTTGCCGGCGAAGCCGCTGTAGGTCAAGCCCGTCTTCTCGGGACACGCGCTTGAGACGTTCCTCAAGTGCCGTGCGGAGTGCGGGGCCGGAAGCGTATTTTCTTTCGGGGGTCACTTCGTCCCCTTCCGAATCTCAGTCAGCGCGGAGGCGCGTTCCGCATCCTGCTGAGACATCGCGACCTGACGTCTTCGTGATGTTGCCTCGTTTCATCGCCTCGCGAAACGCCTCGCGAAGAACAGGCTTGGGGAGTGATCCTTCGATCCAGACATCTAGAATCGCGCGCATCGCGTTCGTCACGGGGACTCCATGTAGGATTTCCCGGTCCTCGGCTGCGACGTCGCCGTAATGCAGGCGCAGAACCTCTGGGATAGGGACTCCACGGCGGAAGTGCTCGGGGACAGTGAGGTCCAGCTTGGCTGGATTCGTGTCGGTGAGATCGTGGAGGCTTAGCGCCGTCTGGTGGCTAAAGACGCCGGTCGGCCGATCGCTTCTGTCACGTGACCAGAGCCACCAGAGGATCAGGTCCGGGCGCTCAGGCTCTGGAAAGAGGGCCAGCCGATAAATTCCGCGGTGCTCGCGAATCCAGTTGTGCGCCCGGACGTGATAGATTCGTTTGTTGCTGGCGTACTCGGTCCCGCCGGGCTATCGGCGGCAGCAACCGGCGCGGCGGCCCAAGCTGGATGCCTGGACCGGAGCCATCGACCAGATCCTGGAACACGACAAGGCGGAAAGCAGGAAGCAGCGCCATACCGCCAAGCGGATCTTCGAGCGGCTGCGCGACGAGCACCGATACACGGGCGGCTATACGATCGTGAAGGACTACGTGAGGCTGAGGAAGCTGAGCCAGCGCGAGATGTTCGTGCCGCTAGCGCATCCGCCGGGAGACGCGCAGGCCGACTTCGGCGAAGCGATGGTGGTGATCGCTCAGCATCTCCGTTTCGAATATCCCGGCTTCGACCAGGGCGACCGACAATTCCGACAACTTCCGCTCAGTCGCCAGCAACAAACCATTGTTAAAATCCGCCAAGCGAACGGCTAGCGGATCCACGCCAGCCGCGACGCGGGCATAGCGGCGCCGCTCTACGGGCGTCCCGCATACAGCGTTAAGCGGAACGCCGGCGCGCCCCGCTAGCAGTTGCTTCGCGCGGAGGAAGCTGAGTCCCTCGATTTCCATCACGAACTTGAAAACGTCTCCTCCGGCGCCACACCCAAAGCATTTGTAAAACTGCCGAGGCTGGTTGACGTTGAACGATGGTGTTTTCTCCTGGTGGAAAGGGCACAGGCCGATGAAGCGGCCAGTGCTCCCCACTTTGCGCAAACGTACGTATTCGCCAACGACCTTGACGATGTCCGAAGCATCACGGATGCGGTCGGTCTCCTGTTTCAGAAGGGCCGCGGACATCATGGCAATGGCTCCCTGTTGGCCTTGACGCAAACGGCGGCTTCGCGAGGCGCTGGCGTTGGTTCGCCGTGAACAACCCGGAGCGTGCTTCGCCTTTATAATTCACGCGGCGGGTCCCCCGCCGGCGGGAGCACTCTCCACGAAGGTTTCCAGATCAACGCGAGAATACCTGACGCACCGGCCAATCTTGCGAAACCTCGGACCGCGCTTCTGAGCGCGCCAGGACCGAAGTGTCTCGACGCTCACCCCCAGGTAATGCGCCGCATAACGCTCGTCGCGTAGCTCCGGTGACGTCGTCGTTTGAGTGGTATCTTTTGGTGCAGGTTGCATGCACCAAAGTATGAACGCGCACCAGAGTCGGAATATCCGAAAAAAAGACTCTCCGGGGTTTTGCGGCTATTTTTTTTCGATCTCTTCGAGTTTTAGTTTCTTGCCGTTGGGAGCCGCGACGGCCAAGTACGCGGCTTTTAGTTCGTCGCTTGCAAATCCCCCTTCGGCGGTCTTGACGGCGTAAGGCTTTCTTTTCAAAACCCGACGGGCGAAGTCCTTCTGCGATCGTTGACCTTCGTCAAAGAGGCCCCTAAACTTCCTCAAAACAGAGCCGTTCACGGCTTTGTTTCGCGGTCTGCCTGGGCCTTCCGTCGACTGGCGCTCTCCGCGGGCGCGTCGACGCGCCTTCTTTTCGAGGCGTGTAAGCGCGTCACCGAGCTTCTTGAATGCAGCCGCATCCTTTTCGCGACCTAGTTCGCCCAAAAGGTGACCGCTGAACCATCGGCAATGCTCGATCGACGCGGCGAGGAAGGTCGTCTTTCCATGCCACTCGTAGTGGTCAAGCGTGCGCTTCCATTCACGCTCTGAATCCGGGCCCACGCCGTATCCTGCGGATGGTGGCAACGCAACGATGAGCGCAATTGCTTCAGCGTACACGTCCGGTGCCGGATAACGGGGATCCACGCGCATCGTGACGCCGCCCATGACCCGACGTGCGGCGGTCATGTTGGTTGCCGCTTCCAACTCTTGAAGCGCCGCACGCATTTCCGGATCGTTCGACGCGGCGACCTCACGCCTTAGCGCACCTATCAGCTCCGCAAGTTTTTCCGGCTGTGAGAATAGCTTCGCGAGATTGCGTATATGCGCTTCGTTTTCCTGATCGTCGATGCGCTCCGCCGCGGCGTCGTCCGATTCGTCGTCCATCTTTCGCCCTCGCCCGCCCAAGTGTTTGAGCGGCCGCCGGAGGCGGGAAACCGTTCGCCCGGTTCATGAGGCCGGGCTAGGCGGCCGCGTGGATTTCTCCAGCCCCATTATAGACACTCACGACGAAAAGACAGGAGGAAAAACGAGACGTTTCCTTTAAAGCTACGGCGTGTTTGTGCCGATTTATCCGCCATGCGGATAGTCCTCGCGCTCGTCATGGCCGTGATCGCCTGCGCTCAAGAGCAACGCGCTCCCCTTAACGTGCCTGCGTGGTTCGCAATGTTCGATCCCGAGAACGAAGCGATCACCGAGAAAACCGTCGACCAGATCTCACTATCGTACGACGCGAACAGGAAATTCCTAGAGGTCGTTGGGGACTATGAAAATATCCTTCGGCGCGAGAAGGCCCACGGGCTCGATTATGAGGAAAGGGGAGTTAGCCACGGCACCGTTTTCTACGTTAATTCCGCTACAGTGTTTTGCGTTTTGAACGTCAGCAATGACGCGAAACCGCATGTGACCTTGCGATGTGAAGACGCAGGCCACATGGAAAAGTCTGGAGCTTTCATCAATTATCTGATTCGCCATCCGCCACCCAGGCAACCCGAACCGCTTCCGCCCGGGATGCATCAGATCGAGTATGTGATCGATGGCACTTGCGTCGTCGCGGGAATCACTCTTCAAAACGGCGGTGGCGGCACGGAACAGCATGACCGGGCGCTTCCGGCCGCTTTCACTTTCCGGGCGGGTCCCGGAGCCTTCCTCTACGTTTCAGCGCAGAACAAGGGCCGCGATGGAACCGTGCACGTGTCGATCAAGGTGGATGGGGTTATCGTCCGCCAGTCCAGAGCGACGGCCGAATTTGGTATCGCGTCCGCGAGTGGGCGGCTGTGAAGGGGAAATTGGTTGCGGCGATTGCGTTGCTGGCGCTTCCGGCTTTTTGTCAAGCTCCGCTGGTGGTCCACTCCGGCGAGGAAATCTTCACCATCTCAGTGCGCGGGGGCAACGGCGCTGTTTATCGATTACTGGCGAAGGCGCTTCGATCACCAGCGAGATCGCGGGCGAGGTCCCGCGCGAGTTCACATTCGCCGCCGCCGCTATTTACCTGACGGTCCAAAATCTGAACGAAGGGAGGGAACCTGAGATGCGCGTTGGGTCCGATGGGCTCACCGTACTCGATCAGAAATCACCAAACGCACAGGCGGGCTCATGGCTTGAAGTCGAGATCTCGAAGAATGGCGGAAGCATCAAGAGGCAGCGGACCGACGCCCCGCATGGTGTAATTTCGCTCAAGACCACGCCGCCGATGACCGGATCCCCAATCCTGACGGAGCTGCAGATCGAGGGAGTGCACTTCGCGTTCGCTACCTTCACATCTGAGACTGGCGATATCGAGCAGCAACTTGTGCCGGTTCCTTTCAGCAAGGTTTTCTATGCGAAAGAAGGCTCGATTGTGGGCTTGACCGCGCAGAAAACGCGCGTTACGCGACTCGATCCCGTGAGCCGAAGCGGTTTAGAGATCATGGATGACGGAAGGACCGGCGAAATGCATGTGACGATCCGCGTGAACGGTCAGCCTCTTGGATCGGCGCAAACCGCAGAACCCTTCGGCGTGGCGAGCACTACGATCAAGATTCCATAGTTCCGACACATCCAGCCTGCGAGAGAGGCCCTATCGAAGGAAGCGCGTTCCAAATCCGGTGACCACGGTCGCATAAGACTGCGGGATTGCGGGTTAGGCGGGCTGGCCTATTCTTTGGGCTTAAGCCTTTCGCGTTCCTGTTCCAAAATAATCCTCTCAACTTCGGCACGTGTCTCCGGCGGCCCGAATTTCAGCTTTCGTGACCGATTCAGTCTCGGCTCGGCGGCTCTTCTCGCTGCAGTCTCAAGTTCCTCCGCAGCAATTTGTGCCTCCATGCGGTCGACCCATTCCCTGACATAAGCCAGATCCCTTGCGCTTCTGTCCCCGACCTTCAAGCGAAACCTGGCAGATGCGAGGGCCCCCTCTATGGTGGCTCCGATACATCCCACGGAACCATCTTCTCGAAGGACTATTCGGACGCCGGCATCAATGCCAATCTCAATCGGTCTGGCCATGCGCAATTTTCGACGGAGATCATGTCTTTGTCAAGAACCAACGCGAGTTCGGGGGCCTGCGGGGAAGGTTCCGCTCAGGGTGCGCTATATTGCCACTTTCAGCCTAATCGCGTCGTTCGGCGCATGGACCAAATCCTGCTTCGTTCCGAGATATCGCTCCGTCGTCTGGACGGACGCGTGGCCGAGGAGCAACTGAATTTGTTCGAGCTCGCCGCCGGCCGCCCGACACAGCTTGGCGCACGTGCGTCGCAAATCGTGTGGCGCGATGCCAGGGACGCCGACATCCGCCGCATATGCTTTGAGCAGCTGCCAAACCACCTTCTCGCCCAGGCGCTCACCCGTGACGCAGCCGCCGCGGTTCACCGGGCGGAACACGGGCCGCCTGGCAACACCGGAGGCATCAGTCCATGCGTCGATCGTCACCTTCACCCAGGTCGGCATCGGCGCGGTGCGAACTCGCCCGTGTTTCCCCACGAGGTCGACGATGCACCAGCGGCCGTCGCGTTGCTGGACATGCGCGAACGTAAGCGCCACAACTTCCGATCGTCGCAACCCGCAACCCAGAAGAACACCTGAGGATGGCGCGATCGCGCAGCCCATTGACCGTTGTGATGTCTGGCGCGTTCAGCAGTGTCTGCGCCTGGCGCTGCGATAGCCAGTTCCCAACGCGGATGCCGACCGATTTAACGCTTTTCACCCGCCGGATTCCGGCGGCCATTTCTGCCGCGAGCAGTCCGTTATCGGCAGCCTCCGCGGCAAGCTTGCGAATCGCCGACATCCGAATGATGATCGACGACGAGCCGAGCCCGCGCTCCTCCAGGGATACCCGCCACGCGTGCACGGTGGCCTTGGTGAAACCCGGCCGCGGCGCCTGCTGAAACCACGTCATAAACTCGTTCAGCGCCATATTGTAGACGCGTTTCGTAATCGGCGAGGAGACGCTGTCCAGCACGAGCGCCTTCACTTTCTCCCACCTGGCAATCTTTCCTAACGCAATCATTTCATTCATCTTAGGTATCCTGTTGTTCGGCATTATCGTCCACTCGAACATTACCTCGTCGGCCGCGCGCAATGCGACTTGACTGGACGCGCGCCGAGGAGCGGTCATGGGGTGGTCGATCGAGGATAACATTGCGGAGCTGGCGAAACGAGTGGGCCAACCGGCTGCGCCGCCGACGAACCAGCCCAAGCCACTGTTGCGTCCCATACAGTTTCCTATACGCGGCGGTTCTTTTCCAGGGATCCGAGCCGCACCGATGGTAGCGCCTTCTCGAATTGCCCATGTCGCAGCGCTATCCTTTAAGAGTACCGATGGCCGACTTAGTCCAGTTCGAGATTCATCGTTCAAAACCTACTGGCGCGGCCCCGACGCGCGGCTCCGCTGCCGTGTTCTGGCTTCAGGGAATCACCCTGATTTGGATGCTGGTGGAGTGCGGCTTGTCGCTGTACGCAGCAGCGGCGGCCCATAGCCCTGTATTGCTCGCCTTCGGCTCCGATAGCTTCGTGGAGCTGTTGTCTGCGGGAGTGGTTCTGTTGCAATTTCTACCACACTTTTCCGTATCCGAACGCCTCGCCGCCCGTGCTGCTGGCGCTCTCCTGTTCGCCCTCGCACTGATCGTCAGCATCATGGCGGTTGGTTCTTTGTCGTTGCATCTGCGCCCTGAAGCGACCCGCCTCGGAATCGGAGTCGCGCTGGCTGCGCTGATCGTGATGCCTATTTTGGCTCGCCTGAAGCGCCGGGAAGCCCGACGCAGCAACAACGCCGCTCTCGCTGCCGATGCGGTGCAATCGGCCACGTGTGCTTATCTCGCCGTTATCGCCTTGGCTGGCTTGGCAATCAACGCACTTTTCCATATCGCTTGGTTTGATTCACTTGCCGCGCTAGTGGCAGTACCGTTGCTCATAAAGGAAGGTCGTGCGGCTTGGCAGGGCAAAGCTTGCGGTTGTTGTTGAGCGTAATCTCCCAAATTTGAAATTTGAATTGGCTAACCTCCGTGGCAGAATATCACTGCGAAGACTGGCTCGCTTCCTAAACGAAAGGCATGGCCACGATCTTAGAGATCACAAACGATCACTTTGGGACAAGTTCCGCAAAGCCCAACCTATCACCTCGACCAGTTCCGGTTACTTCGCGTGTTTCGTCTGAAGCTACGGGTGATCCTTGGCGACAAGGCCTCATCCTTCGACCTATTACTGTGGTACGCTGAACGGTAGAAGGTCGAGGTATTAATGCCATCTTCGCGATTTCCTATTCCTCAAGGCACGCTCGACATGCTGATTCTCCAAATCCTCTCTTTGGAGCCGGCGCATGGGTACGGGATTGCCCAGCGGCTCGAACAGATTTCGAAATCCATTGTCCAAGTGAATCAGGGATCTCTTTATCCAGCGCTCCACCGATTGGAACAGCAGGGCTGGCTGAAAGCCGGTTGGAAACAATCCGAAACCGGACGCGAAGCCAAGTTCTATTCATTGACACGCTCCGGGCAGAAGCAGCTCCGCATTGAGAAAGATAGCTGGGCTCGGCTGACCGGTGCGGTCCAACTGATTTTTGACGAGGGTGCGTCACTATGAACCGAGTGGTCAATTGGTTTCGCCGGCGAAAGCTGGAGACCGATCTCGATCGCGAATTGAGTTATCATCTCGACCGCCGTGTCAGCGACCTGATTCATTCTGGAATACCGGAGCCCGAAGCACGAAAGCGGGCCGCGTTGGAACTCGGCGGCGCCACTCAGGTCCGGGAAGAGGTGCGCGATATCTGGCTGACTCGCTGGTTGCGGGATTTCGTATACGATCTGCGCTTTTCGGCGCGTTCTTTTCTCCGGAGCCCGTCGTTTACGGCGACGGCAGTGCTGTCGCTCGCCCTGGGAATTGGCGCGACCACCGCCATTTACTCTCTGGTCGATCAGATCATTCTGCACGCGCTCCCGGTCGACCACCCCGAGCGCCTGGTTCTCATCGATTGGAATGGATTTCAGGTGGCCGAGACCTTCGGCACCGACAACTTGATGTCCTACCCAATCTGCCGCGATCTCCAGCAGCGGAAGGAATTCTTCGACGGCATATTCTGCCGTGCTGCGACAACGATCAACCTCTCGACGAGTGGAGAACCCAGGCTGACTGCCGCGGAACTCGTATCGGGTACATACTTTTCGGTGCTGGGAGTAACTCCCGCGCTCGGTAGGCTGTTGACGATCGATGACGACCAGGTGCCGGGATCGAGTCCGGTAGTTGTGCTCTCGTACGACTTCTGGAAAAACCAATTCGGAAGCGCCCAGGACATCGTGGGCCGAAAAGTGTTGGTGAACCAGCACCCGATGACGGTTGTCGGTGTTGCCGCGCCGACGTTTCACGGCATTGACGTGGGCGAGGTTCCATCTCTTTGGATTCCAGCCGTCATGTCGGCTCAGGCCATTCCCGGATTCAATACAATGTTTGACCGTCGCACGCGCTGGATGCAGATCCTCGGCCGGCTGAAGCAGAACGTCTCTTTGGCACAAGCTCAGACTGGTTTGCAACCCTGGTTTAAAGCGATGCTGGACGAAGACGCGCGCCGCACGCTCTCAAGAGCCAGCGCCGAGCAGCGGCGGCGGTTCCTTGCTTCGACACTGAGACTCAGTGCGGCTCCCCAAGGCCATTCGATTCTGCGGCATCACCTTTCGCGGCCGCTCTGGGTCTTGTTCGTTGCGACGGCGGTGCTCTTGGCTCTGGCTTGCCTGAACGTTGCCGGACTTATTTTGGCGCGCGGTTCGGCTCGCCATCGGGAAATCAGCACAAGATTGGCATTGGGAGCGTCACGCGCGCGAATTGGACGACAGTTTCTTGCAGATAGCATGCTGCTCGCATTGGCCGGCGGATTGCTCGGCGTTGTGATGACGCCTGTTGCCGTACGGGCGCTCATCGCATTCCTGCCACACAACACTGCTGCGAGCGACCTACAGGCCAACATCGATACGCGCTTGTTGCTTTTTGCATGTCTGGTAAGCCTGGCCACCGGTTTCCTCGCCGGCTCCCTACCGGCTTTACAGGCCGGCCGCAAATCGCTGGATTCTTCGCTCAGGGAGCGGGGCGGCGCGCCTTCCGGCGGCCTGGCGCTGCGCAGAGCGATTGTAACGGCTCAGATCGCTTTTACGCTAATTCTGGTAGTCGCGGCAGGTTTGTTTGTTCGGACCCTCTCGGGGCTGTTGGCTAAAGGTCCGGGGTTTGACACATCCAGCTTGATCTCGTTCGGCATCAATCCGGCTCTGAACGGCTACACTCCAGTCGAAACAAGCCAGATCATTCGCCGAATTAGTGAAGAACTCCGAAGTTCTAGCAGCACGCAAGCCTCAGCCATTGCCCGCGTACAGCTACTCCTCGGCGGAGCATGGAATAATTCGCTCACGATCCAGGGTCATGAACGATTTACGACCGACCGCGAAGTCCAGATGAATGCCGTCACACCCGGATTCTTCGCAACCCTCGGAGCGCGGATTATCGCTGGACGCGACTTCAACGAACACGATTCACTGAATGCCGTCGCGGCGCACCAATCCCTACCGGTTAGTGAGAGCGGGCAACGCACCGTGATTGTTAACGAGGCCTTTGTTAAACGATATTTCGGCGGACGCAATCCTCTCGGTGCCCGAGTCGCTATGGGATCCGCGCCTGACGCCAAACCGGATACCGAGATCATCGGCGTCGTGGAAAACATCAGCTATCGTAGTGTTCGCGAGCAATGGGAGCAAGCCTACTTTCCCATCGGCACAGAGCTGTCCGGCTCAAATTTTTACGTCAGGTTTCGGGGAACGCCCGAGTCAGCCCCTCGATCGATTCGGGCGATCCTTGGCAAAGCCGATCCAACATTGCCCATCACCTATTTCCGCACGTTGGATGAGCAAATCGACCGGTCCTTGAACATAGAGCGTATGCTGGCGGCGCTTTCCAGCGCCTTCGGCACGCTGGCGCTCCTGCTTTCCTTGGTCGGTTTGTACGGTGTAATGTCTTACGTCGTGACCCAGCGCACGCGCGAGATTGGAATTCGATTGGCGCTAGGGGCGACACGGCGATCCGCCATCTGGCTGGTACTGCGCGATGCGCTGGTGATGATCGCCGCAGGAACAGCGATTGCGCTGCCTTGCATCTGGGCGTTGGGCCGCCTTGTCGAATCGCAGCTCTATGACGTCAAGCCAACAGATCCGATGACAATCCTAACGGCAACCTTGGTTCTGTGGTCGGCTGCGCTGGGCGCGGCGGTCACTCCGGCCCGCCGCGCCTCGGCTGTGAACCCTACCGACGCACTTCGATTCGAGTAGTAGACGGAGGGTTCTTGGGCCAAATCCTGTCTGTCCCGTAGCGTCTAATAACCCTGGGCTCTCGGTGTGGTCATCGATCCACGTGCTTCGTTTTGGAACCCATTCGCCGAAACGGTGGATGAGGAGTCCAACGAAAAAAGCCGTCGGCCTTGAGCCAGCGGCTTGTCGGATCAGGCGGACTACTTCGCGATCTTGTAAGTGTGCCCGCCCGCGTCATTCTTTGCGGACTCGATCACGACGCCGTGCTTCTTGGTGGCTCCGCGCACGCTAGGCGCAGGAAAGACTACATTTTGTTGAACCGTGATGGCGCGCTTGCATTTCGCTCCGCACCCTGCGATAGTCGGGTTACCTCGATCTAGAGCCCCGTCGTATCCGTAAGCGCAGGACGCTCCTCTTCCTTCAAGGCAGGAGCGTTTTCTTGAGAAATCTTATATCTGTTGTGGCGTCACGATGAAAACCATCGTGGTGATCGAAGATCAGGCGACAAAGCAAAGCTACCGGCGAGAGCCCTACCCGATGGGGAGCGCACTGGACGTTCAGTGCGTCTGCGGTGCTTCCGTTCATCCGATCGTGGGCGCCTGGTGCCGAAAATGTGGCGCGAAGGTAGTACAAATCCGCGAAGAAGCTGAGAATGTGTTCAGTACAGATTAGGTTGACCGAGCAGCAGACGGCCGCGGAGTTGGCCTATCGTTCCGCTGTTTCTCGGATGAAGGAAATGCGTGGGCAGGAGTTTGAGCGCGCGTGGCGACTTGTAGAAAATCGACGGCTATCTCTCGAACGTGCGGGTCAGGTTCTCCAGGAGCATGAGCGGGAACACGAATGCAGCCAGAAATTTTCCGCGGCGATCATCCGATAAACCAGAAATACTGCCGCCCGACAGAATCTCACGTCTCCAGGGTGGTCCTAAGGTTCGCCTTCCTTCCAGATCCAGGCCGGACGGCCTCCACTACGTACGATCGGTCTGGCGTGGACGAGTTTTCGAGTGATCAGATCATCCACAAACCTTCTCGTTTGCGTCGTCGTCCAGCCCATCGCACGTTCAATTTGATGGAACGGACCACCAAAAGCATCCGGCGATTGCTCATGTTGAGTGAGCATCTCGATTACGTTTCGCTCGATGTCCGTGAGCGCTTCATCCATGGCCTGATTATAAGTCATCGATTTCGGCGTGCGCTGGTAAAGAGGCGGATGGCGCGATCCGCACCAGAACGAAAACCAACTACAGTTTGTCGGAGAAGATCGTGAGATTACACAAGTCTTACAAACTATTGACGCAATTCCGGTTAGCCTGAAATTGTAAGTTTGATATCATGACGACCGCCGAGGCAGTTACGGAATTGCGCAGGGAATTCTCCCTTCGCGGCTGGGATAAGAAAGCCACCAATCGGATTCTGTTCGAGCTGTTGATTCACGTAGCAATCGCGGTGGTCGGCCTCGCCATCTTCCTGACCTGCCACGGCCTGGCTGTGCGGATCTTGGGAATCATGATATCGAGCTTCGGCTGCATGGGGGTTGGGACCAATACACACACCTCCACTCATTACGGCACCAGCGAAAAGCGCTGGGTGAACGAAGCTCTCAGCTATTTCGGATATCCGCTGTTCTTGGGCCTTTCGGCTACATATTGGTGGCACAAGCACGTGGTATTGCATCATCCGGCGCCCAATGTTGTCGGAGTGGACAGCGACGCTGACCTGCTACCGTGGTTCGCAATAACGGCGGACGAGGTTGACGCCAGCTCCGGACTGCGCCGTTTCTATTACCGGCGCCTACAATTCTGGGTGTTTCCATTGGTGCTTGCGCTGAACTGCTTCGGCATACAGGGGGCCGGGTGGGTGCACCTTATGCGAATACTTTGCCATTCCAAACGGCGAAAGTCTGCCCACTGGATCGACCTCGGAATGATGGTCCTGCACTATGCGATCTGGATCGGTGTACCGCTACTATTCTTGCCCCTTCCGGCAGTCGCCAGATTTTATCTTCTGCGAAATGTTCTGCTAGGGTATGCGATGTACGCGATCCTCGCGCCCGGACATTTTCCGGCCGAGGCGCAGCGCACGTCAGATGGAGCCCGTCACGGCGCGGATTTTTTCGCGATCCAGACCGCGGGAACAGTGAGTTTCAGGACGGGCTGGCTGGGCAGGTTCCTGTGTTCGGGCCTCGAGTACCAGGTGGAGCATCATTTGTTTCCGAATATCAGCCACGTCCACTATCGGGAGGTTAGCGTGGTGGTGCAGAGGTTCTGCGTTGAGCAGGGGCTATCCTATCGCTCGTACAGTTGGGCTATGGCCTTATGGAAGAGCTGGGAGGTGCTGCGATTTCCGCAGCAGGTTGTATTGCGCGGCCAGGTGTCCATCGCTGAGGCGACGCCCTTGTCCGTTTAGCGATTACGCGCGGCGACGCCACGGGACGTTGCAGAGCCGGCCCGGGTTGAGTTTAACGGCATGGATCCGCCGATTTATTCGCTAAAGGCGGATTGACGTTGAGCATTTCAATCGCCCGATGAAACAAAAAAACCGCCGGCCAGTGACCGGCGGCGGGTACGAGTCGTGCAGGCTATTTCGCCATCTTGTAGTTGCGCTCACCAGCGTCGTTCTTCGCCGATTCGATCTTGACGTCGTGCTTCTTGCCGGCGGTCGAGATGAATCCCCGGACGCTATGCGCCTGCCACTCGGTCGCCTTCATGATCTCGGCTAGGGTGGCACCCTTGGCACGCGCGATCATCTCCAGGATCTTGGCGCCCTTGCTCTCGGCGCGCGGGGCAGGCTTGCCGGCAGCGGCGGGCCTGGCGGTCTTCTTGCTGGCCCCTGCGCCCGCCTTGGCTGTCTTCTTCGGCGCGCCCTTGGCCCTGGCCGCCTGCTTGGCACCGTTGGCGGTTTTCTTGGCCTTGGGCGCGCCCTTCTTCTGGCTGGCGGCCTTCTTCGCGGGGGCCTTCTCTGGCGCGACGTGCGCGCCCTGTGCCGTAGCGGCGGCGGGTTTGTCCGTGGCGTTGATTTCTGCGGTCGTCATGTGTGTGGGGTCCTTTTCTGCGCTTTGGTTTGCGCATGACGATTCATCGCTTGGTCGGGGGAAAAGGCAAGCAAAAAGTGAGGGGATGCCGCGAAAAGCGGAGGTGAACCGTGGGCTATTCGGAGATCCAGGCCTTACATTCGCGACACCCGGATCGTTAACGTAAGGACTCCAAGTTCCAGGGCCCTCGGTTGCCATTGTCAACGCTTTCGGCAGATCGCGAAGGAGCACGTCGAGAGCTTCGGGAGTGCGAGCTTGCACGGACAGGCATTCCTCAAGAAATGGTGCGGCCATGCAGTCAGTATAGTTTTGAACGGTGGATGCCGCGCGACGCTCCTGCGGAACGCCGTTCGAGGAGATTGCCGCGTTTCCTCCAACCGACATATGTCCCGCGTGGGACTCCACTTCGGCAGACGGGCGTTTGCGGGGGAATGTGTTTGACGTGCCCCCATTCCGAGACTGGTGGAGGCGGCTTCGAATAGCAGAGCCAGACCATATATAATGCATCACCAGATGCGACTCGTCCTTTTCCTTGTCCCGCTGTTTACGATGGCGACTGCCGGGTTTGCGCAGAGACGGCTGGTGCTGATCGATGCTGATGGCGCCGGCCCCGGCGGTACGCACCAAATGTCGATGATGGCGCTTCTCCAGTCGCCGCAAGTGGAGGTCTTGGGCATCACGATAGCGACCGGCGATGACTGGCGCGATGAAGAAGTACAGCACACACTGCGCATGCTCGAACTGATTGGGCGCACCGAAGTGCCGGTAGTGCCCGGGGCGGTTTTCCCTCTGGTACGCACCCAGGAAGAGACGCGTCTGGCAGAGCACTCGATCGGAAAACCGCTATGGCTCGGAGCATGGGGCCACCTCACTGCCGATTTGGGGGCGCCGTCGGGCGCCGTGGCGCCGCCGATCCCGACCCATGGCCCTTGGGTGATCCCGACGCTGAAGGAGGGACCGCCGCGCACGAGGCCGCTCGATGAAGACGCCGCACACTTTCTGATTCGACAGGTCCGCGCCCACCCGCACGAGGTGACGATTTTCGGTGATGGGCCGCTCACGAACATCGCGTTGGCGATTTCAATCGATCCGCATTTTCCAGAGATGACGAAGGGGATTTTTCTCATGGGTGCAAGTTTGAATCCGCAGACTGATGACCCGGAGTTCGCGACAAGTCCCCGCCACGAATTTAACTTCTGGTTTGACCCCGAAGCCGCGCACATCGTGTTGCGCGCTTCGTGGCCGCGAATTGATGTGACCACTGTGGACGTCTCGATAAAAACGATGTTCACCCAACAGATGCTAGAGGCAATCTCACGATCTCGACAGCCGGCCGCGCAGTACATCGCCAAATACTCGGATCAGCGTTATTATCAGTGGGATGAACTCGCGGCCTGTGCGTGGCTTGATCCGAGCATCATCACGAAGGAGCGGCTTGTCTACATGGACGTCGATCTTAGCCACGGCGTCACCTACGGGGACACGCTTACCTGGGTCGAAAAACTGAAACCAGCGACCGAAGTGGGACTGGTGCACGCGCAACTCGATCTGGATCTTCCCAAGTTCAAAGACATGTTTGTCAGGCTGATGTCGGAGCCGACGCCGCGCGCAGTGCGCTAACGAGGATCGTTCGGTAACGCAAGGGGTTCCAGCGACCTCTAAGTCCGTGAAGGCTGATGCGTTCCCGAGCTTGAAACGGTGTTCGCGGAAACATCAGCTTCCACTATCCGGCCACGGTCGGCCTGCGGCATGGCAAGATGTCGGCGAACTCAGGCGTGCGATATAAAATAGGCTCTGCGCAGGAATCTGATGAAGCCCAAGCAGGCGTGAGTTTCGCGGTTTCGGCGATTTCGGTACACTGAGCGGTTTGCGGGATAGGGAACTCACCAAACTGCTGGGATGGCCGGGGTATCGGGTGTACCGGCACCAGATCGACGAGCAGGCGAAGACACTGAAGTTGTGGATTCGGCGTAAGCGGGGCCATCGGAAGCTGATCTGCTCGGGATGCGGCCGGAAACTGGAGGACGCGCACGATGTCCGGGAACGGGAGGTGCGCGATCTACCGTGCATGGAGTTCCGGACCACGGTGGTGATCGAAGTCTATCGAGTGTGTTGCCCGGATTGCGGGATCAAGATCGAGAAAGTGCCGCAGTTGCCGAGCAAGGCTCCGTTCAGCCGGCGGTTTGAGGACGCCGTCGGCGAGGCGTGTGAGAGTGCCGCGGCTCGACCAGTGGCACGGCGATTCGGATTGCCGGCGAGCACGGTGCGGGCCATCGATTTGCGCTATCTGGAGCGCTGGGCCGCAGCGCGGCGCAAGCCCGCCCTGGAGCTGATGGGCGTGGATGAAATCCACCTGGGGAAAAAGCAGAAGTTCATCACGGTGGTGAGCAACCTGGAAAGCGGCGAACCGGTCTGGTTCGGCCGGGAGCGGAAGAAAGAAACACTGGATGAATTCTTTCAAACCGAGTTGAGCGTTGGTCAGCGCAGTCGAATCTCGGCAGCGTGCGTGGATATGTGGGAACCGTTCCGGCTGAGTATAGAGCAGTGGGCTCCTGGGTGCCGCATCGTCTACGACAAGTTCCACATCATGCAGCACGCCAACCAAGCCATCGATGAAGTGCGGCGGGCGGAGTTTTTCCGCAAGGGCGGACAGTGGCGCGGGCTGGTCAAAGGCAAGCGCTGGCTGCTGTTGACTCGCTGGATCAACCTGAGTTCGGGCAAGCGACAGGAACTCAACTCGTTGTTTGCGCTCAACCGCAAGCTCTTCAAAGCCTACGTCCTTAAAGAGAGCCTGGATCGGCTCTGGACATACCGCTATGAGGGCGCGATGCTGAGCTATCTCGAGCGCTGGATCGATCAGTTGCGCTGGCAACGACTTCGGCCCTTCGAGAAGCTAGCCGCGATGCTCATGAAGCACCTGGACGGCATTCTGAACTACTGTCGCACCAAAGTGCCCTTGGGAATGGTGGAAGCCATCAATGGAAACATCAAATCCCTCCTACGCCGGGGGCGCGGATATAAGAACCTCCGCTATCTGTTGCTCAAAGCGCAACGCATGGCCGCCACCAGAACCGAATTCGTGGTTTTCAGGAAAGCAGCCTAAAATGCGGGTCCCATCGAATTCTTGCGCAGAGCCATAAAATAAGCACAAATGACCGCTCAAGAAGTTCGTACATACATTGGATATTCAGGCTGGGCCTCGCGCAAGGTGCTAGAGTGCGCGCTCGCCCTGCCGCCCGAGGACCGAACCAAGCCGATGAGCGTCTCCCACGAATGCATCGCGAACACGCTCGCTCACATCTATTTCGGAGACGCAATCTGGTTTTCGCGGATTGCCGGCCCCAACTATCCGGTGCCGCCCCATGATGCGCTCCCGTCGCTCGATTTCGTCAGTCGTAGAATGGCCTCACCTGCAGGCCAAGTGGGAAGCCTGGCAATGCGGTCACTGACTCAGACCTCCCCCGTCAGGTTCCCTTCAAATCACGCTTTGTCGGCAACGCCGGCCTACCTGCGTGGCAAATCGTGGTGCACGTAGTGAACCACGCCACGCTACACCGCGGCCAAATCGTCGGCATGCTGCGTCAGCTTGGCGTGAAGCCGCCCGCGACAGACATCTTGTTTTACTATTATGAACAAGCCGCTCCTGTCGCCAGCTAGCGTGTGCGGCGAAGCCCGCAGCGTCTACGCTGGCGGCGGAAACATTTTAATTTCCTGGCTCTCGCCGGCGTGGATAGGGCGAAGGCGATCTGCGCGGTGCGCGACGAGTTCCGACGCGCCGGCGACTTGCCCCGACTTGTCTTTCCCGACATCATGATCCCGCACCAGGGCCCCGCCAAGCAGGCAGTCGAGGTCGCGCTTCGGATGCTCGAGGCCGGCGTCGACGGGGTTGGTATCCACCTGCAGTCGACGCGCGGCGCGCAAACCCGAACTAATCGAGGACGACTACCTCGGCGATGTGGCTCACGCTGTCTTCGAACGGATAGGCAAGGTCGCACCGGTGCAGGTTGTCGGTGGCCTCAGCATCGCACAGGCAAAGAACCTCGCCAAGGTGGGCCTGCGCGCCTTCGTGATTAGCGGCAATATGGGCCTGCCGGACGGCGATGCCCGCTACAACCTGCCACCGGCCGAGATCCACCGCTTGGTCGCCGGTTTCATCGCCGAGGTCTCGGGCGCCTAGCAACCGCTCGATTAGTCCGGAGATGCAGTGATTGTCGACCTTTCAAACGCGCCCGAATCGCGAGACACAGGCGTCCAGGCATTGATCCTTGCTTGTCGTATTTCACTTTCTTATTGCCCGCGAAGCCGATCATAGCCACCATACGCGGCCATGTCGGAAATGATGATCTTGTCGCCCGGCTGCAAGCCTTCCGCGACTTGGATTGCGTTCACCGACGACGGTCCGAAGCGCACCTTGGCCCGCGACCAGTGTTGCCCGTCGGGTTCAAGTTTGAACATCATCGTCTCCGCAAAGGCAGCGACGTTCACAGGACGGCCAACGAACACCACGTCATGCAAAGTTTTGATCTGGACTAAGCCATCCACCGCATGACCCGCAAATTCGGCCATGGGAGCCTTGATCTCGACCGTCACCGGGACTGTCCCATTCGCGCTTGCCGCATCGACCCGGGTCACCTTCCCGGCCACCGTGATTGTATTCCCTAAATCGATTACGGCATTTTGGCCGATCTGCAACGCATTCAATAGCTGAGCCGGCAGCTGAGACGAAACACTCAACTGCGCCGTCGTGGGCGTGGTCAGGCTTCCGAGGGCGCGGATGGTAATCGGAAGGTTGCCGTACTTCACAGTGTCGACCCAAACGGAGTCCAGCTTGAAGTCCCCTTCTCGCCCGCTTTGGGCTTTCGCCCAATTCACATTCACGAGAAAGCACACCATAGCGAGTCCCGCCGCCAGCGCAGCAGAGACTCTCGGCGCCGGCTGATGCCCGACGACGCCCGTGAGCCTTTGGATCCGGTGCATCAGCGGACCGCCCGCGCTCAGAAGGGCCAGCGAAGGTGAATCCAGCCGTGCCCGCTCGAGCTGCGTGAGCGCTCTCGCATAACCGACTGGATCGCCGCAGATTTCGACAACTATTTCGTCGCAGCAAAGTTCCCGCTCGCTGCGGATTTGCGAGGAGACCCACCAGATCGCCGGCTGATAAAAGAACAGAGTCTCGGCAATGGTCTGTAGGAGGTTGATCAGGTAGTCATGCCGCCGGATGTGCGCGAGTTCATGCGCCAACACGGACTCCAGTTGAGTTGTGGTTAAGTTCATTAGCGCCGCGGGCGGGAATAAGATCACAGGCTTCAGGAAGCCCACGACGCTCGGCGTATCGGCAAGCGCCGACGAGAGCACGCGCAGCGATTTCATGATTCCCATGCGACGCGCAAGGTGCGATGCGGTCTCGGCCAAGGCGAGACTAACCGGTTCGCCGCTGCGCTTGAGTCTCGCCACATGCGTGGCGCTACGAAAGAACCGGATCGCTAAGACCATAACGCCCGCGGACCAAACCGGAAGTGCCCAAGCCTCGATCGCGGCAAGGAGTCGAGGCAGGAATGTGGACGCAGCAAGCGCCGCCGGAACGACCGTATCCACAATCGGCTCGCCGACGGAAAGGATTGCCGCACCTGGCGCACGATACACTAGAAAAGCGGTAACAAACGGCAGCGCGCTCATCACCGCGAACGCGGCGCAACTCACCGCATAGCGTAACCGCGCGGGGCGCCGGCCGAGTATCGAGAGCGTAATCCACAATAAAAGCCCCACCGCCGCGCCCTGCCATACGAAATGGAGTAGGGCTGCACTAATTGCCTGGGCGATTGCCTGAAAATGAGCCGTCATTTGGTTCCCCTTTCTATCCTGTCCAGAAGTTTTTCCATTTCCTCCAGCTCCCGTTCCGTCGACTTGCGGCTAGCCAATGCCTGAAGTACCAACGCCTTCACCGAACCGCCGAACGCGCGCTGCGTAAGATCGTGCAAAAGCTGCCGCTGCGTGTGCTCGCGCGGGTAGCGAGCGCGGTAAATCTGCGGCCGCTGCTCTTCGTCCCGATCGACCAGCCCTTTGCCGGTCATGATCTGGAGGAGCTTCAAAACCGTGGTGTACCCAGTCGGCTTCACCCCATTTAGCACCTTTCGAATATCGCGCACGGAGTGAGGTCCGCTGTCCCACAACACCCGCAGAATTTCCAATTCTGCCGCGGTCGGATTGGGTTGCTTTGCTTTCACGAGTCGATTATGACGAAAGCCTTCGTCATTGTCAACGAAAACTTTCGTCAATTTCCCCAGTCACCGGAAGGGCAACCACTCCTGATCACTTCCATCTACCTGCCGAACGGAAATCCTCAGCCCGGTCCGAAGTTCGATTACAAATTGGCCTGGTTCGGCCGCTTGATCGAACACGCCGCGGAACATGCTCGCGGCAAGAACCGAGATCGACAGAACCGCCGCAACCATCGCCCATGTGTACGGGTCCGCGCCGGTGCAAACGAAGAATGGTTCCACGCTCAAAAGTTGGGACGAATCCCGATAAAAATGGGTTGCGGGTCCACTTGCTTTTCCGGCAAGCCCGAGCCAAGTGAAGCCGATATGGCCGTTTACGGCCGGCGGCATCCGCGCAAGGATGCGCAACCAGAAGTCGTTCTGAACCCTCGGAGCCTGGCACGCGGCTAAGTTCGTCCGGCATCCACCCAGCCTACCCGGAAGTGGAGCTTCCACGGGTCGGGCACTAAGCGCGAAAGTGGAATTCCACGATGACGTGCCGCAGGCCGTTCTGAATTCCGAATCAGAAACACTTCATTATCTCGACCAACTTTACTCGGATGCGAGCGTCCCACTAATATGGAAAAGTACTTCGCAAACCCTGGCGTGACGCCCCTTAAGGTCAATATGTTTTTCCGCAGCCTAAAGTCTGCGGGATGCACGGCAGTGCTGCTGGGCCTCGCCGGCAACCCGAGCTCAGCGGCACAACAATCACCGACCAATCTGGCCGCAGAAAACCAATTGGGCCCTCCGGCAGAATCACACGAGGTCGATCTGCTTTGGGGAGTACGCATTCCGATGCGCGATGGCGTACATTTGAATGCCACCATCTTTAAGCCGCACAGCCAGAAGGACCCGATGTCAGTAATCGTCGTAATGACGCCCTACGTTGCTGACCATGACAACAGTCGAGCCATGTATTTCGCAAAAAATGGATATGCATTCGCCTTGGTTGACGTGCGCGGACGCGGAAACTCTGACGGAATGTTTGTAACCGGCCCCCAGGAGGGGTTGGACGGCACGACACAGTGGAGTGGTTAGCAAAACAGCCGTGGTCTGATGGCAAGGTCGCGATGTGGGGTGGATCTCACATGGGATTTGTTGAATGGACCACAATTAAGCAGCTGCCTCCTCATTTGATAACCATTGTTCCAGCCTCGGCAGCGTACCCAGGAATCGATTTTCGTACTGTCGGTGGAATCTTTCCTTGCGACGACATACAGTGGCTGGCTGAAACGGCTGGAAAAGCGCGAAACCTCAACCTCGCCCGTGATTTCGAATTTTGGAACGAAAAACTTCTTAAGATGTACTCGGCACACCTTCCCTTCGACCAGCTAGACGAACTTTCCGGCGTTACGGGCACTGCATTTCGCGAATGGTTGGCACATCCAGCCGATGACAGTTACTGGAAGGCGATGGTCCCCACGCCCGAGCAGTACGCCGACATAAAGAGTCCGATCCTCACAATTGCGGGCGGCTACTTCGACGGCGATCAAGACGGTGCGATGTTGTATTACCGCGAGCATATGCAGTTCGGGAATCCCCTGGCAAAGCAAGAGCATTATCTGATTATTGGTCCCTGGGACCATGCGGGCACGCGCACCCCGAACAGAGACGTAGCGGGCTTGAAATTTGGTGAGCCGTCGATGGTTGACCTTAACAGTCTTCATAAGCAGTGGTATGACTGGACTCTGAAGAATGGCGCTAAGCCCGATTTCCTGAAGAAGCGGGTTGCGTATTACGTATCCGGCCCCGGCGCGGAGAACTGGAAATACGCCGATGATCTGGAGAGCGTTGCGCGCGAACACCGCAAACTATATCTGACATCCAGCAATGGGCAGGCAAACGACGTTTTTCACGCGGGTAGCCTGTCGCCCACAGCGCAGGCGTCTACGCCCGACCACTACGTTTACGACCCTCTCAGCACGGACCAGGTTAGAGAACCTCAGAATTTCACGGATCAGCGAGCCGTTCTTCAAAACAGGAGCACTGGGTTGATTTACACCAGTGCGCCGTTCCCAGAGGGGTTCGAAATCTCGGGTTATGTCAAATTGACCCTATGGATCGCTCTGAACGTTCCCGATACCGATTTTCACTTGGCACTCTATGAAATTCTTCCGGATGGATCGTCGATTGTTGTTGCTCATGAGTATCTGCGCGCCCGGTACCGCGAATCCTTTGAGAACGAAAAACTCGCTACTCCGGGAGAAATCACCCGCTATAACCTCGTCGGGTTCAATTGGTTCTCACGCCGCATTGGCAAGGGTAGTCGATTGCGTTTATTCATCACCTGTCCCAACGATAAGGATTTTGAAAAGAATTACAACTCAGGCGGGGTAGTTGCCGCCCAATCGGGCAAGGACGCACGAGTGGCCCACATCGCGCTGTACCACGATGACCAACATCAGAGTGTGCTGGAAATTCCAATCGGACGGTAGCATCTTCGCTCCAAATGATAGAAAGCTTACGCGTCACTCAGCGAGGAGTTTTCAATGGTAATGAGGCTGATAATTCTCTTGGGCGTAGTTGCTTTGTTCCCCAGCCAAGCCAGTGCTGCCTGTAACCAACCCGCCCCATCGCCAGTCTTTAGCGTAGCCCTCCCCGGACACCCTTTCGGCGTCGTCCTTTCGACCGAAGATCATCATATTGGATGCTGGGTTTTTGTCGCGCTTGACAACGGTGGCATTGCGGTCCTTCGTCGAAACAATGGTCGCATTGAACTTAAACACACCGTGAAGGTCAAGGGCCATCCCCTCGGGATGGCTCTCAGCCCTGACGGGAAGATACTCATTGTGGCAAGCGGCCACTTTGTGTTGTTCCTAGATGTAAAGCGACTTAAGTCCGGAAAAGGGGATGCCACGATTACATCGATCAGCGACGGCGACAATCCGATGAGCGGTTACTTGAATATTACGGCTCGCGGCGAGTTCCTATTCGTCAGTAACGAAGCCGCACAGACCATTTCCGTCATCGATCTGGAGCATGGCCGAAAAACCATCGGGGTAATTCCGGTTGGCATCGGCCCCATAGCGCTCACTTTTTCGAAGGACCAACGATATCTCTACACTTCTAGCCTGAGCGCGTCACCCGATTGGAACTGGCCGAAGGTCTGTAAGCCCGAAGGACAAGACGGCGCCGCAGCGGAGGCCATGAAACCGGAAGGCGCGATCGTTGTCGTCGATGTGGCGCGCGCGGAAACAGATCCGGCCCATTCGGTCGTATCTCGCGTGCCCGCGGCATGTAACCCCGTGCGAATCGCACCGACGCCTTCAGGCGACCGCATCTACGTGACGGCGCGTGGCAGCAATGCCGTGCTTGCCTTCGATACGGATAAACTCGTAAGCAATCCCGATCATGCGCGGCTGGGTATGGCTTTTGTCGGATCCGCGCCGGTTCCGATCGCAATCGCCGGTGGCGGAAAGTTTGTAATCGTGGGAAATTCGAATCGGTTCGACATGAATCAATCAAAAGCGCAGGTCCTCGACGTACTGAGTGCCGATCCATTCCGGGTCGTCTCTCATATTCAAGCCGGCGCCTTCCCTCGGGAAATGACGCTCTCACCCGACGGAAACACGCTGTTCGTCTCTAACTCCTCCTCCAATTCGCTGGAAGTCATCGACCTGAAACATGCGATTTACTAGGGCGTGTTCACACTATCCGCAGTGCTTCGACGATAAGCGCAAAGCAGAGAAACGCCAGGAACACGACGTCGAGTTTTTCAAAACGCGAAAAGATGCGGCGGAAGCCTTTGAGGCGCCGGAACAGCCGCTCAATCTCGTTGCGCTTCGTGTACAAGGCACGATCATATTCCCACGGATGCAGCCGGTTGGACTTCGGCGGAACTACCGGAACCATGCCTAGATCAAGCACCAATTGCCGGGTTTCATTGCCTTCGTAAGCGCGGTCCATCAGCAGCGGAAGGCACCCTGGCATGGGGCCCAACTCTTCCAGCAGGGCTCGCCCGTGCGGCGCATCGTGGTCATTTCCGGGTGACAACGAGAACGCTATGGCCGTTCGAGCATCCGCGGCAACCATATGAATCTTGGTGTTCCATCCGCCGCGGGATTTACCAATGGCCTGTGGGCCGTTTTTTTTAAAGCGCCGGTTCCATCCGGATGAACTTTCACCGAAGTGGAGTCCAGAGAGAACGCCTCGATCCTGACGCGCACGATCTGCTCCCGTTGCAGTTGTTCAAACACGCTGTCCAACACGCCGTTCTTGGCCCACCGGTTCATGCGCATATAAATCGTGTGCCAGGGGCCGAACCGTTTCGGAAGCCCGCGCCACTTGCATCCCTGTTCGGCTACGTACAGGATGGCGTTGAGCACTTGCAGGTTGGTCAGACTCACATTGCCGCGCTGCACCGGGAGGCTTTCTTTGATGCGTGCGTACTGCTCTTCCGTGATTTCCATCCTGCAAACATTTTACCAACCTATTGTTTTAATAGTGTGAACACGCCCTAACGTACATCGAGTTTCCGAAAGGAAATCTGTCGCAACCGTTTGATAAACGATAATGTGCGATAACGGGTTGGAAACCTGTTCCCTTCGATTCAGGCTCTCACATTAGGTCTTTTGCGGGAGCGTGCTCCGACCCAATCTCCAGTAGAAGACCTTGTAGGGACGAATCAGCGAAGACTTTCCACGCAACCGAATCGGGCGTGTCCAAACGAATGCGTTATAAACCCGAAGTCCCACTCATCGCGGCGCGAATGCGGTTGCCCTGATCACGGGTAAAGTTGAGTTCGCCGAGGTTGGCGAGTTCGAACTCGCGATGCTTCCAGATGCCGCCCATGATACCGCCAGGGGAATGAGCCTGTTTGTTAGTTCCCAAATACAGATGACCGATCTCGTGAGTCACGGCCGCGCCCAGAATCTGATCCGATTCGGCTCGCTCGTGCTCGGAGAGTTGTTCCACCATCGGATAAAAGATGTTGACGCACCGAATCCGGTCGCCGGGCTGGTCCCCGAATTGCGTGAAGCCGAGCAAATCGATGTGGCCGTCTACAGCCGGCGGCATCTGCGCAAGGATGCGCAGCCAGAACTCGTTCGGACCCCGCAGAGCCTGGCAACCAGCGACATTCGTCCGGCAATCTACCCAGTTCACATCGACTTCGATTGAAGCGAGAATCGTCCCGACATAGTGCTCCATTTTCTGGATCTGGGTTGCAGAGAGATTCGCTTGGTCCAGGACCCGGATGGTCATGGCTGGACGTTGTGCCGAAACCGCGGTCCCCGCTATCCCGGCCAAGGTGATAACGACTCGTACGCAATTTGATAACTTCATGTCGCCCTCTTTTCCGCAGCGCTGAAGCGCGGCGAGGGCGAGTTTGCCGCTTATCTCCGGGTGCCTCGATGCACTGGCTCGGGCATAAAGGTGACTTCGAGGTGACTGGCTAAAAGATTGATTAGCTGTGAGTTGTGCGGTGTGTTAGACTGAGCCGGATTCGGGCGATATGGATATTCAACCGGCTCGTCTACTCGGTTTCGGCGACTTCGAGCTAGACGTGCGCGCCGGGGAGCTGCGAAAGCACGGTTTACGGCTCCGCCTCCAAGACCAGTCCTTTCAGATTCTGCTGATGCTGCTGAATCGCCCAGGCGAAGTCGTCCTGCGCGAGGAGATCCGGCAGAAGTTGTGGCCCAACAACACCATCGTCGAGTTCGACCACAGCATCAACGCGGCCATAAAGAGGTTGCGGAACGCGCTGGGAGAATCGGCCGAGGAACCGCGTTATATCGAGACGCTCGCGAAACGCGGTTATCGGTTTGCCGGCACCGTGACCGAGAACGCGACGGGAAGCGCCGAAAGCTGCGAAAGATCCACTGCCGCATGGTGGATGCGGACGATTTCAGCGGAAAGACCTTCTCGCATTTCCACATTTTGGAAAAGCTGGGCATCGGCGGCATGGGCGTAGTCTATCGCGCGGAAGATCTAACGCTCGGCCGCCAGGTGGCCTTGAAATTTCTGCACTTGCCCACTGGCGAGCTGCCGGATTCCGTGCTGCAGCGGTTCGAGCGCGAAGCGCGCGCCGCATCGGCTCTGAATCATCCACACATCTGTACCGTACACAGCGTGGACAACTTCGCCGGCCAGCCGGTAATCGTGATGGAGCTGGTGGAAGGCGACACGCTGGAAGCGCGGCTGGCGCGCGGTCCGATGCGGCGAGGGGAGGCAGTCGTTTTTGCGATTCAGATCGCCGGCGCGCTGGCGGAAGCGCATCGCAAAGGGATCGTGCATCGGGATTTGAAGCCGGCCAACATCATGTTGACCAAGTCCGGCGCGAAGGTGCTGGATTTCGGGCTCGCCAAGATGGAGCGGCCCATGGTCGACGGCGACCAGAGCGTTCGGCAACCGGGGCTGGTGTTGGGCACGCTGCGCTACATGTCGCCGGAGCAGGCGCAGGGGAAGGAAACGGATGCCCGAACCGACATTTTCTCGTTCGGCGCGGTGCTGTACGAAATGCTCTCCGGAAAGCATGAGTTTGAAGGGCCCGAGGCGATAACGGAACAGGAGCCTTGCTCAATAGTGCCAGAGGAGTTGAACAGGATCGTGAGAACATGCCTGGCGAAGGATCCGGCGGACCGCTTTCAGTCGGCGCTCGACGTGCAGCGGATCCTCGAATGGTCAGGGGACAATCACATGCCGATACCGCCTCCAACGGCTCGCCGCCGGTGGCTAAGTTGGAGCGTGGCCGGCGCTCTCGCTATCGGTTTGGCGTCGGTTGTGATTTTGCAGTTCCGCAACAAACCCTCGCCGTTGACATCAGTTCGCTTTCAGATCCCGGCTCCAGAGAACACAACCATCGGCCCGCAGGTCAGCCTGTCGCCCGATAGCCGAAAGCTGGCCTTCAAGGTAGGTAGCGGCCGGCTATGGGTGCATTTCCTGGACTCGGGCGAATCTCGCGAGTTAACGGCCTGTGATGGAGTACCGTTTTGGTCTAGCGACAGCCGCTTTATCGGCTATCCATTCCGAAAAAAGCTCATGAGGATCGAGGCGACGGGCGGTGCGCCACAGGTTGTCGCGGATCTTCCCGGTGCCTGGGGAGGGGGAGCGTGGAACCAGGACGACGTGATTGTCTTTGGCGCGGGCGAGTTGTTCCGTGTGCCCGCGTCAGGCGGTACTCCGGTTGCTATCACTGCGTTCGACCCCGCGCGAAAGGAATCGATGCATTTCGGTCCTTCTTTCCTGCCTGATGGGCGGCGGTTCCTCTACACGCGCAGATCCATTGAGGGAGAGAAGAGTGCTATTTATCTTGGCTCGGTGGACGCCGGACCCGAACAACAGGGCTCCAAGCGATTCGTGAACAGCAATTGGCAGCCAATGTACGCGTCCTCGCCAGATCCCAGCTCGGGCTACCTCCTTTTCGTTCGGGACGGTACCATGATGGCTCAGCCTTTCGATAATCGCCGAATGGAATTGACCGGGCAGCCCTCGGTTCTAGCTGAGCGCGTGAGCGACAATAACCCCAACGCGAACGGCGGCGGGTGGGCAGGCTTTTCGGCTCCATCGAACGATGTCCTGGTTTTCCAGCGAGGCGCAGCGCCAGACCGGCAGCTGACCTGGTACGACCGTGCGGGAAAGGCACTCGGTACAACAGACGAACCCGGGGTTTATTTCGGTCTCTCGCTTTCGCCCGATGGGGCACGGCTGGCCGTGAGGAAGGCGAGAGGGCCCGAAAGGAACGTCTGGCTCCTGGATCTTTCTCGAGACACAAGCATGCGCTTTACGTTTGGTTCCACGATCGATGCGAATCCGGTCTGGTCGCCGGATGGAAGCCGGATGATCTTTGGCTCCAACCGGAATGGCGTTTACGATCTGTACGAGAAGGCAACGAACGGCGGGAAGCAGGAAGAGGTTCTGCTCGAATCGAGCGAGGATAAATTCCCATTTAGTTGGTCGAGCGACGGACGGCTCCTGCTGTACAGCGTGGATCACCCGAAGACGAAGTGGGATATTTGGGTGCTTCCTTTGGAAGGCGGCAAGAAGCCAGTGCCATTTCTGGCCACTGAGTTCAACGAACGCAATGCTCAGTTTTCCCCTGACCAGCGTTGGGTGGCTTACAACTCAGACGAGTCCGGCCATTACGAGCTGTACGTTCGCCCATTTTTCATGAACTCTGCTGGGAGGGTTGCTGAGGGGGGTGGGAAGTGGCAAATTTCCAATGGAGGCGGGGCAGAATCCCGCTGGCGCCGCGATGGCCGAGAGCTTTATTACCGGACGGACGCAGGAATTATGGCCGTGGAAATTGCGACTAATCCGTCGTTCAAGCCTGGGAAACCCCAGCTCCTCGGAATTCCTCGCTTCGGCGGGCCCTGGGATTCCTCCGCCGACGGCCAGCGATTTCTCCTCCCTGCTCCCAAGATCACCAAGCCGGAGCCGTTCACCTTGGTCCTGAACTGGGAGACTGGGTTGAAGAAGTAAGTTCTCCGAAGCCATTGGCTTGCACAAAACATCCCGCCCGAAAGATCCGTTCTCGTCAAGTAGTCGATCAGTAACCGCTGATTCTCCCGCCACAATGCATCGAGATCATCCACTCTTTTTTTAAGACCACCGAATTCACCACACTGTTTCAGGGAAAACTAGAAATGGGGCGAGAGATCGAACCGCGCCCGCCTGAACCGTTCGACTAACTTCGCCGCGTTCAGAAGCCGTCAACCAACTCAGACCTTTAGCACTTTTCCGTCCCGAGCGCGGCGTTGGCGAAGGTCGATAATGAAACGGATTCTATCGGAAGTGCTCCGGCGGAAGGATGGTGTGGAGCGGTGGAAAGGTCGGGCCGGAGCGCTTCGGATAGAATCCGTTTCATTATCGCCCAACCAGAGGGATGCTCTATTGTTCTTATGGCTTCGGCTTGTTCTTGCTGCCCGACGGCCGCCCAAGCCGCTTTAATTCGTGAGAAGAGGACATCCATGCCGGGGACGCCCGCGTCGCTTACCGTACCCACGCTCAAGGCGTTCGAGCGCGACGATGGCTTCGACAATTTGGGCGTGATCGTGTCGTAATTCGTCGAGCATCTTCGCGACATCCATGCCAAAAGGATAGCGCGATTCTGAGGCGATCTTACCTCCTGATCGACAGTCGAGGGTTTTTCCGAGCGGTAGGTCCCAGGTCGTCAGGGGACTCGCGCGAACTCTAGGGTTTGCTTCCGCTTCATTCGGGTCAATCCTTGGGGGAATTCGCAGAAGGCAGTTCAGTTTGAATTGAGGCTCTTCCTGCGAGCGAACCCGGTTTGCCCCAGTTTCGCATGACCGCTAGGAACGCCTCGAACGGAAAGAGCGTCTCCTTTGGAAGCTGGTTCGTCCGTGTATAGATAAATCTGCCGGTCCCAATATTCAAGCCACTTTTGGGTGTGTGGCACTAGCCCCCCGGAGTCGGTGAGCATCCCTTCAAGCTTCCGGAGTCGTTGTTCTAGGCGCGTCATCGGGTTCAGTTTCCTCGAATCTTCATCGTTTGACGCCCTTGTTCTCTTCTGTTGCCGCTTCCAAGTCCCGTAATCGCGCGTCAAGATCTTCGATCTCGATCGCCTTCGCCGCGTGGCTCAACACCGCCTCCGCCGCTCTCACACGGGTGGACGGTGGCGTGGCCGCATCCATCATCACCTTCAGCAGGGTCGTCGCTGCCGCCGTAGAGCCCTGTTGCAAGCGGGATATCGATTGACCGTACGCCTGACGCCGGGCTGTTCGATAAGCAGCGTCGAACCCGGGTTCTTTCATCCACCGTAGCATCGTCTTCGGCGCGATATTCAGAGAGCGCGCGGCTTCTTCGATGGTTCGGTGTGCCAGGAGCGCGACGATTGCCTCTTCCTTCTTGCGTCCGAATTTTGCTCCGTGGCCGGTCATCTGCGGACACCTGGGACATCTGGACTAGCTTTCTCATCGCCAACCATTCGCCAAGGTTGATTTCGCTTGCTTTCTGCCGCCTTCAGAGTGATCGATGTTGTCACGCGGTAATCACCGCCCAAGGAGAAAACATGAAATCGATCGCAGAACAAACGGAAACGGCGCCGGAGACGAAGGCCACCAAAAAGGCCAACGCTGGCGCACGTCGCGCCAACGTTGCGCCCGCCAAGGCCAAGGCGGGGAAGAAGGCCACCCCGAAGAAGAAAGCGCCCAGAAGCGCACGAAACGACGTCCGCGAGGGCAGCAAAACCGCCGACAATCCTCGAACTGCTGAAGCGGCCAGGCGGCGCTACCGCCAAGGAGCTGCTCAAAGCCACCGGCTGGCAGCCGCATTCGCTGCGCGGCTTTGTCAGCGGCACGCTGGGCAAGAAGATGGGGCTGACCGTCACGTCCACCAAGGGCGAGGATGGGGAGCGCGAGGTATTCCGTGAAAGCGTGATTCGCATTGCCTTGAACGCGCCGCTGGGTTGGCCCGGCGGCGTTTCTCGTTCTCGCCCGCCCTCACCTCGATTGCAGCACAACGGCCCTGCCTGCTGCTCTTTCTTGCAGACATCGGCGGGGTTCCCGAGTGCTCATACCGCAGGCGCGGGCCATCGTCTCCTCCAGGCTTTCGTTGCCGGTCTGGACGAAGCCCCGAACCTGGAGACGTTCGCGGATTATCTCGGCGACGTTGCGTCCGTCCGGTGGGGAACAGGCTGCTTTCGCGCGATCGGCAACCGCCTTGCGTTGCTCCAACCGCTCCAATCGCCCGCCCAGATTTCGTTTCATACGACCTCATGTTTTTAGACCATCGCTAAATCTATTCCGAGGTAACGCTTTATAAACAGCCGACCGCCATAGGCCGTCATCATCAATTCGCCGTCTAGGATTGGGCTTTGCCGCTCCACCCGAGCCAATTCCAGCTTCGATAAGGTCTTACCGGCACGGGCACGTTGATCAATTTCGGCGATTTCTGAGGACGTCAATGGCGGGAGCTTACCAATGCGCGCCCAATTCCCCGCTTCCTCCAGCGCGCTCAGTCGTTTTCGCATTCTCGAGATCGACATGTCAGGCAGCCTCCGCTTGGCGTTCATGGGCTACGACTTCGAATGTACGACCGTCGCCACTTAGGACCGCGGTTTTCCCCGAGTACTCCTGAAACCGGCGAACAATGCAATCGGCGTATTTCGGATCAATTTCCATGAGCCGTGCACGACGACCGCGGCGTTCGCAGGCGATGAGCGTCGACCCGGAACCCGCGAAAAGGTCGGCAACGATGTCGCCGGTCTTGCTGCTATTCAGCAGGGCCCGCTCAATCAATTCAACCGGTTTCGCTGTCGGATGAATCCGGTTCGCCGCCGGTTTGTTTGCTTCCCACAGAGTCGACTGGGTTTTGTCGCCATACCAAGGGTCTTTCTGGCCGGCGATGTGACAGTAGAACAGCGGTTCGTGGCGGAATTTGTAGCGCCCGAATCCCCAGGCGAACGTGTTCTTAGCCCAGATAATCTGGCACCGGACTTGGAACCCCGCGGACTCCAGCGCGTTCTGAAATTCCCGCTGCCACGAGGATGAGTGGCAGACATACAGCGAGGCGCCGGGCTTCACCGCGGTCCGGAGGGCGCGGAAGGCAGCTTCGAGAAATTTCTTGAAATCGGCATCAGACATCCGATCGCCTTGCATCTTCAGACGCTGTTCGGTGTAGCCCTCATAGTCCACATTGAAAGGCGGATCAGTAAAAACTAGGTCGGCAACCTCGCCGGCTATCAGTTTCCCAACATCGCCCTGGTTGGTTGCATCGCCCACCAGCAGCTTGTGCTCGCCTAGTACCCAGAAGTCCCCGGTTTTGCTTATGGGTGTTTGAGGTGAGTCGGCACCGCATCTTCATCCGTCAATCCAGCCGCTGCATCTTGTGCGGCAAGCAGACGCGAAAGCTCGTCATCCTCAAAGCCGAGGAGCCCTACATCGAAGTTTTCATCTTGCAGTGCCTCGATTTCGGCGCGCAGCATTTCATCATCCCAGCCGGCGTTTTCAGCCAACTTGTTATCCGCGATTACGTACGCGCGCTTCTGCGCCTCGGTCAGATGATCGAGAACGATCACCGGAACCTCGGCAAGCCCGAGCTTACGCGCCGCCAGCAGCCGGCCGTGCCCGGCGATAATGCCGGCCTTGGTATCCACCAAAATCGGATTATTGAAGCCGAACTCGACTATGCTGGCAGCGATCTGGGCAATCTGCGCGTCGGAGTGAGTGCGCGGGTTTCGGGCGAACGGAATAAGCCGTTCGATTGCCCAATTCACAATCCGCTGCACCATGGGGAGCGTTGACATGCACCTGTCCTCCAAGAAAGTCTTCTGGAAGGATTCCTTTCGGAGGGTGCGCTTTGCGCTCGCCTGTCGAACCGAACCTCTGGATTTGATTCTACTCCGAGACGCCGCTCTTTTGCGAGTCTTTTTTCATCGCAGCCAATCTCGGCCTTCAGGTCAATGTGACGCAAACATGACACCACCGTTGCGCGATCATACGGAGTGGAGGCGAACTCAGTGGGTGAGGCGGAGGCGCGGTACTCGGCGATCGTGCTGGGCGCAACCGGAAACGTCGGCGGACGCATCGTGCAGCTTCTGATCAAGAACCCGTTGTGCAAGAAGGTGGTGGTGGTGACGCGCCGCAAGACGGACGCCTTCACCGACTCCAAGGTCTCCGAGGTGGTTGTCAACATGGACCGGCTCGAAGAGGAGGTTGCGCCGCACGCCCAGGGAGTCGATGTCGCGCTCGCCGCGTTCGGCGTCGGCAAGGGCAGCGCGAAGATGCCCGACGAGGAGGTGCGCAAGATCGAAATCGCCTACCCGCAGGCTTTTTGCCGCGCCGCCAAGTCTGCAGGCGCTCGTGTGTGCGGAGTCATGACAGCAGTGGGCGCAGACCCCAAGGCCAGGATGAAATACGCGAAGATCATCGGCGAGAAGGAGAAGGCTGTCGCGTCCGTCAAGTTCGACTTCCTTGGGCTGTACCGTCCCGCCGTCATTCTCGGCAACTCCAACACGCCGGGCGTCCTTGGCTACGTCATGCCACTGCTGCACTGGGCCATGCCGTCCAAGTACCACTCGATCCACAAGAACGACCTCGCGCGCGCGATGGTGGCGCAATCGGAGCAGGCGTTCCTCGCGATCGCGCAGGGCAACGCTCCCAAGGAGCCAACCGTGAAGATCCTGGAGTACAAGGACATGGAGCCCTTCTTCATCAAGGGCGAGAGCGACGAGCCTTGAGCAGCAGCAAGCTGATTGCGTTGGATTGAGGCACAACGCGAAGTCACTGGGGGAAAACTGGGCGAGTCTCTCGATTACACAGCTACTGCGTAGCGCACGAGGCGGACAACATGTAAACACTTAGTTCGTTGCCGTCGACGACGGCAACGAACCGTCCCGAAGGCGATAGATCGGCATGATATTGGCCCGCCACACCAAACTGCCGTTCAGGGCTGTCCAAGTCGAAACAGATCCCTCCTGTCTTTGTGTCGAGGACCCGGACTTCTTCCCCCTTGCTCTCGATGTTTGGACTCATGCCAAAGGAGACCAGCGATTCAACGAACTCGGTGACGCGCTGAGAAGTAGGGATTCTCCTCGTGAAATTATCAAAGAGAACCCGACCTCCGTCGGCTGACACACCATAGCGAAAGCCCCATCCGTCGCCCCTTGGTAGGATCGTTCGTTCCTTTCCTGTTAAGTCGACGACCCGCGCCTCACCCTTGCAGCCCGTCAGCATGAGGCGATCCGTTCCCAGGACCGTGACCGTCCCAGCACACACCGAGCGCGAGGGAATCTGAAATGAGCCCACGACTGCGCCACTCGTGGGGTTCTCGATATGCAAAAGGTCGTGGTCGCCGCGGACCGCGACGAGAGCGTCCGATACCGAAAGAATCTCGCCGCGCCCCGCTCTCACGAAGGACGCTGGGGGGCCGACCCGGTATAGCTTCCATTCGTTGACATTGACCCAGTCGGCCGCCATTCCGCTTTGAGGCGTCCCGGGATATAAAACCCTGATCGGAGTGTTTTCGAGCCGACGAAGATCGCGAGACCAAAGCTGGGGATTTGGAGAGACAGCCGTCAGAATCCTACCGTTCGAAACGCCATACACGCGCTCGAATTTTCCGCCTCCTCCGTATAAGGCAAGCGATTTAGACGTTAGCGGCTGAAGCTTAGAGTTTTGCCAGTCGATTGTGATGATGTAGCGCGAAACCGTGTCAGAGCCTGGATAGCGCGCGATTGCAATCGTGTCCTCGGAGGCGAACACAAGCGAAGTCGCGACGGCCCCCGGCCATTGACGACTCAGGTCCAGCGTCGCGATAGGAGTCGGACGCTCCGCCGCGACGGCCAAACCTGAACATAGGAGTGCGGCAAGCGAGCCGCTCACTGATTCTCTGCGCGTCACCTAGATGAACATTATCCCAGCCCGGAGCAGCCACCTCGATGCCAGGGTTCTTTCTGGTAATCCTGTTGCCTCCCGCGAAAGAGCCGTGCGTGTGGGCCCTTCGCAAACGCACTGGGGGGAAACTGGGGGTACCCCAGGGGTCAAAGAATAGGAAATTCGGGTAAGGATGGGTAATTTAAAATTTGGGGGTCGCTTTCGGCAGAATGCCGCAAGTGGCGTGTCGTCAAACGGTTGTGTTGAAAATAATGACTTTAGGTTGGCTCCGCAAATATCGGCGAGTTCGAATTTACTCTCCAGAGAGGGTTAAATAACGCAAATGCCGTCAAGCTTGTCCCAAAGGGATGTGAATGAGATGCGTTGAAGTCACGCCGAATCAGTAGGAAGGGGTTGCGCACGTCTGGCAAGCGGAGGGCTGGCGGCGTGGAGCGCCGCGTTATTCCCGCGTCATTTTAGCGTTATTTTTGCGCCAGATGGCATCACGCTCCCGCTGAGAAGAATTGATTTGACGCGACCGTGGGGGTGCGTGCCGGAAGCTCTGCGGAATTCGCAGCTCGCGGACGAACCGCGCGCAGGCCGACGGATTTCGGTATCCCGCAAAGGCGACAGCGTGCAAACCGCCCAAACCTAGTCAAAATCTTTCGCCTATCTTCAGCTTCGAATCAGGCACTTAGCGCAAACCAGCGCACTCCGGGGCAGTTGCGTGCCGTTTTTGTCGTTTTTCGGCATTTTTGATGGCGACTAATAAGTGAGGGCCATTGAGCGTGGAAGCTCGAAGGTGCTCACAAAAGGAAAACATGTCTAAACAAGATCTAAAGATCGAGACGTGGTCGATCGAGCGCCTGATCCCCTACGCCCGCAATGCTCGCCTCCACTCGGAGGCGCAGGTGGCCCAGATCGCCGCTAGTATCGTTGCGTTCGGGTTCAACAATCCGGTTCTTGCCAGCGTGGAAGGGGGGATTATCGCGGGGCACGCCCGAGTACTCGCCGCGCGCAAACTCGGCCTCACGGAGATTCCCGTCATCGTCCTCGGGCACCTCACCGACAATCAGAAGCGTGCGTTCGTGCTGGCCGATAATAAGCTCGCCTTGAATGCAGCGTGGGATTTCGAAATGCTGCGAGTCGAACTGGAGGCACTCGCAGCGCAGAACTTCGATCTGGTGCTAACCGGCTTTGATGATATAGAACTCGCCGAAGTCATGGCACAGGAAACGAAGCGGGGATCATTGGACCCCGATGCTGTCCCAGAACTCCAAGACGAACCGGTGAGCCGCACAGGCGACTTATGGACGCTGGGAAAACACCGAATTCTTTGTGGTGATGGAACAAGCGGTGAGGAAATCGCGAAGCTCCTTGATAGCAAGCCGTGCCATCTGGTATTTACAGATCCCCCATACAATGTCGACTATTGCGGCAAAGGACCGGGCAAGATGAAATTAGTGAACGACAATCTTGGGCCAGAGTTTGCTGCGTTTCTGCGATCCGCATGTGATGCCTTGCTCGCAGTCACGGAAGGATCGGTCTACATTTGCATGTCATCGAGCGAGCTTTACCGTCTTCAATCGGCTTTTCGAGATGCTGGAGGCCACTGGTCGACCTGGATCATCTGGACGAAGAACACGTTCACCCTAGGCCGCTCAGATTACCACCGGCAATATGAACCGATTCTCTATGGATGGCGGGAGGGAGCAAGGCATTACTGGTGCGGAGACCGCAATCAGAGCGATGTGTGGTTAGTGGATAAGCCGGTTCGCAATGATCTCCATCCGACGATGAAGCCAGTGGACCTGGCAGGGCGCGCGATTCGCAATAGTAGCCGGCCGGGGAATGTCGTGCTCGATCCATTTGGAGGCGCCGGATCAACTTTGATTAGTTGCGAGAATCTGGAACGCAAAGCACGGCTGATTGAAATCGATCCTCGTTACGTGGACGTCACCGTGCGGCGTTGGGAGAGCTATACGGGCTCGAAGGCGCTCCTGAACGGCGACGGCCGGTCATTTGAAGAGATTGCCGTAGAACGGAGTACGTGCCCGGCTGGCGCGCAAAATCGATGAAGGAACTGCGTGGGCGGCCGTTCGAGCCAGGCAATACCCTGGGACGCGGACGGCCCAAAGGAAGCCGCAACAAACCGAAGTCTCCAGGGCAGGATCTGTTTAACGAATACGCGGAACATCTGATTCGCAAAGTAATCTCGCTCGGGCTCGCAGGTGACAACAATGCGCTGCGGATGTGTATAGACCGGATTAGTCCGGCGCGGCGGGACGCGGTGATCCAAATGAATCTACCCGCGATCCGGAAAGCGGAGGATTTAGACAAGGCAGCGGAGAAAGTGACTCAAGGCTTGCGGCGCGGAAAGCTCACGCCAGTCGAAGGGGGAAGAGTCATGAGCATTCTGGGAGACCGCTTGAAGATTTTCGAGACCGTCGAGTTGGCAAATCGGATCGAAAAAGTAGAAGAGAAAATGGCCGCCGCCGAAGGCCTCCCGAGGGCGGCCTGAGGGGAGCAATAATCATGAGGACCCGAAGACGTGGCATCGGAAACGGTTCATGCTGAGGCTTCGACAACGTCTCAGGAAACTGGAACAATCGCCGATGTTGCAGCAACCTCCAGATCAAGTTGGTCCAGCCATTCAAGCCATCGACCTGGCGCTCAGGCAAATTTCCGACGAGGACCTAGCCTCGTTGAGGGCGGCTGTTCGCGATCAGGGTACTGGCCGTCCCTTTTCGCCCAGAGAGTTAGAGGCTATCACAGCATTCGAAACAGCGTTAGCGATCGCCAAAAACGTTGAATTGCAAATCTAATGTCAGCGTGAATCTCCAGCCAGCCTCTTAAACATCGTCCGCTGCTGATCCCAATCGATATGGCGAACAATCGGCCGGAGGTTACTCTCATTGAGACCATTGATAGGCGGCAGCAAGAGAATCTGTTCCTGAATGTCGGGTGCGAGATGGAGCAGCTTCATGATCTGGGTCATGCGGGCTCGCGTCAATCCGGCCGCGCCGCGCGAGGTCCGCATAGTCGCGAATCGGTTTTTTGCCGCACCAATCCTTCAAACCGGATCGCAAGCGCCATCAGTCGGGCGATCCGGGAAATCGGGTTGGCATTTCTTTCAGCTGCAGGCGGGAGCCGCTTTCGCTCGTTTGCCGCCAAACGCGTAGGTGATTTCCTGGACGCCGCTCATGAAAGCGCCTTCGGCTCCGGCTATCGGCCGGAAGCGGATGGAGATCTGGTGCGCAGTTCCGTCGTAGCCCGATTCGCTCGACGATCCCTCTGTATCGCCTCGACCTGCCGCCCGCGATCCATCTGTTCCCACCACGTGGCATCGAAGATTCCGGTCTGCCCTTCCCTGATTCGCTCCAGAACCGATTCCTCGATGGCGTGCGGCCGGAGCGATTTGGCGGGACATTCCGCCCAGCCCTTGCGCTGCGCATTCAAGCACACATAATAAGGATACTTGCGGCCGTTCTTCATGGCGTACGTGTACACCATGCGCGTGCGCGCACGATTCGCAAAACAGCAACCCATTGAGCAGGGCCAGATGTTTGTTCCGCGCTCTGCCCCGCGCAACCGCCGGGCGTTGGGCGATCAGCGTTTGCACTCGTTCCCAAGTGCCCGGCACGAGGATGGCAGCATGTTCGCCTGGGTACGGTTTCCCGTGATGCTGGATCGAGCCGGTATATATAATGTTGGCCAAGATCCGACGCAGCGAATTCATCGCAAACGGCCCGCCCGCGTGGAACCGCCCCGTCTTACGTCGTCCAGCTTTTCAGCCGCCAGCCCCGCCGCTCGATTTCCTGTAGCGTGAGCAGGATCGAACGATGCTCTTCGAATAGCGCAAAGATGGCGCGCACGCGTTCGGCTTCTTCTTCGTTGACGACTAAGCCGTCCTCCGCCTGGGACTATGTCATAGCCGAGCACCGGATATCCGCCAGTCCATTTTCCCTTTTTGCCGCGCCGCCGACATCTTGTCGCGGGTGCGCTCCCCGATCAGTTCCCTTTCGAATTGCGCAAACGACAAGAAGAATGTTCAGCGTCAGCCGACCCAGCGACGTGCTGGTGTTGAACTGCTGCGTGACCGCGACGAAGCTGACCTTGTGCTTTTCAAAGACACTGAGCATGCGCGTGAAGTCCAGCAGCGAGCGGCTCAGCCGGTCGACTTTATAGACGACGACGCAATCCAATTCGCCCGCTTCCACCGCGCGGAGCAGTCTGGTCAGCGCAGGCCGGTCCATGTTGGCTCCGGTGAAACCGCCGTCGTCATAGAGCTCAGGAAGCGCGATCCAACCTTCGCGCCGCTGGCTCTGAATGAAAGCCTCGCCGCTTCGCGCTGCGCATCGAGCGAGTTAAATTCCTGATCGAGTCCTTCCTCCGTCGATTTCCGCGTATAGATCGCGCAGCGCAGCCGGGTGATCGCCGGCTTCGGAGCGTCCAGATTATTTTTTCGCATAAGTCACCGTCAAGTCCGAAGAACGCCAAGCCATTCCAGCGCGTGCCCGTGATCGCGAACGCAACCGCGCTGAGCGAAGTGTACTGTTGATTCTCGTAGCGGAACCCGTTCGCCAGAACCTCAACCAAAATCGTCCGTCCTTTCCACTTCCGGCTGAACAACGCGCCCGGCAGCGGCAGCCGGCTATCTTGTTGCCGGCGATTCCGATCCCCCGGCGTCGTCTGTACCGGCGTGCCTTCCACCTGAAAGAAGTCTCGCGGCGCGACCTTTCGCAAGTCGGCATCCTGCGCGATCTCCTTCGCCCGCGCGATCGCGCCGTTCAGTGAGGTCGCCTTCCGCCAGCGCCTGCAGCCGCCACGCGATTCTCCGAAACAGATGTTCCCGATGCCGTGTTCGCGCTTCCTCCTGAAACACCTCGCGAAACTTCTCGCGCAGACTTGCCAGACTCGCCCGTCGCAGCTTCTCGATTTCCATCAATACCGCGTTATCCATCGTTTTTTTTCCTCTCTGTAACCGTCAACCACAGTCACATGAACGCTCTTTGCCGCACGACAAGCAAGGGCATTCTCAAGAACATTCAGACAAACGAAAAACGCCGCCAGGACGAACCCGGCGGCGTGAAGGGAAGGCGATGATCCGCCTATTTAACGCGGTAAGTGCGCTCCTTTTCGTTCGAACGGAACGACTCGACGTTCAAGCTCAGCTTCTTGATCAGCGTCCCGCTGACGAAGCCGCGCACGGTATGCGCCTGCCAACCCGTCAGCTCCATGATTTCGGCGAGCGTTGCGCCCTGGGAACGGCGCATCAGGTCGATCACTTCGGACTTCTTGCTGCCCTCGCGGGCGATATTGACGCATCCTTCGCGGCAGCGGGCGCCGTGTGGCGGCGCTTGCCCTTCGGTGCGTCCTTCTTCCGCTTGCCCTTTCGCGGGCGCGACGTGGGTCGCCGGTTTCGCAACGTTCGCCAACAGAACCTGGATCGACGTCCAGATTCGCTCCACAGCCACCTTGCCGGTTCGTGAATTTCTTCACCGGCTTGAGGTTGGTGAACGGCGCGACTCCGGCGAAGCTGTTCCAGATGTCGACTGGGCGGGCTCGAGGCCAGGAAGCGACCAGCTTGGCCAGTTCCTGGGAAGAGCCGAAATATTCGGCGTTGTGGATCTTGGCGGCGCGCGCTTCGTCGAGCGAAGCGAAGGCCGTGATGTTGTTGTTTGCGTCAATCGTGAAGGTGTTCATAGCGACACCATTCATCGCTCTGCTCGCACCAAAAGCCAAGTCAATTCTGCGATTCGCCACCAGAATTGACGCTCGGCGCCTTCACCAGCATCACCAGATAGTACAGCCGGAATCTCACCCATCCGCCCAACCAGCACACCTGCCAATCGCCGAACCGGGAGCCGAACTCCACAGGTGTGCGAAGGCGAAGGAATTTCGTTTCCATCTGCATGTGTTCCGGCCACCTCCTGCTGGTGAACACATTCATCCCTCTTGGCGTGCCGAATGGCAAGTTGCGCGAACGTTCCGCGCGGAAGAGGTCAGCGCCTCACGATCTTCTCTCAGAGATTCGAAGCCTTGTTAACCAAGCGGTTGTAGGTTCGAATCCTACCCGCGGAGCCAAATTTATCCACTTCGAGTTTTCTCCGCCTGCCGGTTGACGGAGGGCCAGCCTGCGCCCGCCGAAATGGCCTATACTCGGGAAAATGCCTCTCTCCGGGGGCGGGACTCGTTGCCTCGGCTCGCCCGGAACGCCGCGTCGACGCCGTGCCGCGGCAGCTTTCTCAGACTCTCAGCCGAGGGCCGCACGTTTGGTTAACGGCCGGCGCTTACTTTGTAACCCAGGATCTGATCGATGGTTCCGGTCCAGGCATCCAGCTTGGGCCGCCGCACCGCTTGCTGCCGCCGATAGCCCGGCGCTCGGAATGCAATACCATACCGACATAAGCACCAGGGATGAGTGAGCATGGACGGGGGGGGCCAAGCCGATTTGCTTGAGCAACGAGGCAAGAGATCAGATCGATGGCGCCATTGCCTCCGCCTGAGCCTGGCGTAGTCTGGTTTCGAGCACCGCGGCCATACCGCCGAGTCGTAGTTGCCCTTTTGTAATCAAGCGAAAGGTTTTCCTGAACTCGCTCTTTTATGAGCGCCAGTATGTCGTTTTCACTCCACTCCCAAGGTTGGCGCATAGAAAGAGTTTAACGGTTCCGGGCCAATCCAGATCAGCAGTCCGGTCCCATCATACTTGATCAGGTCGGTTTCGAGAAAAACCCTGACCCGATCCAGATCAAAATCTTAATCGCTCCCCAAGGGATAAAAAAACAGAACATCGGAGCGATGATCGCAGAAGCCCATTCCGAGGCGGTTGGCGCCGGCGTTGCCGGAACGACTTCTCCAGTTGAGAGCTTGACCGATGTAATGGCTTTCGTTTGAAGATCGAGGCTGAACTGTTCTACTCCAGAGCGCGATTTCGCGACCGGCCTAAAAGTACTCGGCTTCTTTGCATTTATCGGCGTTCCCAAATCATCGGGGCTCCCCGTTCGGATTCATCCCGGGGTTGTTCGCGTTCCTCTGCGGAGCGCTTTGTAACCGCCTGATCCTTTGTGTGCAGCCAACGGTTAGTCCGGTCGCGAACTAAATCCTCCGAGTGAATACCGATTTGCCGGCCGACCCTGAGCGGATGGAGATGCCAAGTCGAACAAAGCGCTCGCTTGAGACGTCCTTGCGGAAGGGCTCAGTTAAGTACGGATGCTTATTTCAGAATCCCGCACGATATATGGCAAAGCGGGAAAAATTCCGTTATTATCAGGGTTTGAGTTTATTTATGCCAGCTACGAAAATTTCGGCGTTATGCCGAACAAGAACGCAAAGGCAGCCCGGGCCCGCGACACGTCCTTCTCGCGCGCAGTAGTCAAGGCTCTTGAAGTTTTGGAGTTTTTGCAGGCCGAACAGCCGGCTGCAACGCTGAACGAGATCGCAAAGCAGCTAAAGCTCTCGAAGACCTCGACGTTCCGGTTGCTGCGTACTCTCGAAATGACAAATTGCCTTACGTTGACGGGCTGGGGTCAATATCAGCTTGCCCCTGGGATACAAGCGGTGGCTCGGACCCAGTGGCTTGGCAAGTTGCTTCGGGTGGGGATGGCACATATCCAAGGTTGAGCCGGGAGCTATCAGAGACCGCAAGCCTAGCCGCATCTTCGAAAATCATATTGAGGTGATCGCGGTTGTGGAAAGTCCGCATGTAATCCGCATGAGTAACGTTGTGGGCCACATCCTTCCGCCGAACGCAAGCTCGCTCGGCAAAGTAATCACGGCGTTTCAGCCGCCCGAACGTCGGGAGAAGCTTGTTCGGAGTTATGGCACCTTTCGATTTACCGACCACACCATTACGGACCGCACGGAACTCAGCAGGGAGTCGAGCGTGTCCGAACCAGAAATTTGCGACCGATCGCGAAGAATCCGTCTACGATGGTGTTTGTTTCGCCGTGCCGATATTTGCTCCCGTAGACCAGGTCTCTGCGGCGCTCAGCGTCTCCGTACCAAAGGTGCGCCTCCCGTGACAGCCAGCAGGAGGAGATGATTACGCACGCTGTTCGGCAGCTGCTGACCGGATCGCGAGCGAGTTCCAGAACGCCTGATCGTTTTTTGCGTCGTCGAATCAGTAAGTGGCCCGGCCGCCGCTGGCGTCGTAACACTGTGCGGTGACGAACGAACAATCTGGGCTCGACAGGAAGTGCACGACGGCCGCAATCTCTTCGGGTTTTCCGGTCCGCTTCATAGGAATCCGGTCCGTCATATAGCCGATCTGAGCCGCTGTCAACTGGTCGAGAATTTGTGTCTGGATCACCGCCGGAGCTACCGCATTGACGCAAACCCCATCGGTCGCAAGTTCTTTCCCGAGCGACTTGGTAAAGGCAATGACTGCACCTTTCGAAGCGGAATAAGGGGCCATGTTCGGATTCCCCTCTTTGCCGGCAATCGATGCCACATTAACAATCCGTCCATACCGCCGTTCACGCATATGCGGTACCACTGCACGCAGAAGTTAAAAATCCTGTCAAATTCACAGCCAAGTTCCACTGCCAGTTTTCGTCGGTTTGCTCCCAGACGGGAGCAGGCGGACCTGCGATCCCCGCATTGTTTATCAGGACGTCGATGCGCCCGGTTCTGGCGAGAACGGCTTTCACAGCCTGATTCACTTCGACGCAGTCCGCAACGTCGGTCTTGATGGCGAAAGAACCATTCCCTAACGAAGCAGCAACGGCTTCCGCTCCCTCCAAATTCAAGTCGATAAGCGCCACTGTCGCACCGGCACTGGCCAAACGACGCGCGATCGCCTCGCCGATGCCCGTTGCCGCACCCGTTACAATGGCAAGCTGGCCAAACAATTCGAACATCGACGGGCGACCATTGAGACCGTTGCTTCCTGCCAAGATGATTCCTCCCAACTCCCGCTCCATCGATGGTTACAGCTTCATGATCCCTCGAGATACCATAAAGTCGGAACGGATTCCGCTTATAAAGCTATCACGTCATTTTTAGGAATACAAGGGCAGAATTACGACGGGCGCTTCACGGGACCTCCTTCGCGCATCCGGCAGAATCCAATCTTGGCTGCGAAATGCCCCGTGCCGCTATGGGCAATGAAGATCGCCTGTTCGCGTCAGAGCTAAGGCGGCTGATTTCAGATTGAGCTAGAACGGGAGGGCCCTCAGCCGCTTCGTATACCGGACCGCTATTCCGATTTTTGACTACAAGATAACTTTTAGATTGACAGCGAAGATCAATACGATGTATATTCCGTAAAGTTAAGGTCGGTTGTGAAGGTTTGGTCAGGCCTCTGGCTTGGCTCGATGTTCCATCGTGTGTGGATAGAGTGCTTCGCCGTGCCTCTGGGGATCCAGAGCGGCTGAGTCCTCCCTGTTCGAGGTTGTCGAAGGAGATGCCCATGAAGAAAGCTTTATCTCCGCTGGGAGCATTTGCGTTCCTCGCAGTTTTCAGCCTCACGGCTTCAGCGCAAACGGCTCAACTCACCGGCACGGTTAGTGACAATAGCGGTGCATTGTTCCGGGAGCGAAGGAACAGCCACCAATATCGCCACTGGCGTCGCTCGTTCGAGCGTTACGAATAGCAGCGGCAACTATCTCATCACCGCGCTCCTACCTGGTAGCTATCAGGTCACTACTGAGGCACCAGGGTTAGCAGATAAACCAGGGGCCGATCACGTTCGCTGTCGACCAGGTTGCTCGAATCGACTTTTCACTTCAGGTGGGGGAAGCTGAGAATGTGTCCGTTTCAGCGACTGCTGTTCTCCTGGATTCGGATACGAGCACCGTCGGGACAGTCATCGAAAATAGGGAAGTCGCCGACTTGCCCTTAAGCGGACGGGATCCCGTAAACCTCCTTGGGCTAAGCCCGGGCATACGGTTGCAGTCAGGTTTCGGAGGTGTCTTGACCGCCGGTGGAACGAGCCAAAGCGGTGCCTGGTCCGGGTTTTCGTTTAACGGAGGAATCGCGGGCGCGAATCCAATCCTTGTGGAAGGCCTTTCCCTGGACATCCTTCAGATGAATCTTCCTTCGTATGTTCCACCCGTGGATGCAACCCAGGAAATTCGCGCACAAACCGACACGTTCTCGGCTGAGTATGGCAGGTCAACGGGGGCCATAGTCAACTTCAGTATCAAATCCGGAACAAATCAGTTTCATGGATCTGCTTACGAGTACCTCAGGAATACCGATCTGAACGCGAACACATTTTTCGCGAACCGGTCTGGCACGGCTCGCCCAAGTATATTCAGAACCAGTTTGGAGGTTCCGTTGGCGGAGCCAATCAAAAAGGACAAGACCTTCTTTTTCGCAAATTTCGAAGAATATGAAGTTCGAGCAGGCGTCGGCGGCGCTCGACAGCGTTCTGAGCTCGCTACAACGAACAGGGAACTTTTCACAAACCTTTAACGCGGCTGGAAACTTCGGTGTCGATGCGCGGATCCGGGTACCAGCACGCTGCAAGCGAATGGGAGTTACACTCGCCAGGTATTTCCAGGAAACATTATTCCGCTCACTCAACTGAGCAAAGTTGCTACAAATGTGCGCTCAACTCTCCCCACTGCCAAATATTTCGGGGTACTCCGTTCACGAATACAAACAATTACGCCGCGCTCTCGACCTCTCGAAACAACCAGCAGAACGGAGTAGGAAAGTTCGATCACAATTTGAACGACCGTTGGAAAATATTCGGGACCTACGCTAAGCTTTCGGGATCAGCCGATCACGGCAACCCTTGGCCCGCTCCATCAACTTTACCCGCGCTCAAACTGACGACCATGAGCAGGCGACTCTTTCCGCTACGGCGGTTTTGACGCCACGGTTAATGGCTCGAGCTCATACTGGGTTTGCTCGTCGCCAGTTCGGTGTCCCTAATTCGCTCGGATATGATGTCACAAAACTGGGCTTCCCCCAGTCGTTCGCGAACTCGACTCAAATTGAAAGCTTCCCGGAGTTCGCCATCAGCGGCTTCACCGCGATCGGCAGCGCCAACTCAGCGGGGGAAAACGTGGCGCATTCAACAGTTGGGGCGAACGCGCCTCCTTAGGCCTGGTGAAGGGGTCCCACACCTTCAAATTCGGCATCGATTTTACGCGTTCAGCAAATGAACATGGTGTTCGAAAATTCCTTTGAGCCAATCTTCAACTTCACGAATCAGTTCACCGCGATCAATCCACTCAGCTTGAACAGTGCGAGCGGCGTTCCAGCGGCCTCCTCCTTCATGCTAGGCGACGTTTCGACGGCGTCTGCGGCGAAAAAGCCCGGCGTTTGCCGACCAACGACAATACCTGGCACTATTTGCGCAGGACGATTGGAAGGTCTCGCGTCGTTTCACCGTGAACGTGGGAGTCAATTATAGCCTTGAGTTTTCCCGATCACTCGATCGCTACAATCGCGAAATGTGGTTCAACCGCACCGCGGTACTGCCGGTCGGCACGCAGGTCGGGTTTCCGGTAGTCGGGGGATTCGACTTTGCGACCTCCAGCGAACGTTCTCCGACGGATCTCATTTCGGCAGTGGGGACCGCGCCTTGGTTTTGCCTATCAGTTGTTCTCCCACACGGTTATTCGAAGCGCTTATGGACTGTTTTGGATTCCCGCGGATCTCTCGCAGGTCGTTGGTGCCAGTGGATCACCTGGCTGGCTACTGAGCACACCAATGGTAACGACGCTCAACGCTGGAGTGACGCCCTTCAACACGCTGGACAATCCGTTCCCTCAGGGCATCACAAACCCTCCGGGGAGTTCCCAGGGTGCCGACTGGCTCGGTCAACAAGGTCAAGCGGATACGCCCGCTCCTATCATTCCGGCTGCGCATGCAACAAGTGAGAATGTCACATCCAGCAACGACTCACCCGGAATGCAAGTATTCGAGGATAAGTTTCGTCGGAAGCGACGGGGTCGGCCTGCCGGCGGGATATGCGGCTCAAATCAATCGATTGCAAGATCAGTATTTGAGTCTTGGCTCGAAGCTGGCCCAAATGGTGGCAAATCCATACTATGGAATTATTTCGACCGGGACGCTCTCTCGAGTCGCAAGTCCAATACAGTCAGCTGTTACTTCCGTTTCCGCAGTTCAGCACTCTCTTCGATGAAGTCGACCCTGTAGGTCATTCGAGCTATAACGCATTTCAAAGTCAGTACAAGCATCGCTTTGCGAACTCACTCATTACCGCCGCTTATACCATCAGTAAAGCCATGGGGAATACAGAAGCGCGCTTAGACGTCGGCGGAAGTGGAAACAATAGTTCCGGATTTATGGACAACTACAATCGTCAACTCAGCCGATCGGTAGCTACCTATGATATTCCTGAACGCTTTGTGTTTGGGTATAGCTTCGAAGTGCCATTCGGCAAAGGGAAGCGTCTGCTTAGTAATGCGGGACACTTCGACCGCGTCGTGTCAGGATGGCAACTGAACGGTATATATACGGCCCAAAGCGGCACGCCGTTGTCGTTTACAAGCAGCACGAACCTAACCGGGAATTACGCATCCATAACGGACGCCTACGGCACTTTCAGTGGGCTAACTCCGTTCCGAATGTGAGCGGGAACGCAAAATTACCGGGGTCCGCCATCAGTCGGCTTAATGAGTCGTTCAATACGAGCTTGTTCAGTCGCCTCCAGCATACACATGGCAACACTGGCCGCACATCGCCCGATGTCCGGACCGAGGGGACGGATAATCTGAGATTTCAGCTTCTTCAAGAATAATCAATCGGGCACGAGGGCCGCTTCAATCTGCAATTCCGTGCTGAATTTTTTAACGTCCTCAAGACAATCGCGTCCAGTTTGGCGCGCCCGGGCCGACCTTTGGGGCCTCCATCGTCGGAGTCGTAGGGTAGGCTGGAAATCCCCGCCAGGTTCAGATTGCGCTAGGCTTCAGTTTTGACGCCGTCGGCAAAATCGATGCGTGATAGGATTCAGGGACGACGAATGGCGGTATGATGTCACCGAAGCAACCTTCCATGGAAGCCGGCGTAATTGACGGTAGAAAAGATGTTGGCGAATGGCTCGCCCCCGCGAACCGAATGGAAATGAGGAGCGAATTCGAAGCTCCACGACTTCGGGCTGGGGTCGCATCCACAATGAAACTATGGGCGAGCGTGGGTGTTTTGATTCACGTGCTGGCATTGCAAGCGTCTGCGCAAACCGTCAATGCACTGGATTTCCAGAAGGCGGAAAAACAATTCCGCCAACTTTGTCGGGTTGCCACGGGGAAGGGGGCACGGGCGGAGATCGCGCTCCGTCACTGACAAATAACCGAGCTCTGAGAAGCCGCAGCGAAACGCAAATATTCAGATCTCATCAAGACGGGCACAACGGCGGAATGCCAGGGTTCGCCTTACCCGAGAACGAGCTCCACACTCTGGCGAGCTGGGTTCATTCTCTTTCAATTCGTCGGCCTTTGATACCAAGCCCGGGGGTGATGTTGCCGCGGGGGAGCAAGTGTTTTTTGGAACCGGGCAATGTTCGACTTGTCATATGGTTCACGGGCGTGGCCATGTTAACGGCCCAGACCTATCTGATATAGCCCGTAAGTCTACGGTTCGCGAACTTGAGCTGGTCCTTGAAAATCCGACTTCGCAAATGGGCATCCATAGCACGCCGACTTGCCCGAATTGGGCGTTTTGTCCCGATGAAGCATGGGCCGTCGTTGACGTTCACCTCCGCGACGGCACCACGCTGCGTGGTTTCGCCCGCAACCGGGCCAAGCACGATCTACAGCTTGAGACTTTTGACGGAAAGATGCACTTCCTGACGGATCAGGATTACACGGGGATCACAAGCGAAAAACAGTCGTACATGCCCGCTTTCAAGGCGGACCCCGCAGTGCGCGAAAACTTGATCGCCTACCTGAGTATATCCTAGGGGGAAGTCCCGTCGGCCCCCTTACGGTTGAACGAATCCGCACATCCACGAAAGCAATAGAAACGGTTTTACATCCCAAAGCCGAGAATGGCCAACATACAACGGAGTGCTAGGGGGCAATCGTAATAGCCCGTTGCGTTGAATTCGACACACTCAGGATGTCTCAAGAGTTTGCAGTTGCAATGGATTTATTCGCTAAGGGGCACGGGGATTACAAACTACCCCCGTTGTCGCCGATGGTGTGATGTACGTCACCGGCCCCGGTGAAGTCTGCGCTCTTGATTCAGCGTCGGCCAAGGGAGATTTGGTGTTCCACGCGCCAGAGCGCCGAGCCGCCACCCCCGGAAGAGGAAACGCCAATCCAAATGCAGGAGGCGGTAACGGACAGCCAAATCGCGGCGTGGCCGTGCTTGGCGATCGAGTGTTTTTCGCCACGGCTGACGCGCATCTGCTGTGTCTCAATCGTCTGACGGGTGGCGTGATGTGGGATATTAACATGCCTGTTTCCCCGGGCCGATACAGCGCGACCTCAGCTCCTCTGGTTGTCGGCGATTTGGTTATTTCGGGAATCGCTGGCGGAGATGGCCCGCTACGGGGCTTTTTGGCAGCGTACAAAGTCACCACGGGTGAATTGGCGTGGCGATTTTGGACGGTTCCGAAGCCGGGAGAGCCGGTATCGGAAACTTGGACCGGTAAGGCAATTGCCACGGGCGGCGGTGCCACATGGATCACCGGATCTTACGACGTGGAGACCGGCATCCTTTACTGGACCGTCGGTAACCCGTTCCCTGCGACCAACGGGGACGAACGCGAAGGGATCAACTTGTATACGAACTGCGTCCTTGCTCTTGAAGCGAAGACGGGCAAGTTGCGATGGTATTACCAATTCACTCCGCATGATCTTCACGACTGGGATGCGACGGAGCCAATGTTGCTGGTGGATACAAATACCAAGGTCGCGACCGGAAGCTGCTATTACAGGCAAATCGCAACGGATTTCTATACGTTCTTGACAGGACCAATGGTGAGCTGCTGTTAGGTAAACCGTTCGTTAGAAAACTGAATTGGGCGAGTGGAGTGGGACCGATGGGAAGCCGCAGTTACTCCCTGCAAACAAGCCCACCAAAACAGGCATTAAAACATGCCCGGCGGTACGAGGTGCCACGAACTGGTATGCGACCGCCTTCAATCCCGATACGCATCTGTTCTACGTGATGGCGGTGGAGGATTGCAGTATCTACAAGCAATCACAACGAGGAGGGTACGAAGGCTATCGGGATCCGTCAGACTCCGGATGAAAGTACTTGCGCGCCTTCGATATCTCCACGGGGAACATTGTGTGGGAAGTCCCGCAGGTCGGCCCGCAGGAAGCAAACTACTCTGGAGTTCTCTCAACCGCCGGTGGACTCGTTTTCTATGGAGAAACCGGTGGCGGGTTTGCAGCGGTCGATGCCCAAACAGGGAAGACTCTTTGGACATTCAAGGCGAATGAGCCATGGAAGGCTTCGCCGATGACTTATTCGATCGACGGTCGGCAATACGTTGCGATTGCTTCTGGCGGAAACATTCTGGCTTTCGCCCTTAGTGCTCATTAGTCCGAATCAGGAGGTTTCAATGGATCGCAGATCGTTTCTTAAACTCGGAAGTGCTTCCATTCTTTCGCTTCCTGTGCTGGCGTTCCAGAATGAAAAGACCAAGCTAAAGATAACTGGAGTTCGTATTGTTCGGACGCGGCCGAAGCATCCTGCGCCGGCCTACACGCCAGCGCCCGGTTCATGGTCGACGAATAAGGTCGAAGTCGCCAATCCAATGTCCATCTATCCGGAGTATAAGGCGACCCGTTCTCTTTGGAATCCGGACCCCGGAAAATTCGGTGGATTTACGGTTGAGATCTCCACCGACAAAGGAGTCAAAGGATACGGAACCGGTGGCCCGGGAGGAGGCGCCGTGGTTGAGCAGCATCTGGTGAAGCTCCTCCTTGGAGAAAATCCATTCAATATTGAGCGTATATGGGACGTACTCTATCGTTCCACCATGCCCTACGGGCAGGCAGGCATCGCGATTAACGCGATCAGTGGCGTCGACCTGGCTCTTTGGGATCTGGTTGGGAAGGCGCTTGGATTACCAGTCTATGAGTTGTTGGGCGGTGAGAGTAAACCGCGAATTCCTGCCTATTGCACAGGTAATGATATTGAGCAACACGTGAAGTTTGGCTATAAACGACTGAAGTTGGCAATGGCTTACGGCCCTGCCGATGGCCTGGAGGGTCAGAAGAAGAATGTCGAGCTGGTCAAGCGAACCCGCGATCTGTTGGGACCTGACGGCGACATCATGCTCGATTGCTACATGGCTTGGAATGAGCAGTACACCATCGAAATGGCGGAAATGGTGAAACCGTATCGAGTCTATTGGATGGAAGAATGTCTCCAGCCCCGCGATTATGAGGGCTTCGGCCGCCTCCGAACGGAGATCAAGTCTACGCGCATCGCGACGGGCGAACATGAATACACTAGATACGCGTTTCGCGAGTTACTGGACCATCGGGGAGCGGCGATTTGGCAGCCCGATATCCACTGGTGCGGCGGCATGACTGAACTGCGCAGAATTGGCGCCCTGGCGGCTGCGTACGATATACCAGTCATCCCGCACGGGGGCGGGGCATTCGATTCGATTCATTTCATTCTCGCGACGCCGAACAGCCCCTGGGCGGAAACGTTTATGCCTCCTCCGGGCGGACCGGATGAGGTTTACAAAATGTTCGAGGAGAGCTTCCACATCAGCCGCGGAGCCGAAGGTATCTATGCCCGTCCTTCCGATAGTCCTGGATTGGGCTGGGATATCGAAGTTGTGGGATAGCTACGGGGCCTTCGATGAGATCGATTCATAGAAGACGATTTCTACGAGCAGCTACGGCGGCGTGCGCTGGCGCGATGACACAAGCGCAAGGGACGTCGACCCCAATCATCGATTGCCACATCCATCTGTTCGATCAGACGCGGCCACAGGGTGCGCCTTACAGTGGTGGTAGAGGAAATACGGCACCCTCATTGCCCGCTCGATACCGTAAACTGGCCTCGCCGCTTGGAATTGTAGGCGCGATCGCAATTGAAGCGAGTCCGTGGATCGAAGATAATCTTTGGCTGCTGGAAACTGAGGAGTCCGATCCCGTCATGGTCGGCGCGATCGGCAATCTCCAACCGGAGAAGCCGGAATTCAAAGAATATCTCGAACGGTTTCACAAGAACAAGCTATTTCTCGGTATCAGGTACGGCAACCTCTGGGGCTACAACCTGGTCAATGAGGTTTCGAACCCTGTATTCATTGAGGGAGTTAAATTATTAGCTCAGGCTGGCCTGGTGTTGGATACAGCGAATCCCCGGCCAGATTTGATCGAAGCTGTGCTCAAACTGACGGACAAGGTTCCTGATCTTCGCGTCGTTGTTGATCATGTACCCGGCATGTTTCGCCGGGCCAAGGACGCGGCAGCGCGAGCGAGTGTGGAAGGAAGCATTCGCGAACTCGCGGCACGAGATCGGCTGTACATAAAAGTCTCCGAAGTGATGCAAGTTGTCGACGATAAGCCGTCTTTGGATCCGGCGGCCTACAAGCCCACGCTCGACTTCCTGTTCGATACGTTTGGAGAAAACCGGCTGATCTTCGGTAGCGATTGGCCGATGCGCGGCAGTGGAAAATCTGCCGGCAATCGTGCGAATTGTGCGGGACTATTTTGACGGCAAAGGCCGTACTGTTTCGGAAAAATACTTCTGGAAAAACTCAGTAACGGCGTATCGGTGGATCCATCGGGATCCGGAGCAACCCTGAGGTTTTCAAGTTTTAAGGAGATCGTCTCATGAATCGTAGACAATTATTAGCTTCGACGGGGATGGCGGTGGCGGCGGGCTGGAGCGATCTGCTCGCGCCGGTTAAAGCGGTCGCCGCCGATGTGAAGCCTGTTCGCATCAAAGATGTTGAAAGTTTCACCATCCAGCTGCCAGCGACGTCGACGGAAGTCGAGGCGGGGGTAATGAGCCGGATGGGTGTGACGCGTATTACGACTGAGTCCGGTGTCCACGGATATTCGTTTGGTGGTGGAGGCCGAGGGGGCCGCGGTGGGCGAGGTGGAGGAGCGAACTCGACCGCCACGGTTCCCGGGCGCGTCGGAACTCCTGGCGGCACACCAATTCCCAGCCCGGTTAACTTCGCCCAGATGCGCGACGCCCTGATCGGCTCCGATTTATTCGCAATTGAGCAGCACCTTCATCGAGGATTAATTTATCAAGGCCCACTCGAAGAGGCGCTATGGGACACGATCGGTAGAGTTGTCGGCCAACCTGTTTACCGATTATTGGGCGGCTGGAAAACCAGCATTCCGGTTTATGTCACCGCGGTCTGGGCCGGCCCAACGGATCAATCGCAAGTTCCCATCAAGGATCAGGCTGTCTATGCAAAACGCCTGAAAGATGCCGGTTTCACCGGTTTCAAGATGCGAATCTTCCGCCCCAATTTCATGGATGATGTGGAGTCATGCGCTGGCATTATCGCCGAGTGCGGTCCTGCGCCCGCGTTCAAAGTGATGGTGGACCGGACGGCGCACAACCCGGGTTGGGTGTGGGACTATCCGACCGGTCTTGCGGCGTCCAAGGCCTTGCAGAAGGTGGGCGTCTACTGGCTCGAGGAGCCCTTCGCGCGCGATGATTTCGAAACCCCGGCGCGCTTGTGCCGCGAGATGGACCCCCTGATTATTACGGGCGGTGAAGGTTGGAAAGGTCTGGATCCATTCCGGGAGGGTCTGATCCACGAAACTTATGATATTTTCCAGCCCGATCTTGGAACCTGCGGCGGCTTGTGGACGATGCGGAAAATAGCCGCCCTTTGTGAGGCGTTTCACAAGCCCTGTATTGGCCATGGCGCATTCGGACTCAATATGCTCGGGCGCGTTCAGGCCCACGCCGCCTGGGGGGCCCCGCTCGAAGAAATGGCACTGGCGCGGCCACCGCTGCTACCGCAGGAACAGTGGGCGCCGGCGCTGAAGATTCTAAACCAAAAGGAACTCTACACATTCCGCAACGGCGAGATTCAAGTTCCCCAGGGTCCGGGGACGGGTGTGAATTTGAATGAAGAGGCGATAGAGCACTACAAAGCCTGAGTTGAGTTCACAAAAAAATTCGACCGAAACCAGAAGGCCGCCGTTCGATTCCGAGGAAAATGGAAAAATGGGGGCGCCTTGACGGATCGCGCGAACGCAATCGATTACACTTGCCGCGAGTCAATTAGGTCGACCGCGGTCGCCTTCCGATCCGTTCCAAAGGTTACTGCCACGGTGGGAGCCTGCGGAGCGGTTCGGTCCTTTCCAAAAGGTCATACCAGTAGCGTTTGTCTGTCACGCTGCCGAAGTAAGTCTAGGGCGTGTTCACACTATTAAAACAATAGGTTGGTAAAATGTTTGCAGGATGGAAATCACGGAAGAGCAGTACGCACGCATCAAAGAAAGCCTCCCGGTGCAGCGCGGCAATGTGAGTCTGACCAACCTGCAAGTACTCAACGCCATCCTGTACGTAGCCGAACAGGGATGCAAGTGGCGCGGGCTTCCGAAACGGTTTGGCCCCTGGCACACGATCTATATGCGCATGAACCGGTGGGCCAAGAACGGCGTGTTGGACAGCGTGTTTGAACAACTGCAACGGGAGCAGATCGTGCGCGTCAGGATCGAGGCGTTCTCTCTGGACTCCACTTCGGTGAAAGTTCATCCGGATGGAACCGGCGCTTTAAAAAAAACGGCCCACAGGCCATTGGTAAATCCCGCGGCGGATGGAACACCCGCGCCGACAGTTGCGGCACAGTCCCCTCCCTGCGTGCCTCCTGGTAGGCAGCGGATGAAGGTCTCCGCCATCGACTCATGCCACGATGGCGGGGGGAACGGTTCGTCTAAATGCTCCCCGTTGGGAAAATCATAGCAAGTGCGCCGGATGCCACACACTCCACGTTTACGCTGAAACACGCCTGGATTCACCCTTAGTTCACTGACGTCGTATATCCCCGCCACTCTTAAATCCGGGCGCTCCGCGGCTCGAATAAGCCCACTACAGGCGCCGGCGACCGAGTAGTAGCCAAATGATCAAGATCAGGAGAAGCAGACTCCCGCTTCCCCGCCCACGTAAGGTCCGCCATAGTAGTATCCTCCGCCACTGCCCAACAGAATCAGAAGGATCATGACAATCAGGACCAGATTCATGGGAGTCAGAGCGCGGACTGGGCGAAATTGTTTCGGAAATTGGTGCAATTCAAGCGGCTCAGTTCGCCGCACGGAGGGGCCGGACGAACTGAGCCACGGTGGACGGGAGGCTCATACTCAGGCGCTCCCGCCGCTGTCCGGACGGCTTTGTTGGGGGAAGCCGGCCAAACCATTTATTTTAGCTCTGCTTCTAGGCGGCCGCTCCGGTGGTGTCCTAAGAAGTGCGTTAAGGGGGAATCTAACGCCTCGTGAGCCGTCCGACCGACCAGGTCAGGGCGTCAGATGCCGACCGGAGTAATTCTTCCGCTTTTGTGGAAGGAAGGAAGTCTCATGGCAAAGTGCTCCCGCTGTGGTATCGCTGAAACAAATCTTTACGTCAACGGCGTACCGGTTTGCATGGAATGCGACAACAAATCCACCTCGCAATCGACGTCCGCCGGTCTACGAATTACGGAACCGAACCAGCAGCCGCCGAACCCTCCCCGAAAGGTCCAGAGTATAGACCGTTCGATGACCGCTGAAGCAACGATTCACGTCGTAGAAGCGAGACATCGCTAGAATTTTCGGAGGATGGACCAGCGCGGCAGGTTGACCTGCCGCGCTGCGTTACTCAACTAAAGCGGCTAGCTTCCGATAATCCGGTCATATGTAAACTCGGGCCTGAGTCGCTTCCGTACCCTCGCACCTAGGCCGCCCCGCACTCTGTGGCCCATATGTCTCCACGACTTAGGATACCCTTGTGGCCCGATTCCGCAAGCGTCGCCGTCGGAAATTCCTGGATAGTTCAGCGGGGAAGAAGCGTAATCGTTGCTGTGGCCGTGTCGTTCGAGCCGTCCTCGGCTGTAAGAAGGACGGTCTGCCGCGTGGTGATAGAAGAAGGGGCTGTGTAGACCCCGGTGGCGGTCACGGTTCCCACACCCGGCGGATTGATCGACCAACCTACGGCAGGAATCGATGCGTCTGCCATCGTAGGAAAGAACTGTTGGCTTTGCCCCGCGTAAAGCACTTTCTGGCGAGGTGCAATTTTCAGGGACGAGTGTGGCCGCTGGGTGTCGTTGAGACGAAACTTTACGTCAACGGAATCCCTCTTTGCTTGAATTGCGACAACAAATCCGCCTCGCCGCCGCTCGCCGGTCCACCGGTTGCGGAACCGAAACCGCCGCCGCCCCCCAAAAAGGTCCAGAGCATAGACTGTTCGACGGTCAAGGGGTCGACGATTCATATCGTGGGAGCGCCGCGCCACTAGCGAATTCGGAGGATGCAGTGCGGCGGGGGCCAACCGCCGCGCTGCAATAACGTCAATTGCGCGACGCTCTCTATGCCGTTAACCTTGGTCACGACTGCCCCGGGCGGTGCAGTGATGGAGACGGTCCCCGCTGATGCACCTGACGCCGAGCTTAATGCATGGATGCCTTCAGAACTATGCGGTGTTTCGTGGGAGGAGAGGGCGCGGTGCCGCTTCCGTTCACGTCAGGAAATAATTCGCGCATTCGACGAGATCAGTAAAGACTTCGTGGAACTAAGGATCCTGGTATTCTTCAATTGAATCATTACTTTGACGCTCGTGCGGAATCGGGTTCGGTAAACTCCTTTCTTTGAACTCGTTTTGCTTCTCTAACTCTTGCTCGTCGCATTTCAAGCAGATCGGTCTTCCGGCCTCATATAGTTGCGTTTCACTTCCACAGCGATAACATAGGCCATTTTGCACCCCCAACTGCCACGGAGTACATGCAATAAGGCTTCCAAACTATATCAGCCTAGAGAGCGAAACTTCAATCCCGGTACGGGGTCAAATAAGAGAAGAGGCGTGCATCGGATGTCCCGCTTCGCTTTGATAGTCACGAGGAATAGGGCGCTTTCCAAATGGCAGGTTCATAGAGCGCAGTGCCCTGATGTGCTGCAAATGGTGAGCCGCGGTGCATTCGCGCAAATCCTATCCTCTAAGTCCGCCGAATGCCTCCGGCAAACCGAACTGGAGATTCCCGCCAACTACAATCGCACATACAACGATTGTGTGATCATGCCGTGCTGCCATGTTCCATGCACAGCCCCGAACGCAGACGCCGTTGCTGCTTTCTCCGGGGTCTTTTTGAAAACTCGGTCGAGCTGAAGCCCTGACAAGGATTTGATCACCGTTCCTACAACTTCAACGGACATCATCCGCACACATGGGTGGCGCATGCCCCGGCCTAACTCCATTTTGCAGGATCCCTAGGTTTCGCAAAAGGAAAGCGTTCAGCTCGTTGAACAGCGCGTTCGGAGATCTCAGATCGCGGAAGCCCCACCAAGTTTTTAAAGGCCGCCCACCGTGCAACGGAAATACTTAAGGAAAATGCAGCCATTGGAAAGCACCGAAAGAACAGTCAGTTAGGCGGAATTGGTCGATTTCCCCAGATCATCCATTAAAGATGCAAAAGATATCGAAACGCCGGGCAACTTGATGCAATCTACCATTTAGCGGAAGTATCTCGCTTTGCGCTGTCCGCCAGGGAAGAGTGAGGAGGGCCGCTTTTCGGAGGAAGCGGCCCTGTTATTCCGACTCCGCCGCGTCGATTCCTTTCAGTATTTGATCATTCCAGCCTCCAAACATTGAAGGGCGTCGCGTTGAAATCAGGCAAAGACCGCGGCCCAAATGAGCATCAGGGAGATTCATGGATTGGTACAACGTTAAAGACGCACTATCAGTCTGAAAATAAGCCGTGCTGGCTTCAAATGTGTGTCCCGGAACTCCGATCCATTATTTCTTTCGAGGAGATTTTTGAAGATCGGGCGGTGATAAGATCATTATGTTGTGTTTCGATTAGCGATCGTAACGACCCGACAGCGTGGCTTGACCCGGTGGCAAATTCACAATTCTGAATGTCCCGATGTTTCGATTTGGATCAGAAGGAGGGCCGTCATAGAAATCGTTTCATCGCAGTCTCCGCAAAAGTTGGTGCAAGAGGAAATTGCCATGCGTAGCAGCGAAGGCGCCGTGGTGGATGATTTTCAGATCATGCCCTGTTGTCTCGAAAGCGAGAGCGATAGAACAAGGCCCGATGAGAGCTGAATTCCAGAGCGAAAAGCGCATCGAAATCAAAGTTTTTTGGGATAGCTTGAAACATTGTCTGTTCCTGCCGGTTCCACCTGTTAGAGTCATGTCGCCATGCAGGTCGTCGACATTATGAAGGGCACCGGAATAGGAATTTCACCGGACGGCCAGCGGTTTGTCCGGTACGAGTTGCTCCTCGTCGAGATTGGCCATGACGGCAATAAAACAACGGACATTCAGGGTTGGGTGCTGCCGACGTTCGGCATGTTTGGCGAGACGCTAATTCTCACCATGCAGGATGGAAGGCGTGTTTCTTTTGTCTTCCTTGATAACGATGGCGTTGTTTCGGTTAAAGAACTATCGCCGAGCGCAGACAAATGCCTCCCTGATGGCAATCTGGGCATGCCCTACGTCTATTAATCGGCGAATGTTTCTAGCCTTTTGAGAACAGATGCTTTTCAAGGTCTTCAAGTCCTCGTTGTACTTTCGCGCGGACATCCTCATCCAAGATCTCTTTTTCAAAGCGGTGAATCACCTCAATCGCACTCCTAGTGGAGCGTTTCGGTCATTTCGTTACTATTCTTCGGCGGACGTCCGTATACTTCCAGGAAAAAGGTTTTGCAGTCTTGGCATAGGCGCGGATGTATTTCATCAGTTTGCGGGAAAGATCGGCGACGGAGGTGAAGACGCCGCGGGCGATCACGTCGCGCTCGATTTTTGCGAACCAGATCTCGACCTGGTTCAGCCACGACGAATAGGTGGGTGTGAAGTGGAACCGGACGTGCGGGTTGTTCTCGAGGAACCCCTGCACGGCCCCGGTCTTGTGTGCCGACAGGTTGTCCAGCACGATGTGAATTTCCTTACCGGCGGGATTCCGCTCCACGATGCTGGTGAGAAAGCCGATGAAATCGGCGCTGGTGTGACGGCGCGCCGTTTTGCCGTGGACCCGGCCGGTCTTCACGTCCAGCGCCGCGTAAAGCGAGAGGGTGCCGTGCCGGCGGTATTCAAAGCCGTGCTTTTCGGCCCGCCCCGGCGAAAGCGGCAGCACCGGGTCGAGGCGGTCCAGCGCCTGAATCGCCGTCTTTTCGTCGACGCAGAACACGGCCGCATGCTGCGGTGGATCCATGTACAGCGCGATGATGTCCGCCGCCTTCTCCTCGAACGCCGGATCGTTGCTGGCCATATAGCGATCCAGCCGGTGAGGTTTCAACCTGGTCTTCGCCCAAACCCGGTGGACCGTCGCCGGACTCACTCCGACCGCCGCCGCCATTTTGCGGCACGACCAATGCGTGCTGCCGTCGGCCATGGCGCTGGTCAGGCGTCGGCGCAACTGATCATCGAACGGGATATCGATCGACCGGTTTCGGTATTGAAGCTGGCCCCGAAGCACAGCCTTTTTGAAATGTTCTTCGACTAGCAGGCAGTAAGCGGCCAGTTGCAGGATTTCGCCATCATGCGGCCCGGAGCCCGAAACAGCGCGTGATTTGCGCTCAACCGGCACAAGTTCACCACCGTCCTTGAGAATGTAATCAGGTCTTCCCACAAGCCCATACCGGTCTGACACAAGCAATTCCTCATCGCCCTGGTCCACATAGATAAGCTCGCCCGGCAGGCCGAGCGCATCCGCTTTACGCCGCGCAAAATATCGAATAACAACCGCGACCAGCAGGAGAACCGCGCTGGCAAGCAAAAGCACGATCATGAATGGAGAGCCCACCAGAGGAATGCCACCGCGAGCCCGGCTGTGCCCATCGCTAACAGAATTCCAGACAGCCGTCGTGCAGTTTGGGACTCAAACGCCGCCCGGCCTTGTTCTTGATGGTCAATCTCACCGCGCGCCCGCTCTTTTTCAAGCGTCGATTGAACCCCCGTCCGCTCGAAATGCCAAGCGTCGCTCGCAAAACGCGAAGCTGCGAAGCTCGGATGCTTTGATGTGACGCTGGCGCATGGCTCATTGTGGCGCGGTGAGACCCTGCGAGGGAAGACTATAGTTTGCCCGCCTAAAACAAGGTTAGCTGCGAGGGCGGCGGCTGGCCGTCGTCTGGCGGTCGCTCCGGCTTCGGCGTTTCGGGAATGTCCTGGATCTCATATGCGCCTTCTCTTTCGCGGCGGAGTTTCCAGGTCCAGCCGTCCATAATGTGCGCCGGCGTGTACCAGCGCCCAAATTCCTCCAGAGACAACGTGTTGCCGTGAACAATGACGGCCGGAATATGCAGCAGCGCGAATTGCACATAAGCCATGTGGACGCATTTCGGGTCCACGTCGATTGCCGTCACATGCAGATGCTGCTGGTAATTGATGCCGAGTTCGCGCATTTCGTGGGCGAGGGCGATCACCATCGCGCCGGAACCGCAACAAGGCTCTTGCGTTGTGACGAAGCCTCGCGCGGCAATCCTGGCCCGAACGTCTCCTCATCGCCGAGCGTCATTTTCGCCATCATCTGGCAAAGCGGGTAGGGGGAGAAAAATTGGCCGCTCCATTTGTTGTGAAGTTCAAGATCATGGAACGTCCGGCCCAACACATCGGACGGTTCTTCTTCCATGGCCAGGGTCAGTTCGGCCATCATCTTCGGAAATGTTGCGAGCTCGTCTGACTTGTAGCGCTTGATGAGGACCATGTAGCGCTCTTCGCGCTGGTGACGCTGAGCCCAGTCAACGGCGTTTGATAGCGAAATCGCCGCCGCCTCAACGAAGTCCGCAAAGACCTGCCAGGCGCTGTGGCGATAGGCAAGCGAGCCGAACAGCTTGAGCAGTTCCTTCTGGTGATCCGGCGGTGGCCGGGATTGATCGGCGGGACTTCGGGGCATTCACGCTATTTCCGCGATTTCGGTCCAATCGGCTTCGCAAAGTTTCTAGCCGAAAACGCGAGGCCCTTGCAAGATCGACGGATGAGCCACGTTGGCAGGAGCGGCCCCGTCTATCTGCGCGGGCCGGGTGCCCGCAGAACGACATCCGCGTGACAATGAAACATGTCGGACATTCTTGCGCGACTGCAGACAAGCAACGATAAGGGGAGGCTTCTCGAACTCGCTTTGCAAGCGGCCCTCAGAGAGCAGGGGTTTTCAAATGTTCTGAGGCAGCAATCAGGAACGCAGTTTGGGTTCGACGTCATCGCCTATCGGGAAGGTAGCGATGGCCGCCCGGAGGTGTGGAAATTCGAATGTAAGAATACGGCGAATGCATTGACCGCGAGCGACGTAGCGCCAAAATTGATTTGGCATCGGGGTCGCACGACGCTTGACGTATTCGTTATCGTGAGCGTCGCACCGCTGGGCAATGAGCTGCGCCACCTGCTCGAAGAGCATGATTTTCCAATGCGGATTGAAGTGTGGAGCGGCGTGTACCTCGAACAGGTGCTTCTGCGAAGTGAAAAAGCCTGCGCGTTGCTCGGCGTCACGGTGGCTCGTGAGCCCGACAAGGATTCGTCCGATGGGTTCCCCGAGAGATTCTTACCGAAGCAGAACTGCCATCTGAACGTTGTTCATAAGATGGACCCACCTCCCGCGTTCCATTACGTCGGCATTGGAAACACCGTCGCAAAAGCTTACTCGCTTTCGGGATTTCAGCTTCTTTTGGCGGCGACGAATAGGTCCCAATCGGACTGTCTCATCTATTCATTGAGGATGCGCACCCTCGCCTATGCGAACCATCACCGACGAGTCGTTGTTCTGGAGAAGCCTAAGGGGCTGCACGAACCCACCCAACTTGTGGTCACGCCAACAACTCATGCCGGATCGGACGTAGATATCCTTAGCGGAAAGATCTGGCAGGTCGGTAAGAACGCGGTGGACGTTCTTGAAGTTGCCCTCGCTAATCAAACCGCGCCCGGACTCTATTGGCTTCAATTGCAAGCGAGGGCTCGACTTGGAGAACGAGAGGTTTCGATGAGTTCTGTTGTGTTGATCTCGCACGTTTTGGGAAAGGGCGAAGATGTCCTCCGCCTGAAAGTCGTCGGCCGCCACTATGATTCGCCGATGCAGCGGATACTTGGAGCACCTCAAAAGGAATGGAAGCAGATGAAGCGGATTGCATCGAGTGTCCGCGACTTCATTTATCTCGGACCGACACCGACGGATGTGATCCGGGACAGCAAGGACGCAGAATGGTTCCTTCGAGCGCTCGCCGTAGAGGACCTGGGGCACGGGCAGAAGCAGTACTCGACGTCCACGGATTCACGGATTGTGCACTCGTTGGGGATACCTGTCGAAGAAGAGATCTACTCTGTGGACACGACGATCCGTCGATTATCCGGCTGCGACGAAATCCAGGGCCTTCTAGTTGATCAGATTACGCGTCGCGGTTGATCCGCTTGGCAACGGGCGGTAGGAAACAGCAGGAGGTTGAAGGGGAGGCAGCATTTAGAAAAACTAGTGTAGTTTTTCTAAATCGACTGAACTGGTAATCAATGCAAGCGCCAGTTGGTCCGCAGCGGTGGCGCCAACGAGACGCCACCATTCGACGTTCCACATCAAGCACTTGATAGACAAGACCTTATGCCTTGCTTAATGTCGGGTTTTTGTATATACTGGGTGTCGGGTTTTTGTAAGGAGTTTTTCCATGCGTCGGCCGAAGACATTGCGTGAGAGGATCGAGACACGGATCGCCCGCAAGCGCGGCGATGACGTGTTCCTTACGCGTGAATTCCGGGATCTCGGCGGCGAGGATCAGGTCCTGCGCGTGCTGCGTACTCTCGTGCGCGAAAAGCGCCTCGTGCGGCTCGGCTACGGGGTCTATGGACGCGCGATCGTCTCGCGTCTTTCCGGCGACGCGATCCTTTACAGCAAGAACGGATTTTTGGGCGCGGCGCGGCAAGCCCTGACCAAGCTTGGCGTGACCTGGGAGCCATCCGAAGCCGAACGCGACTACAACGCGGGACGTTCGACACAGATTCCGGTCAACCCGGTTGTACGGGTCAAGGGGCGGTTCTCGCGCCAGCTGCGCGACGGCAAGCAGGAGCTGGTGCTTGCCCGATAAACTATCGCTTCAGGATCTGCTCGAAGTTCAACGGCATTTCGAGCTGCCAAGTCCGGCACTGGTCGAGAAGGACTGGTATGTCGTCAAGGCGCTCGCGGCGATCAACACCGCTGACGTGAAGCCGTTTCGTCTGGTATTCAGCGGCGGCACGGCTCTAAGCCGCGCCCACCGTCTCACGCGGCGGATGTCGGAAGACATCGATTTGAAGATCGTATCGGACGATCCGCGTTCACGCGCGGAACTCCGCAAATTGCGCGACATCCTTACGCGCGCCCTCCTGGATGCCGGATTTCAGTTCGATCCGGAGAATGCTGAGCAGCGCGACTCTGGCAATGCGAGCCGCTATACGATCTACCGCTTGCCATATCCAGCGCTCGTGACGGGGCAGGGGGCCTTGCGCCCGGAGATCCAAATCGAGACTGCCGTTTGGCCGCTGCGTCTACCTGCGATTGAACAGACCGTGACTTCCTTTTGGGCGGACGCCTTTAAGCAGCCGCCGGAGGTGCCGTCGATCGCTTGCGTCGCTCTCACCGAGACCGTTGCGGAGAAATTCGTGGCGCTGACGAGGCGTGCTGGTGCGGAATTAGCCGAAGCCGGCGGGCCGCGCGACAAGACCCTCGTGCGCCATATCTATGATCTGCATGCGGTCCGCGCGCATTACGATCCGGCCGCGGTGATCGCACTCGCCAGGGAGATCATGCTCGCGGATTGTCGAAGTGGAAGCCGCCCACGTTTTTCGGCGGTATCTTATCCATGATCCGTATCTTCCAGTAGCCCGGCGGCACGTCTGCCTCGGATTGAAAACTGTCAACGGTGGCATTGACTCCCCAGATCGGTGCAAGGTCGCGTGACACTTGCCTTTGGATCGCAGCGCTTACGCGCATCAGTTCGTTCGGCGCGACTTTCTTTGTTTTGGCCAGTAGCGCTATTTGCCGAATTAGCATAGGTTGTTCCTCATTTCCGGCGCTTCAAGAACACGTGACCCGTGCTTCGATTCGCCCTTCATTTAGGGAAGCGTAGGATCATGGAAAAAGAAGACACAGTTGTTCGTGAAAACAATTAAGGGATTTTGCCGATGTCCTGATTGCACGGACGCAGTTCTGTTAGAACCTCGTTCGGTTGGGACGAGGAAAGGAATCCCGATAGCGGCGAGCGTGGTCAGGCTTGACGCGGCTTCGTTAGAGGAACTGGACGAGTCTGTAGGTGCGATACACTCAACCTCAGGCCTGCGGTCGATGGCAACTTGAGGTGTGAACCCAGCCGGAGATTCTAGCGAAGCTGTATCGGCCTGAGAGATGGGGACGTTTGAAATGATCGGCTCATCGATCTGAACCCTGTTCATTCTCCGCCCGCTTCGGAGCCATGCGGCGAGGTTGAATTCTTGGCTGCTCTCGAACTGCTTTATGAACGTCCTCCCACGCTTTCCCTTTCGATCTTCTTCCTGACGCCCAGTTTCGCGTCGATGCGGCGGGCACGCTAGACGGTCGCCACTCTGTCCCTATCGAGATCAGGCAGACTCGCCCACACTTGCACGGCCTGAAATAGCCTGGCGTGATTCTAGCCTGGTATGGAACCTGAGAATCGGTTTGCGGCGTCCAGTGATGGTCGTCCCTGCGGCGACAACTATCTGGTTCAACACACCCCTGTTTCGAGAATACGGGCTCCGTGATGATGATCCGAGAGTGACTTCTCGGGTGCCCCGGCTCGCATTCACGTCATGCAGGCTTTTGGGCCTCCTGAGTCAGCTTCGCATTGTCAAATTCGGGCTGACTGATGCGCGGCTATTGTTCGGGAGCGAAGTCGAATGGTTACCCGAGCCGACGCCAGCAGCAGGCCGCTCTGGCTGTGTAGTGGCTTAGCGAGAGAGGTCGGCAACCGGAACTATCTCAAGTACGGGGAGAAATTAGGGCCATTGAATGTTCAGCTATTGTTCGGGCAGTTCGATAAACGGCCTTCGGACGACGTGCCGCGCCATATCCGTTTCCCGCTCGACCCCGCTCCGCTCACCCTGTTAGAACGTTCCGTACTCGATGCTGACTCCATTGATTCCGGTGCTGCGTTTCTCGACAATCGCGGCCCGAGGGAACAGGACGCTTAGACTGTTGCTTGAGTTCCATTTTACGCGGAGCTCGATGCCATCAGGGCTCTGCTGCACTGGATGAGCTGGGTCGTCCTTTATGACGAGTGCATTGCCAGAGCCTTTCGGCGCGTCGGCGTTCGCGGTCAGTATCGAAAATTCCGTAACATCACGCACCGTTGCGCCACAGCCTTGAACGAAAACAACTGCCTTGAGCCGTCCGTCCGGACTCGGGTATTGGGAGACGACTTCTAACCGCATGGATTACCGCAGCTACAACTCAGGATCAATGCAATCCCGGCAAACCCAGCGGAGACCAGCCTGAGCCGTCGCATTCTACTTACATCCCGCCTGAACAGCCTTCTCAAAGTTGAATCCTTGCTGAATTACGCTCGCGTCTTGCGTTGAGTCGCCGTAAGGCGATTGGAACAGCAGGATACCTTGGTTGCTGGTTCCAAGATACAGCTGGTAGAGGCCGGCCACGTTTTGCGTCTGGTAGTAGCTGAGACCGAGGCTCTCCATCACTGCTCCAAAATTGAAATTCCCGAAGTTCACTACCTGCTGATAGTTGCCTGAATTCTGCGATGTGACGCTTGGCTGGCGCTTATAGTCCCACGGACCTTTGTTATGAAATTGGCTATAGAGCCATTGCGCCATATAGGTGAGATAAAGGGCGCCTGCGTTGTTGGCCTCGGGATCGGCATTGGCGGCAGAAATAGCCTCGTTGATGAATGTGGCGCTCTGCTGTTGAGCGAGAGCAACGTTCTGGGCGATCTGACTACTCGCCGATCCTCCTGGAAGCCCGTTGACGGTCATGGTTGGAGGGCACGGCGGGGGCGTCGCTGGGGGATCCTCCGCCTCCCTCTCCCCCGCCGGGACCTGGATCTCCCTCACAACCCACCGCGGTCGGATCTTCGCATGGGTCAGGCCCTGGGTCTTTGCAGTCCTGGCAATCGTAGAGTCCAGTTGGATCGAGTCGATTAACTGGATCGCCGCGAGTATAGGCGTAGCGGTTCCAACTTCGTGGATCAGCCGGACCGCCGCTGGCCATGTACGGGTCCGGCGTTAGGAACCGACCCATGCCTGGCTGATGGTAGCGATTGTCGGCGTAATCGAGTCCTGTCTCACTATCTCTAAAGTAGCCGGTAAATTTCTCGGTGCCGTTGTCGTTGCTGATGGCTTCTCATCGCCCCAGGGATAGAATTTCCCGATCGAGCCTAGCCGGTCGACGACGATGTTCCCTGTGCCGTTCGAGATCAATCTGCGGCCGAAGTAAGTGTTTGTAACTGCCAAGTTCGGGTACAAAATCGTATGCCCCGGAACGGCTGTTTCAACGAGATTGAAAGTGGCCAGTCGCTTCCCTGTTACGCTCCATAACGTCACCTCGTCCAACGTCAGGCTGTTCGTGTTGATGTCATAGACGAATCTCCACACGCGTTGATTCCCCGGCGCATAAGCGTATTGTGTGCCCGCAGCGACCGACACGACGCGATTCGAAACATCGTATGTGTAGAGTATTCCAGAGCAGCCGTAAGGGGGATATGGATTTGGGGTTCCGCCACTCAGGTTGCCGTTTGCGTCAGCACAATCCGTCGTTTGCCGATTTGTGGATGCATTGTAAACCACGTGCAAGCTGGAGCTGAACCGGCAGTCACAGTCTGATCCGTAAGATTGCCGAATCCATCATAGCTGTAGCTCTGGCCCCAGGAATTGTTCGTTGCGGCGGCGCTTGCCAAACGGTTTAATGCGTCGTAAGTATAAACGACCTGTTCCCCGCTGATGCCGTCGGTTTGCGACGTGATCTTTCCATTGTTCTGTGTCGAGGAATAGCCATAGGTGACGTTGATTGAGCTGGGTGGTAAGTCCCGAGCTGACCCGAAGACGCATAGATCTGTGTTAGCTGCCCAATCGCGTTATAGGTCCGAGTTTCGTTCAGCGCACTCCCGTTGATCGATGATAGCCTGATTCGCCGGATCGTATGTTGTGCCAGTAATCATTTGATTCGAGGTGTTAGCATCCGTCATTGTACTCAGTCGCCCCATTGAATCGTAACCATAGTTGAAGTTCGAGCTGGCGTACTGCGTTGCCGTAAGCCGCCCTTCGTTGTCGTACGAGTAGCTCGATTCCAGATCCGCCGTCGCCGGTCCGTAGACATTATCCCCATTGTTGTCCTGCGCCTGGAAAGTCCTCGTTACTAAGAGCCCCTTGTTCGTTTTTTGGCCCGCTTGATTGTAGCCGTATGTTTCCATGAACGTTGTGCCGCAACCGTTGCTTCCTTGGCCAGAATATTGGACCGCGGTCAGCCTTCCGAGCGGATAGGTCGTTGTGTAGTTCGAATTATAGGAAGTGTCGTAAGAATAAGTCTCCCGTTGGCAGGTATCCTCTCCCCCTGAAATGCCGGTCGGGTACTTTTGCACTTCGGTTAAGCGCGCGATGGAGTCGTATGTGTACTGAATCGCTTGGCCCTTGGCATCGGTTTTCGTCGCCACCTTGTTGAAGCCGTTGTAGGTGTAGGTGATCGTCCCGTTTTCCGGATTGGTGGCACTCATTAACAGCTTCCCGTTGTAGGTGAACGTGCGCGTTTGGGTTCCGCTTGGGCGCGGCATGGAAACCTGCTCCACATTATCCCACGGATCGTAAGTATACGTTGTGACGTAGTTCGATCCGCCAGCTGGGTTGGGCTCGACTACCTGCGTCAGGTGTCCAAATGCGTCCATGGTGAAGGTCTTCCATTTGCCGGCCGGATCGGTGACCGTCACATTGTTCCCTTGGTAAGCATAGGTCGTTGTGCTTGCGCCGTCCGGAGCGACCACGCTGACCGTTCGACCAAGAGCGTCGTACGTGTAGGTTGTCCAAGCCGGTGTGCCGTTCGGCGCGTGCGGAAGGGACTGCTCGATCATCTTGCCTGTGGGTGAACATCCACAGGGTCCATATACGGTGTCCGTTTGCGAGATCGTTCCCGACGAATTGCCTGTCTGGACTGTGATCGTTCGCCCCAAGCCGTCAAGAATCGTTTTCGTCCACCGGCCGTTGATAGTCGCGGTAGTCGTAGTGGGATTGTTCGGACCGTTCGGCCCGGTGGAATACGTGTAAGTCGTAGTGGCTCCGTAAGGCGAAGTTGCCACCCAGGGCCTCGCGGAGTCATCGTAAACAATATTCGTAAAGTCACCGTTCGGCCCCGTCGCGTTCGTGAGTCCAAGGAACCCGCTCCAGTCCATGGAATTATCCAAACTGCCGACTGAGAGCTGTGACGGCGCCGCGTAGTTGGTGGAGGAGTCTGTCGTCACCTGGGTGGTCACCCCATTGACAGTGGTGCTGGTCACGTTTCCGGCTTGATCGTAAGTTGTCGAGCCGACATCGTTGATTGAGACGTAGCTCGTCACATCGCCTCGCGTGGTGACGCTCGCATAAGAGCTGTCCCAGTTCGGCGTCCCGGTCGGGATGGTCGCAAAAGTTCCCGCATCATAAGTGTTCGTCGCAAGTGTTACGACCGCCTGATTCCCCGTGCCGAGCGTAACCGAGCTTAGACGATTGTAAAATATATCGCGACGTGTAAGCACTCGAGTTTAAATAGGTGTACGTGTAGACTCTGGCTGGCGTCGTGAGGCTGTTCCAGTCGTATTGAAAGACATTCAGCACGTTGCCGTTGGCGTCGACGTTTTGATCCGTCCTTTTTTGGACCTGGTAGCTCTGATTGGGGTCCATCGTTGTCAATGTCGAACTGATGTAAAGATTGCCCACGTTGTCCTGGGACCAGGTGAAGGCGTTTTCCATTTTCTGCACGGCGAAGTTATTGGAAAGAAGTTCGCCTAGGGCGTGTTCACACTATCCGCAGCGCTTCGACGATAAGCGCAAAGCAGAGAAACGCCAGGAACACGACGTCGAGTTTTTCAAAACGCGAAAAGATGCGGCGGAAGCCTTTGAGGCGCCGGAACAGCCGCTCAATCTCGTTGCGCTTCGTGTACAAGGCACGATCATATTCCCACGGATGCAGCCGGTTGGACTTCGGCGGAACTACCGGAACCATGCCTAGATCAAGCACCAATTGCCGGGTTTCATTGCCTTCGTAAGCGCGGTCCATCAGCAGCGGAAGGCACCCTGGCATGGGGCCCAACTCTTCCAGCAGGGCTCGCCCGTGCGGCGCATCGTGGTCATTTCCGGGTGACAACGAGAACGCTATGGCCGTTCGAGCATCCGCGGCAACCATATGAATCTTGGTGTTCCATCCGCCGCGGGATTTACCAATGGCCTGTGGGCCGTTTTTTTTAAAGCGCCGGTTCCATCCGGATGAACTTTCACCGAAGTGGAGTCCAGAGAGAACGCCTCGATCCTGACGCGCACGATCTGCTCCCGTTGCAGTTGTTCAAACACGCTGTCCAACACGCCGTTCTTGGCCCACCGGTTCATGCGCATATAGATCGTGTGCCAGGGGCCAAACCGTTTCGGAAGCCCGCGCCACTTGCATCCCTGTTCGGCTACGTACAGGATGGCGTTGAGTACTTGCAGGTTGGTCAGACTCACATTGCCGCGCTGCACCGGGAGGCTTTCTTTGATGCGTGCGTACTGCTCTTCCGTGATTTCCATCCTGCAAACATTTTACCAACCTATTGTTTTAATAGTGTGAACACGCCCTAGATAATAGGTCACCATGCCGGTGGTGGCGCCACTCTGGGAAAACTGCCATGTTTTTTGGCTCAGACCGCTAGCATCCTGAACGATCGTGCCGACATTGATGGCGGAGCCAGCATAGAAGGTAAACGGATAGTTCGAGAAATTCACTCCGTCCTTAGAAAGCTGCCGGGATGAGATTGTCCGGTACGTAGTCCCGCTTGAGTAAGCTGCGTTCGCATAGCTCCATGCGAGAATCCCTCCGTTAGGAAGCGTCGCGCTCGCAAGCGTTGCCGAGTTGTCCGACGTGTAGGTGAAGACATGCTGCTGCAATGTGGTCGCAAACGAGATTGAGCCCAGCGTATCGACCGACCCGTAGCTCGTATAGGGAGAGAAGGGCGCCTGAAGGGACAAAGAGTTGTACGTGAAGGAGTAGGCTTCTGCAGTCCCCATCGTGTTCGTGATCGATGTAAGGTGATTCGGCGTGTCGGAATTGTAGTGGAAATAATAATACGCGCGTACATCAAATATGGATGTAATCCGGGCGCTCGAGTTGGTGCCACTCAGTCCGGCTCCGGCCGCGTACGTGATTGTGATCTGGTTGCCGTTGGTATCCTCCATCACGGTCGGGTACATTGTTCCCGAATCCGCTTCGCTGGTGGCAGAAGTGCAGCCAAGAACCCAAAAGGAGCCATCCCGGAAATACAAGGTGTTCGTGTTGGAATTGAAGGTGACGTAAATGCTTTCAATCGAGGTCCAGATCCCGTTGTTATTTTGGTTCAGCCGGTATTCGGCTCCCGTCGAGTCGACGAAACTGTAATAGGACAGGGTCGTTTGGTTCGCCCAGATCGGCGTCAACGACCCGGCGAGCAATTTCCAGCCGTAACCATAACCCACGTCTTCGCCGAGATTCCAAATTCCGCCCGAATCCTTTCGCCAATTCTGGGAGTTGTACGCCAAATTGAAACTTACCGCCCAACCTCTTGATTGGGGCTTCACCAAGGGAATCGCATAGCTGACGTTTCCCGAAAGCGTATCGATCTGCTCGGTCGCAGCGCCCCAGTATGCGCCCGTGGATCTTACACCGACGCGACGCCCATCCGATGGCGTCGGGGGCGGGCTCGAAAGCGCCGGAACAGAAATCGTAATCGTTTGGCTGACGTAGTTAAAGAATCGATCAAACACGATGAAGGTGTACGTGTATTCAGTCCCGGGCTGAACGGTTGTATCGGACCAGGAAAGAGAGCTTGTGTTTGTCGCGAAATTATCATCGCGGAGAAACTGATAGAGGCATACGCCGCTGCCGTTGGTGTCGTCTGGAACGGCTTGCCATTGGAAGTCGATGTGGCTGGAGTAAACGGAATACGTAATCCCATTCGTGGGAATCGGGCCGGGCGCGATACGGTCAGCGGGGCCAAGTTGTACCTGCGAAACGAGCATGGTGGGAACGTAGCCCGTCGTATAACCGGGCAAAACAATTCCGGGCGCCCCCGTGGTAATCGACGTGTCTTGCGCCCATCCTGCGAAGACGTCGTTGATGTAAGTGGTGATCTGGCCGTTGTCGGTAATGTCCGCCCGCACGGTCATGCCGTCTGAGCAAGTGATACTCCCAGGTTGCCAGATGTTCGTGACGGTGTTGTTCACAATCTTCAACAGCGACATGGTATTGCCATAATAGACGCTGCAGTTGAACTGCACGACGTACGCGGTTGTGGGCATTCCGCTCGAAGCGAAGGTTGAACTGGCCCGCAAAAGCAGGCTCACCGGGGTATTCGCGTAGTAGCCGATCCCGCCAGGAAGGCGGATTGTCGCTTTGACAGAGTACGAGGAAGTTCCATCTGGCACCGCGACGGTCGAAACCATGCTCGTATCAATGTATGCGTTCCCGTAGCCCGCCCAATAGCCGTTGGCATTTGTAAATGCGGGGCTCCCACTCGCGGTCCAATCCGAGCTTTGAAACGACTGCATCGAATCGGTGAAATAGTAGGCATATTGTCCAAAAACAGGACCGGACAATGCCACGAGAAGAACTGCAGAAAGTGCTTTCATTGCGCCCTCACCGGCAAGAAGTTGCTGAAGCTGAAACTTTTCTTATATTTCTGAAATTCGGCCTCGATTTGTTGCCGTGTATACTTTCCACGCTCGAAGAAAATCACGTTGGGGCTCGTGGATGCAAGGATTGGAGCGAGGCCAGCACGCTCGACGGTCACGAATTCGGCGAGCGCAAAATTGCCGTCATCGCTGACCTGATACTGATAGGCAATAATTCCGGTGCGAGGCGGCGCGGTTGCCGTGGGCAGTGCAGGCGGTGTAGGGGGTGCCGGTGCGAACATCGGCCGCTTCGGATCGGCCATAGTGCCGCTTCCAATGAACGGGACGACGCAGTAAACGCGCGCATAGGCATTCTCCGGCGCAAGACGGCGGGCGTTCAGCGGCGCAAGCTTCAATGCCGCCGCGGTCGATACAGCGCCCGGCGCGGCGGTTTGTGCCTTCAGCAATAGGGGCGTGAGCACGCCAAGAAAGATCCCGAGTGAAACCGCTTTGAACACAGCAATACCCTCCCCGTTTTCGGTTAAATGGCGATTGCAATCCGCTACATTATGGTTCTTTTAGCAGTCGGCTTAGCGATTCTCTCCGAAGATAAGCTTCGTGTCAAGGAGAATTGAGAGAAAACGATGGTAGTAAGAAAAAATAAATAAACGGCATGTCTATGTGAATATCAGTTGAACTGCGGCCCGAGAATGCGCGGCTTCAGGAGAACATCAGGAAGAAAAACTCTCCATTGTTCCGTTTTGGGAATAGAATTGTGGAACTGCTTTCTTTTCGCCAATTTTTGAATGGGCAACCCGGACCCTATCGACGGTTGCTGTTCTGAATTCAGAACAGGCGCGGCTCAGAGATTGCTCGTTAGGCTTGCCA
>CAVWMB010000005.1:0-168707 GCA_963756015.1 uncultured Acidobacteriota bacterium
GGACATCGCTATTACTTACTAATCACGTACTATGCCAAGCGGTTTGTTCCCGCTACTCCGTTGAAAAAAAGGAAGTTTCAGGGCCAATCCGAATGGTTTGCATGACTACGAACTATCGTAAAATCACGATTGGTCGTTTGGTTTGACGACGAAAGGCCGTAGTAGTCTTGAAAGTGAGTCCTCGTGAAGCCCCTACTGCCAAAAGACGAACTAGGGCGATTGGAGGCGCTGCGGCGGTATCGCATCCTGGATACCCCGCCCGACGGAGCGTTCGATCACATCGCAGAATTAGCCGCGGGTCTGTTCCGAGTGCCGATCGCGCTGGTTAGCTTCGTGGTCCACGACCGCATTTGGTTCAAATCGCGCCTCGGCATTGAAGATCCGGAAGTCGGGCGCGATGCGGGGCTTTGCGCGTCAGCAATTCTTTCCCCGGAGGTGTATCACGTTAGGAACGCTACACACAACCCGGGTGCACAAGACAACCCGCTGGTGGCCGGGCCTTTTGGCGTTCGATTTTATGCCGCCGCGCCATTGCGTACCCACGACGGTTTCAATCTAGGAACTCTCAGCGTTATCGATCGGGTGCCCCGTGAGCTGGCGCCGGGCGAGGCAGAGATGCTCAAGAAGCTCGCGGCGCTGGTCATGGATCAGATGGAATTACGATTGGCGGCGCGCAAGGTTGCCGAACAGGTTGAGCACAGCCTGGGTGAGCAACTCCGCCATGCCAACGAGGCGCTGAAGCACAGCGAGCTGTGCTTTCGTGATCTTTTCGACGAGGCCCCGATCGCCTACGTTCATGAGGGTCTGGATTCGCGCATGATTCAGGCTAACCACACCGCGATGAGGATCCTTGGCCTCAAGCCTGAAGAGGTCGCCGGGACATTCGGCAAGTCTCTCGTGCCCGAGACGCCTGACGCCCAACGCCACCTGCGCGAGGCGCTCGACTCTGTCGGACACGGCACCGACACGACCGGCGTCGTTCTTGAACTGCGTCGCAAGGACAACAGCAAGCCGGTGTGGGTCCAGTGGTGGTCGAGGCCGGCTGTTGGCGGTAATTACACGCGCACGATGTTCATTGATATCACGGACCGCGTTTTGATGGAGCAGGAGCAGGTTCGACTCCAAGATCAGAACGCCTACCTGTGGGAAGAGATCCGCAGCGGACATAACTTCGGGGACCTTATCGGTGAGAGTGCCGGTCTTAGAAAAGTGAAACAGCAAATTCAGCTCGTCGCGCCGACGGATGTCTCGGTGCTGATTGCTGGAGAAAGCGGCACCGGTAAAGAACTCGTTGCCCGTGCGGTTCACGACCACAGCGCGCGGAGGAGCCGACCTCTCATAAAGCTGAACTGCAGTGCAGTGCCCGAGGGCTTGTTCGAAAGCGAATTCTTCGGTCACGTGAAAGGTGCATTCACCGGTGCTCTTAAAGACAAGCCGGGCCGCTTCGAACTGGCCGACGGCGGCACACTGTTCCTTGACGAAATCGGCGAAGTGCCTCTCGCGATGCAGGCAAAGTTGTTGCGCGTTTTGCAGGAGCAAGAACTGGAGCGCGTCGGGGACACACGCACGCGCAAGGTCAATGTTCGCATTATCGCAGCGACTAATCGCGATCTGAAGAAAGAGGTCGAAGCTGGGCGTTTTCGGCAGGATCTTTTTTATCGCTTGAGCGCTTTTCCGATTGAAGTGCCCCCATTGCGCGCACGCCGCGATGACATCCCGCCGTTGGTGGGATACTTCCTGGGACAAAGCGCGCGGCGGTTGAATCATCCCGCACCGACAATCTCGCAGGCGGCGATGAGCCAGCTCACCGCCCACGACTGGCCTGGTAACGTGCGGGAACTTCAAAACACCGTTGAACGCGCAATTATTCTCTCTAGGGGAGGCCCTCTGCATTTCGATATGGTCGGTCCGAATGTAACTGGCGCTCCCGCCGCGCCTACTCATGTGGTTTCGAAGCCTGTACTGATGACGCGTGACGAATTGAAACGCCAGGAACGCGACGGCATCGCTGCCGCGCTGAAGCAAACTGGCGGCAGGATCTTCGGATCAGGAGGTGCCGCAGACTTGCTCGGTATGAAGCCAACAACTTTGGCTTCGCGCATCAAGGTTCTGAAGCTCAATCGAAAGACTGGGTCATAAGAATTTCGTTTTTATGCTCGGCTCGCGGCGAGCGAGATGTCACTTTCTTGAGAAAGTTGAATCATATTCCCCAGAAGTCCAAATGGGGAACACATCACACCACGTGGTGGCAGATGCATCGACTCGGGCGCGCGGGCTCCGAGCCCGTGGTCGCAACTCCGCCGTCAGTGCCCAAACTGGGAGCCTTAGCATCACTACGATTTCACTGGCCCGAGTATCTGATGGAAGCAGGACTGCTCGGGGCCTTCATGGTTTCCGCCTGCGTGTTCGGGGCTCTGTACCAGTTTCCGCAATCCCCCGTCCATCGAGCTATCATGTCGACTTTTCTGCGGCGTCTTCTCATGGGTGTATCCATGGGATTGACAGCCATCGCCATCATCTATTCCCCGTGGGGTAAACAGTCGGGAGCACACATCAATCCGTCCGTGACGCTTACCTTCTTTCGGTTGGGCAAGATCAAATTCTGGGATACTTCCTTTTACGTAGCTTCGCAATTCGTCGGGGCGGTCCTCGGGGTTTCGCTCGTGGCTACGGTCCTTAGCCGCGAAGTCGCCGACCCTGCCGTCCGCTACGTGGTGACGGTTCCCGGGCCACGAGGGCCGTGGGTGGCCCTGATCGGGGAATTCATCATTGCATTCGGAATGATGTCCTTAGTTCTCTATAGCTCCAACCATCAGGGTCTTGACCGCTATACCGGATTGTTTGTCGGAGCGCTGATCGCAACCTACATCACCCTCGAAGCGCCTTTCTCCGGCATGAGCATGAACTCGGCCAGAACGGTCGGATCCGCCGTTCGGGCGGATGTTTGGAGCGGGCTATGGATTTACTTGACTGCGCCGCCGCTCGGAATGTTGGCTGCAGCAGAATTCTATCTGTGGCGAAAGGGACGCATCACGATAAAGTGCTGCAAACTTCACCACAACAGCGACAAACGCTGCATCTTCTGCGGAGCCAACGGAGGATTTGCATTTTGACAGAGAATTGCTACGACGTAATCATCATCGGGAGCGGCGCTGGGGGCGGGACGCTGGCGCACCGTCTGGCGCCGTCCGGGAAACGAATCTTGATTCTCGAGCGAGGTGACTATGTACCTCGCGAAAAGGACAACTGGAGCCCGCAGGCGGTTAATGTCGACGCAAAATACAACACAAGGGAATCATGGCTCGACAAGAATGGCAAAGACCTGCACCCTCATACCAACTACTACGTCGGCGGCAATACCAAGTTTTATGGCGCTGCGCTGTTCCGGCGACGTAAAGAAGATTTCGCCGTGCTCCGCCATCACGGTGGAATATCGCCTGCATGGCCCATCGCGTATGAAGAGATGGAACCCTATTACACCGAGGCTGAACATCTCTATCGAGTGCACGGCAATCGATACGAGGACCCCACCGAACCGCCAACCAGCGCTGACTATCGCTTTCCGGCCATCAGCCATGAGCCTCGGATCCAAAGTCTGAACGATGATTTTGCGCGTTGTGGACTGAAGCCTTTCCATGTTCCCCTCGGCGTGATGCTGGACGAAAAGGATGCGCACAACAGCCGTTGCATCCGCTGCAATACTTGCGATGGCTTCCCTTGCCTCGTCTCAGCCAAAGCAGACGCTCAGGTGATTTGCGTGGACGAGGGTGTGAAGTATCCGAATGTCACTCTGCTCAAGTGTTCGGAGGTGAAGCGGCTCCAGACGGATGCTTCCGGACGCGAGGTAACAGCCGTCCTCGTGGAGCGTGACGGAAATCTTGACGAGTATTCCGCCGATCTGGTTGTTGTTTCCTGTGGTGCCATCAACTCCGCTGCCCTGCTGTTGCGCTCTGCCAATGATAAACATCCGCGTGGTTTGGCCAACGGTTCCGATATCGTGGGTCGTCATTACATGGGCCATACGAACTCCGTTTTGATGGCAATTTCCAGATGTCCCAATCCCACCACTTTTCAAAAGACGCTGGCTTTGAACGACTTCTACTTTGCTTCAAAGAACTGGGAATATCCCATGGGGCACATCTCATTCGTCGGCAAACTGGACGCCATCACACTCAAAGCGGGGGCGCCCGCCATTGCCCCGAATTTCACTCTTGAACTGATGGCAAAAAACTCGCTGGACTTCTGGCTCACATCAGAAGACCTGCCCGATCCGAACAATCGGGTCACCATCGGCCGTGACGGCAAGATCGTGCTGACGTATACGCCGAACAACCTGGAGGCTCACGAAAGACTTCAGGTCATGCTCAAGCAAGCCATGAAGCAAACCAACTGCACGATCCACGGCCGCGAGTGTCATCAGGGCCTGTTTAGCAGAAACCTGTACGTCGGACAGCGGATTCCACTGGCTGGCGTGGCGCATCAGAACGGCACGGTTCGCTTTGGTCACGATCCAAAGACCTCGGCGCTGGACGTAAACTGCAAAGCTCACGAAGTCGACAATCTCTATGTGGTCGATGGGAGCTTCTTTCCGTCGAGCGCTGCCGTGAACCCGGCGCTGACCATCATGGCGAATGCTCTGCGCGTCGGCGATCACCTGATGAAGCGTCTCGGAGTGTCCGAGGCGACCTACGAACAGAACCGGCAACAAGACACAGAACTTACAGGAAACGGGAAACTTGATATATGCCATCAAGGTTGAAAGGAAATATGCAACAGGGTGTGAGCCGAGGGATTATCGAGATCGCGATAAGGAGCAGGAAAATGTCTTCAGAACTCGATGCTCGTGAGTTCTCTCAACCCGACCGGCAGGTCGGGTCCGAACTGCCCACTATGGCTGACCTGGTGCTTCCGGGTACCGGGCACAAGTTCTCGGATGAGTTTGCCTGCCTGCTTAATGCGCTAATCGCCGGTGGAGAATATGTATGACTCAAGAAGAAATCAGACTTTCTGAATCGGCATCGCGCAAAAAACACTGGAAGCGCTGGGGCCCTTACGTGAGTGAGCGAGCCTGGGGCACTGTGCGAGAAGACTACAGCCCGTATGGAAACGCCTGGGAGTATCTCCCGCACGACCAAGCGCGTTCGCACGCCTACCGCTGGAATGAGGACGGATTGGCGGGCATCAGCGACCGGAAGCAGAATGTTTGTTTCGCGATTGCCTTGTGGAACGAACGGGATCCCATCCTGAAAGAACGGCTTTTCGGACTTACTGGCAATGAGGGGAATCACGGAGAGGACGTAAAGGAGTACTACTTTTATCTCGACAGCACTCCCACGCACTCGTACATGAAGTACCTCTACAAATATCCGCTGGTAGAGTTTCCGTATTCCCGACTGGTCGAAGAAAATCGGCGTCGCGGCAAGAATCAGAGGGAATTCGAACTGCTCGACACTGGTATCTTCGAGAACGATCGTTATTTCGACGTATTCGTTGAATATGCCAAGGCTGACATTGAGGATATTCTGATTAAGGTCACGGTTGTGAACCGCGGACCCGAAGCAGCCAACCTTCGCCTTCTTCCCACCGTCTGGTTCCGCAATACGTGGTCCTGGGGTGGACATAATCAAAGACCCGAATTGTACGAGGCACGTCGAGCGCCGAACCCAGCGATCGAGCTCAACAACGCAATAACGGGAAAGCTCTGGCTGCATTGCGAGGGATCCCCGGAACTTCTGTTCACCGAGAACGAGACGAACGTACATCGCCTGTTTGGAGTGGGGAATCGCACTCCATATGTTAAGGACGGTATCAACAACTTTGTAGTGAATGGCGATGAGGGCGCTGTAAATCCGCAGCGCAACGGTACGAAAGCAGCAGCCCAGTATAAGTTGACGCTGAGGTCCGGAGAAACAGCCGTCGTACGGCTGAGGCTGTCGAATTTGGACTTAAAAGCCTCGAATGGGTTCGCAGATTTCGACAAGATCCTGACGCAGCGCCGACGCGAGGCTGACGAGTTTTACGAGACGGTGATTCCGCGTGATCTCTCGGCGGACGCGCAGAATGTCATGAGACAAGGCTTCGCTGGAATGCTGTGGTCGAAACAGTTTTACCACTACATCATCAAGGAATGGCTAGAGGGCGATCCGGACAACCCTCCTCCGCCCCATGGGCGCGTTCGAGGCCGTAACCACGAGTGGACGCACCTCTACAACTCGGACGTAATCTCTATGCCCGACAAGTGGGAATACCCGTGGTATGCGGCCTGGGATCTTGCGTTTCACTGCATTCCACTCGCGCTCGTGGACTCTGACTTTGCCAAAGAACAGCTGATATTGATGCTACGTGAATGGTACATGCATCCCAACGGACAAATACCCGCTTATGAATGGGCGTTTGGAGACGTCAACCCTCCCGTGCACGCCTGGGCCGCATTGCGCGTCTACAAGATCGAGAAGAAGCGAAAAGGCAAAGGTGACCGCTCCTTCCTGCAGCGTATCTTCCACAAACTGATGTTGAATTTCACCTGGTGGGTGAACCGTAAGGACGCCGAAGGCATGAATATCTTTCAGGGTGGGTTTCTCGGTCTGGACAACATCGGCGTATTCGATCGCAGCGCTCCCCTTCCTACAGGTGGATATATCGAGCAGTCGGATGGCACCAGTTGGATGGCGATGTACACGCTGAATCTGCTCGCGATCGCTCTGGAGTTGGCAAGCGAAGATCCCACCTACGAAGACGTAGCCAGCAAGTTCTGGGAACACTTCGTTTACATCGCGCATGCCATGGGACACCGCGGAGACGACGGCATGGGGCTCTGGAACGAAGAGCACGGATTCTTCTATGACGTCTTGAAATTACCCGACGGCAGTCATTTTCCAATGAAGATTCGCTCGATGGTGGGCTTGATCCCGCTATTTGCCGTGGAGACTTTGGATCCCGAAGTGCTCGACAAGCTGCCGGATTTCAAGCGCCGACTGGAGTGGTTCATCGACAACCGCCCCGATCTCACGGAAAACGTGGCGTGTATGCGCTCTGAGGGTCGGGGAGAACGCAGACTGCTTTCAATCGCGACGACGGAACGGCTTCGGAGCATTCTGAACTTCATGTTGGACGAGCGTGAGTTTCTATCGCCTTACGGTATTCGATCCGTGTCACAGTTTCATCGCGGCAACCCCTACAAGCTCGAGGTTCACGACATGGAACACCGTGTGGACTATGAGCCGGGGGAATCTTCGACCGGGGTCTTCGGCGGGAACTCCAACTGGCGAGGTCCGATTTGGTTTCCGTTGAATTACTTGTTGGTCGAGTCATTGCAGAAGTTCCATTACTACCTTGGGGACGAGTTCAAGGTGGAATTTCCAACAGGCTCGGGGAAAATGATGACCTTGTGGGAGGTGTCAGGAGAGCTATCGCGCCGGATGACGAGCATATTCCTCCGCGACGAGCAGGGCCGCCGGCCGGTGTTTGGAAATCTTGAGAAATTCCAGACCGATCAGCACTGGCGCGATCTGGTGCTATTCCACGAATATTTCCACGGCGATTCCGGCGCCGGCCTCGGAGCCAGCCATCAAACCGGATGGACTGGTGTCGTCACCAAACTGATGCAGCAGAGCGGCGAGTCTCGCAAAAAAAGAAAACCTGAATCGACCGAATCGGAAGTTCTTGCAGCGCTGATTTCATGAGGAGAGTCTGAAATGAAAGCGATTAGTGTTTTTCCAGGTAAACCGAACAGTGTGCACATGGCTGAAGTGCCCAAGCCTGCTCTTGACGAGGTTCCCAACGGGCGCGGTGTGCTGGTCAAAGTTTTGCGTGTGGGCGTGGACGGCACCGACAAGGAAATCAATGCTGCTGAGTACGGCGAGGCGCCTCCGGGATTCGACTTTCTGGTCGTTGGCCACGAAGGGTTCGGTCGCGTGGAATCCGTCGGGGCGAACGTCTCCGAATTCAAGATCGGCGACTACGTGGTGGCCACTGTGCGCCGCCCAGGCAAGAGCATCTACGACCTGATTGGAACGAGCGACATGACCACCGACAATACCTATTACGAACGTGGCATCAATCTTCGCCACGGCTACTTGACCGAATACTACGTAGATGATGCCGAATTCATCGTTAAGATACCCAAAGACCTTAAGAATGTGGGCGTGCTGCTCGAACCCTTGACAGTGGCGGAGAAGGGTATTTACCAGGCATACGAGATCCAGCGTCGACTGAAGGTTTGGCGTCCGCGCAAAGCCGCGGTCATGGGAGCTGGAACCATCGGCCTGCTGGCTACGCTGGTGCTGCGTCTGCGTGGCTTAGAGGTGACGACGTTTTCCCGAACTCCGCGTCCATACAAGAACGCTGACCTCATCGAGGAACTCGGTGCCCGCTACGTTGCCACGCCCGAAGTATCAATCCTGGAGGGTGCGAAGAAGTATGGTCTGTTCGACCTGATCTTCGAGGCTACAGGCAACTCCGGGGTGGTCTTCGCCAGCATGCAGGCTTTGGGAAAGAACGGAGTTCTTGTCCTCGCCAGCGTCACGGGCGGCGACAAGATGATTCAGGTCCCAGCCGACCGCATCAACCTGGAATTCGTTCTGGGTAATAAAGTGATGGTCGGCACGGTCAATGCCAATCGCGAGTACTTCGATTTGGGAGTCCGCGATATGGCACAGGCGGAAGAGGAGTATCGGAACTGGCTTAGTAAGCTCCTGACTGATCGTGTGCAGGGTTTGGATAACTACGCCGACCTATTCAAGAAGCTCGCCTCTCCGGATGGAGCCATCAAAGTGTTTTGCCAGGTCGCAGACTTTTAGCAAGGCTCAGGCTTGTTAAACCCTAGCACAGAGATATTCGCTTGTTGAGTGCGGGAGCAAGTTGCAGACCTGAACGGAATTGGGTTCGGTACCGATAAACGGGCAGATGGTCAGAAGACACAAGAGTGGTTAACGCTGTTGCCACGGCTTGAAGGAGGCCGTCGCGATGGCACGCACTCCCAAATTGAAGCGGAAGCGGGCTGCTAAGACAATCTTGAAGCTTCCGGATCTTGAGCAGTCCCAATCGGCTGTGCTCAACAGCCTCACGTCACCCAGTTCTCAGCGCTCCTACGACCATGCGATTCGCGAGTTCATTGACTGGTATTGCTCGGAGCCACGGCTGGCTTTCAACAAAACCGTCGTCACCCGATATCGAATTTCGCTGGAGCAGCGGCAATACGCTCCGTCAACAATCAATCTGCGATTGGCAGCGGTACGTCGGCTCGCCTACGAAGCTTCAGATTGCGGCCTCCTGAGTCCCGATCTGGCTGCCGGTATTCGCAGAGTAAAGGGCGCTCGCCGGCTCGGCGTTCGAATCGGCAACTGGCTGACGGTCGATGAGGGCAGACGCCTCGTCGGCGCATTTGGCGCATTGACTCCAAAGGAGCGGAGGAACCGGGCCATGATCGCTGTCTTGATCGGTTGTGGCTTGAGGAGGGCGGAGGCTGCTGCCTTGAAGCTGGAAGATGTTCAACTCCGGGATGGACGCTGGGTGATTGCCGATTTGAATGGAAAGGGCGGTCACATCCGCACGGTTCCGGTGCCGGACTGGGTGAAGAGAGCAATCGACGAATGGACAGTTCCCGCTGGACTGAGTTCAGGCCCACTGTTCCGAGCCATCAACAAGGCGGGCCGGACGTGGGGAAATGGATTCACACCAAAGGTGATTTGGTCGATCGTTAGAGATGGAGCCGCGAGCTGTGGTCTAGCAGGGCTTGCTCCACACGATCTGCGCAGAACGTGTGCTCGTCTGTGCCACCAGGCAGGAGGTGAGCTCGAACAGATTCAGTTTCTTCTTGGGCACGTTTCCATCGAGACCACTGAGCGCTACCTGGGCTGCAAACAGCACTTCCAAAATGCGGTGAACGATGCCATCGGACTTGAACCTGGCGGTTCATGAGCTTGAGGTCATCGCTACCGCACGGCCGACTTCCCGGTACTAATCCGGAACACTTCCCATAACGCCGTTTCTGGCCAACTTCCGGATTGCCGACGATCCGGCCAAAATACCGAGTAGAGATCACTTCACATATTGATCAAGCCAATCGATCCAGTAGCGGTAGATGTCGGATTCCCGCACGGGAGAGTCGTAGGGAAAGTGCTGCGCCACGGGAATTGCGATGAATTTCACAGTGACGCCGTTGTCCTTCAGCGCGTGATAAAGAAGGTAAGCGTCGGCGATCGACACATTCGGGTCGCCGGTGTCGTGCAGGATCAAGGTGGGCGTGGTGATCTCGCTCGCATAAGTGATGGGCGATTGTACTTCGTATGCTTTCGTGTACTCTTTTTTCCACGGCGAGCCGCCCCACCTGTAACGCATCAGCACGCCATCCTCCGCGAGGCTATACTTGTCGATTCTACTGTTCCCCGCAGCACCGGAAACGGCTGCCTTCCAGGTGTGGTAGTGGCTGATCAGCCAAGACGTCATGAATCCGCCATAGGACCACCCGCCAACTGCGACGCGCGAGTCGTCGATGAAGCCCTGCTTCTCGAGCGCGGCAATTCCGGCCATGATGTCGCGACCGCTGCCGTCGGCGGCATCGTTCACAATGGCGCGCTGGTACTTGTTGCCCAGATTATCGCTGCCGCGATAGTTCGGTTCAAAGAATACGTAGCCGTGCGACACAACCAGTTGGGTGAATGCGAAGTCGGGATTGTCCGTGGTAGCCGCCATCTGCGGGCCGCCGTGAAGGTAAACAAAGAGCGGATACTTCTTTTCGCGAGAGAAATTAGGAGGGTAAACCACGGTGCCGTCTTCAGCGAAGCCGTCCGGCCCGTTCCATTCGAAGGTGTCGGTGCGGCCGAGGTCAAGCTTTTCGATTTCGTGATTGAAGTCGGTCAGACGCTTCGCTTTTGTTGCGGGCGAGGCAAGGTAATAAAGCTCAGTCGGCTGCGTCGGCGTGCCTCCGGCGAACGCGATCAACGCGTCTTTGCCGGCGTCGATGTCCACCCACGACCACCAGGAAGGATTGGCATCGCCCAGGTTGAGTTTTTTCGCGGCAGCGTCGATCGGTTGGATCCACATAGCGGTCCGCGTGCCATCGTGGCCGCTCACGAGAAGTGACTTGCCGTCGGGCATCCATATGGCGCGCTGAACATTTCGATCGAGCGCACGCGTGACGTCCGTTCCTTCTCCTCCAGTTGAGGGGGCGACAAAGATTTCGTTCTCGTTGTTAAAGTCACCGTCACGCGGAAACCAGTACGCGATCTTTGAGCCATCTGGCGAGAAGAAGCCGAAGCCTTCGAATAAAATGCGCTTCGTCAGCTGGCGGATTTTGCCGCTGTCAACGTTTAGAATATCGATGACCGTTTGATCGGAGTCGCCGTAATGCGGGTCGGCTTGGCGAGCGAAGCAGATCTGCTTACCGTCAGGCGACCAGGAAAGCGGGGACGAGGGCGGAGAAGCCTCAGCGGTTTTTGACAGGCTCCAGGTGCCGGAGGTGAGGCGCTTTGCCGCGCCGCCTGAGGCAGCAACCAGCCAGATGTGCGAAGGAGTGGGAGCGGCGGTCGCGAGAAATGAGCTGTCGCCCACTTCGAAGAGGTCGTGGTGTTTTTCGATTTCGGCTTGATTGGGTGGTTCGTCCGGCGAGACGAAAGCTATGGCGGCGCCGTCCGGACGCCAGGCAAACTGTTCGACGCCCAAAGGCGCGCGGGTGACCTGCTGCGGCTCGCCGTTCGTAGGCAGTACAAAGATTTGCTCGGCGGCGTTCTTTTCTTCGCCAGTTTCCGCAAGGAATGCCAGCCGATCGCCGGTAGGCGACCAAAGCGGCGAGCTCAATCCTTTGCGGATGTTGGTGAGCTGTCGTTGGGCGGCGGTGGCGATCTCAACGAGGACGAGCTGGCTGTCGTGACGGTCCTCGTCCCAATTCACGCGGGCCACAATAATGGCGATAGACTTTCCGTCCGGCGAAATCGCTGGGCTGGAGACGTTGACGATTTTCTGGACGTCTCCCAACTCGAATTTTCGCGCCTGGGCCTCAGCCCGATTCAGCGCAACGACGGCAAGGTGCGCCGCCAGAATTCCGAGAAGCGACTTTCTAGCGAATAGGGCCGAATTTCTCATCTCCCGGGCGCGTCCGTGACCATATTCCGCGCCTCCGCGTCAGTCATCAACTTCGACCGTAAGGTGTCTTCCGGGGATCTGTGGTTGGGATCTGTGGTTGGGATTTGTAATTCGCGCATGATACGCTACGACTCCCTGAGTGACAAGGAACTTGCCCCGGGCCCGAGGCGTGGACTGACTCGAAGACTCAACCTGTTTCGACCCGGAGGTCCGGCTGGGAGGAACTGCTTGCGATGCGCGGCCTTCGTCGTCTGAGGTAGCGGTGACGGAGACCCGTGAAGTATCCATGTCGCGCTTGAGGCGGCTCAGTTCAGCCTTCATGTCAGAAGCGCTTTGATAGCGGAGGTTCCGGTCCTTCTCCAGCGCACGATTGATGAGGCGTTCCAGTCCGTCGGGGACTTCGGGATTCAAACGCACAGGCGCTACCGGGGGCCGGTTCAGGATCGCGTCGAAGATGATTGCCGTGCTATCGCCGCGGAACGGCAACTGGCCGGTGGCCATCTCATAAAGGACGGCCCCAAACGAGAACAAATCTGTTCGTGCGTCGAGTTCCTTGGCTCGCGCCTGTTCTGGCGACATGTAGGCGACGGTGCCGAGGGTGGTGCCGAGACTGGTTAGGTGGTCCGGGCTCAGTGTGGTCTCCTGGGCTGCCGCTTCGCGAGCTGGCTGCGAGCGCTATACGCAGCGAGTGAGCGCCGGGTGTGCGGGCTGATGACGATGGCAGTGTCGAGTAACCGCTATCCAACAAAACGAAGCGATGAGCCCCTACGCACGCGGCGGCTGGAGTTGGCGCGATCCAAGCGGCGCTTCGGATATCGGCGGTTGCATCCCGGTCCCCATCCCGGCTCAAACCGGAGATGCCGCAAATTCAAGCCCCCATTTGCGAAATAGGCACAGTCAGAGTTTGCTGGTGAACGGGGGAAGGCGACTATACTCATTGACCCCGCGATGAGTGTGATGATGATGATCTGTGCTTCCGCTTAACACGGTTGGCGAACATGTACCAGAGAGCCAATCCCAACAGGGCTCCGAGAAACGCTGCGGTGAAGATGTGGCCCGGTGACGGATGCCCGCTGAATTTGGAAAAGTGGAAAAACAGGAAGGAAATATATGCCATCGAGGCAGTCCAAAACGCGAGCCGCAGATACATGGCTGGGACCCCGGCGAAGAACTTTACCACATTTCCCCAAGACTAGGTTCGCTCGCTAACCGAGTGACCACACAGAGCAGACTACGGTTTGAGATTGATAGGCAGGGGGACAAAGATACTGCCGGGCGGAATACCTGCTCCATTTTGACGATAATCCCACTTGGGAAGGAACGATTTTAGCCCTTGTACTCCCTCGATGAATAGCCTCTTGACGCGATCCTCCCCTGTTTCCATGAAAGGGTCATTAAGTCCCAGCAGAGAAGTGAGGAAACCGTCGAGGATACCTGGCAAAGGAGCACCCGGGATCTCAACATAGATTGCTCCGCCACATAAAGGCTCGCGTACGCCGCCGTCACGAGTGTCGATCTCGAAAATTCGACTCGCGCCGCGTAGTAGCTCCAGCAAGTGAGGCCGTTTAGTGATCCGATAGCCATGAACCGGAGCACTGATTGTCATGCCTTGATCATAGGCGGAGACCCATGGTGCCAGCAGCTTGCGATACACTTCAAGCGGGTAGTTAAAACGAAATTCAAGAGATTCTCGCCGAAGAGCGCGCAGTGCCTAAAGCAAAGAGGACATATGCGGAGCGAAGAGTCGAAATTTGTTTGACCTTCTGCGGCAGCCGAAGATTAGCACATTGAACGGGTCTCGCGGTTCTGGGAATCGGTTCTTGCAACAACTGCCCTTTACTGGTGAAGCGCCATCTCATCTACGTCTCTGTGGCGAAGTGCCAATAGGAACGGGGCTTCACTTGAGACACACCATCCTTGAGACTTTCAGCAAAATCACTGCGAGATGCCCTTGTGCGCTTTTGGGATGATGCAATCGCGCTGCGCAATCTCTGCAGATCGGTGTCGTCCATTGCGATGAACCGGAACGGCTGTAGCCCTAGCGATACGGGCCCCGAACATGGATCGAGTAATACAGCCATTCCTAATATTGCTGGGTCAGTCCAGACCATCACTTCAACTAAGGCCCCCGGGCTGAGCGGCTTGAGAACTCTTAGCAAGCCTCCCGTTACAGAAATGGTTTGAAGTCTAGCTAAGGGGCTTTGTCCGTCTTCCAATCGGAGCGTTGCCCAAGGAATGCCAGGAAGTTGTACACGAAGGGCACGTCGAAGTGTGTGCGGCGTCGGGGAGGGGGTCATACACAAAAGTATATTGCTGGAGAATGAGTAGCGCGAGATTACGAAGGAACCTGTACGGATTTTGATTCTCTGCTGACGAAACTCCCGAACCGGACGCCTTTTAGACAAATTGCAACGGTTCAGCTTGCGGAAGCGTATGGAAGCATGGTCCTGCACTTCTTGTACCCACGCGCGGTGAGTCGAATCACTCCCCGGAGTTGCTCCTCCACGAGACCTTCATTTCTCAACTCTGCGACTGCCATACGAGCCGAAGAGGAATCGAGAGTCTGACTGGACAAGGTCACGAATTGATACGGGTCTTCTTCATAGCGGAGGATAAGCGTGACAACTAGTCCGCCCTGAATGTCTTGGCATGTCATGATGCGATGTTATGCACGTGAGCAGGACCCCGGAATGGCTCTTCGGTGCCAGTTTGTGGTTACCTATGTTCATGGTTCATCTGGCCCTTTCAGAAGCCTGGTTATAACAGCCAACTGAAGGCTCCAGGCGTTAACGTTCTTGAACCAACGGGGACGATCTCCTACTTCCTGCCTCGCAGAACAGTGTCATCCTCATCATGGGAGAAGATTGTGCCCTGAACGATTGTCATTGTTTGGATCGAACGCAAACTTGATGACTTTAGAAATCTGGCATTGAAGACATCTACTCCTTAGAATTTCTCCGTGCACTTGAAGTCCATACTCCGATGGCTTCCATTCCTGCTCGTCGCAGTCTCAGTTATTGGACTCGTCTACTTCTTCCTTGTACGCTGACGGCAAAACCGCCCGCTGGATGACTGCCACCGCACGATGGCAGAATCGCCACAGAATCGGCCAAGTATGAACTCTTAACCGTTAAAATCGATGGCAGCTTGATAGAATTGTGGGAGTGTGTTCAATCTTCGACCGCTTTGCATCCACGAGCCTCCTGCCCGGATGTTAAATCGGCTGTGACGATTTATGAACGGAAGAAGATGCATCTCGAACACTGCGCTGTTCTCGTGGTTGAGAAGCACCAGCAAAGTCATCAGACGGCATTCCCTGAGAACAGGGTCAATCTGCCAAATCGCGACGCTCCCCTTTCCGACTGAACGAGCGACGAGGACTGTGACGAGCTTGGCATTGCTCAGGCGGAGACACGATCTCCATCGCCCACCATTACGCACGATTGTCACTTTCTCAGGAAAGGCTGCGTGAATGTCCAGTAACAACCCCTCACGGATTGCTTGCGTTCTACGACGAAGATCAATCGGGCCGAAGTTTGACGGTTTACCATATCCGATCAATTCATAAGCATGGCGCAGGCTACCGAATCGTTTTCGGTACGTCGAAGGCGACGGCGTGTCTTCGCTCTTTCTGATGAGTTGCAAGGACAGTCGGCCCTCGTTTGCTAATAGTTGCCTCAGCGGATTGAGCGAAATGGCCCGCTCCGCAGTCTCGCGAAATGCGGTAAAATCGCGACTCAAGAACTGCACAGCCGCGAGTTCGTTCCAGCCTGTCTGGCAGGCTGGATCGATCTTAACCGCCCGCCATGCGGCCTCCCGCTCGCGCTCCAATGGGCCCTCCCGAGCTTCCTTCCGAAGATTGAACCGATCGAAATACTCCAATTGATACAGGCTTGAAAGACTAGCCCAGGCGGCGGCGTGGTTGGGTTCGCGTTCCAGCGCTCGTTCCAAGCCGGCGCGGAGCACGGCGTGCTCCTGGGGATCGGTTTGTTGCATAAAGGCGTAGTAGCGCAGGACAAGTTGGGACCCACTGAGTTCCTCCACCTTTCGATCTCGCGTCGGTGCGGCCATCGAGCGAACCAGAACTCCATACCCATCCGCAACGGCGGTCACGATGTGGTCGGTGAGATCATCCTGAATCCGGAATGTGCCTTCGTCACGAGTTTCCCGATCATCGGTCTCGCGTCCATAAACTTCGCGGTCATACGTCTCCGCCCAAAGCTGCGTGCCGCTCACCGCATCCATCAATTGGGCGCTGACGCGAATGGCACGGCCTCTTTTGCGTATGCTCCCCTCAAGCACATAGCGAGTGCCCAGCTCGCGGCCCACCGTGCGGATATCCGCTGCGCGGCCTTTGTAGGCCATCGCCGAATTGTGAGCGATGACCTGAAGGTAGGCAAATTGCGAAAGCCCCGTGGTTACGTCTTCGCTCAAGCCGTCGGCCAGAGCTTCGAGCTCCGCATCACCGCCGCTCGCTCCCCTGAACGGTAGCACCGCGACCCAGAAACCTTCGTCTTCTCGAACAGCAGCGCGGGCCGAACTGGAGTCGGGTGCCGATGGTTTGTGTGCAGTTGCAACCCCGGATGGTCGAGACAGCGATGGCCCCGAGGATGTCTGCCCTGCGAGATCGCGAAATTCGTTGCTTACATCGCGCGCCGTCTGCATGCGGTGACGGGGATCTTTCTCCAGACATCGCCTGATGATCCGTGACAGATCGCTCGGCAGATCGGGTCGCACGTCCGCCACCGACGGTGGAGTATCCCGCAAAATCGAAGAGACCAGCTCAGCCGAAGAAGCTCCGTCAAAAGGCCGCTTCCCTGTGGCCATCTCGTACAACACCACGCCGAAGGAAAAAATATCCGTGCGATGATCCAGCGGACGCCCCGAAGTCTGCTCCGGCGACATATAAGCCGACGTCCCCATAACCACCCCAATTTCTGTACGGCTAGCCGAGGTCATCGTGGCATCGCCGGGGTGCGCCTCGCGCACATCCTTCGCAAACCCGAAATCCAGCGCCTTCACGCGGCCTTCGCTCGTGACCATCACATTGGCAGGCTTCAAGTCACGGTGTACGATACCTTTTTCGTGAGCGGCCGCGAGCGCATCGGCCAGCGCTTCAGCAATTTCGATGATCTGCTCGACTGGCAGGCCGCTTTGGCAAATCAAGCGGTCCAGTGGCAACCCTTCAACAAGTTGCATGGTGAGGAAGTGGACACCATCGGATTCTTCCACCGAATAGATCGTGACAATATTCGGATGGTCAAGCTGGGCAAGAGACTTGGCCTCGCGACGAAAACGCGTCAATCGTTCCGGATCCAGGGCCATTTCGCCAGGCAGTACCTTGAGCGCGACATCACGGCCAAGTTTCCTATCTGTGGCGCGATACACCTCACCCATGCCGCCGGCGCCAAGCAACGATTGGAGTTCATACGCTCCGAGTTTGGTGCCGGTGGTCAGTGCCATGAGTCCGCAATTATAATCCTCACAAAAAGTGGATTTGCGAGCAGGCAGCAGCCGTTTCGGCTACAGATGGGCAATCCGAAATTGTTCCGAGCCAGAAGTCGCATTATGGGAAGTTAGTTCTGGCCGCGCGTTCAATTTGAGCCCCTTTCAGATCAGTATCGATAAACGGGCTTGTCGTCATCAACTCCCGAATTGCGGCAATTCAGAAACCATGCCAACTCTCCGACGCTCCACAAAGCCTGAGTACCAGCACGCTCGACTATTTTGTTCGAAGAATGCCATCAAGCAGGCCGAGCTTGCCGTCAACCGAACCGGTCTTCAGGTTCGAGATGTCGAGTCCCAGAATCCTGGCTATGAGCGGATAGATATTCACGTTTTCAAAGGGCGCAAGCGCAACTCCCGGACGAATATCCGGTCCCGCGGCGAAGAAAATAGCCTTCATCTCCGGCATTCTAGCGGTGTCGTATCCGTGAGCGCCCACAGGTGGACGCGCTGGCTTCTGCGGATCCGCGGCGGCGCTGATGAAGTAAGCGCCCGTGGGAACGATCACAGGATCCCCTTCGCGCGGATTACTGTCGAAATGGAGATCGGCCGGCACCTGCGCACGCCGATAGACGAAGAACTTGTCGCTTTTTCCGTGGAGCGCGATGTACGCCGCTTGCGCATCGACTTCGGATTTTGGATAAAGGATCGAACCCAATATCTGTTCAAATGACGACGGCTTCAGGCCGTAATCATCGAGGTGAATTGGAGGGCCTTCGACCTTCGCCATGCCATGATCTGCCACCACGATCAGATCAACTGGCAACTTCGATTCTTTGATGCCAACCATCAGTTTTCCGATCTCGCTGTCCAGTTCATGCACTGCGTCGCCCACCTGTGGACTGTCCGGACCGTACTTGTGCCCGGCTGTATCGGTATCGGAAAAATAAAGCGTGATGAAGTGCGGACGCTGTTCCTGTGGAAGACGGAGCCAAGCCAGCACCTGTTCCACACGCTTTCCGTTCGGAAAGCTGTTGTCGAATTTCAGGTAGTAGGTGGGCCGAACTCCTTGAATATCGGCCTCCGAACCGACCCAAAAGAAAGAAGCGGCGTGCATTTTGTTTTGCTCGGCGAGTACCCAAAGCGGAGTGCCGCCATACCATGTTCCGTCGGCGACGGACTTGGCATCGCGGGAGCTATAGATTTCTCTTCGGACAGGGTCGTAGAAGGTGTTAGCTACAATGCCGTGATGCTCGGGGTAGAGGCCGGTGACGATCGTGTAATGGTTGGGAAATGTGATGGAGGGATACGCCGGGATCATTCCGTCCGGTGCGCTGGCACCTCGGGCCGCCAGGGCGAGCAGGTGATCGGCGTGATAACGCTTTGGGTAGTCATAACGGAAGCCGTCAAGGGAAACAAGCACGACATAGGGCTTTGAGAGTTGCTGCGGGTCGTTCGGCCCGTGGTCGATGGTGATGACCGGGGAGATTGCCTGCCCATAGCACGTAAGCGCGAACAAAAAGGCCAGAATTCCATGGCAGAGCAAACGGGCCGAGATTCGGGGCAGACAACGATACATGAAGTCCTCACTTGCCTTAGGAATATGGTAGATCTTTGAACGAATTTTACCCCCTGGCGAAGGCCATTTGCTTCATCTAGCTCTAGAAAACAGGTCACGTTCCATGCAAATTATTGAATGCAACCAAGCTCTGGATAATTGATGACGACCGCGAATCTTTGTAAGAGTCTTGTCCATAACATAGGAGTGGTGATCGTAGGATTCGCGTTTGCTTTTTTCGGAACCCGAATCGACTCTCTTGCGGGCTTTTCAGAGTTTCATTCCGCCTTAGCCCGTTCTGCAGCCTACTTGCTTTTAACCGTTGGGTTCCTTATTCGCGTCTGGGCAACCTACCTCTTCTACGAGCGACATATGACAGTGATCAAGCTCGCGCCCCAAAAGCAACTTGTTACGTCAGGACCTTACCGGTTCACAAGAAACCCGCTTTATCTTGGTGGGAATTTATTTATCTTCTTGGGGGCGGTGTTGTTTCGGGGCTCGCCCGCGGGAATTGTTCTAACCGCTGTTAACGTTGTCGCCGTAGATTTTATGATTCGACGAGAGGAAAAACAGCTCGAAAACGACTTCGGCGAGGAGTGGGCGTCGTACAAAAACCGAGTGCGAAGATGGATCTGAACGGCTGACTGACAGCACAAGAGAGAGGAGACTTGATGAGCATTACGACGAATCAACAAATTTCGACCGATTATGCCTGGATCAGGGGCAACCCGCTGGGAATTCTTCTGTACTGGCCTTACTGTGGCTTGCGTTTCAGCGGCTTTCCAATCGCCAGCAAAAAGATGGCACTCTTGCCTTTCGCGTGAGGTGAAAAGAACTCAATCACGTCATCGTCGAAGAAGGTCAAGCCAGTCGCACCGAGATGCTGGGCATACACCGCCAGATACATCCTGCCGCCGATGGCCCCTGCCTCCAGCTGGACAGCCCGATAGCCGCGGTTCCCATATCGCCCCAGCATTCGTTCTAAGTTCGCGAGAAAGAAGATGTCCACGCAGGCGTACGCAGGCAGCTCCTGCTCTAGTCCAAGATGGTACGCCTCGGCGCGGAACTCCCCCGCCTTTAAAAGCTCCAGGGTATTTTGGGCACGCCGGAAGAAGTAAGCACCCGGCTTGAGACCATGCACCGAATGCACGATCAGGTAAAGATCATTGAGCTGCCCACCGGGTGGCTCAAGGAAATCAGAGGGCAGACCTCGTGTCGCGCGATCAAGAATGGCGGAAAGTTGTGCCAGTGTGAGGAATGCTGTTTTGTCGAACCGTCGCGTAGAGCCACGACGCAGGATCACCTGTTCGATCGTGTCTTTCGGTTGTTCTTCTTCCGGCAGTGACTGGAGGCGAACCGTCTCGCCTGTTAAGACCGCAGGTGCAGGGATCGGTTGGTTTCCGCGCCACTCAAGTACTTCTTCTTCGGACTCAAGCGAGGTTGCCTCGTGCATTTCCAGCATCGCGGAGTATTCGACCTCATGCGGCGAAAGTGGGATCGTCTCCAGGCTGAGCGCTGGCGCGGCTCTCGGGGCTGGTAGCGAACTCTCCGATTTGCGCCCAATCGGTACCAGGCATAACGAAACCTCACGCCGCGGATCAAGATCAAGCAGGCGATTCACCTCGACATCCACAAATCCGAGCACGACCTCGGCCGGCAGTCCAGACGCCGTAGAAACAGCCAGCATATTCGCCAGCAGCGTGCCGTTGTCCCAACCAAAATGACGATAGGTGCGCGCCTGGTACTTCCACGCATTGCGCCAATACGTTCCCGTGCAGATGATGGTCGCGGGCGCATGAGCCACCGCGGGTTCCATTGCCGTCGCCTGAACCAGATTTCCGCGAAAATCACCTTTTCGAAGAAGCCGTAGCGATACATCCGCCGGATTGAAGTGGTACACGCCAGCGTCCAGGCCCAGGAGATTGCCGGTTACGAGGTACAGCTCGATTTCGTAGAGAGCTCCGGTGCAGGCTGCAGCACGAAAGTAGAATTCCCCCGCTGAAGATTCGCGCTCTTTGGTAATCCCCGCTGAGAAGTGGAGGATGCGCGCCAGATCCTGAAGATCAAGGATGGTATCGACTCGCGACCGAATGCACAGTCTCTGAGATCGCGGACAGAGCCGCCACCCCTGTTTGCGGCACGTCCCGAGGCAGTGACAATGGCTCTATGTTTGGATAGATCTTGAAGGGCTGCGGCCGATTCGCCCAGTCGAGGAAGTGAGGATTGTTGCGAACACTCCAATAGGAGTGCTTCGTGCTGTCGTGATACTTCCAAGTTGCCTGGACGTCGCGGTTGTTCATGGTTCACTACGCCAGACTAGCATTTGCCGAATGCTCACTCCGCCCAGACTCCTCGAACGCCGCCTCTAGAGAGCTTCCGCGTTGCCGACAATTCAGGCGTTGACGGCGAGAACCGCGTTTCCCAATACCTATCCAAAGCGATCCGGCGAGGGCGTCTCTGAAATTTCATAGCACGCGCGTCAGCCCTCAGCAATGACTGCAATCGATACCTTGAATCCCGGAACCTTGACTGGCAGCTTTGCGCCTTGTCGTGCTGGCGGATCGGCGGGAAACCATCTCACCCATTCCTCATTCATACCGGAAAAATCATCTTCTTCCGCCAGCACGACTGTCGCACTCACGATCTTGTCCAGAGAACTGCCGGCTTCTGCAAGGATTGCCGAGATATTCTCCAGGCACTGCTTCGTCTGTTCTTGAATCGTCGCGCCCTCAATTTGCCCAGTTGCAGGATCCTGCGGTCCTGTGCCTGACACGAACACCAGACCGGCAGCCTTGACGGCCTGGCTGTAAGTCGCGGGCGGTTTTGGCGCATTCGGGCTAAATACGATATTTCGTGGCACGTGATCTCCTTTGCGAGAGATGTAGTCTGCCCATTGTAAACAGTAGACAGAGCTCATCCGCAGGTGTGATCCGAGACGAGTAAAACGATAGCCAGTGACGATCGGCGCTCTTGCTTCCCGTGGATCAGTCCTGTGTAAATCGATCGTGGAAACTCCTGGATAACGGGCAAACCGGAAACAACTTCCGAATTGCCGACAATTAGGAAATCAGACCTGATAGAGCGCCGCTATCCGTCCCGCAAGACGATCGCGGTCGCATCATCACTGAGCGTGCCGCCACTCGCGAACTCTTGCACCTTGGTCAACACGGACTGGGCTGATACACCTGGTTCCTGCAGGGGTTTCACAGGGCGCGAGGTTCCGTATTCCTCGCCTCCACCGTTAGCCGCCTCTACCGCATTATGGGAAGTTCGAGCCTCGCCCGCATCTACCATTCCGTGGCTCATTTCTGACCAAGCTATTCCTGTTGGGAATAGCTATCTCCCGAGAATTCATTGGACAATTGCAGTACTAGGAATCAAGTTGGTAAACACAGGGCGACAGTTGAGGTCATTGCAATGCCCGAATTTGCTAGAAAACCGGCCGAGTCTTATCGCCCGTTTGACGCGGTTTCGGCTACTCCATCCTCGGCATCTGACCTGGCCAGCGAGCGGCACTATTCGGTAATTGAGATATCTAAACTCTGGGCGCTCAGTGAGAAGACTGTTCGGAAAATCTTTGAGAGGGAACCAGGCGTTATTCAGTGGGGCGCGGAGGAGAGATTGCATAAGCGCTCATATCGAACGCTGCGTGTGCCTGAAAGCGTTCTTCATCGTGTTCATCGAAAACTGTGCAAAGCAAGCTGAAGACTACCCCGGTTTCAACGAAAAAGACGACACGTCGTTAGAGTCGACCATCAGGCGCTTTTGACGCTCTTAGGCTGTTTTCGCTTTGGTTTTCGGGCCCCTCCGCCGATCACAGTCCAGGCTTTGCGAACGTTGGCTGCGAGTTGTTCCTGTCGAGCCTTGACCCACGGAGCATAGTGCTTCTCAGTGATCTTCACGCTCTTGTGGCCAAGCAGGATTGAAACCTGTTCGAGTGGAACGCCGGCTAGCAGCATCTCGACCGCAAATGTGTCTCGAAACATGTGAGGATGGCAACGCTTTGGCGATCCATCATCGCCCCGTAGGTTTGCAATCTTGAACAGTCGCCGAAAACTTCTCTGCCAATTGCCAACCACGGACTTAGGCGAGCCGTTGCCGGACCAAAAGAAGTACCGCGGATTTGGACTGGGGCCGGGCGGAATGTTTCTCAGGGCCTCCGCAACATCTGGAGGGAGCGGAACGTAGACCGGACTGCCGGTCTTGGCACGATACAAAAACAATTCGCCGTGTTCATTCAGCCGACGCCGTTCCAGGGTGACAGCATCCCTGATTGCCAGTCCACTCCAACGCATTAGCAACGTAAGAATGCGGAGGCGTGTTGCTTGGTTTCGGCATTCCACCCAACCTCTGGGCTGATAGATGTAAGTTGCGTCCATGATTTTGTCGAACTCGGACGCAGGAAAGTAATCCGTAGGAGGACCATCGGCTCTTATTCGCCCCAGCAGAACAGCGGGATTGGACTTGATCGAGCCGAGGCGCAAGCAGTAGTAGAAGAATCCAATCAACCGTTCTTGTTTCTTTTTCTTCGCAAGAGGGCCATCGGTCCAAGTATCACGAAAGCCTTCCAGATCGGCAGTCGTGATCTCAGTGATGTGTGTGAACCCGCAGGAAGTGGCCCATGCGAGGAACTGCTTCTCAAAGATTGTGGTCAGCTTGTCGAGAGTGGAGTCGGCCAGATTTTCGTTGCGCTTGCTGTTCAGAAATCGTGCAACCGCCTCCTTGACCGTTGCAAGAACAGGCTCCGGCCGAGAGGCCTCGTCTAGCCCTTTCTGCTTCGCCTCATACTCCTCTTCCAGTTTGCGTTTGAAGTCTTCGGCTTTTTCCCAACTACGGGTCTTGGCGCTACGTCGGATGAAGGGGCCATCCGATCCGAGAATGCCGTTGATCCACTTCGGGCAACGACAACGCTTGTAGTTGATGTCGTCGAAAGGGCAGGGAGAATAGTGGCGGGAGTAAACCGAGAGCATGGAGTCAGCACCTTTGCCGAATCCATTGTACGTTTATTGTACGATTGTTTCTACTGTTTTATAACTACTGTATTATCAGTAGTTTATATTGGTGGAGGCGGCGGGAGTCGAACCCGCGTCCGAAAATGTTACTGGTCAAGAGACTACATGCTTATTCGCGTTCATGCCCCAGGCATTACCCTGGGACGTTCGCGGCCCACGCTCAGAACGGACAAGAAACGCTAGCCGCTAGCCTGTGATCTTAACTACCCGCCCCAGACGTAGGCGGGAAGAGCAGCCCTCTGTGTGACGCTCGCTCACCGCCCAAGGGCGAAGCGGTGGAAAGCGGCTGCCTAATTAATTAGGCTGCGTATGCCATTTGTTGATTGGCAATTATCATTTTGCCCACGATTACGGGTGTGTGCACCCCGGCATGCCTCTTGGCCGCAAGCATCTCCGTCGAAGCCGTGACGCCCCCACTGGTGGGATTGGCCGTAGTCAAAGATCTAGTTCCAGACTAGGGTGGAAGCCCTGGGAAGTCAATGGTTTGATGCGGCAGAGAGATGCGAAGGTGCAGGGAGCAATTTGTCCTGCTGCGCGCCGGAAGAATTCATCAAACAGGGAGACGGACCCGGATCGTCGAGCGGACCGTCGTCGGCTCTGCCTACGGTCCTGATCGGACCCTTGTTCGAATTTTAGTGGAGTTAGGCGGTGCAACGGGCCCTCTACAGGCTACGGAGAACTACATATTACGACTAACGCTTCCATGGTTACCGCAGATGTGAAAACTTTGGCAGGTACTGCGATGGCCTCTCCCGCGAAGGTGTAAAGACCTATAACAAAAGCGTTGGTTCCTCACCTCTGCTTTTGGGTATCTGAAATCGTGCGAATCACCCAACCCATCACTGGATCACGCCCCGCCTGAAAATCCCCCCATGTGTCTGCGACCTCGCGATCTGGGCGAATCAGGTTTTCTTCGCCACGTGCGAATCGATAGAACCGCACTGAGTAGCGGGCTACCCATCGCGAGTTGGGAAGAATCATCTCACTTGCTTCCTGATAGCTATTCGGCTTCTCACCAATCGGTTGGCCAACGAGAATTGCCTTGGTTCGTTTGCGAAAATGCGCGGCGTTCGCCATCGCGGCTGAAAATGTTCTCGGCCCAATCAGGATAAAGAGGTGCCCCGTCCGATTGATCTTGGACATGCGACGAATCGGGTTGACCACATACTTGAGGCCTTGATCAAAGTCTCCTCCCGCATTCAGCCGCAAATCAATCACCAGATTCTCTGGATGTTCATGCCGCATAAGTTCTGTCAAAGCACGCGCGGTATGTTTCAGGTCTTTGTAGGATCGGAAGTTGCAGTACCCTGTCTGTGATGCCGGGAGATACGTGCACCAAAAGTCTTGGTCGGGGTTCTGCAGGTAGAGTGCCGGATCAGCCACTGCACGCAGCCATCCTGTTTCAAGAATGCTGGTAATCTCCGCTCCGCGGAACTGGTTCGCTTCTCCGCGATACTCGAGTGTCGCTTCGTTTCCTGCATCGGTAAGTATGACGTAGCGCACTGTGTCGCGATCCGAGGTGATTCCCAAGCCGTGCAGAACCATCCCATCGTTGAGAAGGGCAGTTGCACGCACATCACGTAGAGCTTGCGTTTCGTCGGCAGGCGTCAACGTCAAGAGGAGCTCCTGAGCGCGGCTGACCTGCGTACTGTCGATCTTGAGCAACCGTCCTCCGAGAGCGTCGCGCGCACCCGGAATATCTCGAGTGGAGACCAGCCGGTAATCCTCTCCGAATCTCTCAAAGTGGACCGGAAATATTGGCGCGTCGGCGGGAACTCGAATGTAGGTGTGCCCGTCACCGATAGAATTTTCTATCCGATCCATGCCGACGAAGACTTCATCGCGGTTCAGACCATCCAGCTTCCAGTCCAATTCTCTTACTTCCTGATCAAGCACTGCTTTGGGGAGGAAGTGGAACGCGTTTGCGTGCCGCTTCGGAAGTTCGGTGGCAAGAACGTTTAAGTCCTCGTGCCACTGCTCTTTGCTTAGCGGCGGCGCGGTGGTGGTCTGGCCACTCAGTTGCAGCGTTGGGATACCTGCAAAAAAGAGTGAGTACAGCAGAAATGCATTGAACACGGACAGCAGTATTGGACGGCATGGAATCACTTCGCTGCACCCCCTCAACTTTCGGTCAGCTCTGATCTGGAATCCGGCACGTGATCGTCAGCGTCTGAGCTTTCCAAAACCAACTTAAGTCGTATGGCTGATGTGGTGGCAAAGTTCCAACTGGCTTCGCCCGACAAACGGCTCTCCTCAGCACGATGCCGCTCTTAAAATGCCGAGCTATTATCCGACGCCGGTCCTTTTGCGAGCTTTCCTTCCAACCTCGCCTTCACCGCCGGCCATTCATCATCCAGGATGCTGAAATAAACCGAATCGCGCGCTCGGCCCGTCCATGTGATCACATGGCGGCGCAGCGTGCCTTCCTCTTTTGCGCCAATGCGCAGGATCGCATTGCGCGATTTTTGATTTAGAGCATCCGTCTTCAGTTCGACGCGTATACATCCCCAAACTTCGAAGGCGTGGCGCAGCATCAGATATTTTGCTCCGGTATTGACCGCGGTTCGCTGCCACGCGGGCGCGATCCAGGTAGTACCGATTTCCACCCGGCGATTGGCACGGTCGATGTTCATGAAGCGCGTGCTCCCAATCACCATTCCGGAGCTGCGCTCGACGGTTGCGAATACCACGGACTCCCCGCGTTCCTGCTCGGCGAATGCCTTGTCGCCCAGTTGTTGAAAGTCTTCGAGCGATTTCATGCGGTAGGGATACCATTGAAAGATGTCATCGACAGCATCTTTCGCTACCTGCCAGAAAACCAGGGGATGCTCGCGGCGAATTGGTTCCAGCCGGACCACGGAACCTTCCAGCGTAACCGGCGTGACAATGTTCAGCGGAGCGGCTTTGACCTCCGGTGACACTCTAGAACTCATCATGCGTTCCCTCTTCAGCGTTTCCATTATCTTGCATCTTGCGCCGGTTTGCGGCATCTCAATTACGGCGCGCCTGTAGAATGATAGCGTGTTGACCTGCAATGATCTCATCCGTCCAACGTTGTAGAAGCCGGCGATGCCAGGAGAGCCCGCGGTGAAAGCGCAATGTCTGCCCTTTAGCCAAATTCCGCAAAGCACTCGCCTGTTCACCGATTTCCTCGCTTACTCCCCGGGCGTTCGACCTTTCTATCCGCACTCGCCAAATTTCACCGAATGGATGAAAGCGGAGCTTTCCGCGCTGCGCTACGACGCTTCGCGACGCGAGAAAATCAGTTCGATTCTCGAGCGTCAGAACGCCTCCTGGGAGTCCGGGCCCCAGACTTTGGCAAATATTCAGCGTCTGCGTCGCGGCGCGGCTGCGGTCGTAACCGGGCAGCAGGTTGGCCTGTTCGGTGGACCGATGTTTTCTATTTACAAAGCTCTGAGCGCCGTCAAATCGGCCGAAGAGGCCACGGCCGCGGGAATAGATGCCGTCCCCATCTTTTGGCTGGCGACCTCGGACCACGATCTCGCCGAAGTGAATCATGTTTCCCTTCCCGACTCCAACGCCGACTCCGCTTTGCGCACACTCACGACTAGTAGCCACGGAGTTCCGGGCGCACCGGTGAGTGATGTTCACCTCGGCGAAGAGATTTTACCGGTAGTGGAGGAAGCGGCGACTTTGTTGGGCGACTCCGAGGTCACGCATTGGCTGCGCGAGTCCTATCGTCCGGGAGCGTCGCTGGGAATGGCTTTCGCCCGCTTCTTTGCCCGGCTCTTCGAGCGGTGGGGCGTGATTCTTCTGGACGCCTCCGATGCAGAGTTCCATCGCGTGGCCGCCCCCATTTATCGCAGCGCCATCGAACACGCCGAAGACCTCGAGGCCGCGTTGCTCAGCCGTGGTGAGGCGCTGGAGAAGGCGGGTTATGAGCAACAGGTAAAGGTGACGCCCGCGTCGGTGCTGCTTTTTACGTTGCACGAGGGCGCACGAACGGCGATCCACCGTCGTGGGAATGGATCGAATCAAGCTGCGGAATTCATCGTTGGCAACGATGCCAGCGCCGAAAAAATTTCGAGAGCCGAGTTGCTACATCGCATAGAAACAGCTCCTCAGAATTTCAGCCCGAACGTTTTATTGCGTCCGATCGTGCAGGATTATCTTCTGCCCACCCTGGCTTATGTTGGAGGCGCTGCCGAAGCGGCTTATTTCGCTCAAGCGAGCGCGGTCTATGAGATATTGCTGGGCCGCGTGACCCCCGTTCTCCCTCGCTTTTCGGCGACGCTCGTCGAACCCAAAGTGCAACGCTGGCTGCGGCAGTATGACATCACGGTTCCGGACACATTCCACGGGTCGGATGCCCTGCGGCAGAAACTTGCGGCGCGTACCTTGCCTGAAGGGGTGCAGGCCGCATTCGACGGCGCCCAGGAATCCGTAGAGAAATCGCTGGCGCACTTGCGCAAGTCGCTTGAGGAGCTAGACCCAACCCTGTTGGGCGCGAGCCAGACTGCCGCTTCAAAGATGAATTACCAATTGGATCGCCTTCGCCAATTGGCCTCAGCCGCGGAATTGCGGCGAAGCGAAGTGATCGGGCGCCATGCACGAGCTCTGAGCCAGGTGCTTTATCCGAATAACGAGTTGCAGGAGCGAGGCGTGGCCGGTGCGTATTTTGTGGCTCGTCACGGCACTGAGCTGCTACAAAATATTTACGACACAATACACATCGATTGCCACGATCACCAGATTTTGGAGTTGTAGCCCTGCTTCAGAACAGTGCCGCCTAGTGGCTCTCGCTGGTGGCCAGGTAAGTTCCCAGCCCAATCATGATCGCTCCCGTCACGGTTCGCTGCCTTCTGCGGAACGTGGCCGAGGATCGAATTTTCTCCCCCAGCGGCCCGGCCAGAAGGATCACGATTAGATCGGCCGAAGTGTTCAGCATGACAGAAACCGTCCCCAGCAGCACAAACTGAAAAAATATATTTCCCGGCGCTCGGTTGACGAATTGCGGTATGAAGGAGAGAAAGAAAAGGGCGGTTTTAGGATTGAGCACTTCGGTGGCAACGCCCTGCCACAGCGGATTTCGGACCGCCACAGGTTTCGCGGGCAAATCCTGCGGGTAGAATGCGTCCGGTTTTCGCGCATCCAGAATCATTCTCACTCCCAGAAAGCAGAGGTAAGCCGCGCCCGCATACTTGACGGTGGCAAACGCCAAGGCGGATCGCGCCAGGATGACCGAAACTCCCAGCGCCGCGGCCAACACGTGCACCATGCCTCCAAGAAAGGTGCCCACGGCCGAAAGTACACCTTCGCGTTTTCCCCCAGCCAGGCATCTGGCTAAGACGTAAAGCATGCCCGGCCCGGGCGCCACCGCCAGCAGCGCCGCAGCGGTAAGAAACAACACCATTCGGGTGGAATCGAAGCTCATGCACGAAATTGTACGACAAGAAATTAGCGCTCGAGCCAGCTTTCGAACTGCTGCAGTGAGTCCACGCGCGGCAGTTCGCGGTCATGGTAGGCGCCGGCCACATCAAGCAAAACCGCGCTCATTCCTGCGTTGGTAGCACCCAGATAATCCACAGAGAATAGATCACCGACGTAGAGGCTTTCATCGGCGCGCGCCTGCATCCGCTGGAGAGCGACTTCAAAAATTTCTCGCCGCGGCTTTTCGAAACCAACGACCGCGGAGTCGGTGATGCTTTCGAAGCAATCCGCAATGCCGCAGCGCGACAGTACGCGCTCGATTCCGCCGTCGGCATTCGAGATGACGCCGATGCGGAATTTCTGCCCGATGCGGTCGAGCGTCTCCCGGGTTCTTGGCAGAATCTGGTCCCAGTTGGCCGAGTTCCGCGTATTCTCAACCAGTGATTGCCGAAGGCCGATATCCATCCCCAATTGTTCCAGCAGGTGGGTATGGAACATCCACCAGAAGCCATGATCGACGCTGCCGCTCTGCATACCCTGGTCAAACTCCGTTTTCGTCCGGCGCTCCAGCTCCTGCCATTGTTCGAGCGTGGGATGACAATCGCTTGCAATAGAAGCCAGCGTCTTTGGCCGATTAGGAAAGAGGAGCGTATTGCCCACATCGAAGAAAACGAAGCGCCGTTCTGCCATGGGTCCATCTTACTGAATGCACCGGTGCGCGGAAGGGTTTGACTGTTGATTCCCGGGCGTTCACATCGTGACCGATTGGTCGAAAAAAATGTAATATGCAATTACTTTGAGCGAAGAGAAACATTTACAGGCTCGGCACCCGCGATGGCCTTTTCAACCACCTCGCTGATTGAGCGCAGTTGGCGCGCCGCGATCTCGCTGCAGAGCGGGTTGAAGGCACAGTCCGCTCTGGCCGCAACTCTGGTGTTGGTGCAGCGCCATGCCAGCCGCCGCGACGATGTGTACAACATTCTCTGGGCGGTGGTCTTCGGCTTCGCCACACTGAATATTCTCAGCCTGGCCGCCAGGCGATTCGAACCCAACCGCCGCGGACTGACCTTCGGAGAGCTGATGGCCGTGCTGGTGGTGCTGTTGTCGATCTTTTTGCTGGGGTCCGAGCTCTTGAACGTCTTCCATATCTTTCCCATCAAACTTGAGCGTTGAAGTAAGCGCTTTTCCTCGGGTTTTGCGGTATCATTCGCAAAATGGGGAAAAGCCCTGCCACCATCGAAGTTACCTGCCCGTGCTGCAGCGCATTGCTGAAGATCGATACCGCGACCGCCGCCGTAATCGCTCACACGGCTGCGGTAAAGCCCCGAATGTTTAGCGATATGGAGGAAGCGGCCCGCGCCATGAAGGAACAGGATAGCCGCCGCGAATCGATATTCCGGCAATCGGTGGAGGCGCAAAAACACGCTTCCGAACTTCTGGAAAAGAAATTTCAGGAAGCGATAAAGAAGGCCAAGGAAACTCCCGACACCGGCAAACCGATCCGCGATTTCGATCTCGATTAGCTCGATACATTTCACGACCGGTAGAATCGAGAGTTGATGGAAATTCATCCACTGCTTCTCGGTCACAGAGGCGCCCGCGCCGAGAAGTCGATTCCAGAAAACACTCTCGCCTCGTTCGATCTGGCGCTCAGCTCCGGCTGCGACGGCTTTGAGTTTGATGTCCGCCTTTCGTCGGATCGACAAGCGGTCGTCGCTCACGATGCAACCGCCAGGCCGCGCGGCCTCGAAATTGCCAAGTACCCCGTACCGGACCTGGGCTTGCCGTTGCTGTGCGATGTTCTCACTCGCTACCAGCGCAGCGCCTTTCTTGATATCGAACTCAAGGTTGCCGGCATTGAGAGGATCACTGCGGATTTACTGCGGAGTTTTGTTCCTGCCCGAGGTTTTGTAGTCTCATCATTTCTTCCCGAGGTCGTGGAAGGTCTCCACCGAAGTGAGCCGGCGATTCCTCTGGGAGTAATCTGCGAAAACCAGGGCCAGCTCAGCCTCTGGCGTGATTTGCCGGTACAGTACGTGATCCTGCATTACAAGCTGGTTACGGAGCAGTTGGTTTCGGAGGTGAAAAGCGCGGGTAGAAAAATTCTAGTTTGGACGGTAAATGCACCTGCCGAAATGAAACGATTTTCGAGATGGAAAGTCGATGGGATTATCTCTGACCACCCTAAACTTCTGGCACGGACGGTGGGCCGGAGGATTCAAGCGAAAGAAAAAAAGAAGAGCAAGAACTAGGGATCTCGAGAGCCTGAGTCAAAGATAATTCTGCCTGCTTTCGGTTCCCGGCGCGGCGGTCAGTCCGCAGCGGCTTCCAGCGCTGCGGCAGAACGTGCGACCGGCCGCAGAAAGGCCGAGCGCTCTACTTCAAACGATTCAAGGTTCGCGCCCATGGTGTGCTCGCTCCAGCCAAGAACCGCGCTGATGCGCAACGCCGCTTCGCGGCTGCAGGATTCAGACCAGCACGGACCCAGTGCTACCGGCACCCGGCGCAGGAGCACATCGCCCAAAGTGACCGCGCACTCTCTGCGATACGCCTCCACCACTTCCGCGATCACGTGAGAGGTATGCGGGCAAATCGGCGCCCGCAGCTCCGCGCTCACCAGCGCCATGCGAGCGATATCGGCGGCGCGCTGGCCGTGCCACTCCAGCATGCCGCGCGCAGTTTCTTCGCTGACTGCTCCGATGCGCGCAATTTCCAGAACTGCTTCGTCCAGTAGCGGGTCAAGAGCAGGGCCCGGACCCACCGCTATTGTGTCGGCTTGGTTCGCGCTTAATCCGATCTTGCCGGCGCACTCCCGCGCCAGCGCGGCCGCAGTCGTGAGTTTGCCCCCGATCACCGAGAGCATACGGGCGGCTCCGTCATCCGCGTGGTCGTGGAGGATGTGCTTTCGGGTTACCGCCGAAGGGCGATTGTCCGGGGAATAGGGCAGGGGCCGAATTCCAGCAAAGGCGTGCTTCACACTCTGCGCCGATATTTTTGCCTTGGGAAATAGTTGCGCCACCGAGCGCACGAGGTAATTGATTTCCTCGGGCGAAGGCGCTGCTCTGCCGGGGTCGCCGCTGTCGGCAACCTCGGTTGTGCCCACTAGAACCTGATCATTCCAAGGCAAGACAAAGATGGGACGGCCGTCGAGCGCTTCGGTGTAAACCGCCGAATTCGGCGAACCGGAAAATCTCGACATTACGATGTGCGAGCCGCGCATGCCTCCCAACATCGGCTTCGACATGCGAATCGAAGAGCGCTGGCAGACTCGGTCGGCCCACGGCCCGCTGCAGTTGATCACCCAGCCGGCATCCACGCGCTCATCGCGCCCGGTAATCTGGTCGCGCAGCAACACGCCCCGGACCCGTCCATGAATCACATCCACCGCCAGCGCCTCCACATGATTGCGGACGACCGCGCCAGCGGCCACGGCTTCCATCAACCACTCCGCCACCAGCCGTTCCGGAAATTCGCACTGCGCGTCTTCATAATTGAAAAACGACCAGCGATGTCCAGCGTCCAGCGCTCGCTCCAACCGCTTCAATTCCATTTCAGTGGCGTCGGTGCTCGGTTTTCCCGCCATGCGCTGGTAGAGCCACAGGCCGGCGCGCACCTTTAATGCGCTGCGCTGGCTGGTTTCGTTCAAGAGCAAAAGGAAATGCATCGGGTGGACGAGATGCGATCGCTCCCGCAGCAATTTCTCCCGTTCGCGCAGCGATTCCCGTACCAATCCCAATTCGCCATGCTCGAGGTAACGCAATCCTCCGTGGATGATGCGGGTGGATCGGCTGGTTACACCGGAAGCAAAATCATTCTGCTCAACCAGAAGCGTGCGCTTGCCGGCGCGGGCGCACTGCCTCGCGACGGCGACGCCGTTGATGCCCCCTCCGATCACTACGACTTGAAAGTGTTGGTCTTCCAGGGACGCGCGAGGATGTAACGCTAAGGTCATGATAATAATCTAGATACCTGACATCGTTAAAATAACTATAGAGCTATAGCCCGAGCCACACAACCCTGATCATTAGAGTCTGCACTCAGTCAGAGACCAGGAGAAGGTAACCTTAGTACCGCAGAGTTTCTGGCCAAAATCGCAGCGCTAGCTAAAAGAACGGAAAAATGAGCCGGCTGCGCCCCCACAGCGGAGCCGGCTTCGGAAGTCACAGGTTATGCAACTTTGCGCTCAAGCTTTCCGGTTGCCGCAGACCCCTTCGCGAACAACGAGATCATTTCGCGATTGAACGCCGGAACGTCGTCGGGCTTGCGACTTGTAACCACCCCCTTACTAACAACCACCTCCTGGTCCACCCACGTACCACCCGCATTTTGGATGTCAGTTTTTAACGAAGGCCACGAGGTGACGGAGCGCCCGCGAACCGCGCCGGTCTCGACCAGCATCCACGGGCCGTGACAGATCGCCGCAATGGGTTTGCCCTGCTCGATAAAGTGTTTCACAAATCTCACGGCGTCGGGATTCATCCGCAGTTGATCGGGATTCATGACCCCGCCGGGGAGCAGCAGGGCGTCATATTTGCCCGCGTCCGCCGCTTTTAGTTCGACATCAACTGGAACCTCGTCGCCCCAGTCTTTCTTGTCCCAGCCCTTGATCTTCTTTTCCGCCGGCGAGATAACCTGGGTGCGTGCTCCGGCCTGTTCCAGAGCCTGTTTCGGCTTAATGAGCTCGGACTGCTCAAAACCATCGGTTGCCAGGATGGCTACGGTTTTGCCATGAAGAATATTTGGCATGATTTTTCTCCTTTAATCGGTTGAGATCGTCATTACTTTAGATGCCGGGCGCGCGCCCCGGTTGTCGCCAAAAAACGGATGCGCCAACGCATTGCCTCTTCCATGACCGCTCATTTAGAGTGGTTGCCAATGCCCACTACTGGCGAGCGTTTTGAACGCGCGGTTGCCATCATGGGGCGCCTGCGCGCGCCCGGGGGTTGTCCCTGGGATCGCGAACAGACTTTCGATTCCATCAAGCCCTACACGCTGGAAGAAACTTACGAGGTCCTGGAAGCGATCGACAACCGCGATTGGGACGAACTTCCCGGCGAACTCGGCGACCTGCTGCTGCAAGTGCTCTTCTATTCGGAGATGGCGAAAGAGCAGCACACATTTTCCATCGATGACGTTCTCGACCGGCTTACACGCAAGCTTATCGACCGGCATCCGCATGTATTTGGCGAGGCGAAGGCCGATACTTCGGCTGACGTGAAGAAGAACTGGGAAGCGTTGAAAGTTGAAGAGCGCAAGAAGCGCTTGAAGCAGCCTGCGATTAAGACCGACGGCGGCGCCGGCAAGGCAGAGGCGGATTCACCATCGATTCTTGCGGGGATCTCAGCGTCCATGCCAGCCATGTTGGAAGCGCACAAGCTCAGTTCGCGGGCCGCGCAAGTGGGTTTTGATTGGCCCAACATCGATGGATTGTTCGACAAACTCGCCGAAGAGGTCCGCGAACTCCGCGATCATCTGCGCGACTTCCCTGCTCCCGGTCCGCTTCCGGAAGGCCGCGGCATCGCCGCTTCAGGCCAGCAGTTGATTGACGAAGATTTACGGATGCGGCTGGAAGAAGAAGTGGGCGATCTTTTCTTTGTGCTGGTCAATATCGCCCGCTATCTGGCCCTTGATCCCGAGTCCTCTCTGCGCCAGACCAATCGCAAGTTCCGCCGGCGCTTTCAGTGGATGGAGGGGCACCTGCACAAAACCGGCGGCACTGTGGAGCAGGCTTCGATGGAGAAACTTGAGTCGCTCTGGCAAGAAGCCAAACAGCAGGAGACACAAGGGTGAGTTCAGACGCGATCGTGATTCGCCGTTGCCAGGGCCTGGAAGAGTTGCGGGCCTGCGTGGCTTTACAGAAAGAAATCTGGAATTTCAGCGACGCCGAACTGGTGCCGCTGCGCATGTTCGTTGTGGCCGAAAAAGTTGGCGGACAAGTGATGGGCGCTTTCGACGGCAAGGAAATGGTGGGCTTTGCTCTCTCGGTGCCGGGCACCCGATCCGGCCGTATCTATTTGCACTCGCACATGCTGGCGGTGCGCAAGCAGCACCGCGATAGCGGACTGGGCCGCCGGCTCAAGCTTTTGCAGCGTGAAGACGCGCTGGCCCGAGGCATCGAGTTGATTGAGTGGACCTTCGATCCGCTCGAAATCAAGAATGCTTATTTGAATATCGAAAAGCTGGGAGCCATCTCGCGCCGTTACAACATCAACCAATACGGAATCACCTCGTCGCCGCTGCAGGGCGGGCTTCCCAGCGACCGGCTCATCGCCGAGTGGTGGCTAAGCTCAAAGCGAGTGCAGACCGTACTTGCCACGCAGCAAAATCCGCCATTCCGCGAGCAGGCTGCGATTGAGGTTCCAGCGCAGATTTACGAGTGGAAAGCAGCGCTGGGAACCCGAACGAAGGCGCAGAAGGTTCAGGAACGCAATCGCGATCAATTCCTCCAGGCTTTCGAGAACGGGCTCGCCGTGCTAGGTTATCAGCGCGACTCCGAAAAGAATGGAAAGTTCGTGCTGGGAAATTGGGATGAGCAATGGTCGTACGCCTCGCAAGAATGATGGTCTGCCTTTGACCCCTCGATTATGAAGATTGAAGCTATCACCCTCCGCGAGATTCAGATGCCGCTCGTTCATTTTTTTGAGACGAGTTTTGGGCGCACCTATAGCCGCCGCATCATATTGCTGACCGCCCATTGCGATGGCGTTGACGGCTGGGGCGAGTGCGTGGCCGGCGAAGATCCTTTCTACAGCAGTGAATGGATAGAAAGCGTCTGGCCAACGATGGTTCGTTACCTGGCGCCGGCTGTCCTCGGGCGCAACCTGGAATCGGCACGCGATTGTGCGGCCCTTTTCTCTAGAGTGCGCGGCCATCGCATGGCAAAGGCTGCGCTGGAAAACGCATTGTGGGATGCCGAGGCGAAACAAAGAGGCCTGCCTCTGTGGAAACTGCTCGGCGGCACTCGCAGCGAGATTCCCTGTGGAGTCTCGATCGGCATTCAGGATTCCATCGAACAACTGCTCGAGAAGATTCACATCGAACTGGCCGCCGGCTACCGTCGCATCAAGGTCAAAGTCAAACCTGGATGGGATGTGAATGTGCTGGAAAAAATCCGCTCGCGCTGGTCGGATATCACGCTGAGCTGCGATGCCAATTCAGCGTACACGCTCGATCAGGTGGAACACCTTCGCAGCTTCGATCAGTTCCACCTGCTGATGATCGAGCAGCCGCTTTGGAACGACGATATCTTTTACCACGCGCGCTTGCAAAAAGAGCTGCAAACCGCCATCTGCCTCGACGAATCCATCGAGAGCGCGCGCGCCGCCGCCATCGCGCTCGAGACCGGCGCATGCCGCATCGTCAATATTAAAGTCGGCCGGGTTGGCGGATTAACCGAAGCCCGGAAGATTCACGATATCTGCCAATCGCAAAAAGTTCCGGTATGGTGCGGGGGAATGCTGGAATCCGGTATTGGCCGCGCGCACAACATCGCGCTTTCGACGCTGGAAAATTTTAGCCTGCCCGGGGACGTTTCAGCTTCCAAACGGTATTGGAAAGAGGACATCATCGAACCGGAAGTAACCGTGTCTGCGAAAGGAATGATTGCGATCAGCAGCGAGCCCGGGACCGGCTACAGAATCAAAGAAGATCTGATCGAGAAGTTAACCGTGCGCAAGCAAACGCTTCGCGCGGGGGCATGAGTGGTGGGATCGCAGCCGCTTACTGGCCCTTCCCAACCGCTTTTGCTGTCACAGAACCTGCCTGCGTGAGTTTGGCTTGCTCTTCCCTCAGCATTTCGACGCCTTGAGCAAAGGTGGTTGCCGGGGACACGCGACGGAAGTTGCTGAATATTTCTTCGGACTTGATCGCGATACTTTTGAACAGCAAAATCTTGCCGGTGAATTCCAGCCGCATGCACGAAATATCCCACGAACCGTCGCCAAGATCCTGTTGTTCGACGAAGAAATGTCCTCCCGGATCGAGATGGCCCAAAATTCCCCAGCCGAATGACACTTCCTTGAACAGGGTGCCATCGATTCGAGCGATCCTGCGCTCGGCGGGGTCAATGAACAGAAATCCATTCATGCCGACGAGGACTTCTTCCACATGCGATGGCGGCCGGTAGGCTGGGTTGGGATGAAACTTTAAACGGACCACTCGCGCTCCGTCCCTGCCCAGATTCGCTGTCCCGGTTTCCTCTCCATCCGGCTCGAACACAAACGCATCCGGCAGTGCTTTGATGATGCTTAAGGTATGTTGGGCCTCTTCCTTTTCCAAACGTTGTTTGCGTCGAAGTTGATCGCGATTGCTTACCAGCCCTGCCAGGCGGCCTTCTTCATTGTGTAGTTGCTGTGGAGTGAGAGGCTTGTCGTTGTAGGCGACCGTCATGCCCGCGATGGCCTCCCGCGTTTCAACGTAAATCCGGGTCTGCGAGCCTTGGGGAGTTTTCTTGCGGTCGCGGAACATGTGTTTTATTGAGCTGTCGTTGCTTGCGGCCACTTCATTGGCAACGGTGGCGCGAACCAGTTCGATGGCGGAAGTATCTTGCGCAGTGGCCGGGGCGGACGCGCCAAGCTCAACAAGCAAAACGATGAAAAGCAGGCCAGTGATAATTCTAGGAATCATCTTCCCAAATGCCTCGACTGCCATGCACGATATTTAGTGTAGCAACTCAGCCGCAAGGTTCCTACAGCGTATCGGGTACGTAAGTAAGCATACCGGTGCTTGCGGGGCACTCGCTGCCTTGCGTATAGTCGTTGCAGTGGATGGTAATCGGGTTGTATCCCAGCTTTGACATCGAGCCATTCGCCGATTCCGTGAGATAGGAGATCGTCCAATGAGCGCAGCCGCCAGCGGGTTGGCACAAATCGGCAAGTCTGTGGTGATCAAGGGCGAACTCTCGGGCAGCGAGGATCTCTATTTGGATGGGCTGGTCGAAGGCAGTATCGCCTTAAAAGGCAATAGCTTGACGGTGGGTCCGAATGGCCAGGTCAAAGCCAGCGTCGATGCCAAGGGCGTGATTGTGCAGGGAAAACTAGAGGGCAACATACAGGCCAGCGATCGCGTCGAACTACGTAAGTCCGCGAGCGTAATCGGGGACATCGCCACGCAGAGAATCTCGATCGAAGAAGGCGCTTTTTTGAAGGGTAAAATTGATATTCACCGTTCTGACACGAAGTGAACGGGCCAGGCTTGCGACCGAGTAACAAGGGCCATGAATAACGGATGTCATCAGTCTCACAGAATTTCATGAAACTTTTTCGGGGATCATCCGGTCCGGAGACGATTCCGGGGCAAGCCTCACAGAAGCTGACGCGGCGTTCCAGCGGCTTAGGCGAGTTATCCCGCGGCTGGGAGAACGCCGAAGCTCTTTGCGTGCTTGATCTGGGATCGACCTCTCCTACGAATATCCGCCACTTCACCGAGCACGGCCATAAGATCTACAGCGAAGACTTGTTGACCGCCTCTACCGATCCAGCGCTGCTCTCCAAGGATGAGCACGGAACCGCCGTTCTCGATAGCCGAAAATTTCTCGCCGATAACCTGGTCTACCCGGCGGCCCAGTTCGATGTCGTGCTGTGCTGGAACCTCTCGGATTACCTGGACGAGAGTCTAGTGAAGCCAGTGATGGGAAGATTGTGGTCGGTGCTGAAACCAGGAGGCATGCTGTTGGCTTTTTTTCACACTCGCGACGCCGGGCCGGATTCGCCCTGCCATCGCTTTCACATCGTCGGCCCCGACACTCTCGAAATGCAGAAAATCGAATTGCGGCGCGAAGCACGCCGCGGCCCAACGGGCGCCGTACACACCGCGGTTGATGGCTTCCAGTTGCAGCGGGTATTCAATAATCGCCACATCGAAAGCTTGTTCCGCGACTTCGCCTCCATCAAATTCTTTCTGGCCCGCGACAACATTCGCGAAGTGTTGGTGGTCCGCTAGGAAATCGCCGATCAGCGCTTGGAGAAGTCTTTGCTTAATGCGAGCTTTTCCACAAAATCAATCCCATCCGAAAAAGGTAATTGCGCGCGAGTTCGACTTGCCCATTTGCCATCCCCGGACTGGCGGAGCAAATCAAGCCTCGAATTTCCTCCGGAACATAGGCGCGCCGTACTGAAGTAAGTCCATCCAACCAGGCGACGCGGCTGCGCATGAGGGGGAAACTGAGATATGCCAGGGCCAGATGCAAAGGGTGACGAACCAAATCGTTGATCAACACTGCCCGCCGGCAAACTCGTAGAGCCTCTTGCGTGAAGAGGACTAATTGCTGTGCGTCCAGGTGGTGAGCAAAAAGGTTGCACGCGACCAGATCGAAGACTCCATCGGCGAAAGGAAGAACCAGCGCATCGGCCACTACCCTATGGTTTTTTGCGATGCAGCTTCGACTCGCCAGATGAGAGCGGGCACGGTCGAGCAGCGTCACCTCCAGCTTGATTCCGCGACGGGCAAGCCGTTGCCGAACCATCTCAGGAACTTCACCCGAACCGGCCGCCACCTCCAGGAGGGAAAAGAATTTCGCGCCGCTAACCTGAGCCGCGCGTTCTACCATCTTCGCGGTAGTAGCGACGCCGCCGAACCAACGGTTGACGCGGCCCATATCCCCCATGGAAAGTTCGACGTCCCGGGTGGAACAGGCGTCAGAATCGAGAATCTCAGGTGAGTCGAATCGTCGCATGCGAGTGGGACTGGAACTTCGTGCACCTGGATCGGCACGAAGCCGTATTACGCCGGCATGGATTAAGACAGCGGCTAGAAGACTCCCGCCAGAAAACCACAGCAAAGTGCTCGCTAGACTTCGGCCAGTTCTTCCTCCAGCAACTGCTTGTTATACAGGTCCCAGTAGTAACCGTTCAAGGCGAGCAGTTCCTCGTGCGTGCCAGTCTCCACAATGCGGCCGTCATGCAACACGGCGATGCAGTCGGCATTGCGCACGGTGGAAACGCGATGGGAGATAAAAATGGTAGTGCGGCCCCGCATCACTTCGCGCAGGTGATTGAGGATTTTGTCTTCGGTATGAGTATCGACGCTCGAGAGCGCGTCGTCGAGGATAAGTATGCGCGGGTTGCGAATCAACGCCCGCGCGATCGCGGTGCGCTGTTTTTGACCACCAGATAGGGTAATACCCCGCTCCCCAACCATGGTTCCGTATTGCTCAGGAAAGCCTTCGATATCGGCGGCGATGTCGGCGGCTTCGGCCGCATCGTGAATCTCACCATTCGTGGCCGATTCCACGCCCAGAGCGATGTTCTCGCGAATGCGATCGCTGAACAGAAATGTTTCCTGCGGAACGAATCCAATGTTCTTGCGTAATGACGCGATCGAAAAATCGCGGACCGGCCGGCCGTCGAGTAAAACCATCCCTGGGGCGGAATCGTAAATTCGCGGAACCAGATTGACCAGCGTGGTTTTGCCCGCTCCGGTCGGACCCACAATCGCCATGCTGGTCCCGGCAGGAATGCGAAGATTCAGGTCGTGCAATACAGGTTTGCCATCATATTCAAAATTCAGGCCGCGGAATTCGATTTCGCCTTGTAAGGTTACGTCAGCGGCCTCGACTTCGTCTTTAATTTCCGGTTGCTCTTGCAGAATTTCATTCAGACGCACCAGCGACGCCGTGCCTCGCTGAAAAATATTGACCACCCACCCCAGTGCAATGATGGGAAAGGTAAGCTGCATCATGTAAATATTAAAAGCGGCGAAGCCGCCGATTTCCATGCGTCCAGCCAGCACTTCCCCGCCTCCAATCCACAACACCAGCACCACGGCCAACCCCAGCATGAATTCCAGCGTGGGCCACAGCATGCCCATCAGCCGCACCAGTTTCAGGCTGCGCGCAATGTATTCCTGGTTCGCGCTCTCGAATGCGGCGATTTCAGCTTCTTCCTGCACATACGCCCGAATGAGGCGGGCCCCGGAAAAATTCTCCTGCGCCCGGGCGGAAATATCGGAGAACATCGCCTGAATTCTCTCGAAGCGCTCATGAATGCGCCGTCCGAAATATTGAATGACAACGCTGACCACGGGCAAGGGCAGAAACGCATAGAAGGTCAGCTTAGGGCTGATCCGCACCATGAACGACATGGCCGCCAGCGTAAACACCAGCGTATTTGCCGAATACATAATCGCCGGGCCCAGCAGCATGCGCACAGCGTTCAAATCGTTGGTCACCCTGGCCATGATGTCGCCGGTGCGCATGCGCTGGTAGTAGGAGTAGGAGAGTGTTTCCAGGTGGGCAAACAGATCGTTGCGCAGATCAAACTCAATGTCGCGCGAGATGCCGATAACGATCCAGCGGGTCAAGAACAGGAAAATTCCTCGCACCGCCGCCAGTTCCAGCAACTGCCAGACAAAGTGCAAGAGCTTCGCCGAAGTAACTCCAGTATTGAGATCATCCACCGCGTGGCGAATGACCTGCGGTAAAAGCACCCAGGCGCCATTGCTCAGAAAAACGCAGAAAATGCCCGCCACAAAACCCCAGCGGTAACGCTTGAGGTAGGGCAGCAGCGGTCGCATATTCTTGGGAATCATGCAGGTTCTGTAGATGAAATTTTAGCAGGGTGGGGTGCAAGGTTTGCGCACAGATCAGCCGGGGCAAGCAAAGAAGAATTTGGACAGGCCGCGCGGCTACGCACTAACGATAAACTTGTGGCGGCTTCTCGCGATTTTGTCGCTGCGCAAAGCCCGCGATATCGGAGCCAAAGGCGATTACACCGACCGCCGCGAGAACCATTGCCCAGGCGGCGAAGAATACCCATCCCAGGTCAAAGATAAATGCTTGTACCAGATCCATGGCATCGCTCCTTGGGGGCGGAGATGCGCCAATAAACTCACGCGGGCTTGAGCCAGGCTCAACCCCGCGCGGCTCCGACTTAATCCTGATCCTGCGGGTTATTCGCCGGAGCGTTCTGCATGCGCTGCTGCATGCGCGCTTCGCGATTCGCCTCGAACTGCTTCATCTTGGTCTGCTGATCGGGAGTGAGCAACTGGAACAGTTCGTTGTGAATTCGGGTCTCCTGCACCTTCACTTGCACCAGGGTTTGCGCTTGCTGCGTGACCAGCGCCTGCACTTTGGCTTCGTCGTAAGCGCCTTCCTCATATTGTTTGAGCTGCTGGTCCATCTGGTGAAGTTGCTGCATCAGCGGCTTCAGGGTGGCGTGCTCTTTCTGCATGACTGCCTTCATCTGGGCGCGCTGCGTGTCGCTCACATCGAGATACTTGGCAAAAAAGCCCATTCCGTGGCCTTCCATGCCAAATCCTGGCCCTTGCATGGGCGGGGGCGGAGGCGGAGCCGAATCCGCGGTTTGGGACTTGGCAATCGCGGCGCCTAGCATTACTGCCAGCGCGGCTACGAGAAGACGAATACGAATCGATTTCATAACTCTTTGCTCCTGCTGGAACTGGTTTTGCCAGCACTTATAGGAACACGATCTCCTGGGGAAAAGTAGTAAAGAGACCGTCAAACCGAGTAAAGTTTTGTCAAACAGGAAACTCCGGGTTCGACAGTAGGTTTAAGAGTTTGACAATTCTTTACCCTTAGCGGCACGCCGCGTGGTGCACAATGAAACCTACGAAGATGGAACGCATTCTGGTCATCGACGATGATGTGGAGCTTTGCACATTGGTCGGAGAGTATCTCCAGGCCGAAGGCTTTGTCGTGGATTGTGTGCACGACGGCGAGAGCGGTTTGCAGCGCGCCAACGGCGGCGGCCATCTGCTTGTGGTTTTGGATGTGATGCTGCCCGGGATCAATGGTTTCGAAGTGTTGCGGAGAATTCGCGCGACCTCCCGCCTGCCGGTGCTTCTGCTAACTGCCCGGGGAGAGGATGTGGACCGCATCGTCGGCCTGGAAATTGGCGCCGACGATTATCTGCCGAAACCGTTTAACCCGCGCGAACTAGTGGCGCGTATTCGAGCCATTCTGCGCCGCACGCGCAGCGATAAATCTACCCCGTCGGCGCCTGAGATCGTTCGCGTGGGCGAAATTGAGCTCGATCCCGCGACCCGCAGCGTGCGCCGGGACGGCGAACCGGTCGACCTTACTTCGGTGGAATTCAATCTGCTGGAAGTGTTGTTGCGCGAGGCCGGACGGGTGGTGCCGCGCGAGCGCCTGGTGAATGCCGTGCTCAGCCGAAAGTTCTCACCCTTCGACCGCAGCATCGACATGCACGTCAGCAAGGTGCGCAAGAAGCTCGGCGATACCGACGCCGACGAGCACATCAAGACCATCCGCGGCGTGGGCTACATTTTTGCCCGGCCGCGGGAGAACACCGGCGAGAAAGTTGGGGGAAAAGTCAAAGGCACGGCATAATACCAAAACCGCCATGAAGAGCCTGTTCCTCAAAATTTTTCTTTCGTTCTGGATGGCATTTGCCCTCTTTCTGGTGCTCGCCATTCTGGTGACCCTGGCTTTTCGGCCGCGGACTTCATCCTGGGAAGCCCTGCTTGCGACCGCGATGAACGATTCGGTGAACGCCTACGAGCAGGGGGGGAATCGCGGACTTTCAGAGTATTTGAAGAATCTCGATGCCACCCAGCACGTCCGCGCCTTTTTGTTCAACGAAAACATGGAGGACATGTCGCATCACGGTGCGCCGGAATGGGCGGTACGGGTCGCGGGCGGCGGTCCTCGAGTGCCTCATGAGGGCTTCATTTTCCCTGCTCCTCCGCCCGTGTTGCGGGATTCGCGGGCGTCCGCGGATGGGTTGCACCGTTACACCCTGGTATTGGCTCCTCCGCCGGGACCCAGGCTTTTTTTGGGGCCGCGGGGACTGCCCGTGCCTGGTCTTTTCATCGCCGTCATCTCCTCGGGGCTGGTCTGCTATGTGCTTGCGTGGTTCCTGACCATGCCGGTGGTTCGTCTGCGCGCCGCCACGCGCCAGTTGGCGGCTGGGGATCTCACGGCGCGGGCTGGTGCGCCCAACATCCGGCGACGCGACGAGGTAGCGGGCTTGATGCGGGACTTCGACACCATGGCGGAGCGTCTGGAAAACCTGGTGAAGGCGCAGTCTCGCCTTTTGAATGACATTTCCCACGAGTTGCGTTCGCCGCTGGCACGCTTGAATGTGGCGCTGGGCTTAGCCCGCCAGCGCTCCGGGACGGAGAGCACTGCCATGCTGGAGCGCATCGAACTGGAGGCTGGGCGACTCAACGAGCTGATCGGCCGCCTGCTGACTTTGGCGCGACTGGAAGATGGCGAGCAGCGTGTGCCGGCCACGCCAGTCTTACTCGACGAACTGGTGCTTAACGTATCCGAAGATGCGGAGTTTGAAGCCCAAGCCAGGCGCTGCCACGTGCGCCTCGAAATTCCAGATGGCACTTGGGCAGTGCGCGGTGACGCGTCCTTGCTCCATAGTGCAATCGAGAATGTCGTACGCAACGCGATTCGTTACACCCGTGAAGGTTCTACCGTTGAGGTTCATCTGGAAAAGATGGAAAGCGGCGGGCGTGAGGAAGTGGTAGTCCGAGTTACCGACTGCGGCGATGGCGTGCCCCCGGATGCGCTGGAGAAACTTTTTCGGCCCTTTTACCGTCTCGACGATGCTCGAGGCCGGCAGACTGGCGGCGTAGGTTTAGGCCTGGCGATTACGGAACGGGCGGTTCGCTTCCACGGCGGGCGTGTGACCGCAACGAACCGCGCAGAAGGCGGACTCGTGGTCGAGATTCACCTGCCGCTGATGCCGGCCAGCCCCGCCGCCCAGCAGGCCGTTGAACCAGCTCCAGCGACTGTGGTGAATGGTTAGGGGTTCTCTTCCCTCCCTGAGGCAACTCCTGGCCTTTTCTGCGGCTCCAATCAATGCCGGCTGAGTTTGCTCTTCCCGTGCATTCCTGATACACAAGTGGATGGCAATTCACGCCTCGAAATAATGTTGCATGCCCGGCGGGCGGTCGCCGGAGGCCGCATCAGCACGTTCACAGGAGATAAAGCAAAGAATGCGGACAAGTTTTACCTGGATGGCGGCGATACTGGTGCTGGTTGCAGTCGGTTTTCTCTTCGCCTGCAGCACAAAATATTCAGCTTCCAACAATGGTTTGGTGGTTGTGCCCACCCAGGGGTCGGCGGTGATGCAGAGCTTCAGTCTCAACCTGGGAAACGGCGATCTTACGCAGATCAACAATGTTGCCGGTCCTCCCACACCGGGACTGCCCACCTCCCTGGTTCTTGATCCGGCGGGGTCATTTGCCTACGTCATCGTGCAGCAGAATGCGGTGTTGTCCGGAAGTGTCACCGGTATCGCCAGTTATAAAGTAGCCTCCGATGGTAAGTTGTCTGCGGTGGGCACCACGCCGGTAGCAAATCCCGTGGCCTTGGCCATCGACTCGGCAGGTAAGTTCTTGTTCGTGGCCAGTGGCAGCCAGGGATCGGTCTCGGTTTTCTCGGTTGGAAGCGCTGGCGCCCTCAGCCTGGTGGGAACTACCGATCTACCGGCTCAGGCCGGAGGGCAAGCCCCGAACGCAGCGGCGCTCGCCCTGACTGCAACCACGTTTCCAGTGCAGTTTGCCTATTGTTCAGGGTTCTCCTCGCCTACATCGGAGAACCTTTATGTCGCCGATTCCGTCAATTATGTGCTCCTGAACTATTCAGTTTCGTCGAGTGGCGGCCTCACGCTACTTCCCTTGACCGTTTCTTCGAGCGGAATTCCGACTGGCACTGTGCCCTCCGGCGTAGCCGTCGATCCCTGCAACCGATTTGTTTATGTTTCCAACGGAAGACCGAACAATAGCGTCAGTGCCTATAAGGTGTGCAACGCGATCTCAATGGTAAACAATTGTCCAAGGCTGGATTACAGCCTGCAAACCGTCCCGGGTTCACCCTTTCCGGCGGGCGACGACCCAGGGCCCCTGGCGGTGGATCCGTTCGGCAATTTCTTGTATGTGCTGGATACCGGGGCCAGTGAAATTTCCGGTTACCGCATCAGTTCGGCCACTGGAACTTTGACCGCATTCACCGGCGCGCCTACAGCGACGAACTCCGGACCAACCTCAATCGCGATTCGCAGCGACGATACTTGGCTATTCGTTGCGAACATTAACTCCGCCAATCTTTCGCAATATGCCATCATTCCTTCAACCGGAACCTTAACGCCGCAGCCTCCGACTTCAACCTTTAACTACCCCTCAGGGGTCGCTGTGAAGTAGCCACCCGGCGCGCTTAGCGTCGTCCGCGGTCGGGAAGGACCCCACATCGTCAAAACCCAGGATCACGTGGGGATCTTCAAAATCATGTACGAACCCAGCAGGGCGAAGATGAGGTCTGGCGACCAGGCGGCGAGCGCAGGCGGCAACTGGCTTATATCTCCCATGGCCTCGAACAAGCTGGAGACCACCGTATAAACCACGGCAATTCCCACGGCAACGGCAACCCCCGTAACCGCTCCTTTTTTCGCGGCTGACATTGAAAAGGGGACGGCGAGTACCGCCATAATCAGAGTAATCAGGGGGTAGGAAAGCTTTTTGTTCAGCTGCACTCGCAGCCGCACGACGTCGAAGCCACTCTGCTGCAGGTCACGGATGTAGCGGTGCAGCTCCTCATAGTTCATCTCGGAGTACTGTTTCACTTCTTTTTTGAAATATGACGGAGCTTCGCTGAGCTGCGGAAACGTAGAAACCTCAAAGGTACGGTAACTGGCGATGGCGGCGCCGTTCAGAGAACGCTGCCAGCCCTGTTCGTAGATCCAGCGGTTCATACTGTCGGCCCAGTGGGCGCGATCGGCGTGGATCCGTTGGGTGATGGCGAAGGTTGCAGGATCGATTTGAAAGATGGTGAGATTGGCGAACTGGTCGCGGTCAGGATCGAAGAACTGGTAGTAGTAAATGTCATTGTGCTGGCCGAAAATCCAGCGACGGTCGGGGCGCAGATAAGTCTGCGGCGGCTTGCCTTTGATCTGGTTGTGCAGCGCTTCCTGGCGTTTGTTGGTGTGGGGCAGGTAGAACTGGTCGGCAAAGAACAGGCCGGCCGCGAGCACCGCGGATGCGATGAGCACCGGCATCACGATGCGATAAATGCTGGTTCCGGTGGCCTTGATGGCAGTGATCTCGTTGGAGCGGTTCATCAGTCCGAAGGTGATCAGCACCGCCAGAAGCATGATCAGCGGCGCAACGTTGTAGAGCAAATAAGGAGCCACGTTGAGTAGGTACTCCGCGACCACCACGGCCGGGGTCTGATTGCGCAGGATGTCTCCCAGCAACTCGAACAGAGTGAACACCAGCAACAGCACAAGGAATGTGGAGACGATCATTCCCAGGTAGATGAAGAAATCGCGCAGGACATAATCATCCAGGAGGGTGGGGAAGCTGGTTGAATTCCGCGAAAGGCTGAGCACTCGCCGCCGCGTGGAAGCCCGCTCGAATGCGTTGATGTCTCTGCGCTTCCGCCTCCGCTCATGGGTCGGAAAATTCGGAGCTGCCTTCCCCAGTTTGATCGCCGAAAGCGCGAAAGGCCGCCGTTCCGCCTGCCATAGCAAAAGCAAAGCTGCGGCAAAGAAAACCAGATTCGCGAGCCAGGCGCCGAGCGCGGGAGTGACCCTGCCCTGCTTGGCCAGTGAAACTCCGATCAGAGAGATGAAGTAGTAAACGAACACCAGCACAATGGTGATCACGAACCCGCCGGATTTGCCGCTCTTTTTCGACGAAAGCCCCAGCGGAATTCCCACCATGGCCAGCACCAGGCATGCCGTGGGCAAAGCGAAGCGATTGTAAAACTCGATAAGATACCAGCGCGCGGTGACGGGATCCACATGGGCGGCGCGCTCGCGCAGCGTCCCTGTACCGATCGCTCTCACCGGAATTTGTTCTTCCGCCCGGTTCTCCGAAGATGGCAGTTCAATTGGAATGTCAGTCTGACGGAAAGTAGAGATCTGATATTTATCCGCTTCTTTGGGATCGGTTTCGTGCGTGGAACCGTTGATCAGGTGCAGATGCAGGCGGTCCTGGCCCTCCGGCACCAGCAGGCCTTCTCGCGCCAGCGTGATTCGCGGGTTGGCGGGATCGGAGATATCCGCCAGAAACACGCCATTCCAAATTGCTCCGCCTTGAGCGCTGTGCACGTCCTGCACGTAAAGCACGATCTTGGGAAATCCCTCGTAGAAAACGCGGGGCTGCACTTCATAGGAAACTTGTGAGCCCTTGAGTTGATCCTCCAGTCGCCCCAGCGAAGCCAGGGACCATGGCGCCAGGTAGAGACTGTTGACCAGAGATAGCGCCCATGCCGCAGCGACAAAAATCGCCAGCACCCTCCCAAAGTTCCACACGCCCATGCCGCTGGCGCGCATGGCGGTGATTTCGCTGTCGGCGGCCAGACGGCTCAATCCGATGAGAATCCCCACCAGCACACTCATCGGAATGGTGTAAGTGAGGGCGACGGGAACGGTATAAAAGAAAATTTCGGCGACGCTAGGCAAGGGCGCGCTGGCGCGCACCACCAGTTCGAGAATGCGCCCCAGATCGCGCGTGAACAAAACAAACGTGAAGATCGCTGCGCCGATGAGCGCATGCGAGCTTACTTCGCGCAGAATGTAGCGGGTAAGAATCCGCATAAAAGACGCTGATGAGGGCAGTCTAGCACGGGGTTCGGACGGCTCATCCGTTGGTTTTGCTTTGGACGGATCTCCGAACATTTTCTCCGCCGGCGGCGGGGTCATTGAACTCTCGTAATTCGGGGAGGATAGTTCCACTTTCCACCTGTGTGTATATTTGAATTCAGTCGTGCTTCCGCTCGAAAACATTCCGCTCGCGCCCCTCACAACTCTCAAAATTGGAGGCCCGGCAAGATACTTCCTGGCGGCAGCCAATATTGGCGAAGTGCAGGAGGCGGTCAACTGGGCGCGTTCGCGCGACCTGCCGCTGTTCGTGCTCGGCGGCGGCAGCAACCTGCTGGTCTCCGATGCCGGTTGGCCCGGTCTGGTGTTGAAAATCGCCGTTCCGGGCGTCGAACGGCGCGGCGCAACTGACGCGCAGGGCAAAGTTCTTTTCGATGTTGGCGCCGGGGAATGCTGGGACAAATTCGTCTCCGATGCGGTGCGGGCACGATGCGCAGGAGTCGAGTGTCTGAGCGGCATTCCGGGCAGCGTCGGAGCAACTCCGGTGCAGAATGTGGGCGCCTATGGACAGGAAGTTTCACAGACCATTGCCTCCGTCCAGGTTCTTGATTTGAAAGATAACCAGGTCCGCGAGCTCTGCCCCCAGGGCTGTGGCTTCGGCTATCGTTCGAGCATCTTCAATACGAGCGAGCGCGGTCGATTCATCGTTCTGCAGGTCACCTACGCACTCAGCCCTGAAGGCGATCCGCAGATCACGTATGCCGATCTGAAGCGGCACTTCGAGGGCCGTGAAACTTCGCCGAATCTCGCCGAAACTCGCGAAGCGGTGCGGCATATTCGCGCCCTGAAGGGCATGTTGATGGTTCCGGGAAATCCCGACTCGCAGAGTGCGGGCTCTTTCTTCAAGAATCCCGTGCTTTCAGAATCGCAATACGAGGATCTGAAGCGGCGGATCGCGGCGCGAGGATTGACCGTGCCCAGCTACCCCGCGCTCGAAAGCCGCAAGAAAGTTTCGGCGGCATGGCTCGTCGAGCGCTCCGGCTTCGCCAAAGGATTCGGCTTTCAGCGCGTCGGAATTTCCAGCCGGCACGCGCTGGCCATCGTAAATCGCGGCGGAGCCACTGCTGCCGAGGTTCTCGCTCTCAAAGAAGAAATCCAGCACCGCGTGGAAGAAATCTGGGGCATTCACCTGGAGCCGGAACCGGTGATGGTTGGCTTCTAGATCAACGCTCTCAGGCTTCGTTCACTACCGGCGCCGCCTCGGACCGTGACCCCGGATTATTCAATTTGACCCCTTGGTCGGGGCAAGGTGCAACGGTCCGCCCGGCGGCGCCTCAGAATATTCATCGGCAAGTCTTGCCGCTTCTTGAAATATCTCCACAAACATTTTTCGTGTAAGTTTGCCCGTCTGCGTGTTCTGGTTCGAGGGATGGTAGGAGGCAAGTAACACCTTACCGTCAGGTAACCGGTAACTGGCGCCATGTTTAAACAGATAGGCTTGCCTGCTGGTCAGCAGACCGTGGCGTTTCAGGTGGTTGAGATAAGCGTCAAAGCCGATCTTTCCCAGGGCGACCACCACCTTTACGTTTTCTAATCCTGCAATCTCCCGATCTAAAAAATATGAACACTCAGCAAGTTCCCCTGGAGTCGGTTTATTGGCTGGCGGAGCGCAGCGCACCGCCGCAGTGATGTACATGTCTCTGAGTTCAAGGCCGTCGTTGCGATCGTGGGCATTGGGCTGGTTCGAGAATCCAGTTTCGTACAACACTGGATACATAAACTTGCCGGAAGCGTCGCCCGTAAACGGCCGTCCAGTGCGGTTGGACCCGTGGGCACCAGGGGCCAGGCCCATGACCAGCACCCGCGCTTCAGGATCGCCCAAGCCGGGCACGGGCTTGCCCCAGTACTCGCAATCGCGGTAGGCCCGCCGCTTCTCACGGGCAACTTTCTCGCGATACTCCACCAGCCGCGGGCAACGCGTGCAGGCGATAACTTCGTGGTTGAGAACGGTGAGCCAAAATGCCGGCGGTTGGTCTTCCTCCGTTGGTCGTTGATTGGGTCCGCTCTTTATCGCCACAGCTCCAAATCTACACCGGGGGGAAATTTGAGCCAACGACCAAAGACTACCGACCAACGGCCGCTTCCCCGTTTGACCTTGCTCTCCTTCTGTCTTTACACTCAAGTGAACGCCGTATGAATTCAGTCCGCTCCGTTGCTCGAGGGAGCCTCTGGGTCCAGCGGTTCGTGAAAGGCGGAACGTGAGCCCCACTGAAACCACCGACTCGACCAAAGCAGAGGCCGGCAAGCCCGAAGCCAACAAAAAAGACACCAAGCGCGAGATTTCCGTCGAGATTCCCGCCGCCGAGGTTGCCCGCGAAACCGAGTCGCAGATTCAGCGCTACCAGAAGAGCGCGCGGCTGCCCGGCTTTCGCGCCGGACATGTGCCCGCTTCGATCATTCGCCAACGCTTCGGCGAGGGTCTCAAGAACGACGTGGCCGAAGCTCTCATCCCCAAATACTTCCGCCGCGAAGCCGAGAAACAGGGCCTGATCCCGGTGTCGCAGCCGCGCGTCACCGATCTCCACATGCATGACGGCGAGCCGATGCGTTTCAAGGCCAGCTTCGAAGTTTTGCCCGAGATTCAGGTCGAAGGCTATAAAGAATTACGCGCCGACAAGCCGGAGATCACCGTCACCGACGAGGAGGTCGAGCAGACCCTCACCAGCCTTAGCGAGCAGCATGCGACCTATTCCACAGTCGAAGGCCGCCCACTTGCCGAGGGTGACTTCGCCCAGGCCTCCATGGATGGAAAGCCCAAAGACGGCAAGGATGTGGCGGAGGCAAAAGCCAACCCGGTTCACATGGATGACGTACTCATCGAAATTGGCGGCAAGAACACCGTCGCCGAGTTCACTCAGAATCTTATCGGCGCGTCCCCGGGCGATGAACGCACCTTCGACGTAAGCTATCCCAGTGACGTTGCCGACAAACGCCTGGCCGGAAAGACCTTCGTCTATACGGTGAAGGTCAACGGAATTAAGCAAAAGAGTATGCCTGTGCTCGACGACGACTTCGCCAAGGAGTTGGGCGAGTTTACCAGCCTGGACCAGGTTCGCAAGCAGATCCGCGAGAACATGCAGGCCGAACGCCAGCACAATGCCGAACGCGAAGCCAAAGACAAGCTGGTGGCCGAACTGGTCAAGCGCAACGATTTTGAAGTGCCGGACGCATTGGTCGATCGCCAGATCGATCTTCGGCTGGAGCGTGGCCTGCGCGCTCTGGCAGCCCAAGGCATGAAGATGGAAGATTTGAAAAAGATGGATTTACCGCGGCTGCGCTCCGGCCAGCGTGAGCAGGCAGTGCAGGATGTAAAGTCTTCTTTGCTGCTGGAGCGCATCGCGGACCTGGAAAAAATTGAGGTGAGCCAGGACGAAGTAAATCGCGAACTGGAATCTCTCGCGCTACAGTCAAAACAGACGTCCGAAGCCGTACGAGCTCGTTTGACACAGGATGGGGGCCTCGATAGAATCCGGATGAGAATCCGCAGCGAGAAGACCCTCAATTTTCTTTATCACCAGTCCGCGTAGGTCAAACAACGCGGACCACTTTCGACCCTCCCCGAGTAACGTAAGCGTTGGTTCGGGGCGGAGTGTGGCAAGGTGGCAGGCCAGATAACCATGAAGCAAAACGATCCGCAAATGATGCTGGTACCGATGGTCATCGAGCAGACCGGGCGGGGCGAACGCGCCTACGATATTTATTCCCGGCTGCTTCGCGATAACATTATTTTCATCGGCACGCCGATTGACGACAACATCGCCAACCTGGTGATTGCGCAGATGCTGTTTCTAGCTCAGGAAGATCCCGAGAAAGACATTCAGCTGTATGTGAACTCTCCGGGAGGTTCGATCACGGCGGGCATGGCCATCTACGACACCATGCAGTACGTCAAGAACGATGTGATGACGTTGTGCGTGGGCCAGGCGGCCTCGATGGCTGCTCTGCTTTTGGCGGCCGGAGAGCCCAAAAAGCGCCTCGCGCTGCCCAATTCGCGCATCCTGATCCACCAGCCCTCCATGGGCGGGTTGTCGGGCCAGGCGACCGATATCGACATCCACGCGCGCGAAATCCTCCGCATGCGGGAGATTACCAACCAGTTACTCTCCAAGCACACCGGCCAAAAGCTGGACAAGGTGGAAAAAGACGTGGAGCGCGACTTCATCATGAACGCGCAGCAGGCGAAGGAGTACGGAATCATAGACGATATCATCTATAAGACCGGAAAAGCGGTATGATCTGCCTTCGAGCAACGAGGCAGTTTGGCTACTTACACTGCGGCGTCATCCGGAGCGGAGCCGTTTTTCAGGCGAACCGAAGGATCTCCCGCTTGACCGTTCTGAGGCGTAAGCCAGACCACGGCCTTCTCGCTTGAACTTGAAACAATTTTTATTAGGGAGTAAAGCCGAGTGAAAACTAAGTCGACCGACGAGATCTTGCGCTGCTCGTTCTGCCATAAGTCGCAGGATGCTGTAGCCAAGCTCATCTCGTCGCCCAGCGACTATCCCCGTGCCTATATTTGCGATGAGTGCGTGGCGGTCTGCAACTCGATTCTGGAAGATGATCGCACGGCCACTCCGCCGACCGCTCCGCCCAACCAGCTACCCAAACCCCAGGAAGTGAAAGCCTTCCTTGATGAATATGTCATCGGGCAGGAGCAGACCAAGAAAAAGCTGGCGGTCGCGGTTTACAACCACTACAAGCGCATCTTCATGAATCGCCAGAAAACCAACGATGGCATCGAACTGAGCAAATCGAACATCATGCTCATCGGTCCCACCGGCACGGGCAAGACTCTGCTGGCCCAGACCCTGGCGCGCATGCTCGATGTTCCTTTCGCTATCGTCGACGCCACCACGCTCACCGAGGCCGGTTACGTGGGCGAGGACGTCGAAAACATCATCCTCAAGCTTCTGCAAGCCGCTGAAGGCGATGTAAGCCGCGCCCAGACCGGCATCATCTACATCGACGAGATCGACAAGATCGGCCGCAAGGACGAGAATCCCTCGATTACTCGCGACGTTTCCGGCGAAGGCGTGCAGCAGGCGCTGCTCAAGATTCTGGAAGGCACGATCGCGAACGTTCCCCCCCAGGGCGGCCGCAAGCATCCCCACCAAGAATTCACTCCCGTCGACACTACCAACATTCTGTTTATCTGCGGCGGAGCCTTCGTCGGCCTGGAGAAAATTATCGGCAGGCGCGTGGGCAAGAAATCCCTTGGATTCCGCGGCGGCGAAGAGGCGGAAAAAGAAGATGCCGCGGTTTCGCGCAAGCGCAACTTTGAATTGCTCAGCGAAATCCAGCCGGAAGATTTGATCAAGTTCGGCCTGATTCCTGAATTCGTCGGACGCCTGCCCGTGGTCGGAATGCTTGAGGATCTCGACGAATTTGCGCTCATTGAAATTCTCACTCGTCCCAAGAATGCCATCGTCAAGCAATATCAGCGCTTGTTCGAGTTCGAGAACGTCCGCCTGAAATTCAGTGATGAAGCGCTGCGCGCGGTTGCGCGCCAGGCCATGGCCCGCAAAGTGGGCGCTCGCGGCTTGCGCATGATTCTGGAAGAGCTCATGCTCGACTTGATGTTCCACCTGCCCAGCCAGAAGAAACTAAAAGAGTTCGAGGTCACGCGGGAGATGGTCGAGAAGCGCAGCGCTTCCGTGGCCACGCTGGAGAAGGCTGGGTAGGAAAAGCTGGATAGTAAAACAGGAGTAGACTGTTAAGAATAGATGACGGTTGGCGGAAACATGCCGCCATTCTCATTCCGCACGACCCTGGGAGATTGAGTGACCACATCCAAGGAAAAATTCGAAAGCAAAAAGCTGCCCATGATGCCCATTCGCGACGTGGTCATCTTTCCCTTCATGATGACTCCGTTCGTCGTGGGCCGCGAGTCCAGCGTGCGTGCGCTTGAAGAGGCGCTGGCGGCCGACAAGAAGATTTTCCTGGCCACCCAGCATGACGCCTCCATCGACGAACCCAAGTCGAATGAGATTTACCAGGTGGGCACCATTGTCAACATCGTGCAGAGCCTCAAGCTGCCCGATGGAAACATTAAAGTCTTGGTCGAAGGCATTGAGCGCGGTCGCCTTTTGCAGGCCACCGACGCCGATGGTTATATGCAGGCTTCCGTGCGAGTGGCGCGCTATCCCACCGAAATGAACGCCCAGATTGAAGCCAGCATGCAGCGCGTAACCACGCTGTTTGAACAATATGTAAAGCTGTGCCAGGCGCTGAATTACGAGACCATGATCTCGGCGGTGCGCATGGAAGATCCGGCCAAGCTCACCGATATCATCGCCGCCAACCTGCAGCTTTCCATCGAAGAAAAACAGGAGTTGCTGGAAATTTTCGATCCTTCGGAGCGGCTGAATCGAATTGCCGACGTGCTCGACGTCGAGATCGAAAAACTTAATGTCGACCGCACCATCCAATCGCGGGTGAAGCGGCAGATGGAGAAAGCGCAGAAAGAGTATTACCTCAACGAGAAGATCAAGGCCATTCAGAAAGAACTGGGCCGCGGCGAAAAAAGTGAGTTCGACGAACTGAAGAAAAAAGTCGACGCCGCCGGCATGCCGAAAGATGTAAAAGACAAGGCGCTTCAGGAACTGAAAAAGCTGGAAGCCATGCCGCCCATGTCGGCTGAATCCACAGTTTCGCGCAACTATCTCGACTGGTTGCTGGCCGTGCCCTGGAAGAAACGCTCCAAGGAAATCCGCAACCTCGCACGCGCCGAAAAAGTTCTCAACGAAGATCATTATGGGCTGGAGAAGATCAAGGAGCGCATCCTTGAATTTCTCGCCGTGCGCCAGTTGGTGAAAAATCCGAAGGGCTCAATTCTTTGTTTTGTCGGGCCTCCGGGTGTAGGCAAGACCTCGCTGGGCATGTCGATTGCCAAGGCCACCGGACGCAAATTCGTCCGCATGTCGCTTGGCGGAGTGCGCGATGAGGCCGAGATTCGCGGCCACCGCCGCACCTACATCGGCGCGCTTCCCGGCCAGATTATTCAGATGATGAAGAAGGCCGGAACCAAGAACCCGGTCTTCATGCTCGATGAAGTCGACAAAATGTCGATGGACTTCCGCGGCGACCCCTCCGCTGCCCTGCTCGAAGTGCTCGATCCCGAGCAGAATTTTATGTTCGTCGATCACTATCTTGACGTTGAATACGACCTGTCGCAGGTTTTCTTCGTGGCCACCGCCAACGTGATGCATACCATCCCTCCCGCGCTGCAGGATCGCATGGAAGTGCTCCGTTTACACGGTTACACCGAGCAGGAAAAAGTTGAGATCGCCAAGCAGTTCCTGGTGAAGAAGCAAATGCTGCAGGCCGGCTTGTCGGAAAAAAATGTGAAATTCTCCGACGATGCCATTACTACCCTGATCCGCGCCTACACGCGCGAGGCCGGTGTTCGCAACCTGGAGCGTGAAATTGGCAATGTCTGCCGCAAGGTCGCGCGCAAGGTCGTCAAGGAAGGCGGAGATTACACGGTTGCAGTAACCGGCGAGAATGTCACCGACTTCCTCGGCGTCATCAAGTTCCGCGACACCCTGGCGCACGAAAAGAGCGAAGTGGGATTGGTCACGGGCTTGGCCTGGACGGAAGTGGGCGGCTCCATTCTCAGCACCGAGGCCACCGTGGTCGATGGCAAGGGCAAGCTCACCCTAACCGGCAAACTTGGCGACGTGATGCAGGAATCAGCGCAGGCCGCGCTTTCTTACGTTCGCTCGCGAGCCCACCGTCTAGGCCTGAATCGTGATTTCTACCGCACCCTCGATTTGCACGTGCACGTGCCAGAGGGCGCCATTCCGAAAGATGGACCGTCTGCCGGCATCACCATTGCCACGGCCATTGCCAGCGCGCTCAGCAAGATTCCCGTGCGCCGTGACCTGGCGATGACTGGCGAAATCACACTGCGCGGAAAAGTCCTGCCGATTGGCGGCCTCAAGGAAAAACTGCTGGCCGCACACCGCGCCGGACTCTTCGAAGTGATCCTGCCCCAGGATAACGAGAAAGATATAGCCGAGGTTCCAGAAAATCTGCGCACCGCTATGAAGTTGCACTTCGTCGACACCATGGACCAGGTGCTGCAAATCGCGCTGGAATCTCCGCTGCCCACGTTCCACGAAGAGGAAACCACGCAGCCCATCGCCCCTCTGACCTCGAACACGGGAGACAGTCCCGCGGCGCACCAGTAGAACTGGACGACAGTTAAGAATTGCCGATTTCTTTACCGCTGCGTCATCCTGAGCGCAGCCGTTCTTCAGGCGGAGCGTAGGATCTCGCGGGAATCGTCGGCGCGGCACAGATATCTTCACGCGAGATCCCTCGCTCGGCTGAAGTGTGCCGGGTTCGGGATGACGCTTCTGAAAAAGGTTCAGGGCCGTCGGTATCGTCCTGCCATTTATGTCTACGCCCAACCAAAGTCAGATTGCTTTTGAGAACCGGCCGGAGTCGCCAACTGAGCCCGTTCAGGCCCGCACCACAGGAATTCTCCCCTCGCAGGAAATCAGCAACCTGATCGCCCGCGGCAATATCGTCGCCCAGCCTGCCATCAACCCTGACCACATCCAGCCGGCAAGCCTAGACCTGCGCCTGGGAGATATGGCGCATCGCGTTCGCGCAAGTTTTCTGCCGGGCCCGAACAGCACGGTCGAGGCCAAAATCAAGGAACTGCGCATGACCCGCGTCGATCTAACGGGAGCGCCCGTCTTCGAAAAGGATTGCGTTTACATCATCCCGCTGGTCGAGGAGCTGAACTTGCCGGAAAATATTTCGGGCAAGGCCAACCCCAAGAGCACCACCGGACGCCTCGATATTTTCACCCGCCTGATCACCGACTACGGCACTGAATTCGACCGCGTGCCCCCGGGTTACAAAGGGAAACTCTACGCCGAGGTTGTTTCCCGCACATTTACCGTCGCCATCCGCGCCGGAATGCGCCTGAGCCAGTTGCGCTTTGTGCAAGGGAATCCGGTGGCAGGCGACCGCACCATCAGAGAGCTCGATCATGACGAACCCCTGGTCTACATGGACGAAGACAGCCCGGCCAAAGCGCGAACTCATCGCGGGCTAAGAATCACGGTGAATCTGGAAGCCGCAGAGGCCGGAGAAGTCATTGCCTACAAAGCCAAGCGCTATGCTCCGGCAATCGAACTGGACCGGATCGACTACTATCCCACCGAGGAATTCTGGGAAGTTCGCCATCAGAGCGCCAACAGGAATCTGATCCTCGAGCCCGACGATTTTTACATTCTCGCCTCCCGCGAACGCGTGCGTGTTCCTCCCGAATACGCCGCCGAGATGGTTCCCTTCGATCCTTCCGATGGCGAATTCCGCATTCACTACGCCGGCTTCTTTGACCCCGGCTTTGGCTTCGGTTCGAACGATATCAAGGGAACCCGCGCCGTGCTCGAAGTCCGAGCCCATGAAGTTCCGTTTCTGATCGAGCACGGTCAACTGGTCGGCCGCCTCAACTACATGCCCCTGCTCTACAAGCCGGAAAAAATCTACGGCACCAACATCGGCTCGTCCTACCAACATCAAGCCCTCACCCTGAGTAAGCAGTTCCGCCGCGAAAGCGTGCGCTGATATCAGCCCTCGATTCGCAACCAGTTTGTCCTCTGATCGCTTGCATGTTTCCTCTGCCGCATTGCAAACTAACGCATGAGGGTAATGACCCGATTCATGGCAGCGGCTACCGACGCCGCGCACTTCCCTGCTCCCAGCCTGCCCGAAGTCGCATTCCTTGGCCGCTCCAATGTCGGCAAGTCCAGTGTCATCAATACTCTCGTCGAATCCAAACTGGCTCGCACCAGTTCCACTCCAGGCCGCACCCGCAGCATCAACTTCTTTGAAGTGCGCTGGCCGGGAAAGCCGCAGCCGGAGGTCATCTTCGCCGACCTGCCCGGCTACGGCTATGCCAAGCTTTCTCGCGAAATTTCGCAAGAATGGCCGAAGTTTATCGAGCCCTACCTCAATGAACGCCCCACCCTGGCTCTATGCCTTGCTCTGGTGGATATCAACGTTCCTCCGCAAGCCAGCGATCGACAAATGTTAGATTTTCTTAACGCCTCAGGACACGAGTTTCTTGTCATCGCCACCAAAACGGATCGCCTCTCCAACAATCAACTGCGCAACGCGCTGAAAGGTTTGGCTGAGGCATACCCAACCGCCGCCGTAGTTCCCTTCTCCGCGAAAACCGGAGTCGGCCGCGATGCGGTGTGGGCCCGGATCCGAGAATCCTCGGCCAAATTCCCTACTGCGGCGTTTCAAAACTGAACTTTTCCTATTTGCAGAACACCTTCTACCCTCCGTGATAATCGGCCCCCACTTGCTTGAAGTGCCCACTTCGAAAGCTTCGTAAAGTAGAGAAGTAATCGCAAGACGATCGCTAAAACTTTTTTCTGCCAGGAGTTTTACTCCGGATGGCGACGCGGTTCTATGGGCGATGAAAACGGCGACGGCGCGGCTTATTTAGCTGCCTTAAAGCAATCGACCAAACCTCAGGCAGCGCCGGCGAAACCGGCGCTTGCCACCACAACTCCCGCAGCCACCCAACGTCGACCCTCGGGCGCGCCAGCATCCGCAGCAACAGGTTCCGGGCATCGGGAAAAGCGCCAAAGCCCCAGGTACCGCTGTCAGGGCAGCGTACGCTTGCGTGAAATCGCCGGTGTCGCAGCCACCTGGGCCACGGTCACAGATATCAGCATGCAAGGTTGCTACGTTGAGGCATCGGCGAGCCATCGCGCCGGTGCCAGCCTGGTTCTGGCCATTGAGATAAGCGGTTTTCGGGTGGAAACCACCGGTGAGGTCCGCGCGGCCTACCCTGGCCTCGGCATGGGAATTTCCTTTGTCAAGATGGCGGAAGCGGATCGCGAACGCTTGCGCCAGGTAATCAGCTCGCTTTCAGCCTCCCCGGTCGAGTTCGGCTCGCGAGTTGCCACCCCGTCGCTATCCACCTCGCCATCCGATGCGCCACCTTCTTTCGCCAACCCCGCTTTCGCCAACCCCAGCGCGACTTTGCAGGCAATGATGAAATTCTTCGAAAGCCGCCACATGATGGGGCGGGAAGAATTTTTCAGAATCTTGCGAAAGAGCTAGTCGCTAGTTTTGCTTCGTTCTTCGAAGTCCCCGCCCTTCGCACGATTACCTTGGTTTTTTCGCTTCCCCGCCAGCCGGCCCAAACCATTCCATCGATTGATTATGATGGAGAACATGGCGCTCTACCTGATTACAGGCATCGGCGGATTCATTGGATCGTCTCTGGCGCGAGAGCTGTTGCAGCGCGGCGAGCAGGTTCGCGGAGTAGACAATTTTTCAACTGGCAAGCGGGCCAACCTCGATCCGATTAGTGCTCAAATTGATTTTCGCGAGGCTGATATTCTCGACCTCGAGGCCATGAAGTGGGCCTGCGCCGACGTGGACTATGTTCTGCATCAAGCCGCGATCCCATCGGTTCCAAAGTCAGTGCTCGATCCAATCGCCAGCAACCAGGCAAACGTGGATGGCACGGTCAACCTGCTGGTCGCGGCGCGCGATGCCAAGGTAAAGCGCCTGATCTATGCCGCTTCATCTTCAGCGTACGGCGACACGCCTACCCTTCCCAAGCATGAACGCATGACTCCGGATCCGATTTCTCCCTACGCCGTGGCCAAGCTTGCCAGTGAGCATTACTTAACCTCTTTTTACCGCTGCTATGGATTGGAAACAGTCGCGCTGCGCTATTTTAATATTTTCGGTCCGAGGCAAGACCCGACGTCGCCTTACTCCGGGGTTTTGGCAAAGTTTATTACGCAGATGCTCAGCGGAAAACAACCTACAATTTTCGGCGATGGCGAGCAAAGCCGCGATTTTACCTTCATCGACAATGCTGTCGAAGCCAACCTGCTAGCCTGCAAAGCCCCCGCGCAAGTAGCCGGAAAAGTATTCAACGTGGCTACCGGACGCCGGGTCACACTCAACGAAACCTTTAAACTGCTGCAGCCCCTGACCTCATATTCCGGTTCTCCCATTTACGCCGCCGAACGCGGCGGCGACATCAAACATTCCCTGGCCGACATTTCCCTCGCCGAAAAACATCTCGGCTATGTGGTCAAAGCTAATTTCGAAGAGGGCCTGCGCCGCACCGTGGATTGGTACCGGAATGCGCAGTCATAGCTTCCGTCTTCGGGCCTCCAGCCCGGTTTCCAGCGTCCAGCACCGCGGTACCATGGCCGGCCGCGCTTCGCGTCACAGCCCCGCCATTCCGGAAGTCGGTTGCATTACGTTAGTGATCTACGTCGGGATTACCGCTGCCGATACAGTGGAGGCATGACACTCTCGTCGATGGTAGTTTCGCGCGATTGGCAGGAAATCAGCGTACTGGAATGCATTCTCGGCGGCTTGCACATGGACGTGGCCGTCGAGAGCGAACCGCAGCGCGCTCTCTCCCGCCTCACCAAATCCAAAGTAGACGCTCTGATTGTCGACTGCGACCTGAACGGCACCGGACAGTTCTTTCGCGAATTACAACGGGAAGCTCCGCACGCCAGCACCGTGCCGCTGGTGATCATGGGTGGTCCGCAGGGAAAACGGGAACTGGAGGAAAGCGGCGCGATGTTTGCTTTCGATAAACCGATCTCCGTGGAGCAGGCGGTGCACACGCTCTCCGCCGCCCGCAACATGATTCTCGACGGTCGCTTGCGTTATCACCGGGCTGGGCTCGATGTGCCCGTAACCCTGCGGGGCCGGAGTCAAAAAAAGTGCGCCGCGGCACAACTTATAAATCTAAGCCAAGGCGGATTGCAGGTTCGTATAGAAAATGGATTCGACACCAGCGAAGCATCGCACGTCTCCTTCGCACTTCCCGGAACCAATTGCGCTGTCAATGCCCACGTGGAAGTTGCCTGGGCCGACAATCGTGGAAATGTCGGAATCCGTTTTGTGAAGATGGCTACGCAGATGAAGCAAACGTTGCGGCTCTGGCTGGCACAGCAGTATTTCGCGAACTAAACGAGCGCATTCCCGCGGTTCTCGGCGCTTCAATTTCTAGCGGAAGCGGTCCGCGTCGTCATCTTGCTGATTTCCTTCCGGCCCAGAAGCGGTTTGCGCCAACCGGCCACCCAAGGTTGGTCCTCCAAAAATCGTAAACAAGCTCCAATAACATGCTGCAACAAAAACGGCTGCGGCGAGTGCCCCGCTAAGCGTGAGCGGCCATTGCGGAAGTTCATGAGCAATGGAGAGAAAAATCAGAGCGAAAACCAGCATACCCGCGGTCATCACCAGACTATCCACCAACCATGCCAGAGTCCGTGCCGAAAGCGGACGCGAAAGCCAGTTCAATTGAGCATGCGCGGCATCGACCAAATCTTGCGCCCGCTCCCGCACTCGGCGCCCCTCGCTCTTACCAAACGGCTCGAACGCGGGGATGGCTGAATTGGCCGGGCTGGAAGTGGCAAAGCTCGAACTAACCGCATGCGACGCGGAAAAGCTCGATGCGCCAAGATTCGACTCCAACCGGATCGCCGCTCGTGGCGAGCGCGAGTGAATTAATCCATCCTCTTCTGCGGCAGGAACCGGGACGAGGGACGGTCCGAAAATGGAGTGAGGATGCTGCGCTTCGCGCGCGCAAGAGTCCAAAAGATTGGAAAATATCCATTGATCAATTTGACGCCGGGTGCGTTCCGGCAACTCCGCGAAGCGAACCCCGCACTGCCCTGACGAATTGGACCAACTGACCAACCCATAGACGTCTACCCGCAGGCGTGGAAATCTCAACTCAAAGCGGAGCCGGACGCGCTGTTCCGGGCGAAGCGGGGCAACGGCCTGCACCGCGACCCCGTCATGGCTGAGGTTGCGGATGATTCCGCCATTGCCTTCATTGAGCGTCACGTAGGTTAACGTGCGCAGTTCATGCCGGTAGTGACTACGAGTTTGGCGTGCGGGAAAAGTGACTGCCTGCATACTTTCCGCCAGGAGCTTCTCGGACAAGGCGTATTTTTTAAATCTTAATCTTGATGGATAGAGGCCGGCAGTAACTGAGTTGATTCCAATCCAGATGCGGAGGTCCGCCGGAAACGTGGCCGGGGAAAAATGCCTTGCAACGCGCCGACTTACCAACGTCGTCTTACCAAAGTCCATGACCGAGGAGGCACGTTCGCACGCTTGCAACTAAGGCAAAACATGGCTAACTTACTGTTAAACCCCCGCGAACGCCGGAGTGTGGCTCGGGCGCCTGCGGGAAGCCAGGCGACCCCACCGGCTATGCGAAGCAGTCAATTGGCACCCCCCCCGCTGCATGGTGACACTCGCGTTATGGAGGTTGCTCCGCTCATAATGGAATGGTAACGATGCCTGCCAAACCGACCGTCGAAGATACCTCCGGGCTCGGGCTCGAGCGCGAGCAGATTCCGCCGTGGCCGGTTCAAAGTGAGTTTGCGCCCGAGTCGTCGTACGGAAGCGCCTCGCAGGAGCGTCTGGAGAAGCGACCGCCGGGTGGCGACGCTCTGCAGGCGCTTCTCGCGTTTTCAGCGATGCACCAGCAGGTGCGCCGAAGGCGGGCGCTGGCATCGCGACGGGGGTTTGAAACGATTGCTTCGGAATTCGAGGCCGAAGAACAATTCGTTCTGGATGACGTATTGCAACTGGTGGCGGAACGAGCCATTGCCATCACCGGCGCCGATGGATTAGGCATCGCTCTGGCGGAGAACAATGAAATCGTTTTGCGCGCGTCGGCGGGCGCGATCAAACCCGACGTCGGCGCTCGCATCCAGCGCGATTCGGCTTTCTCCGGAGCGTGCTTCCGCACCGCGCAGATCATTCGCTGCGACGATACCGAAACCGACGATCGCGTAAACCTATCTGCCTGCCGCCGGCTGGGCGCTCGTTCCATGGTTGCAGTGCCGCTGTGCGGGCGCCGGCGCGTCATTGGACTGCTCGAAGCCTTCTCGGCGGAACCCTTCGGCTTCAACGATAGCGACATGGGCAGCCTGGAGCTGCTGGCTGAATTGATCCTGGCAGCTCTTAAGCCCGAGGATGAAGAGCGCTTCGCCGAATCGGCACAGGTGGCTGAAGCCAACATCGCTCCAGCGGCCCCGACCCTCCCAATCGCTCCCATTGTGGAGAAGCGTTCGGAGAAGGACAAAGCCGCAGCTTTGCCGGCCCCGCAACTTCCGGACGAAGCGACCGTTAAGCCCGCTGAAATCACGGCAACAGTTCCCGTCCCGACGGCGAGCGATGCGATCGAGCGCAAATCCGAACCCGTAATCCCTCAAGCTCGGCGAGAACTCGACGCGACTGTCCGTCATCCGGGAGTTGCGGTTGTGCTGGTTCTGGTGGTGGTGTTCGCCCTTGTAGCCTCGGCGTTTTGGTGGAAATTGAAAAACGCGGAGCTCGGAACCGAGTTGGTCCAACCAGTTCAGAAGACATCCGTGAATTCCCGATCGGCCTCGAAATCCAACACTCCGCCTTCCGCCAATCCGTCTTCCATCAATCCATCCTCTGTCAGTCCGTCGTCGACCTCTCCATCTGGCGTGAGCACGGACGGACGAGTAAATGCGGACGCGGCGGACACAAACTCGACTCAACCTGCCGGTGACAATGCGACTCCGCAAGAACTATCAAAGATGCCGCACATCACCGGAATTCGCCACTGGTCGTCGGCCGATTCGAGCACGGTCGTGCTCGACCTGGAAGACCAGGTGCAATACGAGGCGCATCGGCTGTCAGGTCCGGACCGTATTTATTTTGATTTGCACGATACGTTGCTGGTTCCCGAGCTCGAAGGAAAGACCATCGAAATCGGCGACGCGCTACTGGCGCGAGTACGGGTGGCGCAACCGGTCGCCGGCCTGACCCGGGTGGTGCTCGAGACTAGAGGCAACTCGAATTATTCCGTAAGTTTGGAACCCAACCCTTATCGCTTGATTGTGCAGGTCAGGAAGCCCGGGGCTGACCCCAAGGCTCAAGTGAACCTTTTCCCAGGCGAAGCCGAAAAAGAAAAGGTGGCCATTATTGTTCCTCCGCCCACGCGCGAAGATTTGCAACTGCGGGCGCGAGTGCCAAAGCTGCGCATCGTGGTCGATGCCGGCCACGGCGGCTGGGACTTGGGAACCGTGGGCCGCCGCGGTCTGCTCGAAAAAGATCTGGTGCTCGAGATCGCTCAACGATTAGGCAAGCTGCTCGAAACCCGCCTGGGCGCCGATGTGATTCTCACGCGCAACGACGACAACTACATTCCGCTCGACGAACGCGCGGTCATGGCGAACCAGTCGCAGGCAGATCTGTTTGTATCAGTCCATGCGAACTACAGCGACCTGCCTTCGGCGCGCGGAGTGGAAACATACTATACAAATGCGTTTTCATCGCCCAACACCAAAGACCTGGAGACGCGGCAACAGGACCCCGTGAAGAATGCCAGTGCGGCACTGCTTTCGCCCGCCGAACTTCACGATAAGGTCGAGCAGTCGCGGCGTCTGGCGGCCAGCGTGCAAAGGTCGCTCTACAACACTTTATCGATCCAAAACCCCGGCCTGCGCGACCGGGGAGTAAAAGAAGCATCGTACGTGGTGCTTACCGAGACCGAGATGCCCGGAATTCTCGCCGAAGTATCCTTTGTCAGCAGTCCCACCGACGAGCAGAAACTGCGCAGCGACGGCTATCGCGAGCAGATTGCCGAGGCGCTGTATAAGGGCATTGCGCGCTATGCCGCGAACTTGCGCGGCGTCAAGATGGCTAGCGCGGCGAAGTAATCTTCCTTTATTGCCCCTTGCTTTCCGCGCCGGTTGGGCCAAAGCCCCAACGTTCGCGCATCGCTTGCCGGAATCGTTCCCGTTCCTCAGGGCTCATACGCCCGCAGCGGTCATTCATTCGATCGCGGATGCGATGGCGAAAACTATAACGGCCGGGACCGCGCCATCCATGGTGACCGAAGAGGATGCGGCACAGTGCCAGAATGCCCACCGCTTGCCAGAAAGTAATTTGCCGCCAGCCGAAGAGCGCGGGCAGAAGCCAATTCCACAGGCGCAACACCACTTCGCCACCGACGAAAATAAACAGCGCAATCCCCACAATCGCCGCCGGAATAATAAAAAACAATTTCCATTTTTTTCCCATGTTCAATTCCTCATACTTTCGTAAATTCGTCGTAAATGCTTTGCAGTCGCTCGCGCAGATGCTGCACCGCATAGCGCTTGCGCGAGAGCAGCGTATTCACGCTCACTCCGGTTTCCGCGGCCATCTGCTTGAAGCTGCGTCCTTCTAACTCGTGCGCCACAAACACGGCGCGCTGCTCCTCCGGTAGCTCGTCAAGTGCCAACTCGAGCTCTTCCAGGAGCAGGCTGCGAGCGTATAAAGCCTCTGGTCCGGCGTCGGGCGAAGGCAGAAGATCTTCGATTTGAATCTGCAACCCCCGCATTTCCTCGTCATCCTCATATGCAACGGCAGCATCGCTGAAGCTTTCCGGCTTCTTCTTGCGGAAAAGGTCGGTGATGCGGTTGCGCGCCACGCGAAAAAGCCAGCCAGTGATGTGCTCGATCGGCATCAGCAGGCGGTTCGCCTCCACCAGTTCATAGAAGACCTCCTGCAGAATATCCTCCGCGTCACGCGGGTCGGGAACGCGCCGGCGAATAAAATTGCGCAGCCGGGACTGCTCCCGGTCGACCACATCGGAGATCCGCTGGTCCTGTTCGAGTGCCATCGGCTCGAGCCTCGCCGTGTCATCCATCTACTGTTGTAGACGAATGACGGGTCCGAATATTGTAGGGTCTAAGGCTCTGGACGCAGATTTAAAGTCAGAGCCGTCCTTGGCGAAAAGCGGGCTGGAGGGCGGCAATTCCTGAGTTTCTTGGGCAAGCTGAGCAAGCGATTCCTATGCAGATTTCTATTGGATAGGGGCGCTCTCTATCTTTCTCGCAAGAGACCGCGGTCCGATACTTCCGGGCCCCCGACGGCCGAGAGCGGCTATCTCCACATAGTCGTTCTGGAGAATAAGTATAGTCAGAGGCGAGCAATCGCTATTTTTGTGCTGCTTGTTCTTTTATGTAGGCTGCGCTGAGCGTGCCTTTGGCCTCGGCGATCGGTAACAGGGTTGGATAGAACTGCAGGAATGTGGTGTCTACCGCCGCGTGGGCGGCATGGCAGCTATAGCAGGACATATCCGTGGGCACCATCTTCGCGGTCTTGGCGTCGTCAAAGATAAAAAATGCCCACTTGCCGGGAAAGCGGGCTTCGTCTTTCACGTGGACCTCGACTCCCATCAGCTTAGTTCCCTGATAGCTGCCCTGCTTGTTGATCGATCCCTTGTCTTCCCCCTCGCGCCCCTCGAGCACGAGCATGGTTTTGTCGGGCCAGGTTCCGGTCTGGAGAAATGAGTTATAGGCTTCGGGATTCACGAAGACGTTGTCGAACATGTGATGTCCCATTTGCATCGCTGGGTTATAACTCATGTCGAAGCCGGTGGTGAGATACACCCACCTGCGGTAGCTTTCGGGAAACTTGAGTTGAGCATCGTTTGTGTAGGCGGGGCTGGTGAAGGCCGCGCCAGAGTCTTGCGCGCCATTAGCCCGGGTTGCTGAGGGATGTGATATGGCCGCGGCCAGCAGGATCAGGGATGCGATCACGGCGAAGGTGATCGTGCCGACGGCTTTGTTTTTTGTATGGGACATCGGCTGATTACCTCGGCGATTTGGATTTTAGCGGACTCGATTTCTGACGCAGCAGCATAGCATAGACCCGGTCAAGGCGCGGCCGGGTGATTCACTTCCATGAGGTGATTGCTGCACTCAATGGACGCAGCAGGTCCTCGGTCGTCACCAGATTCGTCACAAATATTCTCTGCACACTCAAGGCACTTGGCGGCGCGATAGACCTGCGCCGCCGGACAGCCGAGGGCGGCTGTCTCTACGGGCTTGGTAGAGAAAAAAACCAATTCAGGGCTGGCGGACGAATGCGTCCGCGCTAAGTGTCTCGGTTATTTTCCCGCGGGGACGCCGCCGTATTTTTGCAGCCAGTTCAATTCTTCGCGGACTTTGATTTTTCCGTGCCAGGGATTTTTGTCGAGGCTGTGGCCTTCGCCGGGAAAGATTACTAACGCGTTGGGAATGCCGAGGGAGTAGAGGGCGTGCTCGAGGAGATAATCTTCGAGAACGGCGACCCGGATGTCGTCTGCGCCGGCGACCATGTGGGTTGGGGTCTTCACTTTGTCGATCTGAAAGATGGCGGCTTCGTCGTGATAGCGCTTCTGGGCTTCCCATGGGCGTCCGCCGAGGAAGTAGGCGTCGTCGAAGGTGGTGTCGTCGTTGCCCCAATTCGCGAGATGCTCGACTGCGCCGGCGCCGGTGACGGCGGCTTTGAAGCGCGTGGTTTGAGTGATGAGCCAGTTGGTCATGTATCCGCCGTAGCTGTAGCCGCCGACGGTGAGATGGCCGGGATCGGCGATGCCGTCTTTCACCAGAGCATCGACGCCTTCGAGAATGTCTTTGCCGGGGCGCGAGACGATGACCGGAACGATCTGTTCGAGAAACTTGTCGCCATATCCGGTCGACCCGCGATAGTTGGGCTCGAAGACCAGCCATCCGTCGGTGGCGGCGAGCACGGCCCACTGATACCAGTCGGCTTCGAAGTGGTTGCCGTCGGCGTCGGCGGGACCACCGTGAATGAAGGTGAACATGGGCAGATGCTTGGCTTCGGGCGTGCCTGGTACGATGCCGGGAGGATAGATCAACATGCCTTCGATGGTGGCGCCGTCGTCGGCTTGCCAGGTGTAGCGCTTGCCATGGGGGAGATCGCGTTGGGTGAAAAGTTTGTTGAATGCCGTGACGGGCCGCGCCTGATCGAGTCTGTCGGCGCTGTCGGCCAGATAGATTTCCTCCGGCTTTTCCAACGAAGAGTAGATGAAAGCGATGCGGGGCGAGTGGGTTGCGGTCGAGAGGCTGGTGTAGCTACCGGTCCAATGGCCAACTGGATTTAGTGGATCGGATGGCTTAGAGACGGAATACATTTGGACTTCTGTGCCTATGCGGGCTGAAGCGAAAAGTCCGTCGTTGGCGACGGCATAGTGTTCGACGGATCCGACGAAGTCTTTGGCCCACTGCTCGACTGCGCCAGTTTCGCTGTCAACCCAGTACAAATGCGGCTGCAGGTCGCGATAGGAGCCGGTGACGTCACCGACTTCGACGGTGAAAAAGATATGGTGGCTGTCGCTGGCCCAATGCGGGTTCACTTCGACAGCTTGATTGTGAGTGATTTGGCGGGGCGGGGCGGGGCGCTCGGTTGCGCCGGCATTTGCGGGCGGGTCGCCCGCGACCACACTTGCCAGGTCGACGGTGTAAATTTCTACGTCTTCGAATTTTTCTTCGCGCTGATTGATGGCGTTGCTGATGAAGGCGAGCTTGCTGCCGTCGGGCGAGGTTACGAGGTCGTCGACCCGCAAAGAGGAGGTTGCGATTTGGCGGGCGCCGGGAGTGAGATCGGATTCTTTTTCGGCGTCGCTCTGTTCTTTTGCCGGATCGGCGATGTGGCGGCCCAATGCGGCCGCAACATCCAGAGCGAAAATCGTATCGCCGCGCTCGGCGGTGCGGTATTGAATAACGTCTTTCCATTGTTTTTTGTAATCATCTTTTTGGGTCTTGGTCCAGGGATGGCGGGTAGCGAAGTACAGAGTTCGGGAATCTGCCGACCAGGAATAGGTGTGGACTTCTTCTTCTCCTTGAGTGATTTGAATGGCTTCGCCGCCGAAGGGAGAGATTAAGTAAATCTGGCTGACCTCGCCTTTATCATTTTTGTCATCTTTTTTTCTGGCGTCGCCGGAATCGGAGTCAGAATCTTTTTCCGTGGGTGGTTTGCGTTCGGAGAGGAAGGCGATCCAGCGGCCATCGGGCGACCACTTGGGCTCGGTGTCATGACCGGACTGGGTGAGTTGGATGAGCGATCCTGTTTCCGAAGATCCTGCTTTGCCGTCGTCGCGGTAAAGCCAGAGATCGTGGCGGAAGATCTGCTGGTCCCAGTCGGCGCGCTCGGTGACCAAGACGACGGAGTTGCCGTCGGGAGAGAGCCCAATGGTTGGGTAACTCACGGAGTTGAAAAATTCGTCGAGAGTCAGTTTCGGCTTGGCATCGGCAAATGTGGGCAGCGTAAAAAACAGCAGTGCGATCGACGGCAAGACATCCCTGGAGATTCTCATAAAGGCCCGTGTGGAAGTAGGGTTATACATCGACGTGTTTAGAGTACGCAACTGTAGATGTCGACAGGAGCCGGGTTCCAACCAATCTGGCAGTGCGCTCAGGGCGAGATTTCCGCGTCTTTTAGAGCCTCGTCGAGAGGCAGGGCGGGACGCGACGCGGCTTGCAGAAGACGCCATCCGTCGTCATAGCAGCGAAAGCTTACGGTTGAGCGATAGTGGACATCGCCGGCATATAAAGCCGCGCCGACTTCATTGGAAGGAATCCATTTCCAGGTGAAGTCGACATCGGCCGCATTATCGTGTTTCGCGATGCCGGTGACCGCGATCAATTGGCGGCGGGCGGCGGGAATGGTGAAGGATTCTTTTTCGCTGGCTACATCGGCGATGAGGTTTTGAAAGGTATCGACACCCTGCGGGGTGAGTGCGACGTCCCAGCAAGGAGCGGGCAACAGCGCGGGCGGACAGTTGGAGTTGGTGGCGGAAATCCAGCCTCGATGTTGCAGCGCAAGATAGTCGGGGGAGAGATAGTCCTTGTTCGAGACAATGCCGATACGCAACTGAAATTGCTGAGGAGCGCGAAAGGTGGCGGAAGCTGAAATCAGATCGGCGGCAAGGCGGCGGGTGAGGAAATCGCGAGGCGAGCAGGATGAGAGCAAGAGCGGGCAGGCTATCCACAGCACGAGAATGAGTGTCTTGCGCATGAGGCAGCGGCTAAAGCCGCCAGTGATTGGGCCAATTACCGGCGCGGCGGAAGCCGCGCCCCTTCAAAACAACAGCCCTTCAAAGCAAAAACTTAACGAAGTTGCTGCGGCTGAAAGCCGCAGTCCTTCAAAACAAGATGCTTAAGGGAATTACTGGCGCGGCTAAAGCCGCATCCCTTCAAAACCGCGGCCCTTCAAAATAAAAACCTACCGTTCAACACCGAACTTTAACGCTTTTGGATTGTAAACAAAGAATCGGTCTTGCGCGGAGAGAAAGGGCGGGAGGTGATTTGTCCTTCGAAATGAGCGCACCAACGGCCGGGGATGGCGTTTGCGCAACTGGGACAGGTTCCCTCGGGAGTGAGCCGATACTCTTTTATCAGGTAGCCGTAGCGCTCGATCAAGGTTTCGTTGCAGTGGGGACAATGCGTGTCTTCCCAGGAGCCAACCATGCCCGGGAGATTTCCGGCGTAGATATAACGCAAGCCCGATTGCCTTCCGATTTCGACCGCACGCAGCAGGTCTTGCGGGCAGGTATCGCGAGCGACATCGTTTTGCATTTTGTAATCGCCGTGAAACGCGGTGACGTGCCATGGAATATCGGGCGAGATGCCGGCGAGAAATTCGGTGAGGCGGCGTACTTCGTCGTCAGAGTCATTAAAGCCGGGGATGAGAAGGGTGACGACCTCAAGCCAAAGACCCATCTGGTGGATGCGGCGGATGCTCTCGACAATGGGTCCGATGCGGCCGCCGAGTTCGTGGTAGTGGCGGTCATCAAAACTTTTTAGATCCACTTTATAAAGGTCGAGCCAGGGACGCAGGTATTCGAGAACTTGCGGGGTGCCGTTACCGTTCGAAACGAAGCCAGTGAGAAGCCCCGCGGCTTTGGCTTCTTTAAAAACGGCAACCGCCCATTCGCTGGTGATCAGGGGCTCGTTGTAGGTACTGACCAGGATTTTCGCGCCTTGCGCAATGGCCTCGCGCACCAGAAGTTCAGGTGAGGCGTGTTGCGGAGGCGAGACGGCGCCGGGGTCGCGCAGAGCTTGCGAGGTCACCCAGTTCTGACAATAGGAGCAATGCAGATCGCAGCCCATCATTCCGAAGCTATAGGCGAGAGCGCCGGGATGCGCGTGAAAGAACGGCTTTTTCTCAACGGGATCGCACTGGGTTCCGGCGGTGTATCCCCAGGGAACGTAGAGCGTGCCACCGCGGTTGTAACGGACCTTGCAGACGCCGGGCTGCCCTTCGGGGATGGGACAACAGTGTCCGCAGGCGAAGCAGCGGAGGCGATTGTTCTCAAGCTTTTCGTAGAGACGGGAATCGGCCTCGCGAACGTGCTGGTCGAGAATGGTGCGCAGGGTGGACACGCAGGCCTCTTCTTTATTTTAACGCTCTGGGGTGGGGTCGGCTTCGGGAAGTACAGAAGCATCTTCGGGACTGTTGAAGGTCGGAGGCACGGGTGGAAACGCCTTGCGGCGCCGGTGGCGAACTCTCGGGTTAAACGGGGTCCTTTGACTTCGGTCGCGTCTCGCATTGCGAGGCACAACCTTCGCTCAGCATGACAGCGGAATATCTAGTGGCCGGGTTTGGGCTTCGCGCGGGGCTCGTGCTGCTGATACCACATTTCGGCTTGCTGTTCGATGGAGGCAGTCTGGGCGCGGGTCATGCCGTTGGCGAGAACGGTTGCGAGATCTTTACTGCCTTCCTGGCCGCCGGCGCGGGCCAGCACTGCCCAGAAATAGGCTTTATGTACATCTTTGTAAACTCCATGGCCACCCCAGTAGAGCAGGCTCAACTTATATTGGGCGGGGACGTTTCCATCCTCGGCGGCTTTGGTAAACCAGCGAGCCGCTTCCACATCGTCCGGTTTGATGGCTTGATTATCGTCGCCCTGGGCATAGAGAAGACCGAGGGAATTCTCCGCGGCCGCGCTGCCTCTCCGCGCCAGTTCCAGCAATTGATCCAAATCACCACTCTCGATTGAGGGTTTCGTCAAACCAGATTGCGCAACCTCGGCCGGGGGACGCGAGGACGCCAGAACCGTGGTCCCGACCATCTGCGGGTGGGCGTGGATTTTTTCCTGAATCCAAGGTGCCAGGATGAAGCCCAGGGCGAGCGCGATGGTAGCCGCGGCGGTGATCAGGAGGTAGAGGTGAGCGCGGGGCAGGCTGACTCCTGCGATCTTGTCCTCATCCGGAAGAGCTTCGCGGCCCTCGCTCTTGGTTTCCTCGGGATAGTGAGCGAACAGAACGCTGCCTGGAGCGGGAGAAAAGGCTATGGGGGTAGGCGCCGGCGGCGCGGGAGGGTCGTCTGCAGGGGAGAGGCGATTAAGCGCGGCGAGAATGGTCTCGGCAAAACGCTGCAGGACGGCACTGTCGTGTTCTCCAAAAGAGTTGGGTTGAGCCGAGAAAACCTCGATCAATCCAATTGCTTTTTCCCGCGAGCGGATGGGGCAGGCGAGCATGGAGCGAATGTTCAGAGCGCGACAGCTTTGAGCATCGACACGATCGTCGACGTCGGTGTCATCGCAGCGCAAGGTTTTTGCGGAGCGCACGCAATCGCCGGAAAATCCTGAGCCGATTTTCAGGGTTGCGCCCACGGGCGGAGCGCTCTCACCCACGCTAGCGCGGCAAATCATGGTGCCGGCGTCTTCTCCGGCGATGGCAATCGCGGTGCCGGAGGCGCGCAGGAGAGAATTCGACCGGTTGGCAATCAGGGTGAGAACCGCTTCGATATCAGAGCCGAGGGATTCAGCTTCGCGTTGGACAGCGGAAGCGGCGCTCAGGGTGTCGCTATAGTTGGGGCGCGGCCCGGAATCTCTCGGGGTTGTAAAAGCAAATGCGGCAGAGGAAGCGGCATTGGCCGCACCCGCCATGGCATTGAGAAACAGCCACTCCTGCAGGCGGTGAAGATCCGAATCGTTCAGAGTGGGGAAGGCCAGACCCACGCGGCCAGTCGCATCGGACCAGACGACGCGTGCAGATGCGAAAATCTGTCCACGGGCTTCGGCCAGATCCAGACACAAATCCACGCGCTGATTGGCTTTCATGGGAGCCGGGCACTGGACAGCCGCGCCCACCTCGCTGATATCGAGCACTTCGTAGAGATCGAGCATCTCGCTTTTGGAGGCGCCGGTGAAGGTGGCATACGCGGGCGCATGCACTTTTTGCCGGACCCGGCGACGCCGGTTCACGGTTGCTGGCTGGGCGGAGTGCACTATGGCAGACATAAGACCCCAAAGTCGTGGCCTACATATTAACCCGACTTTACAGAAAAGTAAGCACCTAAGAGTTAGGAATATGGCGTCAACGGACAACCCTGCCAGATGGCAGCCGATTCTAATCTCCCATACCGGCCACAGGCAGGGGTGGGTGATGTGTAAGCGACAAATAGGTTGTATCAAGCGGCTGCAGCTGGCAGGGGTGGCACTCGTGATTTTAGGCTCGGCGTTCCCGGCGCGGGCAGCGCTCGGCGGAGATGCCTCCACCATCCAGGCGGATCAACTTTCCATGCGGGGAACGCGACGGACGATTGCCGGCGAAGCCTATACCGTGCATGAAATACAAGGAACGAGCGGGACTGTGGTGAGGGAATATTTGTCTCCGGAGGGAATCGTATTTGCGGTTGCCTGGCGGGGGCCATGGATGCCTGACATGCGGCAGATTCTGGGAAGCTACTTCGAGCCTTATGCGCAGGGAGTGCAGGCTCGGCGCGATGACGGATTGCGGCGCGGGCCGGTGCTGATCGAGCAGCCGGGATTGGTAGTGCAAAGTAGTGGGCATCCGCGATGGTTTACGGGCAAGGCGTATGTCCCGGCGATGGTGCCGAAGGGCCTGCGCGCCGAGGATATTCAATGAAGACTCTGAGAACTTTGCTGATTTTCGCGGCGTGTTCAGCATTCTCCTGTTTGATCGGATGCGGCGGAGGCAGCAGTAGCAGCACGCCGGCGAATACGGTCGCATCCTCGGGAACGAATGTTACGCCGATCATCGTGAACTCAGGGCCAACCGCCAACTATGTAAATGGCGGATTCGCCACCGTGTCGGTGTGCATCCCGGGAACCTCCACCTGCCAGAGCATCGATGGCGTGTTAGTGGATACCGGATCGGTCGGCCTGAGAATTCTTTCGACGGCGTTGACAGTAGCTCTGCCGCAGCAGAAGGCGTCGGATGGCAATCCCCTGGCAGAGTGCTTGCAATTTGTTGACTCGTATACCTGGGGCCCAGTGCAAGCCGCCGACGTGCAGATTGGCGGCGAGAAGGCTGGCTCCTTGCCAATTCAGGTTCTGAGCGACAGTGAACCCGGCTTCACGGTTCCGACAAGCAGTTGTACCAGTTCGGGAATGTCCGCAGACACGCTCGCGACGCTGGGTGCGAATGGCATTCTTGGAGTCGGGCAATTCCCGCAGGATTGCGGCTCTCCCTGCCCGGCGACCGCAAACATGTACTACGAGTGTCCGTCCTCGGGCTGCGTGTCGGTAGCCGTGAGCCTGGCCCAGGAGGTACAAAATCCGGTGTCGTTGTTTGCGACCGATAACAATGGCGTGATCATCGAACTGCCGGCGGTTTCGGGGGCAGAGGCGAGTCTGAGCGGGTCTCTGGTCTTCGGGATCGGGACGGAGTCGAATAACGCGCTGGGTGGCGCGACAATCTACACCGTAGACCCCGCGACCGGGAACTTCAGCACCACGTTCGACGGGCAGTCTTTCTCTGACGCCAGTTTCATCGACAGCGGGTCGAACGGTTATTTCTTCCCCAGCACCATAACTCAGTGTTCGCAGAGCCTTGGATTCTATTGCCCTTCGAGTACAACCAACCTTTCGGCCACCAATCAAGGAAACAACGGCACCAGCGGGACGGTGAATTTCAGCGTGGGAAATGCTGATACTTTGTTCGACAACAACCCCACCGATTTCGTCTTTGGCAATCTAGGCGGCCCCGCTTCAGGTTCGTTTGATTGGGGACTTCCCTTTTTTTTCGGCCGCAACGTTTACACCGCAATCTATCAGCCGACCGGCACCATTGGAGCCACGCCCTATTGGGCGTATTAGAGGTTAGAGCAGAATCCAACCAACGAAATTTGCCTCCCTAGGCGGCCAAGCGTGAAAGGCGCGCGTGGTGCAGGGTGGAGATGCGGGAGATGGCGGCGACCATCATGCTCGAAAGCAATTGCATGGTGGCTACATCGCGCTCGTTGAACGCACTGGGCGACGATGACAGCACTTCGAAAACCCCAAGAGTGCGGCGGTAATAGCGCAGGGGTGACACCAGAATGGAGCGCACTCCGAGGCGCCGGCAACTGGCGAGGTCAACTCGGGGATTGCGCTCGGCGTCGTGGCAGAGCATTACTTCCCCGGTGCGCACGGCTTCGGCGGAGATGCCGGCATCGGTCTGCAGGCGGACACCGAGATCGGGCGCAGTGCGGCCAGCGCGGGCCCGGCAAACGATTTCATCGCCGGCGCGCAGCGCGATGGCGGCCCCGGTGGCTCCGGTGAGATGCTGGGCGCGCTCGGTGATGGCGCTGATGGCTGGTTCGAGGTCCAGTTCCGCAGCGTGAATATCGACTTCTTCGCCGGGGTGGACGGCGCGAAACCCGGAAACGGGGTGGGCTGCGTTGGCGACGCGAAGCTGGCTGCGCAGCGCAACCGAAGGCACGCGGGCGTGATGGTCGGCCACGTCCAAGACTTCGGGATCGGGCACGGTACGCAAAAGATCGCGGACCAGATTGTTGAGTTCGGAATCGGTGATGAGATGCGCAGTTTGCTGTTGGCGAAGCGATCCACCAAGTACGCGGGAAAGGCTCAGCAACGACGGGTTGCCGCAGGCCAGGCAGTAGGGCCGGTGGTTGCTGCTGATCAGTTCACACTGGACGCAAAATGTGGCCGACTGGAGCGATACGAAATTAACGTCTTTGAAGGCAGAACCATAAATTGTCTTGCGAAACATGCTTGCGGGTCCTCGCTACTGTCAAGAGAAGATCAAGGTAAATAGTTGCGACGTAATTTGACAGTAGCCGCTAAGGTTCCAACTTGTGGAAAAGTATCGTTTCCCGATCGAATTATGAAAACAACTTCCGGCGAGGAATTTGGCATCGAATGTCTTGTTTAATAGTCTGTGCAGGCGGTGGCTTTGTGCCCTCCTGCTATTGATTTTAATGGGATCGCCAGTTAGAATTGTCAGGTGCTCGAGGCAGGAAGCTTTGAGCGGATGGAGTGGAAACAATGGAATGGACAGCGCCCGCTTTTGAAGAAGTTTGCTTGAATTGCGAGATTAACTCTTACGTAAGCGCCACACTGTAGCTGTCAGCTCTTCCCCGCCTCTCGCTTCGTTCCTCCCGCGAAGCGCGTGTGGCTTAATTTTTTTTAAGTGTAATTCTTCGATTGAGCTCCGCTTGGCTGCGTCTTTCCCAAGCTTTTAGCCTAGCCGGCTTGCGCCGCAATGAATGCCTGATCGTTCGGTTCCAGCAGTGGGATAACTTGCACGGAATGTTGGACCGCGCGCTCGAGGGCGTCCGCAAGGGCGACGGGAAAATCGGAAGTCAGAAGATTGATATCCAGTTGCAGGCCGCGCTGCGAGTAAATCCGGTGCACCATTAATGCACCGCGGCGACGGCTGGATGAGCTGACCAGATCGAGTGATAAAGTCCAGACGCCCGAACCCTCCAGAGACCACGATCCTCCAGTCTTGCCCCAGTAAAACGAAGTCTCGCCTCGGCGCGCCTGGGCTGCGGTTTCGAGCGCGGCTGAGGGATGGGATTCTCCGGGAAAGAGGTTGAACTTGACCTCGAAGCCATCGAAATCGTTGGAGCTGAAAGCGGCCTGCAATACGCGTTGTATCTGGTCGTAGTCTCGAGCTGCGTTAAGTTCCACGGTAGCTCGCCGGATGGCCAGATTGTTGATTACGATCTGGCGTTGCTCGAAGGTGCGTTGCGCGACGCGACCCAATTCGCCAAGCTCCAGATAACCCAGGCGCTGAACCCCGATCCAGATGCCGATTCCGAGCACGGCAAGAACCAGGCCCAGAGAACTGCCCGTGGGCCAAAGTAGAAACAGGCTCAGCAGAGCGAAGACGGCGGAGACCGCGTAAAGCACAATCACCACCTGACGGTGGGTAAGGCCGTGTTGCAGCAGCTTGTGATGAATGTGCTCGCGATCTGCACTAAACACGGGACGGCCGCTGATCAAACGCCGGATAATCGACAACGCGGTTTCAAGAATCGGCAAGCCGAAAGACACGACCGGAATGGCGACGGCAACAATTGTAGGAGCTTTTTGCGCTCCAGCCAGAGCCAGCGCACTCAACAAAAAGCCGATGAAAAGACTGCCGGAGTCTCCCAAAAAAATTGTTGCCGGGTTGAAGTTGTAGCGAAGGAAACCGAGGATTGCGCCGGCCAGCGCGATGGTCATCACCGTAACCAGCGAGTACCCGGTCAGAAGCGTAACTACAAATGCTACCAGGGTGGAGAACAAGGCGGAACCGGCCGCCAAGCCGTCGAGTCCGTCGATCAGGTTAAAGGCGTTGGTGATGGCCAGCACCCACAAAATTGTGAATGCGAGTCCCACCGGCCACGGCAATTGATGCTCGCCGAAGAGGACGGGGATATTGAGAATGCGAAGACCGCCCATGAACAACATGGTGGCTGCCAGACCTTGTACGGCAAACTTCAGATAGGGGCCCGCGCCACAGAGATCGTCATAGACGCCGAGCAGGAAAACCAGCGATGCCGGCGCTAGAATCGTGAGCAGTGTCTTGAGCGAAAATAGCGAAGACAGATGGGGACTAAAGTGGGCGATGATTGCGGCCACCGCAATCGTCAGCGAAAAAGAGATAAAAATCGCCACCCCGCCGAGGCGCGGCAACGGGCTGGCATGCAGATGCCTATCCTGCGAAGGAGCGGCCACCCATCCTCGACGGGATGCATAGTCGCGAACATAACGGGTGAGCACGAACGAAAACAGCAGCGACAGGAAGAAAATTCCAAAGAAGGCTACTGTCAACAATCCCCCCAGGCCCTGGATCATGGAAAACCGCACCGCACTCTCAGGAAAGTATTGCAGCAGTCGCATGCAGGCTGGTAGTGAGTTAGTGGGTTCCACCTCGCCGCGTATGGGGTTGAGGGCTGTTGAGACTTTAGCTTCCACCCGTGGCGATACATTGCCGTGGCGCAAAATTTGTGGAACACTCTGAGTGGAATACTCTATTTTGTGGAACTCCCCGGGGAGAAACTACAAGCAGCAGCGACGATGATTGGAAGTTCGGAGATGTTGGCAGAACCCGCTGTGCAAGGCTTTCAGCGATCCGATGCAAGCAGAGGCGTGTAAATGGAGTTTGGCAGATTCCGCTTTGCCCGCAGTGGCAGCCTGTTGGCGCTGGCTCTGGTTTTCGCCTGCGGTTCTGACGTCAAGGCTCTAGCACAGCAGGCGCCCGCGTCGCCGCTGCCGACGGCCAAACCGCTCGCGCAGGCCGCGGTTTCGGCTACGGCTAATGCTGGGTCGTCAAAGCCAGCTCAGAATACGACTCAGGGCTCGATTGCTTCGACCAGCGACAATTCGTGGGTACTGGGAGCCGGTGATTTGATCGAGGTTGGCGTTTACAACGTCCCGGAGTTATCGACGAAAGCGCGGTTGGGAAATTCCGGGGATGTTTATCTTCCGTTGATTGACTACGTTCACGTGGGCGGTCTAACGGTGAAAGAAGCGCAGGCATTGATCCAGAAGCGGCTCGAAGATGGCGGTTTTGTCCGCAACCCGCACGTTACGATTTTTCTTGATGAATCAGTGTCGCAAGGAGTGACCCTGCTGGGAGAGGTGAGCAAGCCCGGTATCTACCCCGCGCTGGGAAACCGGAAATTGTATGACCTGATTTCGGCGGCAGGCGGGTTCACGGCTTCTGCGGGAAGAAAAGTCAGCATCGTGCGACAGCACGAACAGACGGCAGCGATCACGGTGGACCTGCCAAGAAATCTGGCTGACGATCTACAAGATAATATCGAGATACGACCGGGTGACACGATCACGGTGCCGCGCGCTCCAGTGATCTACGTAGTGGGAGATGTAGGACATCCCACTGGTTTGCTGGTGGATAACGGGAGCCTGACCGTGTTGCAGGCGATTGCGCTCGCCGGTGGAACCAATCACACGGCAAAGATGAGCGGTACCCGCATTATCCGCAAAGGTCCCGGCGGAATGACGGAAACGAAAGTCCCGCTGAAGAAAATGCTGGAAGCAAAAGCTCCGGACGTAAACCTGCAGCCCGACGATATTCTTTTCGTGCCGTTGAGCGGGGCTCGAGTGGCAGCGGGGCAGGGACTGCAGGCGGCCATATCCGCGGCCACCGGAATCGCGGTTATTGCGGCCCATCCCTGAGGCGCGCCGATTGGTTTATTTATGCTGCAACTTCCCTTCTGTGTTGCTCCGGCATTTGCAACAATTTTTCAAGCAGGTTGATATATTTCTCGGCGGTGTAGCCACGAGAGAATTTCCGCACGATATATCCCCTGCCGTTCTGTCCCAGGAACCGAGCGAGATCGCGATTAGCCTGAAGATAACAAATAGCCTCCACCAGAGCGCCGGCGTTTTCCGGTTCGATTGCAAGGCCCGCGCGGGCCTGTTCCAGAATCGTGCGCGCTTGTCCATCCACGCCCAGGATTACCGGACACGCACATGACATGAATTCCAGCATTTTGGTGGGGATGACGGTCTTGAACACGTCGGCCTTTTTGAGCAGCACGAGAGAAACGTCGGAGGCGCAGATGTAGCCTGGAATTTGTTCGCGCGGTTGCTGATCGATGAAGCGCACATTGTGCAGGCCACGCTCTTCGGCCATCGCAACCAGGCGCTGCTTCTCGGCGCCTTCCCCGACCAGCAGAAAAAGAATTTCCGGATTGGTGTGGCACAAACGGGCGGCGGCATGAATGATGGTTTCGAGGCCGTGGGCCAGTCCCAGGGTTCCGATGTAAGAGACAACGAATTTTCCTTCCGCGGCTAAGTCCTTTCGCAAGCTGGAGACCACTCCTGGGGCGAACTGCTGGGTCTCGACACCGTTCTCGACCACCGATATTTTTTTGCGCGGCACGCAGCAATGTTCTACCAGGTGCTGTTCGAATGCCGGCGCCACCACGACGATCCGATCCGCGTGACGATACAAGAATCCCGAAATCCTGGCGAGAATTCGGTACAACGGCGTATGGCTGCCTCCCATGCCGACTGCGGCCAACGATTCCGGCCACAGATCCCGCACCTCGAATACAAACGGCACCCGCTTGCACCGAGCCAGCCACCAACCCGCGAGTGCAACCAGCAGTTGCGGCGAGGTGCCAATCACTAGATCCGGCCGCGACAAGAAAAGGCCGGTGATGGCAGCCGATGCGCAAAAGGAAGTGTAGTTTAAGATTCGTTCATGCGGCTTGCGGTTTGGAAAAGGAAGGAGCCAGGTACGAACCACGCTCACTCCGCCGGTTTGTTCGCGGAGAACCAGTTTGCGGAAGCTATCGCGATACTCAGGCAACACGACGCCGGTGGGATGATTGGGAAAGGCGGTCAGCACGGTGACTTTATGACCAGCGCTTGCCCAATGCCCCGCCAACTCGGCCGCTCGCGCGGCTGGGGCGCCCATCTCCGGCGGAAAATATTGCGAGACGTATAGAATCTTCATGAAATCGCGACCGGGAATTCTGAAACCCCGTCCTTAAGAAGCGCGGTCGAAGCCGCTATCGTCTTCAAGACACCCATCTCTGTGAAGCCGTTTTACAGCAATGAGTTGACCTAAACAGCGCGACTCCTCGAGTGCAAAGGTTGTGAGCATGGTGCTCTCAATTTCGGGGAAAGGGATGGGCGATGCTTGCCCGCTTGCAATGGCGGTGATAAAAGCTTTCCACTCGCTGCGATGCCCCTTGTCTTGACGCATGGTGCGGAAGACACGCTTTTTTCCGTTTCGAACCAGCTCAAGCCGGCGGAAATCTTCAAGCATGGCCACGCAGCCGCCGCCAAAGACTTCGATTCGCTCCTTGGAGTACGACTTGTCGCCATTCGCGAGATAGGTGATTGTGGCTTGCGAACCATCGGTAAAACGTAGCGAACAGAGAATATTGTCGTTACTGTACTGATTGGTGTTCGGCAGACTGCGGGTTTCAACTTCGACGGCCAGCGAGCCGGTCAGAAAAGAAACGAAATCCACGAAGTGGCAAACCTCACCAATAATGCGGCCTCCGCCCTGTTGCGGATCATGCAGCCAATGATCGGGCGCAACGTAACCCGCATTGACGCGATAGTGAATTGCCATCGGCTCGCGAACTTCAAACAGAAACTTTTTCATACGAATCGCGAGAGGAGCAAAACGGCGGTTGAAGCCGACCATGAGCAGCGATATGTCTTGATCGTCGTGGACGGCGGCTATTCTTTGGAGTTCCGCCTGGTTGAGGCACAAGGGCTTTTCACAAAAGACATGTTTGCCCGCATGAAGGGCTGCGATCGCTTGCTCGGCGTGGAGGTGGTGGCGTGTCGTGATGACCAGCGCGTGGACCGCGGGATCATTGAAAATCTGCTGCTCATCGGTGGTGCAGGAACGAAATCCGAACTTTACGGCGGCGTGTCGCGCATGCGAGCCGCCGGCCGCGGCGGCTGCGATCAACTGCACTCCGCCCACCTGCTTTATGACGGGCACGAGCGTGCTGGTGGCGAAACTTCCGGCTCCGAGAAGACCGATCCCAAGGGACCGTTGAGCAGTAACCCTGCGACCGGGAGCCGGCAGATTTACACGACGAGCATCGTCGGCGGCATCCGGATAGACGATCAGCATTCCGAGAAAAGAGCCACTGGTCTTTCCACTAACCAAATCGTAGGCGGAATGCGCGTCCGCGACCGGAAAGCGGTGCGTCACCAGTGGGTGCAAATCAAGCTTGCGGTCAGCGACCAGTTGTAGAAAGGCTTCCATGTTTCGCGTTTCCGTCCAACGAACGTAACCAATCGGATAGTCAATTCCCTTCTGCTCATAGGCTGCGTCATAGCGGCCGGGGCCATAGGAGCGGGAGACGCGGAAGTCGAGTTCCTTCTCGTAGAAACATCGCCGAGGAATATCCATGGCCACGGTTCCGACGGCAACCACCAGGGCACGATTCCGCGCGACTGCTCCGGCGAGATTCACCGGATCATTGCTGGCTGTTTGTGCGGCGATCAGAACGGCGTCCGCCCCATGCCGGCCGGAGTGCTGCAGGCATAAATCCTGAAAGGCGGAAGAGGATGTGCTCACCGCATCCGCTCCCAGACGCAAGGCGAGAGCGGCGCGCTCAGCCGAGATATCCATCCCTAACACGCGGCAGCCGGCAGCCTTGAGAATTTGAACCGTCAATTGACCCAGCAGTCCCAATCCGATGACCGCCACAACATCGCCGAGTTTCACTTCGGCAGTGCGTACTCCGTGCAGGGCCACCGATCCAACCGTGGTAAAAGCGGCCTCGTCGAAGCTAACTGTCTCGGACGGAATGCGCGCAACCAGCAAACGGGGGACGCAAGCAAACTCGGCATGCATGGCGTAGCCCGCACCGGCGCATGCAACCCGATCCCGCGGATTGATATCCGTAATGCCGTCGCCCACGGCAATTACGGTTCCGGCACTGCTGTACCCTAAATCGCTGGGCCGATCGAGCCGGTTGCGCACGGCAGACACGGTCGCGACAACGCCGTCACGGCTGATCTTGTTCAGAACTTCGCGAACCAGGTCAGGACGCATTCTTGCTTTCTGAAATAAGTTTCTGCGGGCGAATTCCGCGGAAGCGCGTTCGGTGCCGGCGGAAACCAAAGAAGCGGCAGTGCGCACCAGCACGCATCCCGCCAGCAATTTGGGAACAGGAACTTCTGTCACGCTGACTTCCGCGCTGCGGGCATCCTGGAACAGTTGCTTCATGCTCTGGGCACGCTCGTGGAAGAGGATTCGGCGTCGGCAGTTTGCGTGGTCTTTGCGGTGAGAGACACTCGATATATTTCGGACCGGCTTCGAGATTCTCCCAGGCAAGCGCGCTTCGAAATCACGATCTGATTTTCCTTCTCCTGCAGGTCGCATTGCTCATCGGTGAGAACTACCGTGACGATGCGGACCGGCAATTGCGAATGCGCCTGGTAAAACATGGAAATCGCGGGGCGAAGATCGCCGTAGGTGGCCGCCTCCCATCCAAACATTTGCATATTTGGAATAGCAAGGCTTGGTGCGGTGTTGTCGTCGGCCTGCATAGCCAACTGCTTTCCGGTGCGTATGACCGCCGCAACCCCCGGAACGTTCGAGAAAATATTCCATCGAATGTGCGATGCCGGAACCGTGAATAAAACCTGAAAAGGCAGGTCAGAAATCTGGCAAGGCAAATCTGGCGCAAGCCAATGCAGGCGAACGTTGTGATTGCCTGTGCCCTCGATATCATCCACGATGACCCAGCCAGAGCCAGGCAGCCACTGAACGGTGCGGCGGTGATTCACACCAAGATCTTTGTAACCGTTATGCTCGCCTTCAAAACGATCAGCGACAATAGAATTTGGGGAAGGCAATAATCGGCCCGATGCCTGCGCCCACTCGACCCACAGAAAACGGCCGGCCCGACGCATCTGATCGCGATGTTCAACCGTGACAGTGTTGTGAATGGACGTCCCCGCGAAGCCATTATTCCACGGCGCGGGGCCGTTGTAGAGATAGGTTCCGGCATCGCGAGCCAAGTTGATACCCTGCCACCACAAGTCCACGTGCAATTGATCGGCCTGAAAAGGGCGGCGGGTATAGCGACCTGCGCGAATAAGCGCCCAAGAATTGTCATCGCCGAGACGGAAGTATCCAGTGTCGACAGATGGAACAGAAACCGCAGGAACTCTCTGCGCAACTCGAGGTTTCACTCCGAACCACAGTGGAGATTCATCCCAACATCCCGGTGGCACAGCAGGGCGATCGAGAACCGCGGCGCCTAGTTGCAGGAGCGGGCGGTAATCACGGTAAGCTCCCGGAGCGAGAGGGAAAATCAGGCTCCCGTCGTCAGAACCATAGTTGGGCGCAAGGCCGCTGGCGGAATCTACCCATGAGCGAATGAAATCGAAGGCGGCTTGTGCGCGCACGCCAATTTCCTCATGTAGAGGCGCGCAATGAGTCCTCGCGAGGCGCAGAGTCCAAAGTAGAAGATGCAGAATCATGCGCTGGTAATTGAAGGAAGACTGCTGCAAAACTCCTTCGGCGGTGATCTGGTCGAGAACGGCCTGGTGTAATAAATCGGCGCCGAGATTTTGCCAGGCGGCTGCTTCTTTCAGTTCGGGATAGAGCGTACCCGCAGTCCAAAGTCCCACGGCTTCACTGATCAAATGGTTGCTGCGCTGCGAACGCGCATAGCCCAAAGTTTGCTCGGTGCGCCAGGCGTGAGCGGCAATCATGGAGACAAGCAAACCGACGCGATGGCTGGTTGTGGAAGGCGAATGGATGAAGCTATGCAGCGCGAACGACCACGCCAATATCCGCAAAGAACATTCCTGCCCGCAAATCCAGAGGGGGCCGGCCATGGGCGGGCTATTCTCTGCCCAGTCTTCGATGGCCCGCCAGAAAGCCCGCGGGAAGCGCTCGTCGCCGGTCAGCGCGTAAGCCCGGACCAACGGATATGCGAACAGAAATCTGGAGGGCTCAAGAATAAATTTCAGATCGCCGTAAGAGGGTGAGGCAAAACGCATGTGAGTCCACGTTTCGTCTGATGCAACGGACTGCCCGGTTACGGGATTGTCGAACCATCGCGGCGGAAAGTTGCAGGCGAACGATAGTTGTCCAAAGAACGGCAGATTGCCGGCGAGGATCCGGTCGGCTTCCCTCAAAACAGATTGTTCGCCATCCGGCCCAATGATTGCTTTTATACTTTTCCCCAGAGATCGAACATCTCCGAAAAGAAATTCTGGTTTGCCATTTAGACGGGCAGCGCGCATATCTTCCGCCGAGGCTGCGGGAGCGATTCGATTCACATCCCAGGAATCCCAGCCCTCCATAGACCGCATTTTTAATGACATCAGGCCGCTGCCGCGCCGGAGTTCGTACTCCAGCCGCAGCATGCCGTCACGCATGCCAAAGGCGCGTCCGGCATGTAACATGGCACCGAGTTTAGCCATTCACGGTCTCCGCGACGGCTTGCGCGCGGCTCCTGGCGAGGGATTCGGCCGCCCGCGCCTGAAGCCAATCATGCATCACAAAGAATTGATTATCTGCGGCGCGAGTCTGTGGCGTTGGGACAATCGCGCCACGATCGAGAGCGGAAATTACTTCTCCGAGCTTCTCGATGCCAAAGGCGATGAGCCGGTTGCGCAGGTCGAATAGCGATTCGCATCGGGCCCCGTCGGTGTATTCATATCGTTGCAGAACCGGTCCGCTATCAATCCCGGCGTCCACGTAATGAATGGTGATTCCGACCGGAACACGATTCAACAACGACCACTCCGGGGTACTCATTCCGCGGATTTCCGGGAGCAAGCCGAGGTGGACGTTGAGAACTCCAAGGCGCGGCACTTCGAGCAAAGGCTTTCGCAGAATGTTACCGCCGGTAAAAATGATCAAATCAGGAGACCACTGCTGCAAAGCATCGATCGAATGTGGCGCATTCTGATCGTCGCAAATCAGAAGCGGAAAGCCATACAACGCCGCAACTTTCCGCAGGCTGCGAAAGACTCCATCTTGGTGCTGGAGCAGAGAACGCAGATGAGGGTTACGTAATTTGCCCTGCCAGTTGCCGCGCGAGGAAAACAATTTTGTGTAAGCGTAGCGCGCCGCGTCTGGCACTCCCCACTGCGCGATCTTGCGCAGAAGGGTCCGGTGCTCCAGATTGGAAAGCGCCAGGGCGCCGGCCGGAGCGCATCCCATTTCAGCCAGGCGCACTGCGGTTGCGCATGCGGTTTCGCTGTACGCGCTGGAGCACAGCATCACGATGCGCATGGCAAGGCCTCAGGTGTTGATGGCTCAAACGAATTCGTCAGGCGCTGTTCCAACAGCAGAGCGTCCGCGACGAACTTGCATCCCCAACTGATGTTGCGCAGGGGTTGATAGCGACCCCAAACTGGATAGGAACCGCTAACTCCTCCAGCGATTCCCGGCCTGCCGCTCAGAGGGATCAGTTGCTTCAACATCTCGTTCATCTTGAGCGCCGCGTTGAGATAACGCAGATCCCCGGTGACTTCGAACAGGCGCAACCACACGCCGGACATTTGTGCGTTGCCGGTGAGACAAGTAAAGCGCGCGTCACGCCGGAAGTCCGGCTCATACGCGCCCGCCAAAACTTTGTTGGTCTCAAACTTTCGCAGCAGGACCCATGCGGATTTCTCAACTGCCTGAATGGCATCATTGCGCCGGCGGAGGATGGCACACTCGAGAATTCCCTGAAGCACGTAAGCGATGAAATGCAAATAGATGGGATGCCCTTGCAGATTGATGCCATCGATCCAACCGCTTGGGCGGAAGTGCGATAAGGCCCAATCCAGATTATTCTCGGCCGCAAGACCGTACTGCCGATCTGCGACGCGTTCACATAACTCGGCCAAGGCCCACGAAACCATGGTGTAGTAGGTGTGAGCCGTATTCTGGTAAGCCCCGGGTCCTGACCAGGAACCATCGGACTGCTGCATCTTGATCAGCCAATCGCCGGCGGAAACAGCCGAGCGTAGAACCTGGGAAAGACTGGTTTCCGCATGAGCCCGGACCAAGCCGAGCAGAATTTGTCCTGTGTTGAAAACCGAGGGTTCGGTTTCGCCGCCATGGAATCCGCCGGGAAATGAACCGCTTGGCATTTGCAGTGAGAGCAACCAGCGCGTGGCTCGCTGCGCTGCGGCGATAGCAAATTCGTCATTAGCCGTGCAGCCGAAATCGTAGAGCGTGGGAATAATGTAGCCCGTAACCTCTGGATAGGACTCGGAGTAACCCGAAAGCAGACTGTAGTGAGCAGGAATGCCGCCATCTGGGCGCTGGGCATCGAGTATCCAACGCAACACCAGGTGGAGCGAGTCTTCGCTGGTTGTTCGGGTTGTGGCGTAAGAATAAAGATGGCGCTGCTCGAAGGTGATGCGCAGTTGGTCGGAGAATATTTTTCGAAGCAACGGTGCCACGCGTTGCGGCGCCCGCAACAAGCCGAATGCTTCCTTGCCCGCCTTCGCCATTCGACCGCTCGTGAAAGATGAGCTCACGCCGTAGCTGCCTCGGGATCGTTAACAAATTCTTCCGCGCTCTTCCGCGCACCCGTGTCGAGAAAAATTCTCATCCAATGTTCGAGGGTCAAAAACTGCCAGATTTGCATTGACCAATCCTGCGCGCCGGTGCGCTGCTCGCGCACGAAGCGACCAATGGCCTCGGGATGGAATAATCCGCGCTTTCGAATATTGGTCTCGGAAAGCAGGTCATCCACCATCTCTTTCAATTCGTTTGCCAGCCAGTAATCCACAGGAGCACCAAACCCCGCCTTCGGCTGCCTCAAGACTTCCGCAGGCAAAACGTCCTTCATCGCTTGGCGAAAAATGTGTTTGGTTTCTGGGCGGAAAAAGCCCTTAAGCTTGAGATCGGGCGGAACACTCCAGGCGACAAACTCAGCGAGTTCGCGATCGAGGAACGGCACCCGCACTTCAACCGACGACGCCATGCTCATTTTGTCGTTGTAGTTCAGGTTCAGGCTGGCCATGAAAATTTTAGTATCGAGATACAGCATCTGATTAAGGAAATCGGCGTCGTGAACTGTTTCGAAGGTCGCCGTATGGCGCAGCGCGGGATCGCAGTTCTGAAGCTGTTGCTGAATCCCGGGCGTGTACAAATTCATTTTTTGTGCGAGGTCGAGATAGGTGCAGTTGCGAATGAACTGCTCTTCCGGTTGCAGCGACCCACTTCGCGCCATCTTCCTGGCCAACCGCACTCTTCCTTTCATTTCTGTGCCGCGCAAGCTGGGCAGCGCGTTCAGACCGCATTCGATTGCCGCGCGCACTCCAGCGGGGATTTTTCGATATGCCTGCGCCCAGCGAGCGGCGGCGTGTTTGCGATAGCCCGCAAACAACTCATCTCCTCCGACCCCAGAGAGCAACACCGTGGCTTGCTTGCGCGCCTCGCGGCAGACCAGAAAAGCCGTGATGATCGCAGGATCGGCCACCGGTTCGTCCATGTGCCAGGTCAGACGAGGAAGTAACTCCGCGACGTCTGGCTCGACCACAATCTCGCGGTGATCGCAGCCCAGTTGACGCGACAGCCGCGCCGGCACGTCGGGGTCATCCAGAGTGGTCTCGCCGATGCGATATTTGCGCGGGAAGGTGATGGTGTAGGTACGAATGGGCTGCTTCCGAGCACGGCACATCATAGCCACGATGCTCGACGAATCCAGCCCCGCGCTGAGAAATGCGCCGATCGGCACGTCACTTACCATTTGCTCTTCCACCGAATGGCTGAAGCGCTGGCGAATCTCGTCGGCGAGATCGGCCTCAGAGCGCGGGTAATGGGCATTCTCAGGGGGAAAACTTAAATCCCAGTACTGCCGAATATTGAATTCGCCATCGCGAACGGTCGCACAATGACCCGCCGGAAGCTTCTGGATCCCCTGGAACATTGTTTTGGGCTCCGGAACCCAGAGGAAGGTCAAATACTGGTGCAAGGACTGCAGATCGAGATTCGCCTCGATGTGCGGCACCTGAAGCAGAGCTTTTACTTCGGAGGCAAATGCCAGTTTTCTCCCCTGCTGCGCGTAGTAGAGTGGCTTCACTCCAAAATGGTCGCGCGCCAGAAATAGTTCCGGCGTACCAGAGCGCAGGTCACAGATGGCAAACGCGAACATACCCCGGAGGCGCTGAAGGCAATCCGCGCCTTCCTGTTCGTAAAGGTGAATTACGACTTCTGTGTCGGTGTTGGAAGCAAATTGGTGACCTTTGCTTTGCAGCTCGCGGCGAAGTTCGGCAAAGTTATAGATTTCGCCGTTGTAGGTGATCCAGACCGTGCGGTCTTCGTTGCACATCGGCATGTGGCCATCGGCAGAAAGATCGAGGATGGCAAGGCGGCGGCTGCCCAGCCCCACATAGGAGCCATCGGGGAATCTGCGCTCCCAGAGACCGGAGTCATCGGGACCGCGGTGGGCCTGAACATGCGTCATCCGGCCGAGCACTTCGCGATCGCCGCAATTCGCCAACCCGCTGATGCCGCACATTTTTGCCTCAGTCCATCCTTGCGTCAGTGCATTCTTAAGTTCACTGCACTCTTGCGTTCAGCGCCCAGGTTGCCGCTTCAGTTCGTAAATCTTGGCCTTGATGTGAAAAAATTGAATGCCCTGAAACGCACAGTAAATCAGGCCGGGAATGCCGTCGAGGAATCCCAGGCAAACGCAGTACTTGTAAAGAAAGTAAGCGAGGGGTGAACCCGGCAGAGAAAAAAACCTTTGGCGCAGCCAGCGGCGGCGCTGGGCCTGCGTTCCCATCAAAGACGGAACCAGTTCGCCGATTCCCTCCTTACCATTGAGCCAGACTTTGGCTTCCCAATTGGAATAGGCGTCATGCTTGCGGATGTATTGTGAAAGTGAGGAGATGTTGCGATGGAGCAGAGGGCATTGCAGCTTGGCCGTAATGCCATCGACGACCACGTGTTCGTGAACTTCCATATCCGCCATGGATGCGTCCTGCTGTTGCAAGCGGCATTCATAATGGGCTTTGCCTCGGCGAAACAGCGAGAGCTTGGAGAATGTCGCGCCGCTGTGGCGAAGTTCGCGACCCAAAAAATGGATGCGCAATGCAACGTGGTAGCCGTGATAGCGCTGATCCTGAATCGCTGACGCAATTTCCCGCGCAAGCTGCGGCGTGAGCGATTCGTCCGCGTCCAGCAGCAGAATCCAATCATGCTGCAGCGGTAGAGAGTCCATCGCCCACTGCCGCTTCTTCGGCCAGCCTCCCGAATAATGAAACTGCACCACTTTGGCGCCGAATGAGCGCGCAATCTCCACGGTGTTATCCGTGCTCTGGGAATCCACGACGTACACTTCGCCAATGCCGCGCAAGGATTCGAGGCAAGCAGGCAGGTTGCGATCCTCGTTCCGCACCGCAACGATCGCAGTCACCGGGAGACCGGCGACAGCAGCGGCGTGCGGTATGGCTTCTAATTCGACAAGTTCCTGCATTGGATTTTGGGAACGAACTTCCCACATACTATCCTGCCGCAGCGAGGAAATAGGTTTACTGACCCACTACCTCACCGCAGATCGCGAAACAGAATCGCCGACAAGCTGCTAAACTTCGGAAAAGTTTGTCATGGCACAATCGGATCTAATCGTTGAGCGAAGCGGCCTCGAGCGCGACAATCTCGCGCCAAAAAATGAGGTGCGGCAATTCTGGGATGCCGCCCCCTGCGGTTCGCGGTATCTGCGAGAGCGGCAGGATTTCGAAGCCCACGCACGCGCGCGATACGTGCTAGAGCCTCATATCGCCGATTTTGCGAATTTCAAATCGGCGCGGGGAGCGAAGGTTCTCGAAATTGGCGTGGGGCTCGGAGCCGACTACCTCGAGTGGTTGAAGGCGGAGGCACAAGCCACCGGCGTGGATTTGTCGCCGGCTTCGATTGCACAGGCGCGCTTGCGATGCGAACTGGCCGGATATCAGGCTGATCTGCGCGTGGCAGACGCCGAAGATATTCCTTTTCCCGACGAATCTTTCGACGTGGTGTACTCCTACGGAGTGATGCACCATAGTCCCGACACTGCCCGGTGCATCGGCGAGGCGTGGCGCGTGTTGAAACCGGGCGGGCAGGCCAGAATCATGGTTTATCACCACCCGTCGCTGACTGGAATTTTGCTTTGGCTGCGCTACGGCGTGTTGCGAGGAAAATCTTTGCGGCAGTGCGTCTACGATCACCTGGAGAGTCCCGGAACAAAAACGTATACCCGGCGGGAAGTGGCAGCCTTGATGAAAAGGTTTGGGAAGGTGGAAGCAAGACTGGTGTTTAGTCCGGGAGACTTGTTGCTGCACGAGCCTTCGGCGCGATTTCAGTCAGCCTTTTATCGGTTGGCATGGAAGATTTATCCGCGCTGGTTGCTGAAGAGAGTGGCGGGAAACTGCGGATTGTTCTGGCTTCTGACCGCGACTAAATGAGCCGAAGGGCGAAGCCAGGCGCTGCATGCGGCGAGGAATGCAGCGAATCAGTTCTGCAAAACTCAGTTCTGCAAGACATAGAGCGAGCACGGCCGCAACCTAATGGAAGAATCTTGGGGAGACGCCTCCTACTGGAAACCCGGCAGGCTCGTACCGCGCATACCCTATGTCATTCTTGTTTTTGCATTTTAATAATCACCCCATCGATTCGTTGATCTGATCCGTTGATTCTGGCCCTGAAGTTATCCTGGTTGCGATGCTGTTTCAACCGATTGCCGCACAATCAACGTCATGAGGCGATAAAGTGGAAAAACGGAATCCATTGTCACCCCCCAGCGCAGAAACCCCGCCCAAATCCCCCGAACACGATCACGAAGCCGTAAATAACAGGGATCAGACAGCACCCGCTTCGTGTCCGGGAGTCTCTCGACGCTCATTTCTGGAGTGGAGTGTGGCCGGAGTAACCGCAGTAGCCGGTCCGTGGCTGGGAAAAGCTTACGCTCAACAAGGCGCCGCCGCTCCCGCAACAACTGCCCCGAATACTGTCGGCGCCGTGCCGATGGTGCTGAAGATCAATGGCAAGGAGCACCGGATCCGCCTGGAACCTCGCGTGACATTGCTCGACGCGCTGCGGGAAAACCTTCAGCTTTTCGGCACGAAGAAAGGATGCGACCACGGCCAGTGCGGCGCATGCACCGTGCATGTGAATGGCCGGCGAGTGAACTCGTGTCTGACTTTCGCCATCATGCATCAGGGGGATGAGATCACAACCATCGAAGGGCTGGAACAAAATGGGGAGCTTCATCCGGTGCAAGCGGCCTTTCTCGAGCACGATGGATTTCAGTGCGGCTACTGCACCTCGGGACAGATGATGTCGGCAGCAGCATTGCTCCACGAACCGTGCGGTGCGGATGACGACGCTGTGCGGGAATGCATGAGCGGCAACATATGCCGTTGCGGCGCCTACACCAACATTGTGGCCGCGGTGCAGCAGGCGCGGCGAAAAGTTTGAAGTGTTGAGCTAACGAAAGAGAATTTCATGCAAGCCTTTGAATACAAAAAAGCAGGCGGAGTGGGCGAGGCGGTGAGCGCGGCCTCCGCGCAATCGAGATTCGTTGCCGGTGGGACTACGCTCATCGATCTGATGAAACTGAATGTCGAGCGACCGGCACTGGTCCTCGATATCAACGGTCTGCGCCTGGATCAGATCGAAAAGACCTCGGATGGCGGTTTGAAGATCGGCGCGATGGTGCGTAACAGCGATCTGGCGCACAACCCGGAGGTGCAGCAACAGTATGCAGTGCTGTCGGAAGCGCTGCTTTCAGGAGCCTCGCCGCAACTCCGCAATATGGCGACGACTGGCGGCAATCTTTTGCAGAGCACACGCTGCTACTACTTTCGCGATACGAATTACGCATGCAACAAGCGGAATCCCGGCTCAGGCTGCGCCGCGATTGATGGATACAACCGCATCCATGCGGTTCTGGGAACCAGCGAACACTGCATTGCGACTCATGCGTCAGACATGTGCGTGGCCCTGATGGCGCTGGACGCCACGATTCATATTCAAGGGCGGCAAGGCGAGCGCACGGTTGCGATCAAAGATTTTTATTTCGTGCCGGGGAATACTCCGCAGTACGAAAACGTGCTCACACCAGGCGATTTGATCACGCATGTCACGCTGCCTCCACTGGCAAGCGGGACGCGTTCGCACTATCTGAAGCGGCGAGACCGCGCTTCGTACGAATTTGCATTGGCTTCGGCGGCCGTGGTGGTGCAGGTAAACGGCGGCCATATTGCGCGCGTGCGCATCGCTTTGGGAGGGGTCGGCACCAAGCCGTGGCGATCGTTCGAGGCTGAACACGTTCTGGAAGGGCATCCACCGAGCGAGAAACAATTCCGCGCCGCCGCAGAAGCGGCGCTGCACGGAGCCAAGCCTTTACATGACAACGCATTCAAGGTGGAGTTGGCCAAGCGAACTTTGGTCCGCACGTTGAAAGTTGCGACCGCGAACCCATAGCAATGCGCGAAAGAGCAGAATGCGAGAGTAAAAATCATGAGTGATTCAGTAATCGGCCAGGCAGTCACCCGCATTGACGGCAAATGGAAGGTCACGGGCCGCGCCAAGTATGGTGTCGACTATTACTTTGAGGGATTAGCGTACGGAGTTGGCGTTGCCAGCACGATCGGCAGTGGCCGCGTGCGCAGCATCGATACGGCAGAAGCGGAAATTATGCCGGGCGTTCTGAAAATTTTCCATCACAGAAATTTCGATCGTTTATATCATCCGGCCAGTCAATTTGAAGATCAGTGCCGGCCGGGCGAGAGCCGGGCTCCGCTGGAAGATGAAAATGTGTACTACTACGGACAGTTTGTCGCGCTGGTGGTGGCGGAGACATTTGAGCAGGCGCTGGCCGCCGCCTCTCAGGTTCATGTGGATTACGAAGCCAAGCCGCCGATCGTGCGTCTGGACCAGGTAACGCACCCCCCCGCAGGCGAGCCTCAGGCTAAGCAATCCCGTGGCGATGCCGAGTCGGCATTCCAGCAGGCGCCGGTGAAAGTCGACGCGACTTATTTGACTCCGATCGAAACTCACAATCCCATGGAGATGCATGCGGCGATCGCGGTGTGGGACAAAGAGAATCAAAAGTTCACCCTCTATGAGACTTCGCAGGGCATTGTGAACCACCGCAACGTGGCTTCGCAGGTGCTGGACATGCCGCTTGCATCAGTTGAAGTGATTTCGCGATTTATCGGGTCAGGCTTCGGCTGCAAGCTTTTTCCCTGGCCACATTCGTGGTTGGCTGCGGGAGCGGCTCGCCAGCTTGGGCGGCCGGTAAAAGTCAGCGTGCCGCGCAGCTTGATGTTTACCACAGTCGGGCATCGGCCCACAATTGAGCAGCATGTTCGCCTGGGCGCAACCCAGGATGGAAAGCTGCTTGCGACCATCAATGAAGTACGCCAAGGCACGTCGTTTGTGGACGCTTTTCTGGAAGACTGCGTTGATCCGGTCTCCATGCTCTATAGCTGCCCCAATGTGAAAGGGGTTCAGCACGAAGTGCAACTGAACGTGGGGACGCCGACGCCCATGCGGGGGCCGGGGAGAACCCCGGCGCTGTTCGCGCTTGAATCCGCGATGGATGAACTGGCGGTGAAGCTCAACCTTGACCCGCTTGAAATCCGCTTGCGAAACTATGCCGAGAAAGATGAGGGCAACGACAAACCGTGGTCGAGCAAACATCTTCGCGAGGCTTATCAGACGGGCGCGGAACGCTTCGGATGGAAGGAGCGCAATCCCAAGGTTGGGTCCATGCGCAAAGGCGACGAGATATTGGGGTGGGGAGTTGGCACGATGACCTGGCCGGGCCATCGCCAGAACGCCGAGGTTCATGTTCGCTTGTTAGCCGATGGCACGGCGCGAGCGTCGTGCGCCACTCAGGATATCGGCACTGGCACTTACACAATTTTTGCCGAAGTGGTTTCTGACCGCACTGGCATTCCGGTCGATAAAATTCAGGTCGTGCTGGGCGATACGTCGCTGCCCCCTGGGCCGACTTCCGGCGGGTCGTTTACCACCGCCACAGTTATTCCCGCCATCTATCAGGCAACGGATAAAGCGGTGGGGGCGGTGCTGAAGGCCGCCGCAAAGTACGAGGCTTTTCACGGAGCCGACGCAAAATCGCTGAAGATGACTCAAGGGCGGGTCCACCCGCAAGAACAATCGCCAGCGAGCGGCGTGGCGTTCGAAGAAATATTGCAGTCACAAAAATTGGCCGGACTCGACGGCCAGGTTAAGACCGGCCCGACGCCGGAGATGCAGAAATATTCCATTCACTCTTTCGGGGTGCACTTCTGCGAAGTCGCGTGGGATCCGGAAATCTTTCATCTGCGGGTCAGCCGCTGGCTGAGTGTGGTTGATGCCGGCCGCATCATCAATACTAAAACTGGCCGCAACCAGATTCTGGGAGCGGTGGTGATGGGCATCGGCATGGGATTGTTCGAAGAAACCGTTTACGATCCACGCACCGGCCATCCCATCAACAATAATTTTGCTGACTACCTGGTCGCGGCAAACGCCGATGTGCCGGAACTGGATTGCATCTTCCTCGATTATCCCGATCCTGTGCTGAATGAATATGGGGCACGCGGGATTGGAGAGATCGGTCTTACAGGATGCGCCTCCGCGCTCGCCATGGCGACTTATCACGCCACGGGCGTGCGGGTTCGCGAACTGCCGATTCGCATGGAAAAGTTGATGGCGGGGATGGAAAAACAAGCCGCGTAGATTTTTTGACGGTCTGCGAAAGCCGGGTCTCCGTCGGATTCAACCAGTCGCCCTTTCTCCAACTAGATTAGAATACTTTCCGGTCGCTGCATTGAGAGCGCCGGAAATGCCTATGCGCGTTGGTGTGTTTACGCCGTTGATGTCGCAGCTTCCGCTCTCCGCGGTTCTAAAGAAACTCCGCGCGCTTCATATCGACACCGTCGAACTGGGCACCGGCAACTATCCCGGCGATGCGCACTGCAAGCTCTCGATGCTGGAAGATGCGGGGGCGCTGGCTGAGTTTCAGAAGGTTCTGGCCGACCACGGAGCCACGATCAGTGCTCTGAGTTGCCACGGAAATGCGCTGCATCCTGATAAAGCCCGCGCCAACCGGGACCGGGAGGTGAGCCGCAGGACCGTGCTGCTCGCCGAAAGACTTGGCATTTCGGTGGTGGTTGACTTCTCTGGATGTCCCGGCGATTCACCGCACGCAACCGCGCCGAACTGGGTGACCTGCCCGTGGCCGCCTGACTATCGGAAGGTTCTCGAGTGGCAGTGGACCGAAGTGGTCGCGCCCTATTGGATTGAACAGGCGAAATTCGCCGCCGATCACGGGGTGAGGATCGCAATCGAAATGCATCCCGGCTTCGTGGTCTACAGTCCGGAGACCATGCTCAGGCTGCGTTCGATCGCCGGTCCGGCAGTGGGTTGCAACTTCGATCCCAGCCATCTTTTCTGGCAAAGCATCGATCCCATCGCCGCGGTGCGCGTGCTCAAGGATTCGATCTTTCATGTTCACGCCAAAGACACACAGATTTATGCCAGCAATCTGCCGCGTACCGGCGTCCTTGACACCAAGCCCTACACCGAAGAGCGCGAACGTGGGTGGATTTTTCGCACCTGTGGCTACGGTCACGGAGCCGAATGGTGGCGCGCGTTCATCTCCACGCTGCGCATGTTCGGCTACGATAACGTGCTCTCGATCGAGCACGAAGACAGCCTGCTTTCACCTGAAGAAGGACTCACCAAGGCTGCTAACTTGCTCAATGATATTGTTATCCGCGACCAGCCGGCGGCTGCCTGGTGGGTCTAGCCGTTAACCCCTTGAAACAGCGGACATGGAAAACGAAATGAAAGCGATCAGGACGGCGATCTTGGGCACGGGCTTCATGGGCCGCGTGCATCTGGAGGCGGTGCGGCGCGTTGAATCCGTCGAGGCCACCGCAATCGCCGGCAGAAACTTCGAAGTGGCACGAAGACTGGGCTCAGGATTTTCTGTCCCCACGATCGCAAGCGATTACCACGAACTTCTGCGCGATGCCGCGATCGATGCAGTCCACATCTGCACGCCGAATGCGCAGCACTTTCCCATGGCTAAGGCTGCGATCGAGGCCGGTAAACATGTGATCTGCGAAAAACCCCTGGCGACCAGCGTGGCCGAGGGCGAAGAACTCGCCGCGCTCGCCGCAAGTCGCGGAGTCCGCAATTGTGTCTGCCACAATTTGCGCTACTACCCGATGGTGCAGCAGATGCGCCGCATGTGCGAAGCCGGAGACCTGGGCGAGATTCTCATCGTGCAGGGGGCCTGCTCCCAGGACTGGCTCCTCTATGAAACAGACTGGAACTGGCGCGTCGATTCGAAAGCCGGCGGCCCCTCGCGTTGCATGGCGGATATTGGCTCGCATTGGTTTGACATGGCCGAGCACGTCGCAGGATTGCGGGTGACGTCTCTTTGTGCCGATCTGCAAACCTTTCATCCCACGCGCAAGCGCCCGAAACAATCGCTCGAGACGTTCGCGAATCAATCACTGAATGTGGAAGATTTTTTTGAAACGGCAGTGGACACAGAAGACTTCGGCGCTGTGCTGTTCCGCATGGGCGAGCGCACGCGGGGCAGCGTGGTCGCCAGCCAGGTTTCCGCCGGGCGCAAGAACCGGCTCAGCATCGAGATCTACGGAACCCGATCCTCCGTGGCGTGGGATCAGGAGCGCCCCGACGAACTCTGGTCAGGTCACCGCAATACCGCTAATCAGATTTACATCAAGGATCCGTCTCTGCTCAAGCCCGGAGCGCGCGGCTACGCCGATCTTCCCGGCGGCCATAGCGAAGGTTACGACGATACATTCAAGCAGGTCTTCCGACGCTTCTATACCTCGATCCGCACGCCGGGCAGCGCGGTCGAGTACCCGCAATTCGTCGACGGAGTGCGCCAGTTGATTATCCTCGACGCCGCACTCAAGAGCCATCGGACGCGAGGCTGGATCGATCTCACCGCTCAAGATCTCACCGGTCAAAACCCTGGCAAGTGAAAGGAAAGCCGCCGCGTGTTGATCGTCGCCGCTATTGTCGCCATCTTCATCTACGGAATGATCGCCGCCATGTTGGGCACCATCCTCCCTGACCTGTCCGATCGCTTCCAGCTTTCACCCAGCCAGAACGGCACCATCGCTTTCGCACAAGCGCTGGGGCTTGTCCTCGCCTCGCTCGGAGTGGGGCCGCTGCTCGATAACGAAGGAAAAAAGCTCGGCATGATTCTCGGCCTGGCTTTCATTTCTATCGTGCTTTTCGCGCTTCCTCGTTCACCCGGTTTTCGCAGCATCGTATTTTTGTTGTTCCTGCTCGGGGTGGGCGGGGGTATTGTCGTGACTGCTTCGAATTCTTTGGTCAGCGACGTAAGCGAGGCTCATCGCAGCGCCGCGCTCAATCTGGTGAACCTTTTCTTCGGACTCGGAGCGCTCGCCACTCCATTGATCGCCGCTAACCTGTTTCGCCGAAACTGGGGCCGCCTGTGCTACACCATCGCGTCCCTCACGGTGGTTACGCTGTTCCTCCAGGTCTTCACCAAAATGCCCGGGCCCACGAACGAAGGGCGCTTCGTGCTGGCGGATGCAGGCCCGGTGCTGGGGCGTCCGCTGCTGTTTCTAATCGGTCTTTTCCTTTTTCTCTACATCACGTGCGAGGTGGGAATCTGGAACTGGCTGGTGCGGCATCTCATCGCGCAAGGCATCCCTGAATCGAGTGCCCTCAACATTCTCTCGCTGGGCTTTGCGCTCGGCATGCTGATCGGCCGCGCCGGAATTCTGCCTGTTCTTAGCCACGTTCCTGCCATCACCGTCACATTGGTGGGATCGGTTGCGATGGCAGTTACGACCTTCCTGGTGCTCCAAACCACTCGCCCCGCAGCCGCTTTGGTGCTGGTGTTTCTTGCAGGAATTTCCATGGCGCCGGTTTTTCCCACGACACTGGCGATTGTAGGCGACGCTTTCCCGCGCATGACCGGCACCGCCATCGGTTTTGTGATTACATGCGGATGGACTGGTCTGGCCGTCAGTTCGCGGATTATCGGAGCCATCGCCGGTGGGGACCCGCGCCGATTGAAGAAAGCTCTGCTGGTGATCCCAGCGTCTTCGGTGCTGATGGTGGGTCTGGATCTTGCGATCCGCAGCGCCCTACGGTAGGGAAAGAGAAATGCATTTTCACCGCATGGCGGCGCTAACGGTTCGCCGTTATACGTTCAACGCTTTCATGTAATCGGCGTCGATCTTTAACGCTTCCATTTCCGGCATGTCAAACTCTTCCTGCTCCACAAAGGCGTGCTCGATGTGATTGGCGTTCCTTGCCGCTTCGAAAATCGCATGGTAATCGATGACGCCGCGCCCCAGTTCGGTCGATGGAGGCGATGGTAACGGCGCGACTCCATGGCTCATCTTGAAGTCTTTCACGTGCAGCATGGAAATGCGCGTAGCATAGCGAGTGAGCAAGTCCACCGGCTTTTGTCCGGCCACCGCCGCCCAACCGCAATCCAGTTCCATGCTCACCTTCGCCGGATCGGTCGAGCGCAACAGCTCATCGTAAAATAGAATGCCGTTTTCCGAGAGGAACTCCGGGGTGTGGTTGTGATAGGCGAAGCGCATGCCGGCCGCATTCACACGCTCTCCGATGTGATTGAACTGATCGGCGTTCCAGCGCCAGTCTTCGAGCGTCATCTGCTCCCTGGCGGCGGGCGAGCCCGGATCTTTCACGCGCGCGGGATCCTTCAGCATGGGCGACGCACAGACAATAAACTTAAGACCCAAATCTTTGCCGTATTGAATTATTTCGTCCGTCTTCGGGAGCAAGTCTTTCAAGGCATAGTGCGCGCTCACGCAGCGCAGACCCGCCTGGTCCATGGCTTGCTTCACTTGGCCGGCGCTGCGGCCAAAAAAGCCAGCGGCTTCCACCTCACGAAAACCCAGGGCGGCGAGCTGCCGCAGCGTTCCTTCATACTCTTTTGGCAAAGTGTCGCGCACAGAGTACAACTGCAATCCAATCGGCAGCCCCAGGGGATTGGCCATGAGCCGGGGAATGCGGCTCCATACTGCGGCTCCAAGAGCCGAGGCGGAAACCGTTTTTAAGAACTTTCTTCTCGAAATCCGATGCATAGATTCGTCCCTCACGCTCAATCGTTGGCCTGGAAATCGGCGAGCGCCTAGCCGCGAATCATCTCGCGACCGGGTCCCACGTCGCAATCGTGTTCTTAAAATAAGCGTAGTTGGCCAGGTGGCAGCCAATTGCAGCATGATTGCCGAACACCTCGTTCTCCGCGGTCGGCTTGCGAGTTCGAACCGCGTCGAAAAAGTTTGCCTCGTGGGCGGACACATCACTGTAGCCCTGGGGCGCGGTAAAAGTCTCGGCCTCTGCCACCTGGTAATCGAAGGGCCCGGGCTGCGGATGTTCCGCCGCCCACTGCGCCAGATATTGCTTTCGCAGCCGCTCTGGCCAGCCTTTCAATGAATATCCTTCGGGTCTTGGCGCCGTGTCCTGGGGCATAAAGGTGAGCGTTTGGCCGTTGATTTCCATGGTGCCTTTGGTGCCGTGGAATTTGATGGGCTCGCCACCGGCATTGTTGAGGTTGCAGCGCAAAACCACCCGGAATTTCGGATAGTCATAGAGGGTTTCAATCAGATCCGGGAAGTCGCGTCCGTCTTTCCAGCGAAACAGTCCACCGCTCGATTGCGCGCGCTGCGGCGCTTCGTTGGTTCCCGAGATGAAATAAATCCCCGAGAGCAGATGAACGAACAGATCGCCGGCCAGTCCTTCGCCGTAATCTGAAAAACAACGCCAGCGGAAAAACCGCGCGGCATCGAACGGACGCTGGGGCGCGCCCACCAGAAACGCATTCCAGTCAATGGTCTGCTCGCTCGCATCCGGTGGAATGGGATAAACCCAGGCACCACTGGCGGAGTTGCGGTCCGACGAACCTTCAATGAAGAACACATCCCCCAATGCGCCCGCGGTGTAAAGCTCGCGCGCCTTTTCATACACGATGGAACTCACGCGCTGGCTGCCAATCTGCACAATGCGGTTTCCCTCACGCGCCGCGTCCACCATGGCGAAGCCGTCTTCCACCGTATGCGACATTGGCTTCTCGCAATACACATCTTTGCCCGCGGCGCAGGCATCAACCACGACGCGGCGATGCTGGTGGTCGGGAACAGCCACAATCACCGCGTCTACATCTTTGCGGTCGAGAATTTCCTTATAATTGCGCGTCGCGGGAACCTGTTTCTGCACCGCCTCTTGCGCCGCTTCATGCCGGCTGTCATACAAATCGCATACCGCGACACACTCGATTCCCGGCACATCGAGGGAAGCTGCCAGCAATTCGCACCCGCGTGTGCCGGTGCCGATCGAAGCGAACCGGATTCGATCGCTCGCCGCTACCTCGCGTCCCGCGCCCCAGAGCGCCGCCGGCTCCAGCAGCGTCATCTTTACCGCGGCCCCGGCGGCTGCGGAGCCAGCGCCGATCCGCATGAAGTCGCGGCGGGTTATAGAATGCATTGAGTTCCTCCCTGTTTTGTGGCCGGACCACGACGATTCATCATAAAGTTTTCTGTCCTCCAACGGATGCTTCTATTTGATTGCGGCGCCGTCGTTCGGCACAAGCGCGTAGCTCACGAAAGCAATTTCCCGGCTATCTGGCGACCACGACGGGACGTTGATGGTACCCTGGCCACCGAACAAGGTCGCGAGCACGCTGATTTTATTCTCCGGGGTTTTCGCGTCGGGCGTTTTCTCATTCACCGTTCTTCCGTCCAACAACGGCATGATCCGCAGCGTCACATTCTGATTTGGCGGGTGACCGGTGACTCCGGGTTGGTACGAGAGAAAGACCATCCAGCGCCCATCGGGTGAAATGTGCGGGAACCAGTTGTTCCACTGATCGGCGAAAACCTGTTCCTGATCGCCGCCATCGGCCCTCATGCGCCAGATCTGCATGTGACCGGTACGCTCCGAATTGAAGTAGATGAATTGACCGTCCGGAGAATATTCCGGACCGTCGTCCAGGCCCTTCGCGGTGGTCAGGCGCGTCTCTTGGCCGCCAGTCACCGGAATGGTGTAGATATCGAACTCGTCGTTGCGCTGGCCCACGAAGGCCAGAGTTCTTCCATCAGGCGACCAACCGTGCCAATACGATGGAGACTTTTGAGTGATGCGCCGCGGAGTTCCACCGCGGATGGGCACGATATACACCAGCGACTTATGGTCCTCCTGCGACTGGTCGCTGATGGCAAGCGAAGTCTGGTCGGGAGAGATTCCGTGGTCGTTATTGCAGCGGTCAGCGAAGCCGGTGTCGATCAAGACCGGAGCGCCTCCGCTCACCGGCAAGCGATAGAGATGGCCGTTTCGGTTGAAGAGAAATGTAGAGCCGTCGTGCGTCCAGTTGGGCGCCTCAAAGCGTTCGGGCGCCAGATAAACCACTCGGCGCACCGTCGAGGCGATGCCGATTCTCTCCAGCGTGCTGTAAAGCGTGGACTTTTCCGCCGCCGGCAGATTGGTAGCAAGTTCAACATTGGCAAAGACCGCCTTTTCGATGGCGTTCTTGTCGTGCGAGCACACTCCAATCCCGACGTAGAACTTCCCTTGCAGTGGCAGCCGGATCGACGCGCCCGAAAAATGTAGCGTTTTTCCCTGGTCGCCGAGCGCGATATATTGGAAATCGCCGCGCTTCTCGATGCGCAGCCGCTTCGGCGCTGGGATGTTGATCTGGATCTCGTGCGTCGCGCCACCTTTCTCATCGCGATATTGCAGAGAGGTCAACCCATCGCCGTGCAGCGCCACATCGGCATAGGCTGAGTCCGCGTCCAGACTCTGTCGAACCATGAGGATGGCCTTGCGATGCTCATTTCCCCCGGCGCCCAGAAATGAAATGTCGGCCGACAAACGCACGTCGCCGCTTATTGTTTTCCAGACGAAGTGAAAATCGTCCGAGCCCAGCCACATGTTCTCTCCGCTGCCGCTGACGGTATAACTCCCATTGGGCGCGTCGTACTGCACCGCACCGGGATGCAGAGTGCTTCCGATGTCGACCTCGCCCTCGAATAGCCCGAGGGTTGTTCCGTTAGCTCGAACGCCGCTTTGACCGCTCAGAGCCGTCGAACAGAGGAGTGCCAACAAAATTGCAGACGATCTTCCGATCATACGTACCCTCCGGAGTCGTTTCGGGACGCCACTGTATCACAGCTTCGGGCTGCGAAAGCCGGCGGAGGCCCGTCATGCAGATAACGAAAAGAATCAACCCTGCCGCTCCGCGGCAGGATCAGTGTGACGATGGTCTCAGATGGCTCGGCATCAATCCCTGAACCTGCGCTCTTCCCTGTTTTCACGCACCGCTTTAGAATCGAACGCGAGCCGGAGACTCGCGCCTTGCCATGAAGAGAAATGTGTGGAGAGCGGTCATTGAGGTGGGTTTCATCATCTTCTTGTTCTATTCGAATCTTCTCATGGGGGAGTTTGAACGCTCGGGCATGGGCCGAAAAAAAGGGCTGGCTTGGGCGGTCACGGATGTATTCACCGTCGGCAATTTTGTGATTGCCCTGATTGCGGGTGCGATAGGGTATATCTTGTTTGAGTTTCTGCGAAATAAGTCCTGAGAGCGTCAGTCAGTTTCCTGAAATCGTCGGGTTTATTGCCGAAACCGTACGATTCTTATACGTTCGCTCGGACTCTAATGAAGGTCCGGTAGCGTACACTAACTGCTGTATGGACTTCTTTAGCTTCAAGCATAAAGTTTATTCAGGAACCCTTCCTCGTAGCCGTCCGTCGACCTATCGCGACGTTGGCCCGGCCAGCAGCCTGCCAAGGGAGAGAGCAGGATTGCGTGCCACACAAACTTCTCATCGTGGACCATAACGCCTTGATCCGACACTTGCTTCGAACTTGCATCGAGCAAGATGCCCTTTGGGAGGTGTGCGGCGAAGCTGAAAACGGCAAAGAAGCAATAAAAATGGTCGAGGAACTGAAGCCAGAAGTGATCGTTTTGGATTTCCAGATGCCGGTGATGAACGGCCTGGAGGCCGCCCGGCAGATCAAGATACTGGCGCCGAACGCAGTCATGGTTATGTTCACCATGCACTCTTCGCCGCAGCTTTTGCAGGAGGCCCGGGCGGCCGGAATCCGCGAGGTGGTTTCAAAAACCGATCAACTGATGGACCATCTTCTTCCGATGCTGAAACAGGCTATGGGTTTAAGAGCGCATAGCGTCGACCCGATCTAGCGCGGACGCGAGCGGCGCACTCTGGGAGAGAAATTAATCTTCAGACAGTTCGAGCACGGACATCGAAAAGCGGCGTCGTTCGGAAAGACGATGTGGCCACAGTCTTGACAGATCATCCGACCATTGGTGAGGATGTCCATCGGGCGAAACTGGCCATCGAGTGCACAATAGGGACAACGAGCTTGTTTTGGTGTCATCTGTGAACGACGCACTCCAGCCTAGCTGACTTTTGGTTTTCTGAATGTCCGACATCGGACGTTCGCCGCGAAAAACCTGTCCCGGTTATGATGGGGCTATGGACAGAGAAATCCCATGAGGGGCCGGATTCGCCCCGTCGGCATTCTTCCGATAATTCTGGTCGTCGCCTTCAGTGCGGGAATAGGCGCGAATGCGCCCCAAACCAGACAACAGACCCAGTCTCCGGCTACGCGTGCCATCGGCCGCAGATTAGACGAGAAAGGTGTACGGAATTTCGGCGAGGTCACACCTACGCTTTATCGCGGGGGACTGGTGAATACAGCAGGCATCAACGCGCTCAAAAAACTGGGTATGAACGTGATCGTGGATACACACGCCAACGACGAGAGCGAAGAAAAAACGGTGGAGAGCCTGGGGATGAAGTATGTGGCGATTCCCTGGCATTGTCCGTGGCCGCACGACGAGGTGTTCGCCAAATTTCTGAAAGTGGTACACGAAAACAAAGGCAAAAAAATTTTTGTGCATTGCCGTCTGGGAGATGACCGCACGGGAATGATGGTTGCCGCTTACCGAATGGCCGAAGAGGGATGGACGGCAGACGAAGCCATGCGAGAGATGCAATCATTCGGCTTCACGCGAACGCATCATTTTATCTGTCCCAGCCTGGCGCGCTACGAAAAGCACTTTCCCGAACATTTGAAGAATGATCCGGCGTTTGAGCAAGAGAGAGCAGCGCACCAGAGCCAATGAGGGTGCTTAACGTCGAAAGCCCGGCCTGATCGGGGCCGGGCTTTTTGCTTGGGTTACCGGAAACTACTAGGCAGCCGCAGATCTCTTGGAACGACCCTCTGTCGTGACGGGTTGAGCTACTTTGCGCACGAGAAAGGGCTGCAGATTGGGCTCAGAACCAGCCCACTCCAGGCTAACAATCGAGTGTCCGGGCTGAGTCGTAACGAAATAACGTTCGCCATTCGGGCTGGTTACTTCAAACTTGCCGGTCTCGCCCTGCAAAGCCTCGGCAACGTCATAGGTCGAAATACTATCGTTAAGTTTCATGGGACTTCCTCCACTTTTCATTATTAGATTGTTGGTTGGTCGTCCCCTGACCTAGGTAGGAGCGTTAGTTTCATGATAGAACGCAGAGCGAGGGAGTCAAGGGCACGAGGCCACTTTTCTCGACACAATTATATTAAGGGATTTACCCGAGGAGGGTGACCCGGAGAAAACGCGCTAAGCCTCCTCGCTTTCTTTCAATTTGGCGATGACGCCGAAATCTTCGAGGGTGGTGGTGTCGCCTTTCACGTCTCCGCTGCTGGCTAATTCGCGCAGAAGACGGCGCATGATCTTGCCACTGCGGGTTTTGGGCAGCGTGTCGGTAAAGCGGATGTCATCGGGCTTGGCGAGCGCACCAATTTCTTTTGCCACCCACTTGCGTAATTCTTCCTTCAACTCGGGTGTGGGTTTGCGCCCGCCCTCGAGTGTGACGAACGCGGAGATGGCCTGGCCTTTGAGTTCGTCGGGACGGCCGACTACGGCGGCTTCGGCGACGGCTTCGTGTGCGACCAGCGCGGACTCGACTTCCATGGTGCTGAGGCGGTGGCCGCTGACGTTGAGAACGTCATCGACGCGGCCCATAATCCAGAAATATCCGTCTTTATCTTTTCGCGCGCCGTCGCCGGTGAAATAGACGCCGGGAATCTGCGACCAGTAATTCTTCACATAGCGGTCGGGATCGCCGTAAACGGTGCGCAGCATTCCTGGCCAGGGCTTGGTGATAACCAGGAAGCCGCCGGATCCGAGCGGGACGGGCTTTCCCTCCATGGTGACGATTTCCGCGGCTACACCGGGAAAGGGACGCGTGGCCGAACCCGGCTTGGTGGCGACCGCACCCGGAAGCGGCGAAATCATGATGTTCCCGGTTTCGGTCTGCCACCAGGTGTCGACGATGGGGCAGCGATTGCCGCCAATGGTTTCGCGATACCACATCCAGGCTTCAGGATTGATCGGCTCGCCGACGGTGCCCAGCAGACGCAGGCTTTTCATGTCGTGCTTCTTCGGCCACTCGCTGCCCCACTTGATGAAAGTGCGAATGGCGGTGGGCGCGGTGTAGAAGACATTGACCTGGTGACGCGCGATGATCGACCAGAAGCGGTCGGGCTCGGGGTGGTTGGGCGCGCCCTCGTACATCAGACTGGTCGCGCCGTTTTGCAGCGGTCCGTAGACGATATAGCTATGGCCAGTCACCCATCCGATGTCGGCGGTGCACCAGTAAGTGTCTTCTTCTTTGAGATCGAAAACCCACTTCGTGGTGAGATAAGTGCCGACGGAATATCCTCCGGTGGTATGGACTACACCTTTGGGTTTGCCGGTGGTGCCGGAGGTGTAAAGAATGTAGAGAGGATGCTCGGCGTCGAGGGGCTCGGCGGGACATACGTCGGACGCCTTAGCCATGAGCTCGTGCCACCAGTGATCGCGACCGGACTGCATGTTGATGGAGGTGCCGGTACGCTTGTAGACGATGACATTCTTTACGCTGGGGCAGGACTTGAGCGCTTCTTCGACGGCGGGAAAAAGTTTTAGCTCAGCGCCGCGGCGGTAGGAACCATCTTGCGTGATGACCGCAGAAGCCTGGCAGTCGTGGATGCGATCGATCAGGGCATTGGAAGAAAATCCACCGAAAACCACGGTGTGAGGCGCGCCGATGCGGGCGCAAGCCAGCATAGCGATGGGCAGTTCGGGAGTCATGCCCATGTAGATGGCGACACGGTCGCCTTTTTTTACGCCGAGAGACTTTAGAACGTTGGCAAACTTTTGGACTTCCCGGTGAAGCTGCTGATAGGTAAGAGTCCGGATTTCGCCGGGCTCGCTCTCCCAGACGATGGCGGCTTTATTCTTGCGCGAGCCCTGGACGTGGCGATCAAGACAATTGTAGGAGAGATTGATCTGGCCCCCGACGAACCATTTCGCCCACGGGCAATTCCATTCGAGAACTTTGTCCCACCTTTTGAACCAGTGCAGCTCGCCAGCGATGCGGCTCCAGAATTTATCGGGATCGTCGATCGACTCGCGGTAAAGATCCTCATATTCGCCGAGGCTCTGGATGTGGGCGTGGCGGCTGAATTCCGCGGGCGGTGGGAAGCTGCGCTGCTCTTGAAGAATGGAATCGATACTGCTGGACTGCATGTCTGATAGTGCTCTATCTGCCATGAGAAAAAGCCTCGACTTGGAGGAAGTTGCAGGCCGTGGTTCGTCGTTGGTCGGCGGCAGTCGGCCCGGAGCGTTCGGGAAGCACCGCGACATTTTACTACTTCAGGCAGAGAAACCGGGCATAGTCCGGCACAAAGCGGGCAAACTTCAGAGTTTCGCTCGCCATCAACTCCCACTCGAGCCGAGGCGCAGTAGTTCGTCGCGCAGGCGCGGATGGTGCTGGGTTTGGCGGAGGTAGCGCATTTCGTTCGGGCCGGACTTGGCCCGGATGATCTCGACCAATTTCCGCTTTTCATCCAATGACCAGCGGCGCAGGCCAGGAATCAGCGCTAAAATCAGAGACCATTCTTCGAGGGAATGGAGCTGAATGGGAGTCCAGCGGGAGGGATCGATATTGAGAGCTCGCTCGACGGCGGCAGTAGAAGCATGGCGAATTTTTGTGTAATCGCCGTCGAATTGCTGGGTCATGCGGCGGTTGACGAGCAGGCCGAGCGTGCGTACCGAAAAAGTGTCCCAAGGTCCGCGCTGATTCGTACGCGTTGGAAGGCGGCGCGGCGGACGCGATTCAACTGTGCGAATCGCCTTGGGAACTTCGTAAAACATGTGAGCTTCGGCGAGGCGTTTTAGAGTCGGGCGCGCGGTGCGGTATTGAGGGTTGGCGGCAATTCGCCTCTCTTCCCTTTCGCAGAGCAGCTGCAGATCGGGACGCCCCGGGCGAAAGCCAAGTTTACGGTAAAACCAGAAGGCGCCGGAGTCGATGGCTTCATCGTTGTTCTGACCGATCTGGTAAGGGTAGATCGAAATGCATTTTGCAGCAGTGAGGGCGCAGATGCATTGCAGAGCCTGGGCGTAAATCCAGGCGGTTTCGCCCTGGCGATACGTATAGAAAGTATTGAAGCCAATTTCGGTCCACTCAAAAAGACCGATGGCTTCGATGTAGTTGACGGGAACTCCATTTTTCAAGGTATAGCCGGCGAGGTAGGCGCGGAGCGGGAGACGGCGGGATGGAGGCAGTCCCCAGAAATGCATGACGACGCCGCGGCCGAGATCGGCGCGGACTACCGAAGCCGGATCACCAAGCGTAGTGCCGTAAAGTTCGCGATAACGCACAACCATGACTTCGCGAATGTTGCGCAGGACCGGTTCCGCTGCGGATGGAGAAAGCTTTTCAAGCCTGGGCGCGGGTTGAGACAGTTCGCGATCCAGGGAAACTTCACTGCGCTGGATAAGCGGAGCATCGTGGAAGCAGAAGCGGCGGGGGCGGCTCCAGTTGCGGGTGCGGGAAAGTTTGAGGTCTTCAAGTTTCCACCGAATGGGCAGGCGCAAGGAGTCGTAGAGTTCGGCACGGTGGCGGGCCGGAAACGGGAGTTGCGCGAACTGGCGCAGGAGCCACGGAAGTGGGAGCTCACGTCCTCTCGCCGCATCCAGCCAAAGCGGCCAGGGGATGTTGGCTTCGACATCCGCATCTTCCTCGAGCAGCGGAATGAAGCGCGGCCAGGTGGCGCCGCGGGCGCGTTCGGACTGGATGTCGTCCCAGTAATCGTTCCAGGCGATGTCGACGTTTTTAGGGATGCGGGTTGCGAGCCATTGCGCGACATCGAAAGAAAGTATGTCTTGCATGACGGTGCCGGCGATGCCGGAAGTGTCGAAGTCATCGAAGAAAGACATATCCGCGTTCGCGGCCCGCAGATTCTCGATGCGTTTGTGAAAATTGTTGAGAAGATTTTCGACGCGCTGGAGTTGCGATGCCGCGTGGGGAAAGGCGCGGAGAAAGAGCAGACATTCGTGGAAGCGGATGAGCTGATGAGGGTCCGTAAGCTGAGCTTTTGAAAGTTGATTGAGAAGTTTGGCGACTTCATTGGCATGGCCCGAGTTGAAACGATTTTTGGCGGCTTCCAGTTGGTCGAGCAGTGAGCTGGGATCGTTGAACGTGGGCGGCATGGGCGGCGAAATAGTGTAACGCGCCTGGCAAGCGGGAGTTGTCAGGGCAAACAACAGGCAGCTTCTGCGCGCTCATTCTGCGGTCGCCGCATCTCGACGGAGAATTACTTCAGGCCGAGGCCGCCATTGAAGTGCTGGATAACACCGTAGCATTCACAGGCGACATCTTCTAGACTCTTGCGGTTCAATATCTTCACGGTGCCACGCAAGTTTTCAATCAGTCCCGCATTTTCGAGAGAGCTCGCGGCCAGGCTGACGCTGGGGCGCCCGGTGCCCAGCATCTGCGCCAGGAATTCGTGGGTTAGAGGAAGCAACTGACAATCGAAGCGGTCCTGACACATCAGCAGCCAGCGAGCGAGCCGTTGTTCCACTTCATGCAGACGGTTGCAGGCGGCAAGCTGGGCAACCTGCATCCCGTGCACCAGAGCGAAGCGGCTGAGTTCGGAGCGAAGCGTGGGAGCGGAGAGTAGAACGTCTTGAAAAACTTCCGCACGCACGCGCATTCCAGTTCCCGCCATTTGTATGATGGCCCGAAATGTGCCTTGCCGGAGGCCCGCGAGCAAGGACATTCCAACCATTCCTTCCTTGCCGACGATGCCTACTTCCACGCTTCTGCCGTCCCGGCTGAGTGCGACCAGCGAGGTCATTCCATCATTGAGAAAATAAGTGAAATCAATCCTCTCCCCGGGTTCTTCGAGGATTTGGTATTGCGGCAGATCCACCGCCTCCAGATGGGGGCGCAGGAGGTTGTATTCCTTATCCGGCAGGGATAATAAAATGATGTTACACACCGCCTTGCCGGCGGGGTTGGAGCGGGTTCCAGGATGCAGCGGAGTCAGCTTAGCTGGCTTTGTAGGTCTCTTAGCGATGATGTCTTCCTTCGGCAAAATGCCCACAATGCTTTGATGCGGTCAGCTCGTCGTTTCCCATCGGCAACCCTGCACTTTTCATCGGACTCTCGTGGATATTCACAATAAAATGAGAGTAGAAAGAACGGAGAAGATTGCTTTCCGATCCGCTCGAGGATCCGTGTGAATCCGGTGCCATTGCGCGGGCACCGATAAAATGGGCCGCCTGGCACATGAGAGTTACTTGCTCTTTGGATCATCCACCCCTCGATCCCTCAAGCGCTGGTCGTTGGCGGAAAGGATGCTGTTCAACTGTTCCACCAGCGCCAGAAACTTCTTGTGGTCTTGTTCGGTGGCGATAAGCGAACAAAGCTCGTGGATCCGGTCACTGTCAGACTTGTTCATAGCGACCGGGAAGTATTACAGGATTCACCGTATCAGTATGTTCGATGCCGAACGGTAACCAAGGCTATAACTGGCGACGTTCCGGAGGGGTGGGGCGCATGGCGGCCAGTTGCCGCACTCGGATCACATGTTTGCGCATGGCAGCGGTGAGCTGTTCGATGATTTCACTCAGCTCGTCCGGGTCAGTAGCGGCTACAGCTTGAGTACACAAAGTGCGTATTCGATCTTCCAATCGGCGGGACTTGAAATAAGAAGACAGAAAACTGCCAAGCAAAGTATGGGCCGGAGACTCTTGATGATTCATTGGCAAATACACTCCGGCCAGATACAAGTAAAGTTTCTTTGTCTCAAATGCTGAAGGCAATCCGGTGAAAACCGTAGGGGCCGGCCTCTGGGATGCGCAATTCAGAGATAACCTTTCTTTTTCCAGACTTCCCAGTCCTCACGCACCGCCTGCAACATGACTTCGGCGGCCTGATGCAGCCATTTACCTTTCTGTTTATGCAAATGGCGGAGTATCGATTTGCGCGCTGCGGTGCTGCCGAGGTGGATGTTGGCAGTCTCCCACCCCATGGCGTGAAGCAAGCGCAGTTCGGTATCGGGGGCACGCAAAGAGGCGAGCTCGATGCGAGAGCAGTGGGGACCGAGACGGCGAACGATCCAGCGTCCGCGCAACTGGACGAAGGGATCGGGACAACGGAGCGCGCGGTTGAGGATGGTCTGATAAAGAATTTCTGCGGAGCCCTCGTGCTTTTGAGCCCAGCAGGCGGAGGATGGGACCAGCGCCTTTGCCTCGCGCGCGATGCGGCCTCCGTGCCAATCGGCGATGGCAACGTAGCGGGCATGGCCAAGACTGCCAAGCCCGGCAACCCGATGGGCAAGGCGATAAGGAATTCCAGGGGCGGGCATGAGATGTTCGAGAGCATCGACGGCGCTGATCGGAATGCCGGTTTTTAAAGTGGGAAGCGCGTCTAGCTTTTGCCAGAAGTGGACGGGATCGCGCAATTCGCCTTCAGCAATGAGACGCAGCCACTGATGTTTTTCGCCGAGGACGAAGGGAAGGCCTTTCTCAGTCATGCTTTCGCGATAACCCTGCAGGATGGCATCGCAGATGTCGGAGCGTTTTACGGGGAGATGTCCGGTCTCAGCGGCGAGGTGAGCGCTGACGGAGAGGCGCACCAAATCGATGCAATAGGCCAGGGGCCATGCTTCGTCGAAATCGTTGACTCCCCAGATGAGGCGGCCCTCAATGTCGCGCCACGTGCCGAAGTTCTCGACGTGAAGGTCACCGACGGCGAGGACTTTCGGAGCCTCGGCGAGTTCGGAACACGTTTCAGACCAGAGTTGCACCCAGCGGTAATAGGTGGCGCGGAAAAACGGGAAAATCTCCGCCTTCATGCGCTGGTGTTTAAGGCGAAGGTCTTTCTTATCGAGATGAGTGCGCTGGGCCAGCCAATCCTCAAACTGGCGGGTGGCTTTGACAATGTTCATGGGGGCAACAATAGCGGCGGCGCGAATCAGAAGTCAAACCGAAGTCAAACGGGGATAGTAGGCTTCCACGGCGGAGAGCACACGCGAAATATCGGCGACAGGAGTCTGTGAAAGAGTGTCCAGTGTCACGCGGAGCAGTGACAGAAGTCACGGAAACGGGAACTCCGTTGTGCAAAAATGCCGACAATGAACTAGTCCTTACTAGTTAAAGACGCCCGGTCCCAACCCACAGAACCCCACAAAGCCGTATCCCCAGACGGCGGGACCCGGCGGTTCAGTTCGATATCGTCGCGTGTCGCTTTTGACGCAGTGTCTTCTTCCGGCCACTTTTCCTTGACTGAGAACAACGCTTAAGTGGTTTTTCCTCAAATGCATAAGGTTTGGCGTTCGTCCTGCGCACACAGTTGCGGAGGACATTATGCAGATCGCGATCACATTCATGGCGGTGCTGGCGGGTATGGTCGTTTCATTAACCGTGGCATTGTTTGCCGAGGAACTGATATTCGGACAAGTAATTCGATGGTTCTTCGTCCGGACAGGCAGTGTGCAAACTGCCAGCCCGGAGCAGATGGTGAAGGTCGGAACGGAGCCAAAGCGCTGAGGCGCAGAGGAGAAGGACAATGCTTTTTGTTAATGACGGGCGGCCTGGGAATGATGTTCGCCGCAGTCTGCATTCTGACCTACGATTTGTATCGCGGAGTGGCACACCGGCGGGCACTGGAGAGACCGGAAACGTCGGCTAATACAGTCCCCGTGGCGGTACGGTGGCGAAGCTCGCTGGCCCTTGCGATGGCAGGGTGGGCGCCGCTGCTGGTGGGCTTCAGCATTGTGGTGGTGCCGAGCGGAATAGCCGGCATTCGACCGGCGTCGTAGCATCACCGTCTGGCGCATCTATGCAGGCCTTACTACGAATCACACCACGGAACGGCATGGTGGGATATGATGCGAACGATTCAAATCAGAATCGAGGCATGACGTTTCGACGCAAGCTGCTCGTGGTCTTTGCGCTGACGGTGTTTCTGTCGGTGGTGGCAGTGGCATGGCTGGTCTCGGCAGTGACGCGGCGGGCTTTCGCTCGAAGCGAGGACGAGAGAACGACGGCGCTGGTAACGCAGTTCCGGCGCGAGTTCAACCGCCAGGGCGAAGTGGTGGTCGATCGGGTGGAGAATATCGCCCAATTGGAAGCTGTAAAACGCATGGCCTTAGCGCTAAACCGCGCGCCGGCGGACTCTGGTCCTTATTTTGAACTGGCGAAGGCGACGGCGGAAAATAATCAGCTCGACTTCCTGGAGTTTGTAGAAAGTGACGGAACCATCGTTTCTTCCGCCCAGCGGCCGGCAACATTTGGATATCCCGACGTGGCCTTCGCCAGCTTCCCGGCGGCGTGCCAGCAGGGAGCGTTCTTAAGGCAAGAAACACTGCCGGATGGAACCGCATTAGGTTTGTTTGCGGTGCGCGCTGCGCGCGTCGCGGAACGACCGGTTTACGTAATCGGCGGACGCCGTCTGGATAAGACTTTTCTGTCGGGCCTGGACATTCCGATGGGAATGCGGGCATTGCTTTATCAGAATCGTGGAGAGCACTTTTCAGCCGAGCTGATGGTGGATCCCGCAGCCTCGCCGACGGAGGTTAAGCGTCCGGTGGAAAAGCTCGAAGACCTGGTCGATGCGGTGCGGGAGTCAAAGGAAGAACGAACGAGCCTGGTCGAGTGGTCAGGAGATCAGGCAGAGGACGAGGTCTTTCACGCGATTCCACTGCTGGGTGCGGGAACTGGGAAAGATCGGCCAGTGTTGGCGATTTTGCTGATCGGCAGCTCACGCCGGGCGTATGTGGCATTGATGCGGCGTATTCGCTCGGCCGCGTTCATGGTGGGCGGTGGAGGAATTTTACTGGCAGTTCTGGTCAGCAGTTGGGCGGCGGCTCGGGTGACGCGCCCGGTAGAGCAACTGGCCAATGCCGCGCAGGAAGTTGCAGCGGGAAACTGGAATACGCGGGTGGATGTAACTGGCGACGATGAGCTGGGCCAGTTGGCGGATTCGTTCAATCGAATGACTACCGAGCTGCTCGGCCAAAAAGAGCGCCTGGTGCAGGCTGAGCGGGTCGCGGCGTGGCGGGAACTGGCACGCCGGCTGGCGCACGAATTAAAGAATCCGCTGTTCCCGCTTCAGCTCACGGTGGAAAATCTGGTGCGCGCGCGCCAGCAAAATCCGGAACAGTTCGAGGAGATCTTCCGCGAAAGTTCGAGAACTCTGTTGGCGGAGATCGCAAACCTGAAAGGAATCATCGGACGGTTCAGCGACCTTTCGAAGATGCCGCAGCCACAGTTGAAAGTGCTACAGCTCAATGACGTGGCGCGCAGCGTGGCGCAGCTTTTTCAAGGACAGCTGGACGCGCCCGGCCGGGCCAAGATCACTTGCCAACTGGAACTGGAGCCGTATATGGAACAGATAGCAGCCGATGCTGAGCTGTTGCACCGGGCACTCTCGAATCTGGTGCTCAATGCCATCGAGGCGATGCCGCAAGGCGGGACGCTGACGTTGCGCACGCGAAATGAACACGGCAAAGCGCTGATTGAGATTGCGGATACGGGTGCAGGCATGACGCTTGAGGAGTGTGAGCGAATCTTTACTCCTTATTATACGAGCAAGAAGCACGGCACCGGCCTGGGACTGGCCATTGTTCAATCGATCGTCAGCGATCATGGGGGAAGGATCCGGGTGCAAAGCTGGCCGAGCCGGGGAACGACTTTTGTGATCGAGTTGCCGAGGAACACAGAGCTTGCGCAGCACGGTTGAAGCGCGCCAGAGATGAGGAGGTTGGTTGCCGAAGAAAGCACACCTGCTGATCGTGGACGATGAAGCCAACACGCTGGCGTCGCTGGCGCGAGCCTTCCGGCTGGCTGGGCACGAGGCGACGGTTTGCGATAACGCCGCTAAGGCGCTCGAGTTGGCGAAGGCCCAGAATTTTGATCTGATCCTTTCCGATGTGGTGATGGCGGCCAAAGGAGGGCTGGCTTTGCTGGAAGAATTGAAGGCACAGGGTGTGACCGCCCCGGTGGTGATGATGTCAGGCCAGGGGGACATCGAAACCGCGGTGCGCGCGACACGGCTGGGCGCGCTCGATTTTCTGGAGAAGCCGATCTCCACAGAAAAACTTTTGCTGACCGTGGAAAATGCGCTGAAGCTGCAGCGGCTGGAAAGTGAAAATCGCCAACTAAGGCAACGGCTGGGCAAACATGAAATCGTATGGCAGGGCGCGGCCATGCAGCGCGTGATGGCGCAGGTGCAGCGGGTGGCGGCGAGCGAGACGCGAGTTTGCATCCTGGGAGAAACTGGCACCGGGAAAGAACTAGTGGCGCGGACGATTCACGACCGCAGCCCTCGTGCCGCCGGAGCGTTTGTAACGCTGAATTGCGCGGCGGTGCCGGCCGAGTTGATCGAATCAGAACTATTCGGCCACGAGAAAGGATCGTTTACCGGTGCCGCGGGCAGGCATATCGGGAAGTTCGAGCAGGCGGACCAGGGCACGATTTTTCTGGATGAGATTGGCGACATGCCGCTGACCATGCAAGCCAAGCTGCTGCGCGTGCTGGAAGAGGGAGAAGTAGAACGCATTGGCGGCGATCGCGCGGTGAACGTGAATGTGCGCGTGGTGGTGGCAACCCATCGCGACCTGCAGGCGCGAGTGCGGGAGGAGAAATTCCGCCAGGATTTGTTTCATCGCATTTATGTTTTTCCGCTGCTGCTGCCCCCGCTGCGGGAGCGGCGGGAGGACGTGCCGGCGTTGGTCGGGCATTTTGCCGCGCAGGTGAGCGCACAGAATGGATGGAAACCGATTCCGTTTTCCGCCGAGGCGCTATCCGCACTGCAATCGCACTCATGGCCCGGCAATGTGCGGGAGTTGCGAAACATGGTGGAGCGGCTGATGCTGCTGGCTACCGATGGTGAGGTAGATCTCGCAACCGTGGAGATGGCTTTGCCGGGAGGCGGAAACAATGCCGTCGCGAGTTCTTCCGCCTTCGCGTCGGGAGCGCTTTCGAGCCGCGTGGACGCCTTCGAGCGCGAAGTGATCCTGGCTGAATTGAAGCGCAGCCACTCGAACGTGAGCGAGGCCGCGAAATCACTGGGACTGGAGCGCAGCCATCTTTACAAGAAGGCGGAACAGTTGGGGATTGATTTGCGGGCAATGCGGCGGGAACAGCAGGAATGATGGTCGGTTCCGATTGTGGGTCAACAAAACCGGTCGAGCTTCGCTCGACGGACGCCGGGGGCGGCTGTCCCCACACGAGCATCTCAGCTTTCCTAAAAGCTCAGGAGATTGCGTGATCAGAAACCTCGTTCCTCTTTTCTCTTTTCTTATTCTTTCATCTGCCATCCTTCTCGCCAGCGAACCGCCTTCTCCGCCGTCCTATGGTGTGCGCATGGAGCAGACTTGGATTCCGATGAAGGATGGAGTGCGGCTGGCGGCCACGCTTTACATGCCGGGTGGGGCGAAGGGGGGCGAGAAATTCCCTGCGCTGCTGGAGTATTTGCCATATCGCAAAGACGATGGAACGGCGGCCGGAGATTACCCCAAGCATGCTTATTTCGCGCGGCGGGGATATGTGAGCGTGCGAGTGGATATTCGAGGCTTTGGCGCGAGCGGGGGCGCGCCGCCGGAGCGCGAATATTCCGAACAGGAACAATTGGATGGAGAGCAGGTGATCTGGTGGCTGGCACATCAGCCGTGGTCGAATGGCAATGTGGGAATGTTCGGAATTTCTTGGGGAGGCTTCTCGGCATTGCAGATGGCTATGCGGCATGCGCCTGGCCTGAAGGCAATTTTGGCCACGGACGCGACCGCCGAGCTGTTTCACGACGATGTGCATTATGTCGATGGGATCGCACATATCGATGAATTCGAATTGAACATGGATATGGCAGAGGGATGGACGGGCGCCCCGGATTACACGCTCGACGAAGACGTTTTGGGGCCGCGATTTGAGACGCCGCCGTGGTCGCTCTTGTATTTGAAGCATCAGCATGATGGACCGTTCTGGCGGGAGCGGGTGCGTCCGCTGAAGGAGATTACGATTCCTAGTTTTTTGATTGGCGGTTTGCTCGATGGATATCGCGACAATGTGACCGACATGCTAATGCAGTCGAGCGGGCAGGTGAAGGCCATAGTGGGGCCGTGGAACCATACTTTTCCCAATGAAGCTGTACCGGGCCCGCAGATCGAGTGGCGGAATGAGGCGGTGCGCTGGTTCGATCATTGGCTTAAGGGACGCGACACGGGCGTGGAGCACGATCCGCGGCTGGTGATTTACATGCAGCACTGGCACCCGCCGGACCCGAGCCTGGAAAATGTTCCGGGTGAGTGGCGGCGTGAAGATGTGTGGCCGCCGAAGCAGGCGCGACAATCAAACTTATTTTTGCAGCCGAACCACTCGCTCGCGGGGACTGCGCCGGCGGCAGGCACACACCAACTCAAATATGTGCCGTCGATTGGCGTGGAAGCGGGCTTCTGGTGGGGCGAGTTGTTGAGCGATGTGCGGCCGGTGGACGCATTCAGCCTGGTCTACGATTCGGCGCCGTTGCAGGATTCGGTGGCAATCTTAGGGCGACCTCATGCTTTGTTGCGGGCTTCGGCTACTGCGCCGCTGGCGGATTGGTTTGCGCGGCTCTCCGATGTGGCGCCCGATGGAACGGTCACGCAGATTACCGGGGCTGGAATCAACGGCGCGCAACGCGACTCGATGAGCGAACCCCGCGATCTTGAGCCGGGCAAGGTTTATGCTTTCGATATCGCGATGCATTTGACGTCGTGGGTATTTCCTAAAGGCCATCGCATCCGCGTGGCGATTTCGAATGCATTGTGGCCGATGATGCTGCCGACTCCTTATGCAATGACCACTTCGTTGGAACTGGGCGGGAGCGATGGTTCACGAATCATTTTGCCGGTTGTCCCGGCACGTGGAGTCGAGCCGCCTGCGTTTTCTGCACCAGAGCCTTCCGAAGAACGCGCGGATGTTAAAACCGAAGGGTTTCCCTGGCCGGGCGAGTGGACTGTCGAACGCGATGAGGCTCGACACCAGACGACCGTGCATTGGAAAGGGAAAGAAGGTGGCACGTATCCTTGGGGGACGGAAACGGACTATGAGAATCTGACGTATGACGCCGACGATGCGCATCCCGAGACTTGCTCAGTGCGTGGCGAGGCGGAAACTATTTTCGCTTTAAAGGGCCGAACCCTGACCTGGCGTGGACATTTGCTGGTAACCACGGACCAGAAGAATTTTTATTACAGGTACACGCGCGAGCTGCTGAAAGACGGCACGATGATCAAGTCTAAGACCTGGAAAGAGACGATTACGAGGGATCATCAGTGACGTGATCTGGGGCTGAGACGCTGCAGGCTCCTACGATGAGCTGCTGCTTGGCGATTGTGCCACCCTTCATTGGGCACTGGACTTGAGATCTGAAGCCAGCAAGCGGTGGAACAATTGCTCTCCGGCCTCGCGGCGCACGGAGAGGCGTCCGGCGCGATAGGCGCGGGATTTCAGACCGCGCTGCACATCTTCGCAGATGCCGAGATCTTCTTCCTGCACGCGATTGCCTACGTTCACTGACTGCTCGTTATATTCTCGAGCGGCATCGCTGATATCGGCAAAATAGAAATCGAAAATCACATGGCAGTGATCCACGTCGATGGGAATAACAAGATTTGTATCCATATATCCCGCGTAGCAGTTGATCATGAGATTGGGATACTGCCAGAAATACCAGGCACGGTCGCCCTTGCGGGTTGCGCCGGTGGAGGCATCCTCCTCGGAGGCGACCATGGGGCTGGATTGCAGGCAGAAACGGTCTTCATTCTCGATGGTGTACTGCTTGTAGTTGAGAACAGAATTCAAGCCTTTATGGAGATGGGGAACGTGATAACCTCCATCGAGAAAATTGTCGACATAAACTTTCCAGTTGCAATGGATGTCATAGGTGCGGCGGTCGAAATAGTGCAGCTTGCGGATGTCGAGCGGCGCGACGCGTTTCACCAGGCCACCGAGGAATTTGGCGAGGGTTTCGCCGTGGTTATCGAGGTTGATGAAGACGAAACACTCCCAAATTTCGACTCGAATGGGAACCAATCCATTCTGCGCGCGATCGAAGTTGTCGACGCCTTCGAACTCGGGCGTGCCTTTCAGCGAGCCATCCAGGCCGTAATTCCACCCATGATAGGGGCAATGCAGATGAGAGGCGTGGCCGCAGGGTTGCGTTACAACCGCAGCGGCGTGATGACGGCAAACGTTGAAGAACGCTCGTAAGACACCGTCATTGCCGCGAACAACTACGATGGGCTCGCCGGCAACGGTTGTAGCGGCGAATTGTCCGGGATTCTCAACCTGCTCGGTGCGAGCCACGAGTTGCCAGGTCTTGCTGAAAACGGCAACGCGTTCCAGTTCCGCAATGCGCGGATCGACATACCAGGCGGCGGGAATCGTTGAGGCCTGAGCAAGGGGTGCGTGGTCATCGTAGGCGGAAAGGATCTGCTCGATAGAAGATTGCATGGTCGAATGTTTCGGTTCGTAATGCGACTTCCCTCATGAGTGAATTGAGTCACCGAAGCATAGCGGAGGCGGTCTCAATTTTCAATTTCATTTTGGCGATGGATTCAGTCTACGAAGACAGCGACTGCGGGGGCGGCTGTCGTGCCAGAGGACAATCACGCAGCGCTTGGAAGAAAACGGGGGCAGGCTCTGCGGCCAGAGCCCGCCCCTCTGCTTGTTCTTTGATTAACTCGCGTCGCGTAAGCGAGTGTCGTCGGCTCGAACCAACGGCTCGTCGACCAGGTGTTGACTGAGAAACCAGACTTGCAGCTCATTGCGGCGAAGCACGTCGCTCACCGCCAGGTCATTGGTTCCGGCATCACCGAGTTTATCGGCGCGCTCTGCCAATTCCCGGCAATGGCCAATGATGACCTGATGTGCAGTGAGCAGGCGGGAGATTTGCACTGGCACTTCTTCCCTGCCCTTGGGCGGGCGCTCGATGCGGGTAGTTTCAGCGACATCGGCCGCCATGGCGATTGAAATGCCACCAAGAAGTTGAACCCGTTCGGCGATGGTGTCCACCAACTCGGATTGCTCCTCCCAGTGTTTATCGAATAGGAGATGGAGTTGATAAAACGTTGGACCTGCGACCTGCCAGTGCGATTTCTTGTAGAGATCGCGCAGAGTCATCGTATCGGCTAACAAAAAGTTGAGTTGCTCGGTCATTTCCAAACGAACCGGTTCCTCAAGGTCGAGAGGCAACTGGTGCGAAACGGTGCCATAGGCTTGAATTTCGGGAGCATGCTGATGAAGGCGGGGCTGCGCGCTTACTTTTCCGCGCTCGCTGGTGGGTGCTTTCGCGGTGAAATCTTTTTTGGACATTAGGTGTGTTCTCCTTGCTATGCACTCTCTTTACTTAACACTACTCGGGGCAGACTTTAGCTGTTTCTTGGATGTCATGAAGCCGTTTTTGGATGCGGCAAGCGAAAAGTGAAAGGCTTCCCACCCTGCTGCTCATCCCGAAAGCGGTCATCTCAAGGCGTAAAAAAAGCCAATCGGCGCCAGCTTTGAACAGAGCAACCGCGAGGAATACAAGTGCGAAAACCCCCGCGGTAAAAGCTTGAGTTTGACGATGTTGCAGGCAATGTTTATGATCGAAATGCGGGGTGGAGCAGTCTGGTAGCTCGTTGGGCTCATAACCCAAAGGTCGGTGGTTCAAATCCACCCCCCGCAACCAAAGGAATCATAAGCTTACGGGAATTTGGGTTAAACCGAGAAACCCCCAAAAACCCCCAATAAGAAAAACGCAATTGATCAGGGAGCCGCAGCGTCGGCTCCTTTTTCATTTGTCTGCACCGAGACTGTCGGCTTGAGCACCATCTGAACCACTTTGCTGTTTGCTTGGCGCTTCGTGCTCGATAGAGCCTGCCCATAAACGTTCATCGTCGTCTGAATACTGGCGTGCCGCATTAGCTCCTGCTGCACCTTCATCGGCGCTCCAGTTTCGTCGAGGAGCGTCCGATATGTGTGTCGGAATGTATGCCAACCGATTCCGGTGCCCAGGCCAGCCGCTTCTGCAGCGGGTTTGATGTGCTTCTTCTGGATTTCTTCCTGCCAGTAAGGCTTCTCCGTGGCGGGATTTGGGAAAACCCAATCCTCATCCCGTTGGAAGCAGCTCTGCTGTTTCCAGTTGAGCAACACTTTTGCCAGATCATCATCGAGCGGAACAAAATCGTGTGAGTATTCGGTCTTGACGAAATCCACACGGCAATGGACCGCGCTTCTCTGAACGAGCAATACCCGGTCATTGAAATCGAAGTCGCCCCACTTCAAAGCCACAATCTCGCTGACTCTGAGCCCCAGGCACTGCGCTACGATCACCATCGTCCTGTAAGGTTGTTTCAGGTGCGGTAGCATCGCGCAGAACTGCTCAACCGTGAGCACTCGCGGGCGCTTCAATCGTTTGGTGCAATCTTTCACACGAACCAGTGCGATGGGGTTCTTGCCCATTTCAATCAGGCACCATCGCTCTGCGCAGGTGAAGACCAGGTGCATCAGACCTCGGACGTGCGCCTTGGATTTCGGAGCCAGCTTGAGTGCCCGAAGCCATCGTTCAACCGGCATCGGCTTGATCCGGTCCAAGGGATAATCGGCCCACTTCGGTCGAATATGCGTCTTGATGTTTGACTCATACGACTTGCGAGTTGAATACCTGGCCGGCATCTCTTCTTCGGCGTATTTGTCGAGAAGAGTGCCAAAGCTTGGTACTTCCAACTCGGCCCGTGGGGCCTCTGCATTGAGGTTGAGAAGAAGGGCTTGAACGGCTTTTCGAGCGAGGGCTTCGGTCGGATACCGCTCACATGTGCCGATCGTGACGTGCTGACGCTTCCGTCCGCCGTCCAATTGGTCCACGTAATACCGAAACTCCCAGGCTTGAGATCCATTCCGCCTCTGCTTCAGCCGTAAACTTCCGAATTGATATCGTGTCCGCGTTAACAAAAGGTGTTGCTCCTTTCGTCGATACGGGCACGAGTGGCTTTGGGCAGCATAGCTTGAGTTGCGGGTGGAGTCTAGGTTGTTTTGGGACTACCCGGCGAGTCTTGAGGCGAGCCAATCGTTGAGAGTGGACGCACGGAAGCGCCAAAGATCCCCAATTTGGACGCCGGGGACCTCTCCGCTGCGTGCCATTCGTTGCAAAGTCTTTTTGTGGATGCCCAGAAGGGCTGCGGCTTCGTCGCTATCAAGTAGGCGCTCGAACTGTCCTGAAGTGGACAACTGGAGCGTCGCAACACTTTTGTGAGTGGCTGGCTGCTTCCTTGTATTGAACACAATTGCTCCTAAATGGAAATGGCTGGATCTGTAAGTAACCGTAGCGTGGAATCGAGGGACAGTCCAAGACTTCGTTGGCGCGAACCGATGCTGCATAGGAATCGCTGAGATGATTGGACACGATTTCGGGAACGGACAGGAGTGGTGGGCGCTAGGAGGATCAGGTAGACCCGCGCGGGAGTTTCGTTTAGAGACCGCTCCCGCGCGTTGGATCAAGCCTCATGATTCATGCCTATCGAGCATGGATTATCGCGGAAAAGGAATCGCCGTCGTGATCCTGGGACGCATCTAAATTTGCACAAGATGTTGAGCAAGAGCCCTGGTGCCCAAACGCTTGAATAGCTCGGTCGGAGAGGCTTATGTCGATAAATGTTGATCTCGACAGGCTGAAGAGTTTCGTTGCAGTGGGCGAAGAGCTGCACTTTACGAGGGCGGCCCAAAATCGCTTGCACGTTTCGCAACCTTGGTTGAGCAGGTCTGTAAAAAGCCTGGAACAAAAGCTTGGGGTGCAGTTATTCGAGCGGCACAGCCGCCACGTGGAACTCACTCCTCCGGGACGACGTTTGCTCTATGGAGCCCGGAAGATCCTTCACGATTTCGACCGGACCGTTTCGGCGGTGTTGCGAGATAGAAAAGGAAACGGTCATCTGACGGTTGGCTATTCGTCCTATGTTGATTTGCGTTTCATGACCGAACTGAAGGAAATTGCTCTTGGCGAGTCACCGACAGTGAACATTAGCTTTGAAAGCTCGTCCTCTGAGGAAACAGTGTTTCACGTTGACCATAGGGACTGGGACTGTGGAATCATCATTCTCCCGGTCGATGCGCCACATTTGGACATCGTTCCGCTGTTCAGATTGCCGCTCGCGGCGGCAATGCAAAAAACACATCGACTGGCAAAAAGGCGAGCGCTAAGACTTGAGGACTTGCAGAACGAGAGATTGATACTTGGCGGAAAGCGTTTTGATCTTCAGTTTCGTGGCTGGCTGCTCAGTCGTTTTTCGGATGCTGGTATTACACCAAGGATCGCGGCGGAGGCCGCGAGTCCTCACGAAGCACAGTATTTGGTCACACGGGGCACCGGAATTGCGCTGGCAAATTCGGGGGCGTTCAGAACCTCCCCAGAAGGAGTCGTTGTCCGGTTGTTTCCTTCCGAGCTTGTGCAAACACAAACGGCGATTGTACTTCGCAAGGAAAGGCATTCGTCTGTGATTGGAGCGTTTGTTAATCGGGTCGTGCAAATGGCAGAGACACGCGGGAGGACCCGCTTACCCATGCACTCCGCGGCATAGTAGCTGCCTGTTCGTCGGACGCGCCGAGAACACAGAACGCAAATTCTTCACAACGGCAGCTGAAGGAGTTCCCAAGATTCCATTGCAGCCGCGAGCAAATGGGAGTTTGTGTTGATTCTAGGTAGATCGGTATAAAGCCAGTTCTGTTCGAATGCTTCGCGTGTGCTCCACATTTGAAAGAGAACAAGCGTATTCTCGTCTTCGGCGCGGCTGAACAATTCGTAGGAAAGACATTCGGGGGCAATCCGGGAGCGTTCAACGATATCGTAGAGCGTACGTAGGAACTCGTCACGATGGTTGGCATCGAGTCTTAGCTGTACAACGACAATGATTTCTCGCGTATTCATCAGAGTGGATCGTCCACTCCGTCGGCTTAGTTGTTTCCATGTACATCTGAAGGTAATGCTGCTGCCCACCTGAACGAAACACCGGCATCGGTCAGTTCAGCCGACTGTGGATTTTCAGGAGGGATAAGATGGTGCCCCTGGTGATGGTCAAGTCTCGGGCCAAGACAATCCCTGTGTGCAGGTGACGAACTTTGACGCTCGGGGAACACTGCTCAACCCCCCAGAAGACTGCCCTACGACAAACGCGCTTCGCGTCCCGAGAAGAAGCGCGTGATAAGTAACTATGTGTGAACAACCCGGCCAGCTCCGAAAAGTTTCCTTCTTGTTGCAAATAAAATTAAGCTTGGCTGAAGCGAAAGCCGCTCCCGGCGCTGCATCCGACAGATTCGCGCCGTGCCGCGCACACCGGCACCATTCGTTACTGGCCGGAGCCGGCTACCGTCATGGGCGAACATAAGGAGAATCTGATAACATTGTTTCCCGTGGACGAGGGCCGCAAACGAGTGCTCGGGATCATGGCAGCGATTCTCGCCAGTTTGCACATGCAAACAGCAGATGATCTGTTTGGTGGACCCCAGGAAGTCCGCGCAGTGACAAGTTGATTGCTGCTTCAGTTCAATGGGCCGACAAAATCATGGAGAAAATTGATAACGCGTTTGGCTCATCCGATCTGCAATAATCTTCCAAATGTGTGGGCGCTATCGACTGTCCCGAAGAAAGCAGATTGTTGATGCGCACTTTTCCAGCGCGTCGGGCGATGAAGACTGGAATCCTCGCTACAACATTGCCCCCACTCAGCTTGTTCCGGTCATTCGCCAGAATCCGAAGCAACCTATTCGGGAATTATCGCTCCTCCGCTGGGGACTCATTCCATCGTGGATGAAAGACTCGTCCGGCGCTTCCATGATGATTAACACGACGTCGGAAACCGCGGGAACGAAGCTCGCGTTCCGCGACGCGTTGAAGTCTCGCAGATGCTTGATCCCCGCAGATGGATTTTACGAGTGGCAACGAGTGGGGAAGATCAAGCAGCCATACTGTTTTGAAGTCGGCAACGCAGAGACGTTTGCGTTTGCGGGAATCTGGGATCGCTGGAAAGACCCGAGTGGCAATTGGGTGAAAACCTGTTCGATTCTGACCACAACGCCGAATGCTGTGACCTCACCCGTCCATAACCGCATGCCGGTTATTCTCGATCCGGACAGCTACGACCTGTGGCTCGATCCGGGAATGCAAGATGCGAGTGCGGTGTCCGAAATGCTGAAACCTTACGGGGCACAGTTCATGCGGCGCTATCCGGTAAGCACTCGCATCAATCATGTGGTAAACGACGACGAAGAATGTTCTGCTCCCGCCGAAGTCGCACAGGTTCAGAACTCACTGTTTTCATAGATACTCTTCTCATTTGGCTGTTGATCGCAACGGAATGGCGCGAACTCAATGCCCGTTTCTGGATCGAGGGGAGGAGGGCGCAAGGACTCGGGATTATAATCTGCGGGAGAAAAAGAGAGTTGCCGATCGAACCATCACCGAATGCTGCCGCAGCAGCCCATGCGATTCAGAAGATTCTCGCGTGGGTTGAACCGACGGAAGAGACTTTTAAGAAAACAAACCAAGACGCCAAGCTCTTTCCCTCTTGGCAGGAAACTCAACTCCTAGGCTTCATACGGTACGTGGGACTGTACGCTGGTGATCTCAATAAGAGTTACTCGTCAAATCGGGTGGATTCGCTTGCTCAAGCTCTCCGTAACCTTACGGAACTCGATGTCTGGATAGAGAATTCTGCGGTGTGTCGGTGGAAAACGCCAAACGCTTTTTTGATGATATGGCACGTGATATTCGGGAAGTGATTGAGACGCACAATAAAGTTCATCTTCATAAACACAAAACCCCATACGAAGGGTTTGATGATTTGAGAAAAACCCTAACAGAGTCTTCTGCAACGCTGCAGATCGCAAATCTTGACGGAAAGTTTACTCCGGTCAGCCAAGCGGCGAAAGAGATAGGAAGAGACCTGAGATATGCATCAATGTACAAGATAGCGTCAAAATTTGCTCACCCAACATCCTTGTTGTTGAGCGGCACCCGCGAGGAGCAGGTCCTGATGGATCGTTTTTATGATGTTGGAGCTCAGACGGCCGTTTCTTGCGCGATCACGATTCAAAACACGATAACAAAGCGATACCCGAATTTTGAGCTGTAGCCACAAAAGTGAATAGATAGCCTCGCGACATTCTCTCCGTTGCGGGTCTCAGAGTGTCGATACGAATGAGCGAAGGTGCTCGTTTGGGCATTTACTGTGGAGTTGTCTTAAATCGTACAAAGCGGGGCGGGCCGGCGTGTCAATTGGAGGTGAACATGGAGATCACGGATTGGTACATCGCTCCGAGTCGCGAAGCCTATGAGAAGGCACAGCAGGATGAGCGATTTCAATACATCGTGGCTCTCGGGAGGGCGGTTAACGCATTGAACTTTGTCCGATCGATCGCGCGACTTCGTAGCCCGGAAGAGGACTCCCCTGCCGCAAAGCGCGATCGCATGAATTCATATCTTTTCGGTTCGGCGATCATGTATGAAGCGTTGCGGCTGATACGGCGGCTCAACAGGTCGTTCGCGACCGATCCTATTTTCCAGAATGGTCTGCGCCTATTGCTGAAGGATAAGGATGCCCAGGCTATCGAACGGGAACATCTCGACGCGGTGAGGAATCAGGCCGTTTTCCATTTCATCCCTGCTACATTCGCGGCGGCGATTCAAAAGCATTTGAAACATGAGAAATTTTGCTCGGGACAGGGGACGACGAAAGGCGGGGTCAACTTTTCGTACTCGGACATTATTGCTGCTGAAATCTTGATGGGATCATACACCGACGTGGACAGCGGTCCAGATGCCATTGAGAAATTTAATGCGGTAGTGGCGAGAACAAACGCTCTTACGGGCCAATTTGTTGAGCATGCGGAAAACCTTATCAGGCACACTCTTGGGGATTTGGGGTTTGAGCTCTTTATGGATCGATCCCAACAGCCGGAAGTCAGTTCTTCTCAATGATCTCAGTCCAGATTTCAGAGTCACGACCTGGGCACTTTGCGTCGATCCGCCGTTTCCCAAATTGATTCAGGATAGCTCGGAGCAACATTTATGTTCAGGAAGACAGACGACGGCTCCGTCCTCAGCAGTGATGATCGCGTAATCTTTTTCAGTTGTAGTCGATTCATTGCCGACATCGTGCGGGGAAATTGTTGCTTCATTTGTGGCGCGCTGCCCGGTACCGTGCCATTCAACGACGAACACATACTTCCTGACTGGATTCTCAGGAAATTTAGATTGCACGACAAGACGATTAATCTTCCGAACGGAGAGAACTTTCGTTACGCGCGTTTCCGAATCCCCTGCTGTGAACGGTGCAACAGCAAGATGGGGCGTGAGTTGGAAACGCCCATGAGCGGTTTATTCGCGGGAGGATATGAGGTATTCACGCAATATCTAAGAGACGGAAACCCCTGGTTCCTGTTCGGCTGGATGTGTTTGATCTTCCTGAAAACTCACCTTAAGGACAATGCCCTTTACTTCCACAAAGATCGTCGCAAGGGTGAGCAAAGGATCGGCGAACTGCACGCCTGGCAGGATCTCCACCATATTCATTGTGTGGCCCGATCTTTCTATACCCAATGCGAACTGAGAGCAGAGGTGTGCGGCTCACTTCTGGTGTTGCCAGCGAAGATCATTCCCGGAGCCGAGTCGTTTGACTATGGCGATCTTTCCTTCGCGCAGACCATGCTTCTCCGAATCGATGACATTGCAGTGATCGTGGTGCTGGACGATTCCAATGCTCTTAATAGTGTCGGAGTGGATAAAACGTGGAAGATCAAGGGAGCACTTTCACCATTGCAGCTTCGCGAGATCGCGGTCCGCACGGCAGTGCATAACCTTCTCTTGGCGGAGCGGCCCTTCTTTTCATCAGAGATGGATTTAGAACACGAGGAGTGTGCCATCGTTGCTCATCGACCACCCGATGTTCGTTTTGTAGAGTCTACGGCGGAAAACGAGGAATTGTTTGGTCGGATGATGCAACACCACTGCGGACCGATGATCTCCGAGGGACCGGAGAAGGACTACATCATGGAGCAAATGGGGGCGGGTCACTATACTTTCCTTCTTGACGAGCGGGGGGAATTCCGGGCGGATCACATGGACGTAATTAACCCGGAAAATTCCAGATAAATTTCCGAAAAAATCGAGACAGACAGAACGTTTTCAGGTTCCCCCACGTTCTTCCATATTCCACACAGCATCTCCGACCATCCTTGCAAAAAGACGCAAGGATGGGCACCTTCATTGTGAATCGTGCACGCAGAGATCGCTAAAGGTGGGCCACCCTCCATTCCGCCCGGGCTTTTGATCTTGCGGGCATTACCAACACAGTGTCAGAGCCTGAAGGCTCGGGGGCTTAAGCGGCCAAGCCGGATTGGCGACTCATCGAAATCTGGGATGACAATTCGGCTCATCTGCGCGGCCTGAGTTTCCAGGATTTTGTCGTATGTGATGATTTCGATATCGGGCACATAGCGCTGACGGCGCTCCAGAGCCTCAAGATATTCGTTCTTGTTGCCAGCCCTGCCAATTAGGACAGCAAGCTTCGACTGCGTCGGGATATAACCGAGTTGCTGCAAGAGTTTCTTCTCGTTCTGTGGGTGGTAAAGATATTCGCCGTAATCCCGGACTTGGTCGATTGCACTCGAAAGCTTGGCGGTAAATCCGGGGTGATGCTTATGCGCGTTCAACAAATCTTCTTCAGGCCCTTTAAGCTCCAGCAATTCGATATCCTTGGCGTCGGTGACGCCGAGAATTGAGGTAAAAGCGAAATCCGGAGACCAGCGATTCGTGGCATAGCTGAGGTGAGGAATCTGGACGCCCATCCGCGCCTGAGTCAGGAAGAACGGATTGTCCTCAAAAAATCGCTGCATTTCCCTCTCGCCGGCGCCCATATCAAGCAATTGCTGGAAAAGTTCGACATCGGCGCGGAGCCCATCTCTGTCCCGCATCACGGTCACGTATCGCTTGTTGTCGCGGCGATCAGCGGGAGCGTAGTAGTAGGCGCTCTCCATCTCCGGGTCTTTTTTCTTCAGCGCTGGGCCGATGCGCGCGCGGTCCTTCTCGAAGCGGATCATCAGCCCGAGGTCGTCATAATCCTCGAGCACCTTTTTGACGTAGTCGTCGACTATATCTCTGAGCTTGCTGAGAATGTCCGTTGCCACGGGTGAAGGGCGGATGAGGGTGACTTTAACCCGGTCTATTTCCTCCGGATAGCCGAAATAGTAGGGCTGCTCCGAGATGACAATGAACGGGATGGATTTCCATTTACGGCCGTCACGCATGGCGCAGGACTCGGGAAGCTTGCGAAATTCAGCTGCGACCTTCAGCGCACGAGGCAGAGTGTAGGTCGCCCCGCCCTCTGGATCAGTGTCCGCCTTGCAGACGATGGCATCGACAGCGGCCCATTTGCTGCCCGGATCGACCCTGAGATAGTCCAGCAGGCGATCCAAAGGGAGCGTCTCAACGATGTGGTGATAATCGCGACACGTCTTCATCAAATATTTGTGGTCGCGGTCGTCGAGGTTTCCCGTGCTGGTCAAAAGTATGTTCAAGGAAATCGATCCGGCAGCGATGCCAGGCAAGAAATGCCTGCATCACGCGTAAACTTATATGTGATTTTACCGACTCGTTAGAATTGCCCCCAAAATTTGCCGAGGCGGGTGGCACAGGCTCTTGATCCCCTGGCACCCGCATACGCAACGTGGTTTGTCAGAACGGAGAAAAGTTGCGTCGGCAGCCGGAGCAGGCATATTAGGCGAACAAATAGCGAATATGCTATTATGGCGTCCATGGAGGAGGGGCGCAAACGCGTCTTGGCGATTGTGGCTGGCATTCTGGTTGCGCGCCACCTGAAAAATCCGGAGGATCTGCACGAATCCGCCCAAGCCCGCGGACAGAATCGTTGATTGCGAGTGCGGTCCAATGGGCGGAGCGGATCGTAGGATCGACGGCCTACATCATTAGGTTCTGCATCGGATCGAGTCATTGAATCTAGTGCGTCAGCATTTTTCCGTCACGTGCGCTACTATCCTTTTTGAAGGCCCGTGAGTTATGCCAAAAGAAAGCATATTCGAGGTTCAAGCTCAGGAGGACTTCGTAGAGAAGCTGGCGGCTGCACGCCCCGCTCAAGCCTTGGCTGAACTTGTCTGGAACGGCTTAGACGCTGAGGCCACCAAAGTGAGTATTGAAGTTGATCGCGGGACGTTGGGACTTAAATCAATCCGCATTCGTGATAATGGACACGGGATTGCCCCGGAAGAAGCCGCTGCTCTTTTCACCCATCTCGGCGGATCATGGAAGCGGGGTGCAAGACAATCGAAACACGGTAAGCGGGTGCTCCACGGGGAGGAAGGTAAGGGACGTTTCCGTGCGCTCGCCCTTGGCAGAGTCGCAGAGTGGTCCGTCACAGCCAAGAACTCCTCGGACCAACGCGTGCGTTACCGCATCACAATGATTAAGGATAGCGCCCGTACCTTCCGAATTACCGATCCAGAACCCGTGGACGACGACTGCAAAATCGGCGTCGAAGTGACAATCTCCGAACCCTACAAGGACTGGAATCTCGAAACTCCAGGCTTGCTGCAAGAATTGAACGAGGTGTACGCCCTGTATCTTACTGACTATTCGACCGTTCGGATAAGTTTGTTAGGAGCTAAACTGGACCCGACGAAGCTAATCGAGCTGCGTAAGACTGTTCCCTTACCCTCGATCGCGAACGGTGATAGGCCTCCGCACAGCGCTGAACTTGAAGTCGTGGAATGGAAAACACAGACGGAACGTATGTTGTACCTTTGCAGCGCGGATGGTTTTCCGCTTCACCGGATCTTGCCTGGCATCCATGCTCCTGGTTTCGATTTTTCCGCCTATCTCAGGTCACCGTATGTATCCGAACTAAACGAACAGGGTGCTCTCGGTGTCGCCGAATTGGATGCACGACTAAATGAGTCCGTCGAAAACGCTAAGACCCATCTCCGCGAACACTTCAAGGCCCGCACGAAGGAAAAGTTAAAGAATCTGGTTGATGAGTGGAAGACTGAGCAGGTCTATCCCTACGCGGATGAGCCCGCCACTGCTGTGCAGACTGTCGAACGCCAAGTATTCGACATCGTCGCCGTGAACGTCGCAACATCGCTTCCTGATTTCCAGACACAGGATCAGCGTAACCGGAAGTTTCAGCTAAGGATGCTTCGACATTCCATTGAACGCAGCCCTGAAGAAGTCCAACTGATCATTGGAGAGGTATTGGGACTGAGCCAACGCAAGCAGGAGGAACTCGTACGATTACTCAGGCGGACAACACTTTCGGCCATCATAACTGCCTCCAAGTTAGTCGCTGACAGACTCGATTTTGTGAGCGGCCTCGAAACGATGCTTTTTGATACTGACCTCAAAAAGCATTTCAAGGAGCGCTCACAGCTTCACAGAATCATCGCGGATAACACCTGGGTGTTTGGTGAGGAATTTGCGCTGACTGCGGATGACCAATCGCTCACAGAAGTATTGCGAAAACACCTAAGGCTGATGAAGCGAGACATTATCGTGGATGAGCCCGTAAAACGTGTCGACGGGACCCGCGGAATAGTGGACTTAATGCTTTCGCGCCGCGTTCCCAGCAATCGTGAAGATGAGCGCGAGCATCTTATAGTTGAGCTGAAGGCTCCTACCGTAAAGGCTGGCCGAGAAGAAACGGGACAAATAAAGGGATACGCGTTTGCCGTTCAGAAGGACGAACGGTTTAAGGGCGTACCGACAAGATGGACGTTTTGGCTTGTGGTCAATGATATGGATGATTTCGCATCGAGGGAGGTCCATCAGAGTCAGAAACCAGTGGGTCTTCTCCTGGAGGCTGATGATCCCAATACACGAATCTGGGTCAAGACTTGGGGACAAATCATCCACGACTGCAGAACAAGACTAAAGATATTCCAGCAAGCGCTGAACTATAGCGCTGACAAGGACGCCTCTCTCGACTATCTGAAAGCGACTTATGATCGTGTTCTACGTGGTGATGACATTTCGGATGTACCCGAGACCTCCGAAATGAATGTGGAGTCCGAGAAATCTCCGAAGGAGCCTACCGCAGCAAGTTGATGCAGCATCTGTCAGCTCACCGTCTTTCTCACTAGAAGATATTTGGCTGAGGAGCCAATGCCGTTTGACCCTGAAGATGTGCGAAAGGTCGCCGTGGCCTTGACCCTTGGCGGAATTGCGGGCGCGGCGATCATTCAGAGCCATCACGACGAAAAACGAAGGAGCCAATCGGAGAAGGACGATCCCGACGGAGTCGAATGGATCTGTGGCTTGGTGTGGGATCTTCTTGAAGATTGGGAGCCGCCAGATTACGAGCGAGAAGATGAATACACAGACGACTTGGTCCAATTTCTTCGGGATGAACTGAGTGGTGAGCGGGGAGATGATGATCGGCACATCAGGGTGATCAAACGAACGAAAACCCTTTGCGGGATACCCGATATTCTGGTTGACGACCGCCTGGTTTTGGAGTTGAAGGTAGACCCAAAGGAAACGGAAAAGGACCGGCTCGTTGGCCAGTGCTGCAAGTATTCGCAAGAGTGGGTTACATGGGCCATCGTCATCGACATGCCAGACGAGCGGGTCGATAAACTTGTGGCGCTTCTAGAGGCCAAAAGTCTGAACTATATCGAGGTAGTCCCGTTCAATTTGGATGAAGAGGAATACGATTATGAAGAGGACGATGAGGATTAGCCCCAGTCGGTCGCCTTTCAATAGCCAGCGTTGGGTTTGGCTTTCGTTCGTGTGCCCAGGCCCTTCTTGGCAAGGCTGCGTATGATCTTAACGCCCTCCACTAAGGTTGCCTTGGATAGTCCCCGGTACGGCAGATTCGGACGCGTGTGAACAATCATGGAATCGCATTCGCCGATGATCTGTCTGAGTACATCGCGTTGGCTCTTCATTCGAAGAACTGTACCAATCCTCGAAGAAATGATTCAGGGACTATAGTCCCTGATTGACCGGACGAAATATCGACGCGAAAGTCATCTTTTGTCAATGGCATACACAAAAGCCCCACTTGCCCGCTTTGTTCGCTGTATTCGACTTCCCTCGTCTAACTGAATGTAAGGTGAAACTGGCGGAGGGCAGGGGTTGCTTGTGCGCAGTCGCGCAACTGCCGGCGAGCTTCAAGTTTCAGCGTTGCTAAGAAGTCATCGATTGCCCTATCGATGTCACCGTTGTAGTCCCCTCGGTGCCCCTTGGTATATTTCGGATGAGGACCATCAACAGTGATGTGCACACTGTCCCAGGTACAGTGGCGACATTTCGGGCCGCGCGGACAACCTCGACGAACGTTCGGGGAACTATGCCTTATCCTGACTGTCATTGAGTGCTCCTGGTCAGGTGAACTGACGCGCTCCGGATCACCTTTTTAACTCTGCCTGCCCACGAAGCCGCCGCACTGTGCCGACATCCCTGGACTCTATCGAACGTGGCGGTCGCTTTAGATCGAAGTTAGTTTTTAAAAGGTGGCGCGATCGGTTGCGTCTTAAGAACCTTCCAATTCGCAATATCACCTGCGGCATCGTTGCCAGACATTTCAGGTTCCATCACAAACACCACATCTGCGCGCAGGCGAAAGCTCGCGCGTGTGTCGTCGTTGAATTCGATCACGAGCGCAGTGAACTCCGGATCGTTCTTATAACGAACCTGTTCAATAACTTTGCCCTTAAGTTCGGGGTACTCTACTGTTCCTGTCCGTTTCATCACGCTGCCCTCTGAACCGCATGCCGCAATTCGGCTGATGTTGGAAGCCGGATTCACTTGCGTCTTTTTGTTTCTTATCTCAATCATCTCTTCGGCCGCCACAACGGCCTGTCGTCGGGAATCAATCCGATCTTGCGCACGAGCCTATGATCCCCGGTCTTGCAATCGAACAGTTCCAGTTTTCCAGTGAGGCGTGTGTCCAGCGTAATCGTCAGTTCCGTCTTGTCGTCAAATTCCAGGGAGATGTAACGGCATTCCAGTTCATTCGAGATGCTGACGGCCTCAAGCACTTTTCCTTTAATACCGTCGCTGAACGTGTCTAGATTTAATTGTCGCTGATGTTCTTTCTGCTTCCGGTTGGCCATACCGCAACTCCGGTACTAAATATACCACGTCCTAAATAGGACGTGTTGTTTTTAGGGCGTGCAGTTTAGAAAAAGGAATCATGCGGGATGAATCCCAGTTTTTCAAGGGTTTGGGAGGACGAATCAAACGCCTGCGCGAAGAGGCTGGCGAGAGCCAGGAGGACATGCTTTCGCACGGATATTCTGTGCGATATTGGCAGAAGGTCGAGGCCGGAAAGCCTATAACATTGCGCACATTGCTACGTATTTGTCGCATATTTTCAACGCCAATGTGTGATGTCGTCCGGGGGTTGGACCGAAACCCCAAGAGGGGTTCGCGACCGCTGAGGTAAGCCGTGCTCACGATCTGTCCTCGGCTTTACCCCCTTCCTCCAACTGGAGCTTACGGCAAAGCGGCATTCGGACCTTGAAGTTTTTGTTTGCTGGTCAGAGTTCGGGACACTTCCTAGAGCCGTCAACTGCAAATCGATGGAACATAAGGCAAAATCGGTCCAGGTCTCGGCGCGACTTCATGCCGGCGTCGCGCTCGGAGTGGTCGGAATTCGGGACAGTGAATGGGCTCGCCGAGACCACGCTAAGTACAATCCCTACAAAGGGGATCGGAAATGATTCCGCGTGCCGCGTGGTATCTCGTAACAAAAACCGAACGGGCAAAGCTTCACCTTGACGCTTTCAATGGGCACGTGTCCGCCTACATGAAAGAACCGCACACCGTCATCCCCAAGTATGACGCGGAGAACAGACGACACATCAAGCGGTTCCGACTAAAAGCCTTCGACTCTGTGCTGGGAATGGAACTTGGAGAGTTCCTGTACTGCCTCCGGTCTGGTCTCGATCAGATGGCTTGGCAAATGGCCATGCCCGATGCTAGGCGAGATTCCCCGAAGGACATCTACTTCCCGATTTCCGAAGACCTCAGCAAACGGGATCGAAGCAGTCGGGACCGAAGGCGCAACTACGCCAAAGCTTTGAGGCGATTCCCACACGACGTTAGGAGACAGATTAATGCTCTTCAGCCGCACAAAGGATCTGGCCCGGCGCAAGGTCATCCCCTTTGGCAACTGAACAAACTTTGTAATATCGACAAGCACAAGCTGATCCCTATCCACTCCAGAGGGATTAATCTCTTCGTGCCCGACGTTCCAGGAATCAAGGTTCAGAATTTCGACTACGAAGACGCAATTGAGGTGAGCGTTTCCGAAGAGTATGAAAGCCATCTCGATCTCAAGCCAACATTGCCCGACGCGATAGAGATTGGCGAATGGAACTCCGACTGGAGAATTCCCGTCCACAGACTCAGCGACATACACGGCTTCATTACGTGTACAGTCATTCCTCGATTTGAACCTTTCAATCTCGCGGACGTACCCGCTGAACCGCTGCGGGTGTACCAAGTCACTCCAGTTTATTGAGTCATTTTCAAGCACACTCCCATCACTTCCACCAAACTAGGAATGCTTGGTCAAGGTATTTATTGCCAGCTATAGTTAGGTAGTGCATCAAAACGGACACTCGATGAAAGATGAACCGCCTGCCCTTATCTGGCCTCGGTTGCTGGAGTTGCCATCGGACAATGTGAACGTTGTGTATCTTGACCTCAACCATTGGATATCTCTAGCGCAGGCGTCGGTCGGCCATTCAAAGGGCAACTTTTTCGTGGAAACACTTGAGGCGTGCCACGCAGCTCGTTCAGCGGGTACCGCAATGTTCGTCCTGTCGGGCACTCACTACAGTGAGATGCTCAAGATAAAGGATCCCACTCAACGCCGAGAAATCTCCAAGGTGATGGAGGAATTGACTGGTTTCGCAACACTTGTCAGCCGCCTGGTCGTTATGGAGTCCGAACTCATGGCAATGCTTGACCGGTGCGCAAAAGCGCCTAGTCTCTTGCCAATCATCCCCCTCATCGGACGAGGAGTCCGGCACGCCTTCGGCCTGCGGAGCGGATTGAAGATCATGGGACCTTCCGGGGACGAAACCGACAGCGTGCGAGAGCGTATCGGGGCAAAGGTCTTTGATGATTTCGTTGCTCAGGCGAATCTGGACATGGAACGATCCATACTTCGAGGTCCTGCTGATAACAATGAAGTCGAGAACCTGGTTGCGGAAGGCTGGAATCCTGAGGCTGTCACGCAAGTGGCAGAGAGGCGAGCTGCGGAAGAGCGAGATCAGACTCTTCGACTCAACGGCGAGGAACGATGGCGGCGGGGTCGGTTACGCGATGTTGTGTCAGTGCGCGAGTTGGAAATCGAATTCCAGAATATCCTGCCGCGTGCTCTGGCAGAGCGAGGGCTTGCGCTCACAGATGTAATTTCGGATCAACAATCGGCTCGCACGTTCGTTCGCGCGATGCCGAGTACCGAAGTTTCGATCGAATTGAAGACCGCGTGGCACAGAAACAGGGACAAGGTGTGGACCGCTAACGACATTTATGACATCGACGCTATGTCTCTGGCGGTCCCGTACTGCGATGTCGTGGTGCCTGATAAAGCTTTCTACCATGTACTCAATTCGGCTGGCCTCGGTGAGCGAATGCACACAGCGCTCCTCCGAAATCTTGTGGATCTTCCAAGTACTCTAGACCGATGGAAACCTAAACGTTGCCTCAGAAACTGATGTCCCGAGGTTCGTTGTGAAAGGTTGGAAACTTCGCTCGCGTTAGTCGTGAATTCCGGCCGGATCGCGGTCAAACCGGGAGTATTGTTCAAGTGAGAGTCCTTGCCCCGACAGGATGGTCGGTTTCCAATTCAACAAAAAAGGCGGAGTGCAAATTCGCACCCCGCCACAAACCAAGAATGGATTGATTCAGGCTGCCGCCTTGGGACCCCTTGGCTTGATTGTTTTTTTGTCTCGTTTCGCGGCGAATTCTTTCGCCACGGCTTTCTGGAGCTTTTCAGTATCCACTCGGTAGCGTTTGGCGGCGTCCATGAGAACGTCGTCGCGGCTTGCCGTGGATCGCTGATAAGCCGAATCTAGCAGACTGATCTCCAGAAGCAGCTTGCAGAGTTCGGCATCGTCGTAGGTGCCTACTTGCTTGGCCAGAAGCTCCGGCGCGGTGGCAGAGTCTTTCTTCGCCTCTACCTTGTGCCGCTTCGCCAGAGCCGGGACTTGGCTGTACGAGAGATGGCCGATCAGGTAATGGGCGACCGCCAGTAAGTCAGCCTTCTTTAATGGAGCCGATACGCGTTGAAGGATCGTAGCCAAGACACGATGGCGAGTGGTAATGGCCAGTTTCTCCTTTTCGATGCGCTTCCGTTCCTCCGCCCTCTCCCGCTCGACTTGCTGCGGAGAAGGCGTATTGGGGTGGTGGACGCGGCAAGCTGGATCGGCACAAACCCTGACGATCTGTCCGCGCTTACCGCCATCCATGACGATGGCCTCAGCCATCTTCTCGCATGGCTTCTGGTTAGCAGGTAGCTTGGTGCCTGCGCCGTTTGCCTTTGGTTTCTTGATCTCCAACTCCATATAGTGATTCCGTCCCAAGGGAGCGCCCTCGCGGGAATTCCACGCCGCCGAAATCTGTATTAGCTGCGGCTTGGTCTCCAGCGTCTTTTTCACGCAAGCGTCAATCTTGGCCCGAAAACAGTCGGGCGACGTGCATGAATCTTTACGCACGTCGGGAAAAAGTAGTTTGTTGAAACCAGTTCGCTTCGGACAGTTGACGCACGAACCTGCTTCGGGAACGAGTGTCTCATCCTGCTTGTTAAACGGCGCAGAGGCCAGTTGTAGCAAGATGTTCGATTCGATCCACGCTGCAAGTTCCCGCACTGGAATCAGGACTTGGCTGTTGCCTTCGCTTGTCCACAAGCCCCGAAAAGCAGCCGAGAATGCCTCCTGCTGTTGAGAAGCCGGGAGCTTGGCGATCAGCAAAGCGTGACCGATGGTGATCTGGTCTTTCAGAAATGCCTCCGCCACGGGCGGTATGAGGTCAGCTAGCCGAACGCGACCATAGACGTAAGCCTCGCTCTTTCCAGCACGAGAGGCAATGGTGGCAATGGTGTAGGCAGGCTCTCCGAGTTCCAAAAGTGATTTGAAACCCAGAGCTTCCTCAAGCGGGTGGATGTCCTCGCGTTGCAGATTCTCAACGCACTGAGCCTCGATTGCCTCGGCATCCGTCAGCTTAACCACGCGGACGGGAAGTTTTTCGAGTTCCGCCAGTTTCGCCGCTCTCAGGCGACGTGCCCCGGCGACCACCTCGTATTTGCTTTCCTCCAGTTCGCGTACCAGAAGAGGGGCTAGTATCCCTTGCGTCTTGAAGCTGGCGGCCAGTTCTTCGAGGCTTTTTGCATCAAAGCGTTTGCGGGGATTGGTTCCGGACTCCGCAAGCGCGGTAATGGGAACGCTGCGGTATTCGTGGTTGTTGACTGCATTCTGCGTACTCAGCATGATCTTTTCTCCTCTAATGTGTGTGTTTGGTTAGGTGTTCGTGGACTCAGCGCACACGTCGGGCCTAAAAACCAACGTTATGCGGCTGCCGCGAGTGCCGCTGGCTCGGGGGCAATGCCCCCGAGGATCACGGCAGCGGTTTGTTGAACGGCTTCCAAGCTCTCGCGCAGGAGACTGGCGTCTCCGTGCCAAAGCTGGATGTAGTCCTGGGATGAAGTTCCGTTCTGAAGGCCGACAGATTGGCAGACCACAAAGGCCACGGCTTCGGCCTCGGTCTCGCGGACTTGTTTGGTGGTCAGGGTGCGGCGGTCGCCACGATGCAACATTTCGTGGGCGATCTCATGTACAAGCGTGGAAAATTCCTCAGCGGGCTGCATCCCGGATAGCAGCGTGATCTTGCCGCCATACGAGAGGCCTTTTGCGGGAGCAATTCGCTCGGAGAAATTGATCTCGACGCTTTGGGATTCGACGAACTTGAACAGGCGTTCGCGGTATCCGCTCACGTCGCCGTTGACTTCGGTCAGTGTTGGGAGTTCTTTGCCTTCGGTCTGGCTGACATCGAAAACATAAACGGCCCGGAATCCGTACAGCGTCCGTTGACCCTCCGTCGTGGCGTCTTCACTCGGCTCGTCGGTCGCTACATCTTTCGTGCCTCGCTTTCCGACCATCGGGGCGAGAATGAAAATGCCTTTTTCTCCCCGTTTAACGAAGCGGCCAAGCGAGTTCCATGTACGAAGTCCGGCAACGTTGGTAGCATCGGGCTTCTGACGTGCGATGAGCATGACGTTGCCGAAGCTGTAGGTGTGAAACTTCGCCATTGCTCCGAGGTATGCGGTGAGGACTTCACTGTGACCGGACTCCAATGCTGCAACGAGGAAATCCACGGCCTCTTTGGTTCGTGTGTTGACTTCTTCTAATTTCATGTTTTTTCCCTTTCTGCCGTTTCCGGCTTGTTTCTTTCTTCACTTGAGCGGCAGCGGGAAGAAACAAGGCGGAACGGTGAAAGGGACAGAACGGAGGCCGAAGGAGGGTGGCAGGGCGTGAGTGAGAGCGCGGTGAGTGCCAAACGGGTTTGGGTTTAGTTTGGCGCGAAACCGGCGCAGTCCGAAACGTCCGTCCGAGCCGCGGCCAAGCGGCGTCCACCCGGAAGAGGGCGCAGTGAGAGAAAGATGGCGAAGCTCTCCTTTTCGATCTGATGTAGGGGGCGACGAAGGAAGGGGTTGAAAGAGATGAGAATTCTGTGTGGCGCACTTTAGTCGGCGAGTAACGTGAGGGGATCATTGGTGGCGGGAGGTTATTTCGCGGCGTGATATTGATACAATCCTGAGCGACATGGACTTCGTCCCTACACTTCCTACGTTCGCGAGCGATGTCACCGCGCAAACCGTATGGAAATGGTTTGAACAACGCCTTACCGGTGAGGACGGAGTCGCGTTTTACAAGTATCCCAACGTTGGTGGTCCAAACACGCCGCAACCCGACCTCACCATCGTCACACGCAGCTTCCATCCAATCATAATCAAGTGCTCTGACCTTCAAATTGATCAGCTCATTGAGATCGGTGCCGATTCGTGGACCGTGGCAAACGGAGCGGATGGAGAGGTCATCGACTCCCCACTTTTGGAGACGGAAGATATCGCCGTGGCAATGCAGGAGAAGTTTGATCGCGAACGTCCGCTGCGTCATGCGCTGAAGGTCAAAAATATTCTCGCTCTGCCTTTGATGGATCGACATGAATTCGAGAGGCGATTTGGAGAACAGCACGCAATCCTTTGGGACGAATTGGGGACTGTGCGCTGGTTGCAGCGCTTTGCGTCGCCGTTGGAAAGCGACCAGTGGAGACTAGTTCAATCTGTCGTCCAGGCGGCAGTGCCTCTTTCACGTTTTACCGGAGGACATCTCAGAAAGCCGCCGGCCACTTTCGGGGACGCCCTGAAAATTCTTGAAAATAACATCGCCCTTCTCGATATGGAGCAGCAACGGGCGGCGACACAGATTCCACCGGGCCCTCAGCGAATCAGAGGTCTGGCCGGAACCGGCAAAACCGTGCTGCTGGCGCTCAAAGCCGCCAACATACACCGACAATTTCCGGACGCGACCATTCTTTTCACCTTCAATACTCAGAGTTTATACAACCAGGCGAAAGCACTTATTTCGAAGTTCTATCGTCACTTCAGCGGCGTGGAACCGGATTTCGACAAGATGCACATTCGCCATGCCTGGGGTGGAAAGACGCGAGCGGGTGTCTACTACGAAGCCTGCAAGAGACAGGGACTGCCGGCGCTGGACTTCTTGTCAGCCAAGGCACGGGATCGGGAAGACCCTTTCAGGGCGTGTTGCGCGGAACTGCTCAAAACGCCGATTTCGCCGGTCTATGACTTCATCCTGATAGATGAGGCGCAGGATTTCCCCAAGGAATTCTTCCGCGTAATTTTCGCGCTGGCGAAAGGGACCGGTGCAAAGTCCATCTACTTTGCCTACGATGAATTGCAGAGCTTGTCTGCGATAGAGATCGCCAGCCCAACGGAAATGTTTGGAAGTGACGCAAACGGGGAGCCACTGGTTTCGCTGGATGGAGAATATCCCGGCCCCATCGACAAAGACTTTGTCCTTCATAAGTCCTATCGTTGCCCGCAGGAAATCCTGATGATCGCGCATGCGATCGGGCTGGGCCTTTACCGAACGAGGGGGCCCGTGCAGATGCTGGCCGATGTCAATTCGTGGCGGTCGATCGGCTACGATCTCGTCTCGGGAACGTTGACAACCGGGGAACAGGTAACAATCGAACGCCCGGTGGAAAATAGCCCCAACCGCATCGGAGAAATATTTCCCGGCAAGCCGCTTTTCTCTGCGCGCAGGTTTGACGACAGGAATGCGGAATTGGATTTTGTCGCGCAGCAAATCAGTCGGAACATCAACGAAGACGGGGTCCGGCCTGAACAGATTGTCGTTATTTCCCTGGACTCTCCGCGGGCGAAACAGCATATGAGTGCCCTCCAGGCAAGTCTTTGGGCTCTGGGAATCGCGTCCACAATTCCTGGCATTGTGGATGGCCAGGCGGAATTTGCGGAACCGGGAAAGATCACATTGGCCACCGTGTACCGCGCCAAGGGGAACGAGGCGCCGGTCGTTTACATCATCAGCTTCGACTCCCTTTTCGACTATGTTGAAGAAATCCGTAATCGCAACCGGGCCTTTACCTCCATTTCTCGATCCAAGGCATGGGTCACAATCAGCGGTATCGGAGCGCAGATGGCTGCGGCTGAAAGGGAAATAGCTGAAATACGAAAGCGGTTGCCTCGTTTTGAGTTCGAATTTCCTGACATGGGCAAGATACGGAAGCTCGATGCGTCCGAGACGACGCGCAGGAAGAAAGAGGTCAAACGAGCGCAATCCTGGGCAGCGCGGCTCAATGAAATCGACGTCGAGGCGATTCGCAAGCTGGATGCGGACCTGCTCAAGCAACTCAAGAGCAAGCTGCTGGAAGCTACCGATGACGCCGAATGATCTGATGAGTCAACTCACCTCCGTTTTTGTCGAATGGGAGGGAGTTTTAAAAGATCCTCAATATATTCGGAATGACGATTTGGTCACCTGGGCGAATGCCGAAATCGTGATTCTGCCCGAGGAAATCACGAAAGCCGAGACCTTCGAATTGTCGCGGAGAAGGCAGTTCACATTCCGCATGTCTGCTGACGATTCCGTTGTGCAGCTCAGTTATCGGTTTAATCAGGGCAACATAACGGAAGCCAGGCTCGCATTTTACGAAGTCGGACTTCGTGAGTACGAGGACGATGTGGGAAACGTTCGACCGGTGGAGGATGCGGACGCGAATCTCGCAGCCCGATGGGTGCGTTTTGACTATAGAGAAACCGGCCTCGGGCGGGTGCTCCACACAGATTCGCATTTGCATGTGTCCGGGCTTCCTGGCACGAGGTTCGCGGTTAGCGGCCTATTGACGCCGAAACAATTTATTGAGTTCATCATCGCTCACTTCTACCCGGACATCTACGAGAACGTTCGGCTCGCCCATGGCGTCGAATTCAATGATGTAATTGACAGTATCAATGCAGACTGCTTTGAATGCGGAAGTGAACCGACTCACCTTTACGAACGAATCGCCCATTTCCGGATACCAGGTTCCATGAGTCAACGCGTACGCGAGTGCTAGTTGAGATCGGGTGCCCGAATGCATTCCGAATCAGCCCGGCCCACAAAATCTGAACCTCCCTATTCTTTGCGCAGCCCAAGCATTTGTCGCACCCGCGCTTTGAGGACCGTTTCTGCCGGGGTCCGACAGCCCCGGTTCAGCCAGTTTTCAAAGTCCTAGCGGCTCCCGAAACCGCGCATCGCTTGCAGCTTCGCGAAGGTCGAAGGCTGCAATTCCGTATGGAGCTCTAATGCGGACATACAATTGTCTGTATGCTGGCGGACCCTCACGCGGTTCAGATATCGGTCGACGGTTCCTGCTTCCCCAACGAAAATCGGAGGTCGGGGTATGCCGGGATCGTCGTTTATCCCGACGATCCGACGGAAATTGAGGTCGCATTCCAAGGGTTCAGGGAAAGCACGATCAATCGCATGGAACTCGCTGCCTGCATCGCCGCGATGGACTGGGTCAAAGAAGAAGGCATAGGGCGGCGTTACGGCAGGGTGCAGATATTCAGCGATTCACAATACGTCGTTGACCGTCAGTTTTCCGCGCCGTACTGGCAAAGGGCGAAGTGGCGCAACAGCGCCGGCCGCCCGGTTGAGAACTGGGCGTTGTGGAAGGACTTCCTGTCATCGAAGGCGAACGCGGGCGTTCGCGTTGACATCTGCAAGGTGAAGAACAAATCCACGCCGCTGCTGCAGCGGGTCGACAGGCTCGCGAAATCCGCCGCAAAGAGCCACCCTCGGATAGATCGCGGCCTCGTCGTCGGCAAGATTGGACGGGCGAAGATCAAGGGCAGTGCGTCGATGTTCCCCGCCGCCGGCCAGGTGTTGGTCATCCGCATTGTCGGCTCCAGGACCGTCGGCCGCGAAGGGGAGAACCGATTTGTATTTGAAGTCTTTGATGAGGGCGCCAGTGTCTATCTCTCCAAACACTTCGCGTACTGCACGCCTGATGTCGGATCGCAGATGCACAGACAGCGGGGTTTTCGCGTAAGGATGAACGACAAGCCCCATTACCCGCAAGTCATCGAGGTGATTGAAGAAGTGCCGCTGCCGAAGGCGCAGCGGCGGAAGTCTTCATCGCTGCCCGCGCCGGGCACCATCTGATCGGCGCGCCGTTGCGGACATGAAGAGTTTTCATCACGTTTTCAGTTTCTCCCGCCCGATTTTCCTATTGACATAGTAATCTACACTTCGTTACCCTATAGGTAACACTACGACTATGAGTATGAGTTACCTGATTGGGAACGCATGGATATATACGTCAGCGACAACAATCTGCGCGGCGCGATCACGGACGAAGGCGATTGCCGCCGGCAGTACGGGGCGGACACAGCGAAAAAGGTCACTTTGAGAGTGGCCGCCCTCCGGGCCGCTGATTCACTCGCTGATTTCTGGCCTCCCAAATCGGGACCTGAGCGATGCCACGAACTCAAAGGCGATCGCGTGGGCACATTTTCGGTCGATCTGAAGCAGCCCTATCGCCTGCTGTTCGAAGCGTATGAGGCGACGGCGATGCCGGATCGTTCCGACGAACGGCTGCGATGGAAATCCATTACGGCGATTCACATCCTGGGGATTGAGGACACACATGAATAGCGCTCAACAAACTCGTTTTGAGCCGAACGCTGTTCCCCATCCGGGCGAGACGGTGGTTGAGTATCTCGACTTCTTCGGGTGGTCGCAGCGCGATCTCGCACGGCGCACGGGCCTGGCGCCCAAGACGATCAGTGAGATATGCAGCGGAAAAGCTCCGATCACGCCTCAGACGGCGCTCGTTCTTGAGAAAGCCTTTCAGCGGCCGGCGCATCTGTGGCTCAACCTGCAGCGCAATTTTGATGAGGCCGAGGCGCGCCGCCGGGAAGTCGCTAAGTCCCTCGACTGGGGCGAATGGGTCCGAAATTTTCCGCTGAAGGAGATGCAGAAACTCAAATTCTCGCTGCCGGAGGGACACTCTGACGCCGACGTTCTCCTGAACTTTTTCGGCGTGTCTTCGCCGGACAGCTGGAGTTCCGTTTGGAAAGCCTCGGCCGTTTCATACCGGCAGACCCGCACGTTCAGGGCGCAGGAAGGGGCCATGGCCGCCTGGGTCCGCGAGACCGAACTGGTTGCCAGAGGTTTGGAGGTTGCGGATTTCGACGAAAAGCGCCTCATGTCATCGCTCGACGAGATGAGACGGTACAGCCGGATACGCGCCGACGAGATTATGGACCCCGTACAGGCGATTTGCGCTCGCGCCGGCGTGGCCGTGGTCTGGGTGCCTGAACTTCACAACACCGGCATCAGCGGATGCGCCCGCTGGCTGACGGAAAAGACGGCTCTCATCGGATTGACGCTTCGGTACAAGACGGACGATCAGCTCTGGTTCACGTTCTTTCATGAAATCGGACACATCCTGCTTCACAGGAACAAGCGTTCTTTCGTGCTCGACAATGCGGCGGAGGATCTGTCCGATCATGTTGTCGATCCCGAAATGCATCGGTACGAGGAGGAGGCGAGCCGCTTCTCGGCGGATACGCTGATTCCCCCGCGCGCGCTCGCGGATTTCATGCGGGCGGGCGTTTTCACCAACGACTCCATACACGATTTCGCGGAAGCCATCGGCGTCGGGCCGGGGATCGTCGTGGGCCGGTTGCAATATGACGGAATTCTGAAACGCCATCAGGGCAATGCTCTGAAGCAGAAACTTGACTGGAAATTTGCAGAGTAGAGGTGAAGACATGATTGGAAAGATCTTCATAACGCGCGCCGGTTACGATCCTGAATTGGGCAAGCACGTGAAGGACCCGTATCTGGGTCCGTGCCCCACGCTGGGCGCCTGCCGGCCGGATGTACGGCGGAAACTGGAAAAGGGTGACCACATCTTCGTCATTTCGGGCAGGGTTCCGGACCACAACCAGTTCGTGATGGCCGGGTTCGAAATCGAATCCAAGATAACTGCGGTCGAGGCCTATCGCCAGTTTCCCGAGCATCGGCTGCGCAAGCGCGAAGACGGGCAGCTCACGGGAAACATCATCGTGAGGGCCGACGGCCGGCAACACGAGCTGGACGATCATAGTTCGTTCGACGCGCGTATCAAGAATTACATCATCGGCACTAATCTCATCGCGCTCGCGACGCCGGAGGAAATCGCCGAGGGACGACGTCAGACACTGGAGGCGCTCCGCGACATCCTGCACAAGGGCGGCAAGTCGCCCTTTGCCATTGTCGGCCGTTTCGGCACGCAGCTGACCGAAAAGCAGGTTCTTGAGCTGCGCGAATGGCTGGAAACGCTGAAAGTGACTGTGAACTAGTCGGGATAACGGCGAAAGCTGTTCCGATTGCCTGGCCGCTTCAAGGCGGAGGAGTGCAAATGACAAAATCGAAGTCTGTCCGCAGTCGAAAGCTTCGCGCCGCCCGATCCTCCCAGCAGCAGCCCCTGTTCTCATTGAATGACGCATCGGCGAGCGATTCGGATGCTTCGTCATCGGCGTGCAACATCGTGTCTGTAGGCAAGCGCAGAGACGGCGGTACGCGGTATTGGTGCCTTCGGCACAAGGCCGACGCGACGGCCAAGTATGGCAGGCCCGCCAGCCAGTGTCGCACCGCGCATATCCCGCCGATCAGCGCGGCGGAGACGCTTGCGCTCGATATCGACAAATATGAAGGCGGGATCGCTCTCTGGGGCGCAGTTCCGCCGGTGTACGACACGACGACGCAGCCGATGGACCGGGGCATCCACGTCCACGCGCGCACGACGGTCGGCGGGGTCAAGGAAATGGATCAGACGTATCGGGCTGTGCGAATTTTCGGCGACCGTCTGCCGGAGGAAGGCATTCTCGTCTCCGAACTTGACGCGATTTACTACATGGTGTCGTCGGTATTCGGCTACAGAATGAAGCACGTCACCTGTTCGTATTGCGGCTATGCGCACTTGGACCGGGACTGGTTCAGCGTCCATCCGCATCGCCGGCATCTCTGTGCCGGATGCGGCAGGCACTTCCGCGATACCGAGACGGGCATCGGCAATCCCATTTACGCCGTTCGCGACGCGTGCGGCGTCACGACGCTGGAGCCGAAGCTGTCGGAGAAGAAGCTGGACATCAAGCAGGCAGATTTTCCGGGCGGGATTCAGGTTTGGGGCTCGAACCCGGCCTTCATTTGGACGAGCGGCATCAACGAGGAAGAAGGCATCCACGTCCACACCTTCCGCGAAAATACCGGCATGCCGGCGCTGGATGAAACCTATGGCAGGGTCACCATCGATGGCGTGAAATTGAGCCCCTCGATGGTGCGCACGCTGATGGCGCAGAGCGCACTGCCTTCCCTGACCAACCGAGTCCTGCCGATCGATTGTCCGTCTTGCCGCAAGGCCCAGTTTGATGTTGGGGATCTCGCCTTCACGCCGTCCGTAGAACGCAGGTGTAAGGCATGCGATCACGAATTCACGGCTTCCGGCCGCCTGCGGAAGGTCATCGCCAATCCGCTTCCGGGCATTCTCGCGCGGCTTGCCGAAAAGGCTCCGCGGCAACCGCAACGTCACGACCTCGGTCTGATGCCGGAAACGCTCTGACTTTTCTTCGCAAGGTTCAATTTCATCAGCTTTCGATGAAGCATAAGCGGCAACATATCGTCCCCAACTGCTATCTGTCGGCGTGGCTGGAACCCGTCACGCCTCCAGGACAACAGCGAGCCCTCTGGAAGTTCTCAAAAGACGGAACCGGAAAACATCGGCGCTCCCCCAAGAAAACCTTTGTGGAATCGGATCGATATACCGTTCTGCTGAAGAATGGTGAGCGCGATCTGCGGGTGGAGCACAGGCTCGATCAGATAGAGAACGATTTCTCCGGCGTCTTGCATCGTTTGGAGCGCCGGGAAAAACTGACGATTCTCGACAGGGCGAAGCTTGCTATCTTCACCGCCGCCATGCTCGGACGAACCAAGCGGCGTTCGGATCACTGGAAGGACACGTGGCAGAACCTCCGTGGCATGGTGTCTCAGTTCCGGGGAGACGGCGCCGGGAGCAAGGCTTCCGGAACCCTACGGCGGCATGAGGCGTTGCCGCCGGGAGCGGTGAGCGTCAGCGCGGAGGAGATCGACGATTTCCTTGTCAACTCTCACCCGGAGTATCTGACGAACACGATTGAGATCGCTGGGCCCATGCTGTTTGCCATGGACCTGTCCATCTACTCGACTGACGATAGGCTGGGATTCCTGACCTGCGACGAACCCTGCATCATGCATAACCCAACGGCCTACCGATACCATCCGATGAGGCGGAGCCCTGGGTTGCGCCAACGCGACGTGCAAGTGGTGCTGCCGTTGAGTCCGAGGCTGCTGATTGCATTCAGCCACCAGCAGACTTACCCATTCATTACGCCGCTGTCGAAGAAACACGTCGATGAGATCAATCGGATGATGGTGTGGCACGCCGACAAGGAGTTTGTGTCATGGCAAGGCGAACTGCGGGATGAATGGTTTGAGGCTCCCGACGCATGCCCGCCAGACGCGTGGGAAAACAAGACTCAGGAAGGGCGCGGGGGCGGGCCCGACGTCTTCGAACCGTTGGAAGGTCCCGAGGTGCTAGACGACGATGAACGCTTTGAATAGATTGGCGATAGACGACGGGCTTGTCATCCGGGCCGCTGGTTGTCCGGCTCAAAGGAAACGTATAAGCTGGCGGCTTCTAACCATCATTCAGAGCAAGGCTCAGATAACTCCATGTCAACGTTCGTTCAGACCATCAATCCGTCGAAAGGCCTGTACATAAAGCTGGGCGTCTCCGGTACCTGGGAAAAAGAATGCCTCGATTCTGGCATCCTCCGTTTCGGTTACGTGCAAACGCCGTTCGAAGCAGCCGTGTCCGGCGATTGGGAAGCGGTGCGAAAAGTATGGCTGGCGGAACGACGGGATGAAGGGACAGCGACCAGGGATGTGAGTCAGATTCGGCACTTTTTCGAAGCTAGCGACGACACATTGTGGATCACGTTTCACGGCGGCTTATTGTGGTGGTGTTTCGCCAAGCCGGGCGTGAAACTCCATCAGGATGGAGAAGGAACCTATCGGGATACCGTGAACGGATGGCATAACACAGATATCAATGGCAAGAAACTCTCCGCCGACAAGTTGTCAGGCAATCTATTAAAGACGCAGGGCTTCCAGGGCACTATCTGTGGGATTAAAGAGTTTGAATATCTGAAGCGGAAGCTGAATGGTCAATTGCTGCCGGCCGTGGACGAAGCGGCACAGGCTGAGAATCAGATGGTGCAGAAGATAATTCCGTTGATGCGGCTTCTGACATGGCAGGATTTCGAGTTGCTGGTCGATTTGGTTTTCTCAAATAGCGGCTGGCGCCGCATCGGGCAGGTTGGCAAGACGCAAAAGACTGTCGATATTGAGCTCATGCTGCCGACCACGGGTGAGCGCGCGTTTGTGCAGATCAAATCGTCTGCGGGAAAGCAGGATCTTGCCGACTATCTTGACCGGCTGAAAACTTCCGAGGCGTATGACAAGATGTTTTTTGTGTGGCATTCCGGCGATGTCGGAGAAACCGGCGAGAGTAATGCCGTTTTGATCGGCCCCGACCGTTTGGCGAGGATGGTTTTCGATGCCGGGCTAACTTCATGGTTGCGAGAGAAAGTGTCCTAAGCCGTCGCGATCTACGTTCGGACCATGCGAAAGCCGAATTCGCGCTACGTGGCAGCGAACACAAACGGATAAACGAACTGGCACTACGAATGTGCCATCGCGTTCTTGTAATCCGCATGAACTATTCAAGTAAAAGATGGAAATATGAAGAACCCGATTTTAAACGGCCCGGGGCCACTTGCAGCTTCACCGATATGGTGTAATGTGGTGAATTACTTGGGGCTTATCCATGAAGAAGACAAGGGGGACCGGGAAGAGCATGAAGACACTAGCCGCGCCGGCGGTTCGGGCATCGATCAGTTTTCCGCTGTCCCTTTACGAAACTCTTGAAGATATTGCCAAGCAAAAGAAGGTGTCGCTCGCTTGGGTTGTGCGCGACGCTGCGGAGAAGTACGTCGCAGATCGGACCGGCGCTGCCAGAGAACGGATATGAAGAACACGACCCGTCTCCAAAACCACCAGGCGACAGCCACGGTGCAAAAGCGTTCGGCTGTGGCCGATCAGCCGACCAAAGAACAGTTCAAACAACTCGAAGCTGACCTCTGGAGTGCCGCTAACAACCTTCGTGCCAACTCCGACCTTAAGTCCAGTGAGTATGCCACGCCCGTGCTCGGGCTGATCTTCTTGAAATTTGCTGACGACAATTATCGACGGCATGAGGCCAACATCATCGCCGAATACCAGAAGCTGCAGGGCACTCGGCGCGAGCGGAAGCTTTCTGATATCGCCATTGAGAAGTGCGGGTTCTACCTCCCCGATCATGCGCGCTATGAGCACCTGCTGAATCTCCCGGAGGAGAAGGATATCGCGAAGGCGCTCAAGGCGGCGATGAAGGCCATCGAGGAATACAAGCCCGAGCTCGACGGTGTTTTACCCAAAGACGAGTACTTCCGACTCACCCGCGACGAGAAGACAAAGAATATTCCGAATCAGCTACTGAAAACTTTCGCGAACATCCCGGCAGATTTCAGCGGCGACCTCTTCGGGCAGATCTACGAATACTTCCTCGCTGAATTCGCTCGGACCGAAGGGTCGAAGGGAGGTGAGTTTTTCACACCGCGATCAGTTGTCCGCCTCATGGTTGAAATGATCGAACCTCACGGCGGTAAAGTGTTTGACCCCGCGTGTGGCTCAGGTGGCATGTTCGTGCAGTCCGCCCAGTTCATCGAGGAGCATCGGAAGGAACTCCAGCACAATGGCGCGGGTGTTTTCGTTTACGGACAGGAAAAGACTCTGGAAACCGTCAATCTCGCCAAAATGAACCTGGCCGTAAATGGGCTGCGTGGCGATATCAAGAAGGCGAATACGTACTACGACGATCCGCATGGGAGCTTCGGCGCGTTCGACTATGTCCTCGCCAATCCTCCGTTCAACGTGGATGACGTGAGCCTCAGTAGCGTCGAGAAGGACAAGCGCTTCAATACCTACGGCATCCCGCGTAACAAATCCAAAGGCAAGAAAGCCGACGCAGGCAAGGAGACCGTTCCAAACGCAAACTACCTCTGGATCAATCTTTTCGCTACTTCGCTAAAGCCGAAGGGGCGGGCTGCGCTCGTCATGTCCAACTCCGCCTCCGACGCCCGGCATTCCGAGGCCGACATCCGCCGAACGCTGATTGGTAAGAACTTCATCTACGCGATGCTCACTCTGCCCTCGAACATGTTCTACACCGTCTCGCTCCCGGCCACGCTCTGGTTCTTCGACAAGGCCAAAACTGACGACAACGTCCTCTTCATTGATGCCCGGAATATCTTCACCCCGATCGACCGTGTCCACCGAGAGTTTTCAGACGAGCAAATCCAGAACATTGCCATTATCAGCCACCTTCACAAGGGCCGGCGCGAAAAGTTCGTGGAACTCATCGACCGCTACTTCACCGCAGGCATGGAACGTCTCATCGAGAGCAAAACGCGCGTTGAGCCCATTTCTGCGCAACTCCTTGAAGTGCTGGACGACGCCGCCGGGAAACAGGCGGTCGGCGAACTAGTGGTGCAATGGGCCGGGCTCAACAAGCTTCAGACCCGCTACGATCAATATCGCTACAAACACTCCAACGAAAAGGCCGCGGACACTAAGAACAAGGCCCAGCACCAGTTACAGGAATTCTTTGATCCCTTCTTTACCGGCTTGCATGAAGGTTTGAAGCAGTTGGATAAAACCGTCCGCCAACACGAGAAGCTGCAGACAGAGCAGGCGCTGAAAGACGGAAAGCGAGGAGCGACAGACCGCAAGACTAAGGCGCTCAAGACCGCATTGGAGGCGCTACACAAGGAAGTCAAGAACGCCGAACTCTTCTACCAGCATATCCACTGGTTGCAGGAACGGTTCCCGAAGGCTGAATACGAAGACGTAACCGGCCTCTGTAAACTTACCAATCCCGCATCCGTAAGAGAGCAAGAATACTCACTGAACCCTGGTCGCTATGTCGGTGTGGTTATCGAGGAGGATGGCAAAACAGAAGAAGAGTTTATCGAAGAAGTGGCAAGCCTCGAAGTCGAACTTTCAACCCTTAATCGTGATGCGACAAAGTTGGCGGCCACTATCTCCGAGAACGTGAAGCAGATTACGGGCAACGAATGAACACCTGGAAGCCAACACGCTTTGAATCGCTCCTTCTCGATAGCAAAGATGGTGAGTGGGGTGAGGGTCAGGAGACGGTAGGATCACATGAGTCCATCATTATTCGCGGAACGGACTTCGCGGACCTCGACAACCCGATGGCAGAGTTTCCTAGGCGCTGGATTAAGAATCATATCGTAGATCGGAAAAGGCTCAAGCCGGGCGATATCATTCTTGAAACGGCTGGCGGTACCTCTTCTCAGTCAACTGGAAGAAGCGCGCTGATAAAGCAAGCACTCTTTGAAGATAATCCAGGTTTCCCTATTCTCTGTGCGAGCTTCAGCCGACATTTGCGATTGCAACCAAAATATTCACCTCTTTTCATCTACTATCTCCTTCAGACCTTGTATCACTCAGGATATATGGCAGTTTTTAATATCCAACATACTGGAGTCTCAAGGTTTCAATACACGTCCTTTAAGAATCACACGGAACTGCAGATCCCAGCTCTTCCAATCCAGAGGAAGATTGCGGCAGTGCTTTCCGCTTATGATGAGTTGATTCAAAACAACAAACGGCGCATCGCGCTGTTGGAAAACGTGGCAGAAGAAGTCTATCGTGAATGGTTCATCCGCCTCCGCTTCCCCGGTCACGACAAGTTGAAGGTCGTGAAGGGAGTGCCAACAGGATGGCTGGTGGAGCCGTTCTCAGAACTCGTTGACGTAAATCCTTTGGAGCGCATCGACAGGTCTGAAGAACATCCCTTTGTGGGAATGGAGAACTTGTCTCTCACGTCAATGTTCTTCGCTCCGCATGAGACGAGGAAGGGTGGGCAAGGTGCAAAGTTTAGGAACCGTGATGTTTTGTTTCCGCGCATCACTCCATCAGTTGAAAATGGAAAACGCGGTTTCGTTATGACGCTCGAAGAAGGGCAGGTCGGTCTTGGTTCGACTGAATTCATAGTTCTGCGTGAAAAAATAATTTCCCCAGAGCACATTTACTTTCTGACGTGTTCGTCCGACTTTCGAAAGCACGCAGAACTAAGCATGATCGGCGCGTCGGGTCGGCAACGCGTTCAAGAGGATTGCTTTTCTTTTTTCCTGGTGAAGACGCCGCCTGCTGAAATTCGGCGGCAGTTCTCGGACGTTGTTAGGCCACACTTCGATCAGATCCGCACCTTGTCTTGCCTGACTGACCGTTTGACGAACATACGGGATCTTTTTCTTCCCCGATTAATTTCTGGCAGGCTCTCGGTCGACGACCTCGACATTCAGTTTCCGCCGGGCATGGCGGAGGAAGTGAACTCCGAATCACCGGCTCACAGCCAATGCCTAACTTCATCTCAGAAGACCAGATCGAAGCGGGCACTGGTGCAAAAGCTTGAGCAGCTGCATGGGTTCGATTCACTCAACTGCCATACCAAAGACCCAGAGGATATGAACGACAGATCGGGCCGCACCAATAAACGCGATGTCATACTGGTTGATCGCGTTAGGGAAGCTGCTGTCCGGCTGAACCCGACGATCCCGTCACAGGCGATTGAGAACGCGCTGGAAAAACTCCTCGACCGGCGTCAGGCGATGACCCTTGTCGCCGCCAACCAGGAAGTCTACAACCTGCTTCGCGACGGCATCCCGGTGGAGTTCGACGATTCCCAAGGCCAGAAGCAGAACGACCGCGTGCGGCTGATTGACTTCAATGATACGGGACAAAACCGCTATCTGGCCGTCACACAGCTTTGGATAAAGGGCGAGCGCGGTTTCAGACGGCCCGACGTGCTGCTTTACGTCAACGGCCTCCCGTTGGTCTTCATCGAGTTGAAGAATTCCAACGTAAAGCTCAAGACCGCGTTTGACGACAACCTGACGAACTACAAGACGGGAGATCCCGCAGCTTTTCCTGACTAATGCGTTTTGCGTGCTCTCGAACGCCATCGAGACCAAGGTCGGTAGCATCACGGCCGAATGGGAGCACTTCTTCAACTGGCTCCGCGCCGACGACGAGAAAGAGAAAATTGACCGCGAGGCCATTAAGCAGAAGGGTACAAGCCTGGAGGGCGTCATCGCCGGGCTCTTCCCACCACGGCGCTTGCTGGATTACGTTGAGAACTTCATCCTCTATTACAAGGACAAAGAGAAGATCATCGCCCAGAACCACCAGTTCATCGGCGTGAATCGCGCCTACGAGACGTTCCTTCGCCGCGAGGAACTGAAGGGCAAGCTCGGCGTGTTCTGGCACACGCAGGGCTCGGGCAAGAGTTTCTCGATGATTTTCTACGTCCGCAAGATTTTCCGGAAGGAAACTGGCAATTTCACATTTGTCGTCGTGACGGACCGTGACGACCTGGACGGGCAGATCTACCGCAATTTTCTGCATACGAACACCGTCACTAAAGCTGAAGCTGCGCAGCCCAAGGACAGCGAGGAGATGCGGAAATTTCTCGGGCAAAACAAGCGGCTGGTATTCACGCTCATCCAGAAGTTTCGCTGGGAAAAGGGCAAGGCCTACCCACTCCTGTCGCCCCGCAGCGACATCATCGTGATTGTGGACGAGGCGCACCGCACCCAATACAAGGATCTGGCAGAGAACATGCGCGCTGGTTTGAAGAACGCGCAGTTCATCGCATTTACCGGCACCCCTCTGCTGGGTAGAGAACGCAAGACCAACCAATGGTTCGGTGGTTACGTTTCAGAATACAATTTCCGGCAATCCATGGACGACGGCGCAACAGTTCCGCTGTTTTACAAGAAGCGAGTTCCGCAGGTTCTCATTCAAAACGACGATCTCACCGAGGAACTTGCCGAGATTTGCGAGGACGAGAATCTGGACGACGCGCAGCAGGCGAAGCTGGAAAACAAGTTTGCGCAGGAAATCGAGGTCATCAAGCGGGACGACCGTCTCGATACGATCGCCGAGGACATTGTTTACCATTTCCCGCGGCGCGGGTACCTCGGTAAAGGGATGGTGGTGTCGCTGGACAAGTTCACAGCCGTGAAGATGTATGACAAGGTCCAGCGCCTCTGGAAAGAGCAGATCAAGGAGCTTCGCGGCAAGATCAAAAACTCTGTAGACGATGGCGAAAAGAAGCTGCTCCAGAAGCAGCTGGATTATATGCGTTCGGTCGAGATGGCAGTTGTCGTGAGCGAAGAAGGCGACGAAGAAAAGAAATTCGCCAAGCAGAAGCTCGACATCAAGCCGCACCGCGACCGGATGAACAAGCTGGACGAGCACGGGCACGACATGGAATACAACTTCAAAGACCCGGAACATCCGTTGCAGCTGGTCTTCGTGTGCGCCATGTGGCTCACCGGGTTCGACGCGCCGACCCTCTCCACGCTGTACCTCGACAAGCCAATGAAGGACCACACGTTGATGCAGACCATCGCCCGCGCGAACCGCGTCACGTCATGGAAGATCAACGGCAAGGAGAAGAAGAACGGCGAGATCATCGACTACTACAACGTCTTCCGGAACATGCGAAAGGCGCTGAAGGATTACGCGCAGGGTCAGGAAGGGCAGGAAGACATGCCCGTCCAGGAGAAGGATGAACTGTTCAAGTTGCTCGACGACGCCATCGCCCAGGGCATGGAATTCTGCGCCGGTATCGGCATTGATCTCAAGGCCTTGCTGGAAAGCAAAGAGGTGTTCAAGAATGTCAGCACCTTCGAGGACTACGCGAACACAGCTGTTGACCAAAGATGAATGGCGAAAGGGGTTTGCTGTTTACGAGAACACGATCACCGGCCTCTACGAGGCGTGCAAGCCGGAGATTCTCGGCAAGCCCAGTCGTGCGCTCCGTGGCCGTGTTCCAGTATCTCGCGAGGCGTGCTCGACGCAATCATCGAGCAAACGGACATTGATGCCGTGGCGTTGCGCGTCGGCGAGTTGCTGGATGAAAGCCTCGTCGTGGATGAGTCAGCCGGTCTGAAGGACGAAGCCGCAAGTTACCGAATCACGCAATCTGGCAAGACCTGGGACTTGAGCAAGATCGACTTCGAGAAACTGAAGGAAGAATTCAAGGCACTCACCCACAAGAACATCGAGATCGCCGACCTCCGTGCGTTCATTCAAAAAAAGCTCGAACAGATGCTGAAGGAGAACGCGACCCGCACCGATTTCGCCACGCGGCTTCAGGGCATCATTGATCGCTACAACTCCGGAAGTTCATCAGCTGACAACTACTTTGAGGAACTCGTGAAGTTCACGAAGGATTTGAAGGCGGAATCGGAGCGCCATATTCGCGAAGGGCTCACAGAAGATGAACTGGAGCTCTTTGATCTCATCAAGAAGGACAAGATGACCGAAGGAGGAGACGCAGAAGGTCCGGCTCGCTGCGAAATCATTGTTGCATCGCCTACGCGAGGAGAGCCCGAAGGTTCTCATTCAGGACTGGTTCAAGGACGGGCAAAGCCGTACGCGAGTCCGGTCAGCCGTGGAATCCGTCTTGGATGACACAATTGCCCGAAACGCTACGACCGGGCTGTGTTTACCGAAAAATGCAACAGTGTCTTCGAGACGATGCTCAACTACGCCAGTCAGGGAGTGAAGTGGGCGGTGCACGGCTTGAATTTCGTATGTTCCCAACTTCGGCTTAGTCCAGTTATCCGGGTTTGCCTGATGTGTTCACGCAGCCGTAGACTTCTCCTGACACTTTCATGTTCTAGTGTCGGTTTCATCCGAAAGGTAGGGCCAGTCGCATATGGCTGAAGAAGCAAGAGCATCAGCTGAACCTGAACAATCTGAACCCGCTAAGCCCAGGCGTTCTGCCGGCAAGAAAGGTAGACGAGACTCGCGAAGAAGGCTGCACAATCGAAGGATGGTAACGGCGAGGGTGGAAAAGGGAGAGGAGTTCGCAGCTTTCCGGCATCGACATTTCAGGACGCGCTGGTGCTCGCTGAGGCCTTTCAAAAGTTCGCCGCCGGACAAACGCGAGTTCGCAAGCTCACTCTGTTCGACAAGATTGGCGAGTCTCCCGACAGCGGTCCCAGCCGGCAGCTAATCACAAATTCTTCACGATATGGACTGACGAAGGGCGGGTATCAGGCTGAATTCCTGGAGCTGACGCCCGAGGGTGTTTAGGCTTTCGGCCGACGATGTTCCCGGCCCGAAAAAACTTCAGGCGCGATTCGACCTCGCAATCAAGGGTATTGATCCGTTCAACCTTCTCTATGAACGGTGCAAGGGCGCCAAGATGCCAAACAAGGAATTCCTGATTCGACGCTCTCCGGGAGTCTCACCCTGATGAATCTGCAATTCCAATGCGTCGACACGTTCATTTTGAACGCGCAATTTTTAGGTTTACTGCGAACAATTGCCGGCTCTGAGCGCCTGATCACGATTGAGCACGGATTTGAAGAGGCGGGTAAAGCCGTTGGTCTTTCGCAACTTTCCTCTACCGATCTGGTGAAATCAGACATACAGTGCCCGCAACATCTGCCGTGGCGGGCGGATACGAGGCTGTCTGTTTTTACATTACCCCGATCGGAGCGGATGAGTCCGAGCAGCGAAAGCATGCCGACTTTTTCATGGAGTACGTGATAACTCCGGCGCTCAAGGAATTTGATTTAAAGCTAGTCCGCGCGGATCAAATAGGAAAACCGGGCATGATTGGCAAGCAGGTGCTGGAGCACATTCTCCATGCCCGTCTCGTAATCGCAGATTTGTCCTTCCACAACCCGAACGTCTTTTACGAGCTTTGCTTGCGACACGCCACGCGGCTTCCCACCGTACAGATCATTCGCGCGTCCGAATCCATCCCCTTCGATATAGATCAGTATCGAACGGTCAAGATCGACACGAAGGACTTGTATAGTTTTTTGCCCAAGTTGCAGACTTATACATCCGAGATCGCGAACCAGGTCCGGATGGCGCTGAAAGATCCCGATTCAGTCGATAGTCCGGTTTCCATGTATTATCCGAGTTTGAAATTGACATGGAAGACGGAGCTGAAAACGGCTCAAGTATAGCCGCCGTCGCCGCTACTAAAGCCAAAACCAGGCTTGAGCGGGCCGCACATCGAAAATCTGGTAAATTTGGATGCAAATGCCCACTGACGCTGCGACGGCGATTGCCTATCTGGGAGCATCCGTGGCCCTTGTGGGCGGCGGTGTCGCACTATTCAACGCACGGAAGGCCGTGTGCTGGAAGAGGGCCGAACTTGCCAACACCTACATGAAGGACTTTAACAATAATCCCGAGCTGGTCTTTGCAGGTAGATGCCTGGACTGGCAGGGTGGCAAGCTAATCGTGCCAGAAAGTTTACGTGCATACTTGCCAGATGGAACAAAGGTCATCGAGCATGATCGCACGCTTTACGCTGCCGCCGTCAGTCCATTCCTTCAGATTGGCGATATGGACGATGATCCACGGGTGCAGATTTACAGAACATCATTGGACATGTTCCTTTCGTGGCTCGCGCTTGTTGGCAGCGCGCTGGATCGCAAACTTTTTCTTGTTGCTGACATCCATGACGTTGGCTACTGGGTTGCGAAAGTCGAAAGCGAAGTCGTCATACATCCGTTCATCGTTGCCTATGGGTATGCGACGAGCCTACAAAAACTCATTCGCCTGTATCGCCATAAGAATTCCGACTATAGGAACTGGGTGTTCCCCGTAAACATTCCACCGGCCGCAACGAAAAAGAAAAATTAAGCGCGGTTGGGTGGCCAGTCAAGCCCGGCTTTGGCTTGAAGGGAAATTCGGGAAAGACTGGACATTCCCCATTTTCTTTCCGAGCGAAACGGGGAAGTCCAGTGCCGACGAAGATCATTCGAGGGCCGATCAAGGCGGTAAAGGAGTAGCAGCGAGTCCCGCCGTTATTGGTTAGGTAAGAGTTGAACGTTGCTGCCGATGACGGGCTGCGTGACGGGAATGGTAGGATCAGTCTGAATGGATTGACGATGCCCTACATCCGACGTGACAAATCCAACGCAAAGCCCAATGCTCAGGTCGTATACGCCGATCATGAAACTAGAAGACGCTGTCGGAAGCTGGATTCGTAAAGGCTTCCGGCGCTCCCTACTACAACTACATGGGCACTGCTGTGGATGTCGTCGTATACGACGATGGCACGTGGGAGCCGAACGGAGGTACAGGTTTTCTATCCGATGAGTGGCAGAAGATGCGTGAATTCGCAGGCGTTCAAGTCAAGGATTTCGTTGCTTGGCTGAGACAGAACTACCAATTCATTGACCAGTATTGTGCGAATTTGAAGCCTGACGATTACCGCAAAGAAGAGACTTTCAATTTCACGAAGGTTTACAAACATGAGCCAGACGAGCAGGAGTACGCATGGTTCATCCAGCATTTCACGCTGTTGGGATCAGACGGCGTGATCCCCGCTGACAAAAAGGCAATCCCACGGCAGTATTGGTTCGTCAACGGGAAATACTACGAGTCAATGTCTGCGTTCGCACCCACTGGCAACCCGAATCAGCTTTACCTTAACCAGACACCTGATCTGGACCGAGAGATGACCGATCCTTACGTCATCGAAAGAATTAAGGCGGCTTTCGTCAAAGACAAAAGCCGCTAACCAAATGGACGAACTTCAAGGTTGATGCGGAATACCAGTCTGCTTTTTGATGTCGTGCGGCTCCGTGGATTTCACAAATTCGCTCTTCGGCATCCAAAACCAGCCGGGGCTGCTCCCGATGGTGAACAGAACAGCTTCAACGTTTCTGCCCTTTAGCTTCTTCGTTACGGTCTGATTTGCGACGAAAAACACGTTTCCTACACTCGTCTTCACTTCGTCGCCATCATCGCCGTAGCTTGCGTCCTGCTCCCGATATACGATCACATCGCCCGTCGTTTTGACGAAGTTGGATCGAATTCGATTCGCAGGTAAAGATGTAGCTGTGCTCATAGAAACTCTCCTTGGGCATTGTTGCCAGATATGGTGTTTTGGATTCTCAGGCTCGGGAAATTTAATGCTGTGGCGAGGTAAGCCCGTCAACTCAAGCCAGAACAGCACGAGAGGGGGAACCCCTCGAAAAGCAGTTTAACAGCGCCAACTCGACTTCACCAGGCTGTTATGTGGGGTCACGGACTGCTCCACTTCTCCCATCGCTCAATCAGTTGCTTCGGTTGGAACATATTCGTCACCGTAACCCATAGATATTCGTCGATCAGCTTGGGAAGCGTTGATTTCGGCCTTTCCATCTTAGTCGGTAGATCTGCCAACGCGAATCCTCGTTTTGCGCATTCGACGCTCAAATCTTGAAGTCGTTCCCTCGCCCATCGCAAATGTTGACGATAAGAGGAAGCGGAGCCATTCAGATGAAAGTGACCGAGCATGTCGTTGTCCCACGGGATCAGGGCATTCGGCCTGAGTGCAAATAAAACCTTGGCAGTTGGCACCGAAGCGAATGTCTTCCTTTTACAGGCAGGTCTATCAGCCAGCTCCTTAAATGCTTTTTCTATAGTGTCAAGGTCGGAGTCGGTCAGTGAGAGAAGGTCCTTAGTGGTCGGGAAGAGTTCGCTACTAACGCTTTCGTACCACTCCTCAATCTGTGTAGCGGCGGCATCGAAATCTGCTTTTTCAATCCGGCAACCCCAACTGTTGAGAAACTTCAAGAGACTCTTGCGATGCGATTGTTGTGTTAGGTCGAGTGCGGGAGCCGTTTCGTCGAGAAACTCAAGATAGCCGCCGTCAAAAGAGGTCATGGTAGCGTACATGTAGCAGCCAAGAGAGAGTTCAGCCAGCGTCATATCAATACACCTTGGGTATGCTGCTATCGGTGTCGCCGGGCGAGATGTTCGATCAGTCCCTTTGCCCACTTGCTGATACGCTCGGGCTGCGGATCGCGCATACACCGATAGAAGTGAATCATAGTTTTGCCAACGAAGGTAGCTACATTGAACAGGGCTAGGTGTGTCATATCCGGTGCGGACCCACCGCGGATCACGAAATTATCATGTCCAGCCTGCACAAGGTGATTTCTTAGAGCCGCTATTGACGGATGTATATAGTGTGAGGTCCACCGATATATCACCGCATAATCGAACTCAGATACGACGGGCTGCCCGGTAGCGGGGTCTGTTTCCACAGTGTCTGGTTCCGTAGCCATGTCTCGCGCAGTGTGGCCGGACCATCTGTGTGGTGACGGATAAGCAGCCGCCATACTTCTTGTATGTTCATCCAGGGATCTTGCGTTCTGAGGCCAGTAGGTTTGTGCGAGATCTTCCCATACCGCGCTGTCCTTCGCGGCAAATCGTGCATACTGTTTGGCTCTTTCGTCCGAATCCTTGTTGCTGATAAAACGCAGCGTGAAATAAATGTCCACCAAGGTCCGCGTCAATCCAAAACCTTCGTCACTGAAACCGGCGTCAATCAGCGCGAGTGCTGCCTCGGCAACCGTAATGCTTTTTGAGTAGAGGGACAGTGCGACTAGGTACTGATAGCCATTGGCAGGCGGATAATATCTGGTTTCATTGACAACCCACTTCGCGTAATCCAGAAATCTTCGGACATGCTCGATCTCGGAACGCTCGCAACGGGTATGCGCCATTTCAAGAGATCATCTCATCACGCGGGTAGCTTCGCTCAAGCCCGGTTTTGGCTTGAGTGGGGAGGTTCACATGTCACTTAGTCCGGCAAACAAACTAGATTGTCCTCATGCCATGGGGACTAACGCGTTGTCACCACAGTGGGCAGAGTCATTTCGTTTCTTTCTGCTGCTACCATCGCCGTCGGTTCGGATGTCCTTCCACCAAAAGTAATCAGTCATAACGTGCGGTTCATTGCGCTGTCTCGCCTACGCGTGGACCGAGTATCCGTCCCAGAGCCATCCCATCGACTACCGTTGCTGCGGAATCTTCGAGGTAATAGCGCAGTAGTGACACGGTGTCTCCGTCGGCCGCTTCAATCCTGTCCAAGTGACATGACAGACATTGCATCGACGCCTGCGCCGACAACAGCAGATTGCGAACCAGCAAATGTGGCGAAACCACGTCGCCGAGTTGTTCATCGGACAGAACTCCGTTGTGAGAGCTTTTGGCCGGCCACAACCAAATCGAAAGTTCGCCGAGGTAGACCGTCGCTCGCACCCCCTCGATCTCTACCTCCCCTGCAGATTGCGGCCCGCAGAAACGGACGAGTGGATAAAAGCGCTCTCGTATCAGTTGCACAATATGCTTGTTCATCAGTTTTCCTCCCGATTTACTTGATCGATCCGATTCTTGCTATTAATAATGAGCGGCTTTTCCATGTCTGCTCTCGGCGAGGTTTAGAGACTAATTCCGTGGCCGTTGAGGTTGAGTCCGCTGCCGGTAGGAGACTGTGCGTTTTCCGCGACGGACTGCGTGAGCGAGTGGCCCGCTTGTTCAAGCGCATTTTCGCGTGTGATGGGCTGCGCGTGCCGGTCAAAGAACTGGCCTTGGCTGTCGATGTGTAACCAGCGGTGGGTTTCAGGATGTTGGTAGCTGTGGATGCCGTCGGTTTCGCGTTGCCACTTGTAGACCTGGGCTTCTGTTGGAAGAGCTGTTTCGATGGGGCCGTACTGGCGGTTGCGCTCGGCTTGTTCGGGGGTGAGCTGAGATTGTTGTTCCGGTTTCAATTCATTGAGGTGTTGCATAGTGTGCTCCTTCGGAGTTTGGGATTGTGAATGCGCAGCGGGTGCCTCGTGAAAATCGAGGGCGGAGGTTTTGCTCATATCGGTGCTGAGGCGCTGGGCAAGCGTGGCGGCATCATTGGTGTAAATGTGGGCGTCCTCGGACGCGCGGGAGACGGAGACGTAGGCAAAGCGGGGGTTGAGGAGTTCGGAGAACGTATTGGTGTCCATATTGACGAGGACGCGGTCTTCGGTCAAACCCTGGGAACTGTGGCTGGTAACGGCATAGCCGTGATCGAAGTGCCGCATCCGAGCGGGGTCAAAATTGACAGTTCTTCCGTCATCCATTTTCACGGTCAAGCGATTGTCATTGCCGATGGCTTCGATCCGGCCGCGATCACGGTTGTGCACGTCGAGATCCTTATTATTGTGCGTGAACTGGATGCGATCACCGGTGGAGAACTCGCACGGAAGGTTGGTGTAAACATTCACTCCGCGCAAGCGCTGCGGATCGTAGGCCACATGTTGGCCATCCGCTCTGGCAACGGTCACTAAATTGTTTGCGGGGTCGGTCGCGACGACCGTCGCGTAAGTGTTTTTTCCCAGGCCAAGCTGTTGGCTTCCACGAATGTAGCGCACGGTGTCGCCGGGGGTGTAACTGGCGGCCCATGCTCGATCTGCTCCGCTCATGTCGTTTCGAGCCACGAGCACAGGGAAAGAAACATTCTCTTTTCCGAGTGCGCCAGAGGCTTGTAACTCGATCCTCACGGCCTGATTGATGTCTCGCCGGGAAGCGTTGTCGGGAGAGACGATCAAAGTTTTTTCGGGGTTCGAGGCGTAGTCCCTGGCGATGGCGGCGATGCGCTCTTGGGGATTGGAGAGCTCGGTGACGCGCCCCTGAGCTTGCAGCAGGGAGATGCCGGTGTGGGTCTCATTCCTGGCAAGATGTTCGACGGCTTTGAGCAATTCGGGGTCTTTCTGCCGCACGATCTGGTCGAGTTGGGCGGTTCGCATTCCGGCGTCCTGCAGTTGCTCGAAGGGCTTTCCCGCGTCTACGGCCTGATGCTGGCGTGTGTCGCCGATAAGCAGAACGCGATCATGGGGGCCTAGCCGGTCGAGGAATTCCTTCATCTGCTGGGTGCTGGTCAGACTGGACTCATCAATCAGGAAAAGGCGGCGGTTAGCCGGGTCGTCACGGTTGGTCTGGGCCTGCTCGCGGGTTCCCATCGCCAAATAGGCTTGCAAGGTGTCGGCGGAGATGCCAGCGGCCTGGCGCAGCTGGTGAGCGGCGCGTGCGGTCGGGGCGAAGCCCGCGACAGTGTAGCCGTTGCGCTGGGCAGCTTCGCGGATGGCTGCGAGAGCGGTGGTCTTTCCAGCCCCCGCGAGTCCCTGCAAACCGTGGATTTGATCTCTTGAGGTCAGTATCTCCTCGATGACACGGCGCTGGGCCGGGTTCAAAAACTCAATCGCAGCGGCGTGAGACGCAGCGCGTTGTTCGCTCATGATGGGCGGAACGGTGTTCTGTCCGCGCTGCATGTGCTCAACTGTCGCTCGTTCGGCGGCGATGGTTTCGGGAGTCGTCAATCGTGGCCCGGTGTCGTGCTTCTGAGGCTCTACTGTTTGGAATTCGCCGATAGCGTGGCGGTGCTCGAAGTTGTCGCGTACCTGGCTGAAGGTGAGGTCTCCCATGCCGCGGCGAAGCGCATCGCGCATGATGTCGCGCTGGTCGATGACCGCCTCGCGCTCGAAGTTGCGTTCCTTGGCATAGGAGACGGCTTCCTGCGCGCGCTGGGGCGCGTCTGGCACTCGATTCTGTCCCTGCGCATGAACTCGTTCGTGGGCCTCTCGAACAACCCGGTCGGCCTGATTGCCGAACTTCGCGGCAAGCTGGCGGTGAGCTTCCATAACCTCGGCTGGGGTACGAATTTCTTTTTTGTCGCGGGTGTTGTGGGCGGCGATCTGCGCGGCCTCCGGCCCGCTGAAGCCGCTTTTAGCTATTGCCTGCTCGATCTGCTGGCGGCGGGGACTGGAAGCGTCCAGATACTCCAGCGAATACCCTTTAATCTCAGGTGCGCCTTTTTTCCCTGCCTCGATTTCATAGCCGAGATTGCGAAGCCGAAAGGTCAGTTCCGCTTGATAAACAGCGGTGGCAAACTGCTGGCTGTCGAAAAGACTTTTCGGCTGGATGGCGCGTGTGGAGCCATCCTCGCGCTCCGTCATATTGAAGACGACGGCGTGGGTGTGAAGCTGGGGAGCGGCGTAGCCATTGACCGGGCGGGCGGTGTCATGCTCGAACTTTGCCGCGATGAATTTGCCGGTGGTCTCGGCGGCGTGGTTGCCACCGATCCGCGCCTGCGTGTACCGCTCCAACTCGGTGAGAGCAGCGGTCACTGCTTGCCGATGGGCTTCTCTCACCCGCTCATCGCCGCCAACTAATGCCGTCAGGGAAACGGATTTTGGGGCGGAGAACGTCGCGTCCCAACCGGCCCGGTGCTCGACTGGCTTGATGGTGGTTCCGTCTGCGGTGGTATAGGATTGCCCGCTGCGATGACGCACCAGTTGCTCGCCAGTGATGGGGTTTTGGCCTTCGCTCAACCGGGCAAAGTGCTGCGCGTCGACCGCTCCGGCAAGCCCGAATCGCTCGGCCAACTTGCCCTGCCACTCGCCGACGACGGCGCCGTCTTGCTTCCAATAGTTTTGCTCGGCAGACGTGAACTCTTTGGCGTGGTAGGTCTGCGCCTGGGCGGAGCTGAGGGGTTTTGAGATGGTGAGCAAATCCGCCTCTTAATTCGTAATAAAGTCCAAAGTTGTTTGTGTCGGCTCCTCGGCGTTGACGATGTTGTCGGAGGTCTTCGCGCCAGTGGTCTTTCCGGCGTCGGGCGCAGCCCCAGCGGCGTTTGTTTCTTCGACCGGCTTTGCCTCAAGATCAACTGCTGCGCGCGGCGCTGCCGGCAGGGCGGGTGGGGGCGCGGCGGTGCCGTCGCGGGCTTTGGCCTTTATGTTCTTGGGGTCGAAGGTGAGCTTCTCGTCCGGCAAGTGTCTGCGCTCGAATGGAATCTGATGCCCCTCGATATCGATGTAAGGAAAGGAGAAACCTGTGACGTAGTTCTCGTATTTGATGAAGGCGTGCAGGTCGGGCAATCCCGAGATTTCTGATTCCATCACTGCGGGCTCGACCTGGATGTCCAGCGCGAAATTTCTGCCCGAGCGCGTTCCGTCGAAGTGGCTTTCTTTCATGCGCTCGATTTCGACTTTGCCGATTGCCTTGCTGACCCACTCGCCTGCATTCGGCTCCTTGGTCTTCAGGAAAATGCTGGTCGTTGGCATGGATAGCATGACCTCTGCCAGGTGGCCGTAGATCACTTCCAACTGAGCCTTCCCCTGAAAGCCCATGATGATGGGATTGTTGCTTTTGCGGTTCTCGGTGAGGGCAGTGTGAAACTGGGGAAGACGCTGCAAGCTGGCCAGCTCGTCGAGCACAAACCAGACCCGTTTCTGGTGGGCTTTCGGTTCGTTCAGGAGGCGCAGCACGAGCATGTCGATCCATACGCTTTGCAGTGGACGAAGCGCCTCCCGCTCGGCTGGAAGCGAGGTGATGAAGATCCAACCCTGGCGTGTTTCCGACCACTCGGTTGCGGTCCACTCGCCGTTGCCAGCACCCTTGTGCGGCAACAGCCGAAGACTCTTTGCCACCTTGCTGAGAGACGCCAACACGCCAACTCGTTGCGGGGGCGCTGAGGCGTCGATGAAGTTGGCCACCTCTGTGCGAGCGACTCGATTGTCGATCTCTTTTGGGTTACTCATCCATTCGATAAGCTCCTCCGGGGTCGGTCCATAGCGCAGCAGATAAGCGAAGATCTGCTGCGGAATCTCGAAAAAGAACTCGCCTTTTTTGTCCTGCGGAGGCTGGAACAGCGACACCGCGATTGCGTCCGCTTCTGAACTTGTGCGCAACTCCTCGGCTGGTCCCCAGTAGGGGCATCGCCGGTCGAGCGGATTGAGAATGATGTCGTGCTTCGGGTCGTAAAAGCGGCGCGTGTACTCCAGCGCCGGGTCGTAGACGATGGCGGAATCGCCGCGGCTTCGAATCTGCCGGAGCATCTGCATAATCATGGTCGTCTTGCCTCCACCGGTGTCCGCGATGATCTGAACGTGTTGCGCCTCGGCCTTGGCCGGGATGCGAAGCATCTCCTTCAGACCGTCGATTTTGATGCCAAGTCCCTCCCCCTGTACCTTGCGGTTGAATTCTTTCGGCGTGAGCCGCTCCGTCCCTTTGAGCCGCCGGCCGTACCTCATTTGCTTGCGGCGTTTGATGTCCTTTCGGATGGAAAACGGGAGCTGGAGGAGCAACGATAGGAAACCGAAAAACAGTGGCAGCTGGTAAATCTCGGATAGGCTGTCGCCACCGTAAATCGCACTCTTGAGGTAGGCACTCAAGGGCGCATCGATGTAAGAGCGTTCCGGGTCCTGGTAGAGCAGATCATAGCCCGCCTGCAAGGCGGACTTGGAGAGCGCAAGCGGGAGCGCTTTCGTTCCCGGTTCCGGCGTGTTCCCGTCTGCCACGTCCGCGTCCGTGGCCGGTCGCGGTCGGATTCCGCGAGCTCCGATCATCACCAGGCGGTACTTGTCTTTGCGGCTGGCGGAGACGCTGCCCGCAACGCTCGACCGGATGTAGATCGGCGTGTAGAAGCGCTGCAGCGGAGTGTTGCCAAAGGTGAAGCGCAGGTAGACGAAAAGTCCGGTGAGGATCACAGCAAAGAGCACTGCGCCATAGGTGTAGATGGCGCTGTGCGGCGGGAAAATGATCGTTTCTTTTCGTCCCCAGTGAATGCTTGCCATTAGTCTTTCTCCAAGTCTGTCCGCGTCTTGATCGCCAAGCTGCGTTTGTGCTTTTTGACCTCGGCTATGATCCCGTCGAAGACATCCGGTGTTATCTTCTGCCCTGTCGTGAGTGGTTTCAGAAGGTTCGTGAGCATGAGCCGAACGCCGATAATTTCGACCAACTCCGCGCTCACGGGTGGATCGCCGGAGTCGCACGCCAACTCGTCAAGAATCAGCTGCCGGATGAATTCGCCACGCTGCAGGCGGTGCTTTTTTGCCAGCTCGTCGAGGTGGTCCGTCTCGCGGCGCGTGAGTCTTGAAGAGACGTTGGTCATCCGCAACGACTCAAGCTTTCTCGCCCTGTCTGCAATCGAATCGTCATTCACTAGCGCCATGCGTGTTCCCTCCCATTACGAATGAAGTCGCACGGATTCGCGCGAAGTCGCACGAATCCGTATTGCTCGTAAGATGTTGATCTTGCAGGTTGCTGTTCACGAATCCGTGCGGATTC
>CAVWMB010000006.1:0-2807500 GCA_963756015.1 uncultured Acidobacteriota bacterium
CTCGTCACTCGCCCACAAACGCGTCCGGCAGAGGGACTCTTCCTAGAGACCAATTGTGGGGGACTATGAATGTCACGGTCAGGGTGCTAAGTTATTCGGCCATGCGAGTTCCTGGATTGATTCTGACAATTGTTCTCATCGGTTTTACAGGTACGGCGACATCTCAAAACACGGTTTTACACGAGCGCCGGCAGCGAGCCGCCGCTGCGTTCCGCGACGGGATTCTTTTGTTTCACGCCAGTTCCGAGCTAGATCTCACCGCTGATGGTTTCCGCCAGGACCCTTTCTTCTATTACTTCACGGGCTTGGGGAACACGGTGGGGGCCGTGCTCGCCATCGACGGAAGATCGGGCGAAAGTTGGCTTTTCTTGCCGTCGAAACCACCGTTTTTGAGAATCGGTCTACAGCCGGAAGTTCAGCCCGGACCGGAAGCGACAAAACGCTTGGGGATGGAACATGCCGTTGACTGGTCCGAACTGGAAGGGTTTCTAGCCTCACACGCCGGCGAGGCGCAGCCCCTGTACTATGGCGACGATCTGTCAACATTCGCTGAACTGCCAGCCAACCTTCTCAGCCCGAAGTCGCCGGAGGCTCCGACCTGGCTGCAGATCATCCTGCAAAGATGGCCCGCCTTTGAAGCCAAAGAGTCGGGGGAACGAATCGGGGCCCTTATGGCGGTTCAGAGTGCGGAGGAGACTGCTGCTCTGCGCTCGGCTGCGAAGGCGACTGTGGCTGCCGTAATGGCCGGAATGCGTGCCATTCGACCGGGCGTATCCCAAAGGAGCGTCGAAGCGGTGGTCGAAAACACATGCTGGAGCGCGGGTGCACATGGTTCCTCTTTCTGGCCGTGGGCAATGGCAGGAGACAATGCGGTCTTCCCGCGGCCTTTTACATCGCTCGCGCGTTACGATCACCTGAACGGAAATATGCGCTCAGGCGACCTGGTGCGCCTTGACGTGGGATGCGAACAGGACCACTACATAGGAGATTTGGGGCGAACGGTGCCAGTCTCGGGCCACTATGACAACGATCAGCGCGAGACTTGGAACATATTCGTGGCGGCATATCATGCTGGTGTCCTCGGGCTGCACGACGGGGCCACTGTCGACCAAATCTTCGACGCTTGGCGTGCCGAACTGCTGAGTCATCGCGCATCAGCAAAAAGTCTGCTTGCGCAGCACGCGATCGGTTCCTGGTCAGATCGCAAAAATGTTCCGTACTGGCAAGTGCATACGACAAACCTGATGGCCGGTCGCCCGGTGGGGCCACTCAGGCAGGGAACCACAATCAACTTTGAGCCGATCGCCTCGGTTGATGGCCAGGGATTTTTCCTGGAAGACATGTACATCATTACTAAGGATGGCGCCGAGCTGCTCACTCCGGGAGTTCCCTATTCGGCTGAGAACATCGAAGCCGCGATGAAGTAGATAGTGTTGAAACACCTGGGGCGGTTCTGGATGAGTGGTCGCTAGCCTTGATCGGAAACGCCTCGGCACAGACTCTTGGGGTGGAGCGGGGATCTCGATCCGAGGCGTTTTCGATAAGGAGACTAGGAGGAAGCCGCTGGCGTTTGCGGCGGACGCGGTGTGCTATGGGATTTGAACGCCAGTTGGCTGCGAAGTCGAGAGTTGGGCAAGCGCCGGCGAACGGGAAGGGCTGGTTCGCGATCGTTGATAGCGTCGCATGTGCCTGCAGGAGTGTGGGCAAACAGTGGCACGGGAACCTGTCGCCGTGGAGTAGGCACACGAGTGCGCCGATGTGCCGAAGCACATCGACGCGCCGCCAGAGGTGGACACGCTACGAAGAATCGAAGTAAGCGCATGTAGATAATTCCGCAGCTGTAAATCTCTGAACCACGATCATGGCCGCGCCGCAGCGTGGGCAATGCCAGAGAGAAGAACTCTCCGCCGCAGCGTTGCAGGTTCCAGTCTCGCCAAGTGTGGAGGGAGCGCTGGATAGCAGTTGTCGGCACAGGGCTAAACGAGCGCAGCGAAAGCGATTGGCGAGGAATCCGAAGTGACGGATGCGCACGAAGCCTCTGGGGAGCACGTGCAGAAAGAAGCGCCGTAAGAACTCGTTGGCGCTAAGCGTCATCTTGCCTTGCTTGCCACCGTGGGCATAGTTCTTCCAGCGAAAGGTGACGTGCTCTTGCTCGAAGGCCAACAAGCGATGATTGGAGATGGCCACGCGATGGGTGTAGCGGCCGAGATAGCGCAACACCTGCAGGGGACCACCGAAGGCTTGCTTGGCATAGACGACCCAGTCGTGACGGTGCAGGCGGCGGAGGAGTTTTGCGAACTGCTGCGGATCGGCGAGAGCGGCTGCCGGACCGGCGCAACAAAGTTGGTTACGACGGTGAAAACGTTTCAGGCCGGCGAGGAACTTGCCGCGAAAGACGCGGCTGAGGACCTTCACGGGTAAGAAGAAAGGATAGCGTGGGCGGATCCAGCGACGATGATCTGGCGAGAGTCCGCCTGCCGGAATGGCGCAATGAATGTGGGGATGGAGGAGCAGATTCTGCCCCCAGGTGTGCAAGATGCTGATTAGACCGATCTCGGCTCCCAAGTGTTTGGGATCGATGGCGATCTCCAGTAAGGTTTGCGCGCTGGCGGTGAACAGCAGGTCGTAGAACCAACGCGGGTTCTCCAAGGCCAGCAGGTTGAGTTCGTGGGGCACCGTGAACACGACATGGAAGTAACTGGTGGTCAGGAGTTCGCGTTCGCGGGCCGCCAGCCAGCGCTCGCGTCCTTGTGTCTGGCACTTGGGGCAGTGCCGGTTTCTGCACGAGTTGTACGAGATGGCCTGATGACCGCAGCTCGGGCAGCCGTCGCGATGACCACCGAGCGCTGCGGTGCGGCAACGCAGAATGGCACGAAATGCTTTGAGTTGCTGAAAGTCAAAGCTGGATCGATACCGATCCAGAAAGCGATCGCCCTGCACACGAAGAATGTCGGCCACCTCGAAGGTGGGCCGAGTCATTTTTCTTTTTTCCGTTTAAAGCTGCGGCTGAGGTTCTCGGTGCTGGATAGCGCGAGGCCATCCAGCGGATTGGTCACCGCTTGCAGGTGCCGCTGCGACAGATGCAGGTACTGGGCGGTGGTTTCCAGATCACCGTGCCCGAGCAGAACCTGGATGGTGCGCAGGTCGGTGCCCGCCTCCAACAAGTGAGTCGCCCAACTGTGGCGCAGCGTATGCGGGGTGACGCGTTTGCGGATGCCGGCGCGTTGCGCGGCATCGCTACATGCAATCCAGACGGTTTTGTCCGAAATGGGCTGATCGAGTCTGTGCTGACGGGTGCGCGTGGGGAACAGATAGAGTCTGGGCTTGCGCCAGCGCCAGTACTCGCGCAGGGTTTCCAGTAGGGTTGGACTCAGAGGCAAATCGCGATCCTTGCCGCCCTTGCCTTCCACCACGCGGATGATCATCCGCTGGCTATCGATGTCGCTGACTTTGAGACGAGCCAGTTCGCTGCGTCGCATGCCGGTGGCATAGAGCGTCATCAGCAGCGTCCGTCGAAACAGAGTTCCCGCCGCATCGATCAAGCGCGCAACCTCCTCTAGGCTGAGCACCGTCGGCAGCCGGCGCCGGGCCCGGGGGTAGGGCAAGAACTCGCGAAACTGATGGCGCTTGAGTGTCTTGACGAAAAAGAAGCGCAGCGCCGCTACCCGGTTGACCACCGTGCCGGGCGTCAGCTTGCACTCAGTCAGTAGATAGGCTTGATAAGTTCGAAGTTCGTTGGGCCCGAGCTTGTCGGGAGACTTGCCAAAATGCTTGGCGAAATCGCCTACCACCCGCAGGTAATTGCGTGTGGTGATGGCAGAGTAGTTGTGACGCTGGAGTTCCTCCAGCATCATCTTGCGTAAACGGGTCACAGGAATCTCCTTTCCCTATGACCCACACTATGTCAGCAGTTCCTGAACTCTCTGGGTCGATCCACGCGGTAGCGTCCGCCGCGCCAGCGGCTTAGTCCTGGTCGGCAAACAGGAAGTTACGTAGAGCCTGCCCTAGAACGGCAGTGCGGAAACCCAACCACGGCATTTATTCCCCAGCGATTCCCGCCATGGAACAGTCCGATGGTTCGATTGGTTTGGTAATCGCAAGGAAAACCGTGAGACAAATCCGGCGGACACTCAGCCGCGTCAGAACTAGTTGTACGAAATTAAAATACGTCATGCGGAGTAGTTTTTCAGCGCCTGCAGCGTGTTGAAAGGACGTAAGTTATTGATTCTACGAGCTCAGCATGCGCTGCAGGGGCGTACTGTCACCACCCATTTTGTGGTCAAGCCAAATCCTGCCGACGCCAGCCGACAGGCTAATCCCCGAAATTCGCAAGAAATAGCCCATTCCCCTTTCGCACGTCCAGCGCGAAAGTCTCTAGCGTCCGCTAAATCGTCCGTTTGACGACTTTTCAATTCTGTACTACATACATCAAACGCGGTGCGCTATGGCGACAGAACCCTCTCCCCAGCCCAGCTATGCTCCCCCAGGCAAACCAGCGATGCCGGCCAGTGTGGCGTTTGAAAAACACTATTGCGTGAGTGAAGTCGCCAAATTGTGGGGCTTAAGCGAACGAACGATACGGCGTATTTTCGCTGACGAACCTGGGGTGATCAAGTGGGAGAGCGGTGAAACGCGTTTTAAGCGAGGCTATATCACTCTCCGAATCCCGGAAAGCGTCGTGCAACGGGTGCATCGGAAGCTCAGGAGAGCGGGGTAACGTGAAATGAAACCGACCAAAGCATTGGCTGATAGGCGTAAAGAGTGCCGTTCCAATGGGAATGTCGTTGCGAGTGTTGAGTTTGTCCTCCGTGCTGAGTTGCACGAATCCGTTGAGACGGATTTTGTCCATTCCATTGCTGGAAGGATTATTGCTGAACCGGAAAGCCGAGGAAAAGAGGACATTGGGCACATTGGAGCCTCACTCGTTCAGTTCGGCGAGGCACTGGACCAAGGCATCAGCGCGGAAAGGCTTGGAGATGGCATCTCCGGCGACATCTCAGAATACTGGGAACATCTCTTCAACGCGGAAACTGGCTATCCGAAAGAAGAAATACAAAATGAGTTTGAAGTCATAGACCTAGATCTGCTGATCATCGACTACGTCGCGATCTCTCCGGCATTTCGGGGACTAGGGATCGCCGAGTCCGCCATTCACCGTACGATCGACATTTTTGGTACAGGGTGCGGACTGGTGGCGTGCAAGCCGTGGCCGCTACAGTTCACTCCATCTTTTGCGGACGACCCCGAAGCGTTGAGAAGGCTTGCGCAGCCCGAAGTTGGCGAGGCCGAGGCCGTTCGTAAGCTGAGATCGTACTGGTCACGGCTCGGATTTTGGCCGCTTGGCAACACCGGAATTTATCTGCTGAGCTTATCGCAAAGGGGTTGTGGAATATCTTCTCGGATCACGTGAAAGGTGTGCAATAACTCCGATTGCCCGCTGCCGATCGGTCCGGTTAGAACGCTGCCTTCTCCTCGGTTTGGTTTGTTTTCATCGCTTTAACCCGCTTCCTGTCGGTCTTCCTGTCGATAAAGTCGCTGTCAATTCCGTCAACTCCTTCCACTCCCTCCATGCCGTTCCGGGATTTGCCCGAATTCGCGATCCGGTCTATCTTCCATCCCCTCCACAGGGAGATGGAACATGCCGGGAAAGCCAAAGCTTTACGCACATCGGGTCAAGATCCTCAAGTACGTGAAAGTTGGAGAAGCGTGGCGCTTCGCCAACGTCGTCAAGCGCAGCGGCAGGATCGTGCGCGACCACATCTTAATTACGGGCCGCGACGAACACCACCCCGAGGGCAGCTATTACCTCGAGTGGTATGAGCACGGCAAGCGTCACCGCAAGGCCGTCGCTGATTTCGCAACCGTAGCCGAAGCGGCCCGGCTCAAGGCCATTGAAGTTGAGGCGCTCAAAGCCGGGGTGATGTCGCACCCGGCACAGCCTGCTACGATCAGCCTAAACGGCATTGCGCTGGCCGCAGCCGTCGACCAGTACCTCGCGATGGTCCAGGCCCAGCGCAGTCACCGGACCTACATCAGCTACCGCTACACTCTGAAGGAACTGCTCGTCCCGTCCTATGAAAAAAGCTCCTTAGACCAGGTGGCGCGCGAGGACATTTTGGCCTTCATGGCACGCTGCTATCAACTTGGACTCGGCCACCGGACCGTCTACGACAAGCTGGTCGTCGTGCTGCAGCTTTTCAAACGGCACGGGAAAAGTGGCCTGATCTCATCCAGCGACTGGCCGAAGTACGTTGAAAAGATCCGCCCGATTTACGAGCCGGAAGAGATCCAGTCGATGCTCAATCACGCCATCGGTGATAAGGCAATCTTTTTGAAATTTATGCTGGGCTCCGGATTTCGCGATCAGGAGGGGCAACATGTTTGCGCGCGATCTCGACTTCCGTCAGAGTCACGTTCGGGTCACCGCCAAGGCTCTGTGGGACTTTCGGCCGAAGAACTGGGAGGAACGAGTTGTACCGTTGCCCTCAGCTCTCATCGACCAATTACGGCGATTGAAAGAGACACGCAATGCTCTGCCCGCACAATTGGTGTTTCCCAACAAACGTGGAAATCCCAACAGCGAGAACGACACGATTGTGAAGCGGGTCGCGGACCGGGCGAAGTTGAATTGTGGACAGTGCGTTACGAAGCACGGCAACAAGTGCGCGGAAGGGCCGTACTGCCAGCACTTCTTCCTGCACAAGTTCCGCCACACATTTGCTACCGAGCACCTGAGACACGGTGTGGACATCCGCACTCTTCAGACGTGGATGGGCCATCGCGACATCAAATCGACCATGGTTTATCTGAAGGGGGTGCAATCGAAAGACGCTTTGGCAAAAGTGAACGCAGGAGCCCTAGCGGGGTACGTTGCCTGATCAGGTGCAATTGAATCTGACTCTTAGGCTATGCTGGTTTTCTATCATGAAGCGAAAACATCCTGAGCTGCCGGATCGGTATGACGCGTTCTTGCAGGAACTGAAGGAGCGAATCCGCAGCGCGCAAGTGCGCGCCGCTCTGTCCGTCAATCGGGAACTCGTATTGCTCTATTGGGGTATCGGCAAAGACATTCTCAGCCGTCAGCAATCGGAAGGGTGGGGAGCAAAGGTCGTCGACAGGCTGGCTCATGACCTCCTCAAAGCCTTTCCGGGCATGACTGGTTTTGGCGCGCGAAACCTCAAATATATGCGGGCTTTTGCTGAAGCGTACCCCGAACAGCAATTTGTGCAACAGGTCGTTGCACAATTGCCCTGGGGACACAATGTGCGGATTCTTGAAATGGTCAAGGCCCCGGCGGAACGGGAATGGTATATCCGGCAGGCTGTCGAAAGCGGCTGGACGCGGAACGTCCTTGTCCATCAAATTGAGGGTGACGTTCACCGCAGGCAGGGCCGGGCAGTCACGAACTTTCAGCGAACGCTCCCGGCTCCGCAATCAGAACTGGCCCAGGAACTCCTCAAAGACCCCTACAACTTCGATTTTCTGACGCTCGGGACAGAGATGCTGGAGCGTGATTTGGAACGCGGTCTGATCGACCATCTCCGCGACTTAATTTTGGAACTCGGTAAGGGATTTGCATTCGTCGGAAACCAGTACCATCTGGAAATCGGCGGGCAAGACTATTTTCTCGATCTGCTTTTTTATCATCTGCGCCTTCGATGCTATGTCGTGATCGACCTGAAAATTGAAGAGTTCAGGCCCGAATTCGCCGGCAAAATGAATTTCTATCTGTCGGCCGTGGATGACCTCTTGCGCCATGTCGATGACACTCCCAGCATCGGCCTGATTCTCTGCAAGGAAAAGAACAGAATTGTGGTTGAGTATGCACTCCGGGACACGGGTAAGCCGATGGGAGTGGCACAGTACCGATTGACCGAATCGCTTCCAAAACGCTTGCAGTCCGAATTGCCCACGAACGACGATCTCGCGCGCGAGTTGCCCCGGTTCAACCTCGTGACCATGCGGATTCGGCTGGAACGGGCGTAGGCGAGTGCATCCGGCCAAGCGATACCGTGCTCAATTGCGTCGGCAACCGTGACAGCCGGGTTTAGGTGTGCGCCGGAAATCGGGCCGAAGGTCAGAATGAGAGCCACTAAAGCGGCGCCCGTCGCAATCGTGTTCGCAAGCAATGCAATGGCGACATTGCCGCCTGCCAGCCGCTCGCCCATGATGCCGGAGCCAACCACAGCAGCAACGAGGAATGCGCTGCCTACGAACTCAGCCGTCAATCTGGCAGGCAAGTTGAATTTCATTGATGCCCGATCTTGTCGATCTCGTTCTTGATTGCCAGCTTGTCGATGGTTGCGAGAGGGAGACAGAGGAAGAGGCTGATTCGGCGCTCTAGAGTCAGACAGGCATCACGGTATGCTCGTTCAATTTCCTTCTCTGTCCCTCGCACCGCGGCTGGGTCCGCAACTCCCCAATGAGCCGTCATAGGCTGACCTGGCCAAATCGGACAGACTTCTTTGGCAGCGCTGTCACAGACTGTAAACACGAAGTCGAGTTTTGGCGTATCTGGCTTAGAAAATTCCTCCCAACTCTTGCTTCGAAGATTGCTGATGCTTAGATGAGCACTTTCTAGCTGGGCAATTGCTTCCGGTCGGACTATGCCCGCTGGATGGCTACCCGCGCTGTAGGCCGTGAAAGTGGGTCGGCCTTTGTAATTCATGATTGCTTCGGCCATGATGGACCGAGCAGAATTGCCTGTGCACAGGAACAGCACGTCGTACCGGCCTTCCATCTCGTCTCCTATTGCCGTGGCTTGACGGCGCGCACGAAAGCACTCATGAACTTTCCGTCTACATGCGGCGCAATCGCATCCACATCGATGTTTTGGCCGCAAAGGAACTCCCGAGCATCCTTTATGCGGTAAATCCTCGTAGGCTCGATCTCAATGTTCTCGAAGCCGGCAAACGCGAGTTTGGTGCGATATTCGTTCTCCTCCAGAGCACCAGCAACGCAGCCAACCCACAGAACCACACTTTGGCGAATCTGAGGCGGCATCTCGCCACGGGTCACAACGTCGGATACAGCGAAGCGTCCGCCCGGTTTCAGGACTCTAAGGGCTTCCCTCAGTACCTGATCTTTGTCCGCCGAAAGGTTGATGACGCAATTGGAAATGATGACATCCACAGAATCGTTCGGTAATGGGATGTGTTCAATTTCGCCTTTCAAGAACTCTACGTTTTCGACCCCCGCTTTACGTTTGTTCTCGTTGGCCAGCGCGAGCATCTCGTCCGTCATATCCAGGCCGTAGGCTTTGCCGGTGGGACCGACGCGTTTTGCCGAAAGCAACACGTCTATGCCCCCGCCCGAGCCTAGGTCTAAAACAACCTCGCCGGGTTTCAGTGTTGCCAACGCGGTCGGATTTCCGCATCCTAGCGATGCGAGCATGGCCTCCTCCGGGACTTGTCCCCTCTGGGAGGAGTCGTACAGATTAGAGGTGATTGGGTCGCAGCCTAGGCCACTCGCTGCGCTAGCTCCACAGCAACTGCTTCCGCCGGTCTTCACGCGCAAGGCTGCCTGGCCATACTTTTCTTTGACAACTTCCTTAATATCGCTAGTGCTCATGACGCCTTCTCCTATTTACAAAGCTGGACGATATCTTGAGGTTTGACCGCCTTGTTTCGCGTGCAGCATTCCGCGTAAAGGAATTGCAGCAATTCCTGAAGTGCTTCCGCATTGGCCGTGTACCGCAAAAAAGTACTTTCGCGGCGTACGTTTACGAGTTCTTCGTTCTTCAGTTTCTCTAGGTGGTGTGAAAGAGTGGAGTTCGGAATGTCCAGCTCTGACTGGATGTCGCCTACGACCATGCCGTCAGGATGAGCGGATAGCAGTAACTGCATGATTCGGAGACGGGGTTCGGTTCCCATCGCGGAAAGCATGTCGGCGTATCTTGCAACCAGTTCGCTACTTTTCTTGGTTACGGCTGTCGGCATGATTCGATAATTGCAGAAATATCGACTGAGGTCAAGTCAAGCTGAACAGCCTTCGCACGCTCATCATTCATGTCGGTAGCAAGTTAAAACGTCCGTTTTTCGTAGCACATGATGTGTCCGGTTTCAGTTAGACAACAGCCGTAGCCGGGGTGGTGGGAAAGTGGGAATCCCGCGTACTTTGCGGGATTTCCAAGCTCGGAGGGAAAGTCGGCTTTATGACTTTTCTTCGGAGCGGCTTTTCCAACGCCCGTCGCGCTGCCGTATTGTTGGTCTCGATGGCCCCGCCCTGGGCTGTGTATCGTCCCAAACTATGGGGACCGTGGGTCAGACTCAGAGTTCCATCCAGGTGTTGATGCACTACCGCCTGGCAACCTGCCAAGGTCGCTCGCCAGCGCACGCGCTCGATCTGCAAGCTCAGATTCTGGAAGCTCACCGTGTTGTCACGGTTCACCGTGCGTTCGAACTGGAGTGAGAAGATGTGGTCCAGATCCCGGCTCCGGCATGGCACAAAAGCGTTGCCACGTTGTGCCGCCGCGACCCGAAAACGGCGATTGAACTCCGCTACGTAGTGCGCGCCCAGAAACTGGTTCGCCGCTTCCAGCGTCCGTATCTGGTGGAGCCGTAGCTCCTGCGGCAACCGTCCCTGCCAAGTACCGAAGTTGCGTTCGCTGCGGCCGCGCGCTTCCGGCGAGTAGGCTGGAATCATCTGCACTCCTAACTCGTGCAGGGCCCGGCCCACTTGCGTTCGACGATGATAGTCGACCTTACCGCCAACCTTCGGCGTCAGCCAGAAATGGCTGCCTCGGTCGCTGTACAAGGCACAGAACACACCCTTGCGCTCGACCACTTCCTTCAGTCCCACCATCACCGTCATCGTCGATTCCTCTTCCACCAGTTGGGCGTAATAAATCTCGCTCGTGGCATCGTCCAGAATCACGATCAAGTCATACCAACGCTCGTCCTGAAACCACTGATGGCGGCTGCCGTCGATGTGCAACAGCATCCCCGGCAAGGGCCGTCGCTCGCGCCGTTTGCGATGCACGCCGCGTTTGCGTCCACGCCCCACCAGACCCGCTCCCTGCAGCGCCTGCTTCACCCACGTGTAGCTCAACTCGATGCCGTGCTCGGCCTGCAACTTCTCGTGGAAGTGCTGCACGTTCAGATCGAAATACCTCTCCCGGTAGAGCGCGAACACCTTCTCCACCGTCGCCACCGCAACCCGCCGATGCGACGGCTTCCCGCGCCGCCGGTCGAACAGGCCGTTGTACCCCTCTTCCTCGTAGCGTTCCCGCCACCGCCGCATGTGCCGGTCACTGATGCCCAGTATCTCCGCCGCTTGAAACCACGTGATCTTCTTCGCCATCGCCTGCAACATTACGTCCTGCACTTTCATCGCCCGCTCCATCGCGACCCTCGGATAAGCTTCCATGCTCCGCATGGTCTCCTACCCTCGCCGCCCGCAAAGCGGACATCTCACTTGCTATCTCAACCGGACATATCATCTGCTACCGACAGCACGCTCATCATTCATTGACATTCTTCGATGAATCTGGCACTCTTGTCGTCGACACCGCCGTGCCAGCGACCACAAAATGCCCGACTGCCAATTGTTGCCCCGAGGTAAAGTCTGCCAAGATCACCGAGTCTCGCGCGAAGGAGTACGCCTGTTGCTTCAAAGCCCTTGCCGACCCGATGCGTATTCGCATTCTCAACTTATTGGCCAACAATGACGACCCTGTATGTGTTTGCGAGATCGTGAAGCATTTTCCGATTCAACAGTCATCGATATCCCATCATCTGAAGATTCTTCGCGACTGTCGTTTCGTTCTGGCAGAGCGACGCGGAACATTCATGTATTACCGGGTGAACCGCAAGTGCTTGTCTGAATTTCCCCACGCCGCGCGGGTAATCATGAACGTGTAATGAGAGATGATTCACATGGGAAGAAGGGCTGAGCAATTCATCGAGTATCGTCGATATTCGATGTAGGAGGCAATCGTGACCCAAACTCGACTCACTAGACGAGGATTCCTGGCGGCTACCGGCGCAACAATTGGCGCCATTCCTATCTCGGGGATGAGTTTCCCGAAGGACTTAGGTGTGGGGCCGCGCCTCTACGGTGAGCGGTCCCCGTTCGAACAATCGGTCGTTCGCTTCCTTCCAAAGACGAACACACCCGCATCCAGTTACAGCAGAACACCTCTCCAGGATCTGTTTGGCATCATCACACCCTCGGGCTTGCACTACGAGGTTCATCATTCCGGAGTCCCTGAAATCGATCCTCAGCATCACGAGGTAATGATTCACGGCTTGGTGGAGCGACCCTTGATCTTCACGATGGAAGACTTACATCGCCTGCCTTCGGTTTCGAGAATTCACTTCCTCGAATGCGCTGGTAATAGTGGTGGGGAGCAGATAGCCCGCCCAGCCATCAACCCGCAGAGAAGCCACGGCCTTTTGAGTTGCAGTGAATGGACTGGTGTGCCACTGCGAACCCTGCTCGACCAAGTGGGCCCGAAACCAGGCGCTCGTTGGATGGTGGCCGAGGGAGCGGACGCGGGCAGGATGGCGCGCAGCATCCCGCTTGAGAAAGCACTTGACGACGTGCTCGTCGCCTACGGTCAAAACGGCGAAGCGTTGCGCCCCGAGCAGGGATATCCGGTGAGGCTCATCGTTCCCGGTTGGGAGGGCAACGTGAACATAAAGTGGCTCCGCCGCGTGCAAGTTGTCGAGCAGCCTTACATGAGCGCCTATGAAACGGCCCACTACACCGACCTTATGCCCAATGGAACCGCCAGGCAGTTCACATTCGTGATGGAGGCCAAGTCGGTGATTACGCGGCCTGCTGGAGGCCAGCAGCTATCGGGTCCCGGATTCTACGAAATCACTGGGCTAGCCTGGTCCGGCAGAGGACGAGTCACCAAGACCGAGGTTTCGGTCGATGGCGGAAAAACTTGGCAGGAGGCGCAACTCAATGAGCCGATTCTCCCGAAGGCCCTTACGCGTTTTCGGCTTCCGTGGTGGTGGGACGGAAAGGAAACTTCACTTCAATCGAAATGCACGGACGAAACCGGCTATCTGCAGCCCACGCGAGACGAACTCGTCGCGGCTCGCGGACTCAACGCCACCGACCACTACAACGGAATCAAAATCTGGTATGTCCATGCAAACGGAGAGGTCAGCCATGAATAAAACCGCACTGTACATCACCTGCGCTCTCACCGCCGGAGCCATAGCCGCGCTCGGACAAAGCCAACAGTACAAATTGGGAAGACCGGCGACACCGGAAGAAGTTCGCGAACTAGACATCTCGGTAGCCCCCGATGGCTCTGGCTTACCCAACGGACGCGGCTCGGTCCTACAGGGAGAGCGTATCTATGAGACCCTCTGCGCGAATTGTCATGGAGATCGCGGGCAAGGAATGTTGCAGTATCCCGCGCTGGCCGGAGGCCAAGGTACGCTGAAGACCAGCAATCCACTACGCACCGTCGGAAGTTACTGGCCCTATACAACCACTGTTTGGGACTACATCCACCGGAAAATGCCGTATGCTCGCCCCGGAACCCTTACCGCTGACCAAACCTACGCCGTTACGGCGTTCGTTCTTTACCTCAACGGAATTCTTGACAAGGAAGCTCAGCTAAATGAAACGACGTTGCCTCGCGTAAAGATGCCCAACAGGAATGGTTTCGTTCCCGACCCTCGCCCCGACGTTCCATACCCAACAAAAACTCCACGCCAGCCGTGAGGGTCAGCAACCCGCCGGAAGCGTTAACGTACCGCCACGATCTCGGCCTGTTGCTTCCCGGATTGCGAGCGTCCGACAAAAGCTCGGCTGATCGTGCCCTCGCGAATGCGATTGTCGGGCCGCCGCTCTTGTCATCTGGAAACAACCAAGTTCGTGGATGGTCGGCAAGACGGAAGTAATTAGATCATTCGCCTGCGAAATTCAACTCCGTATGCCACGTTTGACGAAGCGTGAGGTGGTCCGTGGGCAGTTGGAAAAGGATGGTTGCCTCAGGTCCTGCGTCGCTTACTGATGGCGGAAACTGGGTCGCTAGTCCCGTGGGTTTCCTCGCTATGCGTCTAGCTCGGTTTCGTGAGCACGCATGTGCCGGTGGTAGACTGCGCGTATGGCCAACAACAAAACTAATAAGAAGCTCACGAAGCCGAAGGGATCTGCCGGGAAGAAAGGAAAGCCGCTGAAGAAGACGGTTAAAAAGAGCCTGGCTAAGAAGAGGGGAACTGCGAAGAAGAAATTGGCGAAGAAGAAGCCCGCTTTGAAAAGGGCGGCGGTGAAAACGAAAGCCCTCGGCCAGCAGACAGCCGGTGCGAGGACGCCGACCGCACTCAGGACACGGGTTCGGGGAAAAAGCCAGAGCGTGGATACGGAGGCATTTGCACCCGAAGCACTGAGAGAGAGGTCGGGCGGGCAGTCGGGAGATTTACAGGGATTGTCCAACATCGAAGGTGCGGATTCGGAGAGTGTGGCCGAGTTGATCGAGGAAGGAAACGCGTTCGAGGCCGACGCAGTGGCGGGCGTGGAACACGCTGGTGACACTGACCAGAAGGAGGTTCGCACGCATGAGGTACCGCAGGATGATGTTCCCGGCGAGTATCTGGATAAAGAGTAATGAGCGAGCGGCTCGGTGGTTGCTGAGTGCGATAGAGGTTTCATGGTGAGTGCGATCCTGGCGGAACGGAATTCACGGCAGGTGAACGCTCTGGCAGGAGCATGTCGAACCCAGGACACTTGCCTTATGGCGGGGTAACCGTGGAGGCGGCGAGATAACTCCCGGTTTGTCGGCTAACAGAAAGTAATGGCGCGATCGGGCGAGTCGCTAAGCTCGCCCGGTGCGAATGAAAAGAGCGTCCTAGCTCGTCAGGCGGCTTTCTTGCCTGCAGCAATTCTGTGTGTGGTTGAGCTATCGACATTGAAGGTCCGGACTACGGGCTCTGCTTCAAGCAGGTGCCGTACCATCTCGTGGATGGCGGGATATTGTTCCCGCTGGTACCGTTCGGCATCTTCCTGGGTGTTCCAAAAACTCAATGCCAAGACCTGATTGGGTTCTGTGTTCGATACCAGAAGAGTTTCATCAACGAAACCGGCTTGTTTCTTCAAAATCGGCAGCACTTTTTCGTTGATGGTGTTGGCGAGTTCTCTGGCCTTTCCCGATTTGGGTGTTACTTCCACAGTTCGTGTAAACATGGAAACACTCCTTTTGCCCTTGTTCTGAACAGGCGACGCTCAAGCTACCGGTCGAAGCTGACCGGCAGCAGTTGTGTCTCACTTGGGTGGAGTCGGTCTTGCGACCGGCTGCTTGACCACCGTATATTCGGGACAAAACCGCCATTGAGACGGCAGTAGGTGTGATGAATCTCAACTTCCCGAATTTTCCCGCGGGTCAGGGCCGCTGCTGGGCCGCTGTGTAGGAGATGTGCGACTGAGTTTTGGCTGTGGCCAATGAGACATCACCACGCTAGGCTCGGAGGGGACCGGTGTCAATGACCGCTTTTGGTGCAGCCCGTTCTGTTCGAAATTCAACCTGCACTAATACCCGCAACTCGAAACTCCGCTTTACTTTACGGGTTCCTTATAACATCATGGGTATCATAGGATACTGTTTTCCCTCATGGTGGAAGCGTGAAATCATGAGATGCAAGTTTGGCAGCCTCCAGCCTCTCCCAGTTCATACCGCTGGCATTTTGAAGAAAAATCTGACTAAAGACGGACTAGCACCCAGGTTCGAAAAATAGGGTCCGTCAGAACGGGCGAAGTGTCACCGCAGACAAGGGCTCGCATAGCTTTTGGTTCAGCCGTGATTCTGCTTCTTCTAAGCGGAGTCATTGCCTACGTTGCAATCTCCCGTCTTCTCGCGGCCCAGCAAGGAGTCACTCACACCCATGAAGTGCAGGCCGCTTTAGCGAACGTCAATATTGTTTTGGGAAGAGCTAGACGCGCTCAGATCGAATACATTGATTCAGGAGGAGTGCCCGACCTTTTGCGGGACTATGAATCAACGGTTGGCCAGATTCCGGGCACGGTACGGCGCGTCAGAGAACTGACCGCCGATAATCCCGCGCAGCAGGCGAATTGCACGCGTCTGGAAAATTTAATTGAGCACCGGATCAGCTTCGGAGCGAGCTCGGTCGAATTAAAGAAGAACGGGCAATCTGATTTGCAAAAGCAATCAGAGCTAACCCACCAAATCGTGGCCTTATCTGCGGAGATTGATTCACTTCTCCAACAGATGGACGGTGTGGAACAACATTTGCTCAATCTGCGGACAAGCGATTCAGCGCGATTGCGCCACGCGACCCTAGCTATCTTAGCTACCGCATTCGCGTTGGCACTAGCTCTACTTCTGATCCACTATCGCCTTCTTAACGCGGAATCGAGAGCCCGTCAGCAAGCAGAGGCGAGTCTGCGTGACCTGTCCGGTCGGCTACTGAAGATGCAAGATGATGAAAGACGGCGCATCGCTCGCGAGCTCCACGACAGCGCCGGACAGATTCTTGCTGCGTTGAGTATGAAACTGACTCCCTTGGCAACCGAAGCCGGCACGCCCGGTCCTCATTCCGTGAAGGTGATCGAGGAGAGTCTTGGTCTTGTAAGCGACCTGACTATGGAAGTGCGCACCATCTCTCTTTTGCTGCATCCGCCGCTATTAGATGAAGTCGGCCTTTCATCGGCGCTTCGTTTGTACCTCGACGGTTTTTCCGAGCGCAGCAAGATTAAAGTGCATTTGGATATTCCCGATGATTTCGGGCGACTTTCACAGGAGTTGGAAACGGCCATTTTCCGGATAGTGCAGGAATCTGTCACCAACATTCACCGCCACTCCGAAAGCGCAGTGGCTAGGGTTCGTATCTCCCGTTCCGGCAGAGATGTCCGCCTGGAAGTCGAAGACAAAGGTAAGGGCATATCGCTGGAGAAGCGATCAGAGATGGAGTCAACCGGCCTAGCTGGAGTTGGAATCAGAGGAATGCGAGAGAGGATGCGGCAACTGGGCGGCACTTTGGAGATAAGGTCTGGCCGCAATGCAATAGGCACGCTCGTCTTAGCCCGATTGCCGATTGGCAAAACCGTGTCGACCGCCATGGCGTGAAGAAAATCGAATCGCCAAAAATGCGAAAGGATCCAACGCTTTGACACCTGAACCCCAGACTTGCGGCCGAGAAGGAACTCTGAGCTGTGTCGAAGGGCGGAAGTGAAAAACGCATCAAGCGTCTTGCAAGAGGGAGTGTATGACTTCGGGTAGGCGTGTGCTTCCCCCCGCTTTTAGCAAAACAGCATCTACTCCTGCCTGCTTGCTTTCCCATTCAAGCTGAGGAGAGCTGTACAGTGTGAAAAGCAAAATGGGCAGAAATGGCATAAGTCGCTCCAGTGATCAGAATCATTGCAATCTCCCTTGCCGTAAGAGCAGAAGTGCAGACGGTGTTTCGTGTTGCCAAAAGTTCATAACAACACCGTAGACGTGTGAGCCAATGACATGACGCGGGCGTCACGCCAGAATGAGGAAATCGGATCAAGAGGAGGCTTGTGGGCTACGAGTGGAGGTGACTGCGAGAATCCAAGATCTTGGCGTTTCAGTGCCGGCCACACGTGAGTGTCACGAACAATGAACCAGCTGGACATGGAACTTTGCGACTCTTCCAACCGGGCGGCATCGTGTCGGATACTTAAGTCACAGTACTGACGGAGAAAACTCGGGTCGCCGCCCTCTGGTTTTCACTGGCAACGTTCCGCCTCTCGTCGCGCTCGTCTAGCGCCCTGGTTATCTCGGCAATAAGAGCCATCAGCTTCTTCGGGTCTAGCTCCGTCGCAGCTGCCTGACAGAGTTCCCGCCAATCCTTACCGCGATCCTGATCCATGACGTGCCTCCGTTCGGATACAGAATTGAGGTGCAGAGCAGGTGCCGTATTAAAGTCAATGCATTCGAGGTTCCAAGATGAGGGAGACCAATTGTTACAACAACTTAGATGAGATTCCACCGTCTATTAGGAAAGTGCAAACCGTATTGTTCCGCGTAAATTTTGCTCCGTGGACGGCGTTCCCGCCTACGGACAACTACTCCGTGCAGTGCCCAGTCTCAACACGTGGTACCAACGAAGATGTACAGGGAAAATCCCCCTCGTTTACGATTGTCCACGTATAGCTCGCTCAATGTGGATACTGAAGAATGATCGTGCGCAGGCCTGCCATTCGCCAGTGCCGGCGGAAGTCTTGCGTTCCCGTACCGCCGAGCTAAGGTCGAACCATGTTGTAGGTTGTGGCCGGGCGTTAGGGGCAACTATGTCCGTTCTTTAGGAGACCGTCATGAAGAAGAGGATATTAGTCTGCGCGATGAGCGCATTGTTGCTTGCAATCACCAGTTGGGCAGACGACAAAGAAAAGGACGAGGATCGTCTGAAGAATGCCAGCACGGTGCTGACAGAGATTCTGAATATTCCAGACGACATTCCTCAAGATCTCCTCGATAAAGCCGACTGTGTGGTTGTTTTTCCATCAGTCCTCAAGGCCGCGTTTGTGGTTGGCGGTAGTTATGGCCGCGGTGCGATGACGTGCCGCACCGGCGACAATTTCACCGGTTCCTGGGGCGCGCCCTCCATGATGGCCCTTGAGGGTGGTAGCGTAGGCTTTCAGATCGGTGGACAAGCGACTGACTTCGTCCTTCTCGTGATGAATGACCGCGGTGCAAATGGAATCTTGAGCAGCAAAGTGAAGCTCGGAGCAGACGCGTCGGTAGCAGCAGGACCGGTCGGTCGTAACGCGACGGCAGAAACCGATGTTTCGATGCGTGCTGAAATATTGAGCTATTCACGCGCGCGCGGCCTGTTTGCAGGCATTTCGCTGGAGGGTTCGACCATCCGACCTGACAACGACGCAAACAAGAGAATCTACGGGGAGAAAATCTCGGCGAAGGATATTGTAATTGCTCACGAGACGCATGTCCCTCCCGCAGCAGAGGGCCTGATCTCGACGCTTAACGCGAAGACGCCGAAGCACAAGTCGCCATAGCATCTGCTTTTGCAAGTGCCCTTCCGCCAGCGACAGCGGTTTCTTCTCGCTGGCGGCACTTGTTCCAGCTTCGACCGGAGCCCCGCAAATGGAGTGTCGACTGAATATTGGCCGCTCGAATCTAGCAGACACCGGACATCTTCGATGCTGAATTCATACGGGCAAAGCCAGCGTCTTCGATTGCTGGTGGGAACTCGACACAGTCCTGCATCGCGCTCTTAGTGTCTTATGCAGCGCGTCTTCCTCGTCCGCCAGTTAAGCTATCGAGAGGGGCAAATAGAAAACGCCGATCGAGCAGATGCTCGACAATCTGTAGCAGGTTCGCGGGCGATTCGCTCTTGGACACAAACCCATCTACCCATTTCAGAGCGCTCTCGGGTAGCCCGTCATCTGCGGAGAGCAGAGCGATTGGAACATCGGGTTCGCCAGCTTTCATGTGCTCTGCGACGACATCCCCATTCATTCCAAGCATGTGGTAGTCGAGAAGCACCAAATCGACGGGATGGGAGGCGAACAGTTGCAAAGCCTCTGCGCCGCTGGTGGCGACCAGGACCTTGCACCCAGCTTCCTCAAACAGCATCTTGCGACCTTCAAGTCCGTTCCATTCGTCATCGACACACAGAATTAGAGGTTTTCGCGGCATGGCACTCCTCCGATTTTTCGCCGGACAAGCACATGAAGAACTTGCCTTGGCGTCGTTTTCCGGAGCAGCGCCTCCATGTTCCGAGCACGATCTGTACCAAACTCGCAAAGCACAGCGGAGCAGAGGCTTAGATCTGGGAAGAACGTGGAAGTGTAAACACTACCGAGTAACGACGAACGCCGAACAGTAAGAACATCGCCTTGGCTGGTAACAGCAGCGTCTTCCGGGGCCCGAAATTCGGGATGCCGACATTCGGTATCAACACTTGCGGATCATTGCGCATCTGAAAGTCAGCATCTAACGCGTGCTCGTGCTTAGAAACGTGAGTGGGGATTCGTATGCCTGTCAGGTCGGTGCTAGTCGTTGACGACAACCCGCTCGTTCGTCGGATGCTTTGCGAACTCTTCACCCGCGAGGGAGACTTTGACGTTTGTGGAGAGGCTGAAAATGGGAGGGAAGCAATTGAAAAGGCTCAACTCCTTCACCCTAACTTAATTGTGACGGACCTTTCAATGCCAGTCATGAACGGATTGGAAGAAACCCGTGTGCTGAAGAAGCTCATGCCCTCGGTACCTGTGATTATTTTCACTGCTCACAGCGATCCTTTTGTTGAGAAAGAGGCTCGCGAGGCTGGGGTCTCCGCCGTTGTCTCCAAATCTGAAGCGGTTGCTGTGCTAATCACAAAGGCTCGGGGCTTGCTCGACCAGATCGCCGCCTGATCACTCCGTCTCCCAGTCCGGAAACCGCAACTTGTCCCGTTTCAAAACGCGTAGAGTTCTGAGTGCGTCCGCAATAGCCTGCTCTTCAGCTTTATGATCTGTGCTCTCGGAGATCTGCGCCAACTCCTGGAGACGGTCGAAAATCGCCACTTCTACCGCGTGCACGCGCTCCAGCAGTTTCTTAGGATCAGGTTCGTGGAGTGAGGCCTCATACTCGCGCTGCCATGCTGGATAACGGAGGTTGGAAGACGAAGAATCTTGTTGTGTCATCGCATACGTTGTCACTGGATGAGTGATCATCCTGTCGCCACTTCTTGAACGCCCTGCAGAGGGAACTCCTAACTGGAAGAAGTGGGAGGGCCCTAGTTGCTAAGACTTTCTCTGAGTGTAGCAGCTTTTTCAAGGGTTTGTTGCTGCTGGGGGACTAAGCCAACCGCAGATTTTCGAGCGACGCGTAGGTGTTTCCACCGCCAATGTCGGGGACGATCAGCAACTCCAATACTTTTACGCTTGCGAGGTCAACTTGATAGTCCTCAATTTCGCGTGCCGTTTGCGGGGGACTGAAGTTCCACTGCTGCCGCACGATTTCGCGAAAGCTTTGATCGGCTTCTGAGCGCCAACGAAGAACAAATTCCTGCGTGCGACTGATATCCGCCTCATTGAACACCAGATTGATTCGCCGGAGTCGCTGCGGCTGATCGAAGACAAGACGGATGGTCTGCGGTCCAGGGCCCGCAGCACGCCACCCTTGATCTCGCGACGAAAGCGCGGCTTCGATAGGATGGCGTTCGTCTTCCGACGTGAGTTCGAGGGTAGCGGCTGTTTCCAGGTTCAGCCAGGCTTGGTCGGAGACGGAGGGCGACTCGGAAATAGTTAGACGTTTACGCATAATCTTGCCCAATTGTCATTCGTTACGTTTCGATGTGAGAACAGGTCGTTCGGTTGGCATAAGATTTGCAGCAAAAAGTCAGGGCGCTGACAGAGCGGCTAGCATAACTCCCAGATGATGGTCGGCAAACCGGACTGGAAAATCTAGCCCATAACTTCAGAGTCGCCCGTCATCGGCCCAGAATCCGAAACCAGCCGGTCCGGGTCGTGAGCATTATCGCTGTTTGCGTCAGGAGCGCATTATTAAGGCCCGCGATAGCGCAATGCTGGCGATATAGCAAGCCAAAGAAATGCAGACACCTGTGAGAGGCGCACGGAAAAAATAAGCCTTGCAGAGCACAACAAAACCACCAAGCATTGCCAGCCCGACAACCAGCAGGAACGGTGACTGAAAAAGAAGTTGGTCGTGAGCCAATGCGAGAAAACCGAAAACCAAGCCGAACAAAATAAGCCCCATGCTGTGGCTGGCATTGAAGCCCATCCAAGCCCGCCACATTGTTGTTTCTTTCGTAATGACAGGTGAAATCTGGCTCATGCTGACTTGCAGTGCGGGGTCACGGGGGGTGAGCTGTGGCCCCCAGAACGTATAGACGAGGTGGACGACTCCGAGCGTAAAGATAATGCTTGCACTAAGAACCATGAGAATTCTTGCGGCCAACATACCCTCCCTATTTTGTGGGCGCATTGTTGATCCGTTTCAGCTTTGCAACGACTTCTCTACTTGTTCGTGACGCTCCACATTCTAGATTCTATGCCGCATCACTCTTTTGACGAAATACAAAGCCCGGCACGCGCTCCAGCGAGAGCCCTCGTTGCGTTCAACTTCCGGGTTGCCCGTGATCCAGGCATAATCCGCAGTCGCGGGTTCATTGCTTGCGCCCGTGATCCACTGCAGGTGCTAGTCTGACGTAGTAACCGATGAACAACCGCGACATGCAGGCGACTTGGAAGTATCACGATGGCACGAAGCACTCCTACTGGAGTATTCGTAACAATCCTCACTTCCTGGACTGGGCGAATCGGCCGCAGCCTTTCAAAATCTATCCGAAGATAGAGCCGCTTCCGCTGCCGCGGGACGTGCCGCAAACAGGGGTGGCCGCGCTCTCCGCGATCTCAGAACCAGTGCCCTCATCGCGGGCCGATTCGGTCCCTGACCTTCAGGATCTGGCGCGCATTCTCTATTTCTCGGCGGGGATTACCAAACAGCGCGCACATCCAGGCGGAGAAATCTACTTTCGCGCCGCAGCCTGCACCGGAGCCCTCTACGAGATCGAACTGTACGTCGTGACTGGCGATCTCGCGGGCCTGGATGCCGGCGTGTATCACTTCAATCCGGCGGATGTATCGTTACGGCTTCTGCGAAAAGGTGATTTTCGCAGAAACCTGGCTCAGGCGACGGCGATGGAACCCGCGGTGGCTCACGCGCCCGCGACGATCATCTGCACCGGAACATACTGGCGGAACGCCTGGAAGTACCAGGCGCGCACCTATCGCCATTTCGGTTGGGACAACGGCACGCTGCTGGCGAATATGCTGGCCGTTTCTGCGGCTTCGGGGCTGCCGGCCGAGATCGTGCTCGGGTTCGTGGACGGCGAGGTGAACCGCCTACTTGATCTCGATACGCGGCGCGAGGTTTCCTTGTGCCTCGTACCGATCGGGCGCAAATCGGAGAGTTCGCTGCCAGCTCTGAGAGAGGCTCCGGCGCTCGGCCTGGAGACGATCCCACTTTCGGAGCGTGAGGTCGAGTATCCCGCCATGCTTGAGATGCACGATGCGTCTTCGCTTGAGTCCGAAGAGGAAGTAGCTCAGTGGCGCGGGAAGCAACCGGTCTTCCCATCTTCCGCTCCGGCAGGCGAGGCAGTTCGCCTCCAGCGACTGCCGGAAGAAGAACAACCGAAGGACACGATCGAGCAGGTGATCCTGCGCCGCGGCTCTACCCGAACGTTCGATAAGACTGCATCTATTACACTGGCCCAACTCTCAACCATTCTCGATTGCGCCACGCGCGGTCTTCCGGCCGACTTCCTTGAGCCTCCCGGCAGCACAGCTCAACGATCTTTACCTGATCGTGCATGCGGTACAGGGGCTCAAGCCGGGTGCTTACTTCTTCCGGCGTGAGCAGAACACCCTGGAGCTTTTGAAGGCAGGGGAATTCCGCGCCGAGGCCCACCATCTTGGACTGGAGCAGGAGTTGCCGGCGGACGCCTGCGTGGACATCTTCTTTCTCGCCGATTTGAAACGCATCCTGGAAGGATACGGGAACCGCGGCTACCGGGCCGTCCAACTGGAGGCGGGTGCAATCGGCGGGAGGATGTACCTGGCTGCGTATGCCCAGCGCCTGGGTGCAACCGGGCTAACCTTCTTCGACGATGACGTGATTAACTTCTTTTCGCCGCACGCGAAAGGCAAGAGTGCCATCTTTCTTCTCGCGATTGGCAAGCCGCTGAAACGCAAACCACAGCAGGGCCTCTAGAGAAGGCCCGAGGACACCAAAGTGCGAAGGCCGTCTTTGAATCTGAAGTGCAAAACCTTTTTGGGCCGCACCAGCCGAAGGAGGGAATCCGAGCCAGGTCACAAACCAGCCAACATCGTAGCGACCTAGGACATTTCCGACTTGACAACACTGGGATTCGGTATAGTGTGTAAGACAGAGCCGATCACGCCTTCTCCTCTTTCAGATCCTCTGAACTAAGGCAGTCCATCTGAAGTTCCCTCCTCTTAGCCACACAACCCAGGAGGTTGACATGTTTGCTCGTCACGTTTCCATGCACCTGAAGCCCAATACCCGTGCGGAGTTTACCCAGACAATCGAGAACGAGATTCTTCCCCTCCTTCGGAAACAGCACGGCTTCCAAGACGAAATCGTATTCGTCGCCCCCGGATCGGGAACGGAAGGGGTCGCTATCAGTCTTTGGGACAAGAAAGAGGACGCGGAAGCCTATCTCCGCGGCAGCTATCCAGAAGTGCTGAAGGCCCTGGCGAAAGTGGTCGACGGTACTCCGGAGGTCCGAAACTTTGAGGTGGCCCACTCGACCTTGCAAAAGACCGCTGTTCTCGTAGCAGCCTGAGGCAAGCAGGCAGGCTTTCGCGTTCGTTGGGGGCGGCCGATCCCGCCCCCTTACGAAAGAGACAAGAAAGTCGAGTCGAGGTCTAGATCTTTCTGGTCACGCCCGCTTCTCAAAGGTAACCTGCTTTCCGAAACGCCCGCCTCCAGAAGACTGGGAGGTGTTCTGTGCCCCAGCAATCGCCGATTTCCTTTCAAATGGGCACGAAAAACGTGCTCATCATCGATGGCAACGAAGCGATGCAGAAGCTGCGCGCCCGCGTGCTGAGAAGCCGCGGAGTTCACGTGCACACGGCCAAAAGCGTCACGGAAGCAGAGTTGCTCTGGGTGCCTGATTTTTTCGATTTGGTACTGCTGGACGTGCGCCAGAGATCCAAAGAAGCGGTGGAGTTCTGGCGAACGATTCGGCGCCAGCATCCAGGGCAGCGGATCAGTTTCCTGGTTGGACCCCCAACGTACCTGTCTCCCACCTGCGCCGACGAAGTCATCGCCCGCGACGAGGTTCCTGAAGACTGGGTGCAGAGGCCAGGAATCCTGCATGTCGCATAAGGCCTTACAGACCGATAGCAGCCAGATGGAGACAATAAATCAAGGAGAAAAGTCCATGAAACCGGAGCTTTTGACCAAGCGAGACGCAGCTATCACGACTCATGAGGAGAACGTGCGCGCTCGCGCTTACGAGCTGTATGAAGTGCGCGGCAGAATAGATGGCCATGCGGAAGAAGACTGGCTTCAGGCAGAAGGCGAAGTAGCAGGAAGCAACGAACGAAAAGCCGTCCGAGCCTCAACCTCAAGATCACTGTGACAAATCGTTGGTGAAGCCTGACGGGTCGGACGATCACGTAGTGGAGAGCGATGCTCAAACCACCGGAGGTAAGCCATGACTAACATCTACGTCGGTAACTTAGATTTTTCCACTCACGAAGACCAGCTCCAGACATTATTCGCGGCGTACGGAGCAGTTAAAACAGTCACGGCCGTCACGGATCGCGACACAGGTCAACCGCGGGGATTTGCGTTCGTCGAGATGACTAATGCTGCGGAGGCGCGAGATGCTATTCGTACCCTGAACGGTTCGGTCCACGGCGGGCGCGCCCTGATTGTCAATGAAGCTCGCCCTAAGCTCTACCGCAGTGGCGAACACGAGTCAGTTCCCAGTAGGGATCACCGGCGCCATCGTATCTAAATGGTTGAGAGCCGATGTTGTTGGGAGGTTCCTGCGCAAGCATTCGGGACAATTCGACACACTTTCGACCGGCCTGCCACGCGAAACACGGGGAATTATGAATACCGGCAGCTCTAAATCTCTTGACAGCGGGGCCTGGAAGGATTTGTACAAGGCTGCGCTCTTTGAGGTGGATAACGCCAGACTCCCGGAGCGCATTGCGCAAGCAGAGAAAGCAATTGCACTAAGGGCACGGGAGTTGTTTCACATAGCCGGAGACAACATCGAAGAGGAACAAGCTCTGGATGACACGATGTACGCCTTGCATGCTCTGCGGAACACATCGCAAACTAGCCACTGTATACCACATCGCAGTGAGGCTGCCTAGATCAACTCGCAGATGCTGCGCCATCCCTTTCCTGGGCTCTCCCTGCGTGCACGTTTCGCCCGCGGCGTTATTCGTGCGCGTTGTCGAGCAATAACCTGAGCTTGCTGGAGCGCGAAGGCTGGCGCAGTTTGCGCAGAGCCTTGGCTTCGATCTGGCGAATGCGCTCGCGGGTGACGGCGAACGTCCGACCAACCTCCTCCAGCGTGTGCTCCGAGCCGTCCTCCAGACCAAAGCGCATCTTCATGATCTTCTCCTCGCGCGGAGTCAGAGTGTGCAGCACCTGCCCGGTCTGTTCCTTCAGGTTCACGTTGATGGCAGCCTCGTCCGGAGCGAGCACAGCGCCGTCTTTGATGAAGTCGCCGAGATGAGAATCCCCCTCCTCACCAATTGGCGTCTCTAGTGAGATCGGTTCCTGCATGATCTTGCGCACTCTGCGCAGCTTGGCTGCGGGAATGTCCATGCGTTTAGCAATCTCTAACGAGGTAGGTTCGTGGCCCAACTCCTGGACCAGTTGCCGCGAGACGCGAATCAGCTTGTTGACGATCTCGACCATGTGCACGGGGAGCCGGATGGTGCGCGCCTGATCGGCAATGGCGCGGGTGACTGCCTGGCGAATCCACCACGTCGCATAAGTGGAAAACTTGTAGCCTCGGCGATAGTCGAACTTGTCCACTGCCTTCATCAGGCCAACGTTTCCCTCCTGGATCAGATCGAGGAACTGAAGCCCGCGGTTGCCATACTTCTTGGCGATGGAAACCACGAGGCGCAAGTTGGCTTCAATGAGCTCGTGCTTGGCCTGCTCCGCGTTCATCTCGCCCTGGATGATTTTGCGCTGCGTGCTCCGTAGCTCATGGAAGCTCACGTCGGCAGCACTTTCCAGCCTTTCTAGCTCGACACGATACCCTCGCTGCGTCTTGCGGTAGTCCTTCTTGAGTTCTTCGCTGTGCGTGCTCTCAATCTTCTTTTCCAGGTTGCGGACCTGGAGGTCGAGCGAGCGCATAACGTCCATGGTTTTATTCACCCGATCGATCAGGCGTTTGCGCTCACAATTCGTAAGACCGAGGTTGCGGATGATGAGCGAAATCCGAACAATCTCCCGGCCTAGCTTGCCTCGGCAGCGAATGTATTGGTGTGCTTTCTTTTGTGACGGGATGGTCGGCAACCGTTCGGCCAGCTCGCTCGCTCGTTTGTAATGCTTTTGCAGTTCGTCGATGCGGCCCGTAAGGTCCTTGACGCGGTTCTGCAGAGTCTCTTCTGTAACCTCTTCCTCATCGAAAACAACAATGTCCCTGATCGAGCGTATTCCCTCCCTCAAGTCCTGGCTAATCGCCTGGACCTGTCGGATCACGATAGGCGAGCGTGAAAGCGCCTTCAGCACTTGCAACTCTCCACACTCGATGCGCTTGGCAATGTCCACTTCACCTTCCCGGTTGAGCAGAGGCACCGCACCCATCTCGCGCAGGTAGATGCGCACCGGATCGTCGGTCTTTTCAATGGTGCCTAGCGTCAGGTCGACCTGGACTTCGTCGCCGGCCTCTCCTTCGTTTTCCAACCCTTTTTCGAAGGCTGAAGGCAGCTTCGGCTGACCCTCAAGCACGTTAATGCCCTGCGTGCCGATGGTGGCGAGGAGGTCATCCAGGGCATCGGGAGAATTGACATCGTGAGGAATCAGGTCATTCACCTCGCCGTGGGTGAGATAGCCATTTTCCTTTCCCGAATCAATGAGCTTCGCAATGTCACCAAGAGCCAAGCGAATCCTTTTCAGCGCTTTCCTGCATAGGGTGCTTTTGTTGAGCTGCGACTGGAGGCGCGAGAATCCAAAACTGAACGGATGCCAGCACGGGGCAGCGATTCCACTACCCACAGCCCCGATCCATCCTCAGGGCTTGTTCTACCTTGGCAGCTTACTGAATGCTGCTGGCCGCAGCGGAAAAAACATTATTCGCGTTCGATCCGACTAGCCGGATTGTACCCACCACTAGAACAAGAATCACTGCCAACATAACGGCGTACTCGGCGATGTCTTGCCCGCCCTGTTCCATCCAGAGCTTGCCTAATTGTGTCATGTTGTCCCTCGCACTTTTGAGCAGATCAAAAGAATAAGAGCTAATGAGGGGAGTGAGAGCTTGTTGCAGAGGCAGGTACGTGATAGAAGCGGCTGGCGCTCACCCCGATTGAACGCGATTCTGCGCTTCGGGGTAGCGGCTTGTCAAGCGAAAGGCTGGTATAACCCTTCGTTAACTCGTCTGGCAGCATTTCTACGCCGAAAAGTTTCGCATCAACGCAACGCAACAACTCCTCGATGAACCGGGCATGGGAAGTCGCGCCGAGCAAATCGAGATGGCATCACGGCAAGGATCGGACAAACTAGCTTTCGCCAATCGGATACCGGAGCTTGTTCAGAAGTTCGCGTGCCTGAGATTGACCGATTTTTCGCAGTGACGCGATCAGGCGAAAAGATTCGGCTGCGTCTGGGCCGGAGTGATCTCGGTAGGCGTCGAACACTCTGCGTATCATTAACGACGGAGTTGACCCGGCTGCTCACCGGATAGGACCGCATCATCCCGGCGTCATACGGCTTCAGCATGTCGGTGCTGCTCTGGGGTCGTCGTCAGGATCGAGCAAGACTTGAGCCATTGCCCGCTCGGGTCTTTCCAGCGATCCCACAGCCCTGCGAATGCGAACAGCACCCCATCGTTGACCTCAAAGCAATACGGCTGCTTTGCTTTGGCCGTCCGCTGCCATTCGTAGAATCCATCGGCAGGAATGAGGCATCTGCGGTTGGCGAGTGGATCACGGAACGCTGGTTTAGTCGCAGCCGTCTCCGATCTGGCGTTAATCATCATTGCTGCACCCGACATATCCTTCGACCAGAGAGGAATGAGACCCCAACGCATCAGCGACAACTCCCGCCGGGGTTCTTTCGGGTTCTGGCGGATCACTGGAACAGGCTGGGTTGGTGCGATGTTGTAGCGGGGATTCCAGTCCGGTTCCTCAGACACCGTATCGAAGTATTCCTCGACTATCTGCTTTCGCCGGGACAATCGGTAGTGTCCGCACATCGGGAGATTATAGATCGTCGAAGGGTGTTGAACGGGCGACCGTGAAGATGCGGAAGCGGCTTGCGACGGGATCAACAATTGACTGTTCGATGTCGAACGTACGAAGCGGCTGTCCCGGTGCTAGGCTTTAAGTGTCTCTTACACATCCCTCCGCCGGACCCCGTTCTGGGCGTCGGTCTCCTGTGCAATCTGATGATCACGGAGGCTACTATGCCCAACACCTCGAACTCTAGTTTCCCCGTCTGCTCCATCTGTGATGAACCTGTGAAACTCGAAACGAGCAAGGCGGATGAACTCGGGAAAGCCGTTCACGAGGGATGCTACTTGCTTCGGGTCAGTTTGAGGAAGGCTACGACTCCGCCCAAAGAGTAACCCCCTGACCTGTTCAAAATTGACCAGTGCTGTCCATGAGTCTTGGGGCATTATCTCTCCGGCATGAAAACCAAACTCAGCCCGACGCAGATACTTGCTGTCCAATGTCCGACTTGGAGCCGCTTCCAGGGGAGAAGTGCGAACTCATCACGGGCCAACCACTTACCGTTCCGCATCGTAACCGCCGATTGATTTCAAAAGACCTACTGTTACGGCTCGATGGAGATGAGTCCTAGGGGGTGGAAGAGTCTCCCGTCAGTTGCTTCGCCGACTACTACCCATTCGGAGCGTTGCTCAAGTGCTGTCTTGAGAGCGGCTCTTGCCGTAGCACTGTCATCGACGATAAAGATACGGACCAAGCGAACTCTTCCAGATGCCGTGTTGACGGGTAGTAACCGTGCCTCAATTTATTGGTATGAGTTTGAGCCGCCGGACGCCATACCCCGGACGACTGGAAATGACACAGGCATCGACGTTGGTCGGCCTTTCGCAGCCACATTCATGGTGTGCCACAGTTCGATGCCCCACCACAACAGGGCACCCAGTTCGATAAATCCGGTAAACCCGATCAGCGAGTAGGCAACAAGATCGTAGCGAACTAGAGTCGCCAAAGAGCAATGCTGGCGTTTAGGCTGCGGCGTCTTGGCTAAAATATGTCCCGCCGTCCATTACGACCTCGACCGCCTTCAACAAGCACTGAATCTCGTTCTTCGGACAGAGACCCCTTATTCCCACTCGCCTGGCCTCTCTTTCCAGTTGCTTTGACGGATCAGTAGTTACCATCACAATCAGAACATCGGGGTGTCGAGAAGTTAGGTGACGAGCCGCTTCAAGCCCGTTCATCTGGGGCATTATGAAATCCATCAGTGTGAGATGAGGCGAGTGAAGATGAAATGTTGCCAAGGCATGATGCCCGTTGCAGCCCCTGCCCGCTAAATCTGTACCTGCGAGGAGGGAAGTAGTCCAGGGCATACTTTGCTGTCTCACGCATTTCCAGCCGGCAACGCGAAACTATCCGAGTTTCTAGAGTTCTTACCAGCGTTTGATGACAAAAGAGGTCTTGTCATCGATGCGGTCCTTTTCGCCAACCTGCTGCAGGTACTCGTCCTGCTTAACCGCGTGTTCTAGGATCGCATTGCAAATCCCTTTTGCCGGCTCGTCTTTGTGCTCACGGATCACTTGTTCAATCTGGAGCCGGTCCTGTTCATCGCTGCCATCGTAAACCCCATCTGTATAAAGGAAGATGTCGCTCGGACTCATGAGTGTGATTTCCGCGATGTCTGAGGAATTCATTTTCCGTGTCCGGCGCGCCATCGAAAAGTACTTGTTCCGGTCAGGATTGTCCTCGGGAATTTCCAGTCCGAGCGCAACGAACTGAACCATGCGAGCCTTATCGATCTCTATGAATCGTCCGTATTCCGCAGAGAAAACCAAAGGCGGTGGGTGACCGAAATTTACAAAACGGAAATATCCACCGGGTCGTATCTCACCGTAGAGCATGGTCGCGATTTCGCGAAAACTGTCATTTTCATCTCGTCCCAAGGCGTTCCTTTCGGTGACGGACTGCGCGAGCCGAAGATTAATTTTCTCGAAGATGTCCGGTGTTGTTTTTCCGTGCCGATCCAGCTCGGCAAGCATGAGTGCATGAAAAGTGTCGTGTACGGTTGACGGAATTTTTGCCGAGATGAGCCTAATCGTATTTTTCGTAGCGAATCAACTCTTGGTTCCAGGCTAGGCTTTTGAGCAACTCGCGGTTGACCGACACCATCCTGTCGAGACCGCAAATGTAAGCACGCATATCGCGGCGTCCGCTCACAACTTCTCTCACGTGCTCCTGAACATATCCTCGCAGCCCCCGCCACTCTGGTCCACCACGACTTAACGTTGGCATGAAACGGAAATTGGAGTATTCAGTAGCTACGCGTTCAAATTCCTCACGATAATAAATGTCCTGCTCGAAGCGCGCGCCAAACAGCAACCAAAACTGTTGCACTGGTGGAGCGACGGGCAGCCCCGGTGCCCTAGCAAGGGTCTGATCTTCGCGTCTTTGGTTAAACAGCCCATGCACCATAGACCGAAACGGCGCAATCCCGGTTCCGGTAGCAATGAGCAGAGTGTCGCACAGCGGCGGACGCAAGATGAAATCGCCGAACGGACCCTGAAACGATATTTGCGCGCCTTCATTCAGATCACAAAGATAATTCGACATGAAACCGCCCTGCACGCGATTCAGGCAGAATGCGAACTGGGTTCCCTCCGACGGCGCCGAGGCAATTGAATAGGCGCGCGTAATCTCCTTGCCTCCAGGAGTTGTGGCTTTCACCGAAAACCATTGCCCGGGGACGAAGCCGAAGCGCGCAACTTCCTGGACCTCGAATTCCAAGTGCTTAGTCAACTCAGAGAGCGGAGTCGAGCGGATCAGCCGTGCAGCCAGAGTTTGGAATCGTGCCATCATTCATCTAGATGATCTAAATCGACAACCGGTCGCCACCGAGTAGCGGCGATGCATGCAAATTCGTTGCTTGAGTGAATGGAGTCACGCTTCTTACCGATTTTCTAGCTGCCTTTGTCTCCTCTGACTGTGACAGACATCCTCTCCAAAGGGTACGAATGAACTATTTGAGGAATCGGCTCATCGTGCGGAAATAGAGAGCGAGACAAGCAGGTTTACGAAGAGGGCCCGGTTCTTATGGCATATGTGATTGCTGAACCCTGTATCGGAACGAAAGACACGGCATGCGTGGATGCATGCCCGGTCGACTGCATTCATCCCCGGAAGAATGAAGGCGATTTTGCCACGGAAACTCAGCTGTACATCGACCCGGTCGAGTGCATCGACTGCGGGGCTTGTGTGCCGGTTTGTCCTGTTTCCGCGATCTTCGCGTCGGATGATCTGCCGAAGAAATGGAAACAGTACGCCGACATCAACGCGAAGCATTATAACGCTGACAAGGTCGTCGGCGACAGGAAGGGAGTACTCCAATGATGAACCCCAAACCGTTGAAGCGAGCTCCCCGAAGCCCGTTTATCAGTATCGATCCCGGCAAACTTCCCAGAAGTCGACTTCTGGCTCGCGCCGTCCGGGGCGTAATTTCCGAGTTGCCCGTCAGAACGAAGCCGCTGGCGCGGCGGACGCTGCCGCGTGGGTGATGTCGGCAGTTCTTGATTCTCAACTCAGATAATTTGTGGGTCACAAGGAGGTGTCCCTGTGACCCATCTACGCAAAATGATGCTGGAAGAACTCCAGCGACGTCATTACTCTGAGGCTACTACACGGCGTTACATTCGCTTCATCGAGCGCTTCGCCCAGCACTTCCACCGCTCGCCCGATCGCCTGGGACCGCAGCACATCCGCGAGTACCAAGCCCAACTATTCACCGTGCACAAACTGACTCCCGGTTCGGTGACCAACCATCTGTGCGCCCTGCGCTTCCTCTACATCCAGACACTCAAGAGGCCATGGAGTATCGCCGACACTCCCTATCCCAAGAAGCGCTATCGCCTGCCCACTGTTCTCAGTCAAGAAGAAGTAGCGCAACTCATCGATGCTGCGCCGACTCCCTTCTATCGCACCATTTTGATAACCCTCTACGGGACCGGCGTGCGCCGCACCGAGCTCACCCGCCTGAAAGTCAGCGATATCGATAGCCGACGAATGGTCGTGCACATTCAAGACGGCAAAGGAGGGCAAGACCGCGATGTCATGCTCAGCCCCGTCCTGCTCGAGGAACTGCGCGCTCACTGGCGTCGCTTGCGCAAAAAGTCCGTCTGGTTATTTCCCGGCAACCGCTGGCACAGCGGGGATCACCCCACGGATGACAAGACGCCCTACCTGGCTTGCGTCCAGGCCGCCAGCCGCGCCGGGATTAAGAAACGCGTCTATCCCCACGTGCTCCGCCATTGCTTCGCTACCCACTTGCTCGAAGCTGGCGCTGACCTGCACACCATCCAGATCCTGTTAGGCCATCACGATCTGAAAGAAACCGCTCGCTATCTCCACCTCTCGCAACGGTACCTGCATGCCACGCCCAGTCCGCTGGATGCGCTGGTGCTGAAGAAAGGCAGGTCGTCCGAGGAGGAGTAGATGAGTCGGCCACAGTTAGAGGTGGCCGACATCATTCGCAGCGCAGGCACAGACTTCATTGAGCGCAACCGTCACTGGCTCCGCTGGACACATATTAAGGTGCTGCGTGCCATCGCACGCTGTCGTACGGCCGCACTCGGCGGCCATATCGATCAGTGCACTCGCTGCGGACATCGTGCCACCATCTCGTACAACAGCTGCCGCAATCGGCATTGCCCGAAGTGTCAAACCGGTGCCCGGGAACGCTGGATCGCGGGACGTCGCCGCGAACTGCTGCCCACGCCCTACGTCCATGTCGTCTTCACGCTGCCGCCGCAACTGGCTTCGTTAGCACTCCAGAACAAGAAAGTCATCTATGGGGTGCTGCTTCGGGCCAGCGCAGAAACTCTACTCGAAGTGGCGCGCAATCCCGCTCATCTCGGAGCCGAGATCGGCTTCTTCGGCGTGCTCCATACCTGGAACCAGAAACTCCAACTTCATCCCCATGTCCACTGTGTCGTTCCCGCCGGCGGACTCTCCCGCGATCACGCCCGCTGGATTCGCTCGCACCCACGCTTCTTTCTTCCCATCGCTGTACTCCGGCGCGTCTTTCGTGGCAAGTTCGTCGCGGCTCTTAGATCTGCTTTCCAGCGTGGCCAACTGCACCTGGCCGGAGAACTCGCACCGCTCACCCATCCCAAGTTCTTCGCGGCCTGGCTGCGTCCGCTCTTCCGCAAAGATTGGATCGTCTACTCCAAACCACCCTTCGGCGGACCCGAGTACGTGCTGCAGTATCTCGGCCGCTATACCCATCGCGTCGCCATCTCCAACCACAGACTGGTTTCATTCGACGACGGACAGGTCACCTTTCGTTGGCGCGACTCCGCTCACAACAATGAGCACAAGCTGATGTCGCTATCACGCGATGAGTTTCTCCGTCGCTTTCTCCTTCACTTGCTCCCCAAGGGCTTTGTCCGCATCCGCCACTTCGGCTTCCTCGCCAACCGAAGGCGCGCTGCTCTGCTGCCACGGTGCTTCGACGCTCTCCACGCGACTCCCCCGAAAAACGAATCGCAAACCTCAACCGCTACAGCGCACCCGCTGTGGCGCTGTCCCAAGTGCGGTGGACCGATGGCCGTTGTCGAACGATTCACAGCCCCACAACTCCAACTCCGTTCCCCACCGCTCCTGGCCACGGCTGCATGAAATCACTCACCCACCCACCGCACTCTCGGCGCGCTTCAGAGCGTTTCGCCGAAGTCTGTCTCCATAGCCCCCAGACACCTTCTTCTTGTCCCTGCCTCGGCTCACTTCCGCCATCGACTCGTCTTTGCATAGGTGCGCCGGCTGCTACTTCAGCGGCCTTGACCACTCCACCTAACTTCAACCCCTATGCCTCACTCCATTCAATTTGCATAGGTCCCGCGTCCACCGCGCCAGCGGCTTCCTTCTGACGGCTTTTTCGAACGCGACGCCTCACACTTTCTTTCAGCCTTGAGCACTCATCCCGGCGTCGCGTCCGAAAAAGCACTAGCGTCACTCGCCCACAAACGCGCCCGGCAGTAGAGACTCTCCCCTAGAAACCAATTCTGGGGACTAGGAATGTCACAGTCTGCGTGCTAAGTTATTCGGCCATGCGAGTTCCTGGATTGATTCTGGCGACTATTCTCATCGGTTTTACTTGCCTGGCGACGTCTCAAAACACGGTCGCGCGCGAGCGCCGACAGCGAGCCGCCGCTGCGTTCCGCGACGGGATTCTCTTGTTTCACGCCAGTTCCGAGCTGGATCTCACCGCTGATGGTTTCCGCCAGGACCCTTTCTTCTATTACTTCACGGGCTTGGGGAACACGGTGGGGGCCGTGCTCGCCATCGACGGAAGATCGGGCGAAAGCTGGCTTTTCTTGCCATCCAAACCCCCGTTTTTGAGGATCGGTCTACAGCCGGAAGTTCAGCCCGGACCGGAAGCGACAAAACGCTTGGGCATGGAACATGTCGTTGACTGGTCCGAATTGGAAGGGTTTCTGGCCTCACACACCGGCCAAGCGCCGCCGCTGTACTATGGCGACGATCTGTCAATATTCGCCGAACTGCCAGCCAACCTTCTCAGCCCGAAGTCGCCCCAAGCTCCGATCTGGCTGCAGATCATTCTGCAAAGATGGCCCGCCTTTGAAGCCAAAGAGTCGGGGGAACGAATCGAGGCCCTTATGGCGGTTCAGAGTGCGGAGGAAACTGCTGCTCTGCGCTCGGCTGCGAAGGCGACCGTGACTGCCGTAATGGCCGGAATGCGTGCCATTCGACCAGGCGTATCCCAACGGAGCGTCGAAGCGGTGGTCGAAAACACATGCTGGAGCGTGGGTGCACATGGTTCCTCTTTCTGGCCGTGGGCAATGGCGGGAGACAATGCGGTATTCCCGCGCCCTTTCACTTCGCTCGCGCGATACGATCACCTGAACCAAAATATGCGCTCGGGCGACCTGGTACGCCTTGATGTGGGATGCGAACAGGACCACTACATAGGAGATTTGGGGCGGACAGTTCCGGTCTCCGGCCACTACGATGAAGATCAGCGAGAGACCTGGCAACATATTCGTAGCGGCATATCATGCTGGTGTCCTCGGTCTGCACGACGGGGCCACTGGTCGACCAGGTCTTCGACGCTTGGCGTGCAGAACTGCTTCGTCATCGAGCATCCGCAAAAAGTCTGCTTGCGCAGCATGCGATCGATTCCTGGTCAGATCGCAAGAATGTTCCGTACTGGCAAGTGCATACGACAAACCTGATGGCCGGTCGCCCGGTTGGGCCACTCAGGCAGGGAACGACGATCAACTTTGAGCCGATCGCCTCGGTCGATGGCCAGGGATTTTTCCTGGAAGACATGTACCTCATTACCAAGGATGGCGCAGAGCTGCTTACCCCGGGAGTTCCCTATTCGGCTGAAGGAAATCGAAGCCGCGATGAGGTAGATAGTGTTGAGACACCTGGGGCGGTTCTGGATGAGTGGTCGGCTAACCTTCCACAGTCGGGCCCCCAACTCAAAGATCGGGCTCGATGCCAATGCGATCATTGACGGCGGATCGAATTCGCTGCTTGCAGCCCAGGTAGCGTTCGGTCGTCTGCACCGAAACGTGCCCCAAGAGAAATTGGATCTGCTCCAACTCCCCTCCCGAAGCATGGCAGAGCCGAGCACAGGTCCGCCGCAGATCGTGCGGCGCCAGTTTGGACACTCCAATGCTTCTGGCGGATTCCTTCACGATGTGCCAAACCGCCTTTACCGTCATCCCATCTCCCCATGTCCTTCCTACTTTGTTGACCCGGCGGAACAGTCTTCCGCGATCAATGGCGGCCGCAGTCGAGCCAATTGTCGAGTTCGGCTCTCACCCAATCGGGAACCGGAACCGTCCGAATGTGGCCTCCCTTGCCAACCAAATCGACAATAGCCCAATGCTCTTCGCGCTGCTGGAGATGATCCAATGTCAAAGCCACGGCTTCATGCCTCCTCAACCCACACGCGAGTAGCAATGCGAGCAAGGCTCGGTCACGTTTTCCTTTCAGTCGCTGACGATCGGGAGCTTGCCAAAGCGCATTGCCTTGCTCTGCCGTTAACCAGTTGCCGAGGCGAATGCCCAGCTTCTTCACACCTTTGACTCGACGAATACCCGCAGCCAAATCGGCGCTGAGAAGACCGCAGTCGGCTGCTTCGTAAGCGAGCCGGCGCACAGCCCCAAGACGCAAATTGATGGTTCCGGGAGCGAGTTGACGGGATTCGAGATGAGAGCGGTAACGCAAGACGACGATCCTGTTGAAGGCCAAGCGCGGTTCCGAACAATACCAGTCAACGAACTCATCGATGGCGTGACGATACCCCCGCTTTGCGTCTGTCGAGTTGAGGCTATTCAATACCGCGGCCTTGGCGTGTTCCAGGTCGGGCAAGCGCAGGATGGACTTGGTACCGATGCGTCTACTCTTGGAGATTGGCTTCTGCTTCATGACCGGTGGCCTCCGTGCCACCGATCAATCATCAGAGTAGCGCCGCGACTGTGAAGTGAGAATTGCCCGTTACTCGGGTGGAACCGTGACGTTCGTGGCTCGCTATACGCGTGGCTTCATCAGAGATGAAGGTCTCAAACGTGAGCTTTCGGAGGAAAGCGATTTGTGCGTGGGCCGAGATTGTGCATAATTGCGGGCTATGAAACTGCGGGGTTCCTTCCTCTCTCTACTGCTCCTGATCTGCCCAGCGTTGGCAATTTCACAATCCGAGCCGGTTCCTCGAGTCCCACCCTCCGTCCTTGTAAAGGCCGGAAGGTTGCTCGACGTCCACAAGGGCACCTACATCGAGAACGCTGGCATTTGGATCGAGGGCGAACGAATTAAGGAAGTGGGCGGATTTTCCGACGTCCGGTCACACGCGCCTAAGGTCAAGGTAATCGACTTGGGACGCGCGACAGTCTTACCCGGGCTGATTGATTGCCATACGCATCTTATGGCCCGTATAGTGGATTCCGACGACGGCTACGCTTTGACGCTGGTCACAAAGTCGCAAGCCTTTCGCGCGCTCGAGGGTGCTTTCGATGCGCGTCTGACTCTGAACGCCGGGTTCACCAGTGTTCGCGACGTTGAGAGCGAAGGTTCCGGATACGCCGACGTTGCGCTTCGCGACGCAATCAGCCAGGGACTTGCGGAAGGTCCGCGCATGCAGGTGGCGACCCGCGGGATTGCGGCGGTTGGTCAATACGAACCCTTTGGCATATCGCCGGATCTTCCTGATTTTCCCACCGGAGCGCAGATGGTGAGCGGGATCGAGGATGCGCGCCGCGCTGTGCGCGAACAGATTGGCCACGGCGCCGATCTGATTAAGGTCTACGCGGACTGGCAGCATCCGACTCTTACCGTCGACGAGATGCGGGTCATCGTGGAAGAAGCTCACAAACAGAAACTAAAGGTGGCGGCTCACGCTACCACGGCGGAAGGCATCAAGAATGCCATCACGGCGGGCGTGGACTCCATCGAGCACGGCTTCGGCGCCGACCGTGAAAGCCTCGAAATGATGAAAGCCCATGGAATTTTTCTGGTCCCGACCGTCGGTGTCGTGGACGCCCAGCTCGAACTCCATAAGAACGATCCCATCAGTCCGGAAGGGCGCAAAAAGCGCGATGCATTTCTGCAAGGCATACAGCAGTCCCTGCAGCAAGCCTTGAGCCTAGGCGTGAAGATGGCATCTGGCTTCGACGCCAGTAATCCCACTGGGCAGGGACACAATGCAGATCAACTCGTGGCAATGGCCAAGCGTGGAATCCCTCCACTGGAAGTGATCCGCGCCGCAACCCTGAATGCGGCCGAATTGATGGGCTGGCAGGAGGATGTGGGCTCCGTCGAAGTGGGGAAATATGCGGACTTGATTGCGGTAGAAGGCAACCCGCTCACCGACATCGCAATTCTGCAACATGCAGAGTTTGTGATGAAGGGCGGAACGATCGTGAAAGATGCCGTAATTCGCTAAATCGATTCTCGTGAGTTGTTCGACTAACCTTCCCTTACCGGATTATGTAACGCTTGCCCGTGATCCGCCCGGAATCGCCAGAGCAAATTCCCACAAGACGACCACGCCCATATCGGATCCATTTCCGAGAGGAATCCGCGCTACGCAGATAACTGAGCTGACGCCGCCATCTGGCGGCCAGAAGCGTTGACTAGCATCTTCCTTACTCCTAATATTGCACCCCAAGGGGTCTCTTCGTGATCGGCCAGACCATCTCGCATTACCGCATCATCGAGAAATTGGGTGGCGGAGGGATGGGTGTTGTCTACAAAGCCGAAGACACGTCATTGCACCGCTTTGCCGCTCTGAAATTTCTGCCGGATGACCTTGCCAGCGACCCTCAAGCTCTGGCGCGTTTCGAACGCGAGGCGCAAGCTGCGTCTGCCCTGAACCATCCCAATATCTGCACGATCTATGAAATCGGCAAACAAGACGCGAAGGCATTCATCGCCATGGAGTTTCTTGATGGCGTGACGCTCAAGCACCTCGTTGCGGGCAAACCGTTGGAGATGGAGACGGTGTTGTCGTTGGGCATTGAGATTGCCGACGCGCTCGACGCAGCCCACTCCGAGGGTATTGTTCACCGGGACATCAAACCTGCAAACATCTTTGTGACCAAGCGCGGACATGCCAAAGTTCTCGACTTCGGCCTGGCAAAAGTCACCCCCGGCAGAGGCAAAGCGATAGGAACGGAGAAAGCAGCCGCCGAGGAGACCGCCCTGAGCCTAGACCACCTCACCAGTCCCGGCACCACCCTCGGCACTGTCGCCTACATGTCGCCGGAACAGGCCCGAGCCAGGGAATTGGACGCACGGACGGATCTTTTCTCCTTTGGAGCAGTCCTCTATGAGATGGCCACCGGTCAATTGCCGTTCCGGGGGGATAGCACGGCCATCATTTTCGATGCGATCCTGAACCGGTCTCCGGTAGCGCCGGTACGTTTGAATCCTGAAGTCAGCGACGGACTGGAACGCCTCATCAATCGTGCGCTGGAGAAAGACCGCAACCTCCGCTATCAAAGCGCTTCTGACATGAAGGCCGAACTGCGCCGCCTCAGGCGCGATATGGATTCTTCGCAGATCTCCGCCACCGCTGCCCCAGACGACGCAGGCCGCGCATCGCAAGCAGTTTCTCCAAGCCGGACGTCCAGCGCGACACGGGTTGAGCCGTTGAACCAGGACACACCTCGAACAGACGCTCCAAGCCGATTACGTGTCTTCCCGGGGAAGATGATCGCGGCCATCGGTCTGCTATGTGCCTTAATCGTCGCTGGCGGAGTGTACTGGCGCTCGCGCCTTTCCCCTAAACTGACTGACCAGGACACGCTGGTTTTGGCAGACTTCGACAACTCGACCGGCGATCCCGTCTTCGACGACACCTTGAAGCAGGGAATTTCTGTGCAGCTGGGTCAGTCTCCCTTCCTGAGCATACTGTCCGACGCAAGAACTCGCGCCACGCTCAAGCTGATGGCGAAACCGCCTGGAACCAAAGTGACGTCGGATGTGGCGCGCGATCTTTGTCAACGCGCGGGCGCTAAAGCCTATATCGCAGGGGCAATTGGGAGTCTGGGGAGCCAATATGTAGTTGGCCTTAATGCCGTCAATTGCAAGACGGGGGATCCGCTGGTCCAGGAGCAGGCAACGGCAGACAATAAGGAACACGTCCTGAGGGTGCTGGGCGAAATGGCGACCAGGCTTCGCTCGAAGCTCGGCGAATCCCTGAGCATGGTTCAACAGTTTGACATCCCCCTCGATCAAGCCACCACCCCTTCTCTCGAGGCTCTGAAGGCGGTTTCCATGGGCAGGACGACGCTGCAGGAGCAAGGCAGCGCCGCTGCGATTCCATTTTTCAACCACGCCATCGAACTCGACCCGAATTTCGCCGCAGCGTATGCGGCCTTGGGAATTTCATACTCCAATCTCAGAGAGCCCGGTCGAGCCAGCGAAAACTTGAAAAAGGCCTATGACTTGCGCGACAAGGTGAGCGAGCGCGAACGATTCCGGCTCTCGGCGACCTACTACCTTTTGGTCACCGGAGAACTCCAGAAGGCGATTCAAACCTATACCTTGTGGGCCAAAACCTACCCGCGCAGTAGTGAGCCGTTCGGCAACCTGGGCGTCGATTACACCTATTTGGGGCAATACGAAAAAGGTGTCGAAGCTAGCCTTGAAGATCTCCACCTAAACCCAGGGAGCGCCGCCGCCTATACCAACCTTGTAGGCTTATACGCAGCCTTGCAGCGTCTCGAAGAGGCAAAGGAAAAGTACGATCAAGCCGTCGCCCACAAGGTCAACAATCCGTTCCTGCATGGGAACCGTTATGGCGTCGCCTTTCTCGAAAACGACGCTTCCGGGATGCAGCAACAAATCGCCGATGCCGCCGCCAAGCCCGGCGAGGATGTACTTCTTTCGTTCGCTTCCGATACGGAAGCGTTCCACGGGCGCCTCGCAGCGTCACGAGACCTCTCCAAGCGCGCGGTCGGCTCTGCGCTACACGACGATTCGCCGGAAACGGCGGCAGCGTGGCAGATGGATCTCGCCTTGCGCGACGCAGAGTTTAACAATGTCGCGCTCTCCCGGCAGGAGACCGCCTCTGCGCTCGCTACTGCTTCCACGCGCGACGTGAGTATTCTCGCGGCTTTAGCGCTGGCGCGTATCGGAGATACCGCCAAGGCAAAGCGCATGGCGGACGACTTGGCCGCACGCTTCCCGCTCAACACCGTCATTAATCGCTATTGGTTGCCCGCCATCTACGCTTCAATTGAGATTGATCGCGGAAATCCGGCGAGAGCCGTCGAGCTCCTCCGAACAACACCGGAGTACGAACTTGGCTCTCCCCTTCCTCAATTCGAGGTCGGCGGCTCGCTCTATCCCGTATATGTCCGTGGCCAGGCCTACTTGTTGTTGCATCAGGGCAAGGAGGCGGCAGAAGAGTTTAAAAAGTATCTGGATCACTCCGGCGTTGCGGTGAATTGCCCGCTGGCGGCGCTGGCGCGACTTCAACTCGCTCGCTCCGATACGCTGGCGGGAGACATGAACGGCGCAAGGGAAAAATACCAAGAATTTTTCGTCCTCTGGAAAAGCTCCGACCCTGACATCCCCATCCTGAAGCAAGCCCAAACAGAATATGCGAAGTTGCACTAGGGCTTGTCTTCCACCCGGCTGCTTACGAAATCAGACAATCCAACGATCAGGATTTCGATCCAGGATGGGTTCACTCGCACCCATGTCTCTCCTCAGCCACAATGCTCGGAATTTAGCTGGGATCATCGGGTTTGAGAAGTAAGAGACACGATTGCGGACGAGTAGTCGGCCAATCGGACATTGGCCGAAACGGGCGGGAGATCAGGTAGTGCCCTGCTAACGTTACCTACAGGCTAGGCGGTTCGTTCCCCTCGAAATATGAATCGCCCCCGTCGAAGATCAACGACTCCAGCCGCTGAGCATCCCGAACGATCTGTTCAGGCACTCGCTTTCTTTCGGCCACCACGAAATTCGTCAGCCCGTAAACAGCTTCCACTACACTTCGGTGAATCAGCGGATCGTCCTTGGTCAATTCGGCATAGCGCCGCCCGGCCTCCCAAAATTGGCGAAACTGTTGCACCGGGTATTTGCGTTTGTCCGAAAGAGCCATCTCAAAATCCACCCAGCAGTTTCCCACTTCAGCAGCCAGACGGTCCTTTTCTGACGCCCGCATGAAGCTTTCCTCCAGTGCAGGAACATCTTAGCCGACGCCTCAAGTCAAAACCGCTGGAGGGCACAGCATTAGTCCCCACAAGTCGGCATGGCGGCGGGAATCCGGAAGCCGGTGCTGAAGGATCTCCCGATGCTAGCGCGTTTATCGGTACAAATATTGAGACCGACCTACCTTTTCTCGGCTTTCGGCTCTTATCGATGATTCAATTTGACTTGACTGACTTGCGGGGATCCTGTGTGACATCCACGTACTCGGTCGAAGACGGACCGAAACCGGTAATCTGAACGACAACCGGTTCGTCACCGGTTTCTGCGAAGTGATTCCGCGACGGCGGTTCGGTGTAAAAACTGCCAGCTGGTAGGGCCTTCAGCTTCGCCTCGTCAAACCCATCGCCATACCCAATATGCCATGTGCCGGAGATCACCGTCGCAACCCTGTCATCGCGATGGGAGTGCGCAGCAATGCGTGTATGTGCTGGAACGCGCAGCATGATGGTATATACGCCAACTTGGTCTGGATTGCTTTTGAGAACAACAGTCTCTATACCGCCAATACCGGAGCTTCCAGTGCCCGGATTGCCTCGTTGCGGGAACTTATATTCGGCAGGAGTAAATCGCTCTTCTCCCGATTCGCCGGCAGCACTGCCTGCCACTGCGTGAGCAACCAGGGGACCGTCAATGAATTTACGAATCAGCGCCACCGTGTATTCGGGTCGCTCTTCCATCAGCCAATGTCCTGAGCCTGCGACCACCTCCTCTTGTACGTTGGTCGCTACGTGACGCATGATCACAGCCTGCAGGGGACCGAAGGACTTCTCTGCGCCGACCGCCATCACAGGCATAGTCAGCTTCGTTTGTTCGAAGTTCTTGTTGTCCTTCGCATCCTGGGAGAACGCGGTAAACTGGGCGAACCCGGCTCGCATTCCCCCTGGTTGCGCATAAGTGGCGGCAAAGAAATTTCTGGTATCTTCGTCTGGCTTACTCGGATCGGCCGTAAAGTCATTCCATATCCTGTCAAAGTAGATGCGCTCACGGCCTGCCACCAGCCGTTCCGCATCCGGTCCGTGAAAGTTGAAATGCCAAACCCCGGGATTTTGAAGAATTTCGCTCCAGGGGTCAATCCCAGGAATTGGTGCGTCCATAACGACCAGCCTCTCAACCTTATCGGGGTAAATCGCCGCGTAGGCGTATGCGACCATGTTGCCGATGTCGTGAGCAACGACATATGTCTTGTCGTATCCCAATGAGGTTACAACGGCGCGCATATCCTTGGCCTGAGTCTTCTTGTCGTAGCCATCAGCCGGCTTCGAAGATCGTCCAATGCCGCGGAGGTCCGGCACCACTACCGTATGGTCCTTCATGAGATCAGCGGCCAGAGGAGCCCACGAATCGCTGTTCTCCGCGTACCCATGAATTAGGAGTACTACGGGGCCGCTTCCTCCCCAGCGCACAAAAATGTCTGCTCCTTCCGGGCTGTGAATCGTCTTTGCTTGAAAGCTGGAGGGCAAAGAGGGCTGAGCGTGGGTTAAAACCGCTGCCAAAATGAAAAGCGTTAGGGCAAGGAAACGTCGAATCATTGGATCTCCGTATTCGGTGACGATCGGTTTTCGGGTGAGCGCATGGAACTCCGGTTCGCGTCACGAATTGTAGACCACACACTTCGTCACGTGAAGCATCGACTCAACCGATCACTACCGGGAAGGCGGCATCGCAACTGGAATATCCCGGTCGAGTCGTCGGTTAAAGATGGACGGCGCGATGCGCGTTTATCGGGACTGATCGTGGTCTGCTTCGGTCGATTTTTGGTCCTTCAAACCACGTCTGAGGTATTCACCCGGATTAGCCCTGACAACTCGCTTGAACGCCTTACTGAATGCGGCGTCGGACTCGTAACCGACCAATCGAGCGACTTCTGGGAGCTTTTTGTCACGCCGTTCAAGTAGGTGTATCGCCTTCTGCATCCGCCACTCGGTTACGTATTCCAGCGGCGTTTGTCCGAGTAGCTCTTTGAAACGTGCTGCGAATGCGGAGCGAGACATGCCCGCCGCTTCGGCCAGGGATTCGACCGTCCAGGGTGTATTCACTCTGTCGTGAATGACACTCAGAGCAGCGCCTATTTGAGGATCGAAAATTGCACGAAGCCATCCTTTGTTGCGTTCCGGTCCCGATGCGATATGCGCCCGGAGTACCTGGATAAACAGAACCTCGGCCAGTCGACTCGCGACGACTTCAGATCCCGGCGCCTGTTCTTCCATCTCTGACGCGAGCGCCTGCACTGTGGTGTGAAGAGCAAGCGTGCGTGCCTGATCGGCCTTCATCAAAATGAAGTTCGGCAACAACTGAGTGATCGGCCTCAGGCTGGCGCGATCGAAACTCAAGGATCCACAGACGATTGTCGTCGGTGCGCCACCGCCACCACAAAGAGCGACATTGCCGTTGGCCTTGGCCCCGATCTCGCGGAAGCTCCACCTCGGACGTGTTCGCGGGCTGTCGCGCAAAACAATCGAAGTCCCCTTAGCCAGTAAAAAGCAATCACCACCGGTGAGGGGAATCGGCTCCGCAATCCCTTCCACACTCAGCCAGCAGTTGCCGCGCGAAAGCATGGCGAAGTGCGCCAAATCTGTGGGTGACATCTTTTTGTCGGAAGGCGTGACTTTTTCTTCGGTCTGGTTTTCCTGTTTTATGCCCCACGGGGCTGTGGCTTCGAGCCTGTGCAGACCGAAAGCGGTTACGTGCATCGTTCTAAAGATGTCTGTTATCGAATCCAACTTAACCTTCTCTCTTCTGGACGAATAGACAAAATATTAGGACTCTTGGGCAGTTCTCGTCCACTGCCAAAGAATCTACCCTAGTGTACCGAATACGAAGGGAGTCATTATGGCAAAGCTTGAAGGGAAAGTTGCAGTAATCACGGGCGGAAGTAGCGGGATTGGCTTGGCCACAGCCAAACGCTTCGTGGAAGAAGGTGCCCACGTCGTAATCACGAGCCGCCGAGAAAAAGAACTGAAAGAGGCCGCAGCCTTAATTGGAAAACATGTCACGACAGTCACGGGCGACGTAACGCGCCTGGAGGACTTGGACCGGCTCTATGCCGTGGTGAAAGAGAAACACGGTCACATCGACGTACTCTTCGCAAACGCGGGCTGGGGTGAAGTCGCACCCATTGGAGCGGCTACCGAAGCTCATTTCGACAAAACCTTCGATTTAAATGCGAAAGGAACATTCTTCACGGTGCAGAAGGCCATTCCCCTCTTCAAAGATGGGGGTTCGATCATCCTGAACACCTCGGTCGCGAACGTAATGGGATTGCCAACGTTTGCTGTCTATGCCGCGGCTAAGGCGGCTGTCCGCAGTTTCGTTCGTAGTTGGGCCGCGGAACTAAAAGACCGCAAAATCCGCGTGAATGCGGTAAGCCCCGGACCAATCGAAACTGCGGCACTTGAGAAAGCGGGCATCCCCCCTGAAATGATGGAACAAGCGATAGCAGGGTTCACCACGCAGGTTCCACTCGGCCGCAGAGGCAAGCCCGAGGAAATTGCGGCCCCGGTCGTGTTTCTCGCCTCCGAAGAAAGCTCCTACATCACCGGCGTAGAACTCGCCGTCGATGGCGGCATGGCGCAGGTTTAACCTCGGCGCAGTCCCGTGGCTGGCCCTCCAGCCCCGTTAGTCGCGGAACCACGCTTCTCAAACTTTAGTTCTACCAGAGGATCGGAGAAACATTATGAGCTATGCGATTGTAGGATTCGGAAAGATCGGTCAGGCCCTCGCCCACGCCTTCGCCCGTAAAAGCATCGACGTGACCGTTGCGAGCCGCCGGCCCCCGAGGCGTTGGCGCCGCAGGCTCGGGCGATTGGACCCACAGTCGTCGCCAAGTCGCTACGGGATGCACTCGATGCCGACACAATCATCCTGGCGGTCCCGTTCGGGGAGCACCGCGAGGTTGCGAAGGCCCTGCCGAGCTGGGAAGGCAAGACGGTCATCGACGCGACGAACGCGTTTGGAGTTCCCCCTGAAGAGCTGGGCGGCCTCCAGTCCTCCGCCTTCGTCGCGAAGGCGTTCACCGGCGCTAAGTTCGTGAAGGGTTTCAATCACCTGGGTGCGGCCAATTTGGCTACCGATCCGGTCGTCGAAGGGCGGCCACCGGGTCGTCTTTCTGTCGAGCGACGACGAGGACGCGATCGCTCCCGTGGCGGATTTGGCCAAACAACTCGGGTTCGCACCCGTCAAGCTGGGAAAGCTCAACGAGGGTGGCGCGCTGGTGCACGCACGCGGCCGCACTTGGGGTCAGCTCATCTTCCAGGATTTGTTCAAGAAGCAGCAGTAATCAATCTACGACCGTGCGATTTGGCCCGAGAAGCGAAGAAGGATGGTTCCGAAACGTCGGATTAGATCGAACGCACTTGATGTAGAGGAAAAGGAGAGATTTCGATGAGCACCGAAAAGAATGTCCAGATTGTGAAGAATTTTCTTGCGGCACTCGGCCGCCGCGACAAGCAAGATCTGCTGGCGTTGTCTGCCGAAGATATTGAGTGGATCATTCCGGGCGAGGACTGGCCGCTGGCCGGCACGCACCGCGGGCACGCTGGATTGAATAACTTACTTCAGAAGGCTAACGAAACGGTGGAAACTTCGTACCCAGAGCCCCCCGAGTTCATAGCGCAGGGGGACCGGGTTCTGGTCGTCGGCTTCGCTACGGGGAGAATCAAAGCCACAAACAGGACGTTCGAGGACCACTGGGTTTTCGCCATTACGGTTCGGAATGGCAAACTTGACGAACATCCGGGAATATATCGACACGCAAGCACTGGCACGGGCCTCCGAGAAGGCCGCGAGCCCCAGGCCCTGACCCATCGCGCCGTTTCGTCTTGGCAATCTGAAGTCGGCGGATCTCGGTGAGTGCATGATCGCCAACGCGCTCACCGAGATCCGATAGGTAACCAAAAGTCGGCCAGCGGATACCAATTTCTACGCCGGTTCCTCACGACGGCGCATCCGGCTCCAGGCCGATGTGATCGTTAACCGCATCGTGAAAACGCTGCTTGCACCCGAGGTATCGCTCCGTCGTCTGAATTGAAACGTGGCCGAGCAAGAACTGAATCTGATCTAGTTCACCTCCTGCCTGATGACACAATCGCGCACAGGTCCTTCTCAAATCGTGCGGTGCCACCGACGGCAGACCACAGCTTTTCGAGTTTGCTTTCACGATTGCCCAGACGACCTTGGGTGTAAAGCCGTGTCCCCAGATTCTGCCTGCTTTGTTGATAGACCGTAGCAACGGGCCTGATGTGATGCCGGCACTGACAGTCCAGGTGTCGACCGCCTCCTTCACCCACTGCGGAACGGGGATCGTTCGGATGTGGCCACCTTTCCCTCTCAGGTCAGCGATGACCCAATGGCCTTCCCGAAGCTGAAGATCCTCTAACCGTAAGGTTGTAACCTCAGCCCTCCGGAGGCCGCAGCCGATGAGAAGCGAGAGCAAAGCGCGATTTCGTCGGCTGCGAAGGGTGTAGGCTGTCTCAGCGCCGAGTAACTTCTTGCCCTCCTCCGCCGTCAGCCAATTCCCGACACGCACTCCCAGCCGCCTGACGCCCTTCACACGCCGAATGCCTGCCGCAAGATCCGGGCTAAGAAGTCCGCAATCGGATGCTTCATACGCCAGCCGGCGTATTGCCGCCAATCTCAGGTTAATCGTCGACGGTGCGTACGGGCGCTGTTCGAGTGCGATTCGGTACCGTGTGACCACGGTCCTGTTGAAGGCTATCCTGGGCTCCGAGCAGTACCATTCGATGAATTCACGAATTGCATGGTCGTACGAGCGCTTTGAACTCGAAGACGTGAGACTGTTCAAGACCGCAGATTTCGATTGTTCCAGATCGGGTAATTTGAGGACCGTTTTCGGGATTCGTTTGCGTTTGCTTTTCGCCATTGATAGCGGCCTCCGATGCCGCAGCGAAAAGCATGACCCTGTCCCCGATCTTCTAACCGATAGCGCGTATATCGCTACCAATCCGACGGACGAACCGATAGCTTGCGGCTTTCTCGGGCGCGACCAAGGTTCCCCAGCCTCCCTCCTTAGGCTTGTTTCTTTGTATTAACTGTGGTTAACTACATACAATAATCTCTGGTTAATCGGTCGTATTTGGACATACTGACGCTTTAGGGCAAATGAGTGGGGTAATCATGGCGCGGGCAGTGCAATTTGCTCTTATTATGCTGACAGTGGCCTCTGTTGCCTCAGTGAAAGCGCTGGCACAGGGTGAAACTACCAGCGCCATTGTTGGACAGGTTCGCGACGCAACCAACGCCATCGTACCCGGCGCCGTTGTGACGATCACAAACTCAGAGACCGGACTGAGACGCATCGCGAAGACCGATGAATCGGGCCGATTCAACTTCCCCCAACTAAAACCGGGGATCTATTCGGTCAGGGTGGAAGCGCCGGGCTTCGAGCCACGACAAAACAACAATGTCATTTCGGCCCTGGGTCAAAAGCAAACCGTGGATTTCACGCTGGGAGTGGCCCGATCAAATGAAACGGTTGAGGTCAGCAGCGAGGCTCCTATCCTGAATCCCGAGAACGCCAACGCATCCACCACCTTGAATGCCCCCGCCCTGGAGGATTTGCCCAATCCAGGCGGCGATCTCACCTACCCATTGCAGTTTGCTCCGGGTGCCCTGATCAACACGGCAGGCAGCGGCAATGATTTCGTTGGCGGCACAAACGGGTACGGCAACGTAGAATTCAACGGCTTGCCTGCCCTCTCAAACGGCTATGTCGTTGACGGACTAGAAACCAATGACCCGCTCACCAACCTCAATAGTGGCCTCTCCACCAATCTCGTTTTGGGGCTGAATTCGATCTCAGAGGTGACGGTCAATACTCTTTCCTATGCCGTGGATCAAGGACGGTATGGAGCATCGCAGGTCAACTACGTCACCAAGTCGGGCTCGAATCAGTTTCACGGGAATCTCTATGAACTGTGGAATGGTGCTCTGCTGAATGTAGCGGATTACTTTACTAACGCGACGCCGGGGAATCGCAAGCCCGGAGCGAGGGTAAATCATTTTGGAGGCAGTCTAGGCGGGCCGATTGCGCACGACAAGCTATTCTTCTTCTTCGACAGCGAATGGGTTCGGATCGCCCTGCCCATCGTGACGCCCACGACGGTTCCCAGCGCGGCGTTTCAGCAATACGTCCTGCAGCAGCTTCCGCTCGGTGGAACCGACTCCGTAACCGGATCAACCTATGGGCCGTCGCCGCAGTCAATCGTATTCTACCAAAAGATGTTTGCCCTGTACGGGAACATCAACGGCACGCCTCTCGCGGTGCTCGGGTGTCCTTTCAACTCGGACGGTACATCGGCCTCGGGCAATCCACCGAATGGAAACGGTTGTGCGAACCGGCACAGCGTGTCGCACTCAAGCGATGACCACGAACAGGTGCAGACGGTCCGCGTTGACTACAACATCAACCAGAAAGAAACGATCTGGTTTCGTTTTCAGGCGGACACGGGCATACAAGCAGCCTACACAGATCCCATCAACTCTTTGTTTGATGCGGTCTCTCCTCAGCCCCTCTACTCGTTCGCGGCGGGTTACACACACGTATTTTCACAAAATCTAGTGAACTACTTCAATCCAGCGTTTTCGTGGTACGAAAGCCTGTTTGGGCCTGCCAACTTGCAGAAAACGCTCGCGGCATTTCCGATTGTGTTGCAGGGCAGCGGTGCCAATGCACCCTTCACCACAATTGGAGGGCTCGACAATACGTGGGTGCAAGGCAGGCGAGCTTCTCGCTTCTTCATCAATGACAACCTCGCTTGGAGCCATGGCCCTCACGAACTCCGGTTTGGCACGAACACCCGAATTTTTCGCTTGAATGACTATGACTTCGGACAGGGCACCGTTCCAATCGTGGCTTACACGACGTTGCCGCAATTCGTCTATGGAGTGGCATCTACTGCAACCCAGACTTTTCCACTGTCGACGAACGAACCATTCCGCTTCCTCAATCTCGATCTGTATGCCCAGGACAGCTGGAAAGTGACTCGCACGCTGACCTGGACGTTCGGTGTGCGTGACACCTTCAATTCCAATCCGCTGAACCCGCATGATCAAGTCGCCCGTCTTCGCGGCGCCTTCGGTTCCATTCCGCATGATAATCAACCGCTGAACGCAGTTATTCAGACTCATCTCAGCCATCTGTTCTCGTCCACGCCGCTGGCAATTCTGCAGCCGCGAACCGCGATCACATGGCAGTTCGAGCCAAAATCTGTGCTCCGAGCTGGATTCGGAATGTTCAGCGATATTTTGCCCGGCAGTGTGGCCGACCTGATCGGCACGAATCCTCCTTACGACAAAACCTTCCAAGGAGGTCTACTGGGTACTGTGGGCGGGACCGCTATCGCTCCGGGAGTTCCGAACAGTGCGGTGGATACGACGGTCGCCGCGAATCAGGTTTTTACTGCGGGCTTTCCCCAGGGCTTGCCCTCGTGCGCATCTCCACCAAAACCACCTTGCCTTCCACCCGTCGCTATCACGGCGGTACCCACTGGCACTCTGCATGCTCCCTACTTCATGGAGTGGAGCCTGGGAATTGAACATCAATTCGGAACCACGACGAGTTTACTGGCGCGGTATGTGGGAACACGCGCTGTGAACCAGCCCTACCTAACCCAAGTGAACGGATACCAGACGGTGTGCCAGGGGTGCTTTGTGCCTTTCCCCTACGTGCAGCCAACAGATCCACGGTTCAGCGCGGTGACCCAACTCGCGACCGGGGAGAACAGTCATTACAACGGCCTTCAACTCACGGCGATGAAGCGCCTGGGGCACGGTCTGCAAGGACAATTCAACTACACGTGGAGCCGCTGCATGGACACGGTTTCGAACGGAGGATTCCTTCAGTTCTCTGCGGGAGGGATTCTTTCTCCGCTTCCCGGAGAGCTGGCCCGCGATTACGGTCCTTGCGACTATGACATCCGGCACAATCTCAACGCGCAATATGTGTATCAGTTGCCCCTCCACATTCGGAATCACAAGTTGGCGCACATGCTCAACGGCTGGCAGGTTTCCGGGACCATTTTCTGGCACAGCGGAGTTCCGTTCTCGGTCTTGAGCACGCCGTACTCTGCCAACGGAAACGGCGTTGTGCAAGGCAGTGGACCGCAGTTCGCCAGCGTGGTTCCCGGCGTCCCGCTCTATGAGCACCATCCCGTCGCTGGTGTGACACAACCGGGCACCCTCCAGTGGCTCAATCCGGCCGCGTTTGTTTCCACCGTTGATCCGAGCACTGGCCAATGCGTCGGTGGCGACGACTCGCTGCATTGCCAATTTGGAACCCTAGGCCGCAACGCCCTGCGCGGCCCCGACTTCGTCTGGAATGACTTCTATCTCACAAAATGGTTTCCCGTGACCGAGCGGCTAAAGCTCAGGGTAGAAGCCCAGTTCTTCAATGTATTCAACCATCCGAACTTCGGGCTTCCCAGCATGACGCTGGCGGGGATTCCAGGAAAGCCTTCCACGCAGACAGGGTTTGGAGCGCTTGGCTATACGACTTCGCCGCCCACCGGCCTGCTGGGCGTCGGCTTGGGTGGCGATAGCAGTCCGCGCATGATCGCGTTTCAAGCACGCCTGGAGTTCTGAGTTCTCATCCCAACCGGTAAGGGCTGGAACGCACGCAGGCACCAAGGCAACGTGTCGTGCATAATGCTCTTCAGTGGCTTCGATACGGCAAATTCCGACGCAGCACATCTTCCGCGACATTCAACGAATTCAGGCGATCACGATTGTGTGGATGAGCGTCGAGGCAGCGGTATCCTTATGGGCAGCTTGGGCCGCTCGCAGTCCCGCCCTACTTGCTTTCGGCGGTGACAGTGCTGTCGAACTCGTCTCAGCGGCGGTGGTGCTGTGGAGGTTTCGTGCTCACCCCGTCCAAGAGCACGCTGAGAGGCGTGCTTCCCGAATCGCGGGAATATTACTTTTTGTCCTTGCCGCCTATGTAGTCGCGGCTGCGGCCCTAACGCTACTGGGGTACAGTGAACCCAAACCCAGCTATCTCGGGATAGCCATTTTGATGGCCGCCGCCGCAATCATGCCCTGGATTGCTAAGGAGAAACGGAGGCTCTCCTCCGCTACAGACAGTGCGGCCTTGAGAGCAGATTCCGCGCAATCAGCCTTGTGTGCTTACCTCTCACTGATTGCACTGGTCGGACTTGGGGTCAATGCCATTTGGCACGTAGCTTGGACTGACCCGGTAGCCGCTTTGGTGGTCGTTCCCCTCATCGTTTGGGAAGGTTGGGAGGCAATACGGGGCAAGTCATGTGGGTGCTGCTGAACCCACCAGAATGCTCAATTTTCACCAATGCCTTCAAACCTTTCGTCGAGATTACCAATTGGCACATCCGGGGCTTCCAGCCGAGTCGTTGACCGGCATGGGTGAATGATCCACTATTCGGTCTGCCGGGAATAATCACTGTTAACATCACTTGTCGCGAAGACTTTGCGAGGATTCCTAATGCGATGAAGAAAAATGTCTGGAGAGCGCTGATCGAGATAGCTTTTATCATCTTCCTTTTTTATTCCAACCTTTTGATGGGAGAATTTGAACGCTCGGGCATGGGACAAAGAAGGGGTCTGGCTTGGGCAATCGCAGATGTTTTTACGTCCGCCAATTTTGAAATTGCCGCGGTGGCCGCGCTCATTGGTTACATTCTTTTTGAATTTCTTCGAAAACGCTTCTAGCTAAATATGTCTTTGACCTTTGAGCGCAAAAGGAACAGCAACAGCGCCCCGGCGATGACGACGCCAACTCCGCCGCGCACCCAGTCGCCTCTGATGCAGTTAATCACATCTCCGAGAACCTGTGTGGCGATGATTGCGACCCCTAATCTCCATCCCCAAAGGCGGCGTCGAAACCACCCGATTGCCGCCGAGGTGAGCCAATGAACACATGTCTCTTCTCGTCAAAAACGCCCTCGCCTATCGTTATCACACCACGCAGGGGAACGAGGATTCGTAGGGCACTACAGAATAAGAGCGCGCAACGGCGAAAGAATTCTTCTACAAGCTGAGGGTCATATGGAACGTATAGAATGATTGAGTCGCTTGCAAAGGCCGCTTCTATCGGCGCCCACATCAGTGCTGGGACCATTTCCCCGCTGGAAGAGATTGTGCTGTTCTTACTCCACCTCGCTTTTTGCGGCGTGATGGCCCGCTCAATCAATTCAAGATAGCTCTTGCGTACCCGCTCTAATCCTTCGGTCTTCAGCTTCTGTTTGAATCCGAGAATGTCGAAATAAGCAAACAGGTACACGGCGATATCCGTGCCCACCGCGGCCTTCCTCGCCTGAAGCGGAGAACCGGCAACGACCTTCGAAAGGAAGATGCCGTCCTCCTCGACCCGCGTGTAGCCGGGCGGAGCATCAATCAGTTCGCCATCCGGATTACAACGCGCGACGAGAACACAAAATAAATCCTTAGATTGCTCAGCGAATTGAGTGTCAATCAACGGATCGACGAAAATTCTTACCGCGTATACGTTGTCGGTTTTGCACCTGTTCCAAAGCGACCAGCAGGCGCCGGTGTACTCTTCTTCCGAGACTCCACGCATCGAGGGCGCGCCCGCCTTGATGTATTTCCGCAGTGATTCCTTGAACACCTTTTCACCATAGCGCTCGTGTCGCTGTCTTTTCATCAGCATCATCACATGGTCACTGCGAATGCCCGACCCAAGCCTGGTTTTAGGCTTAAGTGGGGGCAGTCCTATGGCTGGACGGAAGGTCAGCTAGCCATAATTCCCTTGCGTGCATAACGTTCGATCGCAGAGTTGGTCCTCAACAACTCCTCTTGCGCTTCATTGAAACTTTTCACGATGGGATGATTCCAACCGATGTGCCCCCACTCCCCTGGCCAACGCCATTCCTCCACCTCTCGCCACGTTGGGTCGCTGAATGGCTCGCTCTGTATAACTCGGAGCAACTCGCTCCTCCGAAATTGTAGAATCCTTAGGAATTCACTGGTGTTAGGAATGTCAATTGCCCTTGGTCCTCTGTCCGCTTCTCGGGCGCGCTCTTCTTCTCGGGCATTGAACTTGGTAGCTGCCTCACGAAATGCTTCGTAGCTGTAGTCGAAAGTCGGAAGGCTCGCCGCGATGGCAGACCAGAAATAGAATTTATTGTGGTCCGCTTGGCCGTGAATATGCCAAAGGAGGTGCGCATCAAACTCCCTGAGAAGATACTGGACACGCGACAAATATCTGAGAGGGGCTAAAAGCGAGGTGCCAATAGTCAGGATCTTGATCATGTCCTCGCCACTCGTTGAACTTGCATGGACGGACCGATTCGTGAGCTCAATATACTGCCTCAAACCGTCGGCAATCGCCTTGGAAAGCACATTTGCGTCTTCTAGGAGCGTTATCAATTGTGGAATCTGTTGATATGTAGCTTCTTTGGGGTCAAAAGACAGTTGTGCCAACTTGAGTATCTCGCTTTCGATTGCCAATCTGGTATTAGCTACCGCAAGCATCGAGGGTCCGGAGCCAAGGCTATGCTTATTGGCGTCGATAAATACCTTTTCAGCCTTGCTCCCTAGTTCGCTAAGCTCAAACTCAAAACCTCCGGGGAACTTAGCCTTTGTGATATGGGGCAGCCTCGCTAGGAGTGGTCGCCTGAATATGACAAGAACAACGATTAGCGTGAGCGGCCATGCTAGAGCTTTGATTGCCTCGATTGCTAGCTTCGCCCATTCCATGAGTAAAATTCCCCCGCCTTAGCTCATTCTTCGTGCGGCCCGCCCTCTTTCGCGAGGCCCAACAGCTCAAGAAACTTCCCTGGATCAGGCGACAGGGGCCGCTTTTCAACGTGCGACAGGTAGCGCCCTGAATCCGGTCCCCAATCGAAATACACTCCGGTTCCCGGCTCGGCGAGCGACGCGGCAACATCGCGGGAGATTTCCAAGGGCTGGGCGTAGAGCAGTTTCTGATTTTTGTCCCCGAGCAGCCTGACGAAAACTTCTAGGTTGTAACAACCTTCCGTAAAGGCAAAGGAGCTTCCGTCATTCGGTGCGAGAAAATGATGATTAGCCGCCACACCCGTTTCGCCGACGAACAGCCCGCTTCCCCGGACCAGCTTGTCATCGCCATAGACCCAGATATTGAAATTCTGGTGCGTCTCGTTACGCGACAGCGCGACGTGCATGCTTTCGATGACCCGGCCTCGCTTCGCCGTCGCGACCAGTAGCGTGCGCAGGAAGATTTTCGGTAGCGGCTTTTCTTTCCGCTCGCGCGGCGTGTCCGGCCCAAAGAAAATGACGGTCGGCTGCGTCATTTTCACCGTGCCACGGCGAAAGAGTGTCAGCCACGCCACAGTTGCGGACATGAGCAGCGAAACCACGGAGATGAGAATAGGGGCCATTACCGGAAACGGTATGATAACGCCGGTGAAAGCGCCAGCGCCACCATATAGGCGGTCTTTGGTCACCCGCGCCGGTCCCCGTGGTGTTACTGGTAGTGGAGCCCCCTGTTGATGAAGATGGCGGTCCGCATCGCCGTCGGAATCTATGAGCGCGCGAATGCCAGGAGCGGGCCGATGTCGTGATCGTCGGCGGCCTGCAGCGCGGCGATATAGCGCTGGCGCACGGTCCCGGCATCCTGCAGGTTGGCGCTTCCCCACGAAAACCGCTCACCCCCGAGCCTCATCACCAGAAGATCCGCCATGAGGCGGGCGTGGCGGCCGTTGCCATTCGGGAACGGATGAATCAGCACCAGCCGGTGATGGAAGCGCACGGCGATCTCGTCGGGCGGATACGTCCTGTACTCGACCCATGCCCTGGTGTCGTCAAGCAATTGGCGCAGTGCCACGGGAATCTCATGGAACACAATCCCGAGATTGCGTTCGCTCATCCTGAACTTGCCCGCCCACCGCCACACGTCGCCGAACATCCGCCGGTGCAGATCCTTTACAAATTTCTCGCTCAGCGGATCACGACGGCGATTGAGCGCCCAATCCTGCGCGCGTGAGATGTTCTCCTGCTCGGCTTCGTTCAGCTCACGCCGATAGGCGATATGCGCAGGGATCAACTCGCGCTTTTCCTCCGGCGTCAGCGGTGTGGCATCGTCCGGCTGCTCGAAAAGGTCGTTCACGCGTTAATCCCAGAACAACCGCGGATTCGTCTCGCGCACGATTTCATCGAGGCGCGCTTCGGCGTCCTTGGCCGTGACCTTCTGGTCCTCCAGCAACATTGAGTGCTCGACCGGACCCCGCCGCCGCCGCGCGAACGCGCGCGCGCGGTCGCGGAGCGTCGTTTCCAGCGGTTTGTTGGGCAGGAGCGCATACACAAGCGTGCAGTCGAGCGCCTCGGCTACGCGGCGTAATGTCGCCAGCTCGATGGTGCCCTTTGCTTCCGACTGTTCGAGCGCCACGAGGGACGGCTGCCTGATCCCCAGCCGCTTCGCGAGCTGTACCGTTGACATGCCGAGCGCCTCCCGGAGAGCCTTGATCCAACCGCGGACCGGCGGAGTATAGCGCTTCGCCGGCCCTAGTTCCCGGAAGCGTTCATCGAGTTGCGAGCGGGACTGGGCAGCAAGTCTTGTTTTTGTCATAGGTCACAGCCTATTGTTATAGGTAGTTGCAATAGATCATAACCTATAATAAACAGATATTTCAATAGGTTATAGACTATCAACTAAACGCCGGGAGGACCCGTAAAACTCTTCTCGCTTGGAACAATCACACCACGCGGAGTTAATCTCCGGCTCCGGCCCGCGCGCCGAGCGACTCTACAACTCCCGTGCTTTCGGTGAGAGCAGGTAGCACATGCAGATATGTGGATTGCGGGAATCTGCGCGCATAGTTCAAGAGCTTGAGCCGGTCAACGCTACTGAAATCAAGCTCGTCGAGAGCGGGCGTAGTTCCGTTTTGAATACTGAGATAAATCCAGTCGAGAATTGCCTTTTCCGGCTCTGCTATCAGATAGCCGCCGTACCGAGTCGTCTTTCGCACGAACCCCCAATAGAGACGTGGAGAAATACTGCGGTAGCTGATCGTGATCGTTCTTGCCTTGAATTCTTTGGGCCGTTCTGTGGTCACGCAAGTCAGTGTGCGAGGAGACTGCGTACTAATTCCGTATTCGCGGAGGCCAGACTCAAGCGAGACGTAAGCATCCTCACGCAGAACATTCACCAGATCACGAGGGGAACCGTCCAGCGCAAGCCAGTTGTAGTAGACCTTATTGCTGACATGCTCCACCAGTTCTCTCCGCTCCTGGCGCGCGAGAGCCTGCGTTACAGCAGCAGGAATGATGCCGTACTTACGTGCCAGTTCATCCGTGCGAAGGATAGAGCTGGTTTGCGCCTCTTTGCGAATCGCGGTTACCCAATCCATATTCGTCTTCCTCCTTTCCTGTTGCTACAGCCAGCGTCGGTACAAATCGCGAAGAGCCTCCCGGAGGGTACTGAATTGTCCTTTCGCCAGCGACTCAAATACTTCTGAAGGCAACAATGCTCGCAGCTCGCCACAACGCTTTTCGTCAACCTGGGCAATCTTCGCCGCGATTTGTGCAGCATCAATCTGGTCGCCCATAAGAGTGTCTTCTAAATGATTCTGCAGTTGCTCGTTGAGAACGACACCAGACTGCCTCAAGCCATAGATGTCGAAGGCATCCCGCGTTTTCATGATCTTCCGCAATAGGAAACACTCTGCCTTTTGAAGCAAGAGGAACTCGCGCGAAGCGGCCTTCACTCTAGCAATGCTGTCTTCATCAATTTCAACGTCGTGCTCCTCTACCTCACTCTCTAGCACTGACCCAAACCGAGTGATGTCCACCTTGAACAAAAGGCTGTCGTCTCGGTGCTTTACCAGAATCTTGTCGCCAGACACCTCGATGTGAAGCGGTCCTAAAGTCAGGGCATCCGCCGCCGAGGCCAGTCCGGTCGCGAGCGAGGCACGAAGATCCTCTGATGTTGGCAGCTTGTCCAATCTCGGTTGCAAATCCAAATCTGCGGAGTGACGCACACTGTCGTGAAAAAGCAACAGTGTCGCGCCGCCGAACAATAAGAATGAATCAGGGAAATCCCGAAAGAGCACCCCGGCGGCAATCCGCATCATCGTGATAACTTCGGCCTGCTCGCCGGTGAATCCCCTGTTCCTATATGCAGCGATTTGTGCTACCAATGTCATGTCGTAACTATAGCATATATGCTAATAAATAGACATATACTAAAGGGCTGACGCCCGCTTCCATCTACAAACGAAGAGAGCCGCATGTTGCATAACGTCATTAGATACAATAAAGTAATGACGTATTGAGACTCATCATGGCGAAGCCTCTTCAAGAGATCATGCGGTACGTCGGCGAACACGGGATGGTTAGGCCCCGCGATATCGAGGCCATCGGCCTACCGCGGGAATACCTCATTCGCCTCCACCGGCAGGGCAAACTCAATCGTTCCGGACGCGGAATCTACACTCTGTCTGATGCCAACGTTACGGAACACCATTCCTACGCCGAGGTAGCGAAGCGTGTGCCGGAATCTGTTATTTGCCTGCTGACGGCGCTGGTTTTTCACGAGATCACAACGCAGAATCCTGCTTCGGTCTGGATCGCTCTCCGCAAAGGGGCAAGAACGCCTGCCCTCACTTCGCCTACGCTCAGGATCGTCCGGCTGTCCGGTCGCTCGCTGACCGAGGGAATCGAAAACCATAAGGTCGAGGGTGTTCCTGTTCGCGTCTATTCAGCCGCGAAGACGGTTGCCGACTGCTTTAAGTTCCGGAATAAAGTCGGACTCGATATCGCGATTGAAGCCCTCAAGGACTGCCTTCGCCAGAAAAAAGCAAGCATCAATGAAGTCTACCGTTACGCCAAAACCTGCCGGGTTGGCAATGTCATTCGCCCCTATATGGAGGCGCTGTGACACCCAACAAAGGCAAGCACACGCGGCGTGGCACCGCACTTATCTGCGAGACATCACATGGCACTGAAAACTAAGTCCCGAAGCGGCGTTCGAACGCTACCGTTTATTTGTTTGTTGACCCACCGCGAAAATCCCTTCTCCGAATAGCGCCCGCCACTGGCTTTTGGAACTCTCGCAGCTTAGAATTCAGCGTTCCCCCAAACACTGTTCGCGCGAAGAGGTAACAAGTACATGCCGCGAGGGAAGACGAGCGGCGGCAAGCCGCCGAAGCGCCCGATAGAGCGCTATGAGCATAGCGACAAGAAGCGCATTAACAACCCGCCCGTTGGGTTGGTGACACCGGAAACCGATCCGGTTGCGCCGACGCACAAGACTTACGACTACGTTGCTCCCGTGCCTTCGCTGAAACCCCGCCAGGAATTGGACTACGATCCGCATCTTGATCCTCAGTTGGTGTGGGCGGGCAAAAAGGAGCACAGCTCGTTTGAAGTCCCGACTGTCTCTTTGCACGTGCATGAGCGCATCGATCCGCACACCATCATCGACGCCGTCCGTAAGCGTAACGGCAATGGTTTGCCGGTACAGCCTTCGCTTTTCGAGCGCAGAGAAGAGAACCCTCCCTTACTGGAGGCCATTGACTTCTATCGCCATGCCCACGGCTGGTCCAATCGGATGATCGCTGGCGATTCTTTGCTCGTAATGAATTCTCTCCTCGAAAAAGAGGGCATGGCGGGCCAAGTACAAATGATCTATATCGATCCACCCTATGGCATCGAGTACAGATCCAACTTTCAGCCATTTGTGAACAAACGCGATGTGAAGGATGGCCGTGATGCAGATCTAACGCAGGAACCGGAAATGATTCGAGCGTTCCGAGACACTTGGGAGTTGGGCATTCATTCCTACCTGACCTACTTGCGCGACAGATTGCTGCTAACGCGAGAACTCTTGAATGAATCTGGTTCTTGCTTCGTCCAAATTGGGCCCGAGAATCTCCACCATGTCCGGGAACTGATGGACGAAGTGTTTGGTTCAACCAATTTTCGAACGCTCATTGCATTCAAATCAACAAGTGCCCTGGGACAAGAAGGCCTAGCCGAGGCCTATAACTATTTGGTTTGGTACGCGAAGGATATTGAAAAAATAAAATTTCGGCCACTCTTCAAGCAGAGGGACATCACGCAAGACAAAGAATGGCGATTTCTCGACGACGAGGAATTACCAGCCGGGTACAAGAAGCTTACGGAACAGGAATTCGCTACGCTCGAAGACTATTCAGGATTGTTCCGTCGATCAAAGCTGACATCCTCCGGCTTCACCGAAAGCTGCATATTCACTTTCGAGTTGGATGGCACGACTTGTAAACCGTTCGGAGGAAAAAGCTGGGCCACTACTCGTGATGGGATGCAAAAGCTAATAAGCATAAATCGACTCTTTCTCCTAGGTGGTAGCCCGTACTTCAAACAGTATTTCGCTGATTTTCCAGTAATGAAACTTGACAACAATTGGCCGGATCAACCCGCAGCAGAGTCTCGGGTTTACGTCGTTCAAACGGCGCCTAAGTTCATCCAGCGTTGCATGCTGATGACAACAGACCCCGGCGATCTAGTCCTGGATCCAACCTGTGGCTCCGGGACAACTGCCTATGTCGCGGAGCAATGGGGGCGCCGCTGGGTCACATGTGACACTTCCCGCGTTGCCATCACACTAGCCAAGCAACGCTTGATGGCACAGGATTTTGCCTATTACGAACTCGCACACCCCGAGGAAGGTGTTGGTAGTGGATTCCGCTACCGAAGTGTCCCTCACATAACGCTGAAGTCTATAACCAACAATCCCGAGATTCGTGAAGGCATGATCCGAGAGCAAATTGACTCGGCGATCACTCGATATTCCGACCAAGAGACACTTTTTGACCAGCCCGACGTCAACAAAGGCCGCGTACGTGTTACTGGCCCTTTTACCGTCGAGGCTGTGCCTGCGCCAACAGTTAGGTCTTTAGAGGATATAGAGGTGGCCGCGACCGGAGTCGAACCCGTATCGACAAAGGCTCAACAGTCCTTGGCTGACTTTCGTTATGCCGCCACCCCACTCCTTGATGCCTCGGTCACGCGCTCAGGAGCCACGCTTCGCCATACCGAATGGCGCGACGAACTCCTCAAGACTGGCCTACGAGGCAAAGGCGGTAACCAGATCGATTTCTCCCGAGTTGAACCACTCGCCGGCACGCGTTGGCTTCACGCCGACGCTGAAACAAAAGGAAAAGTGCCGGAACGGGTCGTGATTTCCTTTGGGCCCGAACACAGCCTGCTTGATCCCCGACAAGTTGAGAGTGCATGGCAGGAAGCTAGAACGCTGATTCCGAGACCCGCAATGATTGTTTTTGCGGCCTTTGAGTTTGATCCGCAAGCAGCCAAAGAAATTGACGAGCTAACCAAAGAAAAGACGGGCATGACATTCTTAAGCGCGCAAATGAATGCCGATCTACTCACCGCGGACTTGAAGAAGAAACGTGCATCAAACCAAAGTTTCTGGCTGGTCGGGCGTCCCGATGTCGATCTGCGAAAGGTCGCGATGGGCGACCACAAAGGCAAGTGGGAAATCGAAGTCAAAGGCTTCGACTATTACAACACCCGAACAGGAACCATTGACTCAGGCGACACATCCAAGATCGCCATGTGGCTCCTTGATACCGATTACGACGGCCGCAGCCTGTATCCGCGTCAAGTCTTCTTTCCATTGGCCGACTCTGACGGCGGATGACGGCGCCACCGCAGGATGCCCAGATCACGGCTGTGCCGTTTGCTCCGGCTCCGCTGTACGCTGTGCTTCCAGAGAATCACCCCGCTGCTCACAAAGAACGTCTGGTGCTCCAGGGCCTGGCCAAGGATGAGTGGATTCTATTTCCGAAATGCTTTGATCCAGTCGTATTTGAGGCAATCATGGATGCAGCGCAATGTGGGCCGATCGCTCCCAAACACGCTCACGATGTCATTGCGCCACAGCAGGTAGTGGAATTGCTATCGGAGCACTTAGGTGTCGCTATTCTCACGCAACCTTCCACGACAGACTTTCATCCTGATGGCGTAGTCGTAAAACCACTTTCCGATGCGTCATTGTGCTTCGACACATGCGTAATCCTGAGAGCCGATAACACCTCGCGGCTCGTAGAGGAATATGTTCGCATGTTCCTCCGCCGATATTCATCCCAGCGCCTGCCGCCAACGCAGGTAAAAATGTCGCCGTCCGCCCGAGTCTTGGGCTGGAAAACGCCACTCCCGCCATCGCGTCCTTGAAGCACAGCATCGCAGGAACCGATGATTCGCCATGCTTAAGACGCTACCGCGAGACAATTCCGGCCCTCCGGCTGACGGCCCATCAGTCGGCCGCTTTCTCGCCTATGCAAGAAATCTCATCACTCGAAATGGCTGTGTGCTAGGTGTGTGCGGATTTCAGATTCAGGCATTCGCAAGGCGGCACTCAGGATCGTCTGGATCGGGCAGCCACAACAGGCGGGGTTTTGTAATGCTGACCGGAACCTTTGGAGTTCCGGTCAACCACACTACTCGCATTCTGATGCAACTACTGTTTGTTGTCTTCTCGTGCTTCCGCGATGTGGGCCTGGTGGCCGGCTTCGGACACAGCCTTCACAAACGCGTCTCCGCTTGCGGGGGTTGACGCCTTGCCCGAAAGAATGCTGCGGAACATCATGTGGTGGCCATAAATGGCGCGAGTCGAGTCGTTATCCTGCTCGATTACCGCACCTTCCAACGTCAGGCCGGCGAACACGCCTTTCGAGCGCGAGTAGGTGAGCACTTCAGTGTTCAGCAATACATCAGTTCCGGCGGAAGTGTGACGGCCGACTGGGCCCGCTGCCACCGATCCTTCACCGGTAAGCTCGAACTTGGTCGAAAGCAGATGCTGCAAACCGCGGTCGTTCATGACCAGCATGACCAGATCCACCCCTTCGACGCCAATCTGTAATCCCCAGCTCCCACCGCCAAGTGAAACGAATGCGGGAGCGCTCCAACCTTCCGGCGTGCGGCAAGAAGCCACACCACGTCCGTGCTTTCCACCAAAGATGAAGCCGCCTTTGAGCAAGTTCGGCACTACGACGATGCATTTTGCACCGTTTAGCACTTCTTCCGGGATACCTTTATCGGGGGTTGACATGATCGATTGCAGAACATCTACGGACTTTTGCATGCGGTCGACCGTGTCTTCCCGGTCCGAGCCGGCAAATGCGTACGTGCCAACCATGCCGATCAAGCTCATCAACACAAGTGAAATTGTCTTTTTCATGAATTGTTCCTTTCGGAGCTGTGAAACTAAGGAGAGATAACTTCAGATGGGCTGACTTAGTTCAGAAGACCTGAAAGAGAGAGAAGAAGTGCTCATCTCTGCCGCTATGATCGCTCAGACCCAAAACCAATAGCTGATCTGAATTGCTCACTTCCATCTGCCCATCAAAAACGAAGTTCGCCGAGTTTCGCCTTGCCACTCGAAGTTCCGTTGGATTGTGAGCAATCCTGCACAGCATCGCTGCCCGTGGCGTGTCATGGTTGATTTGCGAAGGGCGCGAAATGAGAGCACGAGTGAACCTATGACGCTTGGTCGGCTCCGCGATCGTTTTCGCAAAAGGTTAGCGGGCATCGCCGATTCCTGCTCACGACTGATCGGGACCATTAAGCCAACGACTCAAAACTTCGGATCACAAAGGATGTGCCCCTTCTGCAGCCTGATTACACCGCGATCCCGGCGATCTTGCTTGGAGTGCGGAAAGGCGTTCGGAAACGCTTAAGTTGACCGAAAAGGTAAGACTTCAAGACTTAAAGACGAGCAAAGGAGAATAGATATGCTTTGGACTATTTTCGTAGTGCTTCTGGTTCTATGGCTTCTCGGTTTCAGCCTCCACGTGGCCGGCGGCCTGATCCACTTGCTGCTTGTGGTGGCGCTTGTAGTTCTCGTCATTAACCTTCTGAGCGGCCGTCGAACCGCAATCTGAAGATGCGTTCTTGGAAGAGTGAGTGGAGCTGAGTGTTGAGGGCAAGTCTCCACTCGGGGACTTATCTCAACCCCAGCTCGCCATTGTACTGTTGCGTAATCCCGTAGCACTCACATGCGGAGTCTTCAAGTTTCTTGCGGTTCACGATCTTCACTGCGCCACGGTTGTACTCGATGAGCTTTTTCTTCTGCAAAACACCAGCTGCCAGGCTCACGCTAGGTCTATCTGTCCCTAGCATCGTTGCCAGAAAATCATGGGTGATGGGCAGCGATTCCGAATCCACTCTGTCCTGAGTCATCAGCAACCACCGTGCAAGGCGCTGCTTAATGTCGTGAAGCCGATTACACGCCGCGGTTTGTGCAACCTGCATTCCCTGAACTACGGCATAGCGGCTCAACATCAATTGCAGATGTGGAGTAGATTCCAAAGTATTTTGCAAAGCCCCGACTTCTACGCGAAACCCGTCTCCCGTGATTTGTACCACCGCTTGAAGCGGGCTCCTGCTCAGGCCAACAGCCGCCGGTGTTCCGATAAAGCCCTCATTGCCGACTATGCCGGCTTCGGCGGTCTTTCCATCTTTCATTACGACTACAAGAGAAATCAAACCTCGATTCGGAAAATACGCAGATTCTACCTTTCCACTCCCCTCGTGAAGGACGAGATGGTTTGGCAAGGTGATGTATTCGAGATGAGGACGGAGGGAGTTATAGTCGCTATCGGAGATCGAGAGAAGTATCAGGTTGCTGACTGGTTTCCCTTCGGTATTCGTCCGTTCGCCAGACTGCACGACCTGGAGGCCTTTGCTTTCCACAAACCATCCTTAAACAGACTGGGGATCAGAACCGAACGCTCTCGCATCTGCTGGGATGAGCTCGTCCGCATGCTCTGCCAAACGGCGTAGGATTCTCAGAGCGCATCGTGAACCCTCTCGAAGACCTATCAAACGTTACGCTGGATATGACCGTGATACTGAGCAATACTGACCGCTCCAAGGCGCACGAAACCTGCACCAATACTTAAGCAGAGATTCCGCACCGCAAATCCTCAAACGGGTACCAAACTCTCTCGCGCGCGCGAACAAAATCTTCCGTGTATGTAGGGTGGCCTACAGACCATCCAAATTTGCGCATGTAAAATCCGCCCTTTTACGCATCTTTCGCCAGGCCCAGACTGGGTGATGGTTTCTGCAGCAATTTAGGCGGTATGCAGATGCGAAGGGAGCCGTTAATGGCGAACCGGAACGCTTCGTCCCTTGACAACAGGCAGGTACTCATCGGGGCGCAGCGACAGAGGCGGCCGTGAGCCGGAAGCTGGTATGGATTGAGGAACAGCATTTTCGGGGTTTTGGTTGCCCCGAATGTGGCTGGCGATTTAGACCTTCTGGTCCGCCAACCGGCGCATCTTTCGATGAAATGATGCGCAACTTCGAGTTGCAGCGCGATAAAGAGTTTACATCCCATGTTTGCGCCGATTACCCAAGAGCCGAGGGGAAAAGGAGTAGGAACGATGAATAATTCACACTACCGTACGCCCTAGCGCGGAGGTCAACATGTGCCGCTCGCAAGGGGGGTGGGACCTTGGCAGCGGCCAGCGGTCGGGCATGATGCGTCTTGATGCACGGGTGCCCTGTGCTAAGGGTGCACTTTTCTTTCGGTTTAGCGCGGCACGTAGGGCAGCGGACGGACAAAATATGTCGCAGCATGATCTTTTCAGTTTCCACGCTAACCATTATTCGACATTGGCAAGTCGATAGACGATCAATTGTGCTCTCTTAATTTTTCTCTGCGCCTGGGATTAAATTGCGAATCGATTTCGGCGCCCGGATCTCAAGGTGAGCAATGTGTGCACAGTCCTCAGAACCGGACAGTTCCGTTCGAATACTTCTTCACTCTTTTGCCGTAAAAGGTGCGTCCTCTAGGCCAAGCGACGCTTTGGCCTGCAAATGATGTGCTTGCCCAGTGGACCTGCCGGAAGGACGCGGATGGGCCCGCATTTGAGTCTCCAACTTTCCTTCACGACTCTGAGCTGGCTTCACATTCAATACAAAGTGAACGGTTGCCCACAGGAAGTGGGCGCCGTCAGACTTGGGGACCAGTGCATCGACGGAGTTTAACGCGCCGTCAGGCAATTCCAGATTGTCAACCAGCATGACGATGGGAATCGTCGGCCGGAGCCGCTTGATCTCATTCGCAACGAATGTGCCATCCAAAAGTCCGAGGTGGTAATCGAGCACAATTGCATCCACAGGCTGGGAAGCAAATAACCGTAGACCGTCGTGGCCATTCGTCGCGGTCACCAGTTCGTATCCGTTTTCCTGCAATAAACTCAGTTGATCCGGGTCCCGATATATGCAGAGGATAGTGTTGTTGGCAGCCATGCCCATTTAGGTATACAGACGCGTTTCTCCCAATTCTGCTCAAAATTGCTCAATACGTGGGCCTGGCGCGTGAATAATCACTAGGCTCAAAAGCCACGGGGCCACCTGATACAGTCTCAGGCGACGCTGCTATCGGTTAATAGGAAGGTGGAGGGGCCTTCACGGCAGACTCGGCTGAGCACCGATAATAGGCATCTGGCTACTTCGTCTTTGGAAACGAACGCATCAACTGCATCCAACGCCTGTTCCGGAACCGCGTCGTCACTGGAAACCATGACGATTGGAACTTGTGGTCTGAGGCGCTTTATTTTGGTCGCGACCTCATGCCCATTCATCTCGGGCATGTGATAGTCGACAACCACGGCGGCAACCGAGCAGACTTCCGCAAGTTGTAAGCCCTGTCGGGCGGAGGCTGCAGTGAGCACTTCGTATCCGCGTCTCTCCAGCAGTGCCCGGTGGTAACTCAACACGCCGTCATCATCGTCGATACACAGAATGGTCTTTCCAGCCGAGTAGTTGGACATCACTCATACTCCCCACTTCACGAATGATCGAGGATGTGCCCGGCTAAAGCTGTTCAATTGTGAACGCTTTTGCTCTATTTGTTGTGCAAGTTGACCCGTTACTTTCTATCGGTTGAATGGCCAGACGCGCGTTCAAGATTTGTGTCGCATTCGTGGGAGTGTTCAATCGTGCAGAACTATATTGAGCAGCGAGCTGTGAACCTGCAGACCGCCTTCTACTCCCCCGGCGTAGTGAATGAATCCCAATTTTCTGAACCGGTTCATGAAGAAGCTGACTCGCGAGCGAGTGGTTCCCACCATCTCCGCCAGGGTCTCCTGACTGAGCTTAGGGACCACGGTCTCGGGAATGCCCTCTTTGCCGAAATGAGCAAGCAGTAGAAGCACGCGGGCCAGTCTCTTTTCGCTGGAGTTAAACAGTTGGTCGACCAGATCTTCTTCGTAGCGGATATTACGCGCCAGCAGATACGCCACAAACATCTCAGAAAACGCGGGTTCGCGGTGCAGGGCATCCATCATCGTTTTTTTGTCAACCCGCAGGATCTCGCAATCTGTCATCGCCGCTGCAGAGCCCATACGCAAAAGCTGCCCTGCCAGTGAACCCTCACCAAAAAAATTGCCTGCGCTAACGATCGCGATTGTCGCTTCCTTGCCGATCTGGGATACGACGGTGAGCCTCACTTTGCCTTTCTGAACATAGAAGATGGCGTCTGCCACGTCCCCCTGTGCAAATATCATTTGCTTTTTCTCAACGGACAAGATCTTCCTGCCATCGCCAATCGTTGCGAGGAAAGTATCGGAGTCGAACTTGCCGTTCTTCTTGACTCTTACTGTGGGGCTCATCGTCAATAAGTATAGTCTGCGGAACAGGGTCGGAACCGCATAAATCCATGACGATCTAATAATTTACCGAATGAGCTTTTTTGCACAGTATGCCGGAGAGAAATGGGTGAATCTAAAAGATTGCTTAGGGCGGCGTTACGTCGATTGCTGCGAGTGTTTCCGGAGGGCTTATCTCAACGGTTCAAGTCGGTACGATTCTAATGAAGGAGTGGCCGGGGATGGCGCAACTTCTCCAACTTGAGAGTGAGCCCTATTCGGGAAGCTGGAGCCTGGTCAAGACGTTGGACGGTCTCTCTCTTGACCGCAAGATCCATGCGGCGGGATGGAATTTCTTTTTCATGGCGGCAGAGGTCAAGGTGATCTTCTTTGGCGTTTCTGGAGCGACGAAGATCCAAAACGCGTTGCGCCGGATTTTAGCGAAGGTGAAGCTGCAGCACTTTAATGGCGTCGAAGTAACTGGAATCGTTGGCAGCCATTTTCTGGGAGTGCCGTACGTAACCGTCTCCGCGCACTCGCGTCATATGCAACAGGGCTGCTATCTGGACAGCTCCCAGGCGCGACAGTCGTCCCATGACAACGCGGAATGGGCCAAGGGCTGAGCCCATCACCCCGACCCGACAGCGACCCAAACTCCGACCGTCTCGGTTCAATCTTCGCCGAACCTGCCCTGAATCCCGTGCGCTGTTCCGCTTCGGCGGTGAAGGCTGGCCAGATCAGTTTCCCCGAGCAACTACTTTTCCGAAGCCACTAAGCGCCGGTCTCGATGCGGGTTTGTGCGGGGCAGACCAGTGCTAAGCTCGCATTTTTCACCCGGCTTCGCGCCACACGTGGGGCAGCGAACCGCCAAGGTTTCCTTCTGTTTGGCCTTCATCGCTCCATAATGCGGCGTTGCTTACCAAGAAGATGGTCAATAGTGACCAGTCCTCAAGTCCACTTTAGATGAATACTAACAAGAGGCAAACTTCAATCCATACCTCAGCGCTTGCTTACGGCCCCTTGGACGGGCCTCATGCAGCAATTGTTCTCAGTAGAAGTAGGGAGAATGGCGATACCAATCACAGTCTTTCCAAATCGGGCCCTGGAGGTGGTCAGTCCCCGCCCGCTGGTGCGGGAGAGAACTTCAACGACCCGCGCGCGATCGCATTCGAAACCATCGCTCCCCAGTCGAATCGCGGTGATCGGGAATTATCTTCCGCGGCAATGCGGAATCGCCACGTTCACCACAGACCTGTGCAGCGCAATATCTGCGGAATACGGAACAGCTCGATTGTTGGCGCTTCCAGTCAACGACACGCTTGAAGGATACGACTATCCTGCACGAGTGCGATGGTCACTCACTCAGGATGACCTGACCTCGTATCAGGAAGCGGCTGAGTTCCTGAACTTCAACAATATCGACATGGTTTGCCTGCAGCACGAGTATGGAATCTTCGGCGGTCCCGCCGGAAGCCACATTTTGCATCTGCTACGCGGCCTGAAGATGCCTTTAGTGACCACGCTGCACACGGTTCTGCGCGAGCCAGACCCTAATCAACTGAGAGTGATGGAAGAGATCGCCGAGCTCTCAGATCGCCTCATTGTAATGAGCCAGCTCTCGTCCCAGTTCTTGCAAGAAATCTTCAAGGTTCCCTGCAGCAAGATCGACATGGTTCCGCACGGCGTACCGGATCTCCCATTCCTGGATCCTAATTTCTACAAAGACAGGTTCGGGGTGGAAGGAAAAGCGGTTCTACTCACATTCGGTCTGCTCTCGCCGAACAAGGGAATCGAGAATGTGATTCAGGCGCTGCCGCAGATTTTGTCCAGGCACAAGAATGTTGTTTACCTCGTAGCAGGAGCGACCCATCCTCACATCCTTCGCCGCGAGGGTGACAAGTATCGATCCAGCCTGCAAGCCATGGCGAGGGAAGTGGGAGTGGAATCGCAGGTGATGTTCCACAACCGCTTTGTCAGTCCCGAAGAGATGGTCGAGTTCATTGGTGCCGCAGACATTTACATCACGCCTTACCGGCATGAAGCGCAGGTGGTTTCCGGCACGCTCGCCTATGCACTGGGAGCGGGGAAAGCGATCATCTCGACTCCGTATTGGCACGCCATCGAGTTATTGGACGACCGGAGAGGCGCGCTGGTCCCGTTCCAAAGTCCCGACGCGATTGCACAAAAGACAATCGAACTCCTGGATACTCCCGCGATACGTCACGCCATGCGGAAACGCGCCTATCTATTCGCGCGGGAGATGATCTGGAAAAGAGTGGCGCAAGGCTATATGGAGACTTTTTCTCGGGTGCGCAGCGACCGGATGGAAAATCCCCGGGTTCAGTTCTCGGCGCGCGCTACACCCAAAGATCTCAATCGGCTGCCAGAATTGAAGCTGGATCATATCAACGCGCTGACCGATGACACTGGAGTGCTACAGCATGCAATCTTCACCGTCCCCAATCGAGGCGAGGGTCATACTACCGACGACAATGCCCGCGCACTCATTTTCACGGTGTTGCTGGAGCGCGTGGGCAGGGATCAACCGGAGAAAGATGAGCGAGAGAAACCCAATTTGCCGGTTGCGAATTTCTCTGCCCGCTATTTGTCGTTTCTGGAGCATGCCTTCAATCCGGCCAAGGGCAGGTTCAGAAACTTTCTCGGCTATGATCGCCGATGGAACGAAGCCGAGGGTTCTGAAGACTGTCACGGGCGCGCAGTGTGGGCCTTGGGCACGGTTCTAGGGCGGTCCAGTGACCACGGATTGCGTTGTGCCGCCGGCCGCCTATTCGAGTCTGCTCTGCCTGCAGTTGTGGAGTTTTACAGTCCTCGTGCCTGGGCCTACACGCTGCTTGGAATTCAGGAATATCTCGATTCGTATCCCGGCGACCGTGATGCGCAGAAAATTAGATCGGTGCTCGCTGTGCGACTGCTTGACATGTATGAGTCGATCCGCCGTCCGGATTGGAAGTGGTGCGAGAACATTCTGGCTTACGGCAACGCGAGATTGCCCCAGGCCATGCTGCTCGTCGGTTCAGCTTGCTCCGATGATCGCATGCTCTCGGCTGGGCTCGAATCGCTGGATTGGCTCACTGAAACGCAACGCTGCGAAACAAACGGCCACTTTGTGCCGATTGGGTCGCAGGGCTTTTATCGCCAGGGCGGGGAAAAGGCCCGCTTCGATCAACAGCCGATTGAAGCGGCCGGTGCCGTATCTGCGTGTCTGCAAGCGTACCGCGTAACTGGTGATAGTCGCTGGCGAAACGCAGCCTGGTCGGCGTTCAACTGGCTCCTTGGCGAAAACGATCTGCAACTTCCTCTTTATGATTGTGTCACTGGCGGCTGCCGCGACGGCCTTCATCCCGATCGCGTCAATCAGAACCAGGGAGCGGAATCGACGCTATCGTTCTTGATCGCACTTCTGGAGATGCGCTCGCTGCAACAGTCTGAACCAGCGAAAAATCCTTTATGAACATCGCCGCACAAACACCTATGAGTTCCGCGAACACTCGCTTTGAGCCATTGCTGCTTCGCCATCCTGCCAACCCAATCCTGACGAGTAAGGATTGGCCTTATTCCATCAATAGCGTGTTCAATGCGGGAGCGACACGGCTAGCGGATGGCACTACTTTGCTGCTTTGTCGCGTAGAAGATCGACGCGGCTTGTCACATCTCTGTGCCGCGCGCTCCGCAAACGGCGTCGATGGATGGCAAATTGATAGCAAACCGACATTGATGCCCAGCCCGAAAGAATTTCCCGAGGAAATCTGGGGCATTGAGGATCCTCGCATTACATTCGTGCCCGAACTACAGCAATACGTGGTCGCGTACACCTCCTATTCGCGTGGCGGCCCTGGAGTGTCTCTGGCTCTGACCAAAGACTTTCGATCCTTCGAGCGCTACGGCGTAATCATGTCTCCGGACGACAAGGACTCGGCGCTTCTGCCCCGAAGGATCAACGGATACTGGGCGCTGATTCACCGGCCGATGACGAACCTCGGGTCGCACATGTGGATTTCCTATTCGCCTGACCTGCGCCATTGGGGCCGGCACCGGCTCATGTTGGAGGCGCGTCGTGGAGCATGGTGGGACGCAAACAAAATTGGAATGTCGCCACCGCCCATAGAGACTTCCAGGGGATGGCTCGTGCTCTATCACGGAGTACGGCACACGCCGTCGGGTTGTCTGTATCGATTGGGCTTGGCCCTCTTCGATCTGGAGAATCCGGAAAAATGCCTGCTGCGCGGTGACTCATGGATCTTTGGGCCGGAAGCGGAGTACGAAGTGCACGGCGATGTTGACGACGTTGTGTTCCCCTGCGGATATACGATGGACGCCGATGGCGACACGCTCAACATCTATTACGGGGCCGCGGACTGCGCGATTGCACTGGCCCGGGCAAGCGTGAGCTCCCTACTGGATTGGCTGGATGCCAATGCGAGTAGCGAGCGCCGGCAGCGAGCACAAGATTTATAAACCAAGGCACCGGGTTTTCCGCAAGTGAGCTATCTTGCTCAGACACGAGGGTCTACACCTGTCATTCTCTATTCTCCTGAGTGTGTAGACGGAGCCGCGGACGCTGATTCGCAGCTCTTAATTCATAGGTTGCTGCAGCGACCACATCCAGCCAATCGGCATTCTCTATCCGACGCGTCCACCGCGAACCTGCGGCGGATGCGATTCGACCCTAAAAGTTCTCGAATATTGAAACCAAGGGCAACACCTCGGGCGGATGAGAGGGGTTGTCCGCAAGACGAAGAAAGGTCAAAGATCATGCCGTTAATTCAACTCCTGGAAGTTCTCATCGTGGTGGGTGTTCTTCTGTGGCTGGTGAATCGCTTCATTCCCATGCAGTCATCCATCAAGTCCATCTTGAACGGCGTCGTAGTCATCGCCGTGGTTTTGTGGCTGCTGAATGTTTTCGGATTGTTCCACTCGCTTTCGCACGTTCGTATTGGAACTTAAACAGACCAGCGAATAGTTCCGAAAGAAACGAAACAGCAACACGGCAGATACCTGCCATAAGGAGATAGTGTGAAGACAACGTTATTGTTAGCCGCCGCAGTCGCGCTAAGTTTGCCAGCAGTAGCTCAGACCAGTACTCAAAACACGGTGGAAGTTGAGCGCATGAGTTCGACTCCCAGGTTCCGCGTGACCGTCATCAGCCGCAGCGTGCAAGCCGTTAACTACGAGCACCGCAGCGGAAGCTCGAAGCTGGATTTTTCCGGGACCAGCTTAATGCCCTCCGCCAACGGCGAAGCGAGAGTGAACAGCAAGCGGGGATCGATCTCGATCGATGCGGAATTCGGCAACCTGCAAAGGCCCACGACTTTTGGCAACGAGTATCTGACCTACGTCCTTTGGGCGATTTCACCCGAGGGCCGGGCCGTAAACCTGGGCGAAGTATTAGTTGGCGGCAACGATCGCAGCAAACTGCACGTGACCACAGACCTTCAGGCCTTCGCCTTAATTGTGACCGCAGAGCCCTACTATGCAGTTCGACAGCCCAGCAACGTGGTCGTGCTTGAGAATGTGGTTCGCGAAGACACCAAGGGAACCAGCGAGGCGGTGAATGCAAAGTATGAACTCATGGAACGCGGAGGCTATATTCCCACCGGCTACAAGTTCGATCCGGTGGTCTTGAATGCTAACTTGCCCCTGGAGTTCTTTGAGGCGCGGAACGCCCTGCGCATCGCACAATCTGAGGGCGCAGAACAATACGCCGCCGACAGTTATCAGCACGCCGTCCAGTTAATGAATAACGCGGATGGCTATGCCACAGACAAACACATCGACAGAAAGCCGCTGATCGCAGTCTCCCGCGAGGCAGTGCAGACGGCCGAAGATGCGCGCGCCATCGGAGTCAAAAAGGAAGACGAAGTGCGCCTGGCCAACGAACGCCAAAATTCAGCGGACGCACAGGCCCAATCGCAACAGCAAGCGGATGACGCTCGCCGGCAGAAGGAGCAGGCCCAGTCCGACACAGCGCAAGCCCAGGCCGCTAAGGCTCAGGCAGACTCGGACGCAGCAAAAGCGCGGTCCGACGCGGCTGATTCCCAGGCGGCGACCGCGAAGGCTCAATCCGATATGGCCGATAGCCAGGCTGCATCGGCAACTGCATTGTCCGCGGCCCAGGCGGATGCGGAACAGTCTCGCCTGGCAGCGCAGCAGGCCCAGTTGAACGCGCAACAGGCCGACACCGACAAAGCGGCCATGCGTGCGAAATTGTCCGAGCAGTTGAATTCGATTCTCCAGACTCGCGACAGCGCGCGCGGTCTCATCGTCAGCATGTCCGATGTTTTATTTGATACCGGGAAATTCTCGTTGAAGCCGGGGGCGCGCGAGAAACTGGCAAAAGTCGCTGGCATTCTGCTCGCCTACCCTGGACTCAACATTGAAGTCGGCGGATATACCGACAACGTCGGCGGCGATGCCATGAACCAGACTCTATCTGAGAACCGCGCCGACTCGGTGCGCGATTACTTGGTGCAAGAAGGCGTGTCAACAAATTCAGTCAGCGCCAAGGGCTTCGGCAACACTTTGCCGGTAGCCTCGAACGACAACTCCGCGGGACGGCAGCAAAACAGGCGAGTGGAACTTCTCGTGTCCGGGGACGCCATCGGCAACCCAGTCAACGCGACCACAGGAAGCTTGCAGTAGGCAGACGTGAGTAAAGCGATCGAGATCGATAAATGGAGGCAACACCAATGAAACTAGCAGGAGTAATCGGCACGGCAATTTTGTCCTTGACCCTCGGCGCATCGAGTGCGGCATACGCCCAGGACCAGCACGACCAGCAGGAGGAACAGAAAGACAAACCTGCTGAGAAGAAAGCGCAACCGGAAAAGCCTGCAAAGCAAGAGGAGAAGAACGCGCAGGAGGAAAAGAACACCAAGCCTGAGGAGAAGAACGCAAAGCAAGAGCAGCAACGCGCTCCGGAGGCTAAGCCAGAAAAACCGGAACAACACGCCAGCGCTGGCCGCATTCCCGCCGACCGTTATAAGGCCAACTTCGGACGCGAACACACATTTCGGGTCAGTCAGGGCGAGTACAGCAGTGGCCGCTTCCAGTATGGCGGCTATTGGTTTGGATTTGGCGGCGCGTGGCCCAGCAACTGGCTCTACACGCAAGACGTTTATGTGATCGAGATCGACGGCATGTATTACCTGTGCAACCCGATGTATCCGGGTGTGAACCTTGTAATCAGCGTCACGTTATAGCACTAGGAGCGAACAAACTTAACCTTCGTCGGCGCGAGTTCACTTGTCTCTGGGCTCGCGCCACTTTTTTCCGGCGGCGCATTTTCGAAAAGTGAGTCGTATTGCACAGACTCGGCGGTCGCGTCCGTGACATTCTTCCATCTGACCCCATCGCCCTCAATCCACGCAGCCCGCAGCAGCAAGGTTGAACCGGGCAATCGAAGGATGATCTGGCAAGGTGATTCAAAATGCGTACCTCCCGCTTTCTGTTGCTAGCAGTTCTGATGATGGCCGTACCGGCCAGTTTGTTCGCGCAGTTCGGCGTGTCAATCGTGATCGCTCCGCCCGCGCTGCCTGTATACACTCAACCCATGGTCCCCGCGGCCGGTTATTTGTGGACGCCCGGCTACTGGTCTTACGGGGATGAAGGCTACTTCTGGGTGCCCGGCACATGGGTCGAGCCGCCCACCGTTGGCTTGCTCTGGACTCCCGGTTATTGGGGTTGGGGCGGCAACGCCTTCGCCTGGAATGAAGGCTACTGGGGCCAAAGCGTCGGCTTCTACGGTGGCGTCAACTACGGCTTCGGCTATGGTGGTGTCGGTTATGGGGGCGGATATTGGAACAACGGAGGCTTCTATTACAACCGCTCGGTGAATAATGTGAATGTCACGAGCATCACCAATGTCTACAGCAAGACCGTGATCAACGAAACCACGGTGAACCATGTCAGTTATAACGGCGGCGAGGGCGGAATTTCTGCTCGACCGACCGCCGTGGAAGAGACTGCAATGCACGAGCAACACACGCCGGCAACTGCGATGCAAACCCAGCATGTGCACGCTGCCAGCACCAACCACGCACTTCTGGCATCCGTGAACCAGGGTCGGCCGGCAATCGCTGCAACGGCGAAGCCTGGGGAGCTTAGCGGTTCTGGGGTGGTAGCGGCCAAAGAGGCGGGAGCGCGTTACAAAGCTCCCACCATCGAGAACAAAGCGTCTGAGAACAAGGGTGCAGAGAACAAGGCAGCCACGACTCGTTCGAATGAGAATAAAGTCGCCGAGAGCAAGGCAGCTGCAACCCGCACGAACGAGAACAAAGCCGCAGAGAGTAAGTCGACCGAGAACAAAGCAGCCGCGACTCGCACGAACGACAATAAGGCGGCCGAGAGTAAGGTGGCCGTAGCGCGCACGACTGAGAATAAGGCATCCGCGAACAAGGCAGCGAAGCCTAAAGAGGCTCGTCCAACCGCTGAGACTAGTAAGCCGACCGCGGCTCGCGAGAAGCCTGCTTCTCATCCGGCTACCACAGCTCATGCGCAGCCGGCTCCTCGTCCAGCGAAAGAAGAGGCCAAGCCGGAAGAAAAGCCTCGCCAGTAGAGAATTGACCGTGACGACCACGTCAAGCAGCACGAAACGGTAAAGAAGGTCCATGCACCCTTTGGTGCGGGTCCGCGCTTTGGGCTCGCACCATTTCTTTTCTGGCAGTGGCGCGGCAATCTCCGCTGTCATCTTCCGCAACGCCGCGAAAGAATTGATCCGTCCTTTCCAGTATTTCTTTTTTCTCTGAGCAGTTTTGACCATTAAGAAACCGGCGAAACACCTATAACCAAGGCTGATCTGTATAAGAACTAAAGGAGCAAAAACATGATTGGAACTGTATTGATTGTAATCCTGGTTCTGGCACTGATCGGGGCGCTGCCGCGTTGGTCGCACAGCCGGGAGTGGGGCTATGCCCCGACCGGCGGCCTTGGGCTTGTTCTTTTCATCGTTGTCATTTTGTTGGTTCTCGGTCGCATCTGAACCACGCGGTCTTAAGACTAAAGATTGGGAAAACACTTGGAAAAAGGAGAAACAGAATGACGACGAATGAGCAGGTTAAATGCGCGCATCTGCCATGCCGGTGCATGGTACAAGCAGGCGACAGATACTGCGGTCAAGCGTGTAAGGAAGCGGGATCCAGTGAAATCGAAATCGCGTGCCAGTGCGACCATGGAAGTTGCCCGCTTACCGTGTGAAAAACAGCCTCGCTCGATGTGGAGGCTGGTTCTTATGTTGACTGAGGAGAATCTCGACATGACGATGCTCCGAATTGTGCTCTCGCTTCTGGCAGCCGCGGCGGTCGCCGCCCTGCCAGCGCTTGCAAAGGCGCAATCACTGGCCGATTCAGGAGATTCCTCCAGCGCAGTTGTGACTACAACCCCGGCACTGCCCGATCTGACTTACACGCGTCCGACAGGGAAAACGAAACTCCACAACTACGTGTTCGATGTGTTTGGGCCGTATCCTATCGTGGGCGCCGGGTTAGCGGCTGGCATTAACCAGGCATACGATACTCCGCCGAAGTGGAAGCAAGGCGCCGCGGGTTACGGCAGGCGCTTTGGTTCCGATTTCGGCATCGCGGCGGTAAGCACTACTACCCGCTATGCGCTGGCACAAGCCTTCAAGGAAGACACTTTGTACTATCGCTGCGAGTGCAGGGGCTTGTTTCGACGACTGGGCCACGCGGTGACATCGACTTTGACCGCACGACGAGGCGAAGCAGGCCACCGTGTCTTTTCTCTCCCAGCGCTCATCGCTCCGTATGCTGGTTCGATGACCGCTGTCTACGCGTGGTATCCCGGTCGCTACGACGGTAAGGACGCGCTCCGGATGGGCAACTACACCATGCTGGGATATGTGGGCGGAAACATCGCGCTGGAATTTGTTTACAGCGGACCCCACTCCTTGCTGTCTCGTATGCATCTGAATAATACCCACGGAGGGCCAGCTTCGGGATCAAACCCATGATCGACCGTACACTCAATGCGCCCACGGATGCGGCTGCTCTCCTTCCGGGCCCGTTGACTGTGCCGGTGTCTTCCTCTGTTTCGGCCAAGGGCCTGATCAACCAGTTTCTGGAATGGTTTGGCGATCTCGGAATATTTTTCTGGCAAGTAATGCGGGCTGCGGTGACGCCTCCGTTTGAATTCCGCGAATTGTTTCGACAACTCGACGAGATCGGATCGAAGTCTCTGCCGTTAGTCGCTTTGGCCGGCGCCGCTACTGGGATTGTGCTCTCCATGGAAGCCCGCTACAGCCTTACTCGATTTGGGGCCAAATCGCTGCTTCCCGCCGCTATTGTGTTCTCCATTATCCACGAGACCGGCCCGATCATCACCGGTCTGGTAGTCAGTGGCCGAGTGGGCGCCGGCATTGGCGCGGAGCTGGCGTCGATGAAAGTAACCGAGCAGATCGATGCCATTGAGGCATCCGCGGTAAATCCTTATCGGCTACTGGCGGCGACGCGCATCCTGGCTTGCATCTTGATGCTGCCTTTGCTGACGCTCTCTGCCGACGCATCCGGCTTAATGATGGGCTGGGTTGCGCAGGCCGTGGTTGAGCCGCTCTCGCTACATCAGTTCATCAGTAGCGGTTTTAAAGGCGCCGGTTTCAACGACTTCCTGCCCCCGACGTTTAAGACGATGGTGTTTGGCCTGATCATTGGACTGATCGCGTGTTTTCAGGGAATGCGGACCCAGGGAGGCGCTGCGGGCGTGGGCCGTGCGGCCACCAGTTCGGTAGTCCTGTCATCGCTGTTCGTGATCCTGGCCGATGTCGTGCTGGTGAAAATCATTCTCCTATTCTTTCCGTGAGTTCAGACTAAGGGCGATTCCGAAACCTCGCCAAACAAGTATGGACACAATCGATCAAGTCGCGATGAAGCAAGGAGAAGCCGAGAAGGACAGCAGAGCGCCGGTTATCGTCGTCGAGGACTTGCACAAATCCTTCGGAAGTCAAAACGTTCTGAACGGGATTAGCTTGGCTGTGGGCCGCAGCGAGACCCTGGCGGTTCTGGGGCGCAGTGGTACGGGCAAGAGCGTATTGCTAAGGCTCATCATTGGCCTCGAAAGGCCCGACTCGGGGTCGGTTCGCATTCATGGTCAAGACATCGCCGGGTTGGGTCTCGACCAAATGGGCGAAGTCAGGAAGAAGATGGGTTTTTTGTTTCAGCACGCAGCACTTTACGATTCACTGACCGTCGAACAGAACGTGGCTTTTCCGCTGCTGCACCATAAGAAGGAGATATCGAAGTCTGAGCGGAGCGACCGGGTTCGAGCGCTGCTCGCGGAAGTGGGGATGGAAGGCGCTCTTGCGAAGATGCCTTCGGACATCTCCGGTGGTATGCAGAAAAGAGTGGGGCTGGCGCGGGCGCTGGCTTTGGAGCCGGATATTCTGCTGCTCGACGAGCCCACTGCTGGTCTCGACCCTATTAGTTCCGCGGAGATCGATGATTTGATTCTCACGCTCCAGAAGGAACATCACATGGCGTCGATTGTGGTGACTCACGATCTGCACAGCGCGAGGACGATTGCTGACCGTCTGGCCCTGCTCGATGGTGGAGATGTGGTGATCGAAGGCAGCTTTGAAGAGCTTCAGAAAAGTGAGATTGAGTTTGTTCGGGAATTTCTAAGGCATTCGTAGGAGAACATTATGTCGAGAACGGCGCGGTTAGGAGCTTTCATCGTTGCGACCCTGGCAATTCTGGTGGCCGGTATTTTTGTCATTGGCAGCAAGCAGTATCTTTTCAGCTCCACTTACCAATTGGAGGCGCAGTTCGACAATGTCGAGGGCTTGGATGCCGGAGGCGATGTGCGCGTAGGCGGGGTCCACAGTGGAACGGTGCACAGCATCGTGTTGCCCAACAAGCCCGGCGAAAAGGTCACCGTAATCATGGACCTTGGCAAGTCGACGCACGAGATTATTAAACAAGACTCCGTGGCCTCCATCGAAACCGAGGGATTGTTGGGTAACCAGTTTCTGGCGATTTCATTTGGCTCCGCTGGGACAGCCGGCGTGCGGGATGGAGATACCATCGCCAGCCTGCCGCCACTCGAAATGGCGCAGTTGCTCAACAAGATGAGCGGCATTCTGGATAGCAGCCAACAAGCCATCCACAATGCCACACAGGCGACGGCGAATCTGGATTCGATCAGCGCCAAGATCGACCGTGGTCAGGGAACCGCAGGGGCGCTGGTGAACGACAAACAACTCTATTCCAACCTCGAACAGACGACGAGCACTATGAATGCAACGATGCTGCAGGCGAAAGCCGGGGTTACCGACTTTCAGGAAAATATGGAAGCGATGAAGCACAATTTCCTCTTGCGAGGGTATTTCAAGAACCGCGGCTACGAAGATTCAGATGAACTCGCCAAGAACGAGATCGAACGATTGCCGCAAGGCGCACCGACCAAGGAGTTCACGTATTCGACGAAGCAGCTTTTCGATAAGCAGGATTCGGCCAAGCTGAAGAATCAGAAAAGTCTTAACGCTGGCGGCGAGTTCCTGGCCAATAACCAGTTCGGTTTTGCGGTAGTCGTTGCATCCACTGGGATGGAGGGCGATACCCAGAAAGATTTGGTGCTAACCCAGGCCCGGGCGATGGTTGTACGCGAGTATCTGGTGGAGAACTTCGGATTCGACGATAGTCAACTCAAGACTCTGGGAATGGGTAAGGAGTCGGACGCGAATTCGGATGCGGGGTGGGGCAAGTTGCAGATTTTCATTTATCCACCCGGAAGCGAAATCCCTCCTAACAAAGAAGCACACGTAGTTGTTTCGTCCAAATCTACTTCACAGTAGGAATTGCTTTGATTAGAGCACCGGAGAGCGTCGGTTCCTTTGTGTCCCGTGCCGCTCAGGAATGACGGGCGCGGAGGAGTATCCGCCGAGTTCATGCTTTCGGAAGGAAAATCACAGGTCTTCATTCTTAGGGACGACCCGCAGTTGAGAGAGCCAACGTCAAGTTGCCTGTCTTGAATGTCGCTCCGTTAGCTTCTATTAGTGTGTCGTGGGTCTGTCGTCCATAGTCAAAAGCGGGGCGGCAAGTGACGGAAATACGCACTGATCCCCGGACGCAGCGAATGCGGCGGTAGACGTGGCGATACTCAGGCGAGTCGGAAGGCAGTCCTACCGGCATGAAGTCTTCCAACTCGGCAATTCCGTCCGTCAGCAGGAAGCGCGTAACCAGGACGTTCGTGGAAGGCCAATAGAATTGTTTGTGCCGCACGCCATCAGAGTCGGCAGAAATTCGGAAACAGCCGCCGTTCTTGTCATCCAGAAGCGCTCCTAAAATGCTAGGCGAATCAAAGTGTGGGTAGCAGTACTAGTCGATTGAGCCGTTCATGCTTACCAAGGCAACTGTCCGCATGTTGCCGATGATTCCGTAATTTTCTATCGGCTGATACGACATCGTGTCGGATCCTCCTGAAGGGCCGACATGAAGTTAATTGCGGTCGTGAGGGCCGGAACGTCGGTTTCCCGACACTAACCCATGACCGCCTTACACTTCATACTGACATACAGTACCCGTTGGCAGGTTTGGAACACTGTTCAAATCTATACAGTTGCTAAGATATATCTAATGCACACTGAGATTGGTTCGTGAAGAGAGGCGGTGCCGTATGACTCCGACCGAACGCTCAATTTCCCGCAGGGTGCTGCTTGTGGACGACGACGACGCCGTTCGCAACATGATGACTGTGACTCTTGAACGGAAAGGGTTTGAGGTAGTCGCTGCTTCCGACGTGCCAGAAGCTCTTCGACTTATCGCAACGGAGACCTTCGACGCGCTCATCACGGATCTGCACATGCCGAACCCCGCAGATGGTTTTACTGTAATTAGTGCGATGCGCCATTCCCAACCGGATGCGTTGACGCTGCTGGTCAGCGGATACCCGGATGTTCAGACCGCCATGTCAGCTATCCTGCTGGAAGCGGACGAAATCATCGTGAAACCATTTGAACCTGGAAAACTCACGGACCTTCTCCGCGAAGAGATGCTCACTCGCAAACCCGCTGCCCGGATAGAAAAGGAAAGGGTGGCCGCCATATTGGAGCGATGCTTGCCCAGTGTCGTCGAAGATTGGTTGGCGCGAGTAAAACAGAGCAAAGAACTGAACCATCTTTCGCTTAGCAACGAGGAGCGGACTGGACATCTTCCTAAGCTCGTTGAAGACCTGATTGTGCGGCTGAGAAAGTCCAGCGCCACCTCAAAGGACAGCGATGCCATCTTTTCCACCGCAGCCGTGGCCCATGGCAAACTACGACATCAGCAGGGCTACACTCCCGCGATGCTGGTGCACGAGTCACGAATCCTTCAAGTGACCCTCTTCGGGACCTTGCAGAGGAATTTGAACCTCTTGGATTTCAGCTTATTGTTACCAGATGTTATGACCATCGCGGACGAGGTAGATGCGCAGTTGACCCAGTCGATGGAAAGCTACATGAAGATCATGCAGCTGTCAGCGGCAGCGTAACTCCCACGAACCAACACTGGCAGTACATCAGCATTCCTGCAACCGCACAATCGCTGCCAACAACTGGCTGCAGTGCCAGCATCGAACAACATATTCATGCTCATAACAAGCCTTTCAATCACCTGGCATCACACAGTTAAGAGTTGACGGCTTACCGCGTTCATCCAAGGCGCTGCAAAGCTGGGACACGAGGGTTGTTAACTTCGCTGAATCCATTTCCTTAATTACTTGTTCTGCAATGGAATACCATTTTTGGTCTCTGGGGTCTGGAGCCATTAGCGGGGCCTCATTTCTTGATTACCCACACTACAGGTCAGGCCTCCTGCCAGTCTGAGCAATGTTGACCAGTTTTGCCGAGACATATCATCGATCATCGTCTTCTCGGGGTCTCCCCAGGTTCGAGAGATGGGCTGCGCCTGCTGTAGTTGTAGCTGGGTGTCAGCACGTAATCACGACTGAGATGCGCAGACTCACAACGGAAAGGTATTCATCATGGCTACGGATCTCAGCATTTGCCAGACCGGCGAGGGCATTCAGGAATTGAACCGATTGCCTGGGTTGGCGGAACCTCTATTACAAATCGACATGGAACGGGAGCTGCAGCAACTCCGGCAAGAAGACTCCTGGCAGCGGGAGACGGGGCGGAGCTCCAAAACGCTCGCGAAATATCCAGATTTGCGAATCGTTCTGATTCTGATGAAGGGCGGGACACGAATGCGCCAGCACAGAGCAGAGGGAAGGGTGTCCATTCAACTGTTGGAGGGGCAGATCTCTATCCATCTAGCCGATCGCAAGGTAAATATGTCGGCCGGTCATTTATTGGTTCTGGACCGCGGTGTACTCCACGACGTCGAAACACTGGAAGAGAGCGCCTTGTTGCTGACTATCTCTTGGCGAAGGGGGAAGAGTGATACGTCGGAGTCGCTTTCACCCACTCAGCGACATTTAGACGATGAGGCTTTGTCGCGAATGGATGATGAAGGTGGTGCCCCTGACGCTGTCGTGAGCCCGTCCTGTGAGAAAAAGAAAGGCCGATCCTAGCATTCTTGTAAGACGGTTGCTGGACGAATTGTTTGTTGTGGCCTTGTCTTTGATGACGGCAACGATTGCGGGCGCGGCCCCGTCGTGAACCGGACAGGCTTCACACACTCTGTCAAGGAGGCAGCCATGGCTACCGAAGCGGTTTTAATGGCAGATCAGAAGTCCAAGTTGATGCGCCGGGAAGAAGTTGCGGAAGGGACGATAGCCTTTCACTTCGAGAAGCCGTCCGGGTTCGGATTGTGCCAGCTGCCCACGTCCAGAGCCAAGCGGTCCGCTTCTTAAAGTTCGATCGGGCAGTTCGCGGAGGGAATATTGATCTCGTTCGATCCGGCACACAGAGTGGTCCACTATCCGCCTGATCGCCGATTTCGTATCTGGGTTCGACCGTCCATCCTGATCGGAATCGGTATCGCGATCCTCTTTGTAATCGCGGCGTCTTGGATAGAAGTCGCCGTGGCCGGGCTGCCTCATGTTCCAGCCGTTCCTCAGATATATCCCGACAACTTCGCAGGGCCGCGCGGGTTTCCAGTTTGGGTTCGTTACTGCCACTTCTTCAATTTCCTTTTTGTGATGATGCTGATCCGCAGCGGTCTGTCCATCCTGATGGATCATCCTCGTTTGTATTTCAACGATGGCTGCACGCCGGGGAGCGAATGGATCAGGCTTACACCGATAAACGTCCCACGCGATCGCATCTGGACCGCGAAAGACGACGCCCGTTATATTTCGCCATTGGTCGGGACGCCGGGCTACCGACACACAATTGGTATTGCGCGGGTTTGGCACTTTATCGACGTTCACGGCTTCATCATCACGGGCATTCTCTTCGTTATCATGCTCTTTGATACCGAGCAATGGCGGCGTATTGTGCCAACTTCGCCGCTCGTCCTCTTACAGGCATGGAACACATGGGTGCACTATGCAACGTTTCACCTGCCGCCGGAGCCAAACGGGTTTTATGGCTACAACGCATTGCAGCAGATTGCCTATTTCACCGTCGTCTTTGTCTTCGGCCCTTTGGCGATTCTTACAGGGATCGCCATGTCACCTGCCGTGGTGAATCGATTCCCCTGGTATGCGCGGATCTTTGGTGGGAGGCAATCGGCCAGATCGATCCACTTCCTTACCATGTTCAGCTTCCTTGCATTCCTCGTCGTGCACGTCACTTTAATCGTGATGACCGGATTTGCCCGGAACATGAACCACATTGTGTTGGGCACAAATGATCAGACGCATCGAGGCATGTATCTCGGGTTTGTGGGTATCAGCGTAATTGTCCTTTCGTGGATCGTGGCGCACTACATCTCATGGCACCACCCGCGCGAATTGCAGCATGCGCTCAAGTCCGTGACGTATCCGATGCAGCTTCTTACGTTGAACCGCCTGACTCCGCAGCAGAAGTATGCTGAGGAGGAAATCTCGCCCTACTTCTGGCCGAACGGCAAAATGCCGATCCGGGACGATTGGAAGCGCCTGGCGGAAACCGGCTTTGAAACTTTCCGGCTCAAGGTGGGAGGCCTTGTCGAAAGGCCGGTCGAGCTTTCTCTCGCTGACCTGGAGAAGTTGGGTGAGACCGAGCACATCACCATGCACCATTGCATCCAGGGATGGAGCGGAATCGCCAGGTGGGGCGGCATTCCCATGAAGGCACTCATCGATCTGGTGCAGCCTAAACCGGAAGCCAGGGTCGTCGCCTTCTTTTCCTTTGGCGAAGCGCTCTACGGTGGCCCCTATTACGACACACAAAGCTTGGAGAATGTGCTCATGGCGCAATGCCTTCTGGCCTCGCGGATGAACGGACAACGGCTTCCGCAGATGTACGGAGCACCCCTGCGGCTACGAGTGGAGAACCAGCTTGGCTATAAGATGGTCAAATGGATCGAGCGTATTGAGTTTATCGAGTCGGAGAAAACGCTTGGCAAAGGAGAAGGCGGCAAAAACGAGGACGACGAATATTTCGACTTGCTGCCCAACATCTGATGCGGAAGCTCAGTTCGCCCGCCCATCAGCACGCAGGCGCTGATCACGTTGTCTCATTGCTGCGACGCGTAAGACTGGACTGGTTGCTTCAGCACTTCCCACCACGACTGGTGCAGTCAGTCTATGTGTTCGTAAATGGCTTCATCACAATTGGAGTTCTTGCCCTGTTGGCGCTCGTAAGCCGCAATCCATTTGTGTTTCCATCGCTCGGGCCAACGGCGTATCTGCTGTTCTTTTCTCCGCTGGCCAAAACTTCCAGCCCGCGAAACACGATTTTCGGCCATGCTATCGGGCTCATCTGCGGTTATGCGGCGTTTGTCGCGACGGGCGCTGGAGCCCTACCGTTCGGTGTTCACGAAGGTATCTTCTGGCCAAGAATCCTGGCGGCGGCTCTTTCGCTGTCAGTCACGGGGGCATTCATGGTTCTTCTCGATGTTAGCCATCCCCCGGCGGGTGCCACTACGCTGATCGTTTCTCTCGGAATTATTTCGAAGCCACGTGAACTTCTCATCATCGAAGTGGCCGTGTTCCTGCTTGTTGCTCAGGCTTTGGTCATCAATCGGCTTGCCGGATTGCCCTACCCCATGTGGAATGCTGCGGCCTCGATCAACCCAGTGAACGAAGACTGAGATTAGCCATCCATTAACTGAACGGCTAAAACACAGAATAGGAAAGCTGCCTAGAGATACGACGAATCGAGTCTGTCGTTTTAGCTTTCGGATCAGGGACTGTGCTCTCTTTATCTTCGGGATTGTGCCAGCCACCCGCGTCAAGAGCTAAGCGGTGAGCCTCATCAAGGTCCCCACGAGCCTGGCTCGTATTGATGCAAGACTATTTCTTCTGAATTGATTTGAGGTAATTCGTGAGATTAGTAATCCGCAGGGTGACTGGAGTTTCATCCATGCCGGGGCAGAGAGCCTTCCAGCGGTTCATCGTATCAAAGATCGGGCCCCAGACCGGCATTTCCCCGGAGCCGTGAGCGGGATTCTGCACGCCATTTTTCAAGACGTTTGAAACATAATCATCCGGAAATTTCCCGTCGTGACGCTGGGCCAATGTGGTCAGGTCGGGCGGTGGCACCTTGAGCGCAGTCGCCACAGGGCCATCACCCTTACCGCTGGGTCCGTGGCAGACGGCGCAACACCTTGAACATCTGCGCTCCGGAAACAGAATTGGTAGGCTTGACCTGGTTTTTCTTGATTTGATTCTCCTGGGCTCCGGCAATGGTGAGTATGGAAACCAGCGCCGCGGCAAATATGAGCAGATTGCAAATGGGCCGGATCATCCTCGAAGACCTCCGTGTGGAATTTCGAACTCGTTGCCCAAGTTGTGTCAGCCAAATGCCGAGAGACGCCGGGAACTCAAGTGTAGGTATGTATGCCCTTTCGCGTTCATTAGTAATCGCTTCGGTAGCCATAGCTGCGTCAGAGTCCGCAGAACCTTCGCAGACATGTCTCGGCATGAAGCGCGCTCCCACGAGTCCCGGAGGGAGCCGCCTGTGGCCCGCGAATTTCTCGAAGTGGCTTGGCACCAGCGCCTCAAATCCCGCTCGGCTCCCAGTCGAAAGGCGGCGAGCCTCACAGATCTCTTGCAGAACCTGCACCTGCGGTTGCGAAATGCTGACCTACCTCGGAGCGCTGGTTCTTCGTTTTGGCCGGCGCGAAGTCGAGGACCACGCGTGACGGCACATCGCCGTGCTCAAGCCGGTCGAAGATCTGGTTGATTGAAGATAGGGGCTGTAGCTCGATATCGGCTTTGACCTTGCCTCCGGCAGCGAAGGCGAGGGCCTCGGCCATATCCTGGCGCGTGCCGACGAACGAACCGCGAATGGTTATGCAGTTCGCCACTACATCGAAGAGCGGAACTGGGAATTCGCCTGGCGGCAGCCCGACCAATACGCAAGTGCCAAGCTTCCGGGTCATGCCAACGCCTTGCTTGAATGCGATAAGCGAAGGCGCGGTAATCAGAACACCATGAGCTCCGCCGCCGGTCGCCTTCTTGACAGCGGCTGCCGGATCTCCAGTCTTGGCATTGATCACGAAATCGGCACCGAGACGCGTGGCGTGGGCCAGCTTGCCATCGTCGATGTCGATTGCGCAGACGAGTAGTCCCATGACCTTCGCATATTGGATGGCCAGGTGACCAAGTCCGCCAGCGCCGGAGATAGCGATCCATTCGCCGGGCAGTGCCTCGGTCTGCTTAACCCCTTTGTAGGTCGTGATTCCAGCGCAGACCAACGGCGCGGCTTCCACCGCCGTAAGACCCGCGGGCACATGGGCAATGTAATTTGGGTCGGCGATGATGTATTCGGCAAAGCCGCCGTTCGCGGTGTAGCCGCCGAACTGAGCCTGAGCGCATACCGTCTCCCAGCCTCTTAGGCAGTACTCGCAGTGACCGCACGCTGAGTAGAGCCACGGCACTCCGACCCGGTCGCCCTCCTTTACGATTGTCACGCCCGATCCAACCGCAGCGACCAGACCGATGGCCTCATGGCCAGGGATGAATGGGAGGGTAGGCTTCACCGGCCAATCGCCGTGGGCGGCATGGAGATCGGTGTGGCATACGCCGCAGGCTTCAGTCTTGACCAGAATTTGCCCGGCTCCGGGAGAGGGAACGTCCAATTGCAGAAGTGATAAAGGTTTTCCGAATTGCTCGACAACAGCAGCGTGCATCTTGGGCGCCATGTTTGACTCCTCTTTAATTCTTTACCCGAGTAAGAAATTCGAGCGTATCAACCGCCTAGTCGTTTTTCTGAGCAAGAGTGATCAGTCTCGCGCTCCTACTTCATTCCTAGATCCGTCAGGATCTTCGGATTGGTTTCTCCCGATGCGACGATTTGGTGGCACGCGGAACAGTCATTGGTAATGGTCTGGCCGTCGGCACTGGTGTGACTGCCGTCATGGCAGCGGAAGCAGCCCGGCGAGTCAATGTGGCCAAGGTTATTCGGGTGCGTGCCCCAAGTGACAAGCATGTCGGGGAAGATATTGCGGAGATAGATCGCCGCCACCTCCTCGCCCGACTGCTGCACCGACGCGTGCCGCGCCCGATCGATTTCGGGGTAATTGGTTTGATAAAACTTGTTGATCTCGCCAGTGATGCTCTGCTGGGCGATGTCGCGAGTGGCGTAATTTACCTTGAGGACCTCGACCGCCTTCTTTTTGATATAGGGAAGATCTGCGCTGATTCGACCGATTGACATTTGCTTGTCCACAGCGTTTTCGGGCATCTCGAAGGCATGCGCGGGTCGGTTGTGGCAATCCAGACAATCCATCACGCGATGTTCTCCTTGGTCCAACTGTTTTTGGTTGGCTTGGCATCAATGGATATGAATTCGGTGGTCTTTCCTTTATCGTCGGTGTAATACACGGCCGGGATCGTCTGCCGCTGAGGGTCGGTTGAAACGTAGCGGATGCGGGCCGCGTCAGCGAGATGGTGCCCGTGGATTCCGCTCACTCCCTGCCCATTGCTTCCTCCCACGTTCAGCATGACAACGTCTGTCTGAGGAGTGTTCTTCTCATCGTCCGTATAGCTGGTGCGAACTAGCAATTTATCGCCCGCGAAACGGCCAGGCCAGTGACATTGTTCGCAGGTTTGGCTGGCTGGACGGAGATCCTTTACTGGCGAAGGAATGGGGCGCGGAAAGGTGTGGAACGTTACCATGACAACCTGCCGCAGGCCTGTAACTTTTGCTCGCACAAACCATGGCAATCCAGGGCCAATGTGGCAGTCCACACAAGCAACATGCGCGTGCGGGGAAACGTGGTAGGCGGTATTCTCGGGAAGCATAACGTGACAGGTAGTTCCACAGAAATTCGTCGAATCCAGATACTCCACGCCGCGGTAGGATGCGGTTCCAATGATGAGAAGATTGATTGCGGTGGCCACGACCACCCACTCCAAAGTGCGCCGCACCACGGGCAGCCGGAGGTCAATGGCAGGGAAAACCGCCGGCAGTTGCCCACTTCCGCGCAGACTTCGACGCCTGAGCCAGATGCCGAGTGGAATCAGCAGCAGCCCCAGCACGAAAATGGCGGGGAGGGTGAGAAAGACCAGGATGCCGATGTAGGGATGCGGCGGTCCCGGTAGGAAGATCTCATAGAACCAGAAGGCAATTGTAGTAAGCGCCGTGCTGGTAGTGATCACGGCTCCCGTGAGCGTGATAGGATTCTGGCCCAAAAAATAGATTGGCTGCGACGAGTCTCGGATTCGTTCCCGGAGATTCATTGGAAACAACCACCCTCTTTCCTTGTAGCGTCTATCCGGTTCTGCGATGACACTCTCGGCTGCGCGGCAGATCGTTTCGACCGCCCCTGAGCCGCGCGACTACTTCTTGAATGTCCGGATATAGGCCACCAGTCCCTTAATGTCCTCCGGCTTCAGAGATGCCCCATACTTGGGCATCTTGTTCTTGCCGTTCGTAATGATAGTGACGAGATCCGCGTCCGACATTCCCTGCACATCGACCGTAGTGAAATCGTGGGCGCCCATTTTCTTTCCCGTCGCCGAACCGGTCCCGTCCGCGCCATGGCACGCAGCACATTTCGACTTGTAAAGCGCTTCCGACGCGTTCTGCGCGTGCGCCGGCAACGAAAGAACAAACACTACGGCGATAGCTGTTACGGTGGCGAACACTTGCATCTTGATTGTTTTCATATTCAAACTCCAGTCGATTGGATTCTCAATTTACTAGGACCAACAACTCTGAATCGGTTGGTTCACGTTGGTCTCTGTGGCCACCCTGTACCCCGATGAAAACGAAAACGTCAGAATGCGTAACGGAGGGACTCGGTTAGCGAGTTGGCGTGAAAATAGCGTGGCGCTGTCGGGCCGACAAACGAACCTTCCCCGTACTGGTAATAATTCCAACCCGTGTTGAAAGCCCACTTATGGCCAAGATCCACGATCAGGTTGGCTACAGGCTGCTGATACTTGTACTGCACTGTGCCGAGAGGCTGCAGAATGTTGAACTGCGGCACGCTGCCGTCAACAGTGGTGATGCTGTAGCCGACATTGGCCAGCACTCGCTTCGCGGGCTTGAATCTTAAGGTAGCCATTCCGAAATTCGTGTGGTTGGTATAGAACGACTTGGCCATCAGGTTATTGGACGTATCGTTCCCCGCACAATCGTTGTTATCGGCATTGGCCACGAAGGGAAGGATCACCCCGGTTGGCGGCGTGTCGTTGAAGCAGATCAGGGCATTCTCGATCACGCTGTTGAAGTTGTAGGCTAAATCCATTCCGAAGCGTTCGCGCGGCGCCAACGAGGCGGTCAGCCCGTAGTTTTGGTTGTGGCCAACGTACTGGGTCTCGGCGTCGGCGTTCGATTGTTGCAGAAGGTTGATGGATCCACCCAGGGTCGCCCACGCGCTCGGTGTGTAGGTTGTCTGGAAACGGTAGCGTGCTACTTTGCGTGGCGAGAGGCGGACGAACACAGCGTTGAAGTTCGTGTGCTCCAGATCGAAATTCAATCGCAAGGTATGCGTGGGCCGCGCCCAGAAACCGAAGAGCGCGGTTTTTTCCAATCCCACGAAATGGTCTTCGTCTCCAGGCAGATAATCATTGAAGTGGTTGAATTCTCTGTCGCCATAGCGGTAGCCGATGCGAGCCCCGGCTTTTTTCGAAATATCCCAGGCCAGTTCGGTTTGATTTCTCGTCCAGGTCTGGTTGAAAGACGACTGGGCTATGGTGGGCTGTCCCTCCCGGAGTTGATGGCGTAGTGAGAGGCGTGCTCAGCAGCGAGCATGGTGGCGCCGCACAGCTATAGTCGAGTTCGTTGAGATTTCCATTCTCCGGAATACGGTAGGCCCAGAAATAGAATTTTTCGATCAGGCGGAGATGCTGGGTCAGGTGCAATGTGGCCCCGAGATCGGCCACGTCGGAAATGCGGTTTGCAGCGGCAGTCCCAGAGCCGATGAAGGCAAGCGTGTTGGTGCGCGTGATCAGGCCGCTGAAAGATTCGTCTAACGGCGTGCTCGAAACCGCAGAACTGTAGGAATAAGAACCAACCAGCTCTAACTTCCGGAAGTAATTGCTGCGCAGGCTGATGCGCTCGGTGGGCGTGGAAGTGCGAATCCGCTGGTTACGCGAGTAGCTGAAGTACGCGCTGCATGTGACATTGGTCAGGATCCCATTGACAATCAGACTGCTTTGGCCGGTCGGCACGGCGCATGGTTCCTTGTTCGCAGTATCGATGGACAAACCCAACGAAACGGAACTAGCGGGCGTTGTTGGCAGGAGCGCCTCATTAATGGGATTCAGTTGGTAGTCAGTATCTCCCTTGTAGTAGTCGAAAAATTGGTCATAGCTGAGCACTGTTCGCGGCGCGATTCTAAAGTCGACCCCTAGGCGGTAGGAGTTCATGGTTGTGTTCCAGTCCTGCAGGAGCGAAGCTTCCGTGCCTTCGTGGATGCTGCTGTACGAAGGCCCGGTCATGTTGTTATGCGAATATCCCAAACGGAAGCTCACAACGGACTGCGGAAGCAGCGTGAGGTCAACATCGCTCATGCGTCGCGTGGTAGCAAATAGGTGAGGCGAGTTCAATATCGGGATCGACGGGGTTGAGCCGCCGGGCGCAGACGGTGGCGGGGGATCTAGTGGATTCGCCAGCAAGTCATAATCGGAGAAATACTGATCGCGACGGAAACTGCTTTGCAGGTTGTACCACTTGTTCTTGTCCGCGCGCAGGCGAAGGTAGTTGTTCGGGTCGCCTCCCCATCCCACGCTATTGAGGTAGAGATTGTCGAACAGCAAGCCCTGGTGATCGACCGACTGCATTGTAAGCGTCTGGTCAAGTATTCGCGGGCCCGTCTGTAGATTCACCAGTGTGTCGTACATATCGCCGCTTCCGGTCACGTCGGTAGTCCGGTAGCCCAGTTCGATGGACTGGTGAATCTGGTAACCGCCGCGGGTTATCCCATCGGGTTCGGTGGGCGCGGCTGGCGCCGGACTCGCCGTCGGCACTGGGACCGGGGTCGCAGCGGGAGTCTGCGCGAAGAGCGTTTCCGGCGAGCACACGATCATTGCTGTTGCGCATATGAACACCGCTAGAGCTATCGTGGTCCGACCCTTGCTTTGACCCCACGCGGACAACGAGTTGCTCTCTGCCCGCAAGCGCAGGGATCTCCGTTTCTCCAGTGACGAAGATTGCTGGACGAATTTTCTTGGCAGCTCCATCGGTACTTCCTACTTGAAGAACACATCGCTGAAATTGGAGCCGTGAATCTGCGTGTGACACATGGTGCAGGCCTGATACTTCGCCGACTGATTGTGCGCGGGACCGGCTGGCCCGCCGGCCGTTAACGTGGTCGAGAACGTGTGGCATTGCAGACAGAGCATGTTCACCGGCATCACGTTGAGCAGCTTTGGATTGGTGGATCCGTGGGGCGAATGGCAGCTTGTGCAGCCCTCAGTCTTCACAGGCACATGCTCGTAGACAAAAGGACCCTGCTTATCGACGTGGCACTTATAGCAAATGGCATCGCCGCTCGGCAGACTCCGTAGCTGCCGTACGGTTGCCGTGCCATGCGGGTTGTGGCAGTCCACGCATTGCATCAAGCCCTCGTTGACGCGGTGGTGATAAGGTTTGGCAAAGTCTGCTTTGGCGGAAGTGTGGCATCCGTAACACAACTGGGGTTGCTCCTGGACTAGCAGGAACTCTTTTTCTTTGGCGTGATGGGGCGAGTGGCAATCGAGACATCCCACATCGCTGCTGGAATGCGCGGATTGGGCGAAATGCGATTGTTCGTGAGCTTCGCCGTGGCAGGTTAGACAGCGAGCGCTGGTCTCCTGCCGCGACTTGCCTTCGAACATGAATATCTTGGTCTTGTCGCCGCCGCCCGCCACGTGGTCCGCTCCGGGACCATGACAACCCTCACAACCTTGCTTTGAGGGGCCACCCTTTATGTTCAATGTGGTCTTCCAATGCGGCGTTTTCTCCCATGCGTTATAAATTTCCTCGTGACAGGTTTTGCAGGTCTCCGCTCCCACGTACTTGGAACCTTCGGAGGAAGCTGCAGTGGCCGCAGGTGCACTGGTGGATTGGGCGTTCTTACCAGCAGCCTGCTGGCTAGCCTGGCCGGCAGCAAAAGCGACCGCGGCAAAGAGACATAGCGCCGAGAACAGAAGAACTCGACAGGCTCCGTGGCAAAGTGTGTCGCTCAAAAGTTGAGTCCCTCAGCTTCATCTCATCCAGCAGGGCGAGAAACCCCTAGTCACAAGTTTGACTTCCTAGAAGTTGCACAAATTCTAATGTGACTTACAATTCCCGGACTGTTCACAATTGCTCAACTCTCAAGATTCAATCAGCACCAACTGTCTCGTGCGAATTGGTCTTGGCCGTCGATTGATTGTGGCAGTCACGCCTGCAGGCCGATTGTCTACCGGTAGACTGGCGCAATTCTGTGATCCAGATCACAAAACAACGTATCTGGGATCACTGAAGTGCCAAAACGGGAGAAGGTTTCAGGCTTGAGGGAGAAAGCTAGGCTTCAAGTGATTCCGGTGGCCCGAATTACCGCTCGCCCGCTTCGGGATTCGGGAGGGGCACTGTTTCCGGGCTGATCTCACCCGGTTCGTAAGAACCAGAGCGTTCGTCACAGAGGTTGGTTCCTCCCCGCTCTGCCAGTTGAAGGAAGCCATGACCTTACTTACGGTGAATGTTTGGCGTCAACGGATTCAGAGGGCAAGCACGGCCGATATAGAAGAAGAGTCGGCCACCCCTCGCACACGAAACCCAACTTTCTTGAAAATCCTTTGCACGGTAAAATTGTCTCGCAACATTTCCGCGGAGACACTACTTAGTTTCTCGTCGCGCGCGATCTGGACGGTGCGGCGCAGCAATTCGATCCCCAGGCCTTGCTTCTGATACTGATCGGAGACCAGGATAGCAATTTCGGCCTCATTCTTCGTGTGTAATTTGATCAGCCTGCCGACCCCCAGGATCCGATGCAGGCCGCTGACCTCGTCTTTGTGGTCCACCACCAGAGCCATCACGCCATCATAGTCCACCAAACAAATGCGAACCAGCCGCTCGTGCGCCACACGTGAGCTTAGGCTCAGCGAGGAAAAGTAACGCATATAGACGCTTCGCTCGGAAAGCGTCTCATGGAATTTGCCCATCAGCGGTTCGTCTTCGGGGCGGATCGGCCGGAGCGTGACCTCCGTGCCGTCCTTCATGGTGAATTGTGAAATGTACTGCGACGGATAGGGACGGATGGCGGGCTTTGGAAGTTGGGGTGGATGCAGGGCGGCGTCGTGCAGAAGCACGAGCGCATCGAAAGCCAACAGGCCTTTCGACGAGGCGAGTAGAGGATCAAGGTCAATTTCTTCGACCCAAGGATGCTCCACCATCTTGTTGAAACGGACCATGAGGTTCTCCAGAGCAACTTAATCAATCAGCAGACGCCCCGCACCCTTGAGCGCTTTGAAAGTGCGTGTAAGCCCTTGTTCTTGATGATTCTGTGCCAGCGGACCCCATAAAGCGGTGCCCGAGATCACGGCTGTTCGTGATGCCAATCACACATCGGGTGCTACAATACGCTCCACTTGGAATGTGCTGAATGCGCGCGCCTTACGGCTTGAATATCATCGATAACTGCCTCATCTGTCCCGTGCGGGAGGAGCATTTATTCTGCAATTTACCTTTGCCTGCAGTACAAAAACTGAATGAAATCAAGTCCACTGCGGTTTATCCGAAATCGACCATGCTATTTATCGAGGGCCAACAGCCGCGTGGGGTGTTCGTGCTCTGTGCGGGAAAGGCCAAACTCTCCACTTCTTCGAGCGAGGGCAAAACCATCATCACGAAGATTTCGGAGGCCGGAGATGTCTTGGGCCTGAACGCGACGATTTCCAATCGGCCTTATGAGGTTACGGCCGAGATGATGGAGCCGGGCCAGGCCAATTTCATCGCCCGCGATGCTCTCTTGCAATTCCTACGCGAATACGGAGAGGTGGCATTGCGAGTTGCAGAGCAACTCAGCCGCAACTATTACACCGCATATGAGGAAATCCGCACTTTAGGATTGGCGAGTTCACCTTCAGAGAAGTTCGCAAAGCTACTACTCTCCTGGTCGCCCAATGCGGAGACCGCGACCGAGCCTGCGCATCTGAAATTGACGCTAACGCATGAAGAAATCGCGGAAATGATTGGCACCACGCGCGAGACAGTCAGCCGCTTATTCTCTGATTTCAAAAAGAAGCAGTTGTTGCAGTTGAAGGGCTCCACCCTAATCATTCGTAATAAACCTGCCCTGGAGAAAATCGTAAACTCCTGAGTGCGTCGTTTGCTGCACGCCACTCTGCGCGAACCGATAGGCAACCTATCTCCCTAGGCCTCTGCGAGCTTGGAGAATTCGACGCGTTGCTCTAACAACTTATCCGTCAGTTTCGCAAGCTGCTGCTCGATCCGGGTTATCTCGTTGCGCAACCAGCCGGCGAGGGCTTCTTCCATTTCCAGCTGTGTGCCGCAGCGATAGAAATAATCAATGGTTTGCCCTTTTTTATTGAGCGGGATAAAGCGGCACGGCGAGCTCTCGCTCCGCAGTTCACTGGGAACGAACTTTATCAATCGACATTCGTTGCACGGATGGGGCCGCGCCGGATCACCCAGGTTCGGACAACTGGGAGAGTCTTCCAGGATGTAGGGAGGACGCCAAGGTGTGCGGGGAGAGCGCCCGTACCCTCCATCTTCCACAAATTTCAGCTCAAACCTGAGGAGTTCCAGCATTTGATGCTCATCTTGTACCATACGTCACCTCTCGCTATACAGTGGTATGTTCGCAGGATGCCGCTTGGGCTGCGATGATGCTGGTCACGTGATTCTGTGACCAGGATCACAAGCATGGGTTGGAAAACATTAACTGTCGGACTCGGGTAACTCTGGCGAACTGGCGGGGGGCCTTGGCAAAAGGGATTTTGTGCTCGAATACCGTCCTCGTTGCTCCTGCCTGAAACTAGCCCTTTGACCAAGATTCGAGGCAAAGAAAATAGTGTTTGGAATCACACCATGGTGTACGTCGAGTCACTGAACTCTGATTCATTATCACCTATTCTGACATTGTTTAATGATGTTGACTCGTAATCCGCTCCCAGGTGGGGTCAGCTTGCGGGTCGCACCAATTCTCAAGAAGAAAAGGAGAACCATCATGTTTGCCCGCATTGTTGAATTTATTCCGAAATTCGAACAGAAAGAAGAGTTTGTGAAAGTTGTGCGCAACGAAGTACTGCCGATCCTGAAAAAGCAAACGGGATTTCTGGAAATCCTGCCCTTGTTCCCGGAGACCAAGACCGAAAAAATGATCACCATCACTCTCTGGGCCGAGAAGCGGGATGCAGAGCGCTATGAGCGCGAAATGTACCCTAAGGTGGAAGGGATCCTCAAGCCCTATCTGACCACCCCCGTCACCTTCAAGCACTACAACGTGGAAACCTCAGTTTGCCAGCACTTCGTGGAAGCCCTGACGGCCTGAAGCATAGGCCTGAAGGACCGGCCGGAGCAGCACGGCTGCTCCGGCTTCTATTTTTTGGGTGGCACTGGGCTCAATGCCAAACTTATTCTTGATCCATTCATGATCCACGAACTGTTTCCATTCCTTACTGAAAGCGCTTTTGGTAGCCATCCGCGTCGCGTCGTTTCAGTGAGTTACCGTAAACTGCGGCCCTTTCACGGCGAGAACTTTGGCGAAAAGGATCAGTCCCTGTGGCGGACTATTAGTGTGAGCTGTTCTTCTTGTGTCGGGAGAACGGGGCGGAGTCAGAGAGCGTGGATGAGTTGGTCGAGGAAGGGAAGACGTTTGAAGCCGACGACGTGCCGGCGTGGAACACGACGACAACAATGAGAAGAAGAGGAGTGCAAACGCTTGAGATAATGCACGACGATGCTCCCGGACGAATATCTGGCCGAAGAGAAGCGAGTGTGGCTTCTCACGGGCGAGATGGAATTGGTACTCTTCGAGCCTAGCAGACCGCGCAAACCGCGCCACAAATTCCCCTCGATAAAGTGCGGCTTCCGCTGCGAGAGCTCGGCTTGGTCGGAGCCTGTACCAACTCGAATTGCCTCTGCTACAATTCGTTCACGGGGCATGGACAGATGCTCCGGGTCGTAGGGCTCGCATCGGGAACTGGATGGGGCGTACTTCCTTACAGTTTCCTGTCGATAAAACCCCGGAATTCGGTTATATGGGGTGGAAATGGTTGACACAGGCGACTGTGTGGACAGTAAGAAAAGATAGGAAAATCAAGGGTTTACCGCTAACCCGGTGAAAACAAAGTGGGGACGTAGTTCAGTTGGTTAGAACGCTGCCCTGTCACGGCAGAGGCCGCGGGTTCGAGTCCCGTCGTCCCCGCCATTCCTTTCAAGCACTTGCAAGGAATTGGCAATTTGCGTCATGGTCCAATTTGGTCCAGTAAGGCCAGTGCTTCTCCCTTTTTGAGCACCATCCGAACAAGTTTGCTTTGTGCCAGCCGCTTGTTCGGCATTCCCGCCTGAGCATAAAGATCCAGCGTAATGCGACTGTTCGCATGACGTAGGAGCTCCTGTACCACCTTCACTTCCTCGTTGTTCTGAGTCAGCAAAGTTGTGTACGTGTGCCGGAAGGTGTGGAAACCGACCCGCTTCAGGATCTTCGCAGCCTTCACTGCCGGCCGCCCATATCGTCGCCAGAGGGTTTCTGGCCACAGCGCTTGCTCGCCTTTCATCAGTCCATCTGTCCCATAGCCCAGCGAATGCATCGCCTACCTCGAAGCAGTAGGGTTGTTTACTCTTGCCGTTCCTCACCACTCGTAGAATCCGTCCGCAGGAATCAGGCACCGTTGCGACTTGAACGGCTCGAGGAACGAAGGCATGGTCGTGACGGTTTCGGATCTTGCATTGATCGTCTTAAGGCCGATGGTTAGGTCTTTCGCCCAAGAGGGAACAAGCCCCCACCGCATGGTTGAGAAGATCCGGCGCGCACTGCAAGGCTCCTGGTGAGGTTGCACTTGATTAGAACTACCAAACTTCCTCCAACGCCGTTTCTGGCCAACTTCCGTCTTGCCGACCATCCGTCCAGAATCGTTAAGTCTGCTCCAACGTGGCGCACAGACTATAATTACGCCGACACATGGCTCTAACCTCTGGCACCAGGCTTGGTCCCTATGAGATTCAATCGCCGCTGGGCGCCGGCGGTATGGGAGAAGTTTACCGGGCGAAAGACACCCGCCTCGATCGCACGGTTGCCATCAAGATTCTCCCCGCTCATCTCTCCGACGATCCCGAATTCAAGCAGCGCTTCGAGCGCGAAGCCCGCACGGTTTCCTCTCTGAATCATTCTCACATCTGCCATCTCTATGACATCGGCTCACAGGACGGCACCGATTTCCTGGTGATGGAGTTCCTCGACGGCGAAACCCTCGCCGACCGTCTGCGCCGGGGTCCTTTACACTTTCCAGAGTTGCTGAAGATTGGAATCGAAGCCGCGGAGGCATTGGAGGTCGCGCATCGCGCCGGCATCGTGCATCGCGATCTTAAACCCGGCAACATCATGCTGACCAAGGCCGGAACCAAGCTGATGGATTTCGGCCTGGCCAAACCAACTTCAGTCGGCGCCGCCGGTTCGGCATCGGCTCCTCTTCTTTCCGCGGCTCGTACCATGAGCGGTGCCACTCCCGTCAGCCCACTAACCACCGCCGGCAGCATTGTCGGCACCATTCAGTACATGTCTCCGGAACAAATCGAAGGCAAAGAAGCCGACGCCCGCTCCGACATTTTTGCGTTCGGCGCGGTCCTCTACGAGATGGCGATGGGCAAGCGCGCATTCGAGGGCAAAAGCCAGATCGGCGTGGCGTCCGCCATTCTGGAAAAAGATCCCGAGCCCATCAGTGCCACGAAGCCGCTCACTCCAGCGGCTTTCGACTATCTGGTCGCCGCCTGTCTGGCAAAAGATCGCGAAGAGCGTTTTCAATCCGCTCATGATGTGCGCTTGCAACTGAAAGCCATTTCGCGATCGTCGTTGTCCGCCCCTGTCGCGCCACCTCCAACCTCACCTGCGCTTCTCCCGCGCCTGCTGTCGATGGGCGGCGCTGTCTTGTTCATCGCGGCGCTCATCATCTTTTCACTCTCGCAACACGGCAACGCTCCCACACTCGCGGTACGCGCCTATATTCCGCCTCCGCCGCAAACCACGTTTCGTGCCTCGGGCTTCGACGCAGGCCCGGTCGTGGTTTCGCCCGATGGCAAGACGCTAGCCTTCTCTGCCGTCGACGACAAAGGCCACACCAACCTCTGGCTTCGCCCGCTCGATGCCCAGCAAGCCACCATGCTGCCCAGCACGGAAGATGCAGCCAGTCCCTTCTGGTCTCCCGATGGCCATTACCTCGCCTTCATCGCCGACAGCAAATTGAAGAAGGTCAGCATTTCCGGAGGAGATGCCCAAACTCTCGCCGACGAGACTCATAGCGACAACGGCGCTTGGAGTCCGGACGGCATCATTCTTTTCTGTAAACAGAACTTCGGTCCAATCTCGCAGATCTCGGCCTCCGGCGGTCCGATCACGCCCGCCACTAAACTCCAGCCAGGCGAAGTTGCCCATGTAAATCCCTCGTTCCTCCCCGACGGTAAGCACTTTTTCTATGTCTCCTATTCACTCGGAGGGCCACCCCAAATGAAAGTGGGCGCGCTTGGCCAACCCGAACAAGATGGAGTTGTGATTGGTCCCGGTTCTAACGCCGCATTCGCTTCCGGTTATCTGCTGTTTGTCCGCGCCGGACACATTGAGGCGCAGCCCTTCAACCCGCGAACTTTCAAGCTTTCCGGCGATGCTCAAATCCTTGGCGAAGCCCGCACCTTTTCCGTCTCGCAGAATGCAGTGCTGGCTTACCATGAAAGTTCAGCGCAATCGGAACTGAAGGTATTTGACCGTAGCGGGAACCTGATCGCCACTCCCGGTCCGCTCGGTATCTATGGGGATCCGCGTTTTTCTCCCGACGGCAAGTCCATCGCCGTGACACTCCAAGATCCACAATCCCAAAACGACGACATCTGGATCTTTCCCGTCGCCGGCGGTCAACCCACGCGTCTCACTTTTGGTCCGAATGATTTCTGGCCGGTGTGGTCTCCCGATGGAAAGCAAATCGCCTATGCCGTCAATGAAAACGGCAAGACCTCGATTCGCCGCCGCTCTCTCGACGGCAGCCAACCCGAAGAGGTTCTGTATCAGAACGACGCTTATATCAACGGATCAGCCATCGATTGGTCGCCCGACGGAAAATTTCTCTCTCTCGATCTGGAAACGAAAGAGGGAGTCTTTTCGAATTGGATTCTGCCCTTGACCGGCGACCGCAAGCTCTTCCAGCCGCCCGCAACTTCTCACATGACAGTCAGCGAATACGATGGCCGTTTCTCTTCCGATGGCCGCTGGCTGGCCTACTTCTCTTACGAGACCGGCAGGCCCGAAGTCTACGTTGTGCCTTTTGCAGCCGGCGCCAAAACCCAGGTCTCCACCACCGGCGGGTGGAATACGATGTTTAGCCGCGGCAATGAACTCTTCTACGTCACCATGGGAAACCGCCTCATGGCCGCGCACACGGTCACGCAACCCAGTTTTCGCGTCACCTCCATCGAACCTCTACTCCAACTCGATCTGCCAAATTTCACCGGAATCAGCTACGACGTCAGTCCCGACGCCAAACAGTTCGTGGTCCAAACCACCGACCACACCAAATCCACCTCAATTACCTTGCTCACGAACTGGCCCGCGGAACTCGCGAAGTGAGTCCCGCCGTCGGCCCGATGCTCATGCCAGAAGATTTCCACTGGGCGAATGACGAGCAACTCTGAAGTTATGGGTTGGGATTCCCAACGGACGCGGGCCAGAAGTCTCGTTCTGGGCAGTTATGCCGAGCTCGCTTCCTCCGGTTCCGGATGGATCAGCGCCAATTCGGAAGTTACTCGGAGCTGGTTGCAAATCGGTAGCGATAAATTGCGCTTGTGCCTATATAAATGAGGACCCTTCCCGAAGAGCCTTGGGAACAACTACATCTACAGGCTTCATCCATTCTTTCAACTCGGCTTTCGCGAAGGCCGCAGTCCCTACCGGAGCCATAATCTCGAAAACTTTCTCCTGACTGGCAGTCTTGAAGTCGCTGCTCATCGCATCCTCGAGCGCCTGGGAGTTCTCGTTGCACAAGTTCTCGAGGCGTGTCAGCTGGTCGATACGCCACTCGTACGACTTGGTCGCGTCCGAATCGAAGTAGGCCTTCTGCTTGTCATAGACTTCCTGAAACATATTCATTTCGGCTCTCCATGCATTCGTCTGTGATGTCGCTCGGCAGCAAACTCCTGAGGTTCTCTAGGTCATTGTGAGAACCATACGGAAACGCGCCTTGCCGCTCATCATTCGCCTGTATGCTTCTTCGGCTTTAGCCAGCGGCAGGGTTTCGATGATTGGGCGAACATCGGCGAGTACGCTGAAATCAAGAGTGTCCTGCGTCTCAATCGCTCTTCCCGTGAGACTGCCGACAAGTGAACGTCCACCGAAGATGAGGGGTACGCCGTTGATTGGGATCGCATCGTCCGAAACTCCGACCGCCACGAGTTGCCCCCGAACTTTGAGACCAGGAAGCAAGCTACCGATCGCAGCTCCGCTGGGCGCGGTCGCCAGGATGACATTGGCGCCTCCGAGCTTTTGCAGTGCCGCGGCGGCATCCTCCGCCTTGGCGTCGATGTAGACATGCGCCCCTAACTTTGTCGCGAGATGCTCCTTGTCGGGGCCTCCACCAATCGCCACGGTACGAAAGCCCATCTTTCGCGCATACTGCACTCCCAGGTGGCCAAGCCCTCCGATTCCCTGGATGGCGACGGTGTCACCGGCGCGCCCTGCGTTACGGAGTGCATTAAACGTCGTAATACCGGCGCATACCAGCGGGGCCGCATCTTCTGATTTGAGTTCATCCGGTATCAGTGCCAGCGCGCGTGCCTCCGCGATCATCACCTCGGCGTAGCCACCGTCGCTCGTGACGCCGGTCACGACGGGATTTTGGCAGTAGGCCGTTTCGCCGCGGCGGCAAGCCTCGCAAGTTCCGTCCTCGCCTCCAAAGAATCCGACTCCGACACGTTGACCAACCTTCCACGTTGTGACACCGGGGCCGACCTCTTCTATACGGCCAATCGCCTCGTGGCCTGGAACGCGCGGGTAAGACAGGCCGGGAAACTGCCCCGCCACAGTGGCCAAATCCGAATGACAAACACCGCAACCGGGTTCGAGGCCTGGCCTATGTGGCAGCCATGCCTCCAGCCGAGGGAGAAACAGTGGGGGACTTGTTCTTTCGAGAGCCTCCACATGAAAAAGCTCCCCATCTGGAACCAGACAGTCATGGTCTCTTATGGATGTCGGAGGAAGGAATGAAGAATGCGGTCGGCCACCGGGCCACGCCGGAGCAAAGCGCAATCAGGACAGCAGCGCAACGCCCGATAGCGATGAAGTGTCTTGGCGAAGCGATACAGACGCCGGCATGGAGGACGATACCGTCGTGGTATCTACTGGCTGAAGACGATCGTATGTTCAGCCCGAAGACACAACGTTTCGCGTCCGATCGCATGGGCGCACAGGTCCGTGCGCACCACGTTGATCATGCCCCTCAGATTTCGGAGCCAGCCATCGTCGTAGAGTTCGTGTTGGAAGCGGCCAGTGCGACGCTCTGAGCAGTAGATAATCTCGCGTGCAAGTAATCGACGCCTGCAAATAATCGAATTGACAACAGGAGAAACCACATGACTACGTACCAGCATGCCGCAATCCAGGGCCACAAGATCTTCTACCGCGAGGCCGGCTCGACCACAAATCCGACGATCGTTCTGCTTCATGGCTTTCCGTCGTCGTCGCACATGTTCCGGGAACTGATCCCGCAGCTTGCCAGCCACTTCCACGTTGTCGCGCCGGACTACCTCGGCTTCGGCTACAGCGATGCTCCCGCGGCGACCGACTTTAGATACACCTTCGACAGCATTACCGCGAAGATCGAGGAGCTGCTCTTCACGACACTGGGCCTGAAGAAGTTCAGCATCTACGTGCAGGATTACGGCGCGCCCGTCGGTTTCCGCATTGCCTCGCGTCATCCGGAAGCGATCGAAGGCATCGTCGTGCAGAACGGCAATGCCTACCTTGGCGCTCGAACAAGTTAGACGCCCCTAGCGCTGCAAGTGCATCTTCAAGATGCACCACGCTTCTATTACTGAATGCTTCCGGCAAAAAGTGTTCGCAGGGGGAACATGGTAGTGAAATGGATAGCAGATTACGTTCTTGCCACGGCCCTTCTCGCAGGCACCGCACAAGCCGCGCCACTCCCTTCGACCAACGCTACGACGACCTATCATCGCTTGCAGGTCGACGGCGTCGGGATTTTCTACCGGGAGGCCGGCCCTGAGAACGCCCCAACCATCGTGCTCTTTCATGGCTTCCCGTCATCTTCGCGCGAGTTTGACACGCTCATTCCCTTGCTTGCGACGAAATATCATGTGATCGCTCCGGATTATCCCGGATTCGGTCTGAGCGACGCGCCCTCGCCGACTGCATATACTTACACGTTCGATCTTCTTGCCCAGACGATGAGTGATTTTCTGGAGAAGCTCAAGGTCACGCATTACACCATGTACCTTCACGATTACGGGGCACCGATCGGCTTTCGCATCATTCTGGCGCACCCCGATCGGCTGCATGCGCTCATCATTCAAAACGGTAACATCTTCAAAGCGGGCCTTGGAGCCAAATGGATCAAGATCGCGGAATACTGGGCGGATCCAAAGGCTCATCCTGAGGTGCTTAACGCTTTTCTTTCGTTCGAGGCCACCAAAGAGCGGCACATCGCGGGCACGTCCCGTCCGGATCGCTACGATCCGGATACCTGGATCAGCGAGTATGCCGATCTCTCGCGGCCCGGTCAGCGCGAGATTCAAGGGGACCTACTCTACGACTATCGGACCAACGTCGCGTCCTACCCAAAATGGCAGGACTGGCTCCGCGATCACCAGCCCCCGACCCTCGTAGTCTGGGGCGAGCACGACCCCTCCTTCGTCGCGCCGGGTGCGGAAGCCTTCAGGCGGGATCTTCCGCATGCGGAAATCCACCTACTCGACGCCGGGCACTTCGCACTGGACGAAAAGACTGACGAGATTGCAGACCTGATCCTCCAGTTCATGGCCAAACCTCCTGGATGATGGCCGGGGGCACGAGTATCGCATAAGGGGTTCCACTGTAAGCGGCAATGTCAAAGGGTACCAGCCCTTTCCATCGCCGAGTAGGTCGTGACCCGAGGTTCTGCGAAGTTATCGAGACCATCGAAGTAACGGGCTCGGGATCAGTCTCGGTGGCGATCACATTAGGCGCGAATTTGACGCACCGCTAGGGAGTCCACATCTTACTCATCCTTGCCGCGATCATTGCCATGAGCCTGATCGCCGTGAGTATTTTCTTGTGCTGCGGATACGCAGATCGGCTGGGTAGAGCGATCGGAGAAACGGGATTCTGCTTGTTTGTATTGGAGAACAGATTATGTGGAATGGAAGCAGTACGCTACTTTCGTCTGTCCAACTGAATATCCGATAATCAGCGATCGTCAGTTGGGCCATCTTCCACTTGCCGTTTTCTTTGAAACCGGTTCGATCCGAGACGCATCATCGCCCATCTTTGCTCTTAAGCCGAGCGCGTTAATCACACTTACCTCGCGAATGCCAGCGTCTTCGACGATCAGGGCTTGTGATTCCTGGGATCGTCTGCCGACTTGACGTATTCCATGCCAAGCGGTCCAATCGCCGTAATCTGGGTAACGTACTCGCCGGACTTTGCCCAGTGGAAATGGGAAGTGTTGCCGGGCAAAACGATGACAGAGCCTGGCGGGTAAGCTTCCAGTTTGTCGGCGTTGAACTGGTCGCCCAGTCCGATATAGAAAATGCCGGAAATAACTGTGTACACCCGATCCTCGGGATGTCGATGAGGCATTAGCTTCAGTCCGCGCGGCACTTTGACGCGAGTGACGTAGGGTCCAGGTTCCGAGGGGTTACCCACTACCACTGCGAGGCGAGCCGACGGAGGGAATGCGGCAAACGGCTTCCACTCGATATCTTCCGACAGAATTGTTCTGAATACCGATGTGGCTTGTGCCTCTCGGAAATCTTTCACCTGCGCGCGAGAAAGAGAATTGGTCATTAATTGCGCCATGGTTCTTCTCCTTGAAAGGAATAGGTCGCGGAATTGGTCCACACTCCGCGCACTATGATTAATGCCATCAGTGCTCGGCTAAATCAATTGGACGATGGTATTGGGCGATACCTAGGACAGCAATGGCGGCGCGACAGAATAGGAAGGAAGAATGCTGTTGGCTTGTTTGAACTGCGACACTTGTCGTGAGCTTGTTTGGCCGAAGAACGCAGCCGATGGCGAGACGGTTGAAGCTGACGTCAAGCCACGTGAATTGCGGGACGGGCGGGGCCGAGCTTAGCAGCCATTCTCACCAGGTCAGCGAGGGAATTCGCTTTCATTTTTTGCATGACCTGCCCACGATGCGCCTTGACGGTGATTTCGCTGATGCCGAGCTCGCCGCCCACTTGTTTATTCAGGAGCCCAGAGACAACTAACGCCATCACCTGATGTTCTCGGGAAGTAAGCAAGGCATAACGGCGGCGAAGCTCCTGCATCTCCGAGCCTTGAGCCAGCACCAAACGGCTGCGTTGGAGCGCGTTTCGGATGGCGCTCACCAACGCGTCGTAATCCAGCGGCTTGGTTAAGAATTCGAGAGCACCAGCTTTCATCGCTTGAACAGTCTTCCGAACGTCAGCGCAACCTGTAATGAAGATAATGGGCGTGTCACGGTGTTCGGCGGCGAGCTGCTTCTGCAGTTCGAGACCGTTCAGCCCTGGGAGTGAAAGGTCGAGGACAAGACAGCTTGGGACAAGCTTTCTTGGATGATTGAGAAATTCCTTTGCCGAGGCGAATGTTTCGGGCTTCCAGTTCTCATTTCGGACCAATAATTCCAGCGATTCGCGCACGGAAACATCATCGTCAACAATGAAGACGATGGGCGTGACGGATGACGTTGGTAATTCACGCATTTCATGACTCGTTGTGCGCGCCGAATTCATGCTATCCCTCCTAAAGATTGACTGGGGGAGCCTCAAATGGTTTGTAGTGCCACCTTGATGGCTGCGAGCAGAGATGAGTCACTGAAGGGTTTGAGCAAAAACCCGGCTGCGCCCTGCTTAAGCACCCGAGCACGAATCGCTTCATCTCTTTGACCGGTGATAAATATGATCGGGACCCCCTGTCCTCGGCGCTTTAGCTCCTGGTGGAGTTCCGGTCCACTCATCCCTGGCATAGAGATGTCGAGGATCAAACAGCTAGTCTCACCGAGAAAACCGGATGCGAGAAACTCTTCCGCTGAGGAAAAAGCTCGAGCCGCAAACCCGAATTCCTTAATCAGGTCAGGCAGCGACTCGCGCACTGACTCGTCATCATCAACTACGGATAGAAGCGGATGTTTTTTCTCGCTCCTGACCTTGGCGGGCTGCATGACAAAACAATGCGGCATTTCATGAACGACGTCCATTGTACTTTGGTATCACTTCTTGCGTGAGCAATAGAGCCATTATGCGGCTTCCGTCGATGGATCAGCCTGATTGACGCAGGTTTCGGCGTCAGCCAAACGCTCTGGCCTACAAGGAATAGCAAACGAAAATGTAGACCCGGGCCCATCATTCGGGGTCGCCCAGATACGTCCCTGATGAGCTTCAATGATAGAGCGGCTGATGGAGAGTCCGATTCCCATCCCGTCGGTTTTGGTCGTATGGAAGGCGTCGAAGAGCTTGTACGCGGCTTGAGGCGTGAAGCCGACCCCTGAATCTTTCACGCTTAGACGGAGTTGATTCACTCCGTCCCTCTCGGTTCTGATGAGCAACTCTCTCGGGCGATCGTCAATCGTGCTCATTGCCTCCGCCGCGTTTCGAAGCAAGTTTAGGATGACCTGCTGAAGCTGGATGCGGTCGCCGACTACTGGCGGCAGGTCATCCGCAAGCTCATACCGAAGCGTCACACCGCTCCTCTGGAGCTCACTTAGCGACAATGCTGTCACCTCTCGAGTCGCTTCGTTCAGCTCCATCAATCCACGGGACGGCTCTTTCTTGCTGTAGAGCGTCCGCAAGCGCGTAATTATGTCAGAGGCCCGGTTGCCGTCACGAATCGTTCGCCGGACGGTTTCCCGGGCGCCATCGATATTTGGGGGATCCGCAGAAAGCATTCGCAAGCAGGTGCTCGAATTAGTGATGATTCCCGAGAGAGGTTGGTTGACTTCGTGTGCGATTGAAGCCGTCAACACCCCGAGGCTTGTAATTCTTGTCACTTTTGCGAGTTCCGATCTTGCTTTGGCGAGAGCTTCTTCTGACAGTTTCTGTTGCGTAATATCTTCTGAGAGCGCCATTAGGAATCGCTGCGTTCGGTCGGTGCCGGCCACGATAGAGACGTTGTTACGCGCCCAAACTGGTTGACCATCCTTGCGGCGGTACTGCTTTTCGATTTGAAATTGCTGGCGCTTCCCGTCGAGCAATTCGCCGATCAGCGACCGATTATGTTCGACGTTCTGCTCGTGGGTGATGTCAAAAAAAGAGAGTTGCTGCAATTCATCTTCCGTGTAACCCAACATCTGCTGGTAGACGCGATTCGTGGCAATAAAACGGCCATTTAAATCTGTGAGAGCAACCCCGACGGCAGAGTTCTCAAAAACACACCGCCACCTCTCCTCGGTGCGCAAGACCTGCGCATGAGCCACCCGCAGCTCTTCGTTTGCCCGGGCCAGTTCGCTGGTTCGTTCCGCAACCCGCCGATCGAGTTCATTGGCAATCCGCTTCTGTTCGTTCAGGAGCCTTGCTTCCTGCAGTCCGATCAACGCCTGATTTGCCGCTACGCTCAGAACCAGGCTTTCGGTCTTCTCTGGAAAGCCTGCCTGGGTGGAACCTAAAACGATCAAGCCGATTTCACCTTGAATTCCCAATGGCACGGCAAAGACTGAGGTCTGTTCAAGTCCCAATCGGTTCCCCATTGGCGGAAGAGAGCCATGCGCGTAGCGGGAAGATGATTCGCCGAGCATATTGCGTAGTTCTTGTGCCCGCGGTTCGATTTTGCAGTGCTCGGCAACTCGGAGAATCTCCAATGGCATCGCGCCGAATGAGTCGCTCAACCGCGCATATGCGAACTCCAGATTGAGCATACTGAGGAGTACATCGAGAACGGTTTCAACAATTTGCGATGGCTCGTTGCCGCGCCAGATAGCAGGCAGAGCGAGCAGGCTGACAAAATCGTTGATGCAGCGCTTAAGACGCTTAATTTCCTCGACCGGATCTTCGACTTGCGCTTGCATGTCAGGCTGCTGCGGGTGAGCTACTCCGACGAGTCCGCCGTTGACGAAATTCTCGTAGAAACTCGTGCGGCGGAATATAAAAAGGATTTTGTTGAAGCATACCTCCGATGATGACCATCGGATGCGTCCGCATGATATCAATCACCTCGTCGCCGCGAAATTGCCCGAGATGGTAGGTGCAAATGACCGCGTCTTCGTGACGCCGCCAAACCTCGTTCACCCGCGACTCGAACTCGATGACATCATCGATATGCGATTGATCTCGAACCGCCCAGTCCATACGACAACAAATGCGACTCAGCGGATATGCTCCCCCGGAGCCGTCGCTGGCCAACTGCTCGAACACCGCGATCATGCGATCTGGATCGAAAATGCCATCCGGAAGGTAAGTTTCGGCATTGCTGCGAAGCTCGAGTTGCCCGGTTTGCTGCGCAACCGTTGCGTCGATACCCACTTCGGCCAATCGTTGCAGATGATCCTCACGCTGCTCCGGATTCAGGACGTGAATCGCCTTGTGGCCAGACTGGAATCCGTCTTTTATGAATGGAAGCAAGACCCGATACTCTTCTTCGGCACTGTTGAAGAAAGCGCAGACATGGCGCGTCTGGTCGAGCTGGGAACCAGCAAAAGGAATGGGAGCCGTTATCTTCTGCATAGCATATCCCAACAGGATATCGAGCGAGCCCCGGTTGAATATAAGAATGCACCATTCTAACCCGCAATGTCCAATCGATACTTTGGTATTGATCGATACGTTCGTCCAATGGACCGTGGCCTGCGCATCTGGCGTAATGCGGTTGTGGAGAATCGTGACATCTCGGCCCTTCCGGAAGATGCGCTTGAGGAAATCGTTCGAATTCAGAGCAGAGAGTGAATGCAGTTGCCCAAGTACAGGGAAGGGAGTTCTTGATGAATGCGACGTCTTACCGCACCGTACAGGTCGATGATCTGGCGATTTTCTACAGAGAGGCTGGCCCGAAAAATGGGGAGACGCTTCTCCTGCTGCACGGACTTCCTTCGTCGTCACGGATGTTCGAACCGCTTTTTGCAAGGCTATCCGATCGCTATCACCTGATAGCGCCTGATTATCCCGGTTTCGGACACAGCGACTGGCCGGATCCAAAACAATTCGCCTACACATTCGACCATTACGCTGAGATCATGAACCACTTCACCGAGGCGCTCGGACTTTCCCGCTGCACTCTCTACATGCAGGACTACGGTGGCCCCGTGGGCTTTCGAATGGCGCTGGCCCATCCAGACCGAATCGAATCACTTATCGTTCAGGACGCCGTCGCCCACAACGAAGGCTTGGGAGCAAGTTGGAAAACACGCCGGGCTTTCTGGTCCGATCGGGCTGCCAACGAGAACGCTCTGCGCACAAATCTCTTGTCGCTCGAGACCACGCGCTCGCGTCATGTGGGAAACGACCCTGACGTGGAGCGCCACGATCCGGATCTCTGGACCGACGAGTTTCATTTTCTTAGCCGGCCCGGCCAGGACGCGATCCAAAGTGATCTGTTCTACGACTATCGAACCAACGTGGAGTCCTATCCGAAATGGCAGAGTTGGATGCGCGAAAGGCAGCCACGGCTGCTCGTGATCTGGGGGAAATATGAAGTATCTTTTGACGCCGGCGAGCCGGAACGCTATCGCAAGGATGTTCCGGAAGCCGAAGTCCACGTGGTTGATGGCGGCCACTTCGCACTCGACACGGCAGCCGATGAGATTGCATCATTGGTGAGAGGCTTCATGGTGCCTTCACGTGCTGAGTTGAAGGTTCAGCACGCGGGCTGAGATTGTCGCTGTCCACAACTTAGCTGCGCCGCCAAAGTGGTGCTCGGAGTTTTGAGCGCGAAGATGAACAAGGCACATATCTCAGACAGAGCTTTCTTCGGATAGATCCTCGAACAGATTTCTCTCGAACGGATCCTCTGAAAATAGTTCTCTCTAACTCGTGGAGGAAAATGTATGTCAAGCAACAAAGCAGCAATCGCCATTGAGGCACCGCTCGCTGCGCCGAATCCTCTTGATGTCATTCCAAACGAAATGCCATTCGATGTGCCCTATGGGCCTGCGGTGTCACTCGACCGGGCCCAGGCGGTAATTGTCGCCGCTGTGGCTGAGGCGAAGAAGCGGAATTGGAAGATGAATGTAGCGGTAGTCGATTCCGGAGGGAACCTCGTCGCCTTTCAACGGATGGACGGGGCGATGCTTGCCTCGATTCAGATTGCGGAACACAAGGCGCGAGCCGCCGCCACCTTCCGGCGCCCGACCAAGGTCTTCGAGGACGGCATCAACCTTATGCATCTCAATTATCTGCTCGCGTTTGATGGAGTCATTGCCTCTCGCGGAGGCATTCCCTTGATCGAGAAGAGAGTGGTTATCGGCGCAATCGGTGTTTCGGGAGGCGCCGATTCACAAGATGAGGTTATCAGCAAGGCAGGCGCGGCGGTGATTAACAAATAAACCGGCGCAATCGACAGAAAATTGCGGAGCCGGTGGGCGCATGTTCCCAAGTGTGCATTTACATCGGCGCCGGCCTAGCGCGCGATTTGGCCTAGGTACTATCCGAGCCGATTTTCGAAATGCTCGCCTTATGGAAGCCCTGCGCCATCAAAGCTTGGATTCCATTTCTGCGCGAGGGTCGACCGCGCGATGCGATACACGGATCCCAACCAGCGCCGACCTCGACGTCCGGCGGCAGGGGTTAACCGGGCGGTAAGCTCAGCAGTCGTCAACCTTCAACCATCAACAGTTCGCCCCTATTTCGGCGTAACGAATTGGTCATTACTGTCGTTTGAGGGATAGAATCGCTCAATAGTGGGGAAAGCAGCCAAGTGCAAGGTAAGGCTACCGCAAAATAAACACCTGCTACATACTGCGAGATCTGGCGGCCGACACTGCGGATGATGCCGCAATGGACGAGGAAAATCAGGGAAGGTCGATTGACGAGAGATATTTTTCAGGGTTGTGGGAGGTAGCAGGAATGTCTGTTCAGATCGGAGCTAAGGCTCATAATTTTTCAGAGCCCACCGGCCTGCTATCTGACTGCCATCGCCGAATCGAAATGTTTCTCGGCTCTCTCGAAAGGCTTTCGTTGATCATCGATCGCCCATTGACGGAAGAGAACCGTGGTGCTCTCGAAACTGCCCTGCGCTATTTCCGAGAAGCTGCGCCCAAGCATACGGCGGATGAGGAGGAGTCTCTGTTTCCCCGGTTGCGCCAGCTCTCTGATCCGGACATGCACGCCGCCATCGAAAGAATGGAGCGGCTTGTAGCCGACCATCGCCATGCCGAAGACTTGCACAGGGAGATCGAGGAACTAGGGCTGAGGTGTCTGACGTCGAGACCTCTATCGCCGACGGAGTCGGGCATTTTCCGTGAAGCCATTGCGAGTCTTATTTCAATGTACGATGGGCACATCAAGATTGAGGATGAGCTAGTATTTCCGCTTGCGGCACGACTATTGCCCTCGGCTGGCAAAGCTGCCATTGGGGAAGAAATGGCTGCTCGCCGCCGACCAGAGTCAGGGAAATCGGTGCTCGAGATCCCTACAACAAGCCCGACACTCCGGTTGTGAGCAAACGCTTGCCAAGATGTAATCGAGGTTCCAAGCCCAATCCATCCTTATGCTAAAATGCCTTTCTCGCACAAGCCTCATTACCAATACGTTCGATGGACATCCGTGAAATCGCGCGCAGAGCGAAAGTTTCCACCGCCACGGTATCCCGGGCAATTAACCGCATTCCGACGGTCGATCCTCAACTCGCTAAACGCGTTTGGAAGGTAGTGGACGAACTTGGATACTATCCCAACACGCAGGCTCGAGCCCTGGTATCGGGACGCAGTCGTATTTTTGGACTGATCGTTTCTGAAATCACCAATCCTTTCTTCCCCGAGATTGTTCAGACCTTCGAGAACCTTGCGGTCGAGAACAATTATGAAATTCTGATAACTTCCACGGTGCACGATCCGAAGCGGATGGAATCTTCCGTGCGGCGAATGATCGAACGCCGGGTCGACGGGGTGGCCATTCTGACGTTCGGGATGGAAGACACTTTGCTTGACCATCTTCGTTTTCGCAAGGTGCCGCTCGTGTTCGTGGATGTGGGACCGAACACCCCGGGAATCGTGAACATCCGCATCAATTATCTGAACGGCATACGCCAAGCGGTGCAGCACCTTGCCGCGCTACGGCACACACGCATCGCGTTTATTTCCGGTCCATCGAATTTGAAATCGGCGGTCGCGAGAAAGGCCGCTTTCGAGAGCTCCATGGCGGAAATCGGGCTGGCCTCGGACTTAATTGTGGAGGGTAATCATCACATGGATGGGGGAATGCGGGCGCTGATGGAATTCAACGATTTGAGTGAACGGCCCTCGGCGGTTCTGTGCTCGAATGACATGACCGCGATTGGATTGATGCGCGAAGCATACGACCAGGACATTAGGATCCCGAACGACCTTTCGGTGATCGGATTCGATGACATCCGACTGGCGGAGTTCACAATTCCGCCGCTGACAACGGTGCAGATGTCGCAAACGGAGTTAGCAAAGATTGCCTTCCAAGCGCTGTTGAGCGAGGTTCGACGCGAGTCGCCTTCGCTGGAGCGTACCGAAATTGAGCTAACCACTAATCTCGTTCTGCGACGTTCCACCACTCTGGCGTTGCCTGGAAAACAGTTGGGAAAATTCCGCAAAGAATAACGACGGGGCGCGAATTCGGGGAAAGTAGCGTGGGATCGCAATTGACAACCCATCGGCAATCGTCTACATTTCGCTAGCTTAAGTAAACGATTACTTGCTTTATTCACGGGAGGTAGCGGCCACGCACGATATACTGCAACGGTTACGGGAGCAAGTCCTCGATGCCAACCTGGAACTGGTGCGCCGCGGGCTTGTTCTATACACATTTGGCAATGTTAGCGGCATTTCCCGCGAACAGGGACTGGTGGTTATTAAACCGAGCGGCGTGCCCTATAAGGACATGCGACCCGATCACATGGTCGTCACTGATCTCCTGGGCAACAAAGTTGACGGCCATTTGCGACCTTCCTCCGATCTCCCTACCCATCTTGTTTTGTACAAACAGTTTCCTGAAATCGGCGGGGTCGCCCACAGCCATTCTGAATATGCCACCTCCTGGGCGCAAGCGCGCAAACCCATCCCTTGCTTCGGCACCACCCACGCGGACTATTTCCATGGCGACGTGCCAGTGACTGAGAAGATGGCCGATCCAGAGATTGCCGATGACTACGAAAAAAATACCGGGCACGTCATCGTGCGCGCTCTGCAAGGAAAGGATGCTTTGTCGATTCCTGGCATCCTGGTGGCCAATCACGGGCCGTTCACCTGGGGAGCGGACGCTGGAACCGCTGCGCATAATGCCGCCGTTCTCGAATCAATCGCGAGGATGGCCTACTTGACCCTGGCCATCAATGCAGGGGCGCAATCGGTGGGAGCCGCATTGCATGACAAGCATTACCTCAGAAAACACGGCAAGAACGCATATTATGGACAGGCGAAGGAAGGGGACAAAGCTTGAGGATAAAGATTTAGAGATAAAGCTCTAAAAGTAAAGATCAGGACAGGGATAAGGGATAGAGGATAAGGAATGACGCTACTGGCGATCGCCGTGCCCACTCGACTGGTGCATCTTTCTACCATCGATGTGGTCATCATTGCTTTTTACTTCGCTCTGGTGCTCTCCATTGGATGGTATTTGAAGGGGAGGGCCAACACCGGCGAAGACTTCTTCATGGCCGGCCGGGAGATGACGGCGTGGGTTGCCGGTCTCAGTTTTCTTTCGGCGAATCTGGGCGCGCTCGAACTGATGGGCTGGGCCGGATCCGCCTACCAGTATGGCATTCTGGCCACGCACTGGTATTGGATCGGCGCCATACCGGCGATGCTGTTTCTGGCGCTGGTCATGATGCCCTTCTATTACATTTCGAAAACGCATTCGGTGCCGGGATATTTGCAACTGCGTTTCGGCGAACCTAGTCGCGCCTTGTCGGCAGTGTCGTTCGCCTTCATGACCGTGCTGATGAGCGGCGTCAATATGTTTGCCATGGCCAAGGTCATGCAGATCGTGCTCGGGTGGGACATTAACTTCAGCATCTGGGTTTCATCGCTCACGGTAGCGATTTATGTAACCCTCGGCGGGCTCCGCTCCGCCATTTTTAATGAGGTGTTGCAGTTTTTTCTGATCTGGGCGGGCGCTCTCCTGATTCCGATTCTTGGCTTGTACGAAGCCGGCGGCTGGGCGAACCTTAAGCTCCAGATTGCGCACCGGGCTTCCGCACAGTATGTCCATCTTTGGTCCGGGTTGGGAACGTTCGCGAACAATCCCATGGGCATCAATTGGGTTGGAATCGTGTTCGGGCTGGGATTTGTGATCTCGATGGGCTATTGGACGACGGATTTTCTTGTGGTGCAGCGCATTCTGGCTGCAAAAGATATTCGTAGCGCGGAAATGGCGCCGATCATCGGCGCCGGATTCAAGATGCTGGTGCCCCTCATAGTGATCCTTCCCGGACTTCTCGGTTTGGCTGTGCTCCCAGAAAAACTGGTTCCCGAATCCGTAGCTGCAGTCACCGGAGCTCATAGCTATAACGACGTACTTCCTCTCATGCTGGCCCGCTATTGCGGTCCGGGATTGCTCGGCCTGGGAGTTACAGCGCTGATCGCTGGCTTCATGTCGGGCATGGCGGGAAATGTCAGCGCCTTTACGACGGTGTGGACGTATGACCTTTACCGGCCGTTTATCAACCGCAAGGGGAGCGACCATCATTACGTGAACATGGGGCGCTGGACCACCGTGATCGGCGTGCTGATCAGCGTGGGTACGGCGTATTTGGTGATGCAGTTCGCCAGCATCATGGACTACGTGCAGGCGTTGTTCAGCTTCTTCATCGCTCCTCTGTTCGGCACGGTAGTGCTGGGAATGCTGTGGAAGCGCGCGAGCCGAGCGGGCGGATTCTGGGGATTGTTGTCGGGGACGCTCTGCTCGATTGGTATGTGGACCTGGGTGAAAGTGGATCCTACAGCGCTGCGCTACGTGGCGCTTTCTCCCCACGCCAAGGGGTTGGCACAGGATATGTTTCAGGCGCTGTGGTCTTTTCTGGTGTGCGTGGTCGTCACCGTGGGAGTGAGCCTGGCGACCAAGCCCATGCCGGATGCGGCTTTAACAGGGTTGGTCTATGGGCTGACGGAAGTTCCATCGGTCGGTGATGTGCCCTTGTATCAAAAGCCTCTCTTCTGGGCGGCGATAGTCACAGTCGTCTTCGTGATACTCAACATTATCTTTTGGTAATTCAGGTTTTGGTGATTCAGTTTTATGAGCGCGTGTAGGTTCTAACGAAACGGAGGCACGCAGGATGATTTCAATCTGGTTCTTCATCGGCATTTCCCTGGCGGTGAATGGCGCGCTGATTTTGGCTGCTGGAATCTATCAGCTGCTGAATCCTCCTGCAAATCCCGGAGTGGTCCTATTCAATTTGCACGCCAATGTGTGGTGGGGCGCGGTGCTACTCCTGTCAGGCCTGATTTATTGTTTCAAATTCGCACCAAAACGACCCTCGCACAGCTGAGCCTATGCACTGGCGCGCATACAGGAACGGAGCGGGCTAATGGCGATCGTGGCGGGAGTCGATTTCGGAACCCTTAGCGTGCGCGTCTCGCTGGTCGATAGCGAACAGGGAATGCTGGCCTCGGCCATCCGCGAATACCCGCTGCACCGCAAGCGCGAAGATCCGGAATACGCCACCCAATCCCATGAAGATCAGATGAATGCACTGGCCGCAGCCACGTGCGAGGTGATCAGCAAGGCGGGGATTTCCGGCGATCTGGTCCAGGCAATTGCGCTCGATACCACGGGCTCATCGGTCATTCCGGTCGGCCAGAACATGCAGCCGCTGGGAGAGTATTACCTATGGTGCGATCACCGCGCCAAAGGCGAAGCGGCTGAGATTACAGAGGCCGCGCACCGCGAAAAGCTGGAAGCGATCCAGTGGTGCGGCGGTGTGTACTCATCGGAATGGGGCTTTTCGAAGCTCCTGCACTGGCTCCGGCATAACCCGGATAAGCGATCGGAGTTCGCGTCTGCATTCGAACACTGCGACATGGTCGCCGCTACGCTGTGCGGCGTCACCGATCCCAGAAAGGTCAGGCGCAGTATATGTGCCATGGGACACAAGTGGCTGTGGAATGAGCAACTGGGAGGCCTTCCGCCAGAGAACTTTCTGACAAAGGTCGATCCTTTGCTCAAAGGGGTGCGCGAGAAGATCGATGGCGAGTACGCCACTTCCGATCAAGTTGCGGGCACGCTGTCGCCGTTGTGGGCTGAAAAGCTTGGACTCAAGGCCGGCATTCCGATTCCGGTCGGAGCCTTCGACGCGCACTGGGACGCGATCGGGGCCGGCTGCCGAACTGATGACATGGTGAATGTGATCGGTACTTCGACCTGCATCATCGGAATCACTCCTTCTGTGAATCTGGTTCCGGGCGTTTGCGGCGTGGTCCAGGGCAGCGTGCATCCCCTGCGTACGGGGATCGAGGCCGGACTCTCAGCGGTGGGAGATATCTTTAACGCAATTGCAACCCGTGCGGGTAGCGATGTGAAGACGCTAAGCGTCGGCCTCGAGAATTATCGAGCAGGCCAAACCGGCCTCATGCGAATGACGTGGGATAACGGTGACCGCACGGTGCTGGTGAACCCCAACCTGCGGGGCGTGACCTTCGGATGGAACCTGCAGAGTACAGCTCAAGATGAACTCTTTGCCGCAATCGAAGGAACTGCATTTCACACCCGCGTCATTCTGGACCGTATGGCCGAGCATGGCGTAGCCATCCGACGCGTGATCAACGCCGGAGGCATTCCACAGAAGAACAATGTGTTGAATCAGGTCTATGCGAACGTGCTGGGGCGCCCCGTACTGGTTCCGGACAAGAGCGTGGTCAGTCTGGGGTCTGCCATTTTCGCTTTTCTGGCTGCGGGTACGTTCAAGACAATTGAGGAAGCGCAGGACAATATCTGCCCAGGGCATAGAACATTCTTGCCCGATCGCTCGGCGCAGCGAACTTACAAAGATCTTTATCCTTTGTACAGCAAGTTGTATTTCAGTTTGGGCCAGAAGAGCGCCGAGGGCTTGGGCGATGTGCTGCCCACATTAATCGCGGTTGCAGAGGCCGCAGCACAACCGGCAACCAACTAGAAGTGGGCGGAGGCGAGGGACCATGAATGTTCGGGGAGTCGTAAAGAGAATCACGATTGGTTTGGTTTTGTCAGCAGCTGTAAACATGATCGCAGAGGCCAAGACGAAAGTGACCATTCAGCCATTTGGAAAAATGCCGGATGGAACCGCGGTAGAAATCTACACACTCAGCGACGGCGTTTATGAAGCTCGAATTTCCACCTATGGTGGAATCGTGGTGTCACTGAAAACTCCCGACCGGAACGGCAAGTCAGGGGACGTGGTGCTGGGTTTCGCCGATGTCAGCGGTTACATCTCCAACTTTAATGGCCCCGGCGACGCCTTTTTCGGCGCCATTATTGGGCGCTATGCGAATCGAATCGCGCATGGCAGCTTCGCGCTGGATGGAAAAACGTACTCCCTGCCTAAAAACGATGGCGGGAATACGCTGCACGGTGGACCTCACGGATTCAACAATGTTGTGTGGAAGGCAAAGCCGGTCGCAAACGGTGTTGAACTGAGTTATCTGAGCAAAGATGGGGAAGAGGGATTCCCCGGCAATCTGACCGCGACCGTTCGCTACACCCTGGTGAAGGGCGATCTTCGAATCGAGTATTCCGCCACTACCGACAAAGATACCGTGGTCAATCTCACCAATCATTCCTATTTCAATCTCGCCGGAGAGGGGGACATTCTGAACGAGCAACTCACTTTGCATGCCTCCCGCTTCACACCCGTGGACGCAAAACTAATTCCTACTGGAGAGTTGAAGCCTGTGGCATCGACTCCGTCTGATTTTTTGAAGGCGACGGCGGTGGGAGCGCGGATCGATGCCGATGACACGCAACTGCATCTCGCACACGGCTATGATCACAACTGGGTGCTCGATAGCGGCGGGGGGAAAATAGCGGAAGCCGCCGAAGTCTACGATCCCCGTAGCGGACGCGTGCTGAAGGTGTTCACGGATCAGCCGGGGATCCAATTCTATAGCGGAAATTTCCTGAACGGCTCAATCAAAGGCAAGGGTGGAAAACCGTACGAACTGCACGCGGCCCTGTGCCTGGAGACGCAGCACTTTCCGGATTCTCCGAATCACCCGGATTTCCCGACAACCGAGTTGAAGCCCGGCGGACGCTATCACACCGTCACTATTTACAGCTTCTCTGCCCGATAAGCCGATGGATTGGTCGCCAAATTCACGGAGTAGAGCTGTAACAAGGGTCACTGTACTCCTAGCCGACTCCAAGAGTTCGCATGATCGAGTATTACCAGCGTGCCGAGTCGCATCTAGGACACGGTCAATGCCAATTTGGTGACCGAAGCCGGGGAAAACGTATACCTGAGTTTTTCGCCCAGTATCTCCAACGCCTTTGTGGTTGGCACAACTACTTCGCGCTGGGCAAACGTGTTATGCGCGTGAATATCGGAGTTGGTAAGCACGGTGGCCGATCCCGCCTTCAGCGCCGTCCCTCGCACCACAATCTCTGCCTCGCGTGAGTCGCTTGACATGCGGATTGACGACGGTCAAAGTGAGTTCGTCATCGCGTAGCGAAGCCGATCCTTTGAGTCCCCAAAAGGATTACGGCGGCAGAAAGAAATCGACGGCGGGAGACATCGTGGCCGGAGCTCATAAAACACCTCTTCAATAAAATTAAGGGCAATCGCAGGGGTGCCAGTGGCTCAGTTTGGTTGCGGAGCGGGGCAAATCGTCGTCGCCCCGGCCGCAGTCAAAAATTGACCGCGGCGCCGTCAAAGCGATCCTGAGTTCAGACGGCCTTGTGAACGAGCAAGCGATCTTCGATTTCATCCAACTCATGCGACGGCAACTTGAAACTGGCCGCGCCAACCACTCCCTCGACCTGCTTTACGTTGCGAAAGCCCACAATCGCCCCGGTGACCGCCGGAAGCCTCAGCGTCCAGGCGATAGCCACCTCTGCGGGCGATCGGCCATGCCGCCTGCCTAACCCACGCAGGAATTCCACCAGTTCAAGATTGCGTGACAGAAGCGGCTCCTGAAAGTTGGGCAAGTTTCGCCGCCAGTCCTCGGATGAGAATCCGGCAACTCGGTCCTTCGTCATTGCGCCAGTCAAAAGACCGGCGGACATCGGGGAATAGACAATGACCCCGATTCCACTTTGATGGGCGTAGGGCAGAACGTCTTTCTCAATCTCGCGAGTCACGACGGAGTACGGCGGCTGCAGTGACGTAATGGGTGCAATCGCCTGGGCCCGCTTCATCTGTGAAACGCTGAAATTCGAGACGCCAACATATCGAACCTTGCCTTCCTGCTTCAGTCGCAGTAATTCGGTCCAACCTTCTTCTATCTCGTCGTCGGGCTCCGGCCAATGGATTTGATAAAGGTCGATCACCTCCGATTTCAATCGTCGCAAGCTGGCTTCGCACTCGCGGCGAATCGAAGAGGCTTTGAGCGATGCGCCAATTCTTCCCGCATCGTCCCAGACCCGTTCACACTTGGTGAAAACATAAGGGCGCGGTGAACGGCCCACCAGAGCGCGTGCGACCATCTCTTCAGAATGGCCCAGACCGTACAGAGCGGCGGTATCAATCCAATTCATGCCGTGGTCCAAGGCCGCATGAATGGCCGGAATCGAATCGCTATCGTCTTGCGGGCCCATGCTCCCCGCCCAACCACCGCCTCCAATAGCCCAGGCTCCGATGCCGATCAGGCTGATTCGCAGGTCGCTATTTCCCAGCTGACGAAGTTCCACAAACTACCTCAAAGACCGTGCGCTAGATGGTAGTACAGATCATTCCAGCGCAGTTCTTTCTTGAAATCCCTAATCTTCGTATCGTCGTCGATCAGCAGAAACTCCATCCCGGCCATCTCGGCGAAATCCTCCAAATGTTCGGGGGTAAGGGCGCGGCTGAGAGCGGTGTGATGAGCTCCGCCTGCGAGTATCCAGGCGGCCGCGGATGTTTTCACGTCCGGTTCGGGCTGCCAGAGCGCGCGGGCAACCGGAAGCATGGGGAGAGGATGCTCGGGGCGAATCAGAGTTACGCAATTCACGATCAATCGGAAGCGATTCCCCAGGTCAATGATCGAGGCGTTCACGGCTTTTCCTGGAGCCGCCGTAAATACCAGCCGGACCGGATCCTCTTTTCCACCGATGCTGAGAGGATGAATTTCGACCGTGGGCTTGTCTTCCGCGATGGAGGGACAAACTTCCAACATATGCGCGCCTAGGATCTGGCCGCCATTCGGAAGATGATAAGTATAATCCTCCATGAACGATGCTCCGCCGTCGAGTCCGTGACTCATGACCTTCAATGCCCTTACAAGAGCAGAGGTTTTCCAATCGCCCTCGGCGCCAAAGCCATATCCCTCGGCCATCAGCCGTTGCACCGCGATACCCGGAAGCTGCTTGATGCCATGCAAGTCTTCAAAAGTATCGGTGAAAGCGTGAGCGCCGGTTTCGTCCAGAAAAGCCCGCAGCCCCAATTCAATTCTGGCTGCGTCACGCAGCGACTCGCGCCGGGTTCCTCGAGGCCGGAGCGCTTCGGCAACGGTGTAAGTTTCGTCGTATTCACAGGTAAGCTTATCGACCTGCGTGTCCCTTACCTGTTGGACACTTTTTGCCAGGTCTCCCACACCGTAGCCGTTCACGGAATACCGGAGTTTGATCTCCGCGTTGACTTTGTTGCCGTCGGTGACGGCCACGTTCCGCATATTGTCGCCGAAGCGTGCGATCTTCAGTTGCCCGGCGTCGTGCCAGGCACACGCAGCCCGGAGCCACGCACCAATCTCGGCATGGACGGTCTTGTCCTGCCAGAAGCCAACCACGACTTTGCGCCGGAGCCGTAGCTTCGCTCCAATAAATCCGAACTCGCGGTCGCCATGCGCCGACTGGTTCAGATTCATGAAGTCCATATCGATGGTAGACCAGGGCACCTGCTCATTGAATTGCGTGTGCAAGTGCAACAAGGGCTTGTCGAGCGACTGCAGGCCCGGAATCCACATTCGCGACGGCGAGAAGGTGTGCATCCACGTGATAAGACCGACGCAATTGCGCGAACTGTTCGCGTCCAGGCACAACTGGTGAATCGACTCGCGGCTTGTCATCACCGGTTTCGAAACGATCTTCACAGGCATTTGTGGAGAGGCTCCCAACGCTCGCGCGACGGAGGTGGCGTGCCCCTCAACCTGTTTCAGCGTTTCTGGTCCGTAGAGATGCTGGCTTCCGGTAATAAACCAAGCTTCCAAGTTGGTAAAGTCAATCATCGTTGTGTCCGAGATTCATTGGAGCGAATATCAATCCGATACTTTGAAAATTGAACTACGTTCCGGCGGAAGCCTCCGCCGCGGGTGGCCGCGCGTCGATCGTGCGAACCATTTTGGTGGCTGAATTTTCATGTAGCTAGTAAGCCCTCGCGACTCGAGGGTTTGAGGTTCAGGCGAAGCGCTCCCCTCGACTGAGAAGCTACCAGCAAACGTTTGCTCAAGCCGACCTAGTATATACAGATTAGCGATTTCCACCGTCAATTATATTCTTCGAGCAGGGCTATTTCCTAACCGGAACCGTTTACTGGGAACGCGCGAAGGCAGATCACTGCTGGTCGCTAATTGCAGACGGTCACGTCCGATTCCAGCCCCGGTTGTTTACGATTCCGACACCCTCTCTCAGGGTGATCAACTGGTTGACCGCGATTTTCTTGAACCCTTCGTGCAAGCCGTTGGGCCAAAACACTTCTACATCCACACGGAACTCTCGGCGCCAAGGCCAAAATGCGGGCGGGGATCGTTGCAGGAATAATAACTGGACTGGCTCAGCATCGCCTGAGCCTGAACCTTGCCGCCGTAGTGCATCAGCACTCTGGCGCCGATGGCGCTGCGATTGGATTTCACTCCTTCCAGTCTTAATCTTGATCCAATGCTGCATGGGGTTTAGGTCATTACGCAGCAACGAGGGCGGTTCGTTCATGTTGACGATGAGGACGTCTATATCCCCGTCATTGTCAAAATCGCCGAAGGCGCAACCCCGGCTGCCGTGAGGCGTGCTGATGCCAGGCCCAGCCTGAGACTCCAACTCCTCGAAGGTTCCGTTGCCCAGATTCCGAAACAAGACTCGCGGGGTCTTGTAAGGATATTGTGGCAGCTTGCGTTCCACCTCCGGATAAACGCTTCCGGTTACGAAGAGCACATCGAGATAGCCGTCATTATCAAGGTCTACGATGCGCGTGACCGGTGGGATCCGACGGACGCAAGTGCACCAGACGCTCCAATATTGGAATCGCCTTCACATCATCTTCCGCGTACATAATTTGAGCCGCACCCGCCAGGGCCGCAATATAGTCGGGAGAAATCTGCAGCGCCTTCTGAAAGGCGACCAGTGCGCCCTCATGATCGCCTTTGCCCGCGAATGCGATCCCTGGAGAGCCCAGAGTTGGGCATTGTTTGGGTGTTCGCGCAGAGCGGCGTCACTGAGCTGGATTGCCCTCTCAAAATCGTTGACGCTCAGCGCGGAAGTGATCGATTCGACATCGTTCCTTGTACTTTGAGAAAAGGCCAGATGCAGGCTAGTTAGCAGGACGACCCAGAAGAGAGCAGGTTTGTATAGAAATGACATTCCCACACGCGGGCGCGTCCGGAAGCTGAAAATCTGTACCCAAAAACAGAGTATCCTAATGTAGGAAATTGTCACACGGATTTGACCGGCGGCTGCCAGGGGTGGTATAGAGAGCGGGTCCGAGAAAACGTTTGCTCCGACAAATCCTTGCGGAAGGTGGCCGCCTGCGCGTGGAGGATCTTGCGATGAAAAATGCATCCAGACGTCAATTTCTAAAGGCAGCGGCTGTTACCACGGGTGGAGTTCTGGCCGCACGTTCTCTACCTTCATGGGCGTTTCCCGGCGAGGAAGTCTCGGTCACGCCTTCACTCTCGGTCTTCGAGTATTCGCAGGTGCAACTGCTCGATGGATTGTTCCGCCAGCAGTTTGAACACAATCACAAAATCTTCCTCGACCTTGACGAAGACGGCCTGCTGAAACCCTTCCGCCAGCGGGAAGGCATGCCCGCTCCCGGCCCAGACATGGGCGGCTGGTACGATAACAGTAAAGATTTTGACCCCCCTGCTGGCAGTTTTCACGGATTCATTCCCGGCCATAGCTTTGGCCAATATGTCTCAGGCCTGGCACGAGCCTATGCCGTGACGGGCTCAAAACCTACCCAGGCAAAAGTGCATCGTCTGGTTCGCGCATACGCCGCCACGGTTGAGCCCACGGGGAAGTTTTACATCGATTACCCTCTGCCCGCCTACACCTTCGACAAAACTTGCTGTGGATTGATCGATGCCCACGAATTTGCCGCCGATCCCATTGCCTTGGAAGTGCTCAAGCGGAGCACCGATGCCGTGCTCCCCTACCTGCCGGAAAAAGCTCTGAGTCGGGCAGAGCAGGAGGCTCGTCCGCACAAAACCATCGCTTTTACCTGGGATGAAACCTATACTCTGCCGGAGAATTTCTTTCTGGCGTACCGGCGCAGCGGCGACCCGCGCTATCGTGATCTGGGCAAGCGCTTTATCTACCACCAGTATTATGATCCGCTGGCTGCGAACAAAAATGCCTTGCCCGGCATGCACGCCTACAGCCATGTGAATACGTTGAGTTCGGCGATGCAGGCCTATCTTGTTTTGGGGGACGAGCAATATCTGCGCGCCGCCGCCAACGGCCTGCGCATGGTGCAGGAACAAAGTTATGCCACCGGAGGCTGGGGTCCGAACGAGGCATTTGTCGTACCCGGCAAGGGATTATTGGCGGAAAGCCTGAATGGCACACACTCCAGCTTCGAAACACCCTGTGGCTCGTATGGCCACTTCAAGATCACACGTTATTTGTTGCGGGTTACGAAGGATTCGCGTTACGGCGATAGCATGGAGCGAGTCCTCTACGGCACGATTGCGGGGGCTAAGCTCATTCAGCCGGATGGCACGTCCTTCTATTACTCCGATTACAACAACGAGAATGCGAAGAAGGTCTATTACAAAGACAAGTGGCCTTGCTGTTCTGGCACTTTCCCGCAGTTGACTGCCGATTACGGCATCAGCGCATATTATCCTAGCGCCGATGGCATTTACGTCAACTTGTTCTTACCTTCTCGTGTCAGCTGGTCCCAGAACAAGACGAAGTGCACGCTCACCCAGCAAACCAGTTATCCGCGGTCCAATAGCACTGAGCTTCACTTCGATCTCGAGCGCCCGGAAAACTTTACGGTCTACTTGCGGATCCCAGCCTGGTCGGATGCGAAAACCAGAGTGTCAATCAACGGCAAGCGAATTGACGGCGAGATCCTGCCCGGAAAGTTTCTCGCACTCAGTCGAAGCTGGAAGGCAGGGGACCGGGTCGAGTTTGAAATCGGAATGCCGCTGCGGCTGGAAGAGGTTGATGATCAAAACCGCAGCAATGTCGCGCTGGTGCGCGGGCCAGTTGCGCTCTTCGCCGTCGGCGACATTCCGGGCAAGCTCACTCGCGCCCAATTGCTCGCGGCGGCGCCCGCTTCCCGGTCTTCGCAAGATTGGGTGGCGACGAGCGGCAGGCGGTCCGTCACTTTTCGGCCGTTCGAGGCCGTGGGCGAGGAACCCTATCGCCTGTATCACCCTGTGGAAGCATAAGCGTAAGCGCTGGGGTGGTAGCGGATCGGTTGGAATGGCCAGTCTATGAATGGCGTCATTCCGAAGTTCCGCGTCTTCACCAGCGGGACGAGGAATCTCGCGCTGGCAGAAAAAGCGTATTTTCCGCATTCTCAGAAGTGTTCGCCGACAGGAGATTGCAAACATGTTTTCTCGCAAAAGACGACAGTTTCTAAAGCAAGCGGCCACGGCGGGAATTGCCTGCTCTGCGAATTCTTTCCTGAGTCCGTTTACCTTGGCGCAGAACTCCGCAAATCCTGCCAATGTTTCTCGCATCTATGTCGATTCCCGGCGGATCGTCGCGCCACTCGACCGGAACATGTTCGGATCATTCCTTGAACATCTGGGGCGCGCCATCTACGAGGGAATCTACGATCCCAATTCCAGCCTCTCGGACAGTTCGGGCTTTCGCAAAGATGTCATGGCGGAAGTACGGCAATTGGGTGTGCCTATCATCCGTTACCCGGGAGGCAATTTTGTTTCGGGCTACAACTGGCTCGACGGGGTCGGACCGAAAAAAGATCGTCCGCGTGTTCTCGACAAGGCGTGGAACACCGTCGATACCAACCAATTCGGAACCGACGAATTCATGGCATGGTCCAGTATGGTCGGGTGCAAACCGCTGATGGGTCTCAACCTCGGCACTGGGACTGCGGAGAAAGCGGCGGCGCTAGTGGAGTACTGCAACGTCGAGAAGGGAACGAAGTGGAGTGATCTGCGCCGCACTCACGGCATTGAACCACCGTACAAAGTGGAACACTGGTGCTTGGGCAATGAGATGGACGGCCCGTGGCAGATCGGCCACATGACAGCGACCGAATACGGATTGAAGGCGCAGGACGCGGCCCGCCAGATGCGGGCAGTCGATCCCACACTGAAGCTGATCGCCTGCGGATCCAGTGGTCCCGCCATGCCGACTTATCTGGAATGGGACCGCGAAGTGCTGGAGCAGTGTTATGAGTATGTCGATGCGTTGTCATTGCATCGCTATATCGGAAACACCGAAGAAGAGACGGGCAAAGACAGCGCGAAGTTTCTGGCCATGAACCTCAGCATGGAGCAGCAGATTGCGGAAACCCTCGCGGTGTGCGATTTGGTACGCGGCCACAAGCGTTCGCCGAAAAAACTATGGCTGTCGTTCGACGAGTGGAACGTATGGTACCGCGCCCGAAGCGCCGAAGCCATGAACGGACACGAGCAGGTGGCTCCGCATTTGTTGGAAGAAGTCTACAACCTGGAAGATGCGCTCCTGGTGGGCGGAATTCTGAACACACTGATGCGGAACGCAGACCGCATCAAGATAGCCTGTCTGGCGCAACTCGTAAATGTCATCGCTCCCCTGGTTACCAACGCGAATGGCGTGCTTCGTCAAACAATCTACTATCCGTACAGTCTGGCGCTGCAAATGGCGCGCGGCAATGTACTCAACTTGTTGGTGCAATCGCCAACGTATGAGATCGCAGGAATGGGGCAGGTGCCCTACCTCGACGTGGCCGGGATTCTGAATCCACAGGATGGCGAAGTTTCAATGTTCATCCTGAATCGCGATTTGAACAAGACTCACACCCTCGAAGTTAACTGGCAGGGCTTTATGCCAGGCAAAGTCTTAAGCGCCACGGTACTCACGGGTTCCGACCTGAAGGCTTTTAACAGCTTCGACGCTCCGCAGCGGGTCGCTCCGCAGCCCGCAGACAAGCCCTCGACAAGTGCTGGACCATCGAAACTGGAACTGCCAGCGCGCTCCTACACAGCTGTTCAATGGGCTTCCTGATTCCTGGGGCTTGATGATTCCAGTGTTCCCTCGGGGTTCTCCGAAGGAAGGATGACCCCTGTCGAACATTTCTCATCTGGTATAGCATCCATGAGGTGCGAGGTTTACCATGACGACGAACGCAACCCCACTGCGAAATGAGTTGACCAGAGTGGAACACCAACCACAAGCAGCAAGCGGTTTAGCAATCGTGCGGCTAACGATTGGCGCTATGTTTGTGTGGGTCTTCTTTGAGAATTTGGGTAAAGGACTCTACAGCCCGGCGGGCTATGCCAATCTCATCAGCTACTACATCAGTCATGGTCATTCGCCCGCCGCGTGGAAGACGATCATGGGTCTGGCGGCAAGCCATGCCGCCATGGCCGCTCCCATGCAAGCATTGACTGAAATCTCCTTCGGCGTCCTGTTGGTGATCGGCCTGCTCACGCGCCCGGTCGCTTTCGTGGCGTTCCTTTACCTGGGAAGTCTTTGGGTTTCGGAGTGGGGCACAGCGTGGATCTGGGAACTACTGGTTCCGGTGCTGGCATCGCTTGCGCTCTCAGTGGGACGCGCGGGCAGAGCCTGGGGTGTGGATGCGTGGCTGGCGCAACGCTGGCCGTCTTCTCTGTGGTGGTGATCGGGGCAACGTCACGTGCGAGTGTCCGTCATCATCCCCACCCACAACGAGGCGCAGGCAATCGAGCGCGTCTTGGCGGATATTCCGCGGGATCTGGCCACGGAGGTCATCGTCGTCGACAGCCACTCAACCGACGGCACGCCTGAAATCGCGGCGAAGATGGAAGCGCGCGTCGTGCGGGAACCGCGGCGCGGATATGGCCGTGCGTGTCTTACGGGCCTTGCCATCGCCGACGATCCCGATATCGTGGTATTTCTCGACGGCGATTACAGCGATCGTCCGGCTGAGTTGCCGGTTCTTCTCGCTCCCATCATCGACGGCCGCGCGGATATTACGCTGGGTTCGCGTCTCGGCAAGCACCGCATTGCCGGAGCTCTACCGTGGCATGCGGTGTTTGGTAATTGGCTCGCGGCCAGATTGATCAACCTTCTATATGGTCTGAAAATCAGTGACCTCGGCCCGTTCCGCGCCGCGCGAGCTGAGGTTCTGCGTGAACTCGCGCTCGAAGAGGCCACGTACGGCTGGGCGGTCGAAATAATCCTGAAAGGCGCGCTGCAGGGGTTCCGGATTGTCGAGGTGCCGGTCAGCTATTATCCGCGCATTGGAAAATCGAAGATCAGTGGGACGGTGAGAGGAACGCTCGGAGCGGCGTGGTTCATTCTTAGCCGTATCGTGAGATATTATTTTCGGCGTCGACGGGTTGGCACGCCGCGCCCGGCCTAGGTCCACGTTCACACAAATGCGATAGCCTGGAGAAGATCGTCCGAATGGTGACCCGTATTGCAAAGATTCTTCTGCTGGGTGCTCTTGCGTTGATGTACACGTTGATTGTCTTCGATAACGTTACTGACTTTGACTCGAACTTCCAGTTTGTCCGCCACGTGCTGATGATGGACTCCACCTTTCCAGGTAATCACGGCATGTGGCGTGCGCTGCCGCAGCCGAGAGTACATCTCGTGTTCTACTTGGGCATGATCGCTTGGGAAGTAACGACAAGCGTTCTGCTTTGGTTGGCAGTGATGGTACTGATCCGGCGTCTGCAATCCCCGGCAGCTACATTCAATAGCGCGAAACGGTTGCCCGTGATCGCCCTCACGCTTGCGTTGCTGATGTGGCTCTTAGCATTTCTAACTGTCGGAGCCGAGTGGTTCCTGATGTGGCAGTCGCACACCTGGAACGGCCAGGAAGAGGCCTTTCGAATGTTTGCAGTTGCAGGAATCGTTCTGATCATCTTTTTGTTACCGGAGAGAGAAGACCAGCCGTAAAGCTAAAGCCTATGAAATCTGCAAGCGACTCTGTGGTGCGCTCGTCAGGTGGTGACCGTGTGCTGGTCATCATGGCCAAAGCGCCGCGGCCAGGTTCAGTGAAAACTCGCCTGTCTCCCAGTCTTTCTCACATGGCTGTCGCTGATTTCTATCGCTGTCTTCTGGACGACACTATGACGCTCGCGCACTCACTGGGCAGCGTCGAGGTTGCCATGGTGTGCCCGGCCTCGGATGTCGATGACCTCGCGCGCCTGGCAGGCGATGGGGTGCGGGTTGTGGCGCAGACTGGGGCTGGCCTTGCCGCAGGGCTCACGTCGGTGTTCGCACACTTCACAGGCACGGGGAAGAAACGCGTCATCGCGTTCAACAGTGACAGTCCACACCTGCCGGCTGCGGTGTTGGAGAGGGCGTTTGAGGCCCTCGCTGCGTACGATGTCGTTGTGGGGCCGACACACGACGGAGGCTATTACCTGGTCGGAGCCAAAGCCACGCATCCGGGACTTTTCAACGGCGATGGAATGGGAACCTCGAATGCCCTGGAGAGCCTGCTGGAACGCGTGCGAACCCTGGGACTTTCGGTGCGACTCGCAGATCCTTTTTATGACATCGACGTGGCGTCTGACCTGATGCGTCTCGACGCAGAGCTGCGGCAGTTTCCGCCGCGGGCGCCACGAACAGCGGCTTGGTTGGCGCAGCGGAGGGCAATGGTAGCGCAGTTGAAGCCCGGCACCGGAGACCTGTGAGGCTCACGCCATCCCGCAGGCTCTACATTCTCGGGGCTATTTTGCTGGTGGCTCTCTCGATTTGTTCTCGCAAATTCAGCAGCCTGGGTGGGCCGTCGTTCATGGCTCCGCTGGCAGTTGCCGTGGTCGCCTATCTGCTCGCCATCCGTGAGTTTTTCTCGACACAAAAATTTCCCAAGCGCGTCATCGTCATCGGACTCGGACTAGCTGCCGTGTGGCATGTTCTGTTTCTGCTTCAACCCCCGGGCTCCGACGATGACGTTCACCGCTATGTTTGGGACGGCCGCGTACAGCGGCTCGGCTATAACCCTTATCTTGTCATTCCCAGCGATCCCGCACTTGCCGGGTTGCACACAGTCGAGACCCGCACACTGAACAACGCCTATCTCCCGAGCCCCTACCCTGCGGGCGCTCAGCTTTTTTTCCGGGCGGTGACGGCGATTCATGAGTCTGTGTTCGCCTTCAAACTAGCATTTGTGGTTTGCGATTGGGCGATTGTGTTTGTGCTGCTCGACATCTTGCGACGCAGCGGGCAGGGAGCGCATTGGGTTCTGGCTTATGCCTGGCATCCCCTGCTTGCGATAGAAGTGGCGGGTAGCGGCCACATCGATATTGTGGGTGTGCTCCTGCTGTTGGTATCATTCGCCGCGCTGGGACGCCGCTGGCACGCAATTGCAGCCGTAGCGTTTGGGCTGGCCGTCTCGGTGAAATTGCTCCCGATTGTCCTGCTGCCGCTCTACTGGAAGCAGGTTCGCGTGCGCGACGGTGCGCTGGCGGCGTTCGTACTTGGATTTCTGTACGTACCATTTCTCGTGCCCGCGCATGGATGGATTCCGATCGGGTCGCTCGGAACTTACTTTCACAGTTTCCGGTTTAATGATCCGGTGTTTGCAGTGTTAGAGCGAGTCGTGTCTCCTGAACTGGCAGCCGGCTTGGCGGTGCTAGCCGGTTTTCTGACTGCGGCTTGGATGCGACAAGGTTCCGCGACTCTTGTGCGGAAGAACGCATTTGCGCATCCGGTGAGCGAAGCGAGCGCACCTTCTGCAGACGCATTCGCGTGGCCGATGGCAGCGTCACTCTTATGTGCGCCAGTCGTGTATCCCTGGTATCTGCTGTGGATGCTGCCATTGCTAAGGTCGCGCTCGACGCTGCCGATCATCGTCTGGACGGTGAGCATTCTCCCGACTTACTACGTTTGGCATCTGCGCACGGTTGGACGACCGTGGATTGTTCCGGGCTGGATCATGCTGCTGGAATACGGATCGGTAGTGATTGCCGGAGCCATTATCGGGTTGCGCCGCCTCACACGATCCTGAATACGCCGAGGCTCTCGGGAGCAGAGGATACTTGATACATTCCCCTGCCACGTGCCTGCCAAGGATTACGACTACGTCTTCACCCGTTACGCGCCTTGATATAGCAGGCCTGGTTCGCGGGGGTCGTTCTGAACCCCACTCTTCGTTAAAGGGAGCGAACCGCCAAACCGAAGAGGTTTGGCTTCAACCCAGCAGGATGCCGGTGACTCTTGTAACCGTTGTGACCGGAGTAATCGAGATGTTGCTGTCCCGCTCCGTTTCCGTCCAAGGCATCTCTATAATTCCGCTGTGACCAGACCATCCAAAGGCGGCGAGATCCTCGTCATTGCTTTTGGGATGGTTTTCATGTCCGCTGGAATCTTTTTCGCAGTCAAACTCTTTTCCGGCACACTCGGGGCTACCGGCCAGGTTCAGGGCAATCAATGGGTGGGAGTGGCGATCTCGATAATCTTCATTCTCGTGGGCGGCGGGATTATTTACGGCAGCATTTCCGGGACTCGCAGATTAGAGGAGCAGGCTGCATCCGAGCAGTCCAATCCCGGATCTCCGTGGTTATGGCGGAAGGATTGGGCTTTTCGCCGAGCGGAAAGCAAGAACCGCAACAGCGCCATCTTCCTTTGGACAGCGGCGACTCTCTGGAATGCGACTGCCTTCACAGTCGCATTCTCGGCGGTGCCTGAACTCTGGCGCACCTCCAATCTTGCAGTCTTATTCCCACTTGGGTTTTGTGTGGTTGGAATCATTCTGGCGGCTGCGGCCACTCGCGCCAGCTTGCGGCGGAGGCGGTTTGGCCAAACCTACTTTGAGCTCGCTTCGCTCCCGTTTTGTCCCGGTCAGTCGCTGAAGGGAACGATTCACTTGCGTTTCAATACCGATGCTAAACACGGGGTTGACTTGCGTCTTAGCTGTGTCCGGCAGGTCATCACCGGCTCGGGCAAAAATCGTTCGACCCAGGAGATCGTGCTTTGGCAAGCCGACAAAAACGTGCCGGAGCAAATGCTCACTCCCGGCCCCATGGGCGACGGCTCCATCCCGGTGGACTTCGACATACCGAGCGATGCCTATGAGTCGTGTCAAGACCAGCTCGACGATAAGGTCCTATGGTTGCTGCACGCACAGGCGGACGTGCCGGGGGTAAATTATTCGGACGATTTTGAAGTGCCAGTTTTCCGCATGGGGCCATCGCCGGCGCCGGCCACAGAAGCAACCTCTTTCTTTTCGGCTCAGGCCGGAACCGCAGCGCCCGGTTTTCAATTCGATGCTTCCGATGTGCCCGCCCCTCCAAACCCTAAAGTTGTGGTCTCGACTGGGATGAATGGCGGCACCGAATTCTATTTCCCGCCTTTTCGCAACCCAGGGCGGGCTCTGCTTTTACTCGTGTTCACTGCGGTGTGGACGGCAATCGTTTATTTCCTAATACACTTGCATGCTCCGTGGTTCTTCGCCCCGGTGTTCGGGTTCTTTGACCTCTTCCTGATTTATGCACTGATTCAGGCTACGATGGGCTCATTTCGCGTCGCGGTGGGCAATGGGAGAATAGCTTTCCGCCGGGCTCTGCTGGGAATCGGAGCGGCTCGGGAAATTCCATTCTCAGAAATCACACAGATTTTGCCGGAGGAGATTGCGCAACAAGGCACTCGGCCTTATTACTCTCTGTGCCTATATACCAGGGATAGTAAGAAGCTGACGCTCGCCGATGCCATCGGGGATCGTCAGGAGGCACGCTGGGTTGCGGCGCAACTGGAGAAGCTGGCCGGGCTGAAACTCGACACTCACGTTGCTGTCCAGGGTGGTTTCGGGTTTAACGGTCCTCCGCCACAGCGCGGACGGTCATCTTCAGCATGAGCTGTGAATTTTCGGCTCAATAGTCCGGCTGCGATGGTGGTCGGGCTTGCGTTCTTCTTCGCCTGGACCGGCTTTGTCGGCTACCAGGTGTTCTCTCGAGGCCACGCACACGCCAGGCGTGTTCCGAGGATCGCTACCTCCGCCAGAACCTCCCTTCGGCCGGTAGCCTACTCCGCGCTTACAGACACAGATGTGCAGCGTCTGCAAACGCTGCCAGACCAGGAGCAGGCGGAAGAGTTGCTGGCCCGGGCGATTCAGCTCGATCCCCGCGCGCTCGACTTGTTCGAACAGAATATTGGCGTTTGGCGCAACATCGAGCGAACGGCGCGGATGAACGATTTGGAAACACGCTCGAGTTTCTCGACCGACTTGCGGGTGCGGTACGCCAACGCCGATCTCAACCTGGCACTTGATGGATTCCCGAAAACCAATCAGGCTGCGGACCAGCTTATCGCTCAGGCGCAAGCCGACCCCGTCCATCGCCCCTACAGCGCGTACCACTTGGGAATGCTCGCTGGACGCGGAGTGGGATACAACCGTATCTATCCGATTCTGGTGGATTATGCCAGGAATGACGGCGACCCACAGGTCCGCCAGTGGGCCGTCGAAGGCATGCGCTACCTGGGCACCGACGAGGCTCTTGGGGAGCTCTTTACTTCTTTTACGAGCGATCCCTCCGATGCCGTCCGCGATCGCGCTGGGTGCAATGTTTCCGACTGCGGCAACTTCAAGCGGAAACAGCGGATGCAAATGGTGCCAAGGCTGATCGAGTTAGCCGCCAATCCTCAAACCACCCCGCAAATGCGCAACTGGACGTTCCTAGCCCTACGTGAGATCACTGACGAAGTGCTGCCCGCCGACGCATCCGCCTGGCAGAGCTGGTATACGCAACACGGGGCGGAAAAGATGGCGGAGTTCGAACGCCTGGATTGGTGGCAGATCCGCGGCGACCAGTAATACCTCCTGCAACTCAGCCGTTCCGCACACGCCAGATGTTGTATCCGAAAGCGTTTATCCTACATCCAACCCACCGTCCGTCCAATCCAACAAGAGGAACCTCCATGAAAATATCGAGCCGTATTCCGCTCGTTCTAGCTTTGCCTTTTGCTCTGTTGGTCCTTGCTGCAACGTCCTGGGCGCAGGCACGCCCGCCCATTGTCGAACAGATCGCCAAGGCGTATGGCCTCGATTCATGGGGTCAAATTGAGGCGATCCGCTACACATGGCATGCGGAATTTCCCGGAGTTAAAGTTGCTCGAACGTGGACGTGGGAGCCCAAGACCGGCAAGGTTTCGTATGAAGGTCCAGATAAGTCGGGCATGCCGATCAAAGTTTCCTATGTGCGCTCTGAGCTCGCCAGCCAGTCCGACGTTGTCAAAAACGTAGTCGATCCGGGTTTCCAGAACGACAATTATTGGGCTTTGTTCCCCTTCCATGCTGACTGGGACACGAGCGCCAACGTGGAAGATAAGGGCATGCAGAAACTACCGCTGGGAAAAGGTTCGGCGCGAGAGGTCGCGGTGAAATATCCCTCCGATGGCGGCTACACGCCCGGCGACACCTGGACACTTTTCGTCGGTACCGACAACCGCGTCAAGGAATTCCACTACCATCGCGGCGGAAGCACGAAGCCTACGAACGTCATCGCGACGTGGGCAGACTATAAAAAGGCAGGGCCCATTCTTTTCTCAATGGACCACCGTGGAACGGCCGATGGCAAGCCTCTGCGCATCTTTCTGACGGATGTGGCGGTCAAGGTGACGGGTTCGGATGCCTGGGTCGAGGCAAAATAAAAGCGGGCTGGTCGGATAATTGGGTGGCGCAGCGCTTCAGCGCTGCGATTAAGCCTTCTTCTCTGTCAGACTTTTGAGCCGCGGCGGCTAAAGCCGAACTCAAAGCGAGTAGTTATCGCAGCGGTGAACCGCTGCGCCACCCGAAATCAGCCTACCTGGCAATCACGACCGTCGTGCAGGAACTGCTGAGCTTCGGCAGATCGCGATCAGCGGCCAGGCGGATTGCCAGCGTTGGGCGCTCGCCGCGAATAATCGGACAATAGAAGTCTGGCTGCAACAGAGCGCCTTGCAACCGTCGCCGGCCAGCACATCCGCCGTGGCACGAGTCGCGAAACTCGCAAGGCTCGCAGGCTGGCGGAAGTGTCCGCGCCTGCTCGAAGGGTGTTGAGCTCAGAATGTCAGGCCCTGCGGAGATCAAGTCTGCAAGCGGTTCACCCAATCCAGGCCAGTAAACGCAGGGTTGGGTAGTGCCTCGCGGTGTGATTCGCACGGTGCTGACACCACAACCGGATCGGAGCGGCGGAAGGCTAGCCATTGCTCGAATCAGCGGCTCGCCGATGGCAATCACGTCGGTCTCGGCGAAAAGGCGCCGGAAACCCTCCCAATACTCTTCGTAGGTCAGCGCATAGTCGTCGGACCGGACTGCCTGGTAGACGTTCACGCGCAAAGGAGCGTCAAATTGCTTGGCGACTCGTGCTACATCTGCTAGACGCATATAGTTTGGCTTCATCATGACAGCGACGATTGTTAAAGGAATACCCAAGCCCACACAACGCGTCGCCTGTTGGTGGATGAGCGCCCAATTGCCGGGACCGCGCTGCGCATCCTGCTCGGTTTGTGTGGCGTAATCGAGAGAAAACTCGATGTCGTGGAAGGCGCGCAGTTCGGCGTCTTCCAGAACGGCAACGCTGTGACCGTTGGAAGTGATGGTGAGCTTGACCGGTTTCGTTTGCAGATAGGCCAGTATTGCCCTGAAATCCGGATGCATGCCGTTCTCGCCCGTGCCCAGATTTACCGATCGGATGGGCAGGCGTTCCATTACCGACTTCACTTGATCAAAGGAAAGACGATCCGCACGAGTGGGATCGCGGTAGCAGAAGGCGCAGGTGAGATTACACTCGTTGGTGAGCCCAAGGCCGAGCGCGATACGGATATCTGGCGATACCACGTGAGATGTGGTGAATGAAGCTGGGGCGGTAGCGTCGTTCATCCGCCGTCCTCACTCACCCGACTTGCACGATGTGCCAGACACTGTGTGTAGCGCGCGACGGCGGCGAACTCGGACCGGCTGCCCAGCTTGCGCTCCAGGGCAAAGATTCGCTCATACTCAGCATTGCGGGAAATCTCTTCCGGCAAATAATCCGAAATGACCCGCACGCCGCGCTCGGTCGCTACCGCCAGCGACGCTGCTTTCAGGGCGGTATGCAGGCTGGCTGCCGTAAATAGTCGCACGTTGCCCCCGTAGAGAGACTCAAGTCCCCACTCAGCGGTAAGATTGTGCTCAGCCGCGGCCAAATCGCCAGAGTGGAGAGCAGCCTTTAACACCTCACCCGCCTGGTTGCGGACCATAACTGACAGTATCGCCGACGGGCCTCGCAACATGCGAGCAGCAGCGCCCAATACCGCACCTGGGTCGTCGACATATTCCAGGATATTGTGGCAAAGAATTACATCGAATGATCGGGCGTGGAACAAGTTTGCTAACTCCGCGGCTTCGCCGTTTTTCAGTGCAATCCTCTCTGTAACTCCTGCTTCGCGCGCGGCGCTCTGGGCCAGATCGAGCATCGGCAGCGAGGAATCAAGCAGGGTGACATGAATACCAAGGCGCGCCAGGCGCAGGGCAGTGGCTCCCGTGCCACACCCCACATCCAGAGCGCGTAAAGGCCTGGTAGGCTGGGGCAAAAACTCATGAAGATTGGCAAAGACGAGGTCGAGGCGCAATCGGCCATCGGGTGTCTCAAGATAGGCGGCGTACTTCTCAGCGCCGCTCTGGAAGCGGTCGCGGTCGGCGTTGGTGGTTATCTTCTTCATGCGACATTCACGCGAAGTTGTTCCCAATCGCAGGGAACTGACCATCCATCGAGTGCTGTCCTCCAACTTCAACGCCAAGGTGCCCGGCCAAGTTTTTCGCGTCTTAGTGTTCGTATCCGCCCTGTCCCAGAACTACTTTGCCGCGGAACATGCGATAGACGATCACGAAGTAAGTGAGTGCGAACAACATCCCAACAGACCACCACGCAAGTCCCACGCGAAGAGTGTGCGGCCCCGACAACGCCCGATCGATGTTGATGTCGTAGGCCGAACCAGTGGTAGAGGGAAGCAACCGAGGGTAGAGACCAATGGCTGCTCCAACCAGCATAACCGTCAGGTAGACACACGAACAGACAAACGCGCTGCGGTCGGCAGCTTTGCGGCAGAAGTAGATAATCCCGAAGAGCGAAGGGAGCACAAGCAACGGAATAACGAAAGTCACTGGATGGCTCCGGTAATTGTCGAGAGTGTCAGGCCGCGCGATCACCGAGGCGGGAAGGCTAACAAAGGTTAAAAGCAAGAGAATATACAAGAGCCGGCCGGCGGTGACTCGTGCGCGCCGCTGCAGGTCGGCCTCTGTTTTGGTTGCGAGATAGAGAGCTCCGTGGATGGCGAGAGCAACCAGGGCAATGACGCCACCAATCACGGTGTACCAATCGAGAATGCCAGGGTGAACACCGATGCGCCAGTCAGTCCACAGCGGCAGGAAGAAATAGCCGTCCGGCTGGAGCGGTACCCCACGAATCACGTTGGCCAGAGCTGCGCCGTAGAAGACGGCGAGCAGCGCGCTCGAGATGAAGAAGATACCGTCGAAAAAAGATCGCCAGACGCCAATGTCGATTTTCATGCGCAGTTCGATTCCCACAGCGCGCATGATCAGCAGCCACAGCACAATCATTAAGGCAAGGTAGAATCCGCTGAAGGCGGAAGCGTAGAGCAGAGGAAACGCGAAATAGAGCGTTCCTCCGGCGGCCAGCAGCCAGACCTCATTTCCATCCCATACAGGTCCAATCGCGCGGAGCATGAGTTGGCGCTCTTGTTCCGTGCGAGCCAGGAATAGGTGAAGAATGCCCACGCCGAGGTCAAACCCATCCAGTACAACGTAAGCGACCAGCATAACTGCGACGATCCAGAACCAGATGAATCCCATTTTTACTCCTCGCCCCTGCTGCTGACCCTAGGGTAAGGTCATCGAAGCGCCGCCGCTTTCCGCCGGCAGAGCAACGACCGGTCCCTCCGCGATGACGCGATAAACCAGCACAATGAAAAGAATCGAGAGAACGGAGTACATTCCCATAAATCCGAGCAACGTAAACAGAGCGTTTCCTGACGAGACGTACTTCGAATACCCCTGGGAGACGCGGATGAGTCCGTAAACCACCCAGGGTTGGCGGCCGATTTCCGCGGTCATCCATCCCGCCGTATTTGCGATATATGGAAGTGGAAAGCTCAACATCAAAAACCACAGCATCCAGCGCGCCTGAAACAACTTTCCGCGCCATAACAGGAAGGCGGCCGCGACCATGAGCAAAGCGAAGTATGAACCCAGGCCAGCCATGACGTGATAGCTGTAAAAAAGTAAGGGAAGAGGCGAGGGCCACTGATCGCGCGGAATTCTGTCGAGCCCCTCGACTTCAGCTTTGGTCGTTCCGTAAATCAAGAAGCTCAAGACGTCATTCACGGCAATTGGATTGTCGATGCGTTGAGTTTCTTCGTCAGGCTGGCCGATCAGCACAATTGGAGCTCCGGTTCGGGAGCTGAATAACCCTTCCATGGCAGCTGTCGCCGCAGGTTGATGTTTTGCCATGTAGCGGCCCTGGAGATCTCCGGTGGGGAAGATTTGGGTTACACACGAAATGACTCCGGCGATTACACCCACCCGCAAAAATATTTTGCCGTATTCAGCGGAGCGATTTTCAAGGACATAAAACGCGCCCACCGAGCTCATCACAAGAGCTGCCGTGATCACGGCCCCCGACATGTTGTGCGCGTACTGGAGCAAGGCCCATGGATTGGTCAGTAGTCCCCAGAAGCTGGTGACCTCATAAACCCCGTTTGGCAAAATTCGATAAGCCACGGGATGCTGCATCCAGGCGTTGGTAACGATAATGAAGAATCCCGAAACCCAGGAGCCCAAAAAGACGAGGAAAGCCGAAGCCCAGTGGCCCCACGCCGACAAACGTTTCTCGCCGAAGAGGAAGAGTCCCAGAAAAGCCGACTCCAGGAAAAATGAAAAGACACCCTCCATGGCGAGCGGTTGCCCGATGACCCCGCCGGTGGTGCGCGCAAACTGCGACCAATTTGTGCCGAACTGGAATTCCATGGGAATGCCAGTGACTACGCCGAACAGAAAGTTGACGGCGAATATTCTGGCCCAGAAGCGCGCGGCCTGGTTGTAACACTCGTCCTTGCAGCGGATGGCGACGGTCTTCAACACCACTAGCAACAGAGCCAGGCCCATGGTGAGTTGTGGAAAGAGATAATGAAATATGATGGTGAAAGCAAAGTGAATGCGATCCAGCAGCAACACGTCCATAAAAGGTCCAGGCTTTGATCTACTTTTTGTCCAACGGCCACAGCAGCAAATCCTGATAATCGAAGCTGAAATCCGCCAGTGGGGAAACAGCCGCCATGCGCGCGCTCTCAATGCCGCCGTCTGGTTTCAAGGAGAAACTCACAAAGGCGTCTTCGATCGTGTGATCGCGCCAGTGGGCCTTGAAAGTGTCATACTGCCAGTGCTGCAAATCGCCGACCATGGCCGGCGTGTGGTCGAAGGTGATGACCAGGCCGCCGTTTTCCGCGCGAATTGTAATGGGACCGTACCAAGCGTCGTTGTAGGTGCCGGCATATTTTTCCAGAGGCAGGGAAGGTTTGGACTCCGAGGCCCTTGCGCTTTCCGCTTTTTTGATCGTCTCCGCCGCTTCTTTTTCCCGTGCATCCTTGACGGATTTGAAAGCCCTAATCCAGTCGGTCTCCGGCAAACCGAAATAGTGATCAAGCACGTGGTAGAGAATGGAATCGAAGGCGCCCACTTCTTCGGCATTGGTCAGCACTACCACGCCGAGGTTTTCGTCGGGCACCAGCAGCACTCGAGAGACGAAGCCGGCGACGCCGCCGGTGTGCCCGACGAGTTTGCGTCCATGATAGTCGCGCAGACCCCAGCCCAGGGCGTAGTCAGCAAAGGTTATTTTCAATGCCGCCAAAGGCGGCGGTGGATTGCTGATCGGAAGAATGGTCTGCGGCGACCACATCGCTTTCGACTGCTGCTCGCTGAAGAGGCGTCCTTCGTGATCCACGAACTTCCCGCGGTTGAGCTGCAGTTGCACCCATTTCGCCATGTCAGCGGCGCAGGAGTTGATGGCGCCGGCCGGCCCTGCGTTGTCGAGCACTTCAAATGGGATCGCTTGGAGTTTCCCATCCACCTGCTCATGGGGAAAAGCATAATCGTCCCCGGGCTTAAAGGCCGCGTTGCTCACGTTCGAATGACTCATGCCCAGGGGCGCGAAGATGTGCTGGCTAATGTAATCGTCCCACGATATGCCCGTGACTGCGGGAATTATCTGTCCCGCCGTCATATAAAGCAGATTGTCGTAAGCGTAGTGGCTGCGAAAGCTTGACACTGGCTTCATGAAGCGTAATTTGTAAATGATCTCGTCACGAGTGTAGGTGGTGTGCGGCCAAAACAGCAGATCGCCCTCGCCCAACCCCATGCCGCTGCGGTGAGTGAGCAAGTCGCGGATGGTCATCTCGTGAGAAACATACGGGTCGTACATCACGAAGCCCGGCAGGCGTTGATAGACCGGATCGTCCCACGAGAGTTTGCCTGCATCGACCAGGCCGGCGAGCGCGGCTGTAGTAAATGCCTTGGTATTCGATCCGATGCCAAACATGGTGTATTCGTCGACCGGCGTCGAGTCGCCCAGCTTTCGCACACCATACCCCTTCGCGACAATCACCTTGCCATCTTTAACAATCGCCACCGCGATTCCCGGAACCTCAAAAGTTTTCATCGAACTGGCGACGTAGGAATCCAGGTCCGGCGGCGCAGTCTGTGCACCGATCGGGGAGGATGAAATGGCGAGAACAATTGCGAAACCAAGCAGAGGGCGGGGCAATCTGAGCATGAATTCCTCGACAAGGGATTGGGACAGCATTAGAACACAAAGAATGGGTTGAAATCCGAATGAAATGAGATAAAGATGTTGAGCGCCGAGGCAGAGCGGAACTCGTCGGGGAAGAGCGATGAGGCAAACAAGAAGGCGAGTGCGGCTGCACTCGCCTCGAATGAAGTCAAGAATCATTTAGTGGTGATCATGGTCTCCGTGACTGTGCCGCCAGGACCAATACTCTTTTTGCTCTCCGGGGGGCAGCTTGCGGAAGTCCCGATTTTCGTCGCGATGGTTTTCGCGCGCCCACTCATGGTAATAGTCGACCTCCTGGTGGTTCCAGACGTGATAGTCGCTGTAATAAGGATCGTAGACCCGGTAGTAATGATGTTCGCAAGCGATGCCGGCGACGGAAGATGCCAGCGCTGCCGCGAGAAAGCACGAGCTTAGAAGGCGTGACTTGATGCCCATGTTGAACGTCCCCCTTTTTTGTGTCGCGTTAGTATCGGACCTGATTCGTCCAAAATCAAATCAGAACCTGAACAGTTGGGTAAGTTTGTTGCGCGTACGCGCGGACAGGTTGCCGATGGATGGTTCAGACATCCGTTGCAGCGAGAACTCGGGACAGGTTTCTGTAACTTGCCCACCCTAGCGATCAAACTCTGCGGTAAAATCTTAAGCATGCCGACGTTACCCAAGAGGCGAAGGAGCCCGCAATGTATCCTGAGATTATGGTAATTCCGATGCGCGAGGAATTGACCCGCTTGGGCATTGAGGAATTGCGCACGGCCGAAGCGGTGGACCAGAGCCTGAAGGGGAAGCGCGGTACCGCGATGGTGATCGTGAATTCGATTTGCGGATGTGCCGCCGGCCGCATGCGTCCGGCGGTCAGATTGGCTTTGCAAAATGCCACACATCCTGACAAGACGTTTACCGTATTCGCGGGTCAAGATACCGAGGCTACAGAGCGCGCCCGTGCTTTGTTCGGCGGACAACCGCCGTCCTCGCCTTCGATTGCGATTCTGCGCGATGGCGAACTGGTTTACATGATGCCGCGCCGCGACATTGAATCCCGCGACGTACCTGCCATTGCCGCCGACCTGAAAGCGGCTCTCGACAAATTCTGCGCCAAGCCGGTGCCCGCCCGTTCATAACGATGCAACGGCTTCTCACTTTTGCTTGGGCGTTTCAATCGGTTTGTCTAGCCGAAACGCCTTCACCACAATTCCGTTCGGTTGGAGCCCAACGGGAATCATGGTCAGAAGCGAATATTCCGTTGGCTCCAGCTTTCGTGGCGAGCGCCGCTGGATCACGGTGACGTCCCCTGCCTGCGTATCCAGCACCAGGAGATAGTTCTCGTCCTGCGAGAGCGCCAGGCCCTCGGGGTGGCTGCCCACGCTCAAGGTCGCAATCCTGCGGCCCAGGTCGATGTCATAGACCGCAACGCTATCCGAGCCAAAATTGCTCACGTAGAGGCGTGAGTTATCGCGGGTGACGAGCCCGCGCGCCGGATGCTGGCCGACGAGCGCGCTGCTGCCGACCTCGTTGTTTGCCGTCTCGATGATCGAAATGCTATCCGAGTCGAAATCGCAAACCATCAACTCACCGCCATCCGGTTTTAATGCCAGACTCACCGGCGTCCGTCCAACATCGAGGAATGCCAGCACGCGATCGCTCGCGGTCTCTCGGCTCTTCAGGGCGATGGAGGCCACCTGCGACGAGCCGGAGCATGCCACAAACGCTTTGCTCGAATCCGGCAGAATCGCAATGTCTTCGGGTTGCACGCACACCGGCAGAGTGGCCCGCACCCGCAGCAGCTGCGCGTCAATCAAGGAGACAGTATTATCGCCCCGGTTCGACACCACCACGGTTGCTCCGTCGGGCGAGACTCGCGCCAGGCCCGGCGCCAAACCCACCCGGATGTTGCCCAGAACGATGCGCTTTTCCAGATCGATGACGGAAACATTGTCCGACGCGGAGTTGGCCACATAGGCGCGCTTCCCGTCTTGCGAAACGTCGATAAAGTACGGCCGTCCGTGCACTCCGATCGTGGCGGTGACCGTGTTGCGCTCGGCGTCGATTACGCTCACATTGTTCGACCCGGAGTTGACCACGTAGATTTCATTCTTCTTGCTATTGCTGGCCACCCCGGTTGGCGACACACCGACGGCAATGGTTTTGGACGGCTCGAACGTCCGCAAGTCAATCACACTGACGGTGTTACTTTTGCCGTTGGTGACATAGGCATACTCGCGATATGAAGGCCCGTAATCTGGCAATGCTCGCTCGCGGAAATACCACCAGCCGAGCGCTCCCAGCATCGGGGTTAGAACAATTGCGAAGAGAAGTTTTCTCAAATGAGGGTCGCTTGCCTCGAGAAAATTAAGACTACCAGAGAGGAGGGTCCGGGAAAGCCTAGCGCGGCGCCACTTCTACCGTTGCGGCTTGTCCTTTTCTTTCGCCGGCATTTAATTCGCTCGCTAAGGGTGTCCCTTGATGGCTGATAACTCGGATTTCACCATCGAGAACGATACTCAACTTGCCCAGGCCTGTACCCTCAAAGTGCGCCTGGCCCAAGGTGACACTGCCTTGCGCTGCGCGAGGAAGCAAGGTTTTGTAATCTGAACTTTGTTGCACCGCCGAAAGCAGTGATTGCGCAGTTTTGTCACGGATGAATTCCCCTAAGGAACCTGATCGCAATGATTCTCCGACCAATCCCTGCGCATTAACCCGCCCAATGGCCGGACTCAAACGCAGGATGCCGTCCGGCCCAACCACCGGAGTAAGGATAATTTCGATGGTGCCGTTGCCTTCCGCCATTTCATTGGCATTGCCTCTGCCGAAGCATGCCCAGCGCTGGTAGTGCAGCTGAACAACCACCAGGCTGGCCGGTGTCGAGGGAGCGACGGCCGCGTTCTGTATCGCAATTTGCTCGCCGCACGGATCGGCTTTGTCGAGCTGCGCGCGCAGAATGTCAGTCATGTTTCGCTGCAGATCTGACATGTCAGCGGTCAGTTCTACTGCGAAAGTGTTGGGGTCGCCTTGCAGGGCTGTCTTTGAGATCACTCCGAGTGTGGTAATCGTAACGTCCTGATTCTCGAAGTGGACCAAGGTTTTTACCGGCGGAATGTTGAAACCAACATTCTGGCCGCTGCCGCCGGACCCGATGCTCATTTCTTCCCCGAGTCCGAGTTGCTGCTCATGAAAAGTTGTGAGCGTGCTTTCCAAAACTTGCCCCGAGCTACTGATCTGCTGCGGGCTTGCCCTGGGGTCTAATATTTCTCCGTTCAGCATCCTGGCCTGTTCTGCTAATTCGGAATCCTCTTTTGCCAGCTTTTTTACGGTCTCTTTCAGCCCAGATTTCTGGGGCTCGGAGAGCTGTTCCAGAAACTTTGTGTTTTCAGTACGCGCCAGTTCGAGTACCTGCTCAAACACTTTATTGCGAGTGGCAAGTTCGGAGGTTTCATTCTGCTTGGCGGCCAATTCTAAAAATGCGTGTAGTTCCGTGCCGGCGCTTTCCGTTCGTTTTACCATTGAGCTGTATTCGGTAATCTGTTGACTGGTTGCCTGCACGGCTAAGGTCTCATGAAAATCTTTAAGGTCGTCTTTGGCGTCGATGCCGGTGGCTCGACCGCCTCCGCTCAAGCCTCCACCACCTGCGGTGCCGCCTCCCACGTGCCCGCCGCCAGCGCCGCGCTGGGCAATCAGGCCGCACGGATACACCAGCAGCGTGGCTGCCAGAACGACTTGCCGCCACCGAATCCAACTTCGTTTGCGAAACATGACGCCAATCTCCTGCAAAAATGCTTGCCCCGCCCGCAGGTGGCGGCAACCCTTAGCTTGGCCCAGGCCCGAGGAAAAGACCACAAACTTTACAGTTCTTTGCACAAGTCAGAAGCAGCGTTGGCTTCCGCGCTTGAAAGCTGCTAGTCGAACACCTACCGGCTCGCCACCACCGTTTCCGGTACCTCAATTCCGGGGACCGTTCTTCCAACGACAGCAGCAATCTGGCGTACCTGGGTCATAAGCTCGTCGAACTGATCGGGAAACAGCGATTGCGGGCCGTCCGACATCGCTTCGTCGGGTTTGTTGTGAACCTCGACCATCAATCCGTCTGCGCCCACAGCGACTGCGGCGCGCGAGAGGGGAGTGACTTTATTGCGCTTGCCCGTTCCATGGCTGGGGTCGACAAAAATCGGCAGATGGCTCAGCCGTTGCACGGCCGGCACCAGGCTGAGGTCAAGGGTGTTCCGGGTGTGATCGGCGAAAGTGCGCACTCCGCGCTCGCACAACGCCACGTTGTAATTGCCTTCGCTCAAAATATATTCCGCCGCCATCAGCAATTCTTCCAGGGTGGCCGACATGCCGCGCTTCAGCAGCACCGGCTTCTTCGCCCGGCCAGCGCGTTTCAGCAGCGAGAAATTCTGCATGTTGCGGGCTCCGATCTGGATCATGTCCGCATATTCTTCCACCAGGTCAAGTGATTCGTTATCAATCGCTTCCGTAATAATCTTCATCCCATACTGCTGACGGATCTCCGCCATAATCCGCAGGCCTTCTTCGCCGAGGCCCTGAAAAGAATAAGGAGACGTTCGCGGCTTGTAGGCTCCGCCACGAAAGAACTGAGCTCCGGCGCGATGGACGCGTTCGGCTACAGCAAAGGCCTGTTCGCGACTTTCGATGGCGCACGGTCCGGCGACAATCGCCAGCGCGCGTCCGCCAATCGTAGCCGCGGTGCCCGGAAAGCTAATGACCGTGTTGTCTTCTTTAAGGTCGCGGCTCACCAATTTGTAGGGCTTGGAAACCTTGATCACTTCCTGCACACCGGGCATCTCTTCCAGCGTGCCCTGCTCAACTTCGCCACGGTTGCCGGTGATGCCAATAGCGGTGCGCTGCGCTCCCGGCATGGCGTGCGCACGATAACCAAGCTTTTCAATTTTTTCGCAAACTCCGCGCACCTGCTCTTCGGTAGCCTGCGCTTTCATGACAACTAGCATAGGGTTCTTCCTTAGGTGAACAACTGGTGTGCGGCCCGGCTTAAATCAATTCAGGCGCGACGGCCCTCCATAGCTCGAGAAAAGCCCGACTCGCCTGCTTTACCGGCATCCTCCAAGCCATTCAAGTCTACGTCGCCGGCTCTTGCACGGCAAACGCGACGCCCCCGGTGCGCAATCAGGCAAGCAACAAGTGCGGCGAATCGGCTGCCCGACAAAAGAAAACCACGCTTCGAGACACGCGACAAACGCCTGCCGAACGCATCTATATACTTTCCTCATGCCCCGCTCCATCGCCCGCGAACAGGACATTTTGCACTATCCCGCGCCAAAACGCTCGCCCCGCCTCACTTCGCGCCGCATCGGCATTCATACTTCCACCGCGGGAGGAGTCCATAATGCGGCCGAACGCGCCTATCGCATTGGATGCAACACGCTTCAGATTTTTTCTTCCAGCCCGCGGCAGTGGGCGCCCTACGAACTGAGTTACCCGCTGTGCCAGCAGATGCTGCGTTTGCGTGATCAATATAATCTCAAGCCCCTGGTCGTTCACACGAATTATCTGGTAAACCTCGCCAGTACAAATCACTTATTTCTAAGAAAATCCATCGAAGCCTTTCGCGGCGAGGTCGAGCGCGCTCTGGCGGTCTGCGCAGAGTATCTGGTGCTGCACCCGGGATCGTTTCGTGGAACCGATCGCGAGGCCGGCCTGATGCAGACCGCAGCCGCAATTGCGGCGTCCACTCAAGACCTCGATCTGGCGAAAGGCGGACTGACCATCCTCATCGAAAACACCGCGGGCGCAGAGTTTTCTCTTGGTGGCAGCTTCGAGCAAGTCGCGGAGGTGATCGATCGCCTCAACGGCATCGTTCCAATCGCCGCTTGTATTGATACCTGCCATACTCATGTCGCGGGTTACGACATCGTTAGCGAAGAGGGCATTTATCAAACGCTGCAACAGCTGGATGCGACTGTTGGCCTGAATAATGTAAAAGTGATCCATTGCAACGACGCCAAATTCGGTCGCGGCTCCAAACTTGACCGCCACGAGCAAATTGGGAAGGGAACCATCGGCAAAGAAACGTTTCGCATCCTGCTCAATGATCTGCGCTTGGCTAATGCGGCCTTCATCGCTGAAACTCCGATCGAGAGGCCCGGCGACGATCGCAGAAATGTGCAGACCCTGAAGAAGCTGGTTGCCTGAACCGGCTGTTCTGGTCGTGAAATCTCGCCTCTCCTGCACGATCGACACTCACCTTGTCGCAGACAAGGATCAACGCTTCGCACTAGCGTGGCATCTTACGCACATGAGTGTCCGGGCCGCGCGCTGCCAGCTTTTAACTCTCCTCTGCCTTCTCTTGGCTTTGCCCAAACCAGCAAGCGCGCAGTCACCGGAGCAGTCCCAGCGCCGCGCTCTGCAGACAGCGATGAAGAACGTGATGTATCACTACTCGGAGCTGATTGCAGTACACATATTCCGCCTTGAAGGCGAGCTGCTCCCAACTAAGCCGGGCTCCGTGGTGATTTTCGATGATAAGAACTCGTTCACTCTGGCTATAAATTCAGCGGAGATTGCGATCAGCTGCGGCGCACTGGCGCAGGTCTTAAACCAGAATGTGTTTTCCTTCACCGATGCTCCGATCAAGGATCTGAGCCTCGAGAGCAAGGGCAGTCAACTGATCATTCGGGGCAAATTTCATCAAAAAGGAAATGTTTCGTTTGAAATGATGGCTACGCTTTCTGCCACCGACACTGGTCGAATCCGCCTCCACGCCGACCATATAAAAGCCGCGCATCTTCCAGTGAAAGGCATACTGGATTTGCTGGGCATCGATCTGGCGGGATTGATCAATACCAATAAAGTTCGGGGTATCTCAGTCGAGAAGGATGACTTGATCCTTGATCCCGACCAGATTCTGCCGTCACCACGTATTCAGGGAAAAGTAACTGCCATTCGCATCGAGGGAAACGACATAGTGCAGGTATTTGGCGCCCGGCCTGCCCCGAGTTTCGCCGCAAGACAATCTGGCAATTACATGGCCTTCCGGCACGGCGACATGCGCTTCGGCAAACTGACCATGCACGACGCCGACCTCATCTTGATCGACATGGACCCACGCGATCCCTTAAATTTCTACCTTGATCGCTACCAGGATCAACTGGTGGCCGGCTACACCAAGAGCACGCCGGAGTACGGCTTACGCGCCTACGTCCGCGACTACAATAAACTGCGGAAGCGGTCCTCTGGGACGCAATCTAAGGGGCAGCCTTAGACTCCATCTTCGTCAATCCCCCTGCGTTGCCGACTCATTGTAAAATCTAAGGTTTACCCGAACCTTCAGATCTTTTTATGCCGCCGCAAGACAAAATGCAGGAAGAAAGCACAACCGCAAAAGCGAGTCGAAGTGGTGGGCTCAGCGACGCTGATCGACCTAATGACGAGCGTTACGATCCCAAGCGCGTTGAGAGCAAATGGTTCGAACGCTGGCAAAGCGATCCGCAACTTTATGCCGCCGACCGCGATTCCAGCAAAGAAAAATATTACGTGCTCGAAATGTTGCCGTATCCCTCGGGCGCCTTGCACATGGGGCATGTGCGCAACTACTCGATCGGAGACGCTCTGGCCCGTTATATGTGGATGAACGGCTACAACGTTCTTCATCCCATGGGATGGGATTCCTTCGGCTTGCCCGCGGAAAACGCCGCCATCCAGAACCATACCCCGCCGCGCCAGTGGACGCTGGGCAATATCGCCAAAATGAAGGCGCAGATGAATCGGCTTGGCTTCGCTTATGACTGGTCGCGTGAGGTCACCACCTGCCTGCCCGATTACTACCGCTGGAATCAGTGGTTCTTTCTCAAGTTTTACGAAAAGGGCATGGCGTATCGCAAAAAAAGTAAAGTGAACTGGTGTCCGCAGTGCGCCACCGTGCTCGCCAACGAGCAGGTTGTGGAGGGTTGCTGCTGGCGCCACGAAAATACTCTGGTTGAGCAACGGGAGCTCGAGCAGTGGTTTTTGCGGATCACAAAATACTCTGAGGAATTGTTGCGCGACCTGGACAATCTTGAAGGTTGGCCGGAAAAAGTTCGAACTATGCAACGCAACTGGATCGGCCGCAGCGAAGGCACGCTGGTCGATTTCAAGCTCGATGGCCCGACGGGAGCGGCCGGTTCCACGATCAGCGTTTTCACCACCCGGGTCGACACCATTTTTGGCGCGACATCGGTACAACTCGCACCGCAGCATCCGCTCGTTGCCGATCTTGCCGCCGCCAACGCCGATCTCCGAGCGAAAGTCGATCAACTTATCGTTGAGCAACGCAAAGCCAAAGAAGTGGGCGATATCGGCGAGATCGAGAAACACGGAGTCTTTACCGGCCGCTATGCCATTAATCCCTTCAATCGAGAGAAGATTCCGATCTGGGTGGCCAACTACATTCTCATGGACTACGGCACCGGGGCCATCATGAGCGTTCCGGCGCACGACGAGCGCGATTACGAATTTGCCAAGAAATACAAACTCGAAATCCGTCTCGTGATTCTTCCCATTTCAAACGATCCGGAAGAAACCGTTACCGAGCCGCGGCTTCCGTTCGTGGCGCATGAGGGGATGTTGATCAACTCCGGTCCATACGGCGGACTTGAATGTGCGGATGCGATCAAGAAAATGTCCGCTTTTGCCGAGCAGAATGGTTTTGGTAAGGCCACCGTCACGTATCGCTTGAAAGATTGGGGTATTTCGCGGCAACGGTATTGGGGCACGCCGATTCCCATGCTGTACTGCGAAAAAGATGGCATTGTCCCCGTGCGGGAGCAGGATTTGCCCGTGCTCCTGCCGGAAAATATCGAGATCACGCTCGCCGATGGATCGCCGCTGGGCAAGCTTCCCGAGTTCGTCAATACTACTTGCCCCAGGTGCGGCGGCCCTGCGCGCCGCGAAACCGATACCATGGACACGTTCGTCGATTCGTCGTGGTATTTCTACCGCTACACCGACGCGCATAACGACCAAGCCCCGTTCGATTCGCAGATCGTGGGATATTGGTTTCCTATCGACCAGTACATCGGCGGCGTCGAGCACGCGATTTTGCACCTGATCTACTCGCGTTTTTGGACGAAGTTTATGCGCGATCTGGGTCTTGTCGACCATGGCGAGCCGATCGAGCATTTGTTTACGCAGGGGATGGTGATCAAAGACGGCGCAAAAATGTCGAAAAGCCTTGGCAATGTTGTCAGCCCGGACGAAATGGTCGCACGCTACGGGGCTGATGCCGCACGCCTCTATAGCCTGTTCGCCGCCCCTCCCGATCGCGATCTCGACTGGCAGGATTCCGGCATCGAAGGCATCCAAAGATTCCTGGGCCGGGTTTATCGCTACGTTGTGCGAAACGCGAGTATACGAAACGCATCATTGCAGACGAGAGCGGCAACCGCTCACTCGGCCGAGGAGCGGGCGCTCCAGCGCAAGCTTCACCAAACCATCAAGCGCGTTAGTGATGACTTTCGAGGCCGCTGGCATTTCAACACCTGCATCTCGGCCATCATGGAACTGGTAAATGCGTTGTACGCTCACGAGGAAGCCGCGGCTGCCGGGAAGCGTCATCCTGATTCGAAAAATAGTGCGTCTCGGGTTCTTATAGCCGAGGTGCAGCGCAACCTTGTTTTGCTGCTGGCGCCCTTTGCTCCCTACCTCGCGCACGAACTCTGGGAGATGTTGGGCGAGAAGGGAAGCCTGCTCAAAGCGCCGTGGCCCAAGTATGACGCGGAGCTTGCAAAAGAAGAAGAGTGGCAAATTCCAGTGCAGGTCAATGGCAAACTGCGCGGCCGCATTGTAGTGCCCGCTGGAGCATCAGAAAGTTTCGTCATCGAGAGCGCCCTGGCTGACGAAAAAGTGCGATCCGCAATCGCCGGAGGGCAAGTCGGGAAGACGATTTATGTTCCGGAAAAGCTTGTGAACCTTGTGTTGAAGTAGAGAACATTGTGCGGAAGCAGAGTGTGAGGTTTGGGGAAAAAAGACGGACCCGCCAAAAGGCGGGCCCGCATAAGACCTGACGAAGTGTTCTCTATTCGCCGCCCAGCACCAGGGCCTGGGTGCGGTTATTGAAGTCGATCTCCCCAATGGCCTTTGCGTCATTGGCGATCGGTTTCAGCATCACCGCGTTGTAGGGCGAAGGCCGTTGAAGATCCTTAATTCTTCCTTGCGCCGTGGCGACGGTTTTGTCACCTTTCAAGATTTCGACTTTGACGTTATCGGCTGGCCCACTCCATTCCGCTTTATAATTACCGGGCGCCAACTGTGTTGAACCGACCTGCACCGTATCTGTGAGCTGAAACTTCCCCGAGTGACTATCCGCTGCAAATGCGCTCAGCGAGAGCGAGAATGCCGCGACTGCCAGGATTGCGAGATATTGTGGGTATTTCATGCTTTCCTCTCCTATAGGATCCGAATTAACTTGGCCGCCCGCAGCGCACTGCCGTCCGGCGGAATTCCCCCGCGATTTGTATTGACCCTAATAAAACAGATGCTTCTCGATCGTGATTGGTCGCAAATATCGTGAAGCGATAGATGTACCCATTGTGGCTGAGATTCGCCGTTAAGCTTGCCTCCCATGCTGCGCCAACTGATCCTCTTAGCGGTGCGGTATCCTACTGTAGGTCAATGTCACTCGCATCTCCCACCGCCGATGGCTTTCGCGCAGCGTTTCGGCGGCCTTCCCTCACGCTGGCTGAGATTGCGTGGCGCTGGTCCGTCGGCGCGGTTGCCACGGCACTCTCACTTTTTGCTTTCGTCGAATTTCTCGACACATTGCCCGTGACTCAGGGCGATGCGGTTCTACTTCGGAGCCGGCAACCGGTATTAATAGGACGCGCATTCGCGCACATTCTTCACGGAAGCCTGAAGCGGGCGGCCATTACGGCTTTATGCGCTGCGATGGCTCTTCTGCTGCTGTGGATCGTGGCTGCTTCCGCCGGTCGTGCCGCTACCGTCCGTGCTCTGCTTGATTACTTCCGCGGAAACACATCTGGCGAGACTTCCTTGAACTTTCCCAATCAAGCCTCAGCTTTCCGTTCGCTACTCGCTCTGCACTTTTTTCGCGTAGCTGCCGCACTAGCCGCATTGCTCGCTGCGGGAGGTTCGGCAATTCTTGCCAGCCTCGTTTCGTTCGGATCCGAGCCTGAACCAGGTCTGTTCGTGATACTGTTTTTGCCCCTTGCCGGTCTCATCGCTTTGGTATGGTCGACGCTGAACTGGTGGCTGTCACTTGCCGGTGTATTCGCCGTGCGCGACGGCGAGGACGCGCTCGGCGCTATTTCGGCAGCGGTTATTTTTTTCCGGGAGCACGCCGGATCTGTCGTCGCAGTGGGCATTTGGAACGGCCTAGCGCGCATGACGGTCGTAACCGGGGCCTCTACTGCGGCCTCGCTGCTGCTCGTTTTTATCGATCTGGCCCCGGCGCGTTTCCTGATCGCGAGCGAGTTGTTAATCGTGCTCGTATATTTCGCCGTCGCGGACTGGTTGTATATCGCGCGTCTGGCTGGATATATTTGCATCGCTGAAATGCCGGAGGCGCTGTCTTCACCGGCATCATCGCCTGAGCCCCCACTTGGACAGGAATTTGTGTCCAGCGGTCCGGTTGAGACCGCAATCGACCGGGACGAGTCGATCCTAAGTGACCTGCCGACCTTGGCGCTGGAGACGTAGCTCGCTCCCACCGAACCAGTGCTTTACACTGGCGACCCGATTTGAGAGACTCATGCGTGGAACCCCAATCCAAGCTCGACCAATCCTCACCCATTCAATCGATCGCCATTCTCGACTTTGGCGCGCAAACCACCCAGCTCATCGCGCGACGCATTCGCGAGCAGCATGTTTTTTCGATCGTACTGCCGTGCACCGCCGAGCTTAGCGAGATCAAGAAGTGCAACCCGATGGGCATTGTGCTCTCGGGAGCGCCGTGGTCGGTTTACGACAAGGACGCACCCCCGGCCGACTCGCGTGTTTTCGAGTTGGGCCTTCCAGTCCTCGGTATTTGTTACGGGCTGCAGTTTATGGTGCACACGCTGGGCGGGAAGGTGCGACCGGCCGACAAACGAGAATATGGGCACGCGGAGATCGATATTGTCGCAGAATCGACGTTATTCCACGGGCTCTCGAAGCGGCAGCCGGTATGGATGTCGCACGGAGATGAGGCGCTGGAGCTGCCCTCGGGATTCGAGCTGATCGCGCGAACAACTCATGCGGTTGCGGGAATTCAGAACGTCGCAAAGAAGTGGTTCGCCGTGCAGTTTCATCCCGAGGTTCACCATACACGGAACGGCAATGAGATGCTGCGCAACTTTATATTCGAGATCTGCGGGGCAAAACCCACCTGGACGGCGCAGCACTTTATCGATTCGACCATTGCGCAGGTGAAGCGGCAAGTGGGAAGCGGACGGGCGATTTGCGCGCTTTCCGGCGGAGTGGATTCGTCGGTGGCGGCCACACTGGTGGATCGCGCTCTGCGGGACGCAAAAGGCAACTCGCGGTTGACTTGCATTTTTGTGAACAATGGCGTGCTGCGTAAAAACGAGTTCGAGAAAGTGCAGAAGACTCTGGGCGACAAGCTCGGGCTGCGCCTGGATGCGGTGGATGCAACCGGGCGGTTTCTCGGCAAGTTGAAAGGGGTCAGTGATCCCGAGAAAAAGCGCAAGATTATTGGCTACGAATTCATCAGAGTATTTGAGCGGGAAGCCCGGCGGATTGAAAAAGAAGAGGGCAAGGTGAAGTGGCTGGTGCAGGGCACGCTCTATCCTGATGTGATTGAGTCGCGTTCGGTCAGGGGCCCGTCGCAGGTGATCAAATCGCATCACAACGTGGGTGGGTTGCCGGAGAAAATGAAGCTCAAGTTGATTGAGCCGCTGAAGGATCTGTTCAAGGACGAAGTGCGCAAGATTGGCCGCGACTTGGGGATGCCGGAGGAAATTCTCCAGCGACAGCCATTTCCTGGGCCTGGTTTAGCGGTGCGCGTGTTGGGGGAGGTGACCCCGGGACGCCTGGCGCTTTTACGCGAGTGCGACGATATTGTGATCAGCGAGATTAAGAATGCGGGGCTTTACACCAAGATATGGCAGTCATTTGCGGTGTTGCTTCCGGTGATGTCGGTGGGAGTAATGGGCGACATGCGCACTTATGCCTATACATGTGCGATCCGAGCGGTGAGTTCAGAGGACGGCATGACCGCCGATTGGGTTCCGCTGCCGTACGAGGTTCTAAAAAATATTTCTACGCGCATCGTGAATGAAGTGAAGGGAGTGAATCGCGTGGTGTATGACGTAACTTCCAAACCTCCCGGGACGATTGAGTGGGAGTAGAAAATCTTAATGACTTATTTTTGCGGTTGATTTTGGCGACTCGAATTGAAAAGCCAAATCGTAGCCGATCTCCTTGCCTTTATCTGGGCCCATCGGCAAAACGGTACAATGCCGTGTGCCTAAAATTCCGGACCCAGAGGCTGATGAAAGTTGGAGTTAAGTAATGCCCGAGACCATTGACTGGCGACCACAATCGCCACGCCGCCGCCAGGTTTTCCTGATCCTTGGACTGATTGCCATATTTATTGTCGGCAGCCGGACGGCGATATCGTACTACGTCGAGGCCCTCTGGTTTGGGTCGCTTGGATACCGGGATGTGTTCGAAAAGACACTCAGCCTTCAGTGGGGAGTCTTCTGGGCATATTTCGTCGCCACTTTCTTGGTTCTCTACGGATGGTTCCTGGCGCTCAAGCGTGCCTACCAGCCCGATCTTTTGAGCGGCGGCATAATTTTCATTGGCAGACAGCCGGTTAAATTGCCGGTGGAGCGTATCCTGCGCCTGATCGTGCTCGTGGTCTCGCTAATCATTGCGGCGTTGACCGGCGCCAGCATGATGGCGGAATGGTCGACATTCGCTCTCTACTGGTATGCGCCGCGCGCTACCGGTGGAGTTGTGGATCCGATTTTCGGCAGGCCACTTCACTTTTACCTGTTCACGCTTCCGGCCTTGCAACTGGTCATCGGCTGGTTATTGACCTTGGCCGTGATTGCCTGCATCGTCGCCGGGTTTTTTATTCTGATCACCGGCAGTACCCGTGTATTCTCCAGGAATCGAGGTAGTTCCATCCCACTGCCGTGGCGCGGCTTTTCCATTGGATTTGCATTTTTGTTGCTGGTGCAAGCCCTGCGCGTGTATGTCGCCCGGTTCGAGACATTATTCGACGAACACACGATCTTTGGCGGCGTTACCTATACCGATGCGCACGTCACTCTCGCTGGCCTATTCGTGGTGTGTGCGGCGCTAGTCTTTGGCGCCTGCATTGCCGCTATTAACGTTGTGACGGCCCCGCGTGTGCGCTGGCTCGCGGCCGCGGTTGTTCCGGCTATCGTTTGCTTTTTTGGATTTCAGATCATCGCGTGGTACGTGGGCAACTTTATCGTGAAGCCAAACGAACTGGTTCGCGAGCGGCCCTATATTGCCTACAACATCAAGCTTACGCGGCAGGCTTATGGACTCGATCGAGTGTCGCAACGCGAGTTTCCCGCCGAGACCACGGTCGAGGCGACCGACCCGGCTAACAATCAGGCGACACTGCAAAATATCCGGCTTTGGGACTGGCGAGCTCTTCAGGACACGCTCCGCCAAATTCAGGAAATCCGCACTTACTACGATTTTCCTGACATTGACATTGATCGCTATGAAATCGACGGCAGCATGCGCCAGGTTATGCTCGCCGCCCGCGAGCTGAGCGTCGATAAACTTCCCGAGAGCAGCCGTAACTGGATCAACGAAAAGCTCATCTACACCCACGGCTATGGAATAACCATGAACCCGGTGAATGGGTTCACCCCGGAGGGGCTGCCGACTCTGATTCTGAGTAACATGCCGGTCCAGAGCACGGTGCCAAGTATCTCCGTGACGCGGCCAGAAATTTATTTCGGCGAATTGACGAACACCGACGTGTACGTGAAGACTCGGCAACAGGAATTTAATTATCCTCAGGGCCAGACTAACAATCTGACGTTCTATCAAGGGTCTGGCGGCATTGTTCTGGGCGGGTTTTTGCGCCGCGTTCTCATCGCTTTCGATCAGGGGGATCTGGCGAAACTGCCCTTCAGCGACGATATCAATCCGCAGAGCCGACTGCTGATGCGCCGTTCCGTACGCGATCGGGTTACAGCGCTCGCGCCGTTGCTCACCTATGATTCCGATCCGTACATCATTGTGGGAGATGACGGCCGCTTGTCGTGGATGATGGATGCGTTCACCACTTCAGACAGCTACCCCTACTCGAGTCACTATTCGCTCAACGACAATCCCATTAATTACATGCGAAATAGCGTCAAGGTTGTTGTGGACGCTTACGATGGGACCACGACGTTCTACGTGTTTGACGAGCAAGACCCGATTATCGCCGCCTATCGCCAAATGTTTCCAACGCTCTTTAAGGATGCCTCTGCCATGCCTGCGGCGCTGCGGAAACACGTTCGCTATCCCGAGTTGCTGCTGAAGCTGCAGGCTGCGGTTTACGGTCTGTATCACATGACGGATCCTGAAGCGTTTTACAACCGGGAGGATCTGTGGACGGTAGCCTCTGAAGTCGGTATGAGCGAAACCGGTGAGCAGAAAACACAAATGATGGAGCCGAACTTTGTGCTGATGAAACTGCCGGACGAAAAGGACGTCGAATTCGTCGAGATCCTGCCGTTCACGCCGGCCAATCGAAACAACTTGATTGGCTGGATCGCCGGCCGCAGCGACGGCGCAAAATATGGCACGTCGATAGTCTACGATTTTCCAAAAACCAAGCTGGTCGATGGACCTTTGCAGATCGAAGCTCGCATCGACCAGAATGCGCAGCTTTCCGGACAATTAACTTTGTGGAATCAGCAGGGCTCGCACGTGCGCCGCGGAACATTGCTGGTGATTCCGTGCGGGCGCGCACTGCTGTATGCCGAGCCGATTTACCTGCAGGCTGAGCGGAGCCCCATGCCGGAACTGCGTCTGGTGGTGCTGGCGCTGCAAGACCGGCTTGCGTATGGACCGACGTTCGAATCGGCGATGAGATCTTTGTACGGCGGAGAGGCTTCCTCGCTGACCGGCACGGCTGCTCCGGCGCAACCGGCGCCAAGTGCCGGGACCTCGGAAGCTGGGACGAAGCCAGGCACGGATCGAAACGCGCTCATTGAGGGAGCAGCCAAAGATCTTGCGGACTACCAGCGACTAACCGCGGCCGGGAAGCTCGGCGAGGCCGGGCAGAAGCTCGAGGAGTTGAAACGCACGCTCGACCAGTTGAATGCTCATCAAAATAAGTAAGGAACGAAGCCCTGCGTCTTCATCCGCAGGCCGTAGACCGACGTGGTGGCTGTGATGTATAGCGTTCGGTAATCTTGGTCGCCCCAATTCAGATTTGCCGGCTGCTCGGGCATAATGATGGTGCCAAGATGGTTTCCCTTGGCGTCCCAAACCCAAATGCCTTTGGGCCCGGTGACGAACAGGTCGCCATCCTTGTCGACTTTAATTCCATCGGGAACGCCATCGCCTTTACCCCCAGGCTCCTCGCCAAAGATGCGGCCGTTACTCAGAGTTTTGTCGGCCGCCACATCGTATACCCGAATGTTTCTTTTTTCGCTGTCGTCGACGTAGAAGTGTTTGCCATCGGGGGAAAACGCAAGGCCGTTTGGCTGCGTCAGATCTTTGGTGAGTAACTGCAAACTGCCGTTCGCGTCGAGGCGGTACACACCCTGAAACGGAATTTCCTGCTTCTCTCCTGCCACCAGATCAAGAGTTGGATCGGTGAAATAAAGAGCGCCATCCGGACCAACAATCACATCGTTCGGACTGTTCAATTTCTTGCCAGCATAATGATCGGCCAGGATCCTGTATTTGCCATCGGGAGTTATGGCGATGATGGCGCGCAACACGCTGGCGCAATCGATGAGCCTATGCTGACGATCGAACGTGTTGCCGTCGGGATCGCCGAGCGCAATTACTTCTTCCTTCTTGCCATCGGCATGCAGACGGTAAATCTTGTTGATGGTTTCATCGCTCACATAGAGAAAGCCCGCCTGGTCCCACACCGGGCCTTCGGTAAATCCGAAACCTTTTCCCACCGTGCTTAGCTGGGCGCTGTGGTCAACCAGTCCCCAGAACTGGGGCGAGTCAGCCTGCAGACCGAACTGCTGGGGTGCGCTACCGGCCACTGGAACGCCCGATGCTCTGACAACGATCAGCATCGCCATCGCGATGATGAGGGTTGGCAAAACTTTCACGCTGCGATTCATCAGACTTCCTTCTTTCGCGCGAACCTTGAACTCGGAATGACTCCCGCTAGTCCGCTATCGTAGAGCATAAAACTTATTCTTCGTCATCTTTCCCTGAAGCTTCGGGCGCGGCATTGGCGATGCTGATGAGATAACTGATAAGGTCATTCAACTCGCCAGAAGTCAAAGTGGAGCCATAGCCAGATGGCATCAGGGTTTCCGTGTTGTATTCCAGCTTCTTAAGATCGGACTTTGATAAAAAGCGAAATGTCCCGTCCAGGGCCTGAAGCTGCAAAGAGAAATTGTCTTCATTGCGAATTCTGCCGACATATTTCTTGCCGCTGCGAACCGTGGCCGTAACCAGCCGACTTTGTCGATCGGCGCCTGAATCTGGCTTCACGATTGCGTTCTGAATTTGTTCTATCGCATGCGTGCGACCGTATCCTGAGAGGTCGGAGGCAATAAAGCCGCCCTGGCCCGCAATCATGTGGCAATCGGAACATCTTGCTTTGCCAAAGAAGATCGACTTGCCGCGCTCCGGGTCTCCGGGAAGATCCACGGTGCTCTCCGCTCCTTGCAGCGTGCGCAAGTAGCTGACCACCGCTTCAACCTGAGAGCCTTCAAGCGAGTGAAATGGAGGCATGCCAGTTCCTGGGATACCGTTTTCGATGAGGTGGAATAGTTCTGTATCGGAAAGCTGCTGCACTTTCGGATTCTCGGCGATGCCAGGGGCGCGCTCGCTGCCTTTCCCGTCAAGACCGTGGCATCCAGCACAGGTGGATGCGAAAATTTGTCTTCCTCGCCTCGAGTCAGACTTGGGTTCTTGATTCGCGCTTTGCGAATTGGCTACAAGAGTGTTGCCATACCACAAGGTCACCAACAGTGCAGCAACCGCGAGTGATTTGGTAGATGCAAGCATCGGCGAAAGCGGGCGGGGACTCGGCAAAGCTCTCTGCCGGGCTACCGCGAACCCAATGGACTTTTAAAACAAGAATTTCATTCCTACCTGCAAGATACGACCAGGCCGCGCCGAGGTTACCAGACCGAACTGACTGGAATTAATTTCACCCGTCGGATTCATGAACTGCGCATGGTTGAACAGGTTGAATGCTTCCAGGCGCAGCTGCAACTCCTTCGACTCAGTGAACTTGGTGGTCTTCAGAAGAGCCGTATCGAAGTTGTTGAGCCCCGGACCGTGGAAGAATCGGCGCCGGGAATTTCCGAATTGTCCGAGCTGTTCATTGCTGAACAGGGAAGTGTTGAAGTATGAATTACCATCGCGCGGATTGGTGTCTGCCAGCACCTTGCCCCCCGAGAAGTTGGGAACATCGACTGGAACTGCATTCGCCCCAATCAAAGCGTTGTCATCATTCTCCGTCAAAGTGATAGGGAGTCCGCTGGCGAAACTTGTGATGCCGCTCAGGCTCCAGCCCCCGAGAATCTTTCTGCCATAACCAGAGCCGAGGAATTTATCGAACGGCAGCAGCCAGTTGTAGCTGAAGACAAAATTGTTCGTCACGTCAAAGTTACAGAGGCTGATGCTGAGACGAGGGTCGAAAGGATAGGTGGAGTCCTGCAGTCCAGAAGCATTGTCCATGCACTTGCTGTAGGTGTAGCTGGCAAGAAAACTCAGCGAGCCGGAAGTGTGGCTGGCGCTGATCTGGAGCGAGTTGTAACGCGAATTTGCAACTGTCGAGACGTAGGGATTGGTGTCAAAATTGGGGCCGAGCGGCCGGGTGCTGGTGAAGGTTTGCCCGGCAAAAGGCGATGGGCCGGGAAGGGTAGTCCACGAGGTACCGGTTGCAGGAGTCTCGCTAAATTGACCGCAGGGCTGCGCGGTGGTCGAGGGAGCGAGATTGGCTTGGTTACTCAAGTACAAACACAGCGCTGGATTCGCCGGATTCGCCTCAATCGAGGTCACCAGCCGGTGACCTTGATTTCCGACGTAACTGGCGGTGATCACGGTATTGGTTCCGACCTGGCGTTGCAGGGAGAATTCATAGTGTTCGGAATACGGCAGCTTGTTGTTGTGATCGAAGGAGAATCCGTAAGAGATTGGTTCAACGCCAGCCCAATCAAAGGAGGTATCCGGATTCTTTGCGGAAACGTTGGTGGGAGGAAAGCTGAACGGGAAGCGCTGCCCCGCTGAAGAGCCATCGGCGCGGACGGTGTAGGGCGTCTCCAGCAGCGGCGGCTGCGCACTGCCGTAGTACAAACCATACGGCGGATCGCCAACTTCCAGGAACTGAGAAAGATCTTCCACCGAAGTGTAATAGAGGCCGCCGCCCAGGCGAATGCTGGTCTTTCCCGGCCCGCCAAACAGCTTGCCCAGAAGGCCATCGGAGGTATTCGGAGAATAAGCCAGACCGAGCCGCGGCGAGAAATTGTGCCATTGAGTTGGCGCCAGCGTGCGAGGCACTCCGGGATCGCCGGGAACAACCCATCCCTTGGGCGCTCCGGGGAATACTACCGATTGTTCGCCGGGAATAATGGTCTCGATTTTATTCTGCGTGTCATACCAGGGCATGCTGGCTTCCCATCGTAGCCCATAGTTCAGTACCAATGTGTCGGTTGCCCGCCAGCTATCCTGACCATAGAGAGCATAGTACTTGCTGCGAGAATCCAGAATTTGCGGGCTGGCCTGGGTCAGGCTGTCGGGAGCTCCAATGAGAAAGTCGGCAAAGTCGATTCCGGTTTCGCCGCCGGTAAAAGAGTATTGCCCGTTTTCGGCCGCGAGGTTGCGCTCGTCGATCTGGTCGTAGTGAAATTGCCCGCCGAATTGCAGGCTGTGCCTTCCTACGACCTTGGTGAAATTGTCTAATATCTGGAATGAATTATTGAATTGTCCGGTGCTCACCTGGGGAACACCAATTTGAAAATTGTTGAACGTGATGTAAGGCACGCCATCGAGAGCTGGAGCAATGGGGGCTATGCCATCATTGAAGGTCGGGCCTGAGCCCGCCGGAACCGTGAAACCGAGCGCAGCAAGGCTGTAGCTCGGCCCCACACCGCCTTGGGGTTCTGTGAGGGCGATGGTGTTGCGCACATAGCTGAGCCGCAATTCGTTCACCGCATAAGAGCCAAAGTTTTTTGTATCGCCCAGGTTCACTAGTTGTGCCCTTCCCGCAGTGGTCGCGTTGTAGGCAAAGGTGGAGGCTGGAACGTTGGCTCCGCCGTTGGGAAAGGGAGAATTCAATAAATAGTCGTCGGCGAAATAGTAGCCGAAGAGCGTGCCAAAGCTCGTATTCTGGTCGACCCGGACGCCGCCTTTGTCGTCGCGCAACTTCTGCGAATATGCAGTTGACACAAAGAAGTTGTTGGGCGCGTTTGGCTGAGGAATTAGACCGAGACCCAACATTTTTACGGCTACCGGCGACCATGCTGCTTTAGGGATGACCGCATTGGGAAAAACGCAGTTGGCACTGCTGGTGCAATCCGATCCGTAAGGCGCCGAGGTGTTGGGATTGATTGTCGATGCAGTGTAGTAGTATGCCTCGCTGCCATCACCTTGGACGGGGTACCCCAGCCGCCCTGAGAGAAGGCTGGCGAAGGCAGGACCAGTCACGGTTGAGGCAATCGGATTCCCGTTGGCATCGGTGCTGGTGCTGAATGCGCTGGCCGAGTCAGAGAAGTTTCCGCTGAAGTTCGCGACCGATGGCATTTGCGTATTCACAGCGGAAGCCTGGGTCTGCCGAGTACCTTGATAGTCGAGGAAGAAAAACGTTTTATCTTTTCGGATGGGTCCGCCGAATGTGCCTCCAAATTGGTTCTGCCGGTACACGGGCACGGAGTTTGTGAAATATTCCGTGGCATCGAGCGCGGTGTTGCGCAGGAATTCAAAGCCGCTGCCGTGAAACTGGTTGGTACCGGATTTCGTCACTACATTGATTTGGCCGCCACTGTAGTTGCCGTATTCGGCGTCGAAATTGTTAGTGATGATACGAAATTCGGAGATCGAATCGAGATTTGGAATAATTGCGGCTCCATTGTTCTTGCCTTCCTCGACGTTGGAGCCGTTCACCATGAACCCATTGGCGGTCTCGCGTTGTCCGTTGACTGACTGGTTTCCAGAATTCAAACCTCCATCCGGCGAGCGATCGCTGATTCCCGCGGTTCCGGTGTCAGTGGAAGTATAGGGAGAGACTCCCGGTTGCAGTGCCAGCAAATCGGTGTAGCTCCGACCGTTCAGCGGAACCGCTTCGATCCGCTTCGAATCGATTACCTCTCCCATCTGAGTGCTCTGAGTCTCCACGTGGACAGCGTCAGTACTCACCTCAACTTTTTCGTTGATTGCGCCCACATCGAGACTGGCATCGGCCCGTAGGGCCGCGTTCGCGTCGATGACCAGGCCAGTTTGTTGATAGGTTTTGAAACCTGGGTGCTTGATTTCCAGGTTGTAGGTGCCAATAGCCAAAGTCGGAAGACTGTAAAAACCCTTGGCATCGGTGGTGACCGAGGCCTTTACGGCGGTCTGCGTGTTAGTGGCGACTACGGAGGCCCCGGAAATGACGGCGCCCGACGTATCGGTGACGACGCCGGAAATGCTGCCGGTAATGCTCGCCGACGCAAGTGCTAATGCGAAAAGCACGAACGCAACTATCCCAAACGCAGCGCACAGATGATTACGCATAGCCCGTATCTCCCTCCAAAAAGCGTTTTCCGGCTAAAAACGCTTTTCGACCAATTTCACCTGATGAAATGTTCAACCAAGTCGTGAAAATAAAACATTGGTTGGATTGACGGTTTATCGCAATCAGGGCATGCATGTCAACCACTTTTGCGTCCCGAAGAGCAAAGAAGAGCAAAAGGGACCACCTACAGTTACAACGCCGTTCAGTTGTGCGCAAAGTAATGGCCCCGGAACTTATTTCTGTTTCACAGCAATTGCCGAGATCTCCACTCGGGCGTTGTTGACCAGGGCGGCTGCCTGGATCGTCGCTCGGGCCGGCTTGGGATCGGGAAAAACGGTTTTGTAAACCTTATTCATCTCCGGGAAGTCATGAATGTCGGCGAGATAGACGGTGACGCTGACCACATCCTTCAATTCGAAGCCGACGGCTCTCAGAACTTTCTGGATATTATCGAGTGCGGCGGTGGTCTCGGGGCCAATGCCGCCAGCAGCCAATTTGCTGGATTCGTCGGTTCCTTCCTGGCCTGCTACGTACAGAGTGTTGCCCGCAACGATACCGTCACTGAAAGGAAGTCCTCTGGCGGGCGCGAGGTTCACCGCTTTCTTTTCTTGTCCCTGAGCACGATTTCCGGAAAGCAGCCCGAAGGTTAATGAGAGGGCTAGAAAAAACATAAACATGCGCGAAATTCCCATCTGCGTTTTCATTTTGTGTTCCTCGTAGTAGTGGATTGACTCTTCCATCGCGCGAAAAACAATGTTAGAGTCCGCGCACATATATACATCCCGGAGGACGAAATGAACAAGTTTGTTGCGCTTTTCAGATCGCGCCGCATGATCGCATCGGTCGTATCCATTGGTGCTTTGGGGGCAATTGTGTCCGGTAGCGGATTTTTGAGCGCACAGCCTCCGGTTCCAACGACGCCGCCAGCGGAAGGCGCATTGGTTGCAGATTTTCGCCGGGTGGAAGTGGCTTCAGTCTCGGATGCGTTGGAGCAGTTGACCGGCAAGCGAATGTTTATGAGTCACCGCATGCGTCCGATATTCACCACCAAGTTTGCCGGAGTTGCGCGGACCGTGTTGCTCAAGAAAGACGAAGGCAATGCCGATCCGGCCGCGTTGAATGGAATGCTGGAGGCCATTGACGACGGTTCGTCCGATTCTGTTTACGTCATGGTGGTCGAAGACGGAGAGAACATTGCGGGAATGGGCGGACTGATGGGCACCGCCATGGCAGCCCGAGGCTATGCCGGAGCGGTGATTGATGGGGGCGTGAGGGACGTGGCGTACTTGCGAAAGATTGCATTTCCAGTGTACGCAACCGGTATCGTGCCCTCGACTTCAGTGCATCACTATCGATTCGGAGGATCTCAGATTCCAGTTACTTGCGACGGCGTGACTGTCAATGCGGGCGACATTGTGGCCGCGGACAGCGATGGAGTTGTCGTCGTGCCCCGAGCGCAGGCTCAGGAGGTCTTGAGCCTGGCGCAGCAAATGGATTTCAAAGAGCACTCGATGTATCCCGTAATCGAACAAATGAAGTCGATTGTGCAGGCGGTTAAGAAATTTGGCAGGCTATAGAAAAGAAGCATTGCATAAAATTGATTTTCATCAGATAATTCGCACTTTCATTTTGTCCGTCGTCAATTGCGATAACGACCGTGGCTGAGACTCCAAAACGTAGGTATAACATTACCGCTTTGCAACGCGGATTGCGGCTGCTGCAGTTGTTCGGCGAGTCGCCCCATGGGCTGACGGCAAAGCAGGTCGCCAGCCACTCGCGGCTGCCGGTTAGTACGGTGCACCGTTTTTTGGCAAACCTTGAAGGCGCCGGCTTTCTGAACTGCGGCGGTGACGGCATGTACCACCTGGGGATCGCTTGTTTTGCGATCGGACAGGCTGCCCTGGGACAACTGGACATTCGCCGCGTGAGCCTGCCGTATCTTCAGGAACTCAACCAGCAAACCCGCGAAACCATTCATCTGACGGTGCGGCACGGTCTGTCGGCGGTTTACGTCGAGAAGCTGGATTCACCTGAACCTTTGCGCATTCATTCGCGGATTGGCGCCGCCGTTCCGTTGTTCTGCACTGCGGTGGGCAAAGTCATGCTGGCGCATATGTCTGAGGAGGAGTCAGGACGAATTCTGCCACACTTGGCGCTGAAGCGGCTCACTCCGAATACGGTGGGTAATCTTCAGGAGTTGGAGGCTGAACTGCGTCGGGTCCGAAAAAACGGTTATGCCTGCGATCTGGAGGAGCACGAACTCCACATACGCTGCATCGCGGCGCCCGTATGGGATCACGCTGGCGCAGTGAACGCGAGCCTCAGTATCACCGCGCCACTGGTGCGCATGGCGGTTACGCGGCTGCGGCAACTTGCGCCTCTGATTCAGGCTGCCGGACTGCAAATTTCGCGCGAATTGGGGTACCAGCCAAATAGCAACCCCTGGCAGCTACGAAGAAACAGTTCTGGGGAGGCTGCGCTTGCGAAGGCTCTTTGAGTTGAAGAGCGCGACCTTTTGTTTTCGGACTCTATGCTTGCAAGTAGGAATGCTTCAGGTCGTTGCGGGTTGCTTTGCGCAATCCAGTCCGGCCGCGGCGTCAGGCATGCACGCTCCGTGTCAGGCGCAGGCTGTGAACTTTGAAGGGTGGAAAGCTGAAGAACTATTTAACGACTGGGTGCGCCTGACAGTGGTCCCCCAACTTGGTGGCCGGCTGATGCAAGTACAGTTTGGAGAACATCGCTACCTGTTCGTGAATCCGCGATACAAGGGACAATACGTACCCCCGGCGACTGCCACGACTCAAAATGAATGGATCAACTACGGGGGAGACAAACTGTGGCCAATGCCGGAAGGCCACGGAGAAGGTTATTGGGCGGGGCCGATCTCCGACCCTCTCGATGATGGTGAGTACAGACTTAGCGTCGTCTCTCAAATTAATTCGTGCACGCTGCGCCTTGAGGGACCTTCAGACCCGACAACCGGATTGCAGTATTCACGAGAGATAAGCATTGGCAATGATTCCCCGCGGATTTCGTTTCATGCGGTGATGAAAAATTTCACCGACCGTGCAATTCGCTGGTCGATGCAATCGGTCACGCAGTATGACACCGCCGATTTGCAAGATCCGCCGAACTACAACCGCGACTTTTGGGCGTTTGCTCCAGTGAAATCGCAAACCGCTTTCATTGGCGGATATCGCGTTCGAAACGGGCTGGCCGACGATCCCTCCTTTGAAGTCAACGACGGCATATTCAGGTTGCACTGGCTGTATTTGGAAAATGAAGTATGGCTCGATTCCGATGCCGGTTGGCTCGCGGTCGTCGATGACTCAACCAAGTATGGGATGATCGAGCGCTTTCAATATTTCGCTGATCAGGAATATCCCGGGAAAGCCTCCTTAATTTTCTACAAGAATGGAGCTGCGTTGGGGCTCGATGATACGGGTATGCCCGTGCTGCGTTCCAACCATCCTGAAGAAGCTCCTTACTACATGGAAGCTGAGATCAATAGTCCGATGAAGCGCCTAGAACCCGGCGCTTCGTATGCTCTCGATACTTCATGGTTCCCGGTACGGGCCAGTAAGGATGTTAAGGGAGTGAGCGCGGCGGGGATCGTCGAACGTCCACTGACCGCTTCTATTCAGGCAGGTCGCCTGCAGATTTCGGGAAGCTTTGGAGTTTTTTTTGCGGGAAAGCTGAAGGCGCACATATTCGATCTGCATGGAGCCGAGTGCGAGGTCGTCGAGCTGAAATCGGTCGATCCGCTGAAAGCTGTAGAGCTGAATACGACGATCAATCTTGCTGCCGGGGCTACTCGCGTTGCCCTACATTTGAGCGACGAACGGGGAATCGATCGCGGCAATCTTGGTGAGGCTGAAATCACGATATTGCGGAAGGATTCGTAGCGTGCGCACGGGAGCGTTGTTCGGCGTTATTTTCGTCTGCGTGGCGGCAATGGCTGGCGACAAGCAGCCGGCGACCTTATCGAGTGCAATCGATGTACAGGCGGAAGATCTGCTGGTTCAACCCCCGGCCGCGAATTGGATTTCCTACAACGGGGATTATTCCGGCCGGCGCTATAGCCGACTTTCGGAGATCAATGCCGGCAATGTTGGCCGACTGCGCGCCGAGTGGGTGTTTCACGCCCGCAACACGGGGCGGCTTGAAGTTACTCCAGTGGTTGTGAATGGAATGATGTTGATTACCGCGGCCAACGATGCTGTGGCGCTCGACGCCCGTACAGGGCGAGTGGTCTGGCGCCATTCATGGCCGATTTCCGATGGCTTGATCGATGACGCATCCGGGCACATCAACCGCGGAGTCGGAATATGGCGCAACCGGGTCTATATGGAAACCGACAATGCGCATCTGCTTTGCCTGGATGTGCGCTCGGGAAATCTCATCTGGGACGTGCCTTATGCGAATTGGAACAAGAATTATGGAGCCACCAGCGCGCCGCTCGTAGTGAAAGATAAAGTGCTTGTTGGAACCTCCGGCGGCGATGATGGAGTGCGAGGTTTTGTGGCGGCTTATGATGCCATGACTGGCGAATTGGCGTGGCGATTCTGGACGATACCGGGTCCTGGAGAGCTCGGTTCCGAAAGCTGGCCCGGGAAACTTTATTTGCATGGCGGTGGGACGACATGGATGCCGGGGACATACGATCCCCAGCTCAACACAATCTACTGGGGCACCAGCAATCCCGCACCGGATTTCGAAGGCGGTGTGCGTCCGGGAGACGATCTCTATACCGACTGCGTGTTAGCGCTGGACCCGGATACGGGAAAACTGAAATGGCATTTCCAGTTCACGCCTCATGATCTCTTCGATTTCGACGCAGTGGAGACGCCGATTCTAATCGATACAGTCTATGGAGGCAAACCGCGAAAACTATTGGTGCAGGCTGACCGCAATGGATACATCTACGTTCTTGACCGCACCAACGGAAAATTTCTTTCGGCAACGCCGTTCGTGGCAAAGCTGAACTGGGCGAAGGGAATCGATCCGCAGGGCAGGCCCTTGCTGACCGGAATCCAGCCGACAGCGGAGGGAACTCGAGTTTGCCCGGGCTACGCTGGGGCGACGAACTGGTTTGCGCCCTCTTATAGCGAGTCTACCCATTCGGTTTATTTCATGGCTCTTGAGGAATGCGAAACTTATTTTTTCAAAGCGCAGAGTTTTCAGGAGGGTCAGGGTTATTACTCGACCGGAGTCAAACACATCCCGAACGAAGCTTCGCAGAAAGTTTTGGTCGCGTTCAATCTGGATACAGTTGAAATAGCCTGGAAGTATCCGCAAACCGGCGCGGGACGATCCTCCGGCGGCACCATGACGACTGCCGGCGGAGTGGTGTTTTTTGGCGACGATGCCGGATCATTTGAAGCGGTTGGAGCGCGAAGCGGCAAGCCGCTCTGGCACTTTAATACTGGGCAGGAGATGAGTGCCTCGCCCATGAGTTACGCAATCGATGGCAAACAATACGTTGCGATTGCCGCGGGCAGCGATGTCTTTAGCTTCGCGTTGCCTTGATGGTGCAGGGTTCGAAAGTTAGTTACAAAGGGGGAAATTATGAATTTGTCTGTCACGAGAAGAGCATTCGCTACGCGGCTAGCTTCCGGGCTTTCCGCGCTGGGGATTGGTGCCGCCTTGTCTAAGCCAGTCCTGGCCGAGAGCGCCGCGGCGCAGGAGCCGGGCGGAATTCGCAAGTTGGATAGCGAAGGAAAACCCGGCAGCGAGAAAGACGCCATCATGCCGGTGGTTGTCTACGATGGATTGATCTATGTTGCCGGACAGGGCGCCCACGATAAACGGGATTCCAAAGATTGGACGATCGAATCCCACACGACGATGGTCATGGACAAGATTAAGAAGCACGTGGAAATCGGTGGAGGAACCATGGACACCATTCTCCAACTGAATGTGTACCTGGTGAAAATTGAACATTGGGACGGGATGCACAAAGTGTTTTCGACGTATTTCCAGCACGGCGGGCCGGCGCGAACAACCGTGGCTGTGGCTGCGCTGCCGGGAGATTCGCTGCTGGAGATTAATTGCGTCGCCGCAGTAGCCCGTAAGTGATCAACCAAGGAGCAGATTTTATGAAATTCAAATCGAAATGGAACCGGCGGAGTTTTCTCGGAAGCATCGGAGTGATTGCGGGCTCGATGGTGGCGCCACGCAAGCTGTTTTCGTGGGGTCGCGGCGAAGCGGACGCAAATGCGCGCGTGAACGGCTTTGGGAAAACCGGCAATCCTTACCAGGAGCTTGGCATGACAACCGTCATCAACTGCGAAGGAACGATGACGATTCTGGGGGGCTCGCTCCCGCACCCGGAACTCGAAGCTGTGATGACGATGGCTGGACGCCACTTCGTAAGTATTCCGGAACTCGAGGTGGCGGCGGGAAATCGCATTGCAGAAATGCTCAAGTTGCCGGAGGACTACACCGCACTGGTTACGTCAGGGGCAGCGGCGGCGATTCAATCGGGACTCGCGGGCATTTTGACCGGCGGCGACGAATCGTTGATCCGGCAATTGCCCGATCTAACGGGTATGAAGTCCGAAGTGATCATTCAGAAATCGCATCGCAATCCTTTTGATCACCAGCTGCGATCCACAGGCATCAAGCTGATTGAGATCGAAACACTTGATCAATTTCGATCGGCGGTAAGTGACCGCACGGCGATGATGCATTTCTCCAACTTTGCCAATGCCGCGGGGCAGATCAAAGTTGACGAGTGGGTAAAGTTGGCAAAGCAGCACAAAATCCCTTGCATGAACGACGCGGCAGCCGATACGCCACCGGTCTCTCACCTCTGGGACTATACGAACATGGGCTACGATCTGGTGACTTTCAGCGGCGGAAAGGCGATTCGCGGCCCCCAGTGCGCAGGCATGTTGATTGGACGCAAAGATATGGTGGCAAATGCTCTGCTCAACAACAGTCCGCACGAGGACACGTTAGGCCGGAGCCAGAAGGTTGGAAAAGAAGAGATCGTGGGCATGATCAAAGCGCTCGAACTTTTTCTCGCGGAAGACCATGAAGCTCTGGCCAAAGAATGGCAGGCACGGCTGGAAGGGATTTCCGGGGAAATCACGAAAGTTCCGGGCGTCAGCACATCTTATTTTGTGCCGGATATTGCCAATCATGTGCCGCATATGAGCATCACGTGGGAGGAGAGCCGGATTGCATTGACTCCAGAGCAGGCATCAAAACTGCTGCGGAGTTCGACGCCATCGATTGTGATGGGCGGCGGTGAAGGACGGCCCGGGCTGGCCATGAATTCGTTCATGCTGCAACCTGGCGAAGATAAGATTGTTGCCGCACAACTGTCGCGAATTCTGCGCGAGCACACAGCGTGAACGAAGAAAATATCGCTCGACATGGACTTAGGAGCATCTTTGGGGATCGCGAAAGGCAGTGACGGGGAATCGAGGGGTTCAGGGCGCCGGCATGCGGAGCCTGGAGCCTTTTTTCTCCAGCCACGCATTGAATTGCTCGACCATTTCCTTCGTCCATCTGTCGTCGATCTGACCGGGCGTGTACTTGCCCTCGCGAAGCATCCTGTGGCCCCAGTCATCGACCAAGTGGTCCATTTCTGTGTCGTCGGCTACTTTTGCGGCGAGTTGCGGCGGGACAAACGTCACTCCTTCAGGGTCGCCAATGGCTACGTCACCCGGCATTACGGTCACGTCTCCGATTCGAATGGGAACATTAATTCCGGTGAGCATGACGTTCTCAAGCGCAGAAGGATCCATACCACGCGTATACACCTGGAAACCCGGAATTGCCTGAATGCCGGTGACATCGCGAACCGCGCCGTTGACAATCAATCCGTTGTGGCTCTTGGCAAAGATGGCCGTCGACAGATTGTCTCCGACGATCGTGCCGTAACGGATTTTTCCGAACAGGTCAACCACCAGAACATCGCCCGGCTTCAAGATATCGATGATCCAGGAGTTTTCGTCGCCAATACGATTTTCTTTTTTGCCGTTGGCGCGAATTACCGAATCCACATCGGGGCGGCGGGGCATGAATACCGCGGTTACGACGCGGCCCACCAGCCGCTCTCCAGGATTAATCACCTTCCAGCCGCCTTCGAATTGATTGTGGTAGCCGGCGTCCTGCAAGACATCCCACGCTTCGTCGGCGGTGACATCCTTCAGCCGTGCCAGCACCGAATCCGGCACATTCGGACGCCCATCCGCAAAACGATCACCCCGCCATTCCGGCGTGAATTCAATGCGCTGTTCTTTCGAAAAGAAGTCGAGCTGCGCGTGGGCCGGCAGGGCATGGGGCAGCAGCAGAGAAGCTATCAATCCGATGAGAAAAGTAGTCTTGTTCATGGTCTTCTTCATGACTCTCCGGAATCAATCTCGGCATTGAGAGGCGGTGTGATTGCGACCGCGAAAATATCATATGGCAGGCGTCACAGCAATCGCTTATCCGCGGCGCGGCGCTCTTCATGGCGAGAAACTATTTTTGTCCATGCTTCCAGGTGCCTGCGATGAGCCGCGCCGCAACAAGCCATGTGCGCTGGTTCTTGGTCTTTTGGCTATTCATTCTCAGTGCTGTGTCTTATCTTGACCGGGTCAACATTTCTATTGCCGGCGGTTCCATCGCCGAGGCCTACCATCTGAGCGATGTGCAGCTGGGCGAAGTATTCAGCGCAATGCTGGTCGGCTATGCTCTCTTCCAGACCGTTGGCGGCCGCCTTGCGGACCGCTTCGGATCACGCCGCGTGCTGGCTGCTGGGGTGGCGTGGTGGGGAATCTTCACGGCTCTGACGGCGTGCGTGCCCGCAAGCATTGCGGGAGCGCTTTTCATTTTTGTCGGGGTACGGTTTCTTCTGGGTGCGGGCGAAGCCGTGATCTATCCCTCCGCGAATCAATTCATCGCACGCTGGATCCCCACGACCGAACGCGGCATTGCGAATGGCTGGATTTTCGCCGGCGTGGGAGCCGGCGCCGGTCTTACGCCTCTGCTCATTACGCAGATTATGATCCGTTACGGCTGGCGAACTTCGTTCTGGATATGTTCGCTCATTGGATTCGCCGCGGGAGCGGTGTGGTTTTTTAGTGCTCGTGATACACCCGCCGAGCACGCAGGCGTATCGGCCGCTGAGTTGGATTTGATTCGCTCCGGGCTTACGCAAACAGAGCCGAAGAGCGACCATGCCGCGCTTGTGTCCTGGGGAAGCATCGTGCGGAGCAAAGAAGTATGGGCGGTGACCCTGAGCTACTTCTGCTACGGCTACGTGGCCTGGATATTTTTCAGTTGGTTCTATCGCTATCTTGCCACGGTGCGCGGGCTGGATTTGAAGACGAGCGCGTTCTACACCATGCTGCCCTTTCTGGCGATGCTGGTGTGCTGTCTTGCGGGAGGAGTCATCAACGACTGGCTGACGAAGTGGCAGGGGCCGCGTCTAGGGCGCTGCGGTCTGGCGGCATTCGCGATCGCGGCTGCAGGAATAATCATCGCTTTCGGCTCGCAAGTTCAAAGCGCCCGGCTGGCTAGTGTGGTGCTTGCGGGTGGAGCAGGCGCGCTGTATCTCTCGCAAAGTTCTTTCTGGTCGGTAACTGCGGATATAGCCGGCGCCTCTTCTGGTTCAGTCTCGGGATTCATGAATATGGGGAATCAAATAGGAGCTGCGTTAACAGCGTCGCTCACGCCATGGATTGCCCTGCGATTCGGCTGGACGACTTCATTCCTTGTGGCGTCGGTGCTGTGCCTGGTGGGAGCGGTGAGTTGGCTCGTGGTGGACCCTTCGCGCCTCCTCGCGATTCCGCGGATGCAGCCATGAACAGACGTGCAGATAAAAGCATGCCGGATCGGATAGGCAACCCGCCATCGCGCGCGAGGTCGAGAATTGTTTCGTAGATCACCTTACCACTCATGTCGAAACTGAACATCAAAACGAAGAGCGGCTGCATGTGGGACCTGGTGAGCCTGGGAGAAGTTATGCTGCGGCTCGATCCCGGCGATGTGCGCATCTCCACTACGCGCAATTTTCGCGCTTGGGAGGGCGGAGGCGAATACAACGTCGCGCGGGGTTTGACGCGGTGTTTTCGAATGGACACCGCAATTGTAACGGCGTTCGCCGACAATCCGATCGGACGCCTCGTCGAAGACTTGATGCTTCAAGGAGGCGTCAGCCAGAAATACGTGCGCTGGGTTCCCTATGACGGCGTGGGCCGCAGCGTTCGTAATGGGCTGAATTTCACCGAGAGAGGATTCGGTCTGCGCGCTCCGGTCGGATGTTCGGATCGCGGCAATACCGCTATCTCGCAACTGAAACCAGGCGAAATCGATTGGGAGCAGATTTTCCAGCGCGATAAAACGCGCTGGTTTCACACGGGCGGAATTTTTTGCGGGTTGTCGGAAACTGCGCCGCTGGTCGCGCAGCGAGCCATGGAAGCTGCAAAACAGGCGGGCGCGGTGGTTTCCTACGACCTGAATTACCGGCCGTCTCTTTGGAAGTCGATTGGAGGTAAATCCAAGGCACAGGCGACAAACCGGCGCCTTGCGCCGTTTGTCGATGTCATGCTGGGAAACGAAGAAGACTTCATCGCCGCTCTTGGCTTTGAAGTGAGCGGCGTAGACGAACACCATTCGAAGCTGGATCCAAAGAATTTCAAAAAGATGATTGAAAGAGTGGTGCAAGAATTTCCCAACCTGTCTCTTATCGCTACCACTCTGCGCCGCGCCAAGACCGCAACTCTGAATGACTGGGGAGCGATGTGCTATTACGACGGTGAATTCTATGAGGCGCGCGCGCGTGAGGACCTTGAAATCTATGATCGCGTGGGAGGAGGCGATTCCTTTGCCTCCGGATTGATCTATGGATTTCTGTCGGGAAGAGATCCACAGTGGGCTGTGGACTGCGGCGCAGCCCACGGAGCACTGGCCATGACTACGCCTGGCGATACGACCATGGCGACCCTTGAAGAAGTGCTGCGAGCGATGGAGGCGCAAACCACGCGCATTGAACGCTAAAAACATCGAATGTTAAGAATATTGAAAGTTAAAAAGCGAACTTAAAACGACGCGTGAACGGAGGAACGACCTGCGCCGGACGACCGTATGACTATCGAACAAGTGATTCACAGGATCGGGGAGATTGGCATCGTGCCGGTGGTTCGCGCGGTGACCGTCGATGATGCGACTCGAGCGGTAGAAGCCATTTGCGCGGGTGGCATTCCGATTATCGAGATCACGATGACGGTTCCCGATGCGACGTCGGTGATTCGGCGCGTGATTCGCGAATACGGGCAAAGTGCTCTCATTGGCGCGGGGACGGTTACAACGCGCGAACGGGCGGAGCAATGTATTGACGCCGGCGCCGAATTTATTGTGAGTCCGGGCCTGTCAGTTCCCGTGCTGGTGGCGGCGCGGGCGCACGCAAAGCTGGCTATTCCCGGCGCGCTGACCCCCACGGAGCTCATGCATGCCCAGGATCATGGCGCCGAGCTGATCAAGATTTTCCCTTGCGGCAATGTTGGCGGACCAAAATATTTGCGGTCATTGAAGGGTCCTTTTCCCAATGCGGCTCTAATTCCAACGGGCGGGGTGAATGCCTCGAATGTGGCCGGCTACATTGCTGCCGGAGCATTCGCGCTGGGGGTCGGCGGAGATTTGGTGAATGCATCCGATCTGCGCCAAGGGAATCTGGCGAAGATTACGCAGGCTGCACGCGAGCTTGTGCAGGCTGTTCATGCAGCGCGAGAGTCGGCCCTCGAACAAGCCATCTCTTTGCATTAAAGTTCTCAGAAATTGTCGCTAAACCTCTAAGGTGCGCGTGGTGGAGCTTAATCCTCAGACAAAGTGGAGTTACGGAGGAACCTGTGCAGCGAAGGTCTTCCGCCGCATGCTGCTGACGATTTGTCTCGCGGTTGGGCACAATGCAATTGTAAGCGCCCAATCTGTGATGGTGGAATCTGCGGACGCCACCGTTCATGTCGATGCCACGCCCGGGCACGCGATCAACTCCTTCGATCCCGACAGCGCGCTGGGCAGCTCGATTGATGTGTTGTCTCATGACGACATCGATAAGGTTTATACCCCGCATATCATTCAAGAATCACTCTCGGCGGGCTGGGGACCAATTACTTATCGAAACAATTCAGAGTTGCGCATGGCGGCGTGGCATTGGAACCCGAACGGAACCTGGAGCGATGCCGCGCATCAGAGCGGATATTTTACCGGCAGCGCCGAACTCAAGGAACCGGTGCGCTACATTCTTTCCTACGCGCTGCCGCACCGCGGTTTTTCCACCAGTGGCGACCGCCCGCTGCGGGGCTCAAGTCTCAGTTATTGGAAAAGTAATCCTTATCTCACCAGCCAATTCACGGGCGAAAGCGACACCCTCCATCCGCAGTGGGTAGTGGTTGATCTACAAACTGAAAAGCCGGTGAATGCGATTCGCATTGCCTGGGCGAGCCCGTACGCCAGGAGTTACCGAGTGGAATACTGGGTTGGAAAACGCGCGCTCGATTTCGATGAGGGTCCTCAAGGCGAGTGGAAGACTTTCCCCTCTGGCGCCATCAGGAATGCTCAAGGTGGAACAGTAGATGTGAAGCTGGCTGATTCCACGGTCAGCGCGCAATATGTGCGCATCCTGATGATGGAGTCCTCGCACACTTGCGATTTACATGGGGCGGGCGATGTCCGAAACTGCGTTGGATATGCGATTCAGCAGATTCGTGTCGGCACTATCGATTCCAGTGGCGCCTTTGCCGAGATTCAGAAGAATCTCGGCGACCAGCCAAGCACTTACTGCACGTCGTCAATCGATCCCTGGCACTCCGCCTCTGACGTGGATGCCAACGGAGGCTATCAGCACAGCGGCTTTGACCTTTTCTTCACCAGCGGACTTACCAATAATCTTCCTGCGATGATTCCAGTCACCATGCTTTACGGCACGCCTGATGATGCGGCCGCGGAGATTGCTTACATTGAAAAGCGCGGCTACCGCATAGGATACGTCGAACTCGGCGAGGAACCGGACGGCAAGCATGCCATGCCGGAAGACTATGCAGCGCTCTACATGCAGTGGGCCACCGCTATCCATAAGGTTGATCCCAAGCTCAAGCTGGGTGGGCCAATCTTTGAAGGTGTCAACGAGGACATCCGGGTCTGGCCTGACGCACAGGGCCGGGTGTCGTGGATGGGCCGCTTTGTTGACTACCTGAAGGCTCACGGCCACATTTCTGATCTCGCGTTCGTCTCGTTCGAACATTATCCGTTCGATCCATGCACTATTACGTGGAAAACTTTGTACAGTGAACCGCATCTGATCAAGCACATCCTGCAAGTGTGGCGAGACGACGGCGTGCCCAAGGAAGTGCCGCTGATGGTGACGGAAAACCATCTCGCCAATGAGTTGACCGGGCCGATGACCACAATGTTTGCTGCGCTGTGGCTTGCCGACAATGTCGGCTCTTTCTTTGAAGGCGGTGGCGCGGCGTTTTATCACTCGCCGATTCAGCCTCAGGGGATTCAGAAAAGTTGCCTTGGTTGGTCCTCGTGGTCGAATTTTGTCTCCGACGAAAATTACGATATCAAGGGATATACGTCACCCTACTTCGCCGCCCATATGATTAACCGGGAGTGGGTACAGCATCGCTCCGGCGTGCATTTCATGTTTCCCTCTCGTACCGATATCAAGGACGTCGAAGGGAATGTGTTGGTCACGTCTTACGCGGTCCATCGCCCCGACGGGAACTGGTCTTTGATGTTGGTTAACCGCGACCAGACCAACGCACACACGGTTTACGTGCAATTCGAAGATTCCGAGAAGAATCTGAATGCATCGTTTTCCGGGCCGGTCGCGTTTGTGACCTTCGGCAGCGAGCAGTATGTATGGATCGACGATGGCCCAGATAGTCATGCCGATCCCGATCATCCGCCGGTCGCCACGAGTCTGGAAGTGACTTCACAAACTGGGTTCACTCTGCCGAAGGCCTCGATCACTGTGCTACGAGGGAGAGTGTCGGGTCTTAAGGATTGATGGGTTCAAGACGCGGCACTGCACGCTCGGCAAGGGATCGCATCCATACTTCGCATGGCAGGGAACCGGCAGCCAGACGATACAATCCGTTCGCAGCCACGTAAACGCAAGAACCCGCAATGATCGTCGTCGTTATGGGAGTTGTCGGGGCCGGCAAGACCACGGTTGGCCGATTGCTTGCCGAAGAGCTCGGCTGGGAGTTCGCCGACGCCGATGACTACCATTCGCAGACCAATATCGAGAAGATCCGCCACGGCATCCCGCTTGGTGACGAGGACCGCAAGCCCTGGCTGCGACGGCTTCGCGAGCTAATCACACACTGGAGCTCGGAAGGACGAAACGAAGTATTGGCGTGCTCGGCTCTGAAGCACAGCTATCGGGATGAACTCAAAATCGGACCCGAAGTACGATTTGTATACTTGTACGGAAGCGCCGAATTGATCGAACAGCGGCTGCATTCGCGGCATGGCCATTTTGCCGGCGATCAGATTCTCACGAGCCAATTCGCTGATTTGGAAGAACCGGAAGATGCTTTAGCCGTGGACATTGCCCAGCCTCCAGAGCAGATTGTCGGCGAAATTCGCCAAAGGCTCGGTTTAGCGTAGAATCCTCGCGCAACCCAGGGCCGTTTACCGAGATATTGCTTGGAACACTCCCTCGCCCCAAACCTCGAATCCGCTGTTGTCTCCCGGCTGATGTGGCGCTTGATGCCGTTTCTGTTTCTGCTTTACATCATCGCTTATCTCGACCGCATCAATGTCAGCTTTGCCATTCTGCAAATGCACGGAGAGCTCCATCTGAGCGACCGTGCCTATGGCAACGCCGCGGGCGTATTTTTCCTTGGTTATCTTCTCTTTCAAGTGCCGAGCAACCTTGCATTGCAGAGAGTGGGAGTGCGCCGATGGATCTGCGGGTTGATGGTGACCTGGGGCCTGATTTCCTGTTCCATGATCTTCATACGCGGACCGCACAGCTTTTACGCTCTGCGTTTTCTGTTGGGTGTGGCCGAGGCGGGATTTTTTCCCGGGATGATTTTCTATATGAGGGAGTGGTTTCCAGCCAACGCCCGGGCTCGGGCTGTAGCCTGGTTCATGATGGCCAATCCCTTGGCTGGAGTTGTGGGGAGCCCGATCTCGGGGGCGTTGATGGGACTCCGAGGCAGCGGCCTCGGAGGCTGGCAGTGGTTGTTTCTACTGGAAGGAATTCCGGCGATCGTTTTCGGGGCGATGGTCCCCTGGGTGCTTACCGACAAACCCGAAGACGCAAGTTGGCTGGCAGATGAGCAACGAAATTGGCTGCTGGTCAAGCTGGAGAATGAACGCGAGAGCTCAGCCGACAAACATTCGGATCTACGCGCGACCGTCGCCACCGTTGCGAGAGTCGGATTACTGTCGGTGGTTTATTTCGCCGTGCCCGCATGCATGTACGGTGTAACATTCTGGTTGCCCACGGTGATTCGGAGCTTGGCAGGGTTCACTTATTTCAAAACTGGCGTGGTGGCGGTGATTCCTTATCTGTTGACCGCGGTCGCAATGGTTTTGGTGGGGATGCGCTCTGATCGGTCCGGCGAACGACGGTGGCACATAGCAGCGCCCGCTTTCCTCGGGGCCGCGTCTTTGGGAATGGCGGCTTATGCAGGCGCTCCGTGGATCATCATCGCGGGGATGAGCCTGGGCATGATGAGTGCGCAATCAATGAACGGGCCTTTCTGGGCGATGGCCACATCCGGCATGGGTGGGACTGTCGCCGCCGCCAGCATTGCCGTCATTAATTCGCTGGGCAATCTGGGAGGCTTCTTTGGGCCATACATTATTGGTCTGGTGCGCTCACCCGACGGAGGGTTTAGCGGCGGTTTATTGGCAATCAGTGCAACCTTGGCGGTAAGCGGGACGCTCGCTCTGATCGTGGGCTCTGAAGTCGCGCGCCCCTCAAAATTATGATGCTTTTGATCGAAAGTATTCATCCAAGCAGACAGCAGTACTTAATTGACGGTTTGAACAATCAAGATTAGTATGCAGGAAGCATGAGCAGTTTCAGCAATCTTCGCCAGTTCTCCGTGTGTGCATGTTGTTGTTGTGCATGCGTGTGCTCTGGCGCAGGGAGGCTGCTGACTTAATCGTTTTATAGCATCGTCGGCACTTATCATCCACCGCCAGAGAGCATCTGGCGGTGGATTTTTTTTGGCGACAGATCGAGTTGTTGCGAATATGGAAAATCCAATCAAAGAGACCAAAGCGCAAAAATCCGAACGCCTGAAGCGCGCAATGAACCCTTGGGACGGCCTGGCGCAGATCCGCCGCTTTGCGCAAGAAGGCTTTGACTCGATTCCCCCAGAATGGATCGGAACGTACTTCCGGTGGTGGGGCGTCTACACCCAGGGCGATGGAGCGGGAGTCGTGGGCGGCAAAGACGGCCAGGGACGGGCGTTGCCTTTCTTCATGGTGCGGATTCGAATCCCAAACGGACTATTGCGATCGGAACAACTACGAACTATCGCAAATCTCACGCGACGATACGCCCGCGGCATTGCCGATCTGACGGTTCGGCAAAACATACAATTGCATTGGGTCACGATTGAGGCTCTCCCCGAGGTACTGGACGAACTCTGGCGTGTCGGCCTGAATACAACCGGTTCCTGTGGCGATGTGACGCGTAATATCACCGGCTGCCCCGTCGCCGGTGTGGACGCGGACGAGATATGCGACGCTTCCTCGCTCGCGCTCGAAGCCGACCGCATGCTGGCGGGGAATGCCGAGTTCTATAACCTTCCACGAAAATTCAAGATATCGATTACCGGATGCCGCGTCTGGTGCCCATACCCCGAGATCAATGATATCGGGCTGACGGCGATCGAGCGTTTGGTTCAGGGAAAGCCTGAGATCGGATTTAGTCTGCGCGTGGGCGGCGGACTCTCCACTGAGCCGTATTTGGGCGCGCGGCTGAATGCATTCGTGCGCTGGAATCAGGTTTTGCCGGTAATCCGAGGAGTCGCGGAACTGTTTCGCGATTCCGATCAGTTACGCGAACACCGCGAACGCGCGCGATTGAAATTTCTTTTCTTACGGCATGGCTGGACAAGCCATGACTTTCAAAAAGAACTGGAACATCGCATCGGCTTTCAACTCGATCCGGCCGAGCCCGAGCGGCCACCGGCTGACGTTTACCGCGATCACATTGGAATTCATCCCCAGAAGCAGAAAGATTTCTGCTACGTGGGCGCCGCGGTTCTGCGCGGCCGGATTACTCCCGAACAGATGCAAACTGCGGCTGATCTGGCCGAGCGCTTCGCGGGCGGCGAGTTGCGCACTACCAACATGCAGAATCTGCTCATCGTCAACGTGCCTCGGCTTCGGGCGGATGAGTTAGCTAAAGAATTGGGTGCGAGTGGGCTTCCAGTGGGCGGGTCACCGTTCTGGCGAGGTGCGATTGCGTGCAGCGGAACCGAGTTTTGCAAGCTGGCGATCACCGAGACGAAAAGCTTCTCTCGTTGGCTAGTGGAGGAACTGGAAGAACGATTACCGGGTTTTGAACAGCACCTGAAACTTCATGTCACAGGCTGCCCCAACAGTTGCGGACAACATTGGATCGCCGACATCGGAATCGAAGGCAAGAAAATCAAGGTCAACGGGCAGATGGTGGATGCGTATTACTTCTGCCTGGGCGGGGCGCTTGGTCTGAACCAGTCGATCGCCAGGCCGGTGGGATTTCGCTGCCCCGCAACCGAAGTTCCTGAAGCCATCGAGCGTCTGCTTCGGAGATATCTCGTGGATGGCAATTCCGGGGAGAATCTTCGGCGGTTTTTTGCCCGTCACAGCGACGAAGAGCTTCGCGGATTTCTGGCGGGCGAATTCGTAGATGCCGTTCCTCGCGACGTGCCTGAGGGTCGAGTGCCAAGCGGCGTGGAAGGCTAGGGGAAAAGTTAGGAAGAAGCACATGAGCATCTTGTTTCCAATGTTTATGAAACTCGAAGGCAAACGTTGCCTCGTAGTCGGCGCCGGAAAAATCGGAGAACCGAAGATTGGCGGCCTCCTCGACACGGGCGCATCCATTCATGTGATCGCAATCGACGCATCACCGACGGTGAGGGAGTGGGCTCTCCTTGGGAAAATCGAGCTCAAGCTTCGGGGCTTTGTCGAGGAAGATCTCGACAACAGTTTTCTGGCTGTCGTGGCCACCGCGTCGCGCTCCCTCAACGGAGCGATTTATCGCGCAGCTCAGCTTCGCGGAGTCTTATGCAACGTTGTCGATGATCCGGAATATTGCGACTTCTATTATCCCGCTGTGGTGCAGCGAGGCGATTTGCAGATCGCCATCTCCACCAACGGTCAGAGCCCGTCTTTGTCGCAACGGTTGAGGCAACAGTTGGAGCGGCAGTTTGGTCCGGGCTATGCGCGATGGGTGGCGGAATTGGGCAAGACGCGAAAGTTTGTTCTGGCCAGTGATCTTGAGCCGCAACGGAAAAAAGAGTTGCTGCATTCCCTGGCTGGCCGCGAGGCTCTGGATGCGGCTTTGGCGGAACAGACCAGGATAGGCGAACGGCAGGATACGGCATGAACGGCAAGGTCTATTTGGTGGGAGCGGGACCAGGCGATCCCGAGTTGCTTACGGTGAAGGCTCTTCGGCTGCTGCAAACAGCCGAGGTGGTGCTGCACGATGACCTGGTCACGCCTGAAATTCTGAAACTGATTTCGCCGGGTGCGGAAGTGAGGAATGTGGGCAAACGCTGCGGCAGCAAGGCCATCCGGCAGGAAGAAATCAATTTCCTCATGGTGGCCCTGGCTGCCTCCGGATTGCAGGTTGTCCGACTGAAGAGCGGAGATCCGTTGATTTTTGGCCGGGCCGGGGAAGAGATCGAAGCGCTGCGTAGATCGAATATTGAATACGAGATTGTTCCTGGCGTGACTGCCGTGCTGGGAGCTGCGGCGGCTGCCGGAATTCCGCTGACGCATCGACAAATGTCTTCGACTCTGGTGCTGACGGCAGGGCATCGCGCGTCGGGAAACGACGAAGGGGAGTGGAGCAGGGTTGCAGCATCCGGGTCGACCCTTGTTGTCTATATGCCGGGTTCCAACTATCGAGAAATTTCCAGCAGGCTCAAAGCTAGCGGTTTTGCTGAAGAAACTTCCTGCGCTGTTATCTCACGAGCGGCAACTTCCGAGCAGCGGATATTCCGCACTACGGTTGCCGAGCTACACAAAGTGCCGAAGCTCGTATCTCCCACGCTGCTTGTCGTCGGCGAAGTTGTGAGGTTCGCGAATCAAAGTTTTGTCGAAGAAGCGATTGTTCCTGTTCAGGAGCGTGAATTGGAAAGGGCGTTTGTTGGAATCCCCGATTAGCGGCGGAAGACTTGAGGACCGACGAGGAGCGTTTGGCATGAAAGAAGAAGTTGGAAAACTACAAACCGCCGCGGAACTCTGGAGACCGGAACGTGTCCTGGGGTGGGCATTCGAGACTTTTGGGAATACCGTGGCGATCTCTTCGGCGTTCGGCGCTGAAGGCATGGTCTTGATCGATATGGCGTCGCGAGTGCGTAAGAGCTTTCGCCTTTTCACGCTCGACACCGAATTTCTGTTTCCCGAAACCTACAATCTCATGGATCAGGTGGAGGAAAAATATGGCATTACCATCGAACGGGTGTATCCGCGGAACTCGCCAGAGGAGCAGGAACGGGTTCACGGTTCGGCGCTCTGGCAACGCAATCCCGATCAGTGCTGCTACCTTCGCAAAGTCGAGCCTTTGCAGCGGAAGCTGGGCGAGCTGCGGGCGTGGATCACGAGCATCCGCCGTGATCAAACGGCGGCCCGTGCGAGCGCGCGCAAAGTTGAGTGGGACGCAAAGTTCGGTTTAATAAAAATCAATCCGATGGCCGACTGGAATTCGAAGCAGGTGTGGCAATACATTCGCGAGCACGATGTTCCCTACAATGCGCTCCATGATCGTGACTATCCAAGCATCGGGTGCACGCACTGCACACGCGCGGTTCGTCCGGAAGAAGATCCGAGGGCGGGACGATGGGCGGGATCTTCAAAGACCGAGTGCGGGCTGCATATCATTCAGCCGGTGATCAATCCGCCGCTGGCGGACGCTTAGGCAAAAAGATCCTATCGCTCCTCGAGCTCATGGACCCGGAATCTGAATGTTAGTCAAGATATTCGAGTAGCTGCTTTCCTGGCTACTTGAGTTCACCGCCGTGGTGGCATAGCAGTAGGCTGTGCCGTCGGTCACCGAGGAATCCGCATACAGTGTGGTCGTGTTCAGCGTGGTATTAATCTTCGCGTAGGATCCGCACGACGTCGTATACAGCGCGCGATAAATGTTGTAGCCGGAGATGTTCGGCGAACCGCTCGCGGTCCACGACAGGTTTACCGTGTGACTGGGCGCTGCCGTGCCAGTTCCAGTCAGGGTTTCGGTGGTGGAAGAAGACTGGGCATTGCTGGTGAAGGTGAGTGTGGCATTTGCCGCGCTGGCGGTCTGAGGACTGAAGGTTACCGTAAACGGAACACTCGTCCCCGCCGGAATGGTTACCGGCAGCGCTATTCCACTTACGCTGAAAGCTGAGCTATTCGTACCCGCCGCTGTTACCGTAACATTCGCCCCGCTCGCGGTCAGGCTTCCGGAGGCGGTTCCGCTCGATCCAACCACCACGCTGCCGACCCCGAGAGTAGTTGGCGTTACACCCAACACTCCGGCTGCTACCGTACCGGTTCCCGATAGCGAGACGTTCCAAGTTGAATTTGAGGCGTTGGACGTAACGGTGACGCTACCGCTTGCACTTCCAGCGGATGCGGGCGCGAAGACGACACTGAATACCACTTTTTGTCCGGCTGTTAGCGTCACGGGCGTGGTGATGCCGCTGAGACTGAAACTGCTCCCGGTCTTTGCGACCTGAGAGATGGTCACGCTCTCTCCGCCGGTATTGGTTAACGTTTCCGACAATGACTCCTGGTTTGGCATCTGCACGCTGCCAAAGCTCAGAGTGGAAGGACTGGATGACAATGTGCCCGGTGCAACACCGGTTCCCGAAAGCGGGATCGTGAGGGTCGGATTGGTTGCAGTCGAAGAGATGGTCACATTTCCGGTGACACTTCCGGCCGAGAGAGGAGAAAAAGCGACGGTGAAGTTTGCGCTCTTGCCGGCCGCCAAGGTAACTGGAGTTGCGATCCCGCTCAGGCTGAATCCCGTCCCGGTGGTCGCGATCGTAGAGATCGTTACGCTGGCCCCACCGGTATTGGTCACGGTTTCTGAGAGCGATTGCTGATTGCCTGTCTGCACGCTGCCAAAGCCCAGGCTGGATGGACTGGAAGCAAGCGCGCCCGACGCAATACCCGTTCCGGAAAGCGGAATCGTCAGAGTCGGATTGCTGGCAGTGGATGTAACCGTAACCGCGCCACTCACGTTACCGGCGGATGACGGAGTAAAGGCAACGGTGAAGCTAGCGCTCTGGCCGATCGCAAGTGTAACCGGCGCCGTGATTCCGCTGAGGCTAAATCCAGTGCCGGCGATCGCCACTTGAGAGATCGTGACACCCGCCCCGCCGGTATTGGTTACGCTCTCGGACAGGGATTGCTTATCTCCTGTCTGCACACTGCCAAAACTAAGGCTGGATGGATTCGATGCCAGGGCACCAGGCTCGGCGCCCGTACCCGATAGTGTGATGGCAAGGGAAGGATTTGATGCATCCGAAGTGATCGTGACGGTGCCGGTCACGTTGCCGGCAGAGACTGGTGAGAACGAGATCGTAAAGCTGGTGCTCTGTGAAGGATTGAGGGAGAGCGGCGCAGCGAGCCCAGCGAGCTGAAATCCTGGGCCGCTGACCGATGCCTGGGAGATATTTACGATCGATGCCGTGTTGTTGGTTAAGGTCACCGTTTGCGATTGTTCGCCGCCTACGGCCACAGTCCCGAAGTCCTCTGTGGTGGCGTTGGGCGCGAGCTGCCCGTCGACCATTCCTGTTCCTGAGAGAGAAACAGTCGCGCTGGTCGTCGCGCTGGTAAGAGTGGCGGTGGCGCTAAACTCTCCGGCTGCGTTCGGGGTGAAGGTCATGCTGATTGGCGTGCTTTGTCCCGGAGCGATCGTGACCGGAAAGGTGGGTGCAGTAATCGCAAAGTAACTGGTCGAAACAGAAACGGTACTGATGGTAACTGAAGCCGTGCCGGAGTTGGTCAGGGCAAAAGGCGTCGATTTATTGCTGCCTACAGCCACGTTGCCAAAATCAAGGATCGCGCTGCCAAACGATAGAGTGCTTGTTTGCTGCTGTTGTTGGCTGGAGTTGGAGCCGACAGAACTCAATCCCTGGCAACCGACGAGGAACGTAAGGGTTAACAGAGCGGCCAGGGCGTGCGCCTGCTTCCAGAGGTTAAGCGCGAGAACTGGGCTGGGGGAGAGCCGTCGCATTCGTCGTCCTTAGGAGAGCGGTAATTCCCGGACTCTATTGACAACTCTGCGCCGGGGGAGGCTCTTCACGAAGAGTTTCAATCTGCTGGCGAGATTTGGATAGATTGCAAAGGTACATATCGCGAACCGACGTAGGGACAGTTAGACAGCTGTAATATGTCGGGCTCAGTCGATCTTTGTTGCCCCGCCGTGGTTCTAAGTGAAGCCTCAAGCCAAGCCACAGTGATGGCTTTACTCTTGGCAAGGCCACATTCAGAGCGGAGCTGTAAGTGGGATAGATTTTCCCGACGTTCAATGTTCGCTGGCGCACATATCTTCAACGTAAACGGCTACTGCGGCTCTCTGCAGCCCTGAGATGTTTGCGAAGATAAAGTAGCGGACCGCCGTCTGCTTCCTTGCATCAACGCGAACATCTCCCCTTTAAATTACCAAAGTAACCAGGCAGATGTCCCCACGGACGGGCCATTCCGTTGGTTTCGCTTATCCGGTAGTACTAGTACTGTAAGGCGATATCAAGCCGATACCAAGGTCATGCATACATCCTGCTTTCGTTCAGCTTTTAAATACGGGTGGGTCCTCCTAGCCTTCTTGCAGTGGCAATCCCCGTTAGTTTCGGCCCAGCAGAGCTTATACGCGGCGGCATTGAAGGCGGGAACGACCGAGGCGCGGCCTGAGCCGGCTCCAGTGTCATTCGTGAGTGTGCCGGCCGAAACACCGAAGGTGCATCGCTTTTGGGACAACCAGAATCGTGTCCTTTTTGCGACCGTGGCAGGGTTCAGCGCAGCGGACTTTTGTGTGACTCGCGCCAACCTGGCGCACGGCGGAAGAGAGCTCAACCCAGTAACGCGCGTTTTGAGCGGAAGTACTCCGGGGCTAGCCGTGAACTTCTCGCTCGAGACCGCAAGTGTAATCGGCGCCAGCTATCTCTTTCATAGGACCAATCACCACCGGCTGGAAAGGCTGGTTTCCATGGCCAACATCGGCAGTTCCGCCGCTGCCGTGGCCTTTGACCTGGCCCACCGATAGGCTGATCCGCTCAACCTCTTCTCCAACAAAAACTGCAAATTGTGCTCAAGTTAAAAAAGGGCCACAGGGATTCGATCCCTGCGGCCCCTGGCAGGCGCTAAAGCAGACACTGCGGCCTGGTGATCTATTTAACGAAGACGAACACCGGTTCTGAAGCGATCCCGTTCGCAACAACCTCGAGCTTGCTAAAGCCCGGTTCTTGGTTGCCGGGAACGTCAAAGCGGACGGAATTGAGGTCATCCGATACCACGGCCATGGTGCTGGGGTCGTGAGCGCGGCTGTAACGAACGTGTCCGGTGATTAAGTTGGTGATGCGGACCAGGGGAAAGTTCGTCGCAGCTTGCACGTCATCTCCGTAAAAAGCGCCTTGCGAAAGTCCGTTGAAAAGGAAACCGAACACCTGGTACGATCTGCCGCCCTGAATCAACAGCGGGGCGGAGATCACAAAAGGAGCCCACTGACGCTGAGGACCTCCCTGCGGAGTGTAGATTTCGATGTCGTTCGAGAAATCGGTCAACATGATTTGCCCGTTCGGAAGCATCAGCATGTTCCCGTAATACGATCCATCGGTCGGCGCGTTGGGAGTTCCGGGCACTGCTGTCAGCGATTTTCCATCCCACTCGAAGAAGGTAGAAGGAGGATCGCCAAATCCCGGGCTAGCCATCATGAGAACCTTGCCGTTGACTTCCAGGGATGCTGGACCGTCGGAGATATTGTTTCCGTCCGGGAAATACGGGCCGGTCTTCCAGGAATTCGTGTACGAGTTGTAGATGGCGGTGGCGCCGGTTTCGCCGGGGCAGGTGTTCGATCCCGCGTAAAACACAGTTCCGTCGGGGCGCAAAACGCCTGGTCCCAGCTCAAAGGTGGGGCCATTGTTCGGTTCCTGCGATAGCTCGCCGCAAGTCAGCCATGAATCCCAGAGTTGAACGGGGGTCGTTCCAGCCACATGCCATTCGCCGGTCCGGGGATCGTAAAGTTCATAGTTCCGGCCGGTTGGGATGTAAGGAAACGGCGAGATGGGAACGTAGGCGTCCACGTCAAGCACCTTGCCACTGGCCAACAGATTCCATCCCTCTTCATCATTAGGGTCATACTTGCCGGTCCCGGTTGGGGTCCAGGTCAAGGTCTTGGGATTAAGCAAAGCCCCTTGTGTTGTGCAGCAATTGGACTGCATATAGGTTCCGTTGGCGAGCACGACGCCTTCGGCATCGCCGATCGACGTCCACCCGGCCGGAGGATTTACCGAAGTCCACGTATCCGCTACGGGATCGTAAATCGCGCCCAGGTTGGTCCATACCGAATTGCAGTTGAAGGTGGTGGGATCACAGATGTATTCCCCACCCTCGATGATCAGCCGTCCATCGGGCAGCACGGCAGACGAGTGATAGAGCGGACTGTAGCCGGTCGGGGTGGATGCTATCTGCGTCCAGGTGCCGTTCACATAGCTGCCACTCTTGTCTGGGGTCAGTTTCCACCAGTCGGGGAAGCCGGCATCTTGCACCAATACGGAGCCATCCATGAGCAAAATCGGATTGGCGCTGCCATCAACCATAAAGTTCGGCTGGTTCGTCAGGGGGGTCCATGGCGAGGTTGTCTTGCTGTTTGCGGTGGCAGCGTGCGCTTGTGCGGCTTCGGCCTGTGCGGGAGCGCGCTGCGGAGAGCCAATCGGATGTGGAATCGGTGTCAGACGGCGTTGTGCGTTGGCGAATTGCGGCCATGCCAGCAACGCGACAAGCGTCATTCCAAGTGTTTGCAAAATACTCACCTTCAGTCTTTGCATGCTTTCTCCTATTCAGATTTTCTTTTCTGCCCGGGTCGAGTTTCGTAAATGCAGGGGAGGTTAACGTCGCGTTGCAGTTCTGCTCCATGCCGATTGCTTCAACCGTTTCGGCGCAAGCGGATTTAGATCGTCGCCTTTCTTTAAGATCGAAAGCGCCCGGAATTATACAACGGTTTTTCTGGTTGTGCGCGAAAAGAGGCGTCCAGCACCGAAAGTCGGCCATATGCCCTTCGGCTAGGCTGGGTCGCGGTGGACGGTGTCGATGGAGAAAGCCGGCAGGCAGACGGCAATATATTCGGCGCCCCCCTCGAACGGGGTGCAGTACCGGATCCATTCGTTGGCATGGGCGATTACGGCTTGTCCGGCGACCACGTCCAGGGAACCGGACGTCGATTCCACGCGGAGGGTGCCTTTCAGCACGATGGTGAATTCGTCGAAGGCGGGAGTTTGGCCCGGTTCCTGCCATCCGGCCGGGCTGCGCATGTGGGCTATGCTGGCGGATGCGGTTTGCGAGTTAACCCTTCCAACATACTCGTCGATGACCTTGGGGATGTTGCCGGCGGATTGGATGCGAGTTGGCTGCGGGATCAAGGTGGGCATCAGAGTTTGGCCGGCCTCCATTTAAGCACAGGACGCAAGGTGGGTCGATATGGAAGAGGCTCGCGATGACGTAGACGGCGCAAGCGAGCGTCATCTCGAACGATTCCGGCGTCATCCCGAACCAGGCGAGGGATACTGGTTTCGCCGGCGTTTTGCCGTAACGCCGAGCCCGCGCTGGGTCATTTACAATTGTTGGCTATGTTCTATCGCTCCGATAATCGCGTTACCGATCAGCTTCGCCCGGTTTCAATTAGTCCTGATTTTATAACTACAGCCGAGGGGTCGGTGCTGATTGAGGTGGGCAACACGCGTGTAATTTGCACGGCGTCGATTGAAGAGACCGTGCCGCAGTTTATGCGGAACTCGGGCAAGGGATGGATCTCAAGCGAGTATGCCATGATTCCGCGGGCGACGCTTACGCGCACGCCGCGGGAAGTGGCCAAGGGGAGGCCGAGTGGGCGGACGCATGAGATTCAACGTCTGATAGGTCGATCGTTACGCGCGGTGACCGACCTGGCGCGCCTCGGTGAGCGCACTGTTTGGATTGATTGCGACGTGATTCAGGCCGACGGCGGAACGCGTACGGCTTCGATTACCGGGGCTTTTGTCGCGCTTGGACTGGCGCTGGAAAAATTGGTGGAGGCGGGCACTCTGACTTCGGTTCCGTTGAAGGATTTTGTGGCCGCGATCAGCGTAGGGATTGTAGATGGAGAAGTCTTGCTTGATCTTTGTTATGAAGAGGACTCACGCGCCGATGTGGACATGAATTTTGTGATGACGGCCGGCCACAAGATGGTGGAAGTGCAGGCCACGGCCGAGCATCAGGTGTTCGATGAAGCGCAGTTCGCCCAGATGATGGCATTCGCCCGCCAGGGAGTGCAGGCGCTCATCGCCAAACAACAAGGGGTATTGAGCGGGCTGGCGTTGAGACAGTGAGGGCCCACGCAAAACCAGATCCTTCCATTCGTTTCTTCCACGCACTCATTCGTACCGCAGACTTTCGATGGGATCCAGCCGTGCCGCGTGGATAGCGGGAACCATACCGCTGACGATTCCTACCAGGCTCAGAATAATCGTGGCCACGGCGAGGCTGCTCAGATTGATGTGAAGATGGATGTCTCCAGCCTGCAGGTTATCGCCAAAGGCGCTCATGAGCGGGAGAGCGCCCACCGTCCAGGAAATCAGGTAAGCGATGGCGATGCCGCCGAGCCCTCCGGCGAAGGTGATGGCGAGGGCTTCTGCCAAAAACTGGAAGAGAATGTGCGCTTTGTGCGCGCCCAGAGCTTTTTCGATGCCAATTTCGCGGGTGCGTTGCTGCACCGAAACCAGCATGATGTTCATCAGGCCGATGCCTCCGATGCCGAGAGTCAGCGCCCCGATAAAGCCCAGCAGAACTTTTAACGCCGTGGTTACGACCGTGAATTCGTCGAAATCCTGTTTGAAGTCCGCGATGAAAACCGCGCGGCGGTCGTCGGGACGGAAGTTGTGGTGTCCGGCAAGCACGGCTCGAACTACGCGAGCCAGTTGCTGATGGTTCTCGCCTTCATAGTCCATGAACATGCCGCTGATATAGCGAGTGTCGTAGAGATCGCCCATGGTGCTGAAGGGAATCACGACCATGCTGTTGTCATTGTCGTCGCCGCCCTGAACTTTGCGCTGATAAACGCCGACCACTTCAAATGTGAGGCCGTTGATTCGGATGGCTTGCCCGATCGGCAGCTCGCCGGAGAAAAGACGGCGCCGGGCTTCGTCGCCGATCACGGCCACGCGGGCGCGCTGCAGTTGGTCTTCTTCACTCAGGCCTCGCCCGGTAGCAACCGAGAATCCCCGGATGCGCTCATAAACGGGATAGACTCCGGTCAGGAAAAGATTGGTAAAAGTGCGAGTGTCGTGCTGGATGGTCGCTCCGTTTTGTTTATCGAAAATCGGAGTGACACCTTTAATCATGGGCACTTCATTCCGGATGTAGTCCACGTCGGCAACCTTGAGACGAATTTCGCTACCTGCTTTTGCGCCGCCGGCTTGCAGCGAAGTGCGGCCGGGAAATGCGCCTATCACATCAGTGCCCCAGGAGGCGAAGATGAGATTGATGGCGTTGCCAAACCCCGACCCGAAGGCAAGCAAGATGACGACGGTGGCGATACCCCACGCCATGCCAAGCATGGTCAGGGCCGTGCGTCGGCGGTTGTGTTGCATGGCCCCGAGAGCTTCCTTCAGCAGATCCCGCGTCATATCGATTCACTCCTGGCGCAAGGCCTCCACCGGTTCAAGCATGGCAGCTTTGCGGGCTGGATAAAGGCCGGAAGCGATACCGGCTAATGCCAGGGAAAGCACGGCACCGATGGCAGACGCCGGAACGATACGGGGTGTATCGAAACCCTGAGGAAGATTCACTCCCGAGAGCAAGTGAATGATAAACATCGCTCCCCCCACTCCGATCGCTCCGCTGCAAAGGGTGAGGAAGGCGCCTTCCAGAAAAAATTGGAACAAAATATTGCGGTTGGTCGCACCCAGGGCCTTGCGCAAACCAATTTCGCGAGTGCGCTCGGTGACCGCAACCAGCATGATGTTGACGATGCCGATCGCGCCTAATGCCAGGGTAACCAGCCCCACGCCGCCGAGAAACCAATCCATGGCGGTGAAGATTTTGCCCATCAGTTTCTGGTTTTTTACGGTATCCCACTCTTCCCAGGCATCTTTATCATTGGGATCGAAGTTCCCATGGTTGCGGGCCACAATGCGATGGAGTTCGGCCTTGGCGTCTTCATTTTCGTCGAAGGTGCGCGGCTGATAATTGATAAACGAAATCGCATTGCCATCCTTCGAGTTATCGCCCTTGAGTGGAAATAGCTCGCGCATGGTATTGAAAGGCATGAAGATGCGGATGTTGGTGGAGTTCTGTTCTTCATTGCCAATCATCGAGAGTTGGCCGATTACCTCAAAGCGAATCCCATTGAGCAGGATCGAGTTGCCCACCGCGGGACGCCCGGGGAATACGTTGCGGGTTATTTCGCGTCCTAAAAGACAGACGCGGCGGCGCTGAAGGTTGTCCTCATCATTGATCCAACGGCCGATCTGCAGTGGGATGTTACGGACCTGGTTGTACACGGGGAACACGCCGGAGACTTGACCGTTCGTGCTGGTGTAATCGCTGACCACTCGGATGTCGTCGCGCGCGATGGTGGGAGCGATGTGGATGGCGAGCTTGGACTCGCGTTGGATGTCGAGGTAGTCCTTGAATGTGAGGTTGAACCACTTCATCGAGTTGAAGCTGCCTTCGACGGCGGGGGCGCGTCCGCCCCAGAAAAAGATGATGTTCTTGCCGAAGGTCTCGAGTTGGCGGCGGTTGCCGTTGCGGAAGCCTTCGCCTACGCCGGCAAGCAGCAATAGAGATCCCACCCCCCAGGCGATGCCAAACATGGTGAGGAACGAGCGCAGCTTGTGCGCCCATAGGGTGCGCAACGTCTGGCCGACAGTGTCCAGCAACATGCGCATTGGTCGATTCAGGCCGGGCAAATTCGATCCGACCGTGTTTGTTTCGACTGAGTGGAGGGACGAAGGTTAGCCGGAAGCCTGTGGGAAAAATAAGTCTGCAGCCGTGGCGTGAAGAAACCGTGCGGTTCTGCGAGCCGACCTTGGCGCGGTAATCCTATGCGATCGAAACGGTCTTGATATTCATGAACTCCCGAATGCCGTTGGTGGAAAGTTCGCGGCCATGGCCGGAATGCTTGACGCCTCCGAATGGAATGCGGGGATCGGAGGCTACCATCTTGTTGATGAAGACCATGCCAGATTCCAGTTCGTTGATGAAGCGCTCGCGCTCGCGTTCGTCGCTGGTCCAGGCGCTGGCGCCAAGGCCGAAGCGGCTGTCGTTAGCTAGGCGAATAGCCTCGTCAATGTCTTTGACGCGAAACAGCGCGGCGACCGGACCGAAGAATTCTTCGCGATAAGCCGGGGATTCTTTCGGAATATTGGTAAGGACTGTGGGCGCGTAGTAGTTCCCGGGCAACTTCAGGGGATGGCCGCCAGTTAAGATTTTCGCGCCGGCTCGCACGGTTTTCTGAACATCGGCATCGAGAGATTTTACGGCATCGGCGGTAGCCAGCGGACCCAACTCGGTTTTCTCATCGAAGGGATCGCCTACGCGTAGGTTCTCCATGCGAGCGACGAACTTTCTTTCGAATTCGGCGGCGATGGACTGAGCGACGATGAAGCGCTTCGCGGCGATGCAGGACTGGCCATTGTTGATGACGCGGGCTTCCACGGCGGTAGCGACGGCGGATTCGAGATTGGCGCTGGGCATGACGATAAATGGATCACTGCCGCCGAGTTCGAGCACAACCTTCTTGATGCGCTTGGCGGCGGCCATGCCCACCTGAATGCCGGCTTGTTCACTCCCGGTGAGGGTGGCCGCGACCACGCGCGGGTCGTTGAGAATTGCGTCAACTTGCCCAGAGCCGATGAGCAGGGTCTGGAAGGCGCCTGCGGGGAATCCCGCTTCCAGGAATATCTTTTCGATTGCCAAAGCACATTGAGGAACGTTCGAGGCGTGCTTGAGCAGTCCTACGTTGCCGGCCATAAGAGCGGGCGCGGCGAAGCGAATCACTTGCCAGAAAGGGAAGTTCCACGGCATGACGGCGAGGATGGGACCGATCGGCCGATAGCGCACAAAGCTTTTCTGGACTCCGGAATCGAGGACTTCGTCGGCAAGGAATTTTTCGGCATTCTGAGCGTAGTAGCGGCAACCTCCAGCACACTTGACGGCCTCGGCGACCGCCGCTTTGTAAGGTTTGCCCATCTCCAGTGTCATTAGATGAGCGAACTTGTCTTTGTCACGATCGACGATTTCCGCAGCCTTGTTCATGCGGCGGGAGCGCTCAGCGAAGGAGGTTTTTCCCTCGCCATGGAAAGCGGCGACCGCCAACTGGAGCTTTTGTTCGATTTCGGCTTCAGAAAGCGGCTGGAAAGTTTGCAGCGTTTCGCCGGTGGCGGGGTTGATGGTTGCGATGGCCATGATAGGTCGCTCTCGTAGTAAGTTTTGAATTTTACGAAGTGCCAGGTGAGTACTCCACTTCAACTCTACCTGGACGAGTGACGCGGGATCCCGAAGCGGTCATACCACTGTACCATCGGCGTCTGCCGACCGCTACGACATTTTAGATCTGCGCACCCTAAGTTTTTCCGCGAATTTCTCGATCTCAAGGTTCTACACCCGCCTAGTTCCGCCGCACCATTCAGGCCCGCGCCATTCAGATCGATCCCTAAGATTGAGAACTGTGCGGGATGGAGCCGCAGCCAGTCCCGTGGTTTACAATTAAATGTTTTCAAGCACTCATCTCTGGTGCAGTCTTGGAGGAATCTATGAAGCTTACGCCTGGCAAACTGGCGGGTCTCAAGAGAGTTTCGAACGAGCGTGGTGTAATCGCGGCGGCGGCGATGGATCAGCGCGGGTCGCTGCAGAAATCGCTGAGCAAAGAAAAGGGTGGGGAAATCAGCGACGCCATGATGGAAGAGTTCAAGACGCTGGTGACTGAGGTACTGACGCCGCACGCCAGCGCTATCTTGCTCGACCCCGAGTGGGGCCTTCCGGCCTCAAAACGCAGGGCAAAGAACGCGGGCCTGCTGCTCGCTTATGAGAAAACCGGCTACGACAAGACCGGGCCAGGGCGGTTGGGCGATTTGCTCGATCACTGGTCGGCGCGGCGATTGAAAGAAGCGGGCGCGGACTGCGTAAAGATTTTGCTCTACTACACGCCGTTCGATTCCAAGGACGTGAACGACAAGAAACATGCCTGGGTCGAGCGGATAGGCGACGAATGCCGCGCCAATGACATCCCGTACTTTTTGGAGTTTGTCGGCTATGAAGAGGGTGCGGACGAAAAGGGTCTGGAATACGCCAGGAAGAAGCCGCACATTGTTACCGAGAGCATGCGCGAGTTCACCAAAGACCGCTACGGCGTGGACGTGCTGAAGGTTGAAGTGCCAGTGAACATGAAGTTCGTCGAAGGCGTGAAATGCTTCGCCGGACAAAAGGCCTATACCAAGAAAGAAGCGATCGATTTGTTCCACAGTGCTGCGAACGTGGCGACCAAGCCGTTCATTTATCTTTCGGCGGGCGTAAGCAACGCTGAATTCAGCGAGACCCTCGAGTTGGCTGGGGAATCGGGAGTGAAGTTCAACGGTGTGCTGTGCGGTCGCGCGACCTGGAAAGATGGGATTCCGATTTATGCCAAGCAGGGAGCCGCAGCCTTCCGCAAGTGGCTGGAGACCGAAGGTGTGAAGAATATCAACAACGTTAACGACAAGTTGAAAGCCGCGACCAGCTGGCACTCGATTTACGGAGTCGAGCCGGTGATGGCTGGAGTTTAGAGTCTAGAAAGTTCGCGGGCCGGGCGCGGGCGATTCGCTCGCGCCTTTTTACTTTTTGGACTTCTCCAGGCGGCCGGGGTTTCGCCGATGCAATTCAGGAGAAATTATGGAGACGAAAATTCGGACTGCGCTCATTTCCGGAGCCTCTGGGGGCATCGGATACGAGCTGGCCAAGTTGTTTGCCCGTGATCGTTATAGCCTGGTGCTCGTCGCTCGCGGGGCCGACAAGTTGAATCAGGCTGCCCAGGAGCTGCAATCAAAGTTCGGGGTCAGCGTGAAGACCGTTGCCCTTGATTTGTCTGTGGCGCCCGCTACCAGGTTCCTCTTCGATCAATTGCAGCGGGAACGCGTGACGGTTGATGTGTTGGTGAACAACGCCGGGTTTGGAGCGTTCGGAGAATTTGCCGGAATGAGGGAAGAAGAAATCCTCGGTCAAATTGATCTCAACATCAAAGCCCTAACTCATCTCACCAGATTGGTTCTGCCCGCGATGCTGGCGCGGCGTGACGGCAAGATTATGAATGTAGCCTCGACCGCGGCTTTTCAAGCCGGACCCTTGATGGCGGTGTATTACGCGAGCAAGGCGTACGTGCTTTCGTTCTCGGAGGCACTGGCGAATGAACTTGCGGGATCCGGCGTTAGCTTGACGTGTTTCTGTCCGGGTGCCACGGATACAGGCTTTCAGAAGCGCGCGGGGATTGAGAACTCGCGGCTTTTCAAGAAAATTGGAGCCATGAATGTGGAAACGGTCGCGGCCGATGGATACCGCGGATTGATGGCTGGCCGCACCGTTGTCTTCTCCGGAGTGCAGAATTGGCTGGTCGCGGAGTCGGTGAGATTCGCTCCGCGAAAATGGGTGACCGCGATTTCGCGCTGGATTGCGGAAAAAGTGGAGTAGGGAAGCAGAGACGCCGGGCTTTGCGTTTCCGACCCTCCGCTCCGAGATTGTCGAAGGCGCGATGTTCCATGTCCAACTTTTTATTGAATCGACTGCAGTTGCTGCGCCAGTTGATTTACGGCAGAAACATCGAAGAAGCCTGATAGATCAACATGTCCCGCCAGTGTATCCCGTGGCCTTCCCTCCACCAGAATCTTCACTTTGAGAATACCGGGAATGTTGGCTGAGAGCGTTTGAATCAGCGACGCAACTGTAAGCTCTTCGGAAAGAATGCCGGAACGGTGACCATCGGCGAAGGCGGCATTAATGTCGATTACGGCAAGTCCGGGATCGACCAGGTAGACGCTGCGAATCTCGGAGCCGACTGGCAGAGGATGAGGCGAGGATTTGTCGAGGTATAAGGCGACGAGGGCACGCAGCAATTCTTCGGCGCGCTGTTGACGAACGCTGGGAAGGGGAATATGAGCGGGTTGCGGCTGGAGAATTCCGACGTCGTCATAAGCGACAAAGAGAGTGACTTGTTCCGAGGGTCCGGTTACCGGCGGCACGACGGGTCGGGTGTCGTTAGAGGCAAGGGGAGTGGCGGCGGCACGTCCGCGCATGTGCCAGGCATAGAGGCTCATCCCCAGCACGGCGGCCAACAGGATGGATATCGCGATATAGAAGTGGCGAGGAATCATGTTGTCAACGCGGTGAAAATTATGTTTGCGAAGCTCATGGCGCCGCTCCAAGCTGCGAACGGATGGCGACGATCGCGTTGGCCACGGCCCCAGCAATGAGTTGCTGGTAGTCCGGGGCAGTGAGCGAAGAGACGTCGGATGCCTGGGGAGCGACCTCAACTGCAATGGCGGCAGTCACGACATTATTCAGTGGGCGGAGCGGCGCGGTGAGCGTCCGGACCGCGAGCTGTACTTTCCTCATTTCCGCGGCAACTGCTGTCGCGGTTGCTTGACTTAAAGGAATCGAGGATGACTGCGCCGTGGTCCAGGAGCGAAAGGGACCGCGATCGTCTTCGCTCGCGTAGGGAAGCATTGCGGTGTAGAGGCGAACGCCGTGGCCGTTCGAGGCGGCGTGCAGGGCAATGTAAACGGCGGCGTGGGTGCTGTTGGTGAAAAAAGCCCGATCGTCCAGCGAAAGGGTGGCATCAGAGTCGCGCAAGACGAGGGTGGTGATACCCCGACTCTCGAGTTCTTGGCGAAGACGGCGGGCAAAGGCGACGGTGACATCCTTTTCGGCAAGCGTGGGGCTGAGGGCTTCACCGCGATCCAAGCCTCCGTGGCTTGCATCGACGATAGCGAAGTAGCGACGCGCAATCGACGCTGCCGGTGTTGGTGGCTGCTGGGCGTGGGCCGGGGCAGGGACTGCGGCAGACGTCGCCGGTGCCGCCTTGGTAATGGCCGGGGTTGGGGGCGCGGCTGCGGTGGATTGAGTCTTCGCTGGAGCGAGACTGATGGTGCGGCCATCCGGGCTGAAACTGGCAAATAACGGAGTGGTTGTCGCGATAGAGATTACGGCCGTGCCGTCGCTTTCGGAATAGCTTGCGGAAGAAATGACTTTGCTGCCAAACGTAAGCACAGGAGAGGCCGGGGCGGTGAGCGGTTCGTGGCGAAATGTTAAACGGATTTTTCCTGGTTCACTGGCGACCGAGGGATTCACCGGCGCAGTGAAATGAAAAATCAGCCGCGAGGAATCATTCGGCGACACCGAGGCTGTGAAGTGGGTTGCAATATTGCCGATGAACAGACGACCGGAGTCCTCGTGCAAAGTGGCGGGCCCACCGAGAAAGCGGGGAAGGAGGGAATTGAGACAGGCAATTGGGACCAGTCCGCGTCCATTTTCCAGAACGAACTTTCCTTCGAGATCGGCGTCGCGGCCCTGTATGTAAGCACGACTCTTGCCGACCGTGAACTCGCCGAGGATGTTGTTGTAGTGAATGCGCCAGCGGGGTGGCTCGGATTTGGCGCTGACCGTCCCCAGAGGGTCAAGCAATTCGAGCAGTCCGATATAGTCCCGGCCATCGCGCTGCACAATGGGCAACGAGTAGTTAGCGGCGGTCGAGTACACGGACAAATGCCTGTCGGGAGGTGTCGCAGAAACCAGCAGACAGGCGAATACTGAAAGGAGGCCGAGCAGGATGCCTGCGCTTCGCGTCCCGGGAATTGAATTCCCCTTAATCGAGCGCATAGATGGTTAGGCCGCTAAGTAGCTTGGGGTAGAAGTCGGTGGATTTTTGGGGCATCACGTCGCCGCCGAGAGCGATGTCACGAACTTGCGTCACTCTGCATGGGTTGATCAGGAACGCAACCTGTGCGCGACGATCGCCGGCCCCGCGCACTTGCGCGATGGCCTCTTCAGCGTCGCGAAAATACGAGAGGTTCTGCTGATTTCGAATGGACTCTTCCGAAAGCTGCAAAACGGCTTCCAGCAAAACTTTGTGAAGTTGCACTACGTCGAGCGCCTGCTGGCGAATGGATAGACCGGCAAAGATTCGAGCGGGGACATTGGGATTGGGGTGGTGCAGTAAGAAGGCGTGGTTGGCGGTAACGGCCAGGAGGGAAGTTCCGGCGCGCCCGGACTCGCGAAGAATGACGGTGGCGCGAGGACCGTCGAGGTCTGCATTAACCTCTTCAACGTCGAAGTAGGCGCGGGCAGAATTGCGAAAGTCTTCTTCGGAGAATGACGCCAGGCCGTGTACAACTCGATGCGTTGGAAGGATGAGAAGCGCTGGAATGTTCATGTTGACAAATGTCATCATGGCGAACTCGTGGGGAGCCGAGCTGGGATTGTCTGTGGAGCGGGCATCAGCGGCGCGGCACTCGTCGCGATAAGTGAGGGCGGTTTCGTAGCGATGATGGCCGTCGGCGATGACGAGTTTCTTATCCCTCATCGCGTTTTGGATCGAAACTATCACCTGCGGATCGGTGACTTGCCACACACGGTGAACGACGTTATTTTCGTCGGCAACTTCAATGTCGGGGCTGGCGGTGGTGGCGAGAAAACGCTCGATTTGGCCGGAGTCTTCGTAAAGCATGAAGAGCTGGCCGAAGTGAGCATGGGTGGCCCGAAGCAGATCGAGTCGGTCGGCCTTGGGTTTGGCCAGGGTCTGTTCGTGCCGATAGACGATACCCGCGGAATAGTCCTCGATGCGGCCGAGGGCGATGAAGCCGCGGCGCTCCAGTCCAGCAGAAGAACCTCCTCCGGTCGAGCCGGGAAAACTAAAGCGCTGCGAATAAATGTAGAGAGAGGGAAGCGAATCCTGCCGCAGAATGCCCTGCTGCCGCCAGTCGCGAAAGTAGGTCGCCGCCCGGGAATACGCATTTCCCGCAGCACCGTCGGTTTCTTCACGACGCCCCAGGATAAGGCGGACGAGATTATAGGGGCTGGCGGCGTAGTAACGATCCTGCATCGCGGGTGTGATTTTGTCATAAGGCTGGGTCACGACCTGGGAAGGGGAGACTTGGCGCGGATCATAACGAAATGCGCGGAAGGGATGAATGTCAGCCATGAGGACCTTTGATTGTAACAACATGTGGGCGGCCTCTGACTGTCGATTGGTTTGCCGGAAAAGTCAACGAGAAGCAGGGAGCCCGTTTTTGAATTCGCCCACCAACTTTTGACAAAGAAAGAGCATCCACTTCGACCGAGCTGTGATAATATCGCGGCCAATCGAGGTGCTTATGGCCCTCCTGAAGGGGCGTTTGGCCTATCGCCCCAAGGCCCTAGTTCGAAATCCGCCTCTGGTTCGACCCTGGAACCCAATCGCTCGGTTACGCAGAACCGCGTCTGCCCCCTGGGTGGTGCTGTTTGCCCTGTGCGCGATTTTCGCCTGCCCTTTTGCGGCGATAGCGCAGACCAGCGTTGACGATGTCCATGTTGTGCCCCGCGCGGCAGACAAAGCGAAGACCGAAGAGGTTGCGAAACAGAATTTGATTCCCGCCTCACTGAGTGAGCACATCCGGCCGTTGAAAGTGGACGTGGACCTCGTCTTGGTACCGGTGACGATTACAGACCCGATGAACCGGCTGGTCACGGGCCTCGACAAGGAAAATTTCCAGCTTTTCGAAGGCAACTCGAAAGAAGAAATCAAGACTTTTTCGAGTGAGGATGCACCGGTCTCGCTGGGGGTAATCTTCGATTCCAGCGGAAGCATGAGCAGCAAGATGGATCGGGCCAAAGACGCGGTGATGGAATTTTTCAAGACGGCGAACCCGCAAGATGAATTTTTCATGATCACGTTTTCGGATGAGCCGGAAATGGTGAGCGATTTCACCAGTTCAGTGGATGACATTCAAAGCAAGCTGGTTTTTACGGTGCCGCGAAAACGGACCGCACTCCTGGACGCGATTTATATGGGCCTCAGCAAGATGCGGCAGGCAAAATATCCCAAGAAAGCGTTGCTGATCATCTCCGATGGAGGCGACAACCATAGCCGCTACACTGAGGGAGAAATTAAAGCTCTAGCCAAAGAAGCGGATGTGATGATCTATGCCATAGGCATTTACGACCGGTATTTTCCCACGGAGGAAGAGCGGTTGGGGCCTGCACTGCTGGGTGAAATTACTGAATTGACCGGTGGGCGGGCCTTTACGGTGGAAAATCCAAACGACCTGGCAGACGTCGCCACCAAGATCGGGGTTGAACTGCGCAACCAATATGTGCTGGGATATCGTCCTATCAAAGCTGTCCGGGACGGCAAATGGCGTAAGATTAAAGTGAAATTACTTCCCCCGAAAGGACTTCCGCCACTCCGAGTATATGCCAGGACCGGTTACTACGCACCCGAAGAATAGGTGGGTTGCAGCTTTCGCATTTCTTCTGACGTTTCTTGCGGGCACGCCCGCGCACCTGTGTTCTGAATCGCTTCATTCTCGATTGCTCCCTGGCCCTTCGGTTGCGGCGCAAGCTCAGCAGCCGGCGGGCACAGCGCAGTCGCCCCCCGCCGCTTCCAGCCAGGAGCAGAATCCCAACGAGAATGGGACTTTTGTTATCCGCAAAGATGTGGATGAAGTGTTGTTGCATGCCACGGTTGTCGATGACAAGCAGCGCATCGTGACTGACTTGACCAAAAGCGCGTTCACGGTTTTTGAGGACGGCAAGCCGCAGACCATCATTTCGTTCCACCACGAAGACATCCCGGTCGCGATGGGGATTGTGATCGACAATTCCGGATCGATGCGGGAGAAGCGTGCCAAGGTGAATCAGGCCGCCCTGAACCTGGTGCGGTCGAGCAACCCACAGGACGAGGTGTTCGTGGTGAATTTCAATGACGAATATTATCTCGACCAGGATTTCACCAATGATCTGCTGAAACTGAAAGAAGCACTGGAAAAAATTGATGCCAAGGGTGGAACCGCGCTGTACGAAGCGGTGGTAGCGTCGGCGGAGAATTTAAGAATGCCAGGCTGGAGCGCAAGGTGCTATTTGTCGTGACCGACGGAGAAGACAATGCCAGCCGTGAAACTCTGGAAGAAGCGGTAAAGCAATTGCAGGCAGAAAACGGACCGTCTGTATATGCAATCGGGATTCTGGGCGACGAAGAGCATCCCCGGCGGGCGAAGCGAGCGCTTGAGATCATCGCCCAACGGACCGGAGGGCTGGCATTTTTCCCGAAGACACTCGATGAAGTGGATGAGATCAGCCGGCAAGTTGCGCACGATATTCGAAATCAGTACACGATTGGCTATAAGCCGACGAACCCAAGGTCGAGCGGCGGTTTCCGGCAGATTCGCGTGGAAGCTAAAGAAAAAGGCCACGGCAAGATGACGGTGCGCACGAAGAGCGGCTATTATGCGGGGACGCAAGGCGCGGCGGCAGGAGCCAAATAAGTTCCGATAACAATGCCCCAGCGCACCATTGTGCTTTCGTTCCATTGACGATTCCAAAGCTCTGCCCTTACCCTGTAACGTGCAACCAAAAACTTCTGAAGTTCTCAATCTGGGAGTGGCCGACGATATAACGGAACTGGTCGGCGGAACTCCCATGCTGCGGCTGAGGCGCCTGGTACCTGCCGGATCCGCCGAGATTCTTGCCAAACTTGAATACTTGAATCCAGGCGGCAGTGTGAAAGATCGCGCCGCCATCGGGATTATCCGCAGGGCAGAGCAGGAAGGGAAACTCGCCAGCGGGGGAACGATTGTAGAGGCAACAGCGGGAAACACGGGAATCGGACTGGCCTTGATCGGTGTAAATCGCGGCTACAAGGTGAAGTTGTTTGTGCCGGAGAATTTCTCGCAGGAAAAAGTGATCATCATGCGCGCTTTAGGTGCGGAAGTTGAGCGGTACTCCGGACGAGGAAGGAATGCAGGGCGCGATTCGGCGAGCGAAAGAGCTAGTAGCCAAAGATCCGCGCGCATTCATGGCGGGTCAGTTCGAGAACCCTGGCCAATCCCGATTATCACTACGAAACCACGGCAGTGGAAATGTTCGAACAGATGGGTGGGAAAGTTGATGCCGTGGTTCTGGGATGTGGCACCTGCGGAACCTTTACCGGGGTGGCGCGCTATATGAAAGAGCACATGCCGGCAGTGCTAGCGGTGGCGGTGACAACGCAGGGTTCCGTTCTTGGAGGCGGCGCAGCCGGTCCTCACAAGGTTGAAGGGATCGGAAATAACTTCATCCCGGAAACCTTTGATCCCGCGGTGTGCGATGAAGTGATTGCGGTGACCGACGAAAATGCGTTTGCGATGGTGAAGACAACTGGCCGCTCGGGAAGGTGTGTTGGCGGGATCGAGTGGAGGCGCGGTTGTGTTCGCTTCTCTGCAGGTGGCGCGAGCGACTGGGCGCAGGAAAACGGGTGGCGACAATTATTCCAGACTCGGCGGAGCGCTATTTGTCGAAGAAGATATTTGAGGGTGGGATTTAGGGTCGAAAAGCCCAAGGCGCAGACGATCGAGGCCATCTTTTCGCCGACAAGAGTTAGCTGAGGCAGGTGTGCGATTGTTCGCTGAGATCAAAACCTACAGAATTCAAGGTAAGAATGAATAAAAACGGACAGCTTGGTTTTGCCACACGCGCCATACACGATGGGCAGGAGCCGGATGCTTTGACGGGCGCGGTGAATGTTCCTGTTTATCTGAGCTCCACCTACGTTCAGCAGGGAATTGGGGAGAACAAGGGTTACGAGTATTCGCGGGTGTCGAACCCTACGCGGGCCCGGCTGGAGGAGAATCTGGCGTCACTGGAAGGCGGCATCGCTGCCCCGGTGTTTGCCAGTGGCATGGCCGCGATTAATGCCGTCGCAACGCTGCTGAAGGCTGGGGACCACGTAGTCTGCGGAAACGATTTGTACGGAGGCACGCCCCGTCTGTTTAACCAGGTTTGGTCTCGGTACGGACTGGAGTTTTCCTACGTGGATACTTCCGAAGTCGACAATGTGGAACGCGCGATCCGCAAGAACACGCGGATGGTTTATGTGGAGACGCCGACCAATCCGTTGATGGGTTTGAGCGATCTGGCGGCGATCAGCCGGGTTTGCCGTCGCAGAAAACTTGAGCTGGTGGTAGACAACACGTTCATGTCGCCGTATTTTCAGCAGCCGCTGGCGCTCGGCGCTGACATGGTGGTGCACTCGACCACAAAATTTCTCAATGGGCACAGCGATGGACTGGGCGGTGTGGTGGTGTGCAGCAAGCCGGAGCAGGCGGAGAAGCTGGCTTTTTTGCAGAAGGCGGTGGGCGCGATACTTTCTCCGTTTGAATGCTGGTTGCTGTTGCGAGGAGTGAAGACACTGGCGGCGCGCATGGAGATCCACGACCGCAATGGGCGTCTAGTCGCGGAGTTCCTGGCGAACCATCGTAAGGTCAGGAAAGTTTTTTATCCGGGACTGGCCGATCATCCGCAGCATGAACTGGCCAAGCGTCAGATGAGTGGTTTCGGATCGATGATCACCTTTGAAACCGGATCGCTGAAAAATGCCAATAAGATGCTGAAAAAGTTGCGTGTGTGCTCGCTCGCTGAATCACTGGGAGGTGTAGAGACGCTGATTTCGCATCCCGCCACCATGACCCATGCTGGGCTGGGCAAGAAGGGAAGAAAGGCGATCGGCATCACAGATGGCATGGTGCGCATTTCGGTGGGCATCGAGGACGTCGACGATATTCTCGATGATTTGGAGCGGGGATTAGGGGCGATCTAGACACGCCGACCCGGGATCGGCGTGGATAATGCGCAAGAATGTTTCAAGAATTCTTTCCTTCATCCACGGAGTCGGCGATCCATTGCAAATAGGCGGATGAACCTTCTTCGACCGCCAGGCAGATGCACTCTGGAAGTTCGTAGGAGTGAAGTTCTGCGATCGCCCGCTGCACTTCGCCGAAGACTGCGGCTGTCGTCTTCACGATCAAGAGCCATTCGCGAGACTCTTCCACGTTGCCTTGCCATCGATAGATGGAGCTCACTTGCGGCAAAATGTTGACACAGGCTGCCAGGCGCCGGTCCACTAGATGGCGTGCGAGTTTCTCAGCCTCTTCTTTGGAGCTAGCGGTGGTGAAAACGATCCGTTTATCGGTCATATAAAATCAACCTTCGGCCTTCAGGCAATCAGCGCCAGGCTCACTGCGGGGAATACTAAGATTATTCTGTGTCAGAAAGGCATTCTCCATGCTAACGCAAATTAAGTTCGGCACGTCGGGTTGGCGTGCGGTGATGGCGGAGGAGTTTACCTTCACCAATGTGCGGCGTGCGGTCGGGGGAATTGCGCGCTACGTGGCCACGCAGAAAAAGCAAGGCGCGCGAGTAATCGTGGGGCGCGATCCGCGGTTTCTGGGAGAGGCATTCTGTTCGATGGCGGCGGAAACGCTGGCCAGCCATGGCATCACGCCGCTGATGGTGGCCGAACCGGCGCCCACCCCGGCACTCGCTTATGCGGTGGTTCAAGCCAAGGCCGACGGAGTTATCAACTTTACGGCTTCGCATAATCCGCCGGAATATAACGGGATCAAGTTTTCGACACCTGATGGCTGCCCCGCGCTGCCTGATGTCACCAAAAACATCGAAGCTGAGATTCAAGCGGGCGATGGGGTTAAGTCTGCACAAAATGCAAATAATGGCCTAGGCACGGTCGCTGGTGAGAATCTTGATGTCGAGCCCGGTTACCTGAAAAGACTGGCGGAGATCGTTGATCTGGAAACGATCCGCAAGGCGAATCTTCAAGTTTGTTTCGATCCCATGTGGGGAGCGGCGCGGGGATATTCGGATGGAGTTTTGCGCGAGGCCGGAGTAAAGGTGGCCACGGTGCATGATTATCGCGACGTGCTGTTTGGTGGACATGCGCCGGAGCCGGACGATCACCTGCTGGCGGACTTGAGAAAAAAAATGCAGGAGACGGGCGCGCATATAGGAATTGCGACCGACGGCGACGCGGACCGCTTCGGGATTGTGGATGCGGACGGAACTTTCCTGCAACCTAACTATGTGATCGCATTGCTGTTTGATTATCTGGTCGAAAGCCGCGGATGGAAAAACGGTGTGGCGAAATCGGTGGCAACGACGAATTTGATCAATGCGATTGCCAAGGCCCGTGGGGTGGAGCTGCACGAGACGCCCGTTGGGTTCAAGTATATCGGCGAACTGATCATGCAAGATAAGATCGCCATTGGCGGGGAGGAGAGCGCCGGGCTTTCAATTCGCCATCACGTTCCTGAAAAAGATGGGGTGCTGGCCGGACTGCTGTGCTGCGAGATGGTGGCGCGTCGCGGCAAATCGCTCGGAGAGCAACTGAAGGCGTTATGTAACCAAGTTGGTTCCTATTACCCTCAGCGCCAGAACTTCCGCTTGACGCCGGAGGTGAAGGAGAAGTTCACTGAGAAGTTAAGATCTGACCCGCGCGACTTTGCCGGACGGGCGGTCAGCGAGGTGGTTCGCACCGACGGCATGAAGCTGATCTTCGAAGACGGTTCGTGGGTATGCTACCGGCTTTCAGGAACCGAACCGGTGGTGCGAGTGTACTCTGAAGCACGCAGTGAACCAGGTCTGGAAAAGTTGAGCAGCGCCGCCAAGCAATGGATTTTCGAATAAAAAACCCGGCAAGAATTCGGCGACTTCCCGACCCGCAAGACGGATCGCTCGGCTTGTTTCACAGGGCCACGCGGGCCAAGGCTATCTGCGCCAACTGGATGGCTGCTCTGCAACCCTGGGTCATGCAGCTGTACGTCCTGCGGCGCCGCATTGCAACCATCACGGTGGCCGTGCTCGCCGGCCTGTTGTTCGTGCATGTAATGTTTGGCGCGAACGGCATGATTGTCTACAAAAAGAAGCGGGCGGAGTATGAATCGCTGCAGAGGCGGATCGCCCAGGAGCAGAAGGAAAATGAAGCCTACACGCAACAGATTCAGGGACTGAAGACAGACGAAAAATCGATCGAGAAAGAAGCGCGCGAGCAGTTGCATTATGCGCGTCCCGGAGAATATGTGTACGTCCCGCCAGCCCCGCTAAACCCACCCCCAGCTCTCAACCATTCCGCCAGGAAGTAGGGTTGTCGCTACGACCCTTGGTCTGCCATTCGTGACACCACCATAGTTTCCCTGTGGTATAGTTCCGCCAATCGATCATTGGTGGGATCGAGTTGATGTCGACGTACGATTACGGTTCCCTGCCATAACCTGCGGCCTGAGGCCGCGATGTGTAAACAATAAGGAGAAAAACCGGCCATGAGAAAAGTGCTAGCTCTTTGTCTTGCGATCTGTTTCATATTTGCTCTATCCGCCTGGGCATTCGACGATATGGGGAAGAGTGCCACGGTCAAAGGCTGGGTGACGGATGACAAGTGCGGCGCAAAGGGCGCCAGCGAGAAGGCTGAGGCGTGTACCAAGAAATGCCTGGATGCCGGCGCGAAGATGGTCATCGTGACCGATGGAGACCAGAAGGTATTGATGGTGGACAATCCAGATGCGCTCAAGGAGCATGAGGGGCACCACGTGGCGGTAACTGGAAGCGTGAGCGGCGACTCTATTCACGTGAGCAGCGTAAAGATGTTGTGAAGAATTGGGCAGTGCGAGGGGCGGCCGCGGCCGCCCTTTTGCTTTTGTGTTTCTAGAAGAAAAAATGCGCCGATGGCACCTAGCGGACTACGCCCTCGAGTGGGGAACTGGCGGTTGCGTACAGTTTCTTCGGCATGCGGCCCGCCAGGTAGGCCTGGCGCCCGGCGAGAACTCCATGGCACATGGCTTCGGCCATCAGGATGGGATCCTGGGCGTTTGCGATACCAGTGTTCATGAGAACCGCGTCGGCGCCCAGTTCCATGGCGATGGCTGCGTCGGAAGCGGTGCCTACCCCGGCGTCCACGATTAGAGGAACGCCGCTGATCATCTCGCGCAGGATGCGGATGTGGGCCTGATTCTGGATGCCCATGCCGGTGCCGATGGGCGCACCCAGCGGCATCACGGCGGCTGCACCAGCGTCGATCAGTCGCTTGGCGAAAACGATGTCATCGGAGGTATAGGGCAGAACGGTGAAGCCGTCACTGACCAAAACGCGCGTAGCTTCAAGCGTAGCCTGGACGTCCGGGTAGAGCGTGGCCTGGTCGCCGATCACTTCGAGTTTCACCCAGTCCGAAATGCCGACCTCGCGCCCAAGGCGGGCAGCGCGGATCGCTTCATCGGCCGTGTAACAGCCGGCAGTGTTGGGCAAAAGAAAATATTTCTTGGGATCGATGTAATCGAGCAGCGATTCCTTATTGCGGTCGAGGTTGACGCGGCGGACGGCGACAGTAACCATGTCGGCCCCGCTGGCCTCGAGGGCGCGGGCAGTTTCTTGAAAGGATTTATATTTCCCAGTGCCGACGATCAGACGGGAACGGAAGGAGCGGCCGGCGATAACGAGTGGGTCGGTCATAACGTAGTATTGTAAACGAGTTGAAAAGGTTTCAAGTACCGCGGGTTTGCCGGCGCGAGTAAATCTTTACTCCACTACGGTGCCGGCTTCGGCTTGAGCATAGAGGTCATCGATCTGGCCACGGTAGCGCTCTTCGACCACGCGGCGGCGGAGTTTCATGGTTGGGGTAAGGGCGCCGTTCTCGGCGGTTAATTCATCAGCGACGAGGACGATACGCTTCATCCTCTCGAAGCGAGCCAGTTTTTCGTTGGTGAGTTCAACGGCTTCCTCATAAAGAGTCTGAACCTTCGCATTTGCTACCAGTTCTGGACGCGAAGAAAAGGAGACATTGTTGCTTCGAGCCCAATCTTCGAGTAAAGCAAAGTTCGGAGAGATCAAGACGCAAGCAAACTTTCGCTTATCTCCGACGACGACCGCGGTCCCGACCATCGGATTTAGTTTCAGCGAATTCTCGATGGGCTGGGGCGCGATGAATTTGCCTCCGGAGGTTTTGATCAGTTCTTTTTTGCGGTCAGTGACCGAGAGATATCCATCGGCGTCGATATGACCAATGTCGCCGGTCATGAACCAACCATCTTGAAACGCATTCTGAGTTTCTTCGGCGCGGTTCCAATATCCCTTGAAAACGGAAGGTCCGCGCACCAGAATCTCACCGTCATCGGCGATGCGAACTTCGAGATTCGGCAGGATCTTGCCGACTGTGCCTATGCGGTGATTGACAGGGGTATTGACGGCGATCACCGGAGAAGTTTCAGTAAGGCCATAGCCTTCGTGGATGCGGATGCCGACGGTGGCGAACCATTCCGCGAGCTCGCGACCGAGGGGCGCGCCTCCGGAGATGAAGGTTTCAACTCGACCACCGAGTCCGTCGCGGATTTTCGAGAACACCAGTTTGTTTGCGATCTGCCAGGTCAGTGACTTGGGACGGTCTCCAGCGAGAATCGCCGCCTTGTTGGCGCGCCCAACCGAAAGCGCCCAACGATAGATCGAACGCTTCGGAAATCCGCGAGCTTGCATCTCGGTCTTGGCATAAATTTTTTCATACACACGCGGCACTGAGACAAAGGCAGTGGGGCACACTTCGAGCAAGGTTGCAGGAAGACTTTCCAGGAATGGGCAGTATGCGAGAGTTACTCCATGGTAGAGCATGGCGAAATCGACGTGACGCGCGGTGACGTGCGAGAGGGGAAGAAATGAAATGCTGATCTGCCCGGCGTGCATATCGAAGCCGAGCAGCGAACAGGCAATGTTTACGGCCATGTTGCCGTGACTCAACATCGCACCCTTCGAGACCCCGGTAGTGCCCGAGGTGTAGATAATAGTAGCCAGGTCGTCGGGTTGAATGGAGCGGGCGAGGGATTCGGTTCCTGGATCAAGAGTGGAGGGGCCTTGAGACATCAGTTGATCCATGAGCTTGCAGGTGGCGGCGAGATCGTCCGGGGGTTGCACGCGATCCATGACAACGATTCTCTGAACTTGGGTTTGGGAAAGAATAGCTTGCACTTTCCGCAGTTGATCTGCGGTAGAAACGAAAATCGTGATGGCGCCGGAGTCGCGTAGAGTGTAAGCCGTTTGCTCAGGAGTGAGAGTGGCGTAAATGGGAACGGTAACTGCGCCGAGCAGCAAAATGGCGAAGTCGGCGGTGGACCACTCCGGACGATTCTCGCTGAGAATGGCGACCCGATCGCCTTTGCGAACGCCAGATTGCCGCAGTGCGTTCGCAGTTGCCGCCACGTTGCGCCGGAGATCGGATGACGAGATCGACAGCCACTTTCCCGCTTCGCGATAGAGCATTACGCGGTCGAGGTTGCGCTCGGTTGCGGTGAAGAAAACGTCGTTCAGGGTGGTGAGGCTCATCGGTTGCTCGGATGAAACTGACGTCTGAGAGTGAATTTACTGGTTTACAGTGACATTCGGCAATGCGAAACATGCGAGGATAGGGTACTCCTCGGCGTCAGGTAATGGCGCTGGGGTAAGCTGTGGAAGAGTTCGATCAGGAGGAACATGATGCAAAACAGATTTACTGTGTTGGCCGCTGCGTTGCTCGCGGGCGCGCTCACGGCCGCGATGGCGAATCCGACTTTGGCGCAGGCCAAGCAGCCTGAGGGCGATTCGACCTCTATGCCGAAGGTGGGCGATATGGCACCGGATTTCACGCTGAACTATTTCGACGGCAGCAATCTCAAGAGCGTTTCGCTGAGCCAGTATCGTGGCAAGAAGAATGTAGTGGTGGCATTTTTCATCTTTGCCTTTACCGGTGGTTGAACCAAGCAAATGCAAGCGCTCCAGCACGATTTGAAAAGGCTGGACGCTACGGACACCCAGGTCCTGGGTGTGAGCATGGATAGTGCCTTCGCGGATAAAGCCTTCGCCGACCAGATTGGAGTTACCTTTCCTCTATTGAGTGACTGGGGCGGGGACGTTACTCGCAAATATGGAATCTACGTGGATAAGTACAAGGCCGCGCGTCGAGTTAACTTTCTAATTGGAAAAGATGGCAAAATTTTAGAAGAGCAAGTGGATAAAGATGCGATCGATCCGACGAAAATTGTGGATACTTGCGAGCGGCCGAAGATGAAAAACTGACGCCGGCACCTTTTTGCAGCTTGCATTGACTTAAAAATGCAGCTCTCATAGTCTTCATGCTCCGGGGCGGGACTTCCCGGACGGAGGACCAGGAGGGATGCCTGCGGACGCGGCGATGAGTGGTTCCCCGCCTGTTCCTTCTGCGCTTTATGCGCCCACCAGGAATTTGCGACGAATTGGCTTGGCTCCTTTTGTTGCCCTGCTGTTTGCTTATTGCGTTGGCGGACCTTTCTCGCTCGAATCGATGATTTCTACTTCCGGCCCGGGGCTGGGTCTGACCTTCCTTCTGGTTGTGCCATTGCTTTTCAGCGTCCCCATTGCCTTGGCCACCGCTGAAATGACCACGCTGATGCCGGTTGAAGGTGGCTTCTACCGCTGGAGCCGCGCCGCGCTCGGCGATTTTTGGGGATTTCAGTCGGGATGGTGGAATTGGACAGGGACCTTTCTGATGGCCGCCTCTTACGGGGTGGCGATGGCCGACTATTTAGAAGAGTGGATGCCGGTGCATTCCCGTGTGGAGCATTGGGCGGTAGCGTTTGGTTTTCTTGTGCTGGTCGCCGGCCTCAATGTGCTCGGCATTCACCTGGTGGGAAAACTTACGCTGATTTTGCTGCTGATCATGTCGGTTCCAGTAACCCTATTTATTTTCGCGGGATTCCGGCACGCGCACTTCAATCCATTTCATCCCTTCTTGCCAACTGGTACGCCGTGGCAAGGAGCTTTTGGCGTGGGATTGGCCATTGCGCTGTGGTCGTACGCCGGTTACGAACAACTCTCGACTGTCATTGAGGAAGTGGAAAATCCTTCGCGAAATTTTCCGCTCGGACTGGCTCTGGTGGTTCCGCTCGCGATTGGGGTCTACGTGCTTACGCTGGCGGCGGGACTGGCGGCGTTGGGGAACTGGCGCGAGTGGCAGACCGGATATCTGGTTACGGCGGCCCGACTTGTTGGGGGAAGTGCACTGGGCACAGCAATGTTTGCGGCTTCAGTCATAGGCAATTTTGTGCTGCTCGACAGCACACTGCTATCGATCACTCGGGTTCCGCTCACGATGGCGGAGGATGGCTACCTCCACCCTGGCCTGGCGAAAGTCAGTTCGAGATTCGGAACTCCGGTTCGGGCGATTGCACTCTCAACGATTTTCTGCGCCGCGCTGGCATTTCTCACCTTACCCCAACTCATCGGAGTATATGCGTGGAGCAGAATGGCAACTTCCATAGAGACGGTGCTTTCCTTCTGGCAACTGCGGCGTACGTATCCGAAGGCGCCGCGAACGTTCCGCGTGGCGGGCGGTAAGGCGGGAGCGCTGCTGATCGTATTGGCTCCCACTTTGCTTTTCGCGTGGGCCATGGTTTATAGCGACGCACCCACGCGTAAATGGGGGTTGGTTATGCTCGCTTCGGGTCCGATTGCTTACCTTTGGACGCGCCATCGGAGGCGGGACCAAGCGCGGTCCAGCATGGTGCGCGCTGGGCAGCAGGAGCCCGATTGATTGAGATCTGACCGGCAGTCTGGGTACAGGGGCGAATTCTGTTCGCTTGCAAATTCTCCTGATGGTAGGATATCGGGCGGCTTCGAGAATTCAGAATTTGGAAATTGCAGATGACAAGAGCCGCGCGATCGGTAGCTTCGCCCAAAGTGGTTTGTATTGAGGACTTCCGTCCGATTGCGCGCCAGCGAGTTCCCAAGCCGGTTTTTGACTACCTTGACGGCGGCGCCGAGGGCGAGGTTACGCTTCGAGAAAATTGCAGAATATTTAACGACGTGACCTTTCGGCCGCGGCACGCGGTCTCGCTTTCCGCGTGCGGTTTGTGTACCACCGTTCTTGGTTTCAACCTTTCTCTTCCGTTCATGCTCGCACCCGTGGGATACAGCCGGATGATGCACCCGGGCGGAGAGGTGGCGGCGGCCCGGGCCGCAGGCAGAGCCGGGACTGGCTACATACTTTCCACGATCTCCGGACACAAACTGGAAAATGTGAGGGCCGCTTCGGCTGGTCCGGTCTTTTACCAGCTTTATCTCATGGGTGGACGTGGGGCGGCTGAGGCTGTGATCGAACGAGCGCGGGTTGCGGGATTTAATGCGCTGGTAGTCACGATTGACACGCCCGTATCTGGAATTCGAGAACGCGATTGCCGCAATGGACTGAAGGAACTAATCAGCGGAAGTGTGGTCGACAAAATTCCCTATGTTGGACAGATGCTCGCGCGCCCGGGCTGGCTCATCGATTATCTGCGGGATGGCGGCTTGCCCGGACTTCCAAATGTAATTGTTCCGGGCAAGGGGCAGATGCCATTGGTCGATATTAATGCGGCCTTGGCGGAATCGGCGGTGACCTGGGCTGATCTGCGCTGGATTCGCGACGCGTGGAAAGGGCCGATCGTCGTCAAGGGTGTGTTGACGGCCGACGATGCGAAGCGGTCGATGGACGAGGGTGTCGCGGCCATTTCTGTTTCGAATCATGGTGGACGACAACTGGATGGAGTTCCTGCTTCGTTGCGGGCTCTGCCCGAGATTGTGGAGGCGGTGAACGGCCGCATTGAAGTGTGGATGGATGGCGGCATTCGTCGCGGAACCGATATTGTGAAAGCGCTCTGCATGGGAGCTCGCACGGTGCTGTGCGGGCGCGCTTACGCTTACGGTTTGGCCGCTGCGGGCGAGGCCGGGGTGGATCGCGCGATCGAGATTTTGCGGACAGATTTGGAGCGGACTCTGCGGTTGCTGGGTTGCTCTTCGGTTGCGGAGCTGGATCGATCATATGTGAATGTTCCGAAGAGTTGGGAACTCGCGTGATTGGAGCTGCGAGTTGGTCTTACCTGGTAACGGAAGGATTTGGAAAATAGTGCCTGAAGGCGAAGTCAATCGTGAGGAATTAAGGTATGCCTGCGGGCGTGCCCTGGTACGGATCTCAAGGAGGTTCGCATGCAGTGGACCCAGGTCTATGATCCGCTTGGTCATTGGTGGCTCTCCACTCTGGTAGCGGCGCTACCGATTATTATTCTGTTCGGCTTGCTCGCCGGCCTGAAGGTGAAGCCGCACTGGTGCGCCATTGCCGGGGCGATGACGGCTGTTGTAGTTGCGATCATCTTTTTCAAAATGCCTCCCGCGCTCGCGGCGGTCAGCTTCGGATACGGGGTGGCGTTCGGAGTTTTGAAAATTGCCTGGATTGTGCTCGCCGCAGTGTACCTCTACGATATTTCTGTCGAAACCGGACAATTTGAAATTATGAAAGAGTCGGTAGCTGGAATTACCGCCGACCGCCGGCTTCAGGTCCTGCTGGTTGCGTTTTGTTTTGGCGCATTCATCGAGGGAGCCGCAGGGTTCGGAGCACCAGTGGCGATTGCCGGAGCATTCATGATTGGACTGGGATTCAAGCCCTTCCACGCCGCCGCCCTGAATCTGATCGCCAACACCGCTCCGGTGGCTTGGGGCGCGATTGGTACGCCAATTCACACCCTTGCCGCGGTCTCATCGTTGCCGGAATCCGATCTGAACGCCATGATCGGTCGCATACTTCCTTTCACAGCTGTCATCGTCCCCTTCTGGCTGGTGAAAGCCATGGTCAGCTGGAAGGAGACGTTCGAAGTATTTCCCGCCATCGCCGTGGTTGGCGTGTCATTCGCTCTTACCCAGTTCCTATGGGCGAATTATGTAGACAGCAACCTGGTCGACATTATGGGAGGCGTGGTGTCACTGGTTGCGACGTTGATTTTTCTGCGCTTCTGGAAGCCGAAGAAAATTTGGCGATTCGATTATGACGACCAACCGTCGGATGTTCGTTCGGTGACTCCGCGAGTCAGCGACGATATGGGCGGCGAATGGGCCGCGGAGAAATTCGATGGAATTGTGAAGCCGCAGCACTACAGCGCCGCACAAGTATTCAAAGCGTGGATGCCTTTCGCCATTCTCTCGTTGTTTGTCCTGCTCTGGGGATTGCCAAAAATAAAGCTGGCGATGAACCGGGCCACCACCCCGGCTTTTCAAGTCGTGCTTGCCAATGGAAAAAAGCGAACTGGGCCGCCGGGATGGGATGTTCCGTATTTGCACAATGCCGTTTACCGCTCCGCCCCCGTAGTTACGAAACCCACACCGGAGGCGGCGCGATACGATTTTAACTGGCTCTCGGCCACCGGGACGGGCTGCTTTCTGGCGGCGATTGCCTCCGGAGTTCTGCTGGGGCTGGGTCCTGTGCAATTGATAAAAATCTTTTGGAGAACGCTGGTGCGCATGCGGCTGGCGATGATCGCAATTTCATTCATGCTGGGGTTGGGGTATGTGACGCGCTACTCTGGCCTCGATGCGGTGCTGGGCCTGGCATTTACGCGCACGGGATGGTTTTACCCATTCTTCGGAACGTTCCTGGGCTGGCTGGGAGTGGCGCTCACGGGCAGTGATACGTCTTCGAATGCGCTATTCGGCAGCCTGCAGAGAATTACTTCGCAGCAACTTGGGATCGACCCGATTCTAATGTGCGCGGCCAACAGTTGCGGAGGAGTGATGGGAAAGATGGTCGACGCGCAGTCAATAACGATTGCGACGGCTGCTACCGAACAAGTGGGTAACGAAGGCGTCATTTTCCGCTATGTGGCGTGGCACTCGGTGGCACTTGGGTCGATCGTGGGAATCATAGTGATGCTCTACGCTTATGTCTTCAGATGGGCGGTGCCACACGGACTGACGTTTGTGAAATAGGCCGTAGATGTTAGCCATCGGCTAAGCTACTTTGGGAATTGCGAGACTCAGTTCTTCGATTCGTGGACGACGGCAGAGCGTTCTCGATCGACACCAATTCCCACTTCTCGCAAAATCGGCGAGAAGTGGGGCGTCCACGGCAGAAATTACTTCCGGCATTTATTCCTTTTGCGGAAGTGGTTACCTTCCTACTCATCTTTCTTTTGTAGTTCTTTCGGTAAACCTTTCTCAATCGGTTTACGCGGCAGCATTTGGTCGCGCATGGCAGCATCGTAGACGAAGCCGGCAACAATGACTGCCATCTGCTTCAGATCGTCGGGCTGCAGGCGGTCGTAAACGTCCATGTTCGAGTGATGAGTGCGAGTTTCGTACTCGATGGGATCTTGAATAAACTGGAATCCTGGGATGCCGACTGCATCGAACGACAAGTGGTCGGTGCCTCCGGTGTTCCGCATGGTGAGGGTGGTCATGCCCAAGTCTTTGAAGGGCTTCATCCACGAGTCAAAGATGGGAGCCACCGCTTCGTTCTCCTGTAAATAAATGCCGCGAATTTTTCCCGATGCCATTGTCCACATTGAAATAAGCGGAGACTTTCGCTTGTTCGGGTTTCACCGTGACGTCCCCGGCTTCGCGCCGCAGCAGCGTCGGCATATCTTTCATTCCGGGATCGTCCATGCGAGGGCGAGCTCCGAAATGGTGCTCGACATAACCCTGGGAGCCGAGCAGCCCTTCTTCTTCGCCGCTCCACAGGCCGATGCGGATGGTGCGTCGAGGTTTGACGTCGAGCGCTTTCAGGATGCGAACGGCTTCCATCATAACGATGGTTCCCGCTCCGTTGTCGGTGGCTCCGGTGCCCGCGTGCCAGGAGTCGAGGTGCGCGCCCAGCATCACTACTTCATCTTTTTTTGTCGGTGCCAGGAATTTCGGCGATGGTGTCGTATTGCATGGGGTCATTGTCGTAGAAAGTGTTGGTGACATTGAGTTCGAGCGACACATCTTTTTCTGTTCGAGCAGCCGCGCGATGCGTGTCCAGTGCTCGACCGCCATGGTGAGTTGGGGAACCGTTGCGGTCTCGCCCGGCTTATACGAGCCTCCGGACTGCACAAAGACCGTGCCGCCGCCGTAGGCGCCGCGACTGTGGTCGATGACGGCCAGAACTTTTTCGTCGGCGAAGAATTGATTCAAGTCTTTGATGAATTGCTGCCGCTTGACGAAATCGGCCGAAGCGGAAGGGCGGGCGGTCTGCGGATCTGGTAGTCGGCGAGCTTGGCGAGATCGTCATCACTCAGGCGTTTGTAGGGAGCTTCGGTGATCGGCTTCACTTCAGGATCAGCCCCGAAGATCACGATCATGCCGGCGAGTTTGCCCTTGTATTTATCGAAGTCCTTCTTCTTTTCGATGGTACGCGAATGCATTTGCCTTGAATGACGCCGTTGGTGCCGGGGTCCAGGCTTTCGGATAGACGAGCAGCGTAACGATGTCGGGTGAAGTCATGCGAACGTTGACATATTGATTGGCCCATCCGCGGCCGAATGGTCCCCAAGGCTCAAGATGCGAGTTGGAGAGGCCCATGGCGCTGAGTTGGTCGCGGGTCCATTCGTTGGCGCGCTTCATGTTAGGCGAGCCGGTGAGGCGTTCGCCGATTGAATCCGTTAATCCCGAGGCAAATTCCATGACCTTGGAATCGCGAAAGCCTTCGTAACGGATGCGGCTCATGGTTTCCAGATCTACTTTTTCCTGAGACCACAGGGGTGCGAACGAGGACATTGCAAGCACAAGGCAGGCCAGCCGGGCGAACGTTCTTCATGCGTGGAAGCTCCTGAGGGAAGATCAAACCGGGGATTATACAGCGTCGATTTCAGAATCAGTGGCGATGCGAAGTGTAAAGTTATTTCAAGAGAGACGAGATCATTCACTTTTTGACGGGACTCTCCAGCGTGCGAGGTTTTTTCGTCTGACTTTTTCTCTTCGCCGCCGGCGGAGGGCTTGGCGTCATCTTCATCGTCATTTATCCTTCATGATGTATTGCACGATGAGTCGAGATGCGCCGGTTGGATGGGTCCAGCGGATTGTCCGGCTTGCGCAGACGTTGGTCGGCAAATCCTCGGACCTGCGTGACCTGATCGGGACCGACTCCATCGGTCTGCATAAGGCGGCGGGCCGCGTTGGCGCGGTCGCTGGAAAGCTCCCAGTTGCTGTAGGTGCCCGGAAGTGGCATAGGGCTTGGAATCGGTATGGCCTTCGATGGAGAGCTTGTTCGGTAGCTTGCCAAGTTCCTGCGCGAGAGTGACCAGCAAATCGCGCCCGTCACGCATTCAGTTTGCTGACTGCCACTATCGAAGAAAGTTCCGGAAGCGGATTCGGTGAGTTCGATGCGCAGACCTTCGGAGGTGACGGTCATCTCGACGTGACTTTTCAGTTTTTCGAAGTCTTGCATCTGACGGATCTTTTGTTCGAGCTGGTCTTTCAGCTTGGGCATGTCGTCTTTGGTCAGAATGAAGTTTTCGCCCGCACCGGCATTGGTCGATCCTTTCTTCGAGGCGGTCCCGTTTGGATCTCTGAAATATCCGCCTACGGCTTCCTGCACTGTTTGCTGCTATTCAGCAGCCACAAGACGATGAACAGAGACATCATCGCGGTAACGAAATCGGCGTAGGCCACCTTCCAGGCGCCTCCGTGATGGCCGCCGTGGCCGCCTTTCTTCTTAAGGATGATGATGGGCCGTGTCTTGTCCATGCGATGCGTCGCTAGGATATCTTATTGGGCGGCCGCGGCTGCCGCTGCGGTGCGGGTCTTCCTCGGCCGCGCCTCTGTTGCGGCAGGCTGCCTCCATCTCCTTGAATGATGGGCGCACATGACCCGGGACCGCACGGCGCGCCACTTCCACCGCCATGATGGGCGCTGCGCCCTTGAGGAAAGACACCATCAAAACGCGCAACACGTAAAGATAAGCGTGCTCTTCATCGGCAGTCTTGGCCATGTTGGCCGCGATAGGGCCGATCAGTCCATAGCAAAGTAGAATCCCAAGGAATGTCCCCACCAGCGCAGCGGCTACTTTCTTTCCGATCTCCTCGGGAGGCCCGCCCAACGCGCCCATGGTGATCACGATGCCAAGCACGGCGGCGACAATTCCCAGACCGGGCAAAGAGTCCGCCATGCTGTTGAGCGCGGCATTGGGGAGCGCTGCGCCGTGGTGATGAACTTCCATATCCAGGTCGAGCATCTGATCGAGATCGAAGGCATCGACGCCGGTGATCGCCATGCGCAGCGAATCACAGACAAAGTCGCGCACATGGTGGTTCTTGAAAACCGCCGGCCCTTTGGAGAATACGGGGCTTTTGTCGGGTTCTTCCACGTCGCCTTCCAGCGCCATCAGTCCGTCTTTGCGGGCTTTGTTCAGCAGGTCGTACATCATCTTCAGAGAATCGATGTAAGCCTGTTTGGTATATTTCGACCCGCCGAAAACTCCCCCGATGCCGGCAGCAATCTGCTTAAGAATGTGGAGTGGATTGGCGATGAGCACGGTACCAATTGCTGCCCCCAGGATGGTGACCAGTTCCGCGGGCTGAATGAGAACGCGGAGACTTCCGTGTTCCATCAAATAGCCGGCTACGACGCAGCCGAAGACGACGACGATGCCAATGATTGAGAACATGAGCTAACTTGTTTTCAGGCTCACCCGTGTGAACTTCCGCGAGCGCTCGCGCCCGCGGCGGCAGGCTCCGGCGTTTTGCTTCCGCGGAGCGCCTGCTGCGCCCGCTGCATAAGTGATTCCACGCTGTCGCCGGCGACGGCGCCTGCGCGACCCACCGAGATCTTAATCATCAATTCTTCTCCCCACCACACGATGGTGGCGCTGGACATCATCCTCTGCATACGCCCGGTAACGGCCTGCAGCGCATCGTCAGCGCAGCCGCACAGAATCACGAGAAATCTGCTTTCGTCCCATCGGCCAACGAAATCAGTCGGCCATACCATACTTCTCAAGGTCCGGGCCAGAACCTGCAGCATGGATGTGGCCGCTTCCTGCCCGTAGCGGGCGCGGAATTGGTTGAGTTCATGCACCTGCAGACAAATCACTCCAAAGGGAATCCGAAGTTCGGCGAACGTCCCCAGAGTCTCCCGTAAGTGCGACAGCATCATGACCTGATTGGTTAATCCGGTGGCCTCATCCAGCCAGCCGCGTTCTTTCATGCTTTGCCGGTTCGGATCCGGGCCATTGACCTCAATCTCGCCCTCGAACGTTTGAATGACGCCAATAATCGAACCGTGCTTATCGCGCAACGGAATTGCCCAGGTATGCACCGGAGTCCGATGCCCAGACTTGTGGTGAATAAAACTCACAGCCTCAGCCGGCTTGGCATCGCGCAGGGCAGTCGCGATGGGGCATTTCTCTACGCACATCTCACAAGATTTTTGGTCGCAGTGAAGCAGAATGTTGTCGGTGCAGAAATGCCCCAGCACATCGATTCGTGAGTAGCCGGTGATCTGTTCGGCGCCGTCGCTCCAAAAGACGATTCTTCGCTGTAAGTCGAGGACGCCCACTCCGAGCTGCAGGCCGTTGAGTATGTCGCGGTAGATATCGGGGTCTTGAAAGGCTGGCATGATGGCTCGGCAAGACTTCTGCTGAATTGTTCATCGGCAGAAACCCCAACAGCTTCAAAAATGGACCAACCTCGGGAGCGAAACATAGGCATTCAAGTTCAGCGAAAGCATGAGTCTGCAATAACTTAGAGGATATAGCACTTTGGGGCCCAGGGCTGGCACGGGAGTGCTATTTGCAAACTCACGCACCAGAATTATTTTTCTCAGTGAGCAGTTCTGGGGGAGGGCTGCCCGGGCGCCTCGATCTCGAAAGAGATTCGAGGCGCTCGTTATTTTTGGCTAAGTTGTTCGCGTTAGCCCTTCGCTCAATCCTGCCTGCTCGTCATGCTCGGCACGTCGGCAACGCAAGCTAGAGAAGCTTCGCCCTGGTGTGGCGAAGACACTTCTGCAATCTTGGATTTCCAGTTCAGAAAAGAGAATCAATTGGTTGAGATGGTGAAATTAACTGTGATTTGAGCCTGCGTCTCGACTGCGTCGCTGCCTTGCAGATGCGGTTTGAAGTGCCACTGGCGGACCGCGTCCTCGGCGGCGGATGCCAGAATCCGCGGTCCGCTTACCAGCCGCAGATTCTGGATAGTTCCATCTTTGCCGATGAGCGCCTGCAAAATCACCGAGCCTTGCACTTTCATCTGCCGCGCCAGCAGCGGATAACTCGGCTTGACCGGCTTGGTCACAATCGCGGATGTGTCTGTGGACATCTCTACCCGTTCGGCGGCATTGCTGGTTACGTTCGCCGCAGTTTCTGGAGTAACGGAGGGGCCGCCCTCGCCGACTGACGGTGCTGGAATACCGGGTTGCAGCTCCACATGCACCGCATTACTGCCAGGCCGAATCGTGCGCAGTGTGTCTCCCGCGACTACTTCCACTTCCAGCGGAGGCAGCACAGTGCGAGCACTTATGAACACGGGAGGAACCGGAGCAGAAGGCTCCGCAACCGAAGCAACAGCATTCTCGCTCCGAGATGTGACCTGTCGTTTCGGTTTCATCGGCAGGATGGATTTGACGACCGCAGGATGCGGGGCAACGACGTTATCAAAGCCCGAACCCCCGATGGGTTGATCGGATTCGGCTTCTGGTGCATCAGGAAACCAGAAATCTCGATCATGCCAAAGCACGATGCCCAAAGCCAGCAGAAGCAGAAACAACGATCCCACCATCAAATTACGCTGCTTAGGATCCTCGGGCGCAATTCTCCCTGACTGTGACAGGAGTGCGCTCTCGGTATTCGGTAACATCGTTCGCAGATCGGACATCTCGGATCCTGGGAGATCTGGGATAAACCGGGTAATAGTATGCCTTGCCGAGGCTCGAAAGGCTAGCAAAACATGGGGCCGGCAGGCGCTTTTGCCCTTATGATCCAAGCCCGCGGGAATCTGGACGCCAGGCGAAACTTTCCTTAAGGCTCATGAATCCCATGGCTTGGCGCCCTCAATCCTGGTCGGGAACATTGGAGAGTGGCGGATTTCCGAAATGCACTTAAGATGGTGTATGCATGAAGAATAACGATCGCAAAATGGATGAAAAGAGATTCCGCCAGGTTAGTCGGCGTGAATTGCTCAAGTTGACGCCAGCCTTAGCAGTGGGGGCTTTTGCCATCCCTAGCCTGCAGCAAGGACTGCTGAAGAAGGGCCTTCACGTCAGCGATTGGATTGCCGCACGGCTGTTTCGACCCGGCCATTTGGCGACAACTTTCGCCGAGGCCGATGTTGCTCCGTTCGAGAAATTTCCAATCAACGGTTACGACGTGGACGATCCAGGCGTGGATTTCGCAACCTGGTCGCTGACGGTCAGCGGTGCCGTCAAGAAACCAGGAGAATACAAGCTGGTGCAGGTTCAATCCCTTCCACGCATTCGGCAGAACACTCGCCACATTTGTGTGGAGGGGTGGGATGTGATTGGGAGATTCGGCGGGGCACGGCTCTCTGACTTTTTGAATATGGTGGGCGCCGATCCTACCGCTCGTTTCATCACCGTAAACTGCGCTGACGATTATTACGAATCACTGGACATGGCTACGGCGCTGCATCCGCAAACCTTGCTCTGCTATGAAATGTATGACCAGCCCCTAACGCGCGAACACGGGGCGCCTCTGCGGCTGCAAATTCCCACCAAGATTGGTTACAAGCAGGCCAAATACCTGACTGATTTGAAAGTCACGCACGTTTTGGAGAAAGTCGGGTACTGGGAAGATCAGGGTTATTCGTGGTTCTACGGGCTGTAATGCAGCGCACGCCGTGGGTGTAATGGAGGCCAGGAAATGAGGGGTTCCGCTGTCGAGATTATTCAACCGGGAACGAAAGAGGAAGATGAGCCGATTGTGGTGGCGCGCGCAGTCTACGAACATCCGTTTATCGTGCGCTTCTGCCACTGGCTCAACACCGTTGCGCTATTTGTGATGGTGGGGAGCGGGCTTCAGATTTTTCGGGCCTTTCCCAGTTTCGGCGCCAAGATTCCGCAGAAGGATTTGCTGCATTGGCCGAAGGCGTTCGCCATTGGCGGATGGCTGGGCGGAGCGCTGCAATGGCACCTTACATTCATGTGGATCTATATTGCGACCGGCATTCTATATATTGGCTACCAGATTCTCAGCGGAAATTACCGGCAGGTATTGTTCACCCCTCGCGATATCCCCGGCGTGTGGCCGATGATAAAGCATTACTTCTTTTTTGGTCCAAAGCCGCCACTTCGTGAAGCTTACAACCCTCTCCAAAAGCAGGCCTACACCACAGCGATCCTGTTAGGCATTCTTTCGGTGCTCACCGGTCTTGCGGTATGGAAGCCGATTCAATTTTCGTGGCTGGCCTGGATGATGGGGGGATTTCATTATGCGCGCATCTGGCACTTCGCAGTGATGTGGGCGATTTTGGCTTTCGTATTGGGACATCTGGTGATGGTTATTTTGCATGGCTGGAATAACTTCATTTCCATGTTGACGGGTTGGAAAAAAGATCCGGAGTACTAGCCGCTCGTACTTAGTGCCCGGTATCTGGTACCTCGCGAAGAAAAAAGAATCAAGCTTCGCTCGATTGCGCAGCCGAAGGCGGGGTGTCCCCGCATATCCCGTGTGGCGCACAATGCGCGGATTCAACGATGGTTCTGACAAAGGTCGGCAACAATCCGGAGCAGGTTGGGGGCTCGCGCGAGCAGAAGTTGATTGCCAGCGTGCAGCGTGGACAGAATGAATTGTTTTATGAGTTGGTCCGGCCCTACGAGAAGCGGATCTACGCCGCGGCGCTCGCAATTCTGCGCAATGAGCAGGATGCGGAGGATGCGGCGCAGGAGGCGATGCTGAAAGCCTTCAAGAATATCGGGCAATTTCGGGCCGAGGCGCGCTTCAGCACATGGCTGATCCAGATCACGGTGAACGAAGCTCTGATGCGCAGGAGAAGGGAGCGAACGGTGACGATGGAAGGCATCGACGGACGTCGCTCGGGAGACGAAGAGGGTGAATATGCGCCGCGGGATTTTGCCGACTGGCGCGAGATTCCATCGGAAGCCCTGGAGCGAAAGGAAGTGCGGCAGCGGTTGGCGGCGGCGCTGGCCACGCTGGATCAAAAATATCGCGAAGTATTTGTGATGCGCGACATGGAGCACCTGAACATTCAGGAGACAGCCGAAGCGCTGGGAATTTCAGTCGCTTCGGTGAAAACTCGGTTGTTGCGCGCCCGGCTGATGTTGCGCGATCTGCTGGCCGCCGGATGGGAGCACGGTTGGTTCAGCCGGTTGCCATTCGAGAAGGGGAACAAGCCATGGTAGAGAGCATTCGAAGCTGCCAAGACGTGCGGCGCGAAATTTCGAATTATGTGGACGGGGATGTGAATGCGGAGCTGCGTGCTGCGATGGAGGAGCACTTTCAGACTTGTAAACACTGCGCCTCTGTCCTGGCGGGGACGCGGAATGTTGTCCAACTCTACGGGGATGAGCGGATGCTGGAGGTGCCTGCGGGCTTTAGCGTTCGGCTGCAGAAGCGGCTTTCAAGAAACGTCGCGGCCAGGGGAAAAAGATGGTCGAGCTGGTCGGCGTGGCTGGTGCCTGTGGCGGCGATAGCTTTGCTTGCAGGAGGATTGAAATTAACGGATACCTTTACCTTCAGGCGACCGGCAAAGTCGATTCTCGCGGCGCCCGGGCACGATATTCCCCCGGATATGCAGGTCGTGATATCGGACGGCTCGAAGGTCTTTCATGTGGCCGGGTGCCCTTTCATTCACGACAAAACTACCGAGCGGACAATCACCGCAAAGGAAGCGATGCGGGATGGTTACGTGCCGTGTTCGCGGTGCTTGCGGCAGTATTTGAAGACGGGACTCTTAGAACATGCGGGACAGGTGGTCGCCGAGAGGGCCGCTGCGGACACGGAAGAGGAGCCGGACGACATTCTCGTTGTCAGCAGCCATTAGAAAGCCGCGCGAAGCGCAGTTTGCCGCCAGTTCGATGTTTCAGCAGGCGAGTTGATCGCGGGAAATCTTCAATCCGCTCAAATTGCCAAGCGCGGTTACTGCAACCGACTCTGTCTTGAAGAACTCTTGCGCTAAAGTCTGCAGATCGTCGGCGCTGACCGCTTCGATTTTTTCGATCAACTCGTCGAGGTCATGGAAGTGGTCGAAGTACATTTCCTGGCGGGCCAGGTTTGACATGCGCGCGGTGCTGGACTCGAGCGAGAGCATCAGACTGCCCTTCAGTTGATCTTTAGAGCGACGCAGTTCTTCTTCAGGGACAGGCTTGGTCTTCAGGTCGCGGAATTCGTTGACGACCGAGCGCACCACTTTTGCCGCCGAGGCGAGCGAAGTTCCGGCGTACACCGCCAGGCATCCGGTATCGCGGTAGGGATTGAGGTCGCTGTAAATCGAGTAGGCCAAGCCCTGGCGCTCGCGGATATTCTGGAACAGCCGCGAACTCATGCCTCCCCCCAGCAAAGTGTTAAGAATATAGCCCGCATGGCGCTTTGCGTGGGCAATGGGATGCGCCGGCACGCCGATGCACAACTGTACCTGTTCGAGCGCCTTCTTATTGCGCAGAACGATGCGAGGAACGATCTTCGGCTCCGCCGAGTGAAATCCGTTCTTTGCCGGTTTCAGGTGCTCGAAGTGCTTGACCACGAGCTCGACAAATTGCGCGTGGTCGAGATGCCCGGCCGCGGCAACGACAATATTTCCGGGCGCGAAGCGGTGGGCATAGGTATCGAGCACCGCCTGCCGCTCGAAGCGCTTCACCGTCTCTTTAGTTCCCAGGATGGGTTTGCCCAGGGGATGATCCTTCCAGAAATTCTGGGTGAAGATCTCGTGTACGAGGTAGTCCGGGTTATCCTCATCCATCTTGATTTCTTCGAGGATCACTCCGCGCTCGCGCGCGATGTCTTCGGCCGTAAATGTAGGATGAAGAACGAGGTCTGTAAGAATCTCAAGCGCGACCGGAACGTTTTCGTCGAGCACTTTGACGTTGAAGCAGATACATTCTTTGGAAGTGAAGGCGTCCATGTTGCCGCCGATGGAGTCGACCTGGCGGGCGATCTCTTCAGCGGAGCGATGCTTAGTGCCTTTGAAAACCATGTGCTCGATAAAGTGCGAGATGCCATTCGATTGCGGAGTTTCGTCGCGGGAACCGGTTTCGAGCCAAATGCCGATCGAGGCGGAGCGAATGTGCTCCATCTGCTCGGTGATCACGGTGAGGCCGTGGGGTAAAACCTGACGGCGAATATTGCGAACTTCTTTTACCATGGCAGAGAAGACTTAACTAATCTTACTATGGCTATTCTTACACATCTGCGGGCAGGAGCGGAGGCCGCGACGATAAGTTGATTAATATCTTGGAATCAATCAGTTACAAATATTACTGGATGGAATTGACGAATGCATAAAGCCCCAATATTGGCCCTGCTTGGGATGGATTCCGAGGAGATCTCTGCTTTGGTAACCGAAGCTGGGCAGCCGAGCTATCGCGCGAAGCAGATTGCGGATGCGGTGTATCGCCAGCGGGTGGCGGAGCTGGAGGAAGTTTCCACGCTGCCGCAGGGTTTCCGCGAGCAATTAGTGCAGAGTGGGGTGACGGTTGGGGCGGCGCGGATTGAGCAAAAGTTTGTGTCGCAGGATGGGACGGTGCGGTATTTGATTGGATTTGGCGATGGGCAGAGCGTGGAAACGGTTTGGATGCCCGAGGGCGATGGCGGGGAAGCGGGGGATGGGAGCGAGGCCGGGGAGGTGGGGGAGCGGTCGTTCGGCCGTTCTACAATTTGCATTTCTAGCCAGGTGGGGTGTGCCGTCGATTGTCAGTTCTGTTTAACCGCATTGCTAGGCGTTAAGCGCAATCTTACTGCCGGAGAGATTGTGGGGCAGGTTTGTGCGGTACTCAAGGATCAAGGAGTTTCGCCTCCGGAGGACCGGATCAATCTGGTTTTCATGGGGATGGGCGAGCCATTTCTGAATTACGAGAATTTTGTGAAGGCGGCGCGTTTACTGGTGCAGGCCGTTGGCATTGCGGAACGGCGCATGACCGTTTCGACGGCTGGGATCGTGCCACGTATCCGTGACTTTGGCCAGGAATCCATTCGGCCGAAGCTGGCGATTTCTTTAAATGCCTCGAACGATGAGCTGCGAACGCGGCTGATGCCGCTGAACAAGAAATGGAACCTGCAAATCCTGATGGCCGCCGCAAAGGAGTTTCCTTTGCGCACGCGGGAGTGGATCACGTTTGAGTACGTGCTGCTGGCAGGCGTGAACGACGAGCCACAGAATGCCAGGGAAGCCGTAGAGTTGATGCGCGGGCTGCGTTGCAAAGTGAACTTGATCGCACTGAATTCGGGCCCTGGAATTGACTTTGCTACGCCCAGCGGGGAAAGGGTTGCAGCGTTTCAGAGAATTCTGCGGGAAGCAGGAGTCCCAGCATTTGTCCGTCGCCCGCGGGGCCGGGATATCTACGCGGCTTGCGGCCAGCTCAAGCGAACGGTTGAACTTCCCACGCGGCAGCAACTGGGCTCGATTTCTCCGGCGACGAAGACATGAGCGGGAGCTCGATGCGGATTGCGATACCGGCGCTGGGATCTTGCTGGCACAGAATCCGGCCACGATGATGGCGCAAGATTCCCTGGCAAGCGCTCAGACCTAACCCGGAGAGAATGTCGGGGGATGAAAGCGCCAAATTGTTTCTATTGGAGCCGATGTTGGTTTCAGAGATTTGTATGATGGCGCAGCCTTCTTTTTGTTTGGCGGCAATGTTCAAAACATGGCTGTTGGCCAGATCCAGCGCATGCAGTGCATCATTAATAATTTGAGCGCAGACCTGAAGCAATTGATTCGAATCTCCCCGCACCAGGAGGAGTTCCGGCGAAAAGTCGGTTCGCACATCGATTTTTAAAGCTTGCCACTGAGGCTGCGAAAGCTTGACGGCGGTGCGCAGCAGCGTGTTGAGGTCTACGGCGGCCATAGCCGCCGAACTGGGTTTCGCAAAACTCAGCAGACTGGCTACTAAAGATTTGGTGCGACGGGCATGTTGCCCGATTCTCGCTGCTAATTCGTTCTGTTCACGGCTGAGAGGCTTGCTCAGCACTAGCAGGTCCGAGTAGCCGAGCATGGCGGTGATGGGATTGTTCAATTCATGCGCTGCGCCTCCGACCAACTGGCCGATGGAAGCGAGTTTCTCCGATTCCGTGATCTGGACCTGCAGGCGTTTCAAATTTGAGAAAGACTCGCGTGAGTGCGTGAGCAAGCGGATCAATTCCCGGTCAAGCAGACGCTGGCGGATGAAAACCATCACTCCCATGAGAAGCGCCGCTCCCAGGGTCAGGACCAAACGGAACGAACGTATGGCCGAGGGAGCAGTTCCATCCAGCAACGCCCAGGCCGCAAAGACTGGAAGCGAAAAGGCCGCGATCATACCCAGTCGAGCCAGCCACACCCCGTGAGAGGTTGAAGTGGAACGAGCACCGGGCTGCGGTTCGCGCTCGTCGGTCCACAGGCCGATCGCAGTAATCCACCCCATCGAAAGCGCCAGCGGAATATCGTACAGACTTCCACTGTAGTAGGTGTGCCGGCCCAGCGCCCAGTTGGCGACGTAAGAGCCAGTCGCATAAGTAAAGCAGGCACCGAACAGGCTGGCATAAAATCTTTTCCAACCGCCTTTGCTGCTCAACCAGGCCATGAACAAGGCAGTTAGAAAGGCCAGCTTTTCGATCAAGTAAAGAAAATTGAGATTGTTGTTATAAGGCACTGCATTAGGCACCACATACTGCCAGGGAATGACGATCAAAACGTACAGGTATCCCCATCCAACCATGAGCAACGCAAAGTCGAGGTAGCGCAAGCGCGCGGCATATTCGTCCTGGGGAGCGTGCGGGCGGAGCGCCAGAGCAGCCATCAAGGGCACGATATGCAGAAACAGGATCATGTCTCCGGAGCACAAATCCGGGACTTCGCTGCGCAGCCAGACTTCAAAGTAGACCCAGAGCACCTGATACGAAAACCAGAATCCGATGCCGGTAGCCATCAGGGTCCAGAACAACCGCAATCGCCCACGGGAACGCAACGCTTGAGGAATGAGGGACATCGTGCCCGAGAACAATAAAAGGCACTGGACCACATCGCTGAGGGCGGTGAGGCGAAATGATTGATGCCCGATAGAGGCAGCCACGATCACAGTGGCGAGGCAGGCGACGACTGCCGCAGTCCAAATCCTGTAATATTTGCGCAACAAGGCAATCCTCGCAGACATTTTAAACTGCGATTAAATCAGGCTCGGGTTACGGAAGTAATCTCCGGGACGGGTGAAATCGGGGCCCCCCGATGAACATGCAAACGAACTGCGTACACAAAAGTTTTTCTTGCCCTCACTCTTTCTTATCAATAATATGCGAGACACTCCCTTTAACCCGATCAAATACGCGTCCCAATGGGTAGTCAACTGTCATACACGAAATCCAACTACGGTATTTTGGGCAGACCGCAAGCTCTAAGCGACCCCGGCGAGATTCGGCGCACCGAGCGGTGGCTGGCCACCGCACGCGTGTTTCTGGCGGTTTCGGCCTTGGTCGCCATTCAAATGGATCCGACCGAACTGGGCCACTCTCCGGCGGCTTACGGGCTTTTAGGTTTCTATATGGGCAACAGCATTCTGGTGCTGATGCTCCTGCGTCGCCGCAAGGCGTCGACCACCTCCTTTCGGGTTCTGGTTCACGCCGCGGATATCCTATGGCCCGCCTTTATCTCGGTATTTGCCGAAGGTCCAAGGAGCCCGTTCCTTTTGTTCTTTGTTTTTGTGCTCACCGCGGCAGCCTATCGGTGGGGCTTGTGGGAGACCCTAGCCACGGCCGGAGCGGAAGTGGTGTTGTTATGGGCCGAGAGCTTTTTCATTTTGGACATGTGGGCAAGCCGGGTCGGTCGCCTGCACTGGCGCGCTCTATCGGGTCTGCAAGTCAACGTGCAGGAGTTCGAGCCCAAACGCCTATTCATGATGTCGGTGTATTTGCTCGTAATGGGACTGCTGTTGGGTTACTTGTCGGAACAGCAGAAGCGGCTCCGAGCGGAGAAGGCCGTAGTGACTGGTATGCTCGCCAAGGTCCGAGTAGAAGCCGGATTGACCGGAACTTTGCAGCAGATTTGCATGGAGATCGCCAGTATGTACGGCGCCCAGCGGCTGCTGATCGCCTCGCAGGAGATTCACAGTCACCGGCGGTTTTTGGGCGAATTGCGCGACGGCCATGGCACGCCAGTGGAATTTGTATGGCAGGATTCTAACCCGCGCGGACAAAAGATCTATTTGGAAGAATTTCCTGGAGAGGTTTGCTACGCGACGAAGCAAGGCGACCGCTGGTCGGTGGTCGCACTCGATGGCGATGGCAACCTTATCGATTCGCCATCCAACGAAGCGGTGCTCCGATTGAGGGAGCGGCAATCGTTCGAGTCGCTGATTGCGATGTCGTTTGTATTCGGAAGCGAATGGCGCGGGCGGCTGTTCGTCTTTGACCCATCGTTGCACGGAGAAACGCAAGAACAGTTGCGCTTTTTGCTCGATCTGCGACGCCAGGTCGGTCCCGCGGTGTATAACGTCTACCTGCTGCACCGCCTGAGGCGGCGGGCTGGCGCTGCGGAACGGGCGAGGTTCGCCAGGGAACTGCACGATGGAGCGGTGCAATCGCTGATTGCCGTGGAGATGCAAGTGGATGTTCTGCGCCGTCAAGCGGAGACGTCTCCCGACGTGGTCAGCGGCGAATTGGGGCGGATCCAGGGATTGCTTCGCGAAGAAGTTTTGAAACTGCGGGAACTGATGCAGCAGATGAAGTCGATTGATGTGGATTCTCGAAGGTTTCTCAGCGTGGTAACCGACACCGTGGAGCGCTTTCAGCGGGAAACCGGTATTGTCGCCCGCTTTGTTACCGACGTTGAGAAGCCCGAAATGCCGGGCAGGGTTTGCCGCGAACTGGTGCGGATCGTGCAAGAAGGGCTGGTCAACGTACGCAAGCATAGCCACGCCCGCCACGCACTGGTGCGATTGAGCGAGAGTCCGGGCCAATGGAATCTGACCATGGAAGATGATGGCAAGGGCTTTCCCTTTACCGGCCGCATGTCTCAGGAACAGCTTGACCAACTGGGCAAGGGACCAACCATTATCAAGGAACGCGTCGGTTTGCTTGCAGGCGCGCTCACTGTAGAATCGAATCCCGGCGTGGGCACACGTCTGGAAATTAAGGTTCCGCGGGGTGGAGAAGTTTCGCATGAACTTTAAAAAGTCGCAGCCCGTTCGTATCGTGATTGCCGACGACCATCCGATTTTCCGGGATGGTCTGCGCCGGCTTCTGGAAGCCGAGCCAGACTTGAAAGTGATCGGGGAAGCCTCGGACGGCTCCGAAGCTGTACGGATGGCGAGGCAATTGAAGCCTGACATTCTTTTGCTGGACCTGGCGATGCCCAAGCACCCCGGACTGGAGGCGTTGCGAGAGCTGAGCGCGGGAACCAGTTCGACGCCGGTGCGGGTAATCCTGCTGACGGCCGCAGCCGAGAAGAGCCAGATTGTCGAGGCTCTGCAGCTGGGAGCGCGGGGAGTAGTCTTAAAAGACTCCGCCACCCAACTGCTGCTAAAAGCGATTCACACGGTGATGTCGGGAGAGTATTGGGTCGGGCGCGAAAGCGTTTCCAACTTGGTGCAATACTTGCGGACTCTGGTGCAGTCGTCCAGCGACGAGGCGCGGCAAAAGAAATTTGGTTTGACCCCGCGGGAGTTGGAAATTGTCGCCGCCGTGGTTGCGGGATATTCCAATAAAGAGATCGCGGAATACTTCAAGATCAGCGAAGATACCGTCAAACACCATCTCAGCAATATCTTTGATAAATTAGGCGTGTCCACGCGACTGGAGCTGGCGTTATTCGCGGTGAATCAATCACTGCCTCTAAAAAGCATTGCCTGACAATAACTTAGACCCCAAAGCCAAAGTAGTTTTAGATGGCACTTACGGGCTATTGGCGGAACCTCGCCTGCCAGCTAACATTATCGGCAAGACGCGCCTCGGGACAAAATTGATCTGGAAACAAAAGTAAGGGATCTTTCTCCCTGTTCACGCGAGAGGATTCTGAAAGCTAGATTTTAAGGAGACGGAGCCCGTGGCAAGAACCTTGCAAAATCTTTGGACCGGCGAAAGTGGCCAGGACATCGCTGAGTACGCAGTCATGCTAGCCGTAATTCTAGTGATCGTGGTCGGCACGGTCCGCCTCATCGGGTCGAACGCCAACAACGTGTTCTCCAACGTTGGCAGTTCTATCCAATAAGCAAACACACGTTTGGGCCTTCCGTTAACTGGTCGGACTTACCTTGCCGCCCCTGTGACGCAGCAAAGCCCAACAGCAAAGCCCCGATTACTTTTGCGCTGCGGGATTTAGAGCCGCTTTCTCCCCACTGGAAGTCGGAAGCCGGGTTAAATACGGAAAAAACGGCGTGATCTCGAAGGGCATTTTTTCCCGCGCCGAGACCAGAGCCACGGGCTTTGTCTTCGCCATTTCAACTTGATCGCTCCAGGGATCGAGCTTGATGCGGCCTCCCAGAGGAAGCGCGGCGATCTGATCGGTACGTTGCGGTTCCAGGGCTGGCGCCGAAGCCAGCAACGCCGACATACGCATGCTTTTGCCATCGGCCAAACTGTTTCCCAGATGCGGTCGTATCAGGTTGGGCAGGTCTGGAGCCCGTTCCTGCAGGGCCTTCAGAAAAAGCCCGGCGCTTCCCAGCTTATCTTTGTAAGGAGAGTTCTTCAGCAACTCCAGAGCCTTCACGTCCGCAGCCTCTTCGTCGGCATCCGGGCGCTTGAAATCAAGCCGCTCAAAGGAATCTTCATCCGGGAAAAACATTCGATCGTTGAATGCCAACCTTGTATCCGACTTGTGACCCAGCACAATATGGCTAAGCTCGTGGGCGAGAACCATAGCCAGTGAGGCCTCGTCCGGCAGGACATCCAACAAGCCGCGGCTGAGCACGATGGTGTGGCCAATGGTGAACGATTCTAGCGGAGAGGTCAGCAGGACGCGACAGCGAATGTCCGACTGCAAGTCGATGTTATTGGTCACCAGCAGATTATTCACCACGGTCTGCAGAACCTTATCCACTTCCCCGGCTGGAGCGAGCAATCCGATCTGCTGCATGCGGTCGACTGCGTTATCTTCGGCTTGTTTCTCCCACATGCGCTGGGCCATGAGAGGAGTCGCATCCGCGGCGATATCGCTCTGATCTTTCACCGATTGCGAAGAGTCGACCAGAATCTGCGTGAACTCGGAATTTTTGTTGAAGGCTTTCAAGTCATACCCCCAAAGACGGGTTTGCGCCCGGAAGTGGAGGCTCTTTGCCATGCCATATTTGAGATCGGATTCCTCGCTGTAGATATAAGCGGGAAGCCACGCACCCGGGCGCAGATTCAACCGCCAACTGTCGAAATGAAGATAGAAGCTGGTTTTAGGATGAGGATAGTAGGTGCCGTTGAAACGGACCACATTGTAGTCCTGGTCCTCGACCCAGATTCTGCCCTTGAAGCGCCCGGTGCCCGAGCCTTCTTTCGGTTCGACATCAATGACCAAACAGCGCAGTTCTCCCAAAAATTCCCGCCGCACAAAAGTGAAGTTGTAATACTTCTTCTGGAAATCGGTGTCGAGGACAACCATCTGTGCGAAACCGAGTGGCAAGAAGTGCATCGAGTAAACCGAAGTAAGGTGGTTGACCATGCGATGGCCAAAACCGGGCTGACCCATGAAAGAGGTGTCTTCAGGACCATCGCTCATATCCAGGCGGCCGAGAAAATACTGATCTTTCACCGGGAAGTCATTGCCGCTGCTGTCGGTTTTGAAGTCCTGAAGGTAAGTTTCGACCAGCGGACGCATGTGTCGCATCTCGGCTGCGAACAGATGCTCGCGCTGAACCACGCGATCCATCACCTGGTCAAACGACGCCGGCGGCGGTGGGGCGAGGATTCCAGAGCCTTGTCCGATCTCTTCGATCGAAGCATGCTGGGGCGTTGAAACTTGGGAAGCTCCAAAAGACCCACCCAGCACCAGGAACAACGAGAGCATACTCACATGAAAAATGCGCATAGAGAAACCTTATCGAGCAACTTATGCCAACTGAAAAATAATATGCAAAACCACGGTGGAGTCGGTCGGCCGCCCATCTCTCATGGCTGGCTTGAAACGAATTTCCTCAGCGGCTTTAACCGCGTTGTCGTCCAGGCCGTGGCCTAATCCGCGCAGCACACGCATCACGTGCAAGCTGCCGGACGCTTCCAAAACTACTTCGAGCAACACCTCACCCTCAATCCGCAGGCTCTTCGCTTCCTGGGTGTAAATGGGTGTGGGCTTGGAGAGAATTTCCGCCGGCACTGCGGCAGCAACGCGTTCCGCGTGGGAGCGGACCGAGGCGGCGGCCGGGACGCTTGCGCTGTCAAAGCCACTTACCTGAGTTGTGCCGGGAATGTGAGGGTGGACGGGTGCGGCCACTTCGCTGCCGAAGCCCGAGCTTGGGATTACACCGGCCGTGCCTCTGGCGCCGGCTGTTCCGTTGCCAGCGCCCGGTCCGGATGGCAGGTCGAAAGATCCAAGGGATGCGACGTTAACTGCTTTGCTTTGTCCCGATTTGGCGACGATTCCATTGGGATCGCCAAACCCTCCGGTCTGCACGTGGGAGGCGACCTGCGCCACAGTCGGAGCGGCCGAACTGCCGCTGGAAAACAAGTTGGTTCGGACTGCCTGCTTCGGAATAACCGGAGCGGTTCTGATAGGCAATGCCTCCAGTTTGGCGGCCAAGGTAACCATAACCACCGGAGCTTTCTCCACTGTTGATTGAGGTCGCGGCTGCGGTGCCGGAAGCCGCAAGGCATCGGCCGGTGGATCGAGGTGCTGAATTAATGCCAGATGCACTGGTTGCGGCTGATGATTCACCGGAACCGGGGTGCTTACTAGTTGCACCGACCGGAAGCTGTGCTCGGGAGGCGAAATTACGGTCGGGTAAAGGAGACGCAACCACAGCAAAAGAGCGACCGCTAAGGTTTGGGCGGCGGTGCTGAAAACAAACTCAGTCCAGGGAGTTCTCGTCTTCGGGAGCAGGGAGAACTGAGTCGCTGGGGAGGCAGAAGAACCCATACGCGTTTACTCGGCCGTTATCAAACTCTGCAAAATCAAAATATTGACACGGACATTACCAGTTGCTGCAAACACTGTTTTGGGTTGAAAGTTTCTCAACCGCAATCCTGGGTGGTTGGGGGCGGAGACAGCGATGCCGGTTTGCTTACTTGTTGAAGTCTGCACGGCAAGGACCACTTCGCAGCATACCTCGTTATCTATTCCTCTGACCCTTCAATTTCTTACGTTTGCAGTACTGAGAACCAATACGGGAAGAACAACGCCCCGCAAAAATTTACCGCTGATGTGATTCTTTTACGCGCACACCCGCTTTTGGCCCGCTTAGCACCGCACCACTTTTGGGCTGTCAATGCCCTTGGTTGCGTTCCGCGTGTCGACGACCAATTGGGCTTCCCCGACGATCTTTCTAAAATCGTAATCGGAGTGATCGGTAATGATGACAATGCAGTCGTACTCGCCCAGGCGTTCGAGTTCCGTACGCTTCATCTGCAAATCGTACTTGCGGCCTTTGCCGATGAAAGGGAAATAGGGATCGTGATAGCTGACCTGCGCACCCTCCTGTTGCAATAGTTCAATGATGGTGAGAGCCGGGGACTCCCGCAGATCATCGATATCTTTCTTGTAGGCCACGCCCAGAATCAGAACTCGGGACCCATTCACTGACTTCTTATGGCGGTTGAGTGCCGCACCAACGGAGGCGAGCACGTGGTAGGGCATGTTCGTGTTGATCTCTCCCGCAAGCTCGATGAAGCGGGTGCGGAAGTCCCACTCCTTGGCCTTCCACGAGAGATAAAACGGATCAACCGGAATGCAATGTCCACCAAGGCCGGGGCCCGGATAAAAAGGATGAAAGCCGAAAGGCTTGGTGGAAGCGGCTTCGATGACTTCCCAAATATCCAATCCCATGCGCAGGCAGAGCAGTTTGAGTTCATTGACCAGTGCGATGTTTACGCAGCGGTAAATGTTCTCGAGCAGTTTCGTCATTTCGGCCGCTGCAGGAGAAGAAACCGGAACTGTTCGCTGGAAAATAGAACCGTATAAAGCTCCCGCCAGCTCCGAAGCTTGTGCATTCACGCCGCCAACCACTTTTGGAATGTCTCGACGCGCCACGCTGGTGTTGCCGGGATCCTCGCGCTCCGGAGAAAAGGCCACAAAAAATTCCTTCTCGGCGACGGCCGGGCCGCGGGCCGCTTTCAGCCCATTCTTATTTTCCTTTTCGAGGATCGGCAGCATCACTTCTTCCGTGGTGCCGGGATAGGTTGTACTCTCCAAAACAACCAGCTGTCCTGGTTGCAAGTGGGGTGCAATCGCATGTGTAGTGTCGGTAATGAAGCTGAGGTCGGGCTCATGATACTGGTTGAGCGGAGTGGGAACGCAGATGATCACTGCATCCATCTCGACCAGCCGGGCGTAATCGGAGGTGGCGGAGAACCCCTTCTCTTTGGCAGCCCGGATTTCTTCTTTGCTGATGCGATAGATGTAGGAGCCACCCTGGGCGAGCGTATCAACCTTACGCTGATCGATGTCGAAGCCCGTGACCACGAACTTTTGTTCGCTGAAAAGCAATGCCAGCGGCAATCCTACGTAGCCGAGGCCAATGATGCCGACTCGCGCCTGGCGCTGCTTGATCCGGGCCTTTAGTTGATCTGGAGAACGATTTCCGGCAGATTGATTAGTCATTTAAGTTAGTAGGTACTTCTTTTCCATTCGTAAGAGGTTTTCGTTTTCGATTCTAGCATCCAGTTGCGCGGCGAAGTGGCATTCTATCGCTGCAACTGCTTACGAATTAGGCACATCTTCGTGGAAGAAGGTTATGGAAAAACAGGGTCTGATGAAGCGACCGTGGCTGCTTGCCTGCGGATTGCTTGCTTTGTTGTTAGCGGTTGAGTGTGCTTCCAGGGCCGGCCGTTTCCTGATCGTGGACAAGCCGCGGCCCTCGGATTTGATTCTGGTGTTGGCCGGCGAAACGGATAAACGCCCAGCTCGCGCCCTCCAGCTTCTGGCCCAGGGGTATGGACGACGGGTTGTTCTGGATGTGCCCGTGCACGCAAACATTTACGAATTTACGCAAATTCAGCTGGCTCAGAGCTACATTCAGGATCTGCCGCAGCGAGGGTCCGTAACCATTTGTCCGATTACCGGGCTTTCAACGAAACAGGAGTCAAAGGATGTGGAGAAGTGCCTGGCTCGCGAAGGCAGGAGAAAAGTGCTGATCGTGACCTCGGATTTCCACACTCGCCGCGCCCTGAGCGTTTTCCAAAAGGAGCTTCCACAATACGACTATTCCATTGCCGCTGCCCAGGATGAAACCCAGTTTGGCGCCCGCTGGTGGACTCACCGGCAGTGGGCCAAGACCTTCGTGGATGAATGGCTGCGATTGATCTGGTGGAAGACGCTCGATCAATGGCGGTGAAAGAAAACTCCGAGCGACTCAGTCAGAAGTTGGTGGCCGACTGCTGCAAGGGTTCCTGTGAGGCCGCTACGTCTTCAGGAGGCTTGCTGCGGATAGTCCGGCGTTTGCGTGCAGGTCTTGCCAGGGGCTGTGAGGCGGCTACCGTGCATAGGACATAAAACAGAGCAGCATTGGCGGGAATCTGCAGGTTGAAGTCGACTGCGCTGTGTACGAGAATTCCGCTCAGCCCGAGAAGGCAAGCCAAAGTCATGGCGCCGCCGACGTCATTGCTCCAGTTCTTGATTTTCTTGATCGCGCCGCGATACAGGCTCACCAGAAACCAGACCATGATGGCGAATCCCAGCAGCCCCGTTTCGACCAGCAGTTGTAGATAATCGTTATGCGCCTCGTTGATAAAAAAATTCGTGTAAAAAGTCCGGAATTGCGTATACACAATGGGAAACGTTCCCAACCCCCACCCCAGGATCGGTTTCTTTAAAAACATTCGAAAGCCGTCGCGATTGATAGACGTGCGAATGTCAGCAGGCAGTTCAGAGTGCGACCGTCCAACCGTCGCGATTCGAGCGCTCAGTTCGCTTCCACCGATCCAGGCGAGCAATCCCATTACAATCACCAGAAATAAACCGAGGCCGATCGCAGTGCGCAGTCCGCGTTTCTGCTTGACCAGGATGATCGCGAGAATTACAAGTTCAGTGATAATCGCGAGCATGCCACCGCGCGATCCCGAAAGGAAAATAGTCCCCACCATGACGGCTGCCGCGGCCGCAGCCAAATTGCGGGCTTTTGTAGAAACAAGTCGCGTCAGCGAAAGCACCAGCGGAATCGGAGCCAGCATCTCCATCAAACCTGCGTAATGGTTGTGGTTGACGTAAGGGCCGTAGATCCATCCCCCCATTCGCGGCTGTCGGAGCCAGTACAGTTTGCCGTTGGAAGAAATACCCTGGATCAAGGCAAACGTCGCCACCGCAGCTCCGTATATCGAGAAAACTAGGGCAAGACGACGCGCTTGAGATTCCCGTAGAAGGATTTGCGAAGACAGAAAGCACAAGATTCCATAGGAGATGTAGAGCAAGGCCAATGATTTCGTGTCATGAGGATAGGCGCTTCTGCGAAAGGCCAGCTGCAAAGCAACCAGCAAAGCAAAAGCTCCCATGGGAAAAAACAGGAGATTCGGCGTGACCTTTAATTCACCTTCGAGAACCTGCTTACCAATCCAAACCAGAAACAGGACCGCCGAACCGGCCTCCAACAGAAAAATCGACCAGGTTTCGACCGCACCGAATGCCAGCGGTCCAAATAGCAGCAAGCCGAAGACGCCGTAAAGCACCGCCGTGCTGGTGCGGGCCGAGAGTTCACTGTGGCTCTTCTCAATAACTGCGATTGGGCTCATGAAGTTGAATGGCCTGGCGCTGGCACAAGGCGGAAATCGTCGACCCAGAGCTTACCGCGGATCGGACTTCCTTCCGGCAGTCGCCGGACGTGGAGCACCAGCAATCGGCAATCGTCGCCGGTGGTAAATTCGCCGGCCGCAGATTTCCAGAATCCAGTTTCCTTTAGTTCGTCGCTGTCATACACCACGGTTTGGCTATACGCATCCTGAATCGTAAAGTGAGGCCCCCCGGCTCCCTCGAGCTCTCCAATCTTGTAATAGGCCGAGAACTGATATGTGGTATTGGGTTCCACCGCGATGAATTGACGAATGCCGGCGTCAGTCACGCCAGGGCCGTCAAAGGCAATCAACAAAGAACGATGGCCACCGTGAAAATCGCTGGGATCGAGCGTAAGGTTCACGCTCTCCTGTTTCTGATATTGCCAGTCAAAGCCGCCGTTCAGAACATCGAAGCTGAAGTCGCCATTCACTACCAGATTGTTTCTGGTCGGCAGATAGGGGGACAGGCCAAAGCGCCGAGCCGCTTGCTGCCAGACCAAGCGAGCCTGATCCACATCTCTATGATTGATCAGGAACTGAAAATAATCGTAAACCTCGCGCGGTTCGAAAGCTTCCGAAGTTGTCATCAAAGCTGCCCAGACTTTGGAGGTGGCCGCCTCCTCCTGTTTGGTCATCAGCAAGTTGAGAAACGCAATATAGGCCGCCGACTTGGGTGGGACGACATTGCGCAAGAGTTCATCCACATCCGGTTTGATTCTCCAGCAATATTGAATTGCGAGATTCGCGAGAGAGGGCTCATTTTCGAGGACCACACGGAATTCATGCATGGCCTTCTCATCTTCACCCTGCACCACATAAAAGTTCGCCGCTTCCCAGGCGACATCCGGCGTTGTCGGGTCCGCCGCGATGGCCTGTTCCAACGCCCAGGTTTGGTTGGGGACATCTCCAAGCACTTGATAGGCTGAAGTAAGATCGAACCAGTAACGCGCGGCGTGCGGGTCAAGTTGCACGGCGGCACGGTAAGTGCGGAATTGCGGCCGCTGAATCTCTGGCAACTAGAGCGTAGTAGCGCCCCAGATGATCGCGGTAACCGGCATTTCCAGGATCCAGACGGGACGCTCTCTGCAGACTCGCCAGTTCGGCTCTTTCGGCGAAGACAGAGGCCAGAAAGATCCGGCCCGCGAGAATCACATAAAGCAGGCAGAGCAGCCCACCCACCCCTATAATGAAACTCTTCCGCGAATTAGAATTCAGAAGTATTTCCATGTCGTCGCGGTAGAGCGCAATACGAACTCCGCTTTTCAGAGCGCGGCTGCGGATTACGCGCTGCTGGGTGTCGCCTCAGCCGTTTCCTCGTCGCTACACTCCTCGTTCTCTTGCGATTCATCGTCGCGATAATAACGAGAATATTTGCCTTGGTATTCGTAGTAGTAGTAATAATCGGGCGAGCTCAGGTCGACCGCATTCAGCAGCACTCCAGCGACCTTCGCATTCACCTGCGTGAGAATATCGCGCGAGCGGCGCAGCGCCTGCTTCGTAGTCTGTCCCGAGCGAATGACCAGCACTATGGCGTCAGCGCGCGGCGATAGCACTACGGCGTCGGTTACCGAGAGTGCCGGAGGCGTATCGACTACAATGTGATCGTATTCTTCCGCGCAGTTCTTCCAACACCTTCCGCATATTGGCCGAAGCCAGCAGTTCGGCGGGATTCGGCGGAGGCGTTCCTGCGGGCAATACGGAAAGGTTGGGCAACACCGAAGACCGGGTGATCGCCTGCTGCAAAGTCGCACTTCCAGTCAGAACATTGCTAAGTCCGCTGCGCGGACCCATGCCCAAAGTCTTGTGAATGCTTGGACGTCTCAAGTCGGCATCGATCAGCAGAACTCGAACGCCTTTTTGCGCCAGTACCACCGCGCAATTGATACTGGTAGTCGTTTTGCCCTCCTGGGGAAGCGCGCTGGTAACCATGATCACTTTGGGAGGCGCGCCCAGGTTTGAAAGCAATAGCGAAGTTCGCAATGCGCGGTAGGACTCTGCCATCTGCGATTGAGGTCGAACTTGCGTGACCAATTCCACTGCTTCCTTGGAGCTTGCGATGACCAGGCGCTTGCTCTCGCCGCCGTCGCGCGCCGTTCTCGATCCCAGTGGAATCATGCCCAGGGGGGCAAGACCGGAGATCATCTGCGCCTGTTCCGTCGTGCGCACTGTGTTGTCCAGTCCCTCCAGCAGGAAAGCCAGTCCTACGCCGGAGGTCAATCCCAGCATGAAGGCAAACGCCAGATTCCGCGGAATATTCGGTTCGATGGGCGCCGTGGGAATGCGGGCGACATCCACAATGCGAAAGTTATTGGATTTAAGTCCGGCTGAAACTCCGGCTTCTTTCATTTTCTCCATCAATCCTTCATAGAGCTGGCGGTTGCTGTCGAGATCCCGTTTCAGAATGCTGTACTCGATTGCACTCTCGTTAAGTTGATTCGCCTCCTGCTTCTGCTTTTCCAGAGCACCGTGCAGCATCTTTTCGCGCTGCAATGCGGCCATATATTGACCGCGGATTTTGCCTGCGACTTTTTTGGTCTCGCCCACAATCTGGGCGTCGATTTCTTTGAGCTGATTATTGAGCTGCGCCACTTTTGGGTAAGACGGTCCGAATTGCGTACTCAATTCCGCGGCCTGAATCTTTACGTCTGCTTCTTTGGCGCGGAGACCCTCCAGCAGGGACGAAGCCGCTGGGCTTCCAGTTCCGGATGCGTCCAGAACACTGGCGGCGGAGGCGATGGTGTCTGCATCTCCGGCTTGAACCAGCCGGTACACTGATTCCTTATCCATGCGCTCGGATTCGGCTGCGGTGAGCGCCTTATTCAACTCATCAAGTTTCTCGGTCGTAATGTTCTGCTTTTCGTCGATGCCAAGAATTTCATGCTCTTTCTGATAGCGCACCAATTTTTCCTGCGACGTTTCCACTTTCATCTGCAGGTCCACCAGTTGCTTGGAAAGCCAGTCCGAGGCTTGCATGGTGGAATCGAAGCGTGATTTAAAGTTATTTTCCGCGTAGGTGCTCATCAGCGTGTTAACTACGGTTGCAGTCAAGTCCTTGTCAGGACTGCGAAAGCTCACCTTGATGATGTGAGTATTTGGAGACAGCGTAACCTTCAGATTGCTTCTGAAATTGGAAAGTAGCACCGAGGTCCGGCCGGAATCCGCCTGCAGCGGATCGGGAGCAAGATCAAGTGTAGAGGGCAGAGCCGGCGTTTTTCCGCCGAACTCCGGTCTCGGCGGTCGAGCGCCAGTTCTTTGACCACCTGCAGCGCCAGAAGATCGCTCTGCAGGATCATGACTTCGGTTTCCAGTTCGGTAGGATCGTAATAGTCAACGTTGAACGTCGGAGAATTGTTGAAGTTAACCAGCCCGGAATCGGACTTGTTGATTTCAATGCTGCCGCTCGCCTCGTAGACGGGCGTCATCTTCAGACTGGCGAGCGCCACCACGGAAAAGATGGTGAACAGGCAGGCGAGAATCGTCCATTTGCGCTTCGCCAAGACCCGGACATATTCGCCGAGAGCAGATTCGTGTGAAAAAACCTCGGGATAAATGCGCGGCCCAGTCGATCTTCCAAAATCTAAGGTGGCAGGTTGTACCTCGCCAGCGTTTGGATTGGTCACCAGCGGTCCGGGGTCCATGCCTTCTCCTTAACCCTTGTTCGAAAGAATCTCGAGCTCGCCGACCTTGCCGCCCGCAACCCACGAAAACTTGGCAACTCCAAGTCCCGTACTCGATGATCGTTTCATCGCGCGGAACTTTCTTCGCCGGTGTCTATCAAGTTCGCGGCAATTTTAGCATCGCAATTACCAGAAACCATTTACGAGTCTGATGACCGGTGCTCTTCTTGTAACCACACATGTTTCGCGCGAGTGCAAAAAACTCCGCTATACTACCTAGCAATCGTCGATCTCAGCCGGAAAGCGAGTCGTATTTGCTTTTTCGTTCTTCACCAAAACGAAAAGTAATGGTGATCGGGTTGGACTGCGCCGATCCCGAACTGGTGTTTGGTCCGTGGCTCGATGACCTTCCTAACTTGAAACGCGTGCTCGAGGCGGGCATGCATGGAAAATTGCGCAGCGTCACCCCGCCCATCACCGTACCCGCATGGATGTGCATGATGACCAGCCGGGACCCCGGCGAGCTTGGCATCTACGGCTTCCGCAATCGAAGTGAGTACGGCTACGACAAACTTTCCGTGGCGAACTCCGCCAGCATTGAGCAAGACACAGTCTGGGATATTCTCAGCCGCCAGGGCAGGGAATGCATCGTGATCGGAGTGCCGCCGACCTATCCTGTAAAACCACTGCGTGGCAGTTTGATCAGTTGCTTCCTCACTCCTGGGTCGCAGAGCCAGTACACCTACCCCCACGATCTTCGCCCTGAGGTGCAGCGCCTGGTTGGCGATTACATGGTCGACGTGAAGGGCTTTCGCACCGATAAGAAACAATGGCTGCTCAGCCAGATTTATGAGATGACCACAAAGCGCTTCACCGCGGCCAAGCATCTGCTGAAGACGCGCCCTTGGCAGTTCTTCATGATGGTGGAGATGGGAACCGACCGTATCCATCATGGCTTCTGGCAGTTCATGGACCCGCACCACATCTTGTACGCCGGAGATGGCAATCCATTTCGCGACGCCATCTACGAGTATTACAAGTATGTCGACTCTCTCGTGGGCGAGTTGCTGGAATTTGCAGACTCCAACACCATGGTGATGATTGTTTCCGACCACGGCGCCAAGCGTATGGATGGCGCCATCGCGCTCAACGAATGGCTGGTGCAACAAGGCTATCTCGCGCTGAAGCGATATCCAACCGAGCCTACGCGGTTCGACGAGCTGGAAGTCGACTGGTCCCGCACTCAGGCCTGGGGCGAAGGCGGCTACTATGGCCGGATTTCCTTGAATGTTCAGGGCCGCGAACCGCAGGGTTCGGTGCCGGCGCAAGAGTGCGATGCGCTGCGCAGAAAACTAAAACAAGAGCTTGAGCAGTTGGGCGACGCCGAAGGGCGTCCAATCGGCACCCGCGTGGTTTTTTCCGACGAGGTTTACAAACAAACGCGCAACATCGCTCCCGATCTCAGTGTCTTCTTCGGCGATCTCTATTGGCGATCGAGTGGAATGGTTGGCGGCGGAAAAATCCATTGCAGGGAAAATGACACCGGGCCCGATGGCGCCAATCACAACTGGGATGGGATTCTATTAATGGCCGAGGGAAAAGACTTGGCTCGAAGCCGCGCAGTCGGCACTTCGGCGGTGCAGGGTATGCGGCTTTACGACGTTGCTCCCACAATTCTTGAGGCATTCAACATTTCCCCATCTCCACAAATGCAAGGTCAATCGAGGATGAGCCTAACGAATGCCTAAAGTGAACTTCATGGATTGGTCTGACCAAGTGATCCTGGTGACCGGTGGAACCGGTTCGTTCGGAAAGAAGTTCGTCGAGATCATGCTGCGGGAATATCATCCCAAACGCCTGGTGATCTTCAGCCGCGACGAACTCAAGCAGCATGACATGCGCACTTCCGGCTTCGATCACTCCAGCTCTGCGCTACTTCATCGGCGACGTGCGCGATTCCGGCCGCCTGCAGCGCGCTCTGGCCGGCGTCACCGTCGTCGTGCACGCCGCCGCTCTCAAGCAGGTTCCGGCCTGCGAATACAATCCTTTCGAAGCCATTCAGACCAACATCATGGGCGGCCGCAACGTTATCGATGCGGCGATCGATCAGAAGCGTCGAGCGCATCCTCGCCCTCAGTACCGACAAAGCGGTGAATCCAATCAACCTCTACGGCGCCACCAAGCTGTGCGCGGAAAAAATGTTCGTGCAGGCCAACGCCTATGCGGGAGCGCAGGAGACCCGTTTCAGTTGCGCGCGCTATGGCAATGTCGTAGGCAGCCGCGGCAGCGTGATCCCGGTTTTCATGGAGCAGCGTAAACGCGGCCGCATCACCGTCACCGATCCTCGCATGACCCGCTTCTGGCTCACACTGGAGCATGGCGTGCGTTTTGTAATCCGCGCCATTGAGCAGATGCATGGCGGCGAAATTTTTGTGCCCAAGATTCCCAGCATGCGACTGGTTGATCTTGCCGAAGCGGTTGCCCCGGGGTGCGTCATCGAATACATCGGCATTCGGCCGGGCGAGAAATTGCATGAAGTGCTTCTGACCGAGGATGAAGCCCGCAGCACTGTCGAGTTGGATGAAATGTTTGTCATCCAGCCGTCGCATCCGTGGTGGAATGGAGGGAACTGGGTCAGTGGCCGGGCGTTGCCGCAGAATTTCCGCTACACCAGCGACAACAATGAACAATGGTTGAGCCCGGAGCAACTCCAGGAATTGATTGATCCCGGAGTTGCGATCAAGGCCCGCGTGCCGGCATAGAGAGCCTGCATCACCCGCACCCAGCTTGGACCCAGAAACGTCCTGAACCATGCGCGAAGCTCCAGCCAGTCACGAAATGATTGCCGCCGTTGGAGGAACTCCGGTGCGCGGTGACGTTCCTTCCATACGGACGGCAGTCAATCGATGAAGATGATATTCAGGCCATAGTCGATGTACTGCGCTCCGATTGGCTGACCACGGGTCCCAAAATTGGCGAGTTCGAGGAAGCTTTCGCCGCCCAGGTGGGAGCCGGGTATGCCGTGAGCTTCAGTTCGGGCACGGCAGCCCTGCACGGAGCGGTTTTTGCCGCACGCCTGAAGCCGGGCGATGAGGCGATTACGACTCCGCTGACGTTCGCGGCCACGGCGAACTGTGTCTTGTATCAGGGAGCCACCCCGGTTTTTGCAGACGTTAGCGCGGAAACGCTCAATCTCGATCCGGAAAAACTTGCTGGCCGAATCACTCCGCACACGCGCGCCATAATTCCCGTAGATTACGCGGGCCATCCGGCGGATCTGGATGCAGATCCTTGAACTGGCGGACCGGAACGGACTGATCGTGATCGAGGACGCGTGTCATGCGCTGGGCGCGAAGTATAAGCGACGGCACGTCGGCAGCATCTCTCACATGACCGTCTTCAGTTTTCACCCGGTCAAACACATCACAACCGGGGAGGGCGGTATGGTTACGACTGACCGCGCCGATTATGCCGAGGCGCTGCGCCGGTTTCGCAATCACGGCATATCAAGCGATGCCCGCCAGCGCCAGTCCGAAGCGCAGTGGCATTACGAAATGGTGTTGCTCGGTTTCAATTATCGTCTTACTGATATCGCGTGCGCACTGGGACTGTCACAACTGAAAAAACTGGAAGCAAACCTGCTGCGCCGGCGAGAGATTGCAGCCCGCTACGCAGCGGCATTTCGCAATCTTGCGGAACTAATGCTGCCCACGGTGCGAGCCGATGCAAACCCGGCCTGGCATCTCTATCCCATTCGCCTGAATCTCGAAAGGCTAACTGCAGGACGAGCCGAGATTTTCCAGGCATTGCGCTCCGAAAATATTGGCGTGAACGTTCACTACATTCCCGTGCATCACCATCCTTACTATCGCGACCGTTTCGGATATAGGGGAGGCGAATATCCCGTGGCGGAGGATGCCTACGAGCGGCTGATCAGCCTCCCCATGTTTCATGGCATGAGCGATGACGATGTGGACAGCGTGGTCGGCGCAGTGCGTAAAGTGATGAGTCATTACGGGCGCTGAGTGGGCGCGTCGCAGGGAGTTTTGGGATGTGGCTTACCGCCTTTGATTCCGCATTGAACTTGAAAACATGAGAGCCATCACGATATTGCAGGCGCGCACTGCCAGTACTCGATTGCCCGGAAAAGCGCTGCTGCCGGTCGCGGGATATCCCAGTGCCGTGCTTGCCGCTCTGCGTGCCGCAAATCAAGACCACCCGGTTCTACTTGCTACCTCGAATGACTCGGATGATGATGACCTCGTATTTGCGTTCAAGAAGCATCACTTTGAAGTATTTCGCGGACCTCTGAATGATGTTCTAGGGCGCTACTATCTTGCCACGCTCGACCTGCCCGACGACTCTGTAGTGATCCGGTTAACCGCCGACAATCTGCTTCCGGATGGCGAATTTGTGCGGCAATTAATCTCGACTTTTGAGCAGTCGTCCTTGGATTACCTATGTGTAAACTCGCTCCAGAGTCGTTTGCCGTATGGTTTGTCGGGAGAAGTTTTTCGGATTGACGTGCTGCGCAAGGCACACCGGGATGCGATCGACGAATACGATCGTCAACACGTGGGACCTTGGATGGCTCGAAATTGTCGCGCAGGAATCTATTCACCATTGCATCTCCAATCTTTCGACTACAGCCATTTGCGCTGCACCCTGGACGACTACGAGGATTACCTAAGAATTCAGCACCTGTTCCATGGAGTGGAGAATCCAGTTCGCCTGGGTTGGTTGGATCTGACGCAAAAACTCAATTCGCTGCCCGGCGAACCTGAATTTCACGTACCTTACACCGTCATTGACAATCGGGCCCACAGCACGATGACGCTCGGGACGGTTCAATTGGGAATGGAGTATGGTGCGGTGAATCGAACCGGCAAACCCCGCCGATCTGTGGCCCTTGAAATTGTTCGTCACGCGATTGCCCACGGCGTCAATGCATTGGACACTGCCCGCTGCTACGGGGAATCGGAACAAATTCTGGGCGAAGCGCTCTGCGGCGCATGGAGATCCCGCTGCGAAGTCATTACGAAACTAGATCCCCTCGCGTCGGTTCCCGCAGACGAAGATGCTGAGAGTGTGCGGGCTCTTGTCGAAAAAAGTGTCGAGAACTCGTGCGCCGCTCTTGGCACGGAGTGCTTGCCAGTATTGCTTCTCCATCGCTGGGATCATCACAATGCTTGGCGTGGCGCCGCCTGGCGACATCTTTTGGAATTGAGGAATAGAGGAAGGATTGGCAAACTGGGGGTTTCGATTTACGAACCACAGGAAGCGCTCGCGGCTTTAGACGATCCTGATGTCAAACATTTGCAGCTTCCCATGAATGTCCTGGACTCGCGCTGGAAGGCTCATGGAGTCGATCAAGCGCGGGCCTGGCGCCATGACGTGGTGGTGCATGCTCGCAGCACTTTTCTGCAGGGAATACTGCTGCATCCCGCCGACTGCTGGCCGGTTTCACTGGATTATGACGCGCGATCTTGCGTGGAGCGGCTGCGCAAATTAGTCCACAAATTTGATCGGGAGAATATCGCTGACCTTTGTCTAGCCTACGTCCGATCGCAATCCTGGATAACCAGCCTCGTAGTCGGATGCGAAACCATGTTTCAACTGGAGCAGAACCTGAAGCTTTTCCGGTTGCCGAAACTCACGCTCGAGCGGTGCCAGGAGCTCGAACAATTTGTGGGCATTGCTCCCGATGAGTTACTCAACCCTTCGAGATGGAATCCAGCTCATGCTTGATTTACGAGTTGGCGCACAGGATCTGTTGTCGCAGTTTCGGCTGGATGGTCGAGTGGCTTTTCTAACCGGGGCCAGTGGTCACTTAGGCCGCCCAATGGCGAGAATCCTCGCCAGCTCCGGCGCTCACGTGATACTCAACGGACGCCGTCGGAACGCTCTCGAAAACCAGGCGCGCGATTTGACCGCGGCAGGGAATCAGGTTTCAATCGCATGCTTTGATATCACAGACGAAGTCGCCGCCAAAGAACACCTTGCTGATATCAGCAACCGTCATGGTCGTTTGGACATACTTGTAAACAATGCCAACTCAGGCAGGACGGGCGTCCACGAAAGTGCGACTGTGGAAGATTTTCAGAACGCTTATCGTATGAATGTGATCGCGCCTTTTCAGCTGATTCAACTTTCACTCTCGCTGTTGAAAAAGTCCGCCGAACGAACCCCGGGCGGAGCTTCAGTCATCAACATCGCTTCCATGTATGGAAGTGTGAGCCCTGATCCTGCTATCTACGGCAGCAGCGGGGCCAACAATCCTCCGTATTACGGGCCCGCAAAAGCCGGATTAATTCAGCTCACCCGCTACGCGGCATGTCACCTCGCCCCGGATCGGATTCGTGTGAACTGCATCAGTCCGGGCCCGTTTCCCGCTGCAGAATTTCTTCAGCGCGATCCGGAGTTCGGCAAGCGGCTGTCTGCAAAGGTGCCAATGTTACGGTTAGGCGACCCGAACGAGATTCAGGGGCCACTACTTTTTCTCGCTTCCGACGCATCGTCCTATGTCACCGGCGCGAATCTCGCGGTCGACGGCGGGTGGACAGCATGGTGACACAGCTTGATTTTGACAAACCAGGATTAGTCGCGGAACCGGTGAACCCGCATCAACCATGAAAACTCTGTTCATCCATGCCGAAGACGATCCAGCACAAGGTCAGTGGGCAAGCATTCGCTGGGACTGTATCGTGGATGCTGGAATAGCTGGTGCAAATAGCTACACGCGCTGGAGTCGTCAGTTCCGCTGCCCGGTAACGTCCCTTAATTCTCTGCGACAAGGAGTCGACGATTTCCGGCATATACGCCAAATTCTGGGCGCGGGATGCGGACAGCTAATCGATCAACATGGCCTGGATTGGTGGGAGATCCTGTCGATCGATCTCCTCGGTGAAGTGGAAATGGTGATTCTGTTGCAGCGCTTTGCCGCGGCCATCGGTTCGGAGGATGAAGTCTATGTTTCACGCCCCGGCATTCACGCTGATTTCCTGAAATACCTGTTGCCTGCGCGGGTGCATGCTTTTCCTTTGCGCCGCGATGCCCGCAAAGACGGCTTGGGACATTATCTTCGCGTGTTCAAGAGGCTTTCTACATCGCAAGCCATCGATGTTTTCGGCGATAAATATGATCCCGGCTACCAGTTCCGCGGACGTTTCGCAAGAAAGCATGCGCCCTCGACGAAAGCGGTGGTGTTGCTTCCCACCGCATATGTGAACGCTTCGCGAACCGGCATCGCCTATGCCAATACCTTCCCGGAAGAAGATTTTCTGCTGGTCGCCACGCGGCGCAGTGGTTGGGTAAGAAATCCTCCGAGAAATGTTGCAACCGCGTGGCTTTCTTCGTACGCAGCGGCGCAAGACCGCGGCGCTGAATACGGCCAAATTGAAAAACAGTGGAAATCGTTGGAGGACACGTTGGCCGTCGCGGCCGAACTCGACGGTCTGCGGCGGATGGGATGCTTGGCGGACTTTCCTCGGCGCCTTTGCCACGGACTCCAGGTGCGCGATGCCTGGCGAAATGTTCTCGATAACGAACCCGTGCAGGCCGTGATTTGCGCAGATGACAGCAATCCTTATACTCGCATCCCCATGCTGCTGGCGCAGGCGCGCGGTTTGCCGAACCTGGCTTGCCATCATGGAGCACTGGATGGCGGTTATATTTTCAAGCGCATTTATGCGGATATCATCTTGGCCAAGGGGAAAATGGAGCAGGATTATCTGGTGCGCCAGTGCGGAGTACCTTCTGAAAGAGTCGAAATTGGAGCTCCAGCGTTGCCTGCGACTTTGGGACGGCGGCAGTTGAACCGGTCACCCCTGCGGCCGCACATTTTGTTTATCTCAGAAGCTCTTGAGGTTTCGGGGGGACGCCCAGAAGAGATTTATCGCGAGATTCTGCCTCCACTGGCAGAGCTGGCTCTCATGGCTGGGTGCAAGTTGATCGTGAAATTGCATCCTGTGGAGAGCAAATCCGAACGAGCCCGAATGATCGCCCGGATACTCTCCGCCAAACAGAAACGAGCCGCAGAGATCGTCACCGGCCCCCTGACCGAAGATCTTCTTGCCAATGCCTGGTTCGGCATGACCGTACTTTCGACCGTCGCTGTGGAGTGCGCGATTCGCGGAATCCCTTGTTTCTTGTGTGGCTGGTTGCGCTCCTGGCCCTATGGATATGCGGAGCAATTCATCCGCTTCGGAGTGGGAATCGAACTGCATGACCCAAGTGAGATCATCAAAATCCCCAAATATTTGGAGCAGCGATTGGTGGCCCCGGATGTTCTGGATGATTATTGGCGGCCGACGGCACCGGAACTGCTGCGACATTTGTTGGCTCACTGGCCAAGATCATGCGGCGCTGCGGCCAGTTGAGTCCAGGGGTAGCGTTCGACAGTGTGAAGGACAAGATCATTTTAATTCGAGCTGACGCTAACGTTGCGGTGGGAACAGGGCACGTTATGCGATGCCTCGCGCTTGCCCAAGCATGGGAGGACGCCGGAGGGCGAGCAGTGTTTGCCATGGCTGAGGCGCCTCCAGGCCTCGAACAGCGCCTGAAGTCAGAAGGTATTGAGGTTTTTCACATTTCAGAAAAACCGGGGCATCTTGAGGATGCCAAAGCCACTTCGCATCTTGCCCGCCGCTTGCAATGTCGTTGGGTGGTGGTGGATGGAGACCGCTTCGATGTTGGTTTTCTTCAGTACTTGCAATCCTTGGGTACGCGCACGTTTCTGATTGATGATTTTGCGAAACGGCAGGCATTTCCGGTGCATCTGATTCTGAACCCGAATCTGGGCGCTTCTGAAGATTCATATAAGAGACGGGACGCGGTTAGCGGTCTTCTACTTGGAGAATCCTACGCGTTGTTGCGGCGAGAGTTTGTTTTGTGGCGAGGATCGCGGGACTTTCCCGAACACGGCGGTCATGTTCTCGTGACACTAGGAGGAAGCGATCCTGAGAATCTGACGCCGGAAATTGTAAAGGCACTCGCGATCGTACCCAGTTACAAAATCACAGTGGTCACTGGTCCTGGTTATGTCCACGCAACTGGGGCGTGGCTGCCCCGATCCTCGAACGTGCAGGTCCTGGTAAATCAGTCGGACATGCACACCGCTATGGAAGAGGCGGATCTGGCGGTCATCGCCGCCGGTGGTACGCTGTGGGAGTTGCTTTACGCGGAATGTGCGGTCTTGAGCTATTCTAGAAACCCCGTTCAGGCACGAGTTGTAGAGGAGTTGGAGAAAAAAGGAGCCGTCCGGAATCTTGGAGCCACGAAGGCCTTTGACGCCTCCAACATGGTCGCGGCTGTCGAAGACATTTCTCAGTCGAAGGAATTGCGGCAGCAGATGGCGACGATTGGGAGACGATTAGTCGACGGAGGGGGGGCGGCGCGCGTGGTCCAGGAGTTGCGAAGGCGTGAGGGAAGCTGGTGATCGCCGTAAGCATGGTTCCGATAGACAGATCAGAACACGATCAGTTCCTTGCTATGGCTGTTCAATACTTCTCGCTGCTGAATTCCTCGTTTATTCCCCAGGAGGATTGGAAAAAGCGCTATTTCGAGACTATTCAGGCCAGTCCTAACTTGTTTCTTCGGTGGTTGATGTATAGCGGCCAACGCGTTGGCTTCATTCTCTTCGGCATCGAGCAGCACCGTTTCCTTCCTCGACAAGTTGGCACAATTTATGAGCTGTTTGTAACGCCGGAATTTCGCAGACGCGGAATCGCCCGGACTTGTGCGGAGCAAGTGATCAGCGAATTGCAGACACGGGGTCTTTCGAAGATCGATCTCGAAGTTGTAGAAGGGAATGTCGGGGCGGTTGATTTTTGGAAGTCGATGGGCTTCCGCAAAGCGACTCAACGGTTCGTATTGACGGACGGCAAGCCATGAGAGTGGCAATTACGCAACCCACGTACCTGCCTTGGGCCGGTTACTTTGACCTCATTGACCAGGTGGATTGCGTGGTCTCCCTCGATAGCGTTCAGTTCGAGAGTCGATCGTGGCAGCAGCGCAATCGAATTAGGACTCCTCGGGGCTTGGAATGGCTGACCGTCCCGGTGATTTTTCACCGCAGTCTGGGCCAGCGAATTCAGGACGTACAGATCTGCGACCCGGGGTTCTGGCAGAAGCACGTGCATGTGATCGAACACAACTATCGCCGTGCGCCTTATTTTGATCTTTACTTTCCGGCACTGCTTGAGATTCTTCAGATTCGCGCCGACCAACGGGCCCTGGTCGATTTAAACCTTTGCCTCATCGAATGGCTTTGCCGATTGCTGGGGATACAGACCAAACTAATCCGCTCATCAAGCCTGGGCGAAGGTGGGAAGCGATGCGAGCTTCTGGTAAACATTTGCCAACGGCTAAAGGCAAACTCCTACCTGTCGGCATTAGGTTCCGCCGGTTATCTGCTGCAAGAGTTGGACCGATTCTCCCATGCCGGAATTCAGGTGGCATTTCAGAACTACCAGCATCCCCAGTACGCGCAGAGGTTCCAACCGTTCTGTCCGTACGCCTCGGTGTTGGATATTCTTTTCAATGAAGGTGATCGGTCGATGGAGATTATCCGCAGTGGTCGTCGTTCCCCGTTGATGCCGGACCAGATTGTTTTGACACTAACCGCCGAGGAAGGGTAGCGATGGTGGGGATGCTGCACATTGGACGGCGTGAAATCGGTCCTGGTCAACCGGTTTACGTCGTGGCCGAGATGTCTGCCAACCACGATCGAAGCTTCGATAATGCCGTGAGCATCGTCCGGGCGGCCAAAGAGGCGGGCGCCGATGCGGTCAAGCTGCAGACCTATACAGCCGATACCATCACCATCGCCAGCGATCGCGAAGAGTTCAGGATCGCCGCTGGCACGATCTGGGATGGACGCAATCTCCACGATCTTTATGGTGAAGCCTATACCCCGTGGGAATGGCACCCGAAGCTTAAGAGGGTGACAGAAGATTTGGGCATGGATTTGTTTTCGACTGCCTTTGATCCCACGGCAGTGGATTTCCTCGAGGAACTTGGCGTACCGGTCCACAAAGTGGCTTCGTTCGAGTTGGTGGATATTCCTCTCATCCAACGCATGGCGCGCACCGGCAAACCACTGATCATGTCGACAGGCATGGCCACCGTGGAGGAAATCGACGAAGCTTTACAGGCTGCTCGCGATGCGGGCGCCACGCAGATCGCATTACTGAAGTGTACGAGCGCATACCCGGCGCCACCCGAAGAAATGAACTTGCGCACCATCCCGGAAATGATTCGGCGCTTCGTAACGCCCGTGGGATTATCCGATCATACGATGGGAATAGCGGCGCCTGCGGCCGCTGTCGCCTTGGGAGCCTGCATCATCGAAAAACATCTGACCTTGTCGCGCTCAATGCCCGGGCCTGATAGCGCATTCTCGCTGGAACCGCATGAGTTCAAGTCGATGGTAGAGGCGGTGCGGACCGCCGAAAAAGCCTTGGGCGAAATCCATTTCGGCGTCAGCGCTAAAGAAGAAGCCAGCCGCGCCTTTCGTCGCTCTCTGTTCGTGGTACAGGATGTAATGGAAGGCGGAGTATTCACTGCCTCCAATGTTCGGTCCATTCGGCCCGGAAACGGCTTACATCCCAGGCATCTGGCCGAAGTGCTGGGCAAACGCGCAGCGCGGGAAATCAAGAGAGGTACTCCCCTCAGCTGGCAGTTTGTGCTCCGATCATAGGATGCTCGTCGTGAGCCCGATTTTGAAACGTGCTGTGTATCCGTGGCTGGCCAATTCCGGATACCTTCGCCGGCGCGCCGCTGGCGAAAGCCTCTGCGTGGTTGCCTATCACGGCGTTTTGCCGGAGAGTTATGAAGTTTCCGATCCTTACCAGGACGGTTCACTGGTAAGTCCACAAAAGTTTCGTGACCAACTGCGCCTGTTGAAGAAATCTTATCGCGTAGTCTCTCCCGAACAGGTGCACGATTGGATTGTCGATGGCAATAAACTGCCCGAACTGGCAGTCCTGCTGACCTGCGACGATGGTTTGCGAAATGTCCTCACCGAGATGACGCCCATTCTGCGGGAGGAGAATCTCTCCTGTCTCTTCTTCGTACTCGGAATGTCAGCCCAGGAAAAATCGCAAACGCTGTGGTATGAGGACCTCTACCATCTGCTTCTCGCAGCGCCCGCGGGAGCACACACATTTGATGAGTTGCAAATCCGCATAGACCTGAGCGATCGACCGCAAAGAAGGCGTGCGTGGTGCAATTTAGTCAAAAAACTCTCACAAGGTGACATTTCAGAAACACAATACTTCATCGAGGCATTCCGTGTCCGGTTCGTATCGACTGAATTGAAAAATGCCCGATGCTCCAACCCTGAGGCACAATGCCGAAGATTCTCGCTGCTCAACCAGGAAGAACTTCGTCAACTCATACAGCAGGGCATGAGCATTGGATCGCATACGGTCAATCATCCCGTGCTCTCGCTGCAAACTGCCGATAGGGCCTGGAGGGAAATTTCGGAAAGCCGCAGCCTGTTGGAGAAGGCCACCGGAGCGCCAATATGGGCTCTGGCTTACCCATTCGGCAATTCGGCGTCGGTGACATCCAGAGAAATGCAGATGGCGGAGCAAGCCGGCTTCGAATGCGCCTTCATGAATATCGATGGAGGCTTCGGCGCCCAATTGCCCAGATTTGCCCTTCCCAGGGTTCACGTGACCGCAAACATGAATTTGTCCGAGTTCGAAGCTCATGTGTCCGGTTTTCACCGCAACTTCCGGTCGCGGCTGTTGCGCAATATCGCCTAGTGAGCACAGACAAAATCTCGGACCTGATTCCGATGACCGCTAAAAAGCTCGATTCCATGAAAGGTTCCGTCTGTATCCACTCTTGTGACGGAGGGGATCGTCCTCAGCCCTGACCTACTCAGCACGAGTTGAGTGAAGCAGAGCGGCTAGAACGAAAACTTGGAGGTTCGTTTGCTTTCCGAAATACAGGCCGACGCGATCGACCCCGAGCCCACTCCGGTTCTTGACGTGTGCCTTCAGAAAAGACGGCCCCAAGTCACCGAGAAAATTACCTTCCAGACCGAGATGGGGCGGATCTCCCGGCAGTCCGGTATTGTGTTCGCCGGAACAATTTTCACCGCCCTTCTGGGTTACGTTTTCAAAGTTTATTTGGCTCGTGTCCTCGGTGCCGACGCTCTCGGAATATATGCCCTGGGCATCACGATTATAGGTTTCCTGGGCATCGTTAATGGCCTTGGCCTTCCCGATTCCGCGATGCGTTTTGTGGCCCTGTATGTGGTTTCAAAAAAAACCGAGGCCTTGCAGGCGCTTCTGTGGAGCGGTTCTGCAATACTGCTGGCCACCAACCTGATTTTTGCCGGTATTTTGCTCGAAGTCGGTCCGTCGATCGCGACGCGATTCTATCGTTCCCCACAGTTGGTTCGCTATCTCCCCTTGTTTGCCGTGATCATGGTGACGGGCGCACTCAATAGTTTCTTCGGCAGGGCCGTCGCCGGCTACAAAGAGGTTGGCCGCCGCACCGTGATCACCAGGTTCCTGGCCAGTCCAATCACCATGGCCGTTGCCGTTCTGTTAATCGCGATGGGAGGGGGTTTATGGGGATATCTGGCAGCGCAGATTTTGAGCGCAGCGGTGGTGATGGTGCTGCTGGTTTCTCTCATTTGGCAGCTCACTCCCGTCGCGGCCCGGGCGTTGGATTTTAAAAAGCTTTCGATCGAGCCCGAAGTGTGGTCATTCTCCGCATCCATGTTCGGCATCGGAGTGATGGAATTTTTCATCGGGCAGTCCGATCGCATCGCCCTGGGTTTTTATCGCGGGGCTCACGACCTTGGAGTTTATGCAGTGGCAGCCGGAGTTGTAGCCTACGAACCGATCATACTTCAATCGGTGAATCAGATTTTTGCTCCCGTAATCGCTGATATTCATACTCGCGGTGATTTAGTTCTGCTGGGACGCTTGTTCCAGACTTTAACCAAATGGATGCTCGGCCTCACTCTGCCTTTGGCGATCGTGATAATCGCTTACGCGCGCCCCATCATGCGCATCTTCGGACCGGATTTCGAGCCCGGGTGGGCCATCCTGGTGATTGGAACTTGCGGTCAATTGGTCAACTGTGGTGTAGGTTCCGTGGGATGTTTGTTGTTTATGTCGGGGAATCAGCGTCGGCTAATTCGCGTGCAAGCTGTAATGGCGGTAGTCATGATAGGGCTTAGCATGGAGTTGGTCCCGCTATGGGGCGCGTTGGGTGCCGCTGTTGCGGCGGCCGTTACAAACGCGGGGACCAATACATGGAATCTTTGGGAAGTGCGTTCCGCGCTGAAACTATCCCCCTATAATCGCAGCTATATAAAACTGCTGCCATCCATGGGTGGCGTCCTTCTGATCATGGTGGCGGCGCACAGAGCCTTAAGGTTCGTGCGGGCTGATTGGATCGTGATCGCTGTTTCCCTGATCCTCGCGTACGCAGCATTTTCAGCCGTAGCGTTCGCGATGGGTTTGAATGCGGACGATCATTTGATCGCCCACGCCGTATGGGAGCGAGTGCGGGGAAGTTTCAGGCGACGAGGTCAGGCAGCCAACCATGAGTGAATGTCGTGACATTCGACTCCCCGCTGAGTTATGCGCGGCCGCAGAAAAGAAGTTTGGCGCCGACTTCAACAGCCTGGACGAACTGGTCGCCTTTTTGTTGCAGGAACTAGTCAGCCGGGACACCATTGATCTTGATCTTGCTGACCAGGCGAGTGTCGAGGAAAGGCTGCGAGACTTGGGATATATATGAGGGATTACTAGCAAAATGCCTCTTGAGTTTTATTCCACAGCCGACTTCTCACCGCTTCTGCTGGGTGAGATCACCGAGTTTTTGGATGGCCAGGATACCGGCCACCCGTTTCAATTTCCGCAATGGAATTTCCCGGTTGGAAAAGTAGCGCTGTTGCGCGAAAGCGGCAGCATTCGATGGTCCGGCGCCTTCGGAATGCACGCTCCCTGCGGCCCTGCTTTTCCATGGATACGCGCAGTTATCGCTAACCGGGGACCAGTCTGTGATGATGGCAAGGTGTGGGAGGCGGGGACCGAGGAATTTGCCATGCAAATGAATAGTGACAAGTGTACTTATGTGGATGTTTCCCCCGATTGGCTGCGAGGGCGGGTCAGGAACATAGAGAACGGCTTCTGTGATTCAACCTGGGAGAGGCTGGGCGACGAACGCACCTCACTACGTCTTGACGTTACAAAAACTGAAGATCAGATATTCGCAGGTTTCCGCAAGAATTCGCGATACGAAGTACGGCGTGCCGAGCGGGTTGGAGTTTCGGTATCTTTAGCTTCATGCGATTCGGAGATTGATGAATTCTTGACTCTGCATCGCCGTCTGGCCATTCGCAAGGGTTTCCCGGACGCCGTGCAGGAACATTTGCAGACGGCCATCCGTTGGCTGATTAAGGAGAAATCTCGAGGCACGCTACTGCTCGCACGGAGAGAGAACACAATCTGTGGTGGCGCGGTCGTGGCGCGCTCCGGCAGACGGTGTTGGTATATTTGGGGAGCTGCCAACAAGCACGACCATTTCAACGTCGGTCACATCCTGCAATGGAAGGCTTTGCTCTGGGCGAAGTCTCACGCTTGTGACGAATATGATTTCGGAGGCTACGCTCCCTGTGCAACCTCAGGCCCGGCCTGGTTCAAAGCCGGCTTCGGCGGTACGGTTGTGAGCTTCGTGCCAGCCCACCGCAAGGTATTTCGACCAACATCCTATCGCCTATTTCGATTCGCCAGCCGGATGCGGGAGCTAGCTACAAGGCCGTCAGTGGTATCGACAGTTACGGCAACTCTTAAACCTTCATGCTGAACACTCTACAAAAAGCTTGGCATCGTGGGCGTTCTTTTTTTCCCGTCGATGGCTTCTGCTTTGGCCGCCCCCTGGTTGTCTTGCAGAGTGACGACTGGGGCAGGGTTGGCATCCGCGATCGGGAGGGCTGGGAAGAGTTGCGAGATCTGGGTATGAATCTCGGCGGGCGTAACTATGATTTCTATTCCCTTGAGACCGCCGATGACGTTGCGGCACTCATTTCTGTCTTGCGGCGTCACCATGATTCCACCGGATGCCCTCCCTGCCTGGGCATGAACTTCATGGTGGCAAACGTGGATTTCGCGAGAGTGAGAAAGGAGAACTTTCGGCAGATTTATCTTCGATCCTTGGCCGAAGGCCTTCCCGACGGCTGGAGCCGTCCGGGACTGTTCGAAGCACACCGCGAAGGGATATCGGCCGGATTATTTTCGCCGGCATTGCATGGTACGACGCATTTCTGCCGGCCGGCGCTGGCAAGGCATTTGACCGGTCCTTCTGAGCGAGGCATTCTTCTGCGGCGATTGTGGAACGCAGGTGTTCCCTATATTTACTGGCAAATGCCATGGATCGGTTTTGAATATTGGGATTCAGAACAAGAGAATGATGGGTTCTTGTCTCGGGAAATTCAAGAAAGTTTGATCGATCTCACAGTAGAAAGCTTCATCGAATTGTTTTCCGCTCGCCCTCGCTCCGCCTGTGCTCCTGGATATCGAGCCAATGATGTTACGCACAACGCATGGGCGAAACGAGGCATTCGAGTGGCGCAGAATGGACCGGGAGACGCGAGGCCACCGCATTTTGACGCGAATGGCATTTTGCACTTGTACCGCTCCCTGGATTTCGAGCCGAGTGCCGGCCAGGGCTTTTCCCTGGATGCTTGTGTGCGTTCGGCCGAGGAGTGTTTTGCCCGGGGCGTTCCGGCGATTGTTTCCATGCATTCCATTAATTTTCATTCAACGATCAAAGACTTTCGCACCCCGACACTCGCCGCGCTCGATTCGTTTCTGACAGCGCTTGAAACCGGACATCCGGATCTCCTGTATGTTCACGACGACGATTTATATGATTTGGTCGACAAGGGAACACTGCAATCACGGCAATCAGCAGTGCAAGTGGAAGTTACCAGCCGGAAACTTGCGGTACCTTCAGTTGCAGTGGGATAGAGAGCATTCATGCCCATGCAGAAATCCGTGGTTCTCGTCACCGTGGACTGTTTGCGTGCTGATCACTGTGGCTTCATGGGGTATTCACGCCCGACCACACCGTTTCTGGATGGTCTAGCCGGCGAAAGCTTGGTTTTCCCTGCGGCTATTGTGGCGGGTGTGCCCACCTACTACTCGTTCCCCGCGATTATGGCGTCGCGTAATCCGCTGGCGTTAGGCCGCGAAATAATTGGATTAGCAACTGAAGAAAAGAGTATGGCTTCAATTTTCAAAGAAAGTGGATATGCCACGGCTTTTGTCGGTGCCGGCAACCCCTACCTTTCCGCGCGCTTTGGTTACAACTTTGGTTTCGATACATTTCGCGATTTTCTGGATAATCTCAATCCGAATCCAGTTTCCGATCGCAACCCGGTTTCCGGCGGAGGGTGGGCTCGGAATTTGAACGAAGTTTTGTCACGCACCAGCCACAAGCTTCCGGTCCTTGGCGCCGCTTATGACGAATTTTACTTTCGATATTGCCAGTTCCGCAGTGCTCCTGCGCGGTCGCTGGATACACTCCGCCGCTTTCCGGCGGCAGATGTGGTCGTGGATCACGCCCGCACGTGGTTAGCCTCAGGCGGGCAAAATCCATTCTTCCTTTGGCTGCACCTCATGGATCCACATTCACCTTACTATCCAACAGAGACAGGAGTAAAAAGCTTCTCGCAAAACTCGCTGGCTCCCGCTCGCGCACAATATCTGAACGCCTACTGGAAGCGTTTTGACGTTGGGAATCGACGTTTGCAGCGTTATCGCGACCAGGTTATCGCCCTCTATGATTCCGGCATTCGTTGGGTGGATGCGCAACTTTCGCGACTGGTTCAAGTCTTGCGCCAATTTAAACTCTGGGACGACTGCATCTTTGTGGTTACCGCAGATCACGGAGAAGAATTCATGGAACACGATCGCCGCTACCACGCGCCAGCGCTGGCGGAGGAGTTGATTCACGTTCCTCTGCTTTTTCGCGTGCCGGGAACGAGAAAAAAAGTTGTTTCAGGAAATCCCTTCAGCCTGCTGCATCTCGCCCCGACCCTGCTGGCGGCTGCAGGGTTGCCAGTCCCCCGAGAATTTCAAGGACAAAATCATTGGAAGCATATCCAGGAAGGAGGTTCTTGGGACGAGCATGCAATTTCTGAATGCATCGCGGGATGCACCAATCCTTTTAGTCCTGAGCAGCGCCGCGGAGCACGCTTGCTATCGGTGCGCGAAAGGCGCTACAAGCTGGTGCTGAATTTCGAGAGTCGCGCCGAATATTTATATGACCTTGAAACCGATCCGCGAGAACAAGCGCCTTTGTCGAACGCCGCGGCAAAATCTGAGCGGCAGCGCCTGCTTCAGGCTGCACTCGCTCATTTGCGACGGTCCGGCAGTCGGCAACCTTCACAGGCTTATCTGCGCACGCGCCTGCGCGATTTTGCCTTGAATCCTGCGACCGCCACGACCGCGAGTTCAACTGCCATAGGCTAGACGAATCCAAAGCGACTTTACGGAAATCACTGATATGAAGCCGATCGCCATACTGGTCGACTCCCTCGCGGATGAGGGCCTGATCAACGCGCAAATGATTAATGCGCAGGAGATCGTGAGGCGCTTGGATTCGGACGAGTTTTCGGTGACGATGTTCGTGCACGGACATCCCGCGGCAGAAATCGCCGCCAGGCCGAACACTCGTTTGATTCAACTTCCGGATCGACTTCAAACCGTGAGATTGCTGGCGCAATTCCTGGGCGGCAGCCAGAGTATAGTTTTTTACCTGAAGCCATCTCCCGCCGCCCAATGGTTTATCAAATTCCGTCGGCTTCTCCGGGACCGCAGTTTGATCGTAGGCACAATCGAATCGCAGAGTGATTGGCGGGACCAGACGATTCATCCGCGAACCATCTGGCTGGTCGAACAAACGGTTCTTCGCTGCGATTATCTGTTCAGCAACTCCGCATTCGTAAAGCGGAGCTTGGCAACGAACTATAGCCTCGAGAGCGAAGTGGTTCCCACGGGGGTCGACACGGATTTCTTCACGCCTGACTGGGAAAGAGCCGCAAATGCGAGACCGCGCGTACTCTTTGTTGGAGCGCTGCGCACTTTTAAAGGACCACAAGTTGTTCTGGCTGCGGCAGAACGATTTCCTCAAGCCGATTTTGTTGTCGTGGGCGACGGAATAATGGCGCAAGAATTGCGCCAACGGGCTGAAGCGCTCGCCAACGTTACCATGCTGGGGAGCCTTGGACGAAAAGCAGTCCGGGAGCAATATCGCGCAGCAGATATTTTCCTTTTCCCCTCGCGGTGGGAAGGGTCGCCGCGGGTGCTGATGGAGGCCGCGGCTAGCGGTTTGCCCGTGATTGCGCGCAAGGATTATCAACCCGAATCCGTGATTGATGGTAAAACCGGCTTCCTCGCCGCTTCCGATGATGAGCTGATGATTCGTTTATCTCAACTGCTTGCCAGCCAAGATTTATGTCGCGCCTTGGGACACTCAGCCCGCGCACACATGGCTCGTTTCAGCTGGAATGTGATTACCCGCGAGTGGGAGAGCATCTTTAGGCGCCTGGCATCGGAGGGCGGGAAGGATGCTCACTCTTGATCACTAAGCCGGTTCGGTTTGTTAAGGATTGCTTTTCGATCTCGTGCGAAATCTTGCCCTCGAAAAGGCTCACGGAGTCGGCTGCTTGATTCCAAAATTGGCGATCATTACCGAAATCATTGCGCCCTACCGCATCCCGGTTTTCAATGCCTTGGCAAAAAGAACAGAACTGGATTTGCACGTTGTTTTTCTCTCCGAGAACGATTCCACGCTTCGGCAATGGCGCGTCTATAAAGATGAAATCAAATTTTACTATGACGTGCTGCCATCCTTCCGGCAGCGCATCGGCCGATACAATTTCCTCCTCAATCGTGGGGCCTTCGCAATCCTGAACAAGATCGGGCCCGATGTTGTGCTGCTTGGCGGATATAACTACCTGGCCTCATGGCAGGTTGCTTATTGGGCGAAGCGTCATCGAGTCCCGTTACTACTTTGGTCCGAAAGCACGGCATTGGATAAACGACAAGGACGGCGTCCAGTTGAGTTTTTGAAGGCTCGCTTTTTCCATCTCTGCCATGCATTCGTTGTTCCTGGCAGATCATCGACGCATTATGTGAAACATTTCGGAATACCGGAGGATCGCATCTTCACCGCGCCAAATGCGGTCGACAACCATTTCTTCTCGAAGTTGGCCGAGGCCGCATGGTGCGATGACGTTCAGGTACGCTCCCGTCTCTGTTTGCCCTCACGATATTTTCTTTACGTGGGCCGGGTGGTGCGAGCCAAGGGGGTGTTCGAAATCCTGGAGGCCTATGCTCAGATGGACGCCAAGATCCTGGGAGAAATTGGGTTAGTATTTGTCGGAGATGGCAAGGATCGGCGCGAACTGATGCAGCGAGCTTCACAAGTCACGTCCGGAACAATTCGGTTTTACGCTTTTACCCAGCGAGAGGGCTTGCCGGATTTCTATGCGCTGGCAGAGGCGCTGGTTTTTCCGAGTCACAGCGATACCTGGGGATTGGTTGTGAACGAAGCCATGTCATGCGGTTTGCCGGTGATCGCGAGCAATGTTGCGGGGTGCGCGGCGGACCTGGTGCACGATGGCTGGAATGGACTTATTGTGCCCGTTGCAGATTCGTCGCAACTCGGCGCCGCCATGGCCCGCATTGCGGAGGATGCCGTTCTGAGAAAGGCAATGGCTTCCAGAAGCCGGGAGCGGATACAAGCCTACTCGCCTGAATCGTGGGCGGAAGGAGTGGTAAAGGCGGTGGAGTCCGTATGCGCGACGGATTGATGAAGGGCCGAGCTCAACTGATTCTTTTCCCTCTGGGAATGGTCGGCGTTCTCCTATTGTTCATTCTGGTCGAACGTCGTCCAGGTCTATTTGCCGACAGTGCTTTGTTGGGGGCCATTCTGGCCGTGCAAGTTGCCATCGTCGGATTGAGCCATTTTGAGGAGATTTTTTTCCCTCTCATGATTGGAACTTTCCTCTGGGCTGGATCGTCACTTCCGTTTTTTGGTACCGCCATGTCGCTGCGCTGGCTGTTCTTGGGGGTAGGTGCCGTGGGCGGCTTTGTTATTTGGATCAGGACTCCCAGAGCAAGTCATTTTAGCTCCTTCCACCTGGTTGCCTTATTTTGCGTAACCTCCGCCCTCATTTCGGCGGCTGTCTCCGAGGTCCCAGAGACCACCCTGCTCAAGGTGTGCAGTCTTTTCATGCTGTTTCTGTACGCATCATCGGGTGCGCGGCTGGCGATTGCTGGACGTGAGAAACAGTTCGTGAGAGGTATGGTACTGGGTTGCGAAGTCTTGGTATATCTTTCGGCGCTGTCTTACTATGTTTTTAATTTCAGTGTCTTCGGCAATCCTAATTCGCTCGGCGCAATCATCGGAATCATCGCCTTTCCGGTCTTGCTTTGGGCCGCGCTCGCGGCCGAGACCCGCGGACTACGGCAGCGTAGATTTCTTGCCTTGGCCCTCTGTGTTGGCCTGCTATATACATCGAACGCGCGTGCCTCCATCTTGGATGTGACCGTAGTCTTTCTCGTATTCGCCGTGGCCCTGCGTCACCAGCATCTGCTCCTGCGATGGGCTTTCATAGCTATCTTCTTCCTTGCCGCTATGGCGGTCATCAACCCATCCCATCTCGACGAATTGGCCTCGTCCTTCACCGGACGAGTGATTTACAAGGACCAGGGGAATTACCGGGGAGTGCTTGGCTCCCGTCTTTCCCCGTGGGCCGATACACTTTCTGCGGTTAAACAGCATCCCTGGTTCGGCAGCGGCTTTGGCACCAGCGAGCTCGGAGATCTTCGGCCCGCCTCCAGCACCTCGCTGGTGTACACCATCGAGGGCTCCAACCGCGAGCATGGAAGCAGCTATTTAGCCTTGGCCGAGTACATGGGTATCTTGGGCTTTGTTCCCTTCGCAATTCTGATTTTCATTCTCCTTCGGACAGTATTTCGAGTTTGCGGGTGGATGCGGAAAACCGGGCATCCTCACCACTATTGCATTCCATTCGCGCTGGTAGCTCTTGCCGGCCTGGTGCACGCGTGCTTTGAAGACTGGCTGTTTGCGGTGGGATCCTATCTCTGCGTATTTTTCTGGTTTTCAGCTTTTGCCTTGATCGAAATGGTTCCTCAAATTGAGCATGAACGACCGACGAACCTTATTTCACGCGCGCCCATGATCGGCAACGTCGCTGCCGCCCATGCGCTGCGCTGATTCTATGCGCAACCTTTGCCCCCGCAGCGCGAGTTCGCGTGGCAGCTAGTGGAGAAAGATATACCAGCTAAACTGCATCTTCTAACCCTCACTCCGTTTTATCCCCATCGCGGGAACGAAGTAAGCGGCTGTTTTGTGTCTGAGCCGCTCAAGGAGCTGCAAGCGCAGGGTGTGATGTCGTCGGTGATCGGGGTTGATTCCATCTATCACCCGCGCCGGAGAGCGATTCAGGACTTTCCCGCGCAATGGATTCGCTATCCCCGCGTGCCGTGGAATTGTGGTCTTTCCAGCGCCGGCAGGTTCCTGGGCTCAGTTATTCTCGACAGGGTTCGCAAGCTTCACCGGAACTCGCCAATCCAGGTAATCCACGCACATGCCGCGCTGCCCTGCGGCCATGCCGCGGCATTTCTTTCTCGGAGCTTAGGGGTTCCGTTCGTAGTTACCATTCACGGCCTCGACGTTTTCAATAGCTGTTTTCAGCGAGGCATAGCGGCAGGGTGGCGCCGGAAAACTTCCTGTAACATCTACCGAAGCGCAAGCAAAGTGATCTGCATCAGCGAAAAAGTACAACGTCTTCTGATGGATGGGCTAGCGGCGCCGGTCGATGCTGAAGTCGTCTACAACGGCGCTGATACAAATGTGTTTGCTCCCAGCACTTCCGCTTCAGGGGTTGAACCAAGCGCGCGCCCGGCAATTTTAGTGGTTGGGAATCTTCTGAGGGTAAAGGGACACGAACTGGTCCTCCGGGCCATCAGTCGATTGCTCCGTTCTTTTCCAGGTCTGTCTTGCTCAATCATTGGGGAAGGGCCAGATCGAGAACGCCTTGCTGCTCTGGCCCGGGACCTGGGTATCAGTGATCGGATCCATTTTGTTGGGCGGCGCAACCGCACCGAAGTCGCTGAAGCGATGCGCGATAGCACGGTGTTTGTCTTGCCCAGCCGCTACGAGGGTCTGGGCTGTGTTTATCTGGAAGCCATGGCTTGCGGCAAACCAGTAATCGCCTGCAAAGGCCAAGGTATCGACGAAATTATTCATCACGGCGAGAATGGATGGTTGATTTCAGTCGACGATCTGAACGAAATGGTGCAAGGCTTGGTGGTTTTACTTGGCGACTCCCAACTGCGTGCGCGAATTGGCGAGGGTGCGCGACAGACCATCCTCAGCAACTTCACGCTGTCACATCAGGCGCAGAATTTGTTAAAAATTTACCAGGAAGCATCTCAGGGACTTCGGTTTCGCGCTGACGAATGATCCACCTCTTCATCAACGCCCTCGCAGCCACCGCCGGAGGAGGACTCACTTACGTCCGTAATATTCTGCCTCGACTGGCGGTGCGTGACGACGTGCACGCGACCATTCTGGTCGATGACACCTTGTTCAACGAAGTCAAAGGATCGGCCTCGGTGGCTGTCCTGCGAGCCGAACTCCCATCGACTGCCAGACGATTCTGGTACGAACAGCGCGCCTTGCCTGCCCTCATTCGCAACTCTGGGGCCGGCGCTTTGTTGTCCGCTGGAAACTTCGCACTCTACAAGTCGCCCGTGCCACAAATTCTTCTTAGCGGGAATGCGCTTTATGTATCCGCTGACTTTGGCCGCGACCTGCGCGATCGCGGCGACTACCGATTATGGCTTGACACCTATATCAAGGGAACGCTCGCCCGGTGGTCGGTCCTGGCTGCAGACTGTACGGTCGCGCCCAGTAAGTCCTTCGCCAGCGAGTTGCGGCACTGGACCGGTAAAGACGTCATGGCTATTCATCACGGTTTTGATCGGGAAATGTTTTTCGGCGATCAGGCTGATCTACCGCAAGCAGTGCAAACCGCTTTCAGCGAGACTGAGGGTTCTCTACGGCTGCTGTTCGTGAGCCACTACAACTACTATCGGCATTTCGAAACTGTGATTCGTGCGACCGCAATTCTGAAGGAACAACTGCATCCTCGCCCCGTCCGTTTGTTCCTCACCTGCAAGCTCAACTCGGCGGAGAATCCTGGAAGGTACGACGCAAACATTGCGGCTGATCTGGTGCGGAAGCTTCGGCTGGACGAACACGTTATCCAACTCGGACCGATTCCGTACCGCTCGCTGCATCGCCTCTATCGAGCATGCGACTTTTACGTGACGCCAGCTTACGCTGAGACCTTTGCGCATCCCCTGGTGGAAGCGATGGCTAGTGGCGTTCCGGTCATCGCGTCAGACTTGGCAGTGCACCAGGAAATATGCGGCCAAGCTGCGCGATATTTCCCGCGCTTTTCTCCGGAGGCCCTGGCAGGGGAGGTCATCCGGCTCAGTCAATCGCGGGCAGAGACAGCAGCCATGCGCGACATGGGAGTGCTGCGCTCGCGCGATTTCAGTTGGGATAAGCATCTCGATGAACTGCTGCAGTTGGTTCGGCGGCTTACCGGAGCTGGCGGCCGTGGAGTATAGATCCAAGTCCGCGATTTCTTCCCTACCCAGTGCTCAGAGTATTTAAACGGCTCAGGCAAGAAATCAGTTTGGCTTAAGCCCGTAAACATCCAGTTCACCGGAGACGGTTGTCGAACCAAAAACACCGCCAGTGTTATTGCCGCAGGTTCCAACATAAACTTTGCCGTTGGCAACGGTGGCGACCGTGAATTTCACCGCATTTCCCGCGGCGTCGCTCGAAACCAGTGAGCTGTTCCACAGATCCGAAGTAAGCGTCGTGGCATCGTAGGCGTGAAGCACGGTCGGGCCGCAGGTAGTGGACGGGTTGGTGCAGTAGTTGGTATTGTCCAGGGCCCATGCGATCCCATTGCTCAAGCCGGTAGCGGAGATCGAAGGCGTGGCCCCCGGAAATCCATACGTACTGGAAGAATGAGACACGCTCGAAGTGCCGAACATATTTGTTCCGCTGTTGAAGGCGTATGAAGTCAGGGGGCCATGAACTCCGGCGATATAGTAAGTATTGTTCCAGAAAGCGCCGGTCGCGAAGATGCCGTGGCCGATATTAAAAGTCTGCCGGGCGTTTGCGTCTCCCAGTCCACCCATACTGTCGCCATTCAAAAGATAGAGGCCGCCATCTTTGCCGCCGCCGATGACAAGATGTAGCAGAGTACCAGATGTCAAGTTGAGAACCACCGCGGCACCGCCTGCTCCAAAGTCATGGTCAGTGGCGTTGTCGTTGGCTTCATCGGAGGGAGCGAAATAAGAAGAGACGGTCAAGCTCGGGGACAATTGAAGGAATGAGTCTCCATAGTCGTTATTTGGCGCGGTGGTATTTGTAACATCGAAAGTGGCGTTGCCGGTGATCACGTAAAGATTGTTGCTGGCATCCGCCGCCGGCGCGCCCCCGCCCATCCAAATGCCGCCATACTGCACGTTGGGAGAGACATTCAAAATGTTCGTAACCGCCAGGGTTGAAGCATTAAACCCCACCACCCAGCCGTAGTACGGTGGATGGTCTTCATGAGAAGCCCAGGCTACGTAGATGACTGCGTTCACCAAAGCCAGGCCGGCTCGCTGATTTTGCAGGCGCGGATTGAAAACCACGGTCGCGCCGCCATCACCGATGCCTGGGAAAGTGATGCTGGAACCGATGTTCGCAGGTCCGCTGAATTTTTCATTGCCAGTCGTCATGTCTATGGCGTGCAAACGCTGGAAGAAAGATGTGCCGCCAGAATTCATGGACTTGGAGACGACATACAGAGTGTTGCTCGAGGGATCAATCACAGGCGTTCCGGTCACGCCGACTTCAGGAGTGATATCTCCGTCGCCAGAACCCACCAGGTTTCCCGAGGTGCCGGAAGGAACTGTGGTTTCGCCAGAACTGGCACCGTGGCCGGTGTCGATCAAGCTGACGTGCCACAGCGCAACACACGGATTGGCATCGGCGTCGAAGGCGTAAAGGCTGTCGTGCTGCGTGGCGACAAAAACCACATTATGCTTGGCGCCACCGACCATCAAATTCGCGACCCAGAGCGGTTGCGCGTAGACCGCCCCGTCGACTCCACAAGAATAAAGTTTGCCGAATGTGGACGTGCTTACGCTGGAGGTTGTGAGCGCGTATTCCTGCAGGTTAGCGCCATCGCGAGCGAGATCGTTATGGTAAGTGTAAACCCCGGGCAGGTCTGTGACGTAGACGCTGATCGAACTGCTTTTCGTTGGGTCGGAGACGCTGGTCGCAGTGAGGGTGTAGGAACCCGCCGCGGAAGGTGCAGTGTAGGTGACCGCGATGCCACTCAAGCTCATGTTCGCCGAGAATCCGCCAGCGCTGGCGGTCCAATTCACGCCTGCGGCATCGTCGGTTGTGGCTGTCACCGAGAGGCCTTGTGTAACAGCAAGTCCTGCGCGCTTCGGAGAGGTGCTTACGCTGATCGTTCCCAGGCTGATAGTGATAGTCAGGTTTGCCGATTGCGTTTGAACGGGATTGCCGGAGTCAGTCACTTTGAACGTGAGTGGCGAATTAGTAGCGGTTGCGCTAGGCGTCCCGCTGATGTTGCCAGTCGCGGCGTTCAGAGTTATCCCAGCCGGTAATGTGCCGCTGGTGACCAACCACGTAAAAGGCGAGGTTCCGCCCGTGGATGTCAGCGTCGCTGAGTAAGCCGAACCAGTTTGCCCGTTCGGCAGAGATGTATTGGTGATCCCCAGCGCAGCCGGGACAATCGTAAGCGTCACAGTCGCTGATTGCGTGAGAGCAGGAGTGCTCGAATCAATCACCTTCAGCGCCAATTGCACGCTGGTAGCTGCTGCGGTGGGTGTCCCGCTGATTGCTCCGGAGGATGCACTTAGAGATAAGCCCGCGGGAAGCGTCCCACTCGTAAGCGACCACGAATAAGGCGCCGTGCCGCCAGCGGCCGCCAGGGTCTCGTTATAGGTCGTGCCGACCTGGCCGTTGGGCAGGGAAGTCGTAGTGATTGTCACCGGAACTGGGAGGATGGTGAGAGCCAGACTCTCGGTCTGCGAGAAAGCCGGATTGCTTGAATCGGTGACTTTGAATGTCAATGGAGCAGTCGACACTTCTGCGGTAGGAGTGCCCGTGATTCTGCCCGTGGAAGCGCTGAGAGAAAGCCCCGCGGGCAAAGTGCCGGCCGTAACAGCCCAGGTATATGGGGCAGTGCCTCCAGTCGCAGTGAGAGTTGTATTGTAAGCCGCGCCTACCTGACCACTGGGAAGTGACGAGGTGGTGATGCTCACCGGCATGGTCTGAGTAACACTCTCTTTCGACGGACCGCTGCCACAGCCGCAGAGAAGCAGGGCAAGGATCAGAAGCGTCGTAAATCTTAGGAAATGTAACAAGGTAGTCCTTCGTGGAGCCTGCCTTAGTTTTTCCCTCAGCCCGGGGCATGAAGGTGACAACTAGCAAGCAAAAATCAATTATTTACAAATGCTGCTACAAGGCATTCAGAGGGAGGGCCAGCTTTGGATGTTGTATTTTTCACCTGGCCCATGCCTTGGTTCGGTAAGAATCTTACAAAATTTCCATAAGATGGTTGCTCATATCGGGCAAGAATGTCAATGGCTCTTCCGTAATAGCACTTCGCTCGGTGCTGAACTCAGAAATAGTTCGAGCCTGACGGCACATCATATTTTTTGCATCAGCGCAGATCGACACTCCGATTGAAGCAAAGAAAACAATTCGTCCATATGCTCCTGGCGCGTCCGAAAGTTCACAGGATTAATTCGAAACCAGGTTTTCCCTTTAAGTTCCGTGGTCGAAATCCAGAAGCGGCCGCTTTGCTCGATCCGCTGCGCCACTTCGGCGTGCAGATGTTTCGACTCGTTTTCCGAGATCTGCGTACCGGTGTAGCGAATGCAGATTGCCGACATCGGTGGAATGCAGGCTGCTTCAAAATCAGGGTGTTGTTCGGCCAATGCATAAAGGTGTTTCGCCTGCCGAACGTTGTTGTCAATCCATTCGCCAATCTGAGCCGTCCCGTACCGTTTGAAACTCATCCAAACTTTGAGGCTGCGAAAACGGCGCGATTGTTCGAAGCCGTGCACATAATATTGGTAGCGTTCGTTTGCCCGGTCGAATTCGTCGGTCAGATAAGAAGGCTTCATGCCGAACGACGCGGTGAGCCGGCGCTGGTCCTTGAGCAGTATCGCCCCGGCGTCGAGGGGAGCATAAAACCATTTATGCGGGTCAATGGTGATGGAGTCCGCAAGCTCGAGGCCGAGGTCGACCATCGGCCACTCGTGGGATAGCAGCATACCTCCGCCGTAGGCGGCGTCCACATGCAGCCACATCCCTTCCCGGTCGGCGATGCGGCGCAGTTCGCGAATGTCGTCCATGGCTCCGGTATTCGTGGTTCCAAATATCGCCACAACACACATGGGAACAATGCCATTGTTTTTGTCTTGTACGATTGCTTCCTCCAGAGCATCAAGGCGAACCCGAAAGTTGGCGTCGGTTGGCAGAGCGCGGAGCGAATTTCGGCCAAGCCCCACGCAATCGACAGCTTTATCCACGGAAACATGCCGCTCCTCCGACGCATACACAGCCCACCGATCCTGTATGCCTTCGTGCTGCGCACGGTCGCGCGTTACCGCGTCACGTCCCACTTTCAACCCGATAAAGTTGGCCATGGTTCCACCGCTGGTCAAATTGCCTCCCGCATTTCCGTCGTAGCCGCACAGGTCGGTTAGCCAGCGGACGACGCTCCGCTCCATCGCCACCGCCGACGGTCCAATCGAATAGGCGCCGATGTTTTGGTTCAATGCCGAACATATAAAATCCGCGATCACGCCCATCGGATTCGGCGATGGAGTGATCAGTCCCATGTATCCGGGGTGCCCCACGTTCGTGCAATAAGGAAAAAGTTTGTCCTTCAGTTCGTCAAGCACGATCTCCGGCGATGTTGGGTCAACCGGCAGGGGCTCTGCGAAAAGCTGATTGATTCTCTGCGGCTCCTCTTCCGGGAATACGCGTTTGTTCTCGATTTGCTCAAAATGCTCGGCAAGCACGTCCACTACCTGGTGGCCAAAATCACGAAATTCCTTCGCATCCATTTGTCGTCACCCCCATGTATCTTACGGCTCCCTACCGCTGCCGGCGCTCCGTTTCTTGCGGTCAAATTTCAGCCCTGAAGGTGAACAGTCCCCTCGACCTGCTGCGTCGAGACTTGCACGGAACCAACCCACCCGCTAATTTTGTAGTTATGATTGTCCCCCGCTCAAGCGGAATCCTGCTACACATTACTTCGTTGCCCGGCGCTCATGGCATTGGCGATCTGGGACTAGCCGCCCACGAGTTTGTCGACTTTCTGGCTGGGTCAGGCCAGAAAATCTGGCAAGTATTGCCACTTGGTCCGACCGGCTTCGGCGACTCACCGTATCAATTATTTTCCGCCTTTGCCGGCAATCCGCTTTTCGTCGATTTACTGAAATTGCAGGAGCATGGTTGGCTGGGATCTCAAGATCTCATGCCGGCTTCGCAGCTCGCAACCGACTTTGTGGATTACGGCAGGGTAATCGTCGTAAAGCAAGCCCTTCTGCGCAAAGCAGCGCAACACTTCTTCAGCATACAAAATGAAACCGGTTCCGCCGCATTCAACTTATTCTGCCAGGATAATGCCTGGTGGCTGGATGACTACGCGCTTTTCATCGCAGCCAAGAGTTTTCACCATGGAGCGGTGTGGACGGAATGGGACGCGGGACTGCGACAACGAGATCCCACTGCGTTGTCGCAATGGCGGGAGAGATTATCAGCGGAAGTCGAGGTCCATCGATTTGTGCAGTTTGAGTTTTTTCGACAATGGGAGACTCTGAAAAACCGCTGCCGACGTCACGGCATTCGCATCATGGGTGATATTCCCATCTATGTCGCCCACGACAGTTCTGATGTCTGGGCACATCAGGAAATGTTTCAGCTGGACGAGCGTGGAAGGCCAACTGTGGTCGCGGGCGTTCCTCCCGATTACTTCAGCGCGACCGGTCAACTGTGGGGTAATCCAATTTATCGATGGGATGTTCTGGCGCGCTCCGGCTATCGCTGGTGGATCGACCGTTTTCGGGCATCGCTAAAACTCTTTGACACGGTTCGACTGGATCATTTTCGCGGCTTCGAAGCCTATTGGGAGGTTCCGGCGAGTGCCTCTACCGCAATCGACGGAAAATGGGTCAAAGCTCCGGGCAGGGAACTGTTCGAAGTTCTCCAGGCAGAGTTGAAGGAATTGCCGATCGTGGCTGAAAACCTCGGCGTCATCACCCCGGAGGTGGAACTACTGCGGCAGCACTTTGGATTCCCGGGTATGAGCCTGTTGCAATTCGCGTTTGGAAATGATCCGCAGGGCCCTTCGTTCCGCCCTCATAATTACGCTCCTGAATTGGCGGCCTATACCGGCGGGCACGACAACGATACGACCGTCGGTTGGTGGACGAGTACAGGAGTCGGCGAAAGTACCCGCAGCGCCGAAGACATTCGCCAGGAGCGCGCCTTTACCATGGCATACTTGGGATTTGAAAGCGAGGAGGTCAATTGGGTTTTCATCCGTGCCACTATGGCGTCCGTCGCAGGCATCGCCATCACTCCGCTACAGGATGTACTTGGTCTCGGCAGTGAAGCGCGAATGAATTTGCCCGGCACACTGAGTGGAAATTGGAAGTGGCGTTATCTGGCCGGGGCCTTGACGCAAGAAATCAAGGCTAGGTTGAAGCAGATGACCCTGCTCTATGATCGCTAAGTGTCATGGTTACCAACGATGCTCCCTAGCGACAAAAAGAAGGAAGCAACGTAATTTCAGAGTGGCGAAAGCTCATCTTCATTTCTTTCATCTTCATGATGGTGGACAAGTCTGTTTTCGAGGAATTGTTGCGCAAGGCTCCTGCCGCCTATCCCAAAAGCAATTGCGAGTCCAAACATGATGGCGCCAAAGGCGATTCCGAACGCCACCAGCATGGTCTGTTCGGCGATGCCCAGCTCCTCAAAAGCCATGGATAGTACGAATACGATGATGATTGCCCGAACCGAAATGCTCAGGAACCGGGGCGATGGCAGATTGCCATTCACCGCAGCCAGCAGCGCCGCTCGAGAGAAGAAACTGGCCGCCAGCAACCCGAAGAACATGATGAACAACGCTACGAACAAACGCGGCAAAAACAAAAAGAAGTGAGCGATCTGCTCGTGTAATCCAAAAATCCCCAGTACGTTAATCCCCAGCAGAATGAATCCCAGCCACGCGACCCAGAATATAAACCGGCTCAGCAACTCCGACGACGGAGGTAAGGCAGCCTTGGCCAGCAATTGGGATGCTCCCGCGTTTTCGGAGAGCCGGTCAAATTTAATCAGCCGCAGAATGCTGCGCGCGAGCATTTTCAAAAGCGATGCAATCACCCATCCTGCAAATGCGATGATGACCAATACGATCAGCCGGGGGATAAAACGCGCAAAGCCTCGGGCCAATTCGTGCACGGCCTGGGTTAGTTCGCTGATAATCATTTCCCGCATGATGACCTCACTGTTTACCTGCCCACATCTCAAGCAGATATGGTTTCAGGCGTTCGAACTCTAGACATAGACTCTCAATATGCCTTTCAACATCGGCGGCCGAGACATTTCGGTTCTCCAGCAAAAATGCCAGCGCTCGTCCCCGGAACAGCGGCGCGAGCGCCTGGACAATGTGGTCCCGGTTGATGATCGCCTTGTGGTGCGCCGCAACAAACTCGTACACCGTTTTTACCCACAGTTCCTGAGAGTAGTAGAAATCAGCTTCTTCCAGACTTGCGATCCTCTGCAGATCCGCCAGTGTCGAAGGCGAAAGAATGGAATGAAAGACAGATTCCAACTGCGCCACTCCGGAGCGGAACATGTCCAGCAGTCGCTCCCGATTTACCCGTTGCGGCTCCAGAGTGAACTGCTGCTCGGGTCCGGTTGTAGGAACCGGCTGCGACCCGCTCCTGCTGCTCCACACTGAGAAATGTGTTTCCATCGATCCGAACAACGGGCCGATAGTTTGCCGCAGGGCGGGCACCAAATCCGTGGCATGCCGCTCGATATGATTCTTCAAGCCCAGGAAAGACTGCCCGATCCGCAAATCGCCTGCAATGGCAGCCATCGTGAACCGGACCTCGCACCCCGCGCGCGTACTCTCGTCGTTCCACTGTGTCTGTTCAAGAAATTGGCTTCCCAGGCGGCTCGAGAATGCAAACTCGCTGGCATACGGTTCACGGATTCGTACTCCATACACGGCTCGCGTCAAGGGATACAGAAGGTTGGTAACAAGCAGTCCGTCGAACTTGTTCCGTGCATACGTCGGCAGCACGAGATCGAAATTGTCCGCGGAAGCGGGCTTTACCAAGGCCTTAAGCCAATCCGGACTGATATTCAGCGACTCCGGCGAAATCACAACAGTAGCTCTGGCGCGCAGCAGTTCGCCGGCGGCAAGAATAGTTCGCAGCGCGGTTCCGCGGGCAACGTTGCTTCCGTATTGTGTGCTGATGGAGTGTAGTGTGCGCAGCGCAAATCGATTGGACGCGCGCTGTTGCACATCCTCAATGGAAGCGCTCACAACCATCTCCGGAGTGCCATCCCGCGATCCCGCATCGGCATCGAGAATTGCCACTCGATCGCGCGAAAACCATTGCAGGATGCCGCCCTGAATTGCAGCCACGACCGCGCCAATGGTTTTGGCGTTGTTGTGAGTGGGCAGCCCGACCAGGATGTCGATTTCACCGACATTGATCAGTTGGCGAACGAAATCATCCGTGAGGAAGCCTTCCTCGGCAATCTTGACGGCAGGACGGGGCGCCGCCGATCGTTCTTGTGTGGACACCTCGTCTAACATCGTTTCCGGAGCCTGTCACTTCCTGTTTCGATCAGATTCGTCGCAACTGAAACCAGTAGAACTGGTAAGGGCCCAAGGTTAACAAATAAGGAACTTTGCCCACCCGCGGGAAAATATTCTTGCCAAACATCTCGATCAAGATGCTTCCTACAAATCGTCCCAGGTCGAGTTCCACCGCCTGCGCTGCGTTCGAAAGATTATTGACGACCAGCACGGTTTCATTTTCAAAGCGCCGCACGTAAGCCAGAATTCTGTGATTTGCGGGGTAGAGAAACTCGATCGAGCCATTCCCGAACACTCGCGTCGATCGTCGAACGGCGATGATTCGGCGCATCCAGGAAAAAAGGGAATGAGGCGTCCGCCTCTGCGAAAGGGTATTGATCGCCGGATAGCCATAGATCGGATTCAGAATCATCGGTGCACACAGGCTTTCAGGATCGGCAGTGGAGAAGCCGGCGTTCCAGCCTCCGCTCCACTGCATCGGAGTCCTGACCCCATCGCGGTCGCCCAGGTTAATGTTATCTCCCATCCCTATCTCATCGCCGTAGTAGATGATAGGAGTGCCCGGCAGCGACATCAACATCCCATTCATCAACTCGATTCCCCGGCGATCATTATCGAGCAGAGGAGCCAGGCGGCGTCGAATTCCAAGATTGAGCCGCATCGTCTTGTTTTCTGCATAGACGTCGTACATGTAGTCCCGCTCGATGTCCGTTACCATTTCGAGAGTCAATTCGTCATGATTTCGCAGGAAAAGGCACCACTGGCAAGAACTGGGAATCTCCGGTGTCTGCTGCAGGATTTCCGTAATCGGCTTACGATCCCCCAGTTTCACTCCCATAAACATTCGCGGCATAAGGGGGAAATGAAATGCCATGTGGAATTCGTCGCCCTCCGCGAAATACGGCCGCAAGTCCGCAGGCCACTGATTCGCTTCGGCGAGCAGCATTCGGCCGGGGAATTGTTCATCGAGTCTGCGCCGAAAATCCTTCAGGATGACGTGCGTCTCCGGCAAATTCTCACAATTCGTACCTTCCCGCTCCACCAGGTAGGGAACCGCGTCCAGCCGGAAGCCATCGACGCCAGCCTCCAGCCAGAACTTCATTACATCCCACATCTCGTCGCGCACTGCCGGATTGTCGTAGTTGAGGTCGGGTTGGTGGCTGAAAAAACGGTGCCAGTAATAGGCCTTGGAAATCGGATCCCAGGCCCAATTCGACATCTCAGTATCGATAAAAATGATGCGCGTCCCCTTGTACCGCGTGTCGGTTTCGCTCCAGACATACCAATCGCGATAGGGATTATCCCGCGAGCTGCGTGACTGCTGGAACCAAGGATGCTGATCGGACGTGTGGTTCAGCACCATCTCGATGATTACGCGGATTCCGCGCTCATGGGCCGAGTTCAGAAAGCTCCTGAAGTCTTCCAGGCTTCCATAGCTGGCATTCACTGACCTGTAATCCGCGATGTCGTAGCCGGCGTCGCGCAGCGGCGAAGGAAAAAACGGCATCAGCCAGATGGCATTGAGGCCGAGCTCCTGAAGATATTCCAGCTTCTGCTCGAGCCCTTGAAAGTCGCCGACACCGTCTCCATTGCTGTCGTAAAACGTGCGGACATGGACTTGGTAAATGATCGCGTCCTTGTACCAGAACGCATCTTGCTTCAGTGGCACTTACTTCCTCCATAAACCGCGGACCTTGAGAAATCCGCTCTATGCGCAAGATTCCTCTTCAGCGCAACCCTACCAGCATACTAATTTCTAGAAGGCTTCGCATCCGCGCGCGAATATTGGTGGTTACGTGAAATTTCAGTAGTCAAACCGAGCTCTCGAATCGGCGGGTTTCTGTTTTAGGGGGGAACTCCAATTCAACCTTGTTACGTCTGGAATAAGGTTTTTGATTTCGCGCGACTCACCTGGGCCATACAGCAATGACCTGACTCGTAAATTATTTGAAGTGGCAGGAAATCGGCAGCTTTGTGAATCTATGCGAGCGGCAACACTCATCAAAATAGAAAAGGCCATAGGCTCGCAAGATCGTTAGTTTGGCCTGAGTTTATTCTGAAAGGTGCAGTTTTTCTCAAACTGAAACATTAAGGATGAAATCATGACGGATACGGGAATTGACACGGATGTCCTGATTGTTGGCGCGGGCCCCGTTGGCCTCTTTCTCGCGAATGAATGCGCTCGCCGAGGTCTGCGTTGGAGACTCATCGAGCAGAAAGCATCGCAGTCGGAACATTCCAAAGCGCTCGCCATTTTTCCCCGGACACTCGAAATTTTCGATATGGCCGGAGTTGTTTCTCCGTTCCTCGAAATAGCGAACCGTGTCACCTCCGTCGCGGTCGTCACCCACGAACGCACCCTTGCCCACATGAAGTTTGCTCCTGAGGAGAGCCCCTATTCCTTCGTCGCCATGGTCCCCCAAAACGACACCGAGAGACTCCTGGCGGTGCACTTAAAACGCAAAGGCGGAGCGATTGAATATGAAACGTCTTTCGTCTCCGCAGTGCAGCACCACGATCATGTGAGCGTAACCCTGGATCATAAAGGGGTGCGCCAGGATGGTACGGCTTCGTTTGTCGTCGGCTGCGATGGTGGGCACAGCACAGTTCGGCACCAATTGAATCTGCCATTTGAGGGAGCCGAATACCGCGACTTGTTCCTTCTGGCTGACGTTGAGACAAACCAGACACTTCCCGGGGATGAACTTCAGTTATGCCCCAGCGAATTCGGCCCGGTCGCAATCTTTCCCATGAGCGCCACTCGCCGCCGCATTATCGCGACCATCGACAAAGAGGAAGGCGATGCTCCCTCACTTGATCTTGTGCGGCGGATCGTAGCTCAACGCGCGCCCAGTGGAATCGAGACTCGCGCCTTGCACTGGAGCAGCTATTTTCACATCCATCACCGCCATGTCTCACACCTTCGCGAGGGTCGTATTTTCCTCGCAGGTGACGCTGCTCACATTCATAGTCCATTTGGCGGCCAGGGTATGAATACCGGATTGCATGACATTTGGAATCTGGTCTGGAAGCTTGACCTTTTTCTGCGAAATCGTGGCAACCAGAGGTTGCTCGACAGTTATACCGCCGAGCGGCTGCCAGTAATCAAGAACGTCATCGAGATCACGGATTTTATGACCAAGGCAATGGGTACTCCGCACAAACTTGCCCAGGCTCTCCGCGATACCGTGATTCCCATGGTGTCGCGTCTCGCTTCGTTCCAGCATGCATTCGTGCAGAGACTGTCGGAGCTCGGCGTTGCGTACGCCGGAAGTCCGATTATAGAAGGCCCAGGAAAGCGGCACTTCGATGATTCAATGCGCGCGGGCGGTATCTGTAGCCGCTTTCTTCTCGAGCTCGGTGCTAACGCTGACTCATCGACCAAGGAACTCGCAAAAAAGCTCGCTGGATCCTTCCGCGATATCGTTGAACTCCGACCTACGCAACAACGAGGCGTGACCCTCATCCGGCCCGACGGTTATATCGCCTACTCCGCCCATAATGGCGATAGCGTGGCCACGGTCGGATCGATGCGCTCGCTGTTAGAACGTCAGACGAAGTTAGAGCGTCAGACGAACTAGGCGGTTAAGCCCGCTAAACAATTGCCTCAGTCTATGCGCGTTTCTCCACACGGTACGGTTTGGCTGGCTGATATTCGCCAGGAACAGTCCGTGCTGCAATGTTTAGACGGTTCCAGCCGTTAATGGCTGCGATTGCAAGAGTTAAATCCGATAATTCCTTTTCGCTGAAGTGAGGTCGCACTTTCTCATAGACCTCATCCGGTACGTGGCCATTGGTAATCAACGTCACGGCCTCCGTCCACTCCAGAGCGGCGCGCTCGCGGTCCGTGTAGAACGGAGATTCACTCCAGGCATCCAACGAATACAGGCGTTGCTCATCTTCTCCAATCGCCCGCAGATCCTTCCAGTGCATATCCAGACAGAAGGCACACCCGTTGATTTGTGAGCTTCGCAGCTTGACCAGGTGAAGCAGAGACTCTTCCAATCCGCACTGCTGAAGGTATTGTTCCAAGCCGAGCTGGGCTTTGAACGCTCCGGGGGCAGCTGTCGCATATCTGAAACGTGGTTCCATAAAATCCTCCTGTTGTTGGTTTATAAATAATTGGATGACGGGCCCGGCTCCCTAGCACCAGTGGATTTTCATTCTCTCTGTTCCCCAATGACCGGAGACTCCCCACTGAGAGGAGACCTGAGCATGCACACTGGCAGGATTCCGAGCTATGTTTGCCAGCCGCCTTCAGACTTGCCCCAGCGCGTGTATCTCCGGCATCAACATTTTCAATTGGACGCATTCCCAGCTCACCGAAATTTCGCGGAACTGTCTAGTAAACTCAATAAGGCTGCAATCGGGCCTTCTTACCGGATGCCGTTTCAAAGCCCGGTATGAAAGCCCATATGCCATCGCTTCTTGATCGTGGCGGGGTAACCCGAATGGTTCCAAACGAAAGCAGCCAAAGGATTACAGCAATACCGATAGTTGACCGATGGAAATAAATATGGAAGCAGATAATCTACAATTGGAAGAAAATAACCGCGAGATGCAGAAGGTCAATCTGACACTGCCTTCGCGCGAGGTCACTCACGTTCTCACCATAGAAGAAATAGCGAACCTCGCGGCGGCAGAGGGCCCACCCGCCGAGACCTTGATGAACGTCGTCGCTTTAATTGCAAAGCGATTTGAAACCGACGTTTGTTCTGCCTATCTGCTTGAACCCGACCGCGCGAATCTCGTGCTGGCCGCAACCGTCGGCCTTCGGCGGGAGTGTATCGGAGTTCTGCGAATGGCGATCCATGAAGGTCTGGCGGGGTTAGTCGCGGAACAGGTGCGCCCCGTGGCCGTGGAGCAACCGCAAAATCATCCCCGCTTCAAATATTTTGGGGAAGCCGGGGAAGACGGGTACCAGTCGTTCCTGGGGGTTCCACTCATCGACCGGGGAGTTCTGCAGGGAGTTCTTGTGGTTCAAACCCTTGAGCCTCGAGTCTTCCAGGAAGACGAGATTCAAATGCTGGCCGAAGCGGCTGCGCAAGTCGCTCCGGTCGTCAGTGAAGCCCGTACGCTCGATCGCTTCATTGCTCCCGCGCAGGAGCGACTTTGGGCTCTGGCTCGGAACCTTTGGTGGAGTTGGGATCACGATGCAGTAAGCTTGTTTCGCGATCTTGATCCCTTGCGCTGGCGGCAGTTGAATCAGAATCCGGTTTCACTGCTGGCGGAATTCCCGCTGGCAAAATTGGAAATTCGCTGCAACGAACTCGTGTTGCACAGCCGCATCAACTATGCCTATCGCCGGCTGCAGGAATATTTGCAGGCCGATCGCACCTGGGCCACCCGGCACGCCGGAGTCTTGCGACCCAGTCCCGTGGCTTATTTCTCCGCGGAATTTGGAATCCACGAGTCCCTCCCCGTTTATTCCGGAGGTCTTGGCGTGCTGGCCGGCGACCATATCAAAAGTGCCTCTGATCTGGCCATTCCCCTGGTCGGCGTCGGTTTATTTTACGGGCAAGGGTATTTTCGGCAGCGCCTCGACCGCAATGGCTGGCAGCAGGAAGAATATCTGCAAACTGACGTCAGTCAACTGCCTCTGGAAATCGCGATCGGCAAGAACGGGCGGCCGGTCGTGGTGCAAATCGAGACCCGCAGCGGTTCGATTCATGCCAAAGTCTGGAGAGTTGCCGTAGGCCGTTGCGATCTGTTCCTGCTTGACTCCGATGTGGAAGCCAATACTGCCGACGACCGCAAACTGACCTCGCGGCTCTACGGTGGAAACGCGCGAACTCGCATCCGTCAGGAGTTGTTGCTCGGCGTTGGAGGCTTTCGCGCTCTTCAAGCCATGGGCATATCGCCCGGCGTTCTCCATCTGAATGAAGGCCACAGCGGTTTTGCCGTGTTTGAAGCCTTGCGCACGCGCATGCAGGAAGAAGGCATCAGCTTCGAAAGTGCGGTTCCCCGCGTCTCCCGGGAAATCGTTTTCACCACTCATACCCCCGTTCCCGCAGGTCATGACCGCTTTGATGCCGATCTGGTGGAAGAGCACCTTGGGCCTCTGCGCGAAGCTCTGGGCCTTTCCCAGGAAACCTTGATGGGACTCGGCCGCGAAAAGCCCAGTGACCAGCAGGAAACGTTTTGCATGACTGTGCTGGGCCTGCGCCTCGCGCGCCGCGCCAATGCCGTCTCCGCGCTCCACGGCGAAGTCTCCAGAGCGATGTGGACCGGGCTCTGCCCGGGCAAGCCGGAGGATGAGGTCCCTATCGGACACATCACCAACGGCGTGCATGTTCCGTCATGGTTGGCTCCCCAAATGTTTCGTCTCTACGACCGCCATCTAGGCACGAACTGGCACCAGCAAAGCAGTGAGGCGCGTATCTGGGAGGGAATCGAAAATGTCGACGACGGCGAACTCTGGGAGACGCATCTCAGCTTGAAATCGCAACTGCTTGAATTCGTCCGCCGGCGCGCCGTGGAACAAGCCGAGCGGCGCTTCGAATCAAGAGAGATGTTGCTGCGGCTCGGCAAGGTGTTGAGCCCCGATGCGTTGACCATCGGTTTTGCTCGACGCTTCGCGACTTACAAGCGAGCCAACCTCATCCTTGCGGACATTGAGAACCTGGCCTCCATGGTGAACGATCCCAAACGACCGGTGCAATTCGTTTTTGCCGGCAAAGCCCATCCCAACGACGAGCCCGGCAAAAAACTTCTGCAACAAATCGCCGAATTGATGCGCAACGGCCGTTTCGCCGACAAGTTCGTCTTTGTCGAAGATTACGACATTAACGTCGGACGTTATTTCGTGCAGGGCGTAGATGTCTGGTTAAACAATCCGAGACGTCCCCAGGAGGCCTCGGGCACCAGCGGTCAAAAGGTGGTCTTGAATGGAGGACTGAATCTTTCCATTCTCGATGGATGGTGGGCTGAAGCCTTTGATGGCATGAACGGGTTCGCCATTGGAACCGGCCGAACCCACTCCAACCTCGATGTCCATGACCAGCGCGACGGAGAATATTTGCTTCGAACTTTGCGCGAGGAAGTGATTCCGCTGTACTACCAGCGGGATCGTGACGGGCTGCCGCGGGGCTGGATCAAGCGCATGAAGCGAACCATCCGCACCCTCGGCTGGCGCTTCAACGCCGATCGCATGGTAATGGATTACACGCGGAAGTGTTACATTCCCGCGGCCGGGGGAACCTCCAGCGAAGTGAGATCGGTTTGACCCCGGCCGCACAGAGCTCGGCGGTTGAAACGTGGTGTAAAACTCACCAGAGCCAGGTACGCTTGACAATCTTTGGCGTGTTCCCTTATGGTGAGTTTATGTTCACAGCTGCTCATCGCCATCATCACCATCACGCGCACAGCGCGTCGGCGGAGGTGTGGTTGAGCTAGCCTGACATCTCTTTGAAGGGTTCAAGCCCGCTGACGCTAATCAAGCTCAGCGGGCTTTGTGTTTTTGGCGATCTTTTTTTAAGAGCGATAGAAAGGCACTTATGAACTTGGAATTGGACTTCAACAAAATGCAAGGGCTGATCCCGGCCATTGTGCAGGATGCCGCGACCGGCGAAGTGCTGATGCTGGGCTTTATGAATCGCGAGGCCTGGCAGCGCACTCTCTCAACTGGCTACGTTACCTTCTTCAGTCGCACGCGCAATCGGCTCTGGACCAAGGGAGAAACCTCAGGCAACCGCCTCAGGCTGCGCTCCGCCGCCACCGATTGCGACTGCGATACGCTGCTATTGCAGGCCGAGGTCGAAGGAGCAGGAGTGGTCTGCCACCAGGGCACTCGCTCCTGTTTCGCGAACGCGTTCTTTGTAGATGGCGCGGAACCGGATATCGAGCGGAACGGCGCGGAAAAACATGACTCATGCGCCCCGGTGGCGCGGCCGTGAAGATTCGTTTAGGTATTCCCAAAGGTAGTTTGCAACAGGCGACGACGCAGCTATTCGCTCGCGCCGGCCTCCCTATCTTCATTACCGACCGCTCATACTTCGCGTCCACTGGAGACACGGAGGTGGAATGCATGCTCATTCGTGCCCAGGAAATGGCTCGTTACGTCGAGCACGGCGTGCTCGATGCCGGACTTACCGGCTTTGATTGGGTCGTTGAGAGCGGGCTCAATGTGGTCACGGTTTGCGATCTTATCTATGCCAAGCAAAGCCGCGGCAAAGTTCGATGGGTGCTGGCCGTACCTGAGGCTTCGCAGTATCAACGCCCTGAAGATCTTAGCCAGGCGATCGTGGCTACCGAACTGGTCAACGTCACCCGGAAATATTTCGAAAGCAAGAACATCGCCGTGCAAGTCGAGTTCTCCTGGGGCGCGACAGAGGTGAAGCCTCCCATGCTGGCCGACGCGATCGTTGAGGTCACGGAAACTGGCAGCTCTTTGAAAGCCAACCGCCTTCGCATCATCGATACTGTGCTGGAATCGAACACCCAGATTATCGCCAACAAAATCTCGTGGAATGATTCGGCGAAACGCCGCAAGATCGAGAACCTGGCCCTGATGTTGCGCGGCGCGATGGATGCGCACGAGCGTGTCGGCCTGATGTTGAACGTTCGCAAAAAAGATCTCGCGGCGGTGCTCGCGGTTTTGCCCGCCCTCAAGAGGCCAACGATTTCGCCGCTCAGCGACGATGATTGGCTCGCTGTAAACACGGTAATCGACGAATCTCTGGCCTGGCAGATTATTCCTCGTCTGAAAGAGGCCAATGGGCAGGGCATCGTCGAGTATCCCCTCAACAAGGTGGTTCTGTGATGCGAATTCTCTCCGGCGCCGCCGCAGCCGCAAGGGTATGCAAGATCGCGGCCCGGGCGTCGCGCTATGCGGAAGTCGAGCTCGAAGTGAACCGTATCGTGACCGATGTGCGCCGCCGAGGTGACCGTGCTCTGCGCAGCTATGCAGAGCACTGGGACGGGCTGCGGCCGGGAGCGCCTTTGCGAGTTTCCGAAGAGGCCATGAAGGCCGCTTGGAAATCTGCAAGGCCCGAGCTGCGGCGCAGCCTGCGCGCAGCGGCAGCCAATATCCGGCGCTTCAGCGAAATGCAGAAGCCTGCGGAATGGAAACGCTCTCGCAACGGCATTCTGACCGGGCAACTCGTTCGTCCGTTGAGCTCCGTGGGTTGCTACGTTCCCGGCGGACGACATCCTTTGATCGCGACTCTGTTGATGACGGTTATCCCGGCTCAAGTCGCAGGCGTGGAAAATATTCGCATTGCAACACCCCAACCTCAGGCCGATCTTCTCGCGGCTGCTTCCATGCTCGGCATTCGCGAACTTTACGCGGTCGGGGGCGCGCAGGCCATTGCTGCGCTTGCCTACGGCACCGAAAGTATTGCCCGCGTAGATAAGATCGTCGGACCTGGCAACCTCTACGTCACTGCCGCCAAGAAGCAAGTTGCTTTCGACTGCTCCATCGATTTTCTTGCCGGTCCAACCGAAATTCTCGTAGTCAGTGACGCCGGCTCGCCCAGCTTCATTGCCTCCGACTTAGTCGCGCAGGCGGAGCATGATCCAGAAGCGCTCGCGGTCTTTATCACCACACAGAAAGATTTGGCGAATAAGGTCGCGAGAGCTGTGACAAAACTTAGTCGCGAGAACCCCGTGGCGCGCCAGTCCTTACAGCGCAGCGGCGTGATTCTGTTATCTGCTTCTCGCCGGCAAAACTTCGAATGGGCCAACCAGATCGCCGCCGAACACATCACGATTGACCCTGACGATGTAGCCCTCGTGCGCAATGCCGGCTCCGTCTTTATCGGCGACTATTCGCCTCAAGCTGCGGGCGACTATGCCTCCGGTCCCAATCACGTGTTGCCTACTGGCGGTTCCGCGCGCTTCCGGGGCGGGCTCAGCGTTCTGGATTTCGTAAAGCTCGTCAGCATTCAAAAACTGTCGCGCTCAGGTTTGAAGCGAATTGCCCCTGTCATTGATTTGCTGGCGAATACCGAAGGTTTGGCCGCCCACGCCGATTCCGTCCAAAAGAGGTGCAGGCATGCTTAAAACTCGCGACTCGGTTTGCAATCTGCCGATCTACCGTCCGCCTCTCGGAGGCCGAAAAGGCACGCGCCTCGATTTCAATGAAAATACAGTCGGCTGCTCACCCCAGGTGTTGGCTCGGCTCCGCGAACTCACGGGCGACGAAATTGCGCGCTATCCTGAACGCGAGCCGGTCGAAGCCCTGATGGCCGCTCATCTTGGTATCGAACCCGATGAATTGTTGTTGACCAACGGTGTCGATGAGGCCATCCATCTGCTCTGTGAAACATTTCTGGAGCCAGGCGATGAAGTCTTGATTGTTGTCCCAACTTTTGCCATGTACGAGATTTCGGCAGCAGCGACTGGCGCGCGCGTGATCGCAGTACCAGCGCAGGAAGATTTTCGCTTTCCGACTTCGGCTTTGCTTTCGCGCATTACTCCGCGCACTCGTCTGATCGCGATTGCGAATCCCAACAATCCCACGGGCGCTATCGCCGGAGAAGCGGAATTGATCCGAATCGCGCACTGTGCCCCACGGGCAGCAGTTCTGGTCGACGAAGCGTACTTTGAGTTCTGTGGAAAGACTCTCTTGCCGCAATGGCGTGATCTTGGAAATCTGTTCGTCACCCGGACATTTTCAAAAGCACACGGAATGGCTGGCCTGCGCATCGGTGTACTCGCGGGAAATGCTGCGCACATTCTCATGGCGCGTCGGGTCTGCTCTCCTTACAACGTGAATGCCGTGGCCCTCGCCTGCTTGCCTGCGGCGCTGGAGGACGATGCGTATGTTCGTGAGTATGTCGCCCAAGTTCGTCAAGGTCGGCAAGATCTGCAGAAAGAGTTCGACCATTTGCGGATTCCTTATTGGCCGAGCCAGGCCAACTTTGTGCTGGCGGAGTTTGGTCCATTGAAAGACACATTCATTCACTCGATGCGCAGCCATGGCATCTTGGTGCGCGACCGCTCCCGCGATCCGGGCTGTGAAGGCTGCGTCCGCATTACGCTCGGAACAGCAGCGCAGACTTCTCAATTGCTCAAAGCCCTTCGCGAGACCCTGGAAGAGATTGCTGCACAAAAGGAAATGGCAAAATGAGAAAAGCCACGGTCCAGCGCATGACCAGAGAAACCAAAATCTGCGCATCGCTTGTGATTGAAGGACGCGGCCGCTATCAGGTTTCCACTGGAATTCGTTTTTTCGACCACATGCTCGAACTTTTCGCCCACCATGGTGGGTTCGACTTCGTAATGGAAGCCAAAGGCGACCTCGATGTCGACCAGCATCACACCGTCGAAGATGTAGGCATTGTTATCGGCGAGCTTTTCGATAAAGCTTTGGGCGCAAAACGCGGCATTCTGCGTGCGGGCTATTTCGTCATGCCGATGGACGAAACTCTTGCCTTGGCTGCCGTGGATTTTTGTGGGCGCACCTCTGCAGTGGTCGATACCAAAGTTCGTGCACGCCTGGTAGGCGACTTACAAGCGGAGCTGGTGCATGATTTCTTCGAAGGCTTTGCCCGCGGTGCTCGCGCCAGTGTGCACGCTCGCGTTTGTTACGGGCGCTCTGCTCACCACAAGATCGAATCTTTGTTCAAGGCATTTGGGCGCGCTTTACGAGCTGCCTGCTGGCGCGATCGCCGCATGGCCAACCTTCTTCCCAGCACGAAGGGCCTGCTCTAGTGATCGCCATTGTCGACTATCGTGCGGGGAATCTTAGTTCGGTGAAGAAAGCGCTGGACTATCTGCAGGTAGACTCCGTCGTTACGAATGATCCGGAGATTGTTTCGCGTTCCCGCAAAATTATTCTTCCGGGCGTGGGCCATTTCTCAGTGACCACAGTCCTTCGAGAGTCAGGTCTCTGCGCCCTTATGATGGAGAAAATCAAGCAGCGCGTACCATTTCTCGGCATTTGCCTGGGAATGCACTGGATGTTTGAGTCCAGCGCAGAGGCGCCTGCCATGCGTGGCGGGGGATTATTCCGAGGATCATGCGAGCGCTTTCCCGAAAATGTGAAGTCGCCGCACGTAGGCTGGAATACGCTGGCCTGCGATGACCGCTCCCGGCTACTTCGGGGAATCCCATCGGGATCGTTCGTGTACTTTACTCACTCCTATCGGGTGCCGGTAGTGAAGCAAACGGTGGCGCGATGTGACTACGGCGGAGAGTTCTCCGCAGTCCTCGAGGAAAAACATTTGTTTGGCGTGCAATTCCATCCGGAAAAATCCGGAGCGGTAGGCTTAAAGCTTTTGGCAAATTTCTGCGCTCTCGAATCCTGACGAAACGATGCTGACCAGACGAATCATCGCATGCCTGGACGTCACCGCGGGTCGTGTGGTGAAGGGAGTCCAGTTTCAGCGACTACGTGACGCCGGCGATCCTGCCGAATTAGCCGCCGCTCACAGCGAAGCCGGGGCTGACGAAATCGTGTTGCTCGATATTTCGGCTACGCACGAGACGCGGACTACGCTGCTCGAGACGGTTCGCCGGACGGCGCGGAAGTTATTCATCCCTTTCGCCGTGGGCGGCGGAATACGCTCGCTGGACGAAGCCATGGCCGTTTTCGACGCAGGCGCCGACAAAATCAGCGTGAACTCAGCCGCGCTCGCTGATCCATCGTTGATCACTCGCGTCGCCGCTCATTATGGTTCGCAAGCTGTAATCTTAGCCATTGACGCCAAGCGCCTCAACCCTCAGCCCGATAACACCGAGAACAACAACGTTGAGCCTGACCGAGCAGCGGCAAGATTTGAGGTCTATGTGAGCGGAGGCAGAAAACTGGCTGGCCGCAACGCCGTGGCGTGGGCGCGGGAGGCCGAAGCCCGCGGTGCGGGCGAGATTCTGCTCACTTCGATGGATCGCGATGGCACCGGCGCGGGCTTCGATTGCGATTTGACCCGCGCTGTCTCACACGCTGTGCGCATTCCCGTGATTGCTTCTGGAGGCGGGGGTGACACCCAGAGTTTTGTAGATGTTTTTCAGCGCGGAGCCGCCGATGCAGCGCTCGCTGCTTCCATCTTTCACTTTGGCCTTCGCCGCCTCGCCGATCTCAAACGCGAACTGCAATCCGCAGGCATCCCCATGAGGTGGCCATGCTAATTCCTTCCATCGACCTCATGGGGGGCAAGATCGTTCAACTCGTGCAGGGCGAGCGCAAAGCATTGGAATTCGAAAATTTCGAAGAGTGGATCGCGCGCTTTTCATCCTACCCGCTGGTCCAGCTTATCGATCTGGATGCCGCCATTGGTAACACAGACAATCATGGTCTGGTGAGAGAATTCGCCAAGCGCCTTCCGTGTCAGGTTGGCGGAGGAATTCGCAGCATCGGTGCGGCGCAGAACCTGCTCGCTGCAGGTGCGCGGCGCGTCATTCTCGGGTCTTCTCTCATTCGCGACGGCGCACCAGACAAATCATTTGCTCAGGAAATTGCGTGCGCTCTCGGCCCCGAAGAACTGGTTTTTGCAGTCGATTCGAAACGCGGCCGGGTTGCCGTTCGCGGCTGGCGCGAACTCACCACCATAACGCCTCTCGAAATGATTGCAGCCTTGGAGCCGTTCTGCGAGTCTTTTCTTTACACGCATATCGATACTGAAGGTCTGATGCATGGCATTCCCATGGACGTCGTCCGCAACCTGCGCAAATCCACTTCGAGGCGTTTGATCGTCGCCGGTGGAATTGCTACCTCTCAACAACTCGACGAACTTGAGGCCATGAAGGTCGACGCGGTTGTTGGCATGGCCATCTATACCGGAAATCTCAAGGTCAAACGTTGATCAAGCGCCGGGCAAGCAAGGCTCAAGCCCGACAAGCGTAAAGGCAAGCCCCTGGCTTCGCGGCATTGCTGGGAACAAGCGTTTTAGACCTTCCGTTGAATTTGAAAAAGGGCCTCGGGATCTTTCGCCGAAGCGCGTCCCGCCCAAATCCAGGCAAATCGGCTGAGCAAGGAGCCCGCCAGGAAGCAGATCGCTGCCGCGCGCCGCAGCTGCGGAATGGAGCCCCAAAGCACTCGCAATAGAAGCGGGGCTGGGCCGGGGAAAGCGCCGGCTCCGCGAAATGCCCACGCGCTCTTGCCCTGGTGCAGCGGAGCGTTCACCGGCTGCCGGCGCAACTCGAAAGCAATGCCCAGCAGAGTCTCGATGCCGGCGGCCACTAGCCCAAGGAGTTGAGTTTCAGGCGTGAGAAAGCCCAGCAACTCCATCACTGCCGCGGCGCCTCCCAGTGCCGCGGCCAGAAAATGCGGCGGGAGTTCCAGGCGGTTTTGCGACCATACCGGAATCGCCGTCGCGCCGATCAGCACGGCTGTGTAACTGGCGAGAAGCAGGCCGGCCAATGCGGCCATGATCTCCCCCGTCCAGCGCATCCCGATCGTAAGCGGGTTTACATAACCGCGCAGAATCAATTCGTGCCCAAGAACTGCGAGAAAAACACAGTTCGAAAAAGCCACAAGCACCCATGCCCCCACCGACATCGGCGATTGCAGCTTGAATACCCTCAGCATGTTCAGAAAACGTGCGGGCCTTCCGAGATCGGCGATCAGAAGAATCGCGCAAATCAAGGCTCCGACCAGGGCGCACCACAATGCAACGCGGATAAATGCCGAGTCTCCGCCGAACAGTTGCGCAGCCAACGCTAAACAGGCCGACATTCCGGCAATGCCGCCAATAAAAAAATACAGCGGTATTTCCCAGGTCCAGACCGGTACTTTGAGCACCGGCAGTCCATAATAACTTCCGGTTCCATGAATTTCCGGATGCGCTGCCGCCAAGCCCGCGCTGGGTGGCAGTGCTGTCTCCAACGCGGCCTTTCTGATTTCGTCGAGGCGCTCTTCGGTGGCTTTGGGTTTTCCAGCAGATGTCATGTCGCGAGCTGTCCTGTCGTTGGCTGCAAGCGCCGCTGCAAGGTTTTGATCCTTCGATCGCCTAATGCAAAAAAGCCGCGCACACAATTGCAAAAGCAACGGCGGCGGAAACCAGGGCAGAAGTCCACGCACTCTTCAAGTAGGCGGTAGGCACCTCGGGAGCCGGCGGAAGATTGTAGTTCTCCGGCTCACCCAGAATTACAAACAGCGCGTGCACCCCGCCCACGCTCGTCTCCAGTGGATCGTAAACCCGTGCGTCCTCATATCCTCGCGCGCGCAGCTCCTGCACGCGCTTCTCGCCATCCTCCTGAAGCTTCGCGAGATCGCCGAACTGAATCGATTGCGTCGGGCAAGCTTTTGCGCAGGCCGGGATGAGGCCCGCCTTCTGCCGGTCATAGCAGAACGTGCATTTGAAAGCGCGCCCATCGTCGGGGCGCCGGTCAATCACGCCGAACGGACAGGTGACCACGCAATAGCCACAACCGTTGCACACATCATTCTGCACAAACACCGAGCCCATTTCGGTGCGCACGATCGAGCCCGTGGGACACGCCTCCAGGCACCCAGCGTTCTCGCAGTGCTTGCACACGTCGGAGAGAAAAATCCAGCGGAACGGATCCTTCGTCTCCGCCATCTGCGGCCCGGCTACTTGCGGCTGTTCCAGAAACATCACATGCCGCCACGTCGAGGCGCCCAGGCTCTGCGTGTTGTCGTAGGAGAGACCGCTCCACACCATGCCATCGGCGGGAACTTCGTTCCATTCCTTGCATGCCACTTCGCATGCCTTGCAGCCAATGCACAGGGTTGCGTCGGTGAGGAAGGCGGTGACGCTCATCAGGATTCCTTTCGCGCTTCGCGCAGTTCCTTCACGCGATGCGCATTGTCCGCGTTCTTTCCCCGCAGTAAATTGCACAGCAGGCCTTTGGTCTCCATGATGCGCACATTCGGCTCCTCGGAGATGGCGATGAGATCGTTGCCGATGTCGCCCTTCACCAGTCCCGAGTATCCCCAGTGAAAAGGCAGGCCGACCTGGTAAATGGGCTCACCCCCAATCTCGAGTGTCTGCATTCGAGCCGTCACCAGCGCGTGCGCTTCCACTGCTCCTCGCTGCGTCACGATGGTTACCCACTCGCCTGGCGTGATTGTGAGCGCACGGGCCATCTCTACTGAAATTTCGCAAAACATTTCCGGCTGAAGTTCGGCCAGATGCGAAAGCGTCCGCGACATCCCTCCCGCCGTGTGATGTTCTGTGAGGCGATACGTGGTCAGAACGTAGGGGAATCGCGTGTCGGGAGACGACGAGTACTGATTGCCGGGGCGCTTTTTACTCAGGGCAACGGGGTTCACCTGCTGTACAGGGTAAATCGGTTCCGGACCGGCGATTCCAAAGGCTCGTAGTGCGCAGGCAACGGCCCATCAGCCAAACCGGTGGGAACCCAAATCCAGCCCCGGCCGTCGGTGTGCAAAATAAAAGGTTTGTCGCCCGCCAGCGCATCGTCGCCCTCTGCGTCCTCTCCTGGCACGTAGTCCGGTGGCTTGGTAGCTACAAAATCAGGCACGTCGTTTCCTGTCCACTTCTTGGTTCCTGCGTCCCACCACACCAATTTTTTCCGCTCGCTCCACGGAGTACCGTCGGGCCGTGCCGAAGCCCGGTTGTACAAGATGCGCCGGTCCGACGGCCAGGCAAATCCCCAACCGTGCCCGTAGAAATCTTTCGAAGCGCGCTGGTTCGCGCGGTTTTCGTCGGTCCGCGGAAACACTCCCGAGTAAATCCATGAACCGCACGCAGTCGAACCATCCGCCTTGAGCGCGGTGTATCCAGCCACCAGTTGCCGGTCTGCGATCGTGTAGCCGTTGATTTCCTGCAACACCTCTTCGGCCACGGGTTCCTCAAGCCCGCCCCCTGTGTGATAGTCCCACGTCAATGCCAGCAGGCCTGCGTTCTTCGGCCGCGGATCTTTCTTCGCTTTCTCCTTCAACAGATTTCCCAGGTGAAACATGAACCAGTTTTCGCTGCGCCCGTCTCCCGGGGGATCGACGGCCTTCTCATGCCATTGCAGCAGCCTTTGCGTATTCGTAAATGTCCCATCTTTTTCGGCATGGCCGGCGCACGGCATGAGGAAAACTTCCGTTTCAATTTCCTCCGGCCGCACTTCGCCGCTCCGCACCTCCGGCGCGTCTCGCCAGAATGATGATGTTTCGGTATCCACCAGATCGCGCACCACCAGCCACTTCAATTTCGCGAGCGCGCGCCTCTCCATCCCGGAATTCGGACCGGCCACTGCCGGATTCTCTCCCATCACGAACAGTCCGTCCATTTTGCCGTCCATCATTTCTAACCAGTAGCCCTGGTGGGAGTGATCGCCGGTCACGCGCGGCAGCCAGTGAAACCCGAACTCATTCTCCGGTTGCGCTGCCTCGCCGTAGTACGCCTTCAGCAGGCTGACGATGTATTTGTCGAAATTGTTCCACCACCCGGTTCGCGTCTTGTACTTGGCGATGTAGTTGGCGAACGTTTTGGACTCCTCGCCGAACTTGGGCATGCTGAGATACCCAGGCAAAATGTCATAAAGGGTCGGGATGTCGGTGCTTCCCTGAATGGAGGCGTGGCCGCGCAGCGCCAGGATGCCGCCGCCGGGCCGTCCCATGTTCCCCAGCAAAAGCTGTAAAATCGCGGCCGAGCGTATGATCTGCACCCCGGAAGAATGTTGCGTCCATCCCACCGCATAGCAAATCCCGCCGGTCTTCTCCGCTCCGGACGCGCGACAATACGTTTCTGCCACGCGCAAGAAGCCTTCCTGGGAGATTCCGCAGTATTGCTCCACCATCTCCGGCGTATAGCGCGTGAAGTGCCGCTTGAGAAGTTGGACTACACAGCGTGGATGCTGAAGCGTGTTGTCGGTTGTGTACTTGTTCAAATCCGGCATGACCGTCGCGCCGTGTTGCGGGTGGCCGCCCGGTGACGCTCCTTCCGCCGTCGGGCGCGCCTGCTGATCGCTGGCATCGGCTCGCTCGTAGAGCCAACTGGCGGGGTCGTAGGACTTGTTCTCGCCGTTCCAACCGGAGAAAACACCCCGAGGTCTTCCGTGTCGCGAAAATCCTCAGAGATAATTACCGGCGCGTTCGTGTAATGCAGCAGGTACTCGCGGAAGAAGAGTTCATTCTCCAGAGCGTAGCGGATCAACCCGCCAAGGAAAATTATGTCAGACCCCGCCCGCAGCGGCAGCCATATGTTGGCCACGGCTGAGGTCCGGTTGAACCGCGGATCCACATGGATGACGGTTGTTCCTTTTTCCTTCGCCTCCATCACCCACTGAAACGCGACCGGGTGATTCTCTGCCATGTTCGATCCCATGATCAGGATCGCGTCGGAGTTCAGCATGTCGTTCGGTGCGGTTGTAGCCCCGCCGCGCCCGTAGCTTGTGCCCAGACCGGGCACAGTCGAGCTGTGTCATATCCTGGCCTGATTGCTGACGCACACCATCCCTAGGCCGGCGGTGAACAATTTCTTAATCAGGTAATTTTCTTCATTGTCCAGGGTAGCTCCGCCGAGATGTCCGATCGCGGTGGTTTGCATCAGCGTCTCCCCGTCGCGCGCCTCCGCAAATGTTTTTTCGCGGCTCGCCCATACCCGATCGGCAATCATCTCCATCGCGTTGCCAAGTTCCAGATCTTCCCATTCCTTGGAAAAAGGTCGCCGGTACTTTATCCTGGTCAGCCGATGGGGATGGGTCAGCAGTTCGAAGCTCGCTGAACCCTTGGGACACAACCGCCCGCGCGACAACGGTGACTCGGGGTCGCCTTCGATTGAAATCAGCTTGCTGTTTTTGTGAAACGCCAGCTGCCCGCAGCCCACTGCGCAATAGGGGCAGATCAGAGCGCGCCACTTCGGCTCCTTGATTTTTGGGAAGCAGATTCTTGGTCCGGGAGCTCATGGCTTCGGGACCGGTGCCATCCCCGCCATGCAGAATCTGGCGAACTAAGGGCCAATGAAGCGCCATCTCTCTCATCATGTCAGACTCCGGTTGTTCGCGCCAGATCCGTCCGATCATTCCTTCGCCGATCGTTTTTTCGGCGCGAGCGCACCTATCGCGCAATTCCTCGCCATTTCCAAATATCTTGCCGCCCTGCGGCGGGAATTCTGCCCACCAGGGTTAGCTGAGCCTTTTGCGTGGCGATTCTATTCTGTTCACCGGTCAGTGGCAGCAAATCGTTGGAGTCGAAAATAAGGAGAGGACCATTGCGATCAACAAGCCTCCATCTTAGGCAGCAGGTCGGAACCAATGTGCTGGTAGCACGGGTATGGTTGTTTCTTCTAACCTTGCGGAGTTATAGTAATGTCGCATCAAGCGACAAATACTTTTGAATCCCATTCCACTGCGGTAACCAGCTGGCGGTGCACTTCGGAGACCATGAGTCAAGAACAACGCGACCGTGAACTGGGAATGGGAAGGCGTATTACCCGCCGCGATTTTCTGAACGGCATGGCGGTCGGCATTGGCGTGTTAGGAAGCGCGGGCTTCACCCGATTAGCTTCGGCGGCAGACAACGTCTCAAACGTCCATTCCGCGTCCCTCCCGTATCCTCCGGCGCTAACCGGGATGAGGGGAAGCCAGCCGGGGGCTTTTGATGTTGCCCACTCCCTGCGCGATGGCACCTTCTGGGAAAATGCCGGCCCTCCGGAGAACACGCGCGAAACCTACGATCTGATCGTAGTAGGCGGCGGCATCAGCGGGTTGGCCGCAGCTTACTTTTTCCGAAAGCAAGCTGGTTCCAACTCCCGCATTCTCATTCTCGATAATCACGACGATTTTGGCGGACACGCCCGGCGCAATGAATTCCGGGTGGGGAAGCGGTTGCTTCTGAGCAACGGTGGAACCCAGTCGATTGAAAATCCTTCAGAGTACAGCGAGGTCTCCAAAGGCGTTCTGAAGGAGTTGGGAATCGAGCCGAAGGTTTTTTACAAGGCTTACGATCAGAATTTGTACTCGCATTTGGGCACGGCCTGCTTCTTCGATAAAGAGACCTTCGGCGAAGATCGTTGCGTGCCCGGTATGGGAACAACGCCGTGGCCGGAGTTTCTCAGCAAATCTCCACTCCCGAAAAAGGTGCAGCTGGAAATCGCCCGCCTCTATACGGAGAAAAAAGATTACCTGCCGGTTCTGTCGCTCGAAGAAAAGCGCGCGCGACTGGCGAAGATCAGTTACGCAACCTTCCTCACTGAAATTTGCCGCGCAGATCCCACAGTGTTGCCGTTCTTTCAAACCTATACTCATGATTTGTTCGGAGTTGGGATCGATGCAATCTCCGCTTTGGCTTGCTTCCGAAATCCGGATGACTATGGCGCTTATCAATACGCCGGCTTCGAGGGTATGGGCTTGGACGGGAAAGAAGACAAAGAAGAAAAACACGAAGAAGAAGAGCCGTACATTTTTCACTTTCCGGATGGCAACGCTTCCATCGCTCGGCTGCTGGTGCGTTCGCTGATTCCTGGGTCGATTCCCGGGCACACCATGGAAGATGTGGTAACGGCTCGGGCCGACTATGGCAGGCTCGACCAACCATCGTCTCCCATCCGCATTCGTTTGAACAGCACGGCCGTACGAGCTCAGCATTTTGGCGGTCCCGGCTCGAAGCAGGTGGAAGTTTCCTACGTGCGCCATGGCAAGCTGCAGAGCGCGACCGCTGCCGCGTGCGTGCTGGCGGGCTACAACGGCATGGTGCCCTACCTGTGTCCTGAACTGCCGGAAGCGCAGAAAGAAGCTTTGCACTATGGAGTGAAGGAGCCATTCATCTACACTCACGTAGCCATTCGCAACTGGACTGCGTTTCAGAACCTAGGCATCCGGCAAGTGATTTCTCCCGGCAGTTATCATTGCTTCACCATGCTGGATTTTCCCGTCAGTCTGGGCGGGTATAAATTTCCCAGTACTCCTCAGGAGCCCATGGTGCTTTTCATGCTGCGCACGCCGTGCAAGCCCGGTTTGGCGCGTCGCGAGCAATACCGCATGGGACGGTATGAACTGATCGGCACTCCGTTCTCCACTTTTGAACGCAATATTCGCGATCAGTTGAGTCGCATGTTGGCGAAGGGGGGATTCTATTCGGCGCGGGACATCGCAGCGATCACGGTGAATCGCTGGGGTCACGGTTATGCTTACGAATACGACTCTCATTCCGATCCGCAATGGGCGCAGGATGAGCGTCCTTGTGTAATTGGGCGGAAACAATTTGGACGAATTTCGATCGCAAACTCCGACGCCGGCGCCAGCGCCTACACCAACGTCGCCATCGATCAAGCATATCGTGCGGTGCAGGAACAGTTGAAGAGTACATAGACACTTGGCGGATTCAAACGAAAACGGCCGAAACCGGGAGCGTGATCGCGAACTGGGAATGAATCGCGAGATTACCCGTCGCGATTTCCTGAATGGGATGGCAGTTGGTGCAGGCGGAGTGCTGGCCAGCGCCTGGCTGCCCGGAATGCTGGCCGCCCAAGCGACTGCTACCGGTCAGGATGTGCCCGGTTATTATCCGCCGGCGCTGACTGGAATGCGGGGAAGTCATCCCGGTTCTTTCGAAACTGCGCACAGCGTGCGCGACGATACTTTTTGGGAGAAAGCCGGGAAACCCGTTGATACCGGGGAGACATACGATCTGATTGTGGTGGGCGGCGGCATCAGCGGCCTGGCCGCCGCGTATTTTTACCGCAAACACGCCGGGCCCTCCGCCCGGATTCTGATCCTCGACAATCACGACGACTTCGGGGGACATGCGAAGCGAAACGAATTTCGCCCGGGCGGACGCTTACTGCTAACCAACGGCGGCACCGTCGCCATCGAATCTCCATTTCCCTACAGCAAAGTCGCCCGCGGGTTGATCACGGAGTTAGGCATCGACCCTCCGGTTTTCGAAAAAAAATATACCAACCACGAGGCCTACCGGGGCCTCGGGTCGGCCTACTTCTTCGACAAAGAGACATTTGGTAGTGAGCGACTGGTAACAGGCGCGCCCACCGGCTACGGACCTGCCAGCGCTTCCGGAGTTGTCTGGGCGGATTTTCTTGCCGGGACGCCGCTCTCTTCTCACGCGCAGCAAGATATTGTCCGCATCCAGGAAGCCAAAATCGACTACATGGAAGCCCTGTCTCAGGCGGAAAAGAAGGCGCGTCTTTCGCGGATGAGTTACAAAGATTTTCTGCTCAACGTGATCAAAGCTCATCCCGAGGTATTGAAGTTTTATCAGACGCGGACTCACGGCCTGTATGGAATTGGAATCGACGCCGTTCCGGCGCTGGATTGCTGGGCCCTTTACTTTCCGGGATTTCAGGGCATGGGCCTCGACCGCGTCCCGTCCAAGGGATTGACCTTCACCGCATTAGGCGAAGTCACTCCGCAAGAGAGATATTATTTTCACTTTCCCGACGGCAATGCATCCATCGCCCGCCTGCTGGTGCGATCGCTCGTCCCAGAATGTGCTCCGGGCGGAACAGCTGAGGATATGGTTACCGCCAGGCTCGATTACCGCCGGCTTGATCGCCCTCATTCTCCAGTGCGGATCAGGTTGAACAGCACCGCGGTTGGGGTGCGTCACCTCGCAGATCCCCCGCCCGCGAAGAACGTGGAGGTGCTCTATGGCCGCGACGAGAAGGTGTACCGCGTTCGCGGGAAGGGAACCGTGCTGGCCTGCTGGAATATGGTGATTCCATACATTTGTCCAGATCTTCCACCGGAGCAGAAGCAGGCGCTCCATTACGGCGTGAAGGTGCCGCTGGTTTATACGGTGGTCGCACTGCGCAACTGGAGCTCGTTTCATAAACTTGGCATCCGGGGCATCACCTGTCCGGGCATGTACCATTCTTCGATCAATCTGGATCAGGCGATCGATATCGGTGACTACAAACCTTCGCGATCGCCCGATGACCCGATCTTGGTGCATATGCTGCGTACTCCCTGCCAGCCCGGTCTCTCGGCGCGAGAGCAGCAGCGCGCCGGGCACTACGAGTTGCTCTCCACTCCCTTTGAAGCCTTTGAACGAAATATTCGCGACCAATTGTCCCGCGTGTTGCGCGGCGGTGGTTTTGATGCGGCGCGCGATATCGAAGCCATTACCGTGAATCGGTGGCCGCACGGCTATGCCTACGAATACAACCCTTTATGGGATCCGGACTGGCCGGAAGGGAAGCGGCCCTGCGACATCGCGCGCCAACCTTTCGGACGCATTACGATTGCAAACTCCGATGCCGCCGCTGCGGCCTACACGGACCAGGCGATCGATCAAGGCTATCGCGCTGTGCAGGAATTATTGTCGGCGTAAACCGTTCCTTCGCGTGCGCCGCGGCAGAAGTGATTCGCAATTGCTGTCTCTGGAGAGCCTTTCATGAGCGACTCCTACGATCGCTACTTGGGAATGGATCGGCCCATCACGCGGCGGGATTTCATGAACGGCGCCGCCATGGTCATCGGCGCGGCCATGCTGCCGCAGCCGTCCGTCTTCGGAGCCAACAGCTCCTCAGAGCCACAAAACCAGTCGGGATATGACCCTCCGGTGAAGACTGGTCTGCGCGGCAGCCATCCGGGATCATTCGAGATCGCCCACAGCTTGCGCGATGGCACCTTCTGGGACGCCGCGGGCAAGCCCGTCGAAAGCCGTGAGACTTACGATCTCGTAATTGTTGGCGGAGGAATCAGTGGGCTGGCCGCGGCGTATTTCTTTCAGCAGAGAGTCGGCACATCCGCGCGCATTCTGATTCTCGAAAACCACGACGACTTCGGAGGTCATGCCAAGCGCAACGAGTTCCACCTGGGAGGAAAGCTTCAGCTTCTCAATGGTGGAACATTATTGATCGACAGCCCTACGCCATATAGTTCGGTGGCCGATGGATTACTCAAAAATCTCGGAATCGATCCCCCGCAGTTCGAGGCGAAATTCACCGACCATAAGCTTTACCCATCGCTCGGTTTGAAGTCCGCCGTGTTTTTTGACAAAGAAACCTTTGGTGAAGACCGGCTGGTAACCGGCACTCCTGGCCGCGACTGGGAGGTTGAAGCGCCCGATGCAAAACAAGGAATGGCATTGGGCTGGGCCCCGTTTCTCTCCAGGTCGCCGCTCTCGCCTGAAGTGCAGCGCGATATCGTGCGCATTCAAGAGGCCAACATCGACTACATGCCCGGACTCTCTTCGCCGGAGAAAAAGGCGCGGCTCTCGAAGATGAGTTATCGCGACTTTCTTCTGAATGTCGTCAAAGCCGATCCTGGCGTGATTCGGTTTTATCAGCGTCGCACCGAAGGAGAGTGGGGAGTTGGCATCGATGCCGAACCCGCCCTCGACTGCTGGGCGATCGGCTTGCCCGGATTTCAGGGCATGGCTCTGGCCCCCGGCGCCGCACCCCATATGAGTTACTCCGCCGCGGGCTACGCCAACGGAGGCTCGTACCGTTTCCACTTTCCCGATGGCAACGCATCGATCGCGCGGTTACTTGTGCGCGCGTTAATCCCCGACGCCGTTCCCGGTCACACCGCGGAGGACATAGTCACAGCGCAAGTCGACTACAGTCAGTTGGACCGCGATACCGCCCCCGTAAGGCTCCGTCTGAACAGCACTGTCGTCGGAGTACGCAATATCGGAACCCCCTCAAACGCAAAAGAAGTAGAAGTCACCCACGCCAGCGGCAACCAGGTGTTTAAGGTAAAAGCCAAGGGATGCGTGCTGGCCTGCTGGAACATGATGATTCCTTATTTGTGTCCGGAGCTTTCCGAAGCGCAAAAGGAAGCTTTGCACTACCTCGTCAAAGTACCGCTGGTCTACACCAGCGTCGGCATTCGGAACTGGACGTCCTTTCAAAAGCTGGGCGTGCAGCGAGTCTCGGCGCCTGGTTCATACTGGCCAGAAGTCGGCCTCAACTACGCCGTGAACATCGGCAAATACCGAAGTCCTGCCGTTCCCGAAGAACCCATCTTATTGCAACTCGGCCGAGCTCCCTGCAAGCCGGGATTGCCAGCCCGGGAACAACACAAGATCGGAAGATACGAACTGCTCTCCACCACTTTTGAAACCTTCGAACGAAAAATTCGCGACCAGCTTGCCCGAATGCTAAGCGCCGGCGGTTTCGATCCCGCGCGCGACATTGAAGCCATCACCGTGAACCGGTGGCCGCACGGCTACGGCTACGAGTACAACCCGCTATTCGATCCCGATTGGCCTGAGGACAAACGTCCCAATGTGATCGGGCGCCAACCCTTTGGAAGGATCACCATTGCCAATACCGACTCTGCAGCCACTGCCTATACCGACACGGCTATCGACCAGGCCTACCGAGCGGTAAGTGAATTGTTGAAACGCTGATCGCGAGAGTTGTGCAGGGGCGAGAGATGGTTAATGAAGAAGGCAATTCTGCAAGCCGTAACCCGCCAGTGCCACGCCGACCATATGGATTCACCGGATTTGGCTGCTTCCTCTTCTTTGGCGCCCTGATGGCCGGTCTCGCCGCGACGACCTTGCTTTGGCCGGGTACGGCTCTAGATCGCATCTGGGCTCTCAATCCGAAGGCCCATCAAAAACTGGTGGCGCTTGGCAAAACCGTTGGAGTTCTATTCTTGTTCCTCAGCGCCGCCCTTGCCGCCGCAGGAATCGGCTGGTTACGCCGGCGTCTTTGGGCGTGGAGACTGGCGATCGTAATCATCGCCACCCAGATTTTCGGGGACATCGTCAATTCCGCGAGAGGCGATCTTTTGCGTGGCGGCGTGGGCGTCATCATCGCTGGGGCGTTACTCTTTTATCTGCTCCAGCCGACCACCAAAGCCGCCTTCAGGTAATAGGTCGCGCCCAACCTGTCGTGACGAAACCTTCCGGTTTATTTTTCCACCTCCGGCTGTTTCAATAGAATCGCCGGAACATCCTGCTGTTTCACCAGGTTGTTGTAGGCAGCCACATCAGTGGCAACAATCGCCTTCCATTTCGTCATTTGTTCATCTAGCGCTTTGCTGAGCATGTCGAACACTTCATAAGACTGCTTGGTGGGAGCGGAATCGGCGCTGCCGACCACTCCGCCCAGCGCGACCAGATGATTATTCAACCGCACCGGGAAGTTCAGCACGTCCTGGCCGCTCTTGGCCTTGGTCTGAATGAGCGCTTCTTCCACGGCGGTCATTTTTGTATCCAGCGCTTTGCCGGCATCGCCAATTACCTTACCGCGAGGATCGTCTTTCAAGCGCGTATCGATTGCTTTCATTTGATCGCGCAAATCACGAATCTGAATAATGGTGTCATCGGTTTCGGTAACCTTCTCGCGGATCTTCAGCAACAGATCGAACTGCTTGGCGAGATCGTCGCTGCCTAAATGCAACCGCGGGTCGACTTTGATTTCAAGCGGCGCCGTATAGCTCTTGCCCAGCACCGTCAAACGCACCTGATATTCGCCCGGCAGCGCTTCCGGACCATCGGTGTTGCCGCCCCAGAGCGGCGCCTTGGGAACCTTCGTCGCTCCCTCGTAGCGCAGATCCCAGACGAAGCGGTTCAGGCCTGCGTCGGCGGGCAGCTTGCCCGCATTGCCGCCGCGGCTGAAGAAATCTTCTTCCTCGTCGCCGGCAGCCTCCTCTTTCTTAGGATATTTGCGAATCACCTTCCCCGACGAATCAAGAATCTCCAGAGTGATCTTCGGAACTTCATCGCCCTCGTTTTTCTTCATCTCCGAGGAAACCGCCGGACTCGTTTCAGCTTTCGCCGATGTTTCCCCGGCTCCGGAACTTTTCGTTTTGTCCTCATCCTTTTTGAGTGAGGTTTTCAGCCAGTAATCGATGATTGCTCCCGCCGGCGGGTTTTTCCCCACGTTGCCGCTGGGTGCGAAAAACGAACCACGGAATGCCGTGTGATTCGCCTCAGCCGGCGTGAACAAGTGAGCCTCCTGCAGCGGAATCGAATCCTCGTATTGCTCGAGCGGACTGATGTCATCGAGCACCCAGAAACTGCGTCCGTGGGTCGCCACCACCAGATCGTTGTTCTTGACGACCAGATCGTTGACCGGAGCCGGCGGCAAGTTCAGTTGCAGCGGCTGCCAGCGGGCGCCATCGTCGAACGAAACGTATACCCCTTGTTCGGTTCCGGCGAAAAGCAAATTCGGGCGTCGGGGATCGACCCTCACCGCATGGACATAATCGTTCGCTGGAATTCCCGTGATCAGCGTGCTCCAGGTTTTGCCGAAATCTGTAGTCTTGAACACATAGGGTGCGAAGTCGTCAGACTTGTGCCGTTCGACGGCCAAATACGCGGTTCCCGCATCGCGCGAAGAGGCTTCGATCATACTCACCGTGCCCCACTCCGGCATCGCCTTGGGGGTTATATTTTCCCAATGCGCTCCACCATCGCGGGTGAGTTGAACCAATCCATCGTCGGTACCGGCCCAAATCAGATCCTTCTGCACCGGCGATTCCACCACGGAGAAAATCGTGTCATAAACTTCCACACCCGTGTTGTCTTTGGTAATCGGCCCGCCGGAGGCCGCTTGCTTGGATTTGTCATTACGCGTCAGATCGGGACTGATAATGCTCCAGCTCATCCCTCCATCCGTCGTTTTGAACAACACCTCGCCGGCAAAGTACATGGTCTTCGGGTCGTGCGGCGAAAAAACGATGGGCTCGGTCCACTGGAAGCGATGTTTCACGTCGGCCGCGGCCCATCCAATCGGGTTCACCGGCCAGGGATTGATGGCCTGCTCTTCGCCGGTGCGGTGATCGTAGCGGCTGATATCCCCGCCGTAAGAACCCGCGTAGACGATCTCAGGATCGGTTGGATCGGGAGCAATGTAACCGCTTTCGCCTCCGCCAACGTCATACCAGTCGGGGCGATCGATGGCGCCGTCGGCGCTGGCGCTCGCGATCGCTACCGTGGTGTTGTCCTGCTGCGCGCCGTAGATGTAGTACGGAAAACGGTTGTCCGTGGTGACGTGATAAAACTGCGCGGTGGGCTGGTTATACAGCGTGCTCCAGCTCTCGCCGCCGTCCGTTGAAATGGTGGCGCCACCATCGTTGCCATTCATGAGGCGCTTAGGGTTCGTAGGGTCGATCCACAGCCCGTGATTATCTCCGTGGGGAGCGCGTATGCGGCTGAAGGTCTTGCCGCCATCATTGGAGCGGTATACCCCGGTGTTGAGAATGTAAACCGTATTTTCAGACTTGGGATCGGAGAAAATGTGCGAGTAATACCAGGCGCGCTGCCGAAAACGGTGATCATCGGTCATTAAGTGCCAGGAGTCGCCGCCATCGTCGGAGCGATAGATGCCACCTTTTTCAGCTTCGATCACGGCCCATACCCGGTTCGGATTGGCTCCCGAGACAGTGACGCCAATGCGGCCTAGAATGCCTTCGGGCAGCCCATGACCTTTAAGTTCTTTCCAGGTGCTTCCGCCGTCGATGGAACGGTAAAGGCCGCTTCCGGGGCCGCCGCTATCGAGGCTCCACGGCGTACGCCGGGCTTGCCAGAGCGCAGCAAAGAGAGTGTTCGAATTTGTTGGATCGAAGACTACGTCGATGCCGCCGGACTTGGCGTCCTTATAAAGTACCTTCTGCCAGCTCTTGCCGCCGTCCTCGGTGCGGAAGATTCCGCGTTCTTCGTTGTCGCCAAAAGGATGGCCGAGGGCAGCGACGAATGCGATATCAGGATTTTTCGGATTCACCGCCAGGCGTCCGATGGCGTGGGTGTCGGCAAGGCCAACGAACTTCCAGGTTTTGCCCGCGTCGATCGACTTGTATACACCATTGCCGCCCACGATATTGCCGCGGATGCACGCTTCCCCGGTGCCCACGTAAATCACATTCGGATCGGATTCGGAAACCGCAATCGCTCCAATAGCCTGAGACGCGTCCTTCGTCTTGTCGAAAATGGGTTTCCAGTTGAGCCCGCCATCCGTGGTCTTCCACACACCGCCAGCGGTTGATCCAAAATAGTAGATATTATCCTCGCCGACCACCCCCGAGACCGCGACTACGCGCCCGCCGCGAAATGGGCCCACCAGGCGATACTGCAGATTCTTCCAAGGTCCCTTGTCTTCGCCTTCCTCGTTATCCTTCTGCGAATCATTGGCAGACGATGTCTCCGCCTGCTTTTGCTGGAAGGTCTGCTTTCGGCCGGAATCTGGAGTTTGTTTCGGTGTGTGCTTCTGTGCGGATAAGGAAGTGGTAAGAGATGCGATCAGAATGGCGAGGGCAATCGTTCGCAATTTTTGGTTCCTCCGGAAACACTCCACAATAAATCCGAAAGCAGAAATTCACAACTGCAAACATTGTGGTTGCACCGGTCTCGCGGCTGCCCGTCACTTTCGCAAACCATTTGGCAAGCGGGGTGTCCGTCGCTTACTCTTGCGGTCTATGACATCTACCAACTTCCGTTTGCGCATTGCGTTTGTCTTGCTCTTGGGTTTCGCCACGTCGGCGCTGGCGCAATCTCCTTTCACCGTGGAGCAGGTGATGAGTTCGCCCTTTCCCACCGAACTGGTGGCCGCGGAACACCGCAGCCGGGTGGCCTGGGTCTTCGACGCAAAAGGGATTCGTAATGTGTGGGTAGCGGACGGCCCCGATTTCGCTCACACCGCGCGGCCAGTGACTCGTTATAACGAGGATGACGGCCAGCCCATCGCCAGCCTGCGACTGACACCCGACGGCAGAACCGTGGTGTACGCGCTGGGCAGCGAGCTGAATTCGGCGCAGGAAAGCGCCAACCCCGAAAGCTGGACAAAGGGAGCCAAACAACAGGTCTTTGCAATGGATGTTGATGAGAAAGATACAGCTCCTCGCCTGTTGGGCGACATGGGTTGCCCGGAGGAAGGTTGCGAAGACATTCAGATTTCGCCCGACGGCAAGTTAGTGGTTTGGCCCGCAAAGAAAAAGTTATGGGTCGCCGGCACGGATGGAAAACAGCAGGCCAGGGAACTGACTTCAGTGCGCGGAGACGCGGTACAACCCAAATGGTCGCCCGACGGAAAGCACATCGCTTTCGTCACCCAGAGAGACGATCATAGCTTGATCGCGATCTACGATTTTGGCGGAGATTCGATCCGGTATCTGGCGCCGAGCGTCGATAAAGACTCCATGCCACGCTGGTCACCCGATGGCAAGTGGATTGTATTCGTGCGTATCGCTGGAAATCAGCAAAAGCTGCCGTTGATTCCGGTGCGGCCTAAACCTTGGTCGTTGTGGATCGCCGATGCCGGCAGCGGTTCGGCTCACCCCGTGTGGCGCAGTGGCGTCAAACTCGACGACTCTCTCCCCGAACTGACCGAAGACAGTTCACTTAATTTCGCCGGCGATGCGCGAGTCGTATTTGCCTCCGAGCAGGATGGGCGCAATCACTTGTATTCGGTTTCTACAAATGGTGGTGCCCCTACGCTGCTCACGCCCGGCGAATTCGACGTGGAAGACGTCACCCTGAGCGCCGAAAAGGCCTGGGTCATTTACTCCTCGAATCAGAACGATGTCGACCGGCGGCACCTGTGGCGAGTGGCAATTGATGGCGGCGCTGCGCCGAAGGCGCTCACCAGCGGTGAAACCATCGAGTGGTCTCCGGTCCAAACCGCCGACGGCAAGAGCGTCCTCTGTCTTGGTTCGACAGCCACTTCACCGGCCATGCCCTATGAAGTGACGGCCGAGGGCCGCGAAATGATTGCCCGGAAGGCTTTGCCCAGCGATTTTCCTTCCAGCTTGCTGGTAACGCCGAAACAGGTAATTTTTCAGAGCGAGGATGGACTCACACTGCACGGCCAGCTCTTTCTACCTCGCAGCGCGACCGGGAAAATTCCCGGACTCGTCTTTATGCACGGTGGCCCGATCCGTCAGATGCTGCTGGGCTTCCACTACATGGATTACTACCACAACGCTTATGCCGAAAACCAATATCTGGCCAGCCGCGGATACGCCGTCTTGTCGGTGAATTATCGCCTCGGAGTTATGTATGGCCGCGCCTTTCGCGAAGCCCCCAACACCATCTGGCGCGGGGCCGCGGAGTACAAAGATGTTGTGGCGGCGGCAAAGTACTTGCAAGCGCTGCCAGAAGTTGACGCTACAAAAATAGGATTGTGGGGTGGTTCCTATGGCGGTTTTCTGACCGCGATGGGCCTGGCGCGTAATTCAGATCTTTTCAAAGCCGGCGTCGACTTCCACGGCGTGCATGACTGGAGCGTGTTTCTCACCGAGCGCCCCTACTTCGGCAACCTCGCGTTGCAGCCGCCCGACACAGATGCAGCCATAAAGTTGGCCTGGGATTCTTCCCCTGACGCCTTCGTCGATACCTGGAAGTCACCGGTGCTACTGATCCATGGCGATGATGATAGGAACGTGCCCTTCAGCCAAACCGTCGATTTGGTGCAGCGGCTGCGCGCGCAGCATGTCGCATTCGAACAACTGATCTTGCCGGATGAGATTCATGGCTTCCTCATGTGGAAAGATTGGGTGAGAACCTACGGTGCGACTGCCGATTTCTTTGACCGGACCCTCAAACGCGGTGAACAAATCGGAACTGGCAATTAAAGCAAGCTGGCCGAACGCCGAAGAATAAAACCTTCAGTTCCATTGCCGCGATTGCACCAGTTGGCTTCGAAAGTGCGAAGTTCAGTAATCACGGCATAGAATGGTTCGGCATCCGCAGAGCGAGGAAACATGTACTTCGAACAGTTTTATCTTGGATGTTTGGCGCACGCTTCCTACATGCTGGCATCGGAGGGCGAGGCCGTCGTCGTCGATCCCCAGCGCGACGTCGAGATCTACCTGCGGGCTGCCGAGGCGAACCAGTTGTCGATTCGACACATCTTCGAAACCCATCTGCATGCAGATTTCGTCTCCGGCCACAATGAACTGGCGGCGAGAACCGGGGCGAGCATTTATATCGGCGAACCGGCCGAGGCTCAATTCCCTCACGTTCCGGTGCTGGATGGCTTCCAATTGCATGTTGGGAAACTACGCATCGCCGCGCTTGAAACCCCCGGCCACACGCCTGAAAGCATTTGCCTGGTCATCACCGATCAAGAGAAGTCGTCTGACCCTTGGGCGATTTTGACCGGCGACACGTTGTTCCTGGGCGACGTCGGCCGTCCCGATCTTTCCCGCCGCTACACTCCCACGCAGCTTGCGGGAATGCTTTACGACAGTTTGCACCATAAAATTCTTAAGCTGGCTGACAACGTCTTGGTTTACCCAGCCCACGGCGCCGGTTCGCTGTGTGGACGCAACATGCGGGCCGAGCGGGTTTCTACTCTCGGCACGGAGCGGCTCACGAATTACGCCTTACAGATTGAGAGCAGAGAAGAGTTCGTGAAACAGTTGACCAGCAACTTGCCGACTCGCCCCGAGTATTTTCTCCAGGACGCAGAAATTAATCGCACAGGAGCGTCGTCCCTGTCGGATCTGCGCCGCTTGTCTCCCATGGAACCTGCGGAGTTGAAAGCTTTGCTGACAGAGGGCGGAATCGCACTCGATGTTCGTCCGGGTGACCAGTTCGCAGCCGGACACGTACCGGGGTCAGTGAACATTGCATTGTCCGGTCAGTTTGCCTCGTGGGCAGGAGCCTTGCTGGGTTTGGCCGCCGCTCCTGTCTTGATTGCGGAATCGGAAGAGGCGATTTCGGAAGCACGAATGAGGCTGGCCCGTATCGGCATCGAGGACGTTCGTGGATATTTGAAAGGCGGTACCGAAGCCTGGAAACAAGCCGGATTTTCGCTAGTTGCACTCCCGCAAATTACTGTGGAAGCTCTCAGTCAGCGTTTACCGGCTCCTGGCCTGCAGGTGCTGGATGTTCGGCGCGAACCCGAATGGGAGGCGGGACACATCGCGGGAGCCGTGTGGTGGCCGCTCGATAACTTCAAAGTCGCGCCCCCGGAAATCGATCGCGATACCCCGCTCGCGGTTCACTGCAAAGGCGGATATCGAAGCATGATCGCCTGCAGCCTGCTGCAACGGGCAGGTTTTCCGAACGTAATGAACATTGTCGGTGGCATCGACGCGTGGCAGCAAGCGAACCTTCCGCTTGCAGTTGAGAAGCCGCTGCCAGTTTAATCGGCTTTGAGGGGCTCCGCACTGGCCGTAGAACAAGCTGCCATGCCTGCGCACGGTGTAGACTTCCTAATGCACCAATATTCGAAGCGACCAACGAATGAAAACTGCCAAACTGGCCAAGTCCTACCGGGTTGATGACGGCAAACACTTTCGCCTGAAAGATTTCGATCCCGCCGACACTGGGCATTGGCACTCCAAAGAAGAAGCCGACGACAAAGTCCGGAAAGATGTTGCCCGCATGGAAGATCTGCAGAGCAAACTCTATGCTCAGGACCGCTGGGCTTTGCTGTTGATCTTCCAGGCTCTGGATGCGGCCGGTAAAGATGGCACGATCAAGCACGTCATGTCGGGCGTGAATCCTGAAGGCTGCCAGGTGCATTCCTTTAAGGTTCCGTCCGATACAGAACTGCAACACGATTTTCTGTGGCGTACAACGCAGCATCTTCCGGAGCGCGGCCATATCGGAATTTTCAACCGGTCGTATTACGAAGAGGTGCTGGTGGTACGGGTGCACTCTGCGGCGCTCGAGAACGAGAAGCTTCCGCCCTCCCTTGTCACCAAAGATATCTGGGAGGAACGCTTCGAGGATATTCATTGTTTCGAGCGCCACATGGCGCGCAGCGGCACCATGATCCGCAAGTTTTTCCTTCATCTCTCAAAAAAAGAACAGAGGCGGCGTTTTCTTGCGCGGTTAGAGGAGCCGGAAAAGAATTGGAAATTCTCCGCGGCAGATATTCACGAACGCGAATACTGGGACGATTATCAGAAAGCCTACGAAGAAATGATCCGTAACACCGCAACCAGGCACGCTCCCTGGTATGTGGTTCCCGCGGATAATAAATGGTTTACGCATCTGGTGGTGGCCGCGGCGATCGTGGAAGCGCTCGAAGAGCTTGGCCTTTCCTATCCCAAGGTTGACGCTGCGAAGCGCAAAGAAATTCAAGCCGCCGGCAAAATGCTGAGGAAAAAATAATTGTTGGCGCAGTCAGGCATTGCCTTACAGCTTTCGGTTGCCAACGAGATTTAGAGATCTACTTTCTTACGGGGGGCATTCCAACATGGTCGGTCTGACGTTTTCAGAGAACAAGGTCGGAAGGATTTCCGCAATTTGGCTGCCGTTACTCTTCATCGTAATTGCTCTGGGGCTACGGGGCATGGCTTATTCCCAGACGAAGCCGGAGCGCCAATCGAAGGCGGTAAAGCCCACGCAGTCGGCGAAGCCCTCAAAAGCCTCCGTATCGGCGCAGAACCCAGAAGCTGAAAACCAATCGACCAATCCGGAAGACAAACTTTTCAAGGGCATGAAGTATCGCATGATCGGTCCTTTCCGCGGCGGACGCTCGCTAACCGCTGCCGGAATTCCCGGCGATCCCACAACCTATTATTTCGGCGCGACTGGCGGGGGAGTGTGGAAGTCAACTGACGCCGCCATGACCTGGTCGCCAATTTTTGACAAAGAGAATGGATCGGTTGGCAGCTTGGCCGTGGCCAATTCCGATCACAACACAATTTACGTGGGGACAGGTGAAGCCTGTATTCGCGGCAACATCTCCCAGGGCGATGGAATTTACAAGTCAATCGATGGCGGCAAAACCTGGAAGAATGTTGGACTGCACGACAGCCGCGCCATCGGCAAACTCATCATCAATCCCAACAATCCGGATATCGTCTTCGTGGCCGCTCTCGGCCATCCCTATGGCCCCAATACCGAGCGCGGTATTTTCCGCACGGTCGATGGCGGCAAAAACTGGGAGAAAGTTCTTTATAAAGATGAAAACACCGGAGGCGTCGACGTTGCCTTCGATCCCCACAACTCAAACATTATTTTTGCTTCGCTCTGGCAGGCCCGGCGCACTTCCTGGAGTCTCGACAGCGGCGGTCCCGGAAGCGGACTCTACCGTTCGAACGATGGCGGCACAACCTGGAAGCGGCTGGAAGAACATGGTCTGCCCAAAGGTCCTTACGGGCGCATCGGGGTTGCGGTCGCGGCGAATTCTGATCGCGTTTACGCGCTCATTGAGGCCCACAATCCAGAGGGCGGTCTTTATCGTTCCGATGACGGTGGCGAAACTTGGGAGTTCGTCAATCCCAGCCACAGCCTGTGGCAGCGGCCGTGGTATTACATGCACATCATCGCCGATCCCAAAGACGAAAATGTCGTCTACATCATGAACGTCGAAGCCTACAAGTCTACGGACGGCGGCCATTTGTTCAACAAAGTAAAAGTGCCTCACGGCGACAACCACGGACTGTGGATCGATCCCAAAGACACGCGGCGCATGATTGCTGCCAACGACGGCGGCGTGACCATCACTCTGGATGAAGGCAAAAATTGGAGCCTCGAAGACAATCAGCCCACCGCGCAGTTCTACCACGTCATTACCGACACCGCGACGCCGTACCGCGTTTACGGCTCGCAGCAGGATAGCGGCACAGTGGCCATCGCCAGCCGCAGCGACGACGGCTCCATCGATCGCTCGGACTGGTATGACGTGGGCGGAGGCGAAGCGGGCTACATCGCGCCTTATCCGCCCGATCCGGATATCGTTTATGCCGCCGATTACCAGGGAAACATTACGCGCTATGACAGGCACATCGGGCAGGTCAAATCGATTACCGAACAGCCGGAACTCTCCGACGCGCACGGTGCGGACAAACTGGAACATCGTTTCCAGTGGACCGCTCCAGTCTTGATTTCATCGCACGATCCAAACACCCTCTATCATGCGGGTGAGCGCCTGTTCAAGACCACTGACGCCGGAGTTCATTGGGAGGCCATCAGTCCCGATCTTACCCGCAACGATAAGAGCAAGCAGCACGTTTCCGGCGGAGAAATTACTCTCGATGATTCCGGCACGGAATACTACGACACGATCTTTGCATTGGCCGAATCGCCGATCACCAAAGGTTTGTTGTGGGTTGGCACCGATGATGGCCTGATCCAGATTACCCGCGATGAAGGTAAGAACTGGGCCAATATCACTCCCAAAGATCTGCCCGAGTGGAGCCGCATCAGCCAGATCGAAGCTTCACCGCACGATGCTGGCACAGCCTATGTTGCTGTCGATCGCCATCAGAACGACGATCTTCAACCCTACATCTACAAGACCAGCGACTACGGGAAAACCTGGACCAAGCTGACCAACGGAATTCCCGAGGGCAGCTTTGTGCGAGCCGTTCGCGAGGATCCAAAAAAGCGCGGACTTCTCTACGCGGGCACGGAGAATGGCGTTTACATTTCTTTCAACGACGGTGTGGATTGGCGGCCACTCAAGCTGAATCTCCCGGCCACGCCGGTACACGACCTCGTGATCAAGAATGACGATCTCGTGGTCGCCACGCACGGCCGCGCGTTCTGGATTTTGGATGACATCAGTCCTCTGCGCCAGTTCAGCGACGATGTAGAGAAGAAAGATGTGCATCTCTATACTCCGGCTCCGGCCTACCGCATTCAGGCAGGCGAAGCCGGCGAGCACCATCCCTCAAAGCGAACGGGACAAAATCCGCCCGTAGGCGCGGTTATTTATTTCTATTTGAAGGATGCGCCCAAGGAGGGCACCGAAACCAAACTTGAAATCCTGGATGCCTCGGGAAATTCAATCCGCCAGTATTCCAGCGCGGAGACTCAGCCGCTCGACGAGCCCCTCGATCCTGACGACAAAAAACCGGAAAAAGAAGTCAAACCCGAAGCTGGGTTGAATCGCTTTGTGTGGGATTTGCGCGGAGAAGAAGCGCACCGGGTTCCTGGTTATTACCTCTGGGAATACGGCAGCGGCGCGCACGGGCCTGTGGTTGTCCCGGGGCAGTATCAGGTGAAGCTTACGGTCGGCGGCGAAACCCAGGTTGCGCCGGTCGAAGTGAAATTGGATCCCCGGGTCAAGGTCAGCCAGGATGATCTGGCAAAGCAATTCGGCTTGCAGATGCAAATTCACGAGGAACTCAATCGCGTGTATGACGCCGTCAACCAGATTCAGGATGTGCGGTCGCAGGTCTCCGGACTGAAACGGCGGTTGCCGGAAAACGCCAGCGCAAAGACAATTGCTTCCTCCGCCGATGATCTCGACAAGAAGCTAATTGCCGTTCGCGATCAATTCGTGAACCTGACCATCAGCGCGAATGAGGACTCATTAGCCTACCCGCCCCAGCTCGATGCCAAACTGGCCTACCTGGCCATCGATTTAGGCACCGCGGACTCGGCTCCCACCCAGGCCGAACAACAGGAGTTCGAGAAGCTGAAGCAGCAAACCGCGGAGTTCCTTGCTCGTTGGGACGACTTGCAGCATCACGAGCTTGCCGACTTCAGGAAGCTCACGTCAGAAAATAGTCTTTCCACGGTAGTCGTTCCACCCCCAGGTCGAGTTATTGAAGAAGAAAGTCCGGACGCTCACTAGTCACTCTATCGGCAATTAATCAACGATGCCCGATAATCCAGTGGCAGCTGAAAACCCGAGCACCCAGAGACGATAACCGCCGCGCTTAGGTAACACCCTTGCGGGCCAATTGCTGTTACTTCCGTGCCACGGAGATGGCACGGTTGGGCCTTGTCCACTCTCCACCCCGCTGCTATTTTGCCGATAGTGATGCTTGACCTCCCCTTGAGGTGATGGCGATTCGGAGTTTGGGGGTGCTTATGAGGTTCATGCATCTTTGTTACGCGGCTCTGGGATTTGCGGTGGCCCGTTGGGTATTTCGGCGGGAGCCAGTAGCCGATCCAGTTTCACGGTTGCGATCTTCAGGTCTTCTTTAGAAAGCTTGGGCGCGCGCCCCGTTGCGTTTCCATTTCGTCAGCGCGCGCCCGATCTTTACCTTCTACGCGAAAGTTCTAGTCCTAAGGTTTGCCCGGGTTATCTGCGCTTTGTTATTTACTCCCACTACAATTTTGTTGAGGATCACCGCGGCTCGCGGTTACCTCCAAATTTCCTGTGCCACTACTCACTCTAAGCCGGCCGAAGCTGACCCTGCTGATTTCGGCCATCCTCTTTATAGCTTCCTGTCTGGCCTCGGCGCCGCGCCTTTGGGCACAAGATGACTCGGGCGACATTCCCCTCGGGGATGTGGCGCGCAGTTTTCGCAAAAAAAGTCCTCCTCCCGAATCGGTGGTCGATAACGACAACTTATCGCACGTAGTGGACGATGCGGAAAGCCGGCGAGCCTCCGGTGCTTCGCCGGTATTCTCTCTTGACCCCGGAGGCAAGACCTTTCACGTCTCCTCGCCTGACGTTACTTGCAGCTTGTCGTTTACCGCGAAGACCATGTCTGATTCTCTTTTGCTGGAGGAACTACCGCGCAGCGAACTGGCCAAACTGGATGGCCCTGCGATGATAGACGGAGATTCGCTTCAGGTTTCGATGCACAACGGAACCTCATGGCAATTGCGCGAGGTCGTCATTGGTCTGACCATCGTGAAGCGGCAGGATGCCGCCACAATCGCCTCCTACGGCCTGGCCAAAATTGTTCCTACCGTGATCAGCGATACTCAGCCGGTGCAAGATTCCTCTCAGAAGCAAGCCGACGTTACTATCTTGCTGCATGTGAAAGGTTCGGCGGCTCCGACAACGACTGCAATCTTTCGCACGCCTTTGAATTTTGCACTCTTTCCAGACCAGGAATGGCATTGGGCGATCGTGAAGGCAAGAGGAATTCCGCCTCAACCCTCACCCGATAGCCTGACCGCGCCTGAGCAAGTTGCCGGCCAGTTTCCGCCTGCATCGCCGGATGCTGCCGCCGCGCAGATCTCCCCAACTCCACTGCCATCGAACCCAGTGCTGCTGGCGCCGCCTGCCCAGGCCTCCACCCACTAAGGCCCGAAACCCCAACATTTTGTCCCGGTTGTGGGCCCCAGTTCGCCACGAACCCAGCCCACTGTACGTGCTAAACTGCCCTTAATCCCACACCAAGGACTAAGGACCGGCAATGAAATTTGGAGTCATCATTTTCCCCGGCTCAAATTGCGATCACGATGCCTTCTGGACAGTGCAACAGGTCCTCAGGCAGCCGGCGACGTTTCTTTGGCACGAGTCGCACGATCTGGAAAACTGCGATGCCATCATCGTTCCCGGAGGATTTGCCTTCGGAGATTATCTCCGGACCGGGGCGATTGCGAAATTCTCTCCGGTCATGGATTCTGTACGCCATTTTGCCCAAGGCGGCGGTCTGGTGTTGGGTATCTGCAATGGTTTTCAAATCCTGTGTGAGGCTGGCCTGTTGCCAGGCGCCCTCATGCGCAATACCGGTCTGAAGTATGTCTGCAAGCCGGTGCAAGTGCGAGTGGAGAACGCCGCCACTCCTTTCACCAACGCCTGTTCTTCGGGAGAAGTGTTAACCATTCCGATTGGTCACATGGAAGGAAACTATTTCTGCGACGAGGCGACTTTGAACGAGTTGCATCGGGATAACCGCGTAGTGTTTCGTTATGCCACGGAAGCTGGTGAAGTTTCGGCGTCAGCCAATCCCAATGGGTCGCTGGACAACATTGCCGGCATCTGCAGCCCCGGCGGCAACGTGGTGGGCATGATGCCTCATCCGGAAAGAGCTTCGGAGGCGGAACTCGGCGGCACCGATGGGATGAAGATTTTCCGCTCCATGGTTGGCGCCATGGCCACCCACGAACTCTCTTCTCTCTAAGCCTCATCTTCTCCACGGTTTCCACAACTGCGCAATAAATTTCGTTTGATAATTCGCCAATGCGGTGGTATGGTCACCGCGAAAGTTGCTTCCCCTTTCGCCCGAACTGGAACTAAAACGCCCAAGCAAGTATGGGGAGGAGTGTGTCCGATGACGGCGAAAAAGATTCTCGATGCATTTTCTGAAACCTTAATGCAGGATGAACGAATTCTCACACCGCGTGAGCGCGAGTTACTGACCAGCCTTCTGCAAAATTCCAAGACAGTGTCCAACAATAGTCCGGAGATTCAGTCCGCTGTTTCTGCGGCAATTGCTCGATCGATCGGTGAGACCGTAGCACAACGTTCCTTTGCCTTGTTAGGCAGCAGCATCGTAGACCAAATCCTGGCTGGCTCCGGCATGACAGAACAGACCGCAGCCGCGGCTACAGTGGAGATGGGTTCTCCTCAGCCGCCGGGAAAACCGACCCCGCCGCCCAGTCCGCAACCCCCTGGAACAACCCCGCCCGGTCCCCAGCCTCCAGGAACAAGCCAGCCGCTCAGTCCGCAACCACCGGGAAAAATGTCCGTGCCACCGAGTCCGCAACCGCCCGGTAAGCCGCCGCGACCCCCCAGTCCGCAGCCGCCCGGTTCTCCATCGCCGCAGCCCCCAGGCGCACTGCGTGGCCTTCGGCCACTAAGCGTACCCGTGCAGCAGGGAACGCAACCAATCCACAGTGACGCAAACACTGTCGGGGTTCTGGAAGCCTCCGCAATGGTTCGACCCCAATGCGTGGTCCTTGATGAGTTTCTGGCCCCGCAGGAACTCGACGAACTGATGAACTTCGCACTCCAGCACGAACCGGACTTTCGCAGCAGCGAGGTAATTTCGCCCAGCGGAGATCCTGGAGTGACCGATTACACCCATCGTCGTTCCCAGGTGTTGATGGATTTGGGAAAGCATCAGGAGATCATCCTGGAAAGAATCCGGGGAGTCTTGCCCAGTGTGCTCGATCAAATGGGAGTCGAAGAGTTTCCCGTCACCGACGTGGAGGCTCAGATTACCGCCAGCACCGACGGCGACTTTTTCAACGCACACAGTGACGATGCGCAGGAGACCGTCGCTTCACGCCGGATCACATTCGTTTATTTTTTCCATCGCGAACCGCGGCCGTTCGAAGGCGGGGAGCTGCGGCTTCACGATTCACGAGCGAAGGGCCAATCGATCGAAGCCGGCAGTTATCAAAGCATTTCGCCCCGGCAAAACCAAATTGTGTTTTTCCCGTGCTCGGTGATGCACGAGATCACACCGGTCGAGTGCCCGTCAAAGGCCTTCGCCGATAGCCGCTTTACTCTAAACGGATGGCTTCACAAGTAAACAACGCAGCCTGGCTGGAATGGATGGCAAGCCTGATGGGGGTGGGGTCGCGGCAAACTCAGTCCGCGGCGCTGCCCCCGGCGCAATTCCATTGCCTGCTCGATGAATTGCCCCTGCATCTGATTCCACGCCCGCAACTAAAATCCGGCGGCTGGCTTAACCCGGTCGATCAGCCGCTGGTTTTCAATCCACAATGTTCGGTTCTCGCGCCGGGCGAGTTGCCACTCGAATTGGAAGCCGATTGGAGTTTGCTGAATAATTTCCATCTGCAGAAAACCATCGCCTGGATCGGCGATCCGGCAATTGGTTCCCTGCAACCTTTCTGGCTGGGATCACGTCTGCAGCCCGTGGTCTCGCGCCTTCAGCGCGGCGAGCCCCTTCTTGATTCTGTCTCTCGCGATGACCGCCGCCTGCTGACCCGCGCCGGCATTCTGATGCCTGAGAAAGCAGCTGAAATCCGCGTGGCGGCGTGGGACGCAATCGTCAAAAAAGCGGCTCATCAATTTAGTGAAAAGGGATATGCCCCCATCGCCAACCTCATTCACCCCTACAATCTTGCCGCTCTGCGCCGCTACTACCGGCAAGCAATCCGGCAAGGAGCGATTCGCCTCGGCGATGATCAGAGCTCCCGGCGCTATGTGGCTCACAACGAGAGCGTGGTCCGGTTCTTCCATCATCAGATTACACAGGCCGTGAGTGCCATCGTGGGAGAAGCCATCAAGCCGTCTTATGTGTATCTGGCCTCTTACGTAAGCGGCGCCGAGTTAAAAAAGCACACCGATCGCGCGCAGTGCGAGTTCAGCGTAACCCTCTGTCTGGATTTCTCTCCTGAGCCGGAGGTGGCTACTGCCTGGCCTATACGCCTCCATACTTCCGAAGGCGCTGTTACGGTTTACCAGGCGCTGGGCGACGGCCTTATCTACCGCGGGACGAGAGTGCCCCATTACCGCACCGTGTTGCCCGAGGGATGCACGTCAACCTCTGTTTTCTTTCACTATGTCCCGGTGAATTTTTCCGAACCGCTGGACTAGACAAACACCCTTACCGGAATCATCGCAAGCCCGAAATCAAATAAAGCTCCGAGAGCACCTGATAGTAACTGTAGGCGAAGCGCGAACCGTCGCTACTTACAACTACTGGCGCGATTGAAACTGCCCCCGCCGCGGTAGCGGGCTCGAGCTCCTCCACCAAAGTTCTTTCTCCCGTGGCTAACTTGACCTTGTAGACCCTGGTGGGAACCGGTCCGGGACGGGAGCCGTAAACCGATGAGTCGTCCTCCGACCACTTCACAGGCACAAACCCAGGTTCAAGATTTGGGATCGGACGGCCCACGCCTCCTGCGATGGGATATATCTCGTCCACTCCGACATCGTTAGCTCGAAGCACGTATTTACCGTCAGGAGAAACCAAGGCGCCGGTAATTCCTTCCGGTGTGATCGGTATAGGTTTGCCCCCGTTTAGGTCAACCAGGTAACAGCGCATCCCATGACCCGCTTCACTGGCGTTCAGAGTGATGTGTTTTCCGTCGCCGAGGAAATGGGCGAAGGCGCCATGAATCTGTTCCAGCCCTGGAGTGGGAACGGTGCGAGGCTGGCCCGCGCCGATCGGAACCAGAATTACTTTTCCCGGGTTTCCCGAAAGCACAGAAATCGCCCACTTACCGTCTGGTGACAGTCCTCCCGCGCTTCCTGCTCCCAGCCGCACGGGTAGTGAGCCGTCAATGTTGCGAATCGCTATCGAATATTGGTTGCCGGCAGCTTCACTGGAATCTTCGAACAGAATCCATTGGCCGTCGCGGGAGATGTCTTTCGCAATCGTCCAATCGTGCCAGGAAAGATCCGTGGGTTTGCCGTTTCGCGCGGTCGTGGCCATGGCAAGGCGTTCGGCATCCAGGCTGACCAGTACGCGGCCGTCCGCAGCAACATCCTCCAAAGTCATCCCCGCTGGTAAAGCCAGTACTTTTCGAATATGCCCTGAGGGGGTCACCGCCATCAGTGCACGATTGCCGCCTCTTTCGACTGCAGTAAACCAGATTTCCTTGCCATCGGGACTCCAAGCGAGTCCATCCTCCGATTCCCATCCCGTCGAGAGCACGCTGAAATGTCCACTGAGGTCCACCAGGGTAACCGAGCCGCGATCATCCCATAGCAGCGGATGATCCATGAACGCGATTTTGTCGCCTTGCGGCGCAATCCGGATGTGGCTGATCCAGCCGGTAGTTTGGTAGAGCACATGACCGAGCGGATACTCCAGGCGATCTCTGCCCTCGGCATGATGAACCACCGAAAGTTCACCGTTTGCGTCATAATCGGCCCACGAGACATCCTCAAGGACTTCGCGGGGAGAGCCTCCTGCCAGGGGAGCGCGCGCCAGTACTCCCCCCACAGTTTCCAGGTGCGACGCATGATCCCCGTGGAGCACCACCGCGAGTTCGCCGGTTCGAGATATGGCCAATAAGTTGGCATCCGTTAGGTTCAGTGGCTGAGTTAACAACGATTCGCCAACCGTAGAAAACAGCTGCAGCGGCTTGCCGTTCCAGGCGGCCCCGTAAACAATCGCCCGAGAGTCATGCGTGAATCGGGCCGAGTATAGTGTGCCCTGTTCGAAAGTCAGGCGCTGGTAGGACGGAGATACAGTTTTTTGCCGCCACGGATTCCACAGCAACAGCGCTACCACCACCAGTAGCATTCCGGCCACAGTTGCCAGCAAGAGATTTTTATCGAGCACCAGCGGCCCGGACGCGGTCTTTCGCCCGCCCGAACTGGTCGAGAGTGTCTCCAGCGCGAACGCCAGATCACGGGCCGATTGAAAACGGTTTTCCGGTTCTTTCTCCAGGCAGTGGCGAACGATTTGCTGGAACGACACTGGGATACCGGCTTGATCGAGATTGATTTCGGGGGGGTCTTCCCGGAGAACCGCCGTAATCGTATCCACTTCGGTCTCCCCGCGAAAAGCGCGGCGTCCGGTCAGCATTTCATAAAGAATTGCGCCCACGCTGAACATGTCGCTGCGGTGGTCCACAGCCTTGCCGCGCAGTTGCTCGGGAGACATGTAGGCAACTGTGCCGATTACGGCCCCGCTCTTGGTTACCGTGGTTAGCTCTTCGACCGAACGCTCGGATTCTTCCGACGTGGGTTGCAGCTTCGCCACTCCAAAATCTAGAATCTTGACCCTGCCGTCGGTGGTCACAAAGAGATTTTCCGGCTTCAAATCCCGATGAATGATGCGGCGATCATGCGCCGCGATCAGACCATGCACTATTTGGAGGGCATAGTCGACCGCGAGCCGAACCGGCAAAGCTCCTTCTGCCAGACGCTTGCGCAACGTCTTGCCTTCCAGCAATTCGCAAACGATGTAGGGCGATCCTTCGTTAAAGCCGACGTCGTAAACCGCAACAATATTGGGATGATTCAGCGCGGCGGCGGCTCGCGCTTCGAGTTCAAAGCGGCGCAGATGATCGGGATTGTCGCTTGAAGCCGGGCGGATCAGTTTGAGGGCCACGTCGCGCCCGAGTCTTTCATCGCGCGCGCGAAAAACCTCGCCCATGGCCCCGGAGCCAATTTTTTCGAGGATTCGATAGTGACCTATGATTGGGCCAGACATGTCCCTTAGCGGCCTTTGCTGGCATGTTAGGGTGCGTGGCAGTCGCAGTCAATGACTCATTAAGGCTAAGGCTAAGTTCCGTGCAGTCGTTGGTGACGCTGGCTCCTGCCGTGCTATAATTTCTCTTCGCCTGCGTGCTTGCGAGGCAGCCTGTGTACTTTCTACGGGCGCATCCCGCGTTCAAACGAGATTATTCAAATTGAGGTCTAGCTATGTCCGGCCATTCAAAATGGGCCACAATCAAGCATAAGAAGGGCGCGCTCGACGCCAAGCGCGGTAAGATTTTTACCCGCCTGATCAAAGAAATCAGTATCGCCGCGAAAAACGGCGGCGGCGACCCCGATTCCAATCCTCGTCTGCGCGGCGCTATCGTTGCCGCCAAAGCCGAGAACATGCCCGCCGATAACATTAAGCGGGCGATTCAGCGCGGCACCGGCGAATTGCCCGGCGCAACCTACGAGGAGTTTTCTCTCGAAGGCTACGGCCCCGGTGGTGTCGCGGTTCTGCTCGACATCAACACCGACAATCGCAATCGTACTGTCAGTGAAATTCGCCACTGCTTCGGCAAAAACGGCGGCAACATGGCCGAAGCCGGCGCTGTCTCCTGGATGTTTCACAAGAAGGGCGATATCGTTATCCCCAAGAGCGCGGCCAAAGAAGACGATCTGATGAACATCGTTCTCGAAGCGGGCGGCGAGGATTTGAACGATGACGGTGAAAATTGGGAAATCCTGACCGAACCCTCCGCCTTCGAAACCGTGCTCGAAGCCGTAAAAAAAGCCGGAATCGAGCCCGCATCTTCGAGCGTTGCCATGATTCCGCAAAATTACATTAAGCTCGAAGGCCAGGCCGCCAACACCATGATCCGTCTCATGGAAGCACTCGAAGATCAGGACGATGTGCAGAACGTACATTCCAACTTCGACATCGATCAAAAGTTGTTGGAGGAAGTGGCTGGTTAATTGCCTAGACAGAGCTTTCTGAGAGCCGCCCTTGTGGCGGCTTTTCTTCTTGAAAAAAACGTTAAAAAAAGTTTTCAACACAACCGTGGATAATTCTGTGGAAAAACGCGACGCTATCTTTGTAAGTGTCTTAGCGAGAGTCGTTTCAGCACTTTGCACCGGAGCGGGTGCTGGCACTTTCGTGCTGCAACCCTTGACTACCATGGGTCGCAGCCGGTGGCCGTCGATCTCGAGGCAGCTTTGAAAGCGAGACTCGACAGACTTCTGGTCGATCGCGGACTCGCCCCTTCGCGGGAGCGCGCTCAAGCTTTAATTCTCGCCGGGAAAGTTCTAGTCAACGACCAAAAACTCGACAAAGCCGGCGCACAAGTTGTACTCGATGCCTCCATCCGTTTGCTCGGAGAAGATCTACGGTATGTGGGCCGTGGTGGGCTCAAACTCGAGCGTGCACTTGAACATTGGCAGCTAGAGCTCGAAGGCAAAGTCTGTCTTGATGTCGGAGCTTCCACCGGCGGCTTCACCGATTGCCTTCTGCAGCACGGCGCCGCGCGTGTGATTGCGATTGACACTGGCTACGGACAAATGGAGTTCAACCTTCGCCAGAATCCTCGGGTGCGGCTCCACGAAAAAACGAATGCCCGTTACCTGACCGGAAATGTCATCGGCGAAAGCGTCGATCTCATCGTGATCGATGTGGCTTTCATTTCCGCGACTTTGGTTCTTCCACCCGTAGTGAGTGCAGCCTTTCCTCCCTCCCGCGATGAACGTCGAGGGCGGCAGGTGATCGTTCTCGTGAAACCTCAATTCGAAGTGGGAAGGGAATTCGTCGGCAAAGGCGGCATAGTGCGCGATGAGGCCGCTCAGCTGGGTTCAGTCGAGAAGCTAAAGAAATGCTTGTTGGAGTTGGGCGCCGAACGCACCGAAGCAATCGAATCGCCGATTCTCGGCGCGGAGGGGAATCGAGAGTTTCTTCTCTGGGCGCCGTTCTAGCCGCGGGGTTAAGCTTTTCGCTCGAATTCTGTACAATCTTTCTTGCTCGCTTTCAACATGGCAAGTTCGTCCTCATCATCTCCACAGAAAATTGCCGCTATCATCTCTCGTCCAGCCCGGCCGGAGGTTGCGCGCATCGTCCCTGAATTGCTGGCCTGGCTGGGCGCACACCACTACCAGGTCATCCTTGACCCGGAGACAGCCAAACATTCACCAGGACAGCAACCGGTGCAACGCTCGCAGATGTCTTTGCGGCCGTTAGACCTGGTTATAGTGCTCGGCGGCGACGGAACCCTGCTGTCCGCGGTTCGCGCCACAGCCTCCACCGATGCTCCTCTGCTCGGCGTAAATCTCGGCTCGTTGGGCTTTCTCACCGACGTCCCTCTGTCGGCGCTCTATCCCATGCTTGAAACCATTGCACAAGGCGTTGCCTCGGTACAGCATCGTTCGCTGATGCAATGCGACCTGCTGCGCGGAGAAGCAGTTCTGGGAACCTACCTGGCGTTCAATGATGTGGTCGTCAACAAAACCGCGCTCGCCCGCTTGAATAACTACGACCTTTCTGTGGACAAGGTTTTTGTCTCAAGCTATCGCGCGGATGGAATGATCGTAGCCACGCCAACCGGGTCAACCGCCTATTCTCTCTCCGCCGGCGGACCGGTGGTGATGCCTACTGTCAGCGCGTTTGTGATTACTCCAGTGGCTCCGCATTCCCTGACCCACCGCCCGCTGGTTGTGCCGGATTCGGCAATGATCGAAATTGTGTTGCGCAGCGATGAGGAAGTTGCCTATCTCAGCCTCGACGGCCAGCCTGGCCTTGACCTGCGCGATGGAGACCGCGTCCGCTGTCACCGCTCCGAACACAAGGTTGGTTTGTTTCGCACCGGAGCCGATTTCTTCCATGTGTTGCGTAACAAATTGAAATGGGGCGAACGCTAAGAAACACGGAAAAGGCAGCACTCACAGCTCTGCGGAGAACAATTCCTTCACTTTTTCCCGCCGCCGAATCAACTTCACTGATTTTCCCTGAACCAGAACTTCGGCTGGCCGCGGACGCGAGTTGTAGTTTGAGGCCAGCGCCATGCCGTAAGCCCCGGCATCCAGAATTGCCAGCAACTCCCCCTCTTGCACGAAAGGCAACTCCCGATCCTTGGCGAAGAAGTCACTGGATTCGCACACTGGGCCTACAACGTCGACAATTTCCCTTGCGGTTTCTGATTTGTCTGACCACGACACCGGCACAATCTCATGGTAAGCGCTGTACAGAGCCGGCCGTATCAGATCGTTCATGGCGGCGTCCACAATCAGAAAGCGCTTGCCGTCATTCTCTTTTCGATAAAGAACGGACGTCAGCAAAACTCCAGCGGGACCAACAATCGAGCGTCCCGGCTCCAGCAGCAAACGTATGCCCAGGCCTCGAAGCGGATTGATCACCGCACGCGCGTATCGCGATACAGCTTCGGCAAAATCCAACCCGGGCTTTTGATATGCGATTCCGAGCCCGCCGCCAACATCGATATAGTTCACGGTGTGCCCATCGCTGCGTAACTCGCGAACCAGTTCAGCCACTCGAGCGACGGCTTCCGCGAAGGGCGCAACCTCGCTGATCTGCGAGCCTATATGAACGCTCACTCCCGCAACTTTCAGATACCGCGCTCCCGAGGCCTTGGCGTAAAGTTCGCGCGCTTCGTGGAGGGGAACTCCGAACTTGTGCTTGCGCAGGCCGGTCGATATGTAGGGATGAGTGTCAGCCGCAACATCTGGATTTACGCGAAGAGCCACACTCGCGAGCGTACGCAATTGCGTTGCGCACTCCGCCAGAGCCCAGAGTTCCGATTCGCTTTCCACGTTGAACAGAAGTATCCCAGCCTTCAGAGCCGCGACCATTTCTTCGCGGGACTTCCCCACACCCGAAAACACAATCTTTTTGGCCGCGTGACGATCCGCGGCCAGAACCCGCTCCAGTTCGCCGCCAGAAACCACGTCGAAGCCGCAACCCTGCCGCCCCAGCAGGCGCAGAATGCTTAAATTTGAATTTGCCTTGACCGAATAGCAGATGGTGTGGGAGACGCTCCGAAGCGCATTCTCAAAACTCGCCAGCCGCTCTCGAATCGCGGTTGCGGAGTACACGTAGAGCGGTGTTCCGTAACGTTCCGCCAGTTTTATTAAGGAAACATCTTCGCACTGCAGCAGCGAATTTGCGCTTCGGCGAAATAAGCCTTTCCTCAGCTGGTGAAAAAGAAATCCCGGCGGACGCTCCACTGGCGTGACTGCGCGGCGCCGGTTCATTTTCCCTTAGAAGCGCCGGCAGCGTCCCCGTTTTTTACCTTGATCGCCACCACCGTTTGGTCATCGAACGCTTCCACTCCGGCGGAATGTTGGGCCACGGCTTTGAACAGAGAATCCACCACGCAATCTGCCGACCGGCCGGCGCACTCCGCGATAATTTTCTCCACTCTTCCGCGACCGAACAATTCCCCACCGCGGCTGCGCGCATCGAGAATGCCGTCACTGAAGAAAATAAAAACGTCCCCCGGCGCCATCGTAAATTGAAATTCGTCATAACTGGCGTCATCGAATAGTCCCAGAGGCAAGCCGGTTGCTTCGATCACAGTGTTCTTTCCGTCGTGCAACAGCACCGGACGCGGCAACCCGGAGTTCGCCACCTGAAGCGTGCGATGCTCGTCGTCCCAGACCGCGTAGATAATCGACACGAACTGGGCCTCAATGCGCCGCTCCGCCAGCGACAAATTTACCGCGGAAAGCATCTCCGCCGGGCCCGGCTCAATGGGCGCGTGCGAGCGCAATATTCCGCTGACCAGAGCGGCGTAGATCGCCGCAGGAGCTCCCTTGCCGCTGACGTCGCCAATCACAATTCCCAGTCGCGACAGGGAATAGGGAATGAAGTCGTAGAGATCTCCGCCGATGGCTCTGGCTGGAACAAACTTCGCGGCCAACTCCAGATGCGCCATTTTAGGCAGCGTCTGCGGAAGTAGACGCATTTGCAACTCTCGCGCCAGAGCCAAATCCCGCTCCAGTCGCCGCTCCTGGCGTGCGATCTCCTCATACAGGCGGGCATTTTCAATGGCAATCGCCACCTGCGCGGCCAGGGTGACCATGGTGCGCCGGTGGTCCTCGGTAAAAAATCCCCGGCGTGTATGCTCGAGATCGAGCACTCCGATCACACGATCTTTATAAATCAGGGGCACGGCCAGTTCCGACCGGGTCTCGGCGTTGCCTTCGATGTAACGCGGATCTTTGCTTACGTCGGGAACCAGAATCGCGTGCCCGGTCTGCGCCGCATGTCCAACCACTCCTCTTCCCAATGGAATTTCTTGTTTCGTGTGAACGTTCTCGTTGAAGCGCAACGAAAAACGATGTTGCAGCTTATCGCCTGAGGAATCGAGCAGCAGAATGCTGAACATCTGGTAGTCGATCAGCCGCCGCAGCAGCTCCGCGATCCGGCCTAACAATTCATCGAGATTTAAAATGGAACTCAACTCGCGCGCGATCTCGTTTAGCACCAGCAGAATTCGGGCCTGCCGGGTGGTTCGCGTGTAGAGTTGCGCATTCTCGATGCCGGCCGCCATGCGCGAGGCGATCAGCGTAAGCAGACGCTTGTGTTCTTCGTTGAAATAGCCTACATGCCTGGCTTCGAGATCGATCACTCCAATCACGCGGTTCTTGGTAGTGAGCGGCACCGCCAATTCCGAACAAACGTTGGGAATCGCGGCAATATACCGGGGATCGCGTGTCACATCGTCGATCAGAATGGCTTGGCGCAATTGCACTGCTTGCCCGGTTACCCCTTCGCCGACCTTGATCCGGGCCCGTTCCGCAACCTCTTTCGGATATCCCAGCTGAAAGCGAAAGCGCAGCTCTTGCGTCTTTTCGTTTAACAGCAGGATCGCGAAGATTTCATAATCGATTACTTTACGCACCACTTCTGCAACCCGGCGCAGGGTCGTATCCAGATCGAGCGAAGTTGCCATGACGTCGGCAACTTCCAGCAGAAGTGGCTCAACATGCAGATGTTTATCGTCTTTGCTCAGAACTGAACCCATTGGTTTGTCTATGATAGCAGCCGACGATTCGACTCCCCGTTCAGCATTGCGTGCTGATGACCGAGTACTCCCTCACTCCCGCGGCACGACGCAGATGTCGGAGAGGTTGCGATAGCGTTCGGCATAGTCCAGGCCGTAGCCCACAACGAACTCATCGGGGATGGTAAACCCGACATAATCGCCTTGCAGGGGTAATTTACGGCGCGAAGGTTTGTCGAGAAGAGCGGCAATTTTCAGCGAGCGCGGCTGGTGAGCCAGTAATAGCTTCTTCAGCACGGTGAGCGTCAGACCGGTATCGAGAATATCCTCGACCACAATAACGTTTTTATCTTTCATCGACTGATCCACATCCTTAGTCAGCTTCACCTCGCCGGTCGAGTCCCATCCGCTCTTAAGCTCCTGTGTCGGACTGGGACGGTTGCCATAGCTGGTGACCCCGATAAAGTCAAACGTCGCATCCAGCTTCACTTGCCGCGCCAGGTCTGCCAGAAAAATTGCGGAGCCTTTCAGCACGCCCACCAGGATGACCGGCTGTCCCTCGAAGTCACGCGTGATGTCCGCGCCCAGTTCCACGATTCGTTTTGCAATCTGGTCCCGCGAAATCAGCACCTTCAGTTCTGTCATGGCGTTTCATATTAAACTAAAGTTCGGTCGCAGCCCACGTCGGCTTCCAACTTCCGCTCCGGCATTCATCCCCCGGCCAGAGGCTAGCGAACGGAGGAGCCATCGGCATGAATCTCAACGGCGTTCAACTTACCTGGCTGGGCCACGCAACCTTTCGCATCGTAACTCCCGGCGGCCGCACCGTCATCATCGATCCTTGGATTATGAATAACCCGGCCTGCCCGCCCTCGGAGAAGAAGGTAAAGCGCGTCGACGTTCTCCTTTGTACGCACGGTCACGGCGACCACATCGGCGACGCGGTTGAGATTATTAAACAGCACAATCCGCAAGTGATTGGTATGCCGGAATTGTGCGGATGGCTTGAAAAGAAGGGTTCGAAGCAAAATGCCATGATGAACAAGGGTGGCACGCAGAAAGTCGGCGACATTAAGGTCACCATGGTACACGCCGACCACTCCTGCGGCATCCAGGATGGCGATCAGCTCATCTACGGCGGTGAGGCTTGCGGTTACGTGGTCGAGTTCGAGAATGGTCTGAAGATCTATCACGCCGGCGACACCAATGTTTTTGGCGACATGACGATTATTCGCGAACTGTACGCCCCTGAAATTGTCATGCTTCCCGTCGGCGATCATTTCACTATGGGCCCGCGCGAGGCCGCTTATGCCTGCAAGTTGCTAAACCCGAAAACCGTGATTCCCATGCACTTCGGAACCTTTCCAGTGTTGACGGGAAGTCCTGGCGACCTGCAGAAACTCGTGCCGGCCTTGGAAATCGTTACCATGAAGCCTGGAGTCACCCTCGGCAATTGAGATTCCGAACCTGAAGGTTGAGGAGAGCAAGTGACAAAACCAAAGACAAAGACAAAGACAAAGACAAAGACGGCAGGCAAACCAGACTGGCGGCACTATAACTTCACGACCGCCGGTCCGGTCGACGATTATTTGTATTCCATGCTTCCCAAGCGCGATGCCGTGCTTGCCGAAATGGAAGATTACGCTTCCCAGCACCACATCCCTATCGTAGGCCCTGCGGTGGCGCGAGTGCTGCAGCAACTCGCCCTGATGATCAATGCAAAAACGGTCTTCGAGCTGGGATCGGCCATCGGGTACTCGACGGTATGGTGGGCTCGTGCGGTGGGCGAAAAAGGCCGCGTCATCTACACCGATGGCGATCCTAAAAACGCCGAGCGCGCTCGCCGTTACTTCGACCAGGCCGGAGTCGCCGGCCGTATCACGATTCACACCGGCGATGCTCTCGAGGTTCTTTCCGAGCAGAAGGAGCAGTTCGACGTTATCTTCAACGATGTCGACAAAGAGGATTATCCGCGTGTGCTACGCCTGGTTTCGCCGCGTCTGCGCAAGGGCGGTCTTTTCATCACCGACAATGTTTTGTGGAGCGGTCGCGTGGCCCAGAAAAATCCTAAAGAACCCTCTACCATGGCAATCCTGGAATTCAATCGATTGCTCTACAATTCGAAGGATTTCTACACTACGATCTTGCCCATTCGCGACGGCCTGGCCGTGGCAGTCAGGCAGTAACCAAGCGACAAATGTCGATCCGAAAATGCGAAGCAAGCTTCGATCCTTTAGATCGACTTGACCGGGATCGCCAACAGATCTTCGACCAGTCCGATTTCTTTCTGCAGGAATGGCTCCGCGAGGCTCACACCGCCGAGCATGCCGTAATACCGCGCCATCGATTCCACCCGCGCGTGGATTTCGTCGTGAGCCGGAAACAGATCTTTGCCGGCTTCCTGTTCGCTGAACTGCGACTTGTAAGCCATGATGGATGCGACCTTCTGCTCGAACTGCTCGCTGATGTCGACCACAAAAGTCGGGCGCACGTCATAATAGAGCGTGGCATAAATGATCTTGAATGGGCGATGAGTCGGAAGCGAGACGCCAACTGGTGCCGCTGAACTGCCTTCTCTGAGAGCTGAAGGCTGAGAGCTGAGAGCTAATTTCGTCAATCCCGCCAGAAAGCACGCTTCGTATCCCAGCACGGACGTGGTGTAGTGATCTGGATGACGTCCCTTCCAGTAAGGCAGGATCACCACTCGCGGCTGGGTTTCGCGAATCACCCTCGCCACTTTAAGCCGGTTCTCCCAGGTATTTTCCACCCGCCCGTCCGGAATATCGAACGCCCGCCGCCAGTTCACGCCGAGAATCCTTGCGGCGTCCGCCGCTTCGCGCGCGCGGTCTTCGGCGGTGCCGCGCGTGCCCATCTCTCCTTGCGTCAGGTCGAGAATGCCGGTCCGCTCGCCGCGTTGCGCCATCTTCACCAGCGTCCCACCACACGTCTGCTCCACGTCGTCGCGATGGGCTGCGATGGCCAGAATGTCCAGAGAGGTCGATGACATCTATTTCTTCCGTTCCACCAAATACCGTGCCAACTCTTTCAACGTTTCCGCCCGCTCTCCAAAACTTTCCAGCTCTTCAAACGCCGCGCTGACTAAGGCATCCGCTTTGCGCTCGGATTCTTCAATGCCAAATATCGCCGGGTAAGTGGCTTTCTGTGCGGCCGTATCCTTACCGGCAGTTTTGCCAAGCTGCTCTGAAGACTGAGTCACATCCAGCACATCGTCCACGATTTGAAATGCCAGTCCAATCGATTGTCCAAAAGCCCTCAGTTTTCTCACTTCACTGTCTTTTGCGCCGGCGTAAAGTCCCCCGCTCACCAGGCTGGCGGTGATCAACGCCGCCGTCTTCGAGCGATGGATATATTCCAACATCTCCACCGTAGCCTGCATATGCTCGGCTTCCAGATCCACAACCTGCCCGCCGATCATGCCGTCCACAGTGCCCGTACCGTGCGCGATCTCTTCCACGATTCGCACCCGCGACTCGGCCGAACAGTTCATCCTCGACAAAACCTCATAGGCTTGTGTCTGCAGCGCGTCCCCCGCCAAAATTGCCAGCGCCTCTCCAAAAACTACGTGGCAGGTGGGCCGCCCGCGCCGCAGATCGTCGTTGTCGAGGGCCGGAAGATCGTCGTGGATCAAAGAGTAAGTATGCAGCATCTCCAGCGCTGCCCCCAGTTCCTCAATCTTCTTGGGCAGCGATCCCGCAATCATCCGGCCGGCTTCCATGCATAACACGGGCCGCAGCCTCTTGCCGCCGGCAAACACACTGTGTCGCATGGCTTTGTGAATGGATACGGGATGCTGGGTTTCCAGCGGGATCAGTCTATCCAGAGCCGCGTCCGTCAGAGACCGCCCTTGCTCGAGAGTTTCTTGCAGCATTGAGCAGTGAGTATAACAAGGCTATGCAGCCAAAGCACGGTGGCAGTTCAAGAGCAACTTGATTTAAAGCACCATCCCTATTAAAGCCCTATTAAAGCTGGCGACAAATTCGGCTCAGGCTCAAGCCGCGCGTCAACCCATGCGGGCTTGGAGGAGGCCAATCGTGAAATTTTCCGCGTTCATAGCGGCCAGTGCGGCGGTCATCCTGTTACTCGGACTTCTGCACTTGCTATACACCCGCGGGCCGAATCTGCGTCCGCGCGACCCAGATCTTACCGCCTAGATGATGACCATCTCGCCTGGCATCACCCAGGAAACCACAATGTGGCGGGTCTGGGTCGGCCTCAATGCTAGTCTTGGTTTCGGCCTTATTCTCTTTCCAGCGTCCTATGGCTGCCTCGCGATTTGCCACGGCACATTCCTCTTTCGCTCCTGGTTCTTGCTGGTACTTGGCTTCGTATTCCTGGTTAGCTACGCAGTGGTCGCCAGGCTCTATTTTTTCCCTCCACCGTTTCGCGGAATCGTATTGGCCGCGGTCCTCTACTTTCTTGGAATTGTCATCAACTGGGCATAGACACGCCAGACCAGAAAAAAAACGAGGACGCCGAAGCATCCTCGTTCGTTCTTCACCGTTCCAATGCTGTTAGGCTTTGGCGGTTTTGGCGATTGCCACACTCCGCAGGACCGAAGTCAGAACATTCTGCACATCATCCGCGCGGCACACGTCGGTGGCGCCCGCCTCCAATGCGGCAATCCACAACTTTTCATCCGGTATGCGATGGGTGCACACAATCGGTAGCGATGGGAAATCCTGACGCAGATTCCGCACGTCGGTGAGAGGAGAATGTTCCATATCAAGAATAACCGCTTGCGGCCGGTTCCTGGCGACTCGCTCGCGAAGTTCCTCCCCGGAGCGCGTCAAGGTTATGGAATGGAAGTGAGAAGAAAGCTCACCAGCCAGCGATTTCGCCACACTGGCATCGTGTTCAACAACGACCACACTGAAGCCCATAGATCCTCCTGACCTACAACCGTCAAAAACGGCGGACTAGGGCTGCGGGGAAGGGTTTGGAACCACTACTCCACAGACATTGCAACTAAACTGGCGCTCACGGCACGTCAACCGCCTACCTGCGGGCAGGCGCCTTTTCCGTCACCGCATCAAACGGCTCAGCCTGGAGCTTCCCGTTCTTTTTCAGCAAAATTTCTACCTTGCCCTCAGCCTGCTCCAGTTCTTTGCGGCAGGCAGAAGACAACTGCATCCCTTCTTCGAACAGAGTAAGGCTCTTTTCCAGAGCAACGTCACCCTTTTCCAGTTCCTGAACAATTTTTTCCAGCCGCTGAAGGCACTCTTCAAATTTTGCCAACGGAGTTACGCTCCTTCTTTATTTTAATGCTCCTGATTGTGCTGGCTGTCCAGTATTTTCTCGGGCAATTGAACAGAAGTATTACGTCCTCTCCGTAATAGGGAATCTAGACCGGCGCGGGTGTTTTTGATCCCAGCGCCTCCAGCACATCCACCGCCGAGCTATACCGTCCCTGCGGCGCGCTGATCTGCGCTCCCTGCACCGTGTGCCGCACCGCAACCAACATCTCCCGGGCAATCGCAACCCCCTCCGCTCTGGCACCCTCCGGAGTTTGCGCCCGCGCCATGCGTTCCAGAATCGAGTCCGGCACCGAAACCCGCAGCTCATTTTTCATGAACTCCGCATTACGCACGCTGACCAGCGGCCAGATTCCCGCAATCACCGGGATTCGGCAATGCTCAATCCGCCGCAGAAAAGTTTCCAGAAGGCGAATGTCGAACACCGGTTGCGTCACTGCGTACTCGGCCCCGGCCGCGACCTTGTATTCGAATCTCTTGATCTCCTCGTCCAAGTCAGTTAGCCCAGGATTCGCACCCACCCCGATCACAAAACTTGTGCCCACTCCGATTGGATTTCCTCCGATATCCAGGCCGCGATTTAAGTTGTGCACAATGTTGACCAGGCCAATGGCGTCCACGTCGAATACCGCCGTGGCATCCGGGTAATTCCCCATCTTCGGCGGATCGCCGGTGATGCAAATCAAGTTCTTGATGCCCACCGCGGCCGCTCCCAGAAGGTCGCTCTGGATGCACAACACATTTCGGTCGCGGCAGGTATAGTGCAGAATGGCTTCGATTCCGGCTTGCTGCTGCACCAGCAGCGACAGCGCTTGATTGCTCATGCGCGCCGACGCCCGCGGGCTATCGGGAATATTGACGGCGTCCACCCCCACCGACTTCAGGAAGCGCGACCCTTCCAGCTCCTTGGCCACGTCGGTGCCCTTCGGCGGCACAACCTCAACCATGGTCAAAAATTCCCCGTGGGCCAGCTTTGCTCCTAAAACGGATCGTTCCTCCAGGGGCTGAGCCGGTGTAACCACCGGAGCTGTCGCACTCGAAACCTGCACTGTGGCAGTTTTCCCTCTGGCTTCGCCAACCCTGAGCGCGGACTTCATCACCCGGATATGATCGGGAGTCGTGCCGCAGCATCCGCCCACGATGCGCGCTCCGGCCACCACAAACTTGCGCGCGTAGCTTGCCATGTACTCCGGTGAGCACAGATAAATATTTCTGCCCTCCACCGAGCGTGGAATACCGGCGTTCGGCTGCGCTGATAACGGCAACGACGTGGCCGCTCGCACCCGTTCGATCGCGTCCAGCATGGCCACCGGACCCACGCTGCAGTTGCACCCAATTACATCCGCGCCCCATTCCTCAAGCCGAGGCGCAAAAGTCTCCGGATCGGACCCATCCAGGCAATTCCCCTCTTCGTCGATCGTGACCTGCACGACCAGCGGCAATTTCGCCCCCACATCCCGGGCTGCCAGCATCGCCTGATGGAGCTCCTCGAGATATCCAAAAGTTTCCAGCATCAGCAAATCGACGCCGCCCTCCGCCAGGGCTGCAATCTGTTCGCGAAACGCTTGACGGGCTTCTTCGAACGAAGTTTTTCCCAGAGGTTCAATTCTGGTGCCGAGCGGGCCAACCGATCCCGCAACCCATACATCGAAGCTTTTGGCGGCCTCTTTGGCCAGTCGTGCGCCAACCAGGTTGATCTCACGAACTTTGTCAGCCAGACTATGGCGCGCCAGCCGAAAAGCGTTTGCTCCGAAAGTGTTGGTTTCAACAATCTCGGCTCTGGCCTGCAGATAATCGTGATGAATACCGCGAATCAGGTCGGGCTGGGAAAGATTCAACTCGTCATAACAGCGGTTGATGAACACTCCCCTGGCGTAGAGCAACGTGCCCATGGCTCCGTCGCAAAGAGCAGGGTATTGTTTGATCCGGGTAAGAAACTCCGCTGCCATGATGATCAGAATACAGGATCGATGCGCTTTCTCGCATCTCAGCAAAAACATCGGCAGGAAATTCCCAGAGCTCCGGTCGGCCGTTGTACGTTGGGCGCGGTCGAGGCTCTGTTATAATCTGCTACTTCGCGCTTAAATCTCTGGTTTTCCTGTAGTTAGGAGCCCGACGTTTGAAGAATTCCGCTCTCTTGTTTGCCGTGCTCGTGGTCACCGGTTTCGGCTCTCTCGGCTGTCATCACGCAACTGCCACCAGATCGACTTCGAGCGGCCTGACTACCCGTGTGTTTGCCTCTCAGAGCATATCCAGCCTGACCTCATCGCCCGGTCTCGTGGTCATCAACGGAGACCTTGACACCCCGGCCCAGGCATCGCAAATCAGCGGCGGCTCTGCTCCCGGCCTTATGGCGATCTCCCCGCAGAGAGAGACTGTGCTGGTCTTCGATACAGCCACCAACAACGTCGAAATTGTGAGTACCACCAAGCAAGCAGCGTCGGGAACCATCCAACTGCCGGGATCAACCACCAGCATGGTCGCGGTTTCAAATCAGACCGGTTACGCGGCAGTGCCGGCTGCGCCCTTGACCGGATCTTCTCCTGGAGCCCTAGTGGTGATGGATCTTCCCACCGATATCATCACGGCTTCGATCGGGATTCCAAACGCGCAAACCGTGGTCTCGAATCCCAGCGGAGATCAACTTTTAGTCTTCAGCAACGAATCCAACGCGGTCACTCTGGTATCGCCCCTGCTGTTCAATACCGGAGCTCCGGTTACCTCGACCATACTCGGTTTTGATCGGCCGGTTTGGGCTGTCTTCAGCAGCGACGGCAGCACCGCCTACGTTCTGAATTGCGGCCCGCAATGCGGGGGCACTCAGGCCAGCGTGCAAACCCTCTCCATGAAGACTCTGGCCGTCGGACCTTCGGTACCGGTCGATGCCGCCACCATCGGGCTTCTGCAGGGTTCCGCGCTCTACGTTGCCGGCACTCCCGTCACCAACCATGACTGCACCGGACAAACCACCGCAGCCACGACTTGCGGACGTCTTGACGTGATCGACCTGGCTTCCATGACAGTCACAGCCCGCGTGGTGATCACCGACGGCTATCATGATCGCATCGACATCAGCAACAATGGCCAGCTCTTCATCGGATCCCATACCTGTACGAATATCGGCAACGTGAACAACGTGACCGGAGAGGTTCGCGGCTGCCTTTCTATTTTCGATACCACCAAGCCCGGCAATACCACTGCCGTGATCCCTCCCGACAATGGCGACGTCACCGGCCTGCAAAGCTTTGCCAGCCGCTTTGTCGAATACGTGGCCGAGGGTGGCAACCTGCGTGTCTACGACACCACCATCGATAGCCTGCTGCTCAATCAATATATTGAGACCGGAACCATCACCATCGCCGGACAAATTATCGACGTAAAAGCGGTTGACTTCTTTTGAGTCTTTGCCGCCTCGGTATTATCGCGAGGGTTCCAGTGCCAGTCTGTGAACCGCCGTAGTATTAACCGCTTGCGTGGTGAAAGGTAATGTAAAAGTTGAGCCGTCGTACCAGGCCTGCCACTGGTCCATGTAATAAGGACTTAGAAAATTTCCGCCCTGCCCGGTAACCGTATTCAAAGTGGATTGGTCAAGATCGGCAAGATTCGCCGTGAATCGTTCGGAAGGACCGTGATGCCGGGTTACGGCTTTTACCGTGTAGCCGCTGCCTGACTGCGGCTTTATTCCGGGCGCGCTCCAGGCCCGAATGACAGGAATTTTCCCCAGCACCGGTTGCTCGATTTCAACCGCATTAAAACCGCCCCAATGCCAGACCGCTAGATCCTTCGGTGCCGCATGCCCATTGACCGCAGCCTCCACGGCCGCCGTAAGCAGTTCATCGTAATTCGGATACTTCGCGGGAAGCCAGCGTTTGGGTTGATGCAGCAAAACATTCTGCAGCCACACCGTTCGCATTTCCCAACCGTACGTCTTCCAGCTCAATGTTTTTTCTTGTTGCTCCACATCTTCCGGAGCCGGTCCTAGCCGCGGCTCCAGTAACAATCGTGTCAGTTCCTGTGCCGACCGCACCGCCAGCGTGGGCGCGGCGGAAGCGGCCGACATTCGCCCATCCCAGTTGCGCATGAGATCGGCAGCCTGCTTTGCCCGCGCCGAAGGCTTCGAGGCATGGTCGACCCCGTAAACAAAACGCTCGGCGGCAAACAAATCATTTTCCGAGTGAATGTCATTCTCCAGCGCCAGCATATCCGCAGTGGCAAACTTGCGGCCTGATTCGAGCACGTGATAAATCCGCTCGGTGCGCCATGGCGCCTCCCACTCCGCGCTGATGGAATCAGGATAGCCACCAGGTGTAATGCGTCCATTGGCGGTCGCAATCACTCCCGATGGCGGATTGTAGATGCTCGGCAACTTGTCGAAGGCAATATATCCCGTCCATTCGTGAGCATCGTCGGCGCCGCTCACCGGCAAACTCCCATCGCCCCCAGCTCGAATCGGAATATGTCCCGTGCTCTGATAGCCTACGTTGCCATCCACGTCGGCATAAACCACGTTCTGCCCGGGCGCATCCAGCTGAGAAAATGCCTTCCGGAATTCCTGCCAGTTCTGTGCACTATCGACATCGAAGAACGGCATGTGCAGCCCGTCATACAAAGTCCAACGCAGCGCCACCTGCCGCGTCTCGCCCGGCAGAATGTCCGTGATAATCGGACCGTGCCGCGTGATCTTTACATCCACAGTCACATCCGGCTTACCTTTCACCTGGATCACTTCGACCCGGTGCTCGGGTTGCCGCCAGCCCTGCGGAGTTTGGTATGCCCCTTGCGCATTGAAGTTTTCGATGAATGCATCGGCCACCGTCGGCCCGACGTTGGTAAATCCCCAGGCAATTCGCCGGTTGTGACCAACAATCACATAAGGCATTCCGGGCAATGTCACCCCTGCAACGTCGAGATCGCCCGAAGCGCCCGTGTTGCTTTCGACTTTAAGATGCGCTTCATACCACAGGTTCGGCATCTGGTGTCCCAGATGCATATCGTTCGAAAGCAGAGGCTTGCCGGTAACCGTGTGCGCTCCTGAGATCACCCAGTCGTTCGATCCGTTAACCGCTTCTGGCGAATGTTGAAAAGCCCCCTGCGCCGACAGCATGGGCGAACCCCGGCGCTGGGTTACCGAGTTGTCAGGACCGTCATCCTCGTTATCCTCATCATCGGAGTCACCCTGATTCTGCTGATTCAGATCTTCGCGCATGACGGTCGGCGGGCGATCGTGCCAGGAACGGTTCACGTATAAATCGGAAGTCAGCTCCGGCCCCAGCTTCGCCAGAATTTTCTCGCGCGCGAGCGCGTCCCGAAAGGTGTAGTAGTTGAGGTCTTTCACCATCTGGTTTGCGATCACAATGGAGTCCTCTGGCTGCCACGGCTTCGGCCGGTAATGCAAAATCCGGAACTCGATCGGAAGATGGCGCGCATGTTTTTCAATGTATGCATTGACGCCCCGCGCGTAGGCATCAAGATAAGAACGATCGCGGGGACTTGCCAGCTGCAGCGATTTACTCGCCGCCGCGCGCAGTCCTAGAACCCGTTGTTCGCGATCGATCTTCAAGGTCGCTTCCCCCAGAATCTCCGAGAGTTCTCCGGCTCCGAAGCGCCGCATGATGTCCATTTGCCAGAGCCGGTCCTGCGCCGTGACGAAGCCTTGCGCAAAGAACAAATCCTCCAGGCTTGCGGCCTCGATCGCCGGAACCCCGTGGCTGTCGCGCGTCACCTTCACCGGCGACGAAAGCCCATTCATCGCGATGTTTCCATCGAGCTGAGGCAACGCTGCGCGGGCGACCGACCAGGCATAGATCGCCGCGCCGATCACCAGCACCGCCATCATCAATAGCAGCCAAAGCAGAATGCGTGTCCCAGTCGAACGCCGCGACGCCGGAGCGCCAGTTGCCGTCAGAGTGCTCATGAATAGCTCGATTTTAGGGTGAGACAGGCATGCCGCACAAATGCGCGGTCAAAAAGGGCAGGGAAGTTTCAATTGAAAATGAATTTCATTTTCAAGATGCCCGATGCTATCCTGACGGTTCATGCTGCAGAAGCGTATCGATGATCAGCCCTCCATCTCTCGCGAGATGGTACGCGAGGCTCAGGAGATACTTCATCGCCATCTCAAACGTGTCGGCCTGAAGCAGACGGCGCAGCGCGACACTATTTTGCGCACCTTTCTCGAAACCCGCGATCATCTTTCCACCGACGAACTGCACCGCCTGATCCAGAGAAAGGATGCCGGCATCGGTTACACCACCGTGTACCGCACCCTCAAGTTGCTCGCCGAGTGCGGGCTCGCTAGCGAAGTCGCCTTCCACGACGGCATTGCGCGCTATGAGCATCAGTACAACCGGCGCAGTCATCATCACATGGTTTGCACCGAGTGCGGCAGTTCGGTGGAATTCTTCTCGCACGAAGTAGACCAACTGGAGCAGGAGATCGGACGCAGGCATCGCTATACCACCACCCGCCATACGTTCCAGATTTATGGAATTTGTGAAGACTGCCGCAAGAAAACTGCGGCAACTCGGCCGGTCTAGAATCCGAAGCCGGCGTGAAATCTGAAGCCGGTCTAGAATCCGAACAAAGGCATGCCTATTACTTGCCCAGACTGCTCTACCCCAATGCCCGATACTGCGGCTTACTGTCCGGGCTGTGGCGGCGCCATGCACCCTCCAGAACGCGCTCGGGGCATGGTGGGTGTGCTGCCTGTGACTCTGGCCGGCGCCCTGGCTTATTTTCTGCTCCCAGCGATTATTTTTCTTTTCATCGAGCCTTATAACAAGAATCGCTTTGTCCGCTTCCATTCTTTTCAATGCATCGGAGTATGGTTGGCCGCCATCCTAATTGGCGCCCTCCTGAGGATTGCCGGCGTCGTGGTCTACTCTATTCCGGTAATTGGCCACCTACTCATCTGGTTGCTCTCCATGGTAGTGGGCCTCGCCTTCCTGATGACCTGGATCGTCCTGCTGGTCAAAGCCTTGCAGGGTGAGATGTTCAAACTTCCCGTGATCGGCAGTTTGGCTGAGCGTCTGACTGTCTAGCCCGGCGCCGGCCTTTACTTTCTAGTTATCGATTGCGCGGCAAGCGCCTTTCTGGTACTTTGCCGCAACGCCTGTCGTTATCAATTTGTAGAGCCCACTGGTATTTCAACTTTCAACCGGAAGAAGGAGAGATTTTATGGCGTTCTGCAATATGTGTGCTACTCCCATTGCCGAGGGTTTGACCACTTGCCCCGCGTGTGCCGGCCGCGCCTCGGTCGCAACCGCCGGCTCCGCTTCAGGACTCGCGGATAACGTGGCTGGAATGCTGGCTTATGTGACCTTCATCCCGGCAATCATTTTTCTCGTGACGGCGCCCTACAACCAGAGCAGGTTCATTCGCTTCCACTCCTTTCAGAGTATTTTTTTCGCGGTGGCCATTATTGCCATCCAGATCGCTCTGTCGTTTCTTACCATCGTACCGTTGTTGATTTTTATCACCGCGCCCCTGCATTTGCTGGTTGCACTGGGAGCGTTGATTCTCTGGATCATTCTCCTGCTCAAAGCAAACCAGGGCCAGATGTATAAGCTGCCCATCATAGGCGACATGGCGGAAAAGCAGGCTGGCTAGGGTTTCGAAGGAGAGAAATGATAAACGGCTGTCGCCGGCTCACTCGCGCCGTCCGAATCCATTCTTGCCCCCGCGCCGTGCCCCTTGACTTTCTTCCTGTAAGCTGTCAAACCTATTAGCTTTCACCCCGCTCCCCGAAAACGAGCAACCACGGGCTATTTCGGCCGGCGGGAATTTCTGTCAACTGGGGCGTTCATTGAAAGTGAGAGTCTTCTACCACGACAAGTGTTTTGACGGCGCCTGTTCCGCCGCTCTGTTCTCTCGTTTCTATCGCGAGCGCATTCGCGAAGACGCCGAGTTCATTTTCTCCGGCCTGCTGCATCGCGCCGGATCGCTTTTCAATGAATCGGATTTCGACGGCGACGAAAATGCCATCGTCGATTTTAAATACTCCAGTTCGCCCAAGATCAACTGGTGGTTCGATCATCACGAAAGCGCATTTCTTTCGCCCGCCGACGCCGCCCACTTTGAGCGCGACCAGAGCAACCGGAAGTTTTACGATCCGGATTTCAAATCCTGCACCAGCTTTATTGCCATGATCGCGCAGCAACGCTTTGGATTCGATCCCGCCCCGGTCGCCGACCTCGTCCACTGGACCGATGTCATCGATGGCGCTCTCTATTCCGACGCCAAGACTGCCGTCGAGATGCAGGCTCCGGCAATGAAATTAACCATGGTCATCGAGTCCGCGCCCGATCAGCGCTTCGTTCCCAACCTTATTCCTTTGCTGGCGACCAAGCCCCTGGCGCGTATTCTCGAGGAACCGTTCGTAGCTCCGCTTTTGCCGCCGCTGCTCCGCCGCCACGAACTTTCAATGGAAATCCTTAAGCAGCGGAGCCAATGCATAGACGGAACCATCTTCTTCGACGTCACCGATCACGACCTCGAGGGTTATAACAAATTCGTCCCTTACTACCTGCATCCCGAATCCATCTATAGCGTGGGGCTCAGCAAGAGCAGCTTCCGGGTAAAAGTTTCGGTAGGATCGAACCCCTGGGCTCCGGAAGAACCGGTCGTCAACCTGGCCAAAATTTGTGAACGATACGGCGGCGGTGGTCACGCCCGCGTGGGCGCCATTTCCTTTAACGTGAACCAGCATGCGACCGCCATCAGGGCAGCGCGCGAAATTGTGAATGAGCTTCGCTCCGCGGTCCGCTCGCGAAAAAAGTGATGGAAGTGATGGAAGCGATGGAGATGTAACAGTTCACCAACCGGCCTTACCCGTTAACTGCACCGGACTCCCGTTGGCCACGCAGGTCGCGGCATTGCCATCGGCCGAATAACGAATCGCTCCCGACTGGTCCGAACAGAAGGCGCGCCTCCCCAAGCTGTCAGCCGCAGGCGCGGCCACAAGATGGAAGCTGCTGGCCGGGGTTCCCGAGCATCCGGTTAACGTAAACACGTAGCCGAATTTCTTGCCCCCAGCTAGACCGCTGGCAATCAGCATGGCTTGGTGTTCATTGGGTTCTCCTCCGCCGAATCCATCCAGATCGGAAAGCGCACAGGTGTATCCGACCGTGGGATAGGTGCTGAAGTAAGTGACTTCAGCGGTAAGTATGGTTCGCATTGCGGCCAGCACCGAAGAATCGCCGCCGAGGGCCGTCGTCTTGGTCTGTGTCAGGGGTTGCATGGCAGGTGATTGCATAGCATGGGGCTGCATAGCAGCAGCCGACGCAGCCCGCGATTTCATTCCCTCCACAATACTGTTGAGAAAATCCGGGTCGGCGAGCGGCAATCGCATAGTCACCAGGATCTCGTTCAGCTTCCACACTCCAGACTCCATCTTCATGGCAAAGGTGATACGGGGCAGGAAAGAAGGCGCGGCCCGTTGTGCTTGCTTGTCTTTGTAGCTGTGAAACGAAACTTCAATATTGTCTTCCTCGCCCGACAAAGAATCGTTTTCCACATTCATTTCAAATTTAGTTCCCGCCTGAATGTCCTCCGCCGCCAGCAAAACCGATCCAGTGTCAAAGGTTTCGAAGTTCTTATCCTTGCTTCGGAGTTGGCTGGCCATGACCGAGTACTGCTGCAATTGAGTCATCGCACCGGCTTTCTGCAGAGCGCCCAGTGTGGCGGCGGGAAGATGCTTGGTGAAGGTTCCGGGCGTTTTGCTGAAAAACATTTCGATCAGCGCCTGGCGGGCGGTTTGAGGCGCCAGCGAAGCCGCCGCCGACTGGGCCGGCGCAGAGACCACGACCAGCCCGCACACCGCCAGTAAGCCCGCGAATGTTCTCAGCCAAAGTCTCTTGGTCATCTCCCGATATTGCCATCCGAAGAACATCCCCTCTAGTTACCGACGTAAGCGGCAGGTATTGGGTTAATCTTAAGTCAGCTACCCTCGGAAATGCCGAACCGACGGGCGAAGTTGGCCGTGGTAATCTGAACAGTCTTTTCCCGCAGCATGCTCTCGCCGGCCAGAAAAATCGACCTTCACCGCGCCCAGAAAGGCTTGCTGCGCGCGGTTGCCTCGGTAGAATTCGTCAAGGGCGTCCTGGCCATACTTGGCGCCATTATTGCCATCCTTTTGCTCCACAAGGACACTTGGGTGATGGCCGAGAGCTTGCTCGCGCTATTTCATATCAGCACCGACCGCCGCTCGGCCCAGCTTTTTCTCGACCTTGCCGACGACCTTACGGATGCCCGCCTTTGGTGGGCGGTGAGGATCTTGTTCATCTACTCGGCACTGCGCTTTGCTGAGGGTTACGGCCTGTGGAACCAGCGCACCTGGGCGGAGTGGTTCGCCTTCGGATCGGGCATGCTGCTTTTTCCCTTCGAGATCCGTGAACTGTTGCGTGGCATCACCCTGCTTCGCTCGGGAGTTTTTGCCGTTAATCTGGGCATTGTCGTCTACATGTTTTTCCTGCTGCGCGAAGGCCGCCGGCAACGCCGTCTGCTGCATTCGTCTCATCCCGAAAGCCACGATCCGAGCGGCATTTAACCTCGGATCATTCTGGCCGCGAGCCCTTTTTTTGGCATCATAATTCCGGCGCATCTGTGCGCGCGGAGGTTGTTATGCGCTCCCTGTTCTGGGGCTCACTTCTGTTATCTTTTGCCATTGCAACGCTTTCCGCCCAGGAAACCAATTTTGCCAATGGCCCGCAGTACTTAGTGACCTCAGGTTCATCCACGTTCGCCCGCTCCATCGCCACTCCAACCATGTCGCTCGCGGGCCCGCCTCCTGCGGTGGGAGCCAGCGATGCCACCGGAGTCCTCAGTCCGGGCGGGCAGGATCAAACTGTCACACCGCCCCGCGCCGTTGCTCTTCCCGCGATCGATCTATTTCCCATCTACTATGGCGATCGTCCGGTTGGCGCGACTCAGATCGGATTTCCCGTCGCTTCCGCGGCAACTCCTGCTTCCATAGAAACTCCCGCCCCCGCTGCACTTCCACCGAGCATCTTCGACACCGGGGTTTGGCGAATCCCTACGACGCGTGCGCCGCGCGATCAAGGATATGGAATCAGCTTGGCCCAAGCCGCCGCCCATCAAAAGGTGCGATCTCGTCAAGCGACGCATGTCTATACCAATTCCGACATCGAAAAATTGCATCAGGGCAGCTAGGCGCCAGGCGAGATTGAGATCAACAATAGCGCCGTCTTATGGTTTGGCGGGACTGACAGGATTGTCCTCGTGACATAAACCCAGGCAGGTAAGCACCGCGACGGCGGCAATTCCAAGGTCCTCTGCTATTCCCTTGTTCAGGATGGCTCCGTTCGCAGCTTGCGAGGGCGTTTCTGCCGCCGCGCACCGCTCCTCTCGCGTCGTTTGTTGGCCTTCATGCACAATAGAGTCAGATGATGCCGATTGTTTTGATCGCCGCAGAGCCCCGCCATGCGAGTGGACTTTCACGTCTTTTTTCGAGGCTGCGATTTTCACCTTCCCGTCGACGTCGGTTACCTGGTATAGAGTCCGGTCGCCGGTGGTGGGAATGATGCTGACACAGCCCACGATTACTTCCATCTCGCTCGCTGTCTCCAACCGCAGACTTCCATGGTCGAGCACCAGTTCGTGACCCTGGAATTGCACCATGGTCTCGGGTCCGATCAGAACCGTAGATCCCTCTACGTCGATCGTCGCGACATGGCCCTTCTGGGTTTGCACCAAAGAGTCCGGAAAAATGGCGGCAGTGGCAGGGGCTGGAGCTTCATTCAGCCACGTTCCGCCATCGCTGTGCAGCATCCCCCGCATGGCATCCTGGGCCACCAGCGACGTCGGCAGGATGACAATCACAACGCCGCAAACGAGATTGCGCCATTCAGGCAAACAGTTTTTCGCCTCCGCACAAACTGCTCTGCGCAAGGTTACCCTTGCCGGCTGGTTATCGGCTATTGACTTGCCTGATGACCAGCGGTTTCAGCGCTGGCTGCTCGGCCTGTAGCCGCAGTGGCTAGACTCGGGCGAAGTCGATGTAGCCGTGCTGCGGATCGGTGCGAATCAGCTTCACTCGCAATCTATCTCCCACATCCACTCCCTGTTGCCCTTGAGCCAGCAAGCCTTCGACGTGAGGTTGTAACGCGCGAACAAACGTTCCCTTCGCGGTTACTCCCGTCACCATGGCATCGAATGTGGCGCCGATCCGGTTCTGCATGGCCACTGCGGCCAGGCGCTTCGCCATCTCGCGCTCCACTTTTCGCGCTGCTTCGCCCTTCTCAGTGCAGTTTGCGGCGATTGCCGAGAGTTCATCGTCGGAATAAGGATTCGCTTTGCCGGCCAACATCGCCTTCACCAGCCTTTGGGTCACGATATCTGGAAAGCGGCGATTGGGAGCGGTGGAGTGCGTGTAATCCTGAACCGCCAGCCCGAAGTGCCCCGGAACCGGATCGCCGGGGCGCTCCAAAACATACTCTCCCGGCCCAATCAGTTTGATCACAGCCAGCGAGAGGTCGGCAAAATGATCGGGGTCCGCGGCTTTCCGCTTAATTAGAAGTTCGTTAAGCGCCTTCGAGTCAGGCTCGGCGGGAAGTTTCTCGCCGTGGTTCGCCGCCAGCTGTACGATGCGATCCCAGCGCTTCGGCTCTTTCACGATGCGGCGCAGCGACGAAACTTTTTCCAGCATTCGCGCTACCACCCCGTTCGCCGCAATCATGAAGTCCTCGATCAGGTCGGTAGCATGGTTTCTCTGTTGCGTCACCACATCGACCACCTGCTCGTTCAACACCAGTGGTTGCAGTTCGTCGGTCTGCAGGCTGAGCGCTCCATTTTCATAACGCAGGCTCCTTAATTTCTGGGCGGTTTGGTCCTGCAGGCGCAACTGCTTCTGCAGATCGGCGGAGGCCGCAACCTTCGTCGGCGCGGCCGCCGTACCCTCCAGCCATGCACCAACTGAGTTGTATTGCAGTTGCGCCTGGTTGCGGACCAGAGCGCCATAAACATCGCTCGAGCAAACGTGACCGTTCCCATCAACCACAAATTCCGTAACCACGCTCAATTGGTCCTGATTTTCCAGCAGGGAAGTCTTGCCGCAGGAAAGCTCTTCCGGCAGCATGGGGAAGTTCCTCACTCCGGCATAGACCGTTGTAGTTTCCCGGGCTGCATGTTGATCGATCGCGCTCTGCTGTGGCACGAATGGATCCAGGTCCGCAATACCGATCAGAATTCTCACATCGCCATTCGCCAACGATTCCGCGACCTCGATCTGATCTAAATCTCGCGAGGTATCATTGTCGATCGATGACCACAGCAGATTCCGCAAATCGCGTACCCCGCCGCCCGCTGCGATTACTGGCGGCTGGGCTCGCAAATGAATCAGTTGCTGCTGCACTGCCGGCGGAAAATCCGGTTCAAAGCCGTGTTGTCGCATGATGTCTTTGGCTACGGCCTGCAGGTCGATGTGGGAGGGGCTGGCGGTCACTCCGTGACCACTGCCTTCACCAGGTTTCGCGGGCGATCCACGTTGTATCCCTTTTTCGTGGCGACGTGATAAGCAAACAGCTGCAAGGGAATTACTTCCACGATCGGCAGCAAAAGCTCGGGCGCCGCCGCCACCAAAAACACGTCGTCGGCCACCGCTGCGACTTCCTCGTCACCCTCGGTCGCCACCGCCACCACCTGCCCCCGCCGCGACTTCACTTCTTTCATCACCTCAAGCGTGCGCTGGTAGCGCAGCACGGAATCTGGATCGCGCTTATCGCAGGTTGCCAATACAACCACGGGAAGTTTTTCGTCGACCAGCGCATTCGGCCCGTGCTTCAGTTCTCCGGCCGGGTAGCCCTCGGCGTGCGCATACGAGATTTCCTTAAGCTTGAGTGCTCCCTCGCGCGCGATGGCATAATGCACTCCTCGTCCCAGATACAAGAACTTTTCCGCCCGAAAGTGTTTCTCCGCGAATTGCTCCGCCAGATCGTCCCAGGTATGCAGGTGCTTTTCAATGGCGTCGGGAAGCCGCAAAAGCCTTTGCAGATAAGAACGCGTCACCTCCGAAGTCATTCGCCCCCGTTTTCGCGCCAGAAATAATGCCATCAGATACAGCACCGTGACCTGAGTGGTAAAACTCTTGGTCGCTGGTACCGCAAGCTCCGGACCTGCTCCCGTAATCAGCGCCGCGCTGGCTTCTCGAGGAATCGTCGCATCCGCCACATTTGAAACCGCGATGGTTTTAACCCCGCGGGTGAGCGCCTCGCGCTGTGCGGCGATAGTATCCGCGGTTTCGCCGGATTGCGTCACCACCATCACAATCGGTTCAACTGCGGCGTGAGTCGAGCGGTAGCAATACTCGCTGGCATACTCCACGTCCACGGCCACGCCCGATAGATCTTCGATCATGATTTCGCCCGCCAGGCCTGCGTGCCGGCTCGATCCGCTGGCGGCAATGATCAGCTTTTCAAAAGTCAGCAGCGCACTGTCGATGGGATGCAGGTCGCCGGGGAAGAGAATGTCGTTCTTGAGATGCTGCTCAATCGTCTTCGCAATGGCCTCGGGCTGTTGATAGATTTCCCGCCGCATGGCATGCGAAAACTGATCGGTCACGGTAGCAGAATTTCTCTTTGGAGAGTTCATGATTGACTGCGGCTGAGAGTAAATCATTTGTCCCATCCCGAGCAAACCAACTGCCCTGAGCGAAGTTGAAGGGGTCTCCCGCTTAACTGGTGTTCCGCATACCAAACCAACCACGGCCAACTTCGTCTCGCCGGACCTGCGGCGGCGGACTCCTTGAGCGAACTGGGCGCACCTGATAAGATTCGCGATTCCACCTCGACTTCGGAGGATTCATGCGCACCTGCTTTATCTGGATTTGCCTTGCAGGCATGGCCCTTGCGGCGCTGGCTCAACAACCCGCGGCCCCAACTGTGTTTGGCGCGGAGCCAAAAGCCGGCGACCACTCCCCGGAGTCGAAACAGAGGGAAATGTTCGAGGCGAAGATCAAGACGGAGTGGGAAGCGTTCAAGAGCAAAGACCAGAAAGCCTACGCCGATTTATTAGCCGACGACTTTCAGGGCGTCGAAGTCGACAGCAAAGGCGAGCGCAATAAGCTGCAGGCGGTAAACGAAGTGGCCCACAGCAATGTCTTCAACTACACCCTCTGGGGATTTAAGCTCATTCCGGCCGGGCCCGACGACGCACTCGTCATCTACGAAGTGACCATGCAGTTTCCGCCGAAATCGCAGATACGTTACTCCCGCGTGTATGTCAGCGAACTGTGGACCAAACGATCAGGACAGTGGAAAGAAGTCCATTATCAGGAAACCCACGTGAAATAGCGGTGTCGCCTTCCATTTAGATAGAAACCAACCCTTCCCAGACCCTTGCCATCCCATCTGGGTAAGGAGACCGTTATGAAAAAAGTTTTCTTCGTCACTTTGCTGCTTTCGTGCAGCTTTCTCCTGGCGCAGGATAGTTATCCTGCCAGCGGCAGCCAGCAGGAATCGAAAGACTCGAAGGGACAGATCACCGTCCAGGGCTGCGTCAGCCAATTTAGCGGCGACTACACGTTGGTAAAACAGAACCCGGCCATGACCTACGAACTTCAGGCCACCGGAAAAACCAAGCTCCGCCATTACCTGGGAAAGCGAGTCGAGGTTAGCGGGAACCAGGCGCCTACTCTCAGTACAAGTTCCGACGCGTCGAGCAGGGTTGGCTCGCCTGCTCCCGTGACCATAACCGTGACTTCGATCAGGATCATCGACAAGAGTTGTTCGGAACAGGATGTATCGAGATAAGCCGCCTTCGTTGCGCTTTAGATAATTTAGATAAGACGGATGCCGGTTACGTCCGAGACCGGCCCCTCACTGGCAATCCGGGGGCATGGCCTGAATCTCAGACTCCGAAGTGCACGGCGGTTTCGTCTTGGCAGGCACGAACAATCGCGGGTGGCTGTAGCGTAGGACCCATAGGCCGTCATTGTTGGTGACGTAGAGCAACCCGTGTGCTCCGTCGGCAAGCGTGCCGGTGACCTTGTTGAAGGTCTCCAGCGTCTTCGGGTTCTGCGGATCGCTCAAGTCAAGCACGCGCACGGTTTCTGTGGGATGGTTGCTGCTGGTTAAAGTGGAAGAGGTCTTTTCTGGAGCTTCCGCGATGGCCACGTCAGGGGCGACCATCTCCAGATTTCCCGAGGTCGCCTGATTCGATTCGGCGCTTCGCTTTAAAACCGTCGGACTTTCCGGCTTGCTTACGTCCACCACCATGAAACCCCGCTTGGCCGCCTGTTGCACGTATAAATACTGCTTGCCGTGTTCTTTCTGCAGCAGCATTTGATTTCCCGTGGCCTGCGGCAACGGCAGGTGGGCGATCACTGAGGCTGGCACATCCGTAGCTTTCGAAGCGGGCTGCTCGCTGGCACTGCCTGGCGTCGCCGCAAACAACACAAGGGACAGCATTAAAGCGCAAGTTCCTAGGGAACCCTTGGAGATATTCTGCATAAAATCACTTCTTTAAACTCGCTTCGTTCTGGTCAGAGGCCAAACCTGCTCGCTTCAGCCTCGCGATCACTATAGCACCGCCGCAGGGCGCCCTCTATTGTTCCGCGACCACCCCAATGCAGCCCTCTGAAGTCAGCGGCGCGCAGATTGAGCCGGCTTGAAATGGTACGAACACATGGTTGTTGCTGGGGTCCACCGAGATGCTGTGTGCGTTCGATCCGGTCGGCATGTTGTAGAGCCACTGGTTTGTCTTTGCATCGATCACGCCCATGACCGCGCTGGGCAGCATGTCGCGCGCCGCCAGGTAGTACTTGTTATCGCCCGGGTTATACCAGGTCTCGTCCACCCCGCCCACTTGATTGATCGTGGCCAGGATCGCCCCGGAAGTTCCATCAATGATGTACTCATTGGCGGGGAATGATTCGCCATCATGATCCGCACAGCCCACCAGAAAATTATTACCCGGACCTTGGCTGATGCCCGTAGGCATGCAATTGGGCATGGGGAAACTATTGACCACCACCGGTCCGTTCCCTGTGCCCGTCTGCAGATCGATTACGTCGACGCTGCCGATGTTGGTAACGCCAATGGAATTCTCATTGGTCTGCAGCCAGAGGCCGGAGTTTGGATTGTAGGTCATTCCCCCCAACCCGGCCGGGGCTATTGCCCCCGCACAACCCGTTCCCGGGTTTTTTTGGTCGCAGAATGCTCCCGTGGTGTAGTTGAGGATAGCCGCATGATGGCAAGGTATTGTGTAGGCCACGCCGCTCGGAGTTGTGCCTATACCGGTCAAGCCAACCGTCCCGACCGCGTCGGCTGCCGATCCTGATACCCCGCTGAACACGTGCGGATTCGATGGGTCAGGGCAGCCAACCGTGGCGCCGAGTGTATCCACCGGCATGTCGGACGTGAGAGGGTTTCCCGGTCCTCCAACCCCGTCGTAGTAGATCTGCCCGAGGATGCAACTTGGGGGATTAAACGAACCGCCGGCGCCGGGATCCAGCTGCACTGACGGAGGCACACCCGTCCCTGACCCTTGCAGAGGATAAGGAGCGCCCAGATAAGCGCCTGCCGCGTACCCCGGAGGATAGGGGCCGTAAGCCAGCGTCGAGTCAATCGGCAAACAATGTTGCTGCGCCGGCGTGCCCGTCTTGTTGACAATGTGCGACATGTCGATGAATGTGACGAACGGCAGTCCCGGGTCTCCGTTGATGACCGAGAGAACCTGGTGGGTGGGATCGTATGCCATTTCGTCGGCGCGATCATCCCCGCAATCTGTGGCCGAGCCGGCTTCTCCATTCCACGATGCGATACAACCGGAAATCCCCTGGGGTCCGTCATAATCCGCAGATACGCCCGTCGGTATCACGGCCAGTATCGTCGGTGGAACCGGCGGAACCGTTCCCACGTTCATGGTGGTCAAATCGAAAACCACTACGCTGGAGCTGCCATTGCCCACAAAAAGCACTTTGCCATCCGGGGTGGTGGTATTTCCGTCCGGACCGGACATCGGGTTCACGCCGTTACCGCGGGAGGCACAGCACTGCGCGCCGGGAAATCCGCCGAAGTTATGATTTGCCCCAAAACCCGTGATCAAGTGAAACGTCGGCCCGGCTGGCGTAGCCATGGACATGTCTGTTCTGCATCCGAAGCGAGTGAAGTTGCCGAACACATCAATGATGGGCGGAATAATGTCGAGAGGCGGGGTAGTTGCGGTTTGGGGACACGGGCTCGCGCCGTTTCCCGCGCCCGATACCGCGTTTGACCCCTGAATCGAAAACACCGCAAGATCCTGGGACGTATCGATCACCTGCATGGCAACCCCAATTCGATCGGAAACGTAATCCAGGTAATGACCGGCCACGGCTGGGTTGGGAGCGATCGTGCTTATGTCAAAGGAATTGAATGGACCGCCCGGTTCACCGGAGTTGTTGTGTTCCGGCACGGGAATGACATTGATAACGGCGTAGGCCCCGTTTATCGTAGTGCCGCAGACAGGACAATTCGGCGTTGTGCCGCAACCACTCAGCATCACAAAAAGCCCGGTGAGAACAATAGTAAGAAAAATTCTCGACCTCATCGAAATTCCCTCCTGCGATTTCCCTTCGGGACCGGCCTGCGGCCGCTCCCGGCTTACAGCCAACTTGTCGACTACTCCGTCCCCGTGAGTGCTACGGTGAACTAGAACCTGAACTGCAACTGTTGCAGAACCACATAATAGTTTTGCGGCACCGCGCCGATCGTGCTGGGATCTCTCAGCTGATCGATGCCCAGGTTCACCTGGTACTTGACCCAATAGTTGGGATACCAGGTAACCCCCATGGTGATCTCGTCGGTGTGGTAGTTATACGTAGGCACAAAACCGGGCGTGTAATAATCCAGGAAATTTGCTCCCGGTTCGTTGGCATGAATGCCCATGTAGCGAACCCCCACTCCCCACGCTCCCAACCCGCGCCCTTTGCCGCCCGGAGTGTCGGGCCCAAACATCGGATGCCGCACTCGCGGCGTGCCGTTTTCCGGCTGCTTTTCCCCAGTCAGCAGGTAAGTTGCGTTCACATTCCATGCCTTGGCGATGATCGACGGCAGACTCACGAAGCCAAGCCCTCCCTCTTGTTCCGACCCCGTGTTGTTGCGCGACATGTTGAGTTGATCGAATTCGCCGCGCAGTGCGAGCCCCGACTTCAGGTAGGTGAATTCTCCGTTGTAGCGCTGGATGGGTCCGTTGATGGCGAATTGTGGGAAGAAATCGTAGGCGTTGCCCGGAATCGTGCCGTTGAAGCTTTGATCCCCGGAAAGGCCGCGTGAGCGCGCACGATCAATCGATCCGCCAAACGCCACTTCCTTGAACCAACTGCTCGTCGACTTGCGGAAGGGATAGAAGCGCAGCCGCCCAATAATTTCCGCTTGATTGGTGGTGTTGGCCAGCGTGTAACCCTTGCCGTTAAACGCTCCCAGCCAATACTGCATGACCCCGCCGTCAATGTCGCCGTGAAAGGCGATACCCGGGCTGCGAAATGCCGACGCCGCCGATGGGTACAGCAGTGCCGTGAAGCCGCGTTCTACGAAATCCAGATTGGTGGCGCCGGTTCCCGATTCCTGCGCGAAAGGGGTCTTGAACTGCCCCGCCTGTAACTGAAATTCGGGCAGAATTCTTACGTTCAGGTAAACGTCGCGAACAATCGAACCGTTCGTGGCAGCCGCATCGGTCAGCAGGGCAAACGTGAAGCGGGAACCGTAGTTCCCCTGGAAGCCGAAACGAGCTCGGCGCAATATAAACGTGTCGGAGGGAGCGCCATCGCCCTTGTAGGCGCGGTAGTCGTTATCCACATAGCCATACGGACTGATGCTGAACTGTCCGTTCGGCGATCGAATGAAAAAATGTTCCCCGTTCCAGCCCGATGTGAGTGGAGGCTCTTTTTTGGGTTCGGCATTGGTCGGCGCCTGATCTACCGCAACTGCTTCCGCCGCAAGCTCAGGCTGAATCAGAATCGCGTTTCTCAAGCGTACAGCATCGCTCGGAGCACTCACGGGCTGCGGAGCGATCGCAGCGGATGGAGCATCGGCGACCGGTCGAACTGAGGCCGTGCCGTTGCCCGCAGCCGGCGTCTTTCCCTCCGCCAGCTTCTCGACCAAAGCCTTTAGCTCCTCGATGGTCTTGCGCTGCGCGGCAATTTCAACGCGCAACTCGTTCACTTCCTCCTTGCTCGCCACATTGGAAGCCGGTGCGGCAGTTCTGCCGTCAGATTGCGAGCCTTGGCCGCGGGCGATTGAGCCCTGCATCATGAGAATGACGAGCGCGAAGGAAATCGTTAGCGAACGCATGCTTTTCCCCTCTCGGAGTGACATGTACCAACGTCGAAGCCGGCTCACGGCACGGTCGCCACAAACACACTCCCGTGCCCGCCAGTTCGACAAAAAGTCCCTGGCCCGACTACGCTGTATTGAAACTAGAACACGTCTGATAAGCGGACCATTTCCAGTCGCAACGGTGTAGCACAGTCTGAAATGCGATGTCAACCGGAATCTTGTGTGGAATGAAGGGTAGTTTTCCAAATGCTTTAAGCGTGGACCAATCGCCTGGGCGGAATGATTGAACACGCAGCAAACCTCGAACAGTATCGTTGCTGGTTCGGCGCCAATTTCTCTCTTTAGATTGTTCCGTAATCTGTTCCCTAGGGAAGAGAACGAAAAGAAAACCAACGAAAACATCGCCCCGACCAGCTCGATCGAATTCGTTCCCTGCCTCCGGTTGGAAACGATTGTCGTGCCCGTGAGGCAAACAGTTTTGATTCTCCATCACACCGGTCGACACAAAGACGCGTCGCCTTGGCCTCCCAAATCGACGTGAGATAATAAATCCGCGCCGCACTGGCCCCGTAGCTCAGTTGGATAGAGCAGCGGTTTCCTAAACCGTTGGTCGGCGGTTCGACTCCGCCCGGGGCCCCCACTTAATTCCATTCGCGGCCGAGACGGTTGGTTCGCGTTCGCTTCCCACAAGCAAAGCCCCGTCCCGCCTGGTCATTTAGGTGGTTGTCATTAACCTGGTCGTGATCAACGTGGTTACTATCGATTATCTCTTTTGGGTCGGCGCGAATGACTCGTCACTGCCCTGTGCTATACTAATAATCAACGCTACTGCCACGGTGTTGCTCGTGACGCGGTGATCCTTTCGGATCAGTTCCATCTCCGCTTTTCCTGCCCGCCGTTTAATTCAGCGTAAATCCAAAATCAAGTAAGAGAGGCGTGCCGGCTCGTGACACGTGTCTGAGATCTCAGCAGGCCCCTCCAGAAAGAACCATTAAGAATGACAAGCTTTACAGAACTACCGCTTTCTTCTGCCTTGCAGCAGAGGCTGGCGGCATCTCAATTTATTATCCCTACGCCCATTCAGGCGCAGGCCATCCCCTGCGCTCTCGAAGGCAAAGATGTACTTGCTACCGCCCAGACCGGCACCGGTAAAACCCTGGCGTTTCTGATTCCGATTATCGAAATGCTGCAACGCGAGCCTTCGCCAAAGGTCCGCGTGCTGGTATTGCTGCCCACCCGCGAACTGGCGATTCAAGTCAACGAGGAATACGAAAAACTGCGCGGCAAGAGCTTGGCGAAAGCCGCACTCGTGATCGGCGGCGTCTCCGAGAAGGCGCAGATTCAAGCCGTGCGCGCAGGCTGCAATTTGGTGGTGGCCACTCCCGGCCGCCTGCAGGATTTCATTACCCGTAGGCTAATCGACTTGCGCGAAGTCAAAATCCTGGTGCTCGATGAAGCTGACCGCATGCTCGACATGGGCTTCCTGCCGGCGATTCGCCGCATCCTCGCGATCTTGCCGCAACGCCGGCAAACGCTCTGCTTCTCGGCCACCCTGGAACAGTCAGTCGCAGGCCTGGTCCATGATTCCATGCGCGACCCCGTTCGCGTGGCGCTTGGCTCCGTGCTCAAACCAGTCGAAAGCGTCCGGCTGCAGGCGTATGAAGTGCGCCCTGCCGAAAAGTCCGAAGTCCTGCGGCATTTGCTCTATGCAGAAAAGGGTCAGACTCTTATCTTTGCTCGCACCAAGCGGGGTACGGAACGTCTCGCGAAGGAATTGGCCCGTGAAGGTTTTTCCGCGGCGATGATTCATGGCGATCGGTCGCAGTCGCAGCGCAATGCGGCGCTCAGTGGATTCCAACAGGGAAGATTTAGCATCCTGGTCGCAACTGACGTAGCCGCGCGGGGCTTGCATATCGATGACGTGGCCCACGTCATTAACTACGACTTGCCCAAGATGGCGGAAGACTTTATTCACCGCGTCGGCCGTACAGGACGTGCCGGATCCCAGGGTTTGGCTTCCAGTCTGGTGGCTGGCGGTGAGGTGATTGAACTTCGCCATATCGAGCGCGCCTTGAAGCTGCGCATCGAACGCAAGCAGGTAGACTGGGCAAACGCGGTCCGCTCGGAGCACGTCGTGCAAAACACGCTGGCTAGCCGAACCCTTACCAAGCTGCCCGGTGAAGTATTCGCATAATCAGAAAAAGGGAACTGGGAAATGAAAAGGCGCGTCATCAAGACGCGCCTTTTGTTTCACCATGATTTTGTCTTGCCAGCGTGATCCGTGGCTGACTACGATTCGCGCTCTCCCCGGTTGGGCTCGCGAGGAATGCTCGAAATATCGCCGTCCTCGTCTCCAATCCGGAACATCGCTGCCTGTTCGGCGGCATGCTTTTGCAACTCGTCCAGATCCAGTTCGTTGGAATCAGCCGAGCTTCCTAACGGTTCTTCAGTTTTGCGTTGGCTTCGGCGTTCGGCTTTATCGCGCTGTTTTTGCTGGCGCGTGTGTTCTTTCTGGCGTTTGGTAAAGCTTGATCGACCTCGTCCCGGCATACCCATCTCCCATCATCAATTTTGCCAATAGCGGCTGGCGCTTCGGTCTTGCCATTTTCAGTCAGTTGGGAACTCAACTACCATCCGGCTGACTTCTCTTGCTTATCATCTATCCGGCGAAAATGCCCGTTCTCACCAGCGGGGTTCCCTGGGCTGGCGAGCATGGCCCTGGTAATCGTCGCGGCTGCCGCCGCCTCCACCGCCAAAGCGCTTTCCACCACCACCACCGCCGCCACGCGAATCTGTCTTCGGCTTGGCCTCGTTGATCTTCAATGCCCGGCCGCCCAGCTCGGTTCCGTGCAATGCCGCGACTGCCTTATCCGCTTCGCCGGCATTTGTCATCTCCACAAATGCGAAGCCGCGCGCGCGTCCGGTTTCCCGGTCGGTCACAATGCTGACGCGTTCTACCGCCCCATGCGCCTCAAACAGACCGCGAAGCTCGGGCTCGGTGGTGCTGTGAGGTAAGTTGCCGACGTATAGATTCTTCATAATCGTTCTTCTCTTTCTTTTTTAAACACGCCGTTGGTGGTTGCCGCGACTGCCGGCAGGCTTACGCGGACTTCTGCTTAACGCTGCCGCCTGCTGCCGGAGGCGCCATGTGTTTTTCAGCCAGCGTTTTCAGCATTTGTTCCCTGCGCTGGCGCCGGCCAATCTTCTGCCTGCGCCGGCGGTTGAATCTGGCTTTGTCTCCGTTGACTGCGGACATAGATGCTCTCCTGCAAGCTTATTTGGAATCGGAAAATCACGCCCGATTGCGAAGTCTCGTGCCTTACCGGACGCGAATCACCGGATCAATTGAAAGCGGTGAGATCCTCCAAAAATTGCTTGGGGCTGTAGCCCCTGCCCGACAGAATTTTTCAGGATCGACACGTCACTCGCCTTTCAAGGGAATTTCTCAATCGCGAAGGCGCAACGTGCTGTTAGGGTGTCTTCGAGGTCAAGACATTCAGTATACCCTGCATCTACGGATTCTGCCGAGGGGTTTTACCGCCATTGGAAAGCTGCAGGCACAGATAAAATCCCGATTAGAGAGTGTCGAAATAAGACGGGCGGTTTCGCGCCTAGGGCTGCGAGGGGCTGACGCTGGCGGCGCTTGAACCTTTACAAAGAATTAGGCACAGCAGCGCCACGCCTGCACCCGCGCCGCCGCCAATCTCAATCCATTTTGTGTTCAGAGGATTCCCGCCGGTGCCGGTGCCGGGCCGCGCAGGAGCTCCGCAGGCCGCCGATTCGTCGCGTTTTGCCTGCTGGCCTTCACGTACGATTGCCGCTTGAGCAGCTTCACCTTGCTTCGACGCTTTTTGCAGAACCCCGCCTTGCTTGATATTCACATCGCTTTTGAGAGCGGAAACTTGAACCGTCCCGCTGGTATCGGTCACGTCATATTGAGTACGTTCACCGTTGACGGGCTCCACTCTGAGGCAGTTCACATGCACGCTCATCGAGGTGGATGTTCCCACCGATACGCTTCCGTGCTCCAAGACCAGAAAATTGCCCTGGAACTCTACGACCGATTCCGGCTCGATCAGAACCGACGATCCTTCCGCATCCAGACTAGCCACGAAACCGGGCTTGGTCTGCAGCAAGTCGCCGGAAAAGATGGCGGTCCCATCCACTACCTCTGCCCCGTTCACCCACACGCCGCCTTTGCTATGCACCACGGCGGCGCCGCTGTCCGCAGCCTGCAGCGACAGTGGCAGCAGAACGATCATCAGCCAGGAAAAAAAATTACGTGTCCGAGGCACACTCATTCCCGAGGGAAATTTTCACTAAAAGTCCAGTAAAGATGGTAGCGAGGAGTAGCCACGGCGTCTATTAGCTCTCTGGATGCACAACTTTCCGCCTCTGTCTCGCCCCACCCGCATTCGCACTTTGCTGTGCCCAGCCCTCGAACTCCGGTATGCTTGGCGAACGGGTCTGCCGGACCCGACCCCCCGAACACGACTTGCCCGACCGTGGAGCGCTAAACCGGGTTTGCCGGAACTAAGAAGAACATGCCAGCCAATCCCGCAACCGATCCCGTAATCGAATTTCGAAACGTTGCCTACGTGCTGCCAAACGGCCAGGCGCTGCTTTCCGATTTGAACCTGCAGGTCCGGCGTGGCGAAACCTTTATCTTGCTCGGGCGCAGTGGTTCCGGAAAAACCACCTCGCTGAAACTGATCAATCGGCTCTTGAACGCGAGTAGCGGCGAAGTACGAGTGAACGGAGAGCCAGTCGCCGCCGGCGATCTAATTCGTCTCCGCCGCGGCATCGGCTATGTCATCCAGGATGTCGGCTTGTTCCCCCACTTTACCGTGGAGCGAAACATTGGACTGGTTCCTCGCATCGAGGGCTGGTCCGCCGATCGAATTCATAACCGCGTCGAAGAGTTATTACAACTGGTAGGCCTCGAACTGGCTCTAGCCGCACGCTATCCTCACCAGCTTTCAGGCGGACAGCGCCAGCGCGTAGGTGTCGCCCGGGCATTGGCTGCCGATCCCGCAATTCTCCTCATGGATGAGCCCTTCGGCGCGCTCGACGCGCTCACCCGCGACCAGTTGCAGCGCGAATTTCTCTCCCTGCAAAAACGCTTGAATAAAACCATCGTTTTCGTCACCCACGACCTGCGCGAAGCTTTGCGTCTTGGTTCGCGCATCGCCCTCATGGACGCGGGCCGTCTCGTCACCGTTCTTTCGCGAGAAGAGTTCGTGCGATCCACCGATCCCTTGGCGTCGGCGTATGTGCATGCCTTCGCCGATGGTTTGGATTTTGTGGCCAATCGAGGAGCTTGATGAACCTCACTCAATTTTTTCTAGAAAACCGCCAACAGATTCTCGAACTCACCCTGGAGCATCTCTGGCTGGTAGGAATCTCAACCTTGTTGGCGGTTCTCATCGGCATTCCGTTAGGGATCCTCTCCGCTCACCGCCCGCTCTGGAACCGGCCAGTGCTGGGAACCGCCAACATCATTCAGACCGTCCCCAGTCTTGCGCTCTTCGGCTTCTTGCTCCCCGTGCCCTGGCTCGGCGACCGTGCCGACCGCCTCGCCATCCTGGCTCTGACCCTCTACGCATTCCTGCCCATAATTCGCAACACCTATACCGGCATTCGCGGCGTCGATCCTGCCGTGCTCGAAGCCGGCCGCGGCATGGGACTCACCGACCGCCAGCTTTTGTTTCAGGTGGAGTTACCATTGTCGTTGAGCGTAATTCTTTCCGGCGTACGCGTCGCGGTTGTGGTTTCTGTGGGGCTCGCCACCATCGCCGCCGCGATCGGCGCCGGAGGTTTGGGCGAGTTCATCTTTCGCGGCCTCGCCATGGTGAACAATAAACTCATTCTCGCCGGCGCAATTCCCGCCGCGCTTCTCGCCCTCTGCGCGGACTTCGGCCTGGGATGGTTAGAGAGGCGTCTGCGGCCGGTATGAAGCGAAACCGGCGGTCTCGCGGAAATTTCGCAGCCAGGCGTTGGATCTCAATCACTTTGATTTTCCTCGCTCCTTTGTTTCTTTCCTGCGCGCCCTCGCACTCCAACCGCATCGTTATCGGCTCGAAAAACTTTACCGAGTCGTTGATGCTCGGCGAACTCCTGGCCCAGCAAATCGAAGCTCACACGCGTTTGACCGTGGAGCGCCGCTTCTATCTCGCCGGAACCTACATCTGCCAGCAAGCTATTCGCTCCGGGCGCATCGATATCTATCCGGAATATACCGGCACAGCTCTGACCGCCATTCTCAAGCAGCAGGTGGGAAGCGATAAAGCGGACGTTTACCAGCGGGTAAAAAACGAATTTGAATTGCGACTTGGCCTCACGCTCGGGCCGCCTTTCGGTTTCAACAATACATTTGCCATGGAGATTCGTGGCGACGATGCGCGCCGCTTGCATCTCGAGACCCTGTCGCAGGCTGCCGCCTATACCCCGCACTGGCGAGCCGGATTCGGCTACGAGTTCATGGAGCGGCCTGACGGTTACAAAGGGCTGGCCGCCGCCTATGGTCTTCACTTTGCCGCGCCACCCCGCATCATGGATCTGGGCTTGCTCGCTCCCGCCTTGAAAGATCATCAGATCGATTTTGCCGCGGGCAATGCCACCGACGGATTAATCCCGGTCTTCAATCTGTTCGTGCTGCAGGATGATCGCCACTATTTCCCTCCCTACGAAGCGGTCGCGGTGATTCGGCAGCAGACTCTGAAAGAGCATCCCGAAGTTGCCCAGGCCGTGGATGCGTTAGCCGGCAAGATAAACGACCACGAAATGCAGAAATTAAACTATGCGCTCGATGGCCAGCATCGCGAAGCCAAAGATGTGGCCCACGAATTCTTGCGAAGCAAAGGCTTGATCCCTTAAAGATCGGCATCGCTTTCGCGTCCGAAACGTTTCAAATCAAGAACTCGCCGCGCAACGTCAGCACCGCATTTCCCTTGATCACCACTCGTTCTCCCTTGACCTCGCACCACAGTTCGCCGCCACGCTCCGATATCTGGCGCGCATGCAGGCTCGTCTTGCCCAGTCGCTTGGCCCAGTACGGCGCTAGCGAACAGTGCGTCGAACCGGTCACCGGATCTTCTGGAATTCCGTAGCTGGGCGCGAAATAGCGAGAGACGAAATCAACATCGTCCCCCGGCGCCGTGATTCCCACTCCCGCCGGATGAAGCTTTTCCAGCATTCGAAAGTGAGGGCGGATGTGCTTCACTTCTTCTTGCGATTCATAAACTGCGAAATAATTGTCTTCGATTTGTACGACCGTTGCTGGAGCCCTCCCCAAACCCTCAATCAACGCCGCCGGGGGATTCGCGCAAGTCCACGGGACCAGCGAAGGAAAATTTATGGCCAACAATTTGCCGTCCCGCGAAACCGTCAGCATCCCGCTGAAACGTGTCCGGAAGCGTACCGAATTCAGCCCAGGTGCAAGAATTTGCATGAGCACGAATGCCGACGCCAGGGTAGCGTGCCCGCACAACTTCACCTCGCACCGCGGCGTAAACCAGCGCAGCTCGTAATCGCTGCCCTCCGGCACGAAAAACGCCGTCTCCGAAAGATTGTTTTCAGCAGCGACCAAACCCAGCGTACTGTCATCTAACCAGCCGGTAAGGGCGCACACGGCTGCCGGGTTCCCTGCGAAAGCCTTGGCCGTGAACGCGTCGACGTGAAACATCGATAGGTACATCACCCTATGTTACTAGCGCGGACCGTCCCCTAGAATTTTGCCAATTGTTGTGGTTGATCGCAGTTTGCCCGCTCATCGCGACTCCTGGAGGTTTTGATGCCAGCCGCCCAATCTGAAGTCGTCATCCGCCATGATCTCGTCGAGCAACTCGCGGTCGCGCGCCGCCGTACTGATGAACTGTTCGCTGTCGTCAAACCCGACTCTCTTTACGAGCGCCCCATTCCCGAGCGCCACCGGATCATTTTTTATATCGGACACCTTGAGGCCTTCGATTGGAATTTATTTCATGACCGGGTTCTAGGAATAAGCAGTTTTCACCCCAAGTTCGATCGCCTGTTTGCCTTCGGCATCGACCCGGTTGGCGGAGGACTTCCCACCGATCAGCCCTCGGATTGGCCTTCTATCGTATCCGTGCGCGAGTACGTCGATAAAATTCGGAACATACTGGACGAAAAAATCGAGGTCGCGCTCGCTGATTCCGTACCTCCCACACCCGACGGTTTTCCGCTCAGCTCCTTGCTCGACGTTGCCATCGAGCACCGGCTCATGCACGCGGAAACGCTGGCCTATATGCTTCATCAGTTGCCGCTCGATCGGAAATTGCCGCAACCTGACTCCCTCGCCGACGCCACTTCTCCAGTCCTCCCCCGCAGCATCGAGATTCCAGCCGGTAAAGCTACTCTCGGACTCTCGCGTGCCGACGCTCTTTTCGGATGGGATAACGAGTTCGAAGCCCACCCTGTCCAGGTCCCCGCCTTCGCCATCGATCAATACAAAGTGACCAACCGTCAGTATCTGGAATTCATCGCCGCCGGCGGCTACGAAAGACGCGAATTCTGGGGCGGCGATTTGGGCAGCGATGATGTGCGCAACGAAAAGGGCAACGAGAACGACGATGAAACTAGCGAAGACTGGAACTGGAAAACCCAGCATGCCATTTCGCATCCCGCGTTCTGGAAGCGCGAGGGCGATCGCTGGATGTATCGCACCATGTTTGCCGACGTGCCGCTGCCGCTCGATTGGCCAGTCTATGTGAGCCAGGCTGAGGCGAAAGCCTACGCGAACTGGGCAGGGAAGTCATTGCCCACTGAAGCCGAGTGGCAGCGCGCTGCCTGCCGAACTCCGGGCGGCGATGAACAACCCTACCCATGGGGATATCAGGTTCCAAACGCTGGGTTCGGCAACTTCGATTTCGCTAACTGGAGTCCAGTGCCGGTGAACGCTCATCCGCTCGGTCGGAGCGCCTTCGGTGTCTATGGCATGGTGGGCAACGGCTGGGAGTGGACTTCCACTCAGTTCGCTCCGTTTCCTGGATTCGAGCCCTTCCCGTTCTACCCCGGATACTCCGCCAATTTTTTTGATGGCAAGCACTTTGTGATGAAAGGCGGATCCGCCCGTACCGCTGCCTCCATGCTGCGCCGCACTTTCCGCAACTGGTTTCAGGCCCACTACCAATACATCTACACCGGTTTTCGCTGTGTAACCCGCCCCTCGTCGAGAGACCGATCTTTGTCCGATCGTAAGTCAGAAGATCGTCATAAGGAGCTTTAACCATGCTCGTCCACGCCGTCACCGCCAATGTCAGCTATGAGTTTGCCGCGGATGTGCGCGCCGGCCTCACCACGCCCGGCCAGAAAGAATTGCCATCCAAATATCTCTACGACGATGTCGGTTCCGCGCTGTTCGAAGTAATCAGCCACCTCCCCGAATACGGCCTCACCCGCGCCGACGAGCGCCTGCTCCGGCGGCATAGCCATGACATCGTCGAGCGGCTCGCCACTCCCATCTCTGTCGCCGAACTGGGCAGCGGCAGCGGCAAAAAAACTCGCCAGATTCTCGAAGCTCTCTGCCGCCGGCAGCGCACTCGCTACTATCCCATCGAGATTTCCCGTTCCGCTCTGATCATGTGCGAACGCGAACTCAGCGATATCGATAGCATCAGTATTTTGGGATTCGAGCGCGAATACCTCGATGGACTTCTCGAAGTGGCCGCCCAGCGCCGCCCCGGCCAGCATCTCCTCGTCCTGTTTCTCGGCAGCACCATCGGAAACTTCGATCCTCCCGCCGGCCTTCAGTTCCTGGCTGAAGTCCGTCGCATTCTCCAGCCCGGAGATTCGCTGCTGCTCGGTACCGATCTTTTGAAATCCACGGCAGAACTCCTGGCCGCCTACGACGACGAACTCGGAGTCACTGCCGCCTTTAATCTGAATCTGCTCGTTCGCATCAATCGCGAGCTCGACGCTGATTTCGATCTCGCGAAGTTCGAGCATGTGGCAAAAATCAATCATGAAGCCCGCAGCGCTGAGATGCACCTGCGCTCCCTCTGCAACCAGACTGTGCATATTCCGGCCGCTGATCTTTCCGTCAATTTTCTTGCAGGCGAAACCATCTGGACCGAAAGCAGCCACAAATACTCGACCGAAGAAGTCCTCCAGATGGCCCGTACCACCGGCTTCCGTTGTGAAGCCCAATGGATCGATGAGCAATGGCCTTTCGCCGAGAACTTGCTGATCGCCGAATAATTACTTTGCCAACATGGGCGTCAGCTGCGATCCCTCGCGGTCGCACCCGTAATGCATTTACGCCACTGTTTACCTGCGAAGTAAAACTTTGTAAATCGTGCCTTTTGCGCGACCCGCCGATGTAAATTAAATTAAGACGTATAAGACGTAAATTAATAGGTCGCGAATTAATTCTTGGACTCGTAGAAGCCGCATGCGCGCACTCCACATAATCGCAATCGCTGTCTGCGCCGCAACTATCGCGTCCATGCCATCGGCTGCTCAAACCCAGCAGCCCGCGGCCAGCCGTCACATCGGCGCCATCAAATCGATCAACGGATCAGCCATCACGCTCACTCCCGATTCCGGTCCCGATGTCAACATTACAGTCCAGCCCGCAACCCGCATCCTCCGCATCGCCCCCGGCGAAAAAGATCTGAAGAGCGCCACACCCATTCAGTTGCAGGGTCTGCAGGTCGGCGATCGCATTCTCGTGGGCGGTAAACCTTCCGACGATAATCTGTCCGTCGCGGCCTCGACCATTGTCGTAATGACGCGTTCTGATCTCGATGCCCGTCATCAGCAGGAGTTGCAAGACTGGCAAAAACGTGGGATTGACGGTCCCGCTGTCGCAGTCGATGCTGCCGCCGGAACCGTCACCATTTCGGTGCGGAATAAAAATGTCGCTATTCATTCTTCTCCCAGCACCGTGATTCGCCGCTATTCTCCCGACTCCGTTAAGTTTGACGATGCCAAACCCGGCAGACTGGCCGAAATTCATCCCGGCGATCAGGTGCGCGCGCGCGGCCAACGCAGCGCCGACGGAAGCGAGTTAGCCGCCGACGAAATCGTCTCCGGATCGTTCCGCAATATCGCCGGAACCGTTAACTCCGTCGACGCGGCTTCATCGACCGTCAGCGTGCATGATCTGTTATCAAAAAAAACGCTGACCGTGAAGATCACCCAGGATTCCCAACTCCATCAACTGCCCCAGGAAATGGCGCAGCGCTTTGCCATGCGCTTAAGAAGAATGGCCATGGGAGCGATTCCGGGAGCCGCATCTGGCTCCGAGTCTGCCGTCGGTGGCCAAGCGCAATCGAGCTCTCCCGGAGGAATGGCTTCGGGAGCGAGTGGCGCGCCAAGGCGTCCCGCTGGCCCGCCGGATTTGCAGCAGATGCTCAGTCACTTGCCCGAGACTTCCTTGAATGACCTGCACAAAGGCGATGCCGTGATAATTCTTTCGACTGAGGGTACGGCTGGTGTGGGAACAACGATTACCCTGCTCACCGGAGTGGAGCCGATTCTGCGAGCCGCACCCAACGCCAGCGGCGCCTCCATCCTTACGCCGTGGAGTTTGAGCGCTCCCTCCGGCGATGCTGGAGGTCCATAAGTATTCACTCTCGAGCCCATGGGTTGCACCGTCGGCTCGTGTATTTCCCTGACAGAATGCAATATCGAATAAAAATCCGGAAGTGTCTGTGTCTCGTTCTCATCTATTGCCTGCAGTTGTGCGCGACGCTCGCCATATCGCAGACTACTGCCGCAACCTCAGCCAGCGCTCAATCATCGCTTGGCTCTTTGCGCGGTCAAGTGACCGATCCATCCGGCGCTGCCATTGCGAATGCCAACGTCGTCCTGGTGCCGGCTTCCACCTCCTCGCCGCCCATCAAAGCCCAAGCCAACGGCCAGGGCCAGTACGAATTGAATGGCGTCGCGCCCGGGCGCTACACACTCAACGTCGTCGCCCCGGGATTTTCCGTTTACGAAAACGACAATGTTGTGATTCCCGCAGGTCAGCCGATGCGCCTCAACGTCGCCATGACCATCGAAGTCGAGCAGCAAAAGATTCAGGTCTCTGACACCGCTCCGACTCTCGATGTCAATCCGGAAAACAACGCCGGCGCCATCACCATCACCGGCAAGCAACTGGAGGCACTGCCCGACGATCCCGACGAATTGCTCACCGACTTGCAGGCGCTGGCCGGACCCTCCGCCGGTCCCAACGGCGGCCAACTTTATATCGATGGCTTCACCGCGGGCCAGCTTCCTCCCAAAGAATCCATTCGGGAGATTCGCATCAATCAGAATCCGTTTTCGTCCGAATATGACAAATTGGGTTACGGCCGGATTGAAGTCTTTACCAAGCCCGGTACCGACAAATTTCATGGCCGGTTTTTCGTAAGCGGAAACGACTCCGCTTTCAATTCGCCCAATCCGTTCGGCGGCGCCAATCAGCCCGGTTACGATACCACTCAATTCGACGCCAACATTAGCGGACCGATTAATAAAACGGCGTCCTTTTTTCTCGATGCCCAGCGGCGAGATATCAACGATCTCTCACCCGTCAACGCCATCACTCTCGATCCCACTACCTTCGCTCAGATTCCCGTCGTCGAAGCCGTGCCATTTCCCCGCAGGCGCACCAATATCACGCCCAGAATCGACTACCAGCTCAGCAAGAACAACACTTTGACCGCGCGCTACCAGTTCTATCGTGACATTCAGGACAACAAGGGCGTCGGCGAATTTACCCTGGCTTCGCAAGGTTATAACGACGACTCCATCGAGCACACCCTGCAAATCAGCGACACCCAGGTGATTGGCTCGAAGATCGTGAATGAAACTCGATTTCAGTACCTGCGCGAAATCGATAACCAGTTCGCGCTCAGTTCCCAGCCCACTCTGAACGTCCTGGGATCATTCGACGGCGGCGGCAACAATCAGGGCAACATCCTCGACCACCAGGACCACTACGAACTGCAGAACTACACCTCCATCATCCATGGCAATCACACCATAAAGTTCGGAGCGCGGCTTCGCGGCATCCGCGACGCCAACAGCTCCACTTCCGGATTCAACGGCGAATTTACCTTCTCTTCTCTGCTCGACACCGCCGAAGAAACTGGATGTGTTCCCACTCCCAGCCAACGGCCCTGCCCGATTTCTTACGCCCACGCCATTCAGAACGCCGGCACCCTTGCCACGCCCATTGCAACCCAGCTTACTTTTACCGTCGGCAACCCCCCGCTGGTCGTGGGCAACTTCGATAGCGGACTCTACTATCAGGACGATTGGAAGGTGCGCCCAAACATCACCTTCAGTTATGGCCTGCGCTTCGAGACGCAAACCGGCATTCAGGATCACGCTGACTGGGCTCCCAGGCTGGGCCTGGCGTGGCGCATCGGCGGAAAATCCGCGCCTCCCAAGCTTATTTTGCGTGGTGGTTTCGGCATCTTCTATGACCGCTTCCTGGAAGAGCAAATCCTCGAAGCGGAACGGTTGAACGGAACCACGCAAGAGCAGTTCGTCATCGATAATCCCAAGTGCCCGAACCTTACAGATTTCTCTTCCTGCACCGGAGCAGTCATCCCGGCTACGCCCACCATCTACCAGATCAGCCCGCATCTGCACGCCCCATACACATTGCAGTCGGCAATCAGCGTTGAGCGGCAACTCACGAAGGCCGCTACTTTAAACCTGACTTACCTGAACTCTCGCGGCTTCGACCAGTTGCTTACCATCAATGCGGATGCGCCTTATCCCGGAACTCCCTGCAGCCCCAGTTGCCCAATCCCTACCCAAAACCTCTACCAATACGATTCCGGCGCGGTTTTTCGTCAGAATCAATTGATCGTGAACAGCAACGTCCGCGCCAGTTCCAAAATTCAGTTTTTTGCCTACTATGTTCTGAATTATGCCAACAGCGATACCTCCGGAGTTTCCAGCTTCCCCTCGAACTCCCACAACATCAGCGCCGATTATGGCCGTGCTTCATTTGACTTTCGCAATCGGCTTTTTTTTGTCGGAACGTTCGCCCTTCCATTTAATTTCCGGCTGAGCCCGTTCATGGTTGCAAGTTCCGGTTCGCCCTTCAACATCACCACCAACAACGATCTCAACAACGACTCCATTTTCAACGACCGTCCCGCGCTGGTCTCAACCGCCACCTGCCCCGGAGTCGTTACACCCACTCCGCCCTCAACCACTTATTGCACTCCGCTCGGCACCTTCAACGCTGCTCCGACGGCTGGCGAAAAAATTGTCCCCATCAACTACGCCACCGGCCCGGCACCGGTGGTGGTGAATCTCCGGCTCACCAAGACGGTCGGCTTTGGTCCGAAGACCAAGGGCCCCACTGCCGATCAAGGGCAGCACGGTGGTCCGCACGTCGCCGGCGGCCGCTCGGGTGGAGGCGGTCCGCGCGGTCCTCTTTTCGGCGGCGGACCCGGAGGCATGTCCTCCGCTTCCGACCACCGCTACAATCTCACCTTCAGCGTTACCGCGCGCAATGTCTTTAACAAAGTGAACTTCGGCAACCCCAGCGGAATTCTGGGATCGCGATTCTTCGATACCCCCAACGCGCTTCAGAGCAGTTCTTTCTCTAACGCCTCCGCCAACCGCCGTATCGATCTGCAGGTGGCTTTCACCTTCTAATCATCCCTTGCGATCGCCGCAGCCTAAACACACACTGAGGCAACACCAACGTTCGGTTCGCTCTGCATTGGTCACCTCCCATGGGTTATGCTTAAGAGGTAAATACATATATCGTCAATACGCGCAGAAACGCTTTCGTTTGCCTTTGATCCCCACCACAAGACGCCAATTCCTTCTGGCCGCCGCAACTGCCGGCGCCGTTGCCATTGCCGGCGATGGCATTTTTTTCGAACCGAATCGCCCGCACATTGTGCGCCAGGAATTCTCGCTGGCCCGTTGGCCCCAAAAGCTGGACGGCTTCACCATCGCCCTGCTCAGCGATTTTCACTACGACCCTTATTTCTCCATTCATCCTCTGCGCGCCGCCATTCCTCTGGTCAACAAACTCCAACCCGATCTGATTGTGCTCACCGGAGACTTCGTTTCAGCCCCCACCATAGGCAACGACAAGAAAGCGGCGTGGGCCGCCGAACCCTGCGCCCGCTTGCTCCGCCAAATGACCGCACCTCACGGTTTGTGGGCCGTCCTCGGAAACCACGATCAGGAAACTGATCCCGAATACGTCACCCGCGCGCTCGAAGCCGAAAACATCCACGTCCTGGCAAATCAATCGCAGGCGATCGAACGCGATGGCGCTCGTGTCTGGCTGGCGGGGTTAAATGATGTTTTCAGCCACACCGCCGATCTCTCGAAAACCCTTGCCAGCGTACCTGCGAGTGAGGCCGTTGTTCTGCTGGTGCACGAGCCGGATTTTGCCGATGAAGCCTGGCGATTCCCCATCGACCTGCAGCTCTCCGGTCACTCCCACGGGGGCCAGATCAGAATTCCTCTGCTTCCTCCCCTCTACCTGCCGGACTTGGCCAAGAAATATGTTCTTGGCACTTACCACGTAGGGCCGCTCACGCTCTACACCAATGCTGGCCTTGGTACGGTAATGGTTCCCGTCCGCCTGAATTGTCCCCCGGAAATCACACTGTTGACTTTGCGCTCCCTTCGGAAGTAGCTCCATCAGGCCAGGCTTTTAAGCCCCGCCAACGACGAATGTGCAAGCCTCTTCACATCCATAACCTCGCCTGCCCCTACTCTCCGCCTCAACCGATTCATAACAATCCAGTTAGATTTCTCTCGCGCTGGCTACGCAGTTGCCCACGCTTAAGCGGCAAAATTGTGCTTTAGGTCGAATCAGAGAGCTGGACACGATGCCTCGGCGCCGCTGGTTTTGTTCATTCCGGCTCTGTGTATTTTGGTTCTGCTTATCGATGTTCGCAATTCCCGCCATCGCCGTCCCTTCTATGCACCTGCAGTCTCTCCAGCCCCGCCGCGCCGACCTGGCGGAACGGGAACGGCAACTCTGGAAAACGCCCCTCCGCCACGCCGAATTCAGCGATATCCCCCATGTGAGTGCGCGTTCACGTTGCGGTGAAATTCGACCTCCACAAGCCTTAGCGACGCCTGACCCCCTGATCGTTCCGGCCGAATTTGGCATGAAAGTCAAAGTGAGCTTTATCGTCGGTTCGGATGGCCGGGTGCATAGTCCGTTGATCCTGGAAAGCGCCGGGCCCAGGGGCGATCGCAACGTATTGCGCACCGTGCGCGCCTGGCGATATCGCCCCGCCACTTGCAATGGTGTGCCGACCGAAGCGGAAGGAAAAATCGAATTTTCCGGACATTGAGATTCGGTTCTCTTGGGCTAGAATGACCCAGGCGCAGAAGATTAGGTGCAGAGGCTGAATCGTGGAACCGAACAAAGACACAAACAACGATAGAGAGATGGAGAAAAAAACGGCGAAACCGTTTGTGCCCCCGCCTTCGGAAAACGCTCCGCCCGCCACGGTGGCGCAAAATCCGGCTCTCGGGGAAATGTTTCAGCGTTTGTATCCGGAAATGCGGCGGCCCAAGCCCAATCAGGAAGCCGTGGCGGCGGCTCTGCAAGCCATGCAGCGTCTCACCATGGAAGTGGATTCGGAAGCGGCTGCCGGCGATCAGACCTCCGAAACTCATGATGCTCCTACCGTCTGCGGCGTCTGCGGACATCAAAATCGCGAAGGCAACAAGTTTTGTGGCGCCTGCGGACTTTCCTTGGAATCGGCGGCCGTCGCCAATTCGCCGGCTCGCCGTGAAGCTCACTTTCAAGCTTCACCATCGCCAATGGGTGAGCGTGAGGTCCATCCCGGGCCCGGCGATCCCGCCGCCGCTCATCATTACCATCATCACTACCATCATCATTATTTTCAGGGCGGGCAGGATTTTTCCCCAGCGCCTCGTGCCAACGCCCCGGAAAGTGCGCGCGAGGCGGACCGGCTCCGTGTCGTGGCCGCAGCCAAAGGCGAGCCCATGAGTCGCGGCGAGGCTGCGGTTCGGCGGCTCACGCAAGAATGGGTTTTGGCCTGCAATACACGTCAACTCGATGAGCTCATCGAACTCTACGCGGCCGACGCCATGGTCTTGCGCCCAAACCTTCCTCCCATCCGCGGCGCAATGGCGGTGCGTGATTTCTTCTTTGCCTCGCTTGAAGCTGGCCTCGGAGAAGTCGCGGTTGACCCCGTGCGCGTGGAAGTCTCCGGAGACCTCGCTCACGAAGTCGGGCGCTACAGCGCCCTGGTTCCGGGAACCACGGGAAAACGTCGCGAGGAGCGCGGCAAATACCTCTGGGTTTTCGCCAAACAGGCGAATGGCGATTGGAAGCTCATTTCCGAATGCTGGTCCAGCGATCAAACTCTTACCACCGCCGAATCGGATATTCCAAAGACGGCAATTTCAACGCCATCGAAGACGCCGCCCCGCAGAACTTAATTCCACCGCCAGCTTTTCTCGGGCCACCACATTCAACCCTCACGCCTTTACCCCAAGCGTCTCCAATTCATTTCTTAACTGCTCCAGCGTTTGCATCTGGATGGTGTGCATACCCAGACTCGCAGCACATTCCAGGTTCAGGGCGCGGTCGTCGATGAAGCAACATTCATGGGGATCAATTTGCGTAATGTCGATCGCGAGACGATAAATGCCGCTCTCCGGTTTCCGCAGTCCCACGAAGCACGAACTTACAAACAATCGGAAGATTTCCCGCAAGCCGTATTTCTCGATGCGCTGCTGGTTCAGCTCCCGGGATTCGTTATTGATGGTGCCCATGAAGTATCTGCGCGAATCAGACAGCGCGCGGGCAAGGGCCAGAACTTCCGGCTTTGGCTGCGACAGCGAGAACATATAATTCCGGAATTCATCGCGGCTGAAGGAACGCTCGCGGTAGAACACGGTGCGCTGCAGATATTCGTCGAGCGAAATCTTGCCCCGTTCAAACGACGAGACCACCATTTCGTGGCGTGAGTGAAACTCCTTTTCGTCGAGGCCAAAGTGCGTTAGCGCCGTCAAACGCTCACTATGATCCCAGGCGTTGCTCAGCAGCACTCCGCCCACGTCCCAGAAGATGGCATGAATGGTCGGCAAAAGCGACTCCTCCTGACAAATTTACGCGCGGAGCGGCTGAACGCTGCTCCGAACGCCGCTCCGATAGTGTAGAGCAAGATTCGAAGTGTCAGGCATCAGGGTCGCGAAATGTGGAAGTGAATGCGAACCCCCAAGCTCTCAAATCACTGCTGAAGTTCGAGGTAGCCCAACGTTAATTGCGCGTTGTCGGTCTCGATCATCAGACTCCGGGTATCGTCCACCAGATAAAAGGTGAAGTTGCCCGCCGTGGTATACGAGGCGCGGTCGAGGCCGGTCAAAGTGCCGGTAAAAATTCCAGTCGAAGCGGCGGTGACGCTGCCCGTGACCGGAAAGTCGCTCGCGCTGCTGAAGTCTACAAAGCCCGTCAGGGTGTCGGTTCCACTTCCCGCCACCGCGGTCACCGGACCGACTGGTGCGGTTGCCCCCAGCGGGTTCAAGCTGCTTGCGATCTCAATTGCACTCAATCCATAGCTTCCGCTGAACGAGCTGGCGGCGAAGGAGCCGCTTTGCTGCTGAAACGCGGGCCCAGCGATCATCTGGTTAGCCCCACCCGAGAGCACCAATCCCTGTCCGCTTCCATTCAAGTACAGTTGCAGTTGGTACGTGAAGGTGCTGCCATCCGAAATATTCGATAAGGTGACGCGCCCCGTAGCATCCACAGTGAACGTGCCGGTGAAAGCAACGGGACTCTGCGTGGCGTGTACCGTAAGATCATTCCGGTTCAGCGTTCCAGTGAGAGTCCCGTTAGCCGCGGCCGTAAGCACCCCGGCGATCTGCAGCGCTCCACTTGTTCCCTCGCCGCCACTGCCAAATACGTAGCTCGAACCCGCGATCGAACTGATGCGAAAAGCTCCAGTATCCGCGCCCTGACTGAGAGCCGTTCCGCCCATAACCCCCTGAAAATTATCCCCACTGGTCTCAACCAAACGAATCTCGGTCGCGTCCACAATGTAACCCGCCAAATTGTAGGACGAGAAAATTGAATGTGCGCTGGGGACTAAATGAAACAGCACGCGCCCAAAGGCATCAGGAGCGGAAACCGTGCTCGCGCCCAACGCCTGCCCGCCCGAAAAAGCGAAGGCATCGTTGATATCTAGAATGCTGCCCGTCCCCGAAATCCCGCCCACGCTGTCGATATTGAGGACGCCGCCCACGCTGGCTGGCTGCCCATTTAAATCCACGCCGAAGGTTGAGAAAGCATATCCGCCCGAAGGCGCGGCCTTGCTGGTCTGCAAATCGAGCGTGCCACTCCCGATGAAACCATTGAACCCCGTAACCAGCACGCGTGATCCAGAAACGATCACGCCGTTGATGACTTCATTGCCAAAATTGCTGTCATTGGTTGTGAAAGTGATTTGCAGATTTCCATCGGCAGTGCTCGTGTAACTGCCACCGGTAATCTGATCGAAGAACGTCAATTGCTGTTCGGCATTCTGGTCGAAAGCGTAATTCACCAGGTCTTGCTCGCCTCCGGTGATGGCGCCATTCGACGCAGTGATCACGCCCGAGACGAAATTAGCCTCATTGCCGGCCGGTCCCGACAAATGAAAGACATAGGTGCCGTTCGCCAACGTGGCCGCCGCCTTAATAATCGTAATGTTGGCGGAGACCGATTTTGTGGGATCGGTCACCGAGGTTGCCGTGACCGTGACGGTACTGCCGGAAGGAATCGCGGCAGGCGCGGTGTAATTGGTTGGGGCCTCGTTGTACGTTGTGATCGGGTTGAATGAACCGCAAGGAGCAGTGCCACACGTCACCGTCCACTTCACTTGAGGGTTTGCAGAAGTGTCATTGGTAATCTGAGCTGCGATCGATGCCACCGCGTTGATTTGCAGGAACGCGGGCGGCACTCCCTCGAACCCAACCGTAATCGGCTGCGGCGGCGTGATGGTGATCGAGGCTGAGGCTGTTTGCGTGGAGTTGGCGACGATCGTAGCCGTCACCGTTACTTTGGCGCCCGAAGGAATGGCCGAAGGGGCGGTGTAATTGGTATTGCCCCCACTGAAGGTTTGCGTCGAACTGAACGAACCGCAAGCGTTAGCGCTGCCGCAAGTGGCCGTCCATGCGATCGGGGCGTTCGTCGGGTTCGAGATAATAGCGGCGCTTAAAGGGGTGGTCGCATTAATGGCCAGCGAGCCCGGGGGAGTGATCACAAATAGAATCGAACTCGGCTTCGTTGGCAGCGTTGGCAGTGTGAAAGGCACCAGCTGCCCAGGAGTGCCACATCCGAACGCCCCAGCAATCATTCCAATTCCAATCAGAACTACCACCCGACGACATATCATTGCGTCCCTCACCTGATCGCGACACCCAGCCTACCAGATGCTCTGACTAATCGAACCCAAAATCAAGTTAGACGTTGTATTGTCCGCTTCATTCGCAGGTAAAGTTTTGTGAAGTAAACCAGCAAAACTCCGACCGGCCCGCGCAGATCACCAATGTATAATCAACTTTTTGAAGCCTTCGAAGGAGCTTGTTTCAATGTCTGCGTCTTTAGTCACAGGCGGAGCGGGATTCATGGGCTCCCATGTTGCCGAGCACTTGCTGAAAATGGGACACAAGGTCATCGTTCTGGATGATCTCAGTGGAGGCTTTCCCGAGAATGTGCCCGCCGGCGCCACCTTCATCGAAGGATCGATTCTCGATCACGAACTGGTAGATGATCTTTTTCGCAGACATTCGTTTACTTACGTGTATCACCTCGCTGCCTACGCGGCCGAGGGCTTGAGCCATTTCATTAAGCGTTTCAATTACAACAACAACCTCATTGGTTCGGTCAATTTGATCAATGCCTCGGTCAATCACGGAATCAAGTGCTTTGTATTCACTTCTTCCATTGCCGTCTACGGCGCCGGCCAGGTTCCGATGCGAGAAGACACCATGCCGGTTCCAGAAGACTCCTACGGCATTTCGAAGCTTGCCGTCGAGCAGGAACTCCGGGTCACTCACGAAATGTTTGGCCTCAACTATGTGGTCTTCCGTCCTCATAATGTCTACGGCGAGAGGCAGAATATCGGCGATCGCTATCGGAACGTGGTGGGAATTTTTATGAACCAGTTGTTGCAGGGCAAGCCGATGACGATCTTCGGAGATGGCAGCCAGCAGCGCGCCTTCACCCACATCACCGACGTGGCCCCGATCATCGCTGGTTGTGCGGAGCATGCCGCTGCCCGCAATCAGATATTCAACATCGGTGCCGATGTTCCCCACTCCGTCCACCATCTCGCCACCGTCGTAGCCGAGGCTATGGGCAAGCCTTGCAAAATCGAACATCTGGATCCGCGCAATGAAGTAAAGATCGCTTTTTCCGATCACTCCAAAGCTGAAAAGATCTTCGGCAAGAAACAGAAAGTATCGCTGGAGCTGGGGATTCAGAGGATGGCGGATTGGGTCGCAAAGAACGGGGCACGCGAGAGTTCAACCTTCGAGGCAATCGAGGTGGAACGCAACCTGCCGCCAAGCTGGGGCCGCCTTGCCAAACTGGGGAGATGACGCTGGATTCGCGGAGCGGCCGTCGGCGGATCGTGCTTCCAACCTAGCCGCCAACCTTTGGCTGAGAAATATTCCTGGTAGTTGCCACACTCACGTATGCGCGGCTAATAGGCGTTCTTGCTGCTGAAGATGCGGACCACCGTCATGGTGATGATCTGCAGGTCGAAAGTAAGGCTCCAGTTCCGGAGATAATACAGGTCATACTCCACCCGCTTCGCAATCGAAGTGTCTCCGCGCCACCCGTTTACTTGAGCCCATCCAGTTATGCCCGCCTTAAACATGTGGCGGGAGTTGTAGCGGTCAAACTCTTCGAGGAAGCGTTCCACAAAATATGGCCGCTCCGGACGAGGTCCAACAATGCTCATGTCCCCTTTGATGACGTTGAGAAACTGCGGCAGTTCGTCAAGGTTCGACTTGCGCAGGAAGGTTCCCACTGCGGTTCGGCGAGGATCGTTGTCGCAGGTCCACCGCGTGTCGCCTTCCTCGCGGCTCCCCACCTTCATGGTGCGGAACTTGATCATGCGGAAAACTCGCCCGTTCAGGCCAACGCGGTCCTGCGCAAAAAAAATCGGCCCCCGGCTGGTGATCTTGATAGAGAGCGCAATCAGCAGCGTGAGGGGCAGCGTCAGCAAGAGCACAAAAATCGAGAACGCCATATCGAAAATGCGCTTCTGGAAAAGATAAGGCCCGGTTTCCGCCAGCGTTGGCCGCAGATCGAGCATATGAATTCCGCCCAGGTCGATCAAACGGTCGCGCAATACGACTCCCTCTCCGAGATCAATCACCACCCGCGTGGGAACGCATAATTTTTCCAGGGTCGGCGCAATTTTCTGAACATCGCTCAGACGCGCGGCGGGCAGCGCTATTATGATGTCGTTGATCGAGTTCCCATTGGAAAAAGTCGGAATCTGATCCAGTTCATAGACCGGCCCTTCGACCGCCACTTCCTGGTCGGGCAGGCGCACGAAGCCGACAACCCGGCACGGCAGCACCTCGCCGTGCAACAGCGAAGTCCCAACCCGGCGCGCAAAACGGTCGGTTCCCACCACCAGGATTTTTACTTCGTTCCGCCCGTTTTCCCGCATATATTCCAAAATGACCCGGAAGATAATGCGAGCGATGGTTGCCAGCGCAAATAGCGCCACAGCACTGATGCCGATAACCACCCGGGAGTAACTAGCCTGCCGGTACAAAAACCCCACCGCCATCACTACGGCATAAGTAAATGCCAGAGCCTCCAGCAATCGCCGGCTCTTTCCACCGGGAGCATAAAGTTGCTCCACGTTCCACAACCCCGACTCTTCTGCCGCAATCGCCCACACAATCGTGGTCAGCAGAAGAATCCCCCAGTAAGAAGGCAATCCCGCCGGAGGGGTTCGCGACATGAAAAAATTGAAACCGAATCGCAGCTTTACCGCAATGAAGTACGAACAGGCAGGCAACAGCAGGGTGAGAATTCTTAAATAAAACCGCACATAACTAAGTCGACTGCGGATCATACGGAACGCTTATTTCTCCTGCTGAACAGCAATGGACAGCAATTATTAACCCTTACACGTCCCTTTTGTCTAGTCTATTCGAAGGCTCCATAGGAACTAAGGTGTCGCTTCAGTGCCAAAGGAAGATAGCGCTGATTTAGCCCCAAGAGAAACCCCGCCGACTTCGCAAAACTCTGACCCACCACCCTAGGCGCCTGCTCGCGCATTCCCCGGTTTTTCACCCGGGAAATTTGCCGGCTCAATAATTTACTCATGTCCCGTAACAGCGAAGATCGCGTGCCCGGCGCGTCCCAAATTTCCAATTCCCGCAGCGTGTAGCCGATATCGAAGTAGCGCTTAAAAAGCTGGGACGTGCTGTAGTGATGGGAATGGAAGACCGGCGCTTCCGACTCGTAGACAATTTTCCATCCTGCATCGAGAATGCGCTTGGCGATCGCCAGATCCTCAAACATCTTCAGGTTCTCCGGGTACGGCGCGGCTTCCCAGACGCTGCGCCGAATCGCGCTGTTGACATCGGAAAAATGATAGAACCGGTACCCCATGCCATTGCGGTGAGCCGGATCCTTCACAATCTTCTGGTCGCCATACACAGTGTCGAAGGTATCGCACCGCTCCATCGTGGAGCCTGGCTTCGGCAATTGCCGGCCATACACCGCGCCCACGCCGGCATCGCTGAAATTGGCAAGCATGTTATATAACCAGGCGTCCGAAGCCGGAACCGCATCTCCGGAAAGATTAATCAGAACCGGTCCCTTCCCCAGACTGGCGGCAAAGTTTCGCGTCCGGGCGTGGTGAAATGCGTGGGCCGGAATCTGTTCTATCCGTATGGGGTAACCCCGCGCAATTTCCAAAGTTGCGTCGGTCGAGCCGGAATCGACCAGAATAACCTCGAAGCTGCCCACGCCTTTCTGCCCATAAATCGCTTCCAGGCAGTCGCCGATATTGCGCTCTTCGTTCTTGGTTAAAATCGAGATGGAACATTCAATCATTGAGCTTCACCGTAACTCAATTGCCCGCAAACATCCCCCATTGCCCTCGACTGGCGAGGCCCCAGCGCCATTATCTTGAGGATTCGGCTCATTATACGCGATAGCGTTCTTGGTTCTGGCGACGGCGGAGTGGCGGAGAGATCGACTAAGATGCAGCCCTCGTGCCCAGATGTTTACCAGCTTCTGCGCGGAATCTAATAGAATTTTTCTCCGGCAAACACCGTAGCGCTGGCCTTCAGCCGCCGCGCGGCATTGCGGGTTTTACACGTCAGGCGTAAACTCGGGGCTGTACCGGAATACTCCTGAGTTTTCAGCCTCACGCTCCTGGAAACCGAAAAAGAGCACCCCGGCGGGGATTCTGCTTTCGCGTGCAAGGAGAGAATGTGGCTGAAATCACCAGTACCAGTAGTGCCATTTCCGATATCCTGGTCGAGAACAACGTCGAATTTCTGGATGAGTGGTTCAACAATATCCAGTCTTCGGCGCGCAGAAGCTCCTCAATCAGTGACCTCGAACTCCGTCAACAGTGCTCGAAGTTTCTCCCGTTATTTCGAGCGGGCTTCGAGGGCAACAGCACCGGCAAGCCATCCGATCCTCATTGGAACGAGCTGCGCGAACTTCTCGCCGAAATTTCCAAAAGCCGCGCGGTGCAAGGTTTCACTGCCACCGAAATCGCGGCCTTTGTCTGCTCCTTCAAGCAGCCGCTGTTTCATAGATTGAGGGAAATTATTCAGGAGCCCGAACTTCTGGCCGCGCAGATTTGGGACGTCACCGAACTGCTGGATGCCTTCGCCCTCTACTCCACCGAAGTATGGCTCAAGTCCCGGGAAGATGTGATCCGCCGCCACCAGGAGGAAATGCTTGAACTTTCCACTCCCGTGGTGAAGCTCTGGAATAACATTCTCGCCTTGCCCCTGATCGGAACCCTCGACAGCGCCCGCACCCAGGTGGTGATGGAAACCTTGTTGGACGCGATTGTGCAAACCAATTCCAAAGTTGCCATCCTTGACATCACCGGCGTCCCCACCGTCGATACCGTCGTGGCCCAGCATCTTCTTAAAACGGTTACCGCCGCGCGCCTGATGGGAGCCGATTGCATTATCAGCGGAATCCGCCCTCAGATTGCCCAGACCATCGTTCACCTGGGTATCAATCTGCTAGATATCACCACCAAAGCGACGCTACGCGACGCCTTCGCCCTGGCCCTTGAGCGCACCGGCCAGTCCCTGGTTGAAGGCCGGGATTCTTGATCCGCATCTCCTGGAAGCTGGCTAGAACCAGGTAAGACTGTTCGGCACCGTACAGCCCATCTCCGCTGATCCTTTTAGGCTATGGTGTTTGATTAGTGCCCCGTTCTTGCCTTGCAGGGGTCTCCAGCTGCAATTCCCGCGGTCGTGGACTGTTATATGTGGACTGTTATATAAGGAGCGAGAAGATGAGCAAAGGTCTGCAACGTCAAAGCACTGGTTTGGGAGAAGTCCTCGCCAAGGATGAGTCCGCTCTCCTCGAGGATTGGCTTAAGGAAATGAGTGGCGGCACTCGCCGCAGTGATCTCATCAGAGACTCTGATCTGCGCAGCCAGTGCGCTCTTTTTATGAAGCTGCTGCGCCAGGGATCGGAATCAGGTGGTACGGATTTGGAAGCCCCGGCCTGGGAGCCCATGCGTGCCATGCTGGCAGACATTTCCCGAACCCGTGCTCAACAGGGTTTTACGCCCAGTGAAACCGCGACCTTTGTGTTTTCTTTTAAGAAGCCGTTGTTTCTGCGCTTGCGCGCTCAATTCGGCAACGATGCCGATGCTCTGGCTGCGGAACTTTGGTCGGCCACCGTGTTGCTCGATTCTCTCGGGCTTTATACCATCGAAATGTTTCTCAAGACCCGCGAAGAGGTGATCCGCCGCCAGCAGGAAGAAATGCTGGAACTCTCCACCCCCGTCGTCAAGCTCTGGGACGGAATCCTCGCCCTTCCCATCATCGGCACTCTGGATAGCGCCCGCACCCAGGTGGTCATGGAAACGCTGCTGGAAAATATCGTGAAAACCAACTCCAAAGTGGCCATCATCGATATCACCGGCGTGCCCACCGTCGACACCGTGGTGGCGCAACACCTTTTGAAGACCGTGACCGCCGCCCGTCTGATGGGCGCCGATTGCATCATCAGTGGCGTTCGTCCGCAGATCGCGCAGACCATCGTGCATCTCGGCATCAACCTTCTCGATGTCACCACCAAGGCAACTTTGTCAGATGCGTTCGCGCTCGCTTTGGAGCGAACTGGTTTAAGCCTGGGACATTCGCTTCAGAAGATCGCATAGGATACCTCTTGGAAAAAATACCGATTCTTCGCATGGGAGATTTTCTCCTGGTCACCATTCAGGTCGACATGCACGACCGGCTGGCCATGACGCTGCAGGACGATCTCACCAAACGGATCAGCGAAACCGCCGCGCGCGGTGTGCTCATCGATATCTCCACCCTCGAAATCGTCGATTCCTTTATCGGTCGAATGCTCGGCAACATCGCAGCCATGTCGCGCGTACTGGATGCGCAAACCGTGGTTGTGGGTATGCAGCCTGCGGTCGCCATCACGCTGGTCGAATTGGGCATGTCGTTGCCCGGCGTCCGCACCGCTCTCAATGTCGATGCCGGTATGGAGCTGCTCCGCCAATCGTTGAACGGCCACAAGGGAACCCGCCATGGCAGTCGTTTCTAGCGAGACGATCCCGGTTGTTGCGGAGCCAGATATCGTGGTGGTGCGCCGGCGGGTTCGGGAGTGTGCCTCACAAATCGGCTTGAGCCTGGTGGATCAGACTAAGGTGGTCACCGCTGCCAGCGAACTGGCACGCAACACCCTCATCTACGGCGGCGGCGGCACCATGCTCCTCGAAAACTTGAATGGTCCGCGGGTGGGTGTTCGGCTCACATTTCATGACAACGGTCCGGGCATTCCTGACATCGAATTAGCTCTGCGAGATGGCTTTACCACTGGCGCCGGACTTGGCCTTGGGTTAGGTGGAACCAAGCGCCTGGTGAACGAGTTTCAAATTGAGTCACAAGTCGGTCAGGGCACGAAAGTCACCATCACGCGTTGGAAAGCGTAGTTGCAGGGGAGTGGATGATCATCCAGGTCAGTGATGCCAGCCATGCCGGGGAGGCTCGCCGCCAGGCCGCGGTATATGCTGAGAAGCAGGCCCTGGGTGAACGCGCCAGTGGCGCTCTCGCCATCGTGGTTACCGAAATTGTCACCAACCTTGTAAAGCACGTTGGAAGGGGCACGCTGGTGCTCGATTCCGTCGGTCATAATGGCAACCGCGGCGTTCGGGTCCTGGCCTTGGATAAGGGACCCGGCATCAAGGATCTAAACGCCGCACTGCAAGACGGCCACTCCACCGCCGGAACCGCCGGCAACGGTCTGGGCGCCATCAAGCGCCAGTCTGAAGTTTTCGACACCTACTCGGTTCCCGGCGGGGGAACCGCGATTCTTGCCGAGATTTGGTCCAACAAGAAAGCTCCCGAAAATAACTCCGGCATCGACGTGGGCGCGATTTCGCTCCCCATCAAAGGCGAAGACGTTTGTGGCGATGGGTGGGGCGCCAAACGGACCGCTGCATCCATGTTGTTGATGGTAGTCGACGGATTGGGTCACGGCATTTCGGCGGCCGAAGCGGCGCGCGAAGCCGAAAAAGTTTTTGCCCAGTCGCAAACCGATTCTCCCACTCCCATTCTGCAGGACTCCCATGATTCCCTGAAAAAAACTCGCGGCGCGGCCATGGCCATCGCTTCCTTGAATTTCGAGCGCGGCCTCCTGTCATTCGCCGGCGTGGGAAACATCGCAGCCTCCATCCTCGCCCCTGATACCAGCCGCGGCATGGCTTCGCATAACGGGACGGTGGGCCATCAACTGCATAAAATTCAGGAATTCTCCTTCCCCTGGAGTTCTCAGAATCTGTTGGTCATGCATAGCGATGGATTAAATACCCGCTGGGATTTGAAGCTCTATCCCGGCATTTGGACCAAGCACCCCGCCCTCATTGCAGCTCTCCTCTACCGGGATTTTTCGCGCGAGCGGGATGATGTCACCGTGCTGGTCGCCAAAAACCGGCCAGAAGCGAGTGGCGCATGAGACTGAAACTGCTCACCATGGACGTTCGCTATGAGCACGATGTGGTGCTGGCGCGGCAGCGTGCCCGCACCATCTCCGCTTCCCTGAAGTTCGATGTTCAGGATCAAACCAGGATCGCCACCGCCGTGTCGGAAATTGTGCGGAACTGCCTTCGAATACGGAGGAGGTGGCTCCGTCGAATTTCAAGTCGAAAATGGCCCGCAAAGAATGTTCTTGATTTCTATTCGCGACAAAGGCCGCGGCATTCCCAATCTCGATGAAATTCTCGGCGGCAAATACGTCTCTCAGACCGGTATGGGCCTGGGAATGATCGGCGCCAAACGCCTGATGGATCACTTTCAGGTGCAAACCGAGCTCGGCAAAGGCACGGTCGTAACCCTCGGCAAAACCGTGCCCTCCAAATTCTCACGCTTAAGTGACGCCGAGCTGAATTCCCTTCTGGCCACAGTCGAGCGTCGTCCATCAGAGAATCCTTACGAGGAACTGGAGCAGCAAAACAAAGAACTGATGCGCACTCTGGAAGAGTTGCGCGCCCGTCAGGTCGAACTGGCGCAGCTTAATAAAGAACTCGACGAAACCAATCGGGGAGTGGTTGCACTGTATGCGGAATTAAATGACAAGGCCGATTTTCTGCAGCGCGCTTCCGAGCTCAAAAGTCACTTTCTATCGAACATGAGTCACGAGTTTCGCACTCCGCTGAATTCTGTCCTCGCCCTCAGCCAGATTCTTCTCGATCGGATGGATGGCAGTCTCACCTCAGAGCAGGAAAAACAGGTGAACTTCATCCGCCACTCCGCCCAGGATCTCACCGATCTGGTCAACGATCTTCTTGATCTGGCCAAGGTGGAAGCCGGTAAAGTTACCATCCGTCCCGCGGACTTCACAGTGGAAGAGCTGTTTTCGGCCCTCCGCGGCATGCTCCGGCCATTGTTATCGCAGAACTCCTCGGTCACCCTGGTTTTCGACGATCCCGTCGACATTCCCGCGATGTATACCGATGAAGGCAAAGTCTCGCAGGTGCTCAGAAACTTTATTTCCAATGCGCTCAAGTTCACCGAGCGCGGCGAGGTCAGAATTTCGGTCCGCCCGGGGCACGATAATTCCGTTGTCTTCGCCGTCGCCGATACCGGCATCGGCATCAGTGAAGAAAATCAGGAGCGCATCTTCGAAGAGTGGACTCAGGTCGAAGGCAAGCTGCAGAAAGTCGCCAAAGGTACCGGACTCGGCCTGCCTCTCTCCCGAAAATTAGCCCAGCTGTTGGGCGGCAACGTATACGTAAAGAGCGAGGTCGGTATAGGTTCCACTTTTTTTGCCGCTGTTCCCGTACGCTTCCAGGGCGCTACCGAAGCCGTCTACGTTCCCGACGTGAAAAGAGAACTCGACGGTCACAAACTGCCGGTGCTGGTGGTCGAAGACAATCGCGAGGCTCTCTTCATTTACGAGAAATACCTCAAGGGAACTGAGTTTCAGGTTATCCCGGCCCGTGATCTCAAAGAAGCGCGTCGCGCCTTGCGCGAGTTTCGCCCCGCCGCCATCATTCTCGATGTGCTGTTACAAGGCGAACATTCCTGGAACCTGCTGCAGGAGCTAAAGCAGGACACATCGACCAAAGACATTCCCGTTTTCGTGGTGACGGTGGTGGAAAACCAGCAAAAAGCAATGGCACTCGGCGCCACTGCCTTCCACTCAAAACCCATCGACCGCGGCTGGCTCGTGCACCAGTTGCAGGTAACCCTCAAACTCGCTCGCGAGCAAATCCTCATCATCGACGATGACGAAGTCTCCCGCTACCTGCTCAAGACTGCACTCGCTGAGAGCGGCTACCGCCTGCTCGAAGCCCACGGCGGCAAAGAAGGTATCCGATTGGCCCACGAGGGCAAGCCCCGGGTTATAATCCTCGACCTGGCCATGCCCGATTTGAGCGGCTTTGAAGTTCTTGATATGCTGAAGCGCGATCCTGAAACCCGGGAAATTCCGGTGATTATTCACACGTCGCAAACGCTCGGCACCAAGGACCGCGCCCTGCTGGAGGCCGCAGTCGATATCGTTCCGAAAGAAGTTGGATCGCGAGAGTTGGCCGGCGCCCGCATTGCCGAAGCCCTTTCGAGGGCCGGGTTATCTTTTGGCGGCGTTTCGAGCGAGCTGCGCGTCTAGCGCGTGCGCAACCAGAATATGCAATAAAACATTGTGCCAGGACTGAGACCATGCATCAAAACCTTGCTGCAACACTGAACTCGACCATCCTTGCCGTCGATGATAATGACGCTCTGCGCTATACCTTGACCCGCGCTTTGCGTGGCGGAGGTTATAAAGTCCTTGAGGCGCGCACCGGCTCCGAAGCCCTGAGGCTTGCCGCTCAATCTCCCGATCTCATCACCCTCGACCTCAACCTGCCCGACGTCGACGGCTTTGAAGTGTGCCGTCGCCTCAAATCCGATCCGCTCACCGCGCACATCCCGATTCTGCATATCTCGGCCACCTTCGTCGACCCCGAGCATCGCGTTCGAGGACTTGACGGCGGCGCCGATGCCTATCTCGCCGAGCCCATCTCCAGCGACGAGTTGCTGGCCACCGTCGGCGCTCTGCTGCGCATGAAGCAGGCCGAACGCGAGGCCCGTTTGCAATCCGCCGAAGCCGAAAAAGCCCGGCAAGAGCTCAAGAAAGCTCACGACGAACTCGAAATGCGGGTGCACCAGCGAACCGCCGAACTCGCCGAAAAAAGCGAAGAGATCCGCCAGCTCACCGGCCGCTTGCTGAAGTCACAGGATGATGAGCGCAGGCGCCTCGCCCGTGAACTGCATGACAGCACCGGTCAAATGCTGGCCGCGATGAAAATCAACCTTGACCTGGTAAATGAAAAAATCGGCGTAGCCGATTCCGAAACCAAGACTCTCATTACCGATAGCATTTCGATCACCGATGAGATGAGCCGGCAGCTCCGCACCATGTCCTATCTTCTGCATCCGCCATTGCTCGATGAAACCGGTCTGCAGTCGGCCCTCCGCTGGTACGCCGAAGGCTTCGCCCAGCGCAGCGGCATTGACGTGCAACTGGAAATCAGCCCCGGATTTTGCCGCCTTCCTCATGATCTCGAGATTGCCATCTTCCGCGTGATCCAGGAATCTCTTACCAATATTCATCGCCACTCCGGAAGCGCCACCGCCATGATTCAGTTGACTCAAGATTCCGACAAAGTCCAGGTGCAAATCACCGATGCCGGCGCCGGAATCGCTGCGATCCGCGGTGAAGGCAAATTTATTCCTGGGGTTGGAATCATGGGCATGCGCGAACGGATGAGGCAATGCGGCGGCAACTTCGAGATTCTCCCAACTGAAAAGGGAACCAGCATTCGAGCCACTGTCTTACTCAAGTCCTCATAGCTTTGGAGAGATTTTCCTTCCAGCAAAGGTCGGGGAAATGTACTGCATCGAACCAAATCTGCCCCTACGGAACATGATCCCGGAATTTACTCTCTGCACCCGATTCGCCGCCTAAGTACGCTAGCGTACACTGCTGTTTATGACCAGCGTAGGCATTCCCCCCGGCGAGCCGGCCGTACGCATTCTCCTCGCCGACGACAACGAGATCATGCGCCGTAGTTTGCGGCGTCTGCTCGAGAGTCGTGACAATTGGCGGGTTTGCGAGGAAGCTTCGAACGGGCGTGAAGCGGTGGATAAAGTCGATCAAAGCAGCCCCGACGTTCTACTCCTGGATTTTCAAATGCCGGAAATGAACGGTCTCGACGCCGCGCGTGAAATCCGGCGCCGCTCGCCTGATCTCCCCATTCTCATGGTCAGCATGCACATGTCCCCACAACTGGAAGTCGAGGCGAAAAAAGTTGGCATTCGCGGCGCCTGCGCCAAAAATAATGTTGGCTGCTTGGTCAAGGCCGTCGAGACTCTGCTCCACCACGGCACCTACTATCGCGGCTGATCTTCGCGAAGACTGATCTTCGAAGATTGATCTTCGAAGGCCGATCTTCGCAGTCTGATCTTCGCAGTCTGATCTTCGCAGTCTGATCTTCGAAGTGATCCGCGCTCAGGCTCCGCCAATTACTTCACAAATCATTTCTTCCCACAAGCGCCCACCACCTATTCCGAAATTCGCCGCGGATCAACCGGCAGACTTACCGTCTGCCGTGTCCGCCGCTGCTATGCCCGCTCCCGGCGCGCCCTCCCGAACCATAGCCGCCGCCATGGCCGCCATTCCCCGCACCGCCGCGCGATCCGCCGCTGAATCCCGAACCTCCGCGTGGAGAAGATCCTCGCGTCCCCGCACTGCGGTTGTATGCGCCGAACCGTTGGCCTGTGGCCCCTCGACTCGCGTAGCCGCGGCTATTGCCCGCGTAGCTTCGATTGCTCGCATATCCCCGATTGCTTGCGTAGCCTCGATTGCCCGCGAACCCTCGATTGCCGGCATATCCGCGACCTGCGGTAGATGCATAGCCCCGTCCGCCGGTGAAGCCGTGCGCTCCGTAAGCGGCACGTCCCCCTGCAAATCCACGTGCCCCATAACCACCTCGGGCATAAGAGTAGCCGCGATAGTTTCCGTGGATAAATGCGTTGCGGTTATAGAATGCGCCGCTGTGGAATGCGTAGGGTCTGCCACCATAGAACAGTCCACCGTGGAACCAGTTGACGCCCCAACCGTGCCATCCCCACCCGAATCCGAAAAACGGACTAATGCCAAATCCCAGGCCGAACGATATGTACGGACCACCGACGCCCCACCATGGATAAAATCCCGGCCATAGCCCCACCGGATATCCATAAACGAATTGCGGATTGTATTGCGGCACAAACACCTCATCCGGATCGGCCGGCTGAATCTCCACCTGCGGACCTTGATTCAGCACGCGTTGCTGCGGCGTCGTTTTCAAATTGCCCGCGTCTTCCGCTTTGCGCCGCATATCCTGGATGGCCTGCATCACGTCGCCAGACTGGTTGAGATTTGCTTCGCCAATCTCCGAGGTCCACGACAAGTCCCGGTCCAGATTTGCCAGCACCGAAGGAAACTGCACCAGAGCTTTTACGCTGGGGTCCCAGTCCTGCTGGTCGACTGCGTCCCCCAGGGCGTGTCCCTTCAGGTCAGGGTTTTGTTGCACGAAGCGACGGGCCTCGACAATCTGAGTGGGATACGCGGAAGCCGCCAAGATCTGCGCCACCAGCGCGTCGGGATACAACGCAATCGGCGCTACCAGTTGCCGCAGTTGTTCCCCAGACAGCGGCGTATATTGCTGCTGATTCGGCGCCGGAGCCTCATCGGGCGGCGGAGCTTGATCCTGATACTGCGGCGGTGGAGCTTGATCCTGATACTGCGGCGGCGGAGCCTGATCCTGATACTGCGGTTGAGGCTCCCTGCGAGGCGAAGCTTCCTCAGGCGCGATGGGTTGCGGCGCAACTTCATCTTGCGGAGCCCCCTGGTCCGGCACCGGGCCAATGGCGGGCGAAGGCTTCTGCATATCCTGATCTTGCACAGCCTGCCCCTGCACGGGTTGACTTTGCGGTACAGGCGCGGCCTGCAACTGAGTGCCGGCCCCAAGCGCGATTCCGCTCGCCGCCAGTCCCACCAGAAATGTCCGGATTAATTTTGATTTCATCATGATCTTCGCTCCATACCTTTATCGATAACGCTTTTATCAATCATGGATAGGCGCAACTCCGCGGCAGAACGCATCCCAGGGATTCGTCCCGACTTCTCGCTCTAGCGGAGAATCAACAACGGGGCGGCTGCGAACTATCCTTCACCGACCATAACCACTGCTGTTAGTTACAACCCCACGCCCGGCGGATAGTTGTTCGATTCTTTTCGATCCTCTCCCCTTGTTCTTGCCATTCCTCGCATCCTCTCGGGCGAGAGACCCGCCCTTTGCTGGCGAACCCAAAGCGAATCTGTTTTCCTCGAACCACCCCCTCCGCCCCGCCCCGCGCCAACCCTACTTTCTCCCCATCATCACCCACCACGCGTCCCGATACTTCTCAAACATCGCTCCCTTCTTGCTGCCATCGGGATAGAACCACAAATTCTTCCTCGGGACAAACGCCTGCACCGGAACCACATACCAGATGTCCCGCGTCGAAATGTAGCCCACAATCACGTCGATATCTTTCTTGGTCAGCCCCACAATTTTTTTCCCCACATACACCGACGCATGCACCGCGTACCCCCGATACCCCATCCGGTATTCCGTCGCTCTCACCTGCACCCTCCACCGCTTTCCGCCCACGTCGCATATAAAATCGTAGCGATAGCTGTCCCCCCACGGCTTCGACACAATCATTCCCATCCCCATCGCCTTCCGCAAAAAATCCAGCTCGCCCAACTCCCCCATCATTTTCGGCGGCAGCCTCTTCTTCGCCGGATCCCTCCCCGCATCCATACCCGCCCCACTCTCTTCCGCCGACGCCATCAAATCCCCAATCCGCTCACTCATACCAGCACCGTGTCCTCTCAAAGTTTTGCTTGTGTGGCGCGGGCGCCCTCGCCCGCGTCTTCTTGTGAAAGCTCCCAACAATTCAAAAGCCCCCGCCGGGACCGAGGTCCCGTGGAGGCCACTACCGCCACACTTCGCGACAATAAGAAATCATGACCACATTCGCCTTAGGAAACAAGGTCAGATGTCACAACGGGGCGCGGAAAAGTCACCGGCGGGGCACCAGTACGGGAAGGGCGTGAGTTCGCTCATACCGCGCCGCGAATTTTCAGTCCCATCACGGACGGGAAGGGCACGAGTTCACTCGTGCCGAAAAATCGGCCAGAGCAATGCGGCTTTAGCCGCCGAGGTACCTCACTCAAGCAGCAGGAACGCATGGAAAGCTTCCCCCAACGTTCCCAACCCTGCACACTGCTCGCAATATTTTAGAGCGGGAAGGGCACGAGTTCACTCACGATTATTTACTTGACGAAGTATAGCCAACCTGCTATTGTGTCCTTGTGATGGACGCAACCCTCAATCTTTCCGAGACTTACCAAGGTCTAGATCGGGATTCTTTTCCCTCAATTTGCGGAGAAGTTGTTTGCGTATGCCAGCGGCTAGTTTTCGCATCGGGACTCGATCTAGGGGATGCTTCTCTCTCTTCGGGGGCTTATTAGCCATGACTCTCACTGACCTCACTCAGATGTTCTCTACTGACGAACAGTGCCGGACTCTGCTCAAAAAACTTCGCTGGCCCCTCGGCGTCGAATGCGTCCGATGCAAGAGCAAGCGGACCTTTGAGGTTTCGACGCAGAAAAAATTCGAGTGCATCGAGTGCGGTCATCAATTCAGCGTTCTCACCCAGACGATCTTCCACGATACGCACTTGCCGCTGGAAATATGGTTCATGGCCGTCTTGCTGCTTTGCGAAGCGCGCAAAGGAATGAGCGCGAATCAGGTTAAGCGCACCCTCGGAGTCAGCTACAAGACCGCGTGGTATCTGTGCCATCGAATCCGCGCCGCGATGAGAGAAGCCGAACGGCCAATGCTCGACGGCACCGTGGAAATGGACGAAACCTATATCGGCGGAAAGCAGCACACCTACAGCAAGGCCGGATACGGCGACTCCAACAAACAGATCGTTGTGGGCATCCGGCAGCGCGGCGGCGATCTGCGATTCTTCCATGCCGCTGATGTGAAGAGTGGCACACTGGCGAAGTTCATTAAGGAAAACGTCAGTACGGACGTGGATGTAATCGTGACCGACGAACTCAACGCATATCCGACCGCGATGAAAGCTGTCGAGATGACGAAGTGCCACAAAACGATCAAGCACAAGGCCAAGATTTACGTTGATGGGGAGATTCACACTAACACCGTCGAAAGCGCCTTTTCGCTCTTGAAGCGCGGGATCGTAGGCACATGGCATAAGATCAGCGCAAAGCATCTCGCCGCATACCTTTCAGAAATGGAGTTCCGCTTCAATCGCCGCAAGAGTTCTGATTTGTTCGTGGACACGTTGCGGCACATGGTCACGGCTCCGGTTCTGACTTTTGAGAAGTTGACTGCGTAGGTTCGGGCGGATTGCGCGGGTATACCTCGTCGAATCCTTCATAGAAACTATCGAATGGTTTTTTTAGGTCACGCCGAAACTTGTTCCAGCCTCTAGCGTCCCGATTCTTCGGCATAATCCCGCCACCGATGCACTTGTACAGTTCGTCACGTTCAAGCAGTCGATACTTGGCGAACGCCTCCTCCATCTGTTTCACCGCTAGTGGTGAAACGTGGCAAGGAGGAATACCGACTTTGGTGAACAATATGTCCGTTTCAAAACCGCAGCCCTCTACCGAGTTCTTGACTTGATAGACCACAAATGCGGCAAGGCTGATAACGATTTTAAGAGGGAGTCGTAGCACGTAAAACTTTTTCAGAAGTGACTCAGCAGTGCTCGCGCCCACTCCCACAGCCCTAAACCCTTGCGCTTGATTGAGGGTAAGTTTGTGCGAGTACCAGAGGAGATGACGTGCCCCGATGCTGCATCCAAACAAGAGTTCGTAGTCGGGCCTTTCGTAAGGCTGATACCCTGCGAATGGCAGCACAGCTTCAGAATAAAAGGCAGAGTGAGAGGCGCGGAACTTCATTGTCATTTCCTCCACATCGATTGAAGGGTCCGACGCTTCCTCGCCAAAACAATACTGGAGTCGCGTAGTCATGGAATCGATATACGGCCCGTCCCCCGCTCCGGCTACCACGAGAGCGCCTACAGGGATGGCCCACAGTGAATCAATTTTGCGATTGTCTTTCTTCTGATCGCCGTCCGTCTCTTGTCTGTCGGCGGCTATCACTACGCCATCGTCCGCGATGATTCCCAGAGCGATAGTCATAGGTCGCCTCCGGGAAAGGCGGTTGAATGTTTTTGGGGTCGTGCGGGGTTTTGGGACATGCGCTAATGAAAGCATGTCCCCTTATACTTCGTCAAAGGTATAATAGTCAGTTCACTCGTGCCGCATTAAGGTTGGCATAAAGTGGCTTCAGCCGCCGAGGTACGCCGCGCAAGCCTTGGCCGGGGTGCCCCATTCCTTGCCTCTCTTGCAAGAACCGGGATTTCCCACCGCGTGGGTAGATTTTGGGTGGAGCAGCGGTTCACCGCTGCGATAAGTGCTTTGTTGCGAGATCGGCTGTAGCCGCCGAGGTACGCCGCGCCGCCTTGGCCGGGGCGCCCCACTTCTTGCCTCTTCTGCGAGAAGTGGGATTTCCAACCGCGTGGGCAGATTTTGGGTGGAGCAGCGGTTCACCGCTGCGATAAGTACTTTGTTGTGAGATCGGCTTCAGCCGCTGAGGTATGCCGCTCAAGCCACCGCCGGGGTGCCCCACTTCTCGCTTCTTTCGCGAGAAGTGGGATTTCCAACCGCGTGGGCAGATTTTGGGTGGAGCAGCGGTTCACCGCTGCGATAAGTGCTTGGCTGCGAGATCGGCTTCAGCCGCTGAGGTACGCCGCGCAAGCCTTGGCCGGGGGTGCCCCACTTCTCGCTTCTTTCGCGAGAAGTGAAATTTCCAACCGCGTGGGCAGATTTTGGGTGGAGCAGCGGTTCACCGCTGCGATAAGTGCTTGGCTGCGAGATCGGCTTCAGCCGCTGAGGTACGCCGCGCAAGCCTTGGCCGGGGGTGCCCCACTTCTCGCTTCTTTCGCGAGAAGTGAAATTTCCAACCGCGTGGGCAGATTTTGGGTGGAGCAGCGGTTCACCGCTGCGATAAGTACTTTGTTGTGAGATCGGCTTTAGCCGCCGAGGTACGTTGTTTATGCCGCTGCGTGCGCCCTGGCCTTACGAAGCTTTACTTCCGCCTCAGCCCCCAATAGGTCGGCATCGAGCAGCAGCCGCGCCACACTCAACGTAGAAAGCTTGCCGCGTGTCAACTCACTCACCCGCGGCTGCTGAATTTGCAGGATTCGTTCCAGATCGCGCGCCCGGTAGCCACGGCGCCTTACCAACTGCAGAATTTTCTGATGTAACGACGCCTTCAATTTGAGTTCCAGAGCTGATTGTTGATCCAGTCCGATTGCATCCAATACGCTCCCTTCAACCCTGTACTCACCTTCTACGGAGCGCCTGTTTGGCATTCTTCTTTTCCTCACGTTCGGGCCGCGGAAGCCAATCCTTTGAGGGGAAGCGCTTCGGCGTCTCAATAGAGCAAGGGCGGCTTCGCAGCCGCCCTCAAAACTCAGCCAGGCAAAGCGCCCAGGATCGCACCCAATCAAAGTCTCCCGCCCTGCTCCAGCGAAGTCAAGAAAGATCGGCACCGCCAAGCGCACGTTGGTGAGGTCTCTTCCCATAAGGAGTAGCACATTAGTCACTCAGCGTTAACGCCATTCGACGCGATACAATAGACCCTGATGCCGAACAATCCTCAGCACAAAGGGCCCACAACGCCTTCTTCAACGGCCAACCAAAAAACGGCCATGGACGCGCTGCTCGATAGCTTCGGTGAGGTCATCGACTCCGGCGCCGAGAAGATGGACTCGTCTGAGTTGCGAGAGTCCGAGAAAAGATTTAACGAGATTGCCGATCGCGTTGCTGCCGGTCGTAAACGGCGGCGCGAAACCGCGTAATCAGCTCCTTCAGCTTTTCCTTCGATATTTCCGGATCAGCCTCTTTCGCCGCGTCAACAAATTCCGGCTCCGCCTCAATGCCAGCCTCGACGAACTCGTGAAGCCGCGCTAACATTCTCTGTCTACGCTCGCGCTTTTCTTCGTCCGTGTAGCTGCGTCCCGGGTCGCGGCGAGTTCTTGTCCATTTGGTCATCGAGGAATCTCAGGCGAAAACTATTCCGATGACATCCTCGATAAAGCTTGATGCCCTTTTTATTCCCGGCTTGTACTTCGTCGGGTGTCCGCACCGATTCCGCAGGTCCAGGGCCTCTCCGAGCGTTGTTTTCTGGCCCTTATCAAGAATTCCTAGGTCTTGGAATGCTAGCAGGGCAGTGGCATCGCGGATGTATGCGAAGTCCTCCAGTTTGTTCACTGGTCGGGCCTTCGGATCGTGCCTGGTAATGGCCGCGTTGAGATTTGCAAAATGTTTGGTGAATGATTCTTCTTGGAGAGTCCGAACGGCGCCCGTCCAGAGAAAAACAATTGCCGCACGAAGAGCACCGACGCTCAGACATTTAATTGCCTCCAAGATGTAGTCGCGCACAACGTCATCGCTGATCTTTGCTGCCAGCTTCTCCAACGTCGCCACGTCGTGCTCGATCTCCGGCGCAGCCGTGGGTAGGTTGAGCTTGCCTCGAATATGCGCTTCCCCCGATGTCGTCAACTGCCACAAACGCCGATTGGCGGATACTCCAGGGCTGTCGACTAGTCCTCCGCTCTTATTCAGGACGTCCGCGACGTTGATTTTCGACCTCTTCGGTACTCTGGCGCGGATCAGTTCCTCCCGTATCTCTTCCACCGTCAAGCCGGCCTTGGCGTGGTAGTGCTGCTGGTAGTACAGGACGGCGAGGCAGACATCTCGCTGCGAACCGCCTCCGAGGGGCGCGAGAAATTCGGCGAGCGTCATGACTCGGATACCTGGGCTGGCCGCCGTTTAGTGCCCGTCGCCACCTGATATGTTTTCTTGAGATACAACTCCCCGTGGACCGTTGGTTTGAATTCGCTTCTGCCGCTGTGCTGAAAAAGCATCTTTCCGTCGCGCTGCGCCTGTTTCAGCGTCATGTCCAGGCTGGCGGGAATCGTGAGTCCGACCGATTTTGCGATTTCCCTAATCTCGTCAAGCTTGAACGATTCCCCCCGAATTGGCTGTACACGTAAGCGGCGATGAGCACAGCATTGTCCGAGGGCTTACCCTCTGGAAATCTTGCGAAGAATTCTCCGCTGTCGTTGGACGCTGGTTTACCGCCGTTTTCGTCTGCTGCCTTCTGAGCCGGCTGCTTTGCGGCGGGGTATCCGGTCACGTACTCGGCAAACAGCGGCAGCGCCCCTTCCCGTATTGCGGGGTCAAGACTCTTGATAACTTCGTTCACTTCTTTGAGCCGTTTTACGCGTTCTTGGAAATCGGCATTGTCCATAATCTCTCCTCCTGTTTGTCTGGCTGATTATTTCCCCCTCGGTTTGGAATGTTGCAGCGTTAAGACTGTCGAGAAATGCCTCTACCTTATGTGACAAGGCCCGATACACGCCTGTCTTGGGCGATTGTGCGAATCTGTCTTCTATGGCATCTTTCCCCCGGGCTCGTACTTGATTCCCGGGGAGCCCGGTGAACTTCGATATCTCGGCGACGCTCACGTCGGGAGAAATTCCGGCGTCCATTTGGGAGCCAATGGCGCGCGCAGCCAGCACAAGCTTGACCTGCTCCTTTCCCGAAAGGTTCGCGTCGGTGATCAGTACATGGCCGTTCTCATTTATTCGGCAGTGGGTAAGCGCTTTCGCAACGATCGGCTCGAGTCGCACCTTCAGGAAATCTTCATCGACAAAAAATTGTTTCTTGAGTTCTTCGATGCCTACCATGTTTTCCTCCTTAACTTGAGTCGCAGGACGCCGCTACTCGGATATTGTCCGATTATGCGCGCCGACCAGCGCGAGAGTCAAGTTATATTTATTGTCTACAGATATTATTTGTTGTACGACCAGCGGTGGAGTTTTGTCCTAGTTCTGGTCTGCGCGTCACGCCGACGGTGTCGCGCCAGTGAAGCGATTGCCGAGCGGGCGACGCAAATCGAGACCATCTGCGTACAGGGCGTCTGCTTTCTGGGCTGTATCACAAGGATTTGCTGGTGTTTCCGCACTAGGACCGGGTTTGGGTGGCGGGGCGCCTTCGTGGTGGTGCTCTTCTCGGTTGCATTCGACACCCTTTCCCGACGCTAAAAGGAGAACTTTGAGACCAGTTGGCGGCCAGTAGCCGCTGACAATGGCGTACATTTCGTCCATATATAGGAGAAGCGTTGTACTGATCTCACTGTTGTGTAAATAGTTGATAGATAATATTAGAATGTGACAAACTAAATAATTGTACGACCAGTGGTGGAGTTTTGTCCTGGTTCTGGTCTGCGCGTCACGCCGACGGTGTCGCGCCAGTGAAGCGATTGCCGAGCGGGCGACGCAAATCGACCATCTGCGTACAGGGCGTCTGCTTTCTGGGCTGTATCACAAGGATTTGCTGGTGTTTCCGCACCAGGACCGGGTTTGGGTGGCGGGGCGCCTTCGTGGTGGTGCTCTTCTCGGTTGCATTCGACACCCTTTTCCGACGCTAAAAGGAGAACTTTGAGACCAGTTGGCGGCCAGTAGCCGCTCACAATGGCGTACATCGTTCCGAAGGACAAAAAAGGCCCCGCTCTCCCGAGCAGGGCCTTTGACTTACTGATAACTAGGTACTGAGTACTGGCAACTGTTCCTAGTACATGCCTTCCATGCCGCCGCCGCCGTGTCCGCCGCCGCCCATGGGAGCTTCCTTCTTTTCAGGAATCTCCGCGACCAGGGCTTCCGTGGTCAGCATCAATGCAGCGATTGAGCCGGCGTTGGTCAGTGCAGTGCGCACCACCTTCGTCGGATCGAGCACGCCAGCCTTGACCAGGTCCTCGTAGTCATCGTTGAGGGCGTTGTAGCCGTAGTTGGGGTCCTTGGAGTCCAGCACCTTGCCCAGCACGACCGCACCTTCCTGGCCGGCGTTCTCGACGATCTGGCGCAGAGGCTCCTGGATGGCGCGCTTCACGATGTTGACACCGATCTGCTCATCACCCTCGAGCTTCAGCTTATCCAGCGCTGCTGCGCAGCGCGCCAGTGCCACTCCGCCGCCGGGGACAATTCCTTCTTCCACGGCTGCACGGGTTGCGTGCATGGCATCTTCCACGCGGGCTTTCTTTTCCTTCATTTCAGTCTCGGTTGCTGCGCCGACTTTAATGACGGCTACGCCACCGACCAGCTTCGCCAACCGCTCCTGCAACTTCTCGCGGTCGTAGTCGCTGGTGGTCTTTTCCACCTGGCTGCGAATTTCCTTCACTCGGCCTTCGATCTCGTTGTGCTTGCCCTTGCCTTCGACCACCGTGGTGTTGTCTTTGTCGATGGTGATCTTCTTGGCCTGGCCCAGGTCGCTGACCTGCACGTTCTCGAGCTTGATGCCGAGATCTTCCGTAATGGCCTTGCCGCCGGTCAGGATGGCGATATCCTGCAGCATTGCCTTGCGGCGATCGCCGAAGCCCGGGGCCTTGACGGCCGCGACCTGCAGCGTTCCACGCAGCTTGTTGACGACCAGGGTAGCCAGCGCCTCGCCCTCAACATCTTCCGCAATGATGAGCAACGGCTTGCCGCTCTTGGCAATCTGCTCAAGCAGCGGAAGCAGATCTTTCATGGAGCTGATCTTCTTCTCGTTGATCAGGATGTAGGCATTCTCCAGCGCAACTTCCATGCGCTCCGGATCGGTAACGAAGTAAGGAGACAGGTAGCCCCGGTCGAACTGCATCCCTTCGACCACTTCCAGCTGCGTCTCCAGCGTCTTCGACTCTTCAACAGTGATAACCCCATCCTTGCCGACCTTCTTCATCGCTTCGGCAATGATGTGTCCAATAGTATCGTCATTGTTGGCTGAAATGGTGCCGACTTGGGCGATCATTTCGCCGCTGACGGGCTTGGAGAACTTGTCAAGTTCGCCTTTGCCGCGCTCGCCGGTCTTTTTGTCGAACGAACCGCAGACCAGGGAGACAGCTTTTTCGATGCCGCGCTTCATGGCCATGGGATTGGCGCCGGCGGCAACGGTTTTTACGCCTTCGCGGTAGATTGCCTGGGCGAGGACGGTGGCGGTGGTGGTGCCGTCGCCGGCTACGTCGCTGGTCTTGCTGGCGACTTCGCGAACCATCTGGGCGCCCATGTTCTCCAGGCCGTCCTTCAGTTCGATTTCCTTGGCAACGGTGACGCCGTCCTTGGTGATGGTGGGCGAACCGAATTTCTTTTCGATGACCACGTTGCGGCCCTTGGGGCCGAGTGTGACTTTGACTGCGTCGGCGAGAAGGTTAACGCCGCGCAGGATTGCCTGCCGGGACTCTTCTCCGTGTACGATTTGCTTTGCCATTTTCTTTTCTCCTAAGTTCTGTTTGCAGGACTGGCCTGCGGATTCTGTTTGAGGCTTGGAGCTCTCGGCTGTCGCTTTCAGCTACTAGCCACTATCTCAACCGGCTCGCTCCTAGCGAGATCCTGCGCTCCGCCTGAAAAGCGGCACCGCTCAGGATGACGCCGGCGACTTAGCGACGCGCGCCTACGGTTTCTTTCTTGTTTGAGCTGGCGGAGTTCGAGGAGCCGGTCAGGATTCCGAGGACTTCGTCTTCTTTCATGATGATGAAGTCTTCGCCATCAATCTTGATTTCGGTGCCGGAATACTTGCCGAACAGGATGCGGTCGCCCTCCTTGACAGCCAGCGGGAAGGTCTTGCCTTCATCGTTGGTGCGGCCCTTGCCGGTGGAGATGACTTCGCCTTCCTGGGGCTTATCTTTGGCGCTGTCTGGGATAATGATTCCGCCTCGGGTGGTGGAAGCTTCTTCCACGCGCCGGACAAGAATACGATCATGTAGCGGGCTGAATTTAGCCATAGTTGGAACTCCTTTCAAAGTTCTGGTAGAAGGTTGATTGTAGGTAAGCCTATGATTGTTAACGGGATAGGGAGTGCTGTTAGCAGTCTCTCCTACTGAGTGCTAATTATAGGGATGTGAGTTGGGAATTGTCAAGCCGCATCGACACCACGATTGGGATGGCGAGCGCGAGGCTTTTGCCTCGGCAGAAATGAGGCTAGCTGATCGCGGATAGTGCGACATGCTTGAGGTCATCCAGTGCATGGGTCACAAGAAAGTCGTTTGACTGCGGCTCGGTCCAGAACATTGCCTGCACGGGATGAGTGATGGGATAGACAATGTAAGCCGAGCGAAGAGAGTTGATTTGCCCGAGAGTTTGAGAATTGCTATGAGCCGCTCCGTTTCGAATTAATTGAAGCGCCTTCGCACTTGAGGAGCCGGAGGAAAGAGCGGCAAGCATGTTCGCTGAGTTCGCAGGTTGAAGTTTTGTGAGAATGGTGTTGAGCACGCTTGGGTCGCCCCATGTCGGCTCAAGCCGCAGAGTTATATTGGGAGTTCCCCAGTAAGGAGGCTTGCCCTTTTTCGCAAGGATAGCCGCGCCGGAAACGTGCTCAACGGACACGGCCTCAGGGATTGGTAGGACAAAGCTTCCTTTGGCATCCACGGTGCCTGTGCAAGATTCGATGACGCATCTCCTGCAAAAGCGGCACCATGCTTGCCAGGCTCTCGATAATAATCCTTCTAGAAGACACTCATCTAAAACCGAAAAATGACTGGCGCCGTCAATCTGTGGCCTTCTCGCCGCAAAATCTCTGAAGTGGGAGGACAACCCATTAAAATCCAGATCGAGCTCTGACCACACTGCTGCAAGTGCCATCAGGAATCACGCAAATTCGCCGCGCAGAGCTCGGCAAAGCCACCTTACCCGTACCGTGCGCTGCGCAGCCCTGTTGCCGCCTTCGGACGCAGCCTTAACGTACTCGCCGAATTCGGAAAGATCCTTTTCCTCATGAGCTGCCGCCAGTCTTATAAGGGAGACAATGGCTCGGTCGGTAGCAGAATGGTACGCTCCCATCGGCGCGATCCCAGTCGCCGCCTGCCCGCCCGGCAAGCCGAAACGGTTTTGAAATAGGGCGCAAATAAGGGAATGAAAGACGTGCGCTTTCGTCATGTACGTGCCCTGAATAGCCGATAGGTCGGTAAGGACGGCGTTTAGGGCACTTGTAACCTCGTCGTTCCAGGTTTGCCGCCTGGGGAAGGACTCGTCGTATTTTTTATAGAGGCCAAGTAGCCTGGTTGGGCTTGTGCTTACAATCCCGTCCTCAAGCGCGAGCGCAACGTCCGCAATAAATTCGGCGTCCGCCATTCGAACGACCTGCCGACTGGTAAAAACATTCCAATCGATAAGCACTGATCCGTACTCGTCCAGCACGGTGTTGACCCAATCTTTGAACTCTCCGAAAAACTCGCTGTGGCGCTTTTCGGGAGCGTTTAGCGGAAGAGTGAAGGCGTTCATCCGACGGAACATTTGCAATATTTCGGACCGCTCGGCGTTCCTGATCACGTCTACTGAAACGGTGTAGGAGTAAAACGAATTCTGTTCGTCCTCAGAGAGTTGATCGAATTTCTTGCCTTCAAATCCCCTCGCGTTTGCTCCCAGCGCAAATTTCGAGTCGGCAAAATCGACGATGGTGCTGAGCCTCTGCTGGCCGTCGACTATCTCGCGTCGGGGCCGCTTCGTGTCTTTGTCGATTCGCTCATGAAAATAGACCTTCGGGAAGGGGAACTCTTTCAGGATGGTGTCAATGAAGTAGCTCTTCGCGGAAGTGGGCCAGAGTCCACCCCCTCGTTGATACTCTTTGTTTACGACTAGGTCGCGTCGTCGGTACCAATCTACGAGCTCTGCGATCGAATATTTGCCTTCTTCAACTTTCATGAGTCAGGACACCGGGCGGCGCTGCTGCATTTTGTCCCAGCGCTAGAATCAAGAGAGACTAACACATAATTCTCCTTGTATTCCTTTGTCCGGCTTCTCGTGGGCCGGTGGCCGAAATCTCGGCCAGCGCGTGTGGGAAGAAAGAAGAAGCAATCCAGGACAGGGAGACATCGCTCACGAAACAGGGGCTCTGCGGCCTCCCGTCCGCTTCGTGGCGCTCGTGCCGTCCCTCCGGGACTCGGTACCATCTCTTCCTGGCTTGCCCGGACTTACGTCCTGGGCTATAATCCGCCGCCCCTACGGGGCTGCGGTCCTCGAGAAAGCGTCGGCTTATGCTTTCCTCAGGGCCGGAAGCCCACATTTTTGTGCGGCTCTTTTGGCAAGAGTGAAGGTCTTGCCCTTTCCGATCTTTGCAACGCGAGAAGGCGGGGAGGGAGAGTCCTGCCTTCCCGGTTTTTGCAATGCGAGAACGCGCGAGGGTCTTCTAGAACGCAAGATTAGGCGTGAGGTTTAAAGGTGGTTGAGACAACTCGTGGCATTAGGGGCGCGGCTCAAGCCGCGCCCCTTCAAAACTTATCGGGGCGTCTGGATGCCGCGACACTTTCCAGACTCATCGGGGGGCTGGGCGCGCGACCTTTTAAGACTCATCGGCGAGGCTGCAGGCGGGCGCCTTCTGCGCGAGGTTGGGGTAAGGATTGGATTATGATTAGCGGTTGCAGCGATCCGGGCTTTCGGTTTGGCTCGACCATTCGCGAGCGCGAATGATCTGGCGACGGCCTGGACCGTATCCTGGAACATAGATGATTCGAAGGGCGGGGGTGGATGACTACGATTAGCCGGCGATCTTTTATTGAAATGGCGCTTGCGCTGGGTGCGACTGCGGCGTGGGGCGAGCCGATGGGGAAGCGGTCGAAGGTTTCCCGGCGGGAGCGGCGCGATTTTTATCCGGAGGGGGTGGCATCGGGCGATCCGGAAAGCGACAGTGTGCTGTTGTGGACGCGGCGTCCTGCGAAGGACGGGGACGCGGTTGAAAAGTTGACGGTGGAGGTGGCCGAGGATGAAGCGTTCCGGCGCGTGGTGGTTACCGCGGAAGCACCCATCGAGGAAGCTTCCGATTGGACTTGCCGGGTGCTGGCGGGGGGATTGAAGCCGGCGAAAGTTTACTGGTATCGCTTTACCGACAGCAAAGGTAACGGGAGCCGGGTGGGGCGCACCATTACGGCGCCGGCGGAGGACGATGATCGGGAAGTGCGGTTTGTCTTTATCAGTTGCCAGAATGCGAACGACGGAGCGCAGAACGCCTACCGGCGGATGATCTTCGAGGATGAGCGCGCCGCCGAGCGGGACCGATTGGGCTTCGTGCTGCACCTGGGCGATTTTATTTATGAAATTGTGTGGTATCCGGAAGACCGGCCGCAGGGAATGTATGACCGGCGGGTCCGCGACATTGTGCGTTACGAGCACGGAGAAAAGATCCAGGACTTTCATATTCCGACCGAGGTGGGGGATTACCGCGCGATCTACCGGAATTATCTGCATGATCCTGATCTGCAGGACGCGCGCGCCCGCTGGCCGTTTGTATGCATGTGGGACAACCACGAATTCAGCTGGCTGGGCTGGCAAAGTTTGCAGAAATTTGAAGGCGTGACCCGGCCGGAGCAGACGAGAAAAGTGGCGGCCAATCAGGTGTTTTTTGAATACCAGCCGGCTCGCCTGTTCAAACCGAGCGGACCATCACTGGAAAAGTTTGATGCGCCGCAGGTAGTGAATGCTCCGATTACGCATTTTGACGAGCACGGTTTTGGCGAGGAGGCGAACAACCGGGCGGCGGTCGGCAGTTTGAGAGGCTACCGGGCGATGCGCTGGGGGCGCAACGTGGAACTGATCATCACCGACCAGCGCAGTTACCGGTCGGAAGAGCCGACCGGGCGAAACGAAGCCAAGGTTTTTTCCAGCCGCGATTTTCCCGGACTGATGCCCCAGGAAGTTCTGGACATGCTGGACGGGGGAAACGCGCATAACGGCGGGCATCCGCCGGCAACGATCCGCTACGGTGGGGCGGAGATTGCGAACTTTCGCCGTGAGGAACCGGCACAGACCGTTCTGGGGGCCGAACAGAAAGCATGGTTCCTGGAGCGTTTGCAGCAGTCGAAAGCCACGTGGAAGATCTGGGGCAATACGATCGCCACGCTGGACATGCGCGCCGATCCGCAAAATCTGCCATCGGGCATGACCGTGGCGTGGCCGGGAGCGGGGTATGCCGGCTTTGACGCGAGCACGGGCTCCGATGGACACAGCAACGCATATGTGGAGCGCGGCGAAATCTATGATTTCGTTCGTGACCACGGAATTACAGGATTCGCTACCGTGGCCGGCGATCGCCATAGCTTTTGGGCTGGAGTGGCTGCCAAAGGTTTGCCGCCCAAAGCTTTTGAACCGGTAGGGGTGGCTTTTGTGGTGGGTTCGATCTCTGCGCCCACGGTGATGGAGGCGTTTGAACACGGCTTTCCGAAACAGCATCCGCTGCGGCCATTATTTCTCGGCCAGGGACCCGCGGATACGAGCCCGCAACCGACTTTCAATTTGTTACTTCGACACGGGGTGAGGTCGTGCCTGGAGTATGCGAAGAGTGGCGACCTAGACAAGGTGCGGGCTTTGTCCAATCCGGAATTATCGCCGCACGCTTCTTTCGCGGATATGGGCGGCCATGGGTATGCGGTGGTTCGAGTGAGCAGCGAGATGTTGGAAACGGAATTTGTGTGCATTCCTCGGCCGATTGAACGGAGTGAGCGGGCCGATGGCGGACCGCTGCGGTATCGCACCCGGCATCGGGCGCGGCTCTGGCGCAAGGGAGAGACGCCCAGGCTGGAGTTGCAGGTGGTGGAGGGCGATCCGCGATTTTCGATTTGAAAGTGCGGTTTGTGGCACGACTGAAAGTGTTGCCCCTCCCGGTTGCTTGACCGCAGATATCAATACCAACGTCAAAGACGGCGGAGAGTCCGCCCCGCATGGGAATCCGTTGACCGCAGCGGCTGAAGCCGAACTAAGACGGAGGCCTTATCGCAGCAGTGAACCGCTGCGCCACCCAAAACCACGCCGCAGCCATGAACCGTTCCCGCTGTTGCAAGCGTCGAGCGGCCTACTCCGAGCGCAGGGCACGAATTGGTTCCAGGGTCGCGGCCTTGCGAGCGGGCAGCACGCTGGCCACCAGAGCCGCCAGACTCAACACCAGCGTAGTTAACAGCAAAATATCCGGAGCATAGGCCTTCACTCCAAACAATTGGCTCTTCATGGTATATCCCGCCAGGATGGTTGCTGGAAGGCCGATCGCCAATCCGATTGCGATTTGCGCAAAGGCTCCTCTGAGCACCAGCTTCAGAACATTCACGCGATCCGCACCCAGTGCCATGCGTATCCCGATTTCGGCGGTACGCCGTTCCACCGAATACGCGGTCACGCCATACAGCCCTACCGACGCCAGAGCCAGCGCCAGCAATCCGAACAATGATGTCAGCTTCGCGATCATTACGTTCTGCATAAAGTTGCCGTCGACTTGAGCGGCGAAGCTCTTGAAGTCAATAACCGCGAGGCCAGGATTCACATCGGCAAGAGCACGCCGGACCTGGGGTTCCAGCCCCGGAACACTGCCCTGCGTCTGCAGCACCGCTGCGTTCAGGAAGTGAGAGCTGTCTTCAAAGGCCTTAAAGCGAGCGTCTTCGTAAGCCATGCTCTGGGCGCCCGCCAGGAAGAATGTTGGCGGCATCTTGTGGGTGGGCGAGCGGTATTGCGTATCCTCGGTGACTCCGATAATTTCGAAGGCGCTGGCGTACTTTCGATCCAGATCTCCGAAGTGTTTCCCGATCGGATCTTCGTCTTTAAAGAACTTCTTTGCGAACGTCTGGTTGACCACCGCGACGTTCCGCGTATTGGCCGTGTCCTGTTCGGTGATGGATCGACCCTTCACAATTTTGGTGCCAATGCTCTCGAAGTAGCCGTCACTCACCCGCAGCCAAGAGGCCACATTCTGATTACTTCCCGGTGGAGCTGGAGCCTGTCCTTCGACATAGACATCTTCGCTCCAGTTATCTCCCTCCATCGGAGTGTAGAGCGCGAAACTAACGCGGTTCACGCCGGGAATTGCCGCCAAATTTTCGCGAAGCTGGCGATAAAACGCGGGCAGCCGTTCGGCCGTGTATCCGGCCATTGCCGGATCAAAATGCAGGATGTAACGATTCTGAACTTCAAAGCCGAAACTCTGATGCTGCTGGTTGCGCAGGCTCTGGGTTAATAATCCAGCCGCGCACAGCAGGACCAGCGACAACGCCGTCTGGATAACGACGAGGGATTTTTGCGTCCATCCAGTTGCATGTGGGGTCGAGCGGTGGGCTCCGCGGAGGGCATCGGCGGGATCGACGTTCGCCGACATCCACGCGGGTGCGACCCCGAAGAGGATTCCAGTTAGCAGGGCAACCACAAAAGTGAAGGCCAGCACCGGCAAGGAAGGCATGGCGCTGATAGCCACGTGGTCGTTCTGAAATGCGAGCCGCAGAATGAGGCGGGTACAGGCGAACGCCAACGCTACCCCAACGATTCCACCGAGCAAAGAAAGCGCGGTGCTCTCGGTGAGCACCTGCGCGATCTGGCGTGATCGGGGCGCGCCCAAAGCGGCTTGCACGGAAATGTGCTGGCGCCGGCTGGCCGCTCGCACCAGCATCAGATTGGCGACATTGGCGCAGGCAATCAATAACACGAAGCCGGAAACCCACATAAGAAGATGCAGGCCTGATTGGTACTCATCCCGCATCATCTGTACGCCCGCACCACCGGGAGACAGACGCAGAGTCTGTTTCGGCACTAACTCGCGTTCGCCAGGTTCCAACTTGCTGGCCGGACCCAGCAGGCTCTGTTTGAGTTCGACCAGCATTTGGGCTTCAATCGTCTTGGGATTGGCACCAGGCGCCAACCGGCCGATCAGATCGAGCCAGTTCGCGTCGTCAAATTGCAGGAGATTGGTGGGGCCGTCGATCATGGCTTCGGCATTCAACGGGAGCCAAAAAGCGGGTTCCCTGTCCATCCGATCGCCATAGAACCCCGGCGGCGCGACGCCGATCACGGTAAAGGGCAGTCCGTTCAGCATGAAGCTGGACCCGACCACCGATGGGTCACTTCCGAATTTCTGTTGCCAGGATGCATAGCTCATCATCGCGACCGGCTCTGCACCCTTTCGATCATCCTCCTGGGTAAAAGCCCGACCGGCGTATGCGCTAATTCCAAACATCGCAAAATAGTTTCCCGAAACATATTGACTCTGGAGCGATTCAGCAGGCTGGTTACTTCCGCTGCGCCGAACGCCCAGCAGGGCACGCCCCGCCTGGAAGGCGGCGAGTTCGGTGAAACCGCGCGTCCCGTCGCGAAATGCCTTGTACTTTTCATAGGAGAAAATCGACCAATTATCCAGCAGCCCACCGTTGACGCAGCACTCCTCAACGTCGCCGACGCGATAAAGTTCACTGGGCTTGGCTACGGGCAAGGATCTTAACAAGACGGCATGCACCAGCGTGAAGATCGCTGTGGTAGCGCCAATTCCGAGCGCAAGCGTCAACACGGCGGTAGCGGTAAAACCGGGAGCGTGCGCGAACTGCCTTATCGCATAGCGGACATCGGCGAGGAATTGCATAGTGGCTCCAATTCGTCGATAGGGGATATTAAATGCCTGTTCAGAATGAGGGGCGGTGAAGTTTCTTCAGTTGGTTCATGGGAGTTGGACGCTCGGCATAGGCGGTTCGTGAGCAAGTTTTGATTGCTGGCGGCACGACTGAAGTTGTGCCTTTTCCAGTTTTTTAACGCGAGGCGACGCGGGAGGGCCGCGGTGATGTGGATCACAGCTAGTGCGGTCACGGGGCCGCGGATGGAATAATTCAAAAAGATGAATCGAGCGTACTTGCAAAATCCGAGCGGGTGGGGCAACCTCGGAGAGCATGCTTCGAACGAAAGGATTTTTCTCCTCCTCCTCTCTACTCATTTTTCTCTTTGTCGTTGCCGCTGGAACGGTTTGGTCTCAGGCCGAGCCGGAGGAGGGCGGGCACGAGGTACAGATTTGGGCGGGCGGCGGACACTCGGTGCCGGGCGGGACTTCGAATACAGAAGTTTTAAATGCGGGGTTGCGCTACGGCTGGGTGATTACGGGGGCGCATTTTCCGGGGCTTTTGCGGGGCCGATTTGAGTACACGGTGGATGCGGTGCCGGTGTACCTGATTTTTCAGCCGGCGAATACGGCGTACGGGGTGGGATTTGATCCGTTTGGATTGAAATGGAATTTTGAGAGGCGCGGGAGATTCTCGCCTTATTTGCAATTGAGCGGGGGAGTGCTGTTCAGCGATCACAACGTGCCGACATATACGAATACGGTGAACTTCAGTCCCAGCGCGGCGTTTGGCACGCACATCCTGGATGAAAAATATAACTGGAGCGTGGAGTTGCGGTACCTGCATATTTCGAATGCCGGCCTGGGGACATATAACCCGGGGCTGAATACGGTGCAGGTGAGAGTGGGAGTGGGGAGGTTTTGGAAGGGGAAGTAGTTCTGTGTGATCCTGACGGAAGTCGGAGGCGCGCGAGATTCCTCGTCCCGCTGGTAAAGGCGCGGGGCCACGGGATGACGCCCCTCGCATCTGAGGAAGGGTTGGCTGCGGTGTGAGCGGCGAATAGCCACCGCGAGTCTTGCTTCGATTACGCTACGCCGGATATTCTTCTGACCTATGCCTACGCTAGTGGAGTGTGTGCCGAATTTTTCGGAAGGGCGCGACAAGAGCAAAGTCGACGCCATTGTTGCCGCCATGAAGGTGGACGGAGTTTACCTGCTGGATCGCGAGATGGATGCGGACCACAACCGCTCGGTGATTACGCTGGTGGGCGAGCGGGAGGCGATTCAGGAGGCGGCAATTCGCGGAGTAGGGAAGGCGGCGGAGTTGATCGACCTGTGCGTGCATCAGGGAGCGCATCCGCGGATGGGCGCGGCCGATGTGGTGCCATTTATTCCGATTGACGGAGTGACCATTGAAGATTGCGTAGCGATGGCGCGGCATGTGGGCGCGGAGATCTGGAAGCGGTATCAGATTCCGGTTTATTTGTATGAGGCGGCGGCGGCGACGCCAGAGCGGCAGAATCTGGAAAACATCCGGCGCGGGCAGTTTGAAGGGATTCGGGCGGAAATTGTGACGAACGTGGCGCGGCGGCCGGACTTTGGCGAAGCGAAAGTGCATCCCACAGCGGGGGCGACGGTGGTGGGCGCGCGCAAGTTCTTGATTGCCTACAACGTTTTTCTGAACACGCCGGATGTGGAGATCGCAAAAAAAATTGCGAAGGCGGTGCGATTTTCAAACGGCGGGATGCGCTTTGTGAAGGGCGCGGGATTTCTCGTGCGGGGACTGGCGCAGGTTTCGATGAACCTTACGGATTTTGAGCAGACGCCGGTGCATCGGGTGTTTGAAATGGTGAAGCGTGAAGCGGCGCGCCATGGAGTGATGCCGGTATCGAGCGAAATTGTGGGACTCATTCCGAAGAAGGCGCTGGAGCAGGCGGCGGAATGGTTTCTGCAGGTGGAAAATTTCGATTCGTCGCTGATTCTGGAGAATCGCCTGATGGCAGTGATGAGTGGGAAGGCCGCGGTGGGAGGACTGCGGGCGGGAGTGGAACCGTTTATCGAGCAACTCGCTGCACCGACGGCAACGCCGGGTGGTGGAAGCGCGGCGGCGGCTGCGGGAGCGATGGCGGCGGGACTGGCGACGATGGTAGCGACGATGTCGCGGGGGAAAAAGGCTTACGTGCAATACGAGGCGCAGCTGAGTGCGGCGATCGAGCGGTTGGCAGGGTTGCGGGAAGAGTTGAAGGCGGCGGTGGACGCGGATGCAGCGGCCTACGATGGGGTGATGAAGGCTTACAAGCTGGCGAAGAGTGATGCTGCGAACGGCGACGCATTGATTGATGCGAGTTTGAAGCTGGCGACTGAAGTGCCACTCGGCGTGGCGGAGAAGGCGAGTGAGGTCGCGGGAATTGCGAAGAGTTTGGGTGGCATTACGAATCCGAATATGAAATCGGATTTGACGACGGCGGAGGCATTGGCGCGGGCGGCGATCACGGGGGCGCTGGCCAATGTGGAGATCAATTCGGGGTCGCTGAAGGATCAGGGGTTTGCGGCGGAAGTGCGGCGCAGAGCGGAAAAAGTGAAGCTCGGAGCTTGACCCAGGCAAAGATAAGGGTCGAACTGATCGATCAGTTCGACCCTTCGAAGCAGATTCTCAATTCCTGACGTTAGTTTGGCTTCTCGTTGTCTTTTGGCGGCTCTTTCTTCGGCGGCTGCTTTTTCGGCGGCTCCTTCTTCGCCGGAGCAGTGGCCGGTTTTGCTGGAGCCGGACGATGCGCCTGCCTTGCCGGCGCGGGTTTGGCTTCAGGTTTTGCTTCGGGTTTTGCGGCCGGTCTTTTGGCGGCGGGCGCGGGTTTTGCTGGTTGGGGACGAGCCGCTGGTTGCCTTGGTTCAGCGCGGCGCTCGGGAGCAGGCTTCGCAGGCGCAGCTTTGGATGCGGGTGCGGCAGACCTGGTCGCAGGTCGTGTGGGTTCGGCTCGTGTGGGCTCGGCGGCCTTCTTCATGGGTTCGGCGGGCCGGGCCGGAGTTGACTCGCGGCGCTCGGGAGCAGCGGCGCGCGCGGGGATCGCGGCAGCAATCGGTTTGCCTGCGGGGATGGGCTTGGCGGCCGCAGCCATGGCCGGTTTGCCGTGATTGACGGAGGCAAACTGCTGGCGATTCTTTGACGCCGCTTCCCGCGCCTGCACTTGCGTGGTCATTGGAGGGAAGCGCCGCTCGCGGATCGCAGCGACTTCCGTGGGCAAAGGCTTGCGCGTAATGCCTCCCGGGCCGTTGTAGCTGACGCGGGTATTGGTCACGTTCACGGTGGTGTTGTTGACGATGACGGTATTGGTGACCGTGCGGTTGTAGACCTGAACGTTGCGAACGTTGGTTACATTGTTCACGGAGCGGTTGTAGTCGAAACGATTTCCGTTCCAGTAGCCCCCCTGATAGCCGGCGCCCACGTAACCGTGTCCGTAATTAATGCCGCCGTAGTAACCGATATGCTGGCCCCAATATCCGTAGTGGTAGCGATATCGTCCACCGGTATATCCCCAGTAGCCTGGAGTCCACAGATAACCCGATTCGGGTGGCTGAGCCCAGGCGCCCGGAACCCAGTAGTAGCCTTGAGAGCCATAGCTCCAGTAGCCCGGGGTCCAGAGATAACCATCGCCGGGGCATTCCGGCTGAGAATACTCCGGTAGTTCTGGCGGCGGGGCTGAGGCCTGAAGCGCCGGCTGTCCGTACGTTGAATCGTCGTCGTAATCATTATCCGCACTTTCGTCCGGCTGGTTACTGGAACCGCTGGCCGCCGTGTCCGTGGTATCGCTTGCGGGAGCCAGGTTGGCAGCCGCCGCCGCATCCTGCTGCGGCGCCTGCGACTGATCGGGCTGCGCCGGTTGAGTCTGCGCGCTGTTATCCGGGACTGGGGCCGGGTTGTTGTTGCATGCGGTCAGGCCCAGGGTCGCTAGGATGAATGCGATTGCCAGGGTGAGAAACGGTAATTTCCTGATTTTGGTCATGGTTTTCTCCGAAAGTTGGATGCAGGAGAGGGCCATGATATCAGACAAAAAATTTCAGGATGTCGGGCGAGTGAAGGAAGGAGGTTCCACACGCTGCGCTCGGACGGCAATCGTATAGAAGTTTTCAGCAAAAAGCGCGAGGATTCGGGGCGGCTGAGAGGAGTTGAGTTTGGCTCGACTGGACAGCTCCTTCGATTTCGCTCAGGGCAGGCTTGGGCGGATGTTTCCACGCGAGCACATCGTCAACGAGAACATCGTCAACGAGAACATCGTCAAAAAGAACATCGTCAAAAAGAACATCGCCAAAAACCTTGCAAACGAATTCGTCCGCGGCTTCGTGATTACGAATTTGCAGCAGGATCGGGGGCAACGGGTGCGACGTGCTTAATCTCCAGCGCTGATGGCTGGTGAGGGCTCGACTTTGGAGCGAGAATCCCACCAGGCTTGAAAACCTTGTCTGCCTAATTTAAAGATGGTCCGGCGGTTTTCCGAGATTACTTTCCACCAGGCGAAGCGGCCAAGCATGGGGAAATAAATTCCGCGAAAGCAGAGACGCGCGATGAGAATGTTGACGCGATAGCCGAGCGGTTGGTCGGCGAGCGAGTCGACGGCTTGCGCGATGGCTTCGCCGCTGTAGGCGTTCGACCATCCATATTTCACTTCGGCGTGGGCTTCGTCGATCGACATCTTCAACGGGGTGTGCGCCATGGCGAAGGGGATGAATTCCTGCCAGTGCTTGCGGCGCGTCAGTCGTCCTGCGACGTCGAGGCGCTTGTAGAGCGGGGTTCCGGGCAGAGGCGTGAGCAGGCCGAAAATGGGAAGGCCGGGCGGCCAGGTGCGCACCTGCTCGAGGGTGCGTTCGGCTGCGCCTGTGGTGTCGTTATCCATGCCGAAGATGAACGAGGTAATGGCGTAGACATTGCGCTGGGCGAGGCGCTCGAGGACGGCGGCATACTCTTCGGGTTTGTTGAACCCCTTGTTGACATCTTTTAAATTTGCCGGGTCGATGGACTCCATGCCAATGAAAACCCACTTGCCGCCGGAAGCGGAAATCAGGTCGACCAGTTCCTGATCGCGCAGGAGATTGGCGCTAATTTGCGCCACCCAATTGACCTGCGCGCCGGCGGCGATAATATCGCGCAACAGGGACTTGGTGCGTTTGAGATTGATGGCGAAATTGTCATCGATGAAAAAAACCGCCATCTGGCCGCGCTCTTTGCGGGCTCGCGCCTTGAGCAACAAGAGTTCGTTGACGACGCTTTCGTTGCTGCGGAAACGGATGGAGTCGCCGAAGAATCCCGTGACGGTGCAGAACTCGCAGCCGTAGGGACAGCCTCGTCCGGATTCGACGGGGATGATGCGGAAGGTTCCCCAGCCTTCGCCGATTTTCTGCAGCCAGCGTTTCGCGGCTTTGGGCACGAGATTAAATTGCTGCAGATCGATGGTGTCCCAGGGAATCACGGGATACGGCTTGAGCGAGGGCTTGAGCTCTTTTCCGGTGGCGTCCACTGGAGCATAGATCTCCTGCAGATTGCCGCGGGCGGCGTCTTCCACGATTCGCGGCCAGGTATCGTCGGCTTCGCCCAGGGCAACGGCATCGGCATGGCGAGGGCCGCCGTCGCGGCCCAGGGCTTCGTCGGCCATTTCCGTGACGTGAGGGCCGCCCATCACTACGGGTACGCCGGTGGCGCGCACCGCATCCGCCATGCGATAGGCTTTGGCGATCATGCGGGTCATGGCGCCGATGCCCACGAGATCGATTTCTTGTTCACGAACGTAGCGCGCGATGCCGGCTTCGTCCATGGGCTGGGCATTGCCATCGATCAGTACAACTTCGTGTCCGGAAGGAGTTAAGGACTGCAGCAGGAACATCCAGAGATGCGGCATGAAATTCCGCGTAACCCCGTTGTCGGGGTTGTACAGTAAAATTTTCAACAGTCCCCTGATTTCTCGGCGCCGAAAAGGTGAGTCGTTTGGGTACGATAGCGTACGAAGTATACTCTCTTCATCGCGCTACGCGATGGCCAAATGTTGGCGTGAGAGAAAGGTGTTTGCAGAGTGGTTACTGGGCCAGCACCTTAGGTTTGGCGCGGCCGAGGGGCTCTGGCTTAGAATAGGGTTGCCGCAGGTGACGGGAATGCGGGAAACAGCATCTAAGCTGCAAGGGGCGGATGGTCTGCCGTTCATTACTCAGGAAACATTATTCAGCAAACGTTATTCAGGAGCATTGTTGAAGAAACATTGCTTAGTAAACAGGGTTCAAGAGACGCTGTTCGGGAAACACCTTCAGGAACCAAGTTCAAGGACTAAATTCAGGAAAATTAGGATGAGGACCGAGGCTGTTATGAAAACTGTCAAGGCTGCTCTAACCGCTGTAGTGCTGAGTGCTGCGTGCGCGGGCATAGCGAATGCGATGCCGCTGAATTCGTCGGCGCGCGCGGTGGTTCCCGCGGATTTGCAGCAGTTGATTTCGGTGGATTACCGCGCGTTGAAGGACTCCCCGACCGCGATGCAATTGAAAGAGCAGGTGCTGCCCGACAATCTGAAGCAGTTTGAGGAGGCGTTGAAAGGCGTGGGAATCGATCCGGAGAAGGACGTGGACTCGCTGGCCTTCGCCGCCTTCCGCACGGCCAAGGCGGGTACGAAATCGGTGGGCGTGGCGGCTGGGCCTTTCGCCATGAAGACCGTGCTCAAGAAGATGACGCTGCGCAAGATCAAGCCGACGAAGTATCGCACCTCGAATATTTATCCGATGGATGGCGGGATGGTGATGGTGTTTCTGGATGACAGCACGCTTTTGTTTGGGGAACTCTCATCGGTGAAGCTGGCTCTGGATGCGCGGGACGGAGAGATTCTGAATCTGGATACGAACTCGAACATGTCGGACATGATGTCGGACGTGGATTCGGCGCCGGTGTGGAGCATTCTGGACCAGCAGGGTACGCAGAATGTAATGCGGTCGGCGCTGGGTGATGCGGCCAAGGTAGCGGATTATGACACCATCAAGAAACGGCTGCTGGGCTCGCGCTACACCATGAGTTTTACCAGCGGTGTGGACTTCGAACTGACCGTGGCTACATCGGATTCGATGAGCGCAGCGACGCTATCTTCGCTGGTGAAAGCTGGGCTGCTCTATAAGAAAATGAGCGCCACGCCCGCGGAAAAGGTTGCCGTGGACGGCACCACCGTGGATTCGGACGGCTCCGATGTAGCGTTCCACTTCAAGGCAAGCGACCAGCAGTTTCAATCGTTGATGCACTCGCAGTTATTTGCGGCGGTTTCGCACTAAGCCGGCTAACTTTTTCAATTCTAGCTTTTCAATCAGGGCACTGAGGCGCAGCGGAGAGCTGGGTCTTGGTGCTCTTGCTTTTTGGGTGAGCTTTGATGGCTGGCTGGGAGTGCAGCCCAGTGAGTATCGCGAAGAGCTTTTATTTTGATTGGCGCGTGATTCGTTTCTGCCGGGCCCAGCCTTCTTTCACCACCTGCGGAGCGCGGCCGAGGGCGAGCGAGTCATCGGGCACATCTTTTGTGATGCAGGAACCGGCTGCGACATAGGCGCCTTTGCCGACGCGCACGGGCGCGACGAGAGTGCTATCGCTGCCGATGAAGGCGCCGTCATCGATGAAGGTAGTGTGTTTGTTGACTCCATCGTAGTTGCAGGTAATGGTTCCGGCGCCGACGTTGACCGCGGCGCCGATCTCGGCATCGCCCAGGTAGGTGAGGTGGTTGGCCTTCGATCCCTTGCCCAGCCTGATTTTTTTGGTCTCGACAAAATTGCCCACGTGGGCGCCCTCGCCGATATCGCTGCCGGTGCGCAGGTGGGAATAGGGGCCGATGACGGCGTTAGCGGCGACGCGAGCGTCTTCAAGAATGCATGCCGGGCGGATGAGGACGCCTTCGCCGATGACGGAATCGCGAAGCACGGAATAGGACCGGATGCGGCAACTGGAGCCGATTCGGGTGCGGCCCAGAAGTTGGACGAAAGGTTCGATCACGGTGTCAGGCGAAACTTCGACCTCGCTGTCGATTACACAGGTGGCGGGATAGAAGATGGTTACGCCGTCGCTCATAAGCGCATGGCACTTTTGCGTGCGGAGTTGATGGTCGATGAGAGAAAGTTCGGCGCGGGTGTTGGCGCCGAGAACTTCGGCGGAGTTTCCGGTTTTCCTGACGACGACTCGCTTTCCGGCTTTGCGCAGAACCATGGCCATGTCGGTGAGGTAATACTCGGCGTGGGGGTTGGCGGTGGAGAGCTTTTCAATATGCGAGAACAACTGCTGCACGGAGAAAACATAGAAGCCGGCGTTGATCTCGTGAATCTTTTTCTGTGCAGGAGTGGCGGATTTCTCTTCGACGATGGCCTGGACTTCGGAGCGGCGCGGATTTCTCCGGAGGACGCGACCATAGCCGGTGGGGTCAGCGAGGTCGGCGCTGAGCAGGGTCATCGCGGCGTTTTCATCGAGATGGAAGTTCAGCAGCCGGGCGATGGTCTGGGGAGTGATCTGGGGAGCGTCGCCGGAGAGAACAATGACGTGGTCGTAGGCTGCCAGCGCGGAGTTCGCGACCATGAGGGCATGGCCCGTGCCTCGCTGCTCGGGTTGAAGAACGAAATTGATGCCAGTGTGGCCGACGGAGGCGCGGACGCGGTCGGCTTCGTGACCGATGATGACGAAGACGTCGCAGGGCGCGACCACGTGCGCGGCAGCGGCGATAACCCATGCCAGCAGCGGCTTGCCGCCAACTTCATGCAGGACTTTCGGCAGTTGCGACTTGAGGCGCGTGCCTTTGCCGGCGGCCATGACGGCGATGGCCACTCGGGCGGCGGTTTTCGAAGGCGCGACAGAAGGGGTGGATTTCTTCATTCGCCTCACTATACCTTGAGCGGGAATTGTATAGAAAGAGGAAGACGGAGTTGGGGAACTGGCTATTTCTGAACCGGCAGCATAACATCTTCCGGCGCAACGTCCGCGGCTGGCGAGCGTGGATGGATAAAATAATTGTGAAAAGAGGGAAGAGATGCCAAAGTACGTGATCGAACGCGAGATTCCGGGCGCGGGAAGTTTAACCCAGGAAGAGCTGCAGGCGGTTTCGCAGAAATCTTGCGGGGCGTTGAAAAATCTTGGGCCGCAGATTCAGTGGGTGGAGAGTTTTGTGACGCCGGATAAAATTTATTGCGTTTACATTGCGCCGAACGAAGCGATGGTGCGGGAACATGCCAAGCAGGGTGGATTTCCGGCGAACCGGGTGTCGGAAGTGAAGCGCATGATCGATCCAACTTCGGCGGAGGGGTGACGCGGGTCTCGGCGGCTAAAGCCGCGGTCACTCTGGGCTGCAATGGCGCGGCTGGAAGCCGCGCCCCTTCCAAACTCAACTCCCCTTCCAAACTCAACTCCCCTTCAAAACTCAACTCCCCTTCAAAACTCAACTCCCTTCAAAACTCAACTCCTCTTCAAAACTCAACTCGCCTTCAACACTTGGCGCTTTTTCAAAACTTAACTGCCTTAAAAAACTTAATTCACAGGCGGATTTCTGTAGGGTCTTAATCTGTAGGCTCTTAGGCTGTGCCTGACGGGAGTCGTTGCTCACAGGCCCAGGCCTCCGTCGACAGCGAGAATCTGTCCGGTAATGAATTGCGGAGCGGTGGCGAAGAACAAGACGGCTGCGGCGATCTCATCGTCGCGGCCGTTGCGCTGCATGGGAGTTTGTTTGGCCATGCGCTTCATGAACGCAGCGGCGGATTTTTCGCCGAGATCGATCATTCCGGGGGCGACTGCGTTGACCGCGATTTCCGGCGCCAGGGCTTTGGCCATGACTTTGGTGAGCATGTGTAACGCCGCTTTGGACGAGCAATAATGCGCGTGCGTAGCCCAGGGGCGCAGGCCGCCGAGGGAGCCCATGTGGATGATCTTGGCTGCGATTTCCTGATGACGTTTCGACCCGGTGCGTTTTCTGCGCATCCATTTCAAGGCTTCGCGCGAGACCAGAAATGGTCCCCGGGTGTTGGAGGCAAACATTGCATCCCACTGGGGGAGGGTGAGGTGCTCGAAGTCAGCAGTGGCGTAGTTGGCGGCGTTGTTGACCAGGATGTCGATGCGGCCGAGCTCGCGGCCCACTTCTTTCATCATGGACTTGACGCTGGTTTCATCGGTAACGTCGCAGCGCAAAGCGAAGGCACGGACGCCGAAGCTGGAGAGATCCACCACCGTATGCTGGGCTTCGCGGGCGGAATTGCGGAAGGTGATGGCGACGTCGGCGCCGGCCCGGGCCAGGGCCAGGGCGGAAGCGCGTCCCAGGCGACGGGCGGCGCCGGTGATGAGGCAGGCCTTGCCGAGCAGGGGTCTGTATTCCGCAGTCGTCATTGGACGGATTTTACTCCAGGGCCGGAAATGAACTTAGTTTTGGCTTAGGAGTTGCTTTTTTCTTGCCAGGGGGTGAGGCGACGACGGTACAATCCGACCGTGCCGGAATCCCGCCAAGTGGTGGTGTACTCGCGGAAAGGCTGCCACCTTTGTGAGGTGGTGAAGGAGAGCCTCACCAAACTGTCGCGTCGCGGAGGATTTACCTGGCAGGAAATTGATGTGGATAGCGATGGCGAGCTGCGGCGGCAATTCAACGATGAAGTCCCGGTCGTGTTCATCGATGGACGGAAGGCGTTCAAATACCGGATGGACGAGCGGGAATTTTTGAAGAAGTTAGCCAGCTAGTTTCCCTCGCGATGGGAAGCTGGCTTCGGCTGTTCCCGCACCAAGATCTCCTCTACAATCATTCCGCCATGTTACGCACCGAGCTTTACCGAGATCCCGGCAATGTGTTTGTGCATGATGCGGTGCTTGCGTCATGCCGCGAGCATGCCGAAAAAACGGCGCTGGTCGACACTTCGAGCGGGCGCCGTGTCAGCTACGCGGAATATGGCGGGATGGTAGAGACGCTGGCGCGGGGGCTGGTGGCGGCGGGAGTGAAGCCGGGGGAAGTGGTTGCGATTTTTCTGGCGAATTCATGGGAATTTTGCGTGGCCTATCATGCCACGACATTGGCCGGCGGCATTCCGACGTTGCTGAATCCGACTTATCGCGAGCGGGAAGTCCGGTATCAGTTGACGAATTCCGGCGCGGTGCTGCTGATCACGGATGGTGCGAATGTGGCGGGCATCGATCTTGGGGGCTTGCCGAATTTGCGGCGGGTGTATTGCACACGTCAGCAGGGAAGCGGAAGCGAGTGCCTCTCAGACCTGCTGAAGCCGGTGAGCGCGACCCTGCCACGGCCCGATCTGGGTTCGGAAAAAGCTTTGGCGGCGCTGCCTTATTCGAGCGGAACCACGGGATTGCCCAAGGGCGTAATGCTGTCGCATCACAACCTGGTGGCCAATGTTTATCAATTTTTGGGGCCGCGGGCGACTCCGCTCAAATGCGAGGACAATATTCTTTGTTTCCTGCCGCTGTATCACATATACGGCCTGAATGTGATGCTCAATCCGGCGTTGATTTTGGGGGCAACGCTGGTGCTGATGCCCCGCTTCGATGCGGGGCAGGTGACAGCACTGCTCATGGAGGAGGCAATTTCCATGATTCCGCTGGTGCCGCCGGCGATGAACGCCTTGTGCCAGGCGGCCGAGGCGGGAAAGTTTCCGAAGGATCACAGGGTGCATTGGGCGAAATCGGGGGCGGCGCCGCTGGCGCCGGAGCTGTCGCGCAGGTTCACGGCGCTGACTGGAATTCTAGTATGCCAGGGATATGGCATGACCGAGGCTTCGCCGGTGACGCATGTAGGTTATCTGGAGCCGGAACTTTACCGGCCGGATTCGATTGGGCATCCTCTGGCGCAGACCGAGTGCCGGGTGATTGGGGTGGATCATTCGACGGCGGATCATTCGAAGCCAAGTGCGGCCGAGGTTGCGGATGGCGAGGCCGGGGAATTGGTGATGCGGGGGCCGCAGTTCATGTCTGGCTACTGGCATGAGCCAGAGGCGACTGCGGTGGTGTTGCGCGATGGATGGTATTGGTCGGGGGATATGGTGACGCGGGACCGCGAGGGATTTTACCGGGTGGTTGACCGGCGCAAGGAAATGATCAAGTACAACGGTTTTTCGGTGGCTCCGGCGGAGGTGGAGGCGGTTTTGCTGGAACATCCCGCGGTGCGCGAGTGCGGAGTGGTAGGGCGTTCGGATGCGGCGGCGGGAGAGATTCCTGTGGCATTTATTGCGCTGCGCGATGGATTTGTGAACTGCAAGAAGATGGAAGCGGAGTTGTGCGGGTTCGTCGCGGACCGGCTGACGCACTATAAGCAGCCGCGAGAGGTGCATTTTGTGGAGGTGGTTCCCAAGACGGCTTCGGGAAAAATTCTGCGGCGTGAATTACGGGAGCTGATTCGCTGAATCTGCGAGTTGTTAATTCGACGTGAACATTGTGGCGGGTTGACCATCCCCTCACAATTTGATGTCGCTGCAAGATGCTGGGGTGGGTTTGGTTTTTGTGAAAGTCAAGAAAACGATGCTGGCTATCGTTTTTTGAGGAGGAGAGGGGTTTTTTTCGAATCCTCATTCTCGTTGTTCTGTCCCGGAACTTGCGATAGTATCTCTGCCTCATGTTCCGAATCCTGCTGTTGTTTCTGCGGCGGCTATGGCTGCCGCTGGTGGTTTTTGCCGCCTTCAGCGTGTTGTGCGTGCTGGTGTACCGGCAACTGGAGGGGTTGAGCTGGCAGGATGCGTTGTTTTGGATGATCCATCCGCACGCCATTGAAGTCGCACGGGTGCGCAACGCGACCAAGCTGTTTTCCATCTTCGTGTATGCGGGTGTGTTTGGTTTTCAAATATGGGTAGCGGAGAGGGTGGCGGTTACGATCTTTAAGCGGCAGGGGGTGGAGGCCTGGAGGACTATGGTCAACGATGTGAGCATAGAAAAAATCCGCGATCACTTCATCATCTGCGGTTACGGGCAGGTGGGGCGGACGGTGGTGGATCAACTTGACCGCCTGAAGATTCCTTTTGTGCTGATCGAAACGAATGAAGGTATGTGCCGGGAACTGTTGAAAGAAAAAGTGCTCATCATCCAGGGCGACGCCAAGCGGCACGATGTGCTGCAGTCGGCGGGGATCGAGCGCGCCCGCGGCGTGTGCATTGTGATCGACAACGACGCCGACAATCTTTACATCACGGTGACGGCGAAGGCGCTGAACCCAAAAGCGAGGATTATTACGCGGGCTGGACAATCGCGCTACGCGCAGGCGATGCGGAACTCGGGCGCGGACGAAGTGATCATCCCGGAATACGAGGGCGGGCTGATGACGGGACGGATGATCGCCAAATTCTATCCTGATTCGCACAGCAATCTGGAGTGAACCGGAGCGCGAGTCTTGCGGGTTACTTTTGCGCGGCGCTCGCGCCCGTGATTTTGTTTGCGGACAGGAAATTCCAGATGCTCTCGTTGGCATTGAGGGCATCGCTGGTTTTTCCGACCTCTTTTTCGGTCATGTACTGCTCGCCGCCGGGCCAGGTATTGCCGCCGTTTTTGACGGCATAAAGTACGACTTGAGCATTACCCTGACATTGATTGTAGGTAAAGGTTTTGGTGTCTTTGGAACCCTTCTCTTTATTGAGAGGTGGGAGCTTTGCCTGCGCCGGCTTTTCTTCGCAATGGTCGAATTTGGACCAGGTTTTGGCGCTTTCTTCGGCCGACAATACATGGAAGCGGCCGGGTTTGTAGCTGCCGCCGCCGTAGGGAACCACAGGGTCGTCAGTGCCATCGATGAATAACGCGGATATGGGACGGGAGGGCAGACAGATCATGGTTTTGGGAAAGGCCGCGCCGACAGCGGCAACTGCGGCAACGCGGTCAGCCATGTCGCAGCCCATGCGCAGAGCCATGAAACCACCATCGCTCAGACCGGCCGCGTAGATGCGGTGAGTATCGACGGAATACTTGAGGGCGAGCTGGTCAAGCATCTGATTGAGAAACGCGACATCATCGGCAGGCTCGGTCCGGTTATGGGTTTCATTCGGATTTTCACCGCCTCTCTGACCGCCGGGGTAGCCGCCGCCACCACCGCCGGGATAGCCGCCGCCACCGCCCGGATAGCCTCCTCCGCGACGACCGTAACCACGGCGGGGCATGATGCTCTGCTGCTGCTCCTCAGCATGTACTCCGATGTTCCATTGCCCGCGCGTGGCGTTGGGATAGACGGCGATCACGCCCTTCTTCTCGGCGAACTGGCTGAAGTGGGTGAGCCGGCCCATATCGTCGGCATCCTGATTTTGGCCGTGTAGGAGAACTACTAAGGGATAGTGCTGTTGTTTGTCGTAGCCCTGAGGAAGATGGACGGTGAAGGTCCGGCTGACATTGTCGATGTCAATTTTTTCCTGCGTCTCCTGGGCGGCCGATCGAGTGGTCAGGGGCAACGAGGAGAGGCAGACGGCGGTTACGAGCGCGGGTCGCCAGAACCCGGAGGGCAGCTTTATTTCCGATACTTTACGCCTCATCTTATGAATCCTCTCTTCTATTGTTCGTCACCCGATGGACGGTCAGATAGTCAGGGCTGGGAATTTCCGCACCATTGGCTTAAGAACCATAGGGTACGCGATGGGTTGCTAGTTTAAGGCGAGAGTTTTGCAAAGTTTTGTAACTCAAGGCCGATTTTTGCGCTATGCCGAGCTTTCCATGCGCCGAGCTTTGGAAGACAAAGTCCGGGAACATTCTTACGTGAGCCTGCGTAATGTTTTAGAAGAGGGCGCGAAAACTAAAATCGTGCCAGCAGGGAGGGGTTATGGATGGGAACTTCATAGGACTCGCGGCTGTGGTGATGATCTTTGGTATTCCGATGGCCGCCATGTATACGTTTTACCGCGTGCGCAGGCTGCGCAGCGAGGAGCGGCTGGCGGCGATTGCGCGTGGAGTGGACGTGCCGATGCAGCCAGAACTCTCGGAATCGGCGCGTTCGCGGCGAGCAGGCATCCTGCTGGTCGCCGGAGCGCTTGGCTACATTGCGACGTTCGTGCTGATCGGACGTATGGAGCCGGACGCGGTGATCGCGGCGACGTTCGGAGTGATTCCGCTGGCGGTTGGGATTGGCTTCTTTGTCGATCATGCGCTGATCCGGCGGGATGCGCGCGCGCACTGAGGACGCTCCTAACGGCCGTTGAGGAATTTGTACTGCGCGTCGGTTAGGGGCACGACGCTGAGGCGTCCCTGACGCACCAGGGGAGAATCGGCGAACAGTTTGTTGGCTTTGATTTCGGCGAGCGTAACCGGCTTAGACACAGGCTTGCCAGCCTTGATTCTGACTTGAGGATTCTTCGGATCGGCTGCGTCCACAGAGACCACGGTTGCGGTTCCTACCGCGCTCTTCTCATCCCCGGTGTGATAGATGATCAAGCCTTCTCCGGGCTTCATGCCGCGCAGATTCTTGACGGCGGCGGGATTGGTGACTCCGTCCCAGATGGTGTTGCTTTCGCCCTGGAGATTGGCGAAGGAATAAACGCTGGGCTCGGTTTTAAGAAGATATGGCATGAGCAGAATTTTACTCGTCTGCGGCTAGTCCTGCTGATCGTCTCCGATGGGCTGCCCGGGCGGGATGGCAACGTCGCCGGCCGGGGCAAACTTGTCGGGATCTTTTTCGTAGGCGGCGATGCGAGCGCTGGCCGCCGCCCGTACGGCTTTTTCTTCGGGAACCTGGGTGGGGGAAGTCGACATCCAGGAGCGCAAATTCAGAGCGGCGGCGCGAGCTTGAGCGCGAGCTTCCGAAGATGCGTCATGGTTGGCGGCGAGGGCGAGCAGGTGTTCCAGAGCGGCGGCTTCGGTGATGCGCTGGATCTCGCCTTCGAGACCGGTGGCTCGCGGCGCCTTCCATGTTGCGTTGAAAACCTCTTCGATCACTTGCGTGAGCCCGGGATTGGCTGAATTCCGAGCGTGATATTCCACCAGCCGGGAGGCGCGATCGGGATCGAAAAGCAGCTTGAACGTGAGAGCAGCCGCGGCCTCGGCGGCGCCATTGGGATCGAAGGTGAGGCCGGTTTGGCCGCCGAACGCTTCTGGCGTTCTCGGATAACCGGGCGGACGCGGAGGCAACAGGGCGAGCAGCGACTCGGGCAGGGTCAGGTTCTCGGGGGAGATGGTTTTGAGCACGGCATGCAGAGCTTTCTGCTGGTCGGCCGCATCCACAATTTTGCTTACCAGCTGGCCGTCATCACGGAGGGCGTAACGGTAGTCCAAGCCTCCAATTTCTTTTGCAGCGGCTTCGGTTTGATAACGATGCAACAGATAAAGAGGAACCAGAGTGTCCTCCAGCTGGGCCATCGGAGTGTGAGAGGGAATTGCATTCTCGCCGAAGCGCGCCAACGCGGCGGAGCGAATTTTGAGGATGCGTTCCAGTTCCGCCGCTGGATCAGGGCCGTTATCCCAGAGATGGGAGTGGGGATGGGCGCTGCCCAGCGGTCTGGAATCCTCGTCAGTCATGAAGTAGAGGCCGCTGCTTTGCGCCTGGTTCAAAATGTTGTCGAGAGCGGCGCGCTCGTCGGTTCCGGTGGGAAATTGCGAGTATCCGTATTGAATCGATACTTTGTCCCAGGCGCCGATTCCGGTGGTGTAGGCCTTCGAGAGATCGGGCCGGCCAGTGGAGTCGAGTGTGATCCAGGGATGGGGATAATCCATGACCGAGGTGCCGGGCGCGATGGAACTGGCGGCGAAGTTGTGGGCCAAACCTAACGTGTGGCCGACTTCATGGGCGGCGAGCTGGCGAAGCCGGGCCAGAACCATTTGCTGCAACTCCGGGGAGACAGTCTTGCCTTTTTCGTAAGGCGAGAGCAGGGCTTCGGCGATGAGATAGTCCTGGCGAGGGCGCAGGGAGCCGAGTGTGACCCGGCCTTGAATGATCTCACCGGTGCGGGGATCGGAGACGGTGAGCCCGAAGGACCAGCCGCGAGTCGCACGATGCACCCACTGAATGACGTTATAACGCACATCCATGGGATCGGCGCCTTCGGGAAGCGGCTCAACCCGAAAAGCATTTTTGAAGCCGGCAGATTCGAAGGCTTGGTTCCACCAACTGGCGCCCTCGATCAGCGCGCTGCGGATGGGCTCCGGCGCTCCCGAATCGACGTAGTAGACGATGGGCTTTACGGGTTCGCTGAGGGCGGCGCTGGGATCTTTTTTGATGAGGCGATGGCGCTGAATCAGGCGCACATCCAGAGGCGAGCCGAGGGGCGCAGCATAATCGCGGTAGCTGTCGTCGAAAAAGCCAGAGCGAGGATCAAAGGCGCGAGGTTGAAAACCGGGGTCCGGCAATTGGATGAATGAGTAGTGCTCGCGAAGCGTGACGAAATGCGCATCGGGAGTTACGGTGGCGACCAGCGAGTTTTCCGCGGGATGCTCGGCAGAGAAAGTGAGAATTGACTCGAATTCGGTATTGCGGGGAAAGTTTTTTGTGTTTTCGAGGGCAAGGGCGCTGCGATCTTTATCCAGCTTGTAGACGCCCTGCTTGCTGTCTGCGAGCTGCTCGGCGACGCCCCAGGCATCCCCTTGCAGGAAGTCGGTTACATCGATCAGGGCGGCGCCATCCTCTTCGGCTTCGACTTTGAAACCGGCCAGAACGGACTCGGCAAAAGATTGGCGGATGCCGAGGGTCTCCATGGGGTTCGGCGAAGATGACCGGTATTGCAGGTTGGGCGCAACCAGCAGAACCCGCGGACCGATCCTGCTGAAGTGCACAATGCGCTCGCCGCGAATGCGGCCCCGATCTAATCCAACGTCATTGGAGCCTAAACCGTAGGGCAGAGAAACGACAAAGAGGAAATCCTGATCGAAGTTGCGAACGGTGAGAAAGATGTGTCCGCTCTTCGCGTCCCAGGCGGTTGGGAACAGGCCATCTGCCGCCTTCATTCCGCTGGTGCGGTCCCGGATAGTGGGAGTGGCTTCGGGATTGGCCGCTGCGAACAGAACCGTTGACAGCAGCAGGCACAGCGAAATGAAAAACAGCTTGCGGGGCATGGGCATTATTATCTCCAACTTGGTTACACCGGTTTGTTCATCTTTAGCTTGATGCATCGAGTTACTGCGGCTTAGCGTTTGGATCGGGGGGCGTTTTATCGTCTTTCTTCTCGTCCTTACTGTCATCTTTTTTGGGCGCGGGTTGGTCCCCGTAAATCGAGTATTGGCTTTGCGGACGCTTTAGCTTGACGGTGAAATTCATCTTCACTTTGTTAATGTCGAAGTCATCGCCGAAGGTCTGGAATCCGGAGGCCAGCACCTGTACGCGCAACCTGCCGTAGGGAACGCCATCAAAGCTGGTTTTGCCGTCAACATCGGTCTTAAGTTCGAGGTCGCCGCGGCTTTGTTTTCCGTGAGAGTTTACGGGATGCATGATTACGGCGGCGTTGCGCACCGGCTTGCCATTGTCTTCCTTGAGGATAAGAAAATTCAGGATTGCAGTAGGTTCGTTATTCTCATCGCGCTGGGCAGGGGCTTGACTGAGAAGGGCGAAAGCCAGGAGCAGCGTCGCGGTCATCCATACAATCGGTTTCGTTTTTCCCAATTTCATATCCCGCCATTCTAATGATGAGGGCAGGCATAAGAAAGGAAGAAGTACAGCCAGCACGGAGGCTCAGTTTGGATCCTGGCTGGAGCGGTATTCGCGGAGATCCCTCGCCCCGCTGGTAAAAACGCGGGGCTGCGGGATGACGCCATGAGGGGAGCACGCGTGGGATTCAAGGAAGCAAGTGTGGGATTTCAAAATGAGCCATTACCCGGCGCGGACTCGGGCTTGGAGGCAGGCCGTGTTTTGCGTTCGACGCCGCCGGTGGGAGCAAGTTGCACCAGGTCACTGGCGACTCGGGCAGTATTGTGACGGGCGACGCCATCCTCTTCCAGGTAATCGCCGAGAACAGGGATAACACCGAGGGCTTCGATGGCATCGAGGTCGGCAACAATCTGGCAGGCGCCTTCGAGGGCATATTTGGATTTCAGTTGGTCGGAGACGGGAGTGCGATTGATCAGCGCGTAATCGAAGATTTGCCGGCCGGCGTGGCGATTGAGAGCACGAATGTGATCGGCGGCAGTGAGACCGAGACTCTCATTGGCTTGAGTCATGAGGTTGCAGATGTAAACCTTGGTTGCGGGCGAGTTCACAATCGCATCGGCGATGCCGTGCACCAGCAGGTTGGGAATGAGGCTGGTGAACAGAGAGCCAGGGCCGATGCTGATGACATCGGCGTGGGCGATGGCGTCGAGGGTTTGGGGAAGTGGGTCGACGTTGGACGGAACCAGAAAAAGTTCGCGGATGCGGACTTTGCTGGCGGTGATTTTGGTTTCTCCGCGGACCCGGGTGCCGTCTTCCATGAGCGCTTCGAGCTCGATGTTGGACGTGGTGGCGGGATGGATGTGTCCGCGGGTGACCAGAATTTCCGAGGAGAGACGCACGGCTTCTGAGAAATCCTGAGTGATATCGGTGAGGGCGGCGAGAAAAAGATTGCCGAAGCTGTGACCTTCGAGGCCAGAGCCTTTTTCGAAGCGGTGACGGAAAAGCTGGGAGAGCAAGGCCTCATCCTCGCTGAGGGCGACGATGCAGTTGCGGATATCGCCGGGGGGAAGCATGTTGAGTTCTTTGCGCAGGCGTCCGCTGGAGCCGCCGTCATCGCTGACGGTGACGACGGCACAGAGATCGCGAATGAGCGGAGAACCAGGGGATGCAACCGCTAACTCACCGGGCGCAAGAGCAAAACGCTTGAGGCCTTTGAGCAGGGTAGAAAGGCCGGTGCCTCCGCCGATGGCGACGACGCGCAGGCCGCGTTCGCGCGTGGTCTTTTCCAGGGACAGGAGATCGGCGGTTCTGGTTTCCATGCGAGAATCTCGCGGGATGATCTAAAACGATTCGTCTTCCCGAAATGAGCTTTCCGGCGGGGAAAGGTCGGCAGCGGGATCCGGGTACAGCAACTCGGTGAAGCGAGGATCTTCGGCCAGATTGTGAAAATCGGAATCATTGCGCGCCTGATAGCGGAGGCTGGCATTCAAGCGGAGCGCTTCGTCAAGATGCTTGAGAGAATCTTCGACGTGGCCGGTCAGACAATCGAGCGCAGCCAGGCCATAGACCACGAAATCACTTTTGGGCGACTGCTTGAGCAGCTTTTCAATGTGCTCGCGCGCAGTAACGTAGTCGCCGACGTTCATGAGAGAGACGGCGTAGTCGTAGTGCTCTTCCACGCTTTTGAACTGCGTAGTGGTGGAGCGCTCGAGATGCTGGTTGCAGATGCTGAGGTGCACGGCTGCCCGGTCGGTGAGCTCCCTGGTGGGACCGGCGAGCACCTTCTGAAAAAATGGCTTCGCTTTTTCGAACTTATGTTCCTGCAAGGCGCGCAGCCCGGCTTCATAGTTCTGCAAAGCCTGGGTGACGCGTGGGTCGTCGACGATCGCTGCTTTCTTTGGGTTAGCCTTCTGAGCCATGTGAAGAATTTTTCCTGTGCTCGTCGTAATAGGGACTCCTTGCTCTTAAAACAGATCGAGAGCCGATACCCAAGTATCACTCAAAGAGCGGGTAGAGGGCAATTGCGGTACCTCGGCAGTACCCGGCCGGGTACCTAGTACCCAGTACCCAGTACCCAGTCGGAGTTGTGGTCAGGCCCGAATTGCCTGATACGTACTGAGTATCGGCCGCCTGGAACTAGTCGCCTGGATCTAATTGATGGTTGCGGCGGTATCGAGGTCGATCAGCTTCCAGTCACCTTTGATGATGCCGGCCCGAATCTGGGACGCGGTTTTGCCTTTCTTGTGCTGCTCATACGAATAGTAGAGCTCTTTCAGACAAGTGGAGCAGCGTGCGCCATGGGTGCCTTCAAAGCAGCTATGCAAGCTGTTATGACCCATGCGATCGCAATAGCAGTAGCAGGGTTGCTGGTGGAGCACGACAGGAATCCTCGAAGCCAATTCGTAGGCGTGCGTCTGGTAGGAGTATTGCGCATCGGCGCCCCAGAGATCGCTCTTGCCCAGGATGGGTGGAAGTTTCGTGCCTTTCGGAGGCGGACCAGCGTTGTAGGCGGGAATGCCGCCCTCATCTTGCTGTGCGGGCCATTGCGCCGATAAGGTCAAAGTCACGGTTAAAAGAAAGAGCAGAGTTAAGGCGCGGTGAGCATATTTGCGGCGAAGATGGCTCAACTTCATAGACGGTCTCCCAGAGAGATTTATTTTATCCGCTTTCCAGGAAGACCGGTAGCCGCAGCTGCGAGGGGAGAAAGCCTTGGACGTGATTGTACAACTCGGTGCTGGATGAATGCGATCTGTATACAATAGGAAGTCGCAATGCCGGAACCTCCAATCACAGAACCCGCGGACCATCAGTCGCCGCCGCTTTTGCGGACGGAGCTGACAGATACGGGAGTCCGCCTGAGGCCGTCGCTGGGGGTATGGCTGCGCGACCTGATTGTTTCGCTGGCGATCTCGGCCTTCATCATTGTTTTCATTTACCAGCCGGTGAAGGTGGAAGGCACAAGCATGATGCCCTCGCTCCAGGACCAGGAACGAATCTTCGTCAACAAATTTGTTTACCGCCTGGAGCCGATTTCGCGGGGAGACATTGTGGTGTTTCGCTATCCGCGCGATCCCACCAAGAGCTACATCAAGCGCGTCATCGGCATTGCCGGAGACCGGGTTCGCATCGATAGCGGACAGGTGTATGTGAACGGTGAAGCGCTGGATGAGGATTATGTTCCGCCGGCTTACGCCGATTCGCGTTCTCTTCCGGAGATCGTAGTTCCGCCGAATTGCTATCTGGTGCTGGGAGATCACAGGTCGATGTCGAATGACAGCCGCGATTTCGGTCCGGTGAATCAGAGCTACATTTATGGCAAGGCAGTCTTTGGGTACTGGCCGATGGATAAAGTTGGCCGAGTGCGGTGAGCGGCAGAATTTGGATCCTCCCATTCGAATGGACGTGACTTCTTCCCGGATTTGAGCGTTATACTCGCAGGACTTCCATGAAACCGCTGGCTTACACTTCGCCTTATGCATGGTTGTTTTGGGCGGTTTTTCTGTGGGCTTACGTTCCCGAATTCAGACTTATTGCCCGTTCTCGTCCGCACCAAGGTGAGAAGTCGGATCGCGGCTCTATGCAGATCATCATGCTGTTTGGATGGTTGGGATCATTAGCGGCTTTCCTGGTCGCCGGTAATGCGAGGTTTGCCATCGTCGATGCGCGGAAAGAATGGTTTGCGGCCGGGCTCACAATCCTGATTTGCGGAAGAATTCTGAGAATGCACTGCTGGCGAATGCTGGGCCAGCATTTTACGGGCGACGTGAAGGCATCGGCCGAGCAGCCAGTAGTGGAGCGCGGCGCCTACCGCTGGGTGCGGCATCCTTCATATACCGGCGGAATACTGATGTATCTGGGGACGGGAATTGCGCTGACCAACTGGCTGAGCGCGCTCATCATTTCGGTGGCGGGGTCTGCCGGTTACATTTACCGGGTGCGGGTGGAAGAGCAGGCGCTGCAGCAGAATCTAGGCGGCCGTTACCAGGAATACATGCAGCGCACCAAGCGGTTCGTTCCCTTTGTGTTTTGAGCAGAGCTTCGCAAGCGCCGAGATTTCCACACTGCGGCCGTGTTCCGTGCTTGGAGGTGAGAGGTTTCCCTGATAAAATTCTGCAAACCCACACATTGGAGCGAGAATGCAGGCTATCCTTGCGCTGGAAGACGGGCGAGTCTTCCGAGGCAAAGGTTACGGCGCCAAAGGCGAATGCTACGGCGAAGTCGTTTTTAATACTTCCATCACCGGCTACCAGGAAATTTTCACCGACCCTTCTTATTCAGGACAGATCGTTGTCCTGACCAATCCTCAGATCGGAAATTACGGAACCAATCAGGAAGACAACGAAGCCACGCGTCCGTGGATCGAAGGGCTGATCGTGCGCGAGTTTTCGAAGGTGAGTTCGAACTGGCGCTCGCAACAGGTGGCGGAAGAATATCTTGAGCAATTTAAAGTGCCGGTGCTGTCGGATATCGACACGCGGGCGCTGGTGCGGCATCTGCGCGATCACGGGGTGATGCGCGGCGTGGTCTCGACGATTGAGAGCGATGCCGAGAAATTGGTGGCCAAAGCCAACTCGATTCCGAAAATGGATGGACTTGACTTGGCCAAAGAAGTGAGCACCAAGCGGCCTTATGTGTGGGAGGTGGGCGAGCGCTCGCACGAGCCGGTGGCACAGGTAGGCGTGAAGGATGAGCCAGAGCGCTTTCATGTGGTGGCTTATGATTTTGGCATTAAACAAAACATTCTGCGTAAGTTACGGGGTGAAGGATGTCGCGTCACCGTGGTGCCGGCGCAGACGCCAGCCGAAGACGTGCTGGCGCTGAAGCCGGATGGAGTTTTTCTGTCGAATGGTCCCGGCGATCCGGAGCCGTGTACCTATGCCGTGGATAACATTCGGCGGTTGATGGGACGGCAGCCGATCTTCGGGATTTGCCTGGGACATCAACTCGTGGGCATTGCGCTGGGGGGAAAAACTTTCAAGTTGAAGTTTGGGCATCATGGCGGGAATCATCCGGTGAAGCAGTTGAAGACTGGAAAGATTGAGATCACCGCGCACAACCATAACTTTGCGGTCGATCCCGATTCGCTGCCGACCAGCGAAGTCGAATCTACGCACATAGATCTAAATGACCAGACTCTCGAAGGCCTGCGGCATAAGAACCTGCCACTGTTCAGCGTGCAGTATCACCCGGAAGCCGCACCGGGGCCGCATGATTCGCATTATCTGTTTAAGGAGTTCACGAGGATGATGGAGGAGTGGAAGGGGTGAGGAGCGTTCTGGCTGTGATTATATTCTGCGGCCTTGCGGCCCCACTCGTCGCTGACGAGTGCCTTGCGCCCAAGAATCCGGTGCCAGCGTCCGTGGTTTGTGGGCACGTGTTCAATCAGACTGGTGAGTACGTGCCCAAGGCGGAGATCCAACTTCTCGGCGGCTCGGACAAAGCTGTTGTATCGTCGGTGACTTCCGATGAGCGCGGACGCTTCATTTTTCCTCCGGTGCCGAAAGGCTTGTACGACCTGAAGGTAAATACCCTGACATGGTATGTTTTTTGGCCGGTTGAGGTTACGGCATCGAAGCGTGCTGCCACTTGCAAGCATCCTCTTGAGGTCACGGTGTCAATTACGAGACCGTGCGGGGGCGGAATCACCAAGAAGGGCTATCACGTGAAATGGTCGCGAGGGTGACAGTACACAAGGCTTTGAAGGGGCGCGCCTTCAGGCGCGCCGTAAGGCACGCAAGAAGATTCGGGCTTTAGCCCCTGAGGTTCAATGATGAGGCCGAAGAGAGAACCAGCCACCCACAACAACCAAACCTACATGGTGACCTCCCAGGCTTGGGAGCGGCGTCCTCTTTTCCGCAATGGACGTTGGGCGGCGTTACTCATCGACACCCTTTGTCACTATCGAGGAACAGCTTATATGCTGCATGAATTTGTGATCATGCCGGATCACATTCATGTCATCTTCACACCAGTTAGCAGTTTGGAAAAAACTGTCCAGTTCATCAAGGGTGGATTCTCTTATCGGGTGAAGAAAGAACTCGGCTCGAATATGGAAGTTTGGCAGAAGGGATTTTCCGATCATCGCATTCGGGATGCCGGGGATTATCTTGTGCATGTGGCTTATGTTCGAGGGAATCCGGTGCGCAAGCACCTGTGTGATAGGCAGGAGGATCATTTGAATTCTTCAGCCAACGGCCGATTTCACCTTGACCCAATACCTCAGGGGCTAAAGCCCGAATCCTTCGTTGATCTTTACGGTGCGCCTGAAGGCGCACCCCTTCAAAGCTTAGCCTCCGGTGCAGCGGTGGGCACCACCGTGCAAGACTCAGGTCACAGCGCTGCCGAGTCTGCGCCCCCTCAAAGCAAACCTGTCGCCAGCGACAAGACCGCGACGACTCAGAGCAAAGACAAAATCGCATAAATGCCCAAACGCACTGACATCTCGAAAATCCTGATTCTCGGCTCCGGGCCCATTGTCATTGGGCAGTCGGCGGAGTTTGATTATTCCGGCACGCAGGCTTGCAAGGCTCTCAAGTCTGAGGGCTATGAGGTGGTGCTGGCCAATTCCAATCCGGCGACCATCATGACCGACCCGGAGATCGCCGACCGCACTTATATTGAGCCACTCAATCTCGAGTATCTGGAAGAGATTATCCGCATCGAGCGGGAAATGTCGCCGGGCGCGGGGTTTGCCGTGTTGCCGACAGTGGGCGGGCAGACTGCGCTGAACCTTGCCATTGAACTTTCCGACGGGGGCGTGCTCGAAAAATACGATGTAAGCCTGATTGGGGCGAACGTGGCGGCCATCAAGAAAGCCGAGGACCGGCTTTTCTTCAAGGACGCGATGCAGAAGATTGGGCTCGACGTGCCGAAGTCGGCGCTGGTCAACAGCAGCAAAGATGGGCTGGAGTTCGCGGGCAAGATTGGTTTTCCGGTGATCGTGCGGCCGTCGTTTACGCTGGGTGGGACCGGCGGAGGCATCGCCTATAACCGTGAAGAGTTGGTCGAAGTGCTTACGCGCGGATTGGATTTGTCTCCGGTTCACGAGGCACTGATCGAAGAGTCGGTGCTGGGATGGAAAGAATTTGAACTGGAGGTAATGCGCGACACCAGGGACAACGTCATCATCGTTTGTTCGATCGAGAATTTCGATCCCATGGGCGTGCACACGGGCGATTCGATCACGGTGGCGCCCGCGCAGACGCTCACCGACCGTGAATACCAGGCCATGCGCGATGCGTCGATTGCGGTGATCCGGGAAATCGGAGTGGATACGGGAGGATCGAACATTCAGTTTGGGGTGAATCCTGAGACTGGGCGCATGGTGGTGATCGAGATGAACCCGCGGGTGTCGCGCTCGTCGGCGCTGGCCTCAAAGGCGACGGGATTTCCGATTGCGAAGATTGCCGCGAAACTGGCGGTCGGATACACGCTGGACGAAATTCCGAACGACATCACGCGCAAGACTCCGGCATGCTTTGAGCCGACGCTCGATTATGTGGTGGTGAAGATTCCGAAGTGGCAGTTTGAAAAATTTCCGGGAGCCGACGAGAACCTTGGGGTGCAGATGAAGTCGGTGGGCGAGGTGATGGCCATAGGCCGCACTTTCAAAGAAGCGCTGATGAAAGGGGTGCGCTCGCTCGACACCGGAAAGCGGGTTGGCGGCGAGAAAATCGAGCCTAAGATTCTTACGCAGCGGCTGGTCACTCCGCATCCCGAGCGGCTGGCGTATGTGCAATATGCGTTGCGCCAAGGGCACACGGTGAAGCAGGTTGCGAAGATGACTTCGATGGATCCGTGGTTTCTGTATCAGCTCAAGGAAATTAATGACATGCAGCTTGAGCTGGAGAAGCATCCCATCGAGTCGATTCCGACCGAGGTGCTGCGCGAGGCCAAGCGTATGGGATTTTCCGACGGGCGACTGGCCAATGTATGGAGGCTGGAAGGGCAGGAGAAGGTTCGGCATCTCCGCAGAAAACACGGGGTGATGCCGGTATACAAACGCGTGGACACGTGCGCGGCTGAATTCGAGAGCTTTACACCTTATCTTTACTCAACCTACGAGGACGAAGACGAAGCCGCGCCGACGGAGAAAAAGAAAATCATCATTTTGGGCAGCGGACCGAATCGCATCGGACAGGGAATTGAGTTTGATTATTGCTGCTGCCACGCTTCGTTCGCGCTGCACGAAGATGGTTACGAGACGATCATGATCAACTGCAATCCTGAAACCGTCTCCACCGATTACGACACCAGCGACCGGCTCTACTTCGAGCCGCTGACCTTTGAAGATGTGTGGGCAATTTATCAACACGAGACTTCGAAGGGCGCGCCCTGCGGCGTGATCGTGCAGTTCGGCGGGCAGACTCCACTGAACCTGGCGCTGCCGCTAAAAGCCGCGGGCGTGAATATTATCGGGACCTCGCCGGAGTCGATTGACCTGGCGGAGGATCGCAAGCACTTCAACAAACTGCTTGAAGAACTGCAAATTCCGCAGGCCGCGGGGGTGATGGCAACTTCGCTGGAAGAAGCCATCGAGGGCGCGAAGCGGGTGGGATATCCGGTGGTGGTGAGGCCTTCCTATGTGCTGGGAGGGCGCGCCATGGTGATCGCCTTCGACGAGGAATCGGTGGTGCGGTACATGAAAGAGGCGGTTGAATATTCGCACGACCGGCCAGTGCTGATCGATCACTTTCTCGAAGACGCGATTGAACTGGATGTGGATGCGCTCTCTGACGGCGAAGATGTGGTGATCGGCGGAATCATGCAGCACATCGAGGAAGCCGGCATTCACTCGGGGGATTCTTCGTGCGTCCTGCCCGCGGTCGATATTCCGCAGCCGCTCATGGAGCGCATGCGCGACTACACTTTCAAGCTGGCGCGGGCGCTGAAGGTAGTGGGGCTGATGAATATTCAGTTTGCCATTCCGCGGGGCGGTGGTGCGGGCAATGGCGCGGAGGGCGGAAAAGTTTACGTGCTGGAAGTAAACCCGCGAGCTTCGCGGACGGTGCCGTATGTTTCAAAGGCCACAGGTGTCCCGCTGGCCAAGATTGCCGCGCGCCTGATGACCGGACGCAAGCTGCGCGAGTTTTTGCCCGAAAATATTGACCGGCGCTCCGATCTTGACACCGGAAGCTGCTACTACGTGAAGTCGCCAGTATTTCCCTGGAGCAAATTTCCGGGCGTCGATACGGTGCTGGGGCCGGAGATGAAATCGACGGGCGAGGTGATGGGCATTGGCGATAGCTTCGGCGAAGCGTTTGGAAAGGCGCAACTGGCGGCGGGCCAGAAGTTGCCGACGCAGGGCACCGTGTTCATCAGCGTGGCCGACCACGACAAGCGTTACGTGGCCGAAGTGGCGCGCAAATTTGTACATATGGGCTTTAAGCTGGTGGCGACTTCGGGGACGGCTGACATCATCGAATCTGCCGGGATGAAAGTTGAGCGGGTCTACAAGGTGAAAGAGGGCCGACCGAACGTGGTGGATTTCATCAAGGGCCAGCGCATTCATCTGATCGTGAATACACCGTCGGGACCGGAGCCATGGTTCGACGAGAAAGCGATTCGCCGGGCGGCGGTGATGGCGCGCATTCCTACCATCACCACACTCTCGGCGGCGCGCGCGGCCGCGGAAGGAATCGCGGCGCTGCAGCGCGGGGAAGTGAACATCAGGGCACTGCAGGCGTTGCACGCGGAGCGCTCGGTAAGAATCCGATAGGACGCAGAGTTCCGGGTGTATACCGCGTGGCATACTATGGTGCGAGGGTTTTATGCTGCTTCACGGTATTTTCCCGCCCATCACTACACCGTTTTATCCTGACGGCAATGTCTATGTCAAAAAGCTTGAGAGCAATGTTGAGCGCTATTCGCGGACGCCCTGCGCTGGCATTGTTGTTCTCGGTTCCACAGGTGAAGCAATTCTGCTTTCTGATCAGGAGCGGCGCGATGCGCTGAAAGTGGCCCGCGAGACAGCGGCACCGAACAAAGTTCTGATCGCAGGAACCGGGATGGAATCGGCGATCGACACTTTACGACTTACCGACTACGCCGCCGAACTGGGCTACGATGTTGCCATGGTGCGCACGCCGCATTACTACAAGAAGCAGATGCAGCCGGCCAACATTCTGGCGTTTTATCGAACCGTCGCGGATCGTTCTCCGCTGCCGGTAATTATTTATAACTTTCCGCAGGCAACGGGCTACGACATTCCCGCAGAGTTGGTGATTGAACTGGCGGAGCATCCGAACCTGGTCGGCATCAAGGAATCGAGCGGGGACGTGGAAAAAGTCCGCAGGATGGTGGAAGGTACGCGGCAGGTAAAGCGCAGCGCGGCGGTGACCGAGACGTTTGAAGCGGTAACGCCGCGCATGTTTACGGCTTCTACAGCGGGCGGTAGCGGCGGGGAACTGGTTTCGGTCGTGGCCCTGGCGGGGTCGAGTTCGACTTTGGCAGCGAAGCCATCTTCGGCGGCGATTGCGGTCGTCGGTAATTTGAAGACGAGGCAGAAAGAAGTTGGATTTCAGGTGCTGGTGGGTGCCGCGCACAAGCTCCATGCCTCGCTCGATGGCGGAGCGGTGGGCGCGATTCTGGCTTTCGCCTGCGTTGCTCCGACGGCCTGTTACGAGATTTACGCCGCGTGGAAAGAGGGTGACGGAGACCTGGCGCAGCTGAAGCAGGATCGTATTGCGGGCGCAGCACAGCGGGTCGCCGGTGAACTGGGAATTCCGGGGGTGAAGCACGGCATGGACTTCAACGGTTATTTCGGCGGGCCGGCGAGACTTCCATTGCTGCCGCTGACCGGCGAAGTGAAGAGAGAAGTGGAGCGGTTGTTGGGGGATCTAAGAAATTAGCAACTGCCGCGCAGGCTTCGGCGGCAATCTTGAAAATGCAATTCAAGGCTTGTGACCTGGGTGGGGTTTGCCGTATACTTAATTCGAACGAACGTTCGAATCAATCTGGCGGCGATAGTTGGTTATGGCGAGCCCCTCCACCGCAACCCGAGTTTCAGCGCGCCACCGCGCCGCATCCCCGCCGGCCACTCGCTTCGACCGTCGACTGGCGGAGATCCTCACTCACGCCACCGAAGTATTCTGCAAAAAAGGTTACGAGGGGGCTTCGATGCGCGATCTTTCGCGGGCCAGCGGAATGTCGCTAGCCGGTCTTTATTATTACTTCGAGTCCAAAGAGCGGCTGCTGTTCCTCATTCAGAAGCACACGTTTACAACCATCGTGGAACGGCTGAAGGTGCGGCTGGCAGGTGTGGATGATCCCGAGGAGCGAATCCGCATTTTCATTCAGAATCATCTGGAGTATTTTCTGGCAAACCAAGCGAGCATGAAAGTGTTGTCGCACGAGGCGGATGCGCTGAAAAATGGATTTGCAGCGGAAGTCGCCGCCATCAAGCGCGAGTACTACCGCATCTGTATGGGATTGATGGAGGAACTGAAGCGCAATCGGAGGTTGGAGTTTACCACTCGGATTGCGGTTCTCAGCCTGTTCGGCATGATGAACTGGATTTATACATGGCATCACCCGCGCGTAGATGCCGACGCAGGCGAACTGTCTCGCGAGATGAGCGAGATCTTTCTGCGCGGGGTAATGAAGGGCAGTCGAGGGCGCAAGGATGGGCGATGAGGCGAAGGATGCGGCTTTAGACTCAAGACCAAGATTCCTCGTCTTGCTCGGAATGACAACCGGAGAGTAGTGGCAAAAACATTGCGACATGTTAGTTATGACAAGTTACTTACGACAAGATAAGGAGCTATAAACATGGCGACTACAACGCAGCCGGCGACCGGCGAAACCACCAAACAACTTGTTAACTATCGCAGAGACGGCGGGATAGCGATTATCGAGATGTGCGATCCGCCGGCCAATACCTACACTTACGAAATGAACCGCCAGCTGGATGAGGCGATTCTGCGGGCGCGCATGGACAATGACGCGTACGTGATTCTGCTGACCGGGGCGGGCGACAAATTCTTCTCGGCGGGCGCGAATATCAAGATGCTGTCGAGCGTCGATCCGACCTTTAAGTATTACTTCTGCCTGCACGCCAACGAAATGCTGTTGCGGCTGGAACATACGCCCAAGCTGGTGATTGCCGCGATCAATGGCCACTGCGTGGGCGGTGGCCTGGAAATTGCGATGGCCGCGGACATTCGCATCGCGCGCAAAGATGCCGGGAAGATCGGTTTGCCGGAAGTAAATCTGGGCGTGCTTCCGGGCACCGGCGGCACGCAGCGCCTGTCGCGGCTGGTGGGGAAGAGTAAAGCGATCGAATTGATGGTGACCGGCAGTACTTTTTCGTTTGAAGAAGCGCAGGAGCTCGGCATCATCAACGATATTTACGAGCGCGACGGCTTCATGGAGAACATGATCGAGTACGCCAAGCAGTTTTGTCCGCCGAATAAGGCCGCGAAGGCGGTGGGACGGATCAAGCGCGCGGTGCAGACCGGATGGGAAATTCCCATGGAGTCTGCGCTGGCGGTGGAGCGCGAGAACCAGCAAATACTTTTCCAGAGCGAGGATGCAAAAGAAGGGTTGGCGGCATACGTGGAGAAGCGGCCGGCTGCGTTCAAGGCGAAATAGTTGCTAGTAGCTAGTACCTAGTGTTGGCAGGCGGGCGCTTACGCCTGCCACAGCCAGCAGGACCGGCGCCAGGTTGGCTTTGGAAGGCCAGGTTGGGCGTGGAAGGAACGATACATGCTTGCAGCCAAGGTGAAAATCGAGCCCGGGCAGTTGTTGATCGACGGGCAATGGGTTGAGGGGGCGAAGAAATTCGACACAATCAATCCGGCGACGGGCGAAGTGTTGACGCAGATCGCGGAAGGGTCCTCCGCGGATGTTGATCGAGCCGTGGATGCGGCGCGGCGCGCGCTGGAAGATCGCAACGGCCCGTGGCGTAAGCTTTCGGCCAGCGAACGCGGACGCCTGATCTGGAGGCTCGCGGACCTGCTGGAGAAAAATATCGACGAGTTCGCCGAACTTGAGACGCTCGACAACGGCAAGCCGATTTTCGAATCGCGCTATGTCGATATGCCGATGGTCATCGACGTTCTGCGTTACTACGCGGGCCTGGCAACCAAGATTCACGGCGAAACCGTCAATACACTCGAAACTGCATTCACCTATACCTTGCGAGAACCAGTTGGCGTGGTCGGACTGATCGTGCCGTGGAACTTTCCGCTGCTGCTGGCTTCATGGAAGGTTGGTCCGGCGCTGGCCTGCGGAAACACAATTGTGTGGAAGCCGGCCAGCCTGACTCCATTGACCACGCTGCGATTCGGAAAGCTGGCGATGGAAGCGGGCGTACCCGCGGGCGTGATTAATATCGTGACCGGCCCGGGAGCGATCGGCCGGGCGATGGTGAAGCATCCGGGGATCGACAAGATTGCCTTCACCGGGTCGACTGCGGTCGGTCAGGAAATCATGCGCAGCGCGGCCGACACGGTGAAGCGCATCACGCTGGAGCTAGGGGGAAAATCTCCGAACATTGTCTTTGCCGATTCCGACATCGACAGCGCCGTGAAAGGCGCGATCACCGGAATCTTCTACGGGAAGGGCGAAGTTTGCAACGCCGGCTCGCGGCTGTTTCTCGAAAGCAAAGTGAAAGATGAGTTCACGGAGAAACTGGCGGCGCGCGCCGCCAAGATGCGTCCGGCGGACCCGCTAGATCCGAAGACGCGCATGGGAGCGATCGTGAGCCAGGAGCAGATGCAGACCGTGCTGGGCTATATCGAAGCCGGCAAAAAGGATGGCGCCAGGCTGGTTGCGGGCGGCAACCGCGTGTCGGTCGACGGCAGCAAAGGCTTTTTCATCGAGCCCACTATTTTTGGCGACGTAAACAACGACATGAAAATTGCGCGGGAGGAAATCTTTGGTCCCGTGCTCTCGGTGCTGGCGTTTGATGATGTGGATCAAGTCATCGCCGAGGCCAACAATAATCCCTATGGTTTGGCGGCTGCGGTGTGGACGCGCGATGTGAAGAAAGCTCATACCGTTTCACGACGCCTGAAAGCGGGCACAGTTTGGATCAATACTTACGGATTGATGGATGCATCGCTGCCCTTCGGCGGCTACAAGAGTTCGGGCTTTGGACGCGAGTTGGGAGCCCACGCGATTGAGCACTACACGGAATTGAAAACAGTTTGGCTGAATATGGTTTAGGAGTAACTATGCCGGGAAAAGTAGCAAAAATCGGAACCTTTAGTGATTGGGAAGGTATGTTCAACGATTGGCGCAAAGATATTGGCGTCAACACCAAGGACATTGAAGCCTTTCACTTCGACACGCTTTATGGAGCAATCGACACGGAAGAAATCGAATTTGGTTCGTACAAGGGCGGCCGCAAATGGGAGAACCTGCGCCAGATTCCGACGCAGCAGATGCGCGACGCGCTGATGAACATGATCGTCTACCAGGGCGACACCGAATTCGCCAGCGTCGAGCAGCAGCGGAATCTTCTGGAAAACGCGCCCACCGACTGGGATCGCCGCGCCATCACGCGCGTGATGATCGAAGAAATGCGCCATGGATGGCAGATGTGCGCTCTGCTGGTCGACCACTTCGGTTATTCGGGGAAGGTGGAAGCGCAGAAAATGCTGGAGCGGCGCGCGTTCGAGAACAAACGGCTGCTGGGCGCTTTCAATGTTGATGTCGACAACTGGATGGACTTTTTCACGTATACCGACTTCGTCGATCGCGATGGAAAGTTCCAGTTGCAGATGTTGAAATATTCCGCATTCGCTCCGCTGGGGCGTTCGATGTCGTACATGCTGCGCGAAGAGGCGTTTCACATGGGCACGGGCAACGACGGGTTGCGCCGCATCGTGGAAGCGGGCGTGATTCCGGGCTGGCTGATTCAGCGATACCTGAACAAATGGATTTCGAGTTCCTACGACCTGTTTGGCACCGACCACTCTTCGTCGGCGCACTGGGCCTATGTGTGGGGAGTTAAGGGCCGCTATGACGAGCCTAAAAACCAGCATGCTCCCGATCTGGATGATCTCAACGATTACAACCGCAATCTTTATCGCGACGAGGTGGCGGGTCTGATTGCGCGCTTCAACTCGGCCTTGAAACCAGGTCAGGCAGAGCTGTACGCGCCGCACATCAAGTTCAATCGCGAGATCGGACGCTGGGCGGGGCAAAAATTCCACGCGCAGACGGGCGACCCGCTGGACGATCGCGCTTATGAAGAACATTTGAAGGAATACATGCCGGGGGCGGCCGACAAGAAATTGCTGCTCGAGATCATCGACACGGAAAAGAAATGGATTGCCGAGAAAACCGGGGCGCGCGACCCGCTGGCGAGCATCGGAGAAGTGAGAAAGTCGGCGATTAATTTGTAGGACCTGCACTGTGACTACGGAGGCACGGAGGGAACCATGACGACCATCGCGGAAACCAGACTGGTTCGGCTCGCGCTTGAGGTCAAGGCTTCGGTGGCTCGGCTTGAGTTGCGGAATCCACCATTGAATGTTGTTGATGTTCCCATGATGGAGGAGTTGGGGCAGACGCTGGCGGAACTCGAAGCGCGTTCGGAGGTTTCGGTTGTGGTGTTGAGCGGCTCAGGTAAGGCGTTCTCAGCGGGCGTCGATGTGGCGGACCACACTCCCGACAAAATCGAGGGGATGCTGCTCAAGTTCCATGGAGCGATTCGCGCCTTGGTCTCAAGCCGCAAAGTGACCATCGCGGCCGTACATGGGAATTGCCTGGGCGGCGGAGCGGAGCTGGCGATGGTTTGTGACATGGTGTATACCACCGCCTCCGCACAATGGGGTTTTCCGGAAATCAAGTTGGGTTGCTATCCGCCCGTAGCGTGTGCGGCGCTGGCTGCGCTGGTGGGGCAGAAACGGGCGGGGCAGTTGATTCTGACCGGACAAACGATCAGCGGCACTGAAGCGTCCGAGATTGGATTGGCCAATCGATCGGTGCCGGACGGAGACTTGGCGCGGGCGGTAGACAGCACGCTTGCCGAATTGAGAAGGCTGAGCCCGGCGGCGCTGGCGGTGACCAAGAAAGCTCTCTACACCTGGGATGCAATCCATTTCGATAAGGGCCTGGCGCGGGCGGAGAAGATTTATCTGGATGAATTGATGAAGACGACGGACGCCCAGGAAGGGATTCGAGCTTTCATGGAGAAGCGCGAGCCGCGGTGGGTGGGTAAGTGAACGGGCAATTGACGCCATGGATTACGAAATCAATCCGGAAGAAGTGAAAGCGAAAATCGACCATGGTGAGAAGTTTGTTCTGCTCGATGTGCGCGAGCCATGGGAATGCGAAGCAGCCGGCATGGGCGGGGCAAAACTGATGCCCATGGGCGATATTCCGTCGCGGGCGAATCAGGAACTGGATCCTGACGAACATATTGTTGTGGTTTGCCATCACGGTGTCCGTTCGATGAATGTGACCGCGTGGCTACGGCGACAGGGATTTGAGAAGGCGCAATCCATGCGAGGGGGCATCGATGCCTGGTCAAGGCAGGTGGATAGGAGTGTGCCGACGTACTGACACAGTCAGCAGACTGCGCCGGCGGCTCGATGCCCGGTGCGGATCGCTGACGGGCTGGATTTCATGAAAAAAGAACTCGTCGAACTCAAGATAAACGGCCGCGGTTACGAGCTGGCAATCGAGCCCAGCGCGTTGCTGCTGGACGTGCTCCGTCAAGAGCTGGGACTGACAGGGTCGAAGCGCGGGTGCGATGAATCGTCGTGCGGCGCGTGCACGGTGTTGGTCGAGGGAGTCGCCATGATGTCGTGTACGCTGCTGGCAGCGAGTTGCCAGGAGCAAGAGATTACGACCGTTGAGGGAGTGAGCGAGCATGGAAGTCTGGCGGCGATTCAAAAAGCATACGGCGATTGGGGCGGCGCCCAGTGCGGCTTTTGCACGCCAGGGTTCATGATGACGGTAAAGTCGCTGCTGGCGGAGAATCCTCACCCTTCCGAAGCCGATGTTCGTGCCGCTCTCAGCAGCAATCTGTGTCGTTGCACGGGTTACAGCCAGATGTATGAGGCGATCCGATCCGCGATTGCGGCGGAGCAAAATGAAACAGTACCTAGTACCTAGTACCGAGTACCTAGTACCGAGTACCGAGTTAAGGATGAGCGACTTCAGCGTTATCGGAAAGCGCACCGCCATGATCGACGCGGCGGAAAAGACTACGGGCGGCGGCAAGTACACTGACGACCTGAGTGTAGCCGGCATGTTGGTGGGCAAGATTCTGCATTCACCGTATCCGCATGCGCGCATCACTCGCATCGACACCAGCCGCGCGGAAGCGCTCGACGGGGTGGTCTCCGTAGTTCTGGGCGAAGACGCGCCCAATCCTTACGGAATTCTTCCGGTGGGTCACGACGAGCACGCGCTGGCGATTCACAAAGTGCGTTACGTCGGAGATAACGTCGCGTGCGTGGTAGCAGTCTCCGAGGCGATCGCCGAGAAGGCCCTGGAGCTCATCGATGTTGAGTACGAAACCCTGCCCGCGTATTTCGATCCGGAAGAATCGATGAAGGCCGAGACCGACCTGATCCACGATAACAAGCCGGGCAATCTGGAAAAAGATTATCACCATGTGTTCGGCGATCCCGAGCAAGGATTTGCGGAGGCGGATCAGGTTTCGGAAGCGCGCTTCATTGCGAACGAAGTGACGCACGCGGCGATGGAGCCGCATTCCACGCTGGCGTCGTTCGAAATCGATCCGCATACGGGGAAGGTAGGGCGGCTTACGGTATGGTCGTCGACGCAGGTGCCGTACTACCTGCAGCACAAACTGTCGCTGGTGCTGGAAATGCCGATGCAGCAGATTCGGGTGATCAAGCCGCTGGTGGGCGGCGGATTCGGCGGCAAGAGTGAAGTGATACCGCTGGAGATTATTGCCGCGGTTGCGGCGCGCAAAGCGAAGGCTCCGGTGAAAATTACTTACACGCGAGAGGAAGTGTTCTGGGCGCATCGCGGCCGGCCGAGGACCATCATCGATCTCAAGACAGGTATCAAGAATGGCGGCCGCATTACGGCCGTGAAGGCGCGGGTAGTGCAGGATGGGGGAGCGTACTGCTCCTACGGCGTGGTCACCATTCTTTATTCGGGAGCGCTTCTGGGCGCACTCTACGACATACCGCACATTCAATATGACGGGTATCGCGTGCTTACGAATAAGCCTGCGTGCGGAGCAATGCGGGGACATGGGACGGTGAATGTCCGCTTTGCTTTCGAATCTCAACTCGACGAACTGGCTGGCAAGATTGGCATGGATCCGGCCGAAATTCGGCAGCGCAACCTGCTCAAACCGCCATGCATCACGGTGAACGGCTTGCGCGTGCAGAGCTACGGGTTGCCGGAGTGCATTGAAAGAACAGTAGAACGTTCGGGATGGAAACAACGCAAAGGCAAACTTCAAAGGGGCCGCGGGCTGGGCATTGCGTGCAGCCACTATGTGAGCGGCGCGGCGAATTCAATCATTCGATCGGACATGCCGCACTCGACGGTGAATATCAAAATCGACCGCGACGGCGGAGTCGTGGTGTATACGGGAGCGTCCGAGATTGGGCAGGGATCGGATACAATGACGGCGCAAGTTGCGGCAGAGATACTCGGATGCTCGCTGGCGCGGGTCAGGGTGATCGCAGCCGATACTGATCTCACCCCAATCGACATTGGCTCGTATTCCAGCCGAGTCACTTTCATGGCGGGAAATGCTACGCTGCGAGCAGCAGAGGACGTGAAGAAAAGAATCGCAGCGGCGGCGGCGAAGAAGATGAATTGCGCCAGCGAAGACCTTTATTTTCGCGACGACGTTGTGTTCAAGAAGGGAAGTGCTCCGCCGGTTGTGAAGAAGGATCAGTCCGAAGAAGCGGAGATTACGCAGGCGGGCGCTTCGGTGAGCGGACGCGTGGTTGGGCAAATTCTTCGTGGTTCGCTGCAGCAGAAACGCCAGGAAGAAGGGCCGAAAGAGTGGATGACCTTCGAGGAAGCGGTGGTGGCCGCGATCGATTTCCATGGCGCGCTGACGGGGACGGGTTCTTACGCCCCGCCGCCGGAAGCGCGTGGTGGCAGGCACAAGGGCGGCGGCGTGGGGCCCTCTCCGGCCTATTCCTACTCGGCGCAGGTGGCGGAGGTCAGCGTAGACGAGGAAACGGGCGAAGTGACGGTGCACAGAGTGTGGGCCGCGCACGATTGCGGGCGAGCGCTGAATCCGGTTTCGGTGGAGGGACAGATCATCGGCTCGGTCTGGATGGGAATGGGGCAGGCCCTGACGGAGGAAATGGTTTGGAAAGACGGCATGCTGATGAATGGAGGAATGCTGGAATATCGCAGCCCGTCATCGGTGGAGTCGCCGGAAGTCGAGGCCATTATTGTGGAGAGCATTGATCCGGAAGGACCGTTCGGGGCTAAGGAATGCAGCGAGGGATCGCTGGCAGCAACGATTCCGGCAATTTCAAATGCCATTTACGATGCGGTGGGCGTGCGCCTGCATGAGTCGCCGTTTACGCCGGAGCGCGTGCTGGCGGCGCTGAGGGCAAAGAGAAAAGAAAAAGCGCTGAATCTGACCGAGGGCGTAGACCCGACTTCGCCAGAGCGCTTTCGCGAGCACGGTGGGTCGCTTTGCTTTAAAAGTAAAGGACCGCGGCGGCACGAACTCGATCCGGCGCGTCGCGAAACTACGGCTTCTGCGGGAGGTGCGGATTGAGCCTTCCGGAATTCCGCCTATTGAGGCCGCGCACAGTCGATGAGGCTGTCAATTATCTTGCCCGCCACGCCGGGAATATCCGTGTTCTAGCCGGTGGAACCGATCTGATTCCTTCGATGCGACAGAAGTTGTTTGAGCCAGAGTATGTGCTTGACCTGCGGGGCATAGCGGCGTTGAAGGGAATTCGGCCGCAAGCGAATGGCGAGGCGGAAATTGGGGCTTTGACTCCGCTCCGTACGATCGAACGATCGGGGTTCCTAGGCTTGCACTTTCAGGTGTTGACCGAGGCCGCGGCGACAGTCGCTTCGCCGGTGCTGCGCAATATGGGTACGATTGGCGGAAATATTTGTCTCGACACGCGTTGTCTCTGGTATAACCAGTCGCTCACCTGGCGCAAGGGCTGCGGCTTCTGCATCAAGAAGGATGGCGACCTTTGCCATGTGGCTCCGGGTGGAACGAAATGCTGGGCGGTGTTTTCCGGTGATACGCCGCCGGCTCTGCTTTGTTTGAATGCGGAAATTGAAATTGCCGGACCGGATGGGGTGCGCCGCATCGCTTTGCGGGAGTTTTATACCGGAGACGGAGAGCATTACCGGAGGCTCCTCGCAAACGAACTGGTCACGCGGGTATTCCTGCCGAAAGAATCGGCGGACTATCATGGGGTCTACCGCAAGCTGAGAGTTCGCGGATCGATCGATTATCCTCTGGCCGGGGTCGCGGTGGTAATGAAACGATCGAACGGGCATGTGGGGGATGCGCGCGTTGCAATGACCGCGGTGAACCCGGCGCCGCTACTCGTGCAACCGGCAGGAGAAATGCTGATTGGCAAGAGAGTAGACGAGGCGCTGGCGGAAGCTGTGGGCGACGTTGCCGCGCGCACAGCCAAGCCTCTGACCACATCGGCGCTTACGCCCGAATACCGGCGAGAGATGATTCGCGTCTTCACCAAGCGCGCCGTGCTGGCGGCTGCGAATAATTAAGGAAACCAAAGTGAGCCGCAACGAATGATCACCGACTGCCATATTCATATCCAGCCGATGGAGATGTTCAAGCCGCAGGCGCTGGAACTGATGAAACAAAAGCGTCCGAACTTCGATCAGATTGTAGAGTTCTGCCGTTCGCCAAAGGCATTTCTTAAATATCTCGATGCATGCGGCATCGACCGCGCGGTGCTGATTAACTACGTTGCCCCCGAAGTGATCGGCTTTACCAACGGCGTGAATCAATTCATCGCGGACTACGTCAAGGAAGATCCGAAGCGGTTGCTTTCCTGTGGCAGCCTGCATCCCCGGCACACTACGAATGTTCTGGCCGATATGGAGCAGATTGTGCGCCTGGGAATCCGCATGATCAAGGTCCATCCTCCGCACCAACTTCTGTTTCCCAATGACTACCTGAACGGTGTGAAAGAACTGGAGATCATTTACCGCGCGGCCGAAGCCAACGGCGTTCCGGTGATGTTTCATACCGGGACGTCGATTTTTCCCGGAGCGCGCAACAAGTACGGCGATCCGATGTATGTGGACGACGTAGCCGTAGATTTTCCCAAGCTAAACATTCTGCTGGCGCACGGCGGGCGGCCACTCTGGATGCAAACTGCGTTTTTTCTTATTCGCCGGCATGCCAACGTTTATCTCGATATCAGTGGTATCCCGCCCAAGACCTTGCTGGAATATTTTCCGCGCCTCAAAGAGATTGCCCACAAAACTCTTTTTGGTACGGATTGGCCGGGTCCTGGGGTGCCAGATGTCAAAAAGAATCTGGACGAGTTCTGCGCGCTGCCGCTCGAGCAGTCGGTGCAACAGCAGATTTTGAGCAAGACCGCGCTCAGCCTCTGGCCGGCTTGAACTGCCGGGCGAACGCGAGTCGGCGAGCCTGTATGGAATGTGCCAGCCTTTTGGGGTATAAAAGAAAGTTGCATTCCCGCGGCCCTGCTTCGCGCGGATTTCGCAACGGCAATCAATCCGATTGAGCGAGATCCTTATGTCCAGCGTGACCAGTACCCTCCGTCCCAAAGGCATGGAAGGCATCGTTGCCACCAATTCCAGCATTTGTTATATCGATGGCGACCGCGGCGTACTTGCGTATCGCGGCATTGACATTCACGAATTGGCTGACCACTCGACGTTTGAAGAAACCTGCTATCTGCTCTGGTTTGGCCATCTGCCGAACCGAAGCGAGCTCAAGGATCTGCATGAGCGTCTGGCAAAAGAGCGACATCTGGACCCTGCCATTATTCAACTGCTGCGCACTGTTCCGAAGACAGCTCCACCGATGGATGTGCTGCGCACCGCGGTTTCAGCGCTGGCCTTTTACGATGCCGACGAAAAGAACAATGACCATGAGGCCAATATTCGAAAAGCCATTCGGTTGACCTCGCAGATCGCGATGATCGTGGCCGCGTATGACCGGATCCGCAAGGGCAAAGAGCTTGTCGAAGCCGATCATAGTTTGTCGCACGCCGCCAACTTCTTACTGCAACTGAATGGAAGCAAACCTTTTGCCACAGCGGAGCGTGCGCTCGATATCGCTTTAATTCTGCATGCGGATCACGAATTGAACGCATCTACGTTTGCGGCTCGCGTGACCGCGGCGACTTTGTCGGACATGCACTCCGCCGTGACATCGGCTTTGGGCGCGCTCAAGGGGCCATTGCACGGCGGGGCGAACGAAGCGGTCTTCCGCATCCTGGAATCGATTGAAAGCAAGAAAGCCGATCCGGTCGATTATGTCCGCGAAATGTTGGCGCAAAAGAAAAAAGTTCCAGGATTCGGACATCGCGTGTACCACACCGAAGATCCGCGGGCGACGCATTTGCGATCGATGTCAAAAGATCTGGGGCATTCGAGCGGGCAGGCGCAGTGGTATGAGATGTCGGATAAAATCGAGAGGTTCGTGAAGGCGGAAAAAAAGCTGAACGCCAACGTGGATTTCTATTCAGCTTCCACCTATCACGTGCTGGGGATTGACGAAGATCTATTTACTCCCGTCTTCGCCGTTTCCCGCATCAGCGGGTGGGCGGCGCACGTGATCGAGCAACTCGATGACAACCGGCTGATCCGCCCACGAGCGGAATATTTGGGCCCCGAATACCCCACACATTACGTCGCGATGGAAAAGCGATAGAGGGCCGTCGGCTGTCAGACGTCAGAGGTAGGGCCAAAAGCCTGGTTCGCAGCGTAAAATGGAACAGTCTCTATGCGGCGAATTTACCTCGACAATAACGCCTCGACACCGGTTCTTCCGGAAGTGCTCGAAGCCATGCGCCCCTATTTTGGCGAGCATTTTGGGAACGCATCGTCCATTCATCATCACGGGCAGGAGACGCGGGCGGCGGTGGAGCGGGCGCGCGATTCGGTGGCCGCATTGCTCGGCTGTCATGCGGCGGAAGTTGTATTCACCAGCGGCGGCACCGAAGGCGATAATCTGGCGATTGCGGGATTGGCTGACGCGGGCGACCACATTATTACCTCCACCATTGAGCATCACGCGGTGCTGCACGCTTGTAAGCATCTGGAGGAAATGGGCTGCGAAGTGACGGCCGTGGCGGTTGATGGCCGCGGATTGGTCGATCCCGAGGATGTGCGGAGGGCGCTGCGGCCAAACACCAGGCTAATTTCCATCATGATGGCGAACAACGAAACCGGAGTGCTGCAACCGGTGGAGGAAATTGGACAAATCGCCGCGGAGGCTGAGGTTTGTTTCCATACCGACGCCGTGCAAGCGGCGGGCAAAGTTCCGATCAATGTAAGACAGATCGGTTGCCATGTGCTTACGATTTCCGGGCACAAAATGCATGCGCCGCAAGGAGTGGGAGCTCTTTACGTGCGCAGGAAAACCCGTATTCAGCCGCTGTTTTATGGCGGACGGCATGAACGCTCGCGCCGAGCGGGGACAGAGAACGTTCCGGGAATTGTAGCTCTGGGCAAGGCCGCGGAGCTGGCGATGCAAGGTTTCGAGCGGCGCGATGAAGCAATAATGTCAGGGTTGCGCGACCGCCTTCAGCAAGGAATTCTTGCGCAGGTGGAAGAAGCGGGCGCGAATGGCGGCGGCGCGTCGCGCGTGCCGAATACTTCGAATATTTATTTCGATCACATTGACGGCGAAGCATTGGTGATCGCGCTCGATCTCAAAGGTCTGGCGGTTTCGACCGGAGCTGCTTGTTCGTCGGGAGCGATTGAGCCTTCCCACGTGCTGATGGCCATGGGACTACGCCATGATCGGGCGCGCGCCAGCGTCCGCTTCAGCCTGGGCAAGCAAAGCACGGCGGAAGAAATTGATGTGGCATTGGCGCTGGTGCCGGAAACAGTGGCGCGGCTGCGAGAATTGTCGCCGCTGTACAGAAAGGAAACGGTTGGTTCTTAACATGTCGGGCGCTCACAAGCCGGAACCTTACAGGTCGGATTCGCGCACCATCGCCGTGGCCATGTCGGGGGGAGTGGACTCCTCCGCCGTCGCAGCGATGCTGCGCGCAGAGGGGCACAACGTCATCGGATTGACCATGCAACTCTGGAACCAGCGACGTCTGGCCGGGCACGAAGGCATGCCGGAGCAGGTGACGGGCCGGTGTTGCTCTCTCGACGACGTCTATGACGCGCGGCGCGTGGCCGAGCACATCGGCATTCCTTATTATGTGGTGAATCATGAGGAGCGATTCGAGCGTGATGTGGTGCGACCTTTCGTCGCGGAGTATCTTTCAGGACGCACTCCGATTCCGTGCAGCCTGTGCAACTATCACCTGAAGTTTGATCAGTTGCTGGTCGTGGCCCAACAGATCGGCGCCGAGTCGGTGGCGACTGGGCACTATGCTCGCGTTGAATATGACGACAGGTCAGGACGATGGCTGCTGAAGCGTCCGGCGGATCGAAGCAAAGATCAGACCTACTTTCTTTTCGGGCTTACCCAGGAGCAGCTGAGCCGCACACTTTTTCCGCTGGGGGGAATGACTAAGCCTGAGGTTCGCGAGCTAGCGCGAAAGTACGGCCTGGCTTTGGCCGAGAAGCCGGACTCGCAGGAGATCTGTTTTGTTCCGGGCGGCGATTACAAGCGGTTTATCGATGCGTATCTGGCCGAGAGCGGCGAAGCTTTGCCCGATACTGCAGGTGAGCTTGTAACCGCGACCGGGGAAGTGATCGGCGAACACAGCGGCATTCACAACTTCACTGTGGGCCAGCGCAAGGGATTGGGGGTGGCGACCGGATCGCCGCTCTACGTAATTCAAATTAACGGAGCCGACAAGCAAGTGATCGTAGGCGGCGATGAACATTTGTATTCCCGCACATTGCGCGCACGGCGCGTGAATCTTATCTCTGTAGGCGATCTTTTTTCTGACCGGCTGTGCGAGCCCATGCGAGTCTCGGTGAAAATTCGCCACCGCCACGAGCCGGCTCCGGCGGTGCTCGAGAAAATTGGTGATGACGAGGTTCTCGTTACATTCGATCAGCCGCAGCGCGCCATCACGCCCGGCCAGGCCGCGGTGTTTTATCAAGACGAGACGGTTGTCGGCGGCGGCTGGATTACATAAAAGCGCGGCAGCCGATTCAACGATACGGTCTAGCTGAGGTGATACAACGCGCCTAATATGGCCCCGAAAGCGGCGTGCGCCAGAAAAACGGACACCGGAGTGCGAATTCCATAATGCAGCGCCATGAATCCCGGAGGTTCAAGTTGGCGGTTGGCATTGGGACCATGTTGTTCGCTAGCCATTCTGGGGTGGATGCCGGGCATCAGCGACATTCCGACGGTCAGAACGAAGAGCGCCTGGGCCAGTCCGATGAGCGCGCCGAACCACCAATTTGCCATGTGCTGTGCTTCAAAAATCCAGATGTACAAAATAGAAAAGATCCAGCCGTTTAACAGATGAAGGATAAACCCGTACAACTTCGCTTTTTCACGCTGTGGCGTCACGAAAGTTCCAATCAGATAGGGCAAATTCATTCGGGTTAAGCCCAGGCCCTGGCTCGTTGCCAACAGCGTCGACAATACGATAGTTGCCAGAAACCCGGAAAGCAGCCAGCTTAGCCAGTTCACGCGCGAACCTCCGACCGCGAATGCCTGGTCGCGGCGGGCGGGCGGTGCGCCAGTTGCTGTTCTCCCTTTTCTCGCTGACGAATCGACAAAGCGGCGCCGATGAGGCCCACGTGGGTGAATGCCTGCGGGAAGTTTCCCAATGCTGCGCCGCTATTGGGATCGATTTCTTCACCGTAGAGACCTAAGTCGTTTTCATATTTCATCAAGCGTCCAAACATCTGTTGAGCTTCAGTGAGTGAACCGCCGCCTAATGCGAGGTATTCTGCTTCCCAGAAACTGCAGATGGCAAATGTTCCTTCCTGTTGGTCTTTACAGTAACGGAAGAGCAAGCCATTGGGAGCTGCCAAATTTTGGCGGACGGCCCGGTACGTGCCGCGCATTCTTGCCGACCCCGCCTCTTCGAAACCATACCAGGAGAGCAAGAGCAGAGAGGAATCGAGTTCGTCGCCATCAAGCACGCTGACGTAACTTTGCATGCGCTCATTCCAGGCGCGCTCTTCAATTTGGCGGCGAATCAAATTGCTCTGTTGCTTATAGCGCTCGATGGGCGCGCCCCGCAACAGGCCGCGCCCACAAAGAAGGACGAGCCGGTCCATTGCCGTCCAGCACATAAGCCGGGAGTGAGTATGATTCTGGCGACCGGACCGCGGCTCCCAGATGCCCTCGTCGGGCTGGTCCCAATTCTCGACCACATAATTTCCGAAGCCGATTAGAGTTTTCTGCATGTCACGATCGAGATCGCCGCCGTGGAATGCAAACTGGGCTGCCGCGTCGATAACCTCCCCATAGACGTCGAGCTGAAGTTGATCGCGTGCCGCATTGCCAATGCGCACTGGACGCGAGCCGCAATATCCACTTAAGTAGCCGAGTTCCTGCTCAACCGGAGCTTTGTCGCCGTAAAGCGAATACAGGATTCGTAATTTGGGTTGCGTCAGCCGTGTTGCCTGCAACATCCAGTCGAGAAAATCCTCAGCTTCATCCCAGTAATCCAGCTCGAGCAAAGCGCGGATTGTGAATGAAGCGTCGCGCAACCAGCAGTAACGGTAATCCCAGTTCAAGCCTCCTCCGAGGCGTTCGGGCAAAGACGAAGTGGGGGCGGCAATGATCGCGCCGGATGGGGCATAGGTGAGTAATTTGAGAGCGAGGGCACTGCGCGTAACCTTATTTCGGTGCGCACCGTCATAGCTGGCGCGGCGAGCCCATTGTTGCCATGCGGCGACTGAGTGATCGATACGAGCATCCAGCGATGAATCGAGCGGAGGCAGAACGGCGGGAGCCTCTTCCGAATAGGTGAACGCGAAGCGAAGGCTCTCACCCGCGCACAAAACAACGCGGCTGTGAGCAACTCCATCGGTTATGGACAGAGATACGCTGCTCCGCAGCCAATACACGCCCCTGCCCACGGAAATGCGAATGCCCAGCTTTCCATACTCACGCATTTGAACTTGGGTCTTGCCGTAGTCGGCGACGGGAGAAAAGTGGATGTCAATTTCTACTTGACCGGCCACGCACGCCACTCGCCGGATAATTTCGTGATCGGGCAGAAAAACGTTTGCGTGGAAAGCGCCGGCGGTGTTTGGCATTAGGTCGGTCAGGATGGCGCTGCCCGAGTGACTGGAAAAATGAGTCTCCAGAACATTCGAATCGGCAACGTAGTGCCATCTTGTGGCTGAGGAGCCTACCGGAGCGATGCGCCAATAACCACCGCGCCGCCGATCGAGGAGCGCGGCGAAAATGGATGGCTTATCGAATCTCGGCCAACACAGCCAATCGATAGAACCGCCTCGCGATACCAGAGCAGCGGAACGGCAGTCGCCGATGATGCCGTAATCCTGAATTGGTGGCCAGGAAAGATCAACCGTTCGAGCAGATTGCGTGGGATCCGTTTGATCGGAGCTTTCTGGAGTCAAGGGCGGCGCTGGCACATATAAGTTGATGCACTATTGGACAATACGTTGCCATTTCTTGTTTTGAAGTGCAGTGAATTTGGGGAGGCGCAAAAAGCGAAAACAGGTTGACGGTTTGCGATTTTGTAGCCATCCCCCACCCCACATTTGGAATCTAGAAGTGGTGCCCTGTGGCCGGGGATGGCTTGCGATTTTAAGCGTCATCATCGAATCATCTTTGCGGCCTGCAAGTTAAACCTGGACGCATGGTTCTGCCCGTTTCCGAGCCAGATTTGTTTGCCGGCTGCTACCGGCGGGCGACGGAACTTCGATGCTGAGTATTAGGGGCAATATTTAAAATTCATAAGAAGCGAGTAAAGGAGTGTTGTCATGAAACAAGAGGTGGTTGTGATTACCGGATGCTCGGCGGGCCTGGGGCGCGCGGTAGCGCGGCAATTTGGGCGCCAGGGGGCTCGCGTAGGTTTAATCGCCCGCGGAATTGACGGGCTGAAAGGCGCAAAACAAGAAATCGAATCGATGGGAGGAGAAGCAATTATCTTGCCCGTGGACGTAGCCGACTTCGAGGCAGTTGAGGCTGCGGCCGAAAAGGTTGAGCAGGAGCTTGGTGGAATCGATATCTGGGTGAACAATGCGATGGCTTCGGTATTTTCTCCGGTAAAGGAGATGAAACCAGAGGAGTATAAACGGGTGACAGAGGTCACTTACCTGGGAGTGGTCTACGGTACGCTGGCAGCGCTCAAAAGAATGTTGCCGCGCAATCGAGGCACAATTGTGCAGGTAGGATCGGCGCTGGCCTACCGTAGTATTCCACTGCAATCCGCTTATTGTGCGGCCAAACATGCCATTGCGGGCTTCACCGATTCGCTGCGCTGCGAACTGATCCACGATCACAGCAGGATTCACATCACGATGGTGCAGATGCCCGCGCTCAACACGCCGCAATTCGGCTGGGTGAAGAGCCGCCTGAAACGCAAAGCACAGCCGGTGCCGCCCATCTTTCAACCCGAGGTAGGTGCCGAAGCGATCTACTGGGCGGCTCATCATCGCCGCCGGGAAATTTATGTCGGCGCACCAACCGTTGAGGCCATCGTAGGGAACAAGATCGCTCCCGGCCCGCTTGACCACTACCTGGGACGAACCGGTTACGATGCGCAGCAGACATCGGAGCCGGAAGATCCGAATCGCCCGAACAATCTGTGGAAACCGGTTGCAGGAGACCACGGAGCCCACGGGACATTCGACAGCCGCGCCCACGGGAAAAGTGTTGAACTGTGGTTCGACTTGAATCGCTTTTTGATTGGGGTTGGTGTCGCGGCGGCGGCAAGCGCAGGGATTTATTTCGCCCGATCCCTGTCCGGATCGAGGAGAAGGGAACGATTCTCCATGAGGGAGCGGAGCGAGGCTGCGTGAAGAGCGCTGCCTGACGCGCCGGGTGGTTGGCCAGGAGGGTGTACGTTTTTAGAGCAGACGCAACATTGCATCGATGGTCAGGCCGTAGACAAGATGCTCACCCAAGGCATTGGCCTGCATAAAAACTGAGTAGTCACGAGGCCACCGGCACGCACCTATTGATGGCATTAGTAATTCATCGGCCAGCAGCCAAAGCGCTGTGCCGAATATTATTCCGGAGTACCTGATTCCAGAGTAGCTGGTCACTTTGCCGGACCGGGACGCGAGCAGAGCGTAGGAGGCGCCGGTTGCAGCCCCGACGGCGTAATGGACAATTGCGGCGCCGGCGCGCTGTTCTCGCTTTGAGAGCCGGCGCCCCAACACTCGTAGAGCAACGATCCGGGCAATAGTGCTGGTGGCGTCCCACTCCTGCTGACTGTAGGGCAAACCACGCCGCGCCGGTTTGTCGAGTTGGGCGCTCCGCGCTTCCGCGTGGTAAAGGCGGGTGAACTGGCTCATGGTCCATGAGCCGGCCAAGCCAGCAACTGCACCGGCGATCAGTGTCTTGGAAAAATCACGACTTTGGCCCGGCTTCATTGTGCGTCGTTACCTTTGTTGGAGGTTGAAATTTGCCATCTGCCATTGCCCGAAGCGGTTGCGGCCATGATTTCCGACGAAGTCACGTCTTTCCGACAACCTCAGCGAACGAGTGTTTCATCCAAACTGTCAGGTGTTAACAGTGAAAGAAATGTTGCGAGCAGAAATTACTTTACCGGCATCTAATTAAAAAGAAGGGTAATAAACGGCGCCTCTGTCACGCGTTGTGAGGTCTAGAAAGTGTGCCCTCGCGCAACCATCTTTGATAGATTTAAACCTGCCCTCCATCTGTATCTCGGAATAGTTCTGCTGTGCATGACCCCGGTTCGCGCCTTCTCGCAGGATTGGACGGACTGGCTGGGTCCGCAAGGATCCGCGTCACTGCGCGCGCGGTTAAAAGATAAAAAGCAAAACGCAGAAAATCACATCGCTTCCGTGGAAGTGGAGGTTCAGGATATTTGGCTGAACTTCCCCAATGCCGCAGAGCAACCAGGGATCGAGGTTGGAGTCTCGCAATACCAGGTGGATCATTGTCCTGCAGTGGTCACAACCGATACAGAGCTCAGATTTGAGGGGCTGAAACCGGGCGGCCACTCCATCACGGTGGGCGTGCTGGGGCTCGACAACAGCTTGCTGACTCCGAAAGCAAAACTCGAAGTCAGGGTTCCATGAGACAGGTTGGAAGAGAAAGAGAGGGTACGAAATGAAATCCCAGATAAAACTTGGCACGATCTTCGGAGTGGAGCTGGGGCTGCACTATAGCTGGCTTGTGATTGCGCTACTGATTACGTTTTCGCTGGCCAGCCAGTTCCATGCCACAAACCGCAACTGGAGCGAAGTAGTTGTCTGGAGCACGGCCATTCTTACGGGTCTGCTGTTCTTTGCCTGCCTGTTCGCTCACGAATTGTCACACGCCCTGGTGGCGAGAGCTCGTGGACTTCCGATTCACAAAATCACCTTATTCCTGCTGGGCGGAGTGGCCCAGATGGAAAAGGATGCCGCCGATCCGAAGACAGAATTCTGGATGGCGATTGCGGGACCCATCACGAGCGCGGTTTTGGGATTTATTTTATTGGCGGTGGCGAAGCTTTCGGAGTGGACTCCCGGTACTGCGCCTCTGACTCCGGGAATTGCGTTGCTGGTTTGGCTGGGATATATCAATCTCGCATTAGCCGCGTTCAACATGATTCCAGGATTTCCCCTGGATGGCGGACGGGTGTTGCGAGCCATTTTGTGGTGGTCGATGGGTAATGTGGAGCGAGCTACGCGGGCGGCGGCGCGGGTGGGGCAGGCGATCGCGGTAATCTTTATCGGCTTCGGGATTCTTCGCTTTTTTGAAGGCGCAGGGCTGGGAGGGCTTTGGCTTGCCTTCATTGGCTGGTTTCTGCTGCAGGCGGCCAGCGCAACGTATTTGCAAGTTCGCACCGGAAGTCTTCTGAATGGATTGCGAGTGAAGGATCTGATGTCGACGGATTACGAAAGCGTGAGCCCCAATCTTTCTTTGCAGGAGTTCGTAAATCAACACCTGATGCGCACCGGGCGGCGATGTTTTCTAGTGATGGAAAACGGACAAATGCTGGGCATGATCACTTCCAATGAAGTGCGGGGTGTGGATGCCAACCGCTGGCTGACGGTGCGGGTTGCGGAAGTCATGCGCCCGCTCAACAAGATTCACTTTGTTTCGCCCGAGATACCAGTTCTGGAAGCTCTGGAGATTATGAGCCGCGAAGATGTTCACCAGCTTCCGGTGATGTCGAACGGGAAGGTGGAAGGAGTAATCACGCGGGCTCATGTTCTGCAGGTGGTACAGTCGCGCGCTGAAATCTCGAATGTTACGAATTTGCCACGAGCTGCGTAATTTGCAGCGCTTATTTTGCTCGGGCGGCATTGCTTTGGCATCTAAGGGCCGGGTGTTGATTTAGCGCGAGGCAAGAGGAAGGAATAATCGTGCAGCGATTTCTTCAGATTCGGCGATCGGCAGCAGTGGTGGTCGTGCTCGTCATTCTGGTTGTGGGAGGTGTTCTGGGAGTGGCGGCGAGTTCCTGGAGCGGGCACACGGTGCTCGGATCGTCCCACGAAATCCCGGTTTATGTCAGCCAGACCGCCCGCGGCGGAAATAATGCGGCGCCGGGCACGATGGGTTTCGCCGCGGTCCTCAAACCCGCGCTGACCGCGGTTGTCAGCATTACCTCTTCCCGAATCGTGAAAGTTCCCCAGACGCCGTTCTTCAATGATCCCTTTTTTCAGCAATTCTTTGGCGGGCGAATGCAGCGCGGGCCGCAACAGGAGCGCGAGAAAGGGTTAGGGTCAGGTGTGATCATCAGTCCCGATGGATATATTTTGACGAACAATCATGTCGTCGACAAAGGCACGGACATCAAGGTGAGCCTGGCCGATAAGCGAGAGTTTCCCGGCAAAGTGGTGGGCACGGACCCGAAGACGGACATCGCAGTGGTGAAAATCCAGGCGACCGGATTGCCGACGATCGCGCTGGGCGATTCCTCGAAGCTTCGAGTTGGCGATTACGCCTTCGCCATCGGAAATCCCTTCGGGGTGGGCGAGACCGCGACCATGGGCATCATCAGCGCGACCGGCCGCAATGGGCTTTCCATCGAGGATTACGAGGATTTCATTCAGACCGACGCTGCCATCAACCCAGGAAACTCCGGCGGAGCGTTACTCAACGCGCGCGGCGAACTGATCGGCATTAACACTGCAATTCTTTCGGGGGGGTCGGGCGGAAACCAGGGAATCGGTTTTGCCATTCCCATCAACATGGCGAAGTACGTCATGGATGAAATTCTGAAACATGGCAAGGTGGTGCGCGGCTATATCGGGGTCGGAATTCAGGAAGTGACACCTGACCTGGCGAAGGCATTTCATGTTCCCGCCGAGAAGGGGGCTTTAATCGGCAACGTCGATTCCAGCGGTCCCGGAGTAAAGGCAGGATTGCAAAGAGGAGACGTAATCACGGAATTGAATGGCCAGCCGATCGATGGGCCCAACCAATTGCGGCTTAAAGTTGGAACCATGGCGCCTGGGGCCACGGTGCATCTCAAGGTCGATCGCAATGGCGAATCGCGGGACGTCAGCCTGACGCTGGGTGAAGCTCCCTCCGGCAAAGGCGCTGCCAATAGTGCTCCCGGAGGCGCAGAAAATAGCCCGATGCGAGGCGTGCAGGTGGACGAGCTGACCGGCGATATCAAACAACAACTTGGCCTGCGATCGGATGTGAAAGGCGTGGTCGTTACCGGCGTTCCGGATGATTCTGCGGCTGCGGATGCCGGGCTGCAACGTGGAGATGTCATCGAACAGATCAACCGGAAACCGGTGAACTCCGTTGACGACTATCAGCGCCTGATTGGCGAAGCGGGCAAACCGACACTGGTTCTACTGATCAATCGCGGAGGTAACACCACGTTCCTGGTGGTGCAGCCCGAGTGATGCTTTTTGATCGAACCGTTCGTTCATACGACGGTTGGTTCATACAACTGTTGCATGAATGATGGCACCAAAGCGGTCTGCCGTTTGAGAATTGATCCGCCAAGGAGGCGGAGGCCTGCGCCGGTCACCTGGTCGCGCACAGAAGTCAGGGATGACACGACTGCTACGTTCAGAGGGCTGCAGAGTGGCTGTGCTGTTGGCGGTGACGCTTTGCGCAGCCAGCAGCCCGGCGTACTCCGTTCTTACCCACGAAGAGCTGGTCGACCTGGCGTGGAGCAGTTCGATTCGGCCCCTGCTGCTGGCGAAGTTTCCGGGCGCAACCGAACAGCAGTTGCTGGAGGCGCATGCCTACGCCTATGGCGGCTCCGCTATCCAGGATATGGGCTATTATCCATTCGGAAAACAGTTCTTCAGCAATCTTACCCACTACGTACGGACGGGCGACTTTATCGCGTGGCTTTTTCGCAATGCCCGCACCATGGATGAATATGCGTTTGCGATTGGCGCCCTGTCGCACTATCTGGGCGACTCGATCGGGCATTCGCAAGCGATCAACCCCTCAACCGCTGTCGAGTTTCCCAAGCTGAGGCGCGAGTTCGGACCGATTGTGACTTACGACGAGAGTCCTCACAGCCACATTCGAACTGAATTTGCTTTTGACATCGGCGAACTTACTAATTCAGCGTTTGCGCCCCCGGCGTATTTACGTTTTATCGGCTTTAAAGTGCCCAGGAAATTTTTGGAGCAGGCCTTTTTTGATACGTACGGATTCGATATTCACGAGCTTCTGGGCCGGGCCCATCCGGCCCTACGGAGCTACCGCATCTCAGTACGAAGCTTTATTCCCGTGTTTGCCGAAGCTGAGGTGGTATTGCATCGGCATCAGTTCCTTCCTCCTCCGGATGATGAGGCCTATCGTATCTTTGCCGAACGAGTGACTCGCACCAACTATGAGCGGAAGTGGAGGCATACCTACCACGGGCCTGGCTTCAAGGCGCATCTGCTGGCGATGTTGGTGTTCATTATTCCGAAGGTCGGCGCCGCTTCCGATCTGGCCATAAAAATTCCGAATCATGATACGGAAGAATGGTACTTGAGCAGCGTCAATCACACGGTCGACGCATTCCGCGGAGAATTGAACAAATTGGCCGCGGATCCGCCTCCCGGGCTGCCCAATATCGATCTGGATACCGGGAACCACGTGAAACTGGGGGATTACCCGCTCGCCGACGAAACCTACGCGCAACTGCTGAAGCGTTTAACGTCGAAACCCGAGCGAACCATCCCTGAAGATTTAAAGCGGAACCTCATCGAATATTATGGGGCCCTTGGAACGACCGGTGAGAGGGAAGAGAGGCTGCAAGAAGAATTGAGTATATTGAGGGGAATGAAGGCCGGCGATGGCTTGGGACGTTAAAGGATTTTAGCGGGGCGATTCGGCGCCAGCCATTTCCAGATCAGATAAACATCTCGTCCTGCGGGACCGGCCGTCGCGGATCGCGACTGCGTCCGTTTTTGCGGCCGCGATTACCGAGCAGGAACTCAACTCCCGCACTAACCCCCTGAATCACGCCTGAGACCTGACGCACGGGAGAGACCACGGTTTTATGCACGATCTCAGACGCCACTTCCACACGGTCAAGGGTTCGGGTGAGCAAATCGTCGGCGCGGATCACCTGCAGGCGCGCCCGATCCACCACATCACTGACCGCGGCATCGACGCGCTGTACTTCATCACGCACCGCAGAAGTGGTCTGGGAAAGATTGTCGGCGATGACTTGCACTTTGGGCCGGATTTCGGTGAGGATCGACTGCGCGGTTTCGATGGCAGGCAGCCCCTTGGTTTTCACTTCATTGGCTACCGCTTCAAGGCGCGTGCTGGTCTTGCGCATGGCCAAATACATGGCCGCAAGCAAGCCGGCTTGCAGCAGCACGGCGGCTCCGGTCAGAGCGATGAATAGTGGTACGAGATTCTCCATAATCGAGCGCTTTCATTGGCCGACGTGGCACGGCTGAAGCCTACGTTAAGCCCAACATCAAGACGAAGAGACTACAGATTCTTCGTAGTTCCAGCTCCAGCCTCAGAGGTTGCTTCCTGATAGGCCTGGCGACCGGCCTCGTAGGCGGCGCGGAACTGGTCTTTTTGCTGACCCACCACATCGCGACCGCGATCCACCCATCCAGAGGCTTGATCTCGCGCTTCCTGAGCCCGAGCCTTCATGTAATCGCGACCTTCCTCGGCTCGGGAACGCAAAGATTCTCGCGTCTCGCTCCCGGATTGTGGCGCATAAAGAATTCCCACCAAAGCACCCACACCCAGACCCGCAAGGAACCAAGCAAAGCTATTGCCATCGCGATCCGACATATCCAATACCTCCCGGCTATAAGCGCCGACGGTTTGATGTTAGCACCCGTATAAGCGAAATACAATTACAGCAAAACCCGCAAACTGCGCGGCAAGAAGCTGCATTGGAAGGAGCTGGATCAGAGAAATTCCTGCGAGGAAGCGACGTTTGCTAGAAAGGGTCGCATTCGCCCGCTCAAGTTTATTTCTGTTTTGGTGGGGGAGGAGTTGCAGGGGCCACCGGCTGAGTCTTCACCGGTCCCGATTTCACCCCTTGCAACACGGAGCTGGGCCCGGCATGCTTGATGGCGTTCACCGAAAGAGTTACCGAGGTTAACATGAACAGAACCGCTGAAATGGTCGTAGCCTTGGAGAGAGCCGTTGCGGCGCCGCGTGGGCCGAACGCCGCCTGGCTACCCTGACCGCCGAAGGCCGCGGAAATATCTCCCGCATTGCCGCTCTGCAGAAGCACGACAACAATAAGGAATAAGGAAACGATGACGTGAACGATGGTTACCAGGATAATCATGGAATATGGAAGTCCTAAATGGTTCAGAATGAGGAAAATGGTGCCGAAGAGTCCGGCCTAAAGTCGCTATCCCGGCTCCATTGTACTTTGTTGTTTGGCGAATGCGCTGCGGAAAACGAAAGCCGCATTAAGACCTGTATTTTCCATCACTAGTTTGCCATTCGTCCATCCTATTGGTCAAGGTCAGGGCGGGAAACCAGGTTCCCTGAACCTTAATGCGAAGGGCGACTCTCCGGGCTCACCAGAGGGTTATCAAAGTCGAAAGCCGAACAGACGGGGGTTCTCGCCAATGACCGCGGCGGAGGCGATGTAAAACACGTAATCATAGGCTTCTCGCGGCATCTTAAGGTGCTCAACTTACCGGATTCAAGTTGGGCAACTACGGGCGCGAGGGCTCGCCGTTTTCGGTTGAATGCCACGCTGGAAATGACACTTTCTTGCGCTTCCGGACATGGAAAATGCACCCCGGTCGGGACATGGTTCTTTTGCGGAAAGTCTCGCAAAACCGGGCAAATGGATGTATAGTGACGGGCACTCGTTGCCTGCGGGGGCGGCCGAGGGAGTTGCGACCCGATTGGGCCGAACCTGTTCTGGGGCAGTACCCGGGTCACGACAGTTCTCACAGTTTTCGACAAATTCTCATAGAGGTTGGTTCAACGTGGTGAGTCCTATCGACTCCGGCAAGAAGTCGTCTGTCGCGGTTGCTCGAATTGCAGGTCGATACGAATTGCAGGAGCAACTGGGCGAGGGCGGCATGGGTGTGGTGTGGCGCGCGCTCGATACCAAAACCGGCAGCTCAGTCGCCATCAAACTCATGAAGGACATCTCCGACCCGATCGCGGTCGAGCTGTTCGAAAAAGAGTGGAGAGCGGTGGCGGAGATCAGCCACCCGAACATCGTTGAAATTCGCGACGTCGATGTAATCGAAGAGAACAAGCAGAAAATCCCTTTCTTTGTCATGCCGCTGCTGCACGGGGCGACTTTGGCGGAGCTTATTGCCAACGCCAGCGCCCGGCTCACCCTGGGACGCATTGTCGAGATCATCAGCCAGGTCTGCAAAGGGTTACAGGTGGCACACCAGCGAGGGTTGGTGCATCGTGACCTGAAGCCGAGCAATATTTTCGTGATGAGCGATGATTCCGCCAAAATCATCGACTTTGGCGTAGTCCACCTGGCGGGGACGAAATCGGTCACCGGGCAAAAAGGAACTTTTCAGTACATGTCACCGGAGCAGGCACAACTGAAAGAGATCACGCCGGCTTCGGACATCTTCTCTTTAGGCGTAATTCTCTACGAGGCTTTGACGCTGAGAAGGCCGTTTGCGCGGAGCACGGCGGAAGAGACGATGAAGGCGATCTGCCAATATATTCCGCCGCCGGTCTCAGAAATCAATCCGAGCCTCAGCCAGTCGGTAAGCCAGGTGGTGCACAAGTGTCTGGCGAAGCAGCCGATTCACCGATTCTCGAGCGCGCGGGACCTGGCCGAAACCCTGCAAAAGGCTCATCGCAATGAGCCCATCTTCGATGCGGCCAGGATTCAGCCGCGAATCGAGCGGGCCAAGACTGCGTTCAAAGGCGGAGACGACGCCTTCGCGTCGGAGATTCTGGCCGAAATCGAGGCTGAGGGACACCTTGACCCGGAAATCACGGTCTTGCGCACCCAGATTGAAATGACGGTGAAACGCAAGAAGATCCGCCAGCTTCTGGAGAGCGCCCGCGCCCGCATGGAACAGGATGAGATTCCGTTGGCGCTGGATAAAGTCCGGGAGGTGCTGGAGCTCGATCCTGATAATGCGGATGGGCTGGCGATGCGCTCCGCGATGGAAAAGCAGAGGAACGAGAGCCAGATCGCCAAATGGCTGGACCTGGCGCGCACCCACCTGGGCAATCGGGATTTCGACGCGGCCCGGCATGCCGTGCAACAGGTATCGGCGATTCGCAGCGCCGACACGCGGGCTCTGGACTTGCTGGAGAAGATTGAATCCACAGAGGCGGAGTCGAAGCGCATTCGCGAGCAGAAAGAACATCTCTACAGTTCGGCGCTGCGGGCCTATCAGAATGGCGAAATCGAAACTGCCTTGAGCAAGCTGGAACGATTGTTCTCAGTGGCGCGGCTGAACCCGGAGGCGGGTGACGCGGTCTACCAGAGTTTCTACCAGCAAGTCAGATCGGAGCGCGACAGCATTCACAGCGCGCTCGAAGAGGCTCAGCGCCAGTTCAGCGAGAAGGACTTCTCGGGCGCGCTGGCGATTTGCCGGGAGCTGCTGGCCAAGCATCCGGATGATGGGGCATTCCAGGCGCTGAAGATTCAAATTGAGGACGCGGAGCGGCAGGAGCTCTCAGCCTACATTGCGGAAGTATCGCGGCGGGTAGAGTCCGAGCCCGATCTTGACCGCCGCGCCAATATTTTGCAGGAGGCTTGTGATCGCTATCCCAACGAAACCCAGTTTGAGCAGCAGCTGAAGCTGCGGCGGGAGCGGCGCGACCGGGTCAATCAGATTGTGGCCAAGGCGCGGCAATATGACGAGCGCGGCCAGTATTCCGAGGCCATCAGCCAGTGGGATCTAGTCGGCAAAATCCATCCGGAATATCCCGGGCTGGCTTTCGAATTGGAGCAATGCAAGAAAAAGCGCGACCGCCAGGCGCGTGAAGAGGAGCAAGCTCGGCTGGTGGGGGAAATCGACCGGCTGATGGAGTCGCGCGCCTTCGCCAAGGCGATTGAGTGTGCCAAGGCCGGGCTGCAGGAGTTTCCTGGCGATGCCGAACTTATGGGATTGCAGGGACTGGCGGAGCAGGCGCTGGAGCGCACCAAGGAAGCGCGGAGCTTGTTTGAGGACGGACAACGGGCGCTGGCGGAAAAAGATCTGGATGGAGCCACGGAATTGCTACGCAACGCCCTCAGGCTGGACGCACGATGTCCGGGTCTGCGAGACGCGCTGGTCAACGTATTGGCCGAGCGGGCGCGAGCAGTGGTGGAGGAGAACTGGTCCGCCGCCGACCCGCTATACCAGGAAGCCAATGATCTGGATTCGAGCCACGCTGCAGTTCGGGCGTTGAGATCGGCCATCTCCGAGTCCAAGCGGTCGGTGTTCGTGGGCCAATGTCTTACTGAGGCGCGGGCGCTGGTAGCTGCCGGCAATCCGCAAGAGGCATATGAGTGCATCAAGGCTGCGCGAGTGGAGTACCCGCGCGATCCGCGACTTGAGCAGTACGAAGCCGGGCTGCTGAAGGATGTAAAAGATTTTCAACGCAAGGATGATCGAAACCGGGACCGGGCCGCGCTGGGAGCGGATCGCCGAGCCCTGGAACAGAATTTCGATCTGCAAAAAGCGAAGGACGTTTTCGAAAGGTCAGTGGCCATCCGCGCCAAGTATCCCGAGGACTCCGAAATCGACCGCACCGTGGCCGATATCGAACAGGTCATCAAACGAGTGGCCAAGGTTAATGATCTGAGCCAGTTGCTCCGAGCCGAGACCGCTGTATTCACCGGTACTGACGGTCGATCGGCAGCCGTTGCGAAGCCGGTGCCGGGGCCAATTCCGGTGGTAAAGAAAGGTCCCGAGCCGGTAGTGGCGACCAGGGTCTACAAAAAGGGTGACGATAAAGGCAAGACAGCGAAAACAGCGAGTCCCGCATTAGTTTTTCTTCGCGGGGCGCAGGAAAAGGCTATTGAATTAGGCCGGTCGTCAAAGACATGGCCGTGGCCGCGATTGGGATTATTGGCAGGAGTGGTAGTGGTTATTGCTATCGCCATCGGCTATGTCGCGACTCGCTCCCGGAGTGGACAAAGCGCGGGCCAAGTGACGACGCCGGTGCAAGTGCACGTCGTCCCCGATCCGCCCGATGCGACTGTGATGGTCGATTCCAAGCCGGTACCGGATGGAATGGTTTCGTTTCCTGCCGAAACTGGCGCTACGGTCGAAGTCTCGCGGCTGGGTTATAAGACGAAAACGGTTCCGCTGACAGCATCCTCAGACGGGAAGATTACGCTCGAGCCCGAGCCCTTGCATCTGGTGGTGCAGACTTCGGAAAAAAGTGGCGAGGTCGACCTGGATGGGCAAAAAATCGGAGAGCTCGCTGACGGGTCAATGGAGTATGACGGCCTGACTCCCGATGGTTCCAGCCATAAGCTCAGCGTTGCCGCGCAGGGGAAGACGCTGTTCGCGGTTGAGCTGCAGGCAACGGCAGGGGCTCGACCGAAGGTGAATCCGCTGGAGGCGAAAAACCTGTTCGTGATCAGCAGTCTGGGCAGCGATGCCACGGCTTATAGCGGCAGCGTGCAGAAAAAAGTGCAACTGGGAGAACAGCAAGTTTCGAACATTACAAACTCGGGCACCGATCTGCCGCCCTTGACCGATCAAAATCATGAATTGAAGTATGGAGAAGGGAAAGAGCAGGCCAGCATCTCCATCGACAACGTGAAATGGCCGGCATTGCTGGTGCGGACCCTGGTTACGGATCCGCAGGTCACCATAACCTCGGACGTGGAACGCGCGACGCTGACCGTCGATGGACAGCCGGTAAAGCCGCAGAGGCACGGCTGGCAGTTCACCAGGCCGCCGGGTTCCCACACTTTCATGATCGCGGCCGACGGATATGTGACCCAGACCTGGACCACGCAACTGCAGCAAGGGCACGCGTTTCGCAAACCAATCACGCTGGTACCCAAAGAGAATCCACAAACCGCTTTCCTGACCATCGAGGGTGGAACCCCGGGATCCGAAGTGGAACTGGACGGCAAGAAAGTAGGAGCGCTCGACGGAAGTGGCAACGGGCAATTCTCCGGCGTTTCCGCGGGTCAACACGCGGTGTTACTGCAGAAAGACGGGTACGTAAGTGTGACCGTCCCATTTTCCGCGAAGTCCGCGGAGAGGGTGCATGTGAGCGATAAGACGTTAGAGCCCTTCGGTATGCTTACCTTTCAGTCCAGCCTGAAAAACGTGACGGTGAAATATCGCCACAGCGGTGAGACGCAATGGCGTGAGGCGATTGTCAATCAGCTTTTGAAGCTTCCTCCGTTGCCGCCGGGACCCTACGAAGTGATGGCGGACGCGGCTGGCATGCCGACATACAAGACGGCAACCAAGATCGAGCCGGGGGAGAATACGCTGCTGGCTTTGAGCTTCGCCCCTTCGGTCTCGAAGTGTCAGCTCGATCCGAACCAGGTGAACCCGGCCGGAGACTGGTTCAAGTCGAAGAATCCTGGAAGTTTTGTGTATTTGAAGGCCGGTTGTTCAAGCGCGAACCTTGTCTTCACCAAGCCGAACAAGGGCTTTCTGGGAATGAAGAAGAAAGTGCAGTGGGTAGTCGAATCGCCTGGCGGGCGAGCGCGAGTTCTGTATGAGCTGGAAGAGCAGAAGATGAGCCGAAAGTTGATCAAGGGAGATGAGGGCACGGACCAGAAGGAAATGAAGGTGGACGCGCTCTCGGTGAGCCAAGCCACATCGTTCTCCGTCCACGTCGAAGTCGATGGCCATGAGTTGAAAGTTACCAACGACAAGGGACAGGTTCTGGACGACTATCACTCTTCGGAATACGACTTCTCGAATGGCAAGGTCGGGGTAAAGAGCGATGCTCCGTTGATGGTGAGGAGTAACTGATGAGCGCAGCTACGATAACCGAAGGCGCCCCCAAGCCGATAAAACCAAGCGAAGCGCCGGCGGGGAAGCTGGACCGCGGCGCGCAGGGGATATTCCGCGGAAGACTACAGGAAGCAAACTTTGCCGTGGTGGCACTTCTCGCCAAGACCATCCTCACGGCGACCGACGGCAGCGCCTCGCAATGGGCAGGGAAGAGCATGGGCGAGGAATTGTTCGATCAGAGGTCAGCGGGCGAATTATTTTTCAAGCGACTGGAACTCTGCGGGCGAACCGCGATTCGCTAGGAACTGGCGGAAGTGTTGGAGGTCTACTATCTCTGCCGGTTGCTGGGGTACGAAGGCAAGTTCGCGGGCGGTTTTTTGTTTTATCGGTTTTTCTCTGCAACTGAGTTCGAAATCGGCAGAGATTGAACGCGCTGTCGGTTGTGGGCCACAGATGCGATTCTAGAAGCTGATCTGGTCGGGAAGTATTGTCGACGCGCCTGCTCAAGGATTCTCAGCGTGGTTCTGCGCCATCTGCAGTCACCACCGTCGGCGGTTCCAATCAAGCTGGACAATCAATATTTCAGTCCGGCCCAAAGCGGGCCGCTGCGGGAGGGAATTGCGCAGGCCCGCGCGCTCAGCGTGTTCGTGCCGGGCGAGATCGCGGAGCCGAAGATGGAATTATTGGTTGTGTCGCCATAAACGGCGAGGAATTTGCCGCCGCTGCGTGTTGTCCTAAGCAGTCCCATCATTTATTCTTGAAACCTACACGAGTTGGGTTCGTCTATTAGTTTGTGCGCCGAGTTTCCTCCAGGGTTCGACTATGACTTTGAGCCGTTTCGTCACCAAGAACGCCTTTCGCAACAAGCGCCGCAGCATCTTGACGGTGCTGAGCATCGCCTTTTCTTTGCTTTTGCTTACGCTGATGATGACGATCTGGCGGGCGTTCTATCTCGACGAGGGCAGCGCCGAGTCGGCGGAAAGATTGGTGGTTCGACACCGCGTTTCTTTAACTTTCAATCTGCCTGGCTACTACCGTGAGAAAATTCGCGCAATTCCTGGTGTGGTGGGGGTGGTTCCGGTTTCATGGTTTGGAGGAATTTACAAGGATCAGAAGCCGGAGAATTTTTTTGCGCAGTTCGGCACTGATCCCGAAGAATTTTTCAACGTATTCCGCGATATGCAGATGCCGGCCGACCAGCGAACCGCGTGGCAACGAGATCGCCAGGGAGTGATTGTCGACGACACGCTGGCCAAAAAGTACGGATGGAAGTTGGGCGACCGGATCGTTCTGCAGGGAACGATTTATCCAGTCGATCTTGAGCTGTATATTCGCGGTATTTTCCATTCTTACCCGGATAACAAGTCGGTTTATTTCAATGCCAAGTATGTGGAAGAGGCGGTCGACTTCTTTAAAGGTCGGGCGGGCACCTTCAGCATTCTGGCGGCGGCTCCCGGGGATGTAAGCCGGATTGCGAGCACGGTGGATGACATGTTTCGGAACTCTCCGCAGCCCACAAAAACGGAAAGCGAAAAAGCGTTTGGCCTGGAATTCGTGGCCATGCTGGGGAATGTGAAAGCGTTCATCCTGATGATCTGTTCGGCGGTGGTTTTTGCCACGCTGCTGGTTTCCGCAAACACCATGGCCATGTCGATCCGGGAGCGGACGAGGGAAGTGGCGGTTTTGAAGACTTTGGGATTTACCCGGCAAAGTGTGCTTGGCCTGTTCGTAAGCGAAGCGGTGGCGCTGGCGGTTGCCGGTGGTTTCATCGGGGTCGCTTTGGCGTATCTGATGATTTACGCGGTAACGCACTCGCCGCAGTTTTTCAGTTTCTACAATATGAAGGTCACGCCCGGCATGTGGGTGGTGGCCCTGGTGGTCTCGGGGCTGGTGGGACTGTTGAGTTCGCTCATTCCGTCTTACCACGCCTCGCAAATAAATATTGTGGACGGACTGCGCCATATCGGTTGAAGACTAATGACCCTGAGCAGTTTTGTGGTGCGCAATACGTTCCGCAACAAACGGCGCAGCCTGCTGACCATGCTGAGCATCAGCTTTTCATTGTTATTGCTCACGCTGATGATTTCCATCTGGCGGACGTTTTATATCGACGTGGGCGCGCCAGATTCGGCGAGGCGGGTAATTACGCGCGACCGTGTGTCCCTGGCATTTCTTCTGCCGGGCTACTACCGGGAGAAAATTCGCGGCATTCCCGGAGTGGTAGCGGTAGCCCCGATGACCTGGTTTGGCGGACGGTATAAAGATGATCGTCCGGAGAATTTCTTTGCGCAGGTGGCCACCGATCCGGATGAGTATCCGAAAGTTGCCTCCGACAAGATTGTCCCGCCAGATCAACTCGCTGCCTGGCAGCACGACCGCGCCGGAGCCATGGTCGATGTGACTCTGGCGAACAAATATGGCTGGAAAATCGGCGATAAGATTACGCTGCTGGGGACCATATTTCCAGCCAACCTGGAACTGACGATTCGAGCCATTTATCATCGGGATCCGCCGCAAAACAGCTTGTATTTTAACGCCAAGTATCTGGAAGAATCTGTGGACTGGTTCAAGGGCCGGGCCGGTTGGTACTCCACTCAAGTGGACTCGGCGGCGAATGTGGCGCGAGTTTCCAGCGAAATCGACAAGATGTTCCGCAACTCTCCGCAGCGCACCAAAACCGAGAGCGAGAAGGCGTTTCAGCTTTCGTTTGTAGCCACGCTGGGGAATGTTAAGGCTTTTATTCTGGGCATTTGCGGCGCCGTTGTGTTTGCGATTCTGCTGGTTTCGGCAAATACCATGGCTATGTCGGTGCGCAGCCGCACCCGCGAAGTCGCGGTCCTGAAGACTCTTGGGTTCACGCGGCGGAGCGTACTGACATTGTTCGTCTTCGAGGCGGTGGCGCTGGCGGTTGCGGGCGGCGTCGTGGGAATACTGGGGGCGGTCGGATTGATCCGAATGCTGACGCATTCTTCGATGGCAATCGGCGTCCCTATCGACATGAAAGTGACGCTGCCTACGGTGTTTCTGTCGCTGCTGGTGGCAGCAACGGTGGGATTTCTCAGCGGGTATGTCCCGGCTTACGGAGCATCGCGGACGAATATTGTCGAGGGATTGCGTCACATCGGCTGAATTGACAGGTACGATCGAGAACCAGATTATGGCGATACCGATCAGCTACAACATTCGCAATTTAAAGCTTCGCAAAGGGCTAACCATCATGACGGCGCTGGGTATTGCGCTGACGGTTACCACGGCGATCTTCCTGATGGCGCTGCTGGCGGGGCTGAAGCGCGCTTTCGTTTCGAGCGGCAATCCCCAGAATGTTCTGGTATTGCGCAAAGGTTCGGAGGCGGAGTTATCCGGCGGCTTTGATGCCTCGCTGTTTCCGACGCTCAAGGTGCTTCCCGGCATTGCGAAAGACAGTCACGGCGAGCCCATGGTATCAGGCGAATGGGTTGTGGTGATCGTGCTTCCGCGCAAGGACGGCACCGGCGAAGTGAATGTTACTGTACGCGGCATGATGCCCGATGGCCTCGAATTGCGGCCCAGCGCCAAGCTGATCGAGGGGCGCTGGTTTCATACCGGCCAGAGGGAAGTGGTCGTGAGCAAGTCGATTCGCTCACGCTTTTCCCACGCCAACATCGGCGACACCATGGAATTCGGCAAGGGTTCGTGGAAAGTGGTGGGGGTGTTTGACGCCGGCGGGTCGGCCTACGAATCGGAGATCTGGTGCGACGTAAATCAAATGGCGGCGGATTTCGACCGGCAAGGGGGCTACTCCTCGGCGTACTTGCGGGCCACCGATCCCATAGCCGCCGATGCCTTGAAGAACCGGGTCAGCGACGATCAGCGGCTCAAACTGGAGGGAATGCTCGAAACCGATTATTACGCCAAGCAAACCAGTTCGGGAGCTCCTATCAAGTACATCGGCATTGTGGTCGCGATCATTATGGCCATCGGATCGAGCTTTGCGGCCATGAATACCATGTATGCGGCGGTCGCCTATCGTGGGCGTGAAATTGCGACCCTGCGAGTGTTGGGATTCTCTCGTCCTTCGATTTTGACATCTTTTGTTTTGGAATCGCTTATGCTGGCTTTGCTGGGCGCGGTTGTAGGAATTCTCCTGATGCTGCCATTCAATGGAATGCAGACAGGAACGTCGAACGCCGTGACCTTCAGCGAAGTCGTATTCAGCCTGCAAATTACGGCGCGGGTTGCTGCCTATGCGATTCTGTTCGCGCTGATCATGGGCTTTTTTGGCGGACTTGCTCCCGCCTGGCACGCGGCGCGGCAGAATATTCTCACTGCGTTGCGCGGTTGATTTTGTATTTTTGGGAAACCGGAGCGGCCGGGAATTCGTATTCATGTTTGTAACGTATGTCGATTGATGCAAAACACGACGACCTGCAGAGCTTGCGGATTGATCGCACCGAACGCGGCGCCGCCAACGGAGAGCCACCGGCATGGGCGCGCCGCTACATTGCGATCGGAATCGCAATTGTAGTGGTGCTGAGCTTGTCAGTCTTGACCTATCGCCTGCTGGCGCGGGATGTGCCGGAAGTGGAGGTGGTGCGGGCCTCCGCGGAGAACAGCGAGGTGGGCGGAACTGTACTCTCGGCCACGGGTTACATTGTGGCGCATCACACGATCAATGTGAACTCCAAGGTGACCGGACGCCTGGCCTGGATTGGCGTAGAAAAAGGCGACAAAGTAAAGGAAGGCCAAGTTCTAGTGCGGCTCGAAGACGAGGAGTTTCGAGCTTCCTATGAGCAGGCCAAAGGCGCCCTGGAGAATGCCCGCGCCTACCTCGAGGAGCTTGAGCACGGGTCGCGGCCGGAAGAGATTCAGGAAGCCCAACACAACCTTGATGAAGCCCAGGCCACGCTGGTCAACGATAAACTCACTCTGGACCGGACCAGGGAACTCTCATCCGCCGGAGTAGTTTCCCGGCAGGCGCTGGACGATGCGACCGCCAAGTTTGACTCTGATCAGCAGCGCGTCAATTCTCTGGACAAGGCTTTTCAGTTGATGAAGATTGGGCCGCGGCCGGAAGAAGTCGCCCGGGCTCGTGGATCGCTGGCGCAAGCCCAGGGTCAGCTCGATTATGCAAAATCGCAACTCGACGCAACCGTGATCCGTGCACCCGTTACCGGAACCATTCTCGATCGGACGGCCGAAAAGGGTGAGCTGATTACTGCGCAATTTGCCAGCGCGGCGGCAGGCGGGCCGCAAGGGTCGGTGGTGTCGCTGGCCGATCTGAACGATCTTCAGGTCGAGCTCGATATTGCCCAGGCAGACTTCGCCCGGCTGGGGCCAAAACAGAAGGGAATTGTTACCACCGACGCCTATCCGGACAAAACCTATGACGGCGAAATCGCGCAGATTTCGCCGGAAGCCAACCGGCAAAAAGCCACCGTGCAGGTTAAGGTCCAGGTGTTAAATCCGAACAAGTATCCAAATATCTTTCTGCGGCCGGAAATGAACGCCACGGTGAAGTTCCTCGCGAACGAGCCAACCGGCAAGAGTTCGCAGCCGCAGGGAGCATTCGTGCCCTCCGGAGCGTTGCGGGATCATGACGGCAACAAGGTTGTGTTTCTCGCCTTCGAGGGCAAGGCGCATCTGCGCGAGGTTCAGGTGCTGAGCGAGCGCAGCGATGGATTTCTGGTGAGCGGATTAGTGGGCGGAGAAAGCGTGATCAGCAAAGCGCCGCAGGATCTTAAAGACGGCGACACCATTAAAATCAAGGGGCAATCATGAGCACTGTGGCCGAAAACAAGGTCGCGACTGGAACCAAAGTCGTTCAGGCGCGCAATGTCAGCAAAGTATTCAGGCGCGAAGCCTTTGAAGTGAAGGCTCTTGACGACGTCTCGATCGACATTGCGACCGGTGAGTTTCTGGCGCTGATGGGCCCCTCCGGATCGGGCAAGACCACTCTGCTGAATATGATTGCTGCCATCGACCGGCCAACCTCGGGCGAGCTGCTGGTGCAGAACCAGAATATTTTCCAGTTCAGTGATTCGCAGGCGGCGCACTGGCGCAACGAGCACATTGGGTATGTCTTCCAGACATTCAACTTGATCCCCGTACTCACCGCTTTTGAAAATGTGGAGCTGCCGCTCTTACTGACCAAGCTGAATCAACAGCAGCGGCGCGACCACGTAATGACTGCGTTGAAGCTTGTCGGGTTGGAGGAGCGTGTCCACCACCTTCCCAAGCAGCTTTCCGGAGGGCAAGAGCAGCGCGTGGCGATCGCACGGGCGATCGTGAGCGATCCTACGCTCTTGTTGGCGGATGAACCCACGGGCGACCTGGACAGTCATTCGGCTACGGAAGTGTTGGAGATCCTGAAGCGCCTGAACGAGGACTTTCACAAGACCATTGTGATGGTGACGCATGATCCCCATGCGGCTTCCTACGCTCATGTCACGCGGCATCTGGAGAAAGGAATGCTGCTGCCCACTGGCTAAGAACCTGATCTGATCTGCCCAATTACAAGGTGGATACGTTTTCGTTTTGGTTCCGCTCAAACCCACGGTTGTGCCTTAGAATGCGGATGGAATGGGAATGCCTGGGCAGAGCAGCCAGCCAAAAACCGAGTCGATAGCGCCGACGGCGTCTCGGAACTTGCGCTTTCCTCCCGGTTTTCTATGGGGAGTTTCAACCTCGGCCCATCAGGTTGAAGGTGGGAATCATAACAATCAGTGGTCGGCCTGGGAGGCTGCGGGTCGAATCAAGGCCGGCGATTGTTGCGGCCAGGCTTGTGATTGGTGGGATAACGCCGAACGCGATTTCGACCTGGCCAGCGAAATTGGCATCAATTCCTTGCGTCTCTCGGTGGAGTGGAGCCGGATTGAACCCGAGGAGGGCCAATGGAACCCGTCGGCTTTGGCCCGTTACCGGGAAATGCTGCAAGGGTTGCATCGGCGCGGCATTCAACCGATGGTTTGCCTGCACCACTTCAGTCATCCCTTGTGGTTCGAGCGCAAAGGCGGCTTTCTCAGCCCGGAAGCGGAGCGGCTGTTTGAACGGTTCACTCGCCAGGTAGTGCGTGAGTTGGGCGATTTGTGCCACCACTGGGTCACTCTTAACGAGCCGAACGTGTATGCCGCGCTGGGATATGTATTGGGAGATTTTCCTCCCGGGAAAAAGGGAAAGATCATCGCCGCGCTGGGCGTGATCAACGCCATGGCACGGGCCCATGCTCGAGCCTACCGCGCAATTCACCAGCTACAACCCGAGGCGGAAGTCGGATGGGCGCACAATTACGTTGTTTTCCAACCGGCCAATCCGTCATTCCCTCCAGATCGCTGGATTGCGGGCCTTCTCAATTATCTTTTCAATGAGAGTTTTCTCCGCCTCATTGAGCGCGGGCGCCCGGTATTTCCCTTGAGTTTGACGGGAGGTGATTCGAGCGGCGCAAAAGGGGCGTGTGATTTTGTTGGCTTAAATGTGTACAGCCGTTTCCACGTGGCCTTCGATCTAAAGCGGGCCACGCAGTTGTTCGGGCGCGTTTTTGTTCCAGAGCATGTTCCCCAGGGCGACCGGGGCTTCGAAAATCCGTACGGGGAAGCTTATCCGCGGGCAATCAAGATAGCAGCGGAGCGAGTGGCGCGAATCGGTAAGCCTGTCTATATTTTAGAAAATGGCGTACCCGATGCGCAGGACCGGATCAGGCCGTGGTTGATTGTGAACGCAGCTCGCGAGCTGCATAGCCTGATTCGAGAAGGTCACGACATCCGCGGTTACTTTCACTGGACCCTCACCGACAATTTCGAGTGGAGCGAAGGCTGGGGCCTGCGCTTTGGACTTGTGGGTCTGGACGAGAAGACTCAGCAGAGAACCATGCGCAACAGCGCCCATCTCTACGGAGCCATCGCGCGAAGCAGCGAGCTGTCGGCGGAAATGATTGCGCAATATTGCCCGTCCGGGACAACCGGTTCCGGGAATACTAACATTTAATAAATAATATCTAGCGTCGGCTACCCACCCGCAATCAGCTCGACTCCCAGGGTAGCCAAGGCGATATCTTCATTAGACGACAGTCCGCTGACGGCGACCGCTCCAACCACTTCGCCATTTTTCCAGATCGGAATGCCGCCACCCCATCCCACATATTTTGGATCGCCGTAGTAAGCGATGTCGTGACTTTTCTCCGGGTGCTTCACCTTTTCGCCAATCTCCTTGGTCGGCTTGCGCTCGCGAGCGGCAGTCCAGGCTTTGTTCATGGCGACCTGGATGGAGGAAACAGGAGCGCCATCCATACGCACAAAGCAAATAAGATCGCCGTGCGAATCGGAAACGGCGACGGCCGCAGCCTTCTGCATTTGTAAGGCTTGTTCCACAATGAGGTCGACGGCGCGTTTGGCTTCGGAGTAGTCGATGGTGTGGAGAGTGCGCATCAAGGGGAAGGGAATATAGGCGAGAGCCGTAACCGCCATCGATGGAAATAACGAAGAAAAATAATCAGGGCTGGGAGCAATTCCCAACCCTGATTATTTGTTTAGAACCGGAAGATCAAGGCAAACTGAATCAAGCGCTCCGGCGAAGCCACGCCATTTTGCACGGTGGTCGAGATTTCACCAAAACCATTGTTGTTAGGCCCCGTCGGAGTTCCGTTGAAGCCGGTTGCTGGCGGAGAGAAATACGGGTGATTAAACAGGTTGAAGAATTCGGTTCGGAACTCGATTCCCATCCTCTCACCGATATTCGTCCGCTTGAATATGGCGAAGTCGAAATTGTCGATTCCTGGGCTGCGAAGAGAGGGATCAACACGAGCCTCGCTGCCAAATCCCCACTGCGGAGGATCTGCAAAGCAGGTCGTATTAAACCAGCTTGAAAGGTGACCTCCGCCAGACTTTTTGTCGCATCCAGAGATGACATCGGGACGGACGTTGGCGACACCCAAATTGGCACTCTCCAAAGCAGTGTTTGTGCCCGCCCAACTGATCTTGAGCGGGAAGCCGCGCTGGAAAGTAGTTATGCCATCGATTCCCCAACCGGAGACGACTCCGTTCGCTACCCCGGTTAAATTTGAGGCATATGGCTTTCCGTGACCGAAGGGCAGATCGAGTACATAGCTGACCACTAGCCGTTGGGAGATGTCCTGCGAGGAGAGAGACCGTTCTCCCGCCAGGTTGTTCCAATCCTGAACTGATCCAACACCGCCAGTCGGCCCTTCCAGCCAACTGGTCAGCGTATCGGTATTGCTGAGCAGCTTGGCATTGGTGTAAGCCACCAGCAGCGTACCGCCTCCCTGGAATCGCCTGGTCACGCTGGCCTGCAGGGAGTTGTAAGTGCTGCCGCAGCAGCCGTAGCCGTTAAGGTTGAGGCCATTGTATTCAGGATACGGCCGATCCAACTGTCCGGCAAAAATCGTGGGGCTGCTCAGTGTGGTGTTGGTAGACCCAGCTAGCGGATTCGGAACGAGAGTACCAATCGTAGGAGTTGCGCCGGTGGCTGCTTGTGCGGCAGCCTGCGCCACGAATGAATCCGCAATCTGGTTGACATTCGTTTGATATTGCTGCAGGTGCACACCGTGGGAGCCGGCATACGCGACGTCCGCAAAGAACCCGGCTGGGAGTTGCCGTTGTATGTCCAAATTCCATTGCTCGACGTATCCGTATTTCGGACCTTCATGCCCCGTCCCAAAATAGGGAGCAAGCCCTGGGCTGCCGTTTGCGGCTATAAAGCTCGATAGAGTTGGCGCTGCATTACGTCCTGGCGGCGCCAGGATTCCAGCATTCCCAAATGGACCGGATTGGGTACAAGTAAATCCGTTAGGGCCGCGTGCCGGGAACACCGGTGTTCCCGTAGGTCCGGTAAAGCCGTTCAAGGTGAACCCGCAGGAGGCGCCGTCCAAATTGGAGGCCGGAATGATATAGCCATCGGTCGAAGCCGTGAAATTGGTCGCCGCCAGGTTCACCACGTCGTTGTCCGGATTGAGTGCGAATGAGACGTAGTTGGGAATAAAGAAGACACCATAGCCAGCGCGCACAACCGTCTTTTGGTCAAGGGCGTAGACGAAGCCAAGTCGTGGAGAAAATGCCTTTTTATCGAGCGGCAAATTGTTATCGGTTGAATTCGGTCCTGTTCCCACGTACATCGCGTCTCCGGGACAGGTTGAGCCAGCCACTCCGGAACAGCCGGTCACGGTTGCGTTGGCTGTGTTGGGATCCCAATAGGTCAGCCGGTTGTAAGCCTCCGACCATGTTCCCGGCAATTCATAACGCAGGCCCAGGCTGGCGGTAAACTTCGGAGTCACGTGCCAGGTATCGTTCACGAACAACGCGCGGTAGGTCTGTTTGCCCTTGGTCTGGGCGGGATTTTGTGCCACGCCTTCGGTTTGGTTACCCGCGAAACTGCCCTGGTTCAGCCCCAATCCCAACAGAAAGTCAGCGAACGCGAATCCCCCCACTCCGGTTACGCTCGGGTTTGATGATGTCCAGTTTCCCTGGAAACCGAACGCGCCACTGGCGATGTTGGTTTGGAAGTAATTATCCAATCCGACTTCGTATTGTCCGCCCAGCTGTATGGTGTGCTTGCCGCGGATCAAAGTGAGCGCCGGAGAGAGGTTGTATTGGGTGTTGTGATCTCCGATGGCACTGTTGCCTTGCGAGTGGCCAACGTCATTCGGCAAGTTGGTTTCCGGCGTAGGCGGAGTGCGAATCACACTGGGGGGAGTGTTATAGGTTGACGGCCAGCCCAGCGAGGTGAGATCAAAGCCACTAAGAATAGGAGTTCTGCCATAGACAAACCGGCTGCCTGCAATATTGACATCGAGGATGGTGGTTGGTGTGAAGGTGTGGTTTATACCGACCGCGAGCATCTTCGTGTGATAAAGCTCAGCGCAGCGATCCAGGCACAGACCCGTACCTAGGGGATTCACTGGCAGGTCAGTCAATCCGAAGTATGCGAACCTTCCGAACATGCGGGTGTTGGATCCAAAGTTCTGATCTCCGCGAGCCACGAACTCGTTGGTGTTGCCGCCGGCAGGCGCCGCACTCAGATAATTGAGAATGGTGCCAGCCTGGTTGGGCGCGGGGTAGTATTTGCCCAGCAGTATGCCAGCTGCCTTGCTGAACTCGGAGGCTGGAATAATGTTTCCCGGATAAGGCTGTCGGGTGCCAGATGCGTTGGTGGTGTAAGGATCATAAATTTGCCCCGTGGGGTCGTTGCATACGCCCGCACCGTTAAATCCGGCCGTGCACAGGGCCGAGAAATTACCCGTCGTCATCCCTGCCGCCGGAACGGACGTAGTGAAAGGCGAACCGGTTCTCTGACGGTATTGCTCCCAGCTCACATAGAAAAAGGTTTTATCTTTAACAACGGGTCCGCCCAGCTCGAAGCCATACTGGTTCTGCGTCCACGGCGGGGCCTCGTTCGCACTGCCCGACGACAGTTCCGCCTGTTTGTTGAAGTATTCGTTGGCATTCAGAACTTTGTTGCGGAAGTATTCGTAGGCGGAACCATGCCATTTATTGGTTCCCGATTTCGTACTAAGGTTGGTGACGCCGCCAGAGAACTTGCCCCATTCGGCACCAAGATTGTTGTATTGAACTTTGAATTCGCCGACCGAGTCCTGGGTGGGAATGATGATCGGGAGATTAATATAGCCAATGTTTAAGGGTTGACCATCCAGATACTCGGCGCCCTGATTAGCGAAAGAACCTCCAATTTGATAGTTGCCCCAACTGAACGGGTTCTGGCCTACTGGCGAACCGCCAGAACCACCTTGTGCTACCGCGGCTGGAGAAACCGTGATCAAATTGAAAATATTCCGTCCATTCAAAGGCAGTTCGTTAGCCTTACGCTCTTCCACGACCTGGCCCAAGGAGGCAGATTCGGTTTGTAGCAGGGGAGTCTCGGACGTAACTTCGACCACTTGGCTGACCTCGCCGACTTGGAGCGTGGCCTGGACGTGCGTGTCTTGCTGCACCTGGACTGTCACCGGATTGCGCACAAAATGCTTAAACCCTTGCTTTTCCACATCAATGCGGTACTGGCCGGGGAAGAGGTTCACGAACGTGAAGAGTCCGTCGGCACCGCTTTGTTGCGAGCGTTTCTCCGCTGTGCCCACGTTCGTCAAGGTTACGGTGGCGTCGGTAACGGCGGCGCCGGAAGAATCGGTGACCGCCCCGGCTACCGAACCGTAAGTGCTTTGGCTATAGAGAGAGACGGAGGCAGAAACAATCATGCCAAACGAGACGAGCAGACTCCACAGTATGCGACGTGGCATAAGTGACTCTTTCCGGTGCAGGAGTTCCCCAAATGTCCCCAAACTTCGGTGGCGTGGATTCTTGAATACATGAGGAGCCGTTGTCAAGAATAAAATGCGGTATTCCCGTTTGAATAATCGTTAACCCAAAAATGGTGGTATGCTTCCGCCTCATGCCCACAACCATGATGGACATTGCGAGAGACCTGAAGGTTTCTGTGGTTACGGTTTCGAAAGTTCTGCGAAACCAGGGCCGCATCAGCGATGCCACGAGGAAGAGAGTCTTGCGGCATGCCAAGAAACTGAATTATCAGATGAACTGGGTGGCACGCAGTCTGGTCACCCGGCGCACTTATACGATCGGCTTGCTGTTACCGGAATTCGCTCATCCCTTCTTTGCCGAGGTTGCTCGCGCTGTGGCCCAGACCGTGCGACCAAATGGCTATCATGTCGTGATTTCGTCGTTCGAAGAAGATCCCGAGTTGGAGGCAAGCGAAGTCGATTGCCTGCTGGCCAGGCAGGTCGACGGATTAATTATTGCTTCGGCACAGCCCACACGCGGGTTGACGATGTTCAAACGGGTACAGGAGCGAAAGACTCCCTACGTTCTGATTGACCGCCCGATCTGTGGACTGCGGGCGTGCTTTGTGGGCGTCGATAACCATGCGATTGGCAGGTTGGCGACCGAGCATTTGATTGCGCGAGGCTGCGCCCGCATTGCCCACCTGCGCGGTCCGGGAGTTGGAATCGCCGCCGAGCGTCTGGAGGGTTACCGCTGCGCACTGACGCGAGCCGGCTTGCATCCGCAGCCCGGCTACATTGTCGACGGTGGCCATGGCGATGCCAGTGGATACGAAGGCATGCAAACCTTGCTGAAGACTCAGCCGCCTCCGGATGGCGTTTTCTGTTACAACGATCCCGTTGCAATCGGTGCAATGAAGGCCATCCTCGAGGCCGGACTGAAGCTGCCCGGTGATATTGCAGTGGTTGGCGCAGGCAATGTTCAATACTGCGACGTGTTAGCGGTGCCGCTCACCACGGTTGATCAGGGAACATGCCGGATCGGAGTGCTCGCGGCAGAACTTCTGCTTGCCCGCATCGCCTCGAAGCGTGCAATGCGACCTGAAAAGATATTAATTCCGCCCCGGCTTGTGGAGCGAGAATCAACGCGCCGGTAGCACCCGGGCTGCGCCGGTAGGCCGGTTTCGCGATATGCTGGACAGCTGAAAGACCAGGTTGGTGAACATTTTGCTTCGTGCATCCTGCGTGTTAATCCTGGCATGGTTGGCGGTTATTCCGGGGGCTCCAGTGTTTGATGTGGTGTTACCCCAAGGCCTGGATTTCACCCTTCAAAACTCTCCGACTCCTCAGAAATACTTGATTGAGACGATGCCGGGTGGAGTTGCGTTGCTCGATTACAACAATGACGGTTTGCTGGATGTTTTCCTGGTGAATGGCGGACGGATCACGAGCCCCATGGAGACTCCGGAGAATTTTGACCGTCATGACCCGCGTTATTGGAATCGCCTCTACCGGCAAAATAAGGATGGAAGCTTCACCGACGTAACCGAACAGGCTGGCCTGGCCAATGCCGGTGACGGGAATTATGGAATGGGGGTAGCCGTCGGTGATTATGACAATGATGGTTATCCGGATCTTTACGTCACCAGCTACGGGAAAAATATTCTCTATCACAACAACGGTGACGGCACTTTTACAGATGTCACGACCAAGGCCGGAGTCGCCGGGGGCGGTTGGTCAGTCTCGGCCGGCTTCTTCGATTATGACAACGACGGCAAGCTCGATCTTTTCGTGACCCGCTACATGGACTGGGATACGAAACACAGCAAGAATTGTGGAGGCAACTACCATACTTATTGTCCGCCGGAAGAGTTTCCTTCCACCACCAACATTCTCTATCACAACAACGGCGACGGCACGTTTACAGATGTGAGCCAGCGCTCAGGAATCGCCGCCAAAAAAGGCCGGGCGCTGGGAGTTGCCTTTGCCGATTACGATGGCGACGGGTTCACCGACATTTACGTCGCCAATGATGGAATGCAACAATATCTGTTTCACAACAACGGCAACGGAACTTTTACGGAAGTTGGTCTCGAAGCCGGAGCCGCTCTTTCGCAAGACGGGCGCAGGCTCTCAGGGATGGGAGTAGTTTTTCAGGATTATGACAACGATGGCCGGCCGGATGCGATTGTGACTGAATTGCCGCGCGAGATTTACGGGGTTTATCACAACGACGGCGGCGGTTCGTTCAGCTATCGGAGTCTCGAAACCGGCATGGGTTTGCTTTCCAGCGGAAGTGCGGGCTGGGGAGTTGGGTTGGAGGATTTCGACAACGACGGATGGAAGGATTTGTTTGTCGCGCAAGGTCATGTGCTCGACAATGTGGAGCAGATTGATCCTTCGCTTCATTATCTGGAGCCGCCGCTGCTGGCTATGAACCACAACGGCCGCTTCGAACGGGCTGATTCTGGAAGCAAGGCGCCGGCTGCGGGTCGGGGCGCGGCTTTCGGCGATCTCAATAATGATGGCTGGCAGGACGTAGTGATGACTACGCTCGGCGGGCATCCGCAAGTGTTTCTTAACCGCGGCGGCAAACTGCACTGGCTAGTCATTACCCTGCGCGGAACTCGCAGCAACCGCGATGGATTTGGCGCGCGGGTGCAGGTGAATGGACAGACGCGATTTGCGACGTCCGCAGGAAGTTATTTATCGGCCAACGACAAGCGTCTTCATTTCGGCCTGGGCAGCGCCGAAAAAGCGAAGGTTGAAATCGTTTGGCCCTCCGGAATTCACCAGACCTTGAACGATGTTCACGCCGATCAGTTTCTGGAAGTGCGTGAAACGGAGAAACCGTGATTCGAGCCGTCCTAATCTTCTACCTGGCGTGGCAGATTTCTTCGCCGCAAGTGACCGAGCACATGCAAGCCGGCATCGACGCCGACAAACAACGAAAATACGACGTCGCCATCGCCGAGTTTAAAAAGGTGACTGAACTCGATGCCACCTACGCAGATGGTTTCATCAGCCTGGGGCAGGCGTATATGGAGCGGGGAGACTACGGCTCTTCCATCCCGGTTCTCAAGCACGCGTTGGAACTGAACGGCGATTCGGCGCCGGCGCACCAGTTGCTGGGCTACGCGCTGCTCGCGCAAGGTTATGCAGCGCAGGCCATTGCGCACTTGCAACGCTCGGCGGACAAGACGGCCTTGGGAATTGCCGAGATCCAAACCGGGCAACTGCCGGAGGCGGTCACCAATCTGCAAGCCGCGCTCGCGCAGCATCCGAATGATCCCGACGTTCTGTATTATCTGGGCCGTGCCAGCGGACTGCTGGCCAAACAATCCATCGATACTTTATTGGCCGCTTATCCGGACTCGCCCCGTGCCCATCAGGCAATGGCAGAAAACTATTTTGTGCTGCGGCGCATGCCGGACGCTGAAAAAGAATACCGTGATGCTTTGCGTCTGCGGCCAGGGCTGCCAGAAGCTCATCTTGAGCTTGGTGAAGTTTATGCCGGAGCATTCGATTGGCCCAAGGCCGAAGAAGAATTTCGCATTCAGGCTAAGTTGCAGCCGGGGAATGCCGAAGCCGCCTACCGTCTGGGCCAGGCGCTGCTCGAGCAAGGGAAAGTGCGGGAAGCGCGAGTGGAACTTGGGCGCGCCGACCGGTTGATGCCGGAGATGCCCGAGACGCTGTATTCATTGGGCAAAGCTGCGTCTCTTGAAGGTGACGCCGCTGCTGCTGAGAAAGCGTGGACGAAACTGCTGTTGATTGAGAAACAAAGTTCGCTGGCGGCGCAAGCTCATTTTGGACTGGCGGGAATCTACCGCAAACAGGGAAAGACGGCGGAAGCGAAGCGCGAAATGCAGGAGTTTGAGAACCTGCAGAACAGTTCAACTCCGCCGGCAACGCCGGCACAAAAAGACGCGCAGCACTAGAGTCGCGGCACGATTTCTAGGAGGAGCACGGATATGGAAATGATTCGGCATGCATTCCTTCGCAGTCTCTGCTTGATACTGTTCAGTTCGGCCGGTTTGCTGCTGTCAGGTTTTCTGGTAGCGGCGCCACTAGAAGCCGCCGAACCTTCATCGCAAACCCTGGATTCGGGCTGGCAGTTCCGAGCGGTAGCCAATGCTGATCGATCCGATGTGAAAGAATGGCACACCGCACAGGTTCCGGGAGTGGTTCAGACCGACCTGCTGAACAACAAACTCATTCCGGATCCGTTCGATAAAGACAACGAATTCCATCTGCAGTGGATCGGCCTGGCGGACTGGGAATATCAAACTACGTTTCAAGTTGACTCCGCCACGCTCGCGCACGACCATGTGGACCTGGTTTTTGCCGGCCTGGATACCTTTGCCGACGTCTACCTGAACGATCAGCCGGTTCTCTCCGCGGACAATATGTTCCGTCACTGGCGAATCCCGGCGAAGACGCAGTTGAAGCTCGGCTCAAATACGCTCCGTATCGTATTTCATTCCGCCGTCGAAAAGATGATTCCCTACGTCAAGTCTCTTCCTTATATCTTGCCCTCGATCTCTACCCACAATTACGGGAACGAAGAGAACATCGCAACCGCTCCCTATACGCGGAAAGCTCCCTACAACTACGGCTGGGATTGGGGGCCGCGCTACATGACCGAGGGGATTTGGCAACCCATCCGCCTTGAAACCTGGGATGCGCTGCGCATCGAAAACTTCCACATCCACCAGCAGAGCATCACGCCGGAACTGGCGAACGTTGCCGCTGAGCTCCAAATCGAAGCCAGCCGCCCCACGACGGCTACTGTGACATTGACGCACGATGAAATGTCCGGACCGCAAACCGCCGATGGAACTCAAACGGTGCAACTCAATGCCGGCATCAACCACCTTTCGTTTCCCCTGCGCATACCTTCGCCAAAGCTTTGGTATCCGGTGGGATACGGCGCGCAGAGCCGCTACCGATTTGCCGCTTCGATCCGTATCGGCCGCGAAGTTGCGGCCCACAGCGAAACCAAAACTGGGCTGCGATCGATTGAGCTGCGACGGGTTCCGGACCAGTGGGGAAAGAGTTTTGAGTTTGTGGTGAACGGGATTCTGGTCTTTGCCAAAGGCGCGGATGTTATTCCATTCGACAGTTTTCCCAATCGCGTCACCCCGGCGATTCATCGCAATATTCTTCAATCGGCTCGCGATGCCCATATGAATATGGTGCGAGAGTGGGGCGGCGGTTATTACGAGTCCGATGATTTCTACGATATCTGCGACGAACTCGGAATTATGGTCTGGCAGGAATTCATGTTTGGCGGCGACATGATTCCCGGCGATGTTGCTTTTCAGGAAAACGTCCGGCAGGAGGCCATCGACCAGATCGAGCGCCTGCGCGACCACCCCAGCATCGTCATCTGGTGCGGAAACAATGAGGTCGAGACCGGATGGTATCACTGGGGCGACCGGCAGGACTTTAAGGAATCGATTTCTCCGGAAACCAGAGACCGGGTCTGGCAGGATTACATAATTATGTTTGCCGATATTCTGAAGAGCGCGGTCGCGCAATATGCCGATCCCGTGCCTTATTGGCCGAGCTCTCCCAGCGCCGACTTTGAGGAAATTCCCGACAATCAGCACAACGGCGACATGCATTACTGGGCAGTCTGGCATCAACAGGCCCCCGCGTCCGATTACACCCTGCAATTTCCGCGCTTCATGACCGAGTACGGATTCCAATCCTTTCCTGAAATGCGCACCATCCGAACCTTTGCTAAACCCGAAGACTTCAATATTCATTCCACGGTGATGCAGGCGCACCAGAAAAATAAGGGTGGAAATGAACGCATCCTGACTTACATGTTGCGCGAGTACCGTGAGCCGAAGGACTTTGCTTCGTTCGTGTATCTGAGCCAAGTGCAGCAGGCAGAGATCATCAAGATCGGGGCCGAGCATTTGCGCCGGCAGAGGCCGCGTACCATGGGATCCCTCTATTGGCAATTGAATGACTGCTGGCCGGTGGCTTCCTGGGCCAGCATCGATTACTACGGACGATGGAAGGCGCTTCATTACTATGCTCGACGTTTCTATGACGATGTTCTGATCTCGCCTTTCCTGCACGACGACAAAGTGGACGTGTACGTTGTCTCCGATAAGCTGCAGCCACTTTCCGGCACTATCCACATGCGGCTGCTCGATTTCTCCGGGAATTCGTTGCTGGATCAAACCAAAGATGTTCAGATACCGGCGCAATCGAGCGCAATTTATTTCACCGTCGACGAATCCGCCTTATCCGCGAAGGGCGATCTGCGCCGAAGCTTCCTGGTGTTTGACCTGGACGTTGCCGGGAAGAGGGTCTCGCGAAACCTTATATTCTTCGATGTAACCCACAATCTGGAGCTGCCGGTTTCTCCGAAAATTGAAACAAAGCTGGTCAAAACCGGCGACGACTACAGCGTGACGCTGCAGGCGCCGCAGCTTGCTCGCAGCGTATACCTGTCGTTCGGCGACCTGGATGTTCAAACCTCGGATAACTATTTCGATCTGCTTCCGGGCGAATCCGTCTCTCTACGACTGAAGTCCTCTGCGACGCCTGAGCAAGTCAAAGCGGCGCTGCAGGTAACGTCGCTGACCGACGCTTTCAACGCGCGCTGACGCCGCCTGGGTTTACGAGTTCGAACGAAGGCGGAATCAATTGTTATATTAAGAGATTGATAGTGGGCCTCGACGTAGCATATTGAGCCTCACCTTGCGGCGCTGGAAGCGCAGTTGCGGTCCGAAAACAGCAACGCAGAAGTGCCCCAAGTTGAGCAACAGAGCTGGCGGGGAAGCGCAGGGAATGGCAGCCGACTACGTTTTAGCCGAGCCGCAGTTCAGTCGATGCCCAGCTCTTTCGCCAGGGATTTCCACTTGCTGTCTACGAGGGCTTTGGTTTTCGCGTCCATCACAATTTCATCGGGCCACGGGCGGGTGAAGCCTTCAGTGGGCCACTTTCGGGTGGCATCAATGCCCATCTTCGATCCATAGTTAGCCAGCCGAGACGAATGATCGAGCGAATCGACAGGCCCAAGCGTGAACTGGATGTCGCGCTCGGGGTCGATGTGGTTCAAAACCTTCAGTGTCACATCAGCGATATTTTGCACGTCGACATCTTCATCGACGACGATGATGCACTTGGTGAACATGGCTTGCCCGAGCGACCAAATGGCGTTCATCACCTTGCGCGCTTGCCCCGGATAAGACTTCCGAATTGAAACAATCATCAGATTGTGAAATACGCCCTCGATTGGTAGATTGATGTCGATCAATTCTGGAATCGTGAGGCGCATCAGGGGTAGAAAAACACGCTCGACCGCTTTGCCCATGTAGGCGTCTTCCATCGGCGGCTTGCCGACAATCGTGGTGGCGTAAATGGGGTCTTTGCGGTGAGTGATGCAAGTGACGTGGAAGACGGGATATAAGTCTTCGAGCGAATAGAAGCCAGTATGATCGCCGAATGGGCCTTCGGTGCGAAGCTCGTCGAGGTTGACGTAACCTTCCAGAACGATCTCGCTGGAAGCGGGAACTTCGAGATTGACAGTCTCGCATTTGACCAGCTCAACCGGCGCGGCGCGTAGAAAACCGGCGATCAGATATTCCTCGACATCGGGTGGGGCGGGAACTATGGCGGAGAAAGTCACAGCCGGGTCAGTGCCGATGGCCACAGCGACTTCCATTTTGCCGGATGGCCGATCGCTCTCGGCTAGGACTTGGCCGCCAGAAGTGCGGGCCATTAGATCTACGGCTGCGGCGTTCGGACCTCTGCCGAAACCGGACGACGGGAGACTAGCCTCATTCCCTTCGCTACTCGCATTTCTTAAAGCCTGCCGGTAATGTTCGGCAGCGACCTTTTGCCGCTGCCAGTGAGCGCCAGTCGTGCGGCCGTCAAAGACCTGAAGGCGATACATTCCCAGATTGCGTTTGCCGGACTTCGGATCGCGCGTGGTGACACAGGGCAGCGTGATGAACCGTCCCGCATCCTGCGGCCAGCACTGCAGAATGGGGAAGTCGAGCAAGGAAAAGTTATCGCGCTTGATCACTTCTTTGCAAGGACCGGTAGGAACGGTCTTGGGAAAAAACTTTCCGGCTTCGGTAAGCAACGGCAGCATCTTCAGTTTGTCGAGGAAGCCTTGCGGAGACTTAAGGTCCATGAAGACGCGGATGCGATCTGCAAATTCGTCGAAGGAGGTAACGCCGAGAGCCAGCTTCATGCGCGCATCGGAGCCAAACTGGTTGATGAGAAGCTGACTGCCAGGATGGTTTTTAATATTTTGAAAGAGAAGGGCGGGGCCACCGGGTTTGCCGGTTTTGGACTTGCTGACGCGGTCGGTAATCTCTGTGATTTCTAAAAGTGGATCGACTTCGGTTTGAATGCGCTTAAGTTCGCCGGCGCGGTCGAGGGCGTCGATCCACTGGCGGAGGTCATCGAAGGGCAAAGGGCTCTCCTTGAGAAAAGGTGATTATACCGAGTCGCGGCTTTGTCCGGACGGATTCGCGGGGCGAGCACCTGCGCGATGCGACCGTCAAAAACTCAGCGCAGGCGTAAAGAGCTACCTCTCACAGCTTGGCGCGAAGCATGGTGATAATGTCATCGGAGGTAATGACGCCTACCAGTTTGTTGTCCTTGTCGAGTACTGGCAGCGTGATCAGATTGTATTTGTCGAACAGCTCGGCGACCTCGTTTTCACTGGTTTCGGTGCGGGTAAATATCAGAGGCTCCTGCGTGAGAGAGAGTAAAAGCGTTGCCGCCTCTGCGAGAACGAGTTTCGCCAGCGGGACAGCGCCCGCAAGTCTGCCGATCGAATCTACCAAATAAATCGTGCTGACCGATTCGACGCCGCCCTCGAACTCGCGCATCACGCCGATGGCGTTTTCCACCGTGGCAGAGACCGGCAGGGCAAGGAACTCGGTGGTCATACGGCCGGCAGCAGTTTCTTCCCTGTGTTCGAGAAGTTCGACAACTTCCTGGCTCGCCTCCGGCGTCATCTCGACGAGAATTTGTTCAGTGCGATCCTCGGAGAGGTCGGCAAGCAGGTCGGCCGCGGCATCGGGATCCATTTCCTCCACAATGTCCGCGGCGCGCTCGGAGTCGAGCGATTCAACGATAGACCGTTGTACTTTAGGATCCACTTCCTCCAGGGTCTCGGCGGCAACATCTTCATCCAGGGTTCGGAAAACCGCTTCGCGTTCATCGGGAGCAAGGTCCTCGACAATGTCTGCGATGTCGGCGGGATGTAATTTGGCCAGGCCATCATGGGAGATCTTGAGCTTGATGCGGCGCGCGGGATCGGTTTCGATCAGGTCGACAAAACTCCAGGGAATGGTGCGAGGGGGTATTTTCTCCAGCAAAATGTGAAGCGCCCTGCGAGGCGCGACGCCCCGCAGAAGGCGGCGCACAGCGCCGCGGGCGCCGATGTCGACGGAGTGTACCCGCAAAGTGGCATGACTTTGCCCGGCCTCGTTCACGGTCTCGATTTGAAGGTCGACGTCATTGACGCGGACAACTTTGCGTCCGTGCACGTCAATCACCTGCTGATCAAGCAAATCCCTTTCCAGGAGGAACTGGCCTTCGGCACCATTGGCCGCCAGCCACTCCGCGGGATTGCTCGAGGCGTGAATGCTGGCGTCGATGGTGGAGACGGCTGAGAAGGGAAGCACGCGGTTCCCAGACTTGGTTTTAACGATGAAAGAAGCAATACGGTTGCGGTCCTCCTGGGGCGCGAGCGTAACTTCGCGCACCTTGCCCCTGGCAGTGCCCGAGGGGTCATAGACAGTCGTCCCCAGAAGCTCGGAAAGAGGCAGTGTGGTCATCCCGGCTAGAGAATAGCGGAGTTTGATAGCGGAAAGAAAAAATTTGTGCGTTTTCTGGAAAAATAAAAAGGGCGCAGACTTTCGGAGCCGCCTTTAGCAAAGACTTCTATAATAATCGTGAATATGACGTCGAGCGAAGACATCTTGAGCTTAACTCCTCCGCGGCCAGATGCGCGCGTGGCCTATGGCAGCGACGCCAATCAGTTTGTGGAATTGCGTTTGCCGGCTGGTAACGGTCCCCATACATTGGCGATCGTCATTCATGGCGGGTTCTGGCGGGCCAGGTACGATCTGGCATATGCCGGGCATTTGTGCGCTGCATTGACGGCGAAGGCTATTGCGACCGCAAATGTGGAGTACCGCAGGGTTGGGAACGCCGGCGGAGGCTGGCCAGGAACGTTTGCCGATGTTCGGGCTGCCTATCAACTGTTGACGCAACTTCCGAACCAGAATTCTGCCAAGTATAAATTCGATACCGGGAGGACATTGGTGATCGGGCACTCCGCAGGGGCCCAGCTTGGACTGTGCCTGGCGGCGCATGAGAGGGGGGTTAAGAGCGTAATTTCGCTCGCGGGCGTGGTGGATTTGCAGCGCGCCTACGAACTCCATCTCAGCCATGATGCCGTGGTGGAGTTCCTCGGTGGGACGCCGTCAGAGATGGCAGACCACTACCGGGAGGCGGATCCGATCAAGCTCGCCATACCGGCTCAGCAATGGTTGGTGCATGGCGCCAACGACGATACAGTGCCGCCGGAATTTAGCCGCGATTACGTCAGGGCCAAGAAAAAGATGAAAGAAGACGCGCGCCTGGTGGAGATTCCCGGAGCGGGGCACTTCGAGTTGGTCGATCCGCGTGCCCGGGCATGGAAGGATGTGGAGAGAGTTGTGATGGATGCGGTGAGCTGAAGGCGCTCTGGGCGCGGTTTTAAGGGATTACGAACTCTTCTCAGGAGCCGGATCTTTTTCGTATTGCCTGCTCGGTCCCCAGCGCTTGCTGTCGGATGTGATCCGGAATGTCGGGTAATTCACGTTCGTAACGACGAATTGCAGTGAGGTCCTCGGGTTCACCGATAAGGTAGAGGCCGCGTAACGCCTCCCACACCTGATCGGTGGCTGGATCTATCACAGCCACCTCTGTCCCTGCAGTTATAGCTGCACCGGTGCCCGCGACTGAGTGGATCCTGCCGGGGATAGGAGAACGGATTTCGGCGATCTGTTTCTGGCCGTACTGCAACTTGGCGATCAGTCCACCCTGATGAATGGCGGTGCCGGGACGATCAGAGTCGATGACGCGTCCCGAAACTGGGGATGCAATTTGTGCCGGCTGAAGCAGCGCCAAAATCTGCTCACGCCCAGTCGCGTCTCCGAAGCGTACCAGTGACAGCGCGGCATTGCCGCGAACCATTGGCGAGCGGTCCGCAAGCATCCTCAGCAGCGTCTGGTGAAAGCCCGGTCCCGACGTGTCTTGTCCCATGACCCACGCATCCGTGTTGCGCACTTCTTCCACGGGATCGGCCGCGAGGCGTATGAGATCTGGATACCATTGCCGGGCGTTGGAGTCGTGTCGCGCGATGCGCTCCCCCACCTGGACTAATCCCTGTTGAATGTGACGCGGCTTTTTGGAGTCGTGCAAATATTCGGTGAGTTGCTGGTCAGACAGCTTCCGTCCAAACCAAGTGTTCCACCAGAACAGGAATGGCATCAGGCAGATCATCCAGGCGATTAGAAAAAACAGAACCTTCTGGGTGCGGGACATGCCGGGCTTCTTCGACACTGGTTGGGAGACTTCGGTTTCCATTTTACTTTCCGGCGGCGCAGGTGAAGTTATTGGCGTCGTTGCTGTCACCTGCGCCGTTGTATTTCGCGATCTGTGGGTAGGGGCACAAAGGCCGCGTCATTTTCACCTGCGGTGGTTTGGAGTCTGTGTATTTTGTGGCGATGATGGGTCCCGGTGCCACGCCCTTTTCCACCCACTGTTCCAGGGCGCGGTAGGCGTTGTGTTGCCGATCGGGAAGCGCGCTTTTGTCGCCCATTGCGCCAAAGGAATCCGGCCCCGGCCCACCGCCGCAGTGTTGCATTCCCGGGGCCATATAGAGGCGAACGAATTTGCTCGTTTCCTCGGCGCCCATGGTGGCGATCACGCTGTTGTAATAGTTGATAGCGTTGACCGGGGGGATGGCGGCGTCGCTCCAGCCGTGGTACAGGATTAGCTTTCCGCCGCGGGAGCGAAATGGTTTTAAGTTCGCGTCAGTGGCGTTGGAGACGGCGGCGTCTTTTTCATCTGCGAGTTTCACCGCGTTATCCAGGTCGAAAGTGTGGTAGTCCCAGGCGGGATCGTTGTACACCATGTCTGCGAAGAAGCCATTGGCGAAGAAAAACTCGAGGCTGGTACCGGGAGCGTCTCCGGTGATCCAGAGCGGCCAGCCACCCGGTCCCGTTTCACCGCCGGGAGAAAATCCCGGCATAATTTGGTCGCCCCTAGAATCGCGAGGGCCGGCGTAGAGTTTCTTCAGCGCCGTCACCTGAGGCGCCGTCAGGCAGCTCTCGGAGTCGGTTCCCGTGCACAAAATCTTGGCCGGGTCGAAATGGCATTGGGTTGGATCGTTAATGATGCCGTCACTCACCCCGTCCTGCGAATCGCACGCGGCAAGAACTGCAGCGGCGATGGCGGAAATTTTGTTGGGTGGAATATAGCTGGCTGGGTTCGCCTGAGTGGCGCAGACATCCCACGCTGCGGTCGCGAGCAAGTGCGTCCAGAAATTAGCGGGCGCGCCAGCGAGAATGCCATCATAGTCCTCCGGGTAACGCTGTGCTTCCATCAGGGCCTGGCGGCCTCCGTTGGAACAACTGGCAAAGTAGGAATGCTCAGGATTCCGGCCATAGAAGGCGCGGATGACCCCCTTGGCCGTGAGCGTCATTTCATGGATAGCGCGATATCCGAAGTCGGCGATTTTCTCGGGATGCCCCAGCGCCCAGGCGGGGTTGCCGGGGCCAACATGTCCGGTGTCTGTAGAGGCGGAGGCGTAACCCTGGGTGACCACGTCGCCCAGCCCCGCGTAATTGATGTAACCGGCAAAGCCGCCGTTGCCCTGGCCACGATACTTGCCATTCCAAGCGGCGAGCGGCATCCAGATTTCGACTTTGATATCGGAATCTGTAGTGGGTTGCAGGGTGGCCGTTACGCGGCAGAAAGCGGGGACATTCTTGAAGCCGGGAGACCCGGGGCGCTCAGGGACAGGAGAGGTGAATGCGCCCGCGGCCACCGGCTCAGCCAGTGTGATGGTCGCATCGGGCAGCTTTAAAGCTTTCAGGTTCTCGCAGGTGTCCGCTCTCGCTGAGGTGCAGCTTAACGCGCCGATCGTGAACAGGGATGTGAGGCGCAGTGCGTGAAAAAAGGGCGCGAGCTTGGGATGGTTACTAGTCAAGGTTAACCCTCCACGTCGGCATCTAGCACGCGCTCTTGCTCCAGATAGTGCGCAACCGCGTACTGAGCCAGCAAAGGCGTCTGTACGCGAACCTCAGCTCCAATCCATTCTCCCTTCGGATGAGGCGCATTGGGCGCATTTGCGCTTGGCCCGCCCCTGCCAAACTGTGGGCCAAACGCTGAACTCTGAATTTGGTCAAAAGGCTTAATCTGACGCCACGCTTCCTCGCCGGTCGTGCCCGAGACATCAATTTTCAATCGTACGACTGACATAAATCACTATGGCTGAAGAATAAAAAAGCCGCGCACTAGCTGTGCGGAAACCACTGGTACAGCATAAAGTACACAATCACCCCGGTGACACTTACGTACATCCAGAGCGGGAAAGTCCACCGCGCAATCGCCCGATGCCGATCATAACGAGCCTGCAAGCCACGACTTAATGTGATGATGACCATGGGAACGATCACAATGGCGAGGATCACGTGGGGAATCAGGATAACGAAATACACGGTACGCCACACCCCTTGGCCGAGAAAAAGAATGTTCCCGGCGTGAGCGTGAAAATATACGTAGCAAACCAGAAAAAGTGTCGACGAAACCACGGCGGCGATCATGCAGGTGCGATGCGCGGCGACTCGGTCACGCGCGATCATGTAACGGCCGGTTACCAGCAACGCGGCGCTGGTTCCGTTCAAACCTGCGATCAGCGGCGGAAAGTACGCATATTGCTCCGCGATCATGCGGCCGGCCTCGCGCTGCGGCGGTTGGCCATAAGGAAAGCGAGGCCGAACATCACCAGCGAAAACAAAAGCAGCGTTGCAATCGCCGAGGGCAAAGGAAATGGCGAATCCGTGCTCGAGTACAGCAGGCTGCGCAGGGCCTCCACGCCGTAAGTGAGCGGGTTCATATACATCAATACGCGAATCCAGGAAGAAGCTTTCGCAATAGGAAACAGAGCGCCCGATAACAGCCACAACGGAATGAGAAATAAATTGATGATGCCATGGAATGCCTGCGTAGAATCCATGGGCCAGGCGATGGCGAAGCCCAGGGCGGTCAGCGCGAAGGAAACCAAAAAGATTACGATGGCAACCAGCAACAACTGCAGAGGTTCGATGTGCACGCCGGCGAAGGGAGCGAAAATCAGGAAGATCATTCCCTGAACCGCTGCCAGGGTAGTGCCGCCTAAAACCTTGCCGAGAACAATCGCCGAGCGCGGCACCGGAGCCACGAGCACGCTAAGCAGAAATCCTTCCTTGCGGTCCTCGATCACCGACATCATGGTGAAGATCGAAGTGAACAAGACGATCATGATCAGCGCGCCCGGGTAGAAATAGTCGAGGTAATTCTGTTGCCCGTTTCCTCCGCCGGAGCGGAACGAAGTGCCGAAGCCGGAGCCGATCACCACCCAAAAGACCAGCGGACTTGCCAGTACGCCGACCACTCGCGATTTCTGGCGGTAAAAGCGCACGATCTCTCGCCACCAGAGTGTGAAGGCCGGCAGTAAAACACCCGCGGAAACAGGTGCGATGGGTCTCGATAAGGCGGCAGTTTGGCTGGCCATAAAATTCAGCTCGCTTTTGCTGCAGGAGGCTTGGGCGCGGCGACCGCGGCTTTCTTTTTGCCGATCATGCCGCAGTCACGCATTTCCCAGTATGCGTTCAGCATGAATACTCCCGAAAGGGTGAGCAGGATGAGACTCAAGAACAGCCCATCGACCGTGGTAATCAAGCCGTTCATCAAAGTCCACACCACTCCCGCCAGGGGAAGAATTCCCAGCACAAGAGAAATAGCAAGCATCATAGAAAGCACATTACCTCCCGTGATCTTCTGGACCGGATTCGGTATGGTCTTGTTCGCTCCAGAATTTGTGTCCGGTACGGCGGATAAAAACATCTTCGAGCGCAGGCTTGCTGACGGAAAGCGCCTCAATCTCCCCGGGAAAAGCTTCGACGACCTCGGTGACAAAGCGGTGCGCGCCTTCGCGCTCGATGCGGACCTGATTCTCGAGAACCGTGGTTTCCACGTGAAAGCGGGCCCGGATGCGCTCCGCCAGCAAGCCTGCATCGTGAGCCGCATCGAAAAGCACTACGTCGCCGCCGATTTCGCTCTTCAACTCTGTCGGGGTGCCCAGGGCGACCAAATTTCCTTCGTTCATGATGGCCAACCGGTCACAGCGCTCCGCTTCTTCCATCAGATGCGTGGTCACCAGCACGGAGACGTGTTCTTCGTCGCGCAACATCTGCAAATATTGCCAGAGATCGCGTCGCGCACCAGGATCGAGGCCGGTGGTGGGTTCATCGAGCAATAACACTCCCGGACGATGCAACAACCCCTTGGCCAACTCGATGCGCCGCTGCATGCCGCCGGAGAAGGTTTCGACGATCTCCCTGGCGCGATCAGCCAGGCCTACGCGCAGCAGAATTTCTTGAATTCGAAGCTTCAGAGCCTCACCGCGCAGACCGTAAAGATGTCCTTGATGCCAGAGATTTTCGTACGCAGTGAGTTTGAGGTCGACGCTCTGCGCCTGAAAAACCACGCCAATTTGACGCCGCAACCTCGCTGGCTCCCGCGCCGCGTCGCAACCCATGATGGTGGCGCGGCCCGAGGTGGGAACCATCAGGGTGGAGAGGATCCGGAACAGGGTGGTCTTGCCGCTGCCGTTCGGACCGAGTAATCCGAACAATTCCGCCGGCCGCACCGTGAAGGAAACTCCGTTGAGCGCGATTCGGTTTTCATAGCGATGCACCAGGTTCTCGACGGAAATGACGGGGCAGACGGAAGCAGTCGGTCCGGAGTCAGCGTCGGTGAGTACAGAAACTTTCGAGGCCAATGGAGTTCCTGAAATTGATATCCGATACCAGTCTACGATGTTATTGCGTGGAACGGAATCGAGAGTCGCTCATGCCGCTGAAATATCCTGTTGCGCTTGAGGGACCCGCTCGGCAACGGCGACCGGGACGTGACGCCACACCTGAATCGCCAACACTACAGTAGTCGCGAGCAGCAACGCTCCGACAGCGACATGAGCCACCGTTGCCGCGACCATCGGCAGCTCGGGCTGAGCCGCGCTCCTCCCCCAGGCTACGCGCGTCAAGAAGGCCGTGAAGCCGAGGCCAAGCTGAACAATCAGGAGCGAAAGCATCAGGATCGCCGGACGGCGCACCGCCTCGATATTGGAGTACATCGAGATAGCTCGCACCGCCGTCCAGGCCAGCACGAAAGACACGATCACGGCATTCAGCACATGCGGCCACCAACTCATGCCGTGATGACGGAACATTCCGCCGAGAATGAGCTGTACATACAGAATGAAGATAGAGAGCAGGCTAAGCGTGAACAGGCTGGGACGGCGCGAATCGTACTCGACCCGCGGCTGCTCCTCCACCCATTTGCGGCCGGTGAAGAGTGCGATGGCCACGGCGATGCAGAAAAATGTTTGCGCCACGGTGGCGTGCGCCGTGGAAACTGCCGGAGGCTGGAATAGAAGAACTGTGAGTCCGCCGAGAATGGCTTGCACAATCACCGTGCAGAAGGCTCCCACGGCCAGCCAGCGCAGCCAGCGCCTCCGCTCAGCCAATAGAGTCCACACCGCGATTGCCAGGGTCAACGATACCAGCGTGCCCGCCACCATGCGATGGCTCCACTCGTAGCGGACACCGCCTACGAAGTGAGGCACCTTGATGAGATAACCAAATGAAGTAGGCCAGTCGGGAACCGAAAGCCCGGCCTCGTTGCTGGTGACCAGAGCGCCCGCGGTGATTACAACGAAGGTGGCACACGCCGTAAACACCGCGAAAATATGATGCGCGCGGTTATACTTTGCCGTACTGGCTTTCAGAACTTTACCCCTCGGATTGACTGCGGCGAGCTTCGCTTCCATGCAGTATGCCCTGATGAGCTGGACTACGCCGAAAGGCCAGCCCAGCGCACCAGAGAGCCCATTTTAGCAGACGACAATACCACGACAACCTGATCAGCTACGCTCGCTCCAACCGGGCCAGGATGTCCTTTTACTCGCCTGCCGCCTTGAAACTTTGATCCACAGTCTTGGTTTCTTTTGGGGCGACTGTGACCTTCTGGTCCTGTTCCCCTAATTTCTCTTGCACGAAGGCAATGGTGTAGTCCCCTGGAGGCAGGCCTTTGATTTCGTAATTCCCGGACTTGTCGGTGACCGCGTAGAACGGGCTCTTGACCACATTGATGTACATCTTCATCCAGGGATGCTGATTGCACTTAACGGGCAGCATAATTTCCTCGCGCGCGAAGCTTTTTTCTAGCGCCGGAGAAGAGGGCGGCTGCGACTCATTCCACTCCCGGTTGTCTTTCGGTGTGGGATGAATGTTGTGGGTGGTCTGGTCGTCATTTTTGATCTCCACCGTTTGTCCGGCCATTACTCCGAGCACGTGGGGATGATATTTGCAGCCGCTCTGATTGAGGACGACTGGATCCTTGGGTACGTCGAAAGTGCGATTGCCCAGACCGTCCTTTACATAAACGAAGACGTTCGCGAGATCACCGTTGCTCACCACGACATTCTCTGCGTCGTTGGTGCCCTTACAGGCTGGATCCTGGCTCATATCGATCTTGGCCTGCTTGGGGGCGGCGCCATCAAACTTTACCTGGCCCTTCACGGTTGCGACCGTGGCGGGATCGATGGGCGTGGCTGCCGGAGCGGGCTCTGCCTGTTTTTCGGCGGTGGTGTTGCTCGACTGCTCAGTATTTTTGTTGCACGCCACAACCAGCAGCATGGCCAACAAAGCCAGCGCGCTGATCGATATCAATCTCCAACTGGTTTTCTTATTCATAATGTCGCCTTTCTAGAGTAGTTGAAATCACGCAAAACTCGCCGGATGGTCCCTCGCGGTTCAGTTTCTCGCAGCCGAACCCAACATTTTATCGCGAACCGCCGCTGGCTGCTTGATGCGACTCGACCGCGGCTTGCCTGCGAATGGTCGATGAGTGAACCGCTGCCGTCTTGGCCCGAGGCATGGACGACGCCACTTTTCGCTGCTCCTCTGGGGTTAGCTGGAAAATGTAATCGGTCAACAATTTACGATGATCGCCTTCATAGCCTTGAAACGATGGAAGCGTTGGTCCGGCAAACACCCACTGGTTATTTTGCTGCTTGAACAAACCGGATGGCATCGAGGTTCCCGGGCTTACCGCCTGTGGATCGGTGATCCAGCGCTCAACCCAATCCGGCTTCAGGCGTTCTTTCGCGAGCAAGAAGTTTGGCGCAGTCGCGATCTTGTCGTGAGCGGGATCGCCGGTTGCGTGGCACTTCAAACACGGCGCTGCGGTGCTCGAGAACAAACTGCGAGCCATGTCAGTTTCTTTGGTGGTGAGCACCGGCACCTGTTCCGGGATATACGGCATCGGCTGCTGCGACAATGCCTGGAAGAAACGCACCAGCTTGCGCAGTTCGTTATCAGAGAACGAGAAGGTGGGCATGCGCACTTTCAAGTAAGGTCGCACGCCGTTGCGATTGGTATCGGTAGTGCTGAGCGCGGGATTCGACAAAAACCTGCGCATCCATTCTGGATCCACGCGCGCACCTTCGGTTAACAGTTTCGGAGGCAATTGCTCTTGATTGTCCTGATACTGCGGCAGCCCCATCAGAATGGTAGATTGGCCCGGAATGAACTGGTGGCAGCCCATGCAGTTGTATTTCTTGACGATCCACCAGCCTTCCTGGATGTCATGGCGTGCGTCGCCTGGTTTGTACTGGTAGCTGGTGGGCAGGGAAGTCTCTTCACTTCCCATCAGGAAGGTGGTGAGATCGAGCACCTGGTCCTTGGTGAGGTGCATGTTGGGCATGCGCAGGGCTTCCGTCTCAGTCTTTACCTTGCCCTGGTCATAAATGTTAGGCTCGGCGAGTTTATGTTCGAAAAATCCTTTGTGATCGTACCAGGGCTCAGTCGCGGGGCCGTCGGGAAGGCGCGCGAGATCCTCTTTGTCTTTGATTGGTTCGGCGTCTTTCCCACCGCGCTGGGAGATGGTCGTGAACAGAGCGAAGTCGAGACGTTCGATGGGCTTGCTGCCCTCGAAAGTCAGCTCGGTACCGATGCGGCCTTCGTCCTCGAAGCCGGCGATCTCGTGGCAGCCGGCGCAGCCGAAATGGCGGACCCACTTCTTGCCTTCGGCTTTGAGGTTGGGGTCGTCCATGAACGCGGCATCGGCATAGGACGAAGGCTCCCGTTTTTTCTGGGTCATCAAATAAGTTGCGATGTCTTCCGCATCTTCCGGAGCCAGGCGCAAGCTTGGCATGACCGTCATGTTCTGCACTTGCAGTTCGTGGCCGTCATTGGGGCAGCGGCTGTGTTCGAGATCAAACTGGTAGGGAAGGCCTTTCCTGGCGTAATCTTCCGGCCCAATATCTTTCTTTTCGTATGGGCAGTAGGGACGCGTGCGTTCGCGGGCGTTGTGAATCCAGCGGACCAGATAATCGTAGTTCGCTTTTTCGCCGACACGGCTCAAGTTCGCGGCGAAGGTTCCGCCACGCGTTTGATCGCCTTCACCAATGGAGTGGCAGGCCAGGCAGCCTCGAGTTTCGAATAATTCCTTGCCGTGCTCGGCATTGCCAGGTTTGTGTTTGGAAAGAGGATCAGTGAGTCCGGACTGCCAGATGTAGGCCGAGATCGCCTGAATCTGATGATCATTCAGGCGGAAGTTCGGCATCTTGGTGGTGGGACGGAAGTCGGTTGGCTTCTTGAGCCATACCGGAATCCAATTCCGGTTCAGCTTGAGCCGCACATCTTTGAGATTCGGCCCGACCTTCTTCATGTCCTGCATCAGGCTGTGCGATTGGTAGTCCAGTTGCTGCAGGCGCCCGTCCAGCTTGCTGTTTGCGACTCGCAGGTCAACCGCCTGGCCGTTGAAGCGGTTGGCTTCATCGTTGGACTCGGCTGCATCTGCCTGCTTCATCAAATAGGCGGCTTGCTTAAAATTGTCCGTCTTCTCGGTTTCGATCTGTTTGATCTGCTGGCTGATGGCGTTCAAATCCTCGGGCTCCTTGTCGTAGCCCTCGAAACGGTGGCAGCCCATGCAGCCTTTCTGACGGAAGAGGTCTTTGCCGTTGTTAATGGTCTGCCACTGCTCGTCACCGCTTACCAAAACCATGTCGGAGGCATGGCAGTTCTGGCAGCCGGCCTCGGAATTTTCTTTGGGAAACAGCGGCCACAGCCAATGCTCGTAGTTTCCGTGCGCTTTCTCGATGCTGGTCGTGGCGCGCCCGTTGCCCTGATGGCAGGGCGAGCAACCAAACTTTTCCGGATCGTGAAGCTTCAACAACTCCGGCTCGGGATGGCTGCTGAATGCCTCGGCATATTCGTCGGGTTTCTTGTCGCCTTTCGGAGTCATCGCCGCCGCGGTTATTTTCAAGGGCTCGCGAGCGTTCATGTGGCAGGATTCGCACCGGTCCACAATGTTGGCATCGGCAACGTTGATCTGCACAATCGCCGGATCCCACTCCGTCGCCCTTTTTTTCAATCCGTCGATTTGCTGGGGCGTCAGATCGACCATGTGGTCGGAGATGTATTCGTCCACCTTCGCCCTGGCCGCGGTAACCGGTTTCAGCACGGTGCCGAGTTCAAGGCTTAGCTTGGTGCGTTCGTCGCGAATATCGTTATAGGTTTCCTCAAGCTGGGGAAACGTATAACTCTTCCTGCTGCCGTCTGGATACTTCACCGTGGCCTGTTCGCCTTTGTATTTGTCGATCTCTTTCCGCTTGCTGGCCTTGGCGGAGTTGCTAGTGCTGGTTTCGAGTTCGTAGGTTAGAGCGTTGACGTAGGCGCGACGGTCGGTGAAGACGCTCTGCACCGCCAGGAGGCGGGCGCTGGCATCGTCAAGTTTTTCCCGGACTTCTTTCGCTGGAACCGCCGTCTGCTCGCTGGCCTTTTTGACTGCGGCGTTCAGAGCCACGTAATCGGGGTTCTGCTCGACCTCCTTTTCCGAGGTAGCCGACTTCGAATGCGCGGTATCGAGGAACGCGGTATAGCGATGTTGCCAGTGCTCCTGGTACGCCTTCCACGGACGCTGCCCCCACGCCTCATCCCACAAGGCCCAAAACAAGGTTGCCATCAGAATCACGGTCGCGATCAGGTAATAGCCGGCGTAGGACTTGCTTGTGATCGGATCCTGCTCGGGGTTGGGTTTTTCAGGCACCGCAGCTTCCTCCGAAAATCGTCGTTAGTCGTTGGTCGTTCGTGGTTCGCGATTCAGATTTGCTGACCGCATGGAGCGTTGGCCAACGACTAACGACAAGCGGCCAACGACGGTTTTTCAAATATTGAACCAGGGCGTAATCCAAACGTACTTGATGTGCCACAAAAGGCGGAGGCTCATCTTCAAAGGCAAGGCCACCATGGTCAGCAAAAGAAATTGCGTGATGGAAAATTGCAACAGGCTCATCCGCTTGAAATCTTTAGCCATGTATCGCCGGAAGAGCGAATACACAACAAATCCTCCGAGCAGGTAGTAGCCGCCAACCACGAGCGCGCCAAAAATTCCCTTGCCCATATTCGAGGTAATGCCGAAAATGTCGGGCAAGTCACGATTCACTTCGTAGATCAGGCGATTGTGATCCCAGGTTTGTCCCGGCCAGAACCACTGCCAACCAGGGCCGCGAATAAACGTTCCGATCAGGATCATCGAGACCCACAGAATGACGAAGCCGAATAAAAAGGTGCTTATCGAAAATTTACGCTGCTTCCAGGTGTAATATCCGCTGCCCAGTGGATTCGTGTCGATATAGGGAATGACCATTAAACCAACGATGATCATCGTGGGCATTACTACGCCGGCGATCCACGGGTCGAAGTAGACCAGCATCTCCTGCAGTCCGAGGAAATACCACGGGGCCTTGGCCGGATTCATGGTCAAGTTAGGGTTGGCGGGCTCTTCGAGCGGTGCGTTCAGCGTGATCGACCAGACCATCAGAACGATGGTGACAATAATGGCTGCGAGAAATTCGATGCGGAGCAAGAAAGGCCAGACGTGAACTTCCTTCTGCCAGCCCGGTTTGAAGGGCCAGGTCTTGCGGTGGTGGGTCTTGGCCAGGGCGGCGTCGCCTTCCAGTTGCGCAATCAGTTGATCGTTGGCGTGAGCCTGCTTCCATGCCAGATAAATGTAGAAAATCAGGAGCGGAATCAAGGCTACGATCGGCACGTTGTCCGGAGCCGAAAAAATTTCCCAAAGTTGTCGCCAGTCCATACGTTCTCCGAGGTCTCTGGCAGCTCATCAAAATAATAGCCGAGCTGCGCTCGGAGACAGCCGAGAGCGGCTGTCTCCATATCACCGGTTACTCGCCTGCTGCCTTCGGGCCTCGGCGAGGCTTGTCCGCCTCCGCCTCCAGCATGACCGGAGCAGGACCGGAAATTCCGCCGTCTTTTCTTACCCGCCAGAAGTGCACAATCATCAGGATCGACGCCACGATCGGAATTCCGATGCAGTGCCAAATGTAGGAACGCAGCAGGGCATTGGCATCGACAATCGAGCCGCCAAGCAATCCGAAACGCACATCGTTGTAAGGGGTCATGCCGAGCATCGACCCGAACGGACCTTCGTGTCCGAGCAGGGGCGTCGCTCGCGCCATGTTCGTGCCCACGGTGACAGCCCAGAATCCGAGTTGATCGTCGGGCAGCAGATACCCTGTGAACGACAGCAACAACGTGAACACCAGCAACAAGACCCCGATGTTCCAGTTAAATTCACGCGGTTTTTTGTACGAGCCGGTCAGAAACACGCGGAACATGTGCAGTTCCACGGCAATCACCATCAGGTGAGCGGCCCAGCGGTGCATATTGCGCAGAATCTTTCCGAAGGGAACATCGTGCTCGAGATACAGCACATCGCGAAACGCCTGCACCTTCGTGGGGTGGTAGTAAAACATCAGCAGCACACCGGTGTAGGTGAGGATGATGAACAGAAGAAACGTGATCCCGCCCATGCCCCAGGTGTAGCTGTAACGCACGGAGTCGCGATTGATCTTTGCCGGATGCAGATGCAGGAAAACATTGGAAAGCACGCCCAGAGCCCGGTTGCGCGGCGTATCGTCGTGCTTGTGGCGGAAGATGGAAGTGTAGACCTGGGTCTTGGTGGGATCTTTCAGGCCCTCGATTTGTTCTTTCGCCTTGGTGGGAATTTCGACCTTCATCGCCTGAATGTCGTCTTTCACGCGATCGACTAGTCCCACCTTGCCGTTTTTTTCCTTCAGATTATTTTCGTCAGCCATTATTGCCTCTTGTCACTCGCGAACGCTGGCGGAACGCCGGCGCCACTACCATTACGCCGGCAAGAATGCTCCGGGATCGTTGAAATGCGAAGGCTGCCCCTTCGGCCATTGATAGAGGCGTGAAGTGTCGACGATGATCTGGCCATCGGGGGCGAGTTCAATTTTGGCCCGGTCCATAGGCCGCGGCGCCGGCCCTTCAAAATTAATACCCTCGCTGTCGTAGCCGCTGCCGTGGCAGGGACACTTAAACTTGTTCTCGGCGGGCTTCCAGTCCGGAGTGCATCCCAGATGCGTGCAGCGGGCGTAAATCACGAACAGTCGGTCCGGTGTGCGATCGACCCAGATACGGTATTTTTGTTGAAACTTCGTGTCGACTCCTAGCGAAAACTCCGAGGGATAGCCGATCTTGAATACGGTATTGGGTTCGAACAGGGTACGAGGAAGGAAGAATCGGAAAAAAGCCAGGAACCATGCGGTGAGGAACGCGGTCACCCCTACCCAGACCAGCCTCCGACGGCGGCGGTCAATGTCGGTGTTCGAAGGTCCTGGATTCGAAAGCCCGGCTGCGGCTGCCGCTTTCGAGGTTCCCACCGCTGGCGTGCCGACGTACTTGGTGGCATCCACAGTGCTGCGCGGCGCCGCCGCATCCTGACTCGGGTTCAGTTGATCGCTGCCCGGATTCGCCATGAGTGCCCTCCTGCTATGAAGCCTTGCCTAATCTCCCGCTGCTGCCATTAATTCCGCCGAAACTATCCCTCTGTCGCTCGCATGAATCGCATCGCCGGGGTGAACTGGGTCCCGCAAAGCCTCTCCCACTAACTGCGCCAGCGCCGCAATGAATTTTGGCGAATCGTTCAGGCCGGATGTCATTTCAAAGCGGGTAATACCCAGCTGGTGAGCTTCTTCGCGCGCTTCATGATCGATCTCGCCCAGGGTTTCGACGTGATCGGAAACAAATGCGACCGGGACGATGCATATTTCTCGCGTCTTCTCGGCGGCGACATCGCGAAGCGCCCGGTGTAGCGATGGCTGCAGCCACTTACTCGCACCCACCTTGCTCTGGTAGCAGATCCGGTAATGATTGGACCATCCGCCGCGCTTCATCAGAAGCTGTGCTGTCTCCTCAATTTGCCGTTGGTAGGGGTCGCCGTTTGCAATCACCGCCACAGGCAGGCTGTGGGCGCTAAAGATAATCTCAGGCCGCGAGGGTATGGCAAAGCGGGACAAAGACTCTTCTATCTTTTCCACAACCGCGTCTAGATACATCGGATGCCGGTAGAAGGCTCCCACGTTGTGTACGGGGATGCTGGCGCGAAATAGTCGCCGCCACTCGTTCAGGCTCGATCCCGTCGTCGTCGAAGAATATTGCGGATACAAGGGAAGCAATACGAGTTCCTGGCAGTGCGCAGCCTCGACTTGCTCAATCGCCTCGCTGGTAAACGGATGCCAGTAACGCATCGCAATAAAGCAGTGCGCATCCAAGCCCTGACGGTCCAGTTCTTTTTGCAAGGCCAGGCCTTGTTGTTGAGTGAATCGACGGATCGGCGAGCCTCCGCCGATGGTCGTGTAATGGTGCTGCACCTTGCGCGCGCGCGTGGTCGAAATCAGTTTGGCCAGGGGTTTACGCCCGATGCGCGCAAATGGAAAATCGATGATATCGGGGTCACAGAAAAGGTTATAGAGAAAAGGCTCTATCGCAGCCAGTGTGTCAGGCCCACCTAGCTGAAATAGAACTACACCCACACGACGCGTTGTCTTCAACATCCCCCAGATTCCCCAGAACGGGCGAATTTACTCTCATCTGCGACCAGAGTCAATGGTCGAGATGAATAAAAGCCAAAGTGAAACGGCGCGGCGAACTGCGCCGCGCCTGGTTTAGGCCCGAACAAAAACATGCTTCACGGCAAACGCAGTTCGCCGTGTTCCGGAACCACGACCTGTCTGCGCTGGCCCTCGTGAAAATAAAGCACGCGTAATACCTTATGTACCGAGGGATCCGGGTCGACGCCCATGCTGCGGTTATCGACCACAAGAAACAATCTGCCATCATGCTTCATGCTGCGCAACTGTTCCGTGACGTCGACAAAATGTCCGGCGCCACCGTAGAACGCGCGCATGATGTGGAACTCCCGGTCGTGCCATTCATATCCTCTCTCGGGATCGAGAATGAGATTTACATGCGCATATTCGGGGAAGTGAAACTCCTCGGTGTTTCCATCCCAGTGCCGAATACGAATAAAAAGCTCCTTTACATGATTTCGCGCGGGATCGACGCCAAACGTCTGGTCACTCACATCGAAGCGCAAAACCCCGTCGTGCATAAAAGATCTCACCTGTTGAGTTACATCCACACGATGGTTGCCGGCGCCGTATTCCGCCGCCACCAGTTCGCCGCCTTGCGCCGCTGCCAAGCCGGCAAGAAGAAGTATGCACACCAGTCCGCTGAACACACCGGTAATCAACCGCTGTTTCATAACGCCCCTTTTCTGCCCCATTGATCGGTGAGGCCCCGAGCTTGAAGTGGGTTGATTCTACCGGAAGGTGGCTGGCGCCGCCTTGCTTTGGTCCATTTCTTCGATCACCGCGGCCGCGAACTCGGATGTTCCGGCTTTGCCGCCGATATCGTGCGTCAGCTTTTCGGGATGACGATACACTTTTTCTAACGCGTTGCGAATCTGCGTCGACGCATCGAACTCGCCAAGATGCCGAAGCATGAGCAGTGCGGAGCGCAGAAGAGCGGTGGGATTGGCGAGATTCTTGCCCGCGATATCGGGAGCAGAGCCATGGACCGCTTCAAAGATCGCGCAATGATCGCCCAGGTTTGCGCTGGGTACAAATCCCAACCCGCCCACAAACGCGGCGCATAGATCGGAAATAATATCGCCGTAAAGATTTTCCATCACCAACATGTCGTACTGGTAAGGATTCATCACCAACTGCATACAAGTGTTGTCCACGATGTGCTCGCCATAGGTAATCTCCGGAAATCCCTTGGCTACGGTTCGGCAGCAGCGCAGGAATAACCCATCCGACAGCTTCATGATGTTGGCTTTATGAATGGCGTGAATCTTTTTGCGTTGATTCTTGCGGGCATACTCGAAGGCAAATTTCGCAATGCGAGTCGAGGCCTTTTCGGTGATGATCTTCAAGCTTTCTACCACGCCCGGAACAACTTCGTGCTCCAGGCCGGAGTAAAGACTTTCCGTATTCTCGCGCACGATGATGAGATCGACATCCGGGTAACGAGTGGGAATGTGAGGCAGATTCCTGATCGGACGGAAATTTGCATAGAGCTCAAACTTCTGCCGGAGCGCGACGTTAATGCTGGAAAAACCGCCCCCAACCGGTGTGGTGACCGGACCCTTCAAGGCCACATGGGTGCGCTCGATCGATTCGATCGCTTCCTTTGGAATGTATTCTCCATGCTTCTCAAAAGCGTCGGCGCCCACGGCAAACGTTTCCCAGTCGAACTTCACCTCAGTCGCTTCCAAAATGCGCACCACCGCGCGGGTTACTTCTGGGCCAATGCCATCGCCCGGTATCAGCGTTATCTTGTGACTCATCGCAAATTATCCGTTCTTCTTTACTCTAACGTCCGCAGGCTCTTTAACTTTAACCAAATCTCTCAATTCATTCATGAACTCTTTCACATCTTTGAAATCCAGGTATACGGAAGCAAAACGGACATAGGCCACTTTGTCGTACCGGCGCAGCCGGTTCATGATGAGTTCGCCGAGTTCGCTGGTCTTGCGTTCGCGCTCCTGCGATTCGATCACGAAGGACTCGGTTTCGTTTACAATCTGCTCCAGCTTGCTGATCGGTACCGGCCGCTTTTCGCAAGCCCGCAGCAAACCGTTCAAGACCTTTTGCCGGTCGAACTTTTCGCGCCGCCCGTCTTTCTTGACCACCATGTAGGGAATTTCGTCGATGCGTTCATAGGTAGTAAAGCGCTTGGCGCATTTCAGGCACTCACGACGGCGGCGGATGGATTCCGCCTCTTTGCTCTCGCGCGAGTCGACTACCTTATCGTTGGCAAATCCACAGAAGGGACATTTCATGGCGCTGAAGTTTCCGAGAGCACGCTCTCAAAATCAATATTTGGGATTAATACGGAAATTGTAACAGGCGAACTACGCCGAACTACGAACCTACGACACATTCACTTGCGTGCGGCCGTTCACACCGGCGGGCTTGCCGCTTCGGTATCTTCGGCGCGATGGCTCTCTTTCGACAATTTTCGTAATGACAAGCGCTCGTGGTGTGCCAAAGCCAGGCCGAGCGGCACCACCGCCGCAAAGGTCACCAGCCAGAGCAAAATCCCACAGCTCGCCGCAATTTCTGGGGGCACATCAAACACGCTGGAGAGCGCCGCGATCGTGGCCATCTGCGATCCGCCGCCCACCGCGGGCAATTGCAGCATGGAGCCGAGCATGCTGGCTCCCATGAGGATCAAAAGCTGCGAAACCGGAATCTCCAGCGAAGCCACACCGTAGGAGTGAGTCACTTCCTGATAGGCAAGTGCAATGATGTACCACATGCCCACCGAGACCAGACTCAACAGGAGCAGCGACAGCGGGCCTTGAATGGTATCGAGGCCCTGACCAAACTCCCGCACTCGCAGCCCGAGTTTGTGGCCAAAATTCGAGGAAAGATGGCCAAATCTGGATTCCACCCATTGGGCGACCGAATCGCCACTGCGCCGGACCACGATCGCGCCCACCGCCAGCAGAAGCACGGCTCCTACCAACAGGAATCCGCCTTCGCGGAAGCGGATGTAATACTCCGGATGGGGAATTGAAGGCAGCGCACTCGGCAGAAAAATCGCGAGCACCATCAACACGGTGAAAGCGCCCACATCAAAGATGCGCTCCACCGTCCAGACCGCGAGCTGGGATGAAAACGAAAGATCGGTGCGCCGGGCGATCAGGTAGGGGCGAATGAATTCTCCGGCGCGGCCGAGCAGGGCCAACCCGGTAAACCCAATCAGGGTTGGGGACAGCATATCCACGATGGTGGCTTTGGGACGTGCGGGTTGCAAGAAAATCTTCCAGCGCACTGCGCGCAGGAAATATCCGAGATAGATCAGCGCAATGGCATGCAATACATGGAGTTTGTTGATGCGGTGGGTCTCAGCCCAGAACGTGCCCCAATCGAAGCTTTGCCAGTGGCGGTATTGCAGATAAAACAGAGCGGCCAGAATCAGAAACACTACCGCACTGGCCAGGATACGTTTTTTATCCATGAAGTGGAAAAGCCTCGCGCCGCGACCTCGCTACGCGAAGCGGAAACGGCTCTCCCAAGGTAAACGAGTGTGCCGAGAGGGTCAAACCAGGTAGTTCACAGCGACCGGACCCAATCGTACTGGGCAGGGCGGTCGGTTGCTTACTCGCTGGACTGGCTTGCACTTACTTTCGCCCGTGCGATAGGTTTATGCAACTTTGCGCTGGAAGTTTGGGCGCTCTTGCTTGCTGAGTTCTTCTGAACCACGGGCCGCGCCGCGTTTTTTTGCGCCAGCTTTTTCTTGTTGAAGTCGCGTACGATGCCGGCCACGTAGGCCTTGGTTTCGTAGTAAGGTGGAACGCCGCCGTACTGTTCGACGCGTTGCGGTCCGGCGTTATAAGCGGCCAGCGCCTTGATCAAATCGAAGTTGTAACGCTCCAGCAGTTCGCGCAGATAGCGGGTGCCACCCTCCACGTTGGCCTGCGGGTCGAACGCATCGCGCACACCGAGTTGCGAGGCGGTCTTCGGCATCAATTGCATCAGACCCCGTGCGCCCTTTGGCGAAACCGCCCGTATATTGAAGCCGCTTTCGGCGCGGATCACGCTGTTTACCAGATCCGGGTCCAGGCGATAAGTTCCGCTCGCTGTGGCTACTACCTGACTCAAATTCACGCTATGCTGAACATTGTTGCTGGCAGGCTGCGTCTTTATCTGAATCTTCTGAGGAGCGGGATCGTTGGGCCCGGCTTCAAAGTGATCAATTTCGGCGGTCGGGACATCCACGAAACTTGACCCATCGGCGTTCACATAGAGCCGTGTCATTGTCCCGATGATCTGCCGGCGCTCATGACGGATTGAAAATCCATTCCGCAGCACGGCGGAGTCCGCCGCCCGCGCGGGAAGCGCCATCACTGAAATCAGCGCGATCACCACCGCCCAGCCACCGGGTTGGATCGCCTTCCGCATATCCAATATTCTACCCGCTTACCACCTCTGCGACCGCTGCGGCCACTCCGCATCGGTCGTTGCCCAGGGTTACGTTCCAGCCGCGGCCCCGTAGCTCTTCGCAGGCATTCCCCATGATAACCGGATGCCCGGCAAACTCAAGCATTTCGACGTCATTGTGATTGTCACCGATGGCCATGACCTGTTCGCGATCGTAGCCCCGGAACGCGGCCCATCGCTTCAGGGCGTGCCCCTTGGAGCAGCCCGTATTCAGCACGTCGATCATGGAGAGATCGCGCTGAGGATATTCCGTGCGCAGGACTGTGACCTGGTTCCCCATTCCGCTATCCTGCAGCGCCTGCAGTGCGGAACCCATATGCGCCATCGAACCACAGAACATGGCCTGCACCGGATCGCTCACCAGCGCCTTCTCGATCGGCGCCACAAATTCGATGTACGCCATGTTTTTCTCCAGCCACCGCCGGATGCTGGCATTCAAATCGTCGAGGTGCTCGAGCACGATTGCACCTTTGGTTTCCTGATCGAAGGTCAGCACCGTATGGCCACGAAAATCTTGCATTGCGCCGCATAACTTTCGGCAGATTTCCCGGGGCATCAAGTCGCGGTGAAAAGTCTCGCCGGCCAGCGACCGGGTAATCGCTCCATTGGAGCTGATCAGCCACAGATCAAATCCCAGCTGTTGTGCAATGGGCAGGGCAAAGGTGTGCCGCCGGCCGGTAACCAGCACAATTTCAATGCCCGCAGCATGGGCTTGCCTCAAAGCTGCAAGATCGTCCGCAGAAATCTGGAATTGTGGATTGAGCAGAGTGCCATCTATGTCGGACGCCAGCAGGCGGATCGAGCGCGTGAAAGGCTTCACCACGCATCATCTTAGCATTCGTCACCCGATGTGAGCCTTCGCGCTGACATGCTATATTCCCCTGACACATGGGATCGCTTTTCTTCTTCTTCGCCTCCTGGTGGGGCATTATTTTGCAGGCGGTGGCCATTGTCCATTTCATTCGCCGCCGGCCGGATACGTATTGGCTCTTCATCATTCTGTTTTTGGGATGGATCGGTGCGCTGGTTTACATCGTGGCCGAAGTCATTCCCGATGCCGGGCTGCTGCGTAGCTCCTTTCAAGCCTTTCCCCGGCGCCGGCGCATTCGCGAACTGGAACACGCAATTCTGGACAATCCGTCGGCTGGAAACTACGAGGAGCTTGGCCTTCTGTACCTGGACGACGGGGAATTCGCCAAAGCCCGTGGATGTTATGACCGGTCGATTTCGCAGCGGTCGGATTCGGTTGATCCTTTTTACCGGCGCGGCGTGGCGGAGATTGGACTCAGCGATTTTGCCGCAGCCGTGCCCGACCTGGAAAGAGCGATTCAGGCCGACCCAACCTATGACTTCCATCGCGGCATGGGCTTGCTAGCGCACGCCTATGCTCAAACCGGGCAGGCGGAGAAGGCCGCATCGATGTTTCAGCAGGCCACCAAGATCTCCACCAGCTCCGAGAGCTATTACAACTATGCGCTGTTTCTGCACTCCCAAGGCCGCAACGTAGAAGCCCGCCAGTGGACGCAGAAAATACTCGACAAGGGTCCAACCATGCCTGCGTATCAGCGTCGCCGCGAACGCTCCTGGTTTCGCAAGGCCTATGCATTACTGGCTCGCCTGCGCCTGCAGACCTGACGCTACCCACCTTTCGGCTCTCCGACAGCGTGGCCAACGAAGATGGCCCCGTGATCCCGAGCGATGACGCTAACGGTAACTTCTAGCCATGCAGGACCTGGTGTGGCATGCTTGATTTCTCCTCGGAGGGTTTGATTTGCAACAGTTGAAATGGAGACCGACACTTGCTCAGCGAATCTGCGTTTAAGTCTCAAAATTGTGTTCAGAGAATTCGGATCCTTAGGTTTCGACCATTCCTGCTGCCTGCTGTAATCGTGCTGCTTGGACATTGGTGTGCAGTGAGTGGCGCGAATGCAGCGCATTCGCCGGTATCAGTTCTTGCCGACACACCGCCCATGGGCTGGAACAGTTGGGATGGATACGGCGCCACCATCAATGAGGAACAATTCAAGGCGAACGCGAACTGGTTCGCTGCGCACCTGAAGCCGTACGGATGGCAGTATGTCGTCATCGACATGGAATGGTTCGTGAAAAATCCCGTGGCAGAGGGAAACTCCAAAAACTTTCGATACACGCTGGACGAATACGGTCGCTACGTGCCGCCGGAAAGCCGCTTCCCTTCAGCGGCGGATGGCGAAGGGTTCAGGCGAATTGCCGAGTTCACACACTCTTTAGGGCTTAAGTTCGGGATCCATATCTTGCGCGGCATTCCGAAAGAAGCCGTAAAAAAAAATCTGCCAATCGTTGATTCGCCTTACCACGCTGCCGATGCGGCCGTGACTTCAGACACATGTCCCTGGAATTTCGATAATTACGGGGTCGACCCGAAAAAGCCGGCGGGGCAGGCGTATTACGACTCCATCATCAAACTCTACGCCAGTTGGGGAGTTGATTTGATCAAAGTCGACTGCATCAGTGACCATCCCTACAAAGGCGACGAGATTCGTAGCATCAGCGAAGCGATCGCCAGGAGCGGGCGCCCTATTGTGCTGAGTCTGTCGCCTGGGCCCAGCCCCATAGATAAGGTGCGCGAGCTGCGGAAGTATGCGCAGATGTGGCGAATCTCCAATGATATTTGGGATCTGTGGCACAACGACAAGTTCTACCCAAAAGGCGTCGGAGATCAATTCCAGAACGCCGCAAAATGGGCTCTCCTCTCCGAGCCAGGACACTGGCCGGACGCGGATATGCTTCCAGTTGGCCGACTGGGACCGGCACCCGGCTGGGGCACGGCGCGCGATACGAGGCTGACGCACGATGAACAACGCACTCTGTTCACCCTCTGGTCCATGTTTCGTTCCCCGCTCATGATCGGTGGTGACTTGTCCGCTACCGATGAATGGACTACCTCTTTGCTCACCAATTTGGAGGTCCTGGCTGTGGATCAGCACGCAAGAAAGGGCCATCAGATACTTACAACGAACAGTACGGTTGTATGGATGTCCCGTCCGGAGTCCGGAAACGGCAACTACATTGCCCTGTTTAATACTTCCGCTAGGGCGGTTCGGATCCAACACCATTGGAGCGACTTCGGTTTGGAATCAGCCAAGTACAGGATTCGGGACCTTTGGGAAAGGAAGGACCTGGGCCAGTGGGACGCAGTCGATGTATTGCTCCCGGCACACGCTGTCGCCCTGTACAAGGTGGAATGAAAGGTCGAACATCGAGAGCGCATGTGGCGTCTGGTTGCACAAAAGCGCAATTCTACAGAAAACCGGGCCCTACCTCGACTATGGTCCGCCATCGAAGAGTGTTGCTAGCTGGCCAGGGGTTCAGTTCCATCAAAGTAAGTGTGCTCGGGGTAAGGTAGGACGGGCGCTTCAGGAAGCGTTATGAATCTCGTTACAAAACATGATCTTTGTATATTGCTTGTAGTTATACTCATGATGTCGGCTGTTCCATCTTCGCCGGCGCAGGGCGCTTCGTCTGCGGCGACGGCTCAGATTGAGGGCATTGTCCGCGACTCCGCTGGGAAACCGCTGGCGGAGGTCTCAGTCGGTCTTAAGGGTGAAAATCATCCAAGTTCTTTTGACACTCAAACGAAAGTGGACGGATCATTTCTGTTTTCCGCGGTTCCCGCCGGCACCTACTCGGTACAGGCGAAAAAAGCAGGCTTCCGCGAAGCAAGCGAGGATTCGATCAAGCTGTTGCCGGCGGAAAAAAAGCACTGCGAATTTGTTTTGGAGGCGGGAGCGTCCTCTTCTACCCCGTATTCTGTGGCGTCCTCGTCAATCTATGGAATCGAACTTGACGACCGACCTAACTTCACGGTTGCGGGGATTACGGACTCGACGGGTTCGGGTGGGCATGGATCGGAAACTCGCTTGCGGACTGGGGAAGTACTTGCCAGGGAAACATTGAATCTCGAGTCGGCAAAATCCATGGAAGCTGCGGCCGAAAGCCCGAAAGACGGGGCCATCGGGCCCGAAATAGCCCGCGAGCACGTGCGCCAGCGGCTGGCCAATGAAAATGGGCTTAGCCAGCATGACGAAGCGGACTTACGCCGAATGCTCGGGGATCTCGACGGAAAACTCGGGGATCCGCTCGGGGCAGAGCGTGAGTATGAGCGTGCGGCCGGGCTGGATGCGAGTGAGCGAAATTATTTTGCGTGGGGAGCCGAGTTGCTGCTGCATAGGGCTGCCGCGCCGGCGGTCGAAGTATTCGGCAGAGGCGCTCGCCTGCACCCGGATTCGGCGAGAATGCTGGCCGGACTGGGCGCGGCGCTCTACACCAGCGGTTCTGCCGATGAAGCAGCCCAGCGCTTGTGCGAAGCTTCGGATCTCGATCCGGCAAACTCCACTCCATACCTTTTCCTGGGCAAGATGCAGGAGGCGTCTCCGGGTCCGTTGCCCTGTGCCGAGCACAAACTGGCGCGCTTTGCGCAAGATCAACCAGAGAACGCCCTTGCCAATTATTACTATGCGGTTGCCCTCTGGAAGCGAAATCGAGCATCGGAGAATGCGGATGCGCTGCTGCATGCGGAATCTCTGCTGCAGAAGGCGGCGACGATCGACCCCAAACTCGATGCAGTCTATTTGCAACTCGGCAATCTGTATGTTGCGCGCGGGGCATTCCCGCAGGCGGTTGCAGCTTACCAGAAAGCAATCGCGGTGAACCCCGGCGGCAGCGACGCTCACTACCGTCTCGGCCTCGCATACAAACGGATTGGGGAGGACGGGAAGTGGCAAAGCGAAATCGAACAATACAAACAGCTCGAGAGTAGCGAGGCTGCCGCGATCGAACGCCAGAGGCGGGAGCTCGGGCAATTTCTCTTTGTGCTGAAGAATCAACCGGCCGATCACCCCTCGTCCGGCCCCGCTGCACCGCCGGTTCCAAAATAACGTTCTTCACAACTCAAGCTGCGGAGACGCCGACCGGTTGGACAGTCTGCGCCCGGCCTGATTTGAGTTTCTATCACGAGCGCGCGTAAGATTCCTTTTCTTGCACCCAACCACGCATCGGCACGGAAGGTGACTCGATGAAGACATGCGCTCCGCTTCTGCTATCACTTCTTTTCATGACCGTCGTTATTGCAAATGTTTCTGCTCAATCCAGCTACGATTTGCGCTCGCCGGACGGGCGAATCGAAGTCAGGATCCGCACCGCCGAGTCCATCCGGTACGACATCGTGCTGAAGGGTCGCGCGGTGCTGGAGAACTGTACCCTCTCCATGGATGTCGAGCACAAGAAGCTTGGCGTGCGACCGAAAGTAGTCGACGCGAAACCGCGTTCTTCCGATCAGGTGGTGGAACCGGTGGTACGCCAGAAGTTCGCGAAGATTCGCGATCACTACAACGAACTGCGGTTGAACATGGAAGGCGGATACGCCGTGGTATTCCGCGCTTACAACGAAGGCTTCGCCTACCGCTTCGAAACTTCCATTCCAGAGGAGAAAGTGAAAATCTACGGAGAAGAATCGGCGTTTAACTTTCCGTCGAACTTCATCGTTTATTATCCGCAGGAGGACAGCTTCTTTTCGCACAATGAGCGCAAATACCTGCCTCAGCACTTGAGTGAAATTGCTCCGGCATTTCTGGCGTCGTTGCCCGCAGTCGTCGACGTTGGGGAGGGCGCGAAGGTTGCGATTGCCGAATCAGACTTGGATGATTATCCCGGTCTGTGGTTGCACGGCACCGGAGGGAACGGACTGGCCGCGACCTTTCCTCCTTACCCGCTTAAGGAAAGCCTGACGAGGGATCGCGATTTCCAGGTGGTCGAGAGCGCCGACTACATCGCGCTGACTGCGGGTACGCGCACTTTTCCGTGGCGGGTGATTGGCATTGCCGACAAGGATGGCGACCTGCTCACCAACCAAATCGTATATCTTCTAGAAAAGCCATCGTTGGTGCAGGACACGTCATGGATCAAGCCCGGAAAAGTAGCCTGGGACTGGTGGAACGACAACAATGTTTACGGCGTGGACTTCAAAGCCGGAGTCAACACGGAGACTTACAAGTATTACATCGACTTCGCCGCGAAATACGGCATCCCTTACATCATTCTCGACGAAGGGTGGTACAAGCTCGGCAATCTGCTGGAGGTCGTTCCCGAAATCAATATGGACGAACTCACCGCCTACGCTAAGCAGAAGAATGTTGGCATCATTTTGTGGGTGGTGTGGAAGACCCTGGACGATCAGCTGATGCCGGCTTTCGATGAGTTTGAAAGATGGGGAGTGAAGGGCATCAAGGTTGATTTTATGCAGCGCAGCGATCAAATCTTGGTGGACTACTACTACAAAATCAGCCGCGAGTGCGCCAGGCGCAAGATGCTGGTTGATTTTCACGGCGACCAGAAACCGGCAACGATGACTCGCACCTGGCCGAACCTGATCAGCACCGAAGGCGTGCGCGGCCTGGAGTGGAGCAAGTGGAGCGCCGAGACCGAGCCAAAGCACAATGTGACTTTGCCGTTCACTCGAATGTTTTTGGGTCCAATGGACTTCACTCCGGGAGCAATGCGGAACGCGACCAGGGCCACCTTTGCGCCTATATTCAGTCAGCCGATGGCGTTGGGAACGCGCTGCCATCAACTGGCGATGTATGTCGTGTACGAGAGTCCGCTGCAGATGCTAGCGGACAGTCCGTCAAATTACCTGCGCGAGCCGGAGATCATGGATTTTCTCGCCCCGGTTCCCACCGAGTGGGATGAAACGAAAGTGCTCGACGCCAAAATCGCCGATTACGTGGTCGTCGCCAGAAGGAACGGTCACGACTGGTACATCGGCGCCATGACCGATTGGACGCCACGCAATCTGGAAATTGATCTCTCGTTCCTGCCCGAAGGCAACTTCACGATGGAAGCCTACCAGGACGGTGTGAATGCAGACCGCAACGCGAGCGACTATAAGAAAGTAGTCACGCAGGTGAATAAAACCACCAAACTGAAACTAGCGCTGGCAAGCGGCGGCGGCTGGGCCGCGAGAATCCATCAATAGGTCAGAGAGCAACAGGTTCCCGAGATTTCGGCAACGCACGGGTTGCGCCGATCGGAGATGCCGCCATCGATCGGCAGAGTAGCGCCTTCATTTTGTGACTTTCACTTCGCCGCCTTGGGTTTGCGACTTGGTAGGATCGACGATACCTTCACCTTCGCGGATGGTGAGAATCCGGTTCGCCTTCACCTGTCTGAAGCGCTCAATCTTCTGCGTGGTCGGCCATTTCACTTCAATCAGGTCGACCGTTGTTGCTTTACCTAGCCCAAAGTGCAGGCGCAAATCGTTCTGTGACATAACGCTTGCCCCACTGCGCACTTCATCGATCTGGGAATGAGTTCCTACGACAACTCGCGCACGAGCGCCAATTGCAGTGCGATTACACTTGGTCCCGATCAACTTCAATTTGATCCAGTTCTGTTTGTTGCCGCCATCGTTGCGGAGCAGGGAAGGCAGGTCGTTCATGTTCAAGACCAGCGCATCGATATCGCCGTCGTTATCGTAGTCGCCGAACGCGGCACCGCGGCTCGAAAAGCGCTCACTAATCCCCGGGCCCATTGCAGCCGACACATCTCTGAACAACCCATTGCCCATGTTTTTGTAGACCAGACGCGGATTCTTGAAAGTCTGTCCGATCTCGTGGCCGTGGATCTCGGGATAGACGTGCCCGTTGACCTGGATTAGATCGGGCCATCCATCGTTGTCGTAGTCGACGAATCCGCAGCCCCAGGCAACGTACTGGTTGTTGATGCCGATTCCGGAGGCGAAGGTCACGTCGCTGAAGGTGCCATCCCCGTTGTTGCGGTAGAGATTGCAGGTGTCGTCGGCAAAATTTGTCTTGAAGATGTCGAGCCAGCCGTCGCAGTCGTAATCGCCGACCGCGACACCCATTCCTGCCTGCTCGTGCCCGTTCTCGCTGTAGGCGCAACCGGTCATCACGGCCACGTCGGTGAACGTGCCGTCATGATTGTTGCGGAATAAAATGCTGGGCTCGGAATCCACGGCCACGTAAATGTCAGGCCAGCCGTCGTTATCGAAATCGCTGGTCACCGCGGTAATCGAGTATCGCGGGCCGGTCTTGAGAATGCCGGCCTTCTCGGTGACATCGGTAAAAGTACCATCACCGTTATTGTGGTAAAGGACGTTGGTGTCGCCAGTGAGGCCGCGCGGGCCGCACATCACCGGAATCCCTTTCCACTGGCAAGGTGCGGGATCGCCCGGCTGGCCGGTCTTCACCGGATCCAGCTGGATGTAATTGCAGATGAAAAGATCCAGGTGGCCGTCGCGATCATAGTCGAGGAAAGTGCAACCCGCTCCCCATCGCTGGCGTTCGTCATAGACGCCGGCTTGGCGGGTAACATCGTTGAAGGTGCCATCGCCATTGTTGTGAAACAGAATGTTGTGTCCCCAGAAGCAGCAGAACAGGTCGTCCCAGCCATCGTTGTTGTAGTCGCCGATGCAGACGCCGGTTTGCCAGCCCGTGCGCGCCAAGCCTGATTTCTCCGTCCTGTCGGTGAACGTTCCGTCGCGGTTGTTCTTGTAGAGATGCGAAGTGGGCTCCTGTCCGGAAGGCCAGGTTTCGCCGAAACGCGTTCCATTCGTCAAGTAAATATCGAGCCAGCCGTCGTGATCGTAATCGAAGAAGGCGATCCCGCTACCTTTGGCTTCGATGATGTAGCGCTTGTGGTCGACGCCTCCCCAAACGTTGGGGATGGTCAGCCCGGCTTCACGGGCTACGTCAACAAACTGCACGGGGGACGTTAAGGGCGCTGCAGGCGCCGACTGAAGTACGAGCGAGCGCTTCCATTTCCACAGGGGGGTCGTAAGAGCGTCGAGCAGAGTGCTGCCCAGAACCACGAACGAGGAGCCGAGAAAACGTCGCCGGGGAAAATTCATAACTGACGAAGGTTCAATTCATTAATATTGGATCCCGAACTCAACTCTATCACTTGGGGCTCGGGATCTTCGGGAACGCGCGCGGGACAATCCCTGAGCCCTCTTTTACTGTGATGATCCGGTCGGGCGAGAGGTTCGTCAATCGATCGATGTGCCCGCTCGGCCACGTAATTTCCAGGGATTCGATCTTAGTGCGCTTTCCCAGGCCGAAGTGAATTCGAGGATCGCTTGCCGACATGTAACTGCCCCCGCCCTTTGCCTGTTCGACATGCACAAAGCCTTCCGAAGTCAGTTTGAGTGAAGCGCCAGTGCCGTCACGGTTTGACTTTGTTCCGATCAACTGGATGGTCAGCCAATGATTGGCATTGCCACCGTCGTTGCGCAGCAGGGACGGATAATCGCCGCGATTATTGGTCACGATGTCGATGTCGCCATCATTGTCATAGTCTGCCGTTGCCAGGCCGCGGCCAACGATCGGACGCATGAAATCGGGGCCGAGCGATTCCGATACTTTCTCGAATTGGCCCTTGCCCAGGTTGCGAAACATGAGCAACGGTTCTTTGTAGGAGACCTCTTCGTGATAGAGCGCAACATTGTCGAGCATGGAACCATTGGCCTGGAGGATATCGTTCCAGCCGTCGTTGTCGTAGTCCAGAAATTTCATGGCTACGCCACTCATCAAGACAGCCTTGTTTCCGAGGCCTGAACGGAAGGTTTCGTCGGTGAAAGTGCCGTCATGGCTGTTGCGGTACAGACGGTTCAATTCAAAGTCGAGGTGAGTAATATAGACGTCCATCCATCCATCGCCGTCCACGTCCGCAGCGTCGATGCCCATACCGGCTTCATAGCGCCCATCTTCGCTTGCGGCAATTCCGGAGAAAAGCGAAACGTCTTCAAAAGTCCCATTGTGTTTGTTGATGAACAGAAAGTTCGGCCATGAGTCGTTGGCGATGGCGATATCGGGCCACCCGTCGTTGTTAAAATCCGCGAGAACCACGCCCATGCCCTTGGCTTCGGGCTTTCCCACTCCGGATGCATCGCTCACATCAGTGAAAGTGCCGTCGTGATTGTTGTGGTAGAGCTTGATGCGCTCGCCTTTGTAGTTGCCCGGATGACAGTAGGAGCGGTATCCAGGCCGGTGTTCGCCGCAATAAATATTGTTCTTCGGACTCCAATCGATGTAGTTGGTGACCACGAGGTCGAGCCAACCATCTTTGTCGTAGTCGAACCATCCTGCGCTGGTCGACCATTGTCCCTCATCGGCAACGCCGGCCTTCGCGGTCACGTCGGTAAAGGTCCCGTTACCATTGTTGTGATAAAGAATGGCTCGGCCATAGCCAGTGACGTATAAATCGGGATATCCGTCATTGTCGAAGTCGCCGACTGCAACCCCTTGACCGTAGTGGCCCTCACCTCCGACGCCGGCTTTCTCGGTGACATCGGTGAAGGTTCCGTCGCCGTTGTTGTGATAAAGCGCGCAACGCAATGGGTGCGCCGGCTTGTAAGCGTCCGTGGCGCCGGATTGCACGAAGAACAAGTCCATCAGGCCGTCTTGGTCGTAGTCAATCCAACCAACGCCCGTTCCCATGGTTTCGAGATAATACTTTTCTTCGCTTTGTGTGGAGTCTTGTCGGAAAGTGATTTTGGCGTTTTCGCGGACATCGGTGTAGCGAACGGGGATGCGAGGTTCCGACGCCGGCGCGGCTTGAGAGGCAAACCCCCTGGCGTGGACAGCTCCAGCGACCGCAAGGCCGACAGCTAGGATCACGCCGCAACTGGCGCCGAAAGCGAGGCGGTTGTAGGTTATAGCTTTTTTCTCTCCCATCTTCGGATTAGTGTAACGCCGCTCGCAGCAAACATCACTTTCGCTCAGTGTAATGATACCCAACTTAGCCCGGAGACCCTTCGGCCGCTACAGACTGCGGTCGGCGACGAGCAGGGCGAATTGAAGCAATTGCTGGCGGGCGTCCATCGGGATCGGCTGGCTTGCCGCGGACGGGTTCGCGGGCGCCCTCGATAGAGTTTCTTCAATCCGGCCAACATCCAGGCCGCCGGCATTGCTCCCTTTGAAACGGTCGAGCACCTCGCGCGCTTTCTCAATTTGTCCGGTCTGATAGTAGAACACGCCCAGAGTGGAATAACTCCCCGACCACTCCGGCAGCAGCTCCACGGCTCGCTCCAACCGTGCAGCGGCCTGAGCGGCATTGCCGCGTAGCACCGAGACCAATCCCAGCCCCCACTGAATCTTCCCAGAGCTGGGAATTCGCGCCAGACCTTTCTGCAGCGTCTGCTCGGCGCCAGAGAGATCATTGTCGCGAAGCTGAACCAGGGTCAGCGAAAGATAGTATTGGTCATTATCGGGATTGCGGCTTATGGCATTGCGAAAGATTTCCGTCGCCCTGGCGGTCTCGCCGACGTGAGCCTCAATATCTCCCAGCAATGCCAGAAAAACATCGTCTTGCTGGCCCGCCGCCGAAACTTTCTGTGCGGCATCGAGAGCATCGGCGTAGCGCCGCTTGCGAAAATAGGCGTCGGCCAGATCGAATTTCACATCGTCGGAATCGGGATTGTCGCGGAGCGCCTTCTGCAAATGCAAAATCGCGTCATCGTACAAGTGATGGCGAGCGAGCAAAACGCCAATGCCGGTCTGCGTGCGATAGTCATCTGCAGTAGCCTGATCCAACTGTGCGATGGTCGTCCGCGCATCATCGAGCTTGCCGAGCTTTAGTTCCGCTTCAGCCAGCAAATATAAGTCCTGAGTCTGGCCGGGATGTTTCTGGATTTGCTCGGTCAGCTGCGACAGGTCGAGTTCAGCGCGCTGTTGGGCAGAAAGCGTCGACCGGTTGTCGAGGTAATCGAAAAGATGCTGGTAGGGATAAGGGCCGGTGGGTGAGTTTTTCGAGAGCGTCTGGAAAACGCTCAAGTCTCTCTGCGCCGCAACCGTTTGATGAAGGCTGCGCTCCGCCATTGCCAGTTTGTAGTAGCCCTCGGCCGGATCCCGGCTGACCTTCACAAATCTGCGCAGCAGTTCAATGGCTTCGGCGAATTTCTTATCCTTGACGCGGAGATTCGCCACCTCAAGAAGTGCTTCGGGATAATCTGGTTTGGAGCGCAGTGCTTGCTGAAACGAGTTTTCGGCCTGTAAATAATTTCCTTGGCGCTCTTCGATGAAACCAATGTTAAACAGACATGGGGCGTTGTGCGGGTCACGTTTCAGGCCTTCTTCAAAATATCTCAGCGCCTCATCGAAGCGCCCGAGATGCCGGTAGGACAGTCCCATGAACAGGTAGGAGCGCGCGGACGGTTCCAACGCCACGAGCTTTTTGAATTCTTCGATTGCGCTTTCCGTTTTGCCCGACATGAAGTAGCTTTCGCCCAAAGCGGCGTGGAGGTCGGCTCGCTGGGGCGCAATCTTCAGACCCGATTCAAGCAGTGGAATTGCGTCTTCAAAATAGTTCTGGGTCATGCTGACACGAGCCATCAGGAAGATCACGTCCGTATTCTCAGGTGACAGTTTGTGCGCGCGCACCAGCAGATCGAGAGCGTCCACTGGCCTCGCTTGGTCGAAGTAAACCTGCGCAAGCAGGTAAAGGGTGTCAGCCGAATCGGGCTTTAACTTCAGTGCTCGAGTGAGGGCGATGTCTGCTTTCGAGTATTCGTGCGAGCGGAGATAGGACTGCCCGAGGTTATGGAGAATCTCAAAGGTTTCGGGTTGTAGAGCGTTGGCCTGCTCCAGTTCGGTTTCGGCCGCTTTGTATTGCTTGGCGGAAGCAAGCAACAAGCCCAGAGTGAAATGCAACTGCACATCCTGCTTGCGCGTGACGGAAAGTTCGCGGGCAGTGTTGAGCGCCGCTGTTGTTTTTCCAGCCAGCAGGTAAGCGCGCACGAGGTTGAGGCGGGTTTCAACCGTCTGCGGATGAACGCGCTCAAAGTGCTGAATGGCTTCCGCGGACGATCCCTTCGCAAGCAGAAGCAGGCCGAGGTTGTAGTTTGCATCCCGATTCGCCGGAGCAAGGTTCAAAACTTTCGTGAACTCGCTTTCCGCAAGGTCAAGCTTTTGTTGGGTCACATATAGATTGCCCAGGTCGTTGTGAGTCTGGGTCGAGTTAGGGGCCAGTTTCAACGCCTCCTGAAAGGCGTGGAGGGCTTGGCCGTAATCCCGTTCGCCGGTATAGACAATGCCCAACAGGTTATAAGCATCCACGCTCGAAGGATTCAGTTTTAGTTGCTCGTCGATTTTTTCCTTCGCCTGCTCAAAGAGCCCTTGTGCTATCAAGTCTTCGATCTCCTGGAAAGGAGAGGCGGTCCTCGCCACTGGGTGCGTGAGACGATTCTGTGAGGGTGCTTGCTGAGCGGCGTGTACAGTGCCGGGAGTCACAAGCAAGGCCAGAGCAAGAATGCCGAGCGGGTTCCAACCACGACTGGTCTTCTGAATTTGAATCGAGGCGCAACCAAACATCTGCAAGGGCCTCTCCGACGGCCTCAATATAGCATCTGAATCATTTGCTGGGCCATCTTGTGCTGGGGTTGTTGTTGCAACAGGGTTTGCAAAACCGCCCGCGCCTTCTCTTTGTCGTTCAAAACCATGTAGAGGCGTGCCAGGTTGAGATATGCCTGGTCGAAGTTCGGGGCTCGCTGGATGCAGGCTTTGAATTTCTCTTCTGCCTCAGGATAGCGCCTGGCCTGAACCAGCACCACACCCATATTATTTAGCGCGTCGCCGTAGTCCGGGCGAAGGTCAACGGCTTTTTGCAAATACTGGAGAGCCCTCTCCGTCTGTCCCCGGTGAGCGCATAGCATACCCAGGCCGTAGTTAACTTCGGGGTTTTCCGGTTCGCGGTTGAGGGCTCGAGTCAAAAGTTTCTCCGACTCCTCAAGGTTTCCCTGTCTCCGGTAAAGATTTCCAAGATTAAGAAGCGCCGTGGCGTACGAAGGCCGCAATTCCAGAGAGTGCTGGAAACTGTGAATCGCTTCTTCAGCGTTGCCCCGTTGCGCCGCGAGCATTCCCAGATTGTTCCAGGCTTCTGGATAGTTCGGACGTAACTTCACGGCCTTTTCTAGATATTGTTGCGCCTCGAACAGAGAATTGCCCCGCAGATACAGCGTCCCAAGGTTGTAATAGGCCTCAGGGTCATCGGGCTTCTCCGCAATGACTTGCTTGAATGATTGCGCGGCCTGGTCGGGAAATCCGTGCTGAAAAAAAGCCACGCCATAGGTGAAGGCGTTGCGTTGAAAGGTGTCCTGGTAGAGAGTGCCGGGGAAGGGAAGGGCTTTGTGGGCGCGGTCCGCCGAAGTTCGGGGAACCGCGGAAAGGTCTTCCAGCAGGGTTTCGGGATCTAACATTCCCTGGTACAGCTTCACAATATCTCCACCGTCATCGATCAGGAAAGATGTTGGGAGCGAGAGGTCGCGATGACGGTCAAGCAAATATCGATACACGATGTTGAAAATGCCCGCCACTTCTTCGGTAGCAAACAGGATCGGGAAGGTCAGCCCGCCTCGGGCAGCGAGCGCACGCACCGCAGTCGGGTTCGACGGGTTATCGACATTGATAGCAGCGACGCGGAGGCCGCTGGACTCAAGGGCGGGCTGCGATTTGTGCAGGCGCTGCAATTGATCGCGACACGCCACTGAATCGGTCGTCCAGAAATTTAGAAGTAAATGGCCGCCCATCAGCGAGCGCAGATTTCGTAGGTTGCCGGCAAGGTCCGGCAAGGAAAAATCCGCAGCTTTTACGGGATCAATCAGCCAAGTTCCGACAGACGACGGCAACGACTCCCCGCCTAGGATTTCACCCGCTTGGGCCCACGCCTTTGGAGAAGACGCAAACGGCTTGGCCAGAAAGTTCTGAGCCCCTTCGGTGATTTCGATGCGATGATTGACGGGCAGCTGCTCAAATATTTGCGTCAGGCCGCTGGGCCAACGCACAGACCCGCGAATACCTTCCGGATTCGCCCCGAGGCCAAAAAATAGTTCTTTGGTGTGTTGCGACAGGAATCCCGACCCGGCCTGCAGATACTTTGTCTGTCGGAGCGCTCCGGCTTCGACGGTGACGGTTGCGCCGATGGCGTCGCGATTGCTCTTGGTTCCACGCAGACAAAAAGCGATGGCGTCACCGATGCCGTCCATGGCGAGGCGCAAAATGCGTATCTGAGGAGCGGTCCGATTCTTGAGTACGATTTCGAGCCTGCCGTCACCATCGAGATCGGCGAGCGCAAAGGCGCGGCTGTCGTCGCGAAAGTCCGTGCCTACCACGCCGGAGACGTCGGAGAACGTGCCGTCTCGATTGTTGGCAAAGAAAACATTCCTTTCGTGGCCGTTCCAGGTCGAGTCGGAACGAATGAGTTCGTTTATGGCATTCCATCCATGCTCGTAGCTGGGCGAAAGACCAAAGTCTGAGGGCGATTTCGCCACCACCTGCCGCCAGAAAAAGCTGGACACGTCGCGCCGCTCAACGCCGGAAATATAGCCATTCGCTACATAGAGGTCCGGGTGGCCGTCATGGTCAAAGTCCCAGGCATCGGCAGACCACGACCAGCGGCCCATTTCAACGCCTGCCTTCATGGCGACATTTTGAAATGTGCTGTTCCCCTGATTGCAGTAGAGCGAATTGCCGGCCATGTGGCGGCGGTAGAGGTCGCGAATGTTCTCCGGCTCGGCCGGGTGAAAGTAACGTTGGCCAAAAATCCGCATGCCGGCAGCGACCCACATACCCGCGGCGTAGATGTCTTGTTTTCCGTCGTTGTTGAAGTCCAACCAGCATGCGCTCATGCCGGCTCCCGCCTCATCCACGTGGGCCGCGCTGGAAACGACATCGAAGGTTCCGTCGCCTTTATTGTGATAAAGATTGTTGCGGCCAAAATCGTTGACCACATACAGGTCCGGCGCGCCATTTCCGGTAATGTCGCCCCAGGAGCAGGCGAAGGTATATCGATCATTATCTATGTCAAGACCGGATGATTCGGTCCGATCCTGAAACACTCCGTCTCCTTCATTGTGGAAGAGGTAGTTCGGAGGCCCATTTCGCGCATCGAAGTAGGGCACGGGATAGTGATACTGGTCCAATCCCTGATAGTAGTTGTAGAGGCAGAAATAAATATCGAGGCGTCCGTCCCGATCGTAGTCGGCGGCCGCTGCGTGAGTGAACGCGCCCCGTGGGGGACGCACGAATCGGAATGCGTCTCGTTTGAGAGAAAACTTTGCGTTGCCTTCGTTGCGGAAGAGCAACGGTCCGGTCGCGCAGACGACAAGCAGATCCTGCAGGCCTCGATTGTCGAAGTCGGCGAAGAGCGCACACGCCGTGAAATCCAGCACCGCTACGCCAGATTTCTCCGTTACATCTTCAAATGTTCCATCCCCGCGATTGTGATACAGGCGGTTGGGGAGTCCCGCCGGTTGGCAAACGTACAAGTCATCCAGACCGTCATTGTCAAAGTCACCCACAGCTATGCCGTTGTTTCCATAAACGTCGACCCCAATGGCGCCGTCGAGGACCGTTCGCCAGTAGTCGGCTCCGTGACGCAGTTGCTTCTGATAAGAGTCGGTCTGACCCAGAGCATGGGAAGTGATGTCCAGAAAGATCGGACCCGCCGCACTGCTGACGTTCTCCTCGGTGACGCTGAGCTTCAACATTCGCCACACCCCGGATTCACTGCGCGCCCACCGCGTGAGCCAGGATCCGATTCGCTCTTCTCGGCTAGCTTCGTCTCGTGTGCCTACAAATTCGTATCGAATCCTGGCTTCCAGCGTCAGCGGTGAGTCGGCGACTGGAATGCACTCGTATATCTCGAAATCAGCAGTTTGAATCTGGCGGAATGGAGCAAGATAGGTTTTGATCGTGTCCAGAAATCGCTCTCGGCCAGTTACAAATTCCGATGCGAATTCTCGCCGGCACATTGCGATACGATTTCCGGGCCGCAATGAAACTTCGCGGACGGAAATGAGAGAAGTAGACTGCATGGCCGCATCCACAAACTTGCCGATGACCTCCGTTGCCGGAGGCTGCAATCGCAGGGGTCGGCTCCAGTCCTCGAGCAGGGAGATGATCTCAGCCGCGTATCCTTCCGTGACGTATTCATCGGTGCCGGGCGCGGCCAGGCGAAGAATATCGTCGAGTTGAGATTTTGCCGGGTAGTGCGGAGTGAACCGGGCCTCAGCGAAAGCGGAAGACGAGATTCGATCTGCCCAGATTGGTTGCCATCCGGAATGGAGAAGGGAATGATGAAGTGGCGCGGGCAGAAAAAGTGCCGGCGCCCACTGCATTTGCTTCAGAAAAGCGCGACGCGAAATACTATAGGTTTTGTTTTCCCGAGGCGGCATATGGGCAGAGTCCGGTTGGTTCAGCCTCAGCCAGTCTACCAATTGCAGAGCTGACTCAACGTGGCGCCGGTCCGGAGGAGCCGCCCAACACGAGCTCTGCGGCGATCGGATATTCGCGGCCGTGCGGGTCGTCAGTGCCGCAAAGTTCGTGCAGGGCTTCTGCCGCCACGTGACCCAGGGTTTCGCGGTGAACGTCGACTGTGGTAATGGACGGATTGCTGTACTCGGCTAAACGCGTGTTATCGAAACCGGTGACCGAAATATCCTGCGGAACGCGGTAGCCAGAATTCAGAAGTCCCTTGACCACACCCACCGCGGTGAGGTCATTAACTGCCACCACGGCGGTGGGAGGCGAATCGAGTTCTGCAATACCCAGGCCCGCTGCCAAGCCACCTTCGAAGCGCAGGTCCCCTGGAAGTACCGGCCCCGGTTCGAGCCCCAGTTCGCGCATGGATGCTTCGTAGGCATCCTGGCGCGCAGCATTCGATTTGAGCCCCGACCGGCCCGCAACGAAGGCAATGCGGCGATGCCCCTGGGCATAAAGGTGCTGGACAATCTGCCTGACACCGGAAGCATAGTCAATGCGCAGATTGCTCATGTATTTTCTGGCCGGCGCGAGATCCAGAAACGTCACCGCGATTCGTTTGCGGGCAAGTTGATGGATGAGCTTCACGCTGATCTCGGAGGTCATGATGGCGACGCCGCGAACTTTGTGTTCCATCATGCGAGCGGCGGCTTCGCGCGTCCGGCGCGGATCGTAGTTGGTATCACTGAGTATGATGTCGTACCCCAGCTGCCGCGCCCGCGTCTCAAATCCCTTCACCACTTCGGGGAAGAAGGGATTTTCAATATCGGAGACGATGATTCCCAGCGTGCGGCGATCGCGCGAAGCGAGGTGACGCGCATGAACATCGGGAATATATCCCATGCGCTTGACTGCCCGCAGCACGATCCGACGAGTGTTCGGCCCCACTTTACCGGTCTTGTTCAGCACGTTCGAGACAGTCGCCGTGGAGACACCACTCGCCTTTGCGACATCGCGAATAGTTACGCTCATGGGTTGCGGCGCTTTCGCCGGCATGAAGATAGCACACCTGCCTCGGTGTGCGACTTCAGCCGACAATGGAGATGAGCTGGCGGACTGTACAGCAAAAAAAAATCTTGACAACGTCCGCGATACCATGGTATTCCCGACCGACTAGTATTTTTAGGTTAAGCGGTTAATTCTTCAAGTTTCAAAGAGGTAAACGTTTACCACCATTGGTTGCTTGGGTGCAGTTTGCGGGCGAGGCTTGCCGGGATGCGAGCCCCTGGCCAGGGATCATAAGGAGAGCTCATGACGCGATACACTTTTGCGTGGGTCCTGCGCAGCTTGTTAGCCATTGCCATTTTGACTTTTGCCAACGGCCGGCTGCTCCACGCTCAGGTCGACACCGGCTCCATTTTAGGCACGGTAACCGACCAATCGGGGGCGGTGATCAGCGGGGTTAAGGTTACGCTCACCAACCAAGAGACAGGAATGAGTCTCACCACGACTACAGGGTCGGACGGCAGCTACAAATTTTCTCCCGTCAGGATTGGCTCCTACAAGATCGAGGTCGTCTTTCAGGGCTTCCGGACCAATACCGCCGCGGGCATCAAGGTCGATATTGAATCCAGTGTCATTCAGAATTTCAAGCTTCAGCCCGGGGCTGTGAGTGAAACCGTGGAAGTCACGGCGGCTACTCCGCTGCTCCAGAGCCAGGACTCATCGGTGGGCCAGGTGGTCGACCGGCGCACCATCAATGATCTTCCTCTGAACGGCCGTAATTTTACCTTTCTGGCACAACTCGGTGCTGGGGTTAACACGCCGCAGGCCGACACCCGCGGTAACGCTTCGAGCGGGGCTTTCGCCGCCAATGGTCAGCAGCCCTCGTTGAACAATTACCTTCTCGACGGAATTGACAATAACTCCGACACCGTCGACTTCCTCAACGGCACAAACTTCGTCGTCCTGCCTCCGGTCGACGCCATTCAGGAGTTCAAGGTCCAGACAACGGACTTCAGTGCTCAATACGGCCGCTCCGGTGCCGCGATTCTGAACGCCACCACCAGGTCCGGCACCAACCAGTTGCACGGTTCTGTCTGGGAGTTTTTCCGCAACGACAAATTCGATGCAGCGAACTTCTTCGAAGATCAGGAAGGGATCCCGAAGGGCGCCTTGCGGCAGAACCAGTTTGGCTTCACCGTCGGCGGCCCCGTCGTAATTCCCCACATCTTCAATGGCCGCAATAAGGTTTTCTTTTACGGAGACTACGAGGGACTTCGCAGGGTTCAGGGCACAAGTTCCAACGGCAACGTCCCAACCCTTGCGGAACGCAACAGCGGTTATACAAACTTTTCGGATCTGATCGCCGCCCAAAGCGGGACTCAAACGGATGCGTTGGGGCGTACCATCCCGGTCGGCACTATCCTTGACCCAGCCACCACTCGTCCAGTCACGGCCGGTGATGTAGATCCCGTCACTGGTCTTCCCGTAACGACGACCGGCTACGTTCGCGATCCATTCTATACGGGCAGCCTGGTTGGAATTACGAATTTCACAAACCTGGAGAGCAAATTAAACCAAATTCCGGCTGGGCGTTTGGACAGCAATGCTATCAAGCTGATGAATCTTTTCCCCCTCCCCACCAGCAGCTCGTTACCTTCGTTTTTTAGCAACTTCGAAAGTTCGCCGAAACTCTTTGAACACAGTAACGCCTTCGATTCCCGCTTGGACATTAATTTCAACGACGCGAACTCGGTCTTCTTCCGGTTCAGCCTCAAGGACGATCCTCAATTCATCCCGGGTGTTTTCGGCGGCTTAGCAGACGGCGGCGCCTTCCAGCAGGGCACTCAGACCGCGTTGGCGCAGCAGAGCGCGTTGGTCTACACCCATACATTTTCACCCACGCTGGTCAATGAGGTGCACGCCGGACTGAATTATCTTCACACCACACGTGCAGGACCGAACGCCGGCGTCGATGGCATTCCGGCGCAGTTTGGCATTCAGGACATCCCGCAGGGCCAGCTGAACGGCGGCCTTCCGGCCTTTGGTATCAACGGCCTGTCTACTCTCGGCAGCAATAACTTCTTGCCCTCCGACGAGGTTAGTTCGACCATCCAGCTCACCGATGACGTCACCAAAATCTACCGCAAGCACACCTTCAAAATGGGCCTTGAGTGGCAGCACGTGAAGTTTTCAACCTTGCAGCCCTCCTGGTCTCACGGCCAATTCAATTTCGACGGTAATTTCACCGATGTGGCCGGGGGGGCGGACACCAGCAACACCGGTCGCGCCGACTTCCTCTTGACTCCGATCGCATCGAGCGTGCCAGGCGGCGTCAATTACCTGGGCGGGCCAGACAATATATACGCGTCCAATATCGCGACTACCGATGATGGCAAGAATTACTTTGGCGGCTACTTTCAGGATGATTGGAAGGTTAGTGCCAAGCTGACCCTAAACCTTGGCTTACGCTACGACTACTTTGGCCAAGTCTTCGAGCACCACCACGCCCAAGCAAACTTTGTGCCGGATGGTCCGGGGGGCGTGCCCACGGAAATCATCCCGTTGGGAAATCCGAACGTGGCTGATCTTTCCGCGAGTTATACCTCCTTGCTCGCCAAGGACGGGATTACTCTACTGCAGACAAACAAGTACGGCGGCGGGCTGGGGACTGTGCAAAAGGGAAATTTCGCCCCGCGGGTCGGATTTGCTTACCAGGTCACGCCGAAGTTAGTAGCGCGAGGCGGATTTGGTATGTTCTATAACGCGTTTGAGAACCGCGGGTATTCCCCGAATCTGGGCGAAAGTTATCCCTTCCAGTACAGCTTCAACTATATTGCGCCCAACACCTCTACGCCATTTACCTTTCCAGGCTGCGCAGCAACCGGCAATCCGTAACTTCACCGCCACCCTGGAAACTGGTTTCGGCTGCACTCCGCTGAACCCGGCGAATGTGAACGCCAGCGGCTTGGCCCTGCCAGGAATTCAGTTCAACTATCAGACCCCCTACAGCATGGGTGCCAATCTGACCTTCCAATACCAGATCAGTCCTAGTCTGGCTTTGCAAGCAGGATGGGTGACTGACCAAGGACGGCATATCGAGACTTTGCCGAATTCCAACAACGTTTCTACGATCAGCTACTATCAGGCGCCGAAGGTTTCCCTGGTTCCTTTTCCCGACTTCGGAACCGGCGCCAGCTTTGTTGCGACGAATGGAAACAGCAACTACAACGGTTTGCAGACGCAGCTCGAAAAGCGGCTTACGAATGGTCTAGACTTCCTCTTCACTTACACTTGGTCGAAGGCCCTCACCGACGCGCGCGACGCTCTCAATCAGGGGAGCGTCCTCACCAGCTACCGGGCTCCCTCCGTCCCTGGTTTCGGAATCCATGGCGATTACGGACTCGCGCCAGAGGACATCCGGAACGTCTTCCATTTTAGCGGCGGCTATGAGCTGCCCTTCGGCAAGGGAAAGCGTTTTGCTAACTCCGGATTCGAGAACCAGGTGATTGGCGGTTGGAGCCTCCACTGGCAGTCGACATTTGAGGGTGGCCAGCCGATAAGCCTCGTCAGCACGACGGCGGGAAACGGATGTGTGGAGCTTACCGCAGCAGGTTTGGGCTGTGGCGCCCTCAAAATTCCCGGTCAGCAGGTGCACGTCGGATTGCACACCGATTCGAACGGCAAGTTGAGCTTGTTCTCAAACGGACTGGCTGCCCTTACTCAACCTTGCGTAATCGGTCCAACCGGCCAGCCCATACCGGGCACGCCGACCGGATGCGTGCCATTAACGGGCCTGGCAGCCCTCGGCGGAACCCCGGAATACGAGGGGCCCAGCTTCAACCGGCTCGATTTATCGGTTTTCAAGAATATTCCCATCTCGGAGCGGTTCAGACTGGAGTTCCGCGCCGAATTCTTCAACATCGCCAATCATCCCAACTTCAATGCACCGGGTTTTGGCGGGAATGGTGTCCTTTCGATTCCCGGCTCGCTTAACTACAGTCAGCCCAGCGCCACTTCTACTTTCGGCGAAATCGGATCGACCCGCGACGGTTCGTACGATTCGCGGGAGATCCAGTTCGCGTTGAAACTTTATTACTAGTACTCGAAAAAGTTTGCGGGAGGATTCCGTTCTTGGCGCCCTCCCGCCAACCCTTGGGTTAGTTGGTCACCCTTTCCTCCACCGGCACGGTGGTAGCATGTAAGCGTGAGCCCGAATCGTTGGTCCATGTCGCTCCTCCTGACGATTTTGGCGATGGCGGCGACTGCCGCCACTGGGCGGGACCAAAGCTCTGAGCTTGACCGCACTTTCCAGGCGGCCGTGGCGCAATATAACGCGGGTAAGTTCGCGCAAGCTGCCGCGGGACTGGAGACTCTGGTGCAGCAGGTTCCCAACAGTTTCGAGGCTCACGAACTTCTGGGTTTGGTCTATGCGGGAGAATCGCAGGATGCTCTGGCAAACCCGCATCTGGAGAAGGCTGTCCGTTTGAATCCCACCTCTGCGGCGGCCAGAACCAACCTCGCTGCCAATCTGGTTCGTCTGGGGAAGTTGGAAGCGGCGCAAGAACATTTAAAGAAAGCGGTCGCTCTTGAGCCGCGGAGCTTTGATGCCAACCACAACCTGGGCGAACTTTATGTTCAGATGGGAAAGCTTCCTGAGTCCGTGCCGTTTCTTAAGCAGGCGCAACAGTCCGATCCGTCGTCGTATGACAACGGCTACGACCTGGCCCTGGCCTATCTGGTCACTGGCCGCCCGGCTCCGGCGAGACAAGTTGTCCAAAGCCTGCTGCCGAGTAAGAACACAGCGGAACTGCACAACCTGCTCGGGCAGATCGAAGAAAAAGATGGAAACTTCGTAGCCGCGGTCAACGAGTTCGAAATCGCGGCTCAGCGGGATCCGAGCGAGAACAATCTGTTCGACTGGGGTAGCGAACTTCTCCTTCACCGCACGCTGGAGCCGGCGATTGACGTCTTTCGTAGGTCTGCCGAACGCTATCCGAATTCGCCGCGAATTGCGATTGGGTTTGGCATTGCGCTTTACTCGCGCGGCAAGTACGACGAGGCGTTGCAATCCCTGCTGCACGCTGCCGATCTAAGCCCTACCGATCCGCGTTGCTACTTTTTTCTTTCCAAGGCCTACGACAGCTCCCCCAACCAGGCCGGTCAGGTGACCCAACGCTTCCGTCGTTTTTCCGAACTGCAGCCGGAAAATGGGCGGGCCTACTATTACTACGCCATGAGTCTGTGGAAGGGAAAAAGGGCACAGGACCCGAGCCTCGATCTTCATCAGATCGAATCGTTGCTCAAGAAAGCAATCGCTCTCGATCCGAAACTCGCCGAGGCATTCTTGCAGTTGGGAAATCTTTATTCGGATCAGGGTGAATACGCCGAGTCCATTCCGGAGTACGAGAAGGCTTTAGAAAATAATCCGCACCTGGCCGATGCGCACTATCGGTTGGGCCAGGCCTACGTTCATACCGGCGAAAAAGATAAAGCACAAGCGCAGTTTCAGGTGTATCAAGGTCTGCGAGCGCAGCATCTGGCGGATCTCGACAGGCAGATTGCCGATATTCGGCAGTTTGTCTATTCAGAAAAAGATGAAGCGCCGGCGAAGCCCTAATCGAGTCCACTCCTCGAATGCGGACGCCGCCATGGATAACCGACGATGGTTTCAGGGCGAAATCGAGAGTTCCACTCGGCTGCGAGAGCGTCGACTCCGAGCGAGGCCGGTCGCACTCTAGCCCGTACCCGCCGCGATTTTCTGCGTAGCACTGCCGGCGTCGCACTGGGCAGCACCCTGCTGCACTCTTCCTGGGCTCGGGCCGCCGCTTCCGCAGCGAGAAGAAAGGTCGTCGTCGTTACCTTCGGCGGCGGCGCCCGCGATCAGGAAACCTTCGCGCCTGAGGGCCAGGAAAACATTCCAAACTTGATGCGCGAACTTATTCCCCAGTCCACATTTTTCACTCAGGTCGTGAACCGTGGAATTCTAGGGCATTACGTGGCCACGGCGAGTCTCGCCACCGGCGTCTATGAAACCATTAACAACTTTGCTTCGCTTCCGCCGCAATATCCCACGGTATTTGAATATTTTCGCAAAGACCTGAAACGCCCCTCCTCGGATACCTGGGTGGTGGCTCCCAGCAATGGTTTCAACCGCATCGGCGAGAGCAGCCATCGATCGTATGGCAGCGGGTTGGGAGCACGCGTGATTTTGCCAAAACATTTATTAACGGCAGCGACCTCAGGTCGCACGGGCGACTATGAACACTTGCTGCGCGATAACTATGAGACCCCTTTTTACGCCCCGCAGTTGGAGGGCAACGAGTTCCAATTGCAGCAACTGGAAATGATCCTGAAGCTCTCGGTCGACGAGTTCAAAGCCCGAGCCCAGACCTTGTCGAGCCCCGATGAGCTCTCCGTCTACATTGCGCGCCAGTTGATGCGGCAAGTAGCCCCCAGTCTGTTATGGATCACGATGCACGATATCGACATTGCGCACGCCGGAGCCTACTCGCTCTACGTCGAAGGCATCCGGCGCACCGATCGTTTGTGCTCCGACTTATGGAAGACGATTCAGAGCGAGCCGGAATATGCCGGTAAGACCACACTTTTTATCCTGCCCGATTTCGGACGCGATTCTGACGACGATGCCGGAGGCAATGGCTTTCAGCATCATCGCACCGGCGACGTTTTGTCGCGGACCACATGGATGCTGGTCGCCGGCCCAGGCATTCGCGAAAATGTCGTCTTCGACCGGGCCATGGAGTCCACCGATCTGGTGCCCACGCTGGGGTCGATCCTGGGTTTTTCTCCGTCGTTCGCCCAGGGCAAACCCATTCGCGAGCTGTTGTAACGACTATGCTTCCGCGCGAACTCAAACCCGAATATTTCGCCGGCTATCCGCCGGAGGCGCGAAAGATCGTCACCAATTACCTGGCGACACTGCAACAGATGCCGCCCAGCTTTGTTCCGGGCTTGCTCCGTGAACTGATCGATTACGATTTCAAGTTTCCCGCCGAGCGCAAAGCACACGAAAGAGAACTGGCGCATCTCAGCACGCTCTCTTCGAGCCAGCTCAAAGACTGGTTTCAAGGATTCACGGAAATCCGTCTTTCCCCGCAGCTCGAAGCATTCGATTGGGTAAGGATGCCGGAGCAGTTTGTCGAGCAGTTCTCCGCCCATCTTTGGAGCTCTCACCAGCTCGACGCGTTCCGCAGGGCTTCGAACGAGTACGGCGATCGTCTAAGGCTGGCCGTCCCGCCCGAGCCTCCTCCGATTCCAAGACTGGGCATTACCGTCATAGGTCAGGGCATCGTTCAGTATGAGGAGCCCCTCTTTCGCAAATTGAAACCCCACGGCGCGTATTTCGCACACGTAAAACCTGATGACGGGCTGCGTAAACTTTTGGATGCCGTCGCCGCGCGGGCCAAGATGCATCCTGCCCCCTACAGTCACTGGTACATCGACGGCGGCGAAGAGGCCGATCATGCTTCAGAGCTCACTTGCGTTTCTTATAAAGCTCTGGAACCGGCGCGGGCCGCGCTGTTGCGCAAGATGCAAACGGAGGTGGATCGTCCCGGCATGGGTCCCGAAGCGCTACGCACGGTTTTGGCGCAGATGCGCCCGACAGAGCTCGGTATGACTAAAAGCCCGGCTGACAAAGCTCGAGACGCGGTGATGGATCGGTTCGCGGTCAGCTTGCTGACCGAAGCTTCAGGCACGCAAATCTTCAGCACGGTTTTTGCGCAGTGGGCCGCGCGCGAAGCGTTGCGGCGGGCTCAGCCACTTACGCTGCTGGTACGCTTTGCCCCACGACAGCGGCAGAGACCAATGAATGAACTGCTCTCCGCAGCGCCGTCTCGCCCCGAACTCGATGTCTTGGGTTCTCTAGTCGATGCCGACATGGGTGCATATTACAACTGGCTCAATCAGCAACGGCTTCCCGGTGCCGAGCAGTCGTCATTTCTGGTCTGGTTTGAGGGGCACAGTCAAGCGGTGGCCATTGGTCCGACGATGCCGCGCGGAACCGAATCCACATCCTCAGCCGACCTTGGGCAGTTACTGGCGTGGACGGTGTAGACCGGGTTTCAGATTTAGAGCCGCAATGCTGCAGGTATGCAATCGAGAATAAGGGGGAGAATTCATACATGGATCGACGCAGGTTTATAAAAGATACTGGGGCACTCATGGCCGGAGTTGCCCTCGCTGCTTATGCGATCCCGGAAGCTGCAACGCAGGCTGACGCTTCAGCGCCCGCCGGACGCCTGATTCTTCCCATGAATCAAAGGTGGCGTTACAGCCGAAGCTTCATCGAGGGCGGACATTCCAAAGAGTTCGACGATTCGAACTTCGAGCAAGTCGTCATCCCGCATACCAATGTCCGGCTTCCTTGGCACGGCTTCGATGACAAGACATACGAGTTTGTATCTCTCTATCGCCGCCGCTTCAAGCTTCCGCCAGAAGCTCGTGGGAAGCAGGTTTTCGTCGATTTTGAGGGCGTGATGACCGCGTCCACGGTATGGATCAACGGCGAGCGCCTTGGAGAATACAAAGGCGGGTATACGCCTTTCTGTTTTGATTTGACGCCGCACCTCGACTTTGACGGCGACAACTTGCTTGCCGTGGACGTGGATTCCACTGAGCGTCCTGACATCCCGCCCTTTGGATACGAAATCGATTACCTCACTTTCGGCGGCATCTATCGGGAAGTTTCTCTGCGGGTCGTGCCAGCGACGTTTATCGAAAACATCTTCGTGCGTCCGAAAGATGTACTCACGGCAAGTCCAAAAGTTGATGTCGACTGTTTCATCCAGCACTCGGAGACATCGAAAGTGGGTCTAACGATCGAGGCGGAACTGCTCGATGGCGAAACTGTCATTTCGAAAGCGTCACAAAAGTTGCCGCCCTCGGCTGCCGCCGCCGATCCGCTCGCCCACGGGTTACACTTCGAAGGATTGAGTGGAATTAAGTTGTGGGATCTGAGCAAGCCAAGCCTATACTCGGTTCGCGTGCGCGTGCATCGCGGGACCCAAGTGCTCGATGAAGACTCCCGCCGTTTTGGCTTTCGTGAAGCGCAGTTTACGGATCACGGCTTCGAACTCAACGGAAAAATTGTCAAGCTGCGCGGGCTCAACCGCCATCAGACGTTCCCGTGGGTTGGCCAGGCCATGCCTGCGCGTCCACAGCGTCGCGACGCGCAGATTCTGCGAAACAAACTCAAGTGCAACATCGTTCGCACCTCGCACTACCCGCAATCGCGGCATTTTCTGGATGCCTGCGACGAACTCGGCCTGCTGGTTCTGGAGGAGATTCCCGGCTGGCAGCATATCGGAGACGAGGCCTGGCAGCAGATCTCGGTCGATAATGTCCGCCGCATGATCCGCCGCGACTGGAACCATCCTTCCATTATCCTGTGGGGAGTGCGCATCAATGAGTCGCGGGACAATCACGATTTCTATACCCGCACCAACGCAGTGGCGCATCAACTTGATCCGACCCGGCAGACCGGCGGCATCCGTTACTTCCAGGAATCTGAATTTCTGGAAGACGTTTTCACCATGAACGATTTTGGGTTTCCGCTCAAAGCGCCGAACCATTCACGATATTTGAATACGGAATTTGTCGGCCACACTTATCCCACGAAGACCATCGACCAGGTCGAGCGCCTTACCGAGCACACCATCCGGCACGCTCGGGTTCACGATCAGCTTGCATCCGATCCGCAGTATGCCGGCGGCCTTGGCTGGTGCGCCTTCGATTACAACACGCACGGCAATTTCGGTTCCGGCGATCGCATCTGTTATCACGGCGTCACCGACATCTTCCGCGAACCGAAGCCTGCCGCAGGATTCTACAAATCGCAGTGCGATCCGGCGGATGAGATCGTGCTGGAGCCCGCATTTCATTGGGCGCGCGGAGATGCTTCCGTCGGCTTTTCGAATGCCGTCGTCTGTTCGAATTGTGACCATCTCAAGTTTTATATCGACGACAAACTCATTGCGGACGTTGATCCGGACCGAAAACAGTTTGCCCATCTCCGCTACGCGCCCTTCGTTCTCGAAATAGGCGAGTTATTCCATAAATGGGGGGATCTGCGAATCGAGGGCTACATTCAAGGCAAGCAGGTGATTGCGAAAAATCTTTCGGGCAAGGGTGTGGACAAGAAATTCATACTTCTACCGGACGACACCGAGTTGATGGCCGACGGCGCCGACTCTACCCGGGTGGTTCTGCGCGTCACCGACGAATTTGGCGCCATTCGGCCGTTTGCCAACGACGCGATCAAGTTCGACCTGAAAGGCCCCGCCGACATCATTGGAGACAACCCATTCTCGTTGATCGGGGGCACCGGAGCGATCTGGATTCGTGCCCAGGAAAGGCCAGGAAAGATCGAACTCAAAGCCATTCACCCGAATCTGGGAACCCAACAGGTGGAAATCTCGGTTCGTGCCACCCCCGCCGAGACCGTGTGAGAGCAGGGCGCGATCATCGAGTACTCGGTCATCGATTTCGCGTTCGTGCAAGGCTAGCGGGTAAAACGCAGGAAGGTGAAGAGCCGATTCGTCAAGTCCTGCTTCAAGGTTTCCTGCGGTCGCTCGCGTCGGTTTCTCGTCGGACCTCGTAAAGGTTTCGAGTTCCCTTGCTCATCCGCAGATTTGCAATTCCGTCAGCCGCAACCTTTGCCATTCCCTCGGCGCGCAACCGAGCAATCGCGAGAGCGTCAGCTAGAGATGGATGTGCCGGACTGGTCGTGTAAGCCTTCTCGATCAATCGCGTGGCGTAGAATCAATTGTTTAGAATCCTTGCCGGGATGGCGAAATTGGCAGACGCGGCGGACTTAAAAGCGGAATGGCGTCTATTGTAGGTACAAGTAAATAAATGGTAAATCTGGCTGTTTGCAGGCGCAGCGGATTTATAAGGCTTAACTCATTGATTATATTCGCGATTGAAACTGCACAGGTATTTCATCGACCATAGCCAGTTTTACCTCCGCCCTCGGATGCAGAACGTCCAGACCTTAGCGGTAAGACATTCGCAGAATTGATTCCGGAAGGCGATCGCCCTGAATTGGGATCTTGGACGCTGCCGCATTTATCTCATCAAGATCTTCTGACGTGAGCTCGACTGAAGCAGAGCCGATGTTCTCCTCCAGTCGATGGATCTTCGTCGTTCCTGGAATCGGAACGATCCAAGGTTTTTGCGCGAGCAACCAGGCCAGAGCGATTTGTGCGGGAGTGGCGTTTCTTCGCTGGGCGATCTGAGTTAGGAGATCAACCACCGCCTGGTTTGCCTTACGAGCCTCCTCGGTGAATCGAGGGAATGCTGCTCGCATGTCCGTGCTTTCAAATTTTGTTGACGCATCAATCTTGCCCGTCAAAAACCCTTGTCCCAGCGGGCTCCATGGAACAAAACCGATCCCCAACTCCTCGCAGACGGGAAGTACTTCCGGTTCTGGGTCTCTGGTCCATATCGAATACTCGCTTTGGACTGCGGCGACCTGCTGGACCGCGTGGGCGCGGCGAATGGTCTTTGCGCTCGCCTCAGAAAGTCCAAAGTGTTTAACCTTGCCGGCCTGGATCAGATCCTTGACTGCGCCCGCAACATCTTCAATGGGTACATCCGGATCAACGCGATGCTGATAGAAAATATCTATGACACTAGTTTTCAGGCGTTTAAGTGACGCTTCAGCGACTTGCTTGATATGCTCCGGCCGACTGTTGAGGGCGCCTCTCCGCTGGCCGTCGGGAGCGATATCGAAACCAAACTTCGTGGCAATCACTACCTGTTCGCGATGCGGGGCGAGTGCTTCGCCTACGAGTTCTTCGTTGGTGAATGGGCCATAAGACTCTGCCGTGTCGAAGAATGTCACGCCTCGCTCGACTGCTGTGCGGATCACTTCGATGGCTTGCTGCTTTTCAATTGCTGGACCATACGCATAGCTCAATCCCATGCAACCGAAACCGAGCGCTGATACCTCAAGATTGCCAAGTGTGCGCTTCTTCATTTAGCTGGCCTAAGCAGATGCGAGAACGTGAGTTGGGCCATCTTCCACTTGCCGTTTTCTTTGATATATACCTCAGTCACCATAAAAGCACTGGTGACTTCGTGTCCACCGACTACTGCCTGCAAATCAATGTCATCTAGCAGAATAGCTGTGTTACCAAATATGCGAACTTCAGTTGCGTAAACTACGGCTTTCCTATACCAGATGCTGGCGCTTTTAATGGCAGCAAGTTCTTGGGTTTTCCCCCAGGTTCCTCCCATGTGAGTGAACATGGCTCTGTCATCAAACAGTGGCTCTAAGGAATCTACATTCTTGTCTGCCATCCAACCCCATTTCATGTTTGAAAGGTTGATGACTTCTTGTTGTTCAGGTGTATGGCTCGCGGCGGTTTTAATTGTTTCCGTTGGCGGCGGTGGCGACTGCTGTGCGTAGGACGATTGCGCGATCAGTATCGATAGAAATAGGGCTACAATTAAGGTTTTCATGGCTCTCTCTTTCTCTCGATCTGTGTAGTTGATCCGTGGAGGACCGTTTCACCTACGAGTTCTTCATTCACGAAGGGGCGGTACGCCTCGGCAGTATCAAAGAAAGTTACGCCGCGCTGGAACGCTGCGCGAGTGATGCTGATGCCGACTTCTCGCTGCGGCCTGCCACAGGCTGATGAAAGTCCCATGCCCCCATAGCCAAGGGCCGAAACCTCCAGCTCGCTTTGCCCTAGGGTTCGCTTCTTCATCTAAATCTCCTTGCTGCGTGTTTGCCCTGTCTTGAACGTAAGAGCACGAACGCCTCAGGCGGTAGCCCGATCCTGCCTACTTATTGCCTATTTCTCTTGGTGGACGAGAATTCGTTGGCACGCCATCACAAGTAGGGCTATTTTAGGGAGGACGCTAAAGACACTTTCCACATGAAGAAAACCATACAAACCGTGACTCGCAGACCACACCCGGCGCGCCCGTTTTGTACAGAACTTGCTTGCAAGATTGCCTCTCTTATCGGAAATGAAGAGAATCGGACAACAGGGATTCCCGGCGTCAGCCTCCATCGCCGGACTGCGCCTACCCCGCCGTGCCGGATGACCTACCATCCGGGGATCATCGTGGTCGCACAGGGCAGCAAGCAGGTGAACCTCGGCAGGACCAGCTTTACCTACGACGAGTCGCGCTTCGTCGTGACTGCGGTGGATTTGCCGATCGTCAGCTGGGTTGCCGAGGCGACCGCGGATGTTCCCTGTCTCGCACTGTCAATGAAGTTGGACATGTCGATGGTGCGGGAGTTGCTCAGCCGTGAGGAAATTCATGTCGCAGAAGCTCCATCTGACAGTCCCGCGATGTCAATCGGCGAGACCACGCCGGGATTTCTGAACGCATGCTGCCGTCTGCTGGATCTGTTGGAAGATCCGCAGGACATTCCTTTTCTGAGCGGCCTGATTCAGCGCGAGATCATCTATCGCGTCCTGCGAGGACGCGCGGGAGCGCGCTTGCGCGGAGTGGCAACACTCGGAGATCAAAGCCACCGGACAGCGAAAGCGATTGCGTGGATTACCGCGAACTATGCCAAGCCATTGCTCGTGGAGGAACTCGCACAGCTTGCAAGCATGGGCGTCTCCACGCTGCACCATCACTTTCGCGCGCTTACCGCGATGAGTCCTCTTCAGTATCAGAAACAACTCCGGCTTCAGTCAGCTCGAAGCCTGATGCTGAACCAGGGTCTCGACGCGGCCAGCGCGGCTTTTGAGGTCGGCTACGAGAGCGCTACGCAATTCAATCGCGAATACAGCCGCTTTTTCGGCCAGCCTCCGATGCGGGACGTTCGAGCGCTTCTCTCTCCAGGTGCTCCGAAACTCGAATTGGTTGGCAGTCTTTGAATTTGATCGGCACCGTCATCCACAGCCGCAAGGCGCCTTTAAGGCCAATCTCTCACTGCCGCGTTTGCGACCTGAGCAGCCGAAAACCTTCGGATGCGACACGTTTACTTACGCACTTTCACATTTCACGCCTTAGGCCGCAACGGGATAGACGAGTACAATACGCTTGCAATCAGTAATTTATAGGCAGAGCCGGGATGGCGAAATTGGCAGACGCAGCGGACTTAAAATCCGCAGGTCCGAAAGGACTGTGGGGGTTCGATTCCCCCTCCCGGCACCACGCTAACGCGTTGCGAACTCAGGATATTAACGATTGGTGAAAAACGAGGCAGGCTCTTTTTTCTGCTCCACCCGACCACATCCGTGAAAGAAGTGGAATGGTAAGTCTTTGTATCAGCCGATTGTGAAAGCTCTGCGGGGACGAGAAGTAATTCGCGGCTTTGACCGGGAAGGGTTTCGGTTACAGATAGACAGTGATTTCGAATCTCGACCTTGCTTTACGAACGCTGAACTTGCCTAGCTCGCCGTCGGAGGGTTGTCCGAGATTCGAATCGAGAAGTTGACGGTGATTCTGGCTTTGGTTTCGACCGCCTGTCCGTTCTGCAGCACTGGCTTGAAGCGCCACTCGCGAACAGCTTGTTGCGCCGCCAGACTGAGGATCGCCGGGCCACTGATCACGCGCAAACCTTCGATCGTTCCGTTGGCTCCGATAATCGCCTCCATCACTACCGAACCCTGCACGCGGGCATGCGCTCCCAGTAAGGGGTAGGTCGCATCGATAGTTTGGCGGAGTTCCGGAGCGCTCACAGGAGTCAGGCGCTCACGCTCGCCGGCATTCGTTGCCACCGGGGCGGGCGACGCAGTCAGGGTTGCGACCCGGTTCGAGTCGCTCGGAGTCTCGGCGATGACCAGGCCATTATTGGCGTGAAAGGTGCGGTGAGTGTCGCCAGCGACCACTTCAACGTCCAGCGGAGGAATTACCACTCGCTTGGTCGTGACCACGGACGGCTCTTGCTTCGAAGTATTTTCAGAAACGGCGTCAGACTCAGCCGTCTTAATGGAAGCTTTCGAGGAGCGAGCAGATCTCGCCGGCGTGGCGTGCCTGGCCGGCGCCTGAGTCGTTTTGGCAGCTGCGGCTGCGGAACTTGCACTCGAGGCGTCTTCCGAACCGGCAAAATCAGAGTCAGAGACCTCGTCCGATCCAAACCAGAACTCGCGATTCTTGGTAACTACCACAGCGAGAACGACCAAAAGAAGGGCAAGCGCCATTAGCAACTGCGGATGTTGCTTGGCTGCGGGAGTCGCCGGAGACCGCACAATCTTGATTGTCGGATCGACTTCCGCCGGTTTGTATTTTTCCAGTTGCATCTGGTCGCCACCAGCGAATGACTTTAGTAATCGCCAGCACGCCTATCCTCGCGCCCCGAGAGCCGGTTGACAATGGCACTATCCGGGAAGAAATGGCCCGACAGTGCTACACGGGAATCAGGCTTGCCATCAGTCAGTTGCAGGGGATGAGGTGATGTTGAACCAGATCATGTTGAACCAGATCATGTTGAACCAGATCATGTCGAACCGGATCATGTCGAACCGGGGGGATGTCAAACCAGGTGAAGGTGAACCAGGTGAGGTCGAACCGAAATCGAGCTCTCGTGGAAAAACGGCGTCCGCTCATACCGAGAACGCCGGTTTAGACTCGTTATTTGCTCGGCTGGCTGCCGGGCGGGACCGCCAGCACTCTGTTCTTTGTCTTTGTTCTTTGTTTTGTCTCTACGCGCCTGCGCTAGCCTTCCGCGCCAGCAAGGGAGCGCTAACAGCTTCGGCATGACCAAAATACAATCGGTAAGAGCGGTGGATGCCATACATCACGGGAAATACTACCAGGGCTGCATGCCAGCCGAAGTGATGACTTACCAGATTCACCATTGAGGTCAATCCTGCGCTGAGCACAAAGTAAGGAAACGAGAGTTGCACGATTCCCAGCCAGACGCGCCGCATGGCCGCGCCTTCGGCTAACTTAATGATGCCGGCTACCGGAGCAGTTTGTCCCAGGAAGAAAGCGACGGTTGCGGAGGCCAGCATCAGGGGTTCGGAAGCCCACGCTCCCCGACCCAACCATCCGGCATTCCAAATGAGGCTCGCCATGCTGGTCGCGAATGCCATCATGCTGATATTGAACAGCATCTGTTCCGGCTTGAACTTGCCCGGCTTCGGCCAGCACTGCACCACGGTCGACAGGCTGGCGATGATCACCGCTTCCAGCGCGCTGAGATTTACGACTGCCATAAGCAGGAACGGCAGATTGACTGACATGTTGCCGCTGATCCCAGGCAGCTTAACCTTCATGCGCGAGGTTGCCGCCGCCAATGCCAGTACAGCCAGGGCGTAAGAGGGATGCAGCGTGTGGCTGCTGAGGCTGGCGTACGCCAGCGTAGCTAGCGCCGCCAGAACCATCAACCCGATGAACGTTTGCGTTGGCCGTGTATTGGGACCCATGATCTGCTCCTTCCTTTGGTCTCGTTACCTAGGGCTACTGTTCATCGTCCCCGGCATCGGAGAAGGCGGCATCCGCGGTGCCAACTGACGCACCCCATACCACGCTGGAGGCTGTGGTCGCGGTACCGGTGCTCGATCCCCACACTACGCTGAAGGCGCTCAACACGTTGCTGCTCCAGGGCAGCGAGCAGCCCCAGACCACCGACATGCCGTTCAGTTGCGAAGCTCCCCAAACCACCGAACTTCCCCAGACCACCGAGTTACCCCAAACCACCGAGTTGCTCGCGACTTTCGAGTTTCCGTTGGTTAACGTAACCGAACCGTTCTGAGCGTTGTAGACTGCGGTCGGCGAAAGCGCCGATCCAACCGTGGCCGGAGCCAGGTCGGTGCTGGTCATCGCGGATTGCACGTTCAACAATCCCGAGCCCACCGAGAACAGGTCGTAGAAACTGGTAAAGGTCTGCGCCAGATGCGGCACAAAGGCGTTGGTTGAAGTAAGGCCCAGCTTGTAGGCGGTTTTCATCAACCGCGCCTTCACTTGGTCCGGAGTCAGGTTGCTGTGTTCTTGCAGCATCAAAGCTACCGCGCCTGCCACTGCCGGAGTCGCCATGCTGGTGCCGCTCAAGGTGAAGTAGTCGTTGTTGCCATCGTTTCCATTCACCAGCTCGGAAGGATAGGCGCCCTCCAGCGTGGCGCCCGGAGCGGATAACGAAACAATGTCATTGCCAGGGGCGACGATGTCAGGTTTCGCGATGTGATCATACGTGGTCGGGCCCTTGGAGCTAAAGCTGGCCAAGGTCTGAGCCGAGGTGAACGATGATCCATTGCTCTTGGTGGCGCCCACGGTCAGCACCAGGGGGTCGTTGCCGGGCGCCGTGATCGTCCCAAAACCGTTGCTGCCATTCACGCTCAAGCGGCCGTAGTTTCCGGCAGCCACTACCACCACGATGCCGGCCTGCCATGCCGATTCCACTGCCTGACACAAAGGATCCTGCGCGTAGCTAACTCCGATTCCGCGGCCGAGCGACAAGTTGATGACCCGGATGTTATAGGTGCTCTGCAGCGCAATGGCCTCCTGGATGGCCGCAATTACCGTGCTGTCGTTGCCGGCGCCGTTCGCATCCAGGGCGCGAAGATCGATTAGACTGACGTTGGGGGCCACGCCTTCGTATTGCCCGCCAGAGAGGTAGCCGTTGCCGCCGATGATCCCGGCCACATGCGTGCCGTGACCATAAAGGTCATATTTCGCACCGCTGGAGTTGGTCGTGGGGGTTCCAGTGAAGTCCTGGTGGTAGACCACGCGCGAACCGGTCTCGCTCGAATTCCACAGATCAGGGTGGCTATCGTTAATGCCGCTGTCAATCACGGCCACGCCGATGCCTGCACCGGTGTATTTGGAGCTCCATGCCGAACTCACGCCCGTGGCGCCATTGGTAAGATCATCCAGTACAGTCATGGGATGATCGACGGTCACGGAGACGATATCGGGGTCCGCTTCCAAAGCGGGCAAAGCGCTCACCGGAATGGTGAATGCCGCACCCTTGATCATGTGCAGCTTCGAGTGCAACTGTCCGCCGCGGCTCTGCATGGTCGCATAGTGGGCCGCCGTCGGCACCACGCGGTATTGCACGATCACCCTCACGGTCGCGCTGCCCGCTTTGCCTTGATGGGCTCGTGTAACCGTGGGTGCGAGCTCGGCGGAAAACTTGCCGACCGCCTGCGGACCACGTCCCGCTTGCGCGAACGCAAACTGCGTGGCCAGTAACAACCCCAAAAGCATGCTCAGGCGTTTTCCCCAGGCGGCGCTGTGGCGTTCGCCACGTGCCGGGCTCTTTGGTTTAACCGTCTGCTGCGACATAAAATCTCACCCTTCCTAGAAGCTCAACGAACGAGTTGGCGGCAAAAGTATGCTTGGACCCACTCGCTGTTGTGCACGGGCGATGCCAATCAACCAACCGCAAGTGATTGATACTAGGGGAGATAAAAGTGAGTTAGGTTGTGGCTTTGAGCCACTCTGTCCTCCAGGCTGGGGCGTGGGACAGTTTGTCTCACAAAATATCGTGGCAATTACTTTCGTACTTCGGAGTTGGTTACCGTGCTGAAAGGGTGACTTATTTTTCGACCTGTCGGCGATGCCTAAGGCGGGGACGCAAGCCTTACCCTGCGGTTGCGGCTTCGGTCTTGGCTGCCGGCAGCGATGTCGCGGGTGCGATCCTGGGCAGCGCCGCCATAAGCCGCTGGGTGTATTCGTGCTGTGGGTGCGCAAATATTTGTTCGGTGGTCCCGCATTCGACAATTTCGCCCCGATGAAGGATGGCAATGCGGTCGCAAATCCCGGCCACCGAAGCGAGATCGTGAGAAATATAGAGAATCGCCATTCCGGTGGAGCGATTCAGTTCGCGAAACAGCGCCAGAATTTCGGATTGTGTAATCACATCGAGGGCGCTGGTGGCTTCGTCGGCGATCAGCAGCGCAGGGCGATGCATGATGGCCATGGCGATGAGAACTCGCTGCGCTTGACCGACGCTCATCTGCGAAGGATATTTCCGCAGAAAATCGCCGTCGGACGGAAGCGAGACGCTCTGCAACGAATTTCGGATGGCGTCGGCACACTCCGCCCTCGTCCCCGAAGCATGTGCCCGCCACGCTTCCTTGAGTTGGGTTCGAATCTTGAGCGCTGGATTCAACGATGAAAGCGGGCTTTGCAGCACCAGTGCAATCGCGCGCCCGCGTAGAGACCGCAACTCCCGTTCCGAACGTTGCAGCAGGTCGGAATCCTGAAATCTGATTACGCCTTCGGTCTGTGTCCGCTTCTTCTCCAGGAGACCGAGGATGGCCATGGCCAGCGTGCTCTTGCCAGAGCCGCTTTGTCCCACCAGGCCGAGAACTTCACCACTTCGGATTTCCAACTGCACGTCTCGCAGCACCGGCGGTTTGCCGAGGTAGCCCACGCTGAGGTGCGCGGACAGAAGGATCTTATTTTGCGAGGTGTCAAGGGCCATGGTTGTTATGCTTTCGCCGGTTGAATTCCCAGCCACTCCGCGCAAAGTCGCCATTCGAAAAAATCTATCTATCGGGCCGACAACGTGATCCGCTCCGCATTCCAGAATGTTTGCGGCAACAAAATCACCGGAGCGGCGCCGTGCACCGAAGTTGAAACCGCGGACAGCGCATTCTTGTTCACCAGGAAAATAAACGGCTCCTGCTGGACCACGATTTCCTGCACCCGGTCGAAGGCCGCTTTTCGTTTTCGCGCGTCGCTCGAAGATGCCTGCGTGCGCATCAGTTGGTCGATCTCGGCTTCCCACGCGGTCTCTGGGGTTTTCTGCTGCGGGTCCCATTGATGGTTCTCCGAAGAACTCAACCACACGTTCATCTCGCCATCGGGGTCCAGATCCACATTGGTCAGTCCCAGAAGCATGGCTTCATAGTCGAAACTCTGGGTCATGCGCTCGATCAGGGAAGGGAAGTCGAGCGTGACCACATTGACGTGGATTCCGATCTTTTGCAGATCATCCTGAATTAGGACCGCCATGCGCTCCCGCGCCTTGTTGCCGGCATTCGTAATGATGGAGAACACCACTTCGTTTCCGGCTTTATCTCGGAGCGTATCGTTCTCCAGGCGGAAGCCATCGAATTGCAGCGCCTTCAAAGCTCCCTCAGGACTGTATTCCTGCGGCTTGAGCTTGGCGTCGAACCAGAATTTGTTGGCCGGGGAGAACGGTCCCAGGGCGGGCTGAGCATGCCCGTGATAAACAATGCGACTCAAGTCTTCGCGGTTGATCGCTTCCGAAATTGCCCGCCGGAAATTGGCCGAGCGAAACCAGCTTTTCTTATATTCGGGGATCGGCGATTTCGCCACCTGGTTGAACCAGAGCTGCTCGCTGTCCAGCGAGGGCCCCGCATCATGGACCAATTGGGGGGAAGTAGCAGCCAGCTTGTCGAAATATTCGCTGTCGAGAGAGTTGATCAGGTCCAGTTCTCCGCGTTTGAATCGCAGCATCTCGATATCGCGGTTGGGCTGGATGTCCAGCCGGATCGAATCCAGGTATGGCAGTTTTCGTCCTTGATCGTCGGTCTTCCAATAGTTGGGATTGCGCTTCAGCAGAACCACTGAACCTGGCTTGTAATCAGCCACCATGAATGGCCCCAGCACCGCCATTTCTTTTTTCGGCGAGTGCTCGGAAAGAATGGCGACCTGGTCGAACAGGCGATCGAGTCCGGATACCTGTGCCGGGAACCTGATCGAGATCTGCGTGGGCGAAACCGCCTTGGTTTCGACCGTCCCAATACCTGATCGAAAAGCATCCCCCGTCGGCGAATGCAAAGCTGGATCCATCAAACGCTGCACGGTGTAAGCCACGTCTTCGGCCGTAAATGGAGTGCCGTCCGAAAATGAGATTCCGCTGCGCAAGTGGAACGAAATCTCGCGCCCGTCCTTGGAGAGCTTCCAGGCGACAGCCAACTCAGGCTGTAACTGCTGAGTCTGGCGGTTCACACGAACCAGCACGCCTCCGGTCAAATAACGAATCGCCGCCGAGGCATCGTCTTCTACCTTCAACGGATCAAACGTTTTCGGCTCGTTGTGCAGGCAAAATCTCAGCTCACCGCCCTGCGCCGCAGCGTGAGCAGGCAGAAACGCCGCGCACACCACGACCGCTGCGATCGCTTTCCAGAGCGCGCAAGGTATCTTCCGCGAGACTGTTCTTTCGTGCTTCATGCCGGCGCTTCCTCCTGCTCGGAAAGCAAAAACTGAAAAGACGTCACCACCACCACCAGCAGGATCAGGGGTACAAACTTCCAGGGTTGCTCGCCCATTGAAACCAAGCCTTCCAACTCCTTCAACAAACTTCCCCACGAGGGCATGGGCTCGGCGACGCCCAGGCCCAGAATGCCCAGATTGGCCTCACTCAGGATGAAGACCGGAATCGAGAGCCAAAACTGCGCATACAGAACCGGCTTCAAGTTCGGCACCACCTGTATCCAGAACAAGCGCTGGCCGGAAACTCCGGCAGCTCGCGCCTGCCTTACGAAATCCGAAGTCCGCAGCGATCCCGCACTGGCGCATAGCACGCGGGCCGCGCTGGTCCAGCCCAGAAGCCCCAACAGAAGAAACGTGACCAGCACCGATAGCACCGGAGATACATTCAGCGGCATCAGAGCCCGCGCCGTGATCAGCAGAAACAGCCACGGCAGCGACAGAAACAAATCGGTCACAGCCATTGCAATGCGCGCCCAGAGTCCGCCCAGATATCCCGCGAGTCCTCCAATGAGCGCGGCCATCAGCGTCGAGAGCAACGCGGCAGCCGGGGCCAACAGTAAAGAAATCCGGGTTCCGTAGAGCACTCGCGCAAAGCGGTCACGCCCGACTTCATCGGTTCCGAGCCAGTGCGTGCTCGAGGGCGGCGCATCCACGGCCGCGCGATATTGCCTGGCATATCCGGCGGGCGCAAGCCAGGCCGCAGCCATGGCAGCCGCCAGCACCAGAGCCAAAACTGCACACGCCAGTTTTCGCCAGAGGCTCATGCGTGTTGCCCCCGGACCATATGACTGATTACATCTGCGCTGGAATTGGCCAGCAAGGTTACCAGCGTCACCAGAATCGTGATGTTCACCAGCAACGGCAGATCCCGCGCCAACGCAGCCTGCCATGCCAGTTGACCGATACCTGGCAAACCGCACAAGGCTTCGACGGGGATGGCTGCTCCGACCGCCATGCTTACTGAAACTCCGGCTACGGCGAGCAACTGCGGGGTGACGACCGGCACTACGTGCCAAAAGAGAATACGAGTTTCGCCCAAACCCTTTGCCCGAGCGGCAATGATGTGAGGACGCGAATAGACTTTTACCAGCAAATTTCGCGCATAGCGATATGTGTGGGGAAACACGATCAAGGCAATGGCCAGGGCGCCCGGCACATTCCACAGTACGGAGAGCAATGCCAGCACCGCGGCCGGAATACAAAGCAGGCCTCCACTGACGACCGTGCTGAGCGCGTCATAAATGGAAAGCCGCAGCCAGGCCGCGGTTAACGACAGCGTCAAGGCCAGAACCCAAGCCAATCCAAGGCCCACAGAGAGCAGGCGCAGCGTCAGTGGAATTCGCTCGCGCAGTAGTGTGCGCACCGGCTGACCCAGAGCGAGCGAAGTTCCCAGGTCGCCGTGCGCGGCGCGCTTCATATAAGAAAAGTAGAAGCGGAACACGTTGTGATCCTGATGCCGAGCCAAGCGCAGCGCCTGCACGCTTTCAGCATTCAAATGCGGATCCAACTCTCGCTCGTCTGCATCGAAGCCTGGGGCAAGCCGCACCAGCGTGGCGGAAAGGAGTCCGCCGAGAAAAACCGTTGCCAGCAGGGCCAGGGCATGCCACGCGATCTTCGACCTCAGGCTTCGCATTTATTTTCCCGAAGCTCCCTGCGCCAAGGTTTCGAGGCTGGCCGCAAGTTTTGCGTGATGATCTTGTTTCACGGAGTACATGCGGCGGTCGGCCTCCGCCAATAAGGCTTCCACGTCGAAGCCGTCTTCCGGACAGAAGGCGGTTCCCACGCTCAAGGTGATTAGTTCACGGCCACAAGTGTGCCGTCCGGCATCGATGGCCGCCTGATTCAAACGGCTGGTCTTTTCCTCGGCGTCAGCGACGGAGAGCCCCGGTGCGGTGATCACAAACTCATCGCCTCCCATGCGAGCCACATAGTCATAACCACGGCAGGCGTCTTTTAGCCGCAGGCTGAACTCTCGCAGCAGCTTATCTCCCTCCAAGTGTCCGAACGAATCGTTGATCCTCTTAAGGCCGTCGATGTCGCAAACCATCACCGCCAGCGAGCTCTTCATGCGGCGGCAGCGGGTCACTTCCTGCGCCAGATGCACAAACAGCGAGCGCGCGTTCGGAAGTCCGGTCAGGAAGTCCGTGGTCGCCGAACTTTCTGCCTGCTGATACTTCAATGCGTTCTCTACCGAGAGTGCCACCTTGGAGGCTACGGCCAGCAGAATGCGCAGGTGATCCGGCGTAAACGCATCGTGGGCGGAGTGATACATGGCCAGAACGCCTACGACGCCGTTCAATCCCTGCAAGGGAACCGCCAGCGCAGAAGAAAGAGTCGCGGTCTTGGGATCGTCGACAAAGCCCGCTTCCACCTGCGGATTGCCGTTCATGATGGGCTTGCAATTCTCCGCTACCCAACCGCATAAGCCTTCGCCCAGACGGATTTTCAACGACGATAGAGCGCGAAAATTTTCGCCACTCACCAGTTCCGGCAACAACCAACCGTTGCGGTTTACGAACACGGCAATGGAGTCGTAGGGAACCAGCTTGCGTAGACGCATGGAGAGTACCGAAAGCGTTTCGCTCAGGCTGAGCGAATTGCCCAGATCCTGGCTCAGATCGAACATGGCTTGCGCCTCATGCCGCGCTGATGCAATCGAGCTTAAGAAGTCGTTCTCACTCTGGGGGGCATCGGTCGATTTTTCGAATCCCCTGGCCGGAGCTAGTCCGCGTTCAACGCGCAAATGGTTGGAGAATTCCCCGGGAGCGAAGCTATCTTCCTGAGTCTGTGCCATTTTTTCCAGGTCGACATAACGGCGATCCAAAACTTCCACCACCTTAGGGTCGAACCAGGTACCCGACTTTTCTCTCACTGTGTCCATGGCTCGCTGCAGCGGTATCGCCGGGCGATATTGCCGGTCCGTCGCCAGAGCATCCAGGCAATCCACCACCGACAAAATTCGCGCCCCGATTGGAATGGCTTCGCCGGTGAGTCCGGCTGGATACCCCGATCCGTCCCACCTTTCGTGATGTGACCTCACGATGGGCGCCACCGGGTAGGGGAAAGCGACTCGATCCAGAATTTCGGCGCCCACCAGGGGATGCACTTTCATCTTTTCGAATTCTTCCGGAGTCAGCTTGCCGGGTTTGTTGATGATGTGCTCGGGTACGGCCAGCTTGCCGATATCGTGCAGTAGCGCCGCCGCCCGCAAGGCTTCGATCTCGTCGGGAGAGAGTCCGATCTCCTTGGCTATTTCCACGGCGTAGGTGCGCACGCGCTGCAGATGGGTGTGCGTAGTGTGATCTTTGGCTTCGATGGCGAGAGCCAGCGCTTCGATAGTGCGCATGTTGAGCGATGCAATCTGCTCCACATGCTTCTTCTCGATCTCTACGCGTTCTTTTTCCGCTTCGAGACGTCCCAGGTAGAGGCGATAGGAGCGGTATACCCAATAAATTACCGGCAGTACCAGCAGGGACGTCTGCCATCCGGCTCGACGATTGACAATTCCGACCAGTCCCACCGCGGCTGCGCCCACAAGGTAATAGGGAAACGACCAGAAGTAGCAATCGGACCAAATTTTGCGAGTGTTCTTATTTTCAGTAAGCGCAATGACTACTGAAATCGGCAGCGTGTTCGCCAGAAAAAAAACCAATGCCGCCACCATCAATAAAAGAGGCTTGTTGCTTCCGGCCCGGCCTTCCAGCCAGTGATAACTGGCGTAGGAAAGAGCTGCGGCGTTGGCCATCATTCCAAAAACATTGAAAAGAACTTTCACCGGGTCCGGACGCGTGCGCGCCTGCCATACGCTTTGGACAAAGGTGGCCGCGCAGCCAATAGCCAGGGTTTCCGGAAGACTTAGCTCCATCACTCCGAGGAGGATGAAAAGGAAATTCACCGACATTGTTCCGTCAATGCCGGGCAATTGCACCTTCAGGCTTGAGGCCAGAACCGCAACCACCAGATAGCAGCCAAATCTTGTGAGATCAGCGCATTGCCAGTGCCATAGGGCGGAGCACAGCACCACTATTCCGACCGAGACCGTGATCCCGATAAATAGCTTCGTACGAGTCGACATACGTCTTTGAATCGCTTGCAGGGAAAGGCACACCGCCTCCGCGGCGTGGGAAAGTCATTCCAACGCACGTCCAGACGTGCCTGTCCACTCGGAATCCTATTGTCATTACAGAGTTTTAAGTAGCTTACTTCCGTAACATCCGAGCAGCGTTCTTTCGACCTTTGGTTATCAACGTGACCTATGCCTGGCGGCCGATTCGAGTTTGGCTCTGGCAACGGATTACTTTGGTTACCATTCGTCGCCGCATAGTTCCTGCAAGGCAGGCTCCCTGTGTCAAGATCAACTCCAAACGCGCTCGATGTCACTCAACCTCAATTCGCAACCCAAAGTGCCGCGGGGCAGGGAAGGCGAGACCACGGGTTCCGGTTTGGATGGAAATGCTGCTCAGCCCGCCGGTGCAACGGCAGCCATCGCAGTCTTGGCCGCTGACCTTCAAGGAAAAATTACCAGCTGCAACCAAGCTGCGCTGAACGTCTTAGGCTGCAAGATTGACGAGATTCTGGGCCATACCCTGGCATCGTTCATCTCCGCCAAGGGCGTGGTTGAAGCCGATCAAGCCCTCAAGTTGATGTTCGCAGCCGCCCTGAAAGATGGTCAACTGCACTCTTCGCGGCCGTGCCACACCGCGCTGGGGAAGGAGTTTTCCGGAGATTTTTGCATCACATCGCTTCGCGACCGCGGCTCCGCGCCGTCGGGAGTAATTATTCTTCTTTCGGCGTCGGCAGAGAAACCAAATCCGGCGAGCGCCCCGGTTGCAGAACAAGCCACCGAAGATGACGAGACCGTGCACACCGAATCGCGCAAGATTGACGGAACCAGCCTTATTCTCGCCAGTCCGCTGATGCACCGCTTCATGCGCATGGTTGATCGCGTCGCCGGCCACAACGAGAGCGTGCTGATCACCGGTGAAACCGGAACCGGCAAAGAACTGATTGCCCATACGATTCATCAATCCTCGAACCGGCGCGCCCGGCCGTGGGTCGATATCAACTGTGCGGCTTTGCCGGAAAATCTGGTCGAGAGCGAGTTGTTTGGATTTGAAAAAGGCGCCTTCACCGGCGCCGACTCTTCCAAGCCAGGCTTGTTCGAACTTGCCGACAAGGGCACTCTGTTTCTCGATGAAATTGGAGAATTGCAGCTACAAACCCAGGTCAAGCTGCTGCGCGTGCTCGATGGATACCCTTTCTACCGCCTGGGCGGCCATCGCAGAATTAAAGTGGATGTTCGCATCGTCACCGCCACCAATCAGGATCTCGATGCCGCTGTAATCGCGGGCCGCTTTCGCCAGGATCTGTTTCATCGTCTCAGCCAGTTTCAACTGCGCGTTCCACCGCTGCGCGAGCGTCCCGAAGATATCGTCGCCCTGGCAGAGTACTTCCTCGCCCTTAAGACTCCGGGGAGTTCGTTCGCGGCCGATGCGGTCTCTGCGTTGCTCTCGCACGGATGGCCGGGAAATGTTCGTGAACTGCGCAACCTCGTTGCCCGAGTTGCGGTGGAGTCGCGCCAGCCTGAAATTCGCAAATTGCAGATCACCGCTGCCATGTCGGGCAATCCGGTCGCCCAACGCCAGTCTGCATCGATTCCGGTCGGCAATCTTGACAGCATGGAAGAGCAAATGATCATTCGCGCCCTGGAGCGCAGCGGCGGCCATCGCAGCCAGGCGGCCGAACAACTTGGCATCTCGCGCCGCACCCTCAGCCGGAAGCTGAAGGAATACAACATTAACGTCAATCCCGGTGAGGGTGCGAACTCGCTCGGTTTCATTAGTCTCGAGCAGCAGAAATTCTTTAGGGCCCGGGTTCAGCTGGCGGTCACGTTAAAAAACCAGCAAGGCGAGGAAACCGAAGTGCAGGGCGTGAACTTGAGCACCGGCGGCATGGGCATCGATAATCTCACGGAGCCAATGCGCTATACCGGACTTCTCGACGTAAGTTTTCCACTCCCCGAGAACGGATCGATTTTTCGGGCGAAGGCCCGCATCGTCTGGTTCGGAGGCGAAGGCCGTGTCGGGCTGCGCTTCGCAGTCATCGATCCGGCTCTCTTCGAACAGCTTCAACATTGGACGAATAAGAAAATGAAGGACGAAGGCTGGGAGTTGCCCTCCTGATGCCCTCGAGCGTCCTTGGCGTCTAATGCGCCGGTGCCGGTTGAGGCGACCCCTGCGGCGCTGTCTCAGCCGGATTTGAAAAGTTCACCTTCGGAACTTCGCGCGACCCGGGCGTGGCTTCAAAGTAGGCCTCGTTCGGCTTGAACCCCGTATACGCTGCAAAAACGCTATTGGGAAACTGCTGCACGTAAGTGTTGTAATCGCGCAGTGTATCGTTGTAGCGTTTGCGCTCGACCGCGATCCGGTTCTCCGTGCCCGCCAGTTCATCCTGCAAGCGCAGAAAATTCTCGTTCGATTTCAACTGAGGATAGTTCTCTACAATCAGCAACAGCCTGCCGAGCGCGCCGTCGAGCTGGCCGTTAGCGGCGATTTTCTGTTGCGGCGAGCCTGCCGAAAGCAGAGCGGAGCGCGCCTTGGCGATGTCACCGAATACGGTCTGCTCCTGTTTGGCATAGCCCTTCACCGTCTCCACCAGATTCGGAATCAGGTCGGCCCGGCGCTGCAGCACAATGTCAACCTGTGACCACGCTGCCTTCACCGCCTCGTTCTTGCTGACCAGCGTGTTCTTCACGCTCACGTACTGGCCGAAGCCGAACAGGACAACCAGCAAAATAATTGCAATCACAATTACAATCGCGATGAGTGCCTTATTCATCAGTAGTCTCCTCGAAGGCCGCGGGCGAACTTACGCGCGATCCACACTGCCGGAATCCAACATCTTATCAACTGCCGCCGTCACCGTCTCCAAAGCGTTGAGGTATCGCGAGAAAACGTCTGCCACAGCGAAATTCTTTCGGCTCGACTTTCCTTCTCTTACCTCCAGCACCTCTAAAAATCCTGAAGGATCAAACCCAATCTGTTTGGATAAAGCTTGCACGGCCTCGCGCTTTCCGGCCGGCCCGTCCTTTCCCAACACAATCAGCACATGGTGGAAGAGCGTGGCGAAGGATGAAACCGATCGTAGCAGCAGCTCCCACAAACGTGAATCGTTGCCCGAAGCCAGCAGCAGATGCTGGCGAAGAAGAGAAAGCTTTTCTCGCAGTTCGTATTCCACTTGGACGCGATGCAGCTTCGTCGGGATTGAAAGACCCGCCACGATATCTTCGCCATACAGAACCCGATGGTGCTGTTGCATGTCCATAAACTCAATGGCGAAAACATCGGCTGAGCGCTCGACCTCGGGGTGAGTCATGAACAGAGGCGGTGGTTGTTTTTGTGAATTCCACCACTTCACCGCCGGAGCAAGCCTTTGCAGTGCGGCAAATGAGCTGTCGCGAATCACACAGAACAAATTCAAATTAGAAAACTCGGGATGAAAGTCTCCCGCAACCGCCGATCCGAACAGAATCACGCTCTGCAGGTTGGCCCCGGCCGCAGCTCGCAGCCTGGTCACAAAGTCATTCATCGTCCTCTCTGGAACCATTCGTCTCCTCACTGGCTACCAGCTGCTGCTGGCCCCGCCACCACCCGAACTGCCGCCGCCAAATCCACCGAATCCTCCACCACCGCCGAATCCACCGCCGCCACCAAAGCCGCCGCCGTATCCACGGCCACCCCCGCCAAACATGCCGGAAACGATCATCCAGAACAAAATGCCGCGTAAGGGCGTGAATAAAACAATAAGAATGACGATGCCAAGAGCGATATATCCACCGATCGACATTCCTCCGCTCGGCGGATTACTCGGTTCGACCGGAGGTTCCGGCTGTGCGTTGGTCAGTTGAATGCCGGCATCGCCGGCAATAACTTTCGCAACCCGCGAAGTAACCAGAAGCAGCGCCTGATTGTAATTGCCCGCTCGCATCAGCGGGATGGCTTCCCGCTGAAATCCTCCCACCTTGCCGTCCGGCAAGATCGGCTCTAACCCGTAACCAACCTCAATGCGCGCGCGATGGTCGGCAATGGCGTACAGAATCAGCACCCCGCGATCGGTGGCTTTGCTTCCGACGCCCCACCGATGGAAAAGATCGACCGCATAGCTCTCAATATCGGAACCGTCGAGCGACTGGATGGTCACCACAGCGATCTGAGCGTGCGCCTTTTGATCAATCTGCCGGCAGATGTCGTCCATCTGCGCAATTGTTTTCTGATCCAGAACGTGGGCAAAGTCGTTGACGTAATCAGTGGCTTTGAGCGAGGCGGCAGGTTGGGCATGCGCCGCCATCGCCAGGGTCAGGGCCAGGCTCAGAGCGACCATCAGAACGGCGCCTGCTCTGAAATACGATTTTGGCCGCGAACTCATCGGAAGCAAAATTGTACAGGACACTGCTTCGAGCTTCGGAGACCCAGCGTCTTGCGAGCAAAAATCTCGCCAACCAGTCCCAATGATCCCGCATCAGAAGTCCATGCGGCTTCTACAGCTTCGTTCTCTCTCGATTCTTGCGCTGGCCTCCTTGTTAACCGGTATCACCGCGTGCACCAACAACGGGAACAATCCCGATCAGATCCGCCAGCGCACCGCGGAGGCCACTGAAACCGTCCGGCGCGATGCCAAGGCGATGGCTGAGGGAGTGAAAGAGGGCATGGGCAGGGACAACAAAGCGATCAATATCAACAAGGCTTCCCGCGAAGATCTGCTGACCCTGCCGAATATGACTGAGCACGAAGCGGATCGCATTATTGCCGAACGTCCATTCGACAACACTGACGACCTGGTGAAGCGCCACGTCATCCCGCTATCCGAGTACGATAACATCCGCGACCGCGTGATAGCCGGGCACTGAGCTATCTTTCTGTGACTTCTGCTGCACTCCTGCGATATCATCAAGGAGATGTCTGTCTCTCAGCGCAACCATTCATTTCAAACCGACGATTCGAGCCTCCGGCCGATTCATGCCAAAGTTCTGGCGCGCGAGCGGCTTGACGGCGACGATGCCCTCGCCCTCTACCGCAGCGGAGACATTCTTGCCGTCGGCTGGATGGCTAATCATGTTCGCGAACGCATGCATGGCGACAAAACTTACTTCAACGTCAATCGCCACATTAATCCCACCAATGTGTGCGTCGCGGCTTGCCGTCTCTGCGCCTTCGGCCGCAAGAAAGATACGCCGGGCGCCTATACGATGGCGCTGGACGAAGCCTTTGAGACCGCAGCCTCTGGTTACAATGAGGCAGTCACCGAATTTCATATTGTCGGGGGCTTACATCCGGACCTGCCTTTCCAGTATTTTCTCGATCTTTGCTCGGGCCTGAAGGAACGTTTTCCGCAAGTGCACCTCAAGGCCTTCACCATGGTCGAGGTGGCTTATCTGTCGAAGCGCGCCAAGCTTTCGATTCGCGAAACCTTACAGCAACTGAAGGCCGCGGGCGTGGATTCACTTCCTGGTGGAGGCGCGGAAATATTTGCCGACCGCATTCGCCACATCATCTGCGACCACAAGATCGATGGCGACCAGTGGCTCGAGACCGCCAAACTGGCCCACCAGATTGGACTGAAATCCAACGCAACCATGCTGTACGGTCACGTTGAGAACGATGAAGACCGCGTCGATCATTTGCTGAAGCTGCGCGCCCTGCAAGATGAAACCGGCGGTTTCCAGACCTTCATTCCTCTGGCTTTCCATCCCGATAACACCGCGCTGCAGCATCTTCCAAAAACCACCGGCATGCTTGATATCAGGCAGATCGCAGTCAGCCGCCTGGTGCTCGATAACTTTCCGCACATTAAATCGTACTGGCAGATGATGACGGCAAAGATCGCGCAGATCTCCCTGCGCTTCGGCGCCGACGACATGGATGGAACCGTAATCGAGGAAAAAATCTACCACGACGCGGGCGCGACCACACCGCAAGGCATGCGGCGGGAGGAACTAGAACGGCTGATCCGCGCGGCCGGCCGCGAGCCCGTTGAACGCGACACGCTGTACCACCCAGTCACGCGAACCGAGACTTCAGTTACGGTCGCAGTATGACTCTAGGATCTTCCGCGCGCGACGTCCGATCCTGACTACTTAAAAAATTCAGCCATATCCGGGGCGGTCGCTGCTGCCCCGGGTAAATCCGCCACACCCAGGCCCTCCATCATCAGCCTCAAAGTGCTTTCGTGCTGGTACAGCGTGGTGGATTGATATCCCGCCTTCGCCAGCGGACTCACGATCACGGCTGCAACTTGCCCTCCGCCGTGAGCGGTATCCGAATCTTCTGCTTCGTCAAAGACGACAATCAACAGCGAATTCTGGAATGCCGCGCTCGCCAGCAGCGGAGCGATATTAGTCGATAGCCACTGATCGGCAGCGGCCAGCTTTTGCGCGTCCGTACACGTAGCCATTCCGGCCGGACAATTGTGCGCGTCGTCGTTCACGTTGGGAGCGATGAAGGCATAGTCGGGCAAATTGTTGCTTGCGATGTCGGCGGCCAGTTGAGTGAAGGGAACAACCTTGTCGGCCTGAGTGGAACTGGCTTGTACATCGGAGAAGTACACAACCGGGTTGTGATGCTGAAGATACGCGCCTTGATCGCCGCCTAGATAGCCAGCCGAGGGCAGCGACTCTGCATATGACTTCCAGGTTTTTCCCGCCGCCGTTAGCGCCCGCACAACGTTGTCCTGCGTCACCACCCCGCTGTAGGAATCGCCCTCGGTCCCGGTAATTGATGTGCCCGCTCCAACCGTCAGCATGAAGTAATTCGGCAGCGACGGATGCGCGTCGGCGTAATACTGAGTGGCTAAGCCATTCGCAGCTGCCAGCCCGTTCAGGTAGGGCATGCCGGTATTTCCAATCACATCGCTGAAACTGTGATTCTCTTCTAATACGATGAAGACGTGCGCGAACTGGGGTACGCTGCTTCCATTTCCACTTCCTCCGCCACCGCCCGTGCCCCCGCCGCTACCTGTGCCGCCGGTGCTGCCACTTCCGCCGCTCGCACTGGCGCCAGCACTGCCGCCCCCGCAGCCACATTGCAAAAGCACCGCAATCAGCAGGCAAGCGAAAACAGTTCTGTTTTCCATCGAGATTCGAATCTCCCAAGGAAGAAAGCCACAGGCGTGGTGCCAACCCGCTTCCGTATGGTTTCGGGAGAAGGTTGGATGGCGAGTTCCAGCGCAGAGTTGCTAGCCTTCCCCCTGTTTCAACAACATGTTTCACGGGCGGCAGGAGAGGTTAGAGAGAGGAGGGAAGCCCTTGGGAACAACCGACCTAAAAGAAACTCAGAGCAGAAGACTGGAGGGACCCACCCTCCTCCGATCCAGCCGATACCAGCGAAAAAATTATGACTGCCCTTATAGCTTTTCGAAAAACTCGCATGCCGAACAGGAAATGTAGATTCCGCCGGGCACGCCTCGTTCACGGTCCTTCATGCGCTTGACGATGCGGGTCGACTTGCCGCACTTCGGACAATCCGTGCTCTTGCTGGTGTCCATTACTTTCTTTCGGTCCGCTGTTTTTGCAATCTTTGGGCCTACTGCCATGGTCGATTTCTCCTGATTTCAATTGCGAGCGTGATCCACGTTGGGATCGCGGCGCAGAGGATTGTGAATAAGATGTCTCAGAAAACTTTAGCTGCAAACCGGGAATCCACTCTGAAGACTCTGCTGCGCGGTCGGCTTTTTTCCGTATCGAAACTCATTTTACAGTAAGGTTATATCGGCTGTCTCGCCAATGCGCAATAAGATCTCGCGTTGACCCCGCTCCCTCGCCCCTGCTACCGTCAAATGTTTGCCTTTGGCTTGCGCCCCCGCGGTAAGCGGCTAACTGCAATCTGGATTTCTCGTTGTTGTCATTCCACGGAGATTTCTCATGCCTGCCATCAAATTTCGCGGCGTCGATTTCATCCAGTATGATTCCTTGCTTACCGAAGAAGAGCGCCTGGTTCGCGACACCACCCGCCAATTCATCGAAGACAATCTCATTCCGATTATCGAGGAGTGCAACCGCGCCGGCCGCTTCCCGCGTGAACTGGTCAAACCCATGGCCGACCTCGGATTTTTCGGTGCGTCGCTCAAGGGGTACGGTTGCGCCGGCATGGGCAACGTCGAGTATGGACTGATGACGCAGGAACTTGAGCGCGGCGATTCCGGCGTACGCAGCTTCGTCAGCGTACAGTCGGCGCTGGTCATGTATCCGATTTATACCTTCGGCAGCGAGGAACAAAAGCAGACCTGGCTGCCTGCCATGCAGAAGGGCGAAAAGCTCGGCTGTTTCGGTCTCACCGAGCCCGGCTTCGGCTCCAATCCCGGCGGAATGCGAACCCGCGCCCGCAAAGTGGGTAATGAATATGTTCTCAACGGCGAAAAGATGTGGATCACCTCCGGCACCATCGCCGACGTCGCCATCATCTGGGCCAAGGTGGAGAACGAAGATGAAAAGATTCGCGGCTTCCTCGTCGAAGGCGATCGGCCCGGCTTTAAGGCCGACGACATTCATGGCAAGTGGTCGCTGCGCGCCTCGGTCACCTCCGGCCTGTCCCTTCAGGACGTACACGTTCCGCAGACGAACTTACTGCCCAAGAGTGACGGTCTCAAGTCTCCGCTGATGTGCCTGAATCAAGCCCGCTACGGCATTGGATGGGGAGCCATCGGTGCGGCCATGGCGTGCTATGACTGCGCTCTGCAGTATGCCATCCTGCGCAAGCAATGGCGCGATCAGCCCATTGCCTCACACCAGCTTGTACAAGATAAATTTACTTGGATGATCAGCGAGATCACGAAAGCGCAATTGCTGGCCCTGCAAGTGGGCCGCCTGAAAGATGCCGGCAAAGTCGAGCACCAGCACATCTCGATGCTGAAGCGCAACAATGTCTGGATGGCTCTCGAGTGCGCCCGTTTGTCGCGCGACATTCTAGGCGCTAACGGGGTGGCCGACGATTATCCCATCATGCGGCACATGATGAATCTGGAATCAGTAAAGACATATGAAGGCACCCACGATGTGCATTCACTGATCATCGGGCAGAGCGTGACCGGGATCGACGCGTTCTGAGCCTCGGGCCGTAGCGCTTGCGGCCCGGTTCTACTTCATCGTCTTAACCGTGTAATTGCCCAGGCCAATCGTAAAGTTATCTACGACTTTCACTTTCGGAGCGCCGCTCACCGCGTAAGGCGCCGAAGAGTACGTCCCCACAATTTGTGTTTTGCTGATTTCCAGACGTAAAAACCCGAAATTGGTCTGGTCGTATTGTTCCAGGCTGAGGCCGTTCGGTAGCTTCAACGGAACCTTCGGAGGCTTGCCATTCACCGTATGCAGGGTGCCAAGGTTGGTGTAGCCGCCCGCTCCTGCCACGATGCAAGGAATCTGTAACGACCCTTTCGGTCCCTGAACGACGTTGGTGAACCGCTGGTAGTCGTGGACGTGTCCCGACAAAATCAGATTCGGATATCGTTTTGTCGCTTTGAAACTGTTAAACAACACGTCGTACACTTCACTGCTGCCCGAGTGTTCGTCATCTCCTGAAAATGGAGGGTGGTGAACCGCCACAATCAGCGCCAGTTTCGGGTTGGCCGCTGACAGCTCGCCCTTGAACCAGTCAATCTGATCCTGATGGATTTCTCCTTGCGTCTCGCCCACATTCGAGAAAAGTCCGATGAAAGTTGCCAGCGGCGTCGTGAAGGTCCAATAGACATTCGGCAAATCCATCTGGGTGCGATTGGAATTCGTTTTTAGCGATCCGAGTTGCGCCGGATTCTTAGCCATAAAATTCTGCACCCAACCGTCGAGTGGATACTTGGTCGGGTCTACCGGACCGTCCTGCGGATCGTCCGGCTGGCAATCATGGTTGCCCGGAATCGAGACGATAAATCCCGGATAGTTCTGGTAGGTTTCATAAAAGTTATCGCCGTACTTGTCGATATCACCAGCGAAGTAAATCACGTCGCCGAGATGATAAAAGAATGCGGGCTTTTTGTTTGCGGCAGACGCTTGCGCATCACTCGTCATCATCTGCGCTACAAAATCCTGCTGCCGGCCGCGAAAATCTCCCGTATCCCCAACCGTGTGGCAGGCCATAACGCCGGCTTTCACGATGCTCTGAATGTCTGCTGCCGAGAGCAACTGCGACAAATCGTAACGATACGGCGCGGACCCATTCGGCGGCGGAAGCGGCTGAAACGGATAATGCGGCAACTCGATCGTGGTCGCCTGGGTGGGGAATTTGGCCGCCGGAATTGGAGGAACATGACTGCGGCGGTGACCGTGACCTATTCCAGTCGTAAAAGAATGTAGGGTGCCCATATGCGTCTCTTTCCGCCCAGGCTGCTACCTCGGCTCAAAAGTTGATTAGGTTTTCCGCGAAGGATGGAGGGAAGAAGATACCGACGAAAAGACTAATGCGCGTTTGCCCATTGTCCAGGATAAAACTCCGTTTGTTACGAAAACCGAACAAGCCACCCGTCGACGACAGGGGTCTAGTCCAATATCCCTTTACGCCGTGGGCTTCTCGCGCGGCGGTTCGACTGCGAGGAAATCTTGTGCAAAGCGTTCCGAATAGCTTTCAAGCAAGGACTGCACTCGCTTCTGATCCTGTGACCGCAGCACCAGTCCTGCGTGGTGGTGCCTCTTGATGCGCAAGACCACTTCCTGGTCGTTGTAGCCGGAAGTGTCGGGATCGTCCTGCCGGGCCAGCGAGAGAATCACTCCCGCATATTCCTCGCGCACGGCAGGAAGTTTGTAGCTGCCGTCGCCTCCAGCAACCTCGATTCGCGCCCACTCGCGCCACAGGTTGATTCCAGTGGCAGCCTCGACCATCTCGTTGATGTAGGCGCCCCCCACGCGTGCCGCGCATTCGAGGAAATAGAAATGCCCATCGGCGTCTGCCCGAATGAATTCTGCATGGGCCACGCCACGCACCAGTCCCAGGGCCGCGATCAAGTCCCGATTGATCATCCGCAAAGCTGAGTCCTCCGCACCGCCGCGCGGAACGGTGAACGTGGTAAACACTCCGCCGCCCTGCGCCGTGTTCATTGGCGGCTTGCCATACTTGCTGACATTGGCAAAGACCACTGTGTTTTCAGATACCACGGAATCGACGTGGTAGACCTCACCCGGAACAAACCTTTCTAGTAGAAATGAAGATTGCTTGTCGCCCAGTTGCTCGAGCACCGGCCACAGATCTTCGGCGGCGTGAATTTTCTTAATTCCGATCGCCGACGCTTCCTGGCGCGGCTTCAGCACCCACGGCCCTGGAACATGCTCGAGGTAGTAGCGAATATCAGCATGATTGAAGGCAGGAACAAAATCCGGCACACGGATCTCGCGCTCCAGCGCCTTCATGCGCATGGCCAGCTTATCGCGGAAATACCGCATCGTGGTCAGCCCCATGCCCGGCACGCGCAAGTGTTCGCGCAGGGTCGCGACCGTTTCCATGTCGTATTCATCGAGCGCGACAATGCGGTCGATTTTCTGAGAGCGGGTCAAATGCGTGACCGCCTGCACGATATCGGCGAGCCGAATATCGGCGGGCAGATAAAACGTATCGTCCAGACTTTCCCGCGGCCAGTCGGCATCGCGCAGCTTCTCCGCCGTGAGCAAGAGCACGCGGCAGCCTTGCCGTTTGCACTCACGCATGAACTCCTGTCCTTTTTCGTAGGTCGTGATGCACAGGAATGTAAGCGGGCGCGAATCTGGCATGGAATTAGTTCACCGACAGGTTGCAGAGAATACCATGACGGTCGATGCGCAGGATATCGGTTATTTCCACTGCACTTGGGTTTCTTTCAATCGCCGCACGATTGAGTTATAGTCTCAAACCGGCTCAAAAACCGTCGGATTCATACCTGCTGGGAGGCTCTAATGGCTACGCAAACGCGTCAGGAAGGCAAGGCCCGCGTATTCGGGGAAAATATTGAAAGCGACCTGGCATCGCGCTTTCTACGGGTGGTGGAAGTGGCGGCAATCGCCTCAGCGCACACCATGGGCCAAGGCGAACGCAAACTCTCCGATCAGGTGGCTACCGAAGCCATGCGCAAGACGATGGACTCGATCCCCATGCGCGGAACCATCGTCATTGGCGAGGGCGAGCGCGACGAAGCGCCCATGCTCTACATTGGCGAGAAAGTGGGCGCCGATTTTCCCGATGGGCGCGAAGTGCCCGAGGTGGACATTGCCGTCGATCCGCTCGAAGGCACCAACTTGTGCGCCACCGGCGCCCCCGGATCGATTACCGTGCTCGCCGCCTCCGAACGCGGAGGACTGCTCAACGCACCCGACTGTTACATGGAGAAGATTGTCGTCGGACCTTCCTGCAAGAATGCCGTCGAGCTCGACGCGTCCGTCGCCGATAATCTGAAAAACATCGCGAAGAGGCTGGAGCGCGACGTGGACGATTTGGTGGTGATCGTGCTTGACCGCCCGCGTCACGAAAAACTGATTGCCGATATTCGCGCCGCCGGCGCCCGCATTCGCCTGATTGGAGACGGAGACCTTTCAGCCGGCATCGCTGCGGCTGTGATCGGCACCGGCGTGCATGCCGTCATGGGCTCCGGTGGAGCGCCGGAAGGTGTGATCACCGCCGCCGCCATCCGCTGCCTTAACGGCTACATGCTCGGCCGTCTGGTGGTCAAGCCCGAGCAGGAAGAGCGTCTCGCCCGCATGGGTGTCAAAGATAAAAACAGAATTTACGAGGCGGAAGATCTTGCCCCAGGCAAGCAACTCATCTTCGCGGCCACCGGGGTCACCGAGGGAGCTCTGCTTAAAGGCGTCCGCTTTTTCGGCGAAGGAACCCGAACCTCTTCCGTGATCCTCACCCTGCAAACTGGCAAGGTGCGATTCATCGAGAGTATCCACTTGGAGAAAGGTCCGAATATTAAGGTGAGGTTCCTGTAGCCCTCACTATTTCAAATATTCCGATCCTTTCTTCAAATCTTCCGGAATGTTTGGGAACGGCGGGAACTCTTGCGAGTATCCCTTGAACAGGCTCACGGCCACCTCGGCGCGCCGCGTGCCATCGTGGATGGCAATTTTGTGGGGATGGCCCTGCGAGTAGCCTTCCCACAGCGAAACTCCGGCGTAGGCGCCATCTTTGCGCAGGATGTAATACGTCATGTCGATGAAGCGGAGCTTGTTCATATCGCCGTTGTAGTTGCGGACAATGCGTTTGAGCGCGTCCATGCCGGCTTCCTGCGGCGACATTCCGTGGCGCATATTTTCGACGATGGTGTGGGCGCCGGCAACCTTGATGTTTTCTTCGCCGCTGCCGGTCGCGCCCGCGGAGCCCACGTCTTGATCGGTGTAGCAGCCGGCCGCGATGATGGGCGAATCGCCGACCCGGCCGGGAAGTTTGAAAGCCAAGCCGCTGGTCGTGGTGCAGCCCGAGATTTCGCCTTTTTCATTCAGCGCAGAGCAGTGAATCGTTCCCGTGGGCGGAAACAGAACTTTGTGCACGGATGCCAGTTGGCGTTCTGGTTCAATGCCAAGATCGGCCGCGCGGGCTTGCAAGTTGCGGATTCGTTCCTGCCAAAGTTCCGCCTGCGGCTTACCGTTGCTGTTCGATTCCGGCGGCTGCCAATGGGGATCGGCCAGACTCGGTCCCCACCAGTCATCGGTGGAGTGAAATTCTTTCCACAGCAACCAGATCTTTCGGGAGTGGTCGGTGAGCAGGTTCTCGCGTGGGAAGCCCATCGCCACCGCAAAGCGCTCGGCGCCTTCGCCCACCAGCATCACGTGACCGGTGTGCTCCATCACGGCTTTTGACACCAGCGAGACGTTCTTGATGTTGCGCACAGCCCCAACCGAGCCGGCGCGGCGCGTAGGTCCATGCATGCAACAGGCATCGAGCTCGACCACGCCTTCTTCGTTGGGAATTCCGCCGAGGCCGACACTATCGTCGTTGGGATCGTCTTCCGGACCTCTTACCACCTTGAGAGCGGCATCGAGCGTATCTCCGCCGCCCTTGAGAAAGGCGAATGCGTCGTCGAGATAGTTGAAGCCGTTATTTGCGCAGACGATGATAGGCCGCTTGTGCTCGGCGGTCTGCGAATCGCGAGCATCGTGATCCTGCGCAGCTGCATTTAGTTTGGCATCGTCCGCTTGGGATCGCGTGCTTACCCCGGCAGCGACTGCTCCGAGCACCGAAGTCTTTACAAAATCACGGCGTGAGAATGGCATAACTTCCTCCTGCTTGCAGGAAACCGGGAAGCATATCATGTGACTCGCTTGCGCTTCGCTCCAAAAGTTCCTCCCAGAAAAGTCTGCGCTGTTTACAGAGCGATTCTCGCCGCCGGCTTATTTCCTCTTGGAGTTATCGCTCTTGAGAATGAAGGCCACGACGTTATCGTGTATGGCTTTCAGTGAGGCCTCATGCGCGTAGACCATGTGCCCGGACTCATAAAACTGAAATTCGATATTTTTTTGCAAGTCAGCCGGAATGGGGAGATGTTGCATCTCGTAAACCCCTTCGTAGAACGGGGTTGCAAGATCAAAATAACCGGCGTTCAAAAGCACCTTCAGGGTAGGGTTGTACTTCATGGCGGTAGCGAGATCGAGCATCACATTGGTTGCCCCCGGCAAGGGGAAAGGCACGCCAGGAGGCTGGTGCGTAAAACTCCACCACTTAAACAGTTCAAGCTCCGGTTTGTATTCACGGTTTTCCCCGAACTTCAGGTCCTTGCGCACGTAGTCATTGAATGCGGAAACGTAGGCTGAGGAAATAGCGGCCGACTGCGGATCGTAGTCCGCCTCCTTGCTGAGCGGATCAATCGTCGGTCCGGAGAATCGCGTGTCCAGCCGGCCCGTGGTCAAGTCGTTTTCATCCTGTAAGTTCTTTTCGAATTCTCCGCCACTGATGCGCAGGTTGGCTTTCTCGATGTATGCAACCGGAAGGCCGGTGTATTGATGAAGCTTCTCGGCGATGGCATGGCGCTGGTCGAGCGGCAGCGAAGAGCCGGCCCCGAGCGCGAGCGCGTATTCGTTCATGGCAAAGTGCTCGACCTCGGTCAACAGCGGCGCGAGGTCGGGATGCGCCTCGGGCAATTTATGGTGGTACCACGCTGATGCGGCGTAGGTTGGAAGATTGAGTTGATATGCCAAATCGACGCCGGGATTGAACTCAGGGAAGTCCGAATCGAGCGAGAAGTTCAGTATTTGTGACAAAAGAATTACGCCGTTGAAATCAACATCGCGTTCCGTTTCCAATATGTTGGATAAGACTGCGGACCGCGTGGTGCCGTAGCTTTCACCAAACAAATACTTTGGCGAGTTCCAGCGTCCATACTTCGACAAGAACTGCAGGATGAAATCGGAAAATGCCCAGGCATCCTGGTCGACACCGTAAAATGCTTTCTCTTTGTCTTTGCCGCTGATCCGGCTGAAACCGGTTCCGGGGGCATCGACAAAGACCAGATCGCTCACATCCAAAAGACTGTACTCGTTGTTGACCACCGAATACGGAGCGGCCGGTGTGTGGGTATCATCGGCAGTAACGACGCGCTTCGGGCCGAATGCTCCCATGTGGAGCCAGACGGTTGAGGAACCGGGACCACCGTTATAGAGAAATGTGAGCGGACGCGGCGCGCCTTTGTTGTCAGACTTGAAATAGGCAACGTAGAACATGCTGGCTTCCGCGGCCTTGTTCTTGGGATCAGGGTCGGCATTTTGCGGGACATCGTCCCAACCCTTAGGATGCACGACAAGGGTGCCGGCAAATGCGTCGTAATTGATGGCGTTTCCGCCCACCGTGACCGAGCCTTTGCTGGCCTGTTGTTCCGCTTTGAATTGTTCGGATTTCGGCGTTTCAGTCTTAGCAGCTTCAACCTTAATGGTTGAGGTTTCGTCCTTCGCCTGCGCATGAAGCATGAGTGGCAGCACACCGGCCACCATGATTAGCATGGCCACATTCATGATGAGTCTTCGCATCGATGCTTTCTCCACGAGTGGAAACAAATTAAAACTGTCCTGCTTGGATTGCGGAAATCAATCTATCACGTTCGCTCCAGTTCGGCTGGCTGCTGAGCGAAATTTGTTTGGCGGTGAGCGAAGGAAAACAATCGAAATACTTCGCGGAAGCAGGAATCCAAAAAAGTTTCATCACGATGCTTCGCGCGCGGGTGAGACGCACCGCTAAAGACAAAACAGGGTAGGGTTGTTGCGACCTGCGAGTGCTTCGTAATGCGAATTTGGGCTTAACCGCTGGCCAAACCCCGGTAGCGGCCCATCCGGCCCTGCTTGCGGCTGTAGGAGGGATTGAGAGGAGCTTGGCTGATGGCGTGGACATTGTTGTTTTGTTCGGAGCGGAAGCGCAGCAGGGCGGCAATATTTCCCACTTTGTCGAACTCAGGATCGTCCTTCACATAAAAAAGCTCAATGTTGCGGCGAATGACCCAGGGCAAAAGTGCTTCGGCCACGTCCACAACCTGGCGCGTCTCGCGGCCACAAACTGGACAGAAGCTCACCAGGTGAGCGTCCAGGTGGCCACAGCCGGCACACTCGACCGCTTGGGAGTGATAGTTCTGGCCGAGCAACAGAGTTTGTACTTCGCCAGACTCGATTGAATTCAGAACCCGGCGCAGTCCGGTGACGCCGCGTCCGTTGCCGCGGGCCTGGCTGATGGTCTCGCGAAGCGCTTCGCCACAGCGCCTTTCCTGCGATTCGGCGAAAATGCGTTCGGCATGCGCGCGAATCTCATCCAGGCTGACGTGCGCGACCTCGGTCGAGAAGCGGCCCAGCAGCTTCTGCGATGCGTAGGAGTGCAATTGCGCTTGCATCTGTGGCCAGTGCGTGTCCTGGCAGCCGAGGATCCACTTTTCAAACAAACCCTTGTCGAGAGCGCCCTGGATGAAGTCGGCGAGAAACTTGAAATGCTGGCGGGCTTCATCTTCCACGCGGCGCTGGGCGTGGCCTCCATCATAGCCGGCGAATCCGTCGCCGCGGCCACGGCGGGTGAGCGCATGAAAAAATCCTTCGCGCTCCGTCAACTCGCCGAGCCGCAGATCGAAGAGCCGGGCGCGATGCCGATCGACCAAAACAATGCCCAGGCTGGGAAATGCTCCCAAAATTTGCGCCAGCGGCTTGAGGTGAAAATACCGATCGACACGAAGTTGCGTGCCGCTCAGTTGCGCGGGCAGATCATACTCGCGCCAGAGGCTTTGCGACGAGCAGGCGAAGACCGCCTTGGCATGCGCTCCGTTGCCCCGCAACTCCTGGGAGAGGCGCACGATGCGCTCGAGGTCGCCGCGGGCCGCATCGCATTTGCCTTTGCTTTCCAACTGCCGTAAGGCCTCTCGTGCCAGGTCCTTGGTGAGGATTGCCTCTTCCTTGTGAGCTTTATTGCGAGGCGCCGCGGGTTGGAAATAAAAACTAAGAGCGCAGGCCTGCCGATCTTCAAATTGGGCAAGCTCGTTGATTTGTTCTCGAGTGATCATTCGCGATCCCACTTCCTTTCCTGGAGTTGGATTTACGCGGTCTTGTTCGCCATCCCATCGTTTCGCGACCGGCCCTTGAATTGGTGAGCGAAGCTGGGAGATTTTCGCAGGTGATCGCGCGCGGCAGAAATGGATTTCAAAACCCGGTCGGGCGTAGCGCCCGTGATCGCGGAGATTTCGTCGACACTGAAACCCTCAACCGCGTGCAGAATGAAAGCCTCGCGGTGCGCCGGTTTGACGTCCCGCAGGGCGGAGGCGATGAGGCCCATCATTTCGTCGGAACCCACGATCTGCTCGGGCGTGGAGACGCGGCCGTCGGCGATGATGGTTTCTTCCGTAATGGATTCATCAGGCTGATGGAATTGCAATTCGGCCTCGTCGCTGGCCTTGATGTTGCGTTTGCGGGCGGAATCTTCCAGGTGCACGGCGCCGCCGTCGCTTTCGTCGGGCCGAGAAAGCCGGTCGAGCGCTCGCATAGCCAGGTGGTAGAGCCAGGGCTCGAGGGCGAGACGCTCCGGCTTCTCGCGGCCGTCATCGTCTGGGCCATCCGCCAGCGCGGCGGCGATGGTCTCGTCGATTACCTCTTCCTTGCTGACGGAATCGGGCGAGACAAGATCGGAAGTTTCGCGAAAATAGATTTCGCGCTCGACAAAGCGCTCGAGGCGCGCCAGATTCACATTGACATAGGAGCGGACGTCATCTGCGGAAACGGTTGGGGGAAAAACCGCAGCCAGGGTTTGCTCGAAGGGCACGGAAGTGTTGCGGCGTGACGATGATTCGTTCTGCCTGCGGCTCCGCTTGTGCGAGGAGCGCAGTAGGTCTTTATGTTTGTTGACCTGTTGCAACAGATCGTCGAAGGCGTTTTTTACTGCAGTCGCGGCCGTGGGAGCTTTCGCCTGTACTGCCATCTGCCCGGAGGGCAAACGAAGGTTGAGGGAAACGCTGGTGCCCTCGCGGGCAGAAATTTCTTCGACCATCCCCTTCAGATGAACCAGTTCAGGGCGAAAAACTTGCAGGCGTTTCCGCAGTTTTTCAATGTGATGCTGCAAATCTTTCTCTACCGCGGGAGTTTTATGAAGCCGGTAACTGATGTGGACGTTCATTAGCACCTCGAGCTTGCAAACGAAGAGCGCAAACCAGTGCTTTCTATCGCGATTGTACACCCGGATGCGAAGTGGAAAAGATGGAATTGCGAAAGCAATTGTGGCCGAGTCATCGCTTTTGGGAATAATTGGAATGAGCAGCGGAGGCACATCTTAAAGCGAACTTATTTGCAGAGAGCCGTCGCGCTAGATATGATCCGTAGGCTATGAAACAGGCAAAACTTTTATTCACGCTGTTCGGTTTTCTAGTGGTTTCCGCCTACGGTCAGGCTGCGGCACAAGGTCCCACCTCAAAAGAAGTTGATGCGGTCTATCCCCAGGCGAACGCGCTGTATATCGACCTGCATGAGAATCCGGAGCTTTCCTCGCACGAAACCCAGACCGCGGCCAAGTTGGCCAGCCGGTGGCGCGGCCTCGGCTATGAAGTGACGGAGCATGTTGGCGGCACCGGAATTGTTGCGGTTTTAAAAAACGGCGCAGGGCCCACGGTGATGCTGCGGACCGAGCTTGACGCGCTGCCCGTGGAAGAGAAAACCGGCCTTCCGTATGCCAGCAAGGTTCATGCCAAGGACGACGCCGGGCATGAGGTTCCGGTGATGCACGCTTGCGGACATGATCTGCACATGGCGTCAATTTTCGGCACCGCGGCGATCATGGCTCACAGCAAAGATACATGGCACGGAACTTTGATTCTGATTGGACAGCCAGCGGAGGAAACCATCAGCGGCGCGAAGGCGATGCTCGCCGACGGCCTGTTCACACGCTTTCCCAAACCGGACGTTGCGGTCGCCATGCACGTCGGCAACGGCCTTCTCGCTGGGCAGGTTGGAATCGTGCCGGGCGTCTACAACACGAATGCGGATTCTGTAAAGATCACAATCTATGGCAAGGGCGGCCACGGATCGGCGCCGCAGACCGCAATTGACCCCATTGTGATTGCAGCGCGAACAATTTTGGCGCTGCAAACCATCGCATCGCGTGAGGTAAAGCCGGGAGATCTCGCCGTGTTGACGGTCGGATATATCCAGGCCGGGACCAAGAACAACATTATCCCGGACCATGCTGAGATGGGGCTGACCATCCGTACTAACAAACCTGAAGTCCGCAAGAAAGTGCTGGCTGCGATTACCCGCATCGCCGATGGTGAAGCAGAAGCAGCCGGCGCACCCAAGCCGCCCACAATCGATCACTATGAAGGTACAGACCTGGTCTACAACGATCCCGCCCTGGCGATGCGGCTGAGGGGCGCGCTTCAAACGGCATTGGGAAAAGATAACGTCGTGATGGAAGAGCCGATCACGCCGTCGGAAGATTTTTCTTACTTTACGGAGCAGGGAGTTCCCGGATTCTATTTCAGTCTGGGCGGAGCCGACCCCGAGAAGTACGCAGCGGCGAAAGCCGCGGGGACGATGCTGCCTTCGAATCACTCTCCTCTTTTTGCGCCCGATGTGGATCCAGCGATGCATACCGGGATTGCGGCGGAAGTCGCGGTGCTGAGGAACCTGTTGCAGGGGTCGGCAGAGGATTTGCGCAAGACGATGGCTGCGGGATCACAGCCCCAACCCGCAGTGCCATAGCAAGACGGGATCACGCAGCCGCGCAATGCGCTAGCCACTGATCTGTTCCAAAATAGCGCGAGCTTCCGCAGCCGGGTCTGCGGCTTCTGTGATGGGACGGCCCACGACGATGTGGCTGGCTCCGGCAGCAATCGCTTCGGCGGGTGTGACCACGCGAGCTTGATCTCCATGGCCGGTTCCCGCCGGGCGCACACCCGGTGTAACGATCGCGAAATGGTCGCCCAGTTCGGTGCGCAGAGCGGAGGCTTCATGCGCCGATGCAACGATTCCCTGGCATCCATTGGCCAAGGCCAGCGCTGACAGGCGAAGCACTTCGTCCCGCACCGTTCCGCGAACGCCAATCTTCTCGAGATCATTTTCGTCCAGGCTGGTCAGTACGGTCACGCCTAGCACCAGCAGAGCCGGATTGTGGGCGCGAGCCGCCTCCACGGCGGCGCGGAGCATCTTGCCGCCGCCGGTGACGTGTACCGTCAACATGCTTATACCGAGCTGTGCTGCTTCCTGCACCGCGCCCGCCACGGTGTTCGGTATGTCGTGATATTTGAGGTCAAGGAAAACGCGCCGTCCAGAGGCGACAAGGTCGCGCACCACCCCCGGCCCTTCCGCGGTATAGAGCTGCATGCCAATCTTGTAGGTAAAGGCGGAGTCTCCAACGGCCAGCACGATTTTCTGCGCAGCGGCCGCCGTGGAAACGTCGAGAGCGACGATAAGCTTCTCGCGCGGAGCGGTTCTTGAAGAGTCGACTTTTTTGGGATTTGTCTTCGCTTCGCCGGCGCGGCTGGCGTCAGGCTTCGGAGAATCGCCGGAAGGGATGAGGTGGGGCGGAGCAGCCTGCATCCCCGGCATTGTAAAACGTTTAGTGAAGTTGCGACAACGGGTGATTTGCCGCGATCGTCTGGTAAACCGGACGATGTTGGCTCGTTCCCCGCTTTATTACGTCCAGCCGAACCTTCTGCAGGCCGTGGTTTTCGAACTGAAGCACCTGCGCGGCCCCGTAAGAAAGATCAATAATTCGACCTTGAACGATCGGGCCGCGGTCGTTGACCTTAACCACCACCGCTCGCCCGTTGCGCAAATTCGTAACCCGCACGTAGCTTCCCAAGGGCAGGGTGGGATGCGCCGCGGTCATGTCGTACATCTCGTAGTCTTCACCGCTGGCCGTAGGCTTGCCTTCGAAATACTCTCCATACCACGATGCGGTTCCAACCTGATATGCCTGTTTTCGGCTAGCCTGTTTGCGGTTTTTGGGCCTGATATTGGGGCTATTGGGGGTCGAGCTTGCCTCCGAGTTGTTTGGGCCCTGAGCCGCTCCCAGGCCGACGATCAATAAAGCAATCATCAGTCCATGAGCCATACGTCTTCGCATTCAGTTCTCCTCGCATACTCAAAAGTCGTCCCCTAGAACTAGGCTTTCTCGTCCGTCGATCTATAAATCCTAGAAGGCCGAGTCTAGCTTGTCAACCCGAAAGTGATAGTCCTATGGTGATTTGCTAGTAATCGATATCTTACGTAACTTGTTGTTAATTATAGGTAATCTTAATCATGTGTATAAAAACAATAGGTTTATGTGTTTACATAATAGTAAATACTTGACTGTCCGTACGCATGGAAGAATTTTCATCCTCAATCGATTCAGTCACTTACATCGAAAACATTCATAAGTTCTTTAGTGCTAACATTTTAGGTGAAAGGTTGCTGCGCGTAGCGTAAGATTTTTTCGTCCATATGGCTGAGAAACCACCTGTTGTGTTGACCATTGCGGGTTTTGACCCTTCCTCGGGAGCTGGAGTAACAGCCGACATCAAGACGATTGCGGCTCATGGTTGCTACGGCATAGCCTGCGTCACCGCCATCACCGTGCAATCGACTGGGGGTGTTCGCCGGCTGGAAACACTTGACCCGGTTCTGGTGACCGATACCCTGGAGGAGCTTGCCGGCGACATTGCCATTGCAGCGGTCCACATCGGGATGTTGGGCACGGTAAAAGTGGTGAAGTCGGTGGTCGAGTTTCTGAGTCGACGCTCTGGCAAAGGTAGGCTGCCGAATGTGGTCTTGGACCCGATCCTGAAATCCACATCCGGAGCCGATCTGCTGGATGGCCCCGGCATCAAGCTCCTCATCGAAAGACTCATCCCTCTGGCCGGGGTGATCACACCGAATGTGGATGAAGCGTCCACCTTGACCGGCCTGAAAGTGACCAATCTCGAGGAAATGAAGGCGGCAGCAGAGAAGCTCCACGAGATGGGCGCGGCCGCCATGGTGATTACGGGCGGACATTTGGAGAAAGCCATTGACCTGTTGAGTTTCACCAGCCAGCGTGGCATCGAGCAGGAAGTCTTTAAAGCGGAGCGGCAGAATTCAAATTCAACGCATGGCACGGGGTGCGCGTTTTCCACGGCCATCTGCTGCCACCTCGCTCTTGATCGCGGCCTCGCCGAAGCTACGCTATTGGCCAAGACTTATGTGACCGCGGCGATTGCGGCCGGACATCCTTTGGGACGCGGTACTGGGCCAGTCCATCACCTCTACCGCATGAATCAACAACGGCGCGCAGCGGGACCGGCGATTGAATCGTAGCGCGGCCCGAGGGATATGTTAGGCGCTATCGCGATCCGACGGTTTCTTGAGCAGGATCCCAGCGACAAAGGCGGCAGTAGCCGCTAGGAGCCATTCGATCCGCCACATCTGGATCGCCTGAAATTCCGCTAGAGTCGACGCCCGGTAAAACAAACTGACGCCGATGGCGCCCGCGACGCAGCCCAGCCCGATAATAAACGCGACCAGAGATGCAGTCGGCAGACCGATCCAACGTTTGATTTCATGGAAGTGCAAATAGTGTAACCAGTCAGGGAAATCGAGCCTGCGCCATCGTGCCGAAACTGTATCGGTCCAGGGCGCCAGCCAGGCCATTTTTCGGGCCCAGAGACTCGTCAAACCCTCGACACCTGCACCACCTCGAGCCATTACCGGGCGCCGCGAACCGCAGCTGTGACAAAAGCGGGCGCCAATCATGTACTCGCTATTGCATTGCGCACAAGACTCAGCCATGCCGGACACCGCAACCGGCAGAGGGGGAGTGTCTGCCGGTTCGAGAACGGCTGGGGAGCGCCAAAACTCTTGTGGTGCATCTTGAACTACTTCAGCCATAAATTATCGAGGGGACGCTAATCATCTGCAAGGCAAGCCGACAGCCAAACCTTGGCGACTCCAATACCTTTTCAATTCAAAAGCTTGCAACTTGTTTTCCGGCGTATGCCTAACATTTCGGGCAATTATTACCCGCAGCGCCGCGTAAAGATGCGCCAGTTACGGTGGTTTTGTGGCGGAAAGCTCCGAAAAGTTATAGGGACCCACTCGGGATGAGTTGCCAAATTGTTGTGTCGAACGGCATGACACCTTTGGTTCGCCTGGTGCTCATTAGTTTCGGTTAAACTAGAATTCAAAGACATAAACAGCAGGATGCGTTCGAGTTTGTTACTGGCGAAACAGTTGCTTTATAGAGGTTGGTTGCCGTCGCTCGTCATCTTCTTCTTCCTTTGCCTCCCGTCACCGCGGGCCTTTGCGCAGACACGCTCTGCGGCATCGCTTCCCACGGCAGTCATCGCAACTTCATCTTCCACACGCGATTTGATGGTCGAGGTCGCCTTCGACCATTTCTACAACATGGATTATGACCGCTCGATTCACGAGTTTGAGAGGATACTGGAGAAGCGGCCTAACGATCCTTCCTCGGTGAATCATTTGCTATCGACCGTGTTGCTGTGCGAGCTCTATCGCATGGGCGCCATGAATTCCGGCGAATACGCCAATGACAGCTTTATTGGCGACGCGCACCGGCCCGCGGATCCCAAGGTGAAGGAGCGGATCAAGCAACTGGTGGACCGCGCGGGGAATCTCGAAGAACAGGAACTGAAGGCCAACCCTAATAACGTTGATGCGCTCTATGCCCGCGGGGTTACCCGGGCGCAATTCGCGTTGTATACCGCACTGGTGGAACGTGCCTGGTTTTCGGCGTTGCGAAATGCGGTGGGAGCGCGCCGCGATCACGAGCGCGTGCTCGAACTGGACCCTAATTACATCGATGCCAAGCTGGTGGTGGGCGCGCACAACTACGTTGTGGGCAGTCTGCCCTGGAGCGTGAAGGTTGCGGTGGCAATGGTGGGGCTCAGCGGGACCAAGGAAAAAGGCCTCGAATACCTGCGCCAGGTGGCGGAGAGCCAAGGGGAAAATAGCGTTGACGCCAAAGTGGTGCTGAGCGTTTTTCTGCGGCGCGAACATCGCTTTGACGAAGCCCGCGTCCTCATGCGCGACCTGATGGAGCGCTATCCTCGAAACTATTTATTTCCGCTGGAGGAAGCCAATCTGCTGCGCGCCTCCAGCCATTCTACGGAGGCCGCGGAGGCCTATCGCAAAGTGTGGCAGAACGGTCGCGAAGGCAAGTACGGCAATTTGCACTACGAAATGGCCGCCTGGGGTCTGGGAGAATTGTTGCGCAGCCAGAAAGATTATGCCGGCGCTGTGAGCGCGTACGATCTGGTAGGGCAGGCTCCGGATGCCGATCCAGAAATCCTGCAGAAAGCCAACTTGGCCGCTGGCGAAATGTACGATCTCCTACAGAAGCGGGATTTGGCCATGAAAAAGTATCAGATCGTCCTGGCGGAGAATGCCAGCACGCCCCCGGCCGAGCAGGCCCGAAAGCACATCCGGGAAGCCTATCGCGAGTAGTACGACCCAGCCACGCCGCCATGGTGAACCGCGGATGCGAGGAACTTTCCGGGCTACAATTGCGTATTCTCCGGTAGCAGTTTTCGGGAAGGTGAATTATGTACTGCAACTATTGCGGCAAAGTGATTCAGGATGACGCCAATGTCTGTGCCTATTGCGGTACTCGCGTTGGGGCGTCAATAGCCCGCAAGCGGCTGGTGCGGCCGCGGCAAGGACGCAAAATCGCCGGGGTGTGCCTCGGCTTCGCCGAATATTTTGATATTGACGTAACCGTGGTCCGGCTGGTCTGGCTGATTGTATCGTTCATGACCGGCATCGGTCTGCTGTCCTATCCCATCGCGTGGATCGTAATTCCGGAAGAGCCTCTGCTGCTGTCTGCGCCGGTAGGCGCGCAACACGCGCCGAATCATTGAGTTCTCTGGCTCGTTGGCCGGATGCCCTGGAAAGGCCAAAGTGTGATTAAATTTTCGCATGGAGCCGATGATCTCGATGCCAATGGTCTCGAGGCAACTGAGAAGTGGCGATGCGGAGATCGTGTATCGCGTGCTCGGGGACGGGCCTCCTATTGTTCTGCTGCATCCTTTTCCCGCGCATCATGAATTTTGGCTGCCTGTAGGTGAGATGTTGGCCTCTCGCTACCGCGTGATTCTGCCGGATATGCGCGGACACGGAGATTCCGGCGTGGGCGAGGGCCCGGCCTCGATGGAAAAGCATGCATCCGATCTTGCCCGTGTCATGGACGATGCCGATATTGGTCGCGCACCCCTGGTCGGCGCTTCCATTGGCGGCTATGCGCTCTTCGAGTTTTGGCGGAGGTATCGCGGGCGCGTGGCGGCCCTCGGTTTGTGCAATACGAAGGCAACGGTCGATTCCTCCGAAGCTCGCGCCGGACGCCTGAAGGCCGCGAACGACGTCCTCGAGCGCGGCACCGAGCCCTTTTTCGAGACTATGATTCCGCGCTTGCTGGGTAAGACCACGCGTGAGGCGCGGCCTGATCTTGTGCAAGGCGCTCTGCGCATGATGCGAAAGATGTCTCCGGAGGATGTGGCGCAGGTGCAGCGCGGAATGGCAGAGCGCCCGGACTCGATCGAAACCCTGAAGACCATCAATGTGCCCACACTGCTGGTGACCGGAGACGAAGACCTTCTTACCGGAGTCAGCGAAGCGGAGCTTATGCGCCAGCACATTTCACGCAGCGAGTTGCGGGTCATCCCCAAAGCCGGACATTACACGCCTTGGGAGCAGTCTGAGGCGGTGAGCGAACTGCTGCGGAACTTTCTGGATTCCGGTTTGTGAGAAAACATTCGAGCTTATGAAGAAACAACGCGCAATGCGGTGCATGCTACAATTTTCCCGCCATGATTGATAAGTACCTGGTTGCGGAAAAAACAGCGGTCACCGCCAAGGGTGACGGACCCGCCGTCGATCTGAGCGCCACCACAGGCCGAGTGTTTTTGCTGACCCTCGAAATCGCTAAGATCATCGAGCAGGAATCCATCGATGTCAGCGTGCTGGGTTCGCCAGATGGGACCACCTGGGGACCCAAGGCGCTGGTGGCATTTCCGCAGAAGTTTTATTGTGAAGAATCTCCGCTGTTGCTCGACCTCAGCCCGCATCCCGAGGTGAAATTCGTGCGCGCACACTGGGAAGTGGCACGCTGGGGACGAGGTACGGAAACCCCGATGTTCGAGTTCAGCCTGAGGTTGAAGGAAATTCCGTCGGAGATTCTGCGCGAGGCGCGCGCTGAAGCCAAGGTTCTCACCTAAGCAGTTTCCTCAGTTTCCCATTGCATCCGATATATTTGATCGCAGGATGAAAAGCGATTCTCAGGTGATCGTCGCCCCAGCGCGCGCGGTTCGTGGCAGTGTAAGCCTGCCCGGCGATAAATCGATTTCGCACCGCTACGCCATGCTGGCGGCGCTCGCCGAGGGACGGTCACGAATCGCTAACTACTCGACTGGGGCGGATTGCGCCAGCACGCTCGGCTGCTTGCGCTCGCTCGGAGTGAAGTGGGAGCGCAAAGACGGCGCTGACAACGTAATCGAAGTTGAAGGAAGCGGGCTCGCGCTGAGCTCCGCAAGCCGGGCGCTGGATTGCGGAAATTCCGGTTCAACGATTCGCATGCTGAGTGGAATCCTGGCCGGTCAGAAATTTTCAAGTGAGCTGACGGGAGATGAATCGCTTTCGCGACGCCCCATGGAGCGCGTAATCACGCCGCTCAAATTGATGGGTGCGCAGATCACATCGCAAAATGGGAGGCCTCCTATGGGCATTGCGGGCGGCGATCTGAAAGGCATTCATTACCGCATGCCGATCGCGAGCGCGCAGGTCAAGACCTGCCTGCTGTTCGCCGGGCTGTTCGCAGAAGGCGAGACCAGCGTTGAAGAGCCGGTGCGGACGCGGGATCATGGGGAAGTGGCGCTGCGAGCTTTTGGCGCCAAGATCGATTGTGAAGGAACCAGAGTCATCATTCGCGGTGGACAACGCCTGCGCGGGATCGAAGCTCGAGTTCCCGGAGATCTTTCGAGCGCCGCATTTTTTCTCTGCGCCGCCGCACTTTTTTCGGGCTCACAGTTGACGATCCCCAATTTGCTGATGAATCCCACACGGGCGCGATTGCTCGACACCCTCATCGGAATGGGGCTGCGCATTTCTGTGACTCAACTCGAAGAACTTCACGGCGAGCTTGTCGGCACGCTGCAAGTTGAGGGCGGAGATTTGAGAGGAGCGACCATTGCCGGCGCCCACGCGGCTGCGCTGATCGATGAAATCCCGGTCTTGGCGGCGATCGCTCCTTACACCGAGCAGGGAATCGAGATTCGCGATGCCAAGGAGTTGCGCGTAAAGGAATCGGATCGCATTGCCGCGATTGCCGCAAATCTTCGCGCCATGGGCGCGCAGGTGGAAGAACGCGAAGATGGATTGAAGATTCCGGGCAGCCAGCAGCTTCACGGCGCCGAAGTGGAATCATTTGGCGACCACCGCATCGCCATGGCCTTCAGCATCGCGGCCCTGCGGGCCGAGGGAGAAACTTTGATCCGGGGAAGCGAATGTGCCGCGATTTCCTTTCCCGCGTTTTTCTCCACCCTGGAAGACCTGGTTGAGCGTTGAGGCAGTAACAACACGCAGGTAAACACGCCACCGGCGAAGACCGTGTAGAGCCAGGCCGCTGCGGCTGAGTCATCCGCAGAAAAGCCCTTATCCATCCAATCAACCAGCAACCTCGTCAATTGTCCCGGCGGTGGCCGGATTCGGATTTTTGTTACGGGGAGGGTAGGCTTCGAAAATTTTAGCGTTACCAATGACAACGCCTCCACCGGATTCACCAGCTCCGTTGGGCTTACCACCGGTACAACGCGATTCGCCGTCTATCCAGGCGGAGGCTTCGAGGCTTTTGCCGGGCCGATCGGCATTCGAGCCGAAGTTGGCGACGATATTTATTTCTTAAACGGCGCCCATAACAATTTGAGGATCAGTGCGGGGCCGCAATTCCGTTTCTAGGCGTGTCCTGAAACTGCTTACTGGCGGCCTTTGCCCGGGCCGCCAGTTTCTTTTTCTCGTCATTTGTTTGTGGTAAAGTAGTGCCGCCCGCGAATTGGCTGGGCTCCCGCCTGAGTGCCTCGCCACATTCCCAAAGGAGTTGCCATGTCCACCCTCCGAGAAATTGTAAAAGACCGCAAAATTTATTCCATCGATGCCGCGAGCACCGTTCTGGAAGCGGCGCGCTTCATGATGGAGCACAACATCGGGGCTCTGCCGGTGCTGCGCAATGGCGAACTGGTGGGCATTTTTTCCGAACGGGACGTCATGAACCGCGTAGTCGCCGCCGGCCGCATGCCGGGCCATACTGCGGTTTCCGAAGTAATGACAGCGAATCCGCGCGCAGTTCCGGTGGATGAGACCATTGAGGAATGTCTGTTCATCATGCACGAGTTCGGCTTCCGCCATCTGCCGATCGTGGAAGGGAAAGAGCTGAGGGGTTTGGTCTCGCTTCGCGACGTGGTCATGCAGCAGGCCGCCGAACTGGAGCGGCGAGCCCGCAAGACTGCCTGACCAAAGCTCGGCCCGTTCCGAGATACTTTCCGCTGTTAGCCCCGATGTGCCCACGCTGAACCAAAGCAACGCGGGGCAAACCGTGTTCACGGCCTTTTCCGCAGCAACAATTCCCCCGGCTCGGGCGGCAGTTTGAAGGGAAATTCAAAGACCTCCCCGGCCAGCGGGAGGCGCAGCACAAATTCCTCCTGTGATTTCCAGCCTCCGAGCCATTTCGTGTCGGTATTGAAAAATACCCAACCCCGCGCCTCCGGCGTCGCTGGGTCGAGATGAGCTCCGCGCAGGCTGTTCGCGCTGAGAAACTCGATTAATTCATTCACCGATTTTTGATACTCCTGCAAGCGCTGCTGGAGGGCTGTTTTCTGTTCCGGGTGTTTGGCAACGGCGCGCCTGGTCTCATCGTCAAGCGCATCGGCGTCGGCCTGGATTTTCTGAGTGTAGGCATCTGGATCGAGCACGTTCTGTATTACCTTGAAGTGTTTCATGAACTGCAAACTGATTCCATCGGGGACCTCGTCCAGGCTGCTGCTGCCCCGGTAGCGAATGGTTAAGAAAGCTCCGAAGATAGGCTCAATGCGATGCCGGATAATCTGCACTTCCCGAGCGTCGACGGCCAGGATAACCCCCACGTCTCCCGACCACAATCCGTAACTGTACTTGCCATCTTCGCCGCGAGAAAAAGTGCAGCCGGGCTCACCCTCGCTCCAGCGGATGATTGCGGGCTGAGCGTCCTTGTCCTTATTTTTGTCTTTGTCCTGGCCAACTCGCGCACTTTCCAGGATGGCTGCCTGGGCGTGAACCCGAGCGCCGACTGCGTCTGTTCCAACAGCGGAAGCCGCGAACCCCGTCAAGCAGCACAGCGCCGCCAGAAAACCGGCCAGATGGCACATGCTGAAATGCCGGAGTTGCCACATTGAATTGAAGCCTACCGCTCGGCTGTCACTTGCAGCTTGACGGTGGCGGTGAGGGTGCTGCTGGGCGCGGCGCCGTTTATATCCGCGCCAGAGAGAGTGAAGGTATAAGTATTGTCCGGCGTGATCTGGTTGACGGCGGTGTTCGAAGGCTCTGAACCGCAGGCTGGAAGCAGAAGCAAACCATTGGCAATCGCCACCAGCAGAAGCACTCCCATCAGCCTTGCGCCGCGCTTTCCCGTGGCGCCCAATCCCACGAAGGCTAAGGCTGGAAAGGCAAGCCACAGGCCGTAGATGAGGTGAGGACGATAGACCTCACTGGTTCGATTGATTGTGCCAAAGGTCGTGAGCGTGAGCGTCGAGGTCGGCGGCGCGCCGTGGGTTACGTTTACCGTAGGTGGACTGAAAGAGCACACCGGCGCTCCATTTTCCGCCGGAGTCACCGACAGGCATGAGAGTGTGACGCTTCCGGTATAGCTGCCAACCGGAGCGACGGTCACCACCGTGGTCGCAGTGCTACCGGCAACCACCGGACTCGGCTCGGCAGTCGTAGGAAAGACCGTTAGCGAGTAGTCCTGGGTCAAATCCGCCACGTTCAGGTATAGGGTTGCGGTCTGGACCACAGCTCCGCTGGTGCCGGTGATTGTGATTTGATAGGTTCCGGCCGGGGTGGCTGCCGTGGTCGTGATCGTCACGGAGGGGGTGGCGGGCGGCGCCGCCGAGATCGGGCTCACCATGCACGCGGGCGGTGCCGTTGTGGTCTGATTCGATGTCACCGCGCAGGTGAAATCAACGGGGCTATTGAAGCCGCCAGTGGCCGTTAGATCGATGTTGGCATTCGCCGAACCGCCCGGGTCAACCGATGCTGGTTGGAGCTGCGTGGGGGTAAGCGTGAACTGCCCGTACGCCACGCAAACCGCTCCTGCGGGAAAAAGAAACAGCAAAGAGCCGAAGACCAACGAGCGCGTGACCTGTCTTGAATTCACCATGAGTGGATGGAAACTCACTACCTTCGATTCCTCCAAGGGCGCAAAAGCTGCCCGGCCGGCTGGAAAGAATGCCGATGCCGGTTACGTGCAAGAGTAATTAGAGTATGACCGCATTCTTGCGGAATGCGCCAGAGAGAATCTTAGACTACGAAAGTGCATCGTGCCAAACTCATGAAAAGTAGCAAGGCCGCCTCGTGCCGAGGCGGCCCTGGTTTTATTGATTTGGTTTATTGATTCGCTTTCCAGATTCGATTTTCTGCCTCAGTTGACGGTTAAAGTCAGAGCTGGAGATGTTCCCGTCTGACTTGCGCCGCTTGCGGTGCCCGTAACGGTGATCGTGTAACTCCCGGCCGGTGTGCCCGCGTTTCCTCCACCGCCGCCCCCGCTGCTGTTACTGCTGCAAGCCGGCAGCAACATCAGGGAAGCCACGACCATGCCAATCATCAGGAATGCGAACAGCTTCTTGTGGCGGGCGCGGATCGAACGGAATGTGATCCCCATGAGCGAAATTCCTGCCATCGGCAGGAACATGGCGTAGAACACCGGCGACGAGTGCCCGTTAGGCGCATCCCGCAGAAGCGCTGAAGCCGCGGTTGTGCTGACCGTCAGCGTTCCAGGTGTACCCGGCGTGGCCGATGCCGTTCCGCACGTTGGCCCAGCAGTTACGGAGGGCGAAACCATGCAGGCAAGGGTGACGCTCCCGGTAAAACCGTTGGCCGACGCCGCGGTTACCGTAGAAGTGGCCGTGCCCCCGGGACTGACGGATGCCGGCGAGAGCGCTGTCGCCGTCAGCGAGAAAGTCTGGCTGCCAGCCTGAGAATATTTGACCACGAAAGCGTCGGTGCTTCCTTTGTAACCGGTTTGAAAAGCGCCCGTTGTGGTGGGGAAACCCGAGGTCGAGCTGGTGTCTCCGGTCACATAGATGTTAGCGCCGGCGCTATCGACGGCAATGCCGCCCAGATCGCCGTTGACATCTTCGTCTCCGCTGCCGCCGAGGAAGGTCGAAAAAGTCAGGGCCGAGCCAGCCGCATTAAGCTCGGTCACAAAGGCATCGGAGTTTCCCAATCCGTAGGTGGATTGGGTAGCGTTGCTGGTCGGGAAGTTGGAGGAAGCGGTCTGCCCTGTAACATAGGCGTTTCCGCTGGCATCGACTGCAATGCTCGCGCCTTCGTCGGTCCCGTTGCCTCCGAGGAAGGTTGAATACACGAGCGCCCCCGCGGGAGTCAGTTTTGTAACAAAAGCGTCGAACGCGCCGCCGCCGAACGTCGGTTGCTCGGGCGACTTTAACGGGAAGTTCGTGCTCGAAGCAGTCTCGCCGGTGACATAAGCGTTGCCTGCGGAATCCACCGCAATACCATCGCCAATATCGATGTCGGAGCCGCCCAGATAGGTCGAATACAGAAAGGCGCTTCCGTCGGTTTTAATAGCGATGACGAATGCATCCTCAGGGCCTCCACCGTAGGTATTGAGAGGCGTGCCTGAGAAGGAACCAGCGGTTTGGCCGGTGACGTACGCGTCTCCCGACGAATCGACTGCAACTGCGCTGGCGAAATCCTGCGCGCTACCGCCCAGGTATGTGGAAAACAAAAGGTCGTGCGCGCCGGTTCCGGCAAGTTTCAACTTAGCATAAAAACCACCGGCTACAGTGGATTGAAGCGGGGGAGGCGAAATGGAGAGAGGAAAATTCGCCGAAGACGTCTTGCCAACCACGGAAACATTGCCTGCACTATCAAGGGCCATGCCCAGTGCGGCATCGGCAACAGTGCCGCCGAGGTACGTACCATACGAGAGTGTGCTCCCGGCAGGATTGAGTTCAATGATGAAAGCGTTCAGACTCGCACCTGATTTGATTGTGGTCTGAAAGGCTCCGGCGGTCGTGGGAAAATTGATTGACTGGGTTCCGCCAACCACGAATGCGTCGCCGGAGGCGTCTACAGCAATGCCAGTTCCGCTATCGTCCAAACTGCCGCCAATGTATGTGGAGTACACCAGCCCGGAGCCGTCAGCTTTGATCTTGGTGACAAAGACGTCAAACCCGCCCGCATAGGTGTTGGGCGACACACCCCCGACGGCTGGAAAGTCCGCGGACTCGGTTTGCCCGGTCACATAGGCGTTACCGGCGCTGTCAAAAGCAACTCCGAAGCCATCATCCTCGAGCGTGCCGCCAAGAAAAGTCGCGTACCCGTAGGTGACTGTGGGGTCGATGACCAGTTCGCGAGTACGATCATAGTTGCCCAATTCGAAGCCCACCTGATTGTTGGCTTTCAGGGCAAAGCGCGCGTCCACATTTTGCCGGCTTCCATTCTCGTCCTGATAGGCCACCGGCTTGTGCAGCAGAACGGCGCCCGCAGCGGACGAGATGACCAGGTTGCCGCGGTCATCTGTTTTCATATCCTGCCCGCCGGTGAAGTGAAAACCGATCGCCTTAGGGTCTGCGCCCGCAGCCACCAGAAAATCGAACTCCAGTTGGCGCTGCTCGCCGTGGAAAGCCATGTCAACGCCGGGATACACGTTCGCGTACGAGACGCGGGAGTAGCGGGGAACATTCCGGCGCCATTTGCCGGGATCGTTTCCCAGAAAATAGTTTGCCAACCCGGACAACGGCTCACTGCCGGCAACCTTGGCTGACGAATCCGCGCCTATGAGTTGCATGTGCACCACAGCGCTCGACCATTGCTGCGTCTGGTGCCGCGAGAGCGAACTTTTCGACAGCGATTGCAGGAGACGACTGGTGGCATCCCGATCACCTGAAACCGGCGCGCGAAGAGAAAAAACGGCGTCATTCGGCGTCAGGAACAAGGTGTATCCGTCGCCGCGCGCCATGTACTGAACGCGGGCGTCAGTTTGTCCATGGTTCTGCTCGAAAGCCAAAGGCAGCGCGGCGAAGCTGGCCTGAAAACCGCTGCGCGCTGCCGGTGAAACGTTCCCCGGGTGCAGCGCAAGAGATGCCGTTGAACCCACACCGTTGCCGTGATGGCCAGGAGCGAAAATCAGCAACGCAACGGAAATAATGGCGATTACCGGAACGATGCAAAAGGCACAAACCCATGCTCTTGAGGCAGCTGGTTTCGACAAAGTGATCCTCCTAGTGATGCAACGTTGAACCCAGGTCCGGGCAAAAACACTCGGCACAATTTTCGTTGGGATCATTGCGCGCCCCGAGCAAGAGCCTGGCAATTTATAATCTGCGGCGTATGCGCGAGTATGGTATGGAACCTGGGGGATGTCAACGCAGTGAGGATACCAATTTAGATGCCGCCCGGCGCAAGTTACGGAAGTTCCCGTAAGCATTTGCGCAGCCAATCACGCCCCAACCTATGGCGCGGGCAGTTCTGGGCTCCGCCTCCAAGGCCTCTTGAACTTGATCAGAATATTTCTCAGATGCGACGGAGGATTACTTTCTCACGGTTCATCTTGCAGCAGTTCGGGGGATGGGAGCGTGCCACTTTCCACCTGCTTCTCGCGCTCGGCACGGCGCTCGTTGTCGATGCGAACGGAAGTTTCTAATTCTTTCTTGCCTTCTTCTTTCCGGCCCATGTGAATCAGCACTTGCCCTCTTATGTAATGGATGTCGGTGCGCTGGGGATCAAGTGCATTGGCGGCATCGATCGAGTCCAAGGCTTGCGGATATTTTGCCTCGCGCTCATAAATCTTGGCCAGTCCCAGGCGGGAGTTCACCATGCGCGGATCGAGCCGTAACGCTTCGCGATAATTCTTCTCTGCGTCACCATCTTTTTGCATAAGCGCGTACACGTCGCCAAGCTCCTCATAGTCGAAAGCGAGATCGGGCTCGAGCGCCGCGTCTTTCAGAAATTCCTCGCGCGCGTGTTCGTAATCCTGCTTTTTGAGATAGGTAAGTCCCAGGTTGAAGTGAACGAAGGTCAGCTTCGGATTTGCTTCCGCGGCGGCTTGAAAGTCTGCCAGCGCCAGGTCGTATTGTTCGAGATTGAGATGGGCTTTGCCCATGAAGAGGTGGTACTCAGCCGAGCCCTCGCCGATTTTGACCAGTTGAGCCGTGGCCCTCTCGTCCAATTCTTTCCGGCCGGCGCGATGGGCCGCGATGGAAAGGACATACAGATAACTCAGGTGGCTCGATTCCTGCGCCCACAGTGGCTCCAGCGTTCAGCCGCGTCATTCCAGCGGTTGGTGAAGAAATAACACAGCCCCAGCAAGTGTCTGGGCTGAAGAGCATCAGGTTGGTCGCGTACCACGGATTCAAAAAGCGGAATAGCTTTTTGAAAATCGTTTTGCCGGTAATAGGCGAGGCCGATGTTCAGGCGGATTCCAGCTACCTGCGGCATAAGTCGCTGCGCTTGCCCTAGCGTCGCGATGGCCTTCGGCCCATTGCTTGCGCCGCATGTAAACCACTCCTAGATTCACGTAGGCACCGCCCACCCCGGGGTTCGTCGCCAAAACCATCTTGAAGTCGCGCTCGGCTTCGTCTAGGTGACCCCGGTTCAGTGCCTCCTGCCCCGCCTGGAAGAGTTGCGCGGGATCTGCTGCCCGTTGCGGCTACCGGCGCGCCATTTCGCAGTACGTGCGGCAACTTCCAAAGTGGGGCCTTGCGCCGAAACTTGCTGATTGCTGCAGCGGCCAGTAGCACCCAGCCCACTGATACCAGTCGGAAGTGTTGGCTTGACACTGGTCTCACTCTCTGCTGTAGTGTCCGCCAACCTCCGTCTTGAGTTCAAGCGGCGGAGAGGCAGTGAGGATTTTCGCGGTGCGGAATTCCAAGGGCAATTCTTCGATGGTGACGATTCGTGATGTGGCGAAGGAAAGCGGCTTCTCATCCACCACTGTCTCCATTGTTCTGAACGACGCACCCCTGGCGCGTTATATCCCGGCGGTGACCAAGAAGCGCATCACGCGCGCCGCCGAAAAGCTGGGCTATCGGCCCAACCAGTTCGCCCGTTCGCTGCGCAGCAAGCGCAGCCACACCGTGGGCGTCATGGTCTTCGACATGACCGATCCCTATTGCACCCTGGTGCTGCGCGGAATCGAGAACACGCTCTACCAGGCTTCCTACCTGCCCATCCTCACCGACGTGCATAACGAGCGCAGCCGCTTCGAGCGCTATCTGGAGATGTTGCTCGACCGCCGGATCGAAGGCTTGATTGTGCTGGCGAACTGGCTGTTTCTCGACATCAACCTGCTCGGCGATCTGGAAAAAAGCAGCATTCCCACCGCGCTAATCGGCTGCGAACTCAAGGGGGACGCCATGAGTTCGGTCATCGTCGATAACGAAGTCGGCGGCTATATGGCCCTCGAACATCTGCACGCCTGCGGTCACCGCAATATCGCTTTCATTCGCGGGCCAAAAACTTTGGGCGACAGTTCCCCCCGCTGGCGGGGCATTCGCAACTGCGCGAAGAATTGCGGTCTTGAACTCGATTCCCGCCTGATTATGGATCTGCCGGAGTCTCGCGATCCACTTTCCAGCTTTCAGGCTGGGCAAAAACTCACCGAAGATCTGATCAAGCAAAAGCATCCCTTTACCGCTTTGCTGGCCTTCGACGACATGACTGCTTTCGGCGCGATCCGCGCTCTGTCCAAGGCGGGCCTGCGGGTTCCTGAACAGTGTTCGGTGATCGGATTCGATGACGTAGCAGCTTCGGCGCTGTTCACGCCTTCGCTCACCACTGTTCGCCAACCTATGGAAGCGATGGGCGCCGGGCGCTGTGGGCATTGTTCTGGATGGCATCAAGTCAGTGCTCGAAAAGCGCGAGGTCGCGGCTCACCATCGCAAAGTGGCTCCGGAGTTGGTGGTTCGGGATTCCACCCGCAGTCTTTTATAGGAATCACGTTTAGGGTCGCCCTGCACGCGCAAAAATTCAGCTTCCGCCAGTTCATCGCGTCTTCGGGCGAGCTACAGCGCTCTTTTTCCTTGACATCAGATGGCCAAAAAACGCACTATTCATACGTTTTAATAAACGTTCTTAGTTGAATTTATTTGGCTGAAGTTGAGCGACGGATGCCGGGGTTGCCCGCCCGCCTGCTCGTGCCGGTCAACGCCAGGAACGCTGGAAGGGTCTACGTGCCAGGAGAAGATGTTCCCATGAAATCGATCCATCAATTCCTAACTATCGCGGCGTGGTGTTGACCTGCTTCGCCACGGCTGTTTGGGCGCAGGACACCGCCTCCCTCACCGGCACAGTCACCGATCCCTAGCGGCGCAGCCATACCCAATGCGCAAGGTCGAGCTCAAGAACGCCGAGCACGGCATCAATCGCACAGGCCACCAGCAATGGCAGCGGCGATTTTCTTTTCGCCTCGTTGCCCATCGGTTCCTACGATTTGATGGTCACGGCCGAAGGATTCAAGAAGTACGAAGCAAAGGGAATCGTCTTGCAGGTCGCTGCAAAAGCCCGCGTGAACGTGGCGCTGGAGGTTGGCACGATCAGCACCGAAGTGGTAGTCGAGGGCTCGCAAGTCGCCCAGGTGGAAACACAGTCCTCCGACCTGGGCAATACCGTCACCGGGAAGGAAATTAGCCAACTCGAGCTGAATGGACGCGACTTTACCCAACTGGTCGCTTTGTCCCCGGCGTTACTGATCAATCTGGCGCGGATGAAGGTGAGCCCGGCGCCTCGACTGTGGCTTTCAGCATCAACGGTGGCCGCACCGAATACAACAATTTTGAAATCGATGGCGGCGATGCCCTCGACAATGGCAGCAACGCCACACTGAATGTATACCCCAGCATCGATGCCATTGCCGAAGTGCAAAGTGCTGACTTCCAACTACGGCGCGCAGTATGGCCGCAACGGCTCCGGCACAGTCGAAGTTGAAACCAAGTCTGGCACCAATCACTTCCACGGCGATTTGTACGAGTTCCTGCGCAATGACCGCTTTCAATGCCACCCCAGAATTCGAGACCGTCGGTCCCGGCTTACAAGAAAAACGATTTCGGTTTTACCATCGGCGGCCCGGTATTTATTCCGGGCCACTACAACGCGAACAGGCAGAAAACATTTTTCTTCTGGTCGGAAGAATGGCGACGCGAGCTGACGCCCGCCTCGGGCTTTTTCTCTTCGACTCCTGTTCCCACGCTGGCAGAGCGGAGCGGAAACTTCAGCGACGACTGTCCCAACTCGGCCAGCGGCAGCCCTTCGTTCAGCGATTGCCCTGTCGTGCCCGGTTTCACCAATGCTGCGGGATATACTCCCAACTTGAACGTGGTACCGGGATTCGTCGCCAACGCTTCCATCAACCAGGCGCTTTTGGCCATGATTCCTGAGCCCAATATCGCATCCGGCGCACTCGGTTCCGGGGTTCTTGATACCTGGTTCGCTACACCAACTCTGCCCACGCACTGGCGCCAGGAGCTCTTCAAGGTCGATCAGAACATCGGCGACAAAGTTCGCGCCAGCTTCCGCTACATTCACGACTCGTGGGACCAGCAATATCCCGTCCCCTTGTGGACCATCGGCACCAGCTTTCCCTACGATTCAGACGAACTTCAACAATCCCGGCGTCAGCATGGTGGCGCGCCTCACTGCCAACGTTTCACCCACGCTTCTCAACGAATTCGTCGCCAGCTACACTACCGACCACATCGGCACGCAGCTTGACAGGGCCATGGCAGCGCCCCAGCGGATTCCCCGCGCATCGGCCTCTATAACAATGGTTATGGCGGCAAGGTGCCGGGAATCATGGTCTCTGGCGGAGAGTACGGCGGCGGCTTTGCTGAAGACCCCGGCTACGTTCCGCAATGGCCCATTGAACTCCAACCCCACCTTCACCTACCGTGACAACGTGACCAAGATCGTCGGCTCACACAACCTGCAGTTCGGCGCCTACTTTGTCAACGCTCACAAGAACGAGATCCCTCAACCTTCGTACGGCGTCAATGGCTTGCTGACCTACAGCAACACCGGCCTTACCACCAGCGGCAACGCCTTTGCCGATCTGCTGCTTGGCAACATCGGCGCTTATACCCAGGAGGGCGCAGCGCTCAAGATGCATGAGGAATACAAAATCTTTGAGCCTTATTTTCAGGACGACTGGCACGTTACCCATCGCTTGACTCTAAATCTCGGCCTGCGGATGAGCTTCTACGGCACCTATCGCGAAGAGAAATAATCTGGCATGGAATTTCGATCCGGCATTTTATGTGTCGGGGAGCCAGCAGCGTCGATCCAGGTACCGGCCTTGTTACCGGGAACCCTTACAACGGATGGGTGGACTGCGGCGTCACGCCGGGCGTTCCCGCTGGTTGCATGAAAAACCACTGGTCGAATCCCGCTCCGCGCATTGGGTTCGCGTTTGACCCCAAAGGCGATGGCAAGTGGGCGATTCGTGGTGGTTACGGAATTTTCTTCGAGCATACCAATGGCAACGAGTCCAATACCGAGTCGCTTGAGTATGAGAGCAAGAGCACTCCCATCACTGCTATTCCGAACGCGCTGAATGGCGCTTCCTGCGGCGCGGCTAGCGGCTACCAATGCCTCAACTCCAGTCTCCTCGGTTCCGTTGGCGGCACCACCCCGCTGCAGTTCGTGTCGCTTCCCAGTCAAGCCGTATGGCCCTACATGCAGCAATGGCACTTCGATATTCAGCACGATATCGGCAAGAGCACCATCGCGACCATTTCTTATGTGGGCAGCCAGGGCGTACATCTCACCCGATCTTACGAGTACAACCAGATGACTCCGGTTCCGGCCAGTCAGAATCCATATCATTCGGGCCAGATCATCACGACAGACGATTGCACTATTAATGGCGCGCCCGGATCGCCCGGACTCTATATCAGCCCCACTACCGGTCAGGCACAGGCGGTGGGAGGCGACATCACACCCGGTGACCCTACTACTGCTACCACCTATACCGGAACCATGACGGGAGGCTGGGCCGATAATCTGGCGGTGGCTTGCGGAAGCAGCCCGTCATCCTACCGACCCTTTGTCGGCGTCGGCAGCATCCAGCGCAAGGACCAGTCCGGTTCTTCCAACTACAATGCGCTCGAAGCCTCGTTGCGTCACAACATTGGTGGTTTGGAATTAAATGCATCCTATACTTACAGCCACTCCATCGACGACTCTTCCGATTACAACGACACCGGTTTTGTGAACTCCTATAACCTGAATGCTTATCGCGCCAGTTCCAACTTCGACCAGCGGCATAACTTCACCATCGCGTATGTTTACGACCTTCCAATCCTTCACGCGAAAGGAATGGCGCACTCGCTTCTGGGCGGCTGGCAATGGTCTGGCATTACGCTGATCCAAAGCGGATCGCCATTTAGCGTCTACAACGAAGGTTTTTTGGCGACTTCCGATAATGCGGGCGTCGGCAATCTGGTTGCCTCCGCCGGTTCCTATCCCGACCTCGTGGGCAATCCCAAACAGGGTGTTTCCGGCAGCCCGCTGGCCGGCCCGCTGAATGGTTTCGGACCTCTGCTTTATAACCCGGATGTTTTCGTGCTGCCCACCGGCCTCACCTTCGGCGATGCGGGAAGAAACATTCTGCGCAATCCGTGGCGCACCAACTTCGACATGGCCCTGCTTAAGCACTTCGCAGTCACTGAAAGCAAGTACTTCGAGTTCCGAGCGGAGGCTTTTAACGTCTTCAATCATGTCGAATACACATGGTTGGGAGGCGAAGCGGGTTCGGCTGCCGACAATTCTGGACATGGCACCGATGGCAATGAGATTGCCTGCTACGGTTCGGCTGCCCCCTACTCCGCAGGTGATGCCGCCAATTGCGGAGGAAGTTCCTACCTTCGCTCCGGGGGCACGCACCTTCCACGCATCCTGCAGCTTGCGCTGAAGTTCATCTTCTAGCGTTGGCGGTTTATCGGCCAGCTCACCCGGCCCCACAGTTGGCCGAGGTCCTGTCTTATCGGATTTCTAGATAATGGGATATCTAGATGAATGAGCCGCTCATCTCACTGCCACTCGCTCTGGCTCCGCCACGGCCTGCAGCGCGCGTTCCAGATCGGCCGTCAGATCGTCCGCATTTTCGATTCCTACGGAGAGCCGGATCATCTGCTCCGTGACTCCCATCTTTGCCCGTTCTTCGGCGGGAACCATGGCATGCGAAGTCAGCACCGGAATTGAAACCACTGATTCCACGCTGCCCAGGCTGGGCGCCAGGGTGAACAACCGCATCGCTTCGGTGGCGCGGCGCGCATCTTCGCCCGAGCCTTCGACCTCGAAGCTCACCATTCCCCCGCCGCCGCGCATCTGCTCCTGCGCCAGGGCATACTGCGGATGGCTCCGCAGAAAAGGATAATTCACGCTGCGCACCTTGGCATGCTCCGACAAAAACTCGGCCACGCGCAGCGCGTTCTCATTCTGGCGCGCCACGCGCACCGCCAGGGTTTTCAACCCGCGCACCAGCATCCACGACGCGTGCGGATCCATGCAGTTGCCCAGAGTCGTCCGAGTCTCCCAGATTTTCTCCATGAATTCATGCGCGCCGGCTACCGCGCCACAAATCAGGTCGGAATGGCCGCTCAGATATTTCGTTCCCGAGTGCATCACCAGGTCGATTCCAAACTCCGCCGGATGCTGGTTGATGGGCGTACCAAACGTGGCATCGATCATGGTGAGCAGCCGGTGCTGACGGGCAAGAGCTGTCACTTTTTTGAAGTCCACTACCCGCAGCGTTGGGTTGGTAGGCGACTCGAGATAGAGCAGTTTGGTGTTCGGACGGATCGCCGCCGCGTGCTGCTCGTACTTCGTGGTATCGACAAATGTAGTTTCAATGCCCATCTTAGGCAGCCATTGCGACAAGAATTTGTTGGCCCCGCCATAAATATCGCGCTGCGCCACCACGTGGTCGCCGCTCCGCAGCAGCGCCATGAGCGTGGTCGTGATCGCGCCCATGCCCGAGGCAAAGGTGAGTGTCGCCTCCGTGCCTTCCAGTTCGGCAATTGTCTTTTCGGCAACGGTGTTGGTGGGATTGCCGTAGCGAGTGTAAAAGTGGTCGGTGTGCGTTGCCCGCAGCTCCTCATCGTTGTCCGTCACCTCGAAGGTCGAAGTCTGGTAGATGGGGGTGGCGAGAGGACCGTTTTTCTTTTCCAGATCCGCGGCGCCGCGCACCGCCTTGGTCTCGGAATGCTTCGTGTGGTTTTTCATGGATGCCTCTTTTGCTCTTGGCCTTCCAGACTAATTGCGGCGGCCGACTCCCGCAAGCCAAGCCTGGTAAAAGAAGTAGACCGACAACGTTTATAATTCCTTCTCCATGAATTTAGGTTTGAAAGACCGCGTGGCCATTGTCGCCGCTTCCAGTCAGGGAATCGGTCGTGCCACCGCGGAAGCTTTTGCCGGGGAGGGTTGCCGCGTCGCCATGTGTGCGCGCAACCGCCAGACTTTGCAGGCCGCGGCGGAGAGCATCAGAAAACAGTTCAATGCCGAGCTTATGTCTCAGGCTTTCGACGTGACCGATGCCTCGGCGGTTCGTGACTTTGTTTCTGCCGTGGCTGATAAATTCGGCAGTGTCGATATCTGCGTCACCAATGCCGGCGGCCCGCCCGCCAAGGGCTTTCTTGCCGCCACGCTCGAAGAATGGCAGCGCGCGCTCGAACTGAATTTCCTCAGCACTGTCTACTTCGCGCGCGAGGTCATTCCCCATATGCAAGAAAAACACTGGGGGCGCATCATCACTCTCACCTCAATCACTACCAAACAACCGGTGACCGATCTGGTGCTTTCAAATGCGGTGCGCGCGGCGGTGGTCGGATTGGTAAAGAGCCTGGCCAATGAATTCGGCAAAGACGGAATTTTGGTCAACAACGTTGGGCCGGGTTTCACTGCGACCGACCGGCTAAAAGAGCTGGCAGCCGCGCGCGCGTCGGCTTCGGGCAAAAATGAGCAGGAGATTTTCGAAGGCTGGGCCGCCGACGCTCCGCTCAAGCGCCTCGGCGAGCCTCGCGAGGTTGCAGAGACGATCGTTTGGCTGGCCTCGGAGCGCGCTTCCTACATCACCGGCCAAACCCTTCTGGTCGATGGTGGGATGTACAAAGGCCTGTAGTTGTTTTTGGAGACTTGCATGCGATCGATAGCCTCACGGATGTCGGTAATGAGCGGAGAAGGCGCGCTCTCGGTATTCGCTCGCGCCAAAGAACTGGAAGGCCAAGGCCGTTCCATGATTCATCTCGAGCTGGGCGAACCGGATTTTCATCCCGGCCCCGCGGTGATCGACTCTGCCGCGAAGGCGCTGGCGGAAGGCAAAGACCGTTACTGCGCCGTGGCCGGAGTTCTGGCGCTGCGCGAGGAAATTGCGGTTTATCTAAAACGCACACGAAACATCACGATCTCTTCCGAGAACGTTGTCGTCGCGCCCGGCTGCAAGGCTGCGCTTTTTTTCGCCATGATGGCTTTGCTCGAGCCCGGCGACGAAGTTTTATATCCCGATCCCGGTTTTCCCGGCTATCCTTCCATTGCGCTCGGTCTGGGCGCCGTGCCGGTTTCGTTCGAACTATCGTCGCGCAACCGCTTTCAGCCGGACCCCTCGGAAATTGCCGGCAAGATCACGCGACGCACTCGCATGATCCTTACCAACTCCCCCGGAAACCCAACCGGCACCGTGTATACCGATGCGGTTCAGCGCAGCCTGGCCGAACTTGCCGTCCAACACGACCTTTGGGTGCTCTCGGACGAAATCTACGCGCGCATTATTTACGGCGGCGAATATTTGTCGATGCTACGCTATCCCGGCATGGCCGAGCGCACGCTGATTATCGACGGCTTCTCCAAGAGTTTCGCAATGACTGGATGGCGGCTCGGCTACGCGGTTGCACCGCCCGAAGTGGCGGCCGCGCTGGCCATGATGGCCATCAACAGCTATACCTGCGTCGCCGAGTTCACTCAATATGCGGCGATTGAGGCCTTGCGCGATCGTGATGGTACAACGCCGCGCATGCTCGGCGAGTTCACGCAGCGCCGGGAACAATTTGTTCGCGATCTGAATCAGATTCCTGGATTCCTCTGCCAGGCTCCGGAGGGCGCTTTCTACGCCTGGGTCGATATTCGCGGCACCGGCGCGAGCGCCGAAGAGATTTGCCGGATCCTCCTCGAAGAGGCTGGCGTCGCGGCTATTCCTGGAGCTGCGTTCGGCCCGTCGGGCAAGGACTTCGTGCGCTTCTCTTTCGCCTCGTCAGTGGCAAATTTACGGGAGGCTGCGGCTCGCATCGCGAAGGTCTCTACCGCTTGGCAGGGCACTCTTGCAGGAAAATAGGGCGACGGTGAGGTCGCAACCATGATGAACAAGGAACTATGCTCATGAGAACGAGTCTGCTACTTGCCTTTGCTGCGATGGGCTTGCCATCTTTCGCAGGCGCACAGGCACGGCCGTTACCTGGACCCGACGTTCAACAGATCTACCAGCGTCTACTGCCGCAGATCGATAAAATCCCGGCCTTCGATCACCATGCGCACCCCGGTTTCGCCGATGATCCCGATGTCGACGCCATGGCTGCTCCTCCCGAAGAGAGCGAAGCTTTTCGTACGCGGGGCGATAATCCCGAACTGATCGCCGCGGCCAAAGCCTTGTTCGGATATCCCTATGCTGACCTGTCGCCGGAACATGGCAAGTGGCTCGTCGATAAAAAAGCGGAGCTGAAAAAACAATATCCCGGCACCGCCTATTTCAACATGATCCTGGACAAGATCAACACTGAGAGCTCGGTTGCCAATCGTGCCAAGATGGCGGACTATCTCGACCCCAACCGTTTTCCCTGGGTGTTTTTCGCCGACTCCTTCATGTGGCCTTTCGATAACCAGCGCGAGAGCGCGAGAAATCCCGACGAAGGAGTCTACATTCCGCTGCAGGAAAAAATGCTGCATCGCTGGATGCAGCAGGAAAACGTCAGCAAGCTTCCTGCCAAGTTCGACGACTATTTGAAGTTTGTCTCGCGAACGTTGGAAGACAACAGCAAAAAGGGCGGCATCGCGATGAAGTTCGAAGTGGCGTACTTCCGTCCTACAACATTCTCTGATCCGCGGCGTGACCAGGCGGAAGATATCTATGAGCGCTATGTTTCGGGAGGCATCCCTACCGAAAAGGAATATCGCACTTTTCAGGATTACATCTTTCGTTTCTTGGTGAGCGAAGGCGGAAGGCTGAATTTGCCGGTCCACATTCACACTGCTGTCGGGATCGGCGATTACTTCAATCTGTCGCAGAGCAACATTATGAACCTGGAAAGCGTGCTGCGCGACCCGCGCTACCGGAGCACCACGTTTGTGATGATCCACGCGGGTTATCCGCTGGAGCGCGAAGCAGTGTGGCTCGCCGCCATGAAGAATGTGTATTTGGATTCTTCGTTCGGCGAACTCGCGCAGTATCCCTCGGCCTTCAAAGACACGCTGAAGATGTGGCTGGAAACTTTTCCCGATAAGATCACCTTCGGCACGGATTGTTTCCCGTACAATCAGGTTCTGGGCGCGGAAGAAAGCTACTGGCTGGGGGCCCGGTCTTCCCGCATGGCTCTGGCCGCCGCTCTGGCTGAGATGATTTCGGAAAACGAAATTACCGAGGCTCGCGCCCTGCAACTCGCCCACGCGTATCTGCACGACACGGCGATAACGCTGTACCACGGCAGAGTTCATTGATCTGGAAGGCCGGGAGACGAGGGGCTGGAATGGCAAATAAAACGAAGGCGAAATCGAAGACCAAATCGAAGGCCAAAGCGAAGGCCAAAGCGAAGGCCAAAGCGAAGAGCTCTACTCGCAGAAAGACAAAAGCCGCGAAGTCGCATTCCCGCGCTCAACGCGCCGTCACCAAGCATGCAGTCACCAAGGCGGAGCTGCAATACGTCCCCTGGCACACAATTCCGCTCGAAGATCTGAATCCGTTGCTGCAGCGTCAGTTCGTGGTTGGCCAGGAAATCATGCTGGCCAGAGTGCTCCTGAAAAAAGGATGCATAGTCCCCGAGCACAGCCACCACAATGAGCAGGTAACGTATATTCTCGACGGGGCTCTGAAATTCTGGATTGACGGCAAAGAAATCGTCGTACATTCCGGCGAAGTGCTCTGCATTCCCGCGCACATGCCGCACAAGGCGGAGGCGCTCGAAGACACGCTTGACCTGGATGTTTTCAATCCTCCGCGCGCTGATTGGATCAACCGCACTGACCAATACTTGCGCGGCGCGAAATAGTTTTCTTACTCCATGTCTTCTTCCGCCACGTCTGAAAAAGATTCTCAACCCCAGCCCCCTCAGGGCACATTTAGTTTCGTTTGCATTGGCTGCGGTTCAGTCGCTGCAGCTGCGGCTCAGGATTTCCGCTGTCCGCAGTGCGGCAACCTCCTCGAGATCAGAGATCCTTCGTGGAAATCTAGCGGCCTTCGCGCCGATGTTCTGAAATCCCTGTGGAAGGAGCGGCGTTCATCGAGTGCGTTGCTTGACCTCAGCGGCGTATGGCGATTCCGCGAACTTCTTCCCGCTCCCGCCTCCGAAGATCACGTCGTTACTCTGCGCGAAGGCAACACCCCACTCTATGAACTGCCTCGAGCCTCAGCCAGTACCGGTGTCAAGCGGCTCTTTGCCAAGCATCAGGGCTTGAACCCTACAGGATCTTTCAAAGACGCAGGCATGACGGTGGCCGCCACCTTTGCCCGCCAATCCGGCTACCGCTGGGTGGCCTGCGCCTCGACCGGGAACACCTCCGCATCGATGGCGGCCTATGCTGCGCGGGGCGGAATGCGCAGCCTGGTTCTGGTGCCGGAAGGAAAAATCTCGTGGAGCAAACTATCGCAGGCGCTCGATTACGGCGCGCTCACCTGTCAACTCCGCTCCGATTTTGATGGTTGCCTGCGACTGTTGCAGGAACTTGTCAGGCGCGCTCCTGTCTATCAGCTGAACTCCATCAATCCGTTTCGTCTGGAAGGGCAGAAAACCATTGCACTGGAGTTGCTCGAGCAACTCTCCTGGAAGCCCCCCGACCACATCATCGTGCCCGGCGGGAACCTGGGGAATAGTTCTGCCATTGGGAAGGCCTTGATGGAGATGCATGACCTCGGCCTGATCTCGCGCCTGCCAAAACTGTCCGTGATTCAAGCCGAAGGCTCGAATGCGCTGGTTCGCACTTTGCGCGAGGCCGGCGGCAAACGCCTGGTCAGCGTGCAGGCTGAAACCCGGGCGACGGCGATCCGCATCGGTAACCCGGCTTCGTGGGAAAAAGCGGTGAAGGTTCTAGAGGCGACCTGCGGCGCGTGTGAAGAAGTGAGCGAAGTTGAGATTGCCCTGGCCAAAGCGGAAATCGGCGCAGAAGGAATTGGCTGCGAGCCTGCGTCCGCAGTCACTCTCGCCGGCTTGAAAAAATTGTTGCGCCAGGGTTTTGTGAATCCAAAAGAAACCGTGGTGCTGATTCTGACCGGAAATCTGCTCAAGGATCCCGATTTCACCATGGACTTCCATCGCGGGGAGTTCCCGCGAAACCTGGCCGAGCACGAGAGCAGTCAGCTCAATCCGTACCGCCATCCTCCGATGGTTCTTGATGCCTCGCTGGATGCGGTCCTCCGCGCTCTCGAGCAGGCCGAGAATTCCCATCCGACACGCTCGAATGCCTAAAAGCAAAAAGCCGACCCGACGCGCACCTTCGTTGCACCTTGCCTTGCCGGCAACCTCGGCCAATCTGGGCCCCGCTTTCGATGCTGCCGCATTGGCAATGGATCTCTACCTTGCTCTCGACGCCCGGCTTGCCCCCAGCTTTTCGATTCGAGCCACTGGACGCGATCCTGAAATTTGTGGCGGAGTGGACCATGAAAAACATCTCATCCTCGCGACCTATCGCGAGATTCTCGACTTCCAGCGAGCGACGGTTGCTCCTCTCGCTCTTCGCATCAAAAACGAAATTCCCATCGGCAAGGGCCTTGGCTCTTCTGCGGCAGCTCGCCTGGCCGGCATTGCCTTAGCCAATCACTTCGGCCGTTTGCAATGGAGCGATGAGCAGATCATCGGCGAGGCATCGCGCCGCGAGCACCATCCCGATAACGCCTCTGCCTGTTGGATGGGCGGTCTCACCGTGGCGCGAATGTCTGGTGAGTCTCAAGCCCAAGTGGTTTCGATCCAGCCAAAGGGAAACTGGCCTTTGCTGCTGGCGGTTTCGGATCAGGCTCTGTCGACTGAAGAAGCGCGACGGGTGCTGCCCGCGCAATATTCCCGCTCCGACGCTGTGACGAATATACAGAATTCTATGTTGTTGTTGGCGGCATTTACCCAGGGGCGCCCCGATTTACTCGCAGCCGCGCTCGAAGACCGCATTCACCAACCGTACCGCGCCCCTCTGTGCCCGCTGCTTCCGTCTCTGCGTGAACTAACCGGCAAACCGGGCATTCTCGGCGTCGCCCTTAGTGGCGCGGGGCCCTCGCTGGTCGTTTTCCTCGATCGGAATTCCAACCCACTCAAAACCCGAAAAACCGTAGCAACTCACCTGGCTCGCCAAGGACTTCGTGCGGAGCTGCTGCTCACTTCAATCAGCCCTCGCGGCGGCCGCCGCTGATCACAGAAACTTTGGGCGGAGACCGAAACTTCTGCGCGCCACGCGGGTTTTTATGGCAATAGGCGGTAGAGTGGCTCTCCCGGGGAGTTGCGTTTCTAAGTTTCTGTGAGAATACGTAAGGAATGAAGACAAAGACTCCGCACAAAATCGAGTCACGGGAAATTCTTCGCTCACACGACCAGAAGGTTCAGGCAGAAATCGAGAACTTTCTCCAGGCTCTCGATTCCTATCCCGACCAGGCCGCAAAGGAACCCAGTCTCAGTTTCCAGCAGCACCTGTGCGGCTTCTTAGCCAGCCATCGCAATGACCGCACTCGCTCCCGCCAGTAGCACCGCATTCGGGCGGCAAAATTTATCGGCTCGCCGGCGGCACGATACCGTTCATGCGCAAATAGACGACCATCTGTCCGTAATGGTCGTAGCCGTGCGATGCTACGGCCGAGGCCAGGCCGAGCCGTGAAACCCTGCCTTCTCCGAACGGACTTCGAACCGTCTCCACCAGATTTTTTTCATTGATTGTACGAATCGCTTTGTGCACGTAGGCAAAGGAGTCGTTCAGGTACTTCAGAATATCGGCCTTGGAAGTGAGTGAAGCCGGCCCCGATTCATCGCCAATGTCGACCGGCGGCTTTTCCTCCAAAATAGCGGCTGCCATTTCATAGTTGACGGCGGCTACGTGTTTTATCTGTTGGCCGAAGGTGCGCACCCCTTTGAACTCACCATTGGTGGGTGCGAACCCGAATTTATCTTCCGGCATAGCGTCGGCAGCGGGTACGAACTCATGCTCGATATTCGTGACCGTATGATCGAGAACTTCCGTGACCGTGCGGTGCTCATCTTTCGCCTTAACGGTTTGCGCCGCGCTGAGGGCGGCCAGCACCACGATGAAGATTGCAATGCCGCCAAGCTTCTCCATCTTTTTCTTCATTTACGATTCCTCCGATTTCACCGTTCTATCGCCTGCTGGCATCAAGTATGAAGCTTTGCGGCAGAGTCCGCGCCAAACGGCCATTCTCCGCTGCGCCAGGCTCGAATCATATAAATGGACAGCCCCACCAACAGGATAATACCCGCGTAGCGCATTTCTTTCTGCCAGTTTTCGCGATTGAACAGAATAAAGAGAAATCCCGCAATCGCTATCAGCGCCGGGAAAGGATAAAGCCACATGCGGAACGGGCGGGGCAAATCCGGCTGCCGAACTCGAAGCACAATGACTCCCACCGCTTGCACCAGAAATTGCAAGACGATGCGGATGACCACCAGCGCCGCGATCGCGTCCTTCAAGCGAAAAAAACAGAAGGCGGCAGCGACGATTCCCAGAGCCAGCAGCGAAACATAGGGAAAGTGATAAACCGGGTGCACCTTGGCAAACGCTTTGAAATAATTTCCGTCCCGGGCTGCGGCGTAGGGAACGCGCGAATATCCCAGGGTCAGCGAAAATACCGAGGCAAACGCGGTCACGATGACCAGTCCGGTCACCAGCCGTGCCGCCCATGCGCCATAGATCCTCTCCATGAACACTGACACCACATACAGCCCGCTGTTATTCTTGCCGGCTTGCAGCATCTCCCGCCAGGGCACCACCGCGAGAATGCACAGGTTCATCATGAGATATAGACAGGCCACGACCAGAATGGAAAGCAGCAAGGCCCGCGGAATATTCCGGGTTGGATCTTTTATTTCGTCGCCGAGAAAGCAGACATTGTAGTAGCCCCAATAGTCATAAGTAGCAACCAGAACGGCTCCGCCCAGGCCGGTGAAAAATCCGCGCGACAGAGTAAACGCGCCCGGCGGAAAATCGAAGGCGCGATGGACGTTGAAATGAGTAAGCCCCGCGAAAATGATCCACCCAATCGTTCCCATCACACCAAACCACAGCAGTTTTGAGAGCCGTGCAATCACGGTAATGCGGCGGTAGAGCAGCAAAACCGTGAAAGCACAAATACCCACCGCCAGTGCGGTTCCCGGCGTCACAATCCAGCTCACTTGAAGTGGTCCCACACCAGGCATGGGTAAGGCGGCGGTATGCGCCGCATAAACGGTCTCCAGCCCGGGCCAGTAATACGCGGCGTAGCCTGCCAGGCCGATGCAACCCGTGGCAATCGAGAGCGGAGCGCTGAAGGAAAGTTGCCAGATGAACAGAAACGAAATCAGCCGCCCCCATTTTTGCGGTCCATAGATTTCGCGCAGATATTCGTACGATCCGCCCGAACGCGGAAACGCGGCGCCTAGTTCCGCGGTCACCAACCCGTCACACACGGCAAACAACGCGCCGGCGATCCACCCCAGCAGGGCCTGCGGCCCGCCCATGGCTCCCAATACTAACGGCATGGTGATGAACGGGCCCACGCCGATCATGTCGATCATGTTGAGCGCCGTCGCGCTCCCCAGGCCCATGCCGCGAATGAGGGCCGGCGATTCCGAATTATTCGGCGAAGGCTCGTCCATTTTATGGAAAAGACTAACGACGTAGGACTAAGACGAACGACCAAGACCGCGATTAATGACTGCCCTCATGCCCGGCGCTCAACAGATTGACATACAGGCGCACCGCTCCCGGCACTCCGGCGGGCAGCTGCCGGAAAAAAGCGTACGCGGCGTAAATATAAATTCCTTTGCCGTAGCGCGACTCAAGCAGTCCGCCCTTTTGTGCGGCCTCGCCAGGATCGTGACAAGCCAGCAGCGGCTTGAAGTGGTCATCCCACTTATCCATGAAATAGAGCCCGCGCTCCTGCACCCAGCCATCAAAATCGCCAGCCGTGATTGTGTTCGGATAATGAAATACTTCATCCTCCGGCGCCAAAATATCGACCGGAGCTTCCTCCACGGAAACCCGTGCCCGGCTCAGTTGCGCAGCATAGGGCGTGAAGTGCCCGCCATTGAAATCCGCCACGCCGGTATTGTATTGCACCACCAGGGTTCCGCCGGCCGCGACAAAATCGAGCAGCTTTTTGTTGTTTGTCACTACATCTTTCTGTGTATCGTAAGCACGAATCCCCAGCACGATGGTTCCATACTGGCCAAGATTTTCAGTCGCCAGTTTTTCAGGCGGAATCGTGGTTACGTTCATTCCCACCTGCTCAAGCACGGTTGGAATGTCGTCGCCCGCGCCCATGATGTAGCCAACCTTCAAATCATGTGGCACCCGCACGTCTACAATACTTACGCGCTGCACCGCCGGTTGGTAGTAATAGAAGCTGCCCAGCGATTCTTCCGTTACCAGCGTATCGCCTTCGCTGAATTTCTCGCCGTCACTTTCGAGCACCGCCCGCAGCTTGGCGCGGCCTTCTTGTAACCCCGCGGGGAACACCTTGAATTGAAAATCCCTTTTCTCCCCACGCTGCTTGAGCTCAACCGCAAACCGCGATGGCTCAGAACGCCAGCCTGCCGGCAATTCCAACCTCAACCCTCCCCGCGAATCGCGGCTCAAGTCGCTGGTGACGCCTACAGTCACGGTTGAACTGGAGCCATTATGGGTTGAGATCACCTGGGTGCCTGGTTCAAGCGCCACCGAAAAGGCCGGTACCACTGCCAATGGACGGGCTTGTTCACCTCCGCGGTCGTCGATGAAGGCCGCTACTACTGTCGCTTGGATGGCGCTGTTCCCCTGTCGCTCTACACGTTCGCCGGCCGAAGCTGCGGCCGAATATTCAACTCGGGCCCGCAACACCGGAGGAGGGAAGGGCAGGGTTGCGTACTTCTCATTATCGATGTGATTCAAACTGTCCTTCTCCGGATCTTCGCGATGCCAGTAGGGCCGCGTGTAGGTTGCATTCTTCGGAACCTTCAGGCGAAAAACCACATGCACCTTCTCGCCCGGTTTGACGGCGACCGGTTTCGTCTTATCGGAAACCGTTCCCCAGCCCTCCGGCACCTCCAACTTCAGTGAGTCAATGAACAACGGTTGTTTCGATCCATTATTAAAATCCACCGCGACCAGAAATTCCTGCCCCGGAGAAACCGTGGTGAATGCGTCTGCCTCTTTCTGAACCGCCGCTTCGCGTCCCGAGACAGGGGTGACCGTGGCCGCTAGGGTTACATTCAACGCCAGGTTGAGCGCCGCTTCCGCCTGGCCGCGTTTCTCGTCGAGTCTCGCCAGCACATCAGACTTGATCACAGGAACGAGCGTGCTTTTGCTGACTTCCTCGCGCGCATGCTGCAATCCGGCGATAGCTCCCATCAGCGGTGCTGCCGACGCTGAAGCGTCGCTTCCGTTTGCCTTTTCAGTGGCCAGGGCGATCTGGTTTGAAATCTTGATCAGACTCTGCCGCAGCAGGGGGACCTTGGATTCCTCTGTGCCCAAGCGCGCTGCCAGGCCCGGCAAAGTGGCATCAATCCCCTCGAAGAAATCTTTTTCGTGGCCGTCTTTGTCGAGCTTCGGAGGTTCAGTGGAATCTGCGAGCTTGTAGAACGTAAAGCGATCTCCCGGCTCGACCGTCCAGTTGGCTGCGCCTTGCGAGATCTGATGCCGCAGTCCTTTCATGGCAAACTGGATGTACGACATACCCAGGTCCGGATCCGGTTGGCCGGTGTTCAACTTCACCGTCCAGTTGGCATCGGGGCAGGTCATCGCTCCGAAACCACAAACATTTCCGATATAAAGCTTCTTGGCTTGCCAGGGGAGAAGCCCCTCTGCAATTTGATCCGGAAACCGCTTCGGATCCGCCGCCGCGCGAAACGCCTCTTTCGTCAGGATGCTGGATGCCTGATGATGACCGTGCCCATCTCGCTCCGTGCCCGAAAAACGCGCCACCAGAACGTCAGGACGAAAGGTTCGAATCACCCGCACCATGTCCCCCAGCGCCACATCATGTCCGCCCCACTTCGAAAACGTTTCCTCCGCGCTTTTCGAAAATCCAAAATCCGCCACGCGCGTAAATCGTTCCTGTACGCCGTAATATTCGTCGGCCGCCAGCAATTCCAGCGTGCGCACCACACCCAGCACGTCCGACAAATTACTGCCAACTTTGTTCTGGCCGCCCTCGCCTCGATTCAACGTCATCAACAGCACACTCGCGCCGTGGCCACGCGATTCGAGGGTGAGCATGCCGCCGTCTTCGTCATCCGGATGTGCAACCGTCTGCATCAATCGCGCAGTCGTGTTCAGGCGGCGCATCATGAGTCGCAGTCCAACCGTTCCTTCATCTTGCGCGAGCTCGGGCGGAGAGCCCTGATACGGAAGCTGAGGAAAAGTCGTTACCGGCGCTTGGTTCGCATAACCCGCGGCCGCGACCCGTTGCGCGGCGGCGTTCTCCTGCTTCGGCTGCGGTGAGGCTGCCAGCAGAAGTGGAATTGCTAATACGAAAAGTGTGAGCGCCGTCTTGAAAAATGAAGTGCGGAGAACTAATGATTGAACAAAATGGTGGACAAGCCGCACCCGGCGGTTGGTAGAACTTCTGCGTTCCAAATGGTTCACCCTACAAGGATGGGGTCTAACCCCGCTCCGACGCAAATTCTTTCCTCGACCGGACGGGTGACCGATCAGGATCGCGGGCAGGAATGAAGATTGAACAATGCGACTGAGGGCTCAGACTCAGGCGGCCGGAAAGCGAGGAATCGTCCTACTCTCCGCGCCCTTCCTTCAGCGCCTGTTGACAATCGCTGCCTGCCGTCAACACTTGATTGAACGACGTTTCCTTTCGCAAGTCCTTCAGCAGCGGATCTTCCAGCAAAGCCGAATACGCGCAATAGTTTTGCTGAACCGCGGCCTTGAGCAAGCGCATGGCGGCGTCCCGCTGTCCGCAATACGCCATCAGGGCCCCTACGCGGTACCACGATTCAGGATCGGGCTCGGTCATCACCGATGCTTCCGTGTCGTGAGCAATTTTGTCGAGATCGGCCGGATGCGGCGATTGAGTGCACGCCAACATCAAATCCCGGTGGTAGAACGGAGCCTTCGGCATGCTCTTGGCGCTCTCCCGCGCCAGCGCCAGATTTCCCGCGGCGAGATACACGTACGGGGTTGCCCACGCCGCCCACTCCGAGCCGGCATCCAGATGAACGAAATCCATGGCGCGATCCGTCTGGCCGAGTTGCAGGAACGCCCATGCGCAGGAGCGGAAATTAAAATTTCCAGGATCGAGCGATCGCGCCGTGTTGCACTCCTGCGTTGCCTTCTCCTGCATGCCGGCATAACGCAACACATAACTGAGGGCAAAATGCGCGTCGGCACTCTCCGGTCGTCGCCGCACCAGATCGGTAGCTGCGTCGTAGGCGCGGCCGAGTTCACCCCGTTCCACACGATTCGTAATTAGATTACTGGCCGCCGCCACCCGGTTCGGGTCGAGTGCAAGCGCGCGTTCGTAGGCGGCGTTGGAGCGTTGGAACATCGCTTCTCCTCCACCCCCATAATACGAATCGAAGTAGTAGCGCTGTCCCAGGGCTTCCCACGCCGGCGCGTAGCCCGGATCGATCCCCACTACATGTTCCAGCACCGCGATCGCATCTTTGTTTGGTCCCGGATCGTGAGGCAGGGCAAGACTGTGCAGATAAAGATCGTAAGCCTCCTGACTCTTCGGCCGCGATGCGGTGTTGTAGGCTCCGCCGGCGCCCATCGCGGGCAGAAGCCCCTGTTGCACTTGCGTGCTCAACTGGTTTTGCAGGGATATCAAATCATTTACCGGAGCGGTCACCGTGGTCTGCCACAGCAGCCGGTCACTACCCACATCAATGGCTTCCAGGGTTACCGTTAAGTGATCGCCCTGGCGCAGGAAATGCCCAGTCAGCAGGCGGCCCACATGCAGTTGCTGACCCACTTTGTGCGGATCGAGATCGGGTTCGACAAACCTGCGCGTTACCGACGATGGCCGCACCTCGAGCGAACGCGAATATGTCAAGACACTGGTCAACTCATCGGCCAAGGCGAAGCGCAGGTAATCTAGCGCATAGTCGCCATTCATATTCTGCAGCGGCAATACCGCGACAGCATTCTTCAGCTCTGCGCTCGCCATCGAACGGTGTTTCACCCAATAGGCCCCCACCGCGGCCAGCACGGTAACCAGCAACGCCGCGGTTCCTCCCAGCAGCCAGAAAAGCCAGCGGTTGCTACCACTGCGGCCAAAGGTTTTGCTCGCTACCCGCAGCTTGGGCGTCTTCAGCCCACTCTTGATCTGGCCTGATTCGGATTCACGCTTCAGCTGCTGCAGATCCGCTTTCATCTGCGTGGCGCTCTGGTACCGCTCCTTGCGGTCCTTTTCCATCGCCTTGCCGATAATGCCTTCAAGCTCAACCGGAACCTTCGGATTCAATTCGCCCGGAGGAATGGGCTTGGTGTGCAGCACCGAATCGAGCGTCATCAGCGAGTTCTTGCCGGTGAACGGTTTCTTTCCGGTCGACATTTCATACATCACCACTCCGAAGGAAAACAGATCGGTGCGAAAATCAATTTCTTCGCTGCGCGCCTGCTCCGGAGACATGTAGACCGCCGTGCCTGGAATCACTCCAACCGCGGTCAGCGAGTCGTCGGCTGCGGCGCCGTCACTGTCGGTGCCGAGGTTATGGATCAATTTGGCCAGCCCGAAATCCAAAACCTTTACCTGACCGGTCGGCGTCAGAAAAATATTTGCCGGCTTGATGTCGCGATGCACGATTCCCTTGGCGTGAGAAGCGGCCAACGCGTCGGCCACCTGGATGCTGATGTCCAGCAGTTTCTCCGTCTCCACTGCCTTTCCGCCAATGCATTGCTTCAGGCTCTCGCCCTCCAGCTTTTCCATCACGATAAAGGGATGGCCGTTGTTGTCCTCGATGGCGTGGATGGTGCAGATGTTGGGATGATTCAGCAGTGAGGCTGCCCTGGCTTCGCGCTCAAAGCGCTCCAGCGATTTGGGATCGCCCACCAGGTTTTCTGGAATGAATTTCAGGGCAACATGCCGGCCGAGCTTGAGGTCCTCAGCCTCATACACCACGCCCATGCCACCGCCACCGAGTTTTCCCAGGATGCGGTAGTGGGATACGGTCTGGCCAATCATGAATCGACAAAGCCCCCAACCGCGGTAATGTTAGGCCCACCCGTGACCGCGGTCAACCGCCGCCATGTTCAGCGCCATTGTTTCGGTCGCAGTCAATCTTCCCCTGAGGCGGTTTTAAGTTCCCAAACTGACAAAAGAGCTGCCCTTTTGTGTGCGGATCCCGGTTACAAGTTGCGCAGCGGCGACTACTATTACGGTATCAAATCTGTGATCGCGAGGCGGTACTGTTTATGGAGTGGACTTTCGACAACTATTCTCCGCAGCAGCGGGAGGCCATCCGGCGACGCGCCACCGAACTCTTTCAACAGCGCGGAGAGATCGAAGGTCACGATTTGGAAAACTGGTGTCAAGCCGAGGCCGAAATTCTTCGTGAATCGGCCACACAGGCGGTTCGCCGTGCCGTGGTCATCAATCTCGATGGTGTGGTCTATACCGGAGAATATGAATCCGCCTCGGCCGAGGATTACACTCCCGGCGAGTGGACGCCCGGCGACCCAGTTCCGGTTCGTCTCGCCGGCGATAAACTTTACCTTCGCCGCCGCAATGGCCGCGAGCTCCAGACCACCATCGTCAAGAGAATCGGTTAGCGACCAACCCAAACCGCTAAATCATTCCACGTACAGCCCCGCGGACGCTCCCACCCACTCCATATTCTTGTTGTGATCCACGCCCATCATCAGGCCTCGACCCATGCGGATAATGGTCAGCACCGCTTGCAGCTTCTCCAGCCACACATACATTACTCGCACCTCCGCCTTGGTCCCACCAAACGGAGTTTCAATCACCGGTTCGAAGTGCAGACGCTCCTGCAGAATGTACTGCCCGCGTTTCTCCGCCGGAATGGCTTCGATGTCTTCTCGCTTCGGCGCGATCAGCACGCCCAGCCCGGCAAATGAATACAAAGGCTTCAGCGCGTAGTTCTGCAAATCCTCGGGAATCTGATCCAGGCGGTCGAGAAACCATGTTTTTGGCACCGACGAATGACGCAGGTAAGGAATGGAGAACTTGCTGATTCGAAAATACCAATTCGGGTGGCCCGCCCACTCCACCTCAAGATCGTCGCGCCAATCAAAATTCAGAGCGACGGGCTTGCGTTGCAATTCGTCCACAATCGCGCGGTTATAAATCCTCCGGATTGGGATGCGTTGACCGTTCCGTTCGTAGAAAAGCCGCGAACCCTCCTTCTCGATCGCCTGAATATCCACGGTCTTTACCCCTAAGATTTTCTCGGTCATCAAAAAATCTGGAAGGGTCTTCTGTTCCTGCGGATGAACCTCCATCAGGATCACGTTCTCCGAATCATGATCGCCAACAATCGCTCGCCGCAATAAGTCACGATATGATTTTTCATCGAGGCCGCCCAGGAAAAACCGCAAGCGCTCTCCGTCTCCGAATCGAGTCAGGCCGTACACCTCCATATAGCTTTGTGCCATCGTCACCTGATAAGCGTAGAGGGAAGGGAAGGCCTGCAACTCCACCAGCTTCGGAACCAATTCGCCATCCGTGCCGCGCACCAAACCGAAATCCACCTGTACAAACATGGGATGCGGCGGTTCGTTTGGAACCCGGAATTCGGCCGGAATCGATTGGTCGGAAAGTGATCGATACTTTGCGCTGTCTACCAACTGCCGAATCAGTTCCTTGCCATCCTCTGCCATCTGTTCCAGCAATTTCTTTGGAAAAAAGCACGGAGTCTCCGACAGCCGGAACTGCACATGCGTTCCACAAGCCTCGTCGATACGGCGCAGAAATTCCTGGTATTTATCAGCGTTAAAGCTGACGTTGAACTGCTTTCGTAGGGAGGGAATCATCGTAAACTTGCCGGAGAAAGTGAAAGTGAAAGAGAACGCAAACGATATCTGTGGTTGAGAACCAGGTCATTCCGAGCGACGCGAGGAACCCTGAGGTTGGCCGGTCTGCCGCGCTAGGCCTCCACCAGGAACTTCCCCTCCTGCATGATTTGCTCGTCGTCAACCCAGATGTTGAACTTGCGTCCCACGACATCGATATGGGTTGACGAATCCCACTCCGCGCCCGTGTGCGCGCCATAAGGATTTCCAAAGGCAATGTGCACACCCGGATATTTTTCGTCCTGCAGAATCTGCCCGATCACATCTTTTAAATCGATGTTCGTTCCAATGGCAAACTCGCCCACGCGGTCGCTGTTCTCGTCAGTGTGGGTGTACTTCCAAAAATCGTCCTCGAGTTCGCGATTCTCCGAGTGGGCCTCGGTCAAACGGTTTTTCTTCATGTGGATGGTCAGCGGATTTTCCCGCAGACTGCCGAACTTGGCACACAAATAGTCGCCCACCACGCCATCGATCACGAAGGTGCCGTTGACCTCGCCGGGAGTCGTAAAAATTTCTCCGCCAGGCAAATTTCCCCACTTCTCGGGCGTGATAATACCGCTGGTCTTGAGCCAGCGGTAGTTAGGATTCAGCTCCGCAGTCAAATCCGTTCCGGCCGCCGTTGTTGCTCGCACTCGTTCCGCCTTGCGAACCATCGCGACTACCTTCGCGCTCAACCGGTCCACCTTTTGGAAATCAGCCCGCATGCCTTCCAGCATGATCTGCCGGTTGATATTCACCATGTGAGCGTGGCGGATCTTGCGGCGGTTCACTACGTCCGTCATTTGCATGCGCGACCGCAGTTCGTTTCGTTGCGCCTGCACTGCAAAGATCGAAACCTGGCTGGTTTCGAGATCTTCAAGAATCTGCCGCGGCAAGTCTTTTAGCGGGCGCTCGGCCCAATCCTCGAGCACCCAAACATGGTGAGGTGCTCCCAGCGTATCCAGTTCGCTCACAATCGCGCTTGCGATCTCCAGAGTGAATTCGTCGGTAATCACGCAAACTTTCTCTTCCGGCTGCACCCGTAGGCACACGCTAACCGCATTGCGCGCTCCGGCTGAGTATTCCGGATCGAACGGGATAGGCCCCCGTCCCCGCCAGCGTGGTTGGGGTTGCGGGGTGGGAAAACTGGTTGCGTCAGCCGAAGTGGTCATTAGCCTACTTTTCTCTCGGACGCCGGCTCGTCTTCCGCCAGGCCGGTCTCCGTTTCTTCAATGATGTAATCGACAACTTTCTTCAGATCTCCAGTTTCCTGATACACCTGCACCTGCCGGTCGGCGCCGCTGCCGCGTTCCAGCATCGTGTGGATGTAGTTGAGCTCCTCGCGGGAGTCCAGTTCATCCGCCACATCGTCGACAAATTCCAGATATTCGCGGATCAGATCACGCGCCGGCACTTCAATTTGCTTGCCGAAATCGATCAGCTTGCCGTTCATGCCATAGCGCGAGGCCCGCCACTTGTTTTCCATGATCAACGCGCGCCGGTACAAGCGAAATCCCTGATTCGCCGTGTGCAGCTTGTACAATTTCGCCACCGTCGCCTGGATCAGCGCGGCCAATGCGATGGTTTCGTCGGCGCGCATGGGAATATCGCACACCCGGAATTCCAGCGTATTAAAAAATGGATGCGGGCGAATATCCCACCAGATTTTCTTGGCGTTATCGATGCAGTTGGTCTTGATCAGAAGCTTGATGAAGTTTTCGTACTCGCCCCAGCTGGGAAAATAATCCGGAATGTTGGTGCGCGGAAACTTGTCAAACACCTTGCAGCGGTACGATTTCAGCCCGGTATTCATCCCCAGCCAGAAAGGCGAATTTGTGGACAACGCCAGCAGGTGAGGCAGGAAATAGCGCGCGTGGTTCATCATGTGGATCGCGGTTTCGCGATCCTCGATTCCGATATGGACATGCAGCCCGAAGATCAAATTCGCGCGCGCCACCAACTGCATGTCCTCGACGATATTTTTGTAGCGCTCATCCGGATGGATCTCCTGCACCCGCCAGTCCGCAAAGGGATGTGTCGCCACCGAGGCCAGCCGCAGCCCGTTTTCGTTGGCCAGGCGGATAATATCCCGCCGCAACATCTTTATTTCCGCCTTAGCTTCCTTGATGTTCTTGCAGACGCCAGTCCCCACTTCGACCACCGACTGGTGCATCTCCGCCTTCACTCGCTCTTGCAGGATGAGCCTGCCCTTTTCGAGAATCTCCGCCTCAATATGCGACCGCAGATCCCGCGTCTCCGGATCTACTGTCTGATATTCTTCTTCGATCCCGATGCTGAATGAAGGTTTCACGTTTCTGTGCGGCCGCCGGTGGTGCCAGTGATCCAAACTACCGTTGTCATTCCGAGAGCAGCGAGGAATCCTGGTTTCGCCCAAAGCCTCTCGACCTTGTGCCGGTGTCCAATCCTCAGCGCGCTTTTGCGAAAGCGTGGGTGAATCCCATCAACAGTATATCAACCTGGAAACGCAGCGCTCCGCGATTTAGCCGCCACCACTTTCCCTTTTCCGCCGCTCGAGCCCAAACGACTTTCCTCAGCACTATACCCGGCAGAGGCCAACCCAAGGGCAACAGGATCGTTCGCTAGAAAGCGTTGTGCGTCCAAAACCACGACCACCACAGGAAAAGCCCCACCACAAAGAGCATCGCGCTACTGGCGCAAATTGAGACGACAGAAAACAAACCGCGCATCCGGTGTTCCTTTGAAAATGTCCGCCATAGAAAGACGATCGCGGCTGCCTGAGTAATAACAATTGCGCCGATGCCACATACGATGAGCGCCTCGGCGAAGCCGCCTGCTATCGCCCCAAGTCCAGTGGCCTTCTGGCTAGACATGCCCCTGAAGGCAATGCCGACCCCAATCAGCGTCGGCACCCACGGCGCTCCTGCGAGCAGCATGCCCCAAAGGAATTGTTTTCGCTTTCGGTTGTCCTCCACTACTTCACCACCTTCCCTCGCTTCCGCTCCGCCACCCACTTCGGCTCTCCCTTGCTCTTGCCCTTCGGTGCCGCACCCTCCAGAAACGAGGCCCAGCGCAACTCCCGCGCCGGGTCTTCCCCGGTCACCGCCATCTTCACGGCCATCTCTGCCACTGCATTTACAATCCAATCAAAATTTTCCCGCCCCACCGATGTAATCTCCGCGTCGGGCGCCGGGTTCAGAAAATCGATCGCATAGGGCACCCTACCCTCAACCGCGAATTCCACGGTGTTCAGGTCATAGCCGAGCACCTTGCACAGAGTCAGCGCGTCTTTTTCAATCCGAGCCCGCAAAGCCTCCGAGGACGGCGGAGGATTGCCTTTCACATACCGCTCATGATGAGGCAACCTCGGATCGTATTTCATGATGTGCACTTTTTCCTGACCCACCACGTAGCAGCGGTAATACTCCTCGAACACCACTCCGTGCTGCAGCGTCATGCACAAATCGCCGGTCTGGTTGTAGTGCTGAAAGAATTCCTCCGGCGAATGCACGTGGTACACATGCTTCCATCCGCCGCCGGAATAAGGTTTCAAGAAGGCAGGGAAGCCCACATAATCGAACAACTCCTGCCAGTTCAAGGGATAAATCAAGTTCCGCATCGAACGGTCCGTCGTTCCTTCCGGATGTTTGTTGTGCGGCAAAATGATCGTGGGCGGAATCGCCACGCCCAGCTTGTGCGCCAGCGCGTAATTAAAAAACTTGTCGTCTGCGGTCCACCAGAAGGGATTGTTCACCACGATCGTCCCGTGCAGTGCCGCGTTTTTCAGATAGGCGCGGTAGAAAGGAATATCCTGGGAGATGCGGTCGATGATCACGGCATATTTGTTAGGCTCGTCCATCCGCACTCCGCCCACCTGCACGAATTCCGCGTTGACATTCGCTATCTTCATGGAGTTGATTTTCTCCACCAGCGCGGGCGGAAACGTATTTTCCATCCCAAACAAAACCCCAATCTTCTTCACAAATAGTCTCCTAGAGATTTGTCATCCTGAGAGGAATGACGGCTTGGCGAAGCGAAGCAGTTACGAAGTCGAAGGATCCCTGCAATATTTTACCCACCGAAATTCCAACCGTTTAATCGTTCCGGCTTGCCGCTCAGAAGTATTTTCCCGCCATGTTCAACCAAAGCGGCCAGTCATGCTTCGAATTATCCCCGTAAATATCCAGCCAGTGCGGCACCGCTTTGGCGTTCAGCATTGCCGAAAGCTTTACGTTCTGGTCCAGACAAATATCCCAATCGGCCGATCCCAGAACAATTTTCATTTGTCGATAGCGGCTCAAAAACCAGTCGTCGTTCTGATTCGGCAAATAATCCGGAGGGCAATTGAAGTAACAATCATCGTCGTAATACCCATCCAGAAACTGGTGGATGTCGAAGGCCCCGCTCATGCTCACGCAGTGGGTCACGATGTCGGGATGCTTCAGAGCAAAATTCACGGCGTGGTACGCCCCAAAACTGCAGCCGGTCATTGCCAGTTGCGGCTTCGAATTCTTCCAGCGGATGAAGGGCACGAGCTCATGGAGAATATAGCGCTCATACTGCAGATGCCGCAGCACCCGCACTTTAGGGTGCACTCCCTTGTTGTACCAACTCTCCAGATCAACCGCATCCGTGCAGAATACCTGCAGCTCGCCGCGCTCTATCTTCTGCGCCAAAACTCCGATCATGCCGCGGTCTTCATATTCGAAAAACCTTCCCATCGAGGTCGGAAAGACGAGTAACGGCGTGCCCGCGTGGCCAAAGACCAGTGCTTCCACGTCGCGGTGAAGTTCCTGGCTGTATGCCTTGTGATATTCACGATTCATAGCGGAGTAAGCTGCCGCTTACGCTACCACTGCCGCAGCCGAAACATCTTACCTGAACTGGCCGAGCGCAAAGGTAACTTTGTGGTCAACTTCAGACCGCGCTGCGGTCATCAGATGATATCGTGGTACGAGACATGTCGCGGACGCTCCCCAAACTGGTTCCCCGCTCAGCGCCCGTAATCCTGTTAATCCTCAGCGTTGGCGCGATCAGTGGATTTGCAGCGGTTGGGCACCTGGTTGCCCGTTACAATGCCAACCAGCAGTCCCGCGGCCGCAAGCTGTATGCCCAGGGTATGACCGCCACCGAAGGCAACCGATATACCGATGCGATCGACGACTTCCGGGCCGCCCTCACTTGCGACCCCACCAACTCCCAATATCAGCTAAGCCTGGCGCGGGCTTTGCGCGACAGCAACGATCCGCGCCGCCTCGAAGAGGCCGAATCCTATCTCGTCGCTCTCTGGCAACGCGCCCCGCAAGACGCCGCTGTGAACCTGGCCCTGGCGCGCGTCGCCGCGCATCGTGGCACCATCGAAGAGGCCACCCGGTACTATCACAATGCCATGTACGGAGTTTGGGACTCTGACCCCGATGCCAACCGCGATAAAGCTCGCATAGAGTTGGTTCAGTTCCTGCTCAGCAGGAACGCCCTTGCGCAAGCCGATTCCGAGCTGATCGCTCTTACCGCGTCTTTGCCGCCACGCGATCCCGCCGCCCACCTGCAGGCCGCGCAATTGCTGGCCACGGCTCATGATTACAATGGCGCTCTTGCCCAGTACGAAGAGGTTCTCCGCTACGATGCCACCAACTCGACTGCGATGGCCGGAGCCGGCGATGCCGCTTACCACTCCGCAAATTTCACCCTGGCCCAGCACTATCTGCGGAACGCAGTCAGCGCCAACCGTGACGATGCCGGTTCTCGCCAGCTGCTGGCCACCACCGACCTCATGCTGCGCTCGAACCCTTTCCAGAGCCATATTTCAGACGCTGAACGCAATCGCCGCATAATCGCGGCTTTCTCCCAGGCCGAAGATCGCCTGACGGAGTGTGCGCAAAAAACCGGGATCAATCTCACCCCCGCTTCTGGCTCTACTCCCGCCACGCCGCTCTCCAGCCTGCAATCCCGCTGGACGGCCGTAAAACCCGATCTCGCTCAACTTCGTTCCCCGGCGGAAACTGATCTTCCCGATGCAATTATGGATGTGGTCTTCCAGATCGAGCAGCAGACCGCCGCCACCTGCGGACAACCGCAAGGGTTAGATCTCGCGCTGCTCTTGATCTCGGAAAAACGCGAGGCCGCCACGCAATGAGCAATCCTGTATGAGCAATCCTGTCGAGATGAATACTCCGGCATCCTCGCCGCAACCTCCCTTAGTCCGGCTGCATATTCGTCAGCGGCTGTTTTCGACGCTGGAAGGCGTTTTCCATGAGGAAGTATTTTTCCTCATCCTTTCCGTTTTCATCGGAATCTTTTCCGGGCTGGCGGTCGTGTGCTTCCGCCTGTCGATCGACTGGCTACACCTCGCGCTGCTCGGGCCGCTCCCGCAAACCCACAGTTGGCGTCTGTTCGCCGTTCCCTCGCTGGCTGGCTTGGTGGTGGCCGCGCTGGTGCTCCATATTTTTCCCGGCATTCGCGGCAGCGGCGTCAACCAGACCAAAGCCGCGCTCTATATCTTCAACGGCTTCATACCGTTTCGCACGGCGGTAGGAAAATTTATCTGCGCCGCCATCGCCATTGGTTCCGGCCAGTCCCTGGGCCCGGAGGATCCCTCGCTACAGATTGGGGCCAGCATCGCCTCAGCGCTGGGCCGCCAGCTTGAAATTTCTCGGGAGAAGCTTCGCCTCATGGCGCCCGTGGGCGCTGCCGCCGGCCTGGCCGCCGCCTTCAATGCCCCCATCTCCGCCGTTCTGTTTGTCATCGAAGAGGTCATCGGTCGCTGGAGCGCTGGCATCCTCGGCTCCGTGGTCCTGTCGGCAGTTTCCAGCGTCGTAATTGTCCGCTCCTTTCTCGGTAGCGAGCCGCTGTTCCGCATTCCCGTGACCACCTTCAAGCGGCCGAGCGAACTCATCGCCTATGCCGTGCTCGGCGTCGCCGGCGGCCTCGCCTCGGTAGCCTTCGCCAAATTGATCGGCTTTTTTCGGCCTTTGCTCAAATCTCTGCCTCGCTCCACCCAATATTTTCAACCCGCGATCGCTGGACTTCTGGTTGGTTTCATCGCGTTCCTGGGCGCTCCACAAATCATGGGCGCCGGTTACGATTCCATGGACCAGGCCATGCACGGCCAATTTGCCTGGAAATTCCTGGCCATCCTCGCCATTCTCAAAATTATCGCCACCACCGTTTCTTTTGTCAGCGGAACTCCCGGCGGCATGTTTGCCCCCACACTGTTCATCGGGGCCATGCTGGGTGGCGCCGTCGGAGATATTGAACGGCTTTTTTTCCCGCACCTGACTGGGTCCACCGGAACCTACGTGCTGGTGGGAATGGGTGTGCTTTTTGCCGGCTTCCTTCGTGTGCCCATGACCTCGGTTTTCATGGTGCTCGAAGTCAGCGGCAACTACGAGATCATTGTTCCGGTCATCGTCGCCAACACCGTCTCATATCTGGTTTCGCGCGGCCTGCAGACCATTCCCATCTTCGACCTGCTAACCCGCCAGGACGGACTGATCCTGCCTTCCTTGGAAGAGGATCGCGAAGAGACCATCTTGCGCGTGGAAGATGCCATGCTGCCGGTATCAAAAACAATTCTCAATGCGCAAGACTATGTCGACGCAAGCGCACGGCGGGTTCAGGATTCCACAGACACGAATTTCCTGGTGCGGATGCACCCCAGCGGTTGGAATGTGATCAGTCGAGAGCAACTGCAGCGCCTGTTCCGCGAGGGCAAGGGCGAACTGACCCTCGCTTCGGTTTTGCCCGCGCAGCCTCTTCCCAGCCTCTACCCTGATCTGCCCCTTGATTCCGCTCTGCGCTATGTCAACGCCTATCCTCTCGTGCCAGTAGTCAACCGGGCCAATTCTCGCCAGTTGGAAGGCGTCATCTCCCGCGAGTCGGTATTCCAGAAATATGGCACCGCAGCGGCGCACTGAAGGCACCCGCGCCTGCTTTACCGCCATTCATGACATTATCTTGGAGCTTCTCCCTGCCCGCTACTTCTGCCTCTGCCTGCAGAAATGTTCTGCTTCCCTATAAAGTGCAAAAAGTTGCACTTGGCGCTCGATCAGCGTCCCTAACTTGAATCCCAGGCGCTCCCATCTGGTCAACGGATTGCCATACCCATAGCGAACCCCATGCTACTTGGCCATTGTCGGTTCCTCAACGCCTTTCGCAGTCTCCCCCGGATAGGATCAAAGTTTATGAAAATGTTACTCTGTGCTCTCTGCTTTCTTTGCGCCACCACCGCGGCATTCTCACAAACGGCCGCAGTTGTGAGCAGTACTGCCCAGCCGATTCAAATGATGGAGCATCCGCAGCACGCCTCGGAACACGCCATGGCGCGGGAATCAAACCTGCTCGGCAGCTCGGCGTACAGCTATGCCCAAGGCGAAGTTCCGCTGGCAGAACTCGGATCCATCGAGTACGAGACGCCGCTTGGCGATGTAGCCCGTGCTTATCGAAAAGAACGCGCGGCAACACCCCTTCCTAAAGCCGTCAAAGTGGCTGAGAACTAGATCGGCCTCTGGAAGCTAGGTTCACTCGCCGGTGCCCATCATCAGGATGGGCATCGTCGGCGCTGCCGAACCAGTTTCGTTCTCCACCGTAATGGCGAACGCCTTGGCCTCGGCTCCGGGCGGCAGCGGCGGATTCACTACACTCGCGCTCCCGTGGGAATCGGGTTTGAACACGCCCGCAGGAATCGGAGCGCCGCTGGTCGGAATCAACCACAGTTCATACGCTTTGTGCGGCGGCAGTGCGGGCATATTATTTGCCAGGAAAACAAGGCTGTTGCGGTTCCGCAAATAAAAGGCCTTCCCTTGCGGCTGCGGGGGAGCTTTCATCGCGACCAGGGTGACCCGCTGCGCTTCGGGCTCGATGATGGGCGCAGCGACCTTTCGAAGCTCTTCCAACTGACGCACATCCTCCGCCGACTCGGAACGAGCCGCCGCCAGGTTCTGATGCAGCGCGACATTCTCTTTCCAAAGTGATGCTGCCAGGACTAATACGGCCGCGGCCGCCGCCCACCCCAGACCGCCCCACCACGAACGCCGGGGTGAAATCGCCGCAGCCTTGGGAACGCGGGGCTCGCGGGAGAGGGCATCCAGCAGACGCTGCCGCGCCCGTTGCGGAGGCCGCGACCCCGCCGTCGAAAGCGCCAGCAGTACTGCATCGCCGCGCAACCGCTGCAGTTCCTCCCCGCACTCCGGGCAGGTCGCAAGGTGCGCTTCGAGTCTGGCGCGCTCTTCTCCCGTCAGCACAGCCAATGCGTACAAGGCAAGATCGTCGGCGTATTCTTCGTGCCCGCTCATGTCGTGCTTCCTAACTCGCTTCCGTTTCTGGTTCGATCATTTTTTGGTTCGATCATTCACGTCTGAAAGGCTTTCCGCAGGGCGATCAGGCCCGCGCGTATCCGGGTCTTCACCGTTCCCAAGGGCTCTCCGGTCTTATCTGCAATTTCGGTGTGGCTCATGCCTCCCCAATAAGCCATCTCGAGTGCGGTGCGTTGCGCGCTTGCCATGGCTCCCAGCACGCCACGTACTTTCTCGGCGGCTCTGGCGCGTTCCGCTTCTCCAAAAGGATCCGGCGATACCGACACGAGATCTTCGTCCAAATCGGTTTCCGGACGCCGCTTTCTGAGGCAGTCGATGGCGCGATTTCTGGTGATTACCGCCAACCATGTCGCTAAACTTCCGCGCGCCCCGTCAAACGCCGCAGGCTTGCGCCACAATTGCAAAAACACCTCCTGCAGCACATCCTCAGCCGCCCCCGTTTCGCCGAGAACCCGTAACGCAACCGCATACACCAGTGAAGAATAGCGGTCGTAGAGCTCCGCCATGGCCCCCTGATCGCCGGACTTTAGGCCCGTCACCAGGGCCAGATCCGCCGAGATTCCTTGTGGTTGCGGACTCAACAAAACGCTTGTCTCTTCCTTTAGAGATACGCAAAATCAGCTTCGCCGGATTGCCTGTTTCAAACCGGCGGTCTTCTTTACGCTTACCAAAGTCACTACCCAGGATCACTGCAAAGATCTGCAGCGACACCATACCAATCGCACATCACCGCAAGCAAGCGAACTAGAAAAGATCGTCGACACGCGGTCACGGAGTAAAGGCTATCTCATTCTCAAGGCTTCTGCGTGGGCCGCAGCAAAACCTCGCTCACGAACGATTGCGGACTTTGCGTGACCAGCATGGCCACGGCGTGCGCCACATCTTCCGGTTGCAGCATTTTGGCAGGGTCCTTGCCAGCGTGCGGACTTAGATCTGTATTGGTCGAACCCGGACAAATCACCGCCACGCGAATATTGTGGCCCCGCAGCTCCTCAGCCATAGAGTAGGTCAGTCCATTCAATCCCCACTTTGAAGCGGCGTATGCGGCTCCGTTGGGCAGCGCGTTTTTCCCTGCGAGGGAAGAGATATTGATGATATGCCCGGAACCCGCTCGAATCATCATTGGCGCGAATGCCCGAGTCATGTAGTAAACGCCGCGAAGGTTCGTGTTGAGGATTTGATCCCACGATTCAGGAGACAGTTGATGCAGTGGACCGCCGAATCCTCCAACGCCAGCGTTATTCACCAGCACGTCCAGGCGTCCAAAAGAAGACTCGACGCGCCGGGCTGCCTCCTCGACGGAAGAAAGACTGGTGACGTCGCAAGCAACCACTTCAGCCTTTCCGCCTGACTTGGCAATCGCTTGCGCGCTGGAGTCGAGCGCGGCGCGACTGCGCCCGCACAGCACCGTGGTCGCGCCCAGATTCGACAATTTAAGAGCAATGGCGGCGCCAATGCCTCGGCCTGCGCCCGTCACAACTGCGACTTGTCCTGCGAGAGAGTCATCTGTCTTCATAAAAGCGCACCCGTTAGAAATGATTCCACGTCGCTCGTTCTCCCCGACCGCTAATCAGGGCCATCTGCCGAGGCACACAATTGCATCTTATACAATTAAGCGGCGTAGGAGAGGGAAGTTGCTTGCCTTCGGAACAAGACGTACTTATAATCCGGCAAACCCCGCACGCGGGGTCAGTCGCCTTACGTCTCACAGGTCGTCCCTTTTCGGGCGCGGCCGGCAAGCGACGGCGCTCACCAGCGTCACCGAGCGCGTTATCTGTCCCGTAGAATGCAGCCGAGTAGAATGCACTGAGTAGAGGAGAGCCACAGAGTCAATGGAATTGTATCTTCTGAAATTGTCGATTCCCGAAGAGCTTAAGGAGCCATACTGATGAAAAAGATTCTGGTCACGGTTGTGCTTGGAGTTGCTGCATTCGCGGCGGCCCAGAGTGCCGGTCAGACTGCCCCCGCACCAGGGCAGGCAGCACAAGGACAACCCCCGGCGGCCACGGCGCAAGCGCCGGTAATCAAAGATCCTGCCGAATACAACGCCTACATGGGCGCCATTCAGCAGAAAGATCCTGCGGCGCAGATCAGCGGGCTGGAAGCCTACATGACGCAGTATCCCAACAGCGTGATGAAGGTCGCGGCGCTGCAAACCCTGATGCAGGATTACCAGCGCACCAATAACCAGGCCAAGACCGTGGAAACCGCCACCAAACTGGTGGCCGCCGATCCCAGCAATGAGCGCGCCATTTTCTTGCTGGCCTACATCGATCGTTTAAAGGCGCAAGGCGGCGATCCCAACGCGAAACAGGATCTGGAGGATGCCAAGAAGTACGGGCAGATGGGATTGGATGGCCTCTCGAAGTTCAACAAGCCCGAAGGCACCTCCGATGCCGACTTTCAGAAGATGAAAGATCAGATGACCGGAGTTTTCAACGCCGCCCTCGGAATCTCCGCCATCACCGACAAGGATTATGAAGATGCCCGAAAGGATTTGCGCGCCGCCGTTGACAGCAGCCCTGATTTCCAGAAGGATTTCAGCGTGGTCTACCCGCTGGCGCTCGCCTATGCCGGACCTACCCCGCCGGACCCGAAGGTTGCTCCCGATCCACTTAACTCGATCTGGTTCGCGGCCCGCGCTTCCGTGGTTGCTCCCACTCCTCAGTATCAAGCGCAGATAGAGAAATATGCCAAAGGCCAATACGCGAAATATCACGGCGGCGAAGACGGCTGGACGGATGTGCTGGCGCAGGCTAAGGCCAGCCCTGATCCGCCCACCGGTTTTGCCATCAAGCCCGCTCCCTCGCCCGCCGAGCAGGCTCACAACATGGTGACCGCGACCACCCCTGACAAAATGGACTTTGCCACCTGGCAGTTTGTGTTCATCAACGGCTCCAAGGATGATCAGGATGCCGTCTGGAATGCCATCAAGGGGAAAGCTGTTCAGATGCAGGGAAAGGTGATTCATGCCACCGCAACCCAGTTCGATATCGCCGGAAGCTCAGACGATATCGACGCGAACAAAGCGGATATCACGCTTACTTTCAGCGAGAAAGTCCCGTTGAAGCTGATCCCGAAAGATGGCGCCACTCTGGACTTCCAGGGCGAGCCTTCCGCCTACACCCCAACTCCTTTCATGATGACCATGGATAATGGCAGGTTGTTGAAGGCCGCAGCTCCGGCCCCGGCCAAGAGGCCCGTTCACCACAAAGCGGCTTCTCAATAGCGCGCAGTGGGAATGCCTCATGGATTCGCAAGAAAAGGCAGCCCGCAAAGGGCTGCCTTGCTTTTTGGGCCTGCGGTAACTGGGAATCGGATCCTGAAGGCTAAAACTAACGCGCAGCCTTCTTATCCAGCGCCAGTGGCCGTGCACTTCGCGGCGGCCGCTTGGCTCCATCGCGAAGCTGCCGGACATCGATCTTGAGTTCGTCGATGGTCCGGCTTAGCGTATTGCGATGCATCCCCAGCTCGCGCGCGGCGCGGCACTGGTTCCCTTGGTTTTCCTGCAGGACGGTTAGGATAAATCGCTTCTTGAATTCGCGCACACCCTCGGAGTAGAGAATGTTGCTCTTGTACATCTGCAGAATAAGTGCTTCCAATTGATCTTTCACGAGGTCTCTCTTCTAAGGTCTGGTTTTGATGTCTGCGATCGAAAGCTTGGTTTTCCGAAATCGGTGCAGCTTATCTGTTTCGTGGGACAGCAGGAGTTCCCGTTAAATCCTTCGGCGCCCGGTGCAAGAAATCCAATCCCTCATAAAAGCGGGCCCGCAGTTCCGCCGGCGCCACCCAGATCGCGGCTCTTCCCACCACCAGGAAATACGGCGCCAGTTCTGAATTCTGCAGCATCTTGAAGGTCGGGGTAAATGCGGTCATTCCCATCAGTACCACCGCCACCACCAACCCGCCCTTCACTACGCCCAACAATCCGCCCAAAAAACGGTCCAGCCCGCTCAATCCGGCCGCCTTCATCAATCTGCGCGCAATCCTGCCCGCCAAACTGAACAGAATCAGGATCGCGAAAAAAATGATGAGAAAAGCGAAAATTTCGGCCAGCAATGCTGACTTCAAGAACGACATGAACCACTCGGCGAGTCTCTTGTATCGCCAGGCGGCCACCACGTATCCCACAACCAGCCCCGCTATGCTCAACGCCTCAGCGAAAAAGCCATGCGCGGCCGCTAATATCACGTTCAGAATCACCACCGCGACAATCAACCAGTCCGCCGCGGTCATGCAATTCTCCTGCCCGCTCTTTTTCCAACCCCGCAGCGGGCGGTTCCGCGCTTACACATCCAATTTGCGACCTGTAAGCTGCAGATAGGCGTCAAGATATTTCTCGCTGGTGCGGTTCGCCACCTCGGCCGGCAAAGCTGGCGCGGGGGGCTGCTTGTTCCAGCGAATTTCCTCCAGATAATCACGCACGTATTGCTTGTCGTAGGATTCCTGCGAGCGCCCCGGCGCGTATTTATCGGCCGGCCAGAAGCGGGAAGAATCCGGGGTCAGCACTTCATCCGCCAGAGTAATTCCGCGATCGGCGCGTCCAAATTCGAACTTGGTGTCGGCGATGATAATACCGCGCTGGCGCGCGTAGGCCGCAGCTTTTTTGTAGATCCGCAGTGTGAGATCTCGCAGGTGGCTGGCGGTTTCCGTGCCCAGGATTTCGCACATGCGCGCGAACGGAATATTTTCGTCGTGCCCGCTGACGGCCTTAGTCGCGGGAGTAAAAATAGGTTCGGGAAAGGCCTCGGACTCACGTAGGCCCGCCGGCAATTCAACGCCGCAAACCTTGCCCGATGCCTGATATTCCTTCCACGCGGAGCCGGAAATGTAGCCGCGCACCACGCACTCAACCGGAAACATTTCCGCCCGCTTCACCACCATGGAGCGGCCGCGCAATTGATCGGCATATTTTTGAAGGGCTTGCGGATACTGGTCCACATCGGCCGTGATTACATGGTTGGGAACGACGTCGGAGAGGAAATCGAACCAGAACATCGACAGTTGAGTCAGGATGCGGCCCTTGTGCGGAATGCCGGTGGCCAGCACGTAGTCAAAGGCCGAGATGCGGTCGGTAGCGACGAACAGCAATCGTTCGTTATCTAACTGGTAAACGTCGCGAACTTTGCCGCTGGCGTGGAGTTTGAGGTCGGGAAAATCAGTCTTTATAAGTACGGGATCGAGAAGATTCGGGCTCATGTTGGAATTTTACAGGGTAACGAGCGAGCCGTATTTTAGACTCTCAGAAATTTTTGTCAACCGCAGAGATTAATGCTGGCGGCGGAGCTCGTATCCTGTTGAGCCAGGGAAACATTGGCACCCCGCCGCACGAGTGGGCGTGCGTCCTCTTACCATCGCAGGGTTGTGGAAAAACTGAGGACGAGGGTGGATAAATGGACGTGGACCGCAACCCCTGCCTCTTTTGGGTCGCAAATATTTGACGGCCCTCGCACCTCGCCCTAGGCTGCCCCGAACCTCACCGAGACCAGCTTTGACACGCCAGGTTCCTGCATGGTGACGCCGTAGAGCACAGGCGCAATACTCATCGTTTTTTTGCTGTGCGTGATAAGAACGAACTGGGTCTTGATGCTCATTTCCTTTACCAGTTCTGTGAATCGACCGATGTTGGCCTCATCGAGCGGAGCGTCAACCTCGTCGAGGATGCAGAACGGGCTAGGCGTGTACTGGAAAATGCCGACCAGCAGCGCCAGAGCGGTTAGCGCCTTTTCGCCACCGGAGAGCAACAACACGCTTTGCAGGCGTTTGCCCGGCGGAGACGCAACCACATCGATGCCGCTTTCGGCCGAATTTTCTTCGTCGGTGAGCTTCATGAAAGCATCGCCGCCGCCAAAAAGCTTCTTAAAAGTCCCTTGAAAGTTTTCGTTGATCTTGGCGAAAGCCTCCTGGAATTTCTGCCGCGAGACTTCGTCGATCTCGCGGATGGTCGCGGTCGTATTCTCGATCGACGAAATCAGATCCTCGCGCTGCGCGTCGAGGAATGTGTGGCGCTCGGCGGTTTCACGGTACTCCTCGAGAGCCATCATGTTTACCGGCCCCATAGCTTCGAGTTTCGCCCGCATCTGCCGATACTCCTGATCGCATGTTCCTAGCTCATCACCGGTGACCAGGGCAATGGTGGTGTCGGCCAGCAGAGCTGCACGCTCGAGTCCCAGTTCGTTCAAACAGGTTTCTGCCATGTACATGGCGTCGGCTTGCAGTTTCGCAGCCGCCGCCTGCAGTTCACCGCGACGGTCGCGGGCCTGGTCGAGAAGCTGGCGGGCATTGCGCAAAAGTTCGTCGATCTCCGTAAGTCGGGCACGCAGCTGATCTTTCTCAAACTGCAGTAGACCTTCGCGCGCCTGCCCAGCATTGCGCTCGGCTTCAAAATCGGCGGCCTGCTGCTCCAGTTGAAGATTCTCGTTCTCACGTTGCAGGTGTTCGGCGGCGGCGGCTTCAATCTGCGAGGTGAGCGCGTGAATGCGCTCGTTCATTTCGATAAAAAGAGATTCAATGCGTCCGAGCACGGCATTGGCGGAGCGGTGACGCTCCTCTAAAGCCGCAACGCTCGCAGCGTGCTGCGAGCTCGTCTGGGCAGCTTCCTCGCGACGTTGCCGCAGAACGCCTAGCGACTCGTGAGCCGACGCGATTTGCTGCTCGAGTTGGGTGCGAGTTTGTTCCAGAACTGCAATCTCAGACTGCCGATTCGCTATGGTCGATTCCTGCTCGCTGCGTTCCCCGGCAAGCCTTTGCAACTCGGCCTGCGAAATCTCCATGCGCTCGGTCACGCGCGACATTTCCGAATCCAGTTGTTGCAGCATGTGGCGGGAAGTCATGGTCTGATGTTCGGCTTCCCGTTTTTCTCCCTCTAGACGTTCCAGCAGGGAAGCGAAGTCTTTGATCTCGCGCCCCAGCGTGAGTACTCTCATTTCTTCTTCGCGAAGAGCCCGCTCCAGCTCGTCCAGTTGACGCAAAACCTCGCGCAGTTCGCGCTTCATGGAGAGCGGCCCTTCGGCCCGCTGTTTGCCGCCGGTTACCGTGACGTTGTGAAAACACTCTCCGGACTGCGAAAGAAAAAACGCGTCGGGATTTTCCAGCGCCAGCCCGCGCGCGGTATCCGAGCCGGGAACAATATAGCCATCGCGCAGCTTCGGCAAAATCACTTCCAGAGATTTTCCGAAGCCATCGAGAACCCGAATGGTATTTTTCAGCGGCACGATGGACGCACTTGGCGGGGCGCAGTGAGCCGCTTCGTCGAGGATGAAAGAAAACTTGGCCTGTGAATCCTCGGGATGAACCAGGAAGGTGGCACGACCATCGACGTCGCTGCGCAACAGACGAAGGCCTTCGTCCGCCGCATCCCAGGACTTGACCACAATATAATTCAATTCGTCGCGCAGAAAGTCTTCGACCACGCGCTCAAAGCGCGGCTCGACTTCCAGAAAATCTGCCAGCACCCCGACCGGCGCAAGGCCGCTTTGCATCACTCCCGACTGGAAAAGGCGGCGAACCGATTCGGTGGAATATCCGTGTTCCGCAATCACCGCCTCCAGCGATCCTTTCTTTCCGAGTGCGGTGGCAAATTCTGCGCGCAGCAGATCGAGATGACCCTTGGCTTTGCTTTCTTCATTGCGCTTGCCCTCCATCAGGCGGCGCAGTTGGCTGATCTCTTCCGTAATTCCCCCGACCCGCTGGGTAACGGTTTCGAACTCCAGCGCAAGTTGCCCACGCTGCCCGCCGAAGGCCTCAACCTGAAGGTTGGCATTGCTGATTTCTCCTTGCAGACGGCGGGCTTCGCGATCGGCCCCTGCAAGCCGCTCTTCCGCCTGCGCCAGTTGGTTGCGCAGGCGCGACGCCGATGCCACGGTATCGAACACTGCGACGCGGGATTCTTCCTGTTGCTGTTCCAGCTCTGCCAGCGCCGCCGCCGCGTCGACCGCTTCTTGTTGTGACCAGGCAAGCTCGCGCTGGGCCGCAGCCAGATCCGCCGCAGCCGATTCCAATACTTTCCGGTTTGCATCACGCTCGGCCTCAAGCGAGCTCAGGCGCTCGCGGGCCTGAGTCAGTTGCGTCTCTGCTGATGCCGAACGCAGCGCTAACTCTGCGCAGCGTTCATCATTGTGTCGTCGGCGCGCCTGCGCCCGATCGATTTCTATGGCCAGCTGGCTCAGCCGGTCCCGATTTTCGCGCAACTCGGCTTCGATGGCATAGCCGCGTTCGGTGTTTTCCTCATGCTCTGATTCGAGGCTTCGCACGGCTTGAGTCCGGTGCGCCATGTCCTCGGCGAGTGCATTCAGCTGAGCGTCCAGTTCGCTGCTCTCCTGCTCGATGGCTCCGAATTTGCTTGCCAGCACCACGCGTAGCTGAGCGCGCATCTCGTCGCGCAGCTTGGCATAACGCTCGGCCTTCGAGGCCTGGCGCTTCAGGGAATTCATCTGGCGCGTGACTTCCTCGAAAATGTCGTTGATGCGGGCCAGGTTCAGCTTGGCGTCTTCGAGGCGCGCTTCGGCCAGGCGTTTCTTGGTTTTGAATTTCGTAATTCCCGCGGCCTCTTCGAGAATGGCTCGCCGGTCCGTGGGCCGGCTGCTCAAAATCTGCCCAATGCGCCCTTGTTCGATCAGCGCATAAGTCTCGGGTCCAAGACCGGTGCCCATGAACAGTTCCTGGATGTCGCGGAGCCGGCACAATTTTCCATTCAGCAAATATTCGCTGTCGCCGGATCGAAACAGCCGCCGGGTAACCACAATTTCCCCGCTATGGAACTGTTGCTGGTTAAACTTTCGGCGGCGAATCTTCAGTACCACTTGCGGCGCCGCAACAACCGAAGCCGAGGAAATCGGCGTGACCGTGGCGAGCACCCCGCCCGGCAACGCAAACACGGGCTCATCGTCCGGAAACGCAACCGCGATAGTCGTGATCTTCGAGCGTGGAATTTCCACTTCTTCGGTCCTGCCCGGTTGGGTATCTTCCACGGCGCGCTCGGTCTCCTCGGCGGCGCGGGCCCGTATTGCCTTTTCGTCCCAATCTTTGTCCGGCCGGTCTTTGTCCGCCCGGTCTTTGTCCGGAAGCCCCGCGGCATTTCGCAACACTGCTGCGGCACTCGGCAGCTCATCCTGAATGTCGATCTCGGTGGGCGCGTTCGCGTCGGCGCCGGGATATTCTTCCGGATCGATGAGGGTCAGCGATACCTCCGCCATCCCCGTCGGCTTGCGGTCGCGCGTGCCCGCAAAAATCACATCTTCCATGCGCGACCCGCGCAGCGTCTTGGCCGACTGTTCGCCCAGCACCCAGGAGATCGCGTCGGCGATATTCGACTTGCCGCAGCCGTTGGGGCCAATGATGGCTGCAATTCCGTCCCCGTGAAACTTGAGGTCGGTGCGGTCGCAAAACGATTTGAAGCCCAGTATCTGAAGCCGCTTCAGTTTAAGCAACGTTGACTCCTTCAGAAAAACATTCAGAGAAACAGTGATCAGTGATCGCCGCCCGGTCGCCATTTCTGGTGTGTTCCGGGCTGTTTACTAGACGGATGCGTCCGCCGCCGAACCGGTTCCCATCTCGATAAATTCCGTCCCAGGCTGGAGAGGGCGGGCACAAATTTAAGCAACTGTAACGGTGAAATAGGGGCGGGGTCAAGCAATATAACACTATATATTGTATGGCCTTACGGCCTAGCGCTTTGGGTTGCACACACATTGCAGCACATGCCTGGTTTTTGGGTAGGGAAATACGAGGTGAGGAGAAATCGCGAGAGCAGTTCGATGCTACCGCAATGAAGTCCTGGAAACAATAACTTCTGTCCACAATCTCCTAAAGAAGATGGGGAGAGCGGGGACAGAGAGCAGAGCCAAGACTCAGGTCCGACGAATTCGAAGCTGCCTATTTTTCTCCCAGCTTCTCGAAGAACAAACAGATGGTTTCAATCCCATGGTGAAAGTTCGGGATGTGAAACTTTTCGTTGGGAGCGTGCAGGTTGTCATCGGGAAGGCCGAAGCCCATCATCACGCTGGGAATTTTCAGCGCTTGCTGGAAGTCGTTGACGATGGGGATCGATCCGCCACTGCGGATAAATACGGTTTCTTTCTTGAACGTTTCGCGCAGGGCTTCGGTCGCGGCTTTCACATAGGGATTGTCGGTGCCGACAACAGATGCGGGACCCTTGCTCCACACCTTTATTTTCGTTTCAATCCCCTTGGGCGTAAGTTTTTTCACGAAAGCGGTATAACGCTTCAGAATGTCGTCGGGATCCTGATTCGGTACGAGCCGCATGGAAACTTTGGCCGCGGCTTTGGCCGGAATAACCGTCTTCGCGCCGGCAGCGATGAATCCTCCCGGCATGCCGTGAACCTCAAGCGTGGGCCGCGCCCAGGTGCGATACAGAACCGAATAACCCGGCTCGCCGGTGAGAACCGTGGAACCAACCTCTGTCTTACGGTAGTGCTCCTCGTTAAAAGGCAGGCGCTTCCAGGCTTTGAGTTCGTCTTTGCTCGGAGCCTTCACGCCTTTGTAAAAGCCGGGAATCAGCACATGCCCTTTGGCGTCCTTCAACTTGCTGATGATTTCGATGAGGGCAAAAAACGGATTCGGCGCCGCGCCGCCGTAAACGCCGGAGTGCAAATCCGTCATCGCCCCGACCGCTTCGATCTCGGTATAAACCAGCCCGCGCAGTCCCACGCAAAGAGTCGGCAGGTTGGGCGCGAAAAGCTCGGTGTCGCAGACCAGCGCGAAATCGGCTTTCAGCTTGGTTTTCTGCTTGCGCACATATTCTGTGATCGACTCTCCGCCCACTTCTTCTTCGCCCTCAAAAATTACTTTCACACTGATCGGCAGCTTGCCATTGCCGGACTTCATCAGCGACTCGAGAGCTTTTACTTCCATCCACAGTTGGCCCTTGTCGTCGACCGCGCCGCGCGCGTACAGGTTGTTGTTGCGCTCGGTCGGGTCGAAGGGTGGGGTCTTCCATTCGTCCAGAGGATCGGGCGGCTGCACATCGTAGTGCGCGTAGCAAAGCGCCGTGGGCTTGCCCGGAGCATGCAGCCAGTCGGCGTAGATTAAAGGATGGCCTTTGGTGGGAATGATTTCTACATTTTCCATGCCGATGCGGCGCAGATCGTTGGCCACGAATTCTGCTGCCCGTCGCACGTCGGACTTATGTTCGTCCAGCGTGCTGACGCTCGGAATGCGCAGAAGATCTTTCAGTTCGTTGAGGAATCGCTGCTGATTATTGCGGGCAAAATCGACTGCCGGGGAGGCCATGGACCGATCCTTTCTAACACTAGACCGCGCGGGCGGAGTGAGTCAGTTGCGGAAACCCTTCAGTATACGCGAAGCATTCGACGGACGGAGCCGCGCACAATCTGGAATCACGAAGCATTCGGCGAAAACCTTCCGGGTGAAAAGGCTTCGAGATTGTAGTCCCCACTCTTATCGGCAATGACTCGTGCCATGACCACGGCGGTGATCGGCGCCAGCAGAATACCGTCGCGGAAGTGGCCCGTCGCAACATAGTACCCGGGAGTTTCCGTCGCACCGAGAATCGGCAACCCGTCAGGAGTGCCGGGGCGCAGCCCAGCCCAGTCTTCCAGAATCTTGGCGTCGCGCAGTTGGGGAACCAAAGCGACCGCAGCCTGGCGCAGACGCTGAACCGTGGCAACATCGGTACGCTTGTCGAACCCCGCTTCTTCCACCGTGGCTCCCACCAGGATTCTTCCATCGCTGCGCGGGATCAGGTAGACTTCCGGCGCCCGAATCACGTGCTTCAGCAGGCCCCGGGACGGTGAAAGCAGGCACAACATCTGTCCTTTCACCGGCCGTGTGGGAAAAGCGTGAGGCGCAATCTGACCCGACCACGCCCCGGCACAGGTCACCACTTTGCTCGAGAGATAAGAAGTCTTCCTGGTGATCACGCCGCTGACCCGGCCATCGGCCAGATTCACTGCCGTAACGTCTTCGCCGGAGGAAACATCTACCCGCAGCCTTTTTGCCGCAGCCAGCGCGGCGGCGGTGAGCGCGCGCGGATCGACACTGCGCTCCTGCAAATAAAATGCGGCTCGATTGCAATCCCCAAGCGCCGGTTCCAGTTCCGCCAGGGGCGCGGGAAGCACTTTCAACAACTCTTCCACTGTAGCTCCCGAACGCCCGTGTACGTGCTCGGGCGAGGGAAAGATAATTGCTCCCTGTTCCCGCAGATCAACGGTCAATCCCGATTCGATCTGCAACTCGCGGACGAACTCCGGATACATTCTTGCGCTGGCCGTGGCCAGCGGTTGCAAAGCCGCCGGTGTCTCCAGACCGCACTCCACCAGCATGCCGCCCGCCGCGTGCGAAGCTTCCCGCCCCGGCTCGCCGCGCTCCACTACCAGAACCGATGCATTCTGCCGCCGGAGTTCGATGGCGAGCGCCAGACCGATGATTCCGCCGCCAACTACGATTACGTCCCAAGTCTTCACCTCCGAATTGTAAAAGAATGCAAAGCCAGCCTGCGCGAATTGACACTCTTAGCCTTATGCTAAACAATGCTAGACACAATGAACGCTGGTGCGAGGCGCTTCATTCTGGAGGAACGATGGCGGACGAAGGCGAGCAGATAGTTGAGCAACAGTCGACAGCAGGGAAGTGGATTCTGCTCGTCTTAGCGATCGTTTTTGTCGCGGCGGCAGTGTATGGATATGTCATCACCCAGCAGCGCGTCGACAAATTGGCCGCCGACTTGAGTTCCAGTCAGTCGCAGGTCAGCGAACTGCAAAAGCGCATGCAGTCCGCCGAAGCGCAATCGGAAACCTTGGGTCAGAAGCTGGGAATGACCAAGAAAGAACTCACCGCTCGTGCGGCCGAACTGCAGGCCCAGCAGAAAGCCGCGGAGTCCCGCCTGGAGAGTGAACAGAATGCTTCGAAAGCGCAAATCGGCCAGGTCAGTGGAGAAGTCGCCGGTGTAAGAACCGATGTGGGCGGAGTTAAAACTGACGTTGCCTCCACCAAAGCTGATCTGGAGGCGACCAAAGCAAAACTGCAAACTGCCGTCGGCGACCTGGGCATGCAGAGCGGTTTAATTGCCACCACGCGCAGCGACCTGGAAGTTCTGAAGCATAAAGGCGACCGCAACTATTACGAATTCACCCTGCTCAAAGGGGCAAAGCCGCAGCCGATTGCAACCGTCAGCCTTCAGCTTAAAAAAACCGACGCCAAACACGGCAAGTTCACCATAAACGTGACCGCCGACGACAGAACCATCGAGAAGAGAGACCGCAACGTTTCCGAGCCCATTCAATTCTATTCGGGACGCGATCATCTCCTGTTTGAGTTGGTGGTTTGGACCGTGGACAAGAAAAAAGCTACCGGCTATCTGAGTACTCCAAAGAATGCGCCCACGCCGGTGACTGCCAATTGAACGGAGTGTTCTTCCCGGCGGGTTGGCACGTCGCGGTGCAGATCGCTTTACGTACGGGCGCAATTTATCTCGTCGTGCTCATCGGGGTCCGCCTCAGCGGCAAGCGCGAAGTCGGCCAGATGACGCCCTTCGATCTAACGTTATTGCTGCTGCTTTCAAACTCCGTGCAGAATGCCATGACCGGACCGGACACTTCCTTGATTGGCGGAGTGGTCGCGGCCTCCACCCTGCTGTTGCTGAATTACCTGATAGGCACTGCATCTGGGGCCAGCCGCGGCTTTCGGCGCGTGGTCGAGGGCGAACCCAGTCTGCTGATTCACGATGGTAAAGCCATAGAGTCCCACATGGCCAAAGAACGCGTCAGCATGGACGAACTGCAACGTGCTCTGCGCGAACATGGCATCGCCGATGTCCAAGATGTGGCGCTGGCCGTGCTCGAAGTCGATGGCTCCATCAGCTGCATGAAATACGATGAGATCAAGCCTGACGCCACCACTCACTTGGCAAGGCGTCGATTCATTCAGAAGAAACCATAAGCTCGCCTGATTATTCAACGGGCACGAATTTCACACACACTGGTTCAGCTATATCCAATACCTTGCCTGTGGGCCTAAGCCTGCCGGTTTGCTGATTGATTTGGAACACGACGATGTTGTCTGATTTTTCGTTGGCGGCAAAAAGCATCGATCCGCCGGGAGCGATTTGAAAATTGCGCGGGCTTGCCCCCTTCGTGGAAACATATTCGATGGGCGTAAGAGTTCCGGTGATCGCATCGATGGCGAAGACGGCAATACTGTTATTCCCGCGGTTCGAGGCGTAAAGAAACTTGCCCGAAGCATGGACTTCAATTTCCGCACCGGTGTTCTCCCCTGAAAAGCCTTTGGGGAGGGTCGAAATCGTCTGCAGCGGGTGCAAGGCGCCGCTGGCGGCATCATAGCCAAAGACCGAGACTGTGGAAGCCATCTCGTCGATCACATATCCAAATTTTCCGCTGGGATGAAACGCGAAGTGGCGGGGACCGGCACCGGCATCGGCTTTGACAATTTTTGGGTGTAACAACAGGCTGTCCGGAGTTGTCGATGCGCTGCCGCCAAATTCGTAGACGAACATTTCGTCGAGACCGAGATCGTCCACGATCGCGAAGCGGTTGTCAGCAGACAAGTCAATGGAGTGGGCGTGCGGCGCTTCCTGGCGTTTGGGATTCGTGCCGTGGCCACTGTGCTGCACAAAAGTAGCGGCCTCACCCAGGCGGCCGTCTTTAAGCACCGGGAATACCGCCACGCTGCCTCCGCCGTAGTTTGCCACCAGAACATATTGTCCAGATTTGTCGACGCTGATATAGCAGGGATCTCCACCCAGAGAAGCCACTTGATTCAACAGAGTTAATTTGCCGGTTGCGCCGTCGATCACGAACGCGCTCACTGCTCCGCTCTTCTCGCCCTTGTAGTTGCTGATTTCGTTCACCGCATAAACCAAGCGATGATTCGGGTGGATCGCAAGAAACGACGGGTTGATGGTTTCCGCCGCTAGACCGATGGAAGTAAGCTGACCGGTCGCCGAATCGAAACGATACCCATAGATCCCTTTGCTTTCACTGCCATCTTCCGTGTAGGTGCCGACGTAGACGAAGTACTTTCCGTGATGCCTGGCAGTTGCTCCAAGGCAAACCGTTGGAAATAGCAGCAATAAGAAGAGTGCGGCTGGAAACAGTCTCTGGCGAATTGAGTTTGTCATTTTGGGCGAAATCGAATTTTAGGCTCCATCCGATCCGAAAGAAAAAACGCCGTCCGCTACTTGGTGAGCGTCACCGGTACTGGTTGATCATAAGGTTGGATGATCACGCTCACCGATCGTCGCTGGTTGAAAGCGTCGAGCGTAACCGGAAAGCTGACCATCACCGTGCGCTTCACTTCCTGCGCGGGCTGCAGCCTGTCTTCAGGAGAAAGTGCGGTCAGCGCCTTATCTTTCAGCGCCGGGAAGGCCTGATAGTAGCGATCGAAATCCACGGCGGAAACCGCATCGCCGGTTGATTCTCCGTTACTGGTTGAGACTTTGGCTTGAATGTTGTGCACCCAAAGTGGCTTTTGGCCAGAATTGCGCAGAGTGAATGTGAGAGCGACCAGCACAGAGTTTTGGCCGGGAAGGTCGACCGCGCTTACATTATCCAGCGATCCCGCGCCTTGCGGTTTGGCCCGCTGGAAGAACGAAGCGATGCCTACGACGATCAGAATTGCGGCCGTCGTTATCAGCAGAATTTTGACTGGAGGCAAGTTCCGCTTGGCGGTGCCGAATTCGTCCGCGATGTTGATGGTAGGCCCGCGTTTGGCATCGGGTGGCGCGGCGATGGGCGCGCTCGGGCTTGCCGGCGGAACCGGCGCAGCATTGGGTAGCGGATCAACCATAGAACTCACTCATACGCATCCGATTCTACTCCGGAACGCAATTCTCGAGATTACGCAAGTCGATCAATTCCATAATCGATCAATTCCAGTGATGCTTCATCGCTTTAGCGAATCTGTCTCCCGCCAGCGTGTTCAACACGTCCTCTTTGCTGAGCCATGCGCGGCGCGCCTGCATGATCCCGTAACGGATCTTTTCCAGATGTGAGATGTGATGGGAATCGGTATTGATCACGATTTTCACGCCCCGCTGTTTCGCCTGCCGCAGGTGTACGTCGTTGAGATCAAGACGATCCGGGTACGAGTTCAATTCCATCGCAACTTTTCGTTTCGCCGCCGCAGTTAACACCGCGTCCATATTGAATTGGTACGCGTCGCGGCGAAGTTGGAGGCGCCCGGTGGGATGGCCAAGGATTGAAGTATTCGGATTCTCAATCGCCCGCAACAGGCGCTCGGTCATCTTCGCCGGCTCCTGATTAAAAACCGAATGCACGCTGGCGATCACCACATCCATCTGCGCGAGCACGTCATCGGAGAGATCGAGGTCGCCGTCCGCCAGGATGTCGACTTCGATTCCCGCAAAAATCTTGATGCCCTCGACTCTGGTGTTGGCTTCCCGAATCTTCTGAATATGCGCCAGCGCGCGTTGGTCGTCGAGTCCGTTGGCGAAGGCAAGGTTTTTGGAGTGGTCCGTGATGGCCACATATTGATAGCCGCGCTGTTTGGCCGCTTCGGCCATTTCTTCGATGGTATTGCGGCCATCGGTTTCGACGGTGTGCATGTGCACATCGCCCCGAATGTCTTCCAGAGTGATCAGGCTGGGCAGAGTGTGCTTTTCCGCGGCATCGATCTCGCCCAGATTCTCGCGCAGTTCGGCGGGAATATAGTCGAGCTTGAGCTTGGCATAGATTTCTTCTTCAGTCTTGCCCGCCACCGGCTGGTCGGTCTTGAGGTCCGCCAGGCTGTATTCATTCAGCGTGTAGCCCAGCTTGAGCGCGCGCTGCCGCAGGGCGACGTTGTGAGCTTTCGATCCGGTGAAATATTGCATGGGGGCGCCATATGATTCCGGCGGAAGCAGGCGAACATCGACCTGCATGCCATTACGCACCTGAAAACTGATTTTGTTATCGCCCTGCGCAATGATGCTCATCAGCGGCGGATACTGTGCCACGTATTCCACCGCTCGCTTGCGTTCTGCTTCGCTGCAGCAGGCCGCGCCGGTTACCAGAATATCGAGGTCGCCGACGGTCTCGCGGCCGCGCCGCAACGAACCCGCCGGAGTGATGCGCTCGAAGCCCGGGAATTTCAAGAGATAGTCGGTGAGCTTTTTTGCTTCGGCCTCGGCGGCATCGATCAGAAATCGGCCAGAGATGCGGCGATAGTCTTCGATGGCCTTCAGCAGCTTGAGTTCGTGCTTCTCGCCCATGCGCGGCAGTTCGCGAATCTTGCCTTCACGCGCCAGCTTTTCCACCCCATCCACATCGCAGACCTGATGAGCGCTCCAGATCAGCGCGATGGTTTTCGGTCCCAGCCCCTGGATCTTCAGCAGCTGCAGCATCGACGGATGATATTTCTTGAGCAGCTCGGCTTGCACTTTGAGGCTGCCCTCCGTGAGCAGCTCTTGCAGATTCAGCAGCATCCCCTTGCCGATGCCGGCGATGGCCAACACTTTCTTGGGCTCGCTGATCAGGTCTCTGATTTGCTCGTTATGATTCTCGATGGCCTGGGCGGCGTTGCGGTAGGAACGTATGCGGAAAGAATCGGCGGCGTCGATTTCCAGCAGGTCCGCGGTTTCGTAGAGGAGGTTGGCGATCGCCTTGTTATCCACGGATAAAGATTAAACAAGAATGCGGCTGAGAGCCAGCGGCGGGAAAGCAGGGAGGAGTTTCCTGTTCGGAGACAAAACCACAGTTCCGTCCACGGTCTGCTCTGATTGGCCGTGCGGGAAAGAAAAATCTTAAAGTTTGCACTTCAAGCGCTCTTGGTAACGTTGGCGGCTTGCGGACCTTTTTGCCCTTCGGTAATTTCGAATTCTACGGGATCGCCTTCCTGCAAGCTTTTATAACCTTCGGAAGCGATCGCGCTGTAATGCACAAAAACGTCGGCACCATCTGCGCGTCCGATGAACCCGTAGCCTTTTGCGTTATTGAACCACTTTACGGTTCCTTTCAGGCGTTCCACGCGTAACCCCCTCTTTCCGCACGTCATTCAGCGGGGGGCCCCTGAGACGTGCCCAGATAAGATGCATTTTCCGGCGATTAGGATGGGGTGTCAAGGCAGGAAGGCGCGACGAAAATCCGAATCGTTTACCCCGGGGAAGGGGTTTTAAGATCTTTGATTCTTGCCTCCCCGAGGCCCAAGTTTTCGCGATTGCCGGTTGCCGGTAAGCGGCACCCGGTTCGCCATTTGATGGTCCAGCCATAGCACGGAGGCGATGGTCTTCGCGTCTCGAACTTTGCCTTTCAATACCATGCCGAGAGCGGAGGCCAGCGGCACCATCCGCATGTGGATCACTTCGTCAGCCTCAGGCTGGGCTCTTCCGGCGCGCAAGCCTGTGGCCAGATATACTGCCATAGTTTCAGCAACAAACCCGGGGCTCGCGTAGAACTTGAAGATTCGCTGCCAATGCGCTGCTGTATATCCGGTTTCTTCGAGAAGTTCTCGCTTCGCGGCGGGCAGGGCGGTTTCTCCGGGATCGATTCGTCCGGCGGGGATTTCCCATAAATACGCGCCCGCGGCGTGCCGGTACTGACGTTCGAGCAGCACTCGTGGGCTCGAACCGGAATCGTCGACGGCCAGAATTACCACGGACCCGGAGTGATGAACCACATCCCGCCGCGCTCGAACCCCTCCTGGTTCCTCTACATCGTCGGTGGTGACCCAAAAAACCGGGCCCCGGTAAACCGTGTCTGACGAAATGAGCTTCGCCTTGGAGTTCGAACTTACCCTGACTCCAACCCGCCGTGACTTTGATCCCCGGGTAGCTTTTGCCATCATAACAATATAATGCACAGCCTCCTGACTTCCGGTTTCCGGCGAGAACGGAGACGAACCTGTCAGCCTCCGGGAAAGATTCTGATATTCTGCCGGGCATGTCTGCCGCGTCGCGCCGAAAACCGCGTATCGCGATCGTGGGCGCTGGCAATCTGGCCAACGCGCTGGGCCCGTCTCTACGCCAGGCAGGCTACGCGATTGATCAAATCCTGTCGCGAACCCAGGCCCGTTCCTTGCGCGGCGCGAGAGCGCTGGCCCGAGAAGTCAGTGCCTCCGCCGTGCCTTCCGAGCAGGCGCATGTTCGCGCCGAGCTTGTTTGGTTTTGTGTTCCCGACGGAGGGATCGCAAATGCGGCGAACTCGCTAGCGCGCTCGACGGATTGGAAGGGCAAAGTCGCGCTGCATTCCAGCGGCGCTCTGGCCAGCAGCGAGCTCGATGTATTGCGGCGGCGTGGCGCGGCGGTCGCGTCCGCGCATCCGATGATGACCTTTGTTCAAGGCTCGCGGCCGCGGCTCGCGGGAGTTCCGTTCGCTCTCGAAGGCAATCCGGCCGCGGTCCAGGCCGCGCGCGCCATCGTTCTGGATTTGCAAGGCCAGCCCTTCATCATCCGCAAGCAGCACAAACAGGCCTACCACGCCTGGGGAATGTTTGCCTCGCCTCTGCTCACGGCATTACTCGCGGAAGCCGAGCGCGTGGCTGGCGCTGCTGGCGTCAGCCGGAACGCGGCGAGAGAGAGAATGCTTCCTATTCTCCTGCAAACTCTGGCCAACTACACACGCCTGGGCGCGCGGGAGTCCTTCAGCGGCCCGATCGCGCGCGGAGATCTCGAGACAGTAAAGAAACATCTGAATATATTGCGAGGCATTTCTGGTACCTACGAGGTTTACGTTGCTCTGGCGCGGGCGGCGCTTCGCGATCTTCCCGCGAAGAATCGCACAGCGTTGGAAAAGATTCTCAAAGCCTGAGCTCACGCGATTTCCTGCTTAGGAACTGAAGAGATGACCGAGTTTTTCCTTCTTGGTCTTCAGATATTCTTCGGCGTGAGGACTGGCTTCGACTTCGCAGGGGACTCTCTCCACCACTTCGACTCCTGCCCGCCGCAGGGAATCGACTTTATCGGGATTATTCGAGAGCAGCCGCACCTTGCTCACTCCGAGCGCCCGCAGCATTTGGCCGGGCAGGGCAAAATCGCGCTGGTCGGCCTTGAAGCCCAGCCGCTCGTTGGCTTCAACCGTATCGAGGCCCGCGTCCTGCAACTCGTAAGCTTGCAACTTTGCCATCAGGCCAATGCCTCGGCCCTCCTGCTGTTCGTAGATCAGGATTCCAGCGCCCAGGTCGCGAATCATCGAGAGCGCCATCTCCAACTGCTGCCGGCAGTCGCACCGCAGCGAATGAAAAACATCCCCCGTAAGGCATTGCGAGTGCACTCGCACCAGCGGCGGCGCGGAGTGGACGTCACCCATCACCAGCGCGACTGCTTCCTCAACCCGCCGGTTTCCATCCGGCCCGGATTCTGCGCGAAAGCCATAAATGCGGAATTTGCCCCAGCGGGTGGGAAAATCCGCGGATGCGATCGGCTGCAATAGAGTCGGCGTCACACTCTGAATTATAGCGGTTGCCTCACCGGCTGAGAGGCGGCGGCTCTAAACCTTCGCGTGGAATTCGAAGATGGCATCCTGCTTGGAAGGAATCGGCACTCCATTTTGCGTCGCGGGATGGAAGTGCCAGTTGTTCAGAGCTTCGAGAACTTTCTCATCCAACTTGGGACCCAGACTTTCGAGAACGGTCTTGCGCACGATTTCCCCGCGCTCGTCGATCGTAATCTCCACCACCACTCTTCCACCCGTCGGTGGCACCTCCCAGGGATAGGTAACTGGATCGGCGGTGGTCACCGGGAGAGCCGGACGAATTTCGTTGCCGTAGATCGGCCCGCCGGGCACAGTTCCGTAGGGAAGTCCTGCGGCTGCGCCGTGGCCAAGCTGGGAAAGTGTCGTCGTCTTTGAGTTGTCCTCGGCCGTTGCTGAAGGCGGCGAAACCTGCGGTTGCGACATTTTGGCCAGGGAGGTCCGCTTCCAAATAAGCTTCTCGTGTCCCAGTCGCTGATGGCGATACACCTCGGTGGCGCTGCGCGGCGAACTGCTGCTGCTGTCGTCAAAATCAGACGTTGGGAAGTAAAGTTGCGTCACCACCTTGCCGTTACTCCCAGGGGCAACCGAGTTTGGCATCAACAAACGGGGCTCTGGGCTGTGCAGTAGCCAAAGAAAAAGCGCTCCATGCAAGGCTAGCGACCCAGCCACAACTCCACGCTGATTTCTTCCCGCCTTTGGATTGAATTGCGCAAACATCTACGGCAAACTCCGCCAGCCCTCTGAATTACCCTTAGCTTAGACCCGCTACCGGGACGTTCGTCAAGACTCTTCTAAATCCTCTGGTCCACTTTGGTAAGGGCCTTGGTCCGGGCGAAGGAAGGCTGGTAAAATGGACCGGCAAACCAGCATTCCTTTTTCGTGGGGCTATAGCTCAGCTGGGAGAGCGCGTCGTTCGCAACGACGAGGCCGTCGGTTCGAGCCCGACTAGCTCCACCATCTTTTCAAGCACTACCAATCTCATTTCTGACGTCACTTGGTAACGTTCGAGTGAACGGCGCGGCCGGTCGCATTCCGAAACTGTAGTGATCCCCCAAGGGTAGGGTCGATATCAGCGCTAATAAAAAAACAGCTGTGATTCTGGCGGTGATTGCGCTTGCCGAAGGTTGCTGGGTGTTGCTCAATCTCTACCATAACCCCAGAGCATTTCTGCGTTATACCGGTTTCAACTCCAACCGCGCGGGCCTGATTGGATGGATTCTCGCTCTCATCGTCGCCTTTGCATTTGTCGCATTTGCCTCGCGGCTGCCATCCGTCCGTAGTAATTTGTTCCGTCCCTCGCTGCTGAAGATGCTGGCACTTGCCGTCGCGATCGCCGCCGGGCTTTGCGAAGAATGCGTCTTCCGAAAGCTCCTGATGGATTCTCTCCAACATCGCGGGACTGCCGTGGTCCTCCAGGTTCTGGCTTCAGGACTACTGTTTGGGCTGGTCCACGGAGTATGGGGACTTTTTCGTGGCAGCCTGGCGGCAGCGGCCGGCGCCACTCTCGCCACCGGAGTACTCGGCCTCGCGCTGGCCATCGTCTATGTATTCAGCCATCGTGTGCTTGCGCCCGCAATTGTTTCCCACTTCCTGATCAACCTCTTTGCCGAACCCGGTCTGGTCCTGGCAGCGGTGAAGGGCGAGATGGGACGACTCCGCCCCGCGAGAGCTCGTCCTGAGCCATAAGGTGTTTCCGGTTGCGAAATCCCGGCTACCCCGGCGCCCTAAGCTATGAGCTTTAGTTCTTTAACCAGGGTACCGGTGGCAATCGCTTCGTTGCTTTCTGCTCTAGTTTTCAGGATCAAGGTGCGTAATGAGTAAAGACAAGATCGGTCGCTTTCGTCTTCTCGTGGCAAGGGAAGCAGCTTTTCATAAACGCCGCGTCTCCAGGTTTGCCGTCCTGAAAGTGACCGAACCCCCAGCCGCCTGTGGCGGCGTACTTCGTTGAGTCCTTGACCATAAACTGAATGTTCGTCGGAGGCCCAGGAACGAAAGACTGGACGCGGCCAAAGATTTTGTTGTTTTCCTCCGACGGCACGTTACGGTAATGCAAAGCAACAATGATCGTACCGTCCGGAAACGGAAGCTTCCCGTCTCGGAAGGCGTTGAACGCTACATCGTTGCCCAAGACGGCACCTAAACTGTTGAGGTTGCCTGCTTCATGGGCCGAGGAAATCCACTTCCAGTCGCGGTACCCGTGAGGAATTTCGGTAACGAAGGGGGCGAGCCCTCCATCTGCGTGCCCTGCTAAGGGGACGACGAGAGCGACGAGGCCGGCCATTGCTGCAACTGCAACTAATAAGAATGTGAAGTGTTTCATAAGGTTTCCTTCCATCCATCCTTGTCGATTCCTGAACTTACGCAAAAACTGTACAGGAGCCCCTGCCGACGTGACAAATGGGGCGGACTGTGGCAGCGACAGTCCTAGCATTTCCGCGATAGCAGGAACCCATCAACTCTTAGAACCAGGAATTTACATGCAAGCCCAATGATGCTACCCCTAAGCCGCCGCGAGGCGCTTGGCAAGACCCAAATGTCGTATCGTGGGCGAAGGATCTCGTATGAAGGATCTCGTGTGAAGGATCTCGTATGAAGGATCTCGCCAGCATCGCCGTGGCCCTGGGTACAGACTGAGTCACTACCGAGAAACCCACACGCTGGAATAATGCTCCTGAATGCGAGACAATATATTCTTGTGCCTTTGGCGCTGTTTCGCTGCCAGGGTCCCGGCGGTGCGTTGCGGCCCGAAGGCGCTTTGCGTGGCGTCGAAGTTGAAGGGAAAACCCGGCATTCACAACCTTCCACCAGCCTCACTGCAACCCACCGTTTGCTACGGAGATATCTACCATGGCCACGACTACGATCGAAGTTGAAGCGCCCGCGGGTGAGCCCAGGAACGGCCGGCTGGAGCGCTGGGTGGAAGAAGTCGCCCAGATGTGCCAACCCGATCGCATTCACTGGTGCGACGGATCGCCCGAAGAGTATCAGGCAATGCTGCGATTGCTGGTGCTGACCGGGACCGCAATTCCCCTTGACGCCGAGAAACGTCCAGACAGTTATCTGGTTCGGTCCGACCCTGCCGATGTGGCTCGAGTCGAGGGTCAAACGTTCATCTGCGCGCGAACCAAGGATGAGGCCGGTCCCACCAATAACTGGGAAGATCCCGCAAAAATGAAGCAGAAGCTGACTGGGCTGTTCACCGGTTCCATGGTGGGCCGCACCATGTATGTGGTTCCCTACAGCATGGGGCCGATCGGTTCGCCAATTTCCAAGATCGGGGTGGAGATCACAGACTCGCCCTATGTTGTGGTCAGCATGCACGTCATGTCGCGGGTGGGAAAGCAGGTGCTTGACGTCCTCGGAGCCGATGGCGAGTTCGTGCGCGGCCTACACTCCATTGGAGCGCCCCTGGGACCCAACCAGCCCAATAAAGCCTGGGATTGTAACGCGGAAAATAAATGGATTTGCCATTTTCCCGAGACTCGTGAGATCTGGTCTTTCGGCTCGGGATACGGCGGAAACGCCTTACTGGGCAAGAAGTGTCATGCACTCCGCATCGCCTCGGTGCAGGCGCGCGACGAGGGCTGGATGGCAGAGCACATGTTGATCCTGAAGTTGATCAGTCCCTCCGGCGGCGTGAAGTACATGACCGGGGCTTTTCCCTCAGCCTGCGGCAAAACCAACTTGTCCATGATGATCCCGACTCTTCCCGGTTGGAAGGTGGAAACCATCGGCGATGACATCGCCTGGATGAAATTTGGCGCCGATGGCAGGCTTTACGCCATCAATCCGGAATATGGATTTTTCGGCGTTGCCCCGGGCACCAGCATGAAGTCCAATGCCAACGCCATGCTCAGCGTCACCAAAAATTCCATCTTCACCAATTGCGCCATGACGCTCGACGGCGACGTTTGGTGGGAGGGCATGACCGAAGAGCCGCCCGCGAAATTAGTTGACTGGCTGCGCCGCGCATGGACTCCGGATTCAGGCCGGAAGGCCGCACATCCCAATGCACGGTTTACCTGCGCCGCCTCGCAGTGTCCGGTGATCGCCCCCGAGTGGGAGGATCCGAAAGGCGTGCCTATCGATGCCATTCTGTTCGGCGGAAGGCGCGCCGGAATCGTTCCCTTGGTGACGGAAGCCTTCGACTGGCAACACGGCACTTTCCTGGGAGCCACCGTCAGCAGCGAAACTACGGCTGCCATTACCGGCAAAGAAGGACGGTTGCGCCGCGACCCCATGGCCATGCTGCCGTTTTGCGGCTATCACATGGGCGATTACTTTGCTCATTGGCTCGCCATGGGAAAGCGCTCAAGCGCGTCGAAGCTTCCCAAACTTTTCTACGTCAACTGGTTTCGCCGGGACAAGGAGGGCAAGTTGCTGTGGCCGGGCTATGGCGAAAACAGTCGCGTGTTGAAATGGATTTTCGAACGTTGCGACGGCAAGGTGCACGCGAAGGACACCCCCATCGGCCGAATTCCTGAGGTGGCCGATCTCGACACCAGCGGCCTGAACATGGCGGCCGAGAGCGTGGCAGAGCTGCTCAGCCTCGACATCGAAGGATGGCTCGCCGAAGTTCCCCTCATCCGAGAACACTTCGCCGTTTTCGGCAAACATCTTCCCGACGGATTGAGCTTTGAAATCAACGCTCTCGAAAAGCGTCTGCGGGCCGCAAAGAGATAGGGGCCCGAAGCTGAGCGGAATCGCCGTCCCAGGGTACGGGAAAAGAAGTACTCGCAGAATGCGTCGCCCATTTGCCCGAATGCTGTGGCCTGACTAAAAGCGTAAAGTCACCAGCGCTCTCAGACCCTCAGATATTCTGCCAATTTCCCCGCTTTTTGATATAGTTCCCCACTGCCATGCCGCGTTCCGCGACGAACCCTGGCGGTCATCCAAGCCGTGGCCCCGTGCCGGCTCCAGCCCTTTCACCATCCCTCACGCGTAATCAGATTCGTGGCTTCTGGGCTTCATGGGGCGGCTGGACGCTCGACGGTATGGATTCCTTTGTTTACGCTCTCGTGCTCGTGCCCTCTCTGCGCGAGTTGCTTCCCCGATCCGGCATCGCCGTCACTAAAGCCAGCATTGGCCACTATGGCGGATTGTTGTTCGCCCTCTTTCTCGTCGGCTGGGGGTTGGCCTTCTTGTGGGGACCCATTGGAGATAAATTCGGCCGCGTGCGCACCCTGATGTTGACCATCGTGTGGTATTCGGTTTTCACTTTTTGGAGCGCCTTCGTCACCACCGTTTGGCAGCTGGCGATTTTGCGCCTGCTTGCCGGCATCGGAATCGGCGGCGAGTGGGCCATGGGGGGAACCTTTGTCGCGGAGGAATGGCCGGAGGGTCGCCGTCGCGTGGGGGCGGGTCTGATGCACACCGGCTATTACGTTGGAATATTTCTGGCCGCCCTGGCCAACTATGGTATTGGCAGCCATTATGGCTGGCGCGCCATGTTTATTGTCGGCGGAGTGCCGGCGCTGTTTTTAGCCTGGATTCGGCACGGGGTCGCGGAGCCCGTAGCCTGGAAAAAGAAAGCCAGCATGGTGCGATCCTGGGCGGTCTGGCGTCCCTTCGCCATCTTGTTTTCCCCGGCTTGGCGCCGCCGCACCATTCTCAACTCTTTTTTCATGCTGGCCTCTATCTGCGGTCTGTGGGCGGGAACCGTATACGTTCCCGCGGCCATCACCTCGCTTGCGGAAGCCGGCGGCCACGCCGCTCCGCGCGCCGCTCAGTTAGCCTCGTGGGGAGTGATGCTGGTCTCGTTCGCGACCATTCTCGGCTGTCTGGCCATGCCCTGGCTCGCCGAGCGCTTAGGACGCCGCGGCGCTCTGGCCCTCTTTTTTGCTGTGATGTTCATCTTTATTGCGCTCACCTTCGGCAAAGTCTTTTATCTCGGACCGGGAGCGCTGCCGTGGTTTTTCGTTTGCCTGTTCTTTCTGGGTTTCGGCGGAGCCAATTTTGCCGTCTACACCCTTTGGTTGCCGGAGCAGTATCCCACCGAATGCCGCGCCAGCGCCTTCGCCTTCTCAACCTCGTTTGCGCGCTTTGGCGGAGCGGCAATCACCTTTTGGGTGGGAAGCGGCGTCCGTCACTTCGGATCGCTCGGAATGCCCGTTGCCCTCACCGCAATCGCCTTCGCCATTGGGTTGCTTCTCATTCCCTTCGGAGTGGAGACCCGCGGCCAGCATCTGCCTGCGTAGGTTGTGGGTGCGAAACCGCGGTTAGAACTTCTTCAGCACGATTTCTTCGACGTCTTCAATGTGACGCCGCATCGCTACCTTCGCGGCTTCGGAGTCGTGTTGCTTGATCGCCGCCAGAATACGGTGATGGCCATCGAGTGACTTTTGCGACCGGTCTCCGACCTGCAAAGAGCGCGCCCGCGTGTCGCGCAGCAGATCCATCAAAATATCGATCACCTTCAACACCACGCTGTTACCCGAAGCCAGCGCAATGTTGTAATGAAACTCGGCGTCCTCGGCCACTGCCGCGCTTCCTTCATTCTGCTTTTCTTCCTGACGCCGCAGAATCTGCTCCATCTCGGAAATCTCCTCGGGAGAAGCGTGGGTTGCGGCGCGCGCCGCCAGCGGAGGCTCCAGCATCTTGCGAAAATCAAGCAACTCGCTCACCATTTCTTTTCGTCGTTTCAGGGCTGCGCCAAACGGATTGGCGGGCGCCTTGCCCGAGACTTCACGAACAATGGTGCCGGCGCCCTGGCGTGGCTCAACCAGGCCCATCAATTCAAGGCCCCGAATCGCATCGCGGATCGAGCCCCGGCTCACTCGAAGCTTCTCCGCTAATTCGCGCTCAGCCGGAAGTTTGTCGCCAGGTTTCAATTTCTGCAGAATCAGGTGTTCGATCTGCTTGGCAACTTCTTCGTAAACCTTGTTCCTGCGAATGACTTCGAAATCGGATTTGATACTGCTGGCCACCCGTGGCTCCAGTTGTCTGATCAACAGACCTGCTGCGAAGCGCAGTATAACCCGATTCGCGAATATTCCGGTCACGTTTTTATCGGAAAGCCGTATGGCAAACACTATTAAAGATAGTAGTGACGCTGAAATCAGGGAGGGGAGCCGCTATGGCTGTTGTGCCGATTGTGTCGACTGCTCAGCGGTTGATTTGGCCAGTTGCTTGGCGCAGTGGTAGACGGTACGCGTAGCCGTCATCGGCAGTCCAACCCGTTCGCCGAGCTCCACCACCGCGCCCACCAGCGCCTCCAGTTCCATGGGCCTGCCGGCTTCGAGATCCTGCAGCATTGAGGTTTTGTGTTCACCAACTTTTTCCGCGCCGGCCATTCGCTGATCGATGGAAATTGGCAGCTCCATGCCTAACTTGTGCGACACCGCTTCCACTTCCTGCATGATATTTCTGATCACCGAACCGACTCCGGGATCGCGCACCATCTGAACGATGGTGGCGCGCGTCAAAGCACTGACCGGATTTAAGGAAGCATTGCCCAGAAGTTTTACCCAGATCTCATGCCGCAGGCGAACGCTGATCGGGCAGCGAAAACCAGAGACGATCAAAGCCTCGGCGATGCCGCGAAGGCGTTCGGAGCGTGAGCCATCGGGTTCGCCCAGGGTAATGCGATTGCCTTCGATGTGCTGGACCACTCCCGGCGCAGGAATTTCAGTTGCGAAGTAAATGATGGACCCGATAACCCGTCGCGCTTCAATGGCAGAAGAAATCACGCCGCCGGGGTCAACCCGTTCCAGCCGCAGGCCCTCCCATTCGCCGCCAAAGCCCTGGAAGTACCACCACGGAATTCCGTTCTGGGTGCTGACCACGGTGGTATCCGGCCCCAGCACCGCCTTGAGATGAGGCGCCAACTGCGGCAGGCCATGCGCCTTGACTCCGAGAAAGACAACATCCACGGGTCCGACTTTTTCGAGCGAACCGCTGATCGTGGGATGAGCCGTGAAATCACCTTCGCTGCTTTTCACCTGCACGCCGGATTCCTGCATGGCGCGAAGATGGGGTCCGCGCGCGAACAGCGTGACGTCCAATCCAGCCTGCGCCATTCGCGCCCCAATGTAGGCCCCGATGGCTCCAGCCCCCGCGATCAGAAATCTCATAGCTGATCTTCCATCAGGGCCTTGGCGACCGCTCGCCGGCGAATTTTGCCCGTCGCCGTGGTCGGAATCGCGTCCACCAGATAAATCTTCGCCGGGCATTTGTACTCCGCCATCAAGTCGCGGCAGTGCTTGATCAGTTCCACTTCGGTTGCGCCGAGTTTTTCATGCAAGACCACCGCCGCGGCTACCTCTTCACCCAGTGTGGGATGCACGCAGCCGAAAGTTACGGCTGCGGCCACCGCCGGATGTCTCAACAAAATTTCATCCACCTCGTGAGGAGCAATGTTCTCGCCGCCCCGGATAATGATGTCTTTGATGCGCCCGGTTAAATGCAAATAACAATCGGAATCCAGAAAGCCCTGGTCGCCGGTGCGAAACCATCCATCCACAAAGGCATGCGCATTCGCCTCGGGATTGTTCTCGTATCCTCGGAACACATTGGCTCCTTGTATCGCAATTTCCCCGCGCTGATTGGTTCCGAGATGTTTTCCGTCCTTGTCCATAATGCTGATGCGCAGCCCTGCGCCAACCCCAACGGAACCAGCCTTGCGGTGTCGCGGCGGCAAAGGATTTGAAGTCATCTGGTGAGCCGCTTCCGTCATGCCATAGGCTTCGACGAAGGGCACGCCAAAAACTCCCTCGATTTTATGAATCAATTCCGGCGAGAGCGGGGCGCTGCAGGAGCGAAGAAAGCGCAGGGAATCCGCCTCCGCCGGCTTCTGCCGGGTGCGAGCCATCAGAAGTTGATGCATCGTGGGCACCCCCGAATACCAGGTCACGCGATGCTCTTTCACCGTTCGCCAGAACGAGAGCGCGTTGAACTTCGTGGGAACAACCACGGTTCCTCCGGAAAGCAAAGTGGACATGGTGGAACCGATCAGTCCATGAATGTGAAACAACGGCATAATGCAAAGCGAAACATCTTCTTCGGAAAGCGCGTAGGTATTGGCAATATTCGCCGAAGAGACCGCCAGATTGAAGTGCCGCAAGGGCACACGCTTCGGGCGCCCCGTGCTCCCGCTGGTATGCAGGATCAGAGCAATGTCGTCCCCCGTCGGTTCGCTCGCCTCGACTCCCGTGGAAGCGTTGGCCAGGTGAACCTCTCCCTGGTCGGTCATTTCCACGGAGAACGTTGGAATCTTGCGGTCCTTGGCCGCAGTGCGAACGAATTCCGCGCCCACCGCCGGGCAAAGCAAAATCCTGGCATCGGTATCGCCCAGAAAGAAATGAAATTCTTCGTAGGGATACGCCGGATTTAACGGAGCCGCCGTCCCCGCAATCGCGGCTGCCAGAAAACTGACGATCGCGGGCAATCCATTTGGTAAGGCGATCGCCACCGCGTCGCCGCGGCGAATTCCGGCCGAGGCTAGCGCGTTTGCCATCCTGAGCACTTGCTGCCGCAGCGAATCGTAGGTGACCCGGATGCCAAGCTCGGGAACGATGACGGCGGTGTGGCTGTCCGCGAAATGCAAAACGTCGAGCAGCGTGTCAACGGACTTCAGTGTCATGCGTTCTCGCCTCTGGGCGCGGTCCTTGGATGCTGAGCCGATTTTAGCTGTTGTCCGCGAAACGAACGCGAAACGAAAGAGTAGGCCGCAGTATTCAGCCGGGGTAACGCGCAGGAATCCGCGAAATCTAGTGTGAGTAACCCTCCGCGCTCAAAGCCTTCCTGAATTCCTTCAGAAAAAACTGCACGTTATCTTCCGTCGCCAGCGGTCCCATCACGCCAATGCGGAAGACCTTGCCGGCCAGCGGTCCAAAGCCGCCGGCGATCTCAATGCCCGGACCGTCCAACAAGCACTTTCGCACTTTGCCTTCGTCCACTCCCTGCGGTACGCAAACGGTGTTGAGAGTTGCGATTCGATGTTCCTCAGGAACATGCATCCGCAAACCCATTTCCTCAATGCCTTTCACAAACGCCCGGTTGCAACGGCGATGCCGTTCCCAACGGTTTTCAATCCCTTCGTCGGCGATTACCGTAAGCGCCTCGCGCAGGGCGTAGAACATGGAAATCGGCGCCGTGTGGTGATAGCGGTGCGACACGGTTGAGTAGTCGTGAATCAACTTCAGGTCCAGATACCAACTGCGAGAAAGTGTCGTGCGCGCCCGCAGAAATTCCATGGCTCGCTGCGACATTGCCATGGGAGACAAACCTGGCGGACAGCTCAAGCCTTTTTGTGTGCAGCTATACGCAACGTCAATCCCGGTCTGATCAAACTCTACCGGCACGCCGCCGAGCGAAGTAACGCAGTCTCCGATCACCAGCGCACCCTCTTCGTGCGCCGCGGCACAGATCGCGCCGCCGGACTGCAAAGCTCCGGTCGAGGTCTCCGCATGAACGTAACCTACAACCTTGGGCTTTTCGCGGCGAATGAAATCTCGCGCTCCGTCATCGGAGTAAGTCTCGCCCCAATTTTTCTCGAAGCGCACAACATTGGCTCCGTTGCGCTTGGCCATCTCCGTCAGGCGATCGGAGAAATATCCGTTGGCGAAAATCGCAAGCTTGGTCCCGGCATCCACAAAATTGGCGATGGAGGCTTCCATGCCCGCGCTGCCCGTGCCCGAAATTACCAGTGTCGCCCCGTCAGTTGTTCCGAATGCGCTTTTGAGCAATTGCTGAACATCGCCCATCACCTGAATGAAGTAAGGATCGAGATGTCCGACAATCGGCTTCGAGAGCGCTTCATAGACTCGTGGATGAACCATGCTGGGCCCGGGACCGAAAAGATAGCGGCGAGGCGGTTGCAATGCGGCATAAGCTAGGGCAGGCGTCTGTTCAGTAGCGCTCATAGTCCTCGTTTCTGGTTCACCATCTGGATCATACGGCAGCGAAGTCTTCATTCACCCATCTACTGCGAGGCGAAACTCCTCGTAAGACGCAGTTTGACAGTGAGCGCCGCCGAGGGCGCCATCGTCAAATCAATTTTTTCGATCCCCTTCATTACCTTTCTGAATAGAAACCGGCCGAACCCCCTTCAGTGGTTCCGCTGCCCGCCCTAGATCGGCGAGTGGTGGCCCCGCACGATCATCTCCTCCGCCATGCGGCGGGCCTCGGGCAGCGTGCGGGCCGCTTTCCGGTCAATTTCCGCCGGCAGGTTCTTTTGAATCTTGGCCAGTTCTTCGTCAAAGATCCTAGTGATCAATTCCGGCGTATGTTTGATCGAATTTCCCTCGCCCCGCACCTCCACTTTGTGCCGCACCCGTTGCGCAATCATCAGGCGATAGATGCGGTCCGTGGCCAGATCCTCCATGTAGCCGTCGAGCAAGCTTGCCCCTTTGCCATTTAAAACGCCGTTGCGATAACGAATGACGGTACGCACCGCAGCGCGGGTTCCAGCCAGGGTGATTTCGCCAACCCCTCTCGGAATCGGCCGCAGATCGGGATGCGAATTCGGCAACTTCGGCCGCTTCGCGATCTGATTGGGAAAAGGAAACTGCGCAACTGCAATCTCATTCTGATCGGGATGGCCGGTCCAGGCTCCGTCCATCAGGCATTTGGCCTCATTTTCTTTGTCCTGTTTCAAAGCCTTGAGCGCGCGCTCGTTCAATTCCTTGTCCGCCCGGCTGGGATAGAGCGCGGTCATTCCGCCAATCGCATGGGCGCCATGCTTGTGGCAAATCTCCGGCATCAGGGTGCGGAAGTTCTGGAAGAAGGCCACATCGTGCGGAATCGTATTGCGATCCGGCAAAATCCAATCCGGATCCTCGAGCATGAAATCGATCAGCGAGGCCATGTAGTCCCAGCGCCCCAGATTCAGCCCCAGGCAGTGATCGCGCAGGTTGAAAAGAAATTCTTCCATCTGGTAGGCCAGCGGATGCGCCTCCACCAGCGCCATGCACTTGATGTAATCCTTCGCCAAACCTTTATGCTTGGCAAGAGCCTGGAACAGATCCCGCCACCACAAGGCCTCATCCGCCGACTCGCTCTTGGGAATGTAAACCGAAACGTTGTGCGGCAATGACGCGGTATCGAGCTGGTACCAGATCAGCCCCAGATCGAACAGGGAAGCGGACATGATCTCATTCTTGATCACTCCGCCCTGGCTGACGTGCAAGCCCCGCGGCCGCACCCAGGTTACGGTTTTCGAGCGCTGCACTGCGACTTTCTTTTTCCGCTTCTTGTCGTCGTAACTGAGTTCATATTTATATGCGGCGAGCGTGTTTTTGATCGCCAGCATAATGTGCTCCCAAATGTTGGCGGTGGAATCTTCCAGATCGATCATCACGGCGGGAGAACCGGAGTTGAGCAGTTTAACGGTTAATTCCGCATCATCCGCCGGGCCGGTCATCTGATTGCGCTGATCCGCGCACCAGTCGGGAACTTTGATTTTCCAGTCAGAAGTGGTCGCTTCCGACGCCGGCAAATAGTTTGGCGGCTGACCACAATGCGACGCACTCAAAACTTCGGCACGTTTGGCAATAATTTTCTGCTGCCAGGGAGTGAATTGTTTATGCAGCGGTAACAGGAAATCCATAAATCCCTGGGGCAGGTCTTTTTGCGGATCCAAATTGGCGGGAGCATGATTCATGGACTGCGTGGCGTTTTCGGGATGCGATGCCATGGCGAACCTTTAACCTGCGCCGTCGAAAAACCGAGGTTGGATGAAGCCTTTCGGCGCGCCCGGGTTTCGTTCTACGACAATCCTATCGTAAAGCGGCCCAACTTCAATGCGGACACCACCAAATGCGGACACCACCATCAGAGGTGCCTCCTGCACCGGGTGTTGCCGATGGTCTTCCTAGCGGTAGGTGATGAAGAAGTACGCGCTCATCGCCAGTCCCAGGGCAATCACGAAAGCTCGCACCTTGCGGGGATCGGATTTCTGCGCAAAGCGTGCTCCGAACCACCCACCCGCCAGAGCCCCCGCGACCATCACGCCGCACTGCCGCCACAACACCGCGCCCGCCAGAATAAACGTCAGCACGGCGGCGGCGTTAATGGTGGCCGCCAGCAATGTGCGGATCGCACCCATGGCGTGGATGTCGCGCATCCCTAGAGCCGTCAGCATTCCCAGCGTAATGAATCCAATGCCGGCGCCGAAATATCCGCCATAAATCGCCACTAACAACTCCACCAGCGAACTCACTGCAATCGCCGTCCACGAAACCGCGCGGAGATCATCCACTACCGAACTTTTACCCGCTATGGTGCGGATCGAGTTGCCGAACGCAAACAGTAATGTCCCGGCAAGCAGCAGCCAGGGAACCAGATGAAGAAAAGTGTGTTGCGGGGTCTTCAGCAACAGCAGCGCCCCACCCCAACCGCCAGCCACGCTTGTAACCAGCAAAGGAATCAAAAGCCGGGCGGGAGCATTCAACCGCTTCAGGTACGCCAGGGTGCTGGCTGCCAGGCCGGGCCACAGCGCAACCGTATTGGTGGCATTGGCCGCAACCGCAGGCACGCCCACGAATAACAGCGCCGGGAACGATATAAAGCTGCCGCCTCCAGCCAGTGCATTTAGCGTTCCGGCGATGGCAGCGGCAAAAAATAGAAATATAGCTTGAGTAAAGTGCAAGCCCTTCCAGATGTACCAGAAAACTGTGATGCCCGAAACCCTGCCCGGCAATCTCTCGCCCGCGCCGATCAGGCCGGCATATAGCGATGTTAAGATTTGATCAGTTCCGTCCGGCGTCCTTCAGCAGGGCAGAAAGGCCATCGGAATCAAGCCAAACTTTGTTGCAACAATTTAAATCGAAAACTTCCTATGCCGGATAACCACCCAAGCCCTGAGGCCGAAGCGATTGCGCGGGAACTGCTCTCCGCCTATGAAGCCGGTCGTATGGTAGATTCGCCTCCTTCCACCCGGCCCGGTTTCGATCTCAATCGTGCGTACGAGGTTGAAGAGATTCTCAGGAAGATCCGTCACCATGCGGGCCACAGCGCCGTGGGCCGCAAAGTAGGATACGCCAACAAAGCGATGTGGCGAGCGCTCAAACTTGAGACTTTGGTTTGGAGTCACCTGTATGACGATACTGTCCACTACAGCCACGCTAACTCGGCCGTTATCGCAATCGAACATTCCCGTTCGTTGAAAATCGAGCCTGAAATAGTTTTCGGTTTAGAAGTGCAGATCGGGGAAGGCCTTGATGCCGCCGGCGCGCTGGCGCACACCGGTTGGCTGGCGCTGGGATTCGAAGTTATCGACTGCCCTTATCCGGAGTGGAAATTTCAGCCCAGTGACTTCGTCGCCTCCTTCGGACTGCACGCCGCGCTCGTGGTCGGGGAAAAGGTAAAGGTTGAGCCAGCCCTGATCCCCGCACTGGTGGAGGAACTACCTCGATTCAAAGTCCGACTATCAAACCGCGGCAATTTTGTGGAAGAGGGTTCCGGTAAAAACTCTCTGAAGAGTCCGGCTTTGTGCCTTGCTGAACTTGGCGCCGCCATTGCCCGGCGCTTCCCGGACCACCCCTTGCGCGCCGGAGAAATCGTCAGCTCCGGCACCCTTACCGCCGGACATCGTGCCTCCAGCGGTGATCTCTGGAGGGCCGAGGTCGACGGCCTGGCTTTGCCTCCACTGACTTTGCGCCTAAGTTAGCGGCCGTGCGCCTCGAATCAGCCATCCCCTCTGTCCTGCGCACCTGTCCAATAAGTGCCGTGGTTCTAAAACCCGCGACAAACAAGCGCCTGGCATCATGACAGAATCGGTTCCTGTTTCAAATTCCACAGCATATTTTTGTGCAAAGTTTTTCTCTCTCTGCTACTATGATCGGCAAAACAGGCGGTGTTCCTTTGTTTTGTTGGAGACCGTCGATCGCGGTGTGGCATTCAATCTGCAGCACTGATTCTGCTGAGTGCCTACGGTCCGGTAAGCCCAGGACGGCCGCCAGGTAGGAGTGGTTTGTGCCCGATCCCGAGAACGGGGAAGTCCATATAACCGTCAGGCGCCGGCGAACCCGCCGTCACCGCCAAAATCGACTCATTCGTCGTTTACTGATCACGGCGACTCTCGCCCTTTTGACGGTCGGCGTCTCTGCCTTCGCCTTGAAATATTTCGGCTCGCCATTGAATTCCGGGCAGGCGGCCCTTCTCACTTCGGAGCGAAACGCACTGAACTACGACCGGGAAGTTGCGCTCAGTCAGGCTGTTTCGCAGGTACAGCCCGCGCGGCCTGTCTATCCCTACTCTGTTGTTCCCGGAGGAATTCAGGATGCGAAAGAGTTGAAGTGGGTAGCCGAGCATGACCCGGTGGTCGCAGCCCATTATGCCGGCTTTGACTATGATCACGCCCGCGTCGTACGCCTGACCTTGGCCCGCACCGTCTATATGTCTTACCGCATTGGCAATAATGTCTACTGGATGCGGCGAAGAATCACCCTGCACAAAGGTGAAAAGCTGATTACGGACGGGCGCATGACCGCGCGCGGCCGCTGCGCCAACCAGGTTTCAGAAACCCCGCAGCAGCAGGCTTCACCGGCTGAGCCTTCGCCGGAAAAATTCGATGAACCTCTTTTGGCAGGCGGCGGTACCGCGATGCATGGTCCGCAGCTTCCTTTTGACTCAGCGCTATTGCCCCTGGTGGGCGGTCAGGATCCCTCCGGACCGCTGAGTCTGGCCAACCCTTTCGAAGGTGGAAATCTGGTAGCCATCTCTCCGCCACCATTGCCCATCGGTCTGTGCGCACCCGTAAAGAAAGGCGTCTCCGCGGTTCAGCGTGCTAGCAAGAAGGTAGCGGCTTGCGGTAACAGTGGACTTCCCTCAACCGTGCCCGAACCTGGAACTTGGCTGATGCTGATCACCGGTCTGGCAGCCATTTACTGGCAAGGCCGTCGCCGTCTTTCCCGCGCATAAGCGCGACCTGAATATTTCAGAAATGTATTTCGGCTTGCGCCAATTTCCGCTTGTCTGCTTGCAGGCGCGTCTCCTTTTTCTGTAGGCTCAGTGGTTCTCTTACCAACCTTCAGGAGGCTGATGGTGCTCTCGCGACCACTTGTGCTTCATTGTCTGCTTCTGCTGCTTTTGGTTTCGCTGCTGGCGAGCTCGCGGGTGCAGGCTCAATCCATCCAGCTCCACGTAGATCTCACGGACGCTCCGCGAAATATCTACCACGCCCGGTTGAGCGTCCCGGCCACGTCCGGCTCGATGACGCTGGTATTTCCCGAGTGGATTCCCGGGAATCATCGCCCCAGCGGCCCCATTGCCGCGCTCACCGGCATTCGCATGGAAGCCCAAGGCAAGCCCCTGGTCTGGCAGCGCGACGAAATCGATATGTACGCCTTTCACGTCACCCTGCCAGCGGGCGCGCGAACCCTCGAGGTATCGCTGGACGCAATCACCGCGAATGACAGCGCCGGTGGCCGCGGCCCGGCAGCCTCCAGCAACGTGCTCGATTTGAATTGGAACGCGGTTGTTCTCTATCCCCAAGGCGCCGCTTCCGACGCGGTTGAAATCGTCCCCTCGGTCAAGCTTCCTCAAGGATGGAAGTTTGGCACCGCTCTGACGCCCACACGAACCTCCGGCGATGACGTTGACTTCGCCCCCGTCTCCCTGACCACCCTGGTCGATTCGCCTCTGATCGCCGGATCCCACTACCGCCGGATCGATTTGACCACCGGCTCCGAGCCGGTGCATGTCATGGATCTGGTCGCCGAGAGTGAAAGCGATCTGGCGATGAAGCCTGAAGACCTCGCCGCCTATCACAAACTGGTCGCCGAAACCGGTGCGCTGTTCGGTGCGCGCCACTACCGCCAGTATCACTTCCTCTTCACTCTGAGCGACCAGGTCGGCGGACATGGACTCGAGCATCATGAATCGAACGACAGCGCCACCGCCGAACGCACGCTGCTCGATCCCGATCTTCACTCGCTCAACGCCGATCTTCTTCCGCACGAATTCGCGCATTCCTGGAATGGCAAATATCGCCGCCCTGCCGGCCTGGTCACGCGAAATTATCAGCAGCCCATGATCGGCGACCTGCTCTGGGTCTACGAAGGACTTACCGACTATCTCGGAAGCTTGCTGGCCGAGCGCAGCGGGTTGTTGTCTCCCGATCAATATCGCGAATCGCTGGCCGCTACCGCCGCCAGTCTCGATCACCGCTCAGGCCGGACCTGGCGTCCGTTGGAAGACACCGCGCGCTCCGTGCAGATTCTTCGTACCCTCGGATCGCAGTGGTCGAACTGGCGCCGCGGCCTGGATTACTATCCCGAAGGGGAATTGATCTGGCTCGAAGTGGATTCCATCCTCCGTCAGCAAACCCATGGCCAGAAATCTCTCGATGATTTTTGCCGCAGTTTCGAAGGTGGCGCAAGCGGGCCTCCGAAAGTTGTGCCTTACACCTTCGATGATGTCGTTCATGCCCTGAACCAGGTCGCTCCATACGACTGGGCAAGCCTGCTGCGCGAGCGGGTTAGTGTAACCAGCACTCACGCACCGCTCGGCGGCATCGAGCGCGACGGCTGGAAGCTGGTTTACAACGACCAGCCGAATGTGTTCCTCAAAGCGGCTGAGAAGCGTTCCAAAGTTTCCAACTTTTTTTATTCTCTGGGATTCACCGTCGCCCGCGACGGCAAGCTCGAGGACGTAATCGTAGGCTCTCCGGCGTATCAATCCGGGATCGGGCCTGGAATGACACTGGTTGCCGTGAATGGCAAAAAGTGGACTCCCGCGGCTCAGCGCGCTGCCCTCAAGTCCGCCCAGGGAACCACGACGCCAATCGAATTGCTGGTCGAAAACGCCCAGTTCTTTCGGACCTATTCCATCCCCTATCACGAGGGCGAAAAAAATCCTCATCTCGAGCGTGTTCCCGGCCAGCCCGACCTCCTTAAGTCCCTGCTAATGCCTTTGAGCCACGAGTAACCGACTCAAGGTTGTAATCCTTAGGTAAGGTAGGGTAACTACAAACGCTGCTAGAATTGAACTAAGACCTCGTTCCCTGATTTATGTCCCCCTTTTCCAGAGCCGCCGCCGTCTCTTGGCTTTTCGCTGTAATATCTTTTGCCGCGCCGGTCCCGTTTCACGCCCAAGACGTACCATCCATTCGCAGCGTGCACGTGCTGCATAGCTTGGGGCAGGTCGAAATTGAGATCGAGGCCAGCGATCCCATCGTGCCTCGAACCAATGTGCTAACTGGACCCGACCGCTTGCTGGTCGACTTCGTCAATGCCCTTCCCGGGACTCAATTGCGCAATCAGACCGTGAACCGCGCCGAGGTAAAGAATCTGCGCGTTGGCTTGTTCTCAGCCGATCCCCCCGTCACCCGGATTGTGCTGGACCTCAACGGTCCGCAGCCTTTTCAGGTGTTTCCATCGGGCAGAACCATCATTGTGAAGATTGGAGCGAAAACGGCAACGGCAGGCCCGGAAGCCGTCCGCTCCGCGCCCCATGCGGCTCTACCGCTGGTGAACGCAGGTTACCCCGCTCATGCCGTGGAACTCCCGGCGCCGCCCGCGCCCGCGAAGGCGTCTTTTCAAGTTGCCTTTCACAATGGGTTGCTTTCGATTAGTTCCGATCGGGCCACGCTCTCAGAGATTCTTTTCGCTGTGCACCAGCGCACCGGGGCGGAGATCGCAATCCCCGCCGGCGCTGAAGAAGAAAAAGTTGCAGTTGAACTCGGTCCCGGCCCGGCGCCGGAAGTTCTGGCGCACCTGCTGAACGGCTCCAGATTTAATTTCCTGATTCTGAGTTCCGCCAAGGATCCCAAGGCTCTCGACCAGGTCATTCTCAGTCCCCGGGCGGAAGGCACCAACCAGATTCAAATGCCGCCTCAACCGGCCCAACCGGTGACTCCGGATGAAGATCTCCAACCCGTGCCGCTGCAGATGCCTAATCCTGGCCCCGGAACTCAGGCTCCGCCCCCTCCGCCGAGTAACGAAGTCCCAGACTAATCGCAGCTTCTGGATTGTTTCGCGGACTTCGGTTGGGAGAACAATTCCCGCGCTCAACTCAGGAAGTGGGCGGCGTGATCAGCCGTACCGGCACCGGCGAAGTTCCCTGCAATGCGGGGCCGCTCGCCGCATTGCCACAACCGGAAACATTCATCACCGTCACATTGATGTATCCGTTGCCCGGGTTGACGGAGTTGATGAAAACCTGCAAGAACCCGACGACGGTTACCCCGGTTGTGACCGGGTTGAGTATTCTCACGGCATTGCTGTCGTAGATGGGCAGAGAGACGATCGAAGGGCTGCTGCTGATTTGGCTCCCGCTGGTAATATGCGTGGTCGCAGCTGTGGCCAAAACAGCGCTGTTGCTTCCGGCTTGAATCTGAAAAGGGTAGGTGGCGGGCACCAGCACATCCTGGCCATTTCCCAGGCCAGTACCGCCGGAGTTGATAAGGCACTGCGCCCCGTTCACACTGTCATTCCGCATCGGCCCTGGGTCTTCGGTGAGGTCGACCGTGTTGGCCAGCGGAGACCCGCAGGCATACACCGTCGTCTGATCGCAGCCGGCGACAGCCTCCGTATAATCGTTGTTGGTCGCCTCGGAACATGCGTCTATTGAAGAGTTGGCCGCGATCGCTGTCGATGGCCCCGATACTTCTCCCGGAACATAATCCAGACTGTTGGGACCACCCGTGCCGTCGGCTATAGGAGGATTATCTGTCAGCGTGCAGGCCCTCCCACGGCGACGCCCGCCACTCATTCCGCAATCCACCACCAGGTTAAAGGTCTCACCGATGACCCCGGCGGGAGAGATGCCCGTGTTCGTGATGGTTCCGGTCGTTGCATTCACGAAGTTCCTGGCACCGTTTCCCGGGTCCTGGTTGGGGACCACCCACGGCTTCACGCAGCGCGGCTGCACCGCAACCGTGCTTCCGACCACGCTGCTCGAGTTCGAAGGATTGAATACCTCGGCGCTGGCGGTTGCGCTCACACCGGTGCCGGAGTAGCTGACTCCAGGAATTAAGGAGAAGACACGCGCGAAGAAAATGGGCAGGTTCCCGCTCGTAACCACTACCGAAACCGTGGGATTCACCCCGAAAGCCGCGCCCACGCCCGCACAGCTCGTATTGGTTGCGGCGGCGCTTCCTGCTCCATAATTCACGGTCACGGTGTTGGCCGCGACTCCGCTGATCGTGTTCAGCGGAGACTGGGCAACATCGATTGCCGCCACGCTGGCGGGACTGGTTGCGCCTCCACAGATTGCATTCCAGTTTCCATCGGTCGCACCCAGAGTTGGATCGCCGGTGATGCCCGACATCGAAATCACTTGCGCCGCCGCCAAAGCTCCGGCATCCGCGGCCCGCTGCGCCTCGGCTTTCGCCTGGTAAAGCGTGCCGATGTCGATCGACAACGCTGCCATGCCAATAATTGCGACCAGCGCCACGGTCACCAGCGCCATGGTGAAACCGCGCTGCTTCGAGCCAGACTCCGGATACGGCCGTGGACGGCGGATTAGCGGTCGCAGCATGGGATACCTCAGTTCTCGTTGAGTGCACTCGCGGAAGTCGTAATATTGGTCGGCCCGGTAAAGCGGCCGCCGACCAATCCGGCTACCGCGCTGTATTGCCACTTATACGGATAACGAATGGTCACGCAGGTGGCGATCAAATTCTCCGTCGTCGTGCTCACCGCTTGCGGAAGGCATCCCCGGTCAATGGTCAGTGTAATATTTCCCGGACATCCCGAACCGGCAGCGCTATAGGTCCAGGTGAGCGCGGTCTGCGTGGGAGTGGCGCCCAGCAGTCCGCAGTCGTTGATTTTCTCCGACACAAAATAGTTATCCACCACCTGGAATGCGTCGCTCACCGATACCGGCAGGGCAGCGTACATGTCATTGGCCGGGTCCGCCGCCGCCACTCGTGCCCCTTCGCGCGCGGCGTTGGTCAGCTTTTGTTTCAGCGAAATCGCCCCGCTGAAGTCAAAAATTCCCACCACGAATAAAACCAGCAGGGGCAGCGATAGCGCAAACTCGACGATCTGCGAGCCTTCGTCCTGCTCGCATCGCCTCCACGCGCGCGTCCATCCAGAGCCCAGATTTGCGGCTCGCATCATTGCGTCTCCTGCCTCATTTGCGCCTGTCCGGGAAGCAGCAGGTTGTTCAGGTCCACACTCGAACACGGCCAGGTGGCGCACGGAATATAGAAATGGAAAGGATATTGATAGCGCGCGCTCACCGAGACACCGCAAGTCCCCATCCCTCCCTGGCCGGGATAGGACAACTGAACCGCTTGTTGCACGCAAACATCCGCAACCGTGCCATCGCACGAAACCGGGATTCCGCAGGCAGCACTCGCGCTACCACAGGAGCACAACGGTGGCGGGCTCCACTTTGCACCGTACGGCACCAGTTGATTCTTGCTCAGATGCGCTGCCGCCAGTGCCGTATAAACCGCCGTCTGCGCGTTCACCGCGGGAGTTGCCGCGGCCGTGCAGGTGGCGCAGGCCGGAACCACGGCAGCCTCGGCGCCCGCTCGCGCCGCATGCGTGAGCGTGCCATAAATCCGGAACGCCTGCCCGAACCAGAAGATCGCCAGAAAAATCATGAAGAACAGAGGAATAATCATGGCGGTTTCCGCGATCTCTGAACCGCCCGTGTCGCGCCCCAGCTTGCGCCAGATTTTCCAGCGACCCGCCTGCATGTTTAACGTACTCCCCATATCTTTCCTATGCCTATGCCCGCCCCTCCCGTGCTCGCCAGCGACACGATTCCAAACAGCAGTGTGGTCAGCGCCAGCGCCACGCCATAGGGAACCTTGAGCGACTCCGGATTATCCAAAGAAACCGCGGCGCCCGGCATGCGAAATGCCAGCATGGAAGCCAGCATGCCCCAAATATTACGCAGGGTCTGCAGGAATCTCCGTTTATAGATCACCAGTCCCAAAGCCATCACTCCGGCCACCAGAATGGACCCCATCAGCAGATTCACCATCATTTCCCAGCCTACGAAAGCTCCCAAAGCCCCCGCCAGCTTCCAGTCGCCCGCACCCAGGCTACGCAAAAGCACGAACGGCAACAGCACCAGCAACCCCATCCCAGCGCCCAGCAGGGAAAATTTCAATCCCAACCACCCACTGGCCAGCACATTCGTCGAAACTCCCAGCAGGAATCCCGCCCCGGTAAGCCAGTTAGGAATGCGGCGGCTGCGCCAATCCGTCCATCCGGCGATCAGCGCCACGGCCATCGCCGCAACCAGCACGATCGGCTTCAAACCGCACCCGATTTACCACAAATCCGCTTCGGGTGACCGGTTTGTCCCTGCCATTGCAACTCCTCGATCCTGGAAAACTCTCCACCACCCTGGGAAAAAGCTGCGCTCCTGAGCCAGGAGTCTTGCCCCAAACCTTCGCTTCCGCGGATTTTCACATAGCCGGATTGCGAAGTCAATAACGGCCTCCGCCTCGAAAAAGCGCGCCCCGCGCGCTAAAAGCAAAGGCCCGGACTCAGTCCGGGCCTCCAAAATACTCCCGCCAACCTACCGGTTGAAGGCCGCATTGCTATTGTGCTCCGCAACGATACGCCGCGCGTTGTCGGCCAGCGCTTTGGCTTGCGGAAGCAGGTCCAGCCCCTTTAATATCTCCGGATCCGATTCCGCGCGCACCTTCATGCCCTCATCCTGGCCGAAAGCATCGACAAAAATTTCGGCCTTGATGTTCGACTTGAGCCAGTCGTTGTTGTCCACCAGATCAGCCTGCGTGTAAGCGATGTTGGCTTCGTCCAGCGACTTGCGGAAATCCTGCATGATCACGTCATCCACTTCGAAGCCCTTGGTGGGATGGTGATTCACCACGTAGCGCTTGGCGAAGTTGAAAAACGCATAGTGCTGCAAAAGCGTGTCCTGAAAATGATTGCTCTTGAGCGGCGGAATTACCACGTCGGGAGTAATGCCTCCGCCGCCATAAACCGTTCGCCCGCTATCCGTGAGCTTCACTTCGCGATTGGCGTTGCTGCCGGATTCGGCGTCGCGGTTGTAATAGTAATCGTAGAGCGAGATGTTGCTGTAATCGCGCTGAATCAGGCGGCCGCTGGGCGTGTAGTAGTGCGCCGTGGTCAGGGCCAGTCCGGTGTTCTCTGACAACGGATATACCGTCTGTACCAGCCCTTTGCCGAACGTGACTTCGCCCGCAATCAATCCGCGATCATGATCCTGAATTGCTCCGGAAACAATTTCCGCCGCGGACGCGGTCAAGCGGTTGACCAGCACCACCAGCGGATAATCCTTGCCAGCATTCCCATGCTGCGCCACATAACGCTTTTCCGCCGAGGCGCGGCCGTGATGGGAAACAATGAGTTGACCTTTCTTCAGGAATTTATCGGCTACGCCAACCCCTTCGCTCAGCAGGCCGCCCGGATTTCCGCGCAGATCAAGAATCAAACCCTTCAGATCGCCAAACTCATCCAGCGCTTTCGAGACTTCTTCTTCCGTGGTCTCGTTGAATCCGGTCACGTGCATGTAACCAATGCCCGGCCGGATCAGGAAATGCACGCCCACGCTGTAGCGCGGAATCTCGTCGCGGACCAGGGTGAACTCCATCGGTTTATCCACGCCGTCGCGCGAAATGCTGATGTGCACCGTCGTGCCCTTCGGTCCCTTCAACAGATCGGCGACGTCGGGCGTGCTCATATTCTCCGTCGATTTGCCGTCAACCGCGATGATCACGTCGCCGGGATGAATGCCCGCCTTATACGCCGGGGTGCCGGTGAAGGGAAAAATCACAATCACTTTATTGTTACGCGGCCCCACCGTCATGCCCACGCCGTAATACTTGCCGCGCTGGTCTTCGCGCATCAGGGCATAAGACTTGGGATCGAAGAAATTCGAGTGCGGATCCAGCGCATGCAGCATCCCCGGAATGGCCCCGTTATAAATCGCTTTATCCGGGTTCACGGGCTCGGCGTAGTTATCCTCGACGATCGAGTAGACGTCGGTGAACTGCTTCAGACTGTCTTTCACGTCGTTGTCGCCGGTAAGCGACGACTGCTGCCCGGTGCGCTGGGCAAAAACAATGCCCAGAAAACCGCAGGCCAGGAGAAAAAAAACTACCAGGAAGAGTGAGCGCCGAGAACTACGTGCCATCTTGGATTTTCCTTCGCTTGAGGGTTGTCGAACGGCCCCAGCTACCGCGTTGAATATACGCAGTATATCACTACATTAGACTGCCTCGGACCGGGAAGGTTACCATCGGTACCCCCGTACCCCGCCATTACTTTAAGATGCTCCCCGGCAGCGCCAAGCTACATTAGAATCAGCGATTTACTCGATTTTGTGCCGTAAAGAACCGCGCGCGCCTTCAGAGGCGAGCGGCGACTTCAGCTAACTTTGCTTGCTGCCCGCCGGCAGCTCTGCCCCGCGCCGGTTGGGACGAACTTTTCCGATGGGGTAAATGGGATTTAGAGCGCGATCCTAGCTCGTCGTAATCTTCATCCTCCCAACCTCTTAATTGGTACGCCCGCGCGTAATCGGAAATAAAAGCATGGGATTTCTGGAGACCTAAAGATCCCAGGAAATTTCCTATCGAATTCGAAAAACCCACCCGCGATACCGATACTTTTGAAATCACCATACCTGCCGGCTACGCCGTGGACGACCTGCCTCCGCCCGTCGGTGCCGACTTCGGTTTCGCCAGCTATCACGCCAAGACCGTCGTCAACGGCAACATTGTCGACTAAACTCGCACCTTCGAGGTGAAACAGTTAGGCGTGCCCGTCGAAAAGCCGACCAACTCCGCAAGTTCTACCGCATCATCGCCGGAGATGAGCGAAATACCGTGGTCCTCAAGCCGGTGCCTTAGCCCGTGCCAGGCTCGCGTCAATTAGCGCCTTAAGCCAAAGCCCCGCATTGCTGCCGTTGCCTTCCCGCATTTATGATGAGGCATGAGTTTTTCTGAGACGATCTTCCTGTTTTTCCTGGCCCTGATCATCTTCGGGCCCAAGAAGCTTCCGGAGATCGCCCGTCAGGCTGGACGTTTGCTGGCCGAACTGCGCCGCGCCTCGAACGAATTTAAGTCGCAGATCGAAACTGAAATTGCCCATCTTGAAGTCAAACAGAGCCAGACCGTATTGCCTCCCAGCCCGCAACCTCAGGGAACTGTAGCCAGCCTCAGTTTGAATCCGGCGGTCAGCGAATCGATTCCTCATAAACCCGAGTCGGCCGCAACTCTGGCTGCGCCAACCGCCGAAGCGGTTCCGCTCACTGCCACCGAAGTCGCGGCGCCAGATTCCGCCGCCACTGAAGCCGTCCCTGAGCCTGAGGCTTCCGCCCCGCAGGCATCCCATGTCTGAAACCGTGACCGGAGTTTCGAACGACGAAGAGAAACCTGGCGCTATGCCCACCATGGGCTTCCTCGATCACCTCGAGGAACTGCGCCGCCGCCTCGTCTACTCCATCGCCGCGGTCGCCGCAGGTTTTGCCGCCTGTTGGGGCTATCACCTGAAAATCTACGCGATCATGCAAAAGCCCATCATGGACGCCCTCCGCGCCAATGGCATGTCGGAAAAGCTGGTCTACCTGAACCCGGTTGATCCCTTCAACCTTTACTTGAAGATTGCCGCGCTCGCCGGCTTATTCCTGGCTTCACCCTTCGTGCTCTATCAGGTATGGATGTTTATTTCGCCCGGCCTTTACCGCAACGAAAAGCGCTACGTGCTGCCGTTCATGGCATCCACCATTGCCTTATTCGCGGGCGGAGGATATTTCGGCTACATGGTGATCTATCCCCGAGCCCTCGAATTTCTGATTGGTTTTGGCAAACAGTTTCAGCCCATGATTACCATCAGTGAATACACTTCGCTGTTTCTAAGCATCATTCTCGGGATGGGCCTGGTCTTTGAGATGCCGATCTTAATCTTCTTTCTGGCCCTGATGGGCATCGTTAGCGCCGGCTTTATGTTTAAGAATTTTCGTTACGCCATTCTGGTAATTTTTATTTTGGCGGCAATCGTCACCCCCACGCCCGACGTCTTGAGTATGTGCATCTTTGCCGCGCCCATGGTCGCTCTCTATGGCATTAGCATTGGCATTGCCTGGGCCGTGCACCCTAAGCAGCGGCGTGCGCGTAAACAGAAACAGGCAACCTGAAATCGAAACATTCCCGCAGTCGGCGCGAAGTTGAACCTGAGGTCGATAGGTTGTTGACGATAATCAAAGCCGCCGCTCTTTCAATCTTGTCCGTTGCCTTCGCAGCTGGCTTCATTTCCTGCGATCGCGGGCATGCGAGCGCGCAAACTCCACCCGCCCCCGCCGACACCGCTCTGCCCAAGCTTTCTCTTCCCCCGGATAACGCTCCGCCGTCCAGTATTAACGGCGAACGAGCCATGCACTATGTAAAGGAAATCGTGGCCTTCGGTCCGCGCCCCATCGGCAGCCCCAATCACAAGAAGATCGAGGACTACATTCTCGCCCATCTCAAAGGCGACGACGTCGAGCAAGACTTCTTCACCGCCAATACTCCCGAGGGAAAGTTTCCCGTCCACAACATCGTGGCGAAATATCCCGGGTCGAAAGACGGGATCATCGTGATCGCCAGCCACTACGACACCAACTACCCGCTGCGCAATACATCATTCATAGGCGCCAACGACGGCGCCTCTTCCAGCGCGTTGCTTCTGGAATTCGCCAATCAATTACGCGGCAAAAAGCGCGACGGTTACGGCATCTGGCTGGTCTGGGACGATGCCGAGGAGGCCATGAAGCCCGATACCCAGGTTGACTTCATGAGTGACAGCTTGTACGGCATCCGGCATCTGGCAGAAAAATGGCAAGCCGATGGAACCCTGAAAAAAATTAAAGCCTTTCTCCTCGCCGATATGATCGGCGACGCCGACCTCAACATTGAGCACGAACTCAATTCCGCTCCGTGGCTCGAAGCCGTCATCTACGAGGCCGCCAGCCGGCTTGGATATCAATCGCACTTTTTCGCCCGCGCACTGGCGATGGAAGATGATCATCTGCCATTCGTGAAACTCGGCGTGGCGTCGGCCGATATCATCGATTTTAGTTACGGTTATAACAACGTCTTCTGGCACACCACGCAAGATACCGTAGACAAGCTGAGCCCCAAGAGCCTTGAAATCGTAGGCGCCACCATGCTCGAGACCATTCGCATTCTCGACAAAATGGACCCCTTGCCGCCGAAGTGAAGCCGTTTTGCTCTTTTCCACAATTTCATTTCTAATTCAGCCGATATGCGAAAGCTGAAATCTTTGTGGGTTTGTTTGATCCTTAGTGCCTTTTGCCTTGCCGCAACCCCGCCGACCGATGCTGGCGATGCTGCCCTCATCATTCAAAATGCACTGGAGCCTTCCGCACTCGAATCCAACCTGCGCCGCCTCACCGATGAAGTCGGCGGCCGCGTTCCTGGCACGCTCGCCATGCAGCACGCCATTGACTGGGGCGTGCAGGCGTTCAAGGATGCCGGTGCCGATAGCGTTCACACCGAGGAATTCTCCATTCCCCATTCATGGGAAGAAGGCGCCACCGAGATGACGGTCACTGCCACCGGAACCGCCGTTGATCCCAGCCTCACCCAGATCCCCAAGGTTGAGTTCCGCGTGCGTTGCGTTTCCATCGCCTGGGCTCCTGCACTCGCTCCCGTGACCCACGTGCCCATGGTTGACGTCGGGGAGGGCACCCTTGCCGAGTTCGCCAAGGCCGGAGATATTTCCGGCAAAATCGTGCTGGTCCACTCCGTCGTGCTCAAGACTTGGGACGATCTTTTCGCCGAATACTCCAAGGCGCCGCCCGTAATTACTGAAGCGGTGAACGGAAAAGCCAGGGCAGTGGCCTTCATCGCCACCCGCGAGCACGATATCCTCTACCGCCACACCAATTCCGTGCGCGGTGAAATCGACCGCATTCCTCAGGTGCTGGTGGCTCGTGAAGATGGCGAGCGCCTCGGCCGCCTGCTCACCTCAGGCCATCCCGTGTGGGCCGATCTCAGCATTCCCAACCACATCGGCGGCGCCATCAAAACCGCGAACGTGATCGCCGAAATCAAAGGCATCGAAAAGCCCGAGGAGTTCGTAATTCTCGGCGCCCACCTCGACTCGTGGGAACTCGGCACCGGCGCCCTCGACAACGGATGCAACGCCGCCCTGATCGTGGACGCGCTGCGCGCCATTAAAGCCTCCGGGTTAAAGCCGCGCCGCTCCATCCGCTTCGTTCTTTTTTCCGGTGAAGAGGAAGGCTTGCTCGGCTCGCACGCCTACGCCATTGCCCACCGCCCTGAGCTCGACAACGCTGCCGGAGTCGTCATCTGGGATTCCGGAACCGGCAAAACCACTGGCTTCGCCGACGGCGGCCGGCAAGACCTGCTTGATACCGCCCGGCGCCTCATTGCTCCTCTCCAACCTTTTGGCCTCACCGAAGTGAAAACCGATATGGAATGGGGCACCGACCATTTTGATTTCATGCTGGAAGGCGTTCCCTCATTTGTCGCCGATCAGGACGAATCCAACTATCTTGAAAACTACCACGCCACCTCCGACACCTACGACAAAGTCGACTTCACGCAACTCAAAAAGGATGTAGCCGAGGCCGCCGAATTCAGCTTTGCCCTTGCCAACCTTCCGCAAAAGATCGGCCCTCGTTTTACCCACGCCCAGATTGAGCAATCCATTCGCGACACCCATAGCGAGGAAATGCTCAAGTCATCGGGGGTGTGGGACGATTGGGTGAGCCGGCGCCTGGGACGGCAACAATAGAACCCGGATTCTCCGCGAGTCTCGCTTGCTCTATTTCTGGATTCTGTTCAACTTCTTCGCGCTGGGCATGCTGGTGCTGGACCTGCTGGTCTTCCACCGCGGCAGCCGGGTCGTGCGCTCGCGCGAAGCCTTCGCCTGGAGCGCCATGTGGATCGGCCTGGCCGCCGCCTTCGCCGGCATCATCTTTTTCTGGCAAGGCCGTCAGGTCGCTCTGGAATTCGTTACCGGCTACGTACTCGAACTCTCGCTCAGCGTAGACAATCTTTTCCTCTTCCTGGTCATCTTCCGTTACTTCTCCGTGCCCGAGCAGCATCAGCGAAGCGTACTTTTCTGGGGAATTCTCGGCGCGCTGGTGATGCGCGGCTTTTTCATTTTTGCCGGCGTAGGCCTGATCCAACGTTTCCACTGGATCCTCTACGTCCTCGGCGCTCTGCTGATTTACAGCGGCATCCGCCTGGGATTCATGGGCGAACACCAAGTCGACCCCGCGAAGAATTCGGCAGTAAGAGCCCTGCGCCGCTGGATGCCCGTCACCGATGATTTTCAGGGCGGACGCTTTTTGGTTCGGGGATGGAAAGGCAATCCTGGTCTCTATGCCACGCCGCTGTTAGTCGTGCTGGTCGTGATCGAGACCACGGATGTTCTGTTCGCCATCGATTCCGTTCCCGCGGTGCTTGCCGTCACCCTCAACGCCTTCATCGTTTACACCTCGAATGTGTTCGCCATCCTGGGCCTGCGGTCGTTGTACTTTGCCGTCTCCGGATTGATGCGTGCCTTTCGCTTCCTTCACGCCGGCCTCGCGCTGCTCCTGATTTTGGTTGGCTTGAAGATGATCGCTGCCGATTACTTTCCCGTCTCCACCCTGTTAACTCTCGTCGTAATAGCCACAATCCTCACCGCTTCCATAATCGCTTCGGTACTGTATCCGCCAAAACAGAAGCCCTCTTCTCATCAGGATCAAAACTAGACCCTCGCCTCAAGACCTGGCGCCCCTTCAGTCGGAACACTCCGCTCCGCGCTATACAAACCGCACGCTCTCGCCCTTCACTACCGAGTGCTTCAGAAACTTCTTGTCATCATGGACCGGATAGTCCACTCGATAATGCGCGCCCCGGCTCTCCTCTCGTGCCAGCGCCGAACGCGCCACCAGCAACCCAGCCAGATGCAAATTCGCCGCTTCATGCGAACGCCGCGTCCGCGGATGCCCCAACCTCGGAGTCATCGCCTCCAGCGCTCGAATCGCCTCCTGCATGCCGGTGCGCGTGCGCACAATGCCCACACCCTTCCACATGGCGTCCTGGATCTGTCCCACTAACTCTTCAATTCCCGCGTCCACCGGACCGTTCTGCGATGCCGCTTTCTTTTCTCTGCTCCCGGCCTTGCCCACCGGCTTCGGCTCTTCTCGCATGGCTTTGCCCGCCCGCGCTCCGTAAACTAATCCCTCGAGCAGGGAATTGCTTGCGAACCGGTTCGCGCCGTGCACCCCGGTCGCGGCCGCCTCGCCCGCGGCATAAAGCCCGCCCAGGCTGCTCTTGCCGTCAAGATTCGTGCGCACTCCGCCCATCGCGCGATGCGCTGCCGGGCGAATCGGAATTACGTCCTCCGTGATATCGAGATTGTGTTTCATGCAGGTCGCATAAATTCGCGGGAAACGCTTCTGCACTCTGGCGGCCTTGAGGTGAGTCAGGTCGAGATAAACAAACGGATCGCGAGCCCGGCTGACTTCCATCTCGTGCATGATCGCCCGCGCCACCACATCGCCGGGCGCCATTTCCGCTTGCGGATGGTATTTCTCCATAAAGCGGTCCATTTCGATGTTTCTGAGATAACCGCCTTCGCGGCGCAGTCCTTCCGCCAGCAGAAACCGCGGCCCTTTTTTCATGTACAGCGTCGTGGGATGAAACTGGATGAACTCCATATCGCTGACCTCCGCGCCCGCGCGAAACGCCATCGCCACGCCATCTCCCGTGGCGCTCTCCGCATTGGTCGTGTTTCGATACAGTTGCCCCAACCCGCCAGTCGCCACCAGCACCGACGAACAAGCGATCTCTTCCGGCAATCCCTTATCGCTGATCAGCGCCGCCCCCGTCACCCGTTCCCCCTCGGTCACAAGTTCTGTCGGGAATCCGAACTCCAGCATGGAAATGTTTTTGCAGTCGCGAACCTTGGCCTGAAGCGTCCGCAGAATTTCACCTCCCGCCGAATCGCCAGTCGCTCGCAGAACGTGGCTGTGGCTGTAGGAAGCCTCGCTCTCGAATGTCAGTTTGTTTCCCTGCGGACTGAGCTGTTGGCTCCAGCCGATCAGCTCTTCAATACGTTGCACCCCTTCCTCCACCAGAATCTTCGCGGCCTCCGGTCGTCCCAGGCCATCGCCGGCAATCAGCGTGTCTTGCAGGTGGAGGATGATCTCTTCTTCGTCGCTAAGCTCCGGTGTTCCGCCGCTGCCCGCAAACGCATTTCCTGCGGGCATGGCTTCTTTTTTGGCCAGCACCAATACCCGTCCCGCTGCCGCCAGTTCGATCGCGGCCCGCAAGCCCGCAACTCCGGCGCCCATCACAATGAAATCGGTCTCGGCTGGAAGACCCTTCATAGACCGCAAATCTTACCATTTCCCCGGCCAATCCGATCAAAGCGCAGGGCGCACTTACGCTATGATGGAATTCCCATGGCGCAGGTCACCATCCATGTCTTGCCCCGGCCTTACCAGGCTCGCATTGAAAACGGCCTGCTGGCGCGGGCCGGGATCTTACTCTCAGAGCTGTTGCCCCAGGCCAGCAAAGTGTTTGTCGTAACCGTTGCCCCCGTGCGCCGCCGCTGGGGCTCAAAACTGATTCGCTCTTTGGCCTCTGCTGGATTCAAGCCGCAAGTCCTTCAAATGCCCGACGGAGAGCCGGCCAAAAAGCTGCGGACCATCGAACTCCTCGCCGAGAGATTGTCTCGCCTGGGCGCCGACCGCAAAGCCGTTCTCATCGCTCTTGGCGGTGGCGTAGTCGGCGACGTTACCGGGCTGCTGGCCTCGCTCTACATGCGCGGCGTCGAATTGGTGCAGATTCCTACCACGGTTCTGGCCCAGGTGGATGCATCGGTCGGCGGCAAGACCGCAGTCAATCTTGGGGCAGGGAAGAACCTGCTCGGAACCTTCTATCATCCGCGTGTTGTGCTGATCGATCCTGAAGTGTTGCGCACGCTTCCGCCCCGCGAGTTTCGCGCCGGACTCTACGAAGCTCTCAAGTGCGGCATCATCGGCGATCTCGATCTGTTTCTTCGCTTCGAGCAGAAGCGCGCCCAGATTTTGAAACGCGATCCCGTGGAGCTCGAAGGCGCGATCGCGCAATCGGTGAAATTCAAAGCCGAGGTCGTCTCCGCCGACGAGCACGAAGGCGGCCTTCGCCGCGTGCTCAATCTCGGTCATACCATCGGCCACGCGCTGGAGGCCGAAACCGGTTACCGCAGCCTGCTTCACGGCGAGGCTGTCGCCTGGGGCCTGATCGCCGCCACCAACATTGCCCTCGCCGTGGGCCGCACCGATAGCGTTACCGCCGGCCGTATCGCCGATGCCGTCCTCAGCCTGGGTCGATTGCCGGAGCTCAAAGTCAGCTCCCGCAAAATTCTCGCTCGCCTGCAGGCCGACAAAAAGACGCAGAGTGGCGTGGTCCATTTCGTGCTGCCTCGCGAAATTGGAAAAGTTGAAATCGCGGCCGACGTTCCCGATAGCGTCGTGCTCGCCGCTGTCGACGAACTGCGCCGCCTGTCCCGCGGCGGGTGGGGAAAGCAATAACAATTGTTCGCTGTCAAACTTCGATCGCCAATTTGAAAATGCGCAGCGGAAGACCGTCAATCGGCGATTCCAACTCGATCGTCAGAAATTTCTTTCGATGGCTGAACCCGGCAAACTCATAATCGGAGCTTCTCCCGAGGGTACTCACGACGCTCCTGCCGCGGCCCGCGCCGTCCGTGAGATGTTCACTTCCATCGCTCCCCGCTATGACCTGCTCAACCATCTGCTGTCGTTCAACGTCGATCGTCTGTGGTGGCGGCGCACCGCGCGCTCCTTCGCCGGCATTTTCGACCAACCCGACGTTCGTATTCTCGATCTCTGTTGCGGCACCGGAGACATGACCTTCGCTTTGCGCAAGCAGGCCGGAGCTCGCATGCCCCAGCTCTGGGGTGCCGACTTTTCCCACGCCATGCTGCAGCGCGCTCGCGCCAAGTCTCTCGACAAGCCTTCACCAAGAGGGAATTCTCCGCACTGGATCGAAGCCGACGCCCTCAACCTCCCGTTTCCCGGTCAGCACTTTAGCCTGGTGACATCGGCCTTTGGCTTCCGCAATCTCGCCGACTACGATGCCGGCCTGCGCGAAATCGTCCGCATCTTACGCCCTGGCGGCGAGTGCGGCATTCTTGATTTCAGCGAACCTCACGGTGTCATAGGCCATCTCTATCGAATCTATTTCAAACAAATTCTTCCGCGCGTCGGCACCATCCTTTCCGGCGTTCGCGGCCCCTACGCCTATCTTCCCAGCTCGGTTGAACGCTTCCCGGAGCCCCCGGAAATGCTCGATCGCATGCGCCGCGCCGGCTTTCGCGAGGCCACATGGACTCCTTACACTTTCGGCATTGCCGGCTTGTATCGCGGTGAGAAGTAAAAAAAAGGCGTGCAGGCTTGGAAGTTGTGAATAATGAAGTTGTGAATAAAGAAGCCGTGAAGAATGAAGCCGTGAAGAATGAAGCCGTCAATAAAGAAACGACTTACCCGGCGTTCGCGCCTTGCGCCGGAGCTGTGGCGCTCTTGAAGGTGTCGGCAAACGCATCCGCAATCGTGTAATGGATTACGGTCTCATACTCGCCGCCGAGAAAACTCCGCAGCCGCTCCGTGTTCATGATGTACTCGCCGGTCATGTAGGGAAGCGCCTCGGGCGGAATTGCCGAGATTTGCCGCTTCCATAGAAATTTCAGCACCAGTCCCATCGCCCACTTTCCCGGAACCCGCACCAGTTTTGCCTGCGCCATCGCAATGCAGCGCCCAAAGTTGAGCGGCTCGCCGCGTCCCGCCACATTCAGAATGGTCAGCCGTTGCGCCTCCGGATCGCGCCCCAGAATATGCGTAATCAGCCGCGCCATATCGTCCACATGGACGAACTGAATTTTATTGTCGAGATAGCGTTGCCCGCTCGGCAGCATGCAGGGCAGTCGTTTGCCCACTCTGCGCATTTTTTCCGCCCGCGCGCTCTTACCGTTGGGCGTGCCCCGAAACGCTCCCAGCAGATAATTGTCCACGCTGGCTCCGGCAAAAATATGCGGACGCAAAATATATACGCTGCACCCCCGCAGCGCCGGAGCGCGCTGTTGCACCACTTCATCCGACTGCTTCTTGTGAATGGCATACGGCAGCGTGTGCGCCGCCAGCACCGAACTTTCGGTCGCCGGTGCGGGCAGGTTCGGCCCGTAGGCGGAAACGCTGCTGGGAAAAATAAATTGCCGGATCGGAGACTCCGCGGTTCGGTTCGACTCCGTCACCGCCTCCATCACTCGCGCCGTGCCCGCCACGTTGATCTGCCACATGCGTTCCGCATCCAGCACCCCCGTGCGCACCGGATCGACGACGAAAGCAAGATGAATCACTGCTACCGGCCGGGTATCGCGCAGCAATTCATAAAACGTGCGCGTGGAAGATTCCTCGCCCAAATCCAGGCATTCAAACTGCAACGCAACATCAGTTCGGGGTGGATTCAGATCCACCCCGATCACTGAAAAGTCTCCCAGCAGCGGGAGCAATCTGGATCCCAGATTTCCCGCAATGCCAGTGACCACGACAACAGGTTTCTCACTCGCCATCAGCTTAGTTTTTCGCGGGAGGCGCTTGTGGCGTGGGAGGCTGGGACTGTGGGTTTGTGCTCTGCGGAGTGGGCGCAGGCATCGCCGGTCCCCGGCTCGCCGGCGGAGCCATCTGCGGATGCATGCCCGGCCGCATCCCCGGTGCTCCCGGCGGTCCGAAATACGCTTCGTTCGGCACCGCTTCGAATGAGTTCGTGTACTTGTCCATCATTTCTTTCATGCGATCGCTCTTCAGCTTGTTGTGAATTTCTTCCTTTACCTGCTCAAGCGGAAGGACTTCCTTGCTCACCACCTTATAAATATAGTGGCCGCCATTGTCGCTGATCACCGCCGAGACCTCACCCGCCTTCAAATCGAGTACCGCACTGTGCGCCGGAGGCAGTCCCGTCCGCCGCATCTTGAGGTTCACGGTCGGATTTTCCACCTTGATCCCCGCAGCCTCAAACGCTTCCTTCTGGAGTTTCACAAAGTCCTCTCCCGCAGCCGCCCGTTGCCGCATACTGTCGGCCAGTTTGGTCATTTCCAGCTCACCCTGCTCCTGTTTGGCTTTTTGCTGTTCTTCCGTCGGCGGAGTCTCTTTTGAGTTTTCCTCGGGCTGCACCTGTTTGTTGCGCGGGATGTATAACCGCTCCAGCGTAAGCTCCTCATAGGTTTCGGAATTTTTCTTGTAGTAGTCCTCAATCTCCGCGTCTGGGATTTTGTCGGCTTCGTCCTGGATTGATTGCTGCAGCTCCTTCGTCAGAATCTCCATCTTGACGATCTTCAACGTTTCCTTGTAGCGCTCGGTATTTTCCAAACCTTTCGCCTTCGCCGCTTCTGACATCGCCATAAACCGGGGAAGTGCCCCTTCTAACTGGTGTTTCAATTGCGGCGTCAAATTCGGCGAAAGCCCGTTGGCAATCTTTTCGAATTGGGCCCGCGTGATCTCCGTCTTGCAATCCGCCGGCTTCTTCGCCGCCGCGCTGGCAGATTTGCTGGCCACGGTCTTGGGCGCCGCTGTCTTCGCCGTCGCCGGGCACACCCCCTTGATGGTCAGCACCACCGCACTCTCCGGCAGCGTTGCAGCCTCTGGCGCTTTGGCCGCCCCTTGTCCCGGAGCCGCGCTGGGCTCCCCTGGCGTCATTCCCGGCCGCGCCTGCGCCCAGGCCAGCGTTCCAAAAAGCACACACAGTAAACAACTCTTACGCATACAAAATTCCTCCAGGATTGGTAGATCAGGAAGTTTCACGACCGAACTTAGCATCGTAGCATAGAGGCCATTTCCCGCAGAGCCCTGTAGTGCACCACCGGCGCGCGACTTTCTCTTGGCGCAATCCGGCGTTAGCGGCGATAATCCCATCATGTCCGGGACGCCGGCTCTCTACTCGCCCAGTGCCATGCGCGCCGAAAAGCGCGCCGTTGCCGGAAATTCGGTGATCGCCGCTCTCCTCATCACCGGCGGAAAAATTGTGGTTGGCGTCTCCACCGGCAGCCTCGGAATTCTCTCCGAAGCCGCGCACTCGGCGCTCGATTTAATCGCCGCCATGCTCACCTATTTTTCCGTCGGCGTCTCCGACAAGCCCGCCGATGCCGATCATCAATACGGACACGGCAAGGTCGAAAATTTCTCCGCCTTCGTCGAAACCGGACTTCTCCTGATCACCTGCGCCTGGGTCATTTACGAAGCCATCCTGCGCCTGTTTTTCCGCCGCGTCGAGGTCGAACCCTCGGTGTGGGCCTTCGCCGTCATGCTCATCTCGATGGCGGTCGACTGGTGGCGCTCCCGCTCTCTGGGCCGCATTGCCGCCAAGTACGAAAGCCAGGCCCTCGAAGCGGACGCACTGCACTTCTCCACCGACGTCTGGTCGGCGGGCGTGGTCGTGCTCGGTCTCACCCTCATTCTTCTGGGGCGCATCTACCATCTGGAGTGGCTCGCGAAAGCCGATCCCGTCGCGGCCCTCTTCGTCGCCGGGGTCATCGTTTCCGTAAGCTGGCGCCTCTCGCGGCGCACCATCGACGCTCTGCTTGACGCCGCTCCCGCCGGCATCCGTGCCCAGATCATCGATGCCGTCTCCCACGTCGATGGCGTTCTCGAAATCGGCCGCGTCCGCATCCGCCGGGCCGGCAACCGTTATTTCGCCGACCTCGCCGTCGGGTTGGCGCGCACCGTCACCTTCCAGCGCTCCGAGCAACTGGTGGAAGCCGTCACCGAAGCGGTCCATCGCATTCTTCCCGATGCCGACGTTACCGTTCAACCCCTGCCCCGCGCCGAGCGCTCGGAAAACATTTTCGATCGCATCCGCGCCGTCGCCACTCGCCACAACCTCAATGTTCATGACATCAGCGTCCAGGATCTCGGCGGCCGCCTCCACGTCGAACAACACGTCGAACTCGACGAACGCCGAACCCTCAAAAGCGCCCACGACCAGGTCACCGAACTCGAAGCCGACATGCGCCGCGACGTTCCCGAAATCGACGACATTCTCACTCACATCGAAAGCGAACCCGCTACCATCGAAGCCGGCGATGAGCTGGTTCGCGACGCCGCTCTCGAAAAGCAATTGAAATTGCTGGCCGCGGAGTTTTCTGAAATTGTCGACATGCATGATGTGCAAATTAAAAAAGTTCGCGGCAGGCTCTACGTCTCCTGCCACTGCACCTTCTCCGACGATCTTTCCCTCGCCCGCGTCCACGACATTCAAACCGACCTCGAAATCCGCTTCAAACAGGCCGCTCCCGAGTTGTTTCGCGTATTGATCCATCCCGAGCCCAGCACCGACAATCGAAGATAGAAACGAAGAGAAGGGAAGCAAGAAACCATGACCGAAGCCAAAACCTCCTGGGTCGAGAAGCAGCGCTTCAACGGCGTCGCCAGCAGCGGTCACACCATCGTCGTCGACGGCGACAAGCTCGCCGGCAACAGCCCCATGGAGTTGGTCCTCATCGGCCTGTGTGGCTGCACCGGTTACGATGTGGTTTCCATCCTGCAGAAAAAGCGCGAAGCCTTCACCAGCCTCGAAGTCCGCGCCCAGGCCGAACGCGCCACCGAGCCGCCATCCGTCTACACCGAAATCAAGCTGATCTATCGCATCGGCGGCAAAGTGTCGCACAAAGCCGCCGAGGACGCAGTCCGCCTCTCCGAAGAAAAGTACTGTTCGGTCTCAGCCATGCTCCAAAAGACCGCGAAGATCACAACAGAGATCGAATATGTAGACGCCTAGAACGCCTACGCAATAACTCGGCCGCCTTGACGATGTTCTCGATGCTGCCTGATCATCGAAGCGATTCGCGAGGCCAGCTATCTCAAAAACAAATCATGAAAGTTCGCGCCCGCATTCTCTGCGCGGCTACTTCTTCATTGGCTCCGCGGCGTTTCTCTGGGGAGTCTCCGCCGCTCTGGGACGCGCCGCGTTTACCGGCAAGTTGCCCTTGAGTCCAACGCTTCGTCCCATCGATCCACTCATCCTTTCGCAAACCCGCACCACATTCTCCTTGCTCGTCCTGCTTCCCATTCTCGTCGGCACCGAAGGTTGGCAGCGCATCAAGCTGCCCGCGCGCGACCTGGCTTACTGCTTCCTTCTGGGAACCTTGGGCGTGGCCGTTTCCAACTACTTTTATTACGTGGCCATTCAACGAACCAGCGTCGCCACTGCCATCATTGTGCAGTACACCGCTCCCGTCTGGGTTCTTCTTTATGTCGTGGCCCGCGGCCGGCAAAAACTCACCCTGCAAAAAGTGGCTGCGGTCGCTCTGGCCGTGACCGGCATCGCTCTGGTCATCGATCTCTTCGGAGCCGGCTCCGCTTCCAGACTTCGCCTGGATGCCTACGGCCTGGTGGCCGCGCTGCTCGCCTCTTTTTCTTTCGCCTTCTACAACCTCGCCGGACACGGCATCCTGGCCCGTTACGACCGTTGGCGTGTGCTGGTCTGGACGCTCGCTGCAGCCTCGGCGTTCTGGCTCGCCGTCAATCCGCCATGGAAAATCGCCGCCGCTCACTACGCCCCTGCGCAGTGGCTATTTCTATTTGTATTCTCCATGATTTCGGTACTGGCGGCGTTCTCGCTCTACTTCCTTGGCCTGCAACATCTTGAGCCCACGCGCGCGATCATCGCCAGTTGTCTCGAGCCGGTTTTTTCCATTCTTCTGGCTGCGCTGCTGCTAGGCGAAGTGCTTCGCCCAATCCAAACCCTGGGAATCGTCTTTGTGCTCGGCGCTATCGTGATGGTGCAGCGCCCAACCCGCACCAATGAACCGGAGTCTTTCGTGGTCGATCCGATCGACTAGAACTTATGGGCGCTTGCGTGCGCGGCGTTTTGATCCTGACTGATTTGATGCTGACTGATCTGATCGTAACTGATCTGATCGCGACTGGTTTGATCGCGACTGCTTCAATCGGGCGGGGAGCTAACCTGGACGCCGCCGCAATAAAATCATCTCTTACTCCAGTGTCTTTCCTCTGGTCTCTGGCAATTGAGTCGTCATCAGCGCCGCCAGCAGGTATCCCACGGCGCACAAATAAAAAGCCCAGCCCAAACCTTTGGCCTGACCCACGCGCCCAATCACCAGCGGAGCAACCGAACTCATCGCCCGCGCTCCGTTGTAGGTAAGCCCCAGCCCCCGGGCCCGCAAGCTGGTGGGAAAAATCTCGCTCCCCATAATTCCGGACCCGGAAAAAACTCCCGTCCCAAAAAATGCCACCAGCGTTCCCATCGCCATCAACGCCGCCGGCGAACGCGCCGCAGCATAAAGTGGTATCAGAGAGGCCGCTCCCAAGCCATAGATCAGAAATGTCTTGCGCCTACCCATGTGATCCGCTACCCAACCAAAGCTGATGTAGCCGGGAAACATTCCAAACAAATTCAGCGCCACCAGCAAAGTGGTGGTTCCCATCACGCCGAAACCTCGCCCGCCCTGCGCCACCGGCAACGAAAGATACGGCGGCATCCACGTGAACAATCCCCACCATGCGAACAAACTGAAGAAATTAAACAACAGCAGCGCCAAGGTATGCTTGCGATAAGGCCGCTGAAACAGTGTCCAGAATTTCGTAGAGACGTAACTCGCCGCTTCTTTATTCTCTCCGGAAGCGCTGCCGCTCGCCACGCTTTTTCCCTGTTCGCTTCGCTCCCACATCGCGGACTCCGGCACCTCCCGCCGCATCCACAGCGTCAACAGCGCCGGCAGAATTCCTACGAAAAATACCGCCCGCCATCCGAAATACCCAGACACCGGTCCCGCCACCAGCGCCGCCGCGGCAAAACCGAAGGCCCACGAACTTTGTACGATCGAGAGCGCCTTGGCCCGCAACTCCGTCGGCCAGACCTCCGCCACCAGCGTCGCTCCCGTGTTCCATTCGCCGCCCATGCCCAGGCCAAGAACAAATCGCGCCGCTGCCAGCATTGCAATGCTGGTCGCCAGGCCGGAAGCGAATGAGCACACCGAATATGTCAGGATGCTCATCATCAACGCCCGCTTGCGCCCCATCCGGTCGGCCAGAAAGCCGAACAGCACGCCGCCTAATCCGGAAGCCAGCAGCGTCAGAGTGCCGAGCAGTCCCGCCGTGGTCTTGCTCATGCCCAGGTCGCGCATCAGCAGCGCCAGCACCAGCGCGTACAGCATGGTATCGAAGGCGTCGAGCGCCCAGCCCAGCGCCGCCGCCAGCAGCGTCCGCCGCTGCGCCGGCGTCGCTTGCCGGATCAGTTGGATCGGTCCAATCGCCATGCAGCCGGGATTGTACGGCGCTCTTGAAAATTGTCAATTCTTGCTTTCGCTCCAACTATTTCCTTCGTTTGAATCCGTAGCCTTTGCGGCCCGCGCAACCTGCGTTTTCTGCACGAACTTTGCACCTGCCGCAGTTTCCGGCTAAGATATGCGCGACCACAAAACCCGGAGACAACCATGCTCAAGAAACCGTTTCTCGCTGCAGCCCTGTTATCCCTGGCGATCTTCACCGGTCCCGCTCACGCTCAGGAGACCAAAAAAGAAGCCGCCGTAAAACCACCCGACAGCCCCTCGCATGCTGTGCTCGCCGCCTGGAACGATGTCGCGCGCAAGCTCATCGCCATGGCCGAAGATTTTCCGGAAGACAAATATGACTACAAACCCACGCCCGCTCAGCGCACCTTCGCCGAGCAACTCCTGCACGCCGCCGGCGCCAGTTATTTCTTCATCAATCCCGTGATGGGCAAGAACCCGCCCGCCGCGGAAGATCCCAAACGCGATCAATACAAAACCAAAGCCGAGGTTGTTGCCTTCGTGAAAAAATGCTTTGCCGACGGCGCCGCCGCTATCCAATCCAAAGGCGACAAAGGAATGTCCGACCTGGTCGTCGATCCCTTCGAGCACAAACAGTTCCGCGTCTCCGACCTGGCCTACGGCTTCATCGAGCATTCCGGCGAACACTACGGCCAACTGGTGGTCTACTATCGCCTCTCAGGCTTGGTGCCCCCAGAGTCGCGCCCCAAGAAATAACTCGACTCACGAAGTGTCTCGGAAAGGAGCGGATTCAGGGCTTCCGAACAATGTGGGGCACACGAACGGCGAAAGGGAAGAGCAAGAGTTTACTCGTGCCGTAAGCGGACCGGAAGGGCGCGAGTTCACTCGTGCGTAGGCCTCGCAGACCGATTGCGGCTTCAGCCGCTGCGCTAGGCCATCGGACGAACGCTCACGCCCGCGCATATGGAGATCTTAATCTCCGCTCGCCAAACACTTTTACCAGCAGCGCTCCCGAAACAAATCCGCCCACGTGCGCCCAGAAGGCTACGCCTCCCATATTCTGGCCTTGCATGGCCAGCATGGTCGCCGTCCCACTCAAAAATTGCAACGCAAACCAATATCCCAGAATGACCCACGCCGGCACCCACAACACCAGCACAAAAAACCAGGTCAGTACCCGCGCCCTCGGATACAAAACAAAATAAGCTCCCAGCACCCCCGCAATCGCTCCGCTCGCCCCCAGCGTCGGCACCGTCGAGTGCAGGCTGATCGCCACCTGCGCGCTCATCGCAATCAGCCCCATGCAAATGTAAAACACCAGATACTTAAAGTGCCCCAGATAATCCTCCACATTATCCCCAAAAATATACAAAAACCACATATTGCCGATGACGTGCATCCAGGAGGCGTGCAGGAACATCGAGGTGAAGAAGGGAAGCAACACCGCCGGCAGCGGCCACCGCGGCGAGCCCGCCAAAAACGCCGCCAGATGCGACGGCACCACCCCAAACTGCCGAATCAGCAGCTCCAGGCTTCGAGGATCGAGCGTGGCCTCGAACAAAAATATCAACAGGTTCAGCGCAATCAAAAATCGCGTAACCCAAGGCGTGCTGTAGCTCGGTTGGTCGTCTTTAAGGGGAAGCATAAGAAATCTGGTAATTTAGTAATCGGGTAATTTTGTAATTTAAACCCCGCCGCCCATCGCGAAGCTTTTCAAAGTACCCGATTACGCAACTACCAAATTACCAAATCCCTTTCATGAATGGCGTCATCATCGTCGATAAGCCCGCCGGCTTCACCTCCCACGATGTGGTCAACCGCATGCGCCGCATTCTTGGCCAGCGTTCCATCGGCCATCTCGGCACCCTCGATCCTCTGGCCACCGGCGTCCTCCCGCTGGTTGTCGGCAGCCTTACCCGTCTGGCCCAGTTCTACACCACGTCGGAAAAAACTTACGAAGGCGTAATCCGCTTCGGCTGCGCCACCAATACCTACGATGCTGATGGCGACCTCGTCGGCGAAGTTTGTCCCGCCGCCCCCACCCTCCAGCATCTTCAGACCCTCGCCGCTAATTTCCTCGGTCCCATCCAGCAGATCCCGCCGCCCTTCTCGGCCAAGAAAATCCACGGCGTGCCCGCCTACAAACTTGCGCGGAAAAAGAAGGAGGTCATCCTGCAACCGGTTCAGGTAGAAATCGAGGAATTCGCCATCACCGCCGTCGAAGCCGACCGGGCCCACTTCCGCGCCCGCGTCTCCTCCGGCACGTACATGCGCTCAGTGGCGCACGAGATGGGCCAGCTCCTCGGCTGCGGAGCTCACCTCGAATCCCTGCGCCGTACCGCGGTCGCCGAGTTCGACATCGCCCAAGGACACACCCTTAACGAAATCGAAAGTCATATCGCGCGCTCCTTGCATCTCTGCCATCCCGACCGGAGCACCGCTTTCACGAAGGCAGAGGATGGAGAGGATCGAGAGGATGGAGAGGATCGAGAGGATGGAGAGGATCGAGAGGATGGAGAGGATCGAGAGGATGGAGAGGATCGAGAGGATGGAGAGGATGGAGAGGATGGAGAGGATAAAGAGAATTGCCATCCCGACCGGAGCACCGCTCTCCCCAAGGGAGAACGATGCGAAGTTGAGGGATCTGCTGTTTTGTCTCCTACCATCACGCTGGCCGCCCTTTTCATTCATCCCCGCCAGCTCCTGCCGCAGTTTCCCTCGGTCACCGCCGACGAACCCACCGCCGCCCGCGTCCGCAGCGGACGCCCCGTTAATCTCCCCGAACTTTCCCGTGCCCGCCAGGTCAAAGTCTTCGCCGGCCAGAGCGACCTCATCGCCATTGCCACCCGCGTCGCCGGCACCCTCTTCCATCCCAAAATCGTCTTCCCGTGATCCTGGCGTTTTCCTGAAGTCTGCGTGGGTGCTGGCTCGATATCCCGCGCAGAAAACGCGGCAGGAACGACTCTCCGACGCTTTGCCGCAGCAGGGAAGTGGGCGTGCAGTGCGAGCGTGCTCGCTGAAAGGTCGCAGAAAGACTCGGAGCGCCTAAGGCCCGGGAATGACGCAGTGTCCGATAACAGGTATTATGTAAAGTCGCAGACACGGCAGGCGCTCGGTGCCATTCATTCGGTTTTAGGGGTTTACTGACGGCTGATGCCTGAAGCCTGGCGGCTCTTCTTACATCTTGTACTTGCCCAGATCCTCGTCGTTCAGGCCTTCGAGATACTTCCGCAGTTCTTCGGCGGTAACCCGGTCCGACATGTTGGCCGCCTGCTTCGAATTCTTCAGCACAATCTCATCCACAAAAATCGGACAATCCACCCGCAGCGCCAGCGCCAGCGCATCCGAGGGACGCGAGTCGATGCTCACCACTTCGCCGCCCCGCTCCAGCCAGATGACCGCATAAAACGTATCCTCGCGCAACTCGGTTACCACGACTTTATGCACCTGGGTCTCCAGACCGGTCAGCACATTCTTGATCAAATCGTGGGTCATCGGACGCGGCGTTGCCACCTTCTCCATCTCCAGCGCAATCGCGTTCGCCTCGTAAACCCCCACCCAGATCGGCAGCACCGATTCCCCCGCCACATCCTTCAAAATCACAATCGGCATATTCGACACTGGATCCATTAAAAGGCCGCGTATCGTCATTTCCACTTCCATCGGGGGCTCCTTCTGCTGCTCCTTATTACTAGGTTTCCTTATTGTGGCTGCATGGTTGCCCGCTCCTCCACTGGCTTAGAGCACGGCTTTTGTTTTTTATATCACCATTTCTCCCAGCAGAGAGTTCGGAAAGCTGGTAGTGGCCTTCACTTGGACGTAGCTTCCTACTTTGGGCGAGGCCGTCTCGGGGGCGGTAAAGTTCAGAGTCTTGTTTTGGCTGGTGCGGCCGATCCACTGGTTGCGCGCATCGTTTTTGCCTTCAACCATTACTTCTGCAGTTGTTCCTATATATTTCTTGTAGCGATGGATCTGGATTTCTTTCTGTTTGGACATGAGGGCTTCGAGACGCCGGGATTTTTCCTGATCGGGTATGGCATCCTCTAACGCCAGCGAAGGAGTATTAGGGCGCGGAGAATACTTGAAGGTGAACACGGAATCATACCCGACTTCGTCTAACAAGCTCAGCGTTTCGATAAAGTCGGCTTCGCTCTCGCCAGGAAATCCGACGATGATGTCGCTGGTGATGCTGATCTCACGCCTTGCCGACTTCATCCAGGAAATGCGTTCCAGATACTGCTCCCGGGTGTAGAGGCGCTGCATGGCGTTCAGCACGCGGTTCGATCCGCTCTGCACCGGCAGGTGGACATGGTCGCAGAGGGTGGGAACAGCATCGATGGCGTCGACGATGTCGCGTCCGAAATCGCGGGGGTGCGAGGTGGTGAAGCGCACACGCCTGATTCCCGGCACTTCGCCGACCGCCGCCAGCAATCCCGCGAAGCTTCGCTTCCCTGCCGAATCCTTATACGAATTCACGTTCTGGCCCAGCAATTGAATTTCGCTGTAGCCGAGATCGGCCATCTGCCGGGCTTCGGCGAGCACCGAGTCAGACGTGCGGCTGCGTTCTTTTCCGCGGGTATAGGGGACGACGCAATAGGCGCAGAACTTGTCGCAGCCTTCGATGATGGTGATGTACCCGCGATGGGGATTGCTGCGGGCGGTGAATTCGGTTTCGAAACACTGGTCGGTTTCGCGGTCGTCGAGCCCGGTGATGCGCACCAGGGCGGACGAAGTAGATGGCTTGTCATTCCGAAGCCCCGCGTTCTCACCCGCGGGGCGAGGAATCTCGCGCTCCACGGCTTCCAACTGCGCCAGCATCTGCGGAAGATTCCGATACGAGGCCGATCCGCAGACCAGAGAGACGTGCGGTGCGCGCTCAAAGATCTTTTCGCCCTCTTGCTGGGCGACGCACCCGAGCACTCCGAACTTCTTTCCCTGCTTGAGGAGTTTCTTGTAGTCCGCGAGACGATGGAACACTTTCTGCTCGGCTTTGTCACGAATCGAACAGGTGTTGTAGAGAATCAGGTCGGCCTGCTCGACCGTTTCTACCTGGCGGTAGCCTTCGTGCACCAGCGTGCCAATGACTTTTTCGGAGTCGTGGACGTTCATCTGGCAGCCGAAGGTTTCGAGATAGAACGTCTTATGCGAGTCCCCAGACATAGATAAAGTCAGTATATCTCCGTTACCAAGCTTCTCGCTTCTGGTCATGTAGGGAAAGGTCCGCTAGAGTCTGCGGCCCTTGGCACTTTGGCCTGCTTGTAAAAACGTTTTGGGATATTTGCCTTCCCCGCAAAGTTTGAACGAGCTGAAATCCTTGAACCACATTCCGTCGGGCACCACTGGCCCGGATTCGATCCAGAGGCGGAGTCGATTGAGATCGTCCAAGCTGACGTCGCGGTCGTGCATACGTTCGACCAGGTGATCACGAATGGCGGCGGGAAATCGGGACCAGGTTTCGATCTGCGCCACTACTCACCAAAGACGAACCGCCCTAATTCGTCTCCCAGACGCTTTACTTGCTGCGGATCGTCTGCACTTCGGAACTTCTCGGCCAGTTGGTAAAACTGTTGTTCCTTTTGCTTACGGGCTTCAATGCCTTCCTCAATGAGCTCAAGGAGAACGCGATTATCGCTCAGGCGGCGGCGTTTGGCCATGCGGTCAACCTGATGGGCAATTTGCGCGGGAAGAGTGACGCTTCGGCGGACGGTTTTCGATGCTGACATGGCACCAGTATACACCGGTTTGGTGCAGAGTGGTCAGGGCGAATGGCTAGCACGTAAGCCTTAAGGCTCTTGGAATTGCAAAGCGGAAGCTTCTACAAGGAGTATCGCGCAGTCTTCCACGATGCCGCTAGCGACCCGCGCTGGCCTGGTAGAAGGCGACTCCTCCGAGAAGCATGGAACGGCGGGCGACTTTCTTTGGGTTGGCGAACCCGGATTCTCTCATCAGCGCGAGAACGCTGTCTTCGGCATTGTCTTCCATATGCTGTTTGGCGTGAAGCAAGGTGGCCAGCAGGCCATGCACGCCGTGGGAACCTTCGAAATCCATGAGGTGGAACTGGCCGCCGGGTTTGAGGACACGGCGAATTGTAGCCAGGGTAGTTCCCTTCTCGCCGGCCGGGAGATGGTGGAACATGAAGGATGAGAAGACATGATCGAAGGAGGCTGCGGGATAGGGGAGCTGGTCGCCGAACTCCTGATCGAACCGGATGGCAACGGCAGCGCGTGCGGCTTTGCGACGGGCACGGGCCAGCGCTTTCGGATCAGGATCGAGGCCGACCACTTCGGCCCGGGGATAAAGTTGCTTGATCAGAGTGGCCAGCGTGCCGGTGCCGCAGCCTACGTCCAGGATGCGGTCGCCGGGGCGCAGTGCCGCTTGATCGAGCAGGGCTCTGCGGACGGCATCCCCTCCGAGAAGCTTTACCAGGGGATCGTAAAGCGGCAGGGACCAATCGTGTCCGGCTGCGGGAAGATACGTGCGGCTGGATTCTGGCATGAGTGCGGCTCCTGAGCCTTGATTTGGATTGTACCCATTGGATTGTCAGGCGGCGGGATTCGACTTGGAAAATTGGCGGGAATTTGGGGCCTTGCTGGTAATTTTGGAAGGGAGCGGCGGGGTAAAATCATCGGCATGGCAGCGAAGGCTCAGGGCCACGACACTCGCTACGTGAAGATGCAGAAAAGTAACTGCTTCGTCTGCGGCATGAACAATCCGGAGGGGATGCGGCTGAAGTTCATTCTCGACGAAGAGCACCAGGCTTTCGTGTGCCGCTTCCGGCTGGGCAAGCGCTACACTGGGCCTCCCGGGCACTGCCACGGGGGGATTATTGCCTGCATTCTCGACGATGCCATGGGCAAGGTGAACAAACTGCATCACGTGATCGCGCTTACCCGGGAGATGACCGTGGAATATCTCAGGCCGGTGCCGCTGCACCAGCCTCTGCGCGTGGAAGGACGCGAGCTGGAAGTGCGGGGAAGGACTCACGTGAATGCGGCCGAGATTTTGAACGAGAACAACGAAGTGCTGGCCCGCAGCCGTGGAGTCTTTATCGCGATCGATCCCGCGAAAATGTTTAAGAAGTTTGTGGAACGGTAGCCGACTGCGGGAAGCGGGACGACCTTAGGGGTTCCGCGAATCAGAAATGCGCTGTAAAATAAAGGTTCGTTAGCCGAGAGCTGATAACTGACAGCTCTTTCCCGGAGCCAACCATGTCCAGTCACAACGGTAACAGCACCAGTCTCCGCCTGAAAACCGGCCTCGCCGAAATGCTAAAAGGCGGCGTAATCATGGACGTCACCAATGCGGAGCAGGCGTCTATTGCGGAAAAAGCGGGAGCGGTGGCGGTGATGGCGCTCGAGCGGGTGCCAGCGCAGATCCGTGCGGAAGGCGGCGTGGCGCGGATGGCTTCGCCGAAGAAGATCCGCGAGATTATGGCCACGGTGTCGATCCCGGTCATGGCCAAGTGCCGCATCGGGCATTTTGCAGAAGCACAAATCCTGCAGGAACTGGGCGTCGACTACATCGACGAGTCCGAAGTGCTCACGCCCGCCGACGAAGCGCATCACGTCGACAAGCACGCTTTCAAGGTTCCGTTTGTGTGCGGGGCGCGCAATCTCGGGGAAGCGCTGCGCCGCATCACCGAAGGCGCGGCTATGATTCGAACCAAAGGCGAGGCCGGCACCGGCGACGTGGTGCATGCGGTGAAGCATATCCGGCAGATTGTGCAGGAGATGAAAATTCTTACCGTGCTCGGCGAAGAGGAACTTTACGCCAAAGCCAAGGAACACGGCGCGCCCTATGAACTGGTGAAGATGGTCGCGAAAACGGGCAAGCTGCCGGTGCCGAATTTCTCCGCCGGAGGAATCGCGACGCCGGCGGACGCTTCCCTGGTGATGCAGCTGGGAGCCGAAGCGGTGTTCGTGGGCTCGGGGATCTTTATGAAAGACTCGACCAGCTTTGCTGATCCGGAAGAAGCAGCCAAGCGAGCGCGGGCCATCGTGCAGGCGGCGACCCATTTCAATGACCCTAAAGTGTTACTTGAGGTCAGCGAGGATCTGACGGGTGCGATGAAGGGGCTGGCTGTGGCGGGATTGGATGAGCGGCAGATGCTGCAGACGCGGGGCTGGTAGGGTCATCCTTCGACAGTCCTTAATGCAGTGTATTCTGTCTGGCTTTGGGTGGCACACCGGTTTACCCCTGCGATGCACCTCGGCGGCTAAAGCCGCTCGGCCTCTGGCAACTTTATCGCAGCGCCAAAGGCGCTGCGCCACCCAAAGGCGAAGACTTTCTCGCCGCCTCCCAATTCGGAACCGTTACAATGGGTTATGCAGCGCCACGACTTTGGCGAGGCCACCGAACCGCGTTGCACCAGATTGCGGTGGATGTAGCGCAGCGTTTCGATCCGCTTGTCCGTCCAAACACCCGCACCTATTGTGTTACCTCAGCTGTGTTACCTCAGCGGCTAAAGCCGGGCTCGAAGGCAAACGATTATCGCAGCGGTGAACCGCTGCGCCACCCCAAACCCCAGTGGGCCGCTTTTGGGTGGCGCAAACATCCGCACCCTACTGTGTTACCTCAGCTGTGTTACCTTAGCGGCTAAAGCCGGACTCGAAGGCAAACGATTATCGCAGCGGTGAACCGCTGCGCCACCCAAACCCCTGCGCCACGCAAACCCCAGTGGGCCGCTTTTGGGTGGCGCAGCGCCTCCGGCGCTGCGATTCAAGCTCCCACGCTGAGCGGCTTTAGCCGCTGAGGTGGGTCATCCAACTGTATTTCCGGCCATGCCGAACAGTACCGATATCTTTTTGCCTCAGCCGCCAGGCTGCGCTTCACTGGATTCTGGCGAACATAGTCACGAAAGGCAAAGTACTCCTTAACATCGCGCACGCGACGGTCGTAGTAGCTCGGCTGCCAAATGTCATGTGAGAAGCCTATTTCCTTTTTTGCTCTGTAAGAAAAACCTCCTTTGATTAATTGCATGGTCCTTTCCAGACTCGCCGTCGGGGTGATGAGGAGATGAAAATGGTCTGGCATTACTACAAATTCGTGCAGCAAGTATTTTCTTTGGCTGCGGTAGTGAAGTAGGACGTCAACAAACAGGCCAGCCATTCTGTCCGACTGAAGGATGTTCCGCTTTTGAAATGTAGAAGCGGTGATGAAATAGCAGCCATGTCCCGTGTTTCCCCGGAGAGGAGCAGCCATGAATGCACCTCGGCGGCTAAAGCCGCTCGGCCTCTGGCCACTTTATCGCAGCGCCGAAGGCGCTGCGCCACCCAAAGGCGAAGACTTTCTCGCCGCCTCCCAATTCGGAACCGTTACAATGGGTTATGCAGCGCCACAACTGTGGCGAGGCCACCGAACCGCGTTGGCACCAGATTGCGGTGGATGTAGCGCAGATTCTCGATCCGCTTGTCCGTCCAAACACCCGCACCCTACTGTGTTACCTCAGCTGTGTTACCTCAGCTGTGTTACCTCAGCTGTGTTACCTCAGCGGCTAAAGCCGGACTCGAAGGCAAGCCGATTATCGCAGCGGTGAACCGCTGCGCCACCCCAAACCCCAGTGGGCCGCTTTTGGGTGGCGCAAACATCCGCACCCTACTGTGTTACCTCAGCTGGGTTACCTCAGCGGCTAAAGCCGGGCTCGAAGGCAAGCCGATTATCGCAGCGGTGAACCGCTGCGCCACCCAAACCCCAGCGGGCCGCTTTTGGGTGGCGCAAACATCCGCACCTACTGTGTTACCTGGGCTGTGTTACCTCAGCTGTGTTACCTCGGCGGCTAAAGCCGGGCTCGAAGGCAAACGATTATCGCAGCGGTGAACCGCTGCGCCACCCCAAACCTTCAGCGAAACGCCGGAGGCGCTGTCCGCCCAAAGGCGAACAATCTTTCGATGCTTCGTAATTTGGAATCGTTACAGTGCCTGCAGCGGGCTTTAGCCGAAATCTTGTCAAGTGGCTTAGGAGTACATTTTGGAGTTAAATTGTTGATTCAGTGAGGTAAATATTTTAGCTAAAATGTCTCGTTTGGCCTATGCAATATGATATAATTGTTACGGTGACTGAAAATCAGAGGCGTGGGCTCATGGCCCGCGCTTTTTCATTTGCAGGCGAGTTTAGGGTGCCGGCGCAAGCGGCTTGCTCGCTTCGCTCGAAATGACAAGCACATGTAAATAGTTTCTTGCTTTGCTCGATGACAATCAATGTAAGGAGATATGGCGCGGCCTCGGCTGCGCTTTTTTTATGCGTGAAAAATCGAATCCGGTGAGGAAGCGGGAGTTGATTGAGATACAGGCAGTTGGAACGCCCACGCGCAAGGCGCTGGGGGAGGCGGTAGAGGCTGCGTTTCTGGCGAAGGCTACGATGTTGGGCTTTCCGGTGCTGAAGCCTTGGGGAGATAGCCGTCCTTATGACTTTGCGGTGGAGAGTGGGCGGAGGCTGTGGCGGGTGCAAGTGAAGTGCGCGACCAGCCATCGAGGCACTCGGTGCGACGCGCGGGCAGCGGGAAGCGGAGAGCTTTATACGCTGGATGACATCGATTTTCTGGCAGCGTATGTGATCGCAAGAAACTTGTGGTATGTGGTTCCGGCGGAGGCGTTTGTTCCGCGAGCGACGGTTCACTTTAACTACGGGCCGAAGAGCCAGGGAATGTTTGAAATCTATCGCGAGACGTGGTGCTTGCTCACGTGTTCGGAGAGGGCGCGGGGGAGAGGCCATGTTCCCACGAGATGCCGGTGCAAAGAGATGGTGCAGCGGTGCGCGGTGTGTCCGGGTAAAAGGCCGGGTCCCAACCCGCCCGGAGACAAAGTTAGATAGTGCACCTCTGCGGCTAAAGCCGCTTAGTGTGGGAGTCTGGAATCGCAGCGGTGAACCGCTGCGCCACCCAAAAGCGAGAAAACCTCCTTGCCTCCCAATTCGGGAGGTGGGTGGCCCAGGTCTCGGGTAGCCCAGGTCTCGGGTGGCCCAGGTCTCGGGTAGCTACTCCCGGGTCTCGCAAAACCGGTGAGAGCTTCACAAGCTCAGCTCACAAGCTCAGGGTGCTGGAACCGGTGCGCCACGCAATGGCGAGACGATTTCACTTCAGCTCCGGATTTGGGTGGGTGGCCTGGTTGACCTTCGCGGGCAGCGCCCCTGCGACCAGCAGCGCCGCTCCGGCGAACAGCAAGGTGTCGAAGACGAAGTTGATTGCATCCGTCATCTGGGCGGGATCACGAGTGATGGCCAGAATGGGCAGGAAAAGTAGCACCGTGATCAGAATCATCAACAGAGCGATCGAGGCGGCGGCGCGGCGGGGGCGCAGGCCGAACAGCAGCGCGGCGCCTGCAAGCAGCAGGAAAACTCCGGCCGGGTTTCCCCAGAACGCGTGCAACGGAACCCAGGCGGGCGTCAGTTTGGTGTCCGGAACTCCGGGCGTAAGCTGGGGATGAAATAGTTGCTCGAGTCCAAAATAAATTGCGGTAATCGCCATAGTAAAACGGCCGAACAGGATCATCCAATTCCGCTTCCCCGGCTGGGAATGCGAACGCAGGCTGCCGGCGAGAGCCCACACGCCGCTGGCGAAAGCACTCTCTCGCAGCACAAAGTTCCAGGTCAGCGGATTTGCCGGATGCGCGATGGCGGCGGGCAGGTGAATGGTGAGGACGATGAGCAGAAACATGACTCCCAGCAGAATTGCGGACAGCCGCAGGAACTTTCTCGCAACCAGACCGGTGGCTCCTGCAATCCAGGCAGAGCCGACAAAATAGACCCAGAACAGGCGCGCCGGCAGCCAACGCGGGACTAAGGGCATGAGGGCGCGCGCTGAGACAAAATGTTCAGCCGCGAAGACGGCGAGTGGGGCGGCAACAAAGACCGGTCCGAGCGCGATCCACCAGTCGAGGCCGCGGGCAGTGATCAACTCTCGTCTAATCACGACCAAACCGGCGGCAAGAAAAACCACTCCTGCGAACCACGGCCAAAATACTAAATGTGTGAACATGAAGACGCCTTGCTGGGCCGCCTTTACTAAGACGGCCTAAGAATTGTACGGGATTATAACTGGATGGATGAATGGGGCGTGAGGGTTGCTTGGCCGAAGTCAACCGGTGGGTCGGCAGCCCTGGTCTCAGATGACATCCCATGTCTCGCAAAGGAAGCGACACATGGGCACCCGGCAATCCGGTTTATTTCGCACGATACAATCCTTCCATGGGAGGCTGGGCGAAGCGGGTGGGGATTAGCCGTGAGGTGCTGATCCACTCGGCGCGGGCGACTTTGGCTGCGGTCGCTTCCCTGTTACTGGCGCGCATGCTCAAACTGCCGGAGTTTTTATTGGGCGCCGATTTCTACCGTGGTTATTCTTCTCCGGATTTCTGGATGGCGTTCAAGCGGGTTGATTCAGATGTGGTTGATTCAGGCGTGGTCGCCGATGTGGTTGGCGATGACGTGCTCCTGTGCAACGAAGTAGGCGACGCGGGAAGCGTCGATGAAATTGGCTTCGTCGGCGGTGGAGGCTTTCCACTCCGGGGACTGACGAGCCGCCAGCAGGGCTTCGATGCTGTCGAACCAGAGTTCGACCATGCCATCGTAATCGGGGGCGCGGCGGTCACCGGGAATGGAGATGCGATGGCTTTGCACCAGACGTCGCAAACCAGGAATGCGAGCGCCGATGGGACCGTGGATGTTTTTCCAATAGTGAAAAAACTGCTCGTCGGTGAGTCCGGGCTTGCGGGTAATGCAATACACCAGCTTGATCATGAGCATTGGATGACGGGGCTGCGGGAGCGATGCCTCAATTAGAATTGGATGGAAGCAGCGCGGTTCGGACCGATATCACCACCATGAAAATTGGAGTTCTGGCATTGCAGGGGGATTTTGACGCGCACCGGCGGCGGCTCGAGGAGCTGGGCGCCGAGGTAGTGCTGGTTAGAAAACCCGAGCAGCTCGATGCGATCGATGGGCTGGTGATTCCGGGTGGGGAGTCGGGCACGTTCTTGAAGTTGCTGGGCGAGACGGGGTTCGAAAAGCTGAAGCAGTTCGTGCGGCTGAAACCGACATTCGGGACTTGCGCCGGGGCGATTCTGCTGGCGACCGAAGTGGAGAATCCGAAACAGGTGGGACTGGGAGCGATCGACATTGGGATACGGCGAAATGCCTACGGGCGGCAGATCGACAGCTCGATTCGCGAAGGCAAATTTATGGCGGGCTCGCCGCTGGAAATGGTTTTCATCCGCGCGCCGAAAATTGAGCGGGTGGGAGCGGGAGTGGAAGTGATTGCGACGGAGGGTAAGGATGAGGTTCCGGTGGCGGTGCGGCAAGGCCGAGTGATGGCGGCTACTTTTCACCCTGAACTTTCGGAGGATACGAGGGTTCACCAGGCATTTCTTGACCTGGTGCGGAAGCCAGGGTCATGACGGCGGGCTGGTGAAGGCATCCATAATTTTCGTGACCCTATTCATGAATGCTCATTTCGCTGGAAGAAACTCGATGGTCAAGGTGCGGCTTGCGGGCTTGAAATCAAAGTCCGCGGTCACGAGGGTACAGTCATGCGCCTCTGCGAGCTCGGCTCCGAAGGCATCGACATAAGGAATGTTTGTTTCCAGTTTGATCAGCGCGGCGCGCACGGCGCGATCCCCATCCGCTGTGGCAACTGCAATCCCGAATGCGCTGAGGCGAGAAAGCACGAGTTCCATGGCCCGCCTTCCGTGAAGCTTGTGGGTGATGCCTGCGATCTCACCCCAATGGGGCGCGGAAATGACGGCCTCACACTTCCCTGCCAGATGGGCCTTGATGATTTCGGAAACCCGCGCCGCGCCCGCCTCATTATCGAGGTAGCGCAAGATGGCACTGGAGTCGAGGACGTAAGTTACCATTTACCATTTACCATTTATCCCGGCGCCGGCGCTGGCGTTTGAGTTCTCTGGAAAGAGAAGGTTTGCCGGAGAAAAGGCCGCGTGTCTGCTCCACTAATTCCTCAGAGACCGGCTCGAGAACAATCCGCGATTCCTCTTGCGTGACCGCGATTCGGGTGCCGGGCTTGATGCCAAGAGAGGTTCTCATCTCCGCCGGGATAACGAACTGGCCTTTGGTGCTTACCGAAGTGATCTGTCGCAACATGCTTACAATATAGTCGAGGTAAGACATACAGACAAGGGAAAACTTCTTTCTTGACAGGACCTTCGCGTAACTGTAAGGTTACGCATTATGCGGAACCGTTCGGTTACATTTTCACCGGGAAGGGGGACGGAGGCGACGTTTCAGGCGCTGGCCGATCCCACGCGGCGCGCCGTTCTGGACTTGTTGCGGCGGGGCAGCCAGCCGGCGGGAGAGATCGCGCAGGCTTTTCCGGTTTCGCGCCCGGCCATTTCGAAACACCTGCGGCTGCTGCGGCGGGCCCACCTGGTGCGGGAGCATCGCGAAGGCCGGCACCGGGTCTACGAGCTGAATCCGCAGCCGCTGCAGGCGGTTGATTTGTGGCTGGAGCAATACCGCAACTTCTGGAATATGAACTTGGCCAATCTGAAAAACTTTGTGGAGGCCGAGTACGCCAAAGAAACGGCTCAGCCCCACGCCACCAAAGCGAATTTGAAATCGAAAGGAGATCACTAATATGAAATCAGTCCGCTTCGCTCTATCACTGCTTTTATTGTGGCTGCTCGGTGCCTCAGCGGCGCTGGCGCAATCCACTGCCCAGAAGTCGTTCGACCAGCTCAAATCACTTACCGGAACCTGGGAGGGCAACAACGCCCCGGGTAAGACTTTGCGGGTTTCATTTCGAGATACGGCCGGAGGGTCGGCGCTGATGAGTGAAATTATGGGCAAAGGTCAAGAGGACATGATCAGCAGTTCCACCTAGATGGGCCCAACCGGCTGCTGCTCACGCATTACTGCGGCTCGGGCAATCAGCCGCGCATGTCGGCCAGCACTTCGGCCGACGGCAAAACCATCTCCTTCGACTTTGTAGATGCCACCAATCTGGCCACGCCCGATGCGGGACACATGGAGCGCGTGGTATTCACCCTGCTGGACGCCAACCACCACACCGAAGAGTGGACCTACGCCGATCATGGCAAGGAAATGAAAGAGTTGTTCGATTTGCGGCGAACCGAAGTGGCAAAAGAGTAGACGCGAGTTCCCTGCCCTTCCCGCGTCTAGGGCGGCGAGGGCGGGGAATTTTCCGAAACTGTAAATGCGAAAGGGTCGAGGAATCATGGCAGACATTAAGGCGCAATCTAAAATCACGCCCGATAACGACGCGGTGGTGAGTGAAATCGAAATCGCAGCGCCCCCGGCACGAGTTTTTCAGGCGCTGATCGAGCGCGAGCAGGCCATGCAATGGGGCGCCGGGGAAGCCTTTGAAGTCACCCAATGGGAGATGGATGCGCGGCCGGGCGGCAAGTGGCGCTTCGTCTCGAAGCCACGAAGCGGGGCGGGCGCGGGCCAGGATTTCGATCATCACGGAGAGATTATTGAAATCGATCCGCCGCGGCGGCTGGAATATTCGTGGTTCGCGAACTGGCATCCGGATCCGTCCCATCGCACGGTGGTTCGTTGGGATCTCACGCCGACCAAGACGGGAACGCACTTGAAACTGACGCACAGCGGTCTGGCGCCATTGCCGGGAGCGGCCCAGGGATACAGCCAGGGCTGGCCGGGACTGTTGCAGCAGATCAAGATTTTTGTTGAAAAACAATAAGGAGAAAGCTCATGGCAACCGTCGCAATCACTCCCGATCAGGATACGGTAACGGGCGAAATTTTTATCGCCGCGCCGCCGGCCCGGGTTTTTGAAGCGATCACCGATCCTGCGCAGATGACGCGCTGGTGGGGGGCGCAAAACCTTTATCGTGTTAGAGAATGGAAGGCCGATCTTCGGGTTGGCGGGAAGTGGTCGAGCGAAGGAGTGGGCATGGACGGCAACAGCTTCCGGATAGACGGCGAGTATCTGGAAATCGATCCGCCGCGCTTGCTGGTGCATACCTGGATTGCGAGTTGGGCGAGCGCTCTGAAAACAATCGTGCGCTGGGAGCTGGAGGCGCAGAGCGTTCACTCCTTGCACACCGGTGGACCGCAGCGGGCGGGCACGGGGACGCTAGTCAAAATTCGTCAGGAAGGATTTGCCGGCAACCCGGCCGCGGCGGCGAGCCATTCCGAAGGCTGGAAGCGCGTAATGGGATGGCTGGTGGCTTACGTGGAGAGGGGAGAAACCGCCGACGCACGCCGTTGATTGAGGCTAGGCAAGAAATAAAGAGCCACCGGCTTTGCGGCCAGTGGCTCTTTTCAATGTTCCGTAGTATTCAGACTGCATCAGTTCGCGTGGCTAGAAACTGATCTTCAGGGTGAACTCCAGAACGCGCGGAGATCCCAGGCCGAAGACGCCTGAACCCAAGCCGGAGCGGAGGCTATCCGGCTGCGGGCCGGAGGTGCCGTTCACGGTTCCGATGACAGGGGTCTGGGCGGGAAGGCCGGGCTGACCCGCAAGGCTAAGCACGCCGCTCAAAGTGTTTTTGGGCGAGTCGAAGTTGGCAAAGTTCATCACGTTGAAGAAGCCCACGCCGGGCTGCAATTGCAGACGCTCTTTCACCCGGTAGGTCCAGTTGAAGCTGAGGTCGAGAGCACGCAGCCATTCGTTGTTGGCCTCGTTCGGAGGAGCCGGGTTGACGGTAGGCATCACGGCTCCGAGTTCGGTCAGTTCGGTTTGGGTGAAGCCGAGCTGACTCATGAGCACCTGGCCGGCGGGAGTGGGCGTGCCGGCATATGCCCGGTTGTAGTTGTCGATGGCCTTGTTGATGTTGCTGCCGTCGACGCCGCGCCCGTAGGAACCGAGATTGGTTCCGGGGAGAATGCTTCCGAGGGTGCCGTTGGAGCCGTTGGGCGCGTAGCCATCGCCGGTGCCATCGCCGTTGACCGCCGTGACAAACATACCGCCCGGTTGTCCGGTGGGAGCGAGAGTGAGCGTGGTAGGCAAGGCGCTATAAAAGTGGCCGATCACGCTGGCGCGGAAGTGAGCCGGCAACTCCATGGTGCCGCCGAAGGACAACTGGTGAGTGCGATCGAGGGCGTCCGGACCCATGTAGCGGCCGGGGCCGGCATAGTCCCAGGCGCTGTTGATGAAGTCGCTGTCCTGGGCCTGGGCAACGTATCTGGAAAGTTGATAGGACACTTGCAGGTTCAAGTAGCGAATGCCCTTGACGGGATTGCGAACATCCTGCTTCAGAGAGGTTTGCAGGGCGTTGAGGACGGAGCGTCCGATGGGAAACAGCATCTGGTTGCCGCCGGTCGCGCCGTTATTGATTCCGCCGAAAGCGGCGTTGGGGCAAGGACCTCCGCTACACAGCTCGTAGCCTGAATCGAGGCCGTTTGCAGCGAAGTCGACGATGGTAGCTCCTGGAGGTCCGGTGGGATGCAGCGGCGCGCAGTTGGCGATGGCGGCATCGATAGAGCCAGCGCCGCAGGCGGCTAGAGTCTTGGCGATAGCGGCGGTAGCGGCGGCCATGTTGAGGAAGCGAGTGTCGCCGACGTGATTGGTATCGACCGCAAGCAGGGTGTGAGTGGAGATGTTGCGCAGATAATCCGCAGTCAGGATCATCCCTGGGCGGAGCTGGTGCTGGACGCCGAGATTCATTTGAACCGAGCGAGGAGTTCGGTAGTCAGGGGCAAACAGGTTGGTGCCGGAGCCATTGGGGCCGGTATCCTGCAGGAAGGTACCGATGAAAGTAGGATTGGGCCCGGTGGAGGGTCCGGCGGCCGCGGCGGCTTGAAATTCGGATTGAAGAGTCGCGATGGCCGAGAGCCCTTGCCCGATGGGCTGTCCGCAGGGATTGGGGCCGGTGTAGGTGAAGGGCAGCGACTGTAGAACCCCGCCGGCACACGCGGGGAGAGTTTGCAGGAAGCGGCCGGTTTGCAGCCGGCCGGGGCTGTCGAACAAAACGTTATTCCAAATTGAGTTCTCGTAGAACAGACCGATTCCGCCGCGAATAACGGTCTTTCCATTTGAGGCGGGATCCCAGGCGAAGCCCAACTGCGGGGCGAAGTTCTTGTTGGGGTTATTCACCCGATCTCCCAGGCCGGAATAGAACTGATTGTCAAAGTCGGCGCTGAGCGCAGGGATTGGCCCCAAGCCGTTATCGGTGCGGCCAGTGTCGCGGACATAACGGAGGCCATAACTCAGGGTGAAGTTCGGCCTGATCTTCCAGGAGTCGCCGACATACCAGGAGATGCGATTATCCGGGCCCAGGCCGCCGGCGGGAAATCCAAAAGAAGGTTGCGCGGTTTCAAAGCCTTGGCCGTTGCCGAGGATTACCAGGCTGGCGGGATAATTCAGTGGGTTGGCTGCGCCGCCGGGCAGGTTGAGACAAGCGCCGGTGCAGGCGGAGGCGCTGGCGTTTACCGCCGGGCCATCGGCGAGGAATCCGGCGAAACCACCGCCGTGGATATGGTTCCAGCCACCGCCGTAGCGGAAAATGTGCGTGCCGAAGGCCTTGCTGCCGTCGTATTTGATCTGATGGTCAGACTGGGGCGTGCTCTGCGGGGCGAGAAAACCCTGGCCGGAACAGAAGACGTCAGGAGTTACGCCCGAGGTGTTAAGGCAGAGGGGGTCGGGACCAATGGCCAACTCAATGGGCGAAGTCGGGTTGAACGGAGTGGAGGGCAGAGTTCCGCTAGAGATGTGGTTAAAGAACTTCATATAACCGAGGCGGACGCTGTGGGTGTAGCTGCCGGTGGTGAAATCGAGTCCGATGACATGATCACGAGTGTGGGTGGTATTGGCGAGGGGCTGGAAGGCAATATTTTCGAAGGCGGAGGTGTCGCTGTTCTGATCGTAGGAGAAACGGTAGAACATTTTGTAGTTGGTGCTGATCTGGTAATCCAATTTGCCGATGCCCTCGGCTTCGCGGAAGGGCGCTGAGAATGCGCCGGAGTCGGTTGCGAACGGAGGGCCTGCGAGGACCGGCTGATTGAAATCCTGCTTGGTGCGTTCAGCGTCGATGAAGAAAAAGAGTCGGTTCTTGATGATGGCGCCGCCAAAGTTGCCGCCGAATTGATTCCTTTGGAACGGAGTATCGGAAGCTCCGGGAAGATTGGCATCGAGCGACTGGTCACGGAAAGCGTAATAGGCCTCGCCATGGTAGGAATTGGTTCCGGACTTGGTTACAACGTTGACCGAACCGGAGGAAGTGAGCTCGGTGGATAGATCGAGCATGGACTCGCCGATGGCGAATTCCTGGATGGCGCCCTGGGGAATGTCCTGCGTGGTGGTGCCGACGGTCTCGTCGCTGGTGTCGACGCCATCGATTTCGATGCGGGCGGTGCGGCCGAAGCGGCCGCCGATGGAGAGCGAGGAAAATCCCTTCTTGGTGGGATCGAAGTTGCCGCCGTCCTGGATTTGGACTCCGGGCTCGAGCTGGGCGAGATCGAGGAAGTTGCGTCCGTTGATGGGGAGATTCTCAATCTGCTCGGTATCGATAACACCCTGCACGGTGGCTTGTTCGGTATTGACCTGCAGTTGGCTGGCTTCGACTTCGACCACCTGGCCGGCTTCGCCCAACTGAAGTTTAAAGTTGCCGGTGGAAGTGACTCCGACCTGGACGGCGAGGGTGCTCTCGCCCGTTTTAAAACCCTTGGCTTCGACGCGGACAACATACTGACTGGGAATCAGCGCGCCGGAGTTGTAGGTTCCGGCGGAAGTGGTGGTCGCAGTGATGACATGGCCGGTGGTTTTGTCAGTGACGGTGACTTTGACGTCGGGAATGACCGCGCCCTGAGGGTCAGCGACGGTGCCGACAATGCTTCCCGTGCTGATCGTGGTTTGGGCCAGCAATAAGGACGAGGCCATCAGGAACGTCAGGATTAGGAGTGCGATCAAGCGCGCGGCGAAACGGCAGGGGGGATTCACGTTCGACATCTTCTTTTCCTTCCTCTCAAAGACTTCATAGAATTGCTTTCAGGGACGTGGGAGACTTCTTTTTCATGAAATTTGCGGATTGGCCTGCGAAGAAATTTGAGAACTCGAGCGCCGGGCGTGAAAGACCAATAGAAAACGTTTTTGGATTCGCTCATAAACACAACATTCTGAACAATTTGTTGGTAGCGCATGGTCCACGAGCAACGGGCCGAATTATGTGTCAGGTAGAGCAATTTCCGCGCCAGCGCCGCGCCTGCCGGCATGAATTTGCTATGCCTATGTTTTTTGAATTACTTGCGATGATTACGCGCGCGGAGTGGAGAAGTGCGGGCGCGGCCAGTGATCAGCTGATCCAAGAAACGGTATTCGTATTTCGATAAAGCGTATGGAAAGAAATGATTTGTCTTGTTTCTTGATTTGAGAATGCGGCGGAGGCGGCTTTGGGCGCGGGCCGTGCGGTCCCTGGTGCAAGATTCGTGTGGCATGGTTTGGAGGGGATGCCTGGGAGATCTCTCGGCCCGCTGGTAAAAGACACGGAGCTTCGAGAATGACTGTCGCGTGGGATTACGCAACCTTCTTAGATGACAGGAAGGCTGAGCTGCTGTATACATATCGGTTTTGGAAATATTGCCGCGAGTGAGATTGGAGAGCTTCGTGAAATTTTATCGACAGGCTGCTGAAAATACATCGAGCTCGGAGATGGCGCGCAGTTCCAGTTCGGATGATCTGATCGCGGTATTGAAGCGTTGCGCCACTCAAAAGCGTTTTGCACCTGCAATTTTTCTGGTTCTGATCTCCCTTTGTTTGTTGGGATCGGCTGGGGCGGCGCAGGCCGGGCAGGACGCGGATAAGACTGCGGTGCCAGCTCCAAAGAAGAACCAGAAGAAAGAGCAGAAAAAAGAACCGGAGAAACCGGAGAAAGAAGAGCCGAAAAACAATGAGGAGAAAAAGGGCGGGATGGACGCCGACACTTTTTCGGGGCTGAAGTTTCGCTCGATTGGGCCGGCGGCGGCATCGGGGCGGGTGATGTCGATTGCGGTGAATCCGAAGAACAAGTTCGAGTATTACGTGGGCGTGGCTTCGGGCGGAGTGTGGAAGACGGTGAATGACGGAACGACCTGGACTCCAGTGTTTGATAAGGAGGGGGCGTTCTCGATTGGGTGGGTGGCGCTTGATCCGAATGATGCGGCGGTGGTTTGGGTAGGAACCGGCGAGAGCAATTCGCAGCGCAGCGTGGATTATGGCGATGGAATTTACCGGTCGGATGATGGCGGGAAAAATTGGCAGAATCTGGGGTTGAAGAAATCGGAGCATATCGGGCGAGTGGTGATCGATCCGCGGGACTCGAAAGTGGTGTACGTGGCGGCGGAGGGTCCACTGTGGGGGGCGGGCGGCGACCGCGGACTGTACAAGACGACCGACGGGGGGAAGAACTGGAAAGCGGTGCTGACCATCAGCGAAAACACGGGCGTGGTGGATGTGGCGATCGATCCGGCGAATCCGGACATTGTTTACGCGGCGGCCTATCAGCGGCGGCGGCACGTTTTTACTTTGATCGATGGCGGGCCGGAGAGCGGGATCTATAAGTCGACGGATGCGGGTGCGACGTGGAACAAGTTGAAGTCGGGACTGCCGACGGTGGATATGGGAAGGATCGGGCTGGCGGTTTCACCAGCGGATCCGAATGTGGTGTATGCCACGATCGAGACGGCGGACGGCAAGGGCGGAGTTTTCCGGTCGGATGATCGGGGAGCGACGTGGGAGCGGCGAAATGAATTCGATGCGGGCGCAATGTATTACTCGCGAGTGGTGACCGATCCGAAGAATGTGGATCGCATTTTTGTGATGAGTGTGAGTTTGCGGGAATCGCTCGACGGTGGGAAGACGCTGCATAAGATGGAGGAGACGAATCATCATGGCGACGACCATGCGATGTGGATCGATCCGGACGACACCAAGCATTGGCTGTTTGGTTCGGATGGCGGCATGTATGAGACCTGGGATGATTCGAAGAACTGGGAGTTCAAGGCGAATTTGCCGACGGTGCAGTTTTACGACGTAACCGTGAACAACGCGCTTCCCTTCTATGACGTGTGCGGCGGGACGCAGGATAATTTTTCGTGGTGCGGTCCGGCGCGGACGCGGAACATCAACGGAATTATGAATTCGGACTGGTACGTGACCACGGGCGGAGATGGATTTCGCTCGGTGGCTGATCCGGTGGATGCGAACACGGTTTATTCGGAGTCCCAATTCGGCGTGCTGGTGCGCTATGACAAGCCGACGGGGCAAGAGTTGGTGCTGCAGCCGCAGGAGGGTAAGGGCGAGCCTCCGCTGCGCTGGAACTGGGATTCACCCGTGATCATCTCGCGCTTTTCGCATACGCGGCTGTATTTTGCGGCCAACAAATTGTTTCGCAGCGATGATCGAGGAGATTCATGGAAGGCGATCAGCGGGGACCTGACGCGGCAGATTGATCGGAATAAATTGCCAGTCATGGGGAAGATTTGGGGTCCGGATGCGGTGGCGAAGAATGCGTCGACCTCGTTCTATGGAAATATTGTGGCGCTGGCGGAGTCGCCGAAAAAAGAAGGGCTGATTTATGTGGGCACCGATGACGGGCTGGTTCAGGTGACCAGCGATGGCGGGCAGAGTTGGACGAAGTACGAGAAATTTGCGGGGGTTCCGGACACGACGTATGTGAGCCGCCTGGCGGCTTCGCAGCATGACGCCAATACGGTGTATGCGGCGTTCGACAATCACAAGAACGAAGACTTCAAACCATATTTATTGCGATCGACGGACGCGGGAAAAACCTGGAGTTCGATTGCGGGGAATCTGCGGGAGAATGGTTCGGTGCTGGCTTTCGCGGAAGATCCGGTGAATGCGAACTTATTGTTTGCGGGGACGGAGTTCGGAGCGTTTTTCACGGTGGATGGCGGGCAGCGCTGGGTGCAGTTGAAGGGCGGGCTGCCGACCATTGCGGTGCGCGACATGGTGATCCAGGCGCGCGAAGGCGATCTGGTGATTGCAACTTTTGGGCGCGGGTTTTATGTGCTCGACGATATTTCGGCGCTGCGGGGGATGAAGGCGGAGTCGTTGGAGCAGAGTGCGGCCCTGTTTCCGGTGAAGGAAGCGCTGTTGTATATGCCGCGGCATCCGCTGGGCGAACCGAATAAAGGATTTCAGGGAGACGCGTTTTATACGGCGGAAAATCCTCCGTATGGTGCGGTATTCACCGGCTACTTGAAAGAGAAGCTGAAGACCAAGAAGGAGAAGCGTCAGGAAGCGGAAAAAGAAGCGGCGAAGAAAGGCCAGACGCTGCCATATCCGACGGACGAAGAGTTGCGGGCGGAGGCGGAAGAGGCGAAGCCTGAGGTTTACTTCATGGTGTATGACGAGTCGGGGGCGCCGATCCGGCAGGTGGAAGGCAGCATTGAAGCGGGCTTTCAGCGGGCGGCGTGGGACTTGCGGTATCCGGCAGCGTCGTTGCAGGAACACACGGAGGAAGGGGAAGGTTACGCGCCGGCGGGGTCGATGGGTCCGCTGGTGATGTCGGGAGCGTACTCGGTGCGAATGTTTCAGAGAGTGGACGGAGTGGCGACCGAGCTGGCGGGGGCGCAAAACTTTAAGGTGGGGACGGAAGGAACGTCTGGGTTGAACGCGGCAGATTTGGCGGCACGGGAGGAATTTCAGCGCAAGGTGGCGCGGCTGTATCGCGCAGTTTCGGGGGCGCTGCATACGTCTGAGGATATGGAAGCGCGGCTGAAGTTGATTCGAGCGGCGCTGCGAGATACGCCGGCCGCGGAAAAGCAACTGGATGCAGCGGCGGATGCGATCGAGCAGAAAAATCGGGAGATTCTGCGGGCGGTCCGCGGGGACACGGAGATGGAGAAGAGAAACCAGCCGGTGCCGTCATCGATCAACGACCGGGTGCAGGCCATCATGGAGGGTGAACGCTTTTCGCTGGCCGAGCCGACCCAGAGTCATGTTGATGATTACAACATTGCGGCGGCGGAATTTGGCGACGAGCTGAGTAAGCTTCGAACGCTGGTCGAAGTTGATTTGACAAAGCTGGAAAAGGATATGGAGGCTGCGGGAGCTCCGTGGACTCCGGGGAGGGTGCCGGAGTGGAGTGAAAAATAAGGTTTCGTGGGATGACAATGCTGTGGGGATTGGGGCGACTGACGGATGAAGCGCGTGCTTTTATCGTGGAGTAGCGGGAAGGACAGCGCATGGAGTCTCCATGTACTGCGGCAGCGGGGCGAGTATGAGGTGGTGGGGCTGCTGACGACCTTCAATGAGGTTGCGGATCGCGTGGCCATGCACGCGGTACGGCGTGAGTTGGTGGAGCGGCAGGCAGCGGCCGCAGGGCTTCCACTGTGGGCGGTGCCGTTGCCTTGGCCGTGCTCGAATGAACAGTATGAATCGCTGATGAATGAGAGCTGTGCCAGGGCGGTAGCGGAGGGAATTGAGGGTGTGGCGTTTGGCGATTTATTTCTCGAAGACGTGCGGGCTTACCGCGAGAAGCAGATGAAAGACACGGGGCTGGAGCCGATCTTTCCAGTATGGGGGATGCCGACCGGGGAGTTGGCGCGGGAGATGATTGCTTCGGGGGTGCGCGCGAAGTTGACTTGCGTCGACACAAAACAACTTGATCGAGAGTTTGCGGGAAGCGAGTTCGATGGAGAATTGCTGGCGCGACTGCCGGAGGAAGTGGATGCCTGCGGAGAGCGTGGGGAGTTTCATTCGTTTGTTTATGCGGGGCCGATGTTTGAGGGAGCGATATCCGTTACTGTCGGCGAGAGAGTGGTGCGGGATCAGTTTGTGTTTGCGGATTTGATCGCGGAGTGAAATTTTCTTGATGACGGATGGATCTCTGGCGGGGTCGTCTCTATAAAATCCGGTGAAGCGTATTGATTTTGTCGGGCCGCAGAGAAAAGCGAATCGAGCTGCGCTCGACGGAGAGATGACGGCGGCTGTCCCCACACACTCGATGCCCACATCGATGGACAACAGCTTGATGAACAACAGCTTGATGAACAACAGCTTGATGGACAACAGCTTGATGAACAACAGCTTGATGAACAACAGCTTGATGAACAACAGCTTGATGAACAACAGCTTGATGAACAACACGAGGAAGCAAATCTTGGTTGCAATATCCTCACGCGGCTGTGGTAAACTCGCCGCCGTCTGATGCTTTCGCCTTGAGAGCGCGGCGACGGTGATTGAGAGAAACGTTTCGCGCCGTGGTTTGAGTTTTGGAGGACTGGGGAATGGGCCTCGCGTTACTGGTGGTTATCTGGCTGATCACCCTCGCCAGCACGTATTTCTTTGTGGCGAAAACATGGTGGCTGCCGGTGGGAGCTTCGGCGGCCGCGGGATTTATCGACGGACAATTTACCCTGACGCTGGTGCTGATGGGAGCGGTTTTTCTGGCGGCACAACTTTCGCTGGGCTATTTCGCGTGGCGCTACCGGGAACGACCCTCCGCGCCCCCGGTGGCTTATTCTCACGGCAATGTGAAGCTGGAAATTGTGTGGACGGTGCTGACCACGATTCTGTTCATTGGACTGAATCTGATGGGCAGCAAGGTCTGGGCCAGCCAGCGCTTTGATCAGGCCGGGCCGGGCGCGGTGCAGGTGGAAGTCACGGGGATGCAGTTTGCCTGGTACTTCCGCTACCCCGGGCCGGATGGAAAATTTGGCGGGACGAGCGTGAAGTTGATGGATCCCTCGGCGGGTGGTGAGGCCGCGGTGGGGCTAAATACTTCCGACCCGGCGGCGAAGGACGACGTGGTCACGGGCACGATGTATTTGCCGGTGAATCGCGAAGTCGACTTGAGCCTGCGCTCGGTGGACGTGATTCACAGCTTCTTTGTTCCGTCGCTGCGCTTCAAGCAGGACGCGGTGCCAGGGTTGAATATTCACATGCATCTCACCCCAACAACGATCGGCGAATATGAAATTGCTTGCGCCGAACTGTGCGGTCTGGGCCACTACAAAATGCACGGCATGGTACACGTCGTCAGCCAGGAGGACTACGACAAATGGCTGGCGGCACGGGAGGCGGAGAAACAGTAATGGCGACTTCGGTAACCGCTCACGCGCACGCTGCTCCTCAGGGTTTCATTCGAAAATATATTTTCAGCCTGGATCACAAAGTCATCGGCATTCAATATTTTTTTCTGGCACTCACGGCGGTGTGGGTGGGGATGTTTTTGTCGCTGCTGATGCGGCTGCACCTGGTGTGGCCGAACGCCATGCTGCCGCTGGTGGGCGCGATCAAGCCGGAGACTTACCTGAGCCTGCTCACCATGCATGGAACCATCATGGTGTTCTTTGTGCTGACCACGGCGCCGCAGGGAGGATTTGGGAATTATTTTCTTCCCATTCAAATTGGGGCGCCGGATATGGCGTTTCCAGTGCTGAACATGCTTTCGTTCTGGACGACGTTTCTGGCGTTCATGGTGATGCTATCGGCATTTTTTGTCACGGGCGGCGCGCCGCTGCACGGGTGGACGGGATATCCGCCGCTGAGCGCGATCCAACAGGCGGGGCCGGGTGAAGGGCTCGGAGCCGATATGTGGATCACGGGCATTGCGATTTTCTGTCTGGCGTCGCTGATGGGCGCGTTAAATTTTTTGACCACGACTCTGGATATGCGGGCCAAGGGCATGACCATGATGCGCATGCCGCTGACGGTGTGGTCGTGGTTTATTACTGCGATCCTGGGGCTGCTGGCGTTTGGCGTGCTGCTTTCGGCGGGAATTCTATTGCTGATGGACCGGAATTTAGGAACCAGCTTTTATGTGCCGCTGGTGGTGGTGAATGGACAGATCATGGGGCACAAGGGGGGCTCGCCGCTGCTGTGGCAGCATCTGTTCTGGTTCTTCGGTCATCCCGAGGTTTACATCGCGATTCTGCCGGGGATGGGCGTGACCTCGCAGATTTTGTCGACCTTTTCCCGCAAACCCATCTTTGGTTATAAGGCAATGGTGTATGCCATGCTGGCCATCGGCTTTTTGGGATTCATGGTTTGGGGCCATCACATGTTCATGAGCGGGATGAGTCCGTATTCAGCATTTGCGTTTTCTCTGCTGACCATGTGCATCGGCGTGCCTTCGGCGATCAAGACCTTTAACTGGCTGGGAACCATGTATAAAGCGCGCATTCGATTCCAGACGCCGATGCTGTATGCCATCGGATTTGTGTCGCTGTTCGTTTCGGGCGGGCTGAGTGGACCGTTCCTGGCGCAGCCGGTGCTGGATATTCAGCTGCACGATACCTACTTTGTGGTCGGGCACTTTCACCTGATCATGGGAGTGGCGGCGATTTTTGGAATGTTTGCGGCGACGTATTACTGGGTTCCGAAGATGTTTGGGCGGATGATGAATGAGACGTGGGGAAGAATTCACTTCTTCATCACGCTGCTCGGGACGTATGCGATCTTCATGCCCATGCATTATCTGGGGATTGCGGGCGGGACGCGGCGCTACTCGCAATATACGGAAGTGGCCTATTTGCAGAAGCTGATGCCGATTCATCAGTTCATGACCTACGCGGCGATCATTACTATTGCGGCGCAGTTTATTTTTGTCATCAATCTGTTCTGGAGCATGTTCAAGGGGCCGAAGGCGAGCGACAATCCGTGGGAGTCGACGACGCTGGAGTGGACGACAGCGACTCCGCCGCCGCATGACAATTTTGGCGGGGTGACGCCGGTGGTGCATAACGGTCCTTATGAATATGGAGTGCCGGGAGCGGCGCGGGATTTCGTGATGCAGACGGATCCGGCGATTAGCGCGGCACACTGAAGATTACCGCGGCGGCTAAAGCCGCAAGAGGAATGGGGCGAGAACCGCAGCGCTAAAGCGCTGCGCCACCCAAAAGCTGAGAGCAGAAGGAGGAACCATAGCCTAGGCAAGAACATGGCTTAGGCAAGAACATGGCCTAGGCAAGAACATGGCTTAGGCAAGAACATGGCTTAGGCAAGAACATGGCGTAGGCAAGAACATGGCGTAGGCAAGAACATCGCGTAGGCAAGGAGCATGGCTTAAGCAAGGAGCATGGCGTAGGCAAGGAGCATGGCGTAGGCCAGAAGCATGGCATAGGCCAGAAGCGACGAGGACGAATTTGGTATCTGAAGTGATCATGCCGACGTTAACACCGAGTACTCCGGTCAGCAGGTTAGGGCGCGGCGGAGATGTGCCGGGGCCTCCGGACGGCGGCGGCGAGGATGGAAGATTTCCGGAGTCGGGTCTGCCCGATTATGGGGCGCGATTACGACGGGCGCGCCTGGGGATGATTTGTGCGATCGCCACGGTCAGCATGGTATTCGTATCGCTGACCAGCGCGTACGTGGTACGGCGCGGACTGCCCACTTTCGATGAGACCAGCCGGGCTTATTTTCGCGACTGGGGAACGGTGCAATTACCGTGGCTGCTCTTAGCGATCAATACAGCATTCCTGCTGCTCAGCAGTGTGACCATGGAGATGGCGCGGCGGGATGTTACGCGGCGGGCGGCACTGGCTCCGGTGCGGTCGATCCCGGGAGTGTCACTGGGCCAAGAACGAAGTTTCCCCTGGCTGGGAGTGACGATCCTGCTGGGGCTGGGATTTCTGGTGGGGCAGTGGATGGCGTGGGGAGAGTTGCAGGCGCGAGGGTTTTTGGTCAACACCAATCCCAACAGTTCTTTTGTTTATTTGCTGACAGCGGCTCATGCGGTGCACCTGAGCGGAGGGATGATCGCGCTGCTGTGGGCGGGAGCGACTTCCCTGCTGCATCGGCCGGTGGAGGGGCGGCGGATTGTAGTTGATGTTGCCGCCTGGTATTGGCATTTCATGGCCGGGTTGTGGATTTATATTTTTGCCTTGCTGGCGTTTATGAAATAAGAGAGCTGGATAAAGAAGCGAGCCGTACGCGCGTTTGTGCGTCGCAAAAAACCGCGGAGCTGCGGCCGGCAAAAGGTGCCCGTCTCGGGATGACCAGGAGATAGAAAGGGGAAATTGGGGAATGGCTGATGCCACTTTGCAACACGCCGCCGCTGCCGGGCATGGGGCGGCGGATGAGTTCGAGGCGCCGCTGTTTGGGGCTTATTCGAAGAAGGTGGGCATGTGGTTGTTTCTGGCCTCAGATTCGCTGACCTTCGGGGCGCTGCTGTTTGCCTTTAGCTACAACCGTATCTATACGGTTTGGCCGACGCCGTTTGGCAAGGAAAGCATCATCAACGCGACGGTGATGACGGCGTGCCTGCTTTCGAGTTCGCTGACCATGGTGATGGCGGTGTTCGCGGCGCAACGGCACGACAAAGCGTGGACGCGCAACTGGCTGCTGGCGACGATGGGGTTCGGCACGGCATTTATTGTCCTGCACGGGATGGAGTGGACTCACCTGATCCACGAAGGGTTGACGCTGCCGGGATTTCCGGGGGCGATTGATCATGGCAAAGGGGATTACGCGAATATTTCGTCGGGCGTGCCGCAATTCGCGGCGACATTTTTTGGCCTGACTGCCATGCACATGCTGCACGTCACGATTGGGGTGATCTATTTGGGCGTGGTGGCGCTGCGCAAGTTGTTTCTGCCGATTCTGGGCGCGATCTGGCTGGGAGCTTTTCTGTTGATTCCGTCGGACAACGTTTTTCATTACGCGGTACATGTGCTGCTGGTGGGGTTGATCGTGGCAGCGGTTATTCTTTTCCTGAAACCCAAGGATTATGACGCGCACGATGTCGAGGTGACCGGACTGTATTGGCACTTTGTCGATCTGGTGTGGATGTTTATTTTTCCGCTGGTGTATCTGATGTCGACGAAGATTTAAGGTGAGCTGGGTTGGGGCGGGTCCGAGCACAAAACCTGACGAGGAACTTGACTATGCATGATGTGGCTGCGCACGACGATAGCAAGACACAGTACTTCTGGGTGTGGGGCGCGCTGCTGGTGCTGACCGGGATCGAGGTCTGGCTGGGGTACGAGCAGTTTTTCGAGCCGGTGCGCATGCTGCAAGTGCTGCTGGTGCTTTCGGTACTGAAGTCGGCGCTGATCATTGCATACTTTATGCACCTCAAGTTTGAGAAACCGATCATGCGCTGGATGCTGGTGCTTTCAGTGGCGGGATGTTTTGTGATCATGTACATGTTTTTTTTCCCGGACGCGGGCCGCATCCTGCGGCTGGGTGTGAAATAGCGGTGAGCGAGTAGACTGTCGAGGGATGGCGATGAAGTTTTTTAGCGATAAGTTTCGGGCACTGGCCTTGCTGATGGTTTTAGGTATTTTCGCACTGCCAGCATTGGGGCAGGGCTGCGCGATGTGCAATGCGAATGCAAGAGCCACGCCGAAGGAGGGCCAGCGGGCGCTCAACCGGGGGGTACTGGTGATGCTGCTTCCGCCGGTTGGATTTATGGTATTCGGGGTGGGAATGGCGTTCCGCTATGGAAAACGCCGGGATGACGAGCAGGACTAATCTGCCGTACTAATCTTCATTCTGTATAAATCTTTCTACCAACATCGCATTGTGCTTGCGACGCGCCTCAGGCGGAGGCGGCGATTTGCATCGTCATGGTCACGACTTCTTCCAGTCGCTCTTCGAGGGTAGAGGTTTCCTGGGCACCGGTGTGTTTTAGAACCTCCTGGGCCCATAGCGTTTTGGCGCTCTCCGAGCAGGAGACGTAGACCAGGACTCCGAGCTGGCGAAGCTGGGTCTCGTATTTTTCCGCTTCCATTTCAGAAAAACCGAGTCCGACCAGAGTTCGCGCATTTCCGCACAACGCGGGAGCATCCCGCACTGCCATCAAGGCGTGAAGAAAGGCCTGCGAGCGGATGAAGAAACCTACGGTGGGAATGAGCACTGCGCCAAAGGCGGAGAGCCAACCAATCATGCCGGCGGTGCCCACACCGTCTTCCCGTTCGGAGCTGAACAGGCTGGCCTCACGAACGATGGAGGCGATGGGGTGGGTGGGGGAGAGCATCATGCAAATGTCTTCATTTTCGAAGCCGGCCTGATTGAGAGTGCCGACGATGTCGGACAAGGCGGCGTCTTGTGAGTAAATTCCGTAGGCGGCTGCTGAGTTCACTGCCATGGCGAATGCTCCATAATTGCCGATGCTGTTGGGGTTGTGCCCTGTTCTGGTTTGCCCTGTTAATGATTGGAAAAAGCGGAGTCGTTTTTGAGTTTTCGATTCAGACCAATTCGGCTCAGAGCCGATCGACTGAGATCAACCCCGCTATCTTCCTAATTTCTTCTGAATCTGCATGAAAATACCTCGGCGAGGAGAAGATGGCACTCGGGTAAATCGTGTAGATTTCCAATTATTTTGGTCGTCTGTCGGGAAACGTTTAAGTTCCAGTTCAACTATTGATTTTGGAGCGGGGTGTTATCGATCCCGCCGGTGCTGATCGAAGGGGGCGGAGTTCGTGCTTTATAATAGAAGGTTCGGCCATGGTTCCAGAGGCTGCTGGGAGATGTTCCCAGCGGACAAAGAGGATGCGGCCGTCTTCATTGCCCGATGTCTACGCTAACACCCCCGGAGAGCATTGTTGTCCGCGGCGCCCGCGTTCACAACCTCAGAAACATTGATTTTGAGGTCCCGCATAATACCTTGACGGTGGTGACGGGGGTGTCGGGGTCGGGGAAATCCTCGCTCGCTTTCGACACGATTTATGCGGAGGGGCAGCGGCGGTATGTGGAGTCGCTCTCGGCCTATGCCAGGCAGTTTCTGGAACGGATTGAGAAGCCGGATGTGGATTCGATCGAGGGCATTGCCCCGGCGGTGGCCATCCGGCAGAAGAATACGACGCGGAATCCGAGGTCGACGGTGGCGACCGCGACCGAAATTTACGATTATCTGCGATTGCTGTTTGCCCGGGTGGGGCGAACCTACTGCGCCAACTGCGGCCGCGAAGTAAAAAAAGACACGGTGGATGAAATTGCCGATACCGTGCTGGGGCTGGAAGCGGGGACGCGGGTGCAAATTGTGTTTCCACTGCAGCCGATTGCAGTCCCGCCGCAAGCAGCGGAGAAAAAGCCGTCGCGAGGTCGCAAGGCTGGCAAGAAGGCCGCTCGGCCGGATGCGGGGTTAAGCGATCAACTGAAGGACCGGCTTTTCGAATTGCGCAAGGCGGGATTCAACCGGCTGTACCAGGCGGGCCAGGTGTTTGAATTTTCGACTCCGGAGTCGCTTCTGGATATTCGCTTCGACCAGCCGGTGTACATGCTGGTGGACCGGCTGAGCGTTTCGGCGGAGTCGCGTTCACGCATTGTGGATGCGGTGGAGACGGCGTACCGGGAAGCGGGCGAAGTGATCTTTGAAATCGCGCAGCCTGGGCTATCTCGGACGGATGTAACAGGAGGCGAGAAAGAGATGGTCGAGCACGGTCTGGGCTCGACATTGCGGTTTGCGCAGCGCTTCGAGTGCAAGAGCTGCCATCTGCGCTACGAGGAACCGGAGCCGAGGCTGTTCTCTTTTAACAATCCTTATGGAGCGTGCGCGCGCTGCCAGGGATTCGGCAACACCATTGATTTCGATCTGGATCTGGTGATTCCGGACAAGATGAAATCGCTGGGCGAAGGGGCAATTGATCCGTGGAACAAGCCCAAGTACCGGCCGGTATTCACGGAGATGAAGCGCTTTGCCAAGCAGGCGGAAATCCCGTTGGGTGTGCCCTGGATGGAACTCGAAGCGGAACAGCAGGAACTGATTCTGGATGGGGATGACAAGTTTCTGGGAGTGCGGGGATTTTTTAAGTATCTGGAGCGGAAGAAATACAAGTTGCATATACGGGTGTTTCTGAGCCGCTATCGTGGATATTCGACCTGCCCGGAGTGCCGCGGGGCGCGGCTACGGCTGGAAGCGCGGCAGGTGAAGATCGACGGGAAAAATATTTGCGAAGTATGCGCCATGACCGTGGAGGATGCGGCGAACTTTTTTGCCGGAGTTGAGTTGAGTGCGGAAGAAGCCGAGATTGCCGACCGGCTTTTGCAGGAAATCCGAGAGCGGTTGCGTTTTCTGAATGATGTGGGGCTGGAATATCTAACGCTGGATCGCTTATCGTCCACGCTGTCTGGAGGCGAGGCGCAACGGATTCAGCTGGCAACTTCGCTGGGCTCGCGACTGGTGGGGACGCTTTATGTGCTGGACGAACCTTCGATTGGCCTGCACAGCCGGGACACGCACCGGCTCATCAAGATCCTGCACGATCTGAGAGATTTGGGGAATACGATCCTGGTGGTAGAGCACGATCCCGACATTATGCGGACGGCGGACCGGATTCTTGATCTGGGGCCGGGAGCGGGGGAAAACGGGGGAAGGTTGGTGGCCGGGGGAACCTATGACGAGATTTTGCGGAATCCGGCTTCACTGACGGGGCGATATCTCTCGGACGATCTGCGCATCCAGGTACCGGCGGTGCGGCGGCAGCCGGGAGCGCAACAGATAAGGATCAAGGGAGTGCGGGCCAATAATCTGAAGGGCGTGGATTTCTGCATTCCGCTGGGAATGCTGGTGGCGATCACGGGAGTTTCGGGCTCGGGCAAATCGACGCTGCTGCACCAGGTTCTTTACCAGGCTCTGTGCGAGAGCAAGAAGCAGCAGAGCGCGGGCGCGACACGGGGTCCGGCGACGTGGGAAAGCCTGGAGGGAGATCAGTTCATTGATGAAGTGGTGTTGGTGGACCAGTCTCCGATCGGGAGGACGCCGCGGTCGAATCCGGTAACTTACATCAAGGCCTTCGATGCCATACGCGAACTGTTTGCGTCACTGCCCGAGGCCAAGAAGCGCGGCTTCACGGCGGGGCATTTTTCGTTCAATATTCCGGGCGGACGCTGTGAGACTTGCCAGGGCGACGGCACGGTGACGGTGGAGATGCAATTTCTGGTCGACGTGGAACTGATTTGCGAAGAGTGCAAAGGCACGCGGTACAAGGCGCAGGTGCTCGAGGTTCGGTATCACGGAAAAAATATTCACGAAGTATTGAACTTGACGGTCAAAGAGGCGCTCAAGTTTTTTGCGGAGGTGCCGAAGCTGACAGAAAAATTATCTGTGCTCGAAGAAGTTGGGCTGGGATATTTGCGGCTGGGGCAATCGGCGACAACTCTATCCGGAGGAGAGGCGCAGCGCATGAAGCTGGCGGCGCACTTGCAGCCGGCTGGCCGAGACATGGGACGGCTCAATGGGACACGGCAGGATGAAATGCGCCGGCGGAGACATCTGCTTTATATTTTTGACGAGCCCACGACAGGGTTACATTTCGATGACGTCAGCAAACTCCTGGCGGCGTTTCGCCGTCTTATTGAAGCGGGCGGCTCCATTCTGGTGATTGAGCACAATCTGGAAGTGATCAAGACCGCCGACTGGGTCATTGATCTGGGACCGGAGGGCGGAGCGCGGGGCGGAAAAATCGTGGGCATGGGTCCGCCGGAGGCGATTGCAAAAATTCCTTCTTCTTATACCGGCAAATATCTGGCGCGGCTGCTGGATGCGAATGGCAATGACGAGGTTGGCGGTAATAACGGAGCGTCGCGTTCCAATGGCAGCCAGTAAGGTTCTTTCGGGGTGCTTGCTGGGGTTGACGGTGGGGACGTGTTTGGCGACGGGGAATCTGAGCTTGGCTGCGGGTCGGGGCTTGGCATCGGCCTCGTTTTCGTCATCCTCTGCCGGACAATCGACGGCACAACCCTCGACGCCGCCATCCTCCGGGCTGCAATCGTCCCAGGCTGGCGACGCTGCTACGACTGAGAAAGAATCGAGCTCTCACCGGTCGGTTCATCACATTCAGGTTCCGGAGGAAGATGCGCAGCCGGCGGAGCTCACGGAGGCGGAAGCGGCCATTGAAAAGAAAAACTATCCGGCGGCGGAAACCCTTCTGCACAAATTGGTGGAGCGGGAACCTGCCAGCTACGTGGCATGGTTCGATTTAGGTTTTGTCGAGAATGCTTTGGGTAATGTGGACGAATCGATAGCGGCTTACCGCAAATCGGTGGCGGCGAAGCCGGATGTTTTCGAATCCAATTTGAATCTTGGGCTGCAGCTCGCCAAGACCGGTCAAAGCGATGCGGAGACGTTTCTGCGAGCTGCCACCCATCTGAAGCCGACCAGCGACGTAATTGAAGGCCAATACCGGGCATGGCTCGCGCTGGCGCAGACGATGGAACAATCGAGGCCGGAGGAGGCTCTGGCCGGGTTCCGAAAGGCGGCGGCGCTGCAGCCTAACAAAGAGGAGCCGCACCTTTCAGCTGGCAGGCTTCTCGAGCGGCGAAACAAGTTTGGCGAAGCTGAAGCTGAATACGGGCAGGCGTTGACGATCGATCCGCATTCTTCGGACGCGGTAATTGGGCTGGCGAATATTTACATGCGGGCGGGACGTCTTCCCGAGGCCGAGGATTCTTTGCGCAAGCTGCTGGCGGGACACGGGAACTCTGCCGCGATTCATATTCAATTGGGACGAGTGCTGGCGGCGGAAGGCAAGAAGGATGCGGCGGTTTCCGAGTTGGAAACCGGAGTAAAGCTTGCACCGGGAGATGAGGACGCGCAGCGCGATTTTGCCTCGGTGTGTGCCAGCGCGGGCAAGAACGATCTGGCCGAAGCCAGTTATCGAACGCTGCTTGCGGCGCATCCCGACGATGCGGAACTCCATCGCCGATTGGGCGAAGCGTTGCTGGCGCAAAAAAAGTTTACCGAGGCGCAGGCGCAGTTTGCCGCCGCGGTGAAGCTGAAGCCCGATCTGGGGGAAGGCTATGGCGGCCTGGCATTCGCGGCTGGGGAGAATAAGAATTACGAGCTGGTGATTCGCGCTCTGCAGGCCCGGGCAAAACTTCTGCCGGAAAATGCGGTGACGTATTTCATGCGGGCGTCAGCGTACGATCACCTGCGCGACTTCAAGAATGCCGCGGCGAATTATCGCCTCTTCCTCAATGCCGCTCATGGGAAGTATCCTGATCAGGAGTGGCAGGCAAAACACCGGCTCATTGCCATCGAGCCGAAGAAATAGGTGAAAGAAGAACGGCTTGGCATGGGACGATCTCGGATTTTTAGAATTGCGTTTGCGGGGCTGGTATGGGCCACCGTGGCTGCGCCTTTCGCGCTGCGCGCGCGCGATCAACCTACAATTGACGAACTGAAAGCGCAGGTTAAGAATGCGCGTATTCCAGATCGTCCAGGACTGTGCATTCGCATCTCGGAGCGGCAACTAGAGGTCGTTCACAGGTTGTATGCGGCGGGCGACAGCGAGAAAGCCAAGGCCGCACTGGGGGACGTGACGGCATTTGCCGAACAGGCGCGGGATTATGCGATTCAAACGCACAAGCACGAAAAGCAGTGCGAGATCGCGATCCGCAAGGAGACGCGGAACCTGGCGGACCTGAAGCATACCGTATCCCTGGAAGATCAGAAGCAAGTGCAAAATACTTTTGACCAACTGGAACAGGTGCGCGACGATCTGCTGTCGGCCATGTTTCCGAAAGGAGGCAAGAAATGAAAACGGGGTGCCTGCGAGTGAGCGTTGGGCTGAGCATGCTGTTGCTGGTTGGCGGAGTGGCCCGGGCGCAACGGCACCGTGATCCGTTTACGCAGGCGGAGATTGACCAGATCCGCGACACCAGTTGGGAGCCGCAGCAGCGATTGGCGCTCTATGTGAAATTCGCCCGCGCCCGCCTGGTGACGCTGGAGCAGATGCGCAACGATCCCAAGACTAAAAACCGCGCGCAACAGACGCATGACGGGCTGGATGATTTTACGTTGATCTATGACGAACTAAACGACAACATCGATACCTATATCGACAGGAAGAATGATATTCGCAAGCCCCTGCGGGCGATTATTGATGCCGATAGCGAGTTTCAGGCGAAGCTGCTGGCGTTGAAAGACGCGGCCGGAGTCAAGCCGGAAGAGGCCAGCCAATATGAGTTCGTGCTCACTAATGCGCTCGACACGGTGGATTCGTCGGCGGGGGATCATCACAAGCTGCTGAGCGAGCAAGAGGAAACGGCCAAGCATAAGAAATTTGAGTCGAGGGCGTCGGGGAACAAGTCGGAGTGAGGATCGCTCCCCAGGGACTCAGGGGCTAAAACTGCGAGAAGTAAGGGTCGTTATCGCAGCGCTGAAAGCGCTGCGCCACCCACCATCGCGCTGGGCCAATCAAAACCACTTTGCATCTCACAAGAGCAGGCCGTGCTAATCTAGGCGCATTGTGCGTGCGGGACTTCTTGACATTTTCCACGATGAACACCGGCAGTTGCGTCCGCGGGATGAATTGCCGGAGTTGAAGATTGAATTTTTTGCCTTCGCCAATGTGAATAACACCATTCGGCTGCGCGAGGGCAGGCTGCTGGTGCGGCTCTCGGATCTGCTGGAGGGCGCGCCGGACGCGGTGGTGCGGGCGATCGCGCACATCCTGCTGGCCAAGATGTACCGCAAGCCGATTGATCGCGGGCACGCCGCGCGCTACCGAAAATATGTGGGCAGCCACGAGGTGGTGAATAAGGCTCACCTGGTGCGGCAGATGCGCGGCCGCAAGCGGCTGCATTCGCCGACGGGGCGGTTCTTCGATCTCGACGTTATTTTTGAAGATTTGAACCGGAGATTTTTTAACGGGCTGATGGGGCGTCCGCGCATGAGTTGGAGTCCGAGCAAGACGCGGCGGATTCTGGGGCATTACGATCCGGCGCATAATGCGATTGTCATCAGCCGCATTTTCGACCAGCCGTCGATTCCCCGCTATGCGGTGGAGTACATCGTTTACCACGAGATGCTGCATTTGAGGCATCCCGTGCGGTTGCGGGGGAGCCGGCGGTGCGTACATTCGGCCGAGTTTTATGCGGAGGAGAAGTTGTTTCCGGAACTGGAGCGGGCGGAGGGGTTTTTGAAGCGGTTGTGAGGGTGAGTCCCGCTCTCGAAGTGTGAGGAAATATTCACAGTCAGAATCGAAGTTGTCGATAAATCGCGATTGCGGTCATCGACCGAAGTTTAGAGTAATCGTCTTTTTACGACAGTGGTCCATCCAACCAGTCCTTCACTTCATTCGAGCGGGGGCGGTTAGCGCGTGAGCGCACTGTGTACTTCGGCGATGTAGCCTCCGGGAAATCCCAGGATGACGCTAACCCGGTCGCGTGCTGTGTATGGTGGCGATAGAATCTTCGCTCCGGCTGCCTTGGCCTTTTCCAGGGTCGCTGCCAGATCTTTTACTTCGTATCCCGTGGTTTCACGACCGAACGGATATGGCAGATGTCCATCCGTCACCATGACCTGCATATTGCCAAACAGCGAGCTGATGCGGATACGGCGGTAAGTTTCTCCCCTGCGCCCGATCTCTCCTGCATCCGCCTGCCCGTCGTCGGCGACGACCTTGCCGCCGGCAAAGCCGACGAAGCTACGCATGAAGTCGTCGACCCGGTCTCGCGAGACATAGACGCGGTTGTCGGGAATGGTCTTCAGGGGCGGATTGGTGGATGGCTTGAAGTGCAGGTACAGTTGCATTTTCACCCCACCCGGCCATTGGATGACTGCGTCAACTCCGATGGGGTCTTTGAACGGTTCCACGATCACCTCTGCCCCGGCGGCGCGAGCTGCTTTGATCGCATAGTCCATGTCTGTAACCAGATACCCGGTACGCTCTTCTCCAAATGGAAACGGTATGGGGGACTCAAAAGCGAAGACCGAAAGGGAGCCAACCGGAGTCAGCACGGCCTGTTGTTCGGTGCGACTCGGAACCGGCAAGATATTTGCAACGATCCGCTTGGTGGGACTGCCGCCGAAGGTGGCGATGAAGCTATTCACCAGTGCATCCAAGTCAGCGGGCGCGACGTAGACGTGAGTCGTGCTGTATTGTGGCCCCACGGCAACTGCAGTGGGACGGGCGGGCTGGGCGTTGGCATCGGATGCGTAAGCCACCCGGGGCTGTATGAATGCAACCGCAAGGACCATGGCACAAGCGCACGTTTTCGCAGCCGTTCGAGGTACAGAAATGTTCGCCTTTATTCGCGTAATCCACATCGTGGGACTCCAATCACAAAACAGGGGTTCTGCATACAGGGAAAGTAGGCTCCACAACATTGCCGGTCGTTATTGGAAACGTAGTATAGCGGGTTGTTGATGGAACATCGCGATTCCGCTCATGGACTTGCGCAACTCCATTCAATCCTCAGATTTCGCAGTGTGATGCAGATCACGCGCGTTTGTGATGCGGCGAATTGACCGGCCCACAGCTCACAGCTTATCCTTGTAGTTGAAATTGAAATTCATTTTCAAGATCGTAGTGGCATAGAAATATGATTCCATAGCGGCTGCGCGCGAGATTCCCTTCGGCTTCGCTCAGGGCAGGCTCTCGCGCGACTGGTGAAAACGCCGGGGCTTCGGGAATGACGCCTCGCGATAGTAACGAGCGGCGGCCTGATGACCTGGCGGGAATTGTAATCCATCAGTATCGGAATTGAGATTAGCAGGTAAGGCATACATGCTTCAGGCATTCATTATTACGCTGCGCGAGGGAGTGGAGGCCGCTCTCATCGTGGGCATTACGCTGGCCTATCTGGCGAAGATTGGGCGGAACGATCTGCGCAAGACGGTGTATGCGGCGCTGGCCGCGGCCTTTGTGGGCAGCATTGGCATGGCCATTGTGATTTCGCGGCTCAACTGGAACGAAGACGTCTTCGAAGGCTGGATCATGCTGGTGGCCGCGTTTTTCGTCGTCACCATGGTGATCTTCATGATGAAGACGGGTCGCAAGCTGAAAGGCGAGATTGAGGGCAAGGTCGGGCTGCTGGCGGGGAACGACGCGTGGATCGGTTTGTTCTTTTTTGTGTTTCTGATGGTGCTGCGCGAAGGCGCGGAGACGGTGCTGATTCTCTCGGCCGTGACTTTGAACTCGACCGAGCTGATGAGTTTCTTGGGGACGCTGCTGGGAGTGCTGGGAGCGATCGCGTTCGGCGTGATGTTTGTGAAGGGCAGCGTCCGGATCAATCTGCAGAAATTCTTCCGGGTGACGACTGCGATTTTGTTTCTAGTGGCGGCGCAACTGGTGGTGGCCGGGTTGCACGAGCTATCGGAGAGCGGAGTAATTCCCTCTTCCAAGCGCGAGATGGCGCTCATCGGGCCGATTGTGCGGAATGATCTTTTCTTTTTCGTCACCATTGTCGCGCTGGCGGCGTTGATGGTGTTGTTCGATGCGAAGCGGCGGCAGCCGGCGGCGGAGTTTGCCTCGGCGGCGCAGAAACGCAAAGCGGCGTGGACCGCACGCAAGGAACGGCTGTGGATGGCGTCGGTGTATGGCTTCTCTTTCCTTTTTATCACGCTGGTGACGGCGGAGTTTATCTACACGAAGAGCGTGAGCGCGCTGTCGCCGGCCACCGAAGTCAGCTTTACGAACGGGGAATTGACGATTCCGTTATCGCAGGTTGGCGATGGAGACTTGCACCGCTACCAGGCGCAAGAGAACGGCACGCAGATTCGTTTCTGGCTGTATCAAAAACCGGACGGGAAAGTTGCCACGGTGTTTGACGCTTGCCGGATCTGCGGAGCGGTGGGGTTCTACAAATCGGGCAACCTGATTGTGTGCAAGAATTGCGCCGCGCCGATCAACACGCAGTCGGTGGGCGCGACGGGCGGGTGCAATCCGATTCCGCTCCAGGCGACGCAGACGGCCGATTCGGTGATTATCCGGGAGGCGGACGTCGCGGCCGAAAGTCATATATTCGAGAAACAATAAAGAATGTTTGCGCGCCTCGTTTACGAATCGTTCCGGCGCCAGAAGCGTCGCAAATTGCTGGCGGGCGCGGCGATCACGCTGGGCGTTACCGTGGCAACAGCGATGATTGGAGTCGCCACCGACATTGGCGACAAGATGAATCGCGAGTTGCGAACCATTGGCGCCAATCTGCTGGTGACTCCGCAGGACGACACCCTGGACGTTGAAATTGGCGGAGTAAATTTGAAGCCGCCGAGTGATGGCGCTTTTCTGAACGAAGCCGACCTGCCGAAAATCAAAGGGACATTCTGGCACAACAACATCACCGGATTTGCGCCGATGTTGCCGGTGAAGGTTCGGCTGCAGCGGGAAAGCCGGACGGAAGATGTGACTCTGCTGGGAACTTATTTTGCCAAAACAATTTCGTACGGCAAAGAGGAGTTTACGACCGGGGTGCGCTCGACGGACCCGTGGTGGAAGGTTTCCGGGGCGTGGCCCAATGACAATTCGCGCGACGTGCTTCTGGGGGAGCGGCTGGCGGCGCGGCTTTCGGCGAAGGCGGGCGACGATGTTGCAGTGTCAGGACGTGAGTTGCACGTGAGTGGAATTGTTTCAACCGGCGGCAGCGAAGACGACGAGATTATGGCGCCGATTGCGCTGGCGCAAGAGATTCTGGGCAAGCCGGGCGCGGTGCGGCGGGTGTATGTGAGTGCAATCACGAAACCGGAAGATGCGCTGGCGCGACGGGATCCGCGGAGCTTGTCAGGCGCGATCTATGACCGGTGGTATTGCTCGCCGTATCCGCAGTCGATTGCGTTTCAGTTGCAGGAGGCGATTCCGCACTCGCATGCCGAACAGATTCGCCAGGTCGCGCAGAATGAGGGGGCGGTGCTGACGCGGATCGAGGGGCTGATCTTTTTAGTTACGCTGGCGGCGCTGTTTGCCTCGGCACTGGCGGTTTCGGCGGCCATGGCTACGGCGATCTTTGAGCGGCGCGCGGAAGTGGGATTGATGAAGGCATTGGGAGCGGGAAGAGTCGCGGTTGCGTCGGTTTTTTTTGCAGAGGCAACGCTGCTGGCTCTGATGGGAGGAAGCGCCGGCTTTGTTGCGGGAGGGTTGCTGGCGCGGCAGATCGGGCGCTCCATTTTTAATTCGCAGATCTTGATTGCGCCGGTTCTGTTGCCGGTAATTCTGGCGATTGCCGTGATCGTGACTTTTGCGGGAAGCGCGGCCGCGATTCGCAAAGCGGTGGCGATGGATCCGGTGTACGCGCTGCGAGGGGAATTGTGAACGGGAGTGGCTCGCAATCGGCGCCGCGAGTGGCGGCGGGCCGCGGGCGTTCGCGGCAGGGTTCGCGACATGGCACACGACACGGCTCAATGTTTCTGCGGATGCTGAGTGCGGGCGGCGGTGCTGCGGCGCGGCCGGGCCGCTGCGGCTCTGTTTGCCATGGTGGTAGCGGCGGCGGTGACGACGGCGATGTTGAATTTGTACGTGGATGTGCAGACCAAGCTGCGGCGGGAGTTTCGTAACTACGGGGCGAACGTTATTCTGGTCGGCAGAGACGGCGCTTCCCTTCCCGCGGATACGCTGGCGCACGTGGAGAGTATTCTTGGCGCGCGCAGAGTGGCGGCGCCCTTCGCGATGGTGGTGGCGCGAACGAGCGATGGTCAGCCGGTTGTGGTTGCTGGCACGGATTTCGAGCGGGTGCGGCGGCTGGACCGATGGTGGTCGGTGAGCAACTGGCCGGGGAAGCCGCATCAGGCGCTGGTAGGGGTGCGCGCGCTGGCTGTGGTCTCGCCGAAGGGGCAGGCTTTTGAGCTCAGTTTTCGGGGGCACAGCATTCAACTGATATCTGCGGGGACGGTGCGGACGGGAGGGGCCGAAGATAGCCGGATCTATCTTTCGCTGCCCGAGTTTATTTCGTGGACGGGAGTGCGGCCTTCGACGATCGAGGTTGCGGCCAGCGGTTCGACGGGTGAGATTGACGCGATTATGCGCCAGTTGGGGCAGGCGATTCCGACGGCCGAAGTGCGGCCGGTGTGGCAGATTATGGAAGGCGAGGCGCGGGTGCTGGGCAAGACGCGCGCCACACTGCTGGCGGCCGTGGCTCTGATTATTCTGACGGCCGGGTTGTGTGTGCTCTCAACGCTGATGGGATGGGTCTTTGACCGGCGCCGGGACTTCGCGATTATGAAGGCGCTGGGGGCCTCCAACCGCATGCTGAATGGATTTTTCGCCACCGAGGCCGCGGCATTGGGAGCGACGGGCGCGGTGATCGGATTTTTTCTGGGGATCGGCATCGCCGCCTGGATTGGCCGGGTTAACTTCCATGCGGTGGTGGCGCCGCGTTTTAGCGTGTTACCGATTGTGCTGGCTGGTAGCATAGTGGTGACGCTGCTGGCGGCGATCCTGCCGATTTCATTGTTGCGGCGGGTGCAGCCGGCGGTCATCCTGAGGGGAGAGTGAAATGATCCAGATCAAAGACGTCAGCAAACTCTTCCAGGCTCAGGCTGCGGGTAGCGATCTGGCGAATGGGAAAAAAAGTGAAAACCGGCCCATCCACGCGCTGGACCACATCTCGCTCGAGGTTGGGAAGGGCGAGTGGCTTTCGATCATGGGGCCGTCGGGCTCGGGAAAATCCACGCTGGTGAATCTGGTGGGCTGCCTGGATCGGCCGACCGCCGGAGAAATTTGGCTCGATGGGGAGAATGTGGCGGGGCTCGCTGCAAGTGAATTAAACCGCGTGCGGGCGGAGAAAATTGGCTTCATCTTTCAGCAGTTTCATCTCATCCCGTTCCTGACCGCGGTCGAGAACGTGATGCTGGCGCAATATTTTCACAGCATGACCGATGAGAAAGAGGCGATCGACGCGCTGACCCGCGTTGGGCTGGGTGACCGGGGGCATCATTTGCCCTCGCAACTTTCAGGCGGCGAGCAGCAGCGGGTGTGCATTGCGCGGGCGCTGATTAACGATCCGAAAATTATTCTGGCGGATGAGCCCACGGGGAATCTGGATGCGGTGAATGAGGAGATCGTGCTGCGACTGCTGCGCGAGTTTCACCAGCAGGGGCGGACGATCGTGATGGTGACACACGATCCGGTGGTGGCGCGGCTGGCCGACCGGCGGGTTGAATTCCACCATGGCAAGATCGCATCGCAGGAAGTGTTTGCGATGGCGGACGAAGAGCAGTTCGACGAGGTGTTGGAAGAGCTGTGGGTGCTCGAGGAGCACGCCGAAATTGCGGAGGTTGAGCGCATGGAAGTTCACGGCGCGCTGCCGGTGAGTCTGGCGATCGAGAAGATGATGGCGATGGGGCTGGTGATTTCGGCGCCGCATCCGCCGCAAGCGCACGATCACAAGCCGTTCGTGAATCCGTGCCACGATGCGCTGAAGCCGGTGGCGGCGTCGGTGGGCGATGGAACGTTGGTCGTGGAATTGACGCCGCGCGGACGGGAACGCGCGGGCAGCATCATCCGGCGGCATCGATTGGCGGAGCGGCTGTTTACCGATAGCCTGGCCATGGACAGCGAATCCGAAATTGAGCAGCAGGCCTGCAAGTTCGAGCATATTCTTTCGCCGGAAGCCACTGATAAGATCTGCGCGTTTCTGGGGCATCCGCGAACCTGCCCGCACGGGGCGCCGATTCCGCCGGGAGAGTGTTGCGAGGGATCGTTGGCGGAAGTGATCCGTGCGGCCGCGGCCAAGAAGTCTGAATCTGTCGGGGGCTAAAGCCAGTCATCTTTCTTGAAATCTTCACGCGGCGCTTGGGCACCGCTCTTCCACGGTGGTACGCGCGTCTGTAGAGCGTGGCTTTCTCACAACCAACCTCCCTGCAATTCTCGTGCGCTGCTATGATCGGTTTCGACTATGACGAGCGCTCGGCGTCCTACGATTGGCGTGTTTGATTCCGGCTTTGGCGGGCTTACGGTTCTTAAAGCTTTACTTGAACTTATTCCGGAGGCCGACTACGTCTATTTTGGCGATACCGCCAGGCTGCCCTATGGATCGAAGTCGGTGGAAACGGTGGCGCGCTATGCGGTTGAGGCTACGCACTACCTTGAGGCCCACGGCGCCGAACTGCTGGTGATTGCGTGCAATACGGCAACGGCGCTGGCGCTGGAACGAATTACGGCGTCGGCGCAAGTTCCGGTGGTGGGGGTGGTGGAGCCGGGAGCTGAGGCTGCGGCTGCGGTCAGCCAAAACAAAAAGGTTGTGGTGATTGGAACCGAGGCCACGGTGAGCAGCCATGCTTACCGGAAGGCGCTGGAAGCGCGGGGGATGGCGGCGCGGGAGAAGGCTTGTCCGCTGCTGGTGCCGCTGGTGGAGGAAGGGTGGGTGGAGCATCCGGTGACCGAAGAGGTGGCGCGGATTTATGTGGCTGAGGCTTTTGCGGACGGCTTTGGGGATGCGGATGCGCTGGTGCTTGGCTGCACTCACTATCCGCTGGTGAAACCGCTGCTGCGGCGTGTGGCGCCGGAGCATGTGAGCATTGTGGACTCGGCGGAATCGACGGCACGGGCTGTAGCGGGGCGAGTGCAGGAATTACTGGCACCGGCTTTGAGCGAGGAACGGAGGGCGCGGCCGCGGCTGAAGTTTTTCGCCACGGATTCGGTGGAGAAGTTTCGGCGGCTAGGGGAGAGATTTTTAGGACATGCTATTGAAGATGTGCAGCATGTGGATTTGAAAGAATGAGCATGCCCAGCGGCTAAAGCCGCTGCTGCAAAAAAGGGAATGTTATCGCGGCGCTGAAGCGCTGCGCCACCCAAAAAACGGACCCGCTGATTCAGGAGCCACTGGCTGATTCAGGGCGGCAGCCTGCGGGCAGCAGATCACCTTGATCGCGAGGAGCCACTGATTGAGGAGTTGAACGAGCAGTCTCAGTACAGGTGGAAGTCGACCTCTACGGCGATCTCCACGGCGACTGCGTGGCCATCTTTCTGGCCGGGCTCGAATTTCCAGTTCCTCACGGACTCGATGGCTTTTTCATCGAGGCCCATGCCGAGGGCGTTGAGCACGCGGATGTTTGTGGGATGCCCGCTGGCATCGACGATGAGGCCGAGGACGCAGGTGCCCTGATATTTGGCCTTGCGCGCTTCTTCGGAGAATTCGGGATCAGTCTGGTAGATCACGCGCGGGGCGGTCACGCCGCGACCGGGGCGAAAATACCCGCCGCCCATGCCTCCGCCAATTCCGGGACCGACACCGGCTCCAGTGCCGGAGCCGACGCCGCCTCCGTTGCCGGAACCAATGCCGCTACCTCCGCCAGTGCCGTTCGAAGGGATTATGGCGGTGGATTTGGGATCGCCAAGATTGGGCATGTTGTTCATGGCCACCTTGATGTCGGGCGGGACGATGACGGTGGGCTCAACGGCGAGCTTTGGATTCATGTTCCGGATTACCGCCGCCGGAGGGGTAATCTGCTCCATCGAGAACTTTGGCAAGCGTCCCTTGGAGGCTTGCAAAACGTCGCGGTCGCCGCCACCACCGCCGCCACCGGCCTGGGTTTTGGCGGGCTTCAGGGGCATAAAGTCGCCGGGATCGACGAGCGCGGTGGTGGTTGAAGCTTTGGCTTCAACCTTGGGCACCAGGTGCCGGATCCAGAGCGTGCCCCCGATAATCAGGGCCAGCACGACGACGTGCGCGGCTGTGGAACCCAGGGCGCCATTCTTTTTGTAATTGTAGAAGCCCCAGATATCCTTGACCGGGACGGGCTTCGATTCAAGCTTGAGGGGCGGAAGCTTCTTGGGAAAAAAGAATTCATCCAGGCCGCGAAACAGCGACCGCCAGAGGGGCTCGAAAGTATCGGGAGCCAAAAGCAGATGGAGTTCAGGCTCGTTATTGGGATTCGGATTCACTTCTACGGATGCCATTATTCCCCGGTTCGGTTTCTCCCTGATGGGGTAGTGGAACAGGCAAAGCGAATTGGCAACGGCCCTCCTACACAGATGAGCGGCCTTTCCAACAAGTTGCCTGTTCGGTAATTTCTAGTTTCGGTTTATTTTGCCAGAATCGGGTCTGGTTGCCCCCACCGGACGAGAATCAGCCCCGCACCAGCTTCGACTAAAATTGTACCTCTTCGGCGACGGTTTACGTAGTGTATTTCCGAGTGAGCTTAGGCGGCAATCCGGAGGCCTAGAGTGCCAGGAAAAGCGGATGGTTGCGGCCTGGCTCGCCGGGAAATCGACTCCGGGTTGGCGTTTAATTCGAGAGCTCAAGTTGCGCTGTGGTGTCGGAGAGCAGCCCGTTTTGCACACAATTATTGTGGTCTGCACCGCACAATGTAGTGTACGCTATGGTACAGGCAATGCTATACAGGTTTTGAGGGTGTTGAAGAGATCTGGATGATAGAGCCAACAAAATCCGAGGCTCACGCAGTTGTGGCGATGAGCGAAGCGGCGCGCGCCCGGAGTGGCCGGACAGAGTTGCGATCGAAAATTGCGCAACTGGCAGAGCAGCACAAGCAGGCGATGCTGGACGCCACATTCTTGGGCCGAAGCGCCGAGCAAGATGAAGCGGATACTACCCGCTCTAAGCGCCTTAACGTGTTGCGGTCGGAGTTACTCGCGCTTGCGCGTTGACCGCTTAAGAGCGTAGAAGAGCTCCAAGCCGCACGCCAGCCGGCGCTTCCTGTTGGTGGGAATCTATTCGGGGATGGGCTCAACATTTTTCTGAGCCAGTTTTGCGATGTAACACTCTTCGTGCACTGCGCAACCGCGCTCATCTATTTTGCAATTTTCCAGGGGGCAGGGCTTTCCGCAGATCCAGCATTCCGGCAGCGGCTTTGATGCGGCAGGCATCTTTCAACCTCCACAAAAAAACAGTGTCGGCCCAGAAGCTAACCTGCGCGCGAGCCCGCTGTCTAGCATCTATCGAACAGTCTGTCGAGATTTCTGAGAAGACGAATTCATTCGGTTTCCGTTGATTTCCCAGCCGGTTAGTGGGTCAGTTTGGATCATGGCTGGAGACGATACTCGCGAGATCCCTCGCCCCGCTGGTGAAAACGCGGGGCTTCGGGATGACGCCAAGTGGGGAAGCGCGCGCGGGATTTCAAACTGAGCCACTACCCCCAGCCGGGGCGCGTGGACGTTCGCAGTTTGCCTCCCTATAATGAGAAGATTCAATCATTTGGGAGAATGCAAGCGAGTGCCGCTCGAACTGAAAGCTACCATCAACCTGCCTAAAACCGCCTTCCCCATGAAGGCAAACCTGCCGCAGAACGAGCCTAAGATTCTGGCGCGCTGGGAAGAGACTGGGATTTACAACCGCATCCGGCAAGCCCGGAAAGGGTTGCCAACCTACATTCTGCATGACGGACCACCCTATACCAGCGGGCCGATTCACATGGGGACGGCGCTGAATAAGTGCCTGAAGGACTTCATCGTGAAGTCGAAAACGATGGCGGGATTTGATGCCCCCTACGTGCCGGGATGGGATTGCCACGGGCTGCCGATCGAGATCAAGGTGGATAAGGAACTGGGCGGCAGGAAGCTGCAGATGCGTCCCACGGACGTGCGCGCCGAGTGCCGGAAGTATGCGCAGAAATTTCTTGATCTGCAGCGCACGCAATTCAAACGAATTGGGGTGTTTGGGCGCTTTGACCGGCCTTACGCCACCATGACTCCGCAGTATGAATCGGTGGTGCTGTCGACGTTTTTTTCGTTCTACGAAAATGGATTCGTCTACAAGGGACTGCGCGCGGTTTATTGGTGCATGCATGACGAGACGGCGCTGGCCGAGGCTGAGGTCGAGTATGAGAACCACACCAGTCCCACGGTGTTTGTGAAGTACAGTTTACTGGATGATCCGGCGAACATTGATGCAGCGCTGGCGGGGAAGAAAGTTTCGACCATCATCTGGACGACCACGCCCTGGACCTTGCCGGCGTCGATGGCGGTGGCGTTTCATCCCGAGGAAGAATATGTTGCGCTGGAATCGGGCAGCGAAGTTTATATTGTGGCGGCAAAGCTGGCAAAAGAGGTTGCCGAGAAGTGCAGTTTGGCCGATGCGCGCGAGCTGGCACATTTTCCCGGTCGCAAGATGGAGCGACTGAACTTTCAGCATCCTTTTTTGGATCGGAAGATTCTGGGCGTGCTGGCAGAATACGTCACCATGGATACCGGAACTGGCGTAGTGCACACGGCGCCTTCGCATGGCGCGGAAGATTTTATTACCGGGGTGAAGTATGGGCTGGATGCGACCAGCAACGTGGATGAAAAAGGAATCCTGCGCAACGGGCTGCCGGAATATACCGGCAAGCGGGTGTGGGAAGCCAACCAGCCCATCATCGACCTGCTGAAGAGCCGCGGAGCTTTGCTGCATGCGGAGAAGACGGAGCACTCGTATCCGCACTGCTGGCGCTGCCATAATCCGGTGATTTTTCGGGCGACGGAGCAGTGGTTTATTTCGATGGAAACGCCGATGCCGAGCGAGGTCAGGGGTCGAGGTTCGGAAAAAGATACGCTACGCGCGCGCACGCTGGAAGAAATCAAACATGTGAAGTGGGATCCGGCGTGGGGAGAAGAGCGGCTGTCGAACATGATTGCCACGCGGCCGGACTGGTGCATCTCGCGACAACGGGTGTGGGGAGTACCGATTGCGGTTTTTCTGTGCGAGAAGTGCGGCAAGCCGCTGAATGACAAGGCGATCAACCGCAGAGTGGTTGAACTGTTTGCGCGGTCGGGGGCGGATGCGTGGTTTACGGCGGAGTCGGATTCGATTCTTCCCGCGGGCACGAAGTGTCCGCACTGCGGCGGCGAAAAGTTTGAAAAAGAAACGGACATCTTCGATGTGTGGCTGGAATCGGGAGCCAGCTATCTGGCGTTAGTCGACGATGAGCCCTCGTACCCGTGGCCGTCGGATTTGTACCTGGAGGGCGGCGATCAGTATCGCGGCTGGTTCCAGTCTTCCCTGCTGTGCGCGATGGGAACCCATGGAACCCCGCCCTACAAAGGCGTGGTGACGCCGGGATGGACGCTCGACGAAAAAGGGCAGGCCATGTCGAAGTCGCGCGGCAACGACGTGGACCCGGTGGATATTGCGGGACGGCTGGGCGGCGAAGTGGTGCGGCTGTGGGTGGCGTCGGTGGACTTTCGCGAAGATGTGGTGGGCTCGGAACGCTTGATGCTGACGGTGGCGGAAAATTATCGCAAGATCCGGAACACGTTCCGCTACATTCTGGGCAATCTGGGAGATTTCAATCCGGAGACCGATGCCGTTCGGTTCGAGGAGATGGAGGGGCTGGACCAGTACATGCTGCGCCAGACCCTGGCTTTCGCCGCTGAGGCGCGCCGCTCGTATGACGAATTTGCGTTTCACAAGATTTATCACCGGCTGAACCATTTTTGCATAGTGGACTTGAGCGCTTTTTATTTCGATGTGCTGAAGGACCGGCTTTACATTTCGGCTCCGAAGTCGAAAGGCCGCAGGAGCGCGCAGACCGCGATCTGGCGAATTGGTGAAGCGCTGGTGCGGCTGCTGGCGCCGATTATGAGTTTTACGGCGGAAGAGGTCTGGGATTATTTGCCAAAGACTGCCGAGCGCGGGGAGAGCGTGCATTTGGCGTTGTTTCCCGCGGCGGCCGAAATACTGGGCGACGCGCGGGCGGAGAGTAAAGGCGGCGCCGACGAAAAGGAATCGGCTCAAGACTGGGTGACGCTGCGAGCGGTGCGCGACGATGTGCTGAAGGCTCTGGAAGAAGCTCGCAATAACAAGCTGATTGGCACCGGCCTTGAGGCACAGGTGAATTTGGCGGCGGCGGAGCCGATTTATTCCGTGCTGTCGCGGCACGCCGACCAATTGCGTTACTTGTTTATTGTCTCGGCAGTGAAGCTGAGTCAGGCTGCCGGCAACGGCACGGGCGGGGTTCACGTCGAGGTGAAGAAGGCGGAGGGATTGAAGTGTGAACGGTGTTGGAATTATTCCACTCACGTGGGCGAGGATAAGAAGTATCCGACGGTGTGCGAGCGGTGCAGTGCGGTGCTGAGGGAATTGGGCGAGCCTTAATCTATTCGACTCTTAATCCATTGTAGTGGTGGCCAAATTCCTGCGCTGAAAGCGGGCTTATGATGCGGCATTTGCAGCACGCGTGAATCGGTGGCCTTCCGATTTATGAGTTAGGTTTCAGCCAATCTGGATCGAGCGATTTGTGAACTGGCGAAAACTGCGGACACTCCTGCTCACGATGCTGGTGCTGTGCCTGATCCCGGCTACGCGCTACTATCAGATCGACCAGCCGCTGCTGCATTTTCTGCAGGGCTCGCGCCACGTTGACCCGCTCGCCCTGCATCTTCAAGGTGAGTTTGTGGAGAACAATCTCGGAACTCAGCTCGACCCCGACGGTTCCGTGACCGTGCGCATGATCGCGCAGCAATACTTGTTTGTGCCGCATTGTGTTCTGGTTCCGGCGGGCGTTCCGGTTCACTTGCGGATTACCAGCGCGGACGCAGTGCACTCGCTTATGCTCAACGGCACGGAGTATGCGGTGAAGGTGCTGCCGGGAACGATCAGCGAGGCACAACTCCGCTTTCCGAAGGCCGGGGAATACAAGACGGCGTGCGGGGAATTTTGCGGCGCGGGACATTATGCGATGCGGTCGGAAGTGAAGGTGGTGCCGCATGAGCAGTTCCCTGCCCTGCGTCCGGAGGAAAGAGGGACCTGTGAGGCGCAGTAGGCGTCTGGCGCACTTGCGGCGAGGCTTTTCGTGGCGGCTGAGGGCTGCGCTTTTTCTCGCTTTGACCCTGCTGCTTGCAGTCGCGGCCAGTTCGATTCGGTTGAAGGCCGGAGTCGCTTCAGGCGATCGAGTTCCATCGTTGGTGACCTGGACGCCGGAGACGATCGCGGCGGCTTCCAGCGGGGATGCATTTCGCGGGATGCTGCTGGCCAAGCGCTGCGATCATTGCCACGGGTCGGAAGGATTCAGCTCGCGGGGTTCAACTCCGAACCTGACGGGCTTGAACCAGCTTGCCATCTGGAAGCAGTTGGAGGATTTTCGGGCGCACAAGCGAGGGTCGAGTGTGATGGAGCCGATTGCCGCGTCGCTTTCGTCGCGGGATATGGCGGATGTGGTGGCTTACTTCGCGGCGCTGCCGGTTTTCCCTGATCCGCAGGACAACCGAATCTTTCCGCAGGCGATGACCGAGTCGAGTCACTCCGCCATGGCTTCACGGCTGATTACGTTTGGCGATGGCGAGCGCGGCATACCTCCGTGCCAGGCGTGCCATGGTCCGGTGGCGTACCGGCCGGGAGCGCCGTCGCTGGCGACGCAGAATCGTGATTACGTTCTGGATCAGCTCGAAGAGTTTGCGAACGGCAGCCGGACGAACGACATCAATGAGCCGATGCGGACGATCGCGAAGTTGCTGCGGGAAGAGGAACGCCAGGCGCTGGCGGAGTATTACGGGGCGGGACGCGGCCTGGAGCCGTCGAGCTCGCGGTAGGAAACTTAGCGGCTGAAGCCGATTTTCTCTTTAGCTTGCTTTCATCGCAGCGCTGAAAGCGCTGCGCCACCCAAAAACGGCTATGCTCAGGATGACATGCGACCCGACGGGCAGCCGAGGGCGGCTGTCCCCACATAATACCCTCTCATCCTGTCCCCACGTTCGAGCCGGGCGGACAAAGGCGTCCGCCGCTACGCGAGACTTCTAGCGCAATTCTTCCATGGCGGCTTCGAGGGCTTCGGGGCCAGGGCGGGTGAGCGATTCCGGGAGCGTGGCCAGGGGTTCATCGACCATGTTCAGCATGTCGAGGAAGCTGGGCGTTTTGGTGTTCACGTAAAAGACTCCGGTTAAGACTTCGCTGCGGTCGTGGGCTTCGGTCAGGCGGGTGATGGCCTGGATGCGGTCGGTGGGATCGTAGTCCTCCTCGAGCTTGCGAAGCTGCAGGTGCGAGCCATCGTGCATGGTGACGTTGACCGTGGTTCCAGGATCGTACTCCACATCGATTTCTTCGAAGTGCGGCACGAAGCTCATTTCCTGCAGCGTCTCTTCGTGGTCCTTTACGTATTTGTAGGATTTGGTTGAACCCTCGTGATCGTTGAAGGTGACGCAGGGCGAAACCACGTCGAGCATGACGGTGCCGTGGTGGGCGATGGCCGCCTTGAGCATGGTGCTGAGCTGGCGCTTGTCGCCAGAGAAGGAACGGCCGACAAAAGTTGCGCCCAGCTGGATGGCCAGGGTGCAGGTGTCGATGGGCGGGAGATCGTTGAGCACACCCGATTTCAGTTTTGAGCCGAGATCGGCGGTGGCGGAGAACTGGCCCTTGGTGAGGCCGTAGACGCCGTTATCTTCGATGATGTAGATGAGAGGAAGATTGCGGCGCATGAGGTGAACAAACTGGCCGATGCCGATGGAAGCGGTGTCGCCATCACCGCTGACTCCGAGCGAAACCAAATTGCGATTGGCCAGCAAGGCGCCGGTGGCAATCGATGGCATGCGGCCATGCACCGAGTTGAAGCTGTGAGAACGATTCATGAAATAAGCGGGACTTTTCGAGGAGCAGCCGATTCCGCTCAACTTCACGACGCGTTCGGGCTTGACTCCCATGTCGTACATGGCTTCGATGATGCGCTCGGAGATGGCGTTGTGGCCGCAGCCGGCGCAGAGCGTGGTCTTTCCGCCCTTGTAGTCGATGACGCTCAGGCCGATGCGGTTAGTTTTCGGTTCAGCAGCAGGCGTGGTCGCCATTACTTTCCCTCCATGGTGCTTAATTCGTCGGTGACGGAGCGGGCGTCGAGCGGCAATCCATCGAGATGGGCGATGCTGCGCAGGCGCGTGATGAGTTCCGGTTTGAGGTCGAGCTTGAGCAGGCTGAGCATTTGGGCGTCGCGGTTTTGCTCGACCACGTAGACGCGCTCGTGCTGCTCGATGAATTCGTGGACTTCACGGGTGAAGGGATAGGCGCGCAAGCGCAGATAATCGGTTTCAATCGAGTATTCGTTGCGCAACTGATCGCGGCTTTCGACGATTCCCCAGTGCGAGGTACCGAAGGCGATGATTCCGATCTTTACTTTTTCACCCCCGGCGTTCGCGCCTTTGAAAATTTCGGGACGAGGGACGAAAGAACGCGCAGTCTCGAACTTGCGATTCAGGCGCTCCATGTTGTTTTCGTAATCGTCGGGGCGCTCGCTGTAGTTGGATTTATCGTTGTGGCCGCTGCCGCGGGTGAAGTAGGCGGCGGCGGGATGATCGGTTCCGGGAAGCGTGCGATAGCCGACGCCATCGCCATCGAGATCTTTGTAGCGGGCAAATCCGCCAAGCTTGGTGAGTTCGTCCTTGCTCAGCACCTTGCCGCGCTTGATGGGGGTAGTGGGATATTGGAAGGGATCAGACATCCAGTTGTTCATTCCGAGATCAAGATCGGACATCACGAAAACCAGCGTCTGGAACTGTTCCGCGAGATTGAAGGCTTCGGCGGCCATGGTGAAACACTCGGAGACGGAGGACGGAATCAGCATGATGTGTTTGGTGTCGCCGTGGGAAAGAAAGGCGGTGGAAAGAAGGTCGCCCTGGGAGGTGCGCGTGGGCAGGCCGGTGGAAGGGCCGACGCGCTGAATGTCCCAGATGACGCCGGGAATTTCCGCGTAATAAGCCAGGCCGGCAAACTCGGACATCAGGGAGATGCCGGGGCCAGCAGTGGCGGTCATGCTGCGCGCGCCCGCCCAGCCGGCGCCGATGACCATGCCGATGGCGGCGAGTTCGTCTTCGGCTTGAACGATGGCGAAGGTGGCCTTGCCGTCAGGGCCGATGCGGTACTCCTTCATGTACTCGATCATGGTCTCGACCAGAGAAGACGAGGGGGTGATGGGATACCAGGTGACGACCGTGCATCCGGCGAACATGCAGCCGAGCGCGGCGGCAGAATTGCCGTCGATGATGATCTTGCCCGCGGTTTTGTTCATGCGCTCGATGTAGAAAGCGCCGCGCTTTTGCAGGTTGGATTTGGCATAGTCGAACCCGGCCTGGGCGGCGGCCAGATTCAGGCTGGCGGCTTTGACTTTGCTGGCGAACTGCTTGCGGATTGCTTTCTCGACCTCGCCCATTTCGATTTCGAGCAGTTGCGCGACCACGCCGACGTAGACCATGTTCTTCACCAGTTTGCGCAGCTTGGCTTCCGGGCAAACGGCAGCGACCAGTTTGTCGTAGGGGACCGAGTAGAAGACGAGATCGTTGCGCAGTTTGTCGAGGGCGAGAGGCGCGTCATAAAGGACGGAGCCGCCGGGGCCCAGTGACATGACATCGTCCTGCGCGGTCTCAGGGTTCATGGCAACCAGAAAGTCGATTTCTTTTTTGCGGCCGATGTAGCCGTCTTTATTGGCGCGAATGGTGTACCAGGTGGGAAGGCCGGCGATGTTCGAGGGAAAAAGATTTTTGCCGGAGATGGGCACGCCCATCTGAAAAATTGCGCGCAACAATACCGTGTTCGAACTTTGCGAGCCGGAGCCATTCACCGTGGCCACCTGAATGCTCATATCATTGACGATGCGCTTGCGCCCTAACTGCCCGCCCGTACCCTGGGGAGCAACATCCGTAATGGCCATTGCCAACACCTTCCTTCGATTGTGGGGCGGAATGTATCCGTCCGAATTGATCTTGAGGGAAACACACTATTATACGACCGTCGACGTTCGTCCGGCACACGAATTGACGTAGCGACGCAAGAGGAACCTATTTGGGAAAGAGAAGAAGAGTCGTACGGAATCAGGATTCCGTCTTGAAAAACTGCGCCATGTTACGGAATTTATTATATCGTGAGACGATCAAATCCGACGACGGGAGTTTTTTCAGTTCGGCAAGGTGCTTCTGCAGGCTGACATCGAGCAAGTTGGCGGCGGCTTCGTAGTCGCGGTGAGCGCCTCCCTCCGGTTCGGGCACGATATCGTCGATGCAGCCGAGTTCGCTAAGATCGGTGGCGGTGATGCGCATGGCTTCGGCGGCGAGTTCCTTCTTGGTGGAATCGCGCCACATGATGGCGGCACAACCCTCGGGCGAAATTACGGAGTAGATAGAGTTCTCCATCATGAGCACGCGGTCGGCGACAGCGATGGCCAGTGCCCCGCCACTGCCGCCGACTCCAATGACGGTGGCGATGATGGGAACTTCGAGGCGCGCCATCTCGCGTAAATTGTGTGCAATGGCCTCGGCCTGGCCGCGCTCTTCGGCGTGGATTCCAGGATAAGCGCCGTCGGTATCGACGAGGGTAAAAATGGGGCGGCGAAATTTTTCCGCGACCTGCATCACCCGCAGCGCCTTGCGATAACCTTCAGGGTGGGGAGTACCGAAATGGCGGTAGACGCGCTGTTTCATGTCGCGGCCCTTCTGGGTGCCGACCACAAGAACTTCCTCGCCATGAAAGCGGGCCATGCCGCAAATGATGGCGGCATCGTCTCCGAAACTGCGATCGCCGTGGATTTCGCTGAAGCCAGTGAAAAGGCGCTCAATATAGTCGAGCGTCTGGGGGCGCTGGGGATGGCGCGCCAGTTCGGTTTTTTGCCAGGCGGTTTGCGTTCCCTGCATTTCTTCTCTCAGGATGTGGATACGCTCATGAAGCTGCGCGAGCTGGCGCTGAGTCTCTTCGTTCTGTCCGGGAGAGGCCTCGATTGACGCCACTTCGCGCTCAATGCGCTCCAATTCCTGTTGCGTTTTTTGAATTGCCCTCATGATTTAACGGAAACCGATTCGGATCAACTGATCACGCGGACACTGCCCCGCCCGCACAACTGCTCGACTCGAGAAATGAAGTTGCGGTCGGGCAGCACATTATAACCTTCGGCTTCCATCACGACCATGAAATCCCCGGCGCGTTCCACGTCGAATAATACGCGCGCCTCGCCCTGTCGCTCCCGGAACAGCGCGTGCAGATCATCGACGGTGGATTCCACCGAGGTTTCGAGGGGCACCCGGATGCGAATTGCACGGGGCAATGGAACTTTGGCTTCCTCGAGCGGCATGATTTCAGCCGCGGTAATTTTTGGATTGGCGCCTTCTTCGATCCTTACGCCGGCGCGCACCAGCACGGGAACCTCGAGTTTTACTTTGTCCTGCAGGCGCTTGTAGGCTTCCGGAAAAACGATCATGTCGATCGTGCCCGACATATCTTCGAGCATGGCCTGAGCGTAGAAATCTCCGCGCTTGGATTTAAGAACACGCAGGTTGGCGATGATGCCGGCGGTGGCGATGGTTTCGTCCTTGCCGGTGGATCTGGTCATGGCGCCAATTTCCACGACGCTCAGCGCCTGCAGATCTTCGAGCTTATCTTTGTATTTTTCGAGAGGATGGCCGCTGATGAAAAAGCCAAGAATTTCTTTTTCGGCGGAGAGGCGCAGCTGCTCGTCCCAGTCGGGAATGTTGGGAAGCCTGTCATTATTCGATTCCGGCTCTTCCTGCTGAAAGACGCCGAAAAGGCCATGCTGGCCGGATTCGGCGTCGCGCTGGGATTTCTGGGCGCGCTCCATGGCACGATCGAGGACGGTCATTAATTGCGCGCGGCGGCCGAGAGAATCCATGGCTCCGCTTTTGATTAACGACTCCAGCACGCGCTTGTTGAGCAGGCGGAGATCGACGTTCTCGCAGAATTGGTAAATCGATTTGAAGCGGCCGAGTTGCTTACGCGCCGCCACGATCGATTCAATGGCGTTACCGCCGACATTCTTCACCGCCGCCAGACCGAAGCGAATGGCTTCTCCGTGAGGGGTGAAGTTTGCGTCGGAGACGTTGATATCGGGGGCCTCGACGGCGATGCCCATCTCGCGGCACTCGTTGATATATTTCACGACGTCATCAGTGCTGCCGGTGAGAGAGGTGAGCAGAGCGGCCATGAACTCGACCGGGTAGTGGGTCTTGAGATAGGCGGTGTGATAGGCGAGCAGAGCGTAGGCGGCAGAGTGCGACTTGTTGAAGCCGTATCCGGCGAACTGGGCCATGAGATCGAAAATCTTTTCGATTTTTTTGGCGGGAAACTTTCTTTGGGCTGCGCCTTCGACGAAACGCTCGCGCTGTGCCGCCATTTCTTCGGCCTTCTTCTTGCCCATAGCGCGGCGCAGCAGATCGGCCTCTCCGAGCGAGTAGCCGGCCAGTTTGTTGGCCGCCTGCATCACTTGTTCCTGGTAAACGAACACGCCCAGGGTCTCTTCCAGAATCTCTTTTAGCTCCGGCAGTTCGTACTCAATCTTGCGCCGCCCCTGTTTACGCTCGATAAAGTCGTCGATCATGGCCATGGGCCCGGGGCGGTAGAGTGCATTCAAAGCGGTGAGATGTTCGATCGAGTTTGGCTGATAGCGCCGCAACACATCGCGCATACCGTGCGATTCAAACTGGAAGACGCCGGAGGTCAATCCCTTGTGAAAAACTTTCTGATAAGTCTCGGCGTCATCGAAAGGAACATCTTCGAGGCGGATGGGTGTGCCGCGAGTGTGAGCGATCAGCTTCAGCGCGTCGGTGAGGATGGTGAGAGTGGTAAGGCCGAGGAAATCCATCTTCAGCAGGCCCATCTTTTCGATGGCGACCATGTCGAAGGCGGTCACGATTTCGTCGTTCTTGGTTCTGTGCAGGGGAACGAGTTCGGTGAGCGGGCGGGGCGAGATGACGACACCGGCGGCGTGCACGCCGGAGTTGCGGACCATTCCTTCCAACTTTTTCGCGGTCTGCATCAGTTCGCGGATCTGGCCATCTTTTTCCATGGCCTCGCGCAGTTGTGGAGAATCTTCGATGGCCTGATCGAGGGTGATGTTGAGCTGCGTGGGCACCATTTTGGCGATGCGATCGACATCGCTGTAGGGGATGTCCATGGCGCGGCCAACGTCTTTAATGGCGGCTTTGGCGGCCATGGTGCCGAAGGTGATGATCTGGGCTACGTTGTCGCGGCCGTATTTCTGGGTGACATAGTTGATGACTTCACCGCGGCGGTTCATGCAGAAATCGATATCGATATCGGGCATGGAGACGCGCTCAGGATTGAGGAAGCGCTCAAAGAGCAGTTCGTGTTGCAGGGGATCAATATCGGTGATGCCGAGGGCGTAGGAGACCAGCGATCCGGCGGCCGAGCCACGGCCGGGACCGACCGGAATGTCGTGCTCTTTGGCGTAGCGGATGAAATCCCAGACGATCAGAAAATAGCCGGGAAACTTCATTTGCTGAATGATCCCAAGTTCGCGCTCCAGGCGCTGCTCGTAGTCGGCGATGGAATGTTTGAGCTTGCCTTGGTCGTGCAGCGGCCGCAACGCCTCCAGGCGGCGGGAGAAACCCTCGCGGGAAACGTGAACGAAATAGCTGTCGATGGTGTAGCCAGGGGGGACTTCGAATTGGGGAAACGGGGTGGCTACTTTTTCCAGGCGGAGGCTGCAGCGGTCGGCGATGGCGAGAGTGCGCGATAACACTTCGGGAGAGTCTTTGAAGACGCGATACATTTCGTCGTGGGTCTTGACAAAGAACTGATTGCCCTCAAATTTCATGCGCGCGGTGTCGCGGATCGACTTGCCGGTCTGAATGCAAAGCATCACGTCCTGGGCGTGGGCGTCGTCTTCGCAGAGATAGTGGCTGTCGTTGGTGGCAACTAGCGGGAGGCTGAGATCTTTTTCCAACTGGAAGAGGCCGGGATGGATTTTATGTTCCATGGCCAAGCCCTGGTCCTGGATCTCGAGATAGAAATTTTCCTTGCCGAAGATGTCGCGGAAGGTTCCGGCAGCGGTGCGGGCGGCCTCGTAGTTCCCTTCCATAAGGCGCTCGGCGACTTCGCCTTTCAAGCAGCCGGAAAGGCCGATCAGTCCGCGAGAATGTTCGGCGAGAAATTTCTTGCTGACGCGGGGCTTGTAGTAGAAGCCGTGCAATGAAGCTTCGGAGGTGATCTTGACCAGATTGCGGTAGCCTTCTTCGTTCTCGGCCAGGACCAGCAGATGATTGTAAGTGTCGCCCTCGGGGGGAGTGCGCTCGATGTTATGGTCATCTTTTTTGCAGATGTAAAGTTCGCAGCCCACGATGGGCTTGACCCCGTATTTGTGGGCGGCGTTGACGAAGTGGACCGCACCGAAAATGTTTCCATGGTCGGTCATGGCTACGGCGGGCATCCCCATTTCGTGCACGCGCTGGCAAAGCTTTTCAACGTCGCAGGCGCCGTCTAACAGGGAGTAGTCGGTATGCAGGTGGAGGTGAACGAATTGGGACATGGGCCATTTAGATTTTAACCGTTCGCGGGACCGAGACGCAGCGAACATTTATTCACAGGGCGGGCATTTATGCACAAAAAGTGGAAATCGTGTGCTCAAGCTGGGACTTAAGCAAATCCTAGGCCCGCGCCGAGTGAGCGGAGCCGTGAACCAGGACAAAGATCGCCGTCGAACTCAGCCCTCTTGAATGGAAAGCATAGCTTACACGGTACGCCGGAACAGGCCATTTGTGGCCACTTTGGGTGCTTGGAATGGTCACGTGGCTCTGGGGGTAACCAGGTTACTGCACGTTTGTTACTACCCCTGCCAGTAAGAATTTTTTAATATGGCAAGATGGGCTTGGAGTGTTTGATGCTTACCGCGAACCCTACGCTGCTGAGGGATATGCGGGCTACTCTGGGGGCGCGCGGAGTTTCGGTCCAGTTCCGCCAGGACCCGCAGAGTGCGATCGAGTTGGCCTCGCGCCGACATCTGGATGGCATGGTTGTGGACTGCGACGTGCCCGAAAGCGCGAAAACACTCGATCAGCTACGCAATAGTCCTGCGAATAAGCAAACCCTAATGCTGGCCGTAGTTAGCGATTCGATGGGAGAACGTGAAGCCATTGAACTGGGCGCGGATTTCGCACTCAGCCACCCGGTTCAGCAGACCCGCCTGTACAACATCCTGGAGCTGGCAATTCCCAAGATGGAGCGCGAGCACCGTCGCTATTTCCGTTATCAGGTTGATTTGCCGATGCGCTTTCGGGACACGCTCGAGCAATCGTTTATCGCTGGATCGATCCAGAACATCAGCGAAGGCGGTCTGGCGATCAAGCTGGCCGCTCCGTTAAAGCTCAAAGGAGTGGTTCTGGTGGAGTTTGACCTGCCCAGCGTGGAACCGCAGCTTTTTCGTGGAAAGGCCGAGATCGTGTGGAGCGATTCGTTCACGATGGGGCTCCGATTCTTATACATCGAAAAAGATGCAGCCAGTTACTTCCACTCATGGCTGAATTCGCTGGAGGCGCGAGCGCGTTTCCACGAATCTGCGAGCTCTCCCGAAAATGCACTACGAAAAGTCTAATGGTTTTTTTGCGCTATGGGATTTAGCGAGCTGGAGACTTTAGCGAAGAAAGCTACTGCCCATCGCCTGCCCTAGGCATACGGAAATCCACCCCGCGCTCGTCGTTGGCTTTTTGGGTAGCGTCGACATCGAGGTCGGACAAGGGAACCTTCTGGGTGCGCGCGGGCGAAAAGATCCACACGGTCTGGCCGACGATGGCGTAGTTCTGCACTTCCTGTTTGTGTTGATCGCGGAAAACCAGCACGGTGGCTGGCGCGGCCTCGGTGCGTTCCGGGATGTGCGGTGGGCGCAGATTGGAGCGGGCGTAGAGATCCTGATCGCCGGGATCACTTTGCTCACGTTGTTCACGCGCATCCTGCTCGTCGAGGCTCTGCTGGTTCATCTCGTTGGCCAGGCCGATTTGGTCTTGCTGATTCTGATCATAAGAAGAATCGTTATCCCACCACCAGTAAGGATCAACGCCGCCGCCGAGCCACGGGTAGCCATATCCCGATCCACAGCCGTATGCGTAACAATTATTTCTGAAGCCGTAGGAGCGGAGACGCAGACCTATGCCGGAACGGTTGCGACCGCGCGCGGAAAGCGGCGGGAAAAAAGAGGAACGGCCACCGAAGGAACGGGTCGCGAAATTTGAACCAGAGCGCAGGCCGCTGAAGGCGTGGGTTGCGCCCATCTGGCCGCCGAAACCGCTGCGGCCGGAAAAACCGGAGTGTCCGGAAAAACCACTGTGTCCGCCGAAGCTGGCGTGTCCGCCTCCGGAGGCATGGCCTCCACCGCGCTGGGCCGAGAGGGGAAGCGCGGCCAGCAGAAGGACGAATGCCGCTATGAGAAGCGGACGATCCATGAATGCCATTATATGCCCGAATGGAAGGGGTAGAAGCCGAAAATCGGTTATCGCTTGCGGGCTTTGGGTTTCTTGGCGCTTGATTTCTTCCCCTTCGCGGGGGGCTTGGCGTGGGTTGAGGGTTTTTTGGCTTTTCCGGGTTTTGGCTTTGCTTTGGGCTCAGGCTTTGCAGGAGCCGGCTTAGCCTTCTCCGCCGGCGCTGGTGGCGGTGGTGGAGGAGTGGCTGTGGCAGAGACGGCCACGGCTTTCCCTTTGCCTTTGGCAGGTTTAGCCGGAGGCACAGCGACCGGACCGACCGCGGCGGCTTTAGGACCGCGTCCGCGCCGGGGTGGGGGTGGAGGCGGTGGCGGCGGCGGGGCAAAGGGCTTGAGGAATTTTAGAGTTTCTGTGCGGGAACGGAGTTTTCCGTCGAGCAGAAGCATGAAGACATCGCGAGCAATTTTGGGATATTCCGGGAGCTGCGGAGTGATTAACAGCTCGGTCATCTCGGGCAAAGGAATGCGTTGCTGCACCTGCCGCCATTTGGTGAGGAAGTTCTTGATCTTCAGCGCGACGCTTTGATGGCGCGCCGTGACCGCCAGAAACAGGACCATTTCAGGCCGGGCCGAAGAGAGCAGGTTCCAGGTGCGGGAGGGAGTTGCAGCCTCTTTGCCGGTCAGACGCTTGGCTAAATCCTTAGCGTGATCTTCAATGTCGCGCCAGGCTTCGATCAGGTCTTTGCGGGGAATCTGGCGCCGCAGGTCGGAGATGTCCTTGTCAGAGAGGCGCGCGGTCAGGAAGTGCATTACCGCGGCGGAGGGATCGACGGTGTAGCCGAGGTCTACCATCTGCTGGCGGGTTTTCATCAACAGCCCAAGGCCGTTGCTGTCGACTTTGGTGGTGGTCCAGTGGGGGTGGAGCACTTTGAGCCAGTCTTCTTTTTCGAGGGCGCGGACGACGTTGAGCGGATCATCTTCATGAGCCAGTTGAGCGATTTCATGGCCGATGGCGCTGCGCGAGATGTGTTCGATGTAATTATTTTCTTTGGCGGCATCGAAGCGCTGCTGGGTTCGCTCTTCGAGCGGCCAATGGAAGCGCGCGGCGAACCGGGTGGCGCGGATTAAACGCGAGGGATCTTCGACAAAGGAATAATTGTGCAGAATCCGAAGCAGCTTTGCCTCAATGTCAGCCACGCCATTGAAGGGATCGAGCAGAAGACCGCGGGAACCTTCATTCAACGACAGAGCCATGGCGTTGACGGTAAAGTCGCGGCGGCGAAGGTCTTCCTGAATGCTGGCGGGGGTAATCACCGGAGGCTTGCCCACCTTCTCATAAACTTCGGTGCGGGCCATACCGATTTCGGCGCGGACGTTGCCGGGCAGCACCAGAAAAAGGGTGCGGACGTCTTCATCGTGGCCGGCGATTTGCGCTCCGGCGCGTTCGAAGTCCTTCTGCAGTTTGAGGGGATTGCCTTGGACCGTGAAGTCCAGGTCGCGGATGGTAAAACCGCTGATGATGTCGCGAATGGCGCCGCCGGTGAGATAAAGGGTGATGCCCGCGGCCCGGACTACATCCTGCACCAAGTTGACGCCCTTGGACTGATCTGGCGTCAGCCGGATTTCCATTGTGTAAATATAATCAGCCATTCGTCGACAAGCGATCTAGGTTAAAACCACGGTGCATCGTTCGTTGCAAATGCCGGAGCGAAGCCTGCGGAAGCGTTTTCCACAGCATTTCCACAGGAGAAGCTTGTCCGGCCACGACGATTGTCATGGAGACTCGGCACAAGCCACTCAATATAAAACACTTATACACAGTTGAGCGGAGGCAAAGCAACTTAAAGGAATAACACAACGTTTACGATTTGGCTACTGCCAACGTGGATTCACGCGATTTCTTCGGAATTAGTGCGAGAATCGAGGAGTCGGCTTTCGGTCTCGGGCCTGAGGGCTCGAGTATGAGTGTGTTCAATTTGCATTTGTCTTTTCGCGAAACCGCAAGCCGGGCGCCGATTTCATGCCATCGACCCATAAAAAAGTGATCGTCCGCAAGATGGACCGGGATTCAGTCTCAGGCTACGTGTCTCCGGCGCAGTTCCTCAACGAAGGCAAGCTGGAATTGCTCAATACCGCGGGCAACGTGGTGGCCATGGATTTGCGCGAGATCAAGGGCGTCTACTTTGTGCGCGAGTTTGGCGACTCGGAGTCGCTGACGCGAAAGACATTCACTTCCCGTCCCAGATCGGAGGGATTGTGGGTGCGGCTGCGGTTTAAGGACAATGAAATTCTCGAAGGCCTTATGCCCTCCGATCTCATGCAGAATCTGCCGGAGGGCTATCTGGTGAACCCGCCCGACCAGCGGTCGAACACGCAACGCATCTTCGTGCCGCGGACGGCGCTGGAGTCGCTGACGGTGCTGGCGGTGATTGGCGCCACCCGGCGGCCACGCCGCGGAGCTACCGACGACCAGCGACAGGTTCCGATGTTCGAGGAGTGACAATGCCGCAACTCGGAAAGCCTGGCAATACACCTAAAAAATCAGCTTGACGGCCACCTGCATCAGGCGGGGAGCAGCGGCGCTGACTACTTCTCCGAATGAAGGGCTATTGATATTGCCATTCACGGCGGTGGGCCCGTAGAACTGCGCGTGATTGAAGACATTGAATGCCTCGAAACGAAACTGCAGGGATTTAGACTCGTTGAGGGGCAAGGCCTTCATCAGGGCCATATCGTAGTTATCGAGTCCCGGACCATAAAAAAAGCGGCGCTTGGCATTGCCAGCTTGTCCCAGGGGCTGAAGGCTGAACAGCGAAGTATTGAAATACGATCGTCCGTTGCGCGGATCGGAATTCAGGTGCAGCGGGCCCGGAGTGTATTGCGGCTCGTCCACGCCGTAGTTGTTGATGCCGTTGGGCTCGGCTCCGAGCAGAGAGTTGTCGCCGTAGTTGAGAAGCGTCACCGGGAAGCCGGTGCTGAAATGAGTGATGCCGGAAAGTGTCCAGCCATTGGTGAAGCGGTTCGAAGCGCGGAATAAATGGGCAAAGGGAAGCTCGTAGGCGTAGCTGACCACGAAGTTGTGCTTCACGTCGAAGGCGGAGAGGGCGCGGCTGAGCCCGGGATCGATGGGGTTGACTTCTTCACCGACGTTCGAGGATTGATCGATGGATTTGCTGTAGGTGTAGCTGGCAAACAATTGCAAACGCTTACTGGTATGACGGAGGCTGAGTTCGAGCGCGTTGTAGTTGGAATTGCCGATGGTGGCCTGGTTAGTGTCGCTGCCGAAATTGGAGCCCAGAGGTCCGCGGGTGCCAAAGATTTGCTGGCTCGGGTTCGAGGCCCGAGTGAAGACGTTGCTCTCCTGAAAAGGTCCGCAGGTGGATGATCCGGCTGCCACCTCGCTGGTCTGACTCAAGCTAAGGCACAGCGCAGGATTGCCGGGATTGGATTCCACCAAGAGCAGAAGGCGATGGGATTGATTGCCGACGTAGCTGGCGCTGAACAAGGTATTGCCGCCGAACTGGCGCTCGACAGAGAGCACGTACTGCTCGGTGTAGGGAATACGGTTGCTGACAGGATAGGCGGGAATTCCGCTGATGGGGACGTACTGCGACCAGTCGACATTGGGATCGGGATGGCTGCTAGAGGAATTCAAGGGAGCAAAGGTAACGGGGAAATACTGGCCGAGGTTTTGTCCGCTGGAAGCGGTGACAAACGGATCGGCAAATTGCGGCGGAGCGGGGCTGGTATAAGTGGTTCCGTAGGGAGCGTTGGCGGCGAGGACGCCGAGAGTCAGAGCCTCGATGGAGGTGTAATAGATGCCGAAGCCGGCACGGAAACTGGTTTTGCCGGAAGTACCGAGAATCCTGCCGAGCCAGGTCTCGTCAGCCAGGTCCGGGGAATAAACCAGACCGAGGCGCGGGGAAAATTCATCGCCAGGAGGGGCCAGGGTGCGGCGCACGCCGGGGTCGGTGGGATACAAAATTCCCGCAGGGGCGCCGGGAAAAACTACGGATTGCTTTCCGGGCTCGGTGGTTGAAATTTGATTGTACTTTTCATACCAGGGCTCGATGCGATCCCAGCGCAAACCGTAGTTCAAGGTGAGGTTGGAGGTTACGTGCCAACTATCCTGGGCGAAGATGCCGGCGTATTTGTTACGACCGTAGAACGGATTTAACTGGCTCTGGTTGTACTGGCTGGGAATTCCAAGAAGGAAGTCGGCGAAATCCACGCCGGTCTCGCTTCCGGTGAAAAGGAAGTTGCCGTTGAACTGGGCGATGGGATGCACGTTCACCTGGTCGTAGTGGAACTCTCCTCCAACTTTGAGGGTATGGCTTCCTATGACCTTCGACAGATTGTCGAGCCATTGAAAAGTATTGTTGGCCTGCTTGAGTTCGTTGGTGTTGGTTCCGGTGGAGAAATTATTGAAGACAAGGTTTTCGATTCCCTGGTCCTGAGGAGCGAGGGCGACGATGCTGGGCGCTCCGGAGGAAGTGAGGAAGCCTTGAGAGGCCAGGCTGGTGCCGAGTCCGCCTTGCGGTTTGCCGAGGTCGTTGTATGCCCGCATGTAGCTGAAGTGGAACTCGTTGACCGTGGTGGGGTTGAGGGTTTTGGTATCGCCCAAGCCGAACAATTGGGCGCGGCCGAGATAGAGGGCGTTGAAACCGGGCACATTGGCTCCGCCTTGGGCGACTGGATAAGGATTGTTGAGCGAATAGTCGTCGAGGAAGTAGTAGCCGGAGATGAGTCCCCAGCCGGTGTTGGCATCAATCCGGAAAGAGCCTTTGTCGTCACGCAGGGCTTGGTTGTTGGCGGAGGTGGCGAAGAAGTTCCCGGGCTGATTGGGCGCCGGAATGTATTGCAACAAGTTTCTGGCGGGCGCAGCCCAGGCCGTGGCGGGGATTTGCAGTCTGGGAAGAACGCAGGCGGTGGTGCTGGTGGAAGAATAATTTGTATTGCTGCAGCCCGGAAAATAGTAGGGCTCTCCGGCGGAGACGGGATATTTCAGATCCTTCGACAGCGTGGTTGCCCAGCCGGGACCGGTGACTGTGGTTGGCACTGAGAGCGGTTGACCGTTCACGATTTGGGTGGTGGAAAAGGCGCTGGCCAGGTCGGAGAGATTGCCAGTGCGGTCCTGATCAGAAGGCACGGGAATGAGTCCGGTATCGACTCCCTGGCGCTGGCGCGTGCCCTGGTAGTCGGAAAAAAAGAAGATTTTGTTGCGCTGGAGAGGGCCGCCGAGAGTTCCGCCGAACTGGTTTTGAATAAACGCGCCGCGAGTGGGGGAGAAATAATTGCGGGCGTCGAGATCGGTGTTACGCAGGAACTCGAATAGATCGCCATGAAAAGCGTTGGTGCCTGATTTGGTGATGACGTTGATCTGGCCGCCGCTGAATTCGCCGTACTCGGCATCAAAGTTGCTGGTGAGAATGCGGAACTCGGCGATGGAATCGAGGTTCGGAATAATCGCCGTCCCCATGTTGACATCTTCTTCGGAGTCGCTGCCGTTCACGATGAAAGCGTTGGCGAATTCCCGCTGGCCGTTGATGGAGATGGTGCCGGGATTCAGATCGCCCGAGGGCGAGAGCGCGCTGGCGCCGACGTCCTGCACGGTACTGGAGTTGATGGAGGTGGCAGGAGCTACCCCCGGCTGCAGAGCGAGAAGATCGGTATAGCTGCGGCCGTTCAAGGGGACGGCGCTCATCTGCTGGCTGTTGATGACCTCGCCGACCTGGCTGGTGTAGGTGTCGAGGTGAACCGCGCTGTCACTTACCATGACGGTGTCGGTGCGCTGGCCGAGCTGGAGCACGATATCGAACAGGAGTGCGCTGTTGATATCGAGCACGATTCCAGTGCGGCGATAGGGTTTGAAGCCAGCCTGATTGACCTCGAGAACGTAGCCGCCAACGGGAAGAACCGGGAAGGTGAAGGCGCCTCGAGCGTCGGTGGTGAGGGACTGGCGCGCATTGGTGGCGGCATTGAGCAAGGTGACATAGGCCTGCGGAATCGCAGCGCCGGAAGGATCGTTGACCGTACCAGAAATGCTGCCTCCCACTCCCGCCGAGGCAACGCCCAGCAGAGAAAGGAAGAGATAAAGATGGCGGCAAGATAAGCGCGCGAGCTTTCGCAGGGTCTTTGGGAGCGTGGCTCGGAGCGAAGAAGATTCTCGTAGCCGCGCCAGTTGCAATTCAGTCGCATCTGGAGCTATGATCGGGTCGCGTTGATGAAGGGCGCACGCCATGTAAAGAGGTAGATCGGTTTAACCTAGTTGCAATTCGGTCGCATCTGAATGACAACTCTGAGTTTGACCGATGGTCTCGCGCGGGGTCAAGAGACAGCGGAATAATTCGTCGCAGGCTGGTTGCGACCAGTTGCGACGGGGCCAGGAGGGACGCAATGCCACTACCGCAAACTGAAATCCCGGGCCGGTTGCAGGCTCATCTGGCTGGTCGCGGAATCCGCATGACACAGCAACGGCGGGCCATCCTGAGTGTGATGGAGACGGCCACGAAGCATCTGGATGCCGCACAGCTTTTACGCCGGGCGCAGAAGCTGGATGCCACCGTCGATCGCAGCACGGTGTACCGAACCCTGCGACTGCTGAAGCGTCACGGATTAATCGATGAACTGGACCTGATGCACATCCATGGGGAAGGTCACTACTATGAGCGCAAGGTGAACCGCGACCATATTCATATGGCCTGCCTGCGTTGCGGCAAGATCATGGAGTTTGTGAGTGACGTTTTCGAGAAGCTGAAAAGCCAGGTGGAGAAAGACTGCCGCTTTCGGATTGTGGTGTCGCGCCTGGAAATCGGCGGGTACTGCGCTGGGTGCTCGAAGTAGACAGGCGTGGCCGGATAGGGCCCAGCCTTTGGCGCGAAGTTGTTTCGACGGTTTGGGTCCGAGGTGGGAATAGCCAGGGGCGCTCCCTTCATTTTCAACGTTGCAATCCGGGAACACTTGGGGTAAAAAGGCTGAACTCAGGCGCAGGCTTTACCTCCTGCGTAACGAGAGCCGTCGGGTTAATTCCTTCCTCCTTGCCCGCCTGGTCTCGATTGGCGTAGCTACGTCCCAGGTGGCTTTTCATGAATTTGTTGTTGTTGACTCCCAAGAGAGTGCTCACCATCACAAGTGTGGCAGCAGTATTTTGCTGCTCTTTGCCGGCGCAGGAAGCGAGCGTTCCGCAACCAGTAACGGTGGCGTCGCGACCCTTGATCACTGACGTGATCGACGAATCGCGCCGGACGCTGCTCAAAGGGAACACTCACCCGCTGGCGCGGCCGGAGTTCGATTTGGGCACGGCGCCCGCCACGCTTCCGATGAGCCGCATGCTTTTGGTTTTGAAGCGCAGCCCGGAGCAGGAGGGTGCGCTGCGAAAGCTGCTGGACGATCAACAGGACAAGCGCTCGCCGAGCTACCACAAATGGCTGACGCCGGCGCAGTTTGGCAAGCAGTTCGGGCCGATGGATGCGGATATTCAAACCGTCACTTCGTGGCTGCAAGGCCACGGCTTCCAGGTGGGAACGACCAAGGGGCGTACGGTGCTGGAGTTTTCCGGGTCGGCGAGTCAGGTGCAGGAGACGTTTCATACCTCGATTCACAAATATGTGGTGAATGGCGAGCAGCACTGGGCGAACGCCAGCGATCCCTCGATTCCGGCGGCGCTGACGCCGGCGGTGGCGGGAGTGCTGACGCTGCATAATTTCTTGAAAAAACCTCAGATTCGATTTTCCAAACAGAAGGTGGCGGGGAAAATGCGGCCGGGGAAATTTCCTGCCTTGACCTTCACCGATGGAACGCACGGGATGGCGCCGGGGGATTTCGATACGATCTACAACAGCACCCCGACCCTCAATGAAAATATTTCGGGCAGCGGGATCACCATCGGCGTGATCGGCCGCAGTAATTTGTACAGCGTCGATTCCCCGGGCGAGGACGTGGCCGATTTTCGCACTGACGCGTTCGAGCTGTGCTGCGGCACGTTCAACATTGTTCTGAACGGGCCGGACCCGGGCGATCTAGGGGGCGGCGAAGAAGCGGAAGCGACCCTTGATACCAGTTGGTCAGGCGCAGTGGCTCCGGGCGCGACTGTGGATTTGGTGGTTTCGGCAACGACCAACACTTCCGATGGCATTGACCTGTCGGAGGTCTACATCATTGAAAACAACCTCGCGGATGTGATGACCGAGAGCTTTGGCACCTGCGAGGCGGAAAGCGGCACTGCAGAGGCCGCAGGGACCTCTGCACTGGCGGAACAGGCGGCGGCCCAGGGCATTAGCTATTTCGTCTCGACCGGGGACAGCGGCGCCGAAGGATGCGACAGTCCGGACTCGGAAACAATCGCTAGCGGACCTGTGTCGGCGAGCTTGCTGGCCTCGACGCCATTCAATGTTGCGGTGGGTGGGACTATTTTTAACGATGCTTCGGATCCAAGCAAATATTGGGGTCCAAGCAGCCCGGACCCAGCAACCGCGCTCTCCTACATTCCGGAAGATATCTGGAATGATAGTTGCCTCTCGTCGAGCTGCGGGACCAGCGCCAACATCTCAGCAGGCGGCGGGGGGTCGAGCATATTTTTCAGCAAGCCTACGTGGCAGTCTGGAGCGGGCGTACTCAACGACAATGCGCGCGATTTGCCGGACGTATCGTTGACGGCCGCTCCGCACGACGGCTACCTGCTGTGCCTGGAAGCTTCCTGCCTGCCCGATGCGCAAGGAGACTTTTATATTTACCTGGTTGGAGGCACATCGGCGTCTACTCCATCCTTCGCGGGAATTATGGCGCTGGTCGATCAGCAGATGACAGGAAGACAAGGGCTGCCGAACTACATTTTGTATCGTTTGGCGGCTTCGGAAGCCAACCTGGGACTGTGTAACGGATCGAACACGACAACTCCTCCAGCGAGCGCTTGCATCTTCAACGATGTAACGGCCGGGAACAACGCGGTGCCGGGAGAGTTGAACTACGGCCTGTCGAGCGCGTTGTATCAAGCCGGAGCGGGTTACGACATGGCCAGCGGCCTGGGGTCGGTGAACATTGCCAATCTGGTCAGTCAGTGGAACTCGGTGACATTCAATCCTACGACAACTACGCTTGCACTGACGCCGATGACGGCCATCCCCCACGGTACAACAGTGAATGTGAATATCGCCGTCGCACCGAGTAGCGGGACGGGAAATCCGACAGGCGATGTTTCTCTAATCGCGAGCACTGGCTCGAGCTCGAGCGCCCAGACCGCGGTGGATGGCTTTACGCTGAGCGGAACCAGCACGGTAGTCTCGTCCACGGACCAACTGCCGGGAGGCACTTACAATGTGCAGGCGCACTACGCCGGGGACGCGACCTACGCTGCGAGTGATTCAACTTCGGTTCAGGTCACGGTTTCGGCGGAGTCGAGCACGACCGGGCTTTCCGTTCTTACCGCCGATGCGAATGGAAATGCTATTCCGTTTACCAGCGGTCCCTTCGGGAGTTTTGTCTATCTGCGCGCAGACGTGGCGGGAACGTCACTGCATGGCACGCCGACGGGAACGGTCACCTTCAGCGATGCCTTCGGGGCGATTCCGGGCGGCGGTTCGTTCCAGTTGAACGCCGGCGATCAACTCAACGACGGCAGCAACACGGCAACGCCGAACGGAATTTTTAATTTCGATACCGGCGCTCACACGATTACTGCCAGCTACGCCGGCGATGCCAGCTTCGGCCCAAGTAACAGTTCGGCACTGAGATTCAGCATCCAGCCGGGATTTTTTGCCGCCATCGCCTCGAATCAGGCGCAGGTAGTTATTTCCGCTCCGGGAGTTTCAGGAACGACGTCAGTTGCGGTTTCTTCCTCGACGGGATTCACTGGCACTATCGCACTGTCCTGCTCGGGGCTTCCTAGCGGCGCTGCATGCGCCTTCACGCCGGCTTCGGTAAAGGCCAGTGGGACAGCAACGACAACAAATTGCTCCATCAGCGTGAGCACGACCGCCGCAGCGGCCATGCTGCGAGCTCCGGGACGTCCGGTTTTCGAACGCTGGCTGGCGGTGGGCGGTTTCATGTTTTTTTCTGTTTTTTTCATCGGGGCGCCGAAAGGACGGCGTTCGTCTCGAACTCTTCTCCTGCTGTTGGCATCGATCGTCCTGGTCCCAGGCTGCGGAGGAGGAGGAAGCAAAACCCCAACTCCGGCGCCCGTTGCCGCGACGCTAGCCGGAACTTACAACATCGTAGTAAGCGCCACCAGCGGCTCGGTCACATCCACAACAGGGTTTACGCTTTTCGTACAATAAGCATCGCGGAGGCATTTGCAATCTCACAGATCTTTGGAAGAAGCTCTGTGGTGTAGGATTTATTCGTCTTTTCCGCAGCTGCTATGCCCGCGTCACTATGAAACTTTCCGCCATCGCATCTGCTCTGAACGCGCGCCTGGAAGATGGCGCAGCCGAAACCGAAATCACGGGTCTCAATGGAATCGAACAGGCTGGACCCGGCGAAATTACCTTTGTGGCCAACCAAAAATATGCGGGCGCGGCACGCCTTACCAAGGCGGCCGCGGTGATTGTCGCGGAAGATTTTCCCGCGATACCGGCAGCCACGTTAAGGGTAAAGGACCCGTATTTGAGTTTTGCTCGCGCCCTTGAACTTTTTCACCAGCCGCCGGTTTACGCGGCGGGAATTCATCCTACAGCCGTTGTCCATCCCACGGCGACGATCGGGAAAGGCGCTCACATTGGCGCGTACGTGGTGGTGGATGAGAATGTGAAGATCGGCGCCGGCGCTGTGCTGCTGGCGCATGTGGTGATTTATCGCGGCACGACGATCGGCGACAATTTTTTCGCTCACGCGCATGCGGTGGTTCGGGAAAACTGTTGCATCGGAAATAACGTGTTGCTGCAGAATGGAGTGGTGATCGGCGCCGACGGTTTTGGTTTTGCGAAGACACCAGAGGGCCGCTGGCACAAAATTCCTCAGCCGGCTGGGGTGACGATTGAGGATGATGTGGAGGTGCAGGCCAACTCCTGCATCGACCGCCCCAGCGTCGGCGAAACCCGCATCCGGCGCGGGGTGAAGATCGACAATCTGGTGCAGGTGGGGCACGGGTCGCAGGTGGGCGAAGATGCTTTGCTGTGCTCGCAGGTTGGGCTGGCGGGATCGACGGAAATTGGCAAACGGGCGATTTTGACGGGGCAGGTCGGGGTGGTCGGGCACTGCAAAGTAGGTGAAGGCGCTATTGTCACGCCGCAAAGCGGAGTGGCCAATGACGTTCCCGCGGGAGCGCTGGTGAGCGGCGCTCCCGCAGTGGATCATAAATTGTGGTTGAAGTATTCGGCGCTGTTGCCAAAGCTGCCGCAGATGGCGCGAGTGTTGCGGGCCATGATGCGGAAAGAGTAAGTGCAACATATAAAGCCCGAACAGCACGCGAAGATCGACTCACGCGGAAGCGCTTGATGGGCATTGCCGGTATTCCGGGGGCAGGCCGCTGTCGATCACGGCCCGGACTTTTTCCATGAGACATTCGCGGCTGCCGAAGTCAACCGGCTCGATCGGGGGATGAAAAATCACCGTGACGACCCCAGGCTTGATGGCGAATCTTTTCTTGGGCATTACGTAGTGCGTGCCAGTGATCGTAATGGGGACCACGGGAACTCCGCATTCCATGGCCAAATAAAAAGGTCCTTTCTTGAAGGGCAGGAGCTTGCCATCGAACGAGCGTTTGCCCTCGATGTAGATCGTCATGTTCAGACCCTGCTGCATCACCTGTTTTGCGACCCGCACCGATTCGATGCCGGCATCGCGATTACCGCGATCGACGGGCACGAGCGAACCCATGCGCATGGCACGGCCAAGGATGGGATAGTTGAACAGTTCGCTTTTGACCATGACAGACGTGCGGCGCGGAATCAGGGGGATGGTGATGGGTGGGTCGACATTCGAAACGTGATTCGACATGAAGATGTAAGTACGCGCCGGATCAAGTTTATCGAGCCCGATGGTTTGGACGCGCACGCCAGTGAGACGGACGCCATTCCACGCGCCAAACATGAAGAGGCGATAGAGCAGGCTGACGTCGCCCGAGATGAACGTCCAGGGAAATCCGATGAGCGCCGCCACGGGTGCGGCCAGGGTCCAGAAAACCAGCATGGCGATGGTGCGGATCATACGTGTGCGTGTGCAATTAGTGGGAACGAACTTCCGGTTGAATCCTGGCTTCACCCTTCAGCCACGCGGCACGGATCGCGCGCTGTTCGGGTGTAACGCTCTCCAGGTCTTTGAGTTCGTAGGAAATTTCTTCACGACTGCCGATTTTCCATTTCAACTCGCGCTCTGCGGCGCGGCGGGCCCGGATTCTCACGGTGATGGTGTCGCCCTGCTTTAGCCTCGCCAAGTCGTCGGAGGATTCCTGGCCGGCGGGGCTACCATTGATTTCGAGAATTACGTCGCCGACTTCCAGGCCGGCCAACTCAGCCTGGCTGGCAGCGGTTACCGCCGAGACGACCATGGGGCCGTCAAAATTTCGCGATGCTACGAACCCAGCATCGGCGATGATGTTTGTTCCCTCGACTAAATGCAGTCCGACGACGCGAAAGAAATTGTCCCAGGGAATTTCTTCCGTGCCGGAAACATAGTTCACGAAAAAGCTTTCGAGATCGGCATGGCTTACGGCCTCGGCGGCCTCGCGCACTCCGGCCGAATCAGGAAAGTAGCGGTGCTTTTTCGCGTAATTCTGATTCATCCACTGAAACACTTCACGCAGGGATATCTCTGCGTGGCTGGCCTCGCGCAAGACCAAATCCAGAGTGATTCCCAGCAGCTCGCCTTTGTTGTAATAGGAAATGCTGCGCTCGGGCCGACGATAATATGGGTAGCCCTCAAGCCAGGCATCGAGGCTTGAATCCTCCGCCGATTGAGTAAGGTGGGCGGGGCGGCGTTCGAGTTCGGTAATGCCTGTCGCCAAGTCTTCTTCGAAGTGGCGCTCGTCGAGCAATCCGGCGCGCAATTGAATGAAGTCAGCAGCTGTGCTGGTGCATCCCTCGCTGAACCAGAGTGCACGAGTGTAGTTTTCTTTGGTGTAGTCGACGGGCTCGAGGGTTTGTGGGCGGATGCGCTTCACATTCCACAGATGAAAAAACTCGTGCGCGGTCACGGAGGCGAGGACGCCGGGATCCCGCGCCAGAGCCTGGGCATTTACCGAGATAGCGGTGGAGTAGGAATGTTCCATGCCGCCGCCCGCAGGGCCTCGTGGAAAATGATAAAGAAACATGTAAGTGTCGAAAGGACGGTCATCCATCCAACTGGTTGCGGCGGCTACGATCTTGCGCAGTGTGGCGTCGATGGTTGGCATGTCATAGTCGCCGGATTCGGCGTCAACAATCACGCGATAGTGAGCGCCACCCTGATCGAAATCGGATTCCTGAAAGGTTCCGATTTCCACGGGCGAATCAACCAGCCGGTCATACGTCTCGGCGCTGAACCGACCGTCGGGCATGGATGTGAGCGGAGTGGCAATGTGCCACGCTTCGGGAACCTGGTTGAAACGAACCACCATCGGACCGTTGCGGGCGTCTACTGGATACATGAGAATTTGCGCGAGATTGAAAAATGCGTGATGGGAGTTGAACTGGGCGGCGAACGGCCCAGGGGTATCGACGAAAATTTGATATTCGATGATGGCGCCGGTCTCGGCACCCGAGATCTGCCAGCGGCTGGCATTTTCTTCACGAATGGAAAGGGCGTGGCCCGCGCGGCTTTTCGCGCGCACCCAGTTGATGTGCTGCGCGAAGTCGCGGAGCTGATAGAGCGCGTTCCAGACCGGAAGCTGCAACTCGCGTTGCGAAGCTCCTTCTGGCAGCAGAATTTGCACCTGCAGCAGGTGCTGGTTCGGATCCGTCAGCGAAATCGTGTAGTTAGTGGTGGCGTAGGAAGACGATATTCCCAGGCATAGAAGAGCGGCTAAACGGAGAATCTGATGCAGGGGTTTGGCGGACTGGAGCGAATGCGTCATCGCTTCCCTGCTGCGTTCGCCGAATTGACCGCTGGATTTTCATCTCCCAGAGCTTTCAATCGAGCCGGCAGTTTCTCGTAGATGCCGCCAAAACCGCCGTTCGACAGAATCGCGACCACATCTCCGCGACCCATTTCCGGAGCGATGGTGCGGACAATCGCATCGGCATCATCGAGCAAACGAGCGCGACGGCCGTACTTTTGAATGTCGGCGGCCAACTCCGGCAGTTCCAGTCGCTCGTGGGCGGGCACGGCTTCGGAACGAAAGACGGCCGCGACCACCACTTCGTCGGCGAGCGCCAGACTTTGCGCCAGATCGTGCTGCAACACGCGGCGGCGTAACGTATTGGACCGGGGCTCGAGAATTGCCCATAGCCGGGCGCCGGCGTAACGCGCGCGCAGCGCCTTGAGCGTGCCCGCAATAGCGGTAGGATGGTGAGCGAAATCGTCAATGATGGTAATGCCATTCACCTGCGCCTTCACTTCAAGCCGGCGCTTCACGCTTTTGAAAGTCTTCAACGCGGCCGAGATCTCTTCTGTCGAGATACCGTAGTTCGAGGCCATGGCCGCTGCCGCGGTTGCGTTCCAAACGTTATATTCCCCGGCCAGGGGGAATTGAAAATCTGACCAGGCGCTGTGGTTGTGCGACACCGCCCAGGAGGTTCGATCCGCTTCGAAGGTAACGCCGGAGATTTGCCAATCGGCGCGCGCCCCGGAGCCATAGCGCTCCACCGGGCAAAACGCCTTCTGCAAGCACCGTTCAAGGCTGGCGCTTTCTGAGGCCGAGCCGACTGCTCCGTCGAAAGCGATAATGCGGCCGCGCCGCGGGACAAGATTTACCAGGCGCTTGAATGCGGTCTCGACCGCGTCGAGATCTTTGTAGATATCGGCGTGATCGAACTCGACCGAGGTAAGAATTACGGCGTCGGGGAAATAATGCAGAAACTTCGGTCCCTTATCGAAAAAGGCGGTGTCGTATTCATCGCCTTCCAGAATGAAATGTTTTCCTTGTCCGAGATGAAAGCTGGAGCCAAAGTTTTCGGCGATCCCTCCGATCAAAAATGAAGGCTGCATTCCGGCGGTATGAAAGATCCAGGCCAGCATGGAGGTGGTGGTGGTTTTGCCGTGAGTGCCGGCGACCACAAGCACTTCCTTGCCCCGCAGAAATTCATCGTGCAGCAATTGCGGCAGCGAGCAAAACGGAATGCGTTGATCGAGCAGGTGCTCGAGTTCGGGATTGCCTCGCGAAATCGCATTGCCGACGACCACCAGATCGGGACGCGGCTCCAGATTGGCCGCGGCAAAAGGTTGAGCGACGGGAATCGCGAGTTCCGAAAGAAAATCGGACATGGGCGGGTAAGCCGCGGCATCGGAGCCGGTCACTTGAAAACCGCGCTGCTTCAGCATTCCCGCCAGCGAAGCCATAGCGGTGCCACAGATGCCGATCAGATGAATGTGTCTTTTATCGTCCATGATGTTTCGTGATGTTTCTAGCGCGTCCCCAGATCCGCAGATTCGGCGATTAGCTTTTTTACGACAGCTGTGTGACGGCCGCTTCGAGCATCTCCAAACTGAGGCTACCGCCGCGGACCGATAGCCCGGCTCGTATGCCAATCGGCAGTGTGATGTTTCCCGACGTCACGTGTCCGGAGCGGACGCCGTATGCCACGGGCACACCCAAGTCGCCCACAATCCGCAAAACGACTTCCTCGAGCGTGTAGCCTTGATTGGCAGTCTGCAGGCAATCTCGCATCTCGCCAAATATAATTCCACGTACGCTCTCGAATTTTCCAGCCAGCTTCAACTGGATCAGCATGCGATCGATTTGATAAGGTTTTGCGGCTACATCTTCGAGAAACAAAATTGTATCGGTGGTTGTGATTTCGTAGGGAGTTCCCAGAGACGCGACCAGGATCGACAGACAGCCTCCATAAAGAGTTCCTTCGGCCGTACCCTCCACTAGCCCGATTGCTCCCGAAGCCGCGCCCAGCTTGAGTTTCCAAGCGGCCGTACCGCTCAGAGCCGACTGCCATGACGGCAGATCCACTCCGTGTTCGCGCGACCAGTCCTTGGCCACCATGGGACCATGGAAAGTTACGAGGTGCGCGCAGTCCGTAAAATAGGTTAACAGCGCGGTCAGGTCACTGTAACCGACAAAAATCTTGGGATGAGCTTTAATCTTTGCCAGGTCCAAAACTTCAAGTAGATAATTCGAGCCGTAGCCGCCGCGAGCGCAAACAATCGCCCGCACGTCTTCACGCGCGAACATTTCCTCCAGTTCACGGGCGCGTCGCATGGCCGATCCGGCAAAGTAGAGATCCTGTTCGAGGATGGAGTCGAAATAGAAGGGGCGGTAGCCGGCGTGGCGCAGACCCTCGCATCCGGCCTCGAGGTCGGCGCGCTTGACGTTGCTGGCGGGCGCGACTATGCCCACGGTATCGCCCGGCCGAAGGGCTGGCGGCTTCACGCGCGCAACTGTTGGGGAAGACATGCAGTCAAAAGTCTATTTGAAACGATGCCAGGATTTCCTTGTTCGGAGTGAGCCGGCATCCTAACTAAGAACGAACTCCCCGCGGCAAACCAAGCGCGCAGTTCCCCGAAGAAATACGTGATCTTGTTCGGTACGCACGGTCTGAGTTCCGCCAAGAGTGTGCACGCGAACAGGTGATTCCGCGCGTCCGGTCGAGATCGCGGCCAGGGCTGACGCGCAAGAGCCGGTTCCCGAGGATTGGGTTTCGCCAACTCCGCGCTCAAAAAACCGGACGCTGACATCATGCTTTGCATCGGGCACAACCATCTCGACGTTTACTCCGTGCTTGAAGTGGGAGCTGCGTTGAATGTTTGCGGCTTCTTTCTGCCAGTTGGCCGAGAATTCTGAGACGAAGACTACGTAGTGCGGGTTCCCCATGGAGACCGGAATGCCGCGCACTTCGCCCGTGCCGACTTTCACGGCCCTTTCGGCGTCAACGGCAGCTTTGCCCATTTCAGCTTCGAACTCGTATTCCGATTCGATTCTTCGCAGCAGCACGCAAGTTTTGAGTCCGGCTCCGGTTTGAATCGTGATCTTCTCTTTGCGTTGTTCCGAGCAAATATAGGCAGCGACACAACGCGTGCCGTTGCCGGAAATCTCGGCTTCGGAGCCGTCGGCATTAATCAGCCGAATTTCAACATCCGCCGAGGCGTGGGGATGCAACCACTCCACGCCGTCCGCGCCCACTCCCTGGTGGCGGTCGCAAATGCGACGGGTGAACTGGCTATATTCCGAAACCGCCAGCTTGCCCTCAAACTGGGCAGCGTCGATCAGCAGAAAATCATTTCCGCAGGCGCAGGCTTTGACAAACGGAATCACCAGGGCATCCGGGCTCACTCCACTTCCACCGGTCCTAGTGACGTTACGCTGCCGAGCACACTCGAGCCTTTCAGTTCGCCTAGCAACTGCCTCTGTTCGCGGCTGCATCCGGAAACATCGAACTGAAGACGCACATGCTGGCTGGTGGCGCCGGTCTCAACGTTTTTCATCATGCGATGCCCTCGCTCCAGAATGCGGTTGACCTCCTGCGTAATTTCCTGCACGCTGCCACCGGTAACCTCGTAGCTGTTCAGCAGAGTCTTCAGGTTGAAGGTGAGTTCGAGATGGCCCAAGGCGAACAGTGCGGCGAGTGCCAGCCCGGTCGCAAAAATTGCCGTCAGATAAAGGCCTCCGCCGGTGGCCATGCCCACCGAGGCTACAACGAACAGAGTAGCGGCCGTAGTGAGTCCGGTGGTCAGTCCGCGAGTGTGCAGAATCGATCCCGCGCCGATGAAGCCGATGCCGGGGATAATCTGCGCCGAAATGCGGGTGTGATCGCCGAGGTGTTCGACTGCCAGTGCGTCGGAAAGAACCGTGAACAGCGCCGCTCCAAAGCAGATGAACATATTCGTGCGTAATCCCGCGGGCTGATGTTTGAGTTCGCGCTCCAAGCCGATTACGCCGCCGAGGATGGCGGCCAACACCAACCGCGTCACGGAAGATGTGACCACGCCGCTTGCCATTTCTGCGTGCAGCAAATCAAGAAGGTGTTGCCAGTTCATGGATTTTGATCCAATGTGCCGAAGTCGATCAGATGGCCGGATTTTATCATCGGAGTGCTACGCCACATGGGAAGGCGCATTAACCGGCGTGATTACCGCATTCATTCTTGTTGCTGGCCTTGAGGCAATGGCACGTGCCCGGTGAAGATTGCAGCTCGCGGTTGGCCGGTAGTATGGATTTCAACAAGTGCCGGTAGATGCCGGGCGGTCGCGGCGCCCCAAACGGGATCGCCCTCGAAACCGATGACGTAATCGGCGTATCCCGCTGGATTTGCCAAGGCGCGTTCCCACAGACCCTGGGGATCGGAGGGCTGTCTCCACACGCGGTGATTGCCTTCATTAATTATGCGCCGCAGGGGAATGCCAGCCTGCTCGAGCGTACCGACGTGCGCGCCCAGATACATCAGAAGTGTGGAGTTTGAGGGCAAGCGCTTGATCCAGGTGGCAAGCTGATTATCTAATGCCACGCGCCCGCGGCCGTTGACGAGAGGCTCGCGATAACAGATTGGATCGCTCCTCCAGATTGGGCCGTAACTCCCGGCGCCCAGCAGCAGCACAATTAAGAAAGCTGCCGCGCCTGCCCAGCGACGCCAGGAAGCTTTTATTTGCGGGAGTGTGGAGGCCCATTGCACGAGGAAGGAAATTTCAAGGGCAACGAAAACGGAGAAGGCGGGAAGCAATTGCAGACCGTAGCGCAGGTTGTAATACGAGAATGGCCACCAGGTAGGAACAAAAATCGGAATGCTTCCGTAGGCCACCGATAATGCGTAAAAAGGCAGCGGCAACCAAAGAAATAGCGCAGGCCGGGCGCGACCGGTAAAGATGGCGCCGAGAGCCCCAGCCAACGCCAGCAGAAGCCAAAGACGCCCTTGCCAGTTTGTCTGGCCGACATCGAGTTCGGCGGCTTTCGTGAAATACAAGGCGGCGACCCCCAGATTTCCTTTGGCTGGATTGACGGTCGCGGTTTTTTGCTCGATTGCCTTCGCCGAGTAGGGACCGTTCGCAAACTCTAACGGATTGCGATAGACAACGGCGTTGTAGGCCAGCCAAAGCGCGGGAGCGGCAGCGGCGATCAAGATGAATTTCAAAAGCAACACCGGTGAGGGCTTTACAAAAGATGCAATGGATGTTTCTTTGCCAACTTTATGGGCGCGAAAAACTTCTAACACGGCCGCAACCGCCAGTACAGCGGCTAGAAACCATCCGTCATATCGAGTCCAACATGCAGCTGCCAGGCACAGACCGCACTTCATCAGCGATCGAGAGGACTGCGAATCGTGGCGCGTGAATTCGGCGAAATACACGATGGCCCAGATGAATAGAGCCAGATACAGGGACTCGCCCATTGCCGTCGCCTGCATGTAAATCAGATTAGGATTTGCGCCGTAGAGAATGACGGCAGCCCATGGGGCGACTTGCGCCGGGCCCTCGATTTTTCCGTCGCGAGCAAGCGCCGTCCTGACCAGGCGGAAGACACCCAGCACGCCAAGAACGTAGGCCGCCATGGACGGGATGGAGCCGCCCGCGCCGCTCTGCCACATCCGCATTGAAACGATGAAGGGCAAAATCAACAGATGGGGCAGCGGCAGCCAGACCGTTCCGAGCTGCAGCAGCCCAGGCGTTTTCGAATCGAAGATGCGGCGGGCGATGTTGATATGGGCGACAGCGTCGCCGTAGAGCAACACATCTCCGTGACGCTGGTAATAGAGAAAAGAGAAAACGGAGACGAAGACCGCCAGCCAGACCAGTCTCACGGTCTCAATTTCAGAATACGGCTTCGGAGGGCTGGGCGGCTTCATTCGAGGTGGGTGAGTTCGCGAAAAATCTGAAAGCGGGCGTCGATCTCTTCTCGCGAGAGCGATTGCAGGCGCTCGGTGCCGAAGCTTTCGACGGCAAACGATCCCATGACGCCGCCGTAAAACAGAGCGCGCTTGAGAACTTCACGATTCAAATCCGACTGCGAGGCCAGGTAGCCCATGAATCCGCCGGCAAAGGAATCGCCCGCCCCTGTGGGATCTTTGACTTCATCGAGCGGCAACGTGGGCGCGCGAAAAGGATGGCGGCCAATTCCAAATGCGCCTTCGCGGAAGAAAATTGTGGCACCGTATTCGCCGTGCTTGATGACCAGCGCCTGCGGACCCATGGCCAGAACTTTTTGCGCGGCGCGGGGCAGGTTTGGTTCGTGCGCGAGCATCTTGGTCTCAGTATCGTTGATGAGCAGAACGTTCACCAGTTTGAGAGTGGCGGCAAGCTCCTGGCGAGCGCTGTTGATCCAGTAATTCATGGTGTCGCAGCCGGTCAGCCGCACTCCGTTCATCTTCATGCGGACATTGGCTTGCAAGGTGGGCTGGATGTTGGCAAGAAAAAGAAATTCGCTGTCTTCGTACTCTTTTGGAATGCGCGGATGGAAGGCCTCAAAGACGTTCAAATCGGTGAAGGTGGTTTTGGCCTCATTGAGATTGTCGGTATAGGTGCCGCCCCAGCGAAAAGTTTTGCCCGCCGTGCGCTCAATGCCGCGAGTATCGACTCCGGCTTTTTTCAAAACGTTTTCATGGTCCGCGGAGAAGTCATCGCCGACCACCGCGACCATGCGCACCTGGGCGAAATAGCTGGCAGCAAGCGAAAAATAAGTTGCCGCGCCGCCCAGAATTCCCTTCACGCTGCCCGAAGGCGAGGCGATGTCATCAAAGGCAACAGAACCGACGACGACAATGCTCATCGTGAACCTTTCACATACTTGCCGATAATCAGCTTCAGTTTTTTCCTGGTGGCCGCCGGAATTTTCTTGGGGTCTGTCAATATGGCGTGCGCCAGCGCCGAGCTGCACCTGCACGAGCGTTCGCGAGGCATCGCGGCTATGGTTTCACGCACGACTTTCGTCGCATTCTCCGCATTCTTCAGCAAGACTGCCACGATCTGGTCGACGGTCACCGAATCATGATGAGGATGCCAACAGTCGTAATCGGTAACCATGGCCACGGTGATGTAGCAGAGCTCGGCCTCGCGCGCGAGCTTGGCCTCTTGCAGGTTGGTCATGCCGATGACGTCCATGCCCAGCCCGCGATACACGTTCGACTCAGCTTTGGTCGAAAACTGAGGACCCTCCATGCAGAGGTAGGTGCCTCCGCGCTTCGCGTTCACGCCGATTGTCTTGCAGGCTCTCGCGACCACGCCGGCCATCTGATGACAGACGGGATCGGCAAACGCGACGTGCGCTACCACTCCGCCGCCAAAAAAAGTGTCCACGCGATGCCGGGTGCGGTCGAAAAATTGATCGGGGATTAGGAAATCCAGCGGCTTGTGTTCTTCCTTCAACGAGCCCACGGCCGAAACTGAAACAATTCTTTCGACGCCGAGTTGCTTGAATCCGTGGATATTCGCTCGGAAATTCAGTTCGCCGGGAAGAATGCGATGTCCGCGCGCATGCCGCGCCAGAAAAGCAATCTTGCGCCCCTCGAGCACGCCGCATATGTATGCGTCCGAAGGCGGGCCGAAGGGCGTCTTCAGGCGAACTTCCTTTACCTTGCTCAGTCCCGGCATCGAATACAACCCGCTGCCGCCGATGACGCCTATCTCCGCTTGTGCCAACCAAACCCTCCAAAAGTGCTGACTTACAGGAATCTGCAAAATTCATCAGCCCAAACTTGCGATTATACCAAGGCGCGCCGGCGCACCATGACGCCGTGTGTGTTTATGGATTGTCAGTTGAACAAAGAGCCGGTATGGCTTTTGTTACGTCAGCGAACGAGACGTTACAATCTTCTCATGCGATTCACGGCGTTGTTGTTCCTATTGATTCTTGCCACTGCCGTCTTCGCAGAAGATGCGGCCAAGGCTCCGCAAGCGGACGTGAAATCGGTCACCGTTCCCATCACGCTCGACCACGACCGCATTGTCATTGATGCTGACCTGCCGCTCGCTGACGGTTCGGTGCAGCAGGTTCGGGCGTGGGTCGACCCGGGCAATCCGAATTTTGAGATGTCGCGGCGCGTGGCCACCGTGATGGGTTTCAATGTCAAGTGCGACAGCCAAGCCTGCTCCGCGCCACCACCGGGGGCGATTGCCATTGGCGGAATGAAGATCTCACTGGCGGTGGTAAAGGATGCGAAAATTCCACTATCAGACGCGGCTGCTTCGGTCATGACGCCCGGCATGAAAGCGGAGATCAACATTCCATCCAGGGTACTGCGCCACTACGACGTGCTCATTGATTTTCCGGGCCACGAGATCACGATTGCTCAGCCTGGCAGCATGAAGTTCAACGGAGTAAAAACCAAGGTGGCGATGAATGCGGAAAACGGATTGATCGACGTGCCTAGTCAGATTGAAAACAAAAAATACAATCTTGGACTGGACCTAGGATCGCCGATCAGCTTTCTCGCACATGACCTCTTTGACAAGCTTTCCGCCGCTCATCCTGACTGGCCGCGCATGACGGGCGCGATTGGCCCGGCCAACGTATCGGGATCGTCGGAAGAAATGAAGCAAAACCTGATGCGCGTGGACCGGCTGCAGTACGGTCCGCTGTTTCTTACAGAGGTCGCGGTGGCAGAGTTGTCGACCAGCCAGACGAAACTTTCCGAGACGGCAGGGGCCAAAACCAGCGCGGGGACACTCGGCTCTGAGGCACTACTGAACTATCGCGTCGGTCTGGACTATGCGCACTCTTCCGTTTACTTCGAGATCGGGCGCACGTTCACTTTTCCTGACTTCGACGTGATTGGCCTGATGCTGCGCCCCGAAGAAGACGGAGGCTTCACCGTGGCCGGCATTGCCGACTATGAGGGCGAGCCTTCAGTCCCGGGTGGCCAGAATGGGGTTCAGAATGGCGATGGGCTGATTGCGGTCGATGGGGTGCAGACTGCGGGTTCGACTCTGGGGCAGGTTTGGTCGATGCTGGGAGGCGAAGCCGGAAAAGAACGCAGGCTGACGGTGGAGCGTGCAGGAAGACAGTTTGCTGTGATTGCCAAGGTGCAACACTTTTTGGGGGAGACAGAGGATAGTTCGCCGAAGAACTCGAAAAGAAAGAAATGAGACGGTGATGCTGGATCGGCAGTTACGATTTTATTTTGCGAACACTTCCCTCTCCAGCATTGCGGTCGTCGCCGGGTCCAGGCTCTCGCTCACGAATACGGTGTCACCTTTCGCTTCGATTACAACCGTGCCTTCTTCGGTGGTCCATAGATGGCGGCCTTGCAACCGGTCGAGTTTCGCCTCCGGGAGTTGAGTCGTAGCTGCCTGGGAGGAGCTTGACGACTTTACTTCTTCCGCTTTCTTGTAGCGCTGGCTCAACGAGCGAGCGTAAATCTCGGCGAACTCCGAAGCTTTTTCGGGAGTCGACCAGCGCGACGCGTAGAGCAGGCCGAGCGGCGCGGCCGCGTCCTTCCTGGAGCGCGCAGCGTAGTAGTAACCGCCGCGCCACTCGGGATAAAGCGAGTCAGAAGCCTTTTTCCCGGCGTATTGCTCAATGAGGACTGCGACGTCGAACTCGCCCATCGCACCGATATCGAACTTAGTGTAATCCTTGAAGTCGCGTTTGAAATCGGGAACGGGTGTGGAGGCGATCTTTTCGCCCGACAGGTAGGTTTCAGGCTGCATGATCTGGCGGGTGGTGTGGGGAGGATTCGCCAGCACGGCGGCAAAGGCCTGTTGCTTCCCGCCCTTTTTCATCAGCGAGACAATAAATTTCAAACCATAACTGTAGGGAAAAGTGAGCGACTCGCGCAGGAAGATGGGGGCATCCTTGAAGACGGTGGAATCGTCGGTGCCGTCAGACATCTGCGATTCCATGCTCTCAACCAGTTCAGGCGAGTCCACAATCGAGCGGCCCACTGGCGCGAGTTCATAATCGAGCATCATGGCTTCGGCCTGGCCCTCGATCACGGCTTCGCGAGAGTCGTCGATCTCATCGTTTTCGATATCGGCGGGGGTGGGATCCTTTCTCATTTCTCCCAGATCTTTGTCGCCCTTCTTCATCCATCGATTGAGATTGATGGCCTGATCCTGCAGAGCGTGGGTCAATTCGTGAGCCATCACCGGCTCCTGCTGATCGACCGGGACCCAGTCCAGCAGATTGACGGTTTTTGTTTTTGGATCGTAATATCCAGCGATCTGCTCGCGCAGCAGCGACACCATGAGTTTTTCCAGATCAAAATCGCGCGGCAGCAGGCCGAATTTCTTCAGTACCAGCTCGGAGCGCTGCAGGCGCTTCACATCTTCATCCTTCATGTGCTTGGTGAGATATGCGACGACTTCATCGCGGCTGGTGAGGCGACGCTTCACCTCTTTTTTAATGGGCAGGCCAGTGTGTTTGCTGTCGAAGGCGAGAATCTCATCGACTGAGTGAAATAATTCTTCGGCCTCGCTGGGCGTGATCTTCACTTCTGGTTCTTGTTGCGTGGCGGGCGCTGGTGAGGAAGGCGGCGGTGTGGGTCGAGCACTCTGGTCCGGTTGCTGAGTTTGATTTTGCTGAGGAGGCGTGGGATTGTGACTCTGTTCCGCGGTCTGCGCACGCATTGCACCGGGGAACGCGGCGAACAGCACAACCGCCAAAAGCGGCAGCACAAACCTGCGGACTGGCCGATGAACGATATTCATTAGGAACGAGTCTATCCTGTTTGCCTATACTTTCTTCAAGGACAAAGCCCAGCAACCTAGACAAACCTACTGACAAATGTATGAACAGTAACTGGACAAACCATGCCGACTAACGCTTCCGTCAATCTATGGACTTCCGCGGACCACGTGGCGGACTATCTTGGCCGGGCCGATTCCATTCCTCACCGTAGTGAGGGCGAATCGACGCTGCTGGAATTCATTCCTCGCAAGGCTTGCCGCTTGCTTGATCTCGGCACTGGCAATGGCCGATTGCTGGCCCTGGTCAAAAGTCAGTTGGCCACGCAAAACGGGGGCAGTGACGCCGATGGGGAGGCCGTGGCTCTCGACTTTTCGCCCGCCATGCTTGAAGCCGTTCGCAAGCGCTTTGCCGCGGACGCTTCGGTTTCTATCGTGGCGCACAATCTGGACCATCCGCTGCCGACGCTGGGAAAATTCGATGTAATCGTCTCCAGCTTTGCCATTCACCATCTGCTGCACGAGCGCAAGCGGGCGCTTTATGGCGAAATTTTTGGCTTGCTGAATGCCGGCGGAGCATTCTGTAACCTGGAGCATGTGGCCTCACCAACGGCGCGGCTGCACGAAGAGTTTCTGCACGGAATCGGCTACACGATCGAAACGGAAGATCCCTCGAACAAGCTGCTGGATATGGAAATGCAACTGCACTGGCTGCGGGAGATTGGATTTGTCGACGTGGATTGCTTTTGGAAGTGGCGGGAGCTGGCACTGATGGTGGGAAGAAAACTCTGAGAGCGTCAATTGGCTGGCCGCCGTAAGGAGGACACTCTCCTCTGACCGAGGCGATGGCTTGTTGCAGGAACCGCGATTTAGGATGACAGAGTCGTAACGTGGTTTGCCACCCATTCTCCGGCTTCGCGCGTTCCCAGGGTTCCGCCGACGTCTGGGGTGGTTTTCTTCTGCCGCACGGCTTCGAGAACTGCGGCTTCGATCCCTGTGGCTTCGCGCGTCAATCCCAGATGAGCCAGCATCATGGCCGAAGTCAGAATTGCGCCGAAAGGGTTGGCCACATTTTTTCCTGCGATGGGCGGAGCGGAGCCGTGAACCGGCTCGAACATCGAAGTCCTGCCGGGATGAATATTTCCACTGGCGGCCATGCCCAGGCCGCCCTGGAGGCTGGCGGCGAGGTCGGTGATGATGTCCCCGAACATGTTATTGGTCACGATTACGTCGAAGGGACGGGGATCGCGGACCATCTGCATGCACAGCGCATCGACATACATGTGTTGTGGGTTGATCTGCGGATGTTCTCCGCTGACTTCTTTGAACACGCGCTGCCACAGGCCGCCGGCGTGAGTCATGGCATTCGACTTGTCGCACATCAGCACGCTTCGCCGCGACGAACCGTCGAGTTTGGGATGGCGCTCGCAATATTCAAAGGCGTAGCGGATGATGCGCTCGACGCCCTTGCGGGTGTTGATGTCTTCCTGAATCGCGATTTCATCCGCAGTGCCTTGCTTGAAAACTCCGCCCGCGTCGGTGTAGACGCCCTCGGTGTTCTCGCGGATGACCACAAAATCCACATCCTTCGGCTCAATGCCTTTCAGCGGGCATAGCGCGGCATCCAGCAGCCGCACGGGGCGCACGTTAGCATATAAGTCCATCTTGAAGCGCATGCCGAGGAGGATTTCCTTGGCGTGAATATTGGTTTTGACGCGGGGATCGCCGAAAGCTCCGGCGAGAATGGCATCGAAGTCGCGGGCGAGCATGGCGAAGCCGTCGGGAGGAACGGTCATTCCATCGCGGAGATAACGATCGGCGCCCCAGTCGAGGTCGGTTATTTCAACGTCGGCTCCGGATGCGCGGATAACTTTGAGAGCCTGGGGGATGACGTCGTGTCCAATGCCGTCTCCGGGGATGACGGCGATACGTTTCGGGGAAGGCTTTTGCGGGTCCACGGCAGAAAGTTAACACAGTGCGAGCACGATGAGTAAGCGCTGGGTCCGCGGGAAGCGCGGGTATTTTTGCGGCTGCCGGCTTTTAATTGCGAGCCCTCAGCGGGAGTGAATCTCGTGGGCATTCGCTATAATCAATACTCCCATGGAACCAACCCCACTCCAAGATGCACTGCGCGCACGGGGCGGCGGCACGCAAGCCGCTGCTGCGGCGGAGTACCGTGGAGCCGTGACGGCCGCGCGTTTTTCCGGCCCTCAGGAGGAATTTTCGGCGCTGGTGAACCAGTGTGGAATCTATGATCTGGGTTTTCGGGCACGAATCTCTGTTACGGGCTCCGATCGAGTGCGCTGGCTTAACGGGATGGTTACAAACAACATTCGTGATCTCGCCACTGGGAGCGGCGTTTACGCTTTTCTGTTAAATCCGCAGGGGCGCATTCTGGGCGATATGGATGTTTACAACGCGGGCGAAAAGCTGATCGTGGAAACCGATCGCAGTCAGGTTGAAAAGATCATGGCTGCGTTTGACCACTACATCATTATGGATGACGTGGAAGTGGCGGATGCGGGCGGGCAGCAAACCGCTCTGGGGCTGGCGGGCGCGAAGTCACGGGCGATGCTGAATGCCGCGGGCGTGGAGGTTCCTGAACTGCAGCCGATGCAGATGATCACAGCTCGATGCAACTGTGACTGTGGTTGCGTGGAGTGTACGGTTGTGCGCGGTGAAGATGCACCGCAGGAGTGTTACGAGATCTGGCTCGCTCCCGAGAATGTTTATAAAACGTGGCAGGCGTTGATTGCCGCCGGAGCGACTCCGGTGGGCAGCGATGCTCTGGAAGTGCAGCGCATCGCTGCGGGCGTTCCGCTGTATGGTGTGGACATTCGCGAGCGCGATTTGCCGCAGGAGACTGAGCAAATGCGCGCGCTCAACTTCAGCAAGGGCTGCTATGTGGGACAGGAGATCGTGGAGCGCATTCGCTCGCGGGGCAATGTGCATCGCACGTTTGCCGGCTTCCTGGCTGAGGGCGCCGCAGCAATTGCGGCGGGGGACAAGGTTTTATTGGGTGACAAAGAAGTGGGCGAAGTCACCAGCGTCGCGGCTGTGCCAGGGCTCGAAGGCGAGCGCGCGGTTGCGCTGGGGTACATTCGGCGTGAGGCGGGAGTGCCGGGGCGTGGGGTGATGATTGGAGCGGGCAGAGCCAGCGTGATTCAATTGCCGCTTGAGCGCGTGGCGCCACCACGCCGGGATGACAAAGTGATGCAAAAAGCGTGAATGCGAAGCCTTGATCGCGAAGACGCCAGGGTTTCGCGAAAGCTCAGAAAAAACTTGATCGAGATTTTGAAGTTCACGAAGGATAGAGGCTATGGCTGAAAAAAGACAGGAATCAGGTTTCACGGTAACCGACCGTCGCTTGTTTACGGAGGATGGAGAGTTGCGCAAAGAGGCTCGCGAAGAAGCTGAGGCGCCGAAGGCTGCGGCCGCTCCGCCTCCGCCCCGTCCCGCGGCCAAGGAAACTTCTGCCGCCGGAGGATCGGTGGCGCCATTTCCGGAGGCGAGCGATGAGGTTGCAGGCCAGGATGTACCTCCGCCACCAACGGAGAGCGAACAGTTAGCCCAGGCCGATGCCTACCGAAAATCCTCGAAAGAATTGGATTCGCGGGTGGAGCTTAGCGGGCGCTCGGCGAAAGAGTTCGAGATGACTTTCGAGCGTTTTCTGGCCTCGCTCTATATGACCGCGATGCTGCAATTGGGCTTGATGCATCAGCAGGGCGAACAGCCTCGCGTGGATATTATCGGCGCGCGGCAGACGATCGATACGCTCGCGCTGCTGGGGGAAAAAACCAAAGGCAATCTCACTTCCACGGAAGAGACATTTCTGCAGAACAGTCTGTATGAAGTTCGCATGGCTTACGTGGAGGTGACCAACGCGCTGTCTCGTCCGCCCAAGCCGGGCGCGGCCACCGGAACCAGCGGACGATGAGCGAGAAGGCTGGCGCATGAAGGCCACGCTCACGGTGCTGGGCAGCGGCACGTCGATGGGCGTGCCTACGTTGGGTTGCGACTGCGCGATCTGCCAGTCGAGCGATCCCCATGACCGCCGCACCCGTCCTTCGGTGATGATCGAGTATGCGGGCAAGGTTGTGCTGATTGACACCACGCCTGATTTTTACGCGCAGGCCATTCGCGAACGCATCACCCGCGTAGATGCGGTGTTTTATACGCACACTCATGCCGATCACATTCTCGGCATCGACGACTTGCGTCCGCTGAGTTATGCCCACAAGCCGGCGCGGCTGCCGCTGTATGCCCGGCCCGACTCGGCAGCGTTCCTGCGCAGAATGTTCAATTACATCTTCGACGCCGACTATAAGTTCGGCGGCTTGCCGCAACTGGAGCTGCGGCCCATTGACGGTCCGGTGGAGCTTTTTGGCGCGCGCTTTGAACCGGTGCGCCTGATTCATGGAGAAGCCGAAATTTATGGATACCGCTTCGGAAGCGCGGCGTATCTGACGGACCACAGCGAAGTTCCCCAGACATCGTTTCATCAGTTGGAGGGGCTGGATATTCTTTTCCTGGATGCACTGCGGCACAAGCCGCATCCCACGCATTCGACGGTGGAAAATTCGCTGCGCATAGTCGAGCGAGTAAAGGCGAAACGGGCGTTCTTCACTCACATTTGCCACGATCTGGCGCACGAGGCGACCAATGCAACTTTGCCTCCGCACGTGCGGCTTGCCTATGACGGGATGAAGCTGCAATTTGAAATTTGAGACCGGGCTGGTTGTAAATCATGCAGGTGTTTCACAAACTCGAGGAGGTTCCGGCGGAGTTTGGTCCCGCGTTTCTAAGCGTGGGCAATTTTGACGGAGTGCACCGGGCGCATGCCAACGTGCTGGCGGAGATTGTGCGGCAAGCGCGGCAGAGCGGCGGGAATTCGGTGGCGGTAACGTTTGAGCCGCATCCCGCACGGATTTTGCGGCCGGACTCGGAACTGAGACTGCTGACTCCGATGCCGGAGAAGTTGCGTCTGCTCGAAGCGACCGGCGTGGATACGGTGCTCATTCTGCCCTTCGGCCGCGATCTTTCGCTGATGACCCCGCGACAGTTTGCCGAGCGGATCCTGAAGAAGAAACTGCATGCGCGCGAGGTGCATGAAGGCTTCAACTTTCGCTTCGGACACAAGGCGGCGGGGGATGTGAATCTGCTGACCCAGCTGGGGCAGGAAATGGGCTTTGATGTGAAGGTGTATGCGGAGCAGACGCTGCGCGGGGAGCCGGTCTCAAGCAGCCACATCCGCAAGCTGATTGGCGAGGGCCGGGCAAGCCGAGCGCGGCATTTGCTGGCGCGTCCGTTCTGCATATTGGGCGCGCCGGGCCGAGGGCGCGGATTAGGGTCGAAATACACCGTGCCGACCATTAATCTGGCGCGTTACGAAGAGCTGGTGCCGAAGGACGGGGTCTACATCAGTTGCACGCGAGTGGGAAGCGAGCGCTTCGATTCGGTCACGAACGTGGGCAATCGTCCGACATTCGGCGCCGATTCGTTTGCCATCGAGACGCACTTGTTGAATTTTCATCCCCTAGAATTGACGCCGGAGAGTGAAGTCGAAATTTGTTTTCTAGAGCGGCTGCGCGATGAGATCAAGTTCCCGTCAGTCGAGGCGTTGCGCGAGCAAATTGCCCGCGACGTGAGCAAGGCGCGAAGATATTTTCATCTGATGCGCCTCTAATGCGGCAGATAGCCTGACTCCATGGGAAGCTTGCCATCCACGCGAACAACGGTGATCGTGCCATCGACGGAGCGGACATCGACCAAGCCCACAGCGCCGGGCGTGGATTGCACGATTCTGAGCACGTCGGCGTCAGAATCGGCCAGCTGAATCGAATCCTTGTGGGCGGCAATCAGCGCCTTCCATTCGTTATCGGTCATCTTGTTCAGGCGCTGCAGGGTTTCAGTTTCGCCGGGGGAATCCCGGTGAAGAACCAAGACGACAACCTTGCCGTCCGGCCACTTCTTAATCTCCGAACGGAAAATCCTGCCCAGGTGGGCGGCGGTAACATTGGCGACATTGTTGTCCTTATTGACCACGACCGCCATGTGATGGGCGAAGCAAAGGGTAAGGAAGGACAAAAGAAAAACGAGAAGCGCGGCAAAACGCTGAACTTTCATAGGCACTCCGGCACAGGCACTCCATCCAGCTTAGGCAAAGCCAGTATCGAAACGTTAGTGACTTACGTACATCACGAGGCTATCCGAGAATGGCTGCGGCTGAAGTCAAAACATTGTAAAAGCGCGGCAAGAGCATCAGAAGAGGAAACAGTGAGGACGGACTCCGGCCGGTACCCCTGCCATCCAAGGCCCATCGATCAAATTCCGTTGGGGCGCTGACGGATCAGGGAGAGGAATTCCTGGCGCGTTTCGTTCTCGTCGCGGAAGCAGCCGAGCATGGATGAGGTGACCGCGGCGGAGTGCTGCTTTTCGACGCCGCGCATCATCATGCAGAGGTGGCGAGCTTCGATCACCACTCCGACGCCTTGCGGCTCGATTACTTTCTGGATGGTTTCGGCGATCTGGGTGGTGAGGCGTTCCTGGATTTGCAGGCGCCGGGAAAAGACTTCGATAAGGCGCGGAACTTTGCTGAGGCCGATCACTTTGCCGTTGGGGATGTAGGCCACATGCACTTTGCCGAAGAATGGAAGCATGTGGTGCTCGCAGAGGCTGAACATTTCGACGTCCTTGACGATGACCATTTCGTCGTAAGAGACGGTGAAGAGCGCACCCTTGAGCAGGGCTTCGGGATCTTCACGGTAGCCGCGCGTGAGGAACCGCATGGACTTGGCGACGCGCTCGGGAGTGAGCAGGAGGCCTTCGCGCTCGGGATCTTCGCCGAGGCGGACAATCATCTCCTGGACAAGATCTTCGAAGCTGGCGCTGGTCAGGGTAGAGGGTTCAATCGATGGCTTCATGGGAGTCATGGGTAATTTCGTCGAGTCTTTAAACTTTGTATTTAGAAGTCAAAGGCCCTTTTCGCCAGAGTACTCGAAGGAATTCATCATGGTTTCTTCGAGCCGTACTCTTTCAAGATGCACGTGGGCGAGGCCACGCTGCACTATTTCGTAAATCTGGATACATAGATTTTCGGTGGTCGGGACCTGGCGAGAGAAATCCGGCAACAGGTTTAGATTTTCGTGGCCGTAGCGGGTGATGACTTCCCTTTCGATGAAGGAATCGAGACCCGCGAGGTTGCAGACCATGCCGGTTTGCGGGTCGACGGGACCGCTGACGGTAAGTTCGAGCGTGTAGTTGTGGCCGTGACCGTACGGGTTATTGCATTTGCCGTAGGTAGTCTGGTTTTCGGCGGCGGACATGGCATCGCTGTGCAGGCGGTGGGAGGCGGAGAATAAATAGCGGCGCGAGAGGTAAGCTTTCATCATAGAAATACGTGAAGTTGTGCAGTAAGCATCCAGACCTCTGCGGCTAAAGCCGCACGACCTCAGAAGCTTTTATCGCAGCGCTGAAGCGGTGCGCCACCCAAAATCAAATACGCATCGTATTCTTGCCTCACGTTCGTGGCTCATGCTTCTCCATAGAAATCGACAAACAGGTCGGGAGTTTCGTAGACGCGAACGCGATGTAGTTTTGCCGCGGCGAGCTTCGAGACCAGGCGCTGCCAGATGACGATGGCGATGTTTTCCGTGGTCGGGATTTGATGAAGGAATTCCGGAACTTCTTTGTTGAGGAAGCGGTGGTCCATGGCGTCGAGCACTTCGCGGTGCATGACTTCCTTCAATTGCTTGAGGTCGACCACGAAGCCGGAGCGGGGATCGACTTCGCCCTTTACCGTGACTTCCAGGGTGTAATTATGGCCGTGGCCGTTGGGATTATTGCATTTGCCGAAGGCGCGGAGGTTCTGCTCGGTAGTGAGCGCCGGATTGTGGTAGTAGTGCGAGGCGGAGAATTCGGCTTTGCGGGTTAGATAGACCATGCGGGTTGAGATGGTGGTTCCGGCCGGAAGCTTCATAATCTCTGCCCGATCGCGGCCGTGGATGCAGTTGGTTCAGTTTCGATCGTCGCATGGGGGTGCGCAGCATATGAGCGGTCTTTCCAAGTGATGACTCCGCGATTGTGACTCATCCAGGAGCGAAGCAGCAGATAGGAAAATATGGGAAGTCCTAACAAGGAAAACAAAATGGCGTTCCACTCGAAATGCGCACGGCGAACGCGTGCCATAAACAGCGCGTAAAGAACCAGGGCGAGCGCTCCGGTGGCGGTACCGGCCAGCCAATGCCGGCGCAGGCACTCGGAAATGGTTAAGCCCGCGCTGGCGACGATCAGCAGGAACTCAAGCGCTCTGGTTGCGGCGAGCCGTCGGCAGGCGGGAAAAAGTAACGCCAGATTCTTGATCCAACCCTCGCGAAGCTGGGCGAAGTTGCGATACATGCGGGTGCGGACAGCGTCGCCGCCGTAACGGAAAACTATTTTTCTGCCCGAACGCTTTACGGCGCGAGCCAGAGCCACATCCTCGAGCAGGTTGGCGGCGAGGGCGGCGTGACCGCCGACAGCGTCGTAGGCTTCGCGCGCGATCAAGAGGTACTGGCCATTAGCGGCAGCGGGAGAGCCGGAATCGTTAACGCGGGATGGGTGATAGCTGACGGCGAGTTCGGCGAAGATCACCGGCATAACTGCCTGCTCCCAAAAAGACTTCACAATTTGTCGCGGAGAGTAGGAGAGCAGGGCTGCATGGCGACGCTGAGCTTCTTCTAAGCTGCGCGCCAGCGAGCCGGAAAGATGGATGGTATCGGCATCGGTGAAAAGCAGCCACTGGCCACGGGCCACTCGAGCGCCGGCAGCAACCGCGTTGTTTTTTCCGGTCCAACCCTGGGGCAGCGGGCCGGCGTCAATGACGCGGACGCCGTCGCGGGAAAATGAGGCTGCGATCTGATGGGTGCGGTCGGTGGAATGATCGTCGACCACGATGATTTCGAAAGCCAAGCCCGGCTCAGAGACTTTCTGGGGCAACTTCTGCGAGACGAGCGACTGGAGGCACGCGCCCAGACAAGCTTCTTCGTTGCGCGCGGGCACGATGACCGAGATCGATGGCTGAACACTCACTACGTCAGTCGCAGGCATACGCCGAATCTATTATTATAGTCATGTGCGACGTGCGCTTCACTTCCCAAGCTTGATTGCGATGGTTTTCCTGGTGCTGACCCTCGGCTGCTACAGCCGGTCGCGTCCGGCGCGGATCGGATCGGCGGCTCCGGATTTCACGGTGCGCGATGAGGATGAGACGGTCACACTGAGCCAGCTTAAAGGACGAGTGGTGGTGCTGAATTTCTGGGCGACCTGGTGTCCGCCGTGCATTGAGGAGATGCCGTCGCTGGTGCAGATGCAGCAACGCATGAAGACCAGGGGAATCACGGTGCTGGCGGTAAGCGTGGATGCGGACGACGGCAGCTACCGGAGGTTTCTGCGGGATCACAACGTGAATCTGCTTTCGGTGCGCGATGCCGACCAGAAGAGCAACGCGCTCTACGGAACGTTTAAGTTTCCGGAGACTTATGTGATCGATCGCGATGGGGTGGTGCGGCGGAAGTTTATTGGGGCAGTGGATTGGACGGAGCCGGACGTGATTGAGTATTTGGGAAAGTTATCGGACAGGGGCTAGGGGCTAGGGGCTAGGGGCTAAAAACCGGGCGGTATTGTTCGCTTTTGGCGGCGCTGAAGCGCCGCTCTTCCACAGTGGCGCAGGCGTTTTGGAACAGGGACGGTTTGCCGCGACCGCCGAAAAAATCGAAATTCAAATCAGAGGCAGAGAATAAGGAGAGTCTCTCCCACTCGGTCATATTTTGGCGTGGCGTAGGCGCAGGGCGTTGGTGATTACCGAGACTGAGCTGAAGCTCATGGCGGCAGCCGCGAAGATGGGGCTGAGCAGCAGCCCGAAAAAAGGATAGAGAATTCCGGCGGCGATGGGAACGCCGATGGCGTTGTAGACGAAGGCGAAAAAAAGATTTTCCCGGATGTTGCGCATGGTGACTTGGCTTAGTTTGCGGGCGCGCACGATGGCGGTGAGATCTCCCTTGATCAGAGTGATGCCGCCACTTTCGATGGCCACGTCGGTGCCGGTGCCCATGGCGATGCCGACGTTGGCTTGCGCGAGCGCTGGAGCGTCGTTGATGCCGTCACCGGCCATCGCGACGATTCTTCCCTGCCCTTGCAGTTTGCGGATGATTTCTAATTTCTGCTCGGGCAAGACTTCGGCTTCGAATTCGCCAATGCCTAACTGCTGGGCGATTGCCGCGGCGGTGGCGCGATTGTCGCCGGTGAGCATCACGATGCGAATGCCCTGAGCCTGAAGATCGCGCACGGCGGCCGCCGTGGAGGGTTTCAGACGATCGGCAACAGCGAAATTGCCGAGGTATTTGCCATCGATGGCGACGCAGAGAATTGTGCTGTCCGCCTGCGTTTTACCCACGATGATGCCCGTGGATCCTAAAACCTGGGCCATGAGCGCGGGATTGCCGATGGCGATTTTTCTTCCGTTGACGACGCCGATAATTCCCTTCCCTGGCACGGAGTGAACTTCCTCAGGCTGCAAAAGCTTTAGATTTTGCTGGGCAGCCGCTTCGACGACTGCGGCTCCGAGAGGATGTTCGCTGGCGCGCTCGAGACTGGCAACGAGGCGAAAGAGTTCGGGGTCCTCTGCGATGGCAGTTGGCATGGAGAGGACTCGGGGCTTGCCTTCGGTAAGGGTTCCGGTTTTGTCGACGACAACGGTGTCGACCTTTTCGAGAATTTCGAGGGCCTCGGCATTTTTGATCAGCACACCGGCGCGCGCGCCGCGGCCGACTCCAACCATGATGGCCATTGGGGTCGCGAGCCCCAGGGCGCAGGGGCAGGCGATGATGAGTACAGCAACCGCATTGACCAGGGCGTGTGCGAGACGAGGCTCGGGACCGAAGAAGACCCAAGCAAAGAAGGTAATGACCGCGATTGCGACCACTATGGGGACAAACCATACGGCGACGCGATCGGCGATACGCTGGATGGGGGCGCGGCTGCGCTGGGCCTGGGCAACGAGTTGCACGATGCGGGCCAATAAAGTTTCGCTGCCGACGCGTTCGGCGCGCATGACGAATGATCCGGAACCGTTGATGGTTGCACCGATGAGTTTGCCGCCGGGCGATTTTTCGACGGGCATGGACTCGCCGGTGATCATGGATTCGTCGACGGTGCTGCGGCCTTCGAGGAGAAGTCCATCTACAGGAATTTTTTCGCCAGGGCGGACGCGCAAGCGATCTCCGGGCTTTACTTGTTCGAGTGGAACATCTTTCTCGCTGCCGTCGGGATTGAGCAGGCGCGCGGTTTTCGGGCTGAGATCGAGCAGGGCGCGGATGGCAGCGCTGGTGCGGCTGCGTGCGCGCAACTCCAAGACCTGTCCGAGCAGGACGAGAGTAGTGATGGCAGCGGCTGCTTCGAAGTAAACGTCGGGATAACCCTCCATCCCGCGCAGAGATTGCGGGAAAATTTGTGGAGCTAGCGTGGCGACAAGACTGTATCCGTAGGCCACGCCGGTACCCATGCCGATGAGCGTGAACATGTTGGGACTGCGATTGAGGAGCGAGGTGCAGAAACGCTGGAAAAAGGGCCATCCGCACCAGAGGACGACGGGAGTGGCGAGAAGGAACTCGAGCCAGGTTAATGCTGCGCCGCCGACAAAATGCGCGAAGACGTGTGGACGGAACATGCCGACCATGGCAATTGCCATGAGCGGCGCGGTCAGGAACAGGCTAAGCCAGAATCGGCGGGTCATGTCGCGCAGTTCCGGATTCTCTTCGGGCGCGGCACTGACGGTGCGAGGCTCAAGCGCCATGCCGCAGATGGGGCACGAACCAGGCGCCGGGCGCACAATCTCGGGGTGCATGGGGCACGTGTACTCGGTGCGCGTGGATGGGAGGGGGATTTCTGATTCGAGCGCCATGCCGCAGGAAGGACACGCTCCGGGTTTGCTTTCGCGGACCTCCGGACACATGGGACACACGTAAGCGGCGGCGGTTTTCCCGGGAGCACTTTGGGGCAAGGCGGCAGCGTTCGATTTCGCAGGCGCGCCCAAGGTCACCAACTCGGAGGAGTTCGGTTTGGGAGAGAGGTACTTTGCGGGATCGGATTTGAATTTTTCCACGCAGCCGGCGCAGCAGAAGTAGTATTTTTTGCCGACCTCTTCATGTTCATGAGTGTGTTTCGCAGCTGCGGGATTCACGTTCATTCCGCAGACTGGATCGCGTTCGAAAGTTGGATTGGTGGGTTGTGTGGACATTAATTCCGATTCAAAAACGACCCTCAGCGGCTAAAGCCGCTGATAGAGAGACGCCTAACCGCAGCGCTGGAAGCGCTGCGCCACCCAAAATCAAAAACCGCGGCCGCATCTAGAATCTAAAAAGCGGCCGCAGCGAAAATCACAAAGCGATGCCGCACCCAAATCAAAAGGGCTGCAACACCCAAAACAAAATGGCAGCGCCACCCAACATCACAAGTGCTGCAGCACCCAAAATCAAAATGAGACCGCACCGTCCCAAAATCAAAATTACACGACACTGCGCCGACTGAAGTCGACTGAGTGACGTCGGATGGGCCGGGCTCTAGGTGTTCGATGGGAGATGCTTTATATTGGATTCAGCCGGGCGACCGGAGCGGCTGCGTTCATCGGAGCACAGGATCATCCCATGACCTATCTGGAATTGGTATTTCGCTACGGCGCGGAGCCGGGCGAGAACGAATTGCGCGCGATCGACGGCATGCGCGAGGTTTATGGAGTGCTGCGGGTGCAGTTCAATGGCCAGGAGCGTACGGTGCGAGTGACGTTTGATGCGTCTCGGCTGAAAGCGGATGCGGTGGCAAAACTCTTGCGGCAGGCGGGAGTGGATGTGCGGGAACCGCTGGCGCTGGCTTAATTGGGTTGGGTTAATTGTGCTGGGTTAATAGCGCCTGGCTTGAACCCGGGGGTAACAACCCCTCGTCAGAACGAGGGAGTGGGAGACGGGGAATGGGAAGGGCTGTTGGGGGAGGCGAAATGATATGCAAAGGGGCGTCCAAGAAAACCTCTGGCCGAAGTCAATCTTGAAGCGCCCCGTTGCGCGCCACTTCGTCTGTTCTTTCTTTAAGCACATGGCGTGCCGTTCTCTAAACTGCTCAAAACAAGGAGCTGGAGGAACGGTACGGCCCCGGGCTTTGTAGTAATTTCTCGAAGGCGAGAAAGATTTACTTCTGGGTTCACACGAAGTGGACAGATTGCGGCTGTGGAAAACTTTCGGAGCCGCTCCGATCGGGCGCTGCCGGCCAGTGAGCGCCACGCATCGGCGAGCAAAGTTCTTGCCGCGAGAAGGTTTCAGTGCAACCCAAAAATGTTCGACGGCGAACGCTGGTGAGCAGCCGATGTTCCGTTATAATCTTCTATAATCTTCGAGCGAGTTCTACCGGCAGCGCAAGCTGCGCCCTTAGCTCAGCTGGATAGAGCGTCTGGCTACGAACCAGAAGGTCGGGAGTTCGAATCTCTCAGGGCGCACCATTCTTCACTTTAAATGGTCTACTTCCTTTAATTGACTCGACTAAAGGCAAGCTGACCGTTCCGGTGCCGGCAAACACCAAGATCGCTCCCTAAAGCTCGGGAAGACGAACTGAGTCGGGACGACAGGTTTGGTCGACAGTGTTGGCCGCTAACGCGGAACTGGAATAAGGAAGAGACCATGTGTTCGACAGTCAGCGTGTCGCACATCGATCTGAAGGAATCACAAGCGATCTGAAGGAATGCGGATTTCCGCAGCGCCGACTCATGCCAGAAACCAGGAAAGGATTTGAAGCTACTCTGCGGTCGGACGGGTTGCTTGCCGCGATGCGCTGGCTCAATGCACGGGTACCTTACCGATACTCAGCCGTTTTCAGCTTCGATGGAGATGTGCTTCGCAACGTTTGTCTGGTAGACAAAGAGAACCCAAACATTTCCCATTGCCCCAATCAATCGATTACGGAGTCCTATTGCATGTACGTGCGCCAGTCGGGCGAGAGTTTCAGCGTGCAGGAAGCACTGGCGGACGATCGCGTTGAGGGGCATCCGAAGCGGCAAAGCGTGCAGTGCTACTACGGCATTCCTTTATTTGGGACGAGCGGTCAAATGCTGGGCACGGTGTGCCACTTCGACAGTCTCCCGATTCACGTGACGGAAGAAATTGCTTCAACGCTGGATGAACTGAGTCCGTTAATTACTGCCGCTGCGTTCGAGGCAAGGAACGAGCCTTGAAACGCATCACGCCAGATTCCTTGCCCAAAAAACCCGGGCCTCCGATTTCAGCTGCGGACTCGCTTACCCATATCACAGATCCCAGCACTCAGTGACTTCGGTGGGTCGCGGGAATGTGAAATGGTCTTCATAGGTTGCATTTCTGCTAGTCTTGGTCAGCCCTGTTGTGGTTGAAGAGGTTGACGGGAGCGGATTCGGGAATCAGGTCAGGCGCGCCATGTCGAAGGCTGTGGAACAGGAAGTGGCCCTACTTTCTTCGTCGAAGAACGGGCTGAACTATCTCACTGTGAATGACTGGACTCTGGTAGCGGATAAGGCGCTGCGTGTAAATTTCAAAAAGGGCGAGGCACTGATGCAAAGAGGCAAGAGGGTGAATGGGGTTTACCTCTTACTCAAGGGCACAGCACGAGTGCAGTTCGCCTCGCAACCCGCAGTGCGAATTATCGGGCCCGGGGAAATCTGCGGTGAGATGGCGTTTTTGGAGGATGCGCCGGCCAGCGCGCAAGTCGTGGCCGAAGAGAGCCTGGAGGCGTTCCACCTGGACCGTCCCACCCTGCAAAGCCTGTTTGAGCTCTTTCCTCACCTGGGGTCGCGCTTTTACCGATCTCTAGCCACGCTGCTATCGCGGCGGCTCCGCAATATGGTCGAGGCGGGCGCGGAAGTTCCGGTCGCGGGTCGAAAATCGGCATTCTAGGTCGACGAGTAGGCGAGTCGAACTCAACCCTAGAAAAGCACATCAATGGCGGAAATGACTGCTCGTTACCAATAAGGTTCGCTTCACTGTAATCAGAAGGATTAGGGCATATAACAGTTGCGGACGAGTTTGTTCTTGACTAGACTTCGCAGCATGAAAGCGTGCGAGGCGAAAATGCGATGTAAAAACGCTTTTCTGAGGAGTGAACGCAAAAGGACTGTATTAGTGTGCAGTGCTTTGCAGTTTCAAGTTGGGCGTGAAGTTTGTAGGTCCAGTTAAGTGATTGATAAATAAGCACATTGCCTTTATTCCCAGTTTGGCACCCAGGGTGCTATTAGGAGAGTGCGGGTGAAGGGGTGTCAATCCGCCAGACGGAAGCCTGAAGCTTCCGACAGGTTGAAAGTTCGAGTTGGAGTTCTTAGGAGGAGTTGAATATGAAGCGGATAGTACTGATGGCTTTGTTGGCCCTGGCTGTGCCAGTGGCAAGCTTTGCGACAACCATGGATTTCACGAATCATTCCGGAACGCTTACGGGCAGCATGGCAGGGTTAACACTTAGCGGCTCTACCCTAATCGGCGTGCACGACGGAGTGGATCTGTCAGGGACCTTGGGGACCGTAGGTTTTTCGACGGGCTCTTATATCTCGACGGTAGGCGACACTTCGACGTTCAATGGCGGCGGAAGCTTCATGATCGCCGGCAACGGAACCGATGGCCTTCCGAACGGAACCATTTTCTCGGGCAGCTTCAACGGCCCAGTTCAGCTGATTAACGAGGGCATGACCTCGGATGGCGGGACTCTTTACGAGGTCAAGGGTTCGCTCACCGGCACCCTGAATGGAGTCGCAGCGACTGGTCTAACATTCCAGGACTATGTGTTCACCGGCACGAACGGGTGGATGGGAACGTCAGTCCTTGGCAGCGGCGACACCTTTATCACCCCGACCCCGGAGCCGGGCACGCTCGGATTGCTGGGAACAGGACTGGTCGGTTTGGCTGGAATTGTTCGCAAAAAACTGAAAGCATAAGTTCGCTCTATCCGCCTCGCAAAAGCCCCGCAAACCGCGGGGTTTTTGTTTTGTTTGACGCGTTTCCCATTCCCGATTTTCTCTCCAAATCCCCTGGGATTACCCCGGTAACAGGCAAGCCGGGATTACCGTTGACCCCTTGCGGTCCGGCTCCTTACATTCTCCATAGGGGGTCGTATGAAAGATATTCATGAGGTGTTGCGGCAGAAGCAGACCAAGTACGCCCAACTGGGAAAGCAGATCGAGATGCTGCAGCAGGCGGCTGAAAAGCTGCGCGAAGTAGCTCCGTTGCTCGCGGAAAATGATGACGAGGATAACGCGGTATTGATGGAAGGGGACGAGGGTTCGCCTTCGGACTCGATGGCGGCGAAGGCGGGTGCGGGCGGGGCAAGCTCGAAGGCAGGTCGACCCACGGCACCGCGTTGGCCGTAGAGTGCTGCGGTTAGGCGGAAAATTCTGGTTATGACCCTTCTGGCACTACTGGTTTCCGGTGACGACTCCGCGTCCGAGATCCTGAGCGACATTTTGCCGACTTCCGGGATCGCGGTGGAGCGGTTCAGCGATGTCACCACGGCGATCGACCGTCTGCAGCACCAGAGGTTCGACACGCTGATCATGGATTTTGAGGATCCGAACGCAGCGGCGGCGGTGCTGCAGGAGGCGCACAAGCTGAATGCGGGAAATCTGCCGATCACGGTGGCGCTAGTGGCAGAAGGAGCCAACGTGCGCGCCATTCTGAACAGCGGCGCGCATTTCGTGCTGTACAAACCACTCTCTGAAGGTAAAGCCCGAGCCGGCTTACGGGCTGTAACCGCATTGTTGAGTCGCGAACGACGGCGGGCCCATCGCGTGCCGGTGCAGGCGCCCGTCGATCTTACGATGCCCGACGGTCGCAAGGTCGAAGGAATTCTGATTGATCTGAGCGAGACGGGCATGGAGGTCTTGACGGCGCAGCCTCAGTCTGCGGGGGCGCTATTGAATTTCCGGTTCCAGTTGCCGGGGGGAAATCTTGAACTTGAGGCGCATGGGCAGGTTGCCTGGGCGAACCCCAACGGGCAAACGGGAGTGCATTTTCTGGATTTACCAGGGTCAGTGCAGAACCAACTTCAGGTGTGGCTGCAAGCCGCAGCTGCGATGTTGGGCGCCGGGCCGGAGGAAACGGTTCCACACTGCAAGCTGACTGATTTGAGCCTGGGCGGCTGTTATGTGGAAAGCGATTCGCCTTTTCCGGAGCGGGCACTGGTCGATCTCTGTCTGCGAGCCGGGGAAATGGCGGTGCACACCGAAGGCATGGTGCGAGTTGCGCATCCGGGATTTGGCATGGGAGTGGAATTTCCTTCGCGAACCGCGGAGCAGCGGGCGCAGGTGGGAAACCTGATCAACTTTCTGCGCGGATGCCCGGAATCGATGCTCGAATTGAGCGTTTCTCCACGCGCGCTTACTGCCGATCTTAACCAGTTTGAGCGGCCCGCAGACCTTGGCGACGAAAGGGCGGAAGATCTGGACGATCCGCTGCTCGAACTATTGCGCCAGGGCTCGGCGCTGGAGCAAAATGAGTTTCTGAGTGAACTTCGCCGCCAGCGATCGGGCGAAACCGTCGCCATCTAGTTTGCCTTGGATGCCTGGCGGAATTCTGCAGTGCGATATTCTTTCCCTTGTTTTCTAAAATCGTCATTCCATAAAAACCTAAATAAGGCCTCTCGCGACAACCTGTGGGGACAATTTCGGGAACGGGCGCAGCAGGAAACACAGGCAGAAACAAGAGCGGAAGAGCGAGAGGCCGGGGCTTTTCCAGAGGGTGAAGAATCCATGCCCCGTCTCTGGCACGGATTCTTCCACTCTTTGGATTCTGATCCATCCCCTATTGCAAGTGAGCTTAGCTGGTGTGTGTTGCTCGAGGATTGCAGCTAGATTAAATTGCGGTGAAAAACGGGAAGGCTAGCATACGTGCACCATTCGGATGCTTGTGCGAACATGCTTGTGCAAATATGGGGACCCGAAGGAACCGTCGTGTAGGCGGAGGCTGGTGGACGCAAATTTGACGTCGACTGCAAGAACGGGCCAAAGCGGCAGTTCAGCTTCACCGGCACGCGGGCGTAACCCAGCGGGCCGGCTTAGTTGGATTCCGTTGTTCTCGATCGCAGCGGCGGCTTTCGCAGTTGAAATTCCATTCTTTTTTCTGGGCACACCTTCTGGGCATGATGTGGAATTTCATTTATATTCCTGGCTGGAAGTGCTTTCGCAGTGGAGGCAAGGGATTGCGTTTCCGCGATGGGCGGCGCTGGCGCACTTCGGGTACGGGGAGCCGCGTTTCATCTTCTATCCTCCGGCTTCGTGGTGTTTGGGAGCGGCGCTTGGCGCGATTTTTCCCTGGACGCTGGTGGCCAGCATTTACCTCTGGATCGTGCTGGTGGGCGCCGGCGTGTCGATGTTTCTGCTGGCGCGCAGATGGTTTGACCGGCGCGACGCAACCTTTGCAGCGGTGTTGTATGCGGTGAATCCCTACCACTTGGTAATCGTGTATTGGCGGAGCGCGTTTGCCGAACTGCTGGCGAGTGCGTTGCTGCCGTTGCTGTTGTTGTTGGTATTGCGGATGGATGGGAAAAGCCGGCGCGTGATTGTGCTGCTGGCCGCGGCGCTGGGTTTGGGATGGTTGATCAATGCGCCCGCAGCGGTGATGATTCATTATTCGGTGGCCCTGCTGATCGTGGTGATGGCGTGGGAGCGGCGTTCGGGGCGGATTCTGCTGGCGGGAGCGGCCGCCGTGGCGCTGGGGGCGGCGCTGGCGGCCTTCTACTTGTTGCCGGCAATCTATGAACAGAGATGGGTAGATATTGCACAAGCGGTTTCGGCGGGATCGCGGCCTCAGGATAATTTTTTATTCGTCCACACCACGGACCCGGAGCACGATGCCTTCAACCACCTGATTTCGTGGATTGCGGTGGGCGAAATTGTGAGCGTCATCGCGGCTGGATGGATGGCACGCAGATGGGGACATAAGAATCGCGAGCTTTGGTACTTGTTAGTGGCATGGGCGGCAGGGTGCGCGGTGCTGATGGTGTCAATCTCCGATCCGCTGTGGAGTGTTTTGCCGAAGATGCGGTTTATGCAGTTTCCGTGGCGATGGTTGCTGTGCCTGGGAGTTCCATTCAGCTGGTTGATTGCGATGGGAGTGCGGAGATGGGCATCGCGAGTGGCGCTTTGTCTGGCGATGGTGTGCGTGCTGGTTTTGCTGGGGCATCATTTTCAGCCGCCATGGTGGGACAACGTTGGCGACTTGCGCGAGATGCAAGACAATGTTGCGACCGGCGCGGGATATGAAGGCACGGATGAGTACACGCCCGTGAACGCGGAACCTTCGGCAGTGGACAAAGATGCTCGCCTGGTTACGGTAGATGGGCCGGCGCACGCGACGATTCGAGTTTCGGAATGGAAGGCGGAACGAAAAGTTTTTTCGGCGGAGATGTCGGCCGAGGATCATCTTGCCCTGCATTTGTTCAACTATCCGGCTTGGCGGGTGGAAGTGAATGGGCGCCAGGTGCCGGCGGACACGCGCGAAGGCACCGGGCAGATGCTGGTGCCGGTGACAGCGGGCATGAATCGGGTCCGGATTACTTTTGCGCGCACGTGGGATCGCACTGCGGGAGGGTGGATCTCGGGGTTGGCGCTGTTGCTGAGTTTAGGGTTGCTGCGAAAGTCGTCGCCATTCTCTGCGTAAGCGGCCAGGTTGAACTCCTGATGCAAACAATACTGATTGCCACTTCGAATCCGGGCAAGCTGCGGGACTTTGCGGGCGCGGCGTTGCGGCATGGAGTGGAGGTTGCGGGTATTCCTGACTTTTCTTCCCTGCCGACGGTGGTCGAGGACGGGCTGACATTCGAGGCGAACGCGCGAAAAAAGGCTGAAGGCTACAGCCGTTACGCTGCGGGAGAGATTGTGGTTGCGGACGATTCCGGTTTGGAGATTGACGCGCTAGGTGGAGCTCCGGGCGTGCACTCGGCGCGCTATGCAGCGCCTGAGTTGCAGAATAAGGAGCCGCACGAGGCGGACGCGAACACCGACGACGATGCCAATAATGCGCGGGTTTTGCGCGAGTTAAGAGATGTTCCAGCGGACAGGCGGAGCGGCAGATTTGTCTGCGTGCTCGCGGCCGCCCGGGATGGAAAGACACTCGCTAGTTTTCGCGGAACGGCTGAAGGGATCATTCTGGATGCGCCGCGCGGGGAAAATGGGTTTGGATACGATCCGCTGTTCTATTTTCAGGAGATTGGAAAAACGTTTGCCGAGTTGACTGCGGAGGAGAAATCGAAGTACAGCCATCGCGGGGCCGCGTTTCGAAAATTGTTGAAGTGGTGCGGATTGCAAGCCGTTTAGGCTAGTGGAATCGGAATTCCGCATCTCGCAAAAGAAGTGAGACGTCGGGCACACGGCAACGCGGTCTTTAGTAGAGTTAGAGGTGCGGTAGTGGTCAGTTTGACGATTGACGGCCTCAGCCTATGCGAGATTCCTCGCCCCGCTGGTGAAAACGCGGCGCTCCGGAATGACGCCGCGCACGGGTCTGATTTTCCATTTCCAACCCAACGCACAGTGGACACGCCCGTTTCTTGACTTCGCTTCTACGGTGCGCCGATAATATACAGTTCTTTTATCGTGTCTGGGCGAACAAGCAGGACTCATAGGCTCTCATTAGGAGTCATAAGGAGCTTTCGTGGCGTCAGCAGCCAGTTCTACTGCTCCAGGTGTGAAGAAACCGGTCGCGAAAAGTAAGGTGCATGGGGTGGCACCATTGCGCGCCGGGCACGGCACGTCATTTTTCCTGCGGCGCCTGCATTCTTTGACCGGCATCATTCCGGTGGGCGCGTTTCTGTTCGAACACATTCTGATTTCGAATGCCACCGCGATCAGCGGGCCGGATGCTTATGCCAGGCAGGTAGCTTTTCTGGGTGGACTCCCGCTGGTATTTTTTCTGGAGCTGTTTGGGATCTGGCTGCCGATTGCATTCCACGCGTTGTACGGTTTTTACATTTGGTATCGCGGGGATGGCAACACGATCAGTTATCCGTGGATGGGAAACTGGATGTACACGGCGCAGCGCTGGACCGGCGGCATCGCGTTTTTCTACATTGTCTGGCACACCTACACGATGCGGTTTACCGGGATCGACCTGCACGCTTATCCGAATGCTTCGTTTGGGAAAGTGCAGAGCGAGGTATTCATCACGCCGTTGTTCCTGTTTTACGTGGTGGGGCTGATCACGGCTTCCTGGCACTTCGCCTATGGTATTTGGCTGTTTTGCGCGAAGTGGGGGATCGTCTCGGGCGAGAAAGCGCAAAAACGGTTCCTGGTGGTGTGCCTCGCATTTTTCGTCCTATTGAGCGGAGTGGGTCTGGCGAGCCTCACCTCGTTCCGCTCACACCCGCAGGAACCTACCGCAGGAATGGCCGCGCAGGTTACCCACCAAGCGGGAACCAACAGAAAGCCGGTGGAGTAGAGATGGCGACTCCGAAAATTATTGTTATAGGTGGCGGCCTCGCCGGACTTTCCGCCGTTATCAAGATTGCGGAGATGGGAGCGCATGTCGATTTGTTCTCGATTGTGCCGGTGAAGCGATCGCATTCGGTGTGCGCGCAAGGCGGGATCAATGCGGCCAAGAATTTGAAAGGCGAGGGCGACTCGACCTGGCAGCACTTTGACGACACGGTGTACGGCGGAGATTTTCTGGCGAACCAGCCTCCGGTCAAGAATATGTGCGAGGCGGCGCCGGGCATTATCGATCTGCTAGACCGGATGGGCGTTCCGTTTAACCGGACGCCGGAAGGCCTGCTCGATTTTCGGCGCTTTGGCGGGACCTTGTATAACCGCACGGCTTTTGCGGGCGCGACGACGGGCCAGCAACTTTTATATGCGCTGGACGAGCAAGTGCGGCGGTATGAATCGGAAGGCAAGGTGAAAAAGTACGAGCACTGGGAATTTCTGTCGGCGGTGCTCGATGGAAACCGCATCTGCCGGGGCATCTGCGCCATGGATTTACGCAGCATGGAAGTGCGGGCATTCCCGGCCGACGCCATCCTCATTGCCACCGGCGGCAATGGAGCGATCTTTGGCAAGTCGACCAATTCTGTCGTCTGCACGGGATCGGCGCAGTCGGCGCTCTATCAGCAGGGTTGCTTTTACGCCAATGGCGAATTTATTCAGGTGCATCCCACCTGCATTCCGGGTGAAGACAAGCTGCGCCTGATGTCAGAGTCGGCGCGCGGCGAAGGTGGGCGCGTATGGGTTCCGAAAACGGCAGGCGACAAGCGTGATCCGAAATCGATTCCCGAGAGTGAGCGCTGGTATTTTCTGGAGGAGTGGTATCCCAAGTACGGCAATCTGGTTCCGCGCGACATCGCCACGCGAGCCATATTCAAGGTGGTGTACGAGCACAACCTGGGCATCGACGGCAAGCCGATGGTGTATCTCGACCTGACCCACATCGACCGGAAAATTCTGGATCGCAAGCTGGAAGGGATCCTGGAAATCTACGAAAAGTTTGTGGGTGACGATCCGCGGGACACGCCCATGAAGATTTTCCCCGGGATGCATTACACCATGGGCGGAATGTGGGTGGACTTTAAGCAAGCGACGAATATTCCGGGGATTTTCGCGGCGGGCGAGTGCGAGTATCAATATCACGGGGCGAACCGGCTGGGCGCGAATTCGCTGGTGTCGTGCATTTATGGCGGGGGCATTGCCGGGCCCAATGCGGTGAAGTATGCGCGCGGGCTGCAGGCTGTGGCGGACGGAAACCAATGGTTCGATGCCGAAAAGAAAAAGCAGGAAGAAAACAATGCCATGCTCATGAACAGCATGGGGACCGAGAATCCGTTCCGGCTATGGCACGAGTTGGGTGAGTTGATGACCAAAGATTGCACGGTTATCCGCTACAACAAGAATCTGGAGCAGACCGATGCAAAGCTGGTGGAGCTGCTGGAACGCTTCCGCAAAGTGAATTTGAGCGACCGGACGCAGTGGGCGAACACCAGCGTGATCTTCACGCGCCAGCTTTATAACATGCTGCAATTGTCGAGAGTGATCGCGCAGGGAGCGCGTCTGCGGGACGAATCGCGCGGGGCGCATTACAAGCCGGACTTTCCGGAGCGCGACGACAAGAATTTCCTGAAGACGACGAAAGCGTATTTCGCGGCGGACGCGGATGAGCCGAAGTTCGAGTTTGAGGCGGTGGATACGTCGCTGATTCCGCCCCGGCCGAGGAAGTACGACGCGGTGAAGTGATTCGAGATTAAATAAATGGCTGACAAATCCGTAATCCTCAAGATCAAGCGGCAGGACAGTCCGACGTCCAGGTCGTACTGGGAAGAATTTGAACTGGCCTGGCATCCGGGGATGAACGTGATCTCATCGCTGATGGAGATTGCGGCCAACCCGGTCACTCGCGAAGGCAAGGCGACTACGCCGATCACCTACGACTCGAATTGCCTGGAAGAAGTGTGCGGGTCGTGCGCCATGCTGATTAACGGGCGGGCGCGCATGGCTTGCTCGGCGCTGATCGATCATCTGGAGAAGCCGGTCAAGCTTGAGCCTTTTTCGAAGTTTCCGGTGGTGCGCGATCTGGCCACGGATCGCAGCGTGATTTTTGAGAATCTTAAGGCCGTGAAGGCGTGGGTTCCGATTGATGGAACTTACGACCTGGGGCCGGGACCGCGCATGAGCCCGGAAGAGCAGGAGCAGGCGTATCCGCTTTCGCGATGCATTTCGTGCTGCTGCTGCATGGAGGCTTGTCCGCAATTCAACGAAGAGACCGGTTTTGTGGGCGCGGCTACGATCGCCCAGGTGCGGCTGTTTAATACCCACCCCACGGGCAAGGAGCTGAAAAGGGAGCGACTGGCAGCGCTGATGGGCGATGGCGGCATTCAGGAATGCGGCTACGCGCAGAACTGCGTGGAGGTTTGCCCCAAGGATATTCCGCTGACCAGGGCGATTGCCGAGGTGGGCGGATCGGTGATGAAACAGGCTCTGGGTGACCTTTTCCGACGCTGATTTTTGTCATTCCTGCCACAACTGGGCACTTCCATTCCGCATCGAATACGGGCTATCTGATTGCTCCGGGAGGACATGAGTAACCCGTAATGCCGCGCCCGCAATGGCGTTTCGCGTGCACCCACCAAGATAGAAAGCGCGATGCGAAGGCGGGATAGTAACCAGGAGTAACCAGAGCGGCTGGTAACCTGCCCGATAACGCTCGTAATTAGAAGCGTGCAATCAAAAATAGGATCGCTTGACAGCATAGCTTAGAATGTCCGAACAGTTGCGGGCGAAGGCTCGCAGCAGACTACGAGACCATACTTGAGATTACAGCGCCAACTGAGTCTTTTTGCATTTCTGGCTTGCCTGAGCGCGCCGATGTTTGGCGCGACGACGAGCGTGATGCGCAGGCCCGTTCACCATCACCGGTTTCACCGGTTGCACTGGACGCTCTGGAATCCGATGTTTCGGCCATCGCACGAATCTCTTTTGTTGCAGAATGCCGAAGTGGACCGGCTGGAGTTGCCGCGCATTCAAGATGACGACGAATTGGAAGCTTTAAAGGCCAGCGGAGGTTTACAGCCGATTATCGCGGGAGAGTCGTTGCGTTTTGATCCGCGGCTCGATCCTTCGCGGCGATACTGCCGTCCATGGACGCGCGACTTTGTGCAGGATATCGCGCAGGCTTATTATCATCGCTTTCACGAGCAGATTCAGGTGAACTCAGCGGTACGCACGGTGAAAGGCCAGAAGAAGTTGCGCCGGCACAATCGCAACGCGGCGCCGGCTGAGGGCGATACGGCATCGTCGCATCTGGCGGGCCTGACGGTCGACTTGCAGCGCCGGGGCATGACCCAGGAGCAGATTCATTGGATGGAGCGCTATTTGTTCTACATGAAGGCGCTCGGGCTGGTGGAGCCGGAAGAAGAGCGGCACCAGTGGGTGTTCCACATCATGGTTTCGGGCCGCTATGCGGATTGGCGCGAAACGCAAAATGCCGTTCCGTTACAGAAGATTGAGCCCGCCAACATGACTGCCGACGGCCGCGCCGAATAATCGACGCTGCCATTGGTTCTGACCTTGTAAACCAAATCCCGTCTCGTATAATTTTCTGCTCATGATTGTCCTGATGGCCGGGCTTCCGGGCACCGGCAAGACTACGCTGGCACGCGAACTGGCGGCGCGGACTTCCGGCCGGGTGGTGAGTAAAGACGAGATCCGGCACGCGCTGTTTTCGGCGGACGAAATTGCATACTCGTCGCGGCAGGATGATTTCTGTTCGCGGGTCATGCTCGAAACCGCCGCGTATTTCCTGGAGTGGAATCTAACGCGCATTATTTTTCTGGATGGGCGGACTTTCTCGCGGCGCTACCAGATTGACAACGTAGTGAACGCGGCAGCTTCGCTGCGGCAGAGCTGGCGCATTCTCGAGTGCGTGTGCGGAGAAGAAGTTGCCCGCCAGCGGCTGGAGAAGGAGTGGGCCTCGGGGCGACACCTTGCTAGGAATCGTGACTATCAGCTTTACCTGGAACTGCGATCGCGCTTTGAGGTGATTACATTGGCGAAGACTGTGATCAATACGGAATACAATTTGGAAGCGTGCGTGGAGAAGGCGCTTGAGGCGCTGGGTCTATAGCAACATTTGTCGAGGAATCCGAAGCTAGAGATGTTGAAATTGGGCCGATCTGGATTTTTTTACCGGCACGCGCGGATCTCGTGACTTTCCCGATTTAACCTGGATAGGGTTGTGGCTGTACAATCGTTGGCTGCCCGCAGTTGCTTTCTGCAGACTCATCTATGACTCGATTCAGAATTCTCTTGCTTTCATGTGTGGTCGTGGCCGCTTCCCTGGCCGGGGCCCAGTCTTCGAACGAACCGACCTCCAATCAACCGTCGTCAAATAAATCAGCTTCAGATCAGTCGGATGTGACGGTGAGCCCGCGGGCGCGCGCCATTCACGATTCTGCCATTGTGGTGGATACCCATGCGGATACGCCGCAGCGCTTTCTCGACCAAGGCTTCGACATAGGATCGACCGACCCGAATGACAACGGCCACATCAGCCTGGATAAGGCGCGGCGAGGGAATCTTGGGGCGGAGTTTTTTTCCATCTGGGTGGATCCGGAGACCAATCAGGGTCACTTCGCAAAGCACACATTCGATCTGATTGATTCCGTCTACGAGCAGGCGGCGCGGCATCCCGACCAGATGATGATGGCGTTCTCGGTCGCCGATATTGAGCGGGCGCATCGCGAGCACAAACTGGCCGCGCTCATGGGAATTGAGGGCGGACACTCGATTGAAAACGACATGCACCTGCTGCGCGATTACTATCGCCTGGGCGTGCGCTACATGACGCTTTCGTGGTCGAACACCAACGAGTGGGCTGATTCTTCGGGCGATATCAATGACCCCAAGGTGCAGCATCACAATGGGCTGACCGATTTTGGCAAGCAAGTGGTGCTGGAGATGAACCGGCTGGGTATGATGGTGGATATCTCCCATGTTGCCGACAAAACTTTTTGGGATGCGATCGCTACCACCAAGGCGCCAGTGATTGCTTCACACTCCTCGGCACGGGCGCTGGTGGACGCGCCGCGTAACATGACGGACGATATGCTGCGCGCGGTTGCCAAGAATGGCGGGGTGGTGCAGGTTAATTTCTTTTCCGGCTTCGACGACGAGGATTTTCGCAAAGCCGTAGACGCTCAAAGTAAAGACCAGGCGGTCGCGATCCAGAAATATGTCGATTCGCTGAGGGCCGAAGGCAAGCCAGTTAATTATGTTGAGATCGACCGTATTGAGCGCGAGTGGATGGCGAAGATTCCGCGGCCGCCGTTCCATGTGTTAATCGACCACATCGATCACATTGCCAAGGTTGCGGGGGTGGACCATGTTGGACTGGGCTCCGACTTCGACGGAGTGAGCGGGGCGACGCCGCAAGGGATGAACTCAGCCGCAGACTTGCCGAAGATTACGCAAGGGCTGCTCGATCGAGGATATAGCGCCGCCGACATCAAGAAGATTCTTGGCGGCAATCTGCTGCGCGTCTTTCGCCAGGTTGAGAGCGTCAGCCACGAAATGCAGTCGCAGACGCTATCCCATTGAGGCCACGCGCTGTCGTACAATGCAACGTTGCCCGTGCAGCGCCGGGCAAGACTTTGCCTGTAAGGAGAGATCATGCGCAATGCATTCATAGCTATTCTGCTGGTGATAACCGCTTTCGGAGGGGCCGGGTCGATTGCCCAGAGCGCGCCCGCGGCAAAAGCGCCGGTTCACCATGCTGCAGCGGGGCCGCCGATCGCGATCATTGAGACCACGGTGGGAAAGATGACGTGCACGTTGTTTCCGGATAAGGCTCCGATTGGGGTGGAGAACTTTATTGGGCTCGCCACCGGAAAGAAAGAGTGGAAAAATCCGGCAAACGGAGTGACCAAGCGCGGCGTGCCTCTCTATGACGGTACGATTTTTCATCGTGTGATTCCCGGCTTCATGATTCAAGGGGGCGACCCGAAGGGCGACGGGACGGGCGATCCGGGTTATGCGTTCAAGAATGAAGTTTCTTCCGACCTGTTGTTCGACAGGCCGGGGCGGCTGGCGTATGCGAACTCTGGTCCGGATACCAACGGCTCGCAGTTCTTTATTACGGAAGTTGCCACGCCGCATCTCAACGGGAGCTACACCATCTTCGGCCAATGCGATGATGCGACGGTCGCGCTGGTCAAGCAGATTGCGCAAATGGCTACCGATCCGATGAACAACCGGCCGTTTCGTCCGGTGAGGATCACGCACATCACCATCACACATGCCTCGGTGGCAGCCAACCCGGCGGCCATTGCGAAAAAGCCGGCAACGGCGAACTGAGGCCCTGGCATCCAGAATAAAGGAGCCGGGTCGAGCCCAGCCAGACGCGCCTTCGGCTCCGCCCAGGGTAGGCAGGGCGGCCGTCTACTCGCAAGTTTTCTGGGCTAACTTTTCGAACGCGTTTCTGCAATCGTTCTTTGAACTGACCTTCTGAATTAAATTTTCTGAAAAACGAAAGGATAGTGATGACACGCCAACCGGGACGTTACGCCACATTTGAAACTAGCGAAGGCAAGATTGTGTGCCGACTTTTTGAAAACGATGCGCCGAAAACCGTAGCCAACTTTGTAGAGCTGGCCGAGGGCAAGCGGGAGTGGACGCATCCCTCGACACGGAAGAAATCGACGGATCGTTTGTATGATGGCACGATTTTTCATCGGGTGATTCCCGACTTCATGATTCAGGGTGGCGATCCGCAGGGCACGGGGATGGGCGGCCCGGGATATCAATTTGAGGATGAGACCAAGGGTTCGCCTCATAAGTTCGATAAGCCGGGCAAGCTGGCGATGGCGAATGCGGGTCCGAACACGAATGGGTCACAGTTTTTTATTACGCTGGCGCCGACCACGTGGCTGACGGGCAAGCACACGATTTTTGGCGAGGTGGTGGAAGGGCAGGATGTGGCGGAGAAGATTGTGGCTCTGCCGCGCGGGCGGAATGATAAGCCGAACAAGGATGTGGTGGTGAAGAAGGTGACGGTGGAGACGGTGTAGACGGTCAGTGATTGGCGAGGACGCGAAGTCCGGGCAAGTTGATCAGGTGTGCATCTGCGGTTAGCAGTGTCAGGTCCATTACTTTGGCGGTCGCCGCGAGAAGGTGATCGGCGGGATCGCCGCGTGGGAAGTTTAGCGACGACACAGCCAGCGCGAATGGTCGATGACCATGGTCAAACCAGAAACATGCTCGCTTGCCCAACCCCGTACACTGAATTAGTGTTACACTGAATTAGTGTTACACTGGCTTGGTGTCCTATGAAGACTAAACTCCGCAACGTTACCGTGACGCTGGAAGAGAAGGTTGCGCGGTGGGCGCGCATAGAGGCGGCTCGCCAGGATACGAGTGTGTCGCGGCTCCTCGCCGGCATTCTTAAAGAGCGCATGAAGGAAAAAGATAGTTATGAGCGTGCCATGCAGCAAGCCCTGGGGCGCAAGCCTTTCTTAAAGACCGATGGCCGGTATCTCTCCCGCGAGGAAGTCCATGACCGCGCCCGTCTTCGTTGACACGAACGTTCTCATTTACGCGGTCGACGAAACCAATCTCGAAAAACGGCACGCCGCCAAACTCTGGCGGGCTGAGCTGTGGAAGAGCCGGCGGGGCCGCATTAGCTTCCAAGTATTGCAGGAGTTCTACGCGAATGTGTCGAGGCGGTGGCCAGCCGCGCGTGGAGAGGCCGTCGCAGAGATACGCAATCTGTTGGCATGGCAGCCCGTACCGATCGATGCTGCGATTCTGGAAACTGCATGGAAGATTGAAGAGCGGTATGAGCTTTCATTCTGGGATTCGCTGATTGTGTCGGCGGCAAAGACGGCTTCCTGTCGTTATCTTCTGACGGAAGATCTGCAGGCTGGCCAGGATTTCGATGGCGTGGTCGTGGTTAATCCGTTTCGATCTGGTCCGAGTGAAATTTCAAGCGCGTGAAGCCCTTCTGGCCATAGCCGGTTCACTTTTTGGCCGGCCAGTGTGGCACGACTGGACGTCGTGCCCTTCCCGGTGTCACTGACCTCGACTTCAGTGCCTTGCTAGACTCCGATGACCCCGCACAACTCCTTTACTGCCGCCGCACTTTTATCCAGCCCAACCTTTTCTTCCGGTGTCAGTTTGATTTCGATAATCTGCTCGATTCCCTTCGCACCTAGCTTTACTGGGACGCCGACATAGAGGCCATTGATTCCGTACTCGCCTTGCAGGTAGGCGGCGCAGGGGAGGATTTTCTTTTTGTCTTTCAGGATGGCCTCGACCATTTCGGTGGCGGCAGCGGAGGGGGCGTAATAAGCCGAACCGGTTTTCAGATATTTCACGATTTCGGCGCCGCCATCTCGGGTGCGCTGGACGATCGCGTCCAGTCGCGTCTTCTCGATCAACTCTGTGATTGGAATTCCTGCGACGGTCGAATAACGCGGCAGGGGCACCATGGTGTCGCCGTGGCCGCCGAGGACGAAGGCGGTGACGTTTTCGACGCTGACTTTCAGTTCGGCGGCGATGAAGGCGCGGAAGCGGGCGGAATCAAGAACTCCGGCCATGCCAATGACGCGCTCGCGCGGGAACTTGCTGAGCTTGTAGGCAGCCTGGGCCATGGCATCGAGCGGGTTCGAAACGATGATCAGGATGCAATTTGGGGAATGCTTCACCACTTCACCGACGACGGCGCTCATGATTTTGTAATTGGTGTTGAGAAGGTCGTCGCGGCTCATGCCGGGTTTGCGGGGGATTCCGGCGGTGATGACAACGATGTCGGAGTTGGCGGTGTCTTTGTAGTCGTTGGTTCCGGTGATGTAGGAGTCGCGCTTCTCGATGGGCATGGCTTCGAGCAGGTCGAGGCCCTTGCCCTGGGGAACGCCTTCGATGATATCGATGAGGACGACGTCGGCGAGTTCTTTGGCAGCGATCCAATGAGCGGCAGTGGCTCCAACGTTGCCGGAACCTACAATGGTTACTTTCTTACGCATATGTATGAATCCTTTCAAAAAAATGGCAAATAGCAATTAGCGGGTGGCTATCGCGGAACATGAGACTGATTGTTACTGCCGGCGTAACCAAGGTTCCTCGCTTCGCTCGGAATGACAAGTCTTCATCCATGATTGCTGATGGCTAAACGCTATTTGCTGAATGCCCTACCAACTCCCGTTTGCATCACGCCAGTTTGCGTCACACCAGTTTGCGTCACACCAGTTTGTGTCACACCAGCACGGCGGCGCCCATGTTTTCGACGATGGCGTCGGCGAACTGGCTGGTCTTTACTTTGGTAGCGCCTTCCATGAGGCGTTCGAAATCGTAGGTAACTTTTTTCTGGAGAATGGTGCGCTCCATTCCCTGCTCGATCAGATCGGCGGCTTCGTTCCATCCCAGGAAGCGGAACATCATTACGCCGGAGAGCATGACCGAGCCGGGATTGATCACATCCTTGTCGGCATATTTTGGGGCGGTGCCATGTGTGGCTTCGAAGATGGCATAACCGTCGCCGATGTTGGCGCCGGGAGCGATGCCGAGGCCGCCGACCTGGGCGGCACAGGCGTCGGAAATGTAGTCGCCGTTCAGATTGGGAGTGGCGAGCACGGAATACTCGTCGGCGCGCGTGACCACCTGCTGGAAGATGGAATCGGCGATGCGATCGTTAATCATGATTTTCCTTTTCCACTGGCCTTTGCCATGCGTGGAGTAGATGCGGTCGAGAACTTCTTTTACTTCCTGTTCAACCGCTTGGCGAAAGGCGGGAGGGGCGAACTCCATGCCGGGCTCGACCAGTTCGGCATTTTCGGCGACCGACAGATTTGGATTCTTATCTTGGTTGTCGATGATCCAACTCTCGCGCTCGGTGACGAGTTGATCGCGAAATTCTTCGGTGGCGAGTTCGTATCCCCACTTGCGGAAAGCGCCCTCGGTAAATTTCTGGATGTTGCCTTTGTGAACCAGAGTCACGCGTTTGCGTCCGGTTTCAATGGCGTGAAGAATGGCCATGCGGACCAAACGTTTGGTTCCAGTGACGGATATGGGCTTGATGCCGACTCCGGAGTCCAGACGGATCTGTTTCTTGCCGCCTTTCAACATGTCTTGATTGATGAACTCGATCAGGCGGTTGCAGTCGGCAGTTCCCTGCTCCCACTCGATGCCGGCGTAGACATCTTCGGTGTTCTCGCGGTAGATGACGACATCCATTCGTTCGGGATTTTTCACGGGCGAGGGCACGCCCTTGTAATACTTCACGGGACGAACGCAGCAATAGAGGTCGAGAATCTGGCGCAAGGCTACGTTGAGAGAGCGAATGCCGCCGCCAACAGGAGTGGTGAGCGGGCCTTTGATGGCAACCCGGAACTGGCGGATAGCGTCGACAGTTTCGTCGGGCAGCCAGTTATCGAACCTTGCCTTGGCTTTCTCTCCGGCGAAAACTTCATACCACGCGACACGGCGCTTGCCTTTGTAGGCCTTCTCTACAGCGGCATCGAAGACCCGCAGCGAGGCCTTCCAGATATCGCGCCCGGTGCCATCACCTTCGATGAAGGGAACGATGGGATTGTCCGGCACACTGTACTTGCCATTGGCATAGCCAATTTGTTTGCCATGGGACGGGACCGGCACACCGTTATAAGAGCTGGCCATTCCTGATCTCCTTATGAGTTCGAGACACTCTCAGAAACCCTCCATTATAGAGAATACGGCGAAGAGCCACATCAACTAATTCTTTTGGCGTTGTGGGATAATCCCACTTTGGCCAGCGGTTCGGCATCAGGGCTGAGTGATGCGCAGAAGGCCGATTTGAGGGAGGTCTGCTATGGATGACCTGGGTCGCGATTTTCGTTTTCGCCTGCTCAACTTTCGCTTAGTCACCGTTCGATTGCTCGTGGGCGTGACGCTGTTCTGCTTTGCGCTGTCGGGCGCCGCATTCGCGAAGGACAGTCCCGATTACACGCACATCGGCAGGGATATCAATATCGCTTCTGGCCAGGCGGTTGGCGATGTCACCTGTATTGGCTGCAGTGTTCACATTCGGGGCCAGGTTTCAGGCGAGGTGACCGCGGTCGGAGGCAGCATCTCCATTGAAGACCAGGGGCAGGTTGGCGGCGATGTCACGGCTGTTGCGGGCGGCGTTCGGCTGGAACAAGAGGCAAAAGTAATGGGCGATACCACGGTCGTAGGTGGGGAACTTCGCCGCGCTGCCGGAGCGAAAGTGGGCGGGGACGTCACATCGGTGGGCGGACCGTTCTGGGCGCCGCTGATCCTGCTCGCTCCATTGCTGATCGTCGGTTTGCTGGTGGCGCTGGTGATTTGGATCGTTCAGCGCATGCGAAGGCCGGCCATACCCGCAACCGCGGCATAAAATCGACGCGGCATTACCAGCGTCTGGTGCCGAAGGACTTTCTGACTCCCACAGTCATATAGCGGCCCCAGGGACCGTTGTTGCCGAGGTCGGCGATTCCCAGGTAGGTATCGCGCGCGCCCAGGCGATCGAAGAGGAAATGCTGGGTGACGCGAAACTCAAATCCCTTCGCAAGGTAGATTCCCGCACCCCAGGAATGCTCGATGCCGATAGCATCCGGCGACCAGGTGTAAAGAGTCTGCGGCACGTTTTTTCCGAATAGAAATGCTGGGGCGCCAAAGACCATGAATCGCCGCAACTCTCCGCGGCCGAAGGGGCGGACTTCCAGGACTCCCGAGAGCATGTAACGCGCGAACATGCTGCAGGGGGCATTGACGCCCCCGTATTGCCCAGCATTGCCGGCGCAGAGGTTGGGGTCGATTTCGTTATGAGGAGGCGCGAGGTCGAATTGCGCCCATCCCCAGAAAGTGTCGCGTGGGAAGAACATGCGCTCCTGAGGTGCGTCATCTTTCGAAGCGGCGTCGGGCGGGGAGCTCTGGGCCCGCGCCAAAACAGGGATCAGGGCAAGGAATGCAAGAATCCATGACGCGGTCTTCATCGCGGTCTTCATCGCGGTCTTCATCCAACCTCCAAGGTTTATGCGAGTTTGAGAATACGGCTTGCCCGGAGCGAATCGAGCCGCCCGATTCGCATCGAGATGCGGCGCAAGGTTGGCTCGTGGGCGGAACATTGTAACCTGCCAGACGGCGACCACCGCCGGAGATTCCACTAGTCATGCTCTCGTGTCGCTGCCGATTTGAAAGCAGGCTGCAAACCACAACCGGCTGCCAGATTAGGACGAAAGCGTGGCGGCAAGAATGGATTCCAGAATTCATATCCAAAATTCTGATTTATTCCATTCGAAGGATTGCTGCGGAAGCCTCTGTAGCTGAAAGGACTTACAGTGCAACCATCTAGGGTTTGGCTGGCCGATTGCTCACCCTAGGGTTCAGAGAGCCCAACCCCATGCCCCAGGAAGTCTCTGTCTCGTATCAGGCTGTCAAAAGTAAGGTCTACCGGTTGATTGATGCTTTGGTGGTGGGCGAGAAGACCGAAGCAGAGGTGCAAGAGTCCATCCGCCGCTGGTGGGAACTGATTCATCCCGCGGACCGCCCAATTGCCCAGAAATATCTCCTGATCGTCCTGGAACGATCCTGCCTGGCTCTGGATGCAATTGAGGGAGGGCTGATGGACGCGAGTCAGCACGAGAAGACGCGTCAATCGGAACCCAGTCGCGCTCTCAAAATTGTGGGCCGGGTCGTGAAACAAACCACGCTTAGCAGTCCTACCTTCTAGAGCAGATCTTTAGTGACAAATCTCCGGCTGGCGGCTGACTAACCATTCGACTGCCCTGACGGGTACGTTAGGGTTGTCAGTTCCGATAAAGCCAGAAGCTGGAACCATGCGCAGGTGGTTTTGTATCCGGCTTGGGCCTTATACTTGCCGGGGTCTGAGCTGAGACGATCCTTACGGTTCAGGCCCTCGCCACTGAGCCCTGATTCATGGACTTCGACCAACTGCAAACGTTTCTCGAAGTAGCGCGCCATGCTTCGTTCTCGCGGGCGGCAGAGAAGCGATTCCGCACTCAACCCGCCATCTCATCGCAGATTCGTGCTCTGGAGGATGAAGTTGGGGCCAAACTGTTTGACCGGTCCGGGGGCAAGGTTTCTCTAACCGCCGCGGGCAAAGCTTTTCAGAAATATGTTCAGGAGACCCTGGACGCACGAAAGACGATGCTCACGTCGCTGGCGGAGATGGAGCACGTACCGCGTGGAGCCATCACCGTGGGGGCCAACGAAGGTACTTGCCTGCATATTCTGCCCGAGGTTTTCGCCGATTTTAAGAAGCAGTACCCCGACGTATCGGTAAACATCAAGCGCGCCGATTATGCGAAAATTCTCGAATCGGTGACGGATAATTCGGTGGACTTCGGCGTAGTTTCGCTGCCAGTGAGAGACAACCGGCTTACCGTGGTCCTCATCCATCAGGATGAGCTGGTTATTATTGCGCCCCCGAAGCATCCGCTCGGGAGGATGAAGTCGGCCCCGGTAGCGGAGCTGGCGATGTATCCGCTGGTGATGCCGAAGGCGGGTCATACCCGCGACACATTGGATGAATTGTTCCGCGAGCGCAAGCTGAAACCGAACTACAGCATGGAACTGGATTCCAGCGAGCTGCTAAAACGCTTCGTGGCAGCGGGAGTGGGAGTGGGTTTTATTGCGCGCTCCAATGTGGAGGAGGATGTTCGGGCCAAAGTCCTGGTGGCGATTCCCATGGCGGACGCCCAATTGCCCCGCGACCTGGCACTGGTTTTCCGCAAGGACAAGGCGCTGAGCCGGGCGGCGCTGGCCTTCATCGAGATTGCCAAGAACCTAAAATCGAACGATGGAAGAGCCTGCAGATCGAGTCGATGAAGACACTCCCCCAAAGATTTCCAGCGAAGCGCTTCCGACATTTCCTGCGAGTTAGCGCTTTGGTTAGCATGGCCGGATGGGCGCTGGCTTATGGTCAAGCTCCGGGTGGAACAGCCGGCCAACCGATGCCGGCAACGTCTTACAAGCTGATTGCAGTCGAGGCAACGGGAAGCAAACGCTTTACCCAGGATGAAATCGCAACTGCCAGCGGATTGCCGGTTGGCACCGTTGCCCACGAGGAAGATTTCAAGAAGGCGGCGCGCCAACTGGGCGAGAGCGGAGCCTTCAGCAATATTGAATTCACTTACACCTACTCGGCGGCGGGCACGAAACTGGAGTTTCAAGTAATCGACGCCGATAAGTTCGTTCCGGCGCATTTTGCCGACTTTGTGTGGTTCACGGACGAAGAGTTGCGGAGGAAAGTGCACGGGCGCATCCCGCTTTTCGACGGCGAATTGCCCGCCAGCGGGCGTTTGCCGGAGCAGGTCTCAGACGTTTTGCAGGCTTTGCTGGTGGAAGGGGCGATCCCCGGCCACGTGGAATATACGCGAACCAGCGCCAAGAGCGGCCAGCTCGAGTCGATTGACTACAACGTCGCCGGGGTGAGCATACGGATTCATCAGCTCGAGTTTCCAGGGGCGGGCGCCGGCGAATTGACTCTGCTCGAGGCTGCGGCGGAGAAGGTGATCGATCGCGAGTACTCGCGTGCATACGTGGCTTCCTTCGTGGAGCACAGCGTTTTACCGATCTATCATGAACATGGATATTTGAAAGCCGCATGCGCCCTGCCGCAGCCGAAGGTCGTAAAGCCGGGGCCATCAGAAGCCAATAGCGATGCGAATATGCAGCCACCGACATTTGTGAACGTGACCTTCACGGTGACGCCGGGCGTTCAGTACAAAGTCAGCCGCTGGGAGTGGTCGGGCAACAAGGAGATTTCAACAGACCAGCTGCAACCCCTGCTTCACATGAAAGTCGGTCAAACGGCGAACACGGTTCAATTGGGAAACGATCTGCGAGCGGTGCAGGAACTCTACGGGTCGCACGGATATATTCTTGCCACCATCAAGGCCGACGCCGAATTCGATGACCCTGCTGGAACCGTGGCGTACCATCTGGCGGTGCAGGAGGATTCGCTGTTTCATATGGGAGAGCTGGAGTTTCGCGGTATCGACAACAATCTGACTGCGAGACTGCGGGCGGCCTGGAAGATCCGGCCGGGAGATGTTTACGACGCCAGCTACCTCGAGCAGTATTTGCCGCTCGCGAGAAAGCTGCTTCCGGCGAATCTCGACTGGGAAGTGTCGTCGCACGTGACCGCCCTCACCCGCGACAAAACCGTCGACGTCGATCTGCAATATACCGCGAAGGCGCCGCGATAAGCGATCATCCGTAGCGCCGGATTTGGAGGGTCTTGCGAGTTTCGCTCATCTGGCAGGAAGAGAGTAGAGTCTGGTGAACAGTGTTTGGCAAAGAGTGGGCTTTACCAATTTTGATTTTCACGAACGGAGAAAAGGGATGAATCGTGATTCGCGGTGGAGACGAGTTGTGGCGGTGATTGTTTGCTCGGCGGCTATGACTCTGAACCTCGGAGCGCTCGCGGTTTATCAACAGTCGTTCACCGGCGAAGTGGGTGACGCCATGTGCGGCAGGAAGCACATGGAGGGGACAGCGGCGGAATGCACTCGCAAGTGCGTGGCGCAAGGATCGAAGTTCGCCTTGGTGGTGGGCGATAAAATTTACATTTTGGACACCGCGGACCCGGCGGCTTTGGCCACTCTCGACCAACAGGCGGGCAAGAATGTGACGGTACGCGGCACGCTGAACGGCGACACGATCACAGTCAGTTCGGTAGCCGCTAAGTAAGTGGCGGCCGAGGGCATTCGGCAAAGCAAAAAACACCTGGCTTTCGGGTTGACCCGCGCTTTCGTTGTGGTAGAGTGAATCGGTTTTGCCCGGGCCCTCCCCCGAAGAATCCGGGCATGGCGGGTTGGCCGCGCCAGCGGTGGCCCGCCATTTTTTCTCGCATTTTTTCTTCTCTAAGGTGAAATTCATCTTTCCTTTACAAACCATTGTGTTAAATTGTGCATTCTTCTGTCTCAATTTTTCTTGTGCCGGAGGTCTAAGCGTTGGGTAAAGATATGGTTCCCAAGCGGATGTTTTTCACCAAGGGAGTGGGAAAACATCGCGAGCGGTTAACGTCCTTCGAATTGGCTTTGCGCGACGCGGGTATTGCAGCCCAGAATCTGGTTCGAGTCTCGTCAATTTTTCCTCCCAATTGCAAGATGCTGGCGCGAAAAGAGGGTGTGAAGTATCTCAGTCCGGGCGAAGTGGTGTTTGCCGTGGTGGCGGAAAACTCCACGCACGAGGCGCACCGGCTGCTGGCTTCCTCGATCGGGGTGGCGATTCCTGCCGACAAGAATACTTACGGATATTTGAGCGAGCATCACTCCTTTGGCGAGACGGAAGACGCGGCGGGAGAATATGCCGAAGAGTTGGCGGCTGAAATGTTGGCGACTACGCTGAATGTGGAGTTCGATCCTGACCGGTCGTGGGATGAGAAGAAGCAGATTTACCGGCTCTCGAACAAGATCGTGCGCACCGCGAATGTGACGCAGTCGGCAGTGGGCGATAAGCGCGGCCTGTGGACGACCGTGATTGCGTCGGCAGTTCTGATATTCGACTGAGGTTTCCGCGTGAACGGCGCGTCTTCAGCACGCGCTGTCCTTCCATAAAGCTCTGTCTCGTCGGGAAGGTTGGTGGGGTGATTTGTGCAGCGCAGATCCTTTCTCCAGGGCGCGGGAGTCATAACCGTCGCAGTCCTCGGCGGCGGCGTATGGCGAGCCTATGACCAGGGTGTGTTCAGCGTTGGTCAAGGGCCGGCCTACCAACCCTGGAAAGATTGGCGCGACACAAAGGGTGGTCCGCTCGCGCTGGTGCGCGCGGCGATTCTTGCCGCCAGCCCGCACAACACTCAACCCTGGCTCTTCCAGGTTTCCGATTCGAATATCGCACTGCGCATCGACACCAGCAGAAATGTTGGTGCGCTCGATCCTTACCTGCGCGAAGAGCATATCGGGATGGGTTGCGCACTGGAGAATCTGCTTCTGGCGGCTCCAGCCAATGGCTACACGGCCACCGCTACGCTTTTGCCGGGAAAACTCGATTCCATTCCTTCGAAGGGCGAGACCCGGCTGCTCGCCCGCGTGGATCTTGCACCCGGTAGCCGTGAGGAAGCCGATCTTTACAGGGCCATTCCTCGGCGGCACACGAATCGCGGCGCGTACGACCCGCATAGACCGATCCCGGCCGATTTTTTGGAACAGCTCACCCACCTGCCCCTTGACAATGATGTGAAGATCTTTACATTCACCGCGGAAGCTGATCGCCAAAAAATCGTAGATATAAGTGCCGCGGCGAACAGTGAAATATATTCCGATCCGGGCGTCGCACGCGGCAGCGAGCGCTGGGTGCGACTCAGTTGGACTTCCGTCCAGAGAGATCGGGATGGCCTGACCATCGATGCCTTTGGCCTGCCTCCAATACCCGATGCGATGGCCAAGATAATGCCCGTAAGAATGCTGGCCTGGATCGCTTCGCACGGCGAGAAGGGTGCGTACTCAAAACTAATGCTCAGTGCTCCGCTGATAGGCTTGATCGCTGTCCGTGATCGCTACGATCGCGAGCAATGTTTGAAGGCAGGAAGAACCTGGCAGCGCGCTCATCTGCTGGCAACCGCGCACGGCCTTGCGGGCCGTCCTTGCAATGAAGCCGTCGAAATGGTGGATTACGAGCGGGCGTCGGGCAGGCCAGCTACGCGAATTGCCCTGCTGAACCAAATCACCGGCGATTCGACCTGGCAGCCGACATTCGTTTTTTACATGGGCTATCCCACGCTTGCCGCCCACGCCAGCCCACGGCGCCCGGTCGATGCCGTGGTCGTCTAATAAGGAGCTAGGTCCGGCGTGGCGCTCGAGCCTCCTGCCTTCCAGAAGCCTGTGGTATACTTATACTTTAGTAACCATATGCCCTGCCGAATGTAACCTTTCGTTAACATATTTCCCTTATCATAAAAGCAGAAAACAAAGGGCCTATCTGTTTAGGCTCGAGGAGTAGTTTTGGATAACGATACCCGAAGAGAGAAGCAAAAAGCACTCATAGCCGAGTTGCTCGAGAGGAAGATCCGGCTGCACGCGCAGCGTATTTACGACCAGCGTGGACAGACCGAAGGCCTGGCCCTGCAGGACTGGGTGCAGGCGGAGTCCGAAGTGTTGGGAAACAGCATTCTGGCGCCTTTGTACCGCAGGACGCGAGCGGAGGGTGGCGAGGCAGGTCAGGCAGAGGCTGGTCAGGCAGAAGAGACCGACAGGTCTCAATTCGAAGGATCGTCGTCCCAGGTTACGGCATAAGTCTTACGCGTCCCGGAGTTTAAGGTCGTCCCCAAAAAACTGGATTCCTTTTTCTCTCACCCAGCCCAGGACTTACATCCTGGGCTAAATTGTGCCCCGGCGGCCTGGAATATCCTGCCGTTACTTTCTTGCCGCCGCGGATTTCGATTTGCCGACCTTGCTTCCCTTCTTATCCAAGCGCTCGAATACTGCGGCGACGATCAGCGGCAAACCAACCGTGGCATCCACGAACACTTCGCCAAAGCGGCCGCCTTCGGCCGGCGGGACAAACTTTCCCCAGGAAACTGCTTCGCTGTAGGGACTGCCGGATAATCCTCCCCAGTAGACAGGCTCGGGACAAATGCGCAGGCCATAGTGATAACGCTTCAGTGGGACATTCTCGCCCAGGCGGCGGTGACGCAGCTCGCAGAATGGACCGAACTGTTGCGACCAGTTACGCGGGACTCCGCCACCGATGGTGACGATGCCGAGCTTTTTCTGGCGCAGGAGCGTGGCGGCAAAGTGCTCGAGATCTTCGAATGGATCAAAACGTATTCTGTGGCGGCCGGTCGACTCGCGCAGGCGATTGTTCAAGGCGGTGTCGAGGCCCATCTCGGAATCGCTGAAGGCGGGGACGAAAACCGGTACGCCCATTTCATGGGCCGATTTTAGAATGCCGCGCTGATCACGCGCAGTCTTGGCCAGATAGGCCCCGATGGCGTGATTGAGTTTGTAGGAGCACATGGTTTCGTTGTGGTCCCAGCCTTCGAGCACGGCGGACATTACTTCTTCGACGTCGTCAAGATTTTGCTCGGGCTCGAGGGTGTCGTAGACGCGGTTGTAGCCTTGCTCGTAAAGTTCTTCGTCGGAAACTTCGGGGTTGTGGCGGAAGTGGGCGCGGCCGGTGGCCTCGACCAGTCCGTGAGCCATGAGAGCGCCGGTTGAGACTACGGCGTTCACGATGCCACGATCGATCAACTCGGTGACGATGAGACCTTGCTTGGCGACGGTCATAGCGCCAGACAGGGTCATCACGACGAAGCACTCTTCGTCGCGAGCCATGGCTTCGAGCACGTCGGCGGCTTCGCCGAGCTGGCGTCCGGTGAAGGCGGTTTTCGACATGGCGCGCACCAGATCGTCGATCGACTTGACTTTGGTGAGGTCGAGCGGCTCCAGCGGGATGAGGCGATCTTCGATGGGATTGTGCAGATGACGATCCTTGCCTTCGCCGTGCACCGCGCCACCGTGAGAATTCTTCTCGGAATGCCCGCCGCTATGATTACCCTGTTTCAAGATGACGCCTCCGAATGCGACCCACAGAATCGATCAATCAATTACTTTACAGGAACAGTGTGAAAGGATGCCACGCGGGGGCCGTATCCACTGAGGAGTCGCAAAAGCGTTTGACCGCAAAGCGTGGCGAAGATTGCCGCTAAGATCGCGAAGGAAACCGATGCTATAGTGATCGTCGGAGGATCGAGAGCTTGCCGCCTGACAAATTTCGTGTGGCGCTGGTGCAGATGTCGTGCGGGCCGGAGCCGGAACAGAATCTGGAGAAGGCTTTGGAACGCGTGGCGGATGCCGCCGGGCGCGGCGCGCAAGTGGTCTGCCTGCCGGAGCTTTTCCAGACGCAATATTTCTGCCAGCGCGAAGATCACGCGCTGTTCGATTTGGCCGAAGCCATTCCCGGCCCTGCCAGTGAGAAGCTGGCGGCGGCGGCGAAACAGCATGGGGTGGTGTTGATTGCGTCTTTGTTCGAGAAGCGCGCGCCGGGAATCTATCACAACACAGCCGCGATCTTCGATTCGAATGGAACGCTGAGCGGGCTCTACCGCAAGATGCATATTCCTGACGATCCGCTTTATTACGAAAAATTTTATTTCACTCCTGGCGATCTGGGATTTCGCGCGCTCGACACCAGCGCGGGGCGGCTCGGAACCATGGTGTGCTGGGATCAGTGGTTTCCGGAAGGTGCGCGGCTGACCGCGCTGCAGGGGGCGAATGTGCTTTTTTATCCCACGGCGATTGGCTGGCATCCGGCGGAGAAGGCGGAATTTGGGGAGGCCCAGCATGATGCCTGGCGAACCATTCAGCGGGCGCATGCCATTGCTAACGGAGTCTATGTGGCAGTGGTGAACCGGGTGGGCTTTGAGACCGGCAACGTGCGCGGCAAGTCGACCCCGGGACATGGATTGGAGTTTTGGGGCGGGTCATTTTTCTGTGATCCGTTTGGCCGCGTGGTTGCCGAAGCCTCACACGACCGCGAAGAGATTCTGATGGGTGAGGTGGATTTGAAGGCTCTGGAAGATATTCGTCGCAACTGGCCTTTTCTGCGCGACCGGAGAATCGATGCTTATGCGCCCATATCCAGCCGATTGTTGGATCGGTAGCAAGAGCCTATCGTGAAAAGGGATGCTCGCAATCAATCAAGTAATACTTTAACTACTGCGGCGGTCGGTCTGCGTGGCTACCGCATGCCAGCCGAGTGGGAGCCGCATGCTGCGACCTGGCTGGCGTGGCCGCATTATCACCTCGACTGGCCAGGAAAGTTCGAGCCGATCCCGTGGGTTTACTGTGAGATTATCCGCAACCTGGCGCGGCACGAACGGGTTGAGTTGATCGTCAATGACGCAGTAGCGGAGCGAAAGGTGCGCGGGTTGCTCGGGCGGGCCAACGCTCTGTTCAATGTGCATTTTCACCGATGGCCTACGAATCGGGTGTGGGTGCGAGACTCGGGATGCATTTTTGTGCTGCCGGCAGAGACGGGCTTCGCCCGTCTGGACAGCCGAGGGCGGCTATCCCCACACGAACCATTGGCCGTCAAATTTCGCTTCAATGCGTGGGCTAAATATTCCAACTGGCGGCATGACGAAAAGATTGGCAGCTTGATGGCGGGCGCGACGGCGGGCCAGGAAATTCGGCCGCTATCGCATGCCAGCCGCGTGGTGCTCGAAGGCGGGTCGATCGACGTAAACGGATGCGGGACGCTGCTCACTACCGAAGAATGCCTGCTCAGCCATACCCAGCAGAGAAATCCGGGGATGTCGCGGAAAGACTATGAAAAGGTTTTCGCGGAGTACCTGGGCGCGGCGCACGTCATCTGGCTCGGCAAAGGCATTGCGGGCGACGACACGCACGGCCACGTCGACGACCTGGCCCGCTTCGTTTCGCCCGACACAGTGGTCACCATGGTCGAGCCGAATCGGAAGGACGTAAATCATCAGCCGCTACGCGATAACCTTCGGCGGCTACGCGCAGCGCGTGATCAGGCGGGCAAGGCGCTGAACATCGTTGAGCTTCCCATGCCGGGGCCGGTGGTGTTTGAGAAGCGGCGGCTGCCGGCCAGCTACGCGAATTTCTATATTGCGAATGGCGTCGTGCTGGCGCCGATGTTCAATGATCCGAACGATCGCATTGCTTTAGACACGCTTGCGAGTCTGCTTCCCACCCGAGATGTTGTGCCGATTTATTCCGGCGACCTGGTCTGGGGACTGGGTACCATGCACTGCATGACGCAGCAACAACCCGCGGGGCTCACCGCCTAAATCCAGCGCTGCTTTCGGGCGAGCGGGTCATTCCGCGGGCTCCCGACCTTCGCCATGAGCCGTCTGTCGGAACCTTGAGCATCCCGGTGTATATTTCTGTGCGGAGTTTTGAGGCCCGAGCGAGGTGGGCCTGGCAATGCCCGAAATGGATACCACACGCCTTGAGACCTTCAGCGACGGCGTAATCGCCATCATCATTACGATCATGGTGTTAGAGCTGCGTGCGCCGGCGGAGCCGACGCTGGCGGCGCTGATGAAAGTGGCCCCGGAGTTTCTGACCTACGCGGTCAGCTTCCTGGTTGTGGCCATTATCTGGGTAAACCACCATCCACTGATGCACGCTGCGAGACAGCCTACGACGCGTCTTTTGTGGTCGAACCTTTTCCTGCTGTTCTGGATGTCATTCGTGCCCTACGTCACCGAATTCCTGGGCAGAGACTATACCGAGCCGCTGGCGGTGGCGCTTTACGGCCTCGATCTTTTTCTTTGTACGGCAGGCTTTTATTTTCTGCGCATGGAATTGATTCGTCAGAGCCGGGGAGATTTAAGCTTGACCAAATATCACAAGCACGTTCAGCTTAAGAATGCCATTGCGGCCGGACTTTATTTGCTTTCCGTTCCTCTCGCCTACCTTACCATCTACGCTTCGTTCTCCATCTTCCTTCTGCTACCCGCGATTTATTTCGTCCCGGAAAGAAAACTCACCGGCAACTAGAAGTTCGGAAACAGAAAAAAACGGGCCCTAAGATTGGGCCCGCAATTTGAGAGATTCAAACTCTGTTGTCGTCTAGCGGCTTGGTCCGGTCGGCGGCGGTTGCTGCGGTTGAGGAGGTGGTGGCGGAGGAGTGGTTGAGCCCGGGTTTGGAGTGCCAGGATTCGAGCCCGGATTTGGAGTTCCCGGGTTGGTCGAGGGGTTATTCGGCGGGCTATTCGGCGACGTTCCTGGATTCGCCGGCGATCCGGGTTCGGTTGAGCCCGGAGCGCGGTTCGGATTCGTACCCGTGGCCGGGTTATTGGAATTGTTGGGGTTTGTCGTGCCCGCGTTCGGATTCGTTGGATTCGATCCCGGAGGTGCGGTTCCCGGTTCGGCGGTGCTGCCTGTGGGAGGTGTACCGGTGTTGCCGGTTGGCGGTTGCGCACTACTGCCGGTCGGCGGCTGTCCGGTGTTGCCGGTTGGCGGCGCGGTTTGCGATGCCTGTCCAGGGGCGGTGGACCCCGCGGGCCGCGCTGCTCCGCCGGTAGCGCTTCCTCCAGCCGGCGCGGCTTGGGCCACGACCCAAGTCGCGCAAAACAGAAGCGCGGAAAGTAACATCAGTTTTCGAGATGAGATGTTTCCAGATGACATGGTAAGGCCTCCAACTTTGAATTCTTTGGCGAACCCTTGGCCTGCGGGCCAGTACGCTGGTAAAGGGCGTCCATGGATTTAGTGTGAGGGTCGAGCGGAAGCGCGAATATCCGGGGGATGCCGTATCTCACGGGCAGTGAATCGGTAGCTGGGCGGGGCGATGGTTTGGTTGGGTCGTGGATGGAAATGGGAGCCTTCGCGGGGGTTTCCGTTTCCCTCCGCTTCGAGGGCGACAAGTTGGCTCAGGATGACAGAATTGAATCGGCGGAGAAAAATTTGCGAAGGCGGAACGTTATTTTTTGTATTGCGTGGGCTGCGGACCTTTTTCGAGCGTCTCGCGATCCCAGATCCAGCCTTGGCGGGTGTAGCTGGCAAGTTCGAAGTCCTGGGTGAGTTCGAGAGCGTCGACGGGGCAGGCATCTTCGCAGAGACCGCAGAACATGCAGCGGCTCAGGTCGTAGGTGAAATTGGTGAGTTCTTTTCGGCGAGTCTGCTCGTTGCGTGCGCTGGAGACCACGATGAGATTTTCCGGGCAAGCCAGGGCGCAGAGGTCACAGGCGATGCACATGGTCTCGTCGGTATCGGGATTGACGTTCAGCCGCGGCGCGCCACGATAACGCTCGGCCACCTGCGGCCGCTCCATGGGATATTGCTCAGTGTAAATTTCCTTAGGATCCTGATAGCGGAAGGTGACCCGCAGACCTTGCAGCAGATCAATGAGAAAAATTTTGCGAAGCAGGCTCTGCATCCCCATAACGAGCTAAGCATACCACTTGGCTGATGCCGCCTGCCAGTTGGCAGGACAGTGGAATTCGCTGGAACTTTAACCGCGGCGGTTTCGTAATTACAAACAGAGTAGTTAAAACCAGCGCATTTGATATCAGAGGATGTTATGCGAGCCTATCTCGCAAAATTGCCGCCCAAAGCACGGATGCTGTTGGCGATACCGGTGATTGCGATCGCTTATCCGCTGCTGACCATCGTGTTGCCGGCACTGCTGCACGCTGTGGTTCCGGACGTGGTGCGATCCGTGCTCAGGCTGATTTGATCGCTGCGGATCTGGCCGGCTTTGCGGCTTGAGTTTATCGGGCTTGAGCTTATCGGGTTTGAGCTGTGCGGGCTTGATGCAGGCCCCGAACGACCTCCCGGTGATACCCTTCTCCGTGGAGTTACCGGTGCCAGCGACTGACGACCAAGAACCAACAACCAACGACGAATTGTGGATGGAGGAGGCTTTGCGCGCGGCGCAGCGGGGGTTGGAGGCGGGCGAAGTTCCAGTGGGAGCCGTGGTGGTATGCAATGGGCAAATCGTGGGTCGAGGATGGAACCGCAATATCGCCAATGCCGATCCTACGGCCCATGCCGAGATTGTGGCGCTGCGCGAGGCCGGAGCATCCGTTGGTAACCATCGACTAGCGGGGTGCGAGCTGTTTGCTACAATTGAACCTTGCGCAATGTGCGCAGGAGCGCTGGTGCACGCGCGGATCAGGCGGCTGGTCTATGGCGCGGACGATCCGAAAGCTGGCGCCGTGCAATCGGTGATGCAGGTGCTGAAGCATCCGGAGCTGAACCACAGCGTGGAGGTTCGCGGGGGCGTGTTGGCGGGGCGTTGCGCGGAGATTCTGCAGGAGTTTTTTAGAGGCCGTCGTCAGACTTGATCATTAATCGCCTGTCGTCGGCCATTCGTCGTCGCTCGTGTAGTTGGGCGGTGAGAGTTTCCCTGCTGGGATTTCTTCCGGAGAGGTGCGTGAGCGGTTGAAACGATCCGCCTCGAAAGCGGACATACCTTAACGGGTATCGTGGGTTCAAATCCCACCCTCTCCGCCATATTTCAAAGGATTTTATAGTGCGGAGGCAAACTCTCTGAACCCTCTCACTACTTCGAAAGCGGCCGCACAACCTTCAGTTTTTGGTTCCGTTTCAAACGCCATGCGTAGTCACAAACCTTTTAGCGTGGCGTGATTCCTCAATACATTTTTCGGGCAAACTTTCGGGACCGACTGCCATCGAATAGATGCTTCATGAAAACGTCCAACGAGCAAAGAGCCCGCAAGGTCTGCGGACGTTTGACTGACTTCGGTCAGTGACAGTTCAAAATTCACCACCTGCAATCGCAGCGCCACGCAATGTAAGGTGTACAAGGAGCAAAGCGAATGTGGAAAAAGCAGGATGATGCAATGAACACGGCCAACGAGTTCGGCTCAAAGCAGATGGCGGAGTTGCCCGCAACCCCGGTGAGCGAAACGCCGAAAGGCACTTCCGATAACAGCCAGTTCGAAAAAGGCAGTTCCTCGTTCGGGCCGCAAAGAATTCCCGGTGACTTCCGCCGCGCGTCGTCGATGCCTGCGAGCATGGTCGCGTACCCAGCCAATATGGCTGCGTACACGGAAGCGGTGAACGAGTTCACGAAAAACGCTACGGCTTTTATTGAGCACCTATCGCTTCTTACCAAGGCTCGAAGTGCTTACGACCAGGCAATGAAGGCGAGCGCAGAAATGCGCAAAGTCCTCGATGCTGGCGACGAAGACCTTCGAGCTCTCATGAACCAATTAGCGCAGGCCGTCAGCAAGACTGGTTCCGAGAGAAAGAGACCGGAGATGGCGAAATCCGAAGGCAGCAAAGGAACGGAGCACGATACTGGCGCTGTGAAGGCATTTTCCTGAGCAGCAAGGCCGAGATTCCAAGGCGCGGACAGGTTTCGCTCCAACCGGGGGGGTGTTTCCAAGGTCTATTTCCCGAGTATTTTCTCGATCTGCTGCAAGTGATTTAGGTCGTGCCCCGCGAACATGCGAACGATGTGTTCAATGGTCTCCTGCCCGCGCTCGGCATGCATTCCGTAATGTTTCCACTGGTCGGGAGTCAAAGATTTGAGCAGCGCGAGATTGGCTTCGCGGACAACGCGAAACTGCTCGAGGGATTTGCGAGGATCGCGCTTATCGTAGTGACCGCTGGTGACCCAGGAATCCTGATCAAAGGCGGCAACCGGGGTTCCGGGCGCGCCCAGTATGAGGCGCATGCGAAAAGCGCCCACAAGTTCGGCGTCGGCAAGATGCGCGAGAATTTCGCTGACCGACCACTTGTCAGCAGTGTCACGCTTGCGCAGTTTGGCTGTGGGCACACCTTTGATCAGGCGCTCAAGCTTCTTCGGGGTTAAGGCCTGCACGGCCAACGGTTGCTTTCCTTCGGTGTTGGCAACGATGCGATGAGTGTATTGCTGCGGAGTTTCTTTCATGGGCGGAGTCCTTTCCGGTTAAACGAACTGCCGGTGGCGCCGGGCTCGCCCGGGCTTGGACAGCCGCGGCGGCTGTCACCACACGTCTTGTGCTTTTTGCTGGTTAGTTCGTAACTTTTTGTTCAAGTTATTCTTTCGCTTTTTGTCCTGCCTGGAATGTAGTCCAGGGTCCGGCTTTCATATCGTGCAGGAGCGGTTTCTGCCAGGAGAATTCCGGATGACGCTCCAGAAAATCAGCGGCCAGGAAATCCGCACCACAGGGATGGCCGGCGCGGGCTACGAAACTCATGTGCGCGGCCATCTGGCTGTCGGTGGCTTTGCCTTGTACGGCTCCTCCGGGATTGAAGGCGTCCCAGCCCCATTCTTTGACGCCGCGGGAAGAGACGTCCACATGGCCGCAGAGGGAGCGTTCGTCGGGATTTTCCTTCTCTACCTTGGACGAGGCCGCCTCAAAACTGTCGACGTGGTCCGACAAAAAATGCTCGGCCAGAGTCACGTCGATCTTGCCTTTCGACTGCTTCATTAACTCTTCCCAGCGCGCGTGGCGGGCGTTCATGGATGAGGATGCGTCGTTGGGATCGAAGCCGCTGGTCTCCTGCTGAATCAGCGTGGGATCGCGGGGAAAGTTCGAGCTGACGAAATATCCGTTCTTGGTTCGCCACAGGGGCGTGTTCTTCAGGCCGAGTTCGAGATAGGCGATTTCTCCGGTCTTGCGGTCGCCGATGAGCCAGTCATTGGCATAGCCGCCATTGTTGCCTTGCTTGATGATGCGGACGTAGTCGTCGATGCTCTGGGCGTATTGCAGGGCTTTTCGCGAACGCATGAACTCGGGCTTGCCGTTCGGGTCCCAGCCTTCGAATTGGGTGATGGTGGTTTCGGTAATCATGATGCCGGCGGCGTTCAGGCCGAAATCATCGTCGCTGGTGATGACTCCGGGAAAACCATCCATCAGAATGCGCTGGCCGTTTTTGGGCAGGATATCGAAGACGATCACCCAGCGTTCGCCAGCCAGATAGCTGGTCCAGTTATTGTGGGCAATGACGATCTGATGATCTTTGGTGTAAGCGCCAGTCGCGATGAAGGCGCTGCAATTTCCGGGCGCGGCGAGCTTAGGCGCTTTTGCCGCTTTCTCGCGGTGGTTCAGCCAGGGAACGTAGTAATCCGGCACTTCCTCGAAAGCGTTGAGAGCGACGATATCGTAGACATCGACATTGTCGCCGTGCGCATTTGCGCCATCGGCAATGCCCTGCAATTCCTGCTGATACTCGGCGTCGATGTGGGGCCAGAGCATCTCACGGGCGGTCTTGCGAAAAAATTCCCAATCGCGCTGAGTTTCGTGAGTATCGAAAAGCTTGATGGCATCGAGCGCGTCGGCAATTTCGGGAGCGAGCAAGTAGCCGTGCTGGAAACCGATATCGGAAGGAGAACCTTCGAGATGGACGTAAGTCCAACCGCCCTGCTGGAAGCGATAGCTTTTTTCCAGGCGCGGGTCGGAGGCGGCGGAAGCGGAATGAGGAATCGCCAGGATAAAAGCGAGGGAGACAAACAGCAGATTTCGCAGAGACGCGACGGGCGGACGGTTCGACATTAGCGTTTCCTCGTTGGCGTTTTTCGGGTTCAGTAATGAACGTTCGGAATGAACGCCAATTGTAGACGAATCCAGGCAACAAAAAGCGGGGCGCGTTTTGCGTCCCGCTTACGAATCGATTGATTCAGACAACAGTCAAGGCGTTAGCGACCGTGGAATCCACCTCCGCCACCACCGCCGTGAAATCCGGCAGCTCCACCACCATGAAATCCGGTAGCCCGACCGCCGTGGAATCCGCCGCCAAAGCCACCGCGCGCCATCATTGGACCAGAGTGGAAGGCGCCGCGTGCGGCTCCGGCTCCGGTGTAGACCCCGTGCGAATACGCTCTGCTGGTCACATAATGTTGTCCCGGTCCCCAGGCGTTAACGTTATGAGCGTTAAAGGTATGGAAGTAGTGTTCGCCGAAGAATGGGGCGCGATAGACCGTCCATGGCGAATAGAATCCCCAGCCGTATGGGCTAAAAAAGGTGCCGCCCCACGGCATGAAGGTGTAGGCGGAAAACCAGGGATCCCAACCCCAGCCTCCCCAACCACCCCAGCCCAAACCCCAGCCAGGACCCCAGAAGCCGCCCGATCCCCAGTCTTCGGCGGCTAGCGTGTTGGCTTCATCCACGTTGGCTTCGGCCAGATATGAGGATCGCAGACTGCTCCAGTTATACAGGTCGCCGGTTTCATACTCCTTCTTCTTGAATCCCAACTCTTTGACCTGAGCGGTGGCGGCGGTGTCCAATTCATGCCCGCCCTTCACCTTGACCTGCTTGTCTCCATCCTGCACCATGGCTTGACCATCGAATACGCGTAGCTCGTGATTCCGCAGGTTGAAGTCGTAGAGTCCGGGCTTTACCATGCGGGCCACCGTATCGCCCTCGATCACGCGCAGATCGTTTTGCTTGTAGAGATCGTCCACTTCAACAATGGCATGGCCTTCGGTAAGCCGCACTTCCGTATTGGTAAGTCCAGCCGCAACCATGGTGACCGAAGAGTTGTTGCCGACGCGCAGAAATACACCCGGAGTCAGCAGAATCTCGACCTTTCCTGATTCCGTGTTGAGCGATTGGCCGGCTTCAAGAGCACTTTTGCCAACCGATTTTTGATCAAGAGGCTGGTTGTCAATCGAAGCCTGCCCCTCGACATAATTCAAAGTTCCCGGCACAGCTGAATTTGAACCCGCGTTCGTGGTAGCGACATTTGCCCACGCGGGCACAGATAGAAGCGCTGCCAGGAACAAGATCGCCAACCCTTGTACCTGTAACAGCTTCATAAATCATCCTCCTGCCAATTCACTAACTTGGTCACGATTGCTACTTACTTAGATGAGCCCGGAGGAGGCGACGATGCCCCGGGAGCTGCTCAGCGTAAGGGGTTCGGAGTGGTTGAAATCAGCCAGTGGTGGAAATTAGCCGGCTACTTAAATGTCCGTGCGCTGTTCGGTGTGGCGCTGCAAATACCAGCAAGGGACAAATCCATCTTGCGGAAACAGAGCGTGGGCGCAGGTTTGCGGCTGGGGCGGATTGAAAATGAATTGAGTCTTGCCGCTTTTCTGCCGCACCGCGTCATAGCTGGAAACTACGATTTGTCCGAAGGGCTGGCGACCACTGGAGACGCGATAGCGGAATACGAGGTAATCGGCGGTATAGGCCAGCAGAGTCACAAGCAGGAGGGAGGAGAGCCCGATGAGGAGGACTCGCGCCAGAAAACGCTTAATTCGGGCCCGAACGGCGGTGCTCATGGCGAGCCATTATACCGAAGGGGTTCGCGGCGCCGGTTCGCGGCAGTCTATACTTGCGTTGACAACACGCCGCTTCCACAGGCAAACTACCGCATCCGCCGAATACGGGCAGCGGCGAGCCGGTAGCGGCAATTCAGAGGAACAGGTGCGGATCTAACTCAGTATTCATCGGCCATGGAGCAAACTGTCTCCTACACGCTCGATTCCACTTTGGAAACCGTAGACCATGCGGAAGAGAAGGCCAGCCGCATTGCGACGGAATTGGGTTTTGCGGAAGACGAGGTGATGCAGATTTCCATGGCGGTGCGCGAGGGCGCGGTCAATGCCGTGTTACACGGCAATGCGTATGCGCCCGACAAGAAAGTGGTTCTGGCATTCGAACGAACTGCTGAGGACCTGGTCATCACCATTCGCGACGAGGGTCGAGGCATCAACCTGAGCGAGATTCCAAATCCTCTGGCGCCGGAAAATTTGCTCAAGACTTCGGGACGCGGGATTTTTCTTATGCGCTCTTTTATGGACGTGGTGGAAATCCGCCCGTCTCAGACCGGTACAGAAGTGAAATTGATCAAGCACGTCCACGGCTCACCCGCGGGCGGCAAGGAGGGGTCTCAGTGAGCATGAAACTCAGCACTCGGCAGGTTGACGGAGTCACCATTGTGGACTGCAGCGGCCGCATCACTCTTGGCGAAGGCAGCGTCATGATGCGGGACACCGTACGCGACCTGCTCTCCAAGGGCAACAAGAAGATTGTGCTAAACCTGGGCGAGGTTAACTACATTGATAGCTCCGGCATTGGCGAGCTGGTCAGTGCCTTTACCACCACCAAGAACCAGGGTGGCGAACTCAAACTGCTCCATCTCACCAAGAAGGTGCACGACCTGCTGCAGATCACCAAGCTTTATACGGTTTTCGACGTGAAGGATGACGAAGCCGCCGCAGTGAAGGCCTTCAAATAACCCTGGCGCCATTTGGACGTTCGTGGCGCAGAGAACCCGGGGACTGGCACGTCCGGTCCCTCCACTCTCTTCCCTGCCAAGATTTCCCTCAATGTTCTGTTTCAGGAAATGACAGCCAAAGAATTTCGCCTGAAGCGATTCCTCCATTCTGAACGGTCGTAAGATTCCAAGTGAAAGTTCAGTGACGGGTCGTTTGAAAGAACCGCTAGGGCAAAGTCTTTCGAGGGCGTGAACTTTTCGGCGCAGGATGGAGGGTGGGTTCATGAGTCGCAACCGGAGGCCGCTGCGTCTGGTGCGGACGTTCATTTTCCTGCTCATCTCTTCGGGCATGCCTTCGGGCACCTGGCTATTTGGCGCGTCCGATTGTCTTCCGATTCACGAAGCCCGGCAGCACGTTGGTGAAACCAAATGCGTGACGGGGAAAGTTCTGCGCGTGAAGGCTGGCGCCCGGGGCGTCCACTTCGTGGATTTCTGCGAAGATCAGATGTCTTGCCCTTTCACGGTGGTGGTTTTCTCCTCCGACCTGAAAGATGTGGGCGACGTGCGCCGGCTGACGGGGCGGGTCATCGAGATTCACGGGCCAGTAAAACTCTATGACGGGAGGGCGGAAATTATTCTGAAGCGCGTCAGCCAGTTGACCGGCGGGTCGACGTTAATTCCGCCAATGCCCAAGAACTATGATGTGGAAAAGCAGGGCCACTACAGCGCGGGGAGAATGCGTCCCAGCAAAAAGCTGACGGCAGCGAAGCCGACGCCGGCGACCAGCGGAAGCTACGGGAATGAGGCGGACGTGAGTGGAGAGGCGCCGCAGTAAGGCTGGCGGTTTGCCATCTTTCCGACGGCCGGTCACACCCTCCCCTTCCTCAACTCATCGAGGGGATATTTCGTTCCCCGCCAGATGATGCCGTCATTCCACAGGACATGAAACATCGATCGCAATAGGGTGTAGATAAACAGCGCGGTGCTCACGGGATGGAGCAAGAAATAATACGCCGGCACGCCCGAGCGCCAGGACATGCCAACATAAATTGCGAACATTGAAGCCAAAGCGATGGCGAATGGGAGGCGCGCCCATCCGGCGGCGAGCCAGATGCCAAGAAATGGCATGAGGTTCAGAAATGCGAGGCCGACAGCGGAGATGAGCGTTCGCCACCATTGAAAGGAAAGCACCGCGAAAAAATTCTTGGTCAGGTTATCGACCACGCCTTTTGCGCCCCGGGCCCAGCGGATGGAGATTAAATCCGCGCCAAAGACGTTGCGCTGTGCGAAGCCGGCATTCTTCACGACCTTGCCCAGCTTCATGTCGTCGAGCACTTCCATGCGCAAGGCCTGGTAAGTTCCGACGGCATCGTAGACGCTGCGACGAATCAGGTTGAAGGCGCCGACGCCCATGTGGTCGCGCGAGTTGGGATCGGCCACTTTCCATGGGCGGTGGCCGAAGACGAACATGGTTTGAAAAAACGCGATCATCATGTATTCGCCCGGACGCTTCATGATCATCTGCGGAAACAGCACAAGATGATCTGCATGCTCGGCCTCGGCGTATGCAATGGCGCGACGGAGCGAGTCGGGCTTGAACAACACATCGGCGTCGGTAAAGAGCAGCCAGTCTCCATGGGCCGCGTTGGCGGCGGTCCACATGGCGTGGGTTTTGCCGAGCCAGCCCGCGGGGAGTTCGCGATGATGAATCACGCGCAGGGCGTGGCTCGTTTTTCCGGTAAGGAGCGATGGATGAGGCGCACTCGCAACTTTTTCCATGATTTCACCGGTGAGATCAGTCGAACGATCGTTCACCGCGATCACTTCATAGTTGTCGTAGTCGAGTGCAAGCAGGCTGGTCAGAGATTGCTCAATGTCAGCTTCTTCGTTGCGCGCCGGAACAATGATCGACACTTTTGGATTGCCCGAAGGGGAGACGGGATTTCGGTCCCAAGCGGGTTTGGAAATGTCGGCGACGGTAGGCATACCAACTGCGGCATCGACGATGCGGGAAAGCCAGGCCAGCGCAAGAATTATGCCTGCAATCCAATAGAAGTAGTGCATCCTGGCTTAGGTCTTCCCTGCTCCGGTGTTTGGCGGGAATCGCGCATTTTTGAACTGAAGTGGCAGCGCGAATCTCATGCCGTAAAACAGTATGGCAGAGGAGGCAATCATGGCGATGACGGGCAGGATGAAAGCGGCCTGTAGCGAACGTTTGTCAGCAACATACCCCATGAGAGTCGGCGAGGGAACGTCACCCAGCAGATGAAAAATAAAAATGTTCACCGCGAGAGCGGTGGCGCGAATATGTGCTCCGACCGAATTGATAACCGCCGCGTTGAGCGGAGAGGTGTTCAGGAGCAGAAAGAAAGCCGCCAGCGCAATGGCAGGAATCATGACCGGACCGCGCACGAATAAAGCCACGACCATGAAAGGCACGCCCAGAGCCATGCTGGCCGCCGAAACGAAGTAGTAGGAGCCCTTCATACGGGGCAGAAGATAGTCGCCAAGCCAGCCTCCGGCGAGCGAGGCCACGATGCCGTCGACGACGATGATGATGCCGAAGGTGAAGTTTGCAGACTCGAGGGAATAGCCGCGGGCGCGCGACAGAAATGTCGGCATCCAGACTTGTATGCCGCCGAGGGCGAAGGTCATCATTGCCATGCCGAGGGTTGAGGTCCAAAAGGCGGGATTGCGCGCGAGTCCGAGGATGGTCGCGCGCTCGGGGGTTTCTTTCGGCGAGTCGAACTGCCCCCGCTCCGGCTCGTGCAAGAACAAGACCGCCAGGGCTAGCAGGAATCCTGGAGCCGCGGCGACGTAGAAGGGAAACCTCCACCCATGCTGCGGAGCCAGATGGCCGCCCAGCAAATATCCGGCCGCCGTGCCTACGGGGATCGCCAGGTAGAACACGCCTAAGATACGACCGCGCTTCTCTTCGGGAAAAAGATCGGCGACGAAAGTTGGAGCGATAGTCACGAAAGTGGCTTCGCCGATGCCGACAAGAGTGTGACGAATGAGCAGTTCAGTGTAGGTGTGGGTGATGGCGGTGAGGAGGGTGAGGCCGCTCCAGAAGATCGCTCCGCCGACGATGATGAACTTCCGGGAGTAGCGATCGGCCAGCGGCCCCACGAATGGGGCCGCGACCATGTAAAAAAGCAGGAAAGCGCTGGTGAGATAGCCGACCTGCGTATTGCTCAAGCGAAATTCGCTCTGCACCAGCGGTTGCACGGCGAATAACACCGAGCGATCAACGTAGTTCAGCAGATTCAGTGCGGTTAGCAGGATCAGCGCCGTGCGGGGATGGCGTTTCGCAGAGGTCACGGGGTCGAGCGAATATAGCACGGCCCTTTCCGCGCGGATTTAATTAAGGCCGGTGTGTCTTCGCCCGCGGCCATTTCGCTACCACCGTGGTGGAGATTCCGCCGCGGGGGCGGAAGTCTCCCTTGACTTCGGCCCAGACCGGTTTTGCCCATCGGACCACATCTTCCAGAATGCGGTTGACGATGTTCTCCTGGAAAATTCCCAGATTGCGATAGCGCTGTAGATATTCTTTGTACGACTTCAGTTCGAGGCATGATCGGTCAGGCTGGTAGCGCAGCGTGATTACGCCGAAGTCGGGCAGGCCGGTCTTGGGGCACACCGAGGTGAACTCGGGATCGTCGATTACGATCTCGTATCCAGGAAACTGGTTCGGCCAGGTTTCGATCTCGGGAAACTTGGCGTTTAGACCAGCGGCGGCATGCGCGGGGGTGTAGCGCGAACTTTTTGCCATGAGATCATTGTAATGGCTGCCGTCGCCGGCCAACTTGGGGGTGGAGGGCTCAATTCCGGCATCCGGTGGTCTCGTGGCGCATCTAAATGTGCATCGGGTGAAGAAAGACGCAGGCTCTGCTGCGGAGCTGTGAGTGGTAAATTAATACTTGCAGTTGTCTCGGTTGGACTCTGAAAAGATAATCGGTTGGCAACAAATCATAACTCGAATGGCCGGCCGGCAACTCACAAAGGCCGCCGCACCTGGATCGTGCTGGGCGCGATTGCGCTGCTCGCAATCATTCCTGTTTTCACACGGCCCGGACCCTTGAGGGTTCACACCACTACGGTAGAACGAGGAGCGATTCGGAGCTTGATTTCCACGAATGGCAAAGTCGAGCCGATTCGGAATTTCGAAGCACACTCTCCCGTCCCGACCACCGTAAAGCGCCTGTTCGTGAAGGAAGGCGACCACGTTCGCAAAGATCAACTGCTGTTGCAGCTCGACGATGCCGACCTGCGCAGCCAAGCTGCGCGCGCCCAGGCGCAGATGAAGACGGCGCAGGCTGAGCAATCTGACCTGACCAAGGGCGGCACGCGCGAAGAGCTGCTCACCCTCAACGCTCAGCTCATCAAAGCCCGCAATGTGAGGGATTCGGATCAGAGAAATCTTGACGCTCTGCGCAGGTTGCAGCAACAGGGTGCGGCCTCCGCCGGCGAGGTGAAGCAGGCCGAAGACGAATTGCAGCGTGCGCAGGCGGATGCCACGCTGCTCGAACAGAAGCGAATCGACCGCTATTCGCAGCCGGAGGCGGCCAGGGTTCAGGCGCAGGGAACCGAGGCGCAAGCGGCTTACGCAGCCGCCGAAGATGCGCTGCAGAAATCCAGCGTGCGGGCTCCATTCGATGGAATCGTTTACGCGCTTCCGGTCAAACAGGGCGCCTACGTGCAAACCGGAGATTTGCTGTTGCAGGAGGGCGATCTCTCGAAGATGCTGGTGCGCACTTTTGTGGACGAGCCGGACATTGGGCGGCTGGCGCCGGGACAAAAAATCGAAGTTACCTGGGATGCGTTGCCGAGCCGCATCTGGGAGGGCGTGGTCAGCACAATTCCGGCCACCGTGAAACTACATGGCGCACGCAACGTGGGCGAGGTTACTTGCACGGTCGACAACCATGATTTGCATCTGTTGCCGAATGTGAACGTGGGCGTCACCATCATTACCGCTGAACACAGTGGCGTGCTCACGCTGCGCCGTGAAGCTGTGCGCATGGACGATACCAAACCTTACGTTTATCAGGTAATCGACGGCAAACTGGAACGGCGCGAAATCGGAGTCTCACTGCAGAACCTTACGCGGGTCGAAGTGACGGAGGGATTGGCACAGAACGCGGTCGTAGCCTTGTCTTCCGCCGACGCCAAACCCTTGACCGATGGGGCGCGAGTCAAAGTGGTGCCTTAGTCGATGAATTGGATTACTAAAAGTGATCATCCCCAAGAAGTGATTGCGGGTCCCATTGCGAGCTATGTTGCGCGGAAAGAGACTTTGGCGAGTCGCAGTGCTTGCAGGCTTCGGAAAATCGGGTTTCGCTTGATTCATCTTCTTTTCGTTTTGCTTTTGATTTTCTCATTCTCAGCGGCGGCTCTAGCCACGACTCCTCAGGACCTTCTGGCGGTGGGCCGGGTTGATCAGGCGGTGCAAACCCTGGAGCGGCAAATCCAAAGCGCTCCCAGCGCGGAATCTTATAATCTGCTTTGCCGGGCTCATTTCGAGCTGGGCGACTGGGATGGCGGCATTCCAGCTTGCGAAAAGGCGGTGGAACTGGCGCCGCGCAACGGCCTTTACCATCTGTGGCTGGGACGAATCTACGGAGAAAAGGCGGGTCATGCGGGAGTTTTCAGCGCAGCCGGACTGGCCCGGAAAGTTCGCACAGAGTTCGAACGGGCGGTTGAGTTCGCTCCCAACAGCTGGGAAGCCCGTACCGACCTGGCTGAGTTCTACCTGGAAGCGCCCGGCATTGTTGGAGGAGGAAAAGACAAAGCGCGGGCGCAGGCTGAGCTGCTCGTCCCCCTGAACCCGGCGCGGGCACATTGGGTGAAAGCACGACTGGCGCAGAAGGACAAGAATTTCGGTTTGGCGGAGGAAGAGTATCGTGCCGCGGTCGAGGCCAGTCATGGTGGCGCGCGCGCGTGGGTTGATCTGGCGGGCTTTTATCGCCACACTAGCCGCTTCGAAGATATGGAGCAGGCGTTGCGAACCGCAGAGTCGAGCCCGCTCGATTATCCTGGCGCACTGGTCGATGGGGCCAACATCCTGGTGAGCAGCGGCCGCGATTCGCCCCTAGCGTTCCGTTTGTTGCGGCGTTACATGGCATCCACAACCGTCGAGGAAGCACCGGTGTTTTGGGCTCGCTTTTTGCTGGGAAAATTGTTCGAGAACCAGGGCGATGCCGCGGCCGCGGCCGACCAGTATCGTTCAGCCCTGGCCATGGCGCACAACTACCGTCTTGCCGAAGATGGATTAAAGCGAGTAACCCGATAACCGCAATCTGCCTGCTTTGCCGATAATTCAGATCATACAGATCCGGAGAATGCGAATCTTTGCCCCCGATCATTAATGCGAACGAAATCTCAAAATCTTTTGGAGCAGCGCCGCTATTTCAGGAAATTTCCTTCACGGTTTCGGACGGCGATCGCATTGGACTCATTGGTCCGAATGGCTCAGGAAAATCCACGCTGCTTCGAATTCTGGCGGGCATGGTGGAACCCGACGCTGGAACTCTCTCTGTGAAAAAGCGGCTGAGGTTCAGTTTTGTAGAGCAGGAGTCGAGATTTGAAGCCGGTTCGACGGTGCGGTCGGTGATCGAGAATGCGCTTGGAGAGGCCGGCGTGCCGGAGTCGGAACGTGGCACTCGCATTGGCGAAACATCAGGACGGGCGGGCTTTCAGAATCTGGAAGCGGAAGCGGCCGAGCTTTCCGGAGGCTGGCAAAAGCGGTTGGCCCTGGTGCAGGCGCTGGTTCAGGCTCCCGATGTGTTGCTGCTCGATGAGCCTACGAATCATTTAGATCTCGCGGGAATTGAGTGGCTTGAGGGAGTGCTTGAACAGGCTGCGTTTGCCTGCGTGGTGGTGAGCCATGATCGCTACTTCCTCGAGAATGTGGCCGCTGAGATGGCCGAACTGAACCGCATCTATCCGGGGGGCCTGCTGCGGGTGCGCGGAAATTATGGCCGGTTCCTGGAAAAGAAAGAGGATTTTTTGCACGCACAATCGAAACGGCACGAGGCATTGGAAAACCTGGTTCATAGCGAGATCGAGTGGCTTCGGCGGGGAGCCAAAGCGCGCACCAGGAAATCCAAGGCGCGCATCGACAAGGCCAGTGACTTGATGGGCGAGCTGGCCGACCTGAATACGAGAACACGCACGGCATTTGCGCAAATCGATTTTTCGGCCACTGATCGCAAGACCAAGCGCTTGATCGAATTGGAAGATGTTACTTACCAAATTGGAGAGCGCACGCTTTTTGCGGGACTCAACTTCGTGATTTCCGCCGGGCGCAGAGTTGGGCTGGTGGGCCCGAATGGCAGCGGCAAGACCACGCTGCTGCGCCTGTTGCGCGGAGAATTGAACCCCGCCAGCGGAGAGATTCGCCGAGCCGACTGGTTGCGCATTGTGTACTTCGACCAGAGCCGCGAACTCGATACAAGCTTGACCCTGCGGCGCGCTTTGGCACCACAGGGCGATTCGGTGATCTACCAGGACCGGGTGATTCACGTGGCAGCGTGGGCGGCAAGATTTCTGTTTACCGGAGAGCAGCTGAACCAGCCCGTGGAACGGCTCGCCGGCGGAGAGCGGGCGCGAGTGCTGATTGCTCAGCTTATGCTGCAGCCGGCTGATGTTCTGCTGCTGGACGAGCCCACCAATGATCTCGACATTCCGACGCTTGAAATACTCGAGCAAAGCCTGCTGGAGTTTCAGGGCGCTCTGGTGCTGGTTACACACGATCGCTACATGCTCGATCGAGTAGCGACGATCGTGCTCGGCCTGGATGGAGAGGGCGGCGCAGAAAGTTTCGCCGATTACCGGCAGTGGGAGGCATGGCAGGAAGGGCGGAAGCAGGATAGAAAGGCTCTGAACGGCGGTAGACTTGCAAACTCATCTGCCGCGCAACGATCGACGAAGCGAATTGAAAAGCAATCGGCGAAATCATCTGAAGAGCCGGCGCCCGCCAAGAAAAAACTCGCGTACCTCGAAGCTCGAGAATACGCGACCATTGAGCAGCGGGTTGCCGAGGCCGAACTGGTGCTGCAGGCCAAGCGTGCCGAGTTGCAGGACCCCGCCATCGCCAGCAATGGGCCGCGACTGTTAAGGGTCCACGACGAGGTAGAGAATGCGCAGAAGGCCGTAGACGAACTCTATGCTCGCTGGGCGGAGCTGGAAGCGAAACAACACTGATCTGCGGACGCTGATCTGCGAACGCTAATCTGCGACAACGGTGTGCAACAACAACGATCCACAACAGTAACGATCCGCAGCAATAACGATCTGCGATTTCAGGATGCCATGGCAAAGGCCACAATCGTATTTCCGCGAAGCCGTGTTGTTTTTTCCAGCTTCCGCAGCAGGGCTGATTCCAGGTCGTCGGGATCGGGTTTCATTTCGCAGGCGGCAATTTCCTTGTCAGTGGCGCCCTGAAAACAAAGCTCGCAGACTCCCAGTCCATCTTCAGAGCGCACCGGCGGACCGAAAACGCGGCACGTCATGGGGCGCGATTCGTAGAGCTCGCAGTTTCCGGTGTCGGGATCGAGAACGGGACAGATTTCGTTGTTGGCGAAATCGGCGAAGCGTGGCTCTGTTTCGACTCCTTCACCGAGCAAGCCGCTCGCCGAATCCCCGGGAAAGTCGGCGGCCATCCGACCCACGGCTTCGCGGCCCCGACTCCGTATCCCGGCCGCGCGTTTTGGGGCTCGCACTTCAAGATCGGCCAGGCCCTGGCGCAAGCGCAGGACATCGAGCTGATTGATGGCGAAGGCTCCTACGCAGCACTGCGTGCACCCCGGTCGACAGGCAAGCCAGTTCCCGCTCGTGCGCGCATTTTCAGCCAAGGCGGAATCCACGATCTGGATCAACGCCTGATCTCCGGCGAATCGGTGCGAATCTTTGGATCGCCTGGGCATGTTCAGAGAATACCGCGCCAGAGGCTGTGGGTGCCAAATTCCAAAAAGAGGCAAATCGACACACCCACTCGATACATTCGTAGGAAAATAGATTGATGACTTCCGTACGTATCGACAAATGGCTATGGGCCGCGCGATTTTTCAAAACGAGATCGCTAGCCGCCAAGGCTTGCGAACTGGGCAGAATTCACTCCAATGGGCAGGCCGCCAAGGCGGCGCGCGAGGTTCGCATGAGAGACAGTTTGCGCGTTACCAACGATGGCGGCGATTTCGAAATCGAGGTTTTGCTTCTGAGCGAAGTGCGGGGGCCGGCAGCGATTGCGCAAACGCTTTATCGCGAGACCGAAGCCAGCCGCGAGCTGCGCCAGAAGGTGGCGGCGGAACGCAAAGCCATGAAACAGTTCGAAGAGCTGCCGCCCGGGCGGCCTTCGAAACGCGATCGGCGAAGAATCATCCAGTTCCGCGGTCGGGGCTGAGAGACGAAACAATCGTCATTCCGTTAGGGACGTTCCCTGCAGATAATTTACTCAACTTTATTTCTTGGGCCCATTGCTCCGGCGACGGCGCTGCCCTTGGGCTCCGTCAAATAGGGCCGGGATTTCCGCTTAGGGGGAGATTTTTTGAATCAACCATGCGCGCGGCTGAAGCGCCACCCTCGCAGTTCCTGCCCCGACTCATCGTTATCATTTCTCTGGCATCGGTATTGTCCGTAGAATCTTTCCAGATCGTGGGAAGGTGAAAACAATGAAATGTAGATCATGCTGCGCTGTACGCATTTTTATAGTATTCGCGGTGCTGCCGCTATTTTTGCCCGCTTCTCTGCTGGCGGAGCCAGTCACGCTTCGGCACGCGGTGGAACTCGCCTTGAAACACGCTACCGGCACAGGGATTTCTGCCGCGGATGAAAAACACGCCTCCGCCAGCTACCGGGAGTTGCGGAACAGTTACATTCCACAACTGAATGCGGGCGCGGGCATTGGCTGGTCGGACGGTTTTCCGCTAAGCCTAGAAGGAGCGGCGCCCTCGTTGTTTAACGTGAACGCGCAATCGTCGCTTCTTAACCCGGCGTTGAAGGATTTTATTCGGGCCGCGCAGTCCGACGTTGCGGTCAGCGTTCTGCGCAGCAAAGATCAGCGCGATTTGATCATTCAGGACACGGTGTTGAGCTATGCCGAACTGGCGAAGTGGGAGCGGCGTTTGAGCGGCCTGCACGAGACCCAAGCCTCGGAAGAAAAGATGGAAGCAGCCGTGGCCGACCGCGTGAAAGAAGGCGTCGACAGCGAAATGGACGGAAGCAAGGCCCAGCTATCGGTTGCTCGGGTGCGCCTGCGTCTTGCCGAAGCCAACGGTGCCGCGGACGTTCTTCGCGAGCATCTTTCCAAATTGACGGGACTGCCGATTGCATCCATGCAGATCGATGCGGATTCGATACCGGCGCTGCTACCGGCGAAACAGGAGGAGGAGTTCTCCGATAAAACCACGGAGGCGAACCCGACGGTGGAGGCAGCGGTACAACACGAACGTGCGCAATACTTGCGGCTGGCGGGGGAGCGCAGGTCCCTATGGCCGAGCGTTGACTTCGCCGCCCAATATGCCAATCTCGCCACGTACAACAACTATCAGAGGTTTTATCAGCCCCACAGCTTTCAGCCCAACAACGCGACGGTGGGAATTGCGCTGCATTTGCCTTTCTTGAATCTGGCGCAGCACGCGCGCGTGCAGGAAGCTGAGTCGGAAGCCCTGAAGGCACAGAAGCAGGCGGAAGCCACACGCAATCAGGTTTCGGAAGAGACCTTGCGACTGCAACGTTCCGTTACTCAAATGCAGGCCGCGCGCGATGTTGCGGAGCTGGAATATGAGATCGCGCAGAAGAATATTGAGGCGGTGCAGACCCGGGTGAACTCCGCGACCGCGAACCTGCACGATCTCGACAATGCCCAGATGCAGGCCAGCGAACGGTTCATCACCCTGCAAGATGTGACCTTTGAACTGGAACGCAGCCAGGTGGCACTCATGCGTGCTATGGGCGAACTGGAGAGTTGGGCGCTGGGGACCAAATAATCGGAAGGAATTGGTTCGGAAAATTGTTTAGGTCCTTCGCCCGCGGGCGTGTGTTTTCCGCCGTTCACCGCCTCAAAGCCTCATTTGGACGCATACCAGTGCGAAAATCGGGCTGGGACCGGGTAGACTCAAGTCAAGCGATTCGATTGGTTTGGAATCCGGCAGACAATCCGGCAGACCTGGTTCCTTACGCCCGGGTTCTGCGGGGCGAACCTGCATAAACACTGCTTTTCGACTACATTGACCGCCTCAGAATGGTAAAATAGCACTTACTCAATATGCCCCTAAAAACACTGTTTTTGAATCCTCCGTCTTTCGAGAATTTCGATGGGGGCGCCGGCTCGCGCTGGCCCGCCACCCGCGAGATAGAGAGCTATTGGTACCCGGTTTGGCTGGCTTATCCCGCCGGAATGCTGGAGGGCGCGCGGTTGCTCGACGCCCCCCCGCATCATATTTCGGCCGAGGAAACCATCGACATTGCCAAGGGCTACGAATTTCTGGTTTTGTTCACCAGCACTCCTGGATTCCCCGGCGATATTGGCCTGGCGGGCGCCATCAAGAACGCGAATCCGAAGATCAAGATTGCTTTTGTCGGCCCGCATGTCAGCGTGCTGCCGGAAAAATCGCTGCGCGATTGTCCGGTGATCGATTTCGTGGCCCGCAAGGAATTCGATTACGCGGTCGTTGACTTTGCCAAGGGCAAGCCGCTCGAGGAAATTTCCGGTATTTCGTTCTTAAATGACGGCAAAGTGGTACACAATCCGGATGCGGCACAGATTCAGGATCTGGACGCCCTGCCGCACGTCACTGATGTTTACAAGCGCGATCTGGATGTGACGCGCTACAACGTGCCATTCCTGCTGAATCCCTACGTTTCGCTTTACACTACGCGCGGCTGCCCGGCACAGTGTACGTTCTGCCTGTGGCCGCAGACTTTGAGCGGACATCCGTGGCGCAAGCGCTCCACCGACGATGTTGCCGCCGAGATGTCAAAGGTCAAGCAGTACTGGCCGGAAGTGAAGGAATTTTTCTTTGACGATGATACTTTCAACATCCAGAAGGCGCGGACCATTGAGCTGTGCGCCAAGCTGAAACCTCTGGGACTCACCTGGTCGTGCACCTCGCGCGTCACCACAGATTTTGAGACCCTCAAGGCGATGAAGGAAGCCGGATGCCGGCTGCTGATTGTGGGCTACGAGTCCGGCGACCAGCAGATTCTTAAGAATATTAAGAAGGGCGCAACCGTAGAGCGGGCGCGGCAGTTCACCAAGGACTGCCACAAACTCGGATTGGTTGTTCATGGCGATTTCATCATGGGATTGCCTGGCGAGACGCACGAAACCATTAACAACACCATCAAGTTCGCGAAAGAGCTGGATGTCGAAACCATTCAGGTTTCGGTGGCTCACGCCTATCCTGGCACCGAGCTTTACGACTACGCGGTGAAGAACGGATTTATGGTGGGCGACAATAAGATGGTCGACGAAGGCGGTCACCAGTTAGCGCACATTCAATATCCGGGACTGCCAGCCGATGAGATTCTTTCGGCAGTGCATCGCTTCTATGACGAGTATTATTTCCGGCCCAAGGCTGCGTTTCGCATCCTGAAGAAGGCGGCGTTCAACAGCAACGACCGCAAGCGGCTTTATCACGAAGCGAAGACCTTCTTGAAGCTGCGCTCGGCGCGCAACAAGATGGTGAAGCAGCATAGCGACGATGCGGCCGCGGCGGCCGAACCCGTAAAGGCCTGAGAGCGGCCTTACGACGCTTTCGGAGGGCAATTCCGACTCCTTGCGAAAAGCGTAGGAGATGGGCCACCAAACTGCCGGGATATCGAATCCCGGAATCAGACGACATCAACAGAACCGCCAGTGATTTTCCAGTGAACTTTCGAAAGTATCTTGTGCTGGCCGGAGTCACGGTGTTCGCCGCGGCGGGAGACTCCATGCTTTCGCACGGGATGAAGCAAACCGGCAGCATCTCGCTGAGCCATCTGCAAGACGTCATTCTCGCCGTACTGAATCCCTGGGTCGCGATTGGCATTCTGCTTCTGCTGGCGTTTTTCGCCACCTACATGACGGCCCTATCCTGGGCCGATCTTACCTATGTGTTGCCGGCGACCTCGCTGGGCTATGTGCTGCTCGCACTGGTCGCGCGATTTGTACTGCACGAGTACGTGAGCCCCCTGCGCTGGATGGGAATTGCGTTGATCACCGGAGGCGTGGGATTCATTGCCGGCGGTCCGGAAATCACGACGCATCCGCATGCGGAATCGAAGATGGGGTTGGGAGAAAGTGGCAATGTAACGGATGAGGCGACGGCCGCCCTTCTCGCAAAGGAGGCGCGGAACGAGCGGCGCGAGCGTGTCGTGAGTGACCGGGTATGAAGGGTCTTTACACGTGGAGCGCGATCCTGGCGATTGTCTTTGCCTCGGTGGTGGGCGATGTGCTGGTCGCCCGCGCCATGAAGCAGGTAGGCGACGTTGGGACGTTGCGCCGGCGTGTGGGGATTTTGGCAGTCATGGGGAGGACGCTTCGAAATCCAAACTTTGTATTCGGCGTGATCGCGATGGCCGTGGCCTTCTTCAGCCTGCTGTTCGCGCTTTCCTGGGGAGACGTTAGTTTGGTGGCTCCCGCCGCCGCCTCCCTCACCTTCATCGGCAATGCCGTCGCGGCGAAGATCTTTCTCCATGAGCGGGTGGACCGGAGGAGATGGATTGCCGCGGGCCTCGTGGCCGCAGGTGTCGCGCTGCTCGCGGGGTAACGCTGCTACGACGATTGGATTTGCGTTCGCTGCACTTGGATTTGTTCCCCACTCTCTCAGAAGGCTGTATCAGCTTAATTCTCTAAGGAAAACGCTGCCCCAGTCAGCTCTTCCGCGGCACTTCAGTAATAGGACCCCTGGTTGGATGAAAGAGTTTGCCCACCATGTGTGAACTTTTGCACAAAAAACGCGGCGAGCCGTCTGGACCGCATTGTCCAGGTTTGCCGCAGGACTAGCAGTGCTCGGCGTTAAAGGAACTGTATTTCCCAGGGAAGCTGCTACGTACCAGAAAAAAGCGAATCCACACGCTTGAAGCACTGCGAGGATTTACCGGGGGTTCGGGCCCAACTAGGATTCGGTTTTTGGCAACTAATCTTACGCAGTGGAATGGGTCGCGGCGCCCCGAAGAATGGCATTTGGAGTGCTTAGATCCATAGGGTCTGGCGAGCGACCGCGGGGCAGACAGCGAGTCTGCCTCGGGCTTGCGGAGTGAGCAATGGCGCGGTTTCTACCTTTGGCGGTGTTCTGTTTTCTGCTGATAGCGGCTTGCGCAGCGCTCTGCCAACAACGCGACGAACCGCGTCCGCGAACCTTTTTGCCGGATGCACCATCGGTACAGGCTTCCGGAAAGCTAAGAATATTTCGAACGTCTGTGGATGCAGCGGGCAGCGCCCGGAAGGCTTGGGCAAGTCCGCAAGCTTCTTTTAAAGAGGGGCCGGTTCAAACCCAATCCAGCGACTTTTTCGGCAGGCATCTGTATCCGACGCTGGTGAGCCGGAACCTGAATTATCATCCTTCGACGAGCGCGAGTTTGATGGGCCGGGCTACCTACGCAGCTTCGCGGGTTTTTTATACGCGCGATCAATCGGGAAAAGGCAGACTGAACACTTCGTATTTTTTAGGAGTGCTGGGCTCAGCATTTGTCCACACCGCTTACCGTCCCTACTGGAATCGGCCGGTCTCGGCGCCGTTCAACGATTTCGGCTCCACTCTTGGCAATGATGCGGGAATGAATCTGTGGCGCGAGTTTGGACCTGGGCTTCAGCAGTTGGTGAAAAGTCATACGCCGAAATTTGTATCGGCCATCGAAGCGCGGATCGGCCAAAAGTAGCTAGTCAGGCGGCAATGTCTGCAGTATCCCCGGAAAACTTGTTGGTGACGGTTCAGCCGAGAAGGCGCATCAGGCGGCCTGCCGGCAGATCAGGTACGAGAAAATGAGAATCTCCTGCTCCGGTGGCGCGAATCAAAGCTTCGGCCGCCAGATAGCCGCTGCGCACTGCGCCTTCCATGGTGGCAGGCCAACCGGTAGCCGTCCAATCACCGGCGAGAAAAACCCGGGGCCACGCCGTAGATTGCTGTGGGCGATAAGCGTCGATACCCGGACGCGGCGAGTATGTGGCATGGACTTCCTTAATCACCGTGGATTTCACTAAATTTGCCTGCCGAGCCGCGGGGAAAAACTCGCGGACTTCCTTCAGGGCGAGATCGACGATCTCGGCGCGAGATTTGTCGATGAGGCTCTTGGAGGCGCTGACGACGAGTTCGATGTAGCTGCCGGAAGATTCTGCGTTGGTGGACGGGCCGCGCGTAGCCAGCAGGCGCGACTTGTGAAACATCCACTGAATGGTGCGGTCGAGCAGAACGGCGTGATCAAGATCGGTGATCTGGCGGTCGAACCAGAGGTGAATACCGGTGATAGGAGCCGACTCGAAGTGACTGAGTTTATCGCGCAAGGCAGCGGCTTCCGGGGTGGCTGGGAGCACGCGTTCGAGACCGTCGAACGGGAGCGCGAGCACCAGATAGTCGAATACTTCGTCGTTACCGGCGACACGAATGCGGACTTGCGAAGCCTCAGGAGAAAACGATTCGAGGGAATTTCGCAGGCGGATCTCTCCACCGCGAGCGCGAAGATAATCGCCGGCGCGATTGTAGAGATCGGTCAAGGGAATGCTGGGCACGCCCATATGCCGAGCCGCGGGCGACTTCATGGACTCGCGCACTACCTGGGCCGCATAGGAAATCGAAATCAGGTCGAGGTCCTCGCTCAAGGCGCTGACCAGGATTGGCTTCCAGAATCGTTCGATTGCGTTATTAGTCTGGCCGTGATGATGGCACCACGCCAGAAACGATTGTCCGGTGTTGGGCTGCGCTTTGAAGACAAGTGCGGCAATGGCGCGGGAGATTACGAGCTTATCTTTCATCGTCAGAAATGGAAATTGCAGAAACGAGGGTGCGGTGTGCAAGGGCGCGGGCAACGGAGATGCGCTCATCACGCTGGTGCGCCCGCCGGGCTCGATAAAAGTCATTTTGTCGAACCAAAGGATTTTGTCTTCCACGCCGATGCGGCGGTAGAACTCGACCAAGTTGGTGCAGACGCGGAACAGGACGTGCTGGCAATTGTCGACGACCTCGCTGGTACCGGGATGCTCGTAGGAAGAGGCGCGGCCACCAAGATAGGGGCGGCGCTCGAATAGCGTGACGCAAAAGCCGGAGCCGGCGAGGGCACAAGCCGCTGCCAGTCCCGCCAGGCCGCCGCCCGCTATTGCTACTGTAGGTTGTGTGGAATCTTGCGTCATGCGCTTTACGAAACAGCAGGTCTCGCCGCCGCGCCGGCGCTCCGGCCCCCGTTGGAACGACAAAGTATGTTATTAGGCATTCAGGTAAGGCGCTGCAGAAAGCCCTTCCCGAGGACGCGCAGCTTCTCGCTCAAGGTGAGGCTGACCTTGCCACTAAAGACGTCGTACTGCCGTTTGGCGATTTTCTCCAGGAGCTTGCGGTAGATGTTGACCAGCACCCAGAGGGCAGGCTGGCTGTCTTCGGAAATGTAGAAGCTGAGCCGGTCACCGGCCAGGTAGAACTCGCGAGCACGATCCGCTTCCATCGCGAGCAAGGGACGGAAACGGGCCGGATCCGGGGTGGAAAGCAGTTCCGCGGCGGAGAGCTCGAACTTCGCTAGATCCTCCTGGGGCAAATACACGCGGCCCATGCTGGCATCTTCTTGCACGTCGCGAATGATGTTGGTGAGTTGAAAGGCGAGACCGCATTGCTCGGCCAGCGACTCGGCGGCGGGGTCGCGATATCCGAAGATGTGAATGCAGACCAGACCGACCACCGAGGCTACGCGATAGCAATAAAGTTTGAGGTCGTCGAAGGTGTGATATTGAACGGTAAGGCCGGGAACGGCGGCGGCGAATGCCGGCGAGTCTGGGCTTTCCGTGGGAGGATCGACATCCATCGCGGTGCCCATCGCGAGTTCGTCGAGAAGGCCGGCCGGGATGGTGTACCGGCGTTGCGCGTCAGTCAAAGCCAGAAGAATTGGGTCGTCGGTGGGCTCGCCTTGCTGGGCGCGATGCAAGGCATCGAGCCAGCTGTTGAGCTTTAGCCGGCGTTCTTCGAGGCTGAGAGTAGAGTCGTCGGTAATGTCGTCGCAGCGGCGCATGAAGGCGTAGACGGCGCACAGGGCCTGGCGCTTGCGTTGCGGAAGCACCAGAAATGCGTAGTAGAAATTCTTGGCGCTGGTTCGAGTAATCCCGCGACAAACCGAATACGCCATGGCGAGCTGGGCGGGAGTCGGATTCCACGACATCATAACCTGGGCTCCTGCGCTCATAGCAGCTTCCCCAGTGCGGCGCGCGCCACCAGGGCGAGCTTGCGGGTTTTTGAGATCACAGGGCGACGGCCGAGAACGGCGAAGCGCTGGCGCTCAATCGCGTTCAAGATCTCCTGGCCGCCGCAGGTGAACAGCTCAAGATCTGTCGCCAGATATTTGTCGACTTTGCCGGCCAACGGCAAGCCGCGATCGAACCACTCGCGGGCACGGTTGACTTCAAACTTCATCATCCCGCAAAACGCAGGGGTGTTGCGGTTTTGCGCCAGATCTTGTTCGCTTACCGAGTAGCACCGCAGATCTTCCAGGGGAAGATAGATGCGTCCCTTGGCATAATCCACGCTTACATCCTGCCAGAAGTTCGCCAGCTGTAGAGCGGTGCAAGTGTAATCGGCGAGCTGCTGGCGTTCGGGATCGTGATAGCCACAAAGATAGAGCACGAGATGGCCCACGGGATTTGCTGAGTAGTGGCAGTAGGCGAGCACATCGTCGAAAGTTTCGAAGCGTGTGACCGTCTGATCCTGGCGGAAGGCGATCAGGAGATCGGAAAACTCGTGTTTGGGGATTTCGAATTTGTGGACTGTTTCAGCGAGGGCGACAAAAACTGGATGGCGCGGAGCGCCGGTGTAGCACGCATCGAGTTCCGCCTGCCACTCATCGAGCAGGGCCAGGGATGCGCTGGCGGCGCCGACTTCGTCGCCGAGATCGTCGGAGATGCGGCAATAAGCGTAGACGTTGAGGAAATCCTGGCGCAGGTTTTTGGGAAGAAACCAGGTCGCCACGGAGAAATTTTCATAGTGGGTGCGGGCCAAGCGGCGGCAATATTCGTGGGCTTCGGCGAGAGAAGGAGCGATTTGCGGAATGGCGTATTCGGAAGGCAGGCGACTCCACGCTGAAGATGCGGCGAGTTGAGGCACGGTATTGGCGATGGGGGTCATGCCTGTGCTGCGAATGTTATTTTAATTTGCTATTGCTCCGTGCACAGCAGGATTTCGTCAGCGCGATCAAACGTCACACGATGATCGAAGCCACGCCACACCATGCTCTCAGACAGTGATTTTGCAAGCCACCGGTCAGGACTGAAATGTGCGTTCAAAACAGTGTTGCCGTTTTGCTCCCCCAGGTAGCGAACCGAGCAGACCACTTCGCACACGGACGCTGCGCCTAGCGCGTTATCGAGCAAAGATCGTTTCAAAGGGTAGCTGAGGCCCCTTGGCAGCTTGTCCTTGGAAAACGAATACAACTCGCGATGCCTTTCTGAGAAGCTCTCAACCTTGCTATCCATATACGACCGCGCCGCAATTCCGACTTCTCGCAAAGGATGCGAGAAGTGGGGCACCCCATGTCCCTCTCGACTTTCGATGTACCTCGGCGGCTGAAGCCGACCATCAAAACAGAGTCTTCGATGCAGCGCTGAAAGCGCTGCTCCACCCAAAAACTGTAGCGGCGGGGCTGAAGCCGCGCCCCTTCAAAACTGAATGACCGACTCTGTGTCACGACGCTAACCGTCACGACATTAAGAGTGTCCATCAGTGGCCAGGGATGATCGCGGTCTTGATGTCGCCCCCGCGGTTTAGCATGTGCCGCAACACTTTTTGCAGGCTCGACAGCGGCGCTTCGCCGGTGATGTAGTCGGTGGGGCGGATTTTCTTGGCCGCGATCAATCCGAAGGCACGGCGAACCGTTTCCGGCGTGTGATGGAATGTAGCCTTCAGCGTAATTTCGGAATAGTGCAAGCGGTTGGTATCGAGCTGCACTTTGCTGCCGCTGGCGCATCCACCGAAGAAATTCACAGTGCCGCCTTTGCGCACCATCTCGACGGTCCACTCCCAGGCTTCGGGACGGCCGACGGCTTCGATGACCACATCGCAGCCGCGCTTCTGCGGAGTAAGCGCGCGCACGGCCTCGATGACGTTCTGCACTTTTGTGGTCTGGACGATTTCATGAGCGCCCATGTGTTTGGCCGCGACGACCTGTTCGTCGCGCTTGACCACGGAAACGACATTGCAGCCGATAGCTCGGGCAACCTGGACGAACATCAAGCCGATGGGTCCGCCGCCGATGATGGTAACCGTGTCACCGATTTCGACGCCGGTTTCGTGCAGGCCGCGCAGAACGCAGGCCAGGGGCTCAGTCATGGCCGCGTCTTCGAAAGTAACGTTAGGCGGAATCACCAACATATTGGCTTCGACAATGCGGCGTGGCACACGAATGTATTCCGCGTAGGCTCCGTTGTTGAAGAGCAAATCTTCGCAGAGATTTTCCTGGTGCTTGGAGCAGTAGAAGCACATCTGGCAAGGGGCGGAATTCAGCGCAACCACGCGCTGGCCCTTCTTGAAGCTGTGAACGCCCTCGCCGACTTCCTCGACCACGCCGGCCAACTCATGGCCGAAAAGGGCCGGAGGCACGATCATGCGGGCGTGATAGCCGCGCTGATAAACCTTAAGGTCGGTGCCGCAGGTGAGCGCGACCTGCACTTTGACCAGCACCTCGCCCTTTTCCACGCGAGGTATGGGTACTCTTTCAATCTTGAGATCTTCTTTGCCGTAAAGGACGGCAGCCGTCATTTTTCCGTTCACTGCTGACTTCCTTCCCGGACTACGGATTTCCAGGCACTACCGGGCTGAATCACAATCTTCATCGATGCGGGCTGCGGGTGCGCCGCAAATTCCAAGGCGTGGGCGCCATCCTGCAGCGGGAAGCGGTGACTGATCAGTTTTTCCAGATCCATCTCCCGGTTCATCACAAAGCGGACTGACTCTTCCTGCAAATTCACCGAGGCGCTGTAAGAACCGACGAGCGCCTTCTCGTCGACACAAATCGCGGCGGGATCGACAATAACTTCGCCGTGCTGGGTTTGCGCAAATAACAAGACACGGCCACCGGGGCGGGCCGCATCCATCGCAGGACGAATCAGGGAATTGCTGCCGACGGCTAAGATTACAACGTCAGCACCCCGTCCATCTGTCTGCTCCCGCACAGAATGCACCGCGTCCTGCTGAGATGCGTCGATCATACGTTCGAATCCAAGGCTTTTAGCTATTTTAAGCCTCTCGGGGTACAAATCGGAAGTAACAACCGTGGCCCCGGCGTTTCGGGCCAGCACGCTTAGTATGATGCCGATTGGGCCCTGCCCGATGGTGAGTACGGTTTCGCCCGGTTCGAGGCGCAGGGCTTCGATCCCTTTCATGCAGGTATTTACCGGCTCGACAAAACAGGCTTGCTCAAAGGAGATGCCGTCTGGAATTTTCACGGTGCCTTGCTCAACGATCCAATCCATCACCCGGACGTATTCGGCGAAGCCGCCGCCAGAAGGCTCGAATCCAGCGGTGCAACCCACTCGCTTGTAGACGGGGCATTGCGCGAAAGTCTTGTGGCGGCAGTAGTAACACTGGCGACAGGGAATGTGATGAAAAACCACGACGCGGTCGCCGGGCTCAAAATTTCGAACTCCAGCGCCTAGGGCAGCGACTACTCCAGAGGTTTCATGGCCAAAGATGCGCGGCGCGGCATGGGAGCCGGTGGCGATTTTTTTCAAATCGGTGCCGCAGACTCCGCAAGTGTGAACGCGCAGCAGCAACTCGCCAGGGCCGATTTTGGGCACCGCAACCGTTTCCAGGCGAACGTCATTGACTCCGCGGTAAACCGCAGCCAGCATCGTGGTAGAAAGAGACTGGCTGCGGTCTTCGATCACGATTTGTCCGGCAATGGCCATCGCAGGTTAGATGAAATTCACATCGTCTTCGCTTCAACTACATCGCCGGACGTTAGGCGCGATTCCCTTAAATGTTCGCCCAGTATTCTTGCAGCCTTGCGGCTGTTGCTTGCCAGAATGGCTACGCGTCTCCAAAGCCAGGGCCGCAAAGTCAAGAATATGGCAAAACTGGCGGTTCGAAAGCGGCCGTGGGCATCAATAAACCGGGCGGTCTCAGGCATTTCTAAATCTAACCCATCGGAGATCACTTTTGTTGCGCGGAAAGCGACCCCGTGGGCCCTGGCCCCCGTAGCCACCGCCGCCGCTTCCATATCCACGGCTTGGGCGCGGTAGGCTTTCGCCAGGCTCGACTTTTGCTGCGCCTCAGCCACGGCCATGAAAGTCAGAAGCGTTCCCTTGCCGCCGCCGGTGATCTCGATGCGGCTGCCATCGCGAGCATCGATTACGACGGCGGGCACAAAAATATCTCCAACGCGCATATCGGCTTCGAGGGCCCCGGCAAAGCCGACCGATTGGAGAACCGTCGGATGGTACAAGGCGATCACGGCCTCGGCGGCGCGGCGAGCCGCTTCGAGGCCGATTCCGCCGCATACGACCACGGTGTCGTCCTGCTCGAAAAAAATAAACTTTCGGCCTTCATACTCGCATTCGATGCGCCTGGAATCGCGGATCAGGCCAGCGACTTCGCGCTCGAGCGCGGCCACCATGGCGAGCTTAAGCATAACCGTTCGTCCGAAACCATTCGACGGCGCGGCGCAACGCATCATCGGCCGGCGTAATTTTCCATCCCAATTCGCGCTCCGCCTTGCCGGAACTTGCCCACATTTTTTTCTTGCCCATGCGAACCGTCTCGACGGTGGCGCGTGGTTCGCGGCCCAGCATACGGCCGGAGAAAGTTTCATCCACGGCGCCGGCAATGTAAGCCACGAAGTAAGGGAGCTTCACGGTAGGCGAGGGCAATCCAGAGATCGCGCCCAGCTTATCGAGTATTTGCTTCAAGGTCAGATTCTCGCCGCCCAGAATGTAGCGTTCGCCGGGCTTGCCTTTTTCGAGGGCGGCAATGTGGCCGCGTGCGCATTCACGAACGTCCACAAGATTCAATCCGGTCTCCACGTAGGCCGGAAATTTTCTTTTCAGGAAATCGACCACGATGCGTCCGGTGGGAGTGGGTCTTATATCCTGCTCGCCGACTGGAGTGGTTGGGTTGACTGTGACCACACGCATGCCAATGCGACCGGCTTCGAGGGCCACTTGTTCGGCCATGAACTTCGAACGCTTGTAGTGGCCGATCATATCCGACAGGGCTACGGGGGAACTTTCGTCCGCGGGACGGCCGTTTCCGGTGAAGCCGATGGTGGCAACGCTGGAGGTGTAGACGATCGAGCGAACACCATGCTTGCGCGCCACTTCCAATATTGTCCGCGTGCCTTCAACATTCGAGCGGTACATCTCGGCTGGGTCGCGCAACCAGAGGCGGTAGTCGGCGGCAACGTGGAAGACGGTGTCGCAGCCGGAAATGGCTTTTTCAAGCGAGGCCGGGTCGCGCAGATCGCCGGTTGCAGTTTCAGCTTTGAGGCCTTCGAGATTTTTAAGATTACTGGTGGGGCGGACGAGGAGGCGCAGATCTGCGCCTTGGTCCGCGAGAGCGCGGGCTACGTGGGAGCCGAGGAATCCGGTGGCGCCTGTGAGGAATGCCTTCAAGTCAGTTCTCGGTCTACCCGGGAAAGTTTTGGATCGCGGCGATCACTTAGTTGCGTAGTGGCTGGCACCGAGAAAGTGCAGCGAAACATATGGCTGGTTGCCGACAACCCAACTGTCGTGTCCCGGAGGTCCTGGTGGAATGTAAAACAGTTTACCGGCGCGAAGTTCGTGAACGGTGCCGTCTTCCATTGCCGCCGTCGCACAGCCCGAGAGTACCAGGCCGAGGTGCTCCACGTTGCAACGCGACGCTTTCACGCCGGGGCCGACATGAAGCGACCACTTCCATCCCGGCTGGTAGGTAGCGCGCCCGATCGTCATTCCTCCGATGTGGACGATTTCGAACTTTCCTTTCTCGAACGACCGCACTTCATCAGGATTCTCGAAACTCTTCAACACTGTGTCGATCGCGTGCATATTGGTATGCCGTCCTAGAGCCTAGTCCGCGTTCTTCTCCATTACCTTCGCGTAGGTCGTCAGAGCGAGCAGAGGAAAATACTGCCGATAGAGGTGATACTTCAGATAAAACACGCGCGGAAAGCCGGTGCCGGTGAAATAAGGCTCATCCCATGATCCGTCTTCCTTTTGCTCGCGCAAAAGGTAGGCGATGCCACGGGCCACCGAATCGCTGCGGGTATCGCCCACGGCGAGCAAGCCGAGAATTGCCCACGCAGTTTGCGAAGGAGTGCTTTCTCCGACGCCGCGCAAAGTTGGGTCGTCATAAGAACCCACGGTCTCGCCCCAACCGCCATCCGGATTCTGCATCATGCGCAGCCACTCCGCGCCCTGCTGTATGCAGGGCTCGTGGTTATCCATGCCGATCGCTTCCAGACCGCGCAGTACCAGAAACGTGCCGTAAATGTAGTTCACCCCCCAGCGGCCGAACCAGCTGCCATCGGGTTCCTGCTCATTGCGGATGAATTGAATCGCCCGCTTTACGGCCGGATGGCTTTTGTCGTATCCGTAGGTGGCCATCATCTCGAGAATGCGGCCGGTGATGTCGACGGTGGCCGGATCGAGCATGGCATTGTGATCGGCGAACGGAATGTGCTGGAAGACCATCTTGTCATTGTCCTTGTCGAACGAGGCCCAGCCCCCGTTTTTGCACTGCATCGACAAGATCCAATCAATCGCCCGCTGCACCGATTCCCGCTGGTACCGCCCGTTGGGATGCTCAACCCGGCTCAACGCCAGGCAGACCATCGCGCTGTCGTCAACGTCGGGATAAAATTCATTGTTGAATTCGAAATACCATCCGCCCGGTTGGCCCTGTTTGTTCTTGATCTGCCAGTCGCCGGAGTTGCGGACCTGCTTCTGCAGCGTCCAGTCGGCACACTTCACCATGCGCGGATCGTTGGCAGGAACTCCCGCCTCGCCCAGCGCGAACATGGCATAGGCTGTATCCCACACTGGAGACATACAGGGCTGCATGCGGAAGGTCTGGTTCTGGGTGTCTTCGATGCCGAGCTTCTCAAATTCATCGAGCGCGCGAATCACCTGGGGATCGTCGAGCGAATATCCCTGGCAGCGGAGGGCGATGATGGCGTTCATCATCGAGGGATAGATGGCGCCCAGACCGTCGCTCATTTCAAAGCGCTCGAGCATCCACTTTTCGGCTTTCCTCAAGGCCATCGAGCGCAGGGGACGAATGTGAACCCGCTCAAACCAGTGGGTTATGCGGTCGAGGCAGAGAAAGAAATTTCGCCACGAGACCAGGTTCTTTGACCAGCGCAGGTGCATGCGGGATTTCTGCATCCCGCCGACGAACAACTCTTCGACGCCCATTTCGCGCGGAATTTTCTTGAAGGGCTTTTTGGCGTAGCAAATGGAAAGCGGCACCAGGATGGCGCGCGACCATGAGGAAATTTCGTAAATGTTAAACCAGAACCAGTTGGGGAACAATACGATCTCCGGAGGAATCGCCGGGACCGCGTCGTAGTCGTACTGCCCAAAAAAGCAGAGATAGATCTTGGTGAAGGTATTGACCTCGGTTACGCCTCCGAGTTCGAGAATCTTTCTGCGAGCGCGCTGCAGTACGGGGTGATCGGCCTGATATCCCGCCAGCTTCAAGCCAAAATAGGCTTTCACCGATGCGCTGACGTTGGAGGGGCCGGCCGCGTAGATGCTCCAGCCACCATCTTCATTCTGGTGCTGAACAATCCAGTTCGCCGCCTTTTGGAAGCGCGCAGGATCGCCGGTTCCGAGCAGAGTGTGCAGCAGAATGTAATCCGACTCCAGGGTGGTGTCGGCTTCAAGTTCTCCGCACCAATAACCTTCCTCGTGTTGGGCGGAGAAGAGAAGCTTGCGGGCAGCGCTGGTCGCAGCGCCCACGCGGCTGGCCAGGCCGTCAATCTTACCGAAGCGAAGTTGTGGTGCGGAGGCTAAGTTTGAGTCGGGGGAGTTTGTATCCATGACTTTGTTATCGCTCCGTTAATCCGCGGTAGCACTGGCCGGAGCGGCGACGATAGCTTCGACAATCTCCGGCGGCAGCCCGAAGCGGACATTTTCCGGCATCACTTCGAGTTCCTGCACATTGTCGAAGCCCTTAGTGGCGAGAAACTTCATAGCTTCCTCCACCAGGCACTCTGGCGCGGAAGCGCCAGCCGTCAATGCGATGGTCTTCACGTTGGTCAACCACTCGGATTCGATATCCTTATAGCTATCGATGAGGTGCGAATTGGTACCCAGATTTCGCGCCACTTCCACCAGACGATTTGAATTTGAGCTGTTTTCCGAACCCACTACCAGTAGCAAGTCAGCTTCGGAGGCCACCTGCTTCACCGCCACCTGGCGGTTTTCCGTGGCATAGCAAATATCCTGCGCGGCCGGGCCTTTGATGTTGGGGAATTTCTTTTTGAGGGCCGCGATAATATCCTTAGTCTCATCGAGACTCAGCGTGGTTTGGGTAAGATAGGCCACGCGATCGGGATCGGGAACGGACAGTGACTTCACCTGCTCGGGAGTTCCCACCACCTGCGTGACCAGTGGAGCTTCCCCGAGAGTGCCGACCACTTCATCATGATCGTGGTGCCCGATCAGGATCAGCGAATACCCCTCTTTGGCGAACTTGACCGCTTCCACATGGACTTTGGTGACCAGTGGGCAAGTCGCATCGATGACTCGAAGTCCGCGCCGGGCGCTGTGCTCGCGCACCTCAGGAGAAACACCGTGGGCACTGTAGATGACGCGCTCGCCGTTCGGAACTTCGTCCTCGCTATCGACGAAGATGGCGCCCTTGCCACGCAGCTCATCCACCACAAAACTGTTGTGCACGATCTCCTTGCGCACGTAAATCGGCGGGCCAAAGGCCTCCAGCGCAATGCGAACCACGTCAATTGCCCGAACTACCCCGGCGCAAAACCCTCGCGGCTTCAATAACAATAAGGTCTTTGGTTGACTGTTTGGCACCAGCAAACTCCCTGTATCTTGTGATCTTGGCCCCAGGCTCAGAGATGCAAAATTAAGTGGCCCAATTCGATAGCTTTAGCGTACACGAACCCCATTATTTCGATACATACAGACTACCGAAAAGTGCCATGATGGTCAACGTAAGCCACAGAAACGGCGGGGATTAGCAGTGGTTGGCGATTCTGTGCAGCGAATGGCTGTACACGTGGGCCCTGGGGATTATGGAAGTTCTGGGTGCTGGCTCATGCATTCGCTTTGATCATCTGCTCGGCGTGTTTGCGGGAAGTATCCGTCAGCTTGGCTCCGCTTAGCATGCGGGCTACTTCCTCGGTGCGCTCTTCGCCCACGACTGGCCGGATTCCGGTACGCGTCCTTCCATTGCCCTCTTTTTTCTCGATCACGAAGTGATGATCGGCGAAGGTTGCGATTTGCGGCAGATGGGTGACGCAGAGAACCTGATTGGCTCGAGCCAGCGACTTCAGCTTCTTTCCTACAGCCTCGGCGGCGCGGCCTCCGATGCCGATATCGATTTCATCGAAGACCATGGTCCGCTGAACCGCGGCGCGTTGAACGGCGGGGCGTTTTCTTTGAGGCGAGTCTGCACCAGCCTCCACGCTTACCTTTAGCGCCAGCATGACCCGCGACAATTCGCCACCGGAGGCGATGTGCTCGAGTTGGCGTAGGGGCTCGCCCGGATTTGTGGCAATCATGTAGGTCACCTGGTCGATGCCAGTTGGCGTCCAGTTCCCTTCTTCTTCGCTGGTCGTGGTTTCGATCCGGAATGTAGACTTCATCGCCAGATCATTGATCTCAGCCTCGACAAGCTTCTCCAGCTTGCGGGCGGCTTCGTGGCGCTTTTTCGAGAGCGATCGAGCCAGGAGCAAATATTCTTCGCCGGCACGCGCAAGTTCCCTGCGCAGATCGCGGATAATTTCGTCTTTATTCTCGATCTCAGAAAGTTTGCGCGCCACATCGGCGCCGAAGTTGATCACATCGCTCAAGGCCGGACCATATTTCCGCTTCAATCGATCGAGCAGGGCCAAGCGGTCTTCGACTTCGGCCAGATGTTCGGGCGAGGCATGAATGCCGCCGGCATAGTCGCGCACTGTCGCTCCCACATCTTGCACGCTGATACGAGCGGTTTCGAGAGCGGCAAGCGCCTCTTGAAATTTTGGCTCGTAGCGCGCCAGCTCTTCAATCTGCTTCTGAGCCGCCCGCAGGGACGAAGAAGTGGAGGCGTCGCCTTCGTATAAAAGATCGAAGGCGTGGAGGGCGGCGTTATAGATTTTTTCGGCGTTGGCGAGAACGCGCTTTTCGGTTTCCAGGCGCTCGTCTTCGCCCGCCTGCAGCCGGGCCTCTTCAATCTCGCGCTTTTGAAAGATCCACAGATCCACCAGTCGCAGACGGTCCTGCTCGCCATGTTCAAGCTGCTCGATGCGCGCGCGAATCGCTCTCCAGGATTCGCAGGCCGCAGCCAGCGAATCAATTTGGCTTCCTGCAAAACTATCGAGCAGCGCCAAGCGCGCGGGCCCATCGAAAGACAGAACCGACTGGCTTTGGGCATGAACGATGGCCAGGTGCGGAGCCAACTGGCGCAGTACGGCAACCGTCGCCGCCTGATTGTTGACGAATACTCGGCCTTTGCCCCCGGTCGCGATTTCGCGGCGGAGAATCAACGAGCCGTCTTCGGATTCGTCCAGTCCATTGCGTTCGAGCACTTTGTCGATGGCATCGATGGCGCCGCTCTCGTTTTCGAACACCGCCGACAGGACCGCCCGGTCGGCGCCCGCCCGAATCACTTCACTGGAGGCTTTGTCGCCCAATAGCAGAGCCAGGGCATCGATCAGGATGGATTTTCCGGCCCCGGTTTCTCCAGTCAACAAGTTCAGTCCGGAGCCAAACTCCACTGCCGCGTTGTCGATTACCGCGTAATTTTCCAGTCGCAGTTCAACCAGCACAGGCCGTCCTATGGAACGCGATGTTTCGAAGTTTTGCGCAGCATAGCATGAAAAAGAGTTGCGGAATCGGTTTCGTGAAGGGCAACCATGGTCCCGCAAGGCTTTCGCGAACAAAAAAGCCACGGCCGCAGCCGTGGCTCGGTGAAATATTCGAGTGCTCGGACTATCCAGCCTTGCGATAGTTCTCCCGCTCTTTTTCTGTGGACTCGATGCCGATGACTTCTTTGCGCCGCTCGCGCAAGCGGTCCTGGAAAGTGTCCCAACGCGGACCGATTCCCACTGCGCTCTGGTCGATCTCGACGGTGTCGGTGCTGGCGGCGTATCCGCCTGCTGTAAGAGCATCGGTATCTTCGGTTTCCCCCAGTTCCCTTTCGATGGTTGAGTCGGAGGCACGCGCCGAAGGCGAGTTCCCCGGGATTTGCTGGGTGGTAGGGGTTATGTTGCGGTCTGTCCCAGTCCGGTGCATGATTGGGTTGGTTTCCCACTTCGAGCGATAGCGTCCTTCATAATCCTTCCACTGCTCATCTGATTCCAGGTGAGACTCATCGTAAGGAGGGAATGCCTCGACCTGCTGCTTGTTGAGATCGACCGCGAAGTCATCCTTGTGCTCCGCAGAAGCGCGAAGCCGCTCGGCCGGAACGATAAATTTCTTGGTCGACAGCCACCCGCCGGTATCGACCACCACATAGCGAATCGAGCCCGTGCCGTGATCGAAAATTACATCGTCGATCTTGCCCAGTTTTTCATCGTTCAGACCGTACAACTTGGAGCCGCGAATGTCTTCCGCGTCGTTGGTGAAGCGATAGTCTCTTAGCCTTCCGCATTGCGCCATAAGTTCATCCTCCTTTGAGAATCTTAAATATCGGTTATTGCCGCCATCTTTGGATGCCACTCTGGCCAGCAACGTCTAGCCGGAAAATCGCAATCGCCGATTGGGACGGGTTGGGCTGGATCAGTTGGGCCGGGCCCGGCGGAAAAATACTTTGTACAGTTTATGTTTCAGATTCGCCCGCCTCAACGGGCAAGGCCTTATCATCTATAATTCCCAGCAAAGGAAACCCCTTAACCGATGCAACTTTTCCGCTTGTTTTCGTTCATCATTGGTGGCGATATTCTCGATCTTCTTTCCAACACCGGCCCGGTGGCAAAATTTGTGCTGCTCACTCTGCTGGCGTTCAGCCTGATCTCATGGGCGATTATCCTGACAAAATGGAGCTTGCTGCGGCGCGCCCGGATGCAGAGCGGCCGCTTTTTGCGGGCCTTCCGCAAAGCGCAACGCATGCAGGATATTGCCACCGTAGCCGATCAGTTCCGCCCCAGCCCGCTGGTCGGAGTTTTCGAGGGTGGATTTCAGGAATACAAACGCCAGCTTTCGTCGCCAGCGACGGCGCTGCGCAGCCTGACCGCGGTTCAACGGGGCATGCAGATCGGAGCTTCAGAAGAGATTTCGCGTCTGGAGCGCAATATGCCGTGGCTGGCGATTACCGCCGCGGTCACTCCGTTCATCGGCCTATTTGGAACCGTGTGGGGAATTATTGACGCCTTTCATGGACTGGGCACGGCGGGCGGCGCGACCCTGCGCGCGGTCGCTCCGGGAATTTCGGAAGCTCTGATTACAACCGCGGCCGGACTGGCTGCGGCTATTCCAGCCGTCATTGCCTACAATCTTATCGGCAATTCGATTCGTGTCTTTGCCGCGCGGGGCGACGATTTTTCGCTGGAAGTCCTGAATGCTCTCGAGAGCATCCAGCCGCAAGCCGCGGTTGAAACGAGGCGTTGATGGCATTCACCTCCTCGAACGGCCGCACCCAATCCTCTCTCGCCGATATCAACATCACGCCGCTGGTCGATGTGGTGCTGGTGCTGCTCATTATTTTTATGGTGACGGCGCCGGTGCTGCAATCCGGGATAGAAGTCAACGTGCCCAAGACTCGCACGGTAAAAGAAATTACCGAAGAGCGTACCGTAATCACCATCAATAAAGACCAGCGGGTTTTTCTTGGCAACGACGCCATCAACATCAACCAGATCGCCGAGAAGCTACGGCAGAAGATTCGCGATCCCCACAACCAATTTATTTTCGTGCGGGCCGACGAGAACGTGCCGTTCGGAGCCTTTGCCACGGTGATGGACGCGGTGAAGCAGGCGGGCATCACCAATATCAGCATCGTCACTCAGCCTTTGGAACAAAATGGCGCAAAACGCTGAGATATTTTTCGAGCACGATAACTGGGGACGGGCTTTAGGCTGGTCCGCGGGCTTTCACATCGGACTGGCGGCGCTGATCGTCCTTTACACCGCGGTGTTTACGGGGCCGCGCGGGCAGGGTTGGGGATCGGGCGGTGGGGGCGAAGCCATTGGCGTCTCACTCGTCAGCAACGTGCCTTTGCCGGCCACGCCGGCGCCGAAGCAAAACGTTCTTGCCAACGAATCCAAGGGCATTACTCAATCGCAGCCCAAACCCGAAGAAAAAGAGCCTGACGCGATCGAGATTCAAGGCAAGAACGCAAAAATCAAGCCGAAGAAAGTTACCTCCGCGACCAAGGAGAAACCGAAACCAGCGCCCGAGGAAGAAAGCAATCAGGCGGCGTTTGGCGAGGGCGGCCCGGTGAGCGGACCTTACGGCAGCTTTGCGGCCGGGGGCGCCAAAGGCGGCTTTGGGGTGACGGGAGGGGGCGGGGATTTTGGCACCCGGTTCGGGTGGTATGTGCAGGTTATTCAGCAAAAGGTTTCGGAAAATTGGCTGAAGTATGAAGTGGATCCGCGGATCACCAGCGCCCAGCGGGTCTACATCACCTTCGACGTGGCGCGCGACGGCCACCCTTTCAACGTGCGGATCGAGCAATCGAGCGGCGTACCCTCGCTCGACGTCTCGGCAACGCGGGCCCTGCAGCGCATCGACACCTTCGGACCACTGCCGCCCGACTATAGCGGAAACAAGATCTCAGTGGAATATTGGTTTGATTACAGCAAAAAATAAAATCGTGGGGAAGAGCTGCAAGCAGATTGCTCCGAATCAGGCATTTATCTTAAATTGCATAATCTAAGGTTTGCGGAATCTAGTAGTATTTCGGTCTAACAATAAAACTCCAGCCGACCACCTGATGATTCTTTAGGTTCCACGTTCGTGACTATGATCGATCGTAACTTGCTAATGAGAACGTATCGGCCTACGATATTGTCGTTCGCAGTACACTTTTGTCCCAGCACGCGTTTCGACTCTCAACCGATGGACGATAGAAAAAGACATTCTTCGCTCCCTGCTTTATGCAGCAAAAGAATTTTTTACGCCTTGAGCTGTCTGCTTTTGCTGGGCTGGGGACTGGCTTCGAGCTGTCTTGCCCAGGATTGGGTGCGCACGGGCTCCGGTCTGGGCGTGGAAAAAGTCCGGCTGGCGGTTCCCGACTTCAAGGCTTCCACTGCTGACCCGCAGAACACGGCGCTGCTCAAGACCTTCAACGATACTTTCTGGAACGACCTGGATAATTCCGGCGTAGTCGAACTGGTCTCGAAAAGCTTTTATCCGTTGCAGGTACCGGGTCAGCCGGCAGAAGTCACGTTTCCGGCCTGGAACGGGCCTCCGCCCAACGCCGCCATGCTGGCTTTTGGCAATCTTGGCGTGGCCGGCGGCAAAGTCACGGTGCAGGGGTGGCTGTACGATATTAAAAATACGGCATCCCCTCAGGTTCTGGGCAAACAATATGCCGACGTCGCGACCGACGACGCGGTCCGGCTTATCGCCCACAAATTTGCTGATGAGATTATCTTCCGCCTGGGGGGCGGGATTCCCGGCATTGCCGAGAGCAAGATTTATTTCGTCAGCGATCGCACCGGCCACAAAGAAATCTGGGGGATGGATTACGACGGCAGCAACCAGCGCCAGCTCACCAACCGGAATTCGATTTCTCTTTCGCCCCGCGTCTCGCCGGACGGATCTCGCGTAGCTTTCAGTGGGTTGACGAGGTCTGGCTGGGATATCATGATGTACTCCACCGACCTCAACCGTCTGGTTAGCTTTCCCCATTTCGGCGGCGGGAACTTCTCGCCCTCATGGTCGCCCGACGGAGCGCGCTTGGCCTTTTCCTCATCGCGCAGCGGCCACTCGGAAATTTATGTGTGCGATGCCTCGGGCGGGAATCTTCACGCTATGACAACTGGCAAAGGTCCGGATGTATCGCCGGACTGGAACCGGAAAACGGGAGCGCAAATCGCATTTGTCAGCGGCAGCACCGGACTGCCGCAGGTCTACACCATGGAAGCCGACGGCACCAACCAGCAGCGCATGACAGACCAGGGATATGCGGTCTCTCCCAACTGGTCGCCGAACGGGCAATTCCTTACCATGGCCTGGACCCGCAGGTATGGGCCGGGCGAGCCCGGATCCTCCGACATCTATCTGATGGATATCGCCAGCAAACAATGGGTGCAGCTCACGCACGACGGCGGACGCAATGACTTTCCGTGGTGGGCTCCAGACGGGCGGCATATTGTCTTCCAATCCCGGCGTTCGGGCAAAGAGGAAATCTGGATGATGCTGGCCGACGGCACCAAGCTCCATCAGTTGACTTTTACGGGACGTAATACGCAACCAAACTGGAGTTGGAAATAGGAGTTGGGAATAAAAACACTTCGTCTGAACCCGGGCACGATGTTCGAGTTCGCAGGAGGAATCAAAGTGAAGAGGACTAACGTGAAAAAGATCAACGTGACGCAGCACGCAGTGAAAACGCTGGCAACCTTAATCGCATTATGCGCGGTCCTTATGCTGGGCGCATGCAAAAAGAAAGCTGCACCGCCCCCGCCGCCTCCACCACCGCCTCCGCCATCGCCCACCGCTTCCATTTCCGTGAGCCCGGATACGATTCAGAAAGGGCAATCCGCCACACTGAGCTGGCAGACCTCGAATGCCACCGATGTTTCGATTGACAGCATCGGCGCGGTACAACCCAGTGGATCGCAATCCGTCAGCCCCGGCGATTCCACAACTTATCACCTCGTTGCCAAGGGTTCGGGCGGCACCCAGGAGGCCACGACGCGGCTTACGGTTACCTCCGCGCCACCGCCGGAAGCTCCTCCTGCGCCATCGCCTTCGGAGGAAGACCTGTTTGGCCAGAATGTAAAGGACATCTATTTCGATTACGATAAGTCCGACGTTCGCCCCAGCGAGCAGGCTGCCATCCAGGCCGATGCCCAGTTCCTCAGTCAGCACACCGATGTCAACTTCACGATTGAGGGACATTGCGACGATCGCGGATCCACCGAGTACAACCTGGCATTGGGCGACCAGCGCGCCTCTTCGGTGAAGAACGCGTTGGTCTCGGCCGGCGTCAACGCCAGCCGCATCAAGACCATCAGCTTCGGCAAAGAAAAGCCGTTCTGCATGGAAGACAACGAGGCCTGCTGGCAGCAGAATCGCCGCGGTCACCTCGTGTATCAGAAGTAGGTCTGTTTTTACGGCCCAGGGGCGGAGAATATCCGCCCCTGGCTTGTTTCTGCTTTCGGTCCGATAATCTTCACAACCCACAACGCCGCCGACCCGTCTAAAATGGATCCGGGGAACCTCGCTATGACAATAAAACGACTATCCACTGTTCTCGCTCTGCTGTGCGCACTTGCCCTGGCGGTAACGCCGGCCTGGGGCGTCAGCAAAGAGATGGTTCAACTGCAAACCCAAGTTCAGCAATTGCAGGAGCAGATGACCGCCATGCAGCGCAGCTTCGACGAGCGCATGGGCGTGATGAATAACCTGGTTCAGCAGGATACCGAGGCGGTGAACAAAGTTGGCAACGCGCTCTCCGCTCTGCAGAATACGCTGCAAACCGAGCAGGGCAACTCCTCGACGCACGTCGACCAGCTTTCAGGACAGATCCAGGCGTTGAACGACAGTCTGGACGAGCTTAAGGCCCGGCTTGCGAAAGTGAGCAAGCAGCTGGAGGATATGCAGTCGTCCCAGCAAAGCACCGCCGCCGCGGACGCAGCAAAAGTGGCGCAACAACAAGCCATGGCGGCGGCTCCTCCGCCCGATGTTCTCTACAACAATGCGCTGCGTGATTACAACGGAAACAACAACGATCTCGCTCTGCAGGAATTTTCCGATTACGTAAAGTTCTATCCCAACACCGATCTGGCCGGGAACTGCTATTTCTATCTGGGAGAGATTCAATTTCGCCAGGCAAAATACGCGCAGGCCGCGCAGAGCTACGACCAGGTGTTGCAGAATTTCCCCACCGGAAACAAAGCCGCATCGGCGCAGTTGAAGAAGGGGTTTGCGTTAATCGAACTGGGCAAGCAGGACGACGGCGTCGCAGAACTGCGCCATGTCATCCAGCGTTATCCGCGCTCCAATGAGGCTCTGCAGGCTCGCGAGCGCCTGCGCAAGCTGGGAGTTTCAAGCCGCCCGGGCGCATAGGCTCGAAGGAAAGGGATACAGATGATGACCAAGATTTCCGATAACGATCCGGATCGCGCCAAGGGCGCCACTGAAACCGAAGAACACAACCACGATGGAAACCTCGGCCTGGAAGAGCAGCTCGGCCATCGCGACCAGGATCCGCGCTTAAAAGATGCTGACACGGATTTCCCGGAGCCCGGCAATAGTCCTGAGCACTCCGGCGAGGAGTCGCGGAAAAAGGCGAGTTAAAAGCTGGACGGCCTAGAATGCCATTGGGCCGACTTCTTTTTCCACTTCCGCAATATCAACCATGGCGATGGCATCCCAGGGACAGCCGTCGAGGAAGCAGCCATCGGGACCCTTGCTGAGGCACTTCTTGCAGCCGATGCAGAGAATGGGATCGATGGCAATGCGGCCGAAGGGCGTGCTGTCCTCATCGGCAACCCAGAACATGCAGTCTTCCACCGGACAGTATTCCACGCACGCCGGCGAACCGGCGCAGCCGGTGCAGCATTCGGTGATCACGGCCAATTCTTTTGGCTTTTTCTTGCGTGGCGTGGACAGGCCCTTGGACCTTGGTTCGGCTTTCATCTCGTCGGGAACCATGCCGACAGCTCTGGTGGCGCCGGGTGCAGGAGGCATAGCCGGAATTATAACCCGGATTCGGCGGTTTTCGGCGTCTCTAGTTTGTGGACGCAGCTGCGCCAAAACGGCACTCCGTCATAGCGATTGTGATCGCCGGCATAATTTCCACGGAGACAATTCTGCTATAGTGAACCCCTGCAAAGGAGCACCCCATGGCAGGAAAAAGTCTGAACCGGGTTCAACTGATCGGTAATCTTGGGAAAGATCCGGAGATTAAGTACACGCCCAGCGGCACGCCGGTGGCCAAGCTGACCATCGCCACCAACGAGCGCTTCAAAGACAAGAGCGGGGAGTGGCAGGACCGCACGGAGTGGCACAACGTGGTGCTGTGGCAGCGGTTGGCCGAGATTGCCGGCGAATATCTGAAAAAAGGCGGCAAAGTCTACATCGAAGGACGGCTGCAAACCCGCTCCTGGGACGACAAGACCAGCGGACAGAAAAAGTATATGACCGAAGTGGTGGGCAGCGACCTTATCCTGCTGGGCGGACGGGGCGAGGGTGGCGGAGGCGGAGAATTCAGTGGAAGCTCGCGTGGCGCATCGGCCGGCAATAATTTCGATCAACGTACACCGGAGCCCGAGCATGCAAATGCGGGATCTGGACCGATCACCGATGAAGACATTCCCTTCTAAGAGGGTGTCATGATGCAGCAGATGAAGGCACGCTTTTAAGATTGTCCTGGCGTGTCTCGGATGGCCAGACTTTACTGACGAGAACTATTCTGACGCTTTCTGTAAGTAGCCGCCGCAACTCAGAACCGGCAAGCACGGGTATTTTGCAAAGCCTGGATCGGTGAAGGAAAGCTGACACTGCAGAAAAGTAGAACCGCGGTCGGAGGTAATTCGGCGGCCGTGAATGCAGTCGGCGCACAGTCCCATGACCAGCCGATCATAGCTCACTTCTGCGGGATCTGACATACGTGGAGAGTCGGTCTCGTTCAAAACCCTTGCCGCACCAGTTCTTCTACGGTGAGCGAGCTTTCCGGCGTTTCGGCGGTCATCATCTTCTCCACATACTTCGCAATCAGGTCGGCTTCGAGATTGACGGGATCGCCCACTTTGAGCGAGTTGAGGTTTGTCATTTTAACGGAGTGCGGAATGATGGCAATGGTGCAGACGCTGCCCTCAAGTTTGGCCACCGTCAGACTGATGCCCTCGATGCAGACCGAGCCTTTGTAGACGGTGTACTTTTCGAAGTCGTGGGGCAACTCGACCCGCAGCCAAAAGTTTTCCGAGCCGGCAATGCGCTCTAAGGCGAGGAGTTTGCCGACTCCATCGACGTGACCTTGCACGATGTGTCCGCCGAAGCGGCCGTCGGCTTTCATGGGAAGCTCCAAGTTGACCAGCGCGCCTTCGCGTATGCGTGAAAATGAAGTTCGCGCCCAGGTTTCAGGAGCAAGGTCGGCGCAGAACGATCCCGGCTTGATACCGACTGCAGTGAGGCAGACTCCGCAGACTGCAATGCTGTCACCGGCTTTCAATTCCGTGGGCGCATTCGCGGCTGAAATGGTGATGCGCCGATTGTCTCCGCGCGCTTCGATGCGGCTGACGCGGCCTACTTCTTCAACGATGCCGGTAAACATAAGGGCCCTCAACCTCATCACCATCATAAATTCGATCTTTGACGGCTAAGGCAAGTATCTACGAATCCTACGGATCCGGAAGCAGTTTGCGCTTGAGATCGTCGGCGATTTGCTTGCCGTGGAAGCGGCCGTTTTCGATGAAGATTTCGTTCGTCCTCGATCCAGCAACGATTACCCCGGCGACATAGATTCCGGGCACGTTGCTCTCGAGCGAAACCGGGTCGCAGACGGGACGGCATTGATCGTCGGAAAGTTCGATGCCCATGCTGCGCAGGAAATCATAGTCGGGATGGTAGCCGATCAGGGCCAGAACGAAATCATTTTTAAGACGGATGGGGCCGCGGGGCGTTTTCACCACAACGTGGTCCACTCCGATTTCCTGCACGGTGCTGTTGAAGTGGGCGACGATATCGCCGTTTTTGATTCGGTTCTCGAGATCGGGCTTGATCCAATACTTGACGTGATGGTGGAGTTGTGCGCCGCGATAGACGAGCATGACCCGCGCGCCGTGACGCCATAGATCCAGAGCGGCGATGGCGGCAGAATTCTTGCCGCCGATGACCAGCACGTCGCTGTCATAGTAGGGATGGGGCTCGCTGTAATAGTGAGAAACCTTGGGCAGATCTTCTCCAGGAAGGCAGAGTTGGTTGGCGAGATCGTAGTATCCGGTGGAGACGATCACTTTGCGGGTGCGATAGTCGTGGGGCCGGCCGGCGCGGTCGGTGGCCGTAATGCTGAATTTTCCATCGTCGCCCATGACGGTTTTAACCCACTCGTACTGGCGAACGTCCAGATGGTAATGCTCTGAAACCTTGCGGTAATACTCGAGGGCTTCTTCGCGAGTGGGTTTTTGATTGGCGGTGGTGAAGGGCACGTCACCGATCTCGAGCAATTCGGGAGTGGTAAAAAACAACATCCCGGCAGGATAGTGAAACAGTGAATTCACCAGACAGCCTTTGTCGACAACAATAACTTTGAGCCCGAGTTTTTGCGCCTCGATGGCGCAAGCCAGACCAGTGGGCCCGGCTCCGATCACCAGCACGTCCGTGCGCACCTCAGGATTCGCCCGGACCTTGACTTGGGTGAGGGTTTCGACATCTTCGGCGGTGAGAAATTCAGGCATTATTAATCGTGAGGCTGTGCGCGATAACGGGAGGATCAGAAGTCGATGATTTTAGCATGGGGGAACAAAAGAGATTCCGGCACCACAGGTTCTTGCCAGTCGTCACCGGCCTTGGTGATTCGCTGGGGCTATAATTTCCAGTTACCCTTCCGATCGCGCCTCAATCAGGACATACTATGGCTATGGCAACCTCCGTGGAACCCGTAACCCGAACCCGCATTGAATCCGACAGCATGGGAAAGATTGAAGTGCCAGCCAACGTTTATTGGGGCGCGCAGACGCAGCGCTCGCTGCTGCACTTCAACATTGGCCGCGATACCATGCCGCCGGAATTGATCCGCGCATTTGGCACGCTCAAAAAGGCCTGCGCGCTGGTGAATCAGGATCTGGGCAAACTGCCGGCGGATAAGGCCAAGCTGATTGTGCAGGCCGCCGACGAGGTGATTGCTGGAAAACTGAACGACCAGTTTCCCCTGCGGGTCTGGCAGACGGGCAGCGGGACGCAGACCAACATGAACGTGAATGAGGTCATTGCGAACCGGGCTATCGAGATTGCGGGCGGCGAAATGGGAACCAAGAAGCCGATTCATCCCAACGACGACGTGAATATGTCGCAATCGTCGAATGACACGTTTCCGGCGGCGATGCACATTGCGGCGGCGGAACGAGTGAAGAACGCATTAATTCCAGCAATCAAGAATGTGCACGATGCGATCGCGGCAAAGGCGAAAGAATTCAATGACGTGGTAAAGATCGGCCGCACGCACTTGCAAGATGCAGTGCCGTTAACGTTTGGGCAGGAGTTCGGTGGCTGGGCGGCGCTGCTGGCGCGGGATATTCATCGCCTGGAACAAGCGCTGGATGGCTTGTACGACCTGGCGATCGGAGGGACGGCGGTGGGCACTGGATTGAACACTCACCCTGAATTCGCGGAGCGGGCCGCACAAAAGATTACTGAGTTAACGGGGCTGCCCTTCCGCTCGCATGGCAACAAATTCGCCGCGCTCTCGGCGCACGATGAAATTGTGTTTGCGCAGGGCGCAATGGAGACGCTGGCCGCGTCGCTGATGAAAATATCGAATGACATCCGCTGGCTGGCTTCCGGGCCGCGCTGCGGGCTGGGCGAGCTTTCCATTCCAGAGAATGAGCCCGGGTCGTCGATCATGCCGGGCAAGGTGAACCCGACCCAGGCCGAGGCGATGACGATGGTCTGCGTACAGGTTCATGGCGCAACTGCGGCGGTGGGCTTCGCCGGTTCGCAGGGCAACTTTGAACTCAACGTGTATAAGCCGGTAATCATCTACAATTTTCTGCACTCGGTTACGCTGATCGCCGATGCCTGCCACGGATATGTGGAATACATGATCAAGGGCATCGAGGTTGATCGCGCGAAAGTGGACTGGTACGTGAAGAACTCATTGATGCTGGTGACGGCACTGGCGCCAAAAGTTGGATACGACAAGGCGGCGCAAATCGCGCATACGGCGCACGTGGGGCACAGCAGCCTGCGGGAAGCGGCTTTGAAACTCGGGTTTCTTACCGGCGAGGAGTTTGATCAGCTGGTACGTCCGGAAAAAATGACGCGGCCGTAGGAAGTTACGAGACGATCGCAGCTTTGAAATCTAGGGTTCGGCTGCGATTTCATCGATGAGCGGCTTCGGTTGGGTATTTTTTTTCGGCGCCATCGTGAGTATGATGACGCTCACCAGAACCAGAAGCGTCCCGAGAATTGTGCGCGCGCCCAGCGCCTCCCCGCCCAGGAAACATCCCACCAGAACCGCCACTACCGGATTCACGTACGCGTAGGTTCCGACTTTGGTTGGCGATTCGTGATGGATGAGCCAGACGTATGCCGTGAAAGCGATGATGGAACCGGCGACCACGAGATAGGCCAGGGCAAGCCAGGCCGTGAGAGAGACTGCCTGCACGCGAAAGCCTTTGAACTCGCCCAGCAGAGCCGCCGTTAATGTCAGCAATATTCCTCCGGCAAGCATCTGCGATCCGGAACTCATCACCTTGGATTCGGGGAGAGGTAGTTTGCGACTAAGGACTGTGGCAAGGGACCAACTGATTGCGGCAACCACCAAAGCGATCGCGCCTAATGTGTCGACCGCATCCTGGCGAAAACCGGCTGAAGGGCTTACGAGCACAGCCACTCCGCCAATGCCCACCAGAAGCGCGAATGCCAGCCGAAGAGTAAGTTTCTGAGTGCGCAAGATTAGAATTTCGGCGAGCGCCATGAATACCGGAGTTGTGGCCATCATGACAGCCGCGATCCCTGAGGGTACGCGGCGCTCGGCCCAAAATAGCAAGCCGTAATCCATGACGAACATCAGCACGGCCAGCAACGAAGCAGATGCCCACTCGCGGGCGGTAGGCGAGGCCGTGCCGCTCACTCGCATCCAGATGTAGAGGGCGCCTCCGGCGGCGAAAAAACGCATCCCGGCCAGCAGGAAGAGCGGGACTTCGCGCACTTCGACGCGAATCGCAAGGAACGTCGAACCCCAGACGAAATAGATGATGGCAAAGGCCAGCAGAATCTTCCATCGGGGCTGGCGAGATGTTGCTTCCATGAAATACGCTCTCGGGCTGTCGAGACCAGGCTATCGAGACCCAGTTCGCTCGAAACCAAGCTGTCGAGACGAAGACCAGCTTACGCTTAGATCAGCGGCGGCAGCCTCAGGCCGCAAGTTTCACTTATAAAAAGTTTTTATGAAATGCAGTGCGCAGATTGTTGTGCACGGTTTGGCGCGGGTGCGGAATTATTTCTTCAGGAGGCTGGTGTGGCTGGCTACGCATTGCCACCGGCCTTCGGTAAATACCCAGGTATCGGTGAAGCGGCCGACGTGCTCATAGGGGCGTCCCTGATAGGAGCCCTTGGTGCGGTAGGTGCCGACGACCACGGCAGAGTCGCCATACATACTCACTTTGAGGTCCTGAATCGACAGGCTGTTGAGATTGAACTGCGGATCTTTGATGTCGGCGAGGAATTGGGCTCTGTCGCTTACCTCGCCATCGTATTCGGTGTTGACGAATTGGCCACCCAGCATGGCGTCAAGTGCGCGGGAATCGCGATTCACCTGGGCTTCGTTCCACAGGTGTTCCATAAAAACCAGTTTGGTTTGCTGCGAGTCGTCTTTGTTTTTCTGAGCGGCGGCGTACCCTATCGAGGCGAACGCCAATAGAAAACAGCAGGTTGTTCGGAACATCGCCGTGCTCATCCGCTACATCCCCACGTGAGGCGGAGGCTGCGACAACATAACAGCGAGCGAGAGGATGTTTCCAGAAAAATGAAACAGAAAGCGTTACCAACGTCATGAAAAACCGAAGCCAGCGCTTTTCACGACTGCAGAAAATTAGTATGTCCGGATTAGTATGCCCAGCGAAGCAGCGTTGCGCCCACGGTGAATCCCGCACCCACCGATGCCATCAAGACCAGACTTCCTTTTTTCAGCTTGCCTTCTTCGACGGCCGTGTTCATCGCCAAAGGAATGGTGCCGGCGGTGGTGTTGCCGTAGCGCTCGATATTGATGATCACACTTTCCGGACGCAAGCCGAGACGGTCCGCGGTGGCATTGATAATGCGCAGGTTCGCCTGATGGGGAATGAAGGCGTCGATGTCAGAACCTTTCAGCCCGTTGCGCTCGAGCAACTTCAGGCACGCTTCGGTTTGCTTGCGCACAGCGAACTTAAAAACCTGCTGGCCGTCCTGATGAACGTAGTGCATCTTTTTGTCTACGGTCTCATGCGATGTGGGATTGAGACTGCCACCAGCCGGCATTTGCAGAAAACATGCGCCGGAGCCATCGACTTCATGGATGAAATCGATCAGTCCCACGGAATCGTCATCGGTAGCTTCGAGGATTACCGCGCCGGCTCCGTCGCCAAAGATCACGCAGGTGGCGCGGTCGGTGTAATCGATGATTGAGGACATGACATCGGCGCCGATCACCAGGACTCGTTTGTGGGCGCCGGAGGCGATGAACTGAGCTCCAGTCTGGACGGCGTAAAGGAAGGCGGAACAGGCGCCGGACAGATCGAATCCCCAAACTTTTTCCGCGCCCAGCTTGTGCTGCACCAGGCAGGCGGTGGAGGGGAAAAACATATCGGGCGTGACCGTGCCGACTATAATCACGTCGAGATCGCTGGGCGAGAGTCCACGCTGAGCCAGAGCTTTCTTAGCGGCCTCGACCGCGAGATCGCTGGTGGCCACTCCTTTATCGACGATATGCCGCTGGCGGATGCCCACGCGGGCAAGAATCCAATCATCGGTGGTGTCGACCATTTTTTCGAGGTCGGCGTTGGTAAGAAGACGAGGCGGCACATAGGTGCCAAGAGCGCTGATTTTTACTCTCGCGCAGCGCACGGACTTGCCCGGTTCGTTCAATGATGGCTCCTAGGAATGCGGAACCAGTATTTTGAACGATTGAAGCGAGAATGTCTAACTTCGCTTCGCGAACAGCCGCGGCCTTCAAAGCATACAAATATGAGTGCTGGCGAGTAACGCGTCAGGCCGCGCAACGCTGTTTCTCGTCGTGCATCCACTCACGAATAAAGTCAGGACAGGCAGCGATGGCAAAATCGTTCCCTTCTCCGCCCAAAAGGTAGTCGAGCGCCATGCGATCAAGCTCCTTCAGATCATTCATGTCGAGGACAGGCCACAGGCCGCACGCGTTCGCCGAGGAAATGAGCTGATCGAGATATGCGATATGCCCCTGAAACAAGGTGCCGGAGACTCGAATGGTGATGTGTGAGACTGTCGGAGATGGAAGATTGCGCATATGTTTTGCCCGAACCCTTTCACGTTAATCTGGTTAGAAGCCTGACTAAGGGTGACGGGGTCGCGGCAGATTTCTTGCGCAAAAAGTTGTAACCGGGATGTAAAGATTGGTATCAAACCGCGAACGCGCAAAACTTTGAAAACAACGGTTGCGCGTTCAACAAAATAAGCCAGGCACCGGGGACTCACTGCACACGCAAGAGCCCGTTACCGTTGCTTCCTTCCGGACCTGGCGGGGTTGGCGAGAGTACGTCGCGTAAGACCGATGCCTGACTGCAATCATTCTAGCAAACACGAACCGTCATTCCCCGATTGAGCCGAGTGGGATTGCAACCCAAGGGGCTGGTGACTTTCGGTGCAAGAAATCGCGAGCCAAGTCTTCCCTTCCGGAAGGAGTTGTCGAACAATAGGAATTGCGGCGGAGAGAGTGGCGAGTGGAATCTTCGGCCTGGGAAACAATACAGCCAATTCGCCTTCGAGATTCAATGTCACAATCGGCTTCCCAACTCGGCGTTATTCCCCTCCATCAAGCTATCAATAAGTACTTTGAGATTTCTATTTATCTCCTTGTATTGATGGGTTTTGGGACGCTCGCTAGCACTGGGGGGTTGGACTTGCCAACCATCATGCTGGCCGGGGCGGTGATGGCGTTTCGAGGTTATCTGCTGGCTCGGGGACGTCGCATGGTGATTTCGCAGCGCTGGACGACGCCCTTGAGCGTTGCGTATTTCGCCTTTTACGCCGGCGATTATTTTCTGCTCTCGGGCAGTTTTTTAACGGCCACGGTGCATCTGGTTCTGTTCGCTGTGGTGGTGCGAATGTTTTCATTACGTCGCGATCGGGATTACGTAATGCTGGCGATCGTGGCGTTCCTCATGGTATTGGCCTCAGCAGTACTCACAGTGGACAGCGTTTTCCTCTTCTTTTTTGCCGCGTTCATGATGGTGGCGGTGGCCACTTTCATCCTGATGGAGATGCGGCGTTCGGGACGAGCCGCTCAATTTCAGGCGGCGCACTCGCGCGACACGCATGAACACCGGCATCTGGCGTTTTGGCTGGCACGAACCACTCCCGTGCTGGCCGCGATGATCCTGGTGGGCGCGGCTGCCATGTTTTTCATTCTGCCCCGGATGTCCGCGGGCTATCTCGGCGGCTACTCGTTTGGCACCGATTTTTCCAGCGGCTTTAGCGACCGGGTACAGTTGGGCGGCATCGGCCGCATTCAACAATCGAACGCGGTAGTGATGCACGTCCAGATCGATGGCGACCGGCATGGTCAGTACGCTCTGCACTGGCGCGGCGTCTCTTTGGCGAATTTCGACGGCAGGAACTGGTCTAACCCGCATCGCAATTATCCATTGCAAAGAGATGAGGATGGATCATTCTCGATTCCGCTGTTCGGCCAGGGAGCAGCGCCGGCATTATTAGAGCACGGTCAGTTTGCGGCGGAAGCGCCGAATGGAGTGATTCATTACCGAGTGCTGATGGAACCAATCGGCACCAATGTGTTTTTTCTGGCTCCGTGGGCGCGGCGGGTGCGCGGAGCGTACCGGGCATTACAAATCGATTCGGGCGGGGCGATATCCGATCACGACAGCCAGCGTGGAGTAACCATCTACGAGGCGGACTCGGATATTTCAACTCCATCTGCCGCGCTGCTTCGGCGGGTCAAAGATGCGGGTGGGCAGCCTGGCTCGTCCTACCTGCAGCTTCCGCAGCTGGATCCGCGCATTCCGCGCCTGGCGGCGCAGATCTCGGGTTCTTATTCCAACAACTACGACAAGGCGGTTGCGCTCGAGAAGTATCTGATGACACATTACGGATATACCCTGCAGCTGCCGCGAACGCCGGTTGCCGATCCGTTAGCCAACTTCTTGTTCGACCGCAGGCAGGGGCATTGCGAATATTTTGCTGCTTCCATGGCCGTGATGCTGCGCACGCTGAACATACCGTCGCGTGTGGTGAACGGATTCCGCAGCTCAGAGTTCAACGATCTCACGGGCAACTATGTGGTTCGGGCCAAAGATGCGCATGCGTGGGTGGAGGCCTACTTTCCGGGCTACGGCTGGATCACCTTTGATCCCACGCCGGGCGGTACCGTTGAATCGCCGGAAGGCTGGGGAAGGGCAATGTTGTACCTGGACGCGGCGTCATCGTTCTGGCGGGAGTGGGTGGTCAGTTATGACTCCTCGCATCAGTACGTTCTGAGCCGGTCGGTGTTGAGCGGGACGCGCAACACCTGGGAGCAGGCGCGAATGGCGGTACGGCTTCGCTACGCCAGTTTGCTCAATTGGGCGCGCATGGGACAGCGGCGCGCGGCCAATGCGCCAGCATCATGGCTCGCGGCGTGCTTGGGGGTAGCGCTTGGGTTGCTGGTGCTGGCCAATGCGGCCAGGATCACTCGCATGATCCGCATGAGGCGCCTGCAGGAACATCCCGAGAGTTCGCCGGAGCAGGCTGCCGCGATGTGGTACCAACGGATGGCCAAGTATCTGGCGCGATGTGGAGTTCTGAAATCCAATTCACAGACGGCACAGGAGTTTGCGCGCGTAATTGAAGATGTGCGCTTGCGGAGTAGCGTCGAACGATTCACCAAGGCTTACGAATCGGCGCGCTTCGGAAATTCTCCCGACGATGCGCGGCGATTGCCGGATCTGTTTGAAGAAGTGGAGTCGGCGGGGAAAATATAGTTCTGGAAAAGGCACCCGTTTGCGGCAAAATCAGAAATGCCAGAGTACCCCGCCGCCCAGGAAATAATTGTGCTGGCGCGTCTTGCCAGTCGCGGCCAAGGGCAGATCGGGCGTGCCCGACCAGAAGTCTCGCACTTGGCCGCGAATGCCTAAACTGTGCCAGACTCTGACGTCCAATCCAGCACCCCCTTGAACTACGCCCGAAGTCGACGACTTGCCGGGATTCACACCTCCGTAGATCAGATTGTTATTCTCGCTGAACTGGGCAAAGCCGCCACCAAAGCTGACCCAGGGCGAAACCTTGGTCGCGGGAAAAAGATTAAGCCGGGCCGAGGGAGCGACAAAGACCTGCCTATAATCGAGAGGAACCACATTGGACCCGGAGCCGAGATCTTCATCAAGATTGATTGCGACGGGCACTTCTGCAGAGACCGAATACAAAGGGGTTACGAACACCTCGCGCGCGTAGCTCACCTCAAAGGTGAGTCCCTTGCCGGAGCGTACGAAGGGATTGAAGTAAGTTGCACCTGGAATGCCCTGATCGCTGATGAAGATGCGGCCGATAATTCCGGTCAACTCGTTTTTCTCGTCCTGCGCCGTTGCTGAAGGGCCAAGAATGGAGACCATGACCACCAGCACAATGGCCGTCAGGCCGACAAGTCTCCCAGACATTTCTCCTCCAGGGCGCAAAGCTGAAATTTCTATAGGGTTCATCAGCGTAGCACGAAGTTTTGTGCTTTCATTGGCGACTGCTGGCTTCCGTGGTGCCCTTAGTCACAGCGTGTAGAGCAGCGCCGGCGAACAGCGCAGGCGCGGATTTTCGCCCGTAAAATGCTAAGATAAAGAAATTGCATGCCCTCGAAGAGTCCTACTGAATCTCGCTCCAACAACAGGATTGCTCACTCGACCTTGGAGGTCGGGTCGGTGGCTCGTCCGCAAAAAGTTGGGTTTGTGAGCCTGGGCTGCCCCAAAAACCTCGTGGATAGCGAAGTGATGATGGGCCTTCTTGCCCATGCGGGCGCTGAGATTTCTCCCCGAGCCGAAGATGCGGATGTGATCGTGGTGAACACCTGCTCCTTCATCGAGAGCGCGCAACAGGAATCTGTAAACACGATTCTTGAAATGGCCGGCCACAAGAATTCAGGCCGGACGAAAAAGCTGGTGGTTGCGGGCTGCCTGGTCGAGCGTTTCCGCGATGAAATCCGGAGGCGGATTCCTGAGGTCGACGCGGTGGTTGGCACTGGAGAGTTGCAGAACATCCTGGCGGCAGCCGGTATCGCCCCGCCCCTAGCAATCACCGGCAACGACTCTCCGTTTGTTGTGTTAAATTCGCGTCCCGAAGGCGACGCGCGGGCCGCGCAGGGTCGCTTTTCCCGCGGTCAATGGGACGGGGCAATCGCCGACCTGCCCAACTATTTGTACGATGACGAGACTCCACGCATTCTGGCCACACCGAAATCTACGGCTTACATCAAGATCGCCGAAGGCTGCGATCATCCTTGTACTTTCTGCATTATCCCGCAGCTGAGGGGAAAGTTTCGCTCGCGCCGCTTTGAATCGGTGATCGCCGAGGCCGAACGCCTGGCACGGGTGGGCGTGCGTGAAATCACTTTGATCGGGCAGGATACCACCTGCTACGGAGAGGATTTCGGGCTCAAAGATGGACTGGCCCTGTTGCTGGAAGAGCTGGCCAATATCGAGGATTTACGCTGGATCCGTTTTCTGTACGCGTATCCCAACAAAATTACAGGCAAGTTGCTGGAGACCATCGCATCGCATGAAAAGATTTGCTCGTACATGGATGTGCCGCTGCAGCATGCTTCGGCAACGGTGTTGAAGCGCATGAAGCGGGGGGCGGAGCGGAGGTATTTCTTCGTTCGATTGCCAAGATGCGGCGTGTGATTCCCGCTTTGACCTTACGCACCTCTTTTATCGTGGGATTTCCTGGCGAGACGGAGAAAGAATTTGAAGAGCTCTGCGACTTCGTGCGCGAAGGCCAGTTTGACTGGATGGGAACTTTTGGCTATTCCGATCAGGAGGGGGCTGGCGCGCACGCCATCGAGAGGAAGGTGCCGGTTGGCGAAATTGAGCGCCGGCGCAAACATCTGATGGGAATCCAGCGCCAAATCAGCAAAAAGAAGAAGAGGGCGCTGGTGGGGACGGAGTGTGACCTGCTGCTCGAAGGACCATCGGATGAAACCGATCTGCTCATGGAGGGCCGCACCTCGATGCACGCTCCGGAGATCGATGGGAAAGTTTTCGTGAATGATTTTCCGGCGGAACTGGAGCCTCGACCGGGCGATTTCTATCGCTGCCAGATCACGGAAGCGCACGATTATGATTTGGTGGCGAGACTTTTTTAGCCGTCATTTGTTTCCGCGCTTGTGTTGCTGCGCTTGATTCGACAACCCAGAGTACACTCGCCATGCCACGCAAACCCACGGTTCGACTTCGCTGCCCGATTTGCAAGAAAACCGTGAAGAGCACCGACGCGGAGTTTCCCTTCTGCGGCGACCGCTGCCGCACAATTGATTTGGGCAAGTGGGCGAGCGGCGCGTATGTGATTCCCTCGCCGGTGACCGATGCGGAAGAGCAGATTCGAGAGCGCACTCCGGAAGACACGGAAGAAGATTCGTGAAAGCTGAATCGAAACTCGAAAATGAGAGCGTTCTGCGGGATGTCGCGGAACCGGTGCGCTCCCGAATTCCGCGCTGGGCTGAGTTGGTGGGAACATTCGGCGGCGCCGGACGGCTGCGCCCTGGCCCGGGAACGTGGGCTTCGGCGGCAACTGTGTTATTGTGGGCCGCTTTGTCGTATGGACTTAGGCCGGAGTGGCGAACTCCGGCCGCGATCGGTTTAGCCGTGCTGGTTATTCTGATCGGCATTCCCGCGGCCACCAAGATCGCCCGAGGCTCGGGAATCAAAGATCCGCAATTTGTGGTGATCGACGAGGTTGCGGGACAACTGGTGGCGCTGATCGCCGTGCCCCTTGAATGGAAATCTTTTCTGGCGGGCTTTATATTTTTTCGCGCCTTCGATATTCTGAAACCACCCCCGGTACGACAATTGGAAGCCCTTCCGGAAGGGACCGGGATTGTGCTCGATGACGTCGCAGCCGGTCTTTATGCGCTGGGAGTGTTGCATCTGTTGCTGCACTTCGGCGTTCTGACATAACCGTGTTTAAAAGCAATTCTGGCTAACGCAGTTCGAGTATTTTCTTCATGGGATTTTCCGACCGCATTCTGGGCAAGAAAAACGTGAATGGCGGACCGCACATCGAATCGGTTTCGCCGGTGCTGGCGCTGGCCGGAGGTGAGATCCGCATCGCGGGCTCGGGATTACGGCCGCAGCAGTGGCAGCAGCCGCACGTGCAGTTTGGCGAGGTAGAAGCCGGCATTGTGGTGAGCTCAGATTCGTTCCTGGTCGCGCGCGTTCCGGAGGGTGCGACTTCAGGACCGGTTGTGATCGCCTCCGACGGACACGTCAGCAATGCTCAAACTGTGAAGGTAGCAGTGCCCGTCGCCGAGAGCCTGCATCCGGTGACAAGTCCCGCGCTCGATGCTCAGGGCAATATCTACGCAACGTTTTCAGGCTCACGTGGCCAAAAGGTTCCCGTCGCAATTTTCAAGATTGATACCAACTACACGGTGAAACCATTCGTGGCGGAGTTGATGAACGCAACCGCGATCGCCTTTGACCGCGAGGGAGAGATGTATGTTTCCTCCCGCCACGACGGCGCCGTTTATCGGGTAGCTCCGAACGGAACCGTGACCACTTACGCGGGTGGCATGGGAATCGCAACCGGCATCGCCTTCGATCGAAATCAGAATCTCTATGTGGGCGACCGTAGTGGGACGATCTTCAAGATTGGCCGCGACCAGCAGGTCTTTGTCTTTGCCACGCTGGAGCCGAGCGTTTCGGCTTACCATCTGGCATTTGGTCCGCAGGGCGATCTGTTTGTCACCGGGCCCACCACTTCGAGCTTCGACTCCGTGCACCGCATCGATCCGCACGGAACGGTGCACAGATTTTACCGTGGCCTGGGACGCCCGCAGGGCTTGGCTTTCGACGCGACGGGCAACTTGTATGTGGCGGCTTCGCTTTCCGGCAGGCGGGGCATTGTAAAGATCACACCCGAAGGCGATGCCAGCCTGGAAGTGGCAGGTCACGGGCTGGTCGGACTTGCCTTCGCGCCTGCGCGTAGCGTAATTCTGGCGACTACAGACGCGGTGCATCATCTTTCGTGGAACATTCCCGGACTGCCGCTGCCGCCGGAGTAGCGCACCAACCCCGCATAATCGTCGCGCGAGACGAGATCGAGCCGCGCCGTCCGAATTTTTCATTTACACTTCTAGCCGTGAACGCCGAGATTATCGCGGTTGGCTCCGAGCTACTGACGCCCTTCCGCATGGATACAAACTCTCTTTATCTGACCGAGCAGCTCAACCGGCTGGGCGTGGAAGTAATTTTCAAAAGCATAGTGGGCGACGATCTCCGGCTTCTGGTCGGTGCTGCGCAGCACGCGATTGTTCGTTCGGAAATTGTTATTTTTAGCGGGGGTCTGGGTCCTACCGAAGATGACCTTACCCGCGAGGCCGTAGCCGAAGCGCTGGGCGTAACTTTACGGCGCGATGCACAGGTCCTGGAGGGTATTGAGCAGCGTTTCGCAGCGCACGGTTGGAAAATGTCTTCCAATAATTCGAAACAAGCGGACGTGCTGGAGGGCGCGACGGTGTTGCCCAATGCCAACGGAACTGCGCCCGGACAATGGCTGAACGGCAAATTTGATGGCCGCGAGCGTATCGTCATTCTTTTGCCTGGGCCTCCGCAGGAGCTTAAGGGCTTATTTGAAGCAGAGTGCCGTGAACGCCTGCGAGCGACAATACCGGCCGCGTTCATCGCAACTCGGGTATTGAAAGTGGCCATGCTGGGCGAATCTCTTGTCGATGCGCGGGTGGCGCCGATTTACAAGCGCTACGGTGACGTGCAAACCACCATTCTCGCGGGGGCGGGAGAAATTCAACTGCATTTCAAGTCGCGTGCCGAGAGTCCGGAAACGGCTCAAGCGCGCGTAAACGAAGCGGCAGACGCCGTCGAGGAAGAACTGGACGACGCCGTGTATTCGCGCGATGGCGAGTCGCTCGAGCAAATCGTGGGGTACTGGCTGCAGATGCGCAATGCAACGCTGGCAGTGGCGGAATCGTGCACGGGAGGGCTGCTATCGGAACGCATCACCTCGGTCAGCGGAAGTTCGCGGTACTTTGCCGGGGGTGCGATTGTATATTCGAACGCACTGAAAACAGAATTGGCGGGAGTGCCTGCGGACATGATCGAGCGCCATGGAGCCGTGAGCCGCGAAGTAGCGGCCGCGCTGGCGGAGGGCATTCGGTACCGCTGCGAAGCGAATTTTGGAATTGGCATCACTGGCGTCGCGGGCCCTACCGGAGGAACGCCGGAAAAACCCGTAGGGCTGGTTTTTCATGCGCTCGCCGGTGACAGCGGGACGGAAGTGATCGAGCGGAATTTTTCCGGCGATCGCAAGCGCATCCGCTGGTTCGCCAGCACCCTGGCGCTGGACATGATGCGAAGGAAGCTTATGTGAAAGGCGGTTTTTATGTTTGGCTTTGACCTTGCGGATCCTGATTTCGTGATGGATTCGATATAGACCTTCCTATGCGCCTTTTTGTTGCCCTCGATATTGACGACCAGGTTCGTGGGCGGATTTCGCGTTACCTTGATGGGGTTCGCGGGTTCGCCCCGGAAGCGCGCTGGGTGCGGCCCGAATCGTTACACTTAACTTTGAAATTCATCGGAGAGCAGCCCGAGAGCATCGCCGATAAAATTGAGCGAGCGTTGCAAACGATTACCGCCGGCGCGTTGGAGTTGAAGATCCGTGGCCACGGATTTTTTCCAGGCGAGCGGGCGGCGCGCGTGTTCTGGATAGGGGTGGCGGCTAACCCGCAGCTTGCTTCGCTTGCTGCATCGGTTGATGAAACTGTGGCGGAGATTGGCATTGCGAAAGAAGAGCATGCCTTCAACGCTCATCTCACACTCGCGAGAGAAGGCTCACGTACATCGCGCAAATCCAAGGGCGACGCGCAGGGGCGCGGCTTTCAACTTTTGCAAGAAAAACTCACGGCTTTTCCTGCGCCGGAGTTTGGTGCGATGACGGCCCGCGAGTTTTTCCTGTATCAGAGCCAAACGATGCCCGGCGGGTCGAGATACACAAAACTGGCAGGGTTCGCCCTGCGCTAACAGCAATTATCCATGTCAGGAGCGCTATTCATCGCCGCGCTGAGCTACTTGCTGGGATCGATTCCTTTTGGCTACCTGCTGGTGCGTGTCTTTCGCGGAGAAGACGTCCGGCACAGTGGCAGCGGGAATATTGGCGCAACCAATGTTTCACGCAAATCGCCGGCTTTGGGAATCATGACGTTACTGTTAGACGCTCTGAAAGGAGCGGCAGCGGTTGGGTTGGCGCTATTATTTTCAAGTCGAGTGTATTCGGGAGTTGCGCCCTACAGAACACTATCCATGGCGGCTTTATTCGCCGTTTTGGGCCATCTTTTTCCGGTATGGCTGGGATTTCGCGGGGGGAAAGGAGTAGCAACCGGCCTAGGGTCATTTATCGTAATTGCACCAAAGGAGGTGCTGGTGGCGGCGGGCATTTTTCTCGTGGTCGTGATCGTTTCGCGGCGGGTGTCACTGGGGTCGATGATCGCGGTGGCATCCTTCCCTGTGTTGGTTTTTGAAATCCACTCCTATGGTAACGATTGGATCGCTCTGGGATTTATGATCGCTACTTCCCTTCTCATCATTGCCCGGCATCACGAAAACATCCGCCGCCTGCTGGCCGGCACCGAAAGCCGCTTCGGAGCAAAGAGCGTATGAGCGAAGTCGCAATTATCGGCGCCGGCGCCTGGGGAACCGCTCTTTCGATCATGTTGGGACGCACGGGAACTCACCGAGTTAGACTTTGGGCGCATGAAAAAGAAGTTTGCGAGAGCATTGCGCGACGGCGGATGAACGAGAGATTCCTTCCCAACCAGCCCATCCCGACCAGCGTGATCCCGTGCAACGAGATAGGGGAAGCGCTTGAGCACGCGACCATTGTTGTGAGTGTGATGCCCTCACAACACTGCCGTCGTCTGTTTTTGCAGATGCGACCGCACCTGCGCGAAGACACCATAATCGTGAGCGCGACCAAAGGACTGGAAGAAAACTCGCTGCTGCGCATGACCGAGGTGATCGTACAAATTCTTCAAAGCGGGAACGCTCGCGCTCCGCGAATTGGAGCCCTCAGCGGCCCATCATTCGCGCTAGAAGCGGCGCGGGGAGATCCAACCGCGATTGCCGTCGCTTCGGATGATGAGGAGCTGGCACGTTCGATTCAGCGCGAGTTCAGCAATTCCAGCTTTCGGGTTTACACCAACGATGATCCGATCGGAGTCGAGTTGGGCGGAGCGCTCAAGAATACCATCGCGATTGCGGCCGGAGTCAGCGCGGGGCTTGGCTTGGGACACAATTCAGTGGCAGCCCTGATTACCCGCGGCCTGGCGGAGATGACCCGGCTGGTGGTTGCATGCGGGGGCAAGGCCGAAACCATGGCGGGTCTTGCCGGTCTCGGCGATCTGGTTCTAACCTGCACTGGTGGCCTTTCGCGCAATCGCAGCGTCGGGGTTGAACTCGGCAGGGGACGAAAATTAACGGAGATTCTCGCGGCCATGCATGGCATGGTCGCGGAGGGAGTTTTTACCACTACAGCCGCGATTGGGCTGGCGCAGGCGCGCGGCGTGGAGATGCCCATCACCGAACAAATGTATGCCATCCTGCACCAGGGTAAGGCTCCACGTGAAGCAATTTATGACCTGATGACCCGCAGCGGTAAGAGTGAAACGCTCAGGACCTAGGGCCTTCGTTTTTCGGCTTTTATTATCAAACGCACACCTGAAGTACTGTTTGACTGGTACTTTGGTAACGCCGAAATGAGCGGTTTTTGCCTCGTGGTGCTCGATCGACATTAAAATTCTGTAGATACAACGTGAAATCCGCCGCCACTTCGACCGTCGGCGCTGCCGAAGGGAGCCAGGAAGAAACTGACCTGTCCCCGGCAGCAGCGAGTACCCTGCGCATTCCGATTCTCTATGTAATTCTCGGCGTGCTGCTGGTGATCAGCATCGTGCCGATGTATTTTTACTCCGCTCAGGTGGAGGCAATCAACCGCGATCGACTCAAGACCAATGAAATGCTGCTGCAGAATACGGTGACGCGGTCGCTGGCCGATGACCTGTCGCAGCACGAGCGTTCGCTTCGCATGATGCTGGCCAATCTGTCATCAGCGATCCAGGTGGCAAGCGGGGGCGACATTGGCAGCAAGAATATCGAAGCTCCCGAGTTGCGAGCGCTTCTGGAGAACTTTGTTTCCTCTTCCGATGATCTGGCGTACGCCACTCTGCTCAACTCCGACGCCAAGGGAATTTCCGCCGGACGCATCGCTCCCGATGCTTTTCTGCAGCGGGAGTTGCAACACGGTTTTGACGCGGCTCGCGATGGCCGCGCTTACAACGGCCAGGCACTTCAGGTGGAAGACGGCAAGGGTTCGCGAACGGTTGTGCTGGTAAGCAATCCGGTCAGCTATGACGGTCGCTTTTTGGGAATGGTGGGCGCAGTGGTGGATCTGCAATTCCTGATCCGGCGGCTGCGCGAAGTGAGCGGCGGCGGACTGATTCCCTATGTGGTGGACGCTCAGGGCCGGCTGGTCGCTTCGGGTACGCCGCAGTACGTAACCGGCCAGGAAATGAAGAATCTGGAAATCGTGCGCAATTTTGTGGACGAGGGAAATAAAGCGCAACTAGCCGCGACGAAAGAATTCGCCGTCAGGGAGGGCAATGCCAGCGTTGAGATGCTTGGCACCTACAGCCCCGTGACCGCGCTGGATTGGGCGGTGGTGGTGCAGAAGCCGCGGCTGGAAGCTTATCGCGGGGTCTATGAGATGCAGCGCACGGCTCGTCTGCTGGCAATTCTGGCGGTACTGCTCAGCATCGGCGTCAGCATTGTCGCAGCTCGCAGGATCACCAATCCGCTGCAAATCCTTACGCAGTCGAGTCGAGCGCTGGCGCGTGGAGACTTTTCCCAAAGAGCGCACTTGAACAGCCGCACCGAAATTGGCGAACTGGCCGAAACATTTAACACCATGTCGGAGGAGCTCGAGCAGTTCGTCGAAGACCTGAAGGGGGCGGCGGAAGAAAATCGCGCCTTGTTTCTGGGCTCAATTCAGATGCTGGCGGGCGCGGTTGACGAAAAAGATCCGTACACCCGCGGCCACTCCGACCGAGTCACACGCTACTCGTTGATGATCGCCGCGCAAATGAATCTGGATGCGGCGTTCATGGAAACTTTGCGTATTTCTGCCCAGCTTCACGACGTGGGCAAGATCGGCATCGAAGATCGCATCCTCAAGAAGCCGGGCGCCCTGACCGCGGAAGAATTTGAGGTCATGAAAACTCACACCACCAAAGGCGCCAACATTTTACGCCCGGTGACCCAGCTTGCCGACATGCTGCCTGGAATCGAGCTGCATCATGAAGCGCTCGATGGCCGTGGTTATCCGTATGGCCTAACGGGAGATCAGATTCCGCTGCTGGCGCGGGTGATTGCGGTGGCCGACACGTTCGATGCGCTCACCACAAATCGACCCTACCAGCACGCGCACACTCCGGAAGAAGCGCTGAAGATTATCCAGAATCTTGCCGGCAAGCGGCTCCATCCCGAGCCGGTGGCCGCGCTGCTCGCGGTTTATGCTCGCGGTGAGATTCGCATCCAGCGCTTTTCGATCAAACGACCAGTGGCCGCGGACGCGTCCAGTGAAGTTGCGGCGGTGGTTTCTCCGGCGCTCACCGCCACGGAAGCTGCCAACCTCGAACGATCACGCGTCTAATCTTCTTTCGCAGACCTTCGCCGACCTTCGCCGACCAGTCAGACCAGCCTGCCCCTGAACGTTATAATCATCTCTGGGATTGCTCATGATTCAAACTTTGTTCGGCAGCACCGAAGAAAAGAAAGATGGGTTCTTCGAGCGTATGAAGCAGGCGGTCACGCGCACGCGTGAAAACCTGACGGAGCGCATTGAGGAAGTCGTCGCCTTCGGGAAGGAAATCGACCGCAACACGCTTGACGATCTGGAGGCCACGCTGATCGGTGCCGATCTGGGGTCGACGACCACGCAGGAAGTTTTGGGCAAACTGCGCGAGAAGGCCGACCGCAAGCAAATCAAGGACGTGCAGGAACTAAAGCGGCTGCTGAAAGAAGAATTGCTTGCGATTTTGAACACGGCAAATACCCCGCCCGTGCAGAGAGTCGATGGATCGCCCGAAGTAATTCTGGTTGTGGGTGTGAACGGCACCGGCAAAACTACGACAATCGGCAAGTTGTCGCAGGTCTTTCGGTCGCAAGGCAAGAACGTGCTGCTGTGCGCGGCGGATACATTCCGAGCGGCGGCCATCGACCAACTGGAAATCTGGGGCCAGCGCACCGGCACCGAAGTGATCAAGACCAAGCCTGGCGGCGATCCCGCGGCAGTGTTGTTCGACGCATTGCAGGCCGCAAAGGCTCGCAAGACGGACTACGTTATCGTCGATACCGCCGGCAGGCTGCATACCAAGACGAGCCTGATGTCGGAGTTGGAAAAGATGCGTCGCACGGCTCAACGCATCATTCCGGGAGCGCCGCATGAAACCCTGCTGGTGATGGACGCCACCACGGGTCAAAATGGCTTGCAGCAGGCGCGCATGTTCACGGAGTCAGCGGGCGTCACCGGCATTGTGCTCACCAAGCTGGACGGTACGGCTAAGGGGGGCGTGGTGGTTGCCATTTCTCGCGAACTGGGTTTGCCGGTGCGATTTGTTGGCGTCGGCGAGAAAGTGGGAGACTTGCTGCCATTTGATCCTGAGGAGTTTGTGAATTCATTGTTTGAATGAAGGCTGCCATGCCGAATGCCAGAAAGAAAAACTCGAACCTTCGTGGTCTTTTGGATTGGCTGCTTCGACTGTTTGGAAACAAACCACCACAAACCCCTGGCGATCCCTATGCTTACCGGATGGCGCCATTGCGCCGAAGCCCTGGCGGCAGAAGTGGTGCGGCGGTCGCGGAGCCGGAAGACGATTCCTATCGCGCCTTTCCGCCTAGGCGTCAATAATTTCCACAAATCTTCTCGCGTTCCTCCGCGCAACCCTGCCGTGGGCAAAGACTGCAGGATGCCCTCCCGTGGTAGATTCTGATTCGTAATCGAATGCCTGACCAATCCAGCGACGAACAGTTTCTGCGGCGTGCGCTCGACCTTGCGCGCCAGAGTATTGGATTGGCTTCGCCGAATCCATACGTCGGCGCTGTAATCGTCGATGCCCACGGCAGTATCGTGGGCACGGACGCCTACATTTACGATGGCATGAAGCACGCGGAGATACGAGCACTCGAACACGCCGGCGATAAGGCGCGCGGAGGCACTCTCTACATCAATCTCGAGCCGCACGCCCACCAGGGCCGCACACCCGCGTGCACCGATGCACTGATCGCCGCCGGAATACATCGCGTGGTGGCCTCGATGCCCGATCCAAATCCGAAGGTGAGCGGCCGAGGTTTTGAGAAGTTGCGCGCGGCCGGAATTCAGGTGGAGGTGGGAGGATTGGAGGCGGAGGCTCGGCGTTTGAATGAGGCTTTTGCCCGCTACACGCGAAAAGGTGTACCGCTGGTTACCCTGAAATCGGCGATGACACTGGATGGCAAGATCGCTCCGCCGCCATCGGGGCCATCGAATCTTAGACCGGGCACCCCCGCGGGCGGATGGATTACCGGAGAGGCCGCACGCGGGCATGTACAGCAACAGCGTCACCAGAGCGACGCGATTCTGGTGGGCGTGGGAACGGTTCTGGCCGACGATCCATTGCTCACCGATCGCAGCGGCAATTTGCGGCGGCGTCCTCTGTTGCGTGTGATTCTCGATTCGCGTCTTCGGCTTTCTTTGGAATCGCGGCTAGTGCAGAGCATCACGACTTCAGGCGCAACGAAGAATGACGTACTTGTTTTCTCTTCGTGCGGCGACGAGAAGAAAAAAGCTGAACTGGAGAAACACGGAATTCGGGTTGAGCAGTTTCCGCCCGGGCCGGATGGTCGCGCCGATATCCATGCAATACTTCGCCGGCTCGGCGAACTTGAGATCATCAGCTTGATGATTGAAGGCGGTGCAACGGTGAATGGGATGGCTATCGCGGCCGGCGTCGTCGACAAAATCTTTTTCTATTACGCTCCGAAGCTAATGCCGGGCTCAGAAGCGGTTGCATTCACCGGTAGCGCCCGCTTCAGCCAATTGGATCGGGTGCCGCAAGTGAAGGATCTGCATCTCCATCGATTCGGCGAAGACTTCGCGGTGGAGGGATACGTGCGCGATCCTTACGAGGACTGAGACTCGAAGACGCAGCGAATTCGCTGCGTTGCTCGGCTTCTCCGCCGATCTGAGTTTCTCGATGCTGACGATCGCCGGCGGCGCCTATCTTTGTGGACGTTTGCTCGATGCAGGCATGGCCGCGCGTGCAGCCGCGACTGGACTGGATTGATCATGGTGATTCCCGCGACCTTGTGGGCGTTGGCGATGCCTGGAGCCATGGATCGAACCACGAAAACTTCCATCCAATCTGAGAAGTAACAACATATTCCAAGGAGGTCACTGTGATCGCACGGGTCTGGCACGGAACCACAAAGCCCGAAAACGCGGCAGGGTATGAGGCCATGCTCAAACCGGAGCTTTTGCCCGGCGTTGGCAAGGTGAAAGGTTATGAAGGCAGCTACCTGCTCCGGAGGGACGCCGGAAATGAGGTCGAGTTCATCACGATCATGCTGTGGAAATCGATCGATGCGATTCGTGCCTTCGCCGGCCCGGATTTCGAAACTTCGATAATTCCGGAGGAACGCCGCAAGTATTTATCTCGGCACGATGCCAAGGCATTGCATTACGAGATCGTCTCGACCCAGGAGCCAGATGCAGATTTAAAGTGAGCCGCCAGCGGGTCTTTCTGGCCAGGCAACTTTAGCCGCGGAGCCGGTCGATCTTTGCCGCCATGATGAAATCGCTCTCGGTGAGGCCGTCGACCTTGTGCGTCCACAGCGTGATCTCAGCCTTGCCCCATGCCAGCAGGATGTCTGGATGGTGGCCTTGCTCCTCGGCCAGCGCACCCACGCGATTTACAAAGTCGAGCGCCTGCTTGAAGTCGGGAAAAGTATAGGCGCGAGTGAGGTGATGCCCGTTGACCACATTCCAGTTGGGCACGGCCCGGTGCAGCGCTTCGAGTTCTTCGCCCTTGAGCGGCGGTACTCCGCCGCGGCAGGGGACGCACTTCTTATCCGCCAGTTGTTCGGTCATATCGGGGGCACTCTCCATTAACGCCTTTCATTCGATATGAGTCAAGCGCAGCGCGGCGACGACTCTTCAACTTCTTGGTGCACGATTTCCTGAAACCCGCGGAGCGTGACGGGCATCTTTAATATCCCGCCGTCTTCACGGTGCGTCTTAACCTTGCTGTTCATGGAAAGAGAATGGCTGCCGCGCCTTCGCAACCGAATTCGAGCCAATCCAACGCGCCGCAGGCGGCTTCCAATCCCTGGCTGATCGCGATTGCGGTGATGCTGGCAACGTTCATGGAAGTGCTGGACACTTCTATCGCGGCGGTGGCACTGCCCTATATTGCTGGCAGCCTCTCGGCAACCAACGATGAGGCTACCTGGGTACTCACCAGTTATCTGGTGGCCAATGCGGTAATTTTACCGGCGAGCGGCTGGTTCTCATTGCGCTTCGGACGGAAGCGCTTTCTGATTGTGTGCATCGTCATTTTCACGGTTTCGTCGTTCGCGTGTGGATCGGCGACGACTCTGGGCTTGATCCTGATTGCACGGGCCGTGCAGGGCGCTGGCGGAGGCGCGCTGCAGCCGCTTTCTCAGGCCATTCTGCTCGAGAGCTTTCCGCCGCAGAAGCGCGGAATGGCGATGGCAGTGTTCGCGCTGGGGGTAGTGGTTGCGCCAGTGCTGGGGCCCACACTGGGCGGCTGGCTTACAGACACGTATTCATGGCGCTGGGCGTTTTACATCAACATTCCAGTCGGCGTCTTCGCGATTTTCATGATTTCGCGTTTTGTTCAAGATCCTCCTTACATCAAGGACGCACATCCCGGCAAGCTGGATAGCATTGGCCTGGGCCTGCTCGGCGTGTGGCTAGGCTGCCTGCAAATTATTCTTGATAAAGGACAAGAGGACGATTGGTTTGGCGCCACCTGGATTCGCTGGGCCGCCGTAATTCTGGTGATCAGCCTGGTGGCATTTCTTATCCGCGAACTGAGGCACAAGCAACCGCTGGTAGACCTGAAGATTTTTCGCCATCGAAACTTTACGTTGGGATGCGTGCTCATTGGCCTGTTTGGAGCAGGCATCTATGGCTTGATTACGCTGCTCCCGCTGTTTTATCAGGAGCTGTTGGGCTATACCGCGTTTGCCGCAGGCTGGGCCGTAAGCCCGCGCGGCATTGGAGCCATTGTGGCCATGCCCATCATCGGCTACCTCACGGCGAAAATGGACAACCGCTGGCTGATCGCCTTCGGCTTCGCCATGTTCGGCGCGGCCAGCCTGTGGTTTGGCGAGGTCAACCTTGGCATCGGCCAGTGGTCGTTTCTGTGGGCCATTCTGATCAGCGGATTCGGGTCGGGATGCGTCTTCGTTCCGCTGTCGACGACCGCGATGGCGTTTTTGAAGAATGAAGAAATTGGAAATGCCAGCGGGCTGTACAACCTGTTTCGCAACATCGGCGGCAGCATCGGAATCTCTGTGGTTAACACGATCGTCGCGCGCCACGAACAACTGCATCGCACCGAGCTTTCCGGATCGTTGACTGCGGCGCGTCCGAGCGTTCGTGGCACGCTGCAAGGAATTCAGCAATATCTCAGCACTCTGGGCGGGTCCTCTCCAACCACAGCTTTGCAGAAAGCCTACGGATTGCTGAACGAAACCCTGAATGCGCAGGCGCGCCTTTGGTCGTACGTGGACGACTTTCGTTATATGGCGATCGCCTGCTTCGCCTGCGTCCCAATCGTTTTCACCCTGAAGAAAGCCATCAGGAAAGGGCCGGCGGGGGCGGGACATTGAGGCGGTTTGGGACTTTTCAAACGCCAGGTGCACGAAGCATGCCGGTTGTTTAGCATTCAAGCTTCAACTCGTCCAGTTCCAGAAACTCCTGCACGATCGGCTCGCTGGATTTTTCCAACTCCGCCGAAGGCCCGAAGAAAACCGCCTTGCCTTCGTACAGAAAAACCACGCGATCCGCCAGTTTTTTTGCCAGACGCATATCGTGAGTGACCACGATGCTGGTGAGATTGAGTTGAATTTTAAGCCGCTTGATGAGGTCCCCGAGCAACTGTGCCATGAGTGGATCAACCATGGTCGTAGGCTCATCGTAAAGCACGCATTCCGGGCGCGCCGACAAGGCCCTGGCGATGGCCACGGAGCGTTTCATTCCGGTCGAAAGGTCCGAGGGCAACAGGTCTCGCATCTCCTGCACGCCCACCATTTTCAGCAGTCCATCGACGATCTCGTAAATCTGCTCTTCGGACAAACCTCCGCCTTCGCGAAGGGGAAAGGCCACATTCTCACCGACCGTGAGGGAATCGAACAAGGCTCCGTTCTGAAAAACCATCGTGACCTTTTTGCGAATGGCTTCCATCTGCTCCTCGGAAAAATCAGTTACATCTTCGCCGGCAACAATCACGCGCCCGGAATCAGCCTTGAGAAATCCCATCAGCAGTTGTAGCGATACCGACTTGCCGACGCCGCTGCGTCCCAGAATGCACACGGTCTCGCCCGGCATTACGTTGAAGCTGACGCCGTCGAGAACGATGTTGTCGCCGAAAGCTTTGGAGACTTTACGGAACTCGATGTAGGGCTGAATCTCGGGCATGATTATTTCGAGAGTAAGCGACTGTCAGGCTCTGCGCTTCCCGGCCTCCATTTCCTCGGGCGTATTCAGGTTGAAGAAAATATCGGGTAGAAATCCGGCATTCGTCAATTGTTTTTCGTCGATGACTCGGGCTGAAACGACATCGAACAATAGATCGATCCGGTTTCGTCCGGCGCGCAAAGCGTTCTCAGCCACCCCGGCAAAGGCGCGGCGGTAAACAGCGCATAGCGGCTGCACGCGCCCGTTGCCGTGTGGAACCACTACTGCTGCTTCAACTGCCTCTCGGGCTTGACTGATCAAGTATTGCAAAAACCTCGTCGGGATAAAAGGCAGGTCAACGGCCAGAATCAAGTTGAGTTCGGTGGGCGTGGCCGATAAGGCTGCATGAATGCCCCCCAAGGGGCCGCAGTCGCGGAATATATCTTCCACGACGGGCGCGAAGGTTTCAAACTTTTCGCGACTGCCTACGATTCGCACGTCGGGCGTGATTGAACGGGCTACCCCGAGCGCCGACGCCAGCAGGGATCGACCCTCCCAATCCATGAATGCCTTATCCCTGCCCATGCGGGTACTCTTGCCGCCGGCGATGATGAAGGCTGTGACATCGGGCGCGAAGGCGTTCCTCATGCCGCGATCATACACGGCCCCGTTTCGGTGGCAATTTCAGGGCAGCCGGAATCCAGCAACGGGTAGTTTTCCGCAGTCTAAGTGCTTGCATCGATTCGGCTTGTCTTCGCACACCGTTGCCGCCCGACACGAAAGTAACCTTTCCAATAACTCGGCTTCGAGGCATGATGGGTTTTCCGGCGCTCCCAAGGTCCGGAAGTAACCATCATGCCGCAAAAAATCCTGGATGTTCTTATGCTCGGCCGGTGCTCCCACGAATTTTCCTGGCCTCGCCGCGGCGCTGACGGAGACTACTACCAGGTCTGCCTGTTGTGCGCGGTCGAATATAAGTATGACTGGACCACCATGCGCCGCACTCAGCGCCTGGACCATGCCAAACCTGAAACCACCACCCGCCGCAATCACACGCGGATAAAGCGACCGTCCTGGACCCCACGAGCCCGCCGCCTGAAGCTGGATTCCGCTCTGCGCTACCGCGTGAATAGCACCAGCACATGGTTTGAGGGGAGCATTGAAAATTTGAGCCAGACCGGGCTTCTGTTTCATGGGCCCCAGCCCTTGCCGGTGAATGCATTGATCGAGATGGTTTTCGAAATGCCGGAGGAAATTTCCGGCCAGAAGAACCGCAACGTGCTCTGCCAAGGCCGAGTGATCCGTTCCAAAGATCTGGAAGAGAAGGAAACTCACAGCCAAGAGATCGAATCCGAGCAGAGCCTGTTGGCCGCCTCAATCGTGGACTACAAGTTCATCCACTAGGCATCGGCGCTAGAGATCCCCGCCAGCCTGCAGATTCGTTTCCCATAGTCATGGCCGCCAATTCTCGCGACGCGGTGAGTGATGCTTCATCTCAGTTCCGGCTTTCCGAACAGATAAATGGGTTTAGGCCTCTGGGGAAGATCTGCGGGGGCGCTCTGAATCGTGACGTATCCATAAGAAAATCCTAATGATCCATCTCGGCTGATCGTAGCCTCTGTTCTAACTCCGTAACTTCTGATGGTTTGTTGTTGGGCCGGTAGGAATTTGCGTTAGAACTCCCCGCACCGATTTCGGACAACCCCTGATCCAGCACGGTCCGAACTCAGCTTTACATCTTTGGCGTCCATTGCGGTCCCTGGCCGTAAGACAAATCCTTTTTAAAAGGAGGAGCCCATGCTCCGCTCAATGCAATGGACGCCCCCAGCGGGGAAGGCAAGGCCTCATTTCCTGCGCTTCAGCCCCGGGATATCTGTCCCCGAACATCTCAACGGTTCTACCGAAAGCCAACCAGGCACGGATGCCTTCCAAGGAGGAATCATGAACAAGACAGCCAAGCAGGCGTCAACTCTGATATTGGCAGTGCTGTTCCTCGCAGGAATCGCACTGGCTCAGACCGACCCGGGAGTTCAAACTGGCAATCGAGGAACTGGCGCAGCGCTTTCGTCGGTGCTGGCCAACAGCCCCTCGGGGATACTTTCCTTTTTCACCGCCGGTCAAACTCGTTTCCAGGAAGTTGAGACGGTTTCGGGCAGCGCCAACAATGGACTCGGACCAAGATTCAACTCCAACAGTTGCAGTTCATGCCACGCGCAACCAGCTTTGGGCGGCAGCGGAGCTGCAACCAATCCCGAATTTCAGTTCCCCAGCAACGGCGTAGCTCCGGGCAATACGATTCCGTCTTTTATCACGGCGACCGGCCCCACCCGTGAGGCGCGCTTTCCATTCTTCTTTAACACCAATGGTTCGGTTAACACCAGCGAACCGAACGGCGGAGTGGAGGATCTGTACACGGTCACTGGCCGCTCTGATGCCGGCACCTGCACCAACAGCACCGCGCTGCCGCAGCCCAGCTTCGCGACCGCGGTGGCGGCCAACAACATCATTTTTCGAATCCCCACGCCGACCTTTGGCTCAGGGCTGATCGAAAACCTTGACGACTCGACGCTGCTGAACAAGCAGCTGGCGAATAACAACAATGACTTTGGCATCTCCGGCTCATTCAACCGCAACGGCAACGACGGCACCATCACCCGGTTCGGCTGGAAGGCGCAGAACAAGTCGCTGCACATTTTTGCGGGCGAGGCTTACAACGTGGAGATGGGAATCTCCAATCTGCTGTTCACCCAGGATCGCCCGCTGCCGGGGGAGGACCAGCAAGGCACCGGGCTGCCGGCAAATTGCCTGAACCTCAGCGGGAGCGGTTATCCCGAAGACGCGAATAATCCGGGATCGTCGGGTGCGGGGATTCTGGATGACGTTTCCGCGTTTGCCGATTTCATGCGCACGCTTGCCCCGCCCCCCACCGGTGGAGTGGTGCTGAATGGATCGAGCGTGAGCGCGGCGACTATCTCCGCGGGTAGCTCGTTATTCAATTCGATCGGTTGCGCCACCTGCCACAATCCAACCGTTGGCAGCACGCAAGCCTCGAACATCACGCCATCGTTGAGCAAAGTCCCGGTGAGTGCTTATTCGGATATTGAGATTCATCACATGGGCAATGGCTTGGCGGATAATGTCTCACAAGGCAACGCCGGCGGCGATCAGTTCCGCACCGCTCCGTTATGGGGTCTGGGACAGCGGATTTTCCTGTTGCACGATGGCAGGACCTCCAGCCTGATCACGGCGATTCGCGACCACGCCAGCAACGGAAGCGAAGCCAGCACGGTCGAGGAGCAGTTCTTCGACCTCAGCACGACGCAGCAGCAGGAGATTTTGGACTTCCTGCGCTCCCTGTAAGCGGCCACGACAACATGCTGGCGAGACGCAAGGTCTCGCCAGCTTCTTTCGGGGTCGAGTTTAGCTGGGTGGTTAGGCCTTGGTTGTGAACTGTTGAACCGCGTCGAGGAAAACCATGCATTCTAGATTCTTGCGTTTTCGGGTCGCGTTGGTCCTATCCGCAGCGGCGCTGCTTTTCCTGGCGCAAAACTCGCAAGCTCAATCCCCTTCCAGGAATGGCGGCGACTTTCCGATAACTTGCAGCCGCCGGCGAAAGTTCCTGCAGGAGCGATTCTGGTAAAGGGAGCGTGGTCAAGTGCGAGCGATTCGGTCACAGCTCTGCCGGAAGGTGGAAGCGTGAGCAACCGTGTCTTTCGCGATCCGTATTTTGGGATGACCTTTCCTCTGCCGTCGGATTGGTCCGAGAAATACAAAGGGCCGCCTCCCTCGGATAGCGGCCGCTACGTTTTGGTCCAGCTAGGCCCGGCGGAAACGTTCAAAGGACGGGATCGAGGAACGATTTTGATCACCGCGCAGGACATGTTCTTCACGCCGCTGCCTGCGGTCAATGCCCACGAGTTGGTCAATTTTTCGAAGAACAATTTGCAGGCGGAATACAACGTAGAAATGCCGCCCACACCCACAAAAATTGCCGACCGCTCATTTACGTTTTTTGCATATTGGTCCCCGGTTTCGCAGCTGCACTGGTATGTTCTGGCGACCGAATTTCGATGCCACACACTTGAGATCGTACTCACCAGCCGCGATGTCAAACTGCTCGAGAACCTGACCCTTGATTTAAACGAGATGCAATTGCCCACGGAGACAGGCGCCACGTCGGAAGCAGGGGGCGAGTTTCCAGTTTGCATTAAGGATTATGCCAACGATGAAAACCTGATTTCGCGGGTCGATCCCATTTTCACTGAACACCACTTCAACCCGATCCCGGTGCGAATCATTATCGATAAGGAGGGCAAGGTCAAACACATTCACTTTCTCAGCGCGTTCCCCGATCAGGCAAAAATTATCACCGACGCGCTGGGCCAATGGAAGTTCAAACCTTACCGTCAGGGCGGAAAAACGCTTGAGGTGGAGACCGGCATCCTGTTTGGAAAGGCATTATCTTCACCAAGGCGCCGCTCAGCCAGCGGGACGACAGAATAAAACCGGGCCGAAATAAAATCCGAAGATAACCGGCCCCGCCGGGATGGGCTTCGTCGTAAACTCGGAGGCACGGAGATTTGTTCTTCATGCCTCTTATTACGGCGTTGCTGCACACCATGAATGACGCGCGGCGACTCGGCCGATCGCTGGAGATGCTGCTACCCTGCTCCGAGCTGTTGATTGTGGACCACCAGTCGGATGACGCCACCCGTCGCGTCGCCTCCTCCTACGGAGCTCGCATCGTGGACGCAGAACGTTATCCCGCCGCAAAGCACTATCTCGATGTGGCGCGACATGACTGGATTTTTTGCATGCAAGCGGGAGAATCCATCAGCGAAAGCTTGCAGGCTAGCCTGTACGAATGGAGCACCCAGCCGGATCACGCCTTTGTGAGCAGCCTGGAGCGGTCCTCGGTATTTTCGGTCTTCGTACGGCAGCAGACCGGTGCCAGGTGGATTGAGCTTCCGGCCGCGGAAACCCGCCTGATCCCTCGCAATTGGACGGGGTGGCACGGACAGCTTCCGGCAACTGAGCCGACGGCGATTGCGCTGGAAGGGGAGCTGCTCCGCTTTGACGCTCCGTGATGCGATTCGAGGATCAGCGCACCCCTATGATTCTGCTGAATTTGCTGGGGATATTGTCCTGTCGGACAGTGACTTCAGTACCTTAGTGTTGCCCGCCCGTCAGCCTTATAATCCACTCAAGAAGTGCCACCGCCTGCGTTCTTGGGAAAGAACTGGCGCGGGAGTGTGAATGCACGATCTGACGGCTCTCAAAACTCAGTGAATCCTCTTTATGCATTGGCGATTTTTCTCCTGGGGCTTGCCTTTGGCAGCTTTCTGAATGTGTGTATCTACCGGTTGCCCCTGGATTTATCGGTAGTGACGCCGGGTTCAGCCTGTCCTCACTGCAAGCGTCCGATCGCTTTCTATGACAACCTGCCGGTCTTGAGTTGGTTGATTCTTCGCGGCCGCTGCCGCCAGTGCAAAGCCGGAATTTCGCCGCGCTATCTGTTCGTAGAACTGCTTACCGCCGTCTTATTCCTTGGTTGCTACGCTTATTTTGGACTCACACTCTCCACGCTGAAATTCTGCGTCTTTGGATTTCTGCTGCTCGGGCTCATTTTCACCGATGCTGAAACCAAGTTGCTGCCTGACAAGCTGACGCTGCCTGGGCTGGTTTTGGGCATCGTCTTCAGCTTGCTGGTGCCGGTGCACGACATGGCTTCGCAGTTTCTGCCGGGAGTATTAAATCTGCCCTTCAGCGCTGATTGGAGCGTGCGGCTATCTTCGCTGCTCGACGCCCTGTTGGGTGCGGCGGTTGGAGCCTCATTCATTTACGGCGTGGGCGAGGCCTACTTGCGGTGGCGCGGAGCCGAAGGCATGGGCTTTGGGGACGTGAAGCTGATGGCCATGGTGGGTGCATTTCTGGGCATCAAGCTCACGGTTTTCACGATCTTCGCCGCCTCGCTGGTGGGGTCATTGTTTGGATTGACCACGGTGCTCGCGGTATGGATCAAGCGCACGCAACGCTTCAGGCGGCGGCTCACAAGCTTGCAAGCGGCGCGACAGCGGGGATGGCGTTCCGCGCAGATGGTTTACCGGCATTATCAAATGCCTTTCGGTGTTTTTCTGGGTAGCATGGCTTTGCTGGCATTGTTCCTGGGGAACCAGTTCTTGAATTGGTATGGGAGGCTGTGGTGGTAAGGCTGCTGACCAATCCGCTGGTCCTGCGCGCCGCCCTGGTTATGTGTGCCGCGGGCACTGCATTCATCCTCGCGGTCTGGCTGATGCGTACCTTGCGCCGCAATATTGCCGAGGAAGCCGATCTCGACTCGGCGGCCGCACCCAGACTGGATACTTTGCCGCTGCATCTCTACAACACCGTCATCCAGCAGCTCAAGCAGCAAAAACACGAACTGCAGGTGCAGAATCTGGCTGAGCAACGCCGTGCCCGGACTACAGAAAACTTCAGCCAGGCTGTGCTCTCGAATCTGCCTTCCGGGGTATTGGTCTTCGGGCTCAACGGATTGGTGAAACAGGCCAACCCTGCGGCGAAGCGAATCTTGGGGTTCAGTTCGCCCTCCGGCATGAGTGCGGAAGATATTTTCCGCGGCGCCGTGGTCGGATCGTCCCACCTCGCTTCCGGTTCATCCGGAGCATCGGGACGTTTGCTTGAAGAAGTCAACGCGGTTTTGCGGGACGGCAGCAAATCCCGGCAGGTCGAGGCAGACTATACCAACCCAACCGGCCACACGACGCGGATTGCGGTCACGGTTTCGCCCGTGCCTTCGGCAGATGGCAGCCTGCTCGGAGCGGCATGCCTGATCAGCGATCGCAGCGAATTTGAACGAATCCGGCACCAGCAGGAGCTGCAGGGAGAAATCTCTGCCGAAATGGCCCTTGAGTTACGCACTTCGCTGGCCACCATCTCGGGATACGCCCAGCAGTTGGCACGGAACCGCGATCCGGAATTGGCCCCTGAATTGGCGTCCGACATTGCCAGCGAAGCGGCCCGGCTCGATCATCACATCGGGGGATTTTTGGCGGCCAAGCGTCCGGCTGCCGGTACGCAAAGTTAATGTAGAGGATGAACTATGAAAAGCATCGCATGTAGCGTTCTGGTATTAGCAGTGATGACGGTTCTGGCGGTCTCGTCAGCGGGCGCACAAAACTCAGCGCCGTCGCCGGACCAATCTCTCGGCGACTATGCCCGCAAAGTTCACAAGGATCCCAACGCTGCCAAAGCCAAGCCCAAGGTCTTTGACAACGATAGCCTTCCGAAGGATGACAAGCTCTCCGTAGTTGGGCAGCAACCGTCAGAGGCACCTGCCGCGCCTGACTCGACCGAAAAATCGGCGGCTCCTGAAGCCAAAGACACGGCCAAGCCAGCCGACGACGATCAGGCCAAGAAACAAGCGGCCTGGAAGTCGTGGCAGGATCGGTTGACGGGGCAGAAGCAGCAGGTCGACTTGGCGAGCCGGGAACTCGACGTCACGCAGCGTGAGTATCAGCTTCGCGCCGCCGCTATGTACGCCGACGTGGGTAATCGCCTGCGCAACTCCGCTGACTGGGACAAGCAGGAAGCGCAATATAAGCAGCAGATCGCCGACAAGCAGAAGGCCGTCGACGATGCCAAACAAAAACTCGATGACTTGCAGGAAGAAGCCCGCAAAGCCGGCGTTCCGGCCTCGATGCGCGATTAATGGCTTGGTCAAAACCTACGGGAGACGCGGCTGAGCCGCGCAGGCGGCAACGTTCGCGGTTTCCTGCTGCCATGCTCACGCGACTCGCTTCATGGCTCGGCGCAGCCGCAGAATTTGCTTACGATGATGGCGGCCATGCAGCAGATGGAACTTTCTCCACTGCGTGGCGGTAAGAGGGCCCAGAATTGGATGATCGAGCAAACGGGTGCCGCTCCCGAAGCGCTCTTCACACTGCGCGATGACCGCGTCCATGGCGACAATTTTTTTCCAGATTCCCATTCGAACCTGATCGGCAGCCAATCCTCGCGGCGCAGTGTTAGGCGGGGCTTTTCGTCCCGACGGTAGATAGCCGAATCCCAGGACTACGAAAGCTCGCCATTTTTGCCTATTTGACCCGTGGGTCGCTAGCGGTTTGCCGGCCTGAACCACCTTCTCGAAACCCTTGATGGTTCCGGTGTAGGTAAGGTACAAGTGTTCCAGGACTTGGGCGGTGCACCATTTATCTTTATCTGTTGGATGATCCACAGGATGCCAGCCCAATTCTGCCTCGGACATGCCTTGCACCGCGGACTCCAGAACTCGCTTCAATTCTTTCAGACGGAAATCCATCACAGTTCTCTCAAGTTTCCGCGCGCTTCAGGTAGAATGTTGCGCGACAATAAAAATACCTTACTCCTACCAGGAAGGTCGCCATGAATATGCGGGACTTTGTGCCGTCACGGACCGCTGATGTCCCCGCCGCGGTTGCCAGACACGTTGAAGATCGCAAGCGCAAAAAGTCATTTCCACCTCGTCGCGTAGTCCAGTTCGCCGTCGTGTGTGCGTTGCTCACTATTCTCGCGACGCTCACGGCCTGCGAATCGAATACCCCGAAGCCCGCCGAAACCAAACCGGAAGTGAAAGCTCCGGAGCTGTTGACGGCGCGCGCGGCTTTTCAGAAAGTGTTTATCGCGGCCCGAAATTATGCCGGCGATGTAAAGCCGTTCCGCATCGAGTCCACTCCCACGACCGACGCCAACGGCCATGACGGCAAGTCCGCCATCTGGCGCGCCAGCTTCGCTTCCGCCATGCAGCACGGCGTGAAGCCCTTCATCTGGTCGGGCAGCAATGCTCCCGATGCTCCTTCACGCGGGGTTTCGCCCGGCAACGAAGACTCTTATAATCCCAACAACGCATCCACTCAGGTTTTTGACGTGGCCTTCCTCAAGGTGGATTCCGACCAGGCTTTCACCGAGGCCCAAAAGCATGGTGGAGACAAAGTCCTCGAAAAGGCTCCTGCTACGCCGGTGATTTACGTTTGCGATTGGGACCATAACACGAACGAACTGGTCTGGCATGTGATCTACGGCGAATCCCGCGATACCGCAAAGCTAACGGTCTCCATCAACGCCTCGACCGGCGCATTTATACGAGTGGAGAAATAAGCATTGTCGGTGGGTAAGATCGTTGCGCGAAAGGCCAAGATCAGTGCTGCCTTTTATTGCTGCCCGTCCGCGTGCTTCATTTGTGTTTCAAGGGAAGCAAAGAAGCGGCCCAGAGCAGCGGCGGAAGCGATCGCACCTTTCAGCGCCTGGCGTTCTCCGAAGCAAACGATATCCTCGATTGAATATGTCAGGCGGAGGCGGTCAGCGGCGCACTGGGTGCTGAGGAGTTCTATTTTAGCGGTGCGGAGGTCGGAACTGAGGCGGGCAATTTCCGCCGGTTTCCTGCTTTCATCGTTGAACATCCACTACTCTCCGCTTGAAATTATTAATTTTAGTGAGTGCGCACTTGCCGGAACCCCCGTCGGTTTGGGGAGGGCTGCGGGGGGAAGACCCGGAGGCTCCGGCAAGGCGATGGCTGCAAACTGACAAGTGATACTGAATTAAATAAATTGTACAATGTTAGTTAGACGTAGTCAAAGCAATCGGGCCATGCAGTGATCCTGATCCTGAGGGTATGGAGGCGGGCCGGTGCCCAGACAAGCAGATCCTGAACTCGAGCAGCGCATCCTCGACGCTGCCTGCCGGTTGTGGTCGCGGGGTGGAGAGAAAGCCCTCACAATGCGGGGGGTTGCTAAGGCGGCGGGTACCACAACTCCCACGGTCTATGAGCGTTACCGGGATCGCGAAGATATTCTGCGCGCCGTGCGCCTGGAAACGCGGATCGAGCTTTTTGCCGCCGTGAGCCCCACTCGGTCGCTGCTACAGGCATGCCGAAAATATCTGGAATTCGCGCTGGAGCATAGCCATGCCTACGAAGTGCTTTTTGATGGATTTGCGCAGCCGCCATCGCTGCATGAACCCTGGCCCACGTTCAACCTGATGCGCCAGCGCGTGGCGCAGCGCCTGGGAGGCTCGCCGCGAAAGCACACGCGCCTGATGTTGTCATTATGGTCGCTGATGCACGGCACGGCGATGTTGATGATCCGCGGGGGTGTTTCCGGCCCCCTGCGAACGCAGATGATTCATGCCTGCCTGGATGCAATTGAGGCGATCATGGTGGAAGGGGGCACTCGTTCGAAAGGCCGGGCATGCTCCGGCCCGAGATGGCCAATCAGCCTGATTCTGGGGGAAGAATCCGCCAGTAAAGTCGATCGGCGGTAAAACGAAACCGGCGCAGGCGTCGCCAGGCGCTGTCTTTACTTCGCCGCCGTCTCCGCCTTCAACCGCGCGATGCCCTTCTGTGCTTCCCCCGCCTGCGGTCCATGCGGCAGAATCTTCAAATAGCTCTCGTACTCGGCGCGGGCGTCATCGAGAATCCCCAATTTTTCCAGAGACACGGCCAGGCGGATGGTCGCAACCGCATCGTTATCCTTGTAACGCAGGGCGTCGCGGTAGCGCTCCTCGGCGGCGCGATAGTTCTTGCGTTTGAAGTAGAAATCTCCCACCTCGACGTCTTTGGCGGCCTTGTGCGGATCCCAGGTATGGAACTCGCCGACCCCGCCTTTGCTCAGCGCTTCGGCCTCAGCCTCCGCCACCGCGTCCGGACTTTTGGGATGCATCTTGGCATCGTCGTTTGGAGCGCTTAAATCTACCGGCGCATCTTTGCTGGAGCTCTCGCCTACACTTGGGCCCAGATCGCTGGCCGGGACACGATCGGAGCGCGGCGGCTCCAAGGTGGAGGGCTTGGGCGGCGGAGGTGGCGTGGGGGGCTGTGCAGCGGCCGGCTCGTCCTCAGGAAAACTGAGATCATTCGACAGGCCTTGCGGAGCGGGCTTGCCGGAATTATTCGTTTTCGATTGCGGGGATGGTGAATTGGATGAAGCAGAACCGGACTGCGACGAATCCGACGGTACAGATTTGGCTCCGGGATTCTGCTGCTGCGAATTAGAGCGCGAGGCATCCGGCTCTGGCGCTTTCGAGCCGGTAGAATCCGCGCTGCTTCCCTGCTGGCCCGCGGCCGCCAAGGCCGTCCCTAAAACAACAATTATCCACAACCTTCGGCTCATGCCCTTTATTTTACCTTCGATTCCCGATCGAGAACCACGGGCAAAAAACAGGCCGCTCAGGGGGGAGGTATGAGCGGCCTGGTTGGCGAAGTCCTCCGGGGGGAGGGTAAAGTCTAATTTCGACTACAGCGACGACGGATTATTTTGTCCGGTAGTCGCAGGAGTCGTCGGGGTGGTGTCGCCCACGGTATTGGTCATGAGCCGGACATCGACGCGACGATTGTCGGCGCGCCCTTCTTTGGTCTTGTTCGACTCCACCGGCTTGTCCTTGCCCAGCCCGATCACGTAAATCTTGTGGGCGGGCACACTATATTTCGAAGCCAAATATTGGATTACTGAATTCGCGCGGCGTTGACTGAGATCGTAGTTGTAGTCCGCGGGACCGACCGAGTCGGTGCTGCCTTCGAGCGCAATGATGTAACCCTTGGTGCTCGAAATCGTACCGGCCAACTGGTCCAGCGCTTGTTTGGCTTCAGGAGTGAGGTCGTCTTTGTTGAAACGAAACTTCACAGAGGTCTCAGCGACAGGACGGTAGTTATCAAGGTTCGCCACCGTGTTGGTCAAAACCCCAACGCGGTTATTGGCGGTATCGGCGGTTTGCTGCGCCGTTGCCGCGGATTGACCGGCGGCCTGTGCCTTCTGTTCAACGTCGGCAGTTTTGGCGTTCACGGCTTGAATGCCGGATTGAGCGCGGGCATCGACATCTTTGATGTCCTTGCTGTTCTTCGCCGTCATGTCATCCAGTTCGTTGGTCTTGTTGATCAGCGGCGTGGTTTGTTGCTTTACATAGTTTTTGCTGGTGCAGCCTACCGTGGCCGCCATACTGGCTGCCAGGAGAATTGCTAACGAAGTGCGGGTCATTGGAAAGGCTCCTTGGTTTCTTGTCTCAGCGCAACGGCTATCGCCCGAGCGCAAAATCTTGGCATAGTGAAAACCCTGGGAAATCTTCAAATCCCGTCCCTACTTTTGCACGGGACGTGCCAGTCTGCCATACAGTCCGCTCCCCATATAAGTATATACGTTTTCAACCAGTTGCGAAGTAGTGGAGTATTACGTCTACCAAACCCAGTTCCGCGGAGGACGAAAAGCCCACATCAGTCATGGAAATTTTATACAGTTCAGCTCAGATTTGGAGCTCCCCGGAACGTCAGCGGGCTTGGGGAAACAATGGCGGCGAGGCCTTTCCTGAACGGGAAAATCCATTGCGGAAGAAAGGTTTGCGGTCCGCCCTCCATGATGTCATTTCCAAATGTCCGTGATCGGCGTGGCCTCCCGATCCCCCGCAGCCAGTGGCTCTAAGCCGAAGTTATCTTCGATGGTACGCAGCACGCTGTAGTGGGTGTAGTAACGGTCCAACACTTTGGCATTCTGCTGACTCGCGCCCTTAACCATGTCGCCGAGAAAAAGTGTAAAAATTTTGTTATCGGCGTTGTGATCGGACTCATCGAAGGTCACCACCACCAGGGTTCCCTTGCGCAGTTTGTCTGTGTAGGTCTTCTCGAGAAACTTACGCAACCAAACCCCGGCCACTGCGACATTCGTGTTATGACCATCGTCGTTCATATTCGGGCTGTAGAACGAGTAGGCCACCAATCCTGCTTTTGCATCCTTTACAAAAATGCTGTCGTCCCCGAGCAGGCTATTGCCCTTGCTGGAGTCGACTCGAACCACGCGATCACACCACTTTTCCTGGACTTCGCGAAAGCTCATAAACGGCACGTGCTTTCGTGCATAGTCGCCCTTCTTGCTGTTGGGGACATGCTGTTCGTCGATGCCGTAGGGGCAATTCCCTTCCGGCAATTCCTCGGCATAATTCTTGAAATTCAGACCACTGGCGATTAGGCGATCGGCAATGGTCTTATGCTCAGCGTCGTCGGGAAAATTGATTTGCCGGTCGCCCCGAAAGCGTGCCCTCCGGTGGATATCGAAATCCGTGCCCGCAATCATGGCCACATAGTTTGGATAAGAGGGATGAAACAGGGCATGGAAGTTCGAGAAACTCGCGCCTTGCGCCGCCAGCGCAGCGAGATTGGGGTCTTTTACCGCATCTCTATAGTCGGCATTTTCCAGGACAATAATGACAACGCGGTCGAAATGGTGAGCGCTTGTTTTCGCGGCGGCTTGCGCGGCATCGTCCTTTTTTTCCTGTGTGGGCTTAGCAGCCTCGGTCTGGCTGGATTGCCCCAGGGCGCTGTGGAAGGCAAACAACGCGGCGCCGAGCAGGATGGCATTAAAAAATGCAACAATCGTGTTCCGGGAAAAGACGGTCCGTCCGGTGAATATTTCTCCCATCTGACCTTCTTGTAACACAGTGGACTTCTTCCTCATCCAATAGAATACAAACATCACAATGGATCTGCTGCAGAAAATCCGCACCATTCCCACCGAACCCGGGGTGTATCTGTATAAAAACGCCGAGGGCGAAGTGATCTACGTGGGAAAGGCGAAGAATCTGCGTAGCCGCGTGGCCAGCTACTTTCACGAAGGCCGCTGGGAAGACTCCAAGACCGGCACCCTGGTGCGCGAAGCCGCCGACGTCGACTACATCGTGGTCGCCAACAACAAAGAGGCGCTCGCACTCGAAAATAATCTCATCAAACAGCGCAAGCCGCGTTTCAATATCCTGCTGCGCGACGATAAAACTTATCCGTATGTGAAGCTCACGTTAGGCGAGCGCTGGCCGCGAGTCTATGTGACCCGCCGTTTGCGCAAAGACGGGAGCGCGTATTACGGCCCATACTTTCCAGCTAATTTGGCGTATCGAATTGTCGATCTCATCCACCGTAATTTTATGATCCCCTCGTGCAAGGTGGATCTCACGCGCTTTCATCCGCGCCCCTGCCTGCAGTACTACATCAAGCGCTGCCTTGGACCTTGCGTGCAGGCGTTGACCACTCCGGAGGCATATCAGGAGGCGGTTCGCGACGTAAAGCTTTTTCTGGAAGGTCGGCCCACAGATCTGAGCCGCTCTCTCCATGCCCGCATGGAACAGGCGGCCGCTGCCGAAGAATATGAGCGTGCCGCCCGCTATCGCGACCTGATCTCAACCGTCGAGCAGTTACAGGAGCGCCAGCGCATTGCCGCGGCGGAAGGCGATGATGCCGACGTCTTTGGCTATCACTACGAAAACGGGATGCTGGCGGTAAATCTTTTTCACATGCGCGGCGGCCGCATCCTCGATCGCCGCGAATTCTTTTGGGAAGATCTACCTGAATTCGCGTTACCCGTGGATGCCACGCCCCTTTCGGAACATGTGGGAACCGCCGCCCGTTCGGCAAGCTCGGAGCAGGCTCCCAGCGGATCCGGCGAGCAAAGCACGGCCGAGCATTTCGATGCTGGCGCCCTGGATGCCGCTGAGGGCCCCGACTTCAATCCTGGTGAGTTTTTCTCTGCCCTCTTGAAGCAGCTCTACATCGGCCAACCCTACGTTCCGCGCAACCTCTATGTCCCAGTCGACTTCGAAGATCGCCAGACTTTGGAAGACTTGCTTTCCGATCAGAGCCCGGACAAAACTGCCCGCACCGCACGAGTTCATATTCTGGTTCCGCAGCGTGGCGACAAGCGCGCGCTCCTCGACCTTGCCGGCACCAACGCCAAACAATCCTACGATCAGCGTTTTCGCGTGCTCAAGCCCAACGCCAAGGCCATTCAGGAAGAGTTGCAGGATGTGCTCAGCCTTCCCGATCTGCCTAAACGCATCGAGTGTTTTGATATCTCACACATTCAAGGCGCGGAAACGGTCGCCTCAATGGTGGTTTGGGAAGACGGCAAGATGAAAAAATCGGACTACCGCAAATTCATCATTCGCACCGTCGAAGGAGTCGACGATTTCGCATCCATGCGCGAGGTGGTCACTCGGCGTTATAAGCGCCTGCAACAGGAAGAGAAACCGATGCCGAGTCTGGCGCTGATCGATGGCGGACTCGGCCAGCTGCATGCCGCTGCTGAGGCGCTCGAATCATTGGAGATCATCAACCAGCCGCTTGCCGCCATTGCCAAGCGCGAGGAAATTCTTTACGTCTACGGGCAGGAGAAAGATCCGATCGCGCTCGATCACCACTCGCCGGTTTTACATTTGATTCAACTCATTCGCGATGAAGCTCATCGTTTCGCCGTCACCTTTCATCGCAAACGCCGCCAGATGCGCGACCGCTCCACCGAACTATTAGAGATTCCCGGTATAGGCGAGAGCACGACCCGGCGTCTGCTGGAACACTTTGGCAGCTTGCAAGCGGTAAAACAAGCGGATCCGGCGGCATTATCAGCGGTGGTCACGCGGGTGCAGGCGGAAGCGATCAGCAGTCATTTTCGCAAATAGTCGGCTAGCCGGGCTTCGAGGGCCACGTCTTCCTCTGGTTGATTTACCTTTCCTTTGGGCCGCAGAGCAAACCACACGACGATTCCAATCATCCCGCACCAGCCCAGCAAACGAACTACCGCTGCAATCGTAGTGTCGTAGTTCAGAACACCCAGATCAGTGAAAATTCGGTAGAAATCGTGTTCAGCAAATTCAGGATCGCCAGTCGTCACCAGCGGCAACACCTGGACTCGCGCGTCGGCCATGTAGGTTGCCGTGTAGAGCCAGTTCTCGAAGAAAAAGAAAAGACAGAAAACAAAGCCCGTCGTCTGCCGTTCGGTGAAGAAATAAGCTGCGAGAAGAAATGGCACCAGCCATTGCAGAAGCGTTCCTCCCCAGAGACGAAGCGTAGGACCGAACCATCCAAAAAGATTGTGGCCGCCTTCGTGGACAACTAAATTAGCGCTGTCGATGAAAAGAAATCCGCCGTGTGCCGAGAACGCATAGGCCAGAAATCCGACATAAAAAAGCAGCCACCCCACAAGCGCAGGACGGGAGACGGGCTGCCACGGTTTCTGGAAAACCGGATGGTCGAAAATTGATTGCAGCAACTCAATCATAGTTGTGCTGCGATTTTACGGGCCTCGACCAGAGCATGACAGATTACCAAGGAGTAGCCTTCGCGCACGCCCGAGGTTTGTTGTTAAAGTGTAGGGAGCATGGAATCTACGCTTGGGCAGCCAGAACTGGGCACGCTCATTGTGACCGGCGCCAGTCGCGGCATCGGCGCGGCGATCGCACAGCTTGCCGGTAAACGAGGGTTTGCCGTGGCGCTGAATTTCTCCACCGGCGACGCCGAAGCACGCACCGTTGTTGAACAAATCATTGCCGCGGGCGGGCGCGCTTCAGCAATTCAGGCGGATGTGAGTCGCGAAGCGGATATCATCCGGCTCTTTGAGACTGCCGAGCGCGAACTCGGACACCTCAAGGCTCTGGTCAACAATGCCGCCATCACCGGAGGATTTTCCCGCGTGGAGTCGGTCAAGGCTGAGACTCTCGCCGAAGTCATGGCCGTAAATGTTACGGGGGCGTTTCTGTGCGCGCGCGAGGCGGTGCGCCGCATGTCAACCCGCCATGGCGGCAATGGCGGAGCGATCGTGAATATTTCGTCTCGCGCCGCGCGCACGGGTTCCGCCGATGAGTGGGTGCACTACGCGGCATCGAAAGGCGCGATTGATAGCTTCACCATTGGCCTGGCCCGCGAGGTGGCGACCGAGGGCATTCGTGTGAATGCGGTGGCTCCCGGCCTGATCGCAACCGGACTGCATGCTGCCAACGGGGCTCCCGACCGGCTTGATCGACTGGCGTCGAGCATTCCCATGCAAAGGCCCGGCACCGCGCATGAAGTCGCCGAAGGTGTGCTGTGGCTGCTTTCGCCCGCCGCTTCCTACACCACCGGCGCAATTTTGGAAATTGGCGGCGGCCGCTGATTTCCTTTCCGCGAAATCAAAGCCGAACATTCAGGGCTTCGGTGACTTCAGACCTGCGCGTATGCGCGCCATTTGCAAAGCGCCGGCAACCGGCTCCACCACCTGCGGATTCACTTCCGTCCGCGCGTCGAGTATATGAATTTCATCGCAGAAAGTTTTGCGCACCCGCTCGGAATGACGAAAGACCCCACCGATAATCGCCAGCGCAACCGCAGAGGCGGCGCCCTCGTCAGTAAAAAGCCGGCGCACCACGATCTCCGCCAGTTGCGCGAGTTCTTTGCCGGCTTGGGCCAAAACGCGTAGGGCTACGACATCTCCCTGATCAGCGGCGGCCAGTATCGGCGAAAGTAAGGCGGCAAATTCTGGATGGGAGTTGGCGGTGCGCACGAACTCGTCAAAGGATTGCAAATTCCAAGCCTTCTTCAGTTCACGGAAAAGCGACAGCTCTTCAGCCACCGCTTCAATATCTTTCCCGCGATCAGTGCGCTGATCAATGATTCGCAACAGGTTGGTAACTGCGGACCGGCCGATCCAATAGGCCGAGCCTTCATCGGAAACGCCAAAACCCCACCCTCCGGCACGAGCAGTCGTTCCCTGCCCATCGCGACCATAGGCAATCGAGCCAGTCCCTGCAATGATGATCACGCCGGGGCCCGCACCGAAAGCGGCTTCGAGGGCGATCGCCATATCCCCCGACACCTCAATCTCGCCCGCAATCACCTCCGCCACCATCTTCCTCACCATGCGATCGACCTTCTCGCGACCCGCTCCGGCAACTCCAATGCAGGCGCATCGCACTTCTTGCGGAGCTATTTTCGCCGCAGAACACGCCTCGCGTATGGCTCGATGCAGAGATTCGCGAGCGCCGCTCTCCCCAACTCGCGTGATGTTGCTGGGGCCGGCGTAGACCGTCGCGATGCGTGAACTTTCGTCGCCCACAGCGCAGGTCGTCTTGCTTCCGCCGCCATCAATCCCGAGAAAGTAAGCCACGGCTCAGTTCTATCACACGCAGTTTATTTGCTTGCGGATTTGCGGCGAAGTAAAGAGGTGGCGTCTCTAGAGTCTCACTCGCGCGCGCACTTCCTTGCCTCCATAATTGAAGACGGTTCAACCCATGGGCCTCGACAAACTTGATTTCGCGATTATCGCGCTGTACCTGGTGGGGATTACCCTGTTTGGCCTGCGCTTTCGCAAACGGCATCGAACGCTGCGCGATTATTTTCTCGCGGGACGCGATATTCCCTGGTGGGCAATTGCGCTCTCCATCGTCGCCGCCGAAACCAGCACGCTGACCATCATCAGCATCCCCGGCCTGGCCTACGATACCAACCTGACCTTCCTGCAAGTCGTGATGGGATACCTGGTGGGACGTGTGGTCATCAGCTTTGTGCTGCTGCCGCATTACTTTCGCGGCGACCTCTACACCGCGTACGAACTCATTGAACGCCGCTTCGGACGCGGTTTGCGTTCACTTACCGCAGGATTATTCCTGCTGACGCGCGCCGCCGCCGAGGGTGTGCGCGTGTATGCCGTTTCGATTGTGGTATCGATCGCCCTGGGCACCGGCGAAGTGGCATCGATTGCCATTATCACTGTATTGACGCTCATCTATACCTTTGAAGGCGGCCTGGCAGCGGTCATCTGGACAGACGTGGTGCAAACCGCGATCTATGTCGGCGGAACGCTGGTCGGCCTGGTGATGATTCTTCATCTCGTGCCCGGAGGCTGGGCGGCGATTCACGTTGCCGCCGCGCACGCGAACAAGCTCCAGATTTTCGATTTCAGCGCGAACCTCTCGTTGCCTTACACGTTCTGGGCCGGCGTGATCGGCGGGACATTTTTCATCACCGCCAGTCACGGCACCGATCAACTGATCGTGCAACGTCTGCTGGCAGCCCGCAGCCAGAAGCAGTCGGTGACGGCGTTGTTGGCCAGCGGCGTGGCGATCCTGTTTCAGTTCGCATTGTTTCTGATGGTGGGTGTCATGCTGTGGGCGTTTTACCGCGTGCCGTCTTCTCACTTCGGACGGCCGGATCGCATCTATCCCACCTTCATCGTCAGCCGGATGCCGCATGGAATTTCGGGTTTGTTGATTGCGGCGATTCTGGCCGCGGCGATGTCGAATCTCAGCGCCGCTCTGAATGCCTTATCGTCCACGTCCATCATGGATTTTTATGTGCGTTTCCGCCCGCAAGCCGACGAGCGCACGCGGATGCGCCTCTCGCAAATTTCAACTTTTGTCTGGGCGCTCTTGCTGTTTGCGCTCGCCGTTCTCTCTCTTCGCAACGTGGGACGAGTCATTGAGGTCGGCCTGCAGATCGCCTCCGTCGCCTACGGTGCTTTGCTCGGTGTCTTCCTGCTCGGCGTCTTGACCAAACGGGCCAACCAGCGCGGCGCCATGGTTGGAATGCTTTTTGGCTTCAGCCTGGAATTGTATTTGTGGAGCACCCAGGTTCCCTGGACGTGGTGGGTGATGATCGGAACGATTGTGACTTTTGCCGTTGGTTATGGTTTCAGTTTGCTCCTGCGACAAGAACCGTAAACGAGTGCTGTGACGTATACTGGCACACTTCTCCGATGGAGCAGTCCATGCCCATAACCACTGCGCGTCCCGAGCTTTCTCGCGATCTCGGCGTCAGCCATGCGTCGGCTGTAGTCGTGGGCACTATCATTGGCAGCGGAATTTTTCTGGTTCCCGCCGAGATGATGCAGGCTGTGGGTTCAGCCAAGCTGGTTTATCTGGCGTGGCTGGTGGGCGGATTGCTGTCGTTTTTTGGCGCGCTCACCTATGCCGAACTGGGCGCCATGAAGCCGCAAGCTGGCGGCGAATACGTTTACGTCCGCGACGCCTACGGACCGCTCCCCGGCTTTCTCTACGCCTGGACGTGGTTCGTGATCGCCAAGCCAGCGTCGATCGCCACGGTCGCAACCGGCCTGGTGCGTATTCTCGGCACTTTCTCTATCTTTTCGTTCTTCTCCACTACTGCCATCGTGTTTCCTTTCGCCATTACCTGGGGCCAGTTCGTGGCGATCTCCGCCGCTATTCTCATTTCTGTTCTGAACTATATTGGAGTGAAAAAGGCCGGCGAATTTCAACTGGTCTTCACGGTGCTAAAGATTGCAATTATTCTCGGCATCGTGGTGATCTGTTTCAGCGGAGCCGGCAGCGTGCCCGGACGCGGCTGGAGCAACTTTGCCAGCACATTCACCGGAGCAAAAGGAGGCATGGCCGGCTTCATGGCCGCCCTGGTGGCGGCGCTCTGGGCGTATGACGGGTGGAATGACCTGAACATGGTCGCCGGCGAAGTGAAGCATCCCGGCCGAAGCATTCCCATTGCGCTGATTGCCGGCGTGGCCACTGTCGGCGTGCTGTATGTGCTGATGAATGCAGCCGTGCAGTATGTACTGCCGGCGGGCGCGATCGCCGCTTCGCCGCGGCCGGCCTCCGATGCCGTTGCCCTGATCATGGGACGCTTCGGCGCGGGTCTGGTCTCGGCAGGCATGGCTGTCTCCATGCTGGTCACTCTCAACGGGACCATCATGAGCGGCGCTCGCGTGCCTTTCGCTGTTGCCCGCGATGGATATTTCTTCTCCGCTCTGGCTGAAGTGCACCCGCGCTTTCACACCCCGTCGGTGGCCATCGTGCTGCAGGCCGTGCTGTCGATCATTCTGCTTCTGCTTGGTGGCAACTTCCGGCAGCTCTTTTCCCTGGCGATCTTCGCCGAGTGGCTGTTCTACATGATTTCTGGCAGCACCGTTTTCGTCTTCCGCTGGCGCGACCCGAATGCTGCACGGCCTTACCGGATGTTTGGTTATCCCTTGGTGCCGGCTTTATTCATCGCCGTCGCCGCCATACTTCTCTATTACACTTTCCGCGGAGATTGGCCGAATTCTTTTTACGGGTTGCTGGTAATCCTGGCCGGCATCCCGGTTTTCTCCTGGTTTCGCAGGCATCGTCAGACGCAGTTACCTTCGTAGGCGGAAATCACAGGCTGCTGTCTGCGTCTTCGGCCCGCTTTGGGTTCAGTCCTGGTAACGTTTTTCAATGGTTACCTTCGGTCAAGAGCCGTGGACACGTTTACCCCCTGTACTTTCTCCCGTAAGGTGAAACTTCCAGTCCCGGTCCGCTCCCTCGGCCAGGATCTCCTGGGATAACCCATGTCTACGTCTCCACAGGCTTTTCAACTGGGCCTTTTGCCCGAGCGCAAGATCGATAAACGCGCCGTCGCCGCCGGCTACACGTTTATCGTGCTGGTGACGCTGCTGCTCATCAATGTGGGGCTGTTGCTTCCGGACCGTATCCAACTCAAGCAGTATCACGTCACCTCGCTCATTCCGCTTCCTGCCCTGAAGCCTGAGGAGCCTGAGCCCGTAAAAGTAACGCCGTTGAAGGCGGAACCGCCGCCGCCGGTGCCTGCGTTTGAGCGGCCAAAGTTGATTGTGCCTCAGGAAGTTCATCACATGCCGGCTCCCGAACCGGCGGAAGCGCCCAAAGTGGTGATGAATCAGTTCGCCGCTCCGGAATTGAAAATTAACGCGAGCGTGCCGCGACCACGGCTTTTGCATACCGGGGACTTCTCCGGCAGTTCGGTGGCTCCCACGGTTAGTGCAGCCGTGCAGCAGGTGCAGACCGGAGGCTTCGGCGATCCCAATGGGTTGAAGGGTACGGGGAAGGAAGCCGCCAAGTTGTATGCGGCCCAGACTGGCTCGTTTGATATGCCGGTAGGCCCCGGACAGGGCAACGGATCCGGCGGAGCGAAAGGCATCAAGGGTACCGTGGCCAGCGCCGACTTTGGCAGCGGTGTCGCGACCGCCGGCAATGGCAACCGTGGAGTGGTTGCGACCGGGGGATTCGGATCGGAACAGGTAGTGCATAGCGGTCCAAGAATCGCGCAGGCCGATTCCGGTCCTGCCACCGTGCCGGTCGAGATTACCTTCAAGCCCAATCCGGTCTACAGCGACGAAGCACGCAACCTCAAACTGGAAGGCGAAGTTCAGCTGGAAGTAATGTTCGGTGCCAACGGCACGCTGCATGTGAATCGCGTGGTGCGTGGCCTGGGTCATGGTCTGGATGAGGCCGCAATTGCAGCCGCAAATAAGATGCGCTTCAAGCCGTCCCTGCACATGGGCCAGCCGGTGGATTCGACCGCAATCGTGCACGTGGTGTTTCAGATGGCATACTAAAGTTTTTGATTTGATTCGGGCGCATGGCTTTCTGGCCCCGAATTTGCAACCGTAATGGAAGACCTTGCGGGTGGCTGGATTTCACAGCGAAGACGTCGAAAGAGTAACGATCGTGGAGAGAAGAGCGATGCAAACTGGGAAATGGATGTTCACCGCCGCGCTGTTGGTTTCGGTGAGCGTTGCAGCGCAGCAACCGGCGGCGGCGAAATCTTCGCCGCAGTCCCATACCGGCGCGCCTACATCAACGCTGCCATTATTGCCGTCAATCTCCGTGCCCGTGCGCTCAACTCCCGTGCAGCCAGCGCCGCCCGCGCCGGAAGCTTCTGCGTCCCAGCCGGCTTCTCAGCAGGAGCCGCAGGCAATCGCCGCTGCAACGCCGGCGCCCTCAGCCATGCCTCAACCCGTCACGATGGATCAGGTTGTGGATCGCTTTATCGATCGTGAGCACGGTCTCATGAAAGTTCTCGCCCTCCGCACTCCAGTGGTTGAAACCTATCTCCAGAATCTGAAGGCGGATGCGCAACTCGGCGCGGTGCCGAGCGCAGACCACTACTTTCTTGGCCGCATGGATATGGGCGAAACCGTCGACCGGAAAGACTACTTGAAGGACGATGGCCATGGGATGGAGACGCGCTTGATGGGCGGTTTTCAAAAGCTTTTCAAGATGCAATACCAGCCCATGGGTTTCTCCTGGATGGTCTATGCCGATCGCAGCGACTTTGACCGGTCGCATTACGAATTCCGTTACGTCCGCCGCGAATTTCTTGGCGACATCCGCTGCCTGGTTTTTGATGTCACGCCGCTGAAAACCGCCGGCAAAGGCCGCTTTCTCGGCCGCATCTGGGTGGAAGACCAGGAATTCAACATCGTACGACTGAACGGCACCTACTCACCCGCGCCGCGAAATTCCTTTTTCTTTCACATGGATAGCTGGCGCCTCAACCTCATTCCCGGCTACTGGGTTCCGGCCTACATTTACAGTGAGGAAGGCGACTTCAGCGCCGGCGTGAAGAACAAGATTGCTTTCAAGGCGCAGACTCGCATCTGGGGATATGACCTAAAGAAAGAGGGCAACACCGACGAACTCACGCAGATTCGCATCGACAGCGTGAAGGACGAAACTCCGACCGTGCAGGATGCCTCTCCGTTGCAGGCCGAACGTGAATGGCAGCAGCAGGCGGAAGATAACGTTATCGAGCGCCTCACCGCTGCGGGATTGCTGGCGCCCGAGGGCGAAGTCGATCACGTTCTTCAGACTGTGGTCAATAATCTGGAGGTCACCAACAATATCGACCTGCCGCGGCCGGTGCGCACCCGCGTGTTGCTCACCTCGCCGCTCGAAACGTTCAGCGTGGGCAATACTATTGTGATCAGCCGCGGATTGATCGACGTATTGCCCGACGAGGCCAGCCTTGCGGCCGTGCTCTCGCATGAACTGGCGCACATCGTCCTCGGCCACAATCTCGGCAGCAAGTATGCCTTCAACGACCGCATGCTGTTCTCTGATGATTCCACTTACGCGAACCTCGGCTTCAAACACATTCCGGAAGAAGAAGCCGCCGCCGATAAAAAGGCGGTCGAGTTGCTGAACAACTCACCTTACGCGCAAAAACTGGATAACGTGGGCTTATTTCTGAAGGCGCTGCACGCCCGGGCTCCTCAATTGAACGCGCTTCTTACCACCCACCTTGGCAATTCCCTGGCGGAAAACGGAAACATCGTCCGTCTGGCGGCCCTTGAAAGCAAAGGTCCAGCGCTCGACAACAGCAAGCTGGACCAGATTGCGGCTCTGCCGCTCGGTGGACGCGTCAAGATCAATCCGTGGAACGACACCGCCGAGATGGTGAAAGCCACTCCGGTGGCGATCACTTCGGCGCGCGACAAAATGCCATTTGAAGTCACGCCCTTCTATCCGCGGCTGGCGCGCTGGAGCGGCTCGACCACCCCGAACAGCGCTCCCACCACGGCGGCAAACTCCAATCCGGGGAACTGAAGCGATCGACAACAAGTTGCACTAAGACGTGGGCCGGGATCCGGAATTACCTTCCGGGATACCCGGCCTTCGTTTTTGTCGCGACCATGGTGTTTTGGATTTACCCCTCAATTGTTGGAGCGCATTACAGGAACTGTTGCCATCAGTCTTTGTGGGTTTTCCCGGGCAGCCCTGCCGGGTTCTCGTGGGTTCTCTCGCGGAAGCTTCCACGCATCCCGGTAGCCAGCTTCACGCTCGATTCGCCAAACTTGTCGCGCAGCCGGTCTGCCGCCGCCAGCGCGTCTTTCCAGCGTTGCTGGCGTCTGTCTTCGAGCAGATTAATCTGCTCAGCAGGGCTCTCAAATGATGACGCCTGCACTCCCAGCAGACGCACCTGAGCGCCCTGTTTCCAGTTCTTACGAAACAGGGTGCGCACTTGCTCAAAGATTTCTCCGTCCAGCTGGGTTGGGGACGGCAAACTATGAGCGCGCGTAATCGTAGTGAAGTTTTTATAGCGCAGCTTGAGTTGAATGGTCCGCGTGTGCAGTTTCGCCTCCCGCAACCGCCGCGCGACCATCTCGGAGAGCCGCATCAGCGTGGCCTCGAGTTGGCTTACATTGGCAGTATCTTCGTTGTAAGTGTGCTCGTGGCTGATCGATTTGGCTTCGCTATCGGCGCCGACTTCGGCGTCGAACCAGCCGCCTGCATCTTTTCCGCGAGCTTTTCCCGCCAGCGCCAGCCCCCATTTTCCAAATCGTTCTTCCAATTCTGATTCTTCCAGCCGCGCCAGGTCTCCCACTTTCCTGATGCCAAGCTCGTGCAGATGGCCCTCCATCACCTTGCCGACGCCGGGGATCTCCCGTACATCGAGCGGCGCAAGGAATCTCGCTTCTTCTCCGGGGACAATCCACAGCACACCATTGGGCTTGGCTTGCGCTGACGACACCTTCGCAATCAGCCGGGAGGCTCCGATGCCGATCGAGCAATTCAGTCGCGTCTCTTCCTTCATTTGCTGGTGCAGCTTGTGCGCCGCTCGCAGCGGCGGCCCGTGCAGCCGCGCCGTCCCAGTCATATCGAGGTACGCTTCATCGATCGAAGCCATCTCCACACGCGGAGAAAATGTTGTCAGCACATGAAAGACTTTTTCCGAGCACTCACGATAACGCTCGGGATGACCGTTGACGAAAATCGCCTGCGGGCAAAGTTTCGCGGCGGTTCGAAGCGGCATCGCCGAGTGCACTCCAAAGGTTCGCGCCGCATACGAAGCTGCAGACACCACCCCACGCTCGTTGCGCTGGCCTCCAACCACTACGGCTTTACCTTTCAACGAGGGATCGAAAAGCTCCTCCACCGAGACAAAAAAGGCATCCATGTCGACATGGAAGATGATGCGGGCGAAAGCCGGCAGTGGAGATGTGGCGGCCATGAGCGGATTGTAGCAGCCGCTTTGCGACTCCGAAGCCATGGCCGCAAGCTTGTCTTTCAGAAAAAAGTTTCAAATTGCGGTTGCAATCAGATTGGCTGTGGCTATAATAATTTCAACGTCCTTCCCGCATTTCAACCCAGCACGATCCGCAGTCTTGCCTGCTTTTGCAACGCTGCTTAATCGGTGAAAGCGCGCGGTTCTAGGATGGTTCGCCCAGTGTTGTGAAAGCGCCGAGATACTTCCCAGGAGCAGGCGCCCGCTAGTCTGTTACCTCTCTGGCCATTGGTTCTCTGATCGCTCACGCGCTGGTTAAAGTCCAACTCCTAAATGCCGAGGCCGGGGTGCGCCCAGTGCATCCGGTTCGGCCGTGTGAGGTCAAAGATGTCTCATCGCTTATCCTGTCGAGAAACCAAAACCTGTGTGCGCCAAACTGTTGCATTGCACTGCGCGGCGCTAACTGCAGTTGTGTTCGGTCTGCTCTTATTCAATGCATGTTCCGGCGGCTCCATGTCCGCCAGCAGCAACGCCAACCCTGTAGCCAGTTCTGGTCTGGTGATTTCGGCCACACTTCCCGCGGCAACGGTCGGATCGGCTTATAGTGCGGCACTCGCGGTAAGCGGCGGCACTGCGCCTTACGTTTTTTCGCTAGCGTCAGGGAACCTGCCGACGGGCGTCCTGCTCGGCGACAATACCGGAACGATTTCTGGAACGCCCAGTATAGCCGGAAGCTTCAATTTTGCAGTCTCGGTTTCAGACTCCAAGGGATTGTCCCAGCAGAAGCCCCTGCAAATATCGGTCTCCAATGCTTCCACCACGAACACCACGGGCGACGGAAATGGGGGCAGTGGCAGTAGCGGTGGAAACGGCGACAATTCAGGGACCTCGCTCTCCAACTTGCAGCATAGTAACGGCTGGGGTGAATTCGGACAGCGAGGACCAAACTACGTGGACTGCTCTCCCTCACCCTGCGATGGGATTTCTTTTTCGATGGCTCAAAGCGTCAGCTCGCCCTCGATCAGCGGCCAAGCCTCCAAATTCAATGTCGGAGGAAGTGTTCCTTTTTCCGACGCATTGTGGAACAACCATTTGATCGGCCCTTCGTCCTCTCAGGGTATGTTTGATCCGGATCAGACGATGGTTCCCTCGCTGCATAGTTTCACCTACGACGTATATTTCTACGGAGATAATTTCGGCTCTTCGCAGGCTTTGGAGTTCGATATCAATCAATTCTTCGACAATATGGGCTTCATCTGGGGCCATGAGTGCCGCATCGACAGCGGAAATGAATGGGACGTCTGGGACGATCAGAACGGACGCTGGAAGCCCACCGGCGTTCCCTGCTATCCCAACAGCAATTCCTGGAATCATCTCACGATTAAAGTGCAGCGCACGTCAGACAATCACATGGTGTATCAATCGATCACGCTCAATGGAAAAACCAGCAATCTGAATTGGACCTTCGGCCACGGCTCAACGCCCAATTGGTATGGGCTCACCATCAACTATCAAATGGATGGGAATAAAAAGCAGGATTCGTACAACGTCTATCTCGATAAACTAACCTTCACCTACGAGTGATGTCGATCCCTAGCGGGGGTGTCAAACAGGTTTGTGTAGGATGGTTCTCTGAAACGAAAATAGCCGATCTCAGCGATCGGCTATTTTTCTACGGTTAAAGGCACATCAGACCAACACTTTTTCCGCGGAGAGCGCAACGCCCCGCGCCTGACGAGCTCGCTCGTAAACCTTTCCATACTCGCGGGCTGATGCGTTCCAAGAAAAATCCTTATTCATGCCATTGCGCATCAGCGCCTGCCACGAGGTCTGGTCGCGGAAGGCCTGCAGCGCCTGCTTGATGGTCAGCAGGAGGGACTCGCCGTTATATTCCGTGAACTTGAAGCCGGTGCCTTTGCCGGAACGCGCATCCCAGGGCTCGATGGTGTCGTCGAGTCCACCGGTGGCCCGCACGATCGGTACGGTACCGTACTTAAGGCTATAGATCTGATTCAGCCCGCACGGCTCATACTTCGAAGGCATCAGAAACATGTCGGATCCGGCTTCGATCTTGTGCGCAATGGCATTGTCGTAGGCTACCTTCACCGCGATCTTGTTGGGGAATTGCTTATTGAGCCGGACAAACAGTTCTTCATATTGCTTATCGCCCGCGCCGAGAGCGATCACAATCATCTCTTCGCGGGCTAATCGGTCCATGATCTGCGCAATCAGGTCAAAGCCTTTCTGTGCCGCGAAGCGCGAGACAATGCCGATCACCGGAAGTTTTGAATCTGGATTATTTACCCCAAATGCCACCAAAAGGTCCTTCTTACACAGAGCCTTGCCCGCTAAATCCTGAGGGGAATATTTTGCCGCAATAAACTTATCGGCCTGCGGGCTCCACTCGTTGTAATCCACGCCATTCAAAATGCCAGTGACGGTTGCGGCCCGGTCGCGCAGCACGCCTTCGAGTCCAAATCCATATTCGGCGGTCTGAATTTCCTGGCTGTATTTCCGGCTCACCGTGGTGACGTAGTCAGAATAGGTAAGCGCGCCCTTCAAAAAATTCACTTGCCCGAAAAATTCCATCTTCGACATCGTGAACAGATCCCAGGACAGCGTCAGCAGAGGTAGGACTTCCGGTGGAAACAGTCCCTGATACCCCATATTGTGGATGGTGAATACGGTGCCAACCTCGCGGAACACAGGATCTTCCGCATAAACCGTGCGCAGGAGCACCGGGACCAACGCCGATTGCCAATCGTGACAATGGAAAACCTGCGGCACGCCGAGAATTTTTGTCGCCTCGAGGACCGCGCGAGAGAAGAGCGCGAAACGCTCCGCATTGTCCGGATAATCTCCCGCCGGAGTGCCGTAGAGCGCATCGCGATCGAAGAACTCGGGATACTCGACAAAATAAAAACGCACTCCGGACTGGCTTTCCCCCGCCAGCACCGAGGCGAAACGGTATTTATCGTCGAAGGGAATGGTGATGCTGGCTACAACAATGGCTGGATCGGCCAGTTTGGTCTGCCGGTAACGCGGAAGATATACACTCACCTGGTGGCCCAGCGCGGCCAATGCCCGCGGCAACGCGCCCACCACATCCGCTAACCCGCCCGTTTTCGAAAACGGGACGCCTTCTGAAGCCACGAATGCAATGTGCATGAATCCTCCCAAGGCAAGACCCGCTTTTCCGCGGGCGCACGTTATGATGGAATATGTAGCTGCGGGAACCAACCTCCGCACGATGAAGGCAGACTATTTCAGTTTATATTCCGAGGAAAAGAGGGTCAACGTGCCGAAGGTCGTTTCCGCTCGCCGTCCTCAACACAAACCCAAGATGGGGCAGCATTTCCTCAACGAGGACGGTCTTGCAATTCAACTTGCCGATGCTCTCGGCGACACTTCGCAAAACACTGTCCTCGAAATCGGCCCCGGCCGCGGCGTTCTCACTTCCCTTCTTGCCAAGCACGCCCGCCGCCTGATCGCCGTTGAACTCGATCGCGTGCTGGCCGCGCAACTTCGCCTCCGCTTTGGCATGTTTCCCAACGTCGAAGTTATCGAAGCTGACATCCTTTCCATCGACTTTGATTCTCTCTTTGGCCCCAAGCCCGGCCTGCGCCGGCCCGGAATCGAATTCAAACCAACCCCTGCCAAAGTTATCGGAAATCTGCCTTACTACATTACTTCCGACATTCTTCTGCGCCTTTTCGAATACGCGAAATATTTTGAGACCATTGTCATTCTGGTGCAACGCGAGGTGGCCGACCGCATTGCGGCCAAACCAGGGAGCCGTGACTACGGTTTGCTCTCCGCTACCGCACAACTCCATGCTCGGGTCGAGAAGCTTTTCATCCTGCCGCCCGCCGCCTTCACACCCCCTCCTAAGGTACACTCGGCAGCCTTGCGACTGAGCATTGAGCCACGCAACCTTGGCTTTGATAGCGATGGCCGGATGAAAGATGGATTCATCGACTTCCTCAAGCTTTCTTTCGGCCAGAAACGCAAAACCCTTTGGAATAACCTCAAGTCCAACTATCCGGAAACTAATCTGCGCGCGGCCCTGGCCGAGGCGAAAGTAAAACCTGCCGCCCGCGCTGAAACATTGAGCCTGGAAGAAAGTGCCACCCTGTTTCGTGCCTTGCAGAGTTTTCGCGACGGTTCCTAGCATCGCTGCACTCGACGAAATATTCGCTGATCGCGGAGAGGAGTAATATTGGCCGCGGCCTATGTTCGCCATCCCGCAGTCGCTGGACGTTTTTACCCAAGCGATCCGAAAGTATTGCGCGACGCAGTCCGTACGCACCTCGACGAAAATCCCGCACCAAAACTCATTCGCGCTCTCGGATGCATCGCCCCTCACGCCGGCTATATTTATTCCGGACACGTGGCGGGTGCCGTTTTCTCGCGCTTAGAGATTCCCCGGCTCTGTCTGGTCCTCTGTCCCAATCACACTGGAATTGGCCGCCCCGTGGCTATCATCAGCGAGGGCGAATGGCAGACCCCATTGGGCAGTGTGCCAATCGACGGCGGGTTCGCCGACGCTCTCATGCGGCACTGCCCCCTGTTGCAAGAAGATTCAACCGCGCACCGCAATGAACACGCCGCAGAAGTTGAACTCCCATTCCTGCAAGTACTGCAACCAGAACTCAGGTTTGTTCCCATCGCGTTGGGCACCGCAGATTTTGAAGTCCTGGAACAACTCGGTCAAGCGGTTGCCGACGCCATCGCTGGGCAGAGCGACAATGTGTTGATGATAGCCTCCAGCGACATGAATCACTACGAATCTGACGCCATCACGCGTGTAAAAGACCACAGTGCCATCGAACCCATTCTTAGCCTCGACGCTCGCGCGCTTTATGATGTGGTCATTGAACAGCACGTCAGCATGTGCGGCTTCGGGCCGGCCGTAGCCATGCTGACGGCAACGAAAAAGCTCGGCGCAACCTTCGCCGAGCTTGTAAAGTATGCAACTTCAGGGGATATTTCCGGGGACAGGGATCTGGTCGTCGGCTATGCCGGCGTCATCGTTCCCGCTCTGTGATTCCAATTTCGCGGCGGCTGATCAACGTCCGGCTGTGGCGCCATTCCCCAACTGAAGCAACTCCTGTGCCCGCGCCCGCACTACATTCATCACCGAGGTGTCCTCGAGAATTTCCTGCAGCACCGGTGCCACGCCCTCCAGGTCGCTCAGTTCGTTGTTCTTGGCCTGAACTTCCATGTGCTTCAGTTCCTCATCCAGCGCCAATTTCTGATAGCGATGGTAGTAAGCCAGCCGGTGTCCATACTCCTGCGTGGCCGCCATGGTTTGGAAAAGCGTGGTCAATTGCCGGACGGGCGCCAGATTGGAATAGTCATACTGTTCCGTGTTGTTGCGCTCGCCATCGCGATAAGTCAGGATCTTGGTCCCGGTGAACGCCAGCTTGCGGTTGCCCGAATCGATTTTCCCCGCGAAGTATTGGGCCTGCTTCGTCCAGGCAAAGATTTTTTCCCGACTCGCCGCCGCCACTTCGAACTCCGAGCGGTAGGTTTGCACTTCGGAATCCTGTACCACTCTGCCGGTACACTCATAGTGGGCGTGTCCACTGGCGTCGACCGCGATGGAGTAATGCGCTGGATCGGACTGAGGAAAATCTATCGTAAAGGTGACCGTCGCGATTAAGCGTGGGCTGCTGGCATCCTGTTGAGAGATCATGCACGGTGGGAATCCGAATAGGGCCACCACCGCCGCTCCCAGCATTGTCCAGCGTCCAGCGGGCCGGAAAAATATTCTGTTTGCGAAAGCTCGAATCATCACCGCGCCACAGCCCTCTGCCGCTCCAGCGTGCCGGCCGTATGTAGATGGCAAATCGCGACTGCCAGCGCATCCGACGCATCCATCGGCTCGGGAGGTTCTACCAGGCTGAGCAGATGCGTGACCATGTGCTGCACCTGCTGCTTCTCCGCCCGCCCATAACCCACCACCGACGCCTTGATAGTCAGCGGCGAATACTCCGCGACCTCAAGGCCGGCGGTTGCTGCCGCCAGCATGGCCACGCCCCGCACCTGCCCAAGCTTCAAAGCCGACTTCACATTCAACGCATAAAAAATTCCTTCAATCGCCACCTCATCGGGATGATGCTGTTCGATTACGATCCCCAATCCTTCATAGATGCGCGACAGCCTCCGGGCCAGCGGCTCTCGCGGAGAAAGCTTGATGGCTCCGGAACTCAGGCAGATCAACTGCCCGCCGCAACTCATCTCCACCACGCCGTACCCGGTGTACTCCCCGCCACAGTCAATGCCCAGAACTCGCATGTGAGTGCAGTTTATCGCGGAACGGTCACGGATCATAGAACTCGTGCTGTCTTCATTAACAGTCTTAAGCTAACGCACCTTAGCATGCATGATCCCAAAACAAGCGTCTCATGACGAACCCGGTGCGGATACTGGTGTTGTCCGCGCCGCCGCAACTCCACGAAGGAAGGCGCGAACTAACTGGCGCAGCTATGCGTAGTGTGAATTGCTCCCATAAAAAGTTTGAATTTGCGCCCGCATAAAGAATCCGTAAAGATGACTCCAGGCAAGTGCAGCGTGTCTGTTCCGTGAGCCAGAGGAGGAACATAATGAGAGAACCTCGATTCGCCGGGTCATTGTTTTTATTGCTGTTTTTATTGCTCGCCTGCGGAGTAGGTTTCTCCCAAAACTCACCACAAATCGCGAAGCAAATCCCTTCCGTTGACCGGCCCCCCGCAGCCAAATCGCTCACCGTTTCGGGCAAAGTCAGCAGCGATGGACGCAGCTTGTTCACCGACCTCGATTCAGAATGGGCCGTCAGCAACGCCGAAGCCTTGAAAGGGCATGAAGGGAGTTTGGTTACGGTCAAGTGCTATATCGATTTTGCTGGTAATCAGATTCATGTGGTTTCGGTGAGAACCTCACCAACAGATGTGAAATACGCCTCGCGGCTGGGCGATTCAGCCTTTCGACGTTGAGCGATTCAGGTTCAGGGAAGTGACAACCCGCAAGCCGCCCTGCGCGGGCAGAAGCAGCTCCACGACCGGCTGGGTAGCTCCGCAGTCGCTTTTGAGGCCTGAGGAAGATCCCGCGATAAAACGTCCAGCTCGGTTTATCTTTCTCCACGCATCGTGTCAAACCTTGCAATAGTCCCCTCGACAATTGTGCTATATCATGGCGTTTTATTTCGGTAATGCTCTTGGGGTTTGCGGCTATGGAGCGATCATTGGTTTGGGTCGAAGGCGATGCGAACGGCTGGGCCTGCTCGAATTGCCAATGGAAATTCCCCGTACCAACGTTGCTTAGCGAAACCGAGGCTATGAGCGCTTACGATCGCCTGGCCGCCCTGAAATTTCGCGAGCACAGGTGCGAGGACAACTCTTCCGAAGCCAATCAGGTTGCAAAGCAGCAGGTTGACAGCGCCTTCTCGCAGCGTGCGCGGGAACTCATAAAGCATGGATACAAGCCCAAAGTTGCTGTCGACCTGGTGCTTCACGAGATTGAAATCGAACACTCCAATAATCCACGGTTCATGGAGAAGGCACGTACCGATGCCGAGAACTTTCTGTTGAACATCCGCCGCGGCCTTATCTGAAACGATTCGCCGCTCCTGATCCGCGCAACTTCTTAAGAAAATCGGCGCGCTTAGTGATAGTCTTATTTTTCCCAGCGATAGCTGAACCTCTCGCTTCAGGCTGCCACCAAGGCCGGCCCGGGGTTCATCCCATAAATTACGTAAGAACTTAATAAGGGAGCCCAGAATGAAGATTGGCATGCTGACTGGCGGTGGCGATTGTCCTGGCCTGAACGCCGTCATTCGCGCGGTTGTGCGCAAGGGCATTTTCACTTATCAAGACGAATTCGTGGGCTTTATGGAGGGCTGGCGTGGCCTGGTCGAAGACAAGAGCATACCTCTTAATCTTGATGCCGTCGGGGGCATTCTTCCCCGGGGCGGCACTATTCTTCGCACCTCACGCACTAATCCCTCGAAGCGCCCCGATGGCATCGACCGTTGCGTGGCCTCACTCGAGAAAAACAAAATTGAAGCCCTTATCGCCATCGGTGGCGATGACACACTTTCCGTCGCCCAGAAGCTTCACGAACGAGGCATCAAAGTCGTGGGCGTTCCAAAAACCATCGACAACGATCTCGGAGGCACCGACTACACTTTCGGATTTGATACTGCCTGCAACATAGTCTGCGAGGCGCTGGACCGGGTTCACACGACTGCCGAAGCTCATAATCGCGTCATGGTTGTGGAAGTAATGGGCCGAGATGCCGGCTGGATCGCCCTGTACAGCGGCATTGCCGGTGGCGCCGATGTCATTCTTATTCCTGAGCGGCCTTTCGATGTCGATAAAGTTGCCGAGTCCATTCGCCAGCGGCACGAGCGCGGCCGCTATTTTTCCATTGTGGTGGTCGCAGAGGGCGCGAAGTTTTCCTCCGAACCCGGCCAGGGATCGCCCGTTCTGCAAGACATGGGCAAGGACGAATTTGGCCACGTCAAACTGGGCGGCATCGCCAACATACTCGCGCGCGAGATCGAAAAGCGTACGGGCTACGAAACTCGCGCGGTGGTGCTTGGACACATTCAGCGCGGAGGTTCTCCGAGCGCCTTTGATCGTGTTCTGGCCACTCGCTACGGTCTGGGTGCCATCGACATGGTTCACCGCGGTGAATTCGGCTGCATGGCCGCTCTGCGCGCGAACAAAATTGTCTCCATTCGTCTTGCCGAAGCTATTTCCCGCAACCGCGTGGTGGATGACGAAATGATCCAGATTGTCGATGGATTGTTTCAGAAGGCCGACGAGCGCGACGCTGCCGGAAAATAAACTGCTCACGCGCGGGCGCCGCCTCTGGAGTCACTTTCCATCTCGATAAGGACAGAGATGCCGCTCCATGTACAGGGAAAGAATTGTCGACGCGACGACGCATCCCCACGGCAAAGCCGGCGATAGCAGAAACAAATGCGTGCCATATCGAAGCGCCAGCAGCCACATTACGGTCAATCCGGATGCTGTCCCTAGCACCGTGTAGCGCGTAGCCGCCGGCACGGGCGACCACAGCGCCTGCACCGCGACCGCGAATGGCAACGCGACTGCCAAATCAGCCAGATAATGCTCGCCAATTCCCAGAGTGGCCAATGCGGTCAGGATCACAAACATCAGGACCAATTTACGTGAAGTGCTCGAGAATGGCCGGCAGTTGAACCACAACAGCAGAGCCCAAGTCACATGCAGAGAAGGTATAGCGTTGCGAGGGGCTGGGCCCGGCAGAGCGATGGCATGCGGATGCATTTGAGAAAGCGTCGCGAAGGGGTGAGGAGAACCGGGAAAGCTTGATCCAGCGGCATACAGCGGTCCGGACGCAGGGAATACAAAATACAACAGGTAGCCGAGCACGGCCGCGGAAGCCAGGATTTCAAGCGGGCGCCAGGCAGATTCCAGTTTCAGATAGCCGGCGCAGACCATCGCAATCACAACCGGAAGAGCGCAATAAATAAATCGCGCCAGATCGGCGACGGCGTGGTAGCGAAAACAAATCTGTCCCAACCGAAAACTAGGTTGAAAACCCAGGCTGCCATCGAACATGTATAGATAAAAATCAAGGGATCGCAAGTGAATCCGTACATTCAAATTCAGTGCAATCAGTGATGCGAGAGCAAACGAGATAATTCCAACCGGCAATAACCAAAGGCGCAACCACTGGCGGCTATCTTCCGCACTCGCCCAAATCGTCTTCAATCCCAAAACCACCAACGCCCCGCGCCCCAGCATGCCGACATAGAGGCTTATGGACGCGGCCGCCACATTTTTGGATGGTGGAATCAGAGCATGGCAGAGACTGAAGACGAGTGCCACGACCGCCGTGGCAATCCAATCCCGGGTTCCCGGACCTGCAACCCATAAAAATATGATCGCGTCCGAGAATGCATATCTGATGAAGGGATCGTCGAAATTTGGAACGCTCGCCGTATAGGCGACCACCAATAACAGGAGGATCGATAATGCAATCTTCGCGGGATACCGGTGAACCCGGCCGGCGCCGGATCTGCCAATCGTCAATGTGTTCTCGGATATAGGCGTTTGGAAATCAACTATATCGTGCCCGTGTTGCGGACAGGTTGTAACCTTCTCACAGCCACCCCAAATATGGTTTTGCGCTTTGTTTCATTTAACTCGCTGACCGCAGCAACACCATGCACCGATTTAACATAAACTACCGAGTACCTGGAAGATTACGCTCGCTCTCAAATGTCGATCCTTTTCGCGAAACTGGCCCCGCATCTGTTGACTCTGATCGAATTTATCCTGCTGGCGGCGGCGTTGGGATTAATTTACCGGTCTTCGCGAACTTCCTCGGGACGCCATACACCCAACGCTTTTCGCCGGATCGAGGGAGCCGCGGCGCGTCTGGCGAGACACAAAAACCTGTCTGTAGTTGTGGTGGGAGCGAGCGTGATTGTGATTCGCGTTGCCCTGATCCCGGTTCTCGGCATTCCCCAGCCTGCTTCTCATGACGAGTTCAGCTATCTACTGGCAGCCGATACTTTCGCTCACGGAAGAATGACCAACCCCACGCACCCGATGTGGATTCATTTTGAAAGCTTCCACATCAACCAGCGGCCCACGTACATGTCGATGTATCCACCGGCGCAAGGTCTTGTGCTGGCACTCGGCCAACTGCTGGGAAATCCGTGGATTGGTCAGCTTCTGGCGACTGCTTTCATGTGCTCCGCTTTGTGCTGGATGTTGCAGGCATGGGTACCTCTTACGTGGGCATTGCTGGGAGCGGCGCTGGCAGTGCTCCGCCTAGGCGTTCTCTGCTATTGGATCAACGGCTACTGGTCGGCTTCGATCGTCGCTTTTGCCGGGGCACTGGTGCTGGGGGCTTGCCCACGGATGCGCACTCGGTATCGAGTTCGCGATTCTTTACTGATGGGGATAGGACTTGTGATCTTAGCCAATAGCCGTCCCTTCGAGGGCTTACTCTTCAGCGTTCCCGTAGCTGCAGCGATGTTGTGGTCGATCGCCGGTAGTCGCCGGCGCTCTCTTGGTGCGTCGCTTTCTCGCATCGTCTTACCCGTCTTTGTCGTTCTTGTCTGCGGTGCTTTGGCCACGGGCTACTACTATTATCGCGTCACCGGCAATCCGTTTCGCATGAGCTACCAGGTCAACCGTGACACCTATTCCACGGTGCCTTATTTTCTATGGCAAACGGCGCCGCCCGAGCCTGTTTATCACCACGCTGTAATGCGCGACTTTTATCGCTCGATACGAACCGAGTTTGACAAGAATTTCACGCTGCGCGGTTATCTGTGGATCGCCGCTCAGAAAGCTTACCTATTGTGGTTGTTTTTTCTGGGACCGCTGCTGACTCTGCCTTTCCTGGCGTTTCCCTGGATCCTGCGCCAGACAAAAATGCGTTTACCTCTGGCCATCGTGGGCGTCATGTTCGTTGGGTTCGCAGTGGAAACCTGGACTCTGCCTCATTATTTTTCTCCGGCCGTGGGGGCGCTCTATATCATTCTGGTTCAATGTATGCGCGAACTTTGGTACTCGCGCGTAATCAACCCGCGCATTGGACCGGCATTGGTGCGCTCAATTCCCGCCTTAGCTTGCGCTATGATCCTTTTGCGAGTAAGCACGGCTGCACTCAACGTTCCGATCGAATCCAAATGGCCACGCGGGAACCTCGCGCGCGCCGAGGCTAAGGGCGAACTCTCACAAATGCCGGGAAAGCAACTCGTGCTCGTACGCTACGGCCCGAATCACAGGTTCGATAAAGAGTGGGTCGCGAACGACGCCGATATCGACCATTCCAAGGTAGTGTGGGCCAGGGACATGGGCGACGATAAAAATCTGGAACTGCTCCGTTATTTCCGGGATCGCACGGTCTGGCGGGTAAACGGAGATGCTTCTCCGGCGGAACTGGAATTCTATAGGGCGGCGGGTCAATGAAGCCACGAGTCTGGCTTCTTTTGGGCGTGCTGGCGAGCGCGGTTGCGTGTCTTTACATGTTCAAAATTCTCGGACCATGGGAGCATCATGTCGATGTTGAGAGCGGGAAGCTCAAGGCCCAGATGGGCGATCTTTATCCTCGCTGGCTAGGGACCCGCGAACTCTTGTTGAACGGGCGCAACCCTTACGGGCCGGAGGTAAGCCATGAAATTCAGATGGCTTTCTACGGGCATGTTATCGAACAGAAATACGACGCGCCGGGAACGAACGTCGTTGACGAACAGCGGTTCGTATACCCGGTGTACATTGTGTTTTTCCTGGCTCCTACGATCCACGAGAGTTTTTCGACGCTGCAGGAGCAGGCACTCGGGCTTTACATCGCGCTAACGGCGCTAAGTGTCGTCCTATGGTTGGATGTCATGCGATGGCGGCCGCCGAAAGTTTTGACAGCCTCAATCGTACTGTTTGCGCTAAGCAGTCCGCAGATCGTTCAGGGATTGCGCCTCCGCCAACTGGGAGTGATCGTCGCCTTTCTACTCGCGCTGAGCGCATGGTGCATCGCTCGAAATCACCTGGCAATCGCCGGCGTCGTTCTTGCCGTTTCGACGATCAAGCCGCAAATGGTTATCCTCCCACTGGCGTGGTTTCTGTTTTGGGGGCTGAGCCACTGGCCCCGCCGATGGCCGCTGCTCGCCGGTTTTGGAGCAACCCTCGGCACTTTGATTGGATTTGGCAATGTTATTCTGCCGGGATGGCTTCGCTATTTCGTCCAGGGACTCGTAGCCTATCGAAAATATTTTCCCACTACGTCGCTCTTATGCCTTGCCCTTGGCAACCTCGTCGGCGGAGCGGTGTCGGCAGTTGCAATTGTTAGTATTCTTGCACTTGCTTGGCGTAATCGGCGGGCCGATGCGCGTTCGCCGGAGTTTCCCTGGGGTCTGGCGGCGTGCTTCATCGGCGTGACTCTTTTCCTGCCCCTGTCGGCGCCCTTCAATCAAGTGCTCTTGCTCCTGCCCACCTTAATGGTCATCCGTGACTGGGCGTTCCTCTCGCAAATAGGACGAAGCATTTATGTTCTCATCACGGCTTGGCCCTGGATCTGCGAGGTGTTTTTGTTGCTACATTCCCCTCGCTTGGATTCACCGAGTCGAATTCCTCTGTTGCCGTCAGCAATGGTTCTGTTTGCGCCCTTCATCGTATTCTTACTTTTCGTGACCGGGCTGAGCCGGAACAAGAAACTGCATCTGCCCCCCGCAGACTCGCCCACCGTTTCGGCGTGAAGTCTGTATCATGGGCCGACGATGCCATCAGGAAAAACAAAATCCTGGCTCACCGCCAAGCGCCTGCGTGCCCACGGCCTAATCCTCGCCTTATGCTTGTGGTCGGTTTATCTGTGGAACATCGCGACGCCGGGTCTCGTCGATCGTGCCGGCAATCTCAAAGGCACGGACTTTCTTCATTTCTACACACTCGGTTCGCTTGCCCTCGCGCATCGCGGCGCTGATCTCTATAACCTGCGAGCCCAGTCTTTCCTCGCGGCGCAACGTGTTCCAGCTGCTGCCGGCATGGTTTATTTGCCGCTCTACCCGCCGCAGGTTTCACTTTTCTTCGCACCCTTTGCCAAATTGCCCTACGAGAGGGCTCTGATCCTCTGGCTGGTTTTCACTTCTCTCACTTATGGGTTGTGTTGTTACGCTCTTTGGTGCGCCTGCCCCAATTTGCGCCATCAACAATTTGCAGTGTTTATTCTCGCTCTTTCCTATCCTGCATTCTGGCATCTCATCGCCTGGGGACAAACTTCCGCGCTCGCTCTCGGCTGTTTCACCCTCGCCTTCTTTGCATTCCGCGCCAAGCGCGAATTCTTAGCCGGACTGGCTGTGGGACTTCTTATATTTAAACCGCAACTGGCCCTGGCTGCAGCGATTATTTTTCTGCTCACGCTTCATTGGAGATTCATCGCTGGTGCGCTTTTCTCATCAGCAGCACAACTAGTCGCAGCCTGGCTCTATTATGGCCGCGAACCGCTTCGCGATTGGCTCCCCATGCTGCTCAAACTACCGAAGCAGCTGCCACTGCTCGAGCCGCGACTTTACCAGACTCACTCCCTGCGTACCTTCTGGATCATGCTTGTCCCGTGGCCCTCGGCCTCCCTCTTACTCTACGTCGTCAGTGGAGTCATCGTCTCGGTATTGGCCATTGCCGTTTGGAGAAGCCGTCTTTCTTTATCCTTGCGCTATTCGGCGTTGCTGTTCGCCACCGTTCTGCTGGCTCCGCATCTCACGGTTTACGACCTCGTCATTCTCGCGCCCGCTTTCCTGCTGCTCTCCGACTGGATCGTCGCTCAACCCGATTCCACTGCGGCGGCGAATTTCAAAGTCCTGCTCTACCTCGCCTTTGTGCTTCCGCTCGTCGGACCACTGGCGCGCTGGACGCACCTCCAGCTTTCGGTTGTGGTGATGGCCGCTATTTTGTTTGAGATATGGAACTCAGGCAGGAAATCAGTTTCGCTTCGAACTTCTCTTTGATGCGTCTATGCTCCGAACAAGAACCGCAATGCCTCCGGGAAGCGCTCCGCCCATGCCGCTTCCGTGTGTCCCGCTCCTTCTCTTATGACCAACCGCAGCCGCTTTTCGCTTAAAACCGCGCGCCGCACGATCGCTGCCAACTCTCGCACATCGTCCACCACGGTCCGGCTGCGCTCCGGGCTTCCCGCCTCGGCAGTTCCGACCCCCAGAAATATTCGCTCCGGCCAAATCCTCACCTTGCGGCTGTCCTTAATCGCTTGTCGGTTCGAAACCCACAGGGATGGACTTTCGATCAGCAACCGGCCAATCACTTCGGGCCGCACCATCGCCGTGTACAGAGCAATCAGCCCACCCAGCGACGATCCCCCGAGACCTGTGTTTTCCGGCCCGGTCGCAACGCGGTAGTTGCGCTCGACAAACGGCATCACTTCTTTGATCAGAAAATCCGGATAATGCCGTCCCTGTACGCGCAGCATCATCGGATGCATCGACCGGTGCGGCATATATTCACGCAGCCGATCCTTGCCCGCGTTATCCATTCCAACGATAACCATGGGCGGGACCGTGCCCTCGCGGATTAACCGATCTGCCGCCTCGTCCGCCTGCCACTCGACTCCGGCGAAGGCCGAAACCGTTTCAAACAAATTCTGTCCGTCATTCAGGTACAACACCGGATAACGCTTGCCCGTCTTCTCCGGATCGTCATAGCCCGGCGGAAGCCAGACTCGCAGAAAACGAGTGTTTCGGAAGATTCGGCTGCGAAATTTGTGCAACCGCAAATCGCCCGTGGCAGTGCTGGCGCGGATCGAAGGCGAAGCGCCATCTTTGATTGTCTGGACTTTTCCCATCAGAATATTTCGCTGGCTTAAGGCGGCTCATCCGAATCTGAACGTTCTCAAGTTGGAGGTGTCAAGCTGAGGTTCAATCAGCAGAATAATCAGAGTTGCGCCCTCAGATTCACCGCTGCCGCCAATGCTGTGATGCCGGCAATCGCTCCCAGTGAACTCAAACACAAGATGCACCACGCCTCAAGCACGTAGCCCTCGATATACGTCAGATACAGCGCAAACCCCAATCCCGCAAGCGCCGCCGCCAGCAGCCGCGTACGCGTCTCGGGACGCGACCGATAAACTGTAGCCAGGAACAAGAGCAGCCCGTATCCGAAAATTCCAATTCCAGCCACCGGGATGCCCATCACGCTAGAGTATTCACTCCGGTTCACAATGTCGCAATTGAACTTCTCTGCGAACTCGCAAAACGTCGACGCCGATTTCGCATAATGCCGCTCCAGCGCCACGGTCGAGACCGTCATTCCCACCAGAGCCAACACTGCAATGGCCACAAAGAAGAATCGATTGTCCCGCGCGGAAGTTGACTCGGATGCAGGCGAACGACCTTCAGCTGTCGTCACGGTAAACTACACCCGGTCTTATCGCTCAGTTCCTGCATGGGGAAAACGCCCTCAATTGGAGGATTCGCTCCGAACTGCCAACTCGGAAACAATTTCACTCCAGCCGCAGTGCAGGCCGGAGCCAGTTCGTGCGAACCTTTGATGGCGCACTCCACGTAGGGAACATAGTGGAACGCCCTGCCGAACATCGCCTTTTGCTCAGCGCAATGCGGGCACCAATAGAGGCCGTACATCTTCGTCTGCCTGGATGCCAGGCACTTCGCAAATTCGTCGTAGCGGTGATTATTGTGATACCAGAAAGCTCCATAGGAAAGAGCAAGCACCACCGCGATTACAATCCAAATCCTGGCTTCGCGCGAGATGGGATTCGCGCCGGCCGAGCCCACCCGTTCCAGCTGCCGCTTTCGTCGCTCTTCAGACATGATTCCCTTCCGTCATCCTTCACTCCTTATATCACCGCCTCATGCCACCACAGCCAACGCTCCGGGCAGCACATCCAACTCTTCGCAGTGCAGCGTCAGCACCTCTCCATCCACCATCACATCCACCGGACCCTCCAAATCGAATTCCACATGCTTCACTGCGGCTCGCTCCGCCAGCGGATGCTCAATGTGGGTTCCGTCATACAAGTTCGGGAGGTTCCGGATCAGCCCCAACCGTCCGATCGCACCCCAGCGAACATATTCAATCGTTCCACTATTCACTTCAGCTTTGGGTGCGATCATCATCGTCCCCCCGGTAAATTTGCTGTTGTTGAAGGTGAGAAATAGGCAACGTCTACGGTCGAATTCCGTTTCGCCGTCTATCCGCACCGGAAAAGGCCTTCTCTGCAACTTTGCCAGCCCTAGAAAAATTGAGACGATATAGCCGACTTCGCCGTGCCCGCTGAAACGCCGCGCCCGCAGCGTAGCCACGTCAGCGGGAAATCCCACGCTCAACAGATTGATGTAGTGAAGCACTCCTTCCCGATGCCGCAACCGCAACACGTCGCAGGACTGCGTGGGTCCTGTAATCAACGCCTCGATCGCGTGTTCCGCCCCCCGGTTGCTGAAGTCACGCAGAAAAGAATTGCCCGTTCCCAGCGGCAAAAATCCCAGCCTTGCCGGTTCGCCCGTGTTCGCCTCCGGGAAAAGCCCGTTCACAACTTCGTACGATGTCCCGTCGCCGCCGACGGCAATAAAATGGCGTCGCCCGCGCCCGTAAGCTTCCCGCGCAATCCGCGTGGCGTCGCCTGCACACTGCGTCTCCGCCACATCTACTGCAATTCCAGCCGCCCGCAGCCGCTTCAGCGCCGGCCCCAACATTTTCCGCCGCCGCCCGCCGCCCGCCGCGGGATTCACGATGGCAAGGTACGGCTGCCCCTGGTTCACAGCCCCACCACCGCTCCCCGCTCCATGGTTTTTCCGATCTCTTCCGCGAGGGCTTGCCGTTTAATCTTCATCGATGCTGTGCGCGGAAAATCTTTCTTGCAGATCACATATCCGCCGACCCGCTTGAAATCAGGCAGTCGGCGGTTGCGGCTCACAAGCTCTTCCACCAGCTTGCTGTCGAAAACCTGGTTCTGCTCCAACCGCAGGACCATCACCAGCATCTCCCGGCCGTGTTCTTTCTGCGGCCAGATGTAGTTTGCCGCAAACACGCAATATTCTTTCACCGGCAGCCCCTCAAACACGGTCTCGATATCTTCGGGATAAATATTTTTTCCACCCTCGGTAACGATCATGTTCTTCTTGCGCCCGAACAGTTGGAGATGCCCGCTTTTGTCGAAACGTCCCAAATCCCCCGTCAGCAGCCATCCCTCGACAATCGTCTCCAGCGTCAACTCCGGATCGTCCAGATATTGCGACATCACTGTCTTGCTTCGCGCCGCAATTTCCCCAATTCCCTCCTCGTTCGGGCTGAGCACGCGCAGTTCAACGCCGGGCAAAGGCTTGCCCACCGTGTTCGCGCGAAACGGCTTCAGATCGTTCAATGTCAGGGCGGTTCCTGCCTCCGTCAATCCATACCCGTTCACCACCGGAATTCCAAGATCGTAAAAGAATTGCATCGTCGAAGGTTCCATGAACGCGCCTCCCGTAATCAGGGCCAGCAATTGTCCGCCAAATGCGCGATGCACTCCCGGAAGCAACGCGCGGCTCAGTTTCGGCCGCGGCTTGCGCCGCGTCATCGCCTTGTTAATCGCAATCAAGCGCTTCAGAACCGCGAGCTTCCAACCCGGCAGCTCATCGATCTTCGCCCGCAGTCCACGCTCCAGATTTTTTACGATCATCGGCACCAGCGCCACGTACGTGATCCGGTAGCGCACAAAGGCGTCGCGCACAAATTCCGGACGCAGCGTTCGCAGATGCACCACGCACGCCCCGCACACAAACGGACCGATAAATCCCACCATGAAATCGATGGCATGGTTGGTGGGCAGAATGCTCAAGTACCGCACTCCTGGCCAGAATGGATACCACGCGGTCAACGCCTTGCACTGCTCCAGATAATTCTCATGCGTCAGCACGCATCCCTTCGGCCGGCCGCCCGTGCCCGATGAATACACAATGCATGCCACATCTTCGCGCTGCCGCATTACAAAATCCGGAACGCCTTTGCGCTTGAAATCCTCCCAGCGAAATCCGCCTGCCAGTTCCGCTCCCAAGGGCGCTTCGGTCACCAGAACAAGTTTTGTCTTGATGTTATGAAATTCAGGCGATTGCATAATCGCCCGCCACAGGTAATACTCCACCACCAGCACCTTGGCCTTCGCGTGCTCCAGTAATTGCAACTGCTCCGCTGCGGTAAGTTTGTAATCCAGCGGCACCAGCACACCGCCGCCGTAGAAAATCGCATAGGCCGAAATCAGCCATTTCGACTGATTCGTCATTAAAATCGCAGCGCGATCTCCCGCATCGAATTCGGCATCCTCCAGCGCTCGCGCCAGTGGCATGCTGATTTCCTTGAAGTCGGAATACGTGAGGCGGGTTTTTTCCCGGTCGCGGTCGGCCTCTATCAGACAAGTCTCCCCTGCGAACCGTTCCAGCGCATCGCGCAACGCGGCTCCGAGACAGCTATATTTTTGGAGATCAAGCATTCAGGAGCTATTTCACCACAGCGGCACGGCGACAAAGAGATAAACGCGTTAAGGAATCAGTTTCCGGCACAGACTTACAGTCTCGCCTGAATCTTTCCCGCCAGCGTCCGAAAGTCGGAAACTCCCTGCAACTCGTAATCTGGCAATTCGACATGAAAATGATTTTCCAGCTTGGTCAGCAGATCGAGAGTCTGCAGACTATCAATCCCCAGCGTCTTAAAAAAGTCCTCATCCGGCTTGAGCTTCTCCCGCGGCACCTTAAAATGCGCCGCCGCCAGGCCCAATATTTCATCCAACGTTTGCTCAGCAGTCTGCATATTTCCTCAACCGAACGGTGATGGCGTTCCGTACCGGGTGCGAAGTCCGGTGACAAACCTGCGCTTTCGCTACCTGTCACCGGCTACGAATCTACGGCAAATAGGGCTGCGCGTCAGTACTCTCCACAAACCTTCGCAACCCCTCCTCTACCGCCGGACTCGCGAACAATTCACAAAACACATCGATCTCCTGCCGCAACTCTTCCTGTGGAATCGGTTTGATAAATCTTTTCGCCGCCACAGCTGTCGCTCGATCAAACTTCGCCAGTTGCGCCGCGGTCGACCGCGCTGCCCGCAATGCCTCACTCTCGCCGACCACCTGGCTCACCAGCCCAATCTGCTGCGCCTTGCTCGCATTAATACTGCGCCCCGTCAGCAGAAGATCACGTACGACGGCATTGCCTAAATCCCGTTTCAGACGCGGAATCCCACCGAATCCCGGAATTAATCCTAACCTTAGCTCCGGAAAACAGAAGCGCGCCATCTTGTCAGCGATAATCAAATCGCAAGTCAGCGCCAGCTCAAACCCTCCACCAAAAGTCACGCCGTGCACGGCCGCAATCGTGGTCAGAGGCACCGCATCGATCAAATTCAACACTCGATGAATGCGCTCCAGAAAATCCCGCACTCCCCTCGCCGCCTCGGCCCTCTCCACGGTGCGCGACCGCTGATAGAGCTCGCGCAAATCCGCGCCCGCACAAAATCCCGCTTTCACCGCGCTGTAAATGATGAGCGCATGAGCCTCAGCCTGCATTTTCTGCAAGGCGGTGGCAAATGTCTCCAACTCCTCGAGCGAAGCCGAGCCCAACTCGTTGCAAGGCGTACGATGCAGCGCCAACTCAATAACGCCGTCCCGAACAATCCAGGATAAAGCTCGCCCATCGCTCTCACCCGCAAGTTTTGCCCCTGACGTTTCTTCGTGCTCCTTCGCGTGATTAGTTGTAGTTGTTCTCACCATCGGCTTCAACACTCATGAGGACCCGATTACACTGCCTGCCTCACTCCGTACATCTCCTCGATCTCATTCTTCATGCAGGCCGCGATCACATCGCGTTTCAACTTACCGTTAACCGTCAACATTCCGTTCTCGATTGAAAATGCTTCCTCGCGCACCACAAAAGCCCGGACCTGCTTGTAATGCGGCAATTCAGGGTTGACCGCATCCAGCGCGGCCTGCACCTTCTCCTGCGTTACCTTCCCGGTCACGATCGCGGTCAAGTATCCACGCCCGTTTCCGACCACAACAATCTGCTGCGCCTCCGGCAAATTCTTCGCAATCGCAATCTCGATCGGTTCCGGCGAAATTTTATGTCCGGATCCCAGCACAATCAGATTCTTGATCCGCCCTGCAATCCGCCAATTTCCCGCGGCGTTTACTTCCCCCTGATCGCCAGTGTGAAACCATCCACCATCGAGCGCCACGGCCGTCTGCTCCGGCCGCTTCCAGTACTCGCGAAACACATTGGGCCCGCGCACCAGGATTTCATCGTTGTCTCCCAGCTTCATTTCCATCCCTGAAATCGCGGGCCCCACGCGTCCTACCTCCACCCGATTCGGATCATCCATGGTGCAAATCGCAGTCGTTTCCGTGAGCCCGTAGACTTGCAGCACGCGAATCCCCAGCATCATGAAATAAAGCTGCGTCTCGGCGCTCAGCGGCGCAGAGCCGCAAATCAGGGCCTTCAGATTTCTGCCAATCATCTTCTTCCGAATCGCGGGAAACACCAGCCGATTGGCCAGACCCAGCCATATTGTGTCGCCGGATTTCGCCTCCCCATTCTGGCGGCGCGCCCACGCGCCTTTCGCCCGCGAATAAATCGCCAGCGCAATTCCGCCGGTCTGCCACAGTTGTTCATCCACCGCCCGCCGCATGCGCTCCAGCAACTGCGGCACGTTCAAAAAATAATCCGGAGCCACAGTCCGCATGTCACCCGCAATTGTTCCGAGATCCATGTTGATTGTCACCAGGCTCCGCCGTTTTAAAAATGTCAGCAACGCGATCCACGAGGCCGCAAACGTAAACGGTAAATAGTGGAAGATGCGATCCTGCCCGCTGGAATTCGACATCAGCTCGCCAAGACTCTCCGCCGTGCGATCCAGCATGAACCCGACGTTCGCGGCCGTCAGCACCACGCCCTTCGCTTCGCCTGACGTGCCGGATGTATAGATAATGGTCACGGGATCATCTTTTCTCACCTGCGGACGCTCCAACTGAACCCCGTCTACTCCCGCAAAAATATCTTCAAACAAAAACTGTGGCGGCACGTCCGCCCAGTTCTGCACAATTCCATGGCGCAACACCGCATCTCCACAGCAAACAACCGACGGCGTGCAGTCCTTCATCATCGCGATCAGCTCCGCCGGCGCCTGCCGTGAATAAAGTGGAACCACGATGAGGCCCTCCGCCATCAGGGCCAAATCCATCGCTACCCAACGGATACTGTTGGCCGCCAACAACCCGCACCGGTCACCCTTCTTCAGCTCCTTCGAAGCAATAAAAGTTCGCGCCTTCCCCACCATTTCCAGTAATTCGTTGCCGGTCACGCCGCTGACTTGCCCTTCGCGAATTTCGGCAAGCACGCGAACCTCCGCAGCCGCACGCAGTTGCGAGAAAATCTCTCCGATAAATGAATCGACGGTATTCAAGATATGGATTGACGAGAACCCGAACCACTAACTGTAAGCCGCCGCCAACTCTCGCAACCCCTTGTTCATCGGCGGCAAGTAATCTTCCCAGCTCCACTCTCCGCGCCGGGTCTCGAACTCTGGATATCTTCTCCGTACTTCTTCTTCAAAATACACGCCCATGCGCGCCATCACTTTCAAATTCCGAATCACGGTTCGAGCAATGCCATCCGCAATCGACTCACCTTCGCGGCTCAGCTTTTCCAGCGCCGCCAGCAGCTTCTCCTCAAGATCCGGATCGTCCACCGTCATCAGCAAATCCTGGTGGCCCCGCTCCCGCATCAAATTTCGGATGCGCTCATCCATGGTGATTCCCACCGACGGAACCAGCCCCGGCATCGAGGTCACGATTCCGTGATACCGCGACGATGCCATCATATGACATGCCCGCAGCACGCTCACCAGTTCGTACATGTTGTACTCATCCGAGGTAAGCACCGGCACGCCGCCCAGCTTTTCTGCAATCCGATTCGCGGGACGCGCATCCAAACGCTCGGTCGCCGCCAGAATCACGAAAACGTTTTTCTTTTTGCGGAATGCATCCACCGCTTTGGCTATGGCCGTCCAGTATTTCCGGTACGCCTCATCCGCCGCCTTCCCGGAATTGTGAAAATAAACCGTGCGGTAGTGGCTATCTTTGTAGGCGCCCGTCAAGCTGCGCACCGCATACTTCGCCACGGAAGCCTTCACCGGCCACTCAAACGGATTGATGGGACACACCACCAGCACCGGCGTCCGCCCATCCCATCCCACTTTTCGCAGCACGCTCTGCCCATACTCTGGCGGGCGCGGCTCAAAGGTCCACGCCGTATCGGTTCCCAACTCGGTTGGGACGCCCAACTGGCGCAGCACAGTGCGCGACTCTTCATTTCGCGTAATCACGAACGAATTGCGGCAATATCGCCCGCACATCTTCGCCACCAGAGGATCCATGTGCCCCGCTTCCGCGCCATACCCCACCGAGAGCTTGTTCTGCGCCGCCGCAATGCCCAGCGACCCGATCATCATCGTGGTCAGCGCGTTCGCGAATTTGCTCTTGAACATCGATCCTTCACACGCCACCACTCCATCGTGCTGTGGAACTTCATCAGCCAGAAATGGCGGGAAAATGTCCGGCAGATGCACCTGCCTCGTGCCTTCGAAATAGCCGCGCGAGAAGTCGAAGTTCTGGCTCATCACGCTGAACTCCACGCGCTCCCCACCCAGAATGTGCCGAATCTGCCGCAGCATCTCCTCCACCCGCACGTCCGATCCCATATTCCGCGTGCCGTTGTAGCCGGCAAACAGCAGTTTCAACTTCTCGCCCGGTCGCCAACGTTTGCCTGCGCCCAGCATCCATCCTGCTTTGGCGCGCTCAATCGAACTACTCACCCAGGCTTCCAAAATAAAATCCATCATGCGGCGCTTCCTCCCGCCGCCCTCGGCCAGGGCTGGTACCGGTACGAAAAATCGTTCGCCGTACTGAACTTCAACAGCGGATAGCAATATTCGGAAAATTGCGCCGGCTTCTTCCCCAATTCTTTGGTCACCCGCGTGTTGTCAAACACCGTGTTCCACACCAGGTAGGGCATGAACACTTTCATCAGGGACGCGCTCTTTCCCATGGCTCCCTTGCGGTTCGCGAGAAAATTGATCGACCCCGCGAACGGCTTCTCCGCCACCGGGACGAACACCGGGGCGCGCTTATTCTGTGCCGCCGCCAGAGCGCGTGTGATCTCACGAAACGTCTGCGCCCCGATCCCCGACGAAAGATGATAGGTGTCGTATTCCGGACGATCTTTCTGGTGCAGCGCAGCAATCGCCTCCGCCACAAAATCGACATTCACGATATCGATCTTGTCGGTCGGACGAAACGGCAACGCCGGCAGCCCGGCCAGAAAAACGAATGCCTTCACCATGTCAAACTGCGTCGTCTCGGCGTAACGGCTGTCGCCCAGGACAATGCTCGGCCGGAAAATGGTTTTCGGAGTCTCCGGCAAGAGAACCCGCATCATATGCTCGCAAAATTTCTTCGTCCGCGCATAGGGATCGTAATCGGAGCGCTCCCAATCAATCGAACGGTCTTCACTCACCACTTCGTTCTGCCGCTTGCCTGCCACCGCCACCGTGCTCACCTGGCTGAAGCGCCGAAGCCCGTGATAATGCTCCGCATGCCGTGCCAGGGTCAGTACTTCCAGCGTGCCTCGCAGATTCACATTCAGGCAGCTCTTCTCCGACTTCCGGTTGAGCGACGCGGCACAGTGAATCACCGAATCCGTGGTATGCACCAACCGGTCGTATTCGTCACGGTCCAGCCCGAAACCAGGCTCGGTCAGGTCTCCACGGAAAACGCGCACGCGGGTCTGCAGGAATTCATAAAATTGCGGAAATTCCATATGCAACTGCAGGGCCTGCCATAGACGCAATTCCGCTTCGCTGACATCGCGCGCGCGCACTAATACATTTAGCGCCGCGCCGTGAGCGCGCAACAGATTCGCCGCTACGTGCGCCCCAATGTATCCCGTCGATCCCGTCAGAAATATCGCCATTCAGCAATTTCCGTTTCTTTTGAGTTGGGTGGTGCAGCGCTTCACAGCTGCGAAGTATGAACGAAAGCCACCCAGTCCGACCCCACTTTCACGCCGTCTTCACCGTTTCCCCATTCTGCAAACTGCGCGCCGAGCGCGCCTCCAGCGGCCTGCCCTCGATCAGCGGATAAGTCCAGCGCCGCAGCGCCGGGATATGCACATTGATCCAGTAATCCCACCAATCCAGCATTCGCGCCTTATATCCAAACTCTTCCTGTTCATCCTCGACCAGCGCATGAGAAAGCTTCTCCACATTGTCGGCGGCGAAATCGTGCTCATTGAAAAGGATAAATGGCTCGAACAATTCAATCAGTTTCTCCAGCCGCTCCAGATTTCTCTCCGCCTTCGCCAGCGGCGTTTTCCTCAAGGGCAACGGCGACATGATCCGCTGAATGGATTTCACAATCGCTTTCTGCGCCGGCGCCGACATTCGCTGATAGCGCGTCTTCGATACCGGAATCGCATCAAAGCGCAGTCGCAGCCATGACTCCAACCCTTCTTGCGCGCGGTAATGCTTGCGGTGGGCCAGCGACGTCAACTCAATCGACCGTCCCATGTCGCAGGGATTCGTCACCGACGTCGCCAGTTGGTACAACTGGTCGTGTCGCCGCTCCACAATTGCCGCCGCAATCAGCGTCATTCCCGCACATACCGCATCCACTGGAATAATGTCCAGCCGTTTGCTCTCATTCGTCGGCAGCTGCCGAAAATATGTCCCCAGCAGATAAGACAGCGACGCCGAAGTATTGATGCCTTCATTCCATCCTAGAAACGGCTTCGCGACTGAGGTCTCGACAATTGCCGGACGCACCACCGCAATTGGCAGTCCCGCGCCATGCTTCACGATCAAGGACTCCGCCAGGCTCTTGGTCAGAGTGTAAGTATTCGGCCAGCCCAGCTCTTTCGCCCGACGCGTCCCTGCCTCCGTCAAATAAGTTTTGAGCCATCGGATCCGATTCTTTCGGATCTGGTTCTCCAGAGCCGCGCCCTGCAATCCTTTTGCCGCATGCTCTTTCGCGAGCGATTGCGACCTCAAGCCCGCCGTCACTTCTTCGCCCTCGGCCCTGGCTTCGGCCTGCGCAATCACATCCTTCAGGGTGTGCCACTCCTGCTCCGCATCAAAGCCCGGCACGCGGTGCGGCGTGTAGTTCGGAATCAATTTTTCCGTGACCCGCCCGTCGCGCTCGCCCGCCACATAACACGTCGACAAGTGCAGCAGGCCGGCATGATCGGACCGCCGCACAAATTCCAGGATGTTCATGGCCGCGTCGGTATTCGTCGTCAGCGCGTCCCGCAGGTCCGGATTGAAGTCGGTTAATCCCGAGCTGTTCACGATCAAATCAAGACTTCTCTTCAGACGAAGGCCCGCCTCCGCATCCAGACCGAGCCCGTTTTGCGTAACATCTCCCTCAACGACCTCTACTTTGTCGCGAAGATATTCCTCGAAGCAGGCTCCATATTTCTCAAACAGCGGATCGAATACCGGCGACTCTTCCACGATTTTTTCAAACCGCCGTTGCGCCGAATTCGACTTCTGCCTCCGGATCAGCAAATAAATTCGCCCGATCTTCGGCAACTCCATTAGCGTATTCGCGAGCCAAACTTTGCCAATAAATCCGGTCACACCAATCAGCATGATGTGTTTGCCCGCGAGCGCCCGCCTCACCGAAAACTCCGCGTTCTGCCGCTGCCCTTCAAAGTGCACGATCGGACGCTCCAACGCAGCCGACTCCCGCCCAGAACTGATCACAGCCCCCCGCAGCTCCTCGAGCGTGATATCCAACTGCCGCGCCAGAGTTTTTGGGGCGCGCCGCCCATCCGGACTCTGCTCCTGAATCCGCGCGAAAGCTCCCCGCGGCCGGATCACCGGCTCCAGCAGCCGTCCTGTCGCCACACCATCGCGAAACTCCAGCCGGTTCGCCACCAGCCGCTTTACCCCCAGGTGCAGCGCCAGTGGCTTCATCACATGCTCGAGTCCCTGGCTCACCAGCACCACATCCGCCCCGGTGCGCACCAGTTCGTGCACGCGGTCCACTCCGTGAGCCTTCAGCCGCGGCTTCAATTTGTATTGGAAGTATTCTTCGCCCAACAAGTCCAGCCGGTCGCGGGTGACGCCCCCCAACGCGGTATGCAGCACGCGAGTGGCAAATTTTCGATTGGTCGAATAGAGAAACGGCCGCAGCGCCGCCATCAAAAAAATCAGCCCTCGACGCCGAAAGCGCTCGGTAAAGGTTTGCGCATTCCAGGTGAAGAATGCCACGGGCTGCACCACCGTCAAATCGAGCAGGCTGCCTTCCACTCGCCAATAGACAGTCGGCGAAGCAGCCGTCGACACTACGGCTGGCACGTTGGGAGACCCGGTAGAATTGTGGTTTGACTCTTCCAAAGTATTCTTTGTCCCGATAGCAAGCGTTGCCGCGCTCGGGACAGACGAATTTCATATTGTAAACAATGGCGCCTACTTCCGCGAAGCCTCCCTAGCAACCGGTAGTGGTGCAGAAACTGCACCACTACCTAGCAACCCGCGGAGCCAAAGCGATTGTTTCTCAGGCCCTTCTTAACTAAGAAGAATCCAGAGCTTCTTTTCACACTGTCGTAACAATCCTTCCGTATAGTGGCGAGCCTCAGCAGTCGCAGGAACTTTCGATCAACCTGAAACCGAAGACGAACGAGGAATAACCATGGCCACCGCAGCGCCTACCATACTTGATCAGAAGCTTTCGCGCACCCCCGGCAAACTCGGCATCCTGATCTTCGGAGCCGTGCTGCTGGTTGGAGTTCTCTACGCGGGCACCAGCCTGCTTCACGATCTTTCCAACGTCCACAGCCAATCGATTTTGCCCTATCTTCTGCTGGGGATTGCACTGCTGGTCGCGCTGGGCTTCGAATTCGTGAACGGATTTCACGACACCGCCAACGCCGTGGCCACGGTCATCTACACCCACTCGCTGGAGCCGCATATCGCCGTGGTTTGGTCGGGCTTCTGGAATTTCCTGGGAGTTCTGGTTTCGAGTGGCCTGGTGGCATTCGCCATCATCTCGCTGCTGCCGGTGGAATTGATTCTGCAAGTCGGCAGCAAGGCCGGATTTGCGATGGTCTTCGCTTTACTGGTGGCGGCCATCATCTGGAATCTCGGAACGTGGTATTTGGGACTTCCGGCCTCAAGTTCGCACACGCTGATCGGCTCGGTAATCGGCGTCGGCATTGCCAACCAGCTCATGTCCGGCAGAACCGGCACCAGCGGCGTGGACTGGAGCCAAGCGGCCAATATTGGCAAGGCCCTGCTGCTGTCGCCAATTGTCGGCTTCGGCTGCGCTGGTCTCCTGCTGCTCGTCGCCAAATTTTTCATCAAAGATCCCAAACTCTATAAATCTCCCGAAGGCAGCGAGCCGCCTCCGTTCTATATTCGTTGCCTGCTCATCCTCACCTGCACCGGGGTCAGCTTTTTCCACGGCTCCAATGATGGTCAAAAAGGAATGGGATTGATCATGCTGATTCTGATCGGCACCGTTCCCACCGCCTACGCTCTGAATCACGCCATCACCTTCAAAGATTCACAGGATTTCATCGCCGTCTCGCTGCAGGCGGCAGACACACTGACCAAGTATGTCAGCCCTGACGCCGTGGTTGGCGACGCCCATGACGACGTCACCAACTACATCCGCACCAAGGAATTCACGCCCAACACCATGCTCGCGCTGCGAACCCTGGTCAGCGACATCGGCAACGAAACCTCTTTGTACAAAGAGATGAAGAACATCCCCAACGATCGCGTCCGCAACTTCCGCAACGACATGTATTTGATCAGCGAAGCTCTGCGCCTCATGAAAAAAAGCGGGAAGCCGGAGTTTGCCGCCGACGATAGCGTCATCCTCGCCAACTACAAAAAGCACATTGATCATTCCACGCGCTTCATCCCGCTGTGGGTGAAGGTCGCGGTGGCCATGGCGCTCGGCCTCGGCACCATGGTTGGTTGGAAGCGCATCGTGGTGACGGTGGGAGAAAAGATTGGCAAGAGTCATCTTACCTACGCGCAAGGCGCAATCGCGGAAATTACCGCCATGGCGACTATCGGCGCAGCCGACGGATTTGGCCTTCCCGTCAGCACCACGCATGTGCTCTCTTCCGGCATCGCCGGCACCATGGCGGCAAACCACTCCGGACTTCAATGGTCCACCGTACGTAATCTGGCTCTCGCCTGGGTGCTCACGTTGCCCGTCGCCATGCTGCTTTCGGGATCACTCTTCTGGATCTTCCGCAAGACTTTCTAACCGCTGATCAGGATGCAAGTTAATTTACATGGGTCACCCCAATCGGAGTGACCCATGTACTACAATCTACTTACATTTTCCAGACGTGTGTCATCTCAAAGCCCGAGGAATCTCTATGAATCTCTTTCCTGGAGTTCGTGTATCTTTTTGCCTGGTCGCTCTTCTGTGCCTGCCGATCCTGGTCCACGCAGAAAATAAAGTACTGGGAGAAGTTGAACTGGTCGGCGCCTCGAAAGTTGAAAACACTTCCGGCGTCTGGGTCGATGGCCAGTATGTCGGATACCTGAGCGAGCTAAAGGGATCGAAGAAGATACTGCTTCTTCCCGGCGATCACGACCTCACGGTGCGACAGGGCGGCTATCTCGATTTCGTGCGAAAAATTTCCATCCGAGCCGGAGAAAAACAGACCATTCCCGTGAGCATGGAGAAAGATACCCGGGTTGCGCTGCCGACCATCACCGCTGAAATTAAGCTGGACGTAAAACCAAATCGAGCGGCAGTATTCGTCGACGGTGTTTTCGTCGGTCATATCGCCGAATTCGAAGGTATGGGCCGGGCTCTTCTGGTCGCTCCCGGGAAGCACAAAATCAGAATGAGTTTGCCTGGGTATCGCGATTTTGAAACGGAGATCGATCTGGTGGCCAATCAGAAATCGTTGATCAAAACTGAAATGGTGAAAGGCGGACCGGCGGAAGGAACGTCATTGCCGCAGCAATAAACAGAAACCGGCAGTCACCGGAAACAAGAGTCAGGCGGTAACCGCAGCGGCGGCTAATCCTCGTTGTTTGCGCAACTCGGTCAGGAACGAATCGGTCGGAAGTGCGGCTTGATTGCGGAACAGTCCAAGCAAAGTGTCCTCGGTTTCAAAGATGGTCGCAGGCGACCCTGAGCTCTGCCCCGGCTCGGTTTCCAAACCTTCCGGTTCCACCAGCAACTCCGGCAGCACGTTGCGGTTCTCGGTGAGCACGCTCAAGAACTTTTCCAGCAAAGCGCGATGTTCCGGGGTTTTCTGCGTGAATTCAACGCCCATGCCCTGATCCTGATGCATCACGCGAACTACGCCCTCGGTCCTCACGTCAATTCCCGCTGCGCTCATGGTCAGCGTGACCCGGCTGGAAATCGGGAAAGGCGAACTGATCTGCAAGTAGCAGGCCCCCAGGCTCAAATCCGTAAGTTGACATCGAACTGGTGGATCTTCTTTTTCTTCTTCGGGAGAATTCCGGCTGAGCCACTCGCGCAATTGACGTCCAAATTCAGGAGATTGATCCTGGAAGCGCAATCCAACCTGCGTCCCTGTTCCCTCCCAAGCGAACTCCGCATCGACTTGCTGCACCGTGGACGATCCCGGCAAGGTGAATGAGAGCTGCCAGCGACCATGAGGCTTGCTGCGCCGGGGCAAACTGATGGCTAATCCGCCTTCCCCCAAATCCGTGGTGTTGGTTCTAAAGTGGGCGCCGGATTGGCCGTTCGACATCTCGAGGGGAATGCGGACCGGGATGCGAGAATTGCGCCGCCGCTCCTTTTTCATCAGCGCTCTAGCCGCCCGGAAGCTTGACTTGGAGCGCTCGGCCGACACCGGCTTGTAGAGCACAAAGTGAGCCCCAATTTCGAAAGCCGAACGCAGTCCGGTTTCGGCATCGAGAATGGCCACGGCCACCGCCCGCTTGTTACAGGGTGCATTCCTGGCGCTGCGCAACACCGCAGCCGCCCCCGGACCAGCGCAATCCACAATGATGGCCTCAAACCTCTCCCGCGTCAGATGACGCAGAGCCACATCTGAGCTAGTGCAATGCTCGACGCTGATGTCGAGGTCGCCCAAAGTCCGGCGCAAGACCCGCACAATTTTTTCATCCGAGCTCAGCAGAAGCGACTTCAAGTTCATATGGCAGGCTTGCGTCTTTTCCGAGCTAAGTCCCCTGTTATTCGTCCTTCTCCGATGACGAAATAAAACCAGCAGGGAGAAGCCACTGCGCGAACCGAGACAGAGAATCAAACAACAGGGCCTCAATCACTTTAAGCCTGCTTCTGAGAGGCAGCAATGGCACCCTCACACTGCGAGATTACGGGGGTAACCAGTTTCTATGCCTTCTGTTCTGGCCTATTTACGTATGCGATCCTTTATTGGAATCATGCATCTGAGAGGCAAAATTGAGCTATTGCAAGGTCAAATCCGAAACGGGACAATCGATCCTTCATGTCCCTAAACCCAACATAAACAATGGGTTAGTAATTTTTAACTAAGGTGTTGGAGCAAGATTTTCATTGACTTCGCTACTAAAATCCCCTACCCTACTGAGTCTCCGATTACCTTCCGGGATCGCTTGGGTGGCTATCAAGAATAGCAATCCAAGGTAAGGTTGTGTTTTCGTGCATCCCTGTAGTCTTCGGCGAATCAGATAGATAGGGCATTTGTTCAGTTCATTCCCTGGTTTTGTAGGAAAGGCATGTTTCATGGCGAAGCGTCGCGGAAATCCGAATTGGGGCAAGCCCGAGCCAATTGGGCCAATTGTCCCTACCATCACCGAGTTTGAGCAGGTTGTGCGGGAATACAAGCTCACCCCAGATCAGTACCTGCGCTCCACTCGTCTGCGCGAGTGGGCGCGCCGCAACAAAAACTCGAAGTACATCCCGGAGCCTCTTCTGGAAGCCTGGGGCTTCGAAATCGAATCTACCCTATAATTCCGGCAATCTCGGGATCGGGCAAGGGTCGCCACAAGGCGACCCTTTACTATTTGCCGATGATCAGGTTTTCGTGTGGCCCGGCACTTAAGCGCTTGCGATGAAGGATCATTTTCGTCGGCGTCGGAGTCCGCCCCGCCCCTTGGGGAACGACGGCATCCCGACGCAGCCGACTTCATTTGATCTTCATGTTCTTTAGCCACGCGCAACCAATATTCAATACTCGCAGCCTCTCCGGCGCTTTCCCGGCGCTATAATGGCGCTGGGATGGCCCTGACCTCTGGCACGAAACTCGGTCAGTACGAGATTGTCTCCCCCCTCGGCGCCGGCAGCATGGGTGAGGTCTACCGGGCGCGCGATTCCCGGCTGAATCGCGATGTTGCCATCAAAATCCTTCCTAAATCTTTCAGCGCCGATCGCGGCCGGCTCATTCGCTTCGAGCAGGAAGCCAAAGCCGCAGCAGCGTTGAACCATCCCAACATTCTCGCCGTCTACCACATGGGCACACATCTTGGTGCGCCCTACATGGTCTCAGAGTTCCTGGAGGGCATGACCCTCACCGAAACCATCCGGCGCAGCCCGCTGCCGTTGCGCAGGGCCGTGGACTACGCGATCCAGATTGCCCAGGGCTTGGCAGCGGCGCATGAAAAGGGCATCGTCCACCGCGACCTCAAGCCTGACAACCTGTTCGTCACCAAGGATGGACGCGCCAAGATCCTTGACTTCGGCCTAGCCAAACTGGTTCAACCCAAAGAATCGTTGACCACGCTGGCGCCCACGGTGACGCTTCCCGGGGTGGCCATGGGAACCGTGGGGTATATGTCTCCCGAGCAGGTTCGTGGACTGGCGACCGACCATCGCTCCGACATATTCGCCTTCGGCGCAATTCTGTGCGAGATGGTAATGGGCAAGCCCACCTTTCAAAGGCCCACCTCGGCGGATACGATGAGCGCCATCTTGAACGAAGAACCCCCGCGCATTTCTCAGCTCGCACCCGAGACTCCCGGGGCTTTGGAGAGAGTGATACGCCGCTGCCTGGAGAAAAACCCGGAACAGAGATTTCAGTCAGCCTCCGATCTGGCCTTCGCACTCGAATCGCTATCGGATCCGGCAATTTCGCTTACCTCCGGTGTCCATGAAATCAAGCAAGGCGCTTCTCCTTATCCGCGCGCCGGACTGGCTGTTTTGACTGTTGTAATCGTGCTCTGCGCCGCGCTGGCTTATTTCCTAATGCAGCCTTCGCCCCTACCCAAAGTGGCAAATTATATCCAGCTTACTCACGACGGCCAGCCAAAGTCGCTGATTGGAACCGATGGCTCCCGTCTCTACCTCGGCCTCGGCATCGGAAGCTCGGGAAGCTTCGCTCCCCATGGCATAGCCGAGATGTCGATTTCAGGCGGCGAGCCGAGAAAGCTCTCCATCATGCCTTCGCCTGATATGGTTCCCCTCGATTTGTCGCCCGATGGTTCCGAGCTTCTCGTCGTCGATGGGCAAGGCGCACCTCCCAAGGGCCCGCTCTGGAGCCTTCCACTTCTAGGCGGCTCGCCGCGCAGACTCGGCGACATGGTCGGAGAAACTGCCGCCTGGTCTCCCGATGGCAAGCTCCTGGCTTACACCACCCTCGGCGACTTATTTGTGGCGAAGTCCGATGGCACCGAGTCGCGCAAGCTGCTCAGTGTTCATGGCGACATCTTGAATGTCACCTGGTCGCCCGACGGCCGCGACTTACGCTTCGATTCGTCTGAAACCGCCGGAACCGTCGACCAGCAAATTGTCTGGCAAGTTTCGGTCACCGGAACAGATTTGCATCCCTTACTGCCGGGTTGGCAGAATCCGCCCGATGAATGTTGCGGCAAGTGGACGGCCGATGGAAAGTATTTCATCTTCCAGTCCAATCGCCAGCTTTGGGCTCTTCCGCAAGCGGCCGGCATCGTTCACTCACACCCTAAGCCCATTCAACTGACTTTCAGCCCGTTGTCGCTCTCCACGCCCTTGCCCAGCAAGAGCGGTAGAAATCTTTTTCTGATCGGCCAGACCTATCGCGGCGAGCTGATGCGCTACGACTCCAAATCCCGCCAGTTCTCGCCTTTTCTCGGAGGCATTTCCGCGGAATATGTTGCCTTCTCTAAGGATGGCCAGTGGATCGCCTACGTTTCCTATCGTGATGGAACCCTCTGGCGCAGCCGGCTCGACGGCTCCGAGCGGCTGCAACTGACCTACCCGCCCCTCTATCCCGTGCTGCCTCGCTGGTCGCCCGATGGCAAGAACATCATCTTTTTTGAATTTGCGGTCACTGCCGACAAACCTGCCCGCATTTTCGAGGTTTCACCCCAGGGCGGAAGTCCGCGGCTGCTACTACCGAATGATCACACTCAGCAACTCGACCCGAACTGGTCGCCAGACGGCAGCAAGATCGTCTTTGCAGGAGAATCCAACGACCCCGCCTCGGCCATTCACATCCTGGATCTGACTGGCAAGGGCGTGACCTCGCATTCGGTCTCCGACCTACCTGATTCGCAAGGCCTTTACTCACCACGCTGGTCGCCCGACGGCCGCTACATTTCGGCATTCTCGGCCGATTCCAGAAAGCTCCTGCTCTTCGATTTCCGGAGCCAGAAGTGGTCTGAGCTTGCTGAGGGATCGTTGAGCTGGCTGAATTGGTCGCACGATGGACAATATGTTTATGTGCTGGACTTCAAGGAAAAGAACGCTGTGATCCGAATTCGAATCAGCGATCACAAGGTGGAGCAAGTCGTCGACCTCAAGGATTTTTTGAGCACTGGCCGCTACGGTGGCTCTTTGTCGCTGGCGCCGGACGATTCGCCTCTGCTGCTTCGCGATACCGGAAGCCAGGATGTTTATTCGGTCGACTGGCAGTCGCCGTAAAACATCCTGAGGAATCAAACGCGAAGCCGAGCGAGAACCGAGAACTGGGTTTTGCCCTACAATAATAACCGTGAGCCACCAAGCCTTTGCCGACGTCCCCACCACCGTTGAGGAGATCCGCGCCGGCCGCATGATCGTGGTGGTCGACGACGAAGACCGCGAGAATGAAGGAGATATCACTCTCGCCGCCGAGAAGGTTACTCCCGAAGCCATCAACTTCATGGCCAAGCACGGACGTGGCCTGATCTGCCTTACTATGACTGAGGAGCGGCTTGACCATCTGCGCCTGGGGCCAATGTCCGCCGAGAATACTTCGCAATACGGCACTGCGTTCTGCGAGGCCATTGATGCGCGCGAGGGCGTGACCACGGGTATCTCCGCTTATGATCGCGCGCGCACTATACAGGTTGCGATCGATCCCGCGACCAAGGCCTCCGACCTGGCGCGCCCAGGCCACGTGTTCCCGCTGCGCGCCCGCAAGGGCGGGGTGCTGGTTCGCGCTGGACAAACCGAGGCTTCGGTTGATCTCGCTCGCCTCGCCGGAATGATTCCCGCCGGCATCATCTGCGAAATTATGAAGGACGACGGAACCATGGCCCGCGTCCCTGACCTGATCGAATTTTGCACCCAGCACAATCTGAAAATGCTCACCGTCGCCGAACTGATCCGCTACCGCATGGCGCATGAGCGCTATGTGCATCGCGTGGGCGAAGCGCTAGTCGATACCCGCTTCGGCGAGTTCCGCCTGATCGCCTACGAAAGTGAAATCGATGGCGGCGAATCCCACATTGCGCTAATTCGCGGCGATATCGAAAACAGCGACACCCCGGTTTTGGTCCGCATGCACGCCCACTGCCTGCTGGGCGACGTCTTTGGCGCGACCGGCTGCGAGTGCCATGCCACGCTGCAAGGCGCCTTGCGCCGCATCTCCGAAGACGGACGTGGAGCTCTCATCTATCTGCACCAGACCTCACAGGGTTTCTCCGTGGATAAAGTTGGCGATCGCACAGCGCTTAGCTTTCACCGCGGCCGCAAGCTGCCGTCATTGCTCGACAGTGAAAGGCAGACCCAGCGCGAAATTGGAATCGGCGCCCAGATTTTGTCTGACCTGAACTTGAGACGAATTCGCCTGCTGACCAACCGGCCTAAGCGGGTAGCGGCGCTGGAGGGCTTCGGAATCGAAATCGTTGATCAGGTTCCGGTGGAATTGAAGGGAGTAAAGACAGGAAAAAGCTGAGGTCGCAGACCGCTGGTCCAGGAAGATTTTTTAGAACGGTTTGCGTACGACAACTTCGGCTTCACGAATAAAGAATTGCGCCGAGCATTGCTCCGATCCGCAGATAACCGGAACCAGCCCGTTGATTTGCCGGCGCGTGATCAGCCCCAGCATTCCGCACGAAGGACAGGCCAGCACCGCCCAGTACGGATCTTCCTTTTCGCCGACCTCGCCGGCATTTTCGAGAACGAAGACGGTTCCGGGCTGCATCTGTTCGGGAATCCACTCATTCAGAATATCCAGTTCTCCGACCATGCATTCCTCCTGTAAACCGACGCTCAGCCTAAGAAGCCTTTCTAGCACGCCGTCGCTCGGACGGCGATGTTACGGAGGTACTCATCTTCCTTGCCACTACCTCAGCACGTACTTGCCGCACTGCATCGCTGAGGCAGATACCCAAAATGGGCTGACTCGAATTCTTCAGGATGTCGACGATCTGCCGAGCCGACGTTTCAAGATAAAGATGTCTGCCATCAGTGAGCAGATGAACCTCGGAGTTCCGTCCGACGATTTCGCCCAGACCTTTGCCGAACTCGCGTTGCAGAAAGCGCATAACCTTACGAACTCCCTGCAGGGAGAAGCCTTTGCGCCGCAACTCGCAGATCACCGCCATTTCCAGTACGTTCTGCAGGGAATACAGTCGGCGATGTCCTTCGCGCTGGGGTTTTACAACTCCCTTTTCGTCCCACCACTGGAGCTGGCGGGCGGTAACGCCGGTTAAGGCGATCACCTCGTGCGATGGAAAGCGCTCAGCCATTTTTCCCCATAATGTTTGAAACAAACTACAAGTTCAATGTTTCAAACATTCTAGACAGGAGCTGGTGGGTGTCAACAGGAGATTCTTTGGAAAAGGTTAACTAGAAGAGTGCGAGGCCGCCTTAGAATGCGAGTGAGCCCAGTTGTAGGTTTCAGCGGGGCTCAAAACCAAGATCCCTCGCTGCGCTCGGGATGACAGGGCTTACGTGCGGTGGGCAGCCGCCGCCCACGAAGTGGACGATTTCGAGCTGATCGCCCTCTTGCAGCAGGGTCTGAGGCCAGCGGTCGCGAGGAATGATGGCGCGATTAAGTTCCACAGCGACTCGATCGGATTTCATGCCCATGGCTTCAATCAGCGAGGTCAGCGTAAAGTCAGCCGGCGGCGCGGGACCGGCGAAGACGCGCTCTTCTCCGTTGATATGAATTTTCATGTCTCCATAAACTCTCTCACGAAAAACCGGGAGAGACCGGATCATTCAGTCTTGCGCAAGAGGAATTTGCGGGTCACGGTGCGGCCTTCGTGGTTGGCTTGCACCAGCACCGAGGAATCCGGCAGTGCGGATTCCTCGACTTCGAAGGAGATCGAGGCGCCGCCTGCGGCGTCGGTGACCGCCTGGGTATAGAAAGGTGCGGCATCAGGACGGGCAAAACGAAAGATGAGGCGTGCGCCGGCAACTGCCGTTCCGGTTTCCGTGACGCGCAGTTGCATGGTCAGATTGCGATCGGAGTGAACTGAAGCTGCGTTCTCCCATTGCACATCCAGTTGCTGAATACCAGCGAGGGTTTCGGTTTCCGCTTTATCCAGCACACTTTCTAATTTCCCTTCTTTAATTGCTTCCAACACCAGACGATGCTGATCGCGCAGTTGTTGTTCCTTCTGCGGATCGCCAAAACCAGCCTGCATGGCCGAGCCGGCATAGGAAATCGCCTTTTTTCCCACGCATCGGCCACGCACGAACACTTGGGTTTGGAGCAATTTCTCGCTCTCGCGCGCCTCGCTTTGCACGTGGTAAATGGTGTCAGCGTGCTTAACGTCTGTGTTAAAACCGAAGATCATGAGAATTTCTTAATTGGGTAATTTTGTAATTGAGTAGTCGCACGATTGAAAACTGACGTCCCCGAGCTTACGGCGTCGAGTCCGTCTCTGTTGAATTTCCGCTCGCGACATTACCCGATTGCATAATCACCAAATTGTGCTGCGTTCCCTTGACACTCTCGCGCGCCAACACCTAATCTAGAATGTTTAAAGCGATGCATCGCGCGAATTATATATAGCCTCTCCCATGCCCGACAATTACTTTGCTCGCTACCTGCCGTTGCTGATTCATATTCTACTGGCGAGCGCGATTGCGACCGCAATTATCTCGCTTTCCTGGCTAATCGGGCAGAGAAAGCCGACGCGGGCCAAGATGTCTCCCTATGAATCGGGCATGGCCCCGGTAGGGGATGCGCGGGGGCGCTTCTCGGTAAAGTTCTACCTGGTGGCCATGCTGTTCATTCTGTTCGACGTAGAAGCTGTTTTTCTCTACCCCTGGGCGGTGATTTTACGCGATCTTAAACACTTTGGCCTGTGGGAAATGTTTGTGTATATCGGCATTGTACTGATCGGGTTCTTTTACGTGTGGAAAAAGGGCGTACTGGACTGGGGTCCGGAAGTGGCACGGGGGAGGACACGCTAATGCCGCTGACGCCGCCAATTACCGACCTTGAACAGCTGAAGGGTCATCCGGCTGTGGCGCGACTGCTCGCTTGGAATCCGGCGTCGGTTACCGGAGTGAAGTTCGATCGAGAAGAAATGACTATTTACGTCGATCGGGCAAATCTCCGCGAAGCTTGCGCGGTGCTGCGCGACGACGCGGAGTGCGCCTTCAACTTTCTGTCGGACGTGACCTGCGTCGACTGGTATCCCGCGGAACCAAGATTTGAAGTGATCTACCACCTTTTATCGATTCCCAACAAGGAGCGGGTACGCCTAAAAGTTCGACTGGATAGCGGCAGCCTCGCGGTGGAGTCGCTGACATCGGTGTGGGCGGGCGCGAATTATTTCGAGCGTGAGGTTTTCGATCTGTTTGGAATACGGTTTACTGGGCACCCGTATATGCGGCGGCTTTTGATGCCTGAAGATTGGGAAGGCTATCCCTTGCGCAAAGACTATCCGGTGGAGGGCTATCGCTAGCTGTGGCGCACCTGACACCAACGCCGGTTCTCGAACCTGGGCAGGATCGCACGATGATCCTGAACATGGGGCCACAGCATCCTTCAACCCACGGAGTGCTGCGGGTGCTGCTTGAGATCGATGGCGAGACCGTGGTGCGGATCATGCCCGACATTGGCTTTCTGCACACCGGAATTGAGAAGACGTGCGAGGCCAAGTTTTACCAGCAGGTCGTGCCGCTCACCGACCGCATCGACTATCTGTGCCCTCTGACCAACAATCTTTGCTACGTGCTGGCGGTAGAAAAGCTGCTGGGGCTGGAGATTCCGCCGAAGGCGCAGTGGATGCGGGTACTGATGAACGAGTTGACTCGCATCAATTCCCATCTGGTGTGGCTGGGCACGCACGCGCTCGATCTCGGAGCGATGACGGTATTCCTCTATTGCTTCCGCGAGCGGGAAGAAATACTGAAACTGTTCGAGATGATCAGTGGACAGCGCATGATGACCTCTTATTTTCGCGTGGGAGGGCTGGCGCTGGAGCCACCCTTGGGATTTTTTGAACGGACGCGCAAATTCGCAGATACTTTTCCCGAGAAAGTCGATGAGTACGAAAACCTGCTGACGGGAAATCCGATTTGGATGATGCGGACCCAGGGCGTGGCGAAAATGACGGCGGAAGATGCGATCGCGCTGGGCGCGAGCGGTCCGACGTTGCGCGGGAGCGGCGTGGACATCGATTTGCGGCGCGACATGCCTTACTCGGGGTATGAGAAGTTCAAATTCAAGGTTCCGGTGGCGCGGGAAGGCGATGTCTTCGCGCGCTACATGTGCCGGGTGCGGGAGTTGCGCGAGTCGAACGCAATCGTGAAACAGGCCCTGGATGGCATGCCGGAAGGACCGATCAAGGCTGATGCTCCCGGCATTGTGTTGCCCGACCGGGAGAAGATGAAGACGCAGATGGAAGCGCTCATCTACCATTTCAAAATCATTACGGAAGGTTTCGCGGTGCCGGCCGGTGAAGTGTATCAGGCGGTGGAGTCGCCGCGCGGCGAAATGGGCTATTACATCGTCAGCGACGGCACGGCGAAACCTTATCGCGTACATATGCGGGCGGCCTGCCTGGCGAATCTGCAAACTTTACCGAAGATGTGCGAGGGGGGGTTGATTGCGGATGTGGTGGCGGCGATTGGGAGTATCGACATTGTGCTGGGAGAGATTGACCGGTGAAGTTTTCCGACGAATTCGAAACTCGGTTCGCGGAGATGGTGCCGCACTATCCGACCAAGCGATCGGCGCTGGTGCCTACGCTTCTTTACGCCCAAGATGAAGTTGGATTTCTCAGCGACGAAGTCGTTCAAGAAATTGCAGGACGGCTTGATCTGACTGAGCTTGAAGTTCGCAACGTGATCAGCTACTACTCGATGCTGACCACTCAGCCACGCGGCAAGTTTAATGTGCAGATTTGCACCAACATCAGCTGCCTGGTGCGCGGCGCTGAAGAGCTCCTGCAGCACTGCTCGAAGAGGCTGGGCGTCAGGCACAAGGGCACCACGGCTGACGGTATGTTTACCCTGGAAGAGGTGGAATGCATCGGAGGCTGCAGCTGGGCCCCGGCTGCGCAGGTCAACTACGACTTTCACGAGAACCTTACAACGGAGAAGATCGACGAGCTTCTTGACGGCTACAGGAATAGTGCAAAACAATAGTCCGGCTTTGCTGATTATTGATTGCTGACCGAAAAGCCGAAGAGTCGAGGAGTCACAAACAATCGGCAAGCGGAAATCAACGATCAACGATCAACGATAACGATTAACGATCAACAATTAATGATCGAGAATTAACGATCGACAATGGCTTCACTAGTTTCCCATCCCGACGAGGTAAAGATCGTCTCCCGGCGCTTCGGCCTGGGTGCGACCAATATCGACCGCTATCTTGAACTGGACGGCTACAAAGCTGTGCAGAAGGCGCTTGGAATGGAACCGGACGCCATCATTACTGAAGTGAAAAACTCAGGGCTGCGGGGGCGCGGCGGGGCTGGCTTCTCGACTGGAATGAAGTGGTCGTTCGTGCCCAAGCAATCGGCGAAACCAAAATATGTGCTGTGCAACGGGGATGAGAGCGAGCCTGGGACTTGCAAAGATCGCCTGATTTTTGAGCAGGATCCCCACTCTGTGATTGAAGGAGTGATGATTGGCGGACTGGCAGTGGGAGCGCGCAGCGGTTATATCTATATTCGCGGGGAATATCGATATCTCTCGATCATCATGCAGCAGGCGATCCGCGACGCTTACGCGAAGGGCTTTCTGGGCAAGAATATTTTCGGCAGCGGGCACGATTTTGACGTCTACTGGCACGGCGGCGCCGGCGCGTATGAGGTGGGCGAAGAATCGGCGCTGATGGAATCGCTTGAGGGCAAGCGCGGGATTCCGCGGATTCGGCCGCCGTTCCCGGCGGTGGTTGGCCTGTGGGGCGGACCCACGGTCATTAATAACGCGGAGACGCTAGCCAGTGTGCCGCATATTATTTTGGGTGGCGCCGAGTGGTTCGCCAAAATTGGTCCCCCGAAAAATGGCGGGACTCGGCTGTTCTGCCTCAGCGGCAATATCGCGAAGCCTGGGGTATACGAACTGCCCATGGGCTACAACCTGAAGAAGATGATCTACGACGTGGGTGGCGGCATTCCGAACGGGCGGAAGTTGAAGGCGGTTGTGCCGGGCGGAGCCTCTTGTCCGTGCCTTACCGCCGATGAAATCGACGTTGGCATGGATTTCGATTCGGTGGCGAAAGCCGGGTCGATGCTGGGTTCGGGCGGAGTGGTTGTGGTCGACGACGGGCAGTGCATCGTGAAATTCGCTCTTCGCACTATGAAGTTTTATCAGCACGAGAGCTGCGGGTGGTGCATCCCGTGCCGTGAAGGCACGGACTGGCTCAAGAAAACGCTGGTCCGTTTTCATTCGGGAGGCGGGGTCATAAAAGATATCGACAACATGAGGTACTTGGCGGAGAACATGCTCGGCCGGACCTTCTGCCCGCTGGGCGATGCTGCCGCGATGCCGACAATTGCGTTCGTGAAAAAGTTCAGAAAAGAATTTGAAGATCATCTGGAAGGCCGGCCGTGCCCCTACGAACAACAGGGCGCGCGGGAAGAGTTGCCGGTGATGACCCATTGACCATGAGCATGATTCCAGCCACAAGGAACTGCATCGAGATCGACAAAGCTAGGCTGCTGGAGGTCTTGCGCAAGGGAGAGGACGCGTTTCTCCGCAGCGTAGCCGGAGTTGATGAAGCCACCTGCCGCCTGCGGCCTGCCGAGAATCGTTGGTCAGTTCTCGAGTGCGCGGAACACGTAGCGGTCGCAGAAGAGGTCATGCTCGGTTTGGTAACCGGCGAGCGGAACGCGCGAGATCCGCAAGGTGCGAAGCGCGATAATCGTATCCTCCGAAGTGGCAGCGATCGGAGCACCCGGTTCGATGCTTCTGATCAGTCGCAACCTCGTGGCCGCTTTTCAACGCTGGCTGAAGCGGTAGCATATTTCCAGGCAACGCGTGAACGGACACTTCGCTTTGCCGGGCCGACTGGAGAGGACCTGCGTGCGACGGAAGTCACGCATCCCCATCGCGCGGTCGGAGTAATCAGTACATATGAGTGTCTGTTACTGATGGGAGCCCACGCGCAAAGGCACGCGCTGCAGATTGAAGAGGTCAAGAATAGCCCGGCGTACCAGACAAGTGCGCTCACGTAGAGTCAAGCGTTGATATTCATGGCAGATGCAACCCAATCCGTAACACTTACAGTCGACGGCAAGAAGGTCACGACTCCAGCGGGCACGCTGCTGATTGAGGCCTGCAAGCGCGTGGGCATCGAAGTGCCGTCATTTTGCTACTACCCCAATCTGTCGCTCCAGGGCGCTTGCCGCATGTGCCTGGTGAAGATCGAGAAGATGCCGAAGCTGCAGACCGCCTGCACTACGGTGGTGAGCGAAGGGATGATCGTCACAAGTGACAGCGCCGAGATCAAGCAGGCGCGGAAGTCGATGCTGGAGATGCTGCTGGGGAATCATCCGCTCGATTGTCCGGTGTGCGACGCGGGTGGCGAATGCGAACTGCAGGACATGACTTTCACCTACGGGGCCGCCGAATCGAAATACATGGAGGCAAAAAATCACAAGGATGAACAGCAATGGTCTCCGGTGGTGTTCTTCGATCGGCCTCGCTGCATTCTCTGCTACCGCTGCGTGCGAGTGTGCGGCGAGGGCATGGATGTTTGGGCCCTGGGCGTGCAGAATCGCGGCGTGAGTTCGATCATCGCTCCGAATAAAGAGGATCATCTGGAGTGCGAAGAGTGCGGCATGTGCATCGACATCTGTCCGGTCGGCGCGCTGACTTCCGGCGCGTATCGTTACAAGACGCGGCCATGGGAGATGAAACATGTAGGCACGATTTGCACCCATTGCGGCGACGGCTGCAAAACTACGCTGGGGGTGCGCCGCGCCGACACGGGGATGGAAATTGTCCGCGGCGACAATCGCGACAAGAGTGGAACGAATGGAGATTTTCTCTGCATCAAGGGGCGCTACGCGTTCGATTTCGCGAATCATGAAGAGCGGCTGACGCGGCCGCTGATTCGGCGAAACGGCAAGCTGACTGCCGCCACCTGGGAAGAGGCGTTCGCTTTGATCGGCAAGACATTTGCGGGAGTTCGGGATACCGAGGGTGGCCAGGCAATTGGAGTCATCGGCTCGGAGCGGACCACCAATGAGGAAGCGTATCTGCTCTCGAAGTTTGCGCGCGTAGTGTTGAAGACCAACAATGTGGATCACCACCGCACGGCGGACTTTCCCGCCTTTGCGGCCGCTCTTCGCGGCAAGGCCAATGCCACAGCCAGCATGGCTGATGTGTTTACGGCTCCGGCGATTCTGCTGATTGGCAACGACCCGACGGAGCAGCATCCGTTACTGGCGTGGCAGATTCGCAACAATGTTCGGCTGCATCGGGCGCGGCTGTATGTGATCAATGAAAGGCCGATCAAGCTGCGGAGGCAGGCCACCAGTTTCATGCAGATATCCGCCGGGGCAGAAGGCAACGTTGCAGCATTCCTTGCGGGCAACGATGACGCCGTCGGCGAGTTGATGAGTGCTTCGAGTAACCAAGAGTCATGCGACCAGTCATGCAGCCAAGTGTCGTGGGTTGCGCTGCGCGAGAAGCTTCGGGGCGAGCAAAATCTTGTGATCGTTTTCGGGTCTGAAATCCGTGGGAACGATCTGACGGAACTGGTAAAGTTTGGCCCGGGAATTCCCGGAGCAAAGTTTATCTGCCTGGCGGACTACGCCAATTCCCGCGGAGCGGCAGACATGGGCGTGTATCCCGATTTGCTGCCCGGCTATCACCCCATCAGCGGCAACAGCGAATTTCATCAGGAGTGGGGAGAACTGTCGCGAACTTCGGGGCTCGACCTGCAAGGAATGGTGGAGGCCGGCAAAACGGGAAAAGTGAAGGCTCTGTATGTTGTGGGTTCGAATCCTATCGGCCGATTGAAAATTGATCCCTTCGCGTTCTCCAAGAGCTTCGTGGTTGTCCAAGACATGTTTTTGACGGAGACGGCTGTGATTGCAGACGTGGTGTTGCCGGCGGCTAACGCTTATGAAAAAAGCGGCACATTCACCAATACCTGCGGCGACGTACAGTTGGTAAAAAAAGCCGGCGAAGTCACTGACACCAAAACTGATTTCGAAATGATTGTGCGCATCGCCGATGCCATGGGCTTCGACGTTCGGAAACTGGTGCCCTTCGGAGGGGGAACGAGGGCCGACATGGGGCAATCGCGCGGGGCGCAATCGGGCGAAGCCGACCGGCATGCGGTGTGGCTGGAGGCGCATGGACTGGAGCCGAAGCTCAGCCCCTTCGACCCCACGGCAATTCTGGATGAGATTCAGCGATTGGTGCCGGGCTACGACGTGTCGCGCGCGAATCTTCTGGCGGGAAACAGCCAGCACACATCCCTGGCCGAGGCTGGGCCCGGGGTGGCGCACCAAGCGGAATCGATTACTCCGGCAAACGACACTCTATTCACTTCTGGCACCTTGGGGCGTTATTCGCGCGCATTGAAGTCGGTACTCGAGAGTCACGAAGTCAAATCCATCGAGATAGCGGCAGACTGATCGCGGTTTGGGAGAGGAACCGAAGAAATTGCCGGTTGGCGTCTACATACTCGTGTCGATAGTGAAGTCGCTGATCGTCCTGATCGCGCTCCTGACCGCTGTTGCCTATACGGTGTGGCTGGAACGCAAGGTGGTCGGCCACATGCAGAATCGCTGGGGACCCTCTCGCGTCGGCCCCTTCGGGCTGTTGCAGCCCGCAGCCGACGGACTTAAATTCCTATTTAAAGAAGATCTCACGCCGCCCCACGTTTACAAGCCTCTGTTTCTGGCGGCGCCCATGATGGCGGTAATTTTCGCCCTCACTTCCATTGCGGTGATTCCTTTTGGCAACTCCGTCCCGATTTTCGGGTACAACATTCCGTTGCAAATAACGGACGTGAACATCGGACTGCTGCTGATTCTGGGCGTGACTTCGATGGGCGTGTATGGTGTGGCGCTTGCGGGCTGGTCCTCGAACAACAAGTACTCTCTGTTGGGTGGGCTGCGCGCGAGCGCGCAGATGGTGAGCTACGAAATCGCTCTTGGACTCTCTCTGGTCGGCGTGCTGATCCAGTCCGGCAGTTTCAGCTTGCGCGATATCGTCAACGCGCAGGGTGGACGGTTTTTCGGATTTATTCCTCGCTGGAATATTTTCCACGGGCAGCTGATCGGATTCTTCATTTACCTCATGGCGGCCTACGCGGAAACGAATCGAATTCCTTTTGACCTGCCGGAAGCCGAAACTGAACTGGTGGCGGGTTATCACACGGAATACAGTTCCATGAAGTTTGCCATGTTTTTTATGGCGGAATACGCCAACATGATTACCGTGGCTTGTCTGGCTACGCTTTTATTTTTTGGAGGTTGGCATGGGCCGCTGTTTGGACCGCCGCTGTTGCAGGCGTTATTGCCATTGTTTTGGTTTGGCGCGAAGGTTTTCTGTTTTCTGTTTCTTTACATCTGGGTGCGCGGGACGTTGCCGCGCTTCCGCTACGATCAACTGATGTCGTTTGGCTGGAAGTTTCTGCTGCCCCTGGCGATTGCGAACCTGGTGGCCACGGCGATTGCCGTCGCCTGGTAGTTGTCAGTATTTAGTAGCTGGTACGTGGTTTAAAGGCTTCTTCATTTACGTTTACCGGGCACAAGGTACCTAAGGACCAGTCATGTCTTTTCATCTCATTTTATTTCTCGCGTTCGGTGCGGTTTGCGTGGGCGGGGCGGTTAACCTGCTGGCGCAACGGCATCCGATCAACAGTGCGCTGTCGCTGATCGCGGTGATGGCTGCGCTGGCCGGAGAATACTTGCTGCTAGGCGCGGAGTTCGTTGCCGCGGTTCAGGTCATCGTCTACGCCGGAGCCATCATGGTGCTTTTTGTCTTCGTCATTATGCTGTTGAATGCGGGCGAAGAAGAGGAAACCAAGGGTAGCCGGGTTGCAACTTTGTTCGGTGTGCCGGGGGTGCTGATTGCGAGCGTGCTCGTGGCATGGGTGGTGCTCCGTCACTCGGGAACCGGAGCCGTGGCGATCGGCGCATTGCCCGGACCTCCGAAGGATATTGCCGAGCTACTGTTTCACGATTTTTTGTTGCCCTTTGAAGTCACCTCGATTTTGATCTTAATCGCCATCATGGGCGCGGTAGTTCTGGCAAGCAAGCCGGAAGCTTCCACCGGGGAGGTGGAGTGATGGTGCCGCTGTCTTATTACCTGCTACTTGGTGGATTTCTGTTTGCCTGCGGCGTGGTCGGCTTTCTGATCAAGCGCAATATCATCACCATCTTCATGTCGATCGAGCTGATGTTGAACGGCGTGAATCTTTCATTCGTTGCGTTCGCGGCATACTGGCACGCGCTGGCAGGGCAGGTATTTGTTTTTTTTGTGATGGTGGTTGCCGCCGCTGAGGCCGCGGTGGGGTTAGCCATCATCATTGCCGTCTATCGAACACGCGAGACTTTAAACGTGGACCAGGTGAACCTGCTCAAGCTATGAATCCGGACCTCAATCTCTGGCTGATTCCGGTGTTGCCGCTCGCAGGCGCTGCGATCAATGGCTTTCTGGGAAAAAAGTCTTCGCGGCAAGCCGTAACCATCGTGGCGCTCTCGTTCAGCGGCGCCGCTTTCGCCATGGCCTTGTGGGTGGCCATGCGGTTTTCTTCTTTATCGCTTCCCCATCAGGAATTTCTGGCGCACTGGATTCGTTCCGGTCGCTTCAGCGCAGACTTTGCGTTCTATCTCGACCAACTCTCGCTCGTCATGTTGCTGGTTGTAACGGGTGTGGGATTTCTGATTCACATTTACTCCGTCGGCTACATGTGGGAAGACCCCGGCTACTACCGCTTTTTCAGCTATCTGAACCTGTTCATGTTTTTTATGCTGACGCTGGTGCTGGCAAATAACTATCTGGTGATGTTCATCGGCTGGGAGGGAGTTGGGCTGGCATCGTATCTATTGATCGGGTTTTGGTTCACGAAAGATGCGGCGGCATCGGCGGGCAAGAAAGCATTCATCGTCAACCGGATCGGCGACTTCGGCTTTCTGATCGCCCTATTCCTTTTGATCAAGCACTTTGGGTCATTGAATTTCGACCAGGTGTTCGGCGCGATCACTCCTTTCCCCGCTGAAACGGCGGCGGGCGGATTGCTCACCACCATTGGAATTCTATTGATGCTGGGAGCGTGCGGAAAATCGGCGCAAATCCCGCTGTATATCTGGCTTCCCGATGCCATGGAAGGTCCAACGCCGGTTTCGGCTCTGATCCATGCGGCAACCATGGTCACGGCGGGTGTCTATATGGTTTCGCGTTCGCACGTGATTTTTGAGCGCGCGCCGCTGGCTCTTACAATCGTGGCCATCATCGGGACGCTCACGGCGTTTTTCGCGGCAACCATCGGCATTGTGCAAACCGATATCAAGAAAGTTCTCGCCTATTCAACCGTCTCGCAGCTGGGTTACATGTTTATGGCGTGCGGCGTGGGAGCGTTCTCGGCGGGTATTTTTCACCTGATGACACACGCTTTTTTTAAGGGTTTGCTGTTTCTCGCTGCCGGGTCAGTGATTCACGCGGTGGGTGGCGAACAGGACATGCGCAAGATGGGCGGATTGCGCACCAAGATTCCGTGGACCTTCTGGACGATGACCGCCGCGACTCTGGCCATTTCCGGAATCCCGGGATTTTCCGGATTCTTCAGCAAAGATGAAATCCTGTGGCGCTCGTATCAGGCGAGCTGGGCTTATTGGCTGGTGGGAGTGGTTACGGCGCTTCTCACTTCCTTCTACATGTTCCGGCTGTGGTTTCTGACTTTCTTCGGAGAATACCGGGGCGAGGGCGAGACCGCTGAGAACCACGGGGGCCATTCTGCACATGGTCACGGCGGAATCCATGAAAGTCCGCGAGTGATGGTGATTCCACTCGTGATTCTGGCGGTGCTGTCGGTGATTGGCGGATATGTTGGCGTGCCCGGTTCTCTGGGCGGCAACAACCGGTTCGATAAATTTTTGGGTCCGGTCTTTCACCGCAGCGCTCCCGCGAATTCTCAGCCCGCGATGGGGGAAAAAAATGTGCCGGAGAGCGAGACTGAGGGAGCAGAACCCAAGAAAGCGGTTTCGACCGAGTTGATGTTCACCGGGATTTCAGTGCTGGCTGCTTTTATCGGGTTTGGACTGGCATGGCTGCTTTACTACCGAAGTCCGCAGTTGCCAGACAAAATCGCAGCTTCATTTTCTGGCGCATATCAAACCCTGGTTCACAAATATTATGTGGACGAACTCTACGGCGCGCTGTTCGTTAAGCCGCTGATCGATGGCTCGACTCGAATCCTATGGCAAGGAGCGGATCGAAACATTATCGATGCGGCGGTCAATGATGCCGGCGAAGGGGCGCGTCACGTCTCCGACGAGGTTCGCCACATGCAATCCGGCAACCTTCGCTCGTACGCAGGCTGGATTGCGGCGGGTTCAGCGGCGGTAATCGCGTTCATGATCTGGATGTGGACGGGATCCCGATGAGCACTGACAATCTCAGTCCCATCATCCTCACGCTGGTGACGTTCGTGCCGCTGGCGGGCGGATTGCTTCTGATTCTGCTGCCGCGGCGCGACCGCGATATCAGGATTTTCGCGCTGGTCATTACACTATTGACGTTTGTTCTTTCGCTACACCTGCCGGTCTACTTCCATCGTTCGCAGACTGATTTTCAGTATCAGATCGATCGGCAGTGGGTTTCCACGCCCAATATTCACTACCACATGGGAGTGGACGGGATTTCGCTGTGGCTGGTGCTGCTTACCACGTTTCTTACTCCGCTGTGCGTGCTGATTTCGTGGAATTCAATACAGGGGCGGGTAAAGGAATTTTTTATTCTCCTCTTGGTCCTGGAAACGGCGTTAATCGGTGTCTTTACCTCCCTTGACCTCTTTCTTTTTTATTTCTTTTGGGAATCCACGCTGATTCCTATGGCCTTGCTGATTGGCATTTTCGGCCACGAACGCAAGGTTTATGCGGCGGTGAAGTTCTTCATGTACACCATGATCGGGTCGGTGTTCATGCTAGCGGCAATACTGTGGCTGTACGCGCATACCGGCAGCTTCGACTTTGTGGTGATTCGCGACCAGATTATGCGCGGCGCGGTGCCCCAGTTTCCAGCCGCGGCGCAGTGGCTCTTTTTGGGATTTTTTCTGGCATTCGCGGTGAAAGTTCCCTTGTTTCCTTTTCACACCTGGTTGCCCGATGCACATGTGGAGGCGCCGACTGCGGGGTCCGTGCTGCTGGCCGGCGTTCTGCTGAAGATGGGTACGTACGGAATGCTGCGCTTTAATCTCGGCCTGTTCCCCGAACAAGCCCGAGCCAATGCTACCTGGATCATGGTGCTGGCACTGATTGGCATTATTTATGGCGCGTTGGTGGCCATGGTGCAGCCCAACGTGAAGAAATTGATTGCCTATTCGTCGGTGAGCCACCTGGGGTTTGTGGTACTCGGTATCTTCAGTTTCACGCAGGCCGGACTGAGTGGCGCGATGTTTGTGATGCTGGCGCACGGGATTTCGACCGGCGGATTGTTTATGCTGGCCGGCATTTTGCACGAACGCCGTCATACTTATGAGATCGCCGAATTCGGCGGATTGGCCTCGCCCATGCCCATCTATGCCGCTTCCTTCCTGGTGATCGCACTGGCTTCGGCGGGCCTGCCTTTGCTGAACGGTTTCATAGGAGAATTTCTTGTACTCAGCGGAACTTTCCAGGCTCGGGCTGTGTTTGGCATACTCGCGGCGACCGGAATCATCTGGAGCGCCGCCTACCTGTTGTGGATGTACCAGCGCGTTTTTTTTGGCAAAGTCACGCATACAGTAAACAATTCACTGAGCGATCTCTCCGGCTTTGAGAAAGCCGCAATCTGGCCGTGTGCTGCCGCGGCTCTAGTGATGGGAGTCGCTCCCATCTTGTGGCTGGGAGCAATTGACCCTGCGGTTCAGGCTGCGCTTACTCCGTTTGCGCGAGTGGCAAGCCGGGTGGTGGGACGATGATGCCGATAGTTACGGCATACTCTCAGGTGCTGCCGCGGGGCGCGGATTACATTCGCATTCTGCCCGAGATTGTTCTTTCCACCTTCGGCATGATCGTGATGCTGCTCGAGCCTTTGCTCGATGAAAAGAAGAGTCAGAAAGTTTTGGGACTGATCGCACTGGTGGGAACTCTGGCCGGGTTGGGGTCGACATGGTTCATGGCGCAGTCCGAGGGTTTAGGCTTCTGGAACACGATTCAGGTGGATCGATTCAGCGTTTTCTTTCACGTTCTGGTCATTGCCATCGCCGCGGTTGTCATACTCAGCTCCTATGAATATATGGCGATGCAGCGCATTCGCGCCGGCGAATACTATGCTCTGATCCTTTTCGGCGCGGTGGGCATGGCATTGATGTCGTCGGCGATCGAACTGGTTCTCATTTTTATCGCGCTCGAAATTTCTTCCATCTCTTCGTATGTGCTGGCGGGCTTTCGCCGGCACGCGGCTTCCAGCGCGGAGTCTTCGCTTAAGTACTTTCTGCTGGGGTCGTTTGCCACGGCCTTTTTTTTGTACGGAGTGGCATTGATGTTTGGCGCCACCGGCTCGACCAATATTGATGAGGTCAGCAGAACGTTGCGAGCCGCGCCCATCCCGGTGCTGGCGTTCGTGGCTGTAGCCTTCATGTTTGTCGGCCTGGGCTTCAAGGTGGCCGCCGCGCCATTTCACATCTGGACACCGGATGTTTATGAAGGCGCGCCGGCGCCGGTGGTTGGTCTTATGTCGACGGCGCCGAAGGCAGCTGCGTTCGCGGTCTTATTGCGCATCGTTTTCGTGATCGATGTGCATGCCCTGTTCTGGGTTATCTGGATTGCGGCGGCGCTCTCCATGACTTTGGGCAATGTCGGCGCCATGCTGCAGGATAATGTGAAGCGCTTGCTGGCTTACTCATCCATTGCCCATGCGGGTTACTTGCTGGTTGCATTCGCGGCCTCGCCGGACCTTGGCGTCTCCGCGGCCATGTTTTATACCGCTGCTTACGCGGCGATGAACTTGGGCGCGTTCGCGGTGGTGAGCCACTTCGCCAATGCGGGCGAACGGTACGTGACTCTCGAAGATTATGAGGGTTTAGGCCGCAGTTCACCGCTGCTGGCGGCGACTCTCACCATCTTTTTGCTTTCGCTGATCGGGATTCCGATGACCGGCGGATTTTTTGCCAAGTTCTATGTTTTCAGCGCCGCCGTGAAGTCCAATTTGATCTGGCTCACGATAATCGGCGTGCTCAACAGCGGCGTGGGAGCTTACTACTACCTGCGCATAATTGTGATGATGTATATGCGCGAGGCGCGGAAGCAAGTTCCTGTAGCTCCGGTGCGATTCGCCCCCCGGCTGGCCATCGCGCTGTGCCTGATTGCAACCATTTATCTCGGAATATTTCCCGGCTTTGTGTTGCAGTATGCTCAGAACTCCGCCGAACAGCTCGTGCCGCAGCCGCCGCCTCAAACCCGCGCGTTCACCCCTGTTGGTACAACTCCAAAGCCTTTCTGAAAGTTCCGCGGTTACGATTCGGGTTTCATGCTGCGCCCCGAATTCCTGAATGTAGGGTTCTGCAACGCTCAAGGGCTTTCAATTAAGGGAACGAAGCGCACGAGTTCACGAAGCGAGATCACGGGCAGTCCGTTGATCATGCGAATAAATTGCAACTGCTGAGCGTCGTCGGTTCCAACTGGAATGATCATCCGTCCGGCATCGGAAAGTTGCGTGAGTAAGGCTGGAGGCGGCATGGGAGCCGCCGCGGAAACCAGGATTGCGTCGAATGGAGCATTGGCGGGCACGCCAAGGCTGCCATCTCCAGAGATAATTTCTACGTTGCCATATCCGAGCGCCGCAATAATCTGGCGAGCGCCTTCGGCGAGCATCGGATGACGTTCGATGGAAAAAACCTCGCCGGCCAATTCTGCAAGCAATGCCGTCGCGTATCCGGAACCGGTGCCAACTTCGAGAACTTTGTCCGTGGGCTTGAGTTCAAGCGCTTCAAGCATAAGGGCAACAATATAGGGCTGAGAGATGGTCTGGCCGTCGCCTATAGGAAGAGGATGATCCTCGTAAGCCTGAGCGCGACAGGCATCCGCAACAAATTGGTCGCGGGGAACGCAAAGCATAGCTTCGAGTATGCGCGGATCAGAGATTCCGCGGCCTCGGAGTTGGGAGTCGACCATAAGTTGGCGTGCAGGAGTTGGATCAGCCACGGGTTTGACTCAGACCTAAAACAGCGGCTCTATGCGACGGGGCGCACGCCCCTTCACATTATTCATCACTTCTTGCGACTGCGGGCGCGAAGGTCGAAGCTGACGACACCATTCTGATCGCGGGTGCCGACAACGGAGACGTTTCGATTGACATAGTACTCGCCCTGAATAATCTGCTCCGAACTTTGAGAAACGTTGGTGGAATAGATGAGAGAGATGTGGTTAGCAAATTCCTGCTCAATGGTGATCTGGGGTCCATTGCTGATGGGGTTGGTTTCCGTGGTGAGTCCCTGCGGATCGATCTTGATATTGCTCGCGCCAAAGAGGCGTTGCAAGCGGTTACTCACGGTAGTATTCAGCGCCTGACTGAGAATGACAGCAGTGGCCTGGTCCGAAAAAGCGCTTTGTCCGGATTGCTCCTGAAGTTGCGCGGATTCTTCGTTGGTGCGGCCGAGCGCGAGCAGCGCAATGATGTCGGACTTAGGCAGGGGAGGTTCGGAGCGGTAATTTATGTTAAGTCCTCTATCGGGCGTACCGGTAATGGTGATGTTGAGATCATAGTCGCGGACACGAGTGGAAGCCTGCAAATTGAGCTGTGGCTCGATGGCCACGGGATTCGCGAACGTGATGTCGCCGCGCTCAAGGGTGAAGCGGGTGCCGTGGAAAGTGGCTTGCCCTTCCAGAATATCTGCCCGCCCGAGGACCGCGGGACGCCCTATAGAGCCGCGAATATGGAGATCGGCATCGCCAGACAGGCGGGCGATTGCGGTGCGCATCTGCAATTCAGGCGCGGTCCGCACGTGAATATCGAGTTTCACGTTATAGAGCGGTGAATTCGCGGAAGCAACGCTGTAGAACTGCCGGCTATGTTCGAGATACGCGCTGAAATCGAAGCCTGGGGTTACGGCGATCTTGTTAACGCTGATGTCTCCAGAGACGGTAGAAGCGGAACGCGATCCCACCCAGTGCAATTCGGCGTCGGCAGTGGAACTTACGCCGGGGGGATAGCGCATGCGAACATCCTTGCCATGCGCGGTGAAATTGAAGTTGAGTTGCTGATTGATGTAGGTAGCGTCCCCTTCGACATCGAGCGTGCCTCCGCCGGTACGGGCGGTGAGGGTGTCGATGTGCGCGTGATCGCGAGTGAACAGAAGCGATCCTTTGAGTTCGGTCAGGCCACTCGGCAATCCAGCGTAGGTGAGTGAAGAGTTCGCGAGCTGAAAGTGGCCTTGAGGAAGAGGATCCGCAAGCGTGCCACCAACCGTCAGGTTCATGCTCACCACGCCCGAAGCGGTATCATTCGGGTCGAAGCTGGAAAGCAGCTTGAGATCGAGATGACCATCCGCCGTGAGATCGAGGGATCGAGAACCCGAGAGTTGTACCGACCCGCGGGCCGTGAGGTCAGTTCCATCGCCCAACAGATGGAGTTGTTGAAGATCGAGCGACTCGTGGACGAGCGAGAAGCGAATCGGATCCTGATTATGAACTGTAAGGTTTTCGACATCGAGCGAGACGGCAGTCAGATTGCCATCGACAATCCACTGGTAAGGCTGACGCAGCGGACCGCGCAAACTCAGCGAGCCGGCCACTGACGAATGTCCAGTAAGCTTTCCGCGGAAACAGGAGCGCCATAACGCATCAAGATCAAGCTGGTCCATTTGAAGCGAGACATTCGCGATGTACTTATCGTGTAGTTGGACATCGCCGCCAACCACCAAAGAACCGTGCTGGAAGTGGGAATTGCCAGTCAGATGCAACTGATTACTCTGGGTGACGGCTTGCAGGTCAAGGTCGCCGGCGAGTTCATGATCCAGAGTCAGACCGCGGACATGGACGTTGCCATTAATGGAGGGCGCATTCCGGGTGCCCGATCCCTGAAGAACGAAATCGGCTCGACCTTCAACCAGCAGGCGATCGGAGTGGATCTGCCTGATCTGAGAGAGATCGAAATTATTCCCAGTCAGATCGAAACGGAAGGCGCGATTGGCGGGAAAGTAAGCGGCGCTTCCGGTGACGACTGAACCATCGTGAAAGAGATGCATGTTGTCGAAGGCGATTTGGCCGCCAATGAGATGAAAGTTGGCATCGAATTGTCGAATCGTATCGCCATAAGCCAGAGCATTGACGACATGAATTTCTCCATCACCGTGGGCACCAGAAAAGGTTCCGCCGGCTTGCACAGAAAGATCGGCTTTGCCGATGACGGGATAGTCGTATCCGATGAGCGCCTGAAGGGCGGCGAGGTCGGCATTGTGGAGCTTTGCGCGGAGGCTGAAACTACTGTCTCCGGTGAGATGGCCGTGCTGCAAGGCGGCAGACGCGTCGAATTCGGCGGAGGTGTCATCCCGCTGCATCTTCGCCCCATGAAAAGCGACGTCCTGAAAAGAGAGCTGGAGCGCAGTGGAAAGCGAATCCCAGTGGGTTTGCAACTCACGCATTCGGGTTGTGGCGGGCACGGTTACATCGAAATTACTGACTGAGAGATTGCCGGCGATTTGCGGAGACGAGAATGGGCCGTTCAGGGTGCCGTTGAAGGCCGCCGTGCCGTTCAGAGCGACAGGAAAAAGCGCCGGACCGCGAACCGCAGAGATGAATGGCAACCAATCGGCGAGACTCGAGGTGGAAACCGAGAAATGCATCGCAGAAGCGGAAGACAGCGTGCCCGCAGCTTGAACGCGGCTGGTGGGGCTGGTCAGGGTGAAGCGCGCAAGATCAAGTGTGCCATCGGCGGCAGAATAAACGCCGTTGGCATGAGCGCTGATCGGAAGCTCGCCACGCGCAACGATTGAGGAGGGATCGAGATCGAAAGCAAATTGGACCTCTGCGTCGCGTGGAGTTCCCTTCCACCGAGTTTCGACTGTGCCCGATGCCAAAGAAGCAGGGTGAAATGGAGGAAAGAGGTGAGCCGGAGAATTGAGCGCGGTGGTCAGTTCGTTGGCGGAAAGATTGTGAAAATGAAGTTGAACGAAACCGCTTTGAATCACCGGAAGTTTCAATCTGGCGGTCTTCTCGCGGGATCGGCTCTGGGAGGGAGTTGCAGAAATGACGGCAGTTTCAAGCGTTTTGCGGATTGCGGCAGAAAGGTGCTGCCAGGGCGAGAGCCACTGATTAATTTCCGCATCGCCGGCGAAGCTGCCAGCAAAAATCCTTCCTTCCAGCCGGGAAAGTTTGAGCTGCTGATCGGTCACCGAATAGCCGCTACTCAGGGCGGCTTTGGAGAAAGACATTTGATCATCCTGCCACGCGAGATTCTGCAGGGTGAGCAAACCGTTGCTGGCGAACTGGTCGACAGACCAGTCGCCGCGTCCTTTAAGCTCGATAACTCCGGCGCGGAGATCATGGCGGCGGGCGATGGATGCGGCTTCGGTGAGATCGAGTTGAAGGTCGTAGGGCCCACGGAGGTGAGGATGACGAAAATCAGTGACCTGGCCGGTCGCCGACAGGTGAGAATGGCCGGAGTTCCACTTGAGTGAGGTGATGAGGGCGGAGTCGGAACTAAGAGTGAATTCCATCGCCGTCATCCAAGCGAAGGGTCGGCACTTCAAGAGTTTGGTGTCGACCAAGCCGAGCAGCAGGCGGCCATCATAGCGCCGGCCAAGAAAGGAATAATCCATCTGTAGCGAGGTGTCGCGCGCGTTGAAATCGAAAGGAATATTCTGGTCGTCCCAGAGGATCTGGCCATGGCGGAGTTCGAAGTGATTGATGGAAAGAGCAAACAGTTTCTCGACGTTAGTCTGGCTGCTGGCGGCGCTGATTTTTCTAGGCGGAACATTGGTCGTGCCATCCGGATAGAAAACTACATGGACGATGGGACGCTCAAGCACGAGTTGATTGAACGCGAGTTCCGAACGGAGAAGCGAACTGATTTTCAGACGGGCAACAATGCCATCGGCATGAGCGAGAGGAACATCGCCGGCCGACTCGCGGCCGTGGACCGTGATATCGCGCACTTCAACCTGAAGCCGAAACGGAATGGTGTGAATGCTGGCAATTTCCGCCCGGCCTCCGGTGATGCGCTCGACTTCGGCCACCAGGCGGCGGCGCACGAGCGCCTGAAAAGAATCGGTATTAACGTAGATGAAAAGCCCGAGAACAGCCAAGAAGATGGCAGCGACAATGAAGAGGCCATACTTCCACAAGCGGCGAGCAGCAGGCGTGGCGGAAGGATCGTTCACCGCGATTGCACTCCCGGGTCGTTGGCAGAGGGGATGACGCCGGGAATATGGACCTGCCCTTCGGAGCGCAGGGTTTGCAGCCAGGAGACGAGCAACTCGCTGACCTTCTCCTGAGTAAGCACCTCGCGAATCTTGGCCGAGACTTCAGCGAGCGGAACGTCGGATGACCCAGCCTGCTTCAACTGGGGAACAAACTGATCGCGATAATAGGCCTCGATGGACTTGGAATCGATTTGAACCGTGGGACGAAGGCGGGCATCGACCAGGCGCATCAAGTCAATTTGCTGCCGCACGTGAGCCAGCAAGTCTTTTTCAGTGAGGTGATAGCGGGCAAGCAGCGCCTGCCAGGCCTGGGGTGATGCGGCCTCGGGATAGAGTTTACGGGCTGCGGCGACGCGTGCAGCGACCTCGGCATCTGTTGCGTGGGCAAAATCGGCAGATCTCATTTGCTCACGAAGCAATTCCTGGTCGATCAACCGGTCGAGAACGGCGCGGCGATCGTCATCGCTGAACTGCCCGACGGAACGGTTGGTAAGCAGGGCCTCGTAGCTGAGACCTTCGTCCCAGTCGGACTGCAGAATAATATGGCCGTTTACGATGGCGATAATGCGGTCGATCACTTCGCCCGCGGCGCGCTGCGGAACGATCAGTAATCCGGCAAAGACCAGGACGCATGCCATCGCGATAATTGCGCTGTAAATATGAATTCTTTTTATCAAAATGGCTGACCTATGCTGAAAAATACATTGAAGTGGCGCAAGCGCTGGGTTTCGAAGTCGCCCGTAAGTTTTCCCGTTGAGTTAACCAGACCCTGAAAATAGCTCGTCGGATTTAAATTGTACCCGAAGTCAAAGCGCAGAGGACCAATCGGAGTTTTATATCTGAGGCCAATGCCAACATCGTGAGAGGTGTAGTCGTAGCCGCTGTTGTTGAATTGCGTCATGCACGAAGGCAAGGGGATGCCCGCCTGCAAACATTGCGAGGGATCGGGCTGGTGCCAGCGCAACAAACCCTTCAGCATGTCATGACCGGCGGTGAATACATTTCCCATATCGTGGAAGATCGCGAAACCGAAACCTTCTCCGAGATAAGGCAGGCCAACGGTTGGCAGGCGCAGTTCCTCGCTATTTACGAACAGTGCCGAGCCCCCGACGGGAAAACCGGAATCGGGATCTCGAGGTCCTGCCTGGTTTAACCCAAAACCGCGGTGGGAGTTGCCCCCTCCCGCAAAAAAAAGTTCGGGGAGAGGAATCACGGTAATTCCCTGAGTGCAGGAGGTGGTTAGATTGGATACTTCACAAGCTCCGGGAGGAAGAACCCTGGTGCCGCGGTAAGCCTGCTCCAAACCGAGAGTGGTCGAACGAGCGAAGACGAATTTGTGGTCGGCGCGGCCAAAGGCGTAGTAGGTGGAATCCTGGGTAAGGGCGCGGGCGTAATCAGCTTGCGAACCGAAAAAGCTGGACGCGGCGAAAGCGTCGAGCGTGAAGTATTGACCCTTGGTGCTTTCCAGGGGATTATCGCGTTTGTCACGAATGAAAGTAAAACCAGGACCCCCAACGACTGCAGGCAGAGAAAATAGATTGAATTCTGCAGGGGAAAAATCAGCCGCAAAATTGCTGGCTTTGACTCGCCGGTAATCGAAGCGGTAGGTGATGGAGGTGGCGTGATTGGTTTGCTGTTTGCCGATTTCCTGGCGCAGATCGATCTTGCCTTCCAGCCGCTGCGAGGTAAAGGTAGCCACATCGAGGCTGTTGTCGTAAAAAATCGTATAGAAAATTTTGAAGCGATTACTATTGAAAAGTTTTGGAACCTCATAGCCGATAAGACCGCGCTGCTGCAGGCGTCCAACATGGGACTGGAAGGTTAAGGTCTGATCCCGGCCGCCTACGTTCAGGCGGGTGATGTCAAATTCCACGCGTGGGCTTACCCCGGTCGCGCCGGCGGGAGCGCTGGTGCCGGAAGGCAGGCCTGTTTCAAATTCCAGGCCGAGGCCATAGGTAAAGGTGTAGCGCTTGGCTTCCTGCACCTGGACAAGAACGTTCTTTTGCGGATCGGTGCCCTCGGGATTCTGCACTCCGGTGTCAACCTGGTTGAAGATGCCGAGGTCGTAGAGCTTGCTCTGAGTAGCGAGCAGATCCTGCTGGCTGAGCGGCTGGCCGGCGACCACCTGAATTTCGCGCCGCACCACATAGTTGCGGGTGTGATCGAGGCCGGCAACCATTACCTGATTGACGAAAAACTGCTCGCCCTCCTGAATGGCGTAAGTAACATCTTCGCGATTAGGCTGGCCGGGCGCAGGCTTGGTAGTAATGTCGAGGATGGCATTGGAAAAACCGTGATTGAAGTAGTAATTGAGGATGGACTCGCGGTCGCTGGCGAGATTTTGCTCGGAGTAGGGCTGGCCTTCCCGTGTGTTGAGTTCGGGAAACTCCTTGGCCTCAATCTTCTGGTTGCCAGTAATGCGGAATGCGCCGACCAGAGTCTGCGGACCCTCTTCAATGTGAATGTGAACCGCGAGGTGGTTTTCGGCGCCGTGATAGTTATCGTCGACTTTGGTCTCAATCGCGACCTGACGGAATCCGTTGCCAATGTACAAAGCGCGCAGGGCTGCGACGTCATTGTTGAGCAACGCCCCACTATAGCGTCCCTCGGAAAACAACTTGCCGGCGGGCTGAATTTGCAGGCGCTGACGAAGAGTCTTGCGGGAGAAGTACTGGTTTCCGGTGATATCAATGAGCACGAATTTGTGCAATGGGCCCGGATTGATGCGGTAAATGACGCGAAGCAGGTCGGGGCCTGTTTGCTTCTCGATTTCGACGGAGGCGTCGAAGCGCCCGCGGCTCTGCAGGTAGTCGAGAAGGTTACTCTTGCCCTCATTCAGAAGGTCCTCATCGGCGGCATTCTCCTCGTAGACTGGGATCTCTTTTTTCAAGATGCTGCGGCTAATGGGGAATCCCAGGGCGTAGATGATGACAACCGGGCCGGGTTCGAGCAGATAAGAATAGTCCACAGAATTGGATTGGGGATGATACTTTTGCTCCGCTATCGAAACCTGAGCCAACACGCGATGCTGCTTCTGAAATTTCTTGCGTAGGCGCTGAAGGGAGTTTGTGATGCGGGCGGCGGTGATGCGTTCGCCGGGGTGCATTCTTGCAATATCTTCGACCTGGCTTTTAGAAAAGGTGGAATGTCCCGTAACTGTGACCTCGCCGACATGGGCTGGCTCTCCCGCCGTGATATGGAATAGAACATTAATCTGTTGGGTGGCCACATTCGAGGCGCTTTCGGCGGTGACCCCCGCGCGATAGTAGCCATTCTCCTGCATGAGCTGCCGGATGTTTTGCAAGGCCCGATCAAGTTTGTCAGCGGTGTAAAGTTCGCCAAGTTGGAACTTAGAGGCGTTCACGACCTGATTGTTATTAGGACGGCCGGGCGCGCCTTCCACCTCGACGGCGCCGACAAAAAAATTGGGCGAGGTCGTAAATGTCAGGCGCACTCCCGGGCCTGAAGGAGTGGCTTCAGCCTCAAGGTCGGCAAAGCGCCCAGTGGCGAAAAGAATGCGGATACTCTCACGCACCCGGTCCCGATCGAGCGGCTGCCCGCTTTTTTGAGGGATCATCTGTAGCAAGCGGTCGGCATCTCGCACGCCGGGCAGCTCTAGGGCTTGAACCATGAGTCCGGCATAGGCTGACATCGAGGCCAGAGCGGAGTTCGGCTCGGGGGTTTGGGGTGCTTGCGAAGCCGGGGCAGAAGCGGCGGGGGCCGATCCGGCACGGGCAGCCGGACCCAGCGAAACCAAACTCAACATGAGAAGTGACGCGTACCGTCTCAGCAAATAATGTCCTTGGGCCCGTTGCTTTTATTCGATGAACCGGGGCACTCCCGCCGTTGTATGCACCACTGGCAGCTAGGGCAATGCCACCACTTATAATAAAGGTTTTACCGGGAAAGACTGGTGACCTCCTTGAGGCATAGCGCAGAGAAAGAAAAGGTGGGGGCACAATTCGGGGACCGGTACTCGCGACAGACTTTGTTTCGCGGAATCGGCACGGAGGGGCAGCGAAAGCTGGCCGCAGGTCGCGTCGCGATTGTAGGCTGCGGAGCTACCGGGTCAGCGTTGGCATCGCTGCTTGCGCGCGCAGGTGTGGGAAGGCTGCGAATCATCGACCGCGATTACGTGGAAGCCAGCAACTTGCAGCGGCAATCTCTTTTCGAAGAACAAGACGCAGCCGAATCGTTGCCCAAGGCAGTTGCGGCAGGACGAAAAATCTCGGCTTTCAACTCGGAGATTGCGGTCGAAACTCGAATAGAGGACCTGACGCCGCTCAATATTGATGTATTGCTTGAGGGCGTCGATCTAATCCTCGACGGCACCGATAATTATGAAACCCGGTATCTGGTGAACGATTACGCCGTGAAGAATTCCCTGCCCTGGATTTATGCGGCGGCGGTAGGGAGTTATGGCGCCACCATGAATGTCGTGCCGGGAAAGTCCGCGTGCCTGGCTTGCGTTTTTCCGGAAACTCCGCAGGGCATGGTTGAGAGTTGCGAAACCTCTGGAATATTGAACACCGCAGTTAACGTGGTGGCGTCCATTGCCGCGACGGAAGCGATGAAGTTGCTGATTGGCGCGGAAGCTGACAACCCTTTGCGTACGACGCTATGGTCAATCGATGTGTGGACGAACCAGCACGCCGAGATCGCAACGGCGAATCCGCTGCCCGATTGCAGGGTGTGTGGGCGGCGGGACTTTGTACATCTGGCGGGCGTGGGGCGTCCTCACATTACGATGTGCGGACGAAACTCGGTGCAGATTCACGAGCGCGCCCGGCCCATCGATTTTTCCGAAATGGAGCGGCGACTGGAGACGCATGGAGCGGTGCGGCACAACGAATTTGTGTTGAAGTTCTGGCGCGAGCCCTATGAGATGACATTGTTTCCCGACGGGCGGGCGATCATCAAGGGAACGACGGACGTGGGTATCGCCCGCAGCCTGTATGCACGATTTGTGGGAAGCTGATTTTCAAACCAGAAATTGGCTGCCCCCCAGGGATTCGAACCCCGATATGCTGATCCAGAGTCAGCTGTCCTGCCGTTGAACGAGGGGGCAGTGCCATTGAGCGCCGGCTTACGACGGGCTCATTCTGATTCTATGGTTGAGGGTAAACGGCGGTCAACACTGACGGCTTCTGCGGGGATTTTCTCCGCGCAATCACAAGAAGGAAATTATGATGAAGCCGCTTCGTTAGCTTCGGATTCTTTCTTCTTTACCCGGACCACGGTGATTTTTGCAAAGCCCTCCTCAAATGTGGGGGCCTTCAGCTTCGCGGCCATGCGGCGCATTACGTCTTCAGGGACTACTCGGTCACGGCGCTGGTGGCGGTCGATGCAAACCTCGAGCGGCACGTCGAAAAAGACGGCCTGGACTTCGTACTGGTAATCCTTGGCGAGTTTGATCCAGTGCTGGCGTTCCTGCGGGGTCAAATTAGTGGCGTCCACATAACTCATCGGACGCTTTGCGATGAGCCTGGCCTTTAGCATCGAACGCAAGTTGGAGAACACCAAATCCTGAAAACGCTGTTCGCGCACGTCATCAAACAACAGGGACCGCACCATGTCGCTTGAGAGTGGGACCACGTTGTGGCGCTTGAACCACGAACTCTTCCCCGATCCGGGCAGCCCGATCGCGAGCACCACAATTCCTTTAGGAGGACGCGCCGCCGCTGCCGGAATTGCCGAAATGTTCGAAGGAGCGACCATTGCTGGAGCAGCCGGAGTTTGATCTGCGTCACCAGCATCGGCAAACTCTTCTTCTGCCGATTCCATCGGCGCTGCGGGAATAGAACCTTTGACCGCGGCAGGAGCAAAGGCTTGAGCGACCGCCTGTTCGCGCCCACGGCCACCGCGGCCACGTCCACCGCGGCGACGCCGGCCACGAGTTGCTTGCCCGGAGCCGCCAGCCGTTTGCGGATCTGCAGGCGCTGCAGGCGGCGTTTCGTAAGATTCTTCCTGGCGCGAACCCGTCGCGCGCGAGCCCCGAGGTTCCGCATCCCTAGGAGGAACCGGCAGTTCAACTTCGGCGCTACCAGCATCGGACGCTGCCTCGGGTTGCTGGCCGGCCTCGAAATAAGCCGGTTGCAGGGGCGGTGGAGCAGCCTGGTCGGAGGGCTCCGCCGGCTTTTTTTTGCGACGCTGTAAGCGCTCGCGCATCCATTTGCGCATGCAAGGCTTTTAACACAGAAGAGAGGGCGGGATCAATCGGCAGCCTTCGGGCGAACCACACGCGACAGCCGTTATAAGCACCGCGCGTGGCGTTGGTCGATATACCGCGACCGTGCTGTTATGCCGGGACAAGTTCCACCCACAATCCGCAGACAGAAATACATATCCCTTACTTCGTTTCGCAAAAATGGCGACGGGGTGGCCACGCCGGTGTGGTTCGGAGAAGATGGCGAAAAGCTCTACGTGATGACGCGCAGCGATATGGGCAAGACCAAACGGATTCGCAACAATCCGCAAGTGCGGGTGGCGCCGTGCACCATCCGCGGAAAAATAACCGGACCCGTGTTTTTTGCCTTGGCGCGAATCTTGCCGCCGCAGGAGCATACCCATGCTCGGAAAGCCATAAATCGCAAATATTGGATGGCGCGGCTGCCGCTCATCTGGCGCAGAACCGATACCTATCTGGAGCTGAGTTTCCCCTAGCATCCGCATCGAGCCCAAAATTACAGAGTTCCGGTGCGGGCCAGGAATGGACCGGCTTTCGTAAGCTGTCTGCCAGCATTTACGCCGGTTCCCTGTCCTGCTAACATCATCTGTTCCTTTATCGACTCGGAATGACGCTGCAATCGCATTTTTAAGAACGGAGAAAGTCATGGCAATCAAAGTCGGTATTAACGGTTTCGGACGCATCGGCCGCAATGTTTTTCGAACATCACTCAACGATCCCAATCTGGAGTTCGTCGCGGTCAACGACCTGACCGATCCGAAAACGCTCGCTCACTTATTGAAGTATGACTCCATTCTCGGCAACCTGCCGAATACGATTACCGCCGGCGCGGACAGCATTACGGTAGACGGAAAGAACATCAAAGTTTTCAAAGAGAGAGACCCCGGGGCTCTACCCTGGGAATCGGTGGGTGCGCAGGTAGTGATCGAATCTACCGGACACTTTACCGACGCAAACGACGCCAAGAAGCACCTGCGGGGCTCTGTAAAGAAAGTGATTATCTCGGCTCCGGCGAAAAATGAAGACATCACGGTTGTGTTGGGAGTGAATCATGAAAAATACGATGGCGGCAAACATCACATCATCTCCAATGCATCCTGCACCACCAACTGTCTGGCGCCGATCGCTAAGGTGATCAATGATGAATTCAAAATCGTCAGCGGAACCATGACGACGATTCACTCCTACACCAACGATCAAGTGATCCTCGACTTCCCGCATAAGGACTTGCGACGTGCACGAGCCGCGGCGATCAACATGATTCCCACCTCCACCGGCGCGGCGAAAGCTCTCAAGTTGGTGATCCCCGATCTGGCTGGCAAGCTGGATGGTTTTGCCATGCGCGTGCCCACACCGAACGTGTCAGTGGTCGATCTGGTGGCGTGGGTGGAGAAGAAAACGACCCGGGAAGAAGTAAATGCAGCGCTGAAGAAGGCTTCCGAAAGCGGTCCGCTCAAGGGCTATCTGGGCTACGAACAGAACGAACTGGTTTCGTCGGATTTCAAAGGCGATCCCCGCTCTTCCATCGTCGATTCCCCGATGACGCTGGTGGTCGCCGGCAATTGCGTCAAAGTGATCTCTTGGTATGACAATGAATGGGGATATTCCTGCCGGGTGCGGGACCTGATTCACTACATCGCAGGCAAGGGCTTATAAACACATCGGTAGCGGCGCCAGGTTGCGGGATGCCAAACATGCGGGCTAGTATTCTCGCTCGGCAGCCACCCCCGGGGCGCGGCGCTGCTTTGCACATCGCCGTATTGCGTTAACAAGTCGCGTTAACAAATCGCGTTAACAAGTCGCTTTAACAAGGACGACCAGCCAAAGGGTGGCCAGCCAAATGTCCAAGCTTTCTATCCGGGATCTTCCACTGAATGGCAACCGCATTTTCATGCGGGTCGATTTCAATGTTCCCCTCGAAGACGGGCGCGTTATGGACGATACCCGCATCCGGGAAACCTTGCCATCGATCGAGTACGCGCTGCGGCACGGAGCGCGACTTATTCTGGCATCGCATCTGGGGCGGCCAAAGGGCAAGCCCAATCTAAAGATGAGCCTGAAGCCAGTGGCCGAGCGCCTGCGCATGGTACTGGACAAGGAACTGGCACGCGGCGAAAATGTGGGCTTTTGTCCTGATTGCGTCGGGCCCGAAGCGGAAGAAGTCACCACGCAACTGGAGAAGGGTCAGACTTTGTTGCTGGAAAATCTTCGCTTTCACGCCGAGGAAGAGGCCAATGACGAAAATTTCGCCAAGCAATTAGGCAGTCTGGCGGATTTCTACGTCAATGATGCCTTCGGAGCGGCACATCGGGCGCACGCTTCCACCGTGGGCATCACCAGGTTCGTGGCGCAATCGGCAGCCGGCCTGCTGATGGAAAAGGAACTCCAGTATTTGGGCAAAGCGCTGGAAAATCCTGAGCCGCCATTTGTGGCCATCCTGGGGGGGGCCAAGGTTAGCGACAAGATTGGCGTGATTCGCAATCTTATGGGCAAGGTCAATTCGCTCATTATCGGCGGCGGCATGGCCTACACATTCCTGAAGGCCCAAGGACAAGAAATCGGCAAGTCGCTGCTCGAAGCCGACAAAGTGGAACTGGCACGGCAACTGCTGGAGGAAGCGAAGCAACGAAGTGTGAAGTTCCTTTTGCCGATCGATCACGTGGTGGCGATGAAGCCTGAGACTAAGGCTGTGGCGCAAAGAATTGGCGAGGGACAACCGATTCCCCCCGACCGGATGGCGCTCGACATCGGGCCAAAGACCATCGAGCTATTTTCGGAGGAAATTTCGCGAGCTCGCACCATCCTTTGGAATGGACCCATGGGAGTGTTCGAGGTTCCTGGATTTTCGCGCGGAACATTCAAAATTGCTCATGCTGTGGCCGATAACGTGGGAGCGGTTTCGATCGTAGGCGGCGGCGATACGGTCTCCGCAGTTCACGCTGCAGAAGTTGCCGACAAGATGACGCATATCTCAACCGGAGGCGGGGCATCGCTCGAATTTCTGGAAGGCAAAAAGCTACCGGGCGTCGATGCCCTCACGGACAAAAAGTGATTGGTCTGGAGACGGGCGTGCGCGACTCCACAATTCGAGTGGCACTCGATGGCGGCAAGATCATCGAATTTGCCGGTCCTGCCGACATTACACAAGAGAGCACAGACGCAATCGTGAACGCAGCCAACTCGTCTCTTCTGGGCGGCGGCGGAGTCGATGGCGCCATTCACCGCGCGGGCGGACCAGCAATTCTCGCGGAGTGCCGGCAAATCGTGAGCAAAATTGGGAGCCTGCCAGCGGGAAAGGCTGTGATTACCGGCGGCGGCCGGTTGCATGCAAGATATGTGATTCATACCGTGGGCCCGGTTTACTGTGGCGGAGAACACGGCGAGGCCGGGCAATTGGCGAGTTGCCATCGCGAATCTGTACGAATGGCCGATGAATACGGTGTCACGTCGTTGTCTTTTCCCGCCATTTCGACGGGAGCTTTTGGCTATCCCGCGCCGGAAGCGGCGCGAATCTCGATTTCCGCGTCGGTTGACGCTCTGGCCTCGGCAAAACACCTCAATAGAGTTCGATTCGTTTTGTTTGATTTATCCACCTTGAAAACGTACGTACAGGCTGCCGAGAAACTTGGAAATCCAGGCGCGCCTTCATCCAGAAAAATCGAGAAGGAACCTTCATGAGAAAGAAGCTGATTGCCGCCAACTGGAAGATGTATAAAACGCCGGACCAGACCCACCATTTTTTTCATGAATTCTTGCCGCTCGTTTCCGGCCATGACCGCGATGAAGTGGTCGTGTGTCCGCCGGATATTGATTTGGCGGCTGGAATTGAATCGACGAAACAATCCAAGATAGCTATCGGCGGCCAGAATGTTCACTGGAAACCGGAGGGCCCCTTCACCGGGGAAACTTCAGCGGCAATGTTACTGGCTCTCGGTGTGACCCACGTGATTATCGGTCACTCGGAACGGCGGCAATACTTCTGCGAAACCGACGACACCGTGAACCTGCGTCTCAAGGCCGCGCTCGAAGCTGGTCTCACGCCGATCTGTTGCGTGGGCGAGGTGCTGGAGGAACGCGAGGCAGGGCTGACCGACGATGTGTTGCGGCGCCAGTGCGTGCGCGCTTTCCACGCGGTTTCTTCAAAAAAGTCCTCGAAGCTCGTGGTTGCGTATGAGCCGGTCTGGGCGATCGGTACGGGCAAAACGGCTACGCCGGAACTGGCGGCGGAAGCTCATGCAGTTATCCGGCGAGAAGCTGCTGAGATCTTCGGTGCCGACTTCGCATCAAAACTTCGCATTCTCTACGGGGGATCGGTGAAGCCGGAGAATGCATCGGCGTTGATGTCCCAGGAGGAAATCGACGGCGCACTGGTGGGCGGGGCTTCGCTCGATCCGAAGTCATTTGCCGCGATAGTGAAGTATTGATTTGGCAGACCTACGCTTCGATTCAAGCCATTGATCGAGTGTCACACCGGCGCACAGAGTGACACCCGCTCTTGCCCGGAGATCTGCGGATTTTCTCCGTGTTGGGGTTTCTCGGAGTGCTGTTTGAAATCCTGCCCAGGCGGCGCGAGTTGGGTCCGCATGGGCACGGCCTGGAAACCATCAGCACGACCCAACGTGCGGCCTGAAATATCGTGCGATTTGATTCTAGCAAACTACCGATTTAGGAAGATTGCGACTCTTCAATCGGCTCGGGGTTTGACTATTTATGTCACTCGCAGCATCCAAATATCGGAATGCAAAGGCTTTCTCGTCGGGCGCCGGAGGGAGCCGCAACCTGCGATTGGCATTCAAAGATCAGTAGAAATACTCTGATATTCTGGAATTGTGGAAGGCCATTGCGATTGCTGCTAACGTGGGCAAACGATACAACATAAACTACTTATGCCGCATCCCACTGAGTGCGGCCGGAAAAGGCGACTTGACCGAGCCACGACATCAACCACAGAGCACGGAACTCAGCGAAGCCCAGATTATTGAGCGGGCCAAGCAAGGGGACGCCGAGGCGTTCCAAATGCTCTATGACAAGCACAAGCGCCGGGTGTATTCGCTGTGCCTGCGGATGACGGCGAATACAGCGGAGGCGGAAGATCTGGCCCAGGAGGCCTTCTTGCAGCTTTACCGCAAGATAGGGACGTTCCGGGGGGAGTCAGCATTTTCAACCTGGCTGCATCGGCTTTCCGTCAACGTAGTGCTGATGCATCTCAGAAAAAAGAGCCTTTCGCTGGTTTCACTGGACGAGACTACGCAAGGCACGGATGAAGACTCCCCGAGGAAAGACTTCGGGGCCGATGATGTCGCGTTGGCCGGATCCATTGACCGGTTGCAATTGCAAAGGGCCGTGGAGAGTCTTCCTCCCGGGTACCGTACGATATTTGTTCTGCACGACGTCGAGGGTTACGAGCACAATGAGATCGCCAAGATCGCAGGGTGTTCGGTAGGAAACAGCAAGTCACAATTACACAAGGCCCGCATGAAATTGCGGGACCTGCTCAAGATGAATAGAGCCGAAGAGGCCGGGAAATCTCGGGCAGGGTAGGCAGGGCGAAAAGCGAACAATTGTAATTTTGGCAGAGGCGGCAAGAGCTGTGGCGGGTAGTATAGCTGCGGCGGTCTTGGGGAGAGTTTGGTATGAACTGCGTTGAGCTGCAGCAGAGCTTGGCGGAAGTGGAAGATGGCAGCACCGTCGAACAGTACACTCATTTGAGGACCTGTTCAGCGTGCTCGGCGCTGGTCAAAGAGCTGAATTTGATTATCGCGACGGCGGGTCAACTACAAGAGGCGGACGAACCCAGTCCCAGGGTTTGGAATTCCATCGAAATTGCGTTACGGCAGGAAGGGTTGATACGGAAGCAGCGAGCGGGCCGATCAACTTCGCCGTGGTTCAGCGCCCGCTGGGGCGCGACGCGCTGGTTGGTGCCGGCAGCTGCGGTTTTGTTGCTGGTTCTTGGAATATCCATACGCGAACGCGTGCAGCCCAATGATACTGATTTGGTGCAACGGGCTTCCCTGACTGCGATGCCGTCCGGCCCTAATGACTCTGATCTTAGTGACGAAGACCTGATGCAGGAAGTCTCGGCGGACGCGCCGGCCATGAAGACCCAATATCAGCAAAACCTGCAGCAGGTAAACGAATCCATCCGCGATGCCCAAGGCATGGTCGACGCCAGCCCTAACGACGAAGACGCTCGCCGGTCCTTGATGGATGCCTACCAGCAAAAATCCATGCTTTTTGAGATGGCGATGGATCGTTCTCTGCCATAATTGGCGGACGTTTTCTGTACGGCGCTCGGATGAGGTTGGGGTTACACGCTCGGGGGGAGTCGTTCATGTTGAGTAAACGTGAGGCGAAACTGGTTGCAATCGCCATCATCGCAGTGGGCACGCTGGTGGCGGAGAGCAAGAAAGAGTTTCACTTTACCGTGGGGCAGAAGGCCGGGATTTCGGTCATGAACCCGTACGGATCCATTTCAGTGAAACCCTCGACCAACAATACGGTCGTGGTCAATGCGGTTTTGCACTCCGACAAAGTTGAAATCGATAAAAACCAAACCGGTAACCGGGTGGACATCCAATCGCATCTGCTGGCTGGCGCCGACGCGGAAACCGGGCGCGTCGATTACGAAGTGCTGATTCCGCCGGACGCCAGCATCACCTTGCACTCCAGCAACGGGTCCCTCCATGCCGAGAAGCTCCACGGCGACGTTAGTCTGGAAGGGCCGGAATCAGCGGTTGATGTTCGCGACATTTCAGATGCCCATGTGCATGTGAAAACCATGAACGGGACGGTAAATTTAGCCAACATCCAAAACGGCCATGTTGAGGTTGATTCCTTGAGTGGCGACGTTACCCTGACGGGCGTAACCGGTCCTCTCGTGCAGGTGGTCTCAACCAGCGGTCGTATCAATTACATTGGCGACTTTGGCAACAGCGGCGAGTATCGGTTGACCAGCCACAGCGGCGATATTGAAGCTACCATTCCGGAATGGACCTCGGCCGATGTAAGTGCGCGCTCGGTGCGCGGCGAGGTGCATGACGATATCCCCTTGCAACCCAAGACTCACACCTGGTTTCCCGTAGACAAGGGCCGTGCCTTTGCAGGTACCATGGGCCGGATGGCGGTCTCCTCCACGGTGGTACTGCGGACGTTCAATGGTAAAATCCATCTCAGAAAACGCTCCGAAAAACAATAGCTAAAACAAAGAGCAATCCGCATCGGCGCAAACGGCGTCCTGACGGCCCGCTCAAAAACTCCGGATTCGGGGTTTTTGACCGCAGGTCGAAGGGGAGCGGCCACGCGTCGGAGGCTCGGTCCGTGATCCTGGTTGGGTTCATGGGGGCGGGCAAAAGCAGTGTAGGAAGAGCTCTAAGCCACCTGTTGGACTGCGGCTTCGAGGATCTTGACCAGCGCATCGAACGGCGTGAAGGGCGGAGAGTGCATGAGATTTTCGGGGAGTTGGGGGAAACCGGCTTTCGCCAGGCGGAACGCGCAGCGTTAGAAGAATTATTAAAGGAAATGAGTTCCGGCGCGCAGAAAGTCGTCGCTCTCGGAGGCGGGGCTTTTGCGCAAAGCCACAACGTCAGGCTGATCGAAGCTGCCGAAGTGCCCACGATTTTTCTGGACGCGGCGGTGGCTGAATTGTGGCGTCGCTGCCGGCGCCAGGCCAGTTGCGAACAGACCGAACGTCCATTGCTGGGTACGCTGACGAGTTTTGGCGAGCTCTACATCGCCCGGCGCCCGCACTACTTGAAAGCATCGTACCGGCAGCAGACCGGCGGAAAGACCGTCGATGAGATCGCAGCGGAAGTGGTGCAAACTTTAGGTTTGACCCGGAATCGTCGGGACCAGCAGCGCGGAAAGCCAGGAGAAGCGAAGTGACTTTGACGGCGAGTGTCCGATTTGCCGTGGTGGGGGTGGTGGCGTGGGCCTCACTGCTCTCTGCGGGAGACAAAAAAGATAAGCCCAAACCGGAAGCCAGCCAAATCGTGGATTCGGGCTCGTTCGGAGTTTTCGTCAAGGGCCAGCGCGTGGTGACCGAGACATTCAGTGTCCGACAGGAAAATGGCATCAGCGTCGTCAACTCGCACTTGCAGGAAACCGGGGGTGCATCGCCAGCGAGCCAAAAGTCCGAACTGGAGATGACTGGCGCCGGGGAACTGATCCGTTATGAATGGAGCGACGGTACGCGCTCGCTGGTAGTGACGCCGAACAACGAATTCCTACTGGAAAAAATAATGGCAACACCCTCCTCGAAGGCCGCCGAACAGCCGTTCCTCATGCCCAACACATCGGCGATCTTGGACAATAACTTTTTTGTGCATCGCCAGGTGCTAGCATGGCGATATCTTGCAACTAATTGTCGCACGGAGGGCGGAGCTCTGAAGTGCCAGCAGGGGCCAGTGGAATTCGGAGTGCTGGTGCCACAAGACCGAACCTCGCTGCGGGTGCAGGTTGAACTTGTGGGAAGAGAGAAAGTGATGATCCGCGGTACCGAGCGCGAACTGTTGCGATTGAACCTAAAGGGCGAGGAATTTTCATGGGCCCTGTGGGTAGATGATAAGGATCAATTCAAGCTCATGCGGGTGCTCATCGCTGACGCCAATACCGAGGTCGTGCGGGATTAGCGGTAAGGCGGCATTTGCGCGACCCTTGATTCGGAGCTAGGTGCCAGGATGCCGGTAACGGATGGACGGACCGCGCGGGTTCTGATCACGGTGCTGTTGTTTGCGCTGGGGCTGGGCTTTCTTTACGTGGCGCGGCAAACCTTGATCGCCTTCCTGTTTGCCATTTTCTTTGCCTATCTGATGAGCCCCCTGGTTTCCTACCTGGAAAGACTTCTTCACGGGCGGCTTCGGGCGATCGCGGTAATCTATCTGCTGCTGTTGGGCCTGCTGATACTTCTTTTTGTTTCCATGGGGCCGCGCATCGGCCACGAGGGCGGCCGGTTAGTGAAATCGCTACCCGCCCTGGCGCAGTTGAGTTCCGGGCAAATCGCGGAACAACTGGGGGAAGAACATGGCTGGAATGCCCGCATTGTCGATTTGTTGCGCATCTACCTGGCCAGCCACAGCGACGAAATTGCAAGCCTGGCTCAAAAGGTAGGCCTGCGCGTGGCCGATGTGGCGAAAGAGGCGTGGCTGCTGGTGGTGGTTCCGTTACTGTCGATTTTCTTTTTGAAGGATGGGCGGTCCTTCAGCGAAATTCTGCTCGATTCGGTGCAATCGCGGCCACAGCGTGAACTGCTGCAAGGCATTCTCAGCGACCTGAATCAGATGCTGGCGCATTTTATTCGGGCTCAACTCACCTTGGCCGCGTTGACCTTGGTGATATATTCCGCTTTTTTGGGTATCGTGGGAATGCCCTACGCCCTGGTCCTCGGCACATTAGGGGGCTTGCTGGAATTTATTCCAGTCCTGGGACCGCTGGTTGCCGCGCTCATTATCGTAGGCGTGGCGCTTTTGATGAGTTTTCCGCACTGGCTGAGTTTGGTCGTCTTTATCGGTTGCTGGCGCCTGATTCAGGACTACGTGACCTCGCCCAGGATCATGGGCCACAGCATGGAACTGCATCCCCTGGCGGCAATTTTTGGAGTGATGGCGGGTGCCGAAGTGGCAGGAATTCTGGGAATTTTTCTTTCCATCCCTGTAATGGCAAGCCTGCGCATTTTGTTCCGTCGATGGCGACTGTATGCGGAAAAGAGAAAATTCGGGCCGCTGAACGAGTATGTGCTGGATCCCCAACGGGTTCGGCCGAAATAGACGACCGCTTACGCCTGCGCCCTTTTTCATCGATAACAACCATGGGAACCGCGCGGCATCGGCAAACGTATGGGTGCATATGATCCGCCGTAGGCTCTGTGCCGCCGGAATGCTTGTGTGGTTAATCCTTCTCGCAATCCCTCTTGCAAAGGCCCAGGCGAAGCCAACTCCGGTTTCGCTGTTGCTGCCCTCCGACCTTGAAATTCGCAGGGCGCTTGCGGAAAGGGTCAATGCTCTCGCGGGACCCCAAGATGGCATCGGCATCGTCGTCGGCATAATCGGGCCGCAGGGCCGCAGGATCATCTCGTACGGCCGTCTCAACCAGAGAGACCCGCGACCATTGAATGGTGATACCGTCTTCGAGATTGGTTCGGTGAGCAAGGTGTTTACAGCACTGTTGCTCGCCGATATGGTCCGGAGGGGTGAGGTCGCGCTCACCGACCCGGTGGCAAAATATTTGCCGGCAGGAGTCAAGCTCCCGCAGAGAAATGGCAGGACGATCACGCTTCTGGATCTGGCGACTCATACCTCAGGTCTGCCGTTCATGCCGGACGACGAGCGACCCGTTGTTGAAGATTCTTCAGCGATGAAGAACTCTGAGGCGCTCCTCTATCGATTCTTGGCGAGCTACCAACTACGGCGCGACATAGGCACGGATTGGGAGTACTCGAACCTCGGGTACTGGCTTCTGGGAGAAGCTTTGGCAGCTCGGGCGGGGACGGATTACGGGAGCCTGCTGCAGACGCGTATCAGTGCTCCACTGAACTTGAAGAGCACGGGTGTCAATCTCTCGCCGGAAATGAAGGCACACTTGGCGGTTGGCCATAACGCGATTTTGCAGCCAGCTCAGTCGTTCTCTTCGCTTTCGATTTACGCGGCTATGCCGGCCGCAGGAGGTCTGGTTTCCACGGTCAATGACCTATTGAAGTTCCTTTCTTCCGCGATCGGCTATGAACCTTCCCCGTTGGCGTCGAGTATGGCGGCGATGCTGAACTCGCGGCGGAGTGCGGGAGCGGAGGAGCAAGCGCTCGGCTGGGTTGTGAGCGGGAAAGGTGACGAACAGCTGATCATGCACGACGGCTTCACCTGGGGCTATTCTAGCTGCTTGGCATGGAGCCCAACCAGCCGGGTCGGGGTGGTTGTGCTGTCAAACCAACTGACAGGCGTTGCAGACATTGCGCGTCACTTGCTCAGGCCAGGCGCGCCGTTAGAGAAACCAATCCTCGCCAGGCATAATGAAATCGCCCTCGACCCGGCAGTGCTTGACCGCTACGCGGGGTCGTACCTGGCCGAAGACGGGGGTGTTTTTAAAATCGTGCGGCAGCGCGGCTTCTTGACCCTCGAGTTGCCGATGGACTGGGGTCTTCCGGAATATCAGTTGCGTTCGGAGAGGGGGCGGGATTTTTTTGTCGCGGAGTTACCGATTCGAGTCACATTTCAGGTCGGCGACGCTGGACGAGTGAGCGGGCTGTTGCTTTACCCTCCGCGTGGACAACATCCCATATCAGCGAAAAAGGCCGCGTCGGATAAGTGACCCAGAGAAGTTCGAATCTCTCGCGACTACATCAAATCGGGACGCGCATTTTTGGGAATGCTGCTCAGCCTTGGAGTGGTCGGCTCCCGCCAACAACCGCTGTTGTAGAATTCAAATATCCATTTATGAGCAATAAACTTCCCATCGGCATTCTTGGAGCCACCGGTGTAGTTGGGCAGAGATTTATCCAGATGCTGGAGCACCATCCCTGGTTTGAGGTGGCGTGGCTGGCCGCTTCTGACCGTTCCGAGGGCAAAACCTACTCCGAAGCAACGCGCTGGCGGTTGAAGACGCCGATTCCGGCCAATGTCGGTCGCATGAAAGTATCGCCGGCCACGCCCGAAGGCGCTCCGAAGATTATTTTCGCTGCGCTCGATGCTTCGATCGCCGCCGAGCTCGAGCCGCGATTCGCCGAGGCAGGCCGCGCCGTGGTTTCCAATTCCAGCGCACTGCGGATGCAATCGGACGTTCCGCTGGTGATCCCGGAAGTTAACCCTGATCACATTAAGCTGATTGAGAGTCAGGCGTGGCGGAAAAAATCCGGCGGCTATGTCGTGACCAATCCTAATTGTTCAGCCATTGGGCTGGTGCTCGCCTTGGCGCCATTGCATCAAGCTTTCGGTCTGGAAGCCGTAATGGCGGTGACCATGCAAGCGGTGAGCGGCGCGGGCTATCCGGGCGTGGCCTCGCTAGACATTCTGGGCAATGTGATCCCCTACATTCGCAATGAAGAAGAAAAGATGGAAGAGGAAACGCTGAAGCTGTTGGGACAGCTGAATGCAACCAAAATCATTCCGGCAAGCTTCGCGATGAGCGCGCAATGCAATCGGGTTGCGGTTGAGGACGGCCATACCGAATCAGTTTCGCTGCGGCTGAAAAGCAAAGCCAAGTCCGAAGATATCATCGCGGCATGGAACGGCTACCGCAGCGAGCCACAAGAATTGAAATTGCCCAGCGCGCCTGAGCGTCCGGTGGTGTATCTGGAAGCAAACGACCGTCCACAGCCGCGGTTCGATGTCGACATGGGAGCAGGCATGACCACTGCAGTGGGACGGCTTCGGCCCTGCGGCGTGCTGGAGTGGAAGTTTACCGCGCTTTCGCACAATACCATCCGAGGCGCGGCCGGGGCCGCGGTGCTGAACGCGGAGCTGCTCAAGTCCAAGGGTTATCTCGCGACGGGCCAGCGAAAATGAAATCCGAAGCGCATCCCCCGAATCTTTCCAGGAACCGACGCCGATGATCGTCATGAAATTCGGCGGCACTTCTGTGGAAGACGCGCGGGCCATCGAGCGCGTGGCCGCCATCGTCAAAGACCGCCTGCCGCAAAAACCTGTCGTGGTGGTCAGCGCCATGGCTAAAGTTACCGACACACTGCTCACCATGGCGCGAGCCGCTGGCGCCGGAGAACGGAAGGCTGCGCTCAAACTTTGCCGATCCCTGCAGGAACGGCACTACAACACCGCGAGCGAACTGCTGGGGACGGCGTTATTCACCGATTTTCACTCGGAGTTGGGGAGCGATTTCGAGGGGCTCGATGAATTGTTGCGCGGCATTTCTGCAGTCGGCGAGTTGACGCCACGCACCACCGATCATGTTGCGGCTTTCGGAGAGATGCTTTCCAGCAAGATTGTCGCTGCAGCATTTTCCGCTCACGGACTGAAAGGTGTGCACGTGGATGCCCGCGATGTCCTGGTTACCGACAGTAACTACACGCAAGCGGCGCCGCAGCATGACGAAACCAACCAGCGGCTGCAAAACAAAGTGCAGCCGATGCTGGATGCCGGACAGGTTCCGGTGATGGGGGGCTTTATCGGCGCGAATCCTGTAGGTATAACCACCACCATCGGGCGAGGTGGCTCCGATTATTCGGCCGCGATTGTGGGCGCCGGCCTGGGCGCAGAGCGAATTGAAATCTGGACCGATGTCGATGGCATTCTAACCACGGATCCTCGCATCTGCCCCGAAGCTCGGAGGATTAAGGTAATCAGCTTTGACGAAGCCGCCGAGTTAGCGTACTTTGGCGCCAAGGTGCTGCATCCCGCAACTGTATTACCTGCCATCCAGAAAAACATTCCCGTGTATGTATTGAATTCCCGGAATCCATCGTGTGAAGGAACGAAGATTACAACCCGCGCTCCTCAGTGCAAAAATATTTTTAAAGCGATCGCGGTTAAAAAGCGAATTACGATCGTGGACGTGGCGGCGCCGCGCATGCTGCTGGCCCACGGATTCCTGCGCGCAATTTTCGAGGCTTTCGACCGGCATAAGGTTGCGGTCGACGTGGTTTCGACATCCGAAGTCAGTGTGTCGCTGACCGTGGATTCGAACCAAGCTATTCCCGCTCTGGCCGCCGATCTGGCCAAGCTGGCCGATGTCAAGTATGAGGGCCGCAAAGCCATCATCTGTCTGGTAGGCGAAAGCCTCCGCGACAAGCCCGGAGTGGCCGCACTGGTATTCGGCAAACTGGCCGACAAGAAGATTCGCATGATCTCGCAAGGGGCGTCAGAGATCAATTTGACGTTTGTAATCGAGGAGGACGAAGTCGCCGAAGTGATTCAGCGACTCCACGGCGACTTTTTCGCGGATTTGGACCAGGAAGTTTTTGCGTAAGTGTGCGAAGCAGGTCAAAGTCTTTGCGATTTTCGCGGTCGAGCGCTTTGGTTTTTTATGAAACTGCTGATTCTCGGTCGAGGAAAGACGGGAACATTGGTGGCGGAAGTCGCACGCCAACGCAAACATAGTGTGAGGGTCGTGGGCGCGTCGGAGAATATCGCCTGTGCGGCGGTCAGCCCGGGCAACCTGCGCGACATCGATGTAGTGATCGATTTCACTGCTCCATCGTGCGTCGTCGGCCATATCGAAGCTTGTGTTCACGCGGGAACAAATATGGTGGTCGGCACCACTGGCTGGTACCCTGAACTGGATCGCGTCCGAAAGCTGGTCGAAGAACAAACCTCGGGATTGGTTTATGGCGCAAATTTCTCCGTGGGGGTCAATCTGTTCTTCGATGCCGCACGTGCCGCAGGTGCGGCTCTGCGCCATCAGTACACCGGACAAATCTTCGAGCGCCACGACGTGAGCAAAAAGGACGCGCCTTCGGGAACGGCTATGGTTCTGCAGCGCCTCATCCGTGACGCGGCCGGCAACGATGAAGCGGTTGAAATTATTTCCTTTCGCGAAGGCGAGGTTGTTGGTATGCACGAGGTGGTGCTCGAATCCGCCGCCGACCGCATTTATCTTTGTCATGATGCGAAATCTCGCCAAGGCTTCGCCGATGGCGCGGTTCGCGCCGCAGAGTGGATCATGGGCAAGAAGGGCTTCTACGATTTTAAGGATGTGTGGAGGGAGTTGTAGTCGTCGCCCGTTCCCACGCAGGCTTATTCGCGCTATCTTAATACCATGCAACTCCGTGGCTGCGGCACCGCGCTGGTCACTCCGTTTCATCAGGACGGTTCTATTGACGATGCTGCCCTGCGCAGTCTGGTCGCGTGGCAAGTAGAATCCGGTATTGATTTTCTCGTTCCCTGCGGCACCACCGGTGAAACTCCCACACTCACCCACGATGAGTGGCTGCACGTAATCGACATGACCATCGAAGTGGCGGCGGGACGTGTTCCTGTCATGGCCGGCGCAACTTCCAACTCGACGCGCGAAGCCGTGGAAAAAGCGCAGGAAATCGCAGCGCACCCCGGAGTCGACGCCGTTCTCACGGCTTCCCCCTACTACAACAAGCCCACGCAGGAGGGCCAATACCGGCACTTCAAAGCGATTGCAGAAGCCATTGGCGAGAAGCCCTTGATTCTATACAACGTTCCGGGACGTACCGGCGCGAACATCGAACCGGGAACCTTAGCCCGGCTGGCGGAGATTCCGAACATCGTGGGGGTGAAAGAGGCCAGCGGCAACATGACCCAGATTGCGGAGGCCATCAACGCGGTGCCAGAAGCGTTTCTAGTTTTTTCCGGCGATGATTCCTTCACTTTGCCGGTGATTGCGCTTGGTGGCGTGGGGATCGTGTCGGTCGCATCGAACGAGATTCCGCATGAGATGGCGACCATGACTCGGGCTGCGCTCAACAATGACTGGCCGACAGCGCGCGGCATCCATCGCAAGTATCTCCCGCTGATGCAGGCGAACTTCATCGAATCAAGCCCGCTACCGGTGAAAGCAGTTTTGGCGATGATGGGAAGGATTGAAGAGAATTACCGTTTGCCGCTCTTGCCCATGCGCCGCGATACGCGATCCAAGCTGCAGAAAATTGCGACCGAAGCCGGGCTCATCGCCAATGCCACGGCCCCTGCGCCGGAGGCGAAAGAGTTCTACATTTATGAAAATTGGGCCGCCGGGCCGCATAAGATTGTGCTGCACCGCGGATCCTGTGGTCAATGCAACCAGGGGAAAGGCCGGCCCGCCGGCCACGACGCCAACCACGCTCGCTGGCACGGACCCTATGCAAGCCTGGCGCAGGGCCGCGAGGTTGCGCATGGCATGGCCGGAGTTCTGATTCGCAGCGAGTGCAAATGCGTCTGACAAGGTCGAAGTTAGAGAGTCAAATATTCACGCACAGTTCTTCTTCTCTTACTTCTGACTTTTACCTTCCGTATTTCCTTTATACTTTCCCCGCATGCAATCGCTAAAATCCAAGATCGAACGTCTGGCTGCGCTGGGCGAAGTCGAACACAATCCAGAGGCTCTTCCCGCCTTCCTTGAATTCCGGGAAGCGCTCACCCAGGGCAAGATTCGCGCCGCGGAGAAGATCGATGGCCGCTGGAATGTCAACACCTGGGTTAAGCATGGGATTCTGCTTGGATTTCGACTGGGCGAGCTTGCCGAAACAGGCTCCGGTCCGTTGACCTTCGTCGATAAAGACACTTTCCCCGCACGGCAGTTTTCTATGGCGGACAGAGTCCGTGTAGTACCCGGCGGTTCCTCGGTGCGGCTAGGAGCCTACGTTGCACCATCAGTAATCTGCATGCCCCCAATGTTCATCAATGTGGGCGCTTACGTGGACGAAGGCACGATGGTCGATTCCCATGCGTTGGTGGGCTCGTGCGCCCAGGTCGGCAAGCGCGTGCATCTGAGCGCCGCGGCGCAGATCGGAGGCGTGCTCGAGCCGGTGAACGCCGTGCCCGTCATCATTGAAGACGATGTGCTGGTCGGTGGCAATTGCGGAGTATACGAAGGCACCGTTGTGCATTCGCGCGCTGTTCTGGGCGCGGGAACGATTCTGACTCGATCCACGCCGCTCTACGATTTAGTGCGCAATGAAGTTTACCGCGCCTCGGCGGAGTCGGGGCTCGAAGTTCCCGAAGGTGCCGTGGTTGTGCCCGGATCGCGCGCGGTGAAAAAAGGGGCCGCGGCGAAGTTGGGAATCTCGTTATATACGCCGGTGATTGTGAAGTATCGTGACGAAAAAACAGCCCGCGGAATTGAACTCGAAGAATGGCTGCGATAATTCGAAGAATAAAGGCGTTTTTTGTCAGGTTGAGATTTACTCGACGCTCACCGCCAGCTTCCGGCTGCCATCAGGAGCGATCTGAATTCGGTCGAGCTTAAGCGCTACCGCATCGGCTTCGCCCAGCTTTGATGGCGGATAGGTACTGGCTAGAGCGATCACTTTCATCCCACCGGCGCGCGCAGAGCGAATTCCGGCGGGCGCGTCTTCAATCACCAAACACTCCTCCGGCTTCACGCCCAGCAGCTCTGCACCCCGCAGGTAAGGCTCGGGATGGGGCTTTCCGTTGACAACATCTTCCGCAGTAACCAGAATTTTCGGAACCCGCAGCCCCCCAAGGCGCAACCGTGCACTGGCGAGATCGCGAGTTCCCGACGTAACCACCGCCCAGTGACCATCAGGAATCGCTCCGATAAGCGCGGCAGCGCCGGGCATCACCGCCACGTCGACTTGATCGCCGGCCTCGCGGGCTTCCAGCCTGAGCACTTCAGCTTCGGCATCGATATGGGGAGCAACGGCGCGAATGACTTCGAGGCTGCGCACTCCGTGAGCAATGGAAATCACTTTTTCCTCGTCAATTCCGTGCTCGCGCGCCCAGGCGCGCCATTGACGGTCCACCGAACGAGTGGAGTCAATAAGCACTCCGTCGAGATCGAAAAGAATTGCCGAACAGCGGAAAGTGGTCATGCTTTTTTTTATCACAGACAGCCTTATCGCAAACCTCTTGAGAAGTCGCTATGAAGGTGCGGCATCGAAAACTACTGTGTAAGAGGAGGAAGAATATTTGCCAGGTGTGGCATCGGCGTTGAGTGCTCGGCTTGTTGGCGGATTTGCAAATGCCGCTGACGGAAGTGAGCCTTGGCGCGCTCTCCCCAGGCGCGTACGAACCAATAATTCAGACTCGCGCCCAGGGCCGAACTGACGAGGGGAATCATGCGGCCTGCCCACTTTTCCACCACCTCAGCACTGGCGCGCGCGGCGATGCGCTGAATCACGCGCGGAACAAACTTGTTCACGAATTCTTTTTCCAGCAGGTCGCGGCTAATGTCGACTCCGGCGGCGCTGGCTGCAGCAATCCACAATTCTGCAATCTCATTGTCGGTGTTGAACTGAAAGCCGTACACCAGGCTTAATTTTTGAATAGTCCGCATCGTGATGGCAGACAGAATGCCCAGATCTGGCAAGATGGTGAGAAAGCCGCCCATGCCAAAGCCCGCACCCTCGACCGCAGCGAGTTTCATCCCGCTGATGACAATGTCGTCGGCTACCACATCGAGCTCGCGCATCTCCAGCGAATACATTCCGTGGTATCCGCTGACGGGAAGCCGGTAAGCGGTGCGAAGCTGAATTAGAAATCTCTGGGGATCGACCTGGACCGTCGAGTAGGCACGGGTTAGCCCCTTGATCAGCGCCGTCTCGACCCGACTGCGAAGCCACGATTTCGATTCAGATTCGAGCATTCTTTAACCTTAACTCAGCGACATGAAGAACGCCATCGGGCGGAGCGGGTAGAGCTCGCGCTCGGTGCGGTACGAGACACACTCTGTGCTAGCATCATGAGTACTCCATGCCAACAGGAAAAGTGCAAATTATCCCCCTGGGGGGCCTCGGCGAGTTCGGTATGAACTGCATGGCCGTCCGCTGGGGCGACGACATTATCGTCGTCGACGCGGGCCTGATGTTCCCCGAGGCGGAATTGCTCGGCGTGGATATTGTAGTTCCCGATATTTCCTACCTCATTGAGAATCGCCAGCACGTTCGCGGCATCATTCTCACTCACGGCCACGAAGATCACATTGGTGCTTTGCCATGGATTCTTTCCGAACTCAAAGTACCGGTCTGGGGCACGGAATTTACCTTGGCTTATGTGGAGGACAAACTCGACGAGCATGGTCTGCTCGACGACGCCGACTTGCGTGAAATGCGCGCCGGCGAACGTTTCAAGGCTGGGGCGTTCACTGTTCATCCGATTCGCGTGACCCATAGCCTGGTTGATTGCGTCGCTCTCGCAATTCACACGCCGCTGGGAGTGATTATCCATACCGGAGATTTCAAGGTCGACCCCACCCCCACAGACGACCATTTGTTCGATTTGCACTCTTTCGCGGAATATGGGAAGCAAGGTGTGCTGGCTCTGTTTCAGGATTCGACCAACGTCGAGCGCAAGGGATATACGCCCAGCGAACGCGCCGTGCGCCGGAAGTTTGATGAAGTGTTCGCACACACCCAGCGGCGGCTATTCATCTCGTGTTTTTCTTCGTCGATTCACCGCATCCGCCTGGCCGTGGAACTGGCTCACCAGCACGGCCGCAAAGTCGCGTTCATCGGCCGCTCGATGAACAACTCCGCTGAAATTGCCGAGGATCTGGGTTATCTCGAAATTCCTGACGGGCTTGTGATCAATCCCGGAGAGATGAAAAACTTCGCGCCGGAAAAAGTCTGCGTGATGATCAGCGGAACCCAGGGCGAACCCATGTCGGCCCTGTCGCGCGCGGCGGTCGATAACCACAAGCACGCCAAGATCGAAAAAGGTGACACCGTCGTGCTTTCCTCGCGCATCATTCCCGGCAACGAAAAGACGATTTACCGCATGATCGATCACCTGTTCCGCCGCGAGGCTCACGTGATTTACGAAGACGGGACGTCGCCTCCCATCCACGTCAGCGGTCACGCCAGCCAGGAAGAACTCAAGCTGATTATCAATCTGGTGAAACCGAAGTATTTCATTCCCATACACGGCGAGTATCGCCAGTTGAAGCTGCACGCGGAAATGGCGGGAGCCATGCACAGCTCGGTGGGCAAAGTAATTCTGATCGAGAGTGGCGACATTCTCGAAATCGACGAACACAGCGCGCGCAAGGCAGGGCGGGTCAATGTGGGACGTGTCTGTATCGATTCGGGTTCGCGCACCGACGTGGTGGAAGATCTGATTATCAAAGACCGCCGGCACTTGAGCGAGGATGGCATCGTGCTGCCCATCATCGCCATCAACAAGCTCTCTGGGAGGGTAGAAACGACTCCCGAGATCGTGACCCGCGGCTTCAATATCGGCGAGGATGGGCTGATGGATGGAGCACGGCGTATCGTCGAAGACACTCTCGCGCACTCCAGCGAAGAAGAAAAAGCGGATTACGGTGTGATCAAAGAAAAAATTCGCGCGGATTTGAAGCGCTATGTTTCCAAGCAAACGCAGAAACGGCCATTGATCATGCCGGTAATATTGGAAATCTAGGCGCTCGCGAAGGCGGAGCCGCGGAGATCCTCATTTTATTTGAACTCTACTCTGGTTGTGTCACTGCCTTTCGGATGCACTCTTACAAGTTGTGCATGGTCTGGATTGGCAGCCCTACGCCAACCTTTCTGTGAATCCGAACAGCCTTGAGTCTCTGTCGACGGCTCATGGTGAGTGCGTATCCGCTACCGGCCGTGGTTGCAGCATATCCAGCTAGACCAGCGGATTTTTCCACCGTAGCCCCGGAAACCGCGCAAAGTCCCGATCTGCCGTGTAAAGCACACCGCCGTATTCAATCGTGAGAGCAGCGAGTTGTGCGTCGGTGACCAACGGACCTGAGGCCCCACCTTCCAGAATCATTTGCCTGAGAATCGGCCAATGGTCATCTCCGGGAATAAGGATTCTGACACTCGGCTGTTGTAACCACTGCTGCACTGCATCGACGGCTTCTCGTAAATCGACGCGCTTCCCCGGAAGCCGACGGTTGGTTACGACTCTTAGAAAAGCGGACACGGTTTGCCAAGAGATTCCAACCGGTTCGCCGCTCGATAGTGCTTCCTCTATCCAGGCAGAGCTTTTGGGATGGTGGGCCGAAGCGGCGTCGTAAGAGTAGATGAGCAGATTCGCATCAATGACAATCACCGATAATCCGGTCCTTCGAGGTGCTCCAGCAACTCCTCGACTTTTTCAAACGGAGGTAGCTGCAAGTTCCACGGCTTCACTTTGAACGGCTTTCGTGCCGGTTGTTTCGAAGCCGTCAGCCCCGAGCGCAAAGCCCGATTCACCACTTGTTTGAATGGTTCACCGGACTTCCGGGCCTCCTTTTTGAGGAGTGCAGCGATATCATCATCGAGCGTAAGAGTGGTTCGCACATCATGATGCTATCTTAGAAGCATCATGATGTCAACAACAAATCAGCCTAGATTCCATATCACTTGCTGAGTGATAATGAAGGCCTGATGGTTACCCTTTCCGACATCCGCGCCGCCCAAACCCACATTCAGGGAATCACGGTCCGCACCCGACTGGTTGAACTCAGGCTCTGCGCCGAAGATTCCCGCCGGCTCCTCCTCAAGCCGGAAAATCAGCAGCCCATCGGCGCCTTCAAACTCCGCGGAGCTTACAACAAGATTGCTTCCCTCTCGGAGAGTGACCGTAAGCGCGGAGTAATCACCTACTCCAGTGGTAATCATGCGCAAGGAGTGGCTTATGCGGCGAGGGCGCTGGGGGTTCAATCGGTCATCGTGATGCCCGACAATGCACCGGCGATTAAGCGTGAGGCGACCGCGGCGCTGGGTGCGGAGATCGTCTTCGTTGGACCAGGCAGCGCCGAGCGCCAGGTTAAGGCCGAAGAACTAGCCGAGCAACACGGATACGTGATCGTGCCTCCCTACAACGACGAAAAGATCATCGCCGGCCAGGGCACGATCGGGTTGGAAATCCTCGAAGACTTGCCGGAGGTGGAAGCAGTTTTTGCCCCCGTCGGCGGCGGAGGAATGATCAGCGGCGTGGCAACCGCCATTAAGTTGAGCAAGCCCTCCGTCAAAGTGATTGGAGTGGAGCCGGAATTGGCGGCCGATGCGCAAGCTAGCCTGCGAGCGGGCAAAATCGTTCAGTTCCCTGCCGGTGAGGTTTCGCGCACCATCGCCGACGGTCTTCGTACGCAAAGTATTGGGCCGATTAATTTTGAGCACATCCTGCGTTTTGTTGACGACATCATTACCGTCGCCGAAGACGAAATTCGTCTGGCCGTTAAGTATCTGGGTGCCAATCCCGCCACGGTGGCAGAACCCAGTGGCGCTGTCGCGGTGGCAGGCTTCCTTTTTCACGCCGCGGAATTACCGCACACGAAACTAAACGTTGCCATCATCAGTGGCGGCAACATTGATCCGAAGATGCTAGAAGAATTCCGGCGCTGATTCTTAATTACGTTGAATCGGGCGTCTTTGAAAAACGCCGTATTGCGACCAGCGACCATACCGCCTCCACCAACCCGAACGGCCATGCGCCCTGGAGAAAACCGTAGACTGAGCCGAGGGCACAGGCTCCGGCAAAGGCAAGAATGAACCATCGGCTGCGCGCTTCGAAGGCGTAACAAAGCAGCATGGCCGTAACTGCGAATAGTCCGAATATGGTTAGGGGTCTCATGAAAGCTGGGTGCACGCGGTTAGTAATCTATCAGGTGCCAAGAGTCTTTGCGCTGCTCTGATGAAGCCGATTCCAGTTGACCCACGCGAAATCAGGGTACTACCCTGTGCATTGGAAGCCGTGCAGCCGAAACGGTGCGAAATAAAAGCAAATTGTGCAACCCAGGTCAGGTCAGAACCATTCATAGTCAAATATCGGTGGATGCCTACTCGTGAAAATTATGAAGCCAAGCTTGTTCCCTGCTGCTGCGTTTCGCATAGCTGCGGCGCTTCTGCTTTTTGTGCCTTTTGCCCGCGCCGACGCTCTCCGCGGAACGCTGGTAAACGCGGAATCCATGCGGGTGTCTCCGGGCACGGACGCAGCCAAGTTGGCTGAGGTCGGACGCGGCCGCGAATTGATCATCATTGAGAACGGCCGCGACTGGGTGCACGTGCAAGCCATTCTGCTACAGCCCAGCAATGACGAGGATGCCACCGAGGAAGAACAGGAGGGTAAAACCGTTACCGGCTGGGTTTCAGCCAAGGGACTGGTAAGCGCAACTACCCAGGACGGCGACAAAATTATCTTTGGTGAAGCGGTCGATTCAGAGGACCAAGGCAGCCGGCGCCGCGGAAGGCGCGATGCGGCGCAGGATGCCATGCAACTTTACTACCGGGTTTACGATCTGATGCCCACTTCGCCTCTGGCCGCGGAAGCGCTTTATCGTGCGGCCGATATTCGCTGGCAAGTCGAGCGCTCCGATGTGATGACGCGGCCTTCCGCGCGCGAGCGCGAAGCCTACATGCGCGGGCAAATGAACGAAGAGTGGATGAAGCTGGTGATAAAAAAATATCCCGACACCAAGTGGGCGGACCTGGCTGCCTTTCGGCTGATCGAAAACAAACTGTGCGGCGAGTGGGAAGGCATGTCAAAGTGTCCCGAAAAAGAAGCAGATATGTATGAGAAATATGCGAGCGAGCACCCAAAGTCTCCCGCGGCCGCCGAGGCGCTGTACGATGCTGCCTGGCGCCGCTCCGCGCTGATCGAGATTTACAGGATCGAACCCAATCAGAAGAAATCGGCGGAATCCAGAGACCGCGCATTGGCGCTGGCTCAAAAGGTCACCAGCCAGTATGGGCAAGGTGATTGGGCCTTGCGCGCCCAGCGGCTCATCTTCTACATTCAGCAGGGCATCCCAACCTACGGAAGCACGGCGGAGTAAATTTGCCCATCTATCAAGCGGTAGTTCTTGCCATCATTCAGGGACTGGCAGAATTTATCCCGGTCTCGAGTTCAGGACATCTCATCATCGTCCGGCGGTTGCTGGGCTGGAACGAGCTGTCGCCAGCGCACGAATTGACTTTTGACGTGGCGCTGCATTTTGGAACCTTGCTCTCCGTGCTTTTTTATTTTCGCAGAACCTGGTTTCAGATTGTTCGCGCAGCATTCGGGGGAAAGGTCGTGCGCTTTTCCGAAGCCGGCGGTTCGGATGTGTCCCTGTCCGCGGACGAGCAAAAAGAAGAGCGTTTACTTCTTTGGTTCCTCGCACTCGCAACCATTCCTGGAGCCATCGCAGGCAAATTGCTTGAGAGCTCCGCCGAGGACTATTTTCGCGAGCACATCTTCCTCATAGCCGGAGCCTTGATTGTGGTTGGATTGCTGATGTGGCTCGGCGAGAAGGTTAGCCGCCTCGATAAGCCGCTAACCCGCATTTCTCTGCTGGATGCATTGGTGGTGGGCTGCGCTCAGGCGTTTGCGCTGATGCCGGGGGTTTCGCGCTCGGGATCGACGATTACTGCCGGTCTTTTTCGCAATATGACTCGGGAAGCGGCGGTACGTTTCAGCTTTCTGCTTTCGACGCCAATCATTGCGGGTGCTGCGCTACTAAAAGCCCACGAACTCCACAAGGAGGGATTGCCGGCGGGAATGCATGCCCCTTTTCTCGTAGGCATCTTAGTTTCAGCAATTGTGGGCTATGCAGCCATTGCGTGGCTGATTCGATACCTCCAGGCACATAGCCTGAAGATTTTCGTTGTGTACCGCGTAGTTTTTGGCATAATCGTTATCGCTCTGGCGTACATCTGGCATTTGCAGTAGGGATCAGCTATGGTCGGGCCGCGCTCCGACTGATAATGATCCCGAGAATGCGGTAGTGTGCCATCATGAACTTCCTTTCCAAACTCTTTGTCCCTACCAGCAACCGTCGGTTGAATGAGTTGATCGGTTTCTTGCTCTGTGTCTCCGCGCTCCTTCTCTTCCTCGCGCTGGCATCGTATTCGCCGCTCGATCCGTCTTTCAATAGCGCCTCCGTACTCACGGGAACCCACGTTGCGCGCAACTGGATTGGCATGGTGGGAGCCATCGTTTCCGATTTGGTTCTGCAGTTCCTGGGCGTCGGCGCTTTTCTGCTTCCGGTATTTCTCAGCCTGTTGGGGATGCGCTGGTTCGCTTCCCGGAAAGTGCAATCTCCAATCGCGAAAAGCCTGGGCGGAATCTGGCTGATAGTTTTCGTTCCGGCTCTACTGGCGTTGCTGCCCGGCCATTTGCGCTGGTTCAATGTGATTCCGATTGAAGGCCTGCTGGGAAGAATCGTGGGCGATGTATTGATTCACTACCTGAATGTAGCAGGCGCCTACATTGTGTGCGCGAGCGTACTTGCGGTCGCGCTGTATCTGACAACGGCATTTTCATTTTCGTCAATCCAGCTTTGGCTGCCAACCCGGTTTGCCTTTGTAACCGCGGTGTGGAACCGCTATCAAGATTGGCAGGAAGAGCGGATCAAGAGACATCAGCAGAAGGAATTGGAGAAGCGCCGGAATTCAAAGCCAGTCATAAAGACGCAGATGATTCCATCGCGTTCCATGACTGCTGCCGACCCATCAGTTCAAACTCGCCTCGTTCCGGAACCGAGGCGCACCGGCATCGAACGCATGATGGAGGCAGAGCCGACAGCAGAGGTTTCGGCCTCGACGGGAGGAATTCTCGCAGAACCTTTGGTTGGCGCGATCGATCCGGAAGTGACACAGCGTGCCGACAGCGATCACAAGGCCAAGACCACCATGCCCAAGATCGCGGGCGGCTACAAGCTGCCTTCGAGTAGTTTGCTGCAACGTCCGAATGAACAGCAGGTCGTGGATGCCGATGAATTGAAGCTGCTGGCGCAAGTTCTAACCGAAAAGTACGCGGAGTTCGATGTCCACGGCCAGATCACGCAAATCAATCCTGGTCCGGTGGTCACTACATTCGAGTTCAAGCCCGACGCTGGAATCAAGTACAGCCGGATTACAAACCTCACCGATGATCTATGCCTCGCGTTGAAAGCCGAAAGCATACTGATCGAGCGAATGGCGGGAAAATCGACCGTGGGCATTCAGGTGCCGAACCGCGAGCGCGAGATTATCTGGCTGCGCGAGAACATTGAGTCGCAGGAGTTCATGGGGCAGAAGTCGAAGCTGACCATGGCGCTGGGCAAAGATATTAACGGGCGCATCGTGGTTGCCGACCTCGCTGGAATGCCGCACCTGCTGATTGCAGGATCGACCGGCGCGGGCAAGAGCGTTGCCATTAACGCGTTCATCATGTCGATCTTGTACAAGGCTACGCCGGAACAAGTTCGTCTGATTCTCGTCGATCCCAAGCGGCTGGAACTGGGCAATTACGAAGGCGTGCCGCACTTGTACACGCCGATCATCACCGAACCAAAGCTGGCGGCGAACGCGCTGCGCAATGCGGTCCGCGAGATGGAGCGCCGGTTGAAACTGCTGGCGGCCAAAGGTGTCCGCAATATCGATCAGTACAACCGGCTCTTTGACAACGGTGGTACGCCGAGCCTGTTTGAAGAAGATTCGGACGACAAGCCGATTCCCTACATTGTGATCATCATCGACGAACTTGCCGACCTGATGATGCTCGATTCCAGCAATGTCGAAGAATCGATCACCCGGCTGGCTCAGATGGCGCGCGCCGTAGGTATTCACCTGGTGTTGGCAACGCAGCGTCCGTCGGTCGACGTGATTACAGGCCTGATTAAAGCGAATTTTCCGGCACGGATCTCTTTCCGCGTGGCCACCAAGGTGGATTCACGTACCATTCTCGACGCCAACGGAGCAGAGGCTCTGCTGGGTAAGGGCGACATGCTTTACTTGCCCTCGGGATCGGCGCGGGTGCACCGGCTGCATGCGCCGTTGGTGACGGAAAAAGAAATTGCCGCGGTGGTGGAATTCTGGAAGCAGCAAGGCTCGGCAGAATACCAGCAGCAATTTCTGGAAGCGCCGAAAGATGAGCGCGAGATTGGAAGCGCTGCGGGCGGCAGTGAGGGATCATCGGAGGGCGGGGGCGAGGACGATCCTCTCTATCCCGATGCGGTGAAACTGGTGGTGGAATTTGGCAAGGCTTCCACTTCCCTGCTACAACGCCGGCTGCGGATCGGCTACGGACGCGCAGCGCACCTGATCGATCTCATGGAGCAGGATGGAATTGTCGGGGCGGCGGATGGCCCCAAGCCGCGCGAAGTATTGAAGCGTCCCGATTGGATCTCAGAGATTGAATCAACGATGCGGTAAGTCTGCGCTCAGCTCTTAACGAATAAAGGGCATGCCGTTCTCGGCATGCCCTTTATCGTCATTGCTTACCGGTGGTGAGGCTCTGCCGGCCGAGCATGTCCCTCTCTAGAGGCACGTCGTTCTGCTTCGCTTCTGCGGATCAACCGATGTCCTTCCGCGCGGTTCGCTGGAGCCCAGCGGCGTACTCCAGGCCCATAGGGATGCGCGTAGAAGCCACGGTTGGCCCAAGTACGCCCCCATGGACGATCGTTGATGAATACCGCGTGGCCGCCCCAGTCAAAGCGAGTGAAGCCCCATCCCCATGGACGAAAAGCCACGCCGAGTCCGATTCCAAATCCCCAACCAATGGCGCCACCGACGAAGAATCCCGCTCGCGGCGGGCCGAAAACGATCAGCGGATCATAGGCTGGAACCCACATGTAGCCAGGGTCTACTGGGTCAATGGTGATGTAGGGGCCACCGCTCACCAAGACTTGTCCGTTGCTCCGGAGGTAGCCGTAATCCTTGGCCTTTTGCCGCATTCTTTGGACAGCATCCATCACGTCCTGACGCTGGGCGAGAAACGCGTTTCCCAGATCGCCGGTCCAGTCCATATCCGAAGCCATCATGTCCAATACGGAGGGGAACGGAAGCAGCGCCTGCACGCTTGGATCCCAGGGCAACTGGTCAGCGGCGATAGCCTTGGCCAGATCGTCGCCTCTCAAGTAGTGATGCTCATCGGCCCACTTGGCGGCATCGGGGACTTCGTCAGAAAAAGTTGCTGCGGCAAGAGTCTGAGCCAGAAGCGGATCGGGATATAGCGCGATTCGAGAAACCAGCTTGTCCAGTTGCTCGGGCGCGTAAGAAGGCGGAGCTGTGGATGGCGCCTGCCCGGGCGGTGGGGCCTGATCTTGAGCCAGAACCTTGGATGGGCCGGCTGACCATCCTGCGACCAGCACTACCGCAAGAATCGCCGTCGTGATCTTGGTTGCGCGCGGGAAATGTTGCATTGTTTTCTCCTCACTCTATTAAACATATTTTCTGTAAGAAAGTTTCGCTAAAATTGCTGTTTTTGTCGCTTTGAGGGTTGCAGGAATGATAGCAATGACGAGGCTATTGCGGCGAAAACCCTGGAGAAACGATTGGTCAAAAGCCCTTAGCGAGTCTGTGGTCTGCGCCAGGAGCGCAGATTTACCGCGTACAGGGCGATGCAGAAAACATTTGCCGGAATGAAGCCGAATTGCGCAGTGCGGAATCCGATCACGCAAACCACCGCGCTATTGATGCCGGCCAGAATCCAGCCTTCCCAGCAGCGCTTGCCCAACAAAATGGTGGAAACAACCGTAAGTATGCAGGACAAATAATCAAGCCTGAACGGCACCGAAAACCTCCCCCGACAACAATCTGAGTATGCAGCAGAACGGCAAGATTTTCTGAAATCTCCAGCCCAATAGGGGTAACGGAGGTAATTGTCCAAAGGTTCAGAGCCGCTCGATTAGAATCTTGCCTGCGTCTTCCCTACTCAGGAGCGTCAATGAAGGTTCTCACCGAGTATTTGAAATTTCACACCAAGACCCACCGGGCCTATGTCCACATCACCCCTCAGGTGGAAGAAATTGTGCGCAAGAGCGGGGTGAAGGAGGGGATGGTTCTGGTTTCAGCGATGCACATTACTGCTGGGGTCTATGTGAACGATAATGAGAGCGGTTTAATCGAGGATATCGACGAATGGCTGGAACACCTGGCGCCGTTTCGCCAAAACTACAAGCATCACGAAACCGGCGAAGACAATGGCGATTCACACCTCAAGGCTCTGCTGATTCACCATGAGGTGATTGTCCCGATCACCGCCGGCAGACTCGATTTCGGAAGGTGGCAACGAATCTTTTACGCGGAATTCGATGGTCAGCGGGACAAGCGAGTGATCGTGAAGGTAATGGGAGAATGAAGCGATTGCCGGTGCCTGCTGCCGGCGACAGGGCGATTCGCCGCGGTCGGGGCCACCTTGCCTCGACGTAGGATGGCACCGTATTATCGAGGGCCTACGAAAACGACGCCTATCCCTAAAAGCGCTGAGGAGAATCCATGAGTGCCGACGAACTTCAAGAACTGCAGGAGAACGCCGAACATGCACAGCACAATCCCAGTCTGGCTCCGGTTTCATTGACCATGGCCGTGCTGGCCGTACTGGTGGCCGTAGTTTCGCTGCTGGGCCACCGCGCGCACACGGAGGAGGTGGTGCTGCAGGCGAAGTCTTCCGACCAGTGGTCCTATTACCAGGCCAAGAATATTCGCCAGCACGAAGACGAATTGTTCAGCGAAATGGCCGCTGTGGTGGCTAACACGGACATGGCAGGGTTAGCCAAGGCACGTGAGAAATACAGCCAGGAAGCGGAGCGCTACAAACACGACAAAGAGGAAATACAGAACGAGGCCCGAGGACTAGAAAACGAAGTGGCTACCGAGAGAAACCGAGCCGACCGTTATGATCTGGCTGAAGTCTTTTTGGAGATTGGGCTGGTGATCACTTCGATTACTCTGCTTTCGCACCGGCGGATATTCTGGCACGTTGGAATGGTGCTGAGCGTGGTGGGAATCGTCGTTGCTGCTAGCGGCGTGATCGCACGTTGAAGAATTCGCGATATTTAACAGTAGCCAGGGCAGAAAAGAGCTAGGGCAGAAAAGCTTTCATACAGAATAAGCTGCCACCCGATTTTTCGAACTCCGACGCGTCGACAATGATGGGCTGGATGGACTCCTTCCGAAGTATCCGCTCAAGGTGCGACGTGATCCGAGGGGCAATGTAAAAACCGTTGACCACAATACCGTTGCCCATGAACGTGTGAGCTTCTTCGGCCGTGAGTTCGTGCATTCGCTTCCAGCAAGCGGGCAGCTTGGCTAGAGATTCGGGATCGAGGGCGCCAGGATAGATGAACACCGCTTCGTTGTTCAACGGGCAGAAGCACGTATCGAGGTGATAGCAAAATGGGTCGACCAAGCGAAGAGGAATAACCGGGATTTCCCACTTCGACATGGCTTCCGTAAATTTTCTGATCCCGCCCTCAGTAGAGCGGAAACCATGGCCCGCATAAATGCGAGAGCTGTCGGGATGCCAAATAAGGTCTCCATGGCCTTCCAAATAATCGGCGCCCAAATCGACTTCCAGGATCTTGAATCCACGCTCGCGATACCAGTCCAAATAGAACGGAACCTCACGCTGCCGTGAGGCGTGCAGCATGTGACTAGGCACCACAAACCTCCCCAATCGCTCGTGAAAACCTACAAAGACCTGGTTCGCGGCGAAGACCATATCTTCCAGGCCGGGAACGGGATCAATGGTTTCGATCTGACATCCGGCTCGATCGAGGGCAGACCGAAGCGATCGCCACTGCCGCTGCGCCCTGTCGTGATCGACGATTGTATTCGCCGACATATAAGGATTTTTTTGATCGACAACGTCAAAAAAAACGGGGGGACACAACAGAACCTTCCTCGTCATTTCTGAAATGGTAATGGGACGAGAAGCACGGAGCAAGGCATGAACGCCGATCCGTCGTCACGGTGCCGATGAATCGGCACATCGAACGGAGTGCCGGCGGCGTTGAATTGAGTAGTTAGGCCCAAAACGTCTCAAACCGAATCGTGGCATCGCACGTGCACAGGCATTCGCATCTGGCCACTCTTTGGAAAGTTAGGATGCGGAGCCTGAGCTTGGCTCGCCTGATCAGGAGAAGGTCGGCGGAGGCAGTGATGCTCAGCCATTGCGCTAATTCGCAGTGCTCGAAGCCGTTTGTGCGACTCGGTGAAGGCAAGCTGTTCCTGGTTTCGAGGGAAGACGCGCCGGGCGCGGGAAGGCCGCCGTCTTCGCCACCCTCCCGGAACCAGCAGCCATTGCGGCAGGTAGAGCGTTATTGGCTATGTGACCAATGCTCGCAGGTCTCGACGCTGTTTTATGACGGGGCAAACATTGAATTGTTGCCATTGTCGGGGGCCGCGAGGCTAGCCGCGACGAAACGATCCGGACGAACCGCATAGCATTGTTGCCGATTTGCTGGATCCCACCCCTCTCTTAAAGGCTACCTGCCCGGCGATGCGGCACCCGGTGTCCCATGCCCATGGAGATATGCCGTGCTGCGTCCTTAAGAGCCTCAAAAATGCGAGGCATCGTGTGCGGACTTACCTGTTGGGTCGTGCCACTTAGTCCGAGGCTGGCAAGGATGGAGCCCCGCTCGTCGAAAATGGGGGCACCAACACAGCGTGCCCCAAGATTGTTTTCTTCGTCGTCAACCGCGCAGCCTTGCGTGCGCACTTTCTCCAGTTCCTTGAGCAGACGTGGCAAAGTGACAATGGTCTTGGGAGTGCGTTTTTCCATGCCGCTCTTGCCCACAATTTGCTCCAGTTGGTCCGGAGAAATGTAGGCAACGATTGCCTTGCCCACGCTGGTGGCATGAACGCGCATTCGGCGTCCCACCCACGTGTCCATGCGAATGAAACCTTCGGGCTCAACTTTCTCAATATAGACAGCTTCAGACCCGTCCAGAACCGCGAGATGGCAGGTAAGGCCGGTCTGCTGCGTCAAGTGGCGCATGATGGGCAAGGCCACGCCGCGCACGTCCAGGCCTCCCAGGGCGCCCCGGCTCAGGCTTAAGATTTTGAGCCCTACGCGGTACTTGCCCGACTCCGGATCGCGAGCCAAGTACCCCTGGGTTTCGAGCGTACGCAGAATGTAACTGGCGGAACTTTTTGGAATGTTGAGCTTACGGCTGATCTCGGCATTGCTCAAGCCATCCGGGGCCGGGGCCACGGCTTCCAGCATGGCCAGAGCGCGTTCCACGGCGGCAGAAGGAGAATCAGAAGAGCGTTTTGTCATAGTGGACCCAAGACTGTAGCCGTCCAATAAAATGAATGTATGTTCATTATACTGAACACTGCCCTTGACCCTCAAGCTGAAAATAGACTACGCTGCGCCGGGATGATGAATATGTGTTCGCTATATTGAACACACTAAAATTGCCTCAGGAGAGAAAAGCGCATGTCCGCCAAAGAAAACCCAACCAACAAGCCGCAGCAACAACCTCCCCTAAGCGAAGAGGAAAAGATCGCACAGTACGCGGTTGCACAGGATTGCTTGAATTACGAGTGGAAGAATAATTCGCGATGGAAGGGAGTGGAGCGCCCTTACCCGGCTGAAGATGTATTGCGGCTGCGCGGCTCCATCCACATTGAGCACACCCTGGCCCGTCTGGGAGCTGAAAGATTGTGGGAGCTATTACAGACCGAGCCCTACGTGAACGCTCTGGGCGCAGTAACGGGGAACCAGGCGGTGCAGCAGGTACAGGCGGGCCTGAAGACAATTTATGTGAGTGGATGGCAGGTCGCCGCAGATGCAAACAACGCGGGTCAAATGTATCCTGACCAGAGTCTGTATCCGGCAGATAGCGTGCCCAACCTTTGCCGGCGGATCAACAGTGCGCTGCAGCGAGCCGATCAGGTGCATCATTCGGAAGGAAAGGTCGCTCCCAGTGATACCTGGTTTGCACCACTTGTGGCCGACGCTGAAGCTGGCTTCGGTGGGACATTGAATGCATTCGAACTGATGAAGGGCATGATTGAAGCGGGCGCAGCCTGCGTACATTTTGAAGACCAGCTCTCCTCGGCCAAGAAGTGCGGACACCTGGGCGGCAAGGTACTGGTTCCGACCGGCGAAGCGGTGCAGAAACTCGTAGCGGCGCGACTTGCCGCAGACGTGATGGGCGTTCCAACCCTGGTGATGGCCCGGACCGACGCCGACAGCGCGCATCTGCTGACCAGCGACATCGACGCCCGCGACCGTCACTTTTGCACCGGCGAACGTACGCCTGAGGGTTTTTTCCGCATTCGCGGCGGCATCGAGTCCGCGGTGGCGCGCGGCCTGGCCTATGCCCCTTACGCGGATTTGATCTGGTGCGAGACATCGCATCCCGATCTCGAAGAGGCACGCCAGTTCGCCGACGCAATTCACGAAAAGTATCCGCAGAAAATGCTCGCCTATAACTGCTCACCCAGTTTTAACTGGCGCAAGAAGTTGGATGAGGAGACCATCGCCCGTTTTCAGCCGGAGTTGGCCCGGATGGGATACAAGTTCCAGTTTGTCACCCTGGCCGGATTTCACGCTCTAAATCTCAGCATGTTTGAGCTGGCTCGAGGATACAAGACGGCCGGGATGACCGCATATTCTCGACTGCAGGAAAAGGAGTTCAGCCGAGAGGCTAAGTACGGATATGAAGCCGTAAAACATCAGCGCTTCGTGGGAACCGGTTACTTCGATCAGGTGCAGCAAGTCATCAGCGGCGGACTGGCCTCAACGACGGCGCTAATCGGATCCACCGAAGCTGAGCAATTTGGTGGAATCAAACCGAGCGGGCATGAACCTGGCGGGAATATAGAATTCCAGCAAACGCCGGGCGACCGTCTGCCGCGTTCACTGCAAATTGAACCCGGTTCTGAAGAAATGCTGCTCCCTTCCGGAGATTAGTCCTCGCGAGCCGAGGTCGCTGCTCGGTGACAGCCGCAACCGTACTCTGGCTCAGCGCCCCGCCGTATGCGGGGCGCTTATCATTTTTAGCCTGATCTATACAGCGGGCCGGGAGGTTTTTCGCCGCGCAGCACTTGGGCCGAATACCAGCCTTGGTACGTGGGAGCCCTATCGACTCGCCTGTCTGATTGTAATTTACCTCCGCGCGGTCTATATCCCTGCCTCATGGGGCGGATGCGCCGATTTGACTCAATTGGCGGATGTAGTCTGATTCCATGGGATACCATCGACATGGCTACGCTCGTTTTCAGACTCGATATGTATTCCTCGCTGGCGACCGGGGTTTTGGCAGTGCATGCACTGTTCATCCTGTGGGTGATTTTCGGATTCCTACTCGCTCGTTCTCGTCCAAAACTGCGATGGTTTCACATCGCTTGCCTGTCTGGGGAATCCTTGTCGAACTGCTACCCTGGCCCTGCCCTTTGACTCTGCTGGAGAACTGGCTGGAAGGCGGGGCGGGCCTGCAGCCCTACCGCGGAGGTTTTCTACTGCATTACCTGGACGCGTTAATCTATCCAAACATTTCGGCGCTTGTGCTGACCATTGCAGGCGTTGTGGTTTGTGTGTTGAATCTGGTTGCATACGGCAGATTGTGGTTCACGAAAGGTGACACATTGCGGTAACCACTAAGCGGACAGTCCTGACATGGTCGAGTACGGCGCGTGAAGTCTCCATGAAGTTTCAACAGAGAGGTGGGTCGTGGAACTGGGCCTTCGCAAATCATTCAAGATCTTCGCTCCGGGCAGCTCGCTGCGACGAAGAGTCGCTTACAGTCTGGCCGGAGTAAGGCTGGTTCTTGTGCCGGTTATTTTCCTGGCGGTTTACTATCTGTTTGCAATGGGATGGATTGTAGACCGGATCGTTAACGTCGACGCGCCCGCAGCTACGCTGGCGGAACAAGTCTCCGTGCAAATGCTCGACGCCCGCCGGGCCGAGCGCAGCTATTTTCTGCTGCGCGACCCGCAATACTCTCAGGCCAACCGTGAGTCGCTCGCCCGAGTGAAGGACATCCTGGAGCAGATTGGCAATCTAGCCGCCAGCGAGGTGCAGACGACCCAGCAAGCACTGCAAAACGTAAACGTGTACGAGGAACAGTTCACCGCTGCGGTGGCGCTGGCAGAAAAACCCGGCAGTACCGCCATCGAGCGTGTTCAGGAGGTCGTGCGCGCGTACGAAAACGATCTGAACGATCTTTTAAAACAGGAACGGCGTAAAACCCGCGTTCAAATGATCGATGACCTTCGCAGCCAGGTCAATTCCTTCGATACGCAAATAGCGAGTACGGTAGAGGCCGGAGACCCTACACTCCGTCACGTTACCCCCATCCTTAATTCCTCCAGTCAGCAAGTGCTGCAACTGGCTTCCGACCTGGAAGCCCGCAGCTGGGCCCGCGTTCAACGCGATCACGGTGAGGCTCGACATCTGCTGCATCGCGCGGAATGGGTACTGAGCACGGTATCGGCGCTCACGCTTCTGCTTAGCATATGGATCAGCTTCATACTCCCTCGGCAGGTGGTCAAGCCCCTAGTTGATCTCAAAGAGGCAGTTGATCATGCGGCGCTGGGCAATTACCGGATCGATCTCGAACTTCGAGGTGAAGGCGAGGTTGTTGAACTGGCAAAAAGTGTCCGAAACCTGATAACGCACGTGCGGCGGACAGTTTGAATGCAGGATGAATGGAACGATCTGAAGGCTGTACGACTGTCTCTCAAAGCCACAACTGCATGATAAGATTAAATCCGATTGCGAATGAACTCCTGGTTTCGCAAGGTGTTTTGGACGATTCGGAAAGTCTGTGAAACGTCCATTGTGATGAAGTAAGTGCTTTTGATTTTCCAAACTGCGGAAGTGGTGGAACTGGCAGACACACCATCTTGAGGGGGTGGCGCCGAAAGGCGTGGGGGTTCAAATCCCCCCTTCCGCACCAACCTACCCGGTATCCTCGTTGATTGTTGTTTCATCTGCTCTAACTGAAAATCCTCCCAAGGTTCGGACATCTGCCTTACGCTTGCGGAAAAAAGTCGCTCCTCCCTGTTTCGATTCCGCAGTGATCATATTTTTGGCAAGAGCTGCTGATCCGAAACGGCGCGCAGCCGGTCGGCGGCTAATTCCGGGGTCATGTCGCGCTGCGGCGACGCCAACAGCTCAAACCCCACGATAAATTTTTTGACGGTAGCTGAGCGGAGCAGCGGGGGAAAGAAATGTCCGTGAAAGTGCCACTCGGAGTGTTGACCGCCATCAGTGGGGCGCTGGTGAAACCCCATCGAGTACGGAAACGAGGCCCGAAACAAATTGTCGTAGCGGGTGGTCAGACGTTTGAGGATGTCGGCCAGCGCGAGCCGAGCTGAGGCGTCCAGCAGGTTGATATCGGCAGCGTGATGCTTGCTCAGCAACAGGGTTTCGAATGGCCACGTTGCCCAGAAAGGCACCACGGCGAGAAAAAAATCATTCTGGCAGACAATTCTCTCTCCAGCCGCCAATTCCAACGCAAGATAGTCACAAAGAAGACAGTTGCGATGTTCGCGGCGATAGTTCTCGAAGGATTCCTGTTCCTTCCGCGCTTCGTTGGGAACGGTTTGCGTAGCCCATATTTGACCGTGGGGATGAGAGTTGCTGCAACCCATCATCGCGCCCCTATTCTCGAAAATCTGGACGTGATTGATTTCCGGAAGCCCGCCGAGGCCAAGATACTCCTCTGCCCACACATCGACGACCGCTTTGATTTCCGTTGCCTCCATTTGTCCGAGCGTCAAGTCGTGGCGCGGCGAGAAGCAGATAACGCGACAACGTCCACTCTCAGTCTTTGCGATGAGCAGATTCTTTCCACCCTCGTCAACTGTGATATTGGGAAGATCGCCTTGTAGCGACGGGAAGTCATTGTCAAAAACAAAAGTTGCGGAGTAATTCGGATTGCGTATCCCGCCCGCCCGGGAGTTTCCAGGACAGAGATAGCAGCTGGGGTCGTAGGCTGGAGTCGAAGCGCCGGAGGGTTTCTCAGTCTGCCCCTGCCAGGGTCGATCAGTGCGATTGGGCGAAACCAAGACCCAGTCCCGCGTCAGTGGATTGTAACGGCGATGTGATTTGTCTCGAAGCTGATCAAGTCTCACGCAGGTCAAATCCTCAAATCAGGGGTTGGCCAGGATTGGATTCGTCCGATTGTTTTCGACCCTGGCGCCATCGTCAGCCCTACAGATATAGACGGCCGGTTCAACTCCCATGGCCTCTCGATAGCGGCGGGAAATCTGTCCGGCAAAAGCCTTCGCTTCCGATTCAACCACCAAATTGATTGTGCAACCACCGAACCCACCTCCTGTCATGCGCCCGCCATAGTAGCCCGGAAGGCCTTCCGCCAGTTCGGTCATGATGTCCAGTTCAGGGCAGCTCACTTCATAGAGATCGCGAAGACTTTCATGTGACTGTCGCATCAGCTGACCGAAACCATGCAAATCGCCGGTACGAAGACTGCGCGCTGCCTCGCGCACGCGCTGGTTTTCCTCGACCACGTGGCGGCATCGCTTATAAATAGTCTCCGGAATCTCTGCTTTGTGGCGAGTGAGTTGATCAATTGAAAGGTCGCGCAGGGCGCGGATCTGCGGATACCAGCCTGCGAACAGTCTCAAGCCTTCCTCGCACTCCTTGCGTCGACGGTTGTACTCCCCGCCGGCATGCTGATGCTTAACCATCGTATTGCAGATGACGAGGTTTATTTGGTCGGGAATCGGAATAAGTTCGAAATCGAGAGAGCGGCAGTCGAGCAAGAGCGCATGTCCAGCCTTTCCCAGGCAGGACACAAACTGATCCATGATGCCGACATGTGCCCCGATAAAGTTATTTTCAACGTTCTGGCAGAGCTTCGCCAGATCCACCAATGGCAAGCTTGCGTTATTAAGGCTAAGGAGAGCGAGCGCGCTGGCGACTTCTATCGCTGCCGACGAACTGAGTCCCGCCCCGATCGGGATATCGCTCTGTACCAGCAAATCCGCGGCCAATGGACCGTATCCGGTTTGCTGCAGAGCAACCGCAATCCCCAGCACGTAATCGCACCAATTTCCCGTAGCCACCTGGGGTAATTTTTCCGAATCAAACTCGAAGAATTGAGGGAACTCCTGGGAACGAATTCGCAACTTCCGTTCAGCACCACTCGATATCAACACGCGCGTGCGAAGACCGATGGCACTGGGCATGACAAAACCCTGATTGTAGTCGGTGTGCTCGCCGATCAAATTGACCCGGCCAGGCGCACTGAAGCTTGTAGATTCCCCGCCGAACATACCCACCACGATAGCATTCTTCCTGACTCCCGGCGGAACCTTCGATGAGATCGCCTTTTAACGCAGGAACACGTGTGCCGCATCCTCCACGTGGATGTCCGATTTTTTCCGCGACCCGGTGGCGACGTTATAAACCACCAGCAGGTGCGCCTCGACGATGAGTATCTCCTTCTGGTTGATCCAGCCAACGAGCGTGGCATGAGGCAGAAATGCAATGCGCCGCAAAGAGCGTTCACTACTCTTTGGCCCAAGACTCTTTATCTCGACCGCCGGTAAGTCAGCCAAGCCTTTGCGAATACGCAGCGACTCTTGGGGATCGGCCTGTGCATCTTCGGCGAGTTGAATCGGTTGGTTGGGTTTGGATGTGGCCACAATCGTGAACGCTACGGAGTCAAGCTCGGGCGACAACTTCCCGTTTTCACTGTAAAAGCTCACGTCATAGTCGGGATTCTGATATGCAGAGTGTTCATCGAACACGGTCACTGTTTTGTCGTGAAAACGCAGCAGCGTCTGATCATCGCTCTGATTCGCCCATCCGCAGCACCCCGTATCGGGAATCGCCTCCAGCAAAGCATCGGGGTTGCTGGCGTCCAGGCCTCGCCGCAGCGGCGGATCGACCGGGGTCGCGCTCCATTTCCCTCCGCTTTCTTCGTAAAGGAAAGTCGTTTTATAAACCGGCTGGGTTTTTCCAGCCACGAACTCTGTCAGCAGGAAGAACCGCCCCACTCCATCGTCGGGAGACCAAACTTGCCCATAGGGGCAAGTTTCTTCACAATCTCCACTTGGGCACGAACATTCGGGCAGTTCAATCAAGGCCATATCCTGGCGCTGAGTGCCCGTCAGATTTGTCTGCCATGCCAGCCATGTCGTCTTGCTGGAAAGGTCGACGCCATCGCGCTGCAAGCGACGCGCCTGATTGGAGAACCAATACAGGTGCGTGCCATCAGCTGAGAGATAGGGCTCGGGCGCCGACTCCGAAATAGCCAGGTTCGATCCCATCGCAGACGTAGTACGGGCAATTTCACGGGTCTGCGTCGTTGCCGAGCGACCATCCCAGAACCAAACTCCGCGGGCCGCGGCAACATCGCCCTCCGCCAGCGGCAACGATACGGGAGCCGCAAATAGCATCTGTCCAAGATGATTCACCGACAGACTTTGTGGGGTGGAAAAGGCTTCGGAGGGCACCTTCAACGTTCGCGTTGGCGCCAACGTTGTCGAATCGTACTCTGCCATCTCGTTGGGAGCGCGAAGGACCCATAGGCGCTGGTTTTGCGCCGTCAGCGCGCATGTAAACAGAACGATCACGAACGATATTAAGATTGGCCTGGACATGAATGAGTCCCTCCCTTGCGCCCGCGGTTGGGAATCATTGTAGATCGTGGGGTCGCCGACCTCGTCTTTGCGTACAATGGATATGAAGTTGAAATAGCCAAATTCCGAAAGTACTATGACAACCATCACCACTCCCGCAGTCGGCCCACAAGCCACCTCCGCCGAGATCCCGGCGGTGCCTTTGACCACCGAGGGTTACAGCGTCCTGCATCAGATGATGCGGTTTCGGTGGACGGCGTGGCGAGCTTTACCCGATGCTACTCGATCCGCAATCGCTCAAGAGGCGGCGACTGTGCTGGGCGAAATGGAACGCAATCCTAACGGCCAATCGGCGCTTTTTTCCTTGATCGGCCACAAAGGTGACCTGATTTTCGTGCACTTTCGCGGCTCTTTCGCCGATCTCAACCAGGCGGAGCTTAGACTCGCCGGCTTGCGAATCAGTGACTATTTTGAACCCACATCATCGTATCTTTCTATCATCGAGCTCGGGCTCTACGATTCGACTTTGAAAATCTATAAAGAACTGGCCGACCAAGGCATCCGGCCCCACACCGAACAGTGGAAAGCGGAAATCGAATGCAAACTCGATCGGCATCGCGAGGCCATGCGCCCGCGTCTCTTTCCCGAGATTCCGCCGAACCGTTACCTCTGTTTTTATCCCATGAATCGCATGCGCGGTGAGGAAAAAAACTGGTATACCCTGCCCATTGAAGAGCGCGCACGCCAGATGAACGAGCACGGACTCGTGGGCCGCCGTTATGCTGGCGAGGTCAAACAGATCATTACCGGCTCCATCGGCTTCGACGATTGGGAATGGGGAGTCGATCTTTTTGCCGACGATCCCCTGGTGTTCAAGAAGCTGATTTACGAAATGCGCTTTGATCATGTCAGCGCGGTGTATGCCTTGTTCGGACAGTTTTATGTGGGCGTGCGCTGCCCTGCCGCTTCCCTTCAGAACCTGCTGAGCGGAGAGCTCCCGAAATAGCTGCAAAGACTTCGTGTTCGCCACACCCGAACAGAGTGACGGAGATGCCATCTTTTTAAAAAAAATCATTTCGGGCGTCTCTCTACTAATCTGATGAAGTTTGAAAAACAGGAGACTCATGTCAACCCTTGGACTCATCGAATACCGGGACGCCAGCCCCGAAGTGCGCGCGGTTTACGACGATATCATGGCCACGCGCAAAACCGATTGGATCAATAATTTCTGGAAGGCAATTGCACACGATCCCGCCACGTTGAAACGCACCTGGGAAGATATCAAGCAAATCATGGCGCCAGGGACGCTCGATCCCTTGACTAAGGAAATGATCTATATCGCGGTCAGCGTTACCAATCAGTGCAGTTACTGTATCGCCTCGCACACTGCATCGGCGCAGAAGAAAGGTATGAGCGATGCCATGTTTAAGGAGTTGATGTCGGTGGTCGGCATGGCCAACGAGACCAACAAAATGGTGACTGGATATCAGGTGGAAATCGATGAGCAGTTCAAGACTCGTCGGTAGTTTTTAACAATTGAGAGTTCGCCCCTAGCTTTCGGGTCGTTAGTAAGAATCGCCTCGCGGTCACTTCTTTTTTGCTTTCAATCGCGAAAACTTGTGCTCGCAGTGCTTCATATCGACTCGCCGCCCGCGGAAGCGCACACCCTCGGCTTCCAGCCGTAGACGTTGTTCGATTGCCGAATCTCCGCGCAATTTGATTTCTCCGCCCGCGCCCAAAACGCGTTGCCATGGTAGTCCAAAACCACGATGCAAAACTTTCGCCACTTGTCGGGCTGCGCCGGGAAGTTCCGCCGCACGGGCCACCGCTCCATAGGTAGAAACCGTGCCTTTGGGAATCCGTCGAATTGCCGCTTCGATGCGCATCCGGATCTTCGACGATTGCTTCGGGGCTGACTTTTGTCTCTTCATAACGCGATCCATCCCAAGCGAATCAGCCACAGCGACCCCACCAGAACCAGCAGCCACAGGATAATCCCTTGCAGCAAGGGCCGGTGACCCACGCGCTTGACCGTCCCCACCGAAATGCCACTGCCAATCAGAAACAGAGTAGCGGTCAACCCGACCTTGGCGACTTTCACCGCCAGTGTGTAAGCATGCGCTCCCGCCGGCAAATACGTGTTGCACACCGCAGCCAGGCAGAAGAAAGCGATAAACCATGGCCATTGAATCTTTGCCTTGGCGCCGCGTACTAAAGCTGTTCCAATGGAGACCGGAACGATCCACAAGGCACGCGCCAGCTTTACGGTAGTCGCCACCGCCAGGGCCTCGGTGCCGTACTTGGCCGCGGCTCCCACCACCGAACTGGTGTCATGAATGGCCAGCGCCGCCCATAATCCAAATTGCGACTGGGTCAGCTTCAATGCGGCACCGATAGACGGAAAAGTCAGCAGCGCCACGGAATTCAGCACGAATACCGTACCCAGCGCAATCGCCATCTCTTCGTCAGTCGCATGCGTGATGGGGCCGACGGCCGCAATCGCGCTGCCACCACAGATCGCCGTACCAGTTGAGATGAGAAACGCCGGCACCCGTTGCACGCTGAGGAGGGAGCCCAGCCCCATTCCGACAATCAGCGCAAAGCTGATGCCCAGCATGGTATAGACGAAGCCGCTTCGGCCCGCGCGTAATACCTGATGCAGGTTCATTCCAAACCCGAGTCCAACCACCGAAGCCTGCAGCAGAAACTTTGAAGACTTTTTCGCCTGGTTGCCATAAGGATGCGGCAACGCCAGCCCAAACACCAACCCCATAGCCAGAGCAACCGGTGGCGAGACCAAGCCGCTGGCGCTCACCAACAGACAGAGAATGAAAACGATGCGTGGAGTCATTCGGGGAAGCTTAGTGCGGTTCGAATCCCCTCGCGGATCAAACCGCGACGACGATTCGCCGGAAGACGTGAGCTTCGACCCAAATGAGAACTAAGCCGCCTTACGGAAAGAATCAATGGCCTCCGCCTCCGAGTCGTAAACGTCGAACACCGTAAGCAGCTTTGTAACCTGAAGCAAGTCGCCCACCCGCTTGGTCAAGTTTGTCAATTTGATTGTGCCCCCTGCGTTTTGCGCGCTGGTGCGCAACGCCACCAGCGTGCCCAATCCGCCGGAGTCGATGTAACTCACTTCCCCCAGATTCAGAACAATGCGATTGTTTTCTGCCACAGCCCGTTTCACCGTGTCCCGCAGTAAGGCAGACTCTTCGCCAAACACGATCCGGCCGCTGCAGTCTACGATGAAAATTCCATCCTTCGTTCGCGTTGCCAATTTCAATTCCATAAGAAACCGCTCCTTTTGCGGTCTAACATTCCACCTCAACCGAGCCGCTCCCGCAAGCCGGCTTGACGCACCAGCCTATCGCTTGCGCGCGGATTTTAGCAAGCCTCCGGCCTTCTCGCGAGCCCTCCGTCGATCACGTATAATCTTCTTTTCCGGCTCATGAGCTATACCGTCCTGGCGCGCAAATACCGTCCGCAGAAATTCTCCGACGTGATCGGCCAGGAGCACGTCACCCGCACTCTACAGAATGCACTCGAGCAGGGCCGGACGGCGCATGGCTACATCTTCAGCGGACATCGCGGCATAGGAAAAACCACGGTCGCACGCATTCTGGCAGCGGCTTTGAACTGCCGATCGTCGGATAAGCCGGTCTCTGAACCCTGCGGCATCTGTGAATCCTGCACCGAGATTCGCGCCGGCAACGCCGTCGATGTCATCGAGATTGATGCTGCGACCAACCGCGGTATCGATGAGATTCGCGAGTTACGCGATGCGGCGCGCTATCGCCCGGCACGCGATCGCTTCAAGATCTACATTCTCGACGAAGCTCATCAGATCACCGACGCAGCTTTCAATGCCCTGCTGAAGACCCTGGAAGAACCGCCCGACCACATTGTGTTTATGCTGGCCACGACGCAACCTGAGGACATTCCACAGACCATTCGCTCACGCTGCCAGCATTTCAGCTTTCGCGCGGTTAAGTTCGACGATATCGTCGGCCAACTGCGCGATCTGGTTGGCCGCGAGAAGATCGACGCAGATGACGATGCCCTTGCGCTTCTGGCCGAGGCTGGAGATGGTTCGATGCGCGATGCGCTGTCGATTCTCGATCAGGCAATCGCATCCGCGAGCGGAAGAATCACGGTCGATTCAGTGCGAAATCTGGTGGGCGCGGCGCCGGCGCACATCCTCGAAGAGGTGATGCAGGCCGTCGCTTGTGGCGCCAGTGAAGATGTTTTGCGGCAGGTGGATCATCTTATCAGTGAAGGCCACAGCCCCACACACTTCGCCCGGCAGATGGTGCGGTTTCTGCGCAATGCAACCGTCGCCAAAATTGCGGGAAAACATTCTTCTTTGCTCCAGGTATCGAGTGAAGAACGTCAACGCGTGGAGCGTGTCGCGGAACTGTTCAGCGAAGAAGATCTCACTCGCCACTTGCAGATCATGCTGCGGACGCACGGCGAGCTGGGATATAAGCAAGAGCAGCGCTTCCATCTCGAATTGGGACTGCTCAAAATGGCGCACGCGCAGCGCTTGTTACCCATCGAGCAACTGCTTAGCGAGGTGACGGGTTCGCCGAATCTTGTGGGCACTCCGGGCAATGCATTGCGCCCACCTGCACGGCCTTCCATTGTAAATTCTGCTTCGGGAGGGCCAGGCGACGCCAGAAAAACAGAGGCGAGTGCTCCAGTTCGGCCCAATTCTGTTTCGCCCTTTGCCGCTGATTCTGCCCGCAAAGGTGGCCCACGCCAAGAGTCTGCTTCCGATTCCGCTTCTGGCGGTTCGCGCTCCGTCGCAAGCAACAATATGCCAGCACGAGTGATTATGGGGGCTGCTGCACTCGCAGATCCCAACGAGCCCGCAGCAGATATTCAATTGAGCTCACCCCCCACGCGGCCTGAACCACCGGCCGTCGCGCCAGAAGTCTCACAGTTGCCACCGCAACCCGCAGTCTCGGGAGCGGCCATTGCTTCCGAAAGGTTACGCAAGGCGGTGCTGCAAGCGCTCACGGATGGCAACCAGCGCATTCTAGTCTCGATGCTCGAAGCGGGCGAATGGTCGGTGGAAGGAAACGAAGTGGTGATCCAGGTCGCGGAGTCGCAGACCGTGGTCGACATGTCACTTGGAGCGGATGCCCGGCGACTGGCAATCGCCTCCGCCAGCGGGGTTCTGGGCCGCGCAGTCAAGCTGAAAGTGGTCCCTGGAGCCGCGGTAGCGATGATCCAAGGAAAGCCTAATGGCGCAGGAAGCCCCGACAAGACCAGTTCAATCCCGGGAGGCCGTGGCCGCGCCGAGCAGGATATTGTAGTTCGCCGCATGCAGGAGAAATTCGGCGCCCAAATTCGTACCGTGATCGATTACAAGGAGAAGCGGTAGAGGGTCGGCTGCCGCCATCTGCACCGCAACTCTCAAGCTCGATGCGGAGGCCGGAAACCGAGGGAAGGTACTCATGGGTGGATTCAATCTGCAAGAACTGATGTCTAAAGCGAAAGCGCAGTATGACACTCTGCAGAAAAAGATGCAGGAAACGGTGGTCGAAGCCTCGTCGGGTGGGGGGACGGTGACCGCCAAAATGGACGGGCGGAAGCAACTGCTCAGTTTGCGCATCGATCCCGACGCCGTGAAATCGGCCGATGTGGAGATGCTGCAGGACTTGATCCTCGCTGCGGTCAACGAAGCCGCGCGAAAAATTGATGGGGCGATGCAGTCGACGGTGGGCGGCATGCTGGGCGGCCTCGGCATGACCGGTCTCTAACCACAGGATCATCGTCTTGAGTCGTCGCTCGATGATTGGTTAACCAACCTATGTCTAAATTTGCCGAGCCGATGTCGCGATTGATCGATCAACTGAAAAAGCTGCCGGGCGTTGGCACCAAGAGTGCTCAGCGCCTGGCGTTCTACATCCTGCGCGCCAGCGACGAAGACGCTGAGGCGCTTGCCGCAGCTGTGCGCGACGTCAAGGCTAGTTTGCGTTTGTGCTCCGTATGCAACAACATCACCGACGTCGATCCCTGTGTGTATTGCACCAGCGCAACCCGCAATCAAACTTTGGTTTGTGTGGTGGAAGAACCGACCAATATCGCCGCGATCGAGAAAACCAAGCACTTCAACGGCGTCTACCACGTGCTACATGGCTCGCTGTCTCCACTCCACGGAATAGGACCCGAACAGTTGCGCATCGCCAATCTCATCACGCGCGTAGACACCGGTAATGTGGATGAAGTGATCATCGCCACCAATCCCACGGTGGAAGGAGAAGCCACCGCGACTTATCTTTCGCAGCAACTCAAACGGGCCGGTGTGAAAGTGACGCGTATCGCCATGGGTATTCCGGTCGGCAGCGACATTGAATACACCGATGAGATCACGATGCAGAAGGCGATGGAAGGCCGGCGGGAGTTGTAGGCTGTAAACCGTTGGCAGCTGGCTTTCAATGCCAGGGGTCCGCTCTTCTTCTACGGCGTCAGATCCGGTTCGAGAAACACGTTGGATTCTTCCTGTGCTGAAGGCAAACCTTCGGGAAGGCTGCCGCGGTTGTATTCCGCCATGCGGTTCTTCCACTTCAGGAAGTCGGTAATGCTTTGCGGTTCGACGCGGACCTCAACTCGACGCAAACTGGCAAGCAGGAGATTCATTTCACAGCGAAAGCCGGCTGCGGTGCGAAGGTTCTTGGTCGAGGGATGCGTCATCTCGATTTGTCCGCCGCGAAGTTCGAGCAAGCCCCAACCTTTAAGTAGTTCTTCGCGGCGCGCCAGTCCGCTCGGAACGAGGTAGTAACGTTCGCATCCGACCCCTTGCCCGGGCCTCAGACGAAAGGGCTTGGCGCGATCCGCAAGAAAATCCGATCGGCTGACCTTGCATTCGACTAACACGGAATGACAAGCACGCTTCCATCCGATCGCATCAGGCATCTCGCCGCTAGCGCAGGCTTGTTCGGAGAGCACCACTCCACAGCGATAGCGGCGCAGCCAGCGAACGGCTCTTTCGACCAGTTGAGAGTGGGTCATGGATTCGGCCTCCTGCCTGGGATCGCCGACGGATGCAAGAATATTTGTATCTGGGGAAATTACTTTGCGAAAGTGACCGATTCGTTTCCCACCGCCGGTTTGTAGACAGAGCCGAAGCATTGCACTATGACCGGCGGTTTCATAAAAAACTCAGCCCGCGCGGCGGGACTGATTCCGGGTTTTCCGGTACGGACGTCAATTACAAGTTCCTGGAGTGCTTCATGGGTCTGACCACCACCGGTCTGTGCAATATCATTTCCAGCAAATGGCGTTCCGCGGCGACGGTTTGGGCGACGCGTCCTGCCGGCGAGTAGCCCTCCGCGGCGATTACAAAGGCTTCGTTCGCACCGAGGCTCGCGGGCTTGCGCAAGAATCCGTTCGCTCGTTTCTTGAGATTGCTTCGGCGTTTGAGAGTGTTTCCACTCTGAATGCTCTCTATTTGAAGCCGGCGGATATGCCCGTCGTGGGTGGCGTCTAACGCATTCGCGAGGCGAAGGATGGCGACAAGTTGAATGATGGTTTTCTGCTCATCTGGAAGAAGATCCCGCAAGAGCTTGTGCCTTCTAGTCGGCAAACTCCCACAGTGAAAGCGAGCCACGACGGCGGCGCGCTGCAGGTCGCCCTCTTTCCAGCCCAGCGGATTGCCATGCTTGCGAATCAACTTCAGCGAAGTCTTGTGATGGCGTTTCTCGTCTTTGGACTTGCCCACGTCGTGCAGAAGAGCGGCGGCCAGAAGGGTGGAGCGCTCCGTACCGCCATCCGTCGCGGGCTGCCATGCTGAGGCGAGTAGGCCATCGTAAAGCTGAAGCGCGAGACCGGCTACGCGTTCGGAGTGCGGAAAATCGGGATCAAGAGCGCCCGCCCACAGCTTCAAGCGGCGAGTAACAAGCTGTTGTATCTGCTTGCCTTGCGGAAGCACTGCGCGCCAGACTTGCCACAACGAATCGGGGCCGACCATTTTTGCTCGATAACGGTCGAGGCGCTTGGCGCGCTCGGAGCCAATTCGTTCATGCCAGACCCGGCGCGAATCATCGTCGGGAAAAATGTGGCATGAGACGGCGGTCGACCAAAGTACGTCCAAGTCGTGAACCTCGCCGAGCAAGTCCTGCAGCTCCTTCAGGTCGCCGCTCCATGCTTTGTGCTCTGCCGGAAGAAAATTCTCGACTATGTAGCGAAAACGCTTAATGCCAATACGGAGAGAGTGGATCGCGGTCTGCGAACGATTTCGGAGGGCTAGGCTGTGGAGTTTGTGAGCCTCGGTCCAGCGCTCCAGCGCGAGGTGTTTGAAAAGAGGGCTGCCAGGACGGAAGCGCGCGGCACGGGCCGGGAGAGACTTACTCAACTGGCGCCATTGTTTGCGGTCAAATTCTTCAAGGGCAGCTTTAGCTTCCTGTTTTTGTTCCTGTTCGCGATCGTCGAGAATTTTGAGCAGGGCTTGTGCGGCGGTATCGAGTTCAGGTACGGCGGGGATTGACGCCAGATTAAGTTGCAATGGCGGCAGCTCGGGCGAGGGCGTGCGCACCAAATCTGTACCCAGCTTTTCCACCCACTCCTTCATGACGTGAATATCGCGCAGGTCGCCAAGCCTTTGAAAAAGGCGCTTCCCTGCCTTCTTCATGGTTTTCCAGTCGTTATCAGGATCGAGCGCCATCAGACCATCGGCGAGAGAGCGGCAGCGTCGCAAAGAAACCCGCAGATCGTGAACCGGATCGGGTCGAAGGTCGGCAGAGACGTGGTCGCACTCCTCAAGCACCCGCAACATCCAATAGCGTAGCCCCGTGGTCTTCTTTGGGCGGGTTGCGCGTTGGGCTAGGGTAGGCACGAGATTTCCGGGGAACGCTAACGTCAGCGATTGTATTCTCGCAGCAGGTCGGCTGTGAACGCCAGGCGCGGGGAGGGATGTCGCCCACTAGCACAGCAGAGAGAGCCAATTGACCTTATCCTCTCCTGCCGAATGTTCCATTACCTCCGTAACATGCGGTCCCTTACCTGTTGGATTTAACCTTTCATAGGGTAGCCAGAGCTCGGTCAGGGGTGTGTTATCGACAACGCGACTACATTTCAAGCCAACCGCGCTGCCTCGGCGCGCGCCTTCGTACATAGCCTAAACATCCTCATTAAATACGCCCGGATGTACGGTTACGAACATAAGCGTACCGAAGCGCAATTCGAAATTACCTGGAACGAATTGCAACAGGGGCTGCCGGCGGCAGGCGAAAGTGGCTTTCTGCTGGGTGTTTCCGATAACAAATTATTGCTGGATGGAATTCCGCTTGAAACCGGCCAGGTGGAACGCAGCTTCGGACAGCTATTGAGTACAGCTGGACTGGCCAGCCTGCACTTCTCCAAGGATGTAACTATTGATGACTTCACCCGCCTGGTGCGCGCCTTTACGCTTGCCGGATCAAAAGCGCAGGACGTTTCCAAGCAGATCAAAGAAGCCCTGAACAGCGGCGGGAAAAAAAGCACCATCAAAATCAATGAAGTGAAATTTGTGGCTGCCGATCCGCTGACCGGCGATATCAGCGTAGCCGCGCAGATTGCCGCACAAACCCTGGGGCCTGAGTTCAAGCAATGGTTGAACGATCCCCAGAAACTTCTGCAGTTGATTGCGGCGGCCGAAGGAGCCAATAACGGCGGAGGGGCCCCAGGCCAGAGCGGTGGCGTGGTAGTGCCGGCCGGAAGCGTTCCCAATATTGCGGGTGGCCACTGGGTCGCTGGACCAAGCCCGGGTGCGGACGCTGGCACCGCTGCCGCGCCAGCCTGGGAAGGTGGTGTAGTGCCGCTGCAAGAAGCGGAAGTGGTACAAGCCATACGCCTGCTGACTCGATTCGGGCAGGTACAGGACGATCCAAACGCCCGCCCCGAAGAGCTGCAAAAAGAACTCGGCGAAACTGATCCCAACACACGATTGAACTTGCAACAACTGTTGGGCACATTGGCGGCCAAGGCAACGCAGGATCAGGAAGAGGACACGCCTCTTCTGATGAAGGCTGCCGAGCATATGGCGATCCGCTTTGCCCTCGACCGTTATTCCAAAGGCGAAGTCAAGGTGAACGCCGTCCATCAGATGATGGAGCATATGAGCCGCCAGATGGACTCGTTGCGCCAGATTCTGAAATTGCAAGAAGACAAGATGAACAAGGCCGGCATCCTGGTGGAGTCGCACGCCGACATCCTGGACCGGATGTTCTGGGCTGAAGTGCCCGAGTCGGGAAAGAAAACCGTACTGCTCTCAAACGAGGCTCCGTGCGTGCCACCGCGCAATCTGCGCCAGTTTGTTGAAGTACTGCTGGATCGCGATGACAAACAAACCGCGGCAGAGATTCTGAACAACTATTCCGGCTGTCTGGCCACGAAGGAAGCAGAATCACGCCGCAAAACGGCGATAGGATTGAGCCAACTCGCCGACCTGTATGCGCGGCTGGGCGGCGAATCCATGGGCAGCGCCATCCACAAAGTGACCCAGCAACTCTGCGTGGAAAAAGATCCTGAGCTGCAAAGCTTGCTGAGCGCGGCTTTTGTGCGCCTGAGCCAGGAGGCCAGCGAAGCTAGGAACTATCAGGCTGTGAACGAGGTTTGTGCTGGAATAGAGACGCTGCTGCAACAGCGGCCTGTGATGGTCAATGATTTGCGGCCGCGCGTGGGCGTGGAAAACCGGATTCCGGAGTTTATTGAAGAGGCTTTGCGTACCGACCATCTGCCTGAAGATCTGCTGCTGGTATTGCGGCGTACCTGTCAAGCGGGCGCCGAACACCTGGCCGATCGATTCTTCCGCTGCATGCGGCGTGATGAATGCGATCGCATGGTTGAACTGGTAAAGGAAATAGGAAGTCCGGCTCTGGCTCAACTGCGCGAGATTCTTCGCACCGGACAATCCCGACAAGCTTCGGCTGTAGTCGGACTGTTGAGCCGCCTCGATGTGGAGACGCTTCTAGAACTCCTGCCGTCACGTCTTCCCGAGTGGAACCGTTTCTATCACGACATCGTGGTTCGCGAGATTGCCTATGGAGCTGCGGCTGACCGCGGACGCACCTTACTCGAACTGGCCGAAGTATTGGATTCTGTGGTCTTGCCGGAAACCATCGACGAAATAGGAATGAGTGGCGATCTCTCTGCGGCTCCGCCCCTACTGGCCATGGCGCGGCCCGGCGAAGCCGCTTCGCGCTCACCTTTTGTGCAACTCAAGGCCATCGAGTCCCTGGGCAGATTACGGGATCCGGAAGCGGTAGCGTTGCTGCGCGACATCGTGGAAGCCAAGAAGACGTTTGGTTGGATTCACCACCGCGAGCTGCGAATTGCGGCGGCGCAATCGCTCTCCAAGACCGACCCGCGATACAGCGCTCAGATTCTTTCCGATAGCGGCCTCGAGCCGGCGGAACTGGCAATCGCTCCACTGGATACGGCTCCTGCATGCCCCTGGGTGCGGCAGCGGCGTTACGAACGCATGGTGCTCTCACGCACGGTTGGGGCAACCATCGGCAGTTCCTGGGGAAAGTCAAAAATTCTGATCCGCGAGTTAAGCCTGGGCGGTGGCATGGGCACAAAGGAAGATAACCTGCGCATCGGCAGCGAAGCCGATCTGGAAGTCTCCATTGGCATGCGGACGAAAATTCGGGCGCATGTACTCTTGCGCCGGGCTCGGGTCAATGAAGTCGGATTTGAAATCGTCAACACGGACCTGGAAAGCCGGTATCGCCTGCGCCGACTGCTGGTGGAGGCACTGAACCGCGCGCCACAAAAAAATGATCGAGAGTGGGCCGGAGAGCGAAAGATCTAACCTTCTAAGCTCGCTTCGCACCGTTGCTTCAATGACACAGAAATAAAAAGGGCCTCTGCCAAAAGCAGAGGCCTTTCCTGCATCGTTAATCATTAGGCTCTCACTTCACCTTCACGAAAATTATCACCAGCGTGTAAAGGGCCAGGGACTCGATCAGAGCCAGGCCCAGAATCAGCGCCAATTGAATTCCAGGACGGGCAGCCGGATTGCGCGCCAGACTTTCTGCCGCGGAAGCAGTCGCCTTGCCCTGCGCCAGAGCGCAGATTCCAGAGGCAAAGGCCATTGAGAATCCAGCGGCGATAGCTACCCAGTTCACTCCGCTGCTCTCGGCTCCGCCCTGCGCAAACGCGGGGACAGTGAACGAAAGGATGGAAAGTGCCATGAACAACTTGCTCAGTCTACTCATTGTGTGTCTCCTCATATGAAATACCGCCAGTGGGTGGTTGACGCCATACCGTACAGACGCCCTCACGCTCGCGGTTTCTAAAGTCGGTTCCCACCCGTCAATTGCCATTCCTCAGATCAACGACCACTCGAAAATTTCCTAGTGGCAACCGGCAACCGCTAACAGCCTTCTCAGTGCTCTTCCCCGACCGCACCCTGCAGATAGACGGTGGTCAGCAAAACAAAAATATATGCCTGAAGCAGGGAAACAAAGATATGCAACCCCATGAAAGGTACCGGAAATCCGAGCGGTAAAAGCGAAATAAAAACCAGGGTGACCATGTCACCGGCATACATATTCGCAAACAGACGGATGGTAAGCGAAAGCACGCGCGCCAAGTGGCTGATTAGCTCGATCGGAAGCATTAATAGAGCCAAAGGGAGGCGCAAGACAATCGGCATCGAAGGATCAGACGGTCCCAGAAAATGCTTCAGATAGCCGATTCCAGAATGTTTGAATCCTTGAGTCTGGTAATAGATAAAGGCGCAAACAGCGCAGCCCAATGGAACAATGGCCACAGCGGTCGGCGATTCGAAGCCGGGAATCACCCCGAGCACGTTGCAAGACAAAATAAAAAGTCCAAGCGCAGACAGAAATGCGGTGTAGCCCTGGCTGTGATGGCCGATGATCTCGTCGCTTTGCTCCTGGATAAACCCCTCAAAGGCTTCGAAGGAGTGCTGCAGCGCGCCGGGGTTGTCGACCGAGAGGCGCGACCGCAACAGCAGGAATACGATCAACAGGAACCCAAAAACCAGAAGCTCCATGGCCAGCGAATTCGAAATAGGCGCCGTCGCGTACCGGGGCTCAAGGTGCAATGCCCGCAGCAATGCCGTTACCGGCCCTGCGAATAGCCGGTTTAGGATTTGTGTGAACCAAAGTTGCTCGGGCATAAAAGGCTTCTAGTTGCTAATCTCGTGGCTGATATGTGACTGACCCGTTACATTCCATGAACCAGCGCTGCGTACAGCTCGTAAATTGCTTCGCCGGCAATGGCCCCCACGGGCAAAAATAAGCCCGCAAGAAGCCCGTTCAGGCTCGCGGGTGAAACAGTCAATATAACATAGGCGCCGATAGCCATCAAAAGGTAGCGTAAGAGAAAGCGAAACACAATTCCCTGCCCGGATTGCGAAGCAGCAACTCCCGCGGCGCGATCGGCGAAGCCCGAAATCACCCGCTTAAGCCAGTGGAAATTTACATACGCAATACCGCAGCCAAAAGCAAAACCAACTGCGGTGCGAATTCCGAAACGCCACCAAGCTCCAGCCACCAGCAGCGGCGCCAGTACAGACATACTACGGCCAATGCGCCGGAGAGCTCCCGAATAAAAATGCTCGGCCGCGCCTGGTGCCGGACCGATTTCGATTTGAGGTGGGTGCGGCATCGGACCTACTCGGCGAACCTAATAGACAATTTCAGTCCATAGCCTACGATTGCCTGGTGTCGCGCAGAACGGTACGGATTAGCTCGATGAATCCGGCCGCGATGCCCAGCAGTATCCCGGCCAGGTAGAGCCACGTGATATGCAGCCAGTGATCGAGCGCCGTCCCGATCAACCATCCCACGACAAGAGCAGCTGGCAGAATCAGGGCCAACTGGCTGTAGCGACTGACTTGAACCCAGAAATTCTCCTTCCTTCCACCATTCTCGGCGTCGGGGCTGGGTTCGCGGGAAGGCACGAGTATTCTTCTAAGGTGAACGGTCAGATTAGTGGATCAGCTTCGCGACCGCGGGACTTTGCGCCAGACCCAGAGACCAATTCACGAGTTGAATAAATCGATCGGGCATGATTCCTATGAAGACTGTTGCAAACGCGGTGACCGCGAGCGCGGCGCGCATGGTCCAACTCACTGGCAATATTCCCCGTTCTTCGGGTTGGCCCATGAACATAGCGTTAGCCATCTTTAAGTAGTAATAAAGGCCGAAAACGGAATAAAGCACGCCAAGGGACGCCAGCGCGTAGTGCCCGGTTTCGATCAGGCTCAGGAAGATGAAGTACTTGCCCCAGAAGCCCGCCAGGGGCGGTATGCCGGCCAGCGAGAGCAGGAAAATCAGCATGAGCACCGCCTCGACGGGAGCGCGCGAATAAAGGCCGTTGAGGTCGTCGAGCTCATCACCAATAACATTGCGGTGGCGAAGCGAGGTAATCACGCCAAACGCCCCCAGATTCATGAACGTGTAAACGAGCAGATAAATCAGGATGCCTTTAATGCCGTCCGTGTTGAGTGCATAGACCGTGCCTGCAATCAAGCCGAGCAGCATGTAGCCAACGTGCGCAATAGAAGAATAGGCCAGCAGCCGTTTGGTGTTGGTCTCGGTGAGGGCGGCGAAGTTGGCTCCGGTCATGGTGGCGATGGAGACAAACACCAGTAGCGGAACCCAGGTCGCTCGCATGGGCAGCAGCCCCCACAACAGGATGCGCAGCAGCATCGCCCATCCCGCCGCTTTCACAGCCACCGACATGAATCCGGTAATGCAAGTGGGCGCTCCTTCGTAGGCGTCCGGCGCCCACTGATGAAACGGGATCGCGGCAACTTTAAACAGCAAGCCTGTCATCGTGGTCAGCAAGGCAACAATCGCGATTGGATTGTGAGGATCCTTTTCGAGAAGCCGACCTAAAGCGCGGTAAATGTCGCCGAGATTAGTGCTGCCCGTGAGCCCGTAGAGAAGCGAAAGGCCATAGGCAAAAATGCCGGAGGAAAACGCGCCCAGTAATAAGTATTTCAGCGCAGCTTCGTTGGAGCGGCGGTCGCGCCGTAAAAATCCCACCAGCACGTAGGTTGAAATCGCCATCAACTCCAGACCGATGAAGATCAGCACGATGTCGAAGCCGGCGGCCATGCACATCATGCCGACCACTGAGAGCAACATGAGTGCATAGTACTCGCCATGATTTTCATGCTCGATCTTCATATAACGCATCGACATGAGGATCGAGATGGCTGTGGCCGCCAGGAACAAATAGAAGAAATAAACGGCAAAGCGGTCCATGTATATGGCGCGCATCATCGCGGGCCAGCCTTGTCCGGGCGGAAGGTGGATCTGGTGCATCCAGAGTTGAATCTTTACTACGCCAGCAGTCGCGAACAGCACGCCGATAAGAGCCGTAACCGCATTGACCCACTTGCTCTCGGCGGGAATAATCAGGTCGATCAGAAGAATACCGATCGCAAACAAGGTGAGCAGAGTGATCGGCAAAGCGACCAGATAGTCGTTCCAGTTGAATTGGGAGAGCACGCCCACTAGTTCTTCCCTCGTGGATGTGTCACCGCTCGTCCGCCGGTCACGGAGGCTGTGGTCGCGGTGGGAGCGGTGGGAGCGGCAATTGATTTCATCGGAGGCTGAAGGGCCGCGTTCACAGGACCCGCTGCCTCCGGATTGCGCACGTTTTGCACGAGCTGGTTTACCGGCTGTTCCAGTATTTCGAAGAATGGTTTGGGATACAGTCCGATCCAAAAAGCCATCACCAACAGCGGAACGAACATCAACACTTCGCGCGGCGTCAGATCGTGCAGCTTTTCGTTCTTTGGATTGGTCACGGTACCGAAGAAAACACGCTGGTAGAGCCACAGCAGATAGGCAGCCGCCAGAATCACGCCGGGTACGGCCCATGCGCCCCATCGCCAATTCTCCATGAACGCTCCCTGCAGAATGGTGAACTCGCCAACGAAGCCGTTGAGCAGCGGCAGTCCCATCGACGACAGGAACATGATCATGGTAATGGTGGCATACACCGGCATGACGTTTGAAATGCCGCCGTATTCGGAGATCTCACGCGTGTGGCGCCGCTCATAAAGTATGCCCACAATCAGGAACAGCGCTCCGGTCGAGATGCCGTGATTGATCTGTTGCAACACCGATCCGCTCAGGCCGGCGGAATTCAGCGCGAAAATTCCCAGGGTGCAGAAGCCCAGATGGCTCACCGAGGAGTAGGCCACCAGCTTTTTCATGTCCTTCTGCATAAGCGAAACCAGCGCGCCATAGATGATCGCGATGATGGAGAGCGCAATCATCCAGCCGCGAACTTTGGTGTGCATCAGCACATCGGGGAAGAACGGCAGCGAGAAGCGGATAAAGCCATAGGTTCCCATCTTCAGCAGAACTCCGGCCAGGATGACAGAGCCCGCGGTTGGCGCTTCCACGTGCGCATCGGGCAGCCAGGTGTGGAATGGGAACATCGGCACTTTGATGGCGAAGGCAAAGAAAAATGCAAAGAACAGCAGCGTAGCGATGGTGGGGCCGTAGGCGGGATCGGAATAAATTTTCGGCGCGGTTTGGTAGAGCGCCGTGAGGCTGAACGTGTATATGCCCGTCAGGTGTTCATGATGGAAATACAGGAACAGAATGCCGAGCAGCATCAGCACTGAGCCGGCCAGGGTGTAGAGAAAGAACTTGATCGCAGCGTAGAGCTTGCGCGGGCCGCCCCAAATGCCGATCAGCAGATACATCGGAACCAGCATGGCTTCCCAGAAAACGAAAAACAGGAAGAAATCGAGCGCCATGAAGACGCCGAGCATGCCGGTCTGCAAAATCAAAAACCAAATATAGTATTCCTTGACCCGGTTCTCGATAGCGGTCCACGAGGAGAGGATCGAGATCCAGCCCAGCAGCGTGGTTAGCATGATGAGCAGGAATGAAATGCCGTCGATGCCGATCACGTAGCCCGCGCCGATCGAGGGAATCCAATTGTTGCCCACGCCCTCGATGAACTTGAAACCGGGCTCGAGACGCTGTGCCCAGAACATCGGTACCAGCGGCAGGGAGATCAAGAATCCGGCGAGCGCGAGAAAGTTCGCGATCCAGCGGATGGCGTTTTTGTTCTCCTTGGGAACGAACAGGAGAACAAGCGCGCCCAGCAGCGGCGTGAAGAGAATGATCGAGAGTATGTGGTTGGACATGAGCTTCTAGCTTCTAGCTTCTAGCCGCCAAGCACCCTGCTTCAGCTAGAAGCCAGGCGCTAGAAGCCAGAAGCTGCTTTCAGTGATACACGTAATAGAAAACGAAACCGACTAACCCTGCAGTCATCACCAGCGCATACCACTGGACTAGGCCCCACTCGAACAGCCGCGCGGGATAGGAGATCATGCGCGCCAATATCGCGGGGCCGTTGACGCCGATACCGTCAATGATCCACTTGTCCCACCAACTGGAAAAGGTTGCTGTGATGCGTGTAACCCAGCCGGCGCCGTTGACCGCGCCATCGACCACCCTTGCATCGAACCATGCCGACGCTTCGCCAAGTCCCAGCACGCCCAAACGAACCTCGCCCAGCTTGCGGCGTCCGGTGAAGACGTAGTCGTATCCTTCGTCCACGTAATATTTGTTCAACAGGGTGTCGTAAACGATTGGAGCGTGTGCGGCGATCGGTTCGGCGTAATCTTTATCGGCGTGGCGATAGCTTCTCCAGGCCATGCCCCAACCAAGGCCTGCAGCGGCCAGTGACAAGCCCATCAACAGCCATTCAGTCCCGGTGTTGCTCTCTTCCTCCTTGGTTCCCGCGGCCAACTGACCCGTGCGGCCTTCCTCCTGAAGGACGCGGGCTTCGGAAGCAAAAACAGGCTCCAGAAATTTGGTGAACCGGTCAGAGCCCCCGAGGCTATGGGGCCAGCCGAGCCAACCCGCGAACACAGCACATATCGCGAGCACCACCAGCGGCGCTGTCATTGAAATAGGCGATTCGTGGATGTGATGCTCCGCCTCGTGATTCATGCGCGGGCGGCCGTGAAAGGTCAAGTACATCAGCCGGAACATGTAAAAAGCGGTCATAAAGGCGGTGATGTAGCCAATGCCCCAAAGCAGGCGATAAGCGCCGCCTTCGCGCGACCAGGTTTCCCAGAGAATGGCATCCTTCGAAAAGAATCCAGCGAACGGGAAGATGCCCGCTATGGCCAGCGTAGCGATAAACATTGTGCGGTGGGTGACCGGAATACGATGGCCCAAGTCGCCCATGTTGCGCATGTCCTGCTCGCCGCTCATGGAATGAATCACAGAGCCGGCGCCCAAAAACAGCAGCGCTTTGAAAAACGCATGAGTAAAGACGTGGAAGACGCCGGCGGCGAAGGCTCCAACACCAAGCGCAAGAAACATGTACCCCAGTTGCGAAACTGTGGAATAGGCGAGCACGCGCTTGATGTCATTTTGGACGAGCGCAATGGACGCGGCAAACAACGCGGTGAGCGCTCCGACGATCGCGACGGTCTTCATCGACGTGGGCGCCAGCACGAACAGCGCATTCGAGCGCGCCACCATATAGACACCGGCTGTAACCATGGTTGCAGCATGGATCAGCGCTGAAACCGGCGTGGGACCCTCCATGGCGTCGGGCAGCCAGATGTAAAGCGAAAGCTGTGCCGATTTGCCGCAGGCCCCGACGAAAAGAAGCAGAGTGGCGGCTGTAAGGTAGGGATCGCCAATGGCGAAGCGCCCGCTATGCGCCAGATGCGTGACTTCTGTGAAACGCAGTGATCCGAAAATCCAGGCGATAAAAAACATTCCCAGCAGAAATCCGGCGTCGCCGATGCGGTTGACGATGAATGCCTTGTTGCCCGCGTCGGTGGCGGACTTGCGATGAAAATAGAAACCAATCAAAAGATACGAACACAGGCCCACGCCCTCCCAGCCGACAAACATGAGCGCATAGTTGTTGGCCAGAATTAGCGTGAGCATAGAGAACATAAAAAGGTTGAGGTAGCCGAAGAAGCGGTAGTAACCGCTTTCGTGCGCCATGTACCCGGTGGAGTAGATATGGATCAGCATGCCCACGCCGGTGACAAAGAGCAGCCAGATGCTGGACAGTGGATCGAGGAGGAAGCCGGCATCGGCCTGGAACGCCGCCTGCGAGCCGTCGCGGGTTGCGTAATTCATATGGCCGGTGTCGGTGCCGAGCCAGGTGTAGAGGATTGTCTGATAGGGCCGATGAAAATGTTCAGGAGTAGACGACCACGCCGAGTATTGCCATACCGCGCCGCACGCCATCAGAAACGCCAACACGATGCTGCCCACGCAAACGGCACTCACCGTGCCCTTCTTCAGCTTGCGGCCGAAGAAAAACATAATGGTCGCGCCAAAGGCCGGCAGGAGCGGAATCAGCCAGATATGGGTGAGGAAGAGCATGTCGTTAGTCGTCGGTTTTTACTCGTCGGCTGTTTGGCCACGTAGTGCTTTCACCACTTCAGCAAATTGACTTCGTCTATGTTGACCGTCTCCTTATTGCGGAAGAAGGCAATTAAGATTCCGAGGCCCACCGCGGCTTCGGCAGCAGCATCAGTGATTACAAAAATGGCGAACACCTGACCGTGCAACCCTCCCCACATGCGGGAGAAGGCGACCAGGTTCAGGTTTACTGCGTTCAAAATCAATTCGATCGACATCAAGACGATGACCACGTTCCGGCGCGTGAGCACGCCGATGACTCCTAGTAGAAATAAAGCGGCACCGAGCACCAGGTAATGCAACGTCGTGATGTGCAACATGGATTCCATAAATTTTCACCGCTAGCGGCTACACCTTCGTCCCCGCTGCCAGGTGCTGCCAGGTGCTAGATTCTCTTCTTCGCCATCACCACCGCTCCGATGATCGCCACCAGCAGCAGCAGCGAAGCGATCTCGAAAGCGAACATGTATTGTCCGTACAACATGGTCGCTATTTTTTGCGTGTTATCGTTCTCTATCATTGGCAAGGCGTGCTCAGGGAAAATGTTCGTCCCTTTGATGTAGACGGCGACAAATAATCCGCCAAGCGCCAGGGCCGCGACCAACCCGATCATCCACTGGCTGTTGAACTGCCGTTCCTTCATCGAACGCTCGATGCTCACCAGCATGATCACGAACAGGAACAGCACCATAATTCCGCCCGCATAAAGAATGATCTGCACGCCAGCGACGAACGGAGCATAGAGCATCAGATAAATCGACGCCTGCGCCAGTAGCGTAACAATTAGCGCCAGTGCCGAATGTACCGGGTTCTTCCGCGTGATCACCAGGACGCCCCCGATCACCATGATCGCGGCGAACAAGTAAAAGAAAAATGGTGTAGCTACGGGTGCCATATCTTTTGTTGAAGCAACGCGACGCCGGCCGTGAGAATGAGCACGCCCAATCCCATGGGCAGGAGAACCTTCCATCCCATCCGCATGAGCTGGTCAAAGCGATACCGCGGGAACGTGCCACGATACCAGATGTAGAGGTACATGAAGGCGGCGACTTTCGCCGCAAACCAAAAAATGTCTTGCACTCGAACTCTGATCCCCGGAACAAAGAGGACCAGGCCGATTAATCCAAGGACTACGCCGAATCCTGCGAGGCCTGCAGTCTGAATTCGAAACAGCGGGTGTTTCGGCATGCGGGCCGCGTTGAAGAAGCAGATCGCAGCGAATAATAGAAAGGTCGCACCCGGAAAAAGCGAGAAGACCAGATCCCAGGTTGAGCCATTCAACAAATTTGGAAACGGCCGCAGCCACCCGCCCAGCCACAGCGTAACCGCGATAGAAGAGACCGCGATCATCGCGGAATACTCGGCAAGAAAAAACAGCGACCAGCGGAACCCGCTGTATTCGGTGTGAAATCCCGCAGTCAATTCTGATTCGGCTTCAGCCAGATCGAAGGGCGCGCGGTTCGTCTCGGCAACCATCGCGACGGCAAAGATAAAAAATGCGATCAGTCCTAACGGGAAAAATTTGAAGATGAACCACTCACCTTGGGCCTGCTGGGCCTGCACGATGCCTATCATGCTGAGGGTGCCGGTTCCTTCGCGGTTCAAGCTGGTCATTAGAATCGCCGAAACCACTGCCAGTCCCATGGCAACTTCGTAAGACACCATCTGGGCGCTCGAGCGCAATGCTCCGATCAGCGGATAGTGCGAGTTCGAAGCCCAGCCCGCCATCACAACGCCCAGCACGCTCAACGACGAAACGCCGAGCATGAAAAGTATCCCGATATTCATGTCGGTGATGGCGTGCGTAGGACCAAACGGAACCACGACAAACACCGTAAATGCAGCCAGCACCACCACGAACGGAGCCGCCCAGAAAATAAGGCCGTCAGCTTCGGACGGTATGATGTCTTCTTTGAGTAACAGCTTGATAGCATCGGCGATGGGCTGTAGCAAACCATGCGGACCCACCCGCATGGGCCCGAGCCGAACCTGCATGTGCGCCAAGATTTTTCGCTCAAGCCAGTTCATCGCAATAACCGCAACCGAGAGGCCCGCGAAGACCAACATGATGTAGACCAGCACCCAGAACATATTTCCCGCGACGCCGGGGGTCTGATTGCTTTCCAGATAGGACTGGATGTATTGGATGACCTGACCCATCAGCGGTCCACCTCGCCGAGAACGATGTCGAGGGTGCCGATCACGGCGATCACATCGGCCACGAGCTGGCCGCGACACATCACATCGAGAGCTTGCAGGTTCACAAAAGATGGTGGGCGCACGCGCACGCGATAAGGCTGGGTGGAACCATCACTCACGATGAAGTATCCCAGCTCACCCTTGGGCGCTTCGATCGAGTGATAGACCTCGCCAGCTGGCGGCTTCATCACTTTGGGGACTTTCGCCATGATCGGACCTTCAGGAAGCGCGTCCACAGCTTGCTCGACAATGCGCACCGATTGCCGCATCTCGGCCATTCGCACCACGTACCGGTCATAAGTGTCGCCGTTCTGGCCGGTCGGAATATCGAAGTCAAAATTCTTATAATTGGCGTAAGGCTGCGCCTTCCGCAGATCCCATTTCACGCCACTCGCGCGCAGCACCGGTCCGGTCACACCGAGGGCAATGCAAGCTTCCCCGGAGATCTTTCCGACGTTCTTGGTGCGCTCAACCCAGATTCGGTTCGTGGTCAGCAACTCCTCATACTCATCAATTTTGGGACGGAAAAAATTAAGGAAGTTCTTCACTTCCTGTTCGAATCCGGCATAGGTTTCATACTGCAGCCCACCGATGCGGAAGGCATGGGTGGTAAGCCGCGCGCCGCAATACTTTTCGTAGATTTTCAGAATCTCTTCGCGATCGCGAAAGGTGTAGAACAGCGGTGTGATGGCGCCGATATCGAGCGCGTGCGTTCCCAGCCAGAGCTGGTGGCTGGCGATGCGGTTCAGTTCGGTAAGAATCACGCGAACATGCTGCGCGCGTTGAGGCGCCTCGACGTTGAGAAGTTTTTCGACAGTCTCGCAGTAGCCTAGACCATTCGAGACCGCGGCGACATAATCCATGCGGTCCACGTACGGATTGAACATCGTGTAGGTGCGATGCTCACCAATCTTCTCGACGCCGCGGTGTAGATAGCCAATAACGCATTCCAGTCCAAGAACCTTCTCGCCATCGAGCCGAAGAATCACTCGCAATACACCGTGCGTCGCCGGATGCTGCGGGCCCATATTAATAACGAGCTCGTTGGCATCTAGAAACGGCTTCTCGGGAGCTTTAAGGTCGAGGTGCGAGATCGCGGTGTTGGGGTCGGTCATTCGATTTTACGATTTAGGTGCCGCTTCTAACGCTCGTTTCACTGCCCGCTTTCGATGCCAAGGTTTATCTGTACCCATTCGTTATCCTGCTGCAGGATGCCGTAATCTTTGCGCAGAGGATGCCCCTTCCATTCTTCGGGCAGCAAAATTCGCTTCATGTCAGGATGGCCATCGAATTTGATTCCGAACATGTCATACACTTCGCGCTCCAGCCAGTTTGCGCCCGCCCAGATCGGAATTGAACTCGGCAGGGTTGCACCATCCAGAATTTGCGTTTTCACACGAATCCGTTCGTTGCGCGCGAAAGAATAGAGGATCCACACGACGTCGAATTGCTTCTCGCGTTGCGGGTAGTGAAGCGCGGTAATATCCACGCAGTAGTCGAACCACTCTTCGTTGCGCAGCACTTGCAAAATCTCGGGAATCAGCGAGCGCTCGACCACCATATAATTTTGGCCGGCATACGTGAGTGGCTCAATACCCGAGCCGTATGCGGCTTTTAATTTCGTAACCATGGGCGAATCCCACGGCGTTGGCGTAGGGACCGCGGGCTTGGGAGGGGCGACGGCTGGTTTGACTGCGGGCGGCGTTGCCCCCGCTCCGGCTACGGGTTTTGGCGACACCGGCGCTGCCGACGCTTTTTCCGGGGGGGTCTTAACATCCGCTTGAACTGAGCCGGATGCCGTGGCTTTCACCCCGCCGGGAACCGCAGGTTTGTCCGCCGTCGGCTTCGGCTCACCTTCCGGCGGCGTTGGAGAGGGCGATTTAGTGTCGTCCGGCATAACTCGGGAACGTGCAATTCTGCGGCTCTGAGGACTAAGGAGAGAACGTTAATTTTTATCAGCTTGAGAGTAGTGTGTCAACGAACTTGGCGGACCGACTACCGACCAAAAATAAACCATTCTGCTTCCCTTTCGAGGAAGTCGTCCTTGCGCTCTACACGCGCGCTTGAGCCTGATAGCTTTCGATCAAATTACGGATGCGTTGGGCATCGGCTTTGCGATGGCCGTGGCTAGCGATGGGGTCGGTACCGCCCGTCGATTCAATGCGAATCTCGGACCAGAGAACGCCCGTGGAAATGTGCACAGAGGCAACCTTCGACATCGCAATAGTTTCCTCGTTGCTGCCAAAGAAACGCGATTTGACGCGGCTGACACGCTGGGGGCTGACGATAATTTTGGTGGGGAACAGAAAATTACCCTGCGTCCAGCGACTCGCGGAAAAAGTTTCGGCGCCTGACTCTGGTGCGGGCGTAGGCGGCGTTACACCCATTCCAGCGCGCCTTTTTTCCACACCCATATGTAACCGGCGATCAGAATCACCAGGAAGATCAGTATCTCCACAAAACCGAAGACTCCGAGCGCTTTAAACTTGACCGCCCAGGGAAACAAAAAAATAGTTTCCACATCGAACACCACGAACAGAATTGCAACGATGTAGTAGCGGACTGTATAGCGGCCGCGGGCGTTGTCCATAGGGTCGATGCCGCACTCGTAAGGCATCAGCTTGGCTTTGCTCGGATTATCTGGCCGAACCAGCTTCGCTGCCAGCAGCGTAACCGGCAGCAGCACTCCGATCACCGCCATAAAAATGAAGATAGGGACGTAGTTCTGCGGCATGAGTAGCCTTGCGTATTGACGCGACCGGCTGAACCGGCCCGGCAGCCAATATTAACGCCGATGGCGGCTTACATCAAGAAGGGCTCTGCCGCGGCAGATTTTTATCCGGCAGCACGAACACCTTTCGAGCCAACTCAGATTTTAATGTTGCGTCGACGTAATAACGGCTCAGGATCCCGTCTTTCCATTGGAGCAGATCCGGATTTTGCTCCGCGAACTCCTCCCAACTCTGGCATTCGCAACGAACCATGCGCTCGTGGATCAGAAATAAATACGCGCAGGTAATGGTTTGGTTATAAAGGTGTGTCTTGCCGCGGGCTGTAGCGAAGCGCTTCAGCGCGCTGGAAAATTTCTCCAGTGCCTGCAAAGCCGAGTACTCGCACAGATACGCGAAGGCCAAACGAACGTGATCGGAGTGATGAAAGGAATTCTCCGGAACTTCGTCACTCTCGAAACGATGAATGAGTTCCTGGTTGGTCATCGCACTGCCCAGTAAAGCTTTTTCATGGATCAAGCTCTAAGATCAGACCTCTTCCATTTATCGGTCGTTTTCTGTATATCTGGCGTTCGCTTCCGGGCGGGTCGCGCCTTGATTTCCTTGAGCCGGTGGCTGGCGCTCGAATCGAGATCGAAGTCGTAGAAATGTTTCAACTCCTGGATGCGCTGTAGCGATGCTGGGCTGAACGGCGTCTTCCCGTCAAAGGCGTGAAGAACGATGCCTTCCAACAGATCGCCCAGCGTCATGTCGTGATATTCGGCGAACGCCTTCAGCACTTTGAGAAGCCGCTTTTCCATGCGTACCCCGGTCTGCACCCGTTCAACCAGTAGTTTTTGATCGTTTCCCATATGTACTAATGTACCATGGTACAACACCTCTTTCAAATTCGATTAGGCAATCGCTTCGCGCAGCAGACGCCTGCCAGCGGGTTGTTTATAATCGCGTTTCAACATTTTTCAAGTCTTCCGCCCCTACGGCGCAATTCTCTGTTAAAGGACTCTCTTGGCATTCGACGAGAAAACTTACGAGCTCCGGCATGAGAAGCTGAAGCAGATTGAGGCCCTCGGCCAGACCGCTTATCGCAGCAAATACGACTTCACGCATACCATCGCGCAGATCCTCGCGGAAGACTCGGACAAAACCGCCGAGCAACTGGAAAGTCCGCGAATTAACGTGCGGGTGGCGGGGCGCATCATGGCGATCCGCATGATGGGCAAAGCCGGATTCAGCCATTTACAGCAGGACGGAAAGCGCCTTCAGATTTATGTGAAGAAAGATGCGGTCGGGGAAAAGGGATTTGAGCTATACAAGTTGCTCGATCTCGGCGATCACATCGGAACCAGCGGCTATCTGTTCCGTACCCGCACCGGCGAACTCACCATCCATGTGGAGGAAATCACTTTCCTCAGCAAAGATCTCCTGCCGTTGCCTGAAAAGTGGCACGGCCTCACCGACGTTGAACTGCGCTACCGCCAGCGATATGTCGATCTGGTGATGAATCCGGAGGTGCGCGAGGTTTTTCTGAAGCGCAGCAAGCTGGTGCAATCGCTCCGCCGGACCATGGAATCGCATGGATTTGTCGAAGTTGAAACTCCGATGATGCAACCGATCGCCGGCGGCGCGGTGGCGCGTCCGTTCGTCACCCACCACAACACCCTCGACATGGACTTGTACCTGCGCATTGCGCCAGAACTTTACCTCAAGCGCCTGGTGGTGGGCGGGTTCGACCGCGTCTACGAAATTAACCGCAACTTTCGCAACGAAGGCCTGGGCTGGCGATGGAATCCAGAGTTCACCATGCTTGAGGCCTATCAGGCCTACACCGATTATCAGGGCATCATGGATCTCACGCAGGAGTTGATCACCCAAGGGGCAAAGGACGTGACCGGTGGAACTACGACGACGTGGGGTGAGCAGGAAATTGACTGGTCAAACTGGCAGCGCCTGACCATGCGCGAAGCCATCATTCATTACTGGCCGGAAAGAGCTGGAGCAAAACCTGCGATGGGCGAGTTTGCATCCCCCGACGGCGTGAAGAAACTGGTCGAACGGTTTAATCAGGCGCACGCGCACATTGCTTACGATCCGAACGAGCCTGCCGGTAAAACGATTGCCAGTTTATTCGATGCTGCGGCAGAGGAGCACTTGACCCAGCCGACAATCATCTATGAGTTCCCCACCGCCATTTCGCCACTATCAAAGCAGAAGCCGGATGAACCGGACTGGACCGAGCGTTTCGAAATCTTCGCCGGACAGATGGAAATCTCAAACGGCTTTAGTGAACTCAACGATCCTGAGGATCAACGGCGACGCTTTGAGGCTCAATTGAAAGAGCGCGAGCGCGGCGACCAGGAGGCCCATCAGATGGATGAAGACTACATCCGGGCATTGTCGTATGGCATGCCGCCGGCCGGGGGCGTGGGCGTGGGCGTGGACCGCTTATGCATGCTGCTGACCGATTCGCACACTATCCGCGACGTCATCCTGTTCCCATTGCTGCGCCCGGAGAAGAACGCGGCCTCCGGAGACGCTCCGGACACAGAAGAAAAGCCGTAAACCTTCTTTACGCCTTCAGCTACTAAGTTAAAGGAACCCTACAATGCACTAGAAATAGGGCATTGCAGCTCCTATAGTTGCAACATTCAGTCTTGGGCTTTGAAGTTGGCAGCGCTACCGTACTGTCCGCCGCGAAATCGGACATTGGGTCGGTGGCGCTTTGCTTTGTCTGGACGCTTTTCCGGAGCCTTATTTGGATTTCTGCGCCTGTCCGGGCTTACCGACCGCGGTTCGGGGCGGCTCATAGGCAGGCTTATCGGGACTGAAATTCGAGCTGAGGTAATCGATCAGCGCGTCACGGTCCGAAGCATCGACCATGGCACCCCATTTCGTCATCTTATCTACTTCCTTTATCCACGCCGCTTTACTCAGCCTCTGTTGCACGATAATGCGCGCCTCGTGGCATTCCGTACACGCGGTGGTGGCCTTGGTCTGCATCAGACCGAGGGGCAGAGTGGCCGTTGTGCTTGCGGGAACAGGTTCCTGAGTCTGTGCCGGGAGAGGCAAAACAGCCGCCATGACAAGTATGATCAGGCTGATCACTGCGGAATGCAAGTTCGATGAAAACTTCATAATTAAAGCTCTCTAGCAGCTTTTCTTCGCAGAGTATTAGCCGACATGGACCTTCACCTCGTCAATCGAGTTGTTAAGGTAGCCACTGGGGTTCCACACTGCCGTCTTGGGCTGGGTGCGTCCCTGGCTGTCTGTCGCACGCGAACGAATCGCATGGTCGCCGCTTTTGCCAGCCTGCCAGTCATAACTCCATAGCCGCCACGCGTAATGCGCTTGCTCTCGGCCCAACCTTGCAGCATGCCAGGTAGCGCCCCCGTCGGTTGAGACTTCCACCTTTGTTATATCCGCCTCCCCGGCCCACGCAGCTCCCTGCACCACCACCCGACCCGGTTTCACCTCGGCTCCGTCGCTGGGCACAGAAATGACCGACTTCACGCTCAGAGCGGTTAGCGGATGAGAATCTTCGGGCTTCACGGCTTCGCCAGGCTTCACCGGTTCGTTTGGTAATCGATAACCGCCACTCATGAAGTTGCCCACGAATTCATTTTCGAGCAACTTTATTTCGGTGAGCCACTTGCAGGATGCCGCGCCAATCCAACCCGCCACCAACCCCCGCGCCGGAAACCCGTGATGCCGGGTCAGCGGCGATCCGTTCATGTGCGTGGCCACCAGCGTGTCGGAATCAAGAGCCTTCTCAATCGGAATGCTCCGAATGAACGGAGGCACTTTCCCTGGAATTTCATCGAGACCTCGAAACATCACATGCTTGCCGGTGGATTTCACTCCGGCCCGCTGCAACACATCCCGCAGGCGAGGACCGGAAAACCGCGCCGTGCCAACCGCTCCCTTTCCCCACTGAATCCCTGGAACTTGAGGGCGTTCAAAGGCGCGGCCGTTGCCGGCGCACTCCAGAGTGTTGACCACCGAGTGCGCTTCAATTTTAGAAAGGTCTGTCAGACTCAGAGTGATCGGCTTCTCGACCTCGCCTCCGATCGAAAGCCGCCAGTCCTGTGCATCGATCTCGCTCGGTTCGTGCATGTGATTGCGAACGAAGAAATGCGGCACCGGCGTAAGCCACGTGTTGAAATATTTCACTGGCGATTCGAGATCAACGAAGCGAAAGGAACGAAGCACCATACCCTCTTCGCCGGGAAACTCCACCGCCTGATCCTTAGCAAGCGCCCAGGTCGCCACCGAAGGCACAGCACCTGCCGCCAGCGCTGCGCCAGATAATTGCTTAAGAAAATCGCGCCTGCTGTTCATGATTTTGCCTTTAATAGAAAGTAATTCTATAAATAAGTCGGCTTTACGCCTAATCCTTATCCTAAGTTAACACCACCGGCCCGGAAAAGGAGAGTAGCCAAAACCGGGCCAGTGGCGATTCTGAGGGGAAGGCGCCCCTCAGAAGGTTGAGAGAAGATCGAAATCGGATTGGTGGATCCCGCGCCTGATGCGGCGCGGGACCATTTCTGAGTCTTCTCGATCTACGGCAAGTAGTAGCGGAGGGAGGTGAAGACCATGTTGTCCAGTCCTTCCGGTGTTACGCCTTGCCCCTTTGAGAAGCCCGTCCCGTACCAGGTCTGGCGGGTAACGTAGGAGTATTGCGCGCCAAACTGGAACTTGCCCTTGGGCCCGCTGTAGAAGCGGTACCAAAATCCGGCAGTTCCTTCGGCCAATATCCGGGTGTCACCCGTGCACTTGGAGAGACCACCCGGAGCAAAACCGTTGTTAACCGAGGGAGGGGTCTCCGTGTAGCAGCCGGAGTTGTTGAACGAGGGAGATCCGTAGCCGACGGTCGTATTGAGGAGCGGGTCGTAATCCCAGGCGCGGCCGGCGTATTCAACGCCGCCGTTCAGATAGACATCAAGTTTCGGCCCGTGCCACTCGAGCGTGCCCAATCCTTGTCCACTCTTGATCAGCGCAAAGGAACCATTCGCACGGATCGCGGTGTCAGCCAGTCCACCCGTTCCGTAGCGTCCGATCCCCTTCCCGAAAAGCCCGTGCAGGCCGAAGTCGACATGTTTGGCAATCGTCCAACGCGCGTTCGCGCCGATGCCGCCACCATCCTTCGAGTCGTTGAAAGCCCCGAGCGCATTTGCGCCGGTCTTGCCACCGCAAAGAGTGGTCGAGGAAACCCCGCCACAGGGAAAGATTCGATCGCGGAAGCTGGTGGAGAGCCCAAAGACCTCATAGTGTCCGAAACCGGGTTCAAACGCCAGCTTCACCACAAAGTCGGGCGAAGGATTGAAAGAGTAGCCGGCGATCGGAGTACAAGTCGTGGTGACGGTGGTGGCGGTGCTGTTGATGCTGCTGCTGCAAGTGCTGATCGCGGAGTTGTAGAGTCCGCCGCTGTTGCCAGCCGAGCCGATCAGGAAATTTGTCTCGTTGCCGTGAGTGCTAAGCGTCGCCTGGGAATTTTCCATAGAAGCCGCGATCCAGACTTTGTTGCCGAAGTTCTTGGACACGCGTATTCCATACTGCCGCGCCCAACTGAAGCCAACGGTGTACTGCGGGTCGATGGTCATCGGCAACGCTTCGCTGCGATTGTCCGTTCCCTTCTTGGTCTCCGTCACTAGGCTCCACATCTGCCCTCCGGTAACGGTCCATCCGCTGTCCAGAGCAGCCTGTCCCCAGGCCTGGCGTTGCCGAAAGGGATAACTGTTGCTCTCATTGTTATTGGAGGTAACTCCGGCGTTGAGGAAGTCGCCCTCGTAGTAGCCGGACAACTTGGCGCTCTTCAGCCGTCCTTCCGCGAGCATGGAAATTCGTGACTGTCGGCCCGATCCAAAAAACTCTGAGATATTGCTCTGCGAAGCACCGGGCATGGTGAGCGAATTGAACGGCGTATTGATGTCCGACCCTAAAGCTCGCGACCGCCGCACAAATTCTGCCGCCAGAAAACCGCCCGGCGTGATGTTGATGCCCTTGTAGTGGAGCGCCATTGGACTCTCGAGCGCGGTGCTTACGTTTTTCTGCGTCTCCTGGATACTGACCGCAGCATTGTTGACGTTGGTCTTCAAGTCAGCCACGTCAGTTTTGAGCTGGCCGACGGCCTGTTGCTGTTGACTCGCCTCGGCCTGCGCGGCATCAGCCTTGGATGCTGCGTCGGTGGCGGCGCTCTGCGCCTGCTGCACGGACTGGTCCTTGCGGTGCAGTTCATCTTGTAACTGTTGAATCTGCCGCTGTTGCTGAGCGAGCGCCGCTTGCTGCGCGGCAATCGCGTCTTTTAGCTCCTGAACATCCGCCGCGGTGATTGCGGGCTTCGCCTTCTTATGTTTAGTTTCGGTAGTGGTTTGAGCCCAAATACTTGGGATCAACGCCACCAGTGCTACAACCGCCAGCAGACACGAATTCTTGGTTGCTTTCATGAAATACAGTCCTCTCCTTTTTGAAGTTTCGGCTGACCGCTTCCCCTACTCGAGGAAAGGCCAGCTACATACTCGACGGGTAAGCCATTTTGCCGAACTCTGTTTTTACATTTCCGGCTGTTACAGGAACATTACAAACCTATTAATTTCGTGTGAACGCAGGAGGAGCCGAGCGAAGATTGCAGTGGAAAAAGATCTGGAGGGTGTATTCCGTTGATGGATATTGCGTTAGCGCGCCGGACCGGAAAAGGAGACTAGCCAGAACAGACTCGTCAGCAATTCCGAAGGTGCACGTCCTACAGACAATCTAGTTGCATTTGCGAAAGGACGGTCCCGCGCCAAGCCTCGACGCGGGACCCACTGCGGCTCTATGGCAAGTAGTAGCGGAAGGAAGTAAAAATCATGTTATCGATTCCTTCCGGCGTCACTCCAGTCCCTTTTGAAAACCCGACGCCGGACCAGGCCTGACGAGTCGCGTAGGAATATTGCGTGCCGAACTGAAATTTTCCTCTGGGCCCGCTGTAGAAGTGATACCAGAAGCCTCCTGTGCCCTCGATGACTGCCCGTGTGTCCGCAGTACAATTCGCCGGACTGGTGGGAGTAAAGCCCGTATTGACGGCCGGAGCGAGCTCGGTATAGCAGCCCGAATTGTTGAAAAGCGGAGCGCCATATCCGACTTCCTTTCCAGTAACAGGATCAACGTCGAATGTCCGCGAGGCATATTCGGCTCCGGTATAGAAATATAATTCGAGCTTTTTGCCATGCCACTCGACCGTAGTGAGACCCTCCAGGTTTTTGATCAGGTGAATGGTCCCGTCGCCATGGATCGAAACATCCGACAGACCGCCTGGAGCGTAACGGCCGATTCCACTGCCCCCGAAACCCTTCACTCCCAAAGTAATGCGGCTGGCAATCTTCCAGCGTGCGCTTGCGCCCACACCACCACCGTCTTTCGAAGCGTTATACGCACCGAGAGCATTCGGACCAGCAACGGGGCTGCCTCCGCACAGCGCGGTTGGGCTCGCCACCTCGCCGCAAGGGAATGCCCGGTCGCGGAATCGATCGTACAAACCAAACACTTCGTAGTGCCCAAAGCCCGGATCGAAGGCGATCTTGGCGATGACATCGGGCGAAGGATTAAAGGTGTAGTTCGAGGTTGTATTGTAGCTGTTGGTCGCGCCTGCTTCTCCGAGTACAAAATTGTCTCCGTTTCCATGCGCCGTGAGTGTGCCCTGCGCATTCTCCATGGCGACGGCAACCGCGAGGGTGTCATTGAATTTCTTGGTCACACGGAGGCCATACTGCCGCGCGAAAACGAACCCCACGTTATAGGACGGATCAATCGTCTTCGGCCGAGCATCGTTAGTTCGACCGAGGTCGTCATCCGGAGAAATTCCCGCCCCATCCTCCGTCACCAGGCTCCACTCTTGCCCGCCGAGGAAGCTCCAGCCATGGTGAAATTTCACCTGGCCCCAAGCCTGGCGTAGACGGAGGGTGTAACTATTGGTTTGAGTCGAAGTTGAGGTTACTCCGGCCGAAAGAAAGTCGGCTGAAATATAGCTGGAAAGATCCACGTCTTTCATGCGGCCGTCGACAAACGTGGTGATCTTAGACTGTCGGGCTGACCCGAAAAACTCCGACAACTGGCTCTGGGAAGCGCCCGGCATCGTCAGAGAATTAAATGGGGTGGGCAGGTCTGCGCCTAGCGCTCGCGAACGCCGCACAAATTCGGCGGCAGCGTAGCCGCCTGGAGTGATGTTAATCCCTCTGAAATGGATGGTTAACGGTCCCTCCATTTGCGGGTTATATGTCTGAGGGGCGTCAGGGCTGGAGGTTTGCGGGGATTCTTGCAGCGTCATAAGTGCGTCGCTGACTTCCGCCGGCTGACGCTGGAAGACGGGTAGAGCGTGCGCGGAAACGGTCTTGGCCGCAGCGTTCTCTGCCGATGCCTGGACACCTTGCCGTGATTCTTCCCGCTCTAATCGCTCCGCGAGGTTTTCAATTTGTCGTTGCTGAGCGGCCAACGCATCCTTCAGTTCCTGAATATCTGCGGCGGTGATCGGGGACGCGCCCCGTGTATGCGTTACTCGATCGTTGTTTACTTTGGAAGCTGGCATGGCCGAATCCGATTGGCCCCAACCTCCGGTACGGAGTGCCGCGATGATGAGAACTGTAAAAAATAGCTTCCGGATGGGTCTCGTTTTGATGGGTCTCATTGAATCTGATCCGCCTTTTCTGTAACTGGCTTTTTTGGTTCAGCAAATCGACCAACTTGTTTAGTCTATTATTACAATTGGCTTAGTAGTGATTCCATGGCAAGTCGACGAGATTTGTGTGCACGGTCATTAGGAAATGCGGGAAGACTCGCTGCAGATCCCGACGTTTGTGTCAAAACCGCTAGGGTCTATGCGGCATCCGGTCGAAACAGCGATCATAAGCCGGAGACGATGGCACAATTCTATTCCCGGTTCTGTCCTCAACCACCATGGGCAGGATTCTTCCCTGCTCTTTTTTCTTGCCTGCAATCTTCTTGCTTGTACGTTTGCGTTTGGTCGGGCGAGAGGGCGTTTCCGAAATCAAGTCGGCCAAGGTAGTGTTGTCTAGGATATGCGCCGCGGCATCGCGCACATCGAGAAATACCTGATACAGGGCCCGGTCTGGCAGGTTGCGGTCGATGAGCGCACGCAGTTGCTCGGCATCGGCAAAGGGTGCCAGCGGTCCATCAATCAAACGCATGATCTCGCTCAGCCGGATGTCGCCAGGATCGCGGCGCAACCGGTAACCTCCCTTGGCTCCGCGAACACTCTCGAGCATGCGCGCGTTCTTGAGTTCGAGAAGGATAAGCTCCAGAAATTTTTCCGGCAGCCCCTCTTCGTAAGCGATATCGCGGATCTTGATGGCGCCCTGCTGGTGGTGGCGGGCCAGCATCATCATGGCCTGCAAAGCATAGAGTCCCTTTTGAGAAATCTTCATGGAACGTTATTATGCCACAAAGTCCATTGGCTTAATAGACTTTATTTAATATCCACACGGGTCGTTGCGTCTGCCGCGCGAATTTCGAAACTCGCGCCACCTGCAAAAGCCTATATCCATCCGCTACTCGCGTCTTGCTCACACGCAACCGCGGACGCGCATCGATTTGCGCTCTTCAAGAGTGGGGGTTTTCAGGCAAATGTCAGAAGGCGAATCACGATTCGCGCCCCATGCGCAGCACTTGCAAGGTAATGTTGTCGGGGCCGCCGCGCTGCCGCGCCAGTTCTACCAGAGCCGCGCAGCATTCGGCTGGGGGGTTGCTGATCAGGGCTGCCTTCAACTCTTCCTCGGTGACAACACTCCATAGTCCGTCGGTGCAGAGGAGAAGATCGTCCCCGTCCTGCAGCGGCAAACCATACTCGGCCGCATCGACGCCAACCTCCAGTCCCGCGCCTAAGGCCGCAGTCAGGATGTGGCGCTGCGGGTGCCGCTCCGCATCCTCGGCGCGGACCAGCCCGCTTTCCACCAGTCTGCCAACATAGGAGTGATCGCGCGTCAACTTTAGGATTTCTGCCTTGCGAACCAGATACAGCCTGCTATCGCCAACGTGGGCGAAATAGAGTTTCCGAGCGCGCAGCACCACCGCAGTACAAGTCGTACCCATCCCCAAGAAGGCTGGGTTGCGCTCGGCATAATCCAGAATCCGGGTGTGGGCAGCAGCAAAGGATTCCATGAGCGCGGCCTGAGGATCATCACCAAAAGCCTGCTCGTAAACCTCGCGAACTGTCTCAACCGCCATGCGGCTGGCTTCCTGGCCCCCCTCATGCCCACCCATACCGTCCGCAATAACCGCTAATCGACCCTTGCGCTGGAATTCCACATCCCCGGCCGGTTCCCAATAAAGATAGGAATCCTCATTGTTTTCTCTCTGGCAGCCCACATCGGTCAGGCTGGCCACCTCAACCCCGGGTTTCACATTCATGCACTCGACAGACACTTCTTCGGCCACCTAAAACCTGGAGCAGTCCAAGCCCTGACTATCGCGCCGGGTTCCGGACATTATAGACAAGAGCAGCCCGCTACGCCCCGTTAAAGTCCAACGGCGCCCTGCCGATATACCAAAGGTGCGACGGTAGAGCGATCGCGCAACGAAAATGAGTGCAGCTTTATGTCCATTCGTGTTCTGATCGTCGACGATTCTTCAGTCATGCGAAAGATCGTGGAGCGCTCGCTGCGTCAGGCTGGTATCGACCTGAGTCAGGTGCTGGAGGCTGGGAACGGAGCCGAAGCCCTTGGCGCGCTGCAGTCCGGCCCGGTCGATATTATCCTTTGTGACATCAACATGCCGGTCATGGACGGACTGGAATTCATCAAGCAACTTCCTGGCGTCGACAATGCGAAGGGGGTGCCGGTGATCATGATTACTACCGAAGGCAGTGAAGCGCACGTGGTGCAGGCTTTGTCCGCCGGAGCTCGCGGTTATATCCGCAAGCCTTTCACACCCGAGCAGGTCAAGACCCAAGTCATCCCAGCTTTGGCAGGCAAATCATGAACTCTCCGACCGAATTAGTCGCCGCGGGCGGCAGCAATGAAACCTGGGGCCCGCTGCTCGAAGTTGCAACCCGTGAGGTCTTCCACCTGATGTTGAACTGCGACCTTGCTCCGCCTACGGCGGACTTAACCGCGCCCCAGGGCGTAAGCGCCATGGTAGGCATGGCCGGAAAATTGTGCGGCGTGCTTACCGTCTATTGCGATGAAAAATCCGCGGCGCTTATGACCTCCAAGATGCTGGGCACTGATCCGGACAAAGTCGGCGCCGGAGAAATTTCCGATGCCCTGGGTGAAATCTGCAACATGGTTGCCGGCAACTTCAAAAACAAAATTTCTGGCTTGGGCGATAGCTGCATGCTTTCTCCGCCCACGGTCGTAAGCGGGAGTGACTACAGCATGTATTCGTTGGCAGACTCACCCGCCCTGGAGATCAAGCTCTTGTTCGAAAACATGCCCGTCTTCATTTCTCTGCAAATCCACACGTGATCTGCCATCAGATCCACTCCCGATCGCAAAGTGCGGCGCCGGCCCGCGTCTGCTCAACAGCAGACTGAGCGCGGCGTCTGCTAGCTCTCAGCTTTTTCCCGAACGCGCTCCGAATATCGTCGCCACCAGTTGGGAAACTCCCTCCACCGCTTCGTCCAGTTCGAAGGTAAACCGGACTAGGTCGACCCCTTCCAGGGTACGGTATTCCTTCAACAAGATTGGCCATGCCGGATCCTGAATCAGGTCTACCTTTTGCCGCTCGTAGTATCCGTAACCCAGATCGCGCATTCGGCATAGCAGATCGCTGAGGTGGACTAACGCGACCAGAGGCTGGGCCGCTTCGCTCCGCTCGGGGTGATGGTGATAGGCGATCACCTGAACCAGATCGTCGGCCAGATGCCAGCTTTCGGCCAACTCGCGACCGCTGTCGCAGTGCGTAAACCCCATAGTGCGCCGCTCGGCTTCGTCAAACGGGATCTGTTCCTGAGCGGCGCAGGCCACGGCTGCGGCAAACTCCTTCGGAAAAGCCATGCAGTTCACCAGAAACCCGATGTCATGCATCAGCCCTGCCATATAAACCTTGTCGCCGTCGGAGCTCCCCAGTTTTTCGCTGAACATGCGGCATACCATCGCACAGCCCAGGGAATGCCTCCAAAAAACGATCGGATCCAGCGCCCAGGTTTTTACCGGGAAGGCATTGCCCATGCAGCAGGTCAGCAGGATGGTTTGGACGCGCCTCAAGCCCAGGCTGATCACCGCCGCTTTGATGGATTCTGGCGACTTTGCCAGACCGAACAGAGGTGAACTGGCGACCCGCAGACACTGCGCCGCAATGGTGTTGTCATAAGACACCAGCTTAACGACCTCGTCCAGTTTCACTCGATCCGGCGGCAAGTTCAACATATCCAGCAAGGGTAAGAAGATGGTCGGGATCGAGGGCATGGTTTCAATGCTCTTCACGCGAGCACGAATCTGGGCGGACACGGATGCTGCGACCGAAGTGCTCATAATTTGCCACTCTTCAGGGACGGTTTCCAATACGAGATTGCCCCGGGAAAATGCACGAGATGAAACTTGTCGTTCAAATTCAACAGAGACTCCGAGGTGCCCAGGAAAAAATAGCCACCAAAATTCAGGTTGCTGAAAAAATGGTCGATGACCTTGGATTTCGACGGACCATCGAAATAAATCAGGACGTTACAGCAGAAGATCAGGTCCATCCCCTTCATGAACAGCATGCGGGAATCGTCTTGCAGGTTCAGACGGCTGAAGGCAACCAGTTTTTTCACCTCCGGCCGCACCTGCAGTTTCTTGTCCTCCACCGGGGAGAAATATTTACGCTTGAAACTCTCCGGAGTGGACCGCAAGGCGTAGTCGCCGTAGATACCGGCTTTGGCGGTCTCGACCGAGCGGTCATTCAGGTCAGTGGCTAAAACCTCCACCGTCCAGCCTTTCAGCAGGCCTTCGCTTTCCTCGAGCATATTCATGGCCAGGGTGTAGGACTCTTCGCCGGTCGAGCAACCCGCACTCCAGATGCGCAATCGCCTGGTGATCTGCTTGGTTTTCTCGTAATGATTTCCGGAAGGATCACCTTGCGCAGCGCGTCCAGCTGGGGCTGGCTGCGAAACAAGCAGGTCTCTCCAATCGTGATTTCATTCAGCAGCTGGCGCATCTCCCCGTCGCGGCTGGGATGCGCCGTGAGATGCTCCCAATAATCGCGCGCATTCTTGGTTGCGAGCTGCTTCATTCTGCGTTCGCATCCGGCCGCCAGAAGATAGAGCTTTTCTTCGGCCTTGTAGATGCCTGACACCTTGTAGACCAGGTCGCGAATTTGTCGATAAACCGGGTCCAGAGATTCGCTGGTTTTGGAAAGAGAAGGAGAAGGGATCGTCTTGGCGATTTGGGTACCGGTTATCATCGTGCCCGAGGCTCCAGTGCGGATTGATCGATCTGGTTCGTTGCGGCGCGCGGCGCGCGGCTCTGCAGCACCCGCCGCGTGATCTCATGTCCAAGCTGGTCCAGGGGATAAACCGCGTCTGCTTGACCCGAGGCGTATACCAGCCCCGGCATTCCCCAGACCACCGCCGAGGCTTCGTCCTGAATGATGACTTCGCCGCCCTTCTGACGGATCGAACGAGCGCCGACCACGCCGTCGGAACCCATGCCTGTCATCACCACCGCCAGCGTTCCCGCCCCGTAGACTTCCGCCACCGAGCGAAATAGCACATCCACCGCGGGTCTGCAGGAATTCTCCGGAGGACCCTGATTCAATTCCAGACGCCAGCTCAAGCCGGAGCGCTTTACGGTCATATGAAAATTTCCCGGCGCAATCCAGACTTGTCCCGGAGAGAGAGCCACGCCCGCACTTCCCTCTTGCACCGCAATCTCCGAGTGGGCAGCGAGCCGTTCCGCCAGCAGCCGGGTAAAAATCGGCGGCATGTGCTGAACCAGTACGATCGGGACCGGAAAGTCCTTGGGAATCCGCGGCAACACTTCGGCCAGCGCATTCGGACCGCCGGTGGACGTGCCAATGGCCACAATCTCAATGCGCTGATGCAAAGGTCTTCTCACCGGCACCGCCGCTCGAGGCGGGGGCAGAGCAAGTTTTGTGGCGTGCCCGGCACATAAGGCCTTGATTTTCGGAATAAGTTCCGCTCGAATTGCCGCAATCGCCAGCGCGGGGCTGCCGGTGTTACTGGGTTTGGTGGCATAGTCGGATGCGCCCAGAGAAAGTGCATCGAGGGTAGCCGCCGCTCCGTGCTCGGTAAGTGTGCTGAACATGATGACGGGTAATTTGGGATACAGTTTGCGCAGTTCCGCCAGGGTTTCCAGCCCGTTCATCACCGGCATTTCGACATCGAGCGTGACCAGATCGGGATGCAGCTGCGCCACCTTCGCCAAGCCAATGCGCCCGTCGCTCGCCGTACCCAACACCTCGATCGCGGGATCTGCGGACAAAGTTTCGGAGAGCAGCTTGCGAATCACCACCGAATCGTCCACGATGAGAATGCGAATTGGGGCCATTGGAAATCCGTCTGTTCTAGCGCAAGGAGCCCAGAGCAATCTCGAGCTACGCTCCCACGCCTGCTGCCATACTCCTAGTTAAGTGGCCGCTCCCGGTGGCGCTTCGGCCGTCACGCTGTTTTATTTCATGCGCTGACTTTCACTGCTCCTCAATCAGCTTCTGGCAGATCATGAGCCCGCATATGCCGCCCTGCGCTGCTCAGACGTCCCTTTCGCGCCGCGACCACCACCGGCTCCGCCAGCTTCGATCTTGAATTGCTCCACCAGCCGCCGCAGTTCGGCCGAGGTCTCCACCAGTTGCTGCGCCGCCTTCTGCGTGTCCCCCGCTCCCCGCGACGTGCTCTCCGCCGCCTGGGCCACCCCCCCCAATGTTGCTCGTAATCTCTCCGCTGCCGTGCGCCGCTTCGCTCACATTCCGTGCCATCTCGTTGGTGGTCGCGTTCTGCTCTTCCACCGCCGTCGCAATCGTGTTCGAGATTCCGTTCACCTGATTGATCACTTCGCTGATCGACGCAATCGCTTCCACCGCCGCCTTGGTGTCGGTCTGAATCGCTTCAATCTTGCGGCTGATATCTTCCGTAGCCTTCGCCGTTTCTTTGGCGAGTTCCTTCACTTCGTTCGCCACCACCGCGAATCCCTTGCCCGCTTCCCCAGCGCGCGCCGCTTCGATGGTGGCATTCAGTGCCAGAAGATTGGTTTGTTGCGCGATCGAAGTGATGACCTTGATCACCTGTCCAATCTCATTCGAGGATTCGCCAAGCTTCGACACCGTAGCCGTAGTCGTTTCCGCCACCTTCACCGCCGAGGTTGCCACTCGTGCCGCCTCGGTGGCATTTTTGGCAATCTCTTTAATACTGCTGCCCATCTCTTCCGCTCCGGTCGCAACCGTCTGCAGATTCTGGCTGACTTGCACGGTTGCATCGGAGACAACTTTTGCCTGCGCCGAGGTCTCTTCCGAGTTGGCTGAAATCTGCTGGCTGGTGCTTGAGAGTTGCTCGCTGGCGCTGGCGACGTGCATGGAATTTTCCGTGATGGCCAGAATCATGCGCCGCAAGCTGCCACTCATCTTGTTGATAGCCAAGGTCAGGTCGCCAAGTTCATCCTGGCTGCGGACTTTCAAATCGTCGTGCGTCAAGTCCCCGGTGGCGATGGCCTCCGCCTGCGCCAGCACCGCTTGGGTGGCGCCGGCGATGTTGCGGCTTAACGAGAGAGCAACGAAGATGCCGATGGCCAGCGCGAGAACGGTGGAGATGGTCATGGTCAGATACATCGAGCGGGTCTCGCCAGCCAAAGCTTCCTGGTCCTGTTTGAGCAGTACCTCCATCGAATCTGCGAAGTCTTCCATTGGCTTTTTAATCGCCTGAGTGATGCTGGTTGCTTTATCCGCAAAGTCATTCCCGGCCTTGATGACCGCTTCGCGCTCCCCGGTCGCGGCCTGAGCGATGATCTCCTGCTGAGTTTCGCGGAGTTTGGGAAGCTCGTTCTTGACCTCCGCAAACCGGTCGCGGTTTTCCTGCAAGCTCCACTTGGCGGATAACCCATCCATCTGTGCAACGCTTTTCTCAATGCCCTGCCAGGCCTCATCGAAAAGTCTCTTGGCAGCCTCTCTGCGATCAGGCTCCGTGCCCGCCAAAATTGCTTGGCGTCCTTTGCTCTACGTCTGATTCAGATCCCGTGCAAGGTCCTTGACCGCTTCGATGGTCGGAACGCGCACTGCCATCGTTACGTCCTGAGTCTGCTTGATTGCGCTGATCTTCATATAACTGAGCAGCGCGCTAAACATCATCAGGACGAGAATCACGCCAAAGCCCAGGCCGAGTTTTTTGCCGAGTGTAAGTTTCATCTAATGTTTCCTCCGGTCAATCTGCATATAGGGTGCGAAACCATACGTTGTGGGCCGAGCCAAGCGTTCCAGAGAAAGCCAATCCTGCTAAACCATTTCATCGGCATGGCAGGCGGCGAGCTTTACCGAAGATCTTGCGGACTTCAGGCCTTGACCAAAAATTTGGCTGCCTGGACTGGAATCGGGTTTACTCACACCTAATCTCCCGTGACTTTGCGCCGATAAACAACAAGTGACCGCCACTTCCTCCGCTCTCAGCCCCGGCGAAGAGAAACCGACCTTCAAACCGGGAACCCAGTTCGTGGCCCGGCAGACGATTCTTACCGCGGAAGAGGCCGTGTTCGGTTATGAACTCCTGTTCCGTAATGGGGTCGAGGATTTTTTCTGTAGCCAGGACGTGGACGCGGCTTCGCGCAGCACCCTGAACACTTCCATGCTGATTGGTCTCGACGTGCTCTGTGACGGGCGCCGCGCGTTCATCAATTGCACCCGCGATATTCTGCTCAAGGACTACATCACGCTGCTGCCTTCGTCGCAGGTTGTGATCGAGGTTTTGGAGGGTGTGCCGGCCGACGACTTGGTGGTCGCCGCTTGCCAACGGATGAAGCAAGCTGGATACATGATTGCGCTGGACGACTTTACGGTAAACGATCCGCGCGAGCCCCTGACCGACCTGGCCGACATCATCAAAGTCGACCTCCGCGCGACTGCTCCCGCCGACGCCGCTGCCATGGTTCACAAGTATGGTCCCTGGCGCTGCCGAATGCTTGCGGAAAAGGTGGAGACACGGGAGGAGTTCCTGGCCGCCAAGAAAGCCGGCTTCCTTTATTTTCAGGGGTACTTTTTTCGCCGTCCAGAAATCCTCACCGCGCACGAGATTCCCGCCAACCGGCTCAACTACTTGCGCATGTTGACCGCAGTTTCGCAGCCAGAGCTGGACGTGCGCGCACTCGAAAATCTGGTCAAAAGCGAGGCTTCGCTCTGTTATCGCTTATTGCGCTACCTGAATTCCGCGGCCTTCGGATTCGCTGCCGAAATTCACTCCGTGCGCCATGCTCTGTCCATCCTCGGCGAGCGCGAAGTGCGCCGCTGGATCCGCCTGGTGGCAACGCTTGGTGCCGGCCAAGGAAAGACGACCGACTTGGTTCTCTCGGCGCTGGTGCGGGCCCGTTTCTGCGAACTGCTTTCGCCCAAAATTCAGCGTGGAGATTCTGACCTGTTTCTCATGGGCATGCTTTCGCTCATGGATACCATTCTCGAGATTCCCATGAACAAAGTGGTCGATGACATCCCGATCGATCTCGAGAGTAAAACGGTTTTGCTGGGCCAGCCCGGCCGCCTGCGACCGTTCTATCAGCTTATGCTGGCGCAGGAATCGGGGGAGTGGCGAGCAGTGAGTGATCTCAGCAGCCAGCTTCATTTGAGCGAAAAAGAAGTTGCAGAGGCTCATTGGCAAGCTTTGCAATGGGCGCGAAAGGTCAGCACGGGATCCTAGCCCGCCGTTTGCAGCCCTGCATCGCGGCAAATCATATCCTGGAGACAGCGGACCGTGCTTTGCAGAGTGCAAAGGCCGCAACGTTCGCAGCCTGATGCGCAATCCAAGCTTTGCAATCTTATCGAAGCGGAATATTAAGGTTGGAGCGCTAGTTCGTCCTCGCCGGAGTCTCCGTGAATTCCGTCATCTGGCACGCCTTTTCGATGTCGAGCACATGCATCAGCCGGTCATCGAGCTTGTGGATGCCCAGAATCATGGTTCGGACCGAGCCGCGCAGAGTCTCTGGCGGAGTCTCGAAGCTGCTCTCCTCGACCTCCACCACATCGCCGATTTCATCGACCAAAAGGCTGACCGCGCCGTCCTCGGATCGCACCACCACGTTCATGGCCCGCGTTCCGGGCGGAGCGGGCTCCAGTTCGAGCCGTCGCCGCAGGTCGACCGCGGTCACAATCTGGCCGCGCAAGTTGATCAGTCCACTCACCACTGCCGGCGCCAGCGGAACCTTGGTCATCTCCAAAGACCGGATCACTTCCTGAACGCCCTTTAATTCCACGCCGAATAGCAGCTTGTCCAGATAGAACGTGCAAAACTGTGAAGTTTCCGCCATGGTTTAATTTGTAACCTCCGCAGCTCTGGCCATCGCTGCCGGGCGCCCCGCGCTCAAATCCGCGCCCCGCAGAATTGCCGGGATATCCAGCAACTCGGTCACCCGATCTCCGATCACCACGGAATAAAGCACCGAGGGGCGGGTTGCCGCCGACTTCACCTCCGCCAGATCTTCGACGATATCAAGAATTTGCTCCACCACCAGGCCAAAGGACTTTCCCTCGTGATTCAATACCAGCACCTGGATCGGCCCTGAATCCGCTGGCGGCGGGGTTTGCAAGGCTCGCAGTTTCGCACGCCGCTCTTCCATTACGACGTTCAGCCGGATCAGAGTGAGGATTTGGCCGCGATATTGCGTAACCCACTGGCTCCCCGACATTTCCACCTGCGCCACTGGAAACTCCTCTAAACGCGCGAGAGTGCTAAGTGGGATCGCCATCCGCGAATCGCCCGGACCCGCGAACAGCAAGAAGGTCTTCTTCTCTTCCCCCGTCGCGGCAGCCTCCGTGGCTTTTTCCGCCATGGAACGGTCCCGGCTTTCCGAAACCACGTTCGCCCGCTGGGCCAGCCCAAGCACATCCAGGATAAGCGCTACTTTGCCATCTCCCATGATGCTGGAGCCGGCAAAGGTCTTAATCGTCTTCAGTTGCTTGCGCAAGGGTTTCACCACGATTTCTTCGGTGTCATTGATCTGGTTCACTACCAATCCAAATTGCCGCTCGTCGGCTTGCAGGACCACAATGTTGACCGCTCCGTCGCTCGCCGAACCCGCATCGGCGGCGGTCGACACCTTCAGTTCACGGTCGAGATAAACCAGCGGCAGCAACCGTCCGCGCAGCCGGTAGACCGGTGCCCCATGCACCAACTCGATTCCCTTACTCGCTTTCTCCGCTTCGAGCCGCACCAGTTCGAGCAAGCTAACCTGGGGAATGGCATAGCGATCGCCGCCGCAGGTCACCACCAGCGCGGGGATGATCGCCAGAGTGAGAGGAATCTTTACCCTTACGGTCGTGCCCTGGCCTGCAGTGGATTGAACGTCCACGGTCCCCCCGATTCTCTCTACATTCGTTTTGACCACGTCCATGCCCACTCCCCGGCCGGAGACGTTGGTCACCTTCTCCGCCGTGGAAAACCCCGGCAAAAAGATCAGGTTGAAGATATCGCGCTCGCCCATGCGGCCGGCTTGCTCCGCGCTGATCACCCCGCGCTCAACCGCTTTCTTCCGAATACGCTCCGAGTTCAACCCGGCACCGTCATCGCTGATTTCAATGTTTACCTGCCCGCCCTCATGAAAGGCACGCAGAATCAGCCGTCCTTTTCGATCTTTGCCCTTCTTCACCCGATCTTCCGGAAGTTCGATGCCGTGATCAACAGAATTGCGCACCAGATGGGTGAGCGGGTCCTTGATGGCTTCGATAATGGTTTTATCGAGTTCGGTCTCTTTGCCCTCCATTTCGATCTCCACCTGTTTGCCGCATCCGAGCGCCACGTCCCGCACCGTCCGCGGGAACTGTCCCCAAATGTTCCCGATGGGCTGCATGCGAGTCTTCATGACGCCTTCCTGCAGCTCGGTGGTGATCAGGTTCAAACGCTGCGAGGCGGCCAGAAACCCCGCATCTTTCATACGGCCGGCGAACTGCAGTACCTGGTTGCGCGACAGCACCAGTTCGCCTACCAGATTCATCACCTTGTCCAGCAATCCGACATTCACCCGCACCGTGCTTTCCGAGGCGCTGGTTTGCGCTCCCTGTGCGGGTTGGTTGCGTTGCCCCTCCCCATCGTCAACCGCCCGAGTCGCTGCTTGCGCCGATGCCGGCTCGGTTGAAGTCTCGCTGCCGCGCACCACATCGGCATCTTCCTGCTTTTTCACAATCACCTTCGCGACGGTTACCGCCGCCTGTGTCGAAATATCGCCCACTGGCGCCGGCGCGACTGCCGCTTCTGGAGATCCCTTCCCCGTTGCGACAACTTTGTGTTTTGCAGTCTCTTCCGGCAGTTGTTGCAATCGCGTTAGGTTTTCTCGCAGCTCCGGATAGTCGACTTGACCATCGGAGCCAGTGGATTCGATCTCTTTCAGCATCTGCCGAACCGCATCCACCATACTCAGGAGCGCCGTCGTGAGTTCTGGATTCAGCGTCAGTTGCCCGTCCCGTAATCGGGTCAGCAAGTTCTCTCCTACATGCGCCACTTTCTCCAGTTTGCTGAAACCAAGAAAACCACATGTGCCCTTGATGGTGTGAATCGTACGAAACACACCGGCCAGCGCCTCCCGGTCCCTTGGGTTTTTCTCCAGCCCGACCAGATCCCGGTCCAACCGGTCAAGGTTCTCGTAACTTTCGATCAGGAAATCTTTGACGATCTCAGCATCGCTCATAACTATCGTTTCTTGTTAAATCGTTCCTTGTTAAACGGGACGGTCCGCAATCTGGTCTCGGGTGCAAAGTAAGCGAGCTTTCATCTGGCAGAATGGGAAATCCGATCCCTTCAGCTCCTATCGACACTTCGGCCATTTTCATTAGTCCGAAATCGGATACTGGAGCCGTGCAGGTCGAGCACTCGATAGGCGGGGATGAGATAGAGTGCTAGATGGGTCGTATTCGCGGCGAAACCAGACCCGATGGCGGAGTGGCGGCCTCGAGCGCGCGCAAACGCTCGCCAATGTCATCGCGAAGCAGCGTTACTGAAATCCCGCCAAAGCTGGGCGGATACCGATCCAGTCTTTGCAGCGCCGCTTGCAACAACAGCAAGGTTCCCAGGCGGTTTTGGCTTTGCCAGTGATGCAATGCGGCGGTTACTTGAATCAGCCCTTGCAAGAAAGTCTTTTCCGGTTCGGGCGCCATTAGCCACACACTTTCCCAGGCCTCATGCGCACGAAAAAACTCACCAGCATCGTACAGTCTTAGTCCTTCCGCGAGGCTACCATCATTCCAGTCCAATACCATGCGCTCTCGAACCTACCTCGGCAAGCTAGCACGGCGTGCAGGGATTTCTATCAAACCAATTCAGGGCTAATCCCAGAAAGATAGAAAGATGGCGGCCCGGGGGTGTACACTGTGCGCCAGCATTGGTTGGTCCGAAGGCAATCCAACCCGCAGGACGCTTTGCCCAGGCAGGCCTGCTTCCCCCCGCGCGATTGCTTGAGGTGTCTTATGAAGAGTTTTCCCGAAGCCAGCCGTTTCTTCCTGCTTCGAAAGGCTTCTCGCGACGTCCTCATGCGTAATTCGTTCCACTGTTTTCTATTCTGCGCGATCGGGCTCTTGCTCAACCCGTTCTCGGCGCGCACCCAGGCTGGCCCGGCGCAACCCCCGCCTCCAAGCCCTGCAGTCCAGGCGGAAAGCCAACAGAATTCCGTGGAACTTACTTCTCACGACGAACCCACTACGTTCAAAGTAAATGTAAAGCTGGTGGTCGTGCGCGCCGTAGTGCGCGACGCCCAGGGGCATGCCTTGGGAAATCTCCATAAAGAGGACTTTCAAGTCTTCGATAAAGGCAAGCCTCAAGTCATTACCCAGTTCGAAGTTGAACAGCCCGGTACCCTTAGCGAAAAGGCGCGCCAGGCCGCAGAACAGAATCCCGGCGACATCGCCCCGGGTGAGCCAGCGATCACACCCGCTATTCCTGAGCGCTATATCGCGTATCTTTTCGATGATATTCATCTGCAATTCGGCGATCTCAGCCGCGTGAGCCAAGCCGCGGAGCGGCATTTTGGCACGTTGCGCCCCACTGATCGTGCGGCCATCTTCACTACCTCGGGGCAAACGGTTCTGGACTTTACTGATGATCGCACCAAGCTGCATGAAGCCTTGATGCATCTGTTGCCGCGTCCGATCTTTGTTTCCAACTCGAGCACCGATTGCCCCGACATCAGCTACTACCAGGCCGATCTGATCTTCAATAGCCACGATCCTCAGGCTACGCAGGTGGCGACGCAGGAAGCGATGACCTGCCCCATCGTGATATCCGCGCCAACGGCGGCCGTTGCGGCCTCCGTCGCCACACAGCTCGTAACCACGAATTCGCAGATGGCTCTGCAATACGGAGACCAGGAAAGCCATACCTCTCTTAGTGTTTTGCAGGGAGTAGTACGGAGCATCTCCCGCATGCCTGGACAGCGAAGCATCGTTCTCGTGTCGCCCGGCTTTATTGCTCCGCAGATGGAATTCGATTACAACCTCATCATCGATCAGGCCCTTCGCTCGCAGGTGGTCATCGATGCTCTTGATGCTCGCGGTTTGTACACCATCGATACCCTTGGCGATATCGCGAACCCACCCCAGCCCGCTGCTCCTGCCCCGCAAAAAGGCTTAATTCTCTTCGCAGCCGCCACGGCCAATGCCGATCTGCTTTCGGTTCTGGCTGACAGCACAGGCGGCGTTTTCTTTCATAACAGCAACGATCTTGACGAAGGGTTTCGCCGCACCGCGCAGGCGCCCGAATATTCGTACGTGCTGGCTTTCACGCCACAGAATCTGAAGCTCGACGGCTCCTTCCACGCTATGAAAGTGACCCTGAAAAATCCGCAGAAACTCACTCTGCAGGCCCGTCGCGGCTACTTCGCCCCCAAACATCTGGCCGACCCAAACGAGCAGGCCAAACAGGAAATCCAGGAGGCGATGTACTCTCAGGAAGAGTTGCACAATCTTCCGGTCAAACTGCACACTCAGTTTTTCAAAGCCAGCGACGACGACGCCAAGCTCGTCGTGCTCGCCCACGTCGACGTGCAGCATCTGCACTTTCGAAAATCCGAAGGCAGAAACAATAGCGTTCTTACCTGCGTCTCTGCCGTCTTCAATCGCAATGGCAACTTTCTTCAGGCATCGGAGAAGATCGTCACCATGCACTGGAAAGATGAAACCCTCGAGTACAAGCTCGGATCCGGCATTACCCTGAAGACAAGTTTTGATGTGAAGCCGGGCGACTATCTGGTTCGTCTGGTAGTACGGGACGCCGAAGGCCAATTGATGTCCGCAAACGGAACGGTTGAGATTCGCTGAAGAGATGGGAGGCGGCATATGCGAGATCATAAGCTGGTTCATTGTGGGCTGGTTCTCCGGATTGGGTTGGTCTGTCTACTAAGTTGCTGTATTGCTCTCCAGTTTGGCACGAACCAAAACATGGCTTACGCTCAGCAGTCGACTCCGGCCGCTGACGATGCCGTCATCCATGCCGAGTCTCGCTTGGTTCTCGTCGACACTGTCGTCACCGACAAGAAAGGCAACTACGTTCGCGACCTGGAACAAAAGGATTTTAAGGTTTGGGAAGACGGCAAAGAGCAATCCGTGACCAGCTTCTCTTTTGAAGAAAACACGAACACCGCTAATCCCAAGCCGCGGTATATGGTGCTTTTCTTCGACAACTCAACCATGGAGTTAGGCGATCAAGCCCAGGCCCGCGCGGCGGCGACAAAATTTATTGATGCCAATGCCGGCCCGGATCGCCTGATTGCCATCGCGGAGTTCGGTGGCACCGTCCGCATCACGCAGAACTTTACCGCCGATGCCGAGCGCCTCAAACAAGTGGTGAGCAGCATAAAAGGGTCCGCGGTTTCGCCGAACGCCCCGCCGCCAGTCATGCTTGCATCGGTCGGAGGGCCTCCGAACATGCCCTCTCTCGGTAATGCCGAGGCCGACTTCGGCGTCCACACCGTGCTGCTCGCCCTCCGCAGCCTGGCCAAGAGCCTGTCCACCGTTCCTGGCCGTAAGACGCTGGTCATGTTGACCGCTGGCTTTCCGTTGAGTTCCGAATACGAATCGGAAGTCACGGCCGTGGTCGATACCTGTAATAAATCGAATGTTGCCATCTATCCGATCGATGTTCGTGGACTGGTAGCCATGCCGCCGGCGGTCCCACAGGGCCGTCTGGTGCGGCCCTCCATTCATTCGCCGTCCGCAACCTTAATCTCGGCGGCCTTTCACTATCGGAATAATGGCTCTCGGCGTCCCGCGCTTCTGTACGCTGGTTTTCTTGAACCCGCCGCTCTGCCCGCCCAGCATGGTACCGGCGGAGGAGGAGGCGGTGGAGGAGGCCATGGCGGTGGTGGCACTGGTGGAGGCGGAACTGGTGGTGGTGGAACCGGCGGTCACGGCGGCGGCAGCACTGGCGGCGGCCCCAGCAAGGGCGGCGGCGGCAGCACGGGGGGTGGCAAAACCGGGGGTGCGCCGGCCAGTCCCGGATACAACTCCAACCTCAACAATCCTTACAATGAGCCGCGACAGATCGTTCCCCAATTTCCACCCAGCGCTTCCACCAACCAGCAAGTTCTCTATCAACTCGCGGATGGCACTGGCGGCTTTGTAATCCCAAACACCAACGATTTGCTGGGCGGTCTTGAAAAAATCGCCAAAGACCAGAATCAGTACTATCTTCTCGGCTACAAGCCCGCAGTATCGGCCGAAGGCAGCTGTCACAGCTTGAGAGTGAAGGTGGAACGCGGAGGCACCATCGTCCGTGCCCGCAGCGGATATTGCAACATCAAATCGACGGATCTTCTGGCCGGCAATCCTATCGAGAAAGATTTGGAATCCCGCGCTGCCGGAGAGATAAAAGGCAACGTCGCCGCCTCGATGGAAGCGCCTTTTTTTTATACCTCGCCCAATACGGCTCAAATTCATCTCGCCGTTGAGATTCCTTCTTCGGCGTTGCAATTTGAAAAGGTTAAAGGCAAACAACACGCGTCGATCAACATCCTGGGTATCGCGTACAAGCCTGATAGTTCCATCGCCGCGCGCTTCAGCGATACCGTGAATGTTGATCTCGATGGCAAGAAGGAAGTGGAGGAATTTCGGAAGCAGCCCTTCCACTACGAGAACCAGTTCGGTATCGCCTCGGGCGAATACAAACTGAAAGTCGTCTTCAGCTCCGGCAACCAAAGCTTCGGCAAACTCGAAACTGCACTTGCAATCGACCCCTACCACGATCAGGATTTCAGCATTAGCGGAGTCGCCCTCAGCAACTCGATCCGCCGCGCCTCTGAGCTTTCCACCGAACTTGACAGCCAATTACTCGAAGACAAGACTCCTCTGATGGTGCAAGGCCTGCAGATTTCGCCTTCCGCATCCAACCACTTCAAGAGGACGGACACCGCCGCCATCTACCTTGAAATTTACGAACCCTTGCTAAAAAAACCGAACCCTCCTCAGGTCGCATACGACCTGACCGTGGTGGACCTCAAGAGTGGCAAGGAGAAATTTCAATTTCGAGACCGCACTCCAAAAGGCAACGAAGGAAATCCGGTAATTCCGCTGGGCCTTAAGTTGCCGGTGGCTACGCTTGATCCCGGTTCCTACCGCCTGGAATTACGAGCCCTCGACACCGCGGGAAACATCAGCAAGATTCGCTCCACCGAATTCGAGGTGGAGTAGTCGGCGTTGCCGACAGGATTCGTAGAATGAGGAGTTGGCGATTGGGGGCCCTTTTTTTAAATTCTATCGCCTACCATTCCCGAAACCGCGCTCGACCACTACGAGCCGCTTCGCATATCATTCAGTGATGATCCCTGCGGATGCGCTTTACTGCGAGTACGGCTGCCCCCTAGGCTCTATTCCGGCTCATTGCAAGCGCCGTAAAAGCATCGCCGAGCCGTCCGCGAGGTCCACTCGATGATCATCACGCGAAGTCCGCTGCGAATCTGTCTCGGCGGTGGCGGCACGGACCTTCCATCCTATTATCGTCAGCACACCGGTTTTGTAATTTCCGCCGCCATCAATCGCTACGTTTACATCACGATCAACGAGGCGTTTCGGCCCCGAATCATTGTCAAATATTCCAAGTTCGAGGAAGTCGATCGCGTCGATGAGATTCAGCATCCCATCATCCGCGAAGCTTTGAAGTTAACCGGCGTAACCGGTCCATATCTCGAAATCGTCAGCCTTTCGGACATTCCAGCTGGCACCGGCATGGGCTCGTCGGGCAGCTTCACCACCGCGCTGTTGTGCGCCTTGCATACTCTCAAACGCGACTTCATCCCTCCGCGCGATCTCGCCGAGCAGGCCTGCCACATCGAATTGAAATTGCTGAACGAACCTATCGGCAAGCAGGATCAATACATCGCCGCTTTCGGTGGCATTACCTGCTTCCAGTTCCTTCGGGATGATCGCGTCGTCGTCGAGCCCTTGAAACTTCCCGCCGAAACCTTAGCCAACCTCGAAGACAATCTGCTCTTATTTTTTACTGGAAGTTCGCGCAACGCGTCCGATATTCTCCGCGACCAGGATACGAGAACCAGAGAGAGCAACGCCGAAATGCTCGAAAATCTTCACTTCACCAAACAGTTGGGCTTGGAAAGCCGCGATGCCCTGCTCGACGGCAACTTAAATAAGTTCGCCGACCTGATGAATACGCATTGGGAGCATAAAAAGAAACGATCACCCGGGATGAGCAACCATGATATCGACAAGCTATATGATCTGGCACGGGGGAACGGCGCGCGCGGCGGCAAGCTCATCGGCGCCGGTGGCGGCGGATTTCTAATGTTTTACACGGAGGAGAAGACGCGGCTTCGCGCCGTCATGCGCGCCGCCGGACTTCGCGAAGTTCGCCTGCAGTTCGACTTCGCCGGAACCACGGTCGTCGCACATTCGTAAGAGGCTGAATTGCCTTTCCAAGCCAATTACGCCGTGGGTCGCAGTTTTCGCAACACGATCATCGCGGGCCTGGCCAGCCTTATGAAACTACGTTCCAGGAGAACCCATTGCTGACAGTTGCAATCCTCGCCGGCGGCCGCGCCACCCGTCTCCACCCGATGACGGAAAATGTGCCCAAGTCGCTGCTTGAACTGAACGGCGAGCCTTTCGCCATCCATCAATTGCGCCTGCTGCGCGCCCGGGGCGTCGAACGCGTCGTGCTCTGCGTGGGCCATCTCGGCGTGCTGGTGCAGCGCGCCATCGGCGACGGCGTCGCCTTCGGCCTTCAGGTAGACTACTCATTCGACGGCGCCGCATTGTTGGGTACCGCCGGCGCTATTAAGAATGCTTTACCGAAGTTGGGAGACTCTTTTTTCGTGATGTACGGCGACTCTTATCTGCCTTGCGACTACGCCGCTATCGCGCGGAACTTTTATTCTTCGGGCGTGTTGGGAATGATGACCGTCTTTCGCAACGAAGGGAAATGGGATACCAGCAACGTCGAGTTTGCAGCAGGACGAATTCTCGCGTACAGCAAAATCGACCGTAATCCGCGCATGCATTACATCGACTACGGCCTGGGAGTTTTTCGCGCCCAAGCCTTTGCAAATCTGCCTGCCGGCAAGCCCGGCGATCTTTCCGAAATCTACACCGATCTTCTGAGGCGAAATCAACTCTCCGCCTTTGAAGCGCGCGAGCGATTCTACGAAATCGGATCTCCTGCGGGTCTGCGCGAAACCGCCGAGTTCCTGGCCGCACGCGCAGTGAATGGACCATGACCACAGCCAACACATTCACGCAACGCTTTCTGGCAGAAGCCAGAGAAATCATCGACCGTCTCGATGCCGCCAGCATCGAAAGCGCGGCGTCTTTACTCGCTCACACCCGCTCCGCCGGCGGTCGCCTCTTCATTCTCGGGGTAGGCGGCAGTGCCGCCAACGCCTCCCACGCGGTAAACGATTTTCGCAAGATCGCGGGCATCGAAGCCTACTCGCCCACCGACAATGTTTCAGAACTCACCGCCCGAACCAACGACGAAGGTTGGGCAACCGTATTCGAAGCCTGGCTTCGAACCAGCCGCTTGCGCTCCAACGACCTCGTGCTTGTCTTCTCAGTCGGCGGTGGCGATCTCGAAAACAATGTCAGCCCCAACCTGGTTCTTGCCCTGCAATATGCAAAAACTGTGGGCGCAAAAATTCTTGGTATCGTCGGCCGCGACGGCGGCCACACCGCCCGAGTCGCTGACGTCTGCATCCTTATTCCTACAGTCAATCGCGATCACATCACTCCTCACACCGAAGCGTTTCAGGCCGTCGTGTGGCATTTGCTGGTCTCCCATCCTGCTGTAAAACAGCAGGCAACGAAATGGGAATCAAGCCCCCAGGCCAGCCGTCCCGCGGTCTTCCTCGATCGCGATGGCGTTCTTAATCGTGCTTTTGTTCGCGATGGCAAACCTTTTCCGCCTCCCGGCCTGAAGCAACTCGAACTCATGCCCGATGCGGCGTCCGCGCTCAACGACCTCAAGTTGAAGGGCTTCCCCCTCTACGTAATCACCAACCAGCCTGACGTTGCCCGGGGCAATCTTACGCGGGCCGAGGTTGAAGCGATGCATCGAACGCTCGCCTCTTCGCTGCCAATCGATGACATCTTCGTCTGCTATCATGACGATGCGGATGACTGCGCCTGCCGCAAACCCAGGCCGGGCTTGCTTTTCGAGGCTCAGCGCAAACACAACATCGATCTCTCGCGCAGTTTCGTCATCGGAGATCGCTGGCGCGACATCGATGCCGGACACGCCGCAGGGTGCAAGACAATTTTGATCGACTACGGCTACCGCGAGCGCAAGCCCGCTCAACCTCCGGAGGCTACCGTGGGATCGCTGCGCGAAGCCGCCGACTGGATCATGCGCTCCAGTTTGAAGGAGTCCAGGAATGAAGATGAAGTCCGTGTCTGAGCTGAAGGTTCAGGTGTTCGCCGACGGAGCTGACAAGGCTAGCATGCTCGAACTCTACCGCCAGCCTTACATCAAGGGCTTTACCACGAATCCAACATTGATGCGCAAAGCCGGGGTCACCGACTACGAGCGCTTCGCCCGCGAAATTCTTGAGCAAATTCCCGATCGCCCGATCTCCTTCGAAGTATTCGCCGACGACGAAACTGAAATGGAGCGGCAAGCCCGCAAAATCGCCGGCTGGGCATCGAATGTCTACGTAAAAATTCCAGTGACAAATACCCGCCGAGAGCCCATGCACAACCTGATCCATCGCCTGAGCGCCGCCGGCATTCAGATCAACGCGACGGCTCTCCTCGCACTCGATCAGGTTCGCCAGATTGCGCAGGCTTTGAAAGCCGGTGCGCCCTCCTACATCTCGGTCTTCGCCGGACGCGTCGCCGACACCGGCCGCGATCCCGTCCCTCTCATGAGATCGGCTCTGGAAATCATGGCCTCCGAACCCAACTGTCAACTGGTGTGGGCCAGCCCGCGAGAGCTTCTAAATATCTTCCAGGCCGACGAAATCGGCTGCCACATTATTACGGTCACGTCGGATGTCTTGAAGAAAATCCCGCTGATCGGAAAAGACCTGCACGACTATTCTTTGGAAACCGTGCAGATGTTCCATAACGACGCCGCCCACTCCGGATACAAGCTGGAAGTCGAACCGAAAGAGCGCCCAGTTGGATCGTTAATTTCTTAGCTCTTATCCCGGATATTTCCCGGTAATATATCCTTCCAATTCCTCGATCTGTTGCGCCTGGTTCGAAACAATCCACTTCACTAGATCCCCAAGAGAAACTACTCCCACCACGCTGCCCTTCTCTCCCATCACCGGAAGATGCCGAAAATGGTGCTTCGTCATAATCGACATGCATTCGTCCACCGTCTGCCTTGGCGTCACAAATACGACCGGCGACGTCATAATGTCTCGGACCGGAGTCCCCTTCGACGAGTGCCCCTTCAAAATGACCTTGCGCGCGTAGTCGCGCTCAGACAAAATTCCCACCAGCTTTCCATCAGAAATAACCAGCAGCGCGCCCACGCCCTCAACCGCCATCTTCTCAATCGCCTGATAAACCGATTGCTCCGGCGTGGCCGACAAAACTCGTGCGTTCTCCTTACTCTTCAGCACCAACCCGACCGTATCGGTAAGTTTCATGGTTTTCTCTGTCGCGGCGTCGCTCTGCCCCCACTTCCCGTGCGTCGCGTCACTTTCCGGTGCGCGGATCCCACACCGGGTTGCCCTTGTCGTCACGAAAAACCAGAGTATCGCTTCCCTTCACCAATTCTCGCGCTAGAATCACATCCGCCGCTTCTTGTTTCACCTTCGACCCCGTCACTGCCACCTCGTCCCCTTTACTGAAACTGATACCCATCTCCTCTTCAAACGCCTTCGGACAGACGTAGATGTGGATCTTGTCATCTCCATTCTTAATGATCAACTCAGCAATGTCCCGCTTATTTCCCAAAGGCAGCAGATTCACCTCGTCCACAATTCCTTTGGTCTTCATCTCGGTATGCAGATCGTACTTGGGCAGGATGCTGGTCTGTTGCGACGTCTTCTGCGCTAATCCGAACGCAACAAACCCTAACAACATCGCAGCGCATACCAGAAATAATTGGGTAGCTCGACAGAAAGAAGCTCGACAGAAAAAGCTGGTGACTCGATCGGATGGAACAACGTTTTTCGCACTGAGTAGCACGGCTCCTCCTTAGGGCGAGAGGACACCGGGTCGGTTGCGATTGGCTTTGATTCGCCCACCAGCGCCGTGTCCGTGCCCGCCTAAACTCTTGTTACGATAAGGCCGTATACTCTTACGCCGAACGACACCAGCATCCTACACCCTCCCGGCGCGAACCCCAAAAAAGAAAGGCCAGCATACTCGCTGGCCCGCCTATGTTGCACCCGCCAATTCATTTCGACATGCTTCAATGCGACATGCTGTCATTCTTCATGTTGTCTTTTGCCATCTTCAGAGACATAACATGAACTTCACCCTTGTCGGCATAAACGTGCGCGGTCAACACGACGTGATGCCCTTCATGTCCCTTCACCGCATCTGGATTGACAATCGTCCAGGTCTTGCTGTCTTTGTCGCTCACAAACGACTTTCCGTCGTCGCTGATTTTGCCCATAACCTTGACCGCTTTCGAACCGCTGTCGGCCTTCATGTCATCCTGTTTCATTGAATCCTGCGCCACCGCCAAACCGCACAGCAGCAAACTAAGTGCGAAACAAATGGTCATCAATTTTTTCATTTTCGTTCTCCTTCTGTTAAACGCTTCTGTCATTAGATCGGGGATTGCTCGGCCGCTTGAAGAGCAAGATAATTCAGCTGTCTCGCAACCACAGAAGCACACCCAGCAGCCCAGACGGATTATACCCCCAACGATCGGGAGAGATTGTCATGGGAGTCAGCGCTCTCGCGATCCGCCAAATTGCCGCTTTGCCGGCTTTCATCACATGACCGCTTTTCCCGATTCGCCCAGGTTACTTCGATAACCATTCGAGCATCGCCCGCCGTTCTCTCCCACAGTTTCGAGGAATACTCAGGTTACCCTTGGCAATTCGCTCCTCAACCAGCCGCAACTAAACCTCACTGCGAGGGTTCAATTTCCCATGGTGAACAAACTGACGAAGTCGCTCTTGGTCCTGGCAGCGGGTGGTCTGATGTCGTTTGGTGCCGCCACTGCTCAAACTCAAAACACTTCCGGTGCCGGACCGGGCCAGGTGGATCCTGGACATCCGCGCGTCAACGAAGTCAACGCCCGCGAAACCAACCAGCAGGATCGCATCGCCAACGGCGTCAAGAACGGCACGCTCACGCCGGGACAGACTGCGCACCTGGAAAACCGCGAGCAGCACATCGAAAACCAGCAAAAGGCCGATATGTCCGCCCACAATGGGCACCTGACCAAGGGCGAACAGAGGCAGTTAAACCGGGAACAGAACCGCACCAGCCGGCAAATCTACAAGGACAAACACTGATTCCTTCGCTGGTCTGACCTCCCAACTTCAGGACTAAGCCGCGCCTGGTCGCGGCTTTTTTCATTCGCGTCGCAATGCAGCAAGACTAAACTTGCTGAAAAAGCAGGCCCAAGGTGCGTCACTGCAACTTCAGCCAATGAACCGTTCACTTCCCTTCTGCTTTCTCCAAATCGTCCGCCGCCTTCCCAATCGCCGCCGCTACATTGTCCAGCACCTCACCGACCATCGGCACCTGCGCATCCGCTTCCTTCCACTTTTCCTGATCCATATATTCGCGCACGGCCGCAATTGGCTTGGCACCGTAACCCGTATAGGCTCCGGGCGCATAAATCTGATTCTTGAACCATGGCCGCTCCGGCAACCCCTTCTCTGTCAAAAATGCACGCTGAATCTGGATCAGCTCTTCATTCAAAGCAGTTTCGGTCTGCGCCGGCAGCGTGCTCCCGCTAGCCTGCCACCTGGCAAATGCCGCCTCGTAACGCTCCGCGCTTTGTTTCATCGCCTCCACTCCATTTTTCAGGGGAGCAAAATTCATAAACGGAGGCACCTCTTTCGCGGGCGGTGGAACCGAGGTCTTGCGCGGATCGGCCATCGCCGAAAATACTCCTTCTTTCAACTCGAGATTGCGCTCCGTAATTTCGTCCTGCTTGTCCTTCAGTAGCTTCTCTAACTCTTTCACGTAGCGCCCAATCGTCTCCGCCTCCCCGTTATATTCATAAGGAAGCAGGTCCGCATCCGCCAGACGCATCACCGCAGTTCCCCCGGTTTGAGCCAGAGCGCGCCCATAAACAAAATCGGTATCCACAAATCTTGTGTACCAGGCAAAATCGTCATAAATGGAGTGATAGGAATCCGCATCGTTCTCTCCTCCGTAACCGATGTTCAGCGTGGAGATACCGTCGTGATCCTGAAACGCGGTGAAGTCTGACCCATCGCCCAGCGCTCCAATGCGCATGTCACTCTCTTTCCTTATCTCTCCCCGCTCCTCCGCATTGGCAGCATGGCCGATCTGCCGCAGCCGCGCGCGTTGCAACACCGTGATGTGTTTCTCTGGATCTTGAACCTCGCGCGCCACATCATTAATGAAATGTTGCAAATCGTGCGTGCCGCCGGCATACAAAAAGCCTCGTCCGTTGCCGTCGGTATTGATGTAAGCCACCGCGTGCTTCTTCAGTTCGTCGCCATGGGTCTCCACCCATTCGGTCGAGCCCAATAACCCCGGCTCTTCTCCATCCCACGCGCAGAGAATGATCGTGCGCTTCGGCGACCATCCTTGTTTGTGCAACTCGCCGAGCATCCGCGCTTCTTCCATAACCGTCACCATTCCTGCGATCGGATCATCCGCCCCATTCACCCAGGCATCGAAATGATTTCCCCGGATCACCCACTCATCCGGCGCTTCCGATCCCCGCATTGTCGCAATCACGTCGTTGACTGGCTTCAAGTCCCAATTCGAGGTCACTTTCAAATGAACCTTCGCAGGCCCGGGGCCGACGTGATAGGTAATCGGCAGACTTCCGCGCCAGGTGGTCGGCGCAATTGGACCCTCCAACGCGGAAAGCAGAGGCAGTGCATCTCCCCACGAAATCGGCAGCACCGGAATCTTGGTAATGGTCTTTACATCTTTGATATCCAGCCGCTTGGCGTTCTCCGTCGCGCCCACCCCCGGCGTCAAAGGATCGCCCGGATAATCCGTGTCCATTACGCTGCCCCGCTGCACGCCGTCCCGCGGCCTCCATCCACCCTTGGGATATTCGTCGCCGTTAAAATAACTCTCATCCTTGGGATCAGAATAAATAATGCATCCAATGGCCCCATGCTCGGCCCCCACTTTCGGCTTGATGCCGCGCCATCCTTCGCCGTAACGCGCAATCACGATGGCACCCTTCACCGAAATTCCGAGTCGGTCGAGTTGCTCATAATCTTCGCGATTTCCATAGTTCACATAAACCAGTGGCGCCGTAACATCGCCATCGATCGAATACGCGTTATAAGTCGGCAATTGTTCCGCCGTCTGATAGGAAGTCGGATCGCCCGCCACCGGGGGCTCCTGCAACTTCGCCCGGAACTTGGTCGGCTCTACCAGTTCTACAATCCGCTCTTTGGGAGTCGGAAAAAGCACTTTGAAAGTTTCAATGTGCGCGTCAAAACCCCAGTCCTTAAATTTTCCGACCAGCCACTCGGCATTATCCCTGTCATAAGCAGACCCAACCGCATGCGGACGTGCACTCAGCCGCTGCATGTTTTGGCGCAAGTTGTCCGGCACGACTCCCTCGCGAAGTTTTTTCTCCCACTCCCGCTCTGTTTTCGAGTCGTCCGCCGAATATCCGGCCAAACGGGAACTATCCGCACTCGCGACCGGCGCCGATTGCGCCCATGCCGCCGAAGATGTGAACTGAGCTGTAGCTGGAAAAAGACTCAAAATCGTGAGATAAGCAATAACACCGCGAAGAAATTTCAAATCCGCCTCCTGGCGCAATCACGCGCAACTATTTATTTCTGGCACAAATCGAATCGCCGGGAATTATAGGAGAAACCTCCGTAATCCGCCACAACCATGGCGACGAAACCGTGTTTCGATTTGAGTTGCGATAACGAGCAGGCACGCTGGCGCACTCAAAGATGCTCGGTGTATCTTCCCAGGGGAGGAAACAATCACGATGCGCAGAATAATGCTAGTTGTTTTCTTTCTCGGGATTCTTCACGCTTTTGCGCTGGCACAGCAGCCAGATAGAACCGCAACCGGTTCTCAGACCATGCCTGACGTTCATCTGCTCTGCGGCCGGGTCTGGGACGGCAAGGCTGAAGGCTTGCGCGGGAAAAGCATCATCACAATTCACGAGGACAAGATCGCGCGAATCGATCCCTATTCGGGCGCTGGGACAGTCCCCGACGCATCGATGATCAATCTTGAAAAGCAAACCTGTCTGCCCGGTCTGATCGATACTCACACCCACATTCTTTTGCAGGGCGACATCACCGCGGCGGACTACGACGAGCAACTGCTGAAAGAATCGCCGGAATACCGCACGATTCTCGCAACCGTAAACGCCCGCCGCGCGCTCGACTACGGCTTCACTTCAATTCGCGACCTTGAAACCGAAGGCGCAGGCTACGCCGACGCCGATGTGAAGAAAGCCATCAACAACAACATAATTCCCGGTCCCCGCATGCAGGTCGCAACCCGCGCGCTCGACGTAACCGGAGCCTATCCTTTGCAAGGTTACGCGCCCGACGTCATCGTGCCGCACGGAGTGCAACTGGTGGATGGCGCCGACAACGCGCGCCAGGCGGTTCGCGAGCAAATCAGCCACGGAGCCGACTGGATCAAGGTCTACAGCGACCGCTCCTATCGCGTGCGCGACGACGGCACCCTCGATGACATTCCAACCTTCACCCTGGAAGAACTTCGCGCCATCGTCGATGAAGCCCACCGCGAACGCCATAAGGTCGCCTCGCACGCCATGGCGTTGAACGGAGTGCACAACTCGGTGGAAGCCGGCGTGGATACCATCGAACACGGCAACTACATCGCGGATGCGGATCTCAAGACCATGGCTGCCCGCGGAATTTACTACGTGCCGACGATTTTTGTCGGCGAGTACGTCGCCCAAGGCCGCGCCGCTACAGGCGCCCCCGTTTGGCTCAAGATGATCCAGATCCATGAGGATACCTTCCGCCGCGCCCTGAAAGCTGGAGTAAAAATCGCCTTCGGTACTGACGCCGGCGGCTTCGATTGGACGATTGATCCCGCCAAAGAATTCTCCTCAATGGTGAAGTTCGGCATGACCCCGGAAGAGGCTATCCGCTCGGCTACTGTTACCGCTTCCGAGCTGCTGAACATGCAGGATTCGCTTGGCACCATCGAGCCCGGCAAGCTGGCGGACATAGTAGCCGTCCCCGGCGACCCCTTAGCCGACATTTCCGCCATGGAGAAAGTAGATTTCGTAATGAAAGCCGGCATGATCTACCGCAAACCCTAACCGCAGACATGGAGAGCGAAGAAATAGCTGGGGTGAGGAAACAATTGGCTCCTCAGGTAGGATTCGAACCTACAACCCTTCGGTTAACAGCCGAATGCTCTACCATTGAGCTACTGAGGAGTGTTTTGGCGCGCTTTCGAAGGCATGTCTTCGAAGGATATCTTCGAGGCACACCCTCAGGCATCACGCCTGCTGGCACGTTAAGCGTCACTGAACCAAGTCGGAAACTTTGAATTGAGTGACGGAAGCGTGCTCGCGTCATTATCATAGCATTACAGCCAGCGCTCTGAAAATGCGAGGTTCGAACCCAGCGCAGACGTGAAGACCGTCAATTCGTCGGTTAGATATATTGATCGAACGTGAGGTAATTATGGGTGGGGAGGGTCGGTTGGTTTTTATTTTTGCCGCTTTGCTGCTTACGGTCGCGGCGGTTTATGCGGCGGATGATTCCAAGGCTGCGCCTTTGGCGCCGCCGAAGGCCGAGATGCGTCCGGTACAAGAAGATTTTCATCGAACCAAGGTTGTCGACAACTATCGCTGGCTCGAGGATGGAACCAGCTCGGAGACACAGAAGTGGGTTGCGGAGGAAATGGCTTATACACGCTCGCTGCTCGATCCGCTGCCCGGGCGCGATGCGATTCATGAGCGGCTCACTGAGCTGTTAAGCATCGGAAGCATCGGGGTGCCGGAGATTGGTGGGAAATATTATTTCTACACGCGGCGCGACGGAATGCAGAACCAGCCGGTGCTTTACGTACGCGGTGGACTGGACGGCACAGATCGCGTGCTGGTGGATGCGAATCAACTCGCAGCCGACGGAACCATTGCGCTCGACTGGTACCAGCCTTCAGAAAACGGCAGGTATGTCGCCTACGGCACATCGCCCAGCGGTTCGGAAATGAGCACGCTGCACATCATTGAGACCAGGACGGGCAAGCTGTTGCCCGATGCGATTGAGCGCACCCGAGCGGCGAGCATCGCATGGGAGCTCGACAATTCCGGGTTCTATTACACGCGATATCCAAAGAAGGGTGACGTCCCTGAGGGGCAGGAGATGTACAACCGGCATGTGTTTTTTCACTTGCTGGGAACGGATCCGACGACCGACCAGCCGATTTTCGGCGAGGGGCGCGACCCTGAAGACTGGCCCAACGTGAGTCTCGACAATGATGGCCAGCTGCTGCTGATCACCGTGTCACAAGGCTGGACCAAGACCGAACTGTTCCTGATGGATCTGAGAGCGGGCACGCCACCCACGCGCATCACCACCGGCAAGAATTTTCTTTATACCGGAACGGTTTACAACGGAAGGCTTTACATCGTCACCAACGAAGATGCGCCGCGTTACCGCATGTTCTTGGCTGAAGCGGGCGACTATGAGCGCGACAATTGGAAAGAGATAATTCCGCAGACGGATGCAGTGCTGCAGGGCGCGGCGGTGTGGGGCGGGAAGATTTTTGGCCAGTACGAGCAGAATGCGACCTCACAGTTGAAGATTTTCGATCTCAATGGAAACAAGCTCAAAGATCTCGCACTGCCCGCGATCGGCAGCGTGTTTGGATCGTCTGGCAAATGGGATCGCGACGAGATTTTTTATGGCTTCCAGTCTTTTACGGTTCCTCCCTCGATTTATCGTTACGATCTGAAAACCGGTTCGACTTCACGGTGGGCGAAAGTGGACGCGCCGTCAATCGATCCCGCGGGGTACGAGGTGGAGCAGCAGTGGTTCCACTCGAAAGATGGCACGCGGGTGCCGATGTTCGTCGTTTATAAGAACGGCGTGAAAAAAGATGGGCACAATCCCACGCTGCTGACCGCTTATGGCGGCTTTAATGTGAGCATGACCCCAGCATTCAGCCGCTCAGCTTATTTGTGGATGGAGCACGGCGGAATCTATGCGGTGGCAAACTTGCGCGGAGGGGCTGAGTTCGGCGAGGACTGGCACCGCGCCGGAATGCTCGACAAGAAACAGAATGTTTTTGACGACATGATTGCGGCTGCCGAGCATCTGATCTCCGAAAAATACACTGACAAAGACCATCTGGCGATTCAGGGAGGATCGAACGGGGGGCTGCTGATGGGCGCGATGATTACGCAGCGTCCTGACTTGTTTCGCGCAGTAGTGTGCCAGGTGCCGTTGCTCGACATGCTACGCTACCAGAATTTTCAGATCGCGAAGTTGTGGATTCCGGAGTACGGCACCGCGGATAATCCGGAGCAGTTCAAGTGGCTCTATGCTTATTCGCCGTATCATCACGTAAAGGCGGGCACGGAGTACCCGGCAATATTGTTCATGACTGCCGACACCGATACCAGAGTTGATCCCATGCACGCCAAGAAAATGGCGGCTTTGATGCAGGCCGAAGCGAAAAATGGGGCCAGCCACGCGAGACCTATTTTGTTGAGGATTGAGAGTAAGGCCGGGCACGGCGCGGGAAAACCGGTGACGAAGCAGATCGAGGAATTAACGGATGTGTATGAGTTTTTGTTTTGGCAGTTGGAGGTGAAGCATTAGGCCTCCGCTCGGTTTGCCGGAAACATTCACTGTCTCTGCAAGCGGTGCCGAAGCGCCGCTCTTCTATAGGTACGCTGTTAGGTTAGCAGCGAGAGCTCGCCAAACGTGTTGGCAAATTGCGCCAGCGGCTACATACTCTCCCACGAACATTCAGCGGAGACCTGAAACTTGCGCGTAGTCTCACTCGAAGAGATACCGGAATCCCAGGAACTTCGGCTGGCATGGAACGACTTGGCGCTCCGCATGGAGCAGCCCGAGATTTTCTATACGCACGAGTGGGCGGTCGCCGTGGAGCGCGCGTACAAGGATGCGCTGCATCCGCTTCTTTTTCTGGCTTATGACGAAGTGGAAGCTTTATGCGGGGTCGCGGCCCTAGCGACTGAGGCTAAGGGGGGTCGCATTTGTTTCCTGTGCGCAACGACCGGCGACTATTGCGACTTTATTAGCGTGCCAGAGAGAAGGCTTGAGTTCGTTGAGGCAGTCGTGGACGAACTGCAAAGGCGAGGCATCAAGAAGATGGCATTGGCGAATCTGCCGGCCGACTCTGCCACTATGACCGCCGTCTCGCAGGCTGCCACGCGGCACGGATGTTGGTGTTTCGCTCGTACGGGTTACGTTTGTGCTCAGTTGTCGCTGGCGCGGCTGGAGCGAAGCACTGATGGCAAGCCGGTCGCGCCCGGAAAGAAACGGCTACAGCGATTTGCCAAAGCGATGGCTCGCGAAGGCCCGCTCCGCTTTGAGCATCGCAGAACGTGGGCGGATATCGCCCCGATGCTGCCCGCGTTTGTGCAGGCTCATGTCGCCAGATTTTTGGAAACAGGGCGCATCAGCAATCTCGCCAACGCCCGGAGGCAGATATTCATACAGGAACTGTCGAAGCAGCTGTCTGGGCCGGGATGGCTGGTATTAAGTCGCATGAGTATGGGCGAACGGGCAGTCGCCTGGCATTATGGATTCCAGTTTCATGGAACATGGTTTTGGTACCAGCCAACTTTTGACAGCAGTGTCGAAAAGTATTCGCCCGGCGTCTGCCTCCTGACCCACGTGGTTCAAGAAGCGATCGAAGATCCGACAATGAAGACGCTCGATCTGGGGCTGGGCTCGGAGGGGTACAAAACGAAGTTCGCGAACCAAACCCGTGAAACTCTTTACGTGACACTGCACCGTTCGCTGGTTGAACACTTGTCAACCATGCTTCGCTATCGCGCCGCTGCGGTAATCAAACAGGTTCCGGCGCTGGAAAGATGCGCGGGCTCGGTGCGAACTCGGCTTCGCGGGCTCCGCAGCCGCTGGCCTGGGGAGGGCGGCAAACGAACGCTGGCTTGGGCCGGAAGACTGGGGCTCCGGGCGCTCTGGGCAAGCGACGAAGTCTTTTTTTTCGAGTGGGAGCATTGCGAAGCGTCTTCACCAGGCTCTCGCCGTTTCGAGTTGCGGCCTCTGGACATCAGGCAACTGGCGGATGCCGCGATAAAGTACGAAGGTGACGAAGCAACCCTTAATTACATCCTGCGCTCGGCAAAGCGTCTACGTGCAGGCGGAGCGGAGGGTTTTATTCTGGCTGGCGCAGATGGAAGCCCGCTGCATTTTGCCTGGGTGGCTTCGTTCAACGGATTCTACTTTTCGGAGCTGAATGCCACCCTGCCGGCTTCGCTTGACTCAATCATAATGTTTGACTCCTGGACCCCGCCACCCATTCGCGGACAAGGATATTCCCAAAAAGCGATCAAACTTATCGCCGGCAGAATGAAGGCAGCCGGCAAACGACCATGGATTTTCGGCGCAGCGACTAACCCGGCATGGCTGCACGCAATAGAAAAATCAGGTTTCAAATATCGGTCCTCGTTGAAACGCAAGAGGATATTTTTCTTCGACGTGAGGAAGGATTCCCCGATCGATGGGAAGATGGCGAATTCGGCACCAGCTTTTTAGGAAGAGACGAATTGTGTGCGAGAATCCGCACCGTCGCCGTGCCTCGGCGCGAAGGTCCGTTCTTCGGTTATGAAATGAGCAAACCGAACGTAGCCAAACTTGCCCTCCGATTTGTTCTGATTTTCGGAGTCGTGAACTTCTTCGCCGACATGACCTACGAAGGAGCGCGAGCCGTCATCGGGCCTTTTCTTGGCTCACTGGGCGCATCCGCCGCGATCGTCGGCTTTGTTGCCGGATTCGGAGAGTTGGCCGGATACGGCTTGCGTTCGATCTCAGGATTCGTCGCCGATAGAACCCACAAATACTGGGCCATCACTTTTTTCGGGTACGCGGTCAATATGCTGGCCGTCCCCGCTCTCGCGCTTGCGGGAGCGTGGCCACTCGCTGCTGCGCTGATGATTGCCGAGCGAACCGGTCGGGCAATACGGAAGCCCGCCGTGGAAGCGATGCTTTCTCACGCGGGCAGATCGATCGGACAAGGTTGGGTGTTTGGCCTCAATGAGGCTATGGATCAGACCGGCGCGACGCTTGGGCCGCTGATCACCGCTTTTATTCTGTACCGCCATGGCGGCTACCGCCACGCCTTTGCGGTGCTGCTGGCCTCAGCGTTGTTGTGCCTGGGTGTGCTTTGCGTCGCCTGGTTGATGCATCGCCGCCCGAATGAACTGGAAGACGCCGAACTCCAGTCATCCCGCCGAGGATTTCGGAAAGCCTATTGGCTCTATGTGATTGCCGGCGCATTGATTGCCGCTGGGTTTGCTGACTTTTCGCTGATCGCCTTCCATTTTCAGAAGAGCGCGACCGTTGCCCAAGGCCTCGTCCCTGTTTTCTATGCGGTAGCAATGGCTACTGGCGCCATTGCAGCTCTGGTTTTTGGGAAATTGCTGGACAGGCTCGGCTTGCCGGTGTTGCTGGCGGGCTTTGGGATTCCGGCTTTCTTTGCGCCGTTAGTTTTCATGTCTGGCACGAAGCTCGAACTGGTGGGCATGATTCTTTGGGGGATTGGAATGGGAGCGCAGGATTCTTGCCTCAAAGCGATTCTCGCTGCCGTGGTTCCTTCCGAAAAACGCAGCACCGGCTTCGGCATTTTTGACACCGGATTCGGGGTCGCGTGGTTTGCAGGCAGCGCCATCATGGGAGTGTTATACGAAAAATCCATCCCGGCGCTGGTCGCCTTCTCGGTGATGTTGCAACTGCTGGCGCTCCCCGTTTTCATCGCCGCCAAGCGGGAAGAGTCGCAGTAGCTTTGCGGAAACAGAAATGGCGCAGTTTGCCTCTGCGCGGATGAGTGGCGCGCTCAGCAGCGAGATTGCCAAAAAGAGGCATGCGGCCAACGTTGTTCCGCTGCATAGTATTCTCTTCGGCTGGCTTGGTAAATGTCGTAAACCGCGTCAAGCCGGGCCTGGTACGCGGGAAGCGCAGAGCTGTCTCCACGCATGGCCGCCTGAAGGACTTTGCTGACGGCGATCCCGGAATAGAGCGCGTGAAAGAGTCCCTGCGACGAAAGCGGATCGAAGGATAAGCTGCTGTCACCGGCGGCCAGCCATCCGCAGTTGTATCTCCCACGCGAGTTCACCGAGTCGCTCCCGCTTCGCTGTCGCTGTGGACCCGCGCCCCACGAGACTTCCAGGCGCGAACTGTTCGCGGCCGTGGCAAAGGGGCCGGATTGCCAGTCGTAGCTTCCCTCGTCCAGCCGCCGCAAGATGTGGTTTGTTTCTGATAGCAGGCTCTGGAATCCCGACCTCGTGCGCGCTGGCTGAACGAAGTCTCCGTCTGGATTTGTAAGATAGACGACTACGCGGCTGCCGTTCGGTACTCTGGCGGTATACCACCAGCCGTGCGAAACCGATTCGATCAGAGTGGCAGTGTCGCGGTCGCGATGAGATTGCTGATCGTCTATCCTAGGCTGAAAGACTCCCGCGAATGCGATCTGGCGATCTTCACGAATGCGCCGGATTCCCTGGCGTGACGCGAACCAGCTTTGCCGTCCGGTGCAGTCGATAATCCAGCGGGCGGTCGCAGCGCATTGCTGTTGTGCTCCCGTTTGCAGGGTCAAATGCCATGCGCCCTCGGAATCGCGTTCCACACTCAGCACACGAGCGTGCTCACACATTGCGGCGCCGTGTGTGGCGGCCATCTTGCGAAGCATTGCGTCGAAGGTCGCGCGCTCCAAGTGCCAGCCGTAGCCACGCGGATCACGAATGGAGTCAGTGCTGCGCAGAATCGAACTGCCCCAGGCCGACTGGATGCCGCATGAACGAAGATGATCGGTCGCCATGCGTTCGGGAGAGATACCCAAAGTCTTAAGCAGCGGATTGGCGGCAGAAGGCAATGACTCACCCCATCGCGTGGGCGCGGAGCTATTCTGTTCGGCACTGCGCAGATTACTGCTGTAGCTCTGATCGACCCCCAACACACGCATCCCGGCCCTGGCCATCATGATCGCGGCCGCCGAGCCGGCGGGGCCGGCTCCTAATATCATTACATCGAGAGAATCCAAGTTAGCCTCGCTCTGGAAGACGTTGGCCCCTTCCCACGTGACCCACTATCGTATTTCGGTCGCGTGGCGCCTCCGCACCGACGGCTGGAGGCGACTCGACCTGCATGGTGGTGGGAAAGCCAGAATCATCAGTGGGGCCGGGCTGGCGCTCCACCACGCCAAGTTTCGAGAACGCAGTCACCATCTGATTCACCTGGTCGAGCTGTGATCCGGTAAGCACGCGATACCAGGTAGAGCGTGTGCCAAAGGCCAACATGCGTTGCTGCAGTGGAAGCTTCTCGTTCATTACCGTCTGGTAGTCCTGATATGAGAGCACATGATTTGGAACGCGGGCCGGCCAGAAGGTTGGAAGGTAAGGGTCGAAGTCGGGCTCGTAGCCTGCGCGGCAGCTGGCCGCATCGGTCTGCCAGGGCACGGCCATCCAGCGCGTGATATCGCCAGGACCGCTCGCGGCCAATGGGCCGTCGGTTTGATTGATGATGTCTTGCGTGAGCGAGGCTCCATAGTCCGGCTCGGGATCATCGGCGTAGCGGACCCGGAGACGAAAAGGCGCGTAGTAGAGGCTGATGTGGCGCATGGGCCAGGTCATTTCGCATCCCGGATGGAATGGTCCGCCCAGGCAGAAGTGCAGCGATGCCCGGTCCAAAGTGGATGGCTGATTTTGCAGTGGAACATCAATGATCCCGGCGGGCACTAAGTGATGAGGATCCCAGTCAGGAATAAAGTCTCCATCTCTCCAGCGTTTCAGCAGATGGTACTGAGTGGGCGTAACCGTAAGGAATTGGCGGGCATCGGTTCCGGGAACATTCATATTGTCGCCGTAGACCAAGGGCCAGGTATGAATGTCCGCAACTTTGTAATTCGGATTGCGGAAGATATTGAAAAGTTGGCGGCGAACTTCCTCATATTGGGGCGCATTGCTGGCCAGTTTGGTGTAGTACGAGAAGCGCATAAAATCATTGGGGCCGTCCCAGCCAAACTGAACGTAGAAACCGTAATTCACCCATTGCGCCTGGCAGAACTGCTCAAAGATGGGAAGGATTTGCTCTTGAAATGAGATAGTCTTGGGCCGGCTCATCCACAGGTTTTGATAGGTGTCGACCATGACGTCGTGCATGGTTTTCACCGAGACAATGTCGGGGGCATAATTGGGTGGCGCGGTTACCACCCACGCCGGGTCGACCGGGATGGACTTCCCGTTAATGGAAACGGCCGCCATGACCGGGCCATCAGAAGCGTCATCGTGCCAGCCATCATTGTTGGCGAAATCCATGAGCGTGTTGTTGGGAAGAGGAGTGGAAGAGAAGCCACGGCCTCCCAGAAAAAGCAGTCGACCAGCTTCGTCGGTGCGGAGCTCACCGAGATATACGTTCTTCCCCATGAACGCTCCGGTGTCGAAATAGTATTCGTGGCCTTCCCGGTTTATCCCGGAAATACAACGCGGACCGGGATCGATGATGAGGCGGTTGCGACCCGCGCCTTTGATATTTGCGTTGCGCAGCGGCACGGAAAGAGCAGCCGCCTCGGGAATGTCCATGGCCACCTGGAACTGGTACCAGGCGGCTTTCTTGTTGGCAACCTGGACAGTCCACTCGATATTCGCATTAGCGGCAGTCAGTTCGGCAATCACAGTACCCGCCGCATCATAGCCATAAATTCGGAAGCGGGCCGCCTGTCGCTTGAGGAATCCGGCGGAATCTCTGTAACCACCTTTGGGCGGGGGCGGCGGACTGGGAAGCTCGGGGCCGATAAAAAATTCCTCAGGACTGTCGCCAAGGCGGGCGATGCCGATGCTGGGATGAATTGCGGCGCGGGTGATGGTGCTCAGATCAGGCACTAAATCCTCCGTAAGAGTAGGTTGACGGCGGCCTGGGACAGGAGAAAAGGTTAGCGGCTTTTTGGGGGGAGTCAAGAGGATTCTGCGGAAACGAGCTCGGCGGCAACCTGTGATTCTGCGAAACGAGCCTGGGAAAAAGTCTGTGCTTTTGTGCCAGTGTTGACAAACGGCGGGACGCGGCATACAAGGGTTATCCGCATGTCCTTCGCTTATTCCGAAGTGCTTGCCTGGCGAGTTGAAAGATTGATTGACTAACGATTGATTCACTACGGAGAGATTTATGGCCGCAAAAAAGAAGCCCGCAAAGACAGACCCTGCCATTACCAAAGCGCTGGCCGGCATGGATAGGGCCGCCAAGGATTTGCAACTGCACATCAAGACCTTGAAGGCTGCGGTTCTGCGAGGGCACTTCCATCCCACGCCTGGACACTTCGGCCCGACTGCCGGGCATTTCGCGGGCAAGGCTCGTCCCTAGCTGGCAGCCTCGCCACTGCACACTGTGCGTATACGACGGGCACGGACGCTGACCATTTCCTGGCGCGAAGGCCATCTTGTGTTCGCAAACTACCGCACGCAAATCTCTGCCGCCGCCGATCCCGAAACCGTGCGCGTGCTTGATCTTCTTGAGGAGTGGACACACCCCTCCCAACTGTTCGCCATGATTCCCGAATATTCGCGGCGGAGTGTGTGGGCGGCAGTGCGCCTTCTAAAACAAAATACGCTGGTGGTGACGGAAGGCACGCGCGATGCGGCCCAAGATGAAAAGTTGGAACGGGTCTGGTCGCACTGGCTGCCGGATGGCAGTTTTCACTTTGCCACTAAAGATGTGCAGTTTGCTCCCCCTTCGACAATTTGGCGGCATTACAAACAATACCTGGCGGAATCGCCACAGCCCGCACTGGTCAAAAATTACCCCAAGGCTCGGCACGTCCAGCTTCCACGGCCAGCACGGCCTGACGGCGAGTTCGCGCGGGTTCTGTTTTCGCGGCGGACGCACCGTGATTTTGCGGGTGAAGCAATCTCTCTGGAGAAAATCGCGCGGCTGCTCCATGCCACCTGGGGCGTACAGGGAGAGATCGACGCTCCGCCTTTTGGCCGCCTGTTTCTTAAAACCAGCCCCTCGGGAGGTGCGCGGCATCCAGGCGAAGTCTACTTGCTGGCGCTGCGCGTAGCCGGGCTGAGGCAGGGGTTGTACCACTACAACGGCCTCAAGCACCGCCTGGAATGGATTCGTTCGGTTGCAGCGAAAAAAAAAGCGGTGGAATACTCAGCCGGCCACGAGTTTCTGAAAAACGCTTCGGCGGTGTTCCTCATGACGGCGGTGTTTCCACGTTCGCAATGGAAGTACCGTTTTTCGCGCGCCTACCGGGTGGTGCTGCTGGACCAGGGACACCTTTGCCAAACGTTCTGTCTGGTCGCGACCTGGCTGGGCCTCGCGCCTTTTTGCACGGCAGCGCTCAAAGAATCATCGATTGAAAAAGATCTTGGACTTGATGGTATCGAGGAGGCTCCACTTTATTTGGCGGCTGTGGGAGTTCCATTCACTAATTCTTTTGTTGATGGTTCAGGCAAGGCGCGCAGCCGACGCTGAGCGTCTTCTATGATTTCCAGATTCGGATCGGGCGTCGAAGCGTAGGAGAGAAATTTCTGCAATTGTGCGCGCGCGTCCGCAGTTCGGCCCAGTTTCTGGTAGATCACTCCGAGTCGGTAGTAGGCCTCGACAACGGCATGGAAGCCAGGTGCGTCGAGGTTGTCGCTTCGATTGTCGCCGATGCGCTCGTTGCGCCGGACTAATAAAAGTTCGTACTGCTTCGCGGCGTCCTCATTTTTTTCATAGGCGTCGAGGCACCGGGCGAGGGTTTCGACGGCGAGCGGAGAGTTCTGGTAAGCCACCGCCTCTTTCGCGGCGCCCACCGCGGCGGCAAACTTTTTCTGACTGAGGTTGATCTCAGCCAGCAACAGCGAACGGACCGCCCGTAAAGGCGGCACATCGTTTTGCTGGATCAGGCGATCGATGGAACGAACGCTGCGATCGGCTTGTTCCATATCATGCGCCCAGACATAAGCCCTGCCTCGAAGCAGAGTCAGGATGGGCGACCATTCGGGGAGTTTGGTCTGCGCCAGAAGCTGTCGCGCCTGGACGGGAGAGCGCGGGGCAAGTGTTTCCGCAAGCCGGATCTGCGCTGCGGCCGCAGACGCCCGGTCGCCGGATTTCTCGCCGGCAAAGCTGGCCGCCTTCAACTCCGCTTCAGCGTCGCTGAGGCGTGCCGTCCCGAGGTCCAGGTCTGCCAGCAATAAATGGCCCTGGGTTTCGGCGTTGTCTCCGGCTGCCACCATTCCACTAAAAATTTTGCGTGCGTCTGCCAGGCGGTCTAACGCCATATAGATCGTTCCTTGAACGCTCTGGGCACGGACGTCCGCAGGATATTCTTTGCCCAGTGTCTCAGCCAGTTGCAAGGCCTGATCGGTCTTACCGTCGAGAAACAACTGCGATGCGAAATTGATACGGACTCTGGTCTTAGGCACCATCACCAGCGCCTTGCGCGTGGCCGCGATGGCGGCAGCGTAGTCGAAGGTCTGCTGATCGCAAATTCCGAGATTGATGAGCGGGGAAGGATCGGCAGGCTGCGTTTCCGCCAGCACCTGATAGTTGCCGCACTCTTTCTCGTAGTCCATGATGGTGCCGTAATAATCGCCGAGGATTTTTAGCTTCTCCGGGTCCGACACTTTGCCTGCCAGCAGCGAGGCTTCGTGGTAATGCTGAAGCTCACGGTCAAAATCGTGCAATTGTTCATAGACGACGCCCAGGTAGTCCTGCGCCATGGCAAACTTAGGGTCTTTCTCTAAAGCTTTAAGTAGGAATTCTTCTGCTTCGTGAAGGTCGCCGCTATATAAACTCCGTTTGCCCAGAGTGTAGTAGCGAAGAGCTTCCAAAGAGGAAGAGGTGACCAGGGCGAGCGGGATCGAATTCTTTTTCACCGAAGCGCTTGATTCGCCGATCTTCTGGCGAAGTTCGTCGGCGACTTTGTCGACCAGGCCCGGGATATCGTCGGCACTCGAAACCGAATCGGCAACATCGAGGATGGAATCGCCAACAGGATTTTCGGCGCGCACGTTGAGTACGTATCGGCTACCAAGCCGGCTGATGGAACCGAGAAGGAGCCCCTGCAATCCGCCGCGCTGCACAATCTCGCGACCCACCGCTTCGCCAATCTTCTCGGCAGGAGATCGGCCCATGGTTTCGAGAATGTCCGCGGTGCGGCTGGCAGGAAAAACCGCCATGCGCGGTGATTGCTGCAGAGCCGCTGAAAACATCTCTCGCAAAGTGCTATCGAAAACCGGCTCGCCGGTCCGGTTTTCGAATTCTCCGACCAGAAGTACCGGACGATCAGCAGCTCTTATCGCGCTCCCACCCAATATCCCTGTTTCAAATCTTGAGACCAAGCGCCGGAAAACCGTCCGCCCCAAGCCAAGCGCCAGCAATATAACAACAGCGGCGGCCAAGCTGCCCCAGGCCAGCGGATATATCCGCTTGCGCCGCCGCCTGGCAACTTCCTGCGCTGCAACCGGCAGGGAGGCCACGCTGAGCCGTTCCAAATCCACCAGCAACTCCCGGGCGGACTGGTAGCGCAAACTCGGATCCTTATCCAACGCTTTCACGATCACCGCCTCCAGCGCGGCATCGATCTGCCGGTTTACGGTGGTAGGCGCGGCAGGCGGCTTGTGCAGAATCGCGTCGATCAGAGGAATGTCATGCTCAGGATGCGGACGCTTCCCCGTGGCCATTTCGTAAAGTACCGCTCCGGCGGCGTAGATATCGCTTCTCGCGTCAACTTTTTCGCCCAGCAATTGCTCCGGCGACATGTAAGGAAGAGTTCCGGAGCCCGCGCTTACGTTGGAAAGACTCTGGGTGACGTCGAGCGGGCCCGAATCGAGCAGCAGTTTCGACAGGCCGAAGTCGAGAATCTTCACCCGGCCTTCGGCACTCAAACCGAGGTTGCCGGGCTTCAGATCGCGGTGCACGATTCCATGCTCGTGCGCCGCAGCCAAACCTTCGGTCATGGGAATAGCAAAGTTTAGAAGTTTCTGGCGCGGGAACGGCCCGGCGGTCAGAAGATCGGCAACGGTTTCGCCGGTAAGCAGTTCCATCACCAGAAAATCACGGCCATTGTCGCAGTCGAAATCGAAAACGGTGGCGATATTAGGATGGTTGAGTTTGGCCAGGGCCAGTGCTTCCTGCTTAAAGCGCTTGCGGGAGGCATCATCGACCAGGGCGCCGGCGGGAAGAACCTTCACCGCAACATCGCGCTGCAGACGTTGATCGTGGGCGCGGTAGACGACGCCCATGCCGCCCGCACCGACCTGCTCCAGGAGACAAAAGTGCCCCAGGACTTGCCCAGGAAGGAGTTCGCTGGCCATTGCTTGGAGGCGATCTTAGGCCGGGCCTGAAGGCAAGTCAACATTGGCGACCGTCTGGAGCGATCTGTGAGAGGAGATTAATCGCGGGCGGAGATCGCAGGTTCGAGAACGGCGTTGCCTTCTTGTGTTCGCAGAAGCGGCCGGAACGCGAGTAAAGGAATTCGTTGGACCAGTCGTCGGCGATCTGCATCGAAACCACGATATCGAGACCCCAGCAGCCAGCTAAACCCGGCGCGAACAATCGGAGAGATGAGCCGGTTTCTGTATTCGTAGCCCTGGATCACTTTCATGGCTTCCTCTTCACCCAGAAAGCGATGAGAGGCAACAAAATGTTGTAATCCGACGTCCACTTCTTCGCAGGTCGTTACTTCGATGTTGCGAACCCAATCAGAATTAGGGCCGAATCCATTGGCCACTATGGCCTCGGGACCATTCTGCCGGTACTCGACGACTTCCAGCGCGGTCTGCCGCCGCAGGCCGGTGCGCCGGCCCGTATGAGTCAGCAGCAAGAGACGGTGCCCGAAGACCCAGCCCAGATGCCAGCGGTAAACGTAGACGGGCGCCCGAAAAAAATACCAAAGCATTCCTTTTTTCTTGATGGCTGCCATGCACGACTCGCCTGTCTTTACTACTTTCAATGTTCGCAGAGAGACTTCGTCCCAGCCATACCCTCAACGCCCGATCTCAACCAGCCTTGAGGCACGGAGTAGCGGTCAACCAGTTTCGAGCCGCCTCGGCGCTCATGCCGCTTCCCTGTGTTTCCGATAGCGCCGGATTAACGCATTGGTCGAGCTATCGTGCTTGAGCCTGGGTTCTTCTCTATTCTCCAGTTCTGGGATAATGCGCTGTGCGAGCACCTTACCCAGTTCAACTCCCCATTGATCGAACGAATCAATATCCCAGACGGCACCCTGGGTGAAGACCGAGTGCTCGTAAAGCGCGACGAGCCTGCCTAACGTGGCCGGCGTAAGTTGCTCTGCGAAAATTATGTTCGAGGGACGGTTGCCCTCAAACACGCGGTGTGGAACCAGCCAATCTGGCGTTCCTTCGGCCTCAACCTGCCTGCGGGTTTTCCCGAACGCCAAAGCCTCAGCCTGCGCGAAGACATTGGCTACAAGAATGTCGTGATGCCGACCCAACGGATTCAACGACCGGGCGAAAGCAATGAAGTCACAGAAGATCAGCCTGGTTCCCTGGTGAATAAGTTGATAGAAGGAGTGCTGGCCGTTGGTCCCGGGCTCACCCCAGTAGATCGGCCCGGTCTGATACCCGACTTCGGCGCCGCCTAAGGTCACATGTTTGCCATTGCTCTCCATCGTCAGCTGTTGGAGATAAGCCGGGAATCGCTTCAAGTATTGGTTGTAAGGCAATACCGCAACCGTCTCAGCGCCAAGGAAGTTATTGTTCCATATGGCCAGCAGACCCATCAGCGCCGGCAAGTTGCGCTCGAATGGTGTGGTGCGGAAGTGCTCGTCCATCTCGTGAAAGCCTTCCAACATTGCCTGGAAGTTATCCGGACCGGTGGCAAGCATGGTCGAGAGACCAATCGCCGAGTCCATGGAGTAGCGTCCCCCGACCCAATCCCAGAATCCGAACATGTTGCGCGTGTCGATGCCAAACTTTGAAACTTCCGCCGCGTTGGTCGAGACCGCGACGAAATGACTGGCGACGGCTTTCTGGTCTCCGCCCAGGCCTCTGAGCGCCCAGTCGCGAGCCGTGTGAGCGTTCGTCATTGTCTCGAGGGTGGTGAAGGTTTTCGAAGAGATAATGAAGAGAGTTTCAGCAGGATCGAGGTCGCGCACGGTCTCCGCGAAGTCAGTACCATCGACGTTGGAAACGAAGCGAAATGTCATCGCTCGATCGCTGTAATGCTTTAGCGCTTCGTAAGCCATGACCGGACCGAGGTCCGAGCCACCAATCCCTATGTTGATAACATTGCGAATGCGCTTGCCGGTGTGGCCCATCCACGCTCCGCTCCGGACGCGGTTGCAGAAGTCCGCCATCTTCTGAAGCACATCGTGCACGTCAGGCACAACGTCATGACCGTCAACAACAATGGATGTGCCCTTCGGCGCGCGCAGCGCCACATGAAGCACCGCGCGGTTTTCCGTGCGGTTAATCTTCTCTCCGCGAAACATGGCATCGATCCGAGCGCGCACCCCGGTTTCCTCCGCCAGTTGAAGAAGGAGCTGAATGGTCTGATCCGTAACGCGGTTCTTCGAATAATCGAGGTAAATGCCCGCTCCCTCGGCGGTCATGCGTTGGCCACGCTCGGGGTCCGTTGCGAATAGCTTTCGAAGATGCTTTTTGCGCAGCTTCCTGGAGTGAATCTCAAGCTCTTTCCATGCCGGACGCTGAGTGAGGGGGAGATCAGTGATGGATTCAAGAACGGTTTCCATGTCCATGCTCCTTTATTCTGGTTTCATCTTAACTTCAGTGTATTGCGCGCACTCGGGCCGGTATCGAGAGCCTCAGCTCTTGATCAAATCATGCTTTGACGCGTCCACTTTCTTCACAGTTCCACCGCGGACTTGCTGGCCCGGCGCGGAACTGAATTCACTTATTCCAAAGAAACGGTCAAAACTCTCCGCTTACATGCTTCACATGGTGAGAACAACGCGAAATTGTGCATTGCCGCTCATCATTCGTGCGTAACCCTCCGCCGCTTTTTCCAGCGGAAAGGTTTCAATCATGGGCCGCACGCCGCTTAACTCGGCGAAGCGTAGCGTGTCCTCGGAGTCGGCTGGTGTTCCCGCGGCCCACCCTTGAATGGTTCGACTTCCGGAGATGAGCTGGATTGGAGTAACTTCAATCGGGTCAAAAGTGGCACCAATGACGACGAGCTTTCCATTCGGCCCCAAACCATCGATCAGCTCCGACATTGCTTTGGAGCTTGGCGCTGTAGCTAGAATCACCTGAGCGCCGCCCAGTTTTTGCAAGGCCTCGGCAGCGTTCGTCGCTTTGCTGTCGATGTATACGGTCGCTCCCAGCTTCTTTGCCAACGTGGCGTTTTCCGGCCCGCGCCCGATCGCCGCGACCTTGTAACCAAACTTATTGGCGAATTGAATTCCTAGATGACCCAGACCCCCAATACCTTGCACCGCGACCAGATCGCCCGGTAACGCGCCGCTGTGCCGCAGTGCGTTGTAGGTGGTAATTCCGGCGCAGAGCAGCGGGGCCGCTTCGACGTCACTTAAGCTTTCCGGTATCGCTACCAGTGCTTCGACCGGAGATACCATGTATTGCTGGTACCCGCCGTCATAGCTGATGCCCGGAATTTTCAGATTCTGGCAATTGCGAAAATCTCCGCGACGGCACGGGAGACAGGTATTGTCATGTCCGCCGTGCCAGCCGACGCCGACACGCTGTCCCTTCTTCCACCCGGAAACGCCGGCCCCCACTTCATCGATAACGCCGGCGACTTCGTGTCCCGGGACGCGAGGGTACTGAATTCCAGGCCAACCACCCTCCACCGTGAGCACATCACTGTGGCAAATACCGCAGGCCTGCACTTTGATCCGCACCTCTCCTGCACCCGGCTCAGGAATTTCGTGCTCGACGATCTGGAAACCCGCTCCGGGTTTTGAAATCTGTGCAGCCTTCATTTGCGCTCCTGCAATGGGAACCACTCTTTTCGTTGCCATAAAACCTCCGATAAGCCTTCTCAACTATTGTTCGAAAGCGCCACAGTTTTGGATGCCCTCGGTATGAAATGGTTTCAGGAGCTGCGCTTTCGGCAATAAATCGCAACTCGGTGTGTTTCTCACTGTCGAGAGGAAAGCATTTCCGGAATTCTGCTGCATTTTGACTTGGCCGGCTGCGCTCAGGCATGTAATATTGCACGCTTGGTCTGAGCGGAGGGTCTCCAGGAATGGTCATCAAAAAAGTGATGTGGTGTTTGGTTGCGATGGCAATCGTGGGCGGCATATTTTCTGCCTGGGCGCAGCAACCAGACCCGGAAGAAGAGAGCCAGTTTCGGTTTCGCTTTGTCGGCCCAAAGGTGGGGAATCGAATCTCCGCGGTCGCCGGCATAGCGGGAGACGCGAGCACCTACTACGCGGGAGCTGCATCAGGAGGCGTCTGGAAATCGATCGACGGCGGGAATCACTGGGCGCCGGTTTTTGACAAGCAACCGGCGGCCGCAATTGGCTCTTTAGCCGTAGCTCCTTCTGATTCAAGCACCGTCTGGGCGGGAACCGGGGAAGCCTGGGTAATCCGCGACAGCGACGTGATGGGCAATGGAATTTACAAATCTACGGATGCCGGCAGGACCTGGACCAACATGGGTCTTCCGGAGAGCGGCCGCATCGGTCGCATTGTTGTGCATCCTTCGAATCCCGATATCGTTTTCGCTTGCGTTCTGGGCCGCACCACGGGACCTCAAGCAGACCGCGGCGTCTTCCGTACGACTGACGGAGGCCGGCATTGGGATCGCGTGCTCTTTGCGAATGAAAATGTGGGCTGCTCCGGCCTGTCGATTGACCCTCACAATCCCCACACTCTATTTGCCGGTATGTGGCAGGTGGAGATGCACACCTGGGGCGAATTCGGCGGCGGCCCGGGCAGCGGAATTTACGTTTCTCACGACGGCGGGACGAAGTGGGTTCGCATTGAAGAGCACGGCCTGCCTCACGCGCCGCTGGGCAAGATCGATGTCGCGGTTGCGCCTAGCAATTCGAATCGAGTCTTCGCTCTGATTCAGACGAAAGACCAAGGGTCACTCTGGAGATCCGACGATGCGGGTGAGCACTGGAAGGCGATCAATTATCAGCGAGCCTTGATCGGACGTGCGGGTTACTACATTCGGCTGGCGGTCTCGCCGGAAAGCGACAACGAAGTTCTCGTGGCCAGCAGTTCCTTTCATCAGTCGTTGGATGGAGGAGAGAATTTCAAAGAAGTTCCCTGGGGCGGAGATACGCACGACATCTGGTTCGACCCGGCCAACGCCGATCGTTTTGTCATCACCGACGACGGCGGCATGAGCATCACCACCGTACACGGCCGCGGCTTTCATCGAGTTACTTTGCCCATCGGACAGATGTACCACGTCGATGTCGACAACCAGATTCCCTACTACTTCTACAGCAACATGCAGGACGATGGAAACATGCGGGGCCCCAGTCTGCCGCTTGATTCACGTGAAACCGGTTGGGATCATGGAATGGGCGGTTGCGAATCCGGCTTCACGGTTCCGGATTTGGCCGATCCAAACGTGGTGTGGGCTACTTGTTATGGAAACAAGGTTACGCGCTGGGATGCGCGTACCAAGCATGCGCGCTCGGTCAGTCCGTGGATGCACACCCTGGATTCTCCACCCAACGCGATCAAGTATCGCTGCCATTGGACCGCGCCGCTCGCGGTCGATCCCTTCGACCACAACAGCGTTTACTACGGCTGCCAGGTCATTTTCAAAACTACGAACGCCGGTCAGAGTTGGTCGGTGATCAGTCCGGATCTTTCCACCAACGATCCGGCTCGCATCGTGCCTTCCGGCGGCATCGTTGGCGATAACCTTGGACAATTTTATGGCGAAGTGGTCTTCGCCATTGCGCCCTCGAAAATTCAAAAGGGACTCATCTGGGCAGGCACGAATGACGGTCAAGTCTGGTACACCAAGGACGGAGCAAACTGGACCAACGTCACGAAGAATATTTCGGGGCTGCCTGCGTGGGGCACGATCACCAGCATTGCGCCTTCGACTTTCAATCCCGCGGCTGCATACATCAGCGTCGATTTCCATCTGATGGATAATCGCGATCCTTTCATCTACAAAACTACCGATTTCGGCAAGACCTGGAAGCAAATCAGCGGCAACCTCCCGAAAGATTCTTTGTCTTATGTCCGTACGATTGCCGAAGACCCCAACTGCGAAGGCTTGCTGTTCGCCGGCACGGGAAATGATCTCTTTTACTCCATCGATGACGGAGGCCACTGGACCGCCCTGGACACGGGATTACCGCACACAACCGTGAGCTGGGCCGTCGTGCAGAAGGACTTTCACGATCTGGTGATTTCCACTTACGGCCGCGGACTCTACATTTTGGACGACATCACGCCGCTGGAGCAGATGGCCAAGAATCACTCAGATGCTGCGGTGATTTTGTTTGAGCCGCGCCAGACTTACCGTTTTACGCGCGGCGGCCAGGCCATGCTTAATTTTTCTCTCAAGACGGCCGCCAAAGATCCGATACACCTTGAGATTCTCGACTCCGATGGGAAGCTGATTCGAACCCTGGAAGCGAAGGGACGGGCGGGCATCAATCGTGTGCCATGGGACCTGCGCTATGAATCTCCCCGGCTGATCGCATTGCGAACGACTGCCCCCGACAATTCGCATATCTGGGACGAACCCCGTTTCCGCGATTCCGATTCGCGGCCCATTACGCACTGGGGCACCGAGACGGCCGGGGTTGGGCCCATCGTTATCCCTGGGCAATACACAGTGCGATTGAAGATCGGGGATCAGTCCTACACACAGTCGCTCACCATTCTGCGCGATCCGCGCGCCCCTGGCTCCGATGCGGATATTGAACTGTCGGTAAAGACACTGCGTCGCATCAACGCCGATATTGACCGCGTCTCCGATACGGTCAACCAAATCGAGTGGCTTCGCAAACAAATCGAGGTAATCGAAACCATGCTTCGACCTCCTAAGAAGAAAGAAAAAGATAACGTCGTCAGCGATGACGATGACGACGACGAGGGCGAGGCCTCCCCGGCCCCTCCACCGGTGTTGGACGCAGCTCAGACCAAACGTAAAGCCGAGCTTTTGCACGCCGCTGAAGAGCTGGACAAGAAACTCTCCGCCGTCGAAGGAAGGCTGGTGTCGACGGCTCTGCGCAACAGCGATGACAAGTACTTCGTCGAGTCGTACAAGGTCTATCTCAACTTAATCTGGCTTAACGCCGAGGTCGGGACCGGAGGCGCAGATGTTGCCGGGGGAGCAGATTTTGCTCCGACCGACACGCAGATGGAATTATTGCAGAACTTTGAAACACAAATTGCAGCGGTCAATACGGACTACCAGAAAGTTATGAAAGAAGATCTTTCCGCCTTGAATCGCTCTCTCGTGGAGAGCAACCTCGCCGCGGTCGCGACTCCTCTGAATTCCGGGCCGGAGAAGCAGCAATGACACTGAACATTCGTACAGGCCGACATCCTGTTCCTTATAGTTTCAGGGTCTAGTGAGGAGTTGAGGTTCGGGCAACAGCCTCGAACCCACGCTGAGTTCGAACAACCTCATCACTGATAGAGAGACTCAAGCATGAAACCTCGACTTCAAAACGAAAGTCTTTTTCTGGTGGGAGTGGCCGTTTTTCTGGTAACGGCGTCCGCTTGTTTTGCGTTTCAAGCAAACTCAATTCCTACTGCGCGGCTAATCAACCCAGGTGAACTGGTCAAAATTCTTCAGTCTTCGGGCACGAAACCATTAATGATTCAAGTATGTTCGCACGTACTGTATTCGCAGGCGCATATTCCCGGGTCGGAGTACGTCGGCCCTGCCGCCAGTGGCAGCGGTCTACGGCAATTGCGCAAGCGGGTTGAATCTTTGCCACGGAACAAATTCATCCTGCTTTATTGCGGCTGTTGTCCGTGGAGCCATTGTCCGAACATCGAACCAGCCGACGATGCGTTGCACGCCTTGGGCTTTACCAACGTAAAGGTTCTGTACATCGCCGATAACTTTGGCACCGATTGGGTCGAGAGAGGCTATCCCGTGGCAAAGGGCGATTAGATTATCTTTCCTGTGAAACAAAGCTTATCGATCGGCATTGTGGCCGTCGCAGTCCTGTCTGGGATCTATTTTCTGAAAGTCCGTCCCTTAAAGTCCCATCTCCGCGACGCGACGGCTGCGGCATCTGCGCTGGCGCCCGATTTCTCATTGCAACAATTATCGGGCGAGCCGCTCAGTCTGTCGTCTTACCGTGGACAAGTAGTGCTCCTGGACTTCTGGGCCACTTGGTGTGATGCATGCCGCGCAGAGATTCCGCATTTCGTGGAGTTGGAAGACCAATATCACGATCAGGGCCTGCAGATCATCGGGATTTCCATGGACGACACGCCGGATCCGGTGCGGAGTTTCTCCCAGCATTTCAAAATGAACTACCCGGTGGTCATGGGCAATGCCAAGATTGGCGAGCTTTATGGCGGTGTGTTCGGACTACCCATCGCCTTGCTGATAGGTCGCGATGGCCGAATTTATGCCAAGCATACGGGCTTGACCGAGAAATCCACTTTTGAACGAGAAATCGTGAACCTGCTGTAGAGCTCGACTTACCGCAATCACGGATCGTAGATCGACAGCGGTCAAAGTTTACAAAGGGTGCGAAGATTTCTTATCTTGGATTCCAGAGATGCCGTGCGCTAGGGATCAAGTTCCACCTCGTCGAATCGCCGCCATTTGTAGAACGCAATCGACACCATCCAACTCAATGCGAAAAGGCCCACAATGAAATAGCCGAGTGTGCCGAAGTTGTCATTGAGCTTTGCGACGCCATCCCAAAACCATCCTTTGAGCTGAAAATGTCCGGCGAGTAGTCCGAGAGCCTCGATCCCTCCGACGACAAGCGCGACCAGTACAGAAACCGAGGTAATCGTGATGTTGTAATAGAGTTTGCGAATGGGTTTCACGAATGCCCATCCGTAAGCGCCCAACATAAGGATGTTGTCGGTGGTGTCAATCAGCGACATGCCGGCAGCGAAGAGCGTGGGGAAAACGAGGATTGACCAAAAAGACAAGCCCTTGGCAGCTTCCGCAGCGGATATTCCTAACACTCCGATCTCGGTGGCGGTATCGAATCCCAGCCCGAACAGCAGCCCTAAGGGGTACATGTGCCAACTGCGGGTGATCATGTGGAACATTGGGCGGAACAATCGAGAAAGAAAACCCCGGTCGCTGAGGAGTAGATTGAAATCCTCATCCACATAGGGCTCGCCGCGGCGGACTCTTACAAATGTCTGGTAAATCGATCGCAGGACGATCAGGTTGACCAAGGCGATTGCAAAAAGGAAAAAAGCCGAGACCAAGGTGCCCACCACTGACGCCATGGTTCTTATGGAATCGAGCCGATGTTGGAGTGCGAAGGCCGCACCGGCTATCGTCGCCGAACCGATAACAACGACGGTGGAATGGCCCAACGAAAACATTAGGCCAACCGCAACTGGTCGTTTCCCATCCTGCATTAATTTACGGGTCACATTGTCGATCGCCGCAATGTGATCCGCATCGACGGCGTGACGCAGACCAAAACTGTAGGCAAGTAGCGCAGTACCCAGGAGTACGGGATAACGATGAAAAGCAATACCTGCCCAAATCCAGGCGCCCACATTAAAGATGCATAAAATACCGTAGATCGCAGCGATTCGGCCACGCAGGTTGTCGCCCGCGTCATCGAACAAGGTGACCAGCTTAGGTCGGACGGATGTTCTTATCTTGTCAAAACCCATAGAAGATGCGCCGGATGCGGGCGCGAAGCTCTTGTTGCCACATTTTCGATTGGACTTTGCCTCGAAAGCCCACCCAGAACGCGATCTCAAAATGTAACTTTTGCTTTGGCCTGCCAATCCTTGCAGAGGCTTCTCATATGATCCCTTAGAAACGGGCGTTGAGCGGCTAGCGTAGCACAATAGAGGGCGAGGGTAGGTTGCTCGTCCGGCGCAGCCCTTCCTGAGTTACAGATCACCGATCGTGTCGGTGGGTTCACTGGACGCCAGCATGCGAGATCGTGCTTAGCAAGGCGTTGGCCGTTAAACATGACCTCGGCGAAGACTCCGCAAGCCACCTAATAGGGATGCCTATCTGCTTTGAAACGTTGGACTGGAAGATTGCGTTGCCTGCGACGTCGTCGCCGGGGGCCTGTGTGCGCCATGGGACAGACGGATATTTGTTAGAGCAGTACTCTAACTGTGCTCTCCCCTGAAAGTTGAGGAGATCGAAAGAAAAGAAGGCTCACCGGACAGCAAGCAATCCGATGAGCTTTTTTATTTTGTAGTGGCAAACGCGCGCGTCTTGCCGCTGGCATTCGCTTTTCTGTCATTGCAAGGTCCCGTCGCAAGCCGCGTCTTCCAAAGCTCCTGGGTTTCGTATCGTGACAGGACCGCGCGCGTATGCCATCAATCCGGGATTCAGGATACCTGCGTGTTCTCGGCTGCATCCTCAAGAATTTATAAAGGAGTGATTGAGTGCGCCTGTCGAGAACACATCAATTTGATGCGAGGGTCAGCGCCGTTGGATGCTTCGGCTGGTAAAGGCCGACTTCCCCTCCGCCGGGGAGCCGGATCTTGACGATCGCCCCCCACCTGGCTTCGTGCACGTCCGAACATTGGACGCCCTTTTCCCTGAGGGCGAAAATCTCGCCCTTCAGATCGTGACACATGAAGTAGAGTTCGGGACGGTCATTCTCTTCCGCAGGATGCACTGCCGCTTCTGTCGGAGGAAGGGCAAAAATCAGCCATCCTTGGCCAGCGTCGACGGATGCTAATCCGAGTACGTCGCGGAAGAAGTTGCGATCAGCCGCCGCATCCTTGCTGTATAGGATTACATGCCCACCAAAGATCATAAACTTTGCCCCTTCTTGCTCCCACGAGCTTCCCACAAGTCGGGCGTTTTTCCAAACCTAACCCACACCGAGTTCTTCAGGAGAACTTTGCCCTGCGTTTCCGCCGGTGAACGAGATTTTTTCGGAAGCGGGATGCTTGCCACGACGCAAAAATCTTATCGCGACAGAATCTTTGACGAAAATGGATCCAATGTGTAGCATCGCGTCGAGCCGGGCAGTCAATGGGACTTCCGGTTCCACCCACCGTGTCCATCGAACCTATGAATCGCCGGCTCTTCCTCAGGCGCAGCGCGGGCGCCACTCTGGCTATGCCGCTGTTCTGGACGGCCGCCATGCGCGCGGCCATGCCGCAGACCGCCGCAGCAACTCCGGTTGAAAAAGAACTCGACGCCTACATCGTCGACTACATGAGGGCCATGAATGCGCCGGGGATGGCCCTCGGTTTGACCGATTCCAGCAAGACCCTGCGAACAGCCGGTTACGGTTTCGCCGATGTGGATAAGCGAATTGCCGTAAACGAGCATCATCTCTTCCAGATCGGCTCCATTACCAAGTCTTTTGTGGCCTTGGTGTTGTTGCAGATGCGTGACGAAGGCAAGCTCGATCTGCAGACGCCAGTGCTTGATCATCTGCCCGAGCTGCCAATCGATGCGCACCTTGGCCCCATCACGATTCACCATCTGCTGACGCACACCTCAGGATTGCCCAACAACTTGGGCCTCTTTCTCGGCGACCCGGGTGCGCGACTTGTGCAAGGCTTCAAACCGGGCGAACACTTTCATTACTGCAATACGGGCTTCGCTATTCTGGGGCTGCTGGCCGAGAAACTCGATGGAAGCCCATGGCGGGAGTGCGTTCAGGCACGCATTTTCACGCCCCTCGAGATGATGGAGACGGTCGGCGTGATCAGCACCGCATCGCGTGGCCGCGCGGCGGTCGGGTACGAGCCATTCTGGGATGACCAGGTGTATCCACGCCAGGGAAGGCTGTCGCCCGCCCCGAACCTGGTGATGGACGATACTGCCGGCTGTATCGCCTCCACGCCCGGCGATATGGCGCGCTATGCGCGCATGCTGCTGAACCGCGGGCAGGGGCCACACAGGCGCATCGTGAGCGAACAAAGTTTCGTCCTGATGTCGACACCCTACATCAAGGCGCCGGAGTTCAGCGAGACGGCAAGCTACGGCTACGGCATCGCGGTCGACACGCTCGATGGCCACAAAATTCTGCGGCACACCGGAGGCATGGTTGCTTTCGCATCTTCGATTCACATTGACCTCGATGGCGGCGTGGCGGCGTTTGCTTCGATCAACGCCATGCAGGGCTATCGGCCTACGGCAGTGACGGAATACGCGGTGCGCCTGCTTCGCGCCGAACGCGAGGCGAAAGCACTACCCGCGGCACCGGCGATCGCTACTCCGATCGAGGTGGACAACGCAGCGGACTATGCCGGGACGTTCGCGGACGGCAATGAACGGAAGTTGGAATTCGCCGTCGAGGGCAAGCAGCTTTTTCTGGCAGATGAAGGAAATCGAATTCCTTTGCAGCACGCCCACGGCGACAGCTTCATCTCTACAATCGAAGGCGCTTTTTCCAATCACACCTTCATCTTCGGCCGCGCGCAGGTGGAGGGCCCAAAATCAGGAACGCAGCCGGCGAGCACTTCTGCAGGAGGCGACCGCAACTCTCATGAACAGTCCGGGCCGGTGGTTGAGGTCAGCTACGGCTCGGAGTGGTATGCGAAGACCAAATATTCGGGGCCGCGCAGCTTCGCGGCGCCAAAAGAATACGGAGCCCTCGCGGGTCGATACCGCAGTGAAAGCCCGTGGGGCGGTGACGCGCAGGTTTGCGTGCTGAAAGGCCAGCTCATGCTCGACGGCACTGTGCTGCATTGCATCGGCGGATCGCTCTTTCGCCTGGGGGACGAGGAATGGACGCCAGATACGGCAGAGTTCCTCTGCATGTTCGAAGGCAAGCCGCGCATCCTGCGAATTGCCGGAACGGATTTCTGGCGTGTCCAGATCGACTGAAACGTTGCCGGCACGTGATCCCAGGCAAGGCACGGAGGGAGAATATGGCGACCCGGCTTTGGCAATCTCATCGATTCAGATCACGTTGCAGCGATTGCTATGCAGTTCACGCTGAAGCGCCCTTCGCAGCAAGTGACGGAATTTGCGAGCGGTTGGTGGCCAGCAGATGCAGAATTGTCTCGTCATCGACAGGTTTGGAGAACAGGTAGCCTTGGGCACGCTCGCAGCCGAGAGCTCTGAGCAAATTAAGTTGCTCCTGCGTTTCCACGCCTTCGGCAACCACTTTCAGTCCCAGGCTGTGGGCCAGCATGATGATCACGCGCACGATTGCGAGAGTCTCATGATCGTGATCCATTCGGGAGATAAAAACGCGGTCAATCTTGAGCGTATCGACCCGAAAGCTTTGCAAGCGGCTGAGCGAAGAGTAACCGGTGCCAAAGTCGTCGATATCCAAACCCACGCCGAGCGCCTTTAATCCCGAGAGCATGCCTGCGGACTTTTCTGCGTCGGCCATGGCAATGGTTTCCGTGATTTCGAGATCCACGCAGGCGGGATGCATGCCGATCTGCTCGAAAATGTGGCCGATCTGAGCGGCCAGATCGGCCTGGGCAAACTGTTTGGGGCTGATGTTGACGCTCAACGAGAGCGGCGGGTCGGAGGGAAACAGGCGCTGCCACGAAAGCAACTGCTTACAGGACTCGGCCAGCAGTTCGCGATTGATCGAGAGTATGATGCCGGTCTCGTCGGCGACCGGTATGAAATCGTTGGGCATGACAAAGCCGCGCGCAGTGCGCCAGCGCGTGAGCGCTTCGAAACCGACAATTCGTCCATCCTTCACCGACACGATAGGTTGGTAGTAAACCAGAAACTCACCCTGATCGAGGGCGCGGCGCAGATCGGTTTCGAGCTGCAAACGCTTGAGAGCGCCGGCGTGCATGGCATTGTCGAAGACTTCGCAGTGCGCTTTGCCGGTGTGCTTGGCGCGATACATTGCGATTTCGGCATCGCGGAGCACGTCTTGCGCCTGAGCGCTGGTGTCGCTGTTGAATACAATGCCGATGCTGGCCGTGATCACAATTTCGTGCCCATCGATCTCGAAGGGGAGGGCTAGTTTTTCCTGAACGCGCTCGGCAACGCGGATGGCGTCGCTGGGATTGCGCAGTTCTTCCGCCAGCACGGCAAATTCGTCGCCACCAGGCCGCGCCAGAGTGTGGTCGCCGAAATTAGCCTCTGGGTCCTCGTCCTGCCGCGGACGCGAAATAGTGTCGGCGCGGCGAAGGCAAGCCGCCAGGCGTTCGGCGATCTGGATGAGCAAAGCGTCGCCGGCAACATGTCCCAGGCTGTCGTTGAAAACCTTGAATCCATCGATGTCGATGAACAGAACTGCGAATTTGAAATCGGCATGGCGTCGTGCAGTGGCCAGAGCCCGTCCGAGACGATCGAGAAGAAGTGTGCGATTGGCAAGATTGGTCAACCCGTCGTGGACAGCGTTATGGGCCAGCGCCTCTTCGGCTCGCTTCCGTTCAGTTATGTCACGGTTCACGACTACCAGCCCCTGGGTTTGACCCATGTCTCCGCGAATAGCATTGGCGGTAGACTCCAGCACGCGCCAAGTCCCATCCCTGTGTCGAATGCGGTATTCAAGGCGCTCTCCCCGGCCGGTGATGCGGGCTTTTTCGGCCGCGCCCAGCACGCGAGCGCGATCATCGGGATGAATCTGTTCCATGGACGACCCGGCCAACTCCTCCTGGCTATAGCCGAGAATTTTTTGATAGGCGGGGCTGTTATAAAGGCGATTTCCGTCGCTATCGACAACAGCAATCATATCGGCGGCGTTTTCGCTAATGAGCTGAAACAAACGGTCGCGCTCGGCCAGTCGGCGACGAATGCGCTGCAGTTGCAGATGTTGATAAATCGTGTAAATGTCGAACAACAGGACGAGCGCGGCCAGCCCGCGAACCCACTCTCTGAGGCTCAGCGAGTAAGCTCGATCGTTGCCGAGGTGAAGCCCGGGAAAGGTTAACGAAAAAATTCCGAAGGTCAACACCAGGGTGACGGCAACGGCAAATCCCCACAGCCACCACTCGCGATCCTCGACCTGGCGCCAGCCATGCCGGCTCATATTTCTACCGCGGGCTTCTTGACCAGATTCTTGCTGTTGAGCCAGTCGTGCAATACATTCAGATCGACGGGCGGAATGCGAATAAACTCGCAGCCCAGCCTGCCGTATTGGCGCGTCCACTGGACCCGCGCCTGAATTAAAACAGGCCGATCAGTTCCGGGGAGCAGTAGCCGGAACGATAAAATATCTCCAATGGTGAATTCCTGTCTGGCGCTGAGGCCAACTCCTCCATCGCCAATGTCAACTACGGTTAGCTCCATCGAGCGATTTTTGTCGTCGGTGGCGCTTACCGTGCTCATGACAGCATGCCTGGTGTGGCGGCGATGGTCATAGAGCATGCGGGAATAGGCGGCCTTCAAGGACTTTGTTCCGGACTCGGTGGTCACGGGTTTGCGAATTACCAGATCGGCGCCACGAATCAATCCTTCCAGCGGAGAGACTGCAACCACGGTTGGTTTCTGCCATCCACGAAGCTGCCGGAGTTGGTTTATAAAATCGGCAGAGTCGTCTTGCCAATCAACAATGACCAGATCCGTGCTCCCTGCTGAAAGCTGGTCTAACGCTTTCGAGCAATTCAAACAAATGTCGGTCGCGATGGAAAGATTGTCGAGCAACCGGTTCATGACTGAAACCACGCCGACGTCGCGGGAAACCAGCAAACACTCAAAAGCCATATCAGACGTCATGCCTCGCCCCCTCATGCCGAGAACAATCCCCCGGCCGGAAAAACATTTGGCCGACGCACGCGTGTCACCTCACCGCAACCGGCCATAATGACAGCCCGGAAGTACGGAACTGGTGAGGCAGAACCTCCGGACACGCCACGTCTGATCCCCGATTCGTGAGTCCAAGAACTGCTCTGCTTTCCCCAGACCTCCGGACTTCGCAAGGCTGCCGTTGATGGTTTAATGCACTTTCGTTGCCATCGCAGGAAGTTGTGGCAAGCAAGGAACTTGAAGGGGCGAGCGGGAGACCTGTGTGTCCAGAATCCGGATTAGGCTCCAGAATCTGGATTTGGTTTGACCTTTCGGGGTCTAGAAAACGGTTGGGATATCTAGGCGCTCTCGCCCTGTTTCTCCAGCTTCATCCGGGAGAGCAACTGGTAAATGGTTGCGCGACCCACACCCAGAATCTGCGCCGCTCGCGCTTTGTTGCCTCCAACCCGATCGAGCACTCGCATCACATGGCGCCGCTGCATTTCCTGCAGGGAAAACAGGGCTTCATCTCCGGGCGATAGACTGCTGGACTGCTCACGGATTCGATCCGGCAGGTCATTGAGGTCAAGAAATTTTCCATCCGCCATCATGCAGGCGTTTCCGATTACGCTCTCGAGCTCTCGAATATTTCCCGGCCAGGGATAGGTTGCCATTCTGCCTTGGGCCCGGCGGGTGAGGCCGGCAATCGGCTTCTCGTACTCCGCAGCGTATTTTTCTACAAAGTATCTTTCGAGCAGCGGCAAGTCTTCGCGTCGATTGGTAAGTGCAGGCAGGGCGATTTCCACCACGGCCAGGCGATAATAAAGGTCCTCTCGGAACTTGCCTTCACCTACCATGGCTCGCAGATCGCGATTCGTGGCAGCGACTACCCGCAAGTCCACTGGGCGTGCGGCGGACGAACCCACTCTTCGAACCCGATGGTCCTGCAAAACCCGCAGCAGCTTGGCCTGAGTACCTGGAGACATCTCGCCGATCTCGTCGAGGAAGATAACTCCGCCGTCCGCACTTTCAAACAGGCCGGCTTTGTCCTCGGCCGCGCCGGTGAAAGCGCCCTTCACATAACCAAACAATTCGCTCTCCACCAGGCTTTCGACCAGCGCAGAACAATTACAGACGACGAACCGGTTGGGCAGAGCGGGGCTGAGATTATGCAAGGCTCTGGCGACCAACTCCTTGCCAGTCCCGGTTGCACCCGTGATCAAGGCTGCCCGAAAATGCGGAGCCACCCGCCGCATCTTGGCAAATACCTCAAGCATCAGCGGACTGCGGCTGAGCATACCTTCGAACTTGCACGCCCGGATTAATTCCTGATCCAGATTCAAAGTTGTCAGGCGGATCTGAGCCTCTGCGAGGAAGCTCGCGATGCGATGACGAAGTCTTCGAAAATCAAGTGGCCTTGTCAGGTAGTCACAGGCGCCTTTTTGAATCGCCTCAACCGCCGAATCCGCCGAGTAGTGTTCCGCAATCAGGATCACATTGACCGCGGGATCGGTTCCGACCATGCGCTCGAGAAGAGCCATGGCATCAGCCTCCCGCGGAGCCAGATCGAGCACGACGGTGCGGGGCCGGGCCTGCAAGAAAAGCTCGAAGCCGGCTTCGAGCCCGCGCGCAGTCAGTATCTCCAATCCCTCCTGGGCGAGCGCTTCGGTTATCGATGCCAGATCCTTCTCGTCTTCATCAATCGCTAATAGCTTGAACGTATTGAGCTTACTCATTTCCGGGCCTCAGTTGCAGGTCTCCTCCATCAAATCTACAGTCACTGCCCAGTAACTTAGATATGCATGTTCGCGGCGCACCTAGCTACGATGCGTCAAATGTCCATGGGTTGCGGCGCAGTTTTTGGTAATCCCCGAGCGGGGGAGCGCAGGAAGTAAAATTCCCCAAAGTCGAGATCCAGAGCGGATATGGGATCAAGGAACCGAGAGTCGTAGCCTATGACGTTTGATCGTCTGACCGAGGATGGCATAAACCGATTGCGCCTTTCTACCGGATTCGACCCATAAAACCACCAAGTATAAGGTGGAAACAGGGCGAAACCGTGCATCCATCGGTTTTGTTACGAAATCCGAACAACGCCCCAGCTCGGTGGGGGCGGATTTTCGGCCCCAACTCATTTCAGGCAGCGCGCACTCGTAGGACTCGCGAGTGTCTTTGCATGAGACACAAATCCAGAACTCGTACCACATCGATGGAGCCGAAGTGAGCTGTGCATTTCGACAAATGTAAAGCTGCCAAGAGTTTAACCAACCGCGGGCGGGTTGGTCCTGGACGTGCTAATGCCTGACTGGGTTTCTATGAGAGAGCATGTACAACTCGATGGCCTTCTACTTACCAGCGACACGAAGGTTGTGAATGTGATGAATCAGATTCTGGATAGCTTCGCAATAGAAACCGAGGTTTGCTGCGAACTGGACTCCGCTCTGGATGCCGTCACTCACCGCAGATTGGACGCCGTGATCGTAGACTGGGATGGCGCCTTCGACCCGTCACGTATTGTACGAGCCACGCGCAAGTCGTCCCCAAACAGCAACTCAACCATCGTGGCCATGGTGAACGGGCCTTCGGAAACACACGCACTTCTGGTTGGGGCGAACTTCATGATCCACAAGCCGACGGACGTGGAGCACGCCCGGCGGTGTATGCGCGCTGCCTATGGGACCATGCTGCAAAATCGTCGGCGGGCAGCACGGGTGCCGGTCGACATTGCTGTGGTGGCGAGAGTGGCCGAGGCCGGAGAAATCAAAGCCCGAATCAGCGACCTCAGTGTAGGCGGTTTGGCCCTGCAGTGCGGCCAACCGCTACAGGTGAACCGGGAAGTGTTGACGCAATTCTCGCTTCCAGGCAAGACCTCTGTGATTCATGCCACCGGCAAGATTGTAAACGCCAACAGCAGTGGGCGCGCTGGGGTGCATTTTTCGTTTGTTCCCGAGGAAGACCGCAATCTGCTGGAGGGCTGGTTGGCAATTGAGCTGGCCAAATTGGAGAAAGCCGAGATGCCGACTGACGATGCCGAAAACGAAGGTAGTTGAAGTAGAAAAAGCGTCTCCTCCGCCAAAACTCGCGGCATCGATCCTGATCGCTGAAGACTCCGCCATTTACCGGCACCTGATCGAGGGCCATCTTAAGGAATGGAACTTCGATTTTTTGTGCGCCAAAGACGGTAAGGAAGCGTGGAAGCTGCTGATGAAGTCGGACGCGCCCCGGCTGGCCGTGCTCGACTGGATGCTTCCCGAAATCGATGGCATCGAAATCTGCCGCCGCCTCCGTGACCGGCCGGAAGATGCGCCCTACACTTATACGATCTTGTTGACCTCGAAAAGCCGCCAGCACGAGATGCTCGAAGCAATGGATGCGGGCGCGGACGATTTCCTGGCCAAACCATTTGATCCGTTGGAATTGAAGGCGCGACTGCTGGTGGGCAAAAGAATTGTTGAGCTGCAACAAAAGCTGGTTTCCGCCAATAATGCTTTGCATTTTGTGGCGAGCCACGACTTCCTGACTGGAGCCTGGAATCGGGCTGAAATCGTCGCTTTCATGGAACGCGAACTCGCCCGCGCCCGGCGCGACGCCACACCGCTCGGGATTGTCCTGGTCGACGTGGACCACTTCAAGAAAGTAAACGACCAGTTTGGACACGAAACCGGGGACTGCGTGCTCAAGGAAGTGACCAGGCGGCTTTCCGCCAGCCTTCGCGAGTACGATGGCGTTGGCCGTTACGGCGGAGAAGAATTTTTGTTGGTGGTGCCGGGCTGCAACCTGGCAACTACAGTGCGACGAGCTAACCAAATCAGGGACATGATTTCGAAACAACCGGTCACCACCCCTTTCGGGACAATGACGGTGACGGTGAGCATGGGGGCGACAGTCGCGGAATCGTGCACAAATGCTGAGCTGGTGCTGCGTTCAGCGGACTCCGCATTGTACCGGGCCAAGGATAACGGCCGGAATCGAGTGGAGCAGGCGATCACGGAGGCCGCTGGTGTGGTCGTGAGTTAGCCCAGCGTTTTAGCTTCATCGAAAGTACGGAGCATCCCGCCAAGGCGTGAAGAATTTCGGATGAATCATTTCCGGAGTCGATTGCGTGGCAGGCGCGATCCATTTCGTTTCCAGACCGGCCACCTCAGAAATCGCCCGCACCAGAAGCGCTTTCCACGGTGCTGGACGGTGTCCGCCGGCAAGACAACATTCTGAAAAGCAAACAATATCAACCACATCCGGCTAGATCGCGCTTCAGCGAAAGCACAAGTAAGTCGTGTGCACGCTGTGGCTTGAGCAAATTTCAGGTGCAAGCTGAGTTCGGCAGCGATCGTGCACTACTGCTACTGCAGCTCTTCAAACGCCTCCCCCTTTTTTGAGGCTGCCACCAGAACCTAAGAGTTCGATGGTGATAACAGCTTATCGTGACCAGAAAACGACGATTCGCTCGCCTCATCGAAGCGAACGTTAAGCAAACCATTTCAGTTCGGGGGAAAAATGCGATCCAGAAATCTGATGTGGATAATGCTTTCGTTGACAGGCCTGCTGTGTTCTGCGCAAGAGCCGGCCCAGTTAGCGCAGACTGGCGAAATGTCGCAAGGTCCGCGGAGCATTACAAGCGCTGCACTGCCGCTTACATTCGAGGCGAACCATGGTCAGACCAGCGCCCAAGCCAGGTTTATCTCCCACGGAAAGGGGTATACGGCTTTTCTCACTGCGGGTGGGCTGGTGCTTTCGCTGCACCCCAAACCAACGGCCGTGACGCAACCGGCGAGTCATGCCTCAACCGCGATCGGAACCTCGCAGCCTCGAAGCACAATACAATTCAAGCTGCTGGGAGCGGCGCAAAATCCAGCCGTTATCGGAGAAGGGCAACAGCCCGGCAGGGTGAATTACTTCATTGGAAACGATCCTGCGAAGTGGAGCACCAACGTTCCAACCTATGCCAGAGTGCGCTACAAGAACGTGTACCCGGGAATTGACCTGGTTTACTACGGAAACCACCGGCAATTGGAGTATGACTTTGCGGTTGCGCCGGGAGCGGACCCGGGGCAGATTCAATTCGAAATTCTGGGAGCGAGCAAAATCGAGTTGAATGCTGACAGCAACCTGATTCTGCAGACCACCAGCGGCGAACTGCGGTTCCAGAGTCCGGTAATTTACCAGGAATCTCGAGGTTCGCGCGTGCCGGTGTCAGGCGCTTATGTTATCGATGACGCGACGCATATCTCATTTCATCTTGCCCGATATGATTCCAGCAAGGCGCTGGTCATCGATCCAGTGCTGGTTTACTCGACGTACCTGGGTGGAAGCGGCGACGACCAACTTTCCGGTATTGCCGTGGATAACGCCGGAAACGTGTATCTTGCCGGTTACACAGATTCAACGGACTTTCCTTTGGCCACGCTGGGCGCGCTTCCGGCAGGCTCTCCACACGTTTTTGTCGCTAAACTCGACCCCACGGGATCGAACCTGTTGTATGCCGACTACATCGGTGGCAACAGCCAGGATTATGGCTACGCCCTGGTGCTTGACAGCGCTAACGAGGTTTACGTCACCGGCAGCACGGCGTCGAGCGATTTCCCTCTGGTAAATCCGTATCAAGGCACATATCCCGGATCTTTCAATGGCTTTCTAAGCAAAGTTTCCGCCGACGGCTCTTCACTTCTTTACTCGACATACTTTGGAGGTAACGGTTCGGATATTCCCTCCGGCGTGGCGATCGATAGTTTGTCGGAAGTGCTGGTCGCGGGAAACACGACTTCGACAAATTTTCCTGTGGCCAATGCTTATCAGAGCACCGCATCTGCAAATCAGGGTGGGAACTATGGGAATTACGGTTTCCTGACCAAGTTCAGTGCAGACGGATCATCTTTGGTCTACTCTACGTATCTCGCCGGGAACTCTAACGTAGCTTACAACTGCGGCAGTCCCTGTTGGGGTTCGCCTTTCACAGAAATCAACGGAATCGCGGTCGATGGAAGCGGGAATGCCTATGCCGTGGGGAACACGAACACTTACAATTTTCCCACCACTTCGAGTGCGTACCTGACGACCGATTCCACATCCGAGAATGCCTTCGTGGGGTTTCTGACCAAGTTCAGCAGCGCGGGAACGCTGGATTATTCCACTTACTTTTATGAATCCAGCGGGCTTCTGAACGACCTCAGCGCGGTGGCCGTGGATAGTTCAGGCTCTGCGTACATCACCGGAGAAGCCTACAGCGACGGCACTTTCCCGATTACTTCCACCAGCATCTGCGATCCCGGGGTATACGGATCAGCCTGCGGCTATGCTTTTGTGACCAAGTTCGATTCCAGAGGTTCGACCTTGCTGTACTCGACATTTCTCGGGCCGAACAACAGCGCCAGCCCATCAAAGATTGCTCTCGACACCAACAACGACGCCTACGTGCTGGCGTCTTCGACGAGCAGTTCGTTCGCTACAGTCAACGGCATTGAGCCCTATTCGAACGGAAGTGATGTGTTGCTGGTGGAGATCGACCCCGCGGCCAGTACGCAGCAGCTTGCCACCTTCCTAGGCGGAAGTTCCGACGATTTTTCGAGCGGCCTTGCGGTCGATTCGAATGGTTATATCTATATCTCGGGTTTCACTGATTCTGCCGACTTTCCGATCACCCCGGGAGCTTTCCAGGGTACGCCCGGAGGCGGGTACGACAGTTTTGTAATGAAGATCGGCCCAAGCGCGGCGCCATCCGTGGCCGTCAGCCCGGATTCACTGCAGTTCGCATTGCAGGCCCTCGGCTCGACCAGCGCGGCGCAGACTGTGCTGTTGCGCAATATGGGGAGCTCGCAGCTGACAATTTCATCGAACACTGCAAGCGGAGACTTTGCCGAGTCCGATAATTGCGGAAACATATTGGCGGCTGCCAGCAGCTGCACTCTCTCTATCACCTTTACGCCCACCGCACCCTTGACACGCACGGGATCAATCGCCATTCAGGATGATGCGGCGGGATCTCCCCAGGCAATCAGCCTCAGCGGCACCGGTTCGGGGCCTGGTGCCAGCCTGAGCCCTGCCAGCCTAACTTTTGCGGCCCAGCTTTTGGGGAGCGCGAGTGCGGCGCAAACGGTCACTCTCACCAACAGCGGTAACGTTACGTTGAACGTCGGCACGATTCAGGCGACCGGAGACTTCGCGCAAACCAATACCTGTGGATCGCAACTGGCGTCAGGCTCCAGTTGCGCGATCCACATCACCTTCAGCCCGAAGGCTTCCGGTAACCGCAGTGGAACGTTAACTGTCAGCGATAATGCAACTGGAAGCCCGCAGAGCGTGAGCATTTCCGGCACCGGGTTGGATTTCGGCGTGACCGTTTCTCCCAGCAGCGACACCGTGAAAGCCGGTTCCACGGCCACCTACACCCTGACCATCTCTTCGATAGGCGGATCATTTCCCGGTGCTGTAAGCCTGGCTTGCGGCGCTTTGCCCGCAGGAGCGACATGCAGCTTCCTGCCCTCCGTGGTGACCCCGGGGACCCATGCCGCTACCTCTACGTTATCGATCAGCACGACAGCATCCGTGGCACAAGACACTCCCTTTGGTCGGTCGCGAACTGCGCCGATTTATGCGGTTTGGATTCAGCTGCAAGGTATTGGTGTGTTTGGTGTGGTGTTGGCAGCGCGGAGTCGTAAGAAGAAATTACTGCGAGTGCTGGCTCTACTCGCTCTTGTGACTGTGTTTTTGGTTTCTATGATTGCCTGCGCTGGAGGAACCGGCATTGCGCCGAACCCTCAGACTGGAACCACGACTGGAACCTACACCGTTACCGTCACGGGCACTGCAGGGAGTTTGCAGCATTCCCTACCAATGACTCTCACCGTTCAGTAAAACCTCGAAGGGCGTGACTCGTTAGTTGCACTCGATCATGTTTTGAGTCACGCCTTGCAAACTCACAATTGAGTTCGCGACCATCGGCAGACTCCAAAAGCGGCTGTGATGCTTGCGCAGGTAGTAAGCCATCAGGGCCGATCCCGCACTCTTCACCGAAGCCACAGCGTAGGCGCGCCCAACCGTAGGGTGAGTTCCATACAAGTAGGCAGACTCGACTTCCATATTACAGACGCCCTGTTTGTGCGCCAGCCAGTTCTGCCGGGCGAACAGCGTGGTGTAGGAATCGGCGAAGGTGCTGCCGGTCGAAATAAAAGCCAACGCCAGGAATTTGCTGTCGATGGGCTTGGTTACCTCGGTTTTTGGCATGGTTACCGGTAGCGTGGACGTCGTCTCGACCATCGCCGGCTCCATGCCGAGGCTGCTGCTGGGCGCGTTGGGAAGCTCAGCAGCCTGCGAGGCCGCAGCCAGAGCGACGACAGCGAACGCGGTGAACAGGGTTGACTTCAGAAGGGCTCGTTTGAAGGTTGCGATCGGCCCCTGTGCGGTTGAGCTTTTATGATTACGGTAGTCCATGTCCTGAAGCCTACGCGGCCGGACTTTGGTGCACAATCGCAAGAGGGTAATGGACCGTAATAGCTGTAAGTAACCAGATGTAACCCCCCGAACGGGCCATTGGCAGTCGAGCGCCGGGAAGTGTCTTCGCAATCCGCTTGAGACGAACCCTGGAAGATTGTTGCAATTCAATTCTTTTCTTTACGGCGGCATCCGCCCGGCTGGACTATGACGGCGCGGTTCGCAAATATGATCTTGATCCCGAGCCGTATGCAGATCTCGGGATGCTTCTGCTTTGGACTCACAAACGAATCAGATCACTGCAGCTCTGATAAGCCAGAGCGTCAATCTTGAACAATCCTGGCGACCAACGATCCACCAAGCACAGAAATCTCGCGCTCCGAACCATCCAAGTGATCCAGCGCTGCTTGAACTGCGGGCTCTCCTTCTTCTTCACTCTCCGCGCCCGTGCCAACGCCTGCTCGGCAATGCGGCTGACCTCATGAAGCAGTTTGCGAATCTCGACTTCCAGTCGGCTTCGGCTTTCCTGGATTCGATTCAGAACGTCGCTCTGTACGCGGATGCTGTTTGTTTCGACCAGCCTGACTAAGAACTCGCGCACGGCCAGGAGTATCCACAATGCACATACCAGCGGACAGCAGTCGGCTTGGTACAAATACTTCGACACCGCTCACTTTTTTCTTGCTTTCGGGATTAAATTCTTCTGAGACGTACCGCTCTAGGTCCGGGATTGCGATCTCATTCCAACAACCGTCTCGATCCTGCACGCGGGCTCGTGTTTGATCACCGTACTGGACGATAGTGGGTACGGCGGTCACGGGTATGAAGCCAACGGGGAGAACTGCTCGTCCGATCAATGCATTGATTAACGTTGATTTACCTCGCTTGAACTGGCCAACAGAGGCCACATAGAAACGACCCTCCGAGATGCGCGATGCCAGGTCCCGAGCCTGAACCGCGACGGGATTCGCATCCAAGTCTTCGCAAGCGCGGATAAACGTGACAGCCGTCGTGCCCCGTCAATTTCTGCCAGACCGTCAGCCTTGACTCTATTTTGAGCCCCACAGCTTGAGCCGACCGGGACGGAAGCAGCGGGTTCGTTGCCATTCATATCCCTACACCTGCGACCGAACGCCTTCCTGATGCACGTAACGGATCACTTCGACCTCCGACATTGCAATCAAGCCCTCGTCCACCATCTCGTCCAGTGCCGGCAACAGCTTCTTAATGTTCTCCTCGGTATCCACCACTGAGACCATGATTGGACGATCCGAGGAACGAAGAAAGTGTTGTTTGTGAATGAGCGAGCTTGCTCCATAACCCTCGATGCCGCGGAACACCGTCGCGCCGGCGATGTCCAGTTCCCGGCACTTCGTTACAATGGCTTCGTAAAGCGGCTTGTCCTGCCATTTGTCGTCCTCCCCGAAATGAATACGCAACATCTTGGCTTTGCCTTCCAGCTTCAAATGCGTCCCTCCTGGCGCCGCTCCGCTTTCTGGTAGTTGTGCGCGTACTTAATAACATCCACGTCGGAGAGAACAACCAGGCCTTGCTGCACCATCTGACCGAGAATGGGCATGAAGGCCTTCAGCTTTTCCTCGGTGTCAACGACGGAGAGCAGAATAGGACGATCATGGGAAAGGCTCAGGGTAACGTCCTTGTGAATTCTCCGATTGGCGCCATAGCCGAGGATGCCGCGATAGACGGTGACCCCGGCAATATCGTGGGTCCGCAGGCCATTTACGATCCCTTCATACAGCGGCTTTCCGTTCCATTTGTCGTTCTCGCCGATGTAGATGCGCATCATCTTCGCCCTGCCCTCTCGTTTGAGTGCAGGACCTTCGGGGGTAGCGCCATGCTTTGGTTTTTTCTCCGCCGGTTTCACAATGGTCGTGTCGTGCATTTCGATTAATCCGGTGCCGACGATTTCGTGCAGCTTGGGCAGTAGCTCCTCAACCTTCTCCGCCGTTTCGATGAACTCGACTTTGACAGGCAGGTGGACCGCCAGGTCCACAAGTCGCGTGGTCTGCATGTGATGGTCGGCGCCAAAACCTGCGATCCCCCGCGTCACCGTCGCCCCCGAGACTCCGTGGAAGAAAAGAAAATCCAGGATCGCGGCGTAACTTGCGCTTCCGTGGTACTGCGAGTCTTCCGCAACGTAAATGCCGACTTTTTTACCTGGTCCGGATGTAAGCATCCTTCCTCCTTGGATTAGAGTCCGCTTTGACCGACGAGAAATTCGGCGGCGCGGCCCAGCGGTCCGCCGCTAATGTGAACTCCACGTTTGAGTTGCTCACGGAAAGTTTCAAGCTCCTGCTGCAGTTCCGCGCGATTTCGTTCCAAGACTTCGTCAATGAGTGTTCTCAGGCGCAACGGAACAAATTCCTGCTCGTCGTATCCTTCAGGGTTCCCCAGATTGGACACGAGCCTCAGTGAGCATTTGATATAGATTAGACGCGACTATTGACGCTTTCCTCCTCATGGGATCGCCCTCCCGGCGATCACGCCTCCCCATACCGCGACGAACCCGACAACTACGCTCAGTGCGACATACAAAAGGCCCAGGCCGAGCTGCCCATCCTGCATGGTGCGTAGCGTCTCATATTCGAAGCTAGAGAATGTCGTGTAGCCACCGATAAAACCAATTGAGATCAGGTATCGCCAGTTTAGACTCCAATGAGTTCTTGCCGTCAGCAAAGCAAAGATCAAGCCAATCAGAAATGAGCCTGTAACATTGATGACCAAGGTTCCGTAGGGAAAGCGAGTTCCCATTTTGCTGCCGATGTAGCCGCCCAGCCAGAAACGCAGAATCGATCCCAAACAACCTCCCACCCCAACCATCACGTATTTCAGCAAGTCGTTACGTTCCTTTCCAATTCACAATGGTTCTTCGCCAATCTACGCCCTCGCTTCAAGGAGCAATTGCCTGTTCCGGTTGCACACTCTCTAAACGCTCCAGATCACGAAGGATGAAGTCTTCTTGTTCGCCTGGCAATGCCTGCTTTCCTAGCAACCCATCTACTTGGGCGCGATAACTGTTTGCATAAGCATCGAATTCCTTTTGGATTTGTGCAAGTGTTCTCTCAGACGAGTCATACCGCAAGGCAGCATACGCGGACAAAGAACTCGTAAGCTGAGTTCCGATCATCCTCAGCAGTCTTCTCGTAACCGCAGATTCATATACTCTTCGCCCCAGCAACCTGAGTAATGACGGGCGCTTCATCTGAACTGTCAACTGACCGGCATCGAATGCCGGCATCTCTCGCAGCGTGCTTGAGAATTCCTGCTCTCCAGGCACATCTTCGATTTCCAGCACTTTTGCGGTTGCTCGAAGAGTCCCATTGAGTTTGTGCGCCAGGGCATCCATGCGCCGGTGGAGATCGTCCGTTTGGTTCCGAATTGCCTGCGTCACCGAATTGCGCACGATTTCAGACGCAGATTCTTCGGTACTGTTTTTCAGAGACCAGGCTTCCACCAATGCAGCAGCCGCAATCTGGAGAATTTTGAAAGAACCTGAGGAGCCCAGTTTATCGGCAGCATACCTGGCGATTGTTTTCATTTCCTCAAACTTTCCGCTTGCCTGACGGAGTTCGGCTTCAATCACCCGCAGTTGCTCCAGCTTCTTCGACGAGATTTGGTCCTTGCGCCTAAGCCGCCCCCGCAAAGCCATTTCCACCGACTGATGTAAGGCTCCGAGCTTGCGGCGGATCGATCGGATCTTCAGCTCCTGTCGCTGGCTATATAAAGGGGCGATATCGTCCTCCAACCAACGTGTCAACAGTTCCTTGTGCTCCTTGATCACGCTCACGGCATGTACCGTGAGATTCACCGTCAGCTCATTCTTGATATGTTGCTTAACATATTCGATTACTTGGGACCGATCTTCCACCGTGAGAAGATCAGCCTTGCTCAGCAAGATAGTGGCGGGAATCGCCGCGTCACAGAGAATCTGAATAGTTTGGAGATCGTCTGGTGCCAACGTCGATCCCGCATCGATCAGAACCACACCCAAGTCGCAATGCGGCAAGTAAGCCAAGGTCTCGGCGCCCCCGCGAGTGGCTAACGATCCCAGTCCCGGTGTATCCACGAACGTGATCCCGTCTCGAAGGCGAGTCGATGGCAACTGAACCACGATCCTGGTGACACGCTTCTCGTTACCGGGATTCAGCGGTTCGGCCACGAACTCTGGCAACCGCGAAATCTCGAAGCTTTCGGGAGTTCTGTTGGCCCACCAAACAGCGACTGCCGGAGGTTCGCCGTATACCAAGCGGGTAGGAATAGCTGTAATCGGAGTGACCCCTACGGGAAGCACGTCGGTTTCGAGAATTCCGTTCAGCAGAGATGACTTGCCGGAACTGACTCGTCCAAAGATGGCGATTTCAAATCTGTTATCCGCCAGTCGGTCGAGAATTATCGACAGTGTCGATCGAAATTCAACCAGTCCGTGTTCGGTGATGACGGACTCCAGCTTCTTGAGAAGTGCGACCTCATCGGTGGGTTGCTCCAGCTTTTCCAATCGCTCCTGTAGGTTCGCTCTCGATCCATGCATCAAATAGTTGTCCAGTTGTCTCACCAGGCTCTGGAGTTCCCCGGCAATCCCGTTCAGCTCCACGGCAGCCGCAGCAGGAACTTCGCCGTAGCCTCGCATGTACTCGGGCTTCAATTCCTCAACTGCAATGTCGATGAAGGTTAGGTTCGCATGCAACGAGCGCGACACGGGAATATCAGCCGACGGTCGTTCAATGCTTTGGCCCTCCAACACGCGGATCAACTGGGCGCGGATGCGGGTGATGTAGTCCTCGATTACGCGTCTTTGGGCGGGCGCGAGATCAGCAGCATACTGGGGAAAAGCTATTTTGGACATGGAGACGTTTAGCGTGCTCTCCATGTCTGCGAGCAACTTGTCGATGTGGCGACAAGTAACGCTAAGACGCCGCTCGTGATTCGAATTGAGCGAATTTGTCGACGGCTCAGGCATTATCCAGCATCCCTCAACGCGTGCTGACACTCTCTCCATGTCTTCTTGTTGGGCTCCAATTCATACAGAAGTCGATGTAAAGTGGAGCGATTTTGATGTGTTCTCGGAAACGATACTTCGGGTAATTCGCCATTCGTATCAGTGCCATAATCGTGCCAGGATTCCCCGCGCTGAACCTTAGGACCTTGTCGAGGAATTCACCGAGGTTCGGCGCTGCCACACGATCTCGCTTAACCACCTCATGTGCGAATTGCTCAGCCCTGAATGCATCGAAGTTCCGAATTTCGCACTTCTGCGAGCGATCCCCATAAAGTGTTTGAAGAAAACCAGTGTCTTCCATATGGCTTGAGCGGGCCACTGCACTCACCGGAGTCGCTCCCCATCCCATGATCTCGCGAACGGCAGAGGAGAAGGATTGGGGCGGGCGATTCAGATAGTCCAGGACAATTGAGTATCTCCCCTCGCGCAGCGCGTCCATAACAATTCCTTTCAAGGAGACGGCAGATTTTCCCGGGATAGCATCCTCGCCTCTGAACGCTAATTTGGCTCGTCGACTGCCCAGGCGCAGCAGACTAAGCGCCAAGCTGCGGAAGACTGCGTTGATCGTTGTCGAGTTTTCGCAGGCGAGGACTGTTGGGAACTCCGACAACACGCTGTGCAGCAATAGTGTTTTGCCAACTCCGGCGGGCCCAAGAATCAGAAATGGGCTCTGCTCCGCCAAACGCTGCGCGATTCGCTCTCGCTCCTCGCCCCGGTCAAAGATATATTCCGCTGTCATGGCAGTCGCCTGAACACTCATGTGGTCAATTTTGCGGGACGCTTGCCGGGGCATGACTCCGCGACAAGAAATTCCGCTTGTCAGGAGTCATCAGCTGTGACCGGCTAAAGAGTGGTACAGCGGTTTCGGTGAACTCCTTCACCGTTGATAACGTCTTTAAGTACAGCAAAAGACATCGACCGAGTCAATGACCCTTCGTCACGCTCCATAAACCAAAGCCGCAAGCGCGTCCCACAAAAAAAAGCGCGCCCCGGGAGGTTATTCGGTTGCTGGTATCGCGACAGGTAACCCCGCTGGGAAACGAGCACATCGAGAACGATTTTATGTCCCCCACGACTGAAGAGATCAGCAATGCCCGTCCTCTCGCAACGGTCCTGCTCCAAGATGTCTTGAGCCACGCCACGCTGATTGCTGCAACTCTGTGTGCAGCAAGAAGATGATCGCGCTGCGTCGTAAGGCGAGATTGCAATTACTGTGCGTGGACAATCGGATCGTACAGAGATCGGAGGGGAAAACGCTACCGTGAGAGGGCAGCAACTGCCAAACTTCCCATATCGCCGTTTCTGGGCCACGACATCGTTGCATCCCGCAGGCCCCGGCTTCTCGGTCAATCCTGCCACGAACCTCGACTTACTCCCCGATCTAAGGAACGTCCGCGCATTGCAGTAGAGGCGGATGTGCGAAGAAATCATTGACCTCACCGAAGGGCAGGCTGTCTTTAAGCGTGCAATAGGTACCCTGTTCGGGCAGCTCGCGCGCCGCGCGCTGTGTGGCTGCGAGCGCCGCCTGGGTGATCGCCGAGCCAACGCTCACACGAGCCACGCCGAGCTGCCCCAGTTGTGGGACGCTGGGTGCGCCAAACATCGCCATGATGTTCAGTGGCCCGTCGATGGCGCGAACCAGCGCCGCGATAGTGGTGGCATCGATCATGCCCGGCACAAAAAGGCAATCCGCCCCGGCGGCGCGATAAAGGTTCGCGCGTTGCACAGCCGCGTCGAAGCGGGTCTCGGGTGCGCCGACCTGAAAAAGATACACATCCGTGCGGGCGTTGATCACTAGATCGCCACCGGCTACCGATGCGGCTTCGCGGGCGGCACGAATGCGTTCGGCGTGCAGTTCGGGCATCAGCAACTCCTGCCCATCACACCCCGGTGAATCCTCGAGGTTGATGCCGGCCACGCCGATGGCAATCACGGCTTTCACCGTTTCGGCCACATCGTGTGCGGACCCGCTCCCGTAGCCGCCTTCGATATCGGCCGTCACCGGAACAGCTACCGTCTGCACGATATTGTGTATCGCCTGGATCATTTCCTCTCGTCGCAGCTTCTGGCCGTCTCTACGCCCAAAGGTCCATGAGACGCCGGCGCTGGTGCTAGCGATCGCCGATGCTCCGGCCAGTTCGATCACACGCGCGCTGGCGGCGTCCCAAGCGTTCGGCAAGACCAGCGGGCGCTGGTTGTGTAACTGACGAAAATAAGCGCCGCGATCTGCTTGCTTCATGGGGTGCTCCCTTTTCACGAAACGTCCCGCTCCCAAAATGTCAGCACTTCGTAACTGGATTACTTTTTCGGCCGCGACTCCGGCGGCACCATGCCGTTGATTCGGTAATACACCACCAACTGTCCGTAGTGCTCCCCGGACTGTTCGACTACGTCATAAGCAAGATCTCCCAGCCGAAGGCGCCGCGACGAACCATCTTTAACACTCTCGTTCAAGCCGTTGTCTCCCCTGGCCTTGATGAGATCGCCGCCGTCCTTCACGCACTGTTTCACGAACGCCAGAACTTCTGCCTTCGTCCTCAGGTCGTCACGTTTCGGGTCATCCTCATACCGCTGTTTTTTTCCCTGCGCCACGTCGGTGAAGTAATACATCGACCCCGAAACGTGCAGCAATTGCCCGATGAACGAACGTGAGTCAGGATCGGGTTTGTAGTCGTATTTGTCTTCCGGCAGATCTTCCGCAATCGCAATCAGTTTCCGCCCGATGTCGTTCCATTGCCCCAGTAGTTGCGCGGAACCCGTTATGACCGGCTCGGCCGGTCTTTTTTCGTTGTCAACGGAACTGCTGCCAATCGTGCCTCCTCTTGTGACAACTGCCAGTGTGCGCGTAGTTCCTTGTCGAATTCTGCCCAACGTTCCTCGGGGAAGAAAATTCTGGCATCCTTGAACTCGACGCGGCGCCGCGTACCAGGGATGTTTTCGGCTAGCCAACGCGACCATTTCACGTCGAAATACACATCATCCGTTCCCCATACGATCAACGTCGGTGCTTTCAACGTCTTCAACCATGCTTCAATCGCGAGCGTGTGCTTATTGTCGAAAGCTGCAAGGAACCGTTGTAGGTCGCGCGTGCGCTGCTCGGTCCTGACCAGCGGACGCAGATATGTTTCGATGGTGTCGTCACTCACTCGTTCCGGGTGCTCATACGCTGGCCCCAAAGCTTGCGCTGATCGATAAACGTTCTTGTCCGCCAACATCGCGTCAAGAGTTCCGTGTAAACCGCCAGCGGCTGCCATCGCCAGGAACGGCTTGAAGGCTTCGGGCGGCCAGTTGTCGTGGGTGTCGCAGTCGGTGAGCGTGAGACTCCGAACGCGCTCCGGATACAATGCGGCGAAAATCTGTGCAATACCGCCGCCGCTGTCGTTGCCCACAAGATCCACCTGATCGATGTTTAAGGCATCGAGAAATTCCTTGAGCATCTTTGCATTGGCCGTCACCGATACGTCCTGATCCGGCGCAATTTCGGTGTCGCCATGCGCAAGCAGGTCGACGGCTATAGACCGCCGGATGTCGGACAAGTCTGCCAGCTGATGACGCCACAGATACCCGTTCAGCAGCACGCCATGCACGAACAACGCGACCGGTCCTGTGCCCTGCTCCGTGTAGCTGATACGGCCCGACGCGGTCTTCACAGTATGCCGCGTCGGTGATGATTCATTCCCGTCCATGGTCGATATTCCTCCCTCGGTAAAAATCACCACCTGCGTTTCCGCGTCTGCACTTCCCGCCATCAACACACCCACGTAAAAGTCCGCTGAGCAGTGCGCCGTTCAGCAGCGAAGCCAGCAGCCGTGCAACCCGACGCCGCCTGTCACGAACGGTTGCAGCCATCTTGTCTCGGCGCGTTGCTCAGCCCTTTCTCGGCGCTGTTGCCGAAATGTGCGCTTCCTTCAGTTTCTGTGCACATTCATCGCAGCACACCTCAACCGTCTTGCCGCCGATCTTGACCTCGATCGGACTCCCATCTAGCTTGCAATCGCAGGCCGCACAAGTTTTTTCAGCCATGACACTGCTCTCCTTCTCCGAGGTCCGGGTAGGAGCAGTAGGCCATGCAGGAAGAGAGCGCCGCTATCAGAATCTTTAGCGACTTGAGTGAGCAGGCTTTAACGATGCAGTGCCGATTGTCTGAACTCCGAGGGCGAGCGGCCGTAAGCCTCGCGGAACGCGGAGCTGAAATGGCTGTGGCTGGAGAAGCCGAGGTCGAGGCTCAGCGTAGTCAGGTCATCATATTGCGCGAGGAGATCCAGCGCGCGTGCGAGTCGTAGCCGCAAGTGGTAGCGATACAAGGGCACGCCTTCCACTTGTTGGAAGACCTGCGTGAGATAAACCGGGGAACCACGCACTTCAGCGGCGATTTCGGCCAAGGTCCAGCGCCTCGCCAGATCGCTCGCCAGCACGAGCTTGGCCCGGTCTACCAGCCGCTGCCGTCCGACGCTGGCGCCTGCAGCGTGTGCGGTGCGCGGCCCCAGTGCCCGCTGCACCAGGGTCAAGGCCAGGCTTTCGGCTTCCAAAGGTTCCGCAACCTTTTCGCGCAGACTGTGCCGCAGCAGAGCCACGAGCGCCTGAGTTCGCGGATCAATCCGCAGCCGCTGCTGACGAAACGCCAGCGCCTCGCCATCGCGCAGAAAAACACGTGGCGCCAGTTCACGCACCTGAGGTTCGCTGATAATCACCGTCAGACTGGCATCACCACCCGGCACGGGATGGCTGACGCGGTAGGCTTCGATGGAATTGAAAAACACCACCTGGTTTGCCTCGGCGACGGCCTGATCATTCCCCAGATGCCGCACGTAGACGCCACGATAGGGAAACACCAGCTGTGTCGTGGCAGTGCACTCTTCGGCACTCTGGTGACGGCGGCTGCCCTGGCAGTGCACGTCACTGATCGTAACCATGGGAGTCTTCAGCAAAGACTGAACGGCAAATTCAGACATAGCTTTTACTTTTGTTCTTTGGCACCCTACTCTTGATCTGCACCGCTACAAAAATGTATCACGCACGTCGTTGAGATCCTGCAGGTGAGGAGCGAAGGGGCAACGAAATCAGAAGATTGTACCCGGTCTTGTACACAGCGTAGGCCGAACGTTTCCTCGACAAAAGCTCCCCCTTCTTGCGCTTCCCGCTTTCCTGCCTGCGGCGCTCACTTCGTTGACATGGCCAATCCACTGACGAACACGTCCGTGTTATGCGCGAAGCGGAGGCCATAATAGCCATTCGTCGATTTCAGCTTGCCGGAGCCTACGAGGTTAGCTTTGTCGTAGCTTGCAACAATCAATCCGTTGATGGAGCACACAACTTCATTTCCTTTCACCGAGAGCGAGATGTCCTGCGTTACCGGCTGGCCACGTCCGGCGGCTTTGTGAATTGCGACGTTACTCCCACTAAACAATCCGGTCATCCTGAACGGCTCCGGTCCAAATCCGCGCACGATAAAACTGCCATTTCCAGATGCAGCGCAGTAGAGCTCGGTCTGGCTAGAAGTACCCATGTCGTTCCCGCCGATAAAAACTCCATAGGGATGCGGGTGAGAGTTGAGATTCATGTATTTTGGCTCGTTGAATGTCGCTTTGACTGTGAAGTCCCCTGACGCCGTCGCATCGGTCTTCCAGTAACTGGTGGCGGGGCCGGTTGTGACATGAAGGGCCTGTCCCTCTTCAACGAGACGCGCCGCGTCGAGGGTCATGCCCGCCATCTCTTCAGCCGCATCGACTCTCCCATTCCAGCCGGGAATCTTGATACCACCATCGGTGACCGCACGGGAGCCTTCTACGGTGGGGCTGCCGGGAGCACCGACAAACTGTTTTCTTGAAAGGAACAATGCGATGAGCAAGGCGAAGAAGACAATCGCCGAGCCAATTAGGATCTTGGACTTCCTCTTCATTGTGGAACCTCAGAGTGATATGGTGTTTTCACTGTCGATCACGATTCATCTGCTAGAAGAGTCGAGCAAAGATTGAAGTGCTTGTAGGGAGCATTGTGTGACACCGCCGACGGCGGCTCCGACTGCCCGCAGCATGACAGCGCTTCCCCGCCGTGAATCACGGAGAGCAGCGGCTGCCGCGATGAGTCGTTCGTTTGTATTCATCGGAGTAGGGCGGATTTTTCACTCGCCTGAAGTTGAACGAGTTGGGCTGAATCACTCCACAACTTCCTGGCACGGCTTTTGTCGTAAGACATCTTTGATGATCGCGCCTCGCTGAGGGTGCCATTGTGGGACTGAAAGTACTTGCCCGATCCATCCGCGTAGGCCGGGTCCATGACCATCTTGGCGAGTCCAGCGCCGGAGAAGCTTAAGCTTCCAATAGTGACGCCGAGCATTCTCACAAACGCCTTCATCACCGACGTCGTGACGAGCCATTGCGCAAACTTGGGATACGTTCTAAGCAATCCTGTCTCCGGGATTGCGCCGGGATCGTAGGCGATGGAAGCAACGGAGCTATTACTCTGGCGAAGCATACGGTCGAGTTCGTAGGCGAACAAAATCAGGCAAAGCTTCGACGTGGCATAGCGTTTTCCGCCGGAAATCGGCTTGACGCCATTCTTTCCAGCAAATGCGAGCGCGTGCGCATTAGGCTCCACAGCCCTGCCGGCTACCTTCCCGTCCATCGTTTCCGGGTCGTGCGTTCCGCTCGCAGTGAACACGATGCGTCCACCCTCCGACACATCGTCAAGTAACAGGTTGACGAACAGGAAGTGGCCCAGATAGTTGCCTGCAAACGTCTGCTCGATGCCATCGACACTATAGGAAATCGGTGTAAGGAAGACCGCCCCCGCATTGCAAATGATGGCTTGAAGGGGATCGATCTGACCGTTTTTCAGCATGGCGTGGCAACTCTCCGCGGCCGCCCGGACGGAACCCAATGACGACAGGTCAAGCTTGAGCGTTGTGACCTTGGCTCCGTATTGAGAACGGATCTGCTTTGCGACGGCCTCCATATTGTCGAGGCTGCGCCCGGCGAGAACAAGATTGAGTTTGGGACCTGAGGCGAGTTGCTTGGCCGCTTCGAGTCCGAGTCCATTATGGCCACCCGTTATAAGAATTGTGGGCATTCTACTTCTCCGTTTTCTTGTGGTTGACATTGTCAACCAGCCGCGCAACCTTCAGGAGCGGTGTAGACATGCCGAGGCGCGACCGTTAGGCGGGTAGCAGTCCGGTCTTTGCGATATCGGCAAACCAAGCATAGGATTTCTTCGGGGTTCGTTCGCCCGTGTTGACATTCTGAGCAACCAGGCCAAATTTCGAGGTGAAACCCAGATCCCACTCCCAGTTATCGAGCAACGACCACACAAAGAAGCCTTCCACCCGGCTGCCCTTGTCGATAGCCTGGATGACAGCACGTAAGTGGGCGCTCAGATAGTGAATTCGGAACTCATCGTTGATGATTGCGGCATGGTCACCCACGGGGTCAGAACAGCCGTTCTCGGTCACAATAAGACGCGGATTACCGTAATCTTTGGTCAATCGGTTGAGAACTTCTTGGAGGCCGGCAGGGTCTATTTCGTGGCCCCACGCATCGAGAGTGACGCCGGCGGGCGTTCTGCCCGGACCCAAGAAACTTGGGCCACTAAAATCCGCTTTGAGATAGAACGGGGTGTAGTAGTTGACGCCGATGAAATCGCAACCCTGATGAATCGTGCTCATGTCCCCGGGCTTGACCGCATCGGCCAGGAACCGCTCCGCCACCAGAGGGTACGTGCCCTTCAGCAGCGGGTCCAGAAACGCGCCGCGCCATAGTTCATCATAGGCCGACGCGGCGATGTCGTTAAGTAAATGGATCCTACCTCCCTCTGGCCGGACTGGCGCGAGTGCCAGGCCGACTCCGATCGTCAGATCGTTTCGCTGCGCGCGCATTGCTTGAATGGCTCGGCCTTGGGCCAGGTTCAGATGGTGGGTGACGGGGCCGAGAAGCTTGGCGTCGTGCAACCCCGGTGCATGATTGCCAATAAGATGGCCCAGTAACATGTGAACGTTCGCCTCATTGATGGTAATAAAATTCTTAATTCGATCACCCAAGCGGCGAGTGACCGCCACGGCGTAATCCGCGAATCGCTCCCCAGTATCTCGCGACATCCAACCTCCCAACTCAAACAAGCGCTGGGGGAGGTCCCAGTGAAACAGCGTTGCGTAAGGAGTGATGTGTCTTTCGAGGAGTTCGTCGGTCAGCCGTTCATAATAATCTAGGCCGCGTTCATTCAGGGATCCTGAACCTGCGGGAAACACTCGCGGCCATGAGATCGAAAACTTGTATGAATTTAGGTTAGCGGCGCTCATCAACGCCGCATCTTCCTGATACCGGTAGTACGAGTTACACGTTATGCTGGGGGTTGAGCCATCCTTAATGTGCCCATTTTGCTTGGCAAAAACGTCCCAGATACCCTCGCCCCTTCCATCGACATCCAGGGCTCCTTCGACTTGAAATGCAGACGATCCGCATCCCCAGCGAAACGTACTTGGAAACCGCCACGCCTCAGACGCAGGCCTTTTGCGTTCGCATCCGGCCGCAGCGATCGCAGCCGCTCCCAGGGAGAGTGCGAATCGTCGGCGGGTCCAGCCATTCTTGTCATTGGCCATTGGCTATCTCTATCGTTCTTCCCAAGGGCATGACTTCGGGTGGCTCGTGAAAGTCATTAGCGGGGAAGTTTGCGCGGTCGGAACGTTCTGGCTGTAACGGCCCAGCCGCATCAAAAGAGCCAGCACTCCGAGTGCGAGTCCGTGTCTCATGCATCTTCCTTTTCGTCTGAACGATTGCGAGACTGAGTGTCCTGCTGATCACCGAAGAATAGCCACCGGAATCGCGCCAGTGCGCAGTAACGTCATTGAACGCGAAGCCCAGGGATCGAGCGAGCGTCGTGGTCACGAGACTCGTTGCTCGCCTTCGACAGACCTTCGCGGAGGCCCGTTCGGCTGGCTGTTTGTCTCTTAAGCCGAAATCGGAGCGCAAGAATCCGCGCCCAGTGGCGAATCTCCGCGTCGGCCTGGTTTCCCGGTAAAAACCGACAATTGGCGGTATTCTTGATGCACGCGAGAGCCGCGTTTCGCCTGTGTCTCGGTTTTCACGGGCGCCGCTTTCTCGAGTTCAGGGGGCCGCGCCATCCATGTTTTCTGTCTCAATGTTTTCCGGCGCGATGACGATTAGCTTTTATCTCGCCGCCAGCCTCATTGGCTTCGCCACAGGGACGGCGATCAGCATCCTACTTCTGGTTCTCACCGCGCGCGCCGCCAGACTGCCGGGCGCCAGCGCAGCCAATTTCCTGTTCGCGACTTGCTGCCTAATATGGAATCTAGGCGGTCTCGCGCATTCCGTCGCCCTCACCTACGGCGCACCCGAACAGGGACGAGCCGCGCTCATCATCCTGGCCTGTCAGTACACTGCAGCCGCGGCATGGCCGATCACCGTGTTAAGCCTGTGGAGTCCGCTCGCTACCCTGCGTTGGCAAAGAATCGGCTGCCGGTCACTGCAAGCCCTGGCGGTGATCACCTGTACGGCGATTGTCATACCGCTCTGGCACGGTGTCTTAAAGGGTGGGGACTCCGCGTCCCTGCTCTTCCTGAAGGAATCGACCCCATACAACGGAGCCATTCTGCTCACGCTGGGAATCGCCCTGTTCCGGGAGCGTCTCGTATCGCGGGCTATGTGGCTCCCTTCTCTGGCCATGCTGGTCGGCGCCTTCGGCGCCATGACCGCAGCTCTCATCCAGCAAGTGTTGCCGTTCGACCATGTCGTTTCCGACCTGCTCCGCGCCGTCAGCGAACAGATCACACTGCTCATCGTTCTAGGCGCGTTCTTCTTGTTCGCCCGTTTCCGGTTTTCCGATTTGTTTATCCGTCATAGCCTCAAGGTCCTGTTGGCGGTGCTCACGGCTGTGGCCTTCACTCTGTCCTACTACAGCCTTTCGTTCTTCCGATTCGAGGGCCGCGTGGCATATCCGGGGACTGCCCGCGCATGCCTCGAGACTTTGACGGCGGTTCCCATGCTGTTCCTGTTCACGTTCGTTGACCGTCGTGTCGGCGAATGCGTGAACCGTTGGATCTTCCGAGCGCCGGACTACCGCACTCTGCTGCGGGAGTTGTCGGAAAGGCTGGCGCGCCTTCGGTCCGAGACAGAGATTGCCAACGCCGTGGAGACAACTGCCCGTCAATCGCTGGAGCTGAGAGCTGCCCAGTTGGTTGCGCTGGAGAACTTGTCCAGGACGAGCCTGCCCAAATCGAATTCGCCGCACTCGAATGTGCCCGAGCAGGATTGGTTGGGCGCAGTCAACGACGGCGAACTTGTGGAAATTGATTGCCAGCACCCATACCACGCGGGACACACCCAGGGCGAGGTCGAACTGCTCATTCCGGTTCGATCGGAGGGCCGGGTCACCCACATGCTTGCCGTCGCGCCCGGTCCTGCGAGGCGCGGCCTGGTGACGCACGAAGTGAATTATTTGCGCAGCGTGGCCGCGCAGTTCGGTCATCGGCTCGACGCAATGCACATGGAAGAGCGGCTCGTCGTGGTGCAGAGCCGTGAAGCGGTGCTGCAGCAGCAGGTGACCGAGGCGGAGCTGCGCGCCCTGCGCGCGCAGGTCAACCCGCATTTTCTCTTCAATTCGCTCAACAGTATCGCAAACCTCGTGGTGACCAATCCCGAGCAAGCCGAGACCATGACGCTGCGGCTCGCCCGAGTCTTCCGCCATTTGCTGGCAAACTCCGCACGCCCCCTGATTTCGCTGCACGAAGAGATCGAATTCCTTGAGACGTATCTGCAGATTGAAGAGGCACGGTTCGGCAGCCGGCTTCAAGTCAAGATCACGATCGATCGGGCGGTCGCCATGGAGCAGATTCCCTCGCTGATCCTTCAGCCCATTGTTGAAAATGCGTTGAAGCACGGCCTGGGACCCAAGCCCGGACCCGGCCACTTATGGATCACTGCCGAGGCCGAGGGAAATCAAGTGCGCCTGCGGGTCGAAGATGATGGCGTTGGACCCGCCAACAGTGCATTGAGAATCAATGGCGGCGATGGACGATCGAATGGAGTCGGACTCGAGAATGTTGCCCAGCGCCTCAATGCGCTCTATCAGGACCAGGGCCGCATGACGATGGAAGTGCGCCAGGCCGGCGGAACCAGCGTCACAATTCTGTTGCCACGCGAAAGCGGAGCTGCGGCGTGATGAGGAGCCTGGTTGTCGACGATGAAGCGGACGCTCGCTCGCGCCTGATCCGTCTGCTCGGCGCCCATGCCGACGTCGCTGTGCTGGGCGAGGCTCGGGATGGCCTCGAAGCGATCGAGAAGATCGAAGAGCTCCGGCCTGACCTGCTGTTCCTGGATATTGAGATGCCCGGACTTAAGGGCTTCGAGGTGTTGCAGTCGATTCCGTCCGCCATCGAGATCCCGCTCGTCATCTTCACCACGGGGTACGACCAGCACGCGCTAGCGGCATTCGAGGCCAACGCGCTTGCCTATCTGCTCAAACCAATCGAACCGGAGCGGTTGTCTGTTGCAATCGAACGCGCGAGCAAACTTTGCTCTCTCTCCGCGGAAAAGGAAAAGCAGCGTGAGAGCATCTTGCGTGCGGCCGGCGAGGTGCAGCGGACGCTCCGCCAAATCGTCTGCCGGAAAAAGGGGCACGCTCTGCTTGTGCCTTCGGAACAGATCCTCTGGTTCCAGGTGCAGGATGGCATCGTGCACGCTACAACAGCCAAAGACTCGTATTGGGTGAACTATCAGCTTGCCGAACTTGAAGCCGCCCTGCCGCCGGATGTGTTCTTCCGCGCGCGCCGCGAGGTGTTGGTCAATATGACGAGGATCAAAGAGATCAAGCCTTACTTCAAGAGCAGCTTTCTGCTGGTCATGTCCGATGCTGCGTCCACTGAGATCGCCGTGAGCGAACGGCGGGCCCGGCCACTGCGCCAGCGCCTGCCCGGTCTCTAGAGCCGCTTTAGGAAATACTGTGAGAGACATTCGTCCGGCACTGAGGCGCTCTCCGTTCGCCGCTGAGAATTCGCGCTCGGCCTATTGATTCCGCGTCCAGGAGATTCGCTTTCCTTCGCCGCCCCTAACCCCTCTATCCTTGAGAAAATCCGTGATTCGCAACGAAGTCGGTACCCGGACGAGGGTATGGTCTGGCGCCTAATACGCTTTAAGGAGGGCCAATCATGAAATCTTCAGTATTCATCGCTGGCAGTGCAGCGATCATCTTTTTCCTTGGCCTCTCGCACTTGCTTTATACTTTTCGCGGGCCTCAGTTGCACCCGCGCGACCCGGAGCTTACCGCCAAGATGATGACCGTTCCACTCGTCATCAGCCGAGAAACCACAATGTGGCGGGCATGGATTGGGTTCAACGCGACCCATAGTTTCTTCCTTATTCTCTTTGGCGCGGTGTACGGGTACCTCGCGATCCGCCACAGCGAATTTCTCTTACACAGCTGGTTCCTGCTTGCACTTGGCTTCGCACTTCTGCTTAGCTGCGCCGTCGTCTCCAAGATCTATTTTTTCAGTTTGCCGTTTCGTGGAGTCGCGTTGGCGACGGTTCTGTACCTTCTTGGAATCGCCTTCAACCGAGCATAGTCGGGGTCCAGGTCATGCCCAGATTGCCGTCCATCCTCGGCCTCATTGTTGCCGCGAAGCTCCGGAAGCAGGTGTCAAAATATTGCGCGAGATGTTCGCGCTTACCTTTTGATCGGTATCGGCGAAATTCGATCGCGTGACCCGTTCTTCCCTATGAGGCCTGCGGTATGCAAATCACCGATCAGGCCGTACTCAAAGATTTCGGGTTTCATGGCAAGTCGGACCATTATCGCCATCGCCGCAGATGGCCAACATATCGTGAGACGATACTATGATGCTGAAAGCCGAATCCCCGCTAGGCAAATTTCCACTCTGTTCGTTTTTCTTTCGAACAACATCGCACTCTGCCGATTCGGTAAAATACGCGGCGAAATGAGACAACCGTGAAAGCGCATTATGGAATCATAGTGGGCGCGAGAACTTCGAAAACACATCGGCACACTCAGGCGTGAGCGCTTGTCTGCCTGACCGCTCACTCGCGGATGTCTGGCACGATTTGGCTGGCTTGATTGGTAAGCGGGTTTCGATTGATTGACCGAGAACGACGTACGCGGATTATTGATGCAATTAAGGAAGTGCGGCTTGATGCGATAGTTTGCGCGTCTCCTAGCGCAGTTTTATTGTTGACCGGCTATTGGCCGGTAATGGGCGCGAGCCTGGCGGTTTTTACGGCCGATGGCGAAGTACGGGCGATACTACCTGAGGATGAAATAGAGATCGCCGAACAGAACTCCTCTGCAACGCTCATTCCTTACCAGCCCTCTTCGTTGTCGAAGCTCACGACTCCCATCCAGGCACTTGGGTCTCCGTTGCGGACGCTCGCCTCCACTTTAGGGCTCGGCCAAGCAGCGGTCGGAATTCAGATAGAGCAAGACATGCAGGCCGCCAGCTACGTTGCGCAAATTGATTTTCATTCGTCACTTTCAGTCCTTCTCAGGGACGCGGTTCCTGATGCGAAGTTAGTGGACTGTCAGGACATCTTGAACAAACTTGCGGCGCGTAAGACTCCCCGCGAGGTCGAGTGCATTCGTACGGCGGCTGGTATAGCCGCGTGCGGTTTTGCGAAGGCCACCGCAGCAATTCAAGTGGGAAGGCGGGAAGCTGAAGTGGCTGCCGCGGTTCATGCGAGTTTCGAGGCTTCGCCGAGGGCCGAATCCGTACGGCGCAGCTACGGTTTTTTTTTCTGCATGTCCGGCTTCAACTCAGCCCGCGCCTCGGCTGCCTATGGGCGAACGCGGCAGCGCCAGATCGAAGAGGGGGACTTGGTCATGATTCACGCCAACACCTGCGCCGACGGATATTGGACAGACATTACTCGAACCTACACCGCGGGCCGGCCCACTGACCGGCAGCAGAACATGCGGTCGGCGATTGATGAGGCAAGAAAGGCGGCGCTTAATGCAATTCGTCCCGGGGTTGCGGCGCGCGATGTCGATTCCGCCGCCCGGGAAGTAATGACACAGCACGCTCTCGGAGAAGCATTCAAACATTCCACCGGCCACGGAGTTGGGTTTGCAGCGGCCAATGGCAACGCGTTGCCACGAATTCATCCGCAGTCTCCCGACGTACTCGAAGAAGGGATGACGTTCAACATCGAGCCGGCCGCGTACTTTGACGCATATGGCGGGATGCGGCACTGCGACATGGTAACTGTGACGGCAGATGGCGCGGATGTAATAACGGATTTTTAAAACTTTCATGGTTGAGCAACGAGTGCTTGAGACGACAAAATCGACGGCCAAAGCGAAGATAACCGGAAGCAAGCTTTCAGTCTTCACCATTCCCACTGACGCTCCGGAAGCGGACGGCACTTGCTCGTGGGACAGCACAACCATGGTGCTGGTTGAGCTTGAGGCCGCCGGGAAGAGCGGACTCGGTTATACCTACGCGGATGAGGCAACCGCCAACCTGGTGAAGAAGCTTTTATCCGAGGTAGTGCATGGGCGCGATGTTTTCGCCGGCGCCGCAATTCTTCAAGACATTTACCGGCAAGTCCGCAACCTGGGTGAGACCGGAATCACTCGCATGGCAGCGGCTGCAATCGACAACGCTGTGTGGGACCTCAAGGCGCGCCTGCTCGACGTGCCGCTGGTCAATCTTCTGGGCAGAGTACGCGATGGTATTCCCGTCTACGGGAGCGGCGGCTTCACGACTTACAGCGACGAGCAATTGCAACAGCAACTCGGTGGCTGGGCCGGGCGCAGGTTCTCCATGGTGAAGATGAAGATCGGCAGCCATCCCCCGGATGATCCACGGCGCGTCGAAATCGCTCGTCAGGCTATCGGCGAATCATGCGAACTTTTTGTCGACGCCAACGGAGCTTACACGGTCACGCAGGCACTCCGTCTGGCTCAGGAGTTTGCTAAACAACGCGTCCGTTGGTTCGAAGAGCCCGTCAGTTCCGACAATCTCACGGGACTGAACCAGGTGCGCAGCCGTGCCCCTATTGGAATGGATGTGGCGGCGGGCGAATACGGCTACACCGCCTGGTACTTTCGCCGCATGATCGACGCGGGCGCTGTGAGCATTCTTCAGGCGGATGCAACCCGCTGCGGTGGCATCAGCGGTTTCATGGATGTGGCTGCGCTGTGCTGGGCGGCGAACCTGCCCTTGTCCTCTCACTGCGGTCCGAGCATGCACTTGCACGTCTGCTGCTCAGTGCCGCGGGCAATCCACATGGAGTTTTTTCACGACCATGCCCGGATCGAACGAATGTTTTTCGACGGTTTTTGCGATCCGAAGAATGGCGTCATGCACCCTGACTTGAACCGGCCGGGTCACGGGCTGGAATTGAAGGAGAAAGATGCGGCTGCATACCGGGTATGAATTGGCCGGAAATCTGGCGTAGGAATTTGGCGATGGTTAGCCGAAAGGTTTCATTAAGAGTTTTAGTAAGAAAGGAATGCAATCATGGCAAAACGGGTTTCCGATCTCGTTGTCGAGCGTTTGATCGAATGGGGAGTCGATACCATTTTCGGGTTTCCTGGCGACGGCGTAGACGGGTTCTTTGAAGCGCTTCGCACTCATAAAGACAAGCTGAAATTTATCCAGGTTCGGCATGAAGAGGCGGCGGCTTTCGCCGCCGTTGGTTACGCCAAATACACCGGGCGTTTAGGCGTGTGTTGCGCGACTTCCGGCCCCGGGGGGATCCATCTGCTGAACGGCCTTTACGATGCGAAATGCGATCTGCAACCGGTTCTCGCAATTACTGGTCACACGTTTCACGACCTGATCGGCATGGACTATCAGCAGGATGTCGACCTCGACAAGCTTTACATGGATGTTTCGGTCTTCAACGAGCGCGTAATGGGGCCGGCGCATGCGGTAAATGTGGTGGACATGGCGGTGCGCACAGCGTACGCGCGACACGGGGTCTCGCACATTTGCATTCCGAAAGACATACAAGAATGGCCGGTGACCGACAAGCATCGCAGCGGGGCCAACGTCGCGCACCACAGCGATGATTGGAGCGTCCCTTCTACGGCAAAGCCAGCGGATCCGCTTTTGCGCGAGGCGGCCGACATCATTAATGCGGGCTCGAAAGTGACTGTATTTGTTGGACGTGGCGCGCTTGGAGCCAGGGATGAGGTCACGCAACTGGCGGGAATTGTTGGCGGACCCGTGGTCAAAGCTCTCCTCGGGAAAGCTGTTCTTCCCGATCGCAGTCCTTATACCACCGGCGGAATCGGACTGCTTGGCACATCGCCGTCGGTGGATGCGATGAATGATTGCGACACTCTCGTCATGATCGGGACAAGTTATCCCTACATGGAGTTTCTGCCCAAGCCCGGTCAGGCGAAGTGCGTGCAGATTGAAATCGATGCCACGCGCGTTGGGTTGCGGCATCCAGTGGACGTTGGCCTGGTCGGCGACGCGAAGACCATCCTGACCGCCCTGTTGCCTCTTCTCGAACGCAAGAAGCACGACTTCCTGGAAAAGTCCCAGGGCCGCATGAAAGATTGGAACGAGTTGATGGAAGAGCGCGGCACTCGCAAAGACATGCCGATGAAGCCGCAGGTGGTGACCCACACCCTCAACAAACTTTTGAATGACGACGCCATCGTCTCTTCTGACAGCGGAACCATCGCAACCTGGACCGCGCGCTATGTAGAAATTCGCGGCAGCATGCAATTTTCGCTCTCCGGTTCTCTGGCCACGATGGCCAACGGCCTGCCTTATAGCATCGGCGCGGCCGTGGCATATCCCGGCCGGCAGGTGGTCTGCGTGGTGGGTGATGGCGGCTTGACCATGTTGATGGGAGAAATCGCGACGCTGGTGAAATACAACTTGCAGGTAACGGTGATTGTGATCAAGAACAATGTGCTGGGCCAGATCAAATGGGAGCAGATGATCCTGGAAGGCAACCCCGAGTTTGGCGTCGAACTTCAGCCGATCGATTTCGCCAACGTGGCAGAGGCATGTGGCGCGCGCGGTTTCACCATCGAACGTCCCGAAGACGCGGAGCGCGTGTTGCGCGAGGCGTTAAGCCACAAGGGGCCGAGCTTGGTGCAAGCGGTGGTCGATCCGAATGAGCCTCCGATGCCCGGCAAGGCCACCACTGAACAAGCCTTGCATTTCGCCAAAGCTTTGCTGCGCGGACAGAAAGATGCGGCGAAGATCATTAAGACGATCGCCCTGGATGAAGTTCGCGAGGTCGTATAAGCGGATGCCGAAGCCAGTTGCGCTTTCGATTCGCCGTCCACGCCAGGACCTGGAAATCATTGCCAACCAGATCCGGGAAGGACGTTTCCAGCGGAGCATGGCGCTGCTCACCGCTGGAACCAGCATCGTGAGCGGCCTCGAAGTCGCTTACGAACACTACCGGGGAAGCTACAGCCGGAGGGTGATGTATACCCCGGTGATTCTTAGCGTCCTGCTGGCGGTTGGGGGTGTTGCTGGGTTTTTCAGCCGTCTGGCGGCGCGCACCGTGCTTCGCATAGTTTCGGCAGTCACCCTCATCGATGCCTCCGTAGGATTCTATTTTCACGTTCGAGGGGTCAAACGAAAACCTGGCGGCTGGCGCCTGCCCATGACAAACATGATCATGGGTCCGCCAGCGTTCGCTCCGTTGCTTTTTGGCACGAGCGCCTATCTAGGATTGATCGCCTCCTATTTGCAACGCGAAGATGCGCGTCATGTCTCCGCATCGGGGAAAGACACTTTTCTTGCGAAGCTTCTGCCTGGGCGAGAGAGCCGAAGATTACTATCGACCGAGCAGGACATCCGTGAAGGCCGTTTTCAGCGCCAAGTTGCAATCGTCACTGGCGTCAGCGCCCTGCTCAGCGGATTCGAAGCGTTCTATTCGCATTACAAAAATAGGTTTCGTTACGCCGCACAGTGGACGCCCATCATTCTCGCACCCGCCCTGGCGGCGGCCGCGTTCGCATCCGTTAAGAGCCGGCGCATCGCGACGACCGCATTGCCTGCGCTTTCCATGCTTGCCTCGGCCGACGCAGCCGTTGGCTTTTACTATCACGGCCGTGGAGTGCTTCGTCGGCCGGGAGGAACGAAGCATCTTCTTTATAACGTAATGTACGGGCCACCGATCTTTGCGCCTTTGTTATTTGGCGCGGCAGGAATGCTCGGCATGTTGGCCAGCCTGCTTCGCAGAAAGAAAGTATGAATACGCCAGAAAACAATCCTGACGCCTCTCTTCGCCCGCGGGCTGCAACCGGCGAGCCGCTCGCGCCCCGGCGCCAGCCGGGATATTACTCAGGCTTCAGCACGCTTTCGCAAAGTCCCTTCTGGGATGACGCAACCCGGCAGGTAGTTACCGAGAGGGTAGACTCACCGCCGGAGATGAAGTTGTTTTCTGCGGAAGAATGGGACTTCTGGAGTGCGGTGTTCGCTCATCTTATTCCGCAGACAGACCGCACTCCAGACCGCCAGATTCCGATCGTGGCTGCGCTGGACCACCGGTTGCACGCCAATCAAACGGTGGGCTACCGCTACGAAAACATGCCGCAGGACCGCGAGGCCTACCGGCTGGGCCGAGAAGCGATCAATCAAGAAGCCATGCAACAGTTTGGCAAAAGTTTTCTCAGCCTTCCTCATCGCGAGCAGGACCTGGTGCTTCAGACGCTGCATGATGGGAAGCCCAAAGGCGCGGCAGAAATATGGAAACAAATGTCACTGCGCCGTTTCTGGCAATTGCTGATGGGCGATGCCATTGACGGCTACTATGCACACCCCTGGGCATGGGACGAAATCGGTTTTGGCGGCCCCGCGTATCCTCGCGCCTACACTCGCCTCGAACGCGGTGAGCCGGAGCCTTGGGAGGTCGAAGAGCGGCGCTACGACTGGATTGCTCCAGAGACGTCCGTTTCCCATGAAGTGGAATCGGCCGCGCACCTGCACACCGAGGCCGATCAGCATAAGTGAGATAGGAATTATGAGGCAAAGGTGAAAGAACCAATCCTGGGATCGTTTCAAGCGCCTAGCAATGACAAGCACATGCTGGGGTCGTTGCAACATATTGATGTGCCGATGCGGCGGTTCAAAGAAGCCGACGAAGTGGATTACGTGATCGTTGGCGTCGGCGCGGCCGGCGGCGTTCTTCTGCAACGCCTGGCGCGCGCGGGTTTCAATGTAGTCGGCCTGGAGGCTGGGCCTTTTTGGGATACAGAGCGCGACTGGGTGAGCGACGAAGCCGGTTCTCATCAGCTTTACTGGGAAGATCCTAGAGTTACCGGCGGCTCCGATCCACTCGCACTCGGCGCCAACAACTGCGGTAAAGGAGTGGGCGGAGGCTCGGTTCACTGGGCGGCGTTTACGCCACGCTTGCATCCCTCAGATTTCGAGATTCACACTCGCGATGGCGTAGGCACCGACTGGCCGATCACTTATAAAGACATCCTGCCTTACTACGAGCAACTCGAACTTGAAATGCCAGTGGCAGGGCCGGCTTACTATCCTTGGGGACATCCCCACGGTTATGCCTACGGCCCGCATCCCATGGGCGGAGTGGGCAATGCGCTCATCCGTGGTTGCAGCGCTCTCAATATTCCGGTTTCCATCGGTGGCCCGGTGGCGATTCTTTCCGGCTCTCACGGGGATCGCCCGCACTGCATCTATCGCGGATTCTGCATTCAGGGATGCAAGGTTGGAGCGAAGGCGAGCACGCTGATCACGCATGTTCCCGACGCCCTGAAAAAAGGCGCTGAGATACGCGATCACTCGATGGCCTCTGGCATTGAACTCGGCAAGCGAGGCCGCGTGACCGGGGTTCATTATTTTGACAACGAAGCGTGTCCGCACTTCCAGAAAGCGAAAGCCGTGATCGTATGCGGTTACGCCATCGAAACTCCGAGATTGCTTCTTAACTCTGCCTGCCCCGGCTTCGAGAATGGATTGGCAAATTCCAGCGGCACAGTTGGCCGGTACCTGATGGCGCAGGCGGGCAATGTGGTATTAGGACGCTTCGATCAACCGGTACGTATGTATAAGGCACCGCCAGCGCATGCTTTGACCGAAGAGTTTTACGAAACCGATCCGAAGAACGATTTCGCACGCGGCTTCGCGATTCAAACGGTCGGCCCTCTGCCGATCGCTTTCGGTAAACAGATGCTTGCCGCCAAAAAGGCCTGGGGCTGGGGACTTCGCCGCGAGATGATGGACTATAACCACTGGGCTTGCTTCGGCCTCCTCGGTGAGATTCTACCGTGGGAAGATAACCGCGTTACTCTCGCTGAAGAAAAAGATCGTTTCGGACTTCCCGTGGCCCACGTGAGCTTCAATTTGCACGACAACGACAAGAAGCTGATCAAACACGCCAAAGAGAAAACGATGGAGGTCATGTCCGCCGCCGGCGCTACCGAGGTTGTGCAGGAAGCGCGCTACGCGCATCTAGTCGGCGCTGCCCGTATGGGATCCAACCCCGAAACTTCAGTGGTCGATAAGTTTGGGCGCACGCACGACATCGCCAACCTGTTTGTCTGCGACGGCAGTATCATGCCCACTCAAGGTTCGGCGAATCCTGGATTGACCATTCAAGCTCTGGCTGCGCGGACTGCAGATTACTTAATCTCTCAAGGAAATCGAGCTTTCAATTCGAACGAACGAGACTTGACGACTCCGCCGATTCGACCCGAACTTGCCCCACCTGAGACCTGGGGCAAGGGCGTTCCCAGACTTAAGTGAACGCCTGGTAGACCTAACTACCTTCGATCGGTGGTTAAGGTGAGGGCTATCGAGGTCCGACATTGCCTCCAGCAAATGGGCGCGAATACCGTTTTGGCAGACGGTGGGAATCTCGTGACATTTCGAATCGACTAAGGCTAAGGTTGCCGTCAATTTAAGGTCTTAACTTGATAGGTTCGGCCCCCGCCAAGGGTAAGGCTTTTTATGTACCGTTTCGAAAGCTTATTCTGGAGGGTCATGTGAAGAGTCAGAGATGTCTGCTGGTCCCTTGTATGATCGTACTAATTCTCGGCACCGCGGGTTGGGCCGCAGATGATGAAAGCGAATGGCGAGGCTATCAAGACGATTCAAGAGGTCTTGCGCCACGCGAATTACAAAGTGACCGCAGATACCTACACGCAAGCCATCACACCCACCAAACGTGCTGCCAAGCAAGACTGGTAAAGATGATTTTGCCAGCGAAAACGACGGCGGACGGACGGGAATAGACTCCGGTTTTTTCTTATTGAACCTTTCTGAACCTTCGGCGGGAGGACCCACTTTTCATAAGTCTTTTGGATTGTTGGCGTCCCCGACGGGATTTGAACCCGTGTTACCGCCGTGAAAGGGCGATGTCCTAGGCCAGGCTAGACGACGGGGACGGTTATAAGGTGGGTCGCTCGCGGCAACTCCTGATCGTAACAACCCCTGATGAGCCTGTCAAAACGCAAGAAGACCCGCTGATGCTCTTTGCGGGAGACTATCGCAATCGTTGTTTTCTCTTCGAGCACCGATTTCGGCTGTGTTTTCGTAGGGGACTGGGCGTCCTCATTTCCAACCATCGCAAAACAATTTAAAATCATCGCAGCAGACCGCTTGGTCGCGTGATCACTAATCGGGGGAAATGTGTCCGATCCACTCTATCTCAGTCTTTGGTTTCCAGATTTTTCCGCTCCGGAGATGTTGCCGCATACATTTGCGGTCTTACAGCAGTTTCCTTTTTCTGAGCAGCGTCCGGGAGTGACCTACCTTGCCTTGCATCCCGTTTCGTGGAATGAGGCTACAGTTTTGGAGCGGCGATTCCCCGCGGGAATCGATCCCGGGCAGGCCACTCTGATCGCAGCCGAACTGGTCCATGACGACTACGCCTACGTCTTCGAGGCGCACTGGGATTTATGGACGCCGGACCCCTCGAACTCGAATTGGCTGCTGGAAGCGGCAACCGTAAGATTCATTGCGCAAGGCGAAAAGTTCGACGAAGGAAGCTATCAGCAGATGGGACACATCCAGGTAGACTTCGGCCTGGATTCGCACTTTTTGCAGCCGGAGACAGAACTGAGTGATCAGACGCAAGCCAAGATTCGCGACAATGTGGCGAAGCTCGTGGAGTTCTCCACTAAAATCGAAAACAACAGTGGCAGCAGCGCTCGACTTCTGTGGTCAGAGTCGGAGGAGAGTCTAGCTCAGAAACTGATCGCGCGATTGCAGAAAGTACAATAATCCTGCGCCGCCGTCGTTTCCAGGCCGGGGGTGAAAGTGAAGAATTAACACTCCGTCAGATCCCCACCGGCCCGGGGGACGCCCGCTCGCGCCAACGTAAATACTATTTCGTTCTTCCGCCCTCCACTTTCAATTTTTCTGCCGCTGCCGTCTGCGCTCCGGCCAGGCGGGCGGTCAGCACGCGAAAGGGCGAGCAAGAGACGTAATCCATTCCCACCTGATGACAGAATTCTACGGATGACGGATCGCCGCCATGTTCGCCGCAGATTCCAACTTCCAGCTTGGGGCGAGTCTTTCGGCCACGCTCGATTCCAATCCGCACCAATTCTCCAACCCCGTCACGGTCGATTTCGGCAAACGGATCCTGCTTGAGAATTCCTTCCGCCAGGTACGTCGGCAGCACTTTGTTCACGTCGTCGCGGGAGAAACCGAAGGTAGTCTGGGTGAGATCGTTCGTGCCGAACGAGAAGAATTCCGCCTCTTTTGCAATCTCATCCGCAACCAGGCAGGCGCGGGGCAACTCGATCATCGTGCCCACCAGATAATGGACGTGCCTTCCCTTCTCCTTGAATACTTCCTCCGCGACACGTCGAACAATCGCACCCTGGTTCTCCATCTCCTTCACGGTTGCGATAAGAGGAATCATGACCTCTGCGTGGGTTTTGATGCCTTCCTTCTCAACGGCAACTGCGGCTTCAAAAATGGCACGCGCCTGCATTTCAGTAATTTCCGGATAGGTGATTCCCAACCGGCATCCGCGATGCCCGAGCATGGGATTGAACTCATGCAACTCTTCAACGCGGGCGAGTAGAGCGGAAAGAATTTTCTTCAGATCGCCTGCGACCTTTGCGCCGTACTCGCGATATTCCTCGACCAACCCCTTCTTTTGTTTTGCGCCGGCACTGGGCAGGCTGGCGATGTCGACCATGAGCTTCTCGCGCTTGGGCAAGAACTCATGGAGCGGCGGATCGAGCAAGCGGATGGTTACCGGCAAGCCATCCATGGCCTTAAGCAGGCCGATGAAGTCAGCTCGCTGCATGGGAAGCAGCTTCTTCAGCGCAGCGCGGCGATCCTTTTCGTTGTCAGCAAGAATCATGGCTCGCATGTGTCGAATGCGATCAGGCGCAAAAAACATATGCTCGGTGCGGCACAAGCCAATACCCTCTGCGCCAAAAGCTTTGGCCTGGATGGCGTCGCGAGGAATGTCGGCATTGGCGCGCACGCCGATTTTTCGGAACGGTTCTGCCCAACTTAGCAGTTTCTGAAGCTCCTCATCATCCGACGACGCTTCGAGCGTATTCAGCTTGCCTTTGATGACGCGGCCGGTGGTACCGTCGAGCGAGATCCAGTCTCCTTCCTTGAACACCTGCCCTTTGACCCGCATCTGGCCGGTGCGCTCGTCGACCTGAATATCTCCCGCTCCTGCCACACAACACTTTCCCATGCCGCGTGTAACCACTGCGGCGTGACTGGTCATGCCGCCGCGAGAAGTCAAAATGCCGGCAGCGACCTCCATACCCTGAATGTCCTCAGGGGTAGTTTCCGCGCGCACCAGAATCACCGGATTCCTCTGGGCGCCATGTCCTGCCTTCTTCACGGCTTCCTCCGCCGTGAAAACGATCTGGCCAACTGCGGCGCCAGGCGATGCCGGCAATCCGGTGGCAAGAACTTCCACCTTCGTGCTCTTCTCATCCAACCGTGGCACCAGAAAATCGTAGAGCTGATTTGGTTCGACACGAAAAATTGCTTCTTCCCGTGTGATCAGCCCTTCATTCACCATCTGGATCGCCACCCGCACTGCGGCGCGGCCGGTGCGCTTGCCGTTGCGGGTTTGCAGCATATAGAGCTTTCCATCCTGGATGGTGAACTCGAAATCCTGCATGTCTTTGTAGTGCTGCTCCAGGCGTGTCGTAATGTCGCGCAATTGGTCATAGACGTGGGGCATGATCTTGTGCAGCTCTGAAATGTGCACCGGAGTGCGCACGCCAGAGACGACGTCTTCCCCCTGCGCGTTCATCAAGAATTCGCCGTAGAACTCTTTCGCACCGGTCGCGGGGTTGCGCGTGAAGCCCACACCAGTGCCGCTCGTGTCGCCGAGATTGCCGTAGACCATGGCCTGCACGTTCACCGCAGTGCCAAGCATGTCATCGATATTGTTGATACGGCGATAATGCTTTGCACGATCGTTCTGCCAGGAGCGGAACACCGCGTCCCTCGCCATGACCAGTTGCTCGTGCGGGTCCTGGGGAAATTCGCGTTTCGCATTTTTCTTGACGACCTTCTTGTATTCTTCAATCACTTCCTTCAAAGCCTTGGCATCGAGTTGAGTGTCGAGCTTCGCCTTTTTCTGTTTTTTCTTGGCATCGAACACTTCATCGAAGGACGACTTCGGAATCTCGAGCACTACGTTGCCAAACATCTGAATCAGCCGGCGGTAAGAATCGGCGGCGAAACGCGGATTGTTGCTCCGCTTCGATAGCGACTCGACGCTCTTATCGTTCAGCCCGAGGTTGAGAATCGTATCCATCATGCCCGGCATGGAAAACTTCGCGCCTGAGCGAACGCTCACCAGCAATGGATTCTCGCCCGCTCCCAGTTTTTGCCCTTGTAGCGCTTCCAGTCTGGCGAGAGCGTCATCCATTTGCCGGCCAACCTCTTTCGAAGCGGCCCCATGCCGCATGTATTCGCGGCAGGCCTCGGTTTGGATCGTGAATCCGGGGGGAACCGGCAGACCGGCGTTGGTCATTTCGGCCAGGCCCGCACCCTTTCCGCCCAGATCATCTTTCATCTTGCCGTTGCCGTCAGCTTTGCCACCGCCGAAGAAATAAACATACTTGGTTGCGGCTTTCTTGTTTTCTTGAACACCGGTTTCTGGGAGAGTGATTGTCGCCATAAATGAGTCCTTTTCTGGAATTTACTGTTTGCTACATGTGCTCGAGTCTACTCTCGACCAGTCGGCATTTTTTAAGGTGAAGTAGCTCACTTTGAAGTGGTGTTCGTCGACCTTTTCAAAGGTGAACCGTTGTGTAGGAACAACAGCATCAAATGAGTCTCCGTCCCATTGCAGCAGCATGGAGTCCCATCCGTGAGATCGAAATAAACGGACCCCGCCCGTCGAATCCTGCGCAATCATCACGAACATTTTTGTGCCGGAGTCCCAACCCCATTCAGATAAGGAGTGGTAGCCAAATGGAGGCTTGTCGTCGTGACGAAATAGAATCCACGATCCATCAAGGTCAGACTCAAAATGCTGTTGGGCGTCGATTGTTTTTCCCGAGGAATCGAACTTGCCGGAGCAGTCCCATTGCCCCAAGAAATAGGCGAGCGGCGAGAGTTGAGATTTGAGTTGCGTAGCAGCCGACGCCAAGGAAACAAGACAAAATCCTGCAGTTACGAGCACCGCGATCCGAAGCGTGGATTTGCTTTGGCATCTCATGGTTATGCTGTCCGCGATTCCTTGCCCTCAGAGACGATCTCCGAAAAATCTGCAATCGTCGAAAACTCCTTCAACAAAGTCCGCAGCAGTGCGAGGCGGTTTGCCCTTACCTTCTCGTCTCCCACCATCACCATCACCTTGTCGAAGAAAGCGTCCACACGTTCACGCGCCGTAGAAAGCAGCAGGAGCGCGTCGACGTATTTTTTTCCTTTGCGAAGCTCTTCAATCCTAGGACTGTATTCCTCAATGTAGGCCGCCAGGTTTTTCTCCTCTTGAGAGGAATCTGGCAAATACTCGAATGCCCCTGCCGTCGTAATTCCCTTCTCGGCAGCTTGTTTCAAGATATTCCGCATGCGCTTACAGGCAGCCCCAATCGCTACGAACTCGGGCATGTGCAAAACCTGTTTCACAGCCTCAGACCGGGCTAGGATATCGACCACATCTTCGCCATCTCCGGCCAGAACAGCCTTGACCACGTCGTACGGATAGCCGCGAACTTCCTTCAAATAAAATTCCAAACGTTCCCGGAGAAATCCTTTTACGGCTGCTTCAAACTCGCGGTCGTCCACGAACTTCTTCTCCGCTTCCGATCCCTGGTAGCCGGCGCGAGCATCGCGCATCAGGTCGGTCAGGCGGAACGGCAACTTCTTTTCGGCGATCACTTTCACGATTGCGTTGGCCTGTCGCCGCAGGGCAAAAGGATCCTTCGACCCGCTTGGAATCAGGCCGAGTGAAAACATTCCGGCAATCGTATCCGCTTTGTCGCCGACCGAAAGCACCGCACCCTCAATCGAACGCGGCACGTCATCGTCGGTAGACTCGGGTTTATAGTGATCGTAGATTGCATCGGCGATGGCAAACCGCGTCGCTTCGGGCAACGTAGCATCAAGCTCCTGCGCGCGTGCATATAGGCCGCCGATGATGCCCTGCAGTTCGGTGAACTCCTTTACCAGTTCGCTGGTCAGATCTGTCTTCGACAGACATGCCGCCTTATGAATCACCCCCGGACGTACAGCCATCCCACTCTGCTTGACGAGCTCGCTCAGCCAACTGCACAAACGCTGCACCCGGCGCGTCTTGTCGTAATAGCTGCCCAGATCTTTCTGGAAAGTAACATTGCGCAGCAGATCGAGCCGCTCCAGCAAGGGACGTTTCTGATCAGTCTGCCAGAAAAATCGAGCGTCGTTGAAGCGGGCCCGCAGTACGTGTTCATTGCCGTGCCGGATCAGTCCCTGGGGATCGCCATCCGTATTCAGCACCGCTAAAAAATGAGGCAGCAGTTTGCCACGCGCATCCTCAATTGCAAAATATTTCTGATGATCACGCATCACGGTGACCAGCACCTCTTCCGGCAGCGCCAGAAACTGCCGATCAAAACCGCCAAGAATCGCCGAAGGAAATTCCGTCAGATTCACTACGGTAGCGAGCAGAGATTTGTCTTCGCGCCAGCGCGCCCCCGTAATGGTGCGCGTAGCTGCGTCGAGCGCTTCGCGAATCTGCTGCTCACGTTCCGCACGCCCCAAAACTTTGGCTTCGCGCAGCGCATCGATGTAGGCGGCCCCGGCATGCGAAATGTTGACTGCTCCACCTGACAATATCCGGTGCCCGCGAGAGGTGTTTCCCGCCCACACTCCATCGAATTCCAGGGGAATGGTTTCGCCGTCGAGCATCGCCACCAACCAGCGCACAGGGCGGACGAAACGCTCGTTCACCTTCTGCCAGTACATATTTTTCGGCCAGTAGATGGAAGAAAGCTCCCGGGGCAGATTGTCGGTGAGAATTTCAGAAGTGCTCCGCCCTCTTTTGGTGACCTTCGCAAACAGATAGTCACCCTTCGGCGTTGCAATCTTTTCCAGCTGCGAAACATCGACTCCGGCCTTCTTGGCGAAGGCGTGCGCTGCGGGCGTTGCCTGACCATCTTTGTATGCAATTGTCGCCGAGGGACCGGTGATTTGCTCAGTCACATCGGGCTGGGCAGATGAAATTCCGAATGCCATCACCGTCAACCGTCGCGGCGTTTCGAAATGTGTAATCTCGGCAGCGTCCAGACGCTCCCGGCGCAGCATCGCTCCGACCCGTTCGCGGAGCTCCTGCGACGCCGCATCAATCATGCGCGCGGGAATCTCTTCGCAACCGATCTCGAGCAGAAAATCCGGCATCTTCTAAACCATTGAAGGTCTCAAACTCTGCAACAAACGAATATATCGAACATCACATACCCACGGTGGACAGCTTCTCTTTCCTTGGTTTCTTCTCGCGCACAGGTTCTTCCTCGTCCGACTTGGCGCCGAAAGCGGCTGGTTCGTTTTTTTGCTGATCGACCCATGCTTTCGCGATGCCAACGGCTAAAGCCCGCACCCGCGCGATGACACCCACCCGCTCGGTCACAGAAATCGCGCCCCGGGCATCGAGAATGTTGAACAGATGCGAGCACTTGAGACAAAGGTCGTAGGCGGCAAGCAGGGGAAAGCGATTTCTCGGCGGCAGCTTAACCGGCTTTCCATCAAGCGCAGCTTCCACTCTGGAAAGCTTCGGGGTATACATTTCTCCGTAGGTGGTGAGCAACCCTTGGCACTCTGCCTCGTACAGGTCAAAGTGCTTCCAGGTTCTTTCCACGTCCGCCGACTCGAAGTTGTAAACAGAAAACTGCAACTCATCCGCCAACCGCACGTCGCCATATTTCACATCTTGTCCGGTCGCCGGATCGCGCGCCCACACGATGTCATAAATCGAATCCACGTCCTGCAGAAATGCGCCGATGCGTTCGAGACCATAGGTCAACTCCGCGGAAATGGGAAACAAATCCACGCCGCCGCATTGCTGAAAATATGTGAACTGCGTGATCTCCAATCCATCGAGCATCACCTGCCAGCCCACACCCCAGGCGCTGAGCGTGGGGGCTTCCCAGTTGTCTTCTTCAAACTTGGTGTCGTGCTGGCGCAAGTCAATTCCAATCGCGGTCAACGACTCCAAATAAAGCTCCTGCACATTTTCTGGCGGAGGCTTTAAAATCACCTGCAACTGCATATGTTTGAACAGCCGGTTGGGGTTTTCTCCGTAGCGCCCGTCCGCCGGTCGCCGCGAAGGCTGCACATACGCCACCTTGTAAGGCTTTGGCCCCAAAACCCGAAGGAATGTCTCGGGTGCCATCGTCCCGGCGCCGACTTCCACGTCATAAGGCTGTTGCAATACGCACCCATGCTCCGCCCAAAAAGTCTGCAGGCGCAGAATGAGCTGCTGCAACGTCAGCGGGTTGGAAGCAGATTGACTCACAGATTTGCTCGGGAGCGAGAAGCGGTTAATATCTGATTGTAATGGAAGCGCGGCAACTAGTCAGCTGAAGAGCTAAAATCCGCCCTTTTCCAACATCGCGGCAGTCACCAGCTTTTTCTCGATATGCCGCTGGAGGATTTGAATTAAGAATTTTCGCAGATCAGCGGCTTGCGACTTCGGCCAGGGTATTTCCGCAAAACTTTCGACCGGTGCTCGAAACATTTGTGCCGCCCACATTCGCGATTCAGCCGAAATCTCGGAAGAGGCCAGCCTCTTATCTTCGGGACACATCAATCCGTCGGCGAGCGCGTGAAAATAGGCGCGGCTGCCATTCAGGTTTCGTCCGCAGACAATGCATTCCGTTAACTCCGGCAAAAAGCCCACCAGGCGCGTGAGCCATAATTCGAAATAAGTAACTGGCATCCAGACACAAGAACCAGTCAACACGTGCAATATCGAAAGAGTCAGCCGAAAAATTGCATCGTTGGCCTCTCGGTCGGGCAACAATTCATCGAGCAACTCTGCGAGATGAGCAAGGGCTGCGGCCCGCGCATAGCTCACTTCCGCCGCCATCGGAGACTCCAGCACTTCGCAGGCGTCGAGGCGAGCCAGTTCCTGGCGCTCGCGGACGTCATAAAATGCGCGGACATACGTCATGGGCTCGAGAGCGCCGCCAAAACGTCGTTTCGATTTTTTGGCCGAGCGCGCAACACCACGCACTTTGCCTTCCTCCCGCGTGAACAGCGTGACCAGCAAATCGGCCTCACGCAGGGGATAGGTGCGCAGCACAATTCCTTCAGACTCCATCAATGCCATGGGAGGATGGAACTCGTGTGATGGAAGGATTGTAACGGAAGAAAGGATCCGTGATGTGCGGCCCTCCGGAATCTTGGAGGGAGGAATATTAAGAGGAATATTAAAAGTTAAACCGTCCTTGAGCCGATGAATCCTGAAACGTTGCCTAGACGTAGAAAACGGCCATGAGTCGAACGGCGCGAATCCAATCGCGCTCACTAACTCGTGGCCATCTTGAACTTACGCGACCAGAATATCGCGCTGGTCGAGGGACAAACCATAAGGTGGATACCTTACCCAGGAAGTTCCTCCCTATCCTACCGTCCGAAATACGCGGCATTTTTCGCGGTGAATTCGTTCCACTTTTCCGGCAGATCGTCGAGCGCGAAAATTGCGGACACCGGACAGACCGGCACGCATGCACCGCAATCGATGCACTCGACCGGATCGATATAGAGGAGGGGTTCGGTCGCGTGCTTCGGGTCGTCCTTCTTGGGATGAATGCAATCCACCGGACACGCGTCTACGCACGCAGTGTCTTTAGTATTGATGCAAGGCTCGGCAATTACGTAGGTCATAAGGGTGAAAGTCTCCTGAATCTATGCAAATATTTTACTACTACTGCGGCCTGTCCGCGAACCGCACATTCTAGCAAGAAATACGCAACCCGGTACAGGTTTCTTGATTCAGGCTGGGATTGCCATTGGGCTGGACAAAAGAGAAACGGCTGGCAGCGCCTGCTGCCAGCCGTTGATCTTTCGCTGCTGATGGTTAGCGGTGACCACCACCGCCGCCGTGGGAGCCGCCTCCACCGTGGAACCCTCCACCGCCGCCACCGTGGAAACCGCCGCCTCCGTGATAACCACCTCCGCCATGAAACCCAGCGCTACCGTGATAGCCGCCAGCGTAACCACCGTGATAGCCGCCCACCGAACCGCGGGCAAAGCCCCGTCCACCATAGAAACCGCGCCCACCAAAACCAGAACGCCCGTAGAAGCCGCGACCGTAGCCCCAACCGCCGCGACCCCAGCCTCCCCAGCCGCCGCGCCACCCATACCACGGACCAGCGCCAATGAACACTCCGCCTGCGAACCAGTCAGGTCCGTAGTAGCCGTAAGGCGCGCAAGCATAGGGATAATAATTGTAGTAGCCGTAAGCGCAATCTGGTGGTCCTGCAGCGTAGCCATAGCCAGGCCCAACCGCCACGCCAACTCCTATCTGCGCCTGTGAATAAGCCATTGGCACCATCAGAACCGCGACCAACGCCAAATACTTTAGGTAACGCATTTGAAACCCCCTTGTCCCGATCAGCCGCTTCGCTATAAGCCCTGTCAGACCGGCAGGATCTTTGAAGCTTAGTCTCGATCAAAGCTCCTATGTATTTGAACGCGAAACTCGTAAAAAAGTTGCAGGGACGGTACTGGCTGATTTCGGCCATCCTAGTTGAATTCAACCACTTGCAAGAATCAGGGGCTGGAAACCGTCGACCATGCGCGATTTGCAGGCCCGAGGATGGCGCTCGGCGGCGGGAGCTTAGGCACTGACTAGCTCGTGTGTCGGCTCGTACTCCACAATGTGGCCTGCCACCGCGCTGGCGGCCACGGTGAAAGGGGAAGCCAGATACATTTGGCCCGGGCCACTGCGGCCGGGGAAATTGCGGTTCTGGGCGCTGATCACCACCTGATCGGAACGCGTCGAAACTCCCGGCCCGGCGTTGATGCAGGCGCCGCAACTCGGCTCAATCACCTGCGCGCCCGCCTTCTGGAATACTTCCAGATAACCCTTGCGCAGGCAATAATCGCGGGTTTCCTGCGATCCGAATTGAATGTAAAACTTCACCGAGCCAGCCACGCCCTTGCCCTGACGGAGCGCGTCGGCTAATACGGCAGCGTACATGTCCATGTCTTCGTTCTTGCCCGCGGTGCAGGTGCCTCCGTAGGCAATCTCGACGGGGACCGGCGTGTTCAGATCTCGAATATACTTTCCGTTTCCAGGATCGCCCGGAGTGGCAACCATCGGAGTAATCTCGGCGGCGTCAAGTTCGATCGTGTGGGCGTACTGTGCATCCGGATCGCTATACAAACCCTCGATCATAGCCTGAGCCTTCTTTCGGTCCATGCCCCGGCGCTCAACCAGGAAGTCGACCGCCTTTTTATCCGGAGCAACGATGCCGGTAAATCCGCCGATCTCGGCTGCCATATTGGTCATGGTGGCGCGCTCATCGACACTGAGCTGTTCAATGGCCTCGCCGGCATATTCCATCACTTTCGCGAGCGCCTTGCCGCTGCGCACGTAATCGAGGCTCAGAATCTTCAGGATGAAATCCTTCGCCGTAACATTTTCGTGCTTGTTGCCGCGAATCACGATCTTCACCGACTCGGGAACTCTCACGCGCACGTCCTTGGTGATCCAGCCGTTGAACACATCGGTTGTGCCGATGCCGAAGGCGACGCAGCCAATCGCCCCCACGTGCGGCGTATGCGAGTCCGAGCCAATGTTCAATTGACCCGGCAGCGCGTAGCTCTCTAGCACGATCGAATGGCAAATACCTTCTGAACCCTTTCGGTCCTTCAATTCGCCATGCAGTTTGATTCCCTGCTTGGTTGCGAAGTCCTGCTGTTTCAGTTTGAGCTGCGTGGCCAGATCGAGCAAGCCCAGTTTTTTCTTCTCTTCTGAAATCACTTCATCAAGAAAGGTCAGATGGTCGCGGAACAAAATAATGCTCGAAGCATCGTTCACCCTCGCGTCCTTGCCGACATAACGCTCGAAAAAGATGGCCGCCATGGGAGTGACATATTCATGACTAAAACGGAGATCGGCCTGCGCAAAGCCGGTGTCACCAGGCTTCACAGCCGCTACGCCGATTCCACCTTTTTCGTTGACCATGTGCCGCGCGAAGATTTTCTCCGCCAGGGTCATGGGACGTTTGCCGGTTTGAATTGGAGGCAAAAACACCTTTTTCTGCATCCTCGCCACATTGAATGGAAACAGCCCGCCGTATTCAATCACCTGGCGCGTGATCTCATCCTCGCCGGCAGAAAACTCTGAGAGCGGAATCTCTTCCCCGCCCCGAATTCTGTCGATCAACGAAAAGTCTGTCGAGGTCAGCACACCAAGGTTTTGGCAATTCTGCTTGTAGATGCGCTCGATATTTTCGGCGATCACAACTTGAATGCCGGCGCACATCTCCGCGTAAGGAGACTGCTCACGACTCGATCCCTTTCCCCGCCGCTTGCCGCTTACCGCGCAGACAAACCCTCCTCGTTTCACCTCGCCGCGTCCTATCGGCGTCGTGCTGCCGCACTTCAGCCCCAGGTAGGGAATCTCTCCCAGCGTCTCATCAAAATAAAAGCAGTAATGCGCAGGAGTGATCTCGTCCGTCGAAATATCGTCACGCAGCTTGGGGTTGTTCGCCGGATTTTTCGTATCCCATGGCAGATCTTCTCCGGCGAGTTGACGCTTGATCAGTGCCGGGTCTTCGGTGAGAAACAGAATGCGGCCGTGCAACCGGACCCGGTCGGGACGCTTTTCGATCTTACGTTCAAGAAGAGAGTTGATCACTTTGAACCTGCGGGAATTGAGATGACGGAAAAGCTGCGAGCGGACGCAACCCCTCCCCTATTATTGTAACGCCGCATCGTAGTGCCTGGAGAACGGCGCTGCGATGTGCTCAACCCTGGCGTGACCAATGCTAGTGGTGAGTGTGTGCCGCCTTGTCGAACTTTTCTCCCGCAGGGATCGCCACCTGCAGACGATTTTCCTTCGGCGCCAAAGGACACGTAGCATAGGGAGTCACCGCGCATGGAGGGTTATAAGCGCGGTTGAAGTCGAGAATCACTGCCCCATCGACCACGGGATCGGTGTCCAGAAAACGCCCGCCGGGATAGGTATTGCTCTTGGCGGTCAGATCATTGAACACGAACGACAGCCCCTTCGATGGGTCGCCACCTAAAGCAGTCAATTTCTGCTCCTGGCCGTCGATCTTGAAAATCACGGTCCCGGCGACCGGAACCGGAGTCACGTCGCCCAGCACGTTAGGCACATCGATCGTCTGTTTGCCATCGGAAGGAATCCATTTTGCCGTCACCCGGTAATTGGTGTCCAGGGGATAAAACATCAGCCCGCGAAAGTTGCGGACCGCGGCGGCGTCGGAATCTTTTAAGCGAATGCCAACCCGCCGGCCCCGCACGATCACATGAAACTGCAGCGTGCCCATTTCGATTACCGAGGCGTGTCCGGAAACATCAGGATCCAACTTCACGACAGTGAGGGATTTGCCGTCCATCGTCGCGCCTGCGCCGGGAAGCAGTTTGACCGTGACGTCTTTCCCGTCGAGATCGAACTCGCCCGCATGAGCCGGGCCTTTGGGAAAGGTGATGGCATTCGACGAATCGCTTCCAAAACTGTTCGCTCCCGGTTTCAGCCAATACAAACCGGCCAGTGGAAGCCAGTTCTGCTTCAGGTCGTCAATCACTCCGGCCTTCCACTTCTCAAAGGACTGCACGTATGACGCGTCGGGTGCAGCACCCACCGAAGACGCAGCCTTGCTCGCTGTCAGCTTGACCGTAGCAAACCAGACGGCGCAGAAAGCCAACGCTAGCGCGATACGATTCTTATTCATGCTCGGGAATCCGTGGTCTTTTTTCGCTTCATGAAAGCATTATCGCGATAATTTTACGATCTGAACTCGCGCGGATCGGGAAGTGGTTCCAGGCCTCGTCCATCGAAGATTTCTTTGAATTCGCGCCGCAGTTCATCATGGATGAGCCCGTTCGAAGCCACCGTCTCGCGGCTGTTCAATTCGAAGGGCGATCCGTCGAACCGCGTCACCACCCCACCCGCTTCCTCTACAATCAGCACACCCGCCGCCGTGTCCCACGGATTGAGGTTGAACTCCCAGAAGCCATCGAGGCGGCCGGCAGCCACATTGCACAGGTCAAGCGCTGCCGAACCTGCACGACGCAGGCCGTGGGAACGCAGCGTTATCTGATGATAGAAATAAATGTTCGGGTTCTTATGCCGTTTGTGGCTGGGAAAGCCAGTGGCCAGAAGACTCTCTTTCAGGGTAGCCGTTTTTGAGACTTGGATGCTCTCGCCGTTGAGGTGCGCTCCTTTTCCCTGCTCGGCAGAAAACAATTCATCGCGCGTGGGGTCGTAAATAACTGCGGCGACGCGTCGCGCGGCCTCTTCCGGTAGACCGCGTTTCCGATCCCGATGTTCGACAGCCATGGAAACGCAAAACACAGGAAATCCATGGGCGAAGTTGGTGGTGCCATCGAGCGGATCGACATACCAGCGGTAGTCACCTCCCTGATCGTTCAATCCTTGCTCTTCGCCAAGAACGTCATGGCCGGGCCATTTTTGTGTGATGCGCTCGCGGATCAATTTCTCTGACGCACGATCGGCTGCGGTCACCAGGTCGGCGTCACCTTTATATTCGATTTTCAAGTGCTGGCTGAAGTAGTGCATCAGCAACGCGCCCGCTTCGCATGCGATGGCCGACATGGCGGGGAGAAAGCTCTCGGGATTGACGGAATTCGAAGACATTGATTCTCGGCTTTCGGCGGCCCGATTTTCGAGAGCCCGAATCGCCGAGTAGAGCGTGAAGTATGAAAACCAGTTAGGCCGGACGCCGGAACCGTCCTTATTTTTTCCTGCCACCGTCGTCAGCGATATACATGATCTCATGCTTGAAGATAAAAAGATTGGGAGCGCCGTCACGCGTCAGGCGCACCATGTGCTTGTCGTAATACTCGATCCAGCCGCTCACCGTCTGACCATCCATTAGCTTGACGCTGACCAGCTTTTGCTTCTCTCCCAGAGTTTTCAGGAAGCTGGCTTCTTCGAAGGTCTCTTCGGGAGGGGGGGTCCGGCCGCGCTTGGCGGCATTGGGATTTCCCTGCGCGCGGAAAGGCATGCAGGCATTGTACACGCTGCGGTCACCCGCTCGTCCGACTTCGTTCGGCGAAAAGTTTGAACCGAGCGCGCTGCTTTGGGATCGTGGCCAGCGGCCGCTAGAAGCTTATACGCAGCCCGAACTCGAACTGCCGTGGAGTACCTTCGGCGAACGTTCCCGACTGGAAACTAGCACGGTACGGCGCCAGATTCGAACCCGGAATGATGCCGCCGACCACATTTGGTGCCAGCAATCCATTCGGCCCCGGGACTAGCGAGGCATTGGGCAGGTTGCCCGGTAGGAATGCATTCCAGAAATTAAAGACGTTGTAAATGCTGGCGCTGGGCTCGATGGTGACACCCTCTTTGATTTTGATTGGCCACGACACTTTCAAATCCATCGACTTCATCCACGGGATGCCCACGGCTTGGGGAGCAACCGAAGCGATCGTCGGCATAACCCAGCCCAGAGCGGCCATGTCGCTGGTGGTCATCACTGCCGAGCCCGATATGAGTCCGGGGCAGGAAAAGGGATTGCTGCTGGAGGTGTTGGCGACCAGGCATTCGCCGGCGGGAGTAAGGGTTCCAGCGTAAGTGTGGTTGTATTGATCGATCACGCTCTGCAGGTTGTGGACGTTACCGACACTCTGAATGGTGTGAATGTTGGTTACGCTCGGTGGGTTTTGAACGCTGGTGCCATTTTCAAACTGTCCAATTTGGGTTCCCGGAACTGGCTCAGGAGCTCCCGCGGCGCCAAGACCGGCGCCCAACCAGTCCGTTGCAAAGATCTCGCCTCCATTGGTCAGTTCGGGAAGCTCCAGGTTCTGGGCTAGGGGACTATAAAAATGTCCGATCACACTGAGCTTGGTGTAGAACGGCAAATCGAAAGTTCCACCAAACGAGAGCTGATGCTTGCGGTCCAGCGCGTTGGGCCCGGTGAAGCGCGTGGGGGCGTCATTGTCGGTCGCCAGATTCACAAAGTCCTGATCCTGCTCCTGGCTGATGAACTTGGAGTACGTGTACGAAACCCGAAAGTTGGCCGATTGAACACCGCGGACGGGCTTATTGATTCGCTGTACCAGCTTCGCTTCAAAGCCGCTGTAGAGCGAGCGGCCGTCAGGAAACTGCATGTCGACTCCCCCCACCGCACCGGTATTTCCTGTGATCTGGTTCGTACCGGGAAAGGCGCAATAGGAACACGGACCGCCGCCGGCCGCCTGCAGGTTGGAATCAAGTCCGGCAGCGGAATAGGCAGTTTGAGCGCCGGCCTGGCCTAAAGCCGTAATCATGCACGTAACCTGCCCCAAGCCTGCAGGGCAACCATTGGCGATCTGCGCCGCGTCGCGCGCGGCCACGGCATTGGCCTGGTTAAAACTCCGCGCCGCTCCGCTGTGGTTGATATCCTGGGCGATCAGGAAATGTTCGCCGACGTTGCGGACGTAATCAACACTCAGCAATGTACCCGGGCCCATCTCCTTCTGAAATCCCAGGTTCATCTGCCACGAACGAGGACTGCGATAACCGGGATAGAAAAGGTCATAACCGCTGCTGTTCAACGCCGATAACGCCGTGCCGACAAACGCGCTGTTGGCCGGCCCTCCGGCGGCGGTTGCGGCCTGGTAAGCGCCACTCAATGCCAGAATCTGAGGGGCAACAGCCGAGATGGTCCCGCCGCAAAAAGCTGGAAGCGCCTGCAAACCAGCGGACGTGTTCACCACCGTGGCTGCTCCGCCGGCAATCGAAGTGACGCCCGCCAAGCTGGTGGGCCAACGAAAAGGCTCGGCCACTCCGCCAGAACAAACTTCCGGGGTAGCCAAAAAATTTCCCTGACTGCGCCGCGCCGGACTGTCATAGAGAAGGTTGTTCCAGATCGAATTCCCAAAGAACAATCCTGCCCCGCCGCGGACTACGGTCTTGCCAGCTCCTCCCACATTCCACACAAACCCAAGCTGCGGCGCCAGATTGAGGTTCGGATTGCGGATTTGATTACCGTACCCGGCGCCCCACTGATTTAATGCCGGCAAGGGGCCAAGGTTACTGTCGTTAAGGGCAGAGTCGCGCCCGTAATGCAAGCCGTAAGTCACCGTCAAATTCGGTCTGATCTTCCATCCGTCACCGACATACATCTCCAGCCGGTTATCAGGACCTAATCCTCCTCCGGGAAAGCCAAACGCACCTTGAGGAGTTGAAGAGTCGATACCGTTCCCCAGGTTCACATACTCTGCAGGGTAGGAAGTCGGATCGGACGATAGAGCATTTCCCAATGACGTGGTCCCCACCTGCGGAAACATTGCGGAGGCGGCCAGGCGTGCGCCCTCAATGCGATTAAAGGTGATTCCGTAGCGAATGATGTGCTTGCCCAAAACCCTGGTGCCATCATAGCGGGCGAGTTTGTCGGATTGAATTTCCCGTTGCGGCGCCAGCCAGCCTGGTCCGCCACAATAGCTGCCGCCGTCGCTGAGCGAGCAATTTCCGGCAGTGGGTGCGCCAAGATTAATGCCCAGCCCGGGGACCGGATTATCTATCCCGCTAAGGGCACCCGTCGCATCGTTCGCCGCACTGCGCGATTTCAAATATTCAAAGCGGAGGCTGTGCGCATAAACTCCGGTATTGAAATCAACCCCCAGCGCATTGGTCGCGGTGTTGTTATTGCTGCGAAACAATTGCCTCGAGCTCGCTGCGCCATCAGGCCGCAGATCGGTATTCTGGAAGAAATTGAAACGATAGAATGCCCGAGTGCTGCCTCGCATGTTCCAATCCACACGCTCATCGGTATCGAACTCGCGGTAGGGTTCGGCCAGAGTCGTATTCAATCCGGCAAACGGATAAGTAAAAGGCTCGGTCGCCGTCAGATCCTGCTTCGAACGCTCGGCGTCGGCGAACCAGAAAACCTTATCCTTCACGATCGCTCCCCCAACATTTCCGCCGAAAAGTTCGCGCTGAAATGAAGTGGCGTCCGGAAGCGACGCAGCCCCCTGATCGCCGCGGAACACTCCAAAAAGCTCCCCATGCATCCGGTCGCTGCCCGAGCGTGTAATTACGTTCAGCGCGCCAGAGTTCGTCAATCCGGTTGAGAGGTCGAGCAAGGATTGGGACAGCTGGAATTCCTGAATGGCGCTAGCCGGCAGATTCTGCGTTGTCGAGCCCAGAATCTCGTCGCTGATCTCGACGCCGTCAATCGAAATCCGCTGCGCGCGGCCAAACTGCCCGACAAACGAAACGGAGGAAAGACCATTCTTCGTCGGACCGAAGATGCTTCCGTCCTGAAATTGGACTGCAGGCTGAAGCTGGGCAAGATCGAAGAAATTTCGGCCGTTGATCGGCAGTTTCTCAATCTGTTCTCCGTCGAGCACGCCTTGCACACTGGCTTGGTCGATGTTGACGCCGATACCCTTCTGCATCTCAACCACCGGACCTTCCGGCCCCGGCTGCATCCTGACATCGCCGGCCGTGGTGTTGCCGACGCGAACGATCAGGGCCAGATGGGATGCCCTGAATCCCTTGGCATCAACGCTAACCGCATAGCTGCCGGGCTGAATCGGCCCCGAGGAATACCATCCTTCGAAGGAAGTTGTCACATGCATTTTCGCAGCCGTAGCTTGATTGGTAATCTCCACCTTGCCGCCGACAATCGCCGCCCCCTTCGGATCGGTGACTTCGCCGACGATGCTGCCCGTAGCGATCGTCTGTGCCATTAGGGGCAAGGTAAAGCCAAGAACCGCCATGGCCACAGCAAGCCGCAGAGCCAACCGCCGCCGGAAGCCAGAATTCAGGATCGTAAGCCTCGAAGCCGGAATATTCACAGAACCTTTCTCAGTCCAGTAAATCGGGAGTAGGATCGCACACTGATGTTTCGACGGAATCTCCGAGGATACCAAACATCCGCCTCAAGTTTCTCTCACTGAGTCCTCGGTTCTTTAGAAATTCGACTTCATGGTGTAATAGCCCGCCCGGTGCCGGACATGGTACGACGGGGCGCCGACTGGTCCCGTAACTCCCACCTGAATACGGCGAAACTCGGAGTTGGAGAGTCTTTCGGAAGGATAGTAGGCCAGCAGATATTGGGTTCGCAGCTCGTCGCTGATCTGCCGGAACGCGTCGTCAAGTTGATTTACCGATGTCGCGTAGTAATACTTTCCTCCGGTGTCTTCTGAGAGTTGTATGAGGGCGTGTTCGCCGCCGATCTCGCGTCCCGCGCTGTTCTCAATGGGAACCACGATGATGCTGTAAACCAGAGCCTCGGCCTCTTCGGCGGCGCGGACGGCTTCCTGGTAGTTCATCTTGCTGATGGTGTCGCCGCCATCGGTAATCAGCACCAGCACTTTGCGTCCGTGTCGCCGGTCAAGCGAGCGCGAGGCCTGATATACCGCATCAAATAACGCCGTCGCCGCACCCAATCGGATATGGTCGATCCCCTCCTCGATGCGTCTCATATCCGAGGTATAGGAAGTTGATTGCGACACCGCTTCGCTGAAACCAAACACTGATAAAGCATCCACCGGCCGCAAGATGGCGCGAGCAAAACGCTTGGCCGAGGCCTGTTCGAGCGGCAGGTCGTGGCGCGTGCTCAGGCTGGTATCGATGGCCAGAGCAATCGATAAAGGAACTGCGGATTCCTTGTCGAAGACCGAAATCGTCTGCTCGCGTCCATCTTCTAAAACCCGGAAATTCTCTTTCTTCAGTGCGGCAACCGGGGCCCCATGCGCGTCGGTCACGGTGACATAAACGTTCACCAGTTTGACATCAACCTTGAGCGTGGTTTCCGGTTGGCTTTGCGGCAGAGCCTGCTGCAGCGGCACCGCGGCGCAGGCCAGCAGCAAGAGAATCAGGGTACTGAGTTTTCTCATTCCGTGAAAGAAGTATACCTTCGCAACCTGCGCGTGGCGCGCCCGTCCTCGGAAATGAAGGCGCCCAAACTAGCTGCGCGAGTATTTCCATCGCCGCAGCTCCATCACCGCTTGTTTTCTATTTTTGCTTGCGCCCTCGCGGAGCGTGCACCACATTGCAATCCGCTCACTTAGATGCGTACCCCGCTCCGGGGCTGCCTGACGCTCAAGAACTTCCGTGCGGAATTTCATCCGGAAAAGCCTCGCCATCGGCCCACACTGCTCCGTCCTCAAAATATTCCTTCTTCCAGATCGGAACCGTCCGTTTGAGCGTGTCAATCAGCCAACGGCACGCCTCAAACGCGGCGGCGCGGTGGGGTGACGCGACTACAATCAGCACGCTGGTCTCGCCAATCTCCAGCCGTCCCAGCCGGTGCACGAGGGCCACTTCGCGAATTTGAAACTGTTCCCGAGCCCGCTCCGCCAGGCCCTCCATTTGCCGCAGAGCCATCTCTTCGTACGCTTCGTAGTCGAGGTACAGCGTCTTGCGCCCGCGCGTCTGGTTGCGAACCACGCCTTCGAAGACGACCGCGGCTCCATCCTCGCCACGCTTGACGCGCTCCACCACGCCAGAAGTGTCGATTCGGTGGCGAACGATCGAGGCGAAGCGTCCCAGTCCCGCGTGTTGAATGGCCTGTCCTGCTCCTGCCGACGGTCGCGTATTGCGTTCAATCTTTCCGGACCCGCCACTCACCGGCGGCAACAGCGCGACTTCGTCGCAGGATTTCAGCTCGGCGTCCGCCCCGGCATATTTCTGATTCACCGCCACGGCCACCGAATGCAACGATTCTCTCAGACGCGGCGACTGTGCCGCGTAATGCCCTAGGAGATCGCGTACCGAGGCACCTTCCGGCAGGTCCAGAGATTCGCTGGATTTGCCCGCCAGATCTTTCAACACGCCGAAAAAAAGAACATCTACGCGCATCGGACTCCGCTGCCAGTTTAGCGCGAGTACATTGATTCCGCTCTCTTGAGACTTTTCTCGCAGAAAAAACCGCACCGGGCTTGCTCGGCTAAAGCGCGGGGACTCAATCGCCGATACATAGATGTAAGCGTATCTATGCTTCGACTAGCCGTGTTGCCAGTTTTTTCTCGAATTTTTACGAGCGGACTCTGTTCGCAAAACCTGGCGCGGGTTCTATCCATGGATGTGTGACCGCATGACAGCGATCGGCAAAACTCGCCCCTTCATCCTTCTCTTGGGCGTGATCGGATGCCGAACCGTCGCTAAGGCGCAGGATGTCATCTTGGTGGCAAACCCGAATCTGCAAATCTCCTCACTCAGCAACGCCGACGTGCGCAGCATATTCCTGGGAACGAAAACCCGACTCGCCGATGGTTCCCATGCCATGCCTGTCATTCTGAAAGGCGGCCCGGCGCACGAGGTTTTTTTGAGGAGCCACTTGGGCCTAAGTTCCGAAGAATTCCGAGCCCAGTGGCGTAAGGCGGTATTCACCGGCCAGGGCTCCATGCCCCGCACCTTCAATACCGAAGCGGCTCTGATCGAGTTCGTTGCGACCACGCCAGGCGCCGTCGGGTACGTAAGCCGCGTTTCGCCTAAGGATGAGGATAAAGTGAAATGCATAACCATCACCAAGTAGCATCCGAAACCGAAGGTCCCACCCGGGTGAGAGTGGGGCTCTCCATTCGCGTCCTTCTGTTTTGTCCCCTGCTCTGTGTTCTCGCCTGCGGTCTGAGTGCGCAAGATCTGGCAGGGATCGAGATCCATGGCTTTGCCACCCAGGGTTTTCTGTTCAGCTCGAATAACAACTATCTAACCATGAAGACAAGCGATGGCAGCCTGCAGTGGACCGACGGAGCGGTAAGCCTCAGCGATTCACTTCTCTCCGACAATCTCCGTGTCGGAATTCAACTGCACATGAACCAACTGGGACAACTCGGAGGCCCCAATATTCATGTCGATTGGGCATCGGGAGATTACAAGATCAATGATTATCTAGGCTGTCGAGCTGGCAAAGTCAAAACTGTCATGGGTCTGTTTAATGACTCGCAGGATGTGGACGCCATTTTTCTGTGGGCTTTGTTGCCGCAGTCGTGTTATCCCGCGGACAATGTCGATTTCTTCCTGGCGCACACAGGCGGCGATGCGTATGGCGAATTGCCTCTCGGAAAGCGAGCCGGGAAGCTGCGATACAACGTGCACGTTGGAGAAGTCTCCCTCGATTTGGACGGCGGATATCTGAAACAGTTCGCGGACCTGGGACTCCTATTTAACAGCGCCCCTGCGGGCAAAGGCTACGGAGGCGACCTGCGCTGGGAAACTCCTTTAAACGGCCTGCTGATCGGATCGAGCGAGGCTGTCGAAGGTCTGGACGGAACCGCCCCGTTCGGTGCCTTGCATGTCGCTCCATTTCAAATCAATGCGGATTATGCCCAGTTCACCAAGGGAAGGTTCTATTTCGCGGGAGAATACGACCGGGCGCCTTTCAACGCTATTCTTACCCTAGGTCAAACCGTCACCTCCCTGCCCTTTGATGAGCGATCGTGGTACGTAATGGGTAGCTATCGCCTGCGCAAGAATCTCAGCCTTGGAAGCTATTACAGCCACTTCCTCAATAAGGTGTCGGACACGACCCAGCCCGCAGGCTATTCGAAAGACTCAGTGATATCCGGGCGCTATGACTTCAACCCTTACTTTTATGGCAAGATCGAGGGACATTTTCTGCAGGGAACAGCGTTGGGCTATTATCCGAGCACCAATCCAAATGGCCTAAAACCGAATTCAAATATGTTGGCGGCCAAGGTTGGATTTACCTTCTAGCTGCTGCAACCCGCGCAATCAAAGCAGATACTGGCTGACGGACCTCACCGCCGCGCAGAAGCAAGCCGGTTCCAGCCCTTAAGAATGCCAGCTCACAACCTTGTCATGGGCGACTGCGGGCCCTTGAACGGGCTGAATGGGGGCATGCTCCGGCTCCGGCACCGACTCCTTCGGCGCCGACAGAATCGACTTCGCTGCCAGGGACTCCGCTACGGCCGGTAGCGAGACGCGCAGCGCTTCACCAATCGTCTTCACATAGTGAATGGTGAGGTGCTCCAGTTGCTCGGGCGTAAGATCCTCTCCCACATTCGTCCTATTTTCCGCGGGAAGAATAATAGTCGTCACACCAGCGCGCTTTGCAGCCAGCACTTTCTCTTTAATACCTCCGACGGGAAGCACGTTGCCGCTGAGCGTGATCTCGCCCGTCATCGCCGTGAGCGGTCGAATGTGATGCCCCGACAATAACGACACCAGCGTAGTCGCCATAGTGACGCCCGCCGATGGACCATCTTTGGGAATCGCTCCCGCCGGCACATGCATGTGAATGTCATGGTCGGCGAAAAAGTCCTCCGCGATTCCAAGATAGGCGGCGTTTGAGCGTACCCAGGTTAACGCTGCCTGCATGGATTCCTGCATCACCTGGCCAATCTGCCCGGTCATGGTGAATCCGCCTTTGCCTTTCATGGCATTGGCCTCGACGAAGAGCACGTCGCCCCCCGAAGGCGTCCAGGCCAGCCCTACAGCCACGCCGGGGCGCTCGGTGCGTTCTTCAATCTCGCCTTCGGTGCGGATTTTAATGCCGCCCAAAAACTCCTGAATAATTTCCTGCGTGACCACCAGCTTTTCCGTCTTCCCTTCGGCCAGCCGCCGCGCCTGCTTGCGGCAGATAGTTCCGATGGTGCGTTCCAGACTGCGCACACCGGCCTCGCGAGTGTAGTGACGAATCACGTAGCGCAAAGCTTCCTGCGGGAATTCGATCTGATCGGCGGTAATTCCGTTCTCATCGACTTGCCGCGGAACCAGATACCGTACCGCGATGTGCAGTTTTTCTTCCTCGCTGTAACCCTGCAGTTCGATGATCTCCATGCGATCGCGCAACGGTTCGGCAATCGGGTCCAGCATATTCGCGGTCGTGATGAAAAGAACCTTCGACAGATCAAACGTAACGTCGAGATAATTGTCACGGAAGGTCGAGTTTTGCTCGGGATCGAGCGCTTCCAGCAAGGCCGAAGCCGGATCTCCGCGAAAGTCGCGTCCAACCTTGTCGATTTCGTCGAGCATGAAAACCGGATCTTTGGTTTCCGCGCGCCGAATGCCCTGAATGATCTGTCCCGGTAATGCGCCAATATAAGTGCGGCGATGGCCGCGAATTTCCGCCTCATCATGCACGCCGCCCAGAGACAGCCGAACGAATTTACGGCCCAATGCTCGCGCAATGGATTTACCCAGCGAAGTCTTGCCCACGCCTGGAGGCCCAACGAAGCACAGAATCGGACCCTTCATGTTCGGCTTCAGCCGACGAACGGAAAGATAATCGAGAATACGATCCTTCACCTTTTCGAGATCGTAATGATCGGTATCCAAAATCTCCTTCGCCTTGGGAATCTCAATCTCCTGGCCTGAAGTCTTGGCCCAAGGCAGCACGGCAAGCCACTCGACATAGTTGCGGGTCAAAGAATAATCCGCGGCCATGGGAGACATTCGCGCCAGGCGGCCTAATTCCTTCAGAGCTTCTTTTTTTACTTCGTCGGGCATCCCCGCTTCGTCGATTTTCTTTTTCAGGTCATCGACGTCGCGCTGGCCTTCATCCTGCTCGCCCAATTCCTTCTGAATCGCCTTCATCTGCTCGCGCAGATAATATTCGCGCTGTGTCTGCTGCACCCGGTCCTGCACTTCACTCTGGATCTTGTTGCGCAGTTGCTGGACTTCGAGTTCCTTGGCGAGATGTTGATTGATCTTCTCGAGGCGGACGCGAATGTCGAGCGTCTCCAGGGTATCTTGCTTGTCAGGCGTCGAAAGCGACGGCAATGATGAGGCGATGAAATCCACCAGCCGGCCCGGCTCGTCAATGTTCATCGCCACGGTCGACAGTTCGTCCGATAACGTGGGCGAGCCTGCGACGATCTGCTGAAACAACGTCAACACATTGCGCTGCAGAGCCTCGATCTCAGAACTATCCGGCGGCGCAGCTTCCGGGATCGGCGAAACCCGGGCGCGCATGAACGGCGCCAACTGGGTGAATTCTCCAAGGCGAACCCGCTCCAGACCTTCGGCAAATACAAACAGGCTCTGGTTGGGCATCTTGACGACTTTATGAACGATTGCGGACGTGCCGACGGTATAAAGATCGCTGGGCTGAGGACTATCGACGCGCGCTTCTCGCTGCGCCACCACCACGATGGTTTTGTCTTCTCCGAGCGAATTGATCAGCTGAACGGAGCTTTCTCGGCCTACCGTAAGGGGCAGAACGGCGTGCGGAAACAAAACCGTATCCCGCACAGGAAGCACGGGCAGTGCCCGTACATCATTTGTTTCCCGAAGCTTAGGCGCTTGTTCGGAAAGCGGCTCTTGGCTCATTGGCTCTCCTTGAGTGTAACTCACTCAAGCTTAGATGATACTTCGTCGGAAAGGTTTCATCCCGTCACAAACGACCGGAATTCCTTTATTCTATCGGTATCTCTCGCCCTGCGACATGATGCCCAAAGTATCGGGGCTAATGCGTTAAAAAAAGAATCCTCTTAGTCACGCCATTTGGTCACGCCATGAGGTCCTGTCGTGTTTTTTCGTCCGTGACCGACCTCGAACGCGAGGCCTGGCTAAATTTCTTGCCGACTCACCTGACAGCCCGGTAGATTCCGAGCACCTTCACGAACTCAGCGACCTCCCGCAGATGACGAAGGGCGTTGCGCGCGGCGTCGTCATCGCCGCGGAGAAAGTCAACGTAGAATACATACTCCCAGGGCCTTCCCCGCATGGGTCGTGACTCGATCTTGCTCAGGCTAATGTCGCGCAACGCGAACACGCTGAGCGACTTGAACAGCGCCCCTGGGACATTTTTCACCTTGAATGCGATCGAAGTCTTGTTGGCCCTACTCGGAATGAGTTGCTGGTAGCTGCGTGCCGAGCCATGGCCTCGCTGTTGCCGTGCACCTTCTGTGTACGATTTCCCTGTCAGCTTGCGAATCAGAAAGAAGCGCGTAAAGTTGCGCTTGTCGTCCTCGATGCCGGCGCGCAGAATTTTCCCGGAATATTCCCGAGCCGCGCGCCGTCCGGCAATGCCTGCAGTATCGGGCAATCGTTCAGCGACCACGTACTTGACACTGCCAGCCGTGTCGTAGAAGGGAACGGCCTCGATTCCAGGATGCGTGCGAAGGAAGTCGCGACACTGGTCGAGGGCCACAGGATGCGAAAGGATGCGGCGCACCGCACTCAGTTTTACTCCCGGCGCCGCAATTACGTTGTGCACAATGCGCAGCAGGAACTCAGCCTGAATAAAAATATCCTGCGCCACCAGAAGATCAGCATGTTCAGCAACCGTCCCGGCAAGGGAGTTCTCGATCGGGATGACGGCCGCACCCACCAGTCCGCGATGTAGACGGTCGAACACCTCAGCCGACCGCGAGCACGGCACGACGGTGCAGCCCGGCAACATGTGCTCCGCCGCTTCGTGGCTAAAGGAGCCGAGTTCGCCCTGAATCGCAACTCTGTTGGCAGATTTCATTACAAGGCAAGGTAGCTGGAGACTGTGGGGCAGCGCAAATTTATTTCTCCGGCGGCGCCAAACCTGGCGCGAGAATTTTTTGCAGTACCAGGGCATCTACGCCATTCGAGTAATAGCGCGGGAAGGTCTGAACCACACTATAGCCGTGACGTTTGTAAAAGGACAATGCAGAAAGGTTGTCCACGGCGGTCTCCAGCACCACCACGCTGCAGCCGAGAGTGCGTAACCGCGCTTCGGCGCCCTCCAACAGCAGGGATCCCACCCCGAAGCGCCTCACGTTGGCGACTACGTCGATGGTAATGATATGACCTTTGCCGCGCGCCCCTTCGGCCACGATAAAACCAACAATAGCGTTGCTCTTCGAGAGTGCTGGTTGGCTTGGCGACAATCTTTTCCCGACCCCTCCCTTGTCGGAATTAGGCTTCGCCACTCTGGCATCGCCGAAAGCGATCAGCGTGAAAGATCCCCGCCTTCGCATGTACGTCCGGAGCTCCGTCCGCGAATAGGAGATGCCCGGAGGAAAGCAATTTTGGTCAATATCCCACAGCGAGTCGAAGTCGGGAGGCTGGAAATCCCTGAGCTGAAAGTCTCCAAGGTCCAAGTTCACGCCGCCATTGTAACGGGATGCGCGGATCGCAGCCGATTTCAAGAACTATGAGCCTCCGGCGGCGAGTTTTCCACAAGCTAGGCGAGGCAAATCATCCCAGAACGCTAGGTTGGCCGATTGTCCCTTGCATCCCCCGCAACCTCGGACGTACCATGAGCATCTGAGGAAGCGTTGTGGGCCGCCTTCTGCTGATAGACGTGGTGGGTTCGGTTGCCGTCCTGGGACTGTGGTATTTCGTGTTTTCCACCTACAATCGAAAAAAAGGGGCAGATGCCTTGCGCTGGGTGCAGACGGCTTGTGCCGGCAAGGGCCGCATCCTCGAGACGCATTGGCTGGGAAGCTCTCGAATGCAGGCACGGCTGCATTTTCCTTCGCACTGGTTCGAAAATGCCCGCGTCACCGTGAAGTTTCGGCCGAGGCCTCTGCCGGTGCATTGGCTGATGAGTTGCTGGCGCCGCCAGAAAGAAACCCTTACTTTCGAAGCCGATCTGGGCGGTTCTCCGAGTTTTTATCTCGAAGTGGTTCGCCACCGTTGGACTGCCCATAATCATGGAGTCTCATCCCAAAAACGCGACGGAAGAGAGTGGGAAGTCTACGAACCTGGTCCCATCATTCTGACCACGCGAACTCACTGGAAGCAGGATCCTAGCGCCGAATTGAACGCGTTGATGTCGGCGCGCCGCCAGGATATTTTGCAGGTTCGTTTTCGCCCGGAATCGCCGCAATTCTCAGCTACCATGCAACTGGAAACGCTGGCTGATCCAAACACCGCCGCCAGTTTTGTCAGCGCGTTGCGCGAGATTGCCGCCGGAGCCTCGGCGCATCAACAATAACTTCCTGGGGTTTTTTTTCTGGCGAATGACTCCAGGAAGAGCGGAGTCGGCATGAATCGGTTTCTTCTGTGGTTCGTTATCCTGCTGCTGCCTCTTAATCCCCTGTCCGGACAAACCACTTCTCCCCCACAATTGAAACCTCGGTCTTCTGAGCCCGCGGAAACTTTGTCGCATGCCGCCGTCGAGATAACTCTTGACGTGCAGGTGACTGATAAATCCGGCCTGCCGATTCGCGGCCTTCAGAAGCAAGACTTTACCATCCTCGACGACAAGCAACCCGCAAACATTACCGCTTTTCGAGCCGTGGATAGTGGCACGCCGGCGGCCGGCGATCCGCCGGCGGCCGGCGATCCGCCGGTTGAAATCGTTCTTCTTGTCGATGCGGTTAACGCTCCTTTTCGAGCGGTCACCTACGAACGGAACGAGATCCGGAAGTTCTTGCTGCAGAATGGAGGCAAGCTCGCACACCCGGTTTCCTTGATCATTTTTTCCGATCGCGGAACGCAAATTCAGAATGGTTCCTCCCGGGATGGAAATGCTCTCGCGGCCCTTTACGACCAATACCAGACTGGCCTCCGCGTGATTAACCGCACGCAAGGTTTCTACGGAGCGAATGACCGGTTCGATCTGTCGCTGAAGACTATTCACTCACTCGCCGACTATGAGGCAGCACAACCCGGCAGAAAACTGATGATTTGGGTCAGTCCGGGATGGCCATTGCTCTCGGGACCAAACATCGAACTCACCAGCAAGGATGAGCGCCAAATCTTTAACTCCATCGTCACGGCATCCAGCGCACTGAGGCAGGCCGGCGTCACCTTATACGCGATCGATCCGCTCGGCTTGGCGGATTTTGGAAACCGGATTTCGTTCTACAAAGAATTCCTGAAAGGAGTGGCTTCTCCGAGCGGAGCAATACCCGCCGACCTGGGCTTGCAGGTTCTTGCAGTGCAGACGGGAGGTCGCGTCATCAATACCACCAACAACATTGCACAGGCACTCGCCGATTGCGCCGCCGACGCTGATTCTTTTTACGTTCTCTCATTTGAGGCGCCGCGGGCAGACCATGCGGATGAATACCACTCCGTCGCCGTGAAAGTGGAACGACCCGGTGCCACGGCGCGGACGCGTACTGGCTACTACAACCAGCCTTGAGTCATACATACTTCCTTAAGCCTGACCTTTCCCGATAGAATCCCAGTACCCGTTGAAGAGGATTCTGCCGAAGCCGTGTCCACGATCACTCCTGACCTGATTCGCAATTGCCGGTACTGTTCGCGCGAACTTGCGCCCGGCGCCCTGCAGTGCGATCAATGCCAGGCACTCGTGCACTCGGAAAAACTGGATCAGCTTGCGGCTCAAGCAAAAACACTCGAAGCTGAAGGAAGCTTTCACCAGGCGCGCGAGTACTGGCTTATGAGTTTGCCCCTGCTGCCGGCAGATTCGCAACAGGCCAACTGGATCCAGCAACACGCGCGCTGGCTGGATTCTGCGGATCATCGTGATCCGCGCGCCGCCAACGAAAACAAGTGGGCACGAAAGCTTGGGCCGGTCGGTCCAATTGCTGTTTTGCTGGCCAAGGGCAAGCTCCTGTTAACCGCACTTTTCAAGCTTAAATTTCTTCTTAGCTTCGCGGCCTTCGTTGGCATCTACTGGGCCGCGTTTGGAATGAAATTCGGGGTTGGCTTCGCCGTCCTGATTCTGCTTCACGAAATGGGCCACTTCCTCGATATCAAGCGCCGCGGCTTGCCGGCCGAGATGCCGGTGTTTCTTCCCGGTCTGGGCGCCTACGTGCGCTGGCAGGCATTGGGCGTAGCCTTGAAGACGCGAGCCGCGATCAGCCTGGCGGGACCGCTGGCAGGATTTTTCGCGGCGGTAGCCTGCGTCGCACTCTGGTGGCAAACCGGCGATCCATTCTGGGCCGCTCTGGCACGTGCAGGCGCAGTCCTGAATCTGTTGAATCTAATTCCCGTCTGGGTGCTGGACGGCGGCCAAGCTGTCCTCGCCTTAAGCAAGGTGGAGCGCATCGTGCTCCTTACTGCATGTCTGGGGTTATGGCTCCTGCTGGGAGAGAACATGTTTTTTCTGATAGCGATCGGCGCCGGATATCAGGCTTTCTTCGCTGGAGAATCGCCGGTGCACTCCAACCGCGCCATCACCATTTACTACCTCGCCGTGCTTACCGCGCTCGGCATCATCGTTCGATTGTTGCCTGGACAGGGCTTGGGAATAGGTTAGCGGCTTACCACCGAAGTCTCGCGAAAAGAGCGCGCATCGGCGAGAGCTATTTCATGCTCCCGCTGCGCTACCGGCTTGGCGGAGACCGGAATAGATGAGGAGCGCATCGCATAAATCTCTTTTATGCCTCGCATCGTCTTTTTCGATTGGCGGGTGCACTGCACTCGCGTTATTCTTCTTGGTTGAACCCCCAGCTATTTCAATTGCTTGCACCTGTTGTATTGCTTGCCGACATGATCATGCTGACCTCGAATAGGAGATTGAAGAACATCCATGTCTAACGAACTGCGTAATTTTCTGGCACTCACCTACGACGAACTGGAAGACCTGAACCTGGAGGCGAAGGAGCAACGCAGAAACCACGTCCCTATCGGCAAGGTTCAGGAGAAGCGGTTGAGATATTTGACCGACGAGAAGCGGATCAAGGCCGTCACCGTGCTCTTCAGCGATCTCGAAGGCCGCCTGCACATGCTCGATTACGACAAGAAGTTTCTCGTCAAGAGTTACGACAATTTGACCTTCGATGGCTCTTCGATCCGCGGCTTCACCGCGCAACGCGAGAGCGACCTGCGGCTGGGTATCGATTGGGCGGCATTCTACTGGGCGCCGGCGGATGTCTTTGGCTCCGGCAAAGTGTTGGTCTTCGGCGAGGTCATCGACAAAGGTGGCACATCGTACTCCGCCGACATTCGCGGCGTGCTGAAAAATTATGCCGACGAACTGCACAAGAAAAAAGGCTACACCTTGAATGCGGCCAATGAAATTGAAGGTTTTCTATTCCGAGGCTCGGATGCGGAGCGCAACTATCACGACACCGGCAAGTTCGAATATGTCAACACTGGCGGTTATTATCACTCTCTGCCCGGCGATCCGCTGCGCACCTTCATCGACACCACCGCCGAAGTGCAGCGCTCCATGGGCTTTCAGAACGAGAAGGATCATCCTGAAGTCGCGCCTTCACAGTTCGAAATCAATTATGGCTACGGCGAAGTGGTAGCGGCTGCCGATCAGATCCAACTCTACAAATTGATCTGCCGGCAGGTCGCCACCAACATGGGCCTGACCGCCTCGTTTCTTCCCAAACCGGTGGTGGGCGTCAATGGCAGCGGCATGCACACCAATGTTTCTATCAGCGGTGATGGCAAGAATCTGTTCTGGGATTCAAAGGGCGAAGAAAAGCTCAGCAAGATGGGCTGGGCCTTTCTGGATCGCATCCTCACCCATGGCAATGACATTTGCCTCCTACTGAACGCGAGCGTGAACGCCTATCGCCGCCTCGACCCGCACTTCGAGGCGCCGAACCAAATCAAGGCGTCGGCGGTGGATCGCGGATCGATGATTCGCATTCCCATCGGTAACGAAAAAAGCATGCGCGTGGAAGTGCGCTCGGTCGCGCCCGATGCTAACCCTTATCTCGTGATGCTTGCGATTTTTAAAACTGGAATCAATGGCGAAACCGCGAAGATCAAAAACCTTCGCCAGGCCGAACGCTACTTGCCCGACAACATCTATGATGCGCTGGTCAACTTCCGGAAGGCCGAATGGACCACAAAACTTCTCGGTGAAGACGTAAAGGGCCGCTACGCCGATCTGAAACAAGCAGCCGCAGACCGCTGTCCACGTTTGCTCGGAACTTTCGTCAAAGCGCCGGAAGTGCAATATCACCACGACGTCTACAATCAGTACCTTTGGAATTTGTTTTAGAACGCCCAAGTCTCGCCGACGAAACGCCCTGGTCTGGAGCCCGGGCGTTTTTGTTTTGGAAGTCAGCCGCGTGTGCTAAATTCGGAAGTTTGATGGATATCGCTCCGACCATCTCAACCCAGCAACTGACCCGCCGTTTCGGGGATCTTGTGGCTGTCGATGGAATCGATCTGCGCGTGGCGCCCGGACAATTTTTCGGATTTCTCGGCCCCAACGGCGCCGGAAAATCAACGACCATCAAGATGCTCACCGGCTTGCTCGCGTCAAGTTCCGGCCGAATCGAGATTCTCGGACTGGATTTAGAAAAGAATCCGGTCGAAGTGAAGCGGCAAATTGGCGTTGTCCCCGAAGGCATGGCGCTGTTTGGACGGCTGACCGGGAGTGAGTTTCTCAATTTTGCCGGCCGCATGTATGGCCTTGACCGCGAAACCGCGGCCCAGCGCGCGCTCGAACTTCTCGACTTCATGCAGCTCGCCGCTCAGCCAAAAAAGTTGGTCACCGATTACTCCCACGGCATGCAGAAAAAGCTGGCGATGGCAGCGGCCGTGATCCACGGGCCAAAGGTGCTATTCCTCGACGAGCCGTTTGAAGGCGTCGACGCCATTGCCGCCGGCACCCTGAAATCCATGCTGCAACGAATGACCGCGCGCGGCGCGACGATTTTTCTCACTTCGCACGTTCTGGAAATCGTTGAACGGTTGTGCAGTCACGTCGCCATCATCCATCAGGGCAAATTGGTGGCGCAGGGGTCGCTTGAAGAATTGCGCGCCGGTGTGGCTGCCCGGACACCAGCCGCATCGACCGACGACTCAGCGTCCTCCGGTGAAACGATGACATTGGAACAGATTTTTCTGCGCACGGTAGGCGGAGTTCGCCATACCGACCAGGAGCTTTCTTGGCTGGGATGAAGAGCGGGCCAATCACCGGTAAAGCTGGCCACCCTCCGCATGCGCACGTGCAGCTCGTCGCCATCGCGTGGCTGCGCTGGCGGCTGTTCGTAAACGCGTTGCGCACCACCCGCGGTGTGTTGGAATTCAGCTCGCGAATTATAGTGTCGTTCGCTTTCGCTCTCGGAGGAATCGGCGGCGCTTTCGGCATGTGTGTAGGTGCGTATTTTCTGGTGTCGGAAGGCAAGCCTGAGATGCTGGCGCTGCTGCTGTGGCCGATTTTTACCTTCTGGCAGCTCTTTCCCGTGATGGCGACCGCCTTCACCAACAATCCCGACTCCTCCGATTTGCTTCGCTTTCCTCTCAGCTACGCTTCCTATTTTTTCGTGCGCCTGGCCTATGGATCATTCGACCCGGCCACCGTTCTTGCCGGCCTATGGCTGTTCGGAGTTCTCCTGGGAGTTGGTCTTGCCAAAGCTGCTTTGCTGCCCTGGGCTTTGCTGGTGTTGCTGGCGTTCGCCGCCTTTAATCTGCTCTTTATGCAGATGGTCTTCGCCTGGGTCGAACGCTGGTTGGCGCAGCGGCGCACCCGCGAGATCATGGGCGTTTTGTTCCTGCTGCTGATTCTGAGCTTTCAATTGATCGGGCCGATCATGGGACATTTCAGGAAGCGGCCCCGCCCAGACTTGCAGCGATCGGTCGCCATTCTGGCTCCGCTGCAGGGTATTCTTCCGCCAGGACTTGCCGCCGATGCCATCACCAGGGGTATCTATCCACAGTGGCCGGTGGCGCTCAGTTCGTTCGCGCTGCTTTGCGCCTTTGGCCTGCTCACCGGCTACTGCCTTCATGCGCGGTTGCGGGCTCAATACCGGGGGGAAAACTTGAGCGAAGTCGCGGTAACATCCCCTCTGCCAAAAGACCGGACACTGCACTTGGGATGGAATCTGCCTGTCCTCTCAGCACCGGTATCGGCAGTTGTCGAAAAAGAAATTCGCTATCTGCTCCGCAGCGCGCCTATGTTGCTCACTCTCATTATGCCGGTCTTTGTTCTGATAATCTTCCGCCTCGGACCACTCAGCACTGCCCGGCACACGGGAGCCTTTTTGACACACACGCCCGACCTGGCTTTTCCCGCGGCAGCGGCCTACACGCTGCTTATGCTAACCAACCTCGCATACAACAACTTTGGCGGAGACGCTGGCGGCATCCAGTTCTTCTTCGCTTCTCCCGTAAATTTCCGTGAAATTGTGCTGGCCAAGAATCTCACTCATTGCGGCATCCTGGCCGTGGAAATCGTCGTGGCTTGGTTTGCCGTTACTATCCTCTATCAGCCTCCGGCACTCGACGTAACCATCGCGACCATCGCAGGTTTACTCTTCGCCGCGCCGGTGAACTTCTCCGCCGGCAACCTGCTTTCGATGTACTCACCGAAAAAACTGGACTACTCGAAGTTCGGCCGCCAGCGCGCCGGGCAGATGACCGTGCTGATCAGCCTGGGGGTCCAGATTTTCATCATAGGAGTGGGCGCCGCCGCTTTCTGGCTGGCGCGATTCTACGGAAACTTCGGGATTGCAACCCTTCTTTTATCGATGCTGGCTGGAATCTCGCTCATGGCTTACTGGATGATCCTCAACCGGGTGGATCGTCTGGCCATGGAACGGCGCGAAATACTCATTGACGAACTTTGTCGGGCCTAGCCATTGACTCATGTCTTTTCCGGATTCGCCAAAAACCGGTATCCCACCCCTCGAACCGTAAGTAAATGTCTTGGCTGCGCGGGATCGTCTTCGAGGTAGCGCCGCAGCCGCACCATAAAATTATCGATGGCGCGAGTGTCCGTGTCTTCGTGCAGGCCCCAGACCTCTTCGAGAATCTGCTTGCGGGAAACTACGCGGCCGTCGTTGCGAACCAAATGACGCAAAAGCTCGGACTCCATCAAAGTCAGGTGAATCACATTGTCAGCCGTGCGCAATTCAAGCGTACCAAAGTCAATCGTCTTGCCGGCGAAAGAAAATATTCCGAAGTCTCCGACTTTGTGCGGGTCCGATTCGAGATTGGGCGAGCCAACCACTGCTTCTGGATTGGCTTCGCTGTGGCCGGCACGCATCCACTGGCTACGCCGCAACAGGCCCTGCAAACGCGCCAACAAAATCGACAGGTCGAAAGGCTTGGGCAAGTAGTCGTCGGCGCCTGCGGCGAATCCCTTCAACACATCTTCTGGCCGGCTGCGCGCCGTTAGCATGAGTACGGGTACAAAATTCCGCGCCGCTCGCAATTCTGAGACCACGCTAAAACCGTCTTTGCCGGGGAGCATAATATCGAGCACCACAGCGTCGAAGTTTTCTTTCTTCTCCAGCAGGCGATTGGTGGCTGCCTCCCCATCTCCAACGATTTCCGCGGAATAACCTTCGGCTTCCAGATTGAAACGCAGCCCCTGCGCCAGATGCGCTTCATCTTCCACCACAAGAACCCGGCTCATGCGATCGACCTCGGCAATTCCATCGTAATGGTGGTGCCCTGGCCCTCGCCCGCGCTTTCAGCGAACACTCTGCCACCATGCTTTCGCGCAATCGACTTGACGATGAACAATCCCAGCCCGGTTCCCTTCACATGCGTCAGCGACCGGCGGTTAACGCGGTAGAACCGTTTGAAGATGCTCTTCATATCGTCGGGAGGAATGCCTACGCCCCTGTCCTGCACGCTGAGCACGATGCGTTTTTCGTCGGGCGCATCGAGGCGCACCCGCACATTCACGGTGTCGCCGGAATACTTGATGGCGTTATCGAGCACATTAAAAACTGCGGTGCGCAGATCATCGTCGCTGCCCAGCACCGGGAGGCCTTCGCCGTTACTCGACGTCTCTTCGTATCGAATAGACTCCGCCGGCAGATGATGCCGGGTTCGCGCCGCCTCCATGCACTCGCGCACCACCTGACGAAAGTCGACCGCGGATTTTTCGCGCCCGGCCTTCTTGTCTCCGGCACGGCCCGCGCGCAGCACCTGTTCCACCGTCTCTGTCAGGCGATCTGTATCGCTGAGCATCAGGCGGTAAAACTCCTGCTTCTGCGTCTCCGGCAAGTTGCGGCGCTGCAAAGTTTCAAGATGCAGCCGGATGGATGCCACCGGCGTTTTAAGTTCGTGGGTGACCGCGTTGATAAAGCTGTCATGTTGCTCGCTGCGCCGAATCTCATGCACTAGAAAGCTGGTATTCACGATCATCCCGGCAATGATCAGCGCGAAAAAAACGATGCCGAAGAACAGCAGGACGCCTTCGCGCCAGTTGAGAATGATCCATCCGACATTGAGCGCCACCGCCAGCGACACCAGGGCAATGCCCAGGCAGAGAAAAAAAACGACAGTTCCGCGGCGGCTGGTGATGTGCATAGTGTCACGGTGATTTTACAGCGTTCAGGGCGGCATGGCTGCGCCGGAAAATGAAAAGCCCCGATTCGATGATCGGGGCCGGGTAATCTGTAAAGAGCGGCAGTATTGTCGAGAACAGGCTAGTCGCCCGCTGCGGCGCCCTCTGCCAGAGCCGCGCTAACCAGCTGCCCATTGGGCGACGGCATAAGCCCTCTTTCCAAGTCAGCCAGCTTCACCCGCTTAACGTCCCAGGCTAAGCCGAGCGTCTTCAGGGCCCAGATGCCGTACCAGTTCATATCAATCTCGTACCACGTGAAACCGTGCTGCGCGGCGGTCGGATGCGCGTGGTGATTATTGTGCCAGCCCTCTCCAAACGTCAGCAAAGCCACCCACCAACTATTGGTGGAAAGATCGCGCGTGGTAAAACGCCGCGTCCCCCAGGAGTGCGTAGCCGAGTTCACCAGCCAGGTCGCGTGCAGTCCAACCACGGTCCGCACGAAGATTCCCCACATCAGAAACGGCAGCCCTCCGATAGCCAGCAGGATGGCGCCCAGAACAATCATAGGAACGTAGTGATATTTGGTAATCCAGACATGAAATTTATCTTTGGCGAGGTCGGGAACGTACCGGGCCAGGGTGGTGGTGTCATGATGCATGGATTTGCCCATTAGGATCCAGCCCATGTGCGCCCACCATTTTCCTTCGATGGGCGAATGCGGATCCCCATCCTGATCGGAGTACTGATGATGAATGCGATGCGTGGCCACCCAGAAAATCGGACCGCCTTCCAGTGCCAGCGTGGCGCAGATGGTCAGGAAATACTCCACCCCCTTCGGCGTCTTGTAGCCACGATGCGTGAGCAGGCGGTGGTACGCCATGCCGATGCCTAGGCTTCCGGAAACCCACCACAAGAACATGGCGACGAGCAATGCCTTCCACGTGAAGAAGAATAGAGCTGCCACGGCGCCGAGGTGAAACAACCCCATAAACACGGCCGTCACCCAGTTAATTTCGCCATTCGCAGCTTGCCGTTTTTCCAGGCTTTCCAGTTGCATATCCAAGGAGGGTCCCCGTTAGCTGGTCGTTAAATTCGCTACCGCTTTCTCTAACCTATCAAGGCACGGCGCAAGTCACTGTAATACTTGTGTAATAGCGAGGGCTGCCGGGTTACCGAGGTGCTACTACCACAGAAACAAAAAGGATGCTGGCCGGAACCTAATATGGCCGGAAAGCGCCACCTGGGGGTCCCTGACCAGCAATCAAGATAGGCTTTCGGTCGGGAATCAGAAAAATCTAGTGACGCCCTCTTCGAGCACGACTACGCGATCTTCAATTCCAGCCGATCGCGCTTCCCGATCCAGCAATTGCAGTGGCTCATCGACCGGTTCGTGCGAGAGCCGGAAGCTCCCGTAGTGCATCGGAACCATCCAGCGCGCGTTCAAATCGAGGAAGGCTCGGGTAGCGTCTGCGGGATTGGTATGAACATTGCGAAAGGTTGGAGGATTGTAAGCGCCGATCGGAAGGAGGGCCAATTCCGGAGATAATCGTCGCCCGATCTCGCGGAAGCCCGCGAAATAGGCGGTATCGCCCGCGTGATATACGGAATGTCTTCCTGCCCGCAATACATAACCTCCGTATCCCCGATGCGAATCCTTCAGAATCCGCGCTCCCCAGTGCCGCGAAGGGACGTGGGTCACCGACAGGCTCCCTTGACGCGAACTCTTCCACCAGTCAAGTTCAATAATCTCGGAGAAGCCCAGATCGGAAACCAGGTCCGTTACATGGCTGGGAACTATGATGGCCGGAGCTTTTCCACGCGTACGCAGATTGTTCTGCACGATGGCGCGCAACGAGGGGCGGTGCAGATGATCGAAATGCGCATGCGTCACCAACACCAGATCAATCGCCGGCAAATCTCGCACTCGAAGCCCAGGGCGCCGCACGCGCTTCAGAACAAACAGCCAGCGCGCGAAGTTAGGGTCGATCATTACACTCTGCCCACCCATTTGCACAAAAAAGCTGGAATGGCCAATGAAAGTAATCCCCAGCTCACCCTTGCCCGCAAGGTGCGGCTTATGGGTTTCTCCACAGAGCGGAGTGATCGCCGAGTGGCGCACTAGTCGCCCGAACTGAGAAGCGCGTTTACGCAAAGCCCGATTCTGAAGCGTTGCCTTAATCATCCCGGTTCGGTGAATCTGACTTCGTCATTCTGACCTGTCCACACAAACTTGCTCATTCTAAGCTTTTAGGTGAACCGACTTTGCCTGCTGGCTATATTTTAGTTCACTCCCGCAAACAGAATGCTAATTATTGCGGTTCCCTAATAAACTGTCCGGCAAGGATAGGGATAAGGTTCAGAAGCCTTGGCGGCTGCCCTTATCTTGAAGATACTTCGCCTCTATCGATTTCACCTGATTGCATGACACTTTGCTTGACCTCACTCCCGCGGCTCATATCTAATCCAGAAGGTCCTTTCATAGCGAGGAGAAGCTCCGAAATGCGCGTTGCATTCTTAGGCTTGGGAATTATGGGGCAGTCCATGGCCGGAAATCTGGTCAAGGCTGGTCATGAAGTTACGGTCTGGAATCGCACTCCCGGCAAACTTGTGGAAGGCGCGGGGGTAGCTCCCACTCCGGCGGCGGCGGCGCAGGGCGCCGAAGTCGTCTGGCTATGCGTCTCCGATACCGCGGCCGTGGAAAAAGTTTTGTTTGGTCCCGAAGGGGTCGAACAGAGCCTCGCGGAGGGTGCAATCATCGCCGATTCCAGCACCATCTCGCCTTCTGCGACGGTAAAGTTCGCCGAGCGCGTACGCAGCAAGAATGTTGCCTACGTCGACGCTCCGATGACCGGATCGAAGATCGGCGCTGCCAACGGAACCTTGATCTTCATGGTCGGCGGTGGCGAAGCAACGGTTGAGCGCCTGAATCCCCTGTTCGCGGCCATGGGCAAAAAGATTTTCCGCATGGGCGAAACCGGCAAGGGACAAGCCACCAAACTCGCCATGAATCTGCAGATCGCCCTCATATTCGAGGGCTTTGCCGAAGCCCTTACCCTCGCCACCAAACTCGGCGTCGACTCCCAGCAATTAGTCTCGCTCATCGAGGCCACCATGGTGCGTTCCGGTGTGGTCGAGTACAAAGCGCCCTTTGTTCTGCAGCGCGACTTCACTCCCAATTTTCCCCTCCGCCTCATGCACAAAGATATTCTGTTGGCGCTCGATGCCGCGAAAGAGGCCCGCGTAAAGTTGCCTGCGCTCGAAACCGTGGAAGAGATCTATGATCTGGCCACGGAGGAGGGCCAACAGGATCTCGACTACGCCGCCACTTTGACTCTATTGGAAAAGTGGGCGGGTGTGCAGGTGAAAGGCGAAGCCGCATAGCTTACCGATGTCGCAAGGGAGTTTCCACTCTAGTAAGCCAGTAAAATTCTCAAGTCGCGCAAGTTGTTCCCCGTCGGGCCGGTTTCGATCGCGTCGCCGAGCGCGGCAAAAAATGGATACGCATCGAAATTTGTAAGGGCCGCGACCGCATCCAATCCGCGCAATGGCGCCCGCATCATCGTGCTTCCGTCCACCACCGCGCCCGCGGCCGGACTGTTTCCGTCCACTCCATCCGTTCCAGCACTGAGCACAGTGATGTTTTCACCAACAATCTTCGCGGCACAAGCCAGCGCAAATTGCTGGTTGCGTCCGCCAATCCCCCCGTTCGTAACTTTCACCGTCACTTCCCCACCGGAAATCAGGCACACACGCCCAGATTCATCTCTTAACTCTCGCAGGCGCTTCAACAAATGCCCCGCAGCATTTGCATAATTCCAGTCATCACAGGAGTTGTCCTCATACACCGTGAATCCTGCCAGTTCCGCCGCTTCTTTCGCCCGCTCGACTGCGGTCTGGTTAGAAAGAATCGTCCACCAGCGAGAACGGTAGAAAGATTGGTCGTCAGATTTCGGAGTCTCCTCGAGAGCGCGGCGTTCAAACAGTTCGCGCACGGAAGGCGGAAACTGCGGCAGCAAATTGTGTTGATCCGCGATGCGGTAGCAATCCTGCACACTGGTTGAGTCCGGCATGGTCGGCCCTGACGCCAACGCATCCGGCGAAGTGTCAGGAACATCGGAGATGAGCAGCGAAAGCTGTTGCGCTGGAAAGGCCGTCTGCGCCAAACGCCCTCCCTTGACCGCCGAAAGATGTTTGCGAATGGCATTGATTTCGGTAATGGGCGCTCCGGAAAGCACGAGTGTGCGATAGGTGGCGATCACGTCGTCCAGTGAGATCTCATCGTCGATGGGCTTTTCAACCATCGACGACCCACCGCCACTGATCATGAAGACCACCAGCGATGCGGCAGTTTGGGCGCCCAGCGCCTTCAAAATGGCGCTCGCCCCGCGAATCGATTCAGCGTTGGGCGTGGGATGCCCACCATGAAAATAACGGAAGCCACGCACCTGCGCCGCAGACTCCACTGAACTCGCGATGATTCCTTCCAAAGACAACTCGCCGACCTGCCGGGCCAGCGCCTCAGCCATGGTGTGTCCAGCTTTGCCGATCGACACTGCGAGGACCCGCGAATACGCTTGCAACTCATAAAGATCTTCGCAAATGCGGAGCACGCCACGCTCACAATGAACATTGCGCTCAAAAGCCTTCGCAATGGAGGCTTCCGCTAGAGCGGAACTAAAGATTTTCCGCGCAGTTTCGCGCATGTGGCGAAACTGCGATTCGCGATTGGCATCGGCGATCATGCCAAGGATTATAAAGACTCACTTTCGGGAGTCTTAGAGAACGGCTCTCAGCTCAGTCGATCCCGGCCCGGAAGATCAAGGTCTAGCCGTTCCGAGGTCCCAGGTCCGGGCTGCCGGGGCTTACGGAATCTCTAACCCAGGCTTCAATCGTCTCCCGCAGTTCCCGCAGTCGCCCTTCGAAGAAATGGTCCGCGCCCTCAATGACAACCAATTTTTTCGGATCAGGCAACGATGCAATTAAAGCCTCCAGCTTCGCCCTCGGACCAAATTGATCGCGGGCACCACTGACAAACAATTTTGGCTTCTCGCAAGTGTGGAAAAAATCAAACGTATAGGTGCGCGGTGTTTCGCTGTCGGCAGCGACCGGAACTACCGGCGTTCCCACGCTGATCAATGCTTTCACACGCGATTCAGGACAGGCGGCTCGCAATCCAACCGCGGTGCCAAAAGAAAATCCCGCAAAGATCAGCGGCAAATGAAACTCGGCGTCCAACCACTCGAGAGCCGCGCGCACATCTTCCACTTCCCCATCTCCTTGATCGTGCTCGCCCTGGCTCAGGCCGGCTCCGCGAAAGTTGAAGCGCAGTACGGGGAATCCAAAACTGTTCAGGGCCTTCATGGTGTGGAATACAACTTTATTGTGCAGCGTACCGCCAAACAGGGGATGCGGATGGCAAACCACGGCTGCGTGCGTCGTGTTCTCCGTGCCTGTGTTCAAAAGCGCTTCCAGTCGGCCCGCCGGGCCTTCAAGAAAGAGCGATTTGATGGTTGGATTCGGAACGGTCACAGCACTCAGGTTACATGATCTTGCGGGTCACCACCGCTTACCCCGCGCCTAGTTTATGCTTGCCCTATGGACGCAATCGCGCTCACGCGCCAGTTGATCGACATCGAATCCATTAGCGGAAACGAGGCCGCCGTTAGCGAGTTTCTCTTTCGCGAACTGTGCCGTCTGGGCTATCAAACCAGGAAAATACCGGTGGAGGGCGATCGTGCCAACGTGTATGCGGTAACTCCAGAAGAAGCGCATCCAGCCGTGGTTTTCTCCACGCACATGGATACGGTTCCTCCCTTCATTCCATCTTCCGAAGATGCGACTCGGATCCAGGGACGTGGCTCGTGCGACGCTAAGGGGATCATCGCCGCGCAGATCGCGGCTGCGGAACGTCTGCGCCAGCAAGGTCTCTACGTCGGCCTGCTTTTCGTGGTTGGAGAAGAGCGCGACAGTCTGGGCGCGAAAGTTGCCGACGAATACGCCGCGAATCAGCCAGGCCACCGCTGTAAGTACCTGATCAACGGCGAACCCACCGAGAATCGCATCGCGCTGGCCTCCAAGGGAACGCTGCGAGTTGAGGTCACTGCCTCCGGCCGGATGGCGCACTCGGCCTATCCTGAGCTCGGTGAATCTGCCATCAACAAACTGATCGCGGCTCTGGGACGTTTGCTCGCGATGCCTTTGCCCTCGGATCCGGAGATTGGCCCCTGCACGCTCAACATCGGGCTAATTGAAGGCGGTCGCGCTCCCAACGTGATTCCCGATCACGCCCACGCAGACCTGGTCTATCGCCTGGTCGGTCCCTCGCAGGATCTGCGCCAGCAGATTCTTAGCACCGCGGGAGATCAAGTGAAGGTCGAGTTCCCTCTGGAACTTCCTTTTCTCCGATTACGCACGGTCGACAATTTGCCCACAATGATCGCGGCCTTCACCACCGATATCCCTCGGCTGACAAACTGGGGCCAACCGCTGCTGATTGGGCCGGGATCGATTCATGTCGCCCATACCGACCGGGAGTTCATCGACAAAGCGCAACTCGCGGATGCGATCGACTTGTATTGCAGAATTGCGCAGGGGCTGTCCTTGGCCGGCTCTTGAGTCGGATCAGGAACGCTGTGGATCGTCCAACTTGGCTGGTTCGCGCTGCTCTTCTTCGGTATTCACCGCGATCTGTTTCGATTTCCGGTAGACGTTCGCTACCGCTAGCGTCCACAAAGGAACCAGATCGACGCCGGGCACAAGTTTGGCCAGGAAGGAGGGGAGAAACTCCCAATGCCAGCCCAGAAGGTGAACCATCGCGGCTCCGACCCCGAGATCAATGATGTCATCAGCGGGCGACATTGCGCCTTCGACAAATAAAGGAAAAATGATGAGTTGCAGGGCATCTGCAACCATAGCCAGAATCATCGCGGTTCGAAAGCGCGGACCGGGTGAAATCGTAATGGTGTCGTCAGTCATGGGTATAGCAATGAGCGACCGCCGCCCACGTTTTATTTTAGGCGCGCAGAGCGGCCTTCACCAGTTCCACCGCAGCTCTTGGATCGGCCACCTCGACGATCAACTGGTTGTACCGCTCATCTTTCAGTTCAATCACCACTGTGTTATCTGGATTGTGAACATCCCAGAAAACACGCTTGCCGTCCTGATAGAAGGTACCCGCGGTCAGCACTCCGGGAATGTTGGTGCCAGGCATCCTTAGGCCGTGCCACCAGCCGTGAGCGATGGCCGGATCTGCCCTGATCTCGGCGATGTGCACCAGCTGGATTTCGAGCGAACTCTTGAACGCCCAGAGTTTGTCGGTTCCCTGGACATGGATGACCAGTTTGCCCTCGGAAATGGTTAAGTCCACCACAGGTTAGGCCTCTCCCGATTGGATGCATGTGTCTCCATCTGCGGCGCGCCGAGAGGTTTTGCCCATTTTGGTCTTGTCTCTTGTCAACCAATATTTCGCCGGCAGGGCTTGATCGCGGGCTGGCGGCGTGTCAGGGCGTAGAATCAACGGAATGAACAGGTTCTCCGCCGTATTGTTTCTGGCCACGATTGCGGCGGGTGCCGTGGCCGAAGATGTTCACTCGATCGCCGCTGCCGTTGACCAACACTACGACCGATTGCACAGTTTGGAGGCCCAGTTTACCGAGATCTATCGCGGGTCGGGAATCGATCGCACGGAGTCCGGCACACTTTGGCTGGCCAAGGGAGGAATGAAAAAACCTGGCAAGATGCGCTGGGAGTATCGTTCTCCCACGGAGAAGCTCTTCGTGAGTGATGGGAAAGATGCGTGGTTTTACGTTCCCGGTGATCGCCAGGCGCGGCGCACCGAGGCGCGAAAGCTGGACGACATTCGCTCTCCGCTCGCGTTTTTGCTGGGCAAAACCAAGCTGGAAAAAGAGCTGGGCGGTCTCTCCCTCGCTCCGGATGTTGAGCCCTTGGCTCCTACAGATGTGGTACTCCGAGGGGTGCCTCAGGCTCTGCAACAGCAGGTAAGCGAAATGTTGATCGAGGTGACGCCCGAACACCAGATTGACCGAATTATCATCGACACGGTCGACGGGTCGGTTACCGAATATCGCTTTAGCGACCTGAAGGAGAATGCAACCATCTCGGAAGGGCTGTTCCGCTTTAAGCCCCCGCCCGGGACGGAAACCGTTGAAGGCAACCTGGAACCTTGATGTCAGAGATTCGACTAGCGCTTTGATCCAACTTATTACAAAGAACTTACTAAGCAAGCTGTACTTCGGAATTCGGGTCTCGCGCGCATGATTCAGAATTTGGCGCGAGCGGGACCGGTGTTTTTCTGTCAAGAAAAGGCCCGAGAATGTTTACCGAAGTCATGACCTTCCCAATGCAAATGCGCCTTGGTTACTTGCGATACTGGAACGGAAGGCGGCTGTATTGATGGGGCTCTCAAGACTGCGAGCCACAATGTTAGACTGGGCAGTACAACCCGTCGGGCAATAGCTCCGGGAGGAAGCGCCGGAGAGTCGCAAAAAGAAGCGGGATATGGCGGAATTCGTTGTAAAAATCGCCGACGAACGCGGGCACACCCATCAGCAGGTTGAACAGGGTTACTCGGTGGCGGAGGTGCGCGACCGCTTCGCCTCGCAAGGCTATCTGGTGCACTGGGTAAAGCCGCAGGGCTTGCTCACCAGCGGCTTCTCCATGGGCCGGGGACGCAAGATACGGCAAAGCACCTTCCTGGTATTTAATCAGCAATTTCTGACGCTCATCAAAGCCGGGCTGCCGATTCTGGCCGCGCTTGACCTGCTGATCAAGCGGCAAAAAGATTCTTCCTTGCGTCAAATTCTGGAGAATGTTCGCGAACGGGTGAAAGGCGGCGAACTGCTGTCCGATGCTTTTGCCGCACACCCCATGGTGCCGAAGATTTACACCACCACACTGATGGCGGGGGAAAAGAGCGGAAACATCGATGAGGTTCTGAATCGATACATCAACTTCCAGCGGGTGGCGATGACCTTCCGCAAAAAGCTTTTCGTTTCGCTGATCTATCCGGCTCTGCTGGTTACGGTTGTAACCATCATGGTGATGTTTCTTTTCACCTACGTGGTGCCGAGATTTGCGGAATTGTTCAATAGCCTGGATGCGAAGCTGCCGGCCATTACCATGTTTATGCTGTCGGTGGGGGTGAATGCACAAAAGTATTTTCCCTTTATTGCCGTGGGTCTGGTATTGGCAGGATTTCTATTCTGGCAATGGCGCAAGACCGATAGCGGCGGCGACCAGATTGACCGCGTAGTTTTGAGCACGCCACTGCTGGGTGACATCCGGCTCAAGCACCAGGTGGCGACGTTTTCGCGGATGCTGGCTACGCTATTGCAGGGGGGGCTGCCGTTGGTTCCGTCGATGGAAACGGCGGGCTCCTCGATGTCTAGCCGGCGCATCTTAAAGGGAGTGATGCGCGCCAGCGTTCGAGTTCGCGAAGGACAAGGGCTGGCCAGCAGCCTCGAGGAGCAGAAGATTTTTCCTGACCTGGCGGTCGAAATGCTCGAAGTGGGCGAATCTACCGGAGCATTGCCCGCCATGTTGAATTCGGTGGCCGAGTTCTATGAAGAAGATGTGCAGACGGCCTTGGGCGCTGCCATGGCCCTGATTGAACCGCTGATTCTAATCGTCATGGCGGTATTTGTCGGCGGTGTACTGATTTCGCTGTATCTGCCGATATTCAGCTTAGGAATGCAGGGAGCCCACTAAAACCGGCAGGGTGGGTTGAATACGGGTATCTGAGAATGGCGATGGCAGAGAAGAAATCACTTTTTGTACACGGCGAAAACGGCGGCCAAGTGGTGACCACGGGGAATCCCGTCACCGACCTTGAACGCGCCCAGGACGTGGCGCGGCGCTATCGCTGCGAGTTCGTGGATCTCACCGATTTCCAGCTTCATCACGAGCTGTTCAAGAAATTTTCTCCGGAATTAATGTTCCGCTACAACTTTGTGCCCCTGGAAGAAACGGCGGATGGCAAGCTCGCCATTGCGATTGCCGATCCCAGCCAGCTGATGATGATCGATGAAATCAGCCTGCTGCTGCAAAAGCGCATCGTCACCAAAGTTGCGACGCTGAAGCAGATCTCGGACATTCTGAAGAAGACCGAACAGTCGCAGCGCGTTCTGGAAGAGGCCAGCGAAGGCTTCCAGATTATCCGCGAAGATGACGCCACGGGCGTCGAAGAAACGCTGACCATCGACAAGCTGACCGCGGCGGGCGATACCAGCCCCATCATCCGGCTGGTCGATACCACCATCTTCACCGCCCTGCAGCGGCGCGCTTCCGACATTCACATCGAGACCCGCGATGACTCGGTGGTCATCAAGTTCCGCATTGACGGCGTGCTGACCCAAGCCATGCCGCCCATCGGAAAAGAGCATCACTCGACGGTAATCTCTCGTATCAAGGTAATGAGCGAGCTGGATATTTCCGAGCGTCGCGTGCCTCAGGACGGCCGCTTCCGGGTGAAATACAATGGCCGCGCCATCGACTTCCGCGTTTCCATTATGCCCTCGATTCACGGTGAAGATGCCGTGCTGCGCGTGCTTGACAAAGAGTCGATGAGCGAGAAGTTTCGCACCCTGACTTTGGAAGTTGTGGGCTTCGACGAAGACGACTTGCGCAAGTTCCGCCGTTACATCAAAGAACCCTACGGCATGGTGCTGGTCACCGGACCCACAGGCAGCGGCAAAACTACCACTCTTTACGCGGCGGTAAACGAGATCAAGACCGACGAGGACAAAATCATCACCATCGAAGATCCGGTCGAATACCAGCTGCGCGGCATCACCCAGATCCCGGTCAATGAGAAAAAAGGGCTGACCTTTGCCCGCGGCCTGCGCTCGATTTTGCGCCACGATCCCGACAAGATCATGGTCGGAGAAATCCGCGACACCGAAACCGCGCAAATCGCAATCCAGTCCGCTCTGACCGGCCACCTGGTTTTCACCACGGTTCACGCCAACAACGTCGTCGACGTCATCGGCCGGTTCCTGAACATGGGGGTTGAGCCCTATAACTTCGTCTCGGCATTGAACTGCATTCTGGCGCAACGGCTGGTGCGCTTGATCTGCGAATCCTGCCGCACCCAGGTGAATTATGCGCCCGATGTGCTCGAGGCCAGTGGTCTCGATCCAGCACAGTGGTCGAAGGTCGCGTTGTACGAAGGACCGGGTTGCATCGAATGCGCGGGCACTGGCTTCCGCGGACGAACTGCGATTCACGAATTGCTGGATTTGAGCGACCGTATCCGGGAGATGATTCTGGCCCGGAAGCCGACCTCGGAAATTCGCCGTGCCGCGCGCGAGGAGGGAATGCGTTTCCTGCGCGAATCGGCTTTGGATAAAGTTCGGCTCGGCCTGACTACGTTGAAAGAGATCAATAAGGTGACCTTCATCGAGGCCATGCGGTAGACGAAGCGGCGATTGGTGGCTGGCGGTTGGGTCATAAACCCGAATCGGGAGCCACTAGCTACCAGGGCATTCGTCCCTGCTGCAGTGCCCATCCAGCTATTGCATTTCGCGCGGCCAGGCGTTTGAATTATAGAGAGAGCTGATTCCCGAAAATGAGTTCTGGTTCCAATAACGCAAAACCCCGACTGGCGTGTGAGATCGCCGCCGACCGGGTGCTGGTCGGTCGACTGGGCGAAGATGGCCGCAGCCTGGAAGCCTGCGCCGCTCGCGAACTTGCGCCCGGCAGCGTGGTTCCCGATCTGGTCGAAGGAAATCTGCGGCAGCGCGAGGCGGTAAAAGAGGCGGTACAGGAAACGCTTCAAAGCGTGGCCGGGCGCTCCCACGATGTGATTGCCGTGGTGCCTGACGCCTCGGTCCGGGTGGTGTTGCTCGAGTTCGATACCTTGCCTTCGGACTCTGAGGAAGCCGCCAGCGTGGTGCGGTTTCGCATGAAAAAGTCTTTGCCTTTCGATGTGGATAAGGCCCGGGTTTCCTACCATGCGCAGAAATCCAATGACGGTGTTCGAGTGGTGGCTGCCGTCGCCCTCGCCAGCGTGGTGGAGGATTACGAAATTGCCTTCCGTGATGCCGGCTTCAGCCCGGGCGTGGTGTTACCTTCCATGCTGGCGGCTCTGGGAGCCGCGGAAGGTCAGCGTCCCACACTGGTGGTAAAGGTGGATGCGCGAACCACCAGTATCGCCATTCTTAACACTGAGCAGCTTCAACTTTTTCGCACGCTCGAGAATATGCGCGGAGTTACCATTACCGGCGAACAACTGGCCGAGGATATTTATCCTTCGGTGGTTTTTTTTCAGGACACGTATCATTTGAATATCGAGAAAATATTCGTCGCCGGAATTTCCGACATCGGCAGTGCCGGGCCGGCCCTGCGGGCGCAGACCGGAGCCGAGGTGCAGGAACTGGTCACCTCTTCACAGTTGGGAACCGCCACCGGAGGTTCGGTGCCGCGTTGGAGAATGGCCGGAGTCGTGGGAGCTTTGATTTCATAATCGGATTATGCGACTCAATATCAATCTCGCCAGCCAGCCTTATGAAGACGCACACCAGTTCTGGCTGCGCTGGGGATCGGCGGTGGCGGCGGTTTCGATTCTGACGCTGGCTCTGGTCGCCCTTACCGTTACCGGCTGGTTTGCCGCCGGGCATGATCACGCGACGATCGCCAGCTACCGCGCCCAGATTGCGCAGCGTGACCGCACCCGTCAGCAGGCCGAGGAGTTTCTCAATCGCCCGGAGAACCGCGCGACGCGGGACCAGTCCCAGTTCCTCAATGAATTGATTGAGCGCAAGTCGCTCTCCTGGACCCAGGTGCTGGAAGATCTGGAGAAAGTTATGCCTCCGCGCGTTCATCTGGTTTCGATTCAACCTGAACTCGATGAGGACAATCAGCTGACGCTGAAAATGGTGGTTGGAGGCGATTCGCGCGAGCGAGCCATCGAACTGGCTCGACGCATGGAGGAGTCGCGACACTTCACCCAAACCTATATTGAAACCGAGCATTCGGCGGCGGTGGGCACCGGCGACTCGGTTCAGTTCGATATCAACGGAGTTTATGTGCCCGACACCACAACGGAATCCGCACCCCCGGCGCAGACCAAGACCGAAAAACCGAAGCGGGGTGAGCCCTGATGCCAGACTTGCGCCAGACCAGAAAAAAAATGAAGAGCGCACTGGCGATTCTGCTGGGGGTGGATGTGGTGGCAGTGGTCGTGCTAATTTCTCCACTGGTGGGCTCGACCGATTCGAGACGCCAGGAACTGAACCAGTTGTGGAGCGAGCTGCGCGCGAAAACCAAGCAGGTGCAGCCGCTCAGGAATCTGGACAAGAAAGTCGTGGTCGCCGACCACCAGATTACGGAGTTCTACGAGCAACGCTTCCCTGCCCAGGATTCGCAAATCGCAACCCAACTGGGCAAGCTGGCCGCTCTCAATGGGGTCACGATTGAACAGGCCCGCTACAAGGTGAAAGACCCTGTGGTGGGCCGGCTGAGGCCAGTGGAAATGGAAGCTGAGCTCTCCGGCAATTACGTTGCCCTGGCCAAATTCATTAATGCCCTGGAGCGCGACGAAATGTTTTTTATCATTGACGGCATAACTTTGGGCGGCGAACCAAAGGGTCCGATCAAGCTGCAGATGAAATTTGAAACCTATCTGAAGGTGGGAGCGTAGTGAAACTGGGCGCCGAAAACCGGGGACAGGCCATAGCGGCGATCGCGCTGGGAGCGCTGCTGCTGATCATCCTGGGGTACGAGATCATGCCCTCTTCCTCGACCAATGCGTCAACTGCGTCGCCCGCCGCCACTACCGGCGTGCAAGCACCCGCCAGCACCACCCGAACGCCGACGCGCCATGGTTCCGCCGTTACCGGGAAAAAGGAACGTCCAGCGCAGAATCTGGATCCGACCCTGCACCTGCAGCAACTCGCCGCAACCGAACAGATCAAATACGAAGGCTCGGGCCGAAACATTTTCATCGCCCAGGCGGATACCACGATTCCCATACCCATAAAATCCGCTGCCACGGATGATAAGAAGGATCCGGCCTGGCAACCGCCGCCCGTAGCGGCGCCCCCTCCGATTCCATTGAAGTTTTTTGGCTTCGCCAGCCATCCCGGAGAACCCAAGAAAATCTTCCTTTCCAAGGGCGATGACGTTTTCATTGCCGGCGAGGGCGAGATTGTCGACCGGCGATACAAGGTGGTGCGCATAACTCCAAACTCGGTCGAAATTCAGGACGTGGTGGGCAGCGGTCCTCCGCAAAACATACCGCTGACCCAAGGATAGCCTAAGGATAGAGAGATTCACTATTTGCGCAGTTCGATGACTCCATTCGTGCCCAAACCTCAACCCACCCGCCGTGCTGAGAAGGGTTATGTCCTCATCACTATAATGCTGGTGGTCAGTCTGATGGCCATCACCGCGATGGCGGTTGTATCGACTGTTTCTTTCGAGATTCAGCGCGACCGCGAACAGGAAATGATCCATCGAGGCGTTCAGTACACGCGAGCCATACGCGCCTATTACAAGAAATTCGGACGCTACCCTACTCGGTTGGAAGATCTGGACAACACCAACAATCTGCGCTACCTGCGTAAGCACTACAAAGATCCAATCACCGGCAAAGACTTCAAACTGCTTCATTTTGGCGAACCCGGTGTCAACCTCGGCGGCAGCTTTGGTGGAGGAACAATTCCCGGGGCCAGCGCGATCGGATCTCCCGCGGGGCAGAGCGGTTCGAGTGGATCAGCATTTGGCGGGTCAGCCTTCGGCGGGTCGGCATTCGGCGGATCATCCTCTTCCTCTTCAGGATTTGGAAATTCAGGGTTTGGCAATTCCGGAGTGAACAATTCCGGGGTGTTCTCGCAGTCATCCTCATTCGGGGGAAATTCGAACAGTGCATCCGGAGCAGGCTCCAATTCTCAAACCGCTTCATCTCAGCAGCCGGCGACTTCCGGTTCGGGGTCGGAATCATCCACCCAGACCGTCTCGGGGGGTGCCAACGGGGATACCAGTTCCAGCGGCCAGCAAGTACTTGCCAGCGGTCCGATTGTCGGGGTGGCGAGTACCAGCAAGAAAACCAGCATTCGCGAGTTCAATCACAAAAGGAAGTACAACGAGTGGCAATTTCTCTACGATCCCACGGCGGACCGCGGAGGCCTGATCACCACGCCCTACCAGCCCGCACTGCAGGGATTCGGAACTCAGAATCTGAATGGGCAATCCGGAAGTTCTAACGGCAATCCCAGCGGGAGCTCAAACGGAAACTCATTTGGAAATTCATTCGGCCAATCCGGAGGCCAATCTGGGGGAACGAACAACAATCCTATGGGCGGACCTACGCCGCCCGCTCAGCCGCCTTCGACACCCCCCCAGCAGCAGTAAAACATTGCTCAGCGCGAGTCTCTTCGACCGATAGGGGGTTCATCAAAAAACGGCTTCATCTGACGATGAAGCCGTCCTGATACTGCGATATTTTCTCGAAATTCTTGAAGCGAAGCGTTACACGCTGAACGACGATCCACAGCCGCAGGTGCTCTTCACGTTCGGATTCTCGAACTTGAAACCGGCGCCTTCAAGCGTCTCGACGTAATCCACGATGCAGCCATTCAGATACATCACCGAGGTCGCGTCGACGAAAACCTTCAGCCCATTCATCTCGAAGGTCTTATCCATCATGCCGGCGGCGTTTTCAAACTGCATGGAATAGGAGAAGCCGGAGCAACCGCCACCGACCACGCCAATCCGCAGACCGGCGGGAACAGGCGTCTGCTGTCCCATGATCTCTTTGACTTTGGTAACCGCATTCGGCGTCAGCGAAACCGGCGGGGTCTTTTTCGCTTCCGGTGTATTAGTCGTCACTTCCGGGACAGAGGTGGTAGCCATTCATATCTCCTTGGCATGAAAGTAACTAAATTATAACAGACCGTCGCGAAGGGCAGCAGCGGTTAATTTGGCGAATCATGACCGTTTCCCGTCGCCATTCTGTTCCTTACTTTTCTGTTCCTTACTTTGATGCCTCGCGCCGGGATGGTGATTCCTCCGGCAGAGCTTGCCAACAGGGCTATAATGTCTGCGTTGGGCCCTGCCTCAAGATTCTGAATTTGGAATGCGGCGGAGTTGCCCGACAGGCGAGGTGCTTATGACGTGGACATGGACTCCCTTGATGCTCGGGCTCACGGTCGTGTGGGGTATTTTCACGATTGGCCTGATCGTTCTCCTCATCTACCGCAGCACGCTCACCATGCATGAGGATGAGCAATTATATCTAGACGACGCGAACTCACATATGCAACAGGAGCAAACGGAATTACTGGTGAAGGTAAACCGTCTCACGGTTCCAGTGTGGGTTTTTGGCGCCGGCTCCGGAGTGCTCTTGCTGGTGCTCGCAGGCATGTTCATCTATCAGGGATTGAACGCCGTTCAGTAACCGCTGCCACGGGACCAACCCGCTCCGCGACAGCGAAGCTCTACCAGAGTTCGCTCCGGGCCGTCCCTCGTGTCCTGACGCCACGCTGCAATAACTCCACCACTTTGTATAATTGTGACGGTCGCGAAAGTGGCGGAATTGGCAGACGCACCAGACTTAGGATCTGGCGGGTAAAACCGTGGGGGTTCGAGTCCCCCCTTTCGCACCAAAACCTGATTTTCCCCCACTCGCCGCGGACGGTGAAACGCCCAATCCAGAAATTTCAAGACCGTTCCGCCGATCGAGATTGCATCGGTCCACCCCGCTCGCCAGCCTTCGGAATCATGCGCCACGCCACTGCGGCGCTGGCCACGGATAAACCCGCACAGATGAGCATAACGATGCGAAATCCAAATACGAATGCTTCTCGAACCAAGTCTTTGATGGCGGCGCTGGTGCTGGGGTCGAGACTGGCGGGCGCTTGCAGACCTGCGAGTTTGATCTCCTGCGATTGAACTTCGTGCAATATCGATGATGGCAGGGAGAGATGAGCCAGCGTGTGGTTCAGGCGAAAGCGAAAAGCGAAGACAACCACAATGCCAAGGACCGCTATGGCCACGACACCCGCAACTCGGGCGACCGCATTATTGATTCCAGAGGCGGTTCCGACGCGGTCCTGGTCCACTGAATTCATTACTACCGTGGTGAGCGGCGCCACGCTGACGGCCATCCCAAGACCCAGGATTATGATCGCCGGAAAAAATGTGTTCCAGTAGTGATCCGGAATGGAAGGCACGGCAAACAGGCCGAATCCTAAACCCGCGATAAGAGGGCCGACGATAAGTGGACTTCGCGAGCCATAACGCGCGACCAATCCGCCAGACCAGCGCGAAAGAAGAAATATCAGCAGAATCAAAGGAAGAATTGCGGCCCCGGTTGCGGTTGAGGAGTAGCCCTGTGCCTGGATCAGGTTCAACGGGAATAGAAAAAAGAAAATACCAATAGCTGAGTAAAGGAACAAGGTGAGCAGGTTAGCGCCACTGAAGCTCGGATTTGTGAACAGCGCAAGTGGCACCATGGGGTAATGTGCGCGAGCTTCGAGAAAGAGAAACGCGATTAGGCAGCCGAAGCCGACGATCAAACTTCCAAACACCAGCGGACTCCTCCAGCTCAAGTTGGCAGACTCGACGAAACCGCCCACCAGGCCTCCCAATCCAACCGTACCCAGAAGCGCTCCCATCCAATCCACCCGGCCGGCCTCGGCACTGCGGCTCTCTGGAATTTTCCAAACCGAAATAGCGATTACCACCGCTGCGAAAGGAAGATTGATGAAAAACACCCAGCGCCAGGATGCGTGCTCAACCAGCCAGCCTCCAAGAACCGGGCCAACGGCCGTTGTGATAGCCGTAAAACCGGACCATGTGCCAATCGCTTGACCGCGACTTTCCTCGTCGAACGAGTTGCTGATAATCGCCAGGCTGCCCGGCACCAGAAGCGCGGCGCCCACGCCCTGGATGCTTCGGGCCAATATCAGCTCACCAAGGTTCGACGCAACTCCGCAAACCACCGAGGATGCAGCAAATGTCGTTACACCGGCCAAAAAAATCAGGCGCCGGCCAAATAGATCGCCGAGAGAGCCGCCAACCAGAATCAGCGCACCCAGAAACAATCCATAAGACTCGACCACCCATTGCACGCCAAGCACGCTGGCGTGAAAGTTGGACTGCAGCGCCGGCAAAGCGACATTGACAACCGTACTGTCGATGAATGCCATGCTGGAACCGAGAATGGTCGCAGCAAGGATCCAGGGCCTGGATTCCGTTCGGCACGGAACCGCACCTGTCACTGATTGCAGGACCGCGTCGCACGGGGCTTTCATCCAGACTATCGATGCAATTCCGAGCGGCTGAGGTTCTTAAGATCGGCGGCAGTAACTTGATGGTCAAGCTCGCAGCGCGCAAGAAAGGCTACCAGGCTCGGTCTCTGATCATCAGCTCCCGGTCACGACGGGACTGATCGAGCGACGACTGGATCGCCGATCGCAGCCTGCGCTCGTCCTCAATATGGAGTCCTACAAACTTGAACGGCTGAAGATGCCAGTTGATGGGACTCAACATTTCGGCTGCGCCGAGCACCGATCCCTTACCGGTGAGAAACATTAACTTCACTTGTGAACCTTGATTCAGGGGTTTAGAGACGGCAAGCAAACCACCCGTGAGAGAGATGACCCGCAATTTTCCCGGGACGCGACGTCCATCCTGGTAGCGAACTACTGCTGGCGTAACTTCTGCGAAGCTGGTTCGCGGGGAACGCTGCAACGACTGCTGTGGGGAGAGGAACGTCATGTCGGCACAGCGAGTATGGGACCGTTTTGCAGGGAATGGGAGGTTACGGAAGGGCTGGTCCGGCTTTAAAGTAGCGGCAATTACCCGATGATCCATCCTGTGCCATCAATTCTTAGGGTCGCAAACTGCAAAAGCCTGCTTTCTTTGGACGACCTTTCCTTTAGGCCCCGCTAACGGTGTTCCTGAGCCTGATTCTTATGGTGTTGTTACAAACTTCGGACAAAAAACTATTTCTTCGCGTCTGCCTCGCGAAACCGGTGTACACTCGTTCGCACTTGGAAGTCCAGACGGATATTCCCGCTGGAACCTTCGGCCACAACCCGCGCCGGGTGCGGATTGTGGGCGTAAAACCAAAACCCCAAAATTTTTGGCAGGAGATAAGAAGCCATGATTCGAAGATCAGGTAAATCGCTGCTTGCAATGGTCGCGCTCATGTCGGTCGTGAGTATTGTTTGCCATGCTCAGTCCCAGTCTCTCTTGACCCGTCATCTACGCCAGGCAGTCGCTACCGGGCTGGCGCCCTCGGTCGGTACCCTTCCTGCAGCCCAGTCCATGCGCCTGGTTCTGGTTCTTCCGCTTCGCAACCAGGCAGCATTAGATAATCTCCTTAGCGACCTCTACGATCCATCCAGTTCGTCCTATCACCAATTCCTTTCTGTGGACGAGTTCACCGCGAGGTTTGGTCCTACCCAGGAAGATTATGACGCGGTAATTCGGTTCGCGGAAAGCAATGGCCTAACCGTGGTGGGCACCTCGCGCAACCGCATGAACGTGGATGTCTCAGGCTCAGTTGCGGATATTGAAAGAGCCTTCCATGTAGCCATGGGGCTCTACCGTCACCCTACGGAAAACCGAACGTTCTATGCTCCGGACCGTGAGCCCACGCCAGACCTGGCTGTGCAGTTGTGGCACATCTCAGGCCTGGACAACTATTCGATCCCTAAGCCGGCGATCGTTCACCGGGCATTGAGTGTAAATTCCAACGCTACAACGGGCTCTGGGCCCAGTGCTTCCTTTCTCGGCAGCGATATGCGAGCGGCTTACTACGGCGGAAGTCTTACCGGCAGCGGCCAGTCGCTTGGACTGCTCGAATATGCCGGTACCGATTTGGCTGATCTGACCACATACTTCAACAACGCGCACCAAACCAACAATGTGCCGATCACTCTCAAGTCTACGGATGGCACCAGCACGAGTTGCCTCGAATCGTCCCGGTGTGATGACACCGAGCAGACTCTGGACATGACCCAGGCGATCGGTATGGCTCCCGGCCTCTCGAGTCTGGTGATGTATGTGGGATCCACGGATGCCGCTATTTTTAACGCCATGGCCACCGCCAGCCCACTGAATGCACAGTTGAGTTCTTCGTGGACCTGGAGCCCGGCAGACCCTAATACCGACAACCCTTACTTCCAGGAGTTCGCAATACAGGGCCAGAATTTGTTTCAGGCGGCCGGCGACAGCGGAAAGTGGGGCGCGTCATCGGAGATTTATCCGGCGGACGATGTGTACGTCACCTCAGTCGGCGGAACGGACCTGGACACCACCGGCGCGGCCGGTGCCTGGAGTTCTGAAACCGTCTGGGTGGACGGCGGCGGGGGAATTTCGCCAGATAAGTATGCGATACCCTCGTGGCAGACCGCCGCAGCCAGCGGTTGCTCATCCTGCTCCAAAACCCTTCGCAACGGCCCGGATGTTGCCGCGAATGCGAATTTCAGCTTTTACGTCTGCGCCGACCAAACCACTTGCACCGCCAACGAATATGGTGGCACCAGCTTTGCGGCCCCCATGTGGGCCGGCTACCTGGCTCTGGTCAACCAACAGGCAGTCGCGAACGGCCAGCATACGCTCGGCTTTATCAATCCGTCGATTTATTCGATTGGTCTAAGCTCAAGCTATGACTCCGATTTTCACGACATCACCAGCGGCAGCAACGGATACTCGGCAACCACCGGTTTCGATTTGGCGACGGGCTGGGGCAGTCCGAACGGCGCAGCCCTGATCACGGCTTTGCTGGGAGGTTCAACTTCTTCGGGTTTTAGCCTTTCCGCCTCGCCCACTTCGGTTTCAGTCGCACAGGGCAGCTCGGGAAAATCTACGATCACCAGCACGGTAAGCGGCGGCTTTGATTCGGCCATCGCCTTGTCGGCGAGCGGACAGCCCACGGGTGTGACCGTAAGCTTCAACCCAACTTCCATCACGGGGGCCGGAACTTCAACCATGACGCTGACGGTCGCCGCATCCACGGTCGCCGGCACCTACACGATTACAGTCAAGGGAACCTCGGGCAGCACCACAGAAACCACCACCGTCTCTCTCACCGTGACGGGCACGACTCCGAGCTTCACCATCAGCGCTTCGCCCACGTCGATCAGCGTGGCCAGGAGCAGCTCTGGCACCTCCACCATCACCACCACCATTTCGGGCGGCTTCAATTCGGCGATTAGCTTGTCCGCTTCGGGAGAAGGAAGCGCTCAGACCGTAACCTTCAGCCCCGCGTCGATAGCGGCGCCGGGCTCAGGAACTTCCACTATGACGGTCAAGGTTGGTCGGAACGCCAAGCTCGGGAACCATACAATCACCATTACCGGCACCGGCGGGGGGGTGACTCACACAACCACGGTCACACTCGACGTTCTGAACTAGGAAAATTGCCCGGTTCGTTGTCTTGTAGGCTGTGAAAAAGCCCGGACCTTAAAGGTCCGGGCTTTTTTCTGCTGTAGCTCTGCCTGGTTCAAAAATCCAGATTTTCTAATTTGCTTGCATCACCGGCGAAATGGCCAGCACTCCCGCCGCGAGTTCCAGGTCGTGCAAATCTTCCCGGCTGAAGTCCTGAGTGAACCGCGGATCCAATCCTTTGCGCGAGATCTGGATGACGCCCATCACGGCCGCATGCTGATCAAGAATCGGCACCGACATCAACTTCTGAATGGGCTCGGGCGGCGCCGGAGCATCCACCTCGGGCTCAGCTCCTACAGGCTTGATGGTCTCGAAGATGCTGGCGTGCTTTACGCGGGCAAAATTGTTGAAGATCTCCGCTTTCTTACTCAGCGCCGTATGGGCAGCCACTGCCTTGCTGGAAATCGGAATCGCCCCCGTGATGCGCAGGTGCTCGGGAAAAATAAATTTCAGCAGGCCGCCTTCCAGTCGCAGCAACGCAACTTCGGCATGCTGCACACGAAACACTTTCGCCAGCAGCATGCTTACTTCGATCGGAGTGATGCCTTCACTCAACACCGATCCTAGAGGAAGCAGATTCTCGGGGAGAATAATCTCTTCAGTAGCCGCGTCTTCGGGCTTATGGGTCATAGAATGGTTCTCAACCTTCGATTTTGAAACCGGGATGACTCCCGCACTTTGAACGCCACCACACACCTGATATGACATCCTACAACCCCTTTGGTTTCAGCAAAGTAGCTAACGACCATGACCTTTCGCGTCAGTTCCACGAAGACCACCGATTCATAAACCTGTCAATGGCTTGCCACTTTTTGTCGCTCAAATCGCGCTGCCGGCCGAGAGACATAATCTTTGTTTAAGAATACAGATTTCGACTCCAGCGACTTCCCTTCGTGGCCTGAAAGTAATTACACTTCCTCTCTATGAGCATTCCTCCACAGCCGCACCTCAAACTAAGCAATACTCCCGACTACCGCGAAACCTACGCCAACAGCGTGCAGATGCGAGTCAATGTCTGGGATTTCTTTATGGTCTTCGGGACTCTCCAACAACAGAGCGAAACCCAAGTCGAGATTCGAAATTTTCAGGGCATCTATCTGAGTCCGCAACAGGCCAAAGCGCTGCTGGGACTTTTGCAACAGAATATTTCCGGTTACGAAAGTGCTTTCGGCGAGATCAAACTGGACCCGCGCATGACTCCGGCGGGGCCGGTCCACTAGAGTCCAGGTTGCATTTTGCAATAAGAGCCGGTATTCGCGGTCCGTGCTTCTCGAAAAAGCCGCGACCGCTGTGCAAATTTCGGCTTTAAACTTTTCGTCGGCCGGGAGGCAGATTCTGAGCGATTACCGGTCTGACAGCCCGAAGCGGGTGCGATGGTCGAGTAGTTATCCGGCGCTGATTTTCGCCATCATCTTTGTAATCATCTTCCTGCTTCACCTCCCTCTGTTGCGCCTGCCTTATTTCTGGGACGAAGCCGGTTACTACATTCCGGCGGCGCGGGACATCTTGTTGACCGGAAGCCTCATCCCGCATTCCACAGTCTCGAACGGGCACCCGCCCCTGGTCCTCGCCTGGCTCGCTCTCTGGTGGAAAGTGGTGGGCTACGCTCCTCTGGTGACCAGGACGGCCATGTTGGTGATCGCAGCCTTCTCACTTCTTGGCGTGTTCCGGCTGGCAGAGCGCGTGGCCAACATCAAGGTCGCAGTCGCATCGACACTCTGCACCGGACTCTATCCGGTTTTTTTCGCACAGAGCTCTCTCGCTCTGCTCGACCTGGCTTCTGCAGGATTTATTTTCTGGGCTCTTGCCGACTATGTGGAAGACCACAAAGCGGCAACTATTGCGTGGTTCACGCTCGCAGCACTGGCAAAGGAAACCGCGATGCTCGCTCCGCTGGCGCTTGCGGGCTGGGAAGTTGCCGGCCTGGTGGCGCGCCGTAGCTCACTGCGAAAGCTGTGGCCGGAAGACAGGAATCGAAATGGGTCGCTGGCAAACATCCAGTTCCGGTGGCGCATTGCATCTCTTCTGGTTCCCGCGTTGCCGCTGGCTGTTTGGTATCTGTTTCACTACGAGCGCACCGGGTACGTCTTCGGCAATGCGGAGTTCTTTCGCTACAACGTCTCAGCAACGTTGAGCCTCAAGCGCTTTCTTCTGGCTCTCCTCCTGCGGCTATGGCAGATCGTGGGATATCTTCACTTGTGGGTTTTGACTCTGGCCACGTTGTTCGCGATGTGGTTGCTGCCGCCGCAATGGGATTCAGGCTTCGCACGATCCCGAATCAGCCTCCCAGCCCAAATGATTTTTTATGTCGTGGTGATCACTTACGTAATGGCAATGGCATTGATCGGCGGCGCGGTGCTCGCGCGCTACATGCTCCCCGCCGTTCCCCTGATCGTTATTATTTGCGTGTCCACGCTCTGCCGCAGGCTCGCGCGTTGGCGCGTGGCGATCGCGCTGGTCGCTCTGGCTTTCGTGTTGGCGTGGTTCTGGAATCCCCCCTATGGATTCTCCCTCGAGGACAATCTCGCCTACCGGGATTACATCCGCTTGCACGAAGACGGTGACCGTTTTGTGGAGGCTCGTTATCCCATGGCGCGAGTGCTTACAGCTTGGCCCGCCTCCGACGAAATCACCCGCCCCTGGCTCGGTTACATCACGCGCCCGATGCGGGTTCTGCGTATCGAAGATTTTTCGCTCGATGAAATGCTCCGGACTGCCGAGGTCGGTTCAGACTATGACGTCGCTCTGATTTTCTCGACAAAATACGAGCCCGGCCCGCGCCTGTGGGATCGCTGGCGGACGTTCACAGAAAAGCGGAGCGAATGGAAGCGCCGCTTTTTCGGCTTTCACCGCGATCTGCCGCCCGTCGCGGCAGCACAGATTCTTGGCGGTCGCATCATGTTCCTGGAACAGCGCCACGGCCAGTGGGTCGCCGTAATTGAGATGGAGCAGACCGAAGAGGCGCGAAAGTTCAATTCTACGCAACTTCAAGCCGCACGGCGATGACGTTCATTTTGTTCAGTTGGGACTGGCTTCCAGGCGTGCGTGGTAGCCTTTTCGAGCCCGCACCTGTAGATGCTTGCCGTTTTTGGCGGCGCTGATGGTGATGGAGCGGTATTCCCCGTTAGGCTGGAAGTCTGCAGGTTTATACGCAATGAAGTAGCGACTGCGGATCAAATCATGCAGCTTGTCGAAGGACTTTCCCAAGGCAAGCGAATCACCGGGAAATAAAGCCTCGCCGCCGCTGCGCTCCGCCAAAGCCTCCAGCACCCGGTCGGCTGCGGTCTTGGAGCTCACTTCCTCTTTCGTGCTGATGGTGTAGACGGTGACGCCCGTCTTTTCCGCGGTCTCGATGGTCTGCTTCAGGCTGCCGTGGCTGGAATTGTCTTCGCCGTCGCTCAGTACCACCAGAACTCTGGCGACTCTCTCGTCGTCGGGGTAGTCGGCGAGCTTCCGGCACGCATAGGAGACCGCGTCAAACAGTGCGGTTCCCCCTCCGTTTGTGAGCTTCTCAATTCCATTTCCCAACTCGGCCGGCGCCGAACTGAAATCCTGCATGACCGTGGGTTCAGTGGAAAAACCCGCTACAAAGCCAAGGTCGGTGGTGCCATTCAACACTTTTTCAATGAACTTGCTCGCGGACTTTTTTTCAAAGGAGAACCGGTCATGCACCGAGCCACTGGTATCGACCAGCAAGGCCAGCCGCAACGGAAGCTTGGACTGCGGGGTAAATTGCACCACACTTCTTGGAGGCTTGTTGTCGTCCAGGATGTGAATATCGGACTGCTCCAGATCGTTGATCATGTGTCCGTGGCTGCTTACGGAAAAAAATACGGCCACATCGTCCACGCTTTTACGAATGAGCCATACTCCGTGAACATCGGGAGAACCGGAGGGTACATTCGACGGGGGCTTACTGCTGGAGGCCAGTGTATTCGCGTTCGTCTCGGTCCCCGCGTCGCATTTATCGCATCCGCTGGCGTCGGATTCGTTGCCCAGTGCACTCAACTCCGCCTGCAGCCTTGTAGTGTTCGGAAAGGTCTGCACCGCCGCGGTCTGCGTAGCGGCCAGCTTGACCAGTTGCTGTGGAGCCCCTTCATTCGCCGCCTGAAGCCTTGCCTCCTTGTTGTGCACAAGAATTGCCAGATTCTTGCGCGCGGCTGGAGCGAACGCGTTGGTCGGATCCTCCCTTAAAAACACTGTCAACTGGCGTTCCATCACATCAAAATTGCCGAGGGCCATGGCGGCGGCCGCGGCTACATAGTGAACATTCGCCATGCCTTCGTGCGGCAGGGCATGTACCCGCTCGGCAGTTTGCAGTGCCTGCGCATACTCATGGGCTCCATTCTGCGCGTAGGCCAGAGTCGACAGCACATTCACGTTCTTTGGGCTGATGGCAGCAGCTTTCTCCAAGTCTGTTTCCGCAGTGGAATACTCTTTCTGAGACAATGCTAGCTGACCGAGATGCAAATACGAGCCAGGAAACTTGTGATCCAACGTAGCCGCCGTCTCAAATTCGCTCTTGGCGTGCGGCGTATCTTCCTGATCGACGTACGCCAAGCCCAGGCCGATGTGCGCCGACACAAACTTGGGATAGTCCGCGATTGCCCTGTGCAAGTGCTTCATCGCTTCTTTCGAGTTTTGCGCCTTCAAGAACGAGGTGCCAAGGTTGAATTCGTCAATGGCATTATTCGGAGCATCGAGGTCAAGGACAGAGACGGCGCCCGATTCAACCAGGTCTTTATTCCGCGCCTTTTGCTCTTCCCTCAACTTCATGTGCTTATTGGATTGGTCGAAGTTCATCTCCGCAAAGTCGATTTGCTCGAAAATGGAGTCTGGACCCGCATATAACGTTGCATACCCCTGCGCGAACGCAGGTATTTCGCAACACATCCACAAAACCGCTACCCCGGCGAGCAGGCGGCTTATAGTATTCAGCGACGTAACGTGAGGCGGGGACTGCATAAAATACTCCTGCAACCGCGGAAGCATTATATGTCAAGGCAGCATTAAATGACATGAGTGAGTTTTGATTACCAACCACACCTCAAGACCCGCAACCAGCGCCAGGGCATCGCGCGCCGCCAGGGTCAAATGGACCTCCAGTTCGACGCCGCAATCCACCCGGGCCGCGATGATCATGTCCCGCCTTTCCAGGGCGATTAACCGTCCGCCAATCACGTTGCGGGCACTTAATCCCACCGGCGTCGCGATCGCCAAAAGCACGTCGCCCGCCCGGATTCCCACTCGCAGGGCTGCACCCGGTTGGGCGCGAATCAACGGCGTCTCCAGGACCACAAAATCCCCAGCCGTCTGTCCCGGTATGTGGCAAGTCATGGTGCCGCGATCCTCGTGAACCGATTCCACGGTGGCGTCGAAGATGTTTTCGAATCCCGCCAAGTGGGCCACCGATTCCTGAAACGGAGCGCCCAGCACATCATGCGGCCTACCCTGCGCGATGATGCGGCCCTGCTCCATCACGATTACATGTTCGCCGAGCGCGATCACTTCTTCCCGGCTATGCGTGACATAGAGAATCGGAATGCCGTGCGCTTCATTCCAGCGCCGCAGATCGTGGATAATTTTCGACTTCGTCGGGGCGTCCAGAGCTGCCAGCGGTTCGTCGAGCAACAACACACACGGGTCGGTAACCAGCGCCCGTGCCAAGGCAACGCGCTGCCGTTCGCCGCCTGAGATTTGCGCCGGCCGCCGCTCGCGTAGGTGGTCGATGCCGAACTCGCGCAGCATCGCCCGCGCACGCCCCTGGCGTACCGGGTGTGGTAGACGGACGAGGCCATATTCGGCGTTCTGCTCGACCGTCAGGTGCGGAAACAACGCGAGATCCTGCAAAACATATCCTATATTTCTCTGTGCAACCGGAGTGTTTAGGGCGGCGCTCGCATCGAACAAAATGCGCTCGCCCGTCACAATGCGCCCTTGATCCGGCGTGGTCAGCCCGGCAATGCAGTCGAGCAACGTGGTTTTGCCAGATCCGGACGGGCCGAACACTATGCTGAATCCGGTTGCGGCGTTGAACTCCACATCAATGGTGAATCCCTCGTTCGCCGAAGAAAAAGTCTTGCGAAGGGTTACGCTCAGGCTTGGAGATGCGGGTTTTCCGTCGGAGCGCTGGGGCATGCGAAGTATCGTCTTATTTCACCAGACGCATCGTCCATAATCTCTGCCTCGGCGTTTTCCGGTTCAGCTTGTAGACCGCCATCAGCACGGCCAAGCAAAACGTGAGCAGCAACAACGCCATGGCATTGGCCGAAGCATAGTTCGAGGCCTGCACCTGATCGTAAATGGCGATCGAAACCGTGCGAGTGATGCCGGGAATGTTGCCGCCCACCATCAACACCACTCCAAACTCGCCCATGGTGTGAGCAAATGACAGCACCATGCCCGTCACCAGTCCGGGCACGGAAAGCGGAAGAACCACGCGAAAGAATGTGCGCAACGGCGAAGCTCCGAGCGTGGCCGACGCCGCCAACAACTTGCGGTCAACCGCTTCGAAGGAGGCCGCGAAAGGCTGCACCGCGAAGGGCAGGCTATAGAGGATCGAGCCGATCACTAGGCCGGTGAAAGTGAACGCCAGAGTGTGCCCAGTTAAGGACTGCCACCAGCGTCCCACCGGGCTCTGTGAGCCCAGGGCTACGAGTACGTAAAATCCAAGAACCGTTGGCGGCAGCACAATGGGCAAGGCCACCAGCGCTTCCACCAGAAATCTCCACCGCCGGCTGGAGAAAGCAATCCAGTAGGCAAGCGGCAGCCCCACGACAAAAAGAATGGCCGACACCAGCACTGCGAGTTCTATGGTGAGGAAGAATGCTTGCCAGTCGATGGACACTTTTTCAACTTACTCCGCGCTCTTGCGACCGAGTCATTACTTACTTCTGATCGGATGAGGTAAAGCCGTAGCGTCGCAGCATGGACGCAACCTCCGGCGTCTTCATATATTTCAGAAATGCTACCGCGTCTCGTGGGTGAGAAGAATGCGAGATCATAACCGCGCCCTGCTCCAGTGCCGGATAAGCCTCAGCCGGAACGATCCAATATTTACCTTTGCCCCGCATTGCCGGAGCTAAGGCATGAGCCAACGCGACAAACCCAACCTGCGCGTTGCCGGACTCCACGAATTGCGCCGCCTGCGCCACATTTTCTCCCAGCACTAGCCGGCTGCTAAGTTTTTCATACAAACCATAATGCTTGAGCGCTGCGACTGCGGCTCGCCCGTAGGGTGCATGCTGCGGATTCGCGATTGCGATCTTGGTCACCGCCGCGTCGAGCAACACATCCATCCCCTTGTGTTCGGAATCCAGCGGCGAATCCGAGGGAAACCATAAAACCAGCTGTCCTACGGCATAGCGGAACAACGTTGCGCCATCGGCCTTGCCGTCGGCGATCAACTGCTTGGGATAGCCCATATCGGCCGAGAGAAAAACGTCAAACGGTGCGCCATTCTGAATCTGCTGAGTCAAGGCTCCCGAGGCTCCGAAAGAAAGCTTCACGACCACCCCGGTGCGTTTTTCGTAGTCGGTGGCGACTTCCTGCAGAACCGCGCTGAGGTCCGCAGCCGCGGCTACATTGAGGTCCCGAGGCGCAGCGGCGGTTGCGGGGGAGGCAACCCCGAGCATGAACGCTAAACAAACGATTAGCGCAAGCGACAACCAACGCCGCATCAACATTGGATACTCCGAGGCATTCGTAATCTGCACAAGAATCCGATAGCGATTGTACAGGTACCGCGGATAGCTTCGAACCTTCTCTTTCCCGAAATGGTCTGCGCCTTGTATTTCTGCGCTTTTTGTTTTGACCGAGCTTCTTCGCACTCCCATACTCCTTGATAGTTGGCCCCTATGACCTATCCCAGGTTCGGCCGCGCGGCGCGCACATGCCTGCTCGCTTTGTCGCCGGTTTTTTTTCTTTCCCTCTCGCAATCCCAGGGTGCAAAAATTAATTTGCCTGAAACTGTCACCAGCGACGCCGATGCCGACCATGTAAACCAACGAGCAGAATGGTTCATGCACGGGCGTATCATTCCCGGAAAATCGGCTGCCGCCTTGCGCCACCGCGCTTACCAATCCAAAATGCAATTGCGCGCCGACCGGGTAGCGCGCACCATAACGGCGCTGCCGAACTCGCAATCCCCATTGCCGCCTACTGGGTGGGTGCCGTTAGGTCCGGTTCCTCTAGCTTCGGACGCTACCGGTTCCGGCTTTCAGGACTATCACCAGGTCGCAGGCCGGGCCACGGCCGTCGCCATTGATCCGGCCGATCCCAGCGGCAATACACTTTATATCGGCGGGGCCCAGGGAGGAGTATGGAAGTCAACTAACGCGGCTCTTTCCGCTGCCAACGATGTGAGCTGGACGGCAATCGCCGACAACCAGGCTACGCTGTCGATCGGCTCAATCGCAATTCAGCCGGGAAATTCCTCACCTGCAAACAGTGTGATCATTGTAGGCACGGGCGAGGCCGACAACTCTGCCGACTCTTATTTTGGGCTGGGCATGTTGCGTTCCACCAATGGCGGCAATACCTGGACGCTAATTCCAACTGCGAACGCTGGCACCCTTTCTTTCAGCGGCCTTGGAGTTACGCGTATGGCCTTCAGCACGGCCAGTCCCAACACGGTTGTCGCTGCCATGGCAGCGGCGTCAGAAGGCGTAACCGATGGCGCGCTCACCGCCGGCACCTATCGCGGGCTCTACACTTCGATCAACGCCGGGCAGAGTTGGACCTACGACTCGCTCTTCTCCGGAGGAGCGGCGCAGGCAACTTCCGCGACATCAGTGGTCTACAACGCCGCCGCCAACAGTAATGCTGGATTGTTTTTCGCAGCCGTGCGTTATCAAGGCTTCTACTCTTCCCCCGACGGTCTGACCTGGACACGCCTCGCCAACCAGCCAGGCGCTTCCGGAGTGTTGAGCACAACCGCGTGCCCGCAGAACTACAGCACGAGCTGCCCGATTTATCGCGGCGAAATCACAGTGGTGCCGGGACGAAATGAAATGTACGTCTGGTTTGTTTCCACAGATGCCGACAACAATCTGGTGGATCAAGGTATTTGGCAGAGCACGAACGGCGGCGCGTCCTGGGTCCAGATCAGCGACAGCGGCATCGTCAACTGCGGCGATGTCAACGGCTGTGGCGTCGAACAAGGATTTTACAATCTCGAACTGTTGGCCGTTCCCGACGGAACCGCGGCCACCGACCTGTATGCGGGTGCAATCAATCTTTACAAGTGCTCCATCACTTCCATCAATCCAAGCTGCTCTGGCACTCCGTTCATAAATCTCACGCACGTTTACGGCTGCAGCCCGATTGGGGCGCCCGCCCACGTGCATCCCGATCAACACGCGATGGCCTACGCAATTCCTATGGCAGGCTCGGAGGCTGGCTCAGCTCTGATGTATTTCGCCAACGATGGTGGCATCTACCGCGCGCTCAATGGCTTCACCGGACTGGCCACGGGCTCCTGCTCGGGCACAAATGAATTCGACGACCTCAATCAGAATCTGGGGTCCATGACCCAGTTTGTCAGTTTTTCCCAGAGCGCAAGCGACGGCACCGTGCTCCTCGGAGGTACTCAGGATAATGGATCGCCGGCAACGGCAGCCGCCGCGGGAGTCGAAACCGGCTGGAGAAATGTTTTAGGCGGCGATGGTGGCTACAATGCCATCGATCCCAACACCGGCACTTGGTTTGGCTCGAACCCCGATACCGGCTTCGGCGGATTGAACATTCAGGAATGCTCCTCGGGGAGAAGCTGCGATGACAACCTGTTCAATGTGGCCATTGGCAGCAGCGATCTCGGTGGTGATGACGGCTCTTTTTATTTTCCCTACATTCTCGATCCGCAATCGGCGACAGCTCTCCTCGTCGGCACCTGCCGCGTGTGGAGCGGACCCCGGTCCGGCGGAGCATTTACACTGCTGAGCCTTAATTTCGATACGCTGGGTATCGGAACATGCGCGGGCACCGAGGTAAACGTAATTCGCTCGCTGGCCGCGGGCGGCCCGGTCAACGCGAATGGCTCGCAAGTAATCTATGCCACCACTGACGGTCCCGGCCCGAACAACTTGAGCTCGCCGATTGGCGGAAACGTGTGGGTCACCACAAATGCCGCGGCAATTTCCGGCACCAGTTCCACCTTCGCAAATGTCACCCTGAACGGGCCCGGGGCGTCCAGTATTAATCCAAATCAATTTCCAATTTCCAGCGTGGCGATGGACACTTCGGATACCACAGGCAATACGGCATATGTCGCGGTAATGGGTTTCACAGGCGGCCCAGAACACGTGTGGCAAACCACAAATGCGGGAGCGAATTGGACCGATTTCACGGGCACCGCCGCCAATGCCCTTCCCGATTCGCCGGTAAACGCCGTGGTGGTTGATCCCAGCACCCACATTCTTTACGTTGGCACCGATGTCGGCGTTTTCGAAAGTTCCACGTCTTCCGGCGCATGGACGGAAGTAGGAAGCTCTGGCGGATTCCTGCCCAACGTGGCCGTGACGGCGCTGGCAATCTTCAATTCCGATTGCGAAAAGCTTCTACGCGCCTCCACTTACGGCCGCGGAGTATGGCAATTTAGTCTTCCAGTAACCACAGGCACCCCTGATTTTTGCCTCAGTGACCCGGCCCCATTCCCCACGGTAAATGCGGGAAGCACCACGACACAAGGGGCGATAAACATCGCAGCCGTAAACGGATTCTCCGGCGCAGTGAATCTGGCGTGCTCCACCGAGGCGAATGGTTCATGCGGCATGAGCACCTCGTCGCTGCAATCCCTTCCCGCAACGGTTTACGCTACGGTAAACGCTGCCCAACTCGCGGCGGGCAGCTATCAGCTCTCCGTGCAGGGAACATCGGGCCCAACCACGCATACGCTGGATGTCCCCTTCAATGTCGCCGACTTTCACCTTTCGGGAACGCAATCGCTGAACATAACTGCCGGAGGCCAGGCTGCGGCAAATCTTTCGATAACTCCTTCTGTCTTTTATGCTGGGTCGGTCAACGGCAGCTGCAATATCACTGCAATCGCGGGGGCGACTTGCACCATCTCTCCTGTGAATCCGATTCCTGTCAACGATGGCTCTCCCGAACCGGTCGCGCTGATCATTACTGTGCCCAGCAGCGCAACTCCTGGCATCTATAACGTGACTCTTGCGGCGCAAGATTTATCCGGATTTCCCAGCCATAGCTTCACCACCGCCGTAACTGTGCCATCTGCCGCCGGCAGCGATTTTCAGCTCGCAACCACGCAGGCTTTTCCGGCTTCGGTGGATGCGGGATCGCAAACAACCGCAAAGATTTCCATAACTCCGAACTACAGCGGGACGGTGACGGCCAGTTGCGATGCCACATCCTTTTCTGGCCAATGCTCGATCACTCCCGCAAATCCAATCCAGATCAGCTCGGGAATTCTGACCGTGGTTACTCTTACGGTCAATATCCCAAACAGCGCCGCGCCGCAGCCTTCAAATTCCTACAGCGTCAACCTCACCGTGCAAGATTTGTCGGAAGAGCCGAGCCACGCAATTGCCTTGCCCCTCACGGTAATCCAGGATTTCACCATTGGCTCGCTCACTCCGCCCAGCCAGACGATAGCCGCCGGGCAATCGGCAAGCTTCAATTTCAGCATTCTGCCCGTTGGCGCAGTGTTCGCCGGGTCAGTGAGCCTGTCGTGTTCCGGCGGTCCCGAACCCCTGTGCAATTTCACTCCCAACCCGGTCACTCCCGGCAACAACTCCGTTGCAGTAGTAATGACCATCGCCACCACTTCCAGTTCGGCAACGCTTTTTCCTGTAGGTCCAAGGCGCGCTAATATCCTCTACGCCTTCTGGATGGTTCTTCCAGCTCTCGCCCTGTTAGGAACCAAAATTCATGGCGCAAAGCGATCTCGGCGAATTTTGCCGATCTCTTCTCTGCTCGGGTTATTCCTGGTCGCGTTGTTACTGGTCTCGTGCGGCGGAGCAGGCAGCAATGGTGGGGGCAGCGGTGGCGGTGGAGGAGGCGGGGGTGGCGGAGGCCAGCAGCAGGGCACGCAACCCGGAACCTATCCCATCACCGTGACTGGCACCTCGGCGGGGTTGAGCCATCAAGCGCCTTCTACCGTGAACCTGATCGTGAATGCACAGTAACGTATGCAGCCGTAAGGAGAGGTGCGTTACGATCATGCTTCATGACTGACTCCCGCTACGATGTGGCCATAATCGGCGGAGGCATTGTTGGACTCGCCATCGCGCTCGAGATCACGCAGCGATTCCCCCATCTTCGGCTAATCTTGCTGGAGAAAGAACACCGCGTGGGCCAGCACCAGAGTGGCCACAACAGCGGCGTCATTCACTCCGGTATTTATTACAAACCGGGTTCTCTCAAAGCCAGGTTATGTGTCGAGGGCGCGCGGGCCATGATTGACTTTTGCCGCCTACACGAAATCCCTCATCAGATCTGCGGCAAAGTTATTGTGGCGACTCGCGACGAAGAGATTCTGCGCCTGGAGGAACTGCGGCGCCGCGGCGACGCGAACGGCCTTGCCGGAGTGTGTTTCATCGGCCGGGACGAACTGCGCGAACTCGAACCGCATGCCAGCGGGGTGCGCGCCCTGGTCGTACCTTCTACCGGCATCACCGATTATTCAAAAGTCTGCGATACCTATGCCGGGCTTATTTCCGCGAGGGGCGGCGCCATACTCACTTCGACGGCTGTGATCGGAATCCGGCCTCGGACAAATGAAATCGTGATTGAAACGGTTCGGGGTCCATTCGCGGCAACCCGCATGATCAACTGCGCGGGACTTTTCAGTGACCGTATCAGCCGCATGGCCGGGCAGGAACCCGAGGTCATGATTGTTCCTTTTCGCGGCGAGTACTACGATCTGGTCCCGCAGCGTTCCTCGCTCGTCCGTGCGCTCATTTATCCTGTCCCCGATCCGCGTTTTCCCTTTCTTGGGGTCCATTTCACGCGTCGAGTCGGCGGTAGCGTCGACGCCGGCCCCAATGCAGTGCTCGCTTTTCGTCGCGAGGGCTATCGGCGCTCCGACTTTTCTCCATCCGATATAGCCGCGTCGCTCACCTTCCCGGGATTTTGGCGAATGACGGCGCAAAACTGGCGCAGCGGTCTCGATGAATTCCACCGTTCTTTTTCGAAAACCGCATTCGTTCGCACGCTGCAACGTCTGGTCCCGGAAGTTCGTGAACAAGACCTGGTTCCCGGCGGCGCGGGCGTTCGCGCCCAGGCCCTCAGGCGCGATGGAACCCTGGTGGATGATTTCGAGTTCGTGGATTCCGAAAAAATGTTACATGTTCTGAATGTGCCTTCCCCGGCGGCGACCGCGTCGCTTATGATCGCCCGCACGATTGTTGAGAAACAAGCAAAAATCTGGGATTGGGTTCTCTAGTCATCTTCGGCAATTCGATCCCGCTGCCACCTCCCGATTTTCTTTGCGCCTTGTTTGTGTACAATAATTTGCAGGCGCACTCGTTCCCAGAGGCGACTGCCAGAACGGATTTCGCCACAAATCGCTCCATTGGCCAGCTTTACTCAAATTTTGTCCACAAAGGGATTCACGTGCTCGTACTGGTTATCGGCGGTGCAGGCTACATCGGCAGTCACACGGCGCGGGCGTTAAAGAAGTCAGGCCATGAGGCCGTCATCTATGACAATCTCTCCACTGGCCACGCCTTCCTCGCCAGCGGCTTTAAGCTGATACGGGCCGACGTGCTCGATCGATCTCCTCTCTTGTCTGCATTGCAGGGTGCGGACGCGGTCATGCACTTCGCGGCTCACGCCTATGTCGGCGAATCGGTAGCCAATCCCCGCAAGTATTTCCGCAATAACGTGGAGGGTGGGCTTGCCCTCCTGAACGCCGCTCTCGAAGCAGGAATCAACAAGATTATTTTTTCGTCGACCTGCGCCGTCTACGGTGTGCCGCTCAAAGTCCCAATCGACGAAAACACTGCGCGCGAGCCGGTTAACCCTTATGGGGTTTCCAAACTTTTCCTCGAGCAAGCTCTGGAAGCGTACGACCGGGCCTATGGATTTCGCTATGCCAGCCTGCGCTACTTTAACGCGGCGGGGGCTGACGAAAGCGGAGAGATCGGCGAATTGCACGATCCTGAAACTCACCTCATTCCCCTGGGCCTGCTCGCTGCCGCGGGCCTCGGCGCGGAGTTGCAAGTTTTTGGTTCGGATTATCCCACTCCGGATGGCACCTGCGTTCGCGACTACATCCACGTAAACGACTTAGCAGCGGCGCACGTGAAGGCTCTGGAGCATCTCGCTGCAGGCAAGGAGTCATTCGCGGTTAATCTTGGAACCGGTCTCGGCCACTCTGTCCAGGAAGTGACCTCAACCATCGAGAAAGTGGTTGGGAGTTCCGTTCCGCGTCGAATAATCGCACGGCGACCGGGAGACCCGCCCGCGCTGGTCGCCGATCCGCGCCGAGCCGAGAGCCTTTTGCAATGGAAGGCGACCCGCTCTCTAGACGACATTGTCAGCACCGCCTGGACGTGGATGGAACGCAGACGGGGAGCAGCTGTGACGAACGGCGCCGTTAATCGTTAGTCGTTCACCGTCGGCTCTTGGGTTTACCAACGCCCAACGACTAGCGACTGTCCCTGCACTCTACATGGCGTCGAAAACCACCAATCTATGAAGAACGATCTCGCTAAGAAAAAAGTCGCCCTCCTCGGCGCCGGAAAAATGGGCGGAATGCTGCTCCAGAGGCTGCTAAAGCAAGGCTTACTCTCGCCTCGGCTAACTTGCGCTACCGTGCAGCATAAAGAGCGCGCCAAATCTCTTGCCGCGAAACTCAGAGTCGCGGTCGGAACCGACAACGTGGAGGCCGCAAAGAAGGCCGATATCATCCTAGTTGCAGTGAAGCCTCAGATCGTGCAGGAGGTCATCGCGGAAATCGGCCCTTATATAAGTCCCCGGCAATTGATCGTTTCCGTCGCCGCCTCCGTTCCGACTTCGCTTATCGAAAAAAATCTCGCCGAAAACGTTCCTGTGGTGCGGGCTATGCCCAATACCCCCTGCTCCGTCGGCGCGGGAATGACGGCGCTTTGCAAGGGTGCTCACGCGAGCAGCAAACAAGTAGCGCTGGCGTGCAGCATGTTCGACGCTGTCGGCCGCACAGTAGTAGTCGAGGAAAAATATATGGACGCCGTCACCGGGCTCTCGGCCAGCGGCCCGGCATATATTTACATCATTCTTGAAGCGCTGGCCGAAGCCGGCGTGAAAGTAGGCTTGCCGCGCGACATTGCAACCTTGCTGGCGGCACAAACCACCATGGGTGCGGCTAAAGTGGTGCTCGAAACCGGTGACCATCCTGCCCTGCTGAAGGATGCGGTGACCACCCCTGCCGGGTGTACAGTAGACGGACTTCTGGAACTCGAAGAAGGCAAGCTCCGGGTCACTTTGATCAAGGCGGTCGTAAAAGCAACGCAGCGCGCGAAAGAACTCGCCTTCGTCAGCTGAGTTGTGGGGCGTTTCTATTACTGCTGCAATTTGAAGTTCAATGTAACGCGGGTCTGCATCTCGATCGCCCGGCCCTGGTCCATGCGCGGTTTGAATCGCCACTGCTTCACGGCAGCAATCGAAGCCTGGGCTAACTCCGCCGGTCCACTGACCATCTCTACGTTCTGGACTGCTCCATCCGCCCCGATGTGAAGGTCCAGCACTACCGGTCCTTGAATGTTTTCCTGACGCGCCTGCTCCGGATACTCGGGTTCCACTCGATGAAGCAGAACACTCTGTGCCTCTTCCGGAGATAATTGAACTGCGGCGCGCTGCCCACCGTTAAGTTGCCCGGCGAGCGAGGATCCGCTCGCCTGTTTCTGGAAAGGTTGACCGGAAGCAAGCTGGTTCTGCTCCGGCCGTTGGTGGAATACTTCTTTGCCGTTTTCGAAGATCTGCAAACTGCCCGGCGGAACTGCAGGGCCGACATTCGGTTTGATCGTGGATTGGGTCGCGGGCGCGTCGCCGCGCTTTGCCTTGCCGGACACGCCAAGGTTCGGCGCAGGCCCGTTCACGACGCTGCGGGTAGCCGCTGCAGCCACGATCGGATGCATGCGTGCCTTCACGCTGCGCCATCCTAGTAGTCGGGTTCCCTGTACCGCCAGCAGCAAAGTAAAAGCCAGGACGCAGGCGCCCAAAATCCAGGTAACGAGGTCAGCTTTCCGTTGGGAAGAATTTTCCGGACTCTGCGCAGGGCCGTGGGGCAAGGTATCCCTGAGGGGTTCTGAGACAACCTTGCTTTCAACTTGCGGTTTGGTTCGGTGCTGCTCAAGGCATTCGGATGCGCACCTCTGAGTCCTCAATATCCTGCCTGCCAGAACTTGCAGGTTCTGTTCCGCGCGCTCGCCGAAGGCGGCTGGCTGGGAGGAAAATAATTCAAACAATCCAACCAGCTCATTTTCGCGACCCAGCGGCATTATCAGGACCGAGCGCACGCCCAGACGCTGCGAAGCTTCCATGTCGGCGCGTGGGTCGGCCAGAACATCGTCACAGCGTTGAGTTTGGCCGGTCTTGATGCATTCTCCTGAAAGTCCCGCTGCTCCGCCGAGGCGCGTACCCAGCTCCGGCGCAGTGGCTCCGCTGCGCGCCCGGCAGATCATTTCTCCATCATGCTGCAACACAATCGCCGCGCCGGTGGCACCCGTGACCAGACAGGTCTGTTCGGCAATTTCGTTGAGCACGATTTGCAGAGCCAGGTCCGTCGCAAGTTCAGGCGAAAGACTGCCGCCGCTTTCGGTAGCGAACCGGGCCACAAGACCCGCGAAGTCTGCGTCGAAACCGTCGTCCGTTTGACCGTTAGGCTCGTCTGGATTGAAAGGAACTGGTTGGGAACGATCCCGCGCTGACCTGGATTGCCGCAGTATAGCGGAGAGGCGCATAAACTGAAGGTCACCGTCTGTAGCGGAGTTTCCCCTGAAACCCTGAGGATGTCAATATGCTATTCCAGAAATACCGTCCTCGATTGCCCAGCTTTCGCAAGGGTGTCACTAAAGTCAACCCGAACGGCTGTCCCAAAACTGCAAAAAAGTGGAAAACGAAATGCCTGTCACCATCTTCGCTTCTCGCTAATGTTGGCTTTATACATTAGAATTTACTAATCTTGGGCCGGGATAGCGGGCTTTCGAGCCTTTTTTCCGGTTTCCCATTAGACTTTTGCGGGAAAGCATTGGTCGGCTGTTTCAAGGATTTGAATGGGAGTTTGAAACATGCGCATCGCTGTGGTTGGTTCGGGATACGTAGGATTGGTAGCCGGCGCGTGCTTTGCCGATCTCGGCCACGACGTCATTCTCGTCGATAACGACGAACGCAAGCTATCTGCACTGAGGAACGGCGAAGTCCCGATTCACGAAAAATTCCTGCCCGAATTATTGGGCCGCCACCGCGGAGGTCGTCTGCAATTTTCCGGCGATCTGCACCAGGCGGTGCGAGCCAGTTCCGTCATTTTCGTGGCCGTGGGCACGCCCCCCACCGATCGTGGCGAGGCCGATCTCTCCTATGTCGAGTCGGTGGCGCGCGAAATCACTGGCGCCATCAGCGAATATAAAGTCATCGTGGAAAAGAGCACGGTCCCGGTCTATACCAGCGAATGGGTTCGTAGGATCATCCTGCGCAACGGCGCCGATCCCGATTCTTTCGACGTGGCCTCCAATCCTGAGTTCTTGCGCGAAGGCACAGCCGTCACCGATTTCCTTTTCCCCGACCGCATCGTGATCGGCTGCGATAGCGAACGCTCCGCTGAGGTTCTACGCCAGGTCTACGCCCCACTAACCAGTGGAGCCTACTACGATCGTAGCGACGCCATCCCCCAACCTGATCGCGCTTCCATTCCGGCAACACTGATCGTGACCAGCTCAAAGAGCGCGGAATTGATCAAGCACGCCTCCAATGCCTTTCTCGCCATGAAGATTTCTTTCATCAATGCGGTTGCGTCGGTTTGCGAATCGGTTGGCGCGAGCGTGAGCCAGGTCTGCCACGGCATCGGCACAGACTCGCGTATTGGTCCGCGATTTTTGAATCCGGGAATTGGCTATGGCGGGTCCTGTTTTCCCAAGGATGTGATGGCGTTTCGCGCGGTCGCCCGCGAATGTGGTTACGACTTCCGCCTGCTCGACGAAGTCATGCGCATCAATGAAGACCAGCGTGACCGCTTTCTGAGAAAAGTGCGCAGCGCCCTGTGGACCCTCCGCGGCAAGCACATCGGGGTGCTAGGTCTCGCCTTCAAGGGAGGCACTGACGACATTCGCGAGTCGCCCGCTATCTTTTTGGTCCAGACTCTGTTGCAGGAAGGCTGCAAGATTACCGCCTACGATCCGGCCGCCATGGAACGGACGCAGGAAGCAATGAACTCGGCTCTGAGCTACGCGAGTTCCGCCTACGAGGCAGCGAGCGGCGCCGACGCGCTTCTGATCCTTACTGAATGGGAAGAGTTCGCTAATCTCGATCTCGACCGCCTCAATCGTGAGCTTAAATATCCCATCGTGATCGACGGCCGCAACTTATACGATCCCGAAGTCATGGCCGCACACGGCTTCACTTATTACAGCGTGGGACGAGCCGCCTCTCACCCGGACGGCGGGGCAAACGTCACTCTGAGCCGGGCCGCCAAGAAAGCATGAGCCCGCAACGCGCCCTGGTGACCGGCGGCGCCGGTTTTCTGGGCTCTCATCTCTGCGACGCTTTGCTTGGCGAAGGCTGGAACGTGGTTGTCGTCGATAACCTGCTGACCGGCCGCCACGCCAACCTCGCTCATCTGGACAACGACCCGCGTTTCAACCTCATCTACCGCGATATCTGCGAGCCCTTCGACGTCGGCAAGGTGGACTTCGTCTTCCACTTCGCCAGCCCCGCCAGCCCGGTCGACTATACCCTGCACGGCATTCCCACTCTCAAGGTGGGTTCGCTTGGAACCTTTCACGCTCTCGATATCGCGCACAAATACAACGCGAAATATCTCGTCTCCTCAACCTCTGAGTGTTATGGCGATCCGCTCGAACATCCGCAGAAGGAAACCTATTGGGGAAATGTGAACTCCATCGGGCCGCGCTCGGTCTACGACGAGGCTAAACGTTTCACCGAAGCGGTTACCATGGCCTATCGTCGCTATCACCAAGTCGATACCCGCATCGTTCGCATCTTCAACACCTACGGGCCGCGCATGCAGCTCAACGACGGCCGCGTCGTCCCCAACTTCATGAAGCAGGCGTTGCGCGGTGAAGACCTTACCATCTATGGCGATGGCAGCCAGACTCGCAGCTTCTGCTATGTCAGCGATGAGATCGATGGCTTCATTCGCCTGGCAAAATCTGACGAGCATCTGCCCGTGAATATTGGCAACCCGAGTGAGTTCACCATTTTGCAATGTGCGCAGCAGGTGCTGAAAGTTACGGGATCGAATAGCAAGATCGCTTACCAGCCTCTGCCGCAGGATGATCCGAAACAGCGCCGGCCCGACATCACCAAAGCCCGCAAGCTGTTGGGCTGGGAACCCAAGATAGATCTCGAGACTGGACTGCAAATGTCGTTGGATTATTTCCGCAGGGCGCTGGCGGAGGAATCCGCCGCCGCGAAGTAGTTCTAACCGCTCGGAGTCGTGGCCGCCACAAAGTCGATCAGTTGCTGCACTCCCTGGCGTTCATTCTTGGTATTTAATTTGAAGTAGATGCCCATGCCGTAACCAGGATGCGACGCCTTCACTTCACCGCTTATGCGCAGCTTCATCTCGTGCGTGCGCACCGTAATCTCGACGGACGTTCCGGCCGGAAAAGCCAGGGTCATTTCGAGGTAGCATCCGCCTGGACTGAGATCGCTGAGATGGCAGTAATTCCGCACCGAGCTTCCGCGCTGGTATACCTCGGCTCCCAAACGGCAAGCGAATCTTGTCTGCCCGCGGCGGTTGCTCGGTTCTGAGCGCAGACGGGCCACCGCTTCCCGGTCGCGGACCGTCGGTTCCAGCTTCTCGCCGCTCGCGATGACCAGCACCTTCTCCTCATGCGGTTTGGCCGGGCTCTGTGCTTCCGCCCCCTCGGGGGACTCGCGCTTTTCAGCCTCGCTCAGGTTTTTCTGCAACCATTCGCTCAGGATGCGCCGTGAAGACTGGGGCACATCCACAAACTGTACTCCGGCGCGACCGCTCCAATCCTGCCACATGACGAGGCCAGAGAGTCGCACCGTGGTCGTCTGGCCCGGCAATTGAAATTGAAAATAGACTTTACAGGTCGGCGGCAAGTGCTTGCCGAAATTGACCGCCATGCCGTCCTCCGCCAGATCCACCAGCGTGGCCTTCGTCTGTTCGCCGCCGGCATAGTCGACCGTCGCCTGGGCATGCACGATCGCCCGCGCTTTGCGACGCTTGTCACGGTACAGAACGGTTTGAGCCGCGGTCAGTGTGCTGAGCGCCCGCTCGTAGGACATCGGCTTATACAGCACGAAGTTAACCCCGAGCGAAAACATCTCCCGGATGGTTTCCTGTCCTGCCGCCACAACTACTGCCAGAGTCGCCCCCGTCGTTTGCGAGGAACGGCTCTCGCGCAATAAGGCGCTCACATCAGAGTGGTTCTCGCCATCCAGGATGAGAAGATCAAAACGATCTTGCGCCAGCCTTACGCCAGCCCGCACCGGGTCCGCGCACAACTCCACCCGAACGTTGAGTTCTTCGAGGACGCGGCTAAGTATTTCCGCCGACGTCTTATCCGCGCAGACCAGGAGTGATGAGAGATTCATACCTCTATGCATCCTAGGGTCACTCGAGTTCCTCCCACAAGTTACTCCAGTCATCCTCAGGACCCGCCCGGAACCCACAAATCTCATTTAACTCCACTGCAGTCAATCCAGTGACCTGAGTCACCCCCGCTATTACAAAAGACCAATAGTCTTGCGTTGGACCGTAGTGCTTTGACGGTGTCCCTCCCCCTCCCTACGATGAAGAACGTAGGCACCATGTGCGCGTGCCTGCTGGCCGTGCTGCCAGTCGGGAGCACGGTTCTTAGTATCCGTAAAAGGAACGGCAGCTTTACCAGAGACACTCCCCCCGACAAGGATTTATGGCCTCGACGAAACAACACGGCTTTTCACTGCTGGAACTGATGATCGTCATTTCCATCTCTCTGATTTTGGCGGCGGTTGCCGACGTCGCGATGACACCGCTATTAAAGCAGGAGCATGTCAACACCGCCTATAACACCACCATGATGGCGTTACGCCGGGCTCACGATCAGGCCGCTGCTGATTCACGCATTTACCAGGTCACCTTCGCCCAGCCTGGACCCACCGGTTTAGGCACCATCACGGTGACGCAAGATATTATCGGCGCCCCGGCGCTGTTCACAGCCACTCTGCCTCCCGATGTCACTTTTCATGTGGAGCCTGGCATACCTACCTCCCCTACTGTGGCGCCTACCACGCCCGACGGTTTTGGAAGCGGCGCAAATGCCTTCGACTTTGATTGGGGTGCGGCCGGCGACGGTGGCGGCGGCAATACCGTCTACTTCTATCCCGATGGCTCTGCCCAGGACAATGGTCCGAACGGCGGCAACGTCAACAACGGTGTTGTCTACCTGGGAATGCCAGGTCAGCTTTCAACTTGCCGTGCCATCTCGTTGTGGGGTTATACCGGCCGGGTTCGGGGATGGCAACTTAACCAGGTGGCCGGCGTATGGACATGGGTGCAAAAATGAACACCACTGGTTCGACATCTTCGCGGCCGACTCGTCAGTCTGGCTTCTCGCTCATTGAAGTCATGATCTCGATGGCTGTTCTCACCATCGGCCTGATGGCTCTGCTGGCCACCCTTGGCATTACCATGGCGGCCAACCAGACCTCGCAGGAAGACATGATCGCGCGGCAACTCGCGTCTGAGGCCATGGAGAGTATCTTTAACGCGCGCAACACTTCGCAGTTGCCCTTTTCCTCCATCGCCAACACCACTGCGGTGCCCCCAGGTATTTTCCTTCTCAATGGGCCGCTCGAGTGTGCCGGACCTGATGGCATTCTGGACACCGCCGACGACACCAATTGCCTCACCGCCGCTGGAGCGGTCTGTCCGAACGGCGGTATCGAGTGCCTGACCGAGCCTGGCCCCGATGGCATCGTGGGCACTGCCGATGACGTCGTCCTCTCCCTGAACAATTACTCACGAACAGTCCTGATCACCTCGTTGAATGATGTCAACGGCAACGTCATTCCAACGCTGGTGCAGGTGACCATCACTATCACTTATACCGTCCCTAACATGGGCCATCTCAAAACTTATGTGCTTGAAGATTACATTTCGTCGTACCACTAAAGAGGAATTCATGCGGCAAGCACCCAATTCGAATCGTGGCTTCACCCTGGTAGAGCTGATGATCTCCGCTGCCATCGGAATGGTCCTCATCGCCGCCGCCGCCAAGTTGTATACCCAGGGTTTGCACGTAAGCTGGGTGACGTCGCAAAAGGCGGAATTGCAACAGGACTTTCGTGCGGCCTCCAACCTCCTGCAGCGAGATATCAGCATGGCAGGGGCTGGCGCTCTCGGCCAGCAAGGGCTCTCGGTCAGCGCGGTGGGCTTGCCTTCCGGCGCCGGCAGCGTACCGGCAGTCTATCCCTGCACCGCATTGCTCACTTGCAATTACATCAACGGCGCGCCGGTGGCTTATCCCACCGTGTCCGCGGTTCCATATGTTTATTCCATCATTCCCGGTCCTAGTCTAGGAATCACCGTCACCGCCGCCGCAGGCCCCACCGACATTATCACCGTCAACTATGCGGACGCGAATTTGCCGCTGAACTGCTACACCGGAGCCGCGAATGCCGCGGGCACCATCGTCACATTCCAGTTGCCTTCTAACTGGGCTACGGCGTGCGTGCTGCCGCCCAATGACGTTGCTCCCCCGTCCCTGATCTACAACGCGGTCGGCAATCCGGTCGGCCTGCAAACCGGGGACATGATTATGTTCGGCACCAATGTCATGGGCGTGGTCACGGCAACCGCGGCCGCCTGTGCCCCTACGGGCACCAATTTGTCCTGTTTCACCGTTCCCTTCTCCTTGGGCGATCCTGGCCATGTGAATCAGCCGGGCGCCGCCACCGGGAACCTGAAGCAGTATGCCGGGTTGGCGACTCCGTCCGCAGTTCGCCTGACCTCAGTCACTTACTATCTTGCGATTCCTCCCTCCACTGGCCTTCCCACCTTGATGCGTATTCAAAGCGGTCAGCTACCCGCTCCGGTTGCGGAAAATGTCCTATATCTGAAGTTCACCTACGACGTTATCAACAACGGAGTGGTTACCGCCAATCAAGCCACCCTCCCCGCCGGCACCACCCCGGCGATGATCACAAAAGTCAACATCGCTCACATGAGCATGCGCAGCCAGGGCCGCGACGCCACATCTCGCAGCGCCTTGTCTCTGTATGGCGGCTATGAGGGTCTGGACCTGCAGACTTCGATCGCCGCCCGCAATATGACGGCGCAGCAGGAGTACCCGATTACGGTCACGAACTAACGGATATGAATCGCATCCCGGAAATGAAAAAGGAACTGTGGTTATCAATGAGGAGAAATACGATGCTTAGGGCCAAATTGAGTTCACGAGGATTTACGCTGATCGCCTCCCTCTTGTTGATGTTGCTGCTGTCTGGAGTTGCGGTCGCTCTGCTCATGACGGTCAATACCGAGCAGCGGGTCGGCGGCGCCGATCTCAGCAACAGCTACACCTATCGGGCGGCCGAAGGCGGCATGGAGAAACTGACCTCCGACTTGGCGAGCACTTTTAAGAGCATTCAGGCTCCCACCAACACCGAAATCTGCGGCAGCGCGGTCGCTCCCGCTTGGGACCCCTCAGTCACTTATCCAACTTATAACGTCGCTCCGGTTCCCGGCGCCACCACCGCGCTCCCCTGTCCTCCGCTCCCGAATCCTCCACCGTGGGGACCAGTTCAGACCGGCCCGGACGCCGGCCTTTACGCGCAGATTCTTCCCGTCACTCTCAACGTCGTGGCGCAGCGCATCGACGGCCAGGAAAACGTCAGTATGACGCGCACCGCCGAGGTCGCCTTGATCCCGGTATTTCAATTCGGCGTTTTTTGCAATGGCGATTGTTTCTTCGGTCAGAGTCCCAACCTTGGCTTTGCCGGACGCGTACACACCAATGGCGATCTCTACATCGGCGTGGCCAACGGTTCCAACCTGGTTTTTGGCGACAAAATCAGCGCCTTCGGCAACATCATTCGCGAGCAGATGGATAACGGAGTCCCTGTGGGCGGCGGAACGGATGACGGCACCGTCATGATTCCGACCACCAGCAACGGCTGTGCCACGCAAATGGCTGCTCTCGCCTTGGGCAACAATCCCACGGCGAATGCCACGACTTGCGTCGACGTCTCCACCACCGCCCTCGGAAACACCGACGGCAGCGTCACCGGCGGCCATGCTTCGGCGCAGTTCGGCTCCTGGCAGAACGTCTCTTTGGGTAAATACAACAGTTACATCATCGATGGCAACGGCACGCCACCCAACACGCTGGATGGCCCCAACAGCACCGGCGCCTCCGATCTGACGCTTCCCTTTGTGCAGGGCACCACCTCCGCCGTGCAAATCATTCGCCGGCCGCCTCCTGGAGAATCGACAAGCTCTTTGCTCGGCGGATCGCGCCTGGCGAATGAAGCTCAGATTCGCATTTTGCTCAGCGATACCGAGGATGGATTGCACCTTTCCGACTGGAACGGCGTGCCCTCGCAGGACGTTCAACTGGTGGGCCCGCTCCCGAGTTCGCTTGCTTCCGCGGCTATGCTTCAGGGCGCCGACAGCGCCAGCCCCGGTACGCAGCCCTTCAAGACCGGAGCCATCCAGGTCGATCCCACGTTCGGCGCCGGCACCGGTCACTACTATTCTTTTGGTGAAAGCTATTGCGCCGGCACGGCAGCACTCGCCACGCAAACCATAGGCAATCCGTGCCCCACTACGAACGGCGGCGATTCTAACTTCGTCATTCCACCGTTTTACGGAGGCCCGTCATACGGCGGCGCAAACAGAAACTGGCCTCCTACCCAGTTTCCTCAGTGGCCGCCGCAGTCGTTTCCCGCGCCAACGCCCGCTAACTTCACCACCGCCAACGGAAGCACCACCGTTGCCACCAACAACACTGATACCGATGGTTTGGAGTGGCCTCTCATCGGAGGCTGGCTGCTGGTCGAGGTCAAAAACAACGCCGGAACTTGGGTCGGCGTCACCAATGAATGGTTGTCGCTGGGTTTTGCCCGCGGGGTAAACGCGCCAACTCAACCCGGCTCGGCTTGCCCGGCAGCGGCGTATACGGCCAATACCATCCAGGTGAATAACGGGTGCAATGCACTGGGCGATCACCGCAACGCCATTCTGTACTTCCAGGTGACCAAGGACAGCCAGCTGGCCGGAGCACCCTCGGTCACGCTAGACCATCCCCTGACCGGCGCTGCAAAATATTACGACGGCAGCGCCTGCGGCAACCCCCCGCTCGCCGCCCGGTGCCAGTCACAGTACAACTGGTACCCCATTAACTTCTACGATGCCCGCGAAGGGGAAAATAACGATATCAGCAACAATAACAACTATGGCAGCTTTCCCAACCACACGGGAACCCCCAGCGGAGTCATGAACGCAGTGGAATTAGACATAGGCAACCTGCGCAACTGGCTGCTCGGAGTTACCGGCAGCACGGGAAATACCGTGAACTATACCGCGCAGAACGGCTACGTCTTGTATTTCTCGGATCGCCGCGGCATGCAGTTCGCCAACGTCCCGTCTCCCTACAGCCAATGGGGCGAATACGGCTATGAAGACACCGTGAACTACGCCAAATCCGCCAGCAGTTTCAAGCCTGATGGAGCACTGGACGCGCTCAATTACAACGGTGTTTCTCCGGAAGACGTTAACAGCAACGGCTTGCTCGACAACTACGGGGTCCTCGGAGTAGGCGACGGTTTCGGCGCCTCCACTACCGCCGACACAGACGGTGGCTTCCCTCCCGCTTCGCCTTACGCTCAGCGGCTGGGCACAGGCGAACGCGTTCTTCTCACCACTGTCGGCATTGCCAATCGCGTGACCGGCGCACGCCACGTACTGAAGCTAGTAGATGGCTCATTGGGCCAATTGCCCACAATGCCGCCCGCCAGCGGCTGCGTACAAAGCGCAGCCAATCCGACCGCCTGTGGCGGATTCACCGTTGCCGCGGAGAATCCGGTTTACGTCGTGGGAAACTACAACTCGAACTGCCCCACGGGCGGTGGTGCAGCCGCGGGCTGCACTATTAACAACGCCGCAACGCCTGTGGATCCCATGTGGACCAATGTCGGCGGCGTCGAGCCAAACCATGCCGCCGCTTCGGTGATTGCCGATGCCGTCACCGTACTCTCAAACAACTGGCAGGATTGGGGCTGCGCCGGGGCCGTGAGCACCGCGACCTTCTGCGGGCAGACCGGGAGCATGGAGAACCCGTTGCTTCCCTATGCGGAAAACGGCTCAACCAAGCCCAGCCGCGATGCCGTAACAACCTACTATCGAGTGGCTGTCGCCGCCGGTAAGACCATCGCCTTCAACAATGTCGCACAGGTCCCAGAGTTTGCGTACGGCACCGATGGCGGTATCCACAACTTCCTCCGGTTCATCGAAGACTGGTTTGGGGTCAACACTCAGCAAAGCCTCTATTACAAAGGATCCCTGGTCAGCCTCTACTGGAACAACTACGCCACCGGAGCCTACAAGTGTTGCAACCTGGTCTACACGCCGCCGAACCGGCAGTATACCTTCGATCCCTTATTCGCATTGCCTCAGAACCTGCCGCCCGGAACTCCCATGTTCCGCAACGTGGATAATCTGAGCTACCGCCAAAACCAGGTCGCGCGCTCCAACTGACGCGAAAGGACGGATAAACAAACGAAGACCCCGATCCACGGATCAGGGTCTTCATTTTTTATACTATTGCCTGCGGCCGCTCGCCCGCTTACAGTCCGCTGGACTAAAATCAGTCGCGACCACCGCTATCATGAGCACCCCTTCGCCCCCAACGCTGCAAACGCCAAATCCGCCTGATGCTCGTCGAATCAAGGGCCGCGCCTCACGCTGGCTCTGGATTGCATTCTCCCTCAGCGCTGTCGTTGCGGTTAGTCTCTTCTTTATTCCGGCCTTCATCATTCGTCCCTTTCATCATCAGGCGCCGCGGGCTCTCTGGGTTGCCATGGCGCTTCGCCAGCGTGCTCCTCTCGCCACCTTGCTCGCGGCAATTGTATGTTTCGCACTCGCCATCGCGCTGTGGAGAACAGTTAGCCGCTGGAGCCGGTGCGTCGTTGCCATCATTCTGCTTCTCGTCGCCTGCTCCGCCGTAATGTCGCGCCTCAACTATTTCGAGTGGATGTTTCATCCCCTTGCCGGCGCGCAATTCCTGGCGCAATCCGAAAGCAAGCTCGACGCCAAAGAAATGGTGATGGCCATCGGCTTCGGCGGCGATGCCCGTGCCTATCCCATCGTCCAGATGGCCTACCACCACGTTTTCAATGATGTTGTCGATGGCATCCCCGTCGCGGTGACGTATTGAACGCTTTGTCACACCGGTCTGGTGTGGACACGAAGGGTGAACGGCCGGCCGCTGAATTTTTATCTCGCAGGCATCAACAACCAGAACTTCCTGATGCGTGATAAAGAGACTGGAACGTGGTGGCAGCAGATTACCGGTAAGGCCATCTACGGCCCGCTGCAGGGTGCGCAGCTCGATCTTGTGCCGAGCGATGAACTCAGTTTCGGTGAGTGGAGAACGGAATTTCCTTCCGGTCAGGTGCTCGCGCCGGTCGCCAAGTACAAAACAAAGTACGACAGCAACTGGGAGCCGGAAGTTGCCAAGCTGCCGGTAGTGATCAGCTTTCCCGGCACCGAACTAAAATCGCGCGACGTCGTCATTGGAGTGACCGTGGCCGCAGCCGCTCGCGCCTATCCCTGGGAAGCTTTCGCTGCACAATCCCCGGTTGTCGATCGGGTTCGTGAAACCCCTTTGCTTCTCGTTCTCGGCCCTGACGGCAAATCGTTTCGTGTGTTCATCAGCCGCATCGATGGCCGCGATGCCGAGTTCTTTCTCCAGGCCAATGCTCCCACGACCCTCTCAGGCGAAAAATCTCCCGGAAAAGAAAAATCCGCCGAGAAAAAAGATTGGACCCTCATCGACACCGCTACCGCCAGCCAGTGGAATTTCCAGGGCTGCGCCACCTCCGGCCCCGCCCAGGGCAAGTGTCTCGACCGCGTACCTGCATTGAAGGATTACTGGTTCGACTGGCGCAACTATCATCCCGAAACCACGGTCTACAAACGCTAGGATGGCTTCTATGAGTGTTTGCCGCTTTTTTGTGTGATGATGATGTCCTGGTAGCTGAGATAGTTTTCTCGCCCACACCACGAGCCGTATTCCACGCTCTCCAGATTGAACCCAATTTCAGCCAAGAGGGTACGAATGTATTTCTCTTCGTAGGCCACTGCGTCTTCGGGGATCAGAGGATGCTGTATCCGGCACCGGTCCAGGACAACGCTAAAATCCCGCGAACTGAGTCCCTTATTCATCAGTTCGTTAGCCTCCTCATTCAACAAGAAAAAAGTCATAAGACACTTCCCCTCGGGGCGAATAGTACGAAAAATCTCAGAGAGATAATGCTCCATTCCCCGCGACAATATGTGCGTGAACACCGAGGTCAGGAAAATAAAATCGAACTCCCGATCCGCGAAAGGAAATCTGTATTCATCCGCTTGAAAACGACCACTAGGATTATAAAGAGGGTTGTGAACGTCGGCGAGCTGAAAATGGAAATTCGGATAGGTGCGCGAGTACGACTCCTCGCACCAGCGAATTCCCGCCGGAACGATATCCAATCCTTCATAGCTGCCTGTGGTCAGGTAATTGGCAATGGGACGCGCCATGCGACCCATGCCACACCCCAGATCCAGCACTCTGTGCTCGGGTCTTAGACCGCCAAGTTCCACGAAATAACGGTAAAATTCGTCCCCTGTCGCCTCGAAGTCGCCATCCCCCACGAAATTCATGCTCCTGGGAGGGACGAGAGGGTTCCTGCGCCCCAGTACAAGATCGATTTCATCAAACGAGAAGTTGACAATGTATCGCAGTTGATTTTTAAGGCGTTGAGGGAGCCAGCGTGAGAGCAGCTTTCGAGCGCGAGTCGCCAATTTCGCCGGAACCTCCTTTCGCAAGCGCCTATTATCGCAAAAATGCGGGATCAATGGCGGCTCGCGATTGAACCGGAGATAAGGTTCCTCGCTATTGCACAGTTAAATTCAGCGTTGTTGACTGAGTGATCGAATTCGAGGCGGCCATCACTTTCAGAGTGTATGTCCCCGCTGGTGTGCCCCTAGATGGTGGACCGCTGCCCCCGCATGACCCCAGGAAAAGAACTATCAGAAATAGCACTGGAAGATATCGAAGAGGTCGTTTCCTCCGTGGATTCCCGCTTCGCCTGTAGGGAAGCACAATCCAACCGATCAGGGCGGTTGCCCACATCCAAGGTGCTGATCTCAAGATTGGAGCTCCTAGAGCTGCAGTAGTGCCGGACGTGGTACTCACACTAACCTTGAAACTCGTCGCGGTGCTCCCACTAAATTGCTCAGTTCCAGGTACTGAACAAACCGCATTGCTCGGAGCCCCAGAGCACGTCAGGGTTGCGGTTCCACTGATCCCGGCTCCTCCAATCGAGAGGGTGTAACTCGCGGTCTGTCCGGCAGTTACTGTTGCCGAGCTGGACGCTCCGGAAGGCACTCCCAGCCCGATGCTGGCTGCCCCGGCGCCCGTGCCGCTCAGGCTGATGGTCTGAGCCGAGTTGATGGCGTTATCAGCAATTTGAATCGCCGCCGTGCGCGCCCCCGCCCCTTTTGGAGAAAACGTGACGCTGATTGTGCAACCTGCTCCTGCAGCAAGCGTTGTGCCGCAGGTGTTGGTCTGCTGGTAATCGCCACTTTGTGCTCCAGAGATAGTGATACCCGTAATATTCAGAGCGGTGGAAGCCATGTAGGTCAGCATCACAGTTTGCGGCGAGCTGCTCTGGCCGACAGTCCGGTTCGCGAATACTAAGGTGTTGGACGACAGCACTGCGGCCGGACCGGCGGTGCCCAGCGCATTCAGCAACAGAAAAACCCCGCCGTTGGTGCCCACGGCGACGTCGGGGCTTCCGTCCCGTCAAAATCGGCGACAGCCAAAGTCTCTGGCCCCTCCACAACTGCATGATTGTAAATCGCGTATTGCGTGGAAGTCTGGAAGGTTCCGTCGCCATTCCCCAGCAGTAGGGAAACGTCACCCCACAGAAGATTGCTAATGATCACATCTGCTTTTCCGTCGAGATTAAAGTCAGCGACGGCGATCGATGAAATGTTGCTGCCAGCAATAGTGATGATGGGACTTTGAAACGTACCGTCACCGTTTCCGAGAAATACAACGACAGTGCTCACTGCGTAAATGGTTGCCCCGCCCACAACCAAATCGACCTTCCCATCGCCATCGAAGTCGCCGGAAGCGATGGCGGTGGGCACGAATCCCAGATCATAGGTCGAGCCGGGTGAAAACGTTCCATCCCCATTTCCCAGGAGTTCTACGACTTGCCCCGATGGCCCACCAGTTGCCACTATGCCCGCTACATCCAGCTTTCCATCACCGTTGAAGTCGGCAATCACCAGAGCCGCAAAAGAGGCGCTAGTGGCGGTTTCCACAGGCAAGCCGAAGGTTCCATCTCCATGGCCAAGGAGCACACTAACGCCAGGTGACGTGGCAGGACTGTCTCCGATCAAATCCAACTTTTTATCTTTGTTGAAGTCGCCAATCGCAATCGGGCCACTCATGTTCGCACCGTAGAGCAGAGGCGACTGAAATGTGCCATCACCATTGCCCAACAGAATGAAGATGCCTGGAGAATCTACCCCAGAACCGGCATTAGTCGCGATCGCAACATCCTGGCGGCTATCTCCTGTAAAGTCTCCCGCGCTTACCGACACTGTTTGCTGTTCCCCGTACCCCGTGGTTACCTGGATCGGTGTGAGAGGCGAGAAGCCAGCACCATTGTTGAGAAGGGCGTCAAACTGCATCGTGACCTCCGATTCCGGTTGGATCGAGAAGCCGATGCCCAAGTCTTGATTGCCATCGCCATTAAAATCCGCAGCGATCAGCGCACCCCCCGTTGCGTACGAAGGGAAGGTAGCGAAACCTCCATCTCCGTTGCCACGCTACTGAAACAGCTCCTGAGCCACTACCGCCAAAGCCCTCCAGCAGTACCAGATCAAGTTTCTGGTCGCCGGTCAGATCCGATAGAACCGGCATCCCTCCGTTGTCCGCCAAAGAGAAGCCCACCGAAAATGTTGCGCCTCCAATTCAGGAGGGTTTCGAATCCTTGATTATTGGAACCCGTCGTGAGCAGATCAGGCTTCCCATCCCCATTCAAACCGTCAGCCGCAAGCGGTTGGACCGTTTGGGAAAGAACCTCTATTTGAAAAGTTCCGTCTCCATTTCCGAGAAAAGGATCAAGCCCCCGGGAATTGGCCGAACGATCAAGAGTTCCAACGCCGACATCCAGATTGCCATCCTGGTTGAAATCCGCAATCACCAACGGGAACGAAAAGTTGGCCCCGGCAACGGCTGTCGTGACTTGAGGTTGAAACGTGCCGTCGCCATTGCTCAGCATTACCGCCGCTCCGTATGTACCAACTTGCGGTAAAGGCTCCGCAACGGCAACATCAGCTTTCCCGTCTCCGTTGAAATCTCCGACAGCGAGACAACACGCAGTAGCAGAAATGGTTGTCGTTTTCTCGGTCTGAAACGTGCCGTCACCATTGCCAAGCAAGACTCCGATAGTATTATCGGTCGCGTTTACAACCAGAAGATCCGGTTTGCCATCGCCATTGACATCCCCGATCTGCAAAGACAGGGGCCTGTTACCAACTGGATAGTTGACCGCGGCCTGGAAAGTCCCGTCACCATTCTGGAGAAGAATCGAAATGTTGTTTGAAGTGCTATTGGCTGTAGCGATGTCAGGGCGCCCATCGCCGTTGAAATCAGCGACGACAACAGCTTGCGGGGATGCTCCTACAAGATAGTCTCGTGGCGCATTAAAAACCGGCTGAGCTTGCAGAAAAGGCGCGACCAATAACAACAGGATTCCAAGTCGCACCCAAGGGGAAAAAGCTGAGTGAATGGCACAAGTTCGCATAAGTCGCCTTCCGTGTTCCCGCAAACACGTTGGCAACGGGTAGGCTTTTCGGGGGAACGAATCACACACCCATTACGAAGTGGCTGAAAAGCAGACATCCGTAAAACGTCCGGGACGGATTATCCGCTGAAACGCCAGTACTCTATTGCATTTCTGCGGAATATTCAAGCAGATTCTAAAAATCTCTTTTAACATACCCTAGCCCGACGGTATAGTTGAAGCTCTTGCCGTTTCAGTTTTGGCTTTGTCAGTTTCGTGCATTGTTCCTGTGCGACTCCCATGTTTAGAAACAATAAAAAGGAAGAATACAGTGGGAAGCGATAGCTTACGTCGAATGCGCTACCATTGGAATTCTCTGAGGTTGCTCGGACCGGAATACCTTATATGGCTGCTGAGAAAGGCAACGTTCTGTCGTCAACGCGATCGGCGTGCTCTCTCCAATTTTTGCGGGTGTGGTCTTGAGATTGGCGGTCCCAGTCAGTTTTTTCAGAGGGGCGACGGGTTTCCAATCTATTCTGTTGCGCAGAATATGGACAACGTTAATTTTAGTCGGCTGACCTTTTGGGAGGGTACGTTAAGGGAGGGGGAACACTTTAACTACGATCCCAACAAAGAACCGGGATATCAGTTCATCTGTGAAGCAAGTGATCTGTCGGCCGTCCCGGATGGCGGCTACGACTTTGTTGCCTCCTGCCACACCTTAGAACACTGCGCGAACCCGGTCAGGGCGCTCAGTGAGTGGCGACGAGTGTTAAACAACGAGGGTTGGATCGCCTTGGCCCTACCCCACAAAACAGCAACATTTGATCATCGCAGGAAGGTGACCGACTTCGAACATTTACTGGAAGATTATCGCCATGGTACGACCGAGGATGACGCCACTCATTTTGCGGAAATATTGGAAAAACATGATCTGGACCTGGATCCGGCTCAGGAATCAAAAGCGAGCTTTGAGAAATGGATCAGGGAAAACTCTATCAACCGCGGTGCCCACCATCACGTATTTGACCCGGCGCTCGCCATCGCGCTCGTCGATTACGCGGGCTTCGAAGTAGTCGTTGCAGAAGCATTGATGCCCTTTCATATTCTTATCGTGGCGCAAAAATCATCCAAATCTTGCACTGAGAAAGAAAAGAAACGCCTCGAGATTCTGCAAGCCTGTTGTGCGCGGAGTCCGTTCAGATCCGATCGCGGGAAGCGCGAACTCTTGGCTGCTGCTTATCGCGCAGTTGGGCTGACGGGATTAAAAACAAATATAGCGGCTCCCGAAACAGCAGGCGCGGCTTTAACTCTGGTGGTTGAAACACCTTTCTTATTTCAGGACGGACCTATTCAGGGAAGAGCATAACCCAGCAGCTCGTCCGTTGTCTGACCTTCGCATTTTGGGTCTTTACTGACGAAATGATCTTGAAAAGGGACCTGCCCAGCGCTGCAGCGGTAGAGCGCGACTAAATTGAGTCCGGAAACGGATTGCGAGTATCCATAACCCTCCTTGCCGATAATCCGCTGACCTTCGCATTCCATATCGAGCGATACAAAGAAATCCCTCTGTCCTCTCTTGCAGCCATAGAATGCCACTGTCGCTCCCTTAAGGGGATTCGCATAAAGATGACCCAGCACTTCCTGCAATTCGAATTCGCCAATCGGGCTAACCCAACCCGTAGTCACCTGATGAACACTTTTATTGAAATACCGATTCATGGGAAGCACTGCATTGACATCCGGGGTCCATTGCATCGGCATCAGAATCCAAGTTTGCGTCCCTGCCGAATCACCTGCACCGGCCGGAGTTGCTTCCCAACTGGGCGGCGGATAGGAAATGGACGCGTACATCAGGATAGTGGGATACGATGCTACATTGATATTGCCGTAAGAGTCGCGCACGAAACCGGCAATAAAATTCGACTCGTAGCCAGTCGCATTCGTGTCCAGAGTGATGAGTTGTTGCCACGGCGTTGCTCCTGTCAGGAGCGCATCCTGCGGGATCTTGTACAGTTCAACGCCGTACTGTCCGCGCTCTTGTACGCCCCCAGTGGTCGAGGGCGGCCGAGACGGGCGATTGAAAACCGCGTACCATTCATTCGCCTTCGAATCATAAGCCAGGTCCCCCCAAGTGGCTTGTGGATCATCCGAATCCAAGCCGTTGGAGGTCAGCGTCCCTTGCACCGTGAAATGCACCCCGTCGGTTGAAACCGCGGCCACGTGATGTTCGGTAGGAAAGTCATTTTCGTAAAACATTTGAATCCCAGCTTTATGATCGGAATTATAAAGGGCGGGCTGGCCAACCCCGTATCCAATCGGGGAACTTGCCAAGATGACCGGCCGCGGATACTTCTTCCAATGGATGCCATCAGTGGAAAATGCTACACCGATATTGTTATTGGCCCCGTTTGCCGTGGCCACGTAGTACATCGCATAGGTATAGGTTTCCCGATCGCCCAGTGGATTCTTGAAAACGCCACCAATCACCTTAGGGTTGCACAGATAAACAGAATCCCAACTACCTGGAGTCTCGGCCAGCACGACTACGGGGCTAGAGGATTTGAATATCGACACATCCATTGATTCGTAATAAATCACATCTGAATTCTGAGACTGGTTATTCGGATTGACTCCGTTGCCGCACCACCAGAACTGGCGCGTATCTCCGCTCTCAATCACCGTAGGTGAATAGTTGTATTGCCCCACAATGCCAACCGCTCCCTTGGGAAGCGACGGCGACGAACAGACGGTTGTGACTAGGATCGTACTCAAGACAACTGAAATACCGGATGTCCTCAGAACTCGATTCCTGAGAATTTTCATGTTGTCGCTCTTCTCCAATTGAATGAGTTTCGCGGCCGCCAGCCTCATTCCGAGCTCAGGGTATGGCTCGCGACTCCCAACCTTTACCGCAATTCACTTCGATCCTCCTGGCCCGTCCCTTTTCATCTGCTATCGGTTCAGGGGCACTTTCTCCACCGGAATTGTGCAAAAGGCGAGCGGTCGAACGAACAGATGTTGGCGCAAGAACACGGCCGTCGGCAACAAAACCCGACGTACAGTTTCATGCCTGAGAACCTTGATTCGACCACAATCCCTGTCTGATTTCGCGCAGATCGACCCTGGGTGTCGGACGGAAGTCTATCACCTGTGGTGTACTGGACGCATCAATTTCCTTCGCCAAAGCAGTCATCTTTCGGAGGCCTCTGAGATTCCAAGCCATTAATTTGAGACCCGTGCAAATCGCTATTGGTGATTTGCTTTATTTCGGCTATCATTTCGCGTTGTCGGAATGACGATTTCGCGGTAGGAGGACTGTCGGGAATGGCTTTTCAAAGTTTTTCCCAGCGTTGCAAAGCCAAGCCGCCCTCGAACACGCTTTTGGTTCATCTGAAGTGAGGACGGAAGGCCCGAAAAGCTGGCGCGACTAGTTCATTTGACTTCAATCCCAAGTGAGGCATAAATGACAAGACTGTTCGCAGCAAGGACTGGTCTCTCGGTTGCGGTATCGCTCGGATGCGCTTTCATGGTGGGATGTGGCGCGGGATCCGATATTCCCCCGGCTCCAGTGGTGTTCGTATCCAGGACCCAAAATCCTTTGGTTGCGCAATACTCCGTAGCAACGGCGTGCGCTGGACAAGCCATGGTCGAATTTGGCCCCGATCTATCGTATGGAAGAAGCACTGCATGGTATCCCGTGGCCGGCCACTATGTATCCACCAACATCCTCGTTGCGGGAATGAAAGCCTCGACCGTTTACCACATGCGTGCGCATACGGCATGTGCTGGTAGTGAAGTAATTACGCAAGATCTGAGTTTCAAGACCGGCGCTTTGCCCACCACTCCTTTTCCGACATTGACCGTAACCCGCCCGAATCCTTCTCTCGCTTCTTCTGAGAATCCCGGCATAGAATTGCTGGACTTGATACCTACCGCCGGACCAACGACTATGCTAGGCTTTTTCACAGATCGCGATGCCAACCCAATCTGGTATTACGATGTAGGGGCGGGCAACTACCCTTTCACTATTAAGTTTCTCCCCAACGGGCATTTGATCTTCAGCATTACGGAGCCGACCCAGACACTCATACGCGAAGTGGATCTGGCCGGGAATACTATCCGGGAAATGGATACTTCTCTCTTGCAAAGGAAGATGCAGAGTACCGGATTCGATTTTGTGCCCGGTAATTTTCACCATGATCTGCTTCCTCTCGCTAACGGCCATTTGATCGTGCTGGTGGGAGTCTCGAAGAGTTTTACAGACTTACCCGGGTATCCGGGAACGATCGGCGTCGCGGGAGATGCATTGGTCGATTTAGATGGGGACTGGAATCCGGTTTGGGCGTGGAACAGCTTTGACCACCCTAACGAGCTTAAAGTGACCCGCCATCTAAACGGGTTGCCCGACTGGACCCACAGCAATGCTCTTCTGTACTCTGCCAGCGATGGTAACCTGCTGTTGTCGATGCGCCACCAATCGTGGGTTCTTAAGATCGACTACGAGAATGGCGCTGGAACGGGGAACATCCTGTGGCGCCTGGGTTATCAGGGTGATTTCGCCTTAGCTGAGGGCGGAGTTCCAACCGATGATCCCAGCGTATGGTTCTCTTTCCAGCACTTTCCTTCGATCATAAGCCAAAGTGGATCCCAGACCAATCTGGCGATCTGGGATAATGGAGATAATCGACCTCTGAACGACACCGGCGCCATATGTTTGGGTGGCACTACCGCACCCTGCCACTCTCGGGCGACTGTCTTTCAGGTTGATGAGGGCGCCATGGTTGCAAATCTGCAGTGGGCTGATCCGCTACAGTACTTCGGCATTTGGGGTGGAAGTATCAATGAACTGAGCAACGGCAACATCGAGTTTGATCTCAATGACCCCGCAATTCCTCCCAGCCCAAATGTGGCGTCGCAGGTACAGGAAATAACGCAGACTTCTACTCCACAGGTGATCTGGCAAATGGATATTCCAAATCCCACGAATGCCTATCGTGCCTATCGCGTGCCGAGTCTCTACCCCGGAGTGAGTTGGCAGTTCTGATTATCGTTTATTGAGTTTCGGCGCCGGTGGGTTTCTGATACACCGCGAGAGCGCAGCCATTCTTATGCCTGTTCTCGCATTCTGCACTTTCGTCGCTTCGGTCTGGTACGACGCTCCCGCTAAGGTCAAGCAACGCAGGTTTTCGGATCGTATGTTCCAAATAAAACCAAGCTAATATTCTTTGGGCACTGAGCTCAGACGGGAAGCTGATTTCGCATTAGCGCCGGGCGACGGGGAACAAAATTTTTTCCACTTATGCAACAATAACGATTTTCGCATGATCGCCTTCAGCTGCGAACTTGTTGCTTTCCTTCCCTGCTGAATTTTTCTTCGCTGGCGCAAGATACGAGGCAAGCACTTTACGGCCTCCAGTTTTGCTTGCAGGAAAGCGAAACTGTGTCCTCGCCGGGCAAAATAAACAGCTGAGCCCAACTCATATATCAGGCGTTCGGGCGCTGCCTGAAAAATCAGCCCCAAGGGCATATTCTTCAAATACACAAACTCGATGTTTCGTTGCGAGAAGAATACTTGGCGCGCAGGGGCCTTGGCAATCGAAGTGCGATAGCGATGGTAAACGATTGCACCGGGGATATAGACACACTCGTAACCGCGGAGTTGCGCCCGAAAACCCAGGTCCACGTCTTCATAAATCAAGAAAAACCCAGGGTCCAGGAACCCGATCTCGTCGAGCATACTACGGCGGTACGCGGCGGCTCCCCCGCAAGCACCGAACACCGCGCGGGGATGAGCCCATTCCGGCCCGTCGAGTTCCTCCCTCCCCAGATCTAATGTTGTTCCTGCGATCCCTAAATCGAAGCCGCAATTCTCCACCCGGTCCCGCTCATCGAAGTACATCATCTTCGAAGCAAAGCTTCCGGCCTTTGGGTACGTCGCACTCGCTGTGTGAATTTGTTCTAGCCACTGTGGATGCGCCTCGGTGTCATTATTTAAGAGTACAATCAGTTCTCCCTTTGCCTCCTCATAGGCGGCGATATTCCCCCCCGTGAAACCTCGATTATCCGGCAAAGCCAGCAGTTTTACGTTCGGAAATTGCCTTCGCATAAATTCGACCGATCCATCCTCGGAACAGTTGTCGACCAGGATCGTCTCAAAATCCTGAAATGTCTGCTTCGTCAACGCGGAAAGACATTCTGGCAGAAAATACTCCCCGTTCCAGTTGACGATAATGACACTGATTTCAGGCAATCTTCACTCCTGATCCACGCGAACATGCATGTCGGATCACGGCTCCGCAACAATACTTAAGGCTCCAAGCAATTCTTTGTAATCCAGGAATCCTTAAGACAACTGAATACAAAAAGAAGACACACAGGTAAATACAGATTCCTCTGCCGAACGGGCCACCGCATTCGACTTGCCAACAGTCGGTTTAGTCCGAACAAGAAAAACATCGATTGCCATTCAAGGCACTGAAAATAGTTTCGCACCAGCTTGAGGTCGGAGCTCCCCAGCGATCTCTCCATTGAGGTTGCCTCCCGTACAAATAGTCTACAGGAGTCGCTTCCTCCGGCCTCCAGCCACAAAGGCAGCAAGACATTTTCCGCCTCATGGTTACCGATTCCTCTCAAGTGGCCCCCGGAACCGGTTGTTTTATCAAAGGAACTCCAATAGGATGAGAGTTAGAATTTTATTGGCTGAATCTTTATCGTCCGGATCCTTCGTGCCCCAACGCCGTGCCTCCAGACACTCCTTCCAATGCCGCACCGTCATATAGCACCGAGAAACTGGCACACATCGCTGCATTTACGGCGATCGATCTTGCCGCCTTCGCGTACCTGTATGTAAGGCGATTCGGTCTGCTATTTTCGAGGCCAATCCTCTGGCCCGTGATATTGCTCTTCCTCCCCAAGATAAATTTAATTAGCTTCAGCAATGAAACCTCCGGGATAAGATTGGACGACGCAGTCCTGCTCCTGGTGGCAATATGGCTTTTCGGGGGCTGGCTCAAGAAATTGGACTTCATAATCGAACCGCTTCCCGCAGTCGGATTCTTGGTTGTGGGCGTTTTCTGCCTGTCGAATCTCATTAATGCCGGTCACTCCAGTTTGTTTTACTCCCTACGCCTGATTGAGTACCTCGTGTTCTTCTGGTCCGGAAGGGCTTTGGTTCGATCGGGTTTCGACTTCCCTTTCGTTGTCAAACTCCTTATCGGAATCAACTGTGCGTTTATTTTTCTTCAATCCATCGGAATAGTCGGAGGATTCACTGCGTACGGATATGAATCACCATTGGGTCGTCCATTCGGGTTGTCCGCGAACCATCCCGCAGAAATGGGCGCGCTATTTAATGTCCTGTTCGCAGCTCTAGCGTTTGAGGACAGAACCATTGCCAAATTTTGGTTTTGGTTCTCGCTAGTGGGCTTCTGCATCTTTATCACAGGATCGAGAAGCTCCCTTTTTGCACACTGCCTCCTGACATGCGTGTACGTCTATCGACATTCCAGAAACAAAATCAACTTCATGCTCAGAACGGGGGTCATCGTCGGCCTTCTGATTACGGTCTTCGCGGTCATCCCAAATCCTGCCAGCGAGCGATCAACCGACCTTTTTTCCTGGAAAAATACGGAAACATTTAAGAACCTATACGATAACCTTCCGGTCGATAACAAGTTCACTGGTCTTGAGGAAAGCGGCGGGGAACCGGAAGACGCTCCAGAGGGGGTCGATATAAGCTGGTATATGCGCGGTTATAAGTGGGCGCAGGTTGTTAAGGTTATGCTTAACCAATCGTGGACGGGCTGGATTTTTGGCCTGGGGCCCGGTGCCGTGGGCATAGCCCTTGACGGCGGATGGCTCAGATTGATCGCCGAGACCGGCGTTGTTGGCACACTATCGTTTCTTGCTCTGCTGCGCAAAATATCGCTGGTAAGTGCATCTTGCGCGATGGCGGTGCTGGGTTTGGCCACGAATATGTTGATGTTGGACACTCAGATGGCCTATAAAGTGATGGCTTTCGTCTTTCTTCTCGTGGGAGCTCAGGAATTTGACAAAAGCCGGATCGTTAAGTTGCCACAACATTCGCGAACCGGCTAGTTTGCCGCTTTCTGTTCTCAATAGCGGTTGCTTCGGGTAGCCAAGCCGGCTGAACTTCTGACGCGTAGCGATCGGCTCCGGTCATCGCACGTCGCGCCTTGATGCGACGGAATCATACTCTCGCAAGAAATCCAATATTGTTCAAAATACTCGTCCGCCGTAGACCGTTTCGGTACAGTGTCCAGTGTCGTACTCCTGCGGGCAGTTCTTGCGATTTCGACCATGCTTGCAGGGTTTCCTTTTGTTCTGCAGATAGTTGGCCCGCATAGCGGTGAGCAAAGCTTCGGGATTGCCGTCTTGATGCGTCCACGCCGCTGCGGAACCCACGATCGCTCGTCAGACGTTTAAGAACACTCGTAATTCGCCAGCTGCTTCCGGCGCCGACCGCATTGTTCGCATGCTGCCGATATCGGACGGTCGTCTCATTCAAGGGATGGAGAATTCCAAAAGCCGCCGCCACCAATCCCAACCAGAAATCGTGCATATATGCCTCTTCTGGGATCGGAACTCCCCTGGCAACCAGACTGCGGTTTCCCAGAACCGTGCATCCGCTTACCAGATTCTGCACCAGCATTGTACCTAAGGTGGCTCGATGCGGATTCACGTGTTTCATTTTCCACACCGAAGGTGCCAACATCTCGTCGCCTTGCCCGATCAGCTCCATATCTGAGAAAATCAGAACTGGAGTGTCAGCCCCGTGCTCCGCCTCAACACGCTTTACCGCCGTGTAACCCAGATCGAGTTTGTTCGCGCGCCAGACGTCATCCTGATCACAGAATGCAACGTAAGGAGCTGTGGACTCTTGTGCCAGCAATGAGAAAGTATGGCATGCGCCCAGTCGGCTTTGATTGTTTCGGACCGTCACCCGGTCTGGGTAGCGCGATCGGTATTGGTCGACAATCTGCAGCGTTGAATCACTCGAACCGTCGTCCCTCACGGTCAGCTGAAAATTTTGGAACGTCTGTCGGAACAAGGAATCGAGTTGCTCCCCAATAAACCGGGCTCCGTTCCATGTGGCCATCAACACATCGATCTCCGGCTGTCTCCGGTTCACGTTCCAACCTCAACCATGGGTTTTTCCGCAACGTGAGACTCAGAGAACCGAATTCCGAGTCGTCCCGCACGTCCATCCAAGAAGCCGCGACACATCATGCTTAAGCATTCCATCTTTCGTTTGCCAAACAAAATCAATGCCACTGCATACCGAACCAGCCGACAAAGCGTAAAGGCTTTGTTCGTCCACTTTGGGTAATACTGCCAAACGATGAAGGTCTCGTTCCGGAATCTGTAATACATCCGCCACGGAGCATGATCTGTCCAGTAGGTGGCCCGTCCTAGAACTTTGAGTTTGGAGGGATCACCGAGCACATGATCCAGATGGCTGTCGCGAACGACCGCGATTTTGAATCCATTTCGTCGGAGCCGGAGACAGTGCTCGTAGTCAACGAAATCCATGAAGAAATCGGCACGCGGGAGGCCGACCAATTCAATAGCTTGCCTTCGTACTAAGCTGCCCGAGGAAATAACCATATCCACCAGAGTGACCGGATGGCTCGAATCTATCAAGACAGGAACCATGCGTCCACCTTTCCAGAAAAATCCGGGACAGGGCAATTTTGTTTTCGAATGCAGGCATACCGGAGCCAGAATAGCAGTGGCGTCGGCGTCGGCGCCAAGATGTTCTAGCCCAGCCAGCAAACATTCCAGACCATCCTCCGCGGGCGTGCTGTCTTGATCTAAGAGCCATACCCAATCATACTTCTTGGCGAGTACGGCATAGGCCAGACCGAGGGCGTATCCGCCCCCTACTCCGCCGTTCTTGGGCAGGTCGAGAACTGTCACTCCCGGGTATTCCCTGGCGAGCAGACCCAGGGTGTCATCCGTTGACGCATTATTGACGACGATGACTTCATCGAGTTTCTGAGTCTGCCGGTTAAGTGCATCCAGTTGGCGCGCCAGGACCCTTGCGCCGTTGTAGGCTACTGTAAGACTCGCAATGGAAGATGCTTGCATCATTAAACTTTTGCACTACTCCCGGTCACGGCACACTGCTCGCGCCATCGGGCCGAAGCATGTAGCTTCCACAAGGACGGTAGGGTTGCTGATCGTAGAGTCCGGAGTTGAGTGGATACCACGCAAGACGCGCTTGCTCTTTGCTGTTCCCAAAACACGGCGCTGAATTTTGACGGGATCGACACTCTCGTCGCTACCACTGCTGGATATGGCCCACTGGTGGACTACTATCGCTTCCTTGCGGGAAAGTGCATTCCGCAACTTGCGAATGCATATCAAACAGAGGGGATCGCGCGAAAGAAAGCCAGCATCGATTTTCGATTCGGTTCCCATCTGGAAAGCTAAGGTAACTCCAGTATTCTTTTTCATGAGCCTGTCCGAACCCTAGCTCTCACCTCATGGTTGAGTCAGAGGGCACACCTTTACACTGAGTATAATTTGAAAAAATGCGTTCCATCCATCAAAAGTGCTGGCAACGTGTAGACAGGCTTATGAGAGTGACGCGAGAAGGCGAGCTTAAGAGTTTTCAACTGTATTTACCATTCATCCATGGAAAAGAAGGATTGGAAATTGGGCGACCGAATCGAATGGAGCGGGCTATCGAATTTCCGGCATCGAGTTGCTCACTGAATATTCCGAGTTCTGGCCGAATAGCGATAGAACTGCCAGCGAAGAAACAGAGCTGCAAATTTCCTGCCGAACCAGCTCTCGGCATTGGATATTCCACAACTGCTTGTCGGCTGGATAACCATTGGCCGAGAGTTCACAACTTGATAGACGTAGCGCTGCCTTAACCCTTCCACGAACGAGCCGTCTGCCTCATAGAAGTCTGAATCCGGCCATCGCCCGGTCTCCTTCTTGTGGATAAACATCCCCGTTCCCGTACTGCCAATTCTTGGCGGCAAGTCAAAAAACAAGCTCCCGTGCCTAAGGACGGGGAATACAGCCCACGGTTCGGTCACACAATCCAGTGTTTTAAGAACATCCTGATCCGCTAAGTAATCGTCATCGTCTAGGTATAATATGAAATCGCCTTGGGCACGTTCCCAAGCCTGGTAACGACACGTATGGCCGTAATTATTATGTCTTCTGTCGCAGTAGTGAAATGATCGGTTTTCCTTCGGCGAGACCGACGCGATGATGTTCCGCTGTTTCCTGGTCAGGCGGTAACGTGGCAGATCAACTACGATCAGGTGTTCCCAATCGGATTGACTCTGGCTGTCGACACTCCTGCACAATCGCAGCAATGAATCCCTGCATATCGTAGGAGTTATTATTGTGTACCTCATGTTCTCCGTTCCTGCTTTGGGGGGCCATGGGCTAAGGAATAACCCCACACCGACACACTGAGCTTCGACTCATTCGGCTCGCCGGACCACGACAATCTTTCGATAGAAAGGTTTGCGATCGGCACGCCGGAGCAAGGCTTCCGCCAACTTGGGTGCTGCTGCCAACAAAATCCGGAAGCAATAGATCCCCATCCGATGCATTTCCCGTCGCATCACCCAATTGTGGAAGACCACGTTCTCATTATCGAAACTACTTACTACCCATTCACGCGGCAACTTCGCGAAAAGCTCTTTCGTTGGATAGGGTTGGTATTTGATATGCTCTTGAAGCCATGCTGGCTTAACTTGTTGACACCGGTCATAATCCTCGCCGAGTTTCAGATCGTATTCGAAAGCCTTGGGACCAGAGGGGAAGCCAAAAATCGCAATCCTGCGAACTACTCGCAAGGCTTCTTGGATCACACCCTCTCTGTTATCTGGCGGAATATGTTCCAGCACGTCGGACAGCACCACCCCATCAAAAGATCGATCGTTGAAAGGCAAACATGTTGCAGATGCTACCAAAGGTAGCATGGGGGCCTGAGGCGGAAACAGAAAACTAATGTCGCAGCCGACAAATGGGCCGGCACGGAACTTTCCGATGCCAATCGACCCTGATCCGATCTCCAAGAGTGAGCCCGTCTCAGACAGTTGCGGTTCAAGCGCTCTCAAAATTGGAAAATAGCGCGCTGCCCAATTCAGCATGAGGGACGCTCCTCGCCGCGTGCGAGACGCGAAGAAGGCTTATTCTTGATAAGAACGACGTTAGGCAGAAGATCAAGCAACTCGGCTCATCCTCCTGGCATGTCGTAACAGAGGCACCAAGCTCTCGATCCTGTTCCAGTCATATTCATCAAAAAAACCGCAAACCGAAATGACCCCAGAATAAATCGTTCCAAAAACAAGTCCAATTGCGACTAGTCCGAACCACGAAAGTTCCCTGGCGGGACGTACCGCAAAAAGCACGGCCAGAACCAGAACCGAACACAATATTGGCTTCAAATAGCTTTCATGCAAGACTCGGGACACGAGATACCCGCTACGGCGATGAAATAACGTCATGAAAAAACCCGAGGCAAGAATCAGCGATGCCGACGTTCCTAAAACAGCTCCAGCAAAGCCAAACTTGTAAATCAATCCAAAGCTCAAGACTACATTCAGCACAATTCCCAGTACAGCAGACTGGACGCCAGGTCTCAGGTACCCGCTTCCCGCAAAAATCAGGAACCCGGGGCCAGTCGCAAGATTAAAAAAATTTACCACTACGAGAATACTCAAGGGCACTGCGATCATTCTCAGGTTCGGGCCAAGCCAGAGCTCAATAAAACGATGCGAGATTGCGATGACGTAGCAGATCACCGGTATTCCAAACACAGCCAAATATTTATGCGTGCGATAGTAGAGCTCCTTCATTCTCGTTTCATCACCGAGTGCGTTTAGCTCCGAGGCAGCCGGCAATACGGGCGCCAAAACAAATCCAACGCCCCCTCGCACCTTCAGCGCAACCCCACTCGCAATGTCGTACCACCCTACTGGCCCCACGCCGACCAACATGCCTAGAAAAACCTTTTCTACCTGATTATGCACTGCCACCGCGGCCTGTGTGATGTACAGCCGGAGGCTGAATCCGAACATTTTGCCAGCCTCCGTTTTGTCGAATCGCAGAGGATTCCACGTAATTTGCGGCAAAAGCCTGCGGATGGTGATCAGGTAGATAATGACCGTAAGCACCGAAGAGCTGACATATCCATACACTAACCCGCGAAGACCGAACCCGCGAACTAGGAGAACACCGCCGATAATGGCGCTCACCAGAACATTTGACGCACCAATCACATTACTTAGGTCCAAGCGCTGCAAACCGACCGTCACAGAAGCGAAGAGCTGCGTCAGAATGTTGCCTGCTATGACAATCAGAAAAAAATGCAACAAGATGATCAATTCGACTGCCGACACGGGGCTGCCGCGAAATAGCCTAGCCGCAAGCCATGGGCTAGCAACCCACAGAACCGCACCGATTATCCCATCGAGCAGTAGAAATAGGGCCAGACCCGAGTTCAATAGTCTCGACAGGGCCGAAACATCCCGTCGCGCATAGTATTCGGCGACAAATTTGCTAAGAGTTCCAACCAGTCCCAAATCTGCCAGGGAGGTTAAGCCATTGATCGCCAGGAACACGGCCCACGTACCATAGCCACGGACACCGACCTTGTGAAGAATGAGCGGAGTCATGACGAACGGGACCGGCGCCAACAACGCGTACTGCAAGCCACCAAACATTACGTTACGAATCATCTGGGAGCCGAGCGCACGCGGGGGCGACTGTATTCCAGCGGCATTCGTCACGTCGCTTTTGATTTCTTGGATTAGCATGCAGGATGGCGGCAGACGTGATTACCAACGTCTTCGTCACGCCCAGTTTTAGTATAATAGCGACCCTGCTGCGCAGGCGAAAGAAGGCGAGCGATCAGAATGAGGGTGATGAGTCCAGAAGCGCAACTCTCCCCACACACCACGATGGTGAAGGCAACAGCGCGATCGAGACCGAGACGATCTCTCGCCGAGTCTAGCAGCACGTAGAATGGCGGGAACCGGGTGGAAAACGATAACGAACTACTCTCACTCGGGGGAATGCTGCCCTCCGCGCCGCCCTACCCTGTGAACGGCTCTGCTCACTTCCTCCCGAGTTGTCTGAACAATTTCGTGCGCCAGCCTTTTTCTTGGATCAGAAGGATCAATCTCTTGCCATCGCGCGTTAACGAATATCCACACGGTGACGAAAACAAATCCCAGCACTGTGCCTGATAAAACGAAGAGCGTCCGGGGCGGAAAAGACTTTCTTTCGGGAACGTCCGCGGCATCGAGAACTTTAACGCTAGGGGTTTCTCGAGCTTCTTCTACCTTTGCCATTTCGTATTGCTTGGTTAGCGTTTCAAAAATGGTTTCTTGCACTTTCGTATTACGGTACAGATCGGCCCAGGTAACGCCCAAAATTGGCAACCGTCGAATCGACGGGTACAGGTCCGTTGTGTCGGTCGTAACTTCGTCACTTGAGCCACCTGAGGTCTCTCCACCAAGAGACGCCTTGCCACCCAATCTCTGCAGCTGCCGCCGATATTCGTCGATGCGGGCTTGCACTGAACGCACCCGTACGTTGTTCGGCGTGTAAATCTGTTGCAGACCTTCCAGTTGTGTCTCGGCTGCGATCAACTGTCCTTCCAATTCCGCCGTCGCACCGATCATCGCCTTACCCTGCTCCTTAACGTCGATCGCTGTGTTCTGGCTAGCAAACTTGCCGAAATCTTTCTCCGCTGTTTCCAAGTCCCGCTGTACTGCAACCAGTCGATCTTCGAGGAAAACTCTTTCCTTGTGCGCGGAGGATGTGTTCAGCGTAATGACGATACGATTCAGCGCTTCCACATACTCGCGTGCCATTCCCGTAGCACGATTGGGATCCCTGTCAGCCACCTTAATGCTGAGGATCCCACTCTTCTTGTCGGCGGCGACGTCCGTGCGATTTTCCAACACCTTCCTGGCATCTTCATAGCGGCGGACGCCATACACTTTTCGCAAATCAAACTTGTTGATAAGATCGTCCTGCACGCTTCGGCTGTGGAGCACCCCGACAAACAAATCGCCAGAGGTTTTCAGTCCCAGCAATTGGCCCCCGATCGAGCCCAGGTCTCCAGTTTTTCCCAATGCCGATAGCATGGAAGTGATCCCCTGCCCGGCTTGATCTGGTGGCATCAGACGCGTGGTTGAGGTGTAGCGCACCGGAATTAGAAAGGCCACCAACGTCGATAAAACAAATCCCAGTCCCACCCACCGGAAAAGTAATCGCCTCTTATCCCAAAGCAGGGCTAATCCGGCAATCGCTTGAGTTTGGACCGAGTCCCCCTCCGACCCGATCACCAGCTCTTGCTCGAGGTTGGGTTCGATGTATCTCGGCTCTTGTTTCGTGATTTCCTTAGTCGCCATAGAACTTAAACACGATCTCTGAAACCCGATTACTGCTGCACAAGAATCTTCCTGTGAAAAGATTTCGGCCAAAAGCTTAGCTGAATCGACGAAGTCACATTCGACTGCCGGGTTGAAGCAATCACCGGAAAATTCCAGACCTCGTATTGCACCGACGCGGAGAGGCTGAAAGTCGATCGCGGCCAGAACTCCGCCCGCACATCCGCATCCGCCAGCGTACCCCCGGCTGGGATCAATTCCTGGCTCACTTTCTGATGCCTGAATCCAAATTGAAGTTTATTGCGCGGACTGAACCAGTAAGTTGTCCAAGCCTGTGCCCCTTGCCCCTGGCGTCCCATCCAACTACCCATCAAGTGGCCTGCATTCTGAAAACCCGTGATCCAGGTTGCGTCCCAGTAAAACGCGCCGAAAGCAACGTCGCCACCACTATTGGGAGGATCCGTGTACCCCCCCTCGACTCGGAAATCGAGCTTCGGAATTCTGGGCAACTTGGGAATATAGAGGCCCGCCAGCCACACCGCCACATCAGGACCGAAAATCGGAGAAATTTCATCATGCTCCGCCAGGCCCTCCGCATAGAAACTCGCCCCGTTTCGTAATCCCGGAATGCGGTAACTGAAATCCAATCCGGAGCGCCGCGATCCCGGTTTGTTTGCTAGCCCAGGATTTGTGTTGCTGGTCGAGAACACGCTTCTCAAAAACGTATGCACAGTTAGGGGATACCCAGGTCCCCCGTAATCGGTCGTCCGGGACAGCCCAATTTCGAGATTTTGCGTCGGTTTGAAACTGATTCTCTCGCCGTGAATAATCGGTTGCGGATGCAGCGCCGTGCCGTACTGCCCTTCTAATCCGGATGGAGTGAGGACGAACTGATACCCCGAATATTGCCCAATGAAAGCTTCCACTCGTATGGGACCAAGCAGCCCCAAGAACCCAGGAAGAGTAAACGGCGAAACTCGGTTCACCCGAAACATTCGCAGCGGGGCTGCATTATCGCTGTACATCATCGGCCCGCCCTGCGACGGCCCCCACCATAAACTCTGATTGCCGTAGGAAAGCTGCCAGTCGGAAACGTTCATGGCCACGTAGGTATCCAGAAATCGTCCCTGATCGAAGGACGGAGTCAGCGTGTCAGCGGGAACCGGGGCCATGGGAACAAAATCGGCGACTCGGGCGAAATCAGCTTGTGAGATTGCGTCGCGAGCCGCCAGGGGCAACGCCGCCGCTTCGGGCGAGTGCTGATATTCACCCCGGGCATAAACCGCGAAAGGACCATCCGCAGCCCATCCCGACAATCCGGTAACGTCGTTGAAGCCCTGCTCCACAGGCCGTCCGTAGTCATTGATAACGGTTTGCCCAAAGTGATCGCCGTCGGTGAGCGGTTTCCCTGCTATCTCCGTGCCTCGCGTATACGCAGATTCAAGGCGGACTTCAGCATTATCTCCTCCGCCGAGCAAGTTCACTTCCCAGGAAAACTCCTTCTGCAGTTCCTGAAAAAGGCGCGTCGGTTCACTCTCCTCGGTTTCATCTTCATCGACTCGATCGGAGGCCTCTTCGACCTGTCGCGCACACTCCATGCGCGTCCACGGCCGCATATCCGCAAATCCGCTATGAATGTAGCCAAGTGCGGTCAAACGATCCAGCGCCGGATAGATCCAACTATCCAGCGGCACATACGGCGACCCCATATCCTTGGCCTGCCAGTGTGAGGGTCGGTCCGGCCTTATCGCGGGCAACTCCCATGCCCCGCCCCGCAGATCGGGATTGTGGTGCTGGCGGTAGACATATTCGCTGGTCAGGTACCCGATCGCCGCTCCCACAAAAACATCCGAGGGAAAATGCTGCTTGGCAGTGATTCGCGAAGCACTGATAACCGTCGCCGCTCCATAGGCCAGGAACTTCACGAACGGACTCGGGTACTCATGCGCAAACGTTCCTGCCACAGCCCACGAAATCGCTGCATGCTCTGAAGGGAAGGAAGTCCCGCTGTGCCAGAACGGTCCCGTACCGTCGCCTTGAAATGGACGCTGCCGCCGCATCGTGTACTTCAATGCTTCCACCACGGCCAGACTGTCGATCGCGGATTCTCCACTTAAAAAGCCAGTTTCACGCTGATGCTCATCCTGTGTCGCCAGTCCGAGCAGGTAGATTCCCGCCGAGCCCCCCACCATTGAATACATTCCATAGTCTGAGATATGGCGATAGCGCAGAAGAGTGTTGGGATCGTTCGAGAGATGGCGGCTGATATCACTGTCAGTGGCAAACAGCGCGGCCGCGAATCCTCCGACCGGAACCAGCCAGGTCGCGTCCGAGAGCTTTAATCTCGCCGGACTTGTCCACATGCCAATCTGGTCATGCCACAACTGGTGAGGAAGCGCCAGAACGCTGTTTTCCGAAGGTGCGGCCGGCTGCGGATTGTCGGGCAGATCTCCCGCATTCGAAGACCTGGTCTGGCCGCTGTTCTGCGACGCTGGAGCTCCGTTATCGACACCCTGCAATGGCGGAACTGGGCCCGATTGCCCGAATGCGACCGCCGTGCTCGCCAGTAAAAACGCCATTCTCACCGACCTAACCGCGAACCATCGAATCACGCATGCGTCCTTAGTAATAAGCCGCAATCAGAAGCGCGCTGACCGCAAGAGAGCTTGCCATCTGCGCATTGGCGAACAACGTCTTCCAGATCGGCGGACCACCCAGTGCCTTTTCCGGAGCCACCACCATATCGCCAGGCTGCAAAGCCACGCCCAGCGTGTCGCCGGTAAGCCAGAGCGAGCTGTGACTGCCGACCACGGTTCCATCGGCTCGAACCACGAAAATCGCCTTTCGGTTTGCCATGTTCGTGGTCCCGCCTGCCTGCGTCAAATACCATCGTGCGCTCTTTCCGGGGCGGTAGGCCACGGCCGTAGGACCATAAACCTGCCCTTGCACCAGCACATAGCTTGGCCGCTTGGGCACGATCAGAATATCTCCCGCCCTCACCGTGATGTCGCGAGAAGTATTGGCCCAGCTGTGAATATTCGATGAGACTTGAATTGTGACCCGGCCCGTCGGCGGACTGCTGATCAGATTGTCGACCGTGGTCTGCCACTGGGTTAATGCAGATTCCGCGGAAAGTTTCTGGTCTGGATCAGTAGTGGTCGACGCCGTCAACTTCAGGTCGGACTGCTGCTCTCGCACCCGTTGCACCAGTTCGCCATAGGATCGTTCTTCAAGCTTCTGAACTTCGGCACGCACCAGCAACGCCCCGTAGGGGTATGCTGCTGGACCGAAGCCGCCCGCGCGCTTGAGCACCGAACTCAAACGCTCGCCGGGCCGAATCCCGTAGCTGCCGGGGTGTACCACTTCCCCGCGAATCACCATCGACGCGCCCAAGTCTTCCCAGCCCGGCACTTGCCGAATTGAGAGCACGTCCCCATTGTTCAGCACTCCGTTGACGGACGCATCGCCGCTCAAAACACTTGCCAGTTCGATCTGCTGCTGCTCGCCTGTGACCTGCTTTTCATCCTTCCAAACGAAATGAGTGAGATCGGCCGTTTTGAGATCCGCACTTTGTTTCAATCCGCCAGCTGCACGAATCAGGTCTGAGACCGTCATATCGGCGGTAAGCGGATAGCGCCCCGGCCGCGCTACTTCTCCCTTCACTGAGACCGTCTCCGGATCCGCCGCCGCGGCGTTTCTATGGATCAGAACCCGATCCCTGGAGGTCAACATAATGTTATCCGCCGGACTTCCATCCAGCGCATTGCTCAGTTTCACGTTCAAGATCTTTAACTTGCTGTCCGGCATGTAACGGAAAATCTGAGCGTCCATCGTCTGCGCGTCCGGCTCCAGCCCCCCCGCCAGATGGATAGCATCGCTGAGATGAATGTCTCCCGAAGTCCGGTAAGTCCCGGGAGAACGCACATCCCCCAGCACCGAGACTTCCGGCGGATTTTCAAAGTCGTAGCGCCCGAAAATTTGAACCGTGTCCAATGGATCGAGTACCGGAGCATTCTTCGGATCGGCCAAGGCTTCGGCCACACTGAAGCTCTGCACCGTCGGCCGGTAATCCGGCAAACTCAGCCGGATGATCTCCCCATATTGCAACGCTGGTTCCGGTAGAAGATCTTTATAAGAAGCGAGCAGATCGGTAACTCGCATTCCCTGGCGATACGAATATTTACCGGGCCGCAGCACATGCCCTTCCAAATAGACCGCATCCTGATTGTAAGGAGCGATGGGATAGATACGGATTTTATCTCCGTCCTGGATCGAGAAGGAATCCAACTCCTTGGTCACCTGCTCCGCGGTGTCTTCCTGCGGAATATCCAGGCTCAGCATGGTCTGCTTCTGATGAGCCACCACCCGTTGCACTTCGACATGACCCAGCGTCGCCGTGGGCAGCAGGCCGCCAGCGAGCGCAAATACATCCGCCAGGGATTTCTCGTCTTTTAATTCGTAGATTGCCGGACGGCGAACCATGCCTTCGATGGTGATTTCTCCACCCAGCGGAGGGGCTAGCACCGTGTCGCCATTCTCTAATCGCTGAATATTCCCCTTCACCCCATGGAGCAGAAGATCGTAAACGTCGACATCCTGCACCAGTTGATTTCCCCGGTAATGCTTAAGAATGCGCAACGAACCCCGGCCCGTAGGGCCTCCCGCAGCGAACAAGGCATTCAGCGGGGTTGAAAGCGAGCCTACGTCGTAAGCCCCGGGCCGCAGAACATCGCCAACTACATAAACTCGAATCGTTCGCAGCCGGGACAGCGACACGTCAGCAGAGACATCGCGAAACTGAGTCCGCAAAGTCTTCTGAACTGCCTCTTGCACCTCCGCCAGCGACTTCCCGGCGACCATCAACGGCCCCACTTCGGGCAGGCTGAGCCGTCCCTCGTGGTCCACCACCTGGTAAAAACGCCGGGCCACTCCGCCCCAAAGACTCACCGAGACGCCATCCCCGGCCCCAGCACATAGTCCGGCCCCACCGGAAGGTCCATCGGGATGCTTTGCAGGTCACGCGTGCCGTTTTCAAAGACCTGCATCCCGAAGCGCTCGACTGCAGGGGGACGCGCCGACGCTTGCAAGTACATATCGTACAGCGATGGAATCTGCTGGTACGGATCCTTTCGTCGCACCAGCCGTTGATTCGGGCTCATCGTTTCGCGCGCACGCCGCATGTTCTCGCGAACCATAGAGTTGCTATTATTCAAGTCGTAAGAACCCGTTCCAGTTCCGGCACCATATGCGTTGCCGTAGGAGCTCTCGGAGTACGGACCTCCGCTCCCGCGGCTGCCAGGGTTCGTGTTGCTCTCGCCGAAACCCTCACCGACGAAATCCGAACTCAGCGACAAGTCGGCAAAAGTGTTATCGCTTCCTCCCTGACGCGAGCCTTGCATTCCTGAATTTCGGTGCTGCCCTCCCGAGGATTCCTCGCCCTCGCTATCCTGCCCGTAAGGGGAGCCGCCGGTCGCACCTGCCTCCTGCGTTTGGTCGGCCGGCAGTGAGCCTGATCCGCTGGTTCGCAACAAATCGGTCACATCATTGGTTGGGTTTGTGTTCTGCGGCGGACCGTTATAGGGCGCAGTAGGTGGAGAAATCGTCATCGGGGGCTCCATCCCAGGCACTTGCGATGGATATTGATTGGCCCCCGGCTGCTGTTGCGGCAACGCCTGAATGGATGGGTTTGTCGCGCCTTGCGCCGCGCAATTGCTGCTGCGCAAATCGCAACCCTGGGTCTGCTGCAGCCCTTTTTCCTGATCCTGACGCGCCTTCCGGTCTGCCTCTTCTTCCTCGGTAATCCACTTCACTCGCTCTTTCATGAGCAGCTCTTCTTGCTTCGCCAGCGGCGAATCCGGATTAACTGTCGGCAGCAGGTATCCATACTTCTGCACCAGCGCGGTTACCACCGAGCGGAACGTGATGTCGTTTTCCAGGCGATCGAAAACGGCTTCGTCGCTAAGATCGGCGTCGGCAAGCAGTTGTCCATGCTCCGTTGCATCCTTTGCAATCCATCGTTTCAACTCCACCATCAGGCCGGGGTCACGGTGCAGAATCAACACCAGTTCCCCCGTGGATGCGGACACATGCGCCATGTTTTGGCGCGCCAACTCTGATTGCGAAACTTGGGTCGGTGGCCGCGTTTGACCGAAAACGCCGGCGCAGGAAAGCGCCACCACAAACCACGCGCTCAGCAGCGCTTTCAACTCCCACCGACCTGCCGTCATGCCAATGCGCTTCACAGAATTCATCGATTATCGCCTACTATCGCTGATAGTTACTGCGCCTGCGGAACCGTCGTGCTCACGCAACAGACGCAAATTCATGCGTTGAAACATGTTTTGAACATTGTCACAGGATACGGCAATCCCGTCATCTCAATCACCGCAACGCTTCCTTCTTCTCGATTCGTCGGGCGAAACCCGTTTACGATTGCAAGTAAGGCCCTGGGAACACTTCGGCCAAAACCACATAACGAGCATAACCCTTCCCAACCGGAAAAGTCTTCTTCCGGACCTTATCGATCAACTGGTTTCCAGGATTAATCAACTGGTTCCCAGGGAACATTGCATTCCGCCGCGATCCAGATGAGGGGGGAACCCCACTGCCGCAGCGTCTCTGGCTAGTATGCTTTGACAGATTATAGATCAAGAGCCGGGGGTTAGCCGGAGAGTATCTGATCCTGCACCGCTTTTTTGTTCACTTTTTCTTGGCCTGTGCCGGATCTTTTAGCGCCCGCAGGAGTGTCTTTGTCGCCCCGCGGCACACCGAAATTCGGTCGCAAGCTGTCTGCGGCGGCAATGCCGGCCGAAGAATTTCGCTATCCCACCTGTTCTCCCTTATAGTGGACCAAGGGCTACATGACAGTAACCCGTTGCCACGACGCGGCGGCAAAATGCAAATCTCGGACGCATACTTCATCGGGGTCGATGTCGGCGGCACAAAAGTCGCCGCCGGCCTGGTAAATTCCGCCGGCGAAATCGCTCACCAGATGCGCACTCCCATGGTAGCCACGCACGCGGCTGCGGGTTTAGCTGCGGTGGTCTCAGCGATCGACGCCGTCCACTCAACCGCGGCGGATCCGAAATTACAAACTCTCATCTCCGGCATCGGAATATGCGCCCCCGGTCCACTCAATCCCCACACCGGCGTCATTGTCAATCCGCCGAATCTTCCCGGTTGGCGCAACTTTCCCCTGGCCTGCGAGATTTCGAAGGTATATCGCTTGCCGGTTCGCATCGACAACGACGGCAACGCAGCCGCCCTGGCGGAAGCGCTGTGGGGCGCAGGGCGCGGGTACCGCAATGTCTTCTGCACCACGATCGGAACCGGCATCGGAACCGGCATCGTTTTCGACGGGCACATCTATCACGGCCGAACCGGCGCCGCGGCCGAAGGCGGCCATATGACCATCGACTATCGGGGCCCGCGCTGCGGATGCGGCAAGATGGGATGCATCGAAGCCCTTGCCTCTGGTCCCGCCATCGCCCGCCGCGCCGCAACGAAAATTGCCGCAGGACGCTCTTCCAGCATCCTCGACCTCGCGCATGGCCAAGTCGACCACATTACCGGTGAAATGGTTGGCCGCGCTTACCGTGCCGGCGACGCCCTGGCAAGAGAGCTGCTGGAAGAAACTGCCGAGTTTCTCAGCATCTGGCTGGGCAACATTGTTGATTTGCTCGAGCCCGACGTCGTGATCATTGGCGGTGGCGCAGCCGCCATGCTGCAACCCTTCTTCGAACACATCCGCAATCGCTTGCCAACCTGGTGCGTGAATTCCCAGTGCCAGGAAATTCCGCTGGTGACCGCCCACTACGGCGCCGACGCCGGCATCGCTGGGGGGGCCGCACTCTGTCGCGCCGCGGATCCCGTCCGTGCCCTTTGACTCTCGGCCAACCCGCTGAGTAGCGCCCTCTCAGATAGCCAGCGATCGTAGACCGTGCTTCCCTTTACCGACTCCTGGCAACCTGTTATAAACCGGGGCAGCTCTACAAATTGCTTCAAGAGAGTGTCGTCACCCTGAACCGCGCAACATCATCGCTTTTGCCAGACGCCTTCGAACGTCAAGATGAACAATTCGCCCCCGCATTCGCGCTATTGCAAAAAGCTATTGTCGATCGCGCCTTCCCTGCTGCTTCGGTAGCAGTCACTCACCGTGGACGCCTCGTCGTCCTCAAAGCCGTCGGTGACTTCACCTACAACGGAGGCGCCGCGATTATCACATCCTCCAAGAGAAGCGAGGACATTGATTCTTCAACTCTTTTCGACCTTGCTTCCCTCACCAAAGTTGTCGCCACCACACCCATGGCGATGCTCCTCTACAATCGCGGACTGCTCGACCTTGACGCTCCCCTGGCGGCCATCGTCCCGGAATTCCTGACCGATGCAGCCGAAGATTCTCGCCGCCACGAGGTAACCCTTCGTATGCTGATGGCGCACTCCTCAGGCTTGCCCGCCTACGAAAAATTATTCCTGAAGACGAAAACTCGCGACCAACTTCTCCGCGCGGCCTTTACCATGCCCTTAGCGGCGGACCCGGCCACCCGCGCGCTCTACAGCGATATCGGTTTTATCATCCTTGGGATTGCTCTGGAACGCCTCGCCGACGAATCTCTCGACCGCTTCTGCCAGCGCGAAATCTTCTCCCGGCTCGCCATGACGACCACAACCTTCAACCCTCCCGCGGGAATGCGCGCCCGAATCCCGCCCACCGCCGACGAGCGAGTAAAACAAGATGAAGGCGACGTGCTCGCACGGGAAATGCCGCAGGAAAAACGCATCTCACCCGGAAGCCCAGCGCCAGTCCGCAGCACCTTCCGCCGAAAAATTATCCAGGGTGAGGTACAAGACGAAAACGCGAACGTCCTCGGCGGCGTCGCCGCTCATGCCGGGCTTTTCTCGACCGCCCGCGATCTCGCCCAATTCGCCGACGCCATGCTCGAGTGTGGCCCCGCGGCGTCCGCCCGCGAAGTGAAAGGTAAGAACAACCGGATCTTCACTCCTGAGACGGTAGCTCTCTTTACCCAACGCGAAGCCGCGCCCCCGGGCACATCCCGGGCGCTCGGATGGGATACTCCGTCCTCGCCATCGCAATCCGGAAAATATTTCTCCACCAACTCCTTCGGCCACCTCGGCTATACCGGAACGTCTCTCTGGATCGATCCCGTTCGCCAACTTTCAATCACCCTGCTGACAAACCGCACTTGGCCTGACTGCTCGAATCAGGCCATCAAGACTGTCCGGCCCAGATTCCACGATGCGTTGATCGAAGCACTAGATTAAGTTGCGCTCCTCACCAACCCTTCCTCCCTGGGGCGCATCTGAAGCTTCCCGGTGCAGTCAACTCCATGTCGAACTCTGACCTCACAGCAATCCTGTTTCTGCTGCTTCTCCTGGTAGCGTTGGCCCAGCTACTCGGCCACCTCTTCATGCGCCTTCGCCAGCCCAAAGTAGTCGGCGAAATCCTGGCAGGCATCGTGCTCGGGCCCGCTTTGCTCGGACGACTGCCCCCCGCCTCACGATTGACCGAGGTCGCGACCCACCAGGGCAACACCTTGAACTTTATCTACTGGCTCGGCTTGTTGCTCCTGATGTTCCTGTCAGGCGCGGAGACCCGTCAGCTCTTCACTCGCGAAGAGCGCCACGAAGTAGGTTGGCTCGCGATTGTGGGTACCGGTATACCTTTTTTGCTCGCGCTGCTTTTGGGGCCGTGGCTGCTTCGACCGGCGCTCGCCGGCCCCAACGGGAACCGCGTTTCTCTGATCATCATCCTTGCAGTCGGCGTCGCAGTTACTTCAGTTCCTGTGGTTTCAAAGATATTCGCCGATTTGAAAATTCTCCACACGCGTTTTGCCCGCCTCGTTCTCGGCGTCGCGGTCCTTGAAGACATCGGCCTCTGGCTGGCGTTGGCGCTCGCCACTGCCATGGCCGGCAAGACTGTGCTCGACCCCCGCCAAATGTCCTATCACCTGGTTGCCACCATTACCTTCTTCACTTTAGGACTGACGATTCTGCCCCGGATAGTTAAACGCGTCAACAAATCGCGTTTCAACGTATTCGCGAGGCAGTCGCCGGTTGGCTACGCCATCGCGGTTCTTCTCGGATACTGCGTACTTGCCGGCCTGCTCGACGTCAGCATCGTCTTCGCTGCCTTCCTTGCGGGATTCGCAGTAGTACATAAGAAGCGCAGATTATTCTCCGACGCTCTCGATGCAATCGGCAAAATCTCCTTTGCCTTTTTCATCCCAATCTATTTCGCGATGGTCGGATTGAAACTGGACCTCATTCGCGGCTTCTCTCTAAAAATGTTGGCCGCCTTCCTTATCGGAAGCTGTGTGGTCAAGATTCTTTCCGTCTCGGCGGCCGCGCGCTTCGCCGGATTTCGTGGGCTTGATACCATAAACCTCGCCATCACCACCAACGCCCGCGGAGGACCCGGGATTGTTCTGGCCAGCGTTGCCTTCGACGCCGGCATCATTAGCCCGCAGTTCTACACCACTCTCGTGCTAGCGGCTGTCCTGACCTCGCAGATGGCCGGCGCATGGCTCGACTATGTGCTCCGCAAAGGCTGGCCGCTCCTGACCGTGGCCGGCGCCGACTCCCGCGCAACCCTTCCGGCACAAAAAACCCTGTCTGCCTGAAACTTGTTGCGCCTGAGTGGATCGGCCCAAACCCGTTAAAATGATTCTCCGCCCCGTCGTCGACTCGAGAGGGCCTCCGGAAAGGCGCATCGCTTTGAAACCAATTCGCAAACCATCCCCACTCCGCCGCCTCTACACCGAACTATCGAACGACGCGGCGCGGGATCTCGATCGAAAATCTTCTCTTGAAATCGCTCGCCTCATCAACGCTGAAGACGCCACGGTCGCGCTCGCCGTCACTCGCGTCCTCCCGCAAATCGCCCGCACCATCGATCTCGCCGCCGCCGCGCTGCGCTGCGGCGGACGCCTCATATACGTCGGCGCGGGAACCAGTGGCCGCATCGCCGCCCTCGACGCCGCCGAGTGCCTGCCCACCTTCAGCACGGACCGCGTACAGTTCATTCTTGCCGGCGGCCTCAAAGCTCTCGCCTCCGAATCTGAAACCAGCGAGGACGACGTCGACGCCGGTCGCAAGGAAATGTCCCGCCGTAAGCCCACCAAGAAAGATGTCGTCATTGGGATCGCTTCGAGCGGCCGCACTCCCTTCACGGTCGCCGCTCTCGGGGAAGCCCGCCGCCGCGGCGCCCACACCATCGCCCTGACCTGCAATCCCAATTCGCTTCTCGAACGCGCCGCCGATTTCGCCATCATCACCCAGGTCGGCCCTGAAGTTCTCGCTGGCTCCTCCCGCATGAAGGCCGGCACCGCCCACAAAATGGTCCTCAACATGATCTCCACCGCTGCCATGACGCGACTCGGCTACGTGTATGGAAACCTGATGGTGAACGTCGCACCCAAAAACGAAAAGCTGATGCAGCGTGCCGTCGCAATCCTAGAACGCGCCACTGGCGCCGACCACAATTCCGCCGCGCGGGCTCTCAAGGCTTCGGGAAACCGTACACCGGTCGCGGTCGTGATGCTGGCCGCAAATGTAGGCCGCGCCCAAGCCGCCGCCGCCCTGAAAAAGGCAAACGGCAATGTGCGCAACGCCATTGAATTTGCGGGTAAAGGGAATCCGCGAGAATAGGAGTTTACGAACGGCGCAGTTTAAGGCCCTGCCGAAAAGGCCTTTTCTATTTTATTATTCGGAGCGAAGCCGCCATCCGCAAAGCGGAGGGCAAGACAATCGAGTATCCACATTTTTCCCGATGACAGCATCGGCTGGCTGCCATGCTCTCCACAAGGTCGTGCCCTCTCGATAACCATCCGCTCCCCATTTCCCCGCTAAAATAGCTAATCGCTGGGACCTATTACCCATGGATAAACTCGTAATCCGCGGCGGTTCCCCGCTGCTCGGCACCGTCCGCGTCAGCGGAGCGAAAAACGCCGCACTCCCTTGCATGGCAGCCGCCCTGCTTACCGATGAGCCCGTGATCCTCGAAAACATTCCACAGGTCCGCGACATTCAAACCACACGCAACCTGCTCGCTGCCATGGGCGCCGAGGTGGAACTCGGCTACGGACGCGCCCACCACCGCACTACCATCCACTGCAAAAACCTTGCCAGCCCCGAGGCCTCCTACGAATTAGTCAAGACCATGCGTGCCTCTACGCTTGTCCTCGGCCCACTGGTCGCCCGCTGCGGCCGCGCTCATGTCTCCCTTCCCGGCGGCTGCGCCATCGGACAACGCCCCATCGATCTCCACATCAAAGGCCTCGAACTTCTCGGCGCAAAAATTAAGCAGGAGCACGGCTACGTTGAAGCTACCGCCTCGCGCCTCCGCGGCGCAGAAATTGTCTTCGACAAAATCACCGTCACCGGCACTGAAGATCTGCTCATGGCCGCCACTCTTGCCGAAGGCGAAACCATGCTGCACAACGCCGCCCGCGAGCCCGAAGTCGCCGACCTCGCCGCCTTACTCAACAAAATGGGAGCGCACATCGAAGGCGCCGGCACACCCACCATCCGCGTCAAAGGCGTGAGCAAGCTGAAAGGTGCGAAGCACCGCATTATTCCCGACCGCATCGAAGCCGGCACCTTCCTCATCGCCGGTGCGCTTACCGGTGGCGACCTTAACATCGCCGGATGCGATCCCACTCACCTCGACGCGGTCCTTGCAAAACTGAAAGCCGCCGGCGTGAAAACCAAATCCACAAAGGATTCGGTCCGCGTCATGGGCGATAATCCCTTCATCGCCGCCGATCTCACCACCGAAGAATATCCCGGCTTCCCCACTGACATGCAGGCACAATTCATGGCCCTCGCGACTCAAGCCGAAGGCACTTCGATTGTGACCGAAAATATTTTTGAGAACCGCTTCATGCACGCGCAGGAATTAGTTCGCATGGGTGCGAACATAAAGATCGAAGGCCGCCGCGCCGTCGTTGTTGGCAAGACTCCGCTCAGCGCCGCGGCCGTCCTCGCCTCCGATCTGCGCGCCAGCGCATCGCTGGTTTTGGCGGCCCTGGTCGCTGACGGAGAAACCATCATCGACCGCGTCTACCACATCGATCGCGGCTATGAAAAAATTGAAGAAAAACTCAAGGCCGTCGGAGCCCAAATTCGCCGCATCGGCAACATGCTTCCCTAGCCCATCGACAATCCCACAACTCGGTCTCGCCGATCACTGGACGGCGTTGAACTCTTTATTGTATGCCTCCCACTTCAGCCGAATCCCGGCCATGATCGTCTGGTACTCCGGATCGCTCCGCAGGCTGTTGTAGTTCTTGTCTCGCTCGAACCATGGATAATTCGTGTCTCCCAGCGCCACCGTCCGCTTCAGCCAAACCAGCGCACGCTCGCGATCGCCCAGCAGCGCGTAGATTCCTCCCAGCCAGTAGGCGGCATCTCCGTCGATCACCTCTTCGGGACGGTAATGTAGTATCTCGCGGTTGATCTTTTCCGGTTGCTTGAGCGATGCATAAAGAAATGCCGCTGCCATTCGCGGCGCATTGTCGCTTGAATCGCCAGCCAGTTGAAGCGCACGCTCGCGATTGGTTTTGGCTTCATCAGTTTTGCCTTCGTAATACAACACCATGCCAAAGTAGCCCAAAGCCTTATATTGATCGGGGTTTTTTGCAACCAGTTGCCGCATTTCCTGTTCCGCATCCTGTGATTTCCCAGCGTATAACAGCATCCGGGCGTGCATCCATCGAGGCTGAGGCAGCGTCGGATTCAATTCGATAAGCCGGCGGTAGGCTTCCGCGGAGAGTTCATTCAAGCCGGCGTAGTAATACGAATATCCCAGCATTTGCCAGGCGTTCTCGTTGTTCGGCGCAAGCGCCACCGCTCGTCTGGCAGTGACGATCGCCTCCTGCTCCCGCCCTTCCTCGCCATACGCGCCGCCCAGCGCAATCAATCCCTCGGCTGATTGCGGATTGATCCGCAATGCATTCTGTGCCGAGGCTTCAGACCGCTTCACGTTCGCCCCGGCGTCTACAAAAAAGTTTGCACTTTGAAGCGAATAAAATTCTGCCCGCAAGGCGTAGGCATCCGCGAAATTGTTATCCAATTCAATCGCGCTCGTGAGCAGGCGCTCCCCTTTTTCCAGACTGTCGAGTCGCGAATGCACCAAATATTCACTCAGATAGTAACGGGCTTGCAGATAGTCGTTATAGGCATCCACGCTGGTGGTGACCGGCTGTTCAATCGATTTTTGTTCGGTGGGAGAGATTTCGATCTGCAGGCCCTCCACTACCTTGGCCGCAATCTGGTCCTCAAAGCTCAGTATGTCGGCACTGTGCAGATCGTAGCGTTGCGACCACCTTGTGTTTCCGCTTCGACCGTCGATCAACTGAACCGTCACCCGCGTCACTCCCGAGGAACGCTGATAGGTCCCTTCCAGTACGCTATCGACGCCTAAAGCCTTGGAGACCTGCGTTGCCTCAGGAGTTTCCTTCGCATATTTCAAAACCGAGGTTGTCGGCCTCACCGCAAGATTTTGCAACGAGGTTAACCGGCTTATGATTGCGTCCGTGATTCCGATGGCCCAACTGTCACTCGTCGTTTCGGAAATATCACGGAATGGGAGGACGGCAATTGTTTCGGGAGACGGCTTCGCAGCACTCTCACTTACTTGCAAGGAATGAGGGCGCGAATCAAGAGTGCGCAGCGCGATCGCTGCCAGCGCCAGAAGCGCCAATCCAACCCCCGCCCATATCAGCAGTTTGCGGTATCGCCCGGTTATTGACGGCCCTTTCGTCTCGGCAGCCGGCACCTGAAGTCGCTGCGACTCGGTATCCCGCTTTGCTCGTTTCAGGTCAGCCTTCAGTTCGGTGGCCGATTGATAGCGAACGTCGCGCTCTTTTTCCAGAGACTTGCTGATGATGTCTTCGAGTTTGGCCGGCAGATCAGGATTCAGACGCACCGGCGCGACCGGCATTTTGTGAAGAATGGAATCGCAGATCACGCTTGAAGCCTCGCCGCGGAACGGCAGGGTGCCAGTTGCCATTTCGTAAAGCACAACTCCGAACGAAAATAGATCGGTGCGGGTATCCAGTTCCTTGGCCAGAACCTGCTCCGGCGACATGTAGGCCACCGTTCCCAACGTACTGCCGGGGCTGGTGAGGTGCTCTTCGGCGACCATGGAGGCGGTGACCTCGACCCCGGCTGCTGCAGGCGCAAGTGGAGTTACCTTCGCCAGGCCGAAGTCGAGAATCTTCGCATGTCCCCGCTTCGTAACGAAAATGTTGGCAGGCTTGATGTCTCGGTGAACTATGCCCTGGGCGTGAGCCGCGTCGAGGGCGTCCGCCACCTCAATGCCTATTTCCAGAATGCGCTCCACCTCCATCGGGCGATTGGCAATCAAGTGCTTCAACGTCGCACCATCCAGAAACTCCATCACGATGAATGTCTGCCCGTTCTGCTCGTCAATCTCGTGCACCGTGCAGATGTTCGGATGGTTTAATGCGGATGCCGCCTTAGCTTCACGCTGGAAACGGCTCAGGGCTTGCGGATCGCGCGCAACGTCGTCGGGCAGGAACTTGAGGGCCACGAAGCGGCCGAGCTTTATGTCTTCGGCCTTGTAGACCACACCCATCCCACCGCCGCCGAGTTTCTCGACAACACGGTAGTGCGAAATGGTTTGCCCGATCATCGCAGGAATGCTAAGGCTGCATGCATGGCAAGTCAATGCGACATGGCTCGAGAGCCGAAGAAAATTCTAAAGTGTATCCACGAACAAATTGATTTTGGTCCGCAAAACTAAGGCCGCCCGCAGGCGGCCCATTAAAGTTTTACTGACAGCGGACGGCTGAGAGCTAATCCCCCGCTACCGGCTCGGCAACTTCCGGCTTCGCGTCTGGCGCTCCGTTACTGTTGCCGTTCGCCTTGCTCAGCGCGCCCAGTGGAATGAACCCGTTCTCGGCAACCGCCGGCTTCTCTTTCAGCACCACTTCGCGATAAAGCGAGGCCATGCGTGCGTTATACGCTTCGTCGTTTTTCACCGGCCCGCGATGTCCGGCGGGAGCAATATCTCCTGCCGCGGAAGTCGCGTTTCCAGCCGCAGCCTTCGCATCCCGCGCCCGCTTCTTCTCTTCCCGCGCGTTCTTCGCGATGCCGAGGTTATCGAGATCGTGCTGCAGTTCGTTGGTGACCAGGTCATCGCGCAACAGCAATCCATGAGTCTCGTCTTCCATCTTCACTTTCTTGCCGCCCGCGAAAATTTCGTGTCGACCGTGCTCTTCATACCACTTGGTCAGCGTGGCCGTCATGTGCATCTTCTCGATGATGTTCCGCCATCCCACGCCGGTGTTATAAGCGCAGAAGGAAATCTCGCCTTCCTGCGTCGCGTATGGAATGATGCACTGCTCGGTCCGCCGGAAGTCATAGTTGAACAGGTCCTGGAACCACATTCCGGCGATAAACAGGAAGTTCCACCGGTCTTGCCGCCGCTTCATGACATCATCGACGGTCCGGTCCGGACCCACCTTGCCGTAGTTCTTTCCGGTCGCGTTGAAGTTCTTGTCAAACTTCTTCAGCAGATCCATCAGCTTGAAATGTGTCGGCGCCTGATACGGATCGTAATTTTTCATCAAACACAGCGCCATTCCCACCACGGTGAGGAATTTCCCGCGCGCCGCATCGTTGACCTTGGCAATATCCTTCGCCAGTTGATCGCCCTTCAAAAACGCGGTCACCGGAACCGCTTCCTTCGTTTCCTTGTCAATCATCACCGCCATGCCGGTTCCGCAGTTCGGGTGACAACCGCAGGATAGCTGGCCCCAGTCGTTGTTTTTGTCTTCGGCGTGCATCAGGTCGGCCCAATCTGAAAACGTGCCCATGAAGGAAATCGGGAACCAGTCGCGGCTGGGCTCACCCAAAGTGGTCTGGTTTTTTACGTCGTGGGCCAGATGCGAGAGCGTGTAGCGCTGTGCTTGGCGGCGGTCGTCCGTAACGGCTTCGTCGCGGCCGGTGAAGCTCACCGGCTGGAAGCTCAAAAAGCTGATCGTCTTTGGATTGTCCAGCGCGAACTTGATGATGCGTCCGACTTGTTCGTTGTTGATGCCGTTAACGATGGTGACGACGGGAACAATTTCCACTCCCGCCTTGTGCAGATTCTCGATCGCCTTCAGCTTTACGTCGAACAAATTGCCAACCATGCGGTGGGCATTGGCTGCGTTGCCGATGCCGTCGAATTGCAGGTACGCATAACGCATGCCGGCTTCGACCGCCTGCTGGCAGAATTCAAAGCTTTTCGCGAACTCAATTCCGTTGGTCGCGGCCTGCACGGAGTTGTATCCGACTTTGCGGGCGTAGCGCACGGCATCAAGGAAATATGGCGACAACGTGGGCTCGCCGCCGGAGAACTGCACGCTCATCTGACGACGCGGTTTGATGGTGATCGCGTTGTCGAGCATGGTCTTGATTTCTTCCCACTGCAACTCATGAACAAAGCCGACCTGATTCGCGTCCATGAAGCAGGGATCGCACATCATGTTGCAGCGGTTGGTGAGATCGATGGTAAGCACGGAGCCGCGCCCATACTTCACGGTCGAGGAACCGTGATGGTGCAACTTCTCATCGTTATGGGCGGTGATGTCCCGGCCGGGGAAAACATCTTCGAGATGCTTGGAGAAGTCGGTGTCGATCGACATCACATCCTCGAAGTGGCCGTGCTTCGGGCAATCCTTCACCATCAGAATCTTGCCATCGCGCTCCACGATGGTAGCCTTGATTTCTCCGATCTTTTCGTTCATCAGAACTTCGTGCGGCAGTTTGCCGTCGAGAATCTGCTGGCGGATTTCCGGGACACACTTCGGGCAGAGCGAGTCGGTGGAGCGAGGCCAGCCGAGCGGGGGCTTGGATTTTTCGTAGGACTTGAGCAGAGGCTTGTCCGACCACTTGGGAGTGGGCGACGGATTGGGCTTGATCCGGTTGAAACGATCGAACACTACCCACGCGCCTTTAGCGGCGACGACGACTGCTTTTTCCACGTACTTGATCGGCTTGCGCATGTTAACTCTTAGCTCCTGGCTGTTAGCTCTTAAGTTTCTTCCTGCTTGGGTATTAGGTCTTTGGATTAACTCAGAGTAATTGGCCTTAGCTTCACCTGAGATCATAACCAAAAAAACCCAGCAACCAACGGTTCTCCCCGGGGAATTGAACCTGTTTGTACACCCTCCCCTGGATATTGGTCTTAAGCCATCCTATTGAAGCAAGGGGGGATGGCGCATCTTTATCCCAACGAACGGGGCAAAAACGGGGTTTAGCGGACGATTTGGGGATTAGCTGGGGGTAAGTTGTTGAAAGGAAAAGGGGCTGGCAGGCTCCGTTTACCTCAACTCTGCAGAAAAAATGCTACCTTCAGCCGGGATGGGCACCACCGCGGCTATCTTGGTAGAGGCCCCGCAACGTACGCCGTAATTCCCGATTTGCAGTCGCGTCCCCATGCAACCAATCGATGTAAACCGTCAAGGTGCGTCAGACCTGAATGTCCGCGATCGATCAACCCTCGGTAGTCTGAATAGTCGGGGTGGTTGATAGGTCCCATGCTCAAAAAAGCCCGCGAAGCCGGCCTGGCAGATAGCTCTTCAATGTTCTTCCGGCAGGCTTGCGACAAAGGAACGGATCTGAGCTTCTCAATCGCCTCAGCCACACTCGATCCTGACGGCGGGACGAGATCAACTCCGTGGGTGTGATGCGGAAGCATGGTTCCCAAAATATCGCTGAGAGAAAGTGTAACGTTAGCCCAACAGCCAAATTGCCGTTGCGCTATTTCGATAGCTCCATGCGCCCATGGATTGCTGCCCCGTTCAATGTCGTTTTCGCGGAGAAAAGCAGCTCGCACTTCGTCGAAAGGGACTAGCCTTACATCCACACGCATTTCGATTCCGTCCAACGAAAGCAATTTTGGGTTGCCCCTCCCGCGTTCAGACCTAAAGGGCTTCATTGATCGTACCGATATGATCTTAACCTCTATGGTTCGAACGGAAGCGACGCTCGCACATCACGACGGGGGTCAGATTGTCACCGTCACGATGTCACGGCTAACAAACTCCTCGCATTCCCAGCCTCGAATGAAGCAGAGCGCAAGTTTTCGAAATAAAACGGACCCAGATCGGGAAATTTTGAACCGCAGGGAGAACACCTGAGCATCGGGTAGAGTGCATCTGGCATCGAACGAGCAAAGGGAAAATTGGCGATGACAGTCTTCGATGAAAAATATCGAGTCGTAGGGGTAGAGAGTAACCGCTTGCTCCTGCGGGGAGTTCACAGCGGACAGGTATTGACGATTGTGAATTCTGAACCCGAGATTCCCCTTACCCAGGAGGAATATCCCGTGGGAAAACTGATCGCTCTCACCGACCCGGCCGGCGCGCCTGGCAACTGAAACGCTAACTTCGCGATGGGTGCATTGTTGACCGAATGACCTTCGGCGAATGGCCGAGCGAATTTGCTCGGCTTGATCTTCTCCTTTCAAGTAGCCGATACGAGCGGTTAGACACAGCGTGGCTCAAGCGTCGGTGAGCCCAAATCGCACTCGCGAAAGGGGCGCAATCGGGTTAAGCTAGAGATCAGGCAATCCAGGTTAGGGGATGAAGGAGAACGCGTGCGTTGCGGACGATGCGGCAATGACAATGCCGAAGCCAACCGGTTTTGTGGAATGTGCGGCGCCGTGCTGGCGCCGAAGACGCAGCCTTCCGCGCTCGGGCCGAGGCAGGCACCAGCCGTAACCTCGAGAAACACGGCGGCGAACTCGCCGACAGCAGCTCCAACCCGACCAGCGCAAAGTGTTCCACGAGCTTCCATACCGGTGGAAAGGCCGGCAGCGCCACTCTCGTCATTCGATGTAAACCGGATTGAGGTGGGCCGCGATATTGTTGATCGCGACGATGACCCTTTCCCAGAGCCGGTCATCAGCGGACCATCTTTCCTGGGCTTGAATAAACCAGCCTCACCACCCGCCGGGTTCCGTGCTGACAACCAAGTCGGAGGGCGCGACCATCTGCGCTCCTCGGGCAATGTTGACTATCTTCTGGATGATGACGAGGAGCCGAAACGCGGGTGGGGAAAAGTGATTCTAGTCTTGCTGGCCCTTGCGCTGGCGGGAGGCTTTGGATATCTGCGCTGGAAGCAGGGCGGCTTCGACTGGCTGAAAGCAGGCGATAAAAAGCCCGCGGCAACACAGGCTGCAGACGCTGGACAGACCGGCGCGGACACGGGCAAGAGCGCTGCGGATGGAACCGCGGTGGGTCAGCCGGCGACTCCCGCAGCAAACGGAGCGGCTACGACAGGGACTACGAGCGCTCCGGCAGCGGCGCCACCAGCCACCACAGCGGCATCGACTCCGGCGGCGAGCGCTGCAAGCACGCCAACGGCAGAAAATGCTACACCCCCGCCGGCCGCAACTTCCGCTTCCACGCCGCCTGCTTCAAGCACTCCGTCGCCGGGCGACGCCACCCAAAACGGTTCGTCCGCCGACAATTCGGCTACTCCGCCGCAGGCTGCCGTACCGCAGGGGAAACCGGATTCCACTGTGACTACCGAGTCCCCGACAGAAAATGGCGCATCGGGCTCCGAGACGGAAACGCCTGACGATCAGCCGGCGCCGAAAGCGGCGTCGCGTGCGACCCCAAAGCCCGCCGCGAAGCCATCTCCGGCAAGGTCGCTCGATACCGTGGCCGACGCTCAGCGCTACATTTACGGACGTGGCGTGCGCCAGGATTGCGATCGCGGTCTGCGCATGCTGAAGTCCGCGGCGGGACAATCCGATGCTAAGGCGATGATTTCTCTGGGCGCACTGTATTCAACTGGCACGTGCGCACCGCGCGACTTGCCGACGGCCTATCGCTGGTTTGCCGTGGCTCTGCACAAGCAGCCGGAAAATCTCACGCTGCAGGATGATCTGCAAAAATTATGGAGCCAGATGACGCAGCCAGAGCGCCAGTTAGCCATCAAGCTGAGCCAGTAACTATTAGCTGGCGAATCGCGTACTCCATTTCTTCTACTTCTTGAATAGATTTTCGAATGCCTGGCGGGCGTCGTTCGGACGCAGGCTGGCCGGGGTGGATGTTTCTTTTTCGCGGGTGACGCGAATTTCATAGAAGGTGCATTGGTTGCGCGCGTCTTTTTTCGCAACGCGCTCAGGGACGGGTTGCATGCACTCGAAGCGGCTGCCAGGATCGAAATACATACATTGTTTACAGGAATGCAATTCGAAGCTGCACTTCGGACATAGACCGGTGGGCGGAATCGCCTGCAGCACGGTACCGCATTGCGCGCAACGGGAAACGGCGCGAGTGCCGGGCATGTTCACGGGTTTCGGCCCCATGCTGTAGTCTCTTTTGGCAGGGGGCGGTGCAGGCTTCTGTCCGGATTTCTCTCCGGATTCGCGGCGCGGTTTGTCCCCCCGGTCTCGGTCTTGATATCCGTGTTGACGGTATTTGGCTGCCACCAGACCTCCGCACGATTGGGTATTGTCTCGCCAGTTGCAGTTTAGGACAAGCCTCAATCTCGTCTTTTTATCCAAGTTTATTATCCAAGGCTGAATTCCGTGGCTTGACCGTGGCGACCCTGCAGCGGCTAAGGCCGCGAAAAAACCGGCAATTGCAATGCCTAAACTGCGCCAGCAAAAACCACGCCAGGGCACGAGCGCGCCCGCTTGGCTACAATGAAGCATGATTCACGAAATTTTCCCGGTGGGGCCATTGCGATGCAACTGCTCGATCATCGGCAATGAGACTACGCGCGAGGCGATGGTCATCGACCCTGGTGATGACATTGAGGACCTGCTCGCGCTGATCCGCAAGCACAATTTGCAGGTCAAGCAAATTGTGATCACCCACGCTCACATCGATCACGTGGGCGGCGCGATGAAATTGCGCTTGGCCACGGGAGCGCCGATTCTTTTAAATCAGAATGACTATGCGCTCCTGAAGATGCTCGACGTGCAGGCCGCGTGGATCGGCGTGGCACCACCCGGCCCGGTCGAGATCGACCAGAGTCTCACAACTGGCGATACGGTCAAGGTGGGCACACACGCGGCGAGCATTTTGCACACGCCAGGGCACACTGAGGGAAGTATTTGCCTTTACTTCCCTGCCGAGAAAAAATTGATCGCTGGCGACACTTTGTTTGCCGGATCAATTGGCCGCACCGACCTGCCCGGTGGATCGATGCAGAAAATCATGCAATCTCTGCACGGGACTGTGTTGGCTTTGCCGGATGAGACCGTGGTCGTGCCGGGGCACGGGTCCCTGACGACGATTGGAAAAGAGCGGGAGAGGAATCCGTTTCTGGTGAAACGATGAGCCTGCAGGGCGACTGCCGCGAAAGCAAAAACCAGCTCTCACCCCCTGGGTTTAGCCCCGAATCGATTTAGGATTCACGAGCCATCGACTTCCAGCAGCCTCTCGATCGCTTCGACGAATTCACCCAGCGGCGTGATCAAACTCAACACCAGATATCCGTCACTGGGGAAATCATAAAAGTGGCCGGGATGGACGAGCACGGACTTTCGCCGCAGTAACTTGATCGCCAGTTCTTCGTCGGTTTGAGTTACCGGGACGCGCAACACTGCATACCATCCGCCTTCAACGCTTAAACGCTGGCAGATGCTCTGCCCGGCCAGCTGGCGGTCGAGTTCTGCAACATTCGCCAGCACCCGATCCATCAATTGCCTTTGAATTTCCTTGCCCTGGCCGAGCAATGTTGGCGTAGCCCACTGAATGGGCGCGTTCATAGAAAGATAGGTGTCTGCGATCACTTCCAGTCTGGCTTGTGCCGCTTCCACTTCCTGCGGAGGGCCGCTGGTGACAATCCACGCAACTTTCATTTGCGGGAGCGCGGATATTTTTGAAACTCCGCTGAGGGTAAAGGTAAGTATTTCTTGATTGCCAACGAAGCTTGTCTGTGCCGCGCGTCCGTGAGCATAGTCGAGAAAAACCTCATCGGCAATCAGAGCGAGTCTGTGTTCGTGGCAAAAATGATTCAGAGCATCCCGCTCGTGTGGACGCACGAATGAACCGGTCGGATTATTGGGATGAACTACGATCACACCACGTGCGCGTTTGGTCACCGATTTTTCGAGGGAGGGAAAATCCATCTGCCAGCCGTGATCGTAGAGCAGCGGATAGGGGATGAGTTTGACGTCTTGCAGGTCGGCGAGAAATTCGAACAAGGGATAACTCGGCCTGGGAACCAGAAGCTCATCGCCGGGATTACAAAGCAGTCGGAAAACAAAAGAATATCCCTCGCTGGTGCTGGTGGTAAGAATCAGGCGTTCGAGATCAGGGTGGATTGCATGTTGACCCTGATAATAATCGACGACGGCGGCGCGAGCGCTGGGCAAGCCTTTGGGCTGGGGATCGTAATTCATCGAGTGCGGCGAGGCCAGGGATTGCAGAATTGTCTGCGCGTTGTAATCCAGGCCGGCCTGGGTTGGGTTGGAGAGTGTGAGATCGAGGACACGGGTGCCGCTTGCGGTAATTCGTTCGAGCGCCTCGCTGAGACGGTTGCGGGTTAGCTTCCAGTTGGTGCGGTCGGAAAACATTTATGACGTCTGGCGGCGGCAAGAGCCGGCGATTCACTACAAACCAGCTATCGCAGCGCTGAAGCGCTGCGCCCCAAAATTTTATGGCTGCAAGTAGAAACCCAAGGTCTCGGGCTGGACGAGAGTTTTAGTGGAGTCGTACTGGCGCCGGGCCTCCCGGACGGCGACGATCTTTCTTTGAAACTCGTGGGCAAGCGTGTCATAGCGCACCAGAACATTGTCCAGCCAGTATGGGCTGTATTCGCGCAGCCAGGCTTCGCGATACATCTGGCTCAGCCGGGTGGTGGCATCGCGCAGGTCCTCCAGGCGCGCATTGATCGAGGTGATTTCTTCCAGATCATTGCCCACGCGGGAGGCGTCGGTCGGATTCAGAAAAGCGTCCCAGTAGAAGTGGTTGATCTCTTGTGTGAACTCGATCTTCATGCCGAGAGCGTCCCACCTCCAGGCCGCCAGGATCATGTCGGCGAGCGTGCCCTGATTAGCGTGGGCTGCGGCGCGGCTACGATAGAGCGATTCCAGGGCGTGCTCGGCGCCCAGGCGCATCTCGGGAGCTGCGGGCCCGAGCTTCTGCATTGTTTTGGCGCCCGCGGGCGTGAAGGGGTCGACCCAAAACAAGTCGTCGGTCTCGGTATCGACATTTATTTTCGCCAGCGCCTCGTGACCGCGCTCCAGATTGTCGAGCACATCGCGGAAGGTGTTATCGGTGGTGTTTCGGTAGAAGGCCCAGTCGTAGTCGTCTTTGAACTGGTCCACATTCGATTCGCCCGCCTGCCACGCGGCGGCTGCGCCAAAGATGAGCGTTGGCCACGCCATGGCGTAGAGCGATTCGCCATCGTCATTCCAGGTTGTATCGAGCATGCCCATGGCGCCGAGACTTTGACCGTCGCGAACGAAGTTGCGGATGTTGGTAAATCCGACATCCAGATTGGGCCACACTTGATTCCAGTTGTTGGCGCCGGGGGCCACGACCACGCGCAATCCGGCATCGCGAAAAGGTTTGATGATGCTTGCGAAACTGGGTTTGGCATCATAATCCCAAGGGACGGCGATCATGTCTTTGGGGAGGATGCCGAGCAGTTGCGGATATTTCACCGCGATGTCGCCCCAGAACATCAGCTGCTTGTGATAGGGCTGGAGAATGGCGCTGACTTTCTGCATGTGTTCGAGATAAACCCGGCCCAAGCCGACTTCAGCAGCGCGTTCCGCGGTTTGTCCCTGGCCAAGTTCGAAGGTTTCGTCGCCCCCGACGTGCAAAAAGGGTCCAGGAAAAAGCGGCACCAGATCCGCGTACATGGCTTTGATAATGTCGTACGAGCGTTCTTTTGTAGGAGTGAGCACGTGGCCGTGCGGACGTTCAGCAACGTCGTCATAAATTTCATACTTCAACATGTTATGCAGATGCCCGAAAGTCTGCTGCTCAGGAAGAATGGTGACGTAGAGTTGCTTGCCATAGTCGACAAGCGCGTTGATTTCCTGCGGAGTAAGCGCGGCTTCCTTGGGAGCGACCAGAGGCTGGCTCGCGAAATCGAAGATATGTTCCATGTAGAGCGCGAAAAGATTTATTTTGTAGGCGGCCAGGATGCGGATCTGCCGCCTCATGAAATCTTCAGTGGGAATGGGGCCGCGGCTGATGTCATCCTGAACCCCACGCCACTCCATGCTCGGCCAATCGCGAATTGAGACCGCGGGACAGATCAGACTATGGCCTTCGGGACGAAGAAGTTGCCGTAGGGTCTGCACGCCGTAAAACAATCCTTGCCCGGTGTTAGCGGCGACAATCAGGTGCGATGCGTCGGAGAAAAGCAGATAGCCCTGGTCCCCGATCGAATCCCCGTTAAGGCCTTTCGATGCCAGAAATTTTCGCACTCTGCCGTCTTGCAGCCGCGCAAGAGCAATGTTGCTTCCCTCTTCTTTCGACTCGTGTTTGGAATCCGCCTTGGCGCCGGTGATGCTGAGCTTAAATCCAGATTCATTGTGGATTTCTTCAGCCAGGGTTTCCGCGGCAATGCGATCTTCGGCTTGGTGGCCGAATTCCACCAGGATTCTGGTGGTGGGCTTCACGTGGAAGCTTCCCTGCTCAATATGTACTTCCTTGGGCGCGGGGATCAACTTGAGCTCATTCTCCGGATCGGAAACTTCGGCGAAGGCCGCGCCAATCAGAAGCAGGCAGCAGCAAAGGAAAAACCAAGGGCATCGTTTTTTCATTCGCATCCTTGAGATAAGGTCTCGAACCTATTCTAGCGGGAACTGCGGCAATAAGAATGGGCATTGAAAAATCTTCCAGGAAGGGGTAATAGAGAAGAACCTCATTTTAGGGATGTTGGTGTCGCTGAGGGTGAAATATGTGTTTTTCGGCGGCGGCGAATTTTGTGGGCAGCGGAGTTCTGACAACCGTAGGGGTGGCGACCCTGACCAAGGTGAAACACCGGCGTGAACTCTTGTTTGCCGCGCTCCCGACACTGTTTGCCATTCACCAGTTTATCGAAGGATTCGTCTGGCTCGGACTGGATGGAAGGCTCTCACCCCAGGTAACGCATGACATGGGCGCGGCATTCATGCTGTATGCCCAGGGGATTCTGCCATTTCTACTGCCGCTCAGCGTGTTTCTGTTTGAACCCAATGTGCGCAGCCGCAGACGCATGCAGCCATTCCTGGCAATTGGCGGGTTGACCACTCTTTATATACTTTGGGCGCTAACGGCTTATCCTCTGCAGATTTTCGTCAAAGGCAACAGCATTGTGTACATCAATCAGGCGACGAACAATACTACGGTTGCGGTTTTCTATGTGATCGCGACCTGCGGTTCGCTATTGTTCTCAAAGATCAACGATATGGTGATTTTCGGATTGGCCAATCTGGCGATTCTGTTGGCGGTGATGGCCTATAAACGATACGCCTTCACTTCCCTGTGGTGCGCTTATGCCGCCGTAGCCAGCATCATCATCCTGGCATATTTCTGGAAAAGCAGTGCGCATCGGCCCTTCCAATATGCCGCGTTGTGACTCGTCTTATGATTTCGCGAACGCCTCTTTATTTACCAGATAAGGCATTTTCGTGAAGTCGCCGCCGTAGTTGGCTTCGAGGACGTCGATCAGTCCCTGGACACAGCGGCCTGCCATGCCTTTGTTAGGGTCGGTGGAAAGGCGCGTAATGCGGGCGGCGCTGGCGAAGTGCGGGAACAAGCGGCAGCGATCGGCGATCGTGGGGTCGCGCAGCGGCGAGTCTGCAGGCAGTGGTTCTTTTTCGTAGACATCGAGAGCGGCGCCGGCGATCCAGTTTTCGCGCAGCGCTTTCACCAGCGCGGATTCATCGACGACCGGACCGCGCGAGTCGTTCACCAGGTAGGCGGTCGGCTTCATCAGCCTCAAAGTCTGCTCGTTGAAGAGATGATAGGTCGGCGTGGAACTTTCGCCGGGACGCAGCAAAGGCACGTGCACGCTGACAAAATCGGCGCCGCGCAAAGCCTCTTCGAACGAGACGTACTTGATCCAGTTGGCTTCCTTCGAGATACCGCGGGCGTGGCGCAGGTCCATCACCTCTTGAATGGCCTTGATGTATTCATGATTCTGGTAAGCCGGGTCGAAGCACAACATGTTCATATCGAAGCCGGAGCATTTCTTGATCATGGCCAGGCCGATGCGTCCAGTGCCGATGATGGCGATGGTCTTGCCGGTGACTTCGTCGCCTAGAAACGGCAGGTAGGGATGCCAGTATCCCCATTGGTTGTCACGGGTGAGGTGCTCGGCTGGCCACATTTGGCGAGCCAGCATGCCCAGCATAAAGAAGGCAAACTCGGCGGTGGCCTCGGTGAGGACATCGGCGGTATGGGTGAAAGGAATTTTGTAGCGGTTCGCGTCTGCGCGGTTGATATTGTCGAAGCCAACTGCGAACTGCGCCACAACTTTCAGGGTCTTCCGGCCGGCTTCGAAAATCTCGGCATCAATCGGGTCGCGGAGTGTGGTGATGAGGCCATCGACGCCGGATTTCACCTTGTCGACAATGAGGCTCTTCGGCGGGGCTTGGGGTTGAGGGTAAACCTCAACTTCATAGCCACGGCCGCGCAGCAGTTCAATGGCTTCTCCGATATCACAGGTGGCAAAAACGCGTAATTTCCTGGTCATGCTTTCCTTGATCGAAATCCGGATGCAATCAGCTCCTTTAAGTTACTCGAATGTCCGGCGCGTTGTCTTGCCGACCTTGTGACCTGGCTCGGAAACCGAAGAGCATTCCGACTGCCCTCGGTTTGCTATCGCGCTCGCTCGTATGAATCCATCCTGGGATCCGGACCTGCGAATTGTTCAGTTTCGATGATTTCGGCTGAGAGAAAGCTAAACTAGGCGCAGTGAGGGACGATCCCATGAATGATTCTGTCCTTCGCCACCGGCAGTTGGTGGTGGAAGGCATTTCCGTCCATCTGGTCGAGGCAGGAGATGGCGAAAAGCCTGGCCTGCTTTTGTTGCATGGGTGGCCGGAAAACTGGTCCGCGTTCGAGCGCATGATGATCCCCCTGAGCAAAGACGCTCATGTCGTCGCCATAGACCTGCCCGGAATAGGTGATTCACTAACTCCGCCAGCATCCTGTGACAAGCTCACATTGGCGAAATACGTTCACAGCATCGTGAACGGTCTAAATCTTCGAAAGGCGACTCTCGCAGGACATGACATAGGGGGACAGATCGTTTACGCCTACCTGCACCAATATCCGGGCGAGCTCCAGGCTGCGACTATTATGAACGTCGTGATTCCAGGAGTTGATCCCTGGTTTGAGGTCAAACGTAACCCGCATATCTGGCATTTTGCGTTTCATGCTATCCCTGATCTTCCGGAGAAGCTGGTCGCGGGCAAGCAGGCCGACTATTTCGCATTTTTCTACGATGCCATATCGGCTGATCCGGGCGCCATCGATAAGCATGCACGCAAGACTTATGCCGAGGCCTACTCTAGGCCTGAGGCGCTCCGCACGGGCTTCGAGTGGTACCGCGCCTTTCCGCAGGATGAAAAGGACAACCTCAGCTCCAAAGGTGGCGTCGTGCAGACCCCCGTTCTTTATTTGCGCGGAGATCACGAAACCGGCGATATACAAGACTATTTGAGAGGTTTACGCGAGGGTGGAGTCCACAATCTGCAATCGAAAGTGATTCCGGAAAGCGGCCATTTTGCGCCCGACGAGCAACCCGATGCGGTTGTCGCCGCGCTTAGAGACTTCATGCGCCTCTCCGGCTAGGAAAATTCAGTGACTCTGGCTGGGTTCAGACCTGAGTGAGCACTCCTCTTGCCGCTCAGTCGCGCACCGCCAACACAACTACTCGAACTGCCAGCGCGTGGACTTGCTTTGGAAGTTTTTCTCCCATAGGCCAAAGACAACGCGCGGACGCACCGCGAAAACCGGTTCCTTCATCGAGAGGATGCCGTCTTTCATCCCCTTCATGTCGAACTTGTACTTGCGTTCATACTTGGGAAGAAACTTGCGGCGCGCCGAAATATCGGCAATTTCTGCCGTACCCTCAACGATTATGGCTTCATTCGCGTGCTCGGTGCAGACTACACAGTTCTGATTTTGACCCAGGTTGCGCGCCTTGACGGACTTGCTGCCGGTGCTGAAAAGCCATCGGCCGTGCAGCCATAAACCCCAGACCACCATGGTGTGAGGCGTGCAGTCGGGTTTCACTGTCGTAATCCAATAATTATGCGATTTTTTCAGCCGCTGTTCGGCCCAGCTCCATGGCAGCAGCCCCTTGCTGCCCTCAGGCAGGCCGTACCCCGGCATATGGGGGCGGCTGGACTTGGGCGTTCGCTTGGCGCGCGATTTGTTCCTCATAATTGCCACTCCGCGTAAATAGTACTGCAAGCTGAACATTTAGGTTGGAGAGCGCGAAACAGAACCCCCGCAGCCACCCGTAGTGACGAAAGGTCGTGATGAAAAATGCAGTTCCACATGAACGTGGCAAGCTTGGGCAGAAAGCTGGCTAATACGGTATAGTTTGTCTCCGTTTCCATCACGACGGAGAATCTCCCATGGCCTCTCTCACAGATGCGCTGGTGCAGCAATTATTGAACGGACGACATATTGCCTCGCTTGCCACTCACAATCCGGATGGTTCAATTCATATGGTTGCGGTCTGGTATTGGTTTGATGGCTCGAAGATTTTTGTGGCGACCGCGTCGCGCAGCCGCAAAGCGCGGAATATGAACTCGGACTCGAAGGCTACGTTGATGATCGACTCTCGGGACCCGCAAGCCTCATTCGGTGCCACGATTGCCGGCACCGTACAGGTATTGCAGGGTGGTGCTTCGCAGAAACTGAATGCGGAGATTCACCGCAAATATCTGAGCGCTGCAGCCATTGCGGACCCACGGGTTGGGGCCGTGTTTGCGGGATGGGATGATGTCACAGTACAGATCACGCCCCTTTTCGTGATTTCCTGGGACATGCGCGTGGCAGATGCGCAAGTGTTTGGCCGGTCGTTTAAGAAAAATCCAGAGTATTTACTGCCGCTCGAAAGATGAAGCCGCATCGGTTGAACGATGCGGTGCCAACTCAAGCCGGCCAGAGATTATGGGTCTACTTACATTCCACGCGATTATCCTGCGACCCAATGATCTGCCACCTGCCGCCGCGTGACATCCATGTATCGGTCCAAACCTGGCAAACCTTTGCGCGTGGCTGGGACTTGTCCTTGCCGACAGCATGCTCGCGACCGTAGACCACAGCGACACTGTCACCGAAGAAATGTACTTTGGCATCATCGAGTCCGCAGTCATGAGCGGTGCGTGGGCCCTTCTCATCCTTTAGTTCATTGGTCTTCGTGTAGCGCGCACCCGCCGTTGACGTGCCCTGGAAATCATCGGCCAGCAGACCGGCGACCACGCCGTTATCGACGCATACCCCCTCAGCCCACTTGCGTTCCATCTCGATAATGTATTTCGCGGTTTTGTCATCGGCCGAGGCCCAGTGACTCTGCTGTGCGTGCGCCGGGATTAGCCACAATATTGCCGCGATCGTCACCCCACAGATCCGCAAGTGCATTGGTGCCTCCAGTAGTTGAGCAAGATAACAGAGGAACTCGGGAAAAACTCAAGCCCTCAGCGAGCCTCGGAACGCTCTGCCGGCATAGTAAGACTCCGCACCATTGTGATACAGAAAGACACGGCCGAAGCGGCGATCACCGAAGAGGGCGCCGCCAAGCTTTCTCATATCGGCGGGCGTTTTGAGCCAACTCGACGTCTTGATATCGAACTCTCCAAGTTTTTGCAGCTCGCGATATTGTTCTTCCGTCAAAAGCTCAATGCCCATGTCCGCTGCCATATCTATCGCGCTATTTTTCGGTTTTGCTTGCTTCCTGGAATCGAGCGCTTCACGGTCGTAGCAAAAACTTCTGCGGTCTTTCGGACTTTCCGGTGAACAATCAAAAAAAATGTATTCGCCCGTCTTTTTATCGTGGCCAACCACATCCGGTTCTCCACCAGTTCTTTGCATCTCGCCGAGTGACCATAGTTTTTCGGGAATCGCTTCCAGCTTGGCTTTTACTTTCGCCCATTCAACACCTTCATGGCGGTTCCTATTTTTCTCAAAGCGGGATTGCAAAACTTTGAGTAGTTCTTCGCGCTGTTGTGCTGACAACTCTTTTCTTGTTTTAGCGGCTTTCATATCAGGTTCCTCTTTAAATTAGTGTATCCGGTTAGGCCAATGCTATTTCCGCGGGCGACCGGCAATTAGTTGGGGGTTTCAGACCCGAATTGCTTCCCATACTCCGCCACCAATCGCTGCCAGCCGAACTTCATGGCATCGGCGCCGGCAATCCGTCCAATAGGCTGACCGGCGAGCAGGCGACCCAGCACGTCCAAGCTGATGTGCCATCCCGCGGCACCCCACGAGATGAAGCGGCGATCGATTTTGTGCCACAGCGTCAGGCGAGTGCCGCTACCAAGGGCTGCGAGTTCCCACCGAATATCACCGTATTCAAGCACACTAGGAGCATCCGCTCGCGTCACCGTTGTTTCCTGCGGCGTGGGATTTCCCACCCAGGTGAGGTTCACCTTGTTTCCAACCGTATCCAGGCTCCCATCGACGACGAATGGCGCCCACTCGCGCAAATGCACCGGATCGGTGAGCGCCTGCCAGACTTTTTCCGGCGAGTGGCGCAGCTCACGGACGAGAATGAGCGTCCGCTTCTCTTTGTCATTGTCCTCTCGTACCTGCGCCCCATAGGCCGGACCCGGTGTGTATTGTGCGAGATCGGTCATCATTTTTTCTCCTTACTCTATTACCGCGCCAACTGGTTGGCCGTAGTCAACGATCGTTACAAGCAACGGGCGATGTTCGAGCGATCTCTGTCCCACAACCCAAGTCGAACTTAGATCAAGTTGAGCACGGCTCGTACCACATCGGGCACAAACGCATGGAGTACAGCGGGGATCACAATCCGTGCGGTCGGATACGCGATCAGCGCCGCACTGACGACCACCAGTGCCCACATCTTGCTCGAGAGGTGGCGTTCGAGAGCGTCCACGTGATCGGACCAGAGCTGACAGGTCTGCGCGGCACTGGCCCGACCCGGCGTGTATTGCGCAAGATGGGTCATCTTCATCCTTTTCTTACCAGCGCATTAGCTGCGTGACCTGGATGAGATTGCCGCAAGTGTCGTTCAGCATGGCGATCTTGGATGCGGTCACGTCCTTTGGCGGCACGGTGAACTCGGCGCCGCGCGCGTTCATGCGCTCGTAGTCAGCCTGCACATCGTCGGTGTAGAACATAGCCGCCGGCTGGCCTTGCTGGAATATGGCCTGCTGGTAGGCTTTGGCCGCCGGGTTGCTGTTGAGCGCCAACTGCAGTTCCGTGCCTTCGGGGTCCTCCGGCGAAGCCACCGTGAGCCAGCGAAACGGGCCCTGACTGAAGTCGGCCTTCTTCACGAAGCCCATCACGTCGGTATAGAAGCGCAAGGCCTTCTGCTGGTCGTTGACGTACACACTAGTGATTTTGATTTTCATTTCATTTCTCCTTTCTCACGATCGCGGTTTGGACCGCGTCGCTTTTTCCTGGTTCTTCCTCTTGGTTGGTGTTGGTTCATTTACACGTGTTGGATTCATCTTTGGGTGCCCTATGCGGTCGAGGCGGTCAAGGTGGCGTTCTAGAGCATCGACGTGAGCGGACCAGAAACGGCGGAACTGAGCCAGCCACGCATCCAGCTCCTGAAGAGGTCCAGGTTTCAGCTGGTAGAGGCGGCGCTGGGCGTCGACCGTAAATTCCACGAAACCGGCCTCGCGCAGCACTCGCAGGTGCTTTGATACCGTCGGCTGCGTCATACGAAGCTGACGCTCGATCTCTCCCACTGACAATTGTGACGAGGCTAGGAGGCTCAATATCGCGCGGCGGTTCGGCTCCGCAATGATTTCGAAGATTGATTCCACCTTCTTTATATACTACACAGAGTATATACTTGTCAAGGTATCTACAGAAAATAAATTAGATCTGGGAGATCGGCTTTATCGTGATGGACGCAGGGGCCCTCTGTTGCCAGTTGTAAGGCCATAGCCCGGCATGTGCGATCCGCGGAAATCAGAGATTTTTCCGCGTCCACTGATCGACGCGGTCGAGTGCCTGCTGCAAGTTCTCTAGTGAATTGGCGACACTGAAGCGAAGGTAGCCTTCCCCGAATTCGCCGAACGCTGTGCCGGAGAGCGCGGCTACGCCTGCCTGTTCCAGCAATGCATCAGCGAGAGGCTTAGATTTCCATCCTGTTTTCGTGATGTTGGGAAAGACGTAGAAGGCACCCTTAGGCATACGGCAGGAGAAGCCTCTGATTTTATTCAAGCCGGCCACAAAGACGTCGCGACGGCGCTTGAACTCGGCGCACATGTGATCGACCGAACTTTGATCTCCGCGAAGCGCCTCAATACCCGCCATTTGGGTGAAGCTGGCAGTGCAGGAGTTGGAGTTCGTCATCAAGCGCGTGATGTGCGTGGCCAGATCGGTGCGCATTACGCCGTAACCCATGCGCCATCCGGTCATGGCATAGGTTTTCGAGAAACCGTCGAGCAGGATCGTGCGCTCCTGCATACCTGGCACCGACATAATAGAAAAGTGTTCTCCTTCAAAAAGCAGGCGGCTGTAGATTTCGTCCGAGAGAACGAGAATGTTACGTTCGCCAATGATCTTGGCGACTTGTTCCGTGTCCCCCCGCTCCATGATCCCGCCGGTCGGGTTGTGCGGCGAATTCAGAATAATCAGTTTGGTGCGATCGGTAATCAGCGTAACCAGTTCACTGACTTCAAGCGAAAAATCACGGTCCTCGCGCAGGTGGATGGGGACCGCCTTGCCTCTAACATAGTGAATCATCGATTCGTAGATGGGGAAGCCGGGATTGGGATAGATGACCTCATCGCCCTCGTCAATTAATGCGAGTATGGTGAAGAAAATAATCGGCTTACCGCCGGGGACGACGACCACTCCTTCAGGCGCCACTTTAACTCCGCGAGTGCGACTTACGTAGTCGGCGATGGTTTGGCGCAGGTCGGGTAATCCGGCGGAGGGCCCATAGTGAGTCCAGCCTTTGTGCAGAGCATCGACGGCGGCCTCGACCACATTGGCGGGCGTGTCAAAATCGGGCTCGCCGATCTCGAGATGAATAATGCTTTTGCCCTGGCGCTCGAGGGCTCGCGCCTTGTTGAGAACTTCGAAGGCAGTTTCCGTTCCCAATCGCGACATGCGGCGGGCCAGTTGCAATTCGTGTTGTGTGGTCTGTGCCATGATGACCGACGCTCCTAACACCGAGTGGCAAATTATACGACGGAAAACTACGCAGGCCGCGTATGGGTGATCGGCGGATTCTGACGAGTGCCCAGTTGAAGCCTGCCGCAACTGGCAAAGGCGAAACCTGCCTCACGGGGCAGTGAGTACGGCAGCGCTGAAGTGCGAAGCCATCCAGCCCAATTTATTCTGAGACGCTATGCTCTTCGTTTTGCGCGCGCAGGACGCGGTCGACGGAGTACGGGGCGCGATGCCGCGGTTCGTGATAGTGGCGGACCTGCATCTCGCCGAGAAGGCCGATGGCGAGCAGATTTAATCCCCCAAGCAGCAGGCCCAAAGCCAGCATCATGAGGGGACCGTGGGAAGCCATTACGTGAACATGGCGCAAGAATTTTTCCGCTCCCAGCCAGGCTACGAGGGCGCTGCCGGCGAACATGCTGAAAAGACCGAAGCTCCCAAAAAAGTGCAGAGGGCGGGAAAGATAGCGAAGCAAGAAACGAATCGTGATGAGATCAAAGAAAACGCGGAAGGTGCGGGAAATGCCGTAGTGCGACGCGCCACGCTCGCGATTGATGTTGCGGATCGGCACTTCGCAGATGGAGGCGCCATACCACGAAGCGAGCGCCGGGATGAAGCGATGCAGTTCTCCGTAGAGCGGCACCTGCTCCAGGATTTCGCGGCGATAGGCTTTGAAAGTGGTGCCAAAGTCGTGAATGTCAACTCCGCTCAACTTGGCCATCAGCCAGTTTGCCATACGGGAGGGGATGCGCCGCATCCAGAAATTATCCACGCGCACTTTGCGCCAACCGCTGACGATGTCATAACCGGCCGCAATTTTTTCTAGAAATAAGGGAATGTCCGAAGGGTCGTGCTGCAAGTCGCCATCCATGGCGATGATGTATTCCCCGCGGGCATGGTCGAAACCGGCGGCCAGTCCGGCGGTTTGGCCGAAGTTGCGGCGGAGTTTGACCACGGTCACCCGGCTATCGACCGCCGCAATCTCTCGCAGCATGGCAAAGGTATGGTCGCTTGACCCGTCATCCACCAGCACAATTTCGAAGCTTTCGCCCGCGGCTTCCATGACTGCTTTGAGGCGGTCATAGAGATCGGTGACGTTCTCCTGCTCGTTGTGCAGCGGGACAACGATGGAATATTTGGGCACGGTCTTTTTATTATATAGCGGGATGTGCGCCTCGCAGGGCGAATTTGTTCAGAAAACGTAACGCCGGGGTAACTGCTCAACCTTTTCGACAGTTCGGCCCAGGCCGCCAAAGCCGATGACGAAAGGAATTGCTGCTCACGGCACTTCAGCGCTGCGCTCTGAAGCCAACTGCATCCGGCCTCCGCAGGACGTGTCGGTCTCAGCCTTGTTCTTTCAGCTTCAACCGGGACTTGTTCTCTTCCATGAATTTCTTCAAATCTTCGGCCGCGCCCAGCAGGCGATTCCATTGCTCGTAGTACAACGTGACCGGGAAGCGGCCCAATCCGTAGACGCTGACGCCGCCCTTTTCGCCGACTTTGAATATCAGATCACCACTGCGCTTCTTGGTTTCTGCTTCTTTTTCCAACTGGGACAAGCGGGCCTTTAGTTCCTCGTAGGTCGGTTCTGACATGCGTTTCCTCGCTGATTGAAGGTTGATGGCTACTCTGCACCTTACCTCAAGACATAACCGTCTTGCATCCATAGTAACTTGCCCGTGCTTGCCCTTACGATACAACCGTTATAGGCTAGTGAGAATCTAGCCCTGAAGCAGGAACGGATGCGTTTCTCTTATCGATGGTTGGCGTGGATTTGCCTGTCCCTGATGTTGTGGACGGCGGTGCTGGAGTCTACCCATAACCACCCCAATACGCAATCCACTCCCTGCTCAATCTGTGTGGTGGCGCATAGCAGCGCGCCCACGGCCACATCACACCAATCGAGGCCAATATTCGCCGCGATTGGCCTGCTGCAAGAAAAGCAAATCACCGCGAAAGCCCGCATGGGTATTTTTGATTTGGGCATTCGCGGCCCTCCTGCCGAGTAGGGATTCCCGAGGCTGATGTAACTCCGGCACAACTGCCGGCCGATTCCTATTTTTCGACATCCTCCAGGAGGACTTATGACTGCTTTTCAGCCAAGGCGTTTGGCTGGCATGGTTGCCATCGCCTTGTTCCTGTCCACCGGTTTTATATTTGCCCAGTCGGCGGGAAGTTCCGCCTCCATCAACGGCACGATTTTGGATCCGACGGGAGCCGTGGTATCGGATGCGATTGTAGAAATCCACAATCCGGTGAGCCACTATGACCGCTCCACCACCACAGATAAATCGGGAAATTTCAGTTTCGTAAACGTGCCGTTCAATCCCTATCACATGACAGTAACCGCGGCCGGCTTCAACAAAACCGCCCAGGATGTGGATGTTCGCTCTGTTGTGCCCGTCCACCTGAAGATTAATCTGCAAGTGTCCGGTTCGACCACGTCGGTGACAGTAGAGGCGGGACGAGATTTGTTGGAGAACGATTCCACCTTCCATTCCGACATCGACAGGAACTCGTTCCAGAAAATTCCGTTGGAGAGCGCGACCTCGAACGTGAGCGCACTGGTTACTCAATCCACGCCTGGAATCGCAGCCGATTCCAACGGCTTGTTCCACGGACTCGGAGACCACGCCGAGAATTCGTTCTCGGTCGACGGCCAGCCGATAACCGACCAGCAGAGCAAAGTTTTCTCGAACCAGATCCCGCTCGATTCAGTGCAGTCGTTGGAAGTGATTTCTGGCGCGCCGCCCGCGGAGTACGGTGGCAAGACTAGCGTCGTAATAGTGGCCACCACACGCTCAGGCCAGGGTGTGACTACACCTCACGGCAGTGTGACGACTTCGTATGGATCGTTTGGAACGTCGAACCTGGCGGCCGAGTTGGCTTATGGTGGAAAGAGCTGGGGAAATTTCATCTCTGCAAGTGGCTTGAATACCGGCAGATTTTTGGATCCGCCGGAATTCGCGGTGCTCCATGATAAGGGAAATGAAGAGAATTTTTTCGACCGGGTGGACTATCAATTTTCGACTGCCGACTCGATTCACCTTAACTTCGGCTACAGCCGAAGCTGGTTCCAGACGCCAAACTCCCTTGACGCCCAGAATGCGACCGCATGGAGCGGGCTCGATGGAGTGGATGCGCAGGATGTCAATAACTACGGCGGCGTCGGACCCAACGGTTTTGTCGTGGGAGCAACCGATCAGCGTTCGAAGATTGGAACGTTCAACGTTGCTCCGTCCTGGACGCGCCTGCTGAGTTCGAGCGCAGTATTTACTTTGGGAGCATTCGTTCGTCGGGATGATTACAACTATTACCCCAGCAGTGATCCTTTCGCGGATTTGGGGCCGCCCAGTCTTCAGCGACAGTCGGTGGGCCAGAACCGGACGCTCACCAACACAGGGCTGCGATCCGATCTCTCCTATGTCAAGGGAGTGAACAACATTAAGGCGGGGGGGTCACGTACGAACAGACGTTCCTCAACGAAAACGACTCTATCGGGATCGTGGACCCGACCTACAACGCGCCCTGCATAACTTTTTCCGCGGACCAGGCTCAATATGTTGCGGCGCCCGCAGCGGGAATTACCAATCCTTCGCAATGCGCCGGCGTTTACCAGCCCAACACTGCGTCGAATGCAAACGCCCCCAAATCCACGCTGTACCCTAATTTCAATCCGATCCTTTTTCCTTACGATTTGACTCGCGGTGGCGTTTACTACCCGTTTCACGGCCACACCGACGTGAAAGAACTTGCGCTCTACGTGCGCGACAACATCACGAAAGGAAACTGGTCGTTGAATATCGGATTACGCGGTGATCTCTACAACGGGCTGACGATCGCGCGGCAAGCCGAGCCGCGCCTTGGCGCCGCCTACAACATAAAGAAGACCAATACGATTCTGCGGGCGTCCTACGCGCGCACCTTGGAATCCCCTTTCAACGAGAATCTCATACTTTCGAGCATTGGATGCAACAACGCAGTCCTGTCCCCGCTGCTGCTCTGCACGCCTGGAGCGAGCGGAGCACTAAGTCCCGGCTTCCGCAACGAATTTCATGCCGGAATCGAGCAGGCGTTCGGACGCTATCTGGTTTTTTCCGGGGAGTGGATTACGAAGTACACCCACAACGGATATGACTTCAGCGTGCTCGGCAACACCCCAATCACCTTTCCCATTGAATGGCACAATTCTAAAATCCCTGGATATGCTGGGCGCTTGAGCGTGCCCGAGATTCACGGCTTTTCGGCGCTGATGGTTTTCTCCAGCGTGGCTGCGCGCTTTTTCCAGCCACAGATCGGCGGAGCCGGCGCAACCGTGGCCACTGGCGCCGGACTTCCCTTCCGCATTGACCACGACGAAAAATTCAATCAGACCACCCACTTGCAATACCAGCCCTGGAAGCGAGGTCCGTGGATTGGCTTCAACTGGCGCTACGACAGTGGACTCGTGGCTGGCAATGCTCCCTGCTATGGGATCAGCACGAGCAACGATTGCCCGCAGTCAACTACCCTGAACGGGCAACCGGCGGTGTTGCTGCAAGATGTTTTCGGAAATCCTCTGAGCGCCGATCAGGAATTCCAGGCTGGATTCACCTGCAATGGCGCACGCGCCACGCCTACGACTCCCCTCCCCTCTCCGTGTCTGGCGTCGCAGTTTGGAAGCGGCCTGATCCAGGTGCCGGCAATCGGAAGCGAAAACGACGACCATAATCCGCCGCGTATCGCATCCCGGAATCTGTTCGACCTCTCACTGGGCCATGACAACATTTTTCATGGCGATAAATACAAATGGAGCGCCCAATTGACGGTGATCAATTTGGCGAACAACTACGCCCTTTACAACTTCCTGTCAACTTTTAGTGGGACGCACTATGTCACGCCGCGCACGCTTACGGCTCAACTGGCGTTTCACTTCTAACCGAAATTGTTGAACAAGGGCGGCCTCAGGGCCACCTCTTTTGCATCTCACACTTGAACGGTGGTGTTTGTAAATCCATGTAAAACCCCACCGACCGGCCAGGAAAAGATGAGGCTGCTGATAGAATGACGTTACTTTCAGTTGTTGCGACATCCGTTTGAGACGATCCCGCAATATCACGGGTGAACTTCACATGCGAAGCCATTGAGCCGTCAGGGACCGGAATGAAGCGGCAATCTCAAACGGAAAACCTGACATCTGATTCACGACAGGGGGAATTACGCTTGCGTTTTTTTCTGCCGCTCGTACTTATTCTCTTGCTCCCCGGTCTATGGGCGCAGGAATCCAGCCCAACTTTGGTGCCGGTAATTTTGGAATCTTTCGAGGACTTATCGCCTGATCTTCAAAACCCGCAGCAGAGTGCGCCAGAGAAACCGTCCCCGGCCGCAGGCGCTACCACCGGCGGCAAGCAATCCGATGCGAAGAGTGCGTCGCAATCCAGCGCGCCTGCAAACCAGGGCACTGCTCCAGGGCAGCAGCAACCGAAACGAATCCTGGGCGTGATGCCAAACTTCCGGGCGGTCAGCGCAGGTGCTAAGCCTCCGCCGCCAACGCCGAAGCAGGCTTTTAAGATCGCAACCCTGAACAGCTTCGATTACTCATCGTTTTTTTTTGTTGGCATCACTTCCATGCTGGCCGAGGGTACCGATGCGCACGCCCAGCTGGGCAAAGGGGTCGCAGGCTTCGGCAGATATTACTGGCGAGGGTTTGTCGATAAAACGGATGGCAACTACTGGGTGATCTTCGCGCTGCCTTCGGTGTTTCATCAGGACGAACGTTATTACGCAATGGGCCACGGCAAATTTATAAAGCGCGCCGTCTATTCCAGCACTCGCATCCTGATTACACCGAATTATCACGGAAACAATAGCTTTAACATCTCTGAACTGCTGGGGCGTGGGATAGCGCAAGGCATTTCGCTTTCCTACTATCCAAGCGGAACGCGGACTGCAGGAGCGCTGGCCACGAAGTACGGATACGCGATTGGGCGGGACGTACTGACGAATGTGTTTCGCGAATTCTGGCCCGATATTGCAACCCATGTGCTGCACCGGCATCCATAGCGATGGGTCATGCGCCGCCCAAGTGAAGGCGCGCTTCAGATGTTGTCCCCGGCCCAAATGTAATGAGGTATTTGAACAAGAGTCGCATTTCAATTCCAGCCTTAAGGTCATTCGGTCAGGAGAGGAAACTTGTCGATAAAATTTGTGAGGTTCTCCTTTGCGACTGTGGTTTACGTAAGTCTTGCCATTTTCTCAGCAGCAGGGCAACAGACTCCGCCGCCGGCCGGCGCATCTGCTTCGACCGCGACCCAGTCCTCTTCGGACAAAAACAACGACAAGGGAAAAGATAACGATAAAGATAACGATAAAGATGCACAAGGTAAGACCAGCCAGGGAGCAGAGGCGGGCACTTCGAAGGACCGGCTTTTCTTTGCTCTGCCCAACTTCCTGACCCTGGAAAACAGCGGCCGAGTTCCCCCTCTAACCAGCAAACAGAAGTTTAACGTTGTGGCCCGGGGCTCGTTCGATTACATACTCTATCCGTGGTACGGTTTGCTCTCAGGTCTCAGCCAGGCCGAGAACAGCGAGCCTGGTTACGGGCAAGGTTTAGAGGGCTATGCGAAGCGCTATGCCTCCGCCTTCGCTGACGGGACTATCGAAAATTTCATGGTCGGCGCGGTCTTTCCGTCATTGCTTCATCAGGATCCCCGCTTTTTCCAATCCAGCCAAGGTGGATTCATCCACCGGACCGGGTACGCTGTAAGCCGTATATTCATTACCCGCACCGATTCCGGGCATTCTCAATTCAACTACTCTGAAATTATGGGGAGCGCCCTGTCGGCCACAATCTCCACCAACACCTATCATCCTCGTGGCTTCATCACCAAGCATTACGACCCGGTCACGCGCACGGTGAACTATGTTCATAATCCCTCGGATCGAACCTTGCCGAATACCGTCAGCGTATGGGGAACACAGGTGGGGTACGATACGATCACCATCGTGGTCAAAGAATTCTGGCCAGACATTCATCGCACACTGACACATAAGAATTAAGAGTGAAGCGCCGCAGGCGCCGCTGAAATCTCAGGTTTGAAGATAATTCCCTGACTCGTTCTGCTGTTCATGATCACCCGCACGGGCTCATCGAAGCGAAGGTGGCGGACGCATCCGTTCTCCTGTACCGCGGACTGGTCATTGAGCCACTGCCAATCCACCGATCCCTCTCCAGCATCGGGATTCACGGTAAAGTAGCCGATCTGAAATGCAGTGAGATTCTGGAAGAAGTGGCTGCCCTGCGAAGGCGTCACACGAAAATCGTGGAAGCCGGCTTCGACGATAACGCGGGCGCCGGAGATTTCGTCCCATTCGACGGGAATACCGAGCCAGGGATCATTCGATCCCCAGCGGCCCACCCCGATCAGCAAATACGGGCGATTCTCGGAGTAGAGCGCGCCATTGAAATGCGCCACCGCCTTTGCAACTTCCTGGCTGCGACTGCGTTCGAAGCGTTGCGAATCGACAACCACAACGTCGTACAAATTCTCGATCCTGCCGTTGCCCAGAACCTTGTTGCTTTGGCAGAGTAGTTGTCGCGGATCCATATCGACCACCGACAGGTCATGATGGTCGCGCGACAGTGTGAGGGGGCGAATCTGCAGGAATCCGAACTCGGCGGCTTCACCCGATTGACCGGGCAGGCGGACAGCGAATTCGATCTCCACCGGAATGCCAAGAGCATCTTCCCCGGATTTCACCAGCGTTTCGAGAATCGCCGCCAAGGGAAACATGCCGTGCTTAAGCATCGGTGCGAAACTCACGATGCGCACGCCGGGACGGCTCACGCCGTCGTAGACTGCCTGGTTGTCCACGGAATATGTGGAACCGACAGCAGACAGCGTACCGTCGGCCTCGGCCGCATCCAGACCGAAGCGCATCTCGTGCAGGTGCCCGGGACGGCCTTGCGGGATGCCGTCAAGTGCCAGTGCCCAGAATTCGGTCTGGGAGTTCGCCAGGATGTCATCCACCGAAGAGAACTGCAGCAGATTTTGCGGGTAGCGTGGGCAGAAGCTCAAGCACTTTCCGCCATCGACCACGGCTCGCCCCAGGCCCAAAGCAACGGCGGCAATTCCATCGGCAAACGTCATGGGCGGCACTGGATAGAAATTGTGCGAGCGCACCACACCTGAGAAATCCGGGTAGAAGCGCTGGTCGTGCGCGGCGCCGACCAGTTGCTGAACAATCACCGCCATTTTTTCTTCTTCGAGGCGATAGGGAGTCGCGCGCACATAGGCCTTGGCGTGGCGACTGAACGTGGAAGCGTAGACACGCTTAATAGCGTCGACTAACTCTGCGAGCCGAGCGCCTGCATCCGACGACTGGTTGCCCAGCATGAAAGTTTCATAGACTCCGGTAAAAGGCTGGTATTGGGAATCCTCAAGCAAAGACGAAGAGCGCACAGCGAGTGGATATTCGACTTCGGCCAAAAACACGGTCAAGTCTTTTTGCAATTTGTCGGAGAGCGAAGCGGCGACAAACCTTTGCAGAATCTCGCTGTCGTCCTCGCATTGCAGAGCGAAATCGAGCAGGTTGTTCTCCGCCATGAATTGATCGAAGGCGTCAGTTGCCAACACCAGAGCGGGAGGCACCGCGATGCGAATGCCAGGAAAGCGGCGCGCAATACGATGGGTGCGCAGCAGATGACGAACGAAGGCCAGGCCGCGAGCTTTGCCCCCGAGCGACCCTGCGCCAATGCGCAGGAAATGCGACTCGGAAGCTTTAAACGTGTCGGCGTTGAAGTCGCCAATCAGCAGTTCGCTTTGTTCGCGGCGGTAGTCGTTGATGGATTCGATCAAATCGGTGCGCAAATGCTCCGGACCGGTAAAATCGGAAACTTTGCGTGGCCGCAGCTTGACGGCGAGAGCGAATTCGGTTCGCGCCATCAGCCAATGAGAAAAGTGGTTGCTTTGCGCATGGTAAGTAAGGCTCTCGGCCGGAACCGTTTGTAATTGTTCTTCGAGTTGATTCAAATCTTTGGCGCGGCCCACTTCGGTTGAATCCGGCAAACGAAAAACGAAATCGCCGAAGCCGAAATGTTCGGTGAGAATGCGGCGCAAGTCTTTTAATAAGGTGGGCGATCGCTTGCGCAGAAAAGAATAGCCCGCAGCCAGCGCGCGCGGACGAAACTCCGTGCGGCTAGTCTGCAGAACTACCGGAACATCCGGCACCAGAGTCTTCATCAGGCGCGCGAGTTCAAAACCAGCTTCAGGGCTGAGTTTCCCGTTCCAGGGAAATTCCACGTCTGAGACCAAACCGAACAGATAATCGCGATACTCTTCGACCAGACGTGCTGCATCTTCGAAGTTTGAGGTCAGCAAAATCTTCGGACGAGCCTGCATCCGAACCAGCTTGTGCGCAACGTTGATGCCTTCCTGAATGACGCGGCGGGACTGCTTGATCAGCTCGGTGTAAATCACCGGCAAGAAAGAAGAGTAGTAACGAATGTTGTCTTCGACCACCAGCAGGACCGGAACGCCCATGGCCCGTGTGTCGTGCAACACGTTGCGCTTGTCTTCGATGTATTTGACGATCGCGATCAGTATGCGCGCATTGCCCTGCCAAAGAAAAATTCGCTCGATGTCGGTGACTGAATTGCGGCTGATAAAGTTCTTGACCGCGCGGTAGTCATAGGCCAGCACCACGACCGGGACGTCAAGGCCGGAACGCTTGACTTCGCGGGCCAACTCCGCCGCAGTCATGTCACCCACCGCGAGGTTGGTGACGATCAGGTTGAAGCGCGGTTGCGAGCGCGCCAGTTCCAGAGCTTCCGCGCAGCTCGAAACATGGGTGATACCGGGAATCTGCTGCAAATTCAGTTCAAGCGATTCGTCGATGAGCAGTTCGTTGAGGCGGCCGTCTTCGCGGAGTATGAAAGAGTCGTAAAGGCTGGAGACCAGAAGAATGTTCTGGACCTTAAAAGGCATCAGGTTGTCGAAGCCTTCGAGGCGCGCTTCGGCGTCGAGAAGAGGCTCTGCGATGGGGCGAGTGCTCATGGAAGTGTTCAGGAGTTAATGATACTCGTGTGGGGACAGCCGCCCTCGGCTGTCCGGCCGAGCGCAGCTCGACGGTTTGGTTTGCCCTAAAGAGAGAATCCAACCGTAGCACGCAAAACTGGAACTTTCGCGGTCTCTTGAAGAAGCGCCGGTGCTTATCGTTCAACAAAACGCGGGGCGGAACTGGCCCACCCCGATTTACACGCACCGCAGGCAGCCGCCGGCTTCGCCCGGCTGGACAGCCGAGGGCGGCCGCCCCCACATGTGTCTTGTATGGTCCTTACACTTTCCTTTTCTCATACCAACCCCTGATCCAACATCGCATCCGCCACCTTGAGGAACCCGGCAATGTTCGCGCCGTTGACCAGGTTGCCGGGCGTGCCGTATTTCTCGGCCGTTTCGTAGCAATTGCGGTGGATGGCGATCATGATTTTGTGCAGCTTGTCATCCACTTCCTCGCGGGTCCAGGAAATGCGCGCGCTGTTTTGCGACATTTCCAAACCAGAAGTGGCAACTCCGCCCGCATTCGCCGCCTTTGCCGGGCCATAGAGAACCTTGGCCTCGAGGAACATCTTGGTTGCCTCGAGCGTGCTGGGCATGTTTGCGCCTTCGGCCACCAGCTTGATGCCATTTTTGATCAGGTTCGCCGCATCTTTTGCGGTGATTTCATTCTGCGTCGCGCTGGGGAAGGCGCAATCCGCTTTGATGTTCCACAGCGGGCTGTGCTCCAGCTTCACATCGGTCGGCATGAAGATCGCCTTCTTGTAGCGATCGGAATAATCACGAATGCGTCCGCGCCTTACGTTTTTCAATTCGAGAACGTAGGCCAGCTTCTCGCGATCAATGCCGTCCGGATCGTAGATCACCCCGTTCGAATCCGAGACCGTCAGCGGCTTCGCGCCGAGATCGAGCAACTTCTCGATGGTGTACTGCGAAACGTTGCCGCTGCCCGAAACCAGGCAGAGTTTGCCATTGAGTGAGTCCTTGCGGCTATTCAGCATTTCCTCGGCGAAATATACACAACCGTAGCCGGTCGCCTCTGGACGAATCAAAGACCCGCCCCAGTTCAGGCCCTTGCCGGTAAGCACGCCGGTGAACTCGTTGCGCAGGCGTTTGTACTGGCCGAAGAGGTAGCCGATTTCGCGTCCGCCCACGCCGATATCGCCGGCGGGCACGTCAGTGTTCGGGCCAATGTGCCGCGCCAGTTCGGTCATAAAGCTTTGGCAGAAGCGCATCACTTCGTTATCGCTTTTGCCTTTGGGATCGAAATCCGATCCGCCCTTGCCGCCGCCCATAGGCAGCGTGGTGAGCGAGTTCTTGAACACTTGCTCAAAAGCCAGGAATTTTAAAATGCCGAGGTTGACGCTGGGATGAAAGCGCAGACCGCCCTTGTAGGGGCCGATCGCGCTGTTCATTTCGATGCGGAAACCACGGTTGACTTGCACGCCTCCCTGATCGTCAATCCAGGGGACTCGGAACATCAGCACGCGTTCGGGTTCAATGATGCGATCGAGAATGCGATTGGACTGATACTCGGGATGCTTCGCCAAAACTAAACGGAGAGAATCGAATACCTCACGCACCGCCTGGTGAAACTCAGGCTCGGCGGGGTTTTTGGCTTTCACGCTGATCATCACGGCTTCAATGTAGTCACCGGGAGCCTTGATTCCGGAAGAGGTTAAAGTGCCAGAAGTCATATGCTGCCTCCATGAATTGCGTCAGATAGGTGCCACCGTCACGGTTTGACCCTCGGAAAGGATACGCCTGTTGGCTTCCCAAGCAACCAATTTTCGAGTCGGAAGCGACGTAGGTTACAGAATTCTCTCGTGGGTGTAGCCGTTGGATCCAAGGGCTGAAATTAGCTCGGCGATGTGGTCGGGACCGCGCGTCTCCATCGTGATGTCGATGGCGGTGTCTCCCAGGTTCACGTTGTGGTAGGCGCGATCGTAGGAAGTCTCAACAATATTGGCGCGGTGCTCGGCAAGAATGCCGGTGAGGCGGTGCAACGCTCCGGGATAATCAGGAAGATGCACGCGTAGACGGACCAGGCGGCCATCTTTCACCAGGCCGCGCTCAATGATGCGGGCCAGCAACGTAACATCAATATTTCCCCCGCTCACCACCACAATGACTTTTTTTCCGGCTTTGCCGCGAGTCGTCGAATCGCGAAGCAGGGGAATGCGGCGATTCACCAGCGCGGCCAACGCCGCGGCGCCAGCTCCTTCGGCAAGCATTTTCTCTCGTTCCAGCAGCAGCAGAACCGCATTGGCGATTTCTTCTTCCTCAACCGTGACGATCTCGTCGACATATTTCTGGATCAGGGGAAGCGTGCGCTCGCCGACGCGCCGCACTGCAATTCCATCGGCAATGGTTACCGCCGCAGGCAGGGTTACGGGCTTGCCTTCCGACACTGCAAGCTTCACCGAAGGCAGCCGCGCCGGCTGAACTCCGATCACCTGGATGCGAGGATTTGTTTCTTTGAGGGCACAAGCGATGCCGCCGATCAGACCGCCTCCGCCGATGGGAACGATAATGGCCTCAAGATCGGGTTGCTGCTCAAGCAATTCGAGGCCGAGAGTTCCTTGCCCCGCGATTACCGTGTCATCGTTGAAGGCATGAACAAAGGTGAGATGGTCCAGCGCGCTGAGGCGCATCGCCTCATCGTAGGCCTCATCGTAGTTCGATCCGTGAAGCACGACTTCGCCGCCATAGCCGCGCGTAGCGGACACTTTTATCAAGGGCGTGGCCAGCGGCATAACGATTCTTGCCCGTATACCCAGATTCGAGGCATGGTAGGCGACGGCCTGCGCGTGATTGCCCGCCGAGGCCGCAATGACTCCCTGCGAACGTTCTTCGTCACTGAGGCTTAGAAGCTTGTTCAGCGCTCCCCGCTCTTTGTAAGCGCCGGTTCTCTGCCGGTTCTCCAGTTTGAGGTAAATGGAGTTGCCGGTGAGTTCGGAAAAGGTTTCCGAGCGAGTGCAGGGAGAAACGTGAATCGACTTTCGAATGCGGCCGAGCGCGGACTCGATGGAGGAGAGGTCAACCATGCAAGCGGGTCTGGAAGCAGATTCGCCATTCTATCTCAAAGAGATTTTGCATCGTCACGTCACAGGAAAGTTACAAATGTTTTCCGAAAATGAGCCGTGCGCGCGTGCAGAAAAATCTATGCGCCGCATTAATAATGACGATTGTACTTCGGCGACATTTCCAATTACACAAGTAACATGGCGGAGAGTCGCCTTACATTCGCGGCCGATCACGACGCTTGCGGCGTGGGTTTCATTGCCCAGTTGGGCGGACCTGCATCTCATGCCCTGATTGAACGTGGTCTCGGCGCGCTGGTGCGTCTGGCCCACCGCGGCGGCGTGGACGCGGACGGGCGCAGTGGCGATGGCGCCGGATTGCTGGTGGAGATTCCGAAAGCGTTTTTCCGGAAAGCTGCTCGTGCCGACGGGATCGAATTGCCGGAAGAATTTGGCGTCGGCATGGTGTTTCTTCAGCCCGGCCAGCAAAGTCTGGCGGTGGATGCGATTCGGGCCGCAGTTGCGAAGTTTGGACTTTCATTTGTCGGCTGGCGTGAGGTTCCTACTAATGCATCGATGCTCGGGCCACGCTCGCTCGATTCTCTGCCGGTTGTCCGCCAATGTTTCATTGCGCCAGCTGAAGAATCGTCGAATCCGGAATCCTTCGACTTCGAGTTGCAACTTTTCCGGCTACGGCACGAACTAGAGTCGATTGCCAATTCCGGCTACTATTGCTCGCTTTCGGCGAAAAGAATCGTTTACAAGGGACTGCTGACTCCCGAACAACTGGCTCCTTTCTATTCCGATTTGAACGATCCAGAATTCGCAAGCAGATTCGTAATCTTTCATCAGCGCTATTCGACCAACACGCAGCCCAGTTGGTCGCTGGCCCAACCTTTTCGCTTTGTCGCGCACAACGGCGAGATCAATACCATCAGCAGCAACCGTCGCTGGTTTCAGGCACGCGCTGCTAAGCTGCGCCGCGATCTCGGACTGCCGGAACATTCACAACTCCTGCAACCGCGGATGAGCGACTCCGCAAGTTTTGACAATGCGCTGGAAGCTCTGGTGCGGAGCGGATCGGGTGCCCCCGAATCCGCAGTACGGCTGATGCCACCGGCATGGGAATACGACGACCACGTTAGTTCCGGGTTACGGCAGTTCCTCGCCAGCAATGCGGCCGAGCAGGAACCCTGGGACGGCCCGGCGGCGATGATTTTCAGCGACGGGCGGGTCGTGGGGGCAAAACTTGATCGCAACGGCCTTCGTCCCCTGCGGTACACGCTGACCGCGGATGGCTTGCTGATCGTTGGTTCTGAGGTGGGCATCACCGATCTTTCCGACAAAAAAGTAGTCGAACGGCAGCGTCTGGGGCCAGGCGAGATGTTGATTGCCGATTTCGTCAGTGGAACTCTGTTCCGGCCACATGAGGTTGAGCGACTCGTTCCTGCTGATGAAAACTGGACCGCGCCGACGGTAATTTCGGCGAAGAACAAAGCTTGGCCAGTCGGACTTGAAGCCAACCGTTTGATGGCGGCTTTCGGCTGGACGGAAGATCAATTCCGCATGCTCTTTCAGACGCTGGTGGAGCAGGGACAGGAGCCGCTGTGGAGTATGGGCGACGACGCTCCGCCGGCATTCTTGTCGCGCTTGCCGCGTCCGCTTTGGGATTATTGCAAGCAAAGATTTGCCCAGGTTACAAATCCTCCCATCGATCCGCTGCGGGAGAGCCATGTGATGTCGCTGGATGTGTACCTGGGCAAGAACACGAAACTGAGTTCTCCGCTGCTCGACGCCGGACAGATGGATCGCCTTGCGGAAACGCTGCTGACGGTCCATTGCATCGACTTCACCTTTGAGGTAAGCGGAGGAGTTGCGGCTGGGCGTGAGGCACTGAACAAAATCCGTGAAAGAGCTGCGGGTGCGGCGGCGGCGGGCAGAGCGATTCTACTCAGCGATCGTGGATTGAGCGACCAGCGCACCGCTTTGCCAGCCCTGCTGGCGGTTTCCGCGGCGTGGCGCGCGATGACTGACGTCGGCGGGTGGAGCGTTCCGTTGATTGTGGAGACTGGCCAGGTTTTCGATACCCATCATGTCGCTTTGTTGGTGGCGTTGGGCGCGAGCGCGGTGCATCCGTATCTGGCGATGAGCCTGGCGGTGCGCGGCGACAGCCATGGTCCCGCGAAGTATCGGGCCGCGATCGAGAAGGGTCTGCGCAAAGTGCTGGCGCGCATGGGCATCTCGACCATGAGCAGCTACCGGAACAGCCAGATTTTCGAAACGATCGGTATTGATGCTGCGGTGTGCGAAGAGTTTTTCGAAGATGCCGGCCACACTCTCGGCGGCGCCTCGCTCGACGACCTGTTGCAGGATTGCATTTCTTGTCACACCGCGGCGTTCGCAGCCTCCGACATTGACTTTCGCGACGCCGGCTTGTACCGCTTCCGTCGCAACGGAGAACAGCACGCGTCTTCGCCGGAGTTGGTGAGGCGAATGCATCGCTTCATTAAATCTCCCACCCCGGCGAACCAGGCCTCCCTGGCGGCGCTCTCGGAAGAAAGAAAGAATGTTGCCGTGCGCGACTTGGTCGAAATCCGTCGCGCGCCGGCTTTAGCGTTGGACGATGTGGAAAGCGAAGTCTCGCTGCTCAGCCGCTTCAGCACGCAGGCCATGTCGTTGGGGGCAATTTCACCCGAAGCCCATCAGACTCTGGCGATCGCGATGAACCGATTGGGAGGGCGCAGCAACACCGGCGAGGGCGGCGAGGATCCGAGCATCTATTACGACCGGCCCGAGGCCAATAACCGGGTCAAGCAGGTGGCGTCGGCGCGATTTGGCGTAACCACGGAATATCTGATTCACGCCGACGAAATCGAAATCAAGATGGCGCAAGGATCCAAGCCGGGCGAGGGCGGCCAATTGCCTTCGGCGAAAGTTACCCCATACATCGCGCGGCTCCGTCATGCGATTCCTGGAACTTCTTTGATCTCACCGCCGCCGCACCATGACATCTACAGCATCGAAGACCTGGCCCAGCTGATCTACGATTTGCGTGCGGTCAATCCCAACGCACGAATCGGCGTGAAACTGGTTTCGAGTTCCGGCGTCGGTGTGATTGCCACCGGCGTGGCGAAAGCCGGCGCCGACGTAATCACAATCAGCGGTCATGATGGTGGTACCGGAGCGTCGCCCCTTACTTCCATTAAGAACACCGGGCTGCCCTGGGAGATTGGATTGCGGGACGCGCACAGTGCTCTGGTTCGGGCTGGGTTGCGCGCACGCGTGAGGTTGCGCGTGGATGGCGGTTTGAAGTTTGCGCGCGACGTGGTGGTCGCTGCGTTGCTGGGGGCTGAGGAGTTTGGCTTCGGTACCACGGCTTTGCTGGCCATTGGCTGTGTCATGGCGCGGCAATGCCATCTCAACACTTGTCCGGTGGGCATCGCGACCCAGGATGAAAATCTGCGGACTCGTTTTGCCGGAAACCCCGAAATGGTGGAAACTTTTTTCCGGGCGCTGGTGGCGGATGTTCGTCAACTGCTTGCGGGCATGGGCTCCGGATCGATCGACGAAATTTTGGGAGCGGTCGACCGGCTCGCGCCGCGCTCCATCGAGGCGGAACATAGCGTGGAGTCTCTGCTGCAACCCATTGTCGACGCGCCTGCGCAGTTTCCCTGTCCTCACGAGGACACGAGTGCCCTGCACGTCGAATTGAATCGTGTGGTCGATGATCTGGAGTCGCTCATGCCACGTCCTTACCGCTTTGCCATCACCAATGAGGATCGCGCCGTGGGTGCGCATTTTAGCGGTGAAGCCTTGCGCCGGTTCGGACGTTCCAGTCTGGAGATGACCGGCGTCGACTGCGAATTCGTGGGCACGGCGGGACAGAGTTTTGGCGCATTCCTTATTTCGGGAGCGAATTTCCGCCTGATCGGCGAAGCCAACGATTACGTAGGCAAAGGTCTGTGCGGCGGTAGCATCGCGATTTCCGGAGCAGACGAGGCCTCGGCGCGCGGAGACGTCTTGGTCGGGAACACAGTGCTCTACGGCGCAACCTCCGGAGAATTGTTTGTGGCCGGGCGAGCCGGCGAACGGTTTGCGGTTCGCAACAGCGGTGCGCTGGCCGTCGTCGAAGGTGTGGGCCGCCATGGATGCGAGTACATGACGGCCGGCGTGGTGCTGATTCTCGGTCCCGCGGGCCCCAATCTGGGAGCTGGAATGACCGGCGGCCTGGCGTATTTGTGTTCTGCAGACGCGAATGATTATTTTAACGACGAACGCCTCAACCGTGACTCGGTCCGCTTATCAACCCTCGAACCGCAGGAAGCGGAATGGCTTCGCCGGATACTTCACCGGCACGTACAACTGACCGGGAGCGCCAGGGCCGGCGACTTGCTCTCCCGGGCCGCTCTGCCTCTGCTAAGAGTTGAGCCGCTGGCGCCCACCTGCAGCATCGAAGAGAGCTGGGCTTCGGTTCTTTCCCGCCTCACGGCCGAAGAGGCGCGGGCTTACGGGCGCGATAAGCCTGTTCCCTCCGATAGACCAGTCGTGCATTGAGCGGAGTTCTGCGCTTGGCTGGGATGCGCGCTGTTGGTCGAGAACAATATTTGAGGTGTGACCTGCGCCTTGTGTGATCCCAGTTGCTCCTGCTTTAATTCCGCCTGGGCGCGAAGCAGTTCCCCGTTCTCAGGAAAAAGCTGCAACCCGCGGACAATGATTTCTTCGGCCGTGTTCCATTCTTTCATGTGGGCAACAATGCTGACAGCGCGCAGTATGGTCACAGGATTCGGACACTCCCTCGCCAAACGCTCCGCCGCTTCCGCAGCTTGGGGCATCATATTCATTAGAAGATAGGCTTTGATCAGACGATCGTGCATTTCGAGTATGTCCGGAGCCGCATTCAGTGCCCGAATCAGCCTGGCGAAGCCGCTTTTCTTCATCCCCAGTCGAACCTCAGTCAAACCCAGCTTGCTGACGATGCGCACGTCCTCCGGAAGGATGCGAAGGGCGCGGAGGTAGGAAGAACGAGCGTCCCTCAACCGTCCCAGATTGTAGAGTGCGTTTCCACAGATTTGTTCTCTCTCTCCCGCGGCCCGCCCGGTCATCGTCCGGCCCCAGAGAAGTTCAAGAGCGCGTGCATCAGCCTGGATTTCGACGTAAAGATTGGCCAGCGCAATGAAAGGAACCGTAGAGAAGCTGGCATCGAGAGCCAACGCTTTCTGGAAACACTCAATGGCGACGGAATAGTTTTTGAATTGCTCGTATTCCTGCAGCCCTATTTCGACCCAGGCCTGCGCATCATCGGGCATGTCCTTGACCTTGAGCCAACCCAGCTTGCGGTAAAACTCGTCTTTGGCGCGTCGCTCCTCCACTGAAGTCAGAATGCCAAAATGATGAACCATAAAATTGGCGGGCCTAAGTTGCAGGCCCAGGGCTCGAACTCGCGGGTCCACCACCTCGTGCACTCTGCCCGCGTAATAAATCTCCCGATGCCGGCGGAATAGGCGGCAGATTGGAAAGTCCGCATAGGCTCGAGCCCGCTCGGCTCGCCGCATTGAGGAGATTATGGGCCGGAAAGCAGGCGCATTTCCGCCAACCCCAAACCTGGTAGTCATATAGTTGCGCACCGTAACGTAATAGCCGCCAACCTTGGTGTTATTCAGAAGGTCGGGAATTCTATGCCGGGCCTGGGCATCGAGTTCTTCATCATCGTCCATCACCAGAACCCAATCCGTGGAGAGCGCGCGCACCGCCGCATTGCGAGCCTGAGCGAAATCGTCCTGCCATCGGAAGTCGAATACCTCCGCGCCCAGGTTGCGCGCCAACCGCGGCGTGCCGTCGCTTGAGCCGGTGTCCGCGATAACGATTTGATTGGTTACGCCGGCGACGCTTTGAATGCACTCCCGCAGCGTGGCCGCACCGTTCTTCACGATCATTGCCAAGCCAAGGGATGGCATCCCGTTCTCTCCATTCCCCGGAATCGCGGCGAAGTCACAAAAAGGGGGGGTCTATTTTGAACATCGGCGTGCGGGACGGATTCTTTAGAAGGTTCGGTGGCCTGGAATCCGGTTAACTCTTGCAACTAAGGAAACGTGAAGTTCGCTATAATCCTCCATGGATTTTGATCAGCTCATCACCTTCCTGGAGGTTGCCCGGCAGGGCAGCTTTTCGCGCGCCGGAGAGAAAGTATTCCGATCGCAGTCAGCGGTCAGCGCACAAATCCGTCAGTTGGAACAAGAGTACGGCGATCGTTTGCTCGATCGCTCCGGCAAAACTGTAAAACTCACTCCTGCCGGCCAAGTCTTTCACGACTACGCCCTGCGCATGAAGAAGTTGCGCGACGAATCACTCGTCGCCGTGGCCGACCACGGCCACACCCCGCGGGGCACGCTGATGGTCGGCGCCAACGAAGCCACTTGTCTGTATGTTCTGCCCGAAGTCTTCGGCGAATACTGCCGCCGCTATCCCGACGTACAGATCAGTATCTATCGCAACTTCACTTATAAAATTGTCGAGAAACTGGAAAACGGTTCTCTCGATGTCGGCATACTCAGCCTGCCAGTGCAATCTCCGAGCCTGAAGGTTCAGGCTATTTTTCGCGACCGCTTGATGCTGATGGTGAGCCCCAAAAATCCTCTGGCCAAGCAAAAGTCGGCGACCATCGCCGACGTTGTGAAGTATCCTCTGCTGCTGCCTAAAACCGGCCACACTCGCCGGCTGCTGGATAAGCTTTTCCGCGAGTACAACACCGAACTGAAGGTAAGGATGGAACTACCCAGTATCGGAATGATCAAGAGCTTCGTGGCCGCTGACCTTGGAATTTCCCTGGTCAGCGCATGCTTTGCGCGCGACGAAGTAGAGGCCGGCCGGGTAAAGTTGATCGCCTTGGAGGGCCCGGAGTTATGGCGCGAACTGGGGATCGCTTACCGCCGCGACCGCACCCTCTCGGTGGCGACGAAGACGTTCGTCACCGTGGTTCGCCAGCTCTCGGATTATCTGGCAAAAAGCGATTCTCCCGCCCACAAGTAAGTTTCCTGTTCACGCCTCCGCATTCCGCAGGTAGGAAGATGCCTAGTGGGAGGTGCATTCCTCGTCGATGGTCTTGATCGCGTTAATCGTCAAAGTGACCGAGGCGGGTGAACCGGTCTTGTTCATTGCATCTGAGCTGGTGCTCAGCGAGGGCGACTCAGTGCCGGTTACTTCCACCCGTTGTCCAAGATAGTGGCGAAGCCTAATTTTGCGCGTAACCTGAAGTTCATAAGTTACGCCCGGATCCTGCTTGGTCAATATGTAATCGCCGCTAAATCGACCGACGCAACCTTCTACGGTTACTTGATCCTTGAGAAATTTTGAATTGTGCTGGCTCGGTTTGCTGGAATTCCCGGCTTGGGCCAGAAGAAGGCCACTGGAAAGCAACAATGCAGACCACGAGGCTCGCATGCCAAAACCTCCGGCAGAATTCTACTACTTTGGCAATTCTTTGCTCCCGCCCACGGAGCAATTCTACAAACTCATTTTCAAAACCTGATGCAGACGAAAACGTTTAGTAAACGTGTTCGCCTTTCGTAAATAAATTTATTTCCTCTTGCAGATCGGCTCACCTCGTGGCAAGCTGAGGCCCACAAGAGGCGATCAACGGTAGCGTCTCGGCTGTTAGCGTGTGTCCTTCCCCGCACATCGCTTACCCAACCGGAATACAGGATCGTCAAGTCGCCCGAAGTTGATCGAATTTCTCTTCTCAGGAGGGACCAAATCTTATGGGGACTAAACGCTCCTTCTCCCTGTCGCTACTTCTGTTTTGTTTAACGCCACTGTTTGCAACAGCTCAACGCTACACCGTAACCGATCTGGGAAAGCTCTCACCAACGGCCATTAACATCTGGGGGCAGGTAGCTGGAAATCTCAAGGGACACGCCTACATCTGGACGAAATTTGGAGGGCTACAGGACTTAGGCACGCTAGCGGGTGGAAGTTCCAGCAGCCCGTCTGCCATCAATGACCTTGGGGTTGTGGTTGGAGTTGCGGATGGTCCGGCGACTGTCGTGAGCCCCAATGGTGTAGCGCACACTTGTGCCGATGTGCCCCAGGGCTTCGCGTGGAATCAGAAAAGCGGTATGCAGGGCTTCGGTTTTACGTTGATTGGCGGGATGAATCCGTGCCTGGAGCCTAGCACATCCATCGTAGGCTATGCCACCGGAATCAATGATTTTGGTAAGGTCGTAAGCACTGACAACTGGTCGAGTAATAGCTACGTTCTTGCTTTTCTGTGGACACAATCGACTGGGCTGACGCAGCTTCCATTTCCGACGAACCTCGACCTGATTTATCCGCTCACCGAGGCTAACGGCATCAATAACTACAGTCAGATGGTAGGCGCTGTCGGCTGCTGCATCGATTTGGACCAGGGCCATGCATTTCTTTGGGACAACAACAATGGAACCGCTGATTTGGGGACGCTCGGCGGTCCCGACACCGACTTCCACGAATATTGCAGCGAAGCCAACGGGATCAATGATCAGAGCCAGGTCGTGGGTTGGTCGACGACAATTCCAGTGCCTGTGGGGCCGCCATGTATCGTCGCTGACACAAATGCACCCCACGCCTTTGTTTGGTCGCAGCAGAACGGTATGCAGGATTTAGGCACGCTCTCCGGCGACACGATGAGCATGGCCTATGCCAATAACCTTTTCGGCCAGGTCATCGGCACCTCCGGTAACTCCGTGGCAAGCATTCCCTATCACGGGCTCCTCGGACTGACGGTCGTCGGCCATCCCTTTATCTGGACCCAGAATCGCGGCATGCAAGATCTGAATAACCTCATAAACTCGAACTCCGGATGGGAACTTAACACCGCCACCGGAATCAACCTCTGGGGCCAAATTGTGGGCGAGGGCATGAAGAATGGCAAGCCCCGCGGCTTTCTGTTGACGCCGAAGACTCTGTGATGAGCGAACGAATGGGCAGCGCAGGCTGAAGGGTCTGTTGGCGCTTTGAAAATTGGAGCGGGAGACCGGGATCGAACCGGCGACATCCAGCTTGGGAAGCTGGCGTTCTACCGCTGAACTACTCCCGCATCCGTCAACCGGCTGCTTCGGTCGCAGCGTCCTCGCGCGTTGCGGAATCTCTCGGCTTTTTGCCGACGCATTCCCCCACAAGGAGCACACTCAGGAAAATGCTCTCGTCCTAATCATAGGAACGAGCTAGCCCGCTTATTCGACGAGAACTCTGAATTGAAAAAAAGAATACACTCGTCGGTAAAAAGAAGCAAAGATACATCAAGCTCGGCCACGCTGGCGGACCGGCGACATGGCCTAACTGGGCTCGGAGATAGTTTCCGATCAGCGAGGAGTCGTTCCCTCGTCACTCGTACCGTAGCGCAACCATGGGATCAACCCGCATGGCGCGTCGCGCGGGGATGTAGCACGCCGCTATCGCCACTGCAACGAGCAAGATTGCCACCGAGGCGAAGGTGAGGGGATCAAAGGCGCTTACCCCAAACAGCATGCGCGCCATCAAGCGCGTGAGCCCCAGCGCCGCGACGATGCCGATGACCACTCCGACGAGAGCCATCCGAGCACCCTCGCCGAGAATCAGCCGCAACACGTCGGAGCGTTCGGCGCCAAGAGCCATGCGAACCCCAATCTCATGGGTGCGCTGGCCCACAAGATAGGAAATCACCCCATAAATCCCAACACACGAAAGTACCAGCGCCAGGGCGGCGAAGATTCCCAGCAAAACCATCGAGAATCTCCGGGCGGCAAACGAATCGGAAACAACTTGATTCATGGTTTCCACGCCATAAATCACCTCCCGGGGGTCGATCTGCGCGACCACTCGGCGAATGTCGTCAACCATCGCGGTCGGATCGCCTCTTGTGCGCAATACAACGGCCGCGCCGGTGGCGGCCAGCGGCATCAGCTTTTCGGGGAGCTGCATAAAGGGATAGTAAAACTGAGCCTCGAGGGCCGATTTTTTGTCGGCGTCGAGGCCCCACTGTTTTATGTGGCCAACCACGCCAACGATCTCGGCTTGCACCCCAAACAGCGCGAGATTGATGTGCTTTCCGATGGGATCTTCGTCGGGAAAATATGTACGCGCGAAAACGTCGTCAATGTCGATGACCACTGGTGCACGCTCGTCATCCTGCGGCGCCACGAAGCGGCCGCGCTCGAGCGTAACTCCCATGGCCTGCTGGAAGCCGCTTTCGACGAGGTAAAACATCGCCTGCGGCATTTCATTAATATTGGCGGGCTTGGCTTGCCCCTGAATCCAAAATGCCTCGGAGGAATTGTGAATCATGGGGCGCGAACCGAGTGTGACGGAAACCGCTTGCACGCCGGGGATGGCCTGCATTTGCGTGTCGAAGCTGCGCAGACGGGCGCGGGTTTCTGCGGAGCTGGTGGTGGGGGAAGCAGGCAACGACAAATTGAAGGTAATGGCATGGCTGGGATTGAAGCCGGGATCGACTTGCCAAAGCGCCACGAGGCTGCGAACCATCAATCCGGCGCCTACCAGCAGGATTAAGGCGATGGCGATTTCGCTGGCCACGAACACGCCTTGCAGCCGGTGACGGACGCCGCTCAAGCCGCGGCCGCTTTCTTTGAGTATCTCCTGCAAGTTCACTCTTGAGGTTTTCAGCGCCGGAGCAAGACCGAAAGCAGTTCCCGCCAAAAAAGACAACGCCATCGTAAAAAGCAAAACGTGCCCGTCGAGGGAGATTTCATTGGCCCGCGGCAAGGTGCCGGGTAGCGCGCTGAGTACCCCTTTGGTGGCCCAATAGGCGATCAGAAGTCCCAGCGCTCCGCCGACCCCAGCGAGCAAAACGCTTTCGGTGAGAAGCTGTCGGATAACGCGCTTTTGGCTGGCGCCCAGAGCCGATCGAATGGCAAATTCCCGCGCTCTTCCCATTGACCGCGCCAGTAAAAGATTTGCGACGTTGGCGCATGCAATTAGAAGCAGAAAGCCGACCGCGCCCAATAGAACCAGGAGAAATGGCTGCACGTTACCAACTATGTCTTCTTTCATGGACACCAGCGTGACGCCTACACCTTTGTCCGCCTCGGGGTAGGCTACGGCGAGATTTTGTGCGATGCCTTGCATGTCAGCGATCGCCTGTGAAAGTGTTACGCCCGGCAGCAAGCGTCCAACTACCTTCGAACTCATCACGATGCGGCGGTCAAGAAAGGCCGGATCATTCCATTGGCCGATGGGCGTGTAGACATCCCGGGTTTGGCCATAGAAACTGAAGCTACTGGGGATGACACCGACGATCGTATAGGCGGCGCCATTCAGAACGATCGACTGCCCAATAATCTCCGGCGAAGACCCAAATCTGCGTTGGCAGAACCCCTCGCTCAGAATCGCAACTGGCGCCGCCCCCACCTGGTCATCTGCTGGCAGAAACGAGCGGCCAAGGTTTGGCTTTACACCCAGGGTCGAAAAGAAATCAGCGGAAATCATGTACCCGCTCACTCGCTCCGGTTCGCCCGAGCCGGTAAAGTTGTAATCTTCGTTCCGGTACATGGCCATGGATGCGAAGGAGTGCGTGTCCCTCTGCCAGTCAAGAAAATTCAGAAAAGCAATCGAAGCTTTGTCGAATCCTGAGCTCTTGCCATAGATGGCGACTAGTTTCCCGGAGTGCGGGTAGGGGAGCGGGTTGAGAAGCACGCCATTCACCACGGAAAACAGGGCTGTATTTGCGCCGATGCCGAGAGCCAGGGTAAGCACCGCAATGGCGGTGAAGCCTGGCGATTTTGCCAGCATCCGGAGCGCATATTTAATGTCCTGCATCAGCGTGCGCACTTCCCACCTCTTTCTCCCACAAGAGACGTCAACCGGACGTTTTCGTTTCAGAAAGCAAGGGCTATCCTATACTCATTTGCCGATTGCACACATTCGTAAAGCTAGAAATTGGCGCCCTGCTAGACCGGTTAAAGCGCACAAGAAATGTCCTCCTCGCTGTCACCTCCGGGAAAGCACGCGGGTACCAGAGTCGCATCCGATGAACCCATAGTACTGGAGCCCTCGTTTTCCGAGCGGTCGCGCACTTTGGTCCATGTGGGCCGCATTGGCAGCCTTTCGACGCTCTCCCGCAAGCAACCGGGATTCCCCTTCGGATCGGTCATGCCTTATGGGCTCGACGCGCGCGGGCGTCCTATTTTTCTCATCAGCACCATGGCCATGCACACGCAGAATCTGCAAATTGATCCACGAGCCAGCTTGCTGGTAACGCAGCCTGATGCCAGCGGCGATCCGCTGGGCGCATCGCGGGTGACGCTGGTGGGAAATGTCTTGAAAATTCCCGGAACTGACGTCGCCGAGGCGCGCCAACTTTATCTGGAGCGTTACTCCAACAGCAAGTATTGGGTGGACTTCGAAGATTTCTCGTTTTATCGCATGGACGTGATCGACGTCTATTTCGTGGGAGGATTTGGCGTGATGGGTTGGACGAAGGCCGCGGACTACGATCAAGCACAACCCGATCCACTTGCTGACTCAGCCTCGGGGATCATCGAGCACATGAACCGTGACCATAAAGATGCGCTGGTATTGCTGGCCCGCACCTTCGCCGGAATTCAGTCGAAAGAAGCGGCCATGACCGCAGTGGATCGCCTCGGCTTCCACTTGCGCCTTAAAACCGCGGAAGGAGCGAAAGGAGCGCGCATTGCTTTCCTGTGGGAAGTGAGAACCCCCATGGAAGCGAGAGAGGTTCTGGTGGAGATGGTGCAACAAGCGCGGCAAAGCGCCTGAGTTACGCCGTTGCGGAAAACAAAAACGCCCGCGATCGCGAGATCGCGGGCATCTGTTTTCACTTCAGAAAGCGGTCGCCTAGACAGCCTGAACGTTTTCTGCTTGCCAGCCCTTGGGGCCCTTGGTCACGTCAAACTGCACGGTCTGGCCCTCTTGCAGGCTGCGGAAGCCGCCAGCCTGAATCGCTGAGAAATGCACGAAAACGTCCTCGCCATTCTGTCGGCTGATAAAGCCATAGCCCTTGGCGTCGTTAAACCACTTCACTGTTCCTTGTTCTGCCATTGATAGTCCTATTCTTGTTTCTTTGGATTGTGCTGAGAAGATTCGTTGCTAGTGAGGGGGTGACGCTGGTTGGCGATACCGACCTTCAATTGCTTGAGTCAAACTTAGCTGGTCTTAATTGTACACGAGAATTCGGAAATCCGTCCAGAATTTTCAGAAGGCCAGAATTGCCGTCAAAACGGGCCAAAAAGTGGGCCGAACCGACCGCCGGATGGGGCCAACCAAGCCATCGTCCCATTTTGAAACAAATGTGAGGATTTCCTCAAGATTAGTCTTGGCTGCAACCTCCAACTCTCAAGATTAAGGTTTAATCTTCTGACACTAGGGCAGGCCTGCCAATCATGGGCTGCTCGTTGTGCCCTGACAGGGATCTCACGCGCGATAGTTTACTGCTCGCTGCCGAGCCGGTACTATGGACACCTTCTATTCCGACGTAATCTTAAAGGACTCGCGGTCCAACTCCCTTGTCCGGGTTAGCGACGCTTCCCTGCTCGAACCGATGACTCGGCAACTCGTGGAGAGGCTTGTAACCTCAGCCCGCCAGATGGGGATTGCGGTGATGATTTATGAAACCTATCGTAGCCAGCAACGCCAGCAGGAACTCTTCAACAACGGAGCCACAAAGCTAAGAACAGTGGGCGTGCATCATTACGGCCTGGCCTGTGACATCGTGCGCATGGTCGGTGGCGAGCCTTCGTGGAAGGGCGACTTCTCTTTTCTCGGACAGCTGGCGCAAAGCTCCGGGTTGATTTGGGGCGGCGACTGGGGAGCTCCGCACATCAAGCACAGCTTCATTGACAGCGTTCACGTGCAGCGTTGCACCGTAGCCCGGCAGGGCGATCTTTTCGCCGGCGCATGGTATCCGGAAGACACCTACAATCCCTACGACGATGCACAACCCTTGTTTGCAACCGCGAAAAAGCCATCGGCAAAAGTCGCAGGGCGGTTGAGCGAATCTCAAACCAAACCGTCGTAGCTTCACCCTTCCAGCCTTTCAGCAGAGTCCTAACCACATGCATTACTATGTTCGGTTCAACTGATCAATGTTTGAATTTCGCAAAGGAATGCTGAATCATGCCTGAAAAAAAGTCACACCTTGCCATTGGCCGGCGGTCGTTTCTTCGGAGCGCTCTGGTTGGCGGCACGGCTATAACTATCGCTCCGCTCTATCCCGCGATGGGTGCCGCGCGTGAGATCTGCTCCGCCGCCCCGGCTGCCGAGATCAAGCCCTTCGAACTGGAAGAGCTCACCATCGCCGACTTGCAGGATGGAATGAAGTCGGGCAAGTTCACGGCCGGCTCATTAGTAGAAAGATACTCGCAGCGCATCGCGGAGATCGACAAGCAGGGGCCGTCGATCAACAGCATCATTGAATTGAATCCGGATGCGTTGTCGATCGCCGAGGCTCTCGACCAGGAACGCAAAAGCAAAGGCTTGCGCAGCCCCATGCACGGAATTCCTGTGCTGATTAAGGACAACATCGCGACCGCAGACAAGATGATGACTACTGCAGGTTCGCTGGCACTGGTGGGATCGAAGCCGCCGCGGGACTCGTACGTGGCGCAAAAACTGCGCAGCGCCGGCGCCGTGATCCTGGGCAAGACCAATCTCAGCGAGTGGGCAAACATTCGCTCCAGTCATTCCACCAGCGGATGGAGCGGGCGCGGCGGCCTTACCAGAAACCCTTACGTACTGGACCGTAACCCCTGCGGATCAAGTTCGGGCACCGGGTCGGGCATTTCCGCTAATTTGTGCGCGGTTGGAATCGGAACAGAAACTGACGGCTCCATTGTTTGCCCGTCTTCGTCGAATGGGCTTGCCGGCATCAAACCGACCGTTGGCCTGGTGAGCCGCAGCGGGATTATTCCCATCTCGCATTCGCAGGACAGCGCGGGGCCGATGTGCCGCACAGTGCGTGACGCCGCCACTCTGCTGGGTGCGCTGACGGGCGTGGACTCGGACGATTCGGCAACTGCCGCAAGCACAGGCAAATCTTACACCGACTACGCTCAGTTTTGCGATGCCAATGGCCTGAAGGGCGCACGCATCGGCGTGGCTAGAAAATATTTCGGTTTTAGCGACGGCGTCGACGCAGTTATGGAATCTGCCCTCGACGCAATGAAAAAACAAGGCGCTGTAATTGTCGATCCGGCTGAGATTGAGACTCTGGGGAAGTTCGATGACAGTGAGCTACTGGTCTTCATGTATGAACTCAAAGCAGATCTGAACAATTATCTTGCGCAGCTCGGCCCTGGAGCTCCAGTTCACACCTTAAAGGACGTTATTGAATTCAACGACCGTAATCGGAAAGAAGAAATGCCTTACTTCGGTCAGGATTTATTTTTGAAAGCGGAGGCGAAAGGCCCGCTCAGCGAAAAAGCATATATTGACGCACTCGAAAAGAACCACCGGCTTGCCCGTATCGAAGGCATGGACGCAACTATGGGCAAATATCAGCTCGACGCCATCGTAGCGCCTACCGGCGGCCCGGCATGGCTCACCGACCTGCTTAACGGCGACCATGTAGCGGGCGGAAGTTCGAATGCGGCGGCGGTAGCAGGCTATCCGAATATCAATGTGACCGCAGGCTTTATCTCAGGTTTGCCGGTTGGGATCTCTTTTTTCGGACGCGCGTGGAGCGAGCCTGCGCTCATCCGGCTGGCATTCGCCTTCGAGCAAACTACTAAGGCGCGGCAGGCTCCACGATTCTTATCTACCATAGGAGCGGGATAACATGCAGGCTCCAGTTATGGAATTTTAATCCTCCCATTGCAGGCGCCAATTTAAATTTATGTTGGTTGCGATAAAGGTGATCTAGCTTTCTCGTGATAGCCTTACCTGCGAGGGGGTATTACTCATGATGAATAAAGTGGTCGCTTCCCTGCGCAAAGAGTACTCCCGTCTTGAAAAAGAGATGGGACAGGTGGGGAAAGCGCTTGATGCACTCGGTCGGAGCGGCGGGAAGAAGCTCAAGGGGACAGGTCGTACCTTGAGCAAAGAAGCCCGCCGACGGATTGCCGAGGCGCAAAGGCTACGCTGGGCAAAGGTCCGAAAGGCAGCCGCCAAGCTAGCGAAATGAGTCTTAGAGTAGAGCAGTGTTTTAAGGTAAAGTAGTCTTCGCAAACACCGCAGCCGGCCTCGTTCGTAACCTCTTCGAAACCTACGGGCGAGGCCCCGCTCGGAAGCTACCATCGAAAGCTCGTTCCTAAAGACCGACCGAAAAGTCAGAATCAGGCCGCGACTAAGTCCAGCGAAACCACTTCAGCGCCAGCAGAAAAGAAATTCCACCCCAAAGCGACATCACCAATAAACGTGGCCACTGATGGAGCAGAGGTGTACCTTCCAGAATGCTTGCTCTTAGGGCATCGTTCAGGGCAGTCAGAGGCAAAGCCTTGATGAGGGGCTGGATCATAGCGGGAAAACGCTCGTAAGAAAAGAACACTCCAGAAAAAATCCACATGGGCATCATGACCAGGTTCATAAGCCCACTTACGCTTTCGATTTTCTGCGCCCGGCTTGCGGTCAGCAATCCTACTCCGCCAAAACACAGGGCTCCCACCGAACCCAGCAGGAGAATGGTAAATATTGATCCCAGGATTTTCATGTGGAAGACGAACACGCCGAGGATGAGCAACAGTGCGATCTCAATGACCATCAACACCAGCCGGCTCGACATAAGAGCCAGCAGGAAATCTCCCCGGCGCATGGGCGTCCCCACGAAGCGCTTGAGCAGTTTGCGTTGCCGCATGTCCACCAGAGCGAAGCCAATGCCCCACATGCCGGAGTTCATCAGATTCATGCCCAGTAATCCTGGAATCAGAAAATCAATATAGCGGGAGCCTGGCTCCGAAGAGGTGACCACGCTGGTGGCAACAACATCTTTGCGACCTGCCGCCGCTTGCAGCGCGTCGTTCGCTTCCGATCGGGCAAGCACACTCTCGGGCCGCGCCGGATCATAGCGGTAGCGCAGCCCTCCAGCGCCATCCGGTTCGATCACCAGATCGTATTTTCCCAGGCGAAACCCCTTGCGTGCGCCTGCGTCATCCTGTACCTCGACTTTGAACGCTGCATGCTCGGGAGAACGCTGCAGCAACGATTGTGCTTCGTGAGCGCCCGGTCCAGCGACAATTGCGACCGAGGAGGCGTCGGCGGGCTTGTTGCGAAAGGCGATTCCCAGCCCGGCAGCCAGTAACAGTGGAAACACGAATACCCAGAACACGACCTCTGGCTCCCGTTTCAACTCCAGCATGCGAGCCATCAGAAGATGAAGATAACCGGCCCACCGGCCGTTGCGCCGGGGCGGACGTCTCCCGGAGCTACGATTTCTACGACGCGGGTTTGCTCTGCGACGCTCATATTTGATCATCCGTCACTCTGTCAGACGCTCATACTCTGCAACTCATAGGTCGATTAAGTTTTTCACTCTTGTCTTAACTTCTTGACTTACTCTTCGCGCAAATGCCGGCCGGTAAGCCGGACGAACACATCCTCCAGGCTGGCTTGCCGGGTAGTAAGGTGTTGCAACTCACTTCCTTGCTTGCCGATGGCTTCCAGCAACGCTGGAATTGTCAGGTGAGGCTCCTTGACACTGAGCGCAACCATGCCGTCATCCTCGCGCACCGACTCGACGCTGGGCAGGGCGCGCCAAGCGGCAAGCGCCGCTGGGTCCGAATTGCCATTGGCTTTGCCGCCTACGGCAAACTCCACCACATGATGGCCGCCCAAACGCTCAATCAATTCGGCCGGCGAACCCTCGGCGATGATCTGGCCGTGATCCACGATCGCCAGCCGGTCGCAAAGGCGTTCAGCTTCGTCCATGTAGTGTGTGGTCAGCAGCACGGTACCGCCCTCGCGCTGAAACTCGCGGACGATATCCCATAACTGCCGCCGGCTCTGGGGATCGAGGCCGGTTGTCGGCTCATCGAGAAAAAGAATCTTAGGATTGCATACCAGCGCCGTCGCCACCGCCAGCCGCTGCCGCTGGCCGCCGGAAAGCTTCCCCACCCAGGCATCGGCCTTCTCGGTGAGCTGCAACTGCTCGAGAACTTCCCCGGTGGAACGAGGCTCACGATAGAAGCTGGCAAAAAGCTCAACCGTTTCGCGCACGCTAAGCTTCTCCGAGAGCCGCGTCTCCTGCAGAGAAATGCCCAGCCACTCGCGCATTTCGCGCGCATTCTCGCGCCACGAATGGCCGAGAATCGACACCTCTCCGGAAGTCGCTTCCAGCAAGCCTTCGAGGATCTCAATGGTGGTCGTTTTGCCGGCTCCGTTCGGTCCCAGCAGACCGAAGCATTCTCCGGTTTGAATTTCGAGGTTGAGCCCGCGCACGGCCTCGACCTTGCCATCGTAGGTCTTGCGCAAATCGCGACATTGAACGGCTATAGCCACGCTCGCATTCTAGCGTACTGCCGATCTTTTAGTTGTTGTAGTAGTTGCCGGGAACCGTCGCGTCGAGAATCCGCCCTGCTAAAATAACGCATCGCGAATTTCATTTTGGCATCTTCACCCCTATGCGCACCTGCAAGGGCTGATCTAGTTAACCGGGTTCCCCTCTAAGATGCGTGTGAGTCTTTCCAACCAGTTTTCAGCACGCGGTTATAAGCACTCGGTTCTACGTTCTCTGGTGAGAACGCGAAAGGAAGCCGCTTATGTTGCGCAAGGTTTTCGTATTGTCGTCGCTCTTTCTCGCCATGGCCGTTGCCGGCTCCGCTCAGGATTCCCGTGCCTTCACGTTTCATTATGCTTTCACGGTGAGGAATGTTCCCACCGGGAAAACAATTCGAATCTGGTTTCCGGCGGCGCACTCCGACGCATATCAGGAAGTGAAAATCATCTCGGCTCACGGCGATTTGCCGCTGAAGATGACACGAGAAACCAAATTCGACAACCAGCTTTACTATGCTGAGTCCAGCACGCCCCAGCCTGAATTGCACTTCGATGTGGAATACCAAGTTGTGCGCCACCAACGCGTGGCGCTCGGACCAACCGCGCCCCATTTGTCCGCCGTCTCGCTTTCTTCAGCGGAGAGGAGAGAAGATCTGCAACCCGATGCGCTGGTTCCGGTAACCGGCTTGCCGGCTGACCTCGCCGTGAAGGTTACTCAGGGCAAGACCAACAACCTCGAAAAGGCCCGCTCCATCTACGATTACGTCTTTACCACCATGCGTTACGACAAAACCGGAACCGGCTGGGGGCATGGAGACGTGCTCTACGCTTGTGACGCGAAGAAAGGCAATTGCACCGATTTTCATTCTCTGTTTATTGCGATGGCCCGCTCGCAAGGCATTCCGGCACGCTTCGAAATCGGATTTCCACTGCCTCCGGACAAGCATGCAGCCGAGATCGCCGGGTACCACTGCTGGTCCGATTTCTATCTCGACGGCAACGGTTGGATTCCGGTAGACATCTCCGAAGCATGGAAGCACCCGGAAAAGCGCGACTATTTTTTCGGGTCGCATGACGTGAACCGCATGCAATTCAGTATGGGGCGCGACCTGCGCTTGAGTCCTCCGCAGGAGGGTAAGCCGCTAAACTATTTTGTTTACCCTTATGTAGAAGTCGACGGCAGTGAGTTCGCGAATGTGGCGTTAGATTTTTCATTCGCCGACATCCAGGCGGTGGCCACGACAAGATAGCTTCAGTCGCTCCTCATCCAGTTAACAGGGGAACACGCCGCGCGCCGCGCAATCGTGATTGCCTAATTACCGGCCGACACTGCTGTCCGGGGGCGTGCGTGAGATTGCCGTAAGCGATTGAACGCCCTTAGCATACGCCGCGGTATCAGCGGGAATGATTTGGAAAGTCCAGTCGTGTCTTAACGCCGATCCGGATGGTTGGGGTCAGTGAACTCCATCAACTCAATGGGTGCGCCGTTTTCGACGATGAACGCGACGCGCACCCCATCGGATGGGCTGTTCGGCGAAATCAAAATTTCTCGACCTACCAGTTCGGACGCAAGGTCACTCACCTCAAAAGCAACATGTGGCACTTGCCTGACCAACTCGGGAATACGCGCGTCCGCTTCGAACCGCATCCATTCCACCCCATACTCGCTGTTTTCGTGTCCGACAATATAGATCCTTAGATGCTCGATGTGGCGCTCTCCCGTCCTTGGTTGGGTGGTAGGAATTCCAATGTGGTGATATCGACGCACTTCTTCGCCTCTGTTCCAAAACACCAATTCTACGGGGTCCCACAGCGTTTTCGCTGCAGGGTGGCCCGTTCGACGTTGGCCGAACGAAAATGCCAACCAACCGATTCGGTTCGAGTTTTAATCGGACCGCAGTGAACGGCTCATTGCCACGCTTTGAAGCACTCCGTTCGGTGCCTGAGGCACATCCGGAGGCGGCGGGGGTGGGACGGGAGACCCCCCGCTTGCAGGCTTGGGCACACTGTCTGAGTCTTCGCCAGGACGCCGCAGGCTGGGCGCATTCGTCGGGCGTTCCTGCTCTTGTTGTTGCTTCGCCTCTCGATCCGGTTGCGGCAAGAGCACTTCTTTTTCCGTCCGGACAATCTTTTCTCCATCGACCTTCATGGTTTCGACGCGCACAACTTCATCGCCCACAAAGCGCACGAAATCGACATCCGCCGGAGGCTCGCCATAAATCCATTCTTCGTATTCAGTATCCCCATCCCGTTCCCGGACTTTCTTTGGTGCTTTGCCTTTGGCGTGCAACACCATTTCCTGATTCATACCGACGAGTACGTGATGCGCCTGAATCGCGGCTTTGACCTTGGGTGGAACCGTGTCGAGATAAGCCTGCTCTTTGTTCCGCGCATTGAAGTCCAGCACCGGATAGAGCAACTGCCGCAACTGTTGCGCGGTCATCTCCGGAACATACTTGGCGAAGTAAAGGTCGACGTAGGATCCATGGGCGTTGGTTTGGGGATTATCCGGCCCGGTCGTGATCGGTCCGTTCGAGCCTGCCACCTCAACCCGCTGATACCACTTTTTGCGGCGGACAGGGCCGCCGTTGATTTCGAAGTGGATGTGGTCATTTTTAATTTGCACCCACGATATGTGGACGGGATCGCCGGGCTTGATCGCGGGTCCCCAGAGTGTGAGTGCCTGCTGCAACTGTTCGCCGTTCGGCGTGATCACTCCCTCTCTCAACTGAAGGCCTTTGGTGCCAATGGGAAAAGCTGTCCGCGAATAAACCAGCTGGGTTTCAAAATCGCGGATGATTTGAAAGCGAGTCTGTTTGGAAATGGGTCCCGCGTGGGAAGAAATCGGCTCCGACGGTTTCTGCTCACTCAGCGGATGAGAGTCGGATGAAGAAGCCGCTGGGGGATTTTGGGTGGCCGCGGTTGCGCTGGCCTGGCCCTGAGCCGCACAGGGAGCGAACGCGCAGGGAACAAACAACAGAGGTAAAACCAGAAGGGTAGGTCTACGAAATCGCGGCATGCAACACCCCAGGGCGCGACAACCATTATATGCGATGGAGTGCGGAAGGCGCAGGGTCGCTAACTATTTACAGGAGGCACAGTCTATACACTTTCCGGACCCCGCTTCCGGTGCTGCTGGCACTTGGTCATGATGGCGGATCGCAGGCGAGTACGAAGGTCTTCGGGCAGCTCATAGAGCTGAGAGTCGCGGTAGATCTCGATCGTCTTCTTGGTAGTGTCACAAACCACATAGCAGTTGTGGCACCAGGATAGATGATTCTCCAGTTCGACCTTAGTAGGTTCGTCGAGTACTCCGTCCAAATAATTGGTGAGCTCGTGCAAAAACTCAGAGCATTTCACTGGTCGCCATCTCCACTCTCGCGTTTCTGGAAGAACCTCCCGAGACGCTCGCGAAGCTGCAAGCGCGCTCGCAGCAGCCGCGATTTGACCGCAGGCACGCTTAACTCCAGCGCTGCCGCGGTCTCCTCGGTCGAAAGTCCTTCTACGTCTCTCAGTACAAACACGGTCCGGAAGCCTGGGGGCAGGCCCTGGATCGTCTTGCTTAAAATCTCCCGCAACTCCGCTTGCGTGTACTGCTGCTCGGGGTTCGGGCTCCAGTCTGCGATCTCACGGGGAAGAGAATCATCTTCCGTCTTGATGTCTTCGTCGAGTGAGACCGTTCGTTCCGGCTTCTTGCGGCGCAACTTCATCAACGCTTCGTTGACGGCGATGCGCACCAGCCAGGTGTAAAACTTCGACTGCTCCTGAAACTTCGCCAGGTTGCTGTAGGCCTTCAGGAAGGCTTCCTGCACCACATCTTCCGCATCCTCACGGTTTTGCGTGATGTGTTGCGCAATCCTGAAAACGTTCCGGTCATAACGGCGGACCAACTCTTCGAAAGCTGAGTCGTCGCCCCGCTTGGCCGCCTGCACCAGGGTCAGTTCATCACTGACAGGCCCCTCTAGTTTGTTTTGGATGGCTCCCATTCTCTCGGCGATGCAGTATTTTGCTGGTAACGAAAATCCTGGTTCCAAAAGTAAACTGTTATTCTACTTGGTAACCCGAGTGTTTGCCCAACTGCTTTCACCTTTCGAGTGCCACGCGATTTGCGATAGAGTCATGGGTGCAGCGGGTACGCGGTCGAACACGTCCTCCCGTACTCTGGGGTGGCCTCACAAGTGCCGTATAATCAGCATTTAGACCTTCCGTCCGCGGATAATGCGCGGATCCTGCGGAACTTGAGCAAGTACGGTTCGTTACGCATGTCAAAACGGGACGAGAAACAAATCGCGGAGCGGCAAAGCGAGATTCGACAGATCGTCGAACACGCCGTCGTCGCGTCTTTTCAGGCGCAGATTCCACAACTGCAAACGCAAATTGTGCAGCAGGTTCTCGAAGCTTTGCCGAGCCCAGCGAGTGCAACTGTCACTGCAGCATCGGGAGACTCGGCGAAGCTGGTGCAGGCAGTCTTCAATATCCATTCGGGTTCAACTCAAAAAGAAATTCTCAGAGCGCTGTTGGATTCAGCCAGTGAATATTGCGCGCGCGTGGCGCTTTTTGTGGTGAAAGCGGGAGCCGCGTCCGGCTGGCAATCGCGGGGTTTTGGCGAAGAGGAAGCGGTCAAAGATTTTTCGCTCGATCTGAATGCCGGGCCAGTGTCCCACACTTATCAAAACCGAATCGCCACTCCAGGCAACATCGCAGAAATGGGCAGGCCCTTTGTGGAGCAGTTCGGCAGTCCGGCCAACGAACAGGTGCTGGTGCTGCCGCTTCTCCTCAAAGACAAGGTGGCTGCGCTGGTCTACGGCGATGGAGGCGACGGAGGAAAGTTCGACCCGGCTGCGCTGGAATTGCTGGTGATGGCCACCAGCGCCTGGCTCGAGGTGACCTCGCTCCGGAAGCAAGTTGCCGCCAGGGAAGATATTGCAATGGCGAGCCGGGTTGAGAGCGCGCCTCCGCCGGTGCAAACGGTTTCTACGTTTTCTGATCCCTTCGCGGCGCACGCTCCCAAGCATGTGCCTGCCAGTGCCGCGCCCCAGCCCGAACCCGCGGCGGAGGTGGTGGAAGTTGCCGCGGCGCACGCCAGCGCTGCTGCGGCCCCGGCCGCGGCCGCCGATCCTTTAGCGGGCATGTCAGCCGAAGATGCCGACACTCATCGCAAGGCGCAACGGTTCGCCCGCCTGCTGGTCGACGAAATCAAACTTTACAACCAGGCGAAGGTGGCCGAGGGCCGGCGCAACAAAGATCTTTATGACCGCCTGAAGGAAGACATCGACAAAAGCCGCGGCACATTTCAGAAGCGATACGGCAGCACGGCCGCTGCCAGCGGAGATTATTTTCACCACGAGTTGCTGCGCAGCCTTGCCGAAGATGACATTTCGATTATGGGTTCGAATTTTCACCGCTAGGTTAGCGGGGTTCTAGTAGTAGAGTTTCTTTGCGGAAAACAAAAGCAGTGAGATCAGGTTCGAAGTGGTGGGCGTGGAAGCGGGCCAGCGCAGCTCTGGGTTTATTCTTGGGCTTCACGCTTCTTCCTGCGGGCGCCGTATCCCGGTTTGCGTTCAACCCTGTTCAAAATCAAGCAGAACCTTCTCCTTCAAAGCCGCCTGCAGAAAGTTCTCAGGGGACGGGCAATACCAACCAAACAACCAAGGTCCCAGCAAAAAAGACGACTTCCGTCAAAAAGCCGGTGGGCAACTCCGGACGGCGCCACTACGTCAATGCGCGTAAGCGGCGAGCGATCTCTCCGCGGGTACAGCGAATGCGGCAGGCGTTTGTGGCTTCGGCCAGTTTGCGTCCCATGGCCCAACAACTTCTTCAGGATCGTTCCCTGCCGGCGTACGCGGGGGTGCAAGCATATGCGCGAAATCATGCCAAGGAAGATGCCGGGGCGCTGGCATGGCTGGTGCTGGGGTATGCTCACATCCTGGATCGGGATTTCGCTAAGGCAATCGATCCTTTAAATCGCGCCAAGGTTCACGCCGGGGACTTGGGCGATTATGTCGATTATTATCTTGGCACCGCATATTCGCAGACCGGGCGCACAGCCCAAGCCCTCGCAACCCTGACCAATTTTGCCAAGTTACATTCGGATTCATTATTGGTGCGGGATGCCGCAGTCAGCTATGCCGACGCTTTGATGCTGGAAGGACAACCCTCAGAAGCCGTGAACCTGTTAGAGCCCATTCGGCTTCCAGTGCGTTCAGACCTTGAATTTGCCCTGGGCCGGGCCTACGCTGCATCGGGAAAAACCGCCAAGGCCGCGGAGACGCTGGCAAATATCTATTACACCATGCCGGCCAGCGCGGAAGCCGATGCTGCCGATGCCGAGCTGAAAAAATTACCCTTAGTGCCACAGCCTACCGTGGCGCAGCGCAAAACCCGCGCCGAAGGGCTGATGAACCGCCGGCGCTATGCAGATGCGGCGGATGAATATCGCAGCCTGGCAAATGAGGTCAGCCCGGACGACCGGGGCTCGATGCAACTCGCGTTGGCGGATGCGTTGCATCGCGGCAGCAAGAACCGTGATGCCAAGCAGGTTCTGGCCGAGCTCGGCACCATAAGTGGCGAGGCCAACGCGCAGCGTTTGTATTTGATCGGTCAGGTGGACTGGACCGCCAACGACAATGAAGCCTTTTTCCGCTCTGTCGATGAACTACGGCAGTCAGCTCCCACAAGTCCCTGGCTGGAGCAGGCGCTGATATCGGCTGCCAATCTGCACCTCGTACACCACGAATACGATCAGGCGCTGGATGCATTTCGGGAGGCGCAGCAGCGCTTCCCCACAGGTGCGCGCGCGTCGTACGTGCACTGGAAGGCTGCCTGGCTGACCCTGCGGCAGGGCCGCAACGAGGACGCCAAGAAAGCATTTGAAGAACAGATCACCCTGTATCCTTCGGGCGCGGAAACTCCCGCCGCCCTCTATTGGCGCGCTCGTCTGGCTGAGGAAGACAACCAGCCGGCGATGGCCAGCGCGTTCTATCAAAAACTTTCGGAGCGCTATCGCAACTTTTATTATGCGGAGTTGGCGCGGCAGAGAATGAAGCGCCTTCCTCCAGCCGGCGATGCCGCCACCGAATATGCAGTGCTCGATCGCGTTCCGCCCCTTCAAAGTGATGTCAAGGTGGCCGAAACGGAACCCCCTTCGGACGAATTGCACGTGCAGAAAGCCGAACTCCTGGGTAACGGCGGTCTCGTCGACTTTGCCGTGCGTGAGCTGCAAGCGGCCACTGCAGTGGACGGCGGAAGCTGGGGCCCGGCTGAAACCGCGCGGCTGTATGTGGAGACCGGCCACTACGATCGCGCGATCGAGCTCATGAAACACTCGGCTCCCAATTATTTCGCCCTCGACATTCCGGATTTGCCGCGTACGTACTGGGAGGCTCTGTTTCCGAAAGCGTACTGGAGCGATCTGAAGCGCTGCGCCGCGGCCAATGAATTAGATCCATATCTTGTGGCTTCTCTGATTCGCCAGGAATCGGAATTCAATCCCAATGCGGTTTCCCGCGCCAATGCGGTTGGGCTGATGCAGTTGTTGCCGAAGACCGGCAAAGTGGTGGCCCGGCAGGTCAAGCTGAGGCGCTACAACTCCAGCCAGTTGTACACGCCTGCGGTGAACCTGCAATTAGGCACACGTTATTTTCGCGGCATGGTCGACAAGTTCGGATCCTTCGAATATGCCCTTGCGGCTTACAACGCGGGATCGGACCGTGTCGAGGAATGGCTGGGCCAGGGAAAATATCGCGATCCGGAGGAATTTGTCGAATCGATTCCCTTCACTGAGACCCGCGAGTACGTTCAAGCCATACTGCGCAACGCCAGCCTCTACAAGCAGCTTTATGGCACGCCGTAAATTCATGGAGACCAGCTCTGCCGAGTTTCCTCTTGCCCACTCGATTTGTGAAACAGAATCTCGATCACCAATAATCCCGCGCCCACCACAATCGCGCTATCCGCCAAATTAAAAACCGGCCACTGATAACGTTTTACGTAGAACAGCAGAAAGTCGACCACGCGACCGCTGGTCGCGCGATCCCACAAGTTTCCCAGAGCTCCGCCCATAATCAGCGATAAACCGATACCGGTGACGATGTGCGCGTGGTTGTTTTTCCAGAGCAATACCGAAACTACCAGCAACGCGACCACTGAAAACGCAATCAGCAGGCCCGTCTTCCAGGGCGCAGTCGAATCGGCAAACAGGCTGAATGCGGCGCCGGTGTTCTCCGTATGGGTAAGCCGAAACAGACCGGGGATGATTTGGATGTGCGAGTAGAGCGGAATGCGATGCGCCACCAAACGCTTCGTCCAGCGATCAAGCAGGACGACGATGAGAGCAATTAAAAGATAAGTAAAGCGCGCGGAGTTTTTAGTCATCCGTAAATTTGGGCTGGAACCATCTTAAACTGCCGGAGCCGCACGGCGCTCGTGGTAACGCTCGATGTGCTGAGACAACAGGCCGCCAGGTCGCCCGCGCGAACCTTACTCACTATTTATTTTTTCTGATATTTCTATTTTCGCCTATCCCCCGCGAGGGCCGCCCATGTATTCTGATGCGGCCTTGAACCGGACTGCGCAAGCTATTTTCCCCCAGCAAGTTCGTGGCTGCCGTAATTCTCGTGTTGTCGATGAAATGCTCTCATGAAGTTTTTAAAGCATTGGAAGGGCCGGACACTGCTGTTCCTCGCAGTAGTCGGACCGGGCATCATCACCGCGAACGTCGACAACGACGCCGGGGGCATCCTGACCTATTCCCAGGCCGGCGCGCAATATGGCTTTCTCCTGCTGTGGACCATGATTCCAATCACGCTTGCGCTGATCGTAGTGCAGGAGATGAGCGCTCGCATGGGGGCGGTAACCGGCAAGGGATTAAGCGATCTGATCCGGGAAGAGTTCGGGCTGCGCATCACGTTTCTGATGATGCTGGGAATCCTGATTACCAACTTCGGCAACGTGGTGACCGAGTTTATCGGGATCGCCACCAGCCTGGAATTATTCGGGCTTTCGCGCTATGTGACGGTACCGGTTTGCGCGGTGATTGTCTGGCTGATAGTCGTCAAGGGTCAATATAAGAGCGTCGAGAAGGTTTTTCTCGCGGCATCGTTCTTCTATATCACCTACATCTTCGCCGGAGCGCTGGCGCATCCGGCATGGAAAGAGGCGGCCAGCGCAACCATCAAGCCGCCGCTGCTGCGCGCGTTTGGTCAGCAAGCCTATTTGTTCATGGTGATTGGAGTAGTCGGAACAACGATCGCCCCCTGGATGCAGTTTTATCTTCAGGCATCGATTGTTGAGAAGGGCGTAACCCGGCGCGGGTTGCGGGCGTCGCGCTGGGATGTAATCACCGGTTGCATCTTCACCGACGTTGTGGCGTGGTTCATCATCGTGGCCTGCGCCGCAACCCTTTTTGTCCATGGATACCGTAACATCCAATATGCGGCCGACGCGGCGCAGGCCTTGAAGCCCCTGGCCGGCCAGTATGCCTATATACTGTTTGCCGTCGGCCTGTTCAACGCCTCGCTGTTTGCGGCATCGATTCTCCCGCTTTCCACCGCCTACACCGTGTGCGAAGGTCTGGGCTTCGAATCCGGCGTCGATAAAAAGTTTGGCGAGGCTCCGTTCTTTTACTGGCTGTACACATTTCTCATCGTGGCCGGCGCGGCCGTGCTTTTGATCCCGCGCCTGCCGCTGGTGAAGATTGCGGTTCTGTCGCAGGTGGTGAATGGAATCGTCCTCCCGTTTGTGTTGATCTTCATGCTGTTATTGATCAATAAGAAAGAGCTGATGGGCACATATGTGAACACACGTCTGTTCAACGCCATAGCTTGGGTGACGACGGTGGTAATGATTGGATTGACCGTGGCGTGGTTCTGGACCCTCAAGAGTAGCTAGCAGGAATGTAAGGGTGAGCGCGGGCCGAACCTTAGAGCGGGGCGAACTTAGATAAGTCTTCCCGCCGTCAAGTCTTTCACCAACGAGGCATCGGCTTCGAGAAAATCGTATGCGCCCAGGTCGCTCGGAGCCGACCACTGCAAGTCGCGAAAAATACGGTTCTCCATTTCGCCGTGATATTCACGAACGATGTAGAAACGCAGCTCGACCGTGGCTCCGTTGGGGTAAGTATGTTGCAGGCGGGCGATCTCGTCTCCAACCTCGGCATGAATTCCTAATTCCTCTTCGAGTTCGCGGCGCAGGGCATCGCGAGGCTGCTCGCCTTCTTCAATTTTTCCTCCGGGGAACTCCCACTTCAGCGGCATGGTCTGGTGACGCGTGCGCTGGCAGACCAGCAGCTTGCCATTTCTTTCGATTACGGCTGCCACCACGCGTTTCATGAGTTGAAAGAGGCGCGTCCTATCATGCGCGCTCGACTGTTGCCGTTCACCGGTCCTGCTCCAGTTTCTGCCCCACAAGCTCTGCACAATACTGCACCAGCGTTTGATCCTCGATGCCGAAGGCCGCCGCAAAATGGCTGTCGATATCGAGTTCTCCGGCTACTTGCCGCTTCACAAAAATTGGCACGACGATCTCGGACTTGGTTTCGAGCGAACATGCCAGATAACGGGGATCTTTTCGAACATCGTCCACGACAATTGTCTTTCCGCTGGAAGCGGCGGCGCCGCAGATCCCCTGGTTCAGCGGAATCCGCGTGTGCGGAGTCATAGCCCCCACGAAAGCTTCCAGTACCAGGGCGGGCGGATCCGCGCCATGCTCCAGCATGTAGAAGCCAACCCAGTTGTATTTAAGCATGCGCTCGTGTAAGACCCTGCAGACCCCTTGCATTAAAGCAGCGCCGGTTCGCGCCGCTTCGGCGAGAGCCATGATTTCGTTGCGCACTTCTTCAATCCTGCTGGTGACGGGCATGAACAGAATCTTAACTCAGAGTGGCAACTTCGCGGCTGTGGAAGACGCTACGCAGGTAATTTGGCGGATTCCTTTCGTGCTGGCGAAGAGCTCAGGATGAATGGCAAACGCCAGCGCATCGAGGCCTCGAAGCAGGGTGGGCGCGGGCGTGTTGAGGTACTCATCTCGAATGCAATAGACCCGGGAAGCCTGCGCCGCGCACGTTCCCTGCCAGTTGCGCGTCTCGATAATTTTGTGGAGCGGTACGCGATCTCCGGCCCCGCACCAGGCGGCGACCAACACCTCCGGATTCATGCCGGCCACATCTTCCGGTGAAATCTGCTGACCCGGCAAGCCCAGGAACTCGCCTCCCGCAGCCTGAACCAGTTCCGCAACCCACGCTTGCGACGCGATGAGCGGCTTCCCCCATTCTTCGCAAAAGACTCTTGGACGGGTAGATTCCGCCGTGCAAGTGTGGGTGTGTTCGATTTTCGCTTGCATCTCGGCAATTACCTTTTGGCCACGGTCGCCGGCGCCGACCGCTCCGGCAATCATGGCGATGTCGCGGTAAATATCGGCAAGAGTCCTGGGGGCGAGGCCGAGAAAGGAAGTTCCTGACTTCAGTATTTCGATGACGGACTTTTCCTGATAGGGCACGGAAGCGATGACGAGATCGGGATGCGTGGCAATAATCTGCTGGGCGTTGGCCGTCCACGAATCGGCAAGAATAGTACGCGATTGCGATCGGATCTCAGGCACGATGTCCGCGCAATACCGGGTGCACGCGATCACGCGGTCGAGTTCGCCGATGGCCGCAAGGATGACGGTGGCGCTGGGCTGAAGGCAGGCAATGCGGCGCGGAGTATAGGCGAGAGACATGAAGCTTACGTTACGACCTCATGGAGCTGAGAGCCGCCGAAAGTGCATCCAGCGACAGTTGCGCAGCGTGGGTTGAGGCTTGGGGCAGGCCACCAACGGCAGCGCTTACATCCTCGCGCCGTAACTGCTGTACCTGACTTACGGTCTTTCCCAGAACCAGCTCGGTTAAAACGGACCCACACGCGATCGCCGCCACGCATCCTTTGGCTTTGAACCGAACCTGGTCTATCACCCCGGCATTTACTTTCAAGGTTAATCGCAACACGTCGCCACAGGCGGGATTTTCAATTTCCGCCACCGCGTCCGCATCGGCTACCTCTCCAGCGTTGCGTGGATTCTGAAAGTGGTCGAGCAATTGAACGGAATACATTTGCCCGTTAATTGTAAACGCCGGCGGCGGGCTGTGAATTTCAACCGCGAGAACGAGTGCCCTCAGGAAAATAGATTTGCCAGCCGCGGTCGCGGGCAATGGCCTGAAGGTCGGGATTCGGATTCACTGCGAATGCATGTTTCGCCATCGCCAGCATTTCCGTATCCCAGCGCGAGTTGCCGAAAGCGGCATCGATTTCTTTCTTCACCACTTCCCGCAAAGCTTGCGGTTTGCCTGAACCGGAGGGCACGCGAATAAGACGGTTGGTGACCAGGTCGCCATTGAGTTCTACTTTGGCCGCGAGGATGCGGCCGTCTGGTATGCCGAAAGGTTTCATGGCGGCGCGAATGGCCCATTCGTTGGTCGATGACACCGCCCAAATCTCGCAACCGTGGTCTTGCAGACGACGAACCAATTCGCGCATTTCCGGAAAAATCTGCGCCACGAAGAATTGATCGAAAAAGCGAACGGCGCACTCCATCATCTTCCGCTCCGAAATTCCTTCGTGCATCGTCACCATCTCGCCGCACATCGTGCTTTCGTCGACTTCGCCGCGGCGGTAGGCGGCGTGGCGCTCCCGCAAAGAGCGCACCTGCGCCTCTGGAATGATGTCGCCCTGTCTCAGTTCCCAATCGAAAAAACGCTCTCCGGCATCCCCGGACCACAGCGTTCCGTCGCAGTCAAACGCGGCCACGTGCGGTTTGAGCCGAAGGACGGAGTCGAGGAACTCATGGGTGGCTGGAAGAAACACTCTGGCATCTGCGACGTCCATTTATCGACGATAACGTGGCTACGGGAAAGCGCGCAATGGCCGGCATCGATGATCAGCCAAAAAACGCCCCTATAAAAGACGAACAGATAGAAGACCGCCAGAAAGGAGACGGCTTCGACTTACGATAAGCGCGCCAGCAAGCCCGCATAATCCTCGGGGGTATTAATGTTCAGCGCGACCAGCGGATCCTCAACATGGACGTACTGGAGGTGGCTCTGATGCTCATGTTCGACATCACGGGCAATCGCTGTGGCGGGGGCGCGAAGAAAGGCTTCGATCATTTCGCGGCCCACAAGATAGGGATGGCCATGTTTGCCGGAAAACTCAGGCACGACCGCCCAGACATTCGGATCGGAGATTTCGAAGGCGTGGTGGAGAAACAGCAAGGTCACGGGACTCACCGGAGGCCGATCCACCAACGTGACCATGGCGGCATCGCGGCCATGGTTGAGCACATCCCGCAAACCAGCTTGGAGTGAACTGAACTGGCCGCGCCCCGGATCTGGATTAACTACAAGGGAGGCCCCTTGCGCATAAATAACCGGCGCAAGCATCGGTTCATTTTTGCCCACCACCACCACCACGAACTCACACGCCGAGCCGAGCGAACGAATCGCCGCGGTGAGAAATGTCTCACTCGACGACGCCTGTCCGGGTAATTCCGGGGGCCACGGCAGCAAAGCCTTATCCCTACCCATGCGGGAAGAATCTCCCGCGGCAAGGATTACGCCGGCAAAGCTGGCAGCGCGGATCATGAAGCGAAGATAGCAGGGAACAACCGCTAATTGTTGATTTTTCGTGCGCTTATAATGCGTCCACGATCGGGGGGTGCTGGCGGTTTGGACGTGCGGTCAGCGATCATTTACCGCTCTTCTTCGACTGCCCCCTTCGAAACCTCATTCGCATCGGCTTGCGACTCCCGAGAATGGAACCAACTCATGTGCGGCAGCCCAGCCTCGGCATGCCTGCGAAAAGCGATCAACTCCGCAGTGATGGCAACCGCAATCTCCTCGGGCGTGACGGCGCCGATGTCGAGGCCAATCGGGGCATGAACGCGCTCGAAAAGCTGGGCGGCCAGGCCCTCTCCCTGCAGCGTCTTGAAAATCCCTATCACCTTGCGCCTGGAACCGATCATGCCAACATACCGGGCGCGAGTTTGCACCGCCCAGCGCAGAAGGCGCATATCGTCGCGATGCCCTCGGCTCACGATCACGATATACGAGGTTTCGTTAGGATCGAGAGTTCGCATAGCCTCATCGAAGTCGAGCGCACGGACTTCGCGAGCCTCAGGAAAACGCTCCCGGGTGGCGTAGGAAGTCCGATCGTCCGTGACGATGGGATCGAAACCGGCCCCAGCCGCAACCTTGCAAAGGTTCAAGGCCACATGGCCTGCACCAAAAATATAAAGCAGCGCCGGAGGCAGGACGGGCTCGATAAAAACTTCGAGCGTGCCCCCGCAAATAAGTCCGGTATCGTATTTTGGATCCTGGTTCAAATCGAAGATGAGGGTTCGCGGCCTTTCGGATTCCATGACCTCGCGGGCGGCCTGCCACACATCGGCCTCGACGCAACCGCCGCCAATTGTGCCCACGATGGAACCATCATCGCGAACCAGCATTTTCGCCGTCCGAAACGAAGGAATTGAGCCGCGCACATTTACAATGGTGGCCACTGCCCCTCGTCGCCCTTCTCGCCGCAATCCGACGATTTGCTCGTAGATATCCATCTACGCTTGATTATTGAGCCTCCTATAAGACAAGTCAATGCGGGGCCAAGTATGCTGCTAGCAAGCTCAGAATCAAAGTGGAGGACGCTCTCATGAAAGCGGTACGCATTCATCAATTCGGTGGGCCTGAAGTTTTGCAGTATGAAGACGTTCCCGATCCCCAACCGCGCAAAGATCAAGTGTTGGTGCGGGTGCGGGCCTGCTCGCTGAATCATCTCGATGTATGGGTACGCAAAGGACTGCCGGGCGTAAAGTTGCCGCACATTCCCGGCAGCGATGTGGCGGGCGAAGTGGTCGAAGCCGGAGAGTACGTCGGAGGATTCAAGCCCGGACAGCGCGTGCTGTTGTCTCCCATGCATTATTGCGGGCATTGCCGGAACTGTGTTGCGGGCATTCAAAACCAGTGCCGGGAATCTACTGTGCTCGGCAACGGCGTGGACGGCGGAGATTGCGAGTTGATTGCGGCCCCAGCGGCCAACGTGATTCCGATTCCTGACTCGCTCGATTTCAACCAGGCAGCCAGTGTTCCGCTGGTGTTTGTGACCGCTTGGCATATGCTGGTCGGCCGCGCGGGAATACGTCCGGGACAGACGGTGTTGGTTCTGGGGGCAGGTTCTGGTGTCGGCACTGCGGCCATTCAAATTGCCCGGCTATTTCACTGCCGTGTGATCACTACCGCAGGCGACGAATCGAAATTAGCCAAGGGCCGCGAATTGGGCGCCGATTACGGTATCAATCATTACCAGCAGAAGATTTCCGAAGAGGTGCGCAAGATCACCCAAAAGGAAGGCGTCGATATTGTGGTCGAGCACGTGGGTGCGGCGACCTGGGAGGAAAGTATTAAGTCTCTCAAGAGCGGTGGAACTCTGGTAACTTGCGGAGCCACTACCGGCCCGAACGTTGGCATCGATCTTCGGCATCTGTTTGCGCGGCAGTTGTCGCTTCTGGGCTCCTACATGGGAACCATGGACGAACTGCACGAGGTTTTGAAACATGTCTTTGCCGGGCGACTGAAGCCGGTGGTCGACCGGGTGTTTCCTCTTGGCGAAATCCGCGCCGCCCATGAGTATTTGGAGAAGAGCCAGATGTTCGGCAAGATCGTGGTGACTCCATAGCCCTTGGCTCCTCTTTGTGGGCTTAAGCGCCTTCTGTGGTTTAAAATAGCGGTATGTCTCGCTCCCTGAATTTCGGCCCCTACGTCGATCTTGAAAATGGCAAGAAGGTAGTGAAGGATCTGACCTTCGGCAATCCCACCCCGGAGGGAGTCGTTCTGACCACGCTGGATTCGGCGGTGAACTGGATGCGGAAAGGTTCCATCTGGCCGATGACGTTCGGTCTGGCTTGCTGCGCGATCGAGATGATGTCGATGGGAGCGGCGCGTTTCGACATTGCCCGCTTTGGAGCGGAAGTATTTCGGCCATCCCCGCGGCAGAGCGACCTGATGATCATCGCCGGCCGCGTATCGAACAAGATGGCGCCGGTGATTCGCCTGCTCTGGGAACAGATGCCCGAACCGAAGTGGGTCATCTCGATGGGAGCGTGCGCCACCTCCGGCGGTGTCTTCAACAACTATGCGCTGGTGCAGAGCGTAAACCAGGTGATTCCCGTCGATATTTATGTGCCCGGTTGCCCGCCGCGTCCGGAGCAACTCATTTACAGCATTACGCTTCTTCAAGAGAAAATTCAAAAAGAGCACGGGACCATCCGGAAGGCTCTAAATCTGGCTCCAGCCTAGAAATATGCCCTACTAGTGGTCGGCGCCGCTTGAATCTCCCCGTAAAAATTCTATGCAACTTATTGCGCAATCCCTCCTAAGTAATTGCCAAAGTGTCACTTGCAAAATAAAGTCCGTTTTGGAACCTGCCTGTTACATGAGAGTCGGAAACTATTTTTCCCTTGCTTGAATCTAAAGGATTGAGTGTAGTGTGGTACCAGCTACGCAGGGGGCCGTACTAGAACAACCCTAGGCGTCACGAAAGACCAGGGTGTGGAAGGTGTTTCATGGTTGCAAAACTGATTGACTTGGTTTTTGGCTGTAGGCATTCGCGTTTTAGTTTCCCAGTAACTATTCGAGGGACGAATCGTCGTCCTCAAGCCGGTGCCCTAACTGGAACCTATGTAGCTTGCCTCGATTGCGGAAGAGAATTTCCCTATGACTGGCAGGAGATGAAGGTGATCACGTCATCCGCCGAGAGGCGTGAATACGTCGCGCTGGCGACCAAGCAAGCCGTGTAGGCCGCGCTGACGGGTATCGGCTGCGCCGGTCGAAGTAGACACATCTTCGTTCGGCAGGTTCCAGAGGCAGGTGAAAGCTCGAGGCTAACGCGCCGGGACCACCGCCGCCGTCGTTCTCTTTGCCATTGGCACGAACTCCCGTTCTCCATGCCCGGCATAAATTTGTCGTGGCCGCGTAATTTTTTGTTCCGGATCGGTGATCAATTCCTGCCACTGCGCCAGCCATCCGGCGGTGCGTGGAATCGCAAACAGCACCGTGAACATCTCGGGCGGAAAGCCCATCGCCTGATACATGATTCCGGAATAGAAGTCGACGTTGGGATAGAGCTTGCGTTTCACGAAATACTCGTCTTCCAAAGCAATACGTTCCAGCTCGAGAGCAACGTCCAGCTTCGGATTGCGTCCCGTAACCTGGAAAACCTGCTCGGCTGTCCACTTGATGATCTTGGCCCGCGGATCATAGTTTTTGTAGACGCGATGGCCAAATCCCATGAGCTTGCCGTGTCCGTCCTTCACCCGCTTGATGTAAGCCGGCACATTGTCCTTCGAACCGATCTCATCAAGCATTTTCAGAACTTCTTCGTTGGCTCCCCCGTGCAGCGGGCCCGCGAGCGCCGATGCCGCTGACGCCGTCGAGAGATAAGGATCGGTGTGCGCGCTGGCTACCGAGCGCATCGCATTGGTGCCGCAGTTCTGTTCATGATCGGCGTGCAAAATAAACAAAATATCGAGGGCGCGGGCGAGCACTGGATTCGCCACATATTTCGGCTCTACCATCTTCCACAACATGTTCATTAAATTCTCGGTGTAGCTCAGATCGTTGTCCGGATATACATAGGGAAATCCCACGTTGTAGCGGTAGGACATGCCGGCAATCGATGGCACTTTGCCGATCAGGCGCTCGATCTGCAGCAGCCGGTTCGCCGGATCGTCGATCTGCCGGGCCTCCGGATAGACGCTGGACAGGGCGGCCACCGTACTCACAAACATCACCATGGGATGGGAGTCGTAGCGAAAGCCTTCCATAAACTTTTTCGTGGTCTCGTGGAGCATGGTGTGATGAGTAATGTCATGCACCCAGCCTTTGAGCTCGGGCGCGGTTGGCAATTCTCCGAATAACAGCAGATAGGCGACCTCCAGGAAGGTACAGCGCTCCGCCAGCACTTCGATGGGATATCCGCGATACCGCAGAATGCCGCGGTCGCCATCGATAAATGTGATGCTGCTGCGGCAAGAGGCTGTGTTCATGAACGCAGGATCATAGGTCATCAGCCCAAAATCTTCCGGAGCCGTCTTGATCTGTCGCAGACTCATGGCGCGGATGGTACCGTCTTCAACTGGTACGGTATAAGTTTGGCCGGTGCGATTGTCGGTGATGGTAAGTGTGTTTTCAGGCATGGAAACCGCCGCTCCTCGCTGTTCGCCTCTGTAGAGACTAGCCTAGCCTACCCTGCAGCTCTTCGACAATCATCGGCTGTGACTCTAGTCACACAATCTGGGAATGGATTCCTGAAGTGAAAAACAAAACCGGCGGCCACAGGGGCCGCCGGTTCCACATTTTCAATGCTTTAACCGCTAGTTCGACGAATCGTCGCGCCGCTTCAGCGTTGGACGGTCATCGTCCGTCTTGTCACCCGAGTTGCCATCGGTGCTGCTGGCTGAGGTTCGCCGCAAACTGGGTTTATTGCCATCCTTCTGATCGAGCACCTTGTGGCGGTTCTCAATCGAAGCCAGCCGCGCTTTCACCTCGTCGAATTCCGAAGTAGTGACAATGTATTCAGCCTTGGACGGCAGAATTTTCCGAATTTCATCCTGTGTTTTCTCGATCCGATCCGGAGTCTGCGGATGGGTATCGAACGCCTTCGAAAGCGTTCCCGGCTTCTTCTTCTCCATGGCCTGAATCTTTTCGAAGAAGGAAACAAATGCCGAGGGGTCGTAACCCGCGCGATACATATACTCCACACCGAGATAATCTGCCTCCGCTTCGAAGCCGCGGGAGAATCTCAGGAACGTCATCGGAATCGCCAGCCCGGCTGCTTCATATCCTGCATAGCCAATCGCACCACCCATAAAGATGAACGGAATCGAGGCCATCTGCAGAAGGTTGGCGCGCGTCATCTCGCGGCCGTAGTGGCACGCCGCCACATGGGCAATCTCGTGGGCCATCACGCCCGCCATTTCCGCTTCTTCGTCGGCCGCCAGAATCAAACCTGAATTCACATAGAAGAATCCGCCCGGCAGCGCCATGGCATTCACCACATCGGAGTCGATCACCTTAATTGTGAACGGAACCTGCGCATCGGAATTCCGCACCAGGTTCTGCCCGATCCGGTTCACATATTCCGTGATCACCGGGTCGTTGATCAGTTTCACCTGTGATTCGATCTGCTGGGCATAGACGCGCCCCCGCGCCACCTGCCCCTCCACCGTGTACCAGTTGCCGACGCCGCGCCCGCAACCTACATTGCGATTCCCTACCGCATCCACGTCAGTTTTCGTGCCATCGTGCTTGATCTGGCTGTCATCCTGCGTGGGCAACGCGGCCGGGGCCTGTTTCGGAGCATTCTGCACATCGCTCGCCTTGGGCTGTCCATTGTCCGGATCGTGAGTCGGAGTTTGCGTTTGGGTCGGGGTTTGCCCCGGCTGAGTTTGAGTTGGCTGGGTCTGCGTCGGCTGAGTTTGAACCGGAACATTCTGCGGATTCTGCCCCGGATCCTGTGCCTGTGCGAACGCCCAGGAACCTGCTCCGAACGCCGCCAGCGCCACAGCGATTGCCATCCCTCGGAATTTCATAAATACCCCTTCGCGGCCTGCGTACTCTTACCCGAATTATACGCCCACCCGGAACCCGCCAAAGCCCGAATCTTCGACTCAAATTTAGACGCTGGCGGGCAGGTTGGAGTTATCCGGCGACGCCGAAAAGGGGCACAAATCCGCTCTCCCAGCAACCAACCCGGTTCAGACTCATCCCCTGTGCGGCCCCACACTAAAGCGCCGAAACCAAATACAATCAGAGTCTGCCACAATCGCTTCCATGAATCGAGAGCCCCAATGAACCAGACCTCATCCCAGACCTTGCCCCATACCTTGCCCCAAACCATCTCGTTGCTCACCCGCACTCCCGCCGCCCTCGATGCCCTACTGCGCGACCAGCCGGACTCCTGGACAATGCGCAATGAAGGGGATAAGACCTGGAGCCCGTTCGACATCGTCGGCCATCTGATTCATTGCGAGCGCGCCGACTGGATGCCGCGGCTGCGAATCATTCTGCAATCCGGCGAAAGTCGGGCCTTTGATCCATTCGATCGTTTTGCGCAAGAACGTGACAGCCGTGACAAGTCGCTGGGCGAGTTGCTCAACGAATTCGTCCGGCTGCGCTCCGAAAACCTGCGCGATCTGCGGGCCCTGGATCTTTCCCGGGAGCAGCTCGAATTGCGTGGCCAACACCCCTCCCTCGGAGTGGTCACTCTGTCGCAACTGCTGGCCACCTGGGCGGTCCATGACCTGACGCATCTGCACCAACTCTCACGAGTGATGGCCCATCAGTACCGTCAGGCGGTCGGGCCTTGGAGCGTTTATCTCGGAGTGCTGAAGTGTGCGGGACACAGCGACTAAATTGCCTGTGAGGAATGAAAACCTGCCTGAGCGGAGCTCCGTTCATGTGCCTTCTTGCCCTCCAAGGCAGGGCGTCGTACCATAGCGCCTTCGTTCATCCATGATTCAGGAGGGCTTCATGCTCGACCGTCGCCATTTCCTCACCACCGCCGCGACCGGAGTTGCCGCTTCCCTTGCCCTGCCCGGCAGTTTGTGGGCGCAGCTGCAACAAGTTCCGCCGCTGCCCGGCCCTTCTCTTTTCGAGAAGAATGAGGATGCCTACTGGGCCGAGATGCGGAAACAATTCCTGATTCCTGCCGACGAAATCTATCTCAACAACGGCACCGTCGGCTCCAGCCCCGCGCCGGTGCTGCGAGCCGTCTTCGACGGCTACAACACCACGGAGAAAATGGATCAGCAGGATCCCGAAGACTATCCCATCTGGGGATACGCCGCCTGGAACGAGTTTCGCGATCCTCTCGCCGCGTTCGTCGGCTGCCATCGCGATGAGATCGCTCTGCTGCGCAATGCCACCGAGGCGAACAGCTACATCGCCAACGGAATCGACCTGAAGCTCGGCGACGAAGTTCTCATGACCGATCAGGAGCATCCCGGCGGCGAACACCCCTGGAACCTCAAGGCCAAACGCTACGGAATTGTGGTCAAAAGAGTCACGCTGCCTCGTCCGGCAAAAGATACCGCGCAAGTTCTCAATCTTTTTAACGACGCCATCACTCCGCGCACGCGGGTGATTTTCTTCAGCCATATCACAACCTTTTCCGGAGTCGTGCTGCCCGCAAAAGAAATCTGCGCTCTGGCGCGTTCCAAAGGCATTCTCTCGGCCGTCGACGGGGCCCACGTCGCTGGCATGATGCGGCTGAACGTTCACGACCTGGGCTGCGACCTGTATTCCTCAAGCCCGCACAAATGGCTGCAAGCGCCCAAAGGCTCCGGTTTTCTTTATGTGCGAGACGAAGTGATCGACCGCTTGTGGAACACCATCGTCACCGAAGGCTGGGACGAACCAGCCCTTCGCGCCGAACGCTTCCAGCGCATCGGCAGCTCCAACGTGCCGGCGCTCTGGGGCCTGCGGGCTTCGATCAAGCTCGCCAACGATATCGGCATGGATCGCATCGAACGTCGCCATCGCAAGCTTGCCGATTACATTCTGGACGAAATGAAAAAGCGTGGCGCTGAATCCTGGACTTCGCCCGATCCCGCGCTGCGTTGCGCGATTGTCACCGTCAACGTTCCCCCGGTCAAACGCATGGAGCTAGAGAATTGGATGTGGAAGACGCACAAGATTCGCATTCGCGGCGGCGAGCCCAGTAAGCTGCGATTATCGACACCCTATTATTTGCAGAAAAGGGATATTGAGACATTCCTGGAGAAATTTGACGAGTACAGGCGAGAGAATAAGGTGACTTAATTATCTTTGCTCATGGTCATTTCAAGATGACTATGCGTGGTAGAACGTTTCCGTGTTTGACGCTCATCACGCGCGACGGAAACATTCGACGAAGTCGGCTGCTGAAAACGATATGGTGAAACTCACCGCAGATTCCTATGCATAAACTTCTCAAACATGGTGCGGATTCAAGCGAACTCGCGACGGAGGTGCTTAGCGAAGCGCTTTGGTGGAGCGTCCTTGACCTGACTGTGAAATTTCTGAGCGACTGAAGCATCGAAAAGATTCGAGTTGAGTTCGGATTTGTTCTGGATCGTGACCTTGCCGGCATGCCGCAAGCAAAATCGTACAACTTGACAGTTTGGAATCGTTCGTGAAAAAAGGCTTCGAGGACGGAACGATCGAATGGAAACGAGGTTCCAACTTCCGTTTCTATCCGCAAGGCATTGACCTGGCTTTCCTGCTCTGTAACGATGCCGACCTGCATTTCGCTTTGAACAGTCAGTCGTTGCTCGCCGAATTCGCTGACAAGCTTCGTTCTGGTGGAATCGCTGTCCGCGATTCCCGTAACCCCTTTAGTCTAGCGTCCCCGCTGCTTTCGGCCCCCGAGGCGGGTTCTGACTGTAAAGCGGCGAGAAAAGCAAGGTCAAAGCGGGCGAGGACACCCGCTCTACACAAACTCCTCAGTCGTAATACTCCAATCCCAAGTGCGTAATCAATTCCTCGCCCTTCAGATGCCGCAATGTGTTTTTTAACTTCATCATCTGAATGAACAGGTCATGCTCAGGATAGAGCCCCGGTACCGTCATGGGAGACTTGAAGTAGAAGCTTAACCACTCCTGAATTCCCAGCCCGCGCAGTTCAGAGCATCGCTTCGCGAGATCCATCAACAGCACCAGGTCAAGCACAATGGGAGCAGCCAGAATGGAATCGCGGCACAGGAAATCAACCTTGATCTGCATCGGATAGCCCAGCCATCCAAAGATATCGATGTTATCCCATCCCTCTTTATTATCCCCGCGCGGCGGATAATAGTTGATTCGAACTTTGTGATAGATATCGCCGTAAAGTTCAGGATAAAGATCAGGCTGCAGGATATGCTCCAGCACCGAAAGTTTCGACTCTTCCTTGGTCTTGAACGATCCCGGATCATCCAGCACTTCGCCGTCGCGATTACCCAGGATGTTGGTGGAGAACCATCCGCTCAACCCCAGCATGCGGGCTTTGAAGCCGGGCGCAAGGATCGTCTTCATCAGGGTCTGCCCGGTTTTGAAATCCTTGCCGCAAACCGGCGCTTCGTTCTGCCGCGAGAGTTCAAGCATCACCGGCAGATCGACCGTCAGATTCGGCGCACCGTTGGCGAAGGGCACGCCTTCCATCAGTGACGCGTAGGCATAGATCATCGAGGGCGCAATCATCTCGTCGTTCTCGCGCAGCGCTTTCTCGAACGATTTCACCGATTGGTGCACCTCGCTGGCGGCAATATACGATTCCGTTGAACCGCACCACATGGTCACCAGCCGGCTCACTCCGCTGGTCCTCTTGAAGTCGCGGATATCGTCGCGCAGTTGCTCGGCCAAATCCATCTTGGTTTTGCCCTTCTTGACGTTTGGCCCGTCGATTTTTTTTACGTAGTTGTGGTCAAAAACCGCGGCTCGCGGCGTCACCGAAGAAAGAAACGGCTTCAACTGATCGAGCAGCTTTTGCTCGAGCACACCCGCTTTCGAAGCAGCTTCGTACATGTTGTCCTGGAAAATGTCCCAGCCGGTAAAGACCAGATCGTCGAGCCCGGCCAGTGGCACAAATTCCTTGATCTTCGGCGAACGCCCGTCTGTGCGCTTGCCCAGCCGCACCGTGCCCATCTGGGTAAGCGACCCGATCGGCTTCGCCAGGCCCTTGCGAATCGCTTCCACGCCCGCCACAAAGGTTGTCGCGACTGCGCCCATGCCCGGGATCATCACTCCGAGCTTGCCCTTCGCGGGCAGAATCGCGGCGCTGCGTTTGGAGTCGCTGTGAGTTTTGTTTTCTGATTTCATTTCAATCCGAGATGTTTTCACCGTGCTCTTTGCAGTTTTATTCCGTGTCGCCATATTCGGCCGCTTCCTCAGTAAGAATCTTGGGGATGTGCAAACCCCATATGCTCTCGCACCGAGCGGCGGTTTTGCAAATGAGAGCGGCCAAACGCGCAGAAAATCAATTCAATGGCGTGACGCATCATCAAGCGGGAGAGCAGTTACGCGCCAAGCAGATAAGACCGATACATTTTTTGCGTTGGACGCCGAATCCCGTATCCCTCATAGTGAAGTCACTTCGCTACCAGCTCCGCAGCTGGCCCCGCGAAGCTGATGTTGCAGGCCTGCCGTGAAGTTGGCTTTGCAATTCTCCTGACCTCGTTGTTCTCCACTCAAATCTGAACTCATCACTCGGCAAAAGCGCCGGGTGCGCGGGTTCAGACATGTCAGAAAACAGGAGATGCTATGAAATCGATTCGACAGTTCGTTTACGCCACGCTTCTAACCCTAAGCGTTTTCAACTTTGCGCCCAGCCTGGCTTCAGCGCAGGATGCAGCCGGAACTTTTACCTTCGCCCACGATGTCCATTGGCAGAATGCCATCGTGCCGCCGGGAAAGTACCGGTTCACGGTCGCAGGCAGCGGTCCTTCGGAACTGCTGGTATTGCGAAACACTAGCGGAAGTGGGACAAGCTTCAGGCTGGTGGTGAACGATGTCGCTGAGTCCCAACCTGCGGACCTCAGCCAGATCATCGTGGTTTCGCGCACTGGTGGAAGGTTCGTGAGCACGATGAAGCTTCCCGATCTAGGGCTCACGTTGCACTTTGCTGTGCCCGCGGAAACTCGCGAAGTGGCGCAAACGGTCGCAACCTCGACCGGATCCGCAGTGCGATAATTCTGCGCTACAAAACCGGGAGCAGATAACCCCAGTCTGCTCCCGGCCTTTTTTGCGATGAGGATTGATTGTTTGCCCGGCAGTCTCCACCGGCAATCCGGCGAGGCTCGCGAGACTCCAATCCCTTCAACTGTGGAGGCACCTGCTCAGGAGGGTTTGGGCTCAGGCAGACCTCCTTTCACTTCGTCACTCAGCACAACCGCTTCGGCAATTTCTTTCATTGCCTTCCGTTTCTGACGGCTCTGGCGCTGCAAGGTAAGGTAAGCCTGTTCCTCGCTCAATCCCAAATCGCGCTGGAGGATGCCTTTGGCGCGCTCTACGATCTTGCGGGTTTGCAATTGCTCGGCAAGATTAAAGTTCGCATCTTCCAGCCGCGCCATCTCGATTTCGGCACCCACCAGAAAACCAATCGTCGAAATCAGCCGGATTTCGCGGCGGCGATAAACGTGATGCTGGCGGTGCTGAAGGTTGATCACACCAACGACACGGCTGCGGCACATTAACGGCACCGACAAAAATGCCTCGTAGCTGTCCTCCGGTAGTTCGTGGAAAAACTGAAAGCGCGGATCGAGCGCTGCCTTCTCGGCGATGGCCACTGGCTCCTGGTTTTCCGCAACCCATCCCGTAATCCCCTGCCCTACGCGCAGTTTCAGGTGATTGACAATCTCGGGATGGGAATTCCTAGAGGCCCGGAGTACCAACTCATCGCCCTCCAGAACATAAATCAAACAGGAGTCGCACTTCACCAGAGCGGAGGCAAATTCGACGACACGCACCAACACTTCGTGGAAAGCTCCGGCGGTTGCCAGCCGGTTTCCAATCTCGTGCAGCAAATCAACGTGTGATTCTTCAACTGATATGAGCGGGTCCATGATCAACAATATGGGCCGTGCCTGAGCGTTGTCTAACGCCAAATTTCAATCGTTGCCATTGAGGATTTGCGGCACGATTGTTACCGAGCTTTAACATCTTTTGGCCGGGCGCGGCATCGGTAGCGTTGATCCAGTCAACCCGGCTCTTGTTTGCGTGCCCAGCGAGGTCTTATAAAAAGTTACTTTGCGTCGAGATCCACTGTCTTAATCGGCAAATCCCAGTGCGCGTCGAGAATTTCGAATCGCCGCTGCTCTTCGCGCTGGAAAGTTTCCTGGTCGGGATACATCTGTTTCTGCAGTGCCGCATCGTCGAAGGCTTCGTTGGCTACGGTCGCATTCTTGAAGACGATGGTCACGCGGAAATCCCAGCGACCGTCTTCCGTGGTGTGATAGCGCGGCTGATCCATCCAAACCTTCGCGATTCTGCCTATTTCCATCTCCTTCTTCAATACGGGATAGTGATTCTTTTTGAACAGCTTCAGGAACTCATCCGCGTGACCCCACTTGGTTTTTTAGTAATACTCAATTACAAAAGGCTTGTCGGAATTTGTGGAAATGGACTGAGAATTCGAAAAGCTGGGTAGGGCTACGGTGAGAAAAAGCAGGGACGCGAGAGCGCGGGAAGTTCGAATCACGAAGTCCTCCTGGTGAACGACAGCTTGTACACTAACAGGAGCGCGAAGGAAAAACCTCGATGGAGGACAGATGGCAGGGCAAAGCGATGAACGTGAGATCCTGAAGCTCTTCGAAGACGGGGATCGCGCCCTCATTGCCGCCGACATCAAAGAGCTCTCGCGCATTTTTGCAGACAGCTATTTGCAGTGCGATGAATCCGGCAAGGCTTCTACTAAACGGGACGTGATTGAAATCTGAGAAACGGCAGGATTCGTTATATCTCAATGATTTCAACCGGCCGGAAGATCCGTCTGCTGCGGGATGACATCGCCATCGTGCATAGCTCGGAGAAAGATGAAGTCGAGCAAGACGAACGCCGCTCCAGTTTTCATTATGTGTATATGGATGTGGTCGTCAAATGCAACGGTCTATGGCAGATCGTCGGGTCGCAGTTGGCGAAACAAATCTGACACGAGCGATATAGACCTCGCTTACTAACGGCTGATCGCAGACGATCGAGCGCCGACTCTATTTTGCCAATGGCTCCAAACGAACCAAGCCGCCCCGGCGACTAACGCCACTCCAATCACGGCGTCGAACTTGTGAAAGTACTTTCCCAGTTCGCGCCAGTTCTGCCCCAGCTTCATACCAAAATACGCCAGCGCGAGGCACCATGGCCACGATCCCAAAAACGTGTAGAGATGAAAACGTCCGCGCGGCATGCGTGCCACTCCTGCCGGCAAGGCGATGAAGGTACGAATCATGGGCAGCAAACGCCCGAAGAATACTGCCAGATATCCCCAACGCAGAAAGAAACGATCCGCCCAGTCGAGTTCCCGGCGGCCCATCAGAATCCAGCGCCCGTACCGTTCCACCAGCGGACGCCCGCCGTAACATCCAATTTCATAGGCAACCAGCGATCCGAGGTTGCAACCAATCGCGCCTAGCGTGGCCACCCAAAGCAGTTTGAAGGTGCCAGTGAAGACCAGATATCCGGCGAATGGCATGATCAGTTCAGAAGGCAGCGGGATGCACGCCGATTCAATGGCCATCAGCAGCATGACACCGGCGTACCCGGTTTTGCCGATCACGGAATTAATGAACACGAAGATTAGGGTTAGAAGTTTTTCGGTCATGAAGGCAGTTTTTCGGTTCTCGGTTCCAGTGCGCTTCGATAAGGCTGAAGCCGACAGCACTAAATTGCAGAGTAGTTAGTCTATCGGAAAAGTAGCGAAGCGACCGGCGTGGAGCGCGACGAACTGCTGCGCTTAGAGATTCATCTTAGACCGGTCCATCTTAAGAATGGCTCATCTTAGAATGACCCATCCTGAGTAAAGGTGTAGCCAGGCAACGATGCGCCTTGTGGGCCCTTGATGACCTTGATCCGTACGGTCGGGGCATCGGGAGCGGTAATGCCGGCCGGGCGCAACATGGCATACTGCGTGAATACTTCGCTGTACACCTTGGTGACCAAGTAATCCTGGCCATCGGCGTCGTTGCGCCACACCTGCCCGAGCTGGATGGAATTTACAGCCACAATGCTTACCTTTAGTTTGAAGTGATTCCAGACTACCGGGCAGCATGGTTCGAGTCAATTCCCCGAGTGGTTACTGTTGGACGATGCGGGCTGACCGCGCCAGTGTTGGCGGGGCTCTGTTACCATGTTGCCCATGAAAGAGAAATCTGCGTCATGTCCCGCGGTGTAACTCCGCGCCAAGCCGCTCGTACCGGCCGCCAGGACCGCGTGGCACCGGCGACGAAAGGAAAAATCTTGCCTCCCAAAGCAACGGCTAAGCGTAAGCGTCCAACCGGCGGAAAAATCGCAGGCGCCAAAATCCCCAGCGGAAAGGTCGCTGCCGGAAATTCGAAAGGGAAAAACCAAAGCCCCTACAATCCTCTGGCTCCAGAACGCGTCGCGGAGATACTGAAGCGTCTGGACCAGATGTATCCCGATGTCACCTGCGCTCTCACGCACACCAGCGCTTGGGAACTGCTGGTGGCAACGATCCTTTCGGCGCAATCAACCGACGTCAACGTTAATCGAGTTACTCCAGAATTATTCCGCAAATATCCCACCGTGCAAGCCTTCGCTGCGCTGACTCCTGAGCAGATCGAGCCTGACGTCCGCTCTACCGGTTTTTTCAGGAACAAATCAAAATCTGTGGTCGGTGCAGCGAAAAGGATTGTGGCTGAGTTTGGCGGCGAGGTGCCGCTCGAAATGGCCGATCTTTTGACGTTGCCCGGAGTGGCCCGCAAAACCGCCAATGTGGTTCTGGGGACCTGGTTCAAAAAAGCCGAAGGCGTGGTCGTCGACACCCACGTTCATCGCATCTCGCGGCGCCTCGAACTGACCAGCAACACCGACCCGCAAAAAATTGAGCAAGACCTGATGCGCATCATCCCGCGCGAAAAATGGATTCTCTTCGCTCATCAGCTCATCTGGCACGGACGCCGGCTCTGCATCGCTCGCAAACCGAAGTGTGTGGACTGCCTACTGGAAAATATTTGCCACGCTGCCGACAAAACCTGGACTACCGTCGCGATGCATAAAAACGCGAAGGCGTGACCGTTTTTGTTACTCGTTTCTCATGGGTATGCGGCCATACTCTGCTAAACTTTCTGTTCGCCTTTTACTCCGAGCCACTCTAATGCGGACTTTTCTGCGGTTTGCTATCGTCATATTCATGAGTACCTTCTTCACGGATACGGTCGCGCCGGCGCAGACTCTCGCGGCGCCGGAAGCCATCACCAATCCGAAACTGATCGCTTCGAAGCCCAACGCCCAGGTCGAACCGCGCAGCCTCACGATTGAAAAGCTTTACATGACCCGCCAGGTCGGCCGCTCCACGTGGTCGCCAGACGGAAAAAGCATTGCTTTTATTTCGAATATGAGCGGGCGCAATAATCTGTGGCTCGTGCCCGCTGAAGGTGGATGGCCGGTGCAACTCACGGTCAGCGACCAGCGCCAGACCGCCCCCGCGTGGTCGCCCGATGGAAAGTGGATCGCCTATCAGTCCGATTACGACGGCGACGAACTTTGGGATATTTTCCTGGTCTCGCCCAAAACCGGCAAGGTCGTCAACCTCACCAGCACGCGCGAGATTGCTGAGACCGATCCCACCTGGTCGCCCGACGGCCGCTATCTGGCTTATCTGGTTAAGCCCAAAACTTCAGCCGCCCATGAGATCGATATCTACGACACGGTAATGCGAGAGGTGAAGCACCTCACCACCGGCACGCCGCAGAATCAGGGAAACTACAACCCTGTCTGGTCGAAAGATGGCAAGTACATCGTGTATACGCAATCACAAGCCAAGGGAACGGATTCGAACATCTTCATCGCGGAAGTGGCGACGCAAAAAAGCACTTTGCTCACGCCGCATGAAGGCGAGCAGCGCTTCGAGGCCAACGACATCTCTCCCGACGGCAAACAAATACTGCTGACCTCCAATGCAGCCAATGGCTACGAAAATATAGGCCTGCTGGATCTATCGACAAGAGCCATTTCATCGCTAACCAAGGACAAATGGGAAATTCGCGCCGGAGAGTTCTCCCCTGACGGCAAGCACATCACCTTCAGCGCCAATGTTGATGGGAATGAAGACATTTATCTGCAAGATCTCGCCACTGGAAGATCGAATGCATTGCTCATCCCGAAAGGTGTGAATACGCCTGCTGGTGATCATTCTGCCTTCACCAAAGACGGCACGCGCCTGCTCTACTATCACAACGGCCCCACCGCTCCCGGAGATCTTTGGGTGTACCTTCTCGCGGCCGGCAAGTCGCACCAGGTCACGCATTCGCTGGTCGCCGGAGTGCGCTCGGAAGACATGGTCGAGCCCTATCTCGTGCACTATCCCAGCCGCGACGGCAAGTGGACCATCTCCGCATTTCTCTATGTGCCCTTCAACATGGCGCGCAACGGGCAGAATGCCGCCATCGTTTACATCCATGGAGGCCCGACTTCACAAACCATGAATTCGTTCAACCGCTTCGTGCAGTATGCCGCCAATCAGGGTTACATGGTGCTCGCCCCCAACTACCGCGGCTCAACCGGTTATGGCAAAGAATTTCAGCAGGCAAATTTATTCGATATGGGCGGCGGCGACTTGCAGGATGTTCTCGCCGGAGTCGACTGGATTAAGCAGACGGGCCATCTGGACCCGAAAAAGATTGCGGTGATGGGCGGAAGCTACGGCGGATATCTCAGCATGATGTCGGTAACCAAGGCGCCCGATGTCTGGGCCGCGGGCGTGCCCATCGTTCCCTTCGTGAACTGGTTTACGGAGATCGAAAATGAAGACCCGGTGCTGCAACAGTCCGATCTGGCGACCATGGGTGATGTGGTGAAGAACAAAGCGCTCTACGAAGACCGCTCGCCCATCAACTTCATTGATCAGATTAAAGCGCCGTTGCTTTTGCTCGCCGGAGGACACGACCCGCGCTGTCCGAAATCGGAAACCCAGCAGGTGGTCGAGGCTATCAAGAAGCGCGGCGGCACGGTTGATTACAAGATTTATGAAAACGAAGGCCACGGCTTCGCGCGGGTCGAAAATCAGATTGATGCCTACCAGCGCGTAGCCGACTTTTTGCTGGCGCACGTTGTGCCGGCCGATTGCAGTTGCTCGCTCACGGAGTAGCACGATCAATTATGCTTGAGTTACGTTGTCGTTCAACGCCTTGAGCTCTTCCAACTTCAATTCCCGCAGGTAAAGAATCAGGAATCGCCTGCACGATAGCTTTCACCAGTCCAGGGATAGTGAACTCTTTGGCTGCGATGTCGACGGGTAACCCAAGCGAGCGCAATGTCGAGGATGTGACTGGGCCGATGGAAGCGGTTAAGATTCCATTTGCATTTATGCTTTTCCCGCGTGCGTCGAGCAATTCCACGAAGTTTTTGACGGTTGACGAACTGGTAAACGTAACGACATGCGGACGACGCCGTGGATTCTTCAGGGCGGCACGCAGGCGCGTGCGAGAAGCTTGGGGCACGACGGTCTCATAAGCTTCCACCACGTCGACATGTGCTCCGGCTCGTCGAAGTTCGCGCGGAATCACGTCGCGGGCAACCTTGGCGCGCACCAGCAAAACCCGTTTACCTTTCACTCGCCTGCGAAGACTGCGCACCACCGACTCCGCGACATACTCCCTGGGAACAACATCTACCTTCACGCCGCGCAGCTCGATCGCCTTCCTCGTGGCCGGACCAATTGCCGCGACGTGGTGCCGCTTCAAATTTATTTTTGACAGATGCAGCTTGGCCATCCGATTCCACATGGCCTCGACGCCGTTCACACTTGTAAGGATGAGCCAGTCGTAACCGGCAAGATTCATCAGCGCAGAATCCAGAGGTTTTAAATTTCTGGGCTTGCGTATTTCGATAAACGGAACTTCAATCACCGTTGCGCCAAGCTTGCGCAACTCCGTCGAGAGTGCGCCGGCCTGGTGACGGGCGCGGCCCACCAGGATACGCAATCCGGAGAGAGCCCTGCTATGCTCATCAGCTCGCGGAACCCGCCTTCTCATTCGCTATCCTTGGGGTCAGACGGAATTCGGCCGAGGCGCCGCTCTTTCATCATGCGAGCTACGCCGGAAATAACTGAGTCGTCCGACTTGTCCAGAGATGCGATGACATTAGCCTGATCCTCTCGCGGACGATTCTGGCTGAGCTTGAATTTCCCTTCAATCTTAGTGGCCGCGATTTCAAAACCCACGATCTGCCGCAGCATGTTCTCGCGAAATACCGGGCTCAATTCTTCCCATTGCTCCCGGTACGAGGGCTCAAAGGTTTGCATCAACTCATGAAGCATTTCATGCAGCTCTTGCGGCGATGAGAAAATGCGCGCCTTTCCGTAGACGTGCACCGCGGCATAGTTCCATGTGGGAACGCTTTCGCGAGCCCCGTAATTGCTCGGGGAAATATAAGAGTGCGGGCCGTGAAAAATGGTCAACGATTCAGTTTGCTGTTCCAGATAATGCCAGTGTGGATTGGCCTTGGCAACATGGCCGCGCAAAAGAATTTTCTCCTCTTCCGTTTTCAAGTCTTTTTCCGTTCGCACAAACAGCGGCAAGTGGGTGGCGAAGGGACCCGCATCCGTGGAAGAGATGAGAATGGCAAAAGGATTGCCGCGCATGAACGCAACAGCGTCCGAGTCGTGGCGCAAGCGGAAGTGCTCTGGAATATACACCGATGAATTCTCTCGATCTTTCTCGTCCTTTATCTTGTTGGCGTCGCGGCTTCCTGATTCTTGCGTACGTGCAGCATTTTCTCCACTTCAGCGATCACAACTCCCGATTCATCCTTCACTTCAACCGAAAAGACCGGCTCATACTTCGGTAGCGTCTTCAACTTCTCGCGAATATCGCTAATCTGGCTGTCGGACAAGCGAAACTCCGCGCGCACTGTGCCCTTCCCCGGCTTCCTGTAGCGGATGTTTGCTGCCTTGTCCCAAACGATGTAGTCGCTGCCCAGGCTAGCCATCAGCATGAGCATATAGAAAGGGTCGGTCATGGCAAAGAGCGATCCGCCGAAGTGCGTTCCCACGTAGTTCGCATTCCAGCGGCGCAATTTCATCTCAACGTCGATGGCTCTCATATCAGGCGAGATTCGCGTGATGCGAACGCCCGCCCCTAGAAACGGAGGCCAGAAATTGATCCAGCGGCGGAGAGCATGCGTCCTGCCGCTTCCGCCGAGAAATTGCAGAAGAATGCTGCCACTCTTCATTCTGCACTCGAAATCATTGCTTGACTCGAAATCATGCTTCCCTCGAAATCATGCTGCACCTAAATCATTTTTATTTGAATTCAGGGTTGCGGTGGAACGGCCAAGCCGCGACGGTAAACGGCTTCGAGGATTTCGTCTCCGCCACGGTGTAACAAAATCTCCCCAACGTCATAGCCAAGCTTTTCGGGATCGTTGAGATTACCGTCGCGCGATTCCCGCAGGAGCTTCGAGCCATCGGGATCGGCAACGACTGCCTCGAGATGAAGTTTGCCATTGTGGATTTCGGCAAAGGCGCCGATGGGAACCTGACAACCGCCGCCCAGCCGGTTCAGCAGTGCGCGCTCGCAGGTGGTGGCGGAGCGGGCAGCAGCATCGTTCAGAAACTCCAGATACTGGCGAACCCTGGCATCCCCCTCGCAGATTTCGATGGCGAGCGCTCCCTGGCCTGCGGCCGGGCACATGGTTTCGGCGGGAATAATTTGTTTGACCATTTCCGTCCTATCCAGACGGTTCAATCCAGCCGACGCGAGAATGACTGCATCGTACTCGCCTTGTTCGAGTTTGCGCAGGCGGGTATCGACATTGCCACGCAGGGGGTAGATGTCGAGATCAGAACGAATGGCCTTGAGTTGCGCCTGGCGCCGCAGGCTGGAAGTGCCTACACGCGCGCCGTGCGGCAGGTCGTCGATCTTCGAGTAGAGCCTCGAGCAGAATGCGTCGCGCGCGTCTTGTCTTTCCATAATCGCTGCGATTTCGAATCCTGGCGGCAGTTCGGTGGGTAGATCCTTCAACGAATGCACAGCCAGATCGATGCGGCCGGCGCCGAGAGCCTCTTCAATTTCCTTTGTGAACATGCCCTTAGTGCCAACCATGGCGAGGGCAACGTCAGTGATTTTGTCACCGGTAGTATGAATGATTTCAATTTCAACTGCGTGGCCGCGCGCGCCTAAAAGCGTGGAGACGTGATTGGCTTGCCACAGCGCCAGCTGCGAGCCGCGAGAGCCGATTCGCAGAGCGGCCATCAGTGGCGCGACTCCACTTTCCCCGGGCCTTCCCCCCGCGAAGCCGGACCCTTTTCACGCTCACCCAGATTGAATAGTCTTCGCACCACGTCGATAACCGTAGTCGCCTCCGCCTCACGCGCAGCCGTCTTCAACGTGGTGACCGGTGTATGCATGACCTTGTTAATGATGCCGCGGGTAAGCGCTTCAATTGCCATTTCCTGTTCCGGCGTCAGCGGGCCCATGCGCCCGCGCACCCGGTCGATTTCCGCCTGACGAATGGTTTCGAGATGATCCTGCAGGCTGACAATGGTTGGCACCACATCGAGAGTATGCAGCCGCGCTTCAAAGCGCTCGACTTCGCTAGCGATGATGGCCTCGGCGAGCTCGGCTTCCTTGTGCCGGTCAGCGACGTGACAACTGACGGCCTGCTGCAGATCGTCGATGTCGTAGACGAAAATGCCATCGAGTTCGGCCATTTCCCGCGACACGTCGCGGGGCACGGCAATGTCGATGAAAAACATGGGCCGGTTTTTGCGGCGAGCCAGAAACTGCTCGCCGTGCTCGCGGCGAAAAATAGCGTGGGGCGATCCGGTTGACGTGATGACGATGTCGGCGCGGCCGCAGGAGTCGTAGAGATCATCAAACTTGATGGCCTGACCGTTGAATTTCTGCGCCAGCCCCACCGCGCGTTCGTAGGTACGATTCGAAACGAAAATCGACTCGCAGCCGTGCGCCATCAGATGCCGCGCCGCCAACTCACTCATCTTTCCCGCGCCTACGATGAATACGGTTTTGCCTTCGAGGGTTCCGAAAATTTTCTTCGCGAGCTCAACCGCCACGGAAGCGATCGATACCGACGAAGATCCCACTGCCGTTTCAGTGCGCACGCGCTTAGCCACGGCAAAAGCGCGAGTAAAGAGTTGATCGAGTTGTCCGCGGACCGAGCCCAGGGCGCGGGCCGTGGCGTAAGCCTCCTTCACCTGTCCGAGAATCTGAGCTTCGCCCACAACCATCGAGTCCAGGCTTGAAGCCACGCGGAAGACATGCCGAACCGCGTCTTTCTCGCGGAACTCATACAAATGCCCATCAAGTTCTTCCGCGGTGAGGTGAAAGTGTTCGTGCAAAAAGCCACGCAGGTCTGCTGAACCGTTGCTGGTGTGGGTAACCACCTCCACGCGATTGCACGTAGAAATGATCATGCCCTCTTCGATTCCAGGATGCGCGGCGAGCTGGCGGCAGCAATCCGGCAAGCGCGATTCGGAAATCGCGAGGCGCTCCCGCACTTCAAGCGGTGCGCTCTTATGATTCACGCCAATGAGTTGGTATCTCATGAGGCGAACCGGTGAATCGTGGAAAAATAATTCGCCGCCCAGGCCACGATGGCGGCCACAAACGCACACGTTGCCAGAACCGCGGCCCGGCGCCCGCGCCAGCCTGAGTTCCAGCGCGTGAATACCATGATCATGTATACGACCCACATCAGGGTCGATAACAGAATCTTGGGATCGGTGAAGTCCACATGTCCGTAGGTAGACATCGCCACGATCGAGCCGGTAATCAAACCGAGCGTCATAAACGGAAACCCGAGCAGCAGCGACCGGTAACCGATCTGGTCGATCACTTCGAGCGCGGGAAGAAAAGAAATCAGACTGCTGGGCTTTTTGGCCTTCAGGCGGCGCTCCTGTATCAGATAAAGCAAACTTGCGCCGAAGCTGAGCACCAGCGCGGCATATCCCGTAAAAATCAGGATGATGTGCGCGATCAACCATCCCTTGTGCTGGACGAAGGCCGTTAACAGGACAGGTTGTTCATCGATGGCAGCCACAAAGGTCAGGAAAAATACGATTGGAAAAACCACAACGCCGGGCGAAGTAGTCTTGTAAATGGCATAGATGATCATGAAGAAAATCATTGAAAAGAAGGCCAGCAACGACTCGCCATTGTGTACCGACGCCCAGACCACGTGGCCGGACAAAAACAATTCAACCAGGGAGACGAAGTGGAAGACCATGCCCAGGCTGGCTGCATGCAGAGCGATGCGGCTGAAGAGGTCGCTGGTGCGGGTGAGCGCAAAAAACGCATAGATCAATCCCACAAAATAGCAAGCTAGCGCGAAGCGCAACCAAAGCAGTGCCATAGATTAGGTAAGTATCAGAGTCCGCTGAATTTAATGCAAGCGGCAGGATCTGGGTGTCGATCATCCGGCCGCGAAACCATTCGTTCCACGCATTATATTCTGCGTAAGTAAGCGGATGGTGGGAAATGGCAGAGGCCACTCGCGGTTGTGATCCCGATCACACACATCGCAGTGCCGATCACCATGAGCGTTGAATCTAATCCACTCCCAGACCCGCCAACGATTCTTGCAGGAGAGCGGCGTCGATAATCAAACGGCGTCCTCGGGCCCGCAAATCTTCCAATTCATCGAACGCCCGGAATAGGCGGAGCTTGGCGGCGGCATACTGTTCCGCCTCGGTCAGCGGACGCCCGTGCGTTTTTACCCACGCCGTTACCGCCTTCTCGGGGAGAAAGACGCTGACTGCGTAGGTCAGCTTGCGATCGGAAGTGACGTCGAACACAAACTCCGTGGCCGGCGCTTCCGGATCGTTAGCGAGAGCCGCGCGCTGCCCTACAAAGTAGTACTGGTAGACGTATCCCTGAGCGCCGGCGTAGGTCTTCAGGCGACGGATGGTCATGCCGCCATTATGCAGGCTCGTTGGCGCTTTGTCGCTGGTCAGCTCTCCGCCGGACCCACGGCCCCCTCTCGACAAAGGGAATCAGCACTAAGGTTTAAATTCTGAGTGAGCGGCACCTAAGTTTTTGCCGGGACTTGCCGATACTCTCCTTGAAGGGCAGCTTCAGAGGGAGATCCTCGAGTTTGTCGCTCGGGTTGATTCCACAGAATTCCGAACCAATAAACTCTCAGACCGGTACAGAAAATGCCGCAGTGGAATTGGATAGCACCTGGTGCACTCGCCCTACTCGCGGCTTACCAGCAGCTTCACATGTACCGCATCCAGCGGAGATTCAAGCAGCGCGAAGAGCTGTTTCAGATCGTCACCGAAAACGCGGCCGATATGATCGCCCTCGTCGATGTGAAAGGACACCGCCTATACAACAGCCCTGCATACAAACGCATTCTGGGTTACAGCGCCGCGGAATTGAGCGAGACATCCGCGTTTGAGCAGATCCACCTGGACGATCGCTTCAAAGTTCTCGAAGCGGCGCGCGAGGCACGAGCCACCGGAGTGGGCCGGAAACTCGAGTACCGCATTCGTCACAAAGACGGCACCTGGCTGGTTTTGGAGTCGATCGCCCGCGCCATCCGCGACGAAAAAGGTGAAGTGACCAAGCTGGTCATCGTCAACCGCGACATCACGGAACGCAAACGTGCGCAAGAGCAATTGGAACACAACTCGTTTCACGACGCTTTGACCGGGCTGCCGAACCGTAATCTCTTTCTCGATCGCCTGCAGCACTTATTCGGCCGGGCACAGCGCAACCCCGATCGCCACTACGCCGTGCTTTTCGTGGATCTGGATGGTTTCAAGAAGCTGAACGATGCTCTGGGCCCCGCACTCGGCGACCATTTGATTCTCGAAATCGGACGACGACTTGAAGCTTGCCTCCGAGAGGCAGACACGATTTCCCGCCCCCAGAATGAGTCTGCGGTGAAAAATGCGGTGCTCTCCAGAATGGGAGGAGATGAATTCACCATCCTGCTGGAGGGCATTACCGATCCCAGCGACGCGATGCGTGTCGCCGCTCGAATCCTGTCTGCGGTCGCTGCACCGATTCTGGTCGAGGGGCAAGAAGCACACAGCTCCGCCAGCATCGGAATCGCTTTAAGCACGGTGGCCCACGAGCACGCTCAGGATCTGCTGCAGGAAGCGGACATGGCGATGCGGCGCGCCAAAGCCCTCGGAGGCGGGCGCAGTGAGGTTTTTAACGAGGCCATGCACACCCGCGCTATCAACCAACTCAGGCTTGAAAGTGAATTGCAAGAGGCGCTGAACAAGCGGCAATTCCGCGTGTATTACCAGCCGGTGGTGCAACTGAGCACGCGGCAGATTATCGGCTTTGAGGCGCTCCTGCGCTGGCAACATCCGGAGCAAGGCTTGATTTCGCCGCACAAGTTTATGGCCACTGCAGAAAACACCGGCTTGCTTGCCGCCACCGGCCAATGGCTAATTCTGGAAGCCTGCCGCCAGCTGCGTTCCTGGATGACGGAGATCCCTGCGACGAGTTGGATCAGCATCAGCGCCAATATTTCTGCCCGGCAGTTGGCCGACACACGCTTCGTCAGCGAACTGGAAACCACACTGCGCGAGACTGGGATCGAGCCCTCACAATTGCGCCTGGAAATGACCGAGGGGGTCGCGGCTACCGACCCGAAGCTCACGACAACCATTCTTTCGAATCTGAAACGCCTACGCGTAAATGTAATCCTCGACGATTTCGGAACCGGAAGTTCGTCCTTGATCGGGCTAAGGCAATTCCCGGTGGAAGCCGTGAAGATTGATCGCTCGTTGGTGAGCGGAATGCTGCTCGACCGCGGCATTGCTGATATTGTGGAGCTAATTCTCCTGCTGGGGCGAAAACTCAAGTTGCAGGTGATTGCAGAGGGCATCGAAAGCGCCAAACAGCTCGATCATCTTCAAGCCATCGGTTGTGAGCTGGGACAAGGGTTTCTATTCTCCCAGCCGGTTGAGGCACAGGCAGCAGAACAACTTCTGCGCCAGCAAAGTTCAATGGCGCAGGTCAAGGCGGCCAAAACTGCGGAATGAGGGCTTTCATCGGCTGCCGTTACCGGGCGAAACCACCCGGCCATATTCCGAGGCACGGCTGAGACGATCGAACATGCGCCAAGCCGCGAACGAAATCTTACTGATAGCCTGTTCGCCATCGCGCTCGTTGCCGAGAAAAGAGGTCATCACGCAAATCACGTAGGGACGCCCCTCGACGAAAACGATGCCGGAGTCGTTGCGGACGCCTTCGAGTGATCCCGGCTTGTTGGCGATCCTCAGATCGGCCGGCAGGTCGCGCGGAATCCAGGAATCTTTGTTCGTGCTCAGCATCTTGAAGAAATTGGCAGTCGATTCTTTGTCGAGCAGCTTTCCACGGTAAATCGCCTCCAGCAGCGTCATCATTTCGCGCGGAGTGGAAATATTTTCGCGGCCCTGCTTGGCCGCCTGAACGTCCATCATTTTGCGGCGGAGGCGGGTGTGGGTGAGCGCAAGCGAATCGAGCATGGCGTTGACGTTGTCCATGCCGACGCGGTCGATCAGCACGTTGGCGGCGGAATTATCGCTGACCGCCACCATCATGGTGGCCAAATCGCGCAGAATGACGCGGGTAACGCCGGGCGTGAGCCCGCCCATGATGTCACTGTCGGGAACCAGATCGGAAGCCTGCACAGTGTAGAGATCAGTCAGTTTGAGCTTGCCCCGCTGTGCCTGGAGGTACAAATCGGCGAGCACCGTAATTTTGATCGAGCTGGCCTGGGCGAAGATTTCGTTTTCATGCAGCAAAAACTGATCGCCGGTCTTGAGGTCTTCGATTGCAACTCCTATCACACCGTCGAGATTTTCATCGACATCATTGATGGAGGCTTCGAGTTTTTGCCACAAGATCTTTTGCTTTTGGGCTGCCGGAAAAGTAGTGGACGAGACCGACGATTTCTGCGCCGAAGCGGTTGCGAGAAGCAGAACAAAACAGAAGAGCTTTTTCAAAATATGCCTCCGACGTCGCGATGAAAACCAGACCAGTTAACCACAGAGGGCGCGGAGGGGGACAATAATTTCAGGATCCGGAACTTCGCCGAAACCAACAACAGATTTCCATTCCATGCCGGGTCGCTCTCATCCGTCAATCTTTGTCGAGCGCAACTGCTTTACGGCGGTCTCGGAGGTCACCGGAGAATAATAAACTTCTTTGAAGGTATAGGAACGCGCCTTGGTGGCGAGGACCGGCATGATTTCAATGTGCCAGTGATAGTCGTCATCAATGGTCTTCCAATAACCGAGAGTCTTGGAAGGATGCAAGCTGTTCGGTGAAGTGTGTAGCACGAGGTGGAATCCTTCAGTGAGGGCGCGAACGCGCTGCAAAGTGCGGCGCAGCAATGCGGCTAAATTAGTTCGCAGCCCCGGCTTCGACAACCCAGTCCGTTCGAACGAGGCTTCGTGGTTGCGGGATAGAATCCACGCCTCATACGGCACGCGTGGCGCGTAGGGCCCGATGGCGACATAGTCGCCGCGCGCTTCGATGACGCGCGTGGCCTGGCGCTCCTCCTGCATAAGGATGTCGCAAAAAACGCAGCGCTCTTTGCCCATGAAATATTCGCGCCCCGCCCGCAATTCATAAAGCACGCGCCGCGGTACAAACGTGGTTGCCGTGATCTGCGAAGTCGGGTGACTGAACTCCTGGCCGGCGCCTGGGCCAAAATCCTTGAACAGGCTGACGTACTTGATGCGCGGGTCGCGCTTAAGATCGAGGATGCGCTCGGCCGCGAGCCGGAGAAATTGCCCAATCTCTTCGTCACTGGCTTGCCACAATTGGCGGTCGTGCCGGGGATTTTCCACCAGAACCTCGTGCGCCCCGATGGAATTCATCCGATCGTAAATGCCGTCGCCCCTGCGGCCAGGCTCACCCTCAATGTGATAGAGCGGCTTGGGATGAACCATGGATCGCGCGGACCAACCGGTCGCGCTGGGCACCACCGAGATAACCTGCGTGGGGTTGGGTGCATCCGGGCAAAAACGGCAGACCGTTTCTGAGACCGGCACACCGGGTTCGTCTCCGGTCATGACCCAGGAGCGCGTGATGGGATCCTTGCGGAGTTCCATGTGTTAGGAGAACACTGCGAGGAAGCCGCGTCAACTATCATTTCCGCAGGGGCCTGGGTGAACGCAATCACACGAACGCCCGAGGAGCCTTTGTTATAATCCGCGCCAAGCCCCCATCCGGCCGAAGCGATGACCGAGCCCTCCACTCCGCTGATGCGGCAATATGCCGCCGTCAAGAAAGAACATCCCACCGCCCTGCTGTTTTTTCGCCTGGGAGATTTTTATGAACTGTTCTTCGATGACGCGATTGTCGCCTCCAAAGAACTGCAGATCACGCTCACCTCGCGTAATAAAGAAAAAGGCGTGGCTGTGCCGATGTGCGGCGTGCCCCACCACGCGGCGGAAGGCTACATTGGCAAGCTCATCCGCAAGGGCTTCAAGGTGGCAATCTGCGAGCAAATGGAGGACCCGCGCCTCGCCAAAAAACTGGTGCGGCGGGAAGTAACGCGAGTCGTTACGCCCGGAACCGCCGCGGATTCGTCGCTGGGCTCCGAAGAAAATAATTTCCTGGCGGCGCTGGCTCAGGTTGGAGAGCGGGTGGGGTTTGCGGCGCTCGACCTATCTACCGGGGACTTTCGCGCGACGGAATTTTCGGGGGAGGCTGCGCTGCGCCGGGTGCAGGAAGAACTGGAGCAGCTGCGTCCGAGAGAATTACTGTACGGCTCCGCGGCGCCGCTTTTTGATGCGAGCACATTGGATGCAAGAACCAGCCGAAGTCGATCCCCTCAATCTCGTGGGGCCGGAGACGCGTATACAGAAACTCCTCTCGACGATTGGATCTTTGCGCCGGATCATGCAATTCCGCTGCTGGAGAATCATTTCGGAGTCTTGTCGATGGAGGGGTTTGGGCTGGCCGGGCGCCCTGCGGCGGCGGCCGCCGCCGGAGCGATTCTTTACTACGTGCGCTCAACCCAGCGCGGATCGCTCGATCACGTCGACCGCATCGGATGGTATGAACGGCAGACCTGCCTGGTGCTGGATGCGGTTACAGTGCGCAATCTGGAATTGATCGAACCGTTATTTGCCAGCGCCGACGCCGGGGTCACGCTGTTTCGCTCAATCGATGCCGCCATCACTCCCATGGGCAAGCGGCTTCTGCGAGCCTGGCTGCTAAGGCCGTCGCTCGATCTGGCCGAGATCGATGCGCGCCTTGATGCAGTCGAAGCAGCAGTGCGGAACACTATTTCACGTGAAGAACTGCGCCGCGCCCTCGATGGCGTGCTCGACCTGGAGCGGCTTTTGAGCCGCGTCACCCTAGAGACCGCAAATCCGCGGGATGTGCTGGCCTTGGCGGCGTCGCTGGGAAAAATTCCCGCCATCAAGGTCGCACTAGGACGCCTGGCCGCCGAGCGCCTGAACACGCTGCACACCTCACTCGATGAACTGGGCGATCTGCGTCACCGTATCGACAAAACTATTGTTCCGGAGCCACCCTTAAGTTTCGCCGATGGCGGCGTGATTGCCACGGGCCTGGACAGCGAACTTGACGAATTGCGCGAACTCTCTCGCAACAGCAAGCAGGTTCTTGCCCAGATCGAGCAGCGGGAACGCGGCCGCACCGCGATTCATTCGCTCAAGGTAAAGTTCAACTCTATCTTCGGTTACTACATTGAAATTTCGAAACCGAACTTGCACCTGGTTCCGCAGGATTACGAACGCAAACAAACTTTGGTGGGCGCGGAGCGCTTTACCACGCCCGAATTGAAAGAGTACGAAGCCAAAATTCTGGATGCCCAGGAAAAGATTGTCGAAAGCGAACGGCGTCTGTTCACCGAGCTGCGTACCGCAATTGCCGCCCAAGCAAAACGGATTCGACAAACCGCGCTGGCCCTGGCTGAGGTGGATGTGCTGGCTTCCCTGTCTCACGTGGCAGCGCTGCGCGGCTATTGCAGGCCGCGTTTTATTGCCTCCGCGGAAAGTAGCGTGGGCGAAGGTTGGGCGGGCGAAATCGAAATCGTTGAGGGTCGGCATCCGGTGATCGAGCAGCAGGAAATGGCTGGCGGCAGCGAGCGCTTCGTACCCAACGATCTCTATCTAAATGCGACGACCCACACGGTGCTGCTGTTGACCGGACCGAACATGGGCGGAAAATCCACTTATTTGCGGCAGACGGCGTTGATCGTGATTCTGGCACAGATGGGTTCGTTCGTTCCGGCACGCTCGGCGCGCCTCAGCATAATCGACCGGGTCTTCACTCGCATCGGCGCGAGCGACAACCTGGCACGCGGACGATCGACCTTCATGGTCGAGATGACGGAGACCGCGGCAATCTTGCATACCGCAACTTCCCGCTCGCTGGTTTTGCTCGATGAAGTTGGCCGCGGCACTTCGACCTACGACGGACTGGCGATTGCCTGGGCCGCCGTCGAATATTTGCATGCCCGGGTGCGCGCCAAGACTCTGTTCGCCACTCATTATTTTGAACTGACGGAATTGGCCGAGCAGCTTTCCGGAGTTAAAAACTTTCACGTTTCGGTGAAAGAAGGCGGAAGTGGAGTGGTTTTTTTGCGTAAGGTTGAACCCGGCGCGGCCGACCGCAGCTACGGCATCGAAGTCGCCAAGCTGGCGGGCTTGCCGAGCGAGGTTGTCACGCGGGCGCGCGAAGTGCTGGCCGAGCATGAGTCGGCGGAACATGAATTGACCGGGCATCTTTCCCCCGGGGCCGCGCTTCCGCCGACACAGTTGACGATCTTTACGCCGTTGTCGCAACCGGTGTTGGACAAACTGCGGGAAGTGAATCTGAACGGTATCACTCCGCTCGAAGCATTGAATCTGCTGGCACAGTTAAAGAAGGAAATCTAAACCTTGGGCGACAGAATCTTGGGCGACAGATTAGGTCAGTGAAAGTGGGATGACCGTTCGACGACAACCACCCGTGATCCAAGAAATAGGCCAGCTTCTGATCGCCGGCTTCGAAGGCACGAAGATGACCCCGCAACTCCGCTCCTTGCTATCGCGAGTGCAGCCTGCGGGAGTCATTCTGTTCGCGCGAAACATAAAGAATGCTGAACAGACCTGGCGACTGCTACGCGATTGCCGCCGCTGCGTTTCGACGCCGCTATTTACCTGCGTCGACCTCGAAGGCGGCAAGGTTGACCGCTTTCGCGATGCGCTCGGCCCAACGCCCGCGGCCGCTGAGGTATTCGCCACCAGGGATCGCAAGCTCTTCCGCAAGCACGGCCGGCTCATCGGAGAGAACTGCCGAACTTTAGGATTTAACACCGACTTCGCGCCCGTGCTCGATCTAGCCTTTGAAGCGTCGCGCGCGGTAATGAGTTCGCGATCAGTTTCGGCGAACCCTCGGGAAACTACCGCGTATGCGCGCGAATTTCTCGGCGGACTGCGTTCCGCGGGCGTACTCGGATGCGGCAAACACTTTCCCGGCCTTGGAGAAGGAAAACTCGATAGCCATTACGACCTGCCGGTCATCGAGAAGCCACTGAAAAAACTTTGGGTCGAAGATCTGGCGCCGTATCGTGCTCTGCGCACGCAGATGCCGATGGTGATGATTTCACATGCGGCTTATCCGCTGGTCACAAAACATCGGACTCCAGCCTCACTCTCGAAACTTTTTATTACGGACATCCTGCGCAAACGCATTCGTTACCGCAACCTCATCGTATCCGACGATCTCGAGATGGGCGGCGTATTATCTACGGCCTCGTTGGGGCAGGCTGCAGTCGAACACATTCGCGCGGGAGGAAATCTGTGCCTCATTTGCCATCGCGAGGATCGCGTCGTCGAAGCTTACGAACAACTAATCGCCGCCACCGATCGCGATCCAATTCTTGCCCGGCGGGCTGAAGAATCAGTACGACTCGTGCTGGCATTCAAGAAAAAGCAGGCAAAGGTCCTGCGCTCCACCAGGCAACCCACTGCCGCCGCAGTCGAGCAGCTTTCAAGGAAACTGTGGGAATTTGGCGAGCAGGTGCGGCTGGAGGCTTGGGTCAAAGCCGAACAAGGTCGTGCGCAAAAAGACCGCGAAAACAATAAGAGGCGGCCGCGTCGATGATCACCGTGCACGCGAATGACAAGGTGGCTGGGGTGATGAGCGGTACCTCCGCTGATGGTATCAACGTCGCTCTGGTACGCTTCGGCGATCGCTTTGCTGATACCAGCGCACGCATAGCTGGTGACCCAGGGTTCGAATTGCTGGGGCACGCCGAATACTCTTATCCGCGAAAGGTCCGAACGGCTGTGCTGGCGGCGATGAACGCTTCGCGGGCCACTGTGGCGGATTTGGCGCGCTTGAATTTTTTATTGGGAGAGTTGTATTCCACGGCAATTCTCTCGACCCAACGACGATTTGGCGTGAAAGTGCATCTAGTGGGCTGCCACGGGCAAACGCTTTATCATCAAGGCGAGCCACAACGCTTTCTGGGCCACAAGGTGGCAGCCACCTGGCAGACCGGTGAAGCGGCCGTCATTGCTGCGAGAGTTGGCGTGCCAGTGGTTTCAGATTTTCGTCCCGCCGACATGGCGGCAGGGGGCAGGGGAGCCCCACTCGTTCCTTTTCTCGATTACACGCTTTTTCGCGATGCGCGAATCGGCAGAATCGTACAGAATATTGGGGGCATCGCCAATTTAACCGCGATTCCAGCCGGCGCGGCTGTGACCGATGTCGTCGCCTTCGATACTGGCCCGGGGAACATGGTAATCGACGCCGTCACCGAAAAGCTGTTTGGTAAGACGTTCGACCGGGGCGGAAGGATCGCTGCTTCGGGGGAAGTCTTAGGGAAGGTCATCCAACAAATGTTGCGGCACAAGTTTTTTGGCAAGAAGCCTCCTAAAACGGCGGGGCGAGAAGAATTCGGTCGCGAATTTGTGGCCGAGTTTTTAAAAAGCTGCGGAAGGTGTCGAAAACAGGACATCGTGGCAACCGCCACCGCGCTAACCGCGAAGTCGATCGCCCAGGCTGTGAGCCACTATTCGGGGGGGGATAAGTCAGGCTCGGCGCCCGCTACGGAGTTTCGCGAGATGGTTCTTTCCGGCGGCGGCGCCAGGAATTCGACGCTGGTTGTTATGTTAAAAAATGAAGTGTCGCCGCTTCAAATACAGGTGCGACTCTCCGACGAGTTTGGGCTTCCGTCGGAGGCAAAAGAGTCAGTGGCATTTGCCGTTCTCGCCCATGAAACCTGGCATCGACGCGCATCCAACATTCCTTCTGCCACCGGCGCGAAGCGCGGGGCAGTACTTGGTAAGATTTGCTATCCCTGATGAAACGCCGGAGCAACCGTGGCGATTTACGTTTCAATGCTTCGCGGAATTAACGTTGGCGGAAACAAGAGAATCAAAATGGACCAGCTTCGCCCTTCGTTCGAGGCGCTGGGTTGCGAAAACGTCAAGACCTACATTCAGAGCGGAAACGTAATTTTTAAAACTGGAAAAGTTTCTACCGTCATTTTGTCGAAAAGAATTGAAAAGCGAATTGTCGATGATTTCGGCTTCGCGGTTTCGGTCATTTCAAGAACGGTCGAAGAACTGAGCAAGTCGATTCAGGCAAATCCGTTCATGAAGGATCGCACGATTGACCAGGAAAAACTTCACGTTATGTTTTTGTCCGCAGCTCCAGCTTCCGATGCCTTGAACAGGTTGGAGACGATAACTGTGGCGCCGGACCAGGCGCGCTGCTTCGGTAAAGAAATTTATTTATACCTTCCAAATGGGACCGCAGAGAGCAAGCTCATGAAATCTCCTCTTGACCGCATTTTGTCGGTGGTAACCACGACCCGCAACTGGAGAACCGTACACGCCCTCCACCAGATGTGCCAGGACTGCCGCTGATGCGACGGTTGGCGCTCGCGTCCCTCGCATTGCCTTTGCTTCTATCACTGCCTTCCTGCTCCCAACAACGCGATCCCAATACGCTGGTGATGCTGATCGAATCGAGCCCAACGAATCTCGATCCGCGGATCGGAGTCGACGCCCAGTCGGAGCGCATCGATAATTTAATTTTCGACGATCTTCTCACCCGCGGCGACAACCTGAATGTGGCGCCGGGGCTTGCCGAACGCTGGGAGATTCCCAACCCGCTGACCTACATTTTCCATCTTCATCCTGGTGTGAAGTTTCACGACGGACGCCCGCTTACGTCCCGCGACGTCAAGTGGACCTTCGATTCCCTGATTCAAGGTAAGGTACGCAGTACCAAGTCCGCCGTCTACCGCTTTGTCGATCACATTGACGCCCCCGATGACTTCACTGTGACCTTCCATATGAAAGAGCCGTCGGCAACGCTGCTGTGGAATCTTTCCGACGGCGCCATCGGCATTGTTCCCTATGGCAGCGGAAATGAAATGACACTTCATCCCATCGGCTCCGGACCCTTCCGTTTCGTGAGCGCTGAGACCGACAAGGAAGTGATGGTCGAACGCAACCAAGAGTACTGGGGTGAGAAGGCCAAGTTGGCTCGCGTGCGTTTTGCGGTGGTGCCGGATGCGACCACGCGTGCGCTTGAACTCCGGAAGGGCAGCGCCGACGCCACCATTAACGCACTCACGCCCGATACTGTATTTACGCTGCAGCGCGACCCAGCCCTGGCTGTGGAACGTGCTCCAGGGACTGTCCTGGCCTATCTCGGATTCAACTTGCGCGATCCGATTCTCAAGGATGTGCGGGTGCGTCAAGCCATTGCCTACGCACTGGATCGCCGGCCGATGATCGAGTATTTATGGCGCGGCGAGGCACAACTGGCTCGCAGTATTCTTCCACCCCAAAGCTGGGCTTATGACGGCAATGTGCCAGCCTACGATCACGATCCGGCCAAGGCCTGGGAGTTGCTCGATGCGGCGGGCTATCCCGAGGTCAATGGTGTGCGCTTTCACCTCACCATGAAAACATCCACCGACGAAAACACACGTCTCATGGTGGCGGTGATGCAGCAACAGTTGCGCGATGTGGGAATCGCACTCGATATTCGCAGCTTTGAGTTCGCTACCTTCTTCGCCGATGTGACCCACGGAGCGTTTCAGCTTTACGGCCTGCGCTGGATCGGAGGCAACGAAGATCCTGACATCTTCGAATATGCCTTTCATTCGGCAAAATTTCCGCCCAATGGCGCCAACCGGGGCTATTACTCGAACCCGCGAGTCGATGCGCTGATTGATCTGGCCCGCCGCGAAGTGGATCAGGACAAGCGCAAGCGCGATTATGCCGAAGTGCAGCGCATCCTGGCCGAGCAGCTGCCTTATATCGATCTGTGGTATCTGGACAACATTCTCGTCCACAACAAAAGGGTGCGGAATCTCCAGCTGAATCCGGCGGGAAACTACGATTTCCTGCGGACGGCGAAACTTTCTCCGCAGCAATAGTTCGCAAATCTCCGCGTGGTACCATCGAACTTTGGCGTAACCGCATGCGAATTTTATTCATCGGCGACATTTTCGGACGCCCCGGGCGCACTATCGTTAAAGACCGTTTGCCCGGCATCCTGCGCGATCAGGCCATCGATCTGGTCATCGCCAACGGTGAAAATTCCGCCGCCGGATTTGGCATTACGCCCGCGCTGGCTGAAGAACTCTTCGAGTTGAACATCGACGTCATCACCACCGGCAATCACGTTTGGGACAAGCGTGAAATACTGGATTACTTTCAGATGATCGAAGGCAACGGCCACGGCCCTCAGCGCCGGGTGTTGCGGCCGGCGAATTATCCTGCGGATATGCCCGGATGGGGTTTGTACCAGGGCCGGAAGGGCAAGATTCCTTATGCTGTCATGAATCTGCAGGGGCGCGTCTTTATGGCTTCTAATGACGATCCGTTTCGCACCGCCGACCAACTCCTGAAAACCATCGAGGCAAAAATAATTTTTGTGGACTTCCATGCGGAGGCGACTTCGGAGAAAATCTCGCTCGGCTGGTATCTGGATGGCCGCGTGACGGCGGTGGTCGGTACCCACACTCACGTGCCTACCGCGGATGAGCGGATTCTGCCGAATGGAACGGCATACGTTACTGATGTCGGCATGACCGGGCCCTACGATGGCGTGATCGGCGTAAAGAAAGAACTGGTGGTAAATAAATTCCTGAATGGGATGCCGGTGCGCTTCGAGCCAGCCACAGGCGATGTGCGACTGTGTGCCGTCGTAATCGATTGCGACGAGAAGACGGGCAAGGCGCGGGATATCGAACGGCTGATGCTCAGCTGAATCCGGATTTTCCGCAAGAAGGCGGTTGCACTCCGTTCCCACGTTGCGTCGATACCGTTGCTGCTCCTGGGTAATCCAAAAGACGTTGCCCTAATAGCTATCTCCGAAACGCGGGCTGCGGGGTAAAATCGAGCGAATGCGATGTGGGTTATCCATCCTCGCGGTTTGTATTCCGGTCCTAGTTGCCGGGCCACTGTCGTTCGCCGCCGAGCCGGCCGTTGACACTGCGGTTATCTCCTGCGGAAACGGAGTGCCCGGCGGAGTCAACTGCGTTCCCTCTAAAGACGATCTGAAGCATGCGCGCAGCGCTTACGCCCACGGTCTCAGATTAAAAGATCACGACCATCTGGAAAAAGCGCTGGCGCAGTTCGATGAGGCCTCGCGCCTGGTTCCGCGTGACGTATTGTTCTTATCCGCGTGGGAACTGACGAAATCGCAACTGGTGTTTCAACATACCGAGCGGGGCGATGCGCTTATGGCCGCAGCCCGGCGGGAGCAGGCTGCAGCGGAGTTCCGGGCCGCGCTAGACCTCGATCCTGACAACGTCTATACCCAGGAGCGCCTGAGGGAAACCGTACGTGCTCCGGTGTCTCCTAGCTTCGCCGGCTTGTCGGCGACCGTTGCCGACTCGAATGAAATCCATATACAGCCGAAAGGCGAGGTGGCAACTTTTCACTTCACCGGTGACGTTCGCGGCTTGTTCACCGAGCTGGGGGCAGCCTACGGGGTAAATGCCGAATTTGACGATTCGGTTGCTGCCAAGTCCGTGCGCTTCTACGTGGACGACGTCGATTTCTTCACCGCTCTCGACCTTGCCTGCAAAGTCAGCAAGACCATGTGGACCGCGCTTGACGCTCACCAGGTCTTAATCGAGGCCAATACTCCCGAAAATCATAAGCACTTCGACCGGATGTCACTGGCAACGTTTGATCTGCCCGGGGTTACCACGCCGCAACAGACAACTGAGATTATTACGGCACTTCGCAACATTTGCGAGGTGCAAAAGATCAACACCGCGCAGGGAGGAACGCTGGAAGTGCGCGCTCCCCAGGATACGTTGCGGGCATGCACCGAATTGCTGCACCAGTTGTCTGGCGAGCGCCCGGAGGTGGCGCTCGACGTTGAGGTCTACCAGATCAGCCACAACTTCACACGCGAAATCGGAATGCATATCCCGAATACGTTCAACCTGTACAACATTCCAGTCGCGGCCCTGGCGGCATTAGGCGGACAAAACATTCAGTCGCTGATCAACCAGCTGATTTCCTCCGGAGGCATCAATCAGGCCGGAAGTTCCGCGCTCTCCGGACTGCTCGCGCAACTGCAGGGCCAGCAAAATTCCATTTTTAGCCAACCTCTGGCTACATTTGGGGGAGGCCTCACCTTCTCCGGCCTCAGTCTCGATCACCTGGCTGCGGCCCTGTCTCTGAATGAGTCGTGGGCTCGTAGCTTGAGCCGTGTCACGCTGCGCGCCTCGCAAGGCAACGAGGCAACATTCCATCTCGGTGAACGTTACCCCATCCTGAATGCTTCCTACGCGCCCATTTATAACTCGGCGGCGATTTCAGCGGTGCTGGGTAATCAGAGCTACGTCGCGCCATTTCCGTCCGTGAGTTATGAGGACTTGGGGTTGAGCCTCAAGGCGAAACCCGTAGTTCATGGCGACGGGGCAGTCACCATGAATGTCGACATGGAGGTGCGCTCGCTTACCGGACAAAGCGCAAACGGAGTGCCGGTAATTGCCAACCAGGAGTATCACGGCAGCATACGCCTGCGCGATGGCGAACCCGCCGTGGTGGCGGGAGAAATTACTACCAACGATCAGCAGTCGATGGCCGGCATACCTGCCGTGTCAGCCATTCCAGGCATTAATTTCGCGCTGAGCGACAACACTCGAATGAAAGAAGATGACGAGTTGCTGATCGTCATCACACCCCACGTGGTGGCAAACCGCAGTCTGGCAACGGATGAAATCTGGCTCGGCGAAAAATAGCGAACCCATCGCAGGAACGCCGCTACTTCCCATCCTTTGCCGCGAAATCCACCAACTGCTTCAAACTCGCAGCCGGAACCTGACTAACATTTCCGATGCTCCGTCCGTTGATGAAAAGAGTGGGTGTGCCGGTCACGTTCAAGGCTTTGCCCAGCGCCAGTGAAGCATCCACATGCGCCGTCGCTGTTGGAGTACTCGCGCAGGCGGCGACCACTGCGCCTTTCACCCCGGCGGCGTCGGCCAGCGCAGTAAGCTTTTCATCGGCATTAGCGGCGGTGATATCGGCTTGCGCTTCATACGTCTTGGCGATGAACTTCCAGAAAGCGTCGTTGGATGTTTGGGCAACGCAGTCGGCGTAAGCCGCGCCCTTCGCCGCCCAGTTATGCATATCGAGAGGAAAATTCTGAAACACGAAACGCGCATCCGGTTCAGATGCAATGAGCGTTTCAATTGCGGGTTGTGCCGCCTTGCAGGCTGGGCACTGCAGATCGCCGAACTCCACAACCGTGACCGGCGCGTCTTTCGGCCCGCGCGAGGGGCCGTTCATACCCTTTTCCAGTGCCTTCTTCGCGGGATCAAATGGCCGGGCGCCAAACGGAATGATTTCGCCCACAACCGCATGCTCGCCATCCGCCGAAACGTAGAACCGACTGAATTGCTGGCCTTGGGGAGTGGCAAGCACTACATCCACTTCCGCCAATCCCGGCACGGCTGCCGGCTTGATGCTCGAAATTTTCCAACTCACCTGCGGCTCGTATCCAAAGGTCTGTTGCATGAAGGAATCGACGGTCGCCTCGGAAGGAAGATTGGCGGCAGATGCCGACTCTGGCTTACCGGCGGACTTGGCTGCGCCCGCGGATTGTGCCCCAGCCAGACCGTACATCAGGAGAAAAACGAATATCAGTTTAATAAGACTGCGCATGGCTTCCTTTCGATTCAGGTGTGAAGCAAGACCACTGGGAATATCTGACTAATCGTTCATGGCTCGCTTTTAGCCGCGATGGGAAAGCGGCGGCCGTAACCGAATGCCTTGGGAGAAATCTTAATCCCTGGCGCAGCCTGCTGTCGCTTGTACTCGGCGCGATCCACCATTCGCACGACCCGCCGCACCACATCAATGTCGAAGCCGCGATCTGCGGCAATGCGTTCGGCAGAGTGCGCGTCCTCCACGTAATCCTCGAGTACAGCGTCGAGAATCTCATAGGGCGGAAGCGAATCGCTATCTCTCTGGTCCGGCCGCAACTCCGCCGATGGCGGCTTCTCCAGAGTATTTCGCGGAATTACTTGCCGGCGCGAATTCGCATAGTGACTGAGCCGGTATACCAACGTTTTCGGCACGTCGGAGATCACCGCCAGTCCGCCCACCATGTCTCCGTAAAGTGTACAGTAGCCTACGCCCAGTTCGCTTTTGTTGCCGGTGGAAAGAACAATGGCGCCGAACTTGTTGGAGAGAGCCATGAGCAGCGTTCCTCTGGCGCGCGACTGGATATTCTCTTCGGTAACATCTTCCTTCTCCCCCGCAAACACCTTCTGCAAAGTTTGCCGGTAAGCTTCAAAGACGCCATTGATCGAGAGCAACTCGAAGCGTATGCCGAGATTTCCAGCCAGGGCCCGGGCATCTTCAATCGATCCCCGCGAAGAAAAAGGACCCGGCATGCCCACTCCAATCACATTTTCTGCGCCCACGGCATCAACTGCAATCACCGCGGTTAGGGCGGAATCAATCCCTCCGCTAAGGCCGATGATGGCTTTCTGAAAACCGCACTTATGCATGTAATCCCGCGTCCCCAAAACCAAAGCAGCGTAGACGCTGGCCTCCTCGCCTTCGACTTGCCCGTGAAAATCTCCCGCAAGAGTTTTCGAATCGAAATAAATAAGATCTTCCTCGAAGGAACGCCCTTGCGCGACGATCTTGCCGTCCGCGTTCAAAACGATGCTGGAACCGTCGAAGATCAGGCTGTCGTTGCCTCCAACCTGATTGACCATGGCTACCGGAACTTTATGCTGGCGGGCTATGGAGGCAAGCATGTCGCGGCGCAATTCGCGCTTGCCAATCCAGAATGGCGATGCGGAAATATTCAGAACGAAATTACCCCCGGCCCGGATGAGAGCATCTACAGGATCAACCGTGTACAGGCGCTTAGGCCAGAATAGCTTGTCGTTCCAGGCATCTTCGCAGATGGTGAGCGCGACTTGATTGCCACACAGCGGAACCAGATTCTGATTCTTTGCAGGAGCGAAGTTGCGCATTTCGTCAAAAACGTCATAGGTGGGCAGCAGCATCTTCGACTGCACGAATGCGATTTTGCCATCTCGCAGCCAAGCTGCCGAGTTCATGACTGACTTGCCGGTCTCCGATTCGGCCGGAGTGACCAGCCCGCAAATGACGGAGATGCCGCGCGTGGCAGCGGCGATCTGCTCGGCCGTCTCCCGATTGCGCGCAACAAACGACGGGCGCTCGACCAGGTCGCGAGGCGGGTAGCCGCAGACCGACAACTCCGGAAACAAGATCAGTTCTGCGCCGCTCGCCTGGGCGCGACGGGAGAATTCAATGTGTTTCCCGGCGTTGCCGGAGAAATCTCCAACCGTAGGATTGATTTGGCCAAGCGCGATCTTCACTCATTTAGTGTAAGGCCGAGGGTTCGCGGCGGCCAAGTTGCGCCATTCCTCCGGCGAAGGAGCTTCAGGTCCGCACGAATGTGCGATCCATTTTCAATACGCGTGGAGTCGAATTGAACGTTTGTCCCGGCTCACATCGGCTTGGTGGCCGCCATTGACGCGCTGGCTGCCAGGCTTGCCCCCAATGGAGCGATCTTGGCAGGTTCTGCCGCGGGCGATTTCGAACACAGCTCCACCGCCTCGGTCATGTTTTGAGTCTCCTGCTCCTTTGCCGTCACCCAATTTCCGAATCTGGCTTTATCCCGGGCGACGCTCTCAAGGTTACGGCTGATGCGCGCTGAATAATGGGCTTTTATGCTTTCCAGTTCGGCCTGAATCTGGACAACTTCTTCGGCCTTACGCGCCCATTCCGCCTCAGCCTGTTTTTTCTGTTCGGCCTCGTAGGAATCGAGCGCTTCCTGACGCGCGTTGGCGTCCCGCTGCACTTGGTCGATGGAGATGCCGGCGGCGTCGAGCGCCATGAGCACCGCTGCGCGCTTCATCTCCTTTGCGAGGCCGCGAATGTGCTCGCTGCCCAGCATCTCGACCACTTTGTTCACACTGTATCCCTTGCGCGGACTCACAATGCCGGCGGCACGGTAGATATCCTCCACGGGCAACAGTTCGACTTGAAACGTGGGGACCTCGCGCGCGGAATGTGCCGGCGTCCTTTCAGCGGGCTGAGTTGTGTTTTGCATAAAATTCTCCTTATCGCTTCTGCCGCTGCCATTTTGGTCGTCGCTTGCGCTGGCATCGTCGTGCTGATTGCGCCAAGCGGCAAGTCCGAGCCATTTGTATGCCATACGATTCCTTCCCTTATCAGCTTCTCTTCGCTTTGTGATCCGATTCGTACGCGGTTCGGTCTGGCGAGGAGCATCGAAGTCTTGAGAACGCGATGTGCGGTTGCGGCCCTTTATCTCGCGCAAGACGCCTGCCCTGTGAACTTGCCGCACAGGGGCCGAGCCGTATCTGGCGCTTGACTGTATTGGCGTGCTGTTGAACCGCGGGATTTCAGGGACTCCGATGGACTTCGGCTCCTGACGCCGCGGCCAGGCCTGAACAGAAGATTTCGATGCCGGAAGGTCGGCGGTTACGGGTTCGACGTTTTGCCCCGCCGCGGCTCGGGGATCAATATTTTTCGCGTGGGGCGGCTGCTCGCTGTCGGTGGCAGCCTGATGGCCGGGCATCGGAACGGTGCTGGCATCCCGCCGAACACCCACAAGGTACTCGCGACCCTCGCTGCGACAATATTTCACAATGCCGGAGAAGTGCTCGAAGCGCCACTGAATTCCCAGCCTCGACCCCGGCGCGATTGCGCTTTTAACGCGAATACATGCCCCGTTCGCCGACTTGTCTTCCATGCGTGCCCGAAGCGTTTGCCAACCGCCGCCTTGATCTTCCCACGACACTTCGACCAGGATCATGACTGGCGTGCGTAGCTCCGGCGTCGCTGCGCTCATGAAAAATCTATCGGCAAGAAATAAAACGAGTCCAGAGCCCGGCGGATTTCCTGAACTGGTAGAGCAGTCGTAGTTTCCCGTTATGGGTCGTTCGGCCCTGCAATCTATTTCGCGCGGTGGACGCACCCCGCGGAAGTATCACTTCTGCCGACAGTGACAAAACGCGTTGCGCGATTTTGCGCAGGCAATAAACTGGGCCGCCTTGCGGCGGCCCAGTCGGTCGATATTACGATCGCGGTCTCGAGACGATTATTTCGAGAGCTTCACGACCTGGTTGATGAAGGGCACGGCAACCGGGGTGCCGACGCCGGTCACGTCGTCCCATCCCGGGCCCGTTGTAAGTGACGAGTCGGTGCCGAACGTGAACACGTCCCAACGAGTGGAAGTTGAGCTGTTGAACAACGCGCTCACGTAGTTTTTGGTGCCGTCCAGCGGAGCGGCCAAGGCATTGGGAGTCTCAAACAGAGGAGCGCTCGGTGGATTGAAAATGACGCCAGCCACGTTGAACGGTGAGCTGACATCGGTGACGTCGGTGATTGCGCTGCTGTTCAGTTGGTACACGTAAGGCGCAGCCTGTCCCAGCGGAACTCCCGCTGCCTGATTGGCAATGGCCCATAATCCGGAGAACATCGGGCAGGAAAGGCTGGTTCCGCCAAATACTTCTACAAACTGTGGATCGCCGGGGATTTGATCTGGCGTAATAATGATCTCGACTCCGGTTTCGGGATCGGCGTTCATCGAGATGTCAGGCACTTTGCGGAACTTCCCCTTCAAACCTTTTTGGAAGGATGGTTTGGCAAAGTAGGCACTGGTCCCGCCACCGGCTCCGAAGACGAAACCCAGAGAAAGTGGAGGAACGGTGGGAGGATTCGGGGTGGGTTCTGCAATGCGAGTTTCGTTCAGACCCCAACCCGTCTGGAAGTTGATGGTGTTGTTCTTTTTGAGGAAGGTGCTGGTGCCGCCAACCGCAGTCGCAAACGGCGAACTGGATCCGGCTTCAACCGATACCGAGTCGATGCCATAGTCCGCTTGATCGACCGCCAGGAAATCGCCGTCATCACCAGTGGAGATATCCTGTGAGATGCCCAGGGCCGCCGCGATCTCAGAGATCCCGTTCTCGACCACCAGTTCTGAGGGCAGGAACTCGATCAGCGCGACCTCCGAAATTCCGAAGCTGTTCGAGACCACGTTGCCCAGCAGGTTCTCAATAGCAAAAAGGTTTCCGATATCGAGATTGGTAAAGGAGTTGTCCGCGGTAAGCACCAGCGCGATACTGGCGCCCGGCGCAATTGAGTGTGCCCACTCGACGTCCAGGGTGGTTTCATCCTGCCAGTTTCCGGCCATGCAGTCCGCACCGCAGTTTACCGGACCGTTGGGCGTGTAGATTTGAAAATTGGTGGAAGTAAGCGCCGGAAGCCCATTCAAGGAAGAGAATGTATTGGCATCGTCGACAATGGTATTCGAGCCGTAGGCATCGACGATTACGATCGTCTGTCCGGTGCCGTCCCAGCCTTTGCTATACGCCTTGTTCAGGCCGTATGCGGTTTGCAGTTCGGCGGAATCATAGCCGCATGGTGGAAGGTTCGGCGGACCCGATGTGATGTCGGAGCCGTAACGGTTGCCAAAATAAACTGCGAAGGGAGCCCCGCCACCGGTAGTGAAGGTTTGCGTCTCCGGTGCCCGGAAACAATTCGCATTGTAGAACAACCCGTTGGGGTTAACGCCGGAAGTGAGCTGAACTCCGTTGTAAGGAAGACCAGTATCCAAATCCCTGGCTGGAACCGCGTTGGTGGCATACGCCAAGTCACTCACTTGTACGGCCGAGACTACGGCGCCAGCGGGTCCGGCAACTGCGGGCGTTGACGTGGCTGCGCGATGCACCGTTCCCTTAACGTTAAAACGGTTGATCTGAACGTTCAAAGCATTTTGAACGTCTCCTACACGGCCAGTAGCAGTCACATAGTGATTGTTCTTCTCAGTCGAGGTAACAGCCAGATTGTGCGAGGCCAGAAAATTCCTTACCAGAGCGGCATCCGAATCCGCCGGCGCAAACTTCGCCTTGTACTGCGCCATGGTGAGCCAGTGATGAAATTGCGGCGAACTCTGGTCGTACATATCTTTCACCAATCCATCCAGAGTCGCCTTGTTGCGCTGTTGCAGCCAAACTGTAACCGTGATTGGTTTGGTTAGATCTTCCGGGCCCAGGTCCTGCTTGCTCCCTACCATCGAGTGTGAACCGCCAGATTTCAGTTGAGAGAATGCAAAAGGCGTTAGCAATGTAAGAGCTGCCAGCAGAATGGAAACTCCCCTACCAGTCTGCGACTGACTGCGACGAGTGAACATGGGTAAATCTCCTTCGGGACGCGCGAGTAAAGCGCCTGTCTTTGCCCGTCAGAAGCCTGAAGTGGCGGGCGCGCCAAGTCTGTCATCAGTAACTATAGCTGTCAAGCATCTGCCGTCTTTATTTGGAAATTTGACAAATGCTTGACAACTCCCGTGCGCAGACTTTTTCACACTTGGATTGTTTCGCTTTCGGAACGTAGCTGATCGGGAGTCAGATCTAAAAGTCCGCCGCCGAGATTTCTGCTTCGGTCCCGGCGGCGGTTTTACTTGCCGTCACTATTGTTGGGAAGCAGCTAATCTCCGTCGGCTGGAAAAACCGTGTGCCTGGGTGCAGGCATAGGGACGTCGCCTTTCTGATCACGCCATAGGACCTTGTTGAGCCCCGCCGCGCCGGCCGCGTCGGGACGAGAGAAATCCATCCTGGCTGATTCACTGGCTCCTGCGGCGTCGCGTTTGTTGATCTCGTAGATCAGACCATTTTTCAGATTTTGCCGGTCGGCTTGGTACGGGGGCTGGTTTCCCGGACCGGAGAAAATCGGCCCCATGACAGGAGCGTAGGCGTCGTTCTGGTTCATGGGGGGCAGGCCAAGCAGCATTTCCATGGTATGAATCATGTTGACGGTGGTGTAGAAGCGATGGTCGACGTAGGGCTCTGCGGCCGTTCCCGGAGAATACTTGCTGACAACGAGGGCGATGGAGCGGTGGGCGTCGACATGGTCGGCACCGTTCTGCGCATCATCCTCCAGGATAAAGATAGCCGTATCGTCCCAGTACGGGCTGTGGGAAACGGCTTCAACCACGCGCCCGACCGCCAGATCATTATCGGCAACTGAGGCTGCCGGACGCGGCCGTTCCGGCCTCGTCCCCCCGGTGTGATCGTCGGGAAGATAGAGCAGGACGAAGGCCGGGAGTTGGAAATCGGCGCTCTCATTCTCCTGACGGGCACGCACGTAGGCGCCGAACTCGTTCATGAATTCGTCGGTGCGAAGCTGATCGGGATAATCGGTATTGAAATCGGGATAGAGCGGATCGAAGTGATCGCGCAGCACAGCCTTGGTGGCCCGGACCCGTTTGAACAACGGAACCGCCCACGGCCAAGGGCTTGGGGCGCCGTGCGGATCACCGACATTGGACGCCAGTTCCTCCCCTTGCGGGACTTCGGTGCGCGGGCACGGTGCCTCAAGACTGGACGGAGTTCCCTGCCGCGGAGAGGCCGCTTTACGGATTTTGTTGCACCACTCGGCATCAACGAATTCTCCGTAGTCGCGATAGCTCAGGCCGTGGTGCGCCAGGTTATCCCATAGGAAGCCGGTGGACGGATCGTCGATGTCGGGCTGGTTATGCTCGAGCGGGAACTCGCCCGCAACTGAACCCTGGAAGTCATACGTGCGCTCCTTGCCGCGATAAGCGATTTGCCAGGTTTCCTCGTTGTAGTCGCTGGTAATTGCCGCGGTTGACCAGAGATGGCCATCGCCCGAAACTTCTCCGCTGTCATAAAAATTATCGAGCACTCCGAATCGCAAAGCCAGCTTGTGCTCGTTGGGCGTGATGTCAGCGCCGTAGAGCGTGAGCGACGGGTCGCCATCGCCCACCTTCAGATCGCCGAACACCTGATCATATGCGCGGTTTTCCTTGATGATGTAGATCACGTGCCGGATGGGATTCTTGCCGCCGGCGAAGGAGATTTCGCCGGGGTTGTTGTGCAACAGATTGTCCTGCTCAACAATGCGGGTGAATTCGTCGAGCTTGCCAAGCGTGGCCGGAATGTTCAGGCGCGCGATTGATCCCCGCAGCAGCGTCGCAATGTAGGGATGATCGTGATGCTTGGTTTCCCACGCGGTCTTGCCCATACCTTTGTTTGGCCCCGTGCCTCGGCCCTTGGCGCTCGTGATCAAGAGATTCTCGCCTTGAACCGCGAGCGCGCTGGGATACCAGTCGGTGGGGATAAAGCCGAGCGGCGCCTGCGACGTGTTGTCGGGCAACTGCGGACCGTGGGCAACGGCGGACACATCGAGAACTTCAACTGCGTTAAGCGAGGCATCGGCGACAAACAGGCGGTTGCCATCCGCCGATTGAGCCAGGGCTATCGGATACGCCCCGGCAAATTTCTGATCCCTCGACCTGGTCGGAAGCATGTTAAGCGGCAGACCGGTGTCGGTCGCGACCACCGCGACTGCGTCCGCATTCGACAATGCCACGTAGAGCGACTTCTCATCGGGACTCAATAACATTGCGGTTGGGTGGGAGCCCGGGGCAATCGGGTCATCGGGCTCTTTTAACTTAATCCAGCGAACGACTTGGCCGATGGTTAAATCGAGCTCCGCAACCCGGGATGCGTTCCATAAGCTGCACCATGCGCGCCGGCCATCGCGAGTGGCCACCACGGTGTAAGGAAATGCCGAGGGCACCAGGTCATTGGTGCTGAGATCGAAGCGCTCAAGAATTTTTCCGCTTGCCGCATCGAGCATCACCACATTGTCGGAGAGATTATTGGCAACCAGAAGACGGTCATGATGCTTGTCGCGCTCTGGCAGCAACACCAGCCCGGCAGGATAAGCGAGGGCGCTGCCCGGCGGAGCGTGCTGCAACTCGGTTGCAACTTTTTTTCCTGCCGCTAGCGCTTGCGCTGCTATGGCGATGAATCGTTCGGGCGCGATTTTACCATCCTTGAACTTGTAGACCGCGATGCCGTTACCCGTATCTTCGGGCTTTTCGCCAGCCGGATCGGTAATTGAGCCCACCGAAGCGTAAAGATGCTTGCCGTCACCGCCGAACACCAGCCCGAGAAAATAACTTTGGTGCGCGTGGTCGCTAAAGCGGGCGTCTGGAAAGTCGCGGAGCTGATTGGTTTTTAAATTGAGGATTGCGATCGATTGCGTCGCCAAAGTTTCCTGGGTGCCATAGCCGTCGTTCAACAGCGCGGCGTAACGGCCATCCCGGCTGATGGCAATGGTCGCGGGAAAGCTGTTGGTACTGCCGACGCGACCCGGCGCCGGAACCGTCAATCGCTTGCTGGTGGGAAGCGGGATCGATGAAGATTCGGGTTGGCGTTGCTGCGCGGGAAGCACATTCTGAAACGCAAAAAATACAATCACGAAAACAACGAGGGACAATCGGGTCACTGGGCCTCCGCAATCTTTCACCTGCGACCGTGAAAGATGAAGAAAGACGAGCCTAATCTACACCGGAAGCCGCGGTCAAAGGCCAGCGTTAGAGCAAGCGAAGAGGAAGATTTTTCGGCTTCGCGACGGGCGGGCTTCTCGCGGGTTTCTATTTCTACGCCCCTGAGGCGCGTGCGGGCCCTTCGTGTGCGGGGGTGGGCTCCGGATGCTCTTCGGCACTCACATTGTGGCGAACGTCGGAGCCTTGCACCCAGAAAATAACATCCTCGGCGATGTTGGTGGCATGGTCGGCAACCCGCTCCAGATTTCGCGCCACCAGCAGCGCATCCAGAGCCTGCCGCACCACCTCAGGCCGCTGGTTCATCGTCTTCACCAGTTGGATAAACGCATCGTCTTTCATGCGGTCAACCACGTTATCCATCTCGAGGACGGCCTGGGCGAGTTCCACCTTGCCTTCGATGAACGATTCCAGGGCACGGCGAACCATGGCGCTCACGGCCGCGCCCATGCGCGCAATATCCACCGGAAGGTCCACGGTAGGCAGATCGATCATGTCCATCACGCGCTCGGCAATATTGACCGCCTGATCGCCTACCCGCTCCAGATCGGAATTAATCTTGGTTACCGCCAGGATGAAGCGCAGATCAACCGCCATGGGCTGCTGCATGGCCAGCAGGTCGAAAGCTGCCTCGTCGATCTCGCGTTCCGAGTTGTTAATCAGGCTCTCGCCCTCAAGAACCATCTGACAGCGGGTAAGATCGCGATCGATATAGGCCTGGCGGGCGCGGTCCACCGCCTGCTCCGCCAGTCCACCCATGCGAAGTAACTTTTGTCGCAGATCGTCAAGGCCCTGCTGAAAGCGCGTGCGCATTATCGCAACCCTTCCTTAATCCAAAATCTACCTTATCCAAATCTCCCGGTAATGTAGTCTTCCGTCTTTTTGTCCGACGGCTTGGTGAAAATCTTTTCCGTCTTGTCGAACTCAATCATCTTGCCCAGCAGGAAAAACCCTGTGAACTCGGCCACGCGCGCTGCCTGCTGCATGTTGTGCGTGACAATCACGATGGTATATCGCTCTTTGAGTTGAAAGATCAACTCCTCAATTTTGCCGGTGGAGATGGGATCGAGCGCGGAGCAGGGCTCGTCCATCAGTAAAACTTCAGGTTCCACCGCCAGCGCTCGGGCAATGCAGAGCCTTTGCTGCTGTCCGCCAGAGAGGCTGGCGCCGGATTTCTTATGAACATGATCCTTTACTTCATCCCACAGCGCGGCGGAGTCCAGTGATCGCTGCACGATTTCCTCGAGCTTGCGGCGATCGCCAAAACCATTCAGCTTCAAACCGGAAGCCACGTTGTCATAGATCGACATTGTGGGGAATGGATTCGCCTTCTGAAAAACCATCCCCACCCGGCGGCGAAGCTGGGTTGGCGACGTGCCGTTGTAGGCGTCAATATCGCCAATGCGGACGCTGCCGGTCACGCGTGCTTCAGGAATGGTTTCGTGCATGCGGTTCAGGCACCGGATAAAGGTCGACTTGCCGCAGCCCGAGGGGCCAATGAGCGCGGTGGCGTGATTGGCCGCAACCGCCAGCCGAATGTCGTACAACGCCTGAGTCTTGCCGTACCAGGCATTCAGGTTTTCGACCTGGATTCCAACACCCATAGGCTATGCCGCTCCGAAGGTACCACGGCGCACTGCGACTCGCACCGCGGCGACGGCAGAAACGATCAGCACAATCAGCACCAGCGCTCCCGCCCACGCCTGGCGATGCCATTCATCATAGGGAGAAATAGCATAATTGAAAATTTGCAACGGCAGCGCCGCCGTCGGCTGATTTACCCGCAAATTCCAGAATTGATTTCCAAACGCTGTGAAGAGAAGCGGCGCGGTCTCTCCAGCGACGCGCGCAAACGCCAGCATGATGCCGGTGATGACCCCGGACGTTGCCGTGCGCAGCGTGATGGAAAGAGTCGTCCGCCAGCGGGGAATACCCAAACCGTACGCGGCCTCGCGCAGGGCCTGCGGCACCAGTAAAAGCATCTCTTCGGTGGTGCGGGTGATGGTGGGAATCATCATGATGGCCAGCGCCACTCCGCCGGCCAAGGCAGAAAAGTGCCGCTGGGAAAGAACCACCAGCGCGTAAGCCACGATGCCCACGACGATCGATGGCACTCCGTTCAGCACGTCGGCAGTAAACCGGATGGCATCGCCGAAGCGGTTGCGTCCAAACTCGGCGAGATAAATGCCGGCACCCACTCCGACGGGAACCCCCAGAATGCTGGCTAAGCCAAGAATGAAGCAGGAGCCAACAATAGCATTCGCCATTCCCCCGCCGCTTTCCCCCACCGGTTTCGGGGTTTGCGTGAGGAAGGCCCAGTTGATCGATCCCAGGCCGCGGTAGACGAGATAGGCGAATATCGCGAACAGTGGCGCCAACACCAGAATCACGGTTAGCACCGCCGCACCGGTCATTACACGGTCGGTAATGCGTCGCCGCAACGCGATCGGACCGACTGTATGGCGCGCGGAAGACTGGTGGGTTTCAGGCATTGGCCCTCGAAGGCTGACCGCGCGTGACCGTCCAAACCAGCAATCTAGCCAGCGCGTTGACGATGATTGTGACCACAAACAACGCCAGGCCTATCTCGATCAACGCCGACAGGTAGACATCGCCGGTGGCCTCGCTAAACTCGTTGGCCAGCACGCTGGCCATGGTGTAACCGGGCGCGAACAAGGATTTCACTATATCGGGTCGGTTCCCGATCACCATGGTCACGGCCATGGTCTCCCCCAGGGCCCGGCCCAGACCCAGAATAATTCCTCCCATAATCCCCGCGCGCGCATTGCGCAGCACCCCGACCCGAATCATCTCCCAGCGGGTCGCGCCCAGCGCCAACGCCGCCTCACGCTGGTGCCGGGGAACAACCATCAGCACCTCGCGTGTGATCGAAGAAATAATCGGGATGATCATGATCGCCAGAATGATTCCCGCGGCCAGCACGCTGATGCCGTAAGGGGGCCCGTCAAAAAATCCGGTCCAGCCCAGAGTTTTCGCGAGAAAAGGCTCAACGTAGTTGCTCAGTATCGGAACCAGCACAAATATGGCCCACAGTCCGTAAACCACGCTCGGAATCGCGGCCAGCAATTCCACAAAAAATGAAAGCGGACCACGCAACCTGGGCGGACACATCTCAGTCGTAAAAACCGCGACTCCGATCGATAGCGGAACCGCGATCAGCAACGCCAGAAACGAAGAGACCAGGGTTCCATAGACGAACGGCAGAGCGCCGAATTTTTCACTCACCGGATCCCAGTCGCGACCGCCAAAAAACTTAAAACCGAAAGCGTGCCATGAGGGACCGGAGCGCAACATGAGCTCGTAAACAATCACCCCTAATGTGGCCAGCACCGCCAGTCCGCACAACAGCATGGCGAATTTGAAAACCCGGTCTGCGGTTTCCCCGCTCTTGCCTCTCAGCAACATTGGAGCCGCGATAGCGATCGGCTTTGCACCAGTAACCTTATCTTTTTCAGCAGGTTGCGGAAAGTGCATATCAGGTCGCTGAAAGGCTGGATCGGCCATGCGTCCCCACCCTAACAGAATCCTGTTAACAGGATGTTAAAATGCCTCTTAGGTTTCAGGATTGCCTTTTCGCACGCAAGCCTGTATTTTCAACTCCCAATTTCGGTTCTCTCTTTATGTCCATTGCTCCGCAGCGCAGCCGCATTGTATTTAAGAAACTGGAGCGCGATCTCGTCAGGCTATCCTCGAAGCCAACAGCGGAGAACGTTCACGGCATCCGCACTGGCGCGCGCCGGCTTCAGATATTGCTGGGTGAGCTTTCCCCCAATCTGAACCGAAGTCAGAAAAAGTTGCTGAAGCTGCTCGGCCGGCTCCGCAAACGCGCCGGCAAAGTCCGTGATCTGGATGTTCAGTTGGCAGCCTTGCGCAGCTTGAAGATTCCAGGACAACCGCGGCGCAAAACGCAACTGGTGAACCGACTGATTGAACTGCGGGGATCCCAGGAAAAGAAACTGCGAAAGGCTCTTGATAAAAAGAGCGTGCGCCCGCTTCGCAAGCGACTGAAACGTTCCGCAAAAGATTTCAATCCGGAAGTCGCGCGGGATCCTTTGACGGTGGCGCGAGGCATGCTGGCGGAAATTAATGGCTCGAACGCGCCGGTCAGCGCGGACTTGCTTCATCAATATCGCATCTTGAGCAAACGAGCCCGCTATACGGCTGAATTTGCCAACCCCTCCCCTCAGACCGAACATTTCATCGCCGGGGTCAAGCGAGTGCAGGATGCCCTGGGCGATTGGCACGACTGGTTCACTCTGACCCAGACTGCGGGAGAGCATCTCGGCGAAGTGCGCGAGTCTCCGTTAGTGGCGGAGCTTCACAATGTGACCGGAGCAAAGTTTCGCCGTGCGGTAGCTCTGCTTACGCAGTTGCGGACCAAATTGTCTCCGGAACCGGCGCCAGTGGCCACGGCAGAGTCTCGACCGCCGGCGAAATCGGTTCGCCAGCAAGCTTCGGCGGCCTAATCCGCGTTTCCCAATAGCTTTCAAGTTGACCTGCAAGTGTCTTCGCGCGGCGCAAATCAATTCTTCACCGCCCCGGCCCCGGCAGATGACCATCGGACATTTGGCATGTAAACTGTTGGCCTTGCCTCATGCCAACCTTTGCCGCGGTTGATATCGGTTCTAACTCTGTGCGGTTGAAAATCGCGCGCCTCACGCGAGGCCGTCTGCGTCCAGTTCACGAGGACCGCGAGGTCACGCGACTCGGCGAAGGCGTGTTTCGTTCCGGCTTTCTCACCCCTGAATCGATCGCTGAAACGGTGAAGGTGCTGCGCCGCTTTCATCGCGCCACTCAGCAGGTTGTCACCGAACCGGTCCGCGTAGTCGCCACCAGCGCGTTGCGGGATGCGCGCAATGCCCAAGCCTTTCTGGAGTGGGTGCGCTCGGCCACGGGCTGGACGGTCGAGATTATCTCAGGACTGGAAGAAGCCCGCCTGATTCACCTTGGATTGGTATCCAATCTGCGCGCAGACAACTCTCCCGCGCTCATGATGGATCTGGGGGGTGGGAGCTGCGAACTGACGGTTTCGGTCCGCGGCCAGATCCGCGATACCGTGAGTCTGCCGCTGGGCGCGGTGCGTTTGACCGATGAATTCCTGCGCCACGATCCTCCCCGCAAGGGAGAACTGAAGCGGCTGCAAGGATTCGTGGCCCGCGAAGTCAACCGGGTGGCGGCTCGGATCGTGTCGGCACGGGTCAAGAACGTGATTGCAACCTCGGGGACCGCGGCCGCCCTGGCCGCCGTTGCCAGCCACCTGCGCAAAAATGGCAGCCGGCAGCGCCTGGCCGTCTCCTGCGCCGAGATGACGCGAATTTCCAAGCGCCTGGCGCGCCTGCCGGTGGATGAGCGGCGACAGATTGAAGGCATCGGATTGCGCCGCGCGGAAATCATCGTCGCCGGTTCCGTCGTATATCACGAATTGCTAGATCGTTGCCATCTCAAGGGCTTTCGTTACTCACCTCTCGGCCTGCGCGACGGGCTGCTGGCCCAGATGGCCGCCGAACACGACCGCAGCACGCGCTCCGGAAAACAGATTGAATCGGAACGTTGGGAATCGATTACCAGGGCGGTCGCCCATTATCGCGTCGACATGAAGCACGCCCTCGATGTCCGCAATTCCGCCATGTTTCTTTTTTCCGCGTTGCGTTCGGTTCACGGCCTGGCGCCGGAGTTCCGCGAGTGGCTGTCGGCCGCTGCCATGCTCTACGAGGTGGGTGACTACGTGAACCGCAATGGCCATCACCGCCATACCTATTACATCATTTCGAACTCTGAGATTCTTGGCTACACGCCGCAACAGCGGCGAATCATCGCCGCGATCGCGCGCTACCTGGGAAAATCGAGACCTGCGGTCGAAGAAGCGCCCATCAAAGCCATCGATCCCATCGACCGCGCCGGAGTGCAAAAGGCGATTCTGTTGCTGCGCCTGGCCCGTGCCCTGAATTTGGGCCGCAGCCGCGCCGTGGAGAAAGTGCGCGTCAGCCATCGCGCTGCCGCAGTGCACCTGGTGCTGGTTCCTCGCCGTCGCATGGGAGTGGACCTGGAGCTTTGGGCGATCGAGAAAGATGCGGCTTACTTTCGCGAAGTTTTCGGGCGGGAACTCTCTACGGCCGCGGTGTAAAGAATGCGCAGTGCCTTCGGCGTCAGGCACCACTGCAAAGTGCCGGAACTGCGGCGCATGTCGACTCGGGCCACCGCTCCCTTTTTCAATTCTACGGAAGCCTCGCAGCCGGATTCGCTGATCACGGTGCCGAGAAACTGGCTTAAATTGGGGTTGTGTCCAACCACCATAATCGATTCCTGCGTGGCGTACTTTTCCAGCAGCTTGCGAAAGTCAGTGAAGGTAGCAGCAGGACGCAACCCATTTTCGATTTGCAGCTTGCCTTCGTACCCCATCTCGTTGCCAACCAGTGAAGCGGTTTGCGTCGCGCGCTTCAGCGGACTGGAAATAATCACATCGACCTGCGCCTCGATTGCAGCCAGCGCCCGGCCTACGTAACCGCATTGTTCGATTCCGTCTTTGTCGAGGGCGCGTTTCTCGTCTTTCTTCGGATTAAGAAAGTGTTCACCCGCGCTGGCGTGACGTAGAAAATAAATGATCATCGAAAATTATCGTTCCTTTGCCACGGAAGCTTTCCGTTTCACGGCCGGGAGTTGCGGTATGACAAAACCTGCAGACGGCCGGCCTTCGGCCACACCGATAAGGAAATCCTGCGCGCTGAAGGCAGCGGCGCCCGTCGGCGGCTTGCGATTGCGTTTGCCGTGCAGCGGCTGCCACGCCCGAATGTAGGTGGCGTCCCGCAGCAGGATGCGAGCCTTGCGATTATCGGCCAGGTAGGCGTCGAGAATCTCACGGCGCACCCGCTCCCGCAGGAATTCGTCGCGCAACGGCACCAGCACTTCCACGCGCTCGTAGAGATTGCGCGGCATCCAGTCGGCGCTGCCGATGTAGATTTCTTCCTCGCCGTCGTTGCCAAAATAATAGATGCGGCTGTGCTCCAGAAATCGCCCCACAATGCTGCGCACTTTGATGCGATCGCTCAGGCCGCGAACCCCGGGCCGCAACGCGCAAATGCCGCGCACAATCAGATCGATCTCCACTCCGGCCTGCGAAGCCCGGTACAAGGCTTGAATCACGTTCTTGTCGAGCAGCGCGTTCATCTTGGCGATAATTCGACCCTCGCCGCCCTGGCGCGCGAGATCGGCTTCGCGATCGATCAGAGCGATAGTTTTTTCTGCCAGGTCGAGAGGAGCCACCAGCAACGGATCATAACTGGGGTTCTCCGCATAGGCGGTAAGAAAACTGAAGACGTCGTGCACCGCGCGCGTAATTTCCGGATTGGCCGTGAACAGACTGAGGTCGGTATAAATTCGCGCTGTGCTTGCGTTGTAGTTTCCGGTGCCGATGTGCGCGTAGCTGCGGGGCACCCCATCGGGATCGCGGCGCACCAGAAGCGAAAGTTTGCAATGTGTCTTCAGACCGACCAGACCGTGAAATACCTGCACCCCGGCATCTTCCAGATCGCGCGCCCAGCGGATGTTATGGGCTTCGTCGAAACGCGCCTTGAGTTCGACCACTGCGGTGACTTCCTTCCGCGACGCCGCATCGATGAGCGAAGGCACGATCAAAGAATGCTCGTTGGTGCGGTAAAGAGTCTGCTTGATCGAAAGCACCTGATCATCCTCAGCCGCCGACTCGATGAAAGACACCACCGCGTCGTAGGAGTCAAAGGGATGATGAAGCAGAATGTCGTGGCGCCTCAGCTCTTCGAACAAATTTTGCGAGCGTGCAGTAAGCCGCAACTCGCGGGGCGCAAAAGGACGGTATTTCAGATTCGGATACTGAGTCTGTTCGTAGATGTTAAACAGCCGCGAAAGATTGACCGGACCATTCACCGGGAAGACCTGCCAGGAATCGAGATCGAAAACGTTGCGCAGCCGTTCGATGATCTCAGGATCGGCGTCGGCCTCGATCTCCAGCCGTACCGCATCGCCCTTGCGACGGTTATGCAACTCCGCGCGCACCGATTCCAGAAGATTCCGCGCCTCTTCTTCCTGCAGGTAAAGATTGCTGTTCCGCGTCACGCGAAAGGGCGCCGACGAAACTATGTCGTAGCCGTGATACATATTCTGGGCGTGGTGCGCAACCAGATCGGCCAGGAAGATGAAGTCCGCGGTATTTTCCGAAGGCAGGCGAACCAGTCGGGGCAGAGCCCGCGGCACCGAAACTACGCCTGTGTACGTGAGCGCCGAGCGCCGCCTGCGGCGCAAAAGCAGCCCCAGACACAACGCTTTATTGATCACTCGCGGAAACGGATGCGTGGGATCGACCGTCACCGGCGTAAGCAAGGGGTCTAATTCCTTCTCACAATATTCGTCGACGAAGCGCCGCGCCGGGGCGTCCAACTCATGCAGGCTCAGCACCCGGATGCCCTGCTCCGCCAACGCCGGACGAAGCCGGTTCCAGCAGTCGTACTGTTCCTCGACAAACTCGTGGGTCAGGCGGGCGAGGACGTCGCGCTTTTCGTCGAGGGTCAGGCCGTCAGGACCGGCTTCGTTGTAGCCGTCCTCTATCTGCTGTACCATCGCGGCAACACGAATTTCGAAAAACTCATCCAGGTTACTGGCGGAGATGGCCAGAAACTTCAGCCGCTCAAGCAGTGGATTATCGTGGTCTTCGGCTTCTTCGAGCACACGACGGTTGAACGCGAGCCAGGAAGTATCGCGGTTGAGATAGTACTGAGGATTTTCCAGCGAAAGACGAGCCATCTGCGAGGATTCTTACTTTCTCGGTTGCCGCATCTGACTGCACTTGAAAGCTTGAAAACCGCCCGGTAAAAAGAAGCGGAAATAAAACATTGGTAGCCGGTGTCGGCCTTCCAGAGAAGTTAGTATAAAACATTCGCTCGTTTGTCGCAGAATGGGCGAATCAGGCTCAACCAGAATCAGCCCAACAAGAGAACACGTCGAAACGATTGCCGGAAGTTCGGCAAATCTCGCAGGACTCGTCGCATCGCCCACCACGTTCAGGAACACGAAGTTCAGTAACAAAAAAGATGGTGAACCCGCGTATTCAGCGTGGGCGATATGCTGCGGCGAACTTCGCCTTGGCTACTTAATTTGTTTGATCGCATCTTTTTCTTTCTGCACCACAACCTCGGGCAATGAAGCGTAGGAAAGAGCACTCGTCATCTGCTGGCCGCTGCTCACCATCCAGTTCAGAAAATCGGATAGGATCTTGCCTTTCGCGGCGTCTTTCGATTGCTGGGGGATTAACAGCCAGGTGAAACTGGAAATGGGATATGCATCTTTGCCGGGCGCGTTGGTAATCGAGACTCGAAAGTCCGCCGGCATTTTCGGCGCTGATGCGGCCGCCGCGGTCACTCCTTCAAGCGACGCCTTGAGGAAAACTCCGGCGGAATTGCGCACGCTGCCAAACTGGATATTATTCTGCACGGCGTAGATCAGTTCGACATAGCCGATCGATCCCTGCAATTGTCGAATCGAGCCCGCCACCCCTTCGTTGCCCTTTCCACCCAACCCGATTGGCCATTTCACGGATGTGTTGCTGCCCACCTGGCTCTTCCAATCCGAACTCACTTTCGACAGATAGTCCGTCCATATGAAGGTGGTCCCACTGCCATCAGAGCGGTGTATCACGATAATTTCTTTGTCAGGCAAATTGACTCCCGGATTCACGCTGGTGAGGGCTTTGTCATTCCACTTTGTAATCTTGCCCAAAAAAATCTCCGCCAAAGCCTCCGGGGTAAACTTCACTTCTCCGCTCACTCCGGGAATGTTGTAAGCGGGCACCACCGCGCCCAGTACGCTGGGAAGGTTCAGTACTCTGGTTTTCAACTTGCTTTGAGCTTCCGCGAGTTGAGCCTCGGTCATGGGCATGTCGCTGGCCCCGAAATCGACCGTCCCCTCCGTCACCTGGCGAATGCCGCCGCCGCTTCCAATGGACTGGTAGTTGATTTGCACCTCGGGATGCAGCTTGTGATATTCACTGAACCACTTTGAATACATGGGATACGGGAAGGTGGCGCCGGCTCCGTTTAACGTGGTCTGCGAGACTGCCGGCAGGGCTGCAACCGCGCACAGCAATATCAGAAGTGTAAGTCTGCGCATCGCTCGATGATTCCTCCAGGGTTGTTATGTTCAGTTTTTAGCAGGTTTTAATCGGCGGTATATTACAGCACGGTTACAGTGAAGTGAATTTCTGATGAACGCGCGGAGGCGAATGTCTCAGGCGGCTGTTCAATGCGAACTTTGCAGCCGGGCGATCTCCTGCGGAAACAAAGTATTGGCGGGAAACTGCGCGCGCAGCGAACTGAGTATTTCCAGGGCTCGAGATTTATTTTTATCGCGAACGTAGGCAATTGCCAGCAGAACCCGGGCGAAGGGCGCCAGGTAGTGGCCGTGTTCAGCCGTGGTCTGAAGGTCAGCGATGCCGGCTTGCTTGTCACCCGGCAATCCCCCCATGCGTAGCAGCCAGCGCACCGGCGCCGCCATGCTGCCGATAATATACTTGCTGAATCCCGTAGCCACGAACACGTCAGCGCAGTCGTTGCAAACCGCAAGCAGCTGCTGCGCCCACTGCGAGGCATCTTTGGCATAATGCAACGAAGCCATGTTCCGCTTCTCGATCAGCGCCGCGTAATCCGCCTGCAGCCCCGAAGCCAGGGTCATGGCAAATAGCGCATCGCGGTCCTTCCCATTCTTGCTAAGCCGGGCACGCGCCAGCGATTCAGTCCGGCTCAAGGCCGCCTCAAATTTCTCATGCACCGCGGGATCCGGACTTAGTTTTGACCGCGCATCAAATGCCTCATCGCTTTCAAAAAATTGGGCCTCGAGCACCCCCAACCGGTTGAACTCTGAGAAAAGATACCCGGCGGCCTGGCTCACCGGCCCGACCGGATCATCTGGATGCTGCACTTCCCAGGAAGAGAAATCCTTTTGCGCGCCAGTGAAATCAAGGTTGTAAAGCCCCAAAAATCCGCGGTCCAGAGCCGTGCCTGCGATGGAGTCGAGAGGCACCGAGGCAGCCGCCGTACCAGTCCATCCCACCGCCAGCCACAACACTGCTACCATAGCCAGGGTTACGACCTTGCGAGATTTGGCATTGGTGGGCATCCACGTAGCTTCCAACCTTGTCATTATCGTCCCTTTCGACGGAGGCGCAAGATTACTTTTACGCTCTTCTGAGATGCGCATAATTACTCTTTCGGCCAATCCATTTCTCGCGATTTGGGCGCTTTTCAGGAATGTAACCTTTTCAGAAAAATCCGATCTGATTACTATTCTCAGGACCACGATTTCATGAGCGACTCAGCAGCACGCTTTGCCCCAGGCTGGCCTGGCATTCCTCCGCGATGGACCTCAAGCGCCAAATCCGGCATTGGCACAGCCTTGAACCAGCATAGCAAAGTGTGGTTCACCCTAAGCCACGGCATTCTGAATGAGGTTTATTTTCCCCGCGTCGATCAGGCCTGCACCCGCGATCTGGGTCTCTTGATAACCGACGGGCGATCTTTTTTCTCCGAAGAGAAGCGCCACTGCACCTTCGAGAATAAGCCTTCCGAACCCGGCATTCCAGCCTTTGAAATGACCAATACCGAGATCGCCGGTCGCTACCGCATTCGCAAAGAAGTCTTCACCGATCCTTATCGCAATGTGGTGCTGCAAAAAGTTCGCTTCGAAGCGCTGCAGGGGCAACTTTCAGACTATCGCGTCTATGCCCTGCTGTCGCCCCATTTGGCCAACTGCGGATCGGCAAACACCGGTTGGGTCGGCGATTACAAGGGTGTGCCGATGTTTTTCGCCGAGCACAACGCCACTGCTCTTGCCCTGGCCTGTTCAGCGCCATGGAAAAAGATGTCGGTGGGATTCGTCGGCACCTCCGATGGATGGCAGGACCTCAACGCTCACTTCCAGATGGAGTGGGAATATCAACGCGCGGAAAACGGCAACATCGCCTTCACCGGAGAAATCGATCTCGCCCCCTCCAATGGAGAATTCATATTAGCCCTCGGTTTCGGCGGCATGTGGAGCGAAGCGGGGCAGCAGGTCCGGTCCACACTCTTCGAAGATTACAACGAACTTCGCCAGCACTATTTCATGCATTGGGAAAACTGGCAAAACACCCTGCTAAAACTCGATGAACCGCCGCGGGAGCACGATCTCTACCGGTCTTCCACTGCGGTCTTGCGCACTCACGAATCCAAGGATTTTCTGGGCGGCATCATCGCCAGCCTCTCCATTCCCTGGGGCTTCGACAAAGGCGACGAAGATTTGGGAGGCTATCATCTGGTGTGGCCCCGCGACCTGGTTGAGAGCGCGGGAGCATTGCTCGCGGCCGGCGCGGTGAACGACTCGGTAAGAGTTCTTCGCTATCTCGAGGCTACGCAGGAAGCCGCCGGCAACTGGGCGCAAAATCTTTGGCTCGACGGACGTCCTTATTGGAGCGGCATCCAGATGGACGAAACCGCTTTCCCCATCCTTCTGCTGGATCTGCTTCGCCGCCAGTCAGCACAAGGCCTGGGCAAGCTCGAGCGCTGGTGGCCCATGGTGCGCAAGGCGGCGAGTTTTATTTTGCGTAACGGCCCGGTTACCCAGCAGGATCGTTGGGAAGAAGATGGCGGCTATTCTCCCTTCACGCTGGCTGCTGAAATTTCCGCGCTGCTCGCGGCCTCCGAGATTGCACAGCTCACCGGCCACAGCGATGCGTCCTCCACTCTTCGCGACGCCGCCGATGCATGGAATGACAACATCGAACGCTGGACCTACGCCACGGGAGGAGACTTGGCCGAGCAGATCGGGGTCGCCGGTTATTACGTACGCATTGCTCCACCTGACAGCGAAGACGCCGCGGCCTCGCCAACCCAGGGCTTTGTTCCCATCAAGAACCGTCCTCCGGAAGAAAACATGGAGCGAGCCTTTCACATCATCAGCCCAGACTCGCTGGCCCTGGTGCGGTTCGGATTACGCGCGCCCGACGATCCGCGCATTCTGAATACCATTCGCGTCATCGATGCGTTGCTCAAAGTGCAACTGCCACAGGGACCTTGCTGGTATCGCTACAACGGGGATGGCTACGGCGAGCATCAAGACGGTTCCCCATTCAACGGAACCGGCATCGGCCGTCCATGGCCCTTGCTGGCCGGGGAGCGCGCCCACTACGAACTCGCCGCCGGCCGCCCCAAAGTGGCGGAAGCACTGCTCTCGGTGATGGAAGCGTCTGCCGCCGGGCAAAGCCGTCTGATTCCTGAACAAGTCTGGGACGCCGCCGATATTCCCGCACTCGAATTGTTCCGCGGCAAACCCACGGGCTCCGCCTGCCCGTTGGTCTGGGCTCAGTCCGAATATGTGAAATTGCGCCGTTCGCTGCGCGACGGAAAAATTTTCGACCAGCCTTCACAAACCGTACAGCGATATCTGGTGGAGAAACCGGTGCGCCAATTCTTTGGCTGGAGATTCAATAACAAGGTTCGTTCCGTGCCCCGGAACAAAACCTTGCGCCTGGTGCTGCTCTCTCCAGCCCTCGTGCACTGGAGTGTTGACGGCTGGAAGTCGACTCAAGACACCAATGCCCGCGATACCGGCCTTGGCACCTATGTTCTGGATTTGCCCACCGCCTCGCTTCCCCCTGGAAGACTGGCGGTATTCACCTTCTATTGGCCGCAGGAAGATCGCTGGGAAGGCAAGGATTACAACGTAGTGGTGGAATAATCGTTATTGAACAGGCCAGATTCCCCTGTCAACCCGAGCGAAGCGAGGGACCATGGTTTCGCCGGCACTCTACCGGCACTCGACCCGGAAGTGTTTATGCCTCGCCGGGGTTTGAATAAATAATTTCAAACACCGTGCAATCGTCGTTCAAGGGATTTCCCGCGCAAAACTCCGAGACTGCCGAAAAAATGCCTTCAAATGTGGGAGTCTTGGCCGCGGCGGCCTCCAGGCGCGAATCTTCGAAGAAGTCCCCCATCGCGTTTTCCGCCTCAGTCACGCCATCGGTGACCAGAATGAAGCGGTCGCCGGAATTGAGCTGGCAGCGGGCGCTCTCGAATGTCGCATCCGCCAGTAGTCCCACCGGCACGTTGCCATGCGAAGGACGAATTACCTCTTTGCCGCACACCAACAGCGGCTGCACGTGGCCGCAATTGACGTATTCCAGATCGCCGTCCCGGCGCAGACGCGCGAGCAGCAGAGTAGCGTATTTCTCCCCGCCCATTTTTTCGGTAAAGAACCTGTTTACCGCGGTCACCACGTCCGCCAACGACATGCCCGAAATCAAATGCGAATAGATCATTCCCTGCAGAGTCGAAGCCAGTAATGCGGCTGAAACGCCCTTGCCGCTCACGTCGGCCAGCACCACTGCCAGGCCCTCCTTGGTATTCACCGCGTCGTAGAAATCCCCGCCGATTTCCTTGCATTGCAGGTTTCTGTGATTCATCTTCGCGAACGGCACATCAGGAATCTTCACCTTCATCAGCCTCTGCTGAATGCCGGCTGCGATCGTCAACTCCTGCTGATAACGGCGTGACTCCTCTTCGGCCTGCACTAGTCTGGCATTCTCGATCAACGACGCCGCTTCCGATGCAATGGCGCGCAATACCTCGTGACCGACCCCGGCAAACTCCCGCGACGCAAAGCGCGAATCGATGTACAAAACTCCGGTCACGTCGGCCGCAGCATCGAGCGCCGGTGGCTGCTGCTCGCGGGTGGCCTGTACCTGCCGCTTCCGCAACGGAATACAGATCACCGTACGCAAGTCGTAGGCCAGTATGCTTTGCCGCCCGGCAACATCCGAACTGCCGGTATCGGTGAACAGAAATTCCTTGTTGGAACGCAGCGATTCTTCCAGTGCCGAATGCGAAATCGTCTTGTCGTCAAGCAAGGGCTCGCTCTTGCTGTTGCGCCCCGCCGCCAACCGCAGGTTGCCCTCGTCATCCTTGAGAAAAACATAGCCTCGCTCGGCTCGGGTGAGACGAAGTGTGACGTCCAGCATGGTCATCAAAATCTCGTCCAACACACCGGTGGTATTTAGCTTGCGGGCAGCCTCAAGGAACAAGGTCAATTTCTCAAGATCATTGGCTTCCTGCGAAATCTGAATCCCGGAAATCTGGCTCAGGAAGTCGCGAGCCGTATTGGAGGAGCTGTGCGCCGGATTGAAGATGGCATAGGTAGAATCGCGCGCTCCGAATTCCAAGCGGTCGTTGCGTTCCAGCTTTTGCCGCTGAATCCGTTCTCCATTGACGAAGGTGCCGTGCTTGCTGCCCTGATCGAGCAGGAAAAACCCTTCCGGCTCGAGCGTGATGAGCGCATGGTCCCGCGAGACCCGAGGATCGGCGATCACCAGATCCTTGTCGACCTTGCGGCCCACACTGAACGGATTCCGGTTGAGCACGATATTTCTTTGTTCGTTACCCTGCACGAACACCAGCGCCGGAAAGACTCCCGAACCGGAGCTTTGCGAGTTCCTTATCGAATTCAGGACCATGGCATGCGACTCGAGCCGACCCGCTTCGCGCTTCAAGCGTCGATAAGAATAATGACAGGAATCGGGTCCCAACGGGAAGAGTATTTCTCGAATTGCCGCTAGCGCTTGCCGCCCACCTTCGATAGACTGCGGCGGCGTGCCCCACCCGGAACCATCTCGCCAGCTATCCCCGGCTTCCTGGATCAAGACTTGCGTTGGTCTTGTTTTCGCCACGTCGATTGCCGCAATCGTCGGGGCCCACTTTTCCAATTCACTGCAAGGCACCGACTTTCCTGATTTCTATTGCGCAGCGCGCATGCTCATCGAGGGTCACGGACACGAACTCTATGACGCCGCACTTCAATATCGGTATCAGGCCCATTACGCAGGAAGAATCGGCACTCTCTATATTCATCCGCCCTTTGAAGGGCTGTTTTATCTCGCCGTAGCCTGGCTTCCGCTACGGCACGCTTACCTGCTCTGGGCGCTTCTGAACGTCACGCTTCTCGCCGCCGCTGCCCGCCGTTTGGTGACCCATGCCCTGCCGGCCTGGGATTGGCGACTATCGCTCGCGGCCTCGCTGACCTTTATCCCAGTGCTGTTGTGCCTCGTGCAAGGACAGGATTCCTTGCTCCTATTGTTAGTTGTGACCTGGTCTTTTACCAAACTGCGGCGCAACCGCGCGCTGGCCGCGGGCTGTTGGCTGGGCGTTGGACTGTTTAAGTTTCAGCTCGTACTTCCGCTGATGCTGGTTCTTCTGTTGGTTCAAAAAAGAAATCATAGACGCCCGCTTGCGACAGGCTTCAGCTTGATTGCTCTGGCATGGATGGCGCTATCTGCCGCCATTTCCGGATGGAGTGTTTTCACCGCCTACCCGCGATTTCTATTACATCTGCAGCAGCAGCCCTTTGCCGGAATCATTCCTTCTGCCATGGCCAATTTTCGTGGATTGACCTGCATCGTTTTTCATCGAAATCAATCAGCCTGGCCATTGATCGCCACGTTTATTCTTTCCGCGGGCACTCTGATTAAGGCGCTGACGGATTGGAAACGTGCCCGGCTCGCCACCGGGCAAAACTCCTCCCTCGCGGCCCAAATTGAGTTCGATGTGCCGTTCGCCGGCAGCGTACTATTTTCGTTGCTGGTGAGCTATCACTTAAACCCGCACGACCTCAGCCTTCTGCTCTTGCCGGGATCGGTGCTTCTGCATCGCGCGCTTGCGCGAGTTCGAGTGCCGGATCCGCAAAGCTGGATAGTTTTATTTTTGCTTGGAATCTTGTTATTGCCACCTCTTCATTTGTGGGCGCTGCGAGCCAGGGTGTACGCGCTTCTCGCGCTTCCCTTACTCTTCCTGTTTCTAACCACCCGAATCGTGGAGGGAAACAGCGAGGCTCCTCGGGGCATTCTGCACGTCGACAAAAGTCAGCGCGAAGACTAGAACCGGCAGGGCAAATGTAGCGAAAAACGGCCATCTCCATCCCGCGAGTGCTCGTGCCGGTGAGGCCAGATAGACCGCGATCAAGGCTAGACTCGCAATCCATTGCCAGGTCAAAGCAAAACCTGCCGCAAGATACCCGATCCGGCGTGCGCGCGATCCTGACACAAACCAGTTTCGGTCCCGCAACAACAACAAAATCGCGGGCACCAGCAGCACCTGGTTGTAAGGCGCATACATGGGCACTACGAGTACGGTCAATGCCAGCACCAATGCTATGGCCTCGCCAAACTCCGTGGTGTCGGGGGACGCGCCGCGCATTTTCCATAGAAAAAAGGCGGACAATGCCACCGCCGCCACTGCCAGCAACTTCCCGGAAAATGCCCCCGGTACCAGTTGATCCAATACTGATTGGTTCTGCGTGTAGCGGTGATACTGCTGCAGACCTGCCGCAAACATTCGCCACCAGCCCGGCAACATGACTTCGGCACCCAGCAGCAAAAGCGACATCACAGATCCAAAACCAAATACGAATTGCCGCCTCTGCCGCCAGCCACTCGCCGCCCACAGAAGCATCCATGCGGCGATGGCCCATGTCAGTTGCGGCTTGATCGTTGCCAGCGCCAGCAGCGCTCCCCCGCAAAACAGAAAGCCGCCGGCTGCGCAGGCTGCTGAGCCTGCCAGCATCGCCGCTGCCAACAGGCTCAGTTGCTGCAGCTTGATTCCTTGCACCACCGGAAAGTTCCCCAGCATCAAGGCCACTGCGGCCAGGGCTGCCAGCGGCGACAAGCGCCATCGCAGCGCTTTCAGCCACCACCCCAGACTTGCAGCTGTCAGACTGGTCAGGAGCCCGTAAAAAAAAATCTTCACGACTTCGAACGGAACCCCGATGAGCGGCGCCAAGACAAATACAACATACAGAGGATAGGCAAATGCCTGTTGGTCTTTGGGGTCGTTCGGCATTGCCGAATCCAGTTCGCGCCCATAGTATCCCCGCTGGATTTCCCGCGTGATGTCGTCGGAGTAAGGGTTTCGCCCGTGCAAAAACAGTTCCCGCGTACCCAGCCAGCGTGGATAAAGATCGGAGAGATTGCCACGAGGACGTTGGTGCGACGCGGCGTCGGCCCTTTCGTACGGAATCAGCACCCGCTGCACGTAGAACCACATGCTGCCCGCACAGATCAGCGCAAGCAACAGTCCGAATTGAGAAGTCTTGCGCAAAGTCGGTCGCGAAAACGGGTCCGGTCCAGCTCGGCATGCCTGGGCGTCCGGCGGTCCATGTTACAACTTATGCTCCGGCGAACGCGCATGAAGCTACGCCTCGTGATTTCATCGGCTGTAGGTTTGGCCAGCGGTCTCTGCTGCTGGTTCTTGATGAAGCACTTTCGCCAGGATGCCGCTGACTTTCGGTGGGCTCTCCATCTCGCCCACCAGTTGCTCGCTCATCGGAACCCCTATGACACAGGCTTCGAGCAATATCCGCTGACCGCAGGGATTTTCGCTCTGCCTTTTGTACGCTTGCATCCCGAAACCGCCGCCGGCTTTTTCTATGGAATCAGTTCTGCAGTCCTGGCCTTTGGGCTGACCCGGCATAGCAACCGAGGCCTGATGATATTTCTCGCGTACCCGTACTGGGCCGGACTGTTAACAGTCCAGTGGTCGCCCTTGATTGTGGCCAGCGCTTTTTTTCCACTCCTGCTTCCCGTCACCATGGCCAAACCACAGATCGGGTTGCCGGTGTTTTTGACTCATGCAAGCCGCCGCGGCATCGTAGCCTGTTTTGTCGTCGGAGCTTTGAGCCTGATCCTTCTGCCGCGCTGGCCTCTGCTCTGGATGGCCCAGACAAGCGGCTACGATCATTTCATCCCTCTGCTGATTCTGCCGGGGCCACTATTATTGCTTGCTCTCTGGCGTTATCGCGACCGCGATGCGATTCTGCTTTTCCTGGCGGCCTGCATGCCGCAACGGTGGTTTTTCGATAGTTTTATTCTCTGGCTTATTCCCAAATCGCGCCGCGAAATTGTGTGGACGGTTTTTTTCAGCTGGGGCACCGGCTTCTGTCGCTGGTACCACCCTCCTCATAGTTTCACTCAAGTCGGGCGCTGGACCGTGCTGTTTATCTACCTGCCGATGCTGGCGGTGATTCTCTTGCGAGAAAAACCCCGGGAACCCACCGCCACATCAGAATTGATTGGCGCGAGGTTGAAATAAGAGTTTCTATGAAGCCGCGCCACTGGCATTATTGGGTTGGACTCATCCTGAGCGCTGCTCTCTTTCCTCTCTTGCGCAGGCTGCATCTTCCGCTGACCTTCGATTTGAAAACATTAGGGATGGCGTATTGGTTGGTGCTGGGCGCGCAGTCAATCTTCGTTGCAACCGCACTCTGCCTGATAGGACCGCCAAGCCACCAAGTGCTGTTCCCCTTACTCGAAACCTACCGGCGTCAGCCGCTTCGGATTGTGCTCTTGCTGCTTTACTTTGCTATTGTAGGCTGGGCTCTCGGTGCCGCTAAGGCGGTGGTTCTGACCGTCGATACCATTGCTCTGCTGGAATTCCAGCGCCCACGAAGCGCCTCCGAATCCCGCCGTGCAGCGGCCGCCGTTCTATTGCCTGCCCTTTATCTGTTCGCCGGTTTTCTGCTGGTGCTCGCTTACAACTGCATCATCGTCTCGCTGCGTTTTAATTTCGCCTACGATCCAGCTTTCAACGCCATGGACCGGTGGCTTCTTCACGGTTGGTCCGTATCTGACTTATCGCACTGGGCGCAGCGATCCTTTCCGCTTTCTTTTTTTCACTTCCTGGAGTTCATTTACTTCGGCATGTTCCCCCAAATTGGCGCGGGCATAATTCTTGTCTCGCTTTATGACGGAAGAAACCGGGGAATGCAGTTTGTGGGCACGATCCTCATGGCTTACTATCTCGCCCTCGGACTGTTTTATCTTTGGCCCAGTCAAGGTCCATACTATTTGTCTCCCGTTGGTTTCTCTGGATTTCGGCTCCGAACCTTCAGCATTCAGGAATTTCTCGTCCGGCATTCGTTGGCGCTTTGGAACCACGTCCCTATCCGTCACATTTCCACCGACTACTTCATCGCTTTTCCTTGCATGCACATCGCGCAACCGTTGATTGTCATCTGGTTTCTGCGGCGTTGGAAGCGGATCGTCATTGTCCTGTGCGCCTATGACGCATTGCTCATCCTCTCGATCCTTTTTCTGCAGTGGCATTACCTTGTCGACATTCTGGCGGGCGCATTGGTTGCCGCAGTCGCCGTAGCCGTGAGCGACGGCTCGTGCTTAGGAAATCGACGAACACATCGACGAAATCGGGCCGGTTCGGAGGGTCGCGCGGCAAAGAAGCGCGTTTCGCCTGATTTAAGCACCGATCTTGATGCTTGATTCGGTGCTCCAATTTCGGACTCGCTATGATGAGGACGGCATGACCAGGTTGCTCACTACCAAGAATATCTTTCTTGCCGTCCTGTTCCTCGGCCTGTTCGCGATGGCGGCGCGCAATGTCACCGATCCTGATTGTTGGTGGCATCTCAGGACCGGCCAATACATTGTCGAGCACCAAAGCGTGCCTCGCACCGATCCTTTTTCTTATACGCGCGCCGGAGCGCCCTGGGTTGCGCAGGAATGGCTCACCGATATTCTGATTTACGAGCTTTACCGCGCTGCCGGATTCGGACCTTTGATCCTTCTGTTTGCCGCGGTGTTGTCCGCTTCTTTTTTTCTGGTCTACCTGCGCTCAGGTCCCTATCCGTATCTCGCCGGCGTCTTAACGCTCTGTGGCGCGTGGGCCACCATACCAATCTGGGGAGTTCGCCCGCAGGTGCTTTCGTTCCTGCTGACCAGTTTGTGGCTCTTAATTCTCGAGCGCTCCGAGCGAACCCCCAAACTACTCTGGTGGACCCTTCCGCTCACACTTTTGTGGGTGAACCTGCACGCCGCTTTCGCTCTTGGCTTGGCTCTATCGGCATTGTTCCTGGCGGGGGAATGGATCGAGCGCGCACTCGGATGCACCCAGAACACGCCTCGCTTGCGCAGGATGGCGCTCGTGTTTTTTCTCGATCTCTTGTTCGTGCCCCTTAATCCGAATGGCCTGCGAATGTTCTGGTACCCGATCCAGACCCTTCGTTCAACGGCGATGCAAACTTATATCGCCGAATGGGCCTCGCCGAACTTTCATCACGCCGAGTATTGGGCCTTCCTCTTCGTGATACTGATCATATTCGCGGCTATAGCCTGGTCTCGGCTTCGGGTGCGCCCGCGCGATCTCGTGCTGTTGCTGGCAAGCCTGTACAGCGGCCTCTGCTCGATCCGCCTGATGCCGTTATTTATCTTGATCGCAGTACCGCTCATTTCGAAGCAACTTGGAGCCTGCTTCGAACCCTGCTTCGAACCCTGCTTCGAACCCTGCTTCGGAACCTGGTTCGAAACCTGGTTCGGAACCGGCTCTCAAACGCCGCCGGGGGGCAACTTGCCGCATCCCTCCGTCAGACGTGCTCCGCGCCTCGTGCTCAATGCTACTATTGCAGCCGCCATGGCCGTCTTCGCCGGCGTCCACATCGCTCATGTGACTCAGCGTCAGTGGGAGGCCGAAGTGCAGCATTTCCCGGTTCATGCGGTTGCATTCCTCCTAGCCCATCCGGCCGCCGGACCTATCTTTAACCATTACGATTGGGGCGGCTACCTCATCTGGAAGCTCTACCCTTCAACTCGCGTATTCATCGATGGGCGCGCCGATCTTTACGGCGAACAGCTTTTGCATGACTTCGCTGATACTTATCAGTTCAAAGACGACTGGCAACAGACGCTGAGGCGTTGGAATATCCAAACTGTGCTGGTTCCAGTGGATTCCGCGCTCGCCACCGGCCTGCGCGCTGACCCAGCCTGGAGTGTTTCCTATGAGGATGCCCAGGCGGTTATACTCTGGTCGCGATATCCGAATGCTGGCTGTTCGAACTGGAACCACAAGGAGTAAAGCGGTGCTTTGAGGCCCTATTTTGAACTGGTAGTTACTCTCGGCATGCAAGAAATTACACCTTTTCGAGTCTTTTGCGGGTTATTATGAGTAATAACAAACTCCCCTCAGCGTTGTATGAGTAGGGGGGACGCAAGTCCCTCAAGGCCAGTGGCCTTTTTCTGCATGGAAGGATCATTTCAGGCGAACTCAGGAGGACGAACTATGAATTATTTCTTACGATTGTGCCGCGAAGAAGAGGCACAGGATATCGCGGAATACGCCGTGATGCTGGCCGTGATCCTTGTCATCGTTGTGGGCACGGTTCGGCTGATCGGCTCGAACGCGAACAATGTTTTCTCGAACGTCGCCAGTTCGATCCAGTAAGGCCCGCACGGCGGAGCAGCATCCAGACAATGCTTTCCGGCCGCGGCCAGACAATTGCTTGCCCGTCCCTAACGGAGCATTATGAATCGCACTCGTTTGCTAATGATCGGAGCGTTGGCCTTGGCCCTTGGTGCCCTCGTCAGCCTATTCGTTTACAGGAACCTGCTGGGGCGTGGCCCGTCGAGCAATGAAGCGGGCGTCGACGTTGTAGTAGCAGCCGAGGATCTCCAGGTCGGAGCCAGAATCGACGAGCACGATTTGCGCCTGGTAAAGTATCCCACTTCCGCTTTGCCCGCTGGCACTCCCACCCGGCGCTCTCAAGTCTTGGGCCGTGGGGTAATACTTCCTATTGCCAGGGGAGAATTCATTCTGCCCAGCAAGCTGGCTCCTGAAAATGCCGGAGCCGGTTTGCCTTCCTTGATCCCGCCGGGAATGCGCGCGGTTTCGGTGAGAGTGAACGAGGTGGTATCGGTGGCCGGTTTCGTCGGTCCTGGGACCCGCGTCGACGTGCTCCTCACTGGAACGCCTAATGGCAGGACGGAGTCGCAAACTACCACGGTTTTGCAGAACGTGGCTGTGATCGCCTCGGGCCACACCCTGGAACGCAATGCCGCCGGTGAAGCCCAGAACACTCCTGTGATCACGTTTCTCACGTCGCCTGAAGATGCCGAACGGATAACGCTCGCCCAATCCGAAGGCAAAATTCAATTGGTCCTACGCAATCCCCTCGACACCCATCAGGATCCTCTGGACGCCGCCAATGCCAGGGGTCTTTATAAAGGCGGAACGCCGGATCCGCCGCGACCGCCGATTCGGCCCGTCAGGCAACACAAGATTCAGGAGCCCTCCCCTTCGCCTTCGGTTCTCAGCGTAGAGGTTTATCAGGGTGACAAAAAAACGGATGTGAAGTTCCCAGAACAAAGCGGTGAAGATCCCAAATAACAACGAATGCAGTTTCGGGCTGCGCGTTTGCTGGCTGTACAACATTTTTCCTCACGTGGAGAGGAATCACACGATGAAGTTTTGCATGCCATCTTTCGTTGCTGCCACGCTGTCGCTTCTGCTGCCCATGTTTGCCTCGCCGCGCTGCGCGATGGGCGAAGCTCAATCGCCTCCCGCTCAGGAGCAGACGACACCGCCGGCCAACCAGGCTTCGCCGCCGACCAACCAGACCACTCTTCCTCCGCAATCGCAGGCTTCCGCGCCGCTGCGCGTTATGGTCGACAAGTCTCTGCTCATCAATACCACCGAACGCCTCAAGCGCATTTCAGTGAGCGACCCCAGCGTCGCCTCTGCTACCGTCGTCACTCCCACTCAGATTCTTGTCCACGGACGATCCCCGGGCGAGGTTTCTCTTCTCATCTGGGACGAACTGGAACGCTCGCGCAGCTTTGATTTGCGCGTCGACGTCGACGTCAGCGCCTGCGCCGACGAAGAACATCGCATATTCCCGGACGAACAGATCTCGGTTACGCCTTCGCGAGCCGCTATCGTTCTCTCCGGCCACGTTACCACCGAAGACGTAGCTAAGCGTGCCGGAGAATTGGCGGCCGCCTACTCCAAGAATGTGGTCAACGTTCTCACCTTCGGTCCGGTGGGCGCTCAGGAAGTGCTGCTGGAAGTGAAATTCGCCGAGGTCGACCGGACCGCTCTCACTCAGCTGGGATCGAACTTCTTCTCCACCGGCGGCGGCAATACCATTGGGACCACCGGCACCGGCCAGTATGGTGGTTTTGGTTCGCAAAGTGTTAGTCAAGTTTCCGGACAAAACGCTCCGGTGCAGACCACCCAGACCATCACCAATGTTTTGAATTTGTTTCTCTTCCGTCCCGACATTCACTTTGGCGCGGTGATCGAGGCGCTGCAAACCAAGAACCTGCTGCAGATTCTGGCTGAGCCCAATCTCATCGCGGTCAACGGCAAGAAAGCCAGTTTCCTCGCCGGCGGCCAGTTTCCCTTCCCCATCGTGCAGCCCGGCGCAGGCTTCACCGCTGTCACCATCGCTTTCAAGGAATTCGGCGTAAAACTTGATTTCACTCCGGTCATCATGCCCAACGGCAACATCCATCTCACCGTAGCTCCAGAGGTGAGCACCCTCGATTTCGCCGATGCTCTCACCATCTCCGGCTTCACCGTTCCGGCGTTGAGCACGCGCAAAGCAGAAACCGAATTTGAGTTGCGGGACGGGCAGAGCTTTGTGATTGCGGGCCTGATCGACAATCGCGTCACTGATATCTGGAACAAGGTTCCTGGCCTTGGCGACATCCCCATCCTCGGGACTTTTTTTAAGAGCAAGAGCGCGCAGAAGAGCAATTCGGAATTGATGGTCCTATGCACCGTCCACCGTATCTCGCCCGACAGCGAGGCGCCGCCGGGGCCGAAGAATCCGCAACCTTTCATCAACAACGACAAGTTCGATGGGAAAAAGCCGTCGGGAAAGTAGCTTGTTCAGAGATGCTGCATGAGCGCCAGACAAGAGCAGCGCGGGACACGAGAACGAGACACGAGAAGAAGCAGATACGAAACAACAAGATATGCGGCAGGGTCGATCGATTAAGGGAGTAGGAGTAGCCGTAGGGTATGCCTGAACTTTCGGTGGTCATCGTGGCCACGGACAATGAGCAGCGCACAGTTCTTCAAGTGCTGGTGGATGGTACGAGTGTGGCCCGCACCGTGCACACTTGCGCCACCTTTCCGGTTGCGGCGACCGATCCCATCGCGCGCCGAGTGCAAGCGGCGAACCCCGACGTATTGCTGGTCGATATTCCTGTCGACAATTCCGCCCAAGCCATGCGCGCCATCGAACTGCTTCATCAGGAACTTCCCGAATCGGCCGTCTTCGCCATCGGCAGCTTGAACCAGCCCCAGATAATTGTCAGCGCGATGCGCGCCGGGGCTCGCGAGTTTATCGAGCGTCCCACCACCACCACCGACCTGCTCGAAGCTTTTGTTCGCCTTACCACGGCTCAGCGCCGGGTTCAGAAAGAGGGTCCGCGCGGCAAGGTGTTTTCCATTGTCAATGCCAAGGGCGGCAGCGGGGCCACAACGGTTGCGGTAAATCTGGCTCTGGCGCTGCAATCGGCACATGGCCATACCGCGCTGGTGGACCTTGCGCCTCTCGGGCACGCTGCGCTGCATTTAAACCTCAAGCCCTTGTTCAATATTTCCGACGCCACCCGCAACCTTCACCGCATGGACAGTTCCCTGCTCGAGAGTTTTATGACCCGGCACAGCGGTGGGCTGCAGTTGCTCGCCGGAACTAACGCTCCCGCTTCGGTAGAACCCTCCACGGCGGAGTTTGTCCGGCTTTTCGACATGCTGGTCACGCACTTCCGCTACGTGGTCGTTGATAACTCATCGCGCCTGGATGCCGCCAGCCGTCTGGTCGCAAATTTATCGGAGTGCGTGCTGCTGGTGGCCTGCACTGACGTGGCTTCTTTGTGGAGCGCGGCCCGAGTGCAACAATATCTGGGGGAAACCGGCAACCGTGAGCGCTTGCGCCTGGTGCTCAACCGCTTCCGCAAGGTGCCGGGATTCAGCGAGGTCGATGCCGAAAACGCCGCCGGGGTAAAATTGCTGTGGCGTGTTCCCAATCAGTACTTCGCAATCTCCTCAGCCATTGACCGAGGCGCGCCGGTCATGGAACAAAGCCACACCGACATTGCCCGCTGCTTTTCCGGGCTGGCGCAGGAACTAACTCGCAATGACGTCGACGTAAAACGCGCCGCCTGGTCGCTGTTTAAGACCGTGTAGGATTTATGGCCAATTTGCAGACCTTCGAACGCAGTGAGTACCAGCAGGTAAAGTCCGACCTGCACCGCAAAATCCTTGACCGCCTTGACCTCGAAAAACTTGGCCGCACCACCGGCGATACCGCGCGCGAGGAAGTCCTCGTCCTTATTCGCAATTCGGTCAACAACGAAGTTGTTCCTCTCAGCTTCGCCGAACGCGAGCGGCTGTCGCGCGAGATCCTCGACGAGATTTTTGGCCTCGGTCCTCTGGAGCCATTGCTCAAAGACCAGAGCATTTCTGACATTCTGGTCAATCGTTTCGACCGAGTTTACATCGAGCGCTCCGGGAAGCTGGAATTAACCGGCTTGTCGTTCAAAGACAATCAGCATCTCATGCAGATCATCGAACGCATCGTCTCCCGGGTGGGCCGGCGCGTGGATGAATCTTCCCCCATGGTTGACGCCCGCCTCGCCGATGGCTCGCGCGTCAACGCCATCATTCCTCCGCTCGCCTTGGACGGCGCTTGTCTGTCCATCCGCCGTTTCGGACGCGACCCGGTTACCGCCCGCAACATGATCGAGAATCATTCCCTTACCGAGCCCATGCTGGAACTTCTCTCGACCATGGTAAAAGGGCGCTTGAACCTGCTCATCTCGGGTGGAACCGGTGCCGGCAAAACTACATTGCTCAACGTGCTTTCCGGCTACATTCCGAACGTCGAGCGCGTCGTGACCATCGAGGATGCCGCCGAGCTTCAGCTCAAACAGGAGCACGTGGTTCGCCTCGAAACCCGCGCCCCCAACATTGAAGGCAAGGGCGCGGTACGCCAGCGTCAGTTGGTGATCAATAGTTTACGTATGCGCCCAGATCGCATCATTGTCGGCGAGGTGCGCGGCGAGGAAGCCTTCGATATGTTGCAGGCCATGAACACCGGCCATGAAGGCTCGCTCACTACGGTTCACGCCAACTCCGTGCGTGACGCTCTGGCCCGCGTCGAGAACATGGTCTCGATGGCTAACCTCAATATTCCCGAGCGTGCCGTGCGCCACCAGATTGCCTCCGCCATTCACGCCGTTGTACAAGTCGCTCGCCTGTCCGACGGCACACGCAAAGTGACCTCCATTTCCGAAGTCACCGGCACCGAGGGCGGCATCATCACCATGCAGGATATTTTTGTCTTCGAACGCCGCGCCACTGACGAAAACGGCAAAGTACGCGGAAGCTTCCGGGCCACAGGAATTCGGCCCGCGTTTGCTGACCGTCTGGCGACCGGGGGAGCGCGCCTGCGCGCTGCCCTGTTCGATTCGAAGACTGAGATTTAGAACGCCCGACCGGGATTGCTGTAAGGACAATCGCTTATGTCCGCACTTTTGATTGCACTTGTCGTCTTTATCGGGGTTGCGCTTGCAACCTTCGCCGCGGCGTCCTTGGTCGACCAGCGGCGAGCTCAGGCGCGCCTCATCAAAGATCGTTTGGCCACCGTACAGAAGGCTCCGGAACGTGAGCCCGACGAAGAACTCGCTCTGCTGCGCGACGAACAACTGAGCAAGATTCCTGCGCTCGACACTCTGCTGCGCCGCTCCGCCCGGGTTTCGGCCATTCAGGACGCGCTATTGCAGGCTGGAATGAAGTTGCGCGCCGGCAATTTTTTGGCCTTATGCCTGCTCTGTGGTGCCTTCGCGGGAGTCGTCACCTTGGTGTTTGCCGGCAATCCCGCTATCGCATGGGCAGCCATCGTTGTCGGCGCATTCCTTCCCTATTCGTTCGTTTCCTACCGCCGCCAAAAGCGTTTTGAAAAAATCGAGGAGCTTTTTCCCGAGGCCATCGACACGGTCGCCCGCGCAGTTCGCGCCGGCCACGCCTTTACCACCGCCCTTGAAATGATCTCCAACGAAATCGCCGAACCTTTAGCCACGGAGTTTCGCAAGCTCTTCGAAGAACAAAAGTTCGGCATGCCGGTCCGCGACGCACTCATGAATCTCACCGAGCGCGTGCCCCTGGTGGACGTGAAGTTTTTCGTCACCGCCGTCATGCTGCAGCGCGAAACTGGCGGCAACCTCGCTGAAATTCTTGACAACTTGTCGTATGTAATTCGCGAACGCTTTAAAATCCAGCGCCAGGTGCGGGTGCACACCGCCCAGGGGCGACTGACTATGGTCTTGCTCATGGCCATGCCTCCGGTGGTGGTGGCGGTTCTGGAGTTGTTCAGCCCCGATTTTGTTCGCCCGCTTTTCCATGATCCGATTGGGCATTTCCTGGTGGTGGTCAGCGTCGCGTTGCAGACGATTGGCTATTTCGTGATCCGGAAAATCATCAGGATTCAGGTGTAATCATGGAGTTGCTGATTCTGCCGATCATCGTATTTGTGACCGTGGTGCTGGTGGTGTTCGCCTTTGGCGCCGCTGCCGCAACTCCCAGTTCCGTGTTGGGCGCCCGGTTGCGAGCTCTGGCCGGACAATCGGCGCCTGCTCCAGAAAAATCCAGCGTCAAAGTCAGGGCCAGGATCGAGCAGGCCCTCGACCCCATTAGCAAAGCTATTCCGCTCTCGCCCTCCGATGTGTCCCGCACGCGAAAATGGCTCATCCAGGCCGGGTTGCGCGAGCCGCGCCACGTCAGCTACTACTTCGGAGCTCGTCTCTTGCTGGCAGCCCTGGGACTCGCCGGCGTTATTCTTTTTTCCGGTTTCACCAGCCTGGGTTTGCTGGTCTGCGTTCCCGCCTTCGGCTTCTTTCTTCCCCGGTTCTTTCTGAAGCGGATGATCAAAGACCGCCAGCAGCGAATCCGCATCGCACTTCCTGACGCTCTTGACCTTACTGTCATCTGCGTCGAAGCTGGCTTGGCGCTCGACCAGGCTCTGATGCGTGTCGGCAAGGATTTGCACCACGCCCACCCCGACCTCAGCGACGAATTCCATCTGGTTAATCTCGAGATGCGCGCCGGCAAGCCCCGGGTCGAAGCTCTGCACAATCTGGTCGACCGCACCGGCGTCGATGACATTCGCTCTCTGGTCGGCACTCTGATCCAAACCGATCGCTTTGGAACCAGCATCGCCCAGGCCCTCCGCGTCCATTCTGATTCCTTGCGCACCGCCCGCCGTCAGCGCGCCGAAGAGCAGGCCGCCAAAACCACTATCAAGATGGTTCCTCCCCTTGTGTTGTTCATTCTGGTGCCGTTCCTCTTCGTCACTATTGGTCCGGCACTCATCATGGCCTATCACTCTCTTGTCAGCAAGTGAGCGGACTGCTTTCAGGAAATGCTCTGGGAGAGGGAGATGACTCCGCGGTTCCGGGAAAACGGCCCCGGAGAGAAAAAATTGCTTCATGCCCACACTCCTCCCACACGGTCAAGCCTTCAACCAAACTCGCCAGGTCTTCCTCGCCACCAGCCTCGCCCTCGCCCATACCCACTGGTCCCGTCTGCGCGGCCTCCTTGGAACTTCCTCCGATGACTTCCGTAATGGCTGGGGTCTCTGGATTCATCCCTGCCGCGGGGTTCATACTCTTGCCATGCGCTTCCCGATTGACGTAGTCTATTTAAACCGCGCGGGGACGGTGGTGCACGTCCAGCACAACCTCCAGCCCTGGCGCTTCTCCCCAATCCGCATGGAAGCAGTCTCAGTCCTGGAGTTACCCAGCCACACCGTGGCCAGAACTGGAACCGCGTTGGGCGACAGTATTGAAATCAAGATGAAGGAGACCCTCCCCAGGTAAGCATCGTCCATCAAGAATTGCGTAACGAGAATTGCGTAACGAGAAATGTGTAACGAGAAATGTGTGGCAAGAAATGTGTGGCAAGAAATGTGTGGCGAGACTGTCCATTTAAGGGCGCCCATGAAGGACCGTCACATTAACGATTGTCATCCCGAGCGAAACGAGGGACCCTGGTGTTCCGCCCGCGGCGGCACACTCAACGTCTAGGCATACACAGTGAGCAGAACTCTCCAACTCGACGAAGTCAAAATCATTCAGTTCGAGGAAGCTCCCAAGCTGCTGGTCGAGTGGTCTTCGCGTTGGGATGAATTCGTCAGCTCGATCGGTCCGGCCTTTGCCCGATCCGGGCCGCGTCTGGCTGGTGAAGCCGGCCACGGAAACTTGCCCTACCGCGTAATGCTGGCTTCGCTGCTTCTGGAAGCGTTCCTGGTATTCGTCGTCGCCATTCTTCCGCGGCAGATTGACCACCTTCGTCCCTACGCCGCACCGAAAGTGCGCCCCTATGAGGTGATTTATTATTCCGGCGATGAATTGCCGCGCACCGAAGACCTGGGCGGCTCGCAATCTGGCGCCAGCGGCCGTGCCGGAGGCCACGAAGCCCATCACCGCAGCCAAATTATTCGCGTGGCCCGGGGCAGTTCTCTCGCAGCCAAAGTTGTGGACGCGCCTAACCTCAAACTTCCACCTTCCAACAGCGCAGTGGCCAACCTGCTCGCGGTCAAGTCGATTCCCGGTCCGCCTTCGCCGGATGGCCTCCACTCTGCTCTCACCGTTCCCAGATTTCCCGCCAACATCGTCGCTCCCGCGCCAGAAATTGCTCGCGAGCACTCCCGCAGCGGCCTCACCTTCGATTCCGTCATCCCGCCGGCCCCCACGGTCGCGTCCGGCAAATCCAGAACCGCTCCGTCACTGACCGCAGCGGTCGTTGCTCCCGCGCCCAGCGTACGCTCCGAGCACACACTCATCGCACCCTCACTGGATTCGACTATCATCGCGCCGTCGCCCAGCATTTCTCGGCACACGACTGTAACTGCGCCAACGTTCGACACTAAGGTAATCGCCCCGCCATCGACCCGCATCTCGCGGGACCGCGAGCGTTCGGCTCCCGCGCTCAACTCCAACATAATTCCGCCCGCTCCGAGTACGATCGCGCGCGCCGTGCCTCCGACTCGGGTACAGATGATCAATGTCGCCGTTGTGCCGCCTCCAGTGAGCGCGCCGGAGCGCGACACCGTACGACAAGCGAAACTTAATCTGCCCGCGCCTTCGGTGGTCGCGCCTCCCCCCTCGGCGGATTCCGCGCACGACTTGCGCCGTCTCGAAAGCGGCTCTGCCGGTTCTCCAACGGTCGTTCCTCCGCCTCCAACCCAGACTGGCAGTACATCGCTGGTCAGCAGCATCATCGGAAAATTCTTCGGCACACAGGATGTTGTCCCGCCTCCGCCCACCGTCTCCTCGGCAAGCCGCAACCAATCTGGCAACACGCTCAATGCCAGCGTGGTGCCGCCACCACCCACGGCTTCCCCAACCATGACCGCTGGCACGTCTCGAACCTCGCCTCGCGCTTTGCCCAGCGCGAGTGTCGTTCCTCCGCCTCCGTCCATCACTGGATCGAACCCCAACGGCTCCACGGGAACCGCTGCAACACTCCGCACATCACTGGCTGGAAATATCGTCCCACCGCCTCCAGCTATTGGATCGGCCCCGAACTCTTCCCGCCCGCTCGCCAATGGTTCAGCATTCGGCGGGAACAATTCAGTTCTCGCTCCTCCGAAAAACTCAAGCGAACATAATGACAACTCTGGGATTGTGGTATCGGCGCAACCCGGCTCGACCGTCGGCAGGCCCGGCTCTGGCGGCAAAAACGCGGTGGCGCTGTCGCCCTCCGGTGGAGACAAACCTGGCCTGGGCGGCTCTGGAGGAGGCACAGGCATTGGGCACGGTGAAGGGTCAGGCAGCGGCTTGATTACGGAAAAAACTTCAGAGAAGACTGCGGAAAAATCCGGCGCTGGCAAAACCGGTAGCGGCCTCGGTTCCGAATCGAATGCTCACGCTGGAATATCTCCCACGCCCGGCCCCGGGGGCGCAGGCAGCGCTGCCACCGGTTCTCCCGCGGTTCCCGGAGTGGATGTTCGCGGCGGCAGCACCGTCGTCACTCTGCCCAGCTTCGGTTCCAGCAGCAACGCTGATCCTGGGGTTTCCCCGCGCTCGTCGCTGAAAGCCGAGCAGCAGGGTCCAGCCATCACCATTGTCGCGACCTCGCGCTCCGGCGGCGCCTTTGATTTCTATGGCAAGCTCCCGGGTGACAATTACACCGTTTACATCGATACTGCGATCGGCACCGTGGTAATGCAGTTCGCGGAAGATATCGCGGCCGCGCGCTTGCATCCTGGCGCCCTGACCGGACCCGAGGGACTTCGCACCGAGTTACCGGCTAACCTTCCGCATGCCCGCGTAGTCGTCAAATGCAAGCTCGATCTTTCCGGCAACATTAGAAGTGTCCAGGTTCTCGAGCCTGGTCCAGCCACCATGACCGCGAAAATCATGGCTGCTCTTCCCAGCTGGAAATTCCGTCCCGCCATGCGTGGAACGCAACCGGTGGAAGTAAACGCCATTCTCGGCTTCAACATCGATACCAACGACCGTTACTAGTAATTCCTCGCCCTCCACTCAGCCTGCTAATCTCAATTTATATTTACTCTAAGAACCTTTTGTGTTAGCTTTCCTGCCCTCAGGTTAAGCGGCCGGCTCGGAAGATTTCAACGGCGCAAAATCCCGAGCCGTGCTCGCATCCGCGAGGCCAGCAACATCGAACTTTCAGCCAATACTTGGCGATGCGTATTTATGCGATAGACGGTTACGGCAGCTAAACGGAGCACGTTATGGCGAATGCCGCAGTCGTGGGAACTGGTAGGACAGAGTACAGCATCTGGCGCGTGATCATGGCCTCCTCCGTCGGCACCATGATTGAGTGGTACGACTTTTATATCTTCGGCAGTCTCGCCGCCATCCTCGGTCCCAAGTTTTATCCGCCCGGCAATGACACCTTCGCCTACGTTGCCTACCTCGCCACCTTCGCGGTGGGCTTTCTGGTGCGGCCCTTCGGCGCGCTATTTTTCGGCCGCATTGGCGACCTGGTTGGACGCAAATATGCGTTTCTGGTCACTCTCACCATCATGGGCCTCTCTACCTTTGCCATCGGCCTGTTGCCCTCCTTCGCCACCGCCGGCTGGTTTGCTCCCATCGCCCTGCTCTTGATTCGCGTGCTGCAGGGACTGGCCCTCGGCGGTGAATATGGCGGCGCGGCGGTTTACGTGGGTGAGCATGTCCCCGACAACAAACGCGGCTTCTACACCAGCTTCATTCAGATCACTGCGACCCTGGGCCTGTTCGTTTCACTTATTGTCATTCTGGTCACGCAAAGCTCCATGTCCAAAGCTGAGTTCTCAGATTGGGGATGGCGCATTCCCTTCCTCATCTCGATCATCCTGGTGATGATCTCGCTCTACATCCGCCTGAAGATGAAGGAGTCGCCTATCTTCGCCGAGCTGAAGAGCACCGGCATGACGTCCGCGCAGCCACTCAAGGACGCATTCACCAAGTGGCCTAACCTGAAGCAAGTCCTGATCTCGCTCTTCGGGGCCACGGCGGGGCAAGGGGTGATTTGGTATACCGGACAGTTTTATGCCCTGTTCTACATGCAGACGATTTTGAAGGTGAATGTTAAAACCGCCAACATCGTGGTCGCAATTGCATTGCTCCTTGGCATGCCGTTCTTCACCGTCGTGGGTGCGCTCTCCGACCGGATCGGCCGCAAAAAGCTCATGATGGCGGGCTGTCTGCTGGGCGTCCTGACCTACATCCCGATCTACAAGGCCATGCAACGCGCCGCAGGCAACAACGTGGTCACAGTAAAATCCAGTCGCAACAAGGTAACGGGCGCAATCGGCCTCGCCGCCATGACCACCGATGCCACGGGAGCCTTGGTCCCGGCCAAAGAGGCGCCCAATCCGAACCGCACCATGCTGGTATTGCTGGTGTTTTTACAGGTCTTATACGTCTGCTTGATTTACGGCCCCATCGCCGCCTACCTGATCGAGGCTTTCCCGGCAAAGATTCGCTACACCTCGCTCTCTCTGCCTTACCACATCGGCAATGGCGTATTTGGAGGATTGTTGCCGCTCATCGGTCTATCCTGGGTGGCGGCCACCGGAGACATCTATAGAGGTCTCTACTATCCCATCATCGTCGCTGGCATAACGTTCATCGTAGGAAGCCTGTTCCTGCGCGAAACCCACAGCGTGCGCATCTGGGATGAAGCCGGAAAACCGGCCCCGGTTCTACCCTGAGAAATTGCGAGAGTTCGCCGGATTAGACGTAACGTGCGTAGGCCGCGACTTGCGCCGCGGCCTATCTGCCTTCAGAGCCTTGCTCTCTGCTCTTGGTGAACGTCCCCTACTGCAAATGAATCATCTTGCCGCTGGGGTCTAGAGTGCCATGCACCTTCACCCGCTTCCCCACATACTTCTGTACTTCGTCCTGATGGTCAATATCGTAGCTCTGACCACTGGCCTCATCCTGCAACATATACTTGTCGCCCGACTTGACGATGGTGCCGCTAAAAGATTGAACCCCAGTCGGCTGTGCGTTCGGAGCCTGGGAATTGTTTGCCGGCGGTGCCGCTTGGTCCGGCGCTTGCGCGGGCGGTTGGCTCGGAGTCTGGGTCGGTTGAGCCCGCTCCGGTGTTGGCGCCGGTGGCGGGGCGGGCTGCTGCGCCGCTGGATCGGTAGTTTGCGCTGGCGGAGCGGTTTGTTGCGCGTTGAGCGAAATACCCACGCTCAAGAAAACCACCAGAGCGCTTAAGAACCACAAAGACTGAAGTCTTTTTTTCATGAAATCCTCCGGAAATTTTAGGACGCGGTTTCTCATCCTCGCTCGTGAGTGCAGCAAACGGCGTGCCAAAGATCTGACCCTCAATTGTCTGGAATCTAAATCTTCGCGCCGCCAACTATGAGTCGTTCTTTCTGCACATGTTAGCCGTCGTCTTCAAATATTTTCGCGAGGCAAGCTACGGAATCGTCCTCGCCGACAGTACGGCACGCCCTGTACTCAGCGCCAACCTTCATCCATCGCCACGGCGTTCCCGGTAAGCAATTATTGCTCTCCTAATTTTTTTCCTCTATGGAAAGGCGCTGTGATGTCAACCGAAGATTTTGGTTTTGTGCCTTCGATCGTGCGCCTTCGTTTTCAAGTGGAGAGGTCGTCAGCAAACCGGCAAGGGTTCAGTCAAGGTCGAGCAAATGCAAGCCGAAGGGAGCCTTGACGGGTTTCTTACCCGTTTGCATGATTTTCCGCAAAACGACGGCCAAGCATCCCGTCAGAACGATCAGGTTTGCGTAGAAGGTAGTTCCTACGACGTCGGATAGCCGAAAAATCGGTAATTACGGAGCCGGCAATCCGGGAGCAGAGTTAAACGGTAGACGGCTCGCCGGTGGGCAATCATCTGCACTTTATCCAAAACGGAGCCAACAACTGCACCATCGACATGACGCTGCTGAACCGCTATATTCTCGCCAGCGACAATGGGCTTTGCGGAGCGCTGAACGCCCGCTTTCAAGGCATCTGGAAGCGTACAGGCCCCTAGTTTCTGCTCTTGGTCGGCTCCGTTTTCGTCTGAAAGCTTGGTTGCAAGTCCTGAATCTTAGCCAAAGTTCCTTTCTTTGCCATTTGAATCCTCCTTGGCCAGCGTTCTACCACACCCGCCGCCGGCCCCTTCTCATCCCATCTTTCTGCCGCGCATACTCGCTTCACCTTACGACGGCGCGCGTCGAATGTGATAAATGAGGTAGAGAACGATCGCGAGGTTCAATCCTAGCGCCACAAACTTAAGCGGCGTGGCGTGCCGATGGATCCCGTAAATCTCAAGCGGCACTAACGAACTCGTAATAATTACAGTGAGCCACTCCCCCCAACGTTTGCGTAACCACAGGCCCGTGCCCTCGGTTAAAAACAATCCGGCATAAATAAAGCTGCCCAACCCAAGCCTCTTGATCTGCGACGGGCTCAGATGGGAGGCTCTGCCCAGAGCAGCATCGAGAAAATGATTCCCCGGGTCGAGCCTTAATGCCTCAACCCAGTGCTCCATCAACTCACCGATGTCTTTGTGAAGAATCCTGAACGCGCCCACACCCACGGCAATCAACAGCCCGGCGTCAACAAATTTTAATACCGCGATCAGCCGTAGCATGCGGTCATGGCGCGATTTCATGCAAGCTCATTATGCCTGAAGCCATCGAAGATATTTGGTTGAGGAATTTCCGTTCAACGAGGCCACGACTCAAATTGCCTCAATGTCGGACAAAGCCCGAGAAATAAAAGGCCGCACCTTTCGATGCAGCCTTTCCCGATTCGATTTGGGTAGATCACTAACCGAGACTCTAGTGCCTTCCCCCGCCCGACCCACCGCGCCCGCGATCGCGTCCACCACCACCGGACCGTCCCCCGCCGCGTCCGCCGCGTCCCCGATCACGACCACCGCCGCCGGAACGCCCGCCGCGCCCTCCTCGATCTCCGCCGTGCGGACGATCGCCGGGAGGCCGGTCACTGCTGGCAACGTGCGGCGCGCCGTCGCGGTTGAAGTTCGGTTCGTTTTCCGCTTCGTCGGGGAAATCGCCTCCGCCCTCAATCACCATGGTGCCGGTCATCGCCGGAGCCGCCTCGCCTTCCGGCGCAACTCCTGCCGCTGCGCCCTCCGGCCCGGCTCCTCCGCCCATCTTGGCACGCTGCTCTTTCAGAATAGCCTTGCGCGAAAGCCGGATGCGGTTGCCTTCCACCGCCAGCACCTTCACCAGCACCTGGTCGCCCTCTTTCAACTCGTCGCGGATGTCGCCAATGCGATGCTCCGCCACTTCGCTGATGTGCAACAACCCGTCGGTTCCAGGGATAATTTCGACGAACGCGCCGAAATCCGCTAGCCGCGTCACCTTGCCTAAATAGGTCTTTCCTACTTCCGCCGTCGCGGTCAGGTCTCCGATAATCTGCAGCGCCTTAGCCGCAGACGCCTGATCGCTCGACGCAACCTTCACCAGCCCGGAATCTTCCACATCGATCTTCACCCCGGTCTGTTCTACGATGCTGCGAATCATCTTCCCGCCCGGCCCGATCAGGTCTCGAATCTTATCCACCGGGATCTGAACCGTATAGAAGCGCGGAGCAAAATCGGAAATCTTCTCCCGTCCACTCGAAATCACTTCTTCCATCTTTCCCAGAATATGCAAACGCCCGCGCTTCGCCTGCGCCAGTGCTTCCCGCATGATCCGCGATGTAATGCCGGCAACTTTAATATCCATCTGCAGCGCGGTGATTCCATCTCGCGTCCCGGCGACTTTGAAATCCATATCGCCGTAATGATCTTCGGCGCCCGCAATGTCGGTGAGAATGGCATACTGCTCGCCCTCCTTCACCAATCCCATCGCCACGCCCGCCACCGGAGCTTTCAAGGGAACGCCCGCATCCATCAGCGAGAGCGACGCCCCGCAAACCGTGGCCATCGACGACGATCCGTTCGACTCCAGAATGTCCGACACCACGCGCATCGCGTAAGGCCAGGACTCCTCCGACGGCAGCACCCCGGATATCGCGCGCTCTGCGAGTGCGCCGTGTCCAATCTCTCTTCGACCCGCGCCGCGCAAGAACGCAACCTCTCCCACCGAAAACGGTGGAAAATTGTAGTGGAGCATGAAGCGTTTTTTGGCTTCGCCTTCGAAGCCTTCGAGGCGCTGCATGTCGTCGCTGGTGCCGAGGGTGGTGGTTACCAGCGCCTGAGTTTCACCGCGAGTGAAGATGGCGCTGCCGTGGGTGCGGGGCAAGATGCCGGCTTCGATCCATATGTCGCGGACCTGGTCGAAGGCGCGGGCATCGGGACGGCGTTTCTTCTCCAGCACCTCTTCGCGGAAGATGCGCTCGCGCAGAGTTTCGAAATACTGCTTGAATTTCGCCTGGGCGTCCTGGTCGTCTTCTGGAATTTCCGCTTGCAGCTTTTTCTTGAGTTCCCGGACCAATGTGTAGCTCTCGGCCTTGGGATGTTTCTTGGTATCGAGGCGGTCGGAGAGATCGCTTCCGACTCTCTGCTTCAGCGCATCGTAGTAGGCCTGGTCAAACTCCGGCGGGGTGACTGCGCGCTTCTTCTTGCCGGCTTTCGATTGCAGTTCGTTGATGGCGGCGCAGATTTTCTTGATCTCAGTGTGTCCGAATTCGATGGCGTCGACGACAACTTCTTCACTGACTTCCTTGGCGCCGGACTCGATCATCACGATGCCATCGGCGGTTCCGACCACCATAATGTTCAGCAGGCTCTCCCGCATCTCATCGTAGGTGGGATTGATGATGAACTGCCCGCCGATCTGGCCTACACGCACCGCGCCGATAGGGCCGAGAAATGGAATATCGGAGAGGGTGAGCGCGGCGGAGGCGCCATTGATGCCGAGCACATCGGGATCATTATTCGTGTCGGCCGACAGCACGAAGGCAATGACCTGGGTCTCGCACTTGAAGCCCTCGGCGAACATCGGCCGCACCGGGCGATCGATCTGGCGGCTGGTGAGCACTTCGCGCTCGCTCATACGGCCTTCGCGTTTGATGAAGCCGCCGGGAAAGCGTCCGCCGGCGTAGGTGTATTCGCGATAGTCCACGGTGAGGGGGAAGAAATCGATGCCTTCGCGGGGATCGGGATTGGCGGTTGCGGTGGCAAGCACGACGTTATCGCCCATGCGGACGACGGCGGCTCCGTGGGCCTGCTTGGCTAATTTTCCAGTTTCGAATGAGAGTTGTTTTCCGCCGGCGAGGTCGACTGTTACGCTGCTAACTTCTGGTTTCATTTTTTATCCTTCTTGGATTGATCGGGCTTGGATTGATCAGGCATAGATCGATCAGGCTTAAATTGATCAGGAGAGCTGTCGCGCGTCTCCAGTTGCGCAAGCTGCGCTGGCTGTAGAGCTGATAGGAAAAATGGAGAGGCGCATTCATGGGTAAACAGCTGCCATGAGAGGTGAGGCCCGAAAATCGCACGGTGGAGTTCGCTCAATGCTGTACCGGCTTCGAGAGGAAGGCGGAATTCTCAGAGATATGTTCGGATTCCCCGGGACGGTTCATCTTGACTATTCCCACTTCTCGCAAAAGAGGCGAGGAGCGGAGCACCCACATCCGTGTGAGCACCCAGGTTGGTTGAGCTATTTGCGGATGCCGAGTTTTCCAATGACGGTTTTGTAGCGCTCGGAATCGTATCTCTTGAGGTAGTCCAATAAACGACGCCGTTTACTGACTAGCATGAGCAGGCCGCGGCGCGAGCCGTGGTCCTTCTGGTGCGCTTTGAAGTGGTCGGTCAGTTGACCAATGCGTTCACTGATGATGGCGATCTGAACCTCGGGACTCCCCGTGTCAGTCGCGTGCGTCTGATACCGGTCAATGACAGACTTCTTTTGCTCTCTGGCTAACACGAACCTGGTGCACTCCTGTTCTGGTTTCGATTTATCTTGGTGACAGTGATGAGGTTATCACGCGGGAGGAAGGAGTGTAAAGGCGCGGGGGGACGCCTTTGCACGGCCTACTGTTCAAGCACAAGGCCCTGATCTCGGAGATTCTGAGCGGTAAGAGGCCGTTGTCGGTGGAGCACATTCGCGGTCTGGCGCGGCGGTTTCGCGTGTCTCCCGAAGTTTTCATCTAGCTTTGCGGCACTCTTCGGCTTTTATCGCAGCGCTTAAGCGCTGCGCCAACCAAACATCAGAAGCTTCCCGGCTGCGCCCTCGCGGACAGCCGGGGACGGCTGTCCCCACGAATTCAAAAAGCCTACTGCGAATTCCAGGCCGTCGGGTTCGCGGAGGTAGTGCCAGGCTTCGCAGTAGGAGTCGTAGATGCCGGCCTGCTGCTGCGCTTGGGGCGGAACAGGAGGGTGCTAATCGGCGGGAATGCCGGCCTCGGCGAGTATCTTTCCGGCGGACTGCCGGGCTTGAGTAATATTTGGAGAAATTCTCTCCGCATGCTGGGTGGCATCCTGCGCCTCAGCCAGGCGACCGGCGCGGCGTAACACCTGCGCCAGCAGCAGATAACCCACGTCGGTGGGCTCCGCCTTCATGGCATGGGAAATCTGAGCGATGGCGGTTGCGTCGTCTCCATCGCGTTCGGCGAGAAGGCCGGCGCCGACCAGTGCGACACCATTGTCAGGATTTTGCTGCAGCGCATAGGTGTAACTCAATTTTGCTCGAGCCCAATCGTTCACCTGCATGAAGGCGGATCCCAGGCAGTTCAGCGCACGCACCCGGGAACTGGCATCGGTGGCCTGGTCCAGGGCGAGCTTGAATTGGGCAATCGCATCCTGCGGGTGCCCGTGGGTTTGCTCGAAAATTCCAATTTCAACTATGTCAGCCGAAGAGTAGGCGTGGAATCCTTCAGCCGCATTATGCTCAGCGATGGCCTCCTCGATGCGGCCTTGCTTGGCGAGGGCGCGGGCCAGAGCATCGTGTGCGACATAGTTATTCTCGGTGACGCTGAGCGTATGCCTCCATAGGGTTTCGCTGTCGTGCCAATAAGCGATCTGACAACGGGTAAGGGTTCCCAAAGTTGCCAAGATTACAACGGCGGGCACCGCCAGCCAGAACGCCGAAATATGACGCTCGCGCGCCGCTTCCGCCACGGTCCAAATCACGCAAATAAATAATCCGATGAAAGACAGATAGGCGTAGCGATCGGCCATCGATTGCAGGCCGACCTGCACCAGACCGATCACAGGGACCAGCGTGCCCAGAAACCAGAACCAGCCGACCACCAGATAACGACGATTCCGCCAACGCAGGACAAGGGCAGTTAAGAGAATCAAAAGCGCCGCCGAGGCGATGATCTGCCAGGTGGGAAGAAAACGGCCAAGGTGCGGGTAAGCCACCGCCAGGCGCGCTGGCCAGAACGCCTTGCCCAGATACCGAACGTAAGCCACGAGCGCGTTCCCGAAGCGCACGCGGGTGGATGCGGTTCGCACGGCATTCCCTTCTTTTTGAGCGATCAGGGTGATCACGGCGCTGCCAGCTGAAAGAACAAGCAATGGCACTTTTTCAAGAAAGAGGTAAGAAAACGATCGGCCGCCGCTTTCGCCGGATGGGGAATGATCCGTGGCAAATCTCTCTTTGAGAATTGAGGATGCAGAATTGAGACTTGGAGGTGCGCTCATTCGCCGAAGCGGCCAGTAATCCCATAACAACAAGACGAAGGGCAGCGTGATGATCTCAGGCTTGGCCATCAATCCCAGGGCGAAGAGGGCGGCCACGGACGCATACCTTTTGACGCCGCCGCGGCGTACATACCAGCTGTAGGCAAATAGTGTGAGCAGAAAGAAGAGCATGCTGAGCACGTTCTTGCGTTCCGCCGCCCAGGCGACGGACTCCACGTTGATGGGATGAAGCGCGAACAGCGCCGCTACCATGAAGCTGGGCCAGGTGAGCCCAGTAGCGCTTTCGAGAAGCAGGAACAACAAAAGCACATTGGCAGCGTGCAACAGAACGTTTACGTAGTGATGACCGGCGGGATTGAGCTTGAACAGTTGATAGTCAAGCGCATGCGACAGCCAGGTCAGCGGGTGCCAATTGGCGGCATCACGGCTGGTGAAGGCCCACTTCACGGTCGCCCAGGTCAGCCCCGCGCGAACATGCGTGTTGTCCGTAATATAGGAGTTGTCGTCGAAATTGGTGAATCCGTTATGGACGACCGGATTGTAAACAGCCAGCGTCAGCAGTGCCAATACAAGGCACAGCAGCGTGCTGCGCTTCTGACCGGAGATGAATAAGCGCTGCGGAGGCCGGAACACTGATTCGGGTTGAACTGCGCTGGCTGTCGCGGCAGAGGACAAAACTCACCTTCGGATCGAGTTAGAGCGGATCAATAATTATATGCACGAACCGGAATGGAGAAACCGATGGAGACTCCCTGGCTGGTTACTTTTGTGATGTTCGAGAGAGAGCTTGGGTTGCAAGATTTGGATTCCGGCGCGTTCTGAGTTTGTTCGTCGTTCTGTTGCTCTGATGAAGAGCTAGAGCCGGGGGCGAAGATGGAGCGATTCGAAGGCCTGATTGACGCGCTGGGGTTGGCTTTGCAGAGAAACGGGAGGTTGCCACGAACGGTCAGTCTCATGACAGATTTTGGCAACGAGCTAACCTGTTGAGGGACGGTATAATAATCGGAAGTTTGCACTGGCACTGAAAATAGGGCGATTGCGAGACTAAAGCAGGAACCAAGGTAACTACCCGGTTTGGCCTGGGAAGTGCGAATATCAAGCCCGACTGCGTCATTCCATGACCAGCAAGATTCAAAAAGTCCAAGACGAGGGGAAAATAGAGATGCGGAAACAACAGAAGGGTTTCTCACTGATTGAGCTGCTGATCGTGGTTGCCATCATCCTGATCATTGCAGCGATTGCAATTCCAAACCTGATGCGTGCGCGTATGGCGGCCAACGATTCATCGGCAGCCGGTTCTGAGCACACCATCGTAGTCGGCGAAGTTGGCTATCTGGGTGCGTATCCTGGACCTTACGGCACGCTGGCCCAGTTGGGCGGCGCCGCGACTCCTTGCGTTCCGGGTACGGCTAATGGCTGCTTCATCGACAACAACCTGGCCACCAATGGCCCGGCAGGCGCTGGTAAGAGCGGTTACAACTTTGCCGTCACCACTGGCGGTTCTGCTGCGACCGGCTACAACTTCTTCACCACCGCGACGCCGTTGTCGAACGTGACCGGCGGTAAGGCTTTCTGCGCGGTCGATGATGGAGTGTTGCGCGTAAACGTTGCTGGCACCATCACCATCGCCGGCAGCTACGGCGGTTGCCAGGGTTGGTCACCGTCGCAGAACTAATATCGGTTCAGCGGCGAGTTCCGGTTACAAGCCTAAGAGCAGCGGATGCAAATCCGCTGCTCTTTTTCTTTTTGTCCAGGTTTCTTCGCGCCACGCCAACCCGCTTGGCAGGAATTCAAGTTATTGAAAGAAAAGATGGTTACTGCCGTAAGCAAAGTAACAAAAACCGCGCAGTTTGGACCCATAAGTGCGACAGATTTTATAGTCCGAGAGTTGCAAATTTGGATTGGTTGAATGGCAACAGGGGAGAATTAAACTCCATGCGAAAACAAAAGGGTTTCTCACTTATCGAGCTGTTGATTGTGATTGCGATTATTCTGATCATCGCGGCCATTGCTATTCCAAATTTAATGCGGGCACGCATGGCGGCCAATGATTCGTCTGCGGCCGGCTCCATCCATGCCATCAACATCGCGGAAGCGGGCTATTTCGGCAACTATGAGAGCGTGGTGGGCTTTCCCTTGACATTGGGGCCCTTAGGCGGGCCTGACCCTTGCAGCCCTAGCTCAACTACGGCCTGCCTTATCGACGACAGCCTGGCAACTAACGGTGGAGGAAACGGCAAGAGTGGTTTCAACTTTGCCGCCACCGGATCGGCTAGCGCGGGGAGCGTAACGAATGACCAGTTCGTCGCCACTGGCACTCCGTTCAGTAGCACAACAGGGAGCCGAGCATATTGCTCCACTCAAGACATGGTGGTTCGGCTTCAGCCCGCCGGTACCATCACCCTGGTTGGGGGCTATGCCGCCTGCCTGACGTTGACGCCCATGAATAATTAGGTACCTTTGGAACGCCGCGAAACAATGGGAGAGCTGAAGTACAACGGGCATTTTTCCACTTTCGTAACGTTTCGAGTCAGGTGCGACTACTTTACTCCCAATTATTTTTGCATATAATTTTCTTGAGCCAAGTTAGAAGCGATTCCGCATTGCCTGTTAACTGCCTGCTATGTCTGCAATAGAAATTTTAGGACTGGAAAAAACTTACAGCGTGGGCTTCTGGCGCAAGCGGCAGAAACGCGCACTCTTGCCGCTGCAGCTCAAAGTAGAAGAGGGAGAAATCTTTGGCTTTCTCGGGCCTAACGGCGCGGGTAAGACTACCACGCTGAAGCTTCTGATGGGACTGGTGTTTCCCAGCGCGGGCTCCGCGCGAATCCTGGGGCAGGACTGGACTGAGCCCGCAGTAAAGGCACAGATTGGATTCCTTCCCGAGCAGCCTTATTTTTACGACTACCTGACCGCTCACGAGCTGCTGGAATATTACGGACAGCTCTCCGGTGTGCCGGCGAAACAGCGCAGGTCTCGCGTCGAGCAGGTGCTGGTGCAGGTCGGGTTACGCGACGTCGAAGGCGTGCAATTGCGGAAGTTTTCTAAAGGCATGCTGCAACGCGTGGGAATCGGACAGGCTATTCTGCACCACCCCAAGCTGGTTTTTTTTGACGAACCCATGTCCGGGCTGGATCCGGTGGGCCGGCGAGAAGTGCGAGACCTGATGGAGCAGCTTAAGCACGAAGGCAAGACCGTATTCTTTTCGACGCACATTCTCTCGGACGCGGAGGCGCTGTGCGACCGAGTCGCCATCATCCATCAAGGTGAACTGCGGGGAGTGGGAGCCATTGAGGAATTGACCAGCAGCGTGCAGGGCAAGGTGGAAGTGGTTTGGCAGGGCACGCAGGTACCGGCCTCGATTAAGGCGCTGGGCGCGGAGTGCCACGTCTTGGGAGACCGGGTGCGAGCGATTATCGCCGAAGGCCAGCAGGACGCCGTGATCGATGCGCTGCGCCGCGAACGCCTGCGCATGATCGCGCTCACTCCCGTACGCACTTCGCTGGAAACTTACTTTGTGGAGAAGCTGAGGCGCGCCGAAACCAGCGCCGGAACAACCGCGTGATTACGCGGTGGTATGGCAGCATAATGAAAACACGCGTCGCCTACATTGCGTCCAACACCTTCCGCGAAGCGGTGCGCGACCGGGTTCTCTATAACCTGATCGCCTTCGCGCTGCTGCTCTCGGGAGCAGCGATTCTGGTCGGGCAGATTTCGATTGAGATCGAGAAACTGGTGGTCATCAATCTGGGGCTGACCGCGGTTTCTTTGTTTGGCGTGGTCATTGCAATTTTTATCGGCATCGGCTTGGTCGCAAAAGAAATCGAGAAGCGAACTTTGTATACCGTGCTTTCGCGTCCGGTTCGCCGCTGGGAGTTTATTGTAGGGAAGTTTTTCGGGCTGGCGGGGACGTTAGTGGTGAATACTTTTTTCATGGCGATCGGGGTCTTCGCCGCGCTGTTTTATGTTTCGCACAAATTCGTGAGGGCTGATTCGCTGATTTTGGTCGCTTTGTACTTCATCATTCTTGAGTTCCTGATGGTGTGCGCCCTGGCGCTGTTGTTTTCATCGTTTTCTTCGCCGCTGCTCTCCGCGGTCTTCACTTTTTCTCTGTTTGTGATTGGAAGTTTTGCCCAGGACCTGCGCAATTTTGCGGGCATGGCGCACGGCGCTTCGCGCTGGCTGGCTACGGGAGCGGCCTACCTGGTGCCGAATTTTTCCGCCTTCAATGTGATCACTTCGATTGCGCATGAAAACCCGGTGGCCGGGCCGTTGATTCTGCAGAACACTCTCTACGCCGTGTTCTATGCGGCTATGGCCTTGAGCGGAGCTGTGCTCATCTTCGAGTACCGCGATTTGAAATGAAGCATCGCCAGAAAATTACGATTGTCGCCGGGCTTTGTTTGGTATTGTCGCTCACGGCAAGCGCGTTTGTCCTGCACCGTGCCGACCAGCTTCGTCCGCAAGCGAGCCTGGATGAAGTGCTGTTCCTGAGTTCGCCGAAAGTGATCGAACGCGCCAGCCTCGGCTATGACGGGCTCATGGCTTGCATTTACTGGACTCGCGCGGTGCAGTACTTCGGCTCGCGGCATCACTACTTCGCCAGCAGCTACAACCTGCTGGCGCCCCTGCTGGAAATCACAACGCACCTCGATCCGCATTTAATGGTGGCTTATGAGTTTGGCAGCAGCTTTCTGGCGCCGCCGCCTCCGAACGGAGCGGGCGAACCGGAGCGGGCGATCCAGCTTATGCAATATGGCATCCAGAACAATCCTGACAACTGGAAGCTCTATTACGACCTTGGATTCGTCTACTACCTGGAACTGAAGGACTACAAAGATGCGGCCGAAACCTTCGAGCGCGGCTCCCAAGTTCCTAACGCTCATCCTTTCTTGAAGGTCTTTGCCGCGCAGATGGCGCAGCATGCCGGCGAGTACCAGACGGCGCGGATGCTGTGGTCCGCGACTTACCAGACGACGCAGGATCTGCAGGTCAAAGAGAACGCCATGGAGCATCTGCGGGCGATTCGGGTGGATGAAGACGTCAAGCATCTACAGGAAGCTGTGACTCGATTCGGAGAGCGAACCGGACGGCTGCCCAGCAGCATGGCGGAACTGGTGGCGGCGGAGGGACTGCACGGGACTCCCGTCGATCCGGACGGCAATCCCTACAAACTGACGCCCGAGGGGCGCGTTCAGCTTCGTGTGCCAGATGACTTTCCTTTCGTCACGCGGGGCTTGCCTCCCGGATACAAGCCGTCGCCGAAGTACCGCACGCTCCCGTAGGCTCTCCGTCTGACCTTATCGGGGCCGTCGCTTATGATGGCGGGGAATGATGAAGCGCGATTCCAGCGTCCCGCGAATCAGCCTGCACCGCTCCGCATGGCGATGGTGGAAGGATATTGCCGCGCGCGAAGGATGGGTTGCGGCAACGCACCAACTGCTGGCTGCGTTCTGGGAGTTCGTTCAAGATTCCACTCCGCAGCGGCGCCGGCAACGCTTCGGCGATGCTGAATTTGACTGGGACTATCGCGTCAACACGACGAGCGGATCCGTGAGTTGGCGTAACCGGCTGCTGGGCGCCTTTCACTCGCTGTATCAGCCCACCGATGCCGCACTCTTCCATGCAATGCTCGAGGCTTTGCGGCGGCGATGTGAAGTTGATTTTCATGGTTTTGTCTTTCTTGATCTTGGATCGGGCAAGGGGCGCACGCTGCTGATTGCGTCAGACTATGCTTTCCTGCGTATTCTGGGCGTGGAACTTCTGCCGGCATTGCATCAGGTTGCGCAAGAAAATCTCAGCAAGTACCGGAGCGCACATCAGAAGTGTTTCGCCATCGAGTCGCTTTGCGCGGATGCGACCGAGTTTGATTTTCCTGCGGAGCCTTTGGTGCTCTACCTTTTTAATCCGTTTCCGGAGTCTGGGCTGAGACGCGTGATTGCGAATCTGGAACGCAGCCTCGGTGAGCACCCGCGAGCGGTGTATGTGCTCTATCACAACCCGCTGCTGGAGCATGTATTGAATGAGAGTGCCGCCCTCGGCAAGATCGGTGGAACGCCACAGTATTCCATCTATGAATCGCGAGCGGGCGCTGCTCAGAATTAACGATGGAATCGCAAAAGCGCCGCGGTCCGCTCATTTGGTGGTGCAAAACGATTTAGACTGGAACTATCATGACCACCACAACCCTCAACTCGCTCGTCCGCGCCTCTTCCGCCTACTTACGTTCTGCAATGCACCAGCCGATTCAATGGCACGAGTGGGGCGAGGAGGCCTTCGCTTCGGCGCGCCGCGACAACAAGCCCATGCTGTTGGATATCGGCGCGGTATGGTGCCACTGGTGCCATGTGATGGACCGCGAGTCTTACGACGATCCCGACGTCGCGGCCATTGTGAACGAACATTTTATTGCCGTGAAAGTCGACCGCGACGAGCGCCCTGATATCGACAGCCGCTACCAGGCGGCTGTGAGCGCGGTGAGTGGACAGGGGGGCTGGCCGCTCACTGCATTTCTTACTTCCGATGGCAAGCCGTTTTACGGAGGCACATATTTTCCCCCGAACGATGGCTACGGGCGGCCAAGCTTTAAGCGCGTGCTGCTGAGCATCGCCAACGCCTATAGAGAAAAAAACGGCGATGTAGTGGAGCAGGCGAAGATGGTGGAGAGCGCGATCGCGCAGGCGGAGTCGTTCGCCGGCCGCGGCGGTCGTGTTTCCGTAGGCATTATTAGCGCGATTGAGAAATCTGCCGTCAGCATGTTCGATGCGCAACACGGGGGCTTTGGGCAAGCGCCGAAATTTCCGCACCCTTCGGCGCTCGATCTGCTGATTGAGCAATACTCGCGCCGGGGAGACGAAGGCTTGCGCAATTTGGTCGTCACCACCCTTGAACACATGGCGAATGGCGGAGTGTATGACCAGTTGGCGGGCGGATTCCATCGTTACTCGGTTGACGAGCGCTGGGTAGTTCCGCACTTCGAGAAGATGTGTTACGACAATTCCGAGCTGCTAAAAAATTATGTACACGCCTACCAGGCGACAGGCTCGGAGTTCTTCGCGGATGTGGCGCGCGACATCATCCGCTGGATGGATGAATGGTTGAGCGATCGCAAGAGCGGCGGGTTTTATGCTTCGCAGGATGCCGACATCTCCATGGACGATGACGGCGACTATTTCACCTGGACTCTGGATGAGGCCCGGGCCGCGCTGACGGAAGAAGAGGCGCAGGTCGCGGAGCTGCACTATGACATCAACGAAGTCGGCGAAATGCCCCACAACCCGGCCAAGAACGTGCTTTACGTGCGCGCTCCAATCGGAGAAATTGCCCGGCGGATGAGCCTTAGCGTGGAGCGCGTGCAGAGCCTGCTCGATTCGGCAAAGAAAAAGATGTACGCGGCGCGCTTGCAGCGGCCCACACCTTATATCGACAAGACGGTTTACGTGGGATGGAACAGCATGTGCGTGTCGGCTTACCTGGAGGCGGCGAATGTTCTGGGTCTCGAAGGCGCGCGCCACTTCGCGCTGCGATCACTCGACCGCATTCTGGCGGAGGGCTGGAAAGCGCCACACCATGAGGCAAAGAGGGCCGACGCTTCGGGGCATCTGTTGCACGTGGTCGCTTATTCCGATCCCAAGGCCAAGCATCGGGCGGTCTCGGGTTTGCTGGATGACTATGCCGCGACCACGCTGGCTTGCCTCGACGCTTATGAAGCGACGGGCGACCTTAGCTACTTCAAGTTTGCGCGCATCATCGGTGACGCGATGGTGGCACGATTTTTCGATGCAGTCTCTGGCGGGTTCTTCGACGCGGAACTAGCGGATGAGGGCAAGAGCCTGGGCGTGCTCGCCACGCGCCGCAAACCGCTGCAGGATTCGCCCACTCCCGCAGGCAATCCCACGGCGGCGATTGCGCTGTTGCGGCTGCATCACTACACGGACGATGCCTCATATCGAGACATGGCCGAACAAACTCTGGAAGCTTTTGCCGGCGTGGCCGAGCAATTTGGAATCTTCGCCGCGACTTACGGGATCGCGGTCACGCATTTCCTGGAGAGTCCGCTGCAGGTCGTGATTATTTCCGGCGCCGAATCGGATGAAACCGCTGGCAGTCTGGCCGCCGTGGCGGGGGCGGCCTTCTCCGTTAACAAGCGCGTGCTGCGATTGACGCCGAACCAGGTGGTCGCAGAAAATCTTCCTCCAGCGCTGGCGAAGACAATTCCTCTGCTTCCTCAATTGAAGACTGGAAGACCGTTCGCGGTTGTGTGCTCAGGATCAAGCTGCCAGCCGCCGGTCACAGAAACCGCCGACTTGCGAGCAGCCCTGGAATCAGCGATCAAAAAGCACGCCTGATCAAAAAATCTCTCTCGACCAAAAAAACGGGGCTGGCGGTTTATGTATGAAGTCCGTCAGCCCAAACATTGCGAGCCCTAGTTTCGGCCCAAGTTACTACAGGTTACTTCGGTTACTTGCGGCAACCTGTTCGATCAGATTAACTACAAACTCACATCGGTGGAAGACCGGTGTTGCAGTGGCCTTGCAGTTTTTGTTGTGGTGGGCACGTCAGTATTGGCCCTCCGTCCGGGGTGGGGACCTGCGGAACGGCGGCTGCTACATATGTGCCCACTAGTCCAAACATCAGGATCGAAATCCTGATTGCTTGCTTCATGGGTTTTCTCCTCCGCGACTCGGCTTTCCCAGAACGGGATCCTTGGCGCAGGCCCGCATTATAGGATACGAGTCAAGCCCTTTCCGCTGTTGAGGTTACGGCAGACCTTCTTGCCTTCCGGCGTTGCCTTTTCCATATAGCCAAGCATCGAATTTCCCCATGCAGCAAATAATTGCAGAATCTGCAGTTTACAGATAACACCTATTCCTTCGCAGGAAGAAGATTTGTTTTAGGGATCGTAGGAAATGTTGGCGGGAAAGCAATTTACGAAATCCGGAATTTGGCACTTTCGGTGACGTCGAGGAGCGGAGTACCGGTAATTATCCGCGGACCGAACTGCGATTACTTTTTCGAGGCCGCGCGCGCCGCCAGTTCGAGAGTGCCCAACGGAACAGTGGCGTGGGCGGACCTGACATTCTCGGGGGCGGAGGCGGACTGAGTGCGGGAAAGCGCACGATCCACCATGCCTTCGAACATGGGGATTAATGAATCGGCGGCCAGAGGATGATGGATGTCGGTCAAGGTCTGCTCCCAGCGCTGCGGCCGCAGCAGGATCGAGCCGGCGTCGCGGGCTGGACTCTTCGCCAATGTATAGCCCAACCAGATCAGCAAGGTGGCATTGTAGGCCGTCATGTTGATCAGGCTCATCGAAAGATTCGCCAGATGAGATCCCGCCCAGGATGCGTTCAGCGCCAGTTCCACAACGGCAAAGGTTCCAAAGCCCAGAGCGATGCCGAAACTGTGTTGTCGCCGGCTAACTCCGAGATAGCGGGCAAACGCCATCAGGAAAAGGACCATGCCCACTTGAATAAGGCGAACACAGCGCTGAGCGGTCATAATGGCTTGCATCCAGGGCGCGGTGTCGGTCGCGTTGCTGGAGACCGACACAACGCCGGCGACCAAGAGCATCACCAGACCCGCCCACTTGAACAACACGGTTCCGAGGTCGCGCAAGGTGTGGAATGGGCGGAACACATCAAGGAAAGCCTCATGAATGACCTGGAAGCCCAAAGCCACGCTGATGGCGGTGCTGAACCAGGAAAAATAAAAGCAAGTGGAATAGCTATAACGGGAAGCCGGAAAAACGACGGCGAAAGTAACGATCTGCGCTATTACGTATGCGAAGAAGTACTTGAAGATCTTTTGCTGGCCGCGCCGGAGCATAACTACCGCGATACCCGCCTGAAGAACGGGATGGGCGATCCAGAGAGCGTAGTAAAGAAATTTGAGTTTCTCGCTCATTGATAACGGAATTCTCTCAACTCATTGGCTCTCAAAGTAATGCACGGTCAAAGCCAAGTGCACGATACGGCGCAAAGACAGCACGACAGTTAAGAAAAGTTAAACCTTTTCGCCCAAGTGTTCAATGCACTCAAGTAACCCAAAGTAACGTTACTTTCGAGCCATACCATTGACAACAGATGGTTACCAAGGAAATGCGAAGGCGAACACTGCCTTGGCCAGAAGTTCGGTGGTGTGCGGCGACGAGGTCTAGGCGTCCGGAACAGAATGGATGTAGGCGCGCATCATGCGAACTTCATCATCTTTCTCGCTCAAATCGTGGAGCATGAGATCGCGCAAGGAAACCATGCCGATGAGTTGTCCCTCATGGCAGACCGGGAGATGGCGAAAGCTGTGCTGGCGCATGAGAGCCATGCAACTCGCCAGTTCCTCATCCATGCCGATGGTAAACGGGTCCTGGGTCATGACCTCGGCCAGGCAGGTGCTGCGAGGATCGCAGCCCTCGGCTACCACGCGCTTCATCAGATCGCGCTCGGAAAAAATTCCCACCAATCTACCCTGGTGCAAGACGGGAACGGCGCCGATATTGTGTTCCACCATAGCGCGCACCGTCTCCAGAACGGTTTGCCCCATCTCTGCGTGATAGGTTTCCTGGCTTTTGATCAGGTCGCAGATGCGCATTTCAATTCTCCCTGGTTAGTCATAGACGCGTCCGAAAGCATGGACGGGGCGCGAGTATATGCCGAAACCAGATGCGTGGGAAGGCCTAAAAGGTTGGGGACAGCGCAAAATTTGCTGCTAAGAGCGCCATTTTGGGAGTCATCAGGACGAAGCCGCTAGTCTCCGACAAAGACAAAATAGGTGGAATTCCACAATGCCGCGGGCAACTTTTCTCGCGAGCTGGCTGTGAGCACGATGTTGTATTCGTCCGAAATGACTGGATCGACTCCCTGCCAAACCGCAGCCTGTGACGGTTGTCGCGGGCTGATTACAGCCAGACGCCCTAAGAATTCGTTCAGCTCTTCGCTTCGGCCGAACTCAGGGATTCGAAACGAAACGTCAGCCTGCTGCGAAGAGAAATGCCACGCCAAAGATGCTGCAAGATTTACCGCCCGTTCGTAAGCCTCTTCGGAAATCTCTCCGGCTCCGGGGTTGTCAAAGACAATGCACAGCTTGCGCTCATCCTCACGACTGAACTCCCGCACCTTCAACGAGCCGGACTTGGCGGTCGCCTTCCAGTCGACGTGACGGGCGGAATCTTCAGGCATGTACTCGCGTATCCGGTACAAGTCGGAACCGCGCCCGCGCACAAAGCTCTCCCACTCTCCGCGCACGAGCGGCAGGATTTCAAAGAGTTCATCGGGCGGTTCAACGGGAGGATAGACCAAAATCTCGCGGCTCAGCGCTATATCGCGCGTCTTGGTCAGGAAAGCGAAAGGAAAGCGTGTGGCTACGCCAAAACTCGATTCGCAATACCGCCCGCGCCGTTCAAAACATAACCGCAGATCGGCCCTCAGATGAGCTTTCGGCGGCAGGTATGGAAAATACACCATCCCTTCGAATATTCCCGGCGCGGGCGGAGCCAGAAGAACCCGGTTTACCTTCCAGTCGCGCATGCGCACCCACTGATTCTCGGGGGTCCGGTTGAGCGGAAAAGCAAACATGGTCCGCTCCCACCGCCACTGCTTGCGGACCCTCTTCTGCTTTCGCGCCGGGACAACTCGGATGGAGAACGATGGCAAAAAGCGGCGCGGATTATGCAGCACGATTCGCCCGACTACGGGGCGCCGGGCAAACATTTGCTCGGGCAGACGCACATCGAGCTCCAGACCGCGCAGCACCGCCGCGGAAACCACTCCCGATACCAGGATCGCCGCCAGCATGGCGGCGACCACGATGTACAGCAAATTGTTGCCGGTGTTCAGGGCGGCAATGCCGATCACCAGCGTGACCAGCACATAGACAACGCCAGCCTTGGTAACTTCGAAATGAAATGTCTGGCGCAAACGCTCCAGAGCCACGCGCCGAGCCAGGTATGGCACGGTGACTAGACCCACAAAAGCCGCCATCAGCAGAGCTACGGACGCAAGAATCACCGAAGCCCATAGGTTGCCGGCCTCGCCCGACGCCGTTGAAAGCAATGCCGCCCCGAACGCCAAACCCAAGCCGACCAACGCGAGCAAGAATTTTAGCCATACTTCGCCGGATGCGGATTGCAGCCAAGCCGCTGCGCCACTGCTGGCTCGCACGGGGTGCGCAGAATTGTTGAAAACGGGGGTCACCTCCTCGCAGCCTAGCATCGCAGCGAAGAACGATCAACGGGAACAGCCTTGGGAAAAAAGCCTTCGTAACGTGGGATCGGGCTAAATCGAGAGCGAGAGCCGGCTACTAGTATTCCGCGAGTTCCTTCATGGCGAGGAAGAGATCATTGGCCTGGGGCAGGATGGCGTCTTCGAGAATCGGCTGGTAGGCGACGAAAGTGTCTTTGGCGGCGACACGGCGCACCGGAGCATCGAGTTGATCGAAAAGCTGATCGGCGACGCGAGCGGCAATCTCGGCGCCGTAGCCCCAGCTGAGCGTATCTTCATAGGCTACGAGCGCACGATTGGTCTTTCCAACCGACTCGGCGATGGTTTCCCAGTCAAATGGATTCAAGCAGCGCAGATCGATCAGTTCGACCTGCACTCCGTGCTCGCGCTCGATTTTCTGCGCCGCCTGCAGAGCGCGCGGCACCACTGCGCCGTAGCTGATGACGGTTAGATCCGTGCCTGGCTTTACGATCTTCGCCTTGCCGAAGGGGATCATATAATCCGGCCCAGGGTACGGAGCACGGCCGTAGGTTTCGCGATACAGGCGCTTGTGCTCGAGGAACAACACGGGATCGTCGCAGCGGATTGCAGTGCGCAGCAGGCCGGCGGCATCCAGCGCGTTCGATGGAAACACGACGCGCAAGCCAGGCATGTGGGTGAAAATGCTCTCGCCGCATTGCGAGTGATAAATTGCGCCGCCGGTGAGATATCCGCCAATCGCCACGCGAATTACGACCGGGCAAGAGAACACGTTGTTCGAGCGCCAGCGAATTACCGACAGCTCATCGCGGATCTGCATCATGGCGGGCCAGATGTAGTCGAAGAATTGAATCTCGACTACCGGTTTCAGACCGCGGGTGGCCATACCGGTGGCGCGGCCGACAATGGCAGCCTCGGCCAGCGGTGAGTTGAATACGCGGTCGTTGCCAAATTCGCACTGCAAGCCGAAGGTCAGTTTGAAGACTCCGCCCTTCCCTTTCACCAGCTTGCGCTTTAAGTACTCCTCGCGGCTGCAATCGGCGACGTCTTCGCCAAAGATCACGATGCGCTCGTCGCGTTTCATTTCATCGCTGAGCGTGACGTTAATCAGATCGGCCATGGTTTTGGCTGCAGGTTTTTTGCCATCAGGCGAATCGGGCCCGGCAACCGCCTGGGTATCGAATGCTGCCGACGTGGGATCAATATCCGGCGAATAAATAAACTGCATCACGCTCTCGGGCGCGGGCGGCAGAGCTTCGAGCGCCTTGTCCACCGCGGCCTGCAGCTCTTCTTCAACTTTTTTCTCGAGTTCGTTGATGCCCTTTTCGTCAAGAATTCCCTCGCGCAGCAAGAACATTTGGGTGCGCGAAACCGGATCGCGCGCGGCGTCGCGCTCGCGCTCGGAGTCCGGACGGTACAAGCGTTCATCATCGGAGAGCGAATGCGAATACGGGCGGATTACGTGGGCATGCACCAGCGCCGGCCCGTGGCCCTCGCGGCAATATTGAGTGGCCCGCTGAAAAGCAGCGTAGCTGGCCACCGGATCGGTGCCGTCAACTTCTTCAAAATGAAAGTTGGGAAAGCCCGAAACCAGCCGCGAAATGCTGCCTCCGGCGGTCTGCACTTCCACCGGCACAGAGATTGCGTAACCGTTGTCCTGCACGGAGAAAATCACCGGCAGCTTGTTGAGAGCCGCAGCATTCATCGCTTCCCAGAATTCGCCCTCGCTGGTGGTACCGTCGCCCAGCGAAACATAAGTTACCTCGTCGCCGTGGAAGGACACATCCTTGAATTGGCGATAATCCAGGGCTTGGTTCGCGGCCGGGAGCTGCGCCGCTTTCGGATGCTGAGAAAAATAGCGTCCGGCCTGGGCGCAGCCCACGGCCTGCAAAATCTGCGACCCGGTGGGCGACGATTGGGTCACGATATTCAATCGTTTGTATCCCCAGTGCGAAGGCATCTGGCGTCCGCCGGAGCTGGGATCGTCGGCGGCTCCCACCGCCTGCAGGAACATTTCGAGCGGCTTCGCACCCAAGGCCAGGCACAACGAGCGATCGCGATAGTAAGGATAGAACCAGTCGTAGCCCGGCTTCAGCGTCATGCCGGCCGCGGCTCCAATGGCTTCATGGCCGGCTCCCGACATCTGGAAGAAGATTTTCTGCTGCCGCTTCAGCGTGATTTCCCGGTCGTCGATTCGCCGGGAGGTGTACATGAAGCGGTAGGCATCGATCAACTGTTCGCGGGTCAGGCCCTCGTAGTTGCGGGACTTCTTGCCGCTGGAGCCTGCGACGGACAGCTTGGGGTCGGTTTTTATTGTTGCCATCCGAGTTCCCTGAATGAGAGCGCTAAGAATATTCCTGCTGACAAATAGGTGCCGCGAATTACTGCGCAGGTTGCATTGTAAATGGGAATCAAAGATTGGAAAACATGCAAGTTTTGAAGCGCAGCGCGGGAAAATCGGACTCAGTCGAAGTCGAGAATCTGCTGGTCGGCGGGATTATTCCACACGGGGGCGAACGACTGGCGATGCAGCGGCGAGGGACCATATTGCTGCAAGGCGGCCAAGTGCCGCGGCGTGCTGTAACCCTTGTGCGAAGCCAGACCGTACTCGGGGAAAACCGAATCCCACTCGCACATGAGGCGGTCGCGCTCGACCTTGGCCAAAATTGAAGCCGCCGCGATGGAGGCGGAAAGAGCGTCGCCATGAATGATGGCTCGCTGCGGCAATTCGCAATCCAAACGCACGGCATCGATCAGCAGGTGGTCGGCTGCCGGCTGCAGCCGCATTACGGCTTCCCGCATAGCAAGACGCGAGGCCTGGTAAATATTGACCTGATCGATGCGCGCCGCATCGATCGCCGCCACCGCCCAGGCAACGGCATGTTCGCGAATGCGAGGCGCCAGCAATTCGCGACGCTCCGGCAACAGCAGCTTGGAATCGCGCAGGCCGCGAATACGATAGCGGGGATCGAGAATCACTGCCGCCGCCACCACCGGGCCAAATAAAGATCCGCGGCCTACTTCGTCCACTCCAGCCACCAGAGCGGCTCCCGCCGCCCAGGCTTTTTTTTCGTAACGCAGGGTGCAGCGTAGCCTTTTCAGCAGCCGCAGTTTGACTGCGGCCGGAGAAAGAGAGAATTCTGAGGGAAGCTTGGTCGCGCCCGGCATAGTGATGAGCTTCCCACCATCTTCGCCTGACTCGGAAATTCCTGCAAGGGAGAATACGAAAATCGGAACAAAATGTTCTGACTCGCTCACGCCGGCGTGTCTAGAAATGGGCGACGAAGGTTCGGCCGGAAGCCGCGCCGATGGATTGGTTGGGGATCCCGCGTCCCATGCGAGACGCGGGGATGTGCGACAACAAAGTGGATCAGCTGGGCTTTTCGACATCGCGCAGGCGAGCCGCTTTGCCTTTGAGTCCACGCAGATAATACAACCGGGCGCGGCGAACCTTGGAAGAGCGCAGCAGATCGATTTTGTCGATCACTTTGGAGTGGATGGGGAAAATGCGCTCCACGCCCTGGCCGAAGCTGATTTTGCGCACCGTAAAGCTGGCCTGCGGTCCGTTATCGCGCTTGATGACCACGCCTTCAAACGCCTGCAAGCGTTCTTTGTCGCCTTCTTTGATTTTGACGTGAACCCGAACCGTATCGCCCGAGTTGAACTTGGGAATATCGGTGCGTTGAGTTCTTGCCAGCAGTTTTTCAATGATGAGATTCGACATGATGATTAGTCCTTCTGAATTCTGAAATCTTTCGCGTTGGTGATGCTCAGCCTTGATCTTCACCCACTACGGCTGCCTTGATTCCAGCCTTGATCGCAGCCAGATACTTTCTGTCTTCCTGATTCAGGAGCGTGCCCTCGAGCAAATCGGGACGATTGCGCATCGTCTTTTCCAATGCCCGCTGATGACGCCACCGGCGAATTTCCTCGTGGTTGCCCGACATTAATGCATCAGGCACGGCCATCCCGCGAAACTCCGCAGGCCGCGTGTAGTGCGGATAATCGAGCAATCCATTCGAACTGCAGGTTGAATCCGCGCCACCCGCCTGCTTTAGCTTCGCGTCAATGGTAAACGATTCCTGCTGGGTTGACGCTTCATTTCCTACCGCGCCGGGAAGCAGGCGCATTACCGCTTCCACAATCACCGCCGCGGCGATTTCCCCGCCGCTCAAAACATAGTCACCGATCGAAACTTCGCGGTCGGCAAGAAAGTCCGCCACACGCTCATCCACACCCTCGTAGCGTCCGCATACGAAAACGATCCGGTCGAGTTGGGCCAACTCCGATGCGACCGCCTGCGTAAAGCGCCGGCCCTGCGCCGAGAGCAAAACCACCGACTGATTTGCTCCTGCCGCCATGCGCTCTTCGCGCGGCGCAAGCTCGAGCGACTGCAAACATTCAAAGAGCGGTTCCAGCTTCAGCACCATGCCTTCGCCGCCGCCGAAGGGACGGTCATCCACGGTGCCATGACGATCGTGGGTAAACTCCCGCAGATCGTGGACTTGAATTTTCGCCAGACCCATTTCCTGGGCCCGTCGAGTGATGCCGTAATCCAGCGGCCCGCGAAAGAAGTCCGGAAAGATGGTTACGATGTCGGCCTTCATCGGGGAAACCCGGCTCTCAGCTCTCAGCTAAAGACTTTGTTGTTTGCCGCTTCTCGTCAATGCTTTTTTCTTTTCGCGGGCTGCTGCGCCTGTTCCGTCTTTTCTTCTGTGGTCAGTGGAGCGTTGACTTCCAGCAGACCTTCGGGCAACTTCATTCGTATCTGCTTGCCCTCTACGTCCAAGCTATCGAGGTAAGCCTCGGCAAAAGGCACTTCCATCAATGTCGCGGCATGGCGCACGATCAATAGCGGGGCTTCGCCCGCTCCGAACTGCACATCTTCTACGCGTCCGATCTCGCATTCGCGGTCGAAAACCACACAACCCACCAGGTCGCTCACGTAATTCCAACCTGCTTGCAACTTCGAACGCTGGCTGCGCGGAACCTGCAATTCGCATCCCACCAGTGCTTCGGCGTCGGAAATTGAATCCACTCCGGCGAACTTCAGCACCAGCAGCCCTTTGTGCGGCCACAGCTCTTCCACTTCCAACTCGCGGCGGGGGGCGTTCAATTCCCGCGGCAGCGCCTGCAACTTCATTCCTATGACGAATCGTCCAGGCACGTCGCTGAGAGTCTCGCCGGCAACTTCGCCACGGCGACCCTGCGTCTTTACCACCCGGGCCAGCGTAATGAACTCACCACTTGTCACGGGATCGCGAAACTGAATGACCAGTCTTGAAACTGGCCCTCCGGCAAGGGTCAGTCGATGACTTCCAGCATGTATCGTTTTCGCGACCGCACTCCCGCCGCATTCAACAGGGTTCGCAATGCGCGAACGTTACGACCTTGCCGACCGATGACCTTGCCCACATCGGCTTCCGCCACTTCCAATTCGATCACGTCATCCTCTAAATGGTCGACGAAAACCTCATCCGGGGCATCGACGATCCACTTCGCAATTTTCTCGATGAGAGCGCGAACGTTGGGGGTGGTTTCAGGCACGGTCTTTATGCTACGGAAGCCGCTGGAGCAGCCGCGGGCTTGGAGTAAAGCTTGCCAACCCGCTCTGACATTTGCGCGCCCTTCGACACCCAATAGTCGACACGGTCACGCTTGAAATCTACGCTGGCGGGGTTGGTGCGGGGATTATACGTCCCAACAACTTCCACGGGACGGCCGTTGCGCGCCCGGGCCTTCTCAATTACCACGATACGGTAATGCGGTTGTTTGCGCGCACCCATGCGCGCTAGTCGAATCATTAACACTGATGTATATCCTTGTCCCGGAAGAGTCCGGTGAGGTCCAGACAAACACTTATTATGCCGGAGGTTAGGTGGAATGGCAAGGAGGGACGGCGCCGGGTAGTGAGTCAGTCGAGATATGAGTCAGCGTAGATTATGGCGGGAGCCCGTTCACAATATCACCGGCTACGCGAATCAAACGGCGGATGGGTCCGACTGCGTTGAGCGACGTACCCCCCGGTGCGTACACTCAACCGCAGTCGGATACCAAGCCGTGCCCTGCGCCTCCCCCTCGAGCACCCCTCTAGAATCTGGCGCAGTGCAATTTCGGTTTCGTTCACTCTGCGGACCACGCAAGCATTCTTCGAAGATTGCGGGGCATCCGAAGAGCCGTTCTGAGAAGTTGGTCGTTTCAACGCTGATTCCGCGCCCTCCAGTGATCGAGCCATTGGCTAAAGAATGGTTTGGCCGGTGCGATGGCGGAGCCTGGGTTTGTCAACGGTGTGATCCTAAAGCCGCCCTGCCCCATCAGCCTGCGAATGCCGGACCCACAGCCTGGCTCGGGCTGGGCGGGAAGAACTTCACGCAGCGCCCAATCGATATGACGAACACAGTCTTCAACCAGCTTCATCTGCGCAGCCTCTCCGGGCACATAGCTCACGGACATAAGAGGCTGAAGAGTGTTGCGAATATGGAGATTCATGAAATCGATTTCGCTAAAGCGGCGCAGTCTTTGGCGCTCGTACAAATGAAAGATTGAGCCTGCAATCAATCCTCCCAGCAAGTCGTCGACGATTCGCTGCGATCCATGAAGTCCGAAGTAAATGGACAGCCGATCGGCGGCAATCAATAGCGCGGAGACCAGAATGAACAAGAGAGTTGTTTTCCATAGGGGGGAATATTGAGTTTTGTAAGGCTTGATGAAATTCACTGATCACTCCCTTTGCTTTATCGGATTCCTGTAAATGAAGTTGCGTTGGAAGCCATCGCCTTGAAGATGGCTTTCCAATCGAAGGTGGCGACCGAAGATGGCGCGACGAGCGACCGGAAGGCTAACGCCGAAATTCAGTCTCGACGCGGGATTCCTTCAGATCAGGAAAGTGCAGAGGAGATTTTGAAGAGAGTGTCTACGGTGCCGGCTGGGCTTCGTCGGTGCGAGCACCCGACAGTTCACGGCGGAAGTTGCAGAATAGAACGGTAGCCTCGAAATCACGACCACGGGGTCGACAACCGTGCGGACGGCGCGGAGACTGGAGCGCCCGGGAGGAGCCAAGTTTACGGGAGCGTCGGCCTCATTGAAGGTGGTTTCTGGCGAATCCACCCGGGGGACAACGGATACGTAAATAGCTGCTCCTAAAAGAAAGAGCACCGATATCCACTTAAGCCGCTTCACATAAACCCCAAGTGCGTACAAAATACTACCGCGATTTCCGGTTGTCAATGCTGGAGCTTTCCCGTGGCCGCGGCCGAGTTGCGGTTCGGCATCTTTCCCGGCCCTGCTAGACTCAAATGTTTGGAGGCCGCGCTTTGCAGGCAGTTTACATTCTCTCGGCGGTGCGCACGCCAATTGGAAAGTTTGGCGGGGCGCTGGCTTCGTTGACGGCGGCTGACATGGGCGTGGTCGCAGCCCGGGCTGCGATGGAGCGCGCTGGAATCCAGCCGGATCAGGTGGAAGAGACCGTTTTCGGCAATGCACGGCAGGCAGGCGGGGGGCCGAACCCGGCGCGGCAAATTTCCGTTCGCAGCGGTATACCCCAGGAAGTGCCGGGGTTTACGGTGAATAAAGCCTGCGCGTCAGGGCTGAAGTCGATCGCATTGGCCTATCAGTCGATTGTGCTCGGCGATGCGAGTTGCATTCTGGCAGGCGGCACGGAATCGATGTCGCGAGTTCCTTATTATCTCGAAGCGCGATGGGGATACCGCCTGGGCAATCAGGAACTGGTTGACGGCATGTATCGCGATGGATTTTTTTGTCCTCTGGCGAAAATGGTGATGGGCGAAACCGCCGAATTGCTGGCCGAGCACTACAAGATTTCGCGCGAAGAGCAAGATGAGTATGCGCTGCTTTCGCAGACTCGCGCAGCGCGAGCGATTACGGCGGGGCGGTTTGACGACGAAATTGTTCCGGTCACCATCGAGGGCAAGAAAACCACGACCGTGGTCAGTCGAGACGAGCATCCGTTCCCGGATGCAAGTATGGAAAAGCTGGGCAAGCTGGCTCCTGTTTTTTCGCAGGCGGGGACCATCACGGCGGGAAACTCTTCGGGAATCACCGATGGCGCGGCGGCAGTTGTGGTCGCCAGCGAACATTTCGTGAAGAAGAATAATTTGAAGCCACTGGCGCGAATTTCGGCGGTGACTTCGGCGGGAGTGGATCCCCGGACCATGGGAATCGGGCCGGTCCCGGCCTTGCGAAAGCTCGAAGACAAACACAACCTCCGGCTGCACGAGTTCGGCCTGATCGAACTGAACGAGGCTTTTGCGGCCCAGGTGTTGGCCTGCGATCGGGAATTGAATTTGAATCGTGACCGCCTGAACGTAAATGGCGGCGCGATCGCGATTGGACATCCCATCGGTTGCACGGGCGCGCGTATCGTGGTGACGTTGGCGCACGAGATGCTGAAACGCAATACGCGCCGGGGTGTGGCCACACTGTGCGTAAGCGGCGGCATGGGAATGGCGCTGGCTCTGGAAAACGCCGTGTGAAGTATGATCTGCGCCCAGGGGGCGGAAGCTGAGGGTATTCCGGAAGCCGACAGTTCCGCTATCTTCCTAACTTTTTCTCTCAGAATCAGAGGCTCGATTTCTGCTATGCTTTCTCGATTTTGCCCTCCGGCAAAGGTTTGCACATTCGCGCGCAGAACTGGCGCCATGAAAAGGAGATCGACCATGCTTCGATTGGGGCTGCGGTGCTCCGGTTTTGTTGCTTTGCTCCTGGCGGCGAGCTTTGCGTTCGCGCAGAGCGAGTTTTCCGCCGAAATCGTTAACCAGAGCGGTAAGGCGAACCGAGGTGCCACGAAAGTTTATTTCGGCAAGGACCGAATGCGTTTCGATGCGGCGGATATGAAAGAACAGGGTGGGGCCGTGATCGTGGACTTCGCCAGCGAAAACTATATTGTGGTGATGGCAAAACAGCACATGTATATGGAAATGCCGGCGCAGGCGATGGAGAACCGCGGCATGTTCGCATTTTTCAGAAGCGGCGACGTGGAAAATGCATGCCCGGACTGGGTCAAACTGTCGCAGAACAAGGGCGGCAGCTGTCACAAGGTGGGAAATGAAACCATGAACGGGCGTAGCACGGTGAAATATGAGGGCACCAACTCGAAAGGCGAGAGCAGCACGGTGTGGCTGGATTCGAAAGTGCGATTTCCCATCAAATGGCAGGACAAAGATGGCGGGGGCGAGTTGCGCAATATCCAGGAAGGACCGCAGCCGGCCAGCTTGTTTCAGGTACCCGCCGGCTATACCAAGATGGACATGAGCGGAATGATGCAGCAGCGCCAGTAACCATCGTGGTTGGAAACGGGCGTGGCCGGGTTGACTACTGTAAAACGCGGCCGTATTACTTTTGTGTAGAATCGAAGCCGGAGACGCAATGCCTCTTTCTGCCGTGATCGTGGACGATGAGCAACTGGCCCGCGATGAACTTGCCTATCTGCTCAAGCACGCCGGCGATGTCAACGTAGTCGCCCAGGGAAAGAACGGTCTTGAGGCCATCAGCCTCATCAAAGAACACAATCCCGATCTAGTTTTTCTCGATGTGCAGATGCCGGGCCTCGATGGTTTCGGTGTGATCAAGAGGCTTCATGACAAAAAAATCCCTCTGCCCAAGATTGTGTTCGCGACGGCTTTTGATCAATATGCGGTAAAGGCGTTCGAGGTAAACGCGGTAGATTATCTTCTGAAACCGTTCGACAAAAAGCGCGTTGCGCAGTCTTTGCACAAAGCCCGCACCCAGCAAGAAGCCGACGCCCTGCCGGCGGAGAAAATCGACAATCTTGTCCGCATGTTGCAGGCTCCCAAACCTCCGAGTTCGAAAATCCTGCTGAAGGCCGTTGGACGCATGTTTTTGGTGGACCAGAAAGAAATCTGCTACGCCTCCATCGAGGATGGAGTGATCACGGTTGTAACCGCTGGAAGTGCGGGCATGGAAGGACATTCCAACTGCCGGACGCTGGAGGAACTGCTTTCCAGCCTGGACCCGGGAATGTTCTGGCGCGCTCACCGCTCCTATCTGGTGAACATCAACCGCATTCGCGAAGTCGTGCCCTGGTTTAAGAGTTCTTATCAACTGCGCATGGATGACAAGAAACAGAGCGAGATTCCAGTCAGCCGAGCGCAGACAAAGCGCTTGCGCGAGCTGTTCGGACTCTGAACTTCCCCGCTTTCCTCAGGTTTTAGCCCCAGGCTTTCGCGGGCGAGGGGAATGCCTTCGAGCATAAAAACGGAGGGCAGCGAAAAACTTACGCCACCCTCCGGGGGTGAGGGAAGAATCAAACAACCAAAGCTTCCAATCTAGTTCGGTCGCGAATTACCAGGGTCGCGCCTTCCAGCCGGATCAACCTTTTTTTCTTGAGATCGCTTAGCAGGCGGGTGACCGTCTCCCGCGAGGAACCAATTCTTTGCGCCATTTCTTCATGGGTCATGGCGGAGCCCAGCCGCGACTCGTCCGATTCCCGCAGTCCCGGAGGAGCGCAGGACAACAACAGCCGGGCCAGTTTTCCCGAGGACGAACGGGCCAAAACCAGATCGTGGATGTCGCGATATGCCCCCTGAAACTCACGGCTCAACCAGAGCGCGGCGTGCATTCCAACCTGGCTTTCATTCTGCAGGAGAGTCATGAAGTCTGTGCGGCCGATGAAGTTTAACTGGCAGGGGGAGGCGGTTTCGGCAGTCATCTCATAGTTTGTGCTGGAAATGGCGGCGCTCAGGCCCAACACTTCGCCAGCTTCTGCCTGTTTGAGAATCAGCACTTTGCCCTCTTTCGAGGTGGTGGAAAGTTTTACCTTGCCGGAGCAGAGAACAAAAATGCCGCGTGGGGTTTGTCCCTCCAGGAAAAGCAAAGCCCCCGTCGGCATAACGGTGTGGTGGCTGACCGTATCTACCGCCCTCATCACTTCGGTTGGGAAGCGACAGAAAAAACCCTCACGACTCGCTTTGCAACCCATGCAGCTCTCGATGATTTCGAGACCGTAGGGAGTTCTCATGCCCGCCTCCGTAGTTGAATTGCGCCGGTATTCCGGGTGTGCAGGTGTCTCGTTGAGAGATTTCTGTTCCATTCCTTCCGAGTATTCGAGCAGGGAAAGGGCATGGGCACGTTTGCGGTCATTTGGATCGCGAGCACAGGCGATAACCTCCCACGCCGAAGTTGTGTCCGAGCGCCTTTCCCATTCCACCTGACAAGCTAGCAGGTAGAGAAGCTCATTCAAATCCGGGTCGATCTGTCGGAGCGTCTGATCGCCAACCTGTTCCGCCCCCGGCTTCGCGCTGCAATCAGGCAGCATCGGCCAAGCATCCTCGCGGAGAGCGGCAGCACGCCACGAATCAATCTTGGGACACGCCTGGGCTGCGATGGGAATTGCAACTGGCTCCTGGGGCAGGCGCACTAAGCAATTTGGCTGCGAACTTCGAGCCACTAACACGGTTTCACCTCTACTCCGGATGCGGCCAGATCCTGACGAGCCACGCAGCTCGTCCATCCGCGTTCGGGAAAACCCGCCCAGTTCTTGCCGGATATATACGCTAGCGCACGTGCCGTTCCAAAACTGCGCCGTTCTCTTAGGAGCATAACTCAAAGAAACGAAAGGGAGGGGAGCCATAACCATCCGCTTTTGGAAAAGTCATCTGCCGAACAGTCGGCAGCTTGGAGATCAGTCGGCACTTGCGGCTTTTTTATCTGGAGATTTCTACTCCGGTTTTTGATTAGAGTAGTCCTCGCGCGTGATTCCCAGCCGCTGCATCTTGGACTGCAGAGTGGTGCGCTTCAAGCCCAGGCGCCGCGCCGCTCCCGCGGGCCCGGAGATCAATCCTTTGGTTTCCCGCAGCATACGAATAATGACGTCCCGTTCCGTCGCTTCGAGCGAAGCCTCCGGAGAGTCTGCGGTCTCGGTGTGAAACTCAGTCAGTGGCGCACGCAAGGCGGTTCCGTCGGTGAGAATGACGGAGCGCTCGATGAAATTTTCCAGCTCGCGAACGTTTCCCGGCCAACGCCATTCCATCAGGCGATCCATCGTATCGCTGGGTATGGTCTCAATCTCACGGCCCATCTCCTGGGAAAATTTCCGGACAAAATAGCGTATCAAAAGGGGAATATCCTCACGGCGCTCGCGCAGCGAGGGAATGCGGATGGGAAACACATTCAAACGATAAAACAGGTCGCTGCGAAAATGTTTTTGCGCCACGTCCTTTGCCAAGTCCCGGTTGGTGGCCGCGATCAGACGTAAATCCACCTTGATGGTCCGCGTTCCCCCCAACCTTTCAAATTCGTGATCCTGTAAAACCCGCAGCAATTTCGGCTGCATCTCCAGGGGAATTTCGCCGATCTCGTCGAGAAACAGCGTTCCCTGATCGGCCAGTTCCAGACGCCCGATCTTCTGGCTGATGGCCCCGGTGAATGCTCCCTTCTCGTGGCCAAACAACTCGCTTTCCAGCAGGCCCGTAGGAATTGCGGCACAATTCAAAGTGATGAAGTTTCGGCCCTTGCGCTTGCTGGTGCTGTGGATGGCGCGAGCAATGAGTCCTTTGCCGGTTCCGGTCTCACCCAGGAGTAGAACTGAGGCCTCGCTGGCAGAGATGACGGTAATCTGGTCGAGCACTCGCTGGAGCGCCGGACTCTCCCCGATGATCTCTTCAAAATGGGGCTGGGTGCGGGCTTCGCCCTGCAGATAGCGCTGTTCCTGATCCAGCCGCTGCCTGAGTTTTTCGACCTCACGCGCGATGGCGGCATTTTCCAGTGCGATCGCGAGTTGGGCGGCAACCTGGTTGAGAAGGCTGAGATCTTCGGAATGAAAAGCGTCGGCCCGGGTGCTACCGAGCAAGAGCACTCCCAGCGCTCCCTTGGGCCGGAGCAATGGGACGCAGCACAAAGCCTTGAGCCCCTCCGAAGTCAGGCCGGCGGCGATTTTGGGATCGAATGCTTTCATCTCTTCCCTGCCGAAAATCAAAGACGAGCGCTCCTCTAAGGCTTTGCCTCCTGGTCCTCGTGCGGTGCCGATTTCTCCCGCGAACGTTGCACTCTTGCCCAGTGGAAAGTCGACTGCATGCGGAAGCAGTTGCCCGCCTCCCTCGGCATGCAAAGCAAGAGCTGCATACTCTTGCCGCAGTACTCGGCGCAAATAGGCTGAAATTTGAGGAAAGGTCTGTTGTACGTTCCTGTTCTTCGAGAGCAGACGGCTAACCTCGAGCAGAACCTGCTGTCTTTTCTTTTCCAGACGCAAGTTCTCGGAAATGCCACGCAGTGATTCTTCCAGATTTTTCTGTTCCGTGACTTCGACCGCAATCACACCGATCTGCGTGATTTTGCCGGTAGCGTCCTTGATCGGAATGTAATGTTCAATCCAGTGACTAGGCTCGGTGCGGCCCGGCAGAACGAAGCTGAGCGCAATATCTGAGATGGACTCGCCGGTGGCCAATAGCCGCCTGAACTGCGGCTCGACCAATGCGGCAAAGTCGCCGAGGATTTCGCGCACGCTTTTCCCCAGGTGGGCTTGGGATGGCACGCCGTTCATCTCGGCGAGAGTTTCGTTGACCGCGAGGTAACGGAACTCGGTATCAAGAATGCAAAGTCCCACCTTGGAGGCCTTCAGATAGGCACTCAATAGCTGCTCCGAGTCCATCGGGGCGTTCGGTGCGAACAAGGCAGCGGGACTGTTGGCCCCCTGAGAGTGGCTCTCAGCAATAGTGAAGATTGAGGGTTGACGGCCGGTACGCGGCGAAGTAGGAGCGGAGACTCGTTTTTCGTAGCTCGGCGGAGCGGACTCGGTTTCAATCAAGATTGGTTCCAACGCTGAAGAGATTATCCCAGTCACTTTCTCAAGGGTTTCAATATCTCTGGGAGAAAACGGCCGGTCCTGACGGCGGGCTACTTTAAGCACCCCGAATGCTACTTTTTCGGAAAGAAGGGGAAACAGGCACAGAGATCTGACTCCCATCTCAATTCCACTTTTAACCGAGGGAAAGGGCAGCGCTGAAAGACTGGAGTAATCGAGAATCAGATTGCGGCCGGTGCGAAAAGCTTGCCCTGCCAGAGTGCTTTCGATCGAACTCAGGCCCTGCGGCGCCATCTTTTCCACCAACTTACGATCGGACATATGCAGGCGCAGCGAGTGGGAGGTTTTATCGTAAAGATAGATACCGATGTAATCCTCCACCGCCCATCTCTGCATCGATGCCAGAATCGATGCCAGTGACTGTGGTAAATCAAGATTTCGCGCCCGCGGCTCTCCCGCTTCGATGAGCAGCCGCAGTCGGCCTGCTTCTTCGGCAAGAACTTTCTCGTCCAAGGCGGAGTCGACGCCGAGCGCCACGATCTCGGTTACAGAATGCAGAAAGCGCATGTCCCTTTCGCGGAATGCGTGAAGCCGTCTGCTGGCAAAGCCCAGCGCGCCAAGTTTTTCACGGAAATCCGTCAGTGGGAGCAGACAATAGGAGCGTATGTCGTGCTCGCGAAGCCACTGCAGTTCGGGATCGAATTTCTTCTCCGGCCTCAGCATGTCGATCAAGGCCGGGTTCTGATTCCGCCACGCGGAGCCAGCCGGAGACTCTTCGGCGGGGACCTCCAGTGCAGCGTGCCAGGAGAGCGATCCCTCCCAGAAAGACAGTTTCATGACTTTTCGAACCGGGTCGCCGAGGGCCAGATTGAGGACATCAACCGGGAGAACAGACTGCAGATGGGGTGCGAGTGCGCGGAACAAATCCTCTGGCGCGTGGCGAAAGCCTATAAGGTCCGCCATACTGCCGAGAGCGGCATGGCGCTGTGAATCTAAATCAAACGAGGGAATGCGCAACGGGCACATCAGTACAATCCCGCCGTTCCTCCCCCTCATGAAGAACGCGATCTCTTACTTGTAAGTTCCTATCAAAATTATACCTCTAATTGGTACGACCAGACTCTGCTATCTCACGAGTTTCGTTTTTCGTAAAATCTGCGATTGCGTGCGCAGCTACTCGCCGCCCGGCCAACAATTGAAAGCTACCGGCATCTGTTGCCCGGATTCAGAAAATATGATGGCACGGGTATAATCGCTTCGTGGCCCGCGGCTGGGAGAGTAAGTCGGTCGAACTGCAGCAAGACGACGCCAGAAGCACGGAAGAACCCAAGCGCCATCTGACCGCCGAACAAAGGGAGATCGAATCCCGCAGAACCGGGTTGGAGCTGTCGCGCCAGCGCATTCTGGAACAACTCCGCTCCGCCGCAAACCCCCGTTACCGAAAGACTCTGGAACAGGCCATGGCGGTCGTCGAGGAGCAGATCGCCCGATTGGCTGAACCGGCCTAGCTGAACCGGCCTAGCTGAACCGGCCTAGCTGAACCAGGTTCGCCCAACCAGCTTCGCTCAACTCGGTTAGCGATCAGCCTGGCGAACCCAAGCCGAAGCCGCCGAAGCGGTTACCTGGGTTGCCCCACTTGAGTACCTCTGATGGGCGATCTTCGTGCCGTATAATGCCCTATTCGCATGAAAGCTTATGTCTACGTCTCGCTGAAGAAAAGTGTCCTCGATCCCCAAGGCAAGACTATCCAGGGCGCCCTGAAAAAGATGGGTTACAAAGGCCTCGAAGAGGTCCGCCAAGGAAAGTATTTCGAGCTGATGCTCGACGGCGGGCTCAGCCGTGAAGAGGCACAGAGCGAAGTGGAGCGGATTGCTCGCGAAGTGCTCACGAATCCGGTCATTGAAGAGTTTCGCTGCTCCCTCGAAGACTGACATCCTGGAGTTCCCACATGTGTGGCATCGTTGGCTATGTCGGCAAGAAACAAGTTGTCCCGATCATCATCGAGGGTTTGAGGCGGTTGGAATATCGCGGCTATGACTCGGCTGGTATTGCCGTTGCCGGCAATGGAGACAAGCTGCAGATTCGACGCGCGGAAGGCAAGCTGCGTAATCTGGAAGAAGCCATCCGTCTTAAGCCGCTCGATGGCAGCTATGGCATTGGCCACACGCGTTGGGCAACCCATGGGCGCCCGACGGAAGAAAATGCCCATCCCCATCGCGATTGCACCGGCAAGATTGTGGTCGTACACAATGGCATCGTCGAAAACTATCTCAGCCTCAAAAAGAAGCTGATCGAGGAAGGCCACAAGTTTTCGACCGAAACCGACACGGAAGTGATCGCTCACCTGATCGAAAAACATCTTTCAAAAGGCGGCAATGGCCACGCTATTGCTCTGGAAGAGGCGGTGCGCCGGGCGCTGAAGGAACTGAGTGGGGTTTTCGCCCTGGCGGTTATATCGGTCGATGAACCAGACAAAATCGTGGCCGCGCGTAATGGCCCTCCGCTGGTGGTTGGCTTGGGCAATGAAGAGTTCTTTGTTGCCTCCGATGTGCCGGCCATTCTGTATCACACCCGGGACATTTTCTTTTTGGCCGATGGCGATTTGTCGGTGGTGACGCCGGCAGGCGTGAAGTTGACAGACTTCGATGGAAAGCCGATCGAGCGCCAGGTGCAGCACGTAACCTGGGACCCGATCATGGCGGAAAAGGGCGGCTTCAAGCACTTCATGCTCAAGGAAATTTATGAGCAGCCGCGCGCGGTCCGCGACACCACATTGGGCCGGGTTTCGCTCGACACCGGGCACGTATTTCTCGATGAAATGCAGATCAGCGAGGCCGAATTCCGGGCCGCCAAGAAGATCAACATTGTGGCCTGCGGCACCAGTTGGCATGCCGGACAGGCTGGCAAGTTCATGATTGAAAGCCTGGCGCGCGTGCCCGTCGAGGTCGATTATGCCAGCGAATGGCGCTACCGCGACCCCATCGTTGGCTCCGACACGATCACGCTGGTGATCTCGCAATCCGGCGAAACGGCAGACACCATCGCCGCCCAGCGCGAAGCCAAGGCCAAGGGTTCGAAGACGCTGGCCATCTGCAACGTCGTGGGCTCCATGATCACCCGCGAAGCCGCTGGAACCATCTATACGCACGCCGGGCCGGAGATTGGGGTGGCATCGACTAAAGCCTTTACTTGCCAACTCACGGCCTTATATCTTTTCGCGCTCTATCTGGCGCAGGTACGCGGCACAGTGACCGCCCCCGAAATTCGTTCCGCCGCGCAGGAACTCACGCTGATCCCCGGAAAGCTGGAAAACATCCTCACGCATGACGAAAAATGCGAAGACCTGGCCAAGCGCTTCCAGCGAGCCCAGGATTTTCTATTTCTCGGCCGCGGCATTCACTATCCCATCGCTCTGGAAGGCGCATTGAAGCTTAAAGAGATTTCCTACATCCATGCCGAGGGCTATCCCGCGGGCGAGATGAAGCACGGGCCCAATGCCCTGATCGACGAAAACCTGCCCGTCGTCATCGTTGCCACCCGGGACGCCGGCGATCCGGGTTCGATGGTGCGCTACGAAAAGACGATGTCAAATCTGAAAGAGGTGAAAGCGCGCTCCGGGGTGGTGATTGCTCTGGCCACCGAAGGCGATGAAGAGATCAAAGAAGCGGCCGATTACGTACTGTATGTTCCGGCAGCGCCGGAAGAACTCTCGCCCATTCTGGAAATCGTTCCCTTGCAGTTGCTGGCGTATCACATCGCAGTGAGACGCGGCTGTGACGTGGATCAGCCAAGGAATCTGGCCAAGTCAGTCACGGTGGAGTAACCAGACGGGGCAAGAGACGCCTGCGCGTTTGCCCTCTCAGCAACTCCGTCGCCCGACATACCAGGGCGCACTCACGGTGAAGATGCGTTCATTGCCGCGGGCCAGCAGCACCCACTCCAAGAGCCGGCCGCGTTGATTGTGCAGGAAATATTCGTACCATCTGTCTTCGACCAGTTCCGGTATGACCACAACAATGTTGCGGTTGGGGTTTTTCTTCGAAACGTCCAGCACGAACTGGACGATAGGAATGATCACAAAACGGTAAGGCGAAGGCAGGACATGGAGTTGAGGCGGCTCCTTGCCTTCCGCCCGAAACGGCCGCTCCACGTATTGCGCCCAGTCATCTTGCAGCAACTCGGAATGCTCATTGGGTTCGACGTGCAGGGCGATCACTTCTGGCGACAGCCGGGCAGCAAACTCGATTCCCTGGCGGGTAATGTTGCTCCAGCGATCGATGGCAATGACGGCAATCGGATGCTGGCTCAGGCCGACCGCGTCGACCGGAATTTTGCAGGAGGTGAGCATTTTCACCGAGTGGTAATGGCGGCGAACCATAGCGAAGAAAAGAATCGTCAACGGAATGAAAAGCAGTGTGATCCAGGCGCCTTGCACAAACTTCGCAACCAGAACCACAGCCGTGGTGACGCCAGTGACGACTGCTCCCAGTCCGTTAACCGCCGCGCTCTTCAGCCAACCCGGACCGCGATTCTTGCGCCAGTGCATCACCATGCCGGCCTGCGAAAGGGTGAAGGCAAGGAACGCGCCCACGGCATAGAGCGGGATAAGCCGGTCAGTAACGCCACCAAAAAGGATGAGAACGCCGCCACAGAGGACGGCCAGTACGACTATGCCATAGGTATAAACCAGCCTCCGACCGCGATAGCCGAATACATGGGGAAGGTAGTTGTTTTGTGCGATGGCGCGGCAGAGGCGCGGAAAATCAGCAAAGGCAGTATTGGCGGATAAGGAGAGAACGACCAGGATGGACCCGATGGTCAGATAGTAAAAAAGGCCCTTGCCAAAAACCGCCGCCGTCAGCATGGAGAGAACGCTTTGGTATCCAGGCTGGCCCGGATCGGTTGCGGCGATTCCGTAGGACTTTACCAGGAAGGAAATTCCCGCCAGCAAGACCGCCAGGAGAAAGATAATCACCGTAAGCGTGCGCTGTGCATTTTTCACGGTTGGCTCGCGGAAAGCTTTCACGCCGTTGCTGACAGCCTCCACGCCGGTCAGCGCCGTGCAACCGCTGGCGAAAACCTTCAGCAGCAGCCAGTAACTGACGGTCACGGTCATGGGCGGCGGAGGTGGAAGAGGAACCGACGGCGCAGGATGCCCTCCGCTGAGCAGAATCCGAATAACGCCTGCAACGATCGTAATCAGCAGTGTGCCGAGAAACAAATAGGTGGGAACTGCGAACGCTGTACCGGCTTCACGCACGCCGCGCAGGTTGAGGATGGTGATGACGATCAGAATTCCCACGCACAGAGAAACGGTGTGCGGCAGAAGGGACGGAACGGCGGAAACCAAAGCACCGACTCCGGCGGAAATGCCCACTGCGGCGGTCAGGATGTAGTCGGCGAGCAGCGCGGCGGCGGCAAGCAGGCTGGCCGGGGCTCCAAGATTGAACCGCGCCACGGTGTAGGAGCCGCCGCCTGAGGGATACGCGGCGATGGTCTGACGATAAGAAAAGTAAACGATCACCAGCAACGTGATGATGGCGCCGCTGATCGGAACGATATAGCGGACACCCAGAATTCCTAGCGGAATCAGAAGGCTCAGGGCCGCTTCTGGGCCATATGCCGCCGAGCTCAGCGCATCGAGACCAAAGATTGGGATGCCCTGTGTCGGGCCGATCTGCTCGGCACGTTCGTCGCTGGTCTTTATGGGTTTGCCGACAACCAGATCAAGTATGTTCATGGAGGATCGCGTCCAGGGATTGTTTACGCCGGAGAAAACTGAATCGATGCGACGGGTTGTTCAGCGATGTCTAAGCACAGACACCATAGCATTGCTGGGATTGCTATCAAAATCGATGCCAGAAACCAGCGCGTACACGCGAACCACCAATGTACCCCGCATGCTTTATGGCGATCGAACCGTGTGTGGTTTCCCGGCGTCTGGTTATGTGGAAGGTGAACCAGCGATCTCCCGCCGCAATATCACCCTCAGCCACAACAGAACCAGCGCCAGTCCCGCGAGAACGGAGTCCCATATGACAAATGTTGTGTTCACGAGCCAGCTCGGCGCCACTCCCACCCTTCGCAGCAGGAAGGGCAGAAAATTCCAGGTCGTGATGTGAACATAATCCCAGGGATCTTGCGTCATGGATTCGTTGTTCAAACCCCATGCCTGCATTTTGCCCAGGGCGAACGCCGCGATGTTCTTAAAACGCAGTGCAATCACGAAAGTGGGATGGCCCAGAGTTTCCATTTGATAGATTTCCAGGGGCAGCCAGAAGGCAAGCGATGCCAGCTGAATGAACAGGCTGATTACGATCAGGGCCACTCCGCCGCGCCAGATCCATCTACTCAACTGCGCGCGGTAGCGCAACAACAAAGGCACGGCGAGTAACGCGGCGAATTGAACGGCAGTCGAAACGTAACGGTCGCCCCAAGCGAAATCCCCGGCCCAGTAGGTGTACCTGGCGTAAAAACAGATGTAGGCCAACAACAGCAGAAGTGTGGCCGCAGCATAGGCCCGCACTTCGGCCGATAATCGCTTCCATAGCACCGCCAGAAGCACCAGCGTCAGCACCAGGAGCGGATCGAAGAGAAAGATCGATTTCTCCGGCTTGAATAACGGGCCAAAAAAACCTTGGTGAAATGGTGTGCTCCAGGGAAAATTTGCAGGGAGGGTTGGATCCTGCGATCGCTGCTCTTGGGCAAACAGCGCCACGTAAGTATTGGTGAACGATCCAAAACGGTAGAACTGGTATAGGCGATCGACCAGTAAGAAAACTGCGTACACCGGAGCGGCAACTTTGCAGTAGGCGCCCAAGCGCCGCAATAGATTACGTCCGCGGACGCGTTCGAACCAGAGCACGAGAAGAAGAAAAACTCCGGCGGCTACCAGGTCAAGGCCGGTGGTGAGCCGCGTCAGCAGATTTAACCCGAGCGCGGCACTGCCGATAAAAAGCGCTCGGCGGCTTCCCGTGCGGAGCCAATCATATTGAAAGGAGAATCCGGCCAGCGTCAAAAGCATGATGTAGTTGTTCTCCATCATGTTTTGCGTGTAATGCAAGTGGGTGGTGCAGAACAGGAGCGCCAGTACGCCGAGAACTGATTCCGGTTCGCTGAAGCGCAACTGACTGAGCAGACGAAAGGCCAGCAGAGCGGTGACTATATTTACCAGAATGCTGGTGCTGTAGCTGACCACAATGCTGCGTACTGCGGGATCGTCGCCGTAGCCGGAAAAAACTTTCCAGCGTGCGATCCATGTCCCCAGCAGATCGGGGGGCAACATCAGTAAGGACTGTCCAATGCCATACCAGCTGTAAAGGCGGCCATCGCGACCGTGCAGACCGAACTCGGGATATTCGTTGGGAAAAACCTGAGGCTCGGAAGTCCAGATCCAATGGGTGGTTTGCAACCGGTGCATGGTGTCGGCAGTGCCGAGCTCCCCTGACTGCACCACAAAAGCAAGCAGACCAGCCGTGAGACATAAGAGAAATAAAGGATCACGCAGCCAGCGAGCGAGCGAAGAAGTCATCGGTTGCGATGGTAATACAAAGCGCCTTCACACTGCTGACAGCAGGCTCGCAGCCAAGAACCCGGCGAGAGCCTGGCGCCATGAGCGTATAATCGCCATCGTTTTTAAGAGGCTCAATATGGCAGGGCGATTTCGCGTCGAGATGTGTTTGCTGATTCTGATTTTTTCGACAGTGGTGGCCGCGCAGGTCAAGGAAAGTAATCGCGATTCGACTTCTACGACCTCGCAAGATTTGAAGGCGACGGAACAGACGTGGCTGAACGCCGAGAAAAACAACGATGCGGCGGCGTTCGAACAATTGGTGGCGGATGACTGGATCGCCATCAGCCCCGACGGAAAAAGCCAGACCAAGGCCCAGCGCGCCGCTCAGATAAAAGACGGGCATCTAGATTCGGCAACCCTCGGCGCCATGAAAGTACGGGTCTTTGGCGATACCGCGGTGGTTACGGGGACCAACGACGCAACCTCGACTGTGGATGGCAGGAAATCCACCGGGCATTACGCGTGGACGGACGTGTTTGTGAAGCGCGATGGAAAGTGGCTGGCTGTGGCCTCGCAGACCGCGCAGATCAAATAGAAGGCAGTTTCAGGCAGGATCATCGGACAGCGTAACCAGACCCAGCCTGACACCGACGTAATCTTCCGTTATTTGCCAGTCTGACGATACTGAGGGCTAGCATGGTCAGCCCTCCCCAATCTCGCCCGCCGTGGCGCGTTCCGCGTGCGCACCTGGAAGGACTTACTCCGGCGGTGCTTCGCCTTCCGAGCGGTCAAAGAATTGGCGCCAATCTGCAGACGGTTTCCTTTACGGGTGGTCTGCTTTCGCTGGCTCAGCCTGTCATTCAGGGATCGCAAGTGAAGCTGATGTTTCTGACCGGATGCGGCTCCGTGCTGGGAAACGCCGAAATTCTGTGCCCCGTCAGCAGCAACTTGCAACCGTTTCGCTTCGTATCGCTCGCGGCGGACGATCACCGGCGGCTTGGCGAGCTCATCTGGGAACGATCAAGTCAAAATCAATTCGAACAAGTTTGGATGGATAAACTGCGGGCCGCCTCGGCGAAACAATTGGAGGCGCGGCCCCGGCGGTTCAGCCTGGCAAGCGCATGCAGTCTGCTGACGGTTGGTTTGGGCGCTGCGGCCTACTTGCTGCTTCCGGGCTTGCTCAACTAATTCGCGGTTGGCGACCATTTTCTATGGACCCCACCAAGACTCGACGATGGCCTCGATACCATGTGCATCTGCCGGTATTCATCGCGGCCAACATCCAACGGACAGACACCGAACGAACAAACACGGAGTCCGCGACCGCAGTAGTGCCCGGATTAGTTTGTGAGTTAAGCCGTACAGGCATGGAAGTGTATGGCGGAGTCGACCTTCAGTCCGGCGAGTTGATGGAGGTCGAATTTCGAACCTCGGGCAAGGTGCGGGTGGTCGGGGTAGTTCGCAATCGCTCGGGATTCTGTTTCGGACTTGAATTCTGCGCCGTGCGCAAAGGACCTGAACAAGCGGAAGATACGCTGCTGGCGACGCAAGAGGCCTACCTGCGGGAGATACAAAAAAAGATTAACCGGTCTTTGCAAGCCGTGCTGGAGAAAAGAAGCCACGGAGAAATTGAGGCGTTTGCCAGCCCCTTGGGTGACTGGCCCTGAGACCGCCGGCCTCGCGCGCGGACCGATCATTCCATAAGAATTGGGAAGCGCTCGTAGGTGGAAGCGTAGAACAACGCGGCTAACCTTATAGACTGCCTCACGTTTTTCATTGACATTCCAGGGTATCCCGATCAGAATCCTTGCGTCTGACGCCGCTTCATCCGCCGCTTCATCCGCTGCTTCCAGCGGATCCGAGGTGTTCAATGATTGCTCGGTTGCGTCTTTTCAAACCTTCGCTCATCTCCTCGATTGCGGTATTAAATTTCTGTTTATTTGCCTTGGCGCCGCGATCTGCCTGGGCAGACGGAATTCAGCAGTTCGTCATGCCCACCAGCGGCGACCTTACGATGCAGTTCATCGGCGGCTCTGCCGGTGGCGTCACCGCCTTTGGTCTGGGAACCTCGCCTAGCAACTTCATCGCGCTTTTCAGCGGCCTCCCAAATAATCCCAGTTCGTTGAGCCCAGTCAATGTCGGATTTTTCTCAGCAGGTACCACCATAAACATGGGCATGTTTACCACATTCGCCGGCGACTCAGGCTGGGCATTCTCCAGCGGAACTGACCTGGCCTCGATCGTGGCCTTTTCCGATATTGACGACAGTCTCGGCTTGGGCGGAAGCATCATCCAGCAGACAGGGCCGGATACGTGGGTACTTCACCTTGATGATGCTCTTTCCTATAAGTACGACGACGATGACAACGATGTCCTGATGAGCCTGCATATCACTCCCATTTCGGCCGCTCCTGAGCCAGCGTCCGGCCTGTTGCTCTTCTCCGGTGGTCTGTTTCTTTTGTGCTGGACGGCTCTGCACCATCGCGAGCATCCAAGTGCCTGAAATACCGGGCGCCCGGATAACTTAGACTCATCGAGAGGCATCGTAACGGGGCAGACGTGGTAATCTCTGGCTGATTCGAGCGAGAACGATAGCCCTGGGGGGTCTGCGATGGGTTGGATTCTGCCTCTTCTCCTGATTTCAGCGATGGCGTTGGGACAGGCTGCCGATGCGCCGCACGATGGCGCGGCTTCGAGTGCTGCTCCCGTGACTGCGCCGCCGGCCGCTGCCCCGAGCGCGATGCGAACTGCGGCACCGGCTGCCGCCAACCCCAACGTGATTACCATTCCAGCGGGGACGAAGATTCCGCTTGCTCTCAAGCAGGCGATCTCGACCAAGAACGCCCGCGAGGGGGATGCGGTTTATGCGGAGACAGCGTTTCCCTTTGTCGTGGACAATCGCGTAATTGTGCCGGCCGGATCCTACATTCAAGGGAAGATTTCGCATGTCGAGCGGGGTGGGCGATTGAAGGGGCGGGCCGAGATCCTGATGCACTTTACCTCCATGATTTATCCCAACGGATACACCGTGATGCTGCCGGGGTCGGTGGAGAATGCCCCGGGAGCCGATAACAAGTCGGTGAAGGACTCCGAAGGAACGATTCAGCAGGATAAGGACACCGGGAAAAAGATCGAGGATGCTGCCAAGGGCGGAGTCTACGGCGGAACAGGTGGAGCGCTGGCGGGCGGGCTCGCAGACGGGCTGAATGGGGCGCGAATTGGAGCCGGGGCTGGCGCGGCGGCGGGAATTGGGTGGGCGCTGTTGAAGCGTGGGAACGATGTAAGGCTGGAAATAGGAACGTCGATTGAGATGGAGATTCAGCGAGCGATTACGGTAGATGCCAGCAGGATTTCGGTGGCGCGGGCGGGACCATAATTAGCTTCACGCTGACCCGCTCGGATTGCAAACCGAACCATTGCCGATCGCTATTCCCCCATGTTGTGAAACGCCTTGGCGAACAAATGGCGAATATGCTAGCATCCTACCTTGTTCCGGCTTGAGTTCTGAAGGCGGTTTTCCGCTTCAACCCTTACCCCCGCGAGAAACGTCTCTTCATGGCCCGGCGTCCTGATGTCGCGAAACGAGAAGAAATCCTAAGCCGCGAGCATCTGAACGAACTGGGCGACAATCTTTCTCACCTCAGCATGAGCACGGTTCTCGATTTTTACCAACGAGCCTATCGCGACTGCCGCATCATCAACGGCCGGACCTTCCCCTCCGCACGCGCGATTCAGGAACTTGTGCAAGCCTGGAAACAGCTGAGAAAGTGGCGACGAGGGTAAGAACCGAGATTATTTTCCATACTGCTTGCCCGGGCACCTCACACGCATCGCTCGCCCTGCATCCGGTATACTAAAAACTGATGCCGGTTCTGAAAAACATCGCCGCGATCGCCAAGGGGATGAGCATCACCTTCATGGAGATGTTCCAGCCCACGACGGTGGAAAATTATCCCGACGGAAAAGGCCCGCTGCGCGGCGCCCGCATCGAGGCCCGCTTCCGGGGAGCGCACGTGTTGCAGCGCGACGAAAACGGATTGGAAAAATGCGTAGCCTGTTTCCTTTGCGCCGCCAACTGTCCTTCGAATTGCATCTATATCGAGGCCGCCGACAACACCGCTGAAAACCGTGTGAGCGGCGCGGAACGCTACGCCAAGGTCTATAACATCGACTATAACCGCTGCATTTTTTGCGGGTACTGCGTAGAGGCTTGTCCCACGGATGCGATTACGCATGGACATGGGTTTGAGCTGGCAACCTTCAACGCCAGCAATCTGGTTTACCGCAAGGAGCAAATGCTGGCCCCCCGGCCAGCACACATGGGAGCGAATGTGGTGTTCAATCAGGCCGATGTGGACGGCGGAGCTCCCAAGGAGATGGTAGCGGGGAGTTAGAGTTCAAAACGAATTCGAGCCGATCACACGCCGGTCCTGGGGGCCGGCGTTTGTGCATGGAAACCGTCGTTGGTCGTTGGTCGTTAGCCAAGGGCCAGCAATTCTGGCAGCAAGGATGGATTGCGAACGACCAACGACTAACGACCGACGACCGATGACATTTTCTTATGGCTGATTTTCTACAAACCGTTCGTGAGCGCGTGGTGGTTTATGACGGCGCGATGGGCACCAACATTCAATCGCGCAATCCGACCCTCGACGATTACTGGGGCAAGGAGAATTGCAGCGAAGTGCTGGTGCTGAGCCGCCCCGATATTATTCGGGAAATCCACGCCGATTTCTTTGGAGTTGGTTGCGACATCGTGGAAACCAACACGTTTGGCGGATCGCGAATCGTGTTGAGCGAATTCGAACTCGGCGATCGAGTGCGCGAGATCAACCTGCGCGCGGCCCAACTGGCGAAGGAAATGGCACAGCAATTTTCAACCAAGGAGCGCCCGCGATTTGTAGCGGGGTCGATGGGCCCCACGACCAAGTTACCGTCGCTGGGACATATCGGATTCGAGGCGATGGCAGCGGCGTATGAAGAGCAGGCGGCGGCGCTGATTGAGGGTGGGGTGGATGTGCTGCTGATCGAAACCTGCCAGGATTTGCTGCAGGCGAAGATTGCCACTATCGGCGTGCTGGAGGCGATGCGCAAAGCGGGCAAGCGACTGCCAGTAGCGGTGCAAGTAACGTTGCAGGAATCGGGCACCATGCTGCTGGGGACCGAGATTGGCGCGGCGCTGACTGCGCTCGAACCGTTCGATGTGGAAATTCTGGGATTGAATTGCGCGACCGGGCCGAAGGAGATGAACGACGCGGTCCGCCATCTGGCGCTGAATTCGACCAAGGAAGTTTCCGTGCTACCGAATGCGGGGCTGCCGCATAACGAAGGCGGGCACGCAGTCTACAAACTGACTCCCGACGAACTGGCGGAGTATCACAAGCACTTTGTTCGGGATTACGGCGTGCGCGTCGTCGGCGGATGCTGCGGAACCACGCCAGCGCACTTGAAAGCCGTGGTGGACGCGGTTTCCGGAGTGGAGCCGGCGAAGCGCGACGTGAAGCGCGTGGGTGCGGCATCGAGCGCTTACACATCCGTTCCGCTCGATCTTGAACCGAAACCATTGATCGTCGCCGAGGAAATGAATACGACGACGCGGGTCGAGCATTTCCGCAACCTCGTGCGCGGAAAGAAATACGACGACATTCTGGCGCTGGCGAAAAAGCTGGTGAACGACGGATCGCACATGCTGGATTTGTGTTGCGCGATTGTGGGCGAGGATGAGAAGGGATACATCTCCTCGATTCTGGAAAAGATCGCAACCCGGGTTCCGGCGCCGATTCTGGTGGATTCGACCGAGGCGGATGTGGTGGAAGAGGCGCTGAAACGGATTCCGGGGCGAGCCATTATTAATTCCATCAATTTGGAAGATGGAGAGAAGCGGACATCCCTGGTGCTGCCGATGGCGAAGCGCTACGGCGCCGCGGTGATTGCGCTGACCATCGACGAAGATGGGATGGCATTGACCGCGGAGAAAAAGGCGTCCATCGCGCACCGGATTTTCGATCTGGCGACCAAGAAATATGGGCTGGATGGCACGGATTTAATTTTCGACGCGCTGACCTTGCCCATTTCTACCGGGCAGGAAGAGTACCGGAACGCGGGAATCGAGACACTCAAGGCAGTGGAGCGCATTAAGAAGGAATTGCCCACCGTTAAGACGATTCTGGGAGTAAGCAATATTTCATTTGGGCTGGATGCTTACCCGCGCCGGGTATTGAATTCGGTGTTCATGCACGAGGCGGTCGATCACGGGCTGGATATGGCCATCGTGAACTACACGAAGATCTATCCGCTGTACAAGATTCCGCAGGAAGAAGTGGATCTGGCGCGGAAGCTGATTTTCCGTGACGAGTCCGACGGAGATCCGCTGCAGAAATACATGAATCATTTTGCCGGGCTGAAGGGCAAGCCGGCGGCGGCGACCACCGCGCATGTGGACACGCTTTCGGTGGAAGACAAGCTGAAGTTTGCCATCATCAACGGCGAGAAATCGGTGGGAGAAGGCGCGCAGAAGAAATCGCTGGAGGAGTTGCTGGAACAAGCGCTGACAGATTATACGGCGCTGGAGCTGATCAACACCGTGCTGCTCGATGGCATGAAAACCGTGGGCGATCTGTTTGGCGCGCGCAAAATGCAATTGCCTTCGGTGCTCGATTCAGCCGGCGTGATGAAGCAGGCGGTGGCTTATCTTGAACCGAAGATGGAGAAGAAGGAAGGTGGGTCACAGAAAGGGACGATTGTGCTCGCCACGGTGAAGGGCGATGTCCACGATATTGGAAAGAATCTGGTGGACATTATTTTGTCGAATAATGGATTCAAAGTGGTGAACCTGGGCATCAAGCAGCCGGGTGACAAGATTATCAGTGCGGCGCAGGAGCATGGGGCTGATGCGATTGGGCTGAGCGGACTGCTGGTGAAGTCGACGCTGGAGATGAAGTACGTGATCCAGGATCTGCAGCGGCAGAAGCTCGAGTTCCCGGTGATTTGCGGCGGCGCGGCTTTGACGCGCAAGTATGTAGAGGACGATCTGCGGCGGGAGTATGCCAATGCCGTGTTTTATGCGGAGGATGCCTTTGCCGGGCTGCACGTGATGGAAGACCTGATCACGGAAGATGGCGTGCGGGAGACGAGACTGCGTGATGGGCGGACGGTGAAAGAGTACGCGAAAGCAGCGGCGGTGGATGAGGAGACAGGTCCGGTGTTTGCGGAGCGGAGCGCGGTGGTTACCGATGCGCCGAATATTCCTGAGCCTCCGTTCTGGGGAGTGCGGGTGAAGCGCTACGACGTGCGGGAAGTGTTTCCCTATATCAATGAGACAGCGCTATTCAAAAATCAGTGGCAGTTAAAGACGGCTTCGCAGGCGGATTATGTGCGGCTGGTGGAGGAGAAGTTTCGTCCGATCAAGAAAAAGTTGGAAGAGGAAGTGGCAGACTCCGGCTTGTTTGAGCCGAAGGTGGTTTATGGATATTTCCCTTGCCAGAGTGACGGGAATGACGTGGTGGTGTATGAAGTACCCAGTACCCAGTGCCTGGTGCCGAAAGAGCTTGTGCGCTTTACGTTTCCGCGGCAGCGAGAAGGACGGCGGTTGTGTATATCTGATTTCTTTGCGTCGAAAGCTTCCGGGAAGACGGATGTGATTGGATTTTCGCTGGTCACCATTGGGGCGAAGGCTTCGGTGGAAACGCAGAAGTTATTTGAGGGTGGAGAGTATACGAAATATTTGTACCTTCACGGACTGAGTGTTGAGACCGCCGAAGCGCTGGCGGAACTGCATCATAAGACGATGCGCGAAGAGTTGGGGATTGCGGGCGAGGATGCGGAGGCCATACGCGATTTATTTCATCAGAAGTATCGCGGATCGCGATATTCTTTTGGCTATCCGGCTTGCCCGAATCTGGAAGACCAGACCAAGTTGTTTACCTTACTGAAGCCGGAAGAGAACGTGGGAGTGAGGCTGACTTCCGGCTTTTTGCTGGAGCCGGAGCAGAGCACGTCGGCGCTGGTGGTGCATCATCCGGGGGCGAAGTATTTTGTCGTGTGAGGGCCCAGAAGGTCCTCCTATCCTACGGGCCAAACGCGCTTCGCTCAGGATCACAGTTCTTATCGGATCAACAATTCCTTATGAGGGACGCAAGAGCGTTCCTTTTTTTTGTCTGCCAACCAGAGGGAGGGGAACGGCATCTTTTCTGCATGATTCGCAAACTACAATCCGGGGAGTATCGTTTGTATTCGCGCAAGAAAGATAAGAGCGGGAAACGCAAGAATCTGGGAACGTTTTCGTCGCTGGCGGCGGCGAAGAAGCATGAACGGGCGGTGCAGTATTTCAAGCGGGCGTGAGCTTCGCTCACGATCAAAACTAAGAGGACGGCTCCCTTACTAGAACGCGGCTGCCAGGCGGAGGGAATAGCTTCTAGGAGGGCCTATGGCGTTGCCGGAGAAAAGGCCACCGAAATCGATTACATTGAGCCGGTTGTTGAGATTTTCGACATCCCCTTGCAGGCGGAGAGAACGCCTTTCTTTTTTATAAAGATCGGCACCGGCTGAAGCATTAATGGAAAGCGTGGGCTTGATGCGGCCGCGATCGAAGTCGATGCGATCAATGACGGCTTGGCCGTAGGTAGCCAGGGCGACCGCAGGGTCGCCCTGGAATTCGAAAGGCAGCCCGCTGCCGTAGTCCGCGCCGGTAGCCACCCAAAAACGCGACGCAACCTGGTAGCGGATGCGGGCCCGGGCGGTGTTGCGCTGGTCCTGGGAATCAGGAAAATGTCCGGGAAGCGAGGCGCTGGCGACATCGTCGCCCAGCAGCAGGCCGCCGGTCACGGGAAGCCAGGCGTTGCCGACAATGTAGGAGTAGCTGAGGAAGCCGGAGAAACGATTCCAGTGCGGGACTTCGATTTTGGCTTCGGCGCCGTAGAGAATCGCTTTGCGGAAAGCTATAGGAAAGCTGATGGCGGTGCTGAGGATCTGATCATCATCGGCATAGTTGTTGACGTAGCGGCGGAAGTAGCTGGCGTCGAAGCGGAGCCGGCTGCAAACACTCTTGCTGGCGCCCAGTTCGAAATAGTTTCCGTGCGAAGGTTGTACCGGAAGGCGCAAAACCTGAGGGTCAAGGGATGTGACTTGTTGAGAACTCGACAAGAGTAGGTTTTCAAACGATGGAGTCTGAAAGATGCGGTCGTAGGAAAGGTGAACAGTGAGGCCGGCATCGGGAAAATAGCGGGAAACAGCCAGGCGTGGGCTTAGGGCATTTTGGTTCAGCAGCAGCTGGTAGTGATCCCAACGAAGCCCGGCATTTACCGTCCAATTGCCGAATTGGATAAGATCCTGCACAAAAGCGGCTTGCTCGAGATCGGAGCGGCTGCCAAGGAATGAGAAAGTGGCGGGCGTACCCTCGTCGAAGGGATAGAGGGGGTCGATGAGCGCGTTGGGATTGGCGGTGATGATATCGCTGAAGTTTTCGTGGAGAAACAAATTATCGGATTCAATTCCCGCCTTCCACTCCTGATGGTTGTGATGCACAGAGATGGCGGTGTTGAAGAAAATCTCTTTAAAGTCATTATGCTGGAAGGCAATGAGCGGCCACGAAAATTGATTGGAATCAAGGTCGTTGGAATTTCCCCGAACCATGCCGCGAAAGTCGGCGAGCAGATTGGGTGAAAAGACGTGTTCGTAGGATGCGATACCCATCGTCTCGAAATTGTCGGCGGTCTGCAGCTGCGGCGGCGTTCCCGGAGGCGGCGCAGGAGTTTGCAGCTGGGGGTCTTGCTGAATTTCTTCGTTGGGAATTTCGTAGCGTGAAAGTTCGTGGCGGACGCTGAGGCTGAGGTGGTCTCTGGGCGTAAGATCGCGGGCAAAGGAAAACGCCAAGTCCCCGGTGGTGCCGCGGTTGGTGAAGTTTTCCGCGACGACTGGGTTGAGATAGTGAGCCGTGCCGGCGCCGGAAGAGCTGAAGCCGAGTGTGTTGTGTCCCCAGCCGTATTGCAACTGGATGAAAGCCGCGGCCGTGTCGAAGCTGCCGCCCGAGAGAATAGCCTGACCGTGAAGTCCGGGCTGGTTGTCACGCAGAGTGTTGATTTCGATGACGCCGCCCATCTTGCGGCCATATTCAGCGGGGATGCCCGCGGTGTAGATGGTAAGGGAGTCGACATCGTCGGCTTCGATTTCGGGGCCGAAACCAGGGGAGCGATTGTCGGTGAGCGGGATGCCATCGACGACGAATTGAGTTTGATATTCCGAGCCGCGGGGATGGAGGACCGCGTTGCCTTCGTAGAGCCAGCCGGGCTGGGAGTTGACGAGGTCTTGCAGGGAGCGGCCGGGAAGCGATGCGGGACGCTCCGCAATGGCTTGCTGATCGAGGTGATTGGAGGCGCCGGCGCGGTCGGGATCGAGCAGGGTCGCCTCGGCGGTGACGTTCACGGCCGTGCTCACGGCGGCGATGCTGAGTTTCACAATGTATTCGGTGGGAAGCGTGGAATGGATTTCGATGCGGCCATCATAGGGGACGAATGATTCGCGCTGGACCTGGAGACGGTAGAGTCCGAACGAAAGATTGCGGATGGTGAGGTCACCAGAGTCGTCGGTGGCGAAGTAGCGGTGGAATTCGAGGGCGTCGCTAGAGAGTTCGATGGAGGCTCTGGCGGGAAGGCCGTCGGGGCCGGTGACTTTGAGGCGAAGTTCTCCCGCGCTACTCTGCGCCTGGAGTGGGAGAGCCATGAATAAGAAAGCAAAAAGAACTTTTCTCATGGATGGTCGGGGAGCTTTGGCCGGCCGGGCGCTGCCTGAGTGCGCGCGAGGCGGCATTGGTGTTGAGATTAGGTTCGTACTCTCCCTCTGTTTATTCAAGGTTGGGCCACGCAGCCGATGTGCTGGCCGCCTGGGTCGAGCAAGCACCTCAAAGCCGAAACTCGCGTCTGCCCTGGCCTCAAAGGCCACGACTGAAATCGGTACCCGCGCAAAAACAACGCGCTACTACCGCGATGTTAATATGCGGCCACTGCGATGTCGATGTGGCACCGCCCGGAACGATATCTCGAGCGGCTGGATCGCCGCTTACCGCAAGTATTCCTATGCAGACCGGCCGGTTTGCCGATGAATCTTCCGTTGATTCTTCGGCTTCGGGCCTTCCCTTCCCCGCATATAGCTTTTGACAAATTGTAGACATAGGCTTGACAAACCGGAGTGCGAGGTCGGGCAGGATGAAGGCGAGATCATTAGTTTTCTTGATCGAAGTCTTCACGCCCTCGTCACCGAGAGGGAATGGGGAACCGGCGTTTCCACCGCAGGGGGCGGAGACGCCGGTTTGTTTTTGGGCTGAAATTTCCGCTCGGCTCTGTCTACTTCCTAAGAAGCAGGTCCGCCCCCACGAAGAGCGCGAACACTACGGAGATTACGCCGTTCATAGTGAAGAACGCGGCGTTCAATTTAGAAAGATCGTGGGGCTTGACCAGCGAATGTTCGTAGAGCAGGAGGAGAGCGACGGCAGCGACGCCGGCAATGGCCAGTTTTCCTAAGGCGAATGCGGGGATCAGAGCGAGCAGCAGGAGCAGCATCAGCGCGTGAAAAACGCGGGCGATCCAGAGGGCGCGCGGGATTCCGACGAAGCGAGGGATGGAGTGGAGTCCGGCATCGCGGTCGAATTGAAAGTCCTGGCAGGCATAGAGCACGTCGAAGCCGGCGACCCAGAAAGTTACGGCGGCGGTAAGCAGCAGGATGCGAGGGTCGAGCGAGCCGCGAACCGCGATCCAGGCCGCGGAGGGAGCCATGCCGAGAGCGAAACCAAGCACGAGATGCGACCAGCGCGTGAAGCGCTTGGTGTAGGAGTAGAGCAGCAGCACCGAGAGAGCAACCGGGGAAAGCCAAAGCGCGAGGCGATTGAGTTGAGCCGCCGCCACGATGAAAATGAGGCACGAAACAATGACGAAGATGGCGACGAACAGAGGTGAAAGATCGCCGGCGGGAAGTGCGCGGGTGCGGGTGCGAGGATTAGCGGCGTCGATGGCGGCGTCTGCCAGCCGATTGAAGGCCATGGCGGCAGAGCGGGCGGCGAGCATGGCGACCACGAGCCAGAAAAATTGATGGGCGGTGGGAAGGCCGGAGGCGGCGAGCATGGCTCCGCAGAGAGCAAACGGGAGCGCGAAGATAGAGTGCTCCCACTTGATCATTTCTAGAGTCAGGCGAAGGTTGTGGAGGACGGGCACAGGACGATTGTAAGGCAGTCAGCAGTTGGAGCGGCTTCCGGCTTCAGTTTCGCCTTGCCCATGCGGTTCCCAAATTGATAATCAAATCGGGACATTCGCCTCGGTCTTTCGTTTCTTCTCTGGCGTCTTTGTGAGAGACTGGCGGCATTTCAAGAATAAGATTTAGATGAGTGCTGCTCCGAATGCGACGATTGCGTCTCCGGCCGACCCACCACGACTGCTGCGGAGGCCTGCCCGGAAGAGCGCTCTGACCCGAGCGATTCTGCCGTTCTACGTTGCCTTTCTGGGCGGGATAGCAATTCATCTCTACCGCAAGCCCGTCTATAGCATGGATTCGATTCAATACATGGGCAATGCTTTGCTCATGCAGGAGCGAGATCCGGTTCTAATCCACCGGAGGGTTTATACCGAGATTCAGCGCTTTGTTCCAAGGGTGGAGCGGGAAGGTCTTCTCGGATATGAGCCGGGCGCGCCCGAGGATCTGAATAAATCGCGGCAGGAGCGGGCCACGAATGCGGCCAGGTTCGCCGAGTTTCTTCCGTTATTTGCGATTCGTCCTCTCTACAACCAGACCCTGTGGCTGGTCAGCAGAATGGGACTTGGATTGGTGCGGGCAGGGATTTTTATTTCGGTTCTCTCATATTTTTGTCTCGGTCTGCTGACATTCGTCTGGCTGGGCAGGTACGTAAGCCGCGGGATCACTCTGGCATTTTCGATTTTGCTCATGATCAGTTCCCCGCTGATGACTTTGGGCCGGGAAACCACGGCCGATGCGCTGGCGACACTGGTGGCATTTGCAGCGCTCTATCTGATTTTTGAAAAGCGAAAACTTCTACCCGGCATGACGTTGTTGCTGGCATCTATTTATTTTCGAACCGACTTCGTCGTGCTGGCGGGCCCGGTGATTTTGCTGTGCTGGCTTGAAAAACGACTTGAGCTGTGGAAAGCAGGCGTGCTTAGCGTGGTGGCGGCGGCGTCTGTTCTCTGCATCAACCACTTCTCCGGGGACTACGGCGTTGGCATGCTCTACTATCGCAACTTCACGGGAGTGCCGGTGGCGCCGGGAGAGATGACAGTTCATTTGTCGTTGAGCGGATATCTGTCCGCTTTCAGGGCAGGCATCACGCTGATGATGGAAAGTTTCTTCCTGCCATTTCTGTCGCTGGGGGCCGTGGGGATAGTTTCGAGGCGGATGAGAGGGTTATTCGCCGTGACATTAGCCTATGTGAGTTTGCATTTTCTGGTCTTGCCGAACTGGCAAGAGAGATGGTTCGGAGTTTTTTATTTGTGCATGGGAGTGTGCGCGGCGACCACGGTGGGGGCCGTACAACAGGGCGTGACTCGATCTCCACGCGCAATCGAATGACGACCAGTCCACAGTTGCTTCGCGAGCGAAAACTAGAGGTGGCGCCCGAGCTGGTTCCGGAGTGCACCAAGACTCCGGAAACGGTGGTGCTGACGGAGCGCCGGCTTCTGGCGGTTTGCATTGCGCTGGGAGTTCTACAGGTCTGGATCAGCCGGTATGCGATGAATCCCGATGGAGAGTCGTATCTGGACATCGGGGACGCGTATTTTCGACGCGACTGGGGAGCGGCGGTGAACGGATATTGGAGCCCGTTGTACTCCTGGGTTATGGGGCTGGGGCTATACATTGTGAAGCCTTCGTTACGGTGGGAGTTTATTACCGTCCACTTGATAAACCTGATCATTTATATTGCGGCGCTGTTTTGCTTCCGCTTTTTCCTTCATTCGGTTTTGCGAGCGAACAAAAAAGACGTGGCGCTCCGCGATTCTGCTGCCTTGCCGGAGTGGGTGGTGCTGGGGTTGGGATACGCCATTTTTCTTTGGGCAGCGGTGGTTTTGATTGACCCGGGGACGGTGACGCCAGATCTTCTGGTGGCGGCTGTCTTATTTCTTATCGGCGGCTACCTCCTAGATTTGCGTGCCCATGAGTCTTATGGAAAGTTCGCGATTTTCGGCGCATTGTGCGGGGTGGCCTACCTGGGCAAAGCCATTATGTTTCCACTGGGATTTGGGCTGCTGATCATCCTTATGTTTTCCGGCGCAACATCGAGGCGGAGAACGGTGGGCGTCCTGTTAGCTGGGTTGTTGTTTCTGGGGGTCTGCCTGCCTTTTATTGTGGCGCTTTCGAAACACAAAGGGCGATTCACATTTGGCGACAGCGGAAAACTGACTTATGCCGGGCTCGTCAGTCCGGGAAGCCCGCAGACCCATTGGCAGGGTGAGCCTGAAGGCAGCGGGACGCCGCGGCACACCACCCGACAACTGCTGGAACATCCCGCGGTGTTTGAGTTCGCGGAACCCGTGGAAGGAACCTATCCTCCGTGGTATGACCCTTCCTACTGGAATGAAGGAGCGCAAATCCACTGGCGCCTGCGATCGGAATTGAGGGTGCTGGTGCAGAGCGCGCGGAACTACGCCAAAATGTTGGACCGGGAACTGGGGTTGCTGGCCGGATTGATCATTCTCATTCTCGCGGGGGGAAAGCCGACCCGAAGAGCGATTGTTTCCAACTGGCCCCTGCTTGGGGCGGCAGGGCTGAGCCTTGGAACCTACTCCCTGGTGCTGGTGCGGACGCGGTATGTGGGGGCGTCGATGGTATTGCTGCTGATTGCGATGCTCGCGGGAATTCGTTTGCCCAGGAATGCGCAGTCGGAGTTGCTGGCCAAATATGTCGCGATTGGTGTGATGGCAACGATATTGTTTTCGGTGTTGGCGCACATGGCGGAGAGTGCCTACACAACTTTGACGGTTGGTGCCATTCCGCTGCAAAAAGAACAGATGGAGGCGGCGGAGGGGTTGCAGAACATGGGGTTGCAGGCAGGCGACCGAGTCGCGGTGATCGATGATGGAAGCACTGACTTTTGGGCGCGGCTGGGAAGGTTCAAAATTGTCTCCGAAGTTTACTCCCCGGAGCCCGGACACCGGCAGTTCTGGGCAGCCTCGGGGGAACTCAAGAATCTGGCATACCGTTCCCTGAGTCGGACCGGAGCGAGGGTGGTGGTGGTGTGGAGTCCGCCGGAGAATGATATGGATCCGGGCTGGGACCGAATCCCGAATACCAACTACTATGCTCATTTTTTATCTAAGTAGCGGGGGCAATATTTTGGGGTTATGATTCCAATGTTTTTAAGAGGGTCAGTTCACCATCTCTGCGGGAAAGGGTTGAGGCATGGGCGTAGCGCTAAGAGCGGAGGATTATCGACCGGTTGAGATGCCGGCAAAGGAAGTAGAGACGCTCGAAGTCTCTGTGGTCATGCCTTGTCTGAATGAGGCGGAGACCCTTAGCCGCTGCATTGGAAAGGCGCAACGCGCGATGCACGAGGCGGGCATCGCGGGAGAAGTCATTGTGGCGGACAACGGAAGCAGCGACGGATCGGTTGAAATCGCGGAGACGATGGGAGCGCGGGTGGTGAAGGTTCGCGAGAAGGGATATGGAAACGCGTTGATGGGAGGGATCGGCGCCGCTGCCGGCAAGTTTGTGGTGATGGGAGACGCGGATGACAGCTACGATTTTGGCCACATCGCGCGCTTTGTGGAACAGTTGCGGCAGGGGGCGGATGTGGTGATGGGAAACCGGTTTCGCGGCGGAATTCAAAAAGATGCCATGCCGGCCTTGCATCGCTATCTGGGAAATCCGCTGCTGACAAAGATCGGATGCTTGTTCTTTCACAGTCCGGTGGGAGATTTTTATTGCGGGCTGCGCGGTTTCCGCAGAGATGCTTACGAGCGGATGGGGTTGCGTACCACTGGAATGGAGTTTGCCACCGAGATGGTGGTGAAGGCCACGCTGCTGGGGATGCGAGTGAGTGAAGTTCCGACGACGCTTTCGCCCGACGGACGCAATCGCCCGCCCCATCTGCGAACCTGGCGGGATGGCTGGCGGACGCTGCGATTTTTCATGTTGTACAGTCCGCGCTGGTTGTTTTTGTATCCGGGAATAGGGCTGACGCTGGCAGGATTTATGCTGGGTCTGTGGTTGTTGCCGGCGCCGCGATCCGTCGGCGGGGTTACGTTTGATGTGCACACCCTGGTCTATGCCGCCACGTTTGTTCTGCTCGGTTTTCAGGCGATCGCTTTTGCAGTGTTCACCAAGGTATTCGCGATTTCAGAGGGCTTGCTGCCACCGGATCCTGCGGTAGACGGATTTTTCCGCCACATTAAGCTCGAAGTCGGGATTGCGGTTGGGAGTCTGTTGACGGTTGGCGGACTTGTGACTTCGGCTTTCGCGGTAGGGGTATGGGGAAGCAAACATTTTGGGCCGCTCGACTACTCGCACACCATGCGGCTCGTAATTCCGGGTGCTCTGCTGCTCACCCTGGGAGCACAAACAATTTTTGCCAGCTTCTTCATGAGCGTCTTGGGGCTCAGGCGGCGATAAGCCGCGCAACTGTTGTCGAAGCTTCCTTCGCGATTCAAGACGGGGCACGTCATCCCCGCATGTCATGCAGTGCTCTTCAACAAAGCAATGAAGTGCAGGCGAGCACCGAAAATCCAGTCGGCGGGTTTGGGGTAGAGACCGAGGTTGGTGACGAGCTGCTCGGGATGGAGTCCGATTTCGCCCCCGGCTGAGTCCCATTGCTTGCGCGTCCAATAGTTATAAGGCAGAGATACGCCGAACCTCGCATTGCCCACCCAGTCCATAAAGCGCAGTCTTGCGTGCGCAGCCGGTCCCTCGCGGTAGTGATCCTTGATCAAGACATATTGTGCCGTTGCGCGCCGTGCTTCCCGCAGCAGGATGGTGGGGTCGAGCGTATGGTGCAGCACGTCGGAGAACAACACTACATCGAATGACGCGGAAGCAAATGGGAGTTCTGAGCCGTTGAAGATTGTAACTGGAATATGAGTCCGGGCGCGAGGAAGAACGTCAATGCCTTGCACGAAAATATCGGGCCGCTTTTGCTGCAAGACCGCTGAGACCAGACCATCCCCGCAGCCAACATCCAACACGCGGACACGCGTCGGAAGTAATTTCGCGAACCACGAAGCCAGAATTTCAACGCGCCGATTGAAGACCAGCTTGTTATGCAGCACTCCGACTGCATTTGCGCTCAAGGGGCCGGATTTGGTGTTGGCGGCCAACTGGTTTGACCTATGCTGGTTGCGGCTTCGATTCGTTCCGCACGCGCTCAAGAGTTTACATCACCGGGATGCAAGGCGAAGACCATTGCTGGTAGACCCCGCGACGGATAAAATGTTTTCACAGTCATAAAGGTTTTCCACAATTGACAAGCCCCCTACGCTGCGGCATTATGGGTGCGTCAATTGCGGTTCTTCCCTCTTACAGGGAACAGAGGTTTTGGCTTGGAGGGAAAGATGTCCGAATTAATGCGCAGGATTTGGTCGGAAGATGAGGGGCAAGACATCGCGGAATATGCGGTGATGCTGGCCGTGATTCTGGTTCTGGTGGTGGGCACAATTCGGCTGATTGGATCGAATGCAAATAACGTGTTCTCCAATACCGCCAGTTCGATACAGTAACGGAAACGGCTCGAACCGCCGGTTCCGGTCGTGCACAAGGAGAGTTTCGTGATGCGATTTACCTCGTTTACCGTGCAGTTTCGCTACTACTGGTTTAGCGGAGTAGCGGCTGCGGCGGAACTTGCGAGGAAATCGAATCAGAGATGATCGATTAAGATCAAGCAAGTTCTGCTAAAGGCCGCGATGAAGAATCGCGGCCTTTGTTTTTTTGGCGATCCCTGGCTCGTACAAAACGCTTGCTCGGGATGACGGCACGGTTACTCAGGAGATCATCGATGATTGTCAATATGGCGGAAAAGGCAACCGAGCAAGAGATCGCTCACGTCGTGGAACGAATTCGCGAGGCTGGATACCAGCCTCACATCACACGCGGAGTCGAGCGGACGATTGTGGCAGCGGTGGGAAACGGGCGACGCCATGAAATCGAGGCCTTGCTGGTGGCGCCGGGGGTGGAAAATGTGGTGGCTATTGCTCAGCCTTTCAAGCTGGTGAGCCGGCAGGTGAAGCCTGAGCGATCGGTGGTAAATGTGCGGGGCGTTGCGATTGGCGGCCCGGGAGTAGTGGTGATTGCCGGGCCCTGTTCGGTGGAATCGCGGGAGCAGTTACTGACGACGGCGCACGCTGTGAAACGGGCTGGAGCGACTATGCTGCGCGGCGGAGCCTATAAGCCGCGAACTTCTCCCTACGATTTTCAGGGGCTGGGACTGGAAGCGTTGAAGATTTTGCGGGAGGCGCGGGAGCAATCCGGGCTGCCGGTGGTAACCGAGGTGATGAGCACGGAAGATGTGGAGATCATCTGCGAACATGTGGACATGCTGCAGGTAGGCGCGCGCAACATGCAAAACTTCGCGCTGCTGCGAAGACTGGCGACGGTGAGCAAGCCGGTGCTGTTGAAGCGCGGCCCCTCCGCGACGGTGAAGGAGTGGCTGCTGGCGGCGGAATATTTGCTCTCAGGAGGAAATAACCAGGTGGTGCTGTGCGAGCGCGGGATCAGGACCTTCGAGACGGAGATGCGGAATACATTTGATCTTGCCGCGGTGGCGCTGGCACGGGATCTTTCCCATCTTCCAGTGATAGCCGATCCATCGCACGGGACAGGGAAGCAAAGTTTGATTGCCGCGGTGTCGCGAGCTGCGGTCGCAGTGGGAGCGGATGGATTGATCATTGAAGTGCATCCGTGTCCGGAGCGGGCCCTTTCAGACGGCGCACAGTCGCTGGATTTTGCCGGGTTTGAGAAAGTGATGAAGGCGATCGGCCAGCCACTGCGTAAGGTTGCGGTGGCGGTTGTCGAGAGCGTGGCGTAACAGTTTACGATTTACCCGGCACTCTTTACTGAGCTGTCCTGGTTACGTGATGGTTCGACGGATTTAGAGGCGGGGTTTTCACCGGCATGGCGGGATCGCCGAGCAGGTTGAAGGTCTGGCGCACGCTGAGATCAGTGATGCCCGACTTGGCTTTGATGATGGTGTCTCCCAGAGCGGGATAAGGCGCGTGCAACGCGTTTTGCACGATTAATGTATCGAGCGTGGTTTGGGGCGCCGCCTGATTCAGGCCGCTCGATGCCAGGACGGCAACCGCGCCGCCGTTGGGAGCAAGCATCAAGGTAACGGCGAGCGGTTGTTCGTAAACATCCTGGAAGAAACCATTCAGACAATCCATGATGAGGAAGACCGGCAAGGACGAAGTGTTGGTCAATGAAGTCGCAACCGTGTTGTTGAAAAGATCGTCTCCCGACCACTGTTCCTCGGAGCCGTGGCCGGCATAGTTCACCAGCAGTTGGCCGGAGTTGATGGCTGAGATGATTGCTTGCTGGGCTTCAGCAGCGCCTGTGGTGCTGGCAAATACATCGGTGGCATTCAAATTAGCCGGCAACTGGGCTTGCACGGTCTGGCTGTCTTGCGAGAAATTTTCGGTGTCGTTCACGTCAGCCACCATGAGAGCTTGAGAGGTCCACGCTCCGTTAGTGGATTGGCCTTCGTAGGCGGAGATCCTCCCTGCTACCAGATTGGCTTCGTCGGCCGTGCTTACGGGCAGACGTCCGGTTGCGAGGGTGGGCAGACCGCTGTTGTTGAAATCCGAAAACCAATCGTCGGAGGCGGTCATCAGTCCGGTCGCAGGAATGATCTTGGTAGGCACAAAATCGAGATAACCGAAGCCAAGATAATTTCGCGGATCAAGCGAGGCGCGGCCGTTGAGCAATAAGTAATGGGGCGGAGTGCGCCAGGCCTTGGTGGCAGTTTTCAAAAAATCCTTAATTGCAGCGGGACTGCGTTCGCCAAAATTGAACTCGTCGTAGAGATCGTCAATCAGGACCACGGCCGCAGATTGGCCGTTGGCCTGATGCGCGTGAACCAACGGAAGCACAGAGCCGGCGAAGGCTTGGGGTGAAATCATGACGATTTCACTACCGGCCTGGGCGCGATGCCACTGAGAAGGATGATTCGCGTGGATGCCGGCGATTGAATCGATGCGGTCGGCGGCCAGGGCGAGCAGCGTGTGGCTATCGCCCGTCCCGGCGCTGGTTGTGCTCCACGGCACTTGGACTTGCAGGTCATACTGCGTTGCGTTCGAAACCGTGTGCGAAGTGATCTGGGGCGTGAGTTCCACGGGTTGAGCCGGGTCGGTGATGTCGAGTACTTCGATGGGAGATTTGGTAAAGCCGGTAACTTTAAGTTCGTCGCCTGGGCGCCCGCTCAACTTCAAGCCATCGGAATCCGCGACATAAGAGTGCGGATAATTGATGCGGATGGATTGGACCAGGCTGGTGTCGTAGTCTCCATCCTGAGCGGTGAGGGTAACGGTATTGTCGCCGTTCTGCAAAACTCCGGAGGGCAAATTCACGCGGAACGTGCCCTTGTCCTGACCGGTGAAAGTGAGATCGCCGAGCGCGGCGCCGTTCACAGAGATGGAGACGTCATGCGGAATGCCGAGGATCACGCCTTGCAAAACCACTTCCAGCGCGGACGGATTAGTCGATGTAGTGTCGAAATTTGGCGTGGTTATGGTTTGATCCACGGGCGCGGCAGAAACCAGCGCGCCGAAGAAATTATTTCCATTGGAAGTGGTAAGCGCGGCGAAATATGTGGTGCGAGGCGTCAGTTCAACCGACGCCGGGAAGCTTGCCGGGGGCTGGTTCGAGCCGGCTGAGCGCGGCAGTTTCGTAATGCGCTGGCCGGGTGCTTCACCGGCAACCAACCAGTAAACGCGGGTTCCGGAATAAGACGTGTCGATTCCGGTTCCGTAGAATTCGAGAGCGGCTTGCGGGCCGAAGCCACGCGGGCCGGGCGATGCGCCGGTAATCCTGATGGGTTGCTCGTTGGCTTCCGCGTACAGATGAAGCAGCGCGGGATCGACATTGGGATCAAGGCCGGCTTTGATCAGATCCGGCTGAGTCACACGATGCCAGCCTTCGTGCTTCACAAAAATCTTCACCGCGGGATGAGCTGCGAGTTCGAATTGTGTCTGCCTTCGGTTTGGCGTGGCTTCAAAGTTTCGCCGTACGTTCTCAACGGAATGACTTCCCTGCTCGAAGGCCGCGGCCGGCTGCGCCTGATTGAGCTGGTTGAACATCAGCGCGGTCGCGGGAATAGCATCCGCGTTGGATTGCGAGGTTGTGGCGGACTCGGCGGCCACCGGGCCGTTCATCGAACGAGTGCCGTTGACATCGACATCTTCCAGCCAGTACGCGCCGGAGCCTGCGGTGGAAGAAGAATCAATCCAGGCGTAGGCCTTGGCGGAATGTTTTGGCAAGGCTCCGCGCATCAAGAGGGCAGAACCGGCGATCAGTGAGGGATTCAAGCGGACGCGCTGACCGTTCTGTTCGCGATAGATGTTGAATCCAAGGTTATGGGCCTCCGCGCCCGTCTTCCAGAATAGAGCGACGCGGATGGCGCCGGTCAAATCCCGCACTGTGCGCGCCGCAAAAGCGTGCAACTGAATCCTGGTGGCGGCGGCGATGGTTTCGGTTTGTGATGAAGAGTTGTTTGTGAGAATGGGGTCGGTCTGGTCGGCGGTAACATTCGCGGTGTTAACCGCCACGCCTGGGGTTCCGGCCATGGTGATGATGGTGACCGTGGCCGTGCCGGCATTGGCCATGGTTCCGAGAAGACAGGTGACGGCGCCGTCGGCTTCGGAGCAGGTGCCGGCTGTGGTGATCGACGATTGATAAGTCACGAGCGAAGGCAAAGTATCGGTGACGGTGACATCCGTCGCCGAGGCCGGGCCATTGTTTGTGATCGAAAGAGTGTAGGTGAGCGTGTCACCTTCCGGCACCGTGGGGCTGGGGCTGGCGGTCTTGACGATAGCCATGTCGGCGCTAGCGGCATTGGCAACGACGACGATAGCAGTTGCGCTGTTACTGGTGAGATTCGGCACGATGTTCGTCGCCGTGGCGGTGGGAGTGTCCGCAATGTTCGTGCCCGAGGGCGTAGTCGCGTTTACCTGCAGAACCAGAGCGAATGTCGCGAGCGAGTTGACGGCCAAAGTGCCTGCGGCAGTGCAAGTGATGGTTCCTGTTCCGCCGATTGCGGGCACGGTGCCGCAGGTCCAGCCGGCCGGAGGTGTGATGGATTGGAAGGTCGTGTTCGGTGGCGTCGATTGCGTGAAGGTAGCGCCGGCGGCGGCGACCGCGGGTCCGTTATTGGTCACGCTTTGCGTGTAGCTTACGTTGCTGCCGGGCGCTACGGAAGCTGGCGAGGCTGAGTTCGTGGTAATCAGATCCGACTGGGTTGCCAATGCGACGACGTCCGCGGCAGTTGCGGTGTTGTTCGCGGAGTTAGGGTCTGTGGTCGAGGAATTCACTGTCGCGACGTCATTAATGGGTGTGCCTGCGGCGGTTCCGGCAGTCACTTTCACGACCACTGGAAAGCTTGCGGAGCCGGTCGCAAAGCTGGGATTAGTGCAGGTGATGGTGCCCGGACTGCCAGCCACCGGAAGAATGCACGACCATCCAGCGGGGACTGGGGTCAGTTGCACGAAGGTTGTGTTGGGCGGCGTAATTTCAAAGAAGGTTGCGCCGGTCGCAGCACTGGGCCCTGCGTTAGTTACAACCTGGGTATAAGTGATGTTGTTGCCGGCGATCACCGGAACCGGACTGGCGGAGTTGGTGATCGACAGGTCGGATGAGTCGGCAACCTGCACGCTGGCGGACGCGCTATTGTTGCCGGGATTTGGATCGGTGGTGCCGCTGCTGGCCACCGAGGCGGTATCGGTAATCGTAGAGCCTGAAGCTACCGTGGTATTCACTTTCACCACGAAGGCGAACGTCGCGGTGCTATTGGCTGCGAGACTGGCGATCGAACAAGTGTAAGGCGGAGTGGAAGTGCAGGCCCAGCCGGCTCCGCTCAGCGATACAAAGGTTGTGTTGGCAGGAAGTGTTTCGGTCAGAGTAACGGTCGTCGCCGCGGCTGGCCCGGCATTGGTTACGGTTTGCGCGTACGTGATGTTTTGTCCGGCGGTGACAGGATTCGGAGTTCCGGAGTTGGTGACGCTCAGGTCGGATTGTCCCGCGACCGCAACCGCAATGTTCACGACGGCCGTATTATCGTTCCAGTTCGTGTCTTGAGTGGAGGAACTCACTGTGTCCGTATCGGTGATGATGGTGCCGGCGGCAGTGCCCGCGTTGACCGTGTATACCGCAGTGATTGTCGCCATCGACCCTGGGGGAACGCTTGGATTCGTGCAAGTGATCGGCGCGGCGTTGGGACAAGTCCAGGTTCCACCTCCGGTGGTGACCGCGGAAACCGAAACGAAGGTGGTGTTCGCTGGCGTGGCTTCACTGAATGTGGCAGAGGAGCAATTGCTGGGTCCGCCATTAGTGACGGTTTGCGTATAGATGATGTTGCTGCCGGCAGTCGCTGGATTGGGGATACCGCTGTTGGTCACGGTGAGATCGCACTTGTCGACCAGAGGCGTGCTAATCGCAATGTTGGTGTTGTTCGCGGTGTTGGGGTCGCTGGTTGCAGCCGTAACCGAGGCGCTCTCCATGATCGGACTCATGGTTGCGAGTATGGAAGGAGCGACATTGACGACAACGATAATGTTTGCCGAGGCGTTGACCGCCAAACTGGCCGCGGTGCAGGTAATGGACGGTGAGGTCGTGCAAGTCCAGCCCGCCGGAGCGGAGATGGAAACGAATGTGGTGTTAACCGGAATAGCTTGGGTAAAGCTTAGAGTGGACGCGGCTGCGGGACCGTTGTTGGTGATGGTCTGAGTGTAAGTAATGTTGTTGCCGGCGATCACGGTGGGAGGCGTAGCGGCTGAGGTCAAAACCAGATCAGCCTGGCTGGCGGTGGCTACGATGTCAGTTGCAGTCGCCGAATTGGCGCCGAAAGCCTGATTGGTCGAGTTCACCGTCACGATGTCGGTGATCGTGGTTCCGCTGGGGGTTCCGGCCACCACCTGCAGAACCAGTTGCACGGTGCCACTCGAACCCGCCGGGGCAGTCGCGGCCGTGCAGCTTATCGCGCCGGTTCCACCCACAACGGGAGTCGTGCATGTAACTCCCGCGGGAGGAGTGATCGACACAAACGTGGTGTGCAGAGGCGTAGTTTCGCTGAACGTCGGATTGGTGGCTGAACCGCTGCCGACGTTGGTAGATGTCTGGTTATAGGTGATGTCGTTGCCCGCGATCACGGGATCGGGCGACGCCACATTCGTGACCGTCATCTGCCCTTGCGCGGTGGTTCCCACTTCGGTGGACGCGGTGGCCGTGTTGTTCGCCGTGTTGGGATCGCTGACCGAGGAACTGGTTGTGGCAGTGTCGGTGATGATGGTGCCGTTGGCAGTGGCCGCACCTACCTTAACGTTCATCGAGAAGGTTGCCGAGGTGCTTCCCGCCATGGCTACGTTGTTGCAGACCACGTTGCCGGTGCCGCCGCTGGTCGGAGCGATGCAACTCCAACCGGAAGGCGCGGTCATAGAAACGAATGTGGTGTTCGCAGGAACGGATTCGACCAGCGTCGCATTATCGGCGGCGCTGGGCCCGCTGTTGGTCAGCAGTTGAGTATAGGTAATATTGCTGCCCGCGGCGACGGGATTGGGAGCCGCAGAATCGGTCACGCTGAGGTCAGCGCTGGAAACAACGTTGGCTACGTCCGTGGCGCTGTCATTGGCGAGGTTGATCTCGCCGCCTCCGCTTACCAGCGCGGTGTTGGTTACAACGGAAGGAGCGGTCTGCGCCACGCTGGCATTAATTGTGATCGTGGGATAGCTGCTGCTCGCCGCCAGAACCGTGGGATTCACACAACTGACGGTTTGAGATGCGACCGAGCAGGCCCATCCGGTACCGCTGGCACTGGTTGGAATTAACCCCAGCGGCAACGTGTCATTGACAAGTACGACGCCACTGGTCGTTCCGTAAGGGCTCAAGTTGGAAACCGGCACCAGATAGCTGGCGGTTGAACCGCGAGTAAAGTTTCCGATATGACTCTTGCCCAATGTCATGTCGGGAGTGCACAGCGCCGTCGACTGAAGTCCGGTGAGTTGAGCCAGCGCCACATTGGTCACGCTGACGCCAGGTGCGCCAGAGGTCGCGCCGTATGGGATCGGCGTGGAGGTTGTGTCCTGCGTCAAGCCGTTCGCACCGCCAGTCAAACTAATCGCCGGCACGCCGCTTACGCTGCTGGTATAGACCGCTCCACCGCCGCCGCCCGCGCCGGGGCCAATTCGGCCTTGCAGAAATGTTTGAGTGCCGCAGGCGGTGCATCCCTCATTGCCGCCGCCGGTCCCGCCATTGGCTTGCAGCGTCAGCCCGGTCTCCCCGCCGTTGGCCGTGACCACAACGATGGTGCCACCTGCACCCCCGCCACCACCCGCGTTCGACGATGTCCCGGTATATGCGCCTATCCCATTGGCTGTGAGCGTCGCAGTTCCGCTCAGCATATTTGCGCGAATAAAAATCATTCCTCCGCCGGCCGCGCCGCTGGAGTCCTGTGAATCCTGGTAGTAGTTATTGCTCCCGGCACCGCCGCCGCCGCCCATGGCAAAGCGGTTCACCGTGACCGGAAAGGCTACGCCGCCCTCACCACCGGTACTGAGGTTGTTGCCATAGGAATTTCCCCCAAACCCTCCCGCGCCGCCGTTGCCGCCGCCACCGCCGCCGGCATTATCGTTGTTCTGGCCGGCTGCGCTTGGCGCCCCATCGGTCGCTCCGCCTCCCGCATTTCCCGGCGCGCCGCGCCCCATGCTTCCATCTTTTCCAGCTGTTCCGCTGGGATAACCCGAAGCCGTTTTCAAAGGCGACGTGCCACTCTGAACCCACAACGGGGTCCCCGCGATTCCTTCTCCCTTGGAGCCGTCCGCTCCGGTAGTAGTGGCCAGATTGTCTAGGGCAGGTGTGGTATAGGTTGCTGGCGCTGCAAATTCGTAGTCTGTATCTAACGCGCCATTCTCGCCCACCAGCGACAGGCCTGCCGCCCCGCGAAATCCCTTCCCATCCATGACCACGGTAGCGCTGCCAAGCGTCAGAGTTCCCGCCACGTCCATCGCCAGAATGCCGCCGGTCGATCCATTCCACGCCAGCGCGGTCAACCCCGAGCTGAGGGTCGCGGAGCTGTATTGTGGCACCACCACCACCTGATACGTACTGGCGCCCGCGGTGGCACTCCATGCTGCGCTGGTGTAGGTAAAAATCAGCCCGCCGCCCGGCCCTGCTCCGTGAATTGGAATTGATCCGCCGCTGACCGGCCCGGTCGCCTGCAGGAACTCGTAGTTGCCGCTCTTGTTCACCGCTGTGAATCCCTGCCCGGTGAACCCATTGCCGTAGAGGCCGCTATTGGCGTCGTCGATGCTTGCGTTTTGCATCTGCATCACGAGGAGCTCGGTTCCGCTGGCAATGGTTGCCCCCGCCCCCGTGGCCGTGCCGACAGGAATCGATGTCGCGCCTTCGGCCACAGTCGCCGAGCCTGGATAATATGTGTTGATCACGCCGGTTAGCGTTCCGCCCACAGTCAAATTGGCCGTCGCACACACCACGGTCTGCACCGGCGCCACCGCAACATAGGTATTGTTGCCCTGGTTGTAATCCGGCGGCGTCCCGGAATCCGACACCACTGCGGTGTTGGGATAAAATCCCGCCGCTGTAGTGCTCACCGTGAGCGCGACTGTGGCCGTCGCATTCGGAGCCAATGCGCCAACAGCGCAGGTTACCGTTGCCCCGGCGTCCGTGCACGACACGCCGGCGCTTGCCGTGTAGGAGACATACGTAGTCCCGGCTCCCAGCGTGTCCACCAGTTTGACGGTTGCCGCCGGGGACGGCCCGTTATTGTAGACCGTGATGTTATAGACCGAGTTTGTTCCCGGCGCCACGGGCGAGACGGTTGTGCTCACACCAATATCAGCTTGGCTGGGATTAAGCGAAATTGCGCTCTCCGACCAGTTAGGAATCTCGGTGCCGTTGATCGTGAAGGTTTCCGCCATGGGTATGCTCGGCGCACCGGCTTCATAAGCCGCCGCCCCGTAGACGTTCGTTGCTGAAGTCTGGTTGCTGGATTGTTGCGTGTAGATGCTGGTCTCTGGAGCCGGGATCGTGATGGTCTGCCCGCCGGTCGCCAGCGCATCCACCACCATGCCTTTCACCACGCTCGGGACGTCGAGCATTGAGTAACCGGTATTGGCGTTGGTGCCTCCATCGTTGGAAACATACCCGCCCACTGGCACAGTCTGGTCCACTCCGTCAAACGACGCGGAGCCGGCCATCACGCCTATCGTGACTGCAGCCGGATTGCTAACGGTCATCACAATGTTGTGGTTGGCCCCGGTCGGCGGCGCCAGCAGGGTCCAGATCTCCGTCCGCATAATGCTCTGGGCATCGTTGTGGGCCCCCTGGAACGTCAAAGCGAGGCCGTTATAAGTGATGCCGTTAACCTTTGAAGATGGGGAATTCTTGATATTGAGCGACGCGGTTACTACAAGAACGTAATTGGTCGAGGCATTGCCCACCTGGTGGGCCCAGGTAAACGAACATGTTCCAGCGCCAGTACAGTATGAATTGGCGGCCAAGTTTGCGGTCCGGTCGAAGGCAACCTGCCCCTGCGAATATGGCGCCGCTAGAGAAAGAAGCAGAACACCAAAGAGCGTCAAGAGGCTCGAACTTCCCGGAGGCAGGCGGCGTGATCCGCTAGATGAAGATGACCTTCGTAATCCCACTTTGCCCAAGAGTCGGCCTGCGAGCGAGCGTCCACGCTCATAGCCGAGCAGCAGCTTTCCGCTGAATCCTGTCAGTTTCATCCGCACAATTCGTTTTCCGAACTTGAGTTCTTTGGCGATAGCAAGGCCGAGAATCTGCTCGCCCTTCACCGGAGGATCATCTTGCTGCCCGCTATCGCCGCGCGTGATGAAAACATTCTCATCATGATTGGCAACCACGAGCCGGTGAATTAGAAAACGCTTATCGCCTTTCGTTAAGACAATATCTCCCTTGCGTAATTTGGTAACGATTACGGGAGTAACGTGAACCATCTCGCGATTGCGGATAAGCGGTGACATGCTCTCGCCATACGCTTCGAAGCGCACGGCAATTCCCTTCTTCAGGAGTTCGCGGCTGAGGGCCTCGAACCTCTCTGAATCAGGCTCACTACTAGTCATGGAATTGGAGAATTTTATCTACCGCGCGCTGGTCAGGCTCGAAGGAGTAGCGGTAGCACGGAACCGTGCCGGCAACATACTGCAGCAGGTCGAGTGCAGAACTTAAGTACTCGTGCCGGTGAAAGGGCACGAAACTGCGAGCCAAGAGTTCGGAGACAGCCTGACTCGGCGAGAGGGGAGTGATGGTATTTCCCAGTCCGTGCTCCAGAATGAAAATTCCAGAGAGTGGCGCTTTAGCGGGAGAGGCATAGGCGGCTTCGCCATGCCAGGGAGTCCCATGCATAAAAACTTGTCCCGCGTGCTCGCGGAGAATGATGCGGTCGTCGCTGAGGATTCCGACACTCGGATGGGAACTCCACAACCGGGCGGTCGTACTCTTACCGGCTCCCGAGTGGCCGACGAACAGATAGCCCGAATTCCCGGTCGGAACAATTCCACAACCATGTAACTCAATGGCGTTCTCGCGGGTGAGGCGGTGCGTGATCAGAACCTCATCCAGGGGATACTCCATTGGCGCTGGGCTGCCGCAGTGCCTGAAAGACTCGTGGCTCAACCATAGCGAAGCACGGCAGAACCGATCGTCGACCAGAAGCCGTTTGTAGGGAGAGCTGCCGAGGACTGGAGTGTTGAAGTCGAACTGGAATCCGTTGTCCGCCCGGTACAGACGCCACAAAGATCCGGAGTCAAAAAGCGGACGGCTGGGTGCGGGAGAAATCCTCGCAACCCAGCCGACTTGAATATTTATGTCGGACGGACCGTGCCCGACGCGAAAGGGCAACAGAGAAGGAACCAGGGCGACATCAACCAAACGATCGCCGGCAACTTGCACCGTAACGCCGCCTATCTGAAAGTGGCTGCAATATGGAGAGCTTGAGTTTTCCATTCTGATTTGACCGCCCCCAAAACCTCGGCACGCAGGCTCACGCCCTAGCCATGCCGCCTATGATCCGAGGGTCATGCAGTTCAAAGCAGCGCAGGATGAGCTGACCGGTCCACCGGATCCTGCAATTTTGCAGTGCCCGAGAACGGCTTCTTCCGGACGCAGATTGATGGTGACGAGTCGTGGCGGCTCATAAGGTTTTTTTTCGCCGGATTTTCGCAATTCAAGATTCATTCAGCCCCCATTTTGCCCAGTCATTCAATGGTTTCCACACCCGCCACAGGCTCCGGTTACACTCGGGTTGTTCAAGATAGGAAGCAGCTGGACCGGCCCGGTCCAGCATTCCGGATCGACTTCTTTATTGGCAATTCGGCGTGCGGATTCCAGCAGAGATTCATGTTCACTTCCGCCAGCGCAGAATTCACAGTCGCCGTGCGCTGGAACTTCTATTCCGATCGCGGCTGCCCGCAGGTGGGCGACATGGCAAAGGAATGAGACCGGGCTTTCGCGGTCTCCGTTTTCCATTTCGCCGTTTGCGGGACACATTCCGCAGAGCGACTGAATCCGGCACTCGACGCATTTCGTCACGCGCGTGCGCTTTCTAGTTCGCAGCTCAAAAAGCGAGTGTTCCCATGCGTGCTTAAGGCCAGCTTTACGGATGTCGAAGGTTTCCTGCTGCGAGATCACGCAAATGCCCATCTCGCCATAAGCGTTAATGGCAAAAGAATTCATTCCGCCGCCGCAGAAATAAACCGAGTCGTTGTGGGCGAGGTTGGGAGGATTTTCCAGATCGTGTTTCGCCAGCCTGCGGTATTCGATCATGCCTTTCGGCGCATTCATGTCGAGCGCGACGACCTCTTCTGGCGTGAGCCGCACTGCCAGCGGACTCTGCGAGCAATCGATACGGGGGTTGATCTGGCCATCGCACTTGAACTCGACGCCGAGTTCCTCTTCCGCAAATTGCCGCATGGCGCTGATTTCATGTTTGTTGATGCTGGTGGCGACGGTCTTCAACTTGAGAGGTAAGTTGCGATCACGCAGCAATTTGATTCCGCGCAGGCATCTTTCATACGAGCCAGGTACCGCCGTCAGCTCTTCATAAGTTTCTTTGGTTCGGCCGTACAAAGTAATCTCAATGCCGAAGGGCGGCCACTCGACCAGATAGTCGGCAACTTTTTCGGTGATGAGGGTGCCGTTGGTGAAGAGGGTAATCAGAAATCCCTTTTGCTTGGCGTAGCTGTAGATTTCCAAAAAATCCTTGCGCGCGAAAATTTCACCGCCGGTATAGAGGAGCCAGAAGCATCCCATCTCCACAAGTTCGTCGAGCAAACGAAAGTGCTCTTCCATGGACATTTCACGCCGGCGGGCTTCTCCATCGCCCATGGGGAGATTGTTGTAGCAGTGCTGGCACTCGAGAGGACAACGGCGCGTCATTTCAATGGAAACCTGCATGGGCGCGCGCTCACCGCTTTGCCGCTGATGCAGTTGCGCGCTAAACGCTGCGTAATTCAGTTGATCCATTATTCTCCGTTACTGGCATTCCCCATGGCCGGGCAGAAGTCGACGAGGCCGGCGGAGACCATGTCGTTGACAAAGCTTGCAACATCCTGCCGCGCCCGTTCTCGTTCGACCGCATACTCGCGCTCGACCTCATGGATCAACTCAACAAGCGGCTGGGGCGATTCCAACAACTGCCAAATCAACGAACCGGCTCCATTGAAACTGTAGATGGAGGCCAGATCGCCCACCTTGCCTCGCACGGGTACGATCAGTGTTTCCCCAGCAATGACCCGCGAAACGACCGACCGCGAGCGAATCAAAAACCGATCGCTTGGCTCGGCCGCGACATCGCAAATTCTTTCGTCAGGATTTCGTAACATCCACCGCTCCTCGAAAGAGCGTTCCTCTGTGCTCAAATTGAGACTACGGTAGAAGTTAAGTCGTAAACAATCGACGTTCGGGGGTGGGTATTGAGTTGGTTATCATTGCGCTTGGTTCTCAAAATATCGGTAAAATCTTGAGTCCGAGGGATATCTCGATTGCTGAGAAAGAATTTCCAGAGAACTGGAAGCCGAATTGTGAAACGCGAGGCGTTCACGACAGTGGTATTGGACAAACGAAATGAAACGCTATAAAAAGTAATACGAAACAAAAGGTGTCGCCGGCTGGCCAGTGCGGCGACTGATCCTGGCCGAGGTAAGTAGACTCCCGTGCTGAACGAAGAACGCCGCCGTGCGATTTTGGATATCTTGAACGGCCAGGGCCGCGTCCTGGTGACGGAATTGTCGCGGCATTTCCAGACCTCGCAAGTCACCATCCGGAAAGATCTCGAAATTTTGCACGCACACGGGCAGGTTCACCGCACCCACGGGGGCGCGTTGCCAGCGCGCGAAAGTGTTTTGGAAGATCCGACGCTGCGGGAAAAGGAGAAACTGCATCAGCAGGAAAAACTCCGAATCGCGGAGGCAGCGGCCGCCAAGGTAATGGAGGGCCAGGTGGTGATTCTGGATTCCGGCACCACGACTACGGCCATCGCTCGCGCTCTGCGCGATTTTCGCAGCCTGACGATTGTGACCAATGCGGTCAACATTGCCGCGGAGTTGACCGGAACCGCCGTGGAAGTGATTCTTACCGGCGGCACGCTGCGAAAGAATTCATTTTCGCTGGTAGGGCCGATTGCGGAAGAAACATTACGCCGCTTGAGCGCCGACCTCCTCTTTCTCGGAGTTGATGGATTTGACGTGAACTACGGATTGAGCACTCCCAATCTGCTGGAAGCGAAGGTGAACCGCGTGATGGTGGAGATTGCCAAACGCACGATTGCGGTTTGCGACTCGAGCAAATTCGGGCGCCGCAGCCTGTCGCTGATTGCTCCTCCAGCGGCGCTTCAGGAAGTGATAACCGACCGTGGAATTTCCAAGTCTGATTTGCGAACCTTGAAACAGGTGGGAATTGAAATCACCATTGTCTGAATGAATCCCATTTCCCGGCGCAATGCAAAAACAAATTTGCAGGAGTCCTGATGCCAGGATTTGACATTACGATTGCGGGCGAACTCAATCTGGATTTGATTCTTTACGGACTGCCCGACGAACTTCCGCCCGAGCGCGAACTGCTGGCCAACGGCATGATGCTAACGCTCGGAGGGTCGTCGGCAATCCTGGCGCACAATCTTTCCGCGTTGGGCAGCCGGGTGGGATTTCAATCGCGCATCGGGGACGACGATTTGGGCACTTCTGCCCTGCTGCCTCTGCAACAAAGTGGCGTCGATGTTTCGCACGTACGGCGCGTGCCCGGCGCAGTCAAGACCGGATTGACTGTCATTTTGCAGCGCGAAGCGTGGCGAAACATGGTGACCTATTCCGGAACCATCGCTGAGTTGCGCTGGGACGATCTCGACCTTAACTATCTTGCCGATTCCCGTCATTTTCATCTCTCTTCTTTCTACCTCCAACGCGGGCTGCGGCCACGCGTGCCCGAGCTACTCCGAAAAATGAAAGAGGCCGGGCTGACTACGTCGCTTGATACCAACGACGATCCGGATGACGCCTGGGAGGGCGGCCTTCATGATGCGCTACGCCACGTTGATGTATTTCTGCCGAATGAGCGCGAAGCGCAGAAGGCTGCAGGTGTGAGCGGTCTTGAAACGGCGGTGAAAAAGCTGGCGGCAGTTGTGCCGCTGGTGGTAGTGAAGCTGGGCCGCGAAGGTGCAATGGCGCAGCGCGGTGCGGAACGATTGACCAGCGGCGCCCTGAGAGTAGACGCGGTGGACGCGGTTGGAGCGGGAGACAGCTTTGATGCCGGGTTTCTGCACCAGTATGTGCGGGGCGCAGATTTGGCTGCATGTCTTCGCGCCGGCAATCTGGCTGGCGCTTTTTCCACGACCCGCAGCGGAGGCACTGAGGCGTTCCGCGATGCATCGCATCGCGAAAAGTTCTTTCGGGAACATATTTCGTGAGGCGTGAGAAAAAGCGTATCTCTCCGTTCTGACCCTAAAATCGGGTCGTGAGCAATCGCTCCCCACACTTGTCGTCTGAACGCGGTCGCGACATCAACTTCGTTTCAAACTAGACGTTACTCTGGTTACCATCGGAACTGCTGATATTTAACATATGATCGCAGTGGGTACCGCAATGAAAAAGCTGAGTTTTTTGGTCTCACTCACCAACGGCGATAACGATTACCAGCAGGAGCAGGGGGCGGCGGCGGAACGCGCCGCCAGGCGTCTGGGAGTGGAATTGAAGATCGTCCACGCCAGCAATGACGCGGTTACGCAAAGCCAGCAACTGCTTCACTTCATTCAGGGTGCGGCGGAATCGCGTCCGGATGCAATCGTGTTCGAGCCTGCCGGCGGGACGGCATTTCCGCAGGTGGCTCGCGCCGCCATAACCGCCGATATTGGTTGGGTGGTGTTGAATCACGACGCGGAGTACCTGCGACAGTTGCGCCAAAGTTGCCACGTTCCGGTGTTCTCCATCAGCTCCGATCACCAAGAGGTGGGCCGGATTCAAGGCAAGCAGTTCGGAGAACTGCTACCGCAAGGCGGATCGATTCTGTACATCGAGGGTCCAGCGAACAGCTCCGCAGCGAAAGAAAGAACTGTGGGAATGATGCAGTCCAAGCCGGCCAACATTCAGGTGAAGACATTGCGAGCGAATTGGACCGAGGAAAGCGCGTATCGCGCTGTAAGTTCATGGTTGCGGCTGAGCACATCACAGAAGAGTGTGGTCGATCTGGTGGGAGCGCAGGACGACAGCATGGCCGCAGGGGCAAGAAAGGCTTTCGCGGAAGTAGCCGAGGGTGAGCGAGAGCGCTGGCTGAAGATACCTTTTACGGGATGCGATGGCCTGCCCAAGACGGGCCAATCGTGGGTGCGCAGCGGTCTTCTGGCGGCCACTATTTATATCAGGCCCAACACGGACCTCGCGCTGGAAATGTTAACCGAGGCGATTCGCACTGGAACTCAGCCACCGGAACGCAGAATGATTATTCCAGACTCGGTCCCGACTCTCGAGGAGCTGGCGACAAAAGCGGCGACCATCCGAAAGCTCCATACGGCCGCAGGCGCATGGCAATCCTAGGATGCCTGCATCTAAATTCACCGGCATGACCGGCGTCCCTTTAAACATCTTTCGCCGCTGGGCGGGAAGTGGTCGAACATTTTTTATCTGCCGCCTTACCCAGCCTCTCCTGATTTTTTTCCTGGTTACTGGAGAGTGTGTCACTCGATACGCCCCGCCAGATCAGCCGCCTGTTTTGGGCGTCGTAGAGATCTAGAACCAGCGAACTAACCGGACAGTTTTCCAACGGGGGTGGTTTCTCCGAAGCCGCCCTCTCGCTAGCTGGCGACGACAGAATCAATAAAATCTGGTGCGCAAGGCCGAGGCAGGTTCGCCACCGGCAAATTGCGCAAAATTATGATGCGCAAAGTCCGTCGAGGGATTACGGCTCCAGAACAGTCTTGGTCAGGATGGCGTCGAGGGCCGTTCGAAAACAAGATTGTCGCCGGTCCTGGTGAAAGACGGAATTCGGAGTTGTCGGCCAATCGGTGTGGCGCTATCTGGCTTTATCCTGGGCACTCGGATGTGTCGAGGTCTGGACCGCGTGTGGCGGCTCAGTGGCTTGGCTCGGAGTTGTGGCCCGATGCTTATCTGGCTGCGCTTGCGCCGCTGCCGGGTGCGGAGAGACCTGCTGCAGCGGCTGGGGCTTTTGTACTTGGGACCACACAATTAACTGACTGCCGAGGACGCCGTCCGGTACGGGATCCCTGTGACCCTGCAGATCCTGACCTACAGCGAACGGGACTATCGCAATGATCAGCGCTAACGGGATGATGAGGGTTGTCTCTCGTTTCATGAATCTCTCGCGAAAGACGAAGGTGGCTCAAAAACCAGAAAACAGCTGCCAGAAACTTTGCTAGCTTCCGACGCCACTGGCTCAATGCCTTATTTCTATGGCTAGACCAACAGGGCGTCCATACATCGTTTCATGTAACCGTGGGCGCGGCCGGCAAAAGCCGGAACTCTTGAGTGAGTTTCTTGTTAAAGATACCAACTTTACAGTATAGGAAAGGGTGGTTCGCGGAATTACGCTGTGGCTCTACTCGACAGACGCCCCCATCGAGCAGGTGCCTTTTCACTGGGAGAAATGACACCTGCTCCCCTTCTTCAACCCATGGGCTTCTTAAAAGTTTTCACCCTTTACAGCTCTTAGGGAACCAAAATACACATTGGATGGGATTCTTCGGGAAGGTCCTACGCTTTATCTTCGTTCGAGCAACCACACCTTAGAGGAGGCATTATGCTTTATTGGACGCTGGTGTTTCTGGTGATAGCGCTGATCGCTGGAGTTTTGGGCTTTACCGGCGTAGCGGTAGCGGCGGCGGGCGTCGCAAAACTGCTGTTCTTTGTTTTCCTCGTCTTGTTCGTGATTTCGCTGGTGACCCATTTGACGCGCCGCGGCAGCGTGTAACGGCCTGGCGGTTCGAAAAACGTTCCATTTTTCATCACCGAGGACCGGGACCGTTAAAGCTGAACATCCCGGATCTCGGTGATTTTTTTAAAAAGAATGTCAATTTTATACCACTTCTTGTTTATACCACTTCTTGATGAAACTACCAACAAGAGGTCTTGAGGAAGCCACAAGTTTCCCAACCTTTGCAATCTTTTGCAGCAACTAACTTGGTGCGATTAAATCTTGAAGGCGCGGGCAGTTCGTGCTTTCTCAGGAGAAAAAGGTTTTATGGCAGACGATATGGATAAGAAAAATCAGCAGACTGGCCAATCAGGCCAGCAGAGCGGTCAACCAGGACAAGGCCAGCACAGCGGTCAATCCGGGCAAGGACAAACTGGACAAGGCCAGCAGGGCCAAAACCAGCCACGGAAGGGCAATCAAGGCCAGAACGAGAACGAGCAGGACGATCAGAATCGCGATCGTCAGCGTCGTTCAGCGTAGTTTTTCGAAACTATGCAGATGGAAGTCCCGGCCTTGGCCGGGACTTCTTGTTTGCCGAGGCTGATATGCTTCAGGCAACGCGAGGAAGCGACATGACAGCAAGGAAGAAGTCGCAACAGCCTGACCCTCTGCTGACCTCAGTGGCACGCAGGGTGGGTCACGCCGTCGGAACGATTAGCCGAGTGACGCAGGAGTTAACTGAGAATCTTTCGGCTTTACCCGGCAACGTCACGGCGAGACTGCACGAAGCCGCTAGTACCGTCCCGGCCGCAAAGCCCTCGAGTCGCCGCGCCGCGAAAAGATCTTCCCCAGCGGCATCCGACAGGAAACGAACGAAGACGGCGGCGAAAGCCAAGAGCCCCCGGTCACGGAGTGCCGGCAGAGCGAGGCAAAGACGTAGCAGATCAGCAGGCAAGCAGAAATAGCTCCTGCAAGCGGCAGCGTCGCGCCCGCTTACTGTCAAATTAATGTTAAACATTTACTGTTGAACATCCCCACAACAGAATGGCGAGGACAGTGTACGGATTCTGGGGTATTGTTCCGCCTGTGCACTGGTCCTATTTTCAAACAAGCCACCAAGCCACACAAAAAAAAGTAAGCCAGCATGAAACAGTTGGCCTGGCGGAACTATCTCAGGAGGAACAGAAATGCAAAAGGACTCATTGCGGGACCTGTATATCGATGAACTTCGGGATCTTTACAATGCGGAAACGCAACTGGTGAAGGCTTTGCCGAAGATGGCGAAGACCTCCGCGAATGATCAACTGCGCCACGCATTCGAAGAGCACTTACGCCAGACTACGGAGCACGTGTCGCGCCTGGAACAAATCTTTGATCAGCTGCAGGAGAAACCATCGGGCAAGAAATGCGTTGGCATGGAAGGCCTGGTCAAAGAAGGATCTGAGACCATGAAGGAAGATTTTACCGACGAGGTAAAAGACGCCGCGATCATTGCCGCGGCTCAGAGGGTAGAGCACTACGAAATGGCCGGCTACGGAACAGTTCGCGCTTTTGCCGAATTGCTGGGCGAGGACGAGCACGTCACATTGCTGGAACAGACGCTGGAAGAGGAGAAACAGGCAGACCAGAAGTTAACTGAGCTGGCGCAGGAGATTAATCCGCTGGCAGCTCAGGGCGAGGGGGAAGGACGCACGACAACGGGATCTCGTGAAAACCGCGCTACTGCATCGAAATCGAGGAGAGCGGCTTAGAAACAAATGGAGATACGCTGGAGTGAAGGGTCACGTAAAGGTGGCCCTTTTCGTTTTGGAGTTCGTTCTTCGTTCGAATCCTTTTCGTTCGGGTCTCTTTCTTTCGGAAGCTTTCCCCACTCCGATTTTTTGCTCGGATTCGTCGCAACCCTACGGTATTTACCCGATAGCGTCTTCCCTGAGGTCCTTCTACAGTTGGTGCACGGCAATTCTGCAGTAAGTCATCCACGCAAGAGGTAATGCAATGTCGGTCCCCCATCCTGCAAGTAGCGTTCGCCCAAAACTACAGGCCTGGCGCGAGCTATACACCGCCGCTTTATTCGAGACGGACAATGGAAGAATTCCCGCACGCATCGCAGATGCTGAAAAAGCGATTGTGGCCAGGGCGCGAGAGCTGTTTTCAGCCAGCGCCGACACCATCGAAGAAGATCAAGCTCTGGATGATGCCCTCTATGCCCTGCGGGCACTGCAGAATTGTCTGGAAGTTCGCGCCGCCGCCTGATTTTCGTAAGACGTTTGTGCGGTAGGAAACGTTCGACCGGTCAAACAGCGCATTCTTGTGCGCCAGCGCCATCCAGTGTTCGCCACCGAACTCATCACACTTTCCAGAGTTGAGCCAGGGCGCGTGCCGCGTCCGACAGAGCGCGTTTCTCGGCGCTGGCTTGCGAGATGCCCAGCACTTTCGCGCGCGGAACGATGGGAGCGCGGTATTGGGCATTCTTTTTAGCGGCGACGGTGGCCTGATGGATCTCGCAGACAGCCGTCTCAAACGCGTTTCTCAAATCGTCAGGGGAGAGAGAAGGATGAGTTTCAATGCTTTGCGTTGCCGTTCTGTATGCCATCGGGAAATACTCAACTTTCTTGCGGCTCAGACTTTACGCAATTTAGAACGGTTATTGCCGACCAACAATACTGTTTAGCACCGGGTAGCTTCGATCCGTTTCCCTAGGTTCCAACCCCAATCCACTGTAAAGTTTCAAGCACCAACGGAACGCTCCCTTAAGGGTCTGACTGATCCGAGTTCTCCGTGTTTCTGATTGCATGAGGATTTCTTCGGTGAGGCCCCTGGCGGAGTTGAAAGATTGGGGCCTCGGAGCGGGCTACCGAAAAAGAGGCAAGCAGTAACTAGCTTGCTTTGCGCTTCGTGGTGTGGATTTCCTTTGTCTCTTCAACCACAACGGGGCGATCGTTATCAGCCTTGTCGGCAGCTTGTTCGGCAGCAGCTTTGTCGGCGGCCTTCTTGCCGGCTTCCTTTACGTCGCCCCACGCATTCTGAACCTTGCCTTCGGCTTGTTTCACGGCCCCATGAGCTTGCTTTTCGCTGTCCCCGGTCCACTCTCCAACCTGACGTTCGACGCGACCACCCACATCCTTCAGCTTGCCTTCCACCTGGTCTTTATTCATGACAGTCTCCTCTAAATTAGTTTTGTTTTTTGGTTAAGCAACTACTCCTTGCTGCGGTAGCCGATCGCTATGCTCAGAGCACCGGGCTTCGGCCTTGGATCAGGCGAATTAGAACAGCAACCACAGCCAACACCAGCAGAATGTGAATGAATCCGCCCAGCGTGTAGGAGCTGACCATACCCAACAACCAAAGGATCAAAAGCAGAACAGCTATAGTCCAGAGCATCGGAAAGTCCTTTTCCGTGGGAACCATCCCTTCCGGAGTTGACCAAACAACTGCTGTGGAGTGTAGGCGGACTCGGCAAGGGGCAGGTATCCAGTAAAGTCCCTATTCAGGTTGTGGTCGCGCTTTACGGGCTACAGGGCAATTGCTGTGTTGATTCAGTAGATCTGAACGATTCCATTACGGACGGCATAGAGGGTGAGATCGGCGACCGAATGCAGATCAAGTTTTCGCATGAGGTTCGTGCGATGAGTTTCCGCGGTCTTCACGCTCAGGCTGAGAGCAGAGGCAATTTCCTTGGTCGTCTTCCCCTCGGCGACCAGTTGGATCACTTCGCGCTCGCGCGGCGTAAGGACGCACTGGCCGGATGCATCGGTTTGGTCATGCGGCCTAAGATAGCCATCCAGCATCATCTGGGCGACTCTGGGAGTAAAAAACGTTCGTCGGTCTTGTAAAGCCTCCACGGCAGCTAGCAGATCGCGGCCAGCGTCGGACTTAAGCAAAAAACCGCGGGCGCCTGTGGCCAGTACCTCGCGCACAACCTGCTCGGAATCATGAACTGTCAAAATCAAAATGCGAGCATCTGGCAGGGTCGCCAGTATCTGGCGGGTTGCATCCAGGCCATTCAGGTTGGGCATTCCAATGTCGAGAAGGAGAACATCCGGCTTCAAGTTGACGGCGTAAGCCACCGCTTCGCGACCGTCCCTGGCCTCGGCACACACCTCCCAACCGGGGTGATCTTCGAGAAGCGAGCGAATACCCTGCCTCGCAATCTCGTGGTCGTCCGCGATAAGGATTCGAAGCACCGTCATTTCCTCGACACGAAGGCAAAGCCGTTGCGGTCGTCAGCTTGGCGGCAAATTCTTGTCTTAGAGATAGTTGCCCTTTTTGCGAGTGCCGGTTGCAAACGACTTCAGCTCGGCATTGAAGATGCCAGCCAGCGAAGAAATATGTACATGAGTTACCGTAGATTGGCGGTCTCCCCCGAAGCGCAAAATGGCATCTAAGGGCGTGAGGATATTCGTATGCGTTCATCAGCCGCTCCCTGGTGGGTGGTTTCTCTACTCTCGGTTGCGCTTATAGGTTTTGTTTCGATTCCCCGATTGTCGGCCCAGAGCTTGCCGGCCGCCCCTCCCAGAACGCCGACCGTTCCTGCCACAACGAGCCCCACGAATCAGCCGGCAGCGCCAAACGGAAGCAATGCGTCGCAGCCTCCCGCTTCCGGCCAGACTCCCCCGAACGAGAGTCCGACGTCGCAAGAACCCAGTTCGGGGGAACAGGGTGGAATGTTCGTCTTCAAGAAGCAGGTGGAAGAGGTCGTGCTGCACGCGACGGTTTACGACGAACAGCGGCACCTGGTTCCAGGACTGGATAAGAGCGACTTCAGCGTGTTTGAGAATGGATCGCCGCAGCCGATCACCTCATTTCGCCGCGAAGACGTTCCGGTAGCGGTGGGTATTGTGGTGGATAACTCCGGCTCCATGCGCGACAAACGGGAAAAAGTAACGCAGGCCGTCCTCAATCTGGTTCACGCCAGCAATCCTCAAGATGAAATCTTCGTAGTCAATTTCAGCCAGAATTATTATCTCGATCAGGATTTCACTTCCAATGTGAAGCTGCTACAAGCGGCCATGCACCAGGACTCGGCGCGGGGAAGCACCGCGCTGTACGACGCGATCGTGGCCTCGGCGGTTCACCTGAAGGATGACAGCAATCTTCAGAAGAAAGTTCTACTGGTGATTACCGACGGGGAAGACAATATGAGCCAGGAGACGTTGCAGGAGGCCTCGCGCCGGTTGCAGCAGGCCAATGGTCCAACGCTATATGCGATCGGCTTGCTGGGCGGCGGTATGCAGAGATCGGGTCGCGACGCGCTGCAGGATCTGGCCGCGGGGACCGGAGGAGTAGCTTATTTCCCCGACTCGTTGGACCAGGTGGACAGCATTACGCGCAGCGTGGCGCACGACATCAGAAGCCAGTACCGGATTGCGTATAAACCAAAAAATCAGAATGTGAAGCCGGAGTTTCAGGAAGTCCACGTCGAGGCGCGCGCGCCCGGATACGGGAAGCTGACGGTCCGGACCCGAAGCGGATATTATCCGCCCGAATCCAGCCATTGATCTGGCTTATTGATTCTTATCTTAAGTTAATCTTGATCAGTTCAACTCGCTTGCGGTCGGAGCATCGAGCTTCGATCTGAATTCTTACACTACGGTAGTTTCGGTTGTGTTACGGAGTTGCGGGGGCATCTGGATCTGGATGATGTTGTTCTTGATGGCGTAGACCACCAGATCGCGGATGGAGTGCAGGCTGAGCTTCCGCATGATATTGCTGCGATGTGTTTCCACCGTCTTGGTGCTCAGGTTCAGCAGCGAAGCTACTTCCTTGGAGCTCTTGCCTTCCGCCAGCAATTGGGTGACTTCGCGCTCCCTGACAGTGAGGGTGGGTAAATTTGGCGGCTCGTTGCGGGAGATGGCGTGACCTTTATCGAGAAAACCAGCCAGCACCAGGTCATTCACGCGCGGAGTAAAGAACATGCGCTTGCTCTGCAAGGCTTCAACCGCGGAGACCAGATCGCGGGCGGCGTCGGACTTCAGCACAAAACCGCGCGCCCCGGCGTCGAGAGCTTCACGGATGACCTGATCGGAATCAGTGATGGTGAGAACGATCACCTTGAAGTGCGGGTCATGCTGCAATAATTGGCGCGTGGTATCCAGGCCGTTGAGGTAGGGCATGCCAATATCAACGATCACGACGTCGGGCTTCAGTTGCTTGGCCATTTCGACCGCTTCGCGGCCGTCGGATGCTTCTCCGCAGACCTCCCATCCCTCGTGCTTCTGAAGAAGAGAACACAAACCTCGACGCACAATTTCATGATCGTCGGCCAACAAGATACGTAGTTTCATGGCAGATCCTTCCTTCCACGTACACCCTTGAGAGATCGACAAATGAGAGTTCGACGAATGAGAGTTCGACGAACCCCGATTTCTATTCTAAAGTTTTTAACAGGCAGCCTGCGGACTTCGAGCGAGCGCCGTAAATACTCGATGCTGGCTCACCGCCTCAACCGCCTCCAGAAGATCACGCGCCGCGTTCGACTTGACAACGTACCCTCTGGCACCCGCATCCAGAGCCTCACGCATCATTTGCGGAGAGTCATGCTGCGTGACAAATAAGACTTCGATGCCGGAAACTTTTTTCTGCTGAATCAAGCGGCAGGCTTCCAGGCCGTTCATGCGGGGCATGGTGACGTCCAGCACCACAACATCGGGTTGCAGGCTGCCCACCTTTTCCAGCGCCTCGAGCCCGTCGGAAGCTTCACCCACAACTTCCCATCCGGATCGTCCTTCCAGTAAAGTCCGCAACCCTTGCCTCACGATGGGATGATCATCCACCAGCAGGATCCGAACCGCCATATTTTCACTAGCTCTCCGAGGCAGCGCTTGCAACGGCTGGCTCTCCTCATTCGTTTTTGGTCAATCTCACCTACGCGCCATCCCCGTTGCGGGAGATTCCTTGCATCGGACACGGAAAGGCGATCACTTCCCGATGAACTCCGAGGTTAGCATGGTGGCATCGGGTCTCGTATACAGAGAACACTGTATTTTCATGAGACGATCGTTAACGGGAACGGCTCTAATTTTCCATTGCAGCCGGAAAATAAGTTTCCTGATGCAGCAAGGCATCGACAGCCTGGACAATGGATCCGACATCTGACTTGGCACAGGCGCCGCGAACTCCTGCCCTGCGCGCCTCTTCGGCCAATTGTTTGGAGAGATGAATCGTCACCATGAGGATGGGGATTTCGGGAAAGAGCTCGGAAATCTGCCGGGCGACGTCGAGCCCATTTAAGTCAGGCATCTGGAAATCCAACAGAATCATGTCAGGCGGATTCTTCTTGACCCTCTGCAACGCTTCGCCGCCGGTGCGAGCTTCGTCGCAAACCTGCCACGTACTCTGCTGTTCAAGCAAGGCTCGGAGATAGTGCCGGACCGCCGGATTGTCATCCACAACCAGAATTCGGACCACGCAAGCTTCCCTTCCCGAACCAAGTCAGTTTTGTACCTGATTCACCATAGAGGCGCTCCCGTGCTCTCGCAATACTGTGGAGCCCCTACAATCCCACATCCAGCTCACCAAATTCCTTTGTCGGTTCCGGTGAGTTTGAATTCCAGAGCCGCCGCTGCAGCCAGGCCCGGAAGCAAACTCAGGCGCAACGTGTTTTGCAGCTCTCCGTTGAGCAGCAGTCTTTTCCACTCCGAGGCATAAAGCTTCGCCGCCTGAGGGAAAATCGGGATGCGAAGAAATTTTCGCCGGAAATAGACCAGTTCATTGCCGAAGCGGGCTGCACTGGTTACCAGAGGCGGCAATGGAAGATCACTGCCGCAATACGATTTGACATAACCCGAGACGGTGACGAGGTAGGTCGCCAGCCCATCCCAAAGCCCGGCGGAGCGCGCCAGGGACTTCAGATAGACATAGTCGACCGCACCCGAATCGATCAGCCTGGCGGTGTCGACCACGTCGCATAGCCGGAGATAAAAGTGACGATACATTCGTTGCAGGGTGCTGATAATCAGGCGCTCTTCCGGCGCAGGCACGCGCAAGGAGTAGGCACCGAATTGCGTGTGGCCAGATCGTCTGACCAGGGAATCAGTGATTGCCACCTGCTCGCCGGTCTGTCCCAGGCGCGAAACATGAACTTCCACGAGCTCGGGAAGGCCGGGGACGACGAAGTTCCATTTATTGGCCAGACGATCGCCCCAACTCCGTTCCTCGAGGCGCGCGTTGAAGTGCTTGCGCATAACGCCAACCACGTCGGCGCCACCCGCATTGGTGTAAAGATCGAGATCGCTGCCGAGGTCCGGCCAGTGGTCGAGTGACTTGATCACAATCACGTCGCCGACTTTTTCAAGGGCCTGGCAAATCGGAGCCAAAAACGACAGCGCGTGTTCGATGCGCGCGTTCTCTTTCACGACTGCGTTCTCGCACCACTGAGCTTCTTCTTTCCCTTCGGCCACCATAACCTCATGCAGAGCGGGAAAAGCGCGCACGATCACATGATGCGAGGTTGCGAGGCTCCACAGTTCACCAAAATCCTGACGGCCATAGCCGGCGACAGTGCGGCTAATTTCAGGCGCCCAATCGGGTGGAGAAGCTTGATCGACCGCTTGACCACGTCCGCCGCTTCCCTGCAGAAGCTGGGAAAGAAGGGTGAGACAGCTAGTCGAGTTTTTCACGCCAGCGCCAAATTCGATGGTTCGTGTATTCATAGTCTATTAACAATTCGGGCTTGTCTTCGATGACAAAACTGGTCCGCAGGTTGTTGATGAGAAACCACTACCCCGGAACTCATTGCGGGGCGGGCGGCTGGGGATTTCCGCCTCCCGAGCCACAATCGGCGGCCGTGCGGCGCTCGATGGCGGTTCCCTCTTCGTAGTCATTCCAGGTTTCGATCAGCAGAAACGGAATCGGGTTAGCGCTATCGTAGTAGTGCTGATAGAAATTCAAAGTTTTGTCGAACGTCTTTCCGCAGGCGCTCTGCATATGGCGGTTGAGGCCCCACTTGGCGGCGGAATCGTCGAACCCCGGCCACGCTCCTCCGATCACGATTTTGTCGGGATGCTTGTTCCTCATGGTCTTGTAAAAATTATCGAGATATTCTTCGCCCCAGTTACTGCCATCCGGAGCCCATCCAGCGCGTCCGGGCTGAACCCAGGCGTAGGAGCCTGCGAAGTCGTTGGCGAACTGCGCTGGGGGTTGATCTTTGTAGAGCAAAAGCGGCGGCCGGTCCCAGTTGCTGCAGTGCTTGCGAACCTGATTCCAGTCGACGTGGCCGCTCTTGGGAAATATGAACATCATGGGACGGCCGTCGTAGGTGAGGTAGGCGTCCCGGTATTTGGCGGTGGGACCGAAGTAATTCGTGTAAGCCTTGTCGAGAGCGGCGATGGCGGCATCGGTGGCTTGCGCGTCCTCATCCTCCGACTCGTTGTAGAGCAGCGCAACCTGGAAGTGGTTCTCGCTCGCGGCGGTCTGCAGAAGAGCGAAGTTGTGATCGGAGTACGGGCGGCTCTCGCCGTACCAATCGACGACAAATGCTGAGATCCCCATGTGTTTCGCCTGTTGAATCTGTTTGCGAAGAATCGCCGGGTCGTCGCTGGAATAGCCCACATCGATGTGAGTGTGATCGCCAAACCATGGCATGTAGACTGCGAGAAGTTTGGGAGACAAGGCCGGGGCCTGCCCGTTTTGCAGCAGAGCATGATGCGCGGCCCGAGTAGTGCAGCCGCCGGCCATCACAAAACCCAGCAAGCACAAACTAAGTAGCGCCTTCGACAAGCGGCGGCTCCATTCCTCAAACCTTCGTGCGTAGGGATTAAGATGCGGCGATGAAGCGGCCGGTTGGCGCTGGGGGCGCGCCGACATGGCCGGGTGGCCGTTGAATAGGCCCCGGATACGGCGTTTAGCCTCTGGATTGGACGCGATCAAAACTGCGGAACCGCCTGCATTTGGCGAATCACCCAGTGATCGGCGCCTGGAGTCATGAGCACGACGAAGTGCAGCACGACGTGCTCATCGTGGAGGACTTTTCCGCCGTCCGAAATTTGCAATTGATACTCGGCGCTATCATGCAATTCCATGACATCGCCTTCCGGGGCGTAGAACACGGCTTCGAGCCGGTGGCTTTGACCGGTGTAGCGTTGGCTCAGTCCGGAGCGCTGCTGGCTCAGAACTGTGGCGCGCAGCCACTGTTTGGCTTCTCCGGTAAAAGGTTCCTCCAAAGGATCCAGGGTGTTGAATTCGAGAGCCTGCGCCATGCTCGTCCAGGCGAAGCGATAGTCCCGAAGGATGCCGCGTTCGGTAAGGCTTTCGACCGCTCGCGGCGATGCATTCTTTACATCCAATTGCACCTGCACAGCGGGATCGGCTGCATAGGAATAGATCGCAGCGCCGAGCAGTAACGTAAACATGATCACAACTCGCTCCGCGGAATGGAGCCAACGCATCCGTTCGGGGCGATTCATGGGCGGGCTCCTACGCGGAATTCGTTCCCCATGACTACACCCGAAGCGGCCGAGACCACGGCCGGGCCGGCTGCGATAATTTTTGCGCGCGCTACATCTTGCTTGATGGGAGCGTCGACGGTGCTTTTCTCTCCGCCCGCGGTGGCAGTGAAGGTAACGATGGTGCCGTCAGGCACAGGGTTTCCCGCGCAGTCGTGAACCGGCTCGGTTCGTACTAGAATTCCTGTCGCGGTTCGCTCGCCCGTAATCCGTAGATTGCAAGGATCAGAGGCCACTTGCTGCACTGCTCGCACGGTGGAGAGATCATCGAGCGAAGCAGTCACCTGCAGAGCGCCAGCCGATTTTCCGGAGGCGGTGCGAAACCACGCTACGCCATCTTTCGTGCGCAGCGAGCGCGTCAACAGCGGGGCGCTTCCCGTCTTCAGTTGGATGTTGACCGTCTCCGGCGCCAGCACCAGATTGCGAAATTGATCAAAGGGAAAGGCGACGCCGCTTATGGCATCGCCTTGCGCCACGGGAACGCGCGATGGATGCACCAGGAACGTCAGGCTATGCGGCTTCGCAGGGTTGACGAAGAAGTTGGCGCTGTGGCACTCGCCGGAACACACGATAGCGAGGTATTCGCCGGCGGTGCGCAAATCCTGGGGTTGGAGATGAATTTGTTCTCCGAGGCTTACATTGTTCTTGCGCGACACTCCCGGACCAATCAAGTAAAAAGTCGCCGTGCCGCTTCCTGTGGTAGAAATGCTGGCTTCGTCTCCGGCGGTAACCGAGGCAGGAACGCGAATCTCTTGCGCAGTGCATAATGCGACCAGACACGCGGCCGCCGTGTAGCTTAGAAAAAGTCGGCGCATTTACGACCTACCTAAGCTGTACTGATTGACCACGACGTGAAAGTTGTGGACCTTCGCGGCCACGCTTTTGGGAATTTCGACCGCAAAAGGCTCGGACGATTGCGCTAGCAGGGCGCGGTCAACATAGCCGTCCGAGACCCATACCACTTTGCCATTGTTGTCGTAAAAACTGGCGATCACGTGCGAAATGTTGACTGTCTGCCCGCTCTGATTCAGCAGTTCCCCGTGGAGAACGGTCTTGCCTTGAACATCAGAATCCAATTTCTGATTCATCACGCCGATGACTGGGTCGGCGGATGCAGGAACCAGGGCCGCCTTGACGTCCATGCGAACGTTTTTCACTTTGCTCAGATTAAAGCCGGGAAAATCGACCCGGTAGGGCGTGACCTGCTTCGGAAGAAGCACGTGGGCGATTTTGTCGAAACTGTTCTCATCATCGATGATAGTCCCCGATCCATCGACCAGCGTGGCGTTTACATTCACGAAGGCAGGAATTGTGTCCTCGTTCACCACCTCGCCCATCACGACCGCGCCTTCGGCGGAGTCCACGGCATTCATCGAGATGATTCGCACATGCGGCGCGTCGACATTCTTCGATCCCCATTGATCATCCGCGCCACCGGTAACCAGATCCCATCGCAAGTAGGTAACCGGAATTACCTCGGACGGCACCGAGGGCATCTCAATTTTCGGCCAGACAGTCTTCCATACGTCGCCTTCCCGTATCAGATGAAAATCCCGAACATCTTCGAGGGGGCCGACCGGGGTTGAGTAGTGCAGGCGCACCCGCATCTGGGCGTCATCATTAGTGATGTGGAGTGGACGCGAGTCGAAACCCTCGAGCGCCGAAAAGGTGCGGAGACTGCCGTTTGAACCGGTCCAATTCTGGATAAATGTTTGTTTGTCGGTGGCGCTGGCGCTGGCTTTTGACAGGCCGGAAAACGCGAGGTCCCAGTTGCGCCGCTGCACGTCTACCAGAAGGTTGGTAAGCGCCTGCTGGGGAGTGCTGGCTTTCGGAGTCAAGCCATACATCGCCGATCCGGTCTGGATGCCAATCCTTGAAGGACCGCTTCCGGCGCCATAAACCGCAACGCCCATGAGAGCGACGGTTGCAGCAACGAGAATTATGGGCAGAGCAATCTTCATTTCTTGAGCCTTAGGTCACGTAGTGTTGCTCGGGGTGTTCAGCATGGAGCGAAACCCCGATGCCCGCGGGCACCCGCCGGCTCTCGGGCAAAAGCAATTCGAGGAAAATCGCCAGGAAACTTACCCCGATCGGCAGCGTTCCCCACAGCAAACCTTGCCAGGGCGCAGGAATGGCGTCCGACTCAATCTTGTGAGCGGGGGGAACGTCCTCCTTCGACCAGGCGGTGATCTCTCCGTTATTGAAAGTCTCGATCTTGCGCCACCCGATAAAAGTGAGCAGCGGCTCGTAAAACAGGTCGTGGACGAAGATGTATTTCAATCCATAGCGGTTGGCGTGTTCGAGCATGGAGCGCAGGGACGCCATTCCGGCCGAGCCGTAAAACTTGGCGTTCGTGAGCTGGGCAGACCCGTAGTGAGTCATCTCAGGCAGCAGGCGCGCGGAGTTGTAATCTCCGTCCACGCTGCCTGCGCTGGTGTAGGTGGAGATCTCACCCAATTGACTTCCGAATCCCAGAGTGATGTACCGGTACGCATCGTGGCCGTCGCGATTGAGGAAGGCGATGACCGGCTTCACATTGGTAGTGTTCACGGCGCGGTAGGGATTCGCGTTCAGCCACCAGAGCGCGCCGCCGACGGTTCCGACAGCGGCCAGCGAAAGCGCCACCGCACCCTTGGACTGAAACCGGTCAAGAAGTTCGCCGGCGAGCAAGCCGACCAGCGGCATGGCCATCAGTGTCGCCCAGAAAGTAAATCGTTCGAAGGTCAGAATCTCGTAGGCGCGCCCTAACAGCCAGCGCGGCAAAGGCGTAGTGCCCCCGAGTCCGAAAATGAAAGTGAGCCAGAACCCACAGAGCAAAGGCACCAGCCGGCGCGACGAAGCTCCCCGAATGAGTATGAACGGTAAAGCCAAAATCACCGCCCCGTAGGGGATCACGAAGTAGTTGATCGCAATGGTCGAATTCAGCAGAAAATTGGCGCGGCTGTCATGGGGAATCGGGATCTGGTGAATGGGATGTTGAATAATCGCCAGCCAGTACGGCAACAACACGACAGCCACGCCGGCGACTACCGCGACTCCGAAAACCACTGCCCGCGACAAAACACCGGCGATCGAACCCGAGACTCGTTCATCTTTCGCGTCCAGGCACGCGGTCCAAAACACGGGACCAGCAAACAGGACTACGCCAAAAATCAGGGTCACGTGGTGGGCGGCGGCGGCCGTTAGGCTGATGACGACGCCTTTGACCAGGGCTCGGCCGCGGCTTTCAGTCATCCATTCGTAAAAGTAGGGCAACGCGTTCAAATAAAGCGCCGCCGAAGCCACGGTGGCGAGTTGTCCCGCCTGATACACCAGGAAGGTCAAAGCTCCCAGAAAGACGCTGCCCAGCGCTGCATAGCTGGCGGCACGATCGTTGATCCAAATTCTGGCAAAGCGGTAGATTCCGACCGGCAACAGAAGAATAGCGATCAACTGCACCAGCATGTAGCCCATTTTCAGGCCGATGATGGTGGAAAACAGGGCGATCCACTGGTGCGTGAGTGGAGGATAGGTGGTCTGGGAGAAGCCCCCGAACCATTTTTCATTCCAGGGATTGAACCAGTGGTGCGCGTAGTGCGAGGCGAAAAACATGTGGAAATTCGCGTCAAAAGAGTGCGCTGGAAGTTCCATCAGCAACAACGGGCCGTGAACCGCGAGCGCCACGAGCACGATTGCAAGAATAGGAATTGGACGAGAGTAGCTTTGGGTAGTGCTCACAATTTGGCGCTCCAAAAGAGTCCGCAGCCACCACTTCGATTCGGAAACCATGTAAGGGGTTTACTGCATTTTTCCGGTTTCGATTTGATTCTTTCGGATGGCAGAAGGCAGCCTTCGCCGGAGGAGCGGCATCTGATGGAAACCGCAGAAATATTTTGCAATGCGGGAGGTTACCTGAAGCCTTGAAGATAGTGTGGTGACTACGTGAAAAGCCGACTTCCGCTCGCGAGCTTTTGCATACTCGCTCTTTTCAGCTGTGCTTTAGGGCAGACGTACGATGTCAATGGAAAAGGGGACACGTCTCCGCCCAGTGGCCAGAAACCGAACCCTTCAGCTGGCGATACCTCGCAGACCCAAGGTAGCTCCGACCTGGGATGGGGTTCCAGCATTGATGTCGCCCGCCAGGCGCGCGCCGCCCAAGATGCGCTGAAGAGAAACGACTACGCGGCCGCGGTCTCCTACGCCGAGCGCGCTGCCAAGTCTGCTCCTCAAAATCCTGAACTCTGGTTTTTGCTCGGGTATTGCGACCGGCTGGGTGATCACTACGGCGCTTCCGTCGATGCCTACAATCGCGGCCTGAGGCTTCAGCCCAACTCCGTTCGCGGAATGGCGGGGCTGGCCCAAACCTACGCCAAGATGGGTCGTGATGCGGAAGCCGAAAAACTGCTGCAGCGCGTGGTGGACGCCAATCCCAAAGATGCGAACAGCCTGCAACTGGCCGGTGAACTGCTGCTCAACAGCGACGCAACCAAGTCTCTCGAACTGCTGCAGCGGGCCGATGCGCTGCAGCCGACGGCGCATACCGACCTGCTGATTGCGCACGCCTACGAACATCTCGGGCAGCGTGACCAGTCGACCAAGTACCTGAACCGGGCGAAAAATCGCGCGCCGAAAGACCCTGAGGTTTTGCGCGCGGTCGCGGGCGAGTATCGCGATCAAGGGCAGTACGATCTGGCGATTGCCGCACTGCAGGCGATTCCCGAGAAGAGCGTCGACGTGCAGGCTGACCTCGCTTATACCTACCAGCTTGCCGGAAAACAACAAGAGGCCGCCGACTTGTATGCGCGCCTGGCAAAGAGCGCGAAGGGCAATCTCGGCCTGAATTTGAGCGCTGCCCAAGCGTTGGTTTCTCTGGGACAGGGCGACGCGGCCCAGCCTTTTCTTGACGAGGCCAGGCACATCGACGGCAACAGCTACCGCTTGCACGCGATTCTCGGCTCGATTGCTGAGGCAGATAATCGCTTTGAAGACGCCAGCAAGGAATACAACCTTGCGATCAGCAACCTGCCGCCAACGGCTGCAGAGGGACCGCTCTACCCGATCGAATTGCGTTTGAATCTGTACGAACTCGACTTGCGCCAGGATGATGACGCCGGAGCCAGGAAGGAACTCGACGCGGCGCAAGCTGAAATCGCCAACGTAACCGTGCAACCTTCTTCGCGCCCCGAGATGCTCAGACTGCGAGCTGCGATCGAAGCGGGATCAGGAAACACGGACGCGGCCAACAAGGATTTGCAGGAAGCGCTCTCGCTGGCGCCTTCAAATGTGAACTCTCTGTTGAACTACGGCAGCCTGCAGTGGAAGCTGGGACAAAAAGATGCCGCGCAGGCGACCTTTACCAAAGCCCTGGAGTTAGATCCGAGCAATCGCACCGCGCTTTCATCGCTGGGTTACCTCGCCCGCGACGCGGGCGATACCAAACTCGCCGAGACCTACTTCACCCGCGCGGTAAAGGCGCATCCCAAGGATTTCACTCCTTATCTGGCGCTTGGCGATTTGTATACGGCCGAAAGAACCTTTCCAGCTGCGCAGAAAAACTACGAGAGCGCCTATGAGCGGATGCGAGGCAATCCTCTAATCGTGGCCGGGGGCGCGAACGCCGCTCTCGAAGCCCACAATGAGGACTTAGCCAAACAGTGGTTGGATCGGGCTACCGGCAGAATGAACGACAGCCCGCAGGTGAGCCGCGAACGGGAGCGGTATCTGACTTTGAAAGGCGACTATGCAGAAGCTGCAAAGCTCGGTTACGCAGTCCTGGCGAAGCTTCCCAAAGATCGCGAAGGCGCGGTTTATCTCGCCTACGATCTCTATTATCTGGGCCGGTACGAAGACGCGCTGGCGCTGGTAACCAAATACGAGCCAATTCTGCCGGACGATAAAGACCTGCCGCTGGTTGCGGGCAACGTGCACGCGCATGACGGTCAATTGCGGGAAGCGGTTGCGGACTACACTCGCGCCCTGGCGAACGATCCAAAGATGTCCCTGGGATATGTAAATCGGGGATTTGTCTTGAACGATCTGGGTGAGGCGGGGAAATCGGTAAAGGATTTTGAGATTGCGATCAAGCTGCAATCGGACTACGGAGAGGCGCATCTGGGGTTGGCCTATGCCGATTTGCAATTGCATCGCCCCCGGCCCGCGCTGATCCAGTTGGAGGCGACGCAGAAACTGTCGGGCAAATCTCACGCCTGGCGGTTGGCGCGGGCCGAGGCTTACCGGCAGGAACAAGACTACGCGCGCGCCGAACCCGAGTACCGGCTGGCTCTGCAGGAGAATCCAAACGATCTTCCGACAGAGTTAGCCTACGCCGACACGCTTTATCGGCTGCGACGTTATCAGCAATCGATTGCGGCCCTCGACGCCGCCGTAAGACTGTCTCCCACCGACGCGGCGATTTACGCGTTGAGAGCCCAGGTGCACGCCACGGAGAGAGAGCGAGAGCAAACGCTGCGCGATATTCAACTGGCTGAGCAATACGGCAGCAATCAGGTCGAAATTTTGATGGGCACGGGCGAGGCCCTTCTAATCCTGGGGGATCGAGATGCAGCCATGCAGAGATTCGCCCATGCGCTGGATATTCCGAGCGGAGACCGGATCGGGGTACGGTTAGCCGTCGCCCAGGTCTTTCTACGGCAAGGCCATTACGACGACGCCCGCCGCCAGGTTGCGCTGGGTTTCGCCGAGGCTCGTATGGATTCATCGCCGGTTCATGCAGATGACATCCAGGAGGCGGCCAGCATCTTTCTGGCGATGCACGACTTTGATCTTGCCGAAACTTATTTCGATAAAGCGCGACTGGCAGGCGCGAATCCTCGCAATGTGAGCATCGGATTGGCCAATACCTATCTGGCCGAGGGTCAAACCCAACGGGCGCAAACGGCGCTCGCAAGCCTGGGCCCAATGGATGACTATCGCGATGACTACGACTACATGATGACGGCGGCGAATGTATACCGGCAACGCCAGGATACCGTGCAGGCCCTTTCCTCTTTCGCCCAGGCGAATAGTGTTGCCAGCCAGGAAGAGGAGCGCACCACTCTAACCGCAACCGATGAACTGGCGATGGAGGAAGGCCGCCAGCTTACCCAGAATGTAAGTTTGTTGCCCGACGCCTCTTTTGCCCCGGCGCTCGAAGACCTGAATGTTTACACCCTCGATGCCAAAATACTCCATGTCACCAATCCGCTGTTGCTGCCGCCACCGAGGCATTCCTATCAAAGCCTGGCAGAATCCCACTATCGCATTCATATCGGCGATCTGCCGGCGATTACCGGCTTTGTCGGCGAAAGTCTGACGGCCGGGCGATTCCTTTTTCCCAGCGTCAATGTGATTCAAGACCGCAATACGTATGACACATTTTTCAACGGCGGCATCAACCCGGTTCTTCATTTCGGCTCAAACAGTATCTCTTTCGACGGCGGGCTCCAGTACACCATTCGCCGGGATTCGATCTCGCCGGTGTTCATGAGCCAGAATCTCTTTCGGCAGTTTCTCTACGTTTCCACGAATTCGTTTTTCAACTGGGTTTCGATCAACAGCTACGCGATCCGCGAAGCTGGGCCCTTTACCGATCAAAACCTGAATTCGCGAGACGCCTCGGCCGATGTCGAGTTCACGGTGGGTCATCCCTGGGGGCAAACCGCTTTGCTGACGGGATATTCGGTTCGCGATCTGCTGTTCAATCCGCTGGTGCAGGAATATTTCAACACTTCGAGCTACGTGGGATTGCAGCACAAGTTCGGCAGCCGTTTCACCGCCGCCGTCTTGGCCGAAGATTTGCGCTCCTGGCGGGTGCAGACCACGCAATACGCCACCGCCCAGGCCTTTCTTCCGGGAGCCAGGTTTGAATTCCGAGCCAGCCCGCGTTGGAACTTTCAAGGCAACTTCCTGCTCTCGCGAGGAGAGGGTTATCACGAGTACGACAATGCCCAGAGTGAGTTCGTCGTCTCCTACACGCGTCCGGTGCGCGGAACTTTGAAAGACGGCACGAATGGATCTCCGGTGGCCTATCCATTCCGGATGTCCTTCGGACTTCAGCAGCAGACGTTTTATGACTTTGCCGGATCTTCGAGGACGGTTGTACTTCCGGTTATTCACTTCACTCTGTTTTAGAGCATGATCTTCAAACCCTCTCACTGATCCATGGCGGAGATGACAAAAATCGAAGTGGAAGCCGGAGCTGCAGAGGGTTCCGGAGTCGCACCCGTTCCGGTGAAAACCGTTCGATCCAAACTCCTCGGCGGCAGCCTCACCCTGCTTGCCGGTTCTGGATTGGTGGGAATCACAAACCTGGTTTACAACGTGGTTACGGCGCGGCTGCTGGGCCCCAGCGGATTTGCCCACGCAACCGCGGTTTACACACTCCTGATGCTGGTCTCGGGCATCACTTTGTCATTTCAGGTGGTGTGCGCAAAATATGTAGCGAAAAGCGCGTCCGCAAAGGCGCAGGCCAGCGTATTCGCCACCCTGCACCAGCGCTCGTGGATGGCAGGCATCGCGATCGGTCTTTTGGTGTTCTTGTTGAGACGTGCGATCTCGGGATATTTGAACCTGCCCGATCCAGTATTGATCTCTCTGTTGGCGCTGGGCACGGCTTTTTATATTCCGCTGGGAGTGCGCCGCGGATACATACAAGGAATTCATGCCTTCGGCCCCCTCGCCGTCAACTTCATGCTGGAAGGCCTGGTGCGATTGGGCGGTGCATTTGCACTGATCGAACTGGGAATGGGAGTTAAGGGTGCGGTTCTGGCCAGCGTTTTGGCGGTCGTGGTTGCCTACTTCGTCGCGCTGCCGAGCCCCGGCTTGAGCCTGGGCTTTCGGAAAATCGCGATTTCGTTCCGCGAGGGTTTGCAGGCCATTGTTTTCTTTTCCGGCCAGACCATCATTAACAACTTCGATATTGTCCTGGTAAAACATTTTTTTCCTCCCGCGGAAGCCGGATTTTATGCGGCGGTTGCGCTGGTAGGACGACTGGTGAACATGTGCGCGTGGTCAGTGGTAAATACCATGTTTCCGGTCTCCGCCGGGGCTGGCAGCGATGAGCATGAAGGAAGTCCGGTTTTGTTTACTTCGTTGCTGCTGGTCTTTCTGATTCTCTCCGGATTGATCTTCGGACTTTGGATGGTTCCGAGCTTTTTGTGGAAGACGCTGTTCGGCTCCCATTTTGAACTCGGCCGCTACGGAGCGTTGGCACCGCTGCTGATCCTCTATGCCATCATGACCGGCGTCTATTCGCTGAGTTCCGTAATCATCACCTACGAAATGTCGCGCAAAATTGCGAACACCAGCTGGGTTCAATTGGCTTTTAGCGGGGCTCTGGCTGTCGGCATTTACATGCTTCATCACACCCTTCGCCAGGTGATTCTGGTGCAACTGGTTCTGATGTTGGTTTTGCTGTTTGTGCTGATCGTGCCATTGCTCAGGGCCCATTTCACACCGAAAGCTCTTCTCACCTATAGCAGTCTTCGCGTCGGACGCAGGCTGGCGGAAGAAGAAGTGATGGCGGAGTTTTTGCGCAGCGAATTTCATCATCCTGAGTTCGACGAGTACCGTCACCAGTTCGATCAACTGGTAAGAAATCCTGATCTGAAGAGCTCGCGGGAGAATGCGGTGCGGCAAGCCTTATTATTTTTGCGCCGAGGTCCGATGTGGCGTGAGTTGCCTGCGGATACGACGTGGGTCGAAGTCCAGTTGAGGACCGAGGATCTGGATCGGATCCGATTCTTCCCCAGAGCGCAGTGGCGCCGAGTGGCCCAGGGAAGCTTTTATTTGACCGATGTGGTCGAGCGGATCCGGGTCCAACTGGAAGCATCGTCGCATGACGATTTCTTCGGCAAGCTACGGATTCTCAGTTCCTCGGTGCAGGACAATCTGATCAATCCTGCGGTCCTTTTAATTGGAGTGAACGAGACGGGACCGTTGACGATTCTGGATGGCAATCATCGCATGGCAGCGTCGATGCTGGGTCCGACCGCGCCGGTGCTCGATAACTTCCGGTTCATATGCGGCTTCTCGCCTCACATGACGCGATGCTGCTGGTACGCCACCAACGTGAACACGCTGCTGCGGTATTTCAAGAACCTGATACGCTACTTTTCCTACGATCCGGAATCTGACATCGACCGATATCAAGAGCCCAGCCCTCTTGATTAATCAGCGACGGATTCGAATCGAACGCTTTCGGACGTTCGAATCTCTTCTATTCGGTTTACCGTGATTGATTCACTGCGGCGAAATTGCTGGCGGCGGCGTGGCGGGTTCTTGAACCACGGAATTATCGCGACGGCGCAACAGGATCGGCTCGTGCTGTGCGCGGCGGACCTGCTGCTCCTGCGCGACCTTGTCTTCTACCTTGGAATCGTTTTCGGAAGCAACCTGGGTTAACTTGGAACCTTCGGCGGAGCGACGCGTGGCTAACCCAACCTTCGCGTTGGCCCCGGGCACGGTCTGAGCTTTGTCGTAATAAAACTGGGCGGTCTCGCGGTCGCCTTCGATTTCCGACAAATAGCCAATGTTATTGATGGCGAATGCATTGCTGGGATCAAGGGCGAATGCAGCTCGAAAGTCCTGATCGGCATCGCGAAAATCATTCCGATTGACGGCGGAGACGCCGCGCACATTCAATTCAGCCAACCGAAGATTGGCGCTCTCAGTTCCGACGCGCTTGCGCAAAACTTTCGCGTTATCGGCAGCCATCTCGCTGACGGGTTTCCCCCTCCACGAGCGGTTCAAAGTGACCACGGCGGTGGCATTCGATGCAACTGCGGCCGCTTGATCGTAATACTTTAGCGCGCTTTCGGATTCACCCTCCATTTCCTTGGCTACGCCAAGATTATTCAGGGTGAATATGTTATTGGGATCTTTCTGCAGAACCTGCCGCAGAAAAAGATCGGCTTCGGGAGCGCGCCCCTGTGACAGCATACGAACAGCTTCAACGTTGTCGTGATTGATTTGCAGCGGCAAATCGGGGATTGCCAGAGCTTCTTTTATTGAGCGCCCTTCCACTCGCGGCGAACTGGCATGGGCAATAACGGCTTCTGTGGCTTGCTGGCCAGCCAGGTCGTAGAAGCGCAGCGCCCGGTCCACCTGCCCTTGCAGCTCCGAGACGTATCCCAAATTATTTAATGTGAAAGGATCGTTGGGATCCAGAAGATAAGCTTTGTAGAAAAGGCTCTCCGCCTTCTCATAGCGATGCTTGCGGACTGCCTGCACTCCCTCCTGGTTCAGTCGTTGCACGGGAGTCAGACGGCTCCGCTTCGGCAAAGTAATCTTAAACTCACCTGCGCGAGCTCCCGGCCCCCACCCCAGAGTGACGACAAACACGCTAACCACTATCCAACGTTTCCAGGCCATTTGGCAAAATCCCCCCGTTCGCGACAGCTAAGCGTACTTAAGATGCCGAGAGGCCATGATTGTTTGTCGTGAAATTCACTCTTTTTCTCAAGTAGCTGACTACCCTAATGTGCCTTATCCGCATCGAACTACGGCGTCGAAAAGTGTAAAAGATGGGGAGCACCATGGGTCGGTTCGTATTGAGTGTGATTTCAGGGATGGTCCTGGCCGTTGCCCTTGGAACTTTGGCTGAAGGGCAAGCGACGCCTGCGCAAAACGTCGTGTCAGCGTCGCCAGCTGAGAATTTGACGCCAACGCGAAGTGTCACCATCCAGCCATTGGGAGATGATTCGGAAGTCGTGATTGATCCCGCCAGCCTTCTTCCCGATCTACCGCCGCTACCTCCGGCAAAGGCCACTCTGGTTGGCGGAACGATCCAAAAACTGGACCGGGTACGAGATGAGATCACAGTCCAGGTTTTCGGCGGCGGCAAGATGAAAATCTTCTTTGACACCCGCACCCACATCTATCAGGGGCGTGAGCCGGGTTTGACATCAGACCTGCGCCAGGGCGATCGCGTCTACGTCGACACCATACTCGATGGCAGCGATGTATTTGCAAAAACCATTCGATTGAAAACTGTGGCTTCGGCCGGCGAAAGCCAGGGGATTGTTACAAGCTACCATGCCGACAAGGGCGAGTTGGCGCTGCGCGATCCGCTTTCTCCACGGCCGTTGAAGATACGGATTACTCCGCAGACGCAGATTGTTCAGGATGGCCACTCCGCCTCAGCTGCAGAGCTGGTCTCTGGGACGCTGGTCGCGATCAAGTTCGGATCTCAGCAGGATGGCCGCGACGTGGCACGCGAGATTTCCGTGCTTGCGGTTCCGGGAGCGAGTTTCACGTTTACCGGCCGAGTCACTGGGCTCGATCTCCGCCTCGGTCTCCTGGTTTTAACTTCCTCGACCGACAACAAGACCTACGAAATTTATTTTGATCCGGCGGTGGTGGCAGCAGATGAAACCTTACGGCAGGCTGCCGATGTCACCGTGCTCACTCGCTATGACGGAACCCGCTATACGGCCCGCAGCGTGATGGTGAGCTCCCAGAACCAGCAGTAAGAGCAGCCAGCACGCAGACCGCCGACTTAGCCGGAACGAACGCCTCAAAGCGTCCCGGAACACACTCTAAGCCATTGACTGTGCTGGCTTTGTAACGCAGCTTATTCCCAATGTTGACAATCTATATCAGTCGATATATATATGCCGTCTGACAGTTATGAACGCTGATTCTCAGAGGTTCATTCCACTCAAGATTCACTGGTTCCACATCATGCTGTCGCTTGCCGGGGGTGAGCAGCATGGCTATGGAATCATGCAGGAAGTTCTGCAGCGCACCCATGGAAAACTGCGATTGTGGCCCGCGACCCTGTATGGATCGATCAAGCGGCTCATCGACGCAGAACTGATCGAGGAATCCGATGAACGGCCTGCACCCGAACTGGACGACGCGCGTCGTCGCTACTACCGGCTGACACCTTTAGGCCGGCGCGTGCTCGACGCGGAGTGTGACCGTCTGCAGGAATTGGTCCGCATCATTCGAGTGAAGCAAATCATGGCGACACCATGAAGGACCACTCCCGGCATTTGGCGTGGCGTATCTACCGCCGGCTGGCACGAGCTTTTCCGCACGAATTCAAGTTGGCTTACGGCGCCGAGGTGACGCAGCTCGGAGAAGACGTGGTGGGCGAGATTGCCAAAAAACACGGCATCATGGGGCTGATCCGCCCCATCGCGGATATCGCCGTTCGCTTGCCGCTCGAGTACCTCAGCGAAATGCGGCGCGATATGCGCTATGGATGGCGGGCGCTGATGCACTCGCCCGGATTCGCAATGGTCGGCATCATTTCGATGGGACTTGGGATCGGGCTGACGACTATGCTGTACAGCTCGAAGTGGCAGTTGATATCGCGGGATCTCTCGGCATCCGCGAATGCCAAGCGTCTGGTCATGGCTGACAAGCCGGTCTCCTATTACTACATCGAGCAATATCGGGATCAAAAGAGCCTGTTTAGCGGGGTCGCCGCATTTCAGAACGATGTCCCGTTCAATATCGGCTTCCAGGGCGATGCCAATGGAAAGCCGGAGCGCGTCTTCGGGCAACTGGTATCTGCCGATTATTTTTCCGTGCTGGGGCTCCCGCCGCAACGCGGAAGAGTTTTGAGTGCGGAACTGGACAAGCCCGGCGACGCGCCCGTGGTCGTAATCACCGACCGTTTCTGGCGCAATCGGCTTAATTCCTCGCCTGACGCAGTGGGGAAAATGCTTCGCCTGAATGGGCAGCCCGCGACCATCGTAGGAATTACCCCGAAAGATTTTAGTGGCGCAGCCTCCATAAATCCGGTGGAACTGTTCGTTCCGATCACGGCCCCGGCCGCGCTCGCTCCGGAGCTCGCGAATGACGTGCTGCATCAACACAACGCCAGGGAGTTTCTGGCCGTTATGTGCCTGGCTCCGGGTGTCACTCTCGAATCCGCGGAGGCCGCTCTCAATACGATCACACGCCGGCTCGACGGCGAAGAGCCATTGGCTGCCAACTCATTAACCCAGGAGCGCAGCGATCAAGACAACAGCAGAAGCCTGAGCTTGCTTGCCGCCGGCACCAGGGTGCCGCTTCCCCGGAAGGCAAAGCTGGTGGTGGTCGGATTCTTTGCCGCGCTCATGACGTTGATCATGACGATTGCGTGCGTGAATCTGGCGAACATGCTGCTGGCGCGCGGCGCCAATCGCCAAAAGGAGTTGGCGATTCGCCTGGCAGTGGGGGCCAGCCGATTCAGGGTTGTGCGGCAGATGCTGAGCGAAGGCCTTCTGCTGTCATTGCTCGGCGGCATCGCAGGATTCGCACTTGCCTACGGCCTCGCGGTGCTTAGCACCCACTTCACGCCGCCCACTGCGTTGCCCGTCGACAACTTCGCTCCGGACTGGCACGCCGTGGTTTTCGTCTGGTTTCTGGTGATGGTATGCGGCATCGGCTTCAGCCTGGTGCCCGCCTTGCGAGCCACCAAAGTCGAAGTAACCGCCGGGCTCAAAGGCGGCTCAGCCCTGCAATTGCCGGGTCATCGGCGCTTGGGCGTGCGCAACCTGCTGATGGTGGCCCAGGTTGCAGGGTCGCTCATGCTATTGCTGATCACCGGCTTTCTGGTGATGGGACTTGGCGAGGTAAGCGGCGTCCACACTCAATTCGATCCCCACACGATGTATCTTCTGTCTATCGATCCGGTGCGGGACGGTTACACACCGGAGAAGGCGACAGCTTTATTCGAGAAGCTTCCCGAGCGACTGAAAACGGAAACCGCCGGAGCCGTGCGCGGCGTCGCCATGGCGGCGCAGCCGCCTTTTTCGATCGAGGATGATGAAGACGCGGCGATCCAGATGACCGCGGAAGAATCGCCGGGTGCCTCGCGCGTGCAGCAGTCGGTAATCAAGGAAACCGTGGGCGCGGGTTATTTCGCAACTCTGAGCGAGCCGGTGCTGGCCGGCCGTGAGTTCGTTGAACTCGATCAACGAGAATTCGATCGACCTGGCCAGAACCGACCGAAAGCTCTGCCTGTCGTGCTGAATGAGACTGCTGCACATGGATTTTTCGGAAGTGGAAATTCGATCGGGAAGCGGATTTGGGACGGCCAGCAGTCGTATGAAGTGGTTGGCGTGGTCGGCGATTTGAAGAATGGGATGGAGATGAGACAATCCCTCATTTATTTACCACTGACCGGGCGCAATTTTGCGCGGCCGCCTGCCGATGGCATCACTATTCTGGTGCGATTGGATAGTTCGCGGTCGGATGCGGGAAGCGATGCGTTGAGTGGCGTTCGGCGCGAGATCGCTTTTATTGATCCCAACTTGAACATATTTAACGTGCGTACTCTCAACAACTACCTGGAGCTGAGCCGGGCTGCCCAACGTTTCTCGGTCAGCACCTATGGTGGAATGGGAGTTTTCGGTCTGGTCTTGGCTGCGATCGGCCTCGCCGGGGTCACAGCCTACGGGGTTGCGCAAAGGCGCCGGGAGATCGGAATTCGCATGGCGCTGGGCGCACGTAAAGGGCAGGTATTGGTGCTGGTGCTTCGCGAAGGCAGCGCGCTGGTCGCCGCCGGCACGGTGCTCGGGTTTCTGGGCGCGTTCGCACTGGCTAAAATCCTTTCCACCCTGAGCAACATTTTTGTCGAGGTGCTTAAAGTCGGCATGGACGACCCGCGATTGCTCGTCGGAGCACCGTTATTGCTGGCCGTGCTCGCATTGCTCGCCTGTTACGTGCCCGCGCGCAAAGCGGCCAAAATCGATCCACTGAAAGCCCTGCGCCAGGAGTAGGAGTCTCCCACTCCACTCACATGTCTTGAGGGGTGCAGGAACCCGGACCTGGGTTGGGAACGGGCGGGGTTGGAGGAGTTGCCCATGGGACATTGCCGAAATCGAAAAAGTCCAGCAGGTCGGGCTGCGCGGCGTCGCGGTTGGTCAGGTGCGCGCTCGAACCGATAAAGCGGTTCTCCACGAACTTCATGATTGCGGTATGGTCCATCGGGATGTGGGAAACGTAGTGCCGGCGCGAAAACGGAGAGATCACCAAGTTCGGCAGCCGGAATCCAAGTTGCGCGGCAAAACCTTGTTGCGCGGGCGCATCCCCAGGATTGGCGCCAGGGTCGACGGACTGAAGATCGCAATGCAGAGTCGGCGTGCCGCCGGGCGCAAGACACGGTTCATAGCTGTCGGCGTTCACCGCAATGGTGCTGATATCGGGAATCGTCCCCAGCGAGCTGTCGGTGTTGTCGTTTGAATGTCCGGGCACGGGCGGGACATGATCGAACGGGCCGCCAGGCTCGTCGTAGCTCAGAAAAAATACAGAGCTCGACCAGGAGGCGCTTTGCATCAGCGCGTTGATGAGAGTCGCGACCTGCTGCTGACCTTCAAGAATGGACTGGCCTGATCCGGGATGTTCGTCACTGCTGCCATACGCCGTCTCAATAAACGCGAAGCTCGGCAGCGTGTTGTTCTGAACGTCAGTGAGATATTGGCTGATGGGAGCGATGTGAGTCGGGTCAATGCAAAATGCATCGCTGGCATCGTCGACCGCTTGTTTTGAGCCAACGGTGGGAGCTGCGCATGCGCTGTGCAGCGGATTTTGGTACAGGTACCGTCCGGAATAAGAAAAATCGGAAAATGTGGTCACTGGGAAATCATTAGCCTGTTTGCCCGGTCCGCAGTCTCCATCCTGATCGGTACAGCCGCCCGCGGTAATTGAATAGTAAATTTTCCACGAGACATTGTGCTGGTCGAGTTCCTGAAAGATGGTTTCGATGTTCAACGATGTCGTGAACTCGTCGTCCACAAAAGGATCTCGCACCAGGCCCTGCGTCGTTCCCCCAGTCATCGTCGCGATACGGTTAGGAGTGCTCTTGCTCGAAACCGGGGAGAACCAGCGGTCTGAAACGGCGAACTGCGAAGCCATGAAGTAGTAGTAGTTAAGGATGTCCTGGTCGTAATAGCCCATAGCCCGCCTGCCCACCAGATCGGTGAAGGTGCCGTCGCCCGACCCGGCCATGGCGAAACCCTCGGCGGTATGCACGAAGCCATCCATCAAGATGGGACGACTGACGGCGAAGTCATAGCGATTTACATCGCCATAGCTTTCCAGCCATGCGGAACTCATATCGTCGACGCAAGTGCTTTTGAATTTGAACAATCCAAACGACTGGCCCTGGTCGTCGGAATTCACGAACTTCGAAAGCTTGTCATCGATTCCGTCCACGGTGTAAGTGACGCCGTCGTCACCGACATTCCATTGATTGGCCTGCCGGTAAGGGTTGAGCATTCCGAAGTAGGAGTCAAAGCTGCGATTCTCCTGCAACATCAAAATGACATGATTGACGGACGAAGAATTGTCGGCAGTTCGACCTACCAGGCCGCGACAACCGCACAGCGAAATTGATGAGACCAGAAGGCATACGGCCGCAAGCTTGCCGCGCGGCTTTGAACTCATCCTTGGATTTCCTCCGCTTATGAATGGCACTGAAGGGCCTTCTTAAGATGAGTTTTTGACCCCTAGGTGTTGGCTGACGCTAGCACGCAGGCGCGCACTTTTATTCATGGAAAGAGATGAAACCAATGGTTTTTGGCGGGAGACACTTAGATAGAGAAGCACGAACATTGGGTGAGATGAAGGATCCTGAATCAGCAGAGGCAGTACGCAATTGATTCCCGCACCCCAGTTGTAGCACTTAGGTTCTTAGCCAATCGTTATCTTTCGCCCGAATAGCTTTTCGACGTAAGCTCATCCCGTTCCCAGAAAGATCAAGTCCCAGAAAGTCCAGTTCCCAGAAAGACCAGGTCAGCAGAGAGGAAATCTACAGGCGGGCGCGCCTTCCTCTTTGTGGCCAAAGTGTGCAAGATCCTCGGTTTACTCCGCCCCTGAGGACAAATGCTTCGAAGGTATTTTGGTGTTGCAGTTCTGCCCCTTGCTGTTTCGATCCTGACTTTTTCAACCCTGTGTGCGGCGAGTTCCGCTTACGTGGTGCCCACCACCACTCTCGCCGCTCAAACCTCCAATAACACAAGTGCAGCCAATAGCTTCACGAGCCAATCGAACGGCAACCGAGGCGCGGCAAACATCAGCAAGGTGGATGTGCATTCGCTCCTTTACTCTGGCGCAACGACAAAGATTTATGCCCACATGGTGCTGTGGTTCGGAGAGTCGAGCCACATGAATATTGGCTACAGTTCGAGCGATCCGGCGCAAGTCAATCGTCAGATTGACGACATGGTCAGCCGTGGCATCGACGGTGTCATCCTCGACTGGTACGGCCCCAACAACGCGATGGACAAAGCTGCGCAGCTGATTATGGCAGCAGCCGAAAGCCATCCTGGCTTCAGCTTTGCCATCATGGTCGACAAAGGCGCGATTCAATGGTACTCGTGCTCGGCATGTTCGCCGCAGCAGGCATTTGTCAGCGAACTGCAATACATTGAGCGTACCTACTTCCCTTCTCCGGCGTACCTGACCATTCAAGGCCATCCGGTGGTCACCGACTTCAACGTCGACCTTTCCTATCCTTCCGTGGATTTCAACGCGGCATCGGTCGCTTTGAGTACGCACCCGATGTTTCTGTTCCAGAACAACAACGGCTTCAGCCATAGCCTCAGTGATGGAAGCTACGCCTGGGTGATGCCAACAACCACCGACTACGGGATGCACTATCTCTCGAGTTTCTACGACACGGGAATGTCGTTCTCTAGCGAGCACACTGTGGGCGCCGTCTATAAGGGATTCAACGATACTAAGGCGTCCTGGGGTTCTGACCGCATCATGCCGCAACAATGTGGCCAGACCTGGCTGAACACTTTCGCCGAAGTCAACAGCCTTTACAACTCGGGGAAACAGTTGCCCGAACTGCAACTCGTGACCTGGAATGATTATGAAGAGGCCACGGAGATCGAGTCCGGCATCGACAATTGTTTCGCGATTTCCCCTTCACTGAGTGGAAACGCCTTGAAGTGGGCGATCAGCGGCGATGAAGCCACAATTGATCATTACTCGGTGTATGTCAGCACTGACGGACAGAACCTGATGTCGCTGACGGACATGGCGGCGGGAGTTCATTCTCTGAATTTATGCAGCTTCCCGATGCCGCAAGGAGACTACCAGCTCTTTGTGCAGGCGGTGGGTAAACCAACGTTGGCCAACCAGATGAGTGGGGGGTTCAGCTATAGCCCCAGCTGCGCGACGACCGTACCTCCGCCAGCCCCTGGACCGAGCGTATCCTTCAGCGCGTCACCAACAGCCCTGACTCTTCCCAGCGGAAAATCAGGAAGCGTTACCGTGTCTGCCAAAATGCAGTCCGGGTCTTCCAGCAACCCGATCTCGCTCTCCTGCGCCAACCTGCCCAGCAGCTTGCACTGCTCGTTCTCGCCCGCGACTCTGACCCCTGGGTCCGGGACCGCGACCTCAACCCTTACCATTTCTCCCGTTGCCGTTCGGCGGATGAATTCCGCCCAGAACCGAAGCCCGATCCCAATCTACGCCGGCTGGCTGCTGTCGTTCGGGATAGTAGGTTTCGCTTTCATCGGCAACCGACCCAAGCGGCGCAACGTCCAGGCGCTCTGCCTGATCGCCATCGTCGGCCTCGGAATGATCAGCACCTCCTGTGGAGTTAGCACCGGACCAAAAACCGTCACCGCCACGAGCACCGGATCCGCCATGCCGCTCAGCTACCCCATCACCGTTAACGGAAACTCGGCCTCCAGCCAGCTTTCCACTACCATCAACGTGATCGTGCAATAAGGATTGGATGGCCGCTTGGTTGATGCCAGGGCGCCGAACCGCAGAGCGGTAAATCCATCCCGAGGAATTGCGTGTCATTAACCTCAGCATCAGCGCTTTCGAGGGCAGCCAACTGGGCAGCCTTCGAAATCTGGTGATTTGCCGCAGGGCTTCCGCTCTCTGGTCGAGTTCAAAGTGGCGCAGATACTTGAGCACAATAGTGGGCATGGTCATGCGTAGAGCCGTAAAATAATTCTGCGCGGCCATTTCTTCCTGCTTGGCCGGATTTGACAGGAAGCGAATCAAGGAATCGGCCAAGTCCTGGGCGTTTCCAGTTTGATAGAACTCAATCGCGATCTCTTCCCCATCCGCCATCTGGCGAAAATCCGGGAGATCCGCGCATAGGATGGGCACCCCATAGGCACACGCCAGGTGCGCCACTCCGCTGCACCCCGTGGAGGAAGAATAGGGCATGACTGCGACCGTTGCGCTTTGAAAAAGATTCGGTAACCGATCCTCGGGCACGTAGCCGGTGAACTCAATTTTCGGATTGCCTGCGCATTTTTCCATCATCGATTCCACATAGCCTGCGGCCTGAGGGTGATCGCCACCGCCGACGATCAATTTGGCTTTCGGGAGAGCTTGCGAGACGATTTCAAACGCCTCGATCATAAGCTCCAGCCGTTTGTAGGTCCCCCACTTGCCAAATGCCAGGATGCGATGTTCGGGATTTCCGCGCCGGGAAAAATCCGGATACTCCGGTCGTGTGGTTAAAATGCCGTGCGACCGTAGGTGAACATTTTCTCGTCCGTATTTTTCATGAAGGATCTTGCGATATCCCGGCATCAGAACCGAGACCGAGTTCGACAAGAGCAGTATTCTGGTCGCCGCTGCTCCGGCCACACGGTAGACGCGCGCATGGCGCACGCCGGCATCCTTCAAGTCCACCGTATCCATCAGGTGGTGCAGCGTGACGTGGGTATAGCAACCACTCAGACGGGCCAGCAAAGGAGTGAGCAGTCCCAGAAACGCATTCATGGGATTGCGCCCGAATGTGCTGAAAAGCAAATTGAACCACACCACATCAGGCTTCAGTTTTCGCAACACGTTCAGAAGGCGAAGCGCGCTCAAAGGATCATCGAATGACCAGCAGCGCAGCACATTGAAGTCTTCCAGTTCGGGTTCCGACGGGGAGATTTGATCGGCGAGAATGGTGAGGCTGAGAAATGGATTGCGGCGCAACTCCTGGGCGATGTGAAGGCCATACTCGCTCAATCCGCCCTGGCTGGGTGGGAAAGTTGTTACCAGACAAATTTTCATTATGTCTCCGCCCTGCAGTTCTGCCCCGGGTATTCGATGTAGATGTCACGGAAGATGTTGGCTGACGGGACAAGAGATTACCGGCCGGACGCGCGCGAGCGGACAACCCGCCTAACGCATGGCCTCAAGAATGAACCGCTGCATCTTATTGCACAACCGGCAGGCCGGCGAACGACTGCCGGGGGCCCGACAGTTTCCGCAAGAATGCCTCCCTGACCATAAACTCAGTCGCTGCGACGGGAAGAGGATCGATCACGGTAATACTTCCCGCGAGACGACTCATTGCGATGTAGGCGTCACGATTGCTGCGAAGAAACTCCAGCGGATATTCCGGCTTTCGTGCACGCGCTGCGACGGGATCGGCATCGATTACATACGCGACATCAGGCACGGGAAGAAGCGCCAGCACAAGTCGAACATAGGCCCGCGTCAGCCACCAGCTCAGGGGAAGATTAGCCAGCTCATCGTAGATGTAGCGATCAAAAATCACCACGTCGGCGGAGCCTTTTCTCGCCAGCCGTACTTTGCGCCAGACATTCATGGCATCTAGAAAATAGAGCAGGAAGCGCATTGTAATAACTGGCCATGTCGTGACGTTTTTATCACGGCGATTCAAAGGCTTCTCTGGAGAGCCAATCCCTTGGTCGCCTTTAAACGCCTTCTGGCTCAAACCCTCCCGAAAGCGCGGCTGTACCACGATGTTGTCCCAGAAAGTAACCAGCTCCACGCGCAGACCAGCCGCGCAGAGCCACTCTGTGAGGGCTTGAATCTGGGTGGTCTTGCCCGCACCATCAATACCAGAGAAACTTACGATCTTCGCCGCTTCCACCTTGGCCGGTTCGTTGTGCATGGGTTCGTCGTGCATGGGTTCATTGTGCATGGGTTCATTGTGCGTAGGTTCATTCTGCGCCGGCTCCTTGTGGCAAGGTTCGACCTTTGCCTGCGCGACCTCGGCTTGCTTGGGGTTTATTGTCGTCATATCTCCAGTCGTCATATCCCCTGCTGAAAAACCTAGTGCGCTCCCGGCGGCCTGCTGGATGTGCCCGCAGTCAGCGCGACGACGGTGCCAATGGCGACGCCAGCCGCGATGATGGCGCCGGTTCTAATAATGATGGTTCGAACTCGGCGCTGCTTGGCCGGCGCTATCGCCACTCCGGCCGGCTCCGAGGCAGCTACGCCACTCGTGCTGGGCGCCTCGGCTGCCGCTGTGCCCACCGGTCTCTGAGCAGGAGCTGTAGCCGGGGTCGTCGATTGAGATTGTGATTGGGGAGTCGCCGTCGCTTGGGACTGGGCAAGGGTCGCGCCCGGACTGTCGGGCAATTCATTCAACTTCGATTGGTCGCCGCTTTTCGCTGTGGATTGCGCACGCGTTTCCGGATCGGCCTGCTGCGCCGCCATTGGCAATACCGGCCCCAGGCAGCCGGAGACAAATACTCCGCTCCAAGCCACATGTGCCAGCAGTTTTTTCCATTTGCGCATTGCTGCCTCGCTGTTCAGAAGAGTTAGCTTGCAGACTTCAGATCGGCGAGACCGTACCCCCCGGAATACCAGGGCAGGCTCTGCTGAACATCGGGCAATGTAACCGCCTGAAAACTTCGAGTAGCTTCCTCGGTCGTCTCGAATACTTCGAAAAGACGATCGACTCGCATAAGTTCCAGTATGGCCGCAGAAGCGGGCGAGAGTTGCGCGAGTTTGATATCCCCGTCGCGCTTCATGGCCTCGCCCATGCAGTTCAGCAGCATCTCGATCCCGGCGCTATCCATGTGTTGGACCTGCGAACAATCCAGAACAATACGCGGACGATCGACTTGGAGCAGCGGCTGCAAGTCGGCCAGGAACGCTCGCCCTTCTGAATGGTTCAAGTTTTCCGGTGCTTCCATCACGATTACTGGACCTTTGGTAAACATCTGACTCACCCCTGTATAGGATTTGGCGCTAACCCGCACGGCTCCGGCGCTGAAGTGGTTGCTGGTTGTAGCTCGTTAATGTCTCGCGTTCCTTCTTGCGACGGCCGAACAACAAGCCGGCTCTAGCTGACTTTCGGATTTTCACTTCTTTCGGAAGCGAGCCATTGGACCGCATGACCGCCGGATCAGAAATGTCAAACACCACGTCGCGCGGCAGACTGATCAACTTACTTCCCGTTGCGACCGCGTGGCACACGTCCAAACAAATGCCGACATGAGTGTTTTGCAGGATCGAACTGTCTTCGACTACCGTGCCGTAATCGATACAGCAATCTTTCTCGACGTTGCTGAAACGCGTAATCAAAGTGTCTTCCATCACTTTAGATGCGCGACCGATGTATGCGGGTGCCACAACGCGCGCCCGGCGATGAATTTCGGCGCCGTCGTCGATCCAGATACCGCGCTTGATCTCCCGGCCCTGAGGGCGAATGGCGCAGCGGCCACGAAGCACGTCGGAAGCAAATTGACGCAAATCCCAGGGATGCGCGAGGCGGTTGACATATTCGCGAATGAAATAAGACGCCGCGGTCGTCCCAGGTGGCGCGAATATATCTTTGACTTCCGATTGCTGCGTTTTTCTAGTGTCCATCACCCACAGATTCAAGGCGCCTTGCCGGTCAATGGCGCGGGTAGTTGCCTGCCGGCCTTCGCGGTGGAAATAGAAAAGATCGAGCAAATCGGTCTCGGCGTACACACTTCCACAGATTACGAAAGAATGTTCGATACCATTGCGCCAGTATTCCTGCAGCTTTTCGTAGATCGTCGAGCAGGCATTATTCACAACTTGAACTTTTGCGTTTTCGAAAGCCGTCAGCGGTGGAATTACGCAGTGCGGTTCATCGTCCTGCACCAGCACCGAAACCACTTCAACCTCGGCACGTACGAAGCGCTCCACCATTCTTTCGAGGGTGGAACGACCCAAAATATTTAAATATTCCAGCCTTTGGGAAAATGAGACGCCGTTTCGGCGCACGACCGCCGAGGAGAGAGGCTGACTCTCCGCTCCGATCAATACAATCGCCCCTAACCCCACAGGTTTCGTCCTCTCTCAGTCACTAGAACCGCAACTGACCTCGCGTACGCGGTCGCGTAAACCACCCTGAACACCCCTGGAGCTTATGACAATGACTCCACTGCGTGGCTGGCAGGCGAACGTCGCAGGACTCTCCGCTTCGGAAAGAGGAGATCGCGCATCTTCATCTTCGCTTTGTGCAGTTGCGATTTCGAATTGCCCACGGAGCAATCCAGCATTTGGGCGATTTCGTGATGCTGGTATCCCTCCACCTCGTGGAGAGCAAAAATCTTGCGGCATCCCTCGGGCAGTTCCTGCATGGCGCGGCGCAACGCGATGCGATCGATCGCGCCCGAAAGCCGGGGATCAGGGTTGCCAATATCACGCCGCAGAGAAGGCGACTCTGCCGATACAGGCTCATCCAAAGAAACCAGCGGAGGAGCCTTGCGGCGGCGCAACTTCATCAGCACCGTGTTCACCGCGACCCGGTACAGCCAGGTCGAGAACGCCGAATCGCCTCGGAACGACCCTACGCTGCGGAACACCTGCAAGAACGCTTCCTGCGTAAGATCTTCCGCTTCGGCAATGTCCTTGGTCATGAGCAGGCAGACGGAGTAGACGCGCTTCTTGTGAAGTTGGAATAGCGTAGCAAAGGCCTGCTCGTCGCCATTCTGGGCGCGTTGAATCAGGCTGCGTTCAGATTCGTCTCGGTTGGTTTCTTCTCGCACCGGAATCACATTCGCTGTCGCGGAAATCACGCAAGTCGCCACTGTAGTCTCTCCTTCGTTCAAACCTAGGGTGCTTGTCTGCTCTCCATGACTGCGGGAGCATCAACTTCCAACAAAACGAGACTAGCGGCAACGCCGCACCCGTCCCATCAGGATGCTCCTGTAATTGAATGCAAGACTTGCTGTACCGGCGGCGTGAAGGTAAATGCTGAGAACCTATGGTTTTACTGTCTCTGAGGAGATTCCGGCAGAAGCGAAACTTTTTCCTACGCAAAGTGTTGCGGGAGCCTCGATCCGCAGTGAGCTCCGAAGAGCCTGCACTGCAAATTCGACGCTCCCGGACAACAACACCACAAGTTTCTAACGCTCGAGTGAGATCAGCATTAGTAGAGCTTGAATCCAACCTCGACACTAATCTGCACATTCACTGGATGACCATCTTTCTCTGCGGGCTGGAAACGCCATTGTTTGACCGCTTCAATCGCTTTCGCATCGAGTCCGAATCCCAACCCGCGCACCACACGAATGTCGCGGGGATTTCCGTGATCATCAACGATCAGCCACAGGATGCAGGTTCCCTGCGTTTTGGCATTGCGAGCTTCTTCGGTGTATTCGGGGTCAGGGGTCGAGATTGCTTGCGGAGCAGAGATTCCTCCGCCAACCTTATATACTCCACCACCCATGCCGCCGCCGCTGCCCGCGCCCACTCCCGGCCCGTGACCGACGCCCACGCCGCCACCGGACCCGGCACCAATACCTCCGCCCGAACCGGTTCCATTCGAAGGCGGAGCCGAAGGAAGAGGCGCGCTGGTTGGATTGCCCAGGCTCAGCATATGGTTCTGTGCCATCCGAACTTGCGGTGGAACCACCACCGTCGGCTCAACTGCAAGCTTGGGATGTTCATTGCGCATGATGATCTGCGGAGGAGTGATTTGCTGCAGCGCAAGCTTCGGCAATCTGCCTTTCGGCGCCTGTATCGGTCATGATCGCCACCGCCGCCGCCACCGCTGATCACCTTCTTTGCCACCGGCAGGGCGTAGGAATCCGGCGAAGGAGCGATTAACGTCACGGTCTCGTGCTGCTCGACCCTCTGCACCACTTTATGACCAAATAACGCGCCCCCCAGAATCAAAGCCAACATCACGACGTGTATAATCGCGGACCCAACCAGCCCATTTGACCGGTAGTTGTTGTACTGTCCCCAGATTGCGTCGGGGGCCACCACTCGTTGTTGTCGCAACCTGGCATTCACCTCTGGCGGTCGAGCGGTTGAGGCACGTCCTGCGTAAACACGATCCAGCATTGCGGGCGACGAAAATTGAAGCAGCGCAGCGTGGCGAGAATTATCTTGGTTCGGCATTGACGCTCCCTGATCTCGCAAAAATTCTTGCTCCCTTAGATGCATGGAAGCAAGAAGCGGTTTGTAGTTTTCAACCCTCTCGCCGAAGCAACCCAACAAGATGAAATACAATTTTGCTTCGGAACGAGCCGAATGTCCGCTTCAGATATGCACGCCAGAGTTGAAAAAGGCGGGGTCGTCCCCGACCCCGCCTTTTTGGGATCAACTTCGACGGCTTGAAATTGCAAACTCATTGACTCTCGTGTCTGCGCTTCACAAGCGCCCAGCGAGTAGAAGGACCAGCAACACCACGACCACGAGGCCGAGGCCGCCACTGGGGTAGTATCCCCATCCGCGGCTGTACGGCCACGCCGGGAGTGCTCCAACCAACAACAGCACCAAGATAATTAGCAAAATCGTCGACATTGGATTCCTCCGATTGGGTTGCACTCCGTTATTAAAAAGAGGCCCGGGATGCTGAACCAACCGGGCCCCAAGAAAATTGCCACATCTCAACGACTGGCAGACTCACTGGCAGGCGTCGTTCTCACCGCGCCACGAACCGGCGCATCCCCTGCGTATTTGGTTACGGTCGAAACAAACGCATCTGCGCCACCTTCTTCGGGATGAACCTTCCCGCTCAAAATTTCGCCGAAAGGAACAAATTTCCCATAGAGAATCCGAGTCTCGTCCTTGTCCTGCGTGATGGATGAACCATTAAGGTCGATTCCCGCGAAGACGCCTCGTGCCCGTGAGTAGGTCAGAACCTCGGCCTTCATTTTCCAGTCAGTGTCTGCGCCTGCGTCACGACCGACCGGACCGGCAGCCGCTGATGCGTCTGCGCCGATCTTGAACTTGCTCGCGAGCAAATGCTGCATACCGTGATCGTTGGTCACAATCATGACCAGATCGACTGCCTGGCCGCCGAGCTGCAAACCCCAGCTTCCGCCCGTAATGGTGATGGGAGCGGGAGCGCTCCAAGTGCCGCTATCGGTGCGGCATGTAGCAACACCCTTTCCGTGGCTACCGCCGAAGCCCAATGCGATTTTTACCATCGAAGGAATTACTGCAATGCACTTCGCATCTTTCATAACTTTGTCCGGAATCGCTTTGTCCGGAGTCGACATCACTTCAGTCAGCACTTTGGCGGAAGCATCAATGCGTTTTTGGACGTCCGACTGATCTTTGTCGGCAGACCATGCCAAGCTGACGAGCATTAGAAAACAAGCGCCGAGAGCAAGCAGACATCTCGGCAACGTCGAACTGATTCTCCTCATAACCGGCCTTTTTCCGTGCTCAAGCGAGCAACCGTTAAAATTTCTTTCACCGTGACTGTAATTTTTAGCTTTCCCTTGTTCCATCCGGTTCAAGCTGTAAAGTGACTACATCGTGGTGGCAGATGCCTACAGTTTCGACAGTATGAAAAGTAAAACGCCCCCAGGAACTAAATCCGGAGGCGTTTCTAAGTTCGCCGCTCGCGTGATTTTCAACCGCTTTGTCCTGATCAGCCTTAAATGTCCTGATCAGCCTTAAATTTACGGTCTTTCTACCTTCGCGTGGTCGCCGGACTGATTGGCATACTTTCTTACGGCCGCCTCGAAACGTCCGCTCCCAGCCGGCGGATGAACTTTGCCGGTCAAGATCGCCTGAAAGGGCACGAACTTCCCGTAAAGCAGATGTGTTTCATCTTTGTCTTGTGTCACCGACGAGCCTGACAGGTCAACGCCCGCGAAAAGTCCCCGAGCTCGAGAGTAGGTCAACATTTCCGCTTTCATCTTCCAATCTGTATCAGCCCCAGCATCACGTCCCACTGGTCCAGCTGCGGCCGAAGCCTCGGCCCCGATTTTGAACTTGCTTGAGAGAAGATGGTCCATACCCTGCTGGTTCATCACAACCAACACTAGGTCGATGGCTTGGCCCCCTAGCTGTAAACCCCAGCTCCCACCTGTAATCGTGATCGGCGCAGGAGCGCTCCACGCGCCGTTTTCGAGTCGGCAGACGGCTACGCCCTTTCCGTGATTCCCGCCAAATCCAACCGCAATCTTCACCATCGAAGGAATAACCGCGATGCATTTCGCATCGTGCATTACTTTGTCGGGAATCGCTTTGTCCGGCGTTCCCATAATCTCGTCAAGAACGTTGGCGGAGGCAACGATGCGTTTTTGAATGCTCGATTCTTCCTTATCGTCCTGGGACCATCCCATCCCCACGAGAAGCAGCAAACTGGTCCCGAGCACAAGGAGACATCTCGGTAGTGTGGCACTCATTCTTGTCATAAACAGACCTCTTCTGTGCTCGAAGCGAGCAACCGTTAAAATTTTCTTGCGTAAATAACGCTAAATGTGAGTGCGGCAGCGAACCATCCTGTTCACGCTGTAATGTGAAGGTGGCGCGCCACAAGGTTCTACGGGCTTCGTTGTATTACCTGTCTAGGTACGGGGGAACACCATGGAGAACTTCCTGTCAGCGCCCGCCTGCTCTGTGTCCTCGCGATGTTCGCCGATTAAGCAGCGGCGCTTCGATCCGATGAGCTTTCGCTGGAGGCGGCGATCTCTTCAGCGTGCGTGGATTCCATAATTTGTTTGGCGCGGTTGATGTCTTCGTTTGCTTCGCAATGAATTGCCATCAGGATACCGCCCTTCAGCAGTCGTCCTTCGTATCGCTTGGCTTCAGTTTCAGACATCCCCAATCCAACCAGGGAACCGGCAAAGCCACCCAAGGCCCCGCCAATTCCGATGCCAGCGAGCGCTGCGACCAGGGGTCCGGCCGCGACCACGGGACCAATTCCTGGAATGGCAAGCGCACCAACTCCCACCAGCCAGCCGAGCGCGCCTCCAAGCGCGGCTCCGGAACCGGCGCCGACGGCCGCGCCTTGTGGAGCTTTAGTGCCGTTTTCGGTAACCAGCCGCTTCGAGCCGGCGTTGTCAGGCAACAGAACGGAAATATCGGCATTCGAGAATCCCGCATTTTTGAAGGCGTCAATAGCGGTTTCCGCTGCGCTTCGGCTCGAATAAATTCCAAAAACTGATCTATTTTTCGCCATCGAAATTCTCCAAACACAAATCCAAAGTCTGTGGAGCAATCCCAGCAGGCGAAACCACTGATCTGCCGGCGATGCGATCCCGAAAAAACGCTCCGGTGAATACCTTCAACGTTATGGAGGCCAAAACCAATCGGGGAAAGTCCCTATAAAAAATCAGCCGATACGGTAGGGTTGAAAATTGTGCGGTTAAAATTTCATGTGGATTGAGTGGATTAAAAAGATAGCGGAGCAACAAAGCTAGAGATACGGGCGGATGTGGCAGGCGTCCCGGCCCTAGGGCTGTAAGACAGCGTTCGGCTCCCGCAACCAGGCACTGCAAGGCATCGTGAGTTCGACCAGGGTTCCCGGCTGGGCGTTGATTAAGCGCAATTCTCCACCGAATTCTTTCGCACGCTGCTTCATCCCGCCAATGCCAACGCCAACGCTCTCAGGCCGCATTTCTACAACGTTCTCACCAATGCCCTTGCCATCGTCTCGCACTGCCACCACGATCACCCCATCTTTTTGAGCGAGGTTGATCCAGACCTTTTGCGCTCCTGAATGACGAAAGACATTGGTCAGCGCTTCTTGCACGATGCGAAAGATTGCGGTTTCGACATCGGTTGAGAGTCGTGGAAAGGTTTTGGGCTGAACTTCGAGCACCGTTTCTATACCGCTGCGTTTTCCGAGGCCCTCAAGAAACCAGGCCAAAGCCGAAAGCAAACCAACTTCATCGAGCAACGGCGGATGCAAAAGGTGGGACATAGTGCGGACTTGCTGAATTGCGTGCTCAACAATGCTGCTGGCCTGAGACCAACCTTCGGACGAAGGGTTGGCGGGTTTTTGCAATGCTATTTTGTCCAGGACCATCTTGGCTACAGCAAGTTCCTGACCCAGCCCGTCGTGCAGATCGCGGGCAATCCGGCGGCGCTCCTGATCCTGCATGGTCATCAGACGGATGGAAAGACGCCGCAATTCGTCCGTCCTGCTATCGACCATCCTTTCCAGTTCGGCCGCATTGTCTCGAATCGATTGCTCCAGCACTTTGCTGTCATGAATGTCGGAGCAAGTGCCGTACCATTTCATGATTTTCCCTTCTTCCCCATGAATCGGAACGGCGCGAGCGCGGAACCATCGGTAGGAGCCGTCCTCCGCCCGCATGCGATACTCGGCTTCGTAATTCGTCCCGGCTTCGACGCAGCGCATCCAGTGCGTCATCGCTTGATCCTTATCCTCAGCGTGCACGTAATCGAGCCATCCGAAGCCATTGGCTGAACCTGGGACAGCGCCGGTGTAGTCATAAAAACGGTCGCTGATGTAATCTCTGGAACCATCGGCTTGACGGCTGAAGATAATATCCGGAGCCGTGTGGATAATGGCGTCGAGCTCCTGGTTTTTTCTTACCAGCTCGGTGTTAAGCTGCAGCAGCAACTCCGCCTTGCCTGACAACTCTTCCGTCCGCTCAGAGACGCGCTGCTCCAGTTCGCGATTCAAAGCTTCAAGCTCCCGCGTCTTGCGGTGCAGATCGGCGAAGACCCGAACCTTCGCGCGCAGCAGTTCCTGAACCACCGGCACCGAAATATAATCCACCGCGCCATGTTCGTAACCCTTGAGCTGATCGAGATCGGTCAGGTGTACAGCGGAGATAAAAATGATCGCCGTCCTCTGAAATCGCGGGTGCTGCCGGATCATCGCGGCCAATTGGAAGCCGTCCAGCTCCGGCATGCTTACGTCCATGAGGACTACCGCCACATCGGTCTTGAGCAGAATTTCAAGCGCCTGCTTCGCGGAAGTGGCCTTGATCAGGTTCTCGCCCAGCGCGCCCAGCATCACCTCGTAGCTGAGCAACTTGCCCGGCTGATCATCCACCATCAGAATGTTGACTTTTTCGTGTGCCACCATTGATTCTCTCCGCCTTACCCCGCTCCCGTCTTCGCAGCGCCAAGCTCCCGCCGGGCGGCTGCTATCTGTGCAGCCACATGCGCAACGATGAGAGCAGTTGCTCGGTGTTGACGGGTTTGGCCAGATACTCCGAGGCGCCCGCCTCCAGACACTTCTCTCGATCCCCTTTCATGGCTTTTGCGGTCAAAGCAATGATGGGAAGGCGCCGGAACGATGCATTCTGCCGAATCACCTGCATGGTCTCGTACCCATCCATCTCCGGCATCATGATGTCCATGAGCACGATGGCTACGTCGGGAGTGGATTCCAGTTTGGCGATGGCTTCCCGGCCGGTGCCCGCCGTGATCACGGTCATGCCCCGGCGTTCGATCACGCTGCTGAGAGCGAAGATGTTACGCACATCATCGTCTACCACCAGCACTTTCTTCCCCACCAGAGCATCGTCGGAGCGGTGCAGGCGGTCGAGCATTCTCTGCTTCTCCGACGGCAGATCGGAGACCACGCGATGCAAGAACAGGGCGGTTTCGTCCAGCAGCCGTTCGGGCGACTCCACTCCCTTCACCACCACGCTGCGCGCCAGCGAGTGCAACCGGGCATCCTCCTCCGGAGAAAGCTCCTTGCCGGTGAAGACAACTACCGGCAGGTCGCCGACCGCGGGCGTGTCTCGGAAGCGTTCCAGCACCTCGAAGCCGGATATGTCGGGCAAGCGCAGATCAAGCACGACGCAATCGAAAGATCTCGTTGCTGACGGTTTGAACGGCCTCCTCGCCGGTGGAAACGACAGTGACATCGATGTCGTCATAGCCCAGCAACTCCCTGATGCTAAGCTGCTCGGCCGGGTTGTCTTCGACCACCAGCAATCGCTTCCGTGCGCGGAGTGGAGTATTCCTTGATTCGGTCCAAGGCGTCCTCCAACCCCTCCGGCGTAGTGGGCTTGGTGACAAAGGCAAACGCCCCACGCGCCAAGCCGTGGTGGCGGTCTTCATCAAGGGTCAACATCTGAACCGGAATGTGCCGTGTGGCTGGGTCCTGCTTCAAATGGTTCAGCACCGTCCAACCGAGCATGTCGGGGAGGAAAACATCGAGGGACACGGCGGTAGGATGGTATTCCTGCGCCAACTGCAAGCGCTTCCGCGCCTCGACTTGCCACCAGAACCTTAAAGCCCTTATCGCGCGAGAGATCGCACAAGACCCGCGCATAATGAGGGTCGTCTTCAACGATCAGCAAGATGGCATCATCCGGTTGCAGATTTTCCCGATCATCGGGAATCTTTTCAATCGGATGTTCCACCACCGACAGCTGAACCGGCGAAGCCGACGAGACGAACTTTCTTTCGATCGCGGCCGCGCTGGATATGGACGGCCCCACGTAGGTTTGCGGCAAATAGAGAGTGAATGTGCTGCCTCGTCCGGGGGCGCTGCGCAACTGGATTTCTCCACCGAGCAGGCTGGCCAGTTCGCGGCTGATTGCCAGCCCCAGGCCGGTTCCGCCGTATTTGCGGCTGGTGCCGGCATCTGCCTGCTGGAAGGCCTCAAAGATGATTCGCTGCTTCTCGAGCGGGATGCCGATGCCCGTATCGGACACCTCAAACGCCACAACCGACGCGGCCTTTGCCAAGATCGGATGATCTTCGCTCCAGCCGCTCTTCGCCGATGAAACCGACAAGCGGACGCCTCCGACTTCGGTGAACTTGAAGGCGTTGGAAAGCAGATTCTTTAATACTTGCTGCAAGCGCTTCGAGTCGGTGACCACGCTCCGGCTGAGATGCGGATCGCTTTGGACTTCGAAGCCAAGGTGGCGATTTTCCGCCTCGTGGCGGAATGGACGGCCAACCGCATCCAGCAAGCTGGCGAAGAAGACTTCTTCCGCTTCCACCGAAACCGTGCCCGATTCGATTTTCGACAAATCGAGAATGTCGGTGATCAGGTTGAGCAAGTCGGTGCCGGCGCCGTGAATGGTGCGCGCAGAACTCGACCTGCTTGGGGGTCAGGTTGCCGTCCGGGATTGTCGCTGAGTTGCTGGCCGAGCACCAGAATGCTGTTGAGTGGGGTGCGCAACTCGTGCGACATGTTGGCCAGGAATTCCGATTTGTATTTCGAAGTGAGCGCCAGTTCTTTGGCTTTTTCTTCCAGAGCGCCCGGCGAGCCTGCTCGATTTCCTGGTTCTTGCGTTCGACTTCGACGTTCTGTTCGGCGAGCTGCTGCGCTTTTTGCGCCAGCTGCTCGTTGGTCTGCTGCAATTCTTTTTGCTGCACTTGAAGTTCGGTGGCCAACTGCTGCGACTGTTTCAGCAAGCCTTCCGTCTGCATGGTGGCTTCAATACTGTTCAGCACGATGCCGATGCTGGCGGTCAGCTGCTCCAGAAATGCCAGCTGCGAGGTTGTGAAAGCTGCTCAGCGAAGCCAGTTCGATGACGGCTTTGACGCGGTCTTCGAACAGCACCGGAAGAACGATAACGTTTCGCGGAACTGCTTCGAACAAGCCGGAGCGAATGGCGATGGTGTTGGGCGGCAAATCGGAGATCAGCATGCGCCGTTTCTCCGAGGCGCACTGTCCGACCAATCCTTCGCCCAGCTTCATCCGCCGCAGGTGCCCATCCTCACCGTCGCCAGCGAAAGCCGAGAGCAGGACCATCTCCGACGATTCCTCGCCTCCCATCTGGTAGATCACGCCTTGTTGCGCGCTGACCAGCGGCGCCAGTTCCGAGAGCAACATGCGTCCCACGGTTGCCAGATCGCGCTGGCCCTGCAACATGCCGGTAAAGCGAGCCAGGTTGGTCTTGAGCCAGTCCTGCTCGGTGTTGCGATCGGTCGTAAGGCGGAGGTTGTCGATCATGGTATTGAGGTTGTCTTTCAGGTCGGCCACTTCGCCGCTGGCTTCCACTTGAATGGATCGCGTCAGGTCGCCTTTGGTGACGGCGGTCGCAACTTCGGCGATGGCGCGCACCTGGTTGGTCAAGTTGTCGGCGAGCAGGTTGACGTTTCCGGTGAGATCTTTCCAGGTTCCGGCGGCACCGGGAACATTGGCCTGGCCGCCGAGCCGGCCTTCCACGCCGACTTCGCGGGCGACGGTCGTCACCTGGTCGGCAAAAGTCGCCAGCGTGTCCGTCATGTTGTTGATGGTTTCCGCCAGGGCGGCGACTTCGCCCTTCGCATTGACCGTTAGCTTTTGGGTCAGCTCGCCATTGGCGACGGCGGTGACCACCTTCACGATGCCGCGGACTTGTTCGGTGAGGTTGGCGGCCATCACGTTCACGTTGTCGGTGAGATCCTTCCAGGTTCCGGCAACGCCCGGGACCTGCGCCTGGCCGCCCAGTTTGCCTTCCGTACCCACTTCGCGGGCCACGCGAGTGACTTCGGCTGCGAAGGCGTTGAGCTGATCGACCATGGTGTTGATGGTGTTTTTGAGTTCGAGAATTTCGCCTTTCACGTCCACCGTGATTTTGCGCGACAAGTCGCCGCGAGCCACGGCGGTGGTTACTTCGGCGATGTTCCGCACCTGGCCGGTAAGGTTGCCGGCCATGGCGTTCACGGAGTCGGTTAGATCCTTCCACGTGCCGGCCACGCCGGAGACGTTCGCCTGCCCGCCGAGCCGGCCTTCGCTGCCGACTTCGCGGGCCACGCGCGTCACTTCAGCGGCAAACGATCGGAACTGCTCGACCATGGTGTTCAGCGTTTCTTTGAGCTGCAGGATTTCGCCGCGCACGTCGACCGTGATTTTCTTCGAGAGATCGCCGTTGGCGATGGCCGTTGCGACTTCGGCAATGTTACGGACCTGGCCGGTGAGGTTGCTGGCCATGAAGTTCACGTTGTCGGTGAGATCTTTCCAGGTGCCGGCGACACCGGGCACTTGCGCCTGTCCGCCGAGTTTGCCGTCGGTGCCGACTTCGCGGGCCACGCGCGTCACTTCTCCGGCGAAGGCGTTGAGCTGGTCCACCATCGTGTTGATGGTGTTTTTGAGTTCGAGAATTTCGCCTTTCACGTCCACCGTGATTTTGCGCGAAAGTCGCCGCGGGCCACGGCGGTTGTGACTTCGGCGATGTTTCGGACCTGGCCGGTAAGGTTTCCGGCCATGGAGTTCACCGAGTCGGTGAGATCTTTCCAGGTGCCGGCTACACCCGGCACGTTGGCTTGTCCGCCGAGACGGCCTTCGCGTTCCTACTTCGCGGGCCACGCGAGTTACTTCGCCGGCGAAGGCGTTGAGCTGATCCACCATGGTGTTGATGGTTTCTTTGAGCAGCAGAATTTCGCCGCTGACGTTGACCGTGATCTTCTTCGACAAATCACCGCTCGCGATGGCAGTGGCCACTTCGGCGATGTTACGAACCTGGCCGGTCAGGTTGCTGGCCATGGAGTTGACGGAGTCGGTAAGATCCTTCCACGTGCCACCCACGCCGGGCACCTGGGCCTGGCCCCCGAGTTTTCCGTCGGTGCCGACTTCGCGCGCTACACGCGTTACTTCCGAGGCGAACGATCGCAACTGATCGACCATGGTGTTGAGCGTGTCTTTGAGTTCGAGAATTTCGCCTTTCACGTCGACCGTGATTTTGCGGGACAAATCGCCACGGGCCACGGCGGTTGCGACTTCAGCGATATTTCGGACCTGGCCGGTGAGGTTGCTGGCCATGAAGTTGACGTTGTCGGTGAGATCCTTCCAGGTGCCGGCCACGCCCGGAACCTGCGCCTGGCCGCCGAGTTTGCCTTCGGTACCGACTTCGCGAGCCACGCGGGTAACTTCCCCGGCGAAGGCGTTGAGCTGGTCGACCATGGTGTTGATGGTGTTTTTGAGTTCGAGAATTTCACCTTTCACATCGACCGTGATCTTGCGGGACAAATCGCCGCGGGCCACAGCCGTGGTCACTTCGGCGATGTTACGGACCTGACCAGTCAAGTTTCCGCCCATCGAGTTGACGGAGTCGGTGAGATCTTTCCACGTACCGGCGACACCGGGAACGTTGGCCTGACCACCAAGGCGGCCTTCGGTGCCGACTTCGCGGGCTACACGGGTAACTTCGCCGGCGAAACGGTTGAGCTGATCCACCATGGTGTTCAGCGTTTCTTTGAGCTGCAAAATTTCGCCGCGAACGTCTACCGTAATCTTGCGGGACAAGTCGCCATTGGCGATGGCGGTGGCGACTTCGGCGATGTTTCGAACCTGGCCGGTGAGGTTGCTGGCCATGAAGTTCACGTTGTCGGTGAGATCTTTCCAGGTGCCGCCGACGCCAGGAACCTGCGCCTGCCCACCGAGTTTGCCTTCGGTGCCCACTTCGCGGGCCACGCGGGTAACTTCGCCGGCGAAGGCGTTGAGCTGATCGACCATGGTGTTGATGGTGTCTTTGAGTTCGAGAATTTCGCCCTTTACATCGACCGTGATTTTGCGCGACAAGTCGCCGCGGGCCACGGCGGTGGTTACTTCGGCGATGTTTCGAACCTGGGCCGTGAGGTTTCCGGCCATGGCGTTCACGGAGTCGGTAAGATCTTTCCACGTGCCGGCCACGCCAACCACGACGGCTTGACCACCGAGTTTTCCGTCAGTGCCTACTTCACGAGCCACGCGGGTTACTTCGGATGCGAAGGAGCGAAGCTGATCCACCATGGTATTGATGGCTTCTTTGAGCTGGAGAATTTCGCCGCGCACGTCGACCGTGATTTTGCGGGAAAGATCGCCGCTGGCCACCGCGGTTGCCACTTCTGCGATATTTCTGACTTGGCCGGTCAAGTTGCTGGCCATGGAGTTGACGGAATCGGTGAGATCTTTCCAGGTTCCGGCGACGCCGGGCACCTGCGCCTGACCCCCGAGTTTGCCATCGGTTCCGACCTCGCGAGCCACACGCGTGACTTCCGCGGTGAACACGCCAAGCTGCTGGATCATGGTATTGACGATGTTTGCCGAGCGCAGGAATTCGCCTTCGAGCGGACGCCCATCCACGTCGAGGCGGACGGTTTGGGTTAGATTTCCCTGGGCAACGGCTGCGATCGCGCGAGTGACCCCCGCGGTTGGGCGGAGCAGGTCCTCGACCAAGGTGTTGACTGAAACTTCCATGTCACCCCAGGCTCCCTTGGACTCATGAAAGCGGGCGCGCTCGCGGGTTCTGCCTTCCTTGCCGACGACTTGGCCCACACGTTTTAACTCTTGCGCCATGTGTTGGTTAGCGGCAACGATGGAATTAAAAGTGTCGGCAATTTTGCCGGCCAACCCGGTCCAGGAACCGGGAAGACGCACCGAGAAGTCTCCGTTGCGCATGGTTTGCAGGCTGGCGAGGATTACACTGAGCTCGGCCGAAGGGGAGTCGCCATTGTGAACGGAATTCCCATTACGCTTACTCTTTGATCCTTCGTCGGGCTTGCCGTTCTCGACGGCAATAGCGGAATCTTGACTGGTTCGCTTCATGACCTCTCCTGGAATGGAGTGTTGGTGCGTTCGTGGATACCAGGGCGGTAGCCGTCATAAAAATCTGTTTTCATCTCATGCGGATGGGTTGCGGGCAGGGATTGGGCATTGGCGCACGGGCGAAGTCCACGACTTTGCGCGCAAGACGCTAAAAGCGCTCTCGATCCAATCCCTCTGATCGCAATCATTACTTTGCCAAAATCCGCGGGTAGTTTGGGGGAAGTCGACAGACTACTTCTCCATAATTATCACGGATGGTTGTGGGAGGCCCTAGGGTGTTTGCTGTACCAGAGTTGTCCAAGGGGTCAGCAGCACCAGGCCCTACTGGGGAAAAGACGGCGGCATAGAAATTCAAGGAAGCTGAAGTTCAAAGATAAACGGTCCGCGGCTTGACGGGCCAGCAGCGCAGGTCTGTGGGCGGGGATGGTATCATTGGCGGAACGCGGTCGCAAAAAACGTCGTGGTTGCGCCCGAGCAGTTCGACAACATGGAGACTGATCTTAATTCAGTGAAGACCGGTCGAATTTCGCGAGTCGATGCGCGGGATAATATCAGACGCTATGCTTTATCGATTCTAGCGGCGATGGCTGCGTTGGCGCTTCGCGAACTGCTTACACCTCTCCTTGGGGAAAACAATCCTTATCACACGGTGTGGGCAGCAGTAGTGTTCTCGGCTTGGTATTGCGGATTCTGGCCGTCGATTCTCACCACCCTCCTCTGCACGCTCGGTGTCTGGTATTGGTTTCTGCCGCCCAGCCGTTCCTTTGCTCTTGATGATCCAAGACCGGCAATGTTTGGAATGGCAGGTTTCCTGATCTTCTCGGGTTTTATCGTTGCTCTTGGCGAATCGAATCGCCGCTCTCTTGCCCGGAGCCAGCGGGCCGAGGAGCAGCTACGAAAAACTCACGACGAACTGGAACTAAAAGTCCAGGAGCGCACCGCGGAATTGAACCAGGCGAATGAAAGCCTGCGTGAACTTTCGGGCCGGCTGCAGCAGTTGCGGGACGATGAACGGCGGCAGATTTCACGCGAATTGCACGATAGTGTCGGCCAACTGCTGGCTGCTCTCAGTATGAACCTGGGACTGGTAGCGACCCAGGCGCAAAAGCTTGACGCGGCCGGAGCCCGCGCCATCTCTGAGAACACGGCAATGGTAGAGCAAATCAGCAGCGAGATTCGCACCATTTCGCATTTGCTGCATCCTCCTCTGCTTGATGCGGCGGGGCTTACGTCTGCTCTTCGGTGGTACGCGGATGGTTTTTCGGAACGCAGCAAAATCCGGGTTGACGTGGATATTTCGGATGAAATTGGCCGGCTCTCCGACGAAATGGAAATTGCCATTTTCCGGATGGTTCAGGAATGCCTGACGAACATTCATCGCCATTCCGGAAGCAGCGCCGCAGCAATACGCGTGCGCAAGAGAGAGGATCGCGTAGTCGTCGAAGTTCAAGACGATGGCAAAGGCATTTCTCTCGAGAAACAACTGGCGCTCAAATCCTCAGGACGGACTGGAGTGGGATTTCGCGGCATGCGTGAGCGCATGGGCCAGTTGGGCGGGACCTTGGATATCCGGTCCGGCAGAAGTGGAACCGCGGTTACTGCGATCCTGCCGATCCAGGACGCTAAGCCGGAAGAATCGAACTCGCAAATCGCCTGACGAAAGCCATCGCATCTCTAGTGTTTCTCAGCGTGCCATGAAAAGCAGCTATTGCTGACAGCAACTAACTTCTTCGCTCTCGCACTTTCTTTTCAAATCCTACAGTGATCTCAGTATGTCCCGCGGATCTTGCAACTCATTACAATTTATTAGCGAATGCTGAATGGAAATCGATGAAAGATGACGACTCGGGAAATCCCACCCACCGGCGCGAGTTACTGCCTCCGGCGCGTCCGCTCGAATAGTTTTTTGTCTGACAGAAAAGGTCACCGTACCGAAGCACCTCGTGTGATAATTCAGAAGCCTGGGCCGAGTTGTACGCAATTGAATCGTCCCGATTCATTGCAAGGGCAGTCAGTTCCGGGTCGCGCTTCTCGTCGCTTTTTTGTTTCAAGCAGGGTCGCCGCCATCAGTATCAGAAAGATGGTGCGCCGGGCCCTTGCCAATTCGCGGCGGGAGGTTCCATGCGGCTATTGAGTGTCCGGCTTATAGTCTCCCTGATTGTCGGCATCACGCTAGTCTCATTGGGTTTTTCCTATTACGAGGTCGTACGAGAAAAGCGCGCGCTGCGTAGCGATCTGGAACGGCGCGCCGAGGTGCTCGCGGAAAGCGTTGCGGGCAATGTGGAGAAATCGTTGGACAGCGGGTCGGAGCGGGGACTGCAGCGGGTGGTTCAACGCTTCGGCAACCGTGAGCACCTGCTGGGAATCGAGGTCAGCGACCGGCAGGGTAAGGTGATTGCAATCACTCCTGAGCTGGCAAAAGTCCTGCACGGCACTCCGCAGGTGATAACCCAGGCAATGGTGGAGGATCACGGCGAGAGTTCGTTCGAGCGTCTGAGTGACGAACCAGTCAATGTTTTCGCCTTGCCCCTGCACCGGCAGGACGAGATCGTGGGGGGACTTGCCGTGGTGCACGATGCGGGCTATATCCGCGCCCAAAGCCTGCGCACCTGGCGAGCTGCGTTCCTGGTCGTTTTGGTGCAGGTTTTCCTGGTCGTATGCATCACCATACTCATCGTGCGTTTGAGCATTACCGGTCCCATTGCGCGCGCGGCGCAATGGATGCGCGCGCTTCGTATGGGCCGAATTTCTTCGCGTCAGCAGATGCCTGATCTCGATCTTTTCCGGCCTCTGGCGTGGGAAGTGGTGACGCTGACCGAGAGTCTCAGTCAGGCACGGAGCGCGGCTGAAAATGAAGCTCGCTTGCGCGAAGCCGGAGAATCCATGTGGACGGCGGATCGGCTTGCGGTACAGCTCCGAGCCCGTCTGGGTGATGGACGGCTGTTTGTGGTTTCCAATCGCGAGCCTTACATTCACTTGCACAGAGGCAAATCCGTAGAAACCGTGGTGCCACCCAGCGGCCTGGTCACTGCTCTGGAGCCGGTATTGGATGCCTGTGACGGCACCTGGATCGCTCACGGCAGTGGAGACGCCGACAGTGAAGTGGTGGATGCAAACGACCGGCTGCGGGTTCCTCCGCGCGACCCTCGTTATACCCTGCGACGGGTGTGGCTGAGCAAAGAGGAAGAGGAGGGATACTACTACGGCTTTGCCAATGAAGGGTTGTGGCCCCTTTGCCATATCGCGCACACGCGTCCAATGTTTCGAGCCCGGGACTGGCAGTACTATCAGGAAGTCAATCGCAAATTTACCGCCGCTGTGCTGGAAGAGATTGAAGATACGCCCAAACCTGTAGTGCTGGTGCAGGATTATCACTTTGCGCTTTTGCCGCGGATGATCAAAGAGAAAAGACCGGACGCGCGTGTGGCTATCTTCTGGCACATCCCGTGGCCGAACCCAGAGGCGTTTGGTATTTGTCCTTGGCAGCGGCAACTGGTGGATGGACTGCTGGGCGCGGATCTGATCGGATTCCACATTCAGTCGCACTGCAACAACTTCCTGCAGACCGTGGACCGAGTTGTGGAATCGCGGGTGGACTGGGAGCACTTTTCGGTGACTCGTCAAAACCATAGAACCATCGTTCACCCGTTCCCCATTAGCGTGGATCTTCCCGATGACGCACCGGTGGAGACCGACAGCTACAAAGATGAATATCTCAAACGCTCATCTCTGATGCGCAGCCTGGGAGTCGACACGCCTTTTGTTGGGATCGGCGTTGACCGCGTGGATTATACGAAAGGAATTCCGGAACGCTTTCAGGCGATTGAAAGATTTCTGGAGAAATATGCGAAGTACCAGGGCAAGTTCACATTTGTGCAGATTGGGGCGCCGAGCCGCACGCACATCAAGAGGTATCACGACCTGATGGCAGAGGTGGAAGCCGAGGCTGAGCGAATTAACTGGCGCTTCCAGTCCGGCAACTGGAAGCCCATCGTGTTCCTGAAGCGAAACCACAGCCACGAAGAAATTGGACACTTCTACCGCGCTGCCGATCTGTGCCTGGTGACCTCGCTGCACGACGGTATGAATCTGGTCGCGAAGGAGTTTCTGGCAGCCAGACATGACGAGCGCGGGGTGCTGATTCTAAGTCAGTTCACCGGAGCGGCGCGCGAACTGAGGGACGCTTTGCTGGTGAACCCTTACGATATCGACCAAACGGCCGAAGCAATCCGGGCGGCCCTGGAGATGGAGCCGGAGGAGAAGCAGTTGCGGGTGCGCAACATGCGCCGACAGATAAGAGAACACAATATTTACCGCTGGGCGGGAAGCCTGATTACTGAACTTTGCGAACTCAGGCTTGATGCGGCCGACCAAGCCCCACAGAAGTTGCGTGGCAGCGTAACCGCCGCGTAATTCAGTGGGCAGAGGAAGAAGAGCGAGGGAAGAATTTCGAGTCCAGGCCGGTATTAGCGGAAGGAAGTACCTCGAGAAAGATGGTGATCGCGAGAGTGAATGCATGACGGGCAGTGCAGTGACCCCAACTCGGCCGCATACGGCAGTGAAGCCGTTTTATTTCAACAGCTCGGCGCATCTGGTCCGCATTACGCGTGAGAAAGCGGGCAACTTGAATGAGTTCCTGGAGGCACTTCGCCAATGTCCCGAGGGCTCGATATTTCAGCACACGTTTCGAACTTTGCAGGAGCATCACTTCCTCCGTGAGGGCTTTTCCAACGACTTCGCGCACTGGGCGCTCTCAGCCTGCAATGAGCCCAGTCTGGCGGAAGGGCTGGCCAGCGTCGACGTAAGGGAATACACCGTGGTGGCGCAGTTGCGCGAACGCTTCGTGACAATCGTCGAAGATTTTTTGCAGCGCAGCCCAGCGGCTGCAAATCGGGCGGCGCGCGAAACCTTTTATTTTTGTTCTTCCGACATTGTCGTGCTTCCCACCAACTTTGTAGCGGGTTCGTTGCAAGAGTTCGCAGAAAGCCTACGCGGCGTCAGCCTGCACAGCATCCATCATCACTTTATCGAGGCCCGGCTCCGGCTCAAGCTTATGTCGAACGATTTCTCGCAGTGGCTGTATGAAGACATGGGACTCACCGAAGCGGCCCGACAGTTGAACCGCATCGACATCTACACCATGACTCTTGAAAATGTTCGGAATCACATCATTCGGATCGTCGAGCGGGCACTGAGTTAACGGGGCATACACATTTATGGATCCAGTCGAAACCCAAGCTGGCAGTGAATCAGCGGTAACGGAAATATCGTCGGGCCGGACCGCTGTTTCCGGTGCTGCATCGCCGGTGCGACCTGAGCGACGGAGGAAACCCCGCGCCTGGGAGACCCCTCCAGCGCCCGTTCCTCCGCCGCACCTGGATGACTACCGGAACATTGTGGGCGCAGCTGAAATTGATGACTTGAGGTTTCTCGCCCGGGAATTGAAAGGCAAGACGGCGAAAATGGTCAACTCCACGGCGGTAGGTGGAGGGGTTGCCGAAATGCTCAATCAAATGGTCCCCTTGCTGAATGAAGTGGAGATCAAGACGCACTGGGACGTAATAACCGGAGGAAACGACTTCTTCGAGATCACCAAGGCATTCCACAATGCGCTTCAGGGCAGTGAATACAGACTTACGCAGCACACCCGCGACATTTTCCTGATGAACAATGAGCAAAACCGGCAGCGCATTGAGTTTGATGAGGATTTTATTCTGATTCACGATCCGCAGCCGGCGCCGCTGATTCGGGCGCGTCAACAATCGCACCAGAAGTGGGTATGGCGCTGCCACATCGATCTGTCGAACCCGAACTCCGAGGTGTGGGGCTTTCTTCGGCCTTTCATCGAGAGTTACGACGCTGCAATTTTTTCCTCGCAATCGTTCGCCCGTCAGTTGCCCGTGCCTCAATATTTGTTTTATCCGTGCATCGATCCATTATCGGAAAAAAACAAAGAGATCGACGACAGCTTTGTGCAACAGGTCTGCGATGAATTTGGCATCGATCGCTCACGGCCCATCGTGACCCAAGTGTCGCGCTTTGACCGCGCGAAGGATCCGGTGGGGGTGATCCAGGCCTTTAAGCAGGCGCGCAAGTACGTGGATTGCCAGCTGGTAATGGCGGGAGGGGGAGCGAGCGACGATCCCGAGGGGATTGCCGTTTTGAAAGAGGTCAAGGAAGCCGCGGGCGATGACCACGATATCATCATCCTTGACTTGCCTCCGTGGTGCGCGCTGGAAATTAACGCTCTGCAGCGTGCTTCCACCATCATTGTGCAGAAGTCGGTCAAGGAAGGCTTTGGCTTAACGGTGACGGAGGCGTTGTGGAAGGGAAAACCGACGATCGCGGGCGCGGTTGGCGGAATTCCGAATCAGATCGTTCACAAGCTGACCGGCGTGCTGGTGCATTCCGTGGATGGGTGCGCGTATCAGATGCGATACCTGCTGACGCATCCTGAGTTTGCCAAACAACTGGGACAGAATGGGCGCGAGCATGTCAAAGAAAACTTTCTGATGACCACCAACGTCCGGCGTTGGTTGCTGCTGCTGCGGATCTTGCTGAGCACAAGCAACTAGCGGGGGCTGGTAAACGAGTCTGTGGCTCGCGCAGGTTATAAGGTGGGCAGGTCGGCGGTAACTAATGTGCCTTTGCCATTCGAGTGTATGTGCCGCCATCCAGTGGTATTCCGAGCAGTTTGCAAAGCGCTCGAACATCACGGTCGCCCTTGAGATTCCGAGCGACTTCGGAAGGCTTTCCCGCGAGAAAGAGATCGCGATGTTCCGGGTTGTTCAGGAATCTCTGGCCAATGTCCAGCAGCCTGTAGAAACAAGGAGGGTCGGCGGAGGTCGGCCAGAAGATGGCCTGGCGACTCGACCCTGGGACTCGATTCACGGCTTGGCGATAGTGGCTTCCGGGAGCGCTTCAATGGTGACATCGACTTCCGCGCCGGGCTTTAGCTGCACTTTATCGCCATTTTCGTCGATCAGGGTATTTTCGATACGAAGCTCGCGATAAAGGTGATCCGCCCCTTCGACCGTGATCTGGGCTTTCTCGGGCTCACCCGGAGTTCGAGGCTTTATGACCTTTTCGACAACCGCAGGTAAGGTCGTGCTGGGTTTTTCAGTCATGGGAGTTTTCCTAATTTCCGCGATTTACCAGGAGTGGAGGTGGCGTTTCTGGATCATAACTTCCCGACCCGTAACAAGCAACATCGAAGCCAACCTACGCTGGCGGAAAATCCAACTGTTCTAGCGCTTGGATAGCGCGTCAACTTTTTCCCCGGCACGCTCGCTGTCGTCTTTGTGGCCGAAATCCAGGCCGAAGTGCGGTTCCGATTCGGTGCCCGTTATTTTGATGGGAATTTCGGTGCCGGCCCCGTTTTTGGTGAAGAATGGATCAACCGGCTTCAACAGAATTGATTTCCAACCTGTGGTCATTTGCGAAAGCTTCGCCTCCAGCTTCGCCTTGCCATGAAAGTCAAAGGTTTGTCCGTCTAAGCTGTAGACGCCCGTCATATCCACATGCGTTCCGGGAATCAGGAAATGCAAAGAGGAAAAGGACAAAACTCCGTCCTTCAAAGTGAACGCGCCCTGCAGGTCGGTGGGGACGTTCTGATCCAAATGATCGCGCGCCTGTTTCGGCTTGCCCTGACTGATCAGGCTCAGGTAGTCGAGTTTTCCCTGCACCTTCTCATTTGAAAAATGCGAGCGGGGCACATGAAATGTGCCCGCCAACCCAAGCCTGTCAGCCACGTCTGCGCCGCCTGGGGGGAGGCTTAGTCGCGCCTTCATTTGCACGGGCCCGGTCATGATCGGAGGGTTGGTGCGAACGCCGAGTTTGAGCAAGTCTTCAATTCGAGCCCCTTCCAGCACAACGTTGAGTTCGATATCGTGACCGTGCGGGTCGTTCACTCGAACCACCGATCCGGTTGCGGTAAAGGACGTGTTGAGGAAGGTTGCATTTACCGGGCGCAGGTAGGTGTCTCCATTAGTGCCGTCGACAATGGCGTGGAATTCAGTGTGCAGCGGTACCGGATGCCCGCTGCTCGCAACTCGAAAATCGGGAGTATCGGTAGTGCCGTGCACGACGATATTACCCAGGGAGCCCGAGTATTCTCCGGTGGAGGAGAGCATCCCCCCGATGCCTTTAATCGTGCTCAAATCGGCGTGACTGAAAGAATACTCACCTTGCACCGGAGTATCGCCGGGACTTTGCTGATCGAGGGGACCGAAAAGACCATTCGATTGAATGTCCCCCACCGGCTTCGGATTGATCAACGTGGCGTTGAACTTCATGGGTTGGCCGGGCCCGATGTCTTGCATCTTCAAATTTCCTATGATGAATTCCAGTGGCGGCTTGTTCGGATCTATGGTGTTGATCATCAGCCTGGTGTCTTCGCAAACAAATTTGTCGACGAAGATGGTTAACTTGTGTTTCGACTCCAGACTGGTCATTTCCCGCCGATTTTTCTTGGGCGGAATGTTCAGATCGAGTCCCTGAACATATACCGTGTCAACATGCATGGGGGAGCGGAACAAGCTGCGCAATGCGGTTTGAAAGCGAAATTCCCGGATGTCGATCAGAGCCTGGGTTCCGGGTGCGTAAGGGTTCGGATCAGTCGCACCGAAAATCTTCAGTCCCTTTCCCGAAACTTGAATTCCATTGGCTACGGAAACGCTAAAGCTGGCCAACTCAACCTTGCTGTGGAAGCGAGCCGACAAGGTCTCGATGATCCGCGCCCGGACAATCGGCTCGGCCCGCGAAATCACGAACCGCACCGCCAGCACGGCGCCAACTAAAAATACCAGGGCGGCGGTTCCGATCCACATCCAAATGCGGCGGACTTTTTTTGTCGTTGACATTGAGCTTGGCCTGAACGGACCTCAGCCTGATTTTGCAACCCCGGCGAAGTGTCTGCTTAGGGGGCTTAACCTTACAACTGTTGGATGCCAAATTTTGCGGTTTCGGCATTTTCCTTTTCGGCAAGGGGTTCGACTGCAGACTCGGGAGTGATTAACCGCCGCACTTCGGCCTGGGCTTCCGACAGACTGGTGACGACAGAGTATGTGAAACCCGATCCCAGCCTCTCTCGAGCAGCCTCCGCACCACCATCCAGGTGCCACAATCCAATCATGATTCGCACCCGGGGAAACCTCGCGCTTAATCGTTTGGCGAGAGAACGGGTCGATGCGGCCGCAAAAGGCGGAACACAGGAAATGCAGACGATGGCGGGTTCCTGCTGCGAAACTTCGGCGAAGGTATCCTCGGTAGCTCCGGCCGGCACGATCAGCGCCCGGTAGCCTCCACTTTGAAGGAGCTGAGTCAGCATCATCGCCACCAGCTCATCCGAACCGCTTCGGACAGGCATGCAGGAAATATTGAGCTCTGATTTGCCCTGCGCACCGCGAACTCGTTTTTCGAATTCTTTTTCCTGTGGGCTGGCGGGGAACAACTCCGCTGCGAGACCATCGCCGACATCTTCGATCACTTCCCTTGTGTTTCGAAGAATGAGCCTTCTGCTGTCATCATCGAGAGCGTCAATGTAATAATCCTGTTCCGCCAGGCGGAGAGCCGGGATGATTATTGAGTCGTAAAGGCTTTCGACCTGATTCTGCTTGAGATGGTTCTCCGCAATCGATCGGACCTCTTCATGATCCATGGCCAGCAGGCGCTGGTAGAAAAGCTGGTCGGGAGGCAAGGCAGGTTCGTCCCCCAAGACCACCTCCAGAAATTTCAACTGCGGAACATAGCGTCCGAGCACCACGATACACAGGGTGAGCGGCGTGGAAAGGATCAGGCCCACGGGTCCCCAAAGAGTGGCCCAGAACACTGCGGCTACAAGAATCGCGAGCGATGAGATACCGGCATTAGCGCCGTAGAGCGTGGGCTCGATGAAATTCGATACCGTCAACTCCAGCACGACAAAGATACCGAATGCAATTCCGGCCTGCCGCCAGCCCGGAAATACCGCGATGGCCATGGCTACCGGGAGAGCTGCGGCCACAAAGGTGCCGATGTAAGGAACGAATCGAAGGAAAGCGGCCACAATTCCCCACAGCAGAGCGTGCGGGACGCCGACAAAATAAAGTCCGAGTCCGAACAGCGAGCCGTACGCCGCATTCACCAGGAATTGCATCAGGAGGAATCGGCTGAGCCGGCGGCTGGCATCGTCGAATGCCTGGGTCATCATGCTCAGTTGCCCGCGGCCAGCGAGGCGGATGGCGCGATTTCGCAGATCCTCCCGCTTTACCAGCATGAACATGGTGAAAATGACAACGATGACGGCCGTTTCCAATGGGCCTGAAAGCGGTCCCAGAAGTTCGTCAAGATCCTCGATCAAGCTCGAGGCAGGCGGTGCAACCTGGACCGGAATGGGGCGACGCGTATGCGTCTGATCTCTGGGTTGAACCTGGCCCGGAACCTGTTCAGGGAGTGAGGCAAATTCCTTGCTTAGCTCCTGAAGGGAGGCAGCGGCTTTGCCCAATGAGCCGCTTCCTGAAGCATGGAGAGATTGTATTTTTGTGTCCAGATTTTCCCGGTAATCGGGAAGCTGGACCATGATCGAAACCAGTTGCCCGGCAACTCCCCAGGTAGCGATGCCGATCAGGCCAAGCGAGAGAGCCACGACGATGAGAACCGAAGCCACACGGCCCAAGCGGATTTTTTCCAGCAGGCTGACGAAGGGAGTAAGCAGGAAGCTTAAAACCAGAGCCAGCGCCAAGGGGATGAAAACGGAGCGACCAAAATACAAAGCGGCAATCGCCAGCACAAAAGCGATCACCATCAATGATTTCGAAGAAGCCGAGATCTCCTTAGTGCGCACCAAAGTTCACTCCAGTGTCGACTTGCCGCAGATACCCCTCTGCTCGAAGAGGTCCGAAATGGCGCCACGCGGGGTGCAGCCCGGAGCAAAGTAGCCCAGGATGCGCCTCGACTCCGGACCACTATGCGGCCGCCACCTTGCCGGTGCAGCTCGAATGTCCGCAGCCACATGCCAGTTCAGTCGTGTCTTTGGCAGCTTCGCAGTTGGGGCTGCAGTACTTGCTGCCCTCAGGCGCGATGCAGCTGCAAAGTTGGTGAGCACATTTATTCTGCTTGGTATCGGTCATAAATTTTTCCCCTCTCGTTTTTTATGTGAAACTGCCGCTGTTATCTAAGCCCCTGCCATCCCCCCGCTGACGGGCAGGAGCGGCAGCAAAAAGAAACCGAGGGTCAGCCAGAGAAGAGAACGAAGAGAACAGCGAGTGGGCCCGCATGGATCTCAGTAACTCCCCCCAGACAGAGCCGTCCATTGAAGCGTAGATTAGTGTCCGCAAAATGGCCCTGGGTTGCTGTCCCCGGAACATTGTCACGGTAGATGGTGGATTCCCGAATCCGGTGGACTAGAACTTTCGATTATTCAAACCCACACTTTTTACTTTGGGTGAATACAGTGTTTCTGGTAGCTTCATGGAAATTATTGATCGGTTTCAAGTGGTTGGTTCTGTAGGTAGACACCTCAGCTTGGGATTGATCCGCTTTATCGCACGCGCCAATTCATGCCACTTCGTCTGAGCTCTCCACATGCAAGTTGTGAGGGCGCGCAGTTCTGCTGTTCGGAAAGCTAAAAACCAATCTTTGGAGAAACATCGCATGTGGAAGTCTCTTTCCGTATTCGTGTGCCTATCCGCACTTCTCGCGCCGGCTGCATTTGCGGGCGTTACCGTAAGCTCTCCCGCCAACGGCGCAACTGTTTCAGCTTCTGTGCATTACGTGGCCTCCGCTACCACTAGCTCCTGTTCGAAGGGCGTCGCCTCGATGGGCATCTACACGGCCCCGGGAGTTTTGGCGTACGTGGTCGATGGCGTCAGCCTCAACACCACCCTGACGCTGAAAGCAGGAAAATACGACACCGTAGTCCAGGAGTGGGACAAGTGCGGCGGAGCCTCAACCTCCCCGGTCACGATCACGGTCAGCGCGGGAAGCTCGACCGGGGTTTCCGTGAGCTCGCCGGCAAACGGCAGCACGGTGGGCTCTCCGGTGGACTTTAAGGCTACTGCGAGCACGTCTTGTTCGAAAGGCGTCTCCTCAATGGGCGTTTACACCGCTCCTTCCCAGCTGGCCTATGTGGTGCAGGGAGACAGCATGAATTACAACCTGGCGTTGAATCCCGGGAAATACAACGTCGTGGTACAGGAGTGGGATGGCTGCGGCGGGGCCAGCACAACGCCGTTGACCATTACGGTCGGCAGCGGTAGCAGTGGCGGGGGCAGCGGAAAGTCATTCTCGAACCTGCAACACAGCGGGGGATGGGGGCAATACGGGCAACGGGCTCCGACCTTTGTCGACTGTTCCCCTTCACCGTGCGACAACATCGTCTTTTCGATGACCCAAAATGTTAAATCTCCCTCGATGAGCGGAGAGGCGATGGAGATCCATCTTGCCGGAAGCGAAGCCTACGGCGATGGGCTGTGGAACAATCACTTGATCGGTGCACTCTCTTCGCAAGGGATGCCCGATACCGGCCACACGATAGTTCCCTCGTTGCATGACTTCACCTATGACGTGTACTTCTGGGGTGGCAACCTGGGGGCCGGGCAGGCGTTGGAGTTTGACCTGAATCAGTTTTTCGACAACATGGGCTTCATTTGGGGCCACGAGTGTCGAGTTGCAGGCGGCAATGAATGGGACATCTGGGATAATGTCAGCGCGCACTGGGTGCCAACCGGCGTGGCCTGCAATCCGGTCAATAATTCATGGAACCACTTGACCTTAGTGGTGGAGCGGACCTCAAACAACGAATTGTTATACAAGTCCATCACTTTGAATGGAAAGACGGCCAATCTCAACCAATACTATGCTCACGGTTCAGCTCCAGGCTGGTATGGAGTAACGGTCAATTACCAACAGGACGGAAATTCCAAACAGACGCCCTACACCGTCTACCTGGATAAACTGACGTTCAGCTACGAGTGATCGTAAGCCGAACCCGACGGGGGCGCATCGGCAGATGTGCCCTCGTTTCTTGGAGATTCGGATATTCGCGAAGGGGAACCAGCCGCCTCATATGGGGGTTGGCGGGGAGGGGCGGGCCTACAACCTTTGACGGAGCTTTATTTTTCGTTTGCGCAATACAGGGTCTCTGGTATCCTCGATACACTGTTTGACCGATTAATTCTAGAGATACTCCTGTGCGCTTTGCTGGATTAGTTTAATTCTGGAATGAATTGCGTTAGACCTCGCGTCACATCCTGGCCACTTCTTCCGAACCCTCACGTGCCCGCTCGCGCGTAATAGGGCGGCTTTACGTGCAGTTCTGCAGTTCGGAAGTTAAAACCCATATTTGGAGAAGTATTTCATGTTTAAGCCCTTATCTCTGATCGTGTGCTTGTCGGCTATCCTCGCGCCAGCCGCGTTTGCAGGTGTAACAGTAACCTCTCCGGGCAACGGCGCAACCATTTCAGGATCAGTGCACTATGAGGCGACGGCTACTTCCAGTACCTGCTCAAAAGGGGTAGCGTCCGTAGGAATCTACACCGCTCCGGGTGTTCTGGCTTATGTGGTAAACGGCACGAGTTTGAATACGACTTTGAACCTCAATCCGGCAAAGTACAACACAGTCGTCCAGGAATGGGACAAGTGCGGTGGGGCTTCGACCACTCCGATCACTATCACGGTCACGGAAGGGAGCGGCGGCGGAAGCAGCGGGGGAAAATCGTTCTCCAACGTGCAACACAGCCATGGATGGGCACAATATGGCCAAAGGGCCCCCACTTTTGTCGACTGTTCTCCTTCTCCGTGCGACAACATCGTCTTTTCCATGTCGCAGGGGGTCGCGTCTCCCTCGTTGAGCGGGGCGGCAACGAAGATTTATCTGGCCGGCAATCAACCGTACGGCGATGGATTGTGGAACAACCACCTAATTGGCGATGGGTCATCGCAAGGGTTGCCCGACTCGAGTCATACTCTGGTTCCCAGCTTGCACAACTTCACGTACGACGTGTATTTCTGGGGCGGGAACCTGGAGCTGGCGCAAGCGGTGGAGTTTGACTTGAATCAGTTCTTCGACAATATGGGCTTCATTTGGGGCCACGAATGCCGCGTTGCGGGTGGTCATGAATGGGACGTTTGGGACAATGTGAGCCAGCACTGGGTTCCCACCGGTGTTGCCTGCAATCCGATCAGCAACGCATGGAACCATTTGACGATTCAGGTGGAGCGGACGTCAAACGACGAAGTGCTGTACAAGTCGATCACTCTGAATGGAAAGACCGCCAATCTCAATCAATACTACGCGCACGGATCGGCGCCGGGCTGGCATGGAGTGACCGTCAACTATCAGCAGGACGGCAATTCCAAGCAATCGGCGTATTCTGTCTACTTGGACAAACTGACGTTCACCTACAACTGAAATCCAGAAAATCCGAAGCTGGTCAAACGGGTACGCCGTCGGGCGTGCCCGTTTTTTTCTGCACAGCAACCCGGCGCCCGGAAACGTCAGTAACTTGGAATGGTGAGGCTTCCGGGTCACAATGTTGACGGACGGAGGCGTGGGCCGTTTTTCGCTCGGGATATGCCTGAGCTGTTTGCCCACACCCATCAGTGTGCCCGGCGGCCACCAATCTGCACTATGGATGAGCGCAAGAAAGAACGCTTTGGACGATACGAGATCCTGGCCGAACTCGGACGCGGCGCCATGGGCATCGTTTACAAAGCACGCGATCCTAAGATCAACCGCGTGGTCGCGGTGAAGACCATTTCGCTGGCTGGCCAGCCTCCTGAAGAAGAACAGGAATACCGGGAACGCTTCTACCGGGAAGCGGAAGCCGCCGGGCGGCTCTCACACCCCGGAATCGTAACCGTCTTTGATGTTGGCGAGGAACCGGACACGCGAGCTCCCTACATTGTGATGGAGTTTGTTGCGGGGCAGAGTCTCGAGAAGCTGCTGTCATCGCGCGAAGACCGAAAGCTCCCTCCAGGGGAGGCACTGCAACTCGCTCTAGAGATAGCGGAAGCTCTGGACTGCGCACACGGTCAGGGCGTAATTCACCGTGACGTGAAGCCGGCGAATATTCTGATTACAGAAGACGGCCACGCCAAGATTGCAGACTTCGGCGTTGCTAAATTGAATTTCGCAATTGCGACTGCAGCCGGGCGCGTTTTAGGCACTCCGGCCTACATGTCGCCGGAACAATTGAACGACGAAGCGGTGGATGGTCGATCAGACTTGTTCTCTTTGGGGGTGATTCTTTACACGGCGTTGACCGGGTACAGGCCGTTCCAGGGCAATAGCGCCCTGACCGTCGCGTTCAAGGTGGTCAACCGCGATCCCGTGCCCGCCACGGTTCTGGATAACGACCTGCCACCGGGGCTGGACTACATTATTTCGCGAGCGATCGCGAAAGATCCCTCCCAACGCTACCAACGCGGCATGGAGATGGTCCTGGATATTCAGGAATTGCGGGCTGGACGAGAGCCATGGAGCAAGGCTAAGGAGCCGGATTCGGCGGGCGCAATTCAAAGCGGAAATGAGCGCGCGCGATCGGGAAACCTTCGTCCCCTCGCCGCCGCCTCGCGCCGATCCAGCGCGGGCGCGAAACCGGGGGAGCAAGGTGTGGTGCTACAACTTCTGGAAAAGATGCGCAACCCGACTTTCGCCGCTGCTGCCGTGCTTCTGATCGGATTGCTTGTTTTTGCCGCGCGGGCAACGCAGTTCATGGTGCCGCGAGAAGGCGCTCTTCCAAAAAGTATCCCTGTGGCTAGAGAGATTGCGTCACCGTCGATTGCGTCACCGACGATTGCGTCACCGACGGGCGGTGTCGCCACAGCGAACTTATTGGTCAACCCCGCGAAAGCCGTTTCTACATCCCAGACTTATAAATCCCGGAAACCGATTTCAATGGAGGTTTCGCCTACAAGGTCTGCTGGGTCGTCCTCACGGCAGCCCGAAGCCTCTCCCGCGATGCTCGAAATCGAAGTGGACCACAAATTTGCGGAGGCCAATCTCTCGATCTGGGTCGATGGCCGCTTGAGCTTTGCGCATGAACTGGAGGGAACCGAAAAGAAACGCCTGGTGGTCTTCCACCACGTCCAGGGTCACGAATTTCACGCGGTACAAATCCCGGCGGGAAAACATCTTCTGCGCGTGCAAGTGACCTCCGCAGCCAATCCGTCTGGACAGGCCGGAACGGTGGAAGGCGACTTTGCCAGCGGAGGCGAAAAAATGTTGCGAATCCAATTCGACAAAAGTGAGCAGATGAATCTCACCCTGCAGTAGCCTCGGTTTTTTGACGCTCACCGCGTAGAGCTTGCCTTTTGATCTTTCACCTGTAGCTCATTCACCACCTGTCGAACGTTCGGAACCGTGGATGCGACCTGTTGAGCTTGAGCACGTTTCGATTCAGAATCGACTTCGCCCATCAAGGATACAACTCCATTCTTTACGTCGTATTTGACATTCTTTTTTAGTTTGCTCTGGATCAGGGCGGCATCCAGGTTCTTCTCGATGGCCTCGTCCAGATCAGAGTTCACCGCCTTGGAATCGCTTTCGGCGCCGGGAGGAAGCACGGCAATCTGGTCGGCAACCACCTGGCCAGCCGCAATCGACTTGGCAATCGACTCGGCTTGAGTCTTATCAGCATCGGCTCCGACGTTCCCCCCGAGCGTCACCACACCCTTGTCGCGATCCTGTGACACCGAAACATTTTTCAGGCCGGATTGATCCAGCGATTTGCGAATGCTGTCGGAGACTTCCGGCGATTTGGCAGGAGTGCTGGAGCAGCCCAAAACGGTCAGCAGCGCGACCACCATGAGAACGGCGAAACCTATCCAGGTCTTTTTCATTGCCCTTTGACCTCGTGTGTCGAGACGGTAAGACGAGCGGCGACGCCGCAAGGTTGTTGGCCCTCGATTTATTTACATTGTCCGATGAGGCGAGGAAGTGTCCTCAAGCCGCTTTATGAAATTCCCGGTTGCCGTTTCGGCCAGCGACGATCGATCAGGGGATACAGGGGGCCTTTTATTAATAAACTGGCATCCTATGTTCCGGAGAGGATGAAGTATGGCGAGAACCAGCAAGAAGAATTATTGGGTGTCGAAGGTCAACACGGATTCAACCCATCCCCCCGCCGGCCTGTTCATGAAAAAAGCAGCGACTATTGCCCGAAGTCTGGCCTCGAAAAAAGTTTCTCCGAAGGGGCCTGGATCGGGCATGCGCATGCTCACCTACTTCATCAACCGCGCCGGTCGCGGCCTGAGTGCTACCCGACGAGCGGAACTTGAGAAAGCAAAAGCTTTGCTTTCAAAGCGGATCGAGCGAGAGAAGGCGTCCCGCGCACGAAAAGCTGCTTAATCCACGAAAACCGCCTCATCGGAACCCGATCGTATTGTTACTTACCTCTCTTTCTGTTGATGGGAGTTCCTTGACTCCGTACGGAGGTATTGGCAAGACCTGGAACTTTGAACTTTCGAGCTAACCTCCTCCACACCTTTTCGCGGATCAGCCAGACTGATACTGAAGTCAGCAGCCAAGCGATGGTCGCTTCGCTTAGCACAACTGGTAAAGAGGACTCTGGCAGCCGTCGCCAGACGATGAGCGCGAAGACCCCTAGGCCAACCCCGCCCATGGCTGCGCCGGTTGCATCGATTGCCGTGATGGCTCGTCCCCTTGCCGTGCCGCGTTTGCCGGAACGTCCTTTTTTCTCCGTCTCATTTTTCTCGATCAGAGTCGCGGTTGCGGGAAGGATGGCGGGAAAGGCCAGGAAGAGGCCGCCAATTCCCGGCCCGAAATGTTTGGCGATGACCCCGGCCGACGCAGTGACGGCGCCGCCAAAAGCGAAGCGCAGGACATATTCGTACCATTTTGATTGCCCCACTCCCGAAGCGTCAATTTTTAGTTTCATTGCCTACCTGAATATGGCATACCACAAACCGAAGGAACATCCGAACCAGAGCACCATGGTCAGGCTGGCAGTGGAAAGCACCGATAGCCCTCGATGAAATAGCAAGCGGCTCAGGACGAAGGCGTACACAATGAACGCGACAGCGCCGAGAACCATCGACCTTGCTTCAAGGCTGGCGTAGGACTTGCCATCCTTCGTCACCGTGAGAACCAAAGTTGCGAGTGCGACGGAGGGCGCGGCCCCAAACAGGCCGGCAAAACTCTTCGGCTTCAGCCAACCGCCAAAAAATGAAAATGCCGACACAAAAGCGCCGCCGACGATCACCCTTATCATGATTTCTTTCACGCGCACCTGCCGTGGGCTTGGTAGCGTTCTTGCGGAGACTGACCCGCTTCGAGGAAGGTCCTAATCCGAGACTGGCCCGCGCTGCATCGAGATGGAGTATGGTGCGGAATCAAATCGGGCCTAGTCTGTACCGCGCCTAGTCTGTACCGCAGGACTGCGATCGAGACATGATATCCCGAATACAAAGTTAGTAGGCGGTAAGATTGACTTGATCAAGCCAGACGTTGTAGGGATCTGCGTTCGAGTCCAAGTCCATTTGAAAAGCCGCGTCGATCTCTTCCAGATCCCAGCCCGGTTGATTGCTGTAGTAAGTGTCAACATTGTAGGCTTGGCCGTTCACGGTCAGCGTGATGTAGTGCACCTGGTCGCCCACGCGCTCGACGCTCCAGGTTAAATGGTTCCAGGTGTTGGCCGGGAATGGATTGCAGGGGACGCTGGTCGCTCTCCACACACCTGACGCGTCATCCCAGATGTCCCATCGGCCGGGTGTCTCCCCTTTGAAGTTGCATTCCGAACCCCACACCCAACGTTGCGGAGTTGCTGCTCCCGTGTCGTCGTAAGCTTGATTGAGATCGAACTCCAGGGCCTGCGGCGCCTCGGGATGATCAATCCAGAAATACAGGTCGTAAGTGAAATGAGTTACGTTATTCCCGCCCGCGACGGGATTAAAGTACAAATAATTCGAGTAGCCATAGGTTGGATTGGAAGCACCACCCGGCGCACTCATGCTGAACTGCGCGGATTTTCCATCCATGGAAGGGGTTGCGATTCCTTCTGTCATGCTCGAAGTGGGAACATTCTTGTTGCCCGCGGCGCAGAGTTGTCCCGCACGTTGAGATCCGGAGGGAAAAACCGCGGAGCACGATTGCCAGCTTGGCACGTTCTGAATGCCGCTGATCGTGGTTTGGGCCTGCGAGGTCACGGTCACGGTTAAGGGAATCGCCGAAACATAACCGCCGCTGTCTTCCGCCATCACCAATAGGTTGTGCTTACCGGGTGCGACGAAAATCTGGGTGTTAATCGAATTCGATGAAGTGTAGTAGAGCGAGACGTTATCGACGTATACGCGCATGAAGAAGATGGGATTTTTCGGAGTCGCCGAGGCCACCACATTAATGGGAGAGGTGACACTTGCCCCCGCAGTCGGGTTAGAAACTGTCAGGGGAAAATCATCGGAGCCAGTGCCCCATGCGGTATCTGCTGGATCCTGGGCGGTTGGCGCCGGCAGATCGCTGTTGCTGGGCGACCAGGTAATCGGCACCGGAGCTGTCGAAGGATAAGTAGGTTGAGCTGGCGGGGTTGGTGTCGGTGTCGGGGTTGGAGTGGTCGTAGTGGTGGTTTGCGGCATGGCGCCGTTGCAGCCCGCAAGCGAAAGACTGAGCCCAATCAATCCGGCTATTCCAAAGACGACTCGATGATACCGACCGGAGCGAACCTCAAACATCTATACCCTCCAACTTGGAAATGGCCGAGGTGGGGAATCCAGGATCGAGAGCGGCGAACGGCTGAAGTCACCAATTCGTGCAGACTTTCAACTATCAAACCTTGTGGAGATGTATGCAATACGGAATGTACCTTAAGCCCGACTTGACAATTTTCCTGCTGCGCGTCGGGGCCGCGTGCGCCTCCGTAAGGCGAGGGGAATCGGTGGATTTCCGAAGGGTGAAGCAACAACAAGACCTAGATTCACCTGATATGGAACTTCGATCGCGTTGGGAATTTAGCCGCTCGGGACTATGACAGTCGACGCTTACTAACAAGGCCAGCCTAACTGGCATCAGGAAGAAATCGACATCGCATTTCAGTGGGACGGTGACTACAACAATGACCCTATAGCGTCTAACTGGATGAAGTGACTCTGAACGGGTACGGAGCGAGGTTGCCGCGTTCCTCGGCTGATACTGCGCAAGCCGTATGGTTGGCACTGTGTTGCCGTAGCGAGCAACCACCCCTCTAAGCCAATCATCTTTTCGTAGCCGAGTGAATGCGAAGTTTGTTTCTCGGCGCACGAGGGAGGTAGGGATGTGGCCAAAGGGAGTTTTATTTTGCTTTTCGTTCTTGCTTCTGCCATCGCTGGCGCACAGGTGTTGGGCAAAGTATCGCCAGGGCCAGAGCCCAATCTCGAGAATGCGTTCGCTGGGAGCCCTCTAACGTGTTCTCAACCACACACAATCGGCGTTCCACCGCAACTCGCCGAACGCGCCAAGGTGAAGGCTCATTTGCTTACGCTGTTGCGCGACAGCCTCTACGACGATGCAAGAGGAATTGTGAATATCGCGCGGGAAAAAGAGATAAGGAAGCTTGCAAATAAGTTGAGGGACGATCATACCGAGTAGGCTTGAATCCTTTTCCCTGTGCCGGGAAACAGGTTACGGGGCGAAGCGACGGCAAACTTACGCGATCCATCGGCATCGAACTGACGGTTATCAGAGGCTTGCGGAAGTGTGCCGCGGTTCAGAGAAACTTAAGATAGATGCCGACCCCATCTCAGCCCATCGTGTGGCCTGGCCGACCCTATCCCTTGGGTTCAACCTGGGACGGCGAGGGCGTTAATTTCGCTCTTTATTCAGAGCATGCCGAAAAGGTGGAGCTTTGCCTCTTCGATATCTCGGGAAAGCGGGAAACACTTCGCGTCCCGCTGCCCGAACAGACGGACATGGTGTGGCACGGTTACTTGCCGGAAGTACGGCCCGGCCAGTTGTATGGCTATCGCGTATCGGGCCCGTACGCGCCGGAGCAAGGTCATCGCTTTAATCCGAACAAACTTCTTCTCGATCCCTACGGCAAGCAAATTCAAGGAACCATCCGATGGAACGACTCGCATTTCGGATACAAGGTCGGGAACAAGCAAGAGGACTTGTCTTTCGACCGCCGTGACGACGGGGCAGCGATGCCGAAGAACCGGGTGATTGATTCTGCGTTCACCTGGGGTTCCGACAAACCGCCCCGCATTCCCTGGCACGAGACCTTGATTTACGAGCTTCACGTGAAGGGTTTCACGATGTGTCACCCGGATGTTCCGGAGCGGCTTCGTGGGACTTATGCAGGTCTGGCAAGCGCCCCGGTGGTCGAGTATCTGACTCGCCTGGGAGTGACTTCGATTGAGCTCATGCCGGTGCACAGTTTCATTGACGATCGGCAACTCGTGGAACGCGGGCTTCGGAATTATTGGGGGTATAACTCGATAGGCTTTTTTGCGCTGGAGCCTCGTTACCTGGCCAACAGCTCCATTCGTGAATTCAAGACCATGGTGAAAACCCTGCACTCGGCAGGCCTCGAAGTGATTCTCGACGTTGTCTACAACCACACGGCGGAGGGCAACCATCTGGGGCCGACGCTCTCTCTCAAAGGCATCGACAACAGCACTTACTACCGCCTGATGCCTGACAATCCGCGCTTCTACAGAGACTACACGGGCACGGGAAACACGCTGAACATGCGACATCCGCGGGTCCTGCAGTTAATCATGGACAGCCTGCGTTATTGGGTTCTGGAGATGCACGTCGATGGCTTTCGCTTCGATCTGGCTGCCACTCTGGCTCGCGACCTGCACGAAGTGGATCGCCTGGGAGCATTCCTCGACATCATCCATCAAGATCCGGTGCTGTCGCAGGTAAAGCTGATTGCCGAGCCCTGGGACCTGGGCGAAGGAGGGTATCAGGTGGGAAACTTTCCCGTGGGCTGGGCGGAGTGGAACGACCGCTACCGTGACACGGTGCGTTCTTACTGGAAAGGCGACGAGGGATTGGCGGCGGATTTGGCTTACCGGCTCACCGGTTCCAGCGACCTTTATGCGCATAGCGGCCGCCGCCCATATGCCAGCGTCAATTTTGTGACGGCGCATGATGGCTTTACCTTGCAGGACCTGGTCAGCTACAACGAGAAACACAACGAAGCCAACGGTGAAAATAATCGTGACGGCAACAACAACAATCGCAGCTGGAATTGCGGGGTTGAAGGTCCTGCGGACGATCCAAACATTCTTGCGCTGCGAGCCAAGCAAAAGCGAAATATGCTGGCGACGCTGCTGCTGTCTCAGGGGGTGCCGATGATTTACGCCGGCGATGCGATCGGCCATACCCAAATGGGCAATAACAACGCCTATTGCCAGGACAATGAAACCAGCTGGATCCGATGGAATCTGCAGCCTCAGGATCGCGACCTGCTGGCCTTTGTACAGCGCATGATTAACCTTCGCAAGCGGCATCCCGTCTTCCGGCGGCGCCGCTTTTTTCAGGGACGTCCGATTAAAGGTGCAAATGTAAAGGACGTGTTGTGGCTTAGTCAGAGCGGCAATGAGATGAATGAAGATCAATGGCGCGATCCTTCGGTGCGCTGCCTCGGGATGTTTCTTGCGGGCCAGGGGCTTGACGAAACCGATGAACGCGGGCGAAAACTGGGCGATGAAAGTTTTTTCCTTTTGCTGAATGCAAATCACGAAGACGTGGCATTCGCCCTGCCGGCTTTCCATTCGGGAAGCCGCTGGGTCGCATGGATGGACACCTCGCGGGGAGAAGGCCTGCGCAACGCCGAGACGCGTGATGCCGGCACGTCCTATCCGCTGCAGGCCCGCTCTATGGTGGTTTTGATGGAGCGCCGAAACGGCAAGAAGGAAGACTCGAATGAAGCGCCTTCATAGGATGCCGTTCGGAGCGGAGTGCCTTGAGGACGGAGGCGTGCGTTTTCGCTTATGGGCTCCCGCCGCGCGGCAGGTTGAAGTTTGCCTGACTGGGAAGGATGCATCGAATTGTTTTTCGCTGCAGCGATGCGACGAAGGTTGGTTTGAGTTAGTTACCAACGCAGCCAAACCGGGCGCACAATACTGCTTTCGAATCGATGGCGCCCAGGAAGTTCCCGATCCCGCCTCGCGCTTTCAGCCACACGATGTGCATGGGCCAAGTGAAATTGTCAATCCTGGCGATTTCGGATGGCTGGATGAGCGGTGGCGCGGACGACGTTGGGAAGAAGCCGTCATCTATGAATTGCACGTTGGCGCCTTTACGCAGGCGGGTACTTTTGAATTCGCATGCGAGCGACTCGAGTATCTGGCTGATATTGGAATTACCGCAATCGAGTTGATGCCTCTGGCTGATTTCCCAGGGCTGCGCAACTGGGGATATGACGGTGTTTTTCCTTTCGCGCCCGATAGCACTTACGGCCATCCCGAAGACCTTAAGAACTTTGTCCAATGCGCGCATCAGCGCGGAATGATGGTCTTGCTGGATGTTGTTTACAACCATTTCGGACCAGAGGGAAATTATCTCAATGCCTACGCGCCGCAATTTTTTACCGACCGGCACCACACCCCGTGGGGCAATGCTATTAACTTCGATGGACCTCAAAGCCGTGTGGTGCGCGACTTTTTCATTCACAACGCGTTGTATTGGCTGACCGAGTATCATTTCGACGGGCTTCGACTGGACGCGGTCCATGCGATGCTTGATGACTCCACACCGCACATCCTAACTGAGTTAGCCAATACCGTCCGCAGTTCGGTCGAATCGGATCGCATGATCCATCTCATTTTAGAAAACGACTTCAACCAGGCGCGCTACCTTCAACGCAACGCCGGTTGCGAAACGCGAGCCTACACCGCCCAGTGGAATGACGACATACACCACGCATTGCACGTGTTGATCACGGGTGAACGCGGTGGATATTATTCAGACTATTCGCAGAGCTCTGCCGATCACTTGGGCCGCTGCCTGGTTCAAGGATTCGCATACCAGGGCGAAGAATCCATTTTTAGAAATGGCCAGCGCCGAGGCGAAGGCACCGCCGGTCTGCCGCTCACGGCATTTGTCTCTTTTCTTCAGAATCACGATCAGATTGGAAACCGCCCTTTTGGCGAGCGACTAACTACGATCGCCGATGCACGAGCTCTACGGGCCGCATCGGCAATCCTTCTACTTGCGCCGTCCATCCCATTGCTTTTTATGGGTGAGGAATTCGGCACGAAGACGCCGTTTCTCTTTTTCTGCGATTTCGAGAAAGGCCTGGCGGAGGCGGTTGCCGCCGGACGCAGAAACGAGTTCGCACGCTTCACCAAGTTCAACGACCCCGCGGCCCGAGCAGGAATCCCTGATCCCAATGCGAGCACAACCTTCGAGCGCTCCAGGCTCAACTGGGGGGAAATTGCGGAACCGGAGCATCGCGAATGGCTGCACTTTTACCGCCAACTGTTGAATCTGAGATCTCAGCATATCGTGCCGCGCCTTTCGGATCCGTGTGCCATCAAGGCAGGATATGAAGTACATTCGGAGAGTGGACTCAGCGCGCATTGGGAGTTTCCGGATGGCCAGAAACTCAGCCTGCTTGCAAATCTTGGGCAAAGCTCGGTTCAAGGCCTGACCTCTTCAGCGTCTCGTATTATTTATTCCAGCGACGGAGCGACTGAGATTGATCTGAAAGAAGGAAAGTTGCCGCCCTGGTCCGTAGTGTGGTTCCTCAAGTCATGAAGCCCGACTTCCAAGTTCCGCGCGCAACTTATCGCTTGCAACTCAATCGTGATTTCACGTTTGCTCAGGCGCGCGCGATCGTTCCCTATCTTTCCACGCTCGGCATCAGTCATTGCTACATCTCCCCTTGCCTGAAGGCGCGTCCGGGAAGCATGCACGGTTACGATATCGTGGATCACAACAGCTTCAACCCGGAAATCGGAAGTTCCGAAGAGTTCGATCGCTTTGTATCCGCGCTGCACGAGCACGAGATGGGATTGATTCTTGACATCGTTCCGAATCACATGGGAGTGATGGGCGGCGATAATGCCTGGTGGCTTGACGTTCTCGAGAACGGCGAAGCCTCGGCTTATGCTTGTTTTTTCGACATTGACTGGCATCCCTTAAAGGAGGAACTGCATGGGAAGGTGCTGGTTCCGGTGCTGCATGATCACTACGGCGCTGTGCTCGAGAGTGGGGAGTTAAAGCTGGTTTTTCACCCGGAGCGCGGAGGCTTCGATGTCGACTATCGCAATCATCGCTTTCCGGTCAATCCGCGGGAATATCCGCGCATCTTGCAGCGTGGAGCGGCAAGTCTCGCCGCAAAACTAGGCGAACAGAATCCAGATTTTTTAGAATTTCAGAGCTTGATTACGGCTTTTGGCCACTTGCCACGAAGACAGGAGGTTGGCAGTGATCGAATGGCGGAGCGGAATCGCGATAAGGAAATCAATAAGCGCCGCCTTGCCGAATTGTGTGCGCGATCGCCGGACATCACTGCTGGAATTTTGCAGGGGGTCGACTCGATTAACGGCACTCCTTCTGATTCTGCGAGCTTCGACGAACTGCACGAACTTATTAAAGCGCAGGCCTTTCGTCTCGCCAACTGGAGGGTCGCCTCCGATGACATAAATTATCGGCGCTTTTTCGACACCAACGATCTGGCCGCACTCTGCATGGAAAGAGAGGACGTCTTTCAGGCCACGCACCGCTTCATTTTAAATCTGGTGGCGGAAGGCAAAGTGAGCGGCTTGCGAGTGGACCATCCTGACGGTTTGTATGATCCAGGTGAATACTTCGAACGGCTGCAACGTGCCATCACAACGGCCGGCAAGGACACCCCACAGACCCAGTCCCCTTATGTGGTGATCGAGAAAATCCTCGCCGGAGGCGAGCGACTGCCTGAGCAATGGCCAGCCTGCGGCACCACCGGATACGACTTCGCCAACCTGGTGAACGGCCTGTTTGTAGACCCATCAAGCACTGCCCGCATGGATCGCGTTTACCGCGGTTTTATCGGCGATGAGATTGATTTCGACGACCTTGCTTATCGCTGCCGAAAGCTCATCATTCAAGTTGCCCTGGTCAGCGAACTGAACGTCCTGGCCAATCAACTCACTCGCATCGCGCTCTCCAAACGAAATACTTGCGACTTCACTCTCAACAGCCTGCGGGACGCGCTCACCGAAGTGGTGGCAAGCTTTCCCGTTTACCGCACCTATGTCAGTTCCAGCGGTGTATCGGAAAGTGATATGCGCCACATCCGCACCGCCATCGATTCTGCCAAACGGAGGAGCCCGGCCGCCGACATCAGCGTTTTCGATTTCATCAGCCAGGTGCTGCTGACCCGCATCGCCGATGGGCAAGATTCAGCTTACCGAAACGCAGTCACGGCATTTGCCATGAAATTCCAACAATTCACCAGCCCGGTGATGGCCAAGGGCCTGGAAGACACCGCCTTCTACCGCTATAACCGCCTGGTCTCGCTGAATGATGTGGGCAGCGATCTTCACCGTTTCGGAATTACTACCGCCGAATTTCATCTTGCGAACCAGGAACGCCTCCGCAGTTGGCCACACACGATGCTGGCCACGAGCACGCATGATTCCAAGCGCTCGGAGGACGTGCGCACCCGGATCGGCGTTCTCTCAGAGATTCCAGCACTATGGAAGCTTCGGGTGCGGGAGTGGAGGAACTTGAATTGCGGGCACAAAACGCTAGTCAACGATGAGCTTGCGCCTTCGCCGAATGATGAGTATTTGCTCTATCAAACGTTGGTAGGAGCGTGGCCGTTCGGGCCCACGCGGGATCAGAAAGACTGGAAGGTTTTTTCTGAACGAATCGAAAATTACATGCTGAAGGCAATCCGCGAAGCCAAGGAGAATACCAGTTGGATCAATCGCAATGATGCCTACGAAAATGCGGTTACATCCTTTGTAAGAGCGTTGCTGGATGCCGGCGAAAGCAATCTCTTCCTTAGTGACTTTGTGCCGTTTCAGCGAAGTGTCGCTCGCATCGGCATTTGGAATAGCCTGTCGCAAACGCTTCTCAAATTGGCGTCTCCGGGGGTCCCCGATATTTATCAGGGAAACGAATTGTGGGACCTGAGCCTGGTCGACCCGGACAATCGGCGATCGGTCGACTATATGCGCCGTCGCCAGATGTTTGAAAGCATTCGAAAGCTCAGTTCTGAGCCCGATTCCGCATCCGTCAGTCAACTGCTAAAGACTCTCGAGGACGGCAGACTCAAGTTGTATTTGATCTGGAAAACTTTATGCTTCCGTAAACACTGGCCCCAGGTTTTTCAACAAGGCGAATACTTGCCATTGACGGTTCAGGGCGCGAGAGCGAATCACGTCGTAGCGTTCATGCGGAGATTCGAAACCACGAATGTGCTAGTGGTAGTTTCACGCATGATCGCCAATATGCTTGGCGATCGCGATCTCCTGCCTATGGGGCGGGAAATTTGGGAAGATACCGAGATTCTGCTTCCGTTCTCAACTTCTCCTGGAGGATATCGGAACGCTCTTACCGGAGAAGCCAAAGACTTTTCGAAGCAGGGCGCGAAAATTGCCGTTTCAGAGCTGCTGGCCTATTTTCCGGTCGCGCTTTGTTTGCTCGGAGAATCTCAGCCGCATCACGCTTCCTAGATTGATTAGCCAATTGCAATTCGACAAATCTGTCGATTCGCGGACCGGGTTTCAGCATCCAAGCTCCGGAGAATTGTTCTGACAACCACAAAAGCCATCCACCACGACGAGACTGCGCCGGACACACGAAGGCTTACCGCCGCCGAAATCTTCCAGGCCGCCATCGAGAATGCGCGCGACGAACTGCGAAGATCCAAACAGAAACTCGCATTTTCAGGAGTGGCCGGCGGTTTGACGATGGGCCTGACCGGACTGGCGGTTGCTTCGATTCGCGCCATTCAGGGGCCCGGGGCCAGCCATCAGATCGCCCCTTACCTGCTCTATCCGATCGGTTTTGTCGCGGTAATCATCGGACGGGCGCAGCTGTTCACGGAGAACACTTTGTACCCTGTGGTTCTCGTGCTGGATGAGCGTCGTCACGTACTGAAAACTCTTCGCCTGTGGGGAGTGGTTTTCTCTTCCAACATTCTCGGAGCGACTTTATTCGCATTGCTGGTAGTGAAATCTCCCGCGCTCCGGCCAGACATTCTTTCGCAATTGGTCCAGCTTGGTCAGGAGGGGGTTTCGGGGTCTTTGTCATATTTTTTTTGGAGCGGGGTGATTGGAGGCTGGCTGATCGCTTTGGTCGCCTGGACCGTGACTGCCAGTCATTGGACCATCGGCCAGTTGGCTATTGTGTACCTGCTTACTTTTGTCGTCGGAATTGGACATTTCGCTCACTGCATCGCGGGCAGTGGAGAAATTCTCTCGGCAGTGATGGCAGGGTCGCTCACCGTCGGCACTTATCTTCGTTGGCTCGCTCTGGCTGCTAGCGGCAACATCTGTGGCGGAATTCTGATTGTCAGCCTGCTGAATTACGGACAGGTGAAGACCCTGTAGCTTCTTTCGCCCTCACCTTTTCTCTCCCATTTGCATCCAAGACCAAGCGTGCCGACGGTCGGTCTCCAAGTCGCATGGCTGCTCATCCTGTCGATACCCATCGCGTGTATCGCCTGGACAGTGACTCATGAGGAAGTGTTTCGTGAACCTCGCAATTATTGCCAGGAGCAATCCAAGCACGCCAAAAACCTGACTCGCCGCAAGTTCTTCTACTTGTTCACCTGCGAATATTGCTTCAGCCATTATGTGGCAGTTGGCTTCCTGATCATCAGCCGCTTCCGGCTTCTCTATCCTGACTGGCGCGGATATCTTGTTGCCTTGTTCGCGATGATTTGGGTGGCGAACCAGTACATGAGCATCTACAACCATCTGCGGCTCGATATCAAACACGAGCAGGTTGAGATCCACGCCAAAGAAGAGGAAGCAGCCGAGGAACGCAAAGCTGCGTAGGGCGCCGATAGCAGCAATTCATCTAATGCGGATTGCTTCATTTTTTACCGGCGCCAATGGCGCCAATGACGACTACGTCAAAATCCTTGGACATAAAAGGAAAAGGCCATTGTCCCTGCTTGCGGCAACGGCCTTCAGTTACATCACGAATTCTCCATCACAGTGTTAATTCTTATTGAAAGCCGCCCTTCGTGTCGCTGGCTGAACGAGTGGTGGGCGCGATTTCTTTCGCCTGACGCAAATGACTTTCAAGAGTCGGCAGCGTTTGTGAGGCGAAATCTTTCACCTGCGGATCCATGCCGGAACTGCTTTCGCGTTTGAAGTCCGCCACGTCTTGAGTGTGATCTTTTACCATATCGTTCATGTACGCCTTGTCGAACTGCTCGCCGCTCAATTTCGATAGATGTTCCTTCGTCATTTCGTCTTTGGCGTTGAGCTTGTCGGGGAGCTGGATTCCCTGCTCACTGGCCACCTGCTTCAGTTGTTCGTTGGCCTTGCTGTGATCGTCCACCATGCGCTGACCGAAGCTCTTCACTTGTTCGCTGGAAGCCTTTTCCGTTGCCAATTTCCCAAGTTCCACCTCAGCCATGCCCCCCTGCGCAGCATCTCGCACAAACTTTTTGTCGCTCGCGCTGGCGTGCATGTTCGTAGACGTCTGGCCCATACTTGAAGAACCGGATGCCATCGTACCGCTCTGGCCCCAGGCGACCGCGGGCACAGCTGCAATGGCTGCGGCCAAAGCGAAACGAGGAATCAAAACACTTAAATTTTGCATAATTAATCTCCTATCAAGTTAAATATTCTCCGGCGGAAAGCGACACAATCGACCAAAACCCCTAGGGCTCGGAGGACAATCCCCTAAAGAGTGCAGAGTCACTCCCGGGTGGGCTTCACCGACTTCAAATAAGCCACAACTGCCTCCGCATCGGACCGGGTCATGCGGAATTGCGGCATTGGGGGACGCAGGGGCCTGCCATCGCGCCAAATTCCAGTGGTCAACAACTTCACCATTTCAGCGTCGGTTCCCGGCAGCGTCCCGGCAATCCGCGGCGCCTGGAGGGGCCAGTTTTCCTGGGGTTCGGATGATTTCAGCCAGACGGGAGCGCCCTCAAGCTCGTGGGCACGATCCGGGTTCCCATTGCTATCGCGTGGCGTGTGACACTGGTCACAAATTGAAAGTCCCTGCACAATGTACTTTCCACGAGCGACGGCATTGCCAGAGAGGTGCTCGGCGTTTTTGTTGGCGGTACGCGAGACTTGTTTCGACTGAGCGTCTTGCGCAAAATTCACGCCGCTCACACTGACCAGAAACAGCAAGGCGATACGTAGGCTTTTGGTTTCCACGCGAATCTCGCGATCCTTTTCGTTGAGTTGGTTGTTGCAGTTTTCGTGGAGGTTGGCCGAAGGCGCAAGCGTCCTTCTAATTTTTATTATTATTCCGATAAACCTTCCATACCTGTTAGACTCAAACTGTCTCTTCTAGCATCCTTCCGCCGTACCCCTAACCGGAGACGGTCCCTTGCGACAAATAGACAGCGTTTTCGCTGCGCAAGGAGGCCGTTATGGCAGAAACCAGTGCAAGAGCTGCGCCCCTCATCGAAGGCAACTCCGTCAGAAGTGAACTGCTGTTGGGTCTTCCCTCGCAGGAATGCGAGGCGATATTTCCTCAACTGACATTTGTGCAGCTTCGAACCCACGACGTGCTGCAGGAACCGGAAGAACTGATCAAGTACGCATATTTCATCGACAGTGGGCTGGTGTCCATTCTCAGCATCATGAAGGATGGGAAAAGCGTGGAAGTTGGAATATCCGGTAAAGAAGGTTGCACCGGCTTGCAGCTCGCCGTTGGATTCAGCACCAGCGATACGCGGGCCCTGGTTCAGGTTTCCGGTACAGCGTTCCGCATCAGTAGCCCAGGCTTGCTGAAGGCTTTGCCACAATGCACTGTTTTGAAACGGCGCATGCTCCAGTATGGACAGATGATGGCCATGCAAGCCATGCAGGTTGCGGCCTGCAACCGTCTTCATGAAGTCGATGAACGGCTGGCCCGGTGGCTGCTGATGACCCAGGATCGCATCGGCGGCGAAATCGTCCCGCTGACGCATGAGTTTCTGGCCCATATGCTGGGCACCCGCAGATCGAGCGTTACGGTAGCGGCGGGCCTTCTTTCGAAAGCTGGACTAATCACCTACACCCGCGGGCAGGTGAGGATTGAGAACCGTGACCGCCTGGAAGACGCGGCTTGCGAGTGCTACGCCCTGATCCGCCAGCACATTGAGATGTGGGAAAAAGAGTCGGCCTAAGCATTGTGCGCTGGCACACAGATTGTTGTTCCTCAGCGGGCAGACACGCGCGGTCTCAAGCTCCTAGAGTTAAATCATCATTAGTTCTCAATCCTTTCTCCGCCAAGAAGAGGAATCAAGTTGCAGACTCCCGGCAGCGAGAATAGTGGACTTGTCGAAAGCCTGAAGGCATTTCTCGACGATCAGGGGAGTGCTCCGCTCGAAACTCGTTACTGCGCTGAATGTGGTTCTCTGCTCCGGTACTTCTCCGCGCAGTTTTGGTTGGAGGGAGAGAAAGAGCAGAATTCATGGAGTATTCCTCTCCCCTATTGCCCACAATGTCATCCGCTGTCAATCACGCGGCTGACTCTGCCATCTTGAAACTATGCAAGGTGCTGGGACACAGGCGAGGCAGTTTGTGAATTCTCAATTGCAAGCCAAATTTGGAAATGCGCGACCAGAGCGAAGTACGAGAAAACCTTTTGCTCGCGGCGTTGCCCCCGGAGTCGCTGGAGCGATTGTTACCCTGGATGGAACGCGTCATTCTGCCGCCAGGGGAAATCGTTTACAGAGTCGATGACGAAATAACTCATCTCTACTTTCCGAATCGAAATACGATCGTCTCCACCCTGTGTGCCACCGACGAACAGGTTGCGGTGGAAATTGGGCTGTGCGGAAATGAAGGTGTCATCGGCAGCGCCGCTGTTTTCGGAGCCGAAACCACACCTCACGAGAATCTGGTACAGGTTCCGGGAACTGGGTCACGGTTGACCATCGCCGCGGCGAAGGCCGAATTCCAGCTCGGTGGACGATTTCAGCAATTGTTGCTGAAGTTCGAGCACGCATTCTTGATCCAGGTTGCACAGACCGCGTTGTGTAACCGGCTTCACCCAGATGAGGAACGGTTGGCTCGCTGGTTGCTATTAAGCGACGATCGAGTGGAATACCGTCAATTGCCATTGCCGCGGGAATTGTTGGCGAAGCTTCTGGGGCGCAACCTGTCAGCGATCAGTGTGACCGCGGCGATTCTGGAAAAAGCCGGACTCATTCAGTACAACGGCTCGGAACTGATCATCCTTGATCGCGAAAAGCTCGAAACCGTGGCTTGCAGTTGCTACTGGGCGGTAAGGCGACAATCGGCAAAAATTCTAGAGTTACCGTCCGCGCGCGAATCTCGCATATGAGGGACAAACCACCCGCTGCGATCGGTGCAGAAGCGGCACCGACGAAATTAACTTCCGTGTCGAAATAGGATGTCGATCTTGGATTTTTTTTGCCATCCTTGCGGTATCCACCTGATTACTCCACGCCCGATGGACCCGCAGTATAGAGTGAGTTTAAGTTAGCCTGTCCGCCACAAACCGACTTCGTCCGCACGAATTCCCAGCTTTCTGAAAGAGACAGCGAGAATTAGAAAGTCAGCACGATGCCCCTCAGAGTCCGCACCCTATTTGTCTTCATTGCCCTGGTTGTGGGTTTATCGAGTTCTGGTAACAGTCTGATCCCAGTTCCTGCGGAAGGACCTTTGCCCTTTCAAGGCGGCAACGCGCTGATGAATGGTCTTCCAGCCCTCATCCCAGGAGGATCGATCGTATTCCGAAGTAGTTTGCGGAATGGCCAGGAAGATAAATCCGTGATTCTTGTCGATTCGGAGCGACGCCGAGCTCATGCCAACGACCTCTCGGAAGGGCATGACAGCCTGACATCCTTGCCAGAATCAGGGAGTGGCTTCCTGCTCTGCCTTGGATTCCTCGCAATCATTCCTTTGGCGACTTTGGCAGGCAGACGTCGAACGTCCCTTGCCGTTCAATGCGAAGAATAATTCAAAGCAAGCTCCCACGAGAATCGACGAAGCCATTACGGAGCTTCGGGCTACGCAGCTTTCGGCGGCTTACAGAGCTGCTGGTAGTAGTCGCGGCCACGTTCGTATCCCTTTTGAAAGGCATCGGCCACTTCGGCCCCGGGATAGCGGCGTTCCAGTTCTTCAATTTGAACCGACATTTCGGCCAGGACTTGATCGTATTCCTTGCATCGACTTCGAGCATGGAGCGCCGACTCAAAACCGAGTCGATAGAATTTCTCGTCCTCGCTCAAATTTCTGCTGAAAGATGAATAGTGTTCGTTTTCGGCATCACGCAAACCGATCCACCATTGATCGCGTGCCGCATCGACGGTTTCGGCTCCTTCCACCTTCAGAAGCTCGCGAACGCGCGCCGCCGCAGCTTCGTCATCGGCTAAGGTAATCAACACGCTGCGGCCCTTGCGCAGAGCGTCTTCGTAAACAAATAATTCGTCTTCCGGCAGGCCCTCCGTCATGGCGTTTTCAAACCTTCCGCCGGCAACCGCGCCAAGGCTGGCACCGGCCGCCGCCAAGACGGCTCCGCCTAGCAGGCCAATCGCAGTGATGGGACCAACTCCGGGTATTAGAGCGGCCACAATCAAGGGACCCCCGGAAAATCCTGCGGCGGTTCCGAGCATTGCCCCCACAGCCTTTCCCATGCCTGGCTGCTCAGCGGTGACCACGGGTGCGGACTCTTGCTCGGCCTTTGTGCTTTGTGGAGTTAACAACGTGATCCGGTCGTCTGCCAGACCGATTGAGCGCATCTGGCTAAGGGCGCGCTGCGCATCCGATTCCGAACGAAACACTCCAGTCACCGCTTTCATATTGAACCTCCGCTTTAAATCCTTCTGGGTTTGTCAACAAGCCTTTTCTACAAGACCATAAGTTTTGATGCTACACAGCAAAGGACGTTGCTGACAAAAGTTGTGAGTGACAACCTTTGGCGACGTTTTGCTCCACTAAATTAACCGGAGAAAAACAAATGGCAGCTACAAAACGTTCCAAAAAGAAATCGAGTGGACGTAGGTACGGCAAATCCGCCGAGAAAACCGTGGCAAGCGCAATGCGCCGGGAGAAACGTGGCACTCTGAAATCGGGCAAGGGCGGCAAGGGTGGAACGGTGAAGAGCCGGAAGCAGGCAATTGCTATCGGTCTTTCTGAAGCTCGAAAGAAGGGCGCGAAGGTGCCTCGTAAGAAGGCCGCGTAGCCCGAGCGGGTTTCACAAAAGATCCAAGGCCGAACGATTTTCCCGTTCGACCTGCCGCAGGGTGCAGTCTTCCGGAGATTTTTCCGGCCGCCAGCGGAGGAATTTTGTGCCGTGACGGAATCGGCCGCCGGTAAAGTGATCGAATTGAACTTCTGCCACTAACGTCGGCTTTAGTGGTTGCCACTCGGTCGAGCGTTTTGTACTCCAGCGACTAGGGCCGCCGGGCGACTTTCCGGTGAAGCCAGGGGGCTTGATTATTTTTTTCAGCCTCCTGGTTAGAGCGGGGCGATCTTTCGCCTGGATGGAAGAAGTGAAACCAACGTGATCGAGCTGACCTGCGTGGTTGTATAGACCGAGCAACAACGAACCGACCACAGGCTGCTTTTCGAGATAGCGAAAGCCACCGACGACACAATCGGCAGTTCTCTGCCGCTTGATTTTCTGCATGCCCGTTCGCTCGCCGCTCTGATACGGCAAATCGCGCCGCTTGGCCACAACTCCATCGAGCGCAACTCCCATGTGAAACCATTTCCTGGCCACAGCAAGATTTGTGGTGGCAGGGGAGAGGCGGATGCTGCGATCGAGCTTCAGGTATTTGCGCGCGAAGCCTTCGAGTGTCTTTCGTCTGCTTGCCAGCGGTTGTTTCACCCAAGACTCGCCTTTGTCATCGACCATCAGGTCAAAGACGATGAGAACGGATGGCGTCTGCCGGCTCAGTTTTTCGATGCGACTGGCAGCAGGATGAATTCGCATCAACAGGTGATCAAACGATAGACCGCCCTCGATGGGAATTACGATCTCGCCGTCAAGAACGAAGCGTTGCGGCTTCAAGGTGAGGAGGGCTGCAACGAGTTCGGGAAAATATCGAGTGAGCGGTTTGCCTGACTTTGACATCAGATCGACGCGCTTAGCATCGCGGAACGCCAGACAACGGAAGCCATCCCATTTGGGCTCGTATTGCCAGTTGGATCCCGTCGGAAGCTCCGTGGCCGGGCGTGCCTCCATGGGCCGGTAGGTTTTTTTCAGCGGCAGAGTCATGCGCTTATGCGACCTATTCTGAAAAAATGGGGGAATGATTCATGATTCCATCAACAGTCGTTCATACCATCATGCCATTCGGATGCTTTTGATGCCGCTGCTGTTCGCCGAGTAGCAGCGAATTGTCGAGAACAACTCGTCAAGAACGAGCAGTCTCGCTATACAGCTGAAACCTGATAGACCCGCGGGGCTTGCACCCTTTATTGTCTTAACAGTGAGGATTGAGATTCCATCTTGATCCTAACCAATTGAAATACATGAGAATTGCCCAGATAGCGCCGCTTTACGAAAGCGTTCCGCCATATTTGTATGGAGGTACGGAGCGGGTTGTGTCGTGGCTGACGGAAGAGCTTGTCCGTTTAGGCCATGATGTTACGCTGTTCGCAAGTGGCGATTCCGTGACGAATGCGCGGCTGGTGCCTGCATGCCCAAGAGCGCTGCGCCTTGATTCTCAGTCTCAAGACCGGCTGGCGCATCATGTCCTGATGATGGAAAAAGTGTTCAATGAGGCCGCGGATTTCGATTTGATTCACTGCCATGTCGACTACATCCACTTTCCATTGGCCAGGCGTGCGGAAGTTCCCTGCGTGACGACATTGCACGGGCGGCTCGATATTCCCGACCTCGTGCCGGTGTATCAAACTTTTCGCGAACAACCATTGGTTTCCATCTCAAATTCGCAACGGAGTCCTCTGCCGTGGGCGAACTGGCAGGGCACGGTGCCGCATGGAATGCCTCGACATTTGCTGAACCTTTACGAAGGGCAAGGCAAGTACCTGGCATTTCTGGGGCGAGTTTCACCCGAGAAGGGGCTGGAAGATGCAATCAAGATTGCGTGCCGGTCGGGGATGCCGCTGAAAATTGCAGCTAAAGTGGATGAGACTGATCGCGTGTATTTTGAGGCTCGGATCAAGCCTTTGCTGAAATGCCGGCTGGTAGAGTTCATCGGTGAAATCGGGAACCATGAGAAAAACGATTTCCTCGGCAACGCCGCTGCCCTCTTATTTCCTATTAATTGGCCCGAACCGTTTGGGCTGGTCATGATTGAAGCATTGGCCTGCGGGACTCCGGTCATTGCCTACCGGAGCGGGTCGGTGCCTGAGGTTCTGGAGGATGGAGTTGCGGGCTTCATTGTTGCGGATGTCGATAGCGCCGTAGAAGCGCTGGGTCGGTTGAGCGAAATTGACCGAAAGCAATGCCGCAAACATTTCGAACGATACTTCACCGACGAACGCATGGCGGGCGATTATCTCGCCATTTACCGACGACTGGCTGGAGCGGAGCCATCGGCAGTCACTCTTAACGACGGAGTTTTGAGTTGGACGAATCTGGTACCCAACACTACTACATAGCTACCTCTCAGTCGCCAACCGACGATCGGGCACGGGTTCTCAAATATGGAAGGACGTTTTTCGTATTTGACCGCCTGGGGGACGTGCAAACAGCAGGCATGGGCGAGCAAGGTCTTTTCTTTGAAGATACCCGCCATTTGTCGGAGTTGACGGTGCTGCTGTGGGGTACGCGGCCTCTGCTGCTGAGTTCTACGGTCGAGACCAGTAATTTCCTCTTTACCGGCGATCTGGCAAACCTGGATGTGTCCCGCGACAATCAGGTAGTAATCCCGCGTGGAACTCTCCATGTGCTGCGTTCAAGGTTTTTGTGGAAGAACACTTGTTACGAGGAGTTGGTTTTCGTAAATCATGGGCTCTCCGATCTACGCGTTCCCTTCCGACTCAAATTCGACGCTGACTTCGCCGACATTTTCGAGGTCCGCGGCATGCATCGGCAGAGCCGTGGGAAGCCGCTTGCGGCGGAGTTGAAGCCGGAGTCGGTTCGCCTGGCCTACGAGGGATTGGATGGAGTGGTACGACAAACGCTCATCCGATGGAGTCCGGCGCCGACGCAAGCAACGGAGCGGGAATTGAGTTATGAGGTGGGCCTTTGTCCGAAGGAGAGAGCCTGCTTTCATTTCTCCATTTCGTGTGAGGCAAACGCTAGCAACCACGCCATTAGTTATTCGCACGCCAAGAGCACAGCTCGCCACGAATTGGAAAGTCTGGGCGGAGCTTTTCCGCAGATTTCCAGTTCAAACTCCCGCTTCAATGACTGGATCAACCGCTCCATCGCCGATGTGCAGATGATGATGGTAGGCAACCCGGAACCTAATTATCCTTACGCCGGCGTGCCCTGGTTCGGGACCGTATTCGGCAGAGATGGAATCATCACTTCTCTGCAGTCGCTATGGTTGAATCCCGAGATGGCCAAAGGCGTTCTTCAATGCCTGGCATCAACCCAGGCGACAAAAGTCGACGCGGCCATCGAGTCAGAGCCGGGGAAAATTTTGCACGAGATGCGGCAGGGGGAAATGGCGGCCTTGGGCGAGGTGCCATTTGGGCGTTATTACGGCAGCGTGGATTCGACTCCTCTCTTCATTATTCTGGCTGGGGCGTACTACGAGCGCACCGCCGACTCTAAATTCATCCAGGACTTATGGCCAAATATTGAACGCGCGCTGCGCTGGATCGATGAATTCGGAGATGCCGACCACGACTGCTTCGTGGAGTACCGTCAACGCTCCGCTCAAGGATTGGTGCAGCAGGGCTGGAAAGATTCCAGTGATTCGATCTTCCATGCTGACGGTGCGATTGCTGAAGCTCCCATTGCCCTGTGCGAAGTGCAGGGTTATGTTTATGCGGCAAAACTGGCCGCTTCTCGTTTATGCCGATTTGCCGGCGGAGCCCAGAAATCGGCCGAGCTGGAAGTAGAGGCGGAAAAACTGCGGGAGCGATTCGAAGAACGATTCTGGTGTGAAGACCTTTCCACCTACGCTCTGGCGCTCGATGGCCACAAGCGGCCTTGCCAGGTTCGCACCTCGAACGCCGGCCAGTGCCTGTATACAGGAATTGCATCTCCCGAGCGCGCGCGGCGCGTCGCGGAGACGCTTTTTCAGGCGGAGTCATTCAACGGGTGGGGAGTGCGCACTGTAGCTTCCGGCGCAGCCCGTTACAATCCGCTGTCCTATCACAACGGCTCGATATGGCCGCATGACAACTCGCTGATTGCGAGTGGGCTGGCAAAGTACGGCTTCAAGAAACTGGCCGGTCGGATGCTTATGGCGCTGCTCGATCTCAGCAGTATGGTTGAGCTGCACCGGCTCCCGGAATTATTTTGTGGAGTCGACCGCCGCGAAGGAGAAGGCCCCACGCTGTACCCAGTCGCATGCTCGCCGCAAGCCTGGGCTGCGGCCGCTCCTTTCCTGATGCTACAGGCGTGCCTTGGCATTTCAATCAACGCTGAACGCAAGCGCATTGTCTTCGACGATCCATATCTACCGGAAGGAATTCCGACACTGGCCATCCATGGCCTCCGGTGTGATGGAGTGAGGGTCGATTTGTTCCTGGAACGAAGGAACGAATCGGTGCTGGTGCACAAGGGCGGCACATCCAGCGCAATCGAGATCGTCACCATCGTTTCCTGAAACGGCGTTCGAGAATCTTTCGTCTTCCGAACCCCTTTCAGAACTGCACCAACCGCAGGGCGAGACAACACATCCAAGCTCCGTGCCAAAACCGCGCAAACCAGTCGAAGAACTGCCAATCACCTCCTCCATGCCCAGCGACATTCCTGAGCAGCAGGCAGAGCTGTTTCGAGAAGTTCTCACGGCGCTCGAGGAACGGCGCGTCCCTTACGCGGTTTCCGGAGCATTCGCTCTGCGACAGCATACCGGCATTTGCCGCTTCACCAAGGACCTTGATTTATTCATGACCGCCTGCACTGGCCTTAAGGTTTTGCCCTACTTGAAACACTGCGGCTTTGAATGCGAAGTCCGTGACCCGGTCTGGCTGGCCAAAGCGCGCAAGGGCGAGTTCTTTGTCGATTTGATCACTGGCATGAGCAACGGTTTGTTTGTGGTTGAGGACTCATGGATTGAACGGGCCAGTCCGGCCGTGGTGCATGGCATCGAAACGCGTGTGTTGGCTCCTGAAGAGTTAGTGGCTTCGAAAATATTTGTGGCCCGGCGCGAACGTTTCGACGGAGCTGACATTGCTCATGTCATCTTCGGAACCTACCCGTTGTTTGACTGGGATCGCGAGTTGCAACTGGTCGGCGAGCACTGGGAGATGTTGTTGTGGTCACTTCTGCTTTTCCGTTACGTTTACCCGGCGCACACGCACTACGTGCCCTCCACCGTTTGGCGCGAGTTGCTGCAACGGCTGGAAGGGGAGATCACGAAGCCTCACCCGCAGGCCAACTTTCGTGGCAGCCTGGTGGATGACAACATGTTCGCCATTGATGTGAATGAGTGGAGACTGCCGAACTTGTTGGAAGAAACAAGAAAGAGCCGTCTGGAACAGATTGCGCGTTGCGCAAAAACGAAGTTCAAACGTTCGAGCACCAAGCGCGCCGCTTGAGCGTCAACTCGCATGAGAATCGCAGCCACCGCCGATTTGCATTTCAACCCGCAGAGCTATGCCAAGCTCCAGGACCAGTTTGAGCGGGTGCGGAATGACGCCGATGTGCTGGTGCTGGCAGGCGACCTGACCAACTACGGGCAGCCGACTGAAATGGAGCCGCTTTTGAATGCTCTGGTTCGTCTCAGGATTCCAACGGTCGCGGTGCTTGGGAACCACGATTTTGAAAGCGGGAAAGAAGAAGAGCTCTGTCGCATGATGGTGGCGGCCGGAGTCAAAGTTCTGGATGGCACTGCCTACGAGCGGGATGGAGTCGGCTTTGCCGGGACCAAAGGGTTTGTAGGCGGATTTGGACGCGGAATGTTGACTGCATTCGGCGAGCGCGAAATCAAACAATTCGTCCAGTCCTCGATCGATGAAGCCCTTAAGCTGGAGCGCGCCATGTCGCAACTACGAACCAAAAAGCGGATGGTAGTGCTGCACTATTCACCGATCGCCGAGACGGTTCAGGGGGAAGCGACAGAGATTTTTCCCTTCATGGGCACTTCGCGTCTGGCCGAGGTTGTGGACCGGCACGGCGCTGACTTGGTTGTGCACGGCCACGCTCATCACGGAAAACTCGATGGCCGGACACCGGCGGGGGTCGCTGTGCACAACGTCGCCATTTCGCTGTTGCAGGCCCAGGAACCGTCGTCGGTGTACCGAATCTTCGATTTGTAAGGACGAGTTCTCGTGCGCGGACGACATCTCCCAAACCTTCGGGGCTAACAGGCCGGTGCGGATTCTTATTGATTCACCCGCAGCAGCATTAACGTTCCGCCTTCCAACTTCACATTATTTTTTTCCGAGCTCAATACCGAACCTTGCGTTGGGCTTGCTGCTGTCGATAACTCCAGATTGGAAATGCCGAGGACGCCTTGAGTGCTCCCGGTAATCGGTTGATGCGTTTTGGCGGAACTGTTGGAGGGCGGTTGATCACTTCCGGCGCTGGACGGGTTCGCCGGTTGCGGCTGCTCCATTGCCGCGGAATGACCGGGGTTGTTGGGCGACATCCCGCCGGGCGAAGGCGATGACGGCTGGCTGGCAGATTCGGCGCTTTGACCATTATTGCCGTTATCGCCGGCTTTCAGATATGAAGGCGAGATGATGGCCTGGATCGACATGGGCATCGGAACGTCGCCTTCATTTTTCATGACGGCGTGATCGAAGGCGATGGCGATTTGCGATTCCTTTTGCTCCTTGCTGCGCGCTTGCGCTTCCGTGACTCGTCCAACCACCTTCGTGTTTTTGGGAACGATGATTTCGCCATTCTTGGCCTTCAAGTCTTCCGTAACCTGCGCATCGACTTCGTCCCCGGCCTTCAATTTTTTGGCATCGATGCTCTTGGTCAACTGCACTGGAATCACGCTGCCGGCAGCCAGTCGGATTTTCGTCGTTGGCTGGGCTGTGGACGGTGTAGATGGAGCCGGCATTGGCTTTTGGGCTGGCGACGCTGGCTCATTATTTGGCGATGTGGTCTGTGCCGCACAAATCCCGCACAGCGCGATTGTTAAGAAAATACCGGTAAAAAATGTTTTCATGGATTTTTCCCTCTTTTCAGAATGGACGGGAGCGCAAGCAATTCGAGACTTCTTTTAGATGTAATTTGCGGTCGAAGGGTAGTCGCTGAATCGGAGCTTTCCTACGCCGAATTTTCGACGACGGACGACGGGCAGAAACGAAGTGATAGACGCGATTGAAGTTATTCGGTGTCAGAAAACGCGGAGCGATCTGACTAGTGGCTTGTCACGGAAGCTTTCGTAACATTGTCCCGCTGAAATCCAATCTTATCGAGCATGGGTTGAATCTCCGGGTTCGACATGAACAATTTCCAGATGAGGCCGGTGCGATAGTTCTCAACCATGACCACTATGGGAGCCTGGTCGAGCCCCATGTAAACCGGAGAAAACCAGTTGTGCGACAGGTTAAAAGCGTCGTGCGGACCATAAACTCCCCAGAGCCGGTCGCCGAGATCGCGGTAGAAAAACTTCAGTGCAGCCATTGAGGCTTCCGGAGTGTAGGGGAATGACGAGAGGGCGCCGGTTGGAGTGATGGTGCCGTTGTCACTGGCCCGATCTGGCGAATGCGCGGAATATCCCAGCTGATCGTCGCTCGCGGTCAGACCCCAATCGTCGGCGCCATAGCCCTCGAAGTGACCCGGGTTCGATTCGCAATAGGCGAGATCAATGAGCGCGATATCGCGGTTGTTGTCGAAATAATCGGTGTACCGGTCATGGATGCCGCGGGGATCGAAGCCCATAAAAGAATATTGCGTGAAGAAGAGCGGACCGCCGGTGCCCTCGCCCACATTCAGCTTGATGCCGTAATAGCTGTGGCCGTTCAAATAGCGATCCCCCTCGGTCGAGCCCGACCAGCCGGTACGATAGGCAACCGCCGCCGGCGATTGGCCCGCCCAGCCGCTGTAGTAAAGGTCAGCCGGGACCCCATGGGTGGGTGAGGCAATTGCCAGCAGATAAGTGATCATGGTTTCGTTGAACCCGGTCAGCCGGTGATCGATATACCATGACCATTGCGGGGACCAGTGCCACAGCAGCGCGTTGTCTTGCGGTGAGCGCTGGTACCAGTCCCACTCCACAGTCTGCCAGAGATCGGTAACTCTTTTATAAATGTTTTGTTCCGCCTCGCTGTTCCCTTTGAAATACTGCCGGGCGGCCAGGAGCCCTTCCATCAGGAAAGAGGTCTCCACCAGATCGCCTCCGTTATCAAACATTCCAAACACCAACATGGTCTGAGCCGTATAACCATTCAGGAAATGACCCCAGGCCCCGTGGTAGCGCGGGGATTTCTCCAGGAAGTCTAAAATTTGATCGAGACGCTCAATGCCTTGATCGCGTGTGATGAAGCCGCGATCCACTCCCACAATGAGGGCCATGATGCCAAAGCCGCTCGCGCCCGTAGCAACGATCCGGTCATCTCCGGGGATATTTTCCAGAGTTGCGCCGGCCACCGGGTGAGCCCCCTCCCAGTAATAACGAAAGCAGGCTTCCTGCAGCATAGTGAGCAACTCATCGTCGGATAATTCTCTGGTCGACGCGGAGGCAACTGCCGAAAAAGCCGATTGCCGGTAGGAGCGGTCAACCGCCTTTACGCGATACCTGGCCTTCACACCGGAGCGACCAAGAAAGTCGGTGTAGCGATTGATGTCGGCGCTCTGAATCCCAATAGGCTGGAATCTCTGCTTCCCAAGGGAGCGATAAATGGCATAGCTTTGCAGGTCTTTATTCACAACTGGGTCCCAACTGATGTCGATGTGGCGGTCGTAGCCTTTCGCCTGCACGTTCTCGGGCGCGCGCGGAGCGCTTCTTACTTCGGGAGCGACTGGAGAAGCCATGCTTCGGTCATCGATCTTGATTTCATCAACGATCAAGGTCCGGGGCTTGTTATCGGCAGCGCTTTGACCGAAGTGCACGCTATGCAGTTCGCTGGCCTGAAAAGGATGAATGGAAGCAGTGGTGAAGTCACTGAGCGGCATGCGAAGCTGAACCCAATGTTTGGCGGGCATGTCGCCGGCGATGCCATCCAACGTTACCGGCGCGGTAAAGTTATGGTCCTCATCTTCTAATTGAATAAAGGGCAAGTCTGCGGCCGGGATCTCTTCCGGCGAATAACACCACATATAGAGAGTATCGCCGTGGAAATCCGTCGGCCGGTTGCGCATGCTGACCACGCGAATTTCCGTCTGCCAGCTACCCCCCGCCACCGAACGCCACTGCAAGCGCAAAGCGTTCGGAGCGGTGAAAAAGTTCTTTTTTTCGACCGGCAGAGCCCCTGACAGCAATTCAATCGAGCTCGGAAAGACCGATCTGCCGCTGCTGTAATAGTAGTAGTCGGGGGTAATGCTATTGTCGAACACGACGTGGTTGTAGTAATCCGTAGCCGTGACGGCATGGCCGGGAATGGCAACCAGGGCCGAAAAGCAGAAAAGGAAGAAGAACCAACGCACCGCGGACTCCGGATTAAGGTAGATGGAAAGGGCTACATTGCACTCAAAACCGCAGTCTACAACAAAAGCGACGCCACCCTTAAAGCAGCGGCGGTTACTTCAGTAACACCCCATTCTCAGCCGTCTTGCTCACGAATTGATTTCAGAAGCGGTTTCAACGCCTCTAAGCTATTATTAACTTGCGGGTTTACCTGTGCCGCGATAAACCTTGACTGCCTTTTCCGCATCTTTTGTTGGGACGTTCATAAGGGCAAAGGGCGGCACTGGCAGATTCCAGGCACTCAGGGCGTTCGTCCGTCTGGAAATGGTGGCCCTTAGGACGGCGGGGACCAAGCATGGCGGAGCGGGAAAGTTACTGGGCGGGATGGCAAGAGCGTATCTCAGCTCTCCGTAACGTTCCGGCTGTGCTTAAGATTGTGTGGGATTCCGGACCTGGGGTCGTAACCTTTGGTTTGGTCTCACGCTTATTTTCCTCTCTCCTCCCGGCTGTACTTCTCTGGATTACCAAGCTCATTATTGATGGCATTCAGCATTCCCTCAGCGTTCACGAACCGGTGAAACCGGGCTTTTGGTGGCTGGTGGTGGCCGAGTTTTCGGTCGCGGTCTTGAACAGCATTCTTCTCCGGTCGATTGACTATTCCGATTCGTTGCTGGGCGATAAATACACTCGCTACGTCAGCATTCGGGTGATGAATCATGCTGCCAGCCTGGATCTGCAGGCCTATGAAGATCCGGTCTTCTACGACCGGCTCGAACGAGCCCGGGTGCAGGCAACCGACCGACTGGTGATGATTCAGGCGGTCGGACGCCTGGTGCAGCAGGCCATAACCACCATTACGTTTTCCGTGGCCATTATGCTGTTCTCTCCATGGCTGATGCTTCTGCTGATTGTGGGCGTAGTGCCGGCGTTCCTCGGCGAAAGCCACTTTGCCTTCCTGGGATACGCCAAAAATTTCCTGCAAACGCCGATGCGGCGGCAATTGGATTACCTGCGGGTTCTAGGCGGCAGCAAGGAAGCGGCGAAGGAACTGAAACTGTTTCGGTTTGAGGAATTTCCTGCGGGAGCGATTCACCGGTTTGTCGGACACGATCTATGAGCAGAACGTGGCTCTTTCTCGGCGCAAGCTGATCGCAGGCGCATTGTTGTCGACGATCGGGACCATGGGCTACTACTCCGCGTACGTGTTCGTGATCTGGCGGACCGTCGCCGGCGCCCTCACCATTGGCACACTAACGTTTCTGGCGGGATCGATTCAGCAGGCCAGCAGCAACATTCAGCAGATTTTTTCGACCCTTGCGGCTATTGGCGATCAAGCCCTGTTCCTCACCGATCTATTGGCTTTTTTTGAAATGAAGCCGACGATTCGCACCAAGCCCAACGCGCTGCCTGCCCCCAAGCCGATCACCCGGGGAGTCGAATTTCGTAATGTCTCTTTCAGCTATCCGGGAAACTCGCGCCTGATTCTTGACCAGATCAATTTCACGCTCCACACCGGAGAGCGGCTGGCGCTGATCGGCGAGAACGGTCAGGGCAAGACGACTATCGTAAAGTTGATTACCAGGTTATACGATCCGACCGAAGGAGAGATCCTGCTGGATGGGGTCGACCTTCGTGAGTACGATCTTGAGGATCTGCATCATGAAATCGGCGTAATCTTTCAGGATTTTATGCGCTATGAGATGACCGCGCGAGAGAATATTGCCATCGGCCGCATCGAAGAAATTGACAATTTGGACTTGCTGAAAGGCGCGGCGCAGAAGAGTATGGCGGATCAAACCATTGCAAGACTTTCCCAGGGCTATGATCAGATGCTGGGGCGACGCTTTGATCAGGGAGTGGATCTTTCGGGCGGAGAGTGGCAGAAGGTCGCGCTGGCCCGGGCTTATTTGCGCGACGCGCAATTGCTTATTCTCGACGAACCCACGGCAGCGCTCGACGCACGCAGCGAATATGAAGTGTTTCAGCGCTTTTCGGAACTCACTGCGGGCAAGATGGCGCTTTTTATTTCGCATCGATTTTCAACCGTTCGTTCCGCCGACCGCATCCTAGTCCTCGAAAATGGCAGAATTACCGAGGAAGGAACCCACGAGCAACTTGCCAGTCTGGGCGGGCGGTACGCTGAAATGTTCGAGATGCAGGCATCGAGTTATCGCTAGGAAGAATACGAAATGACAACCAGCGGTCATCTAGAAGTCATCGGGGCGGAACTGGAAGCTTTACGACCGGCTGCAAACGAAATGACGACGGACACGAGCAAATTGAAATCGAGCGCTGCGAATCTGGCCCGCACGATGGCGTGGCTGCCGGGTCAGACTGAGGCGCGCTCTCTTCACCCTCGATGCCGAAGCCTGCTGCGCGCATTCAAACCGCTGCTGGCTGCACTTCAATCTTCGGCCGCGAAATCCGGCTCCGATGACTTCCGGCTGCTTCATGAAAACGTGCTTCTGATTCAGGCGGAACTGGATGAAACCTGCGAAACCTTCCGGCATCCGCACAAGCTTGCCCAGGCGCGTGGTCAAGGCGGTGCTGTCGTGCCCAGAATCGCGGCAATCGCCGCGGACTATCTGGAGACCGCCTCCTACCAGTTTACGACTGCAAGTTTCACGGACTACATCCAGGCCTTCCAGGACGTCACCGTTCTTGACATGGCAGAGTTGTGGATGCTGGTCCCTGCCTTCAAACTGGTGTTGCTGGAACAGATTGCGCACCGAAGCCGGCAATTATTTCAAGACCCGGTCCGGTCTTATGGCGTGCAGGACATGGTGCGCAGCCTGCGCGAGATTAAACAAACTAACTGGAAGGTCGTGATCGAACCGCTGATCCGCTTTGATCGAATTCTTCGAGAAGACCCCGCGGGCGCATATGCCGGCATGGACTATGAGAGCCGCGAGCTCTACCGGAAGAAGATTATCAAGCTGGCGAACCATTCCGACTGCAGTGAAATGGAAGTTGCCCGGGCAGCGCTCGCGCTAGCTGGCGAGGCGCAGAACCGTCCAGATAATGATCCCCGCATAACTCTGCGGAGGTCGCATATTGGCACCTATCTGCTGGCGGAAGGTGCTGCTGTTCTGGGGCAAAGAATCGATTATCGCGCCCCGATTGCGGAGCGCATTCCGGCGTTCGTGCGAAGCCACCCGGATGAGTTTTATCTTCCCGGGATCACGGTTTTCACTTTGTTGATTGTTTTGGGCGTTGTCCTTCTGCTGACGGATGCATCCACTTCGCTGGGACTGATCTTGCTTTCCACGCTGGCCGTGCTGTTGCCCAGTTCGCAGAGCGCTGTTCAGATCATGAATTATCTGGTTACGCTTCTGCTTTCGGCGCAGATTTTATGCAAGCTGGATTTTTCCGAGGGTTTGCCCAATGACTGCATAACTTTGGTCGCGATTCCGACCCTGCTTCTGGACGAAAAACAGGTCCACAAACTTGCCGACGACCTCGAAGTTCGCTATCCTGGGAAACCACGATCCGAATCTTCATTTTGTGCTGCTGACGGATCTCCCTGATTCGCCGGAGAAACCGCCGGCTAATAACTCGCTGGTCGATTTGTGTTCGGAATTGATTCGTGGACTCAATGAGAAGTACGCCGGGAAAGAAACGGGATCATTCTTCCTGCTGCATCGCCACCCGGTGTATAACCCGCGCGAAAGATTATGGATGGGATGGGAACGCAAGCGCGGCAAGCTCATGGATCTCAACAACCTTCTGCGCGCCCAATTCGACAGCTTTCCCGTTAAGGTCGGCGACCTTTCCATACTTTCCAAGGTTCGGTTCGTAATTACTCTCGATTCCGATACCGAGCTGCCGCGAGGCTCGGGCCGGAGGATGGTGGGAGCTTTGGCCCATCCCTTAAATCAGGCAATCATCGATCCCGAGAGAGGCGTTGTGGTTACCGGCTACGGCATCTTGCAGCCCCGGGTTGGAGTGAGCGTTCAAAGTTCGGCGCGCTCCAGGCTAGCCAGTATTTATTCGGGGCAGACCGGAATTGATATATACACTCGCGCCGCCTCCGACGTGTATCAGGACCTCTACGGCGAAGGCATCTTTGTTGGCAAGGGCATCTATGAAGTCGATACCCTGCATCGGGTGCTTGATCGCCGCTTCCCGCGCAACGCATTGCTCAGCCACGACCTGGTCGAGGGCGCATACGCTCGCGCGGGATTGGTCAGCGATATCGAAATCATTGAGGATTATCCCTCTCATTACAGCGCCCATAATCGCCGGAAACATCGCTGGCTAAGAGGCGACTGGCAAATTGCGGAATGGCTGCGCCCGCAAGTGCCCGACGAATCGGGACAAAAAGTTCCCAACCCCCTGTCGGTGGTTTCGCGATGGAAGATTTTCGATAACTTGCGGCGCAGCCTCATAGAACCCGCGCTGTTTCTGCTGTTCCTGCTGGGCTGGCTCTGTCTGCCTGGACGACCCGAGGCTTGGACACTGGCGACCATAGTCATTGTTTTCCTGCCGGCGCTAGTCCAGCTTACATTCGACTTCGTGCGCGCGGCAGTGCTTAGGAAACAGGCGATTGTGATGGACGGCGTGAATTCTTTCGCCGATGCCAGTATTGCCAACTGGTTGACGATCACATTTCTGGCCCACCAGGCGCTGTTATCCCTGGATGCGATGGTGCGAACCATGGTCCGCCGCATGATCACGCGGCAGAGGCTGCTGCAATGGGAAACTGCGGCGCAGGCGGAGCTTGCTGGCTACAAACGCACGATTCTGGACATTTACCTGAATAGCACTCCGGCGCTGGCGCTCGCCTTATTTTTTCTGGTGTGGCTGGTGCGTCGCAGGGCGCTCGCTGCCGCATTGCCGATCATTCTGCTGTGGGCATTCAGCAAACCCATCTCGATATGGCTCAATCGCCCTCCCCGTGGTCCACGCAAACAGGTATCAGAGAGGAATCAATGGTTGCTTCGCCTGAGTGCTCTCCGCACCTGGCGCTATTTCGCCGAGTTCAGCACGGAAGAGCACCACTGGTTGATTCCTGACAATGTGCTGCAGGAGAACACCACAGTCGCGCCGCGCATCTCGCCGACCAACCTCGGATTCCTGCTCAATGCGCGCCAAGCGGCCTGCGAATTCGGCTATCTCACAGTCCCGGAGTTTACTCAGCAAACTCTGCGGACTCTGGCCACTGTTTCGCAGCTGCAGCGCCATCGTGGCCACTTGCTTAACTGGTATGACACGCAGACACTGGCGCCGCTTTGCCCGGCCTTCGTCTCCAGTGTCGACAGCGGAAACCTGATAGCTTCACTCTGGACTTTGGAGCGCGGTTGCCTGGAATTACTCGATCAGCCGCTGCTGCAGCCTGAATTGCCGGATGGCTTTCTGGATCATCTGTATGTTCTGGCAAGCCTGCGGGCGCTGCCGCGGCGAAAGTTTTCCGCAATGAGGCGGTCCCTTAAGAGACAGGACGGCCTGCAATATATTCTCGATGTTCCTGATGCGGCTCTCAAAAGCATCCGTCACTCCGCCTCCAGTCCAAAACACGGTGACGAGGCTCGTTGGTTCCAGGAGCAGGCAGAGGAAAGGATCAGCCAAATTGGCCGAACCGTGCAGCAATACGCGCCGTGGCTGCTGCCGGAATTTGCAGCGCTGAAAAATGATCCGGTAATTCATCGCCAGGGGCGGCCCGATGACGTCCCCACCCTGAAACGGATGCCGTTGTTCATCGACAATTTGGCCGCCCGACTGGAGGCGGCTGGCTCCGCCGCCTCCGGAGAAACTCACGCACTCTACCGGCAACTGTTATCGCTGCTGCCGGATGCGCGCTCTTGTGTGGTGCGGCTGATCGAAGACCTGAAAAGGATTGCCCATCAGGCGAGCCATCTCGCGGACGAAATGGATTTTGAGTTTCTGATGAACCGGAACCGGGGCTTGCTCTCGATCGGCTTTGATGTCGACAAGCAGCAACTTCATGACGCCTGTTACGATCTGCTGGCCAGTGAAGCGCGAATCGCTTTCTTCGTAGCCATCGCAAAAGACGACATTCCGCAAGAGGCCTGGTTTCAGTTGGGGAGGGTACAAATCCTCGATCAGGGCATGGCCGGATTGCTTTCCTGGACCGGAACAATGTTCGAATATCTTATGCCGGCGCTCTGGATGCGCATTTATCCAAACACACTTCTGGAGCGCGCCGCCGTGGCAGCGGTGCGGTCGCAACAAGCTTACGCGACCGACAAGGGCATCCCCTGGGGTATTTCCGAGTCTTCCTGTTTCAAACTCGATGCGGCCGGCAACTATGAATATCACGCTTTCGGTGTCCCCCAATTGGCTATCCACAAGGTGGATGTCGACGGGCCCGTGGTGTCTCCGTATTCGACTTTCCTGGCGTTGCCCATGGATTCAGCGTCCACGCTGCGGAACTTGCGCAAGCTGCAACGCAAACGAGCTTTGAGTACTTATGGATTCTATGAAGCATTGGATTTCAATCCGGCCCGCAGTCGCTCACGCCTGCGCCGTTTCGAAGCGGTGCGCTGCTGGATGGCTCATCATCAAGGCATGAGTCTGCTTTCAATGGCAAACTTCCTGCACCAGGATGTCGTGCAACGCTGGTTTCACAGCCATCCGCGAGTACAGGCCACGGAATTGCTACTGCAGGAGAAACCTGCGGGTCATCCTCGTTCGCCGCGGTCACGCAAGAAAGCGGCCTGAACCCTGCCGCTTTTAGCGGTAGATGTTGTAACTTACGCAAACCATGCGCTGCTGGCAAATTCTCGGTCTTGGTCTTGTCTTAACGCTTTCGGCGAATTTGTCGAAGCTTGATGCGCAGACCAATACTGCGCCGGATGTGATTGTCGTCGACGCAAACGCTGCCCGCCACCCATTTCCCCATTTTTGGGAAACGATGTTTGGTTCCGGACGCGCGATCCTTAGTTTGCGCGAGAGCTATCGCGAAGATTTACTTTCAGTCAAGCAAGCCACGGACTTCCGCTACATTCGCTTCCACGCTATTCTCGACGACGAAGTTGGTGTCTACGACGAAGATGCCCAGGGGCAACCAGTCTATAACTTTTCCTACGTGGATCAAATCTACGATGGTTTGCTGGCCAACGGTGTCCGTCCTTTCGTTGAGATCAGTTTCATGCCTAACAAGTTGGCAGCCAGCAACGCTTTTCAGGCATTCTGGTACAAGCCCAACGTTTCTCCTCCTAAGGATTGGAGACGCTGGGATGATTTGATCGCAGCCTTCGCCCAGCATCTGATCGATCGTTACGGTATCGATGATGTTTCGCAATGGTATTTCGAAGTGTGGAATGAGCCCAACCTGGACTTTTGGGCCGGCCAGCCGAGGCAGGAGAGCTACTGGGATCTCTACGATCACACGGCGCTGGCAATCAAGAAAATCAGCCCGCGACTGCGCGTGGGTGGCCCTGCGTCAGCGCAGGCTGCCTGGGTGGATGCCATGATCCGCCATTGCAGCGCGAAACATATTCCGCTGGACTACGTGTCAACCCATGTTTACGGCAACGATGCCGCCCAGGACGTTTTCCATTCGCAGGAAAATATTCCTCGCGATCAGATGGTTTGTCGCGCGGTGAAGAAGGTGCACAATCAGATCGCGGCCTCGGCAATGCCCACGCTTCCGCTGATCTGGAGCGAGTTCAATGCCAGTTACAAGAACGAGCCCGATGTCACCGACACGACCTACATGGGTCCGTGGCTGGCTGACACCATTCGCCAATGCGACGGCTTAGTTGAATCGATGTCTTACTGGACATTTTCCGATGTATTCGAAGAACAAGGCGTGGTGAAGACTCCATTCTACGGGGGCTTTGGATTGATCGCAGAAGGCGGAATTCCGAAGCCCGCATTCAATGCCTTCAAACTCCTGCACAAGTTAGGAAATGAACGCATCACCTTGGATTCAGATTCCGCGATACTGACCCGGGCGCAAGATGGCATGCTGGTATTGGCGGTTTGGAACTATCTTCCCCCCGAACAAGCCGGCGTTCCAAAGACATTCACCTTGCGCATGAAAGGTACAACTGCGAAGAGTGCCTTAGTGTCGCGGGTCGATCACGACCACGGAGATGTTCATTCCGTCTACGAGAAAATCGGCGAGCCGCGTTATCCGACCCCCAAACAAATCGAGGAACTGCGTCGCGCCGCCGACCTGCCTCCACCAGAAATCCTCCCCATCGAGAATGGCGAACTTACCATCACCCTACCCGGACAGGGACTGGCGCTGATTGAACTCAAATAAGGGAGGATGACAGATCAACTCGGGGCATGTGCCGCGGATAGTTGCTGATGCTTATTCTTTTTTGAAACCAGCACGATCCATGCCCCGCTGCGCTTCCGGGTTTTTCATGAAAGTCTGCCAGACGAAGTCGGTTCGCGCATTTTCCGCCATAAGCATGGTGATTCCGGTGTCGATTCCGACGACATCCGTGTCGTACCAATTCTTGAGCGGGTTGAAAGCATTTACAAATCCATAGCGGCTCCACGCCTTTTCATAATGATCTTTGATGTTCTTGAGCACCCGCATCACCGGCTGGGGCAGAAATGGCAACGAACCGGCTGAAGCACTGGGGACCACGGTGCCATCGATCGGCCCAATCATGGGGGGCCCTCCCCAAATGACATAGCCTTTTTGCGAATCTGAAGCCGAGATGCCCCAGAGATCGTCGCTGTAATCAGGAAATTGCTTCGCCAATTCCAAACAGAAACGTCGGTGGGCATCCGTCGCCAGGGCGGAGTTCTGAAAGTAATCGGCAAATGCATCTCGCTTCCCCCGGAAGTCAAACCAGGCCTGCGAATATTGATGCACAAATAAAGGAGCGAAGGAACCGATATAGCCGATGCCGTCAAATTCAAACTTGGTTCGCTTCCAGGCGTTCCAGGCGTTTGCCGGCAGCGGGTGAGTAAGCGATCCCAATCCGAGCAGATAGATCATCATCATCTCGCTGTAATAATCCCACCGATAAGGCAGAAAACCACCTTCAGGCGTCCATCCATGCGGCAACAGCGAAGTATCTTCGGAGAGCCAACTCCAATCCACCCGGTTAAAGATTTCATAGGCCAGCAAGCTGATTTCAGAATGTTCTGCAAAGTGGCGGCGGCAAGTGAGAATTCCACACAGCAGGATGGACGTATCGACGGAAGAGACTTCAGAATCCCACACCCGCTCGCCGGTATTGACATCGGCGAAGTGGTAGAAAAATCCGCGATGAGTCGGCATTTTCTTCCACAAGAAGCGCAGGGTGAGCAGAGCCCGATCGCGAGCGTCAACCGGAGGAACGAAGCCACGTTTTTCCGCGATACAAAGAGCGGTCAAACCAAATCCCGTGGCCGCAATGCTGCCCACGACCGAATTGTCATTCGCCAGCGCGTTACAGCGGTCCCTTATTAGCCCGCTCTGCGGACCGGCCTGTTCCCAAAAGTATTGAAAGTTTCGCTTCTCGAGCTCATCCAGAAACGGGTCATCCTCTGGCGAAAGAGCACTGCCTGGAGAGGGAGGCTGCGTCCCGCCCTGTTTTTCCTGCGCCGCCGCGACAAGGGAAAATATCTTTGATCGGTGGAGTAGCCCGCAGAGACCCATGCCCCCCGCCCGCAGCAAGAGGTCTCGTCGTGAAAGGCGGGGTGTGCGGTTTTTCTCTTTCTCATGCATCAGCTAGATTTTAGGTGCTCCCATCCCGCGCATAGTGTAAGGGCTGGTACTGAAGGACTATTCTCATCGCGGCAGCGTTCCTTGGATCCGCGATGCCTGCGACACTTTGCGATCCCTAAGATACATCCTAAAATGTTACCTGAAGGAACTCGATGACTAACGGAAAAAAAATCACGACATGGCTACTCTCGACTTTGGTAATTTTAGGACTGGCTGTGACTGCCGTGCTTTTGAGCCGCAGGAAACCGGTTGTATTAAAGGGGGCTGTGCTGCGCGAGGATCGAGATCCTAATAAACAGTTGCCAATCGCGGACGTGCAGATCACGGCAATCAACGCCTTGGGAAGCGGCCATTCACAATCCGACGCGCTGGGATTCTTCAGTTTGACGCTGCCGAAGGGCTTGCGGCGGCGTCAACCCGTCGTTCTGCAATTCCGGCGCAAGGATTATAAGCCGCTGGATTGGGATGATTTTATTGCCGACAAGATTTACGTGGCGCGCATGGTTCCGATCCATCAAGAGACGGTTGCCGAATCTCATTCCGACTTCCCAGTTTCAAATCCGCGCATTCGGTACACGGTAAAAGCGACCACCGAGGCGGATATCGGAAGCGCGGTCAAAACCTTCCAGGTTATCAATGCGGGAAACAAACCCTGTGAGAACCGACCTCCGTGCGCGCCTGGGGGTAAGTGGAAGGCGGCCATCGGTTCTCTGTCCCTCGACGCCGGCGAGGGTAACGAGTTTCGTAATGCGCGAGTCTCCTGCATTGCCGGACCGTGTCCGTTCACCAGAATCGAAGTGGAAAGTTTTTCGCAGGATCGGCGCCGCTTTAACGTGTCGGTTCGCAACTGGTCGGACACAACCACGTTTCTGGTGGAGGCGGAAGTGGTTCATCCCATGACCAGCAACATTGTGCGGGAAACTTATCCGGTGATCTTCGGACGAGCGCTTAACTTCAGCTTACCCCCGGCGGCGGAAGGGCCGAGCATAGAAGCGGACGTTCAGGGCGAGGCGATTGTGTTTCCGCTCGGCCCAGATCTCTTTCTAAGATGGGCCGAGTGCCACTTGGGAGTCGACAGGGACCTATCCAGAAACTATCGTTGCGAACTCAAACCCGGCTACCAGTTCCGTTGAATCGACGTGCGGCAAATTCGAAGAGCGGCCTGGCTAGCACAGGATTGACGGGGCGTTCCGCGAGTTTTGCTGCGTCGGACCTTGAAGCGCGCAGGCACTATTGGCTCCATTCAGAGAAACAGTAAAAATCTGAACTTCCCCGCCGCATGCCCTCCACCGCTTCTCTGTCACTGTTCATCTTCGACGGCCCGATCCTAGCTTGATCGAGGAACACCCCGGATCAGCTTTTAGATGCAATTTATTGAGAGGTGGGGTGATCCAGAACCAAAAGCTTTTGGAGCAGAAACCGGCTTCGAGGCGATGCCCCCTTCTTTTCATTTCTCCTGCTATGATGACCTCCGATAAAACCGAGTCGGTTCTTTTTTGAGAACTGATTCCAAGGTCGGCCGTAGGCAAATATTCTTTTATTTTGATCGGCCAATGGGGGATGCAATGCCTGACTCAATCCACAGCTCCATCAGTCGTCGAGACTTCATACAAGGCGCACTTGCAGGAGCCGCCTTCGCCGCCCTGCCGCTGTCCGCATTCTCTTCGGATAACTCCGATCTCCAGTCGGTTCTGAGTCAGATTGAGAAGATGCATGACGAGAATGTGAAGCGTCTGCAGGACTGGATCGCGTTGCCCTCCATCGCCGCCGAAAACCGGAATTATCCCCAGGGCCCTGAATACATGGCACAACTGGCTCGCGATGCTGGATTTCCCAATGTCGAGATTGTGCCCACGTCGGGCAAGCCCGGGGTTTTCGGAATTCTCGACGCGGGTGCGGCGACCACCGTGGGCATCTATTTCATGTACGACGTAAAACAGTTCGATCCGTCGGAATGGTCTTCACCTCCGCTCGAAGGCCGGATTGTGGACAAGGAAGGATTGGGCAGGATCTGTGTGGGTCGCGGCGCGGTCAACCAGAAGGGTCCGGAAACAGCATTTCTCGGCGCTCTTCACGCTTTTAAGGCCGCGGGAAAAACTCTACCCGTAAATTTGGTGCTGGTGTGCGAAGGGGAGGAAGAGATCGGTTCTCCCCATTTTCCGGAGGTTGTCCGCCAACCCAAGGTCACCGAAGCGTTGAAGAAATGCATGGGCGTTTTCATACCGGAAGCCGGCCAGGATTCCAGTGGGGGCGTCGAGATATCGCTGGGTGCAAAAGGCGTAGTCGAGCTTGAGTTGGTTTCCACCGGAGAGCGTTGGGGCCGGGGGCCAAAACATGACGTTCATTCCAGTCTTGAGGCCCAGGTAGACAGCCCGACGTGGCATCTGGTGCAGGCGTTGAACACGCTGATCGAACCCGATGGACATACGCCCGCGGTTGCCGGTTTTTTTGACAAGGCGAAACCGCTCACCGCGTCACAGATGAAGATGATTCAGGAGGTCGCCGCTCGGCGTAGTGAAGAGACCTCAAAGAAGCAGCTTGGAGTTGAGCATTGGGTGCATGACAAGAATTGGTTTGAATCCTTGGTGCTGCTCGAGTCAAAGCCCACCATCAACATTGAGGGCCTGGTGGCCGGGTACACAGGTCCGGGCGGCAAGACGATTCTGCCCCATCGTGCCGTCGCCAAGATTGACATGCGACTGGTGCCCGACATGACGGCAACCGGCACCTTGGCACTCTTAAAGGACCATCTCGCCAAGCACGGTTTTGGGGACATCGAGGTCAATATGAGTGGAGGATATGATCCCACCCAGACCTCACAGGATACGAAGCTCATCCAGGCTCAAATAGCGACGTATCGCAAGCTGGGTCTGGATCCCATACTCTGGCCTCGGTCAGCGGGCTCATGGCCCGGGTATATCTTCACTTCCGCACCGCTCAGCCTTCCAGCTGGACATTTCGGACTCGGGCACGGAACCGGCGCACATGCTCCGAATGAGTACTACCTGATCGATTCCACAAATTCAAAAGTTTCCGGGATTGATGGAGCAGTGCACTCATTCGTGGAATATCTGTACGCGTTGGCTTAAGGCCGAGGGAGAGGGCGGTTCTCGATTTCTGTCGAATGATTTTTTGGGAGTGGTGAGCGCGGCAGGACTCGAACCTGCGACCCATGCCTTAAAAGGGCATTGCTCTACCAACTGAGCTACGCGCCCACTTTGTTTCAATCTAACATAATAACCCGCATGCAAGATGAGCGTTCCAGACCGGTCGCGGCGGCACTCGGCAAAGGCACAAGTCCTCAATTGGCCGCGTGTTGATGATGAATTCCACAGGCAACACTACGCTAAGTGGAATAGAATAACGCTTCGCCAAGTCGCGGCCTATGAGCGTTCCAACCGAACTGTGGAAAAAATGGGAAGGGAAACTAGTCGATGGAAAGTTCCCACTGCAGCGTTTCCTGGGAGCCTCGGATCAAAGCGCTGTTTTTTTAACCGAGCGGACTGGAATGAGAGCGCCTAAGGCCACGATAAAACTGGTTTCCGCGAAAAATCCTGGCTCCGATATTCCGGGCTCTGACAATCCCGGCTCCAATCCCCAACTCCGTCAGTGGGAAGAAGCCGCCAGGCTTTCGCATCCTCATCTGATTCGGTTGTTCGAATACGGGCGTTGCCAGCTCGAGGACACGACCCTGCTCTACGTGGTCATGGACTATGCCGACGAGAATCTGTCGGAAATTATTCCGTTGCGCGCGCTTTCCCACAATGAAGTGTTCGAGATGCTTCGGCCCACCGCCGAAGGTCTCGCTTTCCTGCATCGGGCCGGTTTTGTACACGGGAGTCTAAAGCCTTCCAATGTAATGGCGGTCGATAATCAGTTAAAGATTTCGTCCGACAAACTTCACAAGTCCGGAGAGTGCAGCGACCACGCTGTTCCCAAACCATATGACGCACCTGAGCTTACGAGGGACGGATTCGCACCCGCTTCCGATGTCTGGTCGCTCGGCATGACCCTTGCGGCGGTCTTGACTCAGATCCAGCCGAAAAACAAAGACGTGGTTCAACAACACGTTACGGTACCCGGAACAATTCCGCAGCCTCTGCGTGGGATCGTGCAGCGGTGCTTGCAGCTTGACCCGGCGAAACGTTGCACGGTGAACGATATAGTGCAGCAGCTTTCAACCCCTTCCTCCCGCGCAACCTCCTCCTCCCGCGAAGAGGGCGCCGTCGGTACGAGGGCGGATGAGAGACACATTCCGGAAAATCGCCCGAAACGCTGGGTCCTGGTCCCTATTCTCGTCGTCGCCCTGATCCTTCTGTTGTGGATTGGGAACAAGTTCATGGTTCATCATGCAACGGTTCCGGCCTCGGAGACTCCTGCCGCCAGTTCCCAGAGCGGCGACGTTCCGCCCGGACAATCCCCGGCGCCGTTTTCAGCGGGTGAAAAAGGCGGACGGGGCACCGTGCTGAAACAGGTTATGCCGGAGGTCTCTCGGAATGCGTTAAACACCATCAGCGGCCGGCTGAAAGTCGGCGTCCAGGTCGCTGTGGATAGTTCCGGAAATGTTTCCGAAGCGAGGTTAGTCTCGCCCGGACCGAGCAAGTACTTTGCCTCGCGCGCGCTGAACGCGTCACGTCAGTGGACATTTACTCCACCCCAGCAGGATGGACATGCGACCGCCAGCGTGTGGTTGCTGCACTTTCAATTCCGGCGCGCTTCCGTTCAAGTTTTTCCCGCCGAAACCAAGCCTTAGATCGTCAAGATTGATCTTTTCTCTCTCCACCGTGCTTCAATTTCCAAACAATCTGGCGCAACATTCCGAGCAGGAATTCGGCGTCTCCGCTGTGCAAACTGAGCCGGTATACCAAACGCCGGACCGCAGCCTGAAAAGTGTCGGAGGCATTCAGCTTTGGGTAATCGCTTGCCTGGAGCGCCGTGAGCAAGGTCTCATGGATCCGCTCGATTTCCGCAGATGAGGCCAGGCTTCCCTTCTCTGCTTCTGAAGCTTCCGCTCGAGCCGAATCGCGTGTCAGTTCATATAGACATATCGCCACCGCCTGGCCCAAATTCATTGAGACATGTTCTTCGCGGGTGGGTATGTGCATCAGCCAGTGACAATGGCTCATGTCACGGTTAGAGAGTCCAAATTTTTCCGATCCGAACAGCAGCGCGCAACCTCCCGATGCCGATGCCAGATGGTCGCGGATGGCGGGTGCGCCCGTAGCCAGGAGCTGCAGCGGGTGTTGCAGGTCGCGATGACCAACCGCGGTGGTTCCAACCACCAGCGAGCAATCGGCAACGGCCTCGGCCACAGTTGCGAATTTTTCGGCATTGGCGAGCAATTCCGCAGCGCCCACGGCGGAGCGTGCCCCTTGAAATGCAACCTCGTAGGGATTGACCACCCGCAGACGCCGAAATCCGAAGTTACTCATTGCCCGGGCGGCCGCCCCAATATTAAGGGGATTGCGCGCATCCACCAGCACGACGCGCAAGCGATCGAGTTCGACCGGGGCCGACAAGCTTGTTTATTCTACGGCACCAGCGAGGCATTGTTGGAGGCAGTTGACGCCATCGAGAGTCCGAATCTGTTGCATGCCGCGGGCCGCGAGGGTTGATTTCCCCAACCCGCAAATGTAAAAAATTTGTCAAACTTCTTCCAGAGCGCGGAAAGTGGGCGGAAACGTTGTAAGCTTCAGTGGTTTGCAGTCGCACTTGGGGCAATCCCCTGGATTTTCACCAGTCTGGATTTTCATCAGTCAGCCCAAACCTGGAGAGGACCGTTTTATGGGTCAAATCGCAACCCCGATCAGCGCGCTTAAATTGGCAGATTCAATGGCGACCACGCCGTCGGCAGGAAGAATTCTCGTAGTCGAAGATGACCCCGCGGTCCAAAAAGCTCTAAGGCGTTTGTTCGAATCTGAGGGGTATGCGGTTGAGGTTCAAGGAAATGGGCGCTCGGCGCTCGAAAGCTTCCACGCAACGCCCCCCGCAGTAATCATTCTCGACCTTCGCTTGCCCAAACTCTCTGGCAGCGATTTATGCAAGGAAGTGAAGGCTCTGGCGCCTACGCTTCCGATCGTGGTGCTAAGCGCCACCAGCGATGTCTCCGACAAAGTCCTTTTGCTTGAGTTGGGTGCGGATGATTATGTGACCAAACCCTTTAGCCCCAGAGAACTGTTGGCGCGCGTGCGCGCGGCTTTGCGCCACACCTCACGGACAGCAAATGTGAACCGCGTCAGTTTCGATGGCATCTCGATAGACTTCAAGAAAATGGAAGTGCAGCGTGACGGTAAGGTTGTGGTTTTGACCGCGCAGGAATTCAAAACTCTCCAGTTCTTGGTGCAAAATGCCGATCGCGTGATCAGCCGCGATGAGCTGCTGAATGAAGTGTGGGGATACCAGAATTACCCTTCCACCCGCACCGTGGATAACCACATTCTGAAGCTTCGCCAGAAATTGGAACGGGATCCTGCGAGTCCGGTACACTTCCGCACGGTACACGGAATGGGTTACAAATTCGTCCGCTGAAATTGCCTTGGCCCCTTTATCCGAATCCGCTCCGCAGCCATTCCTGGAGCATTCCGGAAGCGCGCTGGTACCTCGGACTCGCCTGCGCACCCGCTTCCTGCTTTCCATGATGTTGATAACCGTCGGCCTGACAGCCCTGAGCCTGCTGGTTGTGCGCCACAGCGTGCAAAAGCATGTGCGCGAAGGAATCGTTCAGGATCTGCGAAACTCCGTCACCAACTTTCAGAATTTTCAGCACGACCGCGAAGTCATGTTGACCCACTCCGCGGAGTTGGTTGCCGACCTGCCGATCACACGAGCGATCATGACCGCTCACGACCCAGCCACGATTCAGGACGCTTCCAAAGACGTCTGGCTGTTGACCGGCAGCGATCTTCTGGTCCTCGCCAACCGCAGCGGGACTGTAGTCGCTCTTCATACCAAATCCGAAGGCTTCACCCGCGAGGAAGCGCAGAAATACCTCGAGCGATCGTTGGGCGAGGAAGACTCGAGCCACTGGTGGTTCGGCGACCATCATCTCTACCAGACTTTTGTGCAGCCAGTTTACTTCGGCGCCAAGACGGAAGGGCCGTTGCTTGGTTTCCTGATTATCGGCTATGAAATTGATGGCCGTCTGGCCCGGGAAGTCAGCAAGGTTTCGGCCAGTCAGGTCGCTTTCTCTTACGGCAACGAAATCGTAGCCACCACTTTGACTCCGTTACAGGCTCAGGGCTCGATTGCGAGCTTGCTGGCTGCGGGATCTTCCCCGAGCGCGACCCAGGACGTCGAAGTAAGCAACGAGAACTTTGTGGCCACTTCGCTCGACTTGTCAGGCCAGCAGCAGACTCCGGTTCGCTTGACCGTGCTGGGATCCTACGATCAGGCCGCCAAGTTCCTCGATAACCTGAACCGCCTGTTGCTTTTGTTGGGTCTCACGGCCATTTTGATTGGCACCGGACTGGTTTTCCTGATTTCTCACACCTTCACTCGCCCCTTAGCCAGCCTGGTGGAAGGCGTGCGTGCTTTAGAGCATGGAGATTATTATCATCCTCTCGACGCTCGCGGCAGCGATGAAGTTGCCGAACTGACCTCCGCCTTTGATCGAATGCGCGTCAGTCTGCTCAAGACGCAGCAAGCTCTGTTGGAGTCCGAGCAATTAGCTACCATTGGACGCATGGCCAGCTCGATTTCTCATGACCTGCGCCACGCCCTTGCCGCAGTGGTCGCGAACTCTGAGTTTCTTTGCGACGGACGTCTCACCTCTGCCCAACGCGAAGAGTTGTACCAGGAAGTTCGGACGGGCGTAAATCAGATGACCGACCTCATTGATTCCCTCCTCGAATTTGCCCGTACCCGGGAATCTTTGAATCCCACTTATTCCAATTTGGTTGAAACTGTGCAGCGAGCCATGCAGGCAGTGCAGTTGCACCCGCGCCACCAAGGCACCCGGATTGAGATTCGCGGGAACGGTGCGAGTTCGGCATGGTTCGATTCTCGCAAGCTGGAGCGCGCTCTCTACAATCTTCTGCTGAATGCCTGTGAGGCTGCGCCCAGCCATGAGGGAGAGGTTCAGGTCACGATCGAAAAGACCGGATCATCCGTCACCATTGACGTGGCAGACAACGGCCCCGGCATCGCGGAACCCATTCGTGACCGGCTGTTTCATCCGTTCGTGAGCTTTGGCAAAGCAAACGGCACTGGCCTGGGCCTTACGGTCGTGCAAAAGATTGTGCAGGATCACGGTGGCACCGTGCTAATGGAGCGCACCGCAGATGCTCGCACGGTTTTTCGTATCAGCATTCCGGGTCGTGCTCCGCATGGTTCGTCGGAGGCCGGCAGTGAGTGGGTGGAGCGTTCGCTGCCTGTGAAAAGCGATCGAGCGATTGAAAACTCAATTCGACATTCGGACACGTAGTGCCGCTTCGATTTTTTCGACTCACGACGATCCGTATATCGCGCAGGAGGATGTGTGAAAAACCCCGGTAGGCTTGCGCTTTGCACAACTGCCCTGACGGCTGCCACGCTTCTACTTTTCAGCCTAGCCGGCTGGGCTCAGGAAAACACTCCGGCGCCACAACCGGTCGACGCTTCGCTGCAGGAACTGGGTTCACAAGTGCGCGACTTGCGCGCCGTGATCGAGCAGATGCGAAATGAAAATGCGCAATCTCGAGCGGAGATGCAAGAATTGCGGCAGGAACTGCAAGACACTCTCAAGGTTCTGGGCCCGCTGGTCACCAACGGAACTGCCATCGGGGCATCAAAGTCGGCGGCCAGCGAAAATGCAATCGCGGCCGCAGGTGCTTTGACCTCCGTCCAGAGCAGCACCACTGCGTCGCCCACCGATCTGGGAACCCGAGTTCAGAAACTGGAAGAATCGGCTCAGTTGCTGGGCTCGAAAATCGACGAACAATACCAGACCAAAGTGGAAACTGCCGCGAAATATCGCGCGCGGCTCTCCGGAATTGTGCTGATGAATGCTTTTCACAATGTCGGCGCTTCCGACAATCTGGATTTTCCCAACTATGCTCAGCCCGTGCCACTGGGCGATCCGGAGGCCAGCTCTGGAGCGACCTTAAGGCAAACCGAGATTGGCCTTGAGATTTTCGGTCCCACGCTGGCAGGGGCAAAAAGTTCAGCCGATGTCTTACTCGATTTTGCGGGTGGCTTTCCCTCAACTCCCAACGGAGTAAATTTCGGCATCGCGCGTTTGCAAACGGGCAGTGTGCGCCTCGACTGGCAACACACTGCTGTGATTGCCGGTCAGGATTCGCTGTTTATCTCGCCGCTTTCTCCCACCTCGTTTGCATCGCTCGCAACTCCGACCTTTGCCTATGCGGGGAATCTGTGGGGCTGGACGCCGCAGGTTCGCGTGGAGCGACGCTTCGATCTTCCGAATCAACAAACGGTAACACTCCAAGGTGGAATTCTCGACAATCTGGACTGGGAACCTCCAAGAAATGAATTCGACCGCTCAGCGCAAGCTGGCGAACAATCCGGTCAGCCAGCCTATGCAATTCGCACTGCCTGGTCGCGCCCCGTCTATGACCATCCACTGAGCGTTGGCGTCGCAGGCTATTACGGCCGCCAGAACTGGTCATGGGATCGCTACGTCGATGCGTGGGCGGGTATGACGGATTGGCAGGTTCCAATCGTTCGCCGCCTGACGCTGTCTGGCGAGTTTTATCGCGGACGCGGAATTGGCGGGCTGGGAGCGGGGATTGGACGGGCGGTTTTATTCGGAGGCAATCCGTATAATCCGTCGACGAGTATTCGCGGCCTCGACTCTGCCGGAGGATGGACCCAGCTTAAGTTTCAGCTCACCTCCAAACTCGAGCTGAACGGAGTGTTCGCGGAGGACAATCCCTTTGCCAGTGACGTTCGGGGGTTTGCCCTCGACGCCAATAATTTCACGACCATCCTGGGACGCAACCGTGGCGTGCTCGGAAATTTGGTTTACCGCCCGCGTTCGGACCTGTTGCTCTCCGCCGAGTTCAGACGTTTGCACAGCTTTCCCGTCTATAGCTCCGACAGCGCAACCAACCAACTGAATCTTGCCATGGGGATATTGTTCTGATGATGCGTCGGTCCGCTTATTGCTGGATTCTGTCGTGCGCAATTCTGATGCCATGCGTTGTTGTGGCGCAAAACGCCGAACTCAAGGGCAAAGTGCAGCTCACGCGAAGCGCACGACCGGTTCATGACGCTTCAAAAGTTGTAATTTGGCTCACCCCGCTGGGGACAACTCCGGCGCCGCCGCCACCTCCGCAGAAGGCATCGCAAATTCCGCAACTGGTGCAACGAGACAAGACTTTTCACCCCTCATTGCTGGTAATTCCAGCGGGGGGAAAAGTCGAGTCCCCAACCGCGATCCTTTTTTTCACAACGTATTTTCACTGTTCGATGGCAAGCGCTTTGATCTTGGACTCTATGAGAGTGGAAGCACGCAATTTGTCCAATTCGACAAGCCGGGCATTTCTTATATTTTCTGCAACATTCATGCGCAGATGAGTGCCGTGGTGATCGCAGTAAGCACTCCGTACTACGCGATTTCCAACTGGCGGGGCGACATCGAGATCGCCAACGTCGTTCCTGGACGCTATGAGATGCATGTTTTCCATCCCTCGGTCTCGCCAGAGGAGCTGCGGGCCGCGGAACGGGAGATCACGGTGAGTCCCGGCGATACTTTCCTCGGAAGGCTCACTCTATCGGAATCCAATTTTGAACTCGCTCACAAGAACAAGTACGGCCGTGACTATGATCGCCCGGAGCCGGATAGCCCTGCGTATGCGCGACCCTGAGAATTTGTCGCTAGAAAGCGATCCGCATCAACATGCGCATGCGCGTTTATCGGTCACGTTTTAATTCCGCACTGGCTGACGCACTATCAACGGGAGGCAACGAAGAAAAAGGGCGCGCCGTCAGCGCGCCCTTTCTCGCCTCTGCCTTCACTTACATCAACCTACTGGCAGATCTAGCGATGCCCGCCTCCTGAATGGCCGCCTCCTCCGGAGTGGGCACCACCACCACTGGAATGGCCGGCAGCGGGATGTCCTCCGCCGTAGCTCGGGTTGCGAGCACCGCCGCTGTATCCACCGGAGCCTCGATACCCACCATAACCGCCTGACGACCGCGGCTGTACGATGGGCTGCCGCATGTTGAGTTGCGGCCGCGAATAACCACTGCCGCCGCGGGCATAGTTGCCGGAAGCCGATCCTCGCGAATAATTGGAGCTTGGAGCCGTACGATTCCAGTAGCTACCGCTTCCGCTGCGCTCCGAGGAACCAACGCTGCCCCGGTCCTCGGATGCGCCGCGCGATGGTGGGTTGAACGTATTCCACTGGCTGCGGTTGACGCCGCCGTGCGACGAGGCCGACTCAGGGCGATTCGCAAACGATGTCGGACCGGTTGAGCGTCCCGTGCTTTCCGAATGGGTGCCGGGCGATCCGAACGAACGCTCGGAGCCGCCCACACTACTTGTGCGTGCGCCCGCGGTCACCGGGGCAAAGTGGCTCTGCTGCATGGATTGCTGAAGATGAGCCGTCTGCTGCTGAAACGATTGTGGCCGTGAGCCGGACCGCCCACGAAATGGTCCGCTCCGGTGTTATGAATGGTGGAGGGAGCGGCGGCTCGTCCGCTGGCCGACAAACTGGCGCGCGTCGGTACCACCGGCAGATTTCCGGTCATCATGCGAGCTGAGCCCAATTGTGCGCGAGAAGCCGCAACAGCCTGAGTTCGACCCGCTCCGAATCGTCCAGCGCCAACCGTTGAAAGCGCCCCTCCGACATGCGGATCGTTGATGTGCGCCAGGTTCGAGAAGCGCGTACCACCATGAAGAGGCGCGAATCCACCGTAGCGGTTCAGCGTACCGAATCGATTGAAGCCCACTACTCCGAAGCGGCCACCGTACCCGCCCCACCACGGGAAGAAGCGGTCGCAGGGGCCAATCGGCAACCAGCCGAAGCCGCCCCAACCACCCCATCCAAACCCCAAACCCACGCCAAAACCACCTCCGAACCCAAAGAAGGAAACATACGCCGGCGCCCAGAACGGACGGTAGAAGCCCGCGCCCCATACCGGTCCCGGCCACCACGCCCACGAACCGCCGTACATCATCCAGCGGCCATAGTGATAGGGCGCCCAGCCCCAAGGCTCGTAACCTACCCACGTCCATCCGTAGTAAGGCTCCCAAACCCAGTTGCCATCGCGATACGGGACCCAACCATCTGGCTCATTCGGCACCCAGACCTGGCCGTAATCGTCCGCGTTCTCCCAGCGTCCGTTGGCGTCCAAGTCTTCCGAGCCCGTGTAATAACGATTCGTGTGATTCCAGGCTCTGGCGCTGTGAATCATGTGGTCGCGATCGCTGTTCCAGCGGTCCCAATCGTCCCTGTCAGGAGCTGGGGAAATCTTGTATTGCGCGTCTTCGCTCGGGCCGCGCACCGTGGCCATATCGCCTTGCTTCAGATCGGCGATGCCTTTGGGCGTTGAGATTTGCGCCTCGCCTTTGCGCACGATGACAATGGTGTCGCCGTCGGGGCGCACCTCGACGCGCACGGTTACGTCCTTGTGCGCGGGATGGACAGAGACGTTGGGCGTGTCGATCTCAGGCTCGGCCTCGCTCTCGTTAAAGACGCTGTAGTCGGCCAAACCCTGAGCAAGTTGAATCTGAATGTGGTCGTGAGTAAAGTTCGCAATGTTGGCCTGTGAATTCGGCCCCAGACGAAGAATGTTGGCGAAGTCCAGTTGCACTTCCGCGCGGCCGCCCACTCCGGTGGAGACTTTGTCACCGTTCACCACCGGTTGATTCAATACGACGGCGGACCAGTTGCCCGAGTCCCCGCGCTGGGTCGACACATCGCCATGAATCATGCTGATCCTGCCAACTCCTTGATTGGTCTGGGCGGGCCCTTGGCCTGAAGGTCCGCCGGGCTGAGCTTCTTCTCCGGGCTGCGTCGGTTGCCCGTTCTCATACGGCTGGTCGAGTTGAGGCGGTTGGGCCGGTCCAGTTTGCCCCATTTCCATTGGGGCGCTGGGTTGCTCCGATGGGCCCGGACCCTCCTCGGTGGTTTGCGCCTGCAGACCGATCGACAACGTGGCCGCCAGGGCCAAGATTGTCGAACTCGTTATGAACTTCTTTCTCATAATCTGCCTTTTTCGAATCTCGGTATATCTGCTTGAACCCAAAGGATGGCGAATCAATACACTATGTTAGAGAGCAAACCTCATGCCAAACACTCGCCCGGGGCACGACCCATAACTCTACTGTTTTCAATAGGGGAATTAGGGTTTTTAACAGCGTGGAGCAGCGGGATCTAAGAGCGGTGGCTGCCTCCAACCAATGTGGTTTTTTTCAGCCAGGCCTGCGCTATTGCGCTTCTTTTTCGCCCTCGTCACCAATTCCAATCTTCGACAGGCGGTAGCGCAGCGCATTTCGTGACAGCCCCAGCAAGCGCGCCGCTTGACTTTTGTTTCCATTGGCGCGCCGTAACGCTTCTTGAATCATTTCATCTTCCCAGTGCTCCAGCGTCATGCCGTCGGGAAGAAATCCACTGGCGCCATTTACGATTTTTGCCGGGCGCAAGTCCAGACGAATGTCAGCCGCCTCCAGAACAGTACCCTTTGAAAGAGCGCAGGCTCGCTCCACAATGTTTTGCAGCTCGCGCACATTTCCCGGCCAGTGATAATTGACCAGAATCTGCATGGCCTCGGGCGAAATGCTTTTCACCGGCGCGCCGGAATCTCCCGCGAAGCGAGAAATAAACAGATTCACCAAGTCCGGAATATCTTCTTTGCGCTGCCGCAGTGGTGCGATGTCGATGGGAACCACGTTCAGGCGATAGTAAAGGTCCTCGCGAAAGGTTCCCTGCTCTAGCGCTTCGCGCAAATCGCGATTGGTGGCCGCGATCAGCCGCACATCCACCCTCACAGTTTTCGTCCCGCCCAGACGCTCGAACTCGCGCTCCTGCAACACACGCAACAATTTAACCTGGGTTGCGGGAGGTACATCGCCAATCTCATCGAGGAACAGCGTCCCCTTGTCCGCCAGTTCGAACTTGCCCGGTTTGCTCGCGTTCGCTCCTGTGAACGCTCCTTTTTCGTAACCGAACAATTCACTCTCGAGAAGATTCTCCGGAATTGCTGTGCTGTTGATCTTGATGAAGGGTCCTGAAGCTCGCCGCGATTTTTCATGGATCGCACGGGCGATCAAATCTTTGCCCACTCCGCTTTCGCCGCCTAGCAGGACGGTGGAATTCGTAATCGCTACACGTTCTACCGTGGCCAGCACTTCCTGCATCTTCGCGCTGCGCGCGACCACGTTGGGATGCTCATAGCGTTTGCCCAGCGCCTCTCGCAGCGACCTGTTTTCGTCTCGCAAGTTGCGGACGTCAAGTTCCTTGCGGATCACCATGCGCATCTCGCCGAGCGAAAACGGCTTCAACACATAGTCGCTCGCGCCCGCCTTCATGGCTTCCACCGCGGTTTCGACGCTGCCAAAAGCGGTCATCACCACCACCGGCAACGATCCATTCTGCCCCTTCACCGCCTGCAAGAATTCCAAACCGTTCATCCCCGGCAATTTGAGATCGGTCACCACCAAGTCAACAGTATTCTCCCGGAGAAGTTTCAGGCCGCTCTCCGCGTCTCCCGCCGAAAGCGTATTAAAGCCGTCTTCCCCGAGATTTAATTCGAGCAACCGGCGCATCTTCGCTTCATCTTCGACGATCAGGATGGTTGCCATTCAGAACCCAAATTCCTAAGATGCGACGTGCGCTTCCGTGTCTACCGTCACAGGGAAAAATATTACGAAGCTGGCGCCCTGCTGATTGCTTTCCGCTCTGCCAATTTCGACCCGAATGCTTCCATGATGGCGGTCGATAATTCTGGAAACAATTGACAGTCCCAGCCCCACTCCGGTTTTTTTTGTGGTGACAAATGGATTGAAAATCTGCTCGCGCAATTCAGGCGGAATTCCCGGGCCCGTATCTTCGACACGCACTTCAACGCCCTCCTGATTCCCGTTGTTTGCCCGGGCTGCCGCTAGCCTCAAAGTGCCGCCCTCCGGACTCATCGCATCATAGGCATTCTGAATCAAGTTTACGAACGCCTGCTCACACAAACTCTCATCCAGCGGAACCCGCGGCAGGTTCGGTTGATATTCCCGGTCTACCCGAACCAACGCTGTCTCGTCTTTCCGCGTCAACAATACGGAATGCAGTGCGCGCTCCAAAACCGCGGTAACATCTTGCTGAGCGAAGTCGGCATGCAGCGGTCGCGCAAAGTCCAGAAAGCGCGTCACCAGGGCGCTCAACCGGTTGGTCTCGCTTGAGATGTAACCGGCAAGCTCAGCAGCCAAAGCGTTCGACTGCCCTAGTTTCTGCTGGAGCATCTCCGCCGATCCTTTGATCACGCCCAGGGGATTGCGAATCTCGTGTGCCAGGCCAGCCGACATCTGCCCCAGTGCAGCCAATCGCTCCGAACGTCGCGCTTCCTCCTGGGCCTGCTCCAATCGTCGGTTGGTTTCGGCCAGTGTCTCCGCCAGATCCTGATAAAGTTTGATCTGTCGACGATTGTTAACCACGAACCGATTCACCACCATCGCCGCAAGAAAGAAAAAAAGAATGCGGATCGCCAGCAGTCCGTAACTTTCCGCCGTGATCTCGTACTCCTGCAACGCCGGATAAAGATAAGAACAATAGGCAGCGGAGGCAAGCGCTGTCCATGCCAGCGTGAGCCAGGGCCCGAAATATTCTGCCGCAGTGACGACCGGTACATAAAAGATGGGGTAATAGCTGCTGTTAATCCCCACTTCGCCGGTGTGGTCAAGCAGCAGAGCTGCCAGGGCGATTTTGATCAGGACGATATAGGCTGCACCGCGTTGCGGAACCCGCGCCAGAAACCAGCCTTCGCTGACCTGTACCACTCCAATCGCGAGAAGCGTGAGCTGTTTGTGAATTTCCGCCACCGGCGGCAACGCGGCCAGTCCGGCCAAGAACAAAAGCCAGAGAAAATCCATCCAGTTCAGTGCTGGGCGTCTCTGTTCACTCATCGCAAATTCGCTCATGGCAGGGTTGCTGAAAAATTATTTCGAAAAAGATTGCAAAAAATAACTGCGCCGGGAGCGGCTGATTGCCCGCTTTTCCGGCGCTAAAGTCGTCCCTCAATCCTGGATCGGTGCGCTTGCAAGTTGCATCGCATGCGACCCTATCAGAGCGCACAGAGCCTGCTCGCGTCAATGTCCTTGCTTACTTTTTAGGCGCGCTCTCCACTCGCGGCGGCGGCGCGGGGTGCGAAGGCTGCTGGCGTTGTGGCTGTGCTGGCGCCGGCCTCTTCTGCTGCCAGGCGCTAAACTTCTGTGCCTGCTGCTGCTCGTTTCTTTGCTGAACCGGGGCGACCGGCTTGGCAAGCGGATGCGACCATTGCGTCGCCTTCCCAACGTTTCGGGTCTCGGGCTGAGGAGCGCTCGCCTTCGCCGGCTCTGGAGTTCCTTGCGCCTCCCACACTCGAGGCTGCGGCTTCGCGGCACCATCATTGCTCTCCCCAAATGAATGGAAGCCTTCCTCGGTCTGCGTTTGCCGCGTCACTGGACTCGACGTTGAAACTGGCCGTCCCGGCGCTTCTTGCCGCACCAATTCAGGCTGGTTCAAGTGCCCTCCCGCTTGCGCTTCCCGTTGATCGAATGAGCGCGGCATGGGTGCCGGCGTTCGTAACGCCACTACCTGCCGGTTCATTACTATGGCGGGTGGCTTATTCGCCACCGGGGTCCCAGTGCCGAGCACGCTGGCCCGCACCGGCTCGGCGCTCATTGTTCGCGCGACCGAAGCAGCGGCGAGTTCTTTCGCCGGAACCGACACGACATTTCTCGCCACTGGTCGTGCATTGACGAAGGTCTCCCGAGAAACTACCGTCACACCACCATTTACATTGCGGTTAGCATAAGTGACGTTGTTCACTGTGACGCTCCGACTGGTGTTATATACGTTGGTGACTCTCATGACATTTACTGTCGTATTCGTAATGTTCACCCGGTCCACATAAGCGCGGCTTACCCGATAGCCCGGAATAAAAACTTCTCCGGGAGCGAGCGGAAACCATCCCACTCCGGCCCCAAACGAAAACGAGAAACGAGATCCAGGTCCGCCGCCTACCCAAGCCACCAGGGCTGGCGCGTAAACCGGCCGTACCGCAACCGATCCCGGCACCCAGAACCATCCGGTGCCACCGTAAGCCCAACGTCCATAATGGAAGGGCGCGAATCCCCAAGGTTCATCCGCAATCCAAGTCCAGCCCCAGGGACCAACCCAAGCCCAGTGCCCGAAGCGATAGGGTGCCCATCCGGCCACCACGACTCTCGGCCGCCAGCAGGTTCCGTATCCAGCAACGTAGCTCCAGTCGCCATAATCATCAAGGTCTTCGTAACCTGTCATCTCTCGCGAAACGTAATTCGCGGAATCAGATGCGTCCTCGCTCCGGTCGCGCTCCGATGCCCAATTATCAAATCCGTCGCCTGCTGAAATCTGCCCCAGGTCGTAGGTTAGTTGGTCGGTACCGGTAAAAGTCGCGTGTTGATCGGCCACCACCGTGTATGAAGAGCCACCCCCAGTAACCTCGCCGCGTCCGCGCCATACATTGACTTCGGTTCGGGTGCCGTCAGGATCCACATCGATGCGGTAGTCGCCCGGCTGCATCACGACAAAGGCCACGTTTGGCGTATCTACCTCGTAGGAATCCTCGTCGTCCACATGCCGCACTTTCAAGATCAGCGATCCCTGGGCCAGACGAATCTGTGCTGCCCGGTCACTCACCTCGAGCAGCGTAATTCCGGTTTTCGGACCCAAGCGAAGAGCGGTCGATCCGATGTGAACTTCCGCGCGTGAATCCTCGTCCGCCCACAGGTTGTCGCCGGTCACCAGCGGACGATTGAGCACTGCGGTAATCCAGTCGCTTTCGCCCCCGGGCTGGAACGAAACATCTCCATCCATATAATTCAGGCGCGCCACGCGTCCCGGAGGATCCTGTTCAGCCGCACCTTCAGCCTGTTGCGAACTTTGCGAGTCCGGCACTACCTGCGCATTCTGCGCCCACCCAAGCGGCGATTGCAGCACTAATGCCAAGGCCGCCACGATCACTGCCCAGCTGCACCACTGCTTGTGTATCTTCATAATTGTTCTCCGATGGATGAAGAACTTCGCGTCGTTACTGATCTTATCCATGTCGGAGCAAACCCGGTAGAGACGGTTTAGTTTCCTGGGTAAAGTGGTGGTTTTCAGCCAGAGGGCCGCATTCAGGGAGCTATCGAACGACATGTAAAGATTCTTTAGCGGGTCGCCGGCTTGGGGGATATTTCATCCAGCGTAAGGTTCAACTCCAAAACGTTCACCCGGGGCTCGCCAAGAAACCCGAACTGTCGGCCTTGCGTGTGTTGCCGGATGGCTTCACGAACTTCATCGTCGCTCAACCCTCGCTCTTTGGCGATGCGCGGAACCTGAAATTCCGCCGACTCCGGCGAGATATGGGGATCGAGCCCTGAGCCTGACGTTGTCAGCAGGTCTAGGGGAATTGCGGCCCCGGGGTTCTCCGCCTGCAAACGATTGGCATCGTTCCGCACACGCGCGATGAGAGATTGATTCGTTGGCCCAAGATTCGATCCGCCGGAACTATCCGCGTCGTAGCCTGCTCCGGCGCTGGATGGGCGCGAGTAAAAATATCCCGGTGAAGAGAACTGCTGGCCGATCAACTTCGACCCCACCAGCTGGCCATTCCGCAGTAACAGTTGGCCGTTGGCTTGCGTCGGAAACAAAACCTGCGCCAGCCCGGTGATCAACAATGGAAACAACAATCCAAACAATACCGTCGTCACCAGCGTCATCAGCATCGCGGTAATCAAATTTTTTTTCATAGTTGCCTGCTACGCCAGTCCGGCTCGCACGATGAGCAAGTCGATCAGCTTGATGCCGATGAACGGGACAATCACTCCGCCTAAGCCATAAACGAGCAGATTTCGACGAAGCAGAATGGCGGCGTTCTGCGGAACATATTTCACCCCGCGCAGCGCCAACGGAATCAGCGCCACAATAATCAGCGCATTAAATATGACCGCCGATAAAATCGCCGACTGCGGTGTCGCCAGCCGCATCACATTCAGCGCTTGCAGCACCGGAAACGTCCCGGCGAACATTGCCGGAATAATGGCGAAATATTTCGCTACATCATTTGAAATTGAAAACGTCGTGAGTGCACCTCGAGTCATCAACAACTGCTTACCGATTTCCACGATCTCAATCAGCTTGGTTGGATTTGAATCCAGATCCACCATGTTGCCGGCTTCTTTCGCAGCCTGGGTGCCGGTGTTCATGGCGACGCCCACATCGGCCTGCGCCAGCGCGGGAGCATCGTTGGTTCCGTCACCAGTCATGGCAACCAATTTCCCTTGTCCTTGTTCACGGCGGATCAGGTCTAACTTATCTTTCGGTGTCGCCTGCGCGAGAAAGTCGTCGACTCCGGCTTCGGTTGCGATCGCGGCCGCAGTCAGCGGATTGTCGCCGGTGATCATGACAGTTTTAATTCCCATGGCGCGCAACTGGTCGAAGCGCTGCCGCATACCACCTTTCACAATGTCCTTCAGGTGAATCACTCCGAAGGCGCGGCCGTTCTCCGCCACCACGAGAGGGGTTCCACCAGAACGCGAAATCGACTCCACTGCGGCTCGCACTTCCGCGGGCAACGTGCCACCCTGCTCTTCCACATACTTGGCAATCGCGTCGGTCGCACCTTTGCGAATCGCCCGCCCATCCAGATTCACGCCTGACATACGAGTGGTAGCGCTGAAGGGAATAAAGTCGGCATCGTGCGAACTCATTTCGCGCCCGCGCAACCCGTATTTTTCCTTTGCCAGCACCACAATCGAGCGGCCCTCGGGAGTTTCGTCGGCCAGCGAAGAAAGTTGCGCTGCATCCGCCAGCATTGCCTCGGTCACTCCGGACGCGGTAACGAAGGCAGTAGCTTGCCGGTTGCCCAAGGTGATGGTTCCGGTCTTGTCGAGGAGCAACGTATTCACGTCGCCGGCCGCCTCCACTGCCCGTCCAGACATCGCCAGCACATTGTGTTGAACCAGGCGGTCCATGCCGGCAATTCCAATTGCCGAAAGCAATCCGCCGATGGTGGTCGGAATCAGGCACACCAGCAAAGACACCAGCACGAAGACGGTTTGCGGTGCGCCGGCATAAATAGCAAACGGCTGCAATGTAACCACCGCCAGCAGAAACACAATCGTCAATCCAGCCAGCAGAATGTTCAGCGCAATCTCGTTCGGGGTTTTTTGCCGTTCCGCGCCCTCCACCAGAGCAATCATGCGATCGAGAAAGGTTTCTCCGGGATTTGAGGTGATCTTTACTTTGACCCAGTCTGAAAGAATGCGGGTTCCGCCAGTAACAGCCGAGCGGTCGCCGCCTGCCTCGCGAATCACCGGCGCCGATTCCCCCGTGATTGCCGATTCGTCTACCGAAGCTACGCCCTCTAAAATTTCGCCGTCGCCAGGAACGAACTCGCCCGCCTCCACCAGCACCAAATCTCCGGAACGCAATTTCGAGCCCGGAACCGTCTCCGTCTTGCCGTCGGGCAGCAGGCGGTTGGCCATCGTTTCCGCGTTCGCTCGCCGCAACGCATCGGCTTGCGCCTTGCCTCGCCCCTCCGCCATGGCTTCGGCAAAATTAGCAAACAACACCGTGAACCAGAGCCATAACGTAATCTGCAAATTGAAGACAAACCCAGCCCGGTGGTGCACTCGATCCAGCACCAGCAGCGCGCTAGTCACCACGCTACCCACTTCCACCACGAACATCACCGGGTTGCGCATCATGGTCACGGGATGCAGTTTCAGCACTGAGTCCCATGCGGCGCGGCGCACGATCTTCATATCCCACAAGTTGCGTTTTGATTTCTTGCCAACCATATTTGGCCTAGAAAGTCTTTCCCGCCACCATCAGCAGATGCTCAAGAATCGGCCCCAAACTTAACGCCGGAAAGAATGTCAGCGCCCCTACGATGACCACTACTCCAATCAGCAACACCGTAAACAGAGGCCCGGTCACCGGAAAAGTACCGAGCGTAGCGGGAGTCTGTTTTTTCCCTGCCAGATTTCCGGCGATCGCCAACATAGGCAGAATCATCATGAACCGCCCCAGCAGCATCGCAATGCCCAGCGCCGTGTTGTACCAAAGCGTATTTCCGTTAATCCCGGCGAATCCGGAACCGTTGTTGGCCACCGCCGAAGTAAAGGCATAGAGGACCTCGCTGAATCCGTGAGGACCGGCATTCGCCATCGAAGAAATACCGAAGTTGTACAAAACGGAAATCGCAGTGAAAACCAGAATCGTGAGTGGGAAAATCAGCACCACCAGCATCGCCATCTTCACGTCATACGCTTCAATCTTTCTTCCCAGATATTCCGGGGTGCGGCCCACCATCAAGCCGGCAATGAAAACCGAAAGGATTACAAAGACCAGCATCCCATACATCCCCGCGCCCACGCCGCCAAAGATCACTTCGCTCAGCATGAGATTGATCATGGGGACCATTCCGCCCAGCGGAGTGAAAGAATCGTGCATGGAATTGACGGCCCCGCAACTTGTATCAGTCGTCACGGTTGCGAATAGTGCCGAGTTCGCCACACCGAAGCGAACTTCTTTGCCTTCGAGATTGCCCGCGGCAAGCCTAGCCGCAAGGGCGGGCTGTGCCCCGTGCATCGCAGCCGCATCTAGCAGGGGATTTCCTCGTGCCTCGGCCCAATACGCCGTGGTCACGCCTGCCAGAAACAGAATTGCCATCGCCGCCCACACTGCCCATCCATGCCGCGGAGAGCCAGTCATTTTGCCCAGCGTGTAGGTGAACGCGGAAGGAATCGCCAGGATGCACAACATCTCCAGAAAATTCGTGAACGGGGTTGGATTCTCGAAAGGATGCGCGCTGTTCGCGTTGAAGAAGCCTCCACCGTTTGTGCCCAGCTCTTTGATAATCTCCTGGGACGCGGTGGGGCCCTCCGCGATCACCTGCTGGGTCACCGTCTGCATTAAAGCTTTGCCATCGGTTCCACGCAAGGGTTTGCCATCGGCGCCAAGTTGTGGAGTCTGGTACGGGTCGAGCAGTTGCGCGGTGTCATATGGCTTCAGATTCTGTACCACGCCTTGCGAGACCAGAAGCAGCGCGCCAACCAGGCAGAGCGGCGCCAGAATCCACAGCGTTCCCCGAACCATGTCCACCCAGAAATTGCCGATCGTCTTCTGCTCGCGTCGAGCGATGCCCCGGATAAACGCAATCGCTAATGCCATGCCCGCCGCTGCCGAAATCCAGTTGTGATAAGCCAACCCAACCATCTGCGTCAGATAGGTCATGGTGGTTTCGGGCGTGTAGTTCTGCCAGTTCGTATTGGTCGTGAACGAAGCTGCGGTATTAAACGCTAGCGCGGGAGGCACGCCGGGCAGCTTTTGCGGATTCCACGGCAACCACGCCCACTGCTGCGCCCTCTGCAGCACGTAGAGCAGGATCATTGAAACACCGCTGAATAGAAGCAGGGCCAGCGCGTATTCTTTCCAATTCATCTCGTGGCTTTCGTCCACGCCTGTCAGCCTGTAAAGAATCCGCTCCACAGGGCGCATCACCGGATCCAGCCATGTCCGCTCTCGGTTGAACACCCGTGCCATGAATCCGCCAAGAGGCTTGGTGATCAGCAACACGGCCAGGAGCAGAAAGAATATTTGCAGCCATCCATTGGCCGTCATCAGAATTTCTCCGGCCGCAGCATGGCATAGACCAGGTACACCAGCAGGCCCGCGCAAATGATCAGCATGACGATCGGTTCAGCATTCATAAAATCTCAACGCACTCGCTCGCAGAAACGCACGTAAGCCAGCGAAATCAGAAAAAATAAAATAGTTATTCCAACGAAGATCGCGTCCTGCATTGCATTGGCTCCAATCCCAGCTCCCTAGAACTTAACGAGAATTGCCATGGTGGCTCGATCCTCGGTGTGACGAAGATCGGGCTGGAAGCCAGAAACCATCGACCCCGGAGCTCCACTGTTCCCGCCCTCAGGCGTGATGCCGCCGGGGCCGCTGAAGTAGGGTACATTGGCATGGCGGTGATTGAACTCCCAGCGGAAGGTGATGTACTGGCTGGGCATGTAATCGTAGGTCGCCGAGATATCCCAGGCCTTGAATGGGTCGCCTGGATTTTCTGTGAAATAGGGCGTGCCCGACGTAGCTGTGGCGCCGTTGATCGGCGGCAGCAGCACGAGATAGCGGCCAGGATTGTTGATCTCGCCGCCTCCAACCGTAAACCCGTATCGATCTTTCTGAAACCACCAGCGGTTGTACACCATGAACCCAAGAAAGCTTTGTTTGTATGAGGTGATCTGTCTCAAGGAATTCTTTTGGTTGGTGGTGCAATTAACTCCGCCGCCACTCTCGCAGCCCGCGTCGCCGGTCACACTAAATGCCAACTTGTCCAGAAAACGTTCGGGGTGATCGTAATATTTCACTTCAATGCTGTTGTCGGTGTGATAGCGGGTGCGCGTGGGGATCCCCAGCGCGTCGGCGCCTGCGCCGTAATCGTTGGAAAGCATCGAAACCCGCCCGTTCGGGCGATAGAGGACTTGTCCACCAATCCCGAGCCTGCCATTGTATCTGCCATACGATTGCCATCCGTTGATGAGCCAGGGTTCGATTTTCAACTTTGTGGTAGGAAAGGTCTGGACGCGCAATCCGGTAAAGAACCATGGCGTGTTGGAAGACACATAAGAGGGCTGATAAGCCCAGTTGTCGAAGTTGTAAAAACTGAACAGACCGATGTACGACAGAAAAATTCCGGCATCGATGTTGATGCCATGCAGCGCGTCAATGTGATAACCGCCATATGCCTCGGAGACATAGCGATACGCATCGGCCAAGTCCCACTGCCCACGCGAATAGCTGGCATCGTTGCGCGGTGTGGCCGTCGAGTACAATCCGATCTGACTGAGGACTCGTGCGCGCACGTGATCATAATGAAAATCGCCACCAACGCCTAAATCGGTCAGGCTGACCTCGTTCGAGCGGAATATCTCGCTCGACCCTCCGATCGTGTCGTCTTTGGGATGGTTGAAATCGTAGACATAGTCAACATCGGCTCGAATCTCGGGTGTGAAAAACTTGGAATCGAAGGCAGCTTCCTTGGTCCGTGGATTGCCGTTCAACCAGGTCCAGTCGGCAAATGCAAACGGTTCGGCCTTCGCCGGCTTTGTCGGGGCAGCTTCTTCCTGGGCCAGGATTGCTGCGGGCTGTCCTAAGGCGGCCACAGCCGACGGACCGGCAAGTTTTGCCACTGTGACCGATGGACCGCCGGAGGCAGCGCTAGGCCTTGCCTGGACCGGGACGATTTCATCGCGCTTCTGCGAATGACCGGTTTCGCGATTGTCATTGCTTCGATTCTGCTGCTCGATCTCCGCCCGCAAGTGCTCCACTTCCGTTCGCAACGCATTCAATTCGTCGCGCATCTCGTGTCTTTCCGTTTGATCAGCCGAAACCGGGAGTGAAGGCGTTACCGCCTGGCTGGATTGAGCGCCAGCCCACCCTGGCAGGGAGAGAACGAAGATCGAAAACCATAACGCTCGAAGCACGCTTTTCTGCATGACCCTCTTTCTCGGATCACTCCCGTGATCATTGCAGCGCTCTTGCAACACGTCGCAAATCGTCACTTTCGTTCCGACGTGCCGCCACGAAATTTCAGTGGACCATTCTTGGCATAAGAGCGCCTTAAGGAATTTCTAAAGAATTCGTAAAGGCAGGAAGGTCAGGGACAGGGCTGGAAGCGGTATCCCACCCACGGTTCGGTGAGCAAGTATTTTGGTGAGGAAGGATCACTTTCAATTTTTTTGCGCAACTGCCCCACAAAGACGCGTAAATATTCCGGCTGTTCGGTGCTATTCGGTCCCCAGATAGCCGCCAGCAGTGTTCGGTGGGTCACAACCTTGCCGGGCCGCCGTGCCAGATAAACCAGAAGATCAAATTCTTTGGGCGTCAAATGAACTTCATTTCCGGCGACCTTCACGGAACGCGCTTCCAGATCAATGGAAAAGTCTCCAGCTGTAATCGCGCTCGACCGTTCGTCCGGTGCTGGAAGCCTCCGCAATTGCGCCCGGATGCGCGCCAGAAGTTCGTTCATGCTAAAAGGCTTGGTGACATAATCATCGGCGCCCGCATCCAGGGCCTCCACTTTCGAGCGATCTTGGCCGCGAACCGAGAGCACAATGATCGGCATCTGCGACATCTGCCGAATCTGGCGGCACAGGCCGACCCCGTCGAGATTCGGCATGGCAAGGTCTGTAATCACCACATGCGGCGCCCAGTTCTTCATCAGCTCCAACGCCATCTCCCCGTCGTTGGCCACCCGGATGTCGTACCCTTGCGCCGAAAGCGTGGTCCGCAACACACGCGTGATTTGAGGCTCGTCATCTACTACCAGGATTCGCCGGTGCTCATCGGGCATCTTTTGTCACCGCATCTCCTGAGTCACGATGTGCACGTCAACCGCGGGTGTGTCCCGGAGAAATTTGTGGATCGCGGAAAGGTAGAAATATCTCTTCCATCCCTTCGTAGCAGAGCGGCCGAAGACCACTTGGGTAATGTGATTTTCGCGTACGAATTCCGCAACTTTTTCCGCGACGATCTTGCCTTCGGTCTTTACTACTTTCGCGCCGACGCTTTCCGCGAAGCGCACGTTGTCGGCCAGGGTTCGCTGATTCTCATCGCTTTCATCGGCCCCGGTATCTACGTAAAGCACAAACAGATCGCCGTCCATGGCCTGCGCCATGCGCGCGCCGCGCGCAACTAAGTACTGCGCGGCTGGATTCGAGCTGATGCACACGGCAATTCGTTCGCGCACTTGTAGGGGCTGGCCGTCTTCAGTTTTTAATTCCGAAAGCGTGCGATCGACGGCCTGTGTAACCTGCCGCAATGCCAGCTCGCGCAGTGCAACCAAATTTGTGTTGCGAAAGAAGTTCGCCAGCGCTCGCTCGACCCGCACCAGAGGATAAATATCTCCCCGCTTCATGCGGGTCTGCAGAGCCTGCGGCGTCAGGTCCGCCATCACAATCTCACCCGCACGACGAATCACCCAATCCGGAACCGTCTCCCGCACCTGGACGCCGGTCAAACTTCGAATCGTCGGCGACAGGCTCTCGATGTGCTGCACGTTCAGCGTGGAGAGAACGTCAATCCCGGCATCCAGGAGTTCAAACACATCTTCGTAGCGCTTCGCATGTTTGCTGCCTTCGATGTTGGTATGTGCGAGTTCATCCACCAGCACGACTTGCGGCTTTCGCTCCAGGATGGCGTCCACATCCATCTCTTCAAAAATGGTCGATTTGTATTCCAGCTTCTTGCGCGGAACCGTCTCCAGCCGTGATGCGAGCTCTACAATCGGTTTTCGCCCATGGGTTTCCACCACGCCGATCACTACTTCTTCGCCGCGGCTGGCGCGTCTCACACCTTCGCTCAGCATGGCGTAAGTCTTGCCCACTCCTGGAGCGTAGCCGAGAAACAGTTTGAACACCGCCGGCCGCTTGGCCGTCTTCACTTCCGCCAGCCATTGCTCGGGAGTCTTGGGCATCGCCGCTATTCTCCACGCCGAAACATGAATTGTCGAATCCAAAGCGATTCCAGTTACAATCGTGCGCGTGAAAGCCCGCTGGCCACAGCATGCGTTTCGTTATGCCGCTTGCGTAGTTGCCGCCGAGTTGGTGTCTCAGATTTATCGACACCTCGTTCACGTGAACCCCACGACCGTGGCCTTAACATTTTTGTTGATGGTGTTGTGGGTGGCTGCGTATTGGGGATTTCGCTTTTCCGTCTTTCTCGCGGTACTCGCCACTCTCGCCTTCAACTATTATTTTCTGCCTCCCATCGGCACCTTCACCGTCGCCGACCCGCAAAACTGGGTGGCGCTGTTCGCTTTCCTGGTGACCGCCGGCATCGCCAGCCAACTCGCGGACCGCGCCCGCCGGCAGACTGCCGATGCAATTCAACGCCGTCGCGACCTAGAGCGCCTTTACGCTTTCAGCCAGCGCCTGCTTGCCACCGACAACGTAGCCGAATTGTTGAACGCGATTCCCGCCTACATCTGTGACGGATTCAGCGCCAAAGCCGCCGCTATCTACCTGCTCAGTTCTCAGCAGGTCTATCGCACAGACCCCACTGCAACGTGGTTTCCGGTGCACGATCTTCAAATGGTCAGCTCGCGGGGCGAACCCGTTCTCGATTCCCAGCGCGGCGTCTTTCTTTCTCCACTGCATCTGGGCGCCCGCGCCACGGGAGCGGTCGGCATCGCCGGACCGGCGCTCTCGCGCGCAACTCTGGAAGCCCTGGGCAGCATGATTGGCCTCGCCATCGAGCGGGCGGGGGCGATGGAAAAACTTTCTCAGACCGAAGCCGCTCATCAGAGCGAAAGCTTGCGTGCCGTTCTGCTCGATTCTGTCACCCACGAACTGCGGACTCCGCTCACGGGTATCAAGGCCTCCGTTACCGGCCTGCTGTCGGATTACAACCTTGATGAAGGGCAGCGCCGGGAATTGCTGACGGTCATCAACGAAGAGACCGATCGCCTCGACCGCCTGGTTGGCGAAGCCACAGAAGTGGCTCAACTCGATGCCCACAAGGTTGAGCTTCATATGGCATCCGCTGATATTGCCACTGTGATCGAATCGGCTGTGGAAGAATCAAGACCGGTTCTGGGGCAGCATCCAGTTGAAATCCGCGTGCCACCGTTACTGCCCAAGGTTCGCGTCGATCCTGGCCGCATCATTGAGGTGTTAAGGCACTTGCTGGAAAATGCCGCGAAGTATTCTCCATCCACCGCCACCATCACGATCACCGCCGAACGTAAGGGGGACCGCGTGGTCACCAGCGTCACCGACCACGGACACGGCATTGACGACTTCGAGCAATCGTTGGTCTTCGACAAGTTCTACCGTGGCCGCGACCAGCGGTATAGCGTACAGGGAACGGGAATGGGATTGGCCATCGTCAAGGCTATCATCGAAGCCCACAACGGAGCAGTTAGCGTCACCAGCCAGCTAGGCCATGGCTCCGTATTTTCCTTCGAATTGCCGGCCGCCTGAGGCGGTGCCTTTGGCGCATCTTTAGAGAATAGCTCCCAGCAAACGAATATCGGCAGATGCTCGGAGCCTAACTAAGAACCGGCTTTCCCGATATCGGGTTTCGTCTGGTCCCCATACTGTTGCTCAGTGCCTACGAAAAACTCCTCGTACTTTCGTTTGCCCGAAGCGCCGGACTCTTCTCCAGTAACCTTTCCCCAAATGAGCCTTCCCGGACCATACGTGGGAAGTGGGCGAAGACCAGTTTCTGAATAGAAAAAGTAATAGTCCTTGGCATTGCCATATTGCTCTGGCGACGAAGTTTTCAGCAAACCAGAGAGTGGAATCTTAACTATCATCTGACCGCGCTCCACCGGGAGAGCCACCGCGCCTGAAATTTCGAACTCTACTCGTACCCAGCCCGTATAGCTTACAGGGATCAAATATCGAAGCGAATGTTGCGTGGAATTCCTGCCATTGAAGTTAGCCCACAGAACGAGCCCTGTAATCACCACGAGGGTAGAAATACCGACCGCGATGCGAAACGACCGCCGGGCCGCGTTTGGAAATATCCAGCTATCCGCGGCGCCTTCGGGCTTCTGCCGAAAACTCACAATACTGGCATATAGTGTGACCAGAAGCAACAGCGCGGTAGCGAGATAGGGCAATATCATCCGGATTCAGAAACCCGCGCTGTCATGCCGTGACAGAATGCCGGTGCGGATTTATATCTCAGCATAAGTCCTCGCTCTGGCAAGAGGGCATGTTGCTCCGCGACAATACGCTGCGATTCTCAAGCCTTGTTCGAACGACCTTAGCAATTGCTGGCCCGTAAAAACACCAGATCGCTAGTGCGGCGACCAGAGCAAATTTTGCCGCAATATGGGGCCTGAAGAGGCTGACGAAGGCTGCGATCAACAGGCCGACTGAGCCTAGCAATGCCACCAGCATCAGAGGATTGACCGGCTCGTTATAGAGCGCCCCAACCAGCAAAGTGCAAATCTGGAATCCGGTAACCGCACCGGTTACAAAATAGAGGACAAAGGGCAACAAAAGCTTGCTCCAGAGAATAAGGATAATTACTCGATCTAATTTTGTGACGGCAAACGCAGGCGCAATCTTGTCGCCCACCACTCTACGTCGGCTTCACGGGCGAGTTCCAATCTCAAAATTCAGAGTTGAAAGACACAGCCGGTATTGGTATTGCGCGTTCACGTAGCCGATCGCGGCGTCGGTTTGTTGCAACTGTGCCTGACTGAGTTCGACGATCGAACTCAAGCCCAGCTGATAGCGGCCCTGAGCCAGATTCAGGGCTAAATCGGCTTCCTTGGCAAGTTCAGCAGCGACGCTAACGCGTTGAAATGCCGTATTCGCCGCCAGCCACGCAGTGCGAACATCGCGGACTACCCGGTCGCGCAGATCGCGTGTACTCTGCGCCGCGGCCTTTGCCCGATAATTCGCTTCGGAAGCGCCGGCCGTGAGAAGAAAGCCATCAAAAATCGGAATGCTCATATTCACCCCGATCGCGCCGTACCAGCTCGAAATGAAATAGTTCGGGAAGCAACCTCCGAAACAGTCCGGGCGCACCGGAGACGCTCCGACTATGCCGAGTGCGTTAATGGTGGGCAACACTTGATCGCGCTGGGCGCGATGGAATTTCTCCGCAGCCTGCTGATCATAATTCAACGCCTGCAGATCCGGACGTTGCCGCATCGCGGTGTTGACCAGGACATCGACGTCCGGCGGTGGCGGAGCCGGCGCTTGCGTATCGTCCTCGGTCAGCTGGTAGGTAATCTGTTTATCGAAGCCAAGTATGGCAGTGAGGGCGGCGATGGTTGAATCGACGTTGTTTTGCGCATCGAGTTGCAGAAGCTTGGCTTGCGACAGATTCACCTCGGCAAAAGACAGATCGAGTCCTGATTTCAGTTTGTTTTTCGTCAGTTCATTAATCTGGTGTTCCACGGACTGTCGCGTAGTCACGGTTTGTTGCGCAACCTTGAGCAGAGCCTCGGCCTGCAGTGCATTGTAAAAAGCCTGATCTGTCGCCAAAACAATATCTTCGGTGGTTGCAAGAGCGGTTGCGTCTTGTGCCTTCTCCCGCAGCTTGGCAGAGGCCACCAAGTTCATTGTGTGCCCAAAATCTGTGATCAATTGGCTGAGTGTGACGCCGGCTCCGGCGTGTTCAAGCAGACGAGGAGCGTTGAGCGCGCCCGCGCCGATCCGACTGCCTTCATTGGCATCGACGGCCGTAATAGCGCCGTTGAAATTGGGCAACTCTCCGGCTCGGGTCTCGCGATAAATCTGGTGCTGCGCCAGGGCGAGAAGATGCCCCACACTGATCTGAGGATTGTTCTTGATGGCTAACTGCTCGGCTTCAGTTCGGGTTAAGCTGATGTTGCCGCTCGATGTCTGCGGGACAGCCGCCGTCTGCGCATCCATGGAAGCCTTTTGCGGTCCGCCGAAGGCGAGGAAGGTGCCATTAAACACCACTCGACCCTCCGATGGCATCACGATGCGCGGGTTTTGGGTGGATTGTGGCTCCGGGGTGGAGGGTAAGCTTTCCGCGGCAGCCGATTTGTGCTCGCCCTGCGCCAAACCAAACTGCGGAGAAATGACCCATAGAAACAATACGAACGCGCTCCAGGCTTTGGCTCCGCGCACTGCACTGCTGGTCGGTGTCATTCCGCTGTCTCCGTTGGTTGAGCGGTCGCGGTTTCGCGATCCTTTTTCCCGTACACCAGCAGATAAGCTGCCGGCACGATGAAAATGGTCAGCAACACTGATGAGGTCAAGCCTCCTATGATGGCCTTTGCCATCGGGGCATACTGTTCCGCGCCGGTCCCCAATTTCAAAGCCATCGGGATCATCCCGATAATTGTGGCCAGCGAAGTCATCAGGATCGGCCGCAGGCGCACGCGGCAGGCGGTAATTACCGCATCCCCCGGCAACAGGCCTTGCCGTTCCAGATTGTGAGCAAAATCGACGATGAGAATGCTGTTCGAATCCGCGATGCCAACCAGCATTAACACTCCCATCAGCGACATTACATTCAACGTGCTATGTGTGAGCGGCAGAATAATCAAGACCCCGACAAATCCCATGGGAATTGCCAGCATGATCAGAAAAGGATCAATGAAGGATTTGAACTGTGCGGTCAGAATCAGAAACAGCAGGAGAAAAGAAATTAGAAATCCGAAGGCAAAGCTCTTAAACGAGGCCTCCATCCCTTGAACCATGCCGCGCAGGTTTACGCGTACGTTGCCGGGAATCTTCTCGCGGGAAAGAATATCGCGAATCGAACTGGTCACACGTCCCAAATCTTCGCCCGCAGGCGTTACATAAATATCCATGGCCCGCTGAATCTGGTAGTGGTCAACCTCGGTGGGAGTTTGAACCTGTTTCACGCTCACAACGTTATTGAGAACCGTGGTAGGCCGTCCTTCTCCATTGCAGGCCCACGCAGGTTGACCGCTGCCGAGGCGTGGAGCGCCAGTAGGACCGCAGTTCAATCCTGCTCCCGCATCCGGATCGCGCAACGGAATCTGTCCAAGATCGGCCATGTTGTGAATGGCGCCCTGGCCGTGCTCGAAGAACTGCACCGTCAGGTAATAGTCGTTGCCGCTCTTGCGATCGACCCAGTAATTGGGGGCGATCATGTAGTTTGAATTGAGAGCAGTGATGACGTTATCCACAACATCTTTCTGGGTCAGTCCCAACTCGCCCGCATGCACTCGATCTACATCCAGACGCAGCGCGGGATAATCCATGTCTTGCGGAACGTACACCTGACCGACGCCGTGAATCTGCCGAATCTCCGCCGCCAGATTCTCCGCGATACCATGAATCTCCTCCAGATTGGGACTGCTCACCTGCACGTCAATGGGCGCCGCCTTACCCGTATTCAAAATGGCGTCGACCATGGAACCACTGGAAAAAAATGTCCGAACATCGGGAAACTGCTTGGCCATCTTTTCCTGTATCCGGTCCATGTAGTCGAAACTGCTCACCCGGTGAGAGCTGTTTAACTGCACCTGAACCGTCGCAGTGTAGGGGCCGGAATTGGACGTGTATAGCGCTGAGAAATCCCCAACCACGCCGATATTGGAAACGATCCTTCGCAAATCCTTGCCTTCCATCGTGTTCCGGATCAGGTCTTCGACTTTCGCGACGTATTGATCGGTCACTTCGATGCGCGTCCCGGTCGGAACCTTCAGGTTGATGGTGAATTGACCCGCGTCTGTCTTCGGGAAAAAGGCCAGGCCCATGAGCGGGTAGATCGCCAAACTCGCCAGGAACACCCCGCTCAAAACCGCGACCGTCAGCCCGGGGCGCTGCAGCGTCCGCCTGACCCAGTGCTCGTAAAAATCAAGGACCTTGTTAAACATCCGGTTGAAGCGGACATTAAATTTTTCCATCCAAGAGTGGTCGGTGGCCACCGTCGGTTCCACTTCGTACTCCTTGCTCTCAATCTCGGCGCCATGAGGAACGGCTTTGAGGAAACGCGAACAGAACAAGGGAATCACCGTCATTGCCACGACGAACGAAGCCAGCAGCGAAAGGCAAAATGCCAGAGCCAAAGCGGAGAACAAAAACTTAGCCACGCCGTAGAGAAACACCACCGGGAAAAAGTCGACCACGTCGACCAGTGTGGCGGCGAGCACCGCCAAGTTCACTTCCGAGCCTCCGACTTCGGCCGCCACCATCGGCGCTGCGCCCATCTCCAGATGGCGGTAAATATTCTCCAGCGAGATCACGGAGTTGTCGATCACGCGGGAGAAAGCAAGCGCCATTCCTCCCAGGATCATGGTATTGACAGTTCCGCCCATCAGCGCCAGCACCACGAACGCCGCCAATGCAGACAACGGAATCGAAAGCAGCACGGCTGTGGTGGCGCGAAAACTGCCCAGGAAGATCAAGATCATCAGGCTGGTAAGAATCAGCCCCAGGAATCCCTCGTGAAGCACCGTATTAATGGCTTCCTTCACGTAGACCGATTGGTCGAAGACGATGCTGGTGACCATCTGCTTCGGAATGTCGTAGAGGTGTTTGATCAATTGGCGAACCCCATCCACAACTGCGATGGTATTGGTGTCGCCGCCTTGCTTCATGATCGGAATGTAGACCGATCGCTGGCCATCGATGCGCACAACGTTGGTTTGAATTCCGTGGGCGTCCTCCGCTTTCCCAACGTCATCCACTGTCACCCAGGAATGCCCGTCGACTTTGAGCGGAACCTTGCCCAGTTGGTCCATGTTGTCGACCAGACTGTTCGAGTAAACAAAATAATCGTAGGGCCCCATCTTCACGTCGCCCGCAGGCAGGATGAGGTTCGATTGGTTGACGGCCCGCACCACATCCATCAGGCTGAGCTGGCGGGAAGTGAGTTTGTACGGATCGACATAAACCATGATCTGCCGGTAAGTACCCCCGAATACGCCGGGAATTTCGGCGCCAGGCACAACCGCGATCTGATTGCGAATCTGAAATTGCGCGTAGTCGTGGAGTTGGGTTTCGTTAAGACCCGCCCCCTTGACGGTCACCAGCGCCACCGGCAAACTCGAGGCGTCGAACTTGAGCACTACCGGAGGCAGGGTTCCGGGCGGCAGACGCTTCAGATCGGCGAGTGCCAGGTTGGATAGCTCGGTCACGTCGGCATCGGGGCTCGTCCCCGGCTGGAAGTAGACTTTGATGATGCTCACTCCCAGCATCGATCGAGACTCCATGTGATCGACGCCCGAAGCCAGCGTAAAAAAACGCTCTAAAGGATCGGTAATGTCGGTTTCGATATCCTCGGGCGGCATGCCTGAATAAAAAGTCGCTACCACCACCTCCGGTAAGTTGATCGGCGGGAATAAATCCACGGGCATGCGCGCCAGGCTGGTTACGCCAATGACCACCAGGGCCAGGCAGATCACAATAATGAAGTACGGATTGCGAATTGAAAACCCTGGCATAACCCCTATCCGATCATTGTTCCGAATTACCTTGTTTCGAATTACCTTCCGGACTCACCGCGCGATTCATTCTTTCGACTACTGTGTATTCCCCTCGTGATACTCCATCACCGCGACAGTCTGGGGACGAACTTTTTGACCGGGCCTCAGTCCGCCCCGATCGCTAATAACCACCAGTTCGCCTTCGCTCAATCCGGAAACGATCTGCGCATCGCTACTCGTTTCCATTCCAACTTGTACCTCGCGCTCCTCGAGCGCTCCGTTTCCGTTCACTACAAACACTGTCGTTTTGTCGGCTGCGTGATTCAGTGCCTGCACCGGCACGGTGGGTACGTTCGCGGTTTGGTCAAGCTCTAATTGAGCATCGGCATACAAACCAGGAATCAGGATTCGTTGCGGGTTCGCGACATCCACCTCGGTATGCATCGTGCGCGTATCCGAACGAACATCCACTGAAAACCGGGCCACCTTCCCCGGCAAGGTGCGGTTCAGCGATGGAACCCGTACGCTTACCGGATCTCCAATCCGGATATACCGCACGTACGATTCAGGAACCGGAATGACCAGCCGAAATAAATCGTCTTCCGAAAGCTTCACCAGTGGGATTGCCTGCGTGCTGGAACCGGTTCCGGCTTGCATCAGGGTTCCAAGGTTCGCGTATCGCTCGGTCACGATGCCGGCGAAGGGAGCGGTGATGTTGGAATAATCGAAGAGACTCTGGTCATGAATGAGCTTTGCCCGGGCTACGGCAAGCTGGCTCTGGGCGGCTTCCAGTGCGGCTTGGCCGGCATCGACCTGGGATGACGCCGCCAAATCCTTTCCCTGGGCATCATCCACTTCCTGTTGCGCCACGATTCCGGGTTGGCTCTCGAATACACCGTTAAGCCGTGTGTACTCGAGATGCAGCGCCTTATATTGCGCCTGGTAACGCGCCAGTTCGTGCTGTGCCCTGGCCACCTGATTGTTGGCATTCTTGATTTCCGCCTGATCTTCCTGCAGTTGCGCCTCTAACTCGGGAATTTCCAGGACGGCCATGATCTGCCCGGCTTTCACTCGCGATCCGTAATCGACCGTCAGCTTCTTGACGTAACCGGATTCCTTGGCGTACACGTCAATTTCTTGAAACGGCACTAGCTCGGAGGAGAGCGTGATTTGCCGGCCCAGGGACTTGTCCACCACTTTGGTTACGCCGACGGTCGTAAGTCCGCCCGCCTGCACATCTTTGCCCCCGCTTCCCCAACAGGCGGACAAAATGACAAGCGGCGCGACTACAGCCGCTGCCAGAACGGAGGTCATCCCTCTCCGGTAGCGGCGATCTCGCGTCGCATTGGACCCATTTTCCACTGGCATCATTCCTTACTTCACCAGCCTTCCCCGGCACTGACAGGCCGGCATACTTTCGAAGTGGACCGCACCGGCTAATCTAACGCCTTCATGACCTCGCTCAGCTTGGCCACGGAAAAGGAACTCGATCCACAGAATTCAATTATCTTCCGTTCCCGATCTTTCAACTGGACCGCAACTTCAGGTACGCGACCTGCAATCCCCGCCGGCACACTGAGCACGCCGTGCCGGTCTCCGTGCAATAGCTCGCCGCTATGAACTTCCATGCCGCCCACGTTCACCCGTGCTCCGATCTCGAAAATGTGGGCGTAAGCATGCGAGACAACCACACTGCTCGCGAACAGTTGGATGCCTGACTTATTAACCGCAGGCAACTCGCGAACCGCTCCGTTGGTCACGTATCCGACGCATCCCAACGCCTTCAGAATGGCAGCGTGGACGTCGCCAATAAAGGCGCCCCGACCGGGCTTGTCATCCATGTCTTCCAGCACCAGAACGCGCGGCCGCGGAACTTCAAGAATGCTATTCCAGAAATCGGTGCGATCGCGGAACGTCCCGCCCTTCATCGGTGGTTCGCCGCTCCGCAGCCTGGCCGTGGCTGCGTAACCGACCATCGCGGGCGCATCCGGAAACATGCATCGAATGCTGCCGTCCGTAAAACCTGTGTTCCGCAGCCGGAGATTAAATGTTTCTACTGCATTCGCCACGGTGCAGGTATCGATCTGGCGAAGCGCTTCCAAATGTTCCTGGCTTAGCAAGGGTGCAACGGCCATGTGGATTTTCCTCCCGCTGCGTGTAGAGAAGACGACGTGAAATCGCTTTTCATGATACGCCCCCGAAATACCAAGAAGATCGTGCCACTTCTCGTCGAATCTTGACAATCAACTCTGCAGTCGCGTTGGCATTGCTTTTTTAGCGTTTGCAAACGCGCGCGGAAGACTCGACCAGCCAAGACCGAGTATTAGTACAAATTACTTATACGAGGGAATCAGAGAACCGGAGGGGGTCTTGTGTACAGATTTTTGTCGAGAAGAAGACTAGGCATCGGGGGGCCTGCCGGGGCGATACGGGGATAGAAAGTGGGAGACTCCAGAGCGACGGAGACTACGGGAGGCATCCAGCCAACCGCGTCCTTAGTCAGGTGCTGTCTTCTTGTCTCCTGCGACGAATGCTTGTGTAAGCTTGCGGTCTTGAAACCTACAGAACTCTCGCGAGAGCAGTAGCGCGTAGCGACGCTGATGGTAAGGGAACACACTGCCACCAGTATGATCAGCGCACTCCAACGGCTTCGTCGCTCGTACTCGTGGTTTTTCAGGCTCTGCATCAAGGTTGACAAATCTACGTCGTTTCTAACATACAAAACGTGCGCCCGGCAAGCGCGCGAAGATGACCATAGTAAGCACGACAATTCCTTTCTTTTGGATAGGAACCCCTTGGGACGGGTTGTACGATCCTCAATATTTTGCGGAATAGATGAGGAACATCCGGACTTCTACCGGTCGCTCGACCTCAGGACCTCACAGTTCGATAGAATTATTCCATAATGAATAGCCGCTCGGTGGCAGTCTTCGATCTTGGCGGGGTGCTGATTGATTGGAACCCGCGCCATCTTTATCGCAAACTCTTCGCGGGCGACGACACCGCCATGGAGCATTTCCTTGCCAACATCTGCACCTCTTCCTGGAACGCGCAGCAGGACGCCGGCAGATCGTTTGCCGAAGGCTGCGCATCGCTCAAGTCGCAACATCCCGGTTACGACCACCTGATCGACGCCTGGTTTCAGCGTCAGGAAGAAATGCTAGGCGGACCTATCGCCGGCACCGTCGAGATTCTTTCCGATTTACGCGCCCGCCAGGTTTCCTTGTATGCGCTAAGTAACTGGTCGGCAGAGACTTTTCCTATAGCTTTAAGAAGCTTCGAATTCCTGCAATGGTTTACGGGGATCCTGCTCTCGGGCAGGGTGCGTCTGATCAAACCCGATCCCCGCATTTTTGAGCTCTTCTTTGAGACTTTCGCGATCGACCCAGCCCAAGCCTCCTACGTCGACGATATGCCGAAAAATGTTGAGGCAGCCACCGCGCTTGGCATGCATGGAATTCTGTTCACCGATTCTTCCGCGCTGCGCAAAGAACTGATCGAAGTAGGGCTGTTGGATGCGGGGGGGCGAATTGATCATACCGCAGCCTGGGTCTCAGACCTGGAGCGAGCGCGCACCTTTTACGAGCGCTGGTTTAAGGCAATTCCGGGCCCCATGTACTCGAGTTCAACGCGTCCCTTTCAATCCTATTTCCTCTCGCTAGGATCGGGGGCGCGGCTGGAGCTGATGCAGTCGGCCGCCGAGTCTGCCCGGCCCGCGCATTTCGCCATTGCCGTGGGCTCGCGCGATGCGGTCGATCGTCTGGTCAAAGCGATGGAAGCCGCGGGCGTTCCCGTCATAAGCCAGCCCAGAATCACCGGCGATGGATATTACGAAGCGGTGGTTGCTGACCCGGAAGGCAATCTTCTCGAAATTACAGTGTGAATTTTTTCGAGCCTGGAACCGAAGTCTCCGGTTTATCCAGATGACCTACGTAACCCACGTGTTCTCTCCTGTGTGTAGGATAATTGCCGATGTGATCTTTATCACAAACGCATGTGACGCCTTCCCTAGCCCCGCAATCGGGCTACGCCTACGATGCGATCAGTGATGGCCATCGAGAGCTGCTCGGCAAGGACGGCAGCTTCGTTAGAACCAAGGCCTGGGAAAAGTCCATGTCTGACGACAGCGGACGCTGCGTATTTCACAGCAATCACTACACGGCGCAGTCAGCTTGCGAGCATTGCCAAGGCATTATTCGCCACGAGCGTTGGTGCATCACCGTCGATCGCACCGTCTATTACGCCTATGAAATCATCACCGATGCCAATAAATTGACCGTCGGTGACGCGATTATTCTCCACTCCCTGGGAGTTCTCTGGGCCAATAACAAGTGTGAGGGGAAGTGCAACGCCAGCGCTCTCTCACATCCACGTGCGCGAGTGTGAGCTCTCCTCATCCTTTCACAGCCGAGCGTATCCTGGGGCTGCCTGCGACCGCGACTTTCAGTTCCTCGTCAGTTTCGATCAGATCCAGAACTTTTCTGGTCATCTCCTCATCAATGTCCGGCGCTTTTCGAATCTCAACCGGGTAGCGCACCAACAGTTCGAGACCCCCGTCAGCAAACTGCAGGCGTGCCTCGGGCCGAGGTGCTTCCACTTGAATATCCACGCGGCGCTCAATGGTTGCATGCTGGCGTTCAATCTCTTCCCGGTACGGCGAATAGACTGCATTCACGGTGGCCACCAGCTTCTCCTGTGCCGCCTTGTGATTTCCATTTGGGACAATCATGACCACGACCTCGTGCCAGGCGTACTCAGTTCCAGGGATTTGCTTGAACAGCGGCGTACCTGTCTGGAAAAGAACCGCGTTTGAGATCACCACGATTCGACCGGTCGGATAAAAATCCAAACCAGTGCCGGCCAGTTCCATCAGGTACAGCCGCACCAAGCCGATATCGACTACGTCGCCGGTGACGCCGGCAACGCTGATCCGGTCCCCGACCCGGATGCCATAACGCCCGATGATGAAGAAATATGCGGCCACGGAAAGAAGGACAGCTTGCAATCCCACCGCGACGCCGGCTGTGATGAATCCCGCGAAAGTGGCGAGCGAACTGAACTCGCTGACAAAGCCTAACGTTAGGACGATCACGAACAGGAATCCAATGACTACGCGGCGCAACACCAGAAATTGCCGTCGCCTGCGCGGCTCGCTGATGTAGCGGAAGGTAACTCGCCGCCAGATTTCCGAAAGAACCAGAATCACGGCAAGCGCCAGTACGATTCCGAAAACTCGCACCAGCACGGAGCGAAGAACGTGCCGAGATTCGCGGCCAATCGAGTCTCGCCACTCGTTAAAATTCGTCTTGCTGTCGTCGAGCACAACAATTTCCTGACTGAGCGGAAGCAGCACAGCGGAAAGCTGCTTGAAGCGATCAGCGAGGTCATGAAAGCCCTGCCGCTGCTCCTGGAGCTGTTTGGCATCGGTTCCGGGCGGTTGGCTGGCGAGGGTTTGGCTTTGCCGAATGGTTGCACGCAGCGCGTCCCGGATCGGCACCCGCAAGCGGTCCACCAGATCGCGCGTGTACCCGGTTTCCTCGATAATTCCAGCGATCTGGCGCTCGGCGCTCATGTAATCGTACAGAGTGATTGCCTCACTGATCAGGCCGCCGGAGTTGGACAGGCTTGGCTTGGCAGGGGTGGGTGTTTCGAACTTTTTTTGTTGTCCTGTCGACGCACCCAGAACTTCAGGAATCGATCGCGCCAGTTGATTAATGCTGCCTTCCAGTCCGCCCGCGGTCTCTCGCCATTAGTCTCCACGAAGGCAGCCATTTTTTGAACGGCATCGAGCAGAGCCTTCTGTAGTTCCAGCTCGCCTTGAAGGGCATCCCGCCGTGAAACCAGCTGGTTGCGCCGGGCGGCCGGAGTTTTGGCAATTTGAGCGTTCAGATTTTCAATCTGCGATTGCAGTTGATCGATCTGCGAAGAAGTTTTTGCCAGCATCTGCTCCAGATTTTGTTGCTGTGTCGTCTGGCCCGACGCATGGTTCGCACCGTTGGTTTTCTGCTGAGCTGCGAGGAGCTCCGCCTCGGCTTTCGCGGATTGAAATGCCAACCGCACTGCCTGCGCTCCCAGGCTTTGCGAATTATCCTGATAAATGGCGTCGCTGGGTTGGCCCACGGACTGAGTGCCGGTTGTGGCTCGACGATACCAGCTGATGACCCGGTTCAAGTGGCGCAGCGCTGCTTCGCCATCGAGCTGAACCGGCGACAGGGTCTTCGTCGCGCTCTGTCCGTTTTGTTGTGCAGGGGTGGTCTGCGGCTGCTTCGAGCTCTGTGCCCACAAAAGGATTCCAATCAGGCATACCGCGGCTGTGCCAACGATCCACTGACCGGCTACGCGCCAGTGGGACAGACGATGGTTGATGGTTTCATTCTTCCTGCTGCTGAGTTTCTGGTCGTTATTATGCATGTCTACGCTTTTGGTTTGGATTTGCTTAGCGCCCGACCTGATCTTCCAGGGCCGGCTCAAGTTCGCTTCGGATGATGCCCATCTCAACATAGATAGGACGCATGATCTTGCGGATAGACTTCAGTTGCGTTGAAAACCAAATTGATCCCACCAGGCAGAACGCTCCGGTAATCATCACGGCGTGCGGTGCTCCCAGCCTGTGCGCCAGGGCACCTGCCAACAGGCTGCCGAAGGGCGCCATGCCCACAAAGGCCATTGTGTAATAGCTCATAACCCGGCCCCGCTTATCCTCCGGCACCAATGTCTGAATGACTGTGTTGCTGGCGGCCAATCCCTGCATCATGCCAAAGCCCACAATCAACATCAAAAACATCGATAGGGCGAGGATTCTCGACAGGCCAAAACAAATCAGACCAAGGCCAAATATCCCAGCCGAGATCTGGATCATGGTCGTGAGACCGCGAACCGTCTTGCGCAGCGCCAGAGAAATCGCCGAGATCAACGCGCCCACCCCCGAAGCCCCGAGCAGAAAGCCGAAAGTATGTGGGCCGCCATGCAGCACCTTCGAAGCGAAGATCGGCATGAGCACCATAAAGGGCATTCCCATCAAGCTAATTAGCGCGAAAAGCAACAAAATCGTGCGCACCGGTCGAAAACCGTACACGTAAGCCCAACCCTCCTTAAGCTGCTCCAGCATTGGAGCCAGAGAACGCTTCGCGGCTGCGACTTTCAAGCGCATCATCAACAGCGAAGCGATGACCGCGAGATAGCTGATGCCATCGATCAGAAAGCAATATCCTTCGCCCATCGACCCTATAACTAGCCCGGCGAGCGCTGGCCCAACCAGTCGAGCCACATTCACCATGGAGGAGTTAAGCGCGATCGCATTGCCCAGGTCCTGTTTATCCTCAACCATTTGAACCAGGAAGGCCTGCCGTCCCGGCATGTCGAAAGCATTGATCAGTCCCTGCAGGGCGCTTAACCAGATAACCTCATGTATTGTGATGACTTTGCCCAGGGTTAGCCCTGCCAAAGCCAGTGATTGCATACCTGCCAACACCTGGGTCCATACCAGCATATTGCGCCGGTTCAGCCGGTCGACCAGAACGCCGGCAAAAGGGGCCAGAAGGAAGGTAGGGATTTGCCCGGCAAACCCTACGAATCCAAGAAGCAACGCCGAACCTGTCAGGCGATACACCAGCCAGCTGGTGGCGACGCGAGTCATCCAGGTGCCAATCAGAGAAATGCTCTGGCCGGTAAAAAACAGCCGGAAATTGCGGTGCCTTAGCGCTCGCCACGCGTGTGAAAAGCGTCCGGACGGCCGCTGTCTGGTCAACGCTGTTCCCGCCGAATCGACTTGGCTCACCCTGGCTATCTTTGCTCCAACCTGGCTGGAATTAAGGTTAACAATCGAAATGGCGGCATGGAGAATCTAAGGTACATGCGGCGACAAAGGCGTTTAGTCAATTTCATTGTAACCATCCAGTCCGTTCTCTTTTTGACGCATTTCCTGCTCTACAAGACGTGGACTTTTTCGCTTCGGGATCCGGGTGCTGGATTGTTGTGGATCAAGCTGGTTCTGGGATTCCTGTCGATAAGTTTTATTGCCGCTTCGCTGGCTGCCTTTCGCTATACCAATGCCGCTGTGCGCGCCTTTTATAAGGCTGCGGCGGTTTGGCTGGGCCTGCTGACTTTTCTTTTCCTGGCCGCCGTTTGTTCATGGATTATTTTCGGCGTGGCCGGGCTGACTGGCGTGGAACTCAACTTCCACCGGATGGTCGAAGCCCTCTTCCTAATTGCGATAGCAGTCGGAATCTACGGTGTTTTCAATGCCAACTGGACGCGGATTACGCGAACCACGGTTCGGCTCGCGAACCTGCCGGCGGCCTGGCGTGGACGAAAAGCTGCGTTGATCAGCGATTTGCACCTGGGCCACGTACGCAACGGTAGTTTTCTGCGGCGCATGGTCGCGAAGATTTTGCGGGAAGAGCCAGACGCCATTTTTATTGCCGGCGACTTGTACGATGGCACGGCCATCGACGCCGGACGGGCGGCGGAGCCCTTGAACCAGCTAACCGCGCCGCACGGCGTGTATTTTGTCGCGGGCAATCACGAGCAATTTGGCGATGATAGCAAATATCTACACGCCATCGCGGCCGCCGGGGTGCGGGTGCTCAGCAACGAGAAGGTCGAAGTCGATGGTTTGCAGATCGTTGGCGTTCCCTACCGGAACGCATCAGGCGATGGTTCCCTTGAGTCGGTACTGAGCGGCATGCGGTTGGATCGCGGACGCGCCAGCATTTTGTTGACCCATGCTCCCGACCGACCCGAAATCGCCGAGGCCGCCGGTTTCTCTCTGCAACTCTCGGGACACACCCACCTGGGACAGTTCATTCCCTGGAGCTGGATGGCGCGCCGGATTTACCGGCAGTTTGTATACGGATTGAGCCGGATTGGGAAAATGCAGGTCTTCACTTCGAGCGGCGCGGGAACCTGGGGTCCGCCGTTGCGTCTGGGATCGAATCCCGAGATTGTTATGCTGGAATTCAACTAACGCTTCGGCGTAGCCTGACCCTATGAAGATTTTTGCCGTTGCTTTCGTCTTCGCAATCACTTCATGTACCTCGGGAGTTCTCGCCGCCCAGGAAACGCCCCGCGAATCGCTGCTGGTGCTTTCCAAACACGATCAAACCCTCGCCATTGTTAACCCGGTTACGCTGCAAGTCATCTCGAAAGTTCCCGTTGGCAACGATCCTCACGAGGTAATCGCCTCCAGCGATGGATCGACCGCGTATGTATCCAACTATGGTTCTGGCGCATACCACACACTCGCGGTCGTAGATCTCGCTGGGCAGAAAGCTCTGCCCTCGGTCGATCTCGGCGCGCTGACCGGGCCGCATGGGCTCACATTCGTGGATGGAAAGGTTTGGTTCACCGCAGAAGGCGCGAAGGCCATAGGCCGATACGACCCTGAGGCGCAGAAGGTTGATTGGATTTTAGGAACCGGTCAGAACCGAACACACATGATCTACGTTTCCGCTGACGCTCAGCACATCGTGACGACCAACGTCAGCTCCGGCACGGTCAGCATGATCGATAACGTAATTCTCCCAGTGCCGCCGCCACCAGCTGCTGCCGGAGCGCCCGGGTCCGCAGCCGAGAGCAAACCTCACCCTACAAACGCCCTCGGGCCTCAGGTTCGCAGCGATTGGAATGAAACCGTGGTTCGAGTCGGCAACGGCTCAGAAGGTTTCGACATATCTCCCGACGGAAAGGAAATATGGGTGGCGAATGCGCAGGATGGCACAATCTCGATTATCGACCAGCCCAGCAAGAGCGTGGTGCAAACTCTCAACGCCAACGTTCCCGGCGCCAATCGGCTGAAGTTCACTCCTGACGGACGGCACGTGCTGGTTTCGACACTTCGCGGTCCCGACCTGGTCGTACTCGACGCATCGGCTCGAAAAGAGATCAAGCGCGTTCCCATCGGTCATGGCGCAGCCGGCATCGTCATGCAGCCCGACGGCTCGCGAGCATTTGTCGCGTGCACGCCCGATGGCTACGTCGCGGTGGTTGATCTAAACACACTGACTGTCGTTGGTCGCGTCGAGGCCGGAAAAGCCCCCGATGGTCTTGCGTGGGCTATCCGCCGATAGACACTTCGAAATCGGCGGCGTATCCCGCCCCAGGCGCCGATTGCTGACTCTGCTATTCCCCCATTTGCCACGTTATGCCGGCTCGTCCGATACTGGACACCGCTTTCCATTGCCGGACACTGTTCTCGCAGGAACAGATCTCTTCCAGGCGCATGGTCTGATTTTTCAATAGGATGCCGCAGCTTGCTTCTGGCCCGCTGGTTGCATAATCTTTTGGCGATGGATATCGCCCGCCCTGAATTCAAACGTACGAAACGACGCCGGCAAATTATCTGGCTGGTCATTGGTATTCTCTGCGTCGGCGCCGTGACCATTGCGGTTTCCCGGCTGAAGCCGGCGGCGCCAGAAGTTGAGCGCAGTACGGTGTGGACGGACACGGTGAAGCGCGGCGCAATGCTTCGACAGGTCCGAGGCCTAGGCACTCTGATTCCAAGTCAGGAGTTCATCCGTCAAATCCCTGCAGAGACCGAGGCCACAGTGGTTCGTATTCGCATGCTGCCGGGCTCGCAAGTAAAGGCGGATACCATTCTGCTGGAGATGAGCAATCCACAAGTCGAGCAGGCGGCGGTCGACGCCAAACTTCAGCTGAAGGCAGCGGAAGCCGAGTATCAAAGCCTGCGAGTGACTTTGCAGAGCAACCTCATGAATCAGAAAGCTGGCGCCGCAACTGTGAATGCCGACTATAGTCAGGCCAAACTCCAGGCCGACACCGACAAGGCGCTTTACGACCTTGGCGTCATTTCCGGACTCGCCTACAAGAACTCCAAAAGCAAATCTGACGAACTCACCACCAGAAACAACATCGAAGGCGAGCGCCTGGATATCAATCAGAAAGCAATCGAATCGCAACTGGCCGAGCAGCAAGCCAAGGTGGATCAGATTCGCGCGCTGGCGGAACTCAAACAAAAACAATTGGACGCATTGAAGGTAAGGGCTGGAATCGAAGGTGTGCTGGTCGATTTGCCTTTGCAGGTCGGGCAGCATGTGCTGCCGGGCGCAATGTTGGCAAAGGTTGTTCAGCCGGATCATTTAATTGCTGAACTGAAAGTCGCCGAGACGCAAGCCCGCGATGTGCAAATCGGCCAGCCGGCGCTGATCGATACCCATAACGGAACCGTTTCTGGGGCCGTGATGCGCGTCGATCCCGCCGTGCAGAACGGAACTGTGACCGTGGATGTGAAGCTCACCGGCGACTTACCGAAAGGCGCACGCCCCGACCTGAGCGTGGATGGCACCGTTGATCTGGAGCAGCTCAACAATGTTCTTTACGTTGGCCGCCCGGCTTTCGGGCAAGAGAACAGCACGATCAGCTTGTTTAAACTCGATCCCGATGGCAAGGGCGCGGTGCGCGTCCCGGTGAAAGTTGGGCGGGCGTCCGTGAACTCGATCCAGGTTCTCGAAGGGCTGCACGAAGGCGACACTGTCATTCTTTCAGACATGTCGCGCAACGATAACACCGACCGCATCCGGCTTGACTGATCGCAATCGAGGAAAGAACTTATGAATGAAGCAGGACAAGCGCTAATCCACATTGAACACTTGACCAAGGTTTTCTACACCGACGAAGTCGAAACCCACGCACTCTCGGGAGTTCACCTCGCAATCCGCAAAGGCGAGTACGTGGCCATGTCCGGACCTTCAGGATGCGGCAAGTCGACGCTGCTTTCGATCATTGGCCTGCTGGATACGCCTACAGGCGGCAAATATCTGCTCAATGGCCAGCCGGTCGAAAATCTGGATTTCGCGGCGCGCTCACGCATCCGCAACCAGGAAATTGGATTTATTTTTCAGAGTTTCAATCTGATCGGCGACCTCACCGTCTATGAAAATGTCGAGCTGCCTCTGACCTACAGGCAGAAGATGCCCTCGGCCGATCGAAAGCAACGGGTTATGGAATCGCTGGAACGGGTTGGCATGGCGCATCGCGTCCGGCATTACCCTTCACAACTTTCTGGAGGTCAGCAGCAGCGGGTGGCCGTTGCCCGTGCTCTCGCGGGTCATCCCTCCATCCTGCTGGCAGACGAGCCCACGGGAAACCTGGATTCTCGCAACGGCGATGCGGTGATGGAACTGCTGCAAAATCTGCACCGCGAGGGTGCGACCATCTGCATGGTCACGCACGATCCCCGCTTTGCCAAGCACGCGCAGCGCGAAGTGCATCTTTTCGATGGCAAAGTCGTCGCCGAAGAGGAACTGCAGAAGCTTATGCAGGACGCATAACGTAGGACCGGGATCTCTCTCCCGCCTATCGCGCAAGGCGTGTCGATCCTTGGGTAGCGCCCCGCTCCGAGTGAGGCAAATGATGAGCCAGATAACGCAAGATCTTCGATATGCGCTGCGGCAGTTGCGGAAAAATCCGGGATTCACCGCCGTTGCGCTGCTCACCCTGACTCTCGGCATTGGAGCCAACACGGCTCTGTTCTCCATCATCAATGGGGTGTTGGTGAGTTCTCTGCCTTTTTCTCAACCCGACCAACTGGTTACCCTGCACGAAAACAAGCCCAACTTCGAAGGCGGGTCGCTCTCCTATCCGAATTTCCGGGACTGGCAGAAAGATAACCACACGTTCTCCGCCGTCGCCGTTGCTCGCAACTACGCCTTCAGCCTCACCGGAATCGGCGAAGCCGAACAGGTGAGCGGAGAATTTGTTTCCTCTGACTTTTTCAGCGTGTTGGGAGTGAAGCCGGTGCTTGGTCGTTCGTTTGCCCAGGATGAGGATCAGATCGGCGCAGGCCCGGTTGCCCTGATCAGCACGGGGTTGTGGCGAAGCAAGTTCAGTTCAGCGCCCGACATTCTGGGAAAGAGCATCACCCTCGACGCGAAGAGCTACATCATCGTCGGCGTTATTCCTGCAAACTTCCATTTGGTCATTCCAGGTTTCCACGACGGTCAAGTGTATGTACCGATCGGGCAGTGGAGTAATCCATTCCTGGTGCTGCGCAGCGCCGGACTAGGAATCCATGGCATTGGCCGGCTCAAAGCGGGAGTAAGCATCGCACAAGCCCGCGCCGACATGGAAGCCGTCACGCGAAATCTGGCGGCGGGGTTTCCCGACGCGGATAAAGGCATCACCGCCAAGGTGACACCGCTCAAAGAGCAGATGGTTGGCCATGTGCGCTCATTCTTGCTGGTGCTTCTGGCCGCGGTAGGCTTCGTGTTGTTGATTGCGTGCGCGAACGTCGCCAATCTGCTACTGGCGCGCTCCACCGGCCGGGCACGCGAATTGGCGGTTCGCGCGGCCCTCGGAGCAAGCCATGCGCGGGTGGTCCGCCAACTCCTTACCGAAAGCATGTTGCTGGCTGCAGCGGGTGGGGGCCTGGGGCTACTGCTGGCGGCATGGGGAACGCGCGCAACGCTGAGGATACTGCCTGCGACCCTGCCGCGCGCCGAACAAGTCGGCATTGACAATCATGTGTTGCTCTTCACAACAGCTGTCTCTTTGCTGGCTGGAGTTCTCTTCGGTTTAACCCCTGCTCTGAAAATTTCGCAGCCCGATTTGCAGGAGACGCTCAAGCCTGGGGGACGTGGAGCCAGTGAAGGCCGCCATCGCACGCAGAGGGTATTTGTGGTGGTCGAGATGGCACTCGCTCTGGTGTTGCTGGTGGGCGCGGGCTTAACCATTCGCAGTCTGATGAAACTCTGGAGCCTTGATCCCGGTTTCAATCCCCACAATGTGCTGACTTTTGGGCTTTCGCTTCCCCCCTCGATGATGACCGCAAATCCCGATGCCATCCGCGCCGCTTTTCGCGAGTTCGACGCCAAGCTCGCCTCGGTTCCAAACGTCAAGGCAGTTTCCCAGACTTGGGGCGCAATCCCTTTGAGCAGCGATGATGAGCAGCTTTTCTGGCTTGAGGGGCAACCCAAACCTGCAAACGAGAACGACATGAACTGGGCCATCGACTATATTGTCGAACCCGCGTACTTGAAAGCCATGGGCATTCCGCTGTTGCAAGGCCGCTTCTTCACGCTTCAGGACAATCAACATTCACCGCTCGTGGTCGTCATCGATGAAATCTTCGCGCAGAAATATTTTCCCAACCAAAATCCTGTCGGCAAACGCATCAACTTGACGATGTTCAATCAGCTGGCGGAGATCGTCGGCGTGGTCGGGCACGTCAACCAGTGGGGTCTGGGTACGGACGATCGCCAGTCCCTCCGCTCTGACCTCTATTTACCCTGCGCCCAGATGTCAAACGATTTTGTGGCGATGGCTCCGTCTGGGTCCGCCGTAGTCGTGCGAACTGGTGAAGCTTCCGCCGGGCTTCTCGACTCGATCCGGCACGTCAGCGAACAGATCAGCAACCAGCAGGTAATCTTCGGAGCGCAAACCATGGACTCGATTGTTTCCGACTCCATGGCTTCGCAGCGATTCTCTATGATTTTGCTGACGATCTTCGCCATGCTCGCGCTCCTGCTTGCAAGTGTTGGCATTTACGGCGTCATTAGCCATGTGGTCAATCAACGAACCCGCGAGATCGGCATCCGGATGGCACTGGGAGCGAGGCGGCTTGATGTGTTGCGCATGGTGTTGGGTGACGGCGCTCGCATGACCCTGACCGGCGCGGCAATCGGGCTGGTCGCCGCTTTCGGCTTCACGCGCTGGTTGGCAAGCATGCTGTTTGGCATAACGCCCACCGATCCCATTACGTTTGTTGCTGTCGCAGCGCTTTTGTGCGCCATCGCTTTATTCGCCTGTTACGTTCCGGCGCATCGGGCTACGCGCGTCGACCCGATGATAGCGCTGCGGTACGAGTGAGAAATTATGACCGGACTATTTCAAGATCTTCGCTACGCCGCGCGGCAACTGCGCAAGAGTCCAGGATTCACCGCGGTCGCCCTCCTGACGCTAGCGCTTGGTATCGGGGCGAATACGGCGATTTTCAGCGTGGCAAACGGAGTTCTTTTACGAAACTTGCCATACAAAGATCCGCAACGGTTGGTGCTGGTCTGGGCCATGGGCCGCAATGGCGATAAACGCGATCAGAGTTCGTTCACCGACCTCGATGATTACCGCGCGCAGAACCATGTCTTCGAAAACATCGTTCCGTTTGGAAGCTGGAGCGCAACCTTCACTGGCGCAGGCGATCCCGTCCGCATCCCTGGCATGCGGGTCGGCGACGGCTATTTTGCGCTGATGCGCGCCAAGCCTTTACTGGGCCGTGATTTTCTTCCCCAAGAACAAATCGATGGTAAAGATCAGGTCGTTATCTTGAGCTACGGGTTGTGGCAGCTACGCTTCGCCGGCGACCGCACTGTCGTTGGGAGGCAAATCAGCCTAAGCGGAAGGCCGTACACAATCGTGGGAGTGATGCCGCAAGATTTTCCGATGCTCCCGGCGACGCTGGTAGAGGGATCAGCGCAGTTCTACCGTCCGGTCGCAGAAAAACACGATGATAAGGAGCGGCTTTCGCGGCATTTGCGCGCTATCGCGCGGCTAAAGCCGGGAATCTCACTCGATCAAGCACAATCGGATTTGGAGCTAATTAATCGCAATCTAGCGAAGCAATTTCCGGATGAGTACTCGACGACCGGAGTTCGAGTCGTCACTCTGCAAGACGATGTTTCGGCGGGACTGCGGCCACCCCTACTGGTACTGTTAGGAGCCATTGGCTTTCTGCTTCTCATCGCCTGCGCAAATGTCTCCAACCTGCTACTCTCGCGCGCGATTCGTCGCCAGCGAGAGATTGCTCTACGCTCTGCGCTCGGCGCCACCCGTGCACAGCTCGTGCGGCAAGTCCTCACGGAAAGTGTGCTGCTTGCTCTCTGCGGAGGGGTCTGCGGGATTCTGTTAGCCACCGCGGGCATAAAGATGATAGTCGCGCTCGGCGTCAAGATCATCCCGCAACTGGTGCGCGTGGCACTCGATTGGAGAGTGCTCACCTTTACCGCTGTTGTGAGCCTACTGACCGGCCTGCTCTTTGGCATGATCCCGGCCCTGCGCTCCTCAGCGGTGAGTCTCACTGAGGCGCTGGCGGAAGGCGCGAGGAGCACCGACACCAGCCATGATCTGCTGCACAAAGTCCTGGCTGCCAGCGAAATTGCTTTAGCACTCGTGTTGCTCGCAGGCGGAGGGCTGCTCTTGCGCACGTTAAGCAAATTGCGCGCGGTTGACCCAGGATTCCGTTCTGACCACCTCTTGACCATGGGCATCGCGTTGCCGGGAGCGAAATATCCAGAGGGGACTGCGAAACCGCGAGCTTTCTACCGCGAGTTGTTGGGACAGGTCAATTCGCTGCCGGGAGTTGAAAACGCAGGCGCGGTGAGCATCCTGCCACTCGGAGGAGATTTCGATACCGCCGGTACCGAGCCCGAGGGATTCGACGATGGCCCGGGGAAGATGCCTTATCCCGAGCGCTACATCGTGACGCCCGGGTATTTTGCGGCGATGAAAATTCGCCTGATTCGCGGACGATTTCTTGTTGACGCAGACGATGAGAATGCGCCGCTGGTGGTTCTGATTTCGCAGACTGCAGCCCAGCGCTGGTGGCCGAATCTGGACCCAATTGGCCGGCGCCTGAAGGTGCCAGGCTTCGATACCAATCCGCAGCCTTGGCGCACCGTGGTGGGAGTGCTCGAAGACGTCAAGCAGGCGGGCCTGAACGCTCCGCACACCATGCAGGTGTACCTGCCCCACGCTCAGTACAGCACCCAGTATTTAACGCTGGTGGTTCGGAGCGAATCGGATCCGCTGAGTTTGACAGGCGAGATTCGCAGGCAAATCAACCGGCTCGATCCGGATCAGGCGGTTTCGAATGTTGCCGCCATGGACCAGGTGCTCTCTGACTCGGTGGCGTCACAGCGCTTCTCAGCGGCGCTTATGGGATCACTCGCTGGGTTAGGCCTGCTTCTCGCGACCGTCGGTGTCTACGGAGTTATTTCTTACGGTGTATCGCAGAAAACACGCGAGATTGGAATTCGTATGGCTCTCGGGGCTGCACGGAAAGACGTGCTGTCTCTGGTTCTTGGCCAGGGTGTGAAACTGCTGTTGATTGGTACTGCAGGTGGCACCGTCGCCGCGTTGCTGCTTATGCGCCTTATGGCGAGCTTGTTGTTTGGAGTTACTGCCAGCGATCCTGTGACTTTCGTCGGAATTGCGACTTTTCTCGCGGCGGTGGCTGTGGCGGCATGTTATATCCCAGCGCGCCGTGCGGCCAGAGTCGACCCTATGGAGGCATTGCGGCACGAGTAAAGGAATCCAATTATGACCGGACTATTTCAAGATCTTCGCTACGCCGCGCGGCAACTGCGCAAGAGTCCAGGATTCACCGCGGTCGCGGTTCTTACCCTGGCGCTCGGCATCGGCGCAAACACCAGCATTTTCACCGTAGTGAATGGACTTCTGCTCAAGATGCTGCCGGTAGAGAGACCGCAGGAGCTGGTTGTGGTGGGCGATCCTTCGGAGGTCAACTCACGCTCCGACGGGACGCCGCGGACCGACGTCTTTTCCTATCCTCTTTATAAAGAACTCCGCGACCAGAACTCCGTTTTCAAGGGTCTATGCGCTGCCGCCACCAGTCACCGCATTGAAGTGGATACGGGTCAGGGCGAATTTCCCAATCAAGCCATGGTGGGACGCATGGTGAGCGGGAACTATTTCACGGTGCTCGGACTCAAACCTGCGGCCGGGCGTTTGCTCTCCGACACCGACGATACGGCCGAGAATGCTAATCCCGTCGTAGTACTTAACTATGAATACTGGCTGCGCAAATTTGCTCTCTCGCCCTCAATCATCGGGAAGGAGATTCGCTTGAATGCCTATCCCTTCACCGTAATCGGCGTGGCTCCCGCTGGCTTCGATGGCGACGTTGTGGGCGAGCAAATGGCTCTTTTTGTGCCCTTGAGCATGCAGCCACAGATATACCGCGGACGCCATTGGCGCAATTCTGAAAACGTCTCATGGCTGTCGCTAATCGGACGTTTGAAGTCGCGCGTCAATCCAGCCCAGGCAGAAGCCAATTTGAATATCGTGTTTCAGCAGGCAATGCGCGGAGAATACGGAGCGGCCCTGTCGTCGGACGACCGAAATGCGCTTCACGATGCTCACATCAAGGTGGCTCCGGGCGGAGGCGGCCTTTCTGAGATGCGTCACGACTACCGCGTTCCCTTGCTCTTGTTGATGGGCATTGTCGGCTTGGTGCTCTTGATCGCCTGCGTGAACGTGGCCAACCTGCTGCTCGCGCGAGCCACGGTCCGCAACAAAGAGATCGCCATCCGCCTGGCAATTGGAGCAAATCGGGGTCGGGTGTTGCAACAACTGCTTACAGAAAGCGCTTTACTTGGCCTTCTGGGCGGTATTGCCGGCTCTCTGTTTGCGGTTTGGGGCGTAAGGTTTCTGGTCGGACTTTTCGGTTCCGATGCGAGCCTTCCCGTCGCTCCAGACTGGCGCGTGCTCGCTTTCACGATCACAGTATCCCTGTTGACTGGAATCGCGTTTGGTTTGGTTCCTGCCCTGCAAACGATGAAGGTGCGCGTCTCGCCAGCGTTGAAAGGTGCGAACCGGGCGACACGCGAAACCGGCTCCAAATTCGGATGGGGCAAGAGCCTGATTGCGGGACAAGTGGCGCTGTCGCTGCTCGTACTTTTTGCCGCCGGCCTGCTGGTTCGCAGCCTGCAAAAGTTAATGACACAGGATTTTGGCTACCCTCGCGATCATCTGGTGATCTCGAGGCTCGACCCGACTGCCGCAGGCTACAGCCACGAACAGATGAAGCTGCTGGCGCAGCAGTTGATGCTACGCCTTGCTGCCACTCCCGGAGTGCGGGACGTGACCTACTCCTCCAACGGAATATTTGCAGGCACCGAATCGGGCGACGCAATTATTGTTCCCGGATTCACCGGCAGCCATCACGACCGGAGTGCGATGGAAGATTACGTGGGCCCGGATTACTTCGGCGTGGTGGGTATTTCAATCCTCTCTGGTCGTCAGATCGAAAACCAGGACACGGGGACATCGGCACGCGTGGCCGTGGTGAATGAGGCGATGGTGAAATATTTCTTCGGCGGAAAAAACCCGGTCGGACGCCAATTCAGCATCGATGACCCGGATTGGCTCAACAAACCCGTTACGATTATTGGCGTTTCTCGCGATGCGAAAGTTTACGACGGTAGCATCCGTGAGATCGTTAAGCCGCGTTTCTATCTCGCTTTTCAGCAGGTGCCCGATCCTATTCAAATCGTGGTCGAGGCTCAAACCAGTGGCGAACCATCTACCGCCGTTGCAAGCCTGCTGAGCCAGATCAAAGCCACCGACCCTCACCTACCAATCTCATTCGCAAAAGCTGTCGATACTTTGGTTTCTGAGAGAGCTGGTGACCAGATCGCTCTGGCCAAACTGTCGGCATTCTTCGGCGGATTGGCTCTGCTGCTCACCTGTATCGGCCTCTATGGCGTTATGTCATACACAGTCGCTAGCCGCACGCGGGAATTGGGTGTGCGCATGGCGCTCGGCGCCCAGCGAAGCGACGTTATGGAACTGGTGTTGGGCGAAGCCATGCTGCTGGTGGGAATCGGGCTTCTGATCGGAATTCCCCTGGCGCTTGCCAGCACGCACATATTGCACAGCTTCTTGTTTGGATTGAATAGCACAGACCCATTTTCTCTGGTCGCAGTCATTTTGCTGCTGGGGATTGTTGCCGCAATCGCGGGATTCATTCCCGCGCGCCGTGCGGCCAAGGTGGATCCCACGGTGGCGCTGCGCTACGAATAGAGGTCTTTAAAAAGCGACACGAACCTATGATTCACCTCAAAAATTTGGAACGTAGTTACAAAACGCCCGCGGGGCAGTTTTGGGTGCTGCGCCGCGTCAACCTGGAGATTCGCGAAGGTGAGTTCATCACCATCATGGGGCCCTCCGGAGCCGGCAAGTCTTCCCTGCTGAATGTGCTCGCCCTGCTCGACGACAGCTGGCACGGCGAGTACTGGTTTCGTGAGCAGGCCGTGCATGGGATGAAGCGCAAGCAGCGCAGCGAGTTAGCCAAACGCAACATCGGGATGGTATTTCAGAGTTATCACCTGCTGGATGATCTTACGGTCCGGGAGAACATCGACCTTCCGCTATCTTACAAAGACGTTCCGAACAGCCAGCGCCAAGGCATGGTGGCGGACACGTTGGATCGTTTTCAGATGGTCGCGAAGAAAGATTTATTTCCCAGCCAATTGTCCGGCGGACAGCAGCAGTTGGTAGGCGTTGCACGCGCCGTGATCCACAAGCCGACTTTGCTGCTGGCGGATGAACCTACAGGAAATCTGCATACCTCACAGGCAAAGGAAATCATGGAACTCTTTCGGGGACTGAATCAGCAGGGGACGACGATCGTTCAGGTAACGCATTCCGATGCGAACGCCGCGTATGGTTCGCGGACAATTCAATTGCGCGACGGATGGGTCGTGAGCGACACGGCCAATCCCGAATTGCAGCCGCATGAGGTGGTGAAGCAATGAGTGAGAGTCCGAGCCCCGGCGTGTTCAAAAGAATTCTGGCGTGGTTTGTGATTGGCGTCACCGCTACAGCGGGAGCCCAGTCCAACGGCGCCGTCTCCTACCAGATGCCCCCGTCGCACAGTCCCTTTGCCGCATATTTGCCGAGCGAAGTGCCGGAGCCGCAGCTTGCGAATTCTCCGTTGCTCACTCAACTCATCCGCGATGGCAAACTGTACTTGTCGCTCAAGGATGCAATTCGGCTCGCGCTCGAGAACAATCTTGATTTGGCAATCGCCCGCTACAACTTGCCGATTGCGAATATGGACATTCTGCGCACTCAAGCTGGCGGAGTTTTTCGCGGCGTCAACGCAGGCGTGGTGCAAGGCACTCCGGGCGGCGGCGTCGGCGGATTCGGAACCGGGGCTCCCGGCGCTGGCGCCGGTGGAACTACGGCTGGTGCGGGCGGAGCAGGCGCAGGCGCCTCCGGTTTGGTGCAGTCAACCTTGGGCACCGGCGCTCCGGTCGCATCTTACGACCCTGCAATCATTGCCTCGGTCGGCGCAGAGCATCAAACTACTCCCCTCGCCAATCTGCAAATCTACGGAGTGCCCTTGCTGCAGCTCAATACGGGGCAAGCTAATTTCGGCTACTCGCAAGCTTTCGCGAGCGGCACCAGCATTTCATTCACCTTCGACAACAATCGCCAAACCACGAACAGCCCTTTCTTTAACTTGTCTCCCGCTTTGAGTTCGTTGTACCGGTTTTCAATTCAGCAGCAATTGCTTTCCGGATTTGGCTTCGGCCCCAATCTCCGCTACCTGCACATCGCAAAAAACAATAAAAAGATTTCTGATATCGCCTTCAAGGATCAAGTCATCGCCACGGTCACGCAAATCGAAAATATCTATTGGGACCTGGTGAACGCCTACGAGCAGGCCCAGGTCAACGAACAATCGCTCGCCTTCGCGCAACAATCGTTTGAAAATGCCAAGAAGCAACTTGGGTTGCAGAGTATCCCCGCGATGGACGTCATGCGCGCCGAAGCCGAGGTTTCGAAGCGCGATCAGGATCTGACGGTTGCGAAGACGAATTTGCAACTGCAAGAGCTGCTCACAAAGAATGCCCTGACCCGAAGCCTTGACGATCCCGTGCTCGAGGCTGTGGCCGTGGTTCCAACAGACCGTCTACAATCAGTGCAATCACCTCCCACGCGGCCGGTGCAGGATCTGATTGCCGAGGCACTGCGCGATCGTCCCGAACTTTCCGAATCCGACATCGACCTGATCAATCGCCAAATCAGCCGTCAGGCCGCAAAAAATGCTTTGCTCCCGTCGCTCTCCTTGGTGGGCTTCTACAGCGGTTCCGGTCTGGCAGGACCACTGAATCCGGTTTATAACATTCCCGGGGAACCTAACAGCTCAACCGTGCCCATCGATTATTCGGGAGCATTACAAAATGCCTTCAATAACACCGCTCCCGATTATTACATCGGCTTCAATCTAAACATTCCAATCCGAAACCGTGTAGCCAAGGCCGATCAGTACCGCTCCGAACTGGAATACCGACAGGCGCAGCTGCGCCGTGAAGAACTCCGAAAGCAAATCAGAATCGAGGTACGCAACGCTGAATATGCGCTCGAACAGACGGCCGCTCGCGTGGATGCTGCGCGCAAAGCTCGAGATCTTGCGCAACGCACCTTCGAGATCACTCAAAAAGAACAAAATCTTGGCGCGGGATCGACCTATCAAACTATGACCGCACAGCGCGATCTCGCTCTTTCCGAACTAGACCTGGTCACCGCCATGACGATTTACGAGAAGGCTGAAGTTGAGCTGGATCGTGCAACCGCCGGCACTTTGGAACATAATAGTATCGACATCCAGGATGCGATCAGCGGCACCGTCGCCAGCCCGGGGCCATAATCATGCCAGCTTCGGTCAAGCCGCGAGATACTGATGTTCCTCTTCTTCCAAAAAACAGAGCGAATGTTCCACGGATCCTGGCCGCCGATGATCAGCACCACATACTTGAAGCCATCGACCTTTTACTCAAGCCGCAAGGATACAAGGTTGATGCGGTCCGTTCGCCCTTGCTAGTTCGAGATGCGTTGGCCAGCAACTCCTATGACGCAGTCTTAATCGACCTCAACTACACTCGCGATACTACTTCGGGCCAGGAAGGCCTCGATCTACTTTCTGAGATTGTCGCAATCGACGGCACCCTGCCTGTCATTGTGATGACGGCGTGGGGAAACGTGGAGTTAGCGGTGGAAGCTATGCGCCGGGGTGCTCGCGATTTTATTCAGAAGCCCTGGGAAAACGAGCGTCTGCTTACCATTCTGCGCACACAAGTCGAGTTGCATCGCGCGTTGCAAGATTCGGAGCGGCTGGCGGCGGAAAATCGCCTGCTCAATGCTCAGGGCCGGCCTGAATTTCTCGCAACCGCGCCATCCATGTCAGCGGTGCTCGAAACCATGGTCCGCATCGCCCCCTCCGAGGCGAATGTTTTAGTTACCGGTGAACACGGCACCGGAAAGGAAGTCGTGGCTCGGACGGTTCACGCGCTGTCGCTTCGATCAACACGTCCGTTTGTCGCCGTGAACACCGGAGGGCTGGCGGAAGGAGTATTCGAGAGCGAATTGTTCGGGCATGTCAAGGGCGCCTTCACTGACGCCCGCACCGACCGCATCGGCCGATTTGAATTGGCCGATGGCGGCACGATTTTTCTGGACGAGATTGGCAACGTTCCCCTGCGGCAACAATCCAAACTGCTGCGCGTGCTTGAGTCCGGGGAGTTGGAGCGGGTGGGCTCATCGCGGAGCAAGCGGGTGGACGTTCGGGTAATATCTGCGACTAACAGTGATCTCGCGGCCGCCAGTCGAGCGGGCCAATTTCGCGAAGATCTATTGTTCCGCCTGAACACGGTCGAACTCCACTTGCCCGCGTTGCGGGAGCGCAGGGAAGATATCCCGATCCTGGCGATGCATTTTCTTTCGCAGTATGCCTCGCGGTACCGACGGCAGATTCACGGCTTTGATGCCGCTGCACTGCAGAGCCTGATTCATTACTCCTGGCCGGGCAATGTTCGCGAATTAGAGCACACCGTCGAGCGCGCAGCGCTGATGTGTCGCAGCGAGCAAATCCAGCCAGCCGATCTGGGCTTGCAGCGTCCCGCGCCCCAGAATCTTGAAGAATTGAGTCTTGAGGCAGTCGAAAGTATTTTGATTCGCAAAGCGCTACAGCGCTTTCAGGGCAACGTCAGTCAGGCGGCCGACAGCCTCGGCTTGAGTCGCGGCGCGCTCTACCGGCGGATGGAAAAGTATGGGCTCTAGCCCAGTTGATTCGTTCAAACGCAATCTCCGAAAGCCGCAGCGGGCGCCCTTCGAACGTACGGTCCTTCGTTTTTGTTTATTCCTGATTGCGCCGGGCTTCCTGGTCAGCGCAGTTCTGGTCTGGCTCCAGCCTTGGACGCTCGAATCAAAGTTGCTGTTGCTCGGGGCTGAAGCGCTGCTTTGCGTACTCATCGGGGTCGCTCTGCATGATCACATTATTCGGCCCCTGCAAACTCTCGCCAATGTTGTAGGAGCCCTGCGCGAGGAGGACTATTCCTTTCGTGCTCGCCTGGCCGTGCCGAATGACGCCCTTGGCGAGCTTTCGCTCGAAGTAAACACCCTCGCCGATCTGCTCGCTCAACACCGGACCGGAGCAATCGAAGCCGCTGCATTGCTGCAGCGTCTGGTTGAAGAAGTCGACATTCCGATTTTCGCTTTCGATCCCTCCCATAACCTGCGCCTGGTGAGTTCCGCTGGAGAAAAGCTCTTGCGCCTGTCCTTTTCACAATTGCTGGGCAAGACCGCTTCTGATCTTGGGTTGCAGAACGCTTTATCGTGTGAAAACGAAACCCTGGTGCATTTGCATTTCGGCACGGATGCGCGCTGGTTTGTCCGGCGCAGTTCTTTCCGCCAGCAAGGAGTTCCCCATACCCTGGTCGTGCTCTCCGATGTAAGTCGCGCGCTGCGCGAAGAAGAGCGCCGAGCCTGGCAACGCTTGATACGGGTGATCGGTCACGAGCTGAATAATTCGCTCGCGCCTATCAAATCCATTGCCGGCAGTCTGCACACGCGGCTGTCGGAAATGCACGTTGAACCTCAGGAACGCCAGGATTTTGAACGCGGCTTGGGTATTATCGAGAATCGTGCGGCTTCGCTGAATCGCTTTCTGCAAGCCTACCGCCAGTTGGCGCAAATGCCTGCTCCAGTTCTGCGAGAATGCTCCATATCGGCGCTGGCGAGACGCGTGGTTGCTCTGGAGACTCGAGTCCAGGTCACGCTGATTCCCGGACCCGAGATCACCTTGATGGCAGATTCAGACCAGCTCGAACAGATGCTTATAAATTTGGTGCGCAATGCCGTGGAGGCTGTCCTCGAGCCGGTCACGATGCACGACACTTCCGACAAAGCCCCGAACTGCAGCAGGGATTCTGGGCCGCAAATTATCCTCACATGGAAGCTGGCAGAAAAAGATGCAATCCTCACCATCGAAGACAACGGTCCAGGTCTCATGAATCCCAGCAATGCCTTTGTTCCTTTCTACACGACCAAACCCGAAGGCAGCGGCATTGGGCTTGTGCTTTCGCGCCAGATCTGTGAGTCGCATGGTGGACGTCTCGAGTTGTCCAACCTATCTACGGGACGAGGCTGTACCGTGAAAGTGATTCTTCCGATTTCGCTCACAAATACAAACGAGTAGTTAGCAGCACAACCCGCTTTTAATCGTTAGGACTAAGGTTGGAACCTTACAGTTTTCGCGGTATCCGAATGCTCTTAGGTTATCGCTGTGTACCTTCCGGTTCCGACTTAGATTCCTGAGCACAGCCTTCCTAGCGCAACCCGCGTTTTGTCTCTTGCGGTCCAGAACTCCCATCATAGGCAACCCCTTGTATCGGCCCTGAATCAAAGACCCGGCGCACCACTCGTCTACGAATTGTGATGCGAGGTTAAAGTTGCTGGCTCGATAACAACTTTGCTTCGTTGCGTGCGCTTGGTTCACCAGGAGATTGTTCGGAAGCAGTAAGGCAGTACTGGAGACAACAGGCGTGCGACGCCCAAACTGAAGTTTGGGCGCAGTGATGAAAGGCAGATCGCACGATGATCCGAAAGCTCTTGCCGTTTCTAGCTGTCTTCTCTCTCTTCCTCTTCTGCTTACCCGCATACGCACAGTTTACATACGGAGATTGCACCACCCCGGCCAACACATCGATCGGCGGCGGGTGGACAATCAATCAATGCCTTCCGTGGCAGAATGCTGACGGCGATCCCACGACGCTGAGCGACGCTTTACCTTACGCCGTGTCGGCGGGACATTTGCTGATTGTCAACACCGCTCAATCCGGTAGCGGGGCTCGGACCCTTACAGTAACTGATAGCCTCAAGAACGTTGCATCGGGCACAGTAAACACAAGTGGGAGCACCGTCACTTTCGTTTCCGGTCTGCCTTTCAGCACCAATGGGTGTGTGTCGGGAGCAAAGAGCTGCACGATGGTCGGCACCACCATCAGGATTCCAGCTTTTACGGGGACTAGTTACACAGTTACTGCGGTGAATAGCTTTACTTCACTTACTGTCTCGCCTTCGCCCGGAACGCAGAGCGGCGTGACCTATTCGGCTTCGAGCTGGTACTGTACTGAAACGGAAATAGACCCACAGAGCGCGGCCACGAACACCTGCATGGCATTCGTCCAGTCGGGTGGCACCGACACAATCACATTGACCTCAGCCGGATCTGGAAGTACCGGCCAGTACAGTCTCGAGTTCGGGGCGACCGAAATCTCGAACACCAATGGCATCGTGGGCCTGGATAATTCGGCGTGTCTATATACAAACTGCAATCCCACGCAAGGCTACCCACCGGGACAAACTACCGTTGGATCAGATCCGGCGACGGCTTCACAGACGGTAAACCTTAGCGGCACGAATGAACTGGTTTACATCAACTACTCGTGTGGAATAGGTCCGGTCGGAACCACTTCCGGCTGGGCGGGGCTCATTATAGGAGTGCTGGGAGCTTCGAGCAGCAATTACTACTGCGACAATGGAAACGGATATTGTCCGAACGAGCCGCAATCCGAAGCCAAAGTTGCCACCTCATCGGGAAGCTTTAAAGCCACCGTGGACGACGGCAGCTCCAACGATTTTTACATGATGCAGGTACTTGCCTTTCAGCCGGGCTCAAGTGCTGTTTCTGAGCAGACGGCGTCTCCATCGTTCAATCCCGCGCCGGGTAGCTACGGCGGAGCCCAATCGGTAAGCCTTTCCGACGCGACGCAGAACGCCACCATTTACTACACGACGGATGGCAGCGCTGTTTCTACATCGTCTCCCGTCTACAGTAGCCCTGTTGCAGTCAACACCACGACGACGATCAAATCCATGGCCGTGGCGCCGGGATATTCGAACAGTTCGGTCGCGACCGGCGCATATACGATTGGGACACAGGCTTCGACTCCCACATTCAGTCCGGTTCCAGGCTCCTACGGTTCTGCCCAGTCAGTTACGATTTCCGATACTACTTCCGGAGCAACCGTCAACTACACAACGGATGGGAGTACCCCCACAAGCTCGTCGCCGGTATATAGCAATCCGGTGAACGTTGGAACGAGCCTCACGCTCAAGGCCATTGCCTCTGCGTCGGGCGACTCCACCAGCCCGGTGGTGTCCGGTTCCTATGTCATCACCAACGGCAACGACCTCGTCGGGTGGTGGAAATTCGATGAGGGATCAGGCACCACGGCCGCCGATTCTACTGGCGATGGCTATACCGCCACATTGTTCAACGGCATTAGTTGGGTAACCGGCAAAATCGGCGACGCGATTTCAGCAAATGGAACCAATCAGTACGTCGGCATGCCGACTATCGATCTCAGCGGAACCAGCGCGGTGACGATCGCAGCCTGGGTCAATCGAACTTACTCGACGGCCGGCGGACATACGCTGCTTGAAGATAGCGCTAACTTCAACAGCTCTACCACTGGTTTTGGTCTTTTTCCCGATGACAACACATGCCAGGGAATTATGGCTGCGCTGAATGGGAATGTAGGGTACAGCGTAAACTGTTATGCGCAGCCCTCCTCTGGAGCATGGCATCACATTGCCGTCGTATACGATAAAACCAAAGCAGGCAGCAGCGCCATATCGCTGTATATCGACGGCGTCTTACAACCCCCGACTCAAGAACCTGACATCAGCACCAATACCAACGCGTTTGGCAATAATCCCATTTATTTGTTTGCCAGAGGTGGTTCGCAACAGTATTCCACCGGAATTGTGGATGATCTGCGTCTTTACGACGAAGCCCTTTCGGCTGCGCAGATTCAGCAGATTTATCAATCCGGACTTCCCACTTTGGCATCGATTGCTGTCACGCCGGCAAACGCTTCGATTGCCAAGGGCGCAACTCAGCAATACACCGCAACTGGAACGTACAGCGACGGGAGCACGCAGAACCTCACAACGTCGGCGAGTTGGGTTTCCACCAATACCGGGACGGCAACGATCAGTAAAGGTTTGGCCGATGGAGTGGCCGCGGGATCCACTACCATCCAGGCGACCTCGGGTTCCATCAGCGGCTCGACTGGGCTAACTGTGAATGCGCCGGTACTGGCATCGATTGCAGTCACTCCATCCAACCCTTCGATTGCGGCCGGCAACACGCAACAATTCACCGCGACCGGAACTTATAGCGATGGCAGCCAGCAGAATCTGACCAGCTCCGCAAGTTGGAGCTCCAGCAACACGGCGATTGCTACAATTTCGTCCGGCGGGTTGGCAACAGGAGTTGCGGCCGGGAGCGCAACCATCACCGCGACGTCTGGCTCGGTGAGCAACTCTACTGGCATCACAGTAACCTCCTCGCAAAATTCGCAAGTGTCCAATCTCTTGGCGTATTGGGCGTTTAACGATGGAACGGGCACCACGGCCGCGGATTCATCCGGAAACGGCCACACCGCGACCCTAGCGAACGGGGTGAGCTGGGTGAAGGGCGAGAGCGGGGACGCGGTCTCCGCCAACGGTTCGAACCAATACGTCAGCATTCCCGTGATTGATTTTAGTGGCACCGATGCTCTTACAGTTTCGGCCTGGGTAAACCGCACCTACTCCACATCCGGTGGGCACACGCTTTGGGAAAATTCGACGAACTTCAATAATTCGACCACTGGCTTCGGCCTTTATCCCGATGACAATACATGCAACGGCATTATGGTCGGACTAAAAGGCAATGGAGGCTACAGCATTAACTGCTTCGCTCAGCCCTCTTCTGGGGCATGGCATCACCTTGTAGCCGTCTATGATAAGAGCCAGCCCGGCAGCAGCGAAGTAAAGCTGTATATCGACGGCCAACTGCAAACGCCCACTGCTAACTTATATACTCACAAAAACACGAACAACTTCGGCAAGAATCCCGCCTATCTTTTCTCGCGGGGCGGGACACAAGAGTTCAATGCCGGCATAATTGACGAACTGAGGATTTACAGTGGCGCGTTGTCAGCCGCACAAGTCCAGCAGTTGCCGTAGCACATTTGGGTTCTCTCCCGACAGACGATCAGGGACCCATTCCTTTGATTTCGCAAAAACCGTCATCGGCACAGTGATGCCGGCCGTTTATCAGCATGCGCTACGAACCAGCCCGACCCAGACTTTTCGGCTTGACGGCGTTCGCCAGTGTCAACCGGTGGTCGTGCGTGACATCGCTGATCTGCAAATTGTATCCGTTGGGCGTCGTCGTGTGATAACTCTTGTAAGCGGCGACGTGAATGTCATCTTTGGTGGAAGTGTCAACTTCCGCCTGCAGGCCTCGTCTTTCGAGTTCCGCCTTCACTCCGTCCGTATCCCACGGCGAGATCCCGAACGAAATGTGATCGACCTTCGCGCTGCGCTCCGCCGCGGCGCGACGATTTTTGAAATTCGGGTCGTTAGGGTTGCCGCCTCGAACAATGATGTCTCCAACTTCACCGATCATGAGCTCCTGTTGACTTCCCTCGTCATAGGTCTTTTTCCAGCCAAGGAGGTTCGAATAAAACGAAGCGCTTTTCTTGTAGTCAGTTACCTTGAACGAGAGATGGTCGAGCCACACTGTCTTCCATCCGGTAGGAGCAAACGGCGTTGGCGCCACGAGTTTCGCTTCCGGCACATCCTTGCGCTCTTTCGTGAATCCATTTCCGTTGCTGATCTGAAGGTCCCATCCATCAGGATCCTTTACATGAAAACTTTCAAACCCCGTTCTGTCGTTTTCAGCGACCGGCTTTAGTCCGCGCTTTCGCAGTTCCGACTTCACCACCTCGACGTTCCACGGGTCGATGACGAAGCAGAAATTCGTGACCACGGCCGAGCGTCGTTCTTGCGATCCCTTGAAGACGGCCGACCCCCAGTCGCCAATATCCAGCACTGCTTGCCGGCCGTCATCGCTCCGCAGCTTCCATCCCATCAGCGCGATGTAAAACGCTGCCTCCTTCCGATAGTCCGGCATCTCGAAAGTGAGGTGATCCAATGCCACCGTCTTCCACCCCGTAGGCGCGAACACTGGCCTGATCGGGGCGGTTGCGATTTTCTCGGTCAATGGACAAGACTGTGTCTGGTAGCCATCCCTGCAATAACCCTGCCCAAAAGCGGTAGTGGCTAACAGCATTCCGGCTGCCGCCCCTTCCAGGATCTGCAGCGCTTTGCGACGCGAGATCGCCCCGCCGCCATATTCGCTTTTCAGTTCGATTGATGCATCGTTCATAAGGGCCTTTTTGTTCGCGGGGTGTTAATGAAAATCATGACGGATTGTCCTGATGAAAATCGAATCCCGAAGGAATCCCATGGTCAAGCATATCCGAGTGGCACGATTTCCTCCGCATCAGGATAAATACAATTCTAATCCTGACCAAAGAGTACCGGTCGACTTGCACGCCCGGAGCCAATTGGCGATCGAACATAGCTTTTAATTGGCGGTAACGATCCATACCAATTGAGTATAAGACTAGAACAAAAAAGGTAGAGCCCAGCCTCGGCATGGTCCCGATGAGGCCATGTACAATCCCTCAGCGCGAAAATCGAGATGAGCTCACCAACCGACGCCAGCTCCAAAAGACATCCGGACGAAGCAGATTGGAATCGCATTGCTCACAGCAGGCGATTTCAACATCTGCTTGCCGTCAAGAAGAGATTTATCGTTCCTGCTTTTCTTTTCTTTCTTGGATATTATCTTCTGCTGCCAATCCTGATCGGCTACGCGCCTCGACTGATGTCCACCAAGATTTTCGGAGCCGTGACCGCAGCCTATGTGTTTGCCCTATCCCAGTTTGTCGTGGGTTGGACCATCGCCTGGTTGTATTTGAGGGCAGCATCGAGATTCGACACGCTCGTCAAAGAAGTGCTGGATGATGCAGTGCCCAATGACTCTCCTGTCGATCGCGACCAGAAACTCAGAGGAGGCAGCTAAGTGTCGGCCTCTGTCGTAGTTTTCGTTCTGTTTGTGGCCACCAGCCTGGGAATCACCCGTTGGGCGGCCAAGCGGTCACGTGGCGCCGCGGGATATTTTGCTGCTGGACGCCAGATTACCGCCTGGCAAAACGGATTTGCCGTGGCCGGCGACTTCATGAGTGGCGCGTCATTTCTTGGCATCGTGGGCCTTATCGCGCTGCAGGGATTCGATGGCTTTCTCTTTTCTGTTGGCGGCTTCATTGCGTACGTCACGATTTTGTTGTTGCTCGCCGAGCCGTTGCGCAACGCCGCCAAGTACACCATGGGCGATGTTTTGGCTTATCGCCTGAAGCCGCGACCGGTGCGGGCGATGGCGGCTCTCAGCACCCAGGTGATTGTCACTTTTTACATGATCGCGCAGATGATTAGCGCTGGGGCTTTGGTGAATCTGCTGCTGGCTGGCTCCGGCATCACTTACAACATGGCTGTCATAGCCGTCGGCGTTTTGATGATGATTTATGTCGTCTTTGGAGGAATGTTAGCAACTACCTGGGTTCAGATTGTGAAGGCAGCGCTGTTATCAACTTGCACTTTGGTAATTGTCGTGCTGGTGCTGGCGCACTTTGAGTTCAGGGTCGGTAACTTCTTTGCTGCCGCCAGTCGCGTGACTTACCACCAGCAAGGACAACTTGTGGTGATGGATTTTCTGCGGCCCGGCTTGCGCTACAAACCCCCACACGGCCCGCTTGATCTGATTTCGCTAAGCTTGGCGCTTCTGTTCGGATGTGCCGGTCTACCTCATATCCTGATGCGGTTTTACACCGTACCTGATGCGAAAACGGCACGATTGAGTGTGGTGTGGGCAATGGTTCTGATTGGCACGTTTTTCATCATGACTTCGATTTTAGGTCTGGGCGCCGCCGCCATCGTTGGCCCCGACTACATCCGGACTCATGGCGGTACAAACATGGGAGGTCCGCTGCTGGCGCGGATGTTGGGGGGAGAGCTCTTGCTGGGTATCGTGTCGGCTGTTGCATTTGCGACCATTCTGGCAGTCGTGGCCGGATTGACCATTAGCGCTTCGACCTCTTTTGCGCACGATTTCTGGGTTAACGTGATTCACCGCGGAGTCGAGCGCAAATCGGATGAAACGGTCTTGGTCGCGCGGATCGCCGCGATTGGCGTGGGAGGAGCTTCAATTCTGCTCGCGATTGTGCTCGGCCCCAACTCCAACTCCGGCGTATTGGCGACGCTGGCCATGGCAGTTGCCGCGTCGGCGCACTTTCCCGTAATTGTGCTGTCGCTGTTCTGGCGCCGTTTTAACACGGCGGGAGCACTGGCGGGGTTGTCGCTGGGATTGTTGGCTTCCATCGGACTTATCTTGTTCAGCCCAACTTTCATGGGGATCGATTCTGCGAATGTGGCCGCGGCATCACGCCATCTTTTTCAGATGAAGGCGCTGTTTCCGCTGGAGAATCCCGGGATCCTTAGCGTCCCGCTTGGTTTTGCCGGAGCCATTCTGGGGACGCTGCTGAGTCACGAGGCAAGTTCTGAATCAAAATTCAACGAACTTTTGGTTCGCGCCAATACTGGTTTGGGAGCCGAACAATCGGTTACACAGTGAGTGAACACGCACGGCTCAGCGATATTTTGGCGGGTCAACCGATTGGTCCATGCCCATGCACTTCTGTCCTCCTTTCGCCACATTCACGCTAATCAACTGAGGACTGCTTGAGGCAAAAGCTTTCATGAACGAAGCCTCCAGAGCTCCCGGCTGGTCGAGTTCTTCTGCCGCCATTCCGTAGCCCTCCGCTATCTTGACCATATCGATGCCGGGAATATCCATGCCAGGAGCGTTCCGACCCACCTGTGTGAAATCGCAAAATGCTTTCAATGCCGAATAATCGGAATTTCGCAACACGACTGTAATCACTGGCGCGTTCTGCTGCACAGCGGTCCACAGCGCTTGAACGGAATATTGAACCGACCCGTCTCCGATCAAACAAACCACTCGGCGATGTGGATTCGCCATCTGCAACCCCACTGCCGCCGGCAGGCCAAATCCCAGGATGCCGTTAGGGACCGAATAAAATGAACTCGGCTCGTCGAGCGCGAGATAGCGATCAAGATCTCCTTTTGAAGAAGGGCATTCCTCCGAGATGATGGTATTCCTGGGAATCATTTTGTTGAGAACGCTGAAGAGATAAGCGGGCGTGATGGGATATTCCGGCTTCGGGTCAGGCGGTAGAACGTGTTGCTCAGTCGCGCGTCTCTTCGGGGTGGAGTGGATACGGATGTACTCTGCCGCGACTCGGATATTTCCCGTTATGCTACTGCCGGTCAGCGAAGCGGCTGCCTGATACGAAGAGTTTGTAATCTGAAAAAGTGTTGCCGTTGGCGGAACAGTGTCACCGGGCACATAGGCGTAATAAAGAAACACCGGCGCCCCCAGTACGACGATCGTGTCGTAAGCGGCTAGCTGATCGGAAAGCGGCCGTTGAGCGGGGAGCAGGCCCCCACGAAGCAGCCGGTGAGTTCGCGGAAAAGTCCAGCGCGGAGGGATGGGATCCTGGTACACATCGGCTTCGAGGTGCTCCGCCAGGGCAATCACTTCCTTCCAGCCGCCATCTTCTTCGATTTGAGCACCGGCGATGATGGCCGGATTTATGCTCGCGTCCAGGGCGCGGACCACTTCGTCGAGCGCTGCGGGATCTGGCATAACGCTCTTTGTCACTTTTCGGACTGGCAATGAGGGACACGTTTGCATCCAATCGTCCATGGGTATTGAAACGAACACCGGCCCCATGGGTGGCTGCATCGCGAGATAATATCCGCGAGCTATCGCGGAAGGCACATCTTGTGCGCGAAGGGGCTCGTAAGCCCATTTGACATAGGGCCTAACCACTTCGATCGCGCGGCTCGTCAGAAATGGTTCGGCGAACAGGTGGCGGCGATCCTGCTGTCCCGCAGTAACCACCAGTGGAGCATGGCAGTAATACGCATCCACTAACGCCGAAAGCCCGTTACCGGCGCTGGCGATAGAGTGCAGGCTTACAAACGCAGCCTCTCCTCGACCCATCGCGTAGCCTAAGGCAATGCCCGCGGCAGAGCGCTCGTGCAGCGCGAGCACGTATTTGAAGTCCGAAGGCAGGTCGCTTAAGAACGGCAATTCGGTTGACCCGGGATTGCCGAAGATGACCGTCATTCCCAGGTCGCGCAGAACTTGATATGTGACATCTCGCACCGTGCCCACTGTCCCCCCGTTCGGTCAATCCAAAACGGAAGTTATATCACCACAGGGCCGAAGGCGTTGAATTGGTCCTTTCGAATTGTCGCAACGAAAGAGCACGCGAGACATGCAACACCGACATGCAAGATTATGGAACAGCGGGCCGCAGTTTTGGCCACTCGAGATAAAAATATTCGCGCTCTTGCGCAAGTTGTGCTACCTTCCGCGACTACGCTTTCCTGGTGCTCTAAAGTTTCAACGATCGTTCCACGGAGGTCTTATGGCGAACACAGACGTTGCCAGGACGAGTCTCGATGCAGTAGTAAGAGATTACGCCTTCCCGGATATTCATGTCGGCAGCGATGAGAGCGAATCTCCATGGGTGCCGTTCAAAGAGAATTCTGCCATTCGCCATTTGGCGTTTGATGTGCGCAACAATATGTATGCAAATGTATTGTGGGTGAAACAGGGTGGCATGCTGGGCCGCCATCGTCATCGCGGGCGCGTGTTCGGCTATACCGTCGAAGGCAGCTGGCGCTACCTCGAGTATGACTGGATTGCTCGGCCCGGCAGCTATGTGCAGGAGAGTCCGGGCGCAACTCACACGCTGGTTTCCGATGAAGGCATGAAAACTATTTTCTGGCTCAATGGTTCACTTGAATTCTATGACGGCAGCGACAATCTGCTTGAGACCCTCGATGTCTTCTGGTTCATGGATCACTATTTGACTTACTGCCGGGAGCACGGCATTAAAGTAAACAAGAAACTGTTCGTCTGAGTCGAGACGGCCGGCGTTTGTGATTTCGTGAATACTCGTTTTACGCAGCTTAACCCGCAACCCCGTCTTGTTTTCCGCTTTCACTTCCTCAGGATAGCTACGCAATTGCTTCAGGGGACTGACGTCCAAGGAAGCAGCGGGTCGAGTTAAGGAAGGAACGCACCGCGGGCGATTCCTCACCCTTCCTCCACGCCATGTATACCTCGATCCGGGCGTCAGTTTCGTTAAGGCGTACGGAAGCGAGTTCGATTCCGTGAACGGCGCGGGTCACGATGGCACCCACACCAATGAAAATCGCCTTTCCCGACGCCACCATAATGGCGCCAGCCTCTTCATGCGCTTCCACGTGAGTTACGGCAAAGTGCGGCGTCAAGCCCTGTCTGCTGTATAGCCCGAGTACTTTATCGTAGAGCCCGCAGGAAAAACTGCGATCGAAGATGATCAGGGGTTCGTCGGCGACTTCCTTCAGCCGAAGAGATTTGCGCCGCGCCAGACGGTGCGTCCGCGGCAGCACCACCACGAAGTCCTCCTCAAATAGGAGTTCGCAGTTCAAATTGATTTGATCGACAGGCGGTCGCAGAAAACCCACATCGATCTCGCGTTTGTGGAGCATTTCGTTTTGGGCGGTCGAGAAGACATCCTTGCATTCGATGTCGATGGCGGGGAAGCGCGCGCAGTATTGGGAGACAATTTTGCCGAGAGCTCCACCCAGGCCGGAGGCAATGCCGATTCTTACGAAGCCGGACTCGCCTTTTTGAGCATGGCGAGCTGCCTCGGTTGCGTGTCCGGCTTGCACGATCAATTTTCTCGCCTCATCGAGAAACACCAGTCCCGCCTTGGTCAATTCAACATGCCGCTTGTTACGTACGAACAGCGCGACGCCAAGATCATCTTCAAGTTGGCGAATCTGGCGGCTCAGCGGGGGCTGCGCGATGTGGAGCTGTTGCGCGGCCTTGCTGAAGTTCAAATACTCGGCGACAGCTAGAAAGTAGCGAACGTGTCGTAATTCCACGGAGGCGTATTCTATACCTGTTGACGACAGCCTGAACCATTTTATGTCGGCAAAATCCACGTAGCACGGCGACTGACAAATGCCCGAGAGTCAGCGATTGTCCGCTTCTCCTCGTTGGAATTCGCGTAGTTTGAAGCGCTGCAGCTTGCCGGTAGCGGTCTTCGGAAGTTCAGAAAGAAATTCGATCCATCGAGGCCGCTTGTATGCCCCGATTCGTTGCGTCACCCAATCCTGCAGTGTGCGGACGAGTTCGTCATTGGGTTGAAATTCGGGTTTTATCACGACGAAGGCCGCGGGTTTGGTGAGTTTGCTCTCATCCTCGCGTGCCACGACTGCGGCTTCCTGAACGGCGGGATGGGCAATCAATGCGCTCTCAACTTCGGCCGGGCTTAGCCATCGGCCGTTCACTTTGAATAAATCGTCCGCCCGCCCGGCGTACCAGAAATAGCCGCCCTCGTCCTGGTAATACTTGTCGCCAGTGCGGAACCAGGCGCCATCGAACGTTTCCTTGGTTTTTTCATGCTGATTCCAGTAACCAGAGCAAGTGGAATCTCCTTTAATCACCAGAGCACCGATCTCGCCACTTGGCACCGCGTTACCCGCTTCATCGACAAGTTTCGCCTCGTAGCCAGGTATAACCTTGCCGCTCGAACCCGGCCGGGTCGCTCCCGGTCGATTGGAGATCACCATTTGCAAAGTCTCGGTCGAACCCAGCGCGTCCAGAATCTCGATTCCAAAGCGTTCCTTGAATCGCTCGAACAGCGGTGCCGGCAGAGACTCACCCGCTGAAATCGCATGACGCACGCTGGAGAGATCAAATTCTTCTGTCCCCGGCCGACGATAGACGAGCAACGCCGCATAGTTCGAGGGCACGGAAAAAAAAAGCGTGGGACGATAACGCTCGATGTTGGCGTAAATTCCCCCAGGTTCGGGTCGTGCGGGAGAGAGAATTGTCGTTGCGCCGCACGATAACGGGAAGTAACCGGCGTTTCCCAAACCATAGGCAAAAAAAAGTCTCGCCACGCTATAACAGCGGTCACGCTCGTTTATTTGCAGAATGCCTTTGGCGTACAACTCAGAACAAACGACCATGTCATGGTGAAGATGAATGCATCCCTTGGAAGTTCCGGTGCTTCCCGAGGAATAGAGCCAGAAGGCCGCATCGTCCTTGCTGGTTTGGGCCGCCTCCAAGTGGGACGAGGCCGACTCCATCAGGGTCTCGAGCGTAGGCGAGCCGTGTTCTTCTCCGCCGACGAAGACAATTGTCTGCAGATATTTCAACCGGTCGCGCGGAATCAGATTCAGCACCGGCAGCAAAGTATCGTGTACTAGTAGCACGCGAGCGCGCGTGTCGTTGAGAAGATATTCGTATTCCTGCGGCTTGAGGTAGGTGTTTGTGGGAACAGGAACAGCTCCTATTTTGATGGCGCCGAAGAACGAGTACAGGAATTCGGGAGTATCCTCCAGCAGAAGTGCGACCCGCTCTTCGATCCGCACTCCAAGTTCTCGGAGTGCGTTACCCACCCGGTTTGTGCGCTCCATCAACTGCTGATAACTGACCTGTTCCGTGCCGCATTCAATCGCGATGTTGCTTCCCCGGCCCTCGATGACGTTGCGATCGACGAAGTACGTCGCGACGTTGAATTTTTTGGGAAGGGTGATCACGCTCGTATCGCTTTCCCCTCAGCGGTCGCAAAACAAGACTTAAGTAGGAAACGGTGGGGGAGTATAGCACGAAAAAACACGTGCCTTGTTCGGTAAGGCCATCCATCTGAGTTATTCTGCGACGTAGAGGCTGGGAGTGAGCCTGTCATTGAGATTTGTCGCTCGGGGTCGGGATCGGATGGATTCGCACAACATTCGGCCGTGGTTTCATTTGGGCGAGTTCCGTGTCGAAGGTTATGTTTAGGGCCTGAATTAGGGCATTTTGTCGTCATACCCATCCGGTATGACAGTCCGACCAAACATGTATTGGACAGTTGTTTGCTTTCAGACGATGCTCTCCGCCAAAAGGTGCGCCTCACGCGCACGAGTTTCTCTCTCGTCGCAGACGTTTGACATCGGCGCATCCTGGGGATGTGGGGCTTCGATTGAATCAGTAAAGCGCATAGTTCCGGCCACAAGTGGATTTTGACCAAAGCGCTGTGAAAGAGGAAAAGCGATGAGGCTACGTTCCGCGTTGAACGTTTGGTCAGTGATCTGGTTGATGGTCTGTCTGGTTCCTCACTCCTTCGGACAAGCGACGCTGAGCTTTGCTCAGTTAAATGGAACAGTCCTCGATTCGAGCGGTCGAACCGTTGTCGGAGCCTCTGTGAGCGCCCGCGATCTGGACACCAATCAAGCCTACACGGCTTCCACAAACACCTCGGGCTATTACGTGGTGCCGAACCTTCCGCCGGGGCGCTACGAACTTACGGTGCAAGCGAGCGGCTTCGCGAAGTCGGTGCAAACCGGCTTCACCCTGACGGTCGGCCAGACGGCGACACTCGATGTCACACTCAGAGTTGCGGCCGTTGGCGAGAGCGTGACGGTTACAACTGCTGCTCCACCCGTGGAATCCAGCCGCACCGAAATCAGTCAGGTGATTGACGCACCTGAAATCCAATCGCTTCCGGTAAATGGGCGGCAGTTTGTCGACTTCGCGCTGCTGACGCCGGGTGTCGCCACCGGTAGAACAAGTATTCAGTCCACTTTCACCGAGCCAGATGTAACGCGGATATCGTTCGGCGGCATGCGCGATTTGAGTAATGCCGTCACCGTTGATGGCGCCGACTACATCGACGAAGGCACCGGCTCGCAGCGTGCCACGCCTTCGCAGGAGGCGGTGAGCGAATTTCGCGTGGTCAACAACAGTTTTGGAGCTGAGTACGGTCGTGCATTGGGCGGAATCGTCAACGTGGTTACCAAGTCCGGCACGAATGACTTGCACGGTTCACTGTACGGCTATCTGGGCAACAAGGTCGCGAATTCGCGTTCCCTTTTGCAAACTGCGCAATACGATCAATACCGCCGGGGCCAATTCGGAGCGACTCTCGGTGGGCCCCTGCAAAAAGACAAGACGTTTTTCTTCGCCAACTACGAGGGTCAGCGCTTGGGAGAATCGCCTACCTTTCCGGCCACCTTGATTGGCAATCTCAGCACGTTTGACGCAGCCAAGCTTGCTTTGGGCCTGCCCGGAGAAAACCTCAACGTCCTAAAAACGTTGGATAATGACAATGGATTCGCTCGCTTCGACCAGCAAATCAACACGAACAACCGTCTCACCATTCACTACGGAGTCGTCGACGCTCGCGATATGAGCGTGCTGGTAGGAGATACGCTCGACGGCGGCGGAATTGGCACGCCTAGCGACGGACACAATACCTTCCTGCGAGATCAATCTTTGGTCGGTACCCTAAATTCGGTCTTGAAGCCCAACCTAGTGAACACGTTTCTCGTGCAGTACGCCAGGCGGCATTACAACTTCCCGGCCGTGACCGGCCAGCCGAATCTGGATTTGCCCAACGAACTTTCGTTTGGCCACAACTTTGGCACCTTTGATGCTCTCAACGAGACCCGTCAACAGATTTCCAACAGCATCGCCTGGATCAAAGGTACTCACTATCTCAAGGCCGGAGTCGACGTCAATTTCATCCAGAATTTCGTGATTTGGCCCGGCTTCACCCCCATGCGCATCGTCTTGCCGGGTGACAATTGCCTGGTGGATTTCGCGAATTTCGTCAACCCCACCGCAGACATACCGGGGGTGCCGGGCCCACCTTGCCCTACGGCATCAGCCCCGCCAAGCGGAGCGGGCCCTAATCCCAACGATCCGTTGAACGGCGTACCCATCGTGTTTTGGGGCGCTCCTGTTGGCAATGGAGCAATTACGCCAGGCAGCCTGCCACCGGTTATTCCCACCAACTGGCAGAATGCCTATGTCCTTCCTCAGGACTTTTCTTTCAACCTGAACCACAATTATTTCGGCTGGTATGTTCAAGATCAGTGGCGGATAAATCCAAAGCTGACGTTCAACTACGGCTTGCGATGGGATGTGGAAACCGGTTTATCGCAGATCGTCAATCCCGACCACCGCGGCTTTCAGCCCCGCCTAGGGGTTGCTTATTCTCCGACGAAGCACACAGTGATTCGCACCGGTTTTGGAATTTTCGATGACCACTACAACATGACGTTTTTTTTCGTCACCTATCCCCAGCGCGAAGTAGTGATTCCCAATGCTCCGCAACCCTGGGTACGACAAGGAAACTCAACTGCGACCTCGGTTCTGAACCAACTGAGCTTCGATGCCCCCAGTCCTCTCAATGGCTTCGCTCCGCTGCCTTATCCAGATGGATCGACCGTGCCTACGCCATCGCAGGCCGCAAAAACGCTAATTACAACCGGCCAGACTCCCCCCAACTTCAACAGCGGCCCAGGTCCTGGCCAAGACCCGACAATACCCTCGGGGAGTTTTGTAACCAACAGTGGCGGCGGAATCGACCGCAACATGCGGTACGCTTACTCCGAGCAAGCCAGCTTGCAGATCGACCAGGAAATTGGCAAGGGGCTAGTGCTTAGCGTTGGCTATTTGTTTCTGCGCGCTCACAAACAGATCCGGCCGGAGAACCTGAACGTTTGCCCCTCCGCGGGCCTTACTAATAGTGCTACTACTTGCTTCGCGGCCGACACCGTTCCCGGTCCACCCATAACTCCAACCGGGCCCTTCCCCAACAACAAAACTCCTGATGGGAAAGACGCATTCAGCGGAGTTCTCTATAACAATGCCGGCCTCATGTACTATCTCGACGGATCGGGAAACGCTGAGTACGATGGCGGCACGGTTTCTCTAGCCGACAAATCAGGGCGAAGTCTCCGCTTCAACGTGAACTACACTTACTCTCACACTCGCGACGATGGCACGTTTACGACTTTCGTCAGCACACCGCAAGACTTTTATGATCGTGCATTGGAGCGGGCCAATTCAGTGCAGGATATTCGACAGCGATTTGTGGGGAACTTCACCGCGGACGGTTCCGAGAAAACCTTGCTGCGGAATTTCGAGTTTAGCCTGATCGCCTCGCTGCAGACGCCGCGGCCCTTCACGATGTTTGTAGGCAATGACGTAAATGGCGATACCAATCCGGTGACTGACCGCGTCGGCTGGTCTCCGCGCAATGCCTATTATGGCGATCACTTTTATGATTTTGATCTCCGGCTTTCGCGCGCCTTCAAATTCGGTGAGCGCAAGAATTTGTTGCTAGCTTTCGACGCATTCGATGTGTTCAACCGGCAAAACATTAACGAAGTGACTTCCGTCTACGGCGGCGGTACCCCGGATTTCTGCGGCGGTTCCACGCCCTTCAACGGGCCGATACCGCAGCACTACAACGATGCGACTTCGCTCGCGATTCAGCACGGACAGGTAGCCTGTTTGCCGGAAATCACTTCTCCAGGCCACCAGGAGGCGATCGCTCCGGCTCCGAGCACGTTGTTCGGTACACCGAGAACTATGTTCAACCCGCGGCAGCTGCAGATTTCGGCGAAATTTACTTTCTAGGTGACATCCTACGACCAAGGTGATGCTGTTTGAATCGCCTTCCCTTACGGGCGAGCCTGGCGCACAGGATTCCGCAGCGGCCGTTGCTCGGCTACCTTGGTTTTCTGATTGTTGCGCTCCGCCCACAAGGACAAGCAAAATAAGGAACATGAAGAGCGTCGTCCCCTATCGCGTACCGCACCCGGGCACCCAGCCGGGTTATTTACACAGGCCGTATGAATCGTCAATCAAGCGTGCGCCCAGCAAACCCGCGATCCGAATTCCTTATACGCTATCGGAAGTCACCGGGCCATCGTTCAGCGCCGAAATGGTCGGAGCTAAAGCGAGCGACTTGACGCGCCAACACGCCGGAGATCCGCTCGGAGAACGGATCATCGTGAGTGGGCGCGTGATCGATGAAGACAGTCGTCCTGTGGCCAATACGCTGGTGGAGATCTGGCAGGCGAACGCCGCGGGCCGGTACTTGCACGAAGGCGATCAGCACCAGGCGCCACTCGATCCTAACTTCACGGGATGCGGACAAGCCATCACCGACGCTGAGGGTCGTTATCGCTTCGTCACCATTCGTCCCGGTGAATATCCCTGGAATAATCATTACAACGCGTGGCGGCCCGCGCATATTCACTTCTCTCTTTTCGGTCCGGCATTTGCTACACGCCTTGTGACCCAAATGTACTTTCCCGGCGATCCACTCATTCCGTTTGACCCAATCTTCAACTGCACGGCAGACGCAGACGCCCGTAACCGGTTGATATCCGTATTCAACTGGGAAGCTACCATGCCGGAACATGCGTTAGCTTACCGATTCGACCTCATCTTGCGGGGCCGCGACGCTACCCCGATGGAAACCGCATGAGTTTGCGGGCGACTACCTCCCAAACGGTTGGGCCTTTTTTCGAAATTGGTTTTCGGTGGCTGCATTGTGAAAGCCTGGCTGGCGACAGTGTCTCTGGCGCGCGCATCACGCTGCAAGGGAGAATTTTCGACGGCGACGGGGCTCCCGTGCCGGACGCGGTACTGGAAATCTGGCAAGCCAACGCGCAGGGGAAATACGACCATCCTGCAGATGAGCAGAACAAACTTCTGGAGCCTGGGTTCAAGGGATTTGCGCGCGTACCGGTGAACTCCAAGGGAATTTTTCGCTTTGCCACGATTAAGCCGGGACTGGTCCCGGGGCCGGAAGGACGAGATCAGGCGCCGCATCTGCTCATTTCTATTTTCTTGCGTGGAGTGCTGCGGCGCTTGGTCACGCGAATTTATTTCCCCGACGAACCCCGCAACGCAACGGATTTTATTCTTAATCTGGTACCAGCAGAGAGGCGTTCAACCCTGATCGCCAGGAAGAAGGGGGGGGGAGAGTGCGGAGACGGCTGCGGGCGCCGATCATGCCATGCTGGAATGGAATGTCGTTTTGCAGGGACCGGAAGAAACGGTATTCTTCGATTTGGGATTGTAACGATTCGCTGTGTTAAAACCTGTCGATGTCGTAAAATCTGGATGACCTTGTTCGATCCACTGTTCGGTTCAGCAGCAATGGGCGCAGTATTCTCCGATGCCGCGCGCCTGCAGCACATGCTTGACTTCGAAGCCGCGCTCGCGCGAGCTGAAGCCCGTTGTGGTGTAATCCCCGCCACCGCAGCCGCGGCTATCGCATCGAAATGCAAGGTAGACCTGATCGATGCCGATGCGCTCGCGCGTGCCACTTCCGGCTCTGTGAACCCCGCCATTCCCCTCGTCAAACAACTCATAGCGCTGGTTGCAAAAGACGATCCCGAGGCAGCGCAGTTCGTACACTGGGGCGCAACCAGCCAGGACGCGAACGACACCGGTCTGGTTCTGCAGATTCGGAAAGGGCTCGATATTCTTGAAGGCGACCTGGGCTCTCTCTGCACGGGATTGGCGCAAGTCGCGGAGAAACACCGTTCGACGGTGATGGCCGGCCGCACGCTTATGCAGCACGCGCTGCCCACGACTTTCGGGGTAAAGGTCGCCGGGTGGCTGGACGTGATGATTCGCCACCGCGAGCGTTTTGCACAAACCAGAAAACGCGTTCTGGTTTTGCAGTTTGGCGGACCGGTTGGAACTCTCGCGGCTTTGAGAGAGAAGGGAGTAAAGGTAGCGGGGGCGTTGGCGTCAGAGCTGCGGCTTGAACTTCCCGCAATGCCCTGGCACAGTCAGCGGGACCGTGTGGCGGAACTGGCTACTTCTCTGGGTCTTTGCGCCGGAACGTTAGGCAAGATGGCTTGCGATGTTTCGCTTCACATGCAAACCGAGATCGCGGAGGTCTTCGAACCTGCCGGCGAAGGCCGTGGCGGCTCCTCGACAATGCCGCACAAGCGCAACCCGGTCACGGCGACGGTTGTGTTATCGGCTGCCACTCGGATCCCTGGACTGGTTAGCACAATGTTGAGCGCGATGGTACAGGAAGACGAACGGGGCCTTGGCAACTGGCACGCGGAGTGGGAGACACTCCCGGAAATCTTCCGCCTGACCGCGGGTGCGCTTCATCAAATGGCCGGGATTGTGCCTCACCTCGAAGTCGACGTGGCACGGATGCGGCAGAATCTCGACGCCACGCGCGGTCTCGTATTTGCCGAAGCCGTCGTCGTGAGCATGGCCAGCCACATCGGCAAATCCGCTGCCCAGGCCTTAATCGAAGATGCGAGTCGTCAAGTACGCCAGTCTGGAAAGCATCTGCGCGAAATACTGGCCCAAAACCTCGTCGTGACCGAGCGGCTGAGTTCATCGGATCTGGATCGATTGTTTGCTCCGGAAAACTATCTGGGTTCCGCAGAAGAGTGGGTCAATCGCGTTATCGACGACGCTCGCAAACCAATTACAACGACTGATCGTCGATAACGGTGTCGTTGGGGAAAGCAAGCCATGCCTTTTGTCGAGGTTGGAGAACTGCGGACGCACTACGCGCTGGTTGGCGACAAGCAGCCTGTTCTGGTGTTCTCGAATTCTCTTGGCACAGATTGTTCGATGTGGGATCCGCAGATGGCAGAATTACGACAACATTTTCGCATTTTGCGTTACGACACGCGTGGGCACGGACAGTCCTCAGTAACACCGGGCGACTACACCATCGAGCAGTTGGGCCGCGATGTTCTTGGTCTGTTGGATACCCTTCGTCTCGAACGCGTGCATTTCTGCGGGCTTTCGATGGGCGGCATGATCGGCATCTGGCTTGGAATTCACGCTCCTGAACGCCTGCAGCATCTGGTGCTCTGCAACACTGCGGTCCGCATTGGTACGAAAGAGATTTGGGATAGCCGAATCGCAACTGTACGCAGAGACGGAATGCGACCAATTGCTGAAGCCGTTATCGAGCGTTGGTTTACACCCGAGTTTCGCGCATCGTTCGCAGAGAAAGTCGCGAACGCGCAACGAATGATCGAGAATTCTCCAGTGCAGGGCTATGCAGCCTGCTGCGCAGCGATTCGCGATGTGGATCAGCGCGATGAAGTTGCGCGCATCCAGACTCCGACTCTTGTGATCTATGGAAAACGCGACCCGGTAATACCCATCGCCGACGCACGATTTGTAGCCGATCAGATCCCGGCATCGGAAAGGCTAGAACTCGCAGCTGCCCACCTCTCGAATGTCGAACAGGTTGGCGCGTTCAACGAAGCGGTTCGTAACTTTATTTCCAAACAAGCGACGCACAATTTATGACGCTAATGGATGACAAGAAGCGCTACGAGCGTGGCCTGAAAATCCGGCGCGCGGTTCTCGGTGACGAACATGTGGACCGCGCCCTTGCCGCGACCACCGACTTCACCCGCGATTTTCAGGATTTCATCACTCGAAACGCCTGGGGCGAGATTTGGGCTCGCCCGGGACTTCCGCGACAAGCGCGCAGCCTGCTGACGCTCGCGATGATGATCGCTTTGAATCGTGGCGAGGAATTCCGCATGCATCTGAAGGCGGCCTGTAACAATGGAGTCACGCGCGATCAGATCAAAGAGGTCCTGCTGCACTCTGCAATCTATTGCGGCGTGCCTGCAGCGAACTCCGCCTTTCATATCGCCGCCGACGTTTTCAAAGAGATGGATGGAAAGACCAAGAAGATATCCAAGAAGGGGAAATAGCCATGACGGAAGTGCAGCTTCTCATCGGTGATCGGGATGCCGCCGCGAACAGTGCGGCCACGTTTGTCCGGCAAAATCCCATTTCGGGTGAGGTTGCCACACGCGCCGCCGCCGCCGGGGTAGAGGACGCGATCGCAGCCGCGGAGGCCGGTGCTGAGGCATTTCCTACGTGGGCGGCGCTCGGCCCCCACGAACGGCGCAAGAAGCTCTTGCGCGCGGCTGAGTTGCTCGAAGCCCACACCGCTGATTTTATTTCCGTGATGATGGATGAAATCGGCGCTACCGCCGGATGGGCGGGTTTCAACGTTTATTTGGCGGCCCAAATGCTGCGCGAAGCTGCGTCTATGACGACTCAGGTCTCAGGCGAGGTCATTCCGTCGGAGATTCCTGGGAGCCTCGCATTCGCCGTCCGCCAGCCGGCGGGCGTGGTGCTTGGGATCGCACCCTGGAATGCTCCTGTCATTCTCGGAGTGCGCGCGATCGCGATGCCGCTGGCCTGCGGCAATACCGTCATATTAAAAGCGTCGGAAATATGTCCTGCAACGCATCGCTTGATTGGAACGATTCTCCGGGAAGCCGGGCTGGATCACGGCGTGGTCAACGTCCTGACCCATGATGCCGCCAGCGCGTCGGCGATTGTCGAAGCCCTCATTGCCCATCGCGCCGTGCGCCGCGTGAACTTTACCGGCTCCACTCGTGTCGGCAAAATCCTCGCGCTCACTGCCGCGCGGCATTTGAAGCCGATCTTGCTCGAACTGGGAGGTAAGGCTCCGCTGATCATTCTCGACGATGCTGACCTCGATGCCGCTGTGGACGCGGCTGCCTTCGGAGCATTCATGAACCAGGGACAGATCTGTATGTCCACGGAACGCATTCTCGTTGACGAAAAGGTGGCGGACGCGTTCACCCAGAAATTCGTTGCGAAAGTGAAGGCGCTGCCTTGCGGGGATCCGCGAAAAGGTGAGGTTGTCTTCGGTGCCGTCGTCGGCCTGCCCACGGTGGATCGAGTGCGAGGGCTCGTGAATGATGCCGTGTCGCGAGGCGCGAAGGTTCTTCTGGCAGGGGAAGCGCAAGGCACGATTATGCCGGCCGTGATCGTTGATCACGTTACTCCCGAAATGCAGATCTTCCGCGAAGAATCCTTCGGACCTTCGGTTTCGATCACTCGCTTTAGAACTGTGGAAGAAGCGATTTCCCTGGCAAATGACACCGAATATGGGCTCTCGTCCGCCGTATTCGGCCGGGACATTGCCCGTGCCGTGGAGGTTGCCAAGCGCATCGATTCAGGAATGTGCCACGTGAACGGACCAACCGTGCACGACGAGGCGCAAATGCCCTTCGGAGGCGTGAAGGCCAGCGGCCATGGCCGCTTCGGAGGAAAAGCCGCAGTGAGCGAATTCACTGAGCTGCGCTGGATTACGATCCAAACCACTCCCCGCCACTATCCTTTTTAGATCAGCCCAATGCCGGCCTCATTGCGCACTCAAGTCGGGATTGTCGGTGCGGGACCTGCCGGCCTCGTGCTGTCTCACCTTTTGCATTTGCAGGGGATCGAGACCGTAGTAGTTGAGAATCGCAGCCGTCAATATTCAGAGCAGCGCGTCCGCGCCGGCGTATTGGAGCAAGGAACGGTAGATCTGCTCACCGAAATGGGTGTTGGTGAACGGATGAAAACCGAGGGCTTGGTCCACTACGGGATCGAGCTGCGCTTCCGAGGCCGGAGCCACCGTGTAGATTTTCAGGATCTGACCGGAGGCAAGGGAATTACGATTTATGCGCAGCACGAAGTTCTCAAAGACCTGAACAACGCACGCGCCGCGACCGGGGGCCAAGTCTTGTTTGAGGTTGAAGATGTTAGCGTGCACGACTTCGATCAGCCAAAATCGAAGATCAGATATAAAAAAGATGGAAACACCTTCGAAGTGGCCTGTGACTTCATTGCCGGGTGCGACGGCTTCCACGGCATCTGCCGTCCCAGCATTCCTCGCGGAGCGCTCCATCACTATGAGCGCGAGTATCCCTTTGGATGGCTTGGCATCCTGGCCGACGCCACGCCGTCATCGGAAGAGCTGATCTATGCCTATCATGATCGTGGATTTGCCTTGCTCAGTATGCGGACACCAGAAATCAGCCGGCTGTATCTGCAATGCAAGCCGGATGAAGATATTGATCTCTGGAGCGATGAGAGGATCTGGCAGGAACTTCAGATTCGCCTGAGCTCGAGCGGATGGAAGCTCGCCGAGGGACGAATTCTGCAAAAGGGCTTGACGGGCATGCGTAGTTTCGTCGTGGAGCCCATGCAATTCGAAAATCTTTTTTTGGCGGGAGACTCGGCGCACATTGTCCCGCCCACCGGGGCCAAGGGATTAAACCTGGCGGTCGCCGATGTACGGATACTGGCGCGAGCCCTCGAGCACTTCTACGACACTGGAAGCCGTGACTTGCTCGACAGTTATTCTGATGTGTGTTTGCGACGCGTCTGGAGCGTGCAACGGTTCTCGTGGTGGATGACCTCGATGCTTCACCGCTTCCCGGACGAGAATCCTTTCGACCACCGCCGCCAACTTGCCGAACTGGATTATGTAACCAGCTCTCGAGCAGCCGCCAAGACTTTGGCGGAAAACTACGTCGGCTTGCCGATGGGATAAACAGGATGGCTCAGCCGCTGCATCCTCAGGCTCTCCGCGCCAATGGAACGGATCTGCCCCAAATTTCCTGCGCCGTTTCGGCAACCAGACGCAGCTTAGCTTCCTGGTCGGCAACCGTCACGGCGTTGCCCTCCATGGTAGAAGCGAACCCGCATTGCGGGCTGAGGGCAAGGCGTTCGAGCGCAACAAACTGAGAGGCGGCTTCGATCCGTCTCTTCAGTTCATCCTTGCTTTCCAACTCTGGCTTTTTGGAGCTCACCAGACCGAGCACAACAGTGCGGTCTGCCGGTACTTGGCGCAGCGGCTCGAACCCGCCGGAACGTTCATCGTCATACTCCAGCAAGAATCTCTGGAACTTCGTATTGCGGAACACTCTTGTGATCGGGCCGTAGTCGCCGGCAGCGTAGAACTTACTCTGATTATTTCCGCGGCAGAGATGAAGGCCGAAGATAATGCCGGAGTGATCGCCGATCACCGCGTTGTCCATTTCGATCGATAAATCCAGCAGCCGGTCAGGATCGTTGCCGCGCTGGCGATACCCTTCTCGTAGATCGGGATCCAGGAGCGCTGTATATTGCGGCGAATCGATTTGGATGTAGGTGCAGCCCAAGCGTATCAATTCTTCCACTTCAATCCGCAGAATATCGACCAGATCGGCGAGATAGGCATCAACCGTCGAGTATGCGCCGGTCGACTTCTTGCTGTCATAGTAAGCGGCAGCCTGCTGCGCACTGATGATCGTGGTCTTGGCGGGGTGCTTGGTGCGCGCACGCACGTAGGTAAATTCTTCAGCGCACAGCGGCCGTTTGCGACGCAGCTTGGAAACTACCACCGGACGTGACAAGACCAACCTTTCACCCTTTTCGTCCCGGAAAGGAATGGCCCAGCCACCGTATTTATCGAATCCCTCGACCGCGTCAATCAGGTGTCCATAGAAGGCATAGCGGCGCACTTCACCGTCGGTGATTACTTCAATCCCGGCGCGAATCTGCAAGTCGATGCATTCGTCGACCGCCCGATCTTCCACTTGCTTGAATGCGGCGTTCGTGAGTTTTCCCGCCGCAAACTGGTCACGAGCATCTTTAAGATAGGCGGGTCGCAGGAGGCTTCCCACTACATCATTGGAGTACACGCAAACCTCCTCGAAACAGACTGTCACGAATATCCGGCCTGACGAACTTCTTCAGTATAGGCGGTGCGTCTGCCGCAACGAAGGCGGCATCGGTCTAATCCAGCGCATCACGCTGCAACTTTATTTTGACTTCACCGTGAACAGTGCCTGCATCCCGCCTTCGATGTGATCATTGACATGGCAGTGAAAAAGCCAGGTTCCGATGTTATCGGGCACCATATCCGCAACCACCATCATCATGGGTTCCAGGTGCACCATATCGGTACGCATTCCGTTGAACATCACCGTTTGACCGTGCCAATGCGGCGTGTGGACATCGTCTTCGTTGCTGTTCGCAAATAAGTACCAGCGCACTCGCTCCCCTTTGTTCATCGTCATCATCGGCAAATTCCCTTCGATGAACCCATTCATGGAATAAAAGAGAAAGCGCAGACGGAAGGCTGGGTCGGTAAATTTGAGGCCAGGAGTGTACTTCCTCTGGTCCATAACATTGGCTTCGTAATACCGGCTTTCAGTCTCATCAAAAACGGCAAACGCAACCACAAACTCACGATCGACATCCTTTGGCGTTCCATCGGCCCTGGATGCACCTTTCCTGGTGATGATAATCGGGCCCATCAATCCAGCATTCATGTCCCTCGGTTCGACAAAGTGCGAGTGATATACCCAGAGAATGGAACTTGGGTCGCCCGGAGCCGGTCCGGACCGCTCCGGGACTGTCCACGTATAGGTATAAGTTTGGCCCGGAGGAACTCCGTCGCCCTTTTTCTGATCGGAGGAATTGCCATCGTCGTACAAAGCGCCCTCAGACTCCTTGGCATACGCGAGTCCGTGAGCATGCATGCTGCAGAATATTTTTGTATTGTTTTTGAAAACCACTTTGATCGTGTCGCCTACTTCGGCGCGGATCAGCGGGCCGAGAATTCCGAGGTGCTCCCATTCGGCGGAACGCGGCTTTAAACTGCTGAACGTTGCATCCGTATATTCGCGGTAAATGGCCTTGCGAAATGTCAGCGTCCTGGTACCGCCTTCCAACTCCGGTCCCGGCATGCCCGTCAGGTTTCGCCCGTGCGGAGCGTAGTTCCACAGGACCTCGTCCGCCGCAATGTAATAAGTGCGAGTCTTTCCTCCTGATCCATTCTGAGCATTGCAGGTGAGACAACCAGGGAAGCCGAGAATGAACAGCGTCAGCGCCAGAAATGTCGCGTAGTATTTCAAAATGTCAGCTCGATTGCTCTTCTAGAGATCGCCTGTGTGGAGTGTAACGATGATCGCGCTTTCGGATTGTAGCGAAGGGTGGGGAGAGCGAGCAATCGCATTTTGGCAATGCAGAGCCACACTCGCTGAAGTGTTTACGGGCGCAAGAAATTCGGTCTTCGGTCGAAAGCCCACATCATCCGCTCCCGGATTACCGGAAGCTGTAAATTTGTTGAATTTCCGAAGCCGATAAAGCTCGGCTGTAGATTCTTAAGTCATCCATAAGGCCCGACGTATACTCGGATGAGCCGCCTCGGGAAAAAACATACAATATGTTGCTGCCAAATGCATTGGTATTGTTCGAAGACATGTAGTTCTGGACCGGCGTTTGCAAAACGCCGTCGATGTAGAGCGTGACCTCGCCGCTTGCCGGCTGGCTCTTGTCATAGATCACGGCGAAGTGGTGCCAAACGCCGGACGATGGCTGCGCATAGCAGTTGATGTTGTATCCCGCGTTGCCGCGCTCTCCGACCATCATGTTGTTGCAAGTATCGTCGTCGGGATAAAAGCCAAATCCGGTGGTTGAGCTGTTGAAATTTGCACTGTCTTCAAAAAGCGTGTGTCCGCCGGCTGTCGAGTACGTACGGTTTACCCATAACGTCACTGTTACGGCGCTGGTGCCGGCGAGATTTATGGCGGGCGTCTTTCCATACTGCTTGGTGCCGCTGGCCGAAATGGCGTCGCCAATCATGCCGGTCGTCCACGTAATTCCAGACAACGTCATGTTGTAGTTGTTCCCCGACGAATCCGCGGCCGTCGTGCCGGTACCGTCATCAAAGGTCCAATACCCGACTAACCCTGGCAGTTGTGCCGTGACCGAAAGCCCTGTGGAACCTCCGATTACCCCAAGGGTGGCCTGAATTGTCGCGCTACCGGCGGCGATTCCGGTTGCCAAGCCGGCGGCATTGACAGTTGCCACGCTCGTATTAGTGGAAACCCAACTTACTGAGGTTGTCAGGTTTTGCTGGCTGCCGTCACTGTAGCTGCCCGTGGCCGTGAACTGCTGCGTCGCTCCGATTCCGATCGACGGGTTCGACGGAGTCACGGCGATCGATGTCAATGTGGGTGGCGTCACCGTCAGACTAGTCGAGCCGGTAATCGCGCCCGAAGCCGCCTGGATCGTCGTACTGCCGGCGGCCAGTCCCGTCGCCAGGCCGGCGCCGGTAATTGTTGCCACACTCGTGCTGCTGGAGGTCCAGGTCACCGAGCTCGTCAGGTTTTGCTGGCTGCCATCACTGTACGTTCCGGTCGCTGTGAACTGCTGCATCCCACCCTTTGCAATTGAGGGCGTTGTTGGCGTCACTGCAATTGAAGCTAAGGTCTTGGTTACAGTCAGAGTGGTGGAACCATTGATGGATCCCGAGACCGCCTGAATCGTTGTGCTGCCCGTGGCCACACCGCTCGCCAAACCGGTGCTGCCAATGGTTGCTGCCGCGGTATTGCTCGAGCTCCACGTCACCGAGTTGGTCAGGCTCTGCTGGCTGCCATCACTGTAGCTGCCCGTGGCTGTGAACTGCTGGGTCGCTCCGATTCCGATCGACGGATTCGCCGGAGTCACGGCGATCGATGTCAATGTTGGTGGCGTCACCGTCAGACTAGTCGAGCCGGTGATCGCGCCCGAAACTGCCTGGATCGTGGAACTGCCAGCCGCAACTCCGGTCGCCAGGCCAGCGCCGGTAATCGTTGCCACGCTCGTGCTGCTGGAGGTCCAGGTCACCGAGCTTGTCAGGTTTTGCTGGCTGCCATCGCTATACGTCCCGGTAGCTGCGAATTGTTGCGTTCCACCTTTTGCGATCGAGGGCGATGCGGGTGTGATCGTGATTGATACCAACGATTTCGTTACGCTCAGCGTCGTGGATCCGCTGACCGAACCGGAAACCGCCTGAATCGTCGTGGCACCGCCAGTTACAGCGGACGCCAAACCGGTTGTATTGATCGTCGCGATCGAAGTCGAGCTGGAGCTCCATGTTACCGAGCTCGTCAGGTTCTGCTGGCTACCGTCACTGAAGGTGCCTGTAGCCGTGAACTGCTGCGTCGCTCCGATTGCGATCGACGGATTCGCCGGAGTCACGGCGATCGATGTCAATGTGGGTGCTGTCACCGTCAGACTGGTCGAGCCGGTGATCGTGCCCGAAGCCGCCTGGATGGTCGAACTGCCGGCCGAAACTCCCGTCGCCAAACCGGCACCAGTAATTGTTGCCACGCTCGTGCTGCTGGAGGTCCAGGTCACCGAGCTTGTCAGGTTTTGCTGGCTGCCGTCACTGTAGGTTCCGGTCGCTGTGAACTGCTGCGTTCCGCCTTTCGCGATCGAGGGCGCCGTCGGTGTCACAGATATCGATGTGAGAGTCGCGCCATTGAAGTTATAAAGCAGTTGTACCTCGGAAGCAGACAGCGCACGGTTGTAAACCCGCAAATCATCAACGCTGCCGGTAGCGAACTCCTGCGTACCAGCCCTCGAGAACAGATAGGTTATATTGCTTCCGAAATTATTGGTGTTCTTACTGGTCAAGTAGTTCTGTTTCGGCGTCTGCAATACTCCGTCGATATACAGAGCTGTCTGCGCATTCCCCGCCTGACTCTTGTCAAAAATCGCCGCCAGGTGGTGCCACGCTCCCGAGGTCGGGTGGGTGTAGCAATTTATGCTATAGCCGATGTTCCCCATCAAGCCGACCATGATCCCGCCACAAGTAGAGTCGTCGGGATATATGCCGAACCCGGTCGTAGAGCTGTTGAAGTTAGAACTGTTTTCAAGCAGCGTATGTCCACCCGCGGTCGAATAGGTGCGGTTCACCCACATCGCTACCGTGACCGCATCGGTACCGCTCAGATTAATCGCCGGGATGGTGGCGTATTGATTCGTGCCATTCGCCGTCACCGCATCCCCAAGTTTGCCTGCGCCCCAGGTCACTCCATTGAATAATGTAGCGTTATAGCCATCCCCGGAGGAATCCGCCGCCGTGGTCCCGGAACCTTCATTAAAGGTCCAGTATCCGACCAACCCTGAGATCGAGTTGGTTACGGTGAGTCCGGTTGTTCCCATGATCGGTCCAAGCGCCGCCTGAACCGTGGTGTTGCCCGTAGACACGCCGGTCGTTAGTCCATTGGCGTTAACGGTGGCTACGACCTGGTTGGCGGAAGTCCAAGTGACCGCACTTGTAATATTAGCGTTGCTGCCGTCGGTGTAGGTGCCTGTGGCGGTGAGCTGCACGCTGGCTCCGCTCAAGATCGCCGGATTGGCGGGAGTAACCGCAATCGAAGCCAAAACGGAACTGACCACCGTTAAACTGGCTGAACCGCTGATGGTACCGGAGGTAGCCTGTATGGTTACAGTGCCGGAGGCGGCTCCGGTGCTTATTCCTACCGAATTGACTGTGGCCACAGCCGTATTCGTGGAACTCCAAGTCACAGAGTCCGTCAGATTTTCCGTACTGCCATCCGTGAATGTTCCCGTCGCTGTGAATTGCTGGCTTCCGCCCTGCGGAACCGATGCGTTAGTGGGAGTAACACTGATCGAGACCAAGCCCGCGGGCGTAACTGAAACCGTAACCCCGGCCGACGGCGTCTCCAAATTCACACTGTCGTCAACCGCGCGACTTTTGATGGTCGCCGATCCTGCGGAAGTGGGCGTCCACGGGTAACTCCAATTCGTCTGCCCAACGGCGCGATGCCATGTCGTGCCACCATCGACTGAAACCTCTACCGCAGCCACTACCCCACCCCCCAGATCGCTCGCCGTGCCGGTAATTGTGACTGCGCTACCGGTGTGAATGGTCGCACCATTGGCTGGAGAGGTTATCTGTGAACTGGGCGGGGTGGTATCGGTGGAGGCGGTCGTCGCCACCAGGCCAGGCTGGAGCGTTCCAGCCTGTGCGCCCATGTCGGCAAGTACGTTCACGGTTGCCTGTTGCAGATTGGGATCGGCCGGAGGCGGCTGGTCAGAAAAGTAATCGTGAGTCGCATCCAGCCCCCACGACCATTGCACACTGCCGGCACTGAATACCAGAGCCCCACTGCTGGCGCGGTAGAAAGAGAGGCTATGGGTAGCGCTCCCGGCACCGTACGTCGCCCCGTAATCCAGAAGAAAATCCGGCGTGACATTCACAGTGGTCGAAGATAAGTCGATCAAGCCCGCGGGACGAAATCCGTTGTCCAGTTCCTCATCCCACTCGTAGCCGAGAGTACCATTGCCAAAGGTATACGTGCTTCCGGCTGCAAGTTTCGCGATGGCGGTATTGCGCCAGAAGCGCAAGTTGCCATAGGCAGCAGGCACCGCAATCGCATCGTTGCGGGTTGCGTTTACGTAAGAGAGGGTGCCGGAAAGGGCGTTTTCCGGACGGCCGCCATCCGCTGGGGGGCTAAAGCTGGGGTCGCGCCAACTCCCGGTCCAAGTCGGAGGATCCAGTGGATCCTCCTTGATACCTTCCAGAGTCTCCTTGTAACAAACCAGGGTCCGGTAAGGAGTGTTCGACCCGTCGATACTATTCTCCCATCGGGTTTTCCAAAAAAGCTCGTTCCCGCTGAAAAAAGCCAGATCGACTCCAGCCGCTCGTGCCGCTTCTACATTCGTCCGTTGGTTTCCCGACCAGTATTCATCATGTCCCACCGACATGAAGATTTTGTGTCCGAGGATCAGATTTCCGTTGCGGTCGCTATCCACGCCAGTTGTATAGCTGACGTCATACCCATTGGCCTCAAGCCACCGGATCATGGGATACTCCGCGCTCATGAACCAGCTTGGCGAGTTAATCTGCCAGGTAACAAAGGGACGGTTATAGCTGACCTTGTAACCGCGAGGCGTTGGATATCCCGGGGAATACAGGCTGTTGCCTTCGAACTCGTTGTAAGCGTGCCAGGTGGTGTCCGAGGTCTGAAAAAGCAGTTGAGATCCGCCAGTGTCAGCGCGAACCACAAAGGCCATGTGATTGGCTCCGCCGGTATCAGAACGAACCAGCTTACCGATGTATAGGCCCGATGTCGCATTCGCCGGCACTGCCCACGAAGCCGACACCGCCCAGTTGCCGCAATCGATGAGCAACGTGGATGGGTCAGTGAGGCACGCAGGCTGGCTCTGCGGAAGAGGCACACTCGGCAGAACGGTTGCGACCAGGCGAGCGCCTTGTCCCCCGTAATATCCGATGCGGTAAATATTAATCTGATACGCCGTCGCAGTCGTCTTTACTTTGAAGTAAATCGTGCCGCCCTGGTTCACGCTGATGTCTGTCGTAAAACCCTGAATCGTCGGATCCCCGGCATTGGAATCTTCGCCCGGAAGCTGCCAGTCACTGGGAGGATTGCCCGCTTTGGAGTTTTCGCAAACGATGGCATTGACCGCCGGCGGAGTGCAGCCAAACACCTGCGCTTCGGCGCGCGGCGCGGCCCCAGCGCCAGCACATGCGATGATTACGCCGAGCGCTTGTGCAATGAGCGGGACCCGATAAGCGAGGAATTTTGTGCGCATCATTACCTCCAACGTCAGCTGCTGGAGCAGAGCCCTTCAGCTACGAGAGTTGACCTTCTGTCCGGACAGGAAATCACGGGAACAAAATGCATTGAGATTGGTCCGGGAGCTCATTAATGTTGCATCGTCTCCGCAAGCAGCCGGCCGTGAGCCTACGAATGGAACCAACAATGGAACGCAGAAGCCTTGCCAATCTGGAGTTCTGGCATCTTGCCAGATAAAACTCTACAGCCTTTGCACGGGCTGTCAAGATTGAATGTATTTGCAACAGTATGCAAGTCGCTGCATCCTATAGGTCAATGTCGGTGTTCTAGGTCTGGGTTCTAAGAGGACCGATCGCAAGACGACAGAGTAAGGTGGGCTGGAGCAAACTGCCTGAAGGCGCAGAGCCAATCCGCGAGAGATCTCCACTGAATCAGCACATGTGAATCAGCACATGTACGGCAGAGGGCACGCACGTCCGATTGTCAACTAGCGCACACTTATGGCTGTGCGCACTTATGGCTGCCTACTTATGCCTGTCTACTCATGCCCGTACGTACTTATGACTGTAGAGGGCGCAAGGCCGGTATGGGCACTGTTCCTCTTTCGCCTTGACGTAGAATCCAGACAAAGACCAGGGTGATCGCCAAGGCGATCAGGAAAAAAACAATCCCGCCGTCGTGGTGCAATCTTCCGTTCAGGTAACTGCGATCCACTCGCGTGGTAAGCATTCCGATCGTAAAAATGCGCAGGCCGTTCTTGGCAATAGACACCGGAACGGCGAGCAGCACCACCAGAACTTTGCGCCACGGCGTGCGCAGAAGCACATGCGCGAGCACCATCGTGGTGACGACTAGCATGAGGCTGGTACGAATACTGCTGCATTCCCGGGCAACTTCGAGGTTTAGGCCAGGAATCGACAACAGGACACCCTGTCGTGCTACGGGAACGCCATTTGCCAAAAAAAGCAACCACGCCGCAATCGCGGACTCCCGTTGCAACAATTGCACGATTCTTACCAGCAGGAACGACGGGATCGGAACCAACCAGAAAAGAAAGCCAAGAGGAAAAAGCAGGGATCGGCCGACTCGAGTCCCGAAACACATCACGAAAGCTCCAATCCACAAGATCACAAGAGCCAGCATGCTGAGCGAAAGCCGCACATCCACGGCTGGCGCAGGCGGCCACGATCTTGCCGAGAAGAGAACCATGCCACCGATAAAAAACCAGAACAACCCAACTTTCACGCTCCATGATGGGTTGAACCGTAGTGAAGCCCATTCGGACAAAATCAACGCCGCACTGACCGGCAGGATCAACAATATGTGGGTGTATTCGTTGTTGTGCAGGGCAAGGCTAACTGTATCCGCGAACGGATGCCACACCACCGCCGAGGAAAGCAGCCAGAGAAACAAAAACACGGCAATGCGACCCGAGGTTCTCATTCCCTCCGTGCTCCGCATTCTCGAAACCGCCATGATAGTAAGTTCGTCTTCAAAACCGGCAAAACCTTCAGTTCAAACTCGGGATGGATCGAGTGTCAAAATTCTCCGATTCGAGGGCTTTCAATTTTTGCTTCAATACTTTGCCCGCGGTGTTTTTTGGCAGAGCTCCCATCACAACAATGGCCCTGGGCACGAGTTGATGCGCAAAGTTTTCCTTGCAGAACGCAAGCACGCGATCTTCCAGCCCTTCGGAGTGTGAATTCCGCGGGACAACAAAAGCTTTCACGGCCTCGCCCAGAAGTTCATCCTTAACTCCAATCACAGCCGCCTCCAGGAGTTCATCAAACTCGACAAGTTTTTCCTCGAGTTGCCTGCAACTGACGCGCTTGCCGCCGCATTTTAAAAAGTCCTTGGCACGGTCCAGCACGTAGATAAACCCATCGTCGTCGACTGTTCCCAGGTCGCCGGTGTACAGCTTTCCGTTGCGGAAGCACTTCGCCGACTCTTCCGGTTCACCCCAGTAGCCATGCGCCACGTTTGCACCCTCGGCCACAATCTCCCCGGTTTGTCCGGGCGCCACCTCTTCGCCGGAATCGTTCAGTACTCGAAGGCTTATACCAGGAATAGCCTTGCCGATCGATCCCAGTTTCTTGTCGAGAGCCTCCGGCGGAACATAGGAAAGGCGCGCCGTAGCCTCGGTCTGCCCGTACATCACAAAAATCTTCGTGCGCGGCAGCGCATCGCGCAGTTCATGAATAAAGCTGGGCGCAAGGTGGCCACCGGCCTGCTGAACATATCGCAGATGCGGAAACTGCTTCTTCCGAAGACTGGACTTTCTCAGCAATATCTGAAAATGGCTGGGTACACCGGCAAACCCTGTGCACTCCGTCTCTTGCATCCTCTCCAAGATTTTCTCCGGGTAAAGGAAGCGCAAGTCAACCACCAGGCTTGCTCCCACTCTCAAGTGGGTATGAAGAAGCGAAGTTCCAAAACAATAATGGAAAGGCAATACGGCCATGATCCGATCGTTTTCCGTGAGGTCAAGATACTGAATGATCGACGTGGTATTGGCGATGATGTTTCCATGGGAAACCATCACTCCGCGGGGCTTTCCGGTCGAACCGGAGGTGAACATCAGAGCTGCCAAATCGTCCGACTCAATATTCGTCGAATCGTCGCCCGCTCCGATATCGTCGGCTCTGAGTTTTGCAAAACTTAGCGCGTTTGAAAAACTCGGTACCTCGCGATCGGTAACCAGCGCGACCGTTCGCAGGCCTTGTCTGTTTGCCACGGCGAAGCGCGCCTGGACAAAACCTATTCGAGCCTGGGTCGTCTGAAGAATGTAGGCAAGGTCTTCGGCCGCAATCGTTGTCGGAACCGGCACACAGACAAGTCCAGCCTTTAAAACTCCGAGATAGGCGCTCACCCAAAACAATGAATTGTCGCCTGCCAGAAGAACCCGATCTCCTTTGTGCAGACCTGCAGCCGTCAGGTGCTGAGCGACCTTCGCCGAACCTGATTGCAAATCGCCGTAAGTCTGGTCGCCTTCGAGCATTCGCAGGGCTACTCGCGATGGCTCTTTTCCCTCCAAAAGGAACGGCGTTACGCCAGCACTAACGCGGGGCATGTTCGTGTATTCCTCTGCTGTGCAGAATGATAAGTGATTTCTGGGATGTCATTACTTCGGCTTCGTAGCTTTGGGCACACATGACGGGGCAATTTTCGCACCTCGCATGTTCCAGCCTTTATCTGCCGCAGCCGAGACTAGACGCAGCGATTTAGTTCCGTCTTAACATCGACTCCGGACCCTCTTGATGTTAATAAGTCGACCAGACCCAGGTACGCGCTCTTGTTCACGTCCCAATCGTATCGGTTTGAGCACTCCAGTCCATTGCGGACGAACTGCTCGCGAAGATCGGGGTTATTAACAAGTTCGATCATGGCATGCGCCAGAGCGTCCTCGTCTCCGCTCGGAACAAAGCGGACAAGTGAATTGTCGAAGTAGTACCGATCAATCTTAGTCTCCGAGATGATCAGAGGAACCCCGATTGTCATAAACTCAAGAATCTTGGTGCTAAAGGCCTCATTTCCAAAGCCGTCGCTACGCTTCGGCACCACTCCGAGGTCGGCGTTCGAGATGACCGCGGCGATCTCGCGCAGCGATACACTATTGTGGATGAACAGGCGATTCTCCAGCCTTAATTCGCGCGCCAGATCAATTAACCTCGGTTTCTCGCCTCCATCGCCATAAATATGAAAGTCAACGAACGGTACCCGGTTACAAACTTTCGCGAAGGCGCGAATGGCTACATCGAGCCCCTGATGTCGTCCCAAGGAGCCCGGGTAAAGGATGACGAATCGATCATCCTGACGGGTCCTGCTGGTGCGGCAGAAAATGCGTCGATCGGGACAGTTTAAAACTGTGCTGCACTTCGCTTTGCCAACCGAGCGGGCGACGATCCGGTCCCGCCACAGGTCGTTCGCAATGATGACATGATCGGCGATCTTTGCCGAAAGTTTTTCGACCAGCAGCAGCAATTTGAAGGTTATGGATTGTTTGCTGGCTCCGAACTTACTTGCATAGAACTCCGGAAGAATATCGTGAATGTCGAGAATGACCTTGGCACCGGTCATTTTCGGGTACCACGCGGCAAATACCAGAAAATCCGGGACCGAGTGCACGTGAATCAGGTCGTAGTGCAATTGACGGTTCCTTCTGGCGAGCAACCATGCGGATCTGAAGAGGAACGATAGAATGCGCAGCAGGTACGCGCCTTTCACCCGTTCATTTCTTATTCGGGATTGAACTCTAAAAACATTTACCCCATGCACGTTTGAATAGGGCTGCTCGTTAGGATGGCGCAGCGCGATTACGTCGACCCGGTCGCCCCGCGCTGCGAGAGTCTCGGCGTACCGCATGACACGATTGTCTGCTTCGTAATGCGTGTATGCCACCATGCAGACATTCATTGGATGATCAGCCTTCGTTTTGACGTTTTGAGGACCACTATCTCGTGCACACATCTCCGCTGGCATACGTCCCCCAGCTAGGAGTTGCTGTCTTGCACTGTCGATCGTCGTGTGGGAGGGAGTTCGTAAGACACCTTCAGTTTTGAGCACTTCGCATTCACGGTGTAGGTTAACCGGTCATCATCGACGGCCGCAGTTGCAATCACGACCCGTTCGGCACCCGGGCCCGTCGCCTCCCATTTCCCATTGCTGCAGATCAATTTCATCTGGCTTCTCTGTTTCCACCACGCAGAAACTTCCCCAGGATGCGCAATCCATACGTTCTTCTCGCTGCGCAGCGTCGCCATCATGGCGAGAAGGTCCTTGTAAACTTTGTTTTGCCGAGGCCCGTCGATATAGTCAGGGTGAACGATAAAACTTATCAGGCCGTTGTTCTTGAGGATGGAAGAGACCTGCTGCTCCCAAAGCTCCAGAGTGTAATCGTTGAGAATGTGAAATAAAGAATAGTCCTGGGTCGTAGTCACGGGTAACTCTACGAGTGAGCCTATGAAATAGGGCATCACGGTACAGCAACCTCCCCGTTGCGGGTCAAGGTGCGCCACATTCGGCACCGACATATCGTAGTCGAAGTTTAGTAAATTGAACCAATCCTGATTGCGGTAAAGTACCGCGGACCTGAACCCGCGGGCGCCGTACAGGTCGCGGTATCGATTGATTTTTGCAGCGCGGGCCTTGAAACTTTGGTGAGTATGGAACAACCTTCCGTCGTGATTCAGATCCTGAACATTTATTTCGAACCCTCGGTTGCGAATACTGTTCAGATACTCCTGATCAACCAAGTAGCAATCTTCCGGCACGATCTGGAACGACGATGGCATGCCGAACGCTTGATCCATATCCATGATGTGGGAGCTCAATTTCACTCCGCGCTGTGTTTCAACATCGTGAGTCATGATGGCGCAGGCTTCGGCACCATCCGGCCAGAACCATAAGAACGGTACTTCCTTCAATCCCGACGATTGGATCGCAAGCCAAAGAAGCTGTCGCATGAGCGAGTCTACGGTGGTGTCCACCGGCCACTGCGGAAAGCGTAGATTTCGCCAGTCCTTTAGAGACCACTTTTGTAGGTATCGTCTGATTTCCAGAGGTATTATCGGCCGCAAAAAGTAATACACTTCGCGGATTATGTTTCTTTGTAATCGTTCAAGAGCGCTCAGCTTCTTGTGCGCATATCGCTCATAGTAGAAATTGTTGGTTATCTCGTCAGGCTCGAACGGAAGATGCGCTTGAGAGCTGCTTAGCGCTACATCGGGGAGGGCGTCGTAGCCGATCCGGTCAGGAGCCGGGCTGCGCCGTCCCGCCGAAGTGCGGCCATAGCAAACCATCTCTTTGCCGAACCCGAAATAGCCTTCATCCTCGGATAGCGGACCTTCTGGGGTCAGTTCCGCCAAGTCATCCGCACACTTAAAATAATTGACCAGGTTCCGGCTCATGCCCACTGTTCACTCTACAACGACCTGACCTGAGCTGATAGGGCAAATCGAGCATGACCCAAGCCGAGCACCTCGAGTTACGGCACCGTGAAATGTTCAAAGGAGTGGTTCAATGAATCAGTGAAATGTTCCTCCCGACCAGTTCGCGGCGATGTGATCGGCTGGGGTTCCGGTATCCGCCTGCATGGAAATCCCAGAATAACCCGATGTGATATTTGTATCGAACGCACTGACCAGCAGAGTACCGGTGGTCACGTCGATCAAACTCAGCAAGTTGCCCTGCACCTGTCCGCGAATGTAATCGCCTGGAGAGACTGAAGACCAGGCTTGATCGATCACCAGGGGGGTGATCACTCCATTGATCACGTTCGCTATTCTGGTTTCGGCAATCCCGGGTCCGCCCGCAATATTGACGTCCAGAACATATAGAGTGTCACTGGTATCGGAGGCGCGGAGCTCAACCGCGTTGTCTCCCAGGGTGTCCTCGACGACCACCTGAATCTGCGACCACTGGTCATTCGGGAAAACGCCGGCCGCCACGTAATGCTCCTTGGATGGCTGGGGACCTCCCGAGGGGTAGGGTTGGATCTGGTCGCTGATAATTTGTAGCGGTCCATGGCCGGTCCCAATGTGCCAGTTTGTGCCCAGGTTCGGAGCATTCGCACGATTGAAATTGTCACTGGCGATGGTTTGAGCCGTCATCGGAGCCAGGCTGGCACCTCCCGACCAGTTGGCCATGATGTAGTTTGTGACCGCCGAGGTTCCTGCGCCGGTCATCAGTCCAGGGTAACCGCTCGGAATGGTAGAGTCGGTTGCGGTCAACAGGGTCGCGGATCGGGTCTGGTCACTCATGGTGATCAGCGATCCCTGCACCGTGCAGCGAACGCTGTCGCCGGGTTGGACGGTGGCCGTCGTCGAATCGGCAAGAACCGTATAGGTTCCGGCATTATCGAGCATAATCGCAACCGTGGCATTCCCCGCGCCGGTGTTCGCAACGAGACATGCATAGTTCGTATCGTTGGAAGTCATTCGGACCGCTGGGCCTTCGCCTCCGTTGCCGCTGGCTTTGGTGATTTGCACCTGACTATATTGATCGGCCGACCAGGTAAGCCCTCCGTAATACATCTCTTTGCCGATAGAAGGCGAAATCGCGGTCGCCTCGATTTGGTCGCCGACAATTTGAAGTGCCACGTCGCCAGTTCCGACCAGGGGAGTCCAATTCGGTCCAAGAGTGGAAGAATTGGAGCGGTTAAAGGTATCGGTAGCCACCTGGGACATGGTCGCAGGATCGACCGTGAGGACGGCGTTCTGCACCGTACCGTTGTAGGTTGCTGCAATGGTGACACCGGTATTGAAATTCACCGGCGCCGTGTTCACGGTAAATGACGCACGGGTCGCTCCGCTGGAGACGACCACGTTCGCTGGCACCGATGCGACCGCCGGATTGCTGCTTGACAGGGCCACCGTGGCTCCGCCTGCGGGAGCCGGCGCGCTCAAGGTCACCGTGCCTCCCACCGGGCTTCCGCCGATCACCGTGCTCGGGTTCAGAGTCAGCGATAGCGGCCCTTGGAAAGCATTCTTGAAGCAGATTACATATGCTACCCATGGGGTCGTGACCGCTGATGTTCCGGTCGCGCTATAGCTTCCGTTGGCGCTCACGGACTCGTCTTCCAGCATCGAGGTGGCGTCGTAGTTGCGCATGGTAAAGCCAGCCCCGGCGTTGTAAGGAGTTGAGGGGCCATAGTAGCCAAACAGCCCAATGACGGTATCGTTGCTTGCTGTCGTGGCCGGAGCGGCTCCGCTATTTTGGAAGAGCCCCGAGCCAAACGCCGAAGCAAAGACATCCAGAGGAGAGGTAGTATCCAACCCAGAGTACTCGATCGCATCAATCAAGGAGATCGACGAGGTCGTTCCCGAATAGGTCACCGTAACCCCAAGGAGTCCGCCGACAACGTTCTTGGCATACCACGCCTGGAAACGTCCCACGGATCCAACATTAATGGGACCGGAAATCGGGTAATACGTGTTCCCGCCATTGTCGCTCAAGGTCGCCGTTAGGGTCTGGTTATCCCAGTGAGACAGGACCAATATGAGATCACCGTTCGCCACGGCCTTGTCCATATACGTGGTGTGAACCTGTGCGGCACCGCTATCACCCGACGCCCATTGCACGAATTGGCCAATGGGGGGCGTTACCGTGAGCACGGTGGAACCGTGGACCGAGCCTGAGGCAGCTTGAATTGTGGTGCTGCCGATGCTTGCGGCGGTCGCGAGGCCGGTGCTGTTAATGGTCGCCACTGCCGTGCTGCTCGAACTCCAGGTCGCCGAACCGCTCAGATTCTGCTGGCTGTTGTCGCTGTACGTTCCGGTTGCCGTGAACTGCTGCGTCGCTCCGTTCACGATCGATGGACTACCTGGCGTCACCGCAATCGATACCAGCGTCGGCGGCGTCACCGTCAGCGTGGTCGAGCCGCTGATCGCACCAGAAACCGCCTGGATGGTCGTCGTCCCCGCTCCTGCCCCCGTTGCCAGTCCTCCGCTCGTAAGCGTCGCGACCGCCGTGCTGCTCGAACTCCAGGTCACCGCGCTCGTCAGGTTCTGCTGGCTTCCATCGCTGTAGGTTCCGGTGGCCGTGAACTGCTCGGTCGCACCTTTGCCAATCGTTGGATTCGCCGGGGTCACCGCGATCGACACCAACGCCGTCGTCACCGTCAGCGTGGTCGAGGCATTGATCGCTCCCGACGTGGCTTGAATGCTGCTGCTGCCCGTCGCCAGCCCCGTCGCCAGACCGCTGCTGCCGATGGTTGCCACCGTCGTGTTGCTCGAACTCCAGCTCACCACCGTGGTCAGATTCTGCTGGCTTCCGTCGCTGTAGCTTCCGGTCGCCGTGAACTGTTGCGTGTTGTTTTTTACGATCGATGGATTGACCGGAGTAATCGCCAGTGAGACCAGTGTTGCCGGCGTCACTGTCAGCACCGTCGATCCGCTGATCGAACCGGAGGCCGCCTGAATCGTCGTGTTCCCGGTGCCTACGCCGGTGGCCAGGCCCACGCTGCTGACGCTGGCCACGGTGGTGCTGCTGGAGGTCCAGGTCGCTGTGCTGCTCAGATTCTGTTGGCTGCCATCACTGTAAGTCCCGGTCGCCGTGAATTGCTGGGTGTTTCCCTTTGCGATGGACGGGTTCGCCGGAGTGACCGTGACCGATTGCAACACCGGGCCGTTGTAGATCTGCTGAATTTCTGAAGCGGAGAGTGCCCTGCTGTAGATGCGTAGGTCGTCGACGATGCCGGAACTAAACTCGCTGGCGCCGCCACGGGCGAAGACATAAAGCGGGTTGTTGCCGAAGTTGTTGGTGTTGTTGGCGGCATAGAGATTCTGCGTCGCCGTCTGCAACAGACCGTCGATGTATAGCTTTACTTCGTTTGCCCCCGTCTGACTCTTGTCGTAGATGACCGCAATGTGGTGCCAGACGCCTGAAGAAGGCGCGTTGTAACAATTCGCGGTGTATCCCACATCTCCATGCACGTCGGCCTGAATGCCCTGACAGGTGAGATCGTCAGGGAAAAGACCGAAGCCGGTGGTGGAACTGTTGAAATTCGATGTGGCCTCAACCAACGTTCCGCCGCTGGTCGAGTAGGTCCGATTCGTCCACAAGGCAACGGTGACGGCGTTAGTCGTGCTTACATTCACCGCCGCAATACTGACGTATTGATTCACGCCATTGGCGGACACGGCATCGCCGATCTTGCCCGTGACCCAGCTCACTCCATTGACCAGCGTGGCGTTGTAGCCGTTGCCTGAGGAATCCACGGCCGTCGTTCCACTTCCTGCGTCAAAGGCCCAATACCCAACCAACCCGGGTAACTGCGCGCTCACGGTCAGTGTGGTGGAACCATGGATCGAGCCCGAAGTCGCCTGAATCGTGGTGCTACCGGTGCCGACGGCGGTCGCGAGGCCGGTGCTGTTAATGGTCGCCACTGCCGTGCTGCTCGAACTCCAGGTCGCCGAACCGCTCAGATTCTGCTGGCTGTTGTCGCTGTACGTTCCGGTTGCCGTGAACTGCTGCGTCGCTCCGTTCACGATCGATGGACTACCTGGCGTCACCGCAATCGATACCAGCGTCGGCGGCGTCACCGTCAGCGTGGTCGAGCCGCTGATCGCACCAGAAACCGCCTGGATGGTCGTCGTCCCCGCTCCTGCCCCCGTTGCCAGTCCTCCGCTCGTAAGCGTCGCGACCGCCGTGCTGCTCGAACTCCAGGTCACCGCGCTCGTCAGGTTCTGCTGGCTTCCATCGCTGTAGGTTCCGGTGGCCGTGAACTGCTCGGTCGCACCTTTGCCAATCGTTGGATTCGCCGGGGTCACCGCGATCGACACCAACGCCGTCGTCACCGTCAGCGTGGTCGAGGCATTGATCGCTCCCGACGTGGCTTGAATGCTGCTGCTGCCCGTCGCCAGCCCCGTCGCCAGACCGCTGCTGCCGATGGTTGCCACCGTCGTGTTGCTCGAACTCCAGCTCACCACCGTGGTCAGATTCTGCTGGCTTCCGTCGCTGTAGCTTCCGGTCGCCGTGAACTGTTGCGTGTTGTTTTTTACGATCGATGGATTGACCGGAGTAATCGCCAGTGAGACCAGTGTTGCCGGCGTCACCGTCAGCACCGTCGATCCGCTGATCGAACCGGAGGCCGCCTGAATCGTCGTGTTCCCGGTGCCTACGCCGGTGGCCAGGCCCACGCTGCTGACGCTGGCCACGGTGGTGCTGCTGGAGGTCCAGGTCGCTGTGCTGCTCAGATTCTGTTGGCTGCCATCACTGTAAGTCCCGGTCGCCGTGAATTGCTGGGTGTTTCCCTTTGCGATGGACGGGTTCGCCGGAGTGACTGCAATCGATGTCAGGGTTGCGCCGCTATAGGTGTAGACTTGCTGGATTTGCGCCGCGGTCAACGCGGTATTGTAGACCCGGAAATCGTCAACGATGCCGGCATTGAACTCGGTGGTCCCGCCGCGTGAGAACAAGTAAATTGGATTGCTGCCAAAGTTGTTGGTGTTGTTGGAGGTAAGAATGCTTTGCGTCGCGGTCTGCAATACACCGTCGATGTAGAGCTTTACTTCGCTCGCTCCCGTCTGACTCTTATCGAAGACTACAGCTAGATGATGCCAGACGCCTGAAGAAGGAGCGGCGTAGCAGTTCGCGGTGTATCCCACATCTCCATGCACGTCGGCCTGAATGCCCTGACACGTAGTGTCATCCGGGAAAAAGCCGAAACCTGTGGTGGAACTGTTGAAATTCGGGGAGGCTTCAAACAACGTATGTCCGCCGCCGGTCGAATAGGTCCGATTCGTCCACAACGTGACCGTGACCGCGTTGGTGGTGCTCAAATTCACTGCCGGAATACTGACGTATTGATTCACGCCATTGGCGGACACGGCATCGCCAATCTTGCCCGTGACCCAGCTCACTCCATTCACCAGTGTGGCGTTGTAGCCATTGCCTGACGAGTCAGCGGCGGTGGTTCCCGTGCCCTCGTCAAATTTCCACCAACCCGTCGGGGTTTGTGCCTGGGCAGGCATCGCGACCGCTAGCAGAATCAGAAGCAACTGGGCCGAGAGGACAACTGCGGGCCACGAGTGTTTGGGACGGGACATCATGGTGTGTTTTCTCCTACGATCGACGGCACAAAGATGTGGCTATGCCTTTTGGATAACGCTTCAACTGCTGCGCAAGCACGCTGAAAAACGTACCTTGGTACCTATTGCAGGGGGGACTATGCAGATCTTAAGTTCGTCATATCACAACTGGCGAGCCTTCCATAATTAGCTCGCCGCTTGCTCGAAGCTGGAGCTCATAAGTACAACAGGATTACCGGGGGGAGTGTTCGGGTGATCTGTGAATCAACACTTTATCATCTGCGTCGCGGCTGTCAAGAGTGATAGCATTTGCAACTATGTGCAATGCCTTGCAACCAGCGCGGCTGTCGGGGCGGATCTTTTTAAGCCTCGTAAAGCCTTGCAAGCAATGGCCTTTGAGAGCCTCGCCTCTCCGGTTGCTGGAAGAAGGCGGCCAAACTGGGCTGGAACGGAGGCGCAGACTGAAATCAATCAGCCGATATGTTTGTAGATCATAGTTCCCGCAGCGGCCAGCATCCATTCGGGCATCCACTTAACTCCGTTGCCAAGACTATTGCCTGCCGTCGCGGTCAGCCGGGATTGCTTCTGGGGATAAATCAAGTAAGTCAGCTTCGAACATTGGGCTCCCCAGCCATTCTTGAATCGAAGCAGACCTTCATTGGCGAGGTCGGTGCGTCCCAAATCGAACACTCGAAGCTCGAGCCTTTTGGCATTCTGAATCGCATTCCAAAAAAGCGCCTGCATTCCTCCCAGCCGATGAAATCGCTCGTCGGAACATCCGTACTTGTAATAGAGAACATCTTTGAAGCGCAAGGTCAAAATACTCGCGATGGCGCGGGCGCCGCTAAAGCAGACCTCGATCGAAAGCCGCTCCGGCAGCAGCGCTATCAGATTGCGAAACCAGCGCCGCGGCGGCGGCGGCAGCCGATGGCGGCGTCGCGTGCGCATGAACAAGGGATAAAAATACTCCAGAAGCTTCTCGCCGCAGCCGCTCTCAATCGACAGATCTTCCTGCTTCTGCCTGCGCAGCTTCCTCTGCACCGAGTCTTTGCTGAAACCTTTCATCAGCGATTCAGCGCTGGGAGTCAGATCGAGCCGGTGAAGATAGAATTGCTGACCCGGATAAAAGGACGCAAAGGAATCCCAATCCGAACGCACCGGTCTAAGTTCCACGTAACTCCATCCGTTCCGTGTTATTTCTTCCTGTAAGTGCGAAGCCATAAGCCGGGCTTCGTGACCATCTGACAGCAGCGGCTCACAATGATCGGAAAATGGTACTCCTACCAGACGCCGACCGGTGATCCAACTCTTGACTTCGCATAACACGATTCCGTTACCGATTGCGGTGCCGGGCTCTGTGCTAGTTAGGACGAAAGGGCGATAGCCGTAAGTGCGCCGGAGTGCCTCCAGCCATTCCGGAGTGTGAAAGATTGATGCTTGGGGATTGGTATCGAGGAACTGTTTCCATCGCGCATCTGAAATGGGATCTATGGTGTGAAGCGTCATCTCACGCCCTCGAGTCGCCGGGGTCTCCTGCTTATGAGCAACAAGCCGGCACAGTTCCTGGTCGGTTGAGAACGGAAAATAAACTGAAGATGGATTCGCGGACCTCCGGCATTTTGTTTCCAAGTTCGCGACGCACCATGGTTCGGTTCTTATATACGCCTTCGACGGCGACCACAATCTCAGGCGCACTCAGAGTGCGAGGATCCAGCACCAGATTCTCCACGCCCAGCGTTTGCATGACCCCGATGAATTTGTCGCTGTATGCCAGAGAGACCGCGGGCACCCCTTGGGACAGGGCCGCTATGCAGGCATGCATGCGTGAACCGATGAAAAAGTTGCAACTGCCAATTACGTATTTGATTTCGCTTTGATTTAAGGCTCCTTCGGCCATCCCTAGACGTCCTTCGTACTTCTGCCCGAGTTCGGCAAATACTTCCCGACAGGCGATGCTGTCGCTTTCACCGTGCGGATCGGTGCCAAATACATGCGGCACCAACAGAATCCTGACACCAAACTGGTTGATCAGACATTCGATCAGGTGGCGAATCAGTTCTTTGTAGTCGCACTTCAACCCGAACATGTTGGTGCGGCTATACCCCCCCATCCAGAGCAAGCCACTGACATTCAATCCCACCAGTTCTGTGGAGTTTTCAATCGCCGGGGAAAAACCGGTAATTTCGAAACTGCGGGGCTCAATCGCGTCGACGATGAAACCAACGTCGTAGCAGAACAAAGATTTCGAGATTGACTTCGAGTTCCCCAACAACACTTTGATTTCTTCCAGACCTTGATAATCCCTTGAGTAAATCCGGTCCGCTCCTCGAAGAATATAGCGCGCCATCGCCTTGGCCAGTCTACCCTGGAACGGGCCTATGGTTTGAGGCAGCAGCACCAGTTTATATCCCATCAGCAAAACCAATATTTGCGGGAGAGAAATATACAGCAACCGGGTTAGCCCGTAAATATCGCTGAAGCTGTCACCACCCGAAATCGCCGCAATCACATCGGCCCGGTCAAGCTCGCGCAGGCAGTCATTCTCAGCAATCAGCCGTTTGCGCAATCGCCTGGACGGGACCAGCTTGAGAAACAAGCTTATAAGTATAAGCAGAGCAATATTGTTCGCTAAGTAGAACTTCTTGGAAAATCTTAGATTGACCAAGGGCACGATTACCTGTCGTTCCCTTAGCTGAACCACATAGGTTTTAGCTTCTTTGCCGTAGTCGAGCAGCGAGACAGACGCGTTGGGAAATCTCGAAGTCGCGCCTTTGATAGCCCCGGCCGCCAGGGCACTGACTCCCATGTTGGCGGTATCGAAGCTGGCGCCGGTAATCAGAAGCCGAAATGGCTCATGTTGCTCCAGGTCCACCGGGTGAGCGCTGCTCAATTCGGCTCCATTTTAGATTCCACCAACATACCGTCCGCCTGCCGGGCGGCACCATGCTCCCGCAAGGTATCGCTCTGCGTAACCACCCGCTTGTAGAGTTCGCTCACATCGGAGGTCCGCTTGCCAACTCTCGGAGAGCCAAACAGCCGCTTCGCAGAGTCCATGATGATCTGCTTAAACATAGGACGAGAGGAGCGCGTGATCGTGACGCAACTGGTATGAACCGGTAAATGTTCTCTCCATTTGCGCTGCATGTAGCCATAACCCCGCCAGTACTCCGTCGGGTAGTACGCCAAGCCATTGCTATTGTGAATGCAGAAAGCTGGAATAATATAGCTTCTCATACCTCGGGTTAGTGCCTGCAGGCAAATATCAGTTCCGTATAAGTGGAAGCCGGGGAGCCTCTCGTCGAAGGTAAGTCCCGACGATCGCCGGATGACCAAAGTCAACTCGTCGAGCGATGTCGCCCGCACCGGGCTGTCGAAAGGTGCTCCCAGGACCCGACCCAATCCGGTTGAATAGCAGTGGCCCTCGAGTTCTCTCTGCGGGCTGGTCGTGACGCCAAAGACTCCGAGAACACCCCAACCCGGATCGTCCTCTGAGAGTTGCAAGATGGCGCGTTCCAGATCCATCGTCCAGCCCTCGGGAAAATATACGTCCTGGTGGGCAAATACCACGACATCGTGGTTAGCTTCCGTGAGCCCTGAGTTATACGCTTGACCCGCCGAGGAAAAGGATCGCTTGAGAATAACCTGACATCTTGAATCGATAACCGGCGACTTCAGCAAAGTCTGCTGAAGGACGCTTTCGTTGTTGACCGCGGCCACAAGAGACCAAGCGCCAAGCTGTGCAGCCGGCGCTGGCTCGCGCCCGCCGGCCGAACTTGCTGCCCGGATTGGTGTTTTGCTAGATAACATGCTATCGAGCATCGCTCGGTTCACAACTCCGAAAGGCGGGTCCGGCTCGCCTCTGCGCCCAGGCGCATGCCAGCGCCGGTATCTTCTCCCGCAAAAAACTCCCGATAAATCGTACGCAGACTCGGGATTCCCAAGGCTATGGCGAGAGCCAGCGCCACCGGAGTTCTAAGGCTCGCAAACCTGGTCGCCGGCAGAATACGAATCACCATGGCGGCGGCGATGGCGGTCAGCATCATGCGCTTGTTGGTTGCCGTCCAGACCAGGGGCACCGTCCTGCGTATGAAGATCCAGACCACCCCGTAGTACACAACGTAAGAAATCAGGAAGCTAATTCCAAGCCCAGAAAGACCGAACCAACGGACCGCGATCCATGTGCTGGTGAGCGTAACCAAGCCGCCGATTAGTTCGGTGATGAAGTAAGTCAGCGATCCGCACCGCGCCAGAATGGCGAAGGACATCGTCCAGCTGGAAAATTTAAAAATGTCCCCGATCAGCTGCCATTCCAGAATATCGATGGCCGGAGAAAACTTGTGGGAATAGACAAGGGGAATCAGGATGGGAACCAGCGCCAGCGTCCCCAGAATCATCGGCACCGCCAGAACCATCACCAGACGATGCTGTTCGTTGATCAGTTTTACCAGTGCTCCAGGTTCGTTGCCAACCGCCGACAGCCGGGGATAGTAATCCTGCCCCATGGCGGTAACCAGAAACCCCAGGTATCCCACGGAGATGGCAACCGCCGAACGGTAATAACCGACACTCTCGGTACTTAGAAGGTGCACCACCACCATGGGCAGCGCCAGCTGCACTCCGGTGCCAATCAACATACTGGCGGTGTAGGGACCGCCAAAACGCAGCAGCGATTGAATCGCTTTGAAGATGTCACTGCGACCCGGCCGAACTTTCACCGGACCTACTTCCCGGCGAAGCATATATCCTGAGACTACCCAGGAGACGATGCTGCCACCAATGATGGCAGGTACGATGCCTCGGGTGCGCATCGTCAAAATGAAGGTAATTCCAACCACCGCGTTCAACACGGCATTCGCTACGCCGTATTTCGCGAGCGCTCCCACACGATGGTAGGCGTTGAGCACCCCGGTCTGTATGGCTCCTGCGACCGTGAAAACCAGTGCGATTCCCATCAACAGGACCGCCGACGCATGATTCGGTGAGCCCACCGCCCAGCGGCTGAGCGAATGCCGGAATACGGCAATGGCCAGCACTGCCAGACCAGCGAAGCCGCCAAATAAAACCCAGGCAGCTCGCCGGAGACTTGCAACCGTCATCTGATCGTCGACCGCGATCGCACTCGCACCCATGCGTACCAGACCGGTTGCGATCCCAAACCCGGTAATAAGGCCGGACAGGGCGACAAAGCTCTGCAGCAAGCCGTAATATCCATAGCCTTCCGGCTGCAGATACAACGCCATCACTTTGGCCGAGACCAAACTCAGAAGAATGCTGACAACCGAGCTTCCACTCAGCACTGCAGTAGCTTTAAAGATCGACTTCACGAGGCAAACTCCTGAACTCCTCGGATCACTTGCGCGGCTTGGTCTTCGGAAAGCTGCGGCCCCATGGGCAGACTCAGGACTTCATCGTGAATCTTCTCCGAGATGGGGTACGAGCCGTTCACCAATCCTAAATTCTGGTAAGCCGGTTGTAAGTGCGGAGGAATCGGATAGTGAATCAAGGTGCCCACCCCAGCATCCTGCAGATGCCGTCGCAAGGCGTCGCGCTGCGGGTTGCGAATCACAAACAAATGATGAACCGCCTCCGCCCATTCGGGTACATAAGGCAGGGTCAAGGAAGTGTGTTCCAAGCGTTCGCGGTAGAGCCGGGCCAGATACGACCGGCGGTTATTCCAGTCATCCAGGCGCTTCAGTTTGACCCGCAACACCGCCGCCTGTATCTCATCCAGACGACTATTGAATCCCTGCGCTTCGAAGTGGTATTTGACGCGCGAGCCGTAGTTCCGGAGCAGGCGAACCCGGTCGGCAATTTGGGCGTCGTTGGTGGTTACCGCGCCGCCGTCGCCAAATGCGCCAAGGTTTTTCCCCGGATAAAAGCTCCAGCCGGCCGCCGTCCCCAGGCCGCCAACTCGCTTTCCTTTGTAGCGGGCTCCGTGGGCTTGCGCCGCATCTTCGAGAACCCACAGATTATTTTTATTGGCCAGCTTCAAGATGGGATCCATGTCGGCGGGCTGGCCATAGAGATGGACTGGCAGGATTCCCTTGGTTCTGTTCGTGATCGCCGCTTCGAGCTTTCCCGGATCCAGGTTGTAGGTACGCTCGTTCGGTTCCACCGGGACGGGTATGGCTCCGGCATAGCTGACCGCGAGCCAGGTCGCAATGTAGGTATTGCTCGGGACCAGCACTTCGTCGCCGGGCCCCACTCCCAGGGCGCGCAATGACAGGTGAAGGGCCTCAAGGCCGTTGCCCACGCCCACACAATATTTCACGCCCAGGTAAGTCGCGTATTCGCTCTCGAACGCCTCCAGTTCCTCGCCCAGCAAGAACCAGCCGCTATTGAGAACCCTTGCGACCGCCTCGTCGAGTTCCGGCTTGAGCTCCAGGTAGCCGGCGCGCAGGTCCAAGAAGGGGACCGCTGGTTTTGCTGATACGCTTGAATTCTTCATACTCTCGGTAATAGTCAGATTCGTCATATTCCTCCGAAGCCACCACCAGGCAGATCGAGCCTGACGAGAAGTTTTCCAGTTCGCGCCAAATCAGCGTGGGGACATACAAGCCGTAATGCGGTCGATTCAGGAAATACTTTCTGCGCTTGTGGCCATCGTCCAGCACAACCGTAAAGCTGCCGGACGCGGCGATGATGAATTCTTCCGTGGCGCGGTGTGCGTGGCCGCCTCTGGCTGCGCCTGCGGGCACGTCATAGAGGTAGTAGGTGCGCCGGATGGTAAAGGGAACGTGGCGATTGCCCTCAATGAAGGTCAGATTACCGCGATGATCGGTAATCTTTGGCAAATCGATGATCCCAGCCGTTGTCGCTTTCATAGGACTCAGGTTCGATCGTGCCCGGACTGGAACCGCAGCTCCGTTCGCAGAAGACATGTGACCTCCATGGTTATCGTTTGAGGGAGCTTGCCAAAAACGCACACTACACTCGACAGCTGAAGCCAGACACCCAAAACTCGACCGCCAAAACTCGACCGCCAACGATCCCACTTGAGAACTAATCCAATAGAAGCTTTTACGTCCACTTACCTCGACTCTGGATACACGGAGTAGCTTGGGTCGCCGGCAGCTACTTCCATCCTTTTTTCTCCGCCGTATCGATCAGCTCAATATTCAGGTTGTTTCCCGCCAGGAAGAATGCGACCTCGTGGTTATTGAAGGCTTCTCCCGGCTGAGGAGGCGTCACAAAGGCTGCGCCTTTGGCCTGCAAGACTGGAATCTCAGCCGTCATGCTTTCACACTTGAAACACAAATGGTGGAGTCCGCCACCCCGGCGGGCGAAGCGAAATACCGGAGAGTCCGCATCGGATGGCTCAATCAGCTTGACCGGCAGCGACTGTTCTTTCGAGAGAAACACAACTTTCACCCTTTGTCGCGTGTTGACCACGATGTCAGAACGTTTCGTGTACCCGAACAATTGTTCCCACTGCCGAATTCCCTCTTCGAGCGACGAAACTACGATTCCGATATGGTCGATCACCATGGCAAGTTATGACGCGTTACCCTGCCGCTGCATCCAGGCCTCGTAGCCGATTCCTTCCCAGGGCATGTCCCGGTCGAACCGGTTCATCCAGGGATACGGTCGGCCCTTGCCCATGACCACATACTTCCGAATATCCATAACCACCCGCATGGGATCTCCCATCACAATCGAGAAGTCCGGCACTTTCTTGTTGACCACGGAGTTCGCGCCGATCAGGCAATTTTCTCCGACCTGAATTCCGGGAAGCACGATCGCGTGAACCCCAACTTGGGTGTAGCTGCCGATCCGGCCTCCCTTCACCTCTTTGGAAGGTGGGCACGGATCGTTGGTCATCACCGAAAACGGATATAAAAAGACGAAATCGCCGATTGAACAGGTCTGCGAGATATGGACATTGCTGTGCAAACGGCAATAATTCCCGATTGTCACATTGCCCTGGATGTCGCACAAGGTTCCGATCGAACAGTGACTTCCGATAGCGGTTTTCTCTCGAATGGTGATGCGATGTCCCGACGAGAAGCCTTCTCCGAGGGTACAACCCGCGTAAATAATAGAGTGACTGCGAATCAGCGCATTTCGCCCAACCACGGTCGCCGGGTTCTCATAGTCGGATTCCCCGTAGTAGGCGGCCAGCGGCTCCCCGAGGACGCAATCGTTGCAGATCGTCGAATTATCGCCAATCTCCACGTTGTCATAGATAGTGGAGTTGTCCCGATCCTGACATTCCGGCCCACTCTGGCCTTCGGGCTGACATACACATTGCGATTGCTGAATTTCATGGCGCGTTCTTAGGGTCTAGATGGAAATGACGGAAGTGTTTGCCAGGGTTTTCGCCGGTTCATCCAGTTCCCAGCTGACCCGGTCAAGCCGGACGGCTTTGCTGCTGTCACGGGCCAGCATTTTCCTGGAGAACCCGGGAAAGGTGCGGAAAATCAGCCATTTCGCCGCCAGCCCCGCAGTCAGGCCGTAGGCCAGCGATTTCGACAAGGAGGCGCGCGCCCTTGCGTACGCGCCCTGTTCCATGTGCCAATTCGCCCAATTGCTATGAATCGATCGCAGGTTGGCTCGGATCTGGCTCCGCACTGCGGGGCTCAGACCCTTGCCCAGGGTCTCCTGCTTCTCGAAACGATACTGATCCATGCGCAGCCGGAATTCTTCCTTGTGCCAGTTCCGCGCCTCGCCCAGATGGCGCACTTCCGCCGGCGAGCGGTCAATCAACACCATGGGCATGCCCACATAGCAGAACTTGGTCAGCAATCCCATGCGAAAAAGAAAGTCGTGGTCTTCGCTGTAGCGCAAAAAAGGATCCAGTCCTCCCGCCTGCCGGATCACATCGGCGCGGGCAATCATGGTTTGTGTCCACACCGGATGCTTGCCCACCACCAGTTTCACCGGATCGTCGACGACTCCCAGGGGGCCTGGGAAGCGCTTCTGGGCAAATTCGAACAGCGTCATTTTCATGTACGGATTGTTCATGAACCAGGCGTCGGTGAAGCACAGTCCACACTCCGGGTAGCGTTCGAGCGCGCGCAGTTGCCACTGAAGTTTCCAGGGGAGCCAGAGATCGTCTTGTGCGGTAAAACCAATCCATTTGCCTTGCGCCCGTTCTATTCCGGCATTGAGGGCGCCGCTGATGCCCTGGTTTTCCTGATGGAAATACCGCACCCGTTCGCGCCAGTTGGCATTTTCCGCAATGGCGCGCTGCACCACTTCTCCAGTGTCATCGGTCGAGCCGTCATCGATGATGACGATCTCGAGAGCCGAAAGGGTTTGTGCCAACACACTCTCCACCACCATCGTCAGCATGGCGGAGCGGTTGTACGCCGGAATGACTACCGACACTCCTGAGTTCACTGGCTCGCCCCAGGAGCGCGGTTGTTCTTTTGAAACGCTCCCCGATCGAATCCACTCTCCGAGCCCCGCGTATTGCCGTTCATATCCACATCGTTGCCCGGCACCAGGGAATGCGTGTTCACCCCGGTCGCGGTATGGGCCAGAAGTTGGAAGTTGAATGCCTTGTCTTCCGCAAACGGGTTCGAAGACGCACTCTGCCGGTGCGACCCTCGGTCATCCCGCGCACCCGCAGGGGTCGAGAACCACGAATTGTAATCCCAAGTCATATTGCTGAAAGTCACATTGCCGTAGGCGGTCGTTCCCGAGTTGATGACATTCACATGATCGCTGCGGAAATAAATATTATTTTCCCAGTAGACGCCACGCATTTTTGCCGTCAGCGCGGGCGTAAATCCGGTATCGATCTGTCCCGGACATTTTGCCGCTCCCAGGTTCGCGAAGGTATTGTTGAGCACGTAGACATCGCCGCCAAAGGCGGTGTCAAACGGGGCAAAGAATCCCTGACCGACCGCGCAATGGGTTGCATCGCTTTGCGTCCATACATTGCCGTAAATAAACCAGGGACCGTTGGGGCCGTTGCCGCTATTGAAGCCTGCGCCCGATGCCAGATCCAAGACCGAGGTTCCGACGATGTTCTCAATCCAGTTGTACCGGATGGTGAAATTGGTGAGTCCTTCCGAGCACGAGCAAAAGGCGCCATGGTGGCGGTCGGAGACTCGAGGATGAGGCGCGGTAAAATTATGTCTTGCGGCAACGTATTGAATCGTGATGTTATTTCCCGATCCAAAGGTCCATCCTCCGCCATTCTGATGGTTATGATTTCCCTTCAGAAAAAAAGAGACAAAGTCGTCGTGAACATAGAGATGGTCAAACATCAGATTGTAGCTGCCACCCTCGAAGTCAATTCCGGCATCGTACGTTTGACCCACATCCTCGGTAGGATGCGCCCCGTTCAGGTCAACGTATTGAATGGTGATGTCGTGCACAAAATCGGGCGGTCCTTTGTACCCGGCTCCCCCGGCAATCTCAGCCCAGGCCGCACGGCCGTCGCTATTGTCTAGCTTAAACCCATAGCCGGCTTCGTTCATCCAATCGGTGTGTGGGTTACCCGTCTGAGTACTACGGTAGACGCCGCTGATCGAATAGTAATCGGTGTCAAATTCCCAGATAGCGCCACAGCGTGCCTTGCAATGGAATATCGCCTGTCCTTGATAGGCCTTACTCCAGCCTGTCCCGGTTCCGTGGTCGGCTGCCGTGGCCGCCAGGATTCGTATGACTGAAGATCCAGAATCTGCATCCTTGAACGGATGCATTCCGTAGCTTCCTGCGGCGATGTAGTAGGTATCTCCCCGAACCAGACTGGCGGGAAGATCGCTGCATGCATTCTTTCCCCAATCTGTGCAGGTCGCACCGTTCGCATCCGCCCGGATGTAGTGTTCGGCAGCCCACGCCCATGCCGGAGAAAGAAGCAGAACCAAGAGCAATACCCGCCGAACACCTTCTTTCACAACCCACATCGTTTGATCAGTCCTGGGGAGGATAAGGTTTTGCTGGATATCTGCAGACTGGACATCCAAGGAAAGGTGATGGCCGAGTGGCTGCGTATGCCACCCGGCCGACTGTTGCTATCTATCCAAGAAATTCCCAAAGACAGGGCATTCTTGCCCGAGGACAAGCGATGCGCCACATTCCAACGGGCTCGCTTCAGCCGCTTACCCTCGGAGGCTGCAATCTTCAATTCACGGTGGCGGCCAGGTTGGTCGGAGGTACGGGCTGAGTTCCCAAACCTGCGATCTGAAAGGCGCCGCGATCCCAAGTGCCGCTTGCTCCGCGCGCGGTCCCGGTCAAGTCCGTGTTATTACAAGTTGCCTCTCCCGCCACTGGAGGACAAGCGGTTCCCGCCAGCATGGATTGCGTGCTCACCCCTGCGGTCGTGTCCGAAGTCAAGGAACAGCAGGCTCCGCCACTGCCGAACGGGTTCGAAGAGGATACCTGTTTGTGCGAATCTCCGTCGGTGCTGCCCGCCTGAGGGGTATCAAAGTATGAGTTGTAGCTCCAGGTAATCGGGCTGCTGAATGTCGCGTCCTCCCAATTTGTCGTGCCCGTCGGAATCACGGTCATGGGATCGGCTTCGTAGAACAGATTGTTCTCAAAGTCGATCGTGGTCATGGGCGTGGTTTGCGACAATCCAATACCATCGGCTGTTTCCGGTCCATGCGGTCCCAGATTGTAGGACGTGTTGTTCAGGAAATAAACTGCTCCGGTAAACTGGGCGTCCCAAATGGCAAGGGTTCCATCGCCCGCGGCGCAGTTCATGGTCGCCGTCGTCGCCGTACAGGTGAAAACGTTGCCATAGATATACCAGGGCCCATTCGGCCCGTTTCCATTGTTGTAATCGGCGCCCGAAGCGGTGCCAATCATCGCCGTCGAACCGTTGCCGCCCACGCCCCCGATCTGATCAAAGTAGTTGTAGCGAATCGTGAAATTGGTCAGACCTTCGGAGCAGGAACAACCCTCGCTGTGATAGGTGGGAGAGCTGTAATTGTGCTGGATGTAGCTGTACTCGATCACGTTGTTGTTGCCGGTTCCAAAATAGTATCCACTGCCAGCCTGATTGCCATGGCTGCCCTTGATGAAGTTGGGCACGGCGTCATCGTGTACATAATTGCTCGACATCGTGATGTTGTAGGAACCGCCCTCGATATCGAAGCCGTCATCAATATCGGCCGAGTCGGTCGAGGGGTGAGCCCCATCGAGATCGACGTAGCTTACGGTGATATCGTGAACGAACATTCCCTGGGCGCCGCAAGAGGAGAGGCTGCTACAGGTTCCAGCGTTGTAGCCGCTCCCTGCGGAAATCGCGCCAGCCGCCTTTGAATTGGTATTGCTCACCTTAAATCCGTATCCGGATTCAAGAACCCAGTCGGTCTCCGGGTTTCCCGTGGAAGTGCTGCGATAGACTCCGCTGAAAACGTAATAGTCTGCCTGGAATACGATTACGTCATTGCAGGAAGACGAACAGGTGAATGTCGCCTGACCTTGATAGGAATCACTCCAGCCGGTTGCGGTGCCGTGAGTGGCGCTGGTCGCCGCCAGAATCTTGATCACCGTGGTGCCGGAATCGGCGTCGCTGAACGTATGGTTGGGATAGCTTCCCGCGGCGACGTAATAGACCGCTCCACGGGTCAGATTGTTGGGAAGGCTGGCGTATGCATTGGTCCAATCGGCTCCGGACCCGGCTCCGCTCGCGCCCGCGCGTACATAGCAATTACCCGCACCATCGCACCCCGACACGGCCCAACACGTCGAAGCAGCAACAAGTAAGAGGGGGAGGAACAGCTTCTTCACAGTATCGCCTCGATTCAGGATTCTTAAGCCCTATGAGGCGTTTATCGCAGAACAGTCCTCGAAACACTAGGTCACGATAGTACATGGAAAAAGCAGCCATTTTCGCGGCGAGGGCCATAACTTTTTTACAATCATTCGGTTAGAGTCGTCTCATTATTTCTCCTCACCAGGGAACGTAGTACCAGCGATTAACGATGAGCCAGCGATTAACGATGAGCCGGCGATCTTCGCTCGTCCAATAACTCCTTAAATTCCGCGTCTGCAAAATCGGTGTCCACTAAAGCGGGTTGCGCGGTCAATTTCGCATCCTCTTTTCGAAACAAGCGGCCAGCCGTCACCGTCGAAATCATGGCCAGAAGCAGGTACCAATTGACCACGTTCTGATCGAAATACGAAACCGATATGAAATTCATCGCGTGAGCGAAAAGCGCCGCTCCTAACACCCATGGACAGATCAGCGTGGTCGCAGATTCGGTTTTCTCCTTGGCCCGGACATATCGGCCGATAGCTCGGAATCCGAATACGATGATCGCAATGAATAGCCCCATGGTAATCAGTCCGCCGTCGGCGGCGTAAACCAGGTACTGGCTGGTCACATCAAACAGTCCCTGATCGACATCCGCCCATGCCGCCGTGGATTTTGTTCCGATCAGCCACCAGTCCCCAATGTTGGCGATGGCGCGGTCTATCAGGTAGGCCCGATGATAGCCGGTGGAACCGTTAAAAATGTCGATCCGCGCCAATAGGAACCAGACCGGAGCCTTCATGACCAGATGAAGAGCAATCAAACCCAACGCGATTCCCCAGCGGATCTGACGCATGTACCTGCGTACGCTCCACGCGGCTACGCCGACCAGCCCGCAGGCGAGCGCTAACACCGGTCCACTCGAACCCGACATCAGGGTGATCGCAACCGCAGACGCGAAACCTAATAGGGCAAGAGCTTTATCGCCCCGGACCCAAAGAGCTACGAAAAAGGGGGCGATGGTGGCGCCAAAGGTTCCCGCCAGAATGGGATGGGCGAACGGTCCCTGGCAGCGAATCACGCCATCGCGAACCGCGGTGATCGGGCTGACCCCGCCAAACGCCGCAAAGGAGTTGATCCCCGTCGATTTCTCCACTGCCATCAGGCCGGCCAAAGGCACGATCATCCAGGCGCACATCTTGAATAACCGCACCACATCGTCGAGATCCCGCAGCAGAAAACGAAAGAAGAAGTAAAACCCCAAGACGTTATACGCGAGTCCAATCTTGTCCTTCAAGGCATCGTAGGTTCCCCATAACGCGGTGTAGGTGAGAATGCTGACGATGGTAAACGCGATCATTGTCTTGTCGATGGGATTGAGCCGCAAGCGCCGCAGTTCGCTGCGCAGCAGCAGCCGCGCCCATCCGAATAGCAACAAAACCCGTATCATGGTGAAGTTCATTCCCGCAACCACGAAGCGCATCCCCATCGTCATGTAGCAGATGAGAGCGATCACCGGCAGCATGGCGTAGCGCCGGGGAAGAACCACCACGAGAACCCCCATGAGCAGCGTGAACGCCAGCCCGATTGGGTTGATAAAAGTGGTTCCGTCGGTCAGAAAGGGATTTGTCGGCACTATGAACCAGAGTCTTTCAGGCTGCGTTTCGTATCAGTCGATCGCGCCAGATCCGCTTGATGCGTCCCAGCAGGTTAGTCCGTTCCAGGATCTTCTTTAGATAAACCTCAATCATCAGGGCAGGCGTTCTCAGCGTATTCAGCGCAGCGCCCCTCAGCGTAGGGGCAAAAATGTATACCGAGGCTTCCTGCCAGTCATCGGTTCCCAACAGCGCCTTATATTCAGCGTCGCCGAGTCCCCAGTCGATTCGGCTGACCTGCTGCTCGCCCCCGTCGCCGGACAAGCCTTCAATGACCTTCATGACCAGAAACATTCCCGGGGAATATTTGGCGTACTCCGGATCGTAGCCCATGCAGTCGCTGTGCAACACGGTTTGATAGAGGGTCCCCAGCCAGAAGGCAGCCGGCTTGTCGCCGAGGTAAAGGATGTAAGCCCGAAGCCATCCTTTTTCAGATTGCAGCAACAGGCGCCGCCGCATTTCCGCGCCGTCCTCAAAACCAACTCCCAACCCGCGCTGGTAGGTATTGCGGGCCACCTGCTCCATGTCCTGGCACAGCCGTTCCACCTCGCCCGGCTGGCGCAAGCAGCGCACCCCCCAGGCTCCGGAGAAGTCCTTCATCAGTTTCTTAAATCTCTGATTTTTGCGGACCTTGGCCGACACTTGCGAATTCAGCTGGTCCATGCTGCGCGGTACAGTCATGCAACGGTGATGTTGTTTCGCGATCACCCGGTCGCGGCTCCATAGGCCTGGCAAGGTCATGGCGGCGCGAAACAGCGGAGAGTCGATCTTGAGAAAGCTAAACATTGCAACATCGGCTTCCCCTCGCCGCAACGACGCGATGATCTCCTGCACCAGGGCATTCGATGCCGACTCGGAAAGATCTCCCAGTTGTCCGGCGTAATTGAAGGTAAGTTGCCGGGCCGGCCGCTTATAAAGAACCTTGTAGCCAAAACGGCACTCAATGAAGGCCCGCTCCATCCTGCCGACGATCATGGCACGGGGAGATTGGTCGCGATAGAGAAGCAGGACATGAGGCCGCTCAATCTCGGGCTTGAGCTCAACAATGGTGGAGTAGAAATCGATATCCGAGTTGGGATGGCGATGCCACGATTCCCAAATGCTTCTTATCTCTGCCAGTTCAGCCACAGTGCGAACCGTCCGGAGCCTCGTCTCTCCTGGCGCTATATGCGGCTGTCCAGGTTGGAGTTCATCGAGGTGTTCATCGACGTCGGCAGCAGCCGAACCGGGCGAAGCCAGATCAATCTGCATTGCTTTTACCAAGGTTTTAGCAATCTCCGCAAGTTTCAAATATTCGTTTCAATATCCGTCGAAATCCTTCGAACGATCGGCTGCGCGTCACCGAGCTCTGACTTGCACCGGACAGCGCTATTCTGACCCAACCGTGATCGGATCGCCGGCCACCGGCGCCAGATGATTCACCCAGGCTTCGCAACCGACCGACCAGCGTAGCACCGCGCTCCATTTTCGCAGGGCGCTGATTAAGGCTTGCCGGTGGTAGAGACCAAAACTGAATCCAAGACCGCAGATCAACACAGTCAGGCGACAGAGGGCAACCGCGGCCATAGCCGCCCGATAATTCTCTCCCCAGGCCGATCCACGGCACTTCTCGAAGAATCTGCGCAGCGACTCTCGCATGACCACGGCAGAGAAATTGCTTTGTGAACTGGCTTCCGAGCTTTGGCCGCCGTGATGGATGACGCTGGCATCGGCAACGCAGTAGTTCTTCCAACCTGCCTGGCGAACCCGGTAGCACAGATCGGTGTCTTCTGCGTACATGAAGAATTTCTCGTCAAACATTCCCACCTGCGCAAACAATTCCCGCCGGATCATCTGGCACGCACCCGAAATCACTTCGACCGCCACTGCGCCCGTCGACCGTTCCATGAGCGGCCAAACGCCCCACAGCGAGCCCCTGGGAAAGATTCTGCGCAGGAACTCCACATCGAGCATCTGGTTCAGGATGGTGGGAAAGCGCTGCACGCAGCTGGTTTGCAGCGACCGGTCGGAATTGAGCAAGCGCGCACCCACCACGCCCGCATCCGCATTCGAGTCGATGAACTGCAACATACGCTCGATGGCTTCCCCTTGAATCTCGGTATCCGGATTGAGGAATAAAACCACCCGGCCCAAGGCTCGCCGGAATCCCAGGTTGTTCGCCCGGGCAAAGCCCCCGTTTTCGCCGTTTTGGATAAAGCGAGCCTGGGGAAATTCCTTTTCCAGCATTTCGCCGCATCCGTCAAACGACGCGTTGTCCACCACCAGAATTTCGTAGCGAATGGTTTTTGTATTTGAGTAGATTCCCGCCAGGCAAGCGCGCAACAGTGCGGCCGAGTTCCAGTTGACGATGATGATCGAAACATCGAAGGCGTCTGCCATGAAAGTCTCAACCCGCGCTACGCGGAGATGAACTGTTGATGCCACATCTCAAACGACATCAGCAGGTAGAGGTGGCGCATATAGTGTTGCTCACCGGCCTGGTGCTGGGCGAGCAATTGTCCAATGTATCCCTTATCGAAATACTTGCGCACCGCCGAGTGCTCGCTGAGAAGGCAGTCGCCGATGAAGCGGTTCATCTGAGTGCGCAGCCACTGATCGATGGGATTGGCGAAGCCTTTCTTTTTCCGATAGATGATTTCCTTCGGCAGCCACTTCTCGATCGCCTTCTTGTGCAGATACTTTCCCTGCAACCAGCGCAGCTTCAACTGCGGCGGCAAAGTCTCGGCGAACTCGACAATGCGGTAGTCGAGAAAAGGAACCCTCGCCTCGAGCGAGTTGGTCATCGCAGTCTTGTCGGCGACCATCAGAAGGTCGTCGGGAAGGTTGGCGCGAGTGTCGATGTAGGTCATCTGACTCAGCGGGTCGAGATCTTTTACGTCGGACTGAAGCTCTCTGAGGGCGTCTCGGGCTTCGGCCCCATCGGCGGAAATATGCTCCAGTATCCAGGGCTGAAACAGTTGCGCCTTCATATCGGCGCTGAAAAACGAGTAGATGCTGACCAGGCGCGTGAGCATATCAGGCTCGTTCAGGGACTTGACGCCGCGCCGCAGCAGCTCATTTTTGGCAAAGCGGGTGACCATGGGATCGAGAACCTTGTCGGTCAGCGTCTTGGGCAAACGGCTATATAAGTCGGAGTAGCGCGCGCCAATGTAGCGGTGGTACCCGGCCCAGGGCTCGTCCGCACCTTGCCCGGTCAGGACAACTTTCACTTTCCGGCTGGCGATCAAGCTTACAAAGTAGAATGCGGCCGCCGTTTCATTTCCCACCGGTTCTTCCAGGTCCCATAGATAGCGTTGGTAGTAGTCCTGATAATCTCTGGGGCTAAGCATCATTTCGCTATGGTCGGCGCCGAACTGCCGCGCCATCTCGCGGGCCGCGGTGGTCTCATTGGACCGCTCTCCCCCTTCGAAGCCAATCGTAAAAGTGTGCACCGGCCGGTTGGCCCGCTTGCTCATCAAGGCCAGCAACAAGCCGGAATCCACTCCCGAACTCAGGAACAAGCCGACTGGAACATCGCTCCGCATCTGCAGCCGCACCGCATCTTCCATGAGATCTTGATAATTCTCGATGAGAGATCTCTCGTCCCAGGATTTTCGAATTTCCGGCTTCCATCTCCAATACTTCCGAACCTCCACCCCCTGAGCCGTAACCATCATGTAGTGCGCCGGCGGAAGTTTTTTGATTCCGCGAAACAGGGTTTTCGGAGAAGGAACATAGCGCAGGGTAAACAGCTCGCCGAGAGCTGGAAGATCGACTTCCCGTGGGCATTCTGCGTCCTGAAGCAAGGCCTTGATCTCGGAGGCAAACAGGAATCGCTTTCCGGCCACCACGTAGTAGACCGGCTTAACCCCAATGTGGTCACGGCCGATGAACAGCCGCTTTTGCACCCGATCCCAAATGGCAAAGGCGAATATGCCATTGAGATGGTTCAGGCAGTCAATTCCCCATTGCTCATATCCGTGGAGGATAACCTCGGTATCGGAACGGGTCTTGAAGATGTGGCCACTCTTCTCCAGCTCTTCCCGCAGCTCGACGAAGTTATAAATCTCTCCGTTGAAGATGATGGCCAAGCTATCGTCTTCGTTCGTAATCGGCTGATTGCCGCCCTGCAAATCGATGATGCTAAGCCGCCGGTGTCCCAAGCCGATCTGGTCGCAGACATACAGGCCTTCCCCGTCCGGGCCGCGATGACGGATGGCGTCACTCATCCGGCCGACCAGATCTTTCTGGACCGGCTCACCTTTAAAATCGAAAACCCCGCAGATTCCGCACATCAGATGGCCCGCCCGGTTCTGCTGGCAAAATTCATGGGTTTGAACATCCGCACCATAACCGCCTTGATCCTTTCATTGAGCACTTTGCGGTATAGGATGGCTTCGGCCGGCGTCACCAGTTTGGGACGGCCGGTTACCAACGCTCGCAGGTAGCCATAGAGCAAAAGCAACCCTCCAACCAGGAAGGGCTTTCCCCATAGCATGCGCTCGATGACCTTAAACATGAAAAACAGCGCGCCGCCTCCACAAACGTAATACACCTCACCATGGAGGATATTGGTGCCTGGACCCTGCATTGAGCCTTCAGGCTTCAGGTGTTGAAACTCGATCTCGGGAAAGTGCCCGGTCTCCCAACCTTTTGCCCACGCCTTGATTTCGTCGGCGGTATCCCATCCGGGAAAGAGAGGAAAACCGCCAATATCCTGCAGACACTTTGTCCTCACCATCTTGGCGGCGCCGGCGGCGTGGTAAAACGGCATCTTTGCCGGTTCCCAACGGTCGCCGACTTGTTCGACGTAGATCCCGGATGCAATTCCGAGCCGTTCCCGCACTTTGAGCCGGGCGATCAGTTGTTCGAAGTAATCGGCGGGCAGGTCGAGATCGGCATCCAGTTTTACGACAAACTCGCAGGATGCTCGCGAGAGAAGTTTATATCCCGCTTCGAAGGCGCGGATTTCGGCGGAGCCCAGTTGCCGGTTGGCATCGCGGTCGATTCTCAAACTTTCAATCCAATCGCACTGCTGGCAGGCGGCTTCGATGATTTGAGGAGTGCGGTCGCGGGAGCCATCGTCCACGATGATCCACTTTGCGGGCCTGACGGTCTGTTGGCAGAGCGCCTTGATGGTACGTTCGAAGAACTTCTCCTCATCTTTAACCGGAGAAATGACGACGTAATCGCCGATGACCTGGTGCGCTGAGCTCATAGGAGATTACTCTTGATGAACTTCGCCATGCTTTGCACGGCATGCAGCCAGTCGTATCCGCCTTCGAGTTTAGCCTGCAAGAATCGGGAATCGTCGCGTGAGTTGACCGGCAGGCGTTTTAAGAAAAACCGGTCATCGCCTTTGCGGGCTACCCCGAGGCTGGTGCAAACCCCGTAGCGATATCCAGATTCCTGCAATTGCGACCGCAGGCCGCGTTTGAATCTGACATCCTGTTCGGGGAAGGCATAGGGATAGCAGAAGGACTCGATATTGCAGCCAAGACGATCCTCAAGAGTTTCCTTGGAGTGCCGCAACTCGTACTTTAGTTCGTCCGGGCCCACGGATCGAAGTTGCGGATGAGTGACGGTGTGGGAGCCAAACGCAACTCCGGCTCCATGGAGCTCTCGCACCTGCCCCCAGCTGAGGCAGCGCTTCTTATTGAAAATTCGCGAATCATCGCCGACATAATCGGTCGACAAGAATACCGTTGCCCCGAAACCGTAGCGGCTCATCACCGGATAGGCATTGCGATAGAAATCCTCATACCCGTCATCAAATGTTAAGACCACGGTTTTTGGCGAGGCCAGCCCCGCCTCCAGGCGGCCAACCGCCTCCAGTAGGCTCACCACCTGGTAGCCGCCTTCGTGCAGGAAGCGCATTTGCTCGGCAAAGATCTGTGGATGGGCGGTAATCCCGTAGTACGGATGACCGTCGGTAAGTTGGTCTTCGGCGATGCTGTGATACATGAGAATGGGAATTCCCGGTCTTCTGGGCGCGGCCACAGTTCGCCTCGCCGGATGAAACAGATGTACCGTGGCGAGACGATCGATGGAGGTCATGAGCATGAGAGAGCGATGTAAGGCGTGTTGAGAAGGGTCATTCCACGGGTATGCAGAGACAGGCTCTGTAGCCGTCTGCACGCCGGATGCGGGCGGCAGTGTTGCCGCGTGCAAGAGAAGCCTAATGGGTTACATCCACCTCATCGACTGCTTCGGCCAGCTGGGGTGGCATGTGGAGGTACTGCGAGGAGCGCAATTTGGAATCGATCATGGCGTAGACGCGCTGAACTTTTTCCGCCGATAGGCCAACCACCGGCGCGACTTCCTCCGGCGGCACTCCGTTGTTTTTGCCGTAGAGGCAGAGGTCCATTTTCTCCAGAGGCAGAGCGAAGTAGAATTCCTCCTGCGACTGTTCGAGCGAGTAGGTATCTGTGGTCGGAGGACGGCGAAGAATCTCGTCGGGCACCCCCAGATGCCTCGCCAACTGATAGACCTGGGTCTTGTAGAGATGGGCGATGGGCTTGAAGTCAGCCGCGCCGTCGCCATGTTTCACGAAAAAGCCCTGCGCGTATTCCAGACGATTGGGAGTGCCGGCCACCGCATACCAGAGACGGTCGGCATGGTAGTACTCCATGGTTTTGCGGATACGCTGTTTGAAGTTGGTCGCGGCGACCACGCCCAGATAAGCCTCGGCCGTGAGCCGGGCCCGTTTCATCTCGCCCGCGGGCGATTGCGCGACCACGGAAAACAGGGCGTACTGCGAGCTGTCCACCAGGTTCGGCAGAACGATTTTGCTTTTCCAACCCTTCCCGTATTCCGGTATGACCTTGCGAATGGCATCGTCCCGGCGTTGATAGCACCCCAGGGCTTCGAGCGTCGGGGCAATGTTCTCGACGGTGCTCTTGATCCCCAGCACTTTCGCGAGCGATCGAGCCAGGAACAGGCTGTCGTCGGAAGAGTCGCTTTCCGGCATCATCACTCCGAACACCCGATCCTTGCCCAGAGCCCGCGCGCAAATCGCCGCGGTCACACTGCTGTCGATGCCGCCCGACAATCCCACCACCGCTCCCTGACGGTGCAGGCGCCGGAAGACGATCTCTCGGATGGTCTGTTCGAGCTCCGCTGATACCGCAGCCGCGTCCATCTCGAGCACACTCGCATTAAATAAGGACAAGGTCGATTTCACGTCAGGCCTCCATACCCATTCTTCTTTTATAACGGTTGAACCATGAACCATGAACTATGAACTATGAACTATGAATTTCGATTATGCTCGGCCTTGCCCCACCCCAGCCGGAGAAACTCTGGCCTGCACGAAGTTCGCAATGCGGTTCACAGAATCCCAGTTTTCGGGCAACAGTTCGTCATCTTCCACCGCAATCGCATACTTTCCCTTTACAAACTCCACCAGGGTCAAAACCCCCATGGAATCCAACAGTCCGGTGTCAAAGAACGAGTCGTCGTTGGAAAAATCGCGGTTATCGCTTTCAAATACGAAGTTTTCAATGACAAACTGCCGTACTTCCTGCTCGATAGGCTGCATGTGAAATTCTCTCCTCGAAATGCGTGGTGAATTGGTGAAGCAAAAGCTGGGTGGACAAAATTCCGACTAGTGCCGCGTTGTCCAGAAAACTGGAAGCTCTGCCCGCTTTGGCTTTGGCGACCAGTTTCTGTACGGCAGCGCTGTCAAAGATGCCGTGCTCTCGAATACTGTCGGCAGACAGCAGTTCTTCGACATAATCGCGGCGAGCCTTCCCGGTTGCGGGGTCAAAGAAACTGGCGGCATCGGGAGCCCGGTAGGGTTGCTTCGGCCGATTTCGTACCGAAGGCGGAACCAGGTCGCCAAAGACTTTTTTCAAAAGGTATTTTTCATTCAACACTTTCATCTTCAGCTGGCGCGGCAGGCTGGAGGCAAACTGCACCACGCGGTAATCCAGGAAGGGATATCTGCCTTCGACCGAGTGCGCCATCGCCACCCGGTCTCCCTGGGAAGAAAGCAAGTACGCGGGAAGCAGAAAGGCGGATTCCAGATACTGCGCCCGCGAAAACGGGCTCCAGCTCGAAAAGTTTGGCGGCAATTGTTTTTCAAGGTCGAGGTAGGGCGAGTCCTGCCGCCACTCTTGACGGAGCGCCGCAGAGAAAAACACTTGGCTGCGCGCCGTCAGCTGCCAGCGGGGCAGGTGGGAAAAAAACGGATTCGTCAACTCGTCGGGAGTGGCGTGGAAAAAAGCCTGCAAATATGCCGGGGACTGCTTCTGCAAGCCCTCCAGATAGGGGTAGAGCTTCTTGAGCAGAAGCGGCCGGCGTTTGGAATCGGGCTGCGCCGCCCAGAAGGCCCGGATTTTTGCTTCTTTATAAATGTCATAGCCGCCCAGAAATTCGTCCGCGCCTTCGCCGGTTAACACCACTTTGAAGCCGCTGTCGCGAACCAGGCGGGAAAGCAGAAACAGAGGCGCGGGAGCGGTGCGCAGCACAGGCCGCTCCGAATGCCAAATCACGTCAGGAAAAACTTCGCTGATATCGTCCGAGGAGCAACGAATGCTCTGATGTTGGGTCTCCAGGCTGCGGACCACCTCTTGCTGGAAGCTGCTTTCGTCCAGAGTGGGATCGTCGAAGGCCACGGAAAAAGTGCACAGCTTGGAACCCACAAATTTCTGGGCCAAAGCCGTCACCACCGAAGAATCCAGTCCTCCGCTCAGATAGGCTCCGACCGGAACGTCGGCCCGCAACCGGATTCGGGTAGCATCGAGCAGCAGGCCGCAAAATTCGTCCTCGTATCGCTCCTGGTCTCTCGCCGAATCCACCCGCGCCTCATCGGCCGGTGAAAAATCAAGCTGCCAGTAGCGATGAATGTCCAGCTTTCCGTCCTCGAGGATCATGGAATGCCCGGGCGGAAGTTCATGAACATCCTGAAACGGCGTGCCCGGCGCCAGCGGAAACCAATAAGTGAAAACCTGGCGCAGCGCCTGCGAGTCCAGCTTCCGGTCAACCGCGGGATGGGCGAGCACGGCTTTCAGTTCGGAACCGAAGATAAAGCTGTTTCCCGCGGTGGTGTAGAAAAGCGGCCGGACGCCGACCCGATCTCGGGAAAGAAAAAGCTTCCTGTCCCGCTCATCCCAGATGGCGAACGACCATTGCCCGTTCAGGTGTTGCACACACCGCGAACCATATTCCAGGTACAGGCGCAGGATGACTTCGGTATCGGACCGGGTTAAAAACGTGTGGCCTTTCCTGATCAGCTCCTCGCGCAGCTCGACATAGTTGAAGATTTCGCCATTGAAGGTAATCCACAACGACCCTTCCCGGGTCGCCATGGGCTGATGTCCGCCGCCAATGTCGATGATGCTGAGCCGATTGTGAGCCAGTCCGACGGGGCCCTTCACGTACGAGCCCGTCCCGTCGGGCCCACGATAGCCCAGAGTGCGAATCATTCTCTCGAGCAGAGAAGCATCCGCCGGCCGGCCGTCGAGATTAAGAAATCCTGCAATACCGCACATAGGGTTTGTCTGAGTACGATCCGATTCGAAATTCTCCGGAGGAACTAAACCGCCGCCACCGAAACCAGGCTGGCGATCGAGTGAACCACGGAACGCTGATCTTCCAAAGATAACGTCGGGAACATGGGAAGCGAAACCCCTTCGGCCGCAACTTGCTCGGAGATGGGGAAGTCACCTTGGCGGTAGTTCAATTTTACGTAGGCTTCCTGCAGGTGAAGCGGGATGGGGTAGTGAATGCCGGTATCGATTCCCATGGCTTCGAGCTGGCTCCTGAGCTGGTCCCGATGGCTGGCGCGTATGACATAAAGATGGTAGACCGCACGCGACCACGGCGCCTCGTAGGGAAGAACAATGGCGTCGCTCAGTGCGGCCAGCAACTCGCGGTAGCGCTCAGCCGCCTGCCGTCGAGCCTGGTTCCACTCCGCCAGGCGCGCCAGCTTGACCCGCAAAATTCCGGCCTGGATCGAATCCAGCCGGCCGTTGTAGCCTTCGATGGCGTGGTAATACTTCTTCGCCTGCCCATGATCGCGCCACATGCTGGTCTGTTTCGCAATCCCATCATCGTTGGTGGTGATGGCTCCCGCCTCGCCGCAGGCTCCCAGATTTTTCCCGGGATAGAAGCTGAACGCGGCTGCGTCTCCCATGGAACCGGCCCGCTTCCAGGCATTTTGCTTCTGCGAGAAATATTCCGCTCCATGCGCCTGGCAGGCATCTTCAATGACAAACAGCTTGTACTGCTCGGCGATTTCGAGGATGGCATCCATATCCGCCATGTGCCCGTACAAATGAACCGGCACCACGGCTGCGATCTTGCGTCCAGTGCGGCGCGAGACGGGCCTGCCCGAGGCCGGATCGATATCGCATCCACTCTCCAGAAATTCGCGCAGCTTCGCCGGATCCATAGTGTAGGTGCGCTGGTCCACATCCACAAATTCCGGCAGCGCCCCGGTCTGTGAAATGGCCTCCGTAGTGGCAATAAAAGTATGGGGGACGGTGATTACGCTGTCGCCCGCTCCGATGCCCACGGCCAGCAGCGCGAATCGCAAGGCGTCGGTTCCGCTCGAAACCCCGACGCAATGCTTGGCCTGGCAGAATTCCGCGAACTCCTGCTCAAAGCCCTTTACCATCGGGCCGCCAATAAAGCCCGCGGTTCGCAGGGCGGAGCGGAATACGCTGACCAGTTCTTCTTCCAACTCGAGGTGTGGAGCGACCAAATCTACGAATGCGATTTTCTTATGAGCCGTCATACCGTCTCCCTGATGATAGTTTCTACCTTCCGAAGAACTCGCGCCGGATTCCCCGCCACAATGGTGTTGGCCGAAACGTCTTTTGTAACCACGCTGCCCGCGCCCACGATTGCGTTCTCGCCGATGACCAGGTTCGACAGAATCGTCGACCCGGAACCAATGGAAGCGCCCTTTTTGACCACGGTGCGCTCGACCTTCCAGTCGCTCTCGGTTTGCAGGCTGCCGTCCGAAGTGGTTGCCCGGGGATATTTGTCGTTGATGAAGGTGACGCTATGGCCGATGAAGACATTGTCTTCGACCTTCACCCCTTCGCAGATAAAGCTGTGGCTGGAGATCTTGCAGCGATTTCCGATTTGCGCATTCTTCTGAATTTCGACGAAGGCACCAATCTTGGTTTCATCGCCGATCTCACAGCCATACAGATTGATAAATTTCGAAAGCCGGACGTCTTTCCCGAGCTTCACGTCGGGTGCAATCGAAAGGTAGGCGCTCATAGGTAGACCAGGGTGCCGCGCTGGCGCAGCGACTCCGAGGCGGCTTCGAGCATCTTCACCACCCGCAGGCCGGCGTTGCCGTCATTAATCGGAGTCTTATCGTTCGCGATGCAGTCCACGAAATAACCCAGCTCGCGGTTCAGGGCCTCGACCTGTTCGATCTGCGGCGCCCACATGTCTCCGGAGCGGTAATTGACCAGAAGATTGTAAAGGCCTTCCCGATTGGTAACGCTGACTCCCTTGTCGTACACCTTGATCTTTTCGTCGGCTTCCAGATCGTTCCAAACCAGCATTTTTTTCTCGCCACCGATCAAAGTCGTGCGTACCTTCACCGGCGAAAGCCAATTCACGTTGAGGTGGGCGATGATCTTGTCGGGAAAATAAATGGTGATGAAGGCCACGTCTTCGTGTCCGTTCAGATGGGTCTGGCCGGTGGCCACGACGGCTTCCGGACTCTGATGAATCAGGTAATCCATGATCGACAAATCATGCGGAGCGAGATCCCAGATGACATTCACATCGTGCTGAAACAATCCCAGGTTCACCCGGGTGGAGTCGTAGTAATACAGTTTGCCCAGCGCATCCTCGTCCAGAAATTGTTTGATCTTCTTGACCGCCCCGGTAAACAGGAAGGTGTGGTCCACCATGATCTTCAGATTTTTCTTGGCTGCCAGTACAATCAGCTCCTCCGCCTGCGCCACATTGCTGGTGAATGGCTTCTCCACGAAGATGTGCTTTCCGTTTTCGAGGGCGGCTTTCGCCAGTTCGTAGTGCGTCCACACCGGCGTGACCACGGCGATCGCGTCGATCTCGGGCGAGGCCATCAGTTCGGCTGAATCGGAAGTGACATCGATATGGGGATAAGCCTTTTGAATACGCTGTCTGGCCGTGGTGCTCTGGTCGCATACGGCGAGCACATCGGCTTTTTCCAGCTGGTTCAGATTACGGACGACATTGGGCCCCCAGTACCCGTAGCCAACGACTCCAAATCTGACCACTTCGCTTCCCACTTTCTGGGTGGCACGCAGGGCTTCCGGCTTCGCAAGATAGGTAACCATTTATGACTCCTTGATTCAGATGGAGCGTTCGGGAAGGGCCTGGAGGGGAAGGTAGGGCGTGGCTTAGTGCGCGCCTTCGCCGAGCATCACCGCCCGGGGAGTGCGCAGCAGGATTTTAATGTCCATCCAGGGCGACCAGGTTCGCGCGTAACGCAAGTCGAGGCGCACCATTTCATCAAAGGTGACGCGGCTGCGTCCGCTGACCTGCCACAGCCCGGTGATTCCCGGCTTGGCTTCGAGCAACCGCCGGCGGTGCCAGAAATCGTAGGCCTCCACCTCATAGGGGAGCGGCGGACGCGGGCCCACCAGCGACATCTCCCCTTTCAACACATTGATGAGCTGCGGCAGTTCATCCAGGCTGGTTTTCCGCAGGAAGGCTCCGACCGGAGTGATCCTGGGGTCTTTGGTCAGCTTAAAGACTCCATTGCCGTTTGCGCTCGAGGATTGGCGCTGCGCCTTTCCCGCGATCAATTGCCGGACGTACTCTTTGTGGGCGCTCGAATCATTGCCCACGTACATGGAGCGGAATTTCAGAAACACAAAGGGTTCGCCGTGCTGGCCAATCCGCCGTTGCCGAAAGAAAACCGGGCCATTGGACGTGGTCTTGAGCGCGATGGCGATGAGCAGAAATACCGGAGCCGCAAATAGCATGGCGGTGGCGCTGCCTACGATATCCAGTGCCCGCTTCAAGGCGCTCGACACCCGCTTGGCATCCGCTTGCCGAGACAAGTCCGGATACAGCATGGGATTGCTTGGACGCTTGCGGGTTTCCTGATCCCACTCTTCGGGAAACACGTGAAACGAAATACTGACCCGGCTGAATTGTTCGAGACTCAAGTGGTTGCGCAGGGTATCGCTGAGCCTGGAAATCATGGTGGTGACGATGGAGCCGCGATCATCGAATTCGATTTCGGTGAACATGATTCCCACCACGCAGTTGCCTTTGTACCAGCCGGCGACATCCGTCTCGCGGGTCGACATCGACAGCGCGGTCAGAAGGCGGTTCAGGTTTTTTCCCACGGCCTCGGAGGGCAGATGATCGCCCATATCCAGGAGCATGAGCAGGAAGGGTTTGCGGGAGCGTTCGGTTCTCCGCCGTTCGAGCGAGATTACGCGATGAAAGGCTTCCTCACTGAGGATCTCGCGATCCGGGCTAACCCCCGAAATCTCCGCAAATGGGCCAGTGCCTACAGTGTCAAGCGAGCGACGCAGGTTCACGACTTCTTCTCCTGATTTCTTGTTTAAGGAAGGTCGAAATGAACTAAAGAATGAATGATCAGTAATTGGCCGGTTGCTGTTGGTCGGGGGAGTTTTAACTGGATTGGTTGATGACTGTTTGGTCAGAGAATGCGCCTTCCGGAAAAGGCGCTCGGGCTCTACTTGGTTCCCGGGGGTGCATAGCGTTGATAGTAGTTTTGGTGCTGGGAATTCGAGCAGCCGTTCAAGATCACGCCCAGCAGATCAGATTTCTTCAGCGCGTCCAGGCCCCGCTGCAGCTGGGCTTTTTCCGTGATCCCTTCCCGCGCCACCAGAAGCACGCCATCGGTCATTCGCGACCAGACCGTGGTGTCGGCCAGGGGAAGTAGCGGTGGAGAATCGACAATGATCCAGTCGAAGGAGGTGGAAAGCTGTGTCATCAGCTGAGAGAGTCTTCCCGACTGCATCAGTTCAAGGGGATTGGCGGGGGGTTCACCGGCGGGCATAAACCAGAAGCCCGGCCCCGAGAGATGATAAATGTTGGAGACCGTCTGCATCCCGCTTTGCAACCACTCCGCCAGGCCGGCTAATTTCTCCACTCCGAACTGCTGGGCCAAAGTCGGGCGCCGCAGATCCCCTTCAATGAGAAGAACTTTTTCTTTTCTGCGTGCCAGCACGCCGGACAGATTGGCGGAAACCAGGCTCTTTCCCTCTTCCGGAATGGTGCTGGTGATCAACACTTTCTTCAATTGCCGGTTCTGCCGCAACTGGCGAAGGCGGACTCCGAGGAAACGAAATTTCTCGGCGGCCATGCTATCCGGCTCGCTGAAAAAAACCAGGCGGCTGGCGGGGGTGACGCTGACTTCGAGCACGGGAAATTCTGCCGGAGCCTCTTTCGGCTTCTCCGCCGCCTTTTCCGGCGCCGGTCCCTCAACCAGGGTGGTGAACATGGCTGGTAGCTGGAACTCCCGGGCGCGCTCCCCCGTTGCCGGGTCGGCCGTTGCTGGGCCGGCTGAAACCGCGGCCTTGGGCGCTTCAAAAACTTCGGTTGCCACCGAGATCAAGTCAGGGTATTCGATCCCGGTCTGCTCCAGTCCGGATTTTTGCAATGCGTCAAATATACGGCTCATTTTTGCGCGCTCCCGCGCCTACTGTCACTCTTAAATCGGCCCCGCTCTCCTGCGCATTGCGCAGGTAAGCGTAAAGATCGAGCAGGGTTTTTGCCGCCTGCTGCACTTCACTGGCGTGTCCGGCTTGCGCCGACTCTTCGACCGTCGAGCGATGTTCTACGTTCAGCCGGAAGTCGGCGGCGATTTCCGTGATGATTTCCGGGGTGATGCTGCGCGCCTGCCGCGCGTATCCGTGGATCAGCGCGTTCTCGCACAGCGTGTTGACCAGGCGGGGGAAGCCGCGTGACTGCCGGTGCAGTTCGAGTATGGTGTCGATGGGAAACAATTCGGAAGGATTCGGACTTCCCGCCAGCTGCAAACGGCAATACACGTAGCCGCGGGTCTCTTCGAGCAGCAGGGCGGCGAGTCGCGAGCGCAGCGCGATTCTCTGCTTGAGCTGCCGGAGATTGGTCGAATCGAGCTTCTCGTCCAGTTCCGGTTGTCCCGCCAGCAGAATCTGCAACAGCTTTTCCTGCGGCGTTTCGAGGTTGGTCAGAAGCCGCACTTCCTCGAGCACTTCGGCTGAAAGATGGTGGGCTTCGTCGACCACCAGCACGGTGGTCAGGCCTTTCTGAAAGCGCGCAATCACGAAACTGCTCAGATCCAGTAACAGTTCGCTCTTGGACTTGCCCGCCGTGGGCAGACCGAAGTCTCCGGCGACATACTGCAGGAACTCTATGGGGCTCAGGCACGGATTAAAGACGTAAGCGTAGGCCACGTTCGAGCGGGAGAGGATTTGCAGAAGACACCGAACCAGCAGCGTCTTGCCCGTCCCCACCTCGCCGGTCATGACCACGAAACCTTTGCGGCGCTTCACTCCGTAGTAAAGCGACGCCAGGGCCTCGTTGTGTTTCTTGGTTACGAACAGAAACGAGGGATCCGGAGTGATTTCAAACGGGTTCCGCTGCAATCTATAAAAGGCTTTGTACATAAGAGGAAATTAGCCTCGCAAATAGCTAAAGGCCGATCCGGCCAGTATCGTAGCAAACACCAGGGCGGCCGCGGCCCACCCCAGCCACACTCTGCGCCGGGCGACCAGGGCGTCGGAGACGTTCACGATCGCGGGAATTTCGCCGATCACCTCCGCCGGCAACAGTTTCCTGATTTCTTTTCCGTTGTGCAGGCGGTCATCGATCATCTCAAACCCGCCAACCACCACCAAACCCAGTGCCAGGCCGGTAGCGAGCCCGATACCGCAGAACTTCAGGCGGTTGGGAAATTCCGGTTTTTGCGGAAAGCTTGGGGGATCGACAATGTGAAAGCGTTCGCCCTGTTGCAAAAGCTCCATGCTGGTGGCCATCTTCGACTCGTTCTTCTTTTTGAGAAGATCGTCATAATTGGCTTTGGACTGATCGTAGCCGCGGGTGAGATCGGCCAACTGCTGCTCCCGCACCGGCTCCTGATTCAAACGCGCCTGGTAGTCGTCTATTTTCACCTTCAGCGTGGCGATGGAGTGCTCGCGATTGCTGATTTCGACCTGATTCGATCGCAGCTGGCTTTGCACCTGAAGCAGCATGGAGGACTGCGCCGAATCGAGCCCCGGGTTGCTCGCGTTGGCATCGTCCGTGGCGCCGGTGGAATTGGAATTCTGCGCCGCCTTCGACTTCAGGCTGGCCAGAAGTTGCTCCCGCATTTTCTCCGTCTTGGCAATCTGTTCTTTCAGCTTGCGCACATCGGGATGGCGGTCGGTGTAGTGCGAGCTGAGATCGGCCAGTTGGGCCTTGAGCCGGTCCAGCTCCTGGTCGAGCGCCGGCAGTCCGACCGAAGTGTTGTCCGCGGTTTTTGACGACCCCTGCAGCGACCGGTACTGATCCGCCAAGGTTTGCAGATAGACATGCTGCTGGGTGGCGGAATTGAGCGCATCCTGATCACTCTGCATCTGAGCCTGCAGGCCGCTCAGAATCTGCAAATTGCTGGCCAGTTGCCCGGGCATCTCTCCGATGTGCTGCCCCTGGAACTGGCGAATTCTGTCCTCCTGCTCGGAAAGACTCTTGCGCGCGGTTTCCAGCTGGCTTTCGAGAAACTTGGTGGTATCTTCCGACTGCTGCTGCCGTACTTCGAGGTTCTCGTTGATGAAAAGATTGGTCAGCTCGCTCGTGATCTGCTGGGCAATGTGGGGATCGCGCGAGGAGTAGCTGACGTTGAACGAGCTGATGCGGTTGCTGCGGTTGTCGCGCACCAGCTCGATTCCGATGTCTTTGCGCATCAGTTCAACTTTTTCATCCGCCGAGCGCTGGGCATGCTCGGTGCCGTAGAGATTGAACTGCTCGATGATATGCAGAAGCCGGGTGCGGCTCAGAATCTGCTGGGTAATGCTCTGCATCCGTTCCTGCAAGTCGTCGTTGATGTTGGGGGTCACGTAGTCCTTGGGCATGGTGGGCTGCTCCACCAGAATCAGGGTGCTGGACTGGTAGCGCGGCGGAAGCACCCAGCTCGCGCCCCATACCGCGGCCCAGCCCACAAACAGCGGCAGCAGGAAGTGCAAGTGGCGACGCCGCGCCACTCCCAGATAATGCTGCACGTCAATGCCATCGGAATTTTTCTCTTCGAGATCGTCAACCATCGATTACCTTCCTACCGGTCGCGAAAACTGATACGACAAGGAAACAAATTCACGATTCGTGTCAGGCGTCAGCGCTAAGACGGCCACATCGCTGTAGTCCTGGTGGAGTCGTGTATAGCCCAGTTGCAGAGTGAGATGCTGCGCCATTTGTCGCTGCAATCCAACCGTTCCTGAAATCGAGTGCCCGTTGCTCGCTCCCACCAGCATGCCTCCCAGAACGTCGTTCTGGACATAGGAGGCACCGAGCGATCCACTGAGCGCCTTGGTCATCTGTTGCCGCACCGAGAAATTTGCGCTATCCATTTGCACCGCCCCGATCAACCCTCCGCCGCCGGCGATCACGTGCGAGTAACTGAGTGCCAGGTTGCTCAAGCGTCCCTGCCAACTCAGGCTGGCGCCGGCCGCCGGCGTCCACGCCTGCGATTCCGGAAGTTGAATCAGCAGTGGAGGTAGTGGAGGCTGCACGGTGTCGTAGTGCTGCGGGCCTCCGAAAAACGAAATGGAGAACCGCGAGCTGGGATAAAGGGTATAGAACAACAGCAGGGCGTGGGTCTGAGTTTCATCCAGACCGTGAGCGGGATACGACACCAGTCTCTGATACTGGTAGGTAACCCCAACATAGTTCAGCCCGGAGATGCGATGGGAATAAAAAAGCGATCCTGCCTGGGAGCTGGAATCATAAAGGCCGGGAACCTCCGCCGGATTCGGGTAGTGCAGATTCGAGAAGGTTCCACTGGCCCCAATCATGCCATTCCGGGCGAACTGATAGGTCAGGCCGGTGCTGCCAAAGTTGCTGAGCCGGTCGGCGATCGGGGCCACGATCGAGAAGTTCGCTTCCGCCGCGCCGCCCGACACAATCTCGGCGTTGGTTAGATCGGGCTGGTTGAAGACGCTGGAACTTTTCTGGAAGGCGTCGTGAGCGCTGAAGGTCACGTGCGGGCTCAGTCGGTATTCCCAATCGATTTTCGCGTTCTGGTCAGCCTCGTTCAGCGCGCTGGTGTGCTGGTAAAAGGTAAATCCCGGAGCATAGGACAGAACCGAGTGCATGCGCGGCGTGGTCTCATCGAAGGCCAGCGTAGGGGCCACGGAATAGCTCACATCGCTCACCGGATGACCATTCAGCGCGCCCAGCGCGTTATCCGTATATGCGCTGGTGAATGCTACACCCCCGCGCAGGTAGTTGGAACGCTCTTCGGAAGCGGGCTCGGCGGGATAGCTTTGCACGCTCACCGGGGCCGGAGTCAGCATGCGATCGTCGCTGTTATCCGACGCATTGTTCGAAGTGTTTTCTGAATCAGTCACGGCTTGTGTCGGCTGCGCGGGCGTGGTCGCCACCTGCGCCCAAACAGGGGCTGCGCTTACCATGAGCAAGCTTGCGAAAATTCCTTCCAAAGGTTTCATTCTTACGGGGCGACGACCCTACGGGACGACGACGGTGTCACGCGGTTGCAGCTTTATGTTTTGTGAGGGGTTTTTGCCCTTGACCACTTCTTTGTAGTTGAAGGGGATTCGGGTCTGGCTGCCATCGGCGTTCTGCCGCAGCACATAAATCGCCTTCTGTTTCGCGAAGTCGCGGAACCCGCCCGCCAGAGCAATCGCGTCCAAAATGGTGGGAGAATTGGTGATGGGATACGATCCGGGACGAGCCACCTGGCCGAGCACGTTGAATTTCTGGCTGTTGATCTGCTGGACGATTACCGTGACCTGCGGCTCGGAAATGTAGTTCTGCAGCTTGGCGGCAATGTCCTGCTCGAGTTTCAGCGGAGTCCGTCCCGAGGCCTGCACCTCGCCCACCAGGGGAAGGGAAATCTTGCCATCGGAGCGGACCGGAACCGAGCGCGAGACATCGGGCTCCTTCCATACGCTGATGGCCAAAACGTCGTCGTTGCCGATCACGAAAGTGTCATCGTGCGCCCTGGTTGCCGCACTGGCATCGCTATTTTGGCTGGGCGAGGTGGGGCTACTCTCCGATCCCGTCTGCGCCCACACTGCACTCGTTAGCAGGGAGACTGAAAGCATAAACAGTCCCAGTCGCAAAAAGGGCCCGGCTATTCTCATCGTGGCTCCAGGCTGAATCAATTTTATTTCCACTCTCAACTGGCTCTACCGTTCCTTTTCAGTTCGTTCCCAAAGCTAACCACCCGAGGCTCGGTCAATGAAGAGAAGTACGGCTCGGAAGCGCTCATGTGATACTGGTCGATTTTATACAGCAGTGTACGATAACTTACCTTCAACAAGCGGGCGGCAGCCTTCCGGTTCCAGCGGGTCTCTTTCAGCGCCGCAGCAATTGCGTTTTTTTCCGCCTCCGACTTGACACTCTGGATGAGCGACTTTAAAGACTTCGGTTCGCCCCCATTCGGCTCGATTGCCATTTCCTGGTAGGAGGGGCTCGGAGTTTGCGAAGAGTGCATTTCGCTTTTGCTGCCAACGGTCTCGGGCTCGGGTCCGCCCAGCATAAACTCCTGGTCTCCCGCCACCAAATACCGTTTCACGAAGGTTTCCAGCTCTTTCAGATTCCCCGGCCAAGAATGACTTACGCACGCATCCAACACTGAAGGTGTGAACTCCCGGGGCGGAAGGTCGTAATGGCGGGCCAGCTTGTGCATGGAATAGTGCAGCAGCATGTTGATTTCTTCTTTGCGCTGCCGCAGCGGAGGCACGTGCACGGTGAACGCGCTGAGCCGGTAGTAGAGATCTTCGCGCAGCAGTTTCTCGGAGAGCGCCCGATCCAGCTTGGCGCTGCTGGTGGCCAGAATGCGAACGTCAGCCTCCACCGGCTTGCGATCGCTCAGGCGCACAAATCGCTTGTCCTGCAGCACCTGCAGCAGCCTTGACTGCAAAGCCAAAGGCATCTCGGTAATTTCTTCGAGCAGCAGCGTGCCGCGCTCGGCCAGCTCGAGTTTGCCGCAGTTTGCCTTGCCATTTCCGGCTCCGTGAAAACCCTCTTGGGCTCTGCCGAACAGTTCGATCTCGAGCAGATGGCCGGGCATGGTCGCGCAGTTCACCCTCTGGAAGCTGAATCCGGAATGAACCGAGAGCTGGTGAATGAGACGGGCGACCGTTCCCTTCCCGCTTCCGTGTTCTCCGAGAATGAGGACTGGAACATCGGCCTGGGCCAGCAACTCGGCTTGGGCGCGAAGCTTCTGCATGACCGGGCTGGCGCTCAGGAAGAACTCGTCCTCACCCACCGACTCGATATCGTCACTGGCAATCTGAGCCTCGACATTGTCGTTCGCCGAGTCGAGATGCCGGCGAATTACGCTCTCAAGCTGGTCTTCATCGAAGGGTCGCACCAAAACCTCTTGAGCACCCAGTCGCATCGCTTCTTTCTGCCGGCTCGCGTCCTCCGGATGGCAAACCACGACCACGGGAAGATCCGGGCGAAGCCGGCGAAGCCAGCGCAAAATGTGCAGGCTGTCGCTGTCTCCCCGGGGAAGATCGAGCAGGAGCAAATGGGGAGCAAGATCGGCCTGCACCCGCTCCATGCCCTCCCAGCCGCTGGCGGCGGTCTCCAGTTGCCACGAGTTTGACTCCCCGATCGCCCAGAGCGGACGCAGCAGCGCCATGTCGCGGCTTACCACCAGCACACGCACGGTTTCTACGGCATTTTCGGCCATTGCTAGTTGTTCCTTGAAGTCAAAAGGCTTAGGATGGAAACTGGAAATTTCAGGCTGGCAGTTCAATCTTCTCAGACCGCTTCAACGTCATATCCTTCAACCCGAACTGCCATCGATCTCTGCAAAGCGTCGACCGATATGACCAGCGTGCTTTCCCCGCAGCGCGAAACCAGGATGCCTTCAACTCCGTCCAGAGCCCCGCTGCGGATACGTACACGTTGTCCAATTCTTAAAAAGGGATGAGCGGACCAGGGTAATTCGCCGTCGACCAGAGCTCGAACTGCGTCAATCTGGCTATCAGGAATCGGCGTACCCTCGCCTCGCGGGCCCACAAAACTGAATACGCCCTCCACGCACAGGACTCTCAGGCGATCGGCTTTCGAGGGCGAGAGCTTGGCGAACAGGTAACTTCGAAATAGCGGGAACTGAACTTTCTTCTTGCGGTCGCTCCAGCGATGGACCTCAGTCACCAGGGGCAGGAAAGTAGGTACGCCTCTTTCCTGCAGGCGCTGTTCCACCACTCTCTCGCGATGCACGCGGGTCTGCAATGCATACCAGTGCTCCACTTGATCTGCCTGGCCCGCTCTGGGCCAAACCGCAGTTTGCGCGTATTGCAATATTTCGCTGCTAGTGGACATAGCTTCGCCCTATGAGTCACACCCTCTGGGTTGACCCTCGAGAACCATCCAGCAAATGTGGAGATCTCGCTTCTACAAGATCTGGGGGGATGAATCGGTCAGCGGATCGGAAGGGTCGACTCGAATCCATTCAACACGAAACTGACGTGTTCCAGATTAGACTTAAGTCGTTGCTGGGTTCCTTGCCGCTATTTCCTCAGGCTGGGGGATAAAGCAAATCTGCTCTATTGCCGTTGGTGTGACTAAACTAGCGCGCATTGCAGAGTGCTGCAAGAGGTACAGTACCTCTGGGGTGCTATTCTCTGTTGCAATAGGGTTGTTATGACCATAATATGAGCCGTAATACCCCAATACTTTATTCTCTATTTCACTGCGAGGAGGACTCCCAATTCAAGAATCTTGCTCGGTTCCATTATGTAAGTTGCTGATTATATGTGCTATTAGGCACTATCGGCGGGCGAAGTCGCGTTCTCGGTACTCTTTGTTGCAAGCTGTTGCACACTTGCAATATGCGGCAAGAGGATTGTTGTCACTCATTCGATGATGTGGTAACTTCAAAAAGCTGATTGCAGCATCGAAATCAGTACGGCGACAGGAGATAAGGCGTCGGTCGCGATCACGTTCTAGATGCTCTAGATGCACATCCCCCCGGGTTTCTCTACAGATCCGTCCGAAAAAGCAGTCATGAAGAATAGCCGGCCGCAGTTCGGCGACGGGCTCAATACTTGGGTTGGAGTCATTAGATGGATCCCATTCCCGGGCGAATGACCAAGAAGATTCGGGTGCTGATCGCGGACAACTCCCGCATCCACACGCAATTATTGTCGGATGCCTTGGGGCGCGACTCCACACTTTCGGCGGTCAACTGGGACTGGAGCCCTTCCAGTTTGATTCCCTCTGCGGTCGATCATAAGGTCGATGTTCTTGCGATAAGTTCCGCTCTGAACGGCAGTGCGGCCGCCGCACTAGATGTGGTACGGGAACTGCGCGCAGTAAGTCCGGGAACCAAGGTCGTCGTCCTGCTGGACTCTCAACAGAATGAGGACGTGATCAATGCTTTTCGCGCCGGAGCGCGAGGGATTTTTAATCGAGAAAGCTCCGTAGAAATGTTTTGCCGATGCATACACCGGGTGCATGAAGGCGAAATCTGGGCGGACCGGCGGGGAGTGTCGATCGCAATCGGGGCTTTAGCCTCTACTCCCGTGGTGCGCGCTGTGGGCCGCGACGGCTTGAACTTGCTATCGAAACGCGAACTCGAAGTGGTGCAATGCCTGGTGCAGGGATTCACCAACCGGGAAATTGCGGACCACATGGGATTGAGCCAGCACACCATAAAGAATCATCTGTTTCGGGTCTTCGATAAATTAGGTGTATCGAGCCGGGTCGAACTGTTGTTCATGACCTTGAGCCAGAGCAATAATCCTGAAGGATCGTTTCTTCCCGAAGCATCAAGGAAGGGTTTTGATAGCGAGCAATATGACGAGCCCACCGTGGCCTTCTTCGAGAAGGCGGCTGAAAAAGGCCTGCCCGCAGCTCAGCTAGCTCTGGCCCAGGTGTATCTGGCAAGGCGAACCGGGCCGGAGGATCTGATGCACGCCTACATGTGGTATTTGATCGCCACGGAACGCACCTCCCAGGCCCGCGCCCTCGTCTCAAAAGTACTGTCCGCCAAACAGATTGATGAAGCGCAGCAGGAAGCCACGCTATGGCTCGCCCGAATGAATCAGAAACCGGCCTCAACTTTGGAGCCTCTTTCAACCACAGTAAAAGTGAAGCGAGTTGCAGAGAGAAGCCTCGAACTGAACAAGTGAAATTAATCCGTTAAGACCATCGCCGAACGTGCGGGAAGCACACGCCCGCGCAAATCTTCATCCAAAATCACAAGGGAATTAGCTGTCATCCTCAAAGCCGACGGACAAAAGCAAAAGCGGCGAGCCGATTAACCGGCCCGCCGCTTCAGTTGTCTTATAAGCTCCAGGCTTTCTAGGCGGATGCTTTCATGCCCAGCGGCCGCGACCGGTAAAACATGGCAGCACCGCAGGCCAAGCCCGCGAATACCAGGTAGAGCAGCGGTGATCCGCCCTCGGGAACGAATGCAATGAACTCCTGCGGAGGACCAGAGCAAGCGCCGCCGTCGCAATTCACGGCAGTGCCGGCGATCGGCGTATAGAGAACCATGTTCGTGGGCGCCGCTACGTTGGCATAGTTGCCCGCGAGTCCGAGGATACCTTCAACCGTGGTCCACGCGGTCGAGCCGTTGCCCAACCACGCCTCAACGCCCGACGGGTCAAACAGTGCCCAGATCGTGTAGGAGAGATAACCTTCGATCTGCATGGTGGCCGCGTTTTGCGGGGTCGACTCCAACTGCATCATCACAGTCGCAAAATATGCGGCCTCGTTGTAGAGCGATGTAGGCGTGCCCCATTTTGTACCCGGACTTGAAATGTTGTTGATATTCGCAGTCCACGACTCGTTGGAATAGGTTTCGTCGGCAAAGTCGTCACAGATGATCTGCGTTGACACTCCGTTTACCGTGGCGGTGTACGGGCCCACGTAAATCCCATTCATGACATTATTTCCAGGACTGGTTAAGTTGATGTTTGCTTGACCAAAGGCCGAGGGACCGAAACCCAGTAGCGCGAACGCTATCAGCCACGCCGAAAATCCAACTCTTTTCATTACGTTTCTCCTCATTCCAAAAAGGGAGGGGGAGAGCTGGGGCACGTACACCGAACGTACCCATCACCCGTTACACTTGTCACTTTACCCCGACTCCAACACCTGTCAAGGTTGATAATTTCTGCGACAGCTTGCAAGGGTTTGCAACTTCAGACATAAACTGCTTTAAAATCATACAGTTACAGCTAGCGCAACCTTGATGGATCGGCTTAAGAATTTTTCGGAAATCCGTCTGTGCACCCCACTTCCGTGCCATTCTCGTCGCTCGACGACTGTCGTAATTTTGAACTACCCCTTGCCGCCACAACGTGAGCCCCTGAGGTGTGCTTGAACAAACGTCTCCGTCTGCGTTTCTCATTGTCACTGCTGCTTCTTACCATTACCATTTTTTCCGCTTGTTCCACCGACCCCAACCTACGCAAGCAGAAATATTTTCGCAGCGGTCAAAAATACTTCCAAAAAGGCCAGTATCGCGAAGCCGCCATCCAGTTCGTCAACGCCATTCAGCTCGATCACGGCTACGCCGACGCGCATTACCGGCTGGCGCAAACCTACATCAAGACCCAGGACTGGTCAGGCGCCTACCAGCAACTGGAACAAGTGATCGAATTGCAGCCGGAAAATTACCATGCGCGCGTCGATCTCGCAAACCTGCTGATTGCGGCCAGAAGCCTGACGCAGGCGCAACAGCAAACCGATATCCTTCTTGAGAAGCAACCGCAGAATCCGCAGACGCACGTCACCCTCTCGAGCCTGCTGGCGGCCCGCGGAGATTTTCCCGCGGCGGTCCAAGAGATGCAAAAGGCGATCGCTTTGGGCGGCGATCAATGGGATTCCTATCTCAATCTTGCGCTGCTTGAGGTGAAGACCAACCAACTGGAGGCGAGCGAAAGCAATTTCAAGAAAGCGATCGCGCTCAATCCAAAAGCCATGGACGCTCAGCTGCTGCTCGCGGGTTTCTATCAAGAGCGTCATCGCTACTCTGAAGCCGAACAGCAATTCAACAACGCCATCGCGATCGATGCGAAGGACCCCGCACCTCAAATCGCCCTGGGGCGACTCTACTGGCTCGAGGGAAAGATAACTGAGGCCGAGCAATATTTAAGTCAGTCGAAACGAAACTTCCCCGATAACCCAACCGGCTATCGCATGCTGGCGGACTACTATGAGGCCACGGGCCAGTCCGACAAAGCCACAGTCGAGTACGGCAGCCTGTGTCGAGAGCATCCAAAGGACATCCGCGTTAAGCAGGAGTATGTTCAGCTTCTCATCGGTGGAAACCGAATCGAAGAAGCGCGCTCGGCTGACAACGAGTTGCTCAAGAGCAATCCGGAAGACAGCGAGGCGTTGATTGAGCGGGGCGAGATCCAGATTCACGATGGACATCTCGCTGACGCCATTTCTACTCTGCAACGGGTAACGAAAAATGATCCGTCGAACGGACTCGCCCACTACTATCTCGGGAATGCGCTCCAGAAACAGCAGAATCTGGAAAATGCGGAGAGTGAATGGCGGGAGGCGGTTCGCCTGCGTCCTGATTTGGTTCAGCCGCAACGGGCGCTAGCAAGCTCAGCGATGCGCAGGGGCGATATGCCTGGCCTGGAGCAGGCTGCCACTGAAATCGTCCGGCTGCAGCCGGGCTCACCCGATGGCTACGCCCTGCGCGCCATCTCCTACCTGAATCGCAAGCAATTTGGCGAAGCGGAGCGAGATGTCAAAGCCGCCATCCAGGTGGCGCCCACAAGCCCGGTCGGATACTCACAATTGGGCAACCTCAATTTTGTCCAAAAGAAATATCAAGAAGCGGAGAGTGCCTATCGCGACGCTCTCGACCGTGATTCCGCCTTTACAGATGGTCTGCGTGGCCTTATGGACTCTTACCTCGCGCAAGGCCAGATCGATAAGGCCATCGCGGCGGCCAATGTGCAAATCGCGAAGTCTCCGGACAACGCCGACTTCTATGATCTGCTCGGAACCTTGCTTTTCCGAAACAAGAAGGACCTGGGCGCTGCCGAAGCCGCGTTCGCTAAAGCCGTGGAACTTAACAAGAGCAACATTGACGCCCTGATCAAACTTGGCGAGGTACAGGCAGCGCCGGGAAAAGTTGATCAGGCTATTGCCACCTACCAGCAGGCACTCCAGTTCAATCCCCGCGAGATGAAGTTTTACATTCTGTTGGGTCAGCTTTACCAATCGCGCCAGGATTGGAGCCATGCGGCCGATGCTTACCGGCAAGCGCTGGTGATTAAGCCCGAGAGTCCGGTTGCTTCCGGCAATCTGGCCTATGTGATGATGCAATCCGGGCAGAACTCGGACATGGCGCTTTCGCTGGCGCAAACTGCACGCCGCGGACTGCCTGATTCCCCCGCCGTGGTCGACACGCTGGGATGGATCTATTATCAAAAGGGAGCGTATCCCCTGGCGATTGATTTTCTCGAAGAAGCTGTGAAATTAGATCGGGAGAGCAAATCCACTGGCGATCCCCGAATTTACTACCACCTCGGCATGGCCTACGAAAAAACTGGTCATCCGGCGCAAGCACGCCAGGAGTTGGAGAGGGCGATGAAAATCAATCCCAACTCTGCTGACGCCGTGGATGCGAAGAAAGAGATCGCACAATTGAAGTTGTCGGCCAAGTGATATCCTCGCAGGGACGAGTCCGATTGCGACTCGTTTCTCCTTGCCATGATCCGCTACGGAATTCTGGGTTTTGGACTGCACGCAGTGCGGCGACTGATGCCTGGCTTCGCCCTTGCCCACAATAGCCGGGTGACGGCCTTGTCCCGCCGCGACATGGACAAGGCGCGTTCTTCTGCCGCCGAGTTCAATATTCCTTATGCTTTTGATTCGGCCACAGACCTTTGCCGGTCTCCTGAGGTTGATGCCATTTTCGTGGCCACGCCCAACTCCTCTCACCTGCATGACGTCTTGCTGGCAATCGATAGCCGAAAGCCGGTGCTGTGCGAAAAACCAATGGGCATGCTCGCGGACGAGTGCCGCCAAATGGTGGAAGCGGCTCGCCAGGCCAACGTGGCGCTGGGTGTGGCCCAGGTGTTCCGCTTCGAACGCAGCACCGCCAGCCTGCGTGAACGCGTTGCCGCGGGTCAGGTAGGCAAGCTGGTATTCGCACGGTCGGAATTTTCTTTTATGGCTAGAAGTCACGCGCGCACATGGCTAACCAATGCCCAAATCGCTGGAGGCGGCCCCATCGCCGACGTCGGCGTGCACTGTATCGATACCCTGCGTTACATCCTCAATGATGAAGTCAAGAAAGTAACCGCAACCGGAATGTCGGACCAGGATTCCGGAGACGTGGAAGCCGCAGCGGTTCTTTCGTTGGAATTTTCCGCAGGAACTCTCGCATCGGTGCTGGTTTCGAACCGGGCGGAATATCGCACACCACTCGAAATTGTCGGTGAAACCGGCAGTCTCTTCGCTGCCAACGCATTGAATGTCGAGCATCCGATTGAGCTGGAGTTAAGTCGGGGTGGAAGTGTGATCGAAAGAGAATCGGTGTCGAATCGCGACGCCTACGCGAGCCAGGTAGACATGTTTTCTGCGGCGATAGAAGGCAAAGGCGAGTTTCCCGTTCCCGGCGAGGAAGGCTGGCAGAATCAGGAGATTTTGGACGCGGCCTATCGCAGTTTGAAGAGCGGCAAAACTGAAACGGTTCCCGTTGTTTCACAAAAACACTAGACTCGCCGCCTTAGTCAAGCCCAATAGAATCTGGCTCAATAGCGCCGGCGTTGGCACAGACGAGCCATTTACACGAACTCCGGCCGTCGCTATCCTCAGGAAAATCCTTACTAGCTGGAATGAATGTGATCTCGCTCTCCGCCGATTCGCAGCGAGATTCGCGACCAGGCGGGGCAACTCCGATTCAAGAATCGCACCCATGGTCTCCAGGTACAAACAATTTCGCAGGAGGTATCAGTGGAGCAGGACCGCAGCCAGCTAAGTTGCCAGATTCAAGTACTCGTTGCCGACAATTCACGCTTTCATACGCAGTTGTTAGTGGGAGTTCTCAGCCACAACCCTGACCTGCGGGTCCTCAGTTCGGATTTGGACGCCATGAGTTTGATGGCCGCCTCGATCGCCAAGAACATCGACGTATTTGTTCTAAGCGCGTTCGGCGACGGAGACGCGCAGCGCGCCTTCGGGATATTGCACGAAATCAGAAAAACCTATCCCCACACGCGTGCCGTGATTCTACTGGATTCTTCTAAGCCTGAGTCTGTTCTCGAAGCATTCCGAGCCGGAGCCCGGGGAGTCTTCGATCATCGAGAATCGTCCGACATGCTCTGCCAATGTATCCGGAAGATACACGCAGGACAGGTATGGGCAACCAATGAGCAAATGACGCTGGTGCTGGATGCGCTGGCCTCGGCCCCTATGATTCGAGCCGGCGGCGGAAAGGGCATGAATCGGCTTTCCAAGCGCGAGGCGGATGTGGTGCGCTGCCTTGCCGAAGGCCTGACCAACCGGGAAATCGCCGAACGTCTTGGCTTGAGCCAGCACACGGTTAAGAACCATCTGTTTCACATTTTCGATAAGCTGGGCGTTTCCAATCGGATCGAACTGTTGTCGATGACCCTCAATTTGGGGCCTGCGGAGCCTTCGCTCGTTCAGGATCTGTTAAAGGATCCCGCCGCTGATTGCGATCCAGCGACCGTGGCATTGTGCGAGAAAGCCGCAGAATATGGTGTCCTCGCCGCTCAGTTGATGTTGGCGCGCATTTCTTGCTCAGAACAAGCAGGAGAGAAGGACTTCATCCGAGCTTACCTCTGGTTTTCCGTTGTGCTCGATCAACTGAACCGCGCCCGGAACACCGTGAAGAAGTCAATGACCCCGGCACAAGTGACCGAAGCCGAACGCAAGGTGCGTGAACGGCTGAACCAATGGCAGCGTGTCGAGCCAGGTCTGGTTGCCCAAACACCTTCATACTACGAGACGGTTGCCTGAGCCGCTCCCGTAAAATTAAAACCGGTCGCCAGATGTTCACCATACAATTCCGGTGCAAGTCGAGAATTGTGACCTCGTCCATGACTCTCCGAACGGCCGCTTAGGCATCGGATTCTCCAGCGAGATGACCTCGGACCATCGCTCGAACGTACATGTCCTTTTGGTGAACTGAAGTATCACTATATTTCTTCGCGCCAGGGGTCGGAGTTGTACTCTCCCAAGCGGACATGCCTACGGGGCTAATTTGTGATTCCCTCACTCCGCGTGCTACTGCCGCAACGCAGCCGTTCTCTGGCGGGTACGTTCGTACCCTCTGGCGCCGAACGTGCGCCCTGTACCTAAGATATCTACCCTTACGAGAGGTACACGATCACAATGGTACCGAGTGATAGGCCGTAGTCCCGTCCTTGCCAAGTTGGACGCGGAGATGCGGTTTATGGCAAATTATGCAGGATCTTACGGAGAACGACATCTCAATGAAGCATCTGAAAAAAGTAGCGGGCGCGACGCTCCTTCTTGCATGTTTCATTCTGCTGTCCGGTTGCGCTGGCGTGAGCACGGCTAACCCCGCTAACTCGTCTGACCCTTCTTCGAATAGCCAGTTGAGCGTTTCTCCTACTACTCTGAGCATCGGTAACGTCGTGGCAGGAAGTAGCGGAGCGGTATCGGGAAATCTGACGGCCGGCAGCGCCAGTGTTACGATAAGCGCCGCCAGCATTAATAACTCATCATTCACCGTGGGTGGCCTATCGTTTCCGGTAACCGTCCAGGCAGGGCAGAGTGTTCCGTTCACGGTTACTTTCGGTCCTCAAGCCGTGGGAGCTGCAACTGCGACCCTCACCTTCACCAGCGATGCACAGCCTTCTACCACCACTGCAGCCGTGACGGGCACTGGCACTGCAGCTTCGACACACACGGTAAACCTGACGTGGAACCCAAGTTCCTCTTCAAACGTCACCGGCTATAACATCTATCGAGCAGTTTATTCGAGTTCGTGCGGTACTTTTTCCAAAATCAACTCCGTGTTGAATACGAGTACCACCTACTCTGACGCCGCTGTCGAAAGCGGCACCTCCTACTGTTACGCCGCAACCGCTGTGAGCTCGAGCAACGAAGAGAGCAGTTATTCAAACATAGCTTCCCAAGTTCAGATTCCCTAGTTTTATCTTTTCTGCAACGTTCGCATCGTATCCCGTCGAAGCTTTGTCGTTTTTCCACTCACTTATCTTCATCCATTCTCATTGGAAAGCACTTAAAGCTTCAGGCAACACGTACTGGTAGCCCTGCGCGCATGGAACCACGGCTATCTTCTCTCAGTTGAAATTAAACTTCACACTCTCTGCATGCGACTCCCCCACTCGTGCAGTAGAAACCTCTCTTTTCGTATCGTCTCCGTCACCACTTTTATGGCGTGCATCGCGGTGCTGACATTCAGCGCACAAGCTCCGGCGCAGCAGTTGAGTTGTTCGCCCGCCAGTCTTAAATTCGGCATGGTTACAATCGGCCAGTCGGAAGTTCAACTCGTCTCTCTGAGCAATACCGGCGCCTCGGGTATGACGGTTTCGTCGATCAGTGTGACCGGTTCAGAGTTCTCGATCTCAGGCGTGACTCTGCCCTTAGCGTTGAGTCCAGGAGAGAGTGTCAACGTCGGTGTGACTTTTGCTCCGACTGCAACCGGACGGACACAAGCAGTCATAACCTTCTCGAGCTCATCGAGCCCAAGCCTTCAGTTAGATATCTCAGGCAACGGCGTAAAGAGCGAGTCTCTGAGTGCCGCGCCCGCGAGTCTCTCGTTCGGACAAGTCGCTGTAGGCAGCACCGAGTCGCTCTCGGTCGTGCTCACCAATGCCCGTTCTTCCTCGGACACGCTCACAGCGTTCCAGACCAGCGGGAGCGGCTTCACGGTCAGCGGCCCCGCCATGCCCGCAGTGCTCTATGCCGGGCAAACTATTACGCTGAAGGTCAATTTTATTCCGACGGCTGCGGGTGTGGTTGATGGCGCCGTCTTCATCTCCGGACCCAACCTGAATATACCTTTAAGCGGAACCGGCACCACAACGAAAGCGGTCGGGCAACTCAGCATCACTCCGACCGCATTGAGTTTTGGCAACGTGGACGTTGGCAGCGCGACGACGCAACCATCCTCGATCACCGCGACCGGCGGAAGTGTCACTATTTCGTCGGCGAGCAGCAGCAACTCACAGTATTCAATTGCGCGTCGTTTCCGCTAACGGTTGCTGCAGGCACAAGCGCAGCGTTTGACGTCGTCTTTTCTCCAACCAGCAGCGGCGCTCTCTCTGGCGCGCTTAGTTTTGCCAGCAACGCTTCTAACTCGCCAAGCGAGTCTCTAACCGGCACCGGGGTTGTGGTGCAGCACAGCGTCACTCTTACGTGGAGCCCAAGCACCCCACCGGTTGCCGGTTACAACGTTTATCGCGGGACCGTGGTGGGGGTTTATTCCAAGATCAGCAGTTCCGTAGATGCGAATACGACTTACACCGATAGCACAGTGGTTTCTGGGACGACGTATTACTACGCGGCTACGGCAGTCAATTCCAGCGGAAAAGAAAGCGCCTACTCCACTCCAACCACGGTTTTGGTTCCGTGAACGGGCGGCAAATTGTGGCCATTCAATCGATTACAAATTGAAAGGAGCGTGAATACCTGAAACGGATTCAACCCTTCGACCATGAACAAGTGAGTATCGCGTGACATTAGGGCGGCAGGGGAAACATACCCTCAGCCGGCAAGCCCTGTGTTTTCAGTGAATTCGCTGCGGCCAGCAGTACGAATAATTCGGCGGTACACCGACTTCTGCTGCCAATGTACTTCTGGTCCCACGGGGACGTGAACCATCGGAATCTTTGCGCGCACGCAGAGTGGTCCCACACTCTTTGTATGCGACTCCCCCAGTCCAGCAGTAACCGTCTCTCCATTCGTGTCGTCTCCATTTCCAGGATTGTTGCTTTTAGCGCCTTGCTGGCGCTCGGCGCCCAGGCGTCCGCACAACAGTTAGTCTGTTCGCCGAACCGCCTCTGGTTTGGGACCGTGATGGTCGGCCAATCGGAATCCAAAGTCCTGAGTTTGACCAATACTGGAAGAACCAGTGCGAAGATTTCAGCAATTAGCGTGAGCGGCGCCGAATTCAAGGTGTCTGGCTTGAGCCTGCCTCTGACCCTGGGAGCACGCCAAAGCGTCAGCGTGAAAATCACTTTCGCTCCAACGGAGATCGCGAGAACCGACGGAACCGTAACCTTTACCAGTAACGCGTCGGACCGCAACCTCGTCCTCGGCATCGTAGGCACTGGCGTACAGAGTAGCGAGGCACTCACCGCCGCTCCTTCGAGTCTTGCTTTCGGACAAGTGGCCGTAGGCAGCACCGAATCACTTTCCGTGACGCTCACCAACAGCGGTTCCTCCAATGACACACTTACGGCGTTCCAGGCTGCGGGAACAGGATTTACAGTCACCGGTCCCGCCTTGCCCATGTCGCTGACCGCCGGGCAAAGTGTGACCCTGAAAGTTTATTTTGCTCCAAAGACTGGCGGCCTGGTTAACGGCAGCGTCGCGGTTTCCGGTCCGAACCTGAATATTCCTTTAACCGGAACCGGCACGACCACCACGACGACCGGACAACTGACCCTCAGTCCTGGCTCTTTGAATTTTGGCAGCGTCGATGTCGGTACTACGACGACGCAACCGGCCTCGTTCACCGCTACCGGTGGAAGCGTCACCATTTCTTCTGCCCAGAGCAACAACTCGCAGTTTTCCATCTCAGGGGCGTTGTTTCCATTGACGATTGCCGCTGGAAAGAGCGTTGCCTTCGACTTCGTATTCTCCCCGAGCAAGAGCGGGGCCTCCTCCGGCACAGTTACTTTTGCGAGTAACGCAACCCAGACCCAGAGCAGTGAATCTCTTTCTGGCACCGGGGTTGTGGTCGCGTCCCACAGTGTGAGTCTTTCGTGGAGTCCCAGCAGCTCAGTCGTCGGCTACAACGTGTACCGCGGAACTGTCTCGGGCGTCTATTCCAAGATCAACACCTCGTTAGATTCCAATACTACTTACACCGATACCACAGTCGTTTCCGGGGCCACATATTATTATGCGGCCACATCAGTCAATTCCAGTGGAAAGGAAAGCTCCTACTCCGCGGCGGTGAAGGCGGTAATCCCGTAAAGTCGATAAACTTCCAGAAAACAGAAGCGCTCGGAGAGACGAAAGCGCTGTGCTGGAACTCCAGCCGATGAAAATTATGGCTCCGCACTTCAATATTAGGTGCGGAGCCATTTTCTATTAGTCGTCAGTGATCACGCGAACGAAGCGGCGTGGTCGAGCGCAATTTGCTTAGGAGCTTGGCGGCGTGGGCGGGACCTGTCCATCCTGATGATGTCCTTGCCATTTTTCGTGCCGGCTCTGCATCGCGTCCCACTTCTTTTGCTGATCAGCATCGAGGAGTGTGCGGATCTGATCGTCGGATGCTTTGTGGATGTCCATCATTTTGGAATGACGATCCGCTTGCGAAACGGACGAATCCGATCGCAAACTTTCCATCTGCGATTGCTCGGATTTTAGAATGTCCAGCACCTTGGGCTGCTGGTCCGCAGTTAGGTTCAGTTGCTTGGTCAGCATTGCGGTCCGCCGGGTGGGGTCAAAATGGCGATGCCCGTGCCCCTCGGGCGCAGTTGCCGGAGCAGACTGCTGATCGTTGCTATTGTCTTGCGCCACCGCAGCGGGCGTAATCGTGTAGACCAGCCCGGCCAGCAGCAACGCAAGCAAACTCTGTTTCAACATGGTGTTTCCTCCTGTAAACCTTCGATTCGATCTATCCGTAGTAACCAGATTATGAGCTCGAAGTTGTGAAAAGGCCGTTACTTTTACGAATCTTTACTCAGTCCGCCAGCAAAGCGATTGAGTAGAGGGAAACCCTTCCGCACGAAATCCCGCCCAAAGAACCTGCCACGAACAGTCGCCTTCCACCGAGCTTCCGCATTCCCACATCTCGATGAATAGATAAAATTTTACAGTTGTTTCGAGACGATCGGGCTATCATCCCATCACAGGCACCCGTTGCAGAGTTACCAGAATCCAGGAGAGGTCAGCGCCAGGTGAGAGACGAATGGCCGATCGCAGCAACCCGTAGCGTGGTTTTTCGGCTACTGCTGCTGTGCCTGCTTCCGTTGATCGATCACGCTTACTCTCAGACTCCGGCAGTTGAAAAACGTGCTGGGACCATTCACGGCGTGGTGAAGTCCGGTAACATGCCGATTCCAGGAGCAGCGATTTCCATCTCACCTGCATCCTCCGCGGGAAAAATCTCCACCTGGAGCGATGTCGATGGCAGCTACTCGGTGTCGGTGCCATCGTATGGAACTTATACCGTTCGGGTGCAGATGATTGCCTTTGCCAGCAGCGTCGAGCAGATCGTAATAGATTCCTCGCACCCGAGCGGCCAAGCGAATTTTGAGTTGACGCTTCTGTCACGCGCGCCACAGGCAACATCTCAGCCTCGACGCCCGGCCGCAACTGCCACAGCCCAACGCGGATTTCAGAACCTTTCAGCACTGCAGAATATGGGCGGTCAGGAAGGCGGTGGTAATCCGATCGGCGATGTGGTGCCTTCGGGTATGCCCATCCCGGGGATTGATCCGAACAGCGCAACTGAGTCGATCGCTGTTTCCGGCAACACGTCCAACCCGCTTAACGCGATGAGTGGGACTGAACTCGAGCAGCGGATCAACGACGCTCGCCAGCAGGGCGGCGGCTTCGGAACGCCCGGCGGATTCGGCGGAGGCGGTGGGTTTGGCGGAGGCGGTGGCCGCGGAGGCGGCATGGTCATCGGACGGCGAGGCTTTGACATCAACCATCCTCACGGGTCGATTTACTATGGAGTGGGCGATTCTGCCCTCAATGCCGCGCCCTATTCATTGACTGGCGAACCGGTCACCAAACCAGGCTACTTGCAGAACAACTTCGGTGGTTCTATCGGTGGGCCGCTAAACATTCCCAAACTTTTCCACGGCGGCGCCGGCACTTTTTTCTTTATCAATTACAACGGCAAGCGTGGGGAGAATCCCTTCGACCAGTTCTCGACGGTTCCTACTCTGCTCGAGCGCCAGGGAAATTTTTCACAGACAACGTATACGTCGGGCGCTGATGCGCAACACCTGGTGGAAATCTACAACCCGAAGACCAACACTCCTTTTCCGAGTAACACAATCTCGCAGATTAATCCGGTTGCGGCGGGTTTGCTGGCATACATCCCGCTGCCGAATCTGCCTGGGGACTATCAGAATTTTCACTTCGTGAGTGCGGCGAACAACGACAGCGACGACCTGAATGTGCGCGTCAACCACACATTTGGCCCCATTCCGGTTGGTGGACGTCGCCGCGGACGCGGCGCTCCGCGCAATAATCTGACCTTTGGTTTCCACTATCACGAATCCAGTTCAAACATCATCAATCCGTTTCCGAGCGTCGGCGGCAATACAGGCGTTCGCAGCTTTGATGTTCCCATCGCCTACGTGCGAAGCTTCGGCAAGCTCACCAACAGTCTCCGCTTTGACTTCAATCGTAGCCGGACGAGCACGCAGAATATCTACGCCTTTAACAACGACATTACCGCTGGGTTGGGAATCAATGGAGTTTCCCAGAACCCGTTTGACTGGGGCTTGCCCAGTCTTTCATTCACCGACTTCAACAGCCTGCAGGATACCAATCCGCAGCTCCTGCGAAATCAGACTTATACATTTTCAGACAGTGTGGTTTGGAGCCATGGCAAACACTCCTGGCGTTGGGGCGGCGATTTCAGACGCATCCAGCTGAACACGGAAACCGATAGCAACGCGCGCGGTTCGTTCATCTTCACCGGCTACAACACCTCCGCCCTGGTACCTGGTCCACCTGGCCAGGCTCCCACCCAGGCGCCCGGAACCGGATACGACTTTGCCGATTTCCTGCTGGGATTGCCCCAGCAAACTTCAGTTCAATTTGGCCAGAATAACTATCACTTTCGCGGCGATTACTGGGACCTCTACGCGCAAGACGAATGGAAAATGCGCGCCAATGTGACGCTGAATGTGGGCGTCCGTTACGAATATATTTCGCCGCTGACCGAAGAAAATAATCGACTGGCGAATCTGGATCTCGCGCCCGCGGTACTGCAGTGCAGCGTAAGCTGCGACACCGCTCTAAATCCGGCGTCCGTGGCTCTGGTCTTGCCGGGACAAACCGGTCCCTACAGTGGCTCTTTGCCCGGCAGCCTGGTCCGGCCTGACCGCAATAATTTTGCGCCCCGAATCGGTTTCGCCTGGAAGCCGTTTTCCAAAACGGTGGTGCGCGGTGGATATGGCATCAACTACAACACCGGAGCCTATCAAGGGATCGTGCAGCAGTTGGCCTTCCAGCCTCCATTTTCTACGGCGGAGACGAACATTCAAACCGGCCCGGGAAATCTCACACTGCAGAGCGGATTTCCGCCCGCCTCGCCGAACGGCATCACTAACAATTACGCGGTCAATCCCAATTACCGGCTGGGCTACGTGCAGATTCGCAATCTGGATATTCAGCAGCAGATTCGTCCAACTCTGTTGCTCAACCTCGACTACACGGGGACCAAAGGCACCGACCTCGATATTCTCGAAGCTCCCAATCGAACCATCACCAGCATTCGGATTCCAAACGTTGATGCCTTCACCTTCGAGAATTCGGTTGGCGACTCCGAAGCCAATGCGGGGTCGGTGCGCTTTCGCAAACGGCTGTCGAAAGGCTTCTCCGTCGGCGGCATATACACCTTTTCGAAGTCAATCGATGATGCGTCTTCCATTGGCGCGGGAGCGACCTCGGCCGCCAGCGCCCGCGGCCTGGGCGCCGGGGGCACGGGCGCCAGTGGCGGCGGTGGTGGTGGGGGCGGTGCTTCTTCTTCCGGCACCGGAACGTCGAATGTTGCGCAGAATGCGTTTGACCTGTCGGCGGAACGTGGACTTTCGAGCTTCAATCAGACACACAAATTCACCGCAGATTATTTATTCGAGCTGCCATTCGGACACGACAAGCAGTGGCTCACAGGGAATACCCCGCTGCGCGCGATTCTTGGCGACTGGCAATGGAGCGGAGATTGGTCTATCGCCTCCGGACTTCCATTCACGCCCCGCCTGCTGGGCGACTCTGCGGAGGTGAATCGGGGCACCAATGGTACGCTTCGGCCTGATCTGGTTGCGGGGCAATCCGTTGCCATTTCCAACCGCTCCATTGAAAGGTGGTTCAATACGGCGGCATTTGTCGCGCCTCCGACGGGACAATATGGCGACGCCCGCCGCAACAGCATTATCGGGCCCGGAAGCAAGAGCTTTGACATGGCGCTCACCAAGGTCGTTCCCTTGAGAGAGTCGCGCCTTCTCGAGTTACGCGCGCAAGCCACCAACGTATTCAACCTGCCGAATTATTCGTCAATCGACACCATGGTTACTTCGCCCACGTTCGGCCGGGTCATTGCGGTGGGCGCCATGCGGCAGATCACGATGACCGCGCGGTTTCGCTTTTGAGGACATTACAGATGACTTCCTCCATTCCGAGTCGGCCGGCGCGCAGAATTCTTATAGTGCTGCTGGGGTTCGTCCTGTTGTCTTCATCCCTCCCTTCGCAGGAGCAAGCGGAATACACCTTTCGCGTCCAAAGCGATCTGGTATTGGTCAACGTAACCGTTAGAGATAAGAGTGGAAATTTTGTTCGCAACCTTAAGCCCGAGAACTTCACGATTCTCGAGGACAACAAGCCGCAGAAAGTTACTTCCTTCGATGTGGAAAATATTGACGCTATCGCATCTCAGGATGTGGCCCAGGCGAAGCCGCTGCCCAGCGCGCCGTCTCAGCCCGCAACCCCGGCCGCCGTGGCGAATTTGGCTGCGAACCTGGCGGATCAGTTCAAGAATCGCCGGCTTATCATTTTGTTCTTCGATCTCTCAGCCATGGAACCGGATGAGATTGATCGCGCGATCACATCCGCCCAACACTACGTCGACACCCAGATGGCTCCCGCAGACCTGGTCTCAATCGTTTCCTTGGGCAGTTCGTTGTTGGTCAACCAGGACTTCACTTCCGACCGAGACTTACTCAAGAAGCAACTTCAGGCTTTCGGCGAGGGCGGCGGCCAGGGCTACGAGGAAGGCACAACAGGCACGACCGAAGGCACGCCGGATACCGGGCAGCCCTTCACCGCGGATGATACGGAATACAACATCTTCAACACCGACCGGCGTTTGGAGGCGCTGCGTTCAGTGGCGGAAAAACTCTCCCATCTGCAGCAGAAAAAATCCCTGATTTACTTCTCCAGCGGAATGAACCGCACCGGCATTGAAAACCAATCGGAGCTGCGGGCCGCTACCAACGCCGCCGTGCGCTCCAATTTGGCCATCTACACCATGGATCTCCGCGGCCTGCAGGCAATCGTGGCCGGCGGAGAGGCGCAGAACGCAAGTTTGCGCGGCACCTCCGTGTACTCTGGACAGTCCATGATCAATGCGCTCAATTCCAATTTCACTACGCAAGAAACGCTGGTGACCCTGGCCAGCGACACCGGCGGACGCGCCTTCCTCGATTCGAATGATTTCACTCAGGTCTTTAAAGGAGTTCAGCAAGATACGTCGATCTATTATCTTCTGGGCTATCGCAGCAGCAATTCAGCCAGAGACGGCCGCTACCGCCGAATCTCCGTAAAGGTCAACATTCCCGGCGTAAAAATCGATTACCGCCGCGGTTATTACGCGCCTGCGGATTACCAGCATTCCACAAAAGAAGATAAGGAGTTGCAACTGCAGGAGGAGCTGGCCTCTGAGTTGCCTATTACAGATCTTCCCCTGTACTTGAGCGCCGCCTATTTCCGCATGGAGCCGAATAAGTTCTTCATTCCGATTTCGCTGGCGGTGCCGGGCTCACAGATCCCTTTCACTCGCAACAGTGATCGTGACAAGGCCACTCTGGATGTTATCGGAACTGTTCTCGACAGCGAGCACCGCCCGGTCACCAGAATTCGCGATACAGTCAAGCTCGCGGTAAATGCTTCCTCAGAGGTTCAGAAAAAGAATGTGCAGTATGACACCGGCGTCAGTTTGCCCCCCGGCAAATATCACCTGAAGTTTGTCGTCCGCGAAAATCAGACGGGCCGCATGGGCTCGTTCGAAACCGACCTGGAGATCCCCGACCTCAAATCGCAGCCGCTGAAGATGAGTTCAGTTGTGCTGGCCAGTCAACTGCAACCCGCTCCCAAAAAGAATTCGGCCTCCAACCCTCTGATTCGAGACGGTACGGAAATTATTCCGAACGTCACTCACGTTTTTTCTCCCGCCCAGCACCTGCGTCTCTACTACGAGGTTTACGAGCCCGGCCGGTCCAGCGGGGCGCAACTTTCGGATGCACGATCGGGCAAGGCCGGCATCCATCTGCTCACCAGCGTAGCTTTCTTCCTGGGAAAAACAAAGGTTTTCGAGAGTTCGCAGGTCGAACTGACGGAGTTGAACGCCCGCGACCGCAAGGCCGGAATCTTCCAACTGGATCTGCCACTCAGTGCTTTGAAGCCAGGCTTTTACACTTGCCAGGTGAATGTGATCGACGATGCCGCCGACCATTTTCTTTTTCCGAGGCTTGCGCTGCTGATTCGGCCCGACAAGAGCTCTGTCCGGTAACGCGGCTTCACAGTTTCTTGGAGTTCTTCTGCGCCCGCTTCACTCCAGCAACCAGGCCATGAGCAATTATTCTTTGATATCCCGCGTTGTCCATAGACTTCATTACTGCCGCCGCAATACCGCCGGGAGTTGCCGCCTCCTCAGACAATGTTCTTAGAGGCAACCTGCCGGCGCGCCATGCGACAATGCCATCCGCGAAGGCGTGCGCGGCCGCGAGCTGCGCAGTCCTGCGATTGAGACCCACACCTTCGGCGGCAGCCACGAGTGCGGCCAGCGCATGATACCCGTGACTGCTCGAATAGGTCACGGTAAAGGCATCGAATTGCTTTTCGGGAATTTCCACCACGGCGCCGACCATGGCGAACAAATCCCTCACTTCCCTTCGCTCCGCTGCAGAAATACCCGGGGCAGAAGTCAGCGCGGTCAGTCCTTGGCCGCTACGGGAAACGGGGCTCGGCATGGCCCGCATCCAGCGCACGGGCAATCCCAGCAGTGCCCTCAAGGCAGAGAGAGGAATTCCTGCAGCGAGGCTCACCGCCATTAGCCGTCGGTGGATGTGCTCCCCTCGAATCTCTTTCAGCAGCTTCCGCACCGAATCCGGCCGCGTCGCGATGATCAATAGATGGGCCGCATCGACCGCGCGGCGCAGATCCGCTTCCACGGTTACCCCGTGCTGCCGCTTGAGTTGTCGCAATTTCTTTGGGTGACGGTCGTGTACCACGATGGGTTGATCGTATTCCGCAAGCCGCAATCCCGCCACCAGCGCGCTGGTAATCCGACCTCCGCCCAGAAAGACGGTGGCCTTCACGAGAGCTCCGAGCAAGCCTCATCGGCGGCTTCCACTAGAGTTTGGACATCGGCTTCGGTGTGCGCAGTGGAAATAATCCAGTGCAGGCCATTGGAGGGCGTCATATAAATTCCACGTTCGAGCAACCGGTGCACAAAGCGAGAGTAGAGCCTGGTGTCGACATACTTGCAGTAATCCCGGTAATCGTGAATGGCATTGCGCTCGGTGAAATAGATCTGGAACATGGGCCCAAAGCCTTGCACGACCGCATTCACCCCCCGTCGGCGAAATACTTCCCGAAGTCCCGCAATGGCGAAGTTGCCAATCGCGTGAAGCTTTCGATAACCGTCTTCCGCCGACAAGAGATCCAAATTCGCTGCAATTACTTTCATGGTGAGGCGATGGCCGTTAAAAGTGCCGTAATGCAGAACCATGTGTTCGCTCCAGCGCAATCGATCGAGAATCGAACGTGGTCCGGCGATAGCTCCCACCGGAAATCCCGCGCCCAGAGCCTTGCCAAATGTGCTGAGATCGGGTTTGATTCCGTAATATTGCTGGCAACCGCCCGCACCGTAGCGAAAGCCGGTCACCACTTCATCCAGTATCAGTAACGCCCCACAAGCCTGCGTCAGCTCGCACACTCGCTCCAGGTATCCATCGCGCGGAAGAATACAACCCATATTTGCCATGATCGGCTCGGTGATCACCGCGGCGAGTTCATTTCCGTGCCGCTGCAACACTGCCTCCAGAGCTGCGATGTCGTTCCATGGGGCCAGCACCACGTCATCAAACGTTGAAGGGGGAATGCCTTCGGAATCTGGAATGCGCGTCGGGTTCTCCATCGAACCTAACTGTTCCGGCGGATGGCTGTGCGCGTTGAGCAGATATGGATCGTACCAACCGTGATAGTGCCCTTCGAACTTCAGGAACCTGCGGCGGCCGGTATGGGCGCGGGCCAGGCGCAACGCCAGCATGGTCGCTTCACTGCCGGTATTGGTGAAGCGCACGACCTCGGCGGATGGAACCATGCGGCAAAAGCGTTCCGCAGCTTCCACCTCCGCCGGCGTTGCCGCGGCGAAGTGCGAGCCTTCCGCCATCGCTTCAGAAACTGTCTTAACCAGAACTGGATGAGCGTGCCCCTGGATGAGTGCTCCGAACGACATCATGAAGTCAATGTATTCGTTCCCGTCCACATCCCATACCCGCGCTCCATGCCCCCGTTCCAGCACAATCGGGCCAGGAGCGTACACGGTGGCGCCCCGCGAAGGCGAGTTCACTCCTTCGACCAGTGATTTCTGCGCACGTGCAAACCACTGTTTCGAGTATTCGCGATTTTTCGTGTTGCTGATTTGGGTCATGTTGATTGAACTGCTGTCGGTTTCGCCTCGAGGACGCGCCGCTTTCAGTCTGCCAGGCCTCCGCCATCCACGATCAGCGCAGCGCCCGTCATGAAAGAAGAGTCATCTGAGGCTAGAAACAATGCCGCTTGCGCGATCTCGTCCGTCGTGCCGATCCGGCCGAGCGGCCGCTTGGCGCATCCCTCGAGATAATCCTCCCACTTCAATCCGCGCATCCGAGCATCTTCAGGAAGCATGGGCGTGTCGACGTCACCGGGGCAGATGCAATTTACTCGAATACCCTGCCGCCCATGATCAATTGCCATCGCCTTGGTCAAAAGCACGACGCCACCCTTCGATGCACAGTAAGCAACCGCCGCGTCTCCGCCGGCAATGCCCCATCCGGAACTGTTATTGATGATTACTCCTCGGCGCTGCTCGATCATGTGCAGCAATGCAGCCTTTGACATCAGAAAGGTTCCCTTCAGATTCACATCCATCTGCAGGTCCCATTCTTCCTCCGTGCAATCGACGGCAGTGTGTGGAGAGAACACTCCGGCGTTATTGAACAATATGTCGAGTTCACCGAAGCTAGCAAGCGTCTTCCGGACCGCGCGGTCGCACTCCGCCGCATTACGCACGTCGGCGGAAATGAAGATCGCTCTGCCGCCGTTCTTCACGATTCTGTCGGCAACGGCACGCCCGCGGTCTGCGTTGCGGCCCGTAATCGTTACCTTTGCGCCCTCTTTCGCAAAGAGAATGGCCGTAGCTTCACCAATACCCGACGTGCCGCCGGTGATCAGAGCAACTTTATTTTGCAAGCGCATGAGTCATCCCGACGCGGCGAGCCCACCGCCATCCACCACCACCGCCGTCCCCGTAATAAACGACGCAGCGTCGCTGGCAAGATAAAGCGCGGCTTGCGCGATTTCTTCAGGCCTGCCGACACGCCCCAGAGGACGGTTGGCCGATTCGGAGAGAAACTTATCTTCAGGCTCGCCCAATTGCCGAGCCTCGCGACGCAGCATCGCCGTATCAGTGTCGCCGGGGCAGATGCAGTTTACGCGAATGTTCTGTCGTCCATGATCAATGGCCATGGCTTTGGTCATTAACACGACTGCGCCTTTTGACGCGCAGTAAGCGGCAGCCCGCCCTCCACCCGCCAAACCCCATCCCGAAGCGGTGTTGATGATCGAACCGCCGTGCGCGGAAGCCATGATTGGAATGACCTCGCAGCACATTAGGAAGATAGATTTAACATTCACCGCGATTACCCGATCCCAGTCCTCTTCACTGGTATCAATCACCGATGCCCGGCGGATGATGCCGGCATTGTAGAAAAGGATACGAAGGGCGCCGAACTCTCGGAGGGTACGTTCCACCACGCGCCGGCAATCGGAGGCGCAGGTAACGTCGGCTGGTTCAAAGATCGCGCGGCCTCCAGCATTGCAGATTTCGTCCGCCACGCTCTGACCAGCTTCCTGATTCAAATCAACAGTGGTCACGACTGCGCCCTCGCGCGCGAAAAGCAGGGCAGCCGCGCGCCCAATGCCGCCGGCAGCCCCGGTAATAACCGCTGATTTGCCGTGAAGTTGCGTGCCGTTCATACTCCGCGCGCGGACAGCGCGGCTTTCAAGCGATCCGGCGTAAATGGCACTTGCCGGATGCGTCCGCCGGTGGCGTCAAAGATGGCATTGCCGATCGCAGCCGCAACCAGCGTAATTGCCGTCTCTCCCGCGCCCGTCGCTTTGGCAGCCGGCCGGTCGACGAAAATAATGTCGATGGGCGGCAGCTCAATTCCCAATGGTAGCGTGTTGTAGCTCTCCCAATCCGTTGACGTCACCTTGCGATCATTCCAGGTGATTTCTTCCCCGAGTGCGCGACTCATCCCCTGCAGTATCCCACCCTCAATTTGATTGCGTAATCCGTCAGGATTGGAGATTGGCCCGCAATCGTGCGCGATCACGAATCGCTTCGGTCGCACCAGCGCGGCAGCCTGATCCACTTCCACTTCGGCAACCAGAGCAGCATATCCGTTATTGCCCTCATAGGCCACGCACGCGATGCCGCGGCCAGCCGCGATACCGGCGCGAGAATTGCCCGGCTTCGGCGAAGAACGAACCTCCCAGTTCGCGCCTTTGGCTGCGGCTTTCACAACATCAATCACGCGCGGATCGCTCAGGTGCAGCAACCGATATCTGACCGGGTCCGCCTTCACATGCGCGCCAACCTCGTCCATAAAGCACTCGTGCGCGAAAGTGTTTTGCAAACGCAATGGCGAACGGAGCGGCCCGGTAAAGAATGGGGACTTCACTGCATGAGTGAGCACGCGCTCACTTCGAATCGAACCCGCTCCACCGCAATTGCCGCCGACGCATCCCGCGACATAGGAAGGCACGGCATTGCTGCCGTTGCGCAAATTCCCGGTGGGCTCGACCGCCGCTCGCGGAATAACAACTTCAGGATCAAAGCCCGCGAGCATGCCCGTAATCACGTTGCCAGGCGTGTCGTACCCCGGCCTTCCGCCAAACGAAGCAGCCCATGTCTCACAATCCCACGCCACAATCGCGCCGCTCGCATCAACTCCAGCCTGTTGCTCGATCACGCATGCCGAGCCGTAGTTCTCGGAAATAAATTCGTCTTGCCGGGTGAGTTGCACCCGCACCGGTCTTCGCACAGCTTGTGAGAGCAGCGCCGCATCGTAGGAGACAGTATCCGCAGCATTGATTCCGTAACAGCCGGCGCCGCGAACAAAAATCACGCGCACCTTCTCAAGCGGCAAGCCTGTAAGCGCAGACACGCCATGCTGGGTTGGATACACCGATTGGGTCGCGGACCAGACGGTCGCGCCATCTGCCCGCACATCGGCCACGGCGCACGATGAACCGATCGAGCCGTGCGCCTGAAAGGGATGCGAATACGTGGCCTTCAAAACGTGCGACGCCGCTTTCAGCTTTTCGGCCACATCTTTGGAATCGACGAGCATTGCCTCGCGCGATGGCTGCTGCCGCATGTGATTGTAAAAATCTTTTTGTGCGGGCAGCCCAGTGCCCGGCTTCCAAGTCACCTTCAAATTCGTAGCCGCCTGGGCCGCCTGCCATTGCTTCTCTGCAACTACGCCGACAAAATTATTTCGGACGACCACTTTTATGAGCCCCGGTATTTGCCCTAGCGATCCTTCGTCCACATTCGCAACGGTTGCTCCGATTTCCGGCGGACGCACCACTCTGCCGTGAACCATTCCCGGCACCCGCACGTTGTGAACGAATTCGAATGTGCCCGTCATCAGCGCCGCCCTGTCCATCGAGGGAATCGGTTTTCCCAGCACTTTCCACTGATCCGGCGACCTGCGTTTCGCGGAAGGGCTCACGGTAACGTCGAAATGCTTGCCGCCAATCAGTTCGCTATAAGTGATGCGGCGGGCGTCCTTCGCGCGAATGATTCCCTCTTCAACCGTAAGATGCTCCACAGGCACACCCAACCTCTTCGCGGCCATCGTAATTAAAACCTCGCGGGCGGTTGCGGCCGCCTGCGCCAGATTTCGAGCATTGAAATTGGTTGGCGTGGACTGGCTGCCTGAAGTCGTCCCTTGATCCGGGGTCATGGACGTGTCGCACTGAATCAGCTTCACTTTATCGATGGAAATGCACAGTTCCTCCGCGACCAGCTGCGTTTGCGCGGTATACATGCCCTGACCAAAATCGCACTTTCCGGTGTATGCGGTCACGGTGCCATCGGACCCTACTGCTAGCCACGAATCCAGCCTGGCCGGATCGATGTGCGATGGATGCGTGTCAAACGGGCCCTGTGCCTGGGAGAATGGCCCCATCAGCGACCCCGCGCTGAAACTTACAATCAGCGCACCAGAAGCCTTGAGAAAGTCGCGGCGGGATAATTCCCGTTTCACCGGCGAATCTTTTCCTTGGACTACGTTCACGCGCGCCTCGCCTGGTAACGCCTGATTGCGCGCAACATCCGGGTGTGCGTGAAACATCTGCATAACACGCTAGACAGACCCTCCCGTACCTGCTGCTCGGAAGCCTTCGGTTCCTTATCCAGCAACACCTTCGCCGTAAGAATTACGCCGCTAAGGCAAAACCCGCACTGGGCTGCGCCCTCATCGATAAAAGCTTGCTGAATGGCGTGTGGTTTTTCCGGACTGCCCAGGCCCTCAAGGGTTGTGACCTCTCGCTGTTTCACAGCGCTGACTGGCATCACACACGAACGCACTACGTTTCCTTGAACCAGCACCGTGCAAGCTCCGCACTGCGCCAGGCCGCAACCGAACTTAGGTCCGCGCAATCCCAGCTCATCGCCGAGCACATACAGCAGCGGCGTATCCGGGTCGACATCCACGGAGTGAACCTGGCCATTTACCTTCAGAGAAATAGCGGACATCATCTCGCTCCTGAGAATACGGATTACAAAAACTCGCCGACGGGGTCGTGACTCTTCTTCAGTCGTTCTCGAATTAACGACGTTTGAGAGCCTCTAATTCATCGAGCGTCCGTGGCCAGTCTGATCCCAGCAATCGCGACAAGCTCCGATCCGCAAGTACCTTTCCGCCGGTCTGGCAGCGCGCGCAGTAGTTTGTCTCTTTATCTGCATAACGAATACGCAACACTTTATCTCCACACCGGGGGCAGGGCTCTCCATAGCGCCCATGCACCGCCATGCCTTTGCGAAATGCCGTGACCTTTTCGGGGAAGCCAGCTCTGGCCTCGGCGCGCAAGCGGTCTATCCAGAGCTCTAGAGTTTGGCGCGCTGCCGTGAATAAGCGCTCCAATTCCTGGGGCGTCAGTTTTTGGGTATGAGAAATCGGCGAAAGTTGCGCCGCATGGAGAATCTCATCCGAATAAGCGTTCCCCACACCATCCACCAGTCGTGGATCGGTCAGAGCTCGTTTGAGGGTATGGTTTTCCGATGTCAGACGCTCGCGAAAAGAATTTAGGTCGGCGGTCAAGAGGTCCACTCCTCCAGCATCCATCGATCGCAAACTCTCCTCGCCGGAAACAACGTGCAATGATGCGCGCCGCTTCGATCCAGCTTCGGTGAGAACGAGAGAACCATCAGGAAAGTCGAAGGCTGCCAGATTCTGGCGTCCTGTCAGCTTGGCATCCGGCGGCCGCCAGTGCAGCCGGCCGGCGATCATCAAATGAAGCACCAGCCAGAGGTCGTCTTCGACCCCAATAGCGATGCGTTTCCCAATGCGCCGCACTTCCCGCACCACTCGGCCCTCAACATTTGCCAGGGGCGGTTGAGCGGTTCGCAGCAGAAAAGCGCTTACCAGTCGCGCCCGCTTTAGCGGCTGCCCGACTATGCGCGGTTCGAGGGCAATGATGTAGGCGTTGATATCCGGCAGTTCGGGCATTGCTCATTCACGCGCTTTTCGCAAGCGCATTTTGCAGCCTCGCATCCTGCCGCACAAGGAATCGACAACGACTCGCCCAATCGCAGCTGAAAACGAGTTCCACTCGCACTATTCTTCATCCAGGTATTCGCCGGGCACATCGTCCTCGGGAACCTCGTGAGTGTGCACCTCGCTGCCTTCGCGATCGTCGGCTTCTTCAACGCCGGCTACCACGCCGGCCTCAAAAGCGTTCCCTTCCTCAATCAACTCGTCAACGCTCTCCGAATCCGCCCTTTCGCGGTTGGAGAGCCCCTGTAAATCTCCCGACTGCCCTGCCGAATCGGGCCCGCGCAAGTCACGCGAGGATGCCGAGCGAACTCGGCCCGGTCCTTTTCTCAACACCCTCTTGGTATCCACTACTGCCGTCTTCCCTGCGGACGATTTCTTTCCTGAAGGTTTCCTGGCCAAAGCTTTGCTGTGAATGGATTTGCTTGCCGGTTTCTTGGCAGCCCTACTTTTCTTGGCTTGTTTCTTCATTGCCTTCGTCTTCCGGCCGGCGCTTTTCTTTGTCCTGGTCGACTTCTTCTTCTTCGCGGATTTCTTTTTGGTAGCCATTCGCGAAGTCTAGCACCAGCCCTGCGGTGCGGTAAAATCCGAGATTTCGCCGCTAAATTCTCTTTTCCGTGGAACGGTAACCAACGCGCCAGGCTGCATTGCGCGGCCGGCGAATTCGGCGCGCGATCTTACCCGGTTTAGGCTGCTTCTTTCGGAGCCTCTTTAGCAGTTGGCGAGTCCGGCTTCGTAGCCCTACTCTCTTCCCTGTCGTCGGCTTCCGGTTTCGCCACGCTGATCCTCTCAGGTTCGTCCCCGGCTTTGTCCGCATTTTGAGGGACTGATTCAGGTTCTCTCTTCTGCGTTCCTTGTCGAGGTGGCACGGCTTGCTTTTCTCCTTGCCTCGGTTCAGCCGTGGATACTTTTGCCGGGTTCGGGTTTTCAGCTGCGTGGGTCTCAACCGATTGCTCTGCCGGCTTCATCGCAGAGGAAATAAGGGCCGCCGTGCGCACCCGCACCGCTCGCCATCTGATGTTGCTCCGGTTTCCCGCCTGCTCGAGAAACGGTGCGAGTTCTTCATCGGTGGCGATGCCTTTGGCTTTGAGAAATTGCGCCAGGGCCTCGCTTTGAGTTTCGAGCGGCTCAAGTGCGGAAAGCAACTCGGCGAGTATCTGCTGCACAATCTCTTCGTTCATTTCAATGACCCTCAGTCTCAATTAAGCTGCAAGCCATTCCGTTGTAGAGGAAGAAACCGCCGAATACGATTCGACCGATGAGAAAAGGTGCCGTCATTGATGAGTCCTCAAAAGCTGGTTGCTGGCTATTCGATTCGAGGGCTAAGGCGGCTGTTGCTTGAAAAATGAAACCAACAAGACGGGGATACCCCTTATGCTTGGCTTTTCTTAGAGGGTTCCTCGGGGGGAAAAGCGGCGGTTTTGACGGAATCGGCGCCAGTTAAACTCGCGCGCGGACGAGACTTTCCATTTTTAAAAACCGAAACGTAATGATTCAGGGCCTCTTGGGCTTGATTGTCGAACCACAGGAAGGGCGTGATTTTTTGCATTCTTAATGTCTGGTTAAAATCCCGTTACGGGAAGATAAAGGAACTAAAACCTTTAGCACCTTGTCACGGATTATCAAACCAATTATTTACTGGAAAGCCTCAGCGACAACTTCTGCGAATGATCGGCAGCCGGACTGCCCCCACGGCCTGGCTTGACAGCAGCAGTGCGTTCGGAAATCTCTGGCACGCAATTTCACCCAGAAAAGTCATATTTCCAAAATTGGAAAGGAATCTCCGCTTATGCGCTGCAAGAGCCGCATTGTCTCTTCGTCTCTTTTTTTTCTTGTTCTCACATTCGTGTTGATGCCGGGTGCATCGCTGATTGCCGCCGCCCAGGTGGTGCCGTTGGCGCAGCACGTAGTTCTGGTGATCGACGAGAATACTTCGTTCGGCAGCGCATTTCCCAATGGAATGAGCTGGCTCTCAGCCCAGGCAAAGAAGTATGGTTACGCGAATAACTACTCCTCAGACGTGAGCGGATCGCTTCTCGATTATTTGTATCTGGCTTCCGGAAGTTGCGAATCTGAATACCAGTGCGGAGGGGCGCCATCCTGCAAACTTCCTTCCGGATCCCACAATTTCTATTGCAACGGAAATGACTGCTTCGTGCAGAGCAGCTGCGAAAACACAGTCACTAAAGACCCCATCACCGACGACAACATTTTTCAGTTGATGGATGGGCAGCCGCTGTCATGGAAGGTTTACGTGCAGAACTACCTTAACGCCGGAGGGACGGTGAGTGTTCCGGACTTTACTTCGGCGGATCAGCCGAAAGACACCCATTACTATGCCCGGCACAATGCCGCGGTCTGGTACAGCGAGGTGGTCGGCAATACTCTCGGTTCACAGGGAAATATTGTGGACTTCGAGCAATTCGGAATCGATGTGGCGAATGGAACGCTGCCTCGCTTCGCCATCATCGTTCCCGATGGATGCTACGACAACCACGATGACTGCTTCAGCAACTCTATGGCCGAGGCGGACGACTTCCTGAATAGCAATTTGACCCCCATGCTCGCGACCGCTGATTTTCAGCGGGGCGGAAGCGGGCTTCTGATCGTGACTTTCGATAATGGCGCTGACGACGATGAAGGTCAGATATTAACCGCAGTCATCGGTCCGAACGTGAAGCCGGGTCACGTTTCGAATGTGGCCTACAAGCACGAGAACACGCTGAGAACCATGCTGGACGCGCTCGGAATTGAGACCCATCCAGGATGGTCGGCGAGCGTGCCCGATATGTCCGACTTCTTCTCATCGACCGCAGGGAGCGTCGTGATTAACTCACCCGCGAACAATTCAGTGCAGGGAGCCTCTGCCCTGGTGAATGCAGCCGCGTCCGAGTTGGGTGCGCAGGTGAACCACATGGAAGTGTGGGACAAATTCAATGGAAAATCCACAAAATTGGGGAATGTGTTCAGCAAAACCATTGACCAGGCATTCTCGGTGAGCGGAAATGGGTCGCACCAAATCAGCGTTAAGGCCATTGGGGACGGGCCGAGTTACGCGACCCTGCATCAAGAGACTGTTAACTACAGCGTCTCTTCCACCTACGGTGTGTTCCTCAACACTCCAGCCAACAACTCGACCCAGGCGCGACTGTTCCCTCTCAGCGCTTTTGCGGTTGAATCCGGACCGGAGGAATCCAGCTCCGGCATTGATCACCTTGAAGTGTGGAATGGCAACACCAAGCTTGGTGATTCTCCCAAGGGAACGGCCCTGAACCAATGGTATACGCTGGCCCCAGGCAAGTACGCTCTGACCGTGCAAGACGTGAGCGGCGCAGGTCAGCGTATTCACGAGCGCGAAGTGAGCTTTACCGTCTCTTCCGCCACGGGTGTATTCGTGAATTCACCGGCTGACAATTCGACCTGGCCAACCACCACCCTCCCGATCAATGCCTACGCTTATGAGCAGAGTGGGTCCAGCACGCCCTTGGTTGATCATATTGAGGTTTGGGACAATACCCACGGCAAAAAGCTAGGGGAATCGGCCACGGGATTAGGAGTGAACAGCGCGTTCATCAATCAAAATGTGACCCTGCCGGCGGCTGGAACCTACGAACTTGCAATTCTGGATGTCAACCCCAACAACGGCTATAAGGCGATTCACACATCTTACGTTACGGTAACGGTGAAGTAATCATTGTCGATAGGGCTCGTTAGGCACGAAGAATTGGCTGGAACGCCGCAGCAGGATCTCATCTCAAACAGAGCGGACATAAGCTCTGCGGATAGAAGGCGTTGCGACCAACCACAAAACGGAGCCGTAATTCAGGGAGGGCGACGTTCCGTTATGGTAACCGCCACATTCGCATTGCGGAAGAAATGTGTTGACCCCTTTGGGCTTTCCATATAGAGTATGTCGTTCCACTGGCGATCCGGAATCTCCATCTGCTCTGAGATTACCTCGGGCGGTGAGCCCAATTCAGGAAAAATGAGCATCTTCGGAGCCCGGTTACGCATCTATTCTTTGTAGGAATTGCGCTAATCCTCTTGAAACCTCAGTAGAATCAGTAGCTTAGGACAGCTTTGGGTTTCGAGGCCGTCGAGTTGGAAAAAGGGGAAGCGAATCCGCATTATGTGCGCCCCTAATCATTAGGAAGGAGCAGAAATAACATGCGTTCTGACCGTGTGTTTGATGCTTTACAGACGTTACGGAATCGTTATATGCTTTGCCAGCTCGCCTCCAAGGCCACGCGGAAGTTCCATCGGCCCAGCACCAGAATCCAGGAAACGATGAACGGTGTATTGGATCGGATCGCAGGCGCGGAGCGGCAGGAAATTCTGTCGGAGCCGGAAAATTTTGCTGAGGCACAACGACGGGCTGCGTAAGCAGCCCAGTCCGCCTGCCTTGTGGTGTTTTGTCTTCCCTGAATACCCTCCTTTGAAAATCTCCCGACACCGCTGAGACGCTTACGTTTAAGTGACCGGGTTTAGGTGAATCATGACCATTGCTGAACTCAAAGAAAAGAACATAACCGAGCTGACCAAGATTGCCAGGACCTTGGAACTGCCCGGCGCCAGCGGGCTGCGCAAGCAGGATCTCATTTTCAAAATCCTGCAGGCACAGAGCGAAAAAGAAGGCCACATTTTCGCCGAAGGCGTGCTGGAAATTTTGCCCGACGGATACGGCTTTCTGCGCTCCCCGGACTACAACTACCTGCCGGGTCCAGATGATATTTATGTGTCGCCCTCCCAGATTCGCAAATTTGACTTGAAAACTGGCGACACCATCAGCGGCCAGGTGCGGCCTCCGCACGAGGGCGAGAAATACTTCGCGCTGGTGAAGATTGAGGCCGTGAACTTCGAGTCGCCGGATGAGGCGCGCAACAAGATTCTGTTCGACAACTTGACGCCGCTGTATCCGCAGGAACGCATCAAGCTGGAGACCACGCGCGAGAACGCAAGCGCGCGGGTGATGGATTTGCTCACGCCGCTCGGCAAGGGACAACGCGGGTTGATCGTTTCTCCGCCGCGTGCCGGCAAGACCATGCTGCTGCAGAATGTGGCCAATTCCATTACCACCAACCATCCCGAAGTAGTGTTGATGGTTCTACTCATCGATGAACGTCCGGAAGAAGTTACGGATATGCAACGGTCGGTGAAGGGTGAAGTCATCTCCTCGACCTTTGACGAACCCGCGGCGCGCCACGTGCAAGTCGCCGAAATGGTGATCGAAAAGGCCAAGCGGCTGGTGGAACATAAGCGCGATGTGGTAATTCTGCTGGATTCGATTACGCGCTTGGCGCGAGCCTACAATACGATTGTTCCGCCTTCCGGCAAAGTGCTGTCGGGCGGCGTGGATTCGAATGCCTTGCAGCGCCCCAAGCGGTTCTTTGGTTCCGCACGCAACATTGAAGAGGGCGGATCGCTGACGATTATCGCGACTGCGCTCATTGACACCGGGTCACGCATGGATGACGTGATTTTTGAAGAATTCAAGGGTACGGGCAACTCCGAAATTATTCTGGAGCGCAAACTCGTGGATAAGCGTGTTTTTCCGGCAATCGACATTCAACGCTCAGGCACGCGAAAGGAGGAGTTGCTGATTCCGCGCGAGGATCTGTCGCGAATCTGGGTTCTGCGCAAGGTCCTGAATCCGCTTTCTCCCGTGGAGGCGATGGAATTGCTGATCGACAAACTCAGCAAAACCAAAGCCAATGGCGAGTTCTTGTCCAACATGAGCGCGCTGTAAAGCAGGCATAACGATTTGATCGATGTCCGAAAGCCTCCAGCCCACGCTGGAGGTTTCTGCTTTTACGGTCGCTTTTCCCGCGCCTCCGGAAAATCATCGTTGCCGTCGGCACTGAAAATGGCGATACTTTAGGAACGGGCATACTGTTCGCGTCCGTCTCGAGGGTACTGTGCGAGCGAAACTTCTGGCTTCGATTCTCTTTCCATTTTTATTGCTGGCCCCCGTTCTCGCGCAGGACCATCACTCGCCCCCGAGGGCTGTCGATGGCACAGTTGCGCCTCCCGAGGGCGACGAAAATCAGGATCGCATTGCCCACGATATGGCGAAGAAAGCCAATCAAGAGCGGCAGGCCGCTCTCAAAAGCGACACCGATAAACTGGTCAAGTTGGCCGGCGAGCTAAAGGATTATGTAGACAAATCGAACGAAAACACGCTATCGCTTGACGTGCTGAAGAAAGCCGAGGAAATCGAAAAACTGGCGCACAGCGTGAAGGAGAAAATGAAAGGGCCGAACTAAGGCCGCTGCAGCTCAGATGCCAGAAAAAGCCATCCAGATTTTCCCGGATGGCTTTTGCTTTTTGCATTTGCTCACAAGCCTACTCTGCCTTATCGCTTCGAATCCGCATACCGTAGAACGAATGGTATACGAAGAAAAACGAGATTAGGAAGAAGACCAGCGCCAACCCGTTCGTCAGGTTCGCGCCTTGATCGCGCGTCAGAGTAACGGCAAGTTCGACCGCCAAGAGTCCGAACAGCGTGGTGAATTTGATCACCGGATTCAGAGCCACTGAGGATGTGTCTTTAAAAGGATCCCCCACCGTATCGCCGATAACCGTGGCATCATGCAGCGGAGTTCCCTTCTGCTTCATTTCGACTTCAACGATTTTCTTCGCGTTGTCCCACGCCGCACCCGCATTGGCCATGAATATTGCCTGGTACAACCCGAAGATTGCGATGGAGATGAGGTAACCGACAAAAAAGAACGGTTCAACGAAGGCAAAAGCGAGGGTGGCGAAGAACACAGCGATGAAGATGTTCAACATGCCCTTCTGCGCATACTTGGTACAGATCTCGACAACTTTCTTGCTGTCGGCGACCGAAGCTTTCACCACGCCTTCGAGCTTGATGTTGGCTTTGATGAATTCAACGGCGCGATAAGCGCCGGTGGTCACAGCTTGAGTAGATGCGCCGGTGAACCAGTAAATCATGGCGCCCCCTGTGATCAGGCCGAGAAAGAATGGAGCATGAAGAAGCGAGAGCTTGTCGACGTCGGCGGTGAGGCCGTTGGTAAGCGCCATGATGATGGAAAAAATCATGGTAGTGGCGCCGACTACAGCGGTGCCGATGAGCACCGGCTTCGCCGTGGCCTTGAACGTGTTACCCGCTCCGTCATTGGCTTCGAGCAAGTACTTGGCACGCTCGAAGTTGACCGGCATCTTGAAATCCCGCTGGATTTCGCCTTCAATGTTCGGAATTTGCTCGATTAACGACAGTTCATAGACGGATTGTGCATTGTCGGTGACGGGGCCGTAGGAATCAACCGCGATGGTCACGGGGCCCATGCCGAGGAATCCGAAAGCGACGAGTCCGAAGGCGAAGACTGCGGGGGCAAGCATGGTCGCGGCGGCGGCAAGGCCCATGGCGGGAGTGCTCATATAGTAGCCGATCGCCATCAAAACCATCATCGAGAGGCCGAGGTAATAGCCGGAGAAGTTGCCGGCGACGAATCCGCTCAAGATACCAAGCGAAGCGCCGCCCTCTTCTGCTGAAGTGACCACTTCTTTTACGTGCCGTGATTCGGTGGAGGTAAACGACTTTACCAACTCCGGAATAACCGCTCCGGCGAGAGTTCCGCAGGAAATAATCGTCGCCAGCTTCCACCACTGCGAAGTATCGACGCCAATTTCAGGAATGATGAAATAGGAAGTCAGATAAGTCAGCGCGATCGAGACAATCGAGGTGATCCATACGAGTGAGGTCAGGGGCGCTTCGAAATTCATTTCGTCGGCGTGGCCGTATTTTGCCTTCGCGATCGCGCTGTTGAAGAAGTAGGAGATGGTGCTGGCCACCAGCATAATCACGCGCATGACGAAGATCCAGACCAGCAACTGCACTTGCACTTTGGGATCTCTGACGCCGAGAAGAATAAAGGTGATCAGGGCGACGCCGGTGACGCCGTAGGTTTCGAAGCCGTCGGCGGAGGGTCCCACGGAGTCGCCGGCATTGTCTCCGGTGCAATCGGCGATGACGCCGGGGTTGCGAGCGTCATCTTCTTTGATTTTGAAGACGATCTTCATCAGGTCGGAACCGATGTCGGCGATCTTGGTAAAGATGCCGCCGGCGATGCGGAGAGCAGCCGCGCCGAGCGACTCGCCGATGGCGAAGCCGATGAAGCAGGGTCCGGCGTAATCACCCGGGATGAACAGCAGGATGATCAGCATCATCAGCAATTCCACCGAGATCAGCATCATGCCGATGCTCATCCCGGCTTCGAGCGGAATCTGGTACACCGGATATGGCTTCCCCGGCAACGATGCAAAGGCTGTCCGGGAATTGGCGAACGTATTGACGCGAATTCCAAACCAGGCCACACCGTAACTGCCCGCCATTCCAATTACGCTGAGCGCGAGGATGATCGGAAGGGTGACAGCGATAGATTTGCCAGGCACCGGCGCCAGCCAGCCAAAGTAGAGCACAATGACCACCGCAATAAATGACCAGAGCAGCAGCAGGAACTTGCCCTGCGTCACCAGATAGGTCTTGCAGGTCTCGTAGATCAGTTCGGAGACCTCGCGCATGGCGCTATGAACCGGCAGGTGCTTGAGCCGCATGTAAATGGTCATACCGAAGAACAGCCCGAAGATACAGAAGGCGATGCCGATCAGCAGCAAGTTATGACCATTCAAGCCCAGGAACGAAACTGTAGAAAGGTCGGGAACTTTGAGCGAGGCTTCGCCGCCGGCTTCAGAAGGTGCAGATTGCGCGAAGGCTCCGCTGGCTCCGACGGCAAACAGCGTCACTAAAGAGAACGTTTTTTTTAGGAAACAGGCTTTTTTCGGCAGAATAGTCAGGAAACCAGATACCACACGGCGTCCTTGGAACGCAGCAATGGCGGGCCAGGTGCGCATAATGAATCCTCCAATGAGTCGGTTTTCAGGAATATACAACGTGTTTTGAGACTGCATTTCCAGCACTCGCTGGAATCCCGAACACGCTTCCACCGCAAAACCTACAACCGAGTTGTTGGAGCTTGGCCGCGTCGGATCTTGCGCCCGAGCCGCCAGGAGAAACGGCACCCCTCTCCAAGCGTTCGAGTGCAAAACGGCCATTTATAACATTTTGCAACGACAGGGTCAATCCGGCAGGTCGGCAGTGCGGGAATGTTCGTTACAGCGTACGCAACAGGCGCCTCCCCGACGCCCCTGGATCGCGGACACGATCCACTTCATGCGCTTCGGCAAATCCCTTCAGCTTGCGGCCCGAGATTCGATTTTGCTTTAAACTTTCATTTAGCTTTCTATCTTTAAATTCTGTTTCTGGAGGTTCCTTTGCCTCGCTCTCCGAAGATCTCTGCCGCGCTAAAGAAGCGTGCGGCACAAATCGATCTGATTCTCATGGATGTCGATGGGACCATGACGGACGGTGGCGTCATCCTGCTCTCACAAACCGACGGCACCGCCCTTGAAATCAAAACATTTGACGCCCACGACGGCCAGGGTCTTACCCTTGCGCAATCCGCAGGACTGCGCACCGGTTGCATTACCGGTCGCGAAAGCTCCGCGCTCCTCCGCCGGGCTCACGAAATGAAGATGGAGTTCATCTACATGAAACAACCGTTGAAAATGCCCGCCTACGAAGAAATCCTTCGAAAGGCCGACTTGCCGGATTCGGCCGTCGCCTATATCGGTGATGATCTTCCAGACATTCCCCTATTGCGTCGGGTCGGCCTCGCGGTTGCGGTGGGCGACGCTGTCCCCGAGGTAAAAAAGGCGGCGCATTACACCACGAAAGCTCTCGCCGGTCACGGCGCCGTCCGCGAAGCCATCGAGCTGATTCTAAAATCCAAGGGTATTTGGGGAGCTATGATCGACAAAGCCCGCGCATGATACGGATGCCGCCCCCGCCGGAAACATCGGACGGGAACCTCAGAGACCTTTATTTCTGCAAGGCCGTGTCAGATCGCGCGGGCTTCTGCGTCAATCGCGCGGGCGAGGGCAACTGCGACTGATCCCATCCACCCCCCAGAGCCTCGATTAGGGTAACCGCCGAAGTCATTCGCTCAACCTGAATCGTCGCCAGGGCTTGCCGGTCAGCCAGTAGCGTGGTCTGTGCCGTAACCACATCAACGTAAGGATCGATTCCGGTTTCGTAGCGCCCCGTCTCCAGCTTAAGAAATTCCTCGGCGTGATTCACCGCAGCCTGTTGCCTTTCGATTTGTTGTGAGTAGAGACGCACCGCCGCGAGATAGTCTTCCACCTGCTGAAAAGCTACCAGAGCGGTTTGACGATAGGCCGCCAGATCGGCGTTGTAGGTTGCCGTGTACTGGTTTAATTCGGCGCGATACAAACCGCCGTTGAAAATGGTTTGTGAAACCGAAGGACCAATCGACCAGAAACGGCTTGGCCATGCAAACCAGTTTTTAAACGCAGAGCTTTCAAAACCGCCAGATGCAGAAAGCGTGAGGCTGGGGAAAAATGCTCCGTATCCGATACCGATCGTAGCATTCGCTTCCGCCAGCGTGCGCTCTGCCGCGGCAACATCAGGACGCCGCTGCAGCAGTTCTGAAGGCACCCCTGTGGGAATTGGCGGCGGCGACGTCAGTTCTGGGCGTACCGGTATCGAAAAATCGGTTGCAGCCTTGCCCACCAACATGGCGATGGCGTGCTCATACTGCGCGCGCGCAACTTTGACATTAATCGCCTGGGATTGCGCGCTCTCCAGTGTGGTCTGCGCTTCAACTACTGAAATGTAGTCGTCGACTCCGGATTCATAAGCGGCGCGCGTTACCTCCAAAGCCTTCTTGTCGGCTTCAACCGTCTCATCCAGAATTTTCTGCACCGCGTCCTGCCCGCGAATTTCGAAATAATACTCTGCCAGGCTCGCCTGCTCCGTCAGTCGCTCGTTTTCAAGATCGGCCGCGCTTACCTGCGCAGCATATTGCGCGGCACGCACTTCATTGCGAATCTTGCCCCATAGGTCCGGGACCCAGGAAACATCCACCGGAAATGACCAGATGCTCGTTTCCTGGCCGGCATTGGTGGATTGCCCAGTTGCGCTGGTTGTCCCGTTCGAGTTAAAGCTGTTTTTGAGATTGGCCGAAGCTCGTGAGCGTTGAAAGGACGGATTCGTGGTAACCGTGGGCCAGTATTGGGCGCGCGCCTCGCGAATCTCCGCCCGCGCCACCATCAGATTTTCGAAATATTGCTTGATGTTCTGGTTATTAATGTCGACTTGTTCCTCGAGCCCATTCAACTCCGGATCTTTGAATATCTGCCACCATTTTCCATGCAGCATCGCCTCCTGCGGGCTCGCGACCTTCCATCCGTCCGTGTCCTGGAAGTTGACCGTCGACTCCTTATAATTCGGCGCCGACGGGGTGGGTGCGCTCGGACGATGGTATTTTGGCCCCAGCGTGCATCCCCCCATCGCGACGAGCGCAATCATCAGGCCCAACCGCAAGGGCCGTGCATTCCGAGTCGAGCGTCTCCATACGGTTCTATGCATGTTCTGGCACCCCATGGCCTTCTCCGGCGGACGAGCCGGCTCGCCGCTTTCGACTGAGCCACAGGCGGAGCCGATCCAATTCCAGGTAGACCACCGGGGTCGTGTAAAGCGTGATCAGCTGGCTCAAAAGCAAACCACCGACAATGGTAATGCCCAACGGCCGGCGAAGCTCTGAACCTGTGCCGGTTCCGAAGGCCAGCGGTAAGGCCCCGAACATTGCGGCCATCGTGGTCATAAGAATGGGCCGGAAGCGCAACATGCAAGCCTCAAAAATGGAGTCTCTCGTGTTTTTGCCTTGCTCGCGTTCAGCCAGCAGTGCGAAGTCGATCATCATAATCGCGTTCTTTTTTACGATCCCGATTAGCAGGACAATTCCGATGATCGAAATTACATTCAAATCCATGTGGAAAAGCATCAGCGCGAGCATGGCTCCGACACTCGCCGAAGGCAGCGTGGAAATAATTGTCAGCGGGTGCATAAAGCTCTCATAGAGAATGCCGAGCACGATATACACCGCCAGCAATGCAGTCGTAACCAGAATCGGCTCCGTGGAGAGCGACTGCTGATAGGCTTGAAGGGTCCCCGCGAAAAAACCCTGGATCGTCGATGGCGTCCCCAATTTCTGTTCCATTTGCTGAATTTCTTTGGTCGCCTGACTCAAAGAAACGTTAGCCGCGAGATTGAATGAGACCGTAACGGAGGGAAACAAGCCCGTATGATTTACTTGCAGTGCGGTCGTGTTCGTCTGCGACGTAGCAAAAGTGGAGATCGGCGTCATTGCTCCGGCATCACTCCTCCCGCTGTTACTTTTGATGTAGATGTAACCCAAATCCTGAGGAGACTGCCAGTACTGAGGAGCGACCTCCAGCACCACGTAGTACTGGTTCAGCTGCGTGTAGATTACGGAAACTTCGGACTGTCCAAAAGCTGAATAGAGCGCCCGATCCAGCGAACTCGCGGTCTGCCCCAGCCGTGCCGCCGTAACCCGATCGTAGTTCAACAACTGCTGCAAGCCGCCGTTTTGCTGATCGCTGCTCACGTCCTGCAGGCCGGGAAGTTTCATCATATTGCTCAACAGCAGCGGCCCCCAGTGCTCCAGATCCGCGATGTTATCCGCCTGAATCGTGTATTGGTAGAGAGCATTGCTGGAACGGCCCCCGATCCGAAGATCCTGCACCGCCTGCAAGAAGGCGGAGGCCACCGGCAACCGGTTCAGTTTCGGGCGCAGGCGATTGATAACATCCGCGGCGCCGATTTTCCGCTCATTCAGCGGCTTCAACGCAATGTAAATGAATCCTCCATTGCTGGCGCCGTTGCCGCCGGTATAGGCATTAACGTTGGCGACGGCGGGATCGGCCTTAATCACCTTCACCAATTGCAAAATGGAAGAATTCATGAAAGGGAAAGAAGCGTCTTGCGGCCCTCGCACTGCGCCCACCAGCGCTCCCGTATCCTGCTGCGGGAAAAATCCCTTTGGAATGCGAACGATCAGAAAAAAGTTCAGGGCGATGGTTAGTAAAAGAATCCCGATGGTGAACGCCGGATTCTCCAGCACCCACTCCAGCGACTGGCGGTATACCCACAGCATGCCAGAAAAGAACTTCTCGCTCCAGCGGTAGACACGCCCATGCCCGCCGGGTTGCTCCGCCTTCAGCAAATGTGCACACATGGCCGGCGTAGTCGTGAGCGAGATTACCATCGAGACCATGATCGCCGTGGCCAGGGTGACCGCAAATTCGCGGAAAAGCCGCCCTACAATTCCCCCCATCAGCAGAATCGGAATGAACACCGCGACCAGCGAAATACTGATGGAAAAAACCGTGAACCCAATTTCTTTCGATCCCTGCAGAGCCGCCTGCTTCGGCGTCATGCCCTGCTCTAGCAGCCTGGCGATGTTTTCCATTACTACGATCGCATCGTCAATGACGAAACCCGTAGAAATGGTAAGCGCCATCAGCGACAGGTTGTCCAGGCTGAAACCCACCAGGTACATCACGGCAAACGTGCCAATCAACGAAACCGGGACGGCAACACTGGGAATTATGGTGGCGCGCGCGTTGCGCAGAAAAAAGAAAACTACAAGAATAACCAGTCCTACGGAGATCAGCAGCGTGCGTTCGACATCCGTCACCGAGGCGCGAATCGTTGTGGTACGGTCCAGGACGATGGTGGCATTAATGCCCTGCGGAAGTATCGCCTGCAGAAACGGCAATTGCGAGCGTACGCGCTCTACGGTCTGAATAATATTCGCGCCTGGTTGGCGAAAGATGATAACCGTAATTGAGGGAGTGCCGTTCAGGTATCCCGCGGTGCGCAGGTTCTGCGTCGAGTTGGTGACATCAGCAACGTCCGATAGGTGTATCGCCGTACCGTTGTGAAAGCCGACAATCAGCGGCTTGTAGTCATTTGCATCTGAAATCTGATCATTGGTGATAATGTCGGCCGTCATGGAATCGCTCGCCAGGCGCCCCCGCGGCATGTCTGCGTTTTGCAGGCTGAGGACGGATTGAACGTTGCTGATCGTCAAACCCAGGCTTTCGAGTTTTGTCGGATTTATCTCGACCCGCACCGACGGCAACGCTCCGCCGCCCACCACAACCTGGCCTACGCCCTGAATTTGTGAAAGCTTCTGCTCGATAACCGTCGAGGCTTCGTCGTACAGCTTGGGTGTGTTGTACTTTTCCGAGGTCAGCCCGAGGATCATGATTGGGGCATCGGCCGGATTCACCTTCCTGTATGTCGGATTCGCCGGAAGATTGGCCGGCAGATAGCTGCGCGCCGCGTTGATGGCCGCTTCCACATCGCGCGCAGCGCCATCTATATTTCGCGACAGGTCGAACTGCAGCGTGACCGACGTTCCGCCGAGCGAACTTGACGACGTCATTTCTGTGACCCCGGCGATGTGCCCGAATTGCCTTTCCAGCGGGGTAGCCACCGACGAAGCCATGATTTCTGCGCTGGCACCAGGAAGACTACCGGATACGGAAATTGTCGGGAAATCAACCTCAGGCAAGGGCGAGACTGGCAGAACCGTAAATCCAATCGCTCCCGCAATGGCGATCGCAGCCGTCAGCAGCGTGGTTGCAACCGGGCGCCTGATGAATGGTTCCGACAGGCTCATACATTCTCCGGTTGCGCTTTCGGTAAGCTTCCGTTGTCTCGCTCATTTCTGTTTCCGCGGCTGAAGCGCTGCGCCAGGCGATCGAAGAAAATGTAAATCACAGGAGTGGTGTAGAGCGTGAGGGCCTGGCTCACCAGAAGTCCTCCGACCATCGCAATGCCTAAGGGACGGCGCAACTCCGAACCGTAACCCCGGCCCAGCGCGAGCGGAATGCCGCCGAGCAGCGCCGCCATGGTGGTCATCATAATGGGGCGGAAGCGGAGCAAACTGGCCTCATAGATTGCGTCGGTCGAGCTTTTTCCACGCTCGCGCTCCGCTTCGAGCGCGAAATCGACGATCATAATTCCATTCTTTTTCACGATGCCGATCAAGAGAATGATGCCGATGATCGCAACCACGCTCAGATCCTGGCGGAAAAGAATCAACGCCAGAAGAGCGCCCACACCAGCCGACGGCAACGTAGAAAGGATGGTGACTGGATGGATGAAACTTTCATATAGAACCCCGAGCACGATATAGACGGTCACCAGTGCAGCGAGAATCAATATGGGCTCATTGGAAAGAGAATTCTCGAATGAAGCGGCCGTTCCCTGAAATTGTGCCTGCAAACTCGGCGGGAAGCCGATCTTCCCGGCTATTTTATTGATGTCGGTGATCGCCGTGCCCAGCGCTGCATTCGGCGCAAGATTGAATGAGACGGTAACCGAGGGAAACTGCCCCTGATGATTGATCGACAGCGCCTCGGTCGTGTTCGACACGTGGACGAATGCGCTCAGAGGAATCGCGTTGGACCCAGAGGCAGCGGTAGTTGTGTTCGGTGTGCTTCCCGCAAATGTTCCTCCGTTCAGCGAAGTACTGCCGGAGGAATTGCTCGAGGGTGAAAGCACCGTACCGGAAGGCTGAAGAACCCCAGCCGACGGAGTATATAGAACCGAGGTTGTGGTCGCATTGGAACCGGCTGCGCTTGAGCCCGACGCTGAAAACGATGTGGAAGCCGCGGCACCGGTTGCGCTTGAAGACGCATTGGCCTGTAAGTAAAGCGCGCTCAGCTTGTTCGGATTCTGCTGCCACGCCGGTTGCGCCTCCATCACCACGTGATACTGATTCAGCTGTGTGTACAGCGTATTGATTTGCCGCTGCCCGTAGGCATCGTAGAGCGTGTTGTCAATGGTGGCGGGTGCAATTCCCAGGCGCGAAGCGGTAACCCGGTCGATGGTCACCGAAATTGCCTGGGCCCCGGTCTGTTGATCAGTGGCAACGTCCTCCAGGCTCGGCACTTTCTTGAGTGCATCCACAAACTTCGCCGTCCAGGTATTCAATTCATCGATGTCAGGATCTTCCAGCGTGTATTGATATTGCGTGCGCGAGACCCTGTCATCCACCGTGATGTCCTGCACTGGCTGCATGAAGAGCTGAATGCCTTGCACGTTGGACAATTTGCGCTGCAGTCGTCGGATGACATCGGAAGCATTCAAATTTCGATCCCCGATTGGCTTCAGGTTGATCGCCATCCGTCCGCTATTCAGGGTGGTATTGGTTCCGTCCGCTCCAATAAAAGATGACAGGCTCTCAACTGCGGGGTCTTTGAGAATGATCGAACTAAGTTCCTGTTGCTTCTCCGCCATGGCAGAGAAAGAAATCGACTGCGAAGCCTGCGAGATGCCTTGAATTACTCCCGTATCCTGCACCGGAAAAAATCCCTTGGGAATTACAATGTACAGAACAACGGTAAGCACCAGCGTGGCCACTGCTACTAAGAGCGTTATGGTTTGATAGCGCAGAACAACCTTCAGCGTGCGCCCATAAAACTCGATCATTCGATTGAAGGCTCGTTCCGATGCCCGATACCAGCGGCTCTGCTCAGATTCTGGCTCGTGCCGCAGGATGCGCGAAGCCATCATCGGCGTCAAAGTCAACGAAACCACGGCCGAAATGATGATCGTAACCGCCAGAGTTACGGCGAATTCGCGGAACAGCCGTCCCACAACATCGCGCATGAACAGTAGTGGAATTAGCACCGCGATAAGAGAAATCGTGAGGGACAGAATGGTGAAGCCGATCTGCCCCGCGCCTTTGAGAGCCGCCTCCATCGGCGATTCGCCCTCTTCGAGATAGCGCGCGATATTTTCAATCATGACGATCGCGTCATCCACCACGAAACCGGTGGAGATGGTTAATGCCATGAGCGAAAGATTGTCCAGGCTATAGCCCAAAACATACATCGCGCCAAAAGTACCCACCAGCGAGAGCGGAACCGCAACGCTCGGAATGATGGTGGCGGGAACGCTGCGCAGAAATAGGAAAATGACCATCACGACCAGTCCGATGGTCAGCATCAATTCGAACTCCACATCATCCACCGAAGCCTGGATGCTGGTGGTCAAATCGGTGAGTTCGGTGATTTGCACCGCTGCCGGCAAATTCGCTTCCAGTTGCGGCAGAAGCTTTTTGATGCTCTTGACCACGCTGATCGTGTTAGCGCCCGGCTGCCGCTGGATGTTCAAAACCACAGCCGGGGTCGCGTTCATCCATGCAGCCAGTTGTACGTTTTCCACGCTGTCGATCACAGTCGCGACATTCTTCAGAAGAATAGGAGCGCCATTCCGGTAGGCGACCACAACGTTGTGATAATCCTGTGCCTCGGTGATCTGATCATTGGCGTCAATCTGATAATCCTGCCGCGGGCCGTCGAAATTTCCCTTGGCTGAGTTCACGCTCGCCTGGGTCAAAGCGGTGCGCACGTCCTCGAGGTTAATGCCATAGGAAGATAGTTTTGTGGGATTGACCTGAATGCGCACCGCAGGTTTTTGTCCGCCGCTGATGCTGACCAGCCCGACGCCATTCAGTTGCGACAGCTTCGGCGCCAGCCGCGTGTCAATCAAATCCTCGACCTGGGATAACGGCATGCTGTCCGAAGTGATTCCCAGCGTCAGAATCGGCGCATCGGCAGGATTGGTCTTGTTATATACGGGTGGTGTCGGCAGATTGGCAGGCAAAAAGCTCTGCGACGCATTGATCGCAGATTGCACCTCTTCCTCGGCAACATCAATATCCAGAGCCAGGTTAAATTGCAGCACGACGACCGAAACATTCCCAGCGCTGGTGGAGGTCATCTGGCTGAGCCCCTGCATCTCACCAAATTGCCGTTCAAGGGGCGCGGTCACGGTTGTGGCCACAACGTCGGGGCTCGCGCCCGGATAAAAAGTAAGCACTTGAATTGTGGGATAGTCGACCTGCGGTAACGCCGAAATCGGCAGTTGCCGGAATGACACTAATCCCACGAGCAGAATCGCGGTCATCAGCAGAATGGTGGCGACCGGTCTTAAAATGAACGGGCGGGAAAGGCTCACGGCGCATTCTCCGCGCTCGGCGCGGCCGCCGGTGCCTGCTTCGTGATGGTCACCTTCGAGCCATTTTGCAACTTATCAAAACTGCTGTCCGCTACCACATCACCTGGGTTAACCCCTGTAACCGCGGTTTTCCCTCCGTCCGATACTCCGGTCTGCACCGTCCGCATGCTCGCTTGCGAGTTCTGAATGACGTAAACAAATGCAGTGCTGCCGTTATGCTGGATCCCGGAACTGGGCAGCAATATCTGGTCATGAAGCGTTTTCACCAACAGCCTCGTATTCACAAATTCGTTGGGATAAAGGGCGCCTTTCTTGTTGTCGAACAGCGCGCGCACCTTTACGGTTCCTGTCGTAGTGTCAATCTGGTTGTCGAACGAAGTCACTTTGCCGGATGCGATTTTCTTTTCGTTGGCACGATCCCATGCATCCAGTGGGAGATTCACCCCGTGATGCGGTTGCTCCATCACCTCTGCCAGGCTGTCCTCCGAGATAGTGGCGACAACTGTGATGGGTTGGTTCTCTGTAATCACAACCAGCGACGTGGTGGCATTGGCAGTGACTAAATTTCCAGGATCCACCAGGCGCAGGCCAACGCGCCCGCTGATCGGCGCGGTAATATGACAGTAAGCGACTTGCACTTCGTCATAGCGCACGGTTCCCTGATCGTTCTTTACCGTTCCCTGCTCCTGCAGAACGATCTTTTCCTGATCTTCCAGCGTCTGCCGCGGAATCGCGTTCCTGGCCCACGCGTCCTTGTAGCGCTGCAAATCCATTTGGGCCTGCGCCAGCAAGTTCTGATCCCGCTCCAGCGCCCCTTCCGCCTGCATCACTTGCGCTTCGTAGGGCCGGGGATCGATATCGATCAAAGCCTCGCCCTTGCGCACCGTCTGCCCCTCTTTGTAGTGCACGGATGTAATTACGCCAGTGACTTGCGCAGTGATCGAATCCGTATACAAGGCCGTCACCGTACCGATGGCGTCGAGGTAAACCCCAATATCTCCCTTGGCCGCCGTGACTGTCGTGATAGTCACCGGACCGCTGAAGCCGCGCCGACCGCCGGGAGCCGAAGCTGCCGACTGGCTCTTTTGATCGTGATGGTGAAAAGCCCAATAGAAAATCAGGCATGCGACAATAAAAACCAATGCCCAAATCCAATATTTTCTTTTTTTGTGAGTGGCGTCGCTTTCCGGCGCCGGGAGTCGATGGTCAGGAGGGATGGGGGCAATCGGTGTTCGCTGGTCCATGGGATCCTGTCGATAGCCTCTGGTGATGATAAGTACAAAACATTACACTAAGGCGCATCAAACAAAGGCATTTTGATGCAAGAGTACGCTTTTGTGATGCTGTCCAATTTTTTCGATCTCTCGAATCCACGTTTTTTCTGTGCCATCTATCTGATGTGATCAGGAACTTGTATTTACCTTTTACCATTAAGGCGGAGGGCCGGTCCGTAAAGAATTGTGGAGAGCCGCGTTCGATGTTACTCCGGCAAGGTGCGATAGTCGCGTCAGTTCGCCTGACATCGGGTTACGGAGACACGAAATGAAGTCTAAGGCGTGCGTGATTGGCGCAGGTCCGAATGGGCTGGCAGCGGCTATAGTCCTGGCCCAGGCCGGGTTGCAGGTAGATGTTCTCGAGGCGCAGCCAATTGCAGGCGGCGCCGCCCGCACGCTGGAGCTGACTCTGCCGGGCTTTCGCCATGATTTCGGGTCGGCAGTCTATCCACTCGCCGCCGGGTCGCCATTCTTCTCGTCGCTGCCCCTGATCGATCACGGATTGCATTGGATTCACTCGCCCGCGGTGTTGGCGCATCCTTTGGACGATGGCACCGCCGTGATCCTGGAACGCGACCTCGGTGAGGCCAGGAATTCTCTCGGAATCGACGGAGCCGCGTGGGGGAAACTGCTCCGTCCATTCGTAGATCACTGGGCTGAATTTGCTCCTGAAGTTCTGCGCCCCGTTCCCTTCATCCCGAAGCATCCCTGGCTGATGGCGCGCTTTGGAATGTTGGCGATGCTGCCCGCCCAGCGAATTGCTCGCCGTTTTAGCAATCCTCGAACGCGCGCCCTGTTCGCAGGTTTGGCGGCCCATTCTTTCCTCAGCCTCGATGAGCCGCTGGGTGGCGCATTCGCCATGTTGATGGCAGTCTCGGCACATGCCGTGGGTTGGCCCATTCCTCGCGGCGGCGCGCAGGCGCTCACCAATTCGCTGTGCGGATTTCTCTCGACCTTCGGAACTAAAGTGACTACTTCGTGGCCAGTGGATCACCTGGATGAGCTGTCGAACTATGGCCTGCTTCTTTGTGACCTTACTCCGCGCCAACTGATCAAGGTTGGAGGACGAAAGTTATCGGAGAGTTACAAAAATGGACTGGAAAACTACCGCTACGGGAGCGGGGTCTTCAAAGTAGACTATGCGTTGAATGCGCCCATTCCCTGGAAAGCTTCCGGTTGCTTGCGCGCGGCGACGGTCCATCTCGGCGGAAGCTTCGAGCAAATTGCTTCTTCGGAAAAAATGGTCCGGGAAGGAAAGATCGCCGATCGTCCTTTCGTTCTGCTGGTCCAACCGAGCCTCTTCGATGATTCACGGGCACCCGCCGGCAAGCACACGGCCTGGGCTTATTGTCATGTGCCGCACGGCTCCTCAATCAACATGCTTGAGAAACTGGAAGATCAGATTGAACGCTTCGCTCCCGGCTTCCGCGATTGCATTCTGGCTCGTCGCGTGTTTTCTCCCGCAGATCTTGAAAGCATGGATGCTAACCTCGTCGGCGGCGACGTCGCAGGTGGGCTACTGGACATCCGCCAGTTTCTATTTCGACCAACCTGGCGACACTACGCTACGTCGGCACGCAATATTTATATTTGCTCCGCCTCCACTCCTCCCGGTGGAGGAGTGCATGGCATGTGCGGGTACCATGCGGCAAAGATGGCGTTATCCAGGTTGGGGAATTAATCTCCACAAATAAGCCTCAACTATAACCTCCGCCAAATTTCACGGGTGGGGTTCAGTTGCTGGCCATTCGATGCCACGGATGGTGCCATCGGCTTGACGCTCGATCGTCGGAGCATAAAGTCCCATAAATTCGCGGCGCCACCAAAGGCCCGTGGTGCGTTTTTCAGACATGCTGGTAAACCAATACTGCCAAATCACGGCCCGCACCTCCCGTGGTGATGTCTTCGAAAATGGATTTTTTTCAAACAGGCTTAGAACATCCTTGTCATTCGAAAGCAGCCGCACTTCGGTTCTGGGTACGATCGGGTAGTCCTGCCATGCGCCCAACGACGCAAACCAGAGATTCCAATCGAACCGCGGTTGATAGGGCGCGTAGATTCCCGGTGCTTTGCTCGGATCTTGCGGCTTAAAACGGAACGGATACGGCACCCAGGTTTTTCCGTCGTCGGAACCCTGGAACTCGATCTCATACCGCCCTCGGGTCATAACGCCGAACAGACCATACCGATTCGCGATCCGAAAAGGCTCGAGTGCTTCCACCGGCCCGGCTGGCAGAGGCAGCGGGTAGAGCATCCAGACAAGTTGTGCTGCCGTCGCATAAAAAATCCAGGCCAAAACAAAACCCGTTACCGAAACCTTCACGATGTTGAGGCGCCGACGCAATGTGCCTATCCATCGTTTGCCTGAATGCTGCGACAATGTTTCCATCTCCGTCGAAAATCCCGGCGGCGCGTGGGCTTCGTCGACCCCGGAGCTTTCAACAGCCTTCGTCGTATCTGCGGCCAATCCTTTCGTCCATTTCTGAGGCAAAACGCACAGCAGGAATCGATCGTCTAACAGCAGAAATCCCAGCGTCAAAACCAGATAGTTCAGGAACGTGTAGTTGGCGGTGAGAATAATTCCCAGTTCCCACGGAGTCACAATAAAGAAACAAACGATGCGCCAGCGTCGCGGAAGAAGCAACATCCAGACCAGAACCAATTCCAGCCCAAGGGTTGCGAAGACGCTAGCGGCATGGAACCAGTGCGGGAGATGCTGCACATACCATCCAATCCACGTCGGCAGCGGTCCGTTCTGGTAGTACTCATCCATCGCCGTAAAGTGACGCCACTCCGGGTCTCCCCCAACGATCTTCGCAACACCAGATTCAAAGTAGATGCGAAACCATTCCCACTGCAGAAGGAAGAGGCTGGCACGCGATGGTGGTGATGTCTGACCCAAGCCCGGTCGGAATCCACCTGGAGCAAAGAACAGCGCGATAAATCCCGCCTCCAGCAGCATGCCATCCGACTGATAACCGGAAAAATCTTGCGCCGCGGCCACGAATGAAAGAAAGCACACAAAGCAAATCACGAGCATTCCGCGCGGCCACGCGTTCAGTATCAGCAAAAGCGACGCCACCATGCCTACCCAGCACAGGGCAATCAGTGCGTGTCCGTTGCTCGAAATCCAAAGCAATGTCGGGGCAAACCAAACCCCGCCATCGCCCAGCGAGTGCGCCACAGCTTGCAGATATCCACCTGCCGGCAGGATCCCCTCCGGCCCGATGAGCCCTCGAATCTGAAAGACCAGAGAGAAAAAGGCGGAAAAGTAAATACATCCAAGCGCTCGCAAGAAGAGCCAGCGCGGACCCAGGCGGTCAGAACCATCCCGCTCCGGGTAAAACAACCAGCGGATAGCGGACGAGATCCACTCCATCATCGATGGCTAATTATACCGAGGAGAAAAGGCGGCCTTCGAGTCGGCGCCGCACCATACACTGTTTTGCTGGAAGCATTCGATCACCGCCGTACCGCGTCGCCGCGATCAAAAGGCGCCGGGCGACCGGTTCCCGGCGCGTGAAGAAAGTCGTGTGGCGAACAACCGCCTCCGCTTCCCACATGGTGTGAAAGGCGGTCAGCATTCTGGCTAAATCCGCATCGCCATTCTCAGAATTCGAAGCGCAAGGCGAACTGCATGAAGCGAGGCGTCGTGAGCGTCGAAAGATATTTTCCAAACTGCGACGGGTCGTCAGAGAGCGATGGTTGAGCAGAATAGCCCACAGGGCCGCGCACGTCGTAGCGCACCGAATTGGTTGCGTTGAACGCTTGCCAGCTGAACTCCAGCCGCCGCTGCTCGCCGAATGAGAAATCCTTGCTTACCCCGGTGTCGAGTTCAAACATGCCGTCGCCGATGACGGTGTTGCGGACTCCCGATTCGCCCGGCCACTCTGGGCGGAAAGCCGCCTCCGCCGCCGCCGGTTTGGCGAACATGTCCGGGCCTATGCCGACTCCATTGACGACGGCATTCTTGGTAGTTCTAGCCAGAGGAGCTGCTCCGTTCGGCTCCGCATCGCCTTCGATGTTCCAGTTGGTTGCCCAGGTGGAACCGTTGTCGACCGTGATGGGGAAACCGCTGGTCCAGCGCAAAATCCCCGAGACGTGCCACCCGCCAATTACAGCATTGAGCAGCGGGCCCGCGCTTCCCATCAGGTTCTGGCCTTTTCCAAAGGGCAGACGATAGACCACGTTTCCGTTGACCTGATTGAAAGCGTTGAAATCAGAGAGCCCGCGCAGAGAGAGCGGGTCATAGGAATTGATCACGATACCGCCTCCGTTCAGGTCGTCGCCGGTTCCCCCCGTTCCTTCATAAGGACCAACTCGCTCGGCTGCCGATGCCTCGTCGAGCGATTTTGAAAATGTGTAGTTAAACTGCCCCTGCAGGTTTGCTCCCCAGCGGGCATTGTAGGTCACCTGCAGCGCGTTGTAGTCGGAAGTGCCGATGTTGCGCCATGCGTACAGAGATGCGAACTGGTCGTGGTAGAAAGCGTACGGGCCCAGCTTACTGTTCGGGAGCGCGGGGCTCAATCCTGTAATGGAGTCGGGCAAATCCATTTCGAACAGTGAGAACGTTTCGTTATGCGGGAAACAATTCCAGAGTTCATAAATGTTTTGAGTGGCGGTCGGATTGCCGGGTAAATTGCCAGGAGCACAATTGTCGCCGTTCAGGGCGAGAGCGCTCTGGGGACCCATGCCAGCCCATGCTGGGAAAAGATTCTGAAAAAATGGAACCGGCTTGATCGCGTTGACGTCGGTGCCAGCGGCGGCAGCCTTCGAGAGTATCGTGGCTGACGGGAAATAGGCCGTTTTGCTGACTGGATCGGTCAAATCGGTGGGCATAGCCAAATCGACCTGCATCGGAAGACGCCGCCCCACGCTGCCCACATAGGCTATTTGCAGCGATGATCGGGACGTGATTTGGCGCGAAAGCGAGAAATTGAAGACGTGCGAGTATGGAGTCTTCAAAGTTTGGTCAAGCCCCCAGTTGATGGCAAAAGCGCTATTGCTTGGGGTCACCGGGAAACTACCCGAGGGCGTAGCGCCAAACAGGCAGCCCGGGTTGCTTAAGTTTGGACAAGCCGGAGGCAGGCAGGACTGGCCGGACGCTCCCGGTACCAGGCAGGTGAAGCGCGGCGCATTTGCTGGAGAAACGACACCGGCGGGATTTCCAAGATCGGTGGATAGGCCGAAAGAGCCGTGCTGGTCAAAGCTGTTCACGATTGGAATGCCGAAGTGGTCGTACACGATGCTGTAGCCGCCGCGGAGCGTGAACTGGTCTTTCTTCCCCAGAATTTTTGAGACCCATCCGTCACCGGTGTCTGGCGCCCAAGCCACGGCTATACGCGGTGAAAGATCCCGGTGGTCCCAGTTCCACAGGCCCGGACCGTGATTCACCGGTCCGCCAAGAACGAAGGAAATCTCCCCGGCATCGTTCGCCGGCATGCCTTGCGCGGCTAACTGGGCTGAATGGTTGAACCAGTCGGCGACGTTTTGATTGGTGCAGCCACCGCCTGAAGCTTCCACACAAGGAGCAACCTGCAGCCCATTGGTTTCATAAGGGGGAGCTTCGAGCACCCAGCGCAGTCCGTAAGTGACGGTTAACCGGGGTGTCATGCGCCAGGTATCCTGCCCAAAGAACTCGTAGTCGTTGATCGCGTAGCGGCGATTTATGGCTGCACCCTGGGCCAGAGCCGAGCCGTTGTGGGCGAAATTATATATGCCGTCACCTTCAGCGAAAATTCCCATCAGGATCGTAGTGGCGCTGTCGTAGTTCGGTCCGAAGTTGCCATCCACAGCGGGATAGCCGTTGTTCCCCGGATCCAGCGGGCTGGAAGTGTTGGCGATTCCTCCTGTGTTGAGATAGACCGCGTTGGTTTGAACATCAGAGAAGGAATCCGCGTAGCTGCTGTGGCTGTTGCGAATCACAGACACGTCGGTGCCGAATTGAAACGTGTGATTGCCCCGAGTCCAGTTCAAATTGTCGCTGAATTGGTTTACTGGCACAAAGGCAGTGATGGAACGAGTGAAAGGATAAAGGTCGTCGAGACCAGTCAAAAAAACTGCCGGATTCTGGGAGATACCGGCGGTTTTCGTTCCCTGGCGAATGTAGCCGTAGTGAAAATCATTGATGAGCCTGGGGGAGAGCAGCGAAGTGAGTCCGACGGTGATCCCTTTGCTGTCATCCAGAACAGTCGTAGATGCGTTCTGGCCGGGAAACTGCTGCAGTCCCGGCTCCTTGAAATTTTGGGTCTCCCCGCGGAAAAACAGGGTTTGTTTGCCGTCTGTCGTGATATGCCAATCGAGCCGCGTAATGTAAGTGTTGAAGCTGGAATCAGCGTTCGAGGAAAATCGATAACCGAGAATGTTCACACCATCGCCGGCGTTTTCGTTGGACTGCGGGTACTGATTGAGAACATTATTCAATATCCCTGCACTGGGGCCGATATTGAGCGGATCCATCTTCTTGATCTGGGTCGGATTCAGAGCGTAGTAGCCTGGCTGGACGGGCACCCCATTTTCAACACTAGCAGTGCACTGACTGGGGTCTGCACATAAATACACCAGATCGCCGGCGCGCAGACTGGCGCTGGGCACGTCACGCAATACGCTTGTGCCCTGGGCGTCGCGCCGTCCTTCATAGTTGGCAAAGAAAAAGGCCCGGTTCTTTTTGATCGGCCCTCCCACCGTCGCGCCGAAAACATTGCGTAGGAGTTTCGGCGCCGTGTTAGATAAGCCACTGGTTAACTGCGAGGCTTTCAAGAACGGGTCGTTGGCGCTGAAGATGGTATTGCGGTTGTATTCGTAAGCCGTGCCGTGAAACGTGTTGGTGCCACTCTTGGTCGCCAGCGCGACTTGAGCGCCGCTGGAGTAGCCCGAGTCGGCATTGGCGTTGGCGGTGGTGACCCTGAATTCCTCCACCGAGTCGGGAGGCACATTCAGGACGCTGGTAAAAGCGTAACCATTATTCTGGTCATTCACGCCAATGCCATCCAGCGTGACATTGGATTGGTCGCTGCGCATGCCATTCACTGCGCCGCTGCGGGTGTCAGTGTCTTGCAGCGACTGACTTTGATTTCCAAGGTACGCAACCCCCGGCTGCAGGCTCAACAGCGTTACTACGTTGCGGTCGGCAATGGGCAATTCCGCGATTTGGTCTTGCTCGATAGTGTTGCCGAGGGAAGCGTCCGTACGATTTATGAGTGGCGCCTGGGCTTCCACCGTTACCGATTGCGCCACACCTGCAACCTGAAACTTAATGTTCAGGGTAGACGGCGTTTTGACCGCGAGCGTCACATTCGCGGCCATATAGTTCGTGAAACCCGCTGCGGTTGCGTCCAGCCGATAGCTATCCGGTGGCACCTCCAGGAATTGATAGAGCCCTGCCGCATTGCTGGTGGTAGTCCGTTGAAAGCCGGTTGCCGGGTTGGTCAAGGTGATCTTCGCGCCCGCAACGCTCGCGCCCGACGAGTCAGTAACGCTCCCATTCAGCTGGCTCGTCGATTGCGCCGCCGCCGAGGCAACCAGGAACGCTGACATTGCAAACAGGCAAAGTGCGCGCCTTGCTTTCTCTCCACATCCACTGCCCAGTTGGTACCATCGCTCGTTCGCCCTGCTGCTCAATTGCTGATGGATTCGCGTCATCGACATGGCCTCCCCGAAAGAAGTCGACACCGGCGAAAACACGTGAAAAATAGCCCCACTCGTGTTTTTCCCCCGCGTAACCTCTTCGATTCCCTGTGCTCTTCTAGGGCAATAAAATAACCGCCCGCCCGTAGTGGCGGGATTATACCTGAAGACAGAAGATACCCGGTGTCGCATAATCGCGCGTGAGAGCGTATGAAGAAGATGTGGCACCCTGGAATCAGCGGGTAGCTCCCAAAATGTAATGAGGGAACAGCCGACTGAACCAAAGTGCCGCCGAAGCGGAGAGTGGAGCGGCAATGAAAACCGAATTTCTGCGATTCAACGGCGCTGTCCAGCGAGATCCAGCCATCGATGCGTGGATGAAACAGCATGCAGGTGAATTGGGAGCCATCGCGCATGAGTGGTTTGAGGTAATGCGAGAATGCGGCGACGAAGTCCTGGAGCTTTTGCATGATGGCTGTCCGGCTGCATGTTTGGGAGATGCGCCCTTCGGCTACGTCAATGTGTTCATTGCACATGTTAACGTGGGATTTTTTCATGGCGCGGCCCTGCCCGATCCGGCGCGTTTGTTGCAAGGCACCGGCAAGTTCATGCGCCATGTGAAGTTGAAGCCGGGAACGGCCACCAACGCCGCAGCACTACACAGACTCATCGAAGCGGCGTACGCGGACATAAAGGCGCGTGTCGAACATGGCTAGCTCAGAAAAATGCAGCAGTGAAGTACGCATGGTGCTTGTTTATCGTTACCGGAAATTACGTGAAGATTTGGAACTTTCGATTAAAAATGGAAGCCTGACACCTCAACGCTGACACCAATCGATTCAAACCAGTGTCAGGCGTAATCCGGTCGCGCGGGGAACAATGACGGAGCACTTGCCCTGCTTGACGGAGTCGGTCTTCTTCGCGGTTGTGATGTGCGCCTCGCGGCTGTCCAGTGCGGGTGCGTGTAAGGTTTCAGTTTCGATCTGTCCGCTTATACCCCTGCCAAAGTCCACTTCAACCTCAAGGTCCGTGACCGCGTCCTTGTTCAGAATGATCAACGATGTCTGGCCGCCGGGCAGTTTCGCGGCATAAGCCGTGGCGTTCACTCCAGCTGCTTGCAGTTTCGTTGAGAACTCGGTCTTCATTACTGCTCCGCCGCTGAATGAGCCTGCAAACTTCAGCCCGTATGCGACCGGCTCCAACCGGTACTCCGAACCAAACGTCGCAATTGGCGTATAGAAAGGATGCGGATGCGTGGCAATCTGTTCGCGAGTTTCGCCACTCGCTTCGAGGAGCGCGTCGCCGGGAAGCGATCCGCCCACGGAATTGGCCACAGACTTGCCTGTACCACCATGCAGATTGATGCCAGAGTAATCATTACTGGCCAGGAGCAGCGAATAATCGGCCGCCCAAAGCGCGGCAGCAAAAACGTCAGAAACTCCCGGCTTGCCTCCGCGATAGCACGTATTGCCTTCGGTCATGCGCACGCGTGCGCCCATCTTTCCGGCTGCGGCCGTGGCGACATCCGCCGTCTTCTGGACCTTTTGCATCGTCGCAGGTTTTAGCAAGTTCGGAATATTGACCTCGGGGTTCGTCGCCGGGCCGCCGAAATAGTAATGGTGCGTCAGGGTCGTGACCTGGAGCAGCGACTGAATTGAAGGCTGGATCGAAGTCCATTGATCGGCAATCTCGCTGAGCCATGACACGTCGCTCGCCACATCAGGCATGCCGAACCTTGCCGCAGGCACCTGGGCTGCGATCGCCCGCGCCAGCGTAAGCCATTCCTCCAAATATGCCTTGGCCGACCAGGTTTTCGGATCGCGCAGGTGCCGGTCGAATAGATCCGCCTCGTTTCCGATCTGAAAGTACTGCAGGCGGTTGCCCAGCGTCCCGGCCACAAAAACCGCTTCCTCGGCCGCTCGGGCCGGCGTGTTCGTGCCCATCCCGATGCCGTACACGCAGCTCCAGCCAGTGGCCTGCAGGAACTCCGCCAGGTTGTTGACTGCCTCAACCGTTACCGCGTAGTACCGAGCCTTCGGCTCACCCACGACTTCCCGGATTTGAGGGTGCTCGGGTTCCGGGGAGTCAGACGCAGGTTTCCAGTAAGCGAACTCGCTGGTGTTGCCCCCAAGGCGCAAAGCGCCGGTTGAGGAGAGTGCCCTGAACTCGCGAATCAGGCCGATGTTCTGCGCCGAAAAAAAACTTGGGTCCGCGAGTTGCTGCACCTCATAGGACAGGCCGACAAAGTCGATCGGCATGGCAGCGCCCGCGGCCTCCCTGGGTACGGTGAGAGTAACCCGGGTCTTGCTTTGGCTGTGTGCATGAAGACGGACTGCAGCGAAGGTGCAAGCTGTTGTGGCAAGGAATCGCCTTCGCGTATGCATCGTATCTCTCGTCCGTCTATTACTGGCTTTGACGGCCCCCCACGCGGCTACTTTTCCCGCAGCAGGACCACATCGGAGGTGTTCTGGGCGCGGGCAACGGCGAGAGTTTTTCCGTCCGGCGACCATTGAAATTTGGCGATGTGCTCAGAAGTGAAATTGGTGATCTGGTGTCCGGGCGAACCGTCGAGCGGTTGCAGAAAAATGTTATCCACCCCTTGATCACGAACGATGTAGGCCACAGATTTTCCATCGGCACTGAGGCTCATAGCATTGTTGAACCCGGTTCCGCCTGATGTCGCTATCCGTGGATCGGGTTTGAGCAGGATGGCAGAGGACGCCGAGCTCGAGTCGACGGGTACCAATACCAACCGACTCACAGCCGCTTGTGGATTGTCAGGAATGGTTACGTCCGCGACGAAAATCAGCTGTTTTCCGTCCGGCGAAATAGCTTCGCCTGCGCCAAATCCGTACATGCCCTGAACATCGCTTCCCGGCACCGGCTCGGGCTGTCCGCCTTCGATGGGTACTTTCATGGAAAAGTGCGGGCCGGAAGTGTTGTAGTAGTAGACCCATTTTCCATCCGGGGAGCACACTGGAAATTGATCAAAGGTTCCGTTCGTGAGTTGCTTCGGATTTGAACCGTCGGCATTGGCTCGCCATACCCGACCCTGGTTTGTGTCTCCGTGGAAGGCCCAGCTAAGAACGATGTAGCGGTCGCCGCAGCGCGCTACATCCGCGATCCAGGAGTTCGGATCATTTAGGATCGTGGACTGTTGCCCGCCATCGGGGTTCATTTGTCGCACGCTCTGCCCGTCGGAAACGAGCAGCTTGCCATCGGCCGCCCAGGCAACCGAGTGAACATCCTGGACGTTGGTCAAGGGTTGGACGGTAGTGTTTCCCTGAATGCCGGCACCGGGAAGCAGACCGAGGCTGCTCGCGGTCCTGACCTGTACCGTGGCGGCGGTCTTGCCGTCGGCGGAGAGAGTTAGCGCCCCGTATTCGTTCGTATCCCGGGTCACGGGCTGGATTTGCCCCCCGGCGTGAGAGATCAGGCCGATTTGTGAGCGCAGGTAACTCGGCCCTTTCTGATTGTACCTGGCAAGTAGCCATTGGCCGCCAGGCAGCCACACCGCGCCGAACACCAGTTCGTTCTTGAATGATGCGAAAGGCTCTACTCGCTTTTCAGCAATATCAAACGAATTGATGGCGCCCAGAACATCTCCAAGAGTGTAGACACTGTAAGTAAGCTGCTTCCCGTCGGGCGACCAGGCCATGCTGCGAGGGAGACTGCTCGCGGTGTCCGCCGCGATCTGCAGGATGGTTTCATCGCTGCCATCCGGATTGGCGGTGAGCAAGCGGTATTTTCCCACGTCGGGATCGTTGGCGCGGGCGTAGGCGATCCGATGGCCGTCGGGCGAGAATGCGATCTCGGTATCGAGGTCCCGAACAACGACCTGCGGCGTGCCCCCAAGTACCGGGGTGCGATAAAGGTCCCACTCACTCTGCGTGCCGATGCCGGCTTTACGGAAGTAAACGTAATTCCCGTCCGGCGAGAAACTGAGAGAGCGGTAAACCGCCGCCGCTGGTGGGACGATCTGAGTATCGCTGCCGGTCGGCACATTCCGCAGCCACAAACTCTGCAGGCCATTATCGTTTTGCACGTTCAAAACGTATTTGCCGTCCGGAGAAATTGCAGCATCTTGCGCCTTGCCTGTGTTTGTAATCTGCGTGATGGTGAAATTCTGGAACGGGATTGGTCCGCTGCGGCTGAGCAGCGAGTAGACGCCGAAACCGCCACCAGCGAGCAGAATCAGGCCCACCGCGACGATAGCCGCAAGACCAAATTTGTGTTCGCGCGCCACCGCGCCCACACTGGAACTGCTGGCGGCTTGGGGCGTTGAGCTCTGCGCGGTGACCGCGCCGGCTCCGGCTGGTATTGCCGGTCCGGAGATCGCGCCCTGCGGCGACACATTTTGCTGCGCCACATTCTCCGAGCTTTCCTGAGTCTGGACCGCGGGACGCTGGCCGGAAGCGCTATCCCGCTGCAGACGCTTTAAATCGCTCCGGATCTCCGAAGCGTGCTGATAGCGCATGTCCCGATCTTTTTCGAGGGCCTTGTTGATGATCTCGTCCAAGCGGGCGGGCACACTGGGATTGAAGCGCAGAGTTTGTAATGGGGTGCGATTGAGAATGGCGTCAAAAATAACGGCCGCGGTGTCTCCGTGGAATGGCACAGTTCCAGTGACCATTTCGTATAACACGGCGCCGAAGGAAAACAGGTCGGTCCGCGAGTCAAGTTCTTTACCCTTCGCCTGTTCTGGGGACATGTAGGCCACAGTCCCAATGGCTGTGCCCGGACTGGTGAGGTATTCAAGACTCACGCCTGCGGTTACGTCGATTTCTCCCTGGCCTGCAGTCTTTCCCGTCGCCGGTGTCAGTTTAGCCAGGCCGAAGTCGAGAATCTTGGCGTGTCCGCGCTTGGTGACGAAAATGTTCGCGGGCTTGATGTCGCGATGGACGATACCCTCGCTGTGGGCGGCATCGAGGGCATCGGCAATTTCAATGGCCAAAGCCAGGACAGTTTCGATCTCCATTGGCCGGCCGGCGATGCGGTGTTTCAACGTCAGGCCATCTAAAAACTCCATGGCGATGAACGCCTGGCCGTCGTGCTCGCCGATATCGTAAATCGTGCAGATATTCGGATGGTTCAGCGCAGATGCCGCCTGAGCTTCGCGTTGAAAACGGGCAAGCGACTGCGGGTCGCGGGCAACTTCTTCCGGCAGAAACTTAAGGGCGACAAAACGGTGCAGCCGCGTGTCTTCGGCTTTGTAAACCACGCCCATGCCGCCGCCGCCAAGCTTTTCGACGATGCGATAGTGCAAAATGGTCTGGTCAATCATTCTGGAATGAATCGTTTTTCGGAACGCTTCATATTACGGTCGCGACATCAGGGAGTCAACGAATGGTATCCGCAAAAAGCGTCTGCAAGGACTACGCCACGCCCGAAGCAGGTTATGATGCACGGTGGGTTTATTCCTTTTTCCTGAGGAGCGTTTTTGCATGCTACCGTACCGCCTTCGATCTTTAGTATTTCTCGCCTCAGTCCTGGCACTGGCCACTTCCGCCTCACTTGCCGAAGAAGCAATCCTGGTCACCGTGGATGCGACTAGAACCCAGCAGAAGCTGCTGCACGCCCATTTGCTGATGCCCGTCAAGTCTGGGCCTCTTACCCTCTATTACCCGAAATGGATTCCCGGTGAGCACGGGCCCGATGGACCCATCGCAAATCTCACGGGCCTCAAATTCGAGGCGGACGGGCACACCCTCCCATGGGAGCGTGATTTGCTCGATGTTTTCACCTTCCACCTGGAAATTCCGAGCGGCGTCAGCCATCTCGACGTCGACTTTGACTACATCGAGCCCGACGGCGTCTCCGCCACCGACAAGTTGCTGGTTCTCGAATGGAATGAAGTCGTGCTTTATCCGGCAGACATCCCCGCCGAGAAGCTCATCTATGAAGCCAAACTTGTAATGCCGGATGGATGGAAATCCGGCACGTCGCTTCCCATCAAAAATGAAGCCGGGAGCCGAGTTTCATTCAAGCCGATTTCTCTGGATCTACTCGTGGACTCACCTGTAATTACCGGACAGTTTTATCGGAGCATCGACCTCACCCCGTCGGGCGAACCTATCCATCATGAAATCGACATCGCTGCCGACAGCGCAGATGCTCTGAACATGAGTCCCGAAAACCAGAAAGAGATGGTCAATCTGGTGGCTGAGTCGGGAAAACTCTTTGGGGCTCGCCACTACCGCGACTATCATTTCCTGCTCGCGCTCAGCGACCATGTGGCGCATTTCGGTCTCGAACACCACGAGTCGAACAACAGCCGGCTGCCGGAGCGAACCCTACTTTTACCCAGTTCCGGCATGACGCTGGGCGGACTGCTGGCACATGAATTTGTCCACTCCTGGAACGGCAAGTTTCGCCGCCCCGCAGATCTGACTGTCCCTTACTACGAACAACCCATGAAGACGGACCTCTTATGGGGATACGAGGGGCTTACCGATTACCTTGGGCCCATGTTAGCGGCACGCAGCGGCTTGTGGACTCCAGACCAGTACCGCGAGTACCTGGCCAGCATCGCAGCTATGTTAGGCCCCGGCCGCCCCGGCCGAACCTGGCGCCCCTTGCTCGATACTGCGGTGGCAGAACCCGGACTCGACTTTACCAGAGGCGGGGGCTGGATGAACTGGCGCCGCGGTACCGATTACTACGACGAGGGCGATCTGCTATGGCTTGAAGTCGCCACCATCATTCATCGTGAGTCGGGCGGCCAAAAATCGATGGATGATTTCTGCCAGGAATTCCATGGCGGCCCCAATCATGGCCCGGAGGTAAAAACTTATACCTTCGACGACCTGGTGAAAACACTGAACGCATTGGCGCCGTTCGATTGGGCCGGATTTTTTCATACGCGGTTGACTTCAACTTCTGCGGAAGCACCCATGGGAGGCATCGAAAACGGCGGCTGGAAAGTCTCGTTCAACGATAAGCCTTTGAAGTTGGAGGGACGCCGCGGCAATCCCGGCGATGTCTATTCCATCGGCCTTCAGGTCGGCAGTGACGGGACTGTGACCGACTCGATCGTCGGAAGTCCAGCCTTTGAGGCTGGCGTCTCATCGCAGATGAAAATAATTGGTATCAACGGCCGGGTCTACACTCAGGAGTTGCTCACGGACGCGATCAAGTCTGCGAAGGACGCTTCACAACCGATCACACTGCTCGTCGTCGTGGACGATTATTTTCGCACCTGCACCATTACTTACCATGAGGGTGAACGTTTCCCTCATTTGGTGCGTGATGATAAGCAACCGGACTATCTCGACGAGTTAATCAAGCCCCGGGCCACCAAGTAGTAGAAGTGGCCAGCGTGGTCTCTTGATGAGGTCAAGTTAACGTCAAGACGTGGCGCCATACTCTGCTGCAGGCGGCAGGGGATGTATGCGACCCTTGCTAGAACTTCGGCGCCTTATGATCGCCGACTCCTTGTATATCGCCATGAGTCCTGTTCTCTGCGGAACGCTGGGGTGCGCCCGAACTCAACTGTTCAAGCCTCTTTATTCTGTCGCTCCAGCAGGTTTCATGGGAGTTGCAATGCTCGCAGTTTGGACTGTGAATTCCCAGCAGCGACGACAGTTGACAGATCCGAGCTCTAAGGCGCACAACCCACTCCGCCCTTGGGATTTTGGCCCAGCTTTCGCACTTCGATTACCAGTCGGTAGGGATTTGGTTGCAAGCTCACCGCGAAATCTGAATTGGCCTTGGTCTCCAGCACAATGCGGGTTGTGCCGGCCACGGGCTGCGCCGCGCGGATGCGATTTAACAACCGATCCGCCACGTTGATCGATCGGCCAGCGAGATCGGAAGCTAGCTGCGTATCGTATAGATCGAAATAGAAGCGATCGGGACCGGGCAGACAATGCGCGTTGTACCGCACCGCGTTCTCAAGATCAACCTCCACCGTGCTCGAATCTGCTGATGCCCAGTGCCGGATTCCAGTAACACGAGGGAACTTCGAGATGCTTTGCGTGGAGACAGGTGAACTCGCGGCCGGTTCATGACCGAAGGTCGTGTGCGGATTGATATTCGCGCCCGCCACTACAGTGCCTGCCCGCGGAGACAGCACAGTGACCAAACTCTTCGCGGCGGCTTGCAGCGGCTTCGACGCAATCTTTTCAACCCTCGCCGCCACGCTCGGCTGGGGGCCGGTTTTCAGACCCCACCAAATTCCACCGACAAATCCTACGGCGATTACCAGGCACGCCCACACCAACAAGCTGCCAGAGGAATGTGTTCCGTCATTTTGTCTCTTAATAATGCTTTTTCTAGCGATCACTTTCGATTCAGCGGTAGCCACGACACTTGACTTGAAATCCGAAAAAGATGTCTCCGGATCGATCGCCGATTCGTGCAGAGTCACGGCTGTGAATTCCCCTGCCAGAGGTCGCGCTGTAACAGACGCAGTCTGAGCTGCCTCAAGACAGGCAACTTCCGACGGGATACCTTTTGTGATCGCGACTTCTTGCGCGAGAATAGGCTCCGCGCCCATCGCAGCCGCTGACTCCACCGACTGTGAAATGCGATCCTCGTCTTCCGGCTTCAGCGCCCGCAGCAACAACTCAGCCAGCAGGCTCAGGCTTTGAGCGTCGCTGTCATTAAAGCCACCTGGCTCCGCAGAAAACGCTTCGAGAAGTCCAATTCCATGTTGCCGCCCACTGAGTGGTACTGCAATCATCGAGCGTGCGCCCAACCGCCGGCATGCCTGCAGGTCCACTCGCGCATCGGTCTCGGAGTCGTCGCAGCGCATGACCTGAACCATGCTCAAGCAAGCGCCTGAGAAACCCGAATCGCGATCGATGCCCGCGCCCAGGTCAGGACACACTTTGCCCACTGCTGCTCGCAACACGACTTTGTCATTTTCCGCCAGCGCGATTGCCACGCCGTCCGCACCAGTTATCGCCACCGCCCTATCTGCGACGAGTTGCAGTACCTCATCGAGCACAAACTGCTCTCGATCTCCGGCTGCCTCATCGAATGCGCCTCGCCCGGGCTCCGTCTGCCGCGTCCTTAAATCGTCGCTCTGGTGCGCTTGCTCGCGCCAGGCCGCGAACGCCAGTAAAGACTGCAATCGGTCGTCTTGCGCCGTTTTATGGATAGGACGCTCTTGCAAAGAATGCTCTGCAGAGTCGCTCGAAGCCCGGTCGTGTGCCGACAAACTTCCTCCGGTGGATGGAGGTTCTCCTTCTAGGAGCGGGTTTGTGATCGCTATCGCCATTCTGGGGGCCACGCGCAGTTTTGGCGCGGTACAGGATGTATCCGGACAAAGTGATTGTCAATTACCCGTTTAGCGTACTCACTCCATCTCACTGGATTGCGTTTGGCATTGTGCTGTGGTTCGTGAACTTCACAACTTACCCAAATCCGTAGAAATCAAACGCGAAATGCGTGGGCGAAGCAGCATAATTCGCTGCCCGCCACGTCATCGGGCCGCTGCTGTGCTCACGCTCGGACCTGCTCCGCAGTTGCAGATTCCTTGCCCGCTTCCGAGAGAACTGGAAAAAGAACACTGGCTCTGCAATCCGGCAAGCTCGTCATCGCCGAGCGGTCCCAGCGAAAAGGGAGTTTCGGTAATGGCAAAAGCGGACGTGCCCTGTTTTTGAATATGGGTGGACCACGCCGCAACGGAAGCAAGTGGCGCGATTGCGGTTGGATCGCAAGACGGGTTCACGGAGGCATCGGCGGGCACAATCTTAACCACGCCTGTTGTCGATCTGATTCCAGTCAGCGGATTGGCCGTCAAGTTCACATTGACGGAAAGAGTCTGCAGACCATCGGGCGAGACCTGGCATCCACAGCACTCGGATAGTTGCTGGTCTTGATCGAAGACATAGATCTCGGCGCAAAGATTACTACCGGTGATGCCTGGATTTGTAAGGCGCACGGTGGCGTCAGACATGCCAGCCGTGTTTGCATTCGAAAAGTAAGAGACAGCCATCACCGGCTTGACGCTCACACTGGTGGAACCCCCAAGCGTGCCCGAGGAAGCAGAGATTGTCGTGTCCCCGACACCTGCGCCGAGCAGCACGCCCTGATTACTGATACTCGCAATCGTCGAATCGGCGGAACTCCATGACGCACTCGTGGTCATATCCTGAGTCGAGCCATCGCTGAATGTTGCCAGCACAGTCAACTGTTCGCTGCCTCCCACATAAAGAAACGATGTCACGGGCAGAACCGTAAAGGACGTGACCGTCGGCGGCCCTACCTGAAGCTGATTCGTGGCGCTTACCGTCCCCGACATTGCAGTCACCGTTACCGTCCCCAACGCATTCGCCGTCGCCAGCCCCTGACTGTCAATGCTGAGAACTGTCAATTGGGAAGAAGACCACTGGACAGAATTCGTGAGATTCTTTGTGCTGCCATCGTTGTATTTGCCGGTAGCTGAAAATTGCTGGCTTATTCCCAACGGAATTGATGCTCCACCAGAAGCGATTGAAATGGAGTTAAGCGTCGGAGCCACGACTGCAACCGCAGCCGTGGCACTTACCCCAGCCGAAACGGTCGTAATCGTCCCGGCGCCAAGCGCTTTTCCGGTTGCCAGACCCGTGTTGTTGACGGCAACCACACCATTGGGACTCGCGGCCCAAGTAACCGAGGCCGATATATCCTGAGTGCTGGCATCGCTGTAGGTTCCAATCGCCTTTAGTTGAGCAGAGTGCGACGGAGTCAAGCTGATGCTCTGCGGGGACAAAGCTATCGACGCGAGCGTGGGCAGCGCGATTATAATCGTGTCGCTACCAGTAATATTCCCCCTGATTGCCGTCACACTACTTGCTCCGGGCGAGTTCGCCATTGCCAAGCCTGTGCTGCTGATGGTTAGAGTGCTCGTGGGCGTGCTCAGCCATGCGACCGTGCTCGATAGATCCTGGGAACTGCCATCGCTAAATGTTCCGGTTGCGCTCAGTTGAATTGAGTGATTGGGCGTTAAAGACGCACGCTGCGGCGTCACTGCAATGGAGACCAGTGTGGCCGAGCCTACGGTAAGAGCAGAAGATGAGCTCATCGATTGATAGATAGCGGAGATGGGGGTCGAGCCAACACCTTTACTCGTTACCATACCCGCAGCGTTCACCGACGCCACCTTGGGTAGTGCAGACGTCCAGTCCGCAGTATTGGTAATGTCAGTCCTGCTGCCGTCGCTGAATAAAGCAATTGCCCTGAACTGTAACTGGGCGCCTAGAGCGATCGCCGGGGTCTGAGGAGTAACCCCAACCGACACCAGTTTTTTGGATTGAGGGACTGCATGAGTCTGTCCCATCTCAGTTGCTCCGCAACCGGTCAAGGCTGCAGCAAACGCGACAACCAAGAGTGGAACAAAGTACATCCACCATCGTCTGTCGCTGACAATGAGCTTGTTTGAAGATATTCCCAAGAGGCACTCGGCCCGGAGAGCGGCTGAGGCGTTTAATCTGCTGGAGTCTGGGATCAGATCTTTTCGCATAGCCGCTTCAAACTAGCGCCGGAAAGTCGTCTTTTCAATCGCCGCCGATACTAGCCCTTAAGGCCTAACCCCCCGAAGTAGGCAACCGGACTAGTCCTTTTGGCTAGGCCCTATGTATATCTCTATCAAGGTTATTCACAACCGAGGAGCTTGAAAGCGTTTCCTGAAACGCTTCACAGCAGAAATTGGAGACCAGTGAGATAGGTCTCGGCTTGAAGGTTTCGCTTTCGTGTCCAACGCACCTGCATCAAAGTGGGAATTCCAACCGGAATTTCTGAAACTCCGACCTCGCAACGCACCAGACAAGATTGAGCAACCGGCTGGGAGCTGATTAGGCAGAGACCGCCTTTGCTCATGTTCTGCACCCGCCCCACCACCGCCTTGCGGATCTCGATTCCTGGTTCCAAAGGCTGCACTTCTCGAACGTGCAAGTCGAGCAATTGCGGAAAGCGGGGGAACTGCCGACGATCGCGCTCTGGTATGCGGTTCACGAGCAGCGATATTACGCGACTGCCGCCCCGCGTAAACTGCTCAAATGGGTTAGTCCATAAAGCCTAAGATCATTAGCCGCTCGGATTACGCCCCCGGACCAATGAATTTGCCCAGAATGCCCGCACGGGTGGCGACTCCCATTTTCACCATCACGATGCGCAGAAATGCCTTGACGGTGTTCGGGCTGATCGCCATCCGCGTCGCAATTTCTTTGCTGGTCAATCCCTGGATAAGTAGTTCCACCGTTTCTTTTTCGCGTTGCGTGAGTTCGAAGTCTTCTCCAATCTGCTCCAGAGCCAGCGTGCCCGAGGAACATCGCTCTAACAGGAGGGCGACCTGGAGGGGAACTCCTTTACCATTGGCATCGATCTTGAAACTTCGGCAGAAGTATTTCCGCTTTCCAGATCGAAACTCTTTTACAAAATCGAGTCCTTTCGAGGACTGCCGGCTCACCAGGCCTGCGCGGATTCTGTCGCCGAGGAATACATCAATGCGCTTGATTCGCTCGGGTAGATTGGGATACGTGAGGATTCTAATGGCCTCATGATTCGAAGCAACCGGGCCCAGCGACTTATCGAGCAGCAGCAACCCTGGTTGTGAATTTCCGTTTAGCACAGCAACCTCCTCAAGGTGTATCAAGTGCGGCCTTGCACCAGGCAAGGGCCGATTTCACACAAGTTGAGTAACCAGCCTTGTATTGGAGTTCACTGAAACCGTCAGCGGGCCTTAAGGGGAGAGATAAAGGCGCCGCTAAAAGCATCTCAACAACAAAATCTATGAGGGGCCCGAGAACCGTGAAACGCTCAACCGTCAGCTCTAGAAACCGAGCGATACATCTATTCGCGCGCAAATCGAAAGCGCACGCTGCCAGTAGCTACCAGACCGTTGGGCGCACCCAACAGTGCCGAACGCGCAACAAGTCTGCAGTGCCGACGCCCGTTAAGTCAAGCCCAATCTTTTTGGACTAGCCTAAACGGGCTAGTCTGGTCTAATCCCGATGGTTAGCCCAACCGTGGCATTGCCAGCTCACGGACGAAGGATTTAGATTTACGGACTTGGACCGGATCTCCAACCTATGCCGACAACAATTAGTTTGAGGGCCCAGCGACCGCGCCTTTGGCGACAACTCATTCGGACGGCGCGACCTTATATTGGCGTGGCGGTCTGCCTTCTCACCGGCGTAATTTCTATGCCCGCTGCCGATTCTAAGCCGGGGCTCGATCCAGCCCAGAAACCTGCTACGCAGCAGAGCATGCCACTCGCGCCCGATGGGAAGACAAACAGCCCGACTGGCGCAGACGCTGCCTGCATCGTAAAGTCCAGCGATGCCGGGATCGTGACCAAGACGGGCGCGGCTGGCTCGGCGCAAGAAAACGCCGACCAGGGAATGTCGAATGCGACCAGCGAAGCCCCGCGGCGCGAAGACATGACTCTACCCGCTACATCGAAAGAGGAATGGGACAACGACCAAATTCATCTCAGTGTGGAGACTCAATCGAAGGAAGAGTCTCGCAGCGAAAAATCTAAAACTTCCAATGCAGGGTCTGACCTGAAGTGCACGCCGCATGAGACGGCGCCCAAGCCCGAACCCGCCATAAAGAATTAGTTATGTGCCTCGACGCGTCCTGGAAATTCGTCTTTCGGAAAACAACCCGCTCATTCGCTGCGGTTGTGCTGCTTATCTTTTCCGACCTTCTATATGCCCAGAATTCGCAGCCGAGCGTATGCCACATGGATTCAGACGGGTTTTGCATCACCGGAGCGGTACAAGCCGCGCCGCCCTCGAATTCCACGCCGCGAAATTTGCAACGGGTCGAAACAAATCCGGCACCGCAGAAAGTCGAACTGAATCCGGCTCAGAACAAGCTGCAAGTCGAGTTTCACAATGACCTGCTGCGAATTGATGCGGAAAACGTTACCCTGGGAGACGTTTTGAAAGTTGTTAGTGCGCGCACGGGAGCTGAGGTGCAGTTTCCCACCGGTGCCCTTGGCGAACGTATTTTTGTTCACCTGGGACCAGGTAAAGCGCGCGACGTAGTTACTCAACTCTTGAATGGATCGCAGTTCAATTATTTGATCCTATCCTCCGCCTCGGAGCCACAAGGGATGACGCGCCTGATTCTCAGCAGAAGTCTTAGCTCCCAGGAAAGCGCTACTTCTGGTGCGCCTGCGTCGCCAGCGAATGATCCGCAAGGGACCCAGCTTTATGGTTCAGGTTTCAGCGAAGACCCCAATGCTGCCGCCGAACCGCCTCTAGAGCTTGGTCCCGCGGCCGCATCGGTTGCGAGTTCCTCCGCAGGTTCGGTGCAAAATGGCGGCTCCAAGCTTTCAGGCGCGGATCTTGACCAAATGCAAAAGCTGCAGATCCAACAGGAACAGCAGCAATTCGCGCTTCAGCTTCAGCAGCAACGCGAGCAGCAGCAACAGCAGTCGTCGCAGAATCCTCCACCGCAGTAACTCGCTGGACTTTCTCCGCCGTGCATCTCGTACCAGTTATCATCTCTGCGAAGCTCCATTCCTTTCGCTTGCCGGAGCAATCCAATCGACGTAATTTGATGGGTTTAGTGGTTTCGGTTAAGCCACTTGGGTAGTTGTAAAGATCCGGGCGGCAATTAGATTAGCTCACCAGCGCGCCTACGCTGAATCCTCCCCTCAGCCCGGCACGCTATCAGGAGGATTCTCAGCATGAAACAGCTGTGTAAATTACTGCCCGTGCTCGTCATTGCGTTGCTCGTTTTGAGTCTCGGCTCAAGCGTGGCAATCGCGCAAGATGTCTACAAAGTCAACTATTACTCCAACAACTACGTCGGGACTGCTCCCGATGCCACGGTGAGAATCGATAATCCCGGTCTCACCTACGGCAACCTCTGCGCCATGATTTACGTCTTCGCCGCCGACCAGCAACTCACCGAGTGCTGCGGCTGCGTGGAAACTCACAACGGACTTCGCACCCTATCAGTACGGTCAAATCTGACCAGCAACCCACTGACCGGAGTTCTTTCGACGAATGGCGTGATCAAAGTGGTTTCGGCCGCGGTCAACAACTCGCCCTGTGATCCCACCTCGAATGTGACGCCCACAGCCAACCTGCGTGTATGGGTCACGCACATTCAGAATGCGGTGGGCACAGCGTGGCCAATCACCGAGACCGAATCTTCGGATTCGACGCTGGGTGCAACCGAGCTTGCGAACCTACAGGCTCAGTGCGCATTCGTCAATATTCTCGGCAGCGGACACGGCATCTGCAGTTGCGGGACCGGAGACTAGTTGAACTGTGCCTTGGGGCATGCTCCGCAGCATGTCCCAGGCTATTTACAAACAGGATTCTGGCCGAGCAGTGAGAGTACCCGTGTCCAAGTACGCGTGTCCAAGTACGCGTGTCCAAGTACGCGTGTCCAAGTACGCGTGTCCAAGTACGCGTGTCCGAGTAATAGTTGCGCAGGTTGAATCTGCGATTTTGTCCGTGCAGGATCGCGCACCATACCGAGATGCAAGCCCGGTTATTTGAATGCGACAAATGTGATCTTCAATCTTTGGCACCGTGCACTCAATTATCCGTTTATAACCCACCGGGTTAGTCTTCCTGGTTAGTAGGTTAAGGCTACTGCAAGAAGAGAATTGCCAGGACTAACCCAAACGGCGTAATTTACCGGGTTTAGTGACCTGGGTTAAGCCACATGGGTACTTGAAAAGATCCGAGCGGCAAGTAGAGTAGCTCACCAGCGCGCCTCCGCTGAATCCTCCCCCCAGCCGGCACGCATCAGGAGGATTCTCAGCATGAAACAGCTGTGTAGAATACTGCCCGTGCTCGTCATTGCGTTGCTCGTTTTGAGCCTCGGCTCAAGCGTGGCAATCGCGCAAGATGTTTATAAAGTCAACTATTTCTCCAACAACGCCGCCCCAGCCCCGGATGCTACCGTGAGAATCGATAATCCCGGTCTCACGTATGGCAATCTCTGCGCCATGATTTACGTCTTCGACGCCGACCAGCAACTCACCGAGTGCTGCGGCTGCGTGGAAACTCACAACGGACTTCGCACCCTGTCAGTACGGTCAAATCTGACCAGCAACCCGCTGACTGGAGTCGTGTCGAGAAATGGCGTGATCAAGGTGGTCTCGGCTGCGGTGAATAACTCACCCTGCGATCCCACTTCCAATGTGTCGCCCAAAGCCAACCTGCGCGCATGGGTCACTCACATTCAGAATCCGGTAGGGACAGCCTATCCAATCACCGAGACCGAATCTTCGGATTCGACGCTGGGTGCAACCGAGCTTGCGAACCTACAGGCTCAGTGCGCATTCATCAATATTCTCGGCAGCGGACAGGGCATCTGCAGCTGCGGGACGGGAGACTAGTTGAATTGGGCCTCGGGACATGCTCTCCAGCATGTCCCAGGCTATTTGCAAACAACATGCTGACCGCGTGGCGGTCCAGATTCTATTCAAACACGTTCTTAAACGCAGATTGGTTGGGGAGGAAAGCAATGCAGAAAAGAGTGCGCGTGCCGGTATTTCTTCTTGGATTCTTTCTTACTGCCGGATTTTGGCTTTTTGGCCAGGAGACCGCTAATAGCAAGCAGGTCATTGCCGAAGTCGGCGGCCAAAAGCTGACCTTGGCCGATCTTCAACAGCAGCTCGGTGGCAAGCTGCTTCAGGCCAGATATCAGTACTACATGAACCAACGCAAGGCTCTGGACCAACTGATCGATGACAAACTCATCGACATTGAAGCGCACAAGCGCAATCTCTCTTCTGACCAACTTCTGAAAACGGTTGTTTATAAAGATGTGAAAGATCCTACCGAAGACCAGTTGCAGGTCTACTACGAAGGCATGGAATCAACTGAAACCTACGAAGCGGTGCATGATCGCGTGCTGGAACATATTCGCGATTTACGCCGCGAAAAGGCACGCGCCGCTTATGTCGAGCAGCTACGCAGCAAAGCGAGTGTTCAAGTTCTACTGGCGCCACCTTTCGCAGATGTGAATTTGAAGGATGCCTATCTGCACGGCGACAAGAGTGCTCCGGTTACGCTGGTTGAATTCGCCGACTACGAGTGTCCCTATTGCCAGAAGATCACACCCGAACTGCAAAAGCTGGAGAAGGAATACGGGGACCGTCTTGCGGTCGTTTACAAGGACTTCCCGCTGCCCATGCACCACACTTCGCAGAAGGCGGCTGAAGCGGCCCGCTGCGCCGGCGAGCAGGGAAAGTTCTGGGAGTATCACGACGTTCTTTTCTACAGCAAGCAACTCCAGGTTACAGAGCTGAAGGCTGATGCACGCGTGCTCAAGCTCGACGGTGATCGCTTCGACAAGTGCCTGGATGAAGGAACCGAGACCGCGCCCGTAAAAAGTAGCCTGGAAGAGGCACAGAAGCTGGGCTTGACCGGCACTCCCAGTTTCTTCGTAAACGGTCACTTTTTCAGCGGAGCGGCCGATTACACCGTGCTCAAGGAGATGGTGGATTTGGAATTGGCTTCACAGCCACACACTTCCAGTTCAACTTCAACGGAGCTTTCTAAATCTGGACCTGAAGGCGCTCCCGCGAGCGCGATGACAACGGCGAGCAAGCGGAATTAGTTGCCTTAAATCGTGCTTCGCGGTTCGGAGATTGAGGAGTGACATCATGAAACGCTTGCTTGTTTTGGCATCGGCCCTCTTGGTCTTGTCGTTGGCTGCGATCCAAGCCACAGCTGCCGTGTCGCTGTCACTCCTTCCTCAGAATCCGCAAGTGCCGGTCAATGGTCAGCTGCAGTTCGCCGTCACTGTAAGCGGGACGACCGATAGCGTCGTCATCTGGAGCGTCAACGGCGCGGGATGCAGTGGGATCACGTGCGGCATGATCAGCGACGAGGGGCTGTATACAGCCCCGGCGGTTGCTCCTTCTCCATCGAACGTAACGGTCACAGCCACCTCTCTGGCGGACGTCACCGTTACTGCAAGTTCGGTTATTACGGTCGGTTCGTCTTCAACTATTTCAGTCGCGGTTTCACCCACCCAGGTTGTGCTCGCGACCGGCGGCCAGCAGCAGTTTTCCGCCAAAGTTGCCGGTTCTTCGAACACGTCAGTGACCTGGGGAATCAGCGGTATTGGCTGCGTAAGCAGTTCTTGCGGTTCGATCAGTTCCTCCGGGCTTTACACCGCTCCCAACAGCGTTCCCACATCTTCCGCGATTACGATTACGGCGGTGTCGGTCGCCAATCCTACCAAGTCCGGATCGGCCTCGCTGGTTGTGCAATCCGCGTCCTCGGTTACAGTTTCAGTTTCGCCAAAGACTGCGCAGGTCGGCACGGGCGGAAAACTCCAGTTCTCTGCAACGGTGAACGGAAGCACAAATCCTGCTGTGCTGTGGAGCGTTTCGGGAACAACCTGCAGCGGCGTAGCCTGTGGCACGATCACAGCTGCGGGGCTTTACTCGGCGCCCGCAACGCTGCCTACGTCTCCTTTAATTACGGTTAAAGCGAGCGCAACGGCTGACCCTTCAGCTTCGGCCACTGCGACAGTCACGCTTGTGGTTGCCGCTTCGATCAGCGTATCGCCGCCTTCGGCGCAGGTGAAGCCGGGAGCGCAGTTACAGTTCACGGCAGCGCTGAGTGGAGGTTCGAGCCCGTTGGTTATCTGGAGCATATCGGGAAGCGGCTGCAGCGCTTCTGCTTGCGGAAGCATCAGCGCGACCGGGTTGTATACCGCTCCTGCGACCTCCCCGAATCCTCCTATCGTCGCGGTGACTGCGACGCTGCTTTCCGATCCAACAAAGTCAGGATCCGCCACAGTCACCGTCACTTCCGGCGCAGCAGTCGGGATTTCTATCTCCCCAACGACCGCTCAGGTGGGGACAGGTGGCACACAACAGTTCAGTGCGGTTGTGACCGGATCAACGAATACCGCCGTGAACTGGACGATCTCCGGAATCGGTTGTGCCGGCACCACCTGCGGCACGGTCAGCTCGTCCGGGCTATTCACAGCTCCTCTTGCCCCGCCGAATCCTCCGTTTTTCTCGGTGACCGCAACCTCAGTGGCCGACTCCAGCAAGTCTGCCAGCGCCGCGGTCACAGTTGTGCCCGCAGTTAGTATCACGATTTCGCCCACTTCAGCCAAACTCGCTCCGGCAGCTTCCGTGCAGTTTTCTTCGCATGTAACCGGCAGCTCAAATACTTCGGTGTCGTGGAGCGTTTCGGGCACAGGTTGCACTGGTTCAAGCTGCGGCCAGATTAGTGCGGCAGGCTTGTATACTGCCCCCGCAATCGTCCCCAATCCAGCGGTGGTCACGGTCAAGGTTACATCTCAGGCCGACACCACCAAGTCAGCTTCGGCGCAGGTAACCATTGCTGCTTCGGTTTCAATCACCATCGCTCCGGCCAGTGCTCTGCTAACGGTCGGCGCCCAGCAGCAATTTCAGGCCACGGTTACGGGGAGCTCGAACCTCGCCGTAACTTGGTCGGTTAGCGGCGCCGGCTGCGCGGGGTCGGCGTGCGGCACCGTTACCTCTGCGGGTTTGTATACTGCTCCGTCGACCGTGCCGAACCCCGCAACCGTAAAGGTTACGGCAACTGCGGTGGCTGATTCGTCTCAATCCGCGTCGGCAGCGGTGACCGTTGCTCCGACGAATAACAGCAAGATGAATGGGCAATATGCGTTCCTGTTCAAAGGATTCGACACGGCCGGCATCTACGAGGCGGCTGCCTCTTTCATCGCCGATGGCAATGGAAATGTCACATCCGGCGTTGAGGATATCAACCGCACATCGGGAGCTCAAACCGGAGTCGTGATCTCGGGAACCTACCAGCTGGGAGGAGACAACCGCGGTACCTTAACCCTGAAGAGCAAGCTGGGAACGGCTGTCTTCGCATTCGCGCTGAACAGCGCAACCAAGGTTGGCAGTCTGATCGAAGCCGACAATTCCGGCATTCGAGGATCCGGCGTGCTAAAGCTTCAGGATCCAACGGCCTTCGATCCTTCGGTCTTCAGCGGGGGTTATGCCATCAATCTGACGGGTACCGATGCCGCGGGCGCAAGAATTGCCGCCATCGGTTCCATTTTCCCCAGTGGCTTTGGCACAATCTCGGGCAGCAGTCTGGATGTGAATGACGCCGGCGATGTCCTGCCCACCTTTGCAACATTCTCCGGCGCTTACGACATCGATGGAACTGGGCACGGAACTGCCAGTCTCGTCATTCCCGGTTTTGCCGGAGGGACATTCAACTTCGCGTTATATGCAATCTCGGCGAATGAATATTTCGCGCTATCGATCGATCCGGTGAGCGGCGGCAATCCTATTTTTGCCGGTATGTTCGAGGCGCAAACTGGCTTGCCTTTCCTGACCTCTTCATTCAAAGGGGCGTCCATCTTTGACTTGACCGGCCTAAATGGAAGCTTCTCTCAGGTGACCGTGGGCCGAATGCAGTTCGATGGGGCCGGAAACATTGTGGTGCAGTTCGACGAGAACAGCGGCGGGAATCTAACCGTTGGCGGAGTGCTGACTGGCGCCTATTCCGTCCAGCTAAACGGGCGCGGGGTTTTGACTCTGGATAATTCGAGCGCCGCCCCCACCGTCTGGATTTTGTATGCGATCGCGCCTAACCGAGCCTTCTTGTTGGGCTCGGATGGTTCCGTGGAGAGTGGAGACGTAAGTTCGCAAGCCATTTCGCCACCCTTTGAGACCGGCGATCTGGAAGGTAGTTTCGCGTTCGGCTCTGGAGAACCCACGTCGCCTCAGGCCACACTACTGTCCGGTACGGTTTCCTTCGATGGCGCCAGCAAGGTCTCAGGCGCAGAGGACCGGAGCCAGACTGGTGGCTCCTCGCGGAATTTGTCGCTGCTTGGCAGCTACGCGATCTCCATGGTGTCGAACAACGGCCGCGGAGTCGCCATACTAACTTCACCGGCAGCTTCCACCCAGGCTTTGTGGGTGGTGAGTGGGTTCGAGGCTCTGGGGTTGGACATAGATTCGGCAGATACCAACCCGACTCTGCTCACGTTTCAGCAGTAGTTGGAATTATAAGTTTGGACGCGCACTACACGAGAAATTGCGACCAAAGTTCTGATGGAGGGAAAATGAAAAAAGCTTTTTTGCCGATTTTTATCATCGTTCTAGCCAGCTTGGCGGCGGTTGGTCAGGACGGCCTACTGCAAAAAGCAAATGCCGGCGATCCGGCAGCGCAAGTGAAGATGGGAAACCTCTATGCCTTCGGTCAAGGGGTTCCGCGTAATTCCCTGGAAGCCGTCAAGTGGTTCAGAAAAGCCGCCCAGCAAGGCTACCCCGATGGCGAATACCGGCTGGGTGGAATGTATGAAGTTGGCTTCGGAGTTCCTCCCGATCCCGCAACCGCCGTGAAGTGGTATCAACAAGCCGCCAAACAGGGGCTTCTGGATGCAGAATACCGGCTCGGCGTCATGTATGAGCAGGGTCGCGGCATTCCTAAAGATGACGCCGAAGCGGCAAAATGGTATCAAAAGGCAGCGGCGGGCGGCCGGCCCGAGGCCCAGTTCAAGATCGGCCAGATGTATGAGGCCGGGCGCGGTTTGCCGCAGAGCTATAAAGACGCATGGACATGGTATTACCAAGCGGCTCAACAAAATCGAGGCGAAGCGGAATTCAAACTTGGTAAATTGTGCGAGCTAGGCTTGGGCGTGCCGCAGAGTACTTCCGAAGCCATCAAGTGGTATCGCCAGGCTATCGCCCGGGGCGATTCCGAGGCAGAGGAATCTCTCAGCGCTTTGGAGAAATAGATTGCGGAGTTTCAGACCAGATCAAATGATTGCTTGCTGAGCGAACAAATCGGGAAGTCTCCAGAGTCCGAGATGAGGCCCTTCTTGTTCGCCAACTACAGACCCTCCCCCTCCTTGACACGACGCGTCCAGCGCGTCGTGCGATCCGTTGTTTCTAATTTTCGGGAGGGAATATGGACAGTTGGATCCAGGAAGAGGCCATCCAGTTGACCCGGCGGGAGAGGGAGATAGTCAATCTCCTGCTTCTGGGATGTGGCATCGCAGAAATCAGCAAGAATCTCAATATTGCCCCACGCACCGTCAAGTCGCATTTCAGCCGGCTGTACCTGCGGTTTGGAATCATCGGCGGTATCAAGCGAGTCAAGCTTGCAACCTTGTTATATCGGAGGCATGTATGCGCACAGATCACGCTCACAAATTAGTCGATGCCAATCAGCGAGAGCGGCAAGTGATGGAGCTGGTTGCCGCTGGACTCAACAACCGTCAGATGGCTGATGCCATGGGGACTTCAGAGCACGTCATCAAATACCACTTGCGCTCCATCTATGACCGGCTTGGACTCTGGAACCGGCTCGAACTGGCCCTGTGGTATGAATCTCACCGGCACTCCGAACTGGTCAATTGACCGATGGAATGCCCGACGAAGACAGCAGGCTTCTGATCGGGTTAAGGCAATTATCCCGTTGGGCTAGGAAAAAAGTGCCATTCCCCCCTTGGGGTCCCGTTGGTACATTCCCACGGCCTCACTCTTCTGAAGAGTGATTCCGATTCGGTTCGGGTTCGCCGGGCTTTTTACGTGCCGGCTGCTGGTAAGTTGTTTCTATCCTATGGCTAAGCATTCCATGTCGCCGGTACCCTTGCAAAGTCCAAGTCGCTTCGCTGCCATTTGGAGCCCTGCTGAGAACGACGGAAAAGAAGCCTCCTCCGTTCAGGTAACACCTGAAAGCTCTGATAAAGGTCCAGCCACTCTAGTACAGGAATCAGTCCTGGATATGACGCTCGGCTTGATCTTAAACGAGATTGCCAACCAGGCGCGCTTCATCACCAGTGCCACCGGCTCCGCAGTTCTGCTAATCCAAAACCAGGCTCCCGTGTGCAGCGCGAGTTCCGGCGCCAACGCCCGAGACGCATCCGAATATTTCAGCGAATGCTCCGCCATCGATGGTTTTTCCTGGCAGAAAGGCTTGCCGCGACTCTGCGATGACGTCGAAACCGATCATCGATTCGATCTGGCTCGGTGCCGGAGTTTGGGAATTCGATCGTTCATGATTGTCCCGATCCAAGACGATGACAAAAGGGTTATCGCGATTATCCAGGCTTTCTCTCCGCGTTCCCAGGCATTCTACGATCGCGACCTTTTGGCCTTGCAGAATCTCGGCCGCCGCATCATTGTTCACCGGAAACAAGTCGAGCCAAATGCCGGCTGCGATACGGAGATTTTTGAAAAGATCGACCAAAACTCCGTTCCGGAAATTATGAAAAAAGAAGCGCCCCACTCCCGCCCCGGATGGTTTGACCGCTGGAAGCCGGCTATCGCACGCGAACGGGTAAATGTTTTTCTTGGGACCTTGATTATTCTTTTGGCCATACTTTTGGGTTGGACGTTGGGTCGAAGTGAACGCGAGAGTGCGCGCCGGAATAGGCAGCATTCCCCAGCGCCCGTTGTGAACAGCTCACAACCTGCGGTGATCCCGACCGACGCAAGTACTGGCAACACCGTTCCAGTCACGAATCAAAGCACAGAGTCCCTCACTTCCTCGTCCGGCACTCAAGAAGTCATTACCGGAGAGGATCAATCTCACCCAGAAGGTGAAGGTCACAGAAATCGCCTGAAGGTGAAGCATTCCTCGGTAAAGCCAGCGCCCTCTGAGGCTCTGTCAAATGATCTTCTGGTCTTTGACAATGGAAAGCAGGTCTTCCCGATGAGTGCGGCGCACCCCGAGCACCCGAGCGACGATCTGGCAAATAGCCCTCAAAAGCAGTCCGAACCAGAATCGCAAGACCATAAATCTTCGGTTGCTGTCAGCGAAAATATTGCCGAGGAACATCTGCTCGAACGAATCGAACCTGATTACCCTGAGTCCGCACGGGAACAGCATCTTCAAGGCACTGTGATTCTTAACATTCAAGTTGGCAAAAATGGCAGGGTCCGGGGTCTCAGCCGGATTTCCGGAGATTCCCAGCTTACTCTGCTGGCCGCCAAGGCGGTTCGGCGTTGGAAATTCACTCCCCTGGTTCGTGATGGTAGTCCCGTGGATTTTGATAGTCAGATAACCCTGAATTTTGCATTGCCATGAGCTTCAGTCCAGTGCAACTACCGGTTCATCCCAAGCTGCAACGCTTGTCCAAGGGCGCGCTTCTGTGCGAGAGGGTCTGTTGAAAGTGCTTTTGCGAAAAATCGCAGCCAGCCTGAGTCTTCTGGTGCTTTTTACTCCTGCCGCATCAGGAGGGTTGGCAAACGGCCCTAAACTCGAAGCACAAGCATCCACCGCCGCTATCCCGGCCGGTCCCGCAACCGTGTTGCGAGTGAAGCTATCTCTCGAAAAAGATTCCCCTATTATGGAGATTACGTCGACGCGTCCGGTGAGACCGGTGATCACAAGAATCGAAGATCCTCCGGCGCTGAGGATCGATCTCAACAACGCGCAAATATCGGTCGACCATAAGCAAATTCCCGTTCGAAGCCCGCTCATCGAGGCTATTCATCTGGATCAGGTTGCTCTGACTCCTCCCGTCGTGAGGATCGTTGTGAACGAATTAAAGCCTCTCAGTTTCACCTGGGACGCTGCCGGGAACCGGCTCACCATTCGACTTCACATGGAATCAGAAGAGGCAAAGGCTAAACCGCCCTCCGCCACCGAGTTAATCCACAACACTGAGCCCGTTGCCGTTCCCGTAAACGCTGAGGGCCCGCTGGTGTTTGCTGACCGCCTGGCTTCCGGCACGTCGTTCTCAGCCAAGTTCAATACGGAAACTCTTCGTCTCTCACGTGGTGGCGAAGTGCATGTCTGCCCGGGAACTACGGTCACGATTGTTCACCCGCAAAATGGACCTGACTTGATGTTGGCTATGGATCGAGGCGCACTTGAGACCCATTATGCGCTGGATAATTCAGCAGATACCATCGTCACCCCGGATTTCCGCATTCTGCTCCGCGGGCCAGGAGAATTCCATTATGCGATTCGCGCCGATTCGCAGGGTAATACCTGCGTGCGTGCCTTGCCCGGAAGTACTGCCCCGCTGGTGGTATACGAGTCGATCGGCAACGGGCAATTCCAGGTTGTGGCTTCGGAAAAGCTGATTTTTCATGGAGGACATTTGAGCACCACGGACACCGCTTTCCACTCAGAGCACCTGACGCAGGTGGAGACTGTGGTTCCAGATGATTGCGGTTGTCCCGCGCCGGTGCCGGTTCTTCGCGCCGAGTTGGCGCCTGCGCCCGTACTGGCGGAGAACAACATTTCTTCCGACGCGACAACTCAGTCAGGTATGCATCCGAGCGCGCTCGAGGGTACGGAAACCATGCCGTTGCCATCGCTCGGCCCCGATGAAAAACCGGTCAAGTTCGCAACCAGCCTGGTATTCACCAGAAACGATGTCCCACCCAGGCAGATTGATCTCCCGCTGTCCAGTCGCCGAATTCCCTTCCCGGACGCGAGTGTTGCCGCACCACCCGCTTTGCCGCAGGTCAGCAACAAGAAAACCAACAAACGCGCGTTCAGAAAGTTCACCGGATTTCTTTCGCGGATCTTTCGGTAATCCGCCCCCGTGTGAGCAGCCCTCAGTTTTCGTCAGAGAAAATGCTATTACCTAAACTTCGTCAGACGAACTACTTGGGTGTCGAGCCCGTTTGAAGGCACGGCCAATCCATTCTCCCCACGGAAGTGCCTCGAATTCGGCAAAATAGGAGTAGGCCACGGGTACGACCAGCAAAGTCAGCAACAAGCAAAGAGTTTGGCCGCCGATAATGGTGACCGCGATGGACGCCCGTTGCTCCGAACCGGCGCCGATACCGACGGCGACCGGAATCAACCCGGCGATGATGGATAGCGTCGTCATCAAAATCGGGCGCAAGCGTACACGGTTGGCTTCCAGAATGGCGTCGCGCAGCGGCATCCCCGACGCCAGCAGACGGTTCGTATAGTCCACCTGCAGGATTCCATTCTTTTTCACGATTCCCAATAGCAGAAACATGCCCAATGCGCTCCACAGACTCAAGGCGCGGCCGGTAATCCACAAAGAGAACAGTGCGAATGGCACACTCAGCGGCAGCGTCAGCATAATGATAAAAGGATAGGAAAAGCTCTCGAACTGAGCCGCCAGCACCATGTACATAAAAATGGAAGCAAGCAGCATCGCCAGCAACAGGTTCCAGGTCGTCTCTTCCAGCACCTTCACCTGCCCCGAAAACAGGTAGGAGTAGCCCGTCGGCAAGGACACTTCCTGAATGGACTGAATCGTGTGGGCTGCGGCCAGATCGAGTGGATAGCCGGAGCTGACATTCGCATAAACGCTGACTTCGAATTCGCGGTTATATCGCCACAGGGTCGCGGGGCCGAATCCCCGCTTGATGTTCGCGACGCTCTCCAGGCGCACATGGCCCAGTTTCGTCGAGGGGACCATCATTCTACTCAGAACCTCAGGATTGTCGCGTTGTTGCGGCAACAACTGCATGGTCACCGGATACTGCTCAGACCCTTCTTTGAAGCGCGTAATTTCATCGTCTCCAGAATAAAACAGCCGTACCGCGTCGCTGACATCCGACATGCTCACCCCAATATCGGCGGCGCGCTGCCGGTCGACCTGCACCTGCAGTTCTGGCGTATTCAGGTTCAGGCTGGGGTTGACGTCGACGAGATCCGGATACCTCCTCATTCGGTCGGCGACCTTTTTGCTGATTTCAGCCAACTGATTGAGATCGGGGCCGCGGATGACGGCGGAGATCGGGAAATAAATCTCGCCTCCCAATACCGAAGGCAGACGAACGTTGTATGTGGCGTTGTGATAGTTCGCGAGAATTCCCCGCACCTTCGTTGCCATCTCAGCATGGCTCAGTTTGCGCTGGCTGCGCGGGACCAGGCCAATAAAAAGGTGCGCGTGGTTGGTGGGCCCGTGCGTGAAGCTCTGCACGAAAGCCACTTCCGGTAACGCAGAAATGTGCCGCGCCATATCGGTGGCAATCTGGCTGGTCTTTGCCAGCGAAGTGCCTTCGGGCAAAGTGAAGGAACTCTGCAATTCGGACTGGTCGTCAGCCGGAATCCAGTCGCGCCCTACGAGATGGTACAAACCAAATGTGGAAAGGAAAGTCGCGACGCAAATCATCACCAGGACCAACCGATGCGCGAGCGACCAGCGCAGCATCCTCATGTAGGTCTCTTCCACCGAGTGCAAGAATCCCTGAGAGTGCGATTTCCTGTCTGACTCGTTCACCTTCAAAAGACGGGAACTCATCATCGGCGTCAGCGTAAAGGCAACCAGGAGCGAAACCAGAATCGCCATCGCCATCGTCCAGCCGAATGAGTTCACGTATTTGCGGGCATATCCCGTCATAAAAGCGATTGGGAGGAAAATGATCACCAGCGAGAGCGTGGTAGCCATGACCGCCAGGCCGATCTCCTGGGTAGCTTCAATGGATGCCTGAACCCGGTCGCGGCCTTTGTCTTCCATGAAGCGGAAGATGTTTTCCAGGACGATGATGGCGTCGTCAATGACGATTCCCACCGCCAGAGTAAGCGCGAGAAGAGTCATGTTGTTGAGCGAGAAATCCATCCCGCGCATCAGCGTGAAAGTCGCAATGATGGAACTGGGGATGGCGACGGCGGCGATCAGAACCGCACGCCAGTTGCGAATGAATAGCCACACGATCACGCTGGCAAAAATGCTCCCCAGAATGAGATGCTCGATCAGGGAATGAACTGACGCTTTAATAAAATCGGAAATATCGTGGACGATCAGCAGCTTCACTCCGGGAGGCATCTGCGAGCGCAACTGCTCAACCTGGCTGCGGACGCTATCAGCAACGCGGACTGTGTTGGCGCCGGACTTGTGCAGAATCTCAATACTGACAACGTCCTCTCCGGGATTGCCCTTGCCGAACAGGGCCGACCAGGTGCGAAGCTCTTGCGCACCATCCTCCACTTGCGCCACGTCGCGGATCCGGACTGGTATGCCGCCATGCGTTCCGACGATGATCTGACTGAACTGATCGGCGGAAGTGACCCGACCCAGCGTGCGCAGACCCAACTCCTGGGGGCCCGTGATCATGCGTCCCCCTGGCGCCTCAATATTCTCGCGCTGCAGCGAGTTGCGCACATCCAGCACAGTGAAGTTATGAGAAGTGAGCTCTTGGGCATCGAGCAGCACTCGTATCTGGCGTGGCTGCCCTCCATTCAGGTCCACACTGCCGACGCCATCCACGGTCTGAATCGCCCGTCGAACCTGCTTATCGGCAATCTCGGTCAATTCTCGCCGGCTCATGGGCCCGCTCACCAGCACGGTCATGATCGGATCGGATTGAGGGTCTTCTTTGGTAATGACGGGAGGAAGCGTTTCGCGGGGAAGCCGATTTACCGCAGCTGCCACTTTCTCCCGAATATCCTGCGCCGCACCGTCGATATCCCGCTCTAGGACAAACGTGCAGGTAATGTCCGCTAACCCCTCTGAGGCGTACACGCTCATCTCGTCAATTCCGCTGACCGATGAGATGGCGTCCTCCAGCGGCAGCACCATTCCCGTGACCATTTCTTCCGGCGTGGCTCCGGGCAGCTGCACCTCAACATTCACCGTGGCGGGGTCCGCCTTCGGAAACAGATCCACAGCCAGCCCGCGATAAGAAAACGCGCCCAACGTCAACAGAAATGCGATCAACATCACAGTGAACACGGGATGTTTTACGCAGGTCTCGGCGATTTTCATGGGCAGTGAACGACGTACAAGGATTTCTACTTGGCTGCTGGCAAAGCTCCGTCGACTTGTTCTTGCACGGTATCACCGTCGTGCAAATCTCCGGAGATGGGTGCGGCGACCCGGTCTCCCGGTTTCAATCCTTCCGCCACTTCAAAGCGCTCGCCATGTTCGTCTTCCGTCTGTCCCGCCGGCAGGATTTGCTTCTCGGCGACGCGATTCCCCTTCACCAGGAAAACTTTGTAGACGCCGTAGTGGTAGTTAACCGCAAGCTCCGGCACGAAAATCGCTTTCTCTTCCTTTTCACTGGGCATGGAAGCCTGCACGAAGAAGCCTGGCTTCAGCCGTCCCGAACGGTTGTCGAGCAAAGCCTCCGCTTCGAATGTCCGTGAATCCTGGGAAACTGTGGGATTGATCCGCGAAATGTGCCCTTCAAAGGTCTCGTTCGGGAAGGCTTCCACATGCAGATTGACCACGGTTCCGTCTTTGATCCATCCCGACCAACGCTCCGGAACCGCCAGCCGCGCACGCAGATGGTCGGTCCGTACCATGACCAGCACGGGACTTTGAAGCCGCAAATATTCGCCGGGATGCACGTTGCGCGTTTCGACGGCCCCCGGGTAAGGTGCCCGAATGGTGGCATCTCCGAGCTTTTTCTCCGCCAGTGCTGCACTGGCTTCGCTTGAAATCAATAGAGCTTTCAACCGCTCGACGTCTTGCAGCGCCAGATTGTAAGTAGCCAGGGCGCTTTCATAGTGGCTTTCCACCTCGTCGAACTGCTGTTGCGAAATAAGATTGTCCTGGAACATCTGCTTGGCGCGGCCGTTTTTTCGATCGGCATCAAACAGATCCGCCTCAGCACGCTGGACTGAGGCCAATTTTTTAGAATCCTTGGGCAGCGGATCGGTGGGACCGATACCCAGCTGTGCTCGCACTTGCTTTACCAGCCCCTGCTGCCGCTCCACTTCAAACTGCAGCTCTCTCTGGTCGAGCAAAACCAGCGGCTGACCTTCGCTTACCACATCGCCAACGTCGACCAGTACCTTATCGGCGCGACCTTCCACCTGCGCACTCAACGTGCTTTCCTCAAGCGCAAACAACGACCCCACGGCCTGAACCCGGCGCCGCGTCGTTTCCTCAATCACGGGATACACGCGCACCGGCACCGATTTGGAGAAGGCCGCCTTCGCACTATTAACTGGAGAATTGGAGCAACCGTTGGCGAGAACCGCAGTCGCCGCAGCGATGGCCAGACAAAGGCGCTTCATCCTGTAAACCTTCATGTTGATTGACGTGAGGTCGAAGTAGATCGTTGCTGCTCCTGAACAGACTTCAGCTTTCGAATGACGAAACCTAACTGCTCAAATGCAATCAGAACGCACGGAACCCGAAAAAGCCGGGAGCGTCCAGGAAGCGATAGGAAATGCGGTACAGGCGTGCAACGATCTAGAAAATTATCGCATGTGGACGGTCTGCCCTTCCACTCTTGGCAGAAATAACGGCCAGACCCAAAGACACTCACGTCCCGGCAGCCCGAAACAGCGACATCGATGACAGACTGTGGAATTGGGCACCCGCCGAAGCCGCGCCATTCCTGACGGTGACCGCCTATCGCATTGCTCTTAAATTGCTTGCTTACGCTCCCTCGGTAGCATGACTTCCATTCCGGTATTCCTTCGCTATCATGATCGGCCAGACCATTTCCCACTATCGGATCATCGAGAAACTCGGCGATGGCGGCATGGGTGTCGTGTTCAAGGCCGAAGACATTAAACTCAGTCGCTTTGTCGCGCTCAAATTCTTGCCTGATAATGTAGCCAAAGATCCGCAGGCACTGGCGCGCTTTCAACGAGAAGCCAAAGCCGCATCCGCGCTCAACCATCCAAACATCTGTACCATCCATGAGATTGATGAGCAAGAGGGCAAAGCGTTCATTGTCATGGAGTGTCTCGATGGTATGACGCTGAAGCAGCGCGTCGGTAGCCGTCCAATGGAAACGGACCTGATCATTTCTCTAGCCATCGAGATCACCGATGCCCTCGATGCAGCCCATAGCAAAGGAATCATTCATCGCGACATTAAGCCGGCGAACATATTCGTCACCAAGCGCGGCCATGCGAAGATTCTGGATTTCGGGTTGGCGAAAGTGATTCAGGCTGGGGCGAGCGGTCATGATGCCGAAACTCTCGCCTCCGATGCACGGCACCTGACCAGTCCGGGGACCATGCTCGGCACGGTGGCCTACATGTCGCCGGAGCAGATCAGAGCGCAAGAACTGGATGCGCGCACCGATATGTTCTCATTCGGCGTCGTGCTCTATGAAATGGCGACGCGCAGGATTCCTTTTGAGGGGTCGAGTTCCGGCGAGATCTGCGGAGCCATCCTGCATCAGGAGCCTTCGTCCCAGGTAAGTCAACAGATTTCTCCCGCCCTGCACTCCGTAATTTGCAAGGCGCTCGAGAAAGATCGCACCTTGCGCTACCAGAGCGCAGCCGACATGCTAGCCGACTTACAGCGGCTCAAGCGGGATACCGAGACAGGGAGGCTTTCAGCAAGTCAAAATTATGTGAGTGCGACCGCTGTTGCCCGTCGGAGCCGAGCAAAGACAAAAATAAAGATAGGCTATTTAGCAGCTGCTCTGGTCGGGATCGCCCTAGTTTTAGGCGGCCTGTATTACCGCTCGCGGGGCCCAAAACTGCTCACCGACAAAGACACCGTGGTCCTCGCCGACTTTGCCAACAGCACCGGCGACGCCGTTTTCGATGGCACCCTGCGGCAAGGCCTTGCGGCGCAGCTGGAGCAGTCGCCATTTCTCAGCCTGGTTTCGGACGAGCGCATCGCGCAAACGCTGACCCTGATGAATCAGCCGAAACAGGCTACACTCACGCCACAAATCGCCCGTGACATTTGCCAGCGCACTGCGAGCGCGGCCACCATTGAGGGTTCCATCTCCAATTTAGGCAGCCAGTATGTTCTCGGCCTAAAAGCTGTGAACTGCCGCAACGGCGACCTGCTCTCTGAAGAGCAAGTGACAGCGAAAGGCAAGGAACAGGTGCTTGAAGCTCTTGGCACCGCCTCGACGAAACTGCGCTCAAGATTGGGAGAATCGCTAGCTTCGGTGCAGAAGTATGATGCCCCGCCAGACAGTGTGACCACTTCGTCACTCGAGGCGCTACAGGCTTATACCCTGGGCAACCGAACCACCGACGTCGCCAACGACTATGCCGCTGCGATTCCTCTTTTCCAAAGGGCGATTGCACTGGATCCAAATTTCGCGATGGCTTATTTGCGGCTGGGCCAGGCTTATCAACCGCTGAGCGAACTTGCCCGCTGCGCCGAGAATACTCGCAAGGCTTATGAATTGCGTGAACGGACCAGCGAGAGCGAACGGCTTGCGATCTCCTCTTTCTACGAGCTGGTCGTCACCGGAAACCTTGAGGCTGCCCGCACATCCTATCAGGCTTGGGCGCAAAGCTATCCCCGTGACGAGGAGCCGCCGACCAATTTGTGGACAACGTATGCCTTCATGGGAGATTACGAGAAGGCTCATGCCGCCGGGCTACAGGCTTGGAAGATCAACCCGGGTAGCGGCAATAATTCGGTGAATCTCGCCTATAGCTATCAGTGGATCAACCAACTTGATCAGGCCAAGGCCACGGTACAGGACTCCCGCAGCCACAATGTACTCGCCCTGGTTTCCTCTTCTTCTTTACAACGTCGATTTTCTTCAACACGATGCCGCCGGGATGGAGCGCCAGGTCGCCGACGCCACGGGAAAACCAGGAGTCGATGATCAGATTCTCTTCCTGCAATCTGAGACCGCGTCTTATAACGGCGAGTTCGCCAAAAGCCGCGATCTGACACGCCGAGCCGCCGACTCCGCTGAAAGAACCAATGAAAAAGAAACCGCGGCGGAATATCTGGGCCACTCCTCAGTGCGCGAAGCGCTGGTAGGCAATATGGACGCGGCGAAGCAGGACGCCAAAGCCGCCTTATTGCTATCCGGTAGCAGGCAGAGCACTGCGTTCTCGGCAATTGCTTTGGCGCTGGCAGGCGATTCCGCACCGGCGACGCGGCTCTCCGATGAGCTTCGAAAAGAATTTCCCGCGGATACAATTGTGCAGTCGAGCTATCTGCCCATGATTCGGGCGGCTATGGCGATGCGAAGTGGGGACGGGCGACGAGCTGTGGAAATATTAGCGGCCGCTGAACCTTACGAATTGGGAGACACGAATACCTCGTTTACATTTGCGATGTATCCGGTTTATTTGCGCGGCCTGGCGGATCTCGGCGCGAAGCAGGGCGCAGCGGCGCAGGTTGAGTTTCAGAAGATTCTGAATCATTCCGGCGTGGTCGGGAACCAGCCGATCGGCGCGCTCGCTCACCTCGGCCTTGCTCGCTCCTACGCCCTGCTGGGAAACATTCCCAAAGCCCGCGACGCTTACAGCAATTTCCTAAGCCTGTGGAAGAACGCCGATCCCGACATTCCTCTTCTGAAAGACGCGAAGGCGGAATTCGCGAAGATACACTAACCGATCCGAATGCGGGAAGTCGAAGATCGGTTCTTTCTGAACACGTATCTAGGAACGGCGAGCGTCCCTTATAAGCATCTTCGAGTTTGGTGAGCGTCTTTCCTTTGTCCTTCAGGGCGGCGTTTTTCCGGTGCGGTCGCCTCGCGTTCTGTAGGGTATCCTGAATTTCGGGGCGAGACGGGGCGCTCAGCTGGAACTTCGCATTGAGCGATTGTGAGTGTTCGTGAGCGGATCCTCCGACAACACGCCACTCACCGGAACCCCTCAGGTTCGCTCAATGAGACGTAACCGGGTCAAGCCCCAGGAGGAAGTGTGCTTCAGATAGTTTTGGGGTCCGGAAGTGGATGGCGTGTTCGGATCTCCCTGCTTTTGCTGATGGGCGGCCTGATGAAACTCCTGATCCCGATGCCGCTCGGTGCGCAGGAGAAATCAGGGCCCTCGGCAGCCTTGACTGGCGTCGTTCGGACCACTGCCGGCGCGCCGGTCGCAGGCGCAAGTGTGACTGTCATCGCCGCAGGCCCCCCCCAGGAACGGCACACCGCGGTCACCGGAGCCGATGGGCATTTTGCCCTTGCGGCCATTACGCCGGGCCAGTACGCCGTCACCGTGCAACTGCCTGGCCGGCCGTCGACCGCGCCGTCTCTAATCAATCTCGCAGACACCAGAATAACCTTTACCGTCTCTGACCAGAACACGCTGACGATCACACCCCAACCTCAGGCTCCCGCACCGGTGGTTCCGAATGCCAACCCGAGCGCAACCGTGAATACTGCCGGCGCGACCGGAGGCGAGAAGCTGTCGAGCCAATCCGTAAGCCAGCTACCGCTCAACGGCCGCGACTTCAGCACACTGCTGCTGCTGGCGGCAGGAACAATGACCGATGTCAACGGCGCCACGAACTTCACCCAGCAATTCGCGATCAACGGGCAACGGGGCGTCGAGGCGGTGTTTGCGATGGACGGAGCAGACGTCAGTGATCCGGAGATGGGCGGAACCACATTCACGAATTTCAACGTCGATGCGATCCAGGAATTGCAGTCGAGTTCGGGATGGATGCCGGCGGAGATTGGCCGCGGCGCTGCAGGTTTCACCAACATCGTAACTCGCTCGGGCGAGAGCGGCTTCCACGGCTCGTTCTTCGAGTTTCTGCGCAATTCGACCCTCGACGCGCGGAATTACTTCGACCATCCGTCCATCACGGAACCGGGCCGAATTCCGCCTTTCCAAAGAAACGAATTCGGATTTACGAACGGCGGACCGGTCGTGCTGCCCCACATCTATGACGGGAACGGCCGGACCTTCTACTTCGCCGAGTATCAGGGCTTTCGGCAGGTGCTGGGCACGACGCAGGTGCTGGCGGTGCCGACGGCCGCGGAGCGCGCAGGCCAGGACGTGCTGAAGTACCCAGACGGAAGCACTGACACGCTTCGGGTGCCGGTCAACCAGCAGATTGCCGCGGTGCTCGCGCGCTATCCGTTGCCAAACAATCCAACCGGTGCGTACGGAGAGCGCACCTACGCCGCGCCCTCGAACGTGGCCACGAATGCGGATCAGTTTTCGATCCGCATCGATCAGAAGCTAAGCGCGAAGGGACAGTTCTTTGGCCGGTTTACCTACGACAATCTGACCGGGCCGACGACCAATCCGGATCAGACCCTGCTCGATCCAAGCTTTGGGGTGCACTATGTGGACCACCAGCGCAATGTGGCTCTTACATACACGCGCACGGTGTCGCCGCGATACATGTGGTCGGCATCCATGAGCGTCACTCGGACCACACCATCCTTCCCCACCCCGAACCACACCGATCCCGCGCTCAAATTCATTGATGGGCTCTATGAACCGTTCAACGCAGCAGGCGGCTCGGTAATGTCAGCGTTTGGGAACCTCTTACAGGGGCAACTGAACTTCGCGTGGACCTCCGTACATCATGCAGTGAAGTGGGGCGTCGAGGCGCGGCTCAACCGGGACACAACATATTTCGGAATCAGCCCGAACGGGGAATACGACTTCGGCGGCGGCACCGTATATTCGCCCATATTCATACCCTCGGCGAGTGGTCAGCACAATGTGCAGCCGGGCGATCCGCTTCCGGATACTCTGAGCAGCCTGCTGATCGGATACCCCTACGGGTACACCATCGCCGTGGCACCGCCCTACTTTTCCAATGGAGCTCACATCGGTCCAGCGGCGATCAACCGCAATGACGTGAATGGCTACCTGCAGGACACCTGGAAAATCAACGCACACTGGGCTCTTGATTATGGCCTTCGCTACGAGGTGTACACACCCATCACGGAGCGGGCGCACCGGACATCGAGTTTTCTGAACCCGTTTCCGCCGGCGGGCGTGGGGCAGGAGTATCTGATCAATCCGCAGCCTGCCTATCAGGCCGGCTGGAACGGCTGGGGGCCGCGCGTCCAGATCGACTGGAACGCACCCGGCCAGGTTCGGGTGCATGCCGGCGGCGGGATCACAGTCATTCCGCCGAACATCTGGCAGGACAACTTACTGACTGGATCGACCCCCTTTGCTGTCTACCCGCGCGTCAATGCGGCCCGGAGCGGAGAGATCGCCTACGGATTTCAGATCACGCCGGATGAGCTTCCGCAAACCTACACGCCGGAGGGCACCGAAGTGTTTGCGAGTGGCGATCCAAAGAAAGTGCCAGCCAATACCGTGATGGATGTGAATCGCTACCAGCAGGATCTGGCCGCGCTGGCGCCTGCGCACCAACTCTCCTTGCTCAACCTGAGCGCGATTGACTCGCATTTCGGAGATGGGTTCCTGCAAACCTGGACGCTGGGACTGGAACGCGCCTTTGGCGGGCTCACTGCTGATGCGGCATATGTGGGCACTGCGTCATTCCGCCTGCCTCGCATGTCGTATCCCAACGCTTACCCTGGAGCCGGGGCGGGTTTTGCACCGTTCACGGACTTCGACAACAGTGGCACGGTAACGGGAGGCTTCGGCTTCGAGTCTGTAGTTACGGATACCGCGCACTCATCCTACAACGCATTACAGACGTCGCTGGCTGGGCAGGTTGGACATGGTGGTCCGGGCTTGCAGGCCGGTTATACGTGGGGCAAGTCGCTGGACGATGTCAGCGGCCTCCAGGGCGGCACTGGCTCGGCGGGCGCCGTCGTCGTCTTCAGCCCGCAAAATCCCTTCGAAACGCACGCGGAGAAAGGTCCATCGAACTTCGACGTCACCCACGCTTTCACATTGAGCGCGGCGCAGGATTTGCATCTGCAGGATCTCGCGCTTCTACCAGCCGGGGCACAGGTGCTGGCAAAAGGCTGGGAGTTTCTGAGCATCTCGACCATCGCAAGCGGCTCGCCTTTCACGGTCTATTCGGGCCTCCAGCAAACGGGCTACGGGACGATTGGCGCCGACCGCCCGGATCAGATCGGCAATCCCGACTTTTCTACGGCCCACAGCGCCCTGCGGCCCAGAGAAGATTATTTCGGTCGCGGTGCGAATAACGCCAGCTTCTTCTCACTCCCCATCGGAATACCGGGAGGCAGTGGACCGAACTCTGGGCGCTTCGGATCTCTTGGCCGTAACACTTTCCGCGGGCCCGCCTACTACGACTTCGATTTCGCCTTGATCAAGACGACGCCTATCGGGCACCGCCGAAGCGGTCTGGAGCTGGCAGACCTCCAGTTCCGCGCAGAATTTTTCAACTTATTCAACGTGGTAAACATGGGATTGCCCGCGAACACCATCAAGGGCTCTGGATTTGGCATCATCAGCAAGACCGCCGGCACCTCGAGGCAAATTCAGTTTTCTCTCAAGCTCATCTATTGAGAGAAATTCTGAAGAGGCCCTTGATTAGAAGGCTGAAGATTCAGATTGCGATGATTGCAGGATTGCCCTATACCGCCCTGCGCGATTAGTGAAGGGCAAGCCGCACGCAGATTACTTGTTTTTCAGCGCCAGGCCGTGGGCTACGGATGTAAATTCATTGCCAGATCGAAGTTTTTTTCTCCCGAATCGTGATTCGAATATGCGCCGGACCGCAGGAACGAAAGATGAGCCACCCGTAAGGAAAACAGCATCGACGTCGTCGCGTTGTGCGCCCGAGCAGCTAAGCAGAGAATCGACACACATCTCTATTTTCTCCAGCTCCTCCGCGATCCAGCCTTCGAAGACACTGCGTTCTAGCGTTGTCTCAATGTCGACACCTCCATCCGAGAATTTGAACGTAGCCGACGGATGGTATGACAGCTCACATTTCACGGCTTGCACAGCGCGGTGAAGACGAAAGCCCAGATCTTCTTTGATGAGATGAATCAGCGCTTTTATTTTCTCCGGTTCGAGAGCATGCCCTTGCACTCCGCGAAGCATTTCCATCGTGTCTCTGGCTTTTAGCAAAGACAGATAATGCCAACGCTCAAGTTTCGAATAAACCCAGCCGGGAACGGTCAAAACCTTATCTAGAGAGCGCATCTGTGATCCCGCACCCAACGCCGGCGCTACCAGGTGCCGGACGATCTTGGCATCGAAGGCATCTCCGGCGAGACCCACACCGGCATTGCCCAAAAGATCGGCGGCTGTCCTGCCCCGCCGCCGAATCGTAGGACCGACCCGGAGAATAGAAAAATCGCTCGTGCCCCCGCCAAAATCTCCGATCAGGATGAGTTGGTCGCGATCGAGCGTGGATTCATAGTAGCGGGCCGCCGCGACTGGCTCCAATTGGAACTCTACAGATTCATAGCCAGCCTCGCGGAATGCTTCGCTCAGCCGAGTTTCGGCATACTGATTGTCATCTTCGTTTTCGGCTGCCACGAACTGAACCGGCCGTCCCACTACTGCCGCTTTGATTTTGATGCCGAATTGATCTTCGGCTCGTTGCCGCAGGTCTCGGAGAATTCGCGCGATGAGTGAGATGAGAGTGTGGCGCCGGCCGAATACTTCCGTGGTCTGAAGACTCCGGCTGCTCAAGAATGACTTCAGCGATTGCATTAATCTTCCGTTCCCGTCAGCCGAGAGATAGTGCTCAATTCCCTCCGGTCCGCTCCAGGATTTGAGCACATTCACCGCGCCCTCTCTCACGCGCTCCAGGTACAACAGCGACCGGTACGAATCCGTCGGCGCTCCCAGTTCGGAAAAATGGGCGAGCTTCACCTCACCGGAGCCATTCACGAAAGCGACCGAGCTGTTGGTGGTGCCGAAATCGATCCCGAGGACTGCGCTTTTCATCTTTGAAATTATGCTTGAATTATCGCCTTCCAGAATAACCCGAGAAGTTAGTTGCGCAATTACTTTGGGGCTGCCGTGAGTCGGTGCCAGAAGCCGGCATCCAGCCGGAATGACAAAGCGCCAGCCTTGGGCGAGAGATCCTAATGGTCGTGTTTTGGTAAAGCTACTTGGCCCGCAAACATTCCTACTGCTCGTCGGTGTCACTTTTACTCCAGTGATGCGGAAACGGAAGTGGTCTGGGAGGAGAAAAAGGCAAGGAAGCAAGAAGACCAACAGGAGAATGCAGATCAGGTTGGTAAAATGCTGCATAAATGGGCGTTCGCCTTCGATTAGATTGAGAGTCCACACTGGCAACTTCCGGTTTGCCCGTGATCCGCTCGGAAGCCGGCCGGCCCGCCCACTGCGCAGATCGTCAGCAAGTCGTTTAGTATAAAAACCGCCGACAGCCATTCGGTGCCATACCTGGAAGCGATGGCAAAACTCACACTTCAATGGACAGAAGAACATTCTTAAGACAATCAGGAATGGCGGCGCTCAGTCCGCTGTGGCCGCGCAAGCTATTGGAAGCGGAACAGAATGTCGCGAGCGATGCAGGAACTGTGTTCCCTCGAAATGCGACCCACGTTGCTGCAGCATTTCGGCGACGCCGCCCGTCGGATGCAAATTGGCCTTCGCAAACCGAGTGGAAGCGGCTGAACCATGAGGTCGATGGAAATTTGATCCCAGTGGAATTTCCGATCGATGCTTGCGTCAAAGATATGGAAAGCGCAGCTTGCCAGAATCTGTTCAACAATATTCACAACCCTTACTACATCGGAGACCAGCCTGGCTTGACCCAAACGTTGGGATGGGTGGACGCGTGGGTAAGCAAGCCCAGCGTCTATGCCGTGGCGGCAGAAAATGCCAATCACATCGCGGCGGCCGTGAACTTCGCACGGACAAATGATCTGCGGTTGGTGTTGAAGGGCGGCGGACACAGTTATCAAGGAACGTCGAACGCAGCCGACTCATTGCTCCTGTGGACACGGCGCATGCAGGACATCACCATACATGAAGCATTTGTTCCACGAGGATGCAAGGGAGGGCATGCGCCAGAACGTGCTGTGACGCTCGGGTCCGGCGCGATTTGGATGCAAGCCTACGACGCGGTGACGACGAAACGTGGCGCGTATGTGCAAGGCGGCGGCTGCACTACGGTCGGCGTCGCCGACGGCGAGGTGCGTATCGCGAATGCATGCACGAATTCAGATTTGTTTTGGGCCCTGAAAGGCGGGGGAGGAGGAACATTCGGCGCGCTGAGCAAAGTGACCCTCCGCATTCACGAACTGCCGGACTTTTGGGGTGCAGCTATTCTTACGGTGAAGGCCGCGTCGGATGACGCGTTTCGACGTTTGCTGCGCTATTTCGTCGGCTTCTATCGAGAACACCTTTTCAACGATCACTGGGGCGAGCATGCGCGCATCGCAAGCCACAATGTTCTCGACTTGTTGATGGTCTGCCACGACTTGAGCACGGAAGAAGTGAAAAAGATATGGCAACCCTTTCTGGATTGGGTAGCGCGCTCACCTGGCTCTTACACGGTCGAGGCACAACCCATTCTCGGCAGTATGCCGGCTCGGCATTGGTGGGACGTGGAGTGGAGGAAGCAGAACCATCAAGCGGTTTTCAATTTGGACCAGCGGCCGGGAGCGAGTTCAAACAACGCGTGGTGGACCGGAGACGGGGGGCAAGTGGCGTGGTTCCTTTACGGATACGAATCGCTATGGATGCCGGCGGCGCTGCTCGACGATGGTTCGCAGGAGCGGTTTGCGAAGGCGTTATTTGCCGGTTCGCGCCATAAAGATATCGAGCTACATTTCAACAAAGGACTGGCGGGAGGGCCGCGCGCGGCTATAGATGCCACGCGCGATACGGCCACCAATCCCGTGGTATTGAGCGCCTTTGCTCTGGCAATCGTGGGAGACGCAGGCGGAGGATATCCGGGCCTGCGCGGGCACGAGCCGAATGTTGCCGCTGGGCGGAAAGCCCGACAAGAAATCCACAAGTGCGTAAATGAATTGCGCGCGATCGTGCCGCATGGCGGAGCCTACGTTTCGGAGAGCAATTTTTTCCAAGAGGATTGGCAGCACGCCTACTGGGGGGACAATTACGCGCGTTTGGCAGAGGTGAAAAAGAAATACGACCCTGCGGGATTATTTTTCGTGCACAACGGCGTGGGTTCGGAGGAGTGGAGCGAGAATGGGTTCGTGAAAGCTGGAAATCACAGTCGAGCATAGAGATTAATCCGTGCGGCGAAACTGCTGCCACCGATTCCTTGGCGCAGACTAACCACAACCCGAACCTCTGGACGGGCGGAATTCCGGTTATCCCGTGAATCGCGGAACTGGTATAGTGATGCCACATGGCCGATTGATCGGGCCGATTCCGACGAACTGAGGCCACGGGAGCATGAACCGCCGACAAGCCTTGCAGTGTCTTGCCATATTTCCTGCAGCGGTCGGACCGCTTCTCGGGCACCTGACTGAAACGGCGTCCTTTTTACGCAAGTATCCGGCCTTCGATCTCCATTGCCATCCCGGCGCATTCCCTAGTCGTGGCACGCCAGACTACGTCGGCGATCAGGCCTTCGCAAAAACCACGTCCGACATGCGCGCGGCCGGTCTGACGGCGGCATTTTTCAGTATCGTCGCGGACGCCAGCCTTCTGACTCGCGGTGCCAAAGGAATAGTTGTGTCCGATCGGAACCTGTCAGAAGGCGAACTTTGGGCCGATACTGTTAAGCAGTTGCATAGCTTCGATGAACTGGCAAAACGCGAAACCATCAGCCTTGCCACCACCATGGTCCAGATGCGGCAACTGCGCAAGCGTGGTCAGATTGCAGCGTTCCTCTCCTGTGAGGGAGGGCATGGACTAGAGGGAAGACTCGACCGTCTCGATGATCTTTACCAGCGTGGAGTACGAAGCCTTCAATTAGTACATTATGCCCAGAACACCCTGGGGGATGTGCAGACTCTACCGCCGGTCTACAACGGGCTGTCCGCCTTCGGCCGCGATGTGGTGCACGGGATGAATCGCCTTGGCATGGTGGTGGATGTTGCGCACGCGTCGTTCCTCACGGTCAAAGCCACGGTCGATAGCACCACCGCCCCGATAATATTGTCGCACTCGCATCTGCAAAGCGATACTTCTCCACATCCTCGCCTCATTACAGTCGAGCATGCGCGGCTGGTCTCCTCCACCGGCGGGTTGATCGGCGCTTGGCCCTCTGGGTTTGCAAACCGGACATTCGCCGATTTCGTCGATCAGACGATGCGGCTTATAGATGCCGTGGGCGTAGACCACGTCGGTCTTGGTACCGATATGGACGGAAACTTTAAACCCGTCTTTTCTAATTACCGACAACTGCCAGACTGGGTGACAGGGTTACGGTCCAAGGGTCTGTCCGAAGCTGATCTAGCCAAGGTCGTCGGAGGCAACGCGGTCCGCGTTCTCAACCACGTGTTGAAGACCTAAGGTTAGCTTATCCAAGCCGCTGGTATGGCGACGCGGACCACCCTGAATACCTAGGGCGAAGGGGTGATGGACTCCAAGCCGGCAAGCACATCGGAGAGTGGTCACACAAACAATATCAGCCTCAATGGACATCAGTTCGCTCGCGAAACGTCCAGAATCAATAAATCTGGCGGAGAGAGTGGGATTCGTACCCACGCCCGGTCAATGGCTTCCATAACTTGCAGAAACTACATTGCCACGGATGCCAAATTTACCACGCTCGCCGCGCACCCTTGCACGCTATTGCACGCTGGCAAAATCAGATACCTGAAGTTAGCCCTGATGGTCAGGCTGCTCGTTCGTAAGCGTCTGACCAACACACCTGTTCGAGAGGCGGGGTCCGTGTTGAAGTGTCCGGATGACCGCAAAAACAGAGTTGTCAGCGCCCAAGCGGCGTACCCGTGCGGAAGTTCAGCAGTTGGTGGCTGAGTTTGTGAACAGCGGTATGCGGCGGAGCGAGTTTTGCCAGAGTCGAGGTTTGAGCTTCAGCACGCTGGATCGCCATCTGAAGAAACGGCGTTGGAAGAAAAGGCGTAAGCCAGTTTCTTCGACAGGCCGGTTGGTGAAGGTGGAGTTGGCCGCCAAGAAATGGCCGACACAGCACGAACCGAGTTGTGGGCTGGCCGTGGTGCTACCGGGCGGGCGCCGGATCGAGGTACATCCTGATTTTGATACGAGTACGTTCGAACGCCTATTGAATGCACTGGAGCGGATGTAGGGCGTGTTTGGACTGGGTCCAGCCACACGGATCTATTTGGCCGCCGGAGTCACCGACATGCGCAAGGGGTTCGAAGGGCTGTACGGTCTGGTCCGAGACCGATTGTCGTGTGAGCCTCTGAGCGGGCACCTGTTTTTGTTCTGCAACGGTCAGCGCAATCGGCTGAAGGTTCTCGTCTGGGACGGAAGCGGACTCTGGGTCTGTGCCAAGAGGTTGGAGAAAGGGCGTTTCACCTGGCCGCAATCCGGGGATGCGCAAGGCAAGGTCATCCTGAGTCACGAAGAGCTTTCCTTATTACTGGGTGGAATCGATCTGACCAAAACCAAGCACAAGCGGTGGTACCGGAAGGCTTCCCCCGAGGGACACTCTGCCGCATAAGTTGCTTGGTTGTTTGATCGTTTCGATTGACTCTGGTAAATCATTAACCCATTGTGAGCGTAGCTCCCATTCCTTCATCGCCAGCCGATCTGGAACTCATCGCACGACTGAAGAGCCAGTTACAATACGCGGAGCTGCGGATTCGCGTACTGGAAGAGCGTCTGCGGCTGATGCGGATCGAGAAGTATGGAGCAGGCGGAGAAAAACTTTCGCAGGCGCAAATGCAATTGTTCGAGCTTGAGCCTGTCGTCAGTGAAATGACCGAGCACGCGGAGAGTGAGCACGCGCCAGTGCAGCGTTCGACGAAGAAGCCGGTCAAGCATACGGGCCGCCAGGAGTTGCCAGCGAATCTTACTCGCGTTGAGCGGGTTCTGCCTTGCACACCGGATCAGCGAGTGTGCAAACGGTGCGGAAAAGAAACCGTGGTGATCGGCTACGAGGAAAGTTCACAACTGGACGTGGAGCCCGCGAAGTATTTCGTTCTGGTCACGAAACGAGAGAAGCGGGCTTGCCGGTCGTGTGAGGATCTCGGCGTCGTCTCAGCGCCCCTGCCGCCACGGATCATCGAGAAGTGCCTGGCGAGTGACCGCATCGTCATCGAGACGGTCGTCGGCAAATATTGCAATCACACGCCCCTGCATCGGCAGAGCATGATTCTAGAAAGGGACCTCCGCTTGGAAATTAGCCGCGCAACGCTGGACGGCTGGGTCCTCAAAGTCGGCGAGTTGCTGATCCCGATGGTCGCGGCAATGCGGCGAGAATTGATCAGCGGAAGTTACATTCAGGCGGATGAAACCCCGGTGGATGTGCAGACACGCGAGGGCCGAGGCAAGAACCACCAAGCGTACCTTTGGCAATATAGTCGCCCCGGAGGAAGCGTGGTGTTCGACTTCCGCCTAGGCCGGGGACGCGATGGGCCGAAGCGGTTCCTGGGAGAGTTCGAAGGCATTCTCCAAACCGACGGCTATGCGGCGTATGACCAAATCGGTGGGCCGAGAATGATACATGCCGCTTGTTGGTCTCATGCAAGAAGACAGTTTTTCGAAGCAGTGCAGCTAAATCCGAGAGATCCGGTTGCAACCCCGATTGTGGCGCAGATGGACGAACTGTTTGCCGTCGATGCAGAAGCTCGCCGCAAAATGCTGACTGCTGCGGCGCGCCATATCCGGCGTCAGGAAACAGCCCGACCTCTTCTCGAAGATATTCGCAGCAAGATCAATGCAGCGCAGTCCGTCGCATTACCCTCCAGCGCGCTAAGCAAGGCTTGCCAGTACGCGCTCGCACTGTGGAAGAAGCTCACTCGATTCCTGGAATATCCTGAACTTGAGTTGAGCAATAATCTTGCCGAGAACTCCATGCGTCCGGTAGCTCTTGGTCGAAAGAATTGGTTGCACATCGGCAGCCCACAAGCGGGACCGAAGGTTGCGGCGATTCTGTCTGTCGTGGAAAGCTGCCGTCGGCTGCAAGTCCCGGTGCGCGATTACTTTTCCACCATTCTCCCCGGGCTCGCCGATCTCCCGATCCGGTGCCTTGCAGACCTTAGTCCCGCTGTGTGGGTTGCCCAGCATTCATAGACTCACGCGACGTGGGTATTAGCGTGAAGTGATTTTGCGACCAAAAACATAGTTTCCTGTTTGCCGACCATCTGCCCAGAATTGCGGAAAGGCGACGTATTGGCGAATTACCGTATCCGACCTTCCATCTCATTTGAGTAACGAGGAGATGGCGCTGCTCTTTGGCGAGCGCGTGGCGAAACGTTCTTTTTTGGTGTCTTAATCAGATAACCCGACACGGCCCACGAATTGTCCAAATCGCGGATCCTTACGCAGCGGCGCGAATCTGCGGCCCGCTTTGAGGTAAGTAAGTTGAGGGTCTCTCTCCTCGTAAGCTTTTTCCAGCCAGGCGAAAGCCTCACTCGTTTCACCCAACGCGCCATATAGAATTGCGACTGAAGCGGACGGAGCAATGCCTTGTTGGTGCATCTGCTCCAGTTTCACCAGTATTCTTCTTGCTTCCTCCCGCTGCCCCGACACGGCACAGGCAAAACCCAGGTCCAACTGAATATCCGTATCCTCCGCTCCGGAGAGTTCCAGCGCATGTTGAAACTCTCGAATGGCTTCCTTCTGTTTTCCGCTATGCAGGTATATCCAGCCCAGAGTCTGGTGAGCCGGCGCAAAGTGGTCATCCAGTTCCAAGGTTCGCTGCACTTGCCCGAGCGCCTCGTCATAGCGTCCTCCCGCCAGCAATCTTCCCGCCAGAGCGTTGTTCAGAGGCAGGGACAAAGGGTCGAGTTCCCGGGCACGCATAGCCTCAGCGATTCCCTCATTGAATCGTCCTGTGTAGGTGAGATAACCGGCATACCAGTTGTGAGCTTGGGCGTTACTTGGACTCAATTCCAAAGCCTGCTTGTACTCTCTCTCGGCGCCGGGCCAGTCCCAATCATAGGTCTCCGCGATGAACGCTAGAGAGGCATGCGGTTCCGCCAATAAGTTGTCCAGTTCGATCGCTTTCAGAGCTGCTTTCTTGGCGTCCAACAGAGCATCTTTCGATGGCAGACCGCCGCGGAATCCGAGCATGGCGTAGGCCTCCGCCAGCCCGCTATAGGCCGGAGCATAGCCGGGGTCGCTCGTGATCGCCTGCTGGAACGACGCAATGCTTTTGTGGAGGGCATCCTCGGTTCGCTGGCTGAAGTAGTAACGGCCCTTCAGGTAATTCTCGTAAGCTTGAGGATCGACCGGACGCCCCGATACCAGACGCGCCCGCTCTTCAGGGCTGAGATTCAGTGCGACCTGCTCAACGATACTCCGAGCGACTTCCCCCTGCACTTCGAGAATACTTTCGTAGTTGCGTTGGTATTCTCCCGCCCAAATATGCTCATCCGTCGCGGCACGAATCAATTGGGCGTGCACACGGATCTGCTGTCCTTCTCGCACCAGCGACCCTTCAACAATCGCATCGACCGCGAGCATCCTGGCAATTTCTGGCAATGCAAGCTGCGTGTTCTTGAAGTGCATACTCGAAGTACGGGAGATAACCCGTAATCCGTGAATTCTGGAAAGTCGCCCGATGAGTTCCTCGGTCATACCGTCGGCGATGAAATCCTGCGATGGATCTCCACTCAAGTTCTGCAAGGGAAGGACTGCCAAAGATCTAATATTGGGTCGGCCCGCATCCCCTGTACGGCTCCGTGTTGCGACGTAGACAAGCGTAAGCAGTGCGGCGAGTATCACCACCGCAGCGCTAAGAGCAAACCAGCGACGTCCTCCCTGAACAGTCGTTTGCTGGCCATCCAAATCCGCCGGTGCTTCCAGGACTGGCTCCTGTACCTCGTCCAAACGAAGTTTGCGGCTTTGCCGCCAGGCATCGAGCTCGGAACTCAAGGCGTAGACGGAGCCTCGCTTATGGTGTAGGTGCCGGTGGACAGGCATCCCCTCCTGCTTCTCCCAGCGCTGGACGGTCGTCACGTCCCGGTGCAGGTAGAGGGCAATCTCCTTCCATGAATCAAGGCGACTCTCGGACGGGATTTCGGCCTGCGATTTGTCGAGGGTCGGTTCGGCCATTTGGCTCTCCCGTGAGCAGTCAGGAGGCGAGCGCTCCGATTGTAACGTCCCGGATGGTAACGGCAAAACACGGTATTTCACCGCAAACGGCCCGTTCCGTTCATTGCTGCTTGCTCAATGTCCTTCGATCACTCACTGTGTGCGTGGCGTGTCGGGCTACGGCTCGCCGGAATGCAAGTGCGCAGGGCCAGCCGGCCTTTAATCGCGGGTGGGGCTTTCGGCGCGGCGTTGATTCGCTCAACAAAGCAGTGTTCCAAAGAAATTCTGGAGGCGACTATGCACAGCAAAACTTTCTTCTGGTCGGTAGGGGCGTGGGTTCTCGTGCTCGCGCTAGGCATGAGTGCAGCGGCGCAGGATTGGCCGCACAAGCACTACCGTGGTGTAATCAATGACTTTCCACTGTCAGCCAACCCGACAGTCGGTCCGTGGGAACTTCGCGGCCCATGGTCCTTAAGGCTGCAACCACTCGGAACGGCAGATTTTTCGGCATCTCTGACGATGGAGTTTTCCGATTTAGGATCCGGCACCGGGTACAGCACCGACTCCCGACACCAGCACACGCACCACATAAGAATGAAGGGCGCGTCGCTGGTCTGGAACCCGCCTCAAACCGATTGCCCGACGGGCATCACTCCCTACCCTACCTACACTTGGGTTCTGGAGGTGAACGGAATGGCGGATGTAACGGGAAATGGAGGATCTCCCTTTACCGGGCCAGTGCCGCTACAGGTCTGCCTCGGGGGCGGCCCAAACCTCGAGATTTCGAACATCACGCTGGTGTTTACGAATCTCTCGTCCGGCCCATCCCAGGCAACAAATCATTTCGGACCGCAGCCGATCCACGGGGTCGTTCGGCTTCCCAAGGAACCTGAATAGTGTGACAAAGACCGGGACCGAAGTGGACGGCCGGGCACGGGCAGTGATAAGGGCGCAGCGGCGGTGGATTATTGCGCCTTCGAATGGAGCAGATAAAGGCCATGCAAGTGATACGCCGCAAGAGCTTCTTGGGCACTATTCTGCTGACGGGGGTGACGCTGGCTTTAGCTGGGGCGCGAACACCTCAGTATCGCTCAACCGTGATGGAAGTTGCTCCCCCGCGGGGTGCGACGGAGCGCGGTTTCCATGCTGATAGGTCGTGGCGGAGGTGGAAAGCCGCAACCCGAGTCTGGCTGCCCCAGCGCCAGCTACAAACCTCCCACTACGACTGGTTTTATGGTCACAGGGTCCGCAAGCGTTACAGGAAATGGAGGCTACCCACCATTTGCCCCTCAGGTCTGCTATCGCCGCTCACGGTCTGCGTAACGGGAGGAACCCAGGCTCGATTCTCGGACGTTACCTTGGTATTCGCAGCACCGGCGAGCAGCCACTTCGGCTCGCAGGCCATCAACGGCGCGGTTCGTGTCCTGGAATAACTTCGGCGTGGACCACCCGTGATGCTCTAAGCGGACACGGATTCTTTTCCGTGTCCGAGGTTCGTCGTATGTCCGTCGTTTCTCGATCCTTTATGCACACGAAGGCCTTTACGGTGTTCCCACTCATTTTCTCCCTTATTGGGGTCTACAATCGGCGAATGCCGATCTCAGCCAGATACAAGCTCCGTATCATTTTGATCGGTCTTTTTCTGTCGTCAACTTTTGTTTTTGGGCAGGACGGCTTCATTTCGAATTGGTCGGACATGGTGACGCGAACGGAAAACGAACAGCCCCACTGGATCGTTCCTCTTGCCACAACTACTCCAACACTCCATCAGTTGTTTCGATACGACATCCAATGGCAGATCCACAACGGCGGCGTCACTACTGACAACTTCGGAGTTAGTAAGGGTTTGGAGATCATCCCAGAAAAGCATGTTGAGGTGGTCCTCGCTGTCCCTCCGTACATTGTGAATAACCCAGGTTCTTCCAAGGATGGGTTTGGCGACTGGCAGTTCCTTGTCAAGTATCGAATTGCCGCAGCAAACGAGGAACATGGAAACTACATTTTGACCGTGTTCTACCAGATGAGTTTCCCCACCGGGCAGTACAAACAGGGTGCGCTGAACACGATTATGACGCCCACTGTTGCCTACGGAAAGGGCTTCAAAGATTTCTCTGTGCAGGGAACACTGGGGGGCAGTTTGCCCACCGGAAATACAGCCACCATCGGGCGAACGATCCTGTGGAACAACGCACTGCAATACCGAGTCCTAAAAAAAATCTGGCCGGAGATAGAGTTTAACTTCACGCACTATTACGAAGGCTCACACGATCGTCATTCCTTGCTCTACGTCACACCGGGCATCGTATTTGGCAAGTTTCCCATCCATAACCGTTTCAGTTTCATCATCGGCGGGGGATTCCAGATCGCCGCGACCTCGTTTCATCCCACCAATCACAATGAAATTTTGTCGATCCGCTTCCCGTTCTGACCTCTATTTCACAGGTCGACTGTGAAGAACCTGTTCTGGGCCCTATGGGAGGCTGGCATTAGCAATTAATTGGCAACTCACGAATCGTTCAGGAAAGACCAATGGCTTTGCGTTTGACCGTTGCCGCGTCGTACTTGATGATTGAAAGACACATGAACGCAGAAAAGACTATCACCGAATCGAGCGGCTTGAACTCGTTTTCCCAGTTTCCGTCTGACAGAAATGGAAAGCTAGACGCCAATAGCTTTTCTGTCCCGGTCGGCGGTAGAGACCGACAGTTGACCCCTCGCCACTATCCCCGTAACATTTCGGCCAATGGCTAGTCAGGACGAGTTGGTCGGTCGAGTTATCTCCCATTATCGCATCGTCGAAAGACTTGGTGGGGGCGGGATGGGTGTCGTATACAAGGCGGAAGACACTGAGCTTGGCCGCTTCGTTGCTCTCAAGTTTCTGCCAGAAGACTTAGCTCAAGACTCACAGGCGCTCGAACGCTTCCGTCGTGAAGCCCGTGCTGCTTCTGCCTTGAACCATCCCAACATCTGCACGATCTACGAAGTCGGCAAGCACGATGGGGACTCGTTCATCGTGATGGAGTTTCTGGAGGGGATGACGCTGAAACACCGCATTGGGGGCAGACCGTTGGACATCGAAACTGTGCTAACGCTAGGCATTGAGATCGCTGACGCGCTCGATGCGGCCCACTCGAAGGGCATTGTGCATCGCGACGTCAAGCCCGCTAATGTATTCGTGACCATGCGCGGGCACGCCAAAGTTCTGGATTTCGGCTTAGCCAAAATGACATCTGTCTTCAGCAATACAGAAGCGGCTCAAGAAACAAAGGCGACGGTAACGCAGGATGACCATCTGACGAGTCCGGGCACGGCGCTTGGAACTGTCGCTTATATGTCGCCTGAACAGGTAAGGTCCAAGGAGTTGGACCCGCGAACCGATTTGTTCTCATTCGGAGCGGTTTTGTATGAGATGGCGACTGGAAAATTGCCGTTTCGTGGAGAGAGCTCGGGGGTAATCTTCAAAGCCATTTTGGACGGAACGCCCACGCCAGCCGTGCGACTGAATCCCGATGTGCCGTCAAAGCTCGAAGAAATTATCGACAAGTGTCTGGAGAAAGACCGGAAGCTGCGTTATCAGCACGCTTCGGATGTTCGCACCGACTTGCAACGGCTGAAACGTGATACTGATTCCACCGGTGTGCGAGCAACTCCTTCCACAGTGTCCACGCCGAAGCGTTTCACCTGGTTATTGTGGACCTTGGGGGCCTCGCTGGTTGCGGCATTGGGGGCGTGGTTTGTCACCAATCCTCCCCGGCTAGCGGTCCAAAATCCACTTTCGGGTGCTCAGTTCACACGGCTTGCCAACTTCAATGGAGCCAAAAGCGACCCTGCTATTTCGCCAGATGGGAACTTCGCTGCGTTCATTTCCAACCGGAGCGGCACATTCGACATCTGGCTGATTCAAACGAACGGGAACAGCCTGACAAACCTCACCCAGGGCCGGATCGGCGACGCACGTGCGCCGCTCCGTGCTGTCGGATTTTCCGGGGACGGATCAGAAGTGTGGAGCGCGGGAACAGAAGCCAGGAGGCTCATGCTGTGGCCGCTGATTGGCGGCGCGCCACACAATTTTCTAGATGAAAGCGCCGCCGAAGTTGCCTGGTCTCCTGATGGTACCCGGCTGGTTTATCACAGTTGGAAAGCAGGTGATCCGACATTTGTGGCGGACCACAATGGCGCCAATCAACGCCTAATCCTACAAAACGAGCCCGGATTACACAACCACTATCAGGTCTGGTCAAAGGATGGGCGCTGGATCTACTTTGTGCGAGGCCGGCCCGCCACGCGTGAGATGGACCTGTGGCGCATTTCGCCGGACGGCGGAAAACCAGAACAAATCACACATCTCAACGCCGATATTGCCTACCCGACACCGATCAATGAGAGGACGGTTCTCTTCGTAGCCCACAACAAAGACGGAGCCGGCCCATGGTTGTGGGCGTTTGATACAAAGACGCGAACTACAGACCGCATGAGTTCGGGTTTGGAACAATACCGCGCACTGGCAGCCACGGCGGATGGCCGGCGTCTTGCCGCAAGTGTCGTGAACGATCAGGTGAACTTGTGGAGCGTTCCGATCACGAGCCACCTTGTCGAGGAACGGGACGTCAGGGCTTTCCAGCTACCCACGATGCGCGCTCTAGCGCCGCGGTTCGGGGGCCGAACGCTATTCTATCTGTCTTCGAGAGACGGGGCTGACGGAGTGTGGAGCTATCGCGATGGAAAAGCACTGGAGATCTGGAAGGGCTCCGAAGGTGCACTGCAGACGCCTGCGGCGGCGTCTGCGGACGAGAAAAGCGTTGCATTTGCACTGAGGCGAGACGGGAAGCAACAGATGCACGTAATAGCGAGGGATGGAACGCAGCTCCGCCCTCTTTCGAGCGATATCGATGTTCGAGGGGCGGCTTCCTGGTCTCCCGACGGCAAATGGATAGTGGTGGCGGGTAGCGCCCGCGATGGACTGGGCATATTCAAACTTCCTGTTGACGGCGGCTCACCAATTCGTATTGCAACAGGGCCGTACCTCGATCCTGTGTGGTCTCCACGTGGGGACCTGATTGTGTATAGCGGGCCGCAAGTGTTCACGCTTGCGCCTTTGCTGGCAGTGCACCCGGATGGTACGCCGGCGAAGCTGCCGGAGATCAACGTGCAGCGCGAAGGTGAGCGGGCCCGCTTTCTGCCCGATGGCACGGCCCTGGTTTACATGCTGGGAAATACGATGGCCGAGCAGGACTTCTGGCTACTCGACCTTGGCACGATGCGATCGCGGCGGTTGACTCGATTGAGCAGTTCGGCGGTAATGCGAACCTTTGATATCACACCAGATGGCAGCCGAATTGTATTCGACCGGCTAACCGAAGATTCGGACATATTTCTCATTGATCTTGCGACGGATCAAGGTCGACGGTAGTCGGCACTCGCATGCTTGAGCGACGAGCCGTTCACACATCGACTTCTCGATGCCGTACCCCAATTAGGCTTAAGGCTGATAAAGGCTCGAGACAGCGGAGTCGCGAGTGGTGCAAGGCTCAGACGGCTATGCCAATAATGTAACGGAGTCCTCGTCCCCTGCTGACAACGGAACCATTGCTTTCTCCCGGCTGGCGGGAGCGCTTCATATATGGCGAATTGACCATGCGACAGACCCGCGATTTACGAGTACTAGCAAAGTTACGGAGGATCCGGCCACTGATATTTCTCCTTACATTTTGCACGGGCGACGATGGCTTGCTTTTTCAAGAGGCTCCGAGACTCTCCATGACATCTGGGTCAGAGATATTCAATCGGGGAATGAATCGTTGTTCTTGGCGTCCAGCATAGACAAGGCCTCACCAATCGTAGACGATTCCAGCAATGCCGTCGTTTTTGAGATCCGCAATAACGGATCAACACTGATTTTCACGAATCGCCGAGAGAGGTCCCGAAGCTGTTATGCAAAGGCTGCAGCAAGCCGACTAGTTGGTTCGACGGAAATCACGCTGCCAGACTTTAATATCTTCCAGACTGACGGAGCGCCGTATGGCGAAATACATTTTCGAACCGACCAAGGAGGCAGGTGCCGACCTGTGCCGGGCTGTCGGCACCGCAGTCTACAAGAACAACTTGCGTTCTAAGCACGACGACTAATTCGTCAGCTCGAAAAAGGCTCCCATTTGTGTCATTAGGCGGTTAACTGCCCGGTCAAATGGCACAAGTGGGAGATAATGCTCTTGTCAAACGGTTTACTGCTCCGATTCCAAAGGATTTCGCATTTCTTAGCGGATGACGAGCTACCCTGAAGTAATCCGTCCTGGACGAAGGAACGAAGACTGACCGCCTGAAAATTTGCTGGTCAAGCGGTCAAGCGTCGGCGAGTCACGCTGGCTGCGGATTCAATCTGTCAACCATGTGTTTGCTCTGACACTTACGCTCGTTCATGCCGCGAAAGGACGCAAGCCTGCGGCTGTTAGGTTGGCTTCGCCCCGTCCGTTCTTGGGTCACCGAAAGAGGCAAGGTACATGCTGGCGACAGTATGGCTCGGTTCGTTAGGGGGCGGTGCCACCTCCGTACCGGGGCACGGAGACGCCCGACATCAGGGGTATATCGTCGGTGTTTGACCGCGCCGAGGAAATCGCTACAATTGGTCATGGAGAAAGGAAATCGGCCATGATGATCGAACTTCCACAGAAACTTGAAGCGGCCCTGAAGGTCCAGGCCAACGCACATGGCGTTTCCCCCGCCGGTTATGTTTGCGAGGTTCTTGAACGTGATCTCGCGTCGTCGCTCGAAGGGCAATCATTGGGTGCTCCGTTCAAAACGGGACGCGGCATGTTCGCCAAATACGGAAAGGCTCCCTCCGCCGAGGAAATCGACGCCAACCGCGCCGATATGTTCCAGAACTTCGGTGAACATTTTTGATGATTGCTGGCGTTGCCGATACCCACACGGCCCTTTGGCATTTATTCGACGACAAGAGGCTGTCCACTGCCGCTGGAGCCTTTATCAACGAAGCGGCGACCGCCAGACACAAGATTGCCATTTCGACCATAAGCCTAGCCGAGGTGGTTTATTTGATCGAGAAGAACCGTCTGCCGCCGTCGGCTTATGATGAACTGACGCAAGCCCTGGCCGACCCCGAACATGTTTTTACGGAAGCCGTTTTTAGCGCCGCTATTGTCCAAGCCATGCGGCAAGTGTCACGCGCCGAAGTACCGGATATGCCAGACCGTATGGTGGCCGCAACCGGTGTCTATTTCGGTGTGCCGGTTATCAGCCGTGACAGACGCATCCGCGCTGCCAACCTGAAAACGATTTGGTGACCGGGCGTGGGGGCGCACTTTAATTTCCCTCTCGTTTTGGAAATGGTCAACATGCGCTTGTACTCCACAACGAGCGCGGCAGCATCTTGCTTCTGCCTGATAAAATTCTATATCTATCCCAAAGAGATGCAGAAAGTTAGCTAATAATTCACGAGCAAGAGACTAGAGACTTATCTGTTGTCTGAGGAAATGTGCTCATGTTGTTAAGGCGGCTTAAACAAGCTTGCCCTCTATCCCGAGTGGCAAGGGTGTTGGTATGCCCACCGTCAAAGTGGAGGCTGACTTGAGAAAGGCGGACTACTACGTCTACGTTTACATAGACCCACGCGACCTCAAGCCTTTTTACTATGGCATGGGTAAAGGAAGCCGCAAGGACGCCCATTTGTTTGATCGTACCCCCAGCAAGAAGACGGCACGGATTGAGGAGATTCGGAAGGACGGTGAGGAGCCGTTAATTCGAGTGCTAGCACGTGATCTCACGAAAGAACAAGCTTTGGTGGTTGAGGCGACATTGATTTGGCAATTCAAGGACGTGTTAACGAATCGTGTCAGCGGGAACTTCGTTGACAGATTTCGTCCCCAAAGAACTCTACACAAGGAAATTGTCGGCTTCGATTACAACCATCGACTGTGGTATTTCAATGTCGGCGACGGGAAACATCGTCACTGGGAAGACAATATCAGGTACGGTTATGTGGGCGCTGGTCAGAAGGATATATTTCGGGATGCAATCGAGGGACTGAATCCGGGAGATGCGATTGCAGCCTACTTGTCCGGAAAGGGATATGTCGGCGTTGGCAAGGTTGTCGGGCCGGCAGAGCCAGCAAGGGAATTTCGGCTCAAAGACGGGACTCTCCTTATCGACAAACCCGGTCTGGCACCGAATATTCATGACAACTTGAATGACCCAGACAACTGTGAGTGGATGGCTCCAATTCGCTGGGAGGTAACAGTCCCGCGAACCAAAGCACACTTCCAGAAGAAGGCAGGATTGTTTACATCACGGAGTGTCCGAGCATCACTTACACACCCAGAGACTGTGAAATTCATTGAACAGAGGTTCGGACTTCGCGACCTCTTCGCGTTCACGGATGCATCACTATGAAGCAGCTTTGCGAATAGCCGCCCTCCAATGGCTTAACCGTCCCCTCGGTATCCGCGCGGCTCTTGTTGCCGTCAGGATCGCGTGCCGCTCGCCGTTCTCTTTCGTCTTCGCACTCAAATCAAGCAGCCGAGTCTCGGTCGCCTCAATACTCCACCCCCATTGATAGCCGTCCGGCACCATGTGAAATCGGCGCGGCTGGTGACGGGCTTGTTTTCGACGTGGACAAGTGGCGCATTGTCGAGACAATACTTATAGCTCGGCCATTTCTTTTGATCGGGAATGATCGCATGGCCTCTTCGTATCCGCCGGAAAGGTCTACCAGAGCCAGATCGCGATAAATCGCCACGCTCATATCGCGCCAGCGGCGCGCAGAATCTCGCCGTCACTCGGGCAAAAAGCTCGATCTGTCGTTCTTGATCGCTGGCAGCCAACTATGGAACAGCGCCAGACTAAGCGATCTTCCTCGACGCTTTCAATGAACATAGCCCCATCCTCGCAGCCGATGAAGTTCCTACTCTCTGGATCAATCAAACCGTCGGATATGGTCGTGTATCCTCCCGAATCGAACGAACGAGTGCAGTCCGGCATGGAGCAACGAAACGCAGGCCAAGTCCAGACATCCGGCCCGCCTATCTTGGCCCTCACACGCACCGCTTCCATTTCAACCACGTGCGTATCGCACAGAGGCTTAATGTCGTTCTTCATCTCTGGCACGGACATAAGGTGTCTCCTTCGGACCGAGTCCAACACTAGTTATTCTGTTCTCATCTCTACCTCGCAACGCCCCCCCAGTACTTTATCTCCCGATAGTACTCCATCCAAGGAACGAACCCCTTCTCCGGATATTTTGCCATCCAGAGCGTTTCGTGCCGCCTTATCCAATCGCCGCGCGCATTGTCCTCGTAGGTGGAACGTATGGTGAACCACAACCTGTCCTGCCTATATTCCGAGCTTTCGATCTCCCTTCCGAGTGTGTCATATTTCATGACGTACTTTGTGCCTTGGAGTGTCTTTTCGATGAGATGACCACTGCTGTCGTATTTGTATTCTTGGTAGTCCTGATCGCCTTTCGTGCCGGAAACCTTAGTCCTGTCGAAATTGGCACGACTTCCGACGGCAGTCACTGCATCTTCGGTGGAAAATTCGGTGGATTCTCGCCGCCCTTGGCTATCAACGTCAATGGTCCGTCTCTTCAGTCCATCATCTGAATATTCCACAATCACTTTTCGGTTTTCCAAGCCATCTTTGAAGAGTGTCGATTCCTCCGATTGCCCGTCTTGGTTGTATTTAGAAGCTGTCTGTGGCACCGCTGGCCCTTCAATATAAGCATTTCTCGCATCGTCGAAAGTGTAGTCGGCTTGGCTTTCAGTCACAGTCCTCACGGGCCCGTGAAATCCGTCCTCTTCTAAATCGGTCACCGCCAGCCCGCCTGCCATCCGAACAGTCAGGGCCGTGTCAAGCTTCTGCTCAAGTAAGTATCGGACAGGCACCGCAAAGTTCAGATTCTGCCCTTCAACCAAAGTGGAAACAGCGAGACCTACGACCTCCCCGTGTTGGTTGACTACAGGGCCGCCGCTGGAGCCGGGAGAAATCGCTGCATCCATTTGAATCAGACCAGAACCAGATCGAATGGCACTAACGATGCCCTTGGAAAATGACGCCTCAAGACCTTCTGGATTACCAGCGACCAGAATGTCGTCTCCTACTGCAACTTCCGCGGTGCTCAGGGGAAGTGACGGGGGAAGTGACGGATCGCCCGCCACGCTCAAGAGTAAGACACAGACATCGTGCTTTAGATCAAATCCGACGACACCACTGACCTTGTAGGACACCCCGTCGGATAGAGACTTTACGTAGCCTTGGGACGCCCGTTTGAGCACGTGGAGATTCGTTGCAACAAATCCCGGCTTGAAGAATCTCGGCTTGAAGAAGAATCCACTTCCCTGGGCAATCGGATTGCCTGCGTCATCTTGGATCAGAACGACAACGAGCGACTTACGGACTTGGGCGGCTAGCTCGCGAGTGGTAAGGGATGGCCTTCGTTGTCCTTGCGTTCCTGACTGGGCGGCGATCAGGAACTGCGTACCGCTCAGGAATAGCAGGAGTATCGCTGCGCACGGCGTCCGCGCTCTGAGGCTCATGGCGGTAATTGTGCCACCTTAGTGGAATTCCAAACAAGAGGAAATGACTTTCCCGGACGGTAGAATAGAGACAACTACTCTTGGAACTGCCGCAATTCCTTTGCGAAGGCTGGCTGTTATGACCGTTTACGTCCTCGGCGCTGGTGCATCGAAGCACGCTGGTTATCCCCTCGCAGGCAACATGGAGCACCGCTGTTTGCGTGGATGAGGAAGCAGGTCAACTCACCTACCTGGGCTCCTGGGCTATACATAGATAACCTATTGCTCACTGCCACAAGACACACTTCGCCTCAGGCGAAGGGGGCCCAGCAACGTTTGATCTCCAAACAGGGGATCATTCTCCTTGAAAACCTGAAATCCAGAAGGGCACTTCGCTTGATCGAAGACCTTGGCAGTCTCGAGATAAATGAGCCGCTCGCTATCTATCTCCCAAGGCACTGCCAGGTGAAACATGACCGCTGCTATTCGTTCGTGAAACTTCGCCGTGTCCCACTTCCATTCATATTTGTGTTCTTGGATTATCTTTATCAATGCGTCCTGTACAGCTACTCCTCCCATGTTTTCCGGAGCGCGGCACATCACATTGCCGGGATTAAATATGCGACTTAGCGAGACGGCTACCAATCCATAGGAGCTTGCCTGTGGCGGCTCACTGAGAGCCTTGCGCAACTGTCCGGCTGCATCCTCGATGTTTCTGCGCACGCCCTTTGAGGAGAAAGGCCGCTTGCACTCGACAAGAAAGTTTGTCCCTCCTAGCACAATACGGATATCGGGTTCACCCAACTCCACGATGGCGCCACCGTTCTTCCAATTTGCAGCCAGCACCAGCTCGAACATGGCGTTTCGAGCCTCGTTGTTTCTTGGGCTCTCCTCCAAGGGGGAAATTGGACCGCACAATGCGCGTGAGACTTTTCCCCCCAGAATCGGAGAGGAGTCGCCAGAAAAGGCACGGAAAACCTTAAGTACCTCCAAAAGCTCGAACAATCCTGCGACGTAGTTGGGAATAGGCTGAAAGGGAGCGCCACGGTCGAGCCCCCGACGCTGCTCCTGAGCTCGGCGCAGCATTAGCCCGGCGTCGTGCCAACGGTCTTTCTTAACGTCGACCCCCAGCGACGTGAGCCAACAATCAAGCCCGCTGAGCTCTTGTATAGCCGAGTCGAAACTCAATCTCTCCATATCTCTGCTATTATGCCAGCCATCTTGGGAGCACGCCTCTCTATGAGCGACACTCCGCCGGTATCAAAGGTCGTCTGAGCCTCGCGAAAACGCCGCTTATCGGCGCGCAGAAAAGATTCTTGCGATCCGTCCCAGTGACAGCCTCGGTGGCTCTTGTGTAGGGATCAAACCGCGCAACGCTTTGGCGGCTAGGGTGCCAGATACCTCGATTTCATTTGTGGCGCAATGCATCTCCGATTGTGCCCTTCGGAGAAGCTGATCCAGCCTTAGAGCATTGAGGTATCTCAGACATGGATCCAAATCGTCGCTGTTCAGTTCGCCGAGCTTGGAATTGATCGAGTCTAACTGGGCGTGCACTCGCCTCAGGGTCTCGGATTCGAGAGAGTACAGAGACTCGCGAAGATCGCCCACCGTTTTAAGGAAGTTGCGCTCCTCGGTTCCAACGTTTTCCATTAGGGAAGCCACTTCGCGGCGAATTGTGCCCGCCTGGTCCGCATTATGGAAGTTCTGCTGAAAACACGGGCTGAATATCGTTTCCTGCTCTCGCACGATCGACGCAGTGTGCGGGGTCAATCCGCCGAAGAGATCCTTTTGTCCAACCTGCCTCATATGACACGTGAGCAGGTAAACGAAAGCCAGTTGATTTCCCTCCAGATACCCGACCTTTCTTGTGTGCGTCGTCCTGCCCGATGCACCTTCAGTCGTTCGTTCAGCATGATGGCCGTTAAGCATCAGCTTCCCAAGGCCCACAAATACGCCCGCTATATCGGTGAGGACCTCGTTGTGGTAATGATCGGCGGGGCCGTCGCCCCAGGCAATGCGGTTAGAGTGGAGAAACTTGTGAGCTATCTCGTGAGAAATCGTTGCCAAGACCGCGCTAGGAAAGCCGAAAAGATCGGAAGAAATCTGAACAAAAACTTCCGACCCGGCGGATTGAAGCTCGATGCGCCCGCAAGTCCCTTCAGCCAAATGTGTTGGCTCGATTAAGAACGTTAGCCCTGTCAGCCCAACGAACTCCGCGATTCGTCTGGCTGCCCTCTGTATATCGACGTACCCGTCAGCGCTCTCGGTATGAACATGGAATGGATCAAGGATGCGATATGGGACCTTGTGGCCGACCGCCTTTTCCAGTAGAAGTATTTTGGCAATGTAGTCCTCGGTGAAGACCTCTGTCATGATGATTTCCCCCCGGAAGCTCAAGTAAAGCACATCCAAACCGAAAACCTCCGTAGGAGGCGACGCTACATACTAATTCCCAAGCCCGGCCCCTGCTCCTGCCGTGGCCCGATCTACCGCTGCGGCGCAATGACCTGGTCCCGCTTCACCTCTGGCACATGCGCGCTGCGGTGGGAAACATCGTACCCGAGCGCCGCACCCAGCTTCTCGCGGTCGTTGGTGAACAGCTGTGCATCGTACAGCGCCGCGCGAGACGGCGACATAGGCCATGCGGTTGTTGAGCAGGTCTTTCGCGACCAACTCGGTGTCCACATGAATGAGAACGCGCTCGGCAGTCAGTCCCTGGCTGGAGTTGCTGGTCATTCCTTCTTTACCAGCTAATAGCATCGCAAGGGCCGGGCCGATCTGGGGGTTAGACACTTGACGTTTTGTCCAGCTGGTGCGTTCCCGATTGCGGGGTAATGGTCCGCCGATCCGTGGCCCGATCCCGATCCGATTAGCCGCCGTTACCGATGCCGACGCCGATTCTTTCCCGGAAGCGTAGCGACTCCGGCCCCAACAGCGTGGTGCGAGGGCGCGCGGCTTTCTGCTCCGCGAGTCCGGCTTGCGGCGTTGGGTTTTTCCGTGCGGTGCTTCGCACCGGAAGAAGGGTGACACGTCATCCCCAATTGGGAACTGCCGAGCTACTTTAGGTATCTGTTGGAATACCTATTGAAAACAAGCGACTTCCGGGACGGCGGGAGCTAATGAGCTACCGCCGGGCGCTCTGTGCGTAAACGTGTTGATCCATCAAAGGTTACGCAGGATACGGCATCTGCGGCGTTGTCGCCGCGCGCGAGCGGCATCCGGTGCGCGTCCGGACTTTTGTCCGGCGTCTGTCCGGTCATCCTCTGACGTTCCGGGTGCAACCATTTGCGGCAAACTCCAAGCTAGGTGTGGGACGCCATACGACACGGTTGCACGGGAAGGACTACATCTCTTCTGATCCCAAGAGCGAGGCCAAATCGGTCGTGATGCCCGTGGAAGGCGTGCAGCGGCCCGCGCGGGCTGTTCGAGAAACACTCTTCGGGAAGAAAGAACCGCACGCGCGTCAGCGGTAGGTTTCGTGGCGACCGTAACCGAGCCATTCCGAAGCGGGAAGAGAGTACGAGCGCGGATCACGGCCCGTCAAGCTCCGTTCCGCAAAGGGCGCGGAACGCCTTGCGGCTGCGCTTCGCTTCGGGGCGTTGACAGGCCGTGCCCACGCCCGCAAGAACCCTCCCGCTATGTTCGGAATGTCTCTCTCTGCCCCAGCGGGGCAACCCCTTCAACGCGGTGAGCCGAGTCCTGCGAAGAAGTAGTTGGCATCCGTGCTGCTTAACAAGAGCATGCCTTGCCGTCCCGAATGAAGAGGTACTGCATATAGGCTCCGCAAAATCTTGGCTTCTACAGAGTCGATCAAGCACATGGAAGCCGACGAACCCCTGGCCAAATCGCGTGCCAACTCCGGCGCTTATGCGCCGGAGAAAGAACCGTGGTTCCCCTTGGTTTTCCTCGGCGTTCAAGGCGGTGGATTGCTGCCTCTGGCCGTGCTCTTCAACCTTCCGGCAATCATTGCTGTGACATGGTATGAGTGAGAATTGCGACCGCTTCAGAAGTACGAATTGGCGGCCATTAGATTCGAGGCTCCTAGACCGCTCACACGGCTGGTATCGCTTCGGATTTCCAGCGGAATTGGAAGGCGGTTCAGCACCTCGTTCTGGGTTAATTGGACTCGCCGACTCCATCGTAATGTCGAAACCAACCAGACCTCTTTGCAGGTAAAACCAGCCGCGATGATACACCTCATTCGGCGATTGTCGCGCCACTCTCAGTTGCAGTTCAGCCAGCGGATTCGGAGTCCGCAACCAGAGGTGAAGACACCACCTTCTGGCCTTCCGAAGAAGCCCGTCAAAAGGCAGGCTATTTTTCCCGGAGCATCGAGGCGAAGAACTGGGAATGAGAAGGCCGAGAGCTAGAGCGAATCATAGTGGATCGACTGAGCTAATTGCCACTCTGTTCTCAAGAACTCACATCCGGACAGACGGCACTTACGTGCTCTATTTGCATGACTCCAAACAGCACCTTTGACGGTTGCGAAGTGCACACATGAAGCGCAGGTCAGCGCGCTTGATAAGATGGTATAACTTCTCTTCCATTACATCTATTGCCGGTTAAGTATTACATGTCCACATTTGACTTACTTAGTCTTATGGATAGTAGGTCTTTCATCGCCCATACCTACAGCGCCACACTGACTCTTTCATTTGGCGCTTAGCCTGTGCTAACTTCCCCTATAAACACTGCCGATTTGCGTGCCGTGGCGTTGCCGATTAGGATCGCTATTGTAAGTCTAATCAATAACACAAATGCGAGATAACTACAGTAATATTGGTTTTACACATGGGAAACCGTCAGTACTTCAGCAATAAATAATACACACAGTGAGCATCTCTTGCGACGCTTAGTTAGTCTAACTCAGAAAACAGGAGCGAGATATTACGGCGCTCGTTGCAGAGCTGAATCGCATGTTGACCATCTCCAAAGCATTATCCGCAGGACAGGCGCGGACTTACCATGTGCGCGAGTTTGTGTCGGAGAAGCAGAACTACTGGAGCCGTGACGCGCAGGTGCATAGCGAGTGGCAGGGAAGGCTTGCACAGGAGTGGGGGCTGCGTGATTCCGTTGGTGCCGAGGAATTTGCTCGATTGAGCGAAGGACAGCATCCTGAAAGCGGCGCGCAACTCGTCAAGCACCAGCCTGCAAAGACCTACGACAACGAGTACGGCAAGGAAATCACCAGCGTCGAACATCGCGCCGGGTGGGACGCGACATTTTCAGCGCCGAAATCCGTTTCTCTCACCGCGCTTGTCGGCGGCGATGAGCGTGTGCGGCAGGCGCACCGTGAAAGTGTCCGCATGGCACTCGGCGAATTGGAGCGGTATGCGCAAGCGCGCATCGGCAATATCCACGCGCCAGAGACGACAGCCCAGTTTATCGCCGCCACCTTCGAGCATGACACTGCCCGCCCGGTGGATGGCTATGCTGCGCCGCAACTTCATACTCATGCCGTCATTTTCAACATGACCGAGCGCGAGAACGGCCAGACGCGGGCGCTTCAGGAGCGAAGTCTTTTCCAGTCGCAACAGTATGCGACCAGCGTGTATCGTTCCGAGCTTGCCACGCGGCTGCAAGGGATTGGCTATGAGATCGAGCGAGGAAAGCATGCCCAGCCGGAAATCAAGGGCTACACGCAGGAATACTTGGATGCATCCAGTCCGCGCCGCGAACAGATCAAGAGTCACTTGCAGCAGATTGGAAGAGAAGGCGCGGGCGCGGCCCAGATTGCGGCTCACCGCACGCGAGACAACAAGCAGATTCATTCTCCGGAAGAGGTATTGCAGCGACACCGCGAACTAGCTGCGCAGCACGGCCATCAGGCGGATCGCGTTGTGGCCCAGGCGCGCGAACATACACAGATTCATGCGCCGCACTCGAACAAGACCGAGCAGCAGGCCGTAACCTATGCTCGCAATCATGTCTTCGAGCGGTCTGCCGTGCAGGATGAGCGCAGCATCTTGCAGGCGGCGATAAGCCGTAGCATGGGGCAATCAGCCCATGAAAAAGTGCGGCAAGAATTTGCGCAGCGAGTCGAGCGTGGAGAGTTTCTCGTCGTTGGCCCTGTTGAAGGACGGGCCGCGCCACTCTATACCACCGCTGAAATGGTCCGCATGGAGCAGGATGTCCTCGCTCGTATGCAGAGCGGCAATCAGCGCACTTACAGCGATCCGATGCTAGTCTCGACCCCGCTGCGCATTGCAACCGAGGACCGCCATACGGAGTTGAGTCCGGCGCAACGCGAGGTGGTCGATGACATTTTCGTGAGCCGCGAGAAGATCGTCGGCTTGGATGGGATCGCGGGTGGTGGAAAAACAACGACGTTGGCGGTGGTCCGGGAAGGAGCGGAGGCCGAAGGCTACAAGGTCGAAGGTTTTGCTCCAACTTCACGCGCTGCACAGAAGCTGGCCGAGGCCGGCATAGACACCTCGACTCTGCAGCGTCATCTGGCGCGGGGAGAGCAGCCGGACACAGGCGAGAAAATGCTCTATGTGCTCGACGAGTCTTCGCTTGCCTCGACGCGGCAGATGCACGACTTCATGGAACGGCTTCATGCGCGAGACCGCGTTTTGCTGGTAGGCGACGTGCGGCAGCATGAGGCGGTCGAAGCGGGCCGTCCTTTCGCGCAGCTTCAGGAAGCGGGAATGCGAACGGTGAGACTCGAAGAGATCGTGCGCCAGAAAGACCCGGAACTGAAGCAGGCCGTCGAGCAGTTGGCGCGTGGTCAGGTTGGCGCGGCCATCGATAGCCTTGACCGGCAGGGCCGCGTACATGAAGTGACAGGGTACGAGGAGCGCATCTCGGCCATCGCACGCGAGTATGCCAAGTCGCAGGAAAGCACGCTCGTGGTGTCGCCCGACAATCTGTCACGCACAGAGATTAATCAGCGCATCCATGCCGAGCTGCAAGCGCGCGGCCTCGTAAGGAGAGACGAGCACTCCGTCCAAACACTGGTGCCGCGTCAGGAGATGACCGGAGCGGATCGCAGTTGGGCACAGCAATACCGAGTTGACGACATTCTGCGCTATTCGCGCGGTTCGCGGGAGACCGGCATTGCAAAGGGCGATTACACGCGCGTCAAAAGTATCGACGCGCAAAACAATCGGCTCACAGTGCTGCGCGTAGATGGAAGTGTAACAACCTATGACCCTCGCCGACAGATGGGCGTCTCGGTGTATCGCGAGCAGGAGAAGGCATTTTCGGTTGGAGACCGTATCCAATTCACCGCGCCCAATCATGAGCTGAAGATTGCGAACCGTGAACTCGGTACAGTGGAAAGCATCGCGCCGGACGGCGCGATGCGGTTGAAGCTTGATAACGGGCGCAGCATGGACTACGAACCTCGGCACCATCCGCACCTCGACCACGGCTATGCCATCACCAGTCATTCCAGTCAGGGACAGACCGCCGAGCGCGTACTCATTCACGTGGATACGGAGCTGGCGGCGAAAGACTTGCTCAATAGCCGTATGGCGTATGTCTCGGTTTCGCGTGGACAGTGGGACGCGCAGATTTTTACAAACAACCGCGAGAAGCTGCCGCAGGCTCTTGGTCACGATGTCTCGCACCAGAGCGCACATAAGCCAGAACAGGCGATTGCACCAATGCAGCATCAGGAGGCTGCCAGGTCACAACAGCCAGGGCAGGATGATCTGGGTATGGGTATGGGCATAGGTTTGGGCTTCTGATCTTGAACAGCAATCGACGATAGTTTCACGTGGGAAGGCAAGGATGAGCGCAGAGTCACTTGGTAAAAAACCAATCCAGAACACCAGCCAGGCGGCACTTGCTCTGGAGCGGCGTTATTTGGCCGCTAACGATAGCTTCGCCGAAAAGCACTATCGCGTTAGCGACCTCGCGGAACTTTGGGGTTTGGGTAGGGAGACGGTGCGAAAGCTCGTCAAGGACGATCCGGGCGTCATCAAAATCAGGATGGGACGCAAGCGGGCGCACACGGTTTACAGCGTGCCGGAATCCGCTGTGCGGCGCATTCATACGCGGTTGCTGATGGGAGCCTAAATAGGATGGTGAAATTCTCCTGTCACCCCTTCGCGGGTTTCGGCATGGCAATAACATTCGGCTTTGGTTTCGGCTTCGTATCGAAAGCCGCTCTGAGTACCGCCGTCAATCGCTCCTGACGTTCGGGAATCCATGCGGCGTAATGTTTCCTCACGATCTGCTCGGTGTTGCCCAGCAACTCCGCCACGTCGCGCACAGTGACGCCGGGGCGCTCAAGCAAAATTCTTGCGAAGGTATGACGGAAACGATGCGGCGTCGGCTTGTCCTTCCACGGGCCGCACAGTTCCCAGAGTTTATTCAGCTTGCGCCGCCACAAGTCGGTGATGACGTTCATGTCGGTTGTGCTGTGCTCCCCGAAGATATACGGGCCTGTCTCAAGGGTGCGGCCGCGAATGCGTTGCTGCAACCATTCGGGAACCCAGGTGTAAACGTGCGTGTGCGCCTTGGTGGTCCTGAGTTGAATGGTGCCGTCTGGCCGCATCCGGTCGATATGAAACGTGCTCACGTCGGAAATCCGCAAGCCGGTATATACCGACACCGAAATAAAATCCGCTATGTCCTGCCCTTTCCATCGGGTGCGGTGTTGGGCATAGGGGCCTTTCTCTTTGCGTTCTTTTGTCGCTTTGGAAAATTGGATCTCGCGTTTCCCGTATTTTGTATCGCAGGCGCCATACATGCGGCGGAGTTCTTCATCGGAGAACGGTAATTTCTGTTCGCTCCGCGGGTCGTTATGCTGTCCGCGCTGGTTCTTCACCATGCGGGCCGGATTGCGCGGCATCCATTCATTCGCGTGGCAAAACTCAAAGAAGGCTTTGACGACGCTCATGTTTTTAGCGGTGGTGCTCGGCAACACTCCCCACGACGCGCGAAACTCCCGCACGTCGATAGGCGTCCACTGGTCGATAGCGGCATAGCCCTTGGCATCTGAGAAGCCCCGTAATTGCTTCAGGACGAATTTATAGTTCCGTTGGGTGTTCGGGGCCGTGTGTTCCTCAAACTCGGCTGTAAACGTGGCTATTGCACGAATTACGCTAATTCGTTCGGGTTCGGGGTTCGTGGCGGGAAGCGTTAAGGGCGTTTCGATCTTGTCCTGGCCGTCCCAAGAGCCGGACTGTTGCAGCGAAGCAACAATGGACTTGGGCTCGTCCCAATCGGCGGTGCCGGTTTGTCTGCGGTTGAACTTCCCGCCGAGCGTGCCGGATACGTGGATCAGGCACGCGCATTTTTTCCAGCCGCGCCGTCCCTCTTCAAACTGGCCGGTGCGGGTGTCTTCGGGGTGGGAGCCTTCACATTCCTTGCGGTGGCGTCGATAGAGGTTGAGGGCCATGCAAGGTTGGATGCACGTTGCACGCCATTGCACGCTGGAATAATAATATCCCCGTAAACCATTGAAAATAAACTGGCGGAGAGAGTGGGATTCGAACCCACGTTACCCTTTCGAGTAAACACGCTTTCCAAGCGTGCGCCTTCAGCCACTCGGCCATCTCTCCCGCGATGCTAGCGGACAACGACCGATTCGGAAGCCGCGTCGCGCGAGTCTGTTCGAACTCGCATTTCATCGCCCGATTTATTCTATGAGGCCGCGGTCGTGAGCGCAAATCGATGGGCTGTCGCACAGCTGAAATGGAAATGACAGACATTGCGATGGCCATCCGAAACAAGTCACTGGCGAATCAGAAACGCGTTCCATCACACGCCAGGATTTTACGACGCGGTTTCCGGAGAACCTGACTTTGGCTGGTCTGACTTTGGTGGGTCTGGATCTGCAATCGCACTCGTTGCCTTTGAACTGGTCGCAGCCCCGGCTCCGGCCCTTGCGGCGGCGGCGTTAAGCCCGTCGCCATTCTGCGGGACGGCCGTGGGAACCGGCGGCGGCTTAACGCCGTCGACTACGTGATGGCTCAGGCAATAGAGCGCGAGTTCCAGGCGATCGGCAACTCCGAGTTTGTCGTAAACTTTTCGCAGGTAGTTTTTCACCACCTGTTCTGTGGTGCCCACGCGAATCGCAATTTCTTTATTCTTCATGCCCTGCGTAACACAGGAAACAATCAGCGTTTCCTTGGGCGTGAGTTGAATTTTCGGACGTGTGCCCGAGGGGCGTAGATTGTGGCCGCGATAAGCCTCCATCACCCAATGAATGGCCTGACTCTCAAGCCAGGGTTCACCCGCCGCAACCTTGCGCAAGCAATCCACCAGCAACTCCGGCTCCACTTCGCGTGACAGGATGCCGTGCGCTCCTCGCCGGAACAAATCGAGTGTGAGTTGCTCGTCGGAGGCGGGAGTGACCACTACGATCTTCAGTTCAGGCGCCTGACGTAGGATTTCCGTTACCGCTTCGACCGGATTCGGTGCCAGCGCCGACTCGAAAATCAGAATGTCGGCAGAGAACTTGGTCACAGCAGACTGGGTCTGCGGCATGGTTTCAGCCTGGCCGACAACCCGGATATCGTCTTCGAGCGCGAAAATTTTTCGCAGGCCGGCACGGAAAATCGCCTGGGTATCGGCCAGGATCACACGAATGAGCGGGCCGGACCCGCTACTCTGGTGAACACCGTGATTTTCTCCCACGCTAAACGAAGTGCCCGCCATCAGTTTTTGTGCACCTATGCCCGCTCGAAATGGTATTCGTCAATCACAACCCCAACCCCACGTCGGCCCTGGTCTTCAAAGCTGCGAACCACACGGCCATGGCAGTCAATCTGAACATCACCACGCGAGCCCACCACTTCCCCCGGAAGCAAAATTGTGAAATCAACCGGTGAACCAACCGGAACGTCGCGGTCCATTGCAAATAACACGCCGTTGGCGGAGATGTTTTGGGTCTCCGCAGCGCAGGCTCCGCTCTGCGACGTCACTTCCACAGCCAGATGCAGAGGAAACCGCGGAGCACTTTGCATTGCTGCATAGTGCTTGCTTTCCGCCTGCGGTGGAATCGTCAGTTCCTTGCCTGCCTCGGCTGCCACGAGTCGATTAAACCTTTCCTGCGGATTTTCCACAGACTTAGAGGCAGCGTACACCCGGGAATCAGGTGTGCAAAGTTACTGAAGTCATGGAACGGAAGGGTGCTAACTGCTTGTGGCTGATGGGATTAGAGGACATTTACGCGAGAGTGCTCAACCCTGGCGAGGGGAGTTTTGGAGCACATCCCAATGGCGCCTGCGGCTTACCGTTCTAGCCAGCTGCGGCTTGAGCGGCCTAGAACTTGGTCACTTCCGTGAAATTAAAATCGCTGATCTTCATCGCGGGCACGACCATGTCGAACGACTCTTCGCCACAGGCGCGTAGTGGCGCGCTCATGGCCTCAACTTTTGACAGCATCTGAATCAGGCTCTCGTTGAAACGAAAGTTGCGCACGCCCCGCCGCACCTTTCCGTTTTCCACCAGGAATGTGCCGTCACGCGTCATGCCGGTAACAATTTTTTCGTAGGGATCGACTTCGCGGATGTACCACAGCCGGGTAACCAGCACGCCACGCTCGGTAGAGGCAATCATCTCCGCCAGAGTCTGTGGATTTTTCGGCGACGCAAAAACAATATTAAGCGGCATTTCGCCGATTTCGTTGGGTAGAGCAAATCCGTGGCCTGTGGCCTCGATCGGACCAACCTTATCTTTGAATTCCGAATTTTTCATGCGCGCTGCCGTTCCGCGGGCGTAGACCACGCGCTTGACGACTCCATTCTCAACCAGGGGCACCCGCATGCGGCGTATGCCTTCGCCATCGAATGGCGATCCGCTTTGCAGCGGATGCACTACGTTGTCCCAAATCGTAATGTTGTCGCCAAATATTTGGCTGCCAATGCGGCCGGTGAGAAACGATCGCTGATCAAGAATCGCCACACCCGAGTAATCGCAAAACATGAAGCCCACGATATCGAGCGCGGCAGAAGGCTCGAGAATCACGGTATACTTCCCTGCCGCAATCTCCGCTGGATGTGCCGAGTCAATCGCCTTTTTCGCCGCGATCTCGGCCAGGCGGAGGGGATCGAGATTGGTCACGTCGGGAGAATTAGCCTTCTGCCATCCCGAAGAATCCGCACCCAGCATGGTGATCGAAACTTCCGCCAACGTCTGAGTATGCCACTGGCTGAGGCCGCGCGAGTTGAAGATACCCTCAACCGATTCAGAGCTGGAAAAAATGCCGGCGGTGGTCAATTTGTGTTTCTGCGCGACCTCGACAATCTTCTTTACCGCGTCGGCGCGGAGTTCCGGAGTGATGGCCGTCGTCTGTTCAAAATGCCGACTTGGCACCTCCGCGATGGAAACCGAGGCTCCTCGCGCGGTCCCGGCTGCTTCTCGCGCATCCGGCATAGGCAGAAGGTCAGGGTCGGGATGTTGCACCCTTGCCAAACTCTCCGACGATTGAACCACCCGGCGCAAACTCTCATCGTCCAGCCGGTTCGTCGTAGCGCGAGCCGTGCGTCCGCCGAAGATAGTCCGGACTGAGATCGTATGATTTTCTTCCTCCACATTCTGATGGATCGTATTGTTGGCAAAGCGGGTCAGCGCAAATCGGCCGCCAGAGGTGAGCACCTCGACTTCGTCAGCAGTCGAGAACTTTCTTATACGATCGAAAATGTCAGCGGCGCGGTTCCTGGTTAGCATTTGAGCTGGTTTTGCTCTTCTCTGTGCCTCTGTGCCTCTGTGGTGAACTAGCTTCCTTTGTAGGCGCTTCCCACTTTGACCTGCCTGAATCGCGACGGAGCGGCCCCGTGCCCGGTGCCCATCACTTGTTGCGGCTGGCCTTTCCCGCAATTCGGCGTGCCCCAGAGCGTCCACTCTTCGCGCGAACAGATCGCGTCCAGCGCATTCCAGAACTCCGTCGTAATCCCCGAATAGGACGGATTCTTGAGCATGCGCACACGCTTACCGCGCTTGATCTCCCAACCAAGCTCGCATCCGAACTGAAAATTATATCGACGGTCATCGATCGACCAGGAGCGGTTGGTCTGCATCAGGATGCCGTGATCCGTATCGCCGATCAGTTGCTCCAGATTCAGTGGTTTTTTCCCCGGCAACAAGCTGACGTTGGTCATACGAATCATCGGCAAACGGTTCCAGCCTTCGGCGCGCAGAGTTCCGCCCGATCGGCTCTCCCCAATTGCCTGCGCAGTCTCGCGCGAACTAAGATATCCGGTAAACAAACCGTTGGTGATGATCGGCGTGCATTGTGCCGGCACACCTTCGTCGTCGAAACCGAACGTCCCAAGGCCCGGTCCGTGCTCCTGGCGCGCATCCGCAACCACATTGACCATATCGCTGCCGTAACGCAGAGTGCGCAGCTTATCGAGAGTCAGGAACGAAGTGCCCGCGAAGTTCGCCTCCATCCCCAGCACCCGATCGAGTTCGATGGGGTGTCCGATGGATTCATGAATTTGCAATCCGAGCTGCGAGCTGTCAAGAATGATGTCGAATGTGCCTTCCGGGCATTGGTCCGCGTGATGCAGGGCGACCGCTTCTTCCGCAATGCGACGTGCGTTCTGCACCAGCTCCAGCTCATCAATCAGCTCATAGCCCTTGTTCTGCCATTGCCCGCCATACGAAGTCGGATAAGAGCGCTTCTGAATCTCGTTTCCCGCGAAGGCGTAAGCCGTATAACCCGCGCCTGCAGACAATTTGGTCTGATGAATATCGGCGCCTTCCGACGATAGAAACCATTGCTCCTCACGATTGAAGTTGAGGTTGCTCTCTGCGAGCGTAATGCCGGCGACGCTTCGCAGTTCGGAGTCGATATTCAACAACAGCTGAATGTTTTGCTCGACCGAGGTCGAGAATGGGTCGATCGAGTGTGGTGTAGTCCACTCGGCGGTCAACGGTTTTTCGCCAGCCAGACGAACATCATGCTGTTTCACTCGCGCCGAGGCGCGAGCAATTTCAACGGCGCGCGCGGCGGCGGCTTCAACTCCAGTGCGCGACAAATTCTCGGAGGCGGCGAAGCCCCAGGCGCCGTCAACGATCACGCGCACACTCATCCCCATCGATTCCGCATCGGACGCGCTGCCCACCTTGCCATTTTTCGTGCTGAGCGCGCGGCTTCTCTGGCTGACGATGCGGGCATCGGCATAGCTCGCGCCGCGCATCATCACTACATTCAGAGCCCAGTTGGCAATATCGTTCATTGCGGAAATTTAAATCTATCACGAACAGGCCAGTGAATCCGCCGTCCCGTTGCGGGAAGAACAGCGGATTTTCCAACCGAACTTGTGCCATGGGTACAAAACTTGGAAGACAATCTCCTTTTAGGCCCTCTTCGTTCAGGCACGACCAGTCTGCCCCCGGAAGGGGGACAAACAATTTAGCCCAGCGCTTCAGCGCTGGGAAGCTCGTATTTAATTTGACCAAGTCCCGGAGGGACGATACAAATGTCCCACACCTATTCGAGCAATCGTGTTCATGTGATCTTCAGCACCAAGGAACGCGAGAAGACTCTTTCAGCTGAACTCCAGCCCAGACTTTGGGCTTACATGACAGGAATTGCTCACAGACAAGGGTTCGGGGCGATGATCATCGGCGGCGTGCAGGATCATGTTCATGCACTCTTGGTGCTCCCACCTGCGCTGCCACTCGCCAAAGCAGTCCAATATCTGAAGGGGAGTTCGTCGAAATGGATCAACGAAACGGAAGCTGCCGGCTCACATTTTTCATGGCAGCAGGGATACGGCGCCTTCAGTGTCAGCACTTCGCAGACGGGGGATGTTGCACGGTATATCGGAAATCAGAAGAAACACCATGAGAAAAAGAGTTTCGAGGACGAGTTTCTCGCATTTCTGAAGAAATACGACGTGGACTACGATCCGGCTCATGTTTTGGGACAGGTGTGTCGTCCCTCCGGGACTCGTTGTCTTTCTCGGTCCACGTCCCAGCGCTGAAGCGCTGGGCCAAATTATTTTGTCCATGGCGAGACTCGCGGCGAATCGCTCGAAATCAGGTGAAAAGTCGCGATCCGCCTTACGGCGTGCTCCTTGCCGCATCTAGCGCCTGCCTAACTGCCAGCAATTCTTTCAACACCTCGCGCAGCTTTGTAGACTCCAGCGCATTTGCCCCATCGGACTTCGCAATCTTCGGATTGTCGTGTACTTCCAGAAAAACTCCATCGACGCCGGCCGCAACCGCGGCACGCGCCAGGACTGAAATGAACTCCGGTTGCCCACCGCTCACCGTGGGACCGCCATCCTCAGCCTGTGCGGAAGGCAGCTGCACGGAATGAGTGGCATCAAAAACCACAGGCGCAAATTTGCGCATGATGGCGAGCGAGCGCATATCCACCACCAGATTGTTATAGCCAAAACTGCTGCCGCGCTCGGTCAGGAAAATTTCCATGTTGCCCGCCTCGCGGCATTTCTCTACCACATGCCGCATGTCCGCAGGCGAAACAAATTGCCCCTTCTTGATATTGACCGGCCGCCCGCTCAGCGCGGCCGCGACTACGAGATCGGTCTGCCGGCAAAGAAACGCCGGGATTTGCAGCACGTCGACCGTTTCCGCGACCCGGCCGACATCCGAAACTTCGTGAACATCGGTGAGTACCGGCACGCCGACCTCGTCCTTGATCTTTCTCAGAATGCGCAGCCCTTCCTTCACACCCGGCCCCCGAAAGCTGCGAATCGACGTCCGGTTGGCTTTGTCATAGCTGGCTTTGAAGATAAAAGGACAGCCGAGCGCCCGCGTCACGCCCTTAATAATCTCAGCCATACGCATAGCGTGCTCTTCGCTCTCGATCACGCATGGGCCGGCAATAAGAAAAAGATTGCCTGACCCAATGCGGACATCGCCGACTTGGAAGGAGTTTGGCAAAACTTCACCTAAATTATTTCACCATCGAGTCATCAGAGGCACAGCGGAAAATAACTCTTGGTCTTCTCTGCGTCCCGGCGTTTCTATGGTGAATTCAATCCTCTCTACTACCTATCTGCGCGCTACTTTTTCCGGACGATGAAACATCTCGACCGCGGCAGTCTCTTTTTGCGCGCGCCGTTTCGAGCCGTGCTCATACGCGGCCGCGACAAACCTACTGAACAGCGGATGCGGCTCCAGCGGCTTCGATTTGAACTCGGGGTGAAACTGGCAACCGATGAAATGCGGATGGTCCGGCAGTTCCACCATTTCAACATAGGTTCCATCTGGGGTTGAACCGGAGATTCGCATCCCCGCGGCCACCATCGGCTCCTCGTATTCGCGATTGAATTCGTAGCGATGACGATGGCGTTCGCTGATCTCGAGTTTGCCGTAAATTTTATGCGCCAGCGTGCCCGGCTCAATCTTGCAGGTCCACGCGCCCAGGCGCATGGTGCCCCCAAGTTCTTCCACTCCGCGCAACTCCCGCAGCTTGTAGATCACGCGATGCGGTGTTGCCTGGTCGAACTCGCTCGAATTTGCTTCCGCCAGCCCAACTACATTGCGGGCAAACTCAACGCAAGCGGTTTGCATTCCCAGGCAAATCCCGAAATACGGAACATTGTTCTCCCGCGCATAGCGAATCGCAATTAACATTCCCTCAATACCGCGTTTGCCAAAGCCGCCCGGAACCAGCAATCCGTCGTAACCCTCGAGTTGCGCCTCAACGCTGCTCTGGTCGACGGTTTCAAGTCCCTCGGCCTCAATCCAGTTCAACTGCAACTTCAGATTGTGCGCCAGCGCGCCATGAATCAGCGCTTCTTTCAGCGACTTATAAGAATCTTCATACTCCACATATTTGCCAACGATTCCGATCGTGACCGTGTCCTTGGGGTTGTAGACGCGATGCACAATGTCTTCCCACTTGGAAAGATCGCGATCCCTCGCTTCCATTCGCAAACATTTCAGCACCAGCGTGTCCACGCCTTCGTTCGCGAACACCAGCGGCACTTCATACACCGAAGCCACGTCTTTGGCCGTGATCACGGCCTCTTCCTGCACATTGCAGAACAGCGCAATCTTCGATTTAAGGTCCTTTGCCAGGAAACGATCCGTACGGCAAAGCAAAATGTCCGGCTGAATTCCAATACTAAGCAACTCCTTGACCGAGTGCTGCGTGGGCTTGGTCTTCAGTTCCTGCGCCGCCGCAATGAAAGGCACCAGGGTCACGTGCACGAATAACGTGTCCTCGCGGCCCAGTTCCTGGCGCATCTGCCGGATCGCTTCCATAAACGGCAGCGACTCGATATCGCCCACCGTGCCGCCGATTTCCACGATGGCCACGTCCACATCCTGCGCCACTTTTTTCATCGCGGCTTTGATTTCGTTGGTGACGTGAGGAATCACCTGCACCGTCTTGCCCAGATAATCGCCGCGGCGCTCTTTGGCAATGATCTGCTCGTAGATGCGCCCGGTGGTCCAGTTATTGTCGCGAGAAAGTTTGGCGTGAGTGAAGCGCTCGTAGTGGCCGAGATCGAGATCGGTTTCGGCGCCGTCATCGGTCACGAAAACCTCGCCGTGCTGAAACGGTGACATCGTCCCCGGATCCACGTTGAGATATGGATCGAACTTCATCAGGTTCACGCTCAGCCCACGGCTCTCCAGCAAACAACCGATGGAAGCCGCCGCCAATCCCTTGCCTAGAGAAGACACAACTCCGCCCGTTACAAAGATGTACTTCGCTGGCATCTGTTCCTCGCTCTAAATTGTGTTTGAAAAATGGTGCAGGTGGGGTGCACGATCAATTATGCCAGAACACGCCTGTGGAAACAAATAGCTGAATCAGCCAAAATCAGTTCTGGTTTCGCCCTGATCTGATCCAATTGGGACGGACGGCCCCGCAAGTGTCGGGCGCTCTCCGCAGAGATCGCAGGCTAGATGTTGATGGTCCCTTGCAAATAAAGCTTGGCTTCGCCGGCGATCTTTACGCGATCGCCGCTCAGCCTGCACCACATTCGGGCGCCGCGAGCACTTAGTTGCCGCACGCGAAACGTTTGCTTGCCAGTGCGTCCGGCCCAGTAGGGGACAAGAGTGCACTGGATTGATCCGGTTGCAGGATCTTCGTCGATCCCCCCGGATGGCGCGAAGAACCTGCATACGTAATCAATATCGTTCTCGCCGGCAGCCGTCACAATTGCACCGCCGCCGATGCCCAGATCAATCTTTGCCAGTGCTGTTATCTCGGGCTTCAGATTTCGCACAATCTCGGCGTGGGTCGCGACAACCAGGAAGTCGCGGGGTTCGCGCATTACCTCAGCCGTCTCCAGCCCCAGAGCGGAGAGCAGCCCCGCCGGGATTTCGCACGATACCGCCGGCCTGGAGGGAAAATCCATTTCAAAGCGCTCATTATTATTGCGATCCACCGTCAACAAGCCGCTGACCGTATGGAAGCGGACGGGCCAGGGGCCGAATCCACGCAACGAAAGTGCATACGCAGAAGCCAGGGTTGCATGGCCGCACAGGTCATCTTCGGCTACTGGCGTGAACCAGCGCAGGTCAAACTCTCCGTCCGCTCGCGCCACCACAAAAGCGGTCTCGCTGTGACGGTTCTCGGCCGCGATTTTCTGCATGACATCCTTGCCGGGAAACGTAGGAAGGAAGCACACGCCAGCGGGATTGCCGGCGAACAGTTCGCTCGCGAAGGAATCGATCTGGTAATACGGAATCGACATGCTCACAAAGCGTATCACGGGGAAAATCCCGTGAAGGCTGCAAGCCAACGCAAGTAAGGAGACCCGCAAGAATCAGCGATCAGCGCTCGTTGACTATCCTGGCGATGTGGGCGAAAATGAATTCGGTTACTTCGCTCGACTCCGTCGAATCGTTTCGAGCCGTTGGGTTTTGGTTTTTTCGGCTTCAATCGTGGGCCTGTGGCGCAGCTGGGAGCGCGCTTCCATGGCATGGAAGAGGTCGTCGGTTCGATCCCGACCAGGTCCACCAATTCTCCTCCGCCGGAACCTCTGCACGGCTGGCTGCCAAGATCATTCGCCGGTCCCCGATAAACTCCGCCAAGCGATTTGATAAACTAATCCAACAAACAGAAGCCGACGTAGCTCAGTTGGTAGAGCAGCCGATTCGTAATCGGCAGGTCAGCGGTTCAAGTCCGCTCGTCGGCTCCAGTTTTCATGCGGTCAAAACGAAAAACGGGAATTTAGCTTGTCCCTTCTCATGTCCTCTCGCTGAGGGCTATCGGCACGTCAACTGCCGTAGCGAAGGTTGAAAAGCCAGCCCCAAATACTACGCCAATACGTCAGCACCAGCGTGCTCGTGCCGTAGAGAACGGCTGCGACAACTTGGAGGGTCATTCCCCCTTGCTTTGGCCCTCGACTACCTCGACGCAGCCGTTTGAGGCGGCTCACCGAGAATATGGTCGCAACGGCCAAGGAGAGACTGGCGGCCACGGTCTCAGGACGATAACTGATGCACCAGAGCAACCCTGACCGGAAAACAATAGATACGAGCAGGACAAGTTCGGGCACTGATAAAACGGCTGCGAGTAAGCCTGCTGATGTTCCCCACCGCAGATTGAAGAGTGACAACGCCCCGGCGAGGGCAAACGCCGTGGCCGATGCAATCGCAAAGTTCAGCAACCATGAGCGGACGAGAGGGCCGCCACCATAAAGGGCCTCAATGAAACTTCCAAGGGATAAAGAAGCCACGGCAAATACGAGAGCCGAGACGGATTTCTGTTTCATACGCCTCCACGCTTAGGCCATGCCGACAGGCACGACGATGTCTGCCTTCCGAGTCTTCACCGACCGAACGGGCTTGCGAATTTCGGCTTCGAGTCGGCCCATCGCTTCGACACTCTTCTCGTCCACTCGCTTGATGTAACTCGCACGAGTGACCGCAACGTTCCAGTGTCGCAGAATCTCGATGATGGTCATCGACTTCAACGCATGAAGATTCGTTGACAGCCCACGACGGAACGCATGATAGTCGTGCCATTCAATCTCATACTTTTCCAACACAGGAAGAGGGACAAGGAAAGGGCACACCGCTTTTCGTAATCGGCAGGTCAGCGGTTCAAGTCCGCTCGTCGGCTCCACCCTAATCTCTTCAAAAAAGCTAGTTTACGGATTCCGGGATCGTGCCCGACGTCCGATTTACTGTCATCCCTTGCGATTTCGGACGTTCCGAAATGGTTGGCTGCGGAGTCCGTGTCCGCCAGCAAATGCTTGCCGCCTCGCTGAACAGTGAAGGTGCGTGCAATGCCAATTCCGACTGAATGAATGAGCCGATAACACAGCCATGTCTAAGCTCGCTGCGTGTCGAATGTCACAATTACTGCCCTGCGTATGGCACGTCCGCCCGGATGTGATCGTCAGTGGGGCTTCGCCGGCGGGATCGCGACGATGGTTCTTTCCGCGGTCGCTTAATCATTTCGAAGCAACGGCAAGGAAGAACGCCATCCTGAAGGGTCTTATTACCTCAACCGTACACCGGGAAGCGGCTTTCCGTGGGAAAAGACGCCGCAGCTGCGACCACTCGCCGTCAGGCGAAACTTCTCAGGCACTTAAGGCAGTTTAGGAACCTTCGGGAGTCTTTGTAGGATGAGCGGGGTGCGCCGATGACCGGTGGCGTGGGCCATCTCCAAGGTCGAGAGAAATGAACTCAGTTTGGTCGGAACTGCCGAACACATGGCCAGGAAAATAGCGCCGCAAGAGGACGCGAGCGCCGCCGAAGGCGACTCCTGCGGCCAGAGAAATTGCGCCAATGATGATGCAGAGCAGAATGATATTAACCAGCAAGTTGGCGAGGTTATTTTTCTTATCGAAGTAAGTGTTCTCATTCCAGGTCACGCTGGCGTCGTAATTCACCGCACCCAGCAGGGTCTGCGCATCACCGGCGGAGAGCGAGCCGGACGCGATGGCGACGATGGGCCCCGTACGCTTATCAAAAAATGGACCGACATTTTCAACCCCTTCTACTCCAGGCTGAGGCGGAGCGGCGTGATGGGCAGCATCGATCGTGCGCAAGTGCGAGGCCGCCAAGGCCGGGGTTGGATATTCGATCAACATAAGAGTGGCGGCGCCGCCGGGAGTTGAGTACTGGCCCAGCACCACTTCGGGGCTGACACTGAAGTCGACCAGGTTGGCGGGAATTGGAGAAGCGATGGCTCCCAGAGCCAGCGGTCCCTCGGCATATTTTTCGGTGTTCGACTGATAACCGTGGTGCGGCATAAAAGCGAGGATGGGAGGCAGATTGCCGGCATTTCCGGCGGGACGGGGCAGCGCGCCGGCCAGTTCACGCAGACTGGCGGGCGACATGACGGATAACTGGCTGAACAGAGCATCGACCAGAATGTGACCGCAATAAAAAAGCACGCGCTCATTCGAGGATGCGCCCTGGTCGCCGATTTCCTCGCGCGCCATTTCCGGCTGCAGATAGAAACTGTAGGCGCCGAAGGCGCCGCTGGCGTCGGTGAAGCGGGCGGCGCGGATCTTCAGAGTGCGGCCGTCGTCACTTCTGTAGAGGGCGGACTCGAAATCGGTAAAGCCATATTCGTGGAGCAGAGCTGCGTTGGTGGGATCGGCGGCGGTGGCGTCTTTGCCGGCGTGAGGAGTTCCCTGGATTTGCCATCCGGCAAATTGTTGGGGAAGGATCGGAGGCGCGGAATTTGCAGTGGGATTGGCAGCAAAGGAGAAGTTGCCGAGTGCAATCACGGCAGCCAGGATCAGTGTGAACTTTGACGCAAACATGGATCGAAACATGGATCGACGGTCAGGCACAGAATCCCTCAATAATTAGACCACAGTGGAGGGGAAAAAGTTTCCGGCAGTCGCACGAATCCCTGGCCTGGCAACCATGCTTGCGCTAAGCCTGACGCGTAGAACTACTGGCCGGAAGCTTTCTCGATCTTGCTGGCAACTTTGACGCCGCTGAGACCGTTTACATATTTGGCGATGCCGCGGTAGAGAGACTCGGCGATGCGCTGGCGATATTCGCTGGTGGAGAGGCGATGCTCGTCGGTGGGATTACTGACAAAAGAAATTTCGGCAAGGATCGAGGGCATGTTGGCGCCGATCAAAACGATGAAGGGAGCCTTCTTTACGCCGCGGTCGCGGATGGCTGGGCTTTTGGCGGCAAGGCCGGTATGCAGGGACTGTTGCACGTCCCAGGCAAATTCACGAGATTCTTCGATCTTTTCTTTTAGCGCGATCTTCTTCACCAGGTCTTGCAGTTCGTAGATGGAGGCCTCCGAAACGGCGTTCTCCCGGGCGGCCACTTCGAGGGCTTCCGGCGAAGAGGTGAAATTCAGGTAGTAAGTCTCGACGCCGCGGGCGGCGGAATCATGGCTCGAATTGGCGTGGATGGAGACGAACAAGTCCGCGCGCGCCTGATTGGCGATTGCAGTGCGAGTTTCAAGCGGAATGAAGGTATCGTTTTTGCGGGTGTAGACGACTTCGGCGCCCAAGCGGGTCTCAAGCAACTTGCCCAGACGGCGGCCAACGTCGAGGACGAGATCTTTTTCTTCGAGGCCGTTGGGACCGATGGTACCGGTATCGTGGCCGCCGTGCCCGGGATCGATGACGATCCGGCCGATTTTCAATCCCAGGGCGCGGATCAGGGAACGATCTCCGCTCAGCGTGGGGCGGGCCTCGCGGACGTCCAAATCGGAGTCTGTGGTTCTGCCGACGAGGGCTCGCGACGTAGTTTTGCGTTGCGAACCGCCGATCGTGTTTCGCGCACCCAGAGACGCGACCGGATCTGACGTGTCGGAGCCGGAGTCAAGGTCGGAAGCTGCGCGCTTTTTCGAGATCGCTGACTTCAGCTCCCGGGTATTTCGCCCGGTGGCTTCGGCGGAGCTTGCGGCGGCGTCGTCTTCGTCATCAGCATCGGCGTCGACAATTTTTTTGACGATTGCGGTTTGCGGCGGGTCGCTCAGGGATGGAGGCGCGGCTGAGGAAACGCCGGAATCGCCGGTACCGGTGGCAGCCGAAGCGCTTTTTGCCGAGAGAGCAGCGTGGGCCAAGGCCGTGGTATCGGCCGTTGAGGGATTGGAGCCGGCTTCGGCCTCAGGGATGGGCTTGGCGTCTGCGTTTGTATTTGCCGATTCCGTGTCATCAGCATTTGCCGGCTCGTCGACGCCTTTAGGTAACCCGGCGCGGCTATTCTTGCCGTGAATGTCGATGATGAGGCGAGAGGGATTGGGCAGGATAAATGCATCGTAGTCGGAGAGATTATCGACCTCGAGGACGATGCGGGTGCGGCGGGGAGCAAACTGGGCTACGCGGACTTTCTTGAGGAAGCCGTCATCCACGTCGAAAGTTTTGCCAACCAGAGTGGAGGCGAGCTTGGTATCGCGGAGATCGAAGAAGATGCGCGCGGGCCGGGAGATGCGCTGCGAGCTAAATTTTACATTGCCGTCGAGGTCGATGGCGACACGCGTGTAGTTCGGAGTAGACCAGTGGCGGATACCGGTGACGCGCGGCAACTGCCCTGGGCGCGGGCCGGAAGATTCCGTCAGTTCTTTGTCTTCTCTGTCTTTGTCTTTTTCTCGCGCCTCTGGCTGCTCGCGTGGAGCCTTGCTCTCGGCGGTAAGGTCGCGCTGGCTTGGGCCGATTGGTTCCGGCTTCATCTTTTCGGCTGACGATTTCTTCTCAGCCGTTTTCGGGGTTCGTGATGGCTTTTCCTTCTTTGCCTGCCGGTCGAGTTCGGTGATGGCCTGACGAGCATCGTCGGCCAGGTGATTGTGGGGATAGTGCCGCACGAAATCCTGGAAGGACGAGCGTGCGGCTTCGGGATCCTGGAGATCGTCCTGGTAGATCTCGCCGATGGTGAACAGTGCGTCGAAACGATATTTGCTGCCGGGATATTCGTGGCGCAAAAATTTGTACTGCTCGATGGCCTCGTGGAGAATCTTGTCGTCCTCGAAACGGCGGCCCATTTCCACTAGTGTCTCAGCTACGGCAACCACGCTGGGATCGGCTTTGGAGGAGGCTGGGGCGCCCCGGTAGACGATGCGATAGGAGTTTAGGACCCGTTGATAATCGCGGTGAGTGCGTTCAGCGAGCGGCCTTCCGTTCAGGGCCTCGCGCAGGCGATTGGCAGCGGCGAAGTGCTCCCGGGCCCAGGAATCGGAATGGCGGGCGCGAGCCTCGGCCGCCGGCGGCGTCATGCTGACGAAACCGCCCAAGACGGCGAGCGTTAACAGGCCCTTCCACAGACCACGCTGACGCGATGGACTCTTCACGATACCTTGCACGATCACCAGCCCGTGCCTTCGTTTCCCGCTTGTCAGTACCAGTTGGGTTGAACCAATTGCCCTGGGTGCCAGAGAGATAGATGAACAGATGCCGCAAATCTAATCAGTGTTGCTAATGTAAAGCACGCCGCGCGCATCTCGTTGAACCGTCACGGGTTCACGGGGAGCGCCGGAATTTAAATCGGAGCGTCCGTAATACAGGTTGGTAATGCGCCGGACGTAGTTTTGGGTTTCGGCGTAGTGGGGCACGCCTGAACTGCGGGCGACCGCTCCTGCACCGGCGTTATAGGCGGCCAGGGTCAATTTGATGTCGCCGCCATAACTCTCAAGAAGCTGTTTCAAGTGGCGCACGCCAGCGTCCACATTCTGTTCGGGATCGAAGGGATTTTTCACGTTCAACTGCCGCGCTGTGGAGGGCATCAACTGCATGAGGCCCATCGCTCCTTTGCGCGATACCGCGTTGGGATTGAAGTTCGATTCCACTTTTATGACCGCTCGCACCAGGTTGGGATCCACATTGTGGCGCGCCGCTGCCTGCTCGATAGCGCTATCGATATCACCCGGAGAGGCTGTGGCTCCGCGAAAGTTTGCGGCAACAATTTTGGCATTCGCCGATTGGGTAGACTCGCGTCCGATGTATTGATTGACTTCAGCCGCGGCTGACCGGGCTGCACGCATGGAGGCGGCATTGGGCGGAGGCACGGGCTTCCAGCGATTCTCTTTGGAGCTCCAGTACATGAAAGCGCGGCGGGGGGCTGACTCTTCCGTGTGCGCCACCGGTCTCGGCGAAACCGACTCGTTGACATAAATTGTGCGGCCGTGGTCGTCGGTGGCGGTGATTTTTTCAGACGATCCGTCGCCTGCGGGGGCGCCACTTTCGGCGGCGCACAGCTGGGGCGTGAGAGAAAGAGAGGTCGCGGCTATGGTGCTGGCCATCAGGACGATTTGCAGGCGCTTTCGCATCCGGGCTTTTATCCTCATTGGCGAAGACAGAGTTCACCCTCGCTTCCTGCTACCCGGAACCTGACGGAGAATTTCTAAAGCCAGAGTACACAGATTATAGGCGCTGGCTAGGGGCACGGCAATCTATCTGAAGGGCGTAGAACCACTAGAGTAACATCGGTAACTATATGTAAATAAATGCTTTACATAATGCATGATTAGAGAAGCTTCATCCCGCCCGGTCCAGCGAGAGGGCGAAGGCGTCGAGCGATAAGGAGCGCAGCAAATTGCGGCGCATACCGCGTCGAACCTCGGCGAGACGGTCCGAGGCGGCGGCGATCCGGTCGAAATCGGCGGATTCAGCCAGCTTCATAAGTTGGCTTCGAATGTCGGTGTTGTGAACCAAGGCGGGCGCTCCTGAGCCGAGAAGCATGAGGTCGCGAAGCAGCGAATAGAGGGTGCGGAGAAGTTGATCGGTCTTCTCCCGTCCCTCGGCGCCGGCGCGATAGGATTCCGTGATTTTGAAGAGCTGAGAATGGTCGGCTGCCAGCAGGGCGGAGTTGAGAATAGCCAGGGCATCGGCGCGGGCGGCGATATAGCCGTCAAGGTCGAAGTTGCGAGCCCGCCCGAGAGCACCTTCGCACAATCGCGCAACCAGGGCCCGCTGCTCGGGCTTCCATTCGGGACGATGTTTGGCCAAGTACCGGTCTACTTCCTCAACCGGCAAGGCGCTGAGGGAAAAGACCATAGCCCGGGAACGGATGGTGGGCAGAAGTTCACCGGAGTTTTCCGACAGTAGAAAGATGGTGGCGAATTCGGGCGGCTCTTCCAGAACCTTAAGCAAAGAATTGGCCGCCTCTTTCATGAATGCCGAGGCGGTGAAAATGTAGACGCGCTCTCGGGCCTGAGACGGACGGTAATAAATAGTCTCGATGACGCGCCGCACTTGATCGACCTTGATCATCATTTGTGGAGGGTCGGGCGGGATGATCAGCACATCGGGATGGGTCTGTACGAAAAGGCGGGTATCTTTCTTGTCGGTGTCGCGCAGGCCCTCGCGGGCCTCGACGGCTTCGGCAAAACAGGCGTCGAGATCGGCGCTTTGAGCGATACGAAGGCAGTTCGCACAGTGGCCGCAGAAATCAGGCAGGCCGCCGGTTTCGGTCGGGGTCAGGCAATTCAGGGCTTGGGCCAGCATCAGGGCCAGCGTGTATTTGCCGGAACCTTGAGCGCCGGAAAGAATTACGGCGTGAGGAAAGCGGTTCCGCGCCAGCATCTCGCGCAAGCGATGGACGGTTTCGGAGTTGCCGTGAAAATCGGAAAAAGACATTGGCCCGCTCAAAATCTATCACGAGGACGTGAGGTCACAATTGCCTACGGCAATTTCCTGTAATTTTCTTCGCGCCGGTTGCGGGGCCGTCCGCCTGAAGGCCAAAATGCTAAGGCCGGACCGGCAGCACCAGATGCGATGGCAAATCTGGCGAGCAGTAGACGCGCTGCGTGACAGACACGAAGTCAGACGCGACGGCCCGGTAGATGCTGGGAACGAATTTCTGCGGATTGCGGTCGATCACCGGGAACCAGGTCGACTGAATCTGCACCATCATGCGGTGACCTTTCAGGAAAACGTGGTCGTGATCGCGCAGTGGAATGTTCCATTCAATCGGCTGGTTCGGGGCGAGCGGATGCGGCTTTTCGTAGCTGGTGAGATAACGGCCACGGCGCACTTCCATGGCGATGGGCAGTTCATAGCCGTTTAGAGACTGGGCATACTGCCCGGGCTTCGGTCCATCCTCCGGTTTCCACGCATTCTTTTGCGCGTCTTGCGGAAAGACGTCGATTAGCTTGACCACGAAGTCACTGTCGCTGCCGGAAGTCGAAGCGAAGAGATCAGCCGCGAGGGGACCAGTAATGGTGAGATCGTGATCGAGCGGAGCGCTCACGAAAGAAAGAACGTCGGGCCGGTTGTCGACGAAGCGCTGGTCCGCGACCTCCCAAGTGCGCCAGTCGCCCGCGGGATAGGTTGGCGAGATGGGGCGCTGCCGATAGGGCACGGGATTTGCAGGATCGGAAACATACTCCCGATATGACTTCTCGGCTTTTGCCGCCTGGAGCGCGGTGAATGAGAGTGTGCCGTCCACGTGCAAGTACAGGTTCGAAGCTTTTCTTCCTTCGGTGGCCACGTCGCGTACGTGTGCCAGCTATTGGAACCGCTCTGAAAGGTAGTGGCCTGCCACGACGGCTTCTCACCCTGCCCGTGCAGGTAATAGCGAAAGAACGGCGCCTCGATGGTCTCGCGGAACTCGCGGGCGGTTTCATGCCCTCCGAACGGAATCAGGCCAATGCTGTCTCCCTTCGCACTTTGCCATTCGCCGTGATACCACGGGCCGGCAACGATGAAGTTGGTATGCTCGGGGTCGTTTTCCTCGGCGTGGCGAAATATCTGCCATGGGCCCCAAGGATCTTCCTGATCCCAAAATCCCGCGACGTTCAAGTTGGGCACGGTTGAGGCATGAAGTTGGTTGACCCACGCTTCCTTCTTCCAGAAATCGTCGTAATCAGGATGATCGACAGTCGAGTTCCAATAGGGAATCGAGCCGTGCAGATACTTCGCATTGATCTCGGAAAGCGGCCCCAGTTCGAGATACCACTGATAGGTGTCGTAGGTTTCAAAATCGAAATGCACGTTCTTGTTTTTGTCGGATTGTTCCATGACGGCATATTCAAAGTCGTAGCTTTCGCGGAGCGCACCGTAACGGTGGTCGTCGTCGTTCATCCACTGGTCCACGGGCGACGCCTGTTCGCTGACCGCCTTGAGCGCGGGATGGGGATGAAGAAGCGCCAGCGCGGTCGTCAGACCGTCGTAGGAAACTCCGTACATTCCGACCCGGCCATTATTATTAGGGACATTTTTCACCAGCCATTCGATGGAGTCGTAGGCGTCCGTAGTCTCGTTGGTCGCCTTCGGGTCATTCAAATCCACTTGCGACGAAAGATTGAACACGCCTTCAGATTTAAATCGGCCACGCAAATTCTGGTAAACGAAAATATAGCCGTCTTGCGCCAGCTCTTTCAGCGTATGCGGCATCTGCGCGGGGGGCTTCTCGGGAACACCGTAGGGGGTGCGCTGGAACAGGATCGGCAGCGGCGCCTGCTGCTCGATCGGAGTGAGGATTGCGGTCTGGAGATGAACCCCGTCGCGCATCGGAATCATGACTTCCTCGAGCTTGAACAGCGGCTTGGGCGCGGGTGCCTGGGCAGGAGTTTCCTGCGCGGGGGAAGGCTGGACGGCGGAATGCACCACAAACAGCGTGAGCAGAACCAAACGCAAGTTAAATTGACGCACTGGTGTTCCTCCTGAAGTCATGCGGTTTTAGCCGCCATCCTCACCTTCACGCCGATTTCCCAAAGATCACCGCGTGCGGAGAGCGACTGCGAGCCAGCGTGTCGCGCAGGCGGTGAACAGTTTCGGGGTTGCCGTGGAAGTCAGAGACGCTCATTGCCAGCTTAAATCCTTGATCCTTAATCGGCCTTAACCGATCATCCCCGGATCACGTGAACCGGGACGCCGATTTTTAGCTCTCTCCACGCGCGGTCTGCTGTATAAACGGGAGCTTTGAGCGCAATCGCTAAAGCCAAGCATGCGCGATCTCCCAACGATAGGCCTCGGGAACGAGTGAGCGGTACCATGCGGCCTGCGATCTCCGCCTGGTGCGTATCGAAGGCTACAATCTTAGAGATGGGCGCCGCCACGGCCTCCCATGCGTCATCCGGGTTGATTCCCGAGCTAACCAACTTGCTATAAGCTTCCGTGATATTCACCGCGCTCATCGTCGCATTGGCAAGGAGACCAGATTGCTTAGTCAATTTCTCTGAACCTGGCTCAGCATGCAGAATCGCGAGTAGTGCCGAAGCATCCAGCACTACTCTACTCACGCTTTGCGGCCTCGCGGCGCTCGGCAATCAGTTCGTTCGACAGGGACCTTGAAGCAGCCACATGTTTGCGAACCAACTGCTGAGCTCTGGCCACGCGCTGCTGTAACGTCGTAATTCGCAATTCATCATTCTCAATGCGCAGTACGACCGTGTCACCGGCCTTTATCCCCAGAGCGCGACGGAAGGACGCGGGGATAACAACCCGCCCGTTTTCGTTAATGCGTGTGTGACTTTCCTCAGCAGGCATGACATTTCATACGATATGCCATTTTCGGTAAGAATGTCAATATTTATGATAATGACACGTGAGGCGTAATTCACGGATTCGTCGCCGCCTGCCTCAGTTTTCGCGCGATAACCTCGACAATCCGGAGATGGGTCTGCGTTGGTGTGCCAGTGGCATCGACGGAAACTACCCGCTGCGGTTCCCTGGCCGCGATGGCGAGGTAGCCTTCATGCACGCGGGCGAAAAAAGCGCGGCTCTGCTGTTCGAAGCGGTTTTCGTCGGCGTAAGGCTTGGCTGCGCTGCTGTGAGAACCGCTGCTCGGACGGGAGGCTTGCTGGTTGCGCTTGCGGGCGCGTCCGACGCTCATCGTGGGGTCGGAGTCAAGCAGGATCGTCAAATCAGGCAGCAAGTTCTCGCAAAGCACACGGTGCAATTCCAGTACTACGCCGCTGCCGAGTTTGCGGCCGCTGCCTTGATAAGCTTCGGTGGAGTCGGTAAAGCGATCGCACAAAACAATCTGCCCACGATCGAGCGCCGGCTGGATGACCTCTTTAATATGTTGCGCGCGAGAGGCGAACATGAGCGCCATCTCGGCCAGGGGCGAGAGACCTTCGGTTTTGGAATCGAGCAGGACGCGGCGAATCTTTTCTCCGGTGGCGGTTCCGCCGGGCTCGCGTGTCTCGACGACTTTATGTCCAGCGGCGCGCAGGGCGGCGGCCAGCTTGCGCAGTTGCGTGCTCTTGCCGGTTCCGTCGAGTCCTTCGAAAGTGATGAATTTTCCGTGCCGCGGCATGGGAGGAAATGATAGCAGTGCTGGTGCGTGTCTGTACCGCTGCTGCGACTGGCTGCTATAGTTTAAAGTTCTGCAAGCAAAAGTGAAATCCGGTTCATTTTTCATCGATACCACGGGGGCTCATACAATGAAACTCTCAAGAATTTTGGGAGTGGTTTGCCTGTTATCGTTTGGCGTGCCAAGCTGGGCGGCCGCGCCGCCTACAATCACGATTTCTGTTGACGCCAGTTCCGCTGCACGAAAAATTTTCCACGCGAAGTTGAATATCCCCGCCACGGCGGGCGACTTAACGCTCTATTACCCAAAGTGGATTCCCGGCGAGCACGCGCCCGACGGCCCGGTCATCGATTTGGCCGGACTGAAATTCAGTGCCGGAGGAAAGACGCTGAAGTGGCGGCGGGATCTGCTCGACGGCTTCACCATTCACGTCGAGGTTCCGGCGGGCGTGAGCGAAGTGAATGCGGAGCTCGATTTTCTTTCTCCCGCGACCTTCGAGAGCGGGTTCTCGGCTGGGTCTTCGGCCACCGACAAAATGGCGGTGATCAGTTGGAATCAAGTTCTGGTTTATCCCAAAGGCTGGAAGGCGGATGAAATCACGTATATTGCGAGCCTGAAACTTCCGGCCCATTGGAAATACGGAACCCCGCTGCCCATCGCCTCCACCAGTGACGACAACGGTGAAACCCAAATCATGTTTAAGCCGGCTCCGCTGAACACGCTGGTCGATTCGCCGGTGATCACCGGCGAATTTCTCAAGGTGGTCAAACTGGCTGACGATCCACTGGTGGAGATGGACGTTGCCGCCGACAGCGACGCCGCACTTCAGCCGCCGCAGGAAGTTTGGGACCACTACAAGAATCTGGTCGAGCAGGCGAACAAGCTTTTCGGCGCGCATCACTATCGTGATTATCACTTTCTATTCAGCCTGAGCGATCACGTTGCCCACTTTGGCCTGGAGCATCACGAGTCCGATGACAGTCGGGTTGACGAGCGCGGCCTGGTGGACGAAGGCGAGCGCAAGATGGAAGCCAGCCTGCTTCCGCATGAGTACGTGCATTCGTGGAATGGAAAATACCGCCGGCCCGCGGACCTGACCACGCCGGATTATGAGCAACCCATGCAGGACGATCTACTCTGGGTGTATGAGGGATTGACAAATTATCTGGGCACGGTGCTGACGGCGCGAAGCGGATTACTCACGGCCGATCAGGCGCGCGCCGATCTCGCCATGACCGCGGCGGCGCTGGATCATACTCCAGGACGCAGCTGGCGCAATCTGCAGGATACGGCCGATGCGGCTCCGGAGCTTTACTTCGCTCCGCAGGCTTGGCACTCGTGGCGGCGGGGAGTGGATTTTTACGATGAAGGCACGCTGGACTGGCTGTGGACGGATGTGATCATCCGGCAGCAGAGCAAGGGCCAGAAATCGATTGACGATTTCTGCAAGCTCTTTCACGGCGCTCCGAGCACCGGGCCGATGGTGAAGACTTACACCTTCGATGATGTGGTCAACGCTTTGAATCAGATCGTACCTTATGACTGGCGCGGCTTCTGGACGGAACGCCTGACCAACCACGGTCCGGGCGCACCGCTGGGGGGAGTGGAAGGCAGCGGATGGAAGGTGATTTACGACGAGAGCCCCTCGGATATGGATCGAGGGAGCGAGAGCAATGGACGATTTATTGATGCCGCGTACTCGATCGGCCTCGAACTGCGCGAAGATGGCGGCATCATCGATACCATCGAGGGCATGCCGGCGGCATTGGCTGGGATTGGACCAGGCATGACATTGATCGCCGTGAACGGACGGAAGTACTCGGCCGACGTATTGCGTGACGCACTCAGAGCCGGCAAAAACGGTACAGAGCCGCTTGAGCTGATCGTGGAAAACACCGACTACTTCAAGACCTACAAGATTGATTACCACGGGGGCGAGCGCTATCCGCACCTGGTGCGCGATGAGTCGAAGCCTGATTTACTGACGGAGATCTATAAAGCGAAGTAGCGCTTAGCCGAGAGTTGCAGTGACGGTTGCATTCACTCGTATGGCGAGGAGATGCCGATCATGAGCTTAGGCCGGCGTGGGCGGTTTTGTTTCAGCACGATGTGCTTTTGCGCGCTGGTGCTCTGCGTGCCGTTCTTTGTTTCGACTTCTATTTCTGCTTTTGCCCAAGCCCAGAACTCGATTCTCGGCTTTACTCCGTCGGGCGCGACGCGCGAATCGGAAATCGAAAATAAGTACAAATCAATTCCCTCCCCCGACGAAGAGCGCAGGCAGCACCACATCTTCACCGCCGAGCCGCATGTTGCGGGGTCGCCACGAAATAATGAACTGGCCCGCTACATCGCCGACGAGTGGCGCAACGAGGGGCTTGAGGACGTCATCATCCGGCGCTACGACGTTTACGGCTCCAATCCCAAGTTTACTTCGCTGGAAATGGTGGCGCCCGTGCACTACCGCGCGAGCCTGCGCGAGATGCCGGTTGCCGGCGATCCGGATTCGAAGAATAAAAACATAAGCTCCGCGTGGAGCGGCATGTCTGCGTCCGGCGAAGTGACGGCGCCGCTCGTCTACGCGCACAGCGGCAACCCGGAAGATTACGAACTGCTTCGCAAGCAGGGCATCGACGTTAAGGGCAAAGTCGTATTGGTTCGCTATTCGAATCCGTATAGCTACCGCGGCTTTAAAGCGCTCACTGCCCAACGGGAAGGGGCGGCCGCAATTCTGATCTACAGCGATCCTGCCGAAGACGGATATAAAAAGGGCAAGGTTGTGCCTAACGGCCCGTGGGGGCCGGAGTACCACATCCAGCGCGGTGCGATTACCTACGATTTTATGGTGCCAGGCGATCCGCTTACTCCGGGATGGGCTTCGGTACCGGGCGCGAAGCGGATTCCGGTGGAGGAGGCGGCGTCGATTCCGAAGATTATGGCGCTGCCACTCTCGTGGCACGATGCCAAACCGCTCCTCGCGAATATGGATGGGCCCATCGCTCCGGACGAGTGGCAGGGCGGACTGCCAATCAAATATCACCTCGGCGGAACACGCGTGCATGTGCATGTAAAGATCGAGATGGATAATTCAACGCAGGCTTATTACGTGGTGGAAGGCCGCATTCGCGGCGCGGAGCTGCCCGATGAATGGATTGTGCTGGGCAATCACCGCGACGCCTGGGTTTTCGGCGGCGTTGACCCTAGCAGCGGAACCGCAGCAATGATGGAGCTGACGCGGGCGCTGGGAAAATTGGCCAAAGGGGGGATGCGCCCTCGGCGCACGGTTGTAGTTTGCAGCTGGGATGGAGAAGAAGTCGGACTGACGGGTTCGACCGAATGGGGCGAGCAGTTCGCCGATGAGCTGCGTAAAAAAGCGGTCGCTTATATCAATGTTGATGAGGCTACTTCGGGGCCGAATTTCCACGGGCAGGCCGTGGCATCACTTGCGCCCATGCTGGTGGAGGCGACTCACTCGGTACGAGATCCATCGGGCAAGAGTTTGTATGAAGCGTGGAGGGAATCATCGGAGCGCGAGCGGCGGGAGAGCAAAGCATCTGAAGAAGGAATCGCTGCAAGCATCGCGGATTCGAAGGTTACGGATTCGACCATTACTGATTTAAATCTGGCCGACACTCGCATTGGCAGCGGCTCTGACCATACGGTATTTCTCAACTTCGTAGGGATGCCAGTGCTGGGCCTGCAGTTCGACGGACCTTACGGCGTCTACCATTCGGCCTATGATGATTTTTTCTGGATGAATCACTTTGGCGATCCGGGCTACCGCTATCACACACTGATGTCGCAGTTATGGGGCGTGCTCGCGCTTCGGCTAGCAAATGCTGATCTGTTGCCTTTCGACTTTGCCAGTTACGCGAGCAATATTCGACAATTCGTAAATGAATTGACGAAAGGCAAGGACATGAGCCAACTGGATCTCAAACCTGTGCTCGATGCGGTTGATGAGCTCGAGGCCGCGGGCAAGCGTCTGGACGAATCGGCAAGCCGCGCGCTGGCTTCCGGCGCAGTCGATGCCAAACTTGCGGAGACGATCAATCACGGCACGATGCAGGTGGAACGCAACTGGCTTAACCCTGACGGGATTCCTGGACGGCCGTGGTTCAAACACATTCTTTACGGCGCACGATTTACTTACGCTCACCTGGAATTGCCTGGGCTAACCGAGGCGGTGGAAAAACAGGATTGGCAGACGGCGAAACAGCAAGCCGAGATTCTGCGCGATGCCGTGGTCCATAACACTACGCTGGTCAATCAACTCAACTCCGATTTGAACGGCGGAGCGCAACAATAAGTTCAATCAAAAAAACCTCAGGCTGGTTCGTCCGGAATGCTCCCCTGACGCTGCAATACGGCCATGGTTTATCCGTTATTCTTGCGCTTAGTCTATTTTTGTCCTTTATCTTTTATTCTTAGAGTGCATGATTCAGCGCCACCGCGCCTTCGACCCTGGAACCATCAAGCTGGTGATTTTCGATCTCGATGGCACGCTGATCGATTCGCGGCTTGATCTGGTGCACTCGGTCAACGCCGCGCTGCGCCACATTGGGCGACACGATTTGCCAGATGACGTGATCGCCAGCTACGTTGGCGATGGCGCGCCGATCCTGATTCAGCGCGCACTGGGCGGCGAGTCAGTTGATGAGGCAACGATCCGGCGGGGTCTGCAGTTTTTTCTTTCCTACTACCGCGAACACAAGCTCGACCACACGACAGTCTACGAGGGAGTAAAGGAAGCGCTGGCCGCCCTTCAGCAGGGCTCAAACGGAGTTCCGCGCCGGATGGCGGTGCTCTCGAACAAGCCGGTCGGTCCCTCGCGAGCCATTGTCGAGGCGATGGGCCTTGGTCCTTTTTTTACGCAAATCTATGGGGGCAACAGTTTTGCCACCAAGAAGCCCGACCCTGAAGGCGCACTTAAGCTGCTGCAAGAGAACGGAGTTCGTCCCGAGCAGACTGTGATTGTCGGCGATTCGCAAGTCGATGTGGAAACTGGGCGCAGCGCCGGATTGTGGACGGTGGGCGTCAATTATGGCTTCGCTCCGCACACGCTGCGGGCCCAGCCTCCGGATGTGCTGGTGGATACGCCGCGAGAACTGGTCGAGGTTTTTGGCTGAAGAAATTTCGGGCCGCCACTCTGCGACTTGAAACGCCTGATCGACCAGCGAGTTTTTCTCTGGCATGCTCTCATGTAAACTCATCCGACCATGATCGATTCGAACGGCTTCTCCGCTTCGGAGCTGCGCAAGCTGCGCGGGCTAAAAGATCCTCACGGGATTCAAAAGTTTCTGGACGACGCGCCCTATCATCTGGCGGATACGGCGTGGTCGCCGCGGCGTGTGCTGGCCGAACAGACGGCGCACTGCCTGGAAGGAGCGATCTTCGCCGCGGCGGCGCTGCGCGCAAATGGATACCCTCCGCTGCTGCTGGATTTTGAGGCGGAGCGCGACACCGACCACGTGATCGCTATTTTTCGCCAGAACGGATGCTGGGGAGCGGTGGCGAAATCAAACTTTACCGGATGCCGGTGGCGGGAGCCGATTCATCGCACGCTGCGCGAGCTGGCATTGAGCTATTTCAACACTTACGTCAACCTGCGGCGGGAGCGAACGCTGCGGCGATTTTCGGTGCCGGTCAACCTGAAACGCTTCGACCGCCAAAACTGGATGACCACCGACAAGCCGTTGTGGTTCATCGTCTATCACTTGTTTGATATCAAACACTATCCGCTGATCACCCCGGCCATGGCCAAGCGTTTGCATCGCGCAGACGAACGGCTGTTTGAGGGGGAGTGTTTGGGAAAAGCCTGGAAGAACAAGGACTAACGGAAGCGAAGCGAGATGGCGCCGCGGGACCATCCGCAGGAAGGATCGTCCCGCCGCGGCTTAGTGATGACGATTATTCGAACGCTATTCTGCCGAACGTACCGGCAAAATTGTTGTCGGGACCGGCGGTGAAGAAAAGCTGGTTTGCGGCCCCGTTGTTCGCCGTGCCTCCACCGAACTCGATTCCCCAGAGCTGGTTGATCACGATGCGCTTGCCGTTGGTGTCGGTCATAGTACCGACGAACTGTCCGGTAACGCTGTTGAAGGCGTTGATGACGCCGTTGTTGGTGTTGTTCGAGACCAAAAGGGTGTTGCTGAGTGGCCCGAAATTCTTGGGCGCAACGGCGAATCCCCAAGGCTGGTTCAGCGGCGACCCCTGCGCCAGACGCTTCAGTAAGACTCCGGCTTCGCTGTAGATATCGATGTAGCCGCCCGAGGCGCCGGAAACGTTGGCAAAGGCCACGTAGACCAGGCCGCCGAAATCCTGAATGCCGAAAGGCGCAAATCCGGTGGCGATGGTTGGATCGGTGAAGGAGTTCACCAAGGTGAAAGCGCCATCGAACACATCGACCTTATTGTTGGCGATGTCGGCGGCGAACAAGAGATTTCCGGAGGCATTGCTGGTGATGGCAAGTCCGGTGTAGGACGCGCCGGGAGTGGTGACGGTGACGATGGCCGCGTTGAGATTGACGGACGGCGCCCAGCCGCTGATGGTTCCGTCGAGGGTGGCGAAGAGGAAAGGCGCGGGCGATCCCTTGACCTTAAAATCTGTGGATCCGTTGAATACGATACCGGTGGGCGTACCCGGACCGTCGCCACCCGCGGTGGGAACCAGAACTTCGAGACCTTGTTTGACGCCGGCGCCGGTGTAAAGGGTCGACCAGCCGGAACCGTTGTCGCTAACCCAGAAGGGCGAACCGGGGCCGTAAGCAAGTCCCCAGCCATTCACCAGCAGCGGATCATCGTGCTTGGCTTCTCCGGACTGATTCGAAACCAGATTCGTGAGTTTATATTGTGCTGCGGCCGTACTGGAGATCAACATTACCATCACGGCGAGCAAAGAAGTGAACGTTAGAGTACGAGCAGACACGCGAGAAATATTCAAACCGGACATGACAGTTCTCCTTAGTGGGTTAAGTGGGAGGGCAGTTCAGCACGCAGCAGGATTCGCGTCGCTTATCCCGTCCGTGCCGTTAGAAAACCAACATAGGATTGAAGGCGCTTGACAATGTCACGGTGGGGTAATGAGTTTGTACAATTTGCATCTCTCGATGGACGGAAGGGCTCGCGAATTTTGAGAATTTCGTGAATCGGGCTCTACGATAAGATGTTGAGGTGGAATGTCGTCGGCTTGTCTTCCTTTTCTCCTGCCTTCTTGCTTCGGTGTTGGCCTGCGGCCAACAGGATCGCCCGGCCCTTGTGTTGACGCCCGATCGGAATGGAACGCTCTCGCAGGAGCAGATGCAGCAGTTATTTCGAGTTGTGGCCGACAAGGATATCGAGAACGACAAACGGCTTCGCGACTACACCTACATTGAGCGCGACGAAGAACACAAACTCGACGGCAAGGGGCAAATCAAATCTACCGAAGTGAAAACCTATGAAGTGATGGAACTCTACGGTGAGCAAGTGCAGCGGCTGATCCGGAAAGACGACAAGGCGCTGGATGCCAAGGACGCGGCCAAGGAAGAAGAGAAGATCCAGAAGGTGATCGACAAACGCAAGAACGAATCGGACGACGCGCGGAAAAAGCGCGAACTGAAAGAAGAAAAAGATCGCGAAGAGGGCCGCAAGTTCGTGCGCGAGGTGGCCGATGCCTACAGCTTCCATTTGGTTGGGACGGAACCGCTGGGCGGGCGCGAGGCGTGGGTGATCGATGCAGAGCCGCGGCCGGGTTACGAGCCACGCATGAAAGAGGCGAAGTTTCTCCCTAAGTTTCATGGCCGGGTGTGGATCGACAAGGATGACGATCAGTGGGCGAAGATGGATATCCAGTGCATTGATACGGTTTCGCTGGGATGGTTTCTGGCGCGAGTTCATAAAGGGTCGCGCATCATGATCGAGCAGACGCGGGTGAATGACGAAGTCTGGCTGCCGCAGCATATAGAGGTGAAGGTGGATGTGCGGTTGGCGCTGCTCAAGAATTACAACGTGGAGCAAGAACAAAGCTTTCGCGACTACAAGAAATTTCGTGCTACTGCGAAGATTGTGAGCGTGGGCGAAGCGAAGTGACGGGGCTCGATCAACGGCGGAGTCGTCTAGGACTTAACGTTTATAATAGAGAGATTCTCCGTCGTTGAAATTGCCTTCTGTGAGGGCTACATCGAGTTGGCGAGGGAGCCGAGCCGAGCTTTGCTCGGCATGACGGGCGAGGGCGCCCGTCCCCACACGAGCGGGGCTAACGACTAAAACCTTTTCTATGGATTTCAAACTCGTATCGGATTACAAGCCGCAGGGGGACCAGGGGCGCGCGATTGAGGCGCTGCTGCGCGGCATTTACGACCGCGAGCAGCATCAGGTTTTGCTGGGCGTTACCGGGTCGGGCAAGACTTACACCATGGCGAAGGTGATTGAGGCGGTGAACCGTCCGGCGCTGGTGATGGCGCATAACAAGACGCTGGCGGCGCAACTTTATCACGAGTTCAAGAATTTCTTTCCGCACAATGCGGTTGAATATTTCGTTTCTTATTACGATTACTACCAGCCTGAGGCTTACGTTCCCGCCGCCGATTTGTTCATCGAAAAGGAAGCGACGATTAATGACGAACTGGATAAGCTGCGGCTTTCGGCGACGCGGTCTTTATTTGAGCGGCGCGACGCGCTGATTGTGGCGTCGGTGAGCTGTATTTATGGCCTCGGGTCGCCCGAGGCTTACTACGGCATGATGCTCTTCCTGGAAAAAGGCCAGAAGATATCGCGCGAGGACATCACGCGCAAGCTGGTCGACATTCTTTATGAGCGCACCAATGGCGAATTCCGGCGCGGGACCTTTCGCGTGCGCGGCGATGTGATCGAAGTCTTCCCTACCTACGACGACATGGCATACCGCATCGAGCTCTGGGGAGACCAGGTGGAGTCGCTGGCGCAGATCGATCCGCTGTTCGGCACGGTGAAACAGAAATATATGCGGTTGCCGATTTATCCGAAGACGCATTACGTAATGAAAGATGAGACCCGCGCGACGGCGGTGGAGTCGATCAAGAAAGAATTGGCGTGGTGGGAAGTGGAGTTGGAAAAGCAAGGCCGGGTGGTGGAGGCGCAGCGCATTCAGCAGCGGGTGAAGTTCGATCTGGAAATGATCAAGGTGATGGGGTACTGCCACGGCATCGAAAATTACTCGCGGCATTTTACGGGAAGGATGCCGGGCGAGCCCCCGCCGACGCTGCTGGATTATTTTCCCCGCGATTATCTGATGTTCGTGGACGAATCGCACCAGACAATTCCGCAGTTGCGGGGCATGTACGCCGGCGACCGGTCGCGCAAGGAAACGCTGGTGGAGTATGGCTTCCGCATGCCCTCGGCGCTGGACAACCGTCCGCTGACGTTTGAAGAGTTCGATCATCGCACCAATCAGCTGGTGTATGTTTCGGCGACGCCGGGGCCGTACGAGCTGACCAAATCAGCGGGTGTGGTGGTGGAGCAGATTATCCGGCCCACGGGATTGATTGATCCTGAAGTAGAAATCCGTCCGGTGAAAGGGCAGATCGACGATCTGCTGCATGAGATTCGCGCCCGCGTGGCGAAAGGCGAGCGCGTGCTGGTGACCACGCTGACCAAGCGCATGTCGGAAGACCTGGCCGAGTATTACGCCGAGGTGGGTGTAAAGTGCCGCTACATGCACTCGGAGATCGAAACCCTGGAGCGGGTGAAGATTCTGCGCGGCCTGCGCAAGGGCGAGTTTGATGTATTGATTGGCATCAATCTGCTGCGCGAGGGTTTGGATCTGCCGGAAGTTTCGCTGGTGGCGATTCTCGATGCCGATAAGGAAGGCTTTCTCAGGTCGCAAGGATCGTTGATTCAGACCATCGGTCGCTGCGCCCGGCATCTGAACGGACGCGCGATACTTTATGCCGACCGCCAGACCGATTCGATGAAGCGGGCGATGGACGAAACGTTGCGCCGGCGCGCAATTCAGACCGCGTACAACGAAGAGAATGGAATCACGCCGGAATCGATCGTGCGCCCGCTGGATATGACGCTGGCAGGAATTATCGCTGCCGACTATACCGATTTGACGGGAGGCGAAGCCGAGGGCATACCGGAATTCAAATCGCAGGAAGACCTGAATGGATACATCGCGAAGCTGGAAAGCGATATGCGCGAGGCGGCGAAGAAGTTCGAGTTCGAGAAGGCGGCGAAGTTGCGGGATACGATCAAGGAGTTGCGGACTAAGGAATTTTTGTTCGCATGAGATTCCCTTTTCCCGGCATCGCAGCTGCTGGACACTGTTGAGGAGTGGTCGGGCTGCGCCCGACCGGACAGCCGAGGGTGGCGGACCTCACACGGTTTTTCTCACACCATCCGAAGCGGACCCGGATACTGCGCCACGACCGAATCCGCCGTCAGAAGCGTGAATCCTTCCACCGTAGCCTGGGCCACTAACAGACGGTCAAACGGATCTTTGTGGATTGGCGGCAGACTCTCGATGGCGACCACATGTTCGCTGAGAATCGGCAGTTCGCTGTAGCCGTTATCCAGCAGGCCACGGCGGAGCAGCCTCGGATCGGCCTGGAAGTCACGACGACCGAGGCCGCGCTTGATCGCCACTTCCCAAATGCTAGCTGAACTGAACAGGAGCACGTTTGCAGGGGCGTCGATCAATCTTCGGGCGGCAGCAGTGAGCCGACTTGGTTGCCCCGCGGCCCACAACAGCAGGTGCGTATCGAGCAGAAGCTTCATCTTCTACGGGTAAAGAGGCGTTCGATTTCTTTTTGACCCATGCGGTCAAAGTCGTCAGGCACGGAGATTTGCCCGGCCATAAAGCCGAGCCGATGGATTTGTTTTCCGGTGGGAACGCTCAGGGCTGTGACTTTCACCATGGGCTTGCCGGCCTTGGCAATTACAAAAGGCTCTCCTTCAAACGCTTCTTCGACAAGCCGGGAGAGTTGGGTCTTGGCTTCGTGTATGTTAACCGTTTTCATAAACAACGATAGACTAAACTAACCTAGTTTAGTCTATCTTGAATGATCCTTACGGTGCAAATGCCATTTGGAGCTACCGTCCGTAGGCCGCGCTGGCGGCCAGGGGCTTGCGGTGGAAGGTGTAGCCGTCGAAGGTTTCGGAGCGGAAGTTCAGGTTTGAGGTAATTAGCTTTTCGGTCTGGCTGAGAAATAAATATCCGCCGGGTTCGAGATAAAGATGCAGGCGCTCGATCAAGGCGATGCGCTGGGCGCGGGAGAAGTGGGGCAGCACATCCATGCAGAAGATGCAGTCGAAGCGGCCGATGTAACCGGGACGCGCCAGGTTCATGCAATTGAAGGTCACCAGGCTGCGCAAGCGCGGCTTCACCAGCAGATGAGCTGGCATGGCGGAACTCTGGAGGGATTCCGAAGCTCCGTTTCGCAATTGATTCTGATCGTGATTGTCGTTGAGCGGGAGGGCCGGCGAAGCGATCTTCGAAAAATAGTTGCGGATGGTGGCCGGAGGAAGTCCGTCAACAGCGGACTGGCGATACACGCCGCGGTCAGCGGCTTCGATGTTGTGGGGAAGCAAATCGCTACCCACGATATGAATGGAGAAAGCGGCGCCGTTTTTGGCGGAGCCTGAAATGGCGGGCGCACTTTCGGCGATGCCTCCGTTACGAGTGGCCTTCAAGGCAGCGGGCTGCCCGTTGTTCGAGTTGCTGCCGAGATTTGCAGGGCTCGTGCCCGCCTGGCTCAAGGCGTCGCACACCGACATTGCAATCGAGTAGGTTTCCTCTCCGGTGGAGCAACCGGCGCTCCAGATGCGCAGGGGGCTGGGACCGTCGACGGACTTGCGAGCGCACAGTTGCGGAACCACGTGCCGGGCCAGCGCATTCAGAGCTCCGGGGTGGCGGAAAAAGCCAGTATTGGCATTGATCAAACCATCGAGCAGAGAGGGCAGGCTGGAAGGATCTTGCGTGGAGGAGCGAAGCCGCTCCATGAGCGTGGTGGACGAACCCAGATCCTGGGCCTCGATGTAATCGGCGACGCGGGCGGCCAGCGCGCTGTTTGGACAATCAAGAACGATCCCGGTCTGGCGCTCGACCAACGAGCGCAACTCCGAGAGTTCGTGTTCGAGGATAGTGCTGGTTGCCATTAACTTGTGCATAAAGTCTTCCCCAAGCGCTTGCGTAAAAGTCGCACGCGTGCCGAAGCAGATCAGTATCGGCATACCACCGGGGGAGGGTGAACTAGTTGTTTTCAGCTTTCAGCTTTCAGCTTTCGGTTTTCGGTTTTCGGTTCTCAGTTCTTTTTTCTCAGTTCTTTGTTCTCAGTTCTCAGTTCTCGATTTTCACTTGTGCGCGTTTCAGTCTCCGGCGGCGGCTGCAGTGCGGGGTTTGCCTGAATCCCGTTCCGCTTGTTGGGCCACCACGTTCATTTCTTTTTCGAGCGATGAAAAACGCTGCAGCACCTCATGAATGCGCAGCGTCATATTGCGAATGGTTTCAATCTGGGCGCGAGCCTGGGCGGAAAGGCTGCCCGGTTCGATCAGCAGCAAATCAGAGTTGCCCAGCAGCGAAGTCAGCGCATTGTTGAGGCCGTGACGCATGTCGAGCATGTAGCGGCCCAGCATGGCCTGGCGTTCGAGTACAGCGCAGCTCTCTTCGGCGGCGCGGGCGCGGGCCTCGGCGGCGGCGCGGAGCACAGCTTCGGCAGCCGAAAGAATCAAGCTATTCAGCCAGTTTTCATCGCGGCGCAGCACCGAGGTTCGGGGCCAGCGCTCGCGGACCAACTGAGCGGTGGCGGCATCTTCACAGACACAGAACAAGGGCTGGCGCGTGGAGTGCAATGGCTCCAGAATCACCGAAAGCAGTTCACGCCGGAGCGGGCCGACGATGGCGACCGCAAAGTTGTCCATGAAGCGCGGCCAAATGTCTCCGCTAAGCATGGTAAATGTGGGGACGTGACGCTCCATTTGCCAGCGCGCGGTGATGCTCCGGGAAAATTCCACCTCGTCGGAGATAATCAGTACGGTCGAGTGATCCACTGGCAATTTTTCCTTTTTCTGGTCCCGCTTGCTGCGCCGCAGTGCTATTTTCCTGTTCCGTGAAATACCGGAATCGAAGCGCCGAATGTTGATGGTTTATTTCCCGTTGCCGGTAGGGGAGTCCGCATCGGGATTCCATTCCGGCGTGGCGGAAATTTCGAATTCAGGAGCATCCGAGCTGGTCACGGCGAATTGGGTTTTCTGCGGCGCTTTGGCAGAAGCCGGCTTTAGGCCTGCCGACGCCGAAGCAACTGATGCTGATGCTGCCGCTGCTGCGGCTGCAATTCGCGGCGCTTTCGCGGCCAACGCAGGCGCGGCTTTGGCCTCGTTCTCGCCCACCGCTCCGCGGCCCAGGGCTCCATCCACCGAGGCGCGCAGGTCCACCAGCATACGCAAAGGCTGACCGGAGGAATATTCCGCCTGGAACATGACTTTCCAGGATTGGCAGATCATGCGCAGCCGAACAATCGGTTCCTGGGCGGAGAATTGGGCGCGCCGGCAATCGATGGTCTCAACCCCTTTTTCTTCCAGTTCGATGAGGCCGTCAAGAATGTGGTTGAGATCGGCGAGCATGAGTCGAAAGAAAACCCGCCGCATGAGATATCCGAAGCGAGTAAAGGCGACCAGCGCGACCGGCAAGTAGAACAGTTCGCCGGCCTGAGCTTTGGCTTTGCGTCCCTGCTCCAGCACGCCGCCATGCAGAAGTTCATCGAGGGAACGGCAGCGCCGCGCGGAATCGAGAACGCGATCCAAACCGTTCAACCACACGGGAGCCTTGAGGTCCACCTCGCCGAGAATCGGCAGCAGGCCGTGGGCAATGTAGGCCAGGCTTGCCCGGTTGTCGTCAAGATCGGTGGGGGCGATCTGGCTGAAATATTGCACGAGAAGGAAATCGATTTTGTCGCGGGTGGACTCGCCGTGAGCCGCCTTGGCGAGGAGGTGTTGCAGCAGGGCGACTAGGCCGTCGGAATCGACCAGCGAACTGGTTTGCAGGAACTGGCGCAGCTGATGAACCTGGATGCGCTCATCCATTTCGTTAAGCCACTGCTGGGCCTGCTCGACGGATTCGGGGCCCGGCGAGTCAACGGCGGCCTCAAGATCGGCGCAGCCTGGCAGGTCAATAACAAACTCGCGCGCCAGTTCGGCGTAAATCGGGTGAAGGCGGAGAGCGCTGGACCAAACGGCCGCCAGATCTGGAGTGGGTGATTCGGGTTGCGATGGAGTCATGGTTTCACGATCCAGTTAGGAACTGAGTTAAGGAAGCGGGCGGCGACGATGGTTGTGCCGGGGTGGTATTGCACCGCAACCACCGAGGCTTCGGCATCCAGCGAGCCGTCTGAATTGCGCAGGTGCAGAACGTCGGCAAACTCGAGGGGAGTGGTGCAGGCGAACAGAACCTCGCGCGAAGTCCCGAATTCGATGATGGTGCTTTCCTGCACGCCGGGAACGGCGCGCTGGTTTTCATCGCTGGTATTCCCGTTGCGGCTGAACTGAACCGGAATACGAACTGGCGTTGCTTCGGGGAAAAAGCGGGCGAGGTCGGCGACGGTACCGCTTTGCGCCGCGCGCGATTGAGCTGTGGCTTGTTGCGCCAAGCGATGTGACCCTTTCCCTAACCAGACCTGACTGTTTAGGTCGCGAACTGGTTCTGCCCCGATTCGATCAGTGCGGTTGGGCTCCCCCTCTTCCCGGTTAGGAAGAGCAGCGGGGAGCCAGAATCCGCGGTTATGCAGGAAGGAGAAGCACGAGCGCGACCATAGTGCCGAACGGAAGGAGTAGCACTTAGGAACTAGCTTTTTCAGCAGGTTAGGGGAAAGAAGTCAGGGCAGGGATTGTGATTGGGGCGGGTACGTCTCAAGGTGAGACGTGAATCTCATGTGCGTTCCTTCCAGTATCTGCACTTCATTACCCCTAGTTGTGATCGGCCGATGCCCTGCAATCCTACGAAGCGCGGGCTGGTGCTGAGGGCGCAACCATGGAACTGGAGCAGCTACCGGCATTATGCGGCCGGAGAGCCCGGAGTAGTGCTGGTGAATGAGGAGCAGAAAGCCAAGCTGACGGTTCGGAATTGCGTGATGCGAGAGCGATTGAGGTCGGTGGTGCCCAGCTTTGCAAAACCGGCAAAGCTGGGGCAGCCATCTTCCCGGTAACGCATGCAAAAGACCAAAGCTGGGCCAGCCCCCCGAGGGCCAGCCCCCTGCGGCCCGATACCCCTGGGCCGCTGGACGGGCGAGGGCGCCCGTCCCCACACGAGCACCATTTCCGCATGAGCCCGTTGTCTCCACGAGCACCGCCCTACGCGAGCGCTGTTATTGCAGCGCGTGGCTCGACGGTCCTGAACTTGCGCTTCCGCTGATGTTGTAGCGTTTGAGTTTGCGGTAGAGGGTGGCGCGGCTGATGCCGAGCATGCGTCCGGCGAGGGCTTTGTCGCCTTTGACTTGCTCGAAGACGCGCTGGATGGTGGCGCGTTCGATGTCTTCGAGATCGGTGGTGGAGAGAGGAACTGCCCCTTCGCCGGAACCGGCTTCGGCGGCGGCTGCCAGATCGGAGGCTAATTCCGGCGCGGAATCCGAGGGTGGGCGGGCTCCGCGTGCATTCAAGGCAATGGATGGCGGCAGATCGCCGAGGTCAATCACTTGCCCGTTGCCTAGAGCCACGGCGCGCTCCACGCAGTTTTCCAGTTCGCGCACGTTACCGGGCCAGTCGTAGTTCATCAGAGCTTTCATGGCGGCGTTGGAAGCGCGCAGGTCGGAGCCGGGGGCGTAACGCTCGCAAAACCAATTCACCAGCATGGGAATATCGCTGCGGCGCTCGCGCAATGCGGGTACGTGGACCGTCACCACGTTGAGGCGGAAATAAAGATCTTTGCGGAAGGTTCCGTTTTTGTAGGCGGCTTCGAGGTCGCGGTTGGTGGCGGCGATGATGCGGACGTCAACTTTGACGCGCTGGTTGCTGCCCACGGGGCGCACTTCTTTTTCCTGCAGCACGCGCAGCAGCTTGGCCTGCAATTCCAGCGGCAGCTCTCCGATCTCATCGAGAAAGACCGATCCGGTATCGGCGGCCTGGAACAGTCCCTGCTTGGATTTCAGAGCGCCGGTGAAGGCTCCTTTTTCGTAGCCAAAGAGTTCGCTCTCGATCAGGGTGGGAACGAGCGATCCACAATCGACCGCCACGAAGGGACGGTTGGCGAAGGCGCCGCGGAAATGAATGGCACGGGCGATCAACTCTTTGCCGGTGCCGCTTTCACCGGAGATCAGCACCGCGGTGCGCGTGTCTTTGAGGCGCGAGGCTACGCGCATCACTTCCTGAATCTTGGCGGATGAGCCGATGATGCCGTGCACCGCGGTTTCCGAATCCATGCGCTGGCGGAGGAATTCGTTTTCCTCGACCAGGCGGACTTTCTCGGCCATGCGGCGCAAGAACAGACGGAGTTCTTCGAGGGGTGAAAATGGCTTGGTGATGTAGTCGTAGGCGCCGAGCTTCATGGCCTGGACGGCGGTTTCGATGGAGCCGTGTCCGGTCATGAGCGCAACCTCGGTGCGAGGCAGAAGTTTTTTTACCTTCTCAAGAAATTCGAGACCCGACATGTGGGGCATGACCATGTCGCTGAGCACCATGTGAACCGGTTGCTCTTCGAGCAGGGCAAGGGCGGAGTCGCCGCTATCGGCTTCGAGACAGATGAAGCCCAGGGCTTCGCCGACGGTAACGCACAGCTTGCGGATGCTTTGTTCGTCATCGACGATCAGCAAACGAACGCGTAGGTCTTCCTTATTCAAGGGCGGTTTGCCGAAGCCGGCCGGCGTCATCATCATCGAGCCTTCCCCATGGTTTTTTCGACGGCGGAGATAAGATCCTGCACGCGGAAGGGCTTCTCCAGATAAAGGGCGCCGATCTTGCGCAGAGTGCTGACGGTTTCTTCGTTGGCGTAATCGCCGGTGATGATCACCACCCGGTCGACAAGATCGGGACGGTTGGCAGAAATCCAGGAATGCACCTGAGCGCCGTCGACACCGCCGGGGGTGCGCATGTCGGAGACCACGCCGAGATACTGGCCTTTTTCGAGCATACGCAGGGCTTCGGCGCCCGACTCAATGCAGACGACGTGGTAACCGTTGCGCTCAAGAGTGGCGCTGACCAGAGCCATGATGGAGGGCTCGTCTTCGATCAGAAGCACAGGCAACAGGGTGGGCTGAATCACGGGGCTTGTCATGGTTGATTGACTCCTGCGGCCACACCCAGAGAAGCGATGTGGAGCGCTGCGGGAAAGCGAACGATGAAGGTGGCTCCCTGGCCATCGGGATTGTTGTGGCAGAGAATCTCGCCGCCATGCTCCTTCACGATGCCGTAGCAGATGCTCAGGCCGAGGCCGGTTCCCTTGCCGACCTCCTTGGTGGTGAAGAAGGGATCGAAGATGCGATCGGGATGGGAAATACCGTGGCCGTTATCAGAAAAAGAGACTTCGACGGCTTCGCCGGCCTTGGTGCTCATGATTTCGATGCGAGCGGGGCGGCCGGTTTCGTGAACCGCGTCGTAAGCGTTGTTGAGGATGTTGAGGAAAACCTGTTGCAGTTGATGGGCGTCGCCCATGACGTCGGGCAAGCCTTCGTCGAGGTGTTCGACAACGTCAACACCGTGGCTGTTGAAGTCATACGAGCGCAGTTGAATGGTGCGCCGCAGAATCAGATTCAGCTGCACGGGGATGCGCTGCGGCGGCATTTGCCGGGCAAAGCTCAGCAAGTTCTGCACGATCTGCTTGGTGCGCTGCGCCTCCTGAAGAATGACGCGCAGGTCTTTGCGGGCGGTCTCTGGAAGCTCGGGATTTTCCAGCAGAAGATCGGCGAAGCCGAGAATGGCGGTCAAGGGATTGTTAACCTCGTGGGCGACCCCGGAGACCAGTTGTCCGACGGCGGCCATTTTTTCGGCGTGAACCAGTTTGCCGCGAAGCTCCGAGGAATCGGTGATATCGGTCATGACCACGACGATGCTGTTGATGTTCTGCTGCTCGTCGCGCATGGGGCTGAGGTTTACCGAAAACTGGCCCAGGTTACCGTTGCCGCGCATGATCTGCAATTCCAGATTGTCGACCTGACCGCCGCGCAAGGTGGCCTGAAGGGCATCGGCCAGCGCGCGCACATAGCCGGGCGCAGCCAACTCGATCAAAGGACGGCCTAGAAGTTCGGGCTGCTCGAAGCCGGCTTCATACCAACGGCGGTTGGCATAACTGATGAGCCCGGCGGTATCGGAGACCAGGATCAGGCTCTGGGTATTGCTGAGAATCTTGCCGGAGAAGTCGCGCTCACGCTGCAGTTCCGACTGATAGGTATGGAGGCCGGTCACATCGAGCATCAAGCCGCGGATTTGCAGCAATCGTCCCTGGCCGTCATACATGCCGAAGGCGTTGATGAGGACATAAATGGGAGAACCGTTTTTGCGGCGAAGAGTGGCCTCGAAGTTACGCAGGTGGCCATCTTTCTCCATGGTTTCGGCGTGGAGTTGACGCTGCTCGGGCGCAAAATAAACTTGCGAGGGAATATCCACCTGCAGAAGTTCGTCGCGGCTGGAGTAGCCGAGCATGGCGACCAGGGCGTCGTTGACTTCGACAAAGCGGCCTTCGGGCGTGCTGAAAAACAGTCCTTCCTGAATATTGTCGAACAACTCACGATAGCGGCGCTCGGCCTCGCGGCGGTCGGTGATGTCTTTGAGCACGTGAATGGTCTGCAGGTTTTCGCCGGAAGCGCCATGGATGCGCGAGGTCGAAACCAGATAAGTGCGATCGAGAGCGGGATGGACGAACTCGTCACCGTCCACACTTATGGAACGGCAAAAAGGACAGGCATAGAGCGCGCCTTCGTTGGTGAGGGCCAACAATGCCCGCATGTTGACCCCGATCAGTTCCTGCGGAGCAACCCCGATCAACCCGGCTAGGGAGCTATTCACGCGCAGAACCTTGTCGGTTTCGTCGTGGACCACGATGTAGTCGGTGATGGCATCAAAAATTTCCGACCAATGGCGGTTGGCCTGTTCCATGCGAGTGAACAAGCGAGCGTTCTCGAGAGCCATGGCGGCGTGGCTGGCGATGGCTTGCAGCAGATCACGATCCTCCGCGGAGAGAGGTTGAGCGCGTCCGGAAAGGCAGAGCAAGCCGGCGAGCTGCCCGTCAGGAGCGGAAAGCCGCACCACGATGCAATCCTTCCAGCCCAAACTGGAAGCCAGGTCAGAGTTAAGCAGTTCCCCGGCGGAGCCGGAAATAATCTCCTCGGTGCGTTTCGAGATTAAATCGGAGAGCGCGTTGGTTAATCGTTGGATGCGGCTGTCGGTGGGAGCAGCGGCTTCGAGGCTGCGATCGGTGTGATTGGTTGCTTTGGGCTCGTCCGCGCGTACTGGCTCACTCCGGTCTTCCGGCTTCGACTCGGGATGCAACACCAGGGTGTGAACCCTTCCATCCTGAAGTATGGCAACGGCGCCGGAGCGGGCGCCGGTCAGGGGAACGGCGTGCTCGATGAATTTGCGAGCGAAATCGGGCAGGCGCAGCAAGCCATCAATTTCGCGCGCGAGTTGGGTAAGGGCCTCAGCCCGCCGCCGATGCTGCTCAGATTGATGCAAATTGCGAGCCACTTCCAGCACAACGGCAACTTGCGCGGCCAGGGCGCGGGCGCGGCGAATATCCTGTTGCGAGATGCCAGCCTGGTCGCGACGGTCGAGCACGCCGAACATGCCGAGCAGCGCCCCGTCGGAGCCGAGCAGAGGCACGGTCAGCAACTGCCGCGCGTCGTATTGGGCAATCGCCTGCGCGTTTACGCCGGGCAATTGAACCAGATCATCGGACCAGAAAACTTCTTTGGCGCGCAGCGCCGTGGTTGCCAGGCCTTCCGGATACACGGTATCGACGCGCTGCGCCTCACCGCGCACCACGGCGTAACGCACGCGGAATTGCTGTTCTTCGTAGAGAGCGATAAAGCAGCGGCCGAAACCCAGGAAATCGGCGGCGCGAATTACGAAGGCTTGCAAGAAATGTTCGAGATTGCCGCTGGAGCTTAGCTGGAAAGAGATCTCGAGCAATTGATGCAGTTCCTGGGCCTGGCCTTGCGCGGTGGCACAGAGTTCGGCATGAGCCACCGCCACGGCCCCGAAGCCGGCGATCGCCGAAACCAAAGATTTCTCTTCGGGAGTAAAGCCTCCCTCATGCCGGGGATAAACCAGGATCGCGCCTTGCGTGCTCGAAGTGCGAAACGGCGCGGCAATCAACATTCCCGGGGAAACCAAAGCGCCGAGCGAGTGCTGATCGCTGCTGATGGAAATAGTGATTGCCTCTCCGGCAGAGATGGCGCGCTGGGCCAGGTCGGCGGCAAAACGAATGGTCTGGCGGTCATGCCGGGAGCGGAAAGAATCGGCGATCTGCGGAGTATCGGCGGACACCGCGCGCAGTTCAAAAGGACCGTCGCGGCGCAGCAGAATCGAAACCAGACGCGTGCGCAACAACACCCGAAGACGATCGGCCAGGGCCTCGATGACGGCGGAGACATCCGGAGTGCCGTGGAGCGCGTTCGCAACCTCAGTCAGGATTTGCGCGCGGCGATGCTCCTCCCGCGAGGCTTCCCCGAGCCTGGTGGCTTCGAGCAAGCTGCCCAGTTGCCCGGCCAGAATAGTGGCCTTTGCGGCCAGGTCTTCGTTAAAAAAGCTTTCGTCGGAATCATGCAGAAAGGTGGCCGCGCCGATAACTTGATCAAAGACCACCAACGGCGCCGCCATGATGGAGCGAGCTTCAAACTGGTACGCCGCGGGGAAGGATGGACTGGGCTGCACCCGGTTGATGAAGATAGTCCGGCGACTGCGCACGGCCTCGGCGGTGACGGCACTTTGTTGGGGAAGCAGATGGATGCCGATGAAACGCTCCGCCAACTTGCCCCCGGCTTGCTCTCCGACCAGTTCATCGCCAGCGTAACGGCGCCAGAAATAAACGCCGCTGACTTGGAAAAACTCGCGGGTCGCCCGGCAGAAAAGTTGGATGAGTGAAGCGGAGTCGGCGCGCTCGGCGGCTTTGCCGGCAATGCGCAGGAGCAGATTCTGAAAAGCATCGTCAGAACTGGGAAGGGGGCGGCCTTCCGGCGAAGACATCGAATTGCTGGTTAAGTCTTTCAGGGTCTCACGCTTCCCGGCATTCGACTTCGACGATTCTCATAAGTGATTGAATCTATTGGAAAACTATCGTGGCATCTCAATTTGAGTCAAGTGAAATGGGTGCGTAGGTGCCTAAGTGTGAAACGAGATTATTCACTTGACACAAAGAGCGTCTCACTTTAAGAATACGGACAGCCGTGACAGGGCTCCGAGAATTGTGCTTGCCGCGCTATTCGCCGCGGCATTGCTCTTTGTCGGTATCCTCTGTAATGGGGGAGAACAAACCGCTGCGCGGAGCAAAGAGGGCCTTGAAATAGAGCCAGTGCTGGCAGGAATGAATATCTTTGTACCAAACCTTGGCGTTCAAAATTGTTGTCTTGGTTCGCGAGACCTGGCAGAAATCAATCAGGCTTTTATCAAACGCGAAATCCTGAGTACCAGTGTCGACCAACATAGCTTCTCCGGGAGGGAGAATACCCTTCGTAATAGCGGTTTCTTCGGAAGGTATTTTGATTGTGCTTGGGTCAGAAACACCAAACGTTACGCCAGCCACCGACTTCACATCGATAGCCCTAGTCTTGCCACTATTCACAAACGTAATGCGCACGTTGAAGCTATTGCTGGCCGAATTGCAAGCCGTATCAGTTCGCTTTACATAGATCGCGGCTCGCTCAGTTGGGTCAATGTGTGGGTAAGCAAGTTTAACTATCTCTATCCCAACACTAACAATACCGACAACGACAACAGCTACCGCGCCCCCGGCCAATATTTGATCGTTGATAGAAGTAGATTGCTTCCAGCGCTGCAGCAGGGTAAGTTTTGGGGGTGGATTTTTTTCGCTGCGGGCGTCTGTATTCTTGCGACGTCCCTTTTTTTCCTTTTGCTGGACGTTATCTACACTCCCTTTAGCCGCGTGAGCATTGGAGCTATCGCTGGGCTGATTCTTGGGTTCCTGTTTGTCTGTCATGGCTTATTGATGATCTCCGCGTTATAATGGCGGAGGGCGGGGGGGATCGGACCCCGTTCCAGTAAAGGAACCAGCGGTTTATAAGGCCGCTCCTAGTGCCAACTAGTCGCCCTCCGTTCGGGCAAAAAACTGAGACTCACCACGGCTCTAAATCAGCTTCCCTGCCAAGAGATTTCTGATTTAGGGCCTTCGTGTTTTCGCCCAACCCCACGGCGAGGTATTGTGGTGGGGGAGGGCTAATAATCTTCTTGTCATTCGATCCTAGTTCTTGCGGTCGTAAAATTCTTTCAAGCCCACATGATCCTTGCTGGGCCAGACGAACTCCTTCTTCGGATTGCGTGACATCGACACGTACAATGTCCGCGCTGGGTCTGCTCCGCCTAACTGTGCTCCCCCCCTCTGTAAAGCGGAAACTAATTCATTCACCGCAATGGCGTGCCCAACCTTCCTTAAATATATTTTGGCAGCATCGTTCTGGCTCATCCCATAAAATTCGTCTGGCCTAACGGACGAAGACTTGCCGATACCACGCCCGAGATTCACAACATTCAATTCGTCTGGATCAGCGATGGCCATGTCAGCGCTAGGCTGTTCACCAAGGTCGCGCTCCAACTGGCGAATCATTAATTCCATCGCCCGAATTTCGTCTATCTTCTGCTGCCTTTGTTGCCTGTAGTGCTCCAGGGTTTTCCTTAAGTGTTCCGTTTCAGCCATGGCGCCTCCAATGACTCCCAACGAATGATGGAGTGCTTCAATAATGCATTTGAAACACACTTCAAGGCAAGCATTATATTAGTATTGTAATCATACACTTACAACAATACAAGTGTTTCAGTGGTGTTTCATGAGTACCGCAATGGTGCATTTTAGCTATCCGGGTGAAGAAGGGGAGGGGAGAGAACTGCTTGACTTTGATCGCTTGCGACAATAACATCCAATGATAAGCCCGCCCGAGAGTGTAGCCTGCGAGCGGGCCGTGGTGAGCGTAGTTTATGAAGCTAAAACCCGGGGCCAGTACCCCCGAGAATCCGTAGCGACACGGACGCTCACCCCAATCCTAGCACTTTTCCATCCCTATATCACTAAGACTCAAGGTGCGTGCTAGACTTTAGCGATGAAGGCAGATAAGGGACAGTTTGACGAAGTTCTCCGCCGGATGCTCCAAAAGCCTCCGCAAAAAACATCGCAGATAAAGGCCGAAAAGAAGCGCCCTAAGCCTTCTCAGAAGTGAGCGCGTCGAAAGTGAGCGGCGGGAATTGAGCGAGACGTCGCACGGTTTCTATGAAAGCGTTCGGATCATTGCGCCGATTGAACCTGTAGGAAAATTCATTCAAGTATTTCTGCAGGTGCTTTATCGAGATGCGGTGAAAACTGCCTATGATCCCACGCTTCAATAGTGAGAACGCGGATTCAATCGAATTCGTGTAATTGATTCCCACGACATATTCGCCTATTGTGTGTCGGACCATACGGTGTCGTGGATCGCCTTTTAGGACAGAGCGGGCAGCCGTCGATTCGTCCGTCATAACCAGCTTGACGCCCTCATGGAGGTTAGCGCCTAAAATCCCGGCCCAGGTTTTAGCTGTGGCGTCTTTCGTGTGGATGAAGCGCAATGGACCGCCACGTTCACGCATCCCGAAAACTACTTCTTTGTTTTTCTTCTTCCCAACATGACCCTTCTGGCGTCCTCCGAGGTAGGTTTCATCAATTTCCGTGATGCCTCCAAGCATCGGCAAGGAGCCCTCGTTCATGGCTTCTCGGATTCGATGATTCAAATACCATGCAGTCTTGTATCCGCCAATTCGCAGGTCGCGTTGCATCTGCTTTGCAGAAATACCCTTCTTGCCATTCAACATGAGCGCTACCGCGTGGAACCATACTATTAGCGGCAAGTGAGTGTCATGGAACAAGGTGCCAGACGTTGGGGTGAACTGATTCCGGCAAGTTTTCTCATTGCAGATAAAGAACCATCGGCGATGATTTTCCTTCTCTGGCTTGCGAGTCTTGGAACGTCGCTTCTTCGGCTCATCCGCGGGCCGCTCGTAGCGCGTCACATCCTTGCAGCCGCATTCTGGGCAACGCACGATCCCATCCGGCCAGCGCATTTGCTGAAGGTAGGCCAAGCATTGCTCATCGGTAGAAAACTTCTCGCTGACTTCCCTGATATCCATGCCAGAATCTTACAATGATACCACTTTTGTGTCAAGTGAATAATATCGGTGTAAAATCCCGAGATAAACCGAGTTTTGGCCATCTCAGGGTGAGAATTAGTTTGCCATGGAGCCGATTGTGAGACTGGGCTAATTGAAAACCGCAACCGAGAAACACGCGAGGAAGGAGCATTAAGCCTTTATTTCCAGCTAGATCTCTGACATTACTTTGGTTTTTCCTTAAGCGGATGCATGGCCACGGTTTTGCTCCGATGGGACTACCACGAGTATTCCCTGGGGAGGAACTGTGTCTCTGCGAAAGATGGCAGTCCTGTTGATAGTTACGGCATTCGCGGTGGTTGGAGGCGCGGCAGGGCTTCGCAGTCAGGAAACACCAAGTGAAATCGTACGCCGGGCCAAGGTTAAGGTGCAGCCTGTGTATCCCGATCTGGCGCGGAAGATGAATCTCACGGGGACGGTAAAAGTTTCGGTAACGGTTGCGCCGAACGGAACGGTCAAAGATGCAAAGGTGCTGGGCGGCCATCCGGTGCTGGCGACGGCGGCGTTGGATGCGGTGAAGAAGTGGCGCTTTGAGCCCGCGTCAGTGGAAAGCTCGGGAGTGGTGGATTTCAAGTTCGAACCTCATGAATAAAGCAATACAGGGTAGCCGGAGGAACGGCATGACGATTGGCAAGAAGCTGTACGTAAATTTCGGAATCATCCTCAGCATGGTAGTGGTGCTGTTTCTGGTGAACCTGGCGGCGGTGCAACGAGAGCACAGCGCCAAGGCCGCGGCCACAACCTCGCTCGAACTGGCCGACGCCACCAATGAGGTCCGGTTTCAGATGATGCAGAACCGTCTCTACCTGAGCAATTACCTGCTGAGCGGCGATACCCGGGAAGTGGAGCGCATGAACGATGGCCTGCGCATACTGCACGAAAAACTTCAGCGCGGCAACACGCTGGCCAATTCCGAGCAGGAGCGCACCGCGCTGGGCAAAGTGGAACAACTTGAGCAAGCCTGGAGCAAAGAGTTTGCGCAGCCGCTGATCGACAAACGCAAAGATGTGGATTCGGGCAACGCGACCGTCGCCGAGCTGCAGATTTACTACCTCCAAAAAGATGCTTCGTCCTGGGTGAAGAATTCCACCGAAGCGCTGGATGTGGCCGACGACGAAAACCGGAAACTGGTCGAAGCCGGACGCAAGTCGGATGAGACCGCCAGCACCTGGACGATTTTGGCGGCCGTCGTCAGCACTCTGGTGGCCCTCGGCCTGGGCATCGTGGTGGCTTACCGCACCGCCAAGGAGATCACGGAGCCGCTGATCAACCTGATGAAGGTTTCGCGGCAGATCGGAGATACCGGCGACCTGGAGCACAGCATCGACGTGAACCGCGAGGATGAGATTGGAGAGTTGGCGCGCACCTTCGCCAAAATGGTCACCTATCTCAAGGAAATGGCGGGAGTTTCGGAATCGATTGCCGGAGGAGATCTCACGGTTGAGGTGAAGCCCCGTTCCGCGCATGACACGCTGGGCAATGCGTTTGCCAAGATGGTAGAAGGCCTGGGGCGGCTGGTGCGCAGCGTGCGCGATGCCTCGGCCCAGGTCGCCAGCGCATCGGGGCAGGTGGCGAATGCCTCCGACGACTCGGCCAAGGTTGGGCTGCAGGCATCCTCTGCGATCGACGAAGTCACCAGCACCATGCATGAGATGAGCGTGAACGTGCAGAACATGGTGAAGAGCACCCAGGTGCAAGCTTCGAGCGTCAGCGAAACTTCGGCCTCCATCGACCAGATGGTGGCTTCGATTCAGCGCGTCGCCGACACGGCAAAAGTTCTGCTCGATATTTCCAACCGCTCGCGCGAGGAAGTGCACAGCGGCATTACCACGATGGAGAAGGCGACCGACGGTTTGAACCGCATCAACGCAACCATCACTTCCTCGGGCGAAATCATTGGCGCGCTGGGACAGCGGGCCGACGATATCGGAAAGATTATCGAAGTCATCGATGACCTGGCCGAGCAGACGAATTTGCTGGCCCTGAACGCGGCCATCGAAGCGGCACGAGCGGGCGAGCATGGACTGGGGTTTGCAGTGGTAGCCGATGAAGTCCGCAAGCTGGCGGAAAAGTCGGCGCAGTCGACCAAGGAAATTTCGGAATTGATTCAAAGCATCCAGAAGGAAGCGCGCAAGGCGGTGGAAAATATGGATCGCTCGACCGGGATCGTAAACGAGGGCCTGGACCTGGGCGGCGAACTGAACGCGGCGCTGCGCAAGATTTCGAATGTGGTCACCGAGGTTTACAAGTTCGCCCAGGAGATTGGCGCAGCTACCAACGAACAATCGCACGGCTCATCGCAGATCGCGCGCGCGACTACGCGGCTCAACGAGATCACTCATGAGATCAATTCGGCGGTGGAAGAGCAGGCTTCCGGAGCGCAGGCGGTAGTCAAGGCCATGGAACGGATGCGCGAACTGGTACAGCAATCGACTTCGGGTTCGACCGAACTGGCCGCTTCGGCGGAGCAGATGTCGAAGATGTCGCGCGGCTTGCTGGACTTCATGGACCGTTTCACGCTCGGAGAAGCGTCGGCCACGCGGGAGGCGGCGGAGGAGAAGTCCTACCACGCCCGGCGGGCGGCGGCGGCGGCGCGCTCCTAGGCAGGCGCGTTTGGGACGAATCATGAATCATGAACTGCATATCGTGGGCTTTCAGGTAGGGCGCGAAACCTATGGCGTGCCCATCACCTCGCTGCACGAAATCGTGCGCGTGCCGGAAATCACCGCCGTGCCCGACGCCCCCGACTACCTCGAGGGCGTGATTAACCTTCGGGGCAAAATCGTTTCGGTGATGGACCTGCGCAAGCGCTTTGGCAATAAACAGGCGAAGCTGACGAAGCAGAACCGAATTCTGGTGGTGGAACACGCGGGCAGATTGGCGGGACTGATCGTGGACTCGGCGTCGGAGGTCCTGAAGATTGCCGGCGAAGATGTGGAGGCGCCACCCGCGGTTTTCCAGGAGGGTGGCCTGAACTGTGTTACGGGATTGGGAAAAGTTCGCGGGCGCCTGATCGTGTTGCTGGATATGACCAAGCTGCTGGCTCCGGCGAGCCTGCTGCAGGAAAGCAGCGCGGGAGAGAGCAAGACCGCGAAGGCGGAAGCGCGCGCAGCAGCGGTGCGTTAAGGACGGGCATGGGCACAAGAGCACAGCAGGTTGGGGGGATTTTTGAGAATCCTACGTAAGGAACGAGCGAAGGCATGAGCACATCCGGAGCAGCACCGGCTCCAATCTTGATGGATGCGGAGCTGCGGCTCTTGCAGGCCCTGGTGTATCAGGAGTGTGGCATGCATTTCGACGAACGCCGCACCCACTTTCTGCAGGACCGCCTGCTGCGCCGGTTGAAGGAGTGCCATGTCGATTCCTTCTACGCCTACTACCGGCTATTGATCAGCCAGGAGGGTAAAACGGAACTGGCGCAGTTGCTGGAGAACCTGACGGTCAACGAGACCAGCTTCTTTCGCCACAAGGCGCAACTGGATCTGTTCCAGAAACAAGTTTTGGAGGACATGCTCAAACGCAAGCAGGCGCACCGGGAATATTCGGTGCGAGTGTGGAGTGCAGGCTGCTCGACCGGGCAGGAGGCCTATACGCTGGCCATGCTTTCGGCCGATGCGCTCTCCTACTACTACCTGCGCAATCCTCTGCCAGTGGCACTTTCGCTGCCCAAACCCCTTGTCCCTCCACCCTGGCGAGTGGAGATCCTGGCCAGCGATATCAGTTACTCGGTGCTGCGCACCGGACAGGAGGGGGCTTACAACGAAAATCAGATGGCAACCGTGGACTACAGCTTCCGGCTGCGTTACTTCGACAAAATGGGCGACCGCTACGCGGTGAAGAAAACGCTGAAGGAAATGGTGCACTTCGATTTTCACAACTTGAAGACCGAGTACCTGCCCCAGCGCAACGATGTGATCTTCTGCCGCAATGTGATGATGTACTTCGACGAAGCGGAGCAGAAGCGGCTGATCGAAAAGTTCTATCGATGCCTCAACCCCGGTGGCTATTTATTTGTGGGCCACGCCGAAAGCCTGCTGGGCCTGACCGAAAAATTCCAGATGGTGCACCGCGACAGCGGCACCGCTTACCAGCGGATTGAGGTGCGCGAGTGACGAACCCTCCCGATGAGCGCGGGGCGGAGCTGCGAGAGCTGTTTTTTGAAACCTCGCAGGAACTGCTGCAGGCGCTGAACGAAGAATCTCTGAAGCTGGAAAAAAATCCCGGCGACGAGGAGATTGTGCGTTCGATCCGGCGCACGGTACACACGCTGAAGGGCGACTCCGCGGCTTGCGGGCTGCGCGAGTTGAGTGAACTGGCACACCAGTTTGAGGATGCGCTGTCGCTCGAAAGCGCGGCCGCGCACGCGGCGCTGGCTGAGATTGCGTTTGCGGCTGCCGACGTTTTTGCGGCGATGCTGGCGGCTTACCATGGCGGAGGCGCAATGCCCGCCACGGAGGCCCTGCGGCAGCGAATCCACGAGTTGACCGCGGCCCCCGCTGCCAAAAAAGCGTCGCGCAAGAAAAAACCGGCCGCATCCGTGGAACAGTTGGGGAAAGACTGGGCGGAGGCTGAAAAGCTGGCGGTGGCTGAGGCACAAGCCAATGGGCTGGCGCTGTACGACATTGTGGTAAAGATCGACCCGCACTGCAGCATGCCGATCGCCGCCCGCCACCTGATTCAAAACGCCATCAGCAGCCTGGGCCGAGTGCTGGTGGTGCGACCGGACACGAAATCTCCTGCGGCCGCGAAGCAGGTGGAGTTTGTCTTCGCCAGCCTGGAGCCCCAGGAACGGATTGCCGCCAAGTGTCATATTCCGACGATCTCAACCGACGTTGGTGTCACGGTGATCCAGACTGCGCAGCCGCCCAAGACAGCGGCAAAGATTCCGGAACCGATTGTGACGCCGGAGCCGGAGAGTGCCGCAACCAACCCAGAGGCGGCGACCCAGGCTGAGGAAGCACCTCCGAACCGCGCGGCATCCACCGAGGCGCAGATTGCGGCGCCGGATGCGGTCGCACCGCAGGCCTTGGTCGAAAACATTCTGCGCGTGGAAGCCGGACGCATCGATAACGTGCTCAATCTGGTGGGGGAACTGATTATTGGCAAGTCGATGCTGCAGCAGGCGCTGGGCGAATTTGGCAAGCGCTATCCCAAGGAACTGCTGCGCGGCAAGTTTGCCGATGCCATGGCCTTCCAGGCGCGAGTGCTCAACGATCTGCAGCGTTCGGTCATGAAGATCCGCATGGTGCCGGTGGATCAATTATTCCGGCGTTTTCCGCGCATTGTGCGCGATGTGGCGCGGCAGTGCGGCCGTGAAGTGGATCTCGAGCTTTCCGGACAGGAAACAGATCTGGATAAAGGCATCCTCGACGCCATCGCCGAGCCTTTGACTCATCTGGTGCGAAACGCGGTCAGCCACGGCATCGAATCGCCCGAGGAGCGACGCAGCCGCGGTAAATCGCCGCGCGGAACCATCCGGCTGCATGCCTATCACCAAGGCAATCAGGTGGTGGTTGAGGTTCGCGACGATGGACGGGGCATCGATGCGCAGAAGATTCGCAGCAAAGCGGTGGAACTGGGAATGGCAACCGCAGAAGAAGCTGCGCGCCTCAGCGAAGCCGAAACTCTGGAATTTATTTTCCGGCCGGGATTCAGCACCGCCGAACAGATAACCGAAGTCTCCGGACGTGGGGTGGGGATGGACGTGGTGCAGAGCGTAATACAGAGACTCAAAGCTTCGATTCATGTCGAAACCCGTTTGGGCCAGGGCACGACCTTCCGCCTGAAGTTGCCACTGACTCTGGCCATCATCAAGGCGCTATTGTTCTGGGTGGAGCAGCGCTTGTACGCCATCCCGCTGAGTGCGGTGAGCCAGATTGCGCGCGCCCGGGAATCGGAAGTTCATCAGGTTGACAATTACGAAGTGCTGCAGCTGCGCAATCAGGTGCTGCCGCTGCTGCGGCTGGGGCGTCCCATGGCGGCCGACGCGGACCGGCATTCGAGCAAACTCTTTGTGCTGGTGATTACCGTGGGCGAAAAGAAATATGGATTGATCGTCGATGCCTTGGAAGGAGAGGAAGAACTGGTGATCAAGGCGCTGGATGATCAGACGTTCGCCACCGATCTGGTGAATGGGGCTTCCATCCTGGGGGATGGGAAGGTGGTGCTTATCCTGAACCTCCCGGCGGTGGTGGAACATGTGGCGCGAACGCGCCCGCGAGAATCTGGCCGCACCAATTGCGGATTGTTGCTGAATCATGACGATCGCGCGCGGTTGGCGATGAACGCAGCGGGAGGCCAGGCATGACCAAAGTGCGCGTGCTGGTAGTGGATGATTCCGCATTGATGCGGAAACTGATTCCCCAGATGCTCGAAGCCGACGCAACGATCGAGGTGGTGGGAACCGCCATGGATGGAACCTTCTGCCTGAAGAAGATTGAAGAGTTGCATCCCGACGTGGTGACGCTCGATCTGCAGATGCCGGGCATGAATGGCATCGACACCTTGAAAGAGATCATGCGGCGGAAGCCGCTGCCGGTGATCGTTGTCAGTTCCCACAGCACCGAGGGGGCATCGGTCACGTTTAAAGCGTTGGGGCTGGGCGCCTTCGATTTCGTGACCAAGCCGCGGGACGCTACCACGCACATGGCGGAAACGACGGCGGAACTGATTGCCAAAATCAAGGCAGCCGCCGATTGCAAAGTCGTACGCCCCGCCAGCGGGATGGGAGCGCAGGCCCGGCCGGAAAAAATTTCAACCGCCAAGTTCACGCCGCGGCCGACCAAACTGGTGGCGATCGGTATCTCCACCGGGGGACCGCAGGCGCTGGAATTCCTGTTGGCGCAACTGCCGCCGGACTTCCCGGGAAGCATCGTGGTGGTGCAACACATGCCGGAAGGCTTCACCGACATGTTCGCGCGCCGGCTGGATGAAGTGTGCTCGCTGCGGGTGAAAGAGGCGCAGTCGGGGGATACGCTGCAGGCGGGGCGGGTGCTGATTTGCCCCGGAAGCCGCCATATGAAAGTGAAGCGGCTCACCATGGGAGACGTGGTGGTGTTGAATGACGAGGCCAGGGTGAATGGTCACCGGCCCAGCGTGGACGTTTTATTCAACAGCGTGGCCGAAGAGTTTGGCGCGCAGGCAGTGGCGGTGCTGATGACCGGCATGGGCGACGACGGCGCGGAAGGTCTGGGAGCGGTGAAGAAAGCCAGGGGCATGACCATCGCGCAGAGTGAAGAGTCTTGCGTGGTTTACGGAATGCCCAAAGCGGCGATCGAACGCGGCTATGCCACGCGGGTGATCGCGTTGGACGTGCTGGCGGCGACCTTGCAGGCGGTATGCAACCGCACTGAAGACCGGGGGCCGAGTGGCAAGGCGGTGCGCGCGGGACTATAGCGCGCGCGGGGATGGAACGAGTTGCTGACGCGGGTTCTGTGACCTGGGTCATCTGGGCGGCGGGAAACCGCTGTGATGGAATCTGTTAGAGGAGGTTGTTATGGAGCAGTTTGCACCAGTGAAACGCAGCAAGGACGGGCAGGCGGTCCGTTACTTGATCGTGGACGATTCCGTGTTCGCGCGCAAGAATCTGGCCCGCATGATCGAAAGTTTTGGCGGACAGGTGGCGGCCGAGGCCGGTGACGGGTTAACCGCCATCAGCGAATTCGAACGCACTCATCCCGACATCGTGCTCATGGATATCACCATGCCGCAGATGGAGGGCATCGAAGCCGCCGAAAAAATCGTGCAATCGCATCCTGAAGCCCGCATTGTTATGGTGTCGTCGGTGGGCTACCAGGAAAACATCGTGGCCGCATTGCAGCGCGGGGCGCGGCATTTCGTGCAGAAGCCGGTAAAGCCGGAAGTGCTGTACGAGGTGATCAAGTACGTACTGGGAGAAGATGGCGCCGTGGCAACTGCGGCCGGCGCGGGGGTCTAGTGGCATGAAGATGGAACTGATCCAGCCGTTCATCAACGCGGCTGACGCCGTGTTGTCGCAAGGTTTATCGGGAACCACGAAGGTGGGGAACCTCTCGATGGAAGAGGATGCCTATCGCCGCAAAGGCGTGGCCGGCATGGTGGCGCTTACCGGCGACATCGAAGGCCGCATCGTTCTCGATCTTGAGCCGCAGACCGCATTGCGGGTGGCGAGCCATTATGCGGGGGCGGAGTTGCCTGAATCCGACGGTCTGGTTAAGGAAACCATCTTTGAATTGGCCAACCAGGTGGTGGGCAATGCCATCTGCGCGCTGAATGACCAAGGCTTCCATTTCCGCGTGCATCCGCCGATTCTGCTGACCTGCGAGGAAGGCGACAAGACCAGCGAAGATGTGGAAGCGCTGATGATCTGCTTTGAAACCTCGCTGGGCAATGTGTTTATGAATGTCGCCCTGCGTTACAACAAACGGCGCATGTCGGACCTCGTAGCCGCGGGACGGTGAGTCGCCGGTCACGCAATACCGAGTACCTAGTGCCGAGTACCTAGTGCCGAGTACCGAGTGCCGAGTACCGAGTACCCGGACTCAAGTCGACGAGCCCCGTAAGCCATACCTGAATTGTGACAATCCACCGCCCCACTGTGACTTCCAACCTTGCGCACAGGCCCCAATTCATCGCATCATGAGCCCAAACCCTCACGCGCTCCTTGAAAACTGAATTTGCCCTCTAAGTACTTGCTTCAAAAGATTTTGCCGCTAAAATCTTTCGATTGAAGATTTTAGCCGGATCGAGCTGGGAAGGTCGCTCTGCAAGTCCAGCGAATCCAAAGATTTGCAGGTTTGATCTGATTTTTTTTTGATTCAGGAATAGCCAACGTCAGCGCTCAAAACGACGGAAGGATTTATAGGAATTCGATATCTGGCCGGTAGCAGTAAACAGGCTCGGTACTAGGTACTAGTTGAACTCCAGCGTCGGATTTACTGCTCCTTCGTCTTCGGCTGTATCGGCGATCTTTCTCAACTCCGGATACTTCTGGATCAGTGTGGGCGGAGCCAGCACCCGCCGGCCGCTGATCAGCGCTTTCAACTCCAGTGCGTTCACGCCGGCTTTGCTTTCGTAGTGATTGTTGGTAATCACGTAGGTGGTTCGCGCGCGCTCGGCGACGTTCTCAATTTTCTCTTTCCAGGCGGCTAGCTCGCCCGCGTTGTAGAGATAGTTATCGCGATCGTTGCGATTATCGGAATCGGACCCGCGATCGACAAACCAGTGCTCGTAGTTGCGGCCGTGCAGGCGAACATAGCCGATCATTCCGGTAACGTGTTCGGTGGGCGCCAGGGAGCGGCCGAGCACGGGCTGGTCGATGTTGCAGAAGCCGACATTTTTCTGCGCGAACGAGGAAAGCGTTGCCGCATCGTTCCAGCTGGAGTGGCGCACTTCGACCACGCGCGGATATTCGATGAACTGCCGCAACAGGCGATCGAGATAATCGCGGTTGAGGGAGGTATTTTTGAACGATACGGGAAACTGGATGAGCAGCGCGCCCAGGCGGCCTTCACCGGCAATGGCGTCGAGGCCTTCGCGGGTACGGGCTTCATCTTCGTCGGTGGGACGGATAGTGGCGGCTGAGGTGGGCTCCATTACAGCGATGGGTGAGTGAGTAAAGGCGCGGTAGAGTTTCGCGGTGAACACAAAGCTGTTATTTACCGGCGCAACCTTGCGGCACCATAGTTTTGCAAGCTCCGGTTTAAGCGGTCCGTAAAATGATGTGTTGATTTCGGTGGTGTCGAAGAAACGCGCCAGATATTCCAGAGGATGCTGCTTGCGGCGCTGCATGCCCGGAGGATAAAAGATGCCCTCCCAGTCTTTGTAAGACCAGCCAGCCGTGCCGATGCGAACGTCGTTGGAATGGACCTGAGGCACGCGGGCTGAGGCGGAGGATTCCATGCGCGGAACCGCAGACGGAGGGCAGGGCCAAGATTAGCACAAGACTTCCCAAAGGGTTTGTTGGCAGGATGCGACCCAGGCTGTCGGAGAAAAATGGGCATATCATGCCAAATAGTAGTCACCTCGGAGAATCCGCGCCTCAATCGAGTGAGGGGATTTCCAGTTCGGCCAAGTATTTTTATTACTGTTTAGCGAAATGAATCTGTCTGTCCGATCACTGATTGCTCCTGCTGGGTTGGTCCTTATCATTGTCATTGTCATTGCGGTCGAGGCTGGCTCTCTGCCATCATCCCGGCCATCGCCGGCCCTGGGCCAATCAACATCGCGGGGCTCGAACACCGATCTCCGCCCTAATTATGTTGGGGACGCCACCTGCCAGTCGTGCCATCAGGAGAAAGTCGGAACCTTTCACCACACTTCCCACTATCTGACCTCAAGGCTGCCGGCGGAAGATTCCATTTTGGGGAAGTTCTCGCACGATGCCAATGTTATGAAGACCTCGAATCCGGATTTGTTTTTTCGCATGGATGCGAAAGGGGATGGGTTTTTCGAAACGGCGGTGGAGGGCGCGGCTCCATTTACGACCGAGCGCAGCGAACGTTTTGCTTTTGTGATTGGGTCCGGGGGAAAGGGACAAACTTACCTGTTCTGGAAAGGGGACGATCTTTTCCAGTTGCCGGTTTCCTATTGGACGGAGTTGGGCTGGGTGAATAGTCCGGGATATCGCGACGGCGTGGCGAATTTTGCACGGCCTGTCATTCCGCGTTGCCTGGAGTGTCATGCAACTTATTTCGAGCAACAGCCGCCGCCGGCAAACCGGTACCGCAAGACGGGCTTCGTCGTGGGCATCACTTGCGAGAAGTGTCACGGGCCGGGGCGCGAACATGCGCAGCGTTATGCCGCGAAACCGGCGTCAGGCGCGGCTTCCGCGATACTGAACCCGGCGGGTTTTTCGCGGCAACAACAGATCGATCTTTGCGCCTGGTGCCACGCCGGAGCCGGCATGGCTTTGCGGCCGGCGTTTTCTTATGTTCCGGGCGAGGCTTTGGACCAGTACCTGAGGCTACCGCAGCCCGACCCGACGGCGCCAGTCGATGTGCACGGCAGTCAGGTGGAAATGCTCGAGAGAAGCCGGTGCTTCCAGCAATCCGGCATGACTTGCCTCACTTGTCACGACGTTCACAAAGTTCAACACGACCTGAAGGCGTTCTCAAACAGCTGCCTGAGCTGCCACAAGCCAGAAACCGCAATGTTTCCCAAACAGGATCATCAAGCGACGAGCAACTGCATCGATTGCCACATGCCGCTGCAGGAGACCAACCTGATTGTCTTTGACCAGAATGGCAAGAAGGCAAGACCGAAAATACGGAGTCACTGGATCAAGGTTTATCCGGGGGTGGTTTCGTCGCCCGCGACGGGGCCGTGAAAAACTCTCAGCGACGTCTACGATACGACCGCGGAATCGGTCTGGGCAAGTCAGGTTCCGGCTAATCGAGAGCCAACACTATCCAGTACACGCCCATGGGAAAGGTTTCTGTGCGTGAGTAGCAGGCGCCCACGGAAAGGCTGCGCAGATTGTGGCTCGAAAGAACGTGGCCGGTATTTACCGGCAAAGTCTCAGGGTGCAGGCTGGTATAGGTGACTACGGAATAGCGTTGCGCAAGCTGATGAATGGGGGAGGTGCCGAGCTTATCCGCATGAGCCATGGAGCAGGCTGCCTCGTCGGCGGCAGGCAGATCGCGGCGGAGCAGGTCAGGCTGCCTGACCTCGTGCCGGGTTCGCGCAACCGTGGCGGCGATTCGATCTTTGACTTCCGCCGCGGAATAAGTGGGGAGGGCATGGCCGAAGTCCTGAACTATATATAAACGGTCTCCACTGCGCACTACGCCCAGGCCGATCACGTTGTACGCCGAGTTGAGCAGGTTGGCGCGATGAGGAGGGGAAAGCATGAGATGTTTGTGGCCATCGACGGGGTCGAAATCGAGGGCGACATTCTCTCCCTCCTGATCGAGTTGAGACTGGGTAGTGGCGGCTAAACGTTGCGATAGGGAGGGCTCACCATCAAACTGATGCGAAAGCTGACGCGCCAAAGCCATGGCCTGGGCGTGGGCGCGAGCGGCCTGGCTGAAGCCAGTATCCAGGGTGAGCGGGGAAACTCCGGCACGCGCTCTGGCCTGGTTTGCCAAATCCAGAAGCACGCCCTCAGCCTGCGAATCATAGTCGCTGAAGGGGATGTCGGGCGAAACTACCGCGGCTGGCTTGAGCGTGGCTTGCTGTTTTGCGGAGCTATCGTTGCCCTCGGAGGCCATGACTCGAGAGGACGGTCGAAGAGCTGCGGCGCCCATGACCAGCAGAAAGGCCATTGCGACACTTCGATCGACCAGGTTCCGGGCTCTTGGCATCAGCATGTGCCTTCTATTTCGACCCACTGTCTCAGCTCTACTACCTCAAACCTTGGGGGATCCAAATTCAGGCTCAAACTTGCCGCTGGTGCTACGCTAGAGTCGGAAATCCGGAGAGAGAAGTTACCTTCGCTATGGAACCTGGCATTGGTTGGGTCATTGGCCTGTTGTTTGGAGGCTTGATTGCATGGCTGGGCCTGCGTTCGCGGGGCGCGTCGCTGGCCCTCCGTTTGTCCTTGATGGAAAAGGAATTAGCGGGTGAAAAGGCCACTCTGGCGCGGCTTCAGCAGGCTCACACCGAGCTGGTGGCAGGCAAAGCGCGGCTGGAATCGACTCTCGAATTGGAACGGAAGACCAACGACGAAAAGATTGAAGTAGTCACGCGTGCCAGCGAAGATTTACGAAATGCATTCAAGGCGATGGCTGCAGATGCCTTGAAAAGCAATAACTTATCGTTCCTCACGCTGGCGAAAGAAAGTCTGGAGCGGTTTCAGACCGAGGCCCGCGGCGACCTCGAGAACCGGCAGAAAGCGGTCGCCGACATGGTGGCGCCGGTACGCGATTCCTTGAATAAGGTGGATGCGCAAATCCAGCAGATGGAAGTGGCACGGGGAGACGCATACGGCGAACTCCGGGCGCAGGTGCAGTCGCTGATCACCACGCAGAAAGAGTTGCAGTCGGAGACCGGCAATCTGGTGCGGGCATTGCGCACTCCGAATGTGCGCGGGCGCTGGGGAGAAATCCAGTTGCGCCGCGTGGTCGAGATCGCGGGCATGCTTTCGTATTGCGATTTTACCGAGCAGGAGTCCGTCACCACCGAAAGCGGAAGGCTGCGGCCGGATCTGGTGGTGAAGCTGCCCGGCGGAAAACACGTGGTGGTGGATGCGAAGACGCCGTTGCAGGCCTTCCTGGACGCCTTTGAAACCACGGATGAAGACGCCCGGCGCGCCTGTCTTGCCAACCACGCGCGGCAGGTGCGCGATCACATGAAAACGCTCAGCGGAAAAAATTACTGGGAACAGTTTGAAGCCACGCCGGAGTTTGTGGTGATGTTTCTTCCCGGGGAAACATTTTTCAGCGCGGCACTCGAGCAGGATCCAGGACTGATCGAACATGGAGTGCTGAACCGGGTAATTCCCGCCTCACCCACCACCCTGATCGCCCTGCTGAAAGCCATCAACTACGGGTGGAATCAGGAAAAGCTGGCGCGCAACGCGCAGCAAATCAGCGCCCTCGGCAAAGAACTGCACGACCGCCTGCGCCTGCTCGCCGGACACATCACTTCTGTGGGCACAGGACTGGATCGCGCGGTTGAATCGTATAACAAAGCTGTGGGTTCACTCGAAAGCCGGGTGCTGGTTTCGGCGCGCAAGTTTGCCGAACTGGGAGCCTCCGTGGCCGATGATATTCCCGAGCTCGAGCCCATCGAAACCACGGCGCGGGCGCTCTCGTTTGATTGGGATGAAGATGCATCCCCAGAAAATCCGAAAGATGAACGGAAGGCGGGGTGAGGGCTTTCAGCTGTCAGCTCTCTGCCTTCTGCGCTCGGTCGGAGAAAAAGGCCGGCATGGGAGTCTTAACTTCTTCGGTGGTTTCCTCTGGATATCTTAGACAGAATTGAGAATTGGGAGCTGAGAAGGTTCTCATTGATCTGCTAGATTTGTGCAGGGTAACGTCCGAAGGGACATCGAGCCTCATGCACTCCTGCTTGCTCATCCGATCCCGCCAAGCTTAAAGCCTGCTTCTAGCCAGCCGATAACCTAATTGACGAGGCCGCGCCCCCAACGCGGTATTGCAGTCACTCGTTCAAACCCTTCTCAGGAAAAAAGGCTGGAGGAGTCATCGGGCTCGTGAGGAGTGCGACCGCATCTCGCCTGGCCAAAGCAGGGATCGGCATCCCTATAGTGGCCGCCACGCTCTGGCTAAGCGCCCAGAGCGCGGAACGCTGGTTCAGCGGCCCCTCCGGCTTTATGCCGCACGGCTATTGTTATTTGTGGGAGCCGCGCATCGTTTGGCTGCATGTTATTTCCGACGGCTTGATCACACTCTCTTATTACGCCATTCCGGTCATGCTCCTATATTTCATCCGCAAGAATGGGGGTATTCCTTTCAATCACATTTTCTGGATGTTTGGGGGATTCATTCTGGCCTGCGGCACCACCCACTTGATGGAAATCTGGAACGTGTGGCATGGCAACTATGTGCTGGCGGGGGCCATAAAGGCGGCCACTGCGGGCATTTCCGTGGTCACGGCGGCGATGCTTGTGCCCCTGGTTCCGAGGGGGATGTCTCTGTTTAGCCTGGAGTCCGAGGTGGTCGAGCGGAAGCAAGCCGGCGAAAGGCTTAGAAAAAGTCTGGCGGCGAGCCAGCAGGCGCTTAAGGACCTGGCCGATCAAAAGTTTGCTCTCGATCAGCACGCCATCGTCGCGATCACCGACGTCCAAGGCACTATCACCTACGTGAACGACAAGTTCTGCAACATCAGCAAATATTTGCGCGAGGAGCTACTGGGGCAGAACCATCGCATCCTGAACTCCGGCCATCACTCCAAAGAATTTTTTCAACAGATGTATCACACCATCGCCGGGGGAGAGGTCTGGCGGGGCGAGATTTGCAACCGTGCGAAAGATAGATCGATTTATTGGGTGGATACGACCATTGTCCCATTTCTTGGAGGGGGCGGAAAACCTCGCCAGTATATGGCGATCCGCACCGATATCACCGAGCGCAAGCGGATGGAAGAGGCCCGTAGGTGGCTGGCGGCGGTGGTCGAATCTTCCGACGATGCCATCATCAGCAAGACGCTGCAGGGCACGATCACCGCGTGGAATCGCGGCGCCGAAAAGGTGTTCGGCTATACCGCCTCCGAGGTCGTGGGGAAACCCATGCTGACGCTGTTTCCGCCGGAGCGCATAGCGGAAGAGCCTGACATTCTGGCGCGGATCGCCCGAGGGGAGAACATCCAGCATTACGAAACCGTCCGCGTGCGCAAGGATGGGGAGAGAGTTGATGTGTCGGTGACGATTTCGCCGATCCGCGACAGCAGTGGCGAGATTGTCCGTGTTTCCACAATCGCGCGCGATATCACCGAGAGCAACCGGGAGCAGGAGGCGCGGCGAGTCTCAGAGCAGCGTTACCAGCGCTTCGTCGAACGCACCGCCGCCGGGGTTTTGCGCAATACCCTGGACGGCCGGATTCTGGAAAGCAACGATGCCATGGGACGGATGCTCGGATACACCGGTCGGGCAGAATTTCTAGACCGTCCGGCGCCGGAACTTCATTACTTTAACCCCGGCGATCGGGAAGCGCTAGTGCGGCGCCTTCAGGAGAGCAAGGCGCTCACTGACTACGAAGTGTGCTTCAAGCGCAAAGACGGAGCTCCGGTCTGGGTAGTGATGAGCCTGGTCTTGGTGAAGGACGGGGGCCACGACGAGGTTATCGAGGCAACTGTGATCGACGTTACGGCGCGCAAGCAGGCGGAAGAGGCGCTAGCCGAGCACGCCGAGAAACTCTCCCGCCAGGCCGTAGAACTGATGCGTTCGCAGGAGGCCCTGCAAGCCCAGACGCTGCTGCTCCAGTCGGTGCTGGACAGCATGACTGAGGGCTTGGTGGCGGCCGATGCGCAGGGCAAGTTCCTGCTCTGGAACCCGGCCGCCGAGAGAATCGTCGGCATGGGCGTGGCCAATGTGCCGCCCACAGAGTGGTCGAAGCATTACGGCGTTTTCATGGCGGACACGATAACTCCTTTCCCGGATGAGCAGAATCCGCTGGCCCGCGCCCTTCGGGGCGAAGCCAGCAGCGCAGTGCTGTTCTTGCGGAACGCCGAACTCGACGAGGGAGTTTGGGTGGAGGTCGGCGGCAGCCCGTTGAAAGACAAGAATGGAGTTTCGCGCGGCGGCGTGGCGGCTTTCCGGGACATCACGCAACGCAGGCTGGATGAGCAGAAAATTCGAAGCCTCAACGAAGAACTCGAAGGGCGGGTGGCCCAGCGCACCGCGCAACTGGAGGTCGCCAACCGCGAACTGGAGGCATTTACCTATTCGGTGTCCCACGACCTGCGGGCGCCGCTGCGGCATATCGGCGGGTTTTCCCGAATCCTGATCGAGGACTTTGGTTCCGAACTGGCTCCCGAGGCCCGCCAGCACGTGCAGCGCATCGAAGACGGCGTCCACCGCATGGGGCTGCTGGTGGATGCTCTTCTGAATCTGGCGCGGGTGGGGCGGCACGCCGTGAAGCTCCAGCCTTGCGGGCTGAATTCGATCGTTGAGGAAGTCGTGTCTGTGCTGCAGCCGGAAACCAGGGACCGGGTGGTGGCCTGGAAGATTGCGGAACTTCCTTCCCTGCAGTGCGACCCCGTCCTGATTCGGCAGGTTTTCCAAAATCTGCTGACGAACGCCCTTAAGTTCACCCGCTCCCGCGAACGTGCGGAGATCGAGATCAGCCAGCATCAGGAGAATGGAGAGTCGGTCATCGTGGTGAGAGACAACGGTGTCGGTTTCAACATGAAGTACGTCGACAAACTGTTCGGCGTGTTCCAGCGTCTGCATCGCGCCGAAGATTTCGAAGGCACAGGCATTGGCCTGGCCACGGTGCAGCGCATTGTGACCAAGTATGGAGGCCGGGTTTGGGCGGACGGGGAATTGGACAAGGGCGCGACGTTCTGCTTCACGCTGGCGGCTGCCGAATCCAGCGCGGTCAAACCGGGGCGGCCGATAGCAGAACCCGCAGAGGAAGCTAGCCCGGTTGAAAAAACCAAAAGAGAAGCTAGTGCAGGAGGTTTGGCATGAACAGCCACGAGGTCGACATTCTCCTGGTGGATGACAGTGAAGACGATGTGGAACTCACCCTGCATGCGTTGCGCGGGGAAAATCTGGCCAACCGGGTCTTTGTTGTCCGCGATGGCGAGGAAGCGCTGGACTTCATCTTCTGCTCGGGGCCACACAGCCAACGATCGTTTGATGATCCTCCGAAGCTGGTTCTGCTGGATTTGAAGTTGCCCAAAGTGGATGGTCTGCAGATTCTCAAGCAGATGAAAAGCGATGCGCGGACCAAGAATATATGCGTCGTGCTGATGACCTCTTCCAGAGAAGAGCGTGACATGGTAAGCGGCTACAACCTGGGCGCCAACAGTTATCTGCAGAAGCCGGTGGACTTTGTGGAGTTTCGAAAAATGGTGAAGCTGGCGGGGCTGTACTGGCTGGTGATTAACCGGCCGCCGCTGAACCACCGCTCGCAGCATGTCCCTGAGGTGAAATGAGCAGCACCGGCACACAGCTCGCCACACACTCCAGCACCGTACCCAAGCGCCAGTTGCGCGTCCTGATGGTAGAGGATAACCAGCTTGACGCCGAGCTGGTATTGCGGGCGCTGCGCAAAGACAACTTCGAGGTCAGCGCGGTCATCGTTCAGGACGAGGCCGCCTTCGAGCAGGCCCTGCGCACCCATTCACCGGAGATTGTGCTGGCGGATTACAACCTTCCCGGCTGGAAAGGGATGGAAGCGCTCGGCGTGCTGCGGCGGCAGGGTCTCGAAATTCCGATGATTCTGGTTTCGGGAGCGCTGGGCGATGTGACCGCGGTCGAGTGCATCCGGCAAGGAGCCACGGATTACGTTCTGAAAGATGGACTGGCGCGCCTGCCGCAGGTGGTGCACCGTGCTTTGCGGGAACAGTACGACCGGGGCTTGCGCCACCAGGCGGAAAAGGATCTGGCAAAAAAAGCCGATGAACTGGCCCGCTCCAACGCCGACCTGGAGCAGTTTGCCTACGTGGCATCGCATGACTTGCAGGAGCCGCTGCGCATGGTCGCGGCCTACACCCAGCTGCTCTCGGAACGCTATAAAGGCAGGCTTGACGAAAATGCCGACAAGTTCATCGGCTATGCCAGCGAAGGCGCGACGCGGATGCAGGTGCTGATCCAGGATCTGCTGGCCTTTTCGCGGGTCGGCAGAAAAGAAGGAGAGCCGACGCGGGTGGATTGCCAGGCCATCATCGAAGAAGTCCGGCAGATTCTGGCTTCCGCGATTCAGGAGAGCGGAGCTTCGATCACGCACACCGAACTGCCTACGATATGGGCGGACCGCACCCAGATGCTGCAGATTTTCCAGAATCTGATCGGCAACGCCATCAAATTTCGCGGGAAAGCAGCGCCAGTGATCTCGGTGCAAGCCGAACAACAAGGGTCGCAGTGGCTGTTCGGAGTGAGCGACAACGGAATCGGGATTGCGCCGGAGTACGCGGAAAACATTTTCGTGGTCTTTCAGCGCTTGCACGCGCGCACGGAATATCCGGGCAATGGCATCGGGCTGGCCATTTGCAAAAAAATCGTGGAGCGCAACGGGGGAAAGATTTGGGTGGAATCGCAGGTGGATTGCGGTTCGAGCTTTAAGTTCACCCTGCCAGTGGCGCAGACCGGTTCCACGGAAGAGGCCGGGAAATGAGTTCAACCCATCAACTGCTGATCGTGGATGACAATCCCGCCGACGTCGCCCTGGCCCGCGAAGCTCTGACCGCCTGCGCATACCGGGGCCAGATTAACAGTGTGGCGGACGGGGCGGAGGCGCTGGCTTTTTTATCTCATCGAGGATGCTTTAGCAGTGCCATCCGGCCTGACCTGGTCCTGCTGGATCTGAATCTGCCCAAACGAGATGGCCTGGCGGTACTGGCGGCGATGAAAGCCAATCCGGAATTGCGCCGCATCCCGGTCGTGATTTTCAGCACTTCCCAGCTCAACAAAGATATTTCCCGCAGCTACGAACTGGGGGCGAATTGTTACGTCAGTAAACCGGGAAACCTTACCCAATTTTTTTCCATGATGAGATCGATTGAAGAATTCTGGTTTGGCTCGGTAAGCCTGCCGCCGCGAGGAGAGTAAAAGAACAATGAATCAACCCACTACCAGCGTATTGCTCATCGAAGACAACCCCGGAGACGCTGATCTGGTACGCCTTCGGCTGACCGAAGGCCAATCTCCCGTGAAAGTGAACTGCGTCAACCGGCTGGCGGATGGCCTGGCCTCGCTTACCGTGGAAACGCCCTCGGTGGTGCTTTTGGACTTGAACCTGCCCGACAGTCACGGGGCGGAAACCTTTCGCCGCGTCATCGAGCATTCGCCCAACGTACCGGTGGTGGTGCTTTCCGGTCAGGACGATGAGGCGCTCGCGCTCAAGGCAGTGCATCAGGGGGTGCAGGATTATCTGGTAAAGGGGAACCTCTCAAGCAAGCACCTGGAGCGCGCCATGCGATATGCGGTAGAGCGCCAGGCGCTTCTGCGCGCGCTGGAGATCAGCCAAAAGCAGAAAATAGAGTTCAAGAACCAATTTCTGTCGCATGTTTCGCATGAACTCCGCACGCCGCTGACCTGCATACACCAGTACGTAACCCTGCTGCTTGATGGATTGGCGGGCCCGGTCGCTCCCGACCAGGGCGATCACTTGAAAACCATTCTAAAAAGCGTGAATCAACTGCACGCCATGATCCGCGACCTGCTGGAGGCCGCCCGCGCGGAAAGCGGAAAGATGCGGATCGAACCGCGGTGCATTTCTTTAAGCGAACTGGCACATCAGGTGGTGGCCATGCTCCGGCCCTCGGCCGACGAGAAACAGGTTGGACTCGAAGTCGGGCTTGATCAAAGGCTGCCCCTAGTGCTGGCCGATCCCGACCGCATACTCGAGGTGATGGTGAATCTGGTGGACAACGCCATCAAGTTCACGCCGCCGAATGGCGCCATCATGCTGCAGGCCAGCGTGGTAGATGCCGACCCCGGTTCCGTCTATATCGCGGTCAGCGATACCGGCCGGGGCATCAGCCCCGAGGCCAAGGCTTTGATCTTCGAGCGTCTCTACCAGGATCCCGACTCGGTCGATAACAATCGCTCCGGATTGGGACTGGGCCTGTTCATCTGCAAGGAGATCGTTCGCCTTCATGAGGGACGAATCTGGGTGTCGAGTGAACTGGGAGAAGGCAGCACCTTCACCTTCACCCTTCCGGTTTACTCGCTGGCCAAGCTGCTGGCACCCGTGGTCACCCACGAGGGCCGCTTGCGCTCGGCCTTTGTGCTGGTGCGAGTCGAGCTCACGCCGTTATCGAACGCCGCGCGCGGCAACTGGAAAGAGACCTACCAGCAAGCCCTGGAGGTCGTGCAGCGTTGCGTCTACCTCGACAAGGATTTGGTTTTGCCGCCGATGGGAACGTCGGGAGCGGCCGAGACTTTCTTTGTCGTGGCCTCGACCGATTTGCAGCGCTCCGGGGTCATGACTGCCCGCATCCGGGAGCAGTTGGAGCGAGTGGCTGATCTCAAAGAAAAATGCGTGCTGGCCATCACTACCATCCCCATTGAATTGCCTGCAACAGCGGCGGATGCCTCGATCGATCAACAGGTCCAAAGCGTGGCCGATAGCGCGACGCAAATGATTTTGAAGGGTATGGAACGGAAGCACTCCTCTAACGGGAAAGCCCAAAAACGCCCTAACTAACAACGTTACTAAAAATGATAATGATAAGGAGAACTGCAATGCCGAAATCGAAAATTCTGGTAGTTGACGACGATCCTGATCTGGTCCGCGCCATGCGGCTACGCCTGCGCGCCAACAATTACGAGGTTGCGACGGCCACCGATGGCTATTCCGCCATCGCCTCAGCCCAGAAGGAGCGCCCGAGTCTGATCATTTTAGATTTGGGCCTGCCGGTGGGAGATGGCGTTGTAGTTTTGGAGAGACTTCAAAACAGCGACGCGCTGGCGGGCATCCCCGTGATCGTTTTAAGCGCACGCGACCCGCAAAGCAACGAAGAGCGGGCGTTGAAGGCGGGAGCGGCTGCATTTTTCCAGAAGCCTGCGGACAACGACGAGTTGATGAACGTGATCCGGGTCAATATTGGCTCTGGGAAGGCCCAGCGCGCCGCTTGGCCCTCCTAGACCTGTAGACCCTGGGGGTGGGAAAGGAATGTGAGAAGCATGCGGGCGGGATGCCAATCCCGCCCAGGTCGGGGGGGAAGTTTGCCCCCGATGTCTGCAATTCTGGCCGCAAACTTTTCCCCGGACCGTATCTGCTATTGAACTTTCTTCGGCGAGCAAACCGTGGACTGCCGCAGAAATCCTTCTAAGATCTTGTAGCCAGCTAAGATGTTTCGGTCCAGCCGGATACAAAATCCCACACAAACCTCCATTAAACCGTACATAGTTTTTGGAAATCCATCTATACTGTTGGAAGTGCTTTAGATTGGCCACTTAGCGCTTCGAAGACGGGAAAAAACATGGCAGCGAAGTTGCTCATGGAAGAGCAGTCGGGGACTGATCAGCGTGGGGCTCGTCAAAGCCCAGCCAGTCGAACTTCGAACCCGTCGGCGAAAGCCATGAATCGGGAAAGCCAAGTCCGCTCAGTTGCAGTAGTGTTGCTGTTCTTTCTTACGGTGGCCGCGGTCGTCTGCGCGGGATTCAACTTCAACGCCGAGTGGAAGTTTCAGGTCCCAAACGATGGGGTTTGGTGGGTAGAACACAACGGGCACCTGGTAGCCGACCGGGTTGAGCCCAGTGGTCCTGGGGCCAAAAGCGGAATTAAGCCGGGCGACGAGCTGGTTTCGATCAACAACCAGCAGGTTCAGAACATGTCAGGGCTGGAGCGCGAGCTCTACCAGACCGGGGTCTGGTCGAAGGCGGCGTATTCCCTGCTCCGGCAATCGGTGCCGCTCGATTCCAGCGTGATTCTGATTCCCGCCGAGCGCTCGCTCAACCAGTGGCTCCGACTGATCGCGCTGATTTACCTCGGCATTGGACTGTACGTCCTGCTGCGTCGCTGGACTGCTCCCGGGTCCACGCATTTTTATATCTTCTGCCTGGTTTCCTTCATCGCTTATTCCTTCAAGTACACCGGCAAGTTAAACGATTTCGATTGGATCATTTATTGGGGCAACATCGTCGCGGGAGTGTTGCAGCCGGCATTATTTCTGCACTTCGTTCTCACTTTCCCCGAAAAGCGCCAGTTTGTGCGGAAGCATGCCTGGCTGCTGGCACTGGTCTATGCGCCGGGAACCATCCTGTTGGCGACCCATGTGATCGCCATGCGGTGGCTGCAGGCCAGTGAGCGGCTGCGCTGGAATCTTGACCGCATGGAAATGTCCTACGGGTCGCTGTTCTTTCTGGCCGCGGCCATCGTGCTTTGGTACAGCTACCGGCGCGCCAGCACCACGATTCTGCGGCAACAGTTGAAGTGGGTGACGCGTGGAACCATTCTGGCGATCGTGCCCTACACCTTGTTCTACGTGATCCCGTACCTGATGGGTTCACTGCCGGGCGCGACCATGAAAGTTTCAGCCCTGTCGCTGGCCCTGCTGCCACTGACTTTTGGATATGCAATTTTCCGCTACCGCCTGATGGATGTCGATCTCATCTTCAAGCGCGGCGTGGTTTACACGCTGGCCGCGGCGATCGTGGTGGGATTGTATTTTGGTCTGGTTGCGGGCGTGGCCCTGCTGGTGCACAACTGGCAGCCCACTTCGGGGCCGCTGGGTTTGATTCTGGCGGTGGTGGTGACGGCGCTGTTGTTCGATCCCGTGCGCAAGTTGATTCAGGACCGGATCGATCAATTTTTCTATCGCACGCGCTACGACTACCGGCGGACGCTGCTCGAATTCGGGCGGGAGTTGGGCTCCGAGACCAACCTGAACACACTGCTCTCTTCGCTGATCGACCGGCTCTGCCGCACTCTCGCAGTCGACCGCATGGCGATTTTTCTGGCGGGCGAGGAATCGGGAAAATTTGTGCTGGCAAAATCTTTCGGGAATTCAGTTCCTGGCAGTCTGGATTTTTCATTCCTTAATGTGCCCCGCGGCGAGCAGGCTGGGCATCTATTTTTTGAAAATACCCATCTGGTGCCCCGGGAGACGCCCAGTGCGCAGCAGGCCATTGCGCGCCTGGACTTGAATTACTACATCCCCTGCCACGCGCAGCAAAAAACCATCGCCGTGCTCGGACTGGGCAAAACCACAAAAGGCGATTTCCTCTCGAGCGAAGACATGGAATTACTCGAGACTCTGGGCGGCTACCTGGGAATCGCGATTCAGAATTCGCAGCTCTATGCATCTTTGCAGCAGAAGGCGGCGGAATACGAACGCCTGAAGGACTTCAACGAAAACATTGTCGAATCCATCAATGTGGGTGTGATGGCGCTCGATATGGAAGACCGCATTGAGAGCTGGAACGCGCAAATGGAAGTGATGTATGCGCTGCCACGCTGGCAAGCCCTGACGCAACCGCTGAAAGCGGTGTTTCCCGCAGAGTTTCTCGAAGAATTCAACCGCATGCGGCGGGAGCCCGGCATTCGCAACCTGTACAAGTTCCGTTTGCAGACGCCGGCCGGAGAAGTGCGCACTGTAAACGTGGCCCTGGCGCCCCTGGTGACGCGCAAATTTGAGGTGATCGGCCGGCTGATCATCATGGATGACATCACCGAACGCGTGGACCTCGAAGCGCAACTCTCGCAGGCGGATAAGCTTTCCTCGATCGGGTTGCTGGCGGCCGGCGTGGCTCATGAAGTCAACACGCCGCTGGCGGTGATTTCCTCGTACACGCAGATGCTTTCCAAGCAACTGCAGGGCGATCCGCAGAAATCCGGGCTGCTGGAAAAAATCACGCGGCAAACTTTCCGGGCTTCCGAAATTGTGAACAACCTGCTGAACTTCTCGCGCACCAGCGGCAGCGAGATCGGCGACGTGGATGTGAACAAAGTGATCGCCGACACTTTGGCGTTGCTGGAGCACCAGTTTAAGGTGGCGAAGGTTGAGGTGCAAAATACGCCCGAGCCCAAATTGCCCGCGATTCAGGGGAATGCGGGAAGGTTACAACAAGTATTTCTGAACCTGTTTCTGAACGCCAAAGACGCCATGCCTGGCGGAGGCACACTGCGCGTGGCCACGCTCAACGGCGAGAGCGTGAGCGTCTGCGTCTCCGACACCGGATCGGGCATAGCGCCGGAGCATATTCAGCGCATTTACGATCCCTTCTTCACCACCAAGACTTCTCCGCGGGAAGGCCAGCCCCGGGGTACCGGCCTGGGACTTTCTGTGACCTACGGCATCATTCAGGAACACGCGGGCAAGATTCGAGTGGAAAGCCATCCCGGCGCCGGTACAACCTTCACGCTGGATTTTCCTCTAAGTAGAAAGGCAATCCATTCCAAGGCGGAATATGTCTGATTCAGCAGTTATCTCGCATGTGCTACTAAACGGAAGCCCGGGCCTGGCCGGCGCGGTGCTGATTATCGACGACGAAGCGGAGATTCGCGAGTCTCTGCAGACTTTGCTGGAGATGGAGGGCTTCGCGGTGGAAACGGCGATCTCTGGCGAGGCCGGACTGCAGCGCATCGGCGAACATCCGTTTGACTTGGTATTGCTCGATCTCGCCTTGCCGGGCCGCGATGGCATGGAAATTCTTACCGCGATCCGGGCCCATGAAACGCGGCTGCCGGTCATCATGATCACCGCCTACGGGACGGTTGAGAATGCGGTGCGCGCCATGCAATCCGGCGCCGCCAATTTTGTGCAAAAACCCTGGGACAATGAGAAGCTTTTGGCCGACGTGCGCGCCGCGGTGGGCTGGCGCAGAGCCGAAGAAGAAAATGTTCAGCTGAAGCGGGCACTCAAGCAGCGTTACAACTTCGAGAACATCGTCGGCAAGAGCGAGCCCATGCTGAAGATCTTCGACCTGGTCGCGCAAGTAGCCAACAGTCGTTCGACGGTGCTGTTACAAGGCGAAAGTGGGACGGGCAAGGAAATTATCGCGAAGGCGCTGCATCTGAACTCGCCACGCCACGACCGGCCCTTCGTGCCGGTGAATACAGGCTCAATGCCCACCGACCTGCTGGAGTCCACACTCTTCGGGCACGTGAAGGGCGCATTCACCAGCGCCATCGCCTCCAAGAAAGGTCTGTTTGAAATGGCGGACCGGGGCACGCTGTTTCTGGATGAAATCGCCACCATGGGCCTGGATACGCAGGCTAAAATTCTGCGCGTCCTGCAGGACCGCAAATTCATGCATTTGGGCGGGGTTCAGGAAATTCAAGTCGATGTGCGCATTATCGCGGCCACCAACGTGGACCTGCGGCAGGCGGTACGCGAGGGCCGTTTCCGCGAGGATCTTTTTTACCGTCTGAATGTGATTACCATCGAGCTTCCTCCGCTACGCCAACGCAAGGAAGACATCCCTCTGCTGGTCGATTTCTTTTTGAAGAAATATGCCGAGGAAAATGATCGTCCCGTGCGGCAGATCACGCCCGAGGCACTGCGGCCCCTGATCGCCCATTCCTGGCCGGGAAACGTGCGCGAACTGGAAAACGTAATCGAACGCGCCGTGGTGTTGTCTTCCGGGAACGAGATCTCCATCGACCTATTGCCGGAAAACCTGTTGGGACGCGGCTCGGCCTTCACACTGCATGATCCGCCGGCGGATGCTTCGCTATTTGAGATCGTGGAAGACGTGGAGCGGCGCATCATCATCGACATGCTGGAAAAGTGCAACTGGAACCAGACCGAAGCCTCGGAGCATTTCAAGGTGCCGCTCTCCACGCTGAATCAGAAAATCCGTCGCTTAAATATCGAAATTAAGAAAAAGCTCCGGGCGTGACGTCGGCTGACAGAAAAATCTTTCGATTGATCCAAGTCGCCAGTGTGATCGCAGGGATCAAATCAAGTGGAAGCTGCGTCTTCGCGGAAAATTCGAATTTCGGTTTGACGATTCTGCTCCAGCAGTTCTCAAGTTGATACTCCGTTAGGAATCTAAACATCTAAGGCACCCAGTTACCCGAAATAGTGCGGTAGCCGTGTTTTTTACAGAATTCACCCCAGACGACTTCACAGCCGCACGGGCATCGAAATCATGTGCCTACAAACCCCGAAGAGCGAAACGACGCAGTCATGCCTCTTGCCGGCATTGATTCCGGCGAGAAAGAGCTTTTCCTATCCGGAAGCACGGCAATGCGCCCCGAAAAGGCCGAAAGCGGCGAGCGATGGGTCGCGCTGTGCGCCCAGGCTGCGGTTGAACAGGATCCAAAAAAACTACTCGAACTGGTGCGCGAGATTAATCAGCTGTTAGATACGCGAAGAAAACGACTAGCGAACGAACGATTAGCGAACGGCGATGATGGATCCGACGGTCATGGCCCCGCGGGCGACGGAGCCTCCGATCCCAGAGCAATCAAATGATTGGAAGGCTCTATACCTTCTAGCAAAAATTATGAAGGTGAGTCAGATCGCTGAAGGCGACAGCTTTCTCTGCTATAGTTTCGGAAAGAGTGCAGCACTTCGGCCGCACTTTTTTCCAAGCCGAATGGAACTCACTTCGCCCACGGATTTCGCCAAGGAAACGGTACAGACGGTTCAGGATTACGTTCTGTTCTGCGCGCAGGCCGTGGCCAATGTGTTCCGCAAACCTTTCTATTTTGGCGATATGGTTCTGCAGGCCGACGCGATCGGCGTGGGTTCGCTGCCCATCGTCGTGCTCACCGGCTTTTTCACGGGCGCCGTGCTGGCGCTGCAAACTTCAAATACCCTGGAGCGTTTCGGATCCATCACTCTGGTGGGTCAGCTGGTGTCCACTTCCATGGTGCGGGAGTTGGGACCGGTTCTGACCAGCCTGATGGTTGCTGGGCGAAACTCCTCTGGTATGGCCAGCGAGTTGGGATCGATGGTGGTGACTGAGCAAATCGACGCCATGCGTGCGTTGGGCACCGATCCCATGAAAAAGCTGGTGACGCCGCGCATCGTCTCGACCGTATTCATGCTTTTTTTTCTGACCATCATTTCCGATCTGGTGGGACTGACCGGTGGCTTGTTCATTGCGAAGCTGCTGCTGCGTCTGGACGCCCGGCAATATTGGTTCAACGCATGGCAGGTATTGGTGTTTCAAGATGTTTTTATGGGACTGCTGAAACCAATCCTGTTTGGATTTATTATCGCAACCATCGGCTGCTTCTACGGTATGAATGCGCGCGGGGGGACACAGGGAGTGGGCCGCGCCACCACTCAGGCAGTGGTCGCAGCTTCCGTGCTAATCCTGGGCGTGGACTTGCTCCTTACACGGCTGCTGATGGCCTTGCTTTCTTTCCATTAACCTCATGTCTGCACCGACCTTGCCGCTCGATTCCGCTTCGGTTACGAAGAACGAACAGTCCGTTCCCCCGATAGTGTTCGAAGATGTGAAGCTTGCCTTTGGCGAGAATGAGGTGCTGCGCGGAGTTTCGTTTCAGCTGCCTCGCGGCGAGACCAAGGCGCTGTTTGGAGTTGCGGGGTCTGGAAAAAGCCTGATTCTGAAGCTGGCGATAGGATTGATCCGGCCGGATTCCGGACGCATTGTGGTGCTGGGCCAGGATGTTACGGGGATGCGCGAAGAAGAACTCTTTGAGTTACGCGCCAAGATTGGAATGGTGTTCCAGGAAAGCGCGCTCTTCGATTCTCTCAGCGTGCGGGAAAATGTGGCTTACCGGCTGATGGAAGAGAGCGGCGTTTATGACGACAATATCGACCGCAGAGTGCGCGAGGTACTGCACTTCGTGGAACTGGAGCACACCCTGGATTTGAATCCCTCGGAGCTCTCCGGGGGCATGCGGCGGCGGGTGGCGATCGCGCGCGCGCTGATTACGCAGCCGGAGCTTCTGCTCTATGACTCGCCTACCGGCGGGCTGGATCCTGTGACCTCGAACACCATCATCGAATTGATCGTGAAGCAGCGCGATGTGAACCAGACCAGCGCTCTACTCGTGACCCACCGCTTGCAAGATGCTTTCACCATGGCCACACATCAGTTCGACAAACACCTCAACCGCATGGTACCGCTGCCGCCTGGCCAGCATTGTGATGCGCCCATGAGCTTTCTTATCCTGCGCGACGGCAAGGTTATTTTCGACGGTAACGTTCACGCACTCGCGATTACACAAGACGAATACATCCGGGAATACATCTCGTAGCAGCGGCCGGCTGCCGGCGCGGCCTGCGTCACTTCCCTGCCATCAATTTTTCTATTTCGTCTGCGGTGGAGGGCAAGGCTCCGCTCAGCTTAATAAGCTTTCCATCCGGGTCCACGGAGAAATCGTCTTCGATGCGCACGCCTAAATTTTCTTCAGGAATGTAGATGCCCGGTTCAATAGTGAAAGTCATGCCGGGACCGAGGGGAACATTGTAATCGCCGGAATCGTGAACATTGAGTCCGATGTAGTGGCCGAGGCCGTGAATGAAATACTGTCCCAGGGACTGGCCATGCAAATCCTTGCCATGGGTATTGATGTAGTCATAGGCAACCTGGTAGAGCGAATTGGCGCCGCCGCGGGAAAGGCTCGATTTGCCGGACTGGAAGGCTGCCATCGCAGCCTGCTGCGCGCCCAGAACAATGTCGTAGATTTCGCGCTGGCGCGGGGTGAAGTGACCGTTGATGGGAAGGGTGCGCGTGATGTCGGCGGCGTACATTGAATATTCGCCCGCGGCATCGATCACAACCACGTCGCCGGACTTCATTACATTGTCGTCGTCGGAGTAGTGCAAAACGGTTGAATCGTAGCCGGACCCCACGATGGGTGCGTAGGCGGGCAGTTCGCAGCCACGCTTGCCCCACTCATATTGCATGAGCGCGGAAATTTCTCTTTCATTGACATTCGGCTTCACCGCTTTGAAGGCCGCGAAGTGCGCGGCGACCGAAGCATCGACGGCCTTGCGGATTAAAGCGATCTCGCCCGCATCTTTGGTGGTACGCAACGAGGAGAGCATGGGCTTTAGATCCTCGAATACCAGATACGAGTTGAGCCGTTTCAGAAAAGCAATGGGCCGGGTGGAGGGCGAAGGGTCGCCGTCCGGGGCCACGTCGGTATAGATCGTGGGGCGGCCACTGGTAAGGAAGCGAGCCACTTCTTCGGGCAGTTGCCCCATATCTTCGACGCGATCGAAGCCGGTAATCTTAGGCGACTCAGGATTCTCGGCGCCGAGCTTGGGGCCAGTCCATTTCTCCTGAGTGCGATTGCGCGGAGGCAAAAAAAGAATTTCGCTGTAGGGGCGTGCCGGCGTCTCGCTTGTCGCTTCGGCAGACGGAGCAATCAGCAAAGCGCTGCCCGGTTCCCTCAAGCCGGAAAGATAGTAGAAGTTATCGTCCTGGCGAAAACCATAAATATCATTGGGCCCTTCGTTCTCAGTGCCGGCGAAGAGAACGACAACGCCTCCGACTTTCTTGGCGAGCGCTTCCCGGCGAGCGTGATAGTCGGAGTTTGGCTGGCGGTCAAGCGCGTTGCTCGAACTCGCGGCGCAGATGAATAAAAGACCGGCAACGCAAGCTGCCAGAAAACGAAACTGCTTCGGCATTCGCATGATGCAATCGATCCCTCGGTACGAGAAGTTGGTCACAACCCAGGCTTGCGACCGGGCGAAAACTGGTATCGACAAGTTAAGTTACTTCTGTCCGCCGGTTGCGCTCTGTTTTGCCTGCAAGAAAGAATCAACGTTGCTCTTGTCGATCAGGGCAGAACCAGTATCCACAAACGACGGAATCGGCGCAAAGCTGTCTTTCGACCAATCGTTCTCCAAAGAGGAAGGCTTGTGGTGATAGAGGTTGTCGAGCATCTGCATACCAACGAAGGCCATGGTGTAAGGTTTTTGGGCAATGGTGGCGGCGATGCCGCCTTTCTTGATCCAATCCAGGGTTTCGGGGTCGGTATCCATTGCCATCACAACTTTGCCCGTAATCTTATAGCTATTCAGCACGCCGGCAACTTCTTTGCCCGATTGAGCCTCCAGACAGACAAAGGCATCGACCTGATCTTTTTCCTTGCCGATGATTTGGGTGGTGGTATCGAAGGCGATCCGTGGGTCTCCCTGGATATCAACCACGCGCGTAATTTTGATCCCAGTGTGCTCGAGCGCATCGCGATAACCGCGCAGGCGGTCCTGCATGTTGTGTTGATCGGGCATAGTGAAAACCACGACGTTGCCTTTTCCCTTCAACTCCTGCGCCAGACGCTGGCCGCCGTTCGTGCCAACCTGATAATTATTGGTGCCGATGAAGAACAGGCGCTTGCTGGCGGGGGCATCGGAGTCCATGGTCACGACAGGAATACCGGCGGCAACGGCCTTGTCGATGCTGTCTTTCAGAATGGTGGGATCGGTTACGGCGAGCAAGATGCCGGTCGCCTTCTGCTGCACCGCTTTATCGAACTCGTCGCGTTCAGCCTTCGGATCGTAGCTATTAGGACCGAGGAAGTCCATGCGGACTTTCATCTGGTCAGCGGCCTTGGCGAAGCCCGCACCTGCGGTCTGCCAATAAGGAACCTTGAGGTTGGCGGCTACGAAGACGAAATACTCATCCGAATTATGCCGAGAGCCACACCCCAGCAGTGAGCTGAGCAGAAAGATGAGCGCAAAAAGAAAACACAGCTTGCCCGAGCGGAGCATCGAACGTCCTTCGAGATCCTCCTTCGAGCCGGAACTTACATTTCGCGGCCGAATGGAAAACTTTTGGCGAGTGGATTGTAATCGAGTGGCAGAGTGAAAGAAAGAGCAAGAGGCCGAAGTCGTGCAGTTACACTCCCACCGGAAAGGGCTTGGTATGAGGTTCGCTGCTGAGCGCCACTCCCGCGAAGCGGCCCTGGAGAAGAGACATTAATCCGGTGCACCAATAACCGAAGACGAACAGCAACAGAAATGGGATGGTAACGTAATTCTCGTTTTCGAAGGCGTAGAAAACGGTGAGCGCGAAGTAGGCACCGATGAGGAGTTCGATCCAGGGCACCCAGCCCAGGCGCTTACGGTACTTGGTGGCGGCAACTTTATCTTTTTTCGATCCCACATTGTACTTGGGGGTTCGCGCAAAGGCGCTCTGCTTGCCGATCAGCGCTTCGATTACGGCTTTGGTGTTGGTAACGGTCAATCCAATGCCGAGAGCCATGAGTAATGGCAGATAGAGCAAAGCTCGCGGCCAGCTCTTGGGAAAAAGCTCGCGCTGCGAAACCAGGTAGAAACTGGAAATAGAAAATGTGGAGGCCAGAAAAAGCGGCAGATCGATGAACAGCATCTGGAACCATCCCTGATAAAAGCGGATGATCATGGCGGGCAACATCAGCACCGAGAGCACAATCATCAGCGGATAACTGAGATTTGCGGTGAGGTGATACCAAGCTTCAATCTTGGTATGGAACGACGCGTCGCTGCGCATCACCCGCGGCAGAATTTTCTTTCCGGTCTGGATCAGTCCCTTAGCCCAGCGCGCCTGCTGAGTCTTGAAGGCGGTCATCTCGACCGGCAGTTCCGCCGGGCACTCGACATCCTGCAGGTAGATGAACTTCCACCCTTTGAGTTGTGCGCGATAAGAAAGGTCGGTGTCTTCGGTGAGCGTGTCGTGTTGCCAGCCACCGGCTTCGTCAATGGCGGCGCGCCGCCAAACTCCCGCCGTGCCGTTGAAGTTGAAGAAGACGCCGCTGCAGGCGCGGGCGGAGTGTTCGAGCACAAAATGACCATCGAGCAGAATGGCTTCCACCTGGGTGAGGAATGAGTAGCCCCGGTTGATGTGCGTCCAGCGGGTCTGCACCATACCGATCTTGGGGTCAGTAAAGTGATGGATTGTTTGCAGCAGAAAATCTTCCGGCGGGGTGAAGTCAGCATCAAAAATGGTCACGAATTCGCCCTTCGCCGTCTTCAACCCTTCGGCCAACGCTCCCGCCTTGAAGCCCTCTCGATGGATCCGATGATGGTAGCTAATAGGACTTCCGAGCGCAGCATAGCGTGCAACCAGGTTGCGGGCCACCTCGACCGTCTCATCCGTGGAATCATCAAGCACCTGAATGTCGAGTTTCTCACGGGGATATTTCAGCTTGGTGATCGATTCGAACAGGCGTTCGACCACAAATTGTTCGTTAAAGATCGGGAGTTGGACGGTGATGCGGGGGAGTTGCTCGAAGTGGCCAGCCGGCTCGGTGCTGCGGTTTTTTCTGCGCTTGTAGTAGAGATAAACCAGAGTGTAACGATGCATTCCGTAGCCCGCCAGAAGAACGAGCACGATAAAATACGGAATCAGCAGAGCGCGGTCAAAGGCATCCGTGTGGTAAAGGCCCTGAAAAGTTTTGTCCAGGAGATGCTGGCGGAGATAGGGCCCAATCCCGCGCGGAGCGGTCCAGAGCGCGAGCGGCATCGAAAAAAACAGGTTGAAGGCAGAAGCTGGCAAGTGGCTTGGTCAAAACCCTTATTCTACCGGATTCGGCCCGATCATCGCTTGCAGTAGACAAGCTTGCAGTAGACGAGTAAGGACAGGCGCGAGAGATAAAAAACTTATCTCCGTATGGGAGTATCCCAAAATGCGGTTGTGAATCAGCACAGGGCCGGCTTGCGATGGATCGACGCAGCACCGGATGAAGAGTTGGCGAACTGCTCCGCCTTCTCCAGCAGGATTTCGAGTTCAACCGCAAAATCACGGCGGGATTGCGCCTGCAATCTCCATTGATCCTGAATAGGTGCGCTTACGCGTGGAATCAAATCTTCGAAACGCTCGATTGCGGCGGCGAAGTAATCAATATCTTTTTTGAGCAGTCGAAGGAATTCTGCGTCATTAACGCTCGACATGAAACACCTCCAATTGCGACGATGGGGATAATTGCAATTTCCTTGCCAAGTTGACGCACTTTCTGTGGAAGGTCGACAAAGTCCGTGTTTTCAGGGTACTAGCTGTTTTGCCTGTTTCCCCGAGGCCGGGATTGGTTTTCTTCTATCAACACTTAGCGAGAGATCGAGTTGCGACACGTGTAAAAATTTCGGTGGAGAAAAAGTCTCTCTATGTGAAAAGTAGTGCGTTCCTGGTGAGAAAGCGTGGCTTTCAGTTCAGGAAATACTGCCGGTACAAGGTGTCGCGTTGGGCGGGGCGGAATCCAGCGTCGCGGATGATACGACGCAGTTCTTCTTCGGTGGTGCAATTGTTGACGCCAGCAGCGCGGACCACATTCTCTTCCAGCATTACGGAACCGACATCGTTACCGCCGAAGCGCAGGCCCATCTGGCAAACCTTGAGTCCCTGGGTGACCCAGCTCGATTGCACGTTCAGGAAGTTGGAGAGATACAGGCGCGAGATGGCAAGAACTTTCAAGTACTCGACAGCGGTGGCCTCATCCCAGTGACGGCCGCCGAGGGCGGTATTTGTAGGCTGAAAACTCCACGGGATGAAGGCGGTGAAGCCGCCGGTCTCCTCCTGCAAATCGTAGAGCTGCTGGAAGTGGTTGACGCGGTTTTCGTAATTTTCCCCGACGCCGAACATCATGGTCGCAGTGGTGCGCATGCCGATCTGGTGAGCGGTACGATGAACATTGATCCAATCGCCGGTGAGGCACTTCAGCCGCGCGATCTTGTAGCGCACTTCGTCGTCGAGAATTTCGGCGCCTCCACCGGGGATGGAATCGAGGCCGGCATCGCGCAGGCGAAGAATCGTATCGCGAATGTTGAGGCCACTGTACTCGGCGATGGCGATAATCTCGGAAGCCGAGTAGCAGTGGAGATGGACCTGCGGAAAGCGCTCTTTGATGCCGCGCAGCATCTTTTCGTGCCACTCCATCTTCAGATCGGGGTGAAGTCCGCCCTGCATTAACACCCCCGTACCACCGAGCTCGACGGTCTCGCGGATCTTTTCGTAGATGGTGTCGAAATCCAGGATGTAGCCTTCTTTCGCGGCCGGCCCCTTCAGTGGGCGATAAAAGGCGCAGAAGGTGCAATATTCGGTGCAGAAATTGGTGTAATTAATGTTGCGATCGATGATGTAAGTGACCACGCCTTCGGGATGAAGCTGCCGCCTGACGGCATCGGCTTCCATTCCGATGCCGATCAGATCATCGGATTCGAACATCTCCAAGGCCTGCTGTTTGGTAAGAGACATGGCTACTCGTCGATTTTAACGGAGGAGGGCGGCTGTTTCCAAATTCGCGAGCCCGGAGCGGCTACTTTTTCTTCATGCGAAAGTACTGGATCAGCGACAGCACTCCTCCGACGACCGCCAGGCCGACGAGGATTGCCACGGCCGGTTTATAGTAGCGATCGAAGAAGCGCAGGATGTGACTGCCGTAAAGAAATCCAAGCCCGGCAACAATGGAGTAGCGAATGCCGCGGCCAACCGCCAGCGCTCCTAAAAATTTCTTCTTCGGGTATTGCATGGCGCCCGCCGCCACCAAAAACGGCACGAAAGGAAATGGCGGAGGCAGGAGCGCGGGAACGACAACGGCAAAGAACCCCCATTTTTCAAATACCTGGGAAACCTGGGTTGCCTTTTTTTTGGAGAGCTTGCGCTCCATCGCCTCTTTACCGCCCTCGCGGGCCAGCGCATAAGTAATGTATCCGCCGATCACGGCGCCCACCGTGGCCATCGCGGCATAGTAAGGCCAAGGCTCGCGATGACGCGCCGCTAACCAAATGGTAAGAACATCCATGCTGCCAGTTAGCGGGATCACAGAATTGTCGGCGACTCCCAAAACAACCAGACCCGCTCCCCCAAGGCGGCGAAGGCGGTGCCAGATGGGAACCGCGAACAGCAGATGGAGATGGAGAGCCATTCAGTTTTGGAGGAATGTGGTGTGCATTGGGCGCTAGACAGTCACAGCATTGGCTGTATTTACAAACTGCAAATCGGGCGCAACTGGCAGCGCGCCAACCTCAGCCGCATAGCGATAGAACAGCCGCAGCCCTCCGAGACAAGACTCGTCCAGATAGTAATAAATGTTATCGGTAAGATAGTTGCGCACATCGGCTTCTGTCAGGCTCAAGCGCAGTGCCCATTGGGGAACAATTTGGTCGAGGCTTGAGGATTCGAGCCCATGGTCGCGCGATCGTTGAAAAATAGCGGTCAAGTCTGGCACAGGCCAAGTCTGTTGCAGGGCCTGCTGACGCACTGCCCAAAAGGCAAAGACAAAGGGTCTGCCAGTATGGCGGATCCACTCTTCGGCAAGATCGAGCGTGTGATAGCGCGAGCGGTCGATCTGCAGCGCCGGATCTCCGATGACCAGTCCGGCATCGTGTTGGGCGAGCATTTTGTCGATATCTGGCGACATGGGATGGAAAGTCCTGCCACCGCCCAGCCACTTTTCAAACAGAATTTTCGTCAACGCCACCGACGTCATGGAAGACGTGTCGAGCGCCACGCTGCGAATCGTCGAGACCGGTACTTTGCTGACCAACAGGATCGATCGCACCGGCCGAAGCGAGGCGATGGCCACACCCGGTAGAACCATGAGGCCTGGGACTTGGGCGTAAGCGGCGGCCGGGATGATCCCGATATCGGCGGTTCCGGCCTGAAGCGCTCGGGCGCAATCTGAGGGCAGCGTGTAAGAAATATCGAACTCGCTTCCAGCCTCACCGTGTTCGAAATCCCACATTAAGGGAGCGGTGTTGAGGTAGGAAATCGCAGAGATGCGCAGATGTTTCATTCCTGTTTTGATTTTAGCAGAGGCTTTTTAAGCGGGCCTGTGACGGCTTCCCTTGACACCGCTTTTCCTGGGTGATTACAGTTCGCCAGTCCGCCGAGATCGGAGTGACTTGCCCAACGTCGTAGCCGCACCCGCAACCCACATCCTGGAGTGGCTGGCCATCTCCCTGACGCCCGGCCTGGGGCCGACGAGGGCGAGGAAGTTGGTGGAATATTTCCGCGGCGCCGAAGCGGTGTTCCACGCATCGCTGACCGAACTGGAAAGCACCGGGATTCAGGCGGTATCGGCGCAATCGATTGCCACCGGCAAATCGGCGGAAATGGCGCGGGAAGAAATCGCGCGGGCTGCCGCCGCCGGGGTCGCCGTGATCTCCGGCGAAGATGCCTGCTACCCTCCCCGACTGAAAGAAATCTACGACCCTCCGTTGGTGTTGTACGTTCGCGGCAATGCTGAAGTGCTGCTGCAGCCAGGCATTGCCATGGTGGGTACGCGCCATCCCACCCCTTACGGCTCTGGCATGGCAGAGCGCCTGGCCTGCGACCTGGCAGCGCAGGGGTTGGTGATTGTAAGCGGCATGGCGCGCGGCGTTGATACGGCCAGCCATCGCGGCGCAATCTCATCCAAAGGCAAGACCATCGCGGTGTTTGGCACCGGGGTTGATGTGATCTATCCCAAAGAAAATTCGCGCCTGTCGGAGCAGATTCTCGCGCTGGGGGGTGCGCTGATTTCCGAATTCGCGATGGGAACGTTTGCCGCGCCACAGAATTTTCCGATTCGAAATCGAATTTTGAGTGGGATGTCGGTTGGGGTGCTGGTTGTGGAGGCGGCCGAGTATTCGGGGACACGCATTACTGCGCGCTGCGCGCTCGAGCAAAACCGCGACGTTTTCGCCGTTCCCGGCAATGTTACGAATAAAAATGCCTGGGGCCCGAAACACGCTGATCAAACAGGGCGCAAAGCTGGTCGCCACCTGGGAAGATGTGTGGGAAGATCTGCCGGCTGAGGTTAAGCTGGCGTTGACGCCTGGGCCCTCGCCTGAATCCGGCAACGCCTCCTCGGCATCTCTATTTCCAGACGAAGGGCTTCCTCCCCACGAGAAACGAATCCTGAACCTGCTGAAAGCCGACGAAGCCACGCACATTGATGAACTGGTGGAGCGGCTGGAGACGGAAATGTCTTCCTCGGAAATCTTTGCCGCGCTGTTTGAGCTAGAGCTGACCGGCAAAGTGAGGCAAATGCCGGGGAAGAATTTTGTGAAGAGCTTTTAATAGATGTCAGCTTTCAGCCTTCAGCTCTCAGCTTGTTCCGACTGAGGATTGCTTGTGCAGAATTTTAGAAATCTCAAAGTGTGGGAAAGAGCCCATGCCCTGATACTAGATATCTACAAGTCCACGAAGCCTTTTCCCAGAGATGAGGTTTATGGGTTGACGAGCCAAATGCGGCGGGCGGCCGCTTCGATTGGAGCGAATATAGCTGAAGGAGCTTGTCGCTGTGGCGATACAGATTTTCCAAGATTCCTGCAGATGGCAGCAGGTTCAGCAAGCGAACTTGAGTATCACTTATTTCTGGCTTGTGATCTGGAGCTGCGGACAACGTTGGAGTATCGGCGCCTTTCGGATGCAGCGACGGAGGTAAAGCGAATGCTGACATCGCTGATGAAAAAGCTGAGAGCTGACGGCTGATAGCTGATAGCTGCCGACCCGTAACTTGTTGCCACCGTCCCATTCGTGCTAGCTTCGAAACAATTCTATAAAGAACTGAGGGTGTGTTGGTAAAAAGCTTAGTCATTGTCGAAGCGCCGACCAAGGCGAAAACGATTCAGAAGTATTTGGGCAAAGGCTTCACGGTCGAGGCATCCTTTGGCCACGTGAAGGATCTGCCCAAGAGCACTCTCGGTGTCGACACCGATAACGACTTCGATACCGACTACATCGTTATTCCCGGTAAAGAAAAGGTAGTGGCCAAGCTGAAGAAGCTGGCGGCGGGCTGCGATTTCATCTTTCTGGCGCCTGACCCGGACCGCGAAGGCGAAGCGATCGCCGCACATCTTGCCGGGGAACTCGACGGCAACGGGCACGGGAAAAAGAAACAGAAAAAAGGCAAGAAAGAAGATGGCGGTGCGCCGCCGCGGATTCAGCGCGTAACGTTCAATGAAATCACGAAGCGGGCGGTGCAGGCGGCGTTCGAGCATCCTCGCGCTATCGATCAGAACCTGGTGGATGCACAGCAGGCTCGCCGCGTGCTTGACCGTTTGGTGGGATATCAGGTGTCGCCGCTGTTGTGGGATAAAGTTCGGCGAGGAATATCGGCTGGACGCGTGCAGACGGTTGCGCTGCGATTGATCGTTGAACGTGAGCGCGAAATCACGGCGTTCGAGAAAAAAGAATATTGGACGATTGACGCTCACCTCAGCGCCAGCAAGCCTCCGGCATTCGACGCGCGCTTTCTCGGCAAGGGCGAAGAGAAGATCGAAGTTAACAACGGCGAAGACGCGGAAAAGATTCGCGGGGCGCTTGAAATGGCTGAGTGGATTGTGCGATCGGTCGATAATAAAGAACGCCGGCGGAATGCAGCGCCTCCCTTCACCACCAGCAAATTGCAACAGGATTCTTCACGCAAGCTGCGCTTCAGCGTAAAGCGCACCATGATGATCGCGCAGCGGTTGTATGAAGGGGTGGAACTCGGCGAAGAAGGGCAGACCGGCCTCATCACCTATATGCGTACGGATTCGACCCGGGTTGCGCCTGAGGCGATCGCGGAGGTGCGGGAATACGTGGGCAAGGAATATGGGCCGACATATTTGCCGGAGACTCCAAATACATATAAAGAGAAGAAGGATTCGCAGGGCGCACACGAAGCGATTCGACCGACGTCGGCGATGCGGCATCCGGATCAGATTAAACAGTACTTAAAAGAAGACGAGTTCAAGGTTTACAAGCTGATCTGGCAACGCTTTGTGGCGTCGCAGATCATGCCGGCGGTTTTTGATCAGACCACCGTCGACATCGACGCCAAAACGAAGGGCGGCGATGCGTTCTGGTTCCGGGTAACTGGATCAGTGCTGAAGTTCGACGGCTTCCTGCGAGTTTACGAAGAATCGAAGGAAGGTAAAGACGACGAAGATGAGGAACTGAGGCACAAGCTACCGGCATTGGAAGCGGGACAGAAGCTCACGCTCAAGGAATTGAAGCCGGAACAGCATTTCACCGAGCCTCCGCCGCGATACAACGAAGCTTCGCTGGTGAAAGAACTCGAAGAACGCGGCATTGGACGGCCTTCGACCTATGCAGCCATTCTTGGCACGATTCAGGAACGGCAGTATGTGCAGAAGATCGGCGGGAAGTTCACCCCCACTGAGATTGGCTTGGTCGTAACCGATCTTCTGGTGGAGAATTTCCGCGACATCTTCGACGTGGCTTACACCGCGCGACTGGAAGAAGAACTGGACGAGATCGCAGAGGGTAAAGAAAAGTGGACCGACGCTCTCGCCGAGTTCTACAAGAAGTTCCAGAAGGATCTCAAATATGCCGAAAAGCATATGGAGAACATCAAGCGGATGGAGAAACCCACAGACGAGAAGTGCGAGCGCTGTGGCGCGCCGCTGGTGATCAAGTGGGGTAAGCACGGGTCGTTTTACGCCTGCAGCACCTACGACAAAGAGAATAAGGAGTCGTGCACTTTCACTAAAGAGAATCCCATCAACCTGCCCGATCTCGATTCGGCCGATGTGCAGGAGACAACGCAGGAAGAATATTGCGAAAATTGCGGCCGGGTGATGGTGCTCAAGCGCGGGCGCTTTGGGCAATTCATGGCATGCACGGGGTATCCCGATTGCAAGACCACAAGACGACTCGATCAAGGGAAGAAAGTTCCGGACATTCCGCTCGACGAACTCTGCCCGAAGTGCGGACGCAATATGATGATTCGCCACGGGCGGTTCGGCGAATTCACGGCGTGCAGCGGATATCCGGAATGCAAGTATGTGAAGCAGAACTTCATCGGCGTGAAGTGCCCGGAGTGCAAGGATGGCGAACTGGTAGAGAAGCGGGCGCGCAAGGGCAACACTTTTTACGGCTGCGGAAACTATCCGAAGTGCAAATTCACTTCGGCGCACAGGCCGATCGCGGAAAAGTGCCCAAGTTGCGGCAGCGAATACTTAGTAGAGAAAAACCTGAAGGCTGGACCGGTGATCGCCTGCCCCAATAAAGAATGCGACTATGAACGGCCGGCGCCCGCGCCGGAGGCGGCAGCAACCAGCGCATAAGCCCAGGCTCGGAATTCACAAAACTATTGACGGAGGAAGTTATGGCAAAGAAACCCACGGCTATGGATGCTCAACTCATTCTCCAGCTTTACGATCTGCGGCGTGAAGCCGAAATGCGCAAGGCACGCAACTGGTGGTTCACGCAGTTTTGGCCGAGGAATGCGGACGATTTTATGAAGGTGGCATCTAACCCGGGCTCACCAGAGAATAACTGGGTGCGCCAGGTGAGCGGTTACTGGACCATGGCTGCATCGTTCGTGCTGCACGGAGCGCTGAGCCTTGAACTGTTCATACAGCCGGCGGTGAGCGGCGAAATGTTTATTGTTTTCGCGAAAGTTCATCCTTTTCTCAAAGAGTTGCGAGAAAAGGCCGGCGATCCCGAGATGTTCGGCGTGATCGAGAAGGTGATTAACAGCTCCAAATATGGACGGGAGCGCTTGAAGTTCATGCTGAAGAGAGTGGAAATGATGCGGGAAAAGATGGCCCCCGGAAAAGCCAGTTAGGGAGCCTGGATTGCGTCCGCGGAGTTCTTCCCTGAATTCGCGCCGGCTCGCGTTTCATCTGTTATGCTAAGCCGTTGTGCGGATGATCTGGTGGTTCCTGATACTGGGTATAAGCACCCTGGTCGTGGTGTGCGTTGCAATCGCGTTGTACATGCGTTTGCGCCGCCACTTGCGAGTCGCTCATGTAGCCCAGTTGGAAAGCTTCAGTGAAGCGGAGCCGGAGCGTCACTCCGGGGGAAGCGAGCACTGAGGTTTCGCGGCACTGATTTCTCAAGTTTCTCTACGGCACAAGAGTTCCCCGACAACGGTCCGGAGAATCCTGCATGGAAAAACCGAGCACGCAAGCTTTAAGCAGCCCCCGGCTTTTTGTTCCCGCAGCCGCCCGGCAAATCGCCCTGGTGGTGGGGGCTAGTTTGTTCGTAGCGTTGTGCGCTCACATTACGATTCCCTTGCCGTTCACTCCGGTGCCGCTCACGGTGCAGAATTTTGGGGTCTTGCTGGTCGGCCTGATGTTAGGCAGCCGCCGTGGGTTGGCGGCGCTCGCACTGTATCTGGCGGAGGGCGCGATGGGGATGCCGGTGTTCAATCCCACGGGTGCGGGAGGGATTGCGCAGCTGCTCGGTCCGACCGGCGGATTTCTGCTGGCCTACCCGCTGGTTGCGTGGGTGGCCGGTTACGTGATGGAGCACGGACCCAGGAATTTCGTGCGCGCCGCCGTAGGCGGATTTCTCGGCGAAATTGTGCTTTTCACCGGAGGCCTGACCTGGCTCGGTTTTCTAACCCATTCCGCGGTGCAAGCTTTCCGCTGGGGACTTTATTGGTTCCTTTTTGCGGAAGTAATCAAGGTGATGATGGCCGCCGGAATTGCGGCACGCTCGCGGCGCCTGCGGCGTGCGTAGCGAGAACGCAGCAGTAATTTCTGGAGTATATGATGACGGTAATCTCGGAACAAGAAACAAGAAATCCCGGTGGCAACTTGTCGTCCCAGCTACGAGAGATTTCAATCGCTCACAGCCCGGATTCCGACGATGCGTTCATGTTTTACGGACTGGCCACCAACAAGGTTCGCGTTCCGGGGCTGCGTTTCACGCACACGCTTTGCGATATCGAAACTTTGAATCAGAAAGCGCGTGAGGGTGTCTACGATGTGACGGCGATTTCATTTCACGCTTACCCCTACATTCAAGATTTGTACGCGCTCATGTCCTGCGGCGGCAGCGTTGGCGAGGGCTATGGGCCGATGATCGTTTCGCCTCGCTCTTTTACAGAGAGCGAGATCAAGGAAAAGCTCATCGCCGTTCCCGGCACGCTCACGACCGCTTATCTTGCGCTGCAGCTTTTTGCTCCTGGAGTGCAGACCGAGGTGGTGCCTTTCGACCAGATCATTCCGCAGGTGCTCGAGGGCAAGTATGAAGCCGGCCTCATCATTCATGAAGGCCAGTTGACCTATGACAAGGCCGGGCTGCACCGGATTGTCGATCTCGGCCGCTGGTGGCAGAAGATGACCGGACTGCCGCTGCCCTTGGGCGGTAATGCGATTCGGCGCGGGCTAGGGGCGGAACTGATCTCCGCGGTGGGCGGTGCATTGCGAGACAGCATTCAATACGCGCTCGATCACCGGGAAGAAGCTTTGTCTTACGCCATGCAGTTCGCCCGCGATCTCGACACGCAAACCGCCGATCGATTCGTGGGCATGTATGTAAACGAGCGCACGCTCGATTATGGCCGCGAAGGCCGCGAGGGCGTCGCACGACTGCTGGATATGGGCCATAAGGCCGGCATCATTGGGCCCGAGGCGAGGGTGGATTGGGTTTAGAACAGGCTTCCCTGCTGCACCGGCGCTAATCCATTCTTGACAGAGCGGTGGGCCAGAGGGATCTTCGAGGAGCACCGCACATCTTGTTGGGCACGGCCGAAAACATTTCTCAATCACAGAACCTGCTGATCGACGCCGACGACACGCTCTGGGAGAACAACATTTATTTTGAGCGGGCGATCGCTCGTTTCATTTCTTTTCTAAATCACCACGAGTTTTCCGCCGAACAGGTGCGCGAAGTTCTCAACGACGTGGAGCGCGAGTGCGTGGTGAAGCACGGCTACGGGCTACATAGCTTTGGGCACGCGCTGGTGGATACATTCGAGCGGCTGAGCGCCAATCCGATCACACCCGAACTGCACACCCAGATCACAAGTTTCGCGCACGCGGTAGCAGATCATCCGATCGAGCTCTTGCCGGAAGTCTCTCAAACTCTGAAATACCTGGCCTCGCGGCACCGATTGATTCTGGTGACTAAGGGCGCGATCGAGGAACAATCAGGAAAGATCGAGCGGTCAGAACTGAAGCATTATTTTGCGGAAACTGAGATCGTGGCCGAAAAAAATCCCGCGGCCTATGACACGCTCATCGAAAAACACGAGCTCTTGCGGGGAATAACCTGGATGATCGGCAACAGCCCCAAGTCCGACATCAATCCCGCGCTGGCAGTCGGGCTGAACGCGGTCTTCGTACCCCACGGCGATACCTGGGTCTTGGAGCATGAAGAAGTAAATGCGGCTCCGCCCAACCAGCGCCTGCTGATCGTCGGCCGCTTCGCGGAACTGCGCGAACATTTTTAGACGGCCGGTTGCCTCCGTGGCGCTTGCCTAGCGGGAATCAGAGTCGTCACCTCATTTCAGCCGCGCCAATACTGCACCAAACTAACCAACAATGCCTGCTCCCCGCATATAGTCGCGCATGTTACGCTCATTTTGGCTCAGCGCTCGCGCGCCGCTAATCGTGACCGTGGAGACCAACAATTTCCGTAGGCTGTTGCGCACCGTGGAAGCTCTCTCCGAACTGGGGCCGGAGCTCACGGCGGAGCGCGAGTTTTCCGATACCGCTCGCCGCATGCTTTCATCGGTCATGGAAGCGGCCGGCGCGCGCGAGGGCGCGCTTTTCGTCTTTCACGAAAAGCCCACCATGCTGAACTCGGTGGCGGCCGATGGCTTCGCCATGTTGCCCGAGCCGGCATTTATTCCACTTCTGCCCAAGCACGTCCACGCACTCACCGCGGCACGCGAGCCGATCCTGCTGAACCCTTCCACCTACTCGGTGTTTCTCAGTTCCAATGGCAACGTCGCTCCGGAATTGTTCAAATGCCTGGCGCCGCTCAAAGCCTCCGGCAAGCTGGCCGGGGCGGTGGCGCTAGGGCGACGGCCTGGAGACGCGCCCTACGAATCCGCCGAACTGGATGCCATGGACCTGCTGTGCAGCTATATTGGGCTGGCGGTGCAGAATCATGCGCTGACGCAAACCCTGGCACAACGGGTCACCGAGAACTTGCGCCTGATGGCGTCTCTGCACGGTTTCTACGACACAGCTCTCGAGGCATTCGCCACCGCGATCGACGTGAAGCACGTGAATATTCACGGCCATTCTCTACGCGTGGGCCGCTATGCCGCGGCGATTGGTGAAGCGATGGGAGTGGACGCGGGAGAAGTGGCCGCGTTGCGCAGCGCTGGATATCTGCACGACATCGGCAAAGTGGCAGTCGACCGCCGCCTGTTTGGCAAACCGGGAGCCTTGAATCCTGAGGAGTTTCGCGAAATGGCGGATCACACGGTGGTTGGCCATCAGATTGTCAGCAGCGTGGAATTCCCCTGGCCAAAGATTCACGAGTCGGTGCGCTGGCATCATGAGCGCAGCGATGGCTCCGGATATCCTGACGGGCTCGCTGGTGAGGATCTGCCTATGCCGGTGCGCATTATGGCGCTGGCCGATACCTTCGATGCCATGACCAGCACCCGCCCATATCGCGAATCGCTTTCGCTGGGCAGCGCCTTGAGCGATCTGGTGCGTATGACACCGCAAAAATACGATCCCAATGTGGTGCAGGGATTGCTGATTCAGGTCCGGCGCGATGCCGTTGGCAGTAATCGAGTGCCGCTTTTATCAGATCACATGGCGGTCAACATTGCTCCTGGCGATGTCGACCAACTGGCCGCAACTCTGCAACATAAAATATCGCGCGGAAGGCTGTATTTAACTTAGGTTTTACGATTCCAGATCTGCAACCCCCACCGCTTGCCATTGCCTTTCGTAATTGGCCTCGGACAACTTTTTTCGTCCGCCGGGGTTGATAATTGGGAGGCTGGCCGCTTTTTGCCGGAGTGCTCATGCATCTGGGCCGCAAGCAATTCGCCACTTATCTTCTTCTGCTCGGTGGAGTGTTTTTTGCCGTGGCCTCCGGCGCTCCGCCGTTACTTGCCAAAAATAAAAACGAGAAAGAAAAAGATGCTTCTGGATCGAATGATCGTATTCGCGCGCTGCACGCGCTCAATCGCCTGACCTTCGGGCCGCGTCCTGGAGATGTAGAGCAAGTTCTGGCGACGGGGATCGATCAGTGGATTGAGCTGCAATTGCATCCCGAGAGGATCGACGATAGCGCTCTCATCTCTCGGCTTGAGGCCTTCCGTACTCTGGGTATGAGCACGAAAGAACTGGCAGAAGACTTTCCTGATCAGCAGGAAATCAAACAGGTGATGAATGGTAAAAGGCCGATGCCATCCGATCCTGCGCTGCGCGCGATCTACGAAGTGCAGTTGGCTCGGATTGACGAGCGCAAGAACCGCAAGGAAGCGCAGGCAAAAAGTGCAGCCGCCGTAACTCCGCAGGATGCGGATAAGGAGAATGCCGCAGTTGTGGCAGAGTCGGCGACCGCGACCCGGACGCGGGATGCTGGCAACAGTCCGGCGGAGAGTGCGGCAACGAACGGCGCGCCGAGTGCCGGCGCAAACTCCGGCGAGACGCCGACCAAGGTAATGGCCGAAGAAGAGCAAGTGCGCGAGGAGAAACTCGAGGCCAGCCTCGAAGTCGAGCACCTGCTCGACCTTCCACCGGAGCAGCGGTACAAAGACATTCTTGGGATGTCGCCTCCAGCGCAGCTTGCGTTTGCCGACTCTCTACGCGGCGGTAAAGGGCAGGAGTTTCTTGCTGGTCTGACCCCCAAACAAAAAGAGACTCTGCTCGCCATGAACAACCCGGCGGGTGTCGTCATTGACGAACTGGCAGAGGCGAAACTTTTGCGCGCCATCTACAGCCAGCGCCAGCTCGAAGAGGTGATGACAGACTTCTGGTTCAATCACTTCAACATATTCGTCGACAAGGGCCTCGATCGCATGATGATGACGAGCTACGAACGCGACGTGATCCGTCCGCATGCGCTTGGCAAGTTCGAGGACTTGCTGGTGGCCACGGCGAAGAGCCCGGCAATGTTGTTCTATCTTGATAATTGGCTGAGCGTAGGGCCGAACTCGCCGCAGGCGATGGAACTTCCGTTACGTGAGAATGCGCGGTACGCGCGCCGGTACCCGCCGCGAGCGCGGCCGAACCAAGGCAAGCGCCGCAACGGCCTAAATGAAAATTACGGCCGCGAGCTTCTCGAACTTCATACCATAAGTGTAGACGGCGGTTATTCGCAGCGCGACGTGACCGAGGTTGCGAAAGTCTTTACGGGATGGACGATCGAAAAACCGGCGCAGGGCGGCAGCTTTAAGTTCGAGCCACGCATGCACGAACCCGGACCCAAGTTCGTGCTCGGCCATCGCATCAAGCCCAAGGGTGAAGGCGAAGGTCTGGAGTTGCTGCACCGGCTGGCTACAAGCCCGCAGACCGCGCACTTCATCGCGTTGAAGCTGGCGGAGCGCTTTGTCTCCGACGATCCGCCTCCGGCCCTGGTTGACCGGATGTCGAAAACATTCCTGAAGAAAAAGGGCGACATCCGCGAAGTGCTGACCGTGCTGTTTCGCTCCTCTGAGTTTTGGGACGACGGAACCTACAGCGCGAAAGTGAAAACCCCTCTGGAATTCGTAGCGTCAGCGGCGCGAGCCACCGGTGCTGAGGTTGATAACGCGTTGCCCTTGACCCGGCAACTCAGAAACATGGGCATGCCTTTGTATGGAGCTCAACCGCCCACAGGCTATTCCATGAAGGCGGAGACGTGGGTGAGTTCCTCGGCGTTGCTCAACCGCATGAATTTTGCATTAGCTTTAACCGGCGGAAAGATCAAGGGCGTCGAGGTAGATGTACTGCAACTGGCAGGTGACAATTCGCCGACTTTCGATTCCGCTGTAGCGCTTTCCAATTTGGAAACGATTTTGCTGGTGGGCAGAGTTTCCCCGCAGACCCACGACTCCATCGCAGCCCAGATCGATGCCGTGGAAAAAAATGGAGGGCAGCAAGTGCAAGTGAGCGAAGCTAACCCGCGCAAGCCTGGAGGCGCGGTGCGCCCACCGGAAGTAAATACGATTGCGGGTTTGCTGTTGGGTTCGCCGGAATTTCAGAGGAAATAGCTTTTGGCCGTTAGCTTTTGGCTCTGCAGGAGCGGATTTTATGTCCATCACTCGTCGTATTTTTCTTCGTAACGGCGCTCTCACCGTCATCGGCACGGCGGCGCTTCCCAGCTTTCTGGCGCGGGCTGCATGGGGCGTGGCTGAACCGGGCATGCGTAACAAACGCCTGGTGGTGATTTTTCAACGAGGCGCCGCCGATGGACTCAATATCGTGGTGCCTCACGCTGAGCCGCAGTATTACGCGATGCGGCCGAGTATCAGCATTCCGCGCAACGTTGTTCTCGATCTCGATGGATTTTTCGGCCTGCATCCTTCGCTCGCGCCGTTCCAGCCACTCTGGAATCAGCGTCAACTCGGGATCGTTCACGCAGCAGGGTCGCCGGACCCCAATCGCTCGCATTTCGATGCACAGGATTTTATGGAGTCGGGCACTCCGGGAATAAAGTCGACGGAAGATGGATGGCTCAACCGCTCGCTGCATGCTCTGCCGTCACCGGCGCAGAAATCGCCTTTCGAAGCGATTGCCATGGGCCCATCAATCCCGCGCATTCTGAGTGGCGTTGAGCCAGCCATTGCCATCAACAACATCAATGATTTCTCCGTCGGCGGGCGCAATCCGAAAGCCTCGCCGGTGGCGAATGCGTTTGAAGCCATGTACGATCACTCTTCCGACGCCGTGCTCCATGGCACAGGTGAAGAAACTTTTGACGCGGTCAGGATGCTGAAGTCGGCTGACCCCGCGAAGTATAAGCCCGCACCCGGCGCCGATTATCCCAAGGGACGTTTCGGCGACAGCCTTCGACAACTGGCGCAACTGATCAAAGCGAATCTGGGGGTGCAGGTGGCGTTTGCCGACATCGGCGGCTGGGACCATCACGTTAATGAAGGCGCCGCAGAAGGCCAACTGGGCAATGTGTTGCGCGACTTTTCGCAATCCATCGCTGCCTTCTGGACCGATCTCGGCGACCTCGGGGAAGATACGGTGGTTGTGACCATGTCAGAATTCGGCCGCACCGCGCGGGAAAACGGCAATCGCGGCACCGACCACGGGCACGCCAACGTGATGTTCGTGTTGGGCGGGCCGGTGAAAGGCGGTAAAGTTTACGGGCGCTGGCCGGGGCTTGATCAGTCACAGCTTTATGAAGGCCGCGATCTGGCGTTGACTACAGACTTTCGGCAAGTGCTGGGCGAAGCGGTGGCGCGGCACATGGGAAACAAGAATTTGAATGAGGTGTTTCCGGGCTACGAGAATCCGCCGGGGAGGTTTCTCAGGTTATTGGGATGAAGTTGTCGCGTATCGCCGCGCCGATTTTGCGTTTGTCTACTCTTGACACCGTTCCGAAAGGCTTTTGGGCTGCCTTGCCGAAAAACAACGTAGCGACCTTGCCTTCCGTGACCTTTAATTTGATTGATACGACTTCGTAAGGATTCTTTCGCGTAATCGTGTGCACAACGCTCTATTCGCTCGTCTGCTGGAAACGAATTCTCCCTATATGCGACCTGGCCACCGAGACAATAATGAGATCAGGAGAAAGCCACTGAACCAGGGAGTGCCACAGGTTTGTCCCTGATTGGATTAGTCCTGACTGAGCCTCACGAGTCAGATATTTCCACGTAGGATCCGTGGCTAAAGGCGAGCAGAGATCGGTGTGCAGCGCTGTGTTCGGAGCATTACCGTAATAGCTGCAATCAATTCCTGTAAGCAGATCTTCGAAGCAGTTGAACCATCCGTAGGGAACATTTTTAAAATATTCATTAAGAGCTTTCAGGTAGGCCGGATAAAACTTTCCCCGCAGGATATCAGGATAGATGCCGCGGGCGCTGTTAAACCTCAGAAATCTGTTCTGGTTTGGAAACTCGCCCCTGGAAGGGTTCAGCCCGACCGTAATGATCTTTAGCTTCGAAGAGAAATATTGATCGCTGTCGCCGAAGAAGAGGACCGGGATCGACGGTTTTACGAGAAACGGATGGTCCTCGGCTTGCCTGTAGGCGTGCCACGACTCCCGTATGAGTGCATCTAGAACTGGCTGCATCTTTTCGTTCAGGATCTTAAATCTCAACCAGCACGTCGCCGTTTTCAATCTTCAGCGGGTACACCGATACCTTCATGCTGGGATTCTGGTCGGCCGCGCCGGTTTTGGGGTCCCAAGCCCAGCCGTGCCACGGGCAAACAACTTTTCCGCCTTCGATCATTCCCTGCCCCAGCGGGCCGCCACGATGCAGGCAGACGTTATCCATGGCGCTGTAGGTTCCGTTCACGTTGGCGATGCAGATGGTCTTCTCGCCACAGAGAAATTCTTTGGCTTCGTCGGCAGCAGGGAGTTCGGATTGGGTGGAAAGCTTGGTAAAATTTGGCATTCCTATTCCTGGCTAGAGCTGCCGAGCTTCGCTCGGATGGACAGCCGAGGGCGGCTGTCCCCACATGGACTGTTCTGCTGATTGCTGACAGCTATTTCGGCTGCAGGGTCTGCGCGATCATGACCTGGCGCTTGAAGTTCTCCAGCATATTCGGGTCAAGGCGGACTTCGGTGGGCCGCTTGGCCAGCGTCATGGTGTCGATTTTGTCCTGCAACTTGAGCAGCGCGTAGAAAAGATTTTCGGGACGCGGCGGGCAGCCGGTGACGTAAACGTCCGTGGGCACGATTTTGTCGACGCCTTGCAGCACGGCGTAGGTGTTAAACGGCCCACCCACCGACGAACATGCGCCCATCGAGATCACCCACTTCGGATCGGGCATCTGATCATAGATTCGCTTCACTACCGGCGCCATCTTCAAAGTCACCGTGCCGGCGACGATCATCAGATCGCTCTGCCGGGGGCTGGGGCGAAATACTTCCGAACCGAAGCGCGCGATATCGAAGCGCGCCGTGGAGGAGGCGATCATCTCGATGGCGCAGCATGCCAGGCCAAACGTCATCGGCCACACGGCGGATTTCCGCGCCCAGTTGAAGACGTAGTCCACCGTGCTGATCATGAAATTTTTTTCGAATTTGTTTTGCAGCCAGCCCATGGTCCCTCTGTGGCTACGATTATACAGCTCAATGCCCTGCTCGACGCACGGAGCGTCTCAGTCTTGGTATCGCTGCGTGTCGTGTCAATCAGTTCGAGAAACCGGCTCAGTTGCCCCACGCGGGCCGCTCAGCTACAAATAGAACCATCCATGGATTCCAAGCCCGCCGTGTCGGCTGACCGCGAACCCACTTCCACTCCGCTGTTCGATGCATGGAGTCACATCCGAGCCTCGCAGTTTTGGATGGTGGCGATTGCATTATTTCTGCGAGTGGGATGGATCATCATCGGCCATACCTACAAGTTCAAGAGTGCAGACAACAACTTCGGGTTCGGCTGGGAGATGGGACGGATCGGCGAAGCGATCGCTTCTGGTCACGGATTCAGCAATCCTTTCGGAGGATCCACTGGGCCAACGGCGTGGGAGCCTCCGCTGTATCCCTACCTGACCGCCGCTGTCTTTCACGTATTCGGTATCTACTCGCGGGCGTCGGCCTTTGTGTTGCTTTCGATCAACAGTGTTTTTTCGGCGCTCACCTGCATTCCGATTTTTCTCATCGCGCGCCGGATTTTTTCAGAGAAGGTTGCCGTCGGCTCGGCATGGACATGGGCTCTTTTGCCTTATGTCATGTTCTGGTGCACGCGTTGGGTGTGGGAGACAAGTCTTTCGGCGTTCCTGCTGGCGCTTATTTTCTGGCTGACGCTCACCCTGGAAGAACGCGATGGATTAAAGCCCTGGCTCTGGTTCGGGCTGCTCTGGGCTGTGGCCGCGCTGAACAGCACAACCCTGCTCTCATTTTTGCCTGCTTCCGGAGTATGGATCTGGTATCAACGGGCGCGCCGGCATAAGCGATCGCTTGCGGGCGTGATGCTGGCGTCAGCGATTTTCGTGGTTTGCATCACGCCCTGGCTGGTGCGCAACCAGCAGACTTTCGGCAAGTTCATTTTTATCCGAGATAACTTCGGCGCGGAACTCCGCCTGGGCAACGGCACCGGCGCCGACGGCACCTGGATGCAATACTTGCATCCCACCCAGGATTTATACGGCATGCGCCAGTACACCGCGATGGGCGAATTGGCCTATGTTGCGATGCGGAAGCGGCAGGCGACGGAATACATCGAAGCAGATTACCCTCGCTTCGCAGTGCTCTGCGTTAAGCGCTTCGTCTATTTTTGGGCCGGACCGCCGCGCCTGGCACAAATCTGGTGGCTGGCGGAAGTGAAAAACTCATTGTTCCTTGCCTCGTCCGTACTGATGCTGTGGGGCCTGGGACGAGCCCTTCGCCGGCGCAAGCCTGGCGCGTGGCTGTTGTTCTGGTTGATTCTTTTTTATCCCGCAATTTATTACGTCGTCTTTCCTGGCCAAAGATATCGCCATCCAATTGAGCCCGAGATGACGATCCTTGGAATCTATCTGCTCACTGACGCCAGCGGCATACGAAAACCAAACAAGCATTCGAACTCTTCGAAGCCTTAGATCAGTGAGTTTGGCTCTGGCGCATGGAATCATTTCTGCGGACCTTGCCCTCACTAATTGCAAGTTGCAGCGTCTAAAAAGATGAGGACAAGAAATAAGGAGGGAGCTCATGAGCCGCCAACATCAGATCTCCACATGCTTGGGTGGCGTACTGGGAGCTGTTTGCGCGCTGCTGGTTCTCGTTCTGAGCGCGCAGGCTTCCGATCACCTCGGTGCATTCAACGAGGAGTTTCATCACACTTACACCATCGCTCCCGATGGACGCGTGGAACTCGACAACATTAATGGCGCGGTACACATCTCCGCCTGGGATCAGAACGAAGTTAGAGTAGATGCCGTGAAATACGCGGACTCGAAAGACCGGCTCGAGGATGCGAGCATTGAAGTCGATTCCGGCAAAGACTATCTCTCGATTCGCACCAAGTATCGCGAACGCGACCTCGGTTTCAACCCGGGCTCGCGCAACAATCCGGCGAGCGTCGAGTACACGCTGACCGTGCCGCGCACGATCCGGCTCGACGAAATCAAGTTAATCAATGGCTCGCTCGACATCACGGGCGTCACCGGCGAGGTGCGCGCATCGTGCATCAACGGCAGACTGGAGGCGCAGAATCTTTCCGGCCGCGCCGATCTCTCGACGATCAATGGCCGCCTCGAGGGAAAGTTTGACCGGCTGTCCGGATCTTCCGTCGATCTGAAATCGGTCAACGGCTCGATCGAGCTGACGATTCCTTCCGATTCCAAAGCTGAAATTGTAGCCAGCACAGTTTCCGGCGGCATCGAGAATGACTTCGGGCTACGCGTGAATCATCATCGATTCGTGGGGCACGACCTGCGCGGCGAGTTAGGCAATGGCGGCCCACAAATCAAACTGGAGAACGTGAATGGCAGGATCGAGATTCGTCACGCCTCCGATGGCCGCGCGCTGAGCCCGGTGAAAGATTTGAGCCATCCAGATGAAGAGGCCGACGAGAGGTGAAGATCAGTAAATCGTGTATCCGGGAGCCGGAGTCCGCAGATCAGGTTTCGAAGCCATCAGCAGCAGCGCGCCTTCGCGCTTGAACGCCTTCAAGTCGTCCAGATTATTGAATGACTTTGTCTTGTAGTCGTCCGGCGTGGGCGTGTCATCGGGAACGCGATGCGCCTCGATGTTTTCGAAGGCATGTTTTTTCAACAACTCCACATACTCGGCGGCGGACCGCACATGCACGGGCACCTTCAGTTTATTCACCCATTGCAGCGAATATTGGTTGTCTTTATACAGATTGATCAGGATGAATAATCTTCCGCGTGGGGCCATCACGCGGAAAAGTTCCATCAGCGCGCGATCCTGGTCGGCGTAGTAGTAAAAGGACTCGACCGACAAGACCTTGTCAAAGAAATTTTCTTCCCACGGAATCTGCTGGGCCGAACCCCACACGTACAGCACGTTCTCGAAATCCTTCGAAGCGGTGCGAGCCTCGCGAATCATCTCGTCGGAAACGTCGAGTCCGACCACCTGGCCGAAGCCATCCGGCCCTTCGCCCACCAGCCGCGCCAGCAGCCGAGTCGCCCATCCCGAGCCACAACCCAGATCGAGCACGCGTTCGCCGGGACGCAGGTTCATCCGGCGAATCGTCTTAGCAGTGATGTCGAGATGGTGCTGCTCCATCTTGGGGCCTTCGCCGCCAGTGGCCCAGCGATTGAATTCCTGCTGCAGCTTCTCGTCGGGAGTGGGAAGTCTTTCTGGCAACGGGGCTCTTCCTTTAGGGTTATTTGTGCGGGTGAATCTTCACTCTTTTCGCGGTCGAGTTTCTGCCACCATAAATCCTTCAAGAGACGCGACCGTCACCTCTATGTTACAGTTTTCCTCCGCATGGCGACACGCTCTGAGAACCAGCCGCCCGAGCCTGGGCCCGGCCCGCTCTACTGCCCGAATTGCGTCAAAGAAGTGAACGATCCCTTGACCTGCGGCGATTGCTCTTCCGTGATCTGTCGTCGCTGCGGGACTCCGCTGGAATCTCCTGACGAACTGGGAATCGGATGATGGAACCCACCCTGGACCCCGCTGATGAAGTTAACGGTTCTCGCGCGAAAACCACTTCGGTTCAGCCTTCCCTGGTTCGTGGACTGAGCCTGCTCGATTCCGTGCTGCTGCTGGTCAGCGGCATCATCGGCTCCTCGATTTTTCTCACTGCGAAAGATATTGCCGGACCTCTTCCGCAGCCCATGCTGTTTCTGCTGGTGTGGGTGATCGGCGGGATCATTTCTCTTTTCGGCTGCGTGGCCTTCGCGGAACTGGGTTCGATGTTTCCCGAGTCCGGCGGGCAATATGTTTATCTTCGCGAGGCTTATGGTGATCTGGTGGCATTTCTGTACGGCTGGATGCTGTTTGCCGTGGCCAATGGCGGGACTATCGCAGCGCTCTCGGTGGCGTCCGCCGCTTACACAGGACAAGTTTTCCCGATCATCTCGCAAGAGCATGTGGTGCTCTCGCTCGCCGGGGTAACCATCACCCGCGCGCACTTGTTCGGTTTGTTCCTCATTTTCGTGCTCACTTACGTCAACGTTGTCGGGCTGCGCTGGGGCACGCTGCTGCAGAATCTTTCTACCTGGACCAAATTCGCAGCCATGGCGGCCTTCGTAATTCTCGGATTCGCGATTGGCAAAGGCGACTGGTCGCACTTCCGCTCGAACGGCGTCGGCCTGACGATGGGGCTGCATCCCGCCCAGTTGATCTCGGCCATGGGCATCGCATTAATCGCGGTGTTCTGGGCCTACGACGGATGGGTCTACATCACCTGGGTCGCCGGTGAAGTGAAAGAACCACGCCGCAACGTGCCGCTCGCGATGGTGCTGGGCGTGCTGGTGGTCGGCGTCATCTACATGGCGATGAACGTGACTTATCTTTACGCGCTGCCGCTCAACCAGATCGCGCAACACGAAACCATCGCGCACGCTGCCGCGGCGGCGCTATTCTCTCCGCACGCCGCGGTGTGGCTTTCGTCTGATGATTGCGGTTTCATGCTTCAGCGCGGCCGCCACCTGCACGCTCTCTGGGGCACGGGTTTATCTGGCCATGGCGCAGGACGGAGTTTTCTTCAAGCGCATGGCGGTTATCCATCCCAAGTGGAGAACGCCCGCGTTCAGCCTCGTTGGACAAGGCGTCTGGGCGGCGCTGCTCACTCTTAGCGGCCGCTACGATCAGCTCTACACCTACGTCATCTACGGCATGGTGCTTTCCTACACGCTGACCGTGATCGGAATGTTTCTGCTGCGCTGGAGGCGTCCTGACATTCCCCGCCCGTATCGCTGCACCGGCTATCCGTGGCTGCCCGCGATCTACGTGCTGGTTGGCACAGCCTGGACCTTGAATACCATCATCACGCGCCCGACCCAGGCTTTCTGGGGCACGGCGATCGTTCTAGTCGGAGTGCCGGGATATCTATACTGGAAGCGACGCAAACGGAAGGCGGCGACGATCTAGAAATACATCTGGAGTAGAAGATGTTTGAACGCTACACCGAGAAGGCGCGTCGGGTCATCTTTTTCGCGCGTTACGAAGCCAGCTACTACGGCTCCAACGAAATTGACACCGAGCATCTTTTCCTTGGCGTGCTGCGCGAAGACAAGGGGCTATCTCGTTGGATATCGAAAGCGAATTCCGAGATTATCCGCCAGCGAATAGAGAATCGTTCACCCACCCGTCCCCGGGTCCCGACTCACGTCGACATGCCGCTGAGCTCCGCCGCCACGCAGGTTCTAAAATATGCGGCTGACGAAGCCGAACTGCTGGCGCACAGGCATATCGGCACGGAACATCTATTTCTCGGACTGTTCGATGAGGTGGATGGTTTCGCCGCGAAGCTTCTGCGCGAGGCGGGAGTCGACGGCGCCAGCATTCGCCGGTATCTCGCCGATTTGGTTCGCCAGCAACGAGAGTCGCTCCACTTCAAGCCTGTGCCTAGCAGCGAATACCAGTCTGCCTTCACACGAACCATCGAGATTCACGGCATCATGCGCAACCCCGAGCAGGTCCGCGAGGCTGTCCAGTTTTGCCGGATGTACAACTGGCACTGGCAGAAGCTCCCCTGGCACGATGTTGATATCGTGATAGACAAAAATACCGGCCGAGTTTCTTTCGATCTGGGGCTTGCTCAGCATTCGGAACAATTCGAACTGGTCAAAGGTGGATGGAAGAAAGATCACTGCTGCATTTGCCGCTGGGAGTTATTCCAGCCGCAAAACGAAGCTGATGCCGACCACGGCAGCGGCTACACAACGGACGTTTCTGGATATGCGAGGAATGCCACACGAAATTCTGGGAGCACCCGGGCTTTTCGTCTTCCCGGTATTCCGACATCACATGACTCAACTACCAGCGCCGCCGCACCGGGTGTGACACCAGTAACTTTATTTGTACCCCATCTTGCAGTACCTTAGTGTATTAACCACAATTTTCATAGTCCGCGCACTCGCGCCTTCTTGGGAGAAAACATGAGTCGTTCCCTCGCCCTGCGTTTGCTGCTTGTCGGATTTCTGATGCCGGCCTTATTGGTTGGCTGCAATCGCGATCCGAATGTGCGCAAGCAGAAATTTCTAGAGAGTGGCAACCGCTATCGCGATCAGGGCAAGTTCCGCGAAGCGGCCATTCAGTATGCCAACGCGCTACAAATCGATCCGCGCTTCGCGGAAGCACACTATCGCCTGGGTGACACCTACCTCAAGTTGAAGGACTACAACCGCGGCTATGCGGAGCTTTCGCGCGCCGTCGATCTGGCGCCCGACAACTTTTCCGCGCAGATTGATCTAACGAACCTGTTGATCTCGGCGCGGGATTTGAAACAGGCGCAGCCTCATTTGGACGCGCTGCGCGAGAAGCAGCCCGACAATCCTCAAACCCATATGGCCTGGGCTAACTTCTATGCTGCCCAGGGCAATCTGGGATCGGCTTTGCAGGAAACCCAGAAAGCAATCGCCCTCGGCCCCAACCTCCCTGAATCGTATCTGAGCCTGGCGGTGTTGCAACTGCGCGCCAATCAGCCTGATCAGGCCGAGATCAGCTTCAAGAAGGCGGCGGAACTGGGTCCTAAACTGATAAGCGCCCAACTAGCTCTTGGCGGCTTTTATCAGGCGCGAAACCGCCTTCTGGAGGCGGAGCAGCAATTCAAGCACGCCATGACAGTCGATCCTAAGGATCCGGCTCCCTGGGCCGCATACGTCCGCCTGCTGGTGGCGGAGAACAAGAAACCAGAAGCCGAAGCTTTTCTGAAGCAGGCGAAAGATGAGTTTCCGCACAATTCCGAAGGTTACCGGATGCTCGGCGATTTCTACTTTGCGAACGGCGAACTCGACAAGGCGACGGTGGAATACGGCTCGCTGTATCACGATCATCCCAAGGATCTTCAGGTCAAGAAGAATTACGTGCAGCTTTTAATCCTGAGGAACCGCCTGGATGAAGCCACCAAATTGAATGATGAAATCCTGAAATCGAATCCGCATGAGAGCGATGCCCTGGTCTTTCGCGGCGAGATGCAACTGCATCGCGGCGATGCCGCCGGCTCCGTCGATTCACTGCAGCAGGCCCTAAAAGATGATCCCAATAACGGCGTTGCTCACTACCAGCTGGGACTGGCCTATGAGGTGCAACACAACGAAGGTCAGGCGGAATCCGAGTTGCACGAGGCGGTTGCCCTGCGTCCCGACATTATGGATGCGCAGCGCGCTCTGGCCAATCTGGAGTTGCGCCGCGGGGACTTCGATGCGCTCGATCAAACCGCGGAACAAATCATTCACGGCGCGCCCAATGCACCCGATGGCTACCTTACGCGAGCGCTGGGCGAGATGAATCGGGGAAAATATTCCGCGGCCGAGCAGGACATGCGCAAGGCGGCCGATCTGGCTCCGGGAAATCCCACCCCCTACGTGCAGATGGGCAACCTCCACCAGGTGCAAAAACAATATGCAATGGCCATCAAACTTTACCAGCAAGCTCTCGATCGCGATCCCGGGTCCACGGATGCGCTGCAGGGAATCATGAATACCTATGTGGCGCAAAAGGCGCTGGACCAGGCGATTGCCGCGGCCAATGCACAGATCGCCAAATCGCCGAGCAATAGCGGCTTCTATGATCTCTTAGGCACGGCGCTGTTCGAAAAAAAGGACTTTAGCGGCGCCGATGCCGCCTTCCACAAATCAGTTCAACTCGACAGCAATAATTCCGACGCGCTGATGAAGTTGGCGCAGACACAGGCTGCGGAAGGCTCCGCCAGCCAGGCCCTTGCCACTTATCAGCAGTCCATCAAAGAGCATCCGAAAGAAATCTCTTTCTACATTCTCGCCGGCATGATGTACGAATCGCAACGCAACTGGGACCAGGCCAAGGCTATGTACCAGCAGGCGCTGAGTCTTCAGCCGGATAATCCCCTGGCTTCAAACAATCTAGCGTACGTGATGCTGCAGCAGGGGGGAACGTAGACGTGGCTCTCGCCATGGCGCAAACCGCGCGTCGCGGCATGCCCGATTCTCCCAACGCGGCCGATACGCTGGGCTGGGCGTATTTTCAGAAGGGCGTATATCAATCGGCCATTGATATGTTCCAGGAATCGCTGAGGCTTAACGAAAAGCGGGGCGGCACCGACGACGCGACCGTCCACTACCACTTGGGACTGGCGTATCAGAAAGCGAATCAGCCGATTCAAGCCCGCCAACAGATGGAACGCGTGTTAAAGATTAGCCCGGAGTACAACGACGCGCGCAAAGCGCTGTCGGAACTGCACGGGTAGGTTGCGGATGGGCTGCCCTCGCATCTAAAGCGACGGCGCCGGTAGGCACTTCGCCCCTACACTCTGGTTACTTGCCGCCCTATGCAGTTCGCGGTGCAATGAGCCTCAGGAGCAACTCATGGGGCGCGCCTTTGGTTTTCTCGGCACCGTCATCACACTGGCTGCGGGGATGTACTTCTATTCCTTGCAGGTCAAGACTTTAGGGCCATCCGCCAGTTCCACTCCAAACAACGAAGAAGCAGTAATCATCACGGGAGTGAAAGGCGATCTCATCAGTATTGCCAAAGCCGAGCAGGCCTATATGGCGAGCGAGGGCAAATACGCTTCGCTCGAAACGTTGGTATCGGGAAATTACCTGACCATCAAGGGAGAGCGCCCACCCTATATTTACGATGTTCAAATCACTTCGAATACCTTCTCTGCCACCGCCACCCGCACTACGAAAGGCGCTCCGGCAATGCTCTGGGTTACGGAAAATATGGAGATGCAATCGTCGAACTAGAAAGCCGATTCTGGGCAGGCCCAAGCGCGGCACAAGAAGAAGCCGATGCTTCCGTATGCCGGGAAATAGAAGAGTCTTGTTGCGTGGGCGGGCAGAAGCTATTGCAGAGCAGCCTGAAGAAACAATAGCCCCTGAACCTTACTTCCGTCATCGGCCGCGCGATCGAAAATTACTTTGCGGCGCTCATCGGAAAAGCGGGCATCCTGAAGCAAGAACTTGTGGGTCACGTACGAGATCGCACCTTCCGGATCGATGTTCTCCCGGTAAGTCACGCCATCGACCACATACAAACGTGAATTCCACGTCATGAGCGGCGCGTGCTTTTCTTTGAGCATGTAAATCAAATGAGAGGCAGTGACTTGATTCGGCATCAGAAATTCCGCGGTGACCAGGACGGGACGGCCATCGCTGAGATGATGCCTGCCTTGCAGTCTCCCTGCGATGTCTTTCAAAGACCTCGGATCCGTCGACTGGACGCTATCTTCAAGAGCGGAATCTTTGCCGCAGCAAATCTCCTTGTCATTGAAAACCATCTCGAGCGATGCCGCCAGCACCTCGGATGAGCGCTTGGACAGGGCGGTCACGGCGGGCAGGCCCTGGATGCGGACTTCCTGCTCGGGGTAAGACATCTGCCCGTAGGTGAGGCTGCAAACCGCGGCGAAGAAAATCAGGACGTATTTCCCGGACGTGGGTGGGGTCACGCGCGGCACCTCCACAAATGACGAGCAGAATTCCGGTTCAGTCGGCGGCGACCGGACGCTCCCCGTCGTCTTGCGGGGTCCGGCGCGCGGCGCGGTTGGAGGGCAAGCCGGCATCGCGGATCTTGTAGAGCAGGGCACGATAGCTGATGTTCAGAGCCTTGGCCGCCTGCTTACGGTTCCAATGATGGTGCTGCAGAACTTTAAGGATGATCTTGCGTTCGAGTTCGTGCACCGCCTGACGAGTGATTTTCTTCAGCGAAATGGGTCCATCGACGGAAATATCTGCGCTGAAGAAATCGGGCTCATGGGGGCGCAGATCGCCAGTGATGGATTCTTCGGTGCCCAGAATTACGTAGCGCTTCATCAGATTTTCCAACTCGCGCACATTGCCTGGCCAGTGGTATTTTTTCAGCGCTTTCATCAGGTCGGAAGAGGGCGAAACGGCGCGCGCGTTGAATTTCCGGTTGTAGTATTCGATGAAATAGTCGACCAATTGTGGAATATCGGAAGCGCGCTCGCGCAACGCCGGCATGTGGAGATTCACCACATTGATGCGGTAGAACAGATCGGCGCGGAAGGTGCCCGCGATAATCTCATCCTCCAATTTTCGATTGGTGGCGCAAACCACGCGCACTTCCACTTTCTTATCTTCCTGAGCGCCAATGCGACAGAACTGGCCGTCCTGCAGGAGTTGCAGCAGCTTCGACTGCAGCGCCATATCGAGTTCGGAAATCTCATCGAGAAACAACGTGCCGCGATGCGCCATCTCCACCCGGCCGGGCTTGGTTCCGAATGCCCCGGTGAAGGCGCCCTTTTCGTAGCCGAAGAGTTCGCTTTCAAGCAGCGTGCCCGGAATCGCCGGGCAATTCACTTTCACCCACGGACCGGTCCTCCAGGGCGAACCGGCGTGGATCATGCGGGCAATAATGTCTTTGCCCGTGCCACTCTCGCCATGGATCAACACCGGAACGTTGGCGCCGGCAATTTTTGTGAGCCGTTCGCGCAGGGACCGCATGGCGTCCGAGGCCCCAAAAACGACGGCATCGGGTGGCATCTCGCCGAGGGGTTGAATCAAAGCACTGACTGGAATGGAGGTACTCATAAATGGTCCCGCTTTCCGCAGCGCGGGCTTGACCTCTGATGTGCACCCGGAGAACCAAATGCAACTGCAGCGGATACGGTTATTCGACGAGGCTATCCTATCTCATTGAGGGAAAGCAACTTACTAAAGGTTTGCAGTCTTAACGGCTAGTGGCGAAAAGGGTTCTGATCGGGGTGAACCTGTCTGACGGGCATGGGAAAACATTTTCACACCGGAGAAGTGAGTTTCCGTCGCCGCGCCTTGGTTGGCGAGTGGGAGTTGAGGAGCGGCCGGGAGAACTTGAGCGCAATCAGGTTGTAGCCTTCCCCGTGCTGCATGCGCAAGACCCGGGCGCGAAGAGTCCGGGCAACGTGAGGCAGGGTGGTCATAGCGGCCAGGGGCGCACTGGGGATTTCGAGCGAAACTTGCGCGGAGAAAGGGATTGAGTGGCGAACTGCTACCAACATCCCTCCGGCGCAAACGTTGAGGGCGGTCGCAAATTCCAACAATTCCTTATCGCCGTCGGCCCGACTTCTTACAAAAACCGGTATGGCCAAAGGCAAACGCGGCCACCGCCGCCGCTCTCCCGTTGGAGTTTCATCGTTCACCCACACCTCTTTCGTCGCCTTGAGGCTAAATTTCTTGCATCCGAGGGGCCAAAACCGGAACCGCCGGGTAAATCCCATAGCCAAACGACAAGAAACCGATGAAAACAGGTTCAATACCCGGAAATCGGAGTCTTAAAACCATTAGACAGCTGCTTTTTGGCCACTTAGGCCTTAGACTGCCTCTGCCTGCGGAAGGCGGTCCCTGGCTCCCGCCAACCCCCCGATAAGTGCAACCTTTTGCCACACTTGGGTAATCAGATTGCATTTTTCGTTGACACGAAAAGTGGCCCATCATACGATGAGGTTAAAGCATTCTTCCTTAACCAGTCGAGTGCGTCCCCCCGTATTGGACCGCCGCTCCCCACTATGGCTACCGTGCAAAAGAATGTGTGTGTTTCCGAGCCGGGAGAGGAAAAGACGGGCATTCCGGCGCCTGCCGTGAGCAGCGAGGGAATCCCGACCGCGGCGGAGTTGCCGCGAGCCTATTCCGAGTTGCAGGAGCGCTTTCAGCGGACGACCAACGCTCTGGGCTCCGCCGCTCACGATTTGAAGACACCCCTCGCCATTTTGAACGGTTACGTTGAATTGCTGCAAAGCGAGAAACTGGGCCCTCTGAATACGCGCCAACGTGACGTGCTGAGCGACATGCAGTCCAGCGGCAAACGGCTGCAACAGTTCATTCAGGATTTCCTCACCTACAGCGCGCTCGAAACCGGCGGACTCACCATGCGCTTCGAGCCGGCCAATATCAACGACTGTCTCTCTGATGTGTGCCGTTTGTGGTCCACGCGCTTTCAGGAAAAAGGACTGGCGCTTTATTTTTTGGCGAACGACAAGCTCCCGGTCTTTCCACTGGATAGTCCTAAGCTGGAGCGGGTAATTTCCAACCTGCTGGAGAATTCGTTTAAGTTCGTGCCGCAGGGCGGAACTGTCTGGTTGCACGCCGAACCGTACATGTGGGAACGCCGCGCTGCAGCACAGCCGGCATCGTCGGGTGAGAGGCGGCGACAGGATACTTCTCAGCCCAACTCGGTGAAGGTGAGCGTATCGGATACCGGGCCGGGAATTCCGGCGGAGTTTCACCAGGAGGTCTTCGACGATTTCTTTCGCCTGCCGGGCAACGAGAACCAGGAAGGCATGGGGCTCGGCCTGTCGATTGTGCGGCGGCTGGTGCAGGCGATGGGAGGAAAAGTCTGGGTGGAGAGCGATTCCGGCGCAGGATGCAAATTTTCATTCCTGATTCCTTTTAAACCCACCGCGACATCTAATGGCGGTAAAGGAAAGAATCGATGAGTGAGAATGCCAAGATTCTTCTGGTGGATGATGAGCCGGCCATGCTGCGATATATCAAAACGCTGCTGGAGGTCGACGACTACAAAGTGGAGACTGCGTCCACAGGTGAAGAGGCGCTACAGCGCGTGGACAAGGGGATGGAACCCGATCTGGTGCTGCTGGATGTGCTGATGCCGGGTATTGATGGGCTGGAAACGCTCGAGCAACTTCGCCAGAAACGGCCGGGAGTAAAAGTGGTAATGCTTTCTTGCGTAAACGATACCAAGAAGGTTGTGCAAGCCATGCGCCTGGGGGCGCAGGACTACCTGACCAAACCTTTTCAAAAAGCCGAGCTGGACACGGTAATCGACCAGTGTCTGGGTCAGGGCAAGACGCCGGTTGGAGGAGAAGCCGAGGAGGTGGGGGAAGATACGTTCTTCATCGCTGCCAGCCCGGCCATGCGAAAGATCCGCTCCCAAGCCGCGCTGGTTGCGAATGTGGATATACCGGTGCTGCTGCTGGGTGAGAGCGGCACGGGAAAAGAAGTGCTGGCCCGGTTGATTCACAAGCTTTCGCCGCGCGCCCATCGCACCTTTCTTAAAGTGAACTGCGCCGCGGTTCCCGCCGACTTGCTGGAAAGCGAACTGTTCGGCTATGAGCCGGGCGCGTTTACCGGGGCCACCCACGCCAAACCCGGCAAATTCGAACTGTGCAACAAAGGCACCATCCTGCTCGACGAGATCGGCGAGATGCCGCCGGCGCTGCAGGCGAAATTGCTCCACGTTTTGCAAGACCAGCATTTCTCGCGGCTGGGCAGCCGCTCCGTCATCAAGGTGGATGTTCGCATTCTGGCTGCCACCAACATTGACATCCCGCAAGCGCTGGCCGCCAAGCGGCTGCGCGAAGATCTGTATTACCGGCTCAACGCCTTCACCCTGCAGTTGCCCGCGCTGCGCGAGCGGAAGGAAGAAATTCCGATTCTACTGAAACATTTCATGACACGCATGGCCGAACGCTATGCGCGGCCGCAGCTTCCGCTCTCTCCACAACTACTGGAGGCCTGCCAGGCGCATAGTTGGCCGGGCAACCTGCGTGAACTTAATAACTTCCTGAAGCGCTATCTGATTCTGGGAGATGAGCATCTGGCGGCTGCCGAGCTGCAGCCGCGCTACGATGGCAATGGTGGCGCCGCCCGCGCAGACGGCTTAAGCAAGAACACAGAATCCGGGGGCGGATTGAAATCGCTGGCACGCTCGGCCAAGGATGAAGCCGAAGGAGAAGCTATTCGGCAAGCTCTCGACCAGACCAACTGGAATCGGAAACAGGCCGCCGCGCTTCTACAGATCAGCTACAAAGCCCTGCTCTACAAAATTCGGCAATACGGCATCGCCGAATCCAAAAGCCATCACAAACTCTCCGCCGGCGCCTAGAGCACTAGAACAGCCTGGCGGCATTGCCCCACGAATCTTCTGGCCGCACTCCGCCCGAATTGTTTACGGGATGACGGTGAGATTGAAGGGCGCCGTCAGCGTCAGAGAGCCCGACGTCGCCGTTACGGTAAGGGAATACGTTCCCGAAGGCGTACCGCTCACCGTAGGCTGCGTGGTGCCGCTATGACAGGCAGGCTGCAGCAGAACCAGGGCGAAGAATAGCGACAGCGCGATCAGGCCCCAGAGTCGACCCCGCCGGCGTTTGCCACCGGCGCCCCATCCTAAAAGAGCCATTCCTGGAACCATCAACCAGAAGGCGTAAAACGGGCCGCGCCTCGTCACTGAAGCCGTAGCCACGGGTTGCGCCGTCGTCGATAGATTCAGGATGCTCGAAGCGCTACCCGCACCGCCGTTCAGCGTAATCGTGCTGGTGGTGAAGTTGCAGCTTGCTCCCGTGGGAAGCGCGCTGCAAGCGAGCGACACGTTGGCTCCGAAGACGCCTTGTGTGGGCGAAACCTGCACACTGTACTGCCCGACCTGGCCTGCCGGAATGGTTTGAGAGGAAGGGGCAATCGCAACCGAAAAGCCGGCAGCCACGAACGAGGCGGTGGCGAAAGTGTTGCTGTTCGTATTGTTGCTGTTGGAGACGCTCGCCGTCGCCTGATAACTGCCTGGGCTGTTCGGAGTGACCACGAATGTAACGATGGAAGTAGAACCCGCCTGCAGCGTCGGAATCTGGCAGACCACCGAGGTTCCAGTCGGCGTGCTACAAGTGCCTGAACCAACGCTCGCGCTATCGAAGCTGACTCCGGTCGGAACCAACCCGGTCACGTTGATGCCCGTGGCCACGTCCGGCCCTTCATTGGCCAAGGTATAGGTGATCGTGACCTGGTTGCCGGCGCTCACGGTTCCGGTCGGAGAAATGACTGGAGCCACGCAGATGATACACAAATCAGTGGCGGTTCCGAGCTTAACCACGAACGCGTCGCTGCTTCCGTTCAGAGTGCTGCCTCCCGCCCCGGGCAGCGGATCATCGACCTGCAAGTTCGTGGACGTGGTATCGCCCGCGAAATAAGTATTCAGGCTGGGATCGACCGCAATGCTGGTACCGTGGTCGATACCATTGCCGCCAAAATATGTGGCAAACGAACCAACCTGGTTGACGTTGGTGACCGTGGTGGTGTTGATATGGGCAAAGAAGGCGTTCTGAGTGCCATTGAGCGTGCTTTGGATGGCTCCAACTGTAACCGGGAAGTTTGTGGAATTGGTTGTACCGGTGATTAACGCGTCACTAGCCGTGTCCACAGCAATCGCCGCCCCGCTGTCATTCCCACTTCCGCCCAGATACGAAAAATAGGTAAGAGCCACAAAATTTGGGGTTCCGGTGGTGCTCGTCGATGGGTTGCTCATCCGCGCCACATAGGCATCGAAAGCAGCCGGGGCAGCCGGGGTGGAGGTTACGGTGCACGGCGGAGGAGCCGGCGGTACAACCGGGGGAGTATCCAGGCACAACTGGAAGGCTAGAGTGCCGGTAGGAAAGAGGAAATCGGGAGAATTGGTCGTGCCCGTCAGGTAAATATTGGTGGCGCCGGAATCGACCGTGATTGCAGAACTCGAATCGGAAACCGTACCGCCAAGGTAGCTCGAAAAAAGTAGCTGGGCACCGGCCTGTGCCAAGGGGTTGATCTTGGCGACAAAGGCATCGGTGGGATAGGGCGTAGCGGTTGGAGGGCTGCAGGCATTGGGATTGGAAAGAATGACCGGCGGAATCGTGTCCAGGCACGGCTGATAGGCGTTAAGAATGGGAAAGTCTCCCGACGATCCACTGTTCCCGTAGATCCCGGATCCGCTGTTGTAGAAATTCGTGGTGCCGGTAAAGTACATATTCCCGGCGGTATCGACCGCGATGCCGCCGCCATCGGCGACCGCACCCGCTGGTGTGTCGCCTCCGAAGTATGTGGAATAGGCGACGCCGCCCACGCCGGGAACCCTGGTATTCACCTTGGTGGCAAAAAATTGCACGCTCGAAAGCGACGTGCTTTGAAAAGGCACGGGCAACAGCGTCGCTGGAAAAGCCACGCCATTCGCCGGCGGGTTGTTGGAGGTGGTTGACCCGGTAATGAAGACGTCCTGCTGGGTATCGATCGTCATCCCAGTGGCTTCGTCGTTGCCATTTCCTGAAAGATACGACGAATAAGTCAGGGCTTGAGCTTGGGACGTACCCACCGGCGCGCTGAGCACGCTGACGAATAAAGACTGGCACGCAGGGGCAGGGGACGCGCATTGCGCACCCTTGGCACTCGGCTTGGTTTCGTAAGCCAGACTGGTGGTGGGAAAGTTCGTCGAAGTGGTATTGCCAGCAATGTAGGTGTTGCCGCCGCCATCCACGCCCAAGCCCACGTTGGTGTCGGTGCCGTTACCGCCCAGGAATGTGGCGTAAAGAATGGCCGGCGGTTGCGAGGGAGAAATCTTGGCGACGAAGATGTTGGTGGCGGTAGAAAGCTCGGTCGGAGTCGTTCCGTTCAACGGAAAGGTGCTGGGAACTGACGTGGTAGAGCCGGCGATATAGATAAAGCCGTCTCCGTTAACCGCGACCGAGGGCGAGGTCTCAGCGCCGCTGCCGCCGAAGTATGAGGAGAACTGCAGCGAAGGATCGATGATCAGCTCGCGCGCGCGATCATACGGCCCTACCTCGAAGCTCACGCGATTGTCGGAGCGGAGAACAAAGCGCCCGTCGATGGGCTGGCGGCGATCTCCGGCGCGCTGGTAAATCTGCGGCGCGTGCAAACGGATGGCGGCTTGGGGTGCGCCTTTGCCCGCAACCAGCAGATCACCACCGCTCATTTCCAGCCGGCTTGCCCCATCAAACTGCAGTTCGGCTTGCGACGGGTCGGCGCCCGGGGCAACGCGGAAGTCATACTCCAGGTGTCCCTGATTTCCATAGAAGACAAGATCGATTCCGGGGTAAACACTTTCGTAGCGAACCCCGCCGAACTGAGGAATACCGCTATGCCATCGCTTGGGGTCGTTGCCGATGAAGTAATTGCTTTTGCCATGGAGTGGGTTGGTTCCGGCAATGTTCGCCGCCGGGTTGGCGCCTACCAACTTCATGCGCACGAACTGCTGCCGGGGACCGCCTCGCCCCGCGGGCGCGGCCTGCACTGCCAGCATCGCATCGGTTGCGTCCAGCAAAAGGCTGTACCCCGCACCACGCGCCAGGAATTTCACTCCAGCACCGGCTTGGCCCTGGTTGGGTTCGAAAACCAGCGGCAACTGCCCCAGAACGGCTCGCGCGTCCGGCTTGGAGTGGAACGAAGATAGGGAAGCACTGAGGATGGGGGACGGTGGAAGCTCATCCAGAGACTGTTGGATGTGGCGACGGGAACTTAGTCCGAGCAGCACGGAGCCAGCCAGGAACAACACAAGAACCGCCCCAAAGCCGCGAATACGATTCAGACTCGAACTTATCCCCGCCCAACGGCCATTTCCCATTCCTATTTCCTCCGGTTCACACCGATCGTTTGGAGAATTGAAACGGCGCGCAGGTCAGTATTTGCCCGGCGCCGGCGAAACCGCCCGCAGCTGACGTGTCATCTAGGAGCTCGCGGAAAATAACAACTACTTAAACATCTGACGGATAGCCAAGTCAAGCGAGCATCCCTTTCGTGCCCGCCTCCAGCACTTGTCAGATGCGTCGGAGGATGAGGAAAGATGCCGCGCCATGGCACGAAAGTGGATGAACCGGATTGCAACCGTTAAGTTCCTGGTGGCGCATGAGCCTAACGCGAACCGGGTGAGCATTTCGCTGATGGCCCCTAGAGCTTTTTTGCACTTGCAAAGCGCCGGCAATTCTATACATTGGAGATTGTCAACGTTCTGCGGGCGCGGAACGTTGGTCTTGCCCAGCCTGAGTCGATCCGTACAGCCCTTTACCGGTCTTGCTTTCAAGAACGCCGGTATCGGTTAAGAAGAAACCTTTTCAGAAATCGGGACGGATGCACTCCAACTCTCAGGAACGGCGGACGATGCGGCGCTTCGATATGCGCCTTCCCGCGGTGGTTCGCATCGATCAGGAAAAGGAACTCCACACCGAAACTCAGAATGTGAGCGCGCGCGGAGTTTTTTTTTATCTCGACCGCAGCTTGCCTGCCGGAACGCGATTTGAGGTCACCCTCACCTTTCCACCGCACATCACGTTAACCGAAGCGGTTCGCGTACGCTTCAGCGCGCGGGTAGTCCGAGTCGAGTCACCCCTTCCATCGTTGCGCATTGGCACCGCGGCCATGATCGAAGACTACGAATTTCTGCGTTCCCCGGGGAACACGGATTTCGTCAGCGCGATGCAACGGGAATGGACAGAGCTGAACTGAAAACCTGGCCTTTGGCGTTTCGGCTTGGCTTCGACGGCAGAGGCTCTAGGCTTCCCTGAATTAAAGCCGAGGCACTGCCTACTTCCAAAATTTTCCAAGAGCCTTGATCCGCCGGCGCAGAGATCCGTAGCGGCGAAACAGGCTGCCCAGATAGAGCCCGTGAATCACCCAGGTGGCGATGTAGGCGGCATACAGAAATTTTATGGAATTCATCGCTGCGCTCCCCCCAACGGAATTGAGGTTTTGGAAACCGGCGAGGCAGGTCCGCCCGCTTCGGCTAATGATTCCATTGCCTCGGCTTCTTCAACCTCGCGGCGCAAAATTTCCAGACGGTAGCGCGACCAGCAAACCAGAAATGCGAAACACAAAAACGCCATCCAACTCATCAGCAGCACGTGCAGCATGCGCGGGTCCATCGATCCGCCTCCGCCGATCACCGGTTGCGGATGCTGCGTGCGGAAGAACCAGATCGAAAAGTAGACCAGCGGAACATCGAGCGCTCCAAAAACCGCGAGTACCGCGGCCAACTTCTGGGTCTGGGCGCTATCGGAGAAGCGCCGCAAGACCAGATAGCTTACATAAATCAGCCACAACACCAGCGTCGAGGTCAGGCGTATGTCTCCCGGCGCCCACCAGATGCCCCACACCGGCCGCGCCCAGATGGGTCCGGTAATCAGAACAATGGTGCAGAACACTACGCCTACTTCGGCGGTGGTGACGGCCAGCACGTCAAGCTTCTGGCCCGGAAAATATTTTCCGACGAGAAAATAAAGTGCGGCAATGATCAAAACCGTAGTCGCCACCGAACTGGGATACAAGCCCGCTGGAAATTGCCGTCCCACCTGGGGGATGAAAGGCAAAACGGCGCCGAGAACTGCAATGGCGATCACAATCCAATTTGCTGCGCGTTTTGTAGAAGACTTGGCGCTCGCCAGGTATTGCACCGAGGCGACGAAATTGATGAAGAACAGCAGAAAGGCGGTCCACGCCGACGGGACATGGTAGTAGATAATGCGGTAAACGTCGCCCTGCAGAGCATCGGTCGGAGCGACCACCAGAGCCTGATACAGCGCGTAGGCAAGGAAAAGCGCCGTCAGAACCGCCAGGATGGGAAAAGCCTTTTTCATTCGGCTTGCAAAACGGTTTCAAACAAAGCGATACACGCAGTAGTAAACACCACATCGTAGGTGAGAAGCAATATGATGTAAAAGTGAGCAGGATCGTCACCGGTGAGAATGGCAGTGGTGGCTGCGACCATGCCGAGGACGGCTGGAATCGAAATCGGAAACAAGAGCAGGGGAAGCATCAGCTCGCGGCTGCGGGTTCGCAGGGACATCGCCGCGAAAAAGGTTCCGTTGACCACCAGCGCCCAGGTTCCCAGCAGCGCCACGGGAAGCAGTTGCCATGCCGGACCGAGAACCCGCAAGTTGTAGAAAATCACGAACAGAGGCGCCATCAGCGCTTCCAGCAAGCTGACCAGAATGAAGTTGCCCAGCACTTTAGCCAAAAAGAGCGAGTTAGCCGGAGCTGGGGAGACACGGTAGGCATCGAGCACCTGGTTACGCAGTTCCCTGGCCCAGGTCTGATTGAGGGCAACCACCGCGGCAAACAGAAACGCCACCCAAACCAAACCACCGACAATATGTCGCGATTCTTCGGCCAGAGGATCAAAGGAAAAAACGAAGATTACGACCACCAGCAAGGAGAAAAAAAGCATGGCGTTGAGGGCATCCTTGGAGCGCCACTCCAGGCGGATATCCTTGGCCAGCGTGGCCAGGGTAATCGACCAGAACGAACTCACGGGTAACGATGTCACAGTTCCCCCGCTGGTGGGTGGGCTGCAAGTCGGGGCGTGCGGTCGACGATCTGTCCCGCCTGCATCCACACAAATTCGTCGGCTACACCTTCGAGCAGAGCGGCCTGGTGGGTGACCACAAAAACAGTTTTGCCGGCGTCGCGCATGCTCTTGAGCAAAGCGGTCATCTCCCGCGCCGAGTGCACATCCACGTTGGAAAATGGTTCATCCAGCAACAGAATCTTCGGATCGTGCAGAAGCGCCCGCGCCAGCGACATACGCTGCCGCATGCCCTGGGAATATTGCCCGACTGCCCGGGACAAATCTGGATCAAGCCCCACCGAGCGAATCACCTCTTCACAGCGCCGGTCGCCGGCGATGCCGTAGAGGCGCGCGAAGTAGCGCAGGTTCTCCATGCCGCTCATCTCGTCATAAAGTAAGGAAGGATGAGCCATATAGCCGATCTCACGACAAGCCTCCTGCGGAGTTTTGCCTAGAACAGAAATCACACCGCGAGTGGGTTGGGCCAATCCCGCCAGGGCGCGCAGCAGAGTGGTTTTTCCTGCTCCGTTATCCCCCAGAATGACGTGAAACTGGCCCGCATCAAATTGGGCCTCCACTCCGCGCAGCGCGGCAAAGCGGCCAAACTGCTTGATCAGGTTGCTGACCGTAATAATGGGCGCGGATGGGGTCACGGGCGTGGGACGGTTGTGAGCAAGAGCACTCCGGCGATGAGTTTACTGGAGAACGGAACTCCATGCACCTGGTGCGGGAGCGCAGCGCAGAATTGCGGTGCTAAAAACGAATGTCTAGTTGGCCATGCCAGCGGGGCTGGGTTGCACCTGCGTCACGGTTTTGACCGGAGCGGCTTGCATCTGGTTTCCAGGTTGCTTGGGCGCATATTTCGATGCGCATTTCGCCTGCAATCCCTTGGCATGGAAAACGCCATCGTGTCCAAAACTGCCGTCAGCGAGGGCTTGCGAATCGTCCTTAAACGTATCGGGAGGAGCTTCGGTTCCGGTGTAATCCACCGAGAGCAATTGGTCCTGCTCCACCAAAACAAACCGCACGTGGGTTCCAGTTCGCTTGATCGAACCCGGCTGAACATTGCCGGCTACGCGCAATCGCTTGGAGTAGGCACTGTCGCCCATCTTGTGCAATTCGCCGATGGTAACGTAGTAGCTCTTGCTGTCCTGAACTCCGGTATAGGCGAGATAACCTAGCAGCACCAAGATCACACCGGTGGCCGCACCGAACTTGAGATAAGTTTTTCCCTGGCTGGACATAAATCAAACACTCAGATAGACACTACTTCGGCTCGGGCTGCAAATCAAGGTTCCGAAGGATCTCACTTCCATTTTTTACTCGCTGGTCTTGCACGCGCTCCTGAACTACCGTGCTGTACATGCGAAATCGGGCCGTGGGCACGCAGGTGGTAGAGCCGTCGCGATGGGTGGTGTCGGAGTCCGGACTGTCTCTTACAACGAGGTAGCTGCGGATCGAAAAGCAAGTCGCGTCCGATACTCCTTGCCATTCAGCCGGTCGAGATATAAGCACCCGCGATTTAGGCGCCGCTTGCGCCAAAGCCATGCCGGCGCACAACAAAACCATCACCACGATGGTGAAAAGGCGGGTTAGCCGCATACAGACCCCTTCTTTATGAGCGAATGATACCACCAGCCGGCCCGGCGCAAACAAGATTTTGCCCGTCGAGATCGAACGGAATACGTAGTCCGATAGAATGAGGGTGGATCGATATTACGTAATTTAGGTACTCCTTATGATTCATCCCTGGCACGACGTAACTCCGGGCGACAAGCTCCCGCAGGAATTTGATTGCGTGGTCGAGATCCCCTTCGGATCGAGCGTGAAATACGAACTGGACAAAGCGAGCGGCTTGATCAAGCTGGATCGTATTCTCTATTCTGCGGTTTATTATCCCGCGAACTACGGTTTCATCCCGCAGACCCTGGCGGAAGATGACGACCCACTCGATGTACTCGTGCTCTGCCAGGAGACTGTGGTGCCGCTCACCATCATTCACGCCCGCACCATCGGTCTCATGACCATGATCGACTCCGGCAAGAAAGACCACAAGATCATCGCGATCGCCACCGAAGACCCGGAGTTCAATTCCTACTCTGAAGCTGCGGAAATGCCCCCGCACCGCATGCTGATGTTGCGGCGATTCTTTCAGGATTACAAACTGCTCGAAGGCAAAGCGGTCGAGGTCGACGATATACTGCCCGCCAAAGAAGCCTATCCCATCATTCTCGACGCGCTGCACCGCTACAGCGAACAACGCCGCAAGGGCTTTCAGGCGGCGAGCAAACACTAAGGCTCCGGGGGCTTTCGAATCTCCGAATTTTCCGCTTGGCTATGGCAGCATTGGTAATCGTGGAATCAGCCGGTCTGATTCCGCTCTCACTCAATTTCCATTTAATTTTCAATTTGCGGAACTCTCACCAGACGTGGCACGCATTCTCCGCTACCATAGGCTGTCCCGCTTTGCATCCCCATGCTTTTTGGAACTCGGGCATGTTCTGCACAACACCGTTCACCCGATATCTTCCCGGCGAGTGCGGATCGGTTAAGACTCTGGTGCGGGCGGTCTCAGGCCTCCGCTTTTCGCACCACACCCGGCCGAATCCCAGAAAGAAGCGCTGCTCGGGCGTGTAGCCGTCGATCTTTTGGCCTTCTTTCCCGGTCTTGTCGTCGGCGATCATATGTTCGAGCGCCATCAGGGCGATGCGTGCCCCGCCATTGTCGGCGGTATTCTCGCCCAGTGTGAGCCTGCCATTGATCTTCAAATCATCCACCGCGACGAAGTTGGAATATTCATCCGCCACGCAACTCGCGCGCTTCTCAAATTCCTTGGCGTCCTGCTCGGTCCACCAGTCATGAAGATTGCCTCGCGGATCGAACTTGCGTCCCTGGTCGTCGAAGCCATGCGTCAGTTCGTGGCCAATCACCAGGCCGACACCGCCGAAGTTCACGGCATCGTCCATCGATTTATCGAAAAACGGCGGCTGCAGAATTCCCGCCGGAAACACAATCTCATTGAATGATCCGCTGTAGTAAGCGTTCACGGTTGGCGGAGTCATGCCCCACTCCCTCCGATCAAGCGGCTTGTCGATCTTGGCGATCTCGCGTTTCGACTCGAAAGTGTTGGCGCGCGCGATGTTGCCAGCAAATCATGGGGCTTGATCTCGACCGAACTGTAGTCGCGATAGACATCGGGATATCCAATTTTGTTTCGAATCGCATCCAGCTTCACCTTGGCCTGCTTCTTGGTTTCGTCGCTCATCCATGAGAGATCGTGGATGTCCTCCGCGAGAGATTGCTCGAGCGCGTCCACCATCTTGAGCATGCGCTGTTTGCCCTCCGGCCCGAAGGTTGCGTCGACATATCTCTGGCCCAGCGCTTCGCCCAGTTCGCGGTCAGTGAGATTGACGCAGCGCTTCCAGCGTGCCTGAATTTCCTTCTGCCCGGTAAGATTCTGCTGGAACTTAAAATTAGCATCGACAAAGGGCTGTGAAAGCCAAGGAGCCGCCGAGCTCAGTACGTGCCAGCTCACGTAAGTTTTCAGCGAGTCGAGAGGTTCGGCCTCCAGCACGCCGTTCGCCTCCCTGAAGAAATCAGGATTCGTCACGTTGAGTTGTGAAAAATCGGGCGCTCCGATTGAGGCAAAATATCGATTCAAATAGAAATCGGGGCCCAGGGCGATTGCCTGGTCGCGGCTCATCTTGTGGTCCCGATTTTTCGGATCGCGGCGCCTGGTGCGATCCATGGAGTAGACGGCCAGCAGAGTCTCGATCGACAAAACCGTTTGCGCCGAATGGGCCGCCTGCTGCGGCGTTTGGCCGGCCAAAGTAAACAGCTGAGTGGCATATTCCACCAAGTGTTGCCGCATCGCCGCCTTAGAGGCATCTTCCTTGATGTAGTAGTCCCGGTCGGGCAGGGAAAGTCCGCCCTGATCAACGTTGGCAATCACCTGGTCCGCGTTGTGCAGATCGGGTGCAGGGTAAAAGTTAAACAATGAACCGTCTCCCACCAGGTCCAGGCGTGCGAGTTCGTCGATGAGCGCGCCCTTGTCCTGCGCCGATGCCACGGCATCCAACTCTTTCTTTACCGGCTCCATAGCTTTTGTGTCCGCCGCTTTCTCGTCCATGCAGGAAGCGTAGAGATCGCCAATTTTCTGGTCGATCGGGTTCCGGCTGGGGCCGCCGGCGGCATCTTTTTCCAGAATCTCGTGTTCAATGTCGAGATTGCGATCGTGCAGTTCCGAGAAGCTGCCCCAGGTCGATTGATCAGCGGGGATCTCAGAATGCTTGATCCAATTGCCGCAGGCGTATTGATAAAAATCCACGCAAGGATCGATCGTTTTGTCGATGTTGTCGATGCTGAAACTGGGACCCGGAGCGGCCGGCGAAGACGTTTGCGCAAAAATGCCCGGAGTTATGAAAAGCAACAGAGCCGGCAAGAGGCGGAACACTCGCATAGGCAAATCTCTCCTCTAAGAACCGATGATTTTAAGCTCGGCACTCGGGATGGGCAAGGGCTGGAGCGTCCCGCCGCATACATCGCTCGCGCGCGTGCGGGTATAATCGGTGCCTATAGACTTCTTCAACGAAAGCTGGCTCTTCTATGACTTCTACTAACCGCAACAACGGCTCCTATGTTCCCAAGCCGCGCGCAGAGTGGCTGGCACGGCGCAAGCAGGAAAATACCGACGGCAATTTCTCGCAGATGCACTACGCGCGCCGGGGCGTGATCACTGAAGAAATGGGATACATTGCCCACCGCGAAAAGCTCGCGCCAGAACTGGTGCGCGATGAAGTCGCCCGCGGCCGCATGATTATTCCCGCCAACATCAATCATCCCGAACTCGAGCCCATGGCGATCGGCGTGGCTTCACTGTGCAAGATCAACGCCAATATCGGCAACTCGGCGGTCACTTCAGAAATTAAAGAAGAGCTGAAAAAACTGCACACCGCGGTGCACTACGGCGCCGACACGGTGATGGATCTCTCGACGGGCGGCAACATTCACGAAATTCGCGAGGCTATCCTGCGGCATTCTCCGGTTCCCATCGGCACGGTTCCAATTTATGAGGCCATTGCACGGGTGAAGCGGGTTGAAGATTTGAATGCCGAAGTCATGCTCGAAGTGATTGAAGAGCAGGCCGCGCAAGGCGTCGATTACATGACCATCCATGCCGGTGTGCTCATTCAATACTTGCCGCTGATTTCGAAGCGCATCACCGGCATCGTAAGCCGCGGGGGCGCAATTCTTGCCCAGTGGATGGCCTACAACCACAAACAGAATTTTCTCTACGACCGATTCGAAGATATCGTTAAGATCTTCAAGAAGTATGATGTCAGCTTTTCGCTCGGCGATGGCCTGCGCCCCGGCTGCGTCGCCGACGCCAGCGACGAAGCGCAATTTGCCGAACTGAAGACTCTGGGCGAGCTCACCAAAATCGCCTGGGAGCACGACGTGCAGGTGATGATCGAAGGCCCCGGCCACGTCTCCATGGACAAGATCAAGGAGCAGGTCGAAAAAGAAGTCGAGCTCTGCTACGAAGCTCCGTTCTACACGCTGGGCCCGCTGGTCACCGACATCGCCCCCGGCTACGACCACATCACCTCGGCCATCGGCGCGGCCATGATCGGATGGTACGGCGCGGCCATGCTGTGCTACGTCACGCCAAAAGAACATTTAGGTTTGCCGAACGAGAAAGACGTCAAAGACGGCATCATCGCCTATAAGATTTCCGCCCACGCCGCCGACATCGCCCGCCAGCGCCCCGGCGCGCGCGACCGCGACGACGCGTTGAGCTATGCCCGCTACAAATTCGACTGGGAAAAACAGTTCGCGCTTTCCCTTGATCCCGAAACCGCCCGCAGCATGCACGACGAAACCCTGCCCGACGACTTCTACAAAGAGGCAGCCTTCTGCTCTATGTGCGGCCCCAAATTCTGCTCAATGAACTATTCGTCGAAGGTCGACGAGTACAACAGGCAGGTGCACGGGATTGAGAAGAAGGATTACTCGGAGCTGGTGGAGAGGCTAGTATCGCTGAAGTAGCCGACTAGTTGGACGCATCACAAGACGAGGGTTTATGGATCATCAAGAGGCAATCCGGAAATTTGAACATCTAATGTTGAAAGAGGCCGAGCGCGCACGCGAGGCCGCGACGGAATTGGAGGGCTTGGTTCCACACCTGACGATTCCGAAATCTCGAGAACTCGCACAGCTACAAATAAAGGCGAGCCACAAACAAGCTAAGGAGTTTCGCGAGTTGGCGGAGAAAGTCAAAGAGAAATAAGAATTAAAAATAAAGAGAAATAGCGTGGGCTCCAGCGGGAGATATTCACAACAGCTGGCAGCAACTAGCTGTGGAAGTCGGCCACGCCATCCCACACCAGTTGAACTGCGATGGCAAGAATCAGGAAGCCGAAGATCTTGTTGATGGCTCCAACCGCGCTCGGTCCCAGGCGCCGCACCAGCGGCCCGCCAAGATAGAAGAACAGAAAAACCGTGAGCGCAACCGCGGCGATGCCAATGACCATTCCCAAGTACGAAGCGGCTGTATCCACGTGCGCCGCCAACGCCATGACCACGCCGATGGCCCCCGGACCGGACATCAAGGGCATGGCCAGCGGGGTCAGAGAAATATCCTCCTTGTCCTTCGCCTCGTGACTCTCTTCAGGGGTGATGCGCGCATGCGAGGTCACCATGCCCCAGGCGGTGTTGGCGACGATCAACCCGCCGGCAATCTTCAACACGGGCAGCGAGATGCCGAAAAAATGCAATACGAAACGGCCAAAAAATAAAAACGTGACCAGAATGACGAATACCCATATTCCAGTTTTCAGGGCAGTAAACTGGCGATCCTTGGGCGTCCAGGAAGAAGTCATGGTGAAGAAGATGGGAACGCCGCCGAAGGGATCGACAATGGGAAATAGCGCGAGAAACGTTGCGGCCGCCGAGTGAGGCAGCGTGCGCAGAAATTGGCCGAGAGCGTGTGCGTGATTCATCCTCTAGTGGTTCATCCTCTGGCGGTAACTCTCCAGGGCTTTGGCCGCGCGCTCGAGCGCCGCAGCAAGAACCGACAACTGTTGCCGCGCCCGTTCCGCATCGCTTTTGTCGAGAGCCTCATTCACGCCCGGAATCACGACCGCAGCATAGCCCGTATATTCGCCCGGAGCATAAATCGCGTGGCGATACCAGGGACGATGCGGCAATCCCTCCTGTACCAGAAGAGCCCGCTCCGCCCCACGCAAGGCCTGGTTCAATCGCGCCGGATCTCGCGGCGGATTTTTCTGCTTCAAAAGAATCTTCGCTCCCGCCTCTTGAAAATGCCTGACAGCCGCGGTCACAGCGCTGAAGTCGAGAACGTGTTCTCCCAGCTTCCCTTCCGCCCGCTTCTCTGCCGCGTCAATGTAGGCTTCAACTTCTTTGCCATATTCTTCGTAGTCGTACGGCAGGACGTCAGCATCAGCCATGCGCAATGCCTCAAGCCCAAAGACTCTCGCCATTTGCTGCTCATAAACAAAATCTGGATCGCCAAACTTCTTGAACCAGGCAAAATCGTCGAATGTCGAGTGGTACACACCATAAGGCCCCGTAGAACTGATATCGGTCGAGGGCACGCCGAGATGCTGTTGAAATGCGCTGTAATCGGAGCCGCTGCCTAGGTCTCCGACTGCAACGTCAGTCTTAATCGAAGCGTTCGGGTTGCGGCGCGCGTCCCCCATGGCTTCCGCCGACGACTGGGTGGAAGCGCTGGACTGGTCAACCTTCTGCCATGCGTCGTAAACGGTTCCACCCTTGGGGCTGCTCACGGATTTGGCCACGTCGCGCACGAACTGCTTCAGGCTGGGCACCGCCGACGCGCCAAACTTCGGACCGCAATCTCCCACGTCCATATTGAAATAGGCGGAGGCATTGGCCAGTTCGGATTCGTGCTGCTCGGCCCATTCCGTGGAACCCATCAAGCCTTCCTCTTCGCCGTCCCAACTGGCAAAAATCATCGTACGCTTCGGCTTCCAGCCTGATTTCAACAACTCGCCGACGCCATGCACGGTTTCAAGCATCGCTGCGGTTCCACTGTTCGGGTCGACGGCGCCGTAAACCCATGCATCGCGATGGTTGCCCGCAACCACCCATTCATCCGGCGATTCACTGCCGCGCACGCGACCAATCACATCCCATAGAGTTCGGAACTGATAATCCTGCTTGAGGTGCATTTTCACTCGCGCGGGTCCGGGCCCAACGTGGTAGGTGAAAGGCAATGAACCCTGCCACTCGCGCGGCGAGTCGGGACCGCCGAGGTGTTGAAGGATGGGCCACGCATCGTGATAGGAAAGCGGCGTAACCATAATTTTCGGCATCTGTGCGGATTGCGCGGGAGAAATACGCTTGTTGTCGGGCAAGGAAGGAACAGATGCGATTCCGGGGGTTGTCGGATCGCCGGGAAATTCGAACATGTAACCCACCGATCCGCGCTGCACGCCCGTATCCGGCCGCCAAGGACCCTCGGTATACTTGTCGCCGCGCCGCCAGCCGTCGTCGAACGGATCTGAATAGATGATCACGGCGGCCGCGCCGTGCTCCTGCGCGATGAATGCTTTTACACCGCGAAAATTCTGGCCGTAGCGCACCAGCACAATCTTGCCGCGCACATCGATCTTCAATTTATTCAGCTTTTCGAAATCTTCCGGAGTGCCGTAGTTGGCGTAAACCACATCCGCCTCAGCATCTCCGGAGGCAGACATGCCGTTGAAGGGCATCACTACGCGTGGATCGTCGTCAGAAGGATCACCATCCACGTGTTCGCGGGTGGGCCCGTGCATTTCGACGCCCGCAGGCGCAGTCATGTCCACGTTGATCTCCGCGGGATAGTTCATCCATACTTTGTATTCCACGATCTCGGTGTCGAGCCCGGCGTCGCGAAACTTCTGTGCCACGTAGTCGGCCGTGGCTTTGTCTTCGGGCGTGCCAGCCATGTGTGGGGCTTTGGTCAGTGTGCGCAGGTGCTCTTCGGCGAGTTTTGGATCCGGCACGGCAAGAAAACGGGCCTCACTTGCGTTTTCTGCAGCGGCATCGCGAAAACCGAAAATCGATTGGGACGCATCGGCCGGTACCGGCGTGTGGCCGCTGGCGTTGATCGACAAACACGAAAACAAAACGAGTGCTGAAAGGAGTACCGACGAAAAGAGTTTCATGTGGCTCCCACGCTGAAAGTACGTAAGGTATCACAACAGATATCAGAGTTCAGATGAAACGAACGGGAAATATTGAAGATCACATCAGCACGAGACGGTGGCGCCGTTGGCTTCGGCGTCTACCGCACCTGCCCCGTCCCGACGATCAGATATTTCGAAGAAGTAAGTTCCGCCAGCGCGAAGGGGCCGCGACAGTGCAGTTTCTGTGTGCTGACGCCCATCTCAGCGCCAAAGCCGAACTCTGCGCCGTCAGTAAACCGGGTGGAAGCATTCCAGTACACGGCGGCGGAATCTACTCCACGCAAAAATTTTTGGGCGGTCTCCGGGAGGCGCGTCACGATGGAATCTGAATGCTTCGTGGAATAGTGATTGATGTGAGCGATCGCCTCATCCACACTCGCGACCACCCGAACTGCGATACACAGCCGCAGGTATTCTTCGAACCAGTCTTGCTCTTGGGCAGGCACAATGTTCAGCTCAGCAGCCAGACTGCGAGTTTTGCCGTCGCCACGAACTTCCACGCCAGCATCAATCAGCTTTTGCGTGATTCGTGGAATATATTCTGCCGCGATCCTTTCATGCACCAGTAACTTCTCGGCGGCGTTGCACACCGATGGACGTTGGGTTTTGGCGTTGATCACAATCTGGTCGGCCATTTCGAAATCGGCGGATTCATCGACGAAGATGTGGCAATTCCCGGCGCCGGTCTCGATCACGGGCACGGAAGAATTTTCGGTAACGTAAGCGATCAGGCCTGGGCCGCCGCGGGGAATGATCACGTCGACGAATCCACGCGCCTTGATGAGTTCCAGCACGGAATGGCGCGTGTTTGAATCGAGCAGTTCGATTGCTCCGTCAGGGATACCGGCAACATTTTGAAAAATTTCAACCAGTTGCTGATTGCTGCGAGCCGACTCTTTTCCTCCACGCAAAACAATGGCGTTGCCGGTTTTTAAAGCGAGCACGGCCGTATCGACGGTAACGTTCGGGCGCGACTCGTAAATAATTCCGATCACCCCGAGCGGCACTCGCACCTTGCGAATGCGCAGACCGTTCGGGCGGGTCCACTCGGCAAGAGTCTCGCCAACCGGATCGACAAGAGCCGATACGTCGCGCACCGCTTGCGCCATCTCTTGGATTCGCTCTGTGGTCAGCAATAGACGGTCGCGCATGGCGCCTTTCAGGCCAGAGTTTTCCAGATCCCTCTGATTCGCAGCCAGAATTGCATGAGTCTGAGCTTCAATCGCATCAGCAATCGCCAGCAGGAGCGCGTTCTTCTCGTCCGTAGAGAGCAGGGCCAGCCGGGTCGAGGCGGCGCGTGCCCGCAGCAATTTTTGCTGGGTGGAGGCGGCGGGGGCAGTGATCGAAACCATCAGCGTGTCCCCTGTCGCGGCGGAAAATAGGTTCCGATTTTGCGCTGCATCCCCATTGTGATGGCTTGCGGATGGCGCCCATTGACGATCGCCACATGCAGTCCGGCATCGCTCGCAAGTTTTGCGGCGCGCAGCTTAGAAATCATGCCTCCGCGGCCGAGAGCGCTCTTGCCGCTACACTGCGCTTCCAACGCCGGAGTAAGGTTGCGCACAACCCGCATGAGACGTGGCTTCGTCTGTGAGTCCTTCCCGGCCCGGGGCATGTAAAATCCGTCTACGTCGGTCAACAGAAGAAGCCAGTCGGCCTGCACTGCGGTGGCGAGCAATGAACTCAATTCGTCGTTGTCACCGAAAGCGCCAACCAGTTCGCGCACGGAGACACTGTCATTTTCATTGACGATGGGGACCACGCCTAATGCAAGCAATTCCATTAGTGCGTTCTGCAAATTGCGATAGCGAAGGGGCGAAGTGAAGTCGTCGCTCGAAAGCAAGAGCTGCGCCACCACTTTTTTTCCGAAAAACAGGCGCTCGTAAGTGTGCATCAGCTTGCTCTGCCCAACCGCGGCGCAGGCCTGCATGCCTGGCACGTCGCTGGGTCGCTTGCGCAGGCCCAATCCAGACATGCCGGCCGCAATTGCTCCTGAGGTGACGATCAAATACTCATTCTGGTTGAGATCGAACTGATCCACCATGGAGCGCAGCAAGTTCGCGTCGATCTGACCGCCAGGAGCGATCAGGCTGGTGCCGACTTTGATGACAATTCTCATGCGATGGAGATTTTCATAACCAGTTGGAATGGTAACGTATTTACTGTCGGAGAGATCGCTTCCTTGTCTCCCATTGTCGCCTGCAATTTTTCCGCTGCAAAGGCGGGCAGAAAGGCGCGCCCTGCAATTAAAATAAAATGGAAACTTTTTCGCTTGTAGTCTTATGCCCGCTTCCAATGCTACCAGCCGCTTTTCGGATCGCGTAGAAAACTACGTGCGCTATCGGCCGGGATATCCCTCGCGGGCGTTGCAAACTTTGAAGAGCGAGTGTGGCCTGGCGCCGAGCCATGTTGTTGCGGACATTGCTTTCGGCACCGGCCTTTGGACTCGCATGCTGCTGGAAAATGGCAATCGGGTTTTCGGCGTCGAGCCCAATGCCGAGATGCGAGCGGCGGGCGACCGCCTGCTGGCGGGGTTTCCGAGGTTTTCCAGCGTGAAGGGAACCGCCGAGGCAACTACTCTGGCCGATCAGAGCCTGGACTTTGTCACCGCAGCCCAGGCAGCTCACTGGTTCGATCGCGAGCGTGCACGACGGGAGTTTGCGCGCATTTTGAAACCTCAAGGCTGGCTGGTGCTGCTGTGGAACGAGCGGCTGATTGGTTCAACAGCTTTCTTGCGAGATTACGAGCAACTGCTACTGAGATACGGCACGGACTATCAGGACATTCGCCACGAGCACACTACTTCCGCGGTCAACGAGTTCTTCGATCCGGCGCAGTTTCAAGAGCGAGACTTTGAGATGAAGCAGGTGTTCGATTACTCCGGAGTGGAGGGGCGTCTACTTTCGTCCTCCTACGCGCCCGGGCCAGAGGTTCCAGGCCATGCCGCCATGCTAAGCGAGCTACGGCACATTTTCGATGCCCGCGCGGTTGCCGGCAAAGTTGCGTTCGAGTACAAGACGCGAGTGTATTTTGGGCGACTGACCTAGCGAAAGTTTCGGCTCAGCCATTTCGCCGCTGAAAAAGATTTCGGTTTGCTCTGTTACGATCTTTTTGTCAGATTCCGAGGTTGAGCGCGTGCCCGACGAAAAATCTTTTCACATGACCGCCGAGGAATTCCGCCGTCACGGCCACTCCGTGGTGAATTGGATCGCGGACTATCACTCGCGCATCGAGTCTTTTCCGGTGCTCTCGCAAGTGAAACCGGGCGAGATTCGCGCCTCGCTGCCGGCAAATCCTCCGGAGCACGGCGAAGCATTTGAGCAGTTACTGAAAGACGTCGAGAATCTTATTCTCCCAGGCATAACTCACTGGCAGTCGCCAAACTTCTTCGCCTACTTTCCGTGCAATGCTTCGGGGCCGGGAATGCTCGGCGATCTTTTGTCTTCCGGCCTGGGCGTACAAGGCATGCTGTGGTCAACCAGCCCGGCGTGTACGGAACTCGAAACCCACGTTCTCGATTGGCTCGTGACCATGCTCGGCTTGCCGGAAAAATTCCTCTCCTCAAGTACCGGGGGCGGCGTTATTCAAGATACTGCCTCTAGCGCCGCACTGTGCGCCCTGCTGGCCGCGCGCGAGCGGGCCACCCACTACACCAGCAACCAAGAAGGATGCGGTGGACGACTGGTCGCCTACGCATCCACCCAAACCCATTCCTCACTGCAAAAGGCCGTAATGATTGCAGGCATCGGAAGCTCGAAGCTACGGCTGATCGAAGTAGATGAAAACTTTGCCATGCGGCCGGATGCTCTGGCTCGTCAGATTGCGGCAGACAAGCGAGCCGGGCTTACTCCCTGCTTTGTCTGTGCCACAGTGGGCACGACTTCTTCGAATGCAATGGACCCGATCACGGAGATTGCGCGGATCGCACGCGAAGACAATCTCTGGATTCACGTTGATGCTGCGATGTCGGGAACGGCGGCCCTTTGCCCTGAGTTTCGCTGTCTGCAAAAAGGAGTCGAACTTGCCGACAGCTACAACTTCAATCCGCATAAATGGATGTTCACCAACTTCGACTGCAACTGCTTCTGGGTCGCGGACCGCAAAGCGCTGATTCAGACGTTAAGCATTCTTCCCGAATACTTGCGCAACCAGGCCACGGAATCGGGCGCGGTGATCGATTATCGTGATTGGCACATTCAGCTGGGCCGGCGTTTTCGCTCGCTCAAGTTGTGGTTTGTGATCCGGCATTACGGCGTGGAAGGTCTGCAGCACCATATTCGCCGCCACGTGCAACTGGCGCAACAGTTCGCGGAGTGGGTGCGAGGCGATGCGCGCTTCGAACTCGCTGGGCCGACGCCGCTGAACCTCGTCTGCTTTCGGCATAAGGGCGGAGACGCCGCGAATCAGACCATCATGGACAGCCTCAACCGCAGCGGAGATCTGTTCCTCACGCATACCAAACTGGATGGAAAGATCACGCTACGCTTATGCGTCGGCCAAACCCATACGCAGGCACGTCATGTGGAAATGGCCTGGAAGAGGATCTGCGAGGAGGCGGAGAAACTAATCGAGTAACAAACCAGCATTCCGACTTTTGACCAGCTGCGCCGATTGGTTTCGGTAATTGAACAATCCGCAGTTACCCTGGGTTCGGCACACCAGCGCCCTTTACGTTAGCGCGAATGAACTTTACGATCTCGTCCATTGCCGTCCCCGGCTGGAATATTGCCGCTACGCCCTTTTGCTTAAGGGCGTCAATGTCCTGATCCGGAATGATTCCCCCGACCAGGACGACGACGTCATCCATCTTGTTTTGCTTCAACAGATCCATTACGCGAGGCACGATCGCATTGTGGGCTCCAGAAAGAATGGATAGTCCGATCACCTGCACGTCTTCCTGCAGCGCGGCGCTGACAATCATCTCCGGGGTCTGCCGCAGCCCGGTGTAGATCACTTCCATGCCGGCATCTCGCAGCGCGCGCGCGATAACTTTTGCGCCCCGGTCGTGCCCATCAAGCCCCGGCTTCGCCACAAGAACGCGAATCTTGAGATCTGGCATCGGCATTCATTTAACCACAGAGGCTAATATGGCGGACAGGGGGTGGTTATCGACTGCTCCATTGCTTAGAGAGTTTTCGTATCCAGACTCTTCCACAAATACCAGCATGCCACGCTGCGATACGGCTCCCAGCACTTGGCAATTTTTTCCATTTGGCGGGGAGTCGGCAGCTTAATCTTGCGCTTGCGGCCCTTCTTTTCTGAGCCGGGCATTTGCTTTGTTTTGGAGCGGCGCTTATCCAGATAATGTTTGTGCATGGCCATGCGCACACCAAAATCGCCGGTTGGCAAAACATTTTCACGCTTCAAGGCGAACATCAGAAACATTTGTGCGGTCCACTCGCCGATACCCTTTACCTGGGTCAGATGCGCAATCACTTCCTGGTCGGGCAACTCCGTCAATCGCGCGAAATCCAGAATCCCAGCAGCCGTCTTGGCGGCAAGGTCTTTCAAGTATCTGGACTTTTGTTTGGACAGACCGGCGCCCCGCATCTCTTGGTCGCTCAGCTTCAGAATGCCTTCGGGTGTAAGTGGTTCCCCCGCCAATGCGGCAAAACGTTTGAAGATCGTCTCGGCAGCCTTGCCGTTCAGTTGCTGATAAACAATGGCCTCCGCCAGACTGTGAAACTCGGGCGTGCTGAACTGCATGCGGCAAGGTCCAATGCTCTCGATGATCGCGCTTAACACCAAATCGGATTTTTTCAGGTGATTTGTAGCGCTACGCATGAGTCTATTTTTAACACAAAACTACCCACGGCGAAGGAAAAACGAATCCGTCCAAACTGATGCGATGAGGGCGATTCTGGAAGAGCAGCTGCCGCTAATCGCCGCCGAGGGTCAGGCTTTGGCCTTACCGGCCGGAAGCTTGAATCCTATGCGGACGCGTGAAGGTTCCTGCGGAGTCATCAGGTCTTTGATGGCCTCAATCAAATCCTGAATCGTGGAATCGTGAGTGTCCAAACGGTTTTCCAATTCGTAGACCTTACCGGCCAGCCGGCGGTTGGTGGCCAGCATTTCACGCAAACGAATAAAAGCGCGCACCACGAATACACTCATCTGAACGGCACGCGCGGAATTGAGCACGGTTGCAGCCATAATGGCGCCGTGTTCGGTGAAGGCGTAGGGGGTGTAGCGGCGCCCACCGCGGCTTTTGTTTGAGGTCGCAATTTGCGACCTCAAAGTGGCGCTTTCTTTTAGGCTTAGCTGGAACATGAAGTCGGAAGGAAACCTCTCACGATTGCGCTTCACCTGCTCGTTCAGGCGCTTGACTGTCACACCGTAAAGCTCGGCAATATCGGAGTCGAGAATGACCCGCTGATGACGCAGGAAGAGCACGCGCGACTCCACAGGGTAAACCGGCATGGTCCGACGTTTGGGCATCTTGAGCAGTGTCGCGTGGTTTGATTTTTTCATTTGAGGTCGCAAATTGCGACCTCAATCATAGAGCGAAAACGTCGAGGATTTGCATCGTCTGCTGTTCGAACTTCGCTAGTTTCCCGTTTCGGTCCGGCGTAGTACGGGCTCAGGTGATGCTCACCTCGGTATAGGTTCCGAAGACATCGCGGAGAGCCTCGCAAATCTCGCCTACTGTGGCGTAGGCCCGCACCGCATCCACGATGCAAGGCATGGTATTGGCGGAACAGAGATTGCCGTTCGCGCTCGCCTGCGGCTCTTGCCTGGCAGCTTTTCTCAGGACATCGAGACTTCTCCGCACTTCGTCATTCGATCTTCGCGCACGCAGCGCCTTCAGCTTGGCGGTCTGCTGGCGAGCAACGCTCTCGTCGATGTAAAGAATGTGAGGTGGCTCTTCCTCGATCACGAATTCGTTCACGCCCACCACAACTTTTTCTCCGGCCTCGGCGGCGCGCTGGTACTGGTAGGAAGACTCCGCGATTTCCCTTTGCGGATAGCCACGCTCAATGGCTTTCACCATTCCACCCATGCCGTCCAGCTTGCCGAAGTAATCGAAGGTCCCTTTCTCCATTTCGAGGGTCAGGCTTTCCAGGAAATACGAGCCGCCCAGAGGATCGACGGTCTGGGTGACGCCAGATTCGTAAGCAATAATCTGCTGCGTCCGGAGGGCGATGCGAGCTGCCTCTTCGGTGGGCAGCGCCAACGCCTCGTCGTAGGAGTCGCAATGCAACGACTGCGTTCCTCCAAGCACCGCAGCTAAAGCCTGCAACGCCACTCGCGCAATGTTATTCATAGGTTGCTGCGCGGGCAGCGATACGCCTGCGGTCTGGGTATGAAAGCGCATCAGCCATGTGCGCTGGTTCTTGGCGGTAAAGCGCTCCTTCATCACCCGGCCCCAAATCTTGCGCGCGGCGCGATACTTGGCGATTTCCTCGAAAAAATCGTTGTGTGCGTTGAAGAAGAAGCTAAGGCGCGGACCGAAGTCGTCGACATCGAGGCAGCGACGCCGCGCCCACTCCACGTACTCGATTCCGTCGTACAAAGTGAAGGCCAGTTCCTGCAGCGCGGTCGAGCCGGCCTCCCGAATGTGGTACCCGCTGATCGAAATCGTGTTGAATCGCGGCGTGAACTTCGATCCGAACTCGAAGGTGTCGATAACCAGCCGCATCGACGGGGCCGGCGGATAGATATATTCCTTCTGCGCGATATATTCCTTGAGAATGTCGTTCTGAATCGTTCCGGAAATCTTCTTCCAGTCCGCGCCCTGCTTCTCTGCTACCACCAAGTACATGGCCCACAGCACCGACGCGGGCGAATTGATGGTCATCGAGACGGTGGTTTTTTCAAGATCGATTCCACCGAAGAGAATTTCCATGTCTTCGAGGGAATCGATAGCCACGCCGCACTTGCCCACCTCGCCCTCGCTGGCGGGATGATCGGAGTCATAACCCATTAATGTCGGCAGGTCGAAGGCGACCGAGAGTCCGCCGCCGCCGTGCTCGAGCAAATACTTGTAACGCCGGTTCGTTTCTTCCGGCGAAGCAAATCCGGAGAACTGGCGCATGGTGTAAAGCTTGCCGCGGTATCCGGTAGCGTGAATGCCGCGCGTGAAGGGAGGCGCACCAGGATATCCAAGATACTTCTCCTCGCTCCAGTCCTCGGGAAGGTCGGCTGGAGTATAGAGCCGGCGAACCGGCACACCAGAAATCGTGGTGAAACGCGCATGGCCTTGTTCGTCGACGTTCACACCGCTGGCGGCGCCGATCGGACGCTCGGGAGATTTTTCAAGCGTTGGAGCAAGCGTCTGTTCCACCCACTTTTTTTCGGGAGCAGATGGATGACGGTTCGTAAAAACATCGGCGACTGGACTTTCAGCGAATTGCGGCTTGAACGGTTTTTTCTCGGCCATGGAGGACCCCGGGTTCTCTTGTGATGATAGGCAAGCGCAGGTTAGCGGGCAAGAGAGTCCCCGAGCCGCGGGAAGCGACCGCCCGTCGGAATTTCAAGATTTCGGCGGCTTACGAGACAACTCCCATGCCTTGGCATACTTCCAGGAGACGTAACCGGCATGATAGAGATGCAACAACAGGCCTTCGCGTCCGTCGAGGAATCCCAGGCGAATAAAATAGTTGTAGACAAATGTCGCCATTGGGCGCAGAACGATCGCATTGACGCTAAAGGTTTGCGGCTTCGCGCCTTCCACCTCATTCCACACGGTCGAGTAGCGGTTCATGTGTTCCAGGTAGTAATACAGGGTGGGGTAGGTGTAGTGAATCATCGGGTTGCGGAAGCGGCCGATGCGTTTTTTGGGAACGCCTTTCAATTCGACGCGATCATGGGGATCGCGTCCTGTGACGAATCCCATTCCGCGCCGGAAGAGCCGCAACTTGGGATCAGGGTAGAAACCTCCATGCCGAAGGGCTCGTCCCAGAAAAAGATTCAGGCGCGGCATCTTGTAGCCGTCGAGAGCGTTGGGGTCGGCGATTACATTGCTCATCTCCTGCGCGAGAGCAGGGCTGATCTCCTCGTCGGCATCCAACGATAGAACCCATGACTGGGTGCAATGTTCGATCGCGAAATTTTTTTGCGCGGCATAACCCCGCCACGGCTCGATCACAACTTTGGCGCCGTACTGGCGGGCTATTTCGCAGGTGCGATCCGTCGATCCCGAATCCACCACAACAATCTCATCAGCCCATTTCACGCTGTTCAGAGTGCGGCCGAGGTTGGCTTCTTCGTTCAAGCTGACGATGGCGACGGAAAGGGTCATGGGCATATTCGAGAATTGCTGCCAAACAAACCATTATCCTGACGGTCAGCAATTGAGCAGCGTCACTGTTCGGGACCAGCTGGGCTTTTGATTTTATCCGAGGCTGGAATCTCGGACGTCTCCGCCTGAAATACCGGCAGCTTCCCACGGCTGCGAACTTGCGAAAGCAAAAATACCGCCAGGATAAACAATTCAGGCTCAATGGGATGACGGTAGCGCGCGTGCGGGAAGACGAAGTAATAGACGGTTGGATAAGTCGCAACGAGTCCGGCGAAAAGCCACGCTCCCGGCCGTTTTTGACGAAGCGCAAGTCCGGCACCCCAGATCGCCATTACTGATGAGGCCAGAAACAGCGAGCTGCGGAAATCCCACGGCGCAAGACTGTCAGTGGGCCTGGGAACTCCGTTCCAAAAGTAAAAAAAACGTTTCATGCTGATCACGGCAAAGCGCTCCGGATGGGCACGGATCCAATCCCACGCCAGCCGCCGGCAGGCGGCCTCGTAACCGAGTTCTCCCAGGCGCTGAAATTTCTCAAACTCCGGTTGATTGAGATTGGGCTGCAAGCTGGCGAACAGCATGCCGTCGGAAAATTTGTTATTGCCGAGACGAAACTGCAATCCGAAATCGTCCCGAATAAAAACAAACTTCCCAAAAACTTCATAGTTTCGCACCAGCCACGGCGAAAGTATCCCGAAGAATATGAGTGAAGAAAATACAACGCCTGCAATTGATGGCAAACCGCGCCGATACCTTTTCCACCATATCCACACGCCGCAAAAGGGCAGAAACGAGAGCATCGCTGGATTGGCCAGCGCTCCTACGCCCCACAAGGCTCCAAAGATCAACCACCCCCGCCATCCCGGCCATTGCTCCATTTCGAGTGAAAGCCAGAAAATCAGCGCCAGCACGAGCGGGGTAAAGGTCGTATCCCAAATCCAGTGCACCGACCAGTACCATACGTAGGGATTAAGCGCCCAAGCCCAAGCCGACCAGATTGCTACGTGCGGACCGAAGGTTCGGCGCGCGATAAGAAAAACCGGAATCGTAGTGAAGGCGGCGAAGAGGCTGTTGATCGACAACAAAATCCACGCGGAAGCATGGGTATAAATGCCGAAAATCTTGAAGACTCCGCCAATCAGATAAGGGTAAAGTGGCGGTTCCCAGGCGCTAGGCCCGGTGTTTCCGCCATAAGGATTGCTGAAGCCCTGGCCCAGGGCAATGGAGCGGCCCACGCGGCCCATCTCAAAGCCAAATCCGAAATGATCTTCGATGGTGCGGGTGCGGTACTGGCGAAAAAATCCAATCGCCGCCAGTTGCAGAACAAGCGAAAGCAACACCATCCACCACACCGATCGAGGGATGGAAGCCGGGCTCAGGCGTTGCATCAAGGCCGAGTTTATCAGGTCTGATCACGGATTCCCCGCGGGATCGTTAGTCTATGGTTGGCCGGCAGGCGGCTGTGATGGCGCAGGCGATCCTGAAGGTAGAACGTCCTGGCGTGGAGCGACGTCCGGCACGGTGGGCAGATGCGTGACTTGACCACGCGTAGCCTCGGCGACATCAATGCCAGAATGATCGAGGAGCAATCCGGTGGCGCGATCCAGTTCGATGCGCGACTTTTCATAGGCCGCCTTGGCCGAGACCAGATTCGATTCGGAAGTGGTCAGAATCGAGGCATCCTGCAGGATGGCGGTTTGCGTGGTGAGTCCAACTTTCAGTTTTTGCTGGTCGGCATCGAGGGTTTGCCGCGCCAGATCGACCGCAGATTGTGCCGCTTGTACGGCGACACGATTCTGTTTGACATCAAATTGCGCGTTGCGCACTTCGATGCGGACTTGATTTTCGAGCTGATGCAGTCGCACTTGAGCCTGCCGGTACTCCAGTTCGGCGCGCACCTGATTGGCTTGCGCCTCGCGATTGCGGAGCGGAATATTCAGGGTAACGCCAACTCCTTTGTCTGGTGAAGTGGAGTTCACGAGCTGGTTCAGGGTTCCACCATAGCCGACCGTGGTTGCAGTCTGAAACGGCGGCGGACTGAGGCTCGGTGTGTAGCAGAACTTGCTTGATGAGGCGGAGCAGGCTGGCACCAAGGGATTTATGTTTCCGCCCACTCCTGATCCTCCGTAATAGGCGAAAGCGTCGAGCGTGGGCAGCAGGGCGTTGCGAACCGCTTTACTGCTGAGGTCGCGGGAATTCAGATCGATCCGCGATTCCACCAATTCGGCGCGATGATTCAGCGCCTGATTGATGAGATCCTGGGTTGGAACCACTGCTTCTTCCTGCGGAATCAGCATGCCCGATGTTGGAATCACATCCGCTTCGGCCAGCACTGGATCTTCAATACTTCGGCTGAGCGCATTTTTCATGAGCAGTTCCTGCAATTGCAGATTGTTCTGCGCCACAATCAGGTTCTGCTGATCAGTTGCGACCGCACTCTGCGAACTTACCACCTGGATCGGCGGCGCCGTGCCCACCTGAGCCTGGCGCCTGGAATCGTTTAGCGCTTTCTGCGCGTAGGTGAGCGATTCCTGCTGCACGCGGACATTTTCGTAGGCATATACGAGATCCCAATACATGTTCTCGATTTGGTCGACGGTGGTGATGATTTGCAGGCGAAAGGCGACATCGGAAATCTCACGGTTGTTTTTGGCGATGCGGATGAAGCGCAGGTTCGGAAGGGTGCCGAAGCCCTGTAACAGATTCTGCGTGATTTTGAATTGGAAATTCGAACTCAACTCAGGCGTCAGCAAACTGGTCGGGTTGTTGGTGGTCACGTGGGTGTTATTGAATCCAGCGGTGATGCTGGTGCCCCACGCAAATCCCTGGGTATAGCCCAGGTTTGAGGTGTAAGTATTTTGGGCGACGATGGGAACGGGACTGAACACGCTAACCGATTCAGCATCGTCTTTATCCAGTTGCAACGTGCCGGTTAAAACCGGGTCAAAGGGAGTGATGGGCGAGCCAATACCCAGGGTCGAACTCACCAAGCCGTTAGTGCCGGTACCTACTCCGCTGGCAGCCACGGTAGTGCCACCTGCGCCCGAGCCAACAGTTCCTCCCAGGCCGCCAACGCCGCCGCCAGGAGTGTTCTGCACGATGCCCGCGTTTACGCCCAGAATGCTGGCACCGGACTTGGCGCGCAAGTAATCAGTGTCGGCGATGTTGAGATTGTACCGGGCGATATCGAGGTCGAGGTTATTCTCGAGAGTGAGCGCGACGGCATCGTCGATGGAAAGATAGATTTTGCCATCGTGCATGAGAGAGTCGATGCGCGGCGAGTTGCCGAGATTCGGCTCGGGTACATTTTGCGTCCGATAGGGTTGCAGGAAGTGAGGAAAAGCCGAGACCGGCTTCGAGTAATCTTGCAAATGATTCACCTGAACCGGAACCGTCGCGGACTGCGGCGCAGGGGCCGCAGGAACCTCCTGCGCATCCATAAGAGAGAGCGACGATGAGCAATTAAAGGCGACAAAGGCCGTCAACAGCAGGGCGGCCTTTCGAATGGCCGCCGCAGGTCGCAGCGAGGGCAAAGACATGGTTCGTCTCCTTGAGTGAGAACGGTCAACTATCGTGTTGAAAGCGCAAATGGATTTCGAAAACCGAATGCGGAAAATATAAGAGCGTCGTTCCATCTTAGCGGGACCAAGCAGGGCACGCGGGCGCAGATTGTAAAGAATTGTTAGAAAACGGGCGCGTTTAAGAGCGCGCCCGTTTCGTTTTGCCGAACCTTACTGAGGTGGTTGCGAAGTGGGCGGAGACAATGGCTGAGCAACCGAAGGCAGATTCTTGCGCGGAGTAATGTAGGGCACGTTCGGCAGGTGCGTGACCTGTCCTCGCGCCGCATCGTCGACGCTGACGCCGTTGTGGTCGAGCAGCGTGCCCGTCGCCCGGTCCAACTCGATGCGCGACTTCTCGTAAGCCACCGTGGCATTCACCAGGGTGGATTCGGCGGTCGCCAACTGGCTTTGGTACTGCAGAACCAGAGTGGTGGTCGAGGTGCCGAACTGATATTTCTTCTGCTCGGCGTCGAGCGACTGGCGCGCAAGATCGAGGGCGGCCCTGGCGGAGTCCACGCTGGCGCGATTTTGCTGCACCGCGTATTGTGCGTTGCGAACTTCAATCCCGACCTGATTTTCGATCTGCTGCAAGCGCATCTGCGCCTGACGATACTCAAGCTCCGAACGAATTTGCAGGGCTTGAGCTGCCCGGTTGCGCAGGGGAATGTTGAGTTGAAGGCCGACGCCTTTATCCGGGGCGGTAGAGTTCACCAACTGGTTCCAGGTTCCACCCAGGCCAGTGGATGCAACAGGCGGAATTTCGTTGTTCGGCGGACCGGCGCAGAAACCCAGCAGGAGTTGCTCTGGTGTCTGGTTTGAGCAGAGGTTGGCTGGACTCTGTGAGCCACCAAGCCCCGATCCCGCGTAATAGGCAAAAGCATCCAGCGTTGGCAGCAGAGCGCTCCGTACCGCCTTGTTGCTGTAATCCCGACTATTCAAATCGATGCGCGATTCAACCAGTTCGGCGCGATGGCGAAGAGCGTCATTGATCAAATCTTCGGTAGGCGCCACCTGCTCTTGCGCCGGAATGTCCATGGTGGAGGTTGGAATAACGTCGGCGGTTCCCAGGGTCGGATCCTTTAAGCTGCGGGTCAGAGCGTTCTTCATCAGCAATTGCTCCAACTGGAGATTGGTTTGAGCCTGGGTGACAAGTTGCTGATCCTGAGCCACGGTGCTTTGCGCCCGAACCGTCTCGATGGGAGCGAGGCTGCCGATCTCGACCTGCTTCTTGGTATCGGACAAAGTTTTCTGAGCGAAGGCCAGGGATTCGTTCTGCACGCGCGCATTCTCATAGGCATAGACCAGATCCCAATAGATGTTTTCGATCTGATCCACTGAATCTATGATCTGCAGGCGAAAGGCCACATCAGACAGTTCGCGATTATTCTTGGCGATGCGAATGAAGCGGGTGTTGGCGGCGAATCCAAAGCCTTGCAGCAGGTGCTGTGTGACTTGGACGCGGAGCGCGGAGTTAATGACTGGACTGTAAGTGTTAAAAGGTACGTTCGAGGTGATGCGGTTATTGTTGAATCCGACCAGCAAATTGGTGCCCCAATTAAAACCCTGGTTGTAGCTGAAGTTAACGGTTCCGGTGTTCTGCGCAAGAATGGGCACGCCATTGAACAAGCTCGAAGATACGCTTTCGGCGTGATCTTCCTGCAGCGTACCGGTGATGACCGGGTCGAAGCTGGTGATATTCGGTCCCAGCCCTAACGTGGAACTTACCAAGCCGTTGGTGCCGGCGCCGATGCCGCCCGCTCCCAGGCTGGTGCCGCCGGTGGAAGCTCCGGCGGTCGCGCCAATGCCGCCGATGCCGCCGCCTGGCGTGTTTTGAACGACCCCGGCGTTAACGCCGAGAATATTCGCGCCAGCTTTAGCGCGCAAAACGTCGGTATCAGCAATGTTCAAGTTGTAGCGCGCAATGGCGACGTCGAGGTTATTCTCGAGCGCCAGAGCGATGGCGTCGTTGAGGGAAAGGTAAATCTTGCCATCGCGCATCAGGGAATCGATACGCGCACTGTTCGCCAGATTGGGCGGCGCGATGTGCCGCGCAGTATAGGGGCCAACCGGGTTCGGAAAGTGGGATACCGGCTTGGAATAATTCAAAATCGGAAGCGGCCGCGTCTCCGGCGTGTTCTGCGGCACGGGCGCCGGCGGCGGCTCCTGCGCCCAACAGGCGATGCTCAGGATCGAAGATAAAACAGTGGCGACGGTCAGCCGGATGACTAAGCCTAAACGTGGGAATAGCATCTACTCATCTCCGTTCATATTAAGACCTTGCAAAAGACGCTGGTGATAACCTGAAACACCCTGGAACGACGCAAAATGGCAATCTTACCCAGAGGTTGATACGTAGCGAGCGGCTCCCGGGTTCCTTAAAAGCAGAAATCCGCGGTGGCGCGAGAATCCTCCCGCTGTATCCTGCCGCTCTTTCGCACGCGAGAGCGCTCCGGGCGAAAATTCCGTTCGGAAGGAAATGTTTAGACGCACTAGTATATCCGAGGCTCGGTCTTTCTCTGGCGAGCACTCGATCAAGTCGAAACAGGTTGGATGAAACGCTGGGATAGCAGGATTCGAAGACTGCATGCGTAATCTCAAACTGATTCTCTCCTACGATGGGTCGGATTTTGCCGGTTGGCAGGTACAACCGGGTGCCGTGACTGTGCAGGGCACCCTCGCCTCAGCCATTGGACGAATTACCGGCGAAAAGGTACTCCCGCAAGGGTCGGGAAGAACGGACGCAGGAGTGCATGCGCTGGCGCAGGTGGCAACGGTTGTGACGGGGTCATCGGTACCGACGGCGAATTTCGTCAAGGCGCTAAACGATGTTTTGCCGGCTTCCGTCAGGGTTCTGGAGGTACAGGAGGCTGATGCGGATTTCCACGCTCGTAAGTCGGCTCAAGGAAAAACTTATCGTTACCGGATTTACCGGCAAGCAATCTGCCCGCCGTTTCTCGCCAGATACGTGTGGCACTATCCTTTTCCCTTGGACGAGCGTGCGATGGCGCGGGCAGCGACCCAGGTGGAGGGCGAGCACGACTTTACCTCGTTCGCTGCGGTGGATCCAGAACGAGGCCGGGACGGTGAGCCGGGTTCGAACGTGCGGACAATTTTTTCTTCGAACTGGGAGCGGCAGCAGGACGAGTTCGTGTATACGGTGAGCGGATCGGGATTTCTACATCATATGGTCAGAAACCTGGTAGGGACATTTATCCTTGTGGGCAAGAGGACGTGGCAGGCAGAGGACATCACGCGGATTCTGGATGCACGCAACCGCTCTGCCGCTGGGGCTACGGCGCCCGCCAGCGGATTGTATCTGGTGAATGTGGAGTATTAGCCATGAGATTTCAGAGTAGGACGCCAGGAACGGGCCAGAGACACGAGAGGAGGATCGATGAACTCGCCTTCGAGTAATGTGCCCCTGCGCGACAGTTGGCTGCTGGTCGCAGTCGAATTTGCCGTCGTAGCAGGAATCTTTGTCGCGGACGTCTACCATCATATTCTCCTCAGCAAGGTTCCCTACCTGTTCTTGCTGGGATGGGCTTCCCTCAGGTGGCGCGGACTCCGGTGGAAAGATGTGGGTTTCGCGCGGCCGCGCAATTGGGGGATGACACTGTTGTTTGGCGTTTTCGCTGGCGTATTCATCGAAGCATTCGAATTGTTCATCAGTCAGCCGCTGCTGGTGCGTTGGACTGGAAAGATGCCTGACCTTTCCGATGTCCTCGTTGTTCAAGGGAACATGAAGCTGATGCTGATTTACATCTTGCTGACTTGGACGCTGGCTGCGTTTGGCGAGGAGTTGGTTTATCGAGGCTATTTGATGAATCGCGTGGCTGGTTTATTTCACGGCACGCGGGCAGCATGGATCGTAAGTCTGGTTGTGATCAGCATCATTTTCGGCTGTTCTCACATCGATCAGGGAGCCACCGGAATGTTAGAAAATATCTGGGATGGGCTGCTTCTCGGTGCTCTGTATCTAGCGTGCGGCCGGAACCTTACAGCTGCGATTGTCGCGCACGGAGTGACGGATACTGTGGACGTGCTCTTGATGTATTGGGGGAAGTACCCAGGGATGCGCTAGTTTCGGGAAACAGGCAGCACACGCCCTAAGGGATTGCGGTTTTGGCTACAAATCTACAAATTCGAGTGCGCAAGGTTTCGTCGGTAAATCCCGCGACAGGCGAGGTTCTGCGCGAGTTCGAGTGCGCCGGCGAGGATGAGGTTCGCGCGGCAGTATCGAGAGCCCGTGCAGCCCAGGGCGCGTGGGCTGAGATTGGCGTGCTTGAGCGCATTGCGGTTCTGCGCGAATTTCAATGCAGGCTTCTGGAAAACAAACTGGACGTTGATGCGGCGATTACTCGGGAGGCCGGTAAGCCGCTGGCCGAAGCTTTGACCACCGAAGTGTTGGTGACGCTCGACGCAGCACGGTTTCTCATCGACAACGCGTATCGTCTGCTGCGGGACGAACCGGTTGCTCACGGAAGTCTTGCCACCAAACTCAAAAGCGGGCGACTGGTGCGCGAACCTTACGGCGTGATTGGGATCATCTCGCCGTGGAATTATCCCTTTTCGATTCCGGCCACTGAGGCTCTCGCGGCTCTGGTGGCGGGGAACGCGGTGGTGCTCAAGCCCTCGGAATTTACTTCTCTCGTGGCGCTGGAACTTCAGTCGCTGTTGCAGGCAGCAGGTGTCCCTGCAAATATTTTTCAGGTCGTGCTGGGGGATGGCTCGACCGGAGCGTCGCTGATTCAATCGCAAATTGACAAACTGGTGTTTACCGGCAGCGTCGCCACCGGCACGCGCATCGCGATGGCTGCCGCCGAACGACTGCTTCCTGTCGTGTTGGAGTTGGGCGGCAAAGATCCCATGCTGGTACTCGACGATGCCAACGTGGACGTGGCGTCAAGCGCGGCAGTGTGGGGAGCTTTCTTGAATGCCGGGCAGACTTGCCTGTCTGTCGAGCGCTGCTATGTGCACCGCAGTATTCATGACAAATTTCTTCGCGCATGCGCCGTGAAGACCGAGAAGCTGCGCGTCGGTCCCGGCATCAACCGCGACACCGATGTAGGTCCGATGATTCACGAAAAGCAATTGCAGATCGTAGAAACGCAGATTAGAGATGCGGTGGCGCAGGGCGCACGAATCCTGGCGGGAGGCTCTGCGCTTCCGGAACAGGGGAATAATTTTTATGCGCCAACGGTGCTCGCCGATGTAACTCACGCGATGCGCATCATGCGCGAGGAAACCTTCGGTCCCGTGCTTCCTGTCATGGCATTCGGGACTGACGACGAAGCGGTGCGACTGGCCAACGATTCGGAGTATGGCTTGGCGGCGAGCGTATGGACCGCCGACCGTGCCCGCGGCGAGAGTTTGGCGCGGCGCATTCAGGCGGGCACCGTGATGGTCAATGATGTGATTTCGTGTTTTGGCATCAGCGAAGCTCCGCATGGCGGGGTGAAGTCGAGCGGAATGGGACGCGCTCACGGACGCCTCGGCCTGGAAGAAATGGTGCGAATGAAATATGTGGATTCAGACCGCACGCCCGGAATGAAGAAAGTGTGGTGGTACGGGTATGGCGCAAGTTTTGCGCGGCAGATGGAAGGGTTTATCGATTTCGAGTTTGCCGGAAGTTTAGGCAAACGCATTCGCGGAATGGCGCGCGCGGCCGGAGTGTTGCGAGGCAAACGACACTGAATTCTATGGATGAAAAGATGAACCTCGAAAAGGTAAAGCGAAGAGGCGATGCATGAACGATTTGTCGAATTTGGATCCGAAGCGCCAGTTGCTGCGCCACACCCTGGCCACGCTGGCCTATCGCGGAGGCAAGGCAGTGCGGAATGCCCCCGATGGTTTTTCTGCATTTCAGGCTGGTCAAGGAGTGCGCTCGCCCGGAACGATTCTGGCGCATATTGGCGATCTGATGGATTGGGGGCTTTCGATAGCCCTGGGAAAGAGCGCGTGGCATGGCTCCGCATCGCTGCCGTGGGAAAAGGAGGTTGATCGTTTTTTCGCGACGCTAAAAAAATTAGACGATTTTCTTGCTTCGAGCGAACCCCTGCAGGCTTCGCCGGAAAAACTCTTTCAGGGGCCAATCGCAGATGCTCTGACCCACGTCGGACAGATTGCGATTCTGCGGCGGTTGGCGGGAGAAGCATTGAAGGGCGAAAACTATTACGTGGCGGAAATTACATTGGGCCGGGTGGGAGCGGAGCAGGCCAACCCTAAGAGAGAATTCTAGTCCGAGGGAAAGAATAGTCGGTCGCGGGCTGCGTGGCAGGCTTCTGCGCATCTTCCGGCTCGAGTCCCCGGTTCGATTCCCCGGTTCGAGTCCCCGGTTCGAGTACAATGAGGCTCGTAGGGCCGAATCCAGCGGCGAGACCGCGCGAACGAGGGTAAGTCTTTGGTGACTGGTGAAATTACCGCGAGCACAGCAACTCCTGCGCAGCTTCCCCATCACAAGGTGAAGATCAAGAAGGCCGGGCAACGCGCCTGCAATGAGAAAAACGAAAAAGGCAAATTCTGCGGCGGACATTTGAAGCGCTGGTTCTATACCACCGATGTGACTGAAAAAGCTTGCGGCGATGCGGAAAAAGCCTGGGGTGCGAATGCCGAAGTTTATCGTTGCGAGCACTGCCAGACACTCTATTTGCCCAGCCCCGAGGAAGCCGAGGTGAATGTGGCCGGACAAGGGATGGTTTCGGTGTTTGGCTTGACTCTGCCCCCGAAAGAAAAAACGGGCGCTTAGTTTTTGGCTCTCAGTTCCTAGCTGGAAATCGAGCGGGCAGCACTTAGGGCAATCGCAAGACCTGAAGCCTTGGCAACCAGAGCCAGGAACCGAAGTTCAAAAGCCAAAGGCCTCTTTTCTCATGGACACTTCTGAACTCATCTACGACTGGAATAATAATTATCCTCCGGGATTGAAGCCGCCGGGGCCGGTGCAGCTGAACGACGAGAGTTTGCGCGATGGCTTGCAGTCGCCGTCGGTGCGCGACCCTTCCATTCCAGAGAAGGTTGAGATTCTCCATCTCATGGGGGCTTTGGGAATCGACTCACTCGATCTGGGATTACCAGGCGCGGGCAAGCGGGCGGTCGAGCATGTAACCGCGCTGGCACAGGAAATCGTCGCGAACAAGATGAAGATTCGCGCCAACTGCGCGGCCCGCACCCATGAGAACGACATTCGTCCCATCGCCGAAATCGTGCAGAAAACCGGGTTGCCCATCGAGGCCGCGACGTTTATCGGTTCCAGCCCGATTCGCCGATTTACCGAGGGATGGACCGACGATTTTCTCTTGCAGACTACGGAGAAGGCCGTGAAATATGCAGTGTCGCTGGGTCTTGAGGTGATGTACGTCACCGAGGATACGAGCCGCTGCGATCCAGAAACTGTGAAGCGTCTTTACGCAACGGCGATTCATTGCGGAGCGCGAGCCATTGTGATCTGCGACACCGCCGGCCACTCCACTCCGATGGGCGCGCTCGCTCTTGTGCGTTTTGTGATCGCGGAAGTCGTGAAGCCGTCGGGCGAAAAAATTCGTGTGGACTGGCACGGCCACAGCGACCGAGGTCTGGCGATTGCCAACTCGATGGCAGCGATCATCGCCGGGGCAGATTGTGTTCACGGTTGCGGCATCGGCCTGGGCGAGCGCGTGGGCAATACGCAGATTGATCAGATGCTGGTGAATCTTAAACTCATGGGCATCGCGCCCTGGGAGGAGCAGGATCTCACCCAGCTCAAGCAGTATTGCCAGGCAGTTTCGCGGGCCACCGGTGTGCCGATTCCGGCGAACTATCCGGTGGTCGGCGACGATGCTTTTCGCACCGCGACGGGAGTGCACGCGGCGGCCATCATCAAGGCCTATCACAAGAACGATGTCCTGCTTGCCAATTCGGTTTATTCCGGCGTGCCGTCGCACATGTTTGGACTCGAACAAATCATTGACGTCGGCCCCCTGAGCGGAAAATCGAATGTACTGTTCTGGCTGGAGCGGCGGGGCATCCCGCCCAGCGATGACTTGGTGGAGCGTATCTATCAACGCGCCAAGGCCAGCGATCACACGTTGAGCGACGCAGAAATTGGCGAGTGTCTTCCTGCCACGGTGGAAGCAAAGTTGAATCGAATCTAAGCTTGTATGCCTGACATAACTTCTATTCCCATGCGACATGCAATTCTCGGAGCGGGCGGGGTTGGTGGACTGATCGGCGCTTGCCTGGCGCACGCGGGAGATCCCGTGACGCTCGTAGTCCGGCGCGAGATGCTGGCGCAGTATCCCCAGCAACTTCGACTGGAGAGCCGCTTTGGCAATTTCGAAGCGAATGTTGCCGTGGCCGCTGAAGTGCCTCCCACCGACGTGCTGTGGATTGCGGTGAAGGCTACGCAATTGGAAGCGTCGCTCGGTGCGCTCAAGAATCCCGAGGCGGTACGGGCCATCGTTCCGCTTCTGAATGGCATTGACCATGTCGCTCTTCTCCGCGCCAAGTATGGCTTCGAACGGGTGATCCCGGGCACGATCGCGGTCGAGAGCGAGCGCGTTGCTCCCGGGCACATCGTTCATCGCTCTCCTTTTGCGCGTCTCAATTTATTGTCCACGGGGCGTGCTCTGCTCACGGGCACGCTTGATCAGCTTCAGAAAACTGGCTTCGAATGCCGGTTCATTGACGATGAACCGACCCTGCTTTGGGGGAAGTTGGTATTTCTCGCGCCATTCGCTCTATGCACAACCGCGGCGGACAAAACAGTTGGGGAAATTCTTTCCGATCCGACGTGGCGTAGTGAGGGAGAAGCTTGTGTTCGTGAAGCCTGCGCGGTTGGCCTCGCAGAGGGAGCCAAGGTTAGTTCAGAGAAAGTGCTCTCGGGCGTGGCGATGATGCCCGGAAATATGCGCAGCTCCATGCAAAAGGATGTGGAGCGACACAAGGTTCCTGAGCTTGATGCGATCGCCGGCCCGATCCTGCGGGGCGGACGGCGGCATGGGATTCCGGTTCCAGTGACGACAAAGCTTGTCGCCGCAGTCGAACAGAGAGCGGGATACAAGGAAAGCCGGCTGGCCTAGCGATCTCGATCACGGCGCCGTTTCGACTGCTCATCGGCTCCGCGTTCGCGGAGCTTATGGTTCGATCGGGATGACGAGCCACTCAAATCGGGTTCCGTGGTTGTAAACTGGCGCATACCTCTTATGAGTCCCGCACCTCCACGCACCGACTTGCCCGAGATTGCCGCTGCGGTGCAGCAAGATGTGGCGCGGCTGGCAGCTTCGCCGGAGGTACGGTCAGCGTTCAACTGGCTGCGCACGCAGGAGCCGCAACTGGCACAGTGGCAAATGGAGATGGCGCGGATTCCGGCGCCACCCTTTGCCGAGTCGGCACGCGGAGCATGGCTGGCCGAACGCTTTCGCGAAGTCGGGCTCGATGATGTTCGCATCGACGATGTGGGCAATGTGTTCGGAGTGCATCCGGGATTCGGGCAGCGCTACGTCGCTCTCAGCGCGCACATCGATACCGTATTTCCCGCGAACACGCCGCTGAATATCAGGCAGCAAGGCAGCCGGCTGTACGGACCGGGGGTTTCCGATAACGGCGCGGGGGTGACGGCTTTGCTGGGCATTGCATCCTTGCTGCGCGCGGTGCGAGTGCGCCACGCGCTGCCGTTTGTGTTCATTGGCAACGTGGGCGAAGAAGGTGAAGGTGACCTGCGCGGGATGCGGCACATTTTTTCCACGCCGCGCTGGAAAGATTCGATCGCTTACAGTGTTGTGCTCGACGGCGCGGGCGCCGATACCATCGTTGCCGAAGCGCTGGGCAGCCGTCGTTTTGAAGTGATTGTGCGCGGTCCGGGCGGGCATTCCTGGAGTGATTTTGGCGCTCCCAACCCAATCGTGATTCTTTCGCGCGCCATCGACACCTTTACCGCGACGCCGGTGCCCGTCGCGCCCAAAACGACTTTCAATATCGGCGTGATTCGCGGCGGCACTTCCGTGAATTCGATTCCCGAGTCGGCAAGCATGAAGGTGGATATCCGCTCCACTTCCATGGTGGAGATGGAGCGACTGGAGCAGACTCTGCGCCTGGCGCTGAATCGCGCGGTGGAAGACGAAACCCTCGCCGCCGAGATGCGATCGCAGGCGCAGAAACGGCCTGCGGGAGTGAATTGCGAAGTGGTGGCGATCGGAAACCGCCCGGCGGGTGAACTCGCGACCGGCGCGCGCATTCTGCACGTGATTCGGGCGGTGGATGCGCAACTCAACACCGCCGCGCAGGTGCAGCGGGCGTCAACCGATGCCAATATTCCACTGTCACTTGGGTTCGAGGCCATTGCCATTGGCGGAGGCGGTTCGGGCGGCGGGGCTCATACATTGCAGGAATGGTTCGACAGCAACGGCCGCGAACTCGGGTTGAAGCGAATTCTGCTCACCATGCTCGCGCTGGCCGGAGCGGCCGGATAATGGACGGGGGGATAATGGACGGCGGCATAATGGAACGGTCCGCGAGTCCCCGGGGACTCTGTTTCAAGAAAGCAATCTTCTTCGCCGCAGCCATCACGAAATTCAGGCACGTCAGCGCGGTCGTCCTCCTGGCCTTGCTCAGTTCCGCTCAGGCACAGAATCCTGTTGCTCCGGACATGTCTGCCGGAAGTTCGGAACCAAAGGCCGACGTCATCTACATACACGCGAATGTTTACACGGGCAGCTCGGCCGTGCGGTCGGGTTCTGTTCTGCGAGTAGAGGCTATTGCCGTGCGCGGTGACTGCATCCAAGCGGTGGGCACGAATGCAGAAATCGAGAAACTGAAAGGCGCCCAAACCCAGGTCATTGATTTAGACGGACACTTCGTGATGCCCGGTTTCAATGACGCTCATCTGCACCTGGCGGACGCTGGTTTGCAGAAGTTGAGCGTGGATCTGACGGGCGTGAAGTCGCTTGAGGAATTCCGCGAACGGGTGCGAGCCAAAGTGCAAGCGGCGAAGCCGGGCGAATGGATTTTGGGCGGAGGCTGGGACGAAACCTTGTGGCCGGGAAAAACTCTACCGAATCGGAAGGATTTGGATGCAATTTCAGGTGGACACCCAGCTCTGCTTGATCGCGTGGACGGGCACCTGGCCGTGGCCAATACGCGCGCCCTGCAGTTGGCTAACGTTACGCGGACCAGTAGCGACCCTCAAGGCGGAAAAATCGACCGCGATGAAAACGGTTTGCCGACCGGCATTCTGCGCGATACCGCGCAGGGCGCTGTGCGTGCGGTGATTCCGCCGCCGACCCAGGAACAGCGGCGGCGAGGAATTGAGGTTGCGCTCGCCGACCTGGCCGCACACGGCATTACCTCGGCGCAAGATTATTCGCCGGCGTGGGAGAATTTCCAGATTTATGAAGAACTGGAAAAGGAAGGCAAGCTAACCGCCCGTATTTCTGAGTGGCTGCCGTTCGACGATTCGGTGGAGGAGTTGAAGAAGAAACGCGATTCGCATCCGCAATCCGACTCGATGCTGCATACAGGAATGCTCAAGGGATTCATGGATGGCTCCCTCGGTGGGCATACGGCGGCGTTGCTGGAGCCCTATGCCGATGAGCCGAAGAACTCAGGCTTACCGCGCTATGAGGCCAGCAAACTGAACGAAATGTCCACCGAACGTGTGCTGGCGGGCTTTCAGCTAGGCTTTCATGCGATTGGGGACAAAGGCGTCGAAATGGCGCTCGACGCTTTTTCCCAAGCCGAGAATGCCGCACGCGAACAAAAAGTTAAGAGCCCGGACGGCAGCGATGATTTTCGGCTACGGGTTGAGCATGCGCAAGTCACTACGCCCGCGCAGATCGCGCGCTTCAAAGCACTGCAGGTGATCGCATCCATGCAGCCGAGCCATGTACTTACGGACATGCGATGGGCCGAGGAGCGCCTCGGGGCTAAGCGCGCCGCCACTTCTTACGCCTGGGCCGCGTTCCTCAACCATGGAGTGCCTCTGGCATTTGGAACGGACTATCCGGTGGAACCAGTCACGCCTTTCCGCGGCTTGTACGCGGCGGTAACGCGCAAGAGCGAAGACGGCAAGCAGGAATATTTTCCAGAGCAGAAGCTCACTGTCGATCAGGCCATTGCGGCCTACACAACCGGCTCGGCTTTTGCTGAATTCGAAGAGAAAGAAAAGGGCACGCTTGCGCCCGGCATGCTGGCCGACTTTGTGGTGCTCGATCGCGACTTGACGACGGTCGGGCCTCAGAAAATATTGGCGACAAAGGTCTTGCGCACCGTGGTTGGAGGTAAAACGGTCTACGAAAACAACCAGGGCCGGGCTATGACCCGCGATTAGTGACTAGATTCATTCGTCCATAAAACGAAACCTCCGCTTCCCGCGTCTAAATACCACGTGGCACCGAGTCCAGCGCGGTGTCATGAACGTCCCCGCCAACCGTTTTGCCTGGTTTTCAGGCGCGTATAATGAGAGCCTTGTGGTCATTGGAGGAAGTAAGCTTATGGATTCGCGTTTGAAGACCCGTCGATGGGTTTATTCGCTCAGCATTGTGACGACGCTGGCACTGGGCATTTTGATCGGCACGGTGGTTTCTTTCGGGGTCAAAGGCAAAGAAGGCCAAAAATCTTCGGACGCGACTCCGCTATCGGTTCCGGCGCCGCAGCAACTCTCCAATGCGTTTTCACAGATTGCCAAGCAGTTGGGGCCGAGCGTGGTCAACATCAACACGGAGTCGACGATAAAGAATCCGCACCGGCGCCGCGACGATCAGGGACCGGACGATGATGACAACGGGGGCGGCAACGGGGGAATGGACGACTTTTTCAACCGCTTCTTTGGCGCACCGGGCGGCCAGGGCGGCCAGGGAAGTCCGTTTGGCGGAGGGGGAGATGGTGCCATTCGCGAGCGTTCATTGGGCTCCGGCGTGATCGTTGATCCCAAGGGCTACATCGTTACCAATCGCCACGTAATTGAGAAGGCAGATCGCATTCGGGTGCGCCTGCAGGACGATCCGCCGGGAGTGCAGCACGAGGCCAGGGTCATTGGACAAGATCAGGAAACCGACCTGGCTGTGATCAAGATTGATCTGGACCGGGTTGCGCCGGTGGCGAAGTTGGGAAACTCCGATAGCATGCAGGTCGGGGATTGGGTGCTAGCGATTGGCAGTCCCTTCGGTCAGGTCGGCACCGTAACCGCGGGCATCGTTTCTGCCAAAGGCAGGGATATTGTTCCAGGCCGGCAATTCCAGTCGTTTATTCAGACCGATGCCGCAATTAATCCGGGCAACTCAGGTGGACCGCTGGTCAATATGAATGGCGAAGTGATCGGCATCAATACCGCGATTTTGAGCGAGACTAACGCCTACGCGGGCGTGGGATTCTCGCTGCCCTCGAATACGGTCGCGCTGGTCTATAACCAGTTGATCGGACCGGAGCATCGCGTGTCGCGGGGCTCCATCGGCATTGAATTTAACTCGGTGGAAAATCCAGCGATCGCGCGAGTGTACGGTGGCGGATCGGGCATTACGGTTTCCACGGTCGTTCCCGGCACTCCCGCGGACCAGGCGGGTTTGAAAGTGGGGGACACGATTATCGCTGTGGATGGCAGGAAGGTCGCGAAGGGGAACGAGTTGGTGTCGGATATTGCATCCACCAAAGTGGGATCGAAAGTGACGCTAACGTTTATCCGGAATGGCAAGACGCAGGAAGCCACCGTGACGGTCGCTGACCGCGCCAAGCTCTTCGCTTCCCGCTTGAGTGACGACGAGAGTGGTAACGACGAAAGCACACCGAAGCAGGATAAGTTTGGCATTACAGTGCGAAAACTGACTCCTGAGATGGCCGACCGGCTGGATATGCCATCAGGAAAAGGCGTGATTGTGCAGGACGTGAAGCCCGGTTCTTTTGCCGATGACATCGGTCTGAATCGCGGCGACGTCATCCTCGAGGTCAACAAACAGCCAGTGAATAGCGAAGAGGATTTCGCCCATGTGGCCACGAGCCTGAAGAGCGGTCAAGATGTAGTATTTCTGGTGCGCGCCCGGGGTTCAACCCGTCAAGACGGAAGCGCGTTTTTGGCCGGGACACTTCCGTAACTTCGAATTGCCAACCTGAACTGGCATTGCATCATCCGATAAGCGATGATGGAGTGCCAGTTCGGTTTGGATTTTCGGCGTATGTGAAGCGGATTGTCTGAACACAAAACACCTGAGGGTTGCCGTTGAATCAAAAGGGTCACCGGAAAACGCTAACAAAGTGGGTGGCATGCGCCATGGCGCTGGCTTTTGCCTGCGTTTTGTGCGGTGGCGCGCTGGCGCAGATTACGTCCGCCTCAACGCCGGCCGCACATCCGAAATCAAAAACCGCTGTCGCCCATACTGGCAGATCGAAAACTGCAAGTTCGCGAAAGCACGGCAAGCACCGGACAACTGCCCGCGGCCAGCAGAAAATTGACCCGCAACGCGCGAAAGCGATCCAGGAAGCGCTGATCCGCGAACACTACCTTGGCAGCGCAACCGCAGGGACGTGGAACCAGGCCAGCGAAGACGCCATGCGCCATTATCAGTCCGACCACGGCTGGCAATCGAAGACCGTGCCCGACTCGCGCGCTCTGATCAGCCTTGGGCTAGGGCCAAGCCGTGATCATCTGCTGAATCCCGAGAGTGCGATGACCACCGGGCCGGAAACTCCGCGGGCCGCGTCTTTGACTCCGGTCTCGCAAAACCCTGCGCCCAGGAATAACGCATCGCCGCCGGCGTCGCACAGTCCTGACCCGGGAACCCCGATGAATACCAATTCCGCTCCGTCCCCGACCACAAGAACCGACCCATCTTCTCCGCAGTAGACCTCAATTCAAGACTTGTTGTCATTCCGAGACTTGCTGTCATTCCGAGACTTGTTGTCATTCCAAGACTTGTTGTCATCCCGAGCGAAGCGCGGGATCTTGGCTTTTGCGCTCAGCGGCGAACTGGTGGCGCATGCAAGAACCAAGATCCCTCGCTTCGCTCGGGATGACATTGTTTGAGGACGACATTATGTATTTGAAAACGACATTATGTAAAGGAGGGCACTATATCGAGGTTTAGCCGGACGTCTTGCGATATCCACCGCTCACAGGCCGGGGAAAATAAGGCAGCGGCTCCGACTGAATGATGGCTCGCGGGTTCCCCTCGACGAGCGCTTCCGCCACTTCTTCGCGGTAAAGATCGGCAACGACTTCACGCGCGGTTGAGAGCACTGGAATGCGCTTCTCCGTGTCATGCGCATCGGTAGCCAGCACGTGAACGGCATCGTGTTCGAGCAGCCAGTGTGCGGCGCGGCGGGTTCGTTCTCCCCAGAATCCAGTGAGCGCGGAGCCAGTCACTTGAATCACGCAACCCTGCGCGGCCCACTCAACCACGCGTTGCAGGTTCTCGCGCAAAATCGGATTGCGTTCGGGATGAGTAACGATGGCAGTGATGCCGCGGTCGCCGAGCTGCATAAAGCAGTCGGTGGTTTGCTGGGGCACACTGTAGTTGCTCAGCTCAACCAACATATAGCGCGTGCCTGCGATCGCGTAGCGAGCAGGGTTGGCCAGCACGTCCTGCAAGTTGTCGTAGGAAAGATGGAAGTCACAGCCCAGAAGGATCGTCAACGAGTCGCCGACCAGTTGTTGCAGGTGGCCGACGAGCGACTGCAGATAAACACGGTCGTAGTGATAGCGGTCGTTGGCATGCGGAGTGGCGACCTGGTGCGTGATGCCATCGGCCGCCGCCATGCGGCACATGGCTACGGAAGTTTCCCAGGATTTCGATCCGTCATCTACTTCCGGAAGAATGTGCGAATGAATGTCGACCACGATTGCTGGAATACCGGAACGGCTGGGCGCGTTGCGCTTGAACTGATTTAAGCAGATTCGCCCGGAAAGAGAAAGCGCGGTGCCCGGGGATGAAACACAATCCGCGACCACCGCGCTTGATTCATTAACCTGCTACCAATTGGGGCCGCTATTTGGCCGGCAGGTAGCTCAAATCCGGACGGAACTGGATGATCTCGGTCGTCATTTTCTCAATCGAATGGTCGAGACGATCCTGAATCGAGTCGGCTTCTTCCTGTCCGAATGCTTCCTTGATCATGTCACGATAAGGCTTCGCATCCGGATTGCCTTCAAAATCGGCCCAGTTCTTGTGCGGGAACGACAAGACAAAGGTTCCATCGTCTCCGCCGTTGACCAGCTCGTACCAGCCGTAGTGGACGGGCCATTTGCTTTGCATTCCTCCGTCATGGATCCGCGCGATGGCGGACCGGAAATCGGAAGTTTTGCCGGAGCGTACGTGAAAGATATAAATCTCGGAGAACTTCGACGGCATGCCGGTGTCTGGTTCGGAATTGCTGATCTTGGGCAGGTAGTCGTAATAGCGGGTGACTACGGACTCAACGTAGGGGATCACGGCCTTCTGGAACTCTGCCAAGTCAGCCTCGTCGGATACCGGAGGCTTGTCATAATCTGCCCAGTGCTGGTTAAACCGGCCGACCAGATAAGTGCCGGTCTCCTCTCCGCTGATGGTTTGCCATACCAGCAGAGGCCACGGATCATTTTGCTGCTTATGCCATGCCGCTTTCTGTTTACGGCCGGCCTCATACTGCGGCGCCGCCTGAGGTTTTACTTTCTGGAACTCCAGCGAGCCCAGAGTGCCTGGCTTCTCCTGTGCGAATAGCGAAACCGATGCCAACAAAAACAGAACCAAAACTGACAAGCAATGCTTGCGTTTCATTGTGTCCTCTTTTCTGGTTTTAAAAGTGTTGGGATTTTCCGTACTTCAGCGCGCGAACAACCGCATGCTCGTGCAGGTCAGAAATTTCGCTGAATTGACGCCCTGAAAAACGTGGAAGGAAAAACCCCAGGGATTGTACACGAGGCGACGCGGCCCTTGAAAACATTAATCTCGGAGGAGAGGTTCTACTGCGAAAGGTTCTACCAGAGGGTGGGGACCACGCGCGAATTGCGGATCTGGGCGTCTGCTGTGACGAGTGTCAGGCCTTCCACAAGGGCCGTGGCCCCGATAATGCGGTCGGCGGGGTCTTTCGGGTAATTGGGCGGAAGAGAAAATGCTTGTACGCAGATGCGGCCCGTCATTGGCAACACGGAGAATCGCCGCTCGACATCGGACAGGAATGCCTCCAGGCTGGGTTCGAAGGCGAGTCTTCCCTCGCTGGATAGCCTGGTGATTTCCGGAAGCGTCATGTCAGAGACTGCCAGCCCGCTTTTTTCTTCGCGCGCCTTGAGGATTGAAGCTTTCGCCCTCACCGAAATTCGAGGTTCGTCCCCCGCCAGCCAGACGACCACGTGGGTATCCACCAGAATCAATACAGGTCGCCCCATTCCTGGGGAGTAAATGCAGGGGCTACGATGTCACCCTTGATCGTGATCTTGCCGCGAAAAAACCCAAAGATGTCGTCGGCTTGTTTCTCGATCGGGACGAGCTTCGCCACCGGCTTGCCTCGCTTGGTGATGAGCACGGATTCGCGTTTGGCCTGGACTTCGTCCATGACCTTGAGGCAATGGACTTTGAAGGCGCCGGCGGCCATTTTTTTCATAGGAATGACTTTGATCATGGTCATTATACCATGGTCACGACATTTGCAAACTCAGGACTGGCCGGGCTTGGCTGGAAAGCCGCCCTTCTTCTGTCTAAGGAGTTCACTTACATCGGCTGCCAGTTGTGGGTCGAGCTTGGCTAATACCTTCTGTTCCTCAAACGCTCCCTCCTGATTTCCCAGCTCAGCGTAGCCCTGAGCGAGCCAAGCATGAAGGTACGGTAGGTCGGGTCTGATTTCGATAGCGCGGACCACGGTGGCTACGGCCTCCGCGTGCCTATCCGTTGCTGATAAGGCCCATGCCAGTCCTTCGAGAGCAGGATAAGAGTTCGGGTTGAGGCGTAGTGCCTGCTGGCACGCCTCAATCTCCTCGTCATAATGCTTCAACTCCTGGCACGCGCCAGCAAGCGCATGATAGCTAATCTCGTCGGATGGTCGTAGCCTCCAGCAGTTTTCGGACGGCGACAAGTGACTCTTCCCATCGACCATTCTCGCCATACATCACGCTTAGCTGAAGGTATGCGTCGGCATTGTCCGGCGCAACGCGAAGCGCCTGTTTGAATGCTGATTCAGCATCATGGAACCTCTGTTCGTCTTTGAATGTTATTGCTATGGCTATCTGGGCGTCCGCACGCGTGGGGTCAAGGGAAGCTACCGACTCGAAGACAGCCCTGCCCTCGTCGAACCTCTTCAGTTGATAAAGAGCTAAGCCAAGGCTATAGCTCGCGTCAGCATCGTCCGGTTTGAGGGATACGGCCCGCCAAGGTTGCTCTTCCGCCTCTTGATACCGTTCCAGCCCTACCAGTGCCCAACCGACACGAAAGACAAATTCAAAGTTGCCGGGTTTCAGTATCTCAGCGGCGCGATAGGATTCGAGTGCCTCTTCGAGTTTATTGAGACGGCAATAACACACCGCTAGAGCTTCAAGATAACTCGGGCTGTTTTTATATTTTGGTTGAATGCGAAAGGAACGGTTCAGATCGTCCGCGGCTTCCTGATATTTCTCGAGGTACATCAACGAAATTCCCCTGTAGGCTCGGGCGTAAGGGTTATCCGACGAAATCTGGAGCGCGCGGTCGAACGCTGAGAGGGCTTTCTCGTATTGCCGCAGCTCCCCAAGCGTCCATCCCAAGGAGCAGAGAGCAGCCAAATTCTTTGGGGCGATTAGTGCGGCGTTCTGGAAGTGATACGCTGCGGATTGGTATCGTCGCAGTTTACTAAGCAGCTGGCCGACACGCAGATGCCATCGCAGTCGTAACGAACTGAGCACTGACATCAGCTTAATGCAAAAGGGTTCCGGTCCCCTAGCGAGTCACGCTCTTCCATACCTTTCGGTGATGAACTCCGCAATCCCCGCATACGCTCTCGCCAGCGTCTTCTCATCCGGAGCGTCTTCTCATCCGGCAAAAACACGATGCGGAAGTGCTGGATGCCGGGCTTTTGGTCGAAGCCGTTAGATCTTGGGGGCGTCATCCCGACGCCGCGCGTTTTCGCCAGCGAGGCGAGGGATCTCTCGTGCTCCGCCTGCGACCCAAGGCTCGATTCACTCATTGATTGTGCCGACCCTAAAAAGCATTGGAGCCTCCCGCCGAACTGAGTTCGTACTCGCGAGATCCTTCGCTCCGGCTGAAAAACGCCTGCGCTCAGGATGACGCATTCAAAGTGGGCTATGCGTATCGCTCGCGAATGAACTCCGCGATCCCCGCATAAGCGCTAGCCAGCGTCTTCTCATCCGGCAAAAACACGATGCGGAAGTGCTGCGTGCCGGGCTTTTGTCCGAAGCCGGAGCCGTGGACTACCATGACGTGCTTTTGGCGGATGAGTTCTTTGACGAAGATTTCGTCGCCTTCGGAAATATCGATTTTGGGGAAAGCGTAAAAAGCGCCGCGGGGCGCAACGCAGCTTACGCGCGGCGTGGACTCGCACCATTTCTGCGTGAGGTCGCGGCGGGAGCGCAGTTTGCGCCGCACTTCGACAAGATGATCCTGCGGGCCTTCGAGCGCGGGCTTGATCGCGTATTGCTCGGGATGGTTGGCACAGAGGCGCGCGCGCAGCAGGCGGTGAATGCCTTCGGTGTAGGGCTTGATGGCTGCCGCGTCGCCGGAGACGATGCCCCATCCGATGCGCCATCCGGGGACGAGATAATTTTTCGACATGCCTCCGAAGGTGATGCAGGGCACGTCGGGAGCGACCGCGGCGAAGGCGATGTGCGGCGTGGCGTTGCCTTGAGAATCGCAATCGAGAATCAGCTTGTCATAGATTTCGTCGGAGAATACGACCAGATTATGGCGGCGCGCGAGGTCGGCGATCTGCTCGAGCATGTGCCGTGAGCACAACGAACCCGTGGGGTTGTTGGGGTTAATAAGTACGACAGCGCGGGTGCGGGGCGTGAGCTTGCGTTCGATGTCGGCGAGTTCGGGCTGCCAGGCGTCATCTTCGTTTAAATCGTAAGCGTTTAGTTCAATGCCTAATTTACAGAGCACGGCCGAGTAGAGCGGGTAGTCGGGCTTGGGGGTGAGAATATCCTCGCCGGGATTGACCAGCGCGCTGATGCAGAGATCGACCGTCTCGCTAACGCCGGAGGTGACGAAGACGTCGCGCACGGTGGTGATTCCCTTGCGCGCGGCCTCGCCGCGAATGGCCTCGAGCGCTTCGGGAATGCCTGGGGAGGGAGCGTATCCGTTTTTGCCGTCGTGCATGGCTTTGTAGGCGGCTTCGATGATGTGCGGCGGCGTTTGGAAATCGAAGTTGAGCGGGTCGCCGACATTGAGCGGCAGAACTTTGTGGCCATGGGCGATGACTTCGTCGGCCACGCAGGCGAGGTCGCGGATGGCGTAGCGGACGTTCGAGAGGCGGGCGGCGGGGAGGATTGAGTGGGTTTGAGCGATTGGCACAGGCGACTCCGCACAGGTAAAACAAAAGCTTAACCGCAAAGTCCGCAGAGCACTACAGCAAAGTTCACGAAGAAACGCTTGCGTGAGAACGCCCTGATACGCTGGCGGCGGTGCATGTCGGCAAGCGATCCTTCGACTGCGGCTTGCCTTTCGCTCATCGCGAAAGACAAGCCTTCGCTCAGGATGACAGCGCCATTTGCTGTCGCGAACTTCTAACCACTAATCCGGGCGATCGATCTGCGCTTTCTGCAGCGTGTCGGAATAATCCACATACACCGACTTCCACTCCGTGTAGAAATCAATGGCGCCGATGCCGCCTTCTCGGTGGCCGTTTCCGGTGGCTTTGGTGCCGCCGAAGGGGAGATGCACTTCGGCGCCGATGGTGGGAGCATTGATGTAGGTGATACCGGTTTCGAGGTCGCGAATGGCGGCGAAGGCTTTGTTCACATCTTTGGTGTAGAGCGCGGAGGAAAGCCCGTACTCGATGCCGTTGGAGATGGCGATGGCATCTTCGAGGTCGTCGCACGGAATGATGGAGACGACGGGACCGAAGATTTCTTCTTGCGCGATGCGCATTTTCGGGTCGACGTCGGTGAAGACGGTGGGCTCCATGAACCAGCCGTGCTGGTAGTCGCCTTTATCGAGGCGGTTGCCGCCGGTCATTAATTTTGCGCCTTCGGTGCGGCCGATCTCGACGTAGCTGAGGTCGGTTTGCAATTGCTTTTCGTTGACGGCTGGACCCATCTCGACGGTTTCATCGAGGCCGTTACCGACTTTTATTTTCTTGGCGCGGGCCACGTAGCGCTCGACGAATTCGCGGTAGACGCCTTTCTGCACGATGATGCGGCTGGTGGCGGTGCAGCGCTGGCCGGTGGTGCCGAATCCGCCCCAGAGGCCGCCTTCGATGGCGAGTTCGAGATTGGCGTCGTCGAGGACGATCATAGGATTTTTGCCGCCGAGCTCGAGCGAACAGTGTTTGAAAGTTTTGGCGGCAATGCCGCCGATGATGCGGCCGACAGCGGATGATCCGGTGAGCGAGACGGCGCGGACGTCAGGATGATCGGCAAGCGGAGTGCCGACTTCGGGGCCGAATCCGGTGACGACGTTGACCACACCTTTGGGAATGCCGGCGTCAGTGAGGGCGCGAACGAGGTTAAATGTGGAGAGCGGAGTATCCTGCGCGGGCTTGATGACGCAGGTGTTGCCGCAGACGACGGCGGGCAGCAACTTCCAGGAAGAAATTGCCATGGGAAAATTCCACGGCGTGATCATGCCGCAGACGCCAATAGGCTGGCGCACGGCCATGGCGAACTTGTTCGGCAACTCGGAAGGCACGGTGGGGCCGAAGAGGCGGCGGCCTTCGCCGGCATTGTAGTAGGCGGCGTCGATGGCTTCCTGCACGTCGCCACGAGTTTCCTTGAGCACCTTGCCCATCTCGCGTGTCATTTCGCGAGCACATTCTTCTTTGCGTCCGATGAGGATTTCGGCGGCGCGGAAAACCATTTCGGCGCGGCGCGGGGCGGGAACGAGGCGCCACTTGGCGAAAGCGCGCTTGGCGGCCTCGACGGCGGCGTTCACATCGTCTTTGCCAGACTTCTGAAAGATGCCGACCAGGTCGCGGGTGTCGGCGGGATTGCGATTCTCGAAAGTCTCTCCGGTGGAAGAGTCAACCCACTCGCCGTCGATGAAGTTCTTGTAGACCTTGGTTGGATTGCTGGTGCCAAGAGTGGCTGGGGAAGCGAGAGTATCGGTCGCCATGAGAGCTCCTTATAAATGCCTGAATATTGATGCTACAGAAGGAATGGAAGGTGCGGCAAGAGAGGTGAAACGGGAGTGGTGCGGATTCCCGCAGCTTGAGGGCGGACGAACGCGTCCTATACGAACTCGTTACGAGGCCGATTCCAGCCTTCCGGCGATTGGAAGCGGGGATTACGGTTGGCCGAGCGGAAAGTCTGCCACGATGGTAGTGCCAGCGTCGCCGGAACGGATTTCGATCTTCCCGCCGAGTTGTCTGACGCGCTCGCGCATTCCTTGAATTCCAATTCCAGGCTTCGCCGGTCCGGAAATGCGAATCGCGCCGCCGGAAATGCCTTTTCCCTGATCGCTGACCTCGATCAGAATGGAATGAGCCGGCACATCGCGGCGGATGCGAATACCGGCAGAAGAACTGCCGGAGTGGCGATGGATGTTGGTGAGGCATTCTTGAACCAGGCGGAAGATTGCAGTTTCCATTTCTAGAGGCAGCCGGCCGACCGCACGATCGTAAGCAAAGTCAACTTTGATCTTGCTGCGTTCGGCAAAACCGTCGGCGTACCACGCCAGAGCGGACTCGAGACCAGCTTCATCCAACAGGGGAGGATGCAGCAAGTGGGACATGGTGCGAAGTTGACGGGAAAGTTCATTGACCAGAAAAATGCTGTCGGTTACGCTCTTGCCGAGATCGGCGTTGAACTGAAGAATCTTCGGTTCGAGCGGCATGAGGTTCATATTTAAAGCGGCCAGGAGTTGTCCGGCACTGTCGTGGAGTTCGCGGGCGATGCGGCGGCGCTCTTCGTCCTGTGCCCGGAGCAACCGGCCGGTTACTTCCCGTAAGTTCGCTTCGGTCTCCTCAAGTTCGGTAGTGCGCTCCCTGACCTTGGTCTCCAGTCTCTCCCGCAGTTCCCTGGCTTCGGTCATATCCAGACCGGTTGCCACAATCATTACGACGTTTCCGTGGTCGTCCTTGATGGGGGTAAGGGTGCGGTCGGCGAAGTGGACGGCGCCGTTGGCGATACGGTATTCGCACTCGTCCCGAACGGATTCTCCGCAAGCCGCTCTTTGAATGCTGGATTTCAAAGCTTCGGTTTCGTCAGGCAAGGCCGACCACCAGGGCTCCCAGAACTTGCGTCCGATGGCCTGCTCTCGGGTGATCCCGGCGGCCTCGAGAGCGGCATGGTTGGCATCAATCACCGTACCGTCGTTACTAAGGAACACCATGAAAGCATAGGTTTGGGTGAAGGCGGCGCGGAGGCGGGTGCGTTCGGTTTCGGCCTCCGCCCGCAGAGATTGTTCGACCGTGGCGGCGTCCCGTCGAATCCGCGCCATCACGAGGTGAGACGCCACCCGGGCGGATAATTCGCGAGCGGAGAAAGGCTTGACCAAGTAATCGTCGGCGCCCGATTGAAGTCCTTCGATTCGAGATTCCTCGCCGGCACGGGCGGAAATCAGGATGACCGGGATGCTCTTCAAAGATTCATCGCGCCGCATCTGTTCCAGCAATCCGAAGCCGTCGAGGCGGGGCATCATTACGTCTGCCAGGATCAGATCCGGTGGATTCTGGCGGGCGCTTTGCAGCACGGCTTCGCCATCGGCAACGGTTTCGACTTCGTAGTTCTCGCGTAACAACCGCTGGATGTAGTCGCGCATATCCGCGTTGTCGTCGGCAAGAAGAATTCGCTGTATACGTGAAGTGGCGGACTGGCCCTCCCGGATTAACGGCCGTGATATGCCTTGCGGTTCGCGCAGGGCCGGAGAATCTGGCGGTGATGCCGTTTCATGGTCGGGAAGCCATCGAAGAGCTTCCGCGATATAGGGATCGGCGCCCATGGCGGTTGATACTTGAAGGCGCGAGGCCTGGATGCGATCAGCCGGAAGATGGGCAGTGCCGGTGGGAATTGACACGGTGAACGCGCTTCCGCTTCCAGGAGCGCTCTCGACGGTGATTGACCCGCCGTGGAGCTTTACTAGTTCCTGCACGAAAGCGAGGCCAATACCCGAGCCCTCGTTGGTGCGGGCCTGGGAATGAGTCGAGCGGTAAAAGCGTTCAAAAATGTGCGGCAGTTCATTGGGAGCGATTCCGCTTCCGGTGTCGCGGATGCGGAGTTCGACACGTTCGCCGACGGGCCTGAGTTCGACCGCGATTTCTCCCTGCAGAGTGTATTTGAAAGCGTTGGAGAGAAGATTCAGCACAATTTTCTCCCACATATCGCGGTCAACATAAATCGGCTGCGACAGGGGAGGACAATCGACCTTGAGATCCATGCCCGCGCGTTCGATGGCCGAGCGAAAAACGCTGGCGAGGTCAGCAGTGAGGCTGGCAAGGTCCGTGGGTTCGTACACAACTTGAACCCGGCCGGCTTCGATGCGGGAGAAATCGAGCAGCGTGTTGACCAGCTTCAAAAGCCGGACGCCGTTGCGGTGAACCATGGTGAGCTGAACCGAGTCTTGCGGCAGCAACTTTCCGCGAAGCATTTCCTCGATCGGGCCTAGCATCAAAGCGAGGGGGGTGCGGAACTCGTGACTGATATTGCTGAAGAATAGGGTTTTTGCCCGATCGAGTTCGGCCAAAGCTTCAGCGCGTTTTTTTTCTTCCTCGTAGGAGCGGGCATCGGCGATGCTGCCTGCGATTTGACGATTGACCAGGCTGAAGAACGTTCGATAGCTTTCGTCGAGTCTCTTCTTCGGGCTAACGCCAACCATCAGAATGCCGGGAGAGCCCGCCTCGCCGACCGCTGGGATGGGCATAAAGAGCGCGGTCGAGGGAGCTATGTCCCAATCTCCACCGGGAAACTCGCAGCCCAATTCCTGAAGATCGACTTCCATGATCTGCCCCGAATCGACGACCTGCCGCAGCTTCCTGACTATCAATGAGTCCGATTCGACTAACGATGACCGAAGGGGGTGATTTTCGGGAAACCCGGAGCTGGAGAGGACGGAAAATCCTTGGCCGCTGCAGGCACAGAGCGCAGAGAATGGAATGTCGCGCAAATTTTCGGAGAGCGTCTCTGCGGTGATGCGGCAGGCGTCCTGTTCGCTTTTGGCATCAACCGCCTGGGCCGCAAGATCGCGCAAGGTGCGTAAGCGGCGCTCGCCGATCACGTTTTCCGTAGTCTCGATCACGGCGGTGAAGACGCCGCCCACGGCTCCGGCCTCCACCCGAACCGGGCTGAAGGAGAACGAGAAATAGCACTCTTCGGCATAGCCGAACCGATTTAGGAGCAGGAGCAAATCGTTGGACCAAGTGGCCACGCCGGTTCGGACCACACCTTCGAGCATGGGTCCAATAGTCTCCCAAATTTCAGCCCAGCAATCGCGGCAACGCTGCCCCAGCGCCCAGGGATGCTTGCTGCCGAGGATTGTGCTATAAGCGTCGTTGTAGAGAACAACGAATTCCGGTCCCCAATACATGACAATGGGGAAGCGCGAGTCGAGGCAAATGCTGAGCGAAGTCAGCAGGCTTTGCGGCCAACGTTCTACCGGGCCAAGAGGGGATTGCGACCAGTCTTTGGCGCGCAGGAGCTCACCGGTCTCACCGCCGCCGGTGAGATCCTGGACCGAAGTTGGGCTTGATGATATAGGAGACACCTCAAAAAAGATGACTGACAACCAGAATTTCCTGTATAAGGTGTTTCCTGTATGGACCGTTTTTGAGTTCGAGCAAAATTCACCTTAGCGCCGCGCAGCCGGAGTATCGAATTCCTCGCCCATCCAGCGCTGAAGGGCGACCATATTTTGGGGGCGGCCGAGGAAGTTCTTCACCAGGTCGTTGGCCGACATGGAACCGCCAGGTTCGAGGACGATGCGGCGGTAGCGCATGGGCGCGTCGCCGGCCAGGAGGTTCTTGGTGTCAAACTGCAGGAAGAAATCTTCGGCGATCACTTTATCCCAGAGATAAGTGTAATAAGCCGAGGAGTAGCCGCCGAGGTGGCCGAAGGAAGCCCATTCGTGAGTATCCGATAACGGCGTGAAAAGAGTGTAGCGACGCACATCGTCGAGGGTGACGGCGTCGAGATTCACGTCTTCGGGTTTGGTTTTGTAGATGTCGTAGGAAATAGCGCTGAACGAGTTTTGGCGGGCGACCCAGAAGCCGCGTCCAAAGGCGGAAGCCCGGTTCATGCGGGCGACGAGGTCAGCGGGTATAGGCTCGCCGGTTTTGTAGTTCCGGGCAAACTTGGCCAGCACCTGAGGACTGCGAATCCACTCCTCGAGCATTTGCGAGGGCGCTTCGACGAAATCCGATTCCATGCTAATACCGCTGATGCCGGCCCACTCCTGCTGGCCGCCGAGAACGTGGTGCATGAGATGGCCGAATTCATGGAAGAAAGTCTGCACGTCGCCGTAGTCCATGAGGCCTGGGTCAGTGGCGGTGGGAACCGGGAAGTTGCAGACGAGGATAGCTTCAGGAAGCTGTTTTCCGCGGATGCCGTCGAGCACTGGGGCCATCTCGGCGTGGGTATATTTTCCGGATCGCGGGTGCATGTCGAGATAAAAGCGCCCGATGGGCTTGCCGTGATCGATCACGATCCAGGTTTCGACAGCGGGATCCCAGGCTGGCACATTCTGCTCCTGCTGAAAGCTGACATGGAACAGGTCCGCGGCGGCATCGAGAATTCCCTGCTTTACCTGCATGAAGGGAAAATAAGGACGGACGGACTGAGAGTCAAAATCGTACTTGGTGCGGCGAACTAATTCGGAGAGATAACTTCTTTCGTAATCCCAGATGTCTTTTGCGCCGGGGTCGGTCTTTTGTTTTTCTGCGAGCAGCATATCAAATTCGCGCTTGGCCAGGGGGCGGGAGGCGTCATTCACCTGCTGAATGAAGTCGGCGATGTTGTGGCCCTTGGCGATCATCTTGTCAGCGGCGTTGTAGTCGGCCCAGTCGGAGTAGCCGAGCAGAGTGGCGATCTCGTAGCGGGTCTTCATCAGGCTGGTGAGCACTTCCTGATTCTTGGGATAAGCGCGGGTGTTGAAGGCAAGGTTGAGTCGCCGGCGCAAGTCGTTGCTTTTCGCGAAGTTGAAGATCGGTAACGCGTCAGGATAATCGGTGGTGATTTTCACCTTGCCATCGGGGCCGGGTTTGTGGCGATCGATGTAATCCTGCGGCAGGCCGTCGAGCTCGGAGGAATCGGCTTCGATCACTTTCCTGCCATCCGAAATATTGCGGTCGAACATGGACTGCTCTTCGGTGGCCTGGTCGTTCAGCTTCTTGAGGCGGGCGCGGGTGGCATCGTCTTTATCGACGCCGGCGAGACGGAATTCGAGAAGCTGGCGCTGCACGTAGTAGCGCGTGGCGGCGTCGGTTCTGGAAAGATCGAGAGCGGCGAGAGCGTTGTAGACATCGTGGTTGAGGGCGATTTCGGTCTGCGCGGCGCTGGCTTTGGTGAGCAACGCGGTGGCGTGATCGCGAAAGCTGGCATCGGGGTGCACCTGTTCCATGAGTTCGGCAAAATATCCGGCGGAGTTATTTTGGTGGACGGCCTCGTCGTAGGGGCGAAGTGTGTTTTCAATGGTCCGTTGGCCCTTGACGGCAAGTAAAGTGTCGATGGCGGACCGGCCGGCAGCAAGGCGGTCATTCTCGATTTTCTCGAAGGCAGCGACGTCTGGCTTGGTGGCCCAGACGGTAGGTTGGGAAACGCTAACGCTCTGGGCGGAGAGAACCGCGACCAGAAAAAGCGGAAGACCGAAGACGATAGCCAGGCGTGCGGCGAACAACATGAAAAAACCTCGTGGCAACAATTTCTTTGATTTCAGATTTGGGTTGACGATACAAGCCAGATTGTTGATGACGGCGACTTGCCCTGTCAAGCAAAGTGCTTTTAATTATGCTAGCCAGCTATCCTTCTGACGAGCCGTGTTCTGACGAGCCGTGTTCTGACGAGCCATGTTCTGACGAGCCATGCAGCTCCCTGAAGCGGCCGCGGTTCCACGGTTGCTAGCGCCAGCGCTTTAATTGCGGCCAGAGTTGGGCAAAAGTGCCGAACTTTGGGCCGCGGCAGATGAAGACCGGTATTTCCTTTTCCAAGGCGTAGGGGTTGTCGGCGGATGTGCCGACGTACTCGACGTGATCCCAGAGTTGTTGGAGACGTTCTCGACTATCGTCGAGGACAATCATGCAGTTGCCCGAGTACCCACGGGGACCCCAGAGAAACCAGCTTTGATGGCCGCTGAGAGCGGGAGGAAGGCCGTAGCCGCGGCCGAGGAAGTCGATGGCTCCGGCCTGGCCGTAGTCCTGGGCGAAGATGCCGCAGGCTTTGTCCTGGCGTTCTGCGGGCAGCAATCGGTTCCAGGCGACCGCGGTTTCGGCAACGATCTCGTTCCAGCCGAATTGATCGGCATACCACTGTGGAAGCGCGGCCCGGGCGTGGGCGTGCTCCATGACTGGCAGCTTGAAGGGTAGAGTTTTTGCATACGCGAGGAAGTTGTCGGGAGAAAGAACTGGAACGGTTATGGGAACCAGGTGAGCGCCGGCTGCGAGCAGGATGACCACGATTAAAGCTTTCACCCAGGTAAGGCGGGGGCGCGCGGGCGCGGCGGATTATCTTTCGTCCGATCGTCGTCGGTCCGATCGATGGCCGATTCGATCACAACTGTGCCGGCTGCCAGCAACATCGGATACACAGGGGCCAGGTAATAATTCTTTCCATGAAGAAGAAATAAGACGGTGAAGCAAACCAGATAGCACCAGCCGAGGAAGCGGTAGGGCTTGAGGCGCGCGGAAAAAAGTAGTGCGAACAAACCGGCCAGCCAGATCGGAGTGGTAAAGGGATGAACCAGAATCATCTGCTGGAAAAAATATTGAGGCAGAGGGAGGACGACATCGCGCCCTTCGGCCCGGATGTTGTGCATGAGTTGGAGAAAAGGCCAGTGATAGTGAAGGTTCCAGAGCAGGTTGGGCAAAAAGATCAGGAAGGCAGCGGCGCCGCCGAGCCAAATCCAGGGATTGAGGAAGGCGCGGCGCTGCGGTGTCAAGAGAAGTCCGATGACAATGCCGAAGCCGAAGAGCGCGATGGTGTACTTCTCTTCCATGCCGAGCCCGGCCACAACGCCGAACCAGAGCCAGTAATGAGGATTGCCGCGTTTGATAGCCAGAATGGCGAAATAAGCGCAACCCATCCAGAGGTTGGGTTCGAGGCAGTTCGTGGTGAGCAGGCTGGCGTTCGAAAGGTATTGCGGGGCGATCAGGACGGTGATGGCGGTGAGAAGCAGGGCAAAGCTGCGTCCGCCCAACTCGCGGGCAAGGATGGCGGCCTGCACCACGAGCAAAGAGGAAGCCAAAGCCGGGATGAAGCGAATGGCGCGAAGCGAATCGCCGAGAACGGCGCGGCTGATGTGGATGAGAAATGGGATCAGCGGCGGCTGGTCGACATATCCCCAGGCAAGGTGGTTGCCGCAAGCGATGTAATCGAACTCATCGCGAAAATAACCGTAGCGGTTGTTGAAGTAGATATGGAAGATAAGTTTCGCCAGCGCAATAGCCCAGACGATCGCCATGCCGCCGGCCGCAAAGGATGGGTGATCGCGGCTGGGAGGCGCGAGAGTTTTGGGGGCGGCCGTCATGGTGAAGAAGAATAACTGACACGGCTGAGAATTGTCATGAATCGAGGCTTCGGCTTGCGTACGACCAAAAGCAGTGCGACAACACCGGCGGCCCTAAAGAGCGGAAGTTAGAACGAAGTTAAAAAGCGGTGGAAACGAAGGTAACGTCCCTGGTTGATTACCTATTCTTGTCGCTAAAGCCCTTGTGATAACGTTGGAAGTACCGCATTCTCAATAATCTTTGGATAAGGTTTTTGGTCAACGTGTCTTCAGAGACTCGCAAACCGGGGTACCACATTGCGTGGAAAACCATCACCTACCGCAGTGTGGCATTGCTGATCCTGGCGGGAGTCGCGGTGTTTTTTGTCGCGGTGCGATTAACTTTTCCGCAATTTACCGAGAGCACCATCAAGGCCGCGGGCGGTGTGGCCGACAAAGCGATGGAACGTGTGGCGGGCATGGCGCCGAAGGCGGGCAGCGGAGTCTCCACCGCGCAGCAGGCACACTTCACGGCTCTGGATGGCACGGTGCGGGTAAAAAAAGGAAACGACAACAGCTGGATCGCGGCGGATTACAACATTCCCCTGGAAAAAAGCGACGTGGTGCAGACCGGCTCGGAAGGCATGGCGAAGGTGGTGTTCAATGACGGCACCAGCTATACCGTGAAACAGGATTCGCTGATTGTGATTGAGGAGAACTCGGCGAACGATCAGCAGCAGACGAATGTGGCCGTAGCGGTGAGCACAGGAACCGTGGATCTTTCGACCGCAACATATTCCCAGGGATCGAAATCGCAGGTGATCGTGGCCGGGGCGACCGCCTCTTTGGCTCCGGAATCAGCCGCCCAGGTGCACAACGATCCCAAGCAGGATCAGCACGAAATCTTGATGAAAAAAGGCACCGGCGAAGTCACCCGAAATGGAGAAACGGTGGAGTTGGCCAACTGGGAAAAAGTGAGCTTCCAGGCGGCCCAGCCGCACATGGAAAAGGAAAAAGGAACGGGACCTCCGACCCCGATTTCTCCGGCAAATATGGCCCCGATCTTCACCTCGGGAGAAGCGACCAAGGACGTGGAGTTTTCCTGGACTCCGATGGCGAACGCCGTGGCGTACCGACTGCGGATCTCGAGAAACCCATACTTTTCTTCCACTCTGGTTGACAAGAGAGTAAACACTGCCGATGTCTCTGTGACGAGTCTGGGCGAGGGCGCGTACTACTGGGTGGTACAGTCGTATGAAGCGTCGGGAAAGGAATCGGTGGAGAGCGAGAAGAACCGCTTTACCATCATTCCCAAGGGAAAACAGACGGAAGCCATTGACCTGGAACTGGATCCCTTCATCCAGCACGGACACGTGATTGAGGTGGCGGGAAAGACCCAAATAGGGGCGCGGGTGATGGTGAATGGGCGGGAGGTGCCAATGGTGTCGACCGACGGCTCCTTCCATTACTTCACGCCGCCCCTGGCAACAGGTGAGGCCGTGATTACGGTGACGGCGCAGACGGCGCAGGGTGGGGTGAATACGCAGCAGAAAAAGATCATCATTCAGTGACTTTGTCCAAGGTAGTGACAGTCAGCAGTGAGGTTCCGGCCAACAGGACGAGAACCTTCGGTCCCGGCAGGGCGGCGGAGATTCTCTTAGACTGAGAGGACGCGGCCGCGCCGGATGGCGTAAATCGGGTTCGCCCGCAAACCATGCGATCCACGCAGATCGCGAGATGAGTTCGTCATGTCAAGCAACGGATTTCATTCGTCACGTTCTCACAACCTGAGGTCGCTGTTCAGTTTGTTCTCCAGCGACCTGGCCATCGACCTGGGCACGGCCAACACTCTGGTCTACGCGCGCGGCAAGGGCATTGTGGTCAACGAGCCCTCGATTGTCGCCATCAACAAGAACACGGGCGAAGTGGAAGCCGTGGGCAAAGAAGCGAAAGAGATGCTGGGCCGGACTCCGGGCAACATCGTTGCCATCAAACCCATGAAGGACGGCGTAATCGCCGACTTCAAAGTTACCGAAAAGATGTTGAACTATTTCATCCAGAAGGCGCACAACCGGAAGATGCTGGTGCATCCACGAATTGTGATCGGCGTGCCTTCTGAGATTACGCAGGTGGAAAAACGTGCGGTTATGGACTCGGCGTATCGCGCCAAGGCCAGCGAAGTACATCTGGTGGAGCAGGCCATGGTGGCGGCGATTGGAGCGGGCCTCCCGATCACCGAACCCAGCGGCAACATGGTAGTGGATATTGGCGGGGGCACGACCGACATTGCGGTGATTTCGTTGAGCGGCATCGTTTACTCGCGGTCGGTGCGCATGGCTGGAAATCAGATGGACGAAGCCATCATGAATTATTTGAAGCGGAAATATAATCTGCTGATCGGCGAGCGCACGGCCGAGCAAATCAAGATGGAGATTGGCTCCGCCCATCAACTCGACAAGCCTATGACCATGGAGATCAAAGGCCGCAACCTGATCGAAGGCGTGCCGAAGACCATCACGGTGGATGATGGCGAGGTGCGGGAGTCGTTAAGCGAGTGCGTTTCGACCATTATGAATGCGATTCGCGTAGCGCTGGAGCGCACGCCGCCCGAACTCTCCGCCGACATCAGCGACCGGGGCATTGTGCTGACCGGAGGCGGGGCGTTGCTGAAAAATCTGGACAAGCGCATCCGTGAAGAAACCGGGCTGCCGGTCTCGATCGCCGACGATCCGCTATGCAGCGTGGTTTTAGGTACGGGCAAAATGCTCAGCGACTTCAAGCTGTTGAGAAAGATTTCGATCGAATAAGGGCAGTACCTGGAACCCAGCACCGAGTATCTAGTACCTAGAAAAACAAAGCAGCCGCATGAATCTGTATTTGACTTTGCCGGGTGCCAGGTACTCGGTACTGGCAACTGTTTTATGGAATCCGTTCTCGGCCGTTACCGCAACCTCACTATCCTGGTGGGAGTCTTGTTTCTGCAAGTGCTGGGGTTGGCGGTGCAGGTAAAACGCAGCGCGGATGCCGAAGACACCCGTTTGATCCGCATCTGGGCGGTGGATGCGATCACACCTCTCGAGCGCGGGCTGGTCTGGGTGCAAAACGGCAGCAACAACATCTGGCACAACTATTTTTTTCTGCGCGGGGTGCGCGCCGAAAATCGCCAACTCAAAGAACAGATCGAGCAGATGCGACTCGAACAGGTTCGTCTGAGCGAAGATGCCGAGCAGGCGCACCGCTTGCAATCTCTGCTGGGCTTTAAAGAACAGGTCATCGCGAAAACCGTGCCCGCACAGGTAATCGGGTCGAGCGGCAGCGATCTTTCACGGTCGATTTACATCGACAAAGGTTCCGATGACGGCATCGGACAAGACATGGCGGTCATCACTGCCGGCGGAATCGTCGGAAAAGTGCTGCGCGTGTATCCCTCCACATCCTTGGTGTTGCTGATTAACGACCAGAGCAGCGGTGTGGGCGCACTGCTGGAAAAGTCCCGCTTGCAGGGAGTGTTGCGGGGGTCGCCCAATGGCGAGTTGGTTCTGGATCGGGTGATGAGTGACGAGCAGGTTACGCCCGGAGAAACCATATTAAGCAGCGGGGGCGACCAGATTTTTCCCAAGGGACTGCCCGTGGGCACGGTCACCCGCGTCAGTCCGGGACGGGAACTTTTCTTGAGCATCCACGTGAAGCCGACGGCCGATTTGAACCGACTGGAGGAAGTACTGGTCGTCACCGATAAGCAGGAACATCAACCGGTGGCGGAAAACGGCACCAGAATCCGCGCGGCGGATATTTTGGCGCAGCGCCTGCCTTCGGTTCCGGATAAGCCCGCACCAGTTACGGGCGCCAGCGTGAAACCGCAGGCCGTTAGTACGGCCAAGCCATTGACCGGGATTGCAACCAAACCAGCAGGCAATCCGCTAATGGCGCCAGTCGCCAATACGCCACTCGTAGGCGGCACACACAGCGCGGGGGTTACGGACAAACCAGCGACTCTCGAGGTCGTAAAGAAGACTGTATCGAAGGCGGTTGCCAGCGATACCGATTCAGCCAGCGACGGCATCTCCTCCGGTTCCGACGCCGAAAAATCCTCAGGGAATGCTGCATCAACGCCGGCAAAGCCCACAAAACCGCAGACCACCCCGCAACCTCCATCCGCTGAAGACAATCCCCACTAGCGTGCCCATCACTTACACTTCGGGCGAGCAGATTGAGGTTTACCGATTCAGCATTCCGGTAACGGTGGGGGTTCCGTTGCTGGCGCTGTTTCTACAAGCTTTTATTCCCCGGCGGCTGCCGTTTTTTTCCATCTTCGACTTGCCGTTGCTGGTCACTATTTTCTTTGCCATGGCGCGGCGCAACCCGATTTCAGGATTATTAACCGGAGCGGCGATTGGCTTAGTGCAGGACATGCTGGGGGCATATCCGATTGGAATTTACGGAATCGCCAAGACCGTGGTGGGCTACGGGGCATCGTCGCTCGGAGCCAAGCTGGACGTGGAAAACGCTGGGGCGCGATTCCTGGTTACGCTGGGATTCTACCTGGTGCATCAGGCAGTCTATTTCACCGTGGCGCGCGGCCTGGTCAACCTGACGCTGAACTGGAGTTGGAGCCATGAAGTGCTGGCAGGACTGGCGAACGGAGTGCTGGGGATGTTCCTCTACTTTGCTCTGGATAAGTTTAAGCAGAGAACGTGAAGTACTAAAGATGGCAGCCAGTACTTGGGTGCCTGATGACTGGCACGGAGAATATTTCAATCGGGAGGCCGTGACCTTAGTTATCCAGCTTGAGTCGGTGCGCTCCTGATGAGCAGTTACAATGGAAATACTCCTTCGAGTTTCGTCCTTACCAATGAGGGCTGTAAGACAAATCCAATCGGGTACTGGGTACTCGGTGCTGGCAACTGATCATGTTTGGTCGTGACGATAAAGTTTCGGAAATCCGCCTGACGGCGGCGCAGTACATAATTCTGGCGATTTTTCTGGTGCTGGCGTATGGATTGTGGCGGCTGCAGGTCATGCAGAGCAATGTCTATGCCACGCTCGCCGAAAAGAATCGCATTCGTAATGTGCCGATTCTGGCGCCTCGCGGCAAGATCCTGGACCGCGAAGGGCGCGCCATTGTGGAGAACTATCCCTCCTTCTCGGCGCTTCTGCTGCGTGACTCTTCGCGGGACCTGACCGCCGATGCCGATCTGATCGCACAAGGCTTGCATCTCGACCCTGACGAGGTGCGCACCCGGATACGCCACTTCTCTTCCCTGCCGCAGTACCAGCCAATTTTTCTGAAGGAAGATATAACGCAGGATGAGTTGGCTTTCATCGACGCGCATCGCAACGAGTTGCCGGAACTGGATACGATCGTGGCGCACCGGCGGCTCTATCCGCGCAACGGGTTCATGGCACATTTGATTGGCTATGTGGGCGAAGTAACGGAAGACATGCTGAACCAGCCCCAGTTCGAGCTCTACAGCCCGGGCGATGTGGTGGGTGTCTCAGGCGTGGAGCGGCAATATAACAACGCACTGATGGGCACGAATGGAGCCCGGCGGGAGGTGGTTAACAGCCACGGCCGCGAGGTAGGACTTCTGGGAGAGACGGATGCGATTCCGGGAAAACCACTGAAGCTGACGATTGATATCGATTTGCAGATCGCAGCCGAGGAGGCGCTGGAGGGTAGAAACGGCGCTATCGTAGCGATGGACCCGCGAAACGGAGAAGTTTTGGCGATGGTGAGCCGGCCGACCTTCGATCCTCAAAGTTTTTCGGTGAGAGTTACTCGGGATCAATGGGACAAGCTGGTCACCGATCCGGACAAGCCGCTGCTGAATAAAGCGATTCAGGCGCAGCTGGCTCCGGGCTCGACATTCAAGATCATCATGGCAGTGGCGGGGTTGCAGGAAGGCATCGCGCAAGATATGCACGTGAACTGCACCGGCGGCGCAGTCTTCTACGGCCGCTACTTTAAATGCTGGGTTCTCGCGGAGCATCGAGTGCACGGCGATGTGGACATCACCAAGGCGATCTACCAATCGTGCGATGTGTTTTTCTATACCCTGGCGGAAAAGCTGGGGATTGAACGCATCGCGAAATACGCGACCATGCTGGGATTGGGGCAGAAGACTGGCATCGATCTGCCACAGGAAGTGAGCGGGGTGATGCCTTCGGAAGAGTGGAAAATTCGCAACTTTAAGCAGAAGTGGTTTGCCGGCGAAACCATTTCGGTGGGGATTGGGCAGGGAGCAGTGGCTGCGACTCCGATTCAAATGGCGCGCGCCATCGGCGCCATAGCCAGCGGAGGCCGGCTGGTGAGGCCGCATCTGACCTCACCTACAGACCTGCCGCCGGGCGTGGTTCCGGCCTCGAACGTACCCGATGAGGTCACGATTCCGATTGATCCGAAAAACTGGGAAATCATTACCGACGCCATGGCGGATGTGGTAAATCCGGGCGGAACGGCGGCGCTTTCGCACCTGCAAAATATCGATTTTGCCGGCAAGACCGGGAGTGCGCAGACCATCAGCAACGCCTTGAAAGCGAAGCTGGGAGCGGCTGGCAAGGCAAACTTCAAGGACAATGGCTGGTTCGTAGGCGTGGAACCGCGGCGGAATCCGGAGATCGTGGTTTGCGCGTTGCTCGAAGAGGGTGAGCACGGATACCTGGCTGCGCGCACGGCCGCGAAGGTGATCAAGGCCTACGTCGATAAGCAGCACCGGGCTCCGGCAAAGGTAGCGGGAAACTCGAAACGCAGCGGCGGCCAGGCCGAGATCGGGGCGGTGTGGACGACGGTCGACGCGGACGGAGATGCTGATAAATTGCAGAGCGGTCGGTTCTTTCTGGATAGGGCCAAGAGGCCGGCGACGCTCGCTGTGGCCGCGCCGGGGATTGTCAGTACCCAGTACCTCGTACCTAGTACTGGGAAAATGCGATGAAGACACAAGCGATAATTCTTGTGGACGGAGGAATTTGCTCGGTGCTAGGTACTGAGTACTAGGGACTGATGTCACGCTACGTTTCATTTCGCGATTTTGACTGGCTGCTGCTGGTCTTTGTGCTGATGATCTGCGGGCTGGGGGTGATGGAAATCCGCAGCGCGACCGTGCACACCAAGTTTGCGGGCTCGCATATCAAGCAGATTTACTGGGTGCTGGGCGGCGTGGGCATGATGTTTTTGATCAGCGCGGTCAATTACCAGGCGCTGCTGGACCGGATTCACTGGTTTTATGTCGCCGCGGTCGCATCCTTGATGGCGGTGCTGGTGTTTGGGCAGAAGTATCTGGGAGCCAAGCGGTGGATCAAGATGCCCGGCGGCAATCACTTTCAGCCATCTGAGTGGGTCAAGCTAATCCTTATTTTGGCGGTGGCAAAATACTTTGCCGACCTGCGGCACCGGGATCTCTCCTGGCCTGACTTCATGAAGGCGGGAGCCATTGTCCTCATACCGATGCTGCTGGTCTTGAAGCAGCCGGATCTGGGCACCGCTCTTACCTATGTGCCCATCGCCGTGATGGGAGTGTTTCTGGGTGGGATGCAGTGGAAACAGGGATTGCTGGTAGTGGCACTGGCGGCGGCAGGAATAGGGGCAGTCTTTTTTGTTCCGCGAGTGCACGTCTTAAAGACTTACCAGCAGCAGCGCCTCACCAGCTTTATCGATCCCGGAAACGATCCTCAGGGCTCGGGGTACCAAGTTGAGCAATCCAAGATTGCGGTCGGTTCGGGGGGACTGTGGGGCGGGAAAGGCTCGCAAACACACGGGGCTTTCCTGCCAATCCCGCAAACGGACTTTATTTTCGCGGCATTTGCGGAGGAGCATGGATTCGTCGGCGCACTGGGGGTTCTCCTGCTATACTTCATGGTGCTGATGCGTTTGACGCAGAACGCGCAAACGGCGCCCGACCGCGCTGGCACGTTCGTGGTGATGGGTGTGGTGGCTGTGCTTAGCTTTCATATCCTGGTCAATGTCGGCATGGTGGTCGGTTTTATGCCGGTCACCGGAATACCCTTGCCGTTAATGAGTTACGGCGGGTCTTCGGTGTTGTTTATGTTCCTGGCGCTGGGCATGGTAATGAACGTTCGAATGCGCCGCTTTGTGAATTAGCCGGCTGGGCCGGTGAATTCAAAGGGAATTAGAGTACCAGGTTCAGGATCCTGGACTAGATTCTTGAATTAAATTCTAGAAGCTAGCTTCCTGATGCAGGGAAAAAAGTAGTTGCTGCGCCTGCGGGCGCAGCCAAAAATATCGATCGCCCTCGCGAAAAGGGGGCATTTCACCGGCTAGTCGAGCAGTAGAAGACCGGGTAGGATTGAAGCTATAACGCTGCTGGCAGGGAAACGGCCCCCCGACCGGAAACGGTCTGAGAGTGCGGTCACAAACCCGGCAGACGAAAAGCGAACAGTGCAAAAGATACCCAAGCTTGTGCAGCGGACTCGGCCCCGGAGAAGCTTCCTGAGCCCCAGCCGTCCCCGACATGGGGCCAGCATCGCGACGCTCGATTCTCCCCTTTCCTTTCTCGCTCCGCCCCGGTGAAGCCCGCTCGACCTTCCTAAAATTGGTCGGGGCGGGACCGGAGTATCCATGAACAAGGAGTTGTTTGTCTCTTCCACGCCCCACGAAACCAAAGTGGGACTGGTGGAAGATGATCTGCTCGCGGAAATCTACCTCGAGCGCGAAAACGAATACACATTAGCTGGGTCGATCTATAAGGGACGCGTAACCCGCGTTCTGCCCGGCATGCAGTCAGCTTTCGTCGACATCGGCCTGGAGCGCGATGCCTTCCTCTACGTTTCCGACTTTATGGAGTTGGAAGAGCATGACGAGGATCTTACCGATGTTGTGCCCGCAACCCGCGGAGTTCAGGATTTGCGGACGCAGCCGGCGCGGGAAGAATCTGCTTCGGCTGATGTTCAATCCCCAGCGGGAAGCGCGGCTGCTGGCGGATTCGAAAATGAGCCGGCGACCGACTTCGATCAAAGCGAAGAGGCGGAACCTGTAGTATCGGCCGGCGTGGCCCCCGAAGGTTCCACTGGCGGGGAGTCGCAAGAGCGTGAACAACGAGGATGGCGAGGGCGTCGACGGCGTCGGGGTGGGCGGCGCGATGGACGCAGCGATGGTCGTGATCGGGCAGCGGAGCCACGAGTGGCGCGTCCCCTCAGCGAAGCGCCTGCCCCAGCGGTTTTTCCTGCCTCGGTTCCGCGTTCGCAGGAAGGCGGAAGAAGCCAGCGATTCGGCCCTGCAGCCGGATATCAACCGATTTTGCTCCCCGGTGAATCGATTTCCAAGTACCGGGGCTTAGCGCCCACGCCTGTAATCCAGGAGCGGCGTGTTCGGGAGGATGCCGGTGAGGCAGGTTCTTCGTCTCGACCTGAACCCATGGAGCCGATCGCGGCAACCTTTCCGGACGACGAACCTATATTTGCGAGCGCGGCTTCGGTAGCGAAGACGCCCCATGAGCGTCCCGAAGAGACGAGCGGACAAAATCACGCCGAGGCAGCTACGGAAGCGTCCACCTCGGTTGACTGGAACCGAGAATATCGGCAACCGGCGCGGCCCCGTGCGGCCGCACAAGTTTCCGAAAAAGAGTTTATCGAAGAGGAGAAGGAAATGCCGGCGCCTCAGACCGAGCTTTCAGAAAGGTCTGTGCCCGATTCCTTGGCTGCAGAAGTTCCGGCTTTCGCGTCTCCGGGTACGCTCGAAGAAGAAACCATCGATGATGAAGAAGAAGCGGATACGGTTCGTTATCCGGAATCTTCCGATGAGGGTTACGAGGAATTCGAAGAAGAAACTCAGGCCGCCGGTCCGCACGGTTCGGATATCGGGCAACGCGAGCTTTCCGATGTGCGCGAGACCGTTGCCGAGATCCACATGACGTCGTTGACCGATTCGGGGGCACCACCTGCAGAGGGTAACGTTGTCGAGGGCGAAGAAGACTCAGAGGAATTGGAACTGGAAGAGGCGCAGGCGGAAGCGGAGGCGATGCTTGATGCGGAAGCCAGCGGTAGCGGCGCGGTCGATGCGCGGGCGGAAGTTCGAGCGCCGTCTGGAACCGCCGGATACACCCAAAGAGCGCCACGGCCACGGCCGGGTTATGACCGCCAGCGCGGTGGGCGGCGCGGAGGCGGCCGGCGTTTCCCGCGACGCGAATCGCATGAAGTTCCGAAGATCAGCGATCTGCTGAAGGAAGGTCAGGAGATCCTGGTGCAGATCGCCAAGGAGCCCATCGGCAAAAAGGGCGCGCGCATTACCAGTCACATCGCGCTGCCTGGCCGCTTTCTGGTGTATATGCCGACCGTGAATCATACCGGCGTATCGCGCAAGATCGCATCGGACGAAGAGCGGCAACGGCTGAAGCGCATCGTGATGAGCGAGCGCGAAAACGGCCATGGCGGCTTCATCGTCCGCACCGCCGCGCAAAATGCGAGTGAGGATGAGTTGCGTGCCGACATTCGCTTCCTGAAGGGTTTATGGAATGACATCAAGACCCGTGCCGAAGCTTCGAAGCCTCCGGCGCTGATTTATCACGATCTCAACGTGGTCGAGCGCGTGCTCCGCGACCAGGTAACGTCTGATTTTTCGGTGATCTGGGTCGATACCGAGCCCGAGTATGAGCGCATTCTGCGCTTCTTCAATCGTTTTCAGCCGGGGCTGGTTAAACGGGTGAAGCTCTATACCAAAGAGACGCCGCTGTTTGAGCAGTTCGGTCTCGCCGAGGAAATGAATAAGGCGCTCAAGTCGAAAGTCTGGCTGAAGAGCGGTGGCTACATCGTGATCAACCAGACCGAGGCGCTGGTGGCGATCGACATCAATACCGGCAAGTACGTGGGCAAGACCTCGCGCCTGGAAGATACGATTGTCAAGACCAACGTAGATGCGATTAAGGAAATCGTGCGGCAAATTCGGCTGCGAGATCTGGGCGGCATCATCATCATCGACTTCATCGACATGGATGAGCGCCGCAACCGCCAGCGCGTGATGCAGGCCCTCGAAGAAGAACTTCGTCATGACCGCGCACCGTCAAAAGTGCTGCAGTTCAATGATTTCGGACTGGTTGCGATTACCCGCAAACGCGTGAAGCAATCGCTCGAACGCACCATTGGCGCGCCTTGTCCTTATTGCCAATCGACTGGCTACGTTAAGTCGCTGACCACAGTGGCCAATGAGATTTACGTCGAGATGCGCAAGATCGCCAAACACTTGGAGCACGAAGACGTGATGCTGCGCGTGAATCCGGACGTGGCCAAGGAGTTAAAGGCCAACAACGGCCGTCTGCTGAATGAGATGGAAGAACTGACCAAGCGCACGATCATCGTGAAGAGCGATCCGGCGCTGCATCAGGAGCAGTTCGACATTAACTAGAGCCGCCGGCTTTTAGCTTGTATCCACTCCAGACCATGTGGGAACGGGCGCCCTCGACCCTCCTGCGGCCCGGGTGTATCGGGCCGCAGCCTTTTGCGCGAACGCCTCCAGCTGCGCTTGCCTGACGCCACCAACTGATGGAAACCACAATGGTTGTGAGCTCGTGCGCGACCTCCGCCGCGTGTTAAACTATTAATTCCCATGGCTGTAGTTCCACGTAGAAAAACCGTTACGGCTGTTGTCGGCGGGGTGCGAGTTGGCTCGGATGCACCGATAGTGGTGCAATCGATGACCAACACGGATACGGCCGACATTGCTTCAACTGTGCAACAGTGTGCCGCGCTGGCGCGTGCCGGTTCTGAGCTGGTGCGAGTGACGGTGAATAACGAAGAAGCTGCGGCCGCGGTCCCCCGCATCGTCGAGCAGCTCGATAAACAGGGTATGCAGGTGCCGATCATCGGCGACTTCCACTACAACGGCCATGTTTTGCTTACCAAGTATCCGGAGTGCGCGCGCGATCTGGCGAAGTACCGCATCAACCCCGGCAACGCCAGCATCGGACGCACGGGCGACTCGAATTTCCGCACCATGATCGAAGTCGCGGTGAAATATCAGAAGCCGGTACGCATCGGCGTGAACTGGGGTTCGCTCGACCAGGCGCTGCTCACCCGCATGATGGACGAGAATTCGCTGCTTGCCGAGCCGAAAGATGCCCGCGAAGTCACCATGGAAGCAATGGTGGTGAGCGCGCTGAATTCCGCCGCTCTTGCCGAGAAGTTCGGGCTGCGCCCAGACCAGATCATCCTGAGCGCGAAAGTCAGCGGGGTGCAGGATTTGATCGACGTGTACCGCGCACTGGCGGCGCGTTGCAGTTATCCGCTGCATCTTGGCCTCACGGAAGCGGGCATGGGCGCGAAAGGTGTGGTGGCATCGGCCGCCGCCATGGGCGTGGTGCTGCAGGAAGGCATTGGCGACACCATACGAGTTTCGCTTACGCCCGCGCCTTTAGGCGACCGCACCGAAGAAGTTCGCGTGGCGCAGCAGATTTTGCAATCCATGGGCATTCGCAGCTTCACGCCGCAAGTTACAGCTTGCCCCGGTTGTGGACGCACCACCAGCACCTTCTTTCAGGAAATGGCGGAGCAGATTCAAACCTATTTGCGGGAGCAAATGCCAGGCTGGAAAGGCCGCTACGTGGGCGTGGAAGAAATGAAGCTCGCCGTGATGGGGTGCGTGGTCAACGGGCCCGGCGAGTCGAAGCATGCCAACATCGGCATCTCGCTGCCCGGAACCTTCGAGGAGCCGAAAGCTCCGGTCTACGTGGATGGACGCCTGTTCACCACGCTCAAAGGGGATCGCATTGTAGCGGAGTTTATCGGAATCCTCGACGAATACGTCGACTCGCATTACGCGGCCCGCGAGCCTGAGAAACAACAATCCCAAAAGGAAGAAGTGGCCACCAGAAGTTAGGTTGACTCCAGGCGGCGGCAATTCCGCAGCAAACTTCAAGATCCCTGGCTTCGCTCGGGATGAAGGTGTGACCAGACTCATGCGCAAATGTGTCAGGGACCGCTACTGCCCGGCCAGCAGGAAGATGGGGCTCTGATTTGGCGGTTCACCGTTCGGTTGAATAGCGCCCGCGCTGAAGGCTGCGGGCAGGTCGGTGACCAGCGTATCGGCCTCCGTGGCTCCGCCTGGGTTATTGGCATTGCTGTCTTGAGTATTGACGACGGCAATGGCGCCGGCGTCGCACATGCTCACATAAACGCGGCTGCTGTCGGAAGCGGCGGCGGCAAAAACCCGGAAACGCGTAGTAGTGGGCGAATACGGGACAGCCGACGCGCAGGCAGCGACCTGCGGGACGGCATATTGATACTGGTTGGTATTCAGATTCGCCGAGAATGGTGGATCGCTCAGCAAAGTGAGGGTTGTCTTTAGAGCGAAATTGTTGGCATCGAACACTGCCAGGCTGGGGATCATGCAGGCGGATGCCGCGCCCACGAACGGGTCGGGGCAGGACGCCGCGAGTTGATAACTGGCGACATAAAACCGGCTGCCATCGGGCAGAAAGGTCACCGAGGTCGGCGAACATGCGGAAGCGCAGGGAGCGGAGCCTGCGCCGAAAGAGATTGTCGCAACTTGAACCGGGGTGTCGTTGGCGCCACCAGAAACGGAAAAAACGTACACCGTGCTGGTTGCGGGATTGGTCACATAAAGACGGTTCAGGTTTGGATCATACGAAATGAAATTTGCTCCGGCCCCCACCGGCAAGCTGCTGGTAACCGTATCCGTGGCGTAGTCAATCGTCACCAGTTGGCCGTCACCTTGGGTAACGACATAGACCTTTTGACTGTCAGCGCGAGCCACAACCCAAGCCGGAGTTACGCCGGTAAAACCAGTGACGACATTCGGAGAGAGATCGAGGGTGTTTAAGCTACTGACGGAATTGCTTCCCTGATTCGCCACGTAAAGCTTGATCCCGTTGGGAATCTCGGCCATAGCAACTGGATTGATCCCCACGGCGGCGGTGTTGCTCACCGCATTGGTGAAGGTATTTATGGTGCTCACGGAATTCGTGCCGAAATTTGCAACGTAAACGAATCCGTTCTGCGTCGTGCTCAAAAATACCGGCAAGGAACCCGGGGGCAGCGGAGTCGTGCTTACATTGCCGAGTCCGGTCGCGGTGCTGGCCTGAATCGCCGGAGAAAAAGAGGAAACTACATCGACCCCGCCCGGCACTATGCTGCCGGCACTGGCGACAAAAACCGCGCCGCCATTGGGAATGATAGCGGCGTGAGTAGGATTGTCTCCAAGATTGGGCGCACTTTTGTCGGAGCTGGGAGTCTCGCCGATGATGGTGTCTCCGCCAACATCAATCTGCATAGCCCCGCCAGGATAGTTGGGCACATTGAGGCTGATGCCGAACACGGCATGGAAATTGGCCGGAGCCGGGGGAGCTTCCACCGGGCAACCCGGAAGTCCGCCCTCGGAGCACGGAAGCACCACCGGACGATAGACTTGGCCGCAAGCCAGAGACAGCACGATCGGAAGCACTATAGCCGCCAATCGGCCCACGCGTCGAAAACTCATCGCCACCCCAACGGAAAGATTTTTGCCTGCGAGGAATTTAACATTCTAACGGCTGGGCACATTCTCCGCCAGTGCGCCAGGCTCATCCAGATTCTCAATTGTTCGGTTTGGAAAGTGACACTGGTGGGATGCAGGGGTGCGCAAGCAAGTTGGATGGTGAAGGCCAAGGGCGAACTTGTGGGATCCGAGCCGCCAACTGAACCCGCTTGCTACCTGCTGCGCCGGGATCTGCCGGCAGCGGCAGCCGCGGGCGCTTCCGACTTGGCCGTTGCTGCAGGTTTTTTCTTGCCTTCCATCTGCGCAAGGCTTTGCTTCAGAGCCGCCATTAAGTCGACCACCGGAGCCAGTTTCTTGGGCTTCTCGACGGCTGCGACTTCCCCGCCCTCGAGCTTGGCCTCGATCAGCTTCTTCAGGTTTTCCTGGAAGGTGTCTTGGTATTTTTCCGGATTCCATTCATCCGCAAGAGCCTCGATAAGCTGGTGGGCCACTTTTACTTCGGCTTCCTTGAGTTGCACATCGGGGGCGCCAAAGCCCTCCACCTTTCGCACTTCTTCTTCGTAATACATCGTGTGCAGCATCAATCCGCCTTCGTGCGGACGCAGGAACACCGTGTATTCGCGGTTGTGCATGGTGATCTTGGCGATGGCGACGTAGTCGCTCTCTTCCAGAGCTTTGGTCAGCAACGCGTAAGGGCGCCTGCCCGCCTCTTCAGGCATCATGTAATAAGAAGATTCGAAATAAACCGGATCCACGTCGCCAGCTTTTACGAATTCCAGAATCTCCATGGTCTTGGCGGTCTGCGGCTCGATCTTCTTGATCTCTTCCGGCTCGATGACGATGTATTCGTCCTTGCGAAACTCGTAACCCTTCACGATTTCGCTGCGGTCGACCACCACATTTTCAAGCGGACAAATGTATTGCTGCTTTACTCGCACCTTGTCAGGACGGTGGAGCATGTTGAAAGAAATGCCGCTACTGCGCGCGCCGGAAAACAAGCGCACCGGCATTGAAATCAGACCGAAAGTTAAGTGTCCCGACCAGACTGACGATGGCATAGTCCCTCTCGTTCACCCGGATGCAATGCTAGCCTTTCCAACGCCAACGAAAAACGGCCTAAACTGCCCAGAATTGGGAGTTTAGCCTAACAAAGGAACTTTGGATGCAGAAATTGTGGCGCAGGAATCGAAATTCCAAGCCCGAGCCAATGGGGTCAGAACAGCGCAAGCCCCATTAGCTGGGTTCACTGAGCGGCTTCGACGCCCTACTGAAGCCTTGGGTGAAGTCGACATCCTGAACTTTCCGCCGCTTTTCCTGAACCTTCCCACTATCACGGCTCATCTCTCAACGAACTCGGTTAGGCCCGGAGATCAAATGACGCCCGCAGAACAAAATGACCTGCGCTACCCCATTGGCAAATTTCACTTTGACGGACCACCCAGCGAGGAGCAGAAGAATAAATTCATCGACGACCTCACCCAAGCGCCCGCGAAGCTTCGCACAGCGGTGAAAGGCCTCTCGGAAAAGCAACTGGAGACGCCCTATCGGCCCGATGGCTGGACGATTCGACAAGTCGTGCACCACGTCCCAGACAGCCACCTCAACGCCTATATACGATTCAAGCTCGCGCTCACGGAAGAGCAACCGACCATCAAGCCGTATGCGGAAGATCGTTGGGCGCAGTTGGCGGACACGCGCGCGACTCCGGTGGAAGTTTCGCTGACTCTGCTGGATTCCCTGCACGATCGATGGGTGCGTCTTCTAGGCTCACTCCGACCGGAAGACTGGAAGCGAACTTTCCGTCATCCTGAACTCGGCTTAGTAAGTTTGGAGAAGAATCTGGCGCTTTACGCGTGGCACGGCCGCCACCATGTTGCGCACATCACCTCACTCCGGGAGAGAAGCGGTTGGTAGGTGGATTCCAGTTTCCTTCTGCGCTCGAGGCCCTCTGGAGCGGATGCTACACTCTTTATTTATCCATCCTTGGCGCTTGCCGGAGTGCGTTCCTCAATGACTCAGCCCTACACGCCCACGCCGCGGACCCGTCTGGTCCGCGAAGCCGAGCGCGCTGTCTATGATCGTGAAGCTGCGTATCGCATCCTCGACGAAGGTTTTCTGTGTCACGTGGGATTCGTCGTGGACGGACAACCATTTGTAATTCCTACTTCGTATGGCCGCAAAGATGACAGCCTTTATGTTCACGGCTCCGCCGCCAGCCGCATGTTGCGCCAGTTAAAAGAAGGATTGCCGGTATGCATTACGGTGACGTTGTTGGATGGGTTGGTATTGGCGCGCTCCATTTTCAACCATTCGATGAATTACCGCTCGGTGGTTGTTTTGGGAAAGGCCACGCTGGTGGATGATCCCGCTGAAAAAATCGAAGCGTTGCGACTGCTTTCCGAACATATTCTGCCCGGCCGCTGGGCAGACTCGCGCCAACCCAACGAGCGCGAACTCAAGGCAACATCGGTGCTGCGTGTGCCCATCGAAGAATTTTCGGCAAAGGTGCGACAAGGGCCGGTAGTCGACGATGAGGAGGATTATTCGTTTCCCACCTGGGCGGGGGTGGTGCCGCTGGTGATGGTCGCGGGCGACCCGATTGATGATGCACGGCTCGTTCCCGGCCAGTCGGCACCGAAATACGCGCGCCACTATAGCCGCAAGCCTGGCTAGGGTGGGCAGGTCGGGAATTGCTTGATTTTTCTGGTAAATCTCTGCAACTCTACTGCAAGGATGGTTGGTACGGATATGGTGTACTCCAGCACAATCAGCCGCAAAGGATTTCCCTAAACTTCGAATCTTCTAACAACGACTTTTTACGGAATCAGGAGCAGTTTTCCCGTCGTCTTCCGTCCTTCCAGATCGCGATGGGCGCGCTGGGCCTCGGCCAACGGATACGTATACTCAATGCGCAGCTTAAGCTTTCCCGCCGCGATCATGCCGAAAACGGCCCCCGACCGCGCCACCAACTCGTCGCGCGTGGCGATATAGTTCACCAGGGTCGGCCGGGTTACATAGAGTGATCCTTTTTGTGAGAGCGCCACCAGATCGAAGGGCGGGACCGCTCCGCTTGATCCTCCGAACAGCACCATCATGCCGCGAGGCCGCAGAACATTCAGTCCTTTTTCGAAGGTCGTTTTGCCCACCGAGTCATAGACAACATCCACGCCCTTTCCGCCACTCAGCCGTTTCGTTTCCCCTTCGAAGTCGGTTTGGGTGTAGAGGATGACTTCATCTGCACCGGCCGCGCGAGCGAGTTTTGCTTTTTCATCGGTCGAGACTGTGGCAATGATGCGAGCTCCGATGTGGTGCGCCATCTGGACCAGGAGCAGCCCGACGCCGCCTGCCGCCGCATGCACCAGCGCCGTCTCGCCTTTCTTCAGCGGAAAAGTATCGTGAGACAGGTAGTGGGCAGTCATTCCCTGCAGCATGGCGGAAGCAGCCTGCTGATCGGTGACGCCCTGCGGAATCGGCACCAGTCGGTCTGCCGGCACTGCGGCATACTCGGCGTAGGCGCCATGCACCCCGCTCCAGGCTACGCGATCCCCCACCTTCACCGACACCGACTTCGCATCAGCGCCGACAGCGGTAACCACACCCGCTCCCTCCTGACCAAGCACAAAGGGTGCCGCCGCTTTGTAACGACCCTCACGGAAGTAAACATCGACAAAATTCACGCCCGAAGCAGCCAGCTTTACAACTGCCTCATTGGGCTTGGGCTGCGGGATCGGCAAGTCCACCAACTCCATCGCCTCAGGTCCGCCGACTTGTTTGACTTGAATCGCTTGCATGGTTGTTTTGGATTCCGTTTTCCGAGCAAAGGATTCCGGTCGCACTTCATGGTCCTGAAGAGTCTGGCTCTGAAAAGTCATGGTGTTGAAAAGTCCAGGTTCTGAGAAAGGGAACAGAGGCGAATCGTCAATCGTAGCCGGGCGAAGATCGCGGCGCCGCTCTGAGCCTGTTGTTCCTCATGATGGATCCGGTCCTCTGCTACACTGGCACGTCCGCGAAAAGAGGCTTGGTCATGGCTGCCCGCAAACCCCAGACTTTCGCCAACCACACCCGCTTCGATCCGCTGTATCACTTCTTCGTCCTGCCGGTCTTCGGGCTCTCGGCAATTGCCGCCACCGTCCATTTCATCTGGCGTCCCAGCTTGCATTCTGGTTGGTTGTTCGTGGTGGCGGTCGCTGCGTGCACCGCTGTCTTGAAGTTTCGCGTTTATGCGCTACGCGTGCAGGACCGTGTCATTCGTCTGGAAGAGCAACTGCGCCTGACCAGGTTACTGCCGGAGCCGCTGCGCTTGCGCGTTCCGGAATTGACCGAGCTGCAGTTGATCGGGTTGCGATTCGCCTCGGATGGCGAAGTGCCCGGGCTCACCGAACGGGCGCTTTCGGAAAAGCTTTCGCGCGCGGATATCAAGAAGGCGATTCAGGTCTGGCGGCCCGACTACTGGCGAGTTTGACACTACGGGCCTACTGACTGAAGAAACTCGCTAGCCAGGATATTTTTCAAACCTTTGGCCGCTGGTTTGTCGTCTGAATGGATGCTGGCAGCGGCTCGGCGCAGTGCCGAAAGTAACCGGAGTCGATCCTTTTCGGCGTTGACCCAAAGCAGGACGCAGGATACGATTTTGATAGAATTCAGCGAACTATAGTTTCCGGGGAGCAATCCGTATCTCATAGATAATTATGCGAGTTGCAAAGCTCCAAGCGCGGATCGCGATATTGGCTGTGGCGGCCCTCGCAGGCTCCTCCTGTCAAACGGCGAAAAAGCCAGTTCCTATATTGCCGGCAGCAACCGCCCCAGCGATCACTGCGGCGCCTGCGGACCCGATGCCGACTGCAGCCAGAGAGAAAACTGTTTCAACTTCCGGGCCTCAGATCAATGCAACAGACCGGGCACAGGCTGCGCCGCAACTGGCAACGCAAGCCCAAGTAGCACCCCAGGGTTTGGCTTCTGACAACGTGGCCGATTTAATCGCCCGCGTGGAAAAGGACTACCAGGCGGGATTGGACGCCTTCCACTCCGGGGAGACGGACGCAGCCAAGCAACATTTTGACAATGCCTTCAACGCCTTGCTGGGGAGTAACGTCGACATCCGCTCCGATGAGCGTTTGGAAAAAGAATTCGACCGGATCGTCGAGGGAGTCGATCATCTGGATCTTGGAGATTTAGCTTCCGATTCCGATACCCAGAAGTCAGAGCCCGCTCCCATCGATGAGACCAACGGCATCACTCCGTCAGCCGACGCTAACGTAAGGGCGAAAGCGCAGGCTGAGATCAAATCGACACACTCCGACCTGCCGCTCATGATGACCGATCAGGTTGCGGGCTATATCAGCTACTTTTCGAATCGTGGACGCGGAACCTTCGAGCGCGCTTTCGCACGCTCCGGCCGCTATCGCGACATGATGGTCACGATTCTGAAGCAAGAGGGTGTCCCACAGGATCTTATTTATCTGGCTCAGGCCGAGTCGGGATTTCATCCTTTGGCAGTTTCTCGAGTCGGAGCCCGCGGCATCTGGCAGTTCATGGGCAGCCGGGCCCGCGGCTACGGCTTGCAGCACAGTATGTGGGTCGATGATCGTCAGGATCCCGAGAAATCCACTCGCGCCGCCGCCCGACATCTAAGAGATCTCTACGCTCAGTTCGGCGACTGGTATCTGGCGATGGCAGCTTATAACTCGGGACCGGGCACGGTTCAGGCTGCGGTAAAGCGGACCGGCTATGCCGACTTCTGGGAACTCTACCGGCGCAACGTTCTTCCGAAGGAAACCCGAAACTACGTGCCCATCATCCTGGCCGTGACCATCATGACCAAGAACCTGTCGCAATACGGTTTTGATGACGTCTCCATGGATGAGCCGACTCCATACGACAGGGTTTCGATCAATTATCCGGTGGACTTGCGATTGGTGGCGGAATGCGTGGACGCCACTCCCGCTCAATTGCAAGAACTGAATCCTAGCCTACTTCGGCTGACTACGCCGCGAGAGGGCAAATTTGAATTGCATCTGCCGGTAGGGTCTAAAGAAAAGTATCAGACTGCCATCGCTGCCATCCCACCCGACATGCGTTTGTGGTGGCGCTATCACAAGGTTCAGCCTGGCGACACTCTGGCTTCTCTTGGGCGCACCTATCGCGTGACTGCAAAGTCCATTGCTGCCACTAACCATCTGGAGGGCACAGGGCTGGAAGAAGATGCCGAGATAGTCATTCCCGTCGCCCCTGGCAAGCATCCCCTCAGCGACACTGCCACCTATGCGCGACGCATCACACGCTACAAGGTTCGCAAGGGAGATACAGTCGAGACCGTGGCCGAGAATTTCGGGGTTTCAGCACGCATGGTCCGCCGGTGGAACGGTCTGCACAGCGACAGCCTGCATGGCCGGAGGGTTCTAGCCCTGCATCTTCCTGTTACACCGGACAGCGAAACGGCGGCGGGTTCTTCCCGGAAGTCGACGCTGCATACACGGAAGCTCGCACAGGCTACTACCGCGACGGCTTCTGCGGAGAGCTCCGCGGCGCCGGGTGAGGAACGTTCAGAACAAGCGAGTCTGCTGCATCACAAAGTAAAGTCTGGCGAAACTCTTTACTCCATTGCTGTCACCTACAAGACGACCGTCGCCGCGCTGAAGCGCAGTAACGGCAACGTTGCTATTCTCCGGCCCGGAATGATCCTTATCGTTCAGCCCAGCCAGTAAACCGCCCAGTTATCCTTCAAGCCTATCGGCGTACTTGTCGAATCTTCTTCCATTCGAGCGTGGCGTATGGTAACAGGATAGGCAGGCTTCTGTGATTGCGACCCTTGCAATCTGCAGCGAACGGCGTGCTATAATCGCGCGCCGTTCGAGCACAAGTTTCTGTGGTCTTTTAATTTCCAGTAGCCGGCAACCTCGCGCGGCCATTTTCGCGTCAGGCGGCCAAACCAAGATCAGGAGGAGCAATGAGGTTCTACGATCACACTCTCTACGCGCGCGACGACGAAGAAGAGTTCGGAGACAGCGGCGCTTACAGCGAGTCCCTGGAAGAAGACTTCGAAGAGGAAGAGGAGGAGGAAGAAGAAGCTGGCGCACCGGAACCAGATATGGGAGAGCCGGTAATGCCTGCTCCACCACCCCCCGCGCCCAAACCACCGGCACCCGCTGGTGGCGGCGCGCCGAAGAAACCGGCCGCGAAGAAGAAAGCTCCCGCTAAAAAGCCGGCGGCAAAAAAGAAGAAAGCCCCGGCCAGGAAGCCGGCGAAGAAGAAACCTGCCAAAAAAGCCGCGAAGAAGCCGGCAAAAAAGAAGGCGGCAAAAAGGCCGGCGAAGAAAGGGAAAAAAGGCCGGCGATAAGAGTCCGATTTGCAACTAAGGAGCCGCGGTCTATCCGGCCGCGGCTCTGCTTTTGGAGAGCTGAAACCGATTCGACGCTACTTCTTCCCGCCGATGGCGTTCAGGCACTTGCCGTAGAGCTCCAGCAACTGTGCCGCATACTCATCGGGCTTCGATGCCGAGCCTGTACCTTGAAAGCCCACGCCAGAGGAAGTGGTGCGGCCGTACCCCGTGGTCATAGCCACAAACTTCATCAGATCGAGGGCGATATCCTCGTTGCGGCGCGCTCCCGCATGCAAAGCTGGACCTTCTTCCATGAGTCCTTCTCCTGAACCGGAAATATAAGGAATTTGTTCGTCGTCTTCCATACCGCTTATTCTGCAACCTTAACTTCGCTAACGATGATAGCAGGGTCGGAGGCGCTCGGTTAGCGCGGTATTTCGCTCATGAGCGCCAGAAGATTCTCTTCGGAATCGCGAAAGAATGTCATCCACAGATCGTGCGAGGGCATTCGCGCGATCATGTGGGGTTCATCCTCGAAGCGTACGCCGCTGGCTTTAAGGTTGCCGTACGCGACCTGAATATCAGGCACGGAGAAATAGAGAACCGAACTGGGGTGATCGAACTCCGGCTTCTCGGCGTGGGCCAGCATCAGTCGCACGCCGCCGCAATCAAAAAACGCCAGGCCGCCCGCCGCCTTGAAGAGCAGCTTTAGCCCCAACACGGCCTGGTAGAATGCTGCCGCGCGTTCTACGTTTTTGGCGTTAATCGCGATTTGTCCGAGCTTCGTAATTCCGATATCGCCTGGAGTTGCGGTCATGCTTGACCTCCCAAATCAAATTAGTTAGCATAGCTAACTATATCCAATGAAAGAAGTCAAGTCCGAAAATATTGCCCTCCGCCGGGAAGCCCTGGCCGCCGCCGACCGACTTCACTCCGCAGCCATCCACCTTCTGCGTCGCGTGCGCAAGCAGGATTCTGCTTCTGGCGTAGGCCCCGCACAACTCTCGGCACTGTCCGTACTGGTTTTCGCAGGCCCCAAGACGCTTGGCGATCTGGCCGCAGCCGAACAGGTGAAACCGCCCACCATGAGCCGCATCGTTGGCGGATTGGAGCGCGCCCGACTGATTGAAATTACCCGCGACCCTTCCGACGCTCGACGAAGGCAAATCCGGGCTACAGCACAGGGCACGAGCCTGCTCCAGGAAGGACGCCGGCGCCGAATCGAATACCTCGCTGGGCATATGGATTCATTGACCCTGGACGAATTGACCCAGCTCAATGCCGCCGCCGAAACACTGGAAAAGCTGCTGCGCAACTGGCATTGACCCCTAAACTGAGGGCTTGTTCGTTTTTCGTAACAAACTCAAGTTTCTTGTCGCGAATCCGGGCGATCGTTCTAGTATCCACCGCAGTAGCCTTCCCCCTCCAAATTTCCTGGGCCTAACCATCCTGAAACAGGGATCTCCGGATCCCTTAGCCCTTTCATCAAGGAAATTCAGCCCATGGCCATAAGAAAGCTCGACCCTCATCCCAGTGACGCGGGTAGAAGCGTTACTTATAAATCTGACCCTAACGAATTGATCCCCTCAAGCTGAAGCTGGGCAAGCTGGCGCCACGCCACGACCCGCGAACCCTGCTGCTGGCTGCCTACACCACCGCACAACTTCCGGCTGCGCCCGCCGCTTTGAATGCCGCGAAAAAAGTAAAAGGGCTGTGGGGCATGATGGATAACGATCAGATCGGCGATTGCACCTGCGCCGCGGCCGGCCATCTCATCATGGAGTGGACGGCAACCGCGCAATCGAAGATGGACACGCCGACCGATCAGCAGATCGTGGCCGCCTATTCCGCCATCACGGGATACAACCCTACGACCGGCGCCAACGACAATGGCGCGCAGGAACTTGACGTACTGAACTATTGGCGCCAGCAAGGAATTGCCGGCCGCAAAATCCAGGCTTACATGGCTCTCGAACCGGCGAACCACGCCCACGTTATGGACGCGGTCTGGATCTTTGGGGGCTGCTATATCGGGCTCGCCTTGCCCAAGAGTGCGCAAGCCCAGACCAGCAATAAGCAGATTTGGTCGGTTCCTCCACAAGGCACAGGTGGGGACGGAGCACCCGGCTCCTGGGGCGGACACGCGGTACCCGTGGTCGCCTACGATTCCCGAAGCTTGACCGTCGTCACCTGGGGCGCACTGCAGACTATGACTTGGGGATTCTGGTCGGCTTATTGCGATGAGGCCTATGCCATCCTGAGTCCCGATTACCTGAAGAAAAAGGGCGGTAAGAGCATTGCGCCCGCCGGCTTCGATCTGCAGCAACTGCAAGAGGACTTGGCTGACCTGAAGTGAAGAACAACCGTCAACGGCACTGTTTCAGGTCACTCCTATCTTCCAAAGCAAATAGCTGCACGCCTCTCGCAAGACGGCATAGAAACGCTGCCCGATATTGTGCGGGCGCGAATCGGGCCGCGGAGCCACATACACCGGGCCGATCCCCTGGTGCTCAAGAAGCCTCTTAATGCGGAACACATGATAGGCATCGCTGACGGCCACACAACTGTGCAGTCCGTTGGCTCGCATGATCACCGCGACCCGCACCGCCGACTGAGCGGTGTCCGAACCTTGAGTCTCAGCAATCAGGTTGCGCTCGGGAATGCCACGGTGCTGCAGATAATCGCGGCCCACGCCGCCTTCGCTGAAGCTGGGGTCGGATGCGGCTCCGCCGGTGGTGATGACGACGGGAGCAATACCTTTTTGAAAGAGATCGAACGCATGATCGAGCCGCGCCCGCAACACAGGAGAGGGATGGCCAGCATATTCCGCTGCGCCGAATACGACAATAGCATCGGCTGAGCGCAATTCCTGCAGGGACGATTCATGGACGATGCGAATCCCGGTAATCGTCAGGAACCCCACCAGCGCCGCCAGCAACAGTCCCTCGAGCCAGAGCAGCCGTTGGCGACGAGTGCGCCGCGGAACAGAGTCGTCGTTCATCCTTGGGCAAAGAAAGTGGAGATTTCGTCGGCTGGGATCGCACCTTCGCGGATGATGCGCCAGCGCATTCCGTCATCGGTCAAATCGACAATGGTGGAAGCGACATCACGCGGAGAAGTGCCGCCATCCACGATAATGCTGATGCGGCCCTGCAATTGATCGCGTACCTGTTCGGCGCTGGTGCACTCCGTGGCTCCGCTCAGATTGGCCGAGGTCGCAGTGATGGGAATGGCCGCAGCTGCCACGACGGCCCTGGGAATCTTGGCGTTCGGCACCCGGAGCGCGACGTTGCCGGTATTGGCGGTAACTTTCAGCGGCAGGCGCGAACCCGCCTTGACGATGATGGTCAGCGGCCCCGGCCAGTATTTCCGAGCCAGAGCATAGAACTCCTCAGACAGCGCTTTGGCCAACTCTTCCGCTTGATCGACACTCTCGATGAGCAACGAAAGGGGTTTGTGGCGGGAGCGGGTCTTGATGTCATAGACGCGGTCAACGGCGCGCAGATTAAAGGGATCGGCGGCCAGCCCGTAAAAGGTATCGGTGGGCATGCCCAGCACTTCGCCGGCACGAATCTGATCGGCGGCATACTTGATCAGCGAACTCTCAGGGGTGTCGCTACTGATTTTTACGATTTCGGCGCGCACGGCGCTCCCTTCACGATTCTTCCGCTTGAAATATTTTGTCCGTGGAACCTACCATAATACGGCAAAGGACGGCAAGACGGGTGGGCAGCGTATGATCGCTCATTATCCTGAATGAAAAAACCGTCAGAAACCGCGCTCAATGCGCAACAAAGGCTCCGTCGTATCGAGGGACGCCATAATCCTCTGGTCAAGCAGCTGCGTCAGGCGTTCTCGCAAGCAGAACTGACCGAAGCCGGAGACTGCGCCATTGAGGGCTTGCGAATTTTGGAGGAGGCAATCCGCAGCGGGCTGCGCTTCCACGCGGTTTTCTTTCGCGAATCGGCACAGGACCGGGCTGAACGGCTGCTGCCCCAGTTGGGCGCCCAGGTCGAAACTTTGCTGCTTCCTGACAAGTTATTCGATAGCATCGTGCCGAGCGAGTCACCGCAAGGCGTTGCCGCCCTGGTGCGTCTTAAGCAATTCTCTCTTGAAGATATCTTGGAACGGATGCAGCTGGGACCAATCGTAGTTCTCGCGGGACTGCAGGATCCCGGCAACCTAGGAACCATTCTGCGTTCGTCGGAAGCGTTGGGAAGCGCCGGAGTGGTACTCGGCGAAGGCACAGTCAGTCTGTTCAATTCAAAAGTCGTTCGCGGCTCGGCAGGATCGGTGTTTCGTTTTCCCATCGTTCGTAATCACGAAAAATCATCGTCGGGAAAAATCGAGGAAGTGGCGGGGAAGTTGCGCACACGAGGAATCCGCTTGATCGCAACTTCATCGCACAAGGGAGCATCTTTAGATCAGGCAGATTTGAAGAGCGCGGCCGCGATCTTTTTCGGCAACGAAGGCGCCGGACTTCCGCGAGAAGTGATGGCCAGAGTGGACGAATTCATTTGTATTCCGCACGCCCAGCAGGTGGAGTCACTCAACGCGGGCGTGGCGGCGAGCATTGTCCTGTACGAAGCAGCGAGGCAGAGAAGAGAGGTTTTTGGCTCATAGCTCTTAGCTCTAGACTCTTAGCTGAGAGCACAAAAAACAGAGCCAGCGGCACGTTTTATGGGACTTTTCCAACCCCTTCCGAATATCGAGAATGCCAGCGATCGCACCCGGCCGCTGGCGGATCGCATGCGTCCGCGCACGCTCGAGGAGTATGCCGGGCAGGAACACTTGATCGGTCCGGGCAAGCCTCTGCGCATGCAGGTCGAACGCGACGATATGGGTTCGCTCATTTTCTGGGGGCCCCCGGGCACAGGCAAGACCACCCTCGCAAAGATTATCGCCGGCATGACCAAAGCGGAGTTCATCGAATTCTCCGCCGTGCTTGCCGGCATTAAAGAGATCAAGCAGGTCATGGCCGACGCGGAGCGCGCCCGCCAGTACGGCACGCGTACCCTCGTCTTCATTGATGAGATTCACCGCTTTAACAAAGCGCAGCAGGATGCCTTTCTCCCTCACGTGGAAAAAGGCAACATCCGTCTGATTGGCGCCACCACCGAGAATCCTTCCTTCGAGATCAACTCCGCATTGCTCTCGCGCTGCCGCGTCTATGTGTTGAATCCGCTGACCGAAGCGCAGATCTTGCACTTGTTAAGACGTGCGATAACGGATGAGGATCGTGGCCTGGGGGCGCTAAAGCTGCGAGCGTCTGACGATGTTCTTAAGAAGATCGCGAGTTACACCAGCGGGGACGCGCGCAGTGGCTACAACGTATTGGAAGTTGCAGCAGGACTGGCTCAGCAAGCCGAAAAGCAAAAAGGAGAAATCACCGACGACATTGTGCGCGACGCGCTGCAGAAGCGCACGCTGCTTTACGACAAGGCCGGCGAGGAACATTACAACCTGATTTCAGCGCTGCACAAGTCAGTGCGCAACAGCGATCCCGATGCAGCCCTCTACTGGCTTGGGCGCATGATTGAAGCTGGAGAGGATCCGCTCTATGTTGCCCGCCGCGTGGTGCGCATGGCGGTGGAAGACATTGGCCTAGCCGATCCTAACGCGCTTTCACTCTGCATGGCCGCGCGCGATGCGGTCGATTTCATCGGCATGCCCGAGGGCAATCTCGCGCTGGCACAAGCGGTCGTGTATCTCTCAGTCGCGCCGAAGTCGAATGCACTCTACACCGCTTACGGCGATGTGCAGCAGGATATCGAGCGAACCGCTGCCGAACCTGTGCCGCTGCACCTGCGTAACGCGCCCACCGGACTGATGAAGGGTCTGGGCTATGGCAAGAACTATCAGTACGCGCACGACCTCGAAGGCAAGGTCGCTGACATGCAATGCCTGCCAGAAAATCTGCGGGAGCGAATTTACTATCGCCCCACAAGCGAGGGCATTGAGAAGCGGATTCGCGAACGCATGGAAGAGATCAAGAACACGCGCGCAACCACTGCCGCCAACGCCTCTTCAAACCCCAAGAAAGAATCCTAGAGACGCCGCGTGGCATCCTATAGGCCACGCGCTTTTTGGATCGCGCGCGCCTGCAAGGCAAGGAGAGTTAGTGTCATGGCCACGAACCCCAGGACCGTTTCCATCGAGGTTCCTCCCTTGGGCCAGTTGCAGGCCGGCCAGGTGGAGGAACTCCAGCGTCTGCAGAAGGCCGCGCAAAAGATTACCTCAATCCTCGACCTCGACCAGCTTATCGACAACATTGTGAATGAAGTGGCGCGTTCCTTTGGCTGCGTCGAGGCTAGCGTCTACTTGCATGAAGAAGAGTTCGGGGAGATGGTGCTCGCAGGCGTGCATGGATGCACGGTCAACCAGAAAGGTCTTCGTTTGAAGATTGGCAAACAGGGCATGGTGGGCTATGTCGCTTCGACGGGTCAGATGCGCTATGCGCCGGACGTGCGCAAAGATGATTACTACATTGGCTGTGAGTCCTCTACGCTCTCAGAAGTGGCCATTCCTCTCTATGTTGGGGAACGGCTCGTCGGTGTGTTCACCGCGTCTCATCCCGATCTCGATGCCTTTCCGCGTCAACAGTTGAGACTTCTTCAGGCGCTTTGCGATCACATCGCCGTCGCCGTGCACAACGCCCGGCGCTTCCAATCGGAACGGGCAGAGCGGGAAACCATGACCCGCGAAGCTGCGGAAGCCCGCACGATGCAGCAGGCCTTGTTGCCCAAGAGTTCGCCGTATATACCGGGATTTGTGATTTCTGGTCTCTGCGCCCCCGCCGGCGCAGTGGGCGGTGACTGGTATGACTTCCTCTTTTTTCCGGATGGGCGCTTGGGCGTCGTGTTGGCGGATGTATCTGGAAAAGGCACAGCCGCAGCACTTCTGATGTCCGCCACGCGCGGGATGCTGCGGTCGCTGGCGGAAGCCTGCAGCACGCCCGCGGAAGTGCTGACCAAACTGAACGGCTTGCTGGTGGAAGATTTTCCCGCCGGCAAATTCGTCACTTTGGTCTATGGCGTGCTCGATCCTGCGACTCGTACAGTAACTTTTGCCAACGCGGGACATTTGCATCCGCTCTTCATCGATAAGGATGGCGCTCATTTTCTGGATACCGAATGCGGGCTGCCCCTCGGCATCGTCTGTGGGAGCTACTCGGAAACTTGCGTAACTTTATCCGAAGGTTCGAGGCTGGTCTTTTATAGCGATGGCATCACCGAAGCGGTAAATGCGGACGACCAGGAATACGGACTCGAGCGCCTGGCCGAGCAGGCGGCCAGCCCAGCGGCGTCCGCCGTCAGCATTCTCGATGATGTCCGGGCATACGCCAATGGCTGCGGCGTGCGCGACGATGCCTCGGTGGTGTTCGTCGGAGTTAGCGCCAGGAGCTGAGTTCAGCGGAAACGCGCCCGGTGCTCCTTCAGAATGCAGCGGTCCATCACCACGAAAATGCCCGCCTGCCGGGCCTTTTCCGCGGCCTTTTCATCGATCACATCTTCCTGCATCCAGATTGCGGGAACTTTCAGGCGAATGGCCTGATCCACAACCTCTGCCACGAACTCCGGTCGGCGGAAAACGTTGACGATATCGACCGCCTGTGGAACTTCGAGCAACGATGGGTAAGCCTTCTGGCCGAGGCACGAGTCAATGTGCGGATTCACTGGAATGATGCGATAGCCCTGGCTTTGCATGTAGGCCGAAACGCCATGGCTGGGACGCAGCTGATTGCGGGAGAGGCCGACCACAGCGATGGTCTTGGCGTGCCTCAAGAGAGCCGCAATCGGATCTTCCTGTGGTGAAGTAGCCATCGATCCTTTCTATTTCTTATTCGCCGCGTCGAGCTTCTGCTTGTACATCTTCAGCGCCAACTTACGCACCGTTTCCGAGACTTCCTTGTTGGCAGAGATGTTCTTTAAATCTTGCACGAGCAGGTGTTTCATCAACCCGAGGCCAAGATCGAGAGGAGTACGGGGGTTCGACACCAGGTTGCGCACCACGATGTAGTTCTTCATGAAGCGACGTTTGAGTGGAATCTGGCGCAGGACAGCCTCCAGGACATTTTTCTGAAGAGCAAACTTCTCGACTTCTCCGTCAGAAATCTTGGGGGCATCGAGCACTGCCAACGCCACCACTTTGGTACCGTCGCGAATCAGAATTGAACGCTCTTCCTTGTTGCCTTTCATGGCCAGCTGAATGCGGCCTTTTACGTCAAGGCGGTTGATTTTCTGAACTGCATTGTCGCGCTGAGCGGGCTGTCCTGCCGCCGCCTTAGGACGCACTGCGGCTGCAGCGGGGCTGGCAGAAGCGGCCGCAGTCTTTTCCGCGCCGACGGCGGGCGCGGTCGTTTCTCTATTTTCCGATACCGAAACATTGTCGGCTCCCAGCAGATCGACGGCGCCGCCCACTGGCTGGAAGGGCTTCTCTTGCTCCTGGGCGATTTCCGAGGCGTGGGTGGCCAGATACGCGGAAACAGCTTCGTCAGGAACGTCGCCGGCTTCTTCACGAATTTCAGCGACTTCGTCGCTGGCTGCAGGTTCGCCGACCGTCGCAGCTACGGTCTCTGGAGCTTCATCACTTACAACCGGGGAAGCGGTCGACGGTGTCTCCACTCGTTTCAGCAGTTTCGCGACCGTCGGCGCGTCCTCTGCTTTCAGGTAAGGATTTGATCTCAGAGAATCCAGTACAACCAGGGAAGCTCGCACCCGAATGCTCTGCAGCATGACGTCGATTGATTCACGCGACGCAGAGACGGCAAATTTCGCTAAGGCACGCTCGGCGACGGACGGATTCTCCAGCAATGCGGGCAGCAGTTTAGGGCGAAGATTTTCCGGTGCAATTAAATAATCGAGGACTTCGGAGGGAGTGTTTGGGTTCGATGCCGCGGCCAGCGAAGCTTTTTCATCCCATCCCGCCATTGTGATGCGGGCAAGATCGCCGAAAATTTTATTGTGCGTGGCCAGATACACGAGAATCTCGATGTTTTCGTCGGGCCCAACGGAAAGCGCACCCTTCGCCGCAAATTGCATCATGTTTGACGGCAGCTTGGAGGCCCGAATTAGATCGATCTGGCGCGGCATGCATTCACCTCTCGAAGTTATTAGGAGCGAGCTTTGCCTTGGCCTCAAGCTCCCGAACCACAAGTTCGAATTCTCTAGTCAGCCGGCCCGGCTTGCTCCTGAGAAATTCCTCAATCAAAGCCCGATAATACCAAAGCGTGCCCTCGCGCCCGCCATTGAAACGAGCCCAAATTTCCTCTCCAACTTCCCGGTAATCGGAAAGAATAGAACGCACGTTGTTGAGCTTATCGGCGGCGGAAACCAGCCGGGTTTCCGCATCGGCATTCTTGAGGTGACGGATATAAGTTTCTTTACGCTCGCGCCAGGGAGGTTTGGGAGTGGAATCGGAGTCTGTGCATCCGTCCACAATTTTCGCCACACGACGGCCAAAGCGTCGCCGCACTTCGGAAAGCATCGGCGCACCACCGCAGTCTTCGACCACATCGTGCAGCAAAGCAGCGACCGCCAGATCTTCATCCCCGCCGAACTCCAGCACCAGCGAAGCCACTCCCATCAGGTGGGCGATGTAAGGGATGGTCGAAGCCTTGCGGGTTTGTCCCGCGTGCTTTTCCGCGACGAACAAAAATGCGCGCCGGAAGCGGGGACCGAGCTTTACTGATTTTAACTTCGTCTTCACCGCCGGTTTCCGCTTAGCCGGCGATTTCCCGGTTGGCTTCGACTTCATGTTTGTTTTTCCGCGCGCCGCGCCATCAGATACGCCCTGATGAATGGCTGCAGATCCCCATCCAGCACCCGATCCACATCGCCGACTTCGGCTTTGGTTCGGTGGTCCTTGATCATGCGATAGGGCTGGAGAACATACGATCGAATCTGCGAGCCGAAATCGTTGTCGAGCTTCGAGTCTTCAATTTTCTTGGTGGCTGCGCGTTTTTTTTCCATCTCGAATTCGTAGAGCTTGGAGCGCAACATACTCATGGCCCGCTCGCGATTTTTGTGCTGCGAGCGTTCATTCTGGCAACTGGCGACCAAACCCGTGGCAAGATGGGTGATGCGCACCGCCGAATCCGTGGTGTTGACGTGCTGCCCGCCCTTCCCACTGGAGCGGTAAGTGTCAGTGCGGATATCTTCCGGCTTGATCACCACTTCGATGCTGTCGTCGATTTCCGGAGAAACAAAAACGCTGGCAAAGGAAGTATGCCTGCGTTTGGCCTGATCGAAGGGCGAAATCCGCACCAGGCGGTGCACCCCGATTTCGCTGCTCAGCAAGCCGAAGGCGTAGTCGCCGTTCACTGCGAACGTAGCCGACTTCAGGCCCGCTTCTTCGCCCGGCTGATAATCATAGAGAACGGTTTCGAACCCTTGGCGCTCAGCCCAGCGCAAATACATGCGCAGAAGCATGTCGGCCCAGTCCTGCGATTCGGTTCCGCCGGCGCCGGGATGGATAGTTACGATGGCGTTGAGCGGATCGTTTTCCCCGGAGAGCAGCGTTTCGGTCTCCAGCTTATCAACCAGGTCGCGAAGCAAGTCAATCTCGCGGCGCAATTCGCCGTCGACAGATTCGCCTTCTTTCGCCAGTTCGAAATAAGCGGCGATGTCTTCGCCCCGGCGCTTGAGATCGGCGTCGGTGGCCAGCAAATGCTCCAGGCGCTTCTTCTCGCGCATCACCTGCTGCGAGCGTTTCGGATTGGACCACAGATCGGGCTCGGCGGCTTGCTTTTCGATTTCGGCTAGTTGCGGACGGAGCTTGCCCGCGTCAAAGATACTCCCGGAGTTCACTCACTTTTTGGTTCAGTGATCCGTATTCCTGCTCGAACTCTTGATTCATGAGGATGTTTCTGCTTTCTTACCTGGTGCTCTGAAAATCACAAAGCGCGTGAGGAGCGCCCCTATTGAAATTATCGCACACAGCCAGGCGAACCAATCTCCGTGCCGCGTATAGAACGTGGTTACCGAAGTGAGGGCATAGGGAGCCAGCAGCGCGGCACGTTCTTTGCGCGGCAGGCGCGATACGATTCGTCCGTAGGGGTCAATCGAGGCCGTAACGCCCGTATTGGTTGCGCTCAGAAGCCACCGGTCGTTCTCAATGGCGCGCATGCGGGTCTGGTTGACGTGCTGGGCATAAGCGCCGCTATCGCCATACCAGCCGTCGTTCGACAAATTCACCAGCACCTGCGCGCCGTGATCGGCAAACTGGCGCACCTCGCCGGGAAACACCGATTCATAGCAAACAAAAATTCCCAGACGCGTGCCCCCGGCATCCAATGGCTCGCGGGAGTTTCCCGCCGTGAACTCCCCAACTTCTTTGGTTAGCCCTCCGGCAAACGCGAACAACCGGGGGAAGGGAAGGTATTCTCCGAAAGGCACGAGGTGCACTTTGTCGTAACGCGCAGTCCAATCGCCCGAGGGACTGATGAGCGCCGCCGAATTGAACACTTGCGAAGCTGAGGTAGCACTGTGCGAAGCGGGCGTGCTCCCGATCGCTCCCGTTACTACCCAACTATGCGATTCACGAGCCGCATCGCTCACCGCGTCGCGAAACAGCGGATCGTTCGTGTAGAACGGCGCAGGTGATTCCGGCCACACGATCAGGTCGACGCTGTGAGGCTTCGAATCAGGCAAAGAGGGCGATCCGTATGTGGCGGACTTTACACTGAGATCGGATAGTTCGCGCAGGGTCCGCTCGAAGGAATCGCGCGACCAGTTTGTATCGACCGGAAGATTTTCCTGCAGCAGTAGCGCCGTTCGATCCGTCGGCAGCGCGGGGGCTCCGACCAACCTGCCCGCCTGGAGCACCGCAGCCGCCGCCAACGATGCTACAAGCAATGTGTTGCGGTTTTTCTTCGGCACCAGGAATGCCGCCGCGAGCGCCACATTGACCAGCATGATCTCGAACGAAATTCCATAAACCCCAGTCCATGTGCTGATGCGAGTGAGCGAGAGGTTATCCACCTGCGCCGTTCCCAGTAAATTCCAAGGAAATCCGGTAACGAGCGTGCGGGCCAACTCCACTGCCACCCAGAGAAACGGCGCTGCCACCAGTGCAAGACGGTTATCCCGGCCCGGCCTGGTCAACAAACTCAATAGCAAACCGAACAGCCCGTGATAAAGACCAAGGTAAAGGCAGAAAAGAAAAAGAGCCAGCAGGGCCAACGGGGTGCTCAGGCCACCGTATTGATGCATCGTGTTGTAAATCCAGTAGCACGTACCTGCATACCAGAGAATGCCGGAAACGTAGGCCAGCAGAAACGCTTGCGCCGGCTTAGCCGCCTGAAGATTGACAGTGCCGGCAATCTGCAACGCGCCCACCGGTCGGGCCCGCAGCAGCGCCACAATCAATGGAGCGAATGCGACCCACGAGAGAATGTACACACCGGGCAGCGGAAAGATGAGAACCTGCAGAAGTGACGAGAGCAGTATTAACAACCACGCGCTGAAATGAATTTGCCGCACCGAGAAGGATAACAAAACTAGTTCTCAGTCCCGATTTTCACCAATCGTTTCGCCGATGCGCGTACGCACGAATTCGACAATTTCCGGCGTTATGTAGGGCGGGGGAGTAATTCGGAATAACGGGCGTGAAGCCACTGGCTTCAGTGAGACGTTTTCCCAAACCGTGGGTGAGGCTTGGTGAAGAATCACCGCATGGGCGCGATCCAGGAATTCGCGGGCCGATGCTTTGAAGTCTTTCGTCTCCGGATCGAGCACGGTCAGATACAAATCGGGACGTAAAAACTTTAGAACGCTATTGGACTCGACTATTACGTGAGTCGACCGTTCGAGACGCTGGCGCAACGCAGGCATGGCTTCAGCCAATCTGCCCTGCTCGGTGCGCACCCACAGAGCCTGCTCCGCCCCCGCCGAGAGAAAACGGGATGTGTCCGACTCTCCGCCACGATTCTTTTCCTGGGAAATCGCCCAGGTGTGATCATCAGTGGCGCAGGCGCAGGGGGCTCCGTTCGCGGAGCAAACCCCGTGTCCATACTGCGTGATCTTCACTGCAGTCCAATCGTACTCGCGCAAGGCGGAAATCAGCCCGGCGACCACGCTGGTCTTGCCTACGCTTCGAGAGTGTCCGCCAACCACTACGATGGCCACGTCTACCTCTTTTTACTCAAGCGCGCCAGAGTCGCCAACTGCTTCAGATATTGGCGCACTGGCTGTGCCGGCGTTCCCCAGAACGCTACGCCTTTGCCGCGCAGGACTTTATTCGGCAACACACCGCCTTGCCCGCCCAGCATCACTCCCTCTTCAATGCGCGCGTGCTCACCAATGCCGACTTGCCCGCCCAGCACAACGTCATTCTCAATGACAATGCTGCCGGAAAGTCCGGTCTGCGCCGCAATCACGACATTCCGGCCGAGACGGCAGTTGTGGCCGATGTGGACCAGATTGTCGATCTTCGTTCCCCGTCCGATGCGAGTTTCGTCGAGCGCGCCCCGGTCGATGGTGGTGTTGGCGCCAATCTCAACGTCGTCCTCGACGATCAGCTTGCCGACTTGGGGAAACTTCTCGTAGCTTCCAGTCTTCGTATCACGCACGTATCCAAAGCCATCACTACCTAGAACCGCTCCGGCATGCACAATTACGCGATCACCCAACGTTGTACCCGCATAAATCGTGACGCGGGGATAAATTTCGCATCCGCCGCCAATTTTGACTCCGCGCCCAACAGCGCAACCGGCGCCGAGGCGGGTGCTTTCGCCGATTTCCGCATCGGCCGCGACGACCGCGTATTCCTCTATTGCGACACCGGCGGCCAGCCGAGCTGAGGCGTGCACTACCGCGGTCGCGTGCGCAACCGCCGCACCCGATTGGCAATTGCCGTCGCGCAATAAACTAGCCGCTCGGGCAAAAGTTAGCTTGGGATGACGGCTGATAAGCAGCGGTTTATCGGAGGGGGCCACGGCGGCGAACTCTCCAGCAATCACTGCACCTGCCTCGGATTGCAGGGCGCGAAGAAGATATTTTTCTTCTTCCACAAACACCAGATCGCGTGCTGAAGCCGATGCTATGCTGGCCACGCCACTCAGTTCGGCGCTCCCGCTTCCCTGCAGTCGAGCTCCAACCGCGTTGGCGATTTGTTCCACGGAGCGCTTCATCACGATCACTCTGCTCTCACTCTATAGGAGAGCGCCTGCATGACGAAAGTGCTGGACCGACAGCACTGCTGCTCTGCCCGATCCGCTAGCCTACAATTAAGCCATGGAAAGGAAGATCTTCTGGATGGTTTTTACGGTGCTTGGTCTGTTAGCGGATTTCTTGCTGCCCATCTGGTGGGGTCTGGCCGCGACCATCCCGATACTCGTGATCTCGTGGTGGGTCGCTTATCGCAGTGACTGGTTCTAAGGTTCTATGCTCCCCAACTTCAAGAGGTCTGGGTCATTGTAAAAGTACCTCCGGCACCAGTGCAGCCGGTGCCTCCGGTAATGGTCCAGGTGCCGGTGATCGAACTGTCGGTCAGCGTATTCCCGTTCTCCGTGCCCGTCACCTGTCCGTTCAGGGTAAGCGTATTTCCGGAGGCCAGTACTGTATAGGTAAGGGTGCCGGTGACCAGGTCCGTGCTTCCATTGATGGTCAAGTCCATCGTGCCGGTCTGGGTCCCCCCTTCGACGGGAAAACAAGCGCCCTGGGTCAGAAATTGAAAGTAAGTGATACTCAAACTGCCATTGCTATTCACGGTAAATTGGGTGTTAAAGCTGAAGCCGGAGGCGGGGCCGCTTCCCCCAATGATTTGCGCGCTCCAGATGCCACCCGCCGCCTGTTGAGCGTTCTGAGTGTTCAGGTAGTTGGGGCCACCGCAGCCGCTAAGCGTGAATGCAACGAGCACCAGGATTGCAACTGCCTTCATTAATTTTCCTTGTGGACGGAATCTGGTCGAAAGATTTCTGGCGTATGTTTTCTCATGCAAGATTACAGAGATGCGGGCGGGCTGGTCAATGGATGTAAGCCGGGGTGAGAATTGGCCCAGGATCTTGCAGGCGCAGTGCCGTCTCTCGGGGCGCATTTGCTCGATCGCGCCAGGATGGCTTAAATACAGGCGTTATCGCTCTCCAGAATCTGCAAGGCAGTTGCACTCACTTCGCCGATTGTCGTCCCCGCATTGTAAAGCGGTCTCTATTCCTCACGCTCCCCGTTTCCCTTTCAGCTCCGCGAGCAACTGCTCAATGCGATCTTCTTTTTCAAGGGCGGCCAGGCGGTCTTCCATGTTGTCCCCGGCAATTTCTGACTTGGCTTGTCCCAGGGCTTCAGAGTGCGCCACTTTTCGCTTCATGCGGTCGAAGGCCGCGGCTTTGGAACCGTCGCCCATGGCCAGACGCGCGTCACCGGCCTTGCCCACGGCGCGAGCGCGGCGATGCTGGGCGATTAACAGATCGGCTTTAGCCTGGGCCTCGGTTAGTTTCTGCTCCAGTTGACGCAGCGCGGACTTCAGATTCTCCACTTGCGCCTTCTGGTCGGACACCTGCTGCGTGAAACTCTCACTCATCTCACGATAGCTTTCCACGCGCTGCAGGGACGCACGCGCCAGATCGTCCTGTTTCTTGTCAACGGAGAGTTCGGCCTTGCGCATCCATTCGGCCACTTTGTCTTGATTTTCTTTCCGTTTTTTCTCCAGCAGGTGCTGGTCGGCGATGGCGATTGCCACCTGCGTTTTCACCTGCAGCAGTTGGTTCTGCATGTCGAGAATCACTTGCTTGATCATTTTTTCCGGCTCCTCGGCTTTGTCGATCAAGTCGTTGAGGTTGGCCCGGACTAACGTTGAAACCCGTTCTAGTAATGCCATGATGGACTCCTTTTTTCAGCTTCGCAGTTTCCTAGTTCTTGACTCTTGACTCTTAGCTCTTAGCTCGTTGCGTAAGGCCTCCGGTCTATGTTCCCGGTGCAGTTCCGCGCACTGGGGACAGTCGATTCCTTCGCGGCGGATGGTGCCAACTATGGCGAAGCCAATCGAAACTCCGACGGCCAGCCAAACAGCAACGTGACCCGCCATGATTCCCAACAGGGCACCCAGAGCCGCGCCCAACGCAATTCCTAAACCGATTCCTTTCGATTTCGAATTCATAATCTCTGGCTCCGATTCCATCCACTCTGCTCCGCGGGGGGACAGCCGAGGCGACTGTCCCGCGCATGAGCGGTGTCACTTCCCAGCCTCCACTAACGGCGGCTTGGGCGCGTGGTCACCGATTTGCCGCACTTTGCCCAGCAACTCCGCCAGCGGCATGCCAGAGAGTGTCTCGAACAACGCCGGCACTTGTGCTGCCATCTTGGCGATGTCGCCGGTAATTTTGTTCATCCCAGATGCATCGCCGTTGCCGGTGGAAACGATGGTGATCTTGTCGACGTTAGCCAGTGGGCTGGCCAGCGCCCTCACCACCTCCGGCATTGCGGTAAATAAACGATCGATTACCGCCGCCTGGTTGTACTCCTGGTAGGCCTCAGCTTTCACGTTCATGGCCTTGGCTTCGGATTCGCCTTTCTTGAAAATAATCTCGGCTTCGGCCTCGCCCTGGGCGCGTATCGAGGAGGCATGGCCCTCCGCCTCCGCAATCAGGCGCTGCTTTTCGGCCGCGGCCAGCGTTTCGATGCGCCGACGCTCGATCTCGGCCTGCTTCAACACGGTCGCGATCAGCTCTTTCTCGCGGCGGTTGATTTCCGCCTCCTGCACTTTGACCTGCTGCTCCTTCTCGATCTGCTGCACCTTGACCTGTTCCGCGACAACCTGCTGCTGCATGATGTTGGTCTGGATGTCGTATGCCTTGTCGGCTTGCGCCTGCTGACGTTTTGTGACCTCCAGAAATTGTGCCTTCTTCACGTCCAGGTCGCGTTGCGATTCGGCCTGTTTGGCGAGTGACAAAGTTTCGGCGAGCACGCGCTCCTGGTCGGCCTGGGCCTTGGCAACCGCTGCTTCGCGCTGCGCCAGTGCGCGCTTGATCGCCGTGTCACGGTCGGCTTCCGCCGTGGCCACATCAGCATCGCGCTTGATGCGGGCCACGTCCGGCTTGCCCATGTTGGTGATGTATTCGTTCTTGTCGCGGACTTCCTTGATGGTGAACGAAATCACCTCGAGTCCCATCTTGTTCATGTCCTCGGCGCAGGTCGAGCGCATGCGGTCGGAAACCATTTCCGGCTGTTTGACGATTTCCTCCACCGTCAACTGACCGATGATGCCGCGCAAGTGGCCCTCCATGACCAGCCGAATCAAGCCTTCGCGTTCCTGGTCGGTTTTGGTGAGAAATTGTTCGGCGGCGGTAAGCACTGATTCCCGGTCCGACTTCACCTTGATTTGTGCGACGGCCTCCACCGTGACCGCGACACCTTGCTTGGTATACAGATCCTGCTGCGGCGCAACATCGAACGACATCAGCTCCAAAGACAGATCACGACAGACTTGCACCATGGGAAGCACCAGCGTGCCGTGCCCCTGCACCACGCGTGTCCCACCCAGGCCGTACACGATGAGTGCCTCGTGCGGCCCCGCTTTGCGATAGAGCCTGGCCATTCCGCTCATCAAAAACAGGATAACCATCACTGCCAGCCCCACGAAAATCCAAATTTCAACCATGCGAGACATCTCGAACATAACGCCTCCTTCTACGAATGCAGTTTCAGAGATTCATAGTGCTGATCGCTCAGCACGTGCAGATCGCCGGAATCAATCACTGCAGCAACCGCCGCTTCAGGCTGCTGACCGTTGAAATTGCGCTCGACGATCCATTTGTTTACGAAGTAAACCAGGCTGAGCACGATATAAAACACCACAACCATCGTCCAACGTGACAGAGCTGAAACCGGTGGGCGGCGCATGGCATAGCCTGCGATGGTAAAGACCGCAAGCAGGAAAACCGTTATCCCTAGCGCGAGCATGCGAGCGCCCTCCCGCGAGGTCCAGCCATTCGGCTGCCAGCTGGCATCGAAGTGCACCGCGACCCGCATGGGCAAACGATCCCATGCTCTCCAATAATTGAGCGCTGTCAAGGGAAGCGCCAACCATGCCAGTCCCACCGCCGTCAGAAACAGTTTTCTTTCCATAAAAGCTCTCGCTTGCACACCGCTGCCCTTACCGCGACTCGGCCTCTTCACCAGACATTTCGCTCCACCGCCGTACGTAGGCGATTCCCTTTTCGTAGCGCGTTACTACGACTTCGGTTCCTTGGGCGATGGCACTCCCCTCCTCGCTTCGCGCGCCACATACGCGCCGCGTTCCCATCTGCGTATAAACGATCTCGCCGGTCCCAGCTTCGCGAATTGAACTGGAAATACGGCCCAGAACCCCAACCATCTCGTAATCGGCGGAATCCATGTTCTCGTCCTCGGAGATCAGCACTCGGCTGAGAAACAGAAATACAATGCCTCCGCCGACCAGGCCGCTGATTACCGAAGCCAGCAATCCGAAGCCGACCCACAAGCCCGAGTAGCGGGTGAGCAGAAATCCGGTGCCGCCAAACCAGGCGAGAAAGGCCGTCAGGGTCACGAAGTTGAACGGAGAAATCCCGCTGCACTGCTGGTTTTGCGCCCCGGCCCGCGCCGAAGCCGCGGCTCGCGCAACGGTTGCGTGAGTGGCGACCGGTCCATGGCCGGCGGCAACCCCGCTGCCGGCAAGATGTGCGCCGCCAACCTGCCCGTGGAAATGCGGCAGATGCAGCCGGCCGGTGCGCGCGCCCCCGAATACAAATGAAAAGAAGCTGAAGCAGAATCCGACCGCAAAACAGATCAGGTAGAAGTCCGCCCACGTAACCGAATAAGTCATCGGATTCTTCTCCTTTCTGTCGTCGCAGTGCGACCGTGCTTGTCGCCGCGATGATTTCCGCGGGCCACCAACTCCGGCCGCAACGCTTCCAGCAAACGCTCGGCCAGTCCGGGCGTATCGAGAATGGCGCCCAGTAACAGCAGAGCGCGCCTGGTATCTTTTTCGCGCGCGGCCTTAATCAGCACGTCACTGACTTCCGGATCGCCCACAAAGCGCTCCGAACCCTGCAGAAGCCATACGTCAAGCTGCCCCTCGGTCGTGCGCAGGTCCGAGGTCAGTTCGGTGTGATAGCCCTCGGGGTCGTCGACCAGGAATCCAGGATGCACCTTGAAAAACCTCGCCAGCAGCGCCCGCGACGATTGCGTCATGTGCGGGCGCGAGCCGTTTTCGATCTGCGATAAATAGGACTGGCTGATGCTCGCGCGCAACTCCTGGCGGATCGACTTGACCATCTCCTGCTGGGTGATCGGCTGTCCCAGCCCGCGCAGCGAGCCCTCGACTTCACGCAGGTAACGAATTTTCTCTCCCACCTTCATATTTCACATCGCAATATTTATATTGCAATATGCAATGCGTGTCAAGGACGCGATGTGGCGTGTTTTGTGAGGGTTGGACCTGAGCGCTAGAGCCCGGCTTCGATCCGCGACCTGGGATCCAGGTAGTCGCGCAGCGCATCGCCAATGAAGTTAAAGGACAGCACGGCCAGCATCACGGCCAGCGCGGGGAAAAGCACGAGATGAGGAGCATCGAAGAGGTGGGCGCGTCCGTCGTTGAGCATGGTGCCCCAGCTGGCTGTGGGCGGCGGAACCCCCAGTCCGAGAAAGCTCATGGTGGCTTCGGCGAGAATCGCTCCGGCCATGCCGATCGCCGATTGCACGATCACAGGCTGAATGATGTTCGGCAAAATATGATGGACGACGATTCGCAGATCACTCGCGCCCAAGGCGTGTGCTGCCTCGACAAATTCGCGTTCGCGCGCGGCGAGAACTTGCCCGCGGACGAGGCGTGCGTAGCCAACCCAGCCTCCAAGAGACAGGGCGAGAATAAGGTTGAAGATCCCGGGACCGCGGAAGGCGACAAAGGCGATGGCGAGAAGAATTCCAGGAAATGACAGGAATGCATTCATCAGAATGACATTGACAAAGCGATCGACGGCACCACCGTAGTAGCCGGCGATCGACCCGATGATGAGACCGAGTGCCAGCGACGCCAGCACCACCGAACTGCCCACCAGCATGGAGATGCGCGCCCCGTAGATAATGCGCGACAGAATATCGCGGCCCAGTTCGTCGGTGCCGAACCAGTGGGCGTGCGATGGAGAATGAAGACGAGCAGGCAGATTGATCGAGGCCGGGTCCTGCGGAGCTATCCAGGGAGCGAAAAGGGCAAAAATTACAAATAAGATGACCAATACCACGCCTGCCGCCGCCAGCGGATTGTGCAGGGCGCTCGCGCCCATTCTGCGCCAAAGCCGCGAGGGATCGGGCATCCAGCGACGATATGAGGTAGCGGCCGTGGACATGCGTGAATATTAGACTGTTGTTACAGGGTATTGAGATCGCTTACAAGTTGTGTTCTGATATAAGAAACATTTGGACCGTGTGGCCTATCCGCATGGGGCCGTAACCTCCACCTTCAGCCTACATTCTCAGGAGGAAAAATCATGAACAAAGTTTCGTACATTCCCAAAGACTACAACTCTGTCACACCATACCTGATCATCAAGGGCGCTGCCCGGGCGATTGAGTACTACAAGAAAGTTTTCGGCGCCACTGAAACTGTACGCATGAATGGCCCGGACGGAAAGGTCGGACACGCCGAGTTGAAGATCGGCGACTCCCACATCATGCTGGCCGACGAAAATCCCAGCATGGGCGAGGGACATACCAGTGCGACGACAATCGGCTCAAGCCCGGTAAGCCTCTACGTTTACCTTCCCAACGTCGACGAAGTGGTTCAGCGGGCGACGGCCGAAGGCGCAAAAATCCTGAAGCCGGTGCAAGACCAGTTCTACGGCGACCGCAACGGTTTCATCCGGGACCCATTTGGACACTTCTGGGGCGTAGCCACTCACGTGGAAGATGTATCGCCCGAGGAGATGAAAGAGCGGATGAAGAAGATGATGCAGGCAGCATAGCTTGAGCTGGAAAGCGAGGCGGGACGGCCACGTCCCGCCTTTCTTATCAAGCCTATTCAGGTAAGTGGAGCAAACGGATTTTCAATCCGGATGCCTGCGATTATTTGTTGCGCGTTCATATCCTCGGAGAGAATGCGAACCGTCCCCGCCTTGGCCGCTGAGGCGACAATCAGGGCATCCCAGAAACTGATCCGAGACTCTTCCTCGATGCGAAACGCAGCGGCGATTTCGGCAGGGGTGGTCTCCACACACCATCCCGAGTAGATGGTGACAACGGATTGTGCCGTGCTCTTGGGAAGAGGGCGCGGAATCTTGCGGGTGGAGTTTACGTAAAATTCCTGGAGCACCTGCATGCTGAGAACGCCCGTGCGCTGACTCCACAATTCGCGAAGGACGCCCTTGGCCATCTCGTGTTTGGCCTTTGCATCAACGTCGTAACAGTAGATGAGGACGTTGGTGTCGACGAAAGTCTTATCGCTCATGCCACTCGTCGCGCGTAGCGCGAATCACACCGCCCATATGGAAACCTTTATCCATCAAGGCCAGCGCCTGGCGATGGGCGCGTTCGTAGGCCTCGTCCTCGCCGACCAGAAGCTCGATCTGCTCGGCCAACAGACCGCTGATTGACGAACCGCGGCGTGCGGCCAGGATTTTCGCCTTGCGAATCGTCTGCTGGGGAAGACTCACGGTGAGGTTCTGTTTGGTCATGGGATTGTTTAGATCACGTAATATACGTGTAACACGTTAATTACGTGCAGTCAAGGTCAGGGGTCGGCAACCCATCGCAAAGTGAACGATCTTATCTACGTCGATGGACGGGTTCTTACCCGCGCCATAGATCTTGAACCTCTCGTTTTCGGTATCGGGAGGGAGATATTGCAAGATGTCGAGAAAAACGAACTTTCCGTCTGCCCGGGCTAACTTTGGAATGACCCAATTCTCGCCATTTTTATTAAAAGAATTGTCACACTCCTGACACAAGAGAGAATCTTTTGTTTGGCGTGAGGTGTGCATAATGCGGCAATGATTAACGAGGATTGTTTCGTTAGCTTCGCTCCTCACCAGAGAATAGACTCCCTTGGAGATGAGGTGGCTCTCAATCCGGGGTCGATCGAATGCGCAAAAGGGGCAACCGTCGGAGGATCCGCTCTTTGTTTTCGCTGCTTGCCTAAGCAGATTCGGTTTTATTGTATGCGAACTCACACCAACATTATGACGCGTTGATGTCCTGACTTGCCGGCGTGACGTCTCGTATCCATCCCGCCAAGATACCTACTGCCTGATCCTCGGATTCGCCACCGAATACAGCACATCCGTGAGAAAGTTCACGGCGACATATGTCAATCCGATGGCGAGAATGCATCCCTGCACCAGGTAGTAGTCGCGGTTCGAGATGGCCTGAATCGTGAGGCGACCGATGCCGGGCCAGGAAAAGATGGTTTCGGTCACGATTGCGCCTGCCAGCAGCGCGCCAAACTGCAGGCCTAGCACTGTAATGATGGGGATCATGGCGTTGCGCAGAGCATGGCGGTAGACGACGGTGCGCTCGGGCAGGCCTTTGGCGCGGGCGGTACGGATGTAGTCCTGGCTCAACTCCTCGAGCATGGAGGTGCGAACCATGCGGGTGAGGATGGCGGCGAGCGCTCCGCCCATGGTAACGGCGGGCAGGATGAGATTGGCGAAGGAGCCGGCGCCGGAGACGGGGAGCCATCCGAGTTTGATGGCGAATAACAAGATGAGGATCGGCCCGAGCGCGAAGTTAGGAAACGATAGGCCGAACAGGCTGACCACGGAGAGCAGGCGGTCGTCCCAGCGGTTGCGGCGCTGGGCGGAGCGCACGCCGGCGGGAATCGAAAGCAGGATGGCCACGAACAGCGAGGCCAGCGTGAGTTGCAGCGTGTAGGGATAGCGCTGAGTCAATAGGCGCGTGACGCTTTGGTTGTAGCGGAATGACGGGCCGAGGTCGCCGTGAAGCACGCCTTTCCAGTAGTGGATGTATTGCTCGCCGAGCGGGGCGTCGAGGCCGTAAGCGTGGCGAGTAGCCTGGATGTCGGCCGGCGGGGCGCCTTCGCCGAGCATTTGCTGGATGGGATCTCCGGGCACTAGGTGGATCAACAGGAAGACGAGCGAAACCGCGAGCCAAATTACCGGCAGGGTGTAAAGGACGCGTTGGAGTAGCAGGCGCATGAAGCTAATAGCCGGTGACCGGCAAATCGAGCTTCGCTCGAAGGGAGAGCCGAGGGCGGCGGTCCCCACACAGTACTACATCCAAGACTCTCAATCTCCCACCTGGTTTGCGCTCTCCGCTCGGTTCTCGGCGTTTTCTATTTTCTCGATTTTCACTTTTGCGATGCGATGGCCTTCCATCTCTTCGACCGTATAACGGTAGCCCTCGTATTCGAACGATTCGCCCAGATATGGAATCCGCTGCAAGCGCGCCAGAACAAATCCGGCCAGGGTTTCGAAGCCGGCGTCGCGGGGCAGAAGCAGGCCGTGCTGGGTTTCGAGGTCGCGGATATTCACTGATCCTTCCAACACAAGAATCGATTCGTCGGCCAACTCGGGCTCGGGCGCGGACACATCGAACTCGTCTTCGATGTCGCCGACCAGTTGTTCCAGAATATCCTCGACCGTGATCACACCCGCGGTGGAACCGAATTCGTCGACCACCACGGCAAGATGACGGCGGCGCTGTTTGAATTCATCCAGCAGCTCGGCCAGAACTTTGGTTTCCGGAACAACCAGGACATCGTGCATGATCTGGCCGATCTGTGTACGCGCAATGCGCGAGGCAACAGGCTGACCGACGTTTATCAGCTTGAGCCGCACCCAGCGAACCAGTTCCTTGTAATAAAGAACGCCCACAATGTGTTCGGGGCCGCGCTGGGGATCATACACCGGAATACGTGAGTGCTGGCCTTCGACCACGCGGTTCAAGGCGTCGTCGAGGGTGAGGTCCGAGGGCAAGGAAAAAATATCGGGACGGGCGACCATCACTTCGCGGACAGTGATGCTGTCGAGTTCGATGGCGTTGTGGATCATCTCTTCCTGAGAGGCAGGAATCTGACCGAATTGGCGGCTGGCGGTGACGATGAGCTTAAGTTCGTCAGGGGAGTGTACGGCGCCGCCGCGGCGGGTATCGCGGGCACCGAACAGGCGCAAGACCAGCCCGCCCGACTCGCGCATAAAAAAAAGCACTGGACGTGTCAGGGTGAGAAAGCCTTCCATGGGAGCAGCCACGGCAAGAGCGATCTGCTCGGCGCGCTGCAGGGCGAGGGTCTTTGGAACGAGTTCTCCCAGCAGAACGTGCAGGTAGGTGATCAGGGTGAAGGCGATGACGATGGCGATGCCGTGGGCATAAACCGCCGCGTGAGGAACTTTGTGCACAAATTGCAAAGATTCCACCAGGCGCGCCACCATGGGCTCACCGATCCAGCCCAGGGTGAGGCTGACCATCGTGATGCCCAGTTGAACCCCGTTGACGACTTCATCGAGGTGCTGATGAAGGCGCTGAACAATGCGGGCGCCGGTGCGGCCCGATCCGATAAGCTGCTGAATGCGAGTATCGCGCACGCTGACCAGGGAAAATTCGGCAGCCGCAAAAAACGCGTTTGCCGCCACCAGGAGAAGGATCAGCAGCACCCGGAGCAGCACAAAAGCGATCATGGATGGGTAATTCTAGCATTCCAAAGGTGTTTGCCAGGCCAACTTGCGTGTGGCCGGTCGCGGCGCAAAAGTGGATTGGTCGTAGCGGCATCTGGAAGGCGCGGCGTTTTAAAAATCGATCCCGCAAAGCTAACCATTTGTCCCCGGAGGCGGTCTAAGTGAAAGACGGCACCTGCTTTACTCTGTTTTGCCAAGCCGTCTTGAGAGCCTAGCCCAAAGGGTCCCGGTTCGAGAGTCTGGTTCCAAATCACTGGAACAAAAGCAAATTTGGCTGCGTATAGAACTGTGAGGGCGGGGGATGGCTCTCCAGCTCGCATCAGGAGGCGGTTGTGAACGGAAACGGAAATAATAAAAAGAAACGTCGCAGAGTATTCATCTACGGCGGCATTGGGCTGGCCATCGTCCTGGTGGTTGCGATCGGCGTATTCGCCGCCACGCGTGGCGGCACCAAGATTGATCCCTCGAAGCTGGCGAAGGTGGAAAAAGGCGATCTTGCCAAGAGCGTGGTGGCCACCGGCAAAGTAACGCCGATCACCAAGGTGGAAGTCAAATCCAAAGCCAGTGGAATCGTGAAGAAGCTGCTGGTCGATTACGGCGATCGGGTGAAGAAAGGCCAACTGCTGGCGCAACTCGATAAGGTAGAGATCGAGGCGCAGGTGGCGCAGTCGCACGCAGCGTTGGACGCGGCTGAAGCGAACCTAAGCAGTTCCGAGGCCGACTTCGAGCGCGCCAAAGTGGATGCGGAAGGGCCCGATGTGCCTCTGCTGAAACGTGCGTATGAGCGCGCTATGGGCATGGCAAAGGATGGCGTGGTGTCGGCTTCGGCTCTCGACGATGCCGATCGAGGTTATGTCATGGCTTTGAACAAGCAGAATGTGGCCAAAGCGCAGGTGACGGTGCTGAAAGCGAAGATTGCGCAGTCCAAGGCGCAGGTCGCCGAGGATCAGGCCAATCTCAAACAGTTAGAGGAACAACTGAGCTATACCGATATTGTTTCTCCCATCGATGGCATTGTGCTTTCGCGCGATGTGGAGATGGGTGACGCCGTGAGTTCGATTTTAGTGCTGGGCTCCTCGGCTACGCTGGTGATGACGCTCGGCGATACCAGCGAAGTCTATGTCAAGGGCAAGGTGGATGAGAGCGACATCGGCAAGGTATATCTGGGCCAGCCGGCGCGGATCAAAGTGGAATCTTTCAAGGACAAGACCTTCACCGGCAAGGTAACCAAGATTTCGCCGATGGGCGTGGAGAAAGACAACGTCACCACCTTTGAAGTGCGGGTCTCGATTCAGAATCCGGGCGGCGAGCTGAAGGCCGAGATGACTGCCAATGCGGAGATCATTCTGGAAGAACACAAGAACGTGCTGCAGATTCCAGAAGGCGCGATCATGTATGACAAGGACAAAAAGGCTTCGGTGGATATACCCGAACCAAGAGCGAAGGATGGCATGAAGAAGATCGCGGTCAACATAGGGATCTCGAACGGCGCGAAAACAGAAGTATTGAGCGGATTGAAGGAAGGCGAAGAAGTGGTGTTGCAATAAGAAAACCCTGCTTGCGCGTTTACTTTTTGGCATCAGGCTTGAAGAACGAGTGCGATGATTTGGCCGCTTGTCGCCGATCTCGCTGATGGGACCATAAACCATGAACACACAACGCATCTCCTGCATCTCGGTCGCGATTGCGGCGCGAGGCTCACTCCTGGCGATTTTAGGAATACTGCTGGTGTCCACGGTTGCAATCGCTTCCACGCCTCAAGGAACATTCGAGAAGACACTTCAGGTAAACGGACACGTGGATCTGGAAGTGCAGACCCACTCCGGCGACATCGTTGTGCACAATGGACCAGCCGGTTCTGTTTCCATTCGCGGCAAGATCTTTGTCGGAGACCACTGGCTGTTTGGAAGCCCACACGTGGACGTGAGCGACATTGAGCAGCACCCGCCGATTCGACAGGACGGAAACAGCGTCCACATCGATTACATCAATGCCCGAGATATTTCAGTGGATTATGAAATCACCGTGCCCGCCGAAACGACTGTCCGAACGCATAGCGGTTCCGGGAACCAAACCATTGAAGGAACTCAGGGCAACGCCGACCTGCAGAGCGGATCGGGGGACATGAGGCTGACCCAGATTCGCGGTGACATTCGGGTTCAGACCGGCTCGGGCAATATCCGGGCGCGCGAGATTGCCGGTGCAGTGTATGGGGGAACGGGCAGCGGGGATCTTGAAGTGGAGGAAACGGCAGCCGGCGATATCGACCTGCACACAGGTTCGGGAAACGTTACGGCTCGCGGCATTCAGGGCGGATTTCGCGCCGAAGCGGGCAGCGGCGATATTACCGCCGAAGGGGCAATAGCGAGCGCTTGGGAGATTCGCACGGGATCGGGGAATGTGCACGTCCGATTGCCGGCGAATGCCGCCTTCGACGCCAATATTTCCACCAGTTCCGGAATTTTGGATGTGGACGCGCCAATTACCATGACCGTGCAGGGACGCGTGAATGAGACCCACAAATCAATCAACGGCAAAGTGCGGGGAGGCGGGCCATTGCTCACTTTACGCACGGGATCGGGCGATATTCATATCGAGTAGCTGTGGCAGCTTCAGTCGCTGGCGATTAATAAAATCAGGGACCTCAGTTCCTCTTTCCCTATTACCTCCGTGCCTTGACTCTGCGGTTACCAACGTTTAGTTTCGAGTTTTTGGGGATTTGTGTCTCCAACCCGTGAGGAAACTTTGGCGCAGCGTCCGATAATTACTCTTACCACTGACTTCGGCAGCAACGATCATTTTGTGGGCACCATGAAAGGGGTCATCCTGGATATCGTGCCCGAGGCCCAGATTGTTGATATCAGCCACGCAGTGCAGGCTTTCGACGTGCTCGACGGGGCGCTCACTATTTCGCAAGCATATTCGTACTTCCCTACCCGGACGGTGCACGTGGTTGTGATCGATCCAGGCGTAGGAACGGCGCGCCGGCCAATTCTGGCTTCTTGCGATAAATACCATTTCGTTGCGCCCGATAACGGAGTTCTATCGCTGGTGTACGCCCGGGAAGAGCGCATGCATGTGCGGCACATCACTTCAGAGCATTATTTTCTGCAGCCGGTGAGCAATACGTTCCATGGGCGGGATATTTTTTCTCCCGTCGCCGCATATCTGGCGAAAGAAGTCGACACGCTGAAGTTTGGGGATGAGGTGCAAGACTTCGTCCGGTTTAACGCTCCCAAGCCGAAGGCCGTCGAGGGGAACCGTTTACGCGGAGTCGTGCTGAAGGTCGACCGCTTCGGAAACCTTATTACCAACATCACTCCTCAGGATGCTCCCATGCTCTTCGGCGCCGACCCTGAAGGGTTCAAGATCGTGGTGGGCAGCCGCGAGATTACCGAAATTCACACCACCTATGCCGATGGCGCGCCCGGTGAGGTATTTGGGGTTCTAGGCAGCATGGGCTTTCTGGAGATTGCCGCAAATCGCGCAGCCGCCGCCCAGTTGACAGGAGCCAGCAAGGGAAACGAAGTGAGCATCATCCTCGGCGACGCTGCGGCAGCCGGCAAGGGCGCTTAGACTACGAGCGTTTCGGCTTGGGGTGGGCGTAGCATTCCATCTCACTCGTCCATTTGATAAATCGCCAAAGGCTGATGCGCTCCCGCCACAGAAATTCCCAGAATTCAAGAAAACCGATCTGTGTCATCTTGACGCCGCAATAAGTCTCAATGCGCCACAAAAGGTAAGGACTGCGCCAGGGAGCCAGGCGATGGCCTTTGGTCGCGTTCCAAAGGAAGCGGAGCGAATGGCGCATGGCATCATCATAACCATACCGAGCGCCCCCGGACTACGTTCAACTGTGGTTCCCGAGGCCTAGGGCCGAGTTTTGGTCCATGTTAGAATCCTCTCTCCGCCCGGGAATCTTCAATTCATGTCCGATACAACTACCCGCCAAAAGGCCGAAGACCGTTATTATGCCGCTCTCGACTTAATGGGTGACGGGAGGCTGGAAGAGGCCGTCGTCGTCTACCGGGAATCTCTGGCAGTCGACCCGGCATTTACCGAAGCGATGCATGGGCTGGCGCGCGCTCTGCAGGATCTGCAGCGCTACGATGAGGCGATTGCCGTGGCGCAGCAGATTACAGAGATAGATCCCGACGACGTCTTAGCCCATACCAGCTTGTCGGTGCTGTATCAGAAAAAAGGGATGATTCCTGAAGCTGAGGCTGAGGGCGCGAAGGCGCGCGTTCTGGGATGGAAACAGCAGTTGAAGAAGAGCTAGCTCTCAGCTCTGAGCTCTCAGCTGTCGTTTAAGGCTCGACAACCTCAAAGCACATGCGTCCATCGTTTCCAAACCAATCTGAGTGCTGACGGCTGAGAGGCGAGGGCTACAATTCGTACTTTTTGATCAGATGCCTAAATGAGCGGTAGGAAATGCCGAGCAGATCGGCGGCCCTGGTCTGCACTCCGTTTGAGCGATCCAGTGCACTCTGCAACAGGGTGCGTTCAATGTTGGCGACGTAGCCTTCCATGCCCACACCCTCTGGAAGCACCGCGCCTGGAGCAACTTCGGATACACTTCCCGCGGCGCCCGCCCCCGCGGCGGCGGCGCGGGCTTTAGAGCGCTCCGCCGGCAACTCAACGTGCAATTCCTCGGTCATCTCCAGCGCAACCGCGCGCTCCACCGTATTTTCCAGCTGACGGACATTGCCGGGCCATTCATAATCGCAGAGAGCATCGAGCGAGTTTTTATTGAGACGGAGAATGCTCCGGTTGGCCGCGGCCGCGTATTTCTTTAGGAAATGATTGGCCAGCAGCGAAATGTCTTCGCGGCGCTCGCGTAGGTTCGGCACGCGAATCGGAATCACATTGAGCCGATAATAGAGGTCCTCGCGAAACAGGTTTTCGGCTACCGCCTTGTCGAGGTCGCGGTTGGTGGCGGCGATCACGCGCACATCAATTGATATTTCGCTGGTGCCGCCGACGGGCCGCACGGTGCGCTCCTGCAATACGCGCAGCAGTTTCACCTGCATGGCGAGCGTCATCTCGCTGATTTCGTCGAGAAAAATTGTGCCCCCGCCGGCCACTTCAAAGAGTCCGCGCTTGTTCTGCGTGGCCCCGGTAAAGGCTCCCTTCAGATAGCCAAACAGTTCGCTCTCGAGCAGTGTCTCCGGGAAGGCTCCGCAGTTCACCGATACGAAGGGCTCGGTGGCGCGCGGCGAACAAATGTGGACGGCGCGTGCGACCAGTTCTTTACCCGTACCGCTCTCGCCGTGAATGAGTACGGTGCTCGCGGTGGAAGCCACGGTGCGCACCGTGTGCTTCAACTTCTCCATGGCGGTACTGGAGCCGATGATATTTTCGAGCGAATTGTGCGAGGCGGCGTCGCGGCGGAGTGCGAAATTCTGCTTACTGAGGGCCAATCTTTCTAGCACGCGGTTGATGGCAAGCTTTATTTCGTCGACCAGGCCGGGACTTTTGCGAATGTAATCCGAAGCTCCCCCGGCTTTTACGGCTTCAACCGCCGCTTCATAGTCGTCGACAGCGGTGATCAGGATGACTGGAGAATCGGGCGAAACCCGATGGGCATGTTTCAGGACTTCGATGCCGTCGATGTTCGGCATCTTGATATCGGTGATGATCAGATCGTAAAGATTGCCGTCGATTTTGTTCTTGGCAGCCTGTCCGGATTGAACGGTTTCGACCCGGTGTCCTTCGCGCCGCAGGGCAATGTCGAGCATTTCGCAGATCGACCGCTCATCGTCGCAAACCAGAATGTTACCCACGCCGCCTCCCTTCAGCCGCCGCCGCAGCAAGTGGCGCGGGGCCTGGGGCTGTAACTGGGGTTGATACGGCAACCGCGTTGTGGGCCGGCTGAGCGCTGGAAGGTCTTTCCGCATCCAGACACCGTAGCCGCAGAACGAAAGTGGTTCCCTGGCCTGGCTTCGACCGAGCCCATACTTTGCCCTCGTGAGCCTGGACAATCTGGTAGACCACGGCCAAGCCAAGACCTGTGCCACCTTCAAAGTTCGATTGAAAGGGCTCGAAAATCTTTTCCGTTTGCTGCGAGGTCATTCCGGTTCCAGTATCGGCAAAGCTAATCTGCCAATCGTCCTCCAGGCGATCGATCGTAATTCTCAGCACGCCGCCTGCTTTCATGGCGCGGATCGCGTTCTCGGCCAGATTCCAAAACACTTGTTTGATTTTGTCCCCATCAGCTATTACCCAGGCGTTGGGAAAGGCAAAGCGGCTCTCGATGGTAATGCCGGTATTTTCCGCAGTCATGCGGTGGCGCATCAAGGTTAGCGCGTCTTCGAGCAATCCCACCAGGTCGGCCTTATCGAAGCGGTACTGCTTACCACGAGAGTAGGCCAGAAAGTCGGTGATGATCCCATTCAGGCGTTGCGATTCTCGGGTGACGATTTCCAAGAGATGGCGGTGCTCTTCGCTCATTTCAGGTATGCCGGAGAGCATGCTTACCGAACCCGCAATCGAGGTAAGAGGGTTACGAATCTCGTGGGCAATGGCTGCTGCCAGTCTGCCAACCGCTGCCAGACGGTCTTGCATGCGGACTTCACGCTCCAGTCGCCGGACCTCGGTAAGGTCATCCATCACGTACACATACCCTGGCACGCTGCGCTCCGGAACGCTCAAAGCCGCGATTCTTACGCGCACCGTTTTTCGGAAACTTCCCGGGGTATCTAAACGAACCTCAGCATGGGTTTGCGACTCGCCGTTCGGCAGAGCGTCGAGGAATAATCCGATTACCGGTTTCCCCATGAGCTCTGATGGCGGCCGTTCCAGAAGTTTCTGCGCCGCACTGTTCACGAGAGTGATGCGCCCATCCAAACCGGTCGTGATCAAGCCGCTGCTGATGGATTGAACAATATTCTCGTGAAGAATTCGGAGATCTTCCAGCGCTCCGCTGGCATCCTTGAGTTGCACTCGCGCCTGGCGCAATTTGCCGACCAGCAGACCAGCGAGATAGGCGACTGCCAGAAAGGCAAACAGGTTTACGAAAATAAGGACGTAAAGCGCCTTCAAGGGAGGGTGAGTTGTGGAATACGATCGCACCAGCCCGTAGTAGTTGAGTTCGAGAACAGTGCCATAAAGAATGAAAGCCAGAGCCGCAACCAGATGTGCCCAAACTCGCGGAAGAAGAATGCCGGCCACAATGATGACCAGCGCATAAAGAAAATTCAGCGGACTGTCCCAACCTCCAGTCTCATGTACCACCAGGCTCACCATGACGAGATCGGTGAGTACCTGCAAGGAAGCCTGCAACCGGTGCTCTTGCCAGAAAGACAGCAGGCGGAGGTAGAAGAGCGAGGCGATATACCACAGAAGCATGGTGCTGAGAAAAAAGCGAAGCGGCAAACGGGTAGGGGTTAGCTCCGCCGTGGCTAACTGGATTCCGAGCAGGAAAGTCAGGATCAGGATCCGTACTTTGACCAGCCAGGCCAGCCAATTCCGCTCGTCAAATGTCGATTGCATTGAAGTCCCGCAAATCCGAAGAAACTACGCAACGGCTTGCGCTGCGCTGGACCGAATCGCCGCCCGCATCAGTAAGCGAGCGCTCGCAAAAAGTCGCAGACTGGTCCGGTCATTGCGACACGTTGCAGCCGAAGCATTTTTACCCAGCCAGCTTGGCGATCATGGCGAACAGCGGCATGTAGAGCGAAATCACGATGCCGCCGATGGTGATGCCCAGCACACCAATAATGACCGGCTCGAGCATGGCCAGCATGTCTCTGGTGGCCGCGTCCACTTCTTCTTCGTAGAAGTCGGCGATTTTCTGCAGCATGTTGTCCATAGCGCCGGTGGCTTCGCCAACCCCGATCATCTGCGTCACCATGTTGGGAAACACCCCGCACTCCTTGAGAGGATCGACGATGGTACGGCCTTCCTCGATGGCTTTTCGCACTTTCATTAGGGCTTCCTCGAGCACGGCGTTGCCCGAGGTCTTGGCGGTAATCGCCAAGCCTTCCAGAATCGGTACTCCTGATGTGATCAAGGTGCCCAGAGTACGCGTAAAGCGACCGACCGCGATCTTGCGCAGCAGCGATCCGACCACCGGCAACATGAGCAACGTTTTGTCGAAGTAATACCGGCCGCGTGGATGCTTGCGAATCTGCCTAAGCCCGAAAACCATTGCGCCGCAGCCCACCAGGACGACCCACCAGAAAGTCTGCACGAATGCACTCAATCCCATCACGATGCGAGTGGGAAGAGGCAGGGCAACACCCAGTCCGTTAAACAGGTTGGAAAAGACGGGGACGACCCACTTGAGCAGGGCGCCCACGATCAGAGTAGCGATGCTGACTACGGCGATCGGATAAATCAAAGCCGATTTCACCGCAGATTTCAGGCGAACGGCTTTTTCCACGTAGGTCGCCAAGCGTTGCAGGATGATGTCCAAAATACCGCCCGTCTCGCCCGCTTCAATCATGTTGGTAGTAAGGTCGTCGAAGACAACCGGATACTGCCGCATGGCATTGGCCAGCGTGGCGCCACCTTCAACCGTGGTGCGAACCCCAGTCAGCGTTTTCTGAAACGTCTGGCTTTCCTGGTTGGCGGCCAGAATTTCGAGACACTGGACCAGTGGCAATCCCGCGTCGATCATGACCGAGAACTGGCGGAAGAAGATGGCGATGTCCTTGACCTTGACCTTGCCCGAGCCGAAGGTTGGCATGGCAAATTCTTTGCCCTTTTCCCGGATCGCGCCCGGAGTAATGCGTTCGCGCCGCAGTTGCTGCCCGAGCGTCTGCTTGTTCGGCGCCATACGTTCGCCGGAAATCTTCTGTCCGGAAGCATCTTTGCCGGAAAATGTGAATACTGGCATGGTCTTAGCCTCTCCTCATTCGTGATGACCCAAAATCGGCAGCGCAATTCAACCTGGCTTTCCACATCGCGCGCTGCCGTCCGCGATGCCGCTTTATCTCTCAACGCTTGGAGGGTGTTGCCCCTTTCGCAAGTACAGCCCCCCCTGCGGCAGACCGGTTCAACAAGCTGGCACCGCGGTTAATCATTTCCTGCAGTTCGTCCTGATTGCTGGAGCGAGCCAGGGCAACTTCCAGTGAAATTTGCTTCTGGAAATACGCCGTCGCCAAGGCCTGGTTGAACGTCTGCATTCCGAACTTATCCTGACCGGATTGCATCGCCGAATACACCTGGTGAATCTTGTCTTCGCGGATCAGGTTGCGTACAGCCGGATTCGGAATAAGGATTTCCATAATCATCGAACGCCCCTTGCCACTGATCGTCTGCAGCAGGCTTTGGCACATGATGCCTTCGAGCACCAGGGAAAGCTGAGCCCGAATTTGTGGCTGCTGGTGTGCCGGGAAAACGTCAATGATGCGGTTGATGGTGGAAGTTGCCGAATTCGTGTGCAATGTGCCGAAGGTTAAGTGACCGGTTTCGGCAATGCGGAGTGCCGATTCAATGGTTTCCAGGTCGCGCATTTCGCCGATCAGCACTACGTCCGGGTCTTCACGAAGAGCGGCACGCAAAGCGTCGGAAAAGCTCTTGGTGTCGGCGTGCAGTTCGCGCTGGTTGACCACGCAGTTCTTGTTCATGTGCACGAACTCAATCGGATCCTCAATGGTGAGGATGTGATCGTGGCGCTCGCTGTTAATCTTGTCGATCATGGCCGCCAGCGTCGTAGACTTGCCGGAGCCGGTCGGCCCTGTAACCAGAACCAGGCCGCGCGGCTTGTCGCAGAGCTTGCTGACCACAGCCGGCAGGCCGAGCTGGTTAAAGGATTTGATTTCGAAAGGAATCAGACGGAACACAGCCGCTGTGGCGCCCCGCTGGTTAAACACGTTGGCTCGGAAGCGGGCAAGTCCTTTCAAACCGAAAGAGAAATCCAGTTCCAGGCTCTCTTCGAAGCGGTGCTTCTGCGAGTCTGTCATGACGCTGTAGGCCAATTGCTTGGTCTCGGCCGGCGTCATTTGCGGAAGATCCAGCGGCACCAGATGCCCGTGGACGCGAATCTGAGGCGGCGAATTGGTGGTGATGTGGAGATCGCTGCCGTTCATCTCCAGCATTCTCTTCAGTAAATCACTTAACGACAGACCCATGGTTGCGATCCCTTCCTGATTCCCAGATCTCTTAAACCTTAGTGAATAGTTTCGCGGGCAACCTCTTCCAAAGTGGTGATGCCCGCCGCCACTTTGATCAGACCGCTGCGCCGCAGCGTGATCATGCCGCGCTCGATGGCTTTCTTCTTCAATTCCACCGCCGAAGCGCCCACCAGCACCAGTTCTCTGATTTCGTCATCCACTTCCATGACTTCGTACAAACCGCAGCGGCCTTTGTATCCGGTGTTGTTGCAAACGCCGCAGCCTTTGCCTTTCTGAATCTTGATCGTTTTGGCTTCCTCCGGCGAAAATCCTTCCTCGATCAGGGTTTGAACCGGTACCTCGACTGTCTCCGAGCAGTCCTTGCAGATTCTTCGAATCAGGCGCTGGGCGCAGATCAAATGAACCGAAGTCGCGACCAGGAATGGCTCAATACCCATGTTCATCAATCGAGTGATGGTCTCGGGCGCGCCGTTGGTATGCAACGTCGAGAGCACGAGGTGGCCGGTAAGGGCCGCTTTAATGGCAATTTCCGCGGTTTCGAAGTCGCGGATTTCGCCGACCAGTATGATGTTTGGATCCTGACGCAGGAAAGAGCGCAGCGCGGCTGCGAAGTTCAGCCCAATCTGCTCCTTCATCTGCACCTGGTTGACACCGCCCAACTGAAATTCGACTGGATCTTCGGCGGTCATAATGTTGGTATCAGGCTGGTTGAGGCGCGAGATGGATGAATAAAGAGTGTTCGTTTTTCCTGATCCCGTAGGACCCGTTACCAGCACCATGCCGTAAGGTTTGAGAATGGCTTTCTCGAATTTGACCAGGGACTCGGGTTCGAAGCCCAGCTTGGTCATGTCGAGCCGCAGATTTTCTTTATCGAGCAAGCGGAGCACGATTTTCTCGCCCCAGAGAGTGGGGAGTGTGCTGACACGGAAATCGAGCTGCTTCTTGCGCCCTCCAATATTCATTTTCAGCATGATGCGTCCGTCTTGCGGCAGGCGCTTTTCGCTGATGTCCAGCTTGGCCATGATTTTCAGGCGCGAGGTGATCGCATCTTTCAGCTTCATGGGCGGCGACATAATCGACTGCAACACGCCATCAATTCGGAAGCGGACGCGAAACTCTTTTTCATAGGGCTCGATATGAATGTCGCTGGCTCCACGCTTTACAGCGTCAGTGAGAACCAGGTTCACCAGTTTGACGACGGGAGCTTCGTCCGCAGCTCTCTCCAGCTGTGACAGCTCCATTTCCTGCTCTTCCGCCTGCACTTCGATGTCGCTTTCGTTCTCCGACATCGACTGCATTACGGTTTCGAGGTCTTCTTCCTTCGTTCCCGCACCGTAAGACTTATCGATTCCCGCAAGAATTGAGCTCTCGGAAGCTACTACCGGCTCGATGTTGAAGCCGGTCATGAACTTGATATCGTCCATCGCGAAGACGTTGGTGGGGTCCACCATAGCGATGGTCAGCGATGCGCCCACACGGCTTAATGGCAGGATCTGATAGCGCTTGGCGGTTTCGAAAGGAATGAGCTTGACCACCGCCGGATCGATTTCGAAATAAGAAAGATTGATGGCCGGGACGCCATACTGCCGGGAGAGAAAATTCGTGACATCCTCATCCGTGAGGAAGCCAAGCTTCACCAAGGCAGACCCCAGGCGGACATTCTGCTCCTTCTGGGCCTTGGTCGCTTGTTCCAACTGCTCTGGGGTAATGATCTTCTCTTTGACGAGAAGGTCACCCAGCCGTTGAGACATACTTCGATCTCCTATCCACGTAGTGGAACCATGCCGGGCCGTCTCACCAGGCATTTACGCGAATCGCTGCTTCCTGCTGTGGGAGAAAAGCAGCGTCTTGGCGTTGACAGAAATTGTCACAGTAAGTCGATTACCGTACCAGTTACCGTAGTACTTGGACTTGCCGCCAAGCCGCTCATGTTGCGCGTCACTCGCTGAAACCCGCGCCAGATGAGCTTTTTTCACTGCGGGGATCAAATCTCCGGCCGTGGTACATGCACTTCGGTAAGAGTCGGCGAAGATGGGATGTAACCAATGCGACCGCCAAAGCAAGCGGCGTACACTCAACCATGAGGGCTTGCTAACTTGCGCAGCGCTGCCGGGAAACGCGCGATTCGGACCTACTACCGTTCCTTATTTAAGGCCTGGGGAGCCCAACATTGGTGGCCGGCGCAATCGGAATTCGAAGTGATCGTCGGCGCCTATTTAACGCAAAACACGGCGTGGACAAATGTTGAAAGAGCCTTGAGGAATCTTCGTGCAGCCGGATTGCTTAGTGTGAGCGGAATCCGCGGGGTCCCGCTGAGTGAACTCGAGGCGCTGATTCGACCTGCCGGATATTTTCGTCAGAAGGCTAAGCGGTTAAAGCTTTTCGTTGCTTTTCTAGACCGGAGGTACCGAGGTTCCCTGGCAAGAATGTTCGCGTGCCCAACCCAAAAACTTCGGGAAGAATTGCTCAATCTGCACGGCATCGGGCCTGAGACCGCCGACTCGATTTTGCTCTATGCGGGCAATCACCCGGTTTTCGTGGTGGATGCGTACACAAGGCGCATTCTCGCTCGCCACCGGATTCTGCCGGAAGAAACGCCATACGAAGAAATTCGGAAGATGTTTGAAGAAGCGCTGGCGCCCATTGCGCAGCCTCATTCTGACGCTAGTTTGAACGGGCGGTTGGCTGCAGGACCCCCTGGCGCGTCGCACCCTCCATCGGCGATGAGTCTGGCAAAGCGAACCGGTTTAGTGCAGGTTTATAACGAGATGCATGGCCTCATCGTCGGCGTGGGAAAGAATTATTGCAGAAAATCACAGGGTCGTTGTGACGAATGCCCTTTACGGATGTTCCTTCCGGAGATTAAGCAGAGAGGGTAGCTCTCTCGAAAGGCCCTTTGTCCAAACTCTGTTGGTGCGTGATTCTCGCTGCAGTGGTCGCTACCGTCTGCAACGCACAATCGCTGCGAGAGGCAGCCGACCACGCGGACGTTCTGATTGGCACGGCGGTTCGTCCCTACCTGCTTACTGAAGCGCCCTACGCCTCCACTCTGGCCCGCGAGTTCAACATGGTTGAACCGGAGGACGCGATGAAGTGGCGGACCCTGCGGCCTGACCCAAACACCTTCGACTTTCGACAGGGCGACGAGTCAGTCCGCTTTGCCCAAGCCAATCAAATGAAAGTCCGCGGACATTGTTTGGTTTGGGATCACGACAATCCGGATTGGCTGGCGCAAGGGCACTTCACCTCTCGGCGGCTGTCACAACTTCTCCATGAACACATCACACACGTGATGAAGCACTACGCCGGCCAGGTTTTCGCCTGGGATGTGATCAACGAAGCCCTTGATGAGAATGGCCATGTCCGCAAGTCGATTTGGTATGACCAGCCCGGCATTGGATTGTCGAAGAAAGGCACAGCCTACATCGAGCGGGCGTTCAGGTGGGCACACAAGGCCGATCCACACGCCTTGTTGTTCTACAACGAGGCGGAGGGCGAAGGACTGACTCGCAAGTCCGACGCCATTTACGCCATGGTGAAAGATTTCAGGCGAAGGCACGTGCCCATCGATGGCGTGGGGATGCAAATGCACATGCCAACGGTTGATGTGGATATTCCAGCGATGGCCGCGAATATCTCCGCGAACATCGCTCGCCTCGCCGCCCTCGGCCTGCAGGTTCACTTTACCGAGCTTGACGCTTCCGTACCGGTGGATCCGAAAGGCGAGGCTCGACCTGAAGATCTAGCACGCCAGGCGGATCTTTATCGCAGTGTGGTGCGCGCATGTTTAGACAACTCGGGCTGCACGGCCATCCAGACTTGGGGATTCACCGACAAATACTCCTGGATTGGCTCCCACTCGCACCACACCCGTGGACAAGCGTTGCTCTTTGATCGGATGTACCAGCCTAAATCATCTTATGGCGCGGTCTTGGAGGAATTCATAGCGGGACGGTCTCTCTCACACTAGCGCCCTGCTGGTTCTGGCCCACGCACGTCTTCGAGAGACTCTCTGCATCTATAATGACTTCAAGTCCAGCCCTGCCGGCGAGCCGATTGAGTTGCAGAGTTGGACCGCCAGATTCGCATGGTGCAGAGCGCTCCAATTCGACCTTCCAGCAGTTCCAATTCCAGCAGTTCCAAGCGCAAGCGGGTCATCGTCCTGCTCGCGATGGCGGTTTTCTTGCTGCTGGCGATCCTGGTTTCCCAGACGGCGTTTGACCTCACTTTTTTGCGTCCGGGAAATAATCAGCAGATCGTGGTGTTCGCGGCGCTCTCGGCGCTGATCTTCCTTCTGTTTGTAGCCCTAACCTTTGTTCTGTTTCGCAACCTTTTGAAATTGTTCGCCGAGCGGCGTCTGGGAGTATTGGGCTCGAAGTTTCGCACCCGCATGGTAGCAGGCGCGCTGCTGCTCTCATTTGTCCCGGTCATGGTGATGTACTGGTTCTCGTATGGATTGATGAACCGTTCGATTGACAAGTGGTTTTCTACCCCGGTAGAGGAGGTTCGTTCCGACACTCACGCCATGGCATCGCTGCTGGGCGACTATGCTGCGCGGAATGCCCGTGCGGAAGCAGCCTCCATCGCTGCCTCTGCCGATACGCAACGTGGATTTTCCGGACACGGATTCTCGCCGGTGGTGAGCGAATTTCAGAATCACCAAATAACTTTGCAAGGCGGATTCGCCATAGCTGTGCAGGATGGCGATGCCGAAGCCAGCTTCAATATCCCGGCGCCCTGGCTGCTGCTAAAGACGAAATTGCCGCTGGCAGAGGCGGCGGCGGACAAGCCCGCGAGTTTTACCTGGGAGCAAACGGAATACACCTTGGGCAGCGCTCCGGTCGGGCACCAGGGAGCGATTCTGGTCGCAATCCCTCTCCCGAAGGCGTTTTCACAGACCGTAAGTGAGGTGGAAGGCAGCCAGCAACGCTACTTCGAGCTGGCCCATGAGCGGAGATTGGTTCGCCGCACGTATCTGGGGCTACTTCTGTTGCTAACCATGATGGTGCTGTTCGTAACCACGTGGCTAGCGCTGTTTTTATCAAAGCTGGTCACTCGTCCCCTGGCTGCGCTGGCGGAGGCGACGCAGGAGATTTCTCGGGGACGTCTCGACCATCGCATTGACGTCAGCGCAGCCGACGAAATTGGCGACCTTGTACGCTCCTTCAATCGCATGGCGGAGGAACTTGAGACCGGCCGCCGGCAGATCGAAACTTCCAGCCGCAATGCGAACGCTGCCAACACGGAACTCGATCAACGCCGGCGGCAAATGGAAACGATTCTCGAAAGCATTCCCACCGGAGTGTTATCGCTGAATGCCGCCCACTACGTAACCCACGCCAACCAGGCGCTGCTGCGGATGTTTCACCCTGAGGGCTATGCTGAGGGAGAGCATATGCTGTTGGGCGCACACCTGTCTGACATATTTCCCGCGGAAGTGCTGCAGGATCTGGAGCCTCTGTTCCGCCGCGCCGATCGCATGGGCATGACCACCAGCCAGATGGAGATGCCTTTGCAACGCGCCTCTCTCAATGTGGCGGTCACAGTGGCAACTCTTCGTCATCAGGAAGAACGATCGGGGTACGTGATCGTGTTCGAAGATCTTTCCGATCTTCTGAAAGCGCAGAAGCAGGCGGCATGGCGCGAGGTGGCGCGCCGTGTTGCCCACGAAATCAAGAATCCTCTAACGCCGATTGCACTTTCCGCAGAACGCATTCAGCGTCATCTGGAGCGTGCGACGCCCGCGGACAAAGCGTCTCTGGAAATCGTGCGGTCTTGCACCGAAACTATTGCTGGCGCCGTGGAAACCGTTCGTCGACTGGTGGACGAGTTTTCCTCGCTGGCTCGCTTTCCCGCATCCAATCCCAGCCCGGCTGATATTAACCAGGTTATCGAGGATGCGCTCAGTATGTTCAATGGAAGATTGGACGGTATCCGGTTGCACAAATCGCTGGCTCAGGATTTGCCCAAAGTTATGGCCGATGCGGAAGCGATGAAGCGGGCGGTCGCCAACCTGGTGGACAACGCCGCTGAGGCCATGCAGACCGCTTTGCTGCGGGAAATTCAGATTTCCACGTCGCTGGTGGCTAGTCGTGATGCCGTCGAAATCACCATCGCAGACACCGGCCATGGCGTTACCCGCGAACTGAAGGAAAGGCTCTTTCTGCCGTATTTTTCGACCAGAAAGCGTGGGACCGGACTTGGCCTTGCGATTGTGAGCCGGGTCATCGAAGAACATCACGGATCGATTCGCGTAGAGGAAAACCAGCCGGTCGGGGCGCGGTTCATCGTGGAATTGCCGGTTGTGCCGGATCTCGCATTGACCTCGGCCACGCATCAGCATGCCTAAAGTACTTATCGTTGACGACGAAACCGGCATCCGCGAGTCGCTCGGAGGCGTGCTTGCCGACGAGGGCTACGAGACTGCGTCGATTGAAAGTGGTGAAGAATGCCTCAAGCTCCTGCGCCGACAGCATGCCTTCGACGTTGTGCTGCTTGACATCTGGCTGCCCGGGATCGACGGCCTGGAAACACTCGAGAGAATTCGCGAACTGGACAATCCGCCCGAAGTAATTATGATTTCCGGCCACGGCACGATCGAAACCGCTGTGCGCGCGACCAAACTTGGAGCCTACGACTTTCTGGAGAAGCCGCTCTCGATCGACAAGACGCTCATTCTTGTCAAGAATGCGATCGAATCCAAGAAGCTGCGGCATGAGAATGTTGACCTGAAGAAGCAGCTTCATGCTAAGAGCATTATCGTTGGGGACAGCATTCCCATGAAGGCTCTGCGCCAGCAGATCGGGCTCATGGCTCCCACGAACGGCCGGGTTCTTATCTACGGCGAGTCGGGCACTGGGAAAGAACTGGTGGCCCACGCAATTCACGCGCAGAGTCTTCGCAAGGACGAGACTTTCGTCGAGGTCAACTGCGCGGCCATTCCCGAAGACCTGATTGAGAGCGAATTGTTCGGGCACTACAAGGGATCGTTTCCCGGAGCCTCGGTCGACAAGGAAGGCAAGTTTCAAAAAGCAAGTGGAGGAACTTTGTTTCTTGATGAAGTGGGCGACATGAGCCTGAAAACGCAATCGAAAGTGTTGCGCACTCTCGAGGAACAGCGGGTCGCTCCGCTCGGCGGCGATAAGACCATCATGGTGGATGCGCGTGTGATCGCATCGACCAACAAGGATCTGGAAGAAGAGATTTCAAAGGGAAATTTTCGCGAGGATCTTTTCTATCGACTGAACGTGATTCCGTTTTTCGTGCCTCCGTTGCGGGATCGAAAAGAAGATATTCCATTGTTCGCGCGTCACTTTTTGAAGGATTTAGCCGCCACTTACGGACGGCGACCCCGCGAGATCACAGACGAAGCGATCGAGGCTTTAATGCGCTATTCGTGGCCAGGAAACGTGCGCGAATTGCGCAATGTGATCGAGCGCATAGTGATCATGAATCCCATGATCTCGCGATTCGAGCGCAAGCATCTGCCTCCGTTAGTTCATCGCGACGGCCACCGGCGCATGGCGCGAAGCGAGTTTTCCACATTGCACCAGGCGCGAGACGCCTATGAGCGGGATTTTATTCTCAAGAAACTCGACGAGAACCACGGAAACGTAACTCGCGCCGCCGAGGTTTTGGGCCTGGAGCGCAGCCATCTTTACCGCAAAATGAAAACGCTGGGCATTGCAGCAAAAGAATAGCCCGGGTGAACCGGACTAGCGCTTCACCATGTGGATCTCGGTGCCGTTCTTCCTGAATTCCACTTTATCCATGAGTTGGTTGATGAGAAAGATTCCGCGCCCGTGATTGGAATAGACATTTTCTCCAACGGTGCAACCCGGAATGGCTTCGGGACTGAAGCCCACGCCGGGATCCCGCACCACGATCAGTATGCCGCGTTCTTGGTCGTTACTCACTAGGCATTCCACGGTTTTTGTCGGATCTTCCTTAGCGCCATGAATCACGGCATTGGCCAAGGCTTCCTGCAGCGATAGTTCAATGGCGTCTTCCTTCCCGTCGATGCCTTCCATTTGTCGTACCACGGACATCACTTCCTGCACGACTGGGTCGACAGCATTGCGGTCGGCGGAAAGCGTAACCCGCAAGACCAAGTGCAATTTATCTGGATCGAAATCTTTTTCCGGGAGGTGCTGCTGGGAAGAATCCACCGATGACATGAATTAGGCCTGTATTCGCGATTTAGCGCTGCTGTCAGTTGATTTTAGCTGCCAGACCCTGAGAACGACAAACCGTGGGGCTTACGTCCTTCTGGAGCTCATTGTTTTGAGCATCTTAACTTTTTGTAATTCCATTGGTGATTCAACTCGTCCACCCATCAGGTGCTCCAATTGCCTCCTCCAGTCAAGCTCTTCGACAAAGCCGCGAGATTCGCGCCAGTTGGGTTGAACTTTGACATAGAGTTCGAGAAAGACCTTCGTTCCCATCATGCGCTCGATCTGCAGTCGCGCCGAAGTGCCGATGCGCTTGAGCATCTGTCCTTTCTTGCCGATCAGAATTCCCTTCTGGCCTTCACGTTCACAATAGATCGTCGCCAAGATGCGCGTCAGCTTCGCACCTTCTTCGAAATCATCAACCATGACCGTCGTCGCGTAAGGGAGTTCCTCTTCGGTCTCGACCAGAACGCGTTCGCGAATAATCTCAGCGGCCATGAAGCGCGCCGGTTGGTCGGTAATCTGCTCTGGCGGAAAATAAGCGGGCCCGGCTGGCAACGCCGCCGTCACTTGCTTCAGCAGGACGTCGAGTCCATCTCGCTTCAAGGCTGAAATAGGGATAATGTCGTGGAATTGGTGGAGTTTCTTATACTCTTCGATCAACGGCAGCAGCTTGCTCTTCCCCCCCTTCAATAGATCTACTTTATTAAGGATGAGGCAGACTTTCGCTGGTGAATGCTTCAGCATTTGTATCGCGAACTCATCGCGCTGGTCGAGCTTGCGGGTTGCGTCCATAAGAAGGAGCACAACATCGCACTCCTCCAGAGCTTCGCGCACCTCGACCATCATCTTGCGTCCCAGTGAGCTGTCTGGTTTATGAACGCCAGGAGTGTCGATCAAGATGATTTGCGCACCGCTCTGGCCCTTGCTCTTCGGAAGATTGATGATGCCTTGGACTCGGTTGCGAGTGGTTTGCGGTTTCGGTGAGACGATCGCAAGTTTCTCACCTACAAGCGCATTGAGCAGCGTGGACTTGCCCGCGTTTGGGCGGCCGAGTATGCAAACGAAACCGGAGCGGAAGGGCATAAATACGGCGGTCGAGTATTCGCTGTCGAGCCTCGGTTTTACGACGAAACTTTGAGATTGCCCAAGCCAAAGGGCAGAAGCCCGCTTCTCGACTATATCAGCTTCAATTGGCGCGGTTGCATTGCGGTAATTCTGACTCTTTCAACCCTGCGGTCTGTCGATTCGAGAACCTCGAACCTCAGCCCGTCGTCATCCAGGGTTTCGCCTTTCCTGGGAATGTGCCCAGCTAATTCGCTCACCAGACCAGCCACTGTGGCCGATTCCCTTCCGTCCGGCTTGGTTCCGAACAGTTCGGCGAGGCGGTCCACATCCATTCCCCCGGAGACGATGTACGACTGCTCGTTCTCTCTCACAATTTCCGGTTTCTCATGCTCATCCCGGATTTCGCCAACGATCTCTTCTACTAAATCTTCGATCGTCACCAAGCCGGCGACGCCTCCATATTCGTCGACCACGATCGCCATGCGTATATTGTTTTTCTGCATTTCCCGCAACAGGTCGCTGCCGAGTTTGCTCTCCGGCACGAAATAGACGTCCCGCCGCATCAGCGTACCCAGGCTGCGCCCGGCAGCTTCGCTGTCAGGAACCTGCAACACATCCTGGGCGTAAACGATGCCCTTAATATTGTGAATGCTTTCTGCGTAAACCGGGACACGCGAGTAGTGCTTGGTGCGGAGCATTTCGATAAAACGCTCAACCGTGGTTTCCACCGGTACGGCAAACATCTCCGGACGCGGCTTCATGGCTTCGCGCACCGTCTTGCCGCTGAATTCCACCACCGACTGAATCAAGTCGCGGTCGCCCTCCTGGATAATTCCTTCTTCCTGTCCCGCCTCAATCAACGCATCCACCGCTTCAGCTGCGCTCTCCGGCTGTTCCCGCGTGTTTTGGCGGGTGAGCGATACCACCGATTGCAGGAAGCCGAGAACAATAGTCACGGGCAGAACCAGGTAAATCAAAATTCTCACTAACCAGGTCCAACGAATTAGCCAGGTGCCGTTCGTGCGCGAGAAGAACAAGAACGGCAGAAACTGATTAAACAAAATGATGATCAAGATCAAGCTGATGGCGGCTTGCAGGATCTCATAGATGCTCCAACGCTGGTCGCCGAAAACCACGAAACCAACCAGCAAAGCGATGGTCGCCGTGGTCAGCTGTTTGAGCACTGACATTGAGAGCGAAGCCCGGTTGCGGCTCACACTCAGCGCGGGCTCAACCTTCTGTTCAAAGACATCGATGTTGTCCTGAAATTCCCGCGATAGAAATTTCCCGATCTCCTGATAGACACGATCCACATACGAGGCCAATGCCAGCAGAGCGAGCAGCGGAAGCAGCGCCAATGCTATGGACCAGTTCATGCGGTTCTTCGCCCTATGCCGGGCGAGTGGCCTCGGCGTTTCCGGCGGCTCGAAACCTTACGGGCACCCGTCCGAGCTCTTTCGATCAATCCTGTTTCCAGTTTTAGTTGCCGCCGCAGTTGATCCTCCTTGCGAGCCATCTCACCGCGATCGCGTTCGTGGTCGAAGCCCGCCAGATGAAGAATGCCATGCAGCGCCAGAATTTTCACCTCATTGGCCACGGAGTGCCCAAGACGCTTCGCGTTATCGCGGGCGATGTCGGCGGAGATAGCGACCTCCCCGGCAATAGGCCTGATCTGACGCTCAACGCTTGCCTGCGCAGGAAACGACAGTACATCGGTCGGCTGGTCTATTCCAAGGAATCGCTGATTGAGCAAGCGCAACTCCGCGCTGGTGGTTACCAGCACATTTACAGGTTCATGCAGCCGAACCATAGACCGCGCGCGCAGTATAAAGCGTTCGAGCGTGGACGGGCTCAAGCCGGCGATTCTTTTTCGCAATATGACCAAACTTCGTCTCGGTGTGTATCAACTTTCGCACGGTACGGCGGCCACGCGGAAAACTAAACAAGTCCTGCGGAATTAAAAGAGAGGGCTCGCATCAGCTCTCTCACCCACCCAAGATTTATTCTCCGGACGCAGTTGATCTGTCATCCGCGGTGGTCGGCTCCACGTTCTTTCCGTTTGGGCCCTTCACTGCGGCTTCTGCGCTCTTGCCGCCAGCCAACAAGAGCATCTGCTGCTCGGCAACATGAGTCTTATGCTCATCGTAGGCCCGGATAATGCGCTGCACGAGATGATGGCGAACAACGTCGGCTTCGTCGAAGTGAATAAAGGTCAGACCTTCCACCCGTCGCAAGATGTCAATCGCCTCTAGCAGGCCGCTGCGCCGAGCGTTGGGCAAATCGATCTGGGTGATGTCTCCCGTGATCACAGCCTTGGAATTGAATCCCAGACGGGTGACGAACATCTTCATCTGTTCCGAAGTCGTGTTCTGCGCCTCATCGAGAATCACGAATGAATCGTTGAGTGTGCGGCCTCGCATGAATGCGATGGGCGCGATCTCGATGACATTCTTTTCCAGATAGCGGTCCACCTTTTCCGGATCGAGCATGTCGTACAGAGCGTCATACAATGGACGCAAGTAGGGGTCGATCTTGTCCTGCAATGTGCCCGGCAAAAATCCCAGGCGTTCGCCGGCTTCCACCGCGGGCCGGGCCAGAATAATTCGATTGACCCGCTTGGCCAACAGCGCAGAAATTGCCATGGCCACTGCAAGGTATGTTTTGCCCGTACCCGCCGGACCGATGCCGAACACCATGTCATGCTTTTCGATGGCTTCAACGTAGCGGCGCTGATTCACGCTCTTGGGCTGCACCATGCGCCGTCCGAGCGAACGCTGGCGGCCGGCGTCGGCCAGTCCGCGCAGAGTTGCGGTTGGATCCGCGGTTAGCACTCGCAACATGCTGTTGAGATCGCCGTTATTGAAACTGTACCCCGAGCGCTGCAGGCTTTCGTAATCGGCAAATACCTGCTCCGCACGAGCCACGTCGCGCGCTGCGCCCTCCAGTTCGACGGCATTCGATCGTAGATCGATCGTGATGTTCAGGCCGTCCTCCAACAGGCGCACATTCTCATCGCGCGTGCCAAACAACGTTTCGATGTTGGGACTAATTCCGATACTTTTCTTCATTCAGTCTCTTCGACGAATCTAACTGCTGACAGGAAATGCGCAGAGTTCAGCCAATTCGCAGACAAAACAGGATTATGCTTGGAGACGGGACCAACCGGGATGCACATGCCCAGGGGGCAAGTCACTACCATTGCTTAAAGCCTACCCCGCGGCGGGGTATGAGTCAATGGCGGCAACGGTTTGACCGGTCAGGATTTAGTCCCGTAGAATAGTGTATTCGGCACTCACCGGAATATCCCGCTTTACGCACAAAGGGTAAAAACCAGACATGGCCAATCATCACTCGGCGCTCAAGCGCGCCCGTCAAACCGAAAAACGCACGGCTACCAATCGCTCGAATTCTTCCCGTCTGCGCACAGCATTGCGGACTTTACGCGAGACCATAGAAAAAGGCGACAAGCAAGCCGCCGAGCAGACCTACCGCCAAACGGTGTCTGCGCTCGATAAGGCTATCCAGAAAGGCACACTGCACGGAAATACCGCCGCGCGTTACAAATCCCGCCTAGGTGCGCGCGTCAATGCGATGAAGTAGCAGTTTTAACCTTGGCTTGGGCTGCCGGGCTCAGGCCTATCCGTCTTCAAGAGATCGCGGCTCAGCTAGCACCGACCCTTGAGCAGGGCGGAAATCAAAAGAGAAACGACCGAAATCACGACCGCCGCTATCGAGAGATATGTTGCGGCCAAATATTGTTCCCTTCCTCTCGGAGACTTGCTATCACCGCAGCAAGCAGCGGAAACTGCACGCAATGTTTATCAGAGCCCGTTTGAAGAGAAAAGAAGTGGACGTTCGTGCCATCCGGCTGAGTAAATCCATATTTGCGCTCAAGGTGGTAATAAAGTCGTCCGAAAACGATGTCGGGATCCACCCCGAAGCGCTCGCCAATGGCTTCGATATGGTCGGCACATAGACCTTAGCGCTCCGACTCGGTTGCTCTCTTGAGAACGAGCGGAACGTGATGTAATAACGCCTGTAGATCTCTTCCAGGATCTCCAGGTCCGTTGGCGGTTTTTTGTTCATACCCCTTATAGCGCAAGTCCCGGAGACCTACGACCCGCACCGAGCCTTGCGTCCTTATGAAGCACACAAGCTTCAAATAAAAACCATCGAACTTCACACCGGCAACTGCTCCTGCATCCAGCCCTGCGATTCCAACTTGGGCTCGGTCGTCAGATCGATCACCAGACGCTCCAGCACCATGCGCTTGCTGACAGGACTCGACCGCAGGGCAAGATCAGCCCTCGCCACCAGGCGGATCGCGCGGGTCAAGTCGCGGCGGGATTTGTAGCGGCGAGCTTGTTTGATGATGTCGTCGGCGGCAAACGGCGGCACGCGGAAGCCCTGCCACAGCGCAGCCCAAAGCATGCGCTGGTCCCGGACGTTGCGTTCGAGAATTACCAGCATCTGGCGGAAAGTCTTCGCCAGCATGTAAACGTGGCCGATGGCGGCTTCTTCGCCATCGGCCGAGGTCAGGATCGCATCCAGCACTTCGAGCGCTCGCACCCGGTCTTTCGAAGAGATCGCGTCGGTCAACTCATACAACGAGCGCTGTTTCGCAGCGAGCACCATGGTTTCAACGTCGCCGAGCGTGATGTGATTGCGGACGCCAACATAAAGCATCAGCTTTTCGAGTTCATTTGAGATCATCATCATGTCGCCGCCAAGCGCATCTACCAGTTCGCGCGCACCATCGGCATCCATCTTCACCGCGCGAGTAGCGCAATATTCGGAAATCCAGCGCACCGCCTCGCCCTCCTCGACGCGCGCCAGTTCGACGATGCTGCAGTACGGGCCCATGGTTTCCCGGATGCGCTGGTAACGATCTTTGTCCTGCATCTCCATGCGGCGGACGTCGGCGGGTATGCTGATGTGGTCGGCGACGAAGACGACAAGCGCATCGGGATTGGGGTTCTCGCAATACGCTTCGATGGCGGAGAGTTTTTCCTCGTTGGACCCACGGCCAAAAAGGCTTTTCACTCCGCGCACGAAAAATACCTGAAAAGGGGCCATCAATGAAGGCGTGCGGGCGCGATCCAGCACCTCCGCAAGATCGTTTTCTGCGAGGTCAAACTCAAAGATGCTGAAATCGCGCAGATCAACCGGAACCAGGTGCTCGAGAATCGCATCGCGAAAGCGCTTGCGGAAGAAAGCTTCATCGCCAACGAACACGTAGGCTGGCCGCAGCTTGCGCGACTCGATCTCGCTCACAAACCGCTCCGCTTGTGCAAACGCCCGCATTAAATGCTCTCCTCAAAATACTCTCGGACCGGACTGCGCCGTCGGCCAGTAATAGATCGCAGTTGGCTAACCACAAACGACCAACCACGAACGACCATTTCAAACTCTAGCATCTAGAAGCCCTCCAGGACGTTGGAGACCAGGGTACGGGCAAAATCCTCAGATAGCCTGCGGAAGGCGGGCGAATCCTCCTCGAAAAAGCTGGTCAAATCCTGTGAGACCTCGTATTGCTCGCGAAATAAATAGGAAGGATTCTGGTAGAGCACGTTTCCCCGACGATCGGTGAGCGAAACCTTCATGCTGACCACCACCAAAACGCTGGCTGCCTGCCCCGTTGCCGAATTGTAGGTAAGCGGGGTAGAAGACGCCGACAACACGGTGCCGCGAAGTGTCGCGTCAGCGGTTTCGCTGGGATCGTTGAGAATGTGGTAATGCGTGCGCGTGGTGAACTCTCGTACCACTGACGACGTGAGCACCTCTTCAATGCGATAAGTTCTGGTTTCGTTTACGAAGGCGGGGACGGCAATGGTCTTGACATTTTCTGGAAGTTGTACGCTGTGACTGGCGGTGTGATATCCGCAACTGGTGCTGGCCACAAGCAACGCCAGCCACAAGGCGCGCCAGGCTGTCATTGGATTTTTCCCAGCGGGCGGGTTGCGATCATACTCTCGGCGCATTCCACCGCGGTGATGGCCGTGACGCGCAGATTGTCGACTGCGGCCCACAGCCAGAATCCGTTGGGCCGCGCTGCATCACTTTTCAAGGAAGCCAGAATATTCGGCTGCCCCGCGGTGTTCACGTTGCTCGGCTGCGAATCATCTTCCGTTCCAGCCAGGGCGATGTGATCCCCGCTGAGGGCCTGCAACAATTTTCCTTCGTCGATGGCTTGCTCCATCTCAAGAAAGATGGCCAGCGCGTGGCCATGAAAAACAGGAGGCTGGAGCACCATCAGCGCGGGTTGCGGAGCTTGCGTTCCTACCAGCTTTTGATAATGACGCCGAACCCGCGCTTCCAGAGAATCCAGCGACAACCGCGACTTCTGGCCGTAGCGGGCAACCATGTTGAAAGCCACCTGAACATCGAACACATCTTTGGGCAGCGACTGAAACGACAACAGATTGACGGTCTGCTGATGTAACTCGTCCATACCTTTTTGTCCCTGCTCGGAGGCTGGCTCGAAAACCATCGCTTCTACGCTCCGAATCGAGGCAAGTTTACCTGCCCGTAGCAGCAGCAACGCCAGAGTTATAGCGGCGGGGTGGGCCGCAACTGCGGGACCCGGCTGCAATTCCGGTTGCCACATTTCTCCGCGCTCCCGCTCCAGCCAGACAGAGCGCACTTGCGCGCCGGCTTCCTCTTCTAGAGCACCGGAGAGATCAATGATCGCGCTGCCCGCATCGCGTGCCCGCTTCCAGTTATTGCGCGTACACTCAGCGTCGGCGGCAAAAAAAGTGAAGTCCACGTGCGTGAACCGTTCGGCTCGAACGCTCTGGATGAAATTAATCTCGTCCCCCGTGGCCTCGAGCTGGCCGATCGATTCGTCATCGTCGAGCAGGCGCACATCCACGGCAGGAAAGTTGCGTTCGTTAAGCATCTCGGCGACTTCTTTGCCCTTAAGCGTAGCCGCGCCGACGATGGCCACGCGATAAAGCTGGCCCCGCGAAGTAGAGGAAGCGGGTAATCCCGCGATTTTTGGCGGCGCACTCATGAAGTCTGCGAAGCCTCCTTGTAGGCGGGTGGAGGAGGCTGTCTGCGGCGACGGAACATCCACTGCAATCTCCAGAACACTCCCGAAAATGTATACAGCAGCGCAACCGCAAAAAGCATCGGCTTCGAAAAGAACCAGATGGCGGCGAACAAAGCGCCCAGCAAAATGATCAGGCGAAACGGATGACGCGACGAGAAATCAATATCTTTGAAACTGTAGAAGCGCCAGGTGCTCACCATCAGGTAACCGACCGCTGCGACCATTGCCAGCCAAGTCATCGCGGTATACCACGATCCCAACGGCACGCCGGCCTGGAAGTGGACCACGGCCGCAATCACACCAGCACCGGCAGGAATGGGCATCCCGACGAAATATTTCTTGCCAGGCCGTCCTGGATTTGTTGGCTGGGCATTGGTTGTAATGTTGAAGCGTGCCAGGCGACTGGCTCCCGCCATGAGAAATAAGAAGCTGGCAATCGCGCCTAACTGCGTGAGTTTGATATTCAAATCGGTCAGTGCCACCGGCGGCATAAGATGAAATCCCCACGTCCAGGCCAGCATCGCGGGAGCAACGCCAAAGGTAATCACATCCGCCAGAGAGTCCAGTTCTTTGCCGAAATCGCTGCTGGTGCCGGTCATGCGGGCAACGCGACCGTCAAGACCATCAAATAAAACGGCGAAACCGATCGCCTTGGCGGCGTTATCCAAATGCCAGGAAGTCACCGCGCTGGCATGAAGAATCTCCAGGATGGCGTAAAATCCCGCCGCCATATTTCCCGTGGTAAATAAGGAGGGAAGAATGTACATGCCCTTACGCATGCGCCGCCGGCGACGCGCATCCTGCCTGGGATTGGGCGAGGAGTCTTCCATCAGAGAGCTCCTTCCGTGGCTGAGTGACGTCCCGCTGCCACCAATTCATCCCTCGGCTGCAGATACGCCAGCACGCTCGCGCCGCCACGGACACGGTCCCCGACCTTCACCTGCACGGCGGCGCCAGCGTCAAACAGAACATCCACACGAGAACCGAACTTGATCAGTCCTACGCGTTGGCCGCGTTCGAGCTGATCACCCACCTTGGGGTGGAAAACAATTCTTCGTGCCAGCAACCCGGCAATCTGTTTGAAAATCACCGTCTGGCGATCACCCTCGACGCGCACAATATTTTGTTCGTTCTGCTCCGCAGAAGCACCATTCATAGCGTTCAGGAACTTTCCACGCTGATAGCGAACTTCGCGGACGGTTCCCGCAATCGGAGAGCGGTTCACGTGCACGTCGAAGACGCTCAGAAAGATGCTGATTCGAGTTTGGCTTTCACCGCTAGCGGGCACGAGGGAGACGTCGGTAACTTTCCCATCTCCTGGCGATACAAGAGCTCCAGCCGCGTGAGGGATAATGCGATCCGGATCGCGGAAAAACCATAGAAAGAAAAACGCGAGAACGACAGGAATCAGCGCCCACGCCGGACGCGCAAACCAGCCCACAAGGACTGCACCTGCAATCAGGGCCAGCGCGTAATAGTAGCCGTCACGAACCATGGGATCAGACCACAATTATAGAGCAGAGTTGAGCGACACCGGCTCATCTTCAGTTAGAAAGAGTGTAAGTCCAAATAAAGAAAGGCGCTGAACAGCGCCACCGAGTAGATACAAAATCCCATTAGCGGCGGGAGCCGCTATTCAATGGCCACTCAATTATGCTACGTGAGTTCCGTACTGTTGCCGGTACTGCCGTTCGATCGACTGCATCTGATCTTTGAGCCGCAGCTTGAGCTTTTTCAGACGAACTTCTTCCAACTTTTCGTCTTCGCTGAGGTAACGTTTTTGGGTGAGAGAGTCAAGGCGAGTGGAATATTGCAGGTGCTCCTGAGCCAGCTTTCGGAATTCATCATGATTCAGGAGATTGTCATTCGAAGTCAGCATCCAGCGGACCTCCAACCGGGGATTTATAAACTCACCCTACCACAGCCCTAAAACAGGTTCAATGCCGAAATCTGGTGCAGTCTCGTTATGAGAAAGGTCAAAAACCCTGATTTTTTCAGAGTTTAAGCCTGTAAATGATTGCATCTTCTGTTGGACTGGCATAGTAATTCCTGCGCGAACCCACTTCCTCGAAGCCCAGCTTCCGGTATAAAGAACGAGCGCCCATATTCGACTCCCGAACCTCTAGAAATATGGCTTCGCCCTGTTCTGCGCGCGCCTGGTCTGCCAATTCGCTTATCAGGCGGGCACCCAAACCTTGGCGACGCGCCCCTTCAGCGACGACAATATTTTCCAATTCCCACTCGCCGCTAATACGTTGTGTCACCAAAAAAGCGTGGATTTCAGAACTCTTGTCTCGAGCGCTTTCTGGCTGCGTCTTGTGATCGCCTTCCACGATCCACGCTAAGCGCTCGGAACGCAGCTCAGTGCTTGGGGTGGCAAACAAACTCTCATATTGCTGGCGCGACCAATGGGCAGCGGCCGGGCTCTGACGTTCAAGTGCCATCATGGCTGACACGTCCGCGATATTTGCCCGTCGAATCCGCAGGTTAGGATCTAGTTTTCTCAAGGATCTCGGCGTCGGTGCGACGGATGTAATTCGCTTCCAGCTGCCCGGGCGTCACCGTTTGTCCGGAGCGAAGCTTGCGCCAGCCGACGCGCGCAATCGCAGCCGCAGAAATCGCTGGCAATATCAACGAGGATAATCCGGCCGCAGCCGCAGCTTCGGCGAGAGCCGGGTCGGGCGTTACTATTCTCGATCCCCTCATCCGGGCAAAAAATTCTTCCTGGCTCACGAGATATTCTCGTGGAATTTCGTCAGCTTTGGTTGTGACTTCATATTCGCCTACATAGACTTCATGACGACCAGCGTCGAGCACGGCGACGACCGTGCCTCGCTCTCCGCTAGCGACGGCGCATGCTTCCAGCAGCGATACCGCCGCGATTGGCTTTGCCAACACCTCTGCCAGCGCCTTCACCGCCGCCAGACCGATCCGAAGCCCGGTGAATGATCCCGGTCCGGAGGTCACGGCAAAGGCCTCAATATCGCGCTTCGAGAATCCATGACCGGATAGTAGGGCGGCGGTTTGCGGAATCAGTTGCGCGGAGAAAGTGCCGCCCGTTAATGGAACAACCTCAATCACTTCGAGGTCGTCGCCATCAGCAAATCGCTCCCCGCCGCGGGCCAACGCCACGCTGCCTTGTTTGCCCGAAGTGTCGATCGCGAGTAGGAGCATGAAGACAGTGTCTGGCTATCGCTAGTGATCGATTGATGACTGTGACTGCTAATGCCTGCTGCAGCTATCCTTCGACCAGTTCGAGAAGCACGCCTCCCGTGCTCGACGGATGCACGAAAATATAGCGATGGCCGCCCGCTCCAGTCTTGATTTCTTCCGAAACCAGCCGCACGCCGTCTTTCTTTAGCCGTTCGATGGCCTCAGGCAAATCTGGAACGCGTAGGCAGACGTGATGCAAGCCTTCGCCGCGCTTGGCAATGAATTTCGCAATGGTTGAATTCTCAGAAGTTGCTTCCAGCAGCTCCAATCGACTCTCACCCACGGGAACCATCACCAACCGCACCTGCTCCTGCTCCACCGTTTCTTCCGGAGAAATACTGAGGCCCAGCTTTTCGTAGATCGATTTCGCGGCCGCCAGCGATTTCACCGCGATCCCCAGATGATCGATTTGAGCCATCACTCTTTTCCGACGTGGGCAGCGATCTCTTCCACCAGCGTGTAGGGATCGCGTCTATGCTCGGCGACCTCAGCCGCATAACGAGCCAGGCTGCCGTCACCCATCCGCTGCCTGGCCTTTTCCAGCATGGCATCGCGCAGCATCTCAATCAAGCGCTCTTGCCAGTTCTCGACACTTTTTCTGAACGCCAGGTTTTTCTTGTTCAGGTAGGTCTCATATTCGGAAATCACGCCTGCCAGTTGCTCGATTCCACTCCCCTCGCTACCAACAGTTTTCACGATCGGCGGCGTCCAGCCATCCTGACGCGTGGCCAGCGATTGCAGCGTACGAATTTCCCGCTCGACGTGCTCAGCCCCGTCGCGATCGCTTTTATTGATCACAAAGATGTCGGCGATCTCCATGATGCCGGCTTTGATCGTCTGGACGTCATCGCCCATGCCCGGGACCAATATCAGGATCGTGATATCGGCCAGGCGCACGATGTCCACTTCGTCCTGGCCAACGCCCACGGTCTCAACCATGATCAGATCGCGGCCTGCGGCATCGAGCACCGTTGTCACGTCCGCCGTGGTACGCGCCAGGCCACCGAGTGAGCCGCGCGTGGCCATGCTGCGAATATAAATCCCCGGATCGGAAAAATGCTCCTGCATACGAATCCGGTCGCCCAGGATCGCTCCGCCCGTGTAGGGGCTGGTCGGATCGACGGCGATGATGCCCACAGTGCGATTTTTCTTGCGATAAAAGCGAGCCAGCTGATCGACCAGCGTACTCTTTCCCGCTCCTGGCGGCCCAGTTAGTCCGAGGACGCGCGCCTTGCCGCTGTGCGGAAACAACGCTTTCAATAGCTCAGACCACCCTGGGGCACGGTTCTCGACCATCGAAATCGCGCGCGCCAGTGCGCGCACATCGCCGGAACACAACTGCCCCATCCACGTCTGGACATCAGGGTTCAAGCGATTAGTGTAAAGCAGGAGGACGTGGAAGAAGAAATCCGGGGAAAGGCAGCCTCAATCTTTCAGCAGCTGCCTTGCAATCACCAGTCGCTGAATTTCACTTGTGCCCTCGCCGATGGTGCATAGCTTCACGTCGCGATAGTACTTTTCGGCTGGGTAATCTTTAATGAACCCGTACCCTCCGTGAATCTGCACCCCTTCATTGGCGCACTTCACAGCAACTTCGCTGGCATAGAGCTTGGCCATGGAAGACTCGAGCGTAGTCTTCATGCCGGCGTCTTTCATCGAGGCAGCGCGCATGGTCAGCAAGCGGGCCGCGTCGATCTCGGTTGCCATGTCGGCCAGCTTCCACTGGATGGCCTGAAACTCTCCGATCGACTTTCCAAACTGCTTGCGCTCTTTGGAATAGTTCAGCGCGGCTTCGTACGCACCCTGTGCCATGCCGAGCGACAAGGCGGCTATCGAGATGCGCCCGCCATCGAGCACGCGCATGGCGTCGATGAAACCGTCGCCTTCCTTGCCCAGAAGATTCTCCGCCGGAATCACGCAGTCCTCAAAAATCATCTCGGCCGTATCGCTGGCGCGTAAACCGAGCTTGTTCTCTTTTTTGCCGGGGCGAAATCCCTTTGTATCTTTATCAACGATAAAGGCGGAAAGCCCGTGAGTATTGGCCGCCCTGTCGCTAACGGCGATCACGACGATCGCATCGGCATAGTGGCCATTGGTGCAAAAAGTTTTGGTGCCGTTCAGTACCCAGCTGTTTCCTCGGCGCTTCGCAGTCATGCGGGCACTCCCAGCGTCCGATCCCGAAGACGGCTCGGTCAACCCCCACGCCCCGATGAACTCTCCCGTGGCAAGTTGGCTTATGTATTTCTTTTTTTGCGCTTCATTACCAGCGAGAAAGATGTGGTTGGAACAAAGCGAAGTATGCGCGGCAACAATGATACCCACCGAGCCATCTACCCGCGACAGTTCTTCGATGGCAATCACATACTCTACGTAGCCCATGCCGGCGCCGCCGTAGCCGCTGGGAAAAACCATTCCCAACAATCCCAGCTTGCCCAATTCCTTGACTGTAGCCAGGGGAAACTCGCAGGCCTCATCCCACTTCATGACATTGGGCCGAATCTCGCTCTCGGCAAAATCTCGCACGGTTTTCTTCAGCTGTTGCTGCTCGTCACTCAGTTGAAAATCCAAGCATCCTCCACCAGCTAGAACCGATTCCCTGATTAGATCATAGCGGTCGCAGACGGAGAAGTTACTCCGGGTCGCATCATGAAAAAGCAGAAAACGCCGCGTCATTACAGGCGATTTGGAACACGAAGACCTCCGTGCCGACCGACCGGATGGTTTGGCTGCACTCTCCCGCGCAGGCTTACCTGGGTGCAACGAAGGGTTCAATAATACTTAGATCCTTCTGGATGAATCTCTCGAACACTTCGTTTGAAATCAATCGTCCGCGTGGCGTCAGGCGGAGACTATCTCCACTTTGTTCCATCAGTCCAGCTTCGACAAGGTCCACGATGATTCTCTGAGCATCTTCAATCGCTTCGTGGCCAAATCTTGCGGATAGTTCACCCAGGTTAATTCCCCGATTCAACCGCAATCCAAGGAAAAAACTTTCCTCCAACGCAGAACCCCGTGAAACGGGAGTACGTTGCAGCGGCATCCCGTTCATATATTTTTCCAACGAGTCCGCCTGCGCGAATCGCACAGCCTCATTATCTGTCCCGGCGGAGGCGAGCATCGAATGCGAGTCCACGCCAATGCCGAAATACGGCTGCCTTGTCCAATACTTCAAATTGTGCCGTGACTCGAATCCGTCGCGCGCGAAATTCGAAATTTCGTATTGCGCGACGCCGCTCGATTGCAACCCCTCGCAGCCTGCCAGGTAAAAATCCGCCATGGTATCGTCGTCGGGGACAAAGTGCGCGTGATAGCGCTGACCACCCGCCAGCAACTCCCGGCCCAGGCGCGAATCTTCATCGACCTCGAGCATGTAAAGGCTCGCGTGCGGTACACCGGTCGCGATTGTCTGTTCCAGAGAGAATTGCCAACTCTCGGCCGTCTGGTGCGGCAGGCCGGCGATGAGATCGATGTTAATGTTCGTAATTCCTGCGGACCGAAGCCGAGCGATGTCATCGATTACGTTTGAGCATTTGTGCTGGCGGCCAACCGCCGCCGCTTCCCCATCCACAAACGACTGCACTCCCAGACTCACACGATTGACTCCACAGCGCAGCAAACTTTGAAGCATAGCTTCGGTCAGGGTGCCGGGCGCGCACTCGACGGTAATTTCTGCGTCAGAAGCCACATTGAACTGCGCCCGGACCGCGGCGAAGATGCGCTCGAGTTGGGCCGAATCGAGCACCGTCGGCGTCCCGCCCCCCAGATAGATGGAATCGACCCCGTGCTCTACCCTTCCTCCCGTACTCTCGGCGACGCGCTGAGCATTCTCAATGTCGGCACAAACTCGATCCACATAACGTTCAAATACTGCGCGCGAAAACACATCGGAGGCAAAGTTGCAGTAGCTGCACTTCGTACGACAGAACGGCACCGAAATGTATACGCCGAGAGCCACGTTATCCATTATCCCATCGGCGCCGGCGCTGCGGAGGCAAACCTTTTCCATCCGCGACTCTGCCTCCGCCATCCATATTGAGGTAACCTGTTGAAGGCGCTGCTGGCGCTGTTGACGACCGTAATTCGATGGCTCAAGAAGAAGAAATATTAGGAAAAGCATATGACAGCCGCCTGATGGCACGGCTGCTGAAGTATCTGCGTCCCTATCGCTGGCAGGTCGGGATCGCGCTGTTCTCGATCTTCCTCAAATCCTTTGCCGACGTGCTCGGACCGTACCTGATCAAAGTTGCGATCGACCGCTACCTCGCACCGGTGAAGAGCGCGTCTTCCGGTTTATGGAGTTGGCTGAGCTCGCGCCCCGTAACCGGCATCGCGCAGATTGCAGCAATCTATGTCGGGTTGTTGTTGCTGACGTTTGTTCTGGAATTTCTGCAGACCTACTTCATGCAGTGGACCGGCCAGAAAGTAATGTTCGATCTCCGCCGCCAGATTTTCCGCCATCTGCAGCGCCTGCACGTAGCCTTCTTTGACAGAAACCCGGTCGGCCGTCTGGTGACGCGGGTCACGACCGACGTGGACGCTCTCAATGAGATGTTCACCTCCGGCGTGGTGTCTATTTTTGAAGATCTATTCGTGCTCGTCGGCATATTGGGCATCATGCTGTGCATGAACTGGAAGCTCGCGCTGGTCACTTTCGCCGTGCTGCCATTTATCGTGGTAGCCACCAAGATCTTCCGCGATCGCGTGCGCGACTCCTACCGGCGTATTCGCGTGGCCATCGCGCGCATCAACTCCTACCTTCAGGAGCATGTCAGCGGGATGGTGGTGCTGCAACTCTTCAATCGTGAGCGCAAAGCATACAACCGTTTCTCGGAGATAAACCGCTATCACATGGAGGCTTACAAGGACGCCATTCTGGCCTACTCGGTTTATTACCCTGTCATCGACGTGCTCTCCTCGATTGCCATTGCCTGCGTCATCTGGTTCGGTGGCGGCGACGTGATGCGAAGCATCACCGCCACCAGCGTTGCCGTCAGCTTCAGTTGGAAGGCTGGGTTTGGGTTCCGGCTCGTGCAGGACGCGGCCTCGCTGGGCGTGCTGGTCGCCTTCATCGCATATGCTCAGCGCTTTTTCCGGCCCATCATGGATTTCAGCGAAAAATACAACATTCTGCAATCCGCCATGGCCGCGAGCGAGCGAATTTTCAAATTGCTTGATACGCCGGTGCAGGTAGTTTCTCCAGCCGCCACCAGGCGGCCGGAAGGGCAGGGCCGCATCGAATTCGATCACGTCTGGTTTTCCTATCGCGATGTCCCGGCCGTCGATGGCTCTGATCATCCGTCCTCCGAATGGGTGCTCCGCGATGTTAGCTTCACCATCGAGCCTGGCGTGACGGCGGCAATTGTGGGCCACACCGGCGCCGGCAAAACTACGCTCATCTCGCTGCTGCTGCGCTTTTACGATGTTCAAAAAGGCGCGGTCCGGATCGACGGCGTCGACGTGAAAGATATGGATCTCGCCGACCTTCGCAGCCGCTTCGGCGTGGTCCTGCAGGACCCATTTCTGTTCAGCGGCACGATCGGCGGCAACATTCGCCTGGGCACGCAGCGCATTCAAGACGCCGATGTAGAGAAAGCCGCCGAAGACGTGAACCTCGCCGATTTCATTCGCGCTCTGCCCAAGGGTCTCGACGAAGAAGTGCGGGAGCGCGGATCAACTCTTTCCACTGGCCAAAAGCAGCTCATCTCTTTTGCTCGCGCGCTGGCCCACGAACCGAAGATTCTGATCCTCGATGAAGCCACGTCCAGCGTAGATACGGAAACCGAATTCCGCGTGCGCGATGCGCTTAGCCGGATGGTCGAGGGGCGCACATCGTTGATCATCGCCCACCGGTTGTCGACCGTGCAGCGCGCCGACAAAATCATCGTCATGCACAAAAGCCGGCTCCGCGAAATGGGCACCCACCAGCAACTCCTGGCCCAACGCGGCATTTACTTCAAGCTTTACCAGTTGCAGTACAAAGACCAGGAGATCAGCGAGGCGCGGGTGCCGCTTCGGCAAGGCCAGGGCAAACTTTCGCCCGCAGATTCGGGAGTGACCGCGAGTGCGGATGACTAATCGTCAGTGTCTCTAAAGTAGTAGCCTTTACAATGCTCTCTTGCGAATCCTGATCTCAGCCGGCGAAGCATCCGGGGAAATGTATGGCGCGCAGCTCATCGACGCTCTGCGCAGGGCTGTGCAGCATGCCCCAGAGGAGCTTCGCTCCGCTGGACAGCCGGGGGCAGCTCTCCCCACGCGAACCCTTGAATTCTTCGGCGTTGGCGGGGACCGGATGCGCGCAGCCGGGTGCGACACCCTGGTTGACGCAAAAGACCTCTCTGTCGTCGGCATCACCGAGATTCTCAGTCATCTCCCGAAAATTTACGCCCGTTACCGGCGCCTGATCAAAGAAGCTGATAAGCGCAGACCCGATCTCGCCATTGTCATTGACTCGCCGGCGTTCAACTGGCGCGTGGCGCGAGAGATGAAAAAGCGCGGCGTCCCGGTGGTCTACTACGTCGCGCCGCAGTTCTGGGCCTGGCGCCAGGGACGCGTGCGCCTGCTACGCGACTACATCGACAAGGCGCTGGTAATTTTCCCGTTTGAAGAGAAGTTCTATCGCGACCGCGGAGTCGACGCCACTTTCGTCGGTCATCCCCTGTTCGATCTGCGGCACCCGGCGATCGAGCGCCACGACTACGCCGCGCAATTCAGCTTGGACCCCTCCAAGCCGTGGATCACGCTCATGCCCGGCAGCCGCATAAAAGAAGTGCGCTTGAATTTGCCGACTATCCTCGAAGCGGCTGCGCAACTCGGATCGGATTACGAATTTCTACTTCCAGTTGCTCCCACGCTCGAGCGCGCCTTCCTGCAAGGTTTTTTGGGCCATCCAAGAGTCACTTTAGTTCCCGAATCTCTCCCCGCGCTCTGGCACTCGCGCGCCGGCATCATTGCCAGCGGGACGGCCACCGTGGAAGCTGCAATGATGGCCACACCGTTTGTGATGGTTTACCGCGTTTCCCCTTTAACCTATTTCCTAGGCAAGCCCCGAGTGAAGGTTCCGCATTTTGCCATGGTCAACCTGATCGCGGGAGAAAACGTTGTGCCGGAACTGGTGCAGCACGATTTCACGGCCAAAAATGTTGTCGCTCGCCTGCAGGAAATCCTGCCCGATGGGTCCGCCCGCGAATTGATGCTCGAAGGCCTGGCAAAGGTAAGAAGCAGGCTCCGCGGCCCCGAAAACGGTCCGCAAGCGGCCGATCGCGCGGCCGAGATCGTTTTCGGTTTGAGGCCGATGGTCGGCAAAATCTGAAAGCCTTCGGCGGAAAGCCTGCAACAGAAGGCCGCTAATCCTTGTGCCCCAGCATCTTTTAGGTGAGAATCTTCATCATAGGACATGGTAAGCCTCATTTTCTGGAGACTCTCCTTAATGCAGATTCGCCCTCGGCGCGTCCACAGCATTGTTTCCAATTTCCTCGCTTTGCTGCTACTGGCCTTTATCGGGATGCCCTCATGGGCTGCCGAAAAAGTCCATTTACGTGTCGACGACTACCAGATTGAAGCCGAGCTGACTCCTCATCTCCATCAGATTACCGCGCGGGCCAAGGTCAAGTTCACCGCCTTGCAGGATCTAAATACCGCCATTTTCGAACTGCACAATGGTTTGCGGGTCACTCGAGTGCTCGACGCCAACAACCAGCCTCTCTCTGCCGAGAGAGTGACCCAGGATTCAACGGTCCGCGTGCAGCTGCCGTCTGGGCTCGCCAAAGACGCCTCCACGACGCTTACTTTCGAGTACGAGGGCAATCTGGAGACCGCCGACGATAGCCCAGTGCCAGGCCTTATGCTGGCCTACATCGGGGATAACACGAGCTATCTACTCTACGCCGGACGGTGGTTTCCGGTGAGTGGCTATGGCCTCAACCGCTTCACGGCAACCATCAGCGTTACCGTGCCCGCTCACATGCTTGTGATCGGCAGCGGAAAATCCACCGAGACCGATAATCCTCCCTCAACAAAACCCAATACCAACGGCCTTCCTACCAAAACATTCACTTTCGTCTACTCAAAGCCAAGCTTTCCCGGCACCATCATTGCTGGAGTTTTCCAGGAATACAAAAGTGACGAAGCGGGAATGGATCTGCACGTCTTTTTCAAACCGACTCATCAGTCGCTGGCGCCGGAATACACGACCACTGCGGTTCAGGAGTTTACATATTTCATCACGCTCTACGGCACTCCCCTTTCGCAGAGGCTCAACGTCGTGGAGTTGCCAGGGGATACCGTTCCTTACGTCTGGGCTCCGGAGATCGTGGGCCTGGCCGGCCCGTCGATCACCGAGAAGACCAACTACCGCCTGCTGGCCAATGCCATCGCTCATCAATGGTGGGGTGTTTCTGTAAGCCCCGCTTCGAAAGACGATTGGTGGCTCACTGACGGTTTTTCGCGATACTCGGAGGCGATGTACGTGGAAAATGCCGCCGGAGCAGCAGGTCTAGAGGAAGCGGTGAAAGATATGTCGGTCGGAGCCCTGGCCTATGACACGGTTCCGCTCTCCAGCGCCAGCAAGCTCGACCCCTTTTCGACCGAGTTTCAGTCCTTGGTCACCGACAAAGGCGCCATGATTCTGCACATGCTGCGCTGGGTTCTGGGAGAGGATAAATATCTCAAAACGATGCGCGAGTTTGCCGAGACTTACGCGGGCAAATCCGCGACCATGGACGACTTTCGAGCCATCGCGGAAAAATATTACGGCGACCAGCTCACCTGGTTCTTCTCTCAATGGCTCGACTCCACCGGCGCGCCCGAGTTCAAACTCAAATACACGACTTACCGGTTGGGCAACAACAAGGGCTTTCGCGTGACCGGCGAGATCGGACAGGACCTCGACCTGTTTCGCATGCCGGTCGACCTTCGTATCGAAACTGATGGGAAAACCGAAAACAAGAAGATTGACGTGGTCGGCACGAACTCGGCCTTCAGCGTCGAAACTTTCGGGCGACCGCGGCGTATCTCAGTCGATCCCGACCATCACGTGCTCACCAACACTTCCGACGTGAAGCTGCGTTCTTCCATTCTGCGCGGGCAGGCCCTGCAGCAACAGGGGGACTTATCGGGCGCACTCGCTGAGTTTAATAAAGCTCTCGACCTCAACAAGAACAGTTCTCTCGCCCACTACCGGATTGCAGAGGTCTTTTTCCTGCAGAGAAATTATCAGTCCTCGGCCAACTCCTACCGCTCTTCTATTAATGGAGACGGGGATCCGCGATGGACCGAAGTCTGGAGCCACATTCAGCTGGGTAAGATTTTCGACATCACCGGCCAACGCGAGCGTGCCATCAACGAATACCGGCAAGCCATTCAAACCAATGACGACACCTTCGCCGCGCTCGAGGAGGCACGCAAGTATTTGCAGAAACCATTTGAGCGCCCGAAGAATAAAGAGCAATAATTCGACGGACAACAAGTTCAGCTATTTTTTGCGCCCGGTCCCAGCGCCTTGGGCTTTTTTCTGCCGGGAAAACAATCCGCGCTTCGCGCAACGGCTTGCGCTGGACTAAATTGCAAGACTTCGCCTTGCAGAGGCTGGTGTTCAGCATTGATGTTGGTGGGGGAAGACCCCGGCGGATCGCAGAGTCGGCCGCGCGTGTATGAAACGAACGAAGTCGCACGCCCTGCTATCGCGGGTTCTAGAACCCCTTCCATCTGCACCTTCTGCAATGCGTCTCTCGTGCCATTCTGCGCCGACTGATTCGCGACCACACGGTCTCCACCAACCGATCGCTTGATGCGGGCGATCGCCTTCTCGACAACCCGGGTAAATTCTGCCGCCTCCTGCTTTTCGCGGCCCTCTTGCAAGCTCCGCTTCGCATCGGTCACGGAAAACCAGGTGCGGTTCCGATTGGATTCTCTCGGGGTGCTGAGCCGCATTACCTGGCAAAGATGGGCATTCACCGAGATCCCGTCTTCTGGTGACCTGCTGGCCGACTTGCGTGCGACTCCACGCTTGCGGCAGAGATAGCGCGCGAACGAAGCTTCTTCCATGCGGCCGTGAACTCCGGCTTCCTCGAATGCTTCCAGTGCGGCCGCTTGGGCATGGGTTAGTCCAGCTTCGGCGCTGCCTTTGGGGAAGGTCCAGCGGCCGCCGCCTCGCGTCTGCACCAACAGAAACTCAATGCATTCGTTGCGCACCCGGTAACAAACCGCGGCTACTTGTTCACATTCTCGCAGTTTGTGCAAATGCGACAGCCGAACAAAAGCGTCTGACACCTGATTTGTCCGGACCACTGAATGGGCCCCCCCGAAAGCTCGAACTTCCCTTACCCCAGCACTCACCGCCATAGAGTGCACGATGGTTTCGCCTTGTGCCTAGAGCACAGCTTGGTTCGCGAGCCAGTCGGTTGGTCCCCTTCTCCACCATGGTCACGCCGGAACACTTCTACATACTTGCGTCCTGCGAATGCGCAAAGACAATATTCTTATCCGGTCGTCCGCAAGCCTTTACCAGGAGAGATTCTTGGAGAACATGCATTGTCTTCGCTGTAGCCGCGAACTCGCACCCGGCCACAAATCGGTTGCAGTTTACATGTTCGCGCAAACGGTGGGCGTCAAGCCCCGGCAAAAGTCGGCAGCCCATCGCATTTCCTTCTGTCCACAATGCTCGGTCTCCCTCGCCATGGGCCCACCGCCCGAAGGCGCCCTTAACGTGGCCGCGTGGGAGATGATCCGCGACCTCGTCGCTTCAGATCCTGCGCTGAACCGTGCAGCCTGGGAGAGCCTAAGCGGAGTCTTAGGTTTACTCCCGGCCACCGGAACCGACGGAAACAGCACTTCCTCTCCAGGCCGGGGCTATTTCGAATTCTGACCGCTCAAAAATCAAAACTCAGGTTCTGAAGCCCAGGACCTTGATTCCAGCTCCTGCCGGATAACCTTTTCGTCCTCGCCCGGTCTAAAGAACCATCCGGTAGTCGGGAACTTCGCATGCCCCGGCTACGTATTACTGATCAGATAGTTTGAAGGGAAGCGGTTGGGCGGGAACTGAGACCCCTCGCCTGATCGTTACCCGGGGCCCCCACGCACCTCCTCGGAGGCGTGGGGGCACACTTATGCGAATGCTCGTCGATATTGTCCGGCAGTCGCTTTCCACCCTCTGGGCGCACAAGCTGCGCTCCTTCCTGACCATGTTCGGAATCGCCTGGGGCGTAGGCTCTTTGTTGTTACTTGTCGGTCTGGGAGAAGGCTTTCGCAGCGGCCAGGACAAGAACCTGGCGGAGTTGGGTCAGGATATTATGTTTGTCTTCCCCGGCCGCATTCCTGCAGTTGTCGGCAGTTACCAGTCAGGGCAGCCCTACTATCTGACCTACGGCGACTACTTCGCCATCCGCGACCAAGCCAAATTTCTTCGTGCCGTTTCCCCGGTGCTGGAACGTGACGACATTCGCGCCGTCAGCGACTACGGCTCCACGAACGGGCAGGTTTTCGGGGTGGCTCCGGAGTACAGCCAGATTCGCAATACCCCAATCGATCCCGGCCGCTGGTTCAACGACGAGGATAACGCTCAACATCGCCGGGTGGCCGTTGTGGGATGGGAGCTATTGAAGAATATGTTTCCCGGCCAGCCTGCCGTGGGCAGCACCATTCTGCTCAACGACCTGGATTTCAAAGTAATCGGCGTCATCCCAAAGATCGGCAAAGAAGGCGAAAATGGCACCAACCACCGCATTTTTGTGCCCTTCGATACTATGCGCATGCTTTTTCCGCTGAAGGCACAAAACTCGGAGAATGCGATTTCCTTCCTCAACTACCGGCCCATCAAAAAAGAATTGCACATCGAAGCTAAGAATGAAGTCCACGCCATCATCGCGCGCCGGCACAGTTTCGACCCCACGATTGACGATGCTTTCATGGATTGGGATACCATCGACGGCGCCATCCGGGTGGGGAAAATTTTCGATGCCATGGACTGGTTCCTCGGCGTGGTTGGGGTTGTCACCCTTTGCCTGGGCGCGATCGGCGTTATCAACATCATGCTGGTTTCGGTGACCGAGCGCACCCGCGAAATCGGGTTGCGCAAGGCTCTCGGCGCCACGCATCGCAACATCATGACGCAGTTTTTTATCGAAGGCGCATTTCTCACTGCTTTCAGCGGCGGCATTGGTCTGGCGATTTGCACCGCATTCGTGACTCTACTGGCGCAGTTGCCTTCTCCGGAAGGATTCGATACGCCGCGCATCGTACCGACTTCGGCAATCGTGGCCATTCTCTCGTTATCCATGGCCGGCATCGTCGCGGGCCTTTATCCCGCGCGCAAAGCCGCACTGCTTCCCCCTGTCGAAGCGCTGCGGCAGGAGTAACCAGGTTTTGGAAAGCACGGAGTCAACATGTTTGGCGATCTTGGCAAACAAGCGTTCAACGCTCTGAAACACAACCGGCGCCGTTCCATCCTCACCATGCTCGGCATGGCTTGGGGCATCGCTACGGTCGTTCTGTTGTTGGCCTACGGTTCCGGCTTTCAAAACGCGCTGATGATTGCCTTCCGCACCTTCGGAGGAAATCTCGTTGGCATTTTCCCGGGCCGCACTTCACTTCAGGCCGGTGGCACCAAGGCGGGGGCGCAAGTGCGCCTGACTCGCGACGATCTCGATTTCCTGCGCGCGGAGTGTCCTATGCTCACTCGCATTTCTCCGGAAGTCGATAAACAAAGTCTGGTCTCTTTTGGCACACGCAGCGGCAGCTACGGCGTCCACGGAGTTTATTCCAGCTACGAGAAAATTCGTGCCCTCGACGTGAGCGAAGGATCGTTCTTCGGCGAGGAAGACGATTTCACCCACACTCGCGTTGCGGTGATCGGCTCTACGGTGAGGAAAAAACTATTCTCGGGACAGAACGCATTGGGAGAAAGCGTCCGCGTCGATGGCATCTCCTACAAGGTGATCGCCGTGCTCCGCCACACCATTTCCAACGGCGACGAAGACATGAACTCCCTCGTCTACGTTCCGTATAGCGCCATGAGCGACCTCAAGAATTCTTATTATCTCGATGCCGTCTTTATGGATTACGAAGCTGACCACAGCAAAGTGGTCGAATCCGTACGTAACTCCATGGCCTTTCACCATGGGTTTGATCCGAAAGATACCCGCGCCATTTTTGTATTCGACGCTGTGAAAGATCTCGCCGACCTCACGGTAATTACCGTTGGCATCAAGTTGTTGCTCGGATTTATCGGTCTGCTGACTCTCGGCATCGGCGGCGTCGGCCTGATGAACATCATGCTGGTTTCCGTGACCCAACGCACCCGTGAAATCGGGGTAGAGAAAGCCCTGGGGGCGCACCGCTGGCACATTCTCTTTCAGTTTCTGGCCGAAGCTCTCGTGATCACCGCTCTAGGCGGGCTTCTGGGAGTCGTGCTCGCGTATTTCGTCTCCTGGTCTGTGGGCTCGCTGACGCTATGGAGCGCCTTCATCGAAGATGCCAGGGAAGGCGACATCCACCTCTACATCGACTCCGGCACCTTGATCTGGTCGACGGCAATCCTCAGCTTCGTGGGCATCGTCAGCGGCATGCTGCCCGCCATCAAAGCTGCACGCCTGAATCCCATCGAAGCGCTGCGCTATGAGTAAATTATCGGGCGTCTATTCTTCAAACACTGATTCTCGGCAAGGCGATTGGTTCCCAAAGCGACGCAACTGCGAAATCGAAGAATTGTCGCAAGCTCAACCGGAATGCGCAGTCAGATGGGAGCTCCAACCGTCGCGGTTGTAAATTGATTCCCAAACTTCGCGGCGAACTGCTTTACAATCCCCATGTGCCCGAAACCACTGCCACGCGCCTTGACCGCGTTCTAGCGCAGCTACGCCTCTACGAACACCCGTTACTGAACTTTTCTGCACGTAGCAAAGACGATGGAGTAGAAATCATTATTCAGTTCAAAGATGCTTCCATCCCCGTCCACACCTATCATTTTGATCTGCATCCCCGCGACCTCGATCATCCGCAGTTCGAATGGAGCTTCCAGCGCCAACTTTACGATGCGCTGCACGATTATTTCGTCGAAATGTTCATCCGTACGCCGCAAGACCGCGCCGACCGCCGCCAGAAGGAACTGTGAAGTCGCTGCGCAAGAAGATCGAGCAGGAAATCCGTGAACGCGGGCCCATTCCCTTCTCGCGCTACATGGAACTCTGTCTCCACGATCCTGAGCTCGGTTACTATTCGCGGAATGCAGAGCAGTTCGGCAAAGCCGGCGATTATTACACGTCGAGCGATGTCCACGCCGTCTTCGGCCGTCTTCTGGCACGGCAGTTCGAGGAAATGTGGAGCGCGCTCGGTTCATCCGAACACATCGAATTGGTCGAATTCGGCCCCGGCCGCGGTTTATTCGCGCAGGACGTCCTCGGGTGGTCACAAAGAAAGTTTCCGGATTTCTTCCGTGCTCTGCGATACGTGTTGATTGAGAGCTCGCCTGCATTGCGCCATCGAATCGGGGAAACTCTGAACGGCCATCTCGAATCAGGCAAGGCGGAGTTCGCCACATTCGATTTTTTTAATGAAACATCGTCTGCGAAGCCGATCATTGTTTTCGCTAATGAATTCTTCGACGCCTTCCCCACCGAGATTATCAGCCTGAAAGGCTCGCTCCGCATCGACACTCGCGACAGTCGGTTCGTTGAAAGCTGGGCGGCTGCTTCGCCAGAAGAAATGGAATTCCTCGACCGCTACTCCGTTCACCCCGAACCCGATGAACGCATCGAAGCGCCACTCGCCGCTCAACAAATCGTGGATCGCATCGCGGCGTGCATCCAACGCGGGTTCATGATCGTCGTTGACTATGGCTATGCACGCGAAGAGCAGCTTGCCGGCCGTCATCGTGGAACCGTCAAGGCGATTCGCCGGCATTCAATCAGCTCGAATCCCTACGAAGCTCCCGGAGAGCAAGATATCACCGCGGATGTAAACTTCACTGCGCTCGCCGTTGCGGCTGAAAAGCATGGCATGCAAGCGCACAAACTTATTACTCAATCTCAATTCCTGATGGGCATCGGTGAAGCGAATCAGTTTGCTGACGCATTAGAAGGATGCCGTTTGCCGCAAGAACGAGCCAAAGTCGCACTGCAACTCAAACACCTGGTCACGCCTGCAGGCATGGGCGAAAGCTTTCAGGTGTTGGTTGCGAGTAAAGGAGTTCCGCAAGAGAGAGTCGAATCTCTAACAGGTCTAAACTTTGGCCGCGCACCGTTGCCGCGCTGAGACTATCGTTTTACATTCACTTCAGCCAGCGTTGGCTCTGCAGCAGGCTTGATCTTCGAAGCCGCAACCTCGGGATATTCATACACTCCGCGCCCCGACTTCCGACCCAACCGACCCGCTTTCACATACTGGACCAGCAGTGGCGCGGGCCGGAATTTCTCTCCCAGCGATTTGTGCAGATACTCAAGGATATTCAGTCGTGTATCGAGCCCAACCAGATCGACTAATTCGAACGGACCCATGGGATGGTTTAATCCCAACTTCAAAGCTTTGTCGATATCCGGCGCCGAAGCAATCCCTTCCTGCAACATGTAGAAAGCTTCATTGCCGATCATTGCGTTGATGCGGCTGGTGATGAAACCGGGCGCTTCCTTTATCACAACTACTTCCTTGCCCATCCGCTTGCCCACTTCAACCGCGGCAGATATTGTGTCTTCGTCGGTCTCCAGAGCTTTCACCACTTCGAGCAGTTTCATTTTGTGTACGGGATTAAAGAAGTGCATGCCCACGCACTTCTTGGCACGATAAGTCACGCTGGCAATTTCCGTGATGCTCAACGAAGAGGTGTTCGAGGCGAGAATTGTCGTCGGGCGGCAAATCTTGTCGAGCAGAGTAAAGATCTCAACCTTCGATTCCATTTCTTCCGGCACGGCTTCGATCACCAGATCGGCCTCGCGCGCGGCCTCTTCCACCGAGCCCGCGTATTCCAGCCGTCCGAAAGCCGCGTCCGCTTCGGGCGGGGTAACCTTTCCCAGCTCGACGGCCTTGTCGAGATTCGTACGAATTTCGTTCTCGGCCCGACGCAGCGCGGCCGGCAGCAGATCTTCAAGGATTGTGCGATAACCACCGACGGCGGCGGCGTGGGCGATCCCCCGGCCCATAATGCCAGCGCCGATCACCGCGACCGTTTTCAGCTCCGCCACTACTGACCTGCCTTTTCCAGTTCTGCGATCGCGCTGTTAAGCGCTCCGCCGGCAGCCCGCAAAGAATCGGCCAGGCGCTTTCGTTCTTCCGCGCTCATGGCCGGAATCGAGATACTGATACGGCGCAGGGTAGTCGTAATATCTTCCACGTAGTTCATCGAGCGGATTAGTTCACCGGACGCTGGCATGAAGGCTCCTATATATTTTGTAGTCTTGTCACTGATTCTGCCGACCGCTGGCACGCGCGCACCATGAGAAAGATTGCGAGCCGAACATCTATTTTGGACGCCTCGACGAATTTAGTAAAGGCAGGTCGCTCGCGTCACAACTTCGGTCCCACGTTTATGATAGTTGGCACCGAACCGCATATAATCTGTATCGATTCTTTTAATGGGCCTTGGCGATCGGCTGCGAATCTAAGAACCCTATGGCAGACAAGCCCTTAAAACGCTACATTTTCGCGAGCGACTTCGACCAGACGCTCACCTTCAACGATTCCGGCTACGTGCTCGCCGAATTGGTTGGCATTCCGACGGCCGAGTTCGAACATAAAGCCAAGGGCATGGCAAAGATCAACCTCGTGCAGCAGGGGGCGGAGCTCGCTTATCTTCTGCTCCACGATCCCGAGTTCAAAGAAAAAGTTCGCAAAGAGCACCTCTATGAGGTCGGCAAGCGCATTCGTCTCAAGGGAGACATCAAGCTTCTTTACCAGATTCTCGCCAGCGGTGTGGACGGGCACTTCTTCGATTTTTACGTGTTGTCGGCCGCGCCCGTCGAAGTGATCCATTCTGCTCTCGAGGGTATCGTGCCGAGGGATCACATTTTCGGAACCGAATTTCGCTACAAGCCTTCCGGTGAGATCGAGTCGATCATTCGCGCCACGGCAGGCTACGGCAAGGTGGCCGTGCTCAACCAATTGCTTGCCCAGCACGTCACCGGACCCGATCACGTCATTTATTCGGGCGACGGCAGCTCCGATATCCACGTGATGTTGCAACTCAACGCTCGTGATGGCCTTACCATCGCGGTTTCGGAGTCACCGCATGTTTCGCAAATCGCCAAGCGTACCGTGCTCAGCACCAGCGCCCTGGCTGTGTTGGCGCCCATCCTGGAAGAAATCGCAGGCTGGGAACGCGCTCGTATTCGCAGTTTTTTCGAGGCCAACGGCATGCTGATCCAGGAGTGGGAGCGGGTTCGCACCGACTGGCTTACGGTTCGTCCCGCGATCACGGAAGACGCCGAACCGGTGAGTGTGGAGTGAATCTTCCGCGTTCACGCGCGAGCTATTGGTGGAAACATGTTGCGCGATAAGAGTCTCATTCCACTTTCGCACCAGCACCAGCACGCCTTGGCTTTGTGCGTCCGCATTGATCGAGCACAACCAATACCCACAGCCAATGTGCCCGCATGGCTGGCGGAGATCGAGCAGAATTTCGAACAGGAAATCAGACTTCATTTCTCGGCCGAAGAGAATGTGGTATTCCCGGCCGCGCGCAAATTTTCAGAATTGCTTCCTGCAGTCGAAGAATTGATCGCCGATCACGCCGCCCTGCGTGAATCGCTTTCCCAGGCAGTAGCTGGACGCATGTCCGCCGAGACTCTGCCGATCTTCGCTCAGAAACTTTCAAACCACATCCGCAAAGAAGAACGCGGACTCTTCGAGCGTCTACAGAAGTTAATGTCCGAAGAAGAGCTTGCGACTCTAGGCATGAAACTGGAAGCCGCGCTCAAAGATTGCGAGCAGTCCTGCGCCCTCCCGAATGACGCCACCAGGTTGAAGGCAACCAAGTAACTGCGTTCGGGTTCGCGGCTATGTTTCCAGACGAAAGCGCGTTTCTGCCAGCCCATAAAGTTTGCGCCAGACCAGCCGGTTAATCGTTACCACCGTCGCAGCCATCATCATGGTCGCGGCGAGCAGCAAATGAAAATCACCGCTGTCCGTCGCCTGGCTGATGGTCGCGCCCAGTCCGGTCGTGGTGTAGATGTGACCCTTGAAGTGAAAATATTCCGCAACAATGCTGGCATTCCACGCTCCGCCCGAGGCCGTCACTAATCCGGTGACCAGATAAGGGAAAATACCCGGCAAGATCAGCTTCTTCCAACGATCAAGACCTCGTATGCGAAACACGCCACAGCATTCCTTCAAATCTGTGGGAATTGCCATTGCACCAGCGATCACGTTGAACAGCACGTACCACTGTGTGCCGAGCAACAGCACGACGATGGACGCCAAGCCAAGTCCGCCGCCGACTCGAATCAGCAGAAGTAGGATTACCGGCAACAATGCCGTAGCAGGCACCGACGCTGCAATCTGAGCCAACGGTTGCGCGATGCGCGCCAGCCGAGGACTGAACCCGATCGCCACGCCTGCAGGAATCGTCCACAGTGCGCCGATCAGTAGAGCCAGGTTCACTCGCAGGAAAGTCGCACCCAGCCCGAGCGCTACGTCGTGCAGTTCGGAACGTTGCAGCCCGCTGAGAATGATTGCAACCCGAACCACACCGTAACCAATGCCGATCAGTGAGAACACGACGAGAGCGCGCAGGCACCAGCCTCGCCATGCGCTTCTGGGCACGTGTGAATGGCCCTCCTTTTGCCTCCGTGCAAAATGCAGAAGCAGACGCTCAGCCAGCGGCCGCAGAGTCTTTTCTCGAATCCTCCCAAGGCCGCTGGAGTGCTGTACCAGGTTGAGCACCCAAGATCGAGGAGGCTCTGTGCTTTCCACCTGCTCCACTTTGAATTTCTCCGCCCATGCGATCACCGGCCGCCACACAAATTGATCCAGCAGCACAATCACCAGAATCATGGTGCCGATGCCCCACAAAATCGACGCCGTGTCGCCCGCGCTGGCTGCGGTTTGTAGATAGGATCCCAATCCTGGCAGACGAAAATCGCGAGTTCCGAGCACAAACATTTCACACACCATCAGCGCGAACCATCCCCCAGCCACCGACATCATCGAGTTCCAAACCAATCCAATCGCCGAAAATGGCAGCTCCATTTGGGTGAAGCGCTGCCACCAACTAAAGCGATAGATCAAGGCAGCCTCCCGCATCTCCTTCGGAACGCTTTTCAGCGAGGCGTAAAAACTGAACGCCATGTTCCACACCTGGCTGGTGAATATCAAGAGGATCGCACCCAATTCCAACCCCAGCTGTCGTCCCGGAAACAGCGCCACCATCGCCAGCATCACGCCGGGGAGAAAACTGAGCACCGGAATGGATTGCAACACATCGAGCAGTGGAATCATGAAGCGCTCTGCTCGCGCGTTGTAGGCCGCGACATAGCCATAGACCAGCGTGAATCCCAGGCTCAGCCCATACGCGATAGTGATGCGTAACAGCGAATAGCCCGCATACGCCGGCAGCGCCCACAGACTCCGCGAAATCTCGACCGTCGGTGTGAAGGGGCCAAACCAGGAACGCCCCACCGTCACTACGCCATAAAAAAGCGCGATTCCTGCGCCGAACATAATGACATCCGGTAGGCGCGAAACTTCTATGCTCGGCAGTTGCGACCACAAGCGGTATGCCGAGAACCCTCGCAGGCTGATGCTTTTCTTCATGTGCCGGTCATTCGTCTCTGCAGATCAAGACTTGGGAGTCGGAACGGATTCGGAATTTTCGCCGGAGCGCTCCGCCGGGATGGGCTCGCTATGCGGCGATTCAATTTGAGATGCTTCGGCGGGTGCAGGCTCGGTTAGCACGAGCCGGCCACTTTCACGATCGTAATCGAAAATCTCAGCGTAGCGGCCCCAGTTCGTTGCGGTGTCGAACTGGCGCTGCACTTCTTCTTCGGAGAAGTGCTCGTCGAGAATGTCGTGAAAGAACTCGTCGTTGATCGAATGATCAGATTTCCGCTTCAGAATGCTGTCAATTTGTTTAAGAATCGTCACATGCTCCAACGCGGCCTCGCGGAACAAGACTTTGCGGCGCTGAATATCGGCGTCGGCGAACTGCACCCCCTGCCCCGAGAGCTGCACGTCACCTTCTTTCAAACGGGCGAAGCCCAGCAATTGGCAGGCTTCCAGGATGGGCAAAAGATCTTCCACGTCCATCACCAATTCTTCGCTCAGACGGAACAGATCTTCGCGCCCTCCGCGATCGTGCAAAAGCTCCAGCAATCCGGCGATGCCCCCCACACGTGCGTGCGGCAGAATCTGATACTTGCTCGTCCGGAGTGCGACTTGCCCCGCCTTAATTCCTGCCGGCGGCACACGGATTTCTCCCGTGCTCTCCGGATCGGGCAGGTCATGTTCGACATCGGGCTCAGTCATAACTTTGTAGATGTAATCCACCAGTTCCACAAAGCGCCCCGACTTGCGGTCGCGAGGATGCGAAAGACGCACGCTGAAGTCCGAGCGGATGCGCGCTGGATTCCGCCCCAGCACGACAATGCGATCCGCAAGCATTACCGACTCCTCGATGTTGTGCGTAACAATGAAGATGGCACTTGTGGTCATCTTCTTGTTCAGCCACAGCTCCAGCAGTTCGCCCCGAAGGTTTTCCGAAGTCAGCACATCGAGCGCGGAAAACGGTTCGTCCATGAATAGAACTTCCGGTTCCACCACCAGCGCTCGAGCGAAACCCACTCGCTGTTTCATGCCGCCGGACAATTCCTTCGGATAGGCGGTCTCGAAACCATCAAGCCCCACCGTGTCCAGCGTGCGCAGCGCGCGTTTGCGGCGCTCCACCGCGGCCACCCCTTGGGCCTCCAGAGGCGCTTCAACATTTTCCAGAACCGTTAACCACGGAAAGAGCGCGAAACTCTGAAAGACGATGGCCACATTCGGCGCCCGATCCCCGAAAGGCCTGCCATGCCAGAACAGGGCCCCGGATGTGGGTTGCGCCAGACCGCTCAGAATGCGCAACAAAGTCGATTTGCCGCAACCCGATGTTCCCAGGAGGGCGATAATTTTGCCCGGCTCGATGGAAAAATCGGTCAATCCCACAACCTGAATCCGCGTTCCATCGGGCTGAGGATACGATTTCTCGATCGCTCGCGCTTCGATGATGGGTTGGCTTGACAGGAAAACACCTCGTAACTTCTATACACGATTCGAGTCGATGAGCAAAGCCCACGCGTGTCTTTAACACTATTGTCACAATCGGCAGGAAAAGCTCAAGCGGCGAAGTCTTCATCCGCCAAAACAGGGACCGGGTGAGGTAGTCGATCGGTTACTTCGGCGAGACGGGCCAGCCTGTCGGTCAGTTCGGCGGTGAGCTGTTGCGGCGCCAGACGCCATTTCCAATTCCCGTCGTGCAAACTCGGAGTGTTCATCCGGGCCTCGCTTCCCAGACCAAGCACATCCTGAAGAGGGATAAGCGCCAACTCGGCTGCCGAACTCAGGGCCGCACGAATGAAAGCCCAGTGAATACCATCGTCAGCGCGGCCGAGATAGCATTCCGCATTGCGGCGCTCATGCTCTGCAGCTCCCGAGCGAAACCAGCCGACAGTCGTATCATTATCATGCGTTCCCGTATATATGACCTTGCCTGAAGCGCGGTGTGGCAAATACATATGCGCGCCTTCATCGCCGAAACCGAACTGCATCACAGCCATTCCTGGGATTTGCAGCCTTTCCCGCAGCGCGTGCACTTCCGGCGTAATGTAGCCGAGATCTTCCGCGAAAAAGGGCAGCCCGCCCAAAGCCTCGCGCAGTTTGTGAAACAGTTCGTCCCGCGGACCATCCACCCAATGCCCGTTGATCGCAGTTGGATCCTTGGCTGGAATCTCCCAGAATTGGTCGAAGCCACGAAAGTGATCGAGCCGGATATAGTCGCAATTGCGCGTGGCCCAGCGCAACCTCTGAATCCACCACTTATATCCGCGCTCATTCATCACATCCCAGCGGTAGAGAGGGTTTCCCCATCGCTGTCCGGTTTTGCTGAAGAAGTCGGGCGGAACGCCTGAGACCACATCCGGCTCCAGATCGCCGTTCAGCCGGAACAGTTCAGGATGGATCCACACGTCGGCGCTATCGTAGTTAACAAAAATCGCAACATCGCCAACAATGCGAATGGAGCGTTGCGAACAGTAACGCCGCAGCGCCTGCCACTGCTCATAAAAGGCAAACTGCAAAGCGCTGCGGATCGTCAGATCGGCGGCCAACTCCTGGCGTGCTTTATCCAACGCGGCGGGCTCGCGACGCACCAGTGGCGACGGCCATTCATTCCAGCTCGCCAGCTTTTGTTGTGCGCGCAAAGCGTCGAAAAGAACAAAGTCATCGAGCCACCACGCGTTCTCAGCGCAGAAATGCTCGAAGCGCTGCCGCGCAATGCCCGATGCCGAAGCCACGAATCTTCGCCCCGCCTCAAACAGGAGTGGCATTTTGGTGGCAAATACTTGGTCGTATTCGACGCCACCGGAGTCCGAAGACAAGGTGGAGAGCTTGACCTGATCGATCCAGCCGCAGTTCGCCAGCCGTTCCAGACTGATCAACAGTGGATTACCGGCAAATGCCGAAGTCGAGGAATAAGGTGAATTACCGTAGCCCAGCGGACCGAGCGGAAGCACCTGCCACAGTCCTAGCCGCGCTAAGGCGAGAGAATCGACGAACGAGTAGGCGGCCGGCCCAAAATCACCAATGCCGCCGCGCGAAGGTAGCGACGTTGGATGAAACAGAATACCTGCGGCCCGTGGAAACGGCATGCAACTCGAAAAGGACCTTCAATTCTGGATGGTCAAATGCCCGGTCAGAAAATCTTGCTTGTCAACGCTGACTTCTCAATATTCGGCCCTGCTACATTCCCGGTTCGCTCTCCGAGCGGGTCAGCATCTTCAACTCGTCCTGGTTAATTTTGATTTTGCCAGACTTCTCCATCTGATCGCGGAGGTTGGTCAAAAACAATCCAAACAGTTCTTGTTCCTTGGCCTGGAGCAGTGTGTCCCGAATCTGGTCGCGCTTCGCGGCGAATTCGGAATCTGCGGGCGCCTGAACCTCAAGAACAGAGAGCACCACCCCGTTGGCCCCGCTGTTCAGCGGGCCGCTGATCTCTCCTGGCTTCATATTGAACGCAACCGAGGCTTGCCCGCTCATCGAGCCAATGTCGGGAACTTGTCCATCGGGCAAAACAAAGTCGCTCGTTTTCAGCGTGGCGCCCAGTTCTTTCGCCGCCTTCTTCAAATCATGATCGGCCTTGGCGCGATCGGAAAGCTCCTGAGTTTTCTGGGTGAGCAAAACGCTCGATCGTTCGTTCTCAAACTCCTGTTCCACCCGGCTGCGAATTTCCTCGAAGGTTGGCGTGGCCTGCGGCTTCACTGCCAATAACTGGAAGACCACGAAGCCTTGGGAAGTGGCAGCCATCTGCGGCGCTGATTTTTCCTGCGCCCCAAAGACCGCGTCCATAAATTGCGGCGCCGGACCTAATCCCGGAACCACATCCTTCTGGCTAAAGAAGTCAGAAGTCACGACAGGTATGCCTTTCGCGGCGGCGGCGGCGTCCAAGCCTTCAGTCTTCGCCTGCGCCGACAAATCATCCGCCTGCTTCTGTGCAATTTGAGCTGCGTTTTGCTGCTTCAGGATTGGCTCGATCTCGGCCTTAACTTCGTCGAGAGTTTTCATATGCGCGTCCTGTCTTGCGTCGACGCGAATAATATGGAAGCCGTAACTACTTTTCACCAAGCCGCTAATCTGACCTATCGGCAGCGAAAAGGCCGCCTTCTCAAACTCCGGAACCGTGCGCCCCTTCCCAATCCATCCTAGCGATCCGCCTTCCTTCGCGCTGCCAGGATCTTCGGAATACTTTCTGGCCAAATCTTCAAACTTTGCTCCCGCCTTCAGTTGCTTAAGCAAATCTTCCGCACGACGCTGTGCCTCAGCGACGCCTTTCTCATCCACTTTCCCGTCAGGTCCGGGAAGCGGCGTCTTGATAAGAATATGGCTGACCTTCGCCTGTTCCGGCATCCGATACTGATCGCGATGCTGATCGTAGTAAGCCTGCAACTCCTCGGGCGTCACTTTCACTACGTTCCCAATTTTGCCGGTGTCGATCACCGCGTATTTTACCTTGCGCTTTTCAGGGATGGAGTTCGCGTAGTTCTTCTGATGGCTGTCGTAGAAAGCCTTGAGTTCCTCCGTAGCGGGGTGCAGACCCTTCTTGATGTCGTCCTGCTTCAGCACGGCATACTCAAACTTCACCTTCGTGTTCTGCTTGTCGAATTCCTTGCGGATGGCGGCATCGCTCACCGAGGCGCTGCCAGTGATCAGCGCTTGCAACTTGCTGATCATAATTTCCTTGCCGACATTCTCTTCAAAGGTTGCCGGCGTCAAATTAGCCCGCTGCAACATGCCCTCATATTCGGCCTGGCCAACAAAATTTCCGTTCGGAAAAAAGTAGACCGCATACCGCCCGTGCTGCAATTCGTCCTTCACTTCCTGAGGCGTAGCCTTGAAACCCAAATGTTGAGCCTCGTCCAGCAGCGCCCCTCGGTCAATCAACTGATCAGCGGCGCGCTGCGCAAAGAAAGGCAGTAAAATCGATGCATTGGCGCCTAACTGCGCGCCCTGCTGTTGCAGCATTTGCCGCGCGGTATCGCGAACTTGCTCGGCCGTCACCTCCTCGCCCCCCACTTTGGCGACAATTCCCTTGCCTGGTTCTCCTGACACGTCACTGCCAATGCCAGGAACAAATGCGATTACCATAGCCGCGCAAATGAGCAGCAATAACCCGCTGAGCACAACTTTCTTAATGGGTCCTTCGGTTTGCAGAAATCGAATCATCTTCTCATCACTCCAGAATATGCCGTGGAATCCATAATTATAAACTAACCGCCGCTCGGACTAAACGCTACGAACCCTGATAAAAGGCCTATATGCTCGTTTCCCACTGCCGCTGAGCGGGGTGTGGGTTCCGTTTCCCGACAATCTCTCTCAATTGGGCGCGAGAGATTTTCGACCCTCTCGATCCGCAGCCTAAAACAGATATTGAAACGTATGAATAGACGTGTTATCCCTCTTAGTGCTCAACCTGCGGAATGTATCGTTACACGGACTCCACTGCCCGGCACTCAAAGGGGGATCATGAATTCCAAAGCGCGGTTATTTTCTCGCAGGCTCCTGCTTCCGCAGTTGCTGGTAATCTCCCTTCTCGGCACTCACATCCTGCTTGCTGCCGACGCTGCTTCCAAAACACACGAGCAAAACGCACAGCCCGAAAAATTGGCTCTCCGCGAATCCTGGACGCTGCAGTCCTCCGCCAAAGTTCAAGCCCCAGGGGCAACGATCTCCACCACCAGGTTTATTCCGAGAGGTTGGCACAGTGCCACGGTTCCCACCACCGTGGTCGCGGCGCTGGTTAAGGACAAGAGCTTGCCGGATCCATTCTTTGCCGAGAACCTTCGCCAGTTTCCTGGTGTGACATACCCGATCGGAGGAAATTTGTCCAATGTCGCCATGCAGCCCGACAGTCCCTATGCGGTCTCCTGGTGGTACCGGAAGTCCTTCGCCGTGCCCGGGTCGTACGCCGGAAAAACTGTTTGGTTGAATTTCAAGGGCATCAACTACCGTGCCAACGTATTCCTTAACGGAAAACAGATTGCCGACTCCAACGAAATTGCCGGAGCCTGGCGCACCTATGAACTCAACGTCACTCGAGCCCTCAAGCCCGGCGCTGAAAATGTTCTCGCCGTGCAAGTCTTCGCTCCCACGGAGAACGATCTCGCCATTACTTTCGTTGATTGGAATCCTGCGCCTCCCGACAAGAATATGGGCCTGTGGCGCGAAGTCTATCTGACGACCAGCGGACCGGCGGCCCTGCGCTATCCCACGGTGGTCTCGAAATTGAATCTGCCCGCTGCCGATTCCGCAGAACTCACGGTCACGGCTCAAGTGAAAAACGGCACCAATCATCCTGTGAATGGATTACTGAAGGGCCAGATCGAAACCTTTACGTTCGAGCAACAGGTCGAACTAGCGGCGGACGAATCCAAAGATATTACATTCACTCCATCGCAGTATCCGCAACTTGTCCTTGCCAGTCCGCGGTTGTGGTGGCCCGCACAGATGGGACGACCCAATCTCTACCCGCTTACCATGACCTTAGAAGTGAATGGGGCAGCCAGCGACCATTCCCACACGGAATTCGGCATTCGACAAATAACTTCAGAGGTTAATACTTCGGGCGGGCGTGTTTTTCAGATCAACGGTAAGAACATTCTTATCCGTGGTGGCGGCTGGACCCCCGACATGATGCTGCGCGAGAACTCTCAACGCTTGCACGACGAATTTCGTTACGTGCGGGATATGGGCTTGAACACAGTGCGGCTCGAAGGCAAGCTCGAGACGCAGGAGTTCTTCGATCTCGCCGACCAGCAAGGAGTTCTAGTCATGGCCGGCTGGTGCTGTTGCGATTTTTGGGAGCGCTGGACGCGCTGGAAGCCGGAGGATTTTGAAATCGCCAGGCAATCTCTTCGAGATCAAATTTACCGTCTGCGCAGCCATCCCAGCTTGGTGATGTGGCTAAACGGCAGCGATAATCCTCCGCCGCCCGACGTGGAACAAATGTATCTCGATATCGAAAAGCAGCTTCTCTGGCCCAATCCCGTCGTGTCTTCGGCCACAGGCAAGTCGACGACTGTCACTGGCGATAGCGGTGTCAAGATGACCGGGCCCTATGAATATGTAGCTCCCGGCTATTGGGAACAGGACAGGCTGCAAGGCGAGGATCATCGCAAACAGTGCAATCCCGGCGGCTGCGGGGGCGCCTACGGCTTTAATACCGAAACCAGCATGGGACCAGCCGTCCCGCCGATCGAGAGCATTCGCGCGATGGTGGGCAAAGATCATCTGTGGCCGATCGATGAGGTCTGGAACTATCACGCGGGTGGCGGAGAATTTAAGACCATCAAAGTTTTCAGCGACGCGCTGGCCAACCGTTACGGAAAATCAGATGACGCCGAAGATTTCGCCTCCAAGTCGCAAATGCAGACCTACGAAGGCGTGCGCGCCATGTACGAGGCCTATAGCCGCAATAAATATGAATCGACTGGCGTGATTCAGTGGATGCTGAATAACGCCTGGCCTTCGATGATCTGGCATCTCTACGATTATTACCTGCGTCCGGGCGGGGGCTACTTCGGCGCCAAACGCGCCATGGAAGCGCTGCATCCCATCTATGGATACGACGACCATTCCATCTGGGTGGTCAGCAGCCAATATGAAGATGTCAAGGGACTCAAACTGACGACCAAGATTTACAACCTCGACATGACGGAAAAGTTTTCCCATGAGGATGCAATTGACGCTCCGGCCGACAGCACCGCCAAAATATTCGCGCTTCCCGAAGCGAAGGACCTCAGCTCGGTTTACTTTCTCGTGTTACGCCTGACCGACTCCACTGGGAAACTCGTCGGCTCAAATTTCTACTGGCTTTCCACCAAGCCCGAAACGATCGACTGGGCGAAATCGACCTGGTGGATGACGCCTACTGACTCCTTCGCCGACTACACGGCGCTGTCGCAACTTCCCAAGGTGAAGCTCAGTGTAAGGAGCGATACGAAACGCAAAGGGGAAGAATCGGTCACGCAAGTAACCGTTGAAAATCCGAGTCAGAGTCTGGCGTTCTTTGTCAGATTAAGAATGGTGGACAAGAGTATCCATGGCGCAGAAATTCTTCCTGTCGTTTGGGAAGATAATTACATCTCTCTGTTGCCTGGCGAGAAGCGCACCCTGACCGCGACCTACCGAGCCAGCGAACCGGAAGCTGAGAAGGCAAGGGTGGAAGTCAGCGGTTGGAATATCGAATAGTATGGCGCGGCCGCCCTCGCCCACGCGGTTTCTCGCAGGTTTGAAACATTAACCTTGCGCCGCGTCAACATGTTGTGAAAGCGACAAAATATTTCCATCGGGATCTTTGAACCATGCCACTTTGTCTCCCGAGGGCGCCGTCCCAATTCCGAGTTCGTCCTGTTCGAACAATCCAAACCTTTCGAAGGTGACTCCCTTCTCCTCAAGTCCCGCCACCACTTTGTCGATCTGGGTAACTTGCCAGCCCAGTATTGTGAACGGTGCAGGGGTAAACGGCGGAGCTTTCGCTACTCGTATCATAATTCCGTTCGCATTTAGCGTGATCGCGAATCCATCATCTTTCACAAAACGGAGTCCTAACACACCCTCGTAAAATGCCCTGGCTTTCTCTGAGTCTTGAGTGGGAACGAATGCCACAATGTTGATCGAACCCAACACGGAGCCCTCCTCGCGGGCGAGCGGTTTATTTTCTCCGAACCGTGGAAAGTTTTAATTCTCTTCCGGTGGTAACTCAAAGTCCACCAGGTTGCTGCGGAAGCCTTTGGTCTTCCATGCGCCCACGGCAATGCCCACGGCCATCCAGATAGCCCCAAATATCAGGGCCTGCATACTCAGGCTTATCCAAAGAAAAAAGCAGATGGCAAAGCCAAAAACCGGCGGCAGCAGATTGCTGAGTTTCTTTTCTTGCTCGTGCAGATAATAACGAACGAACGCCGCCGCATTTACGCCCATAAAAGCGATAAGAGCGCCGAAATTCAGCAGATTTGCTCCTAGCTCGTATCCACTCGAGGCGATTCCAAGATTGGCGCTGGGGCCAAGTGAGATAAACCTGGCCAATAGTGACGGAGCCGCTGCGACCCACGGCAGAACAAACGCGCCCGCCAACGCAAGCACGCCGACGAAGAGTACATTGTTGCGCGGGACGTGACGTTTGGCGTCCACGGCGCCAAAAAACTTCTTGGGTAACGCATTGCTGCGGCCCATGCCGTACAGCAAGCGTGCCGCGCCCAATTGCGCTCCCATGCCGGAACCAAAGTTGGCCACCACTAGAGTGAATCCCACGATCGCAAACAAGGGCATCCATGCTCGCCCAGCCACGAAGGTGAAAGCCGTATCCATGTCTGGAAAAGGTTGCGATGCCGGCCAGATCAGTTGAGCGGCATAAACCTGAAATGCCGATAGGATGCCGATCACGACGCAAACCAGCACCGTAGCCAACAGAATATTACGCCGTGGATTTTCGGCTTCTTCTGAGAGCGTCGAAATTCCATCGAAGCCAATGTAAGTGAGGACCGCGATCGAGGTCCCACCCAGTACCGCCTTGGTATTCCAACTGGACGGATCATAAAAGGGCCGGGTAAAAAACCCCGCGCCGTCATGCGGATGCCCGAAAATATAGCGGGCCGCTGCCACAAAGAAAATCGCGATCACCACTCCCATCCCCGCCGCAAGCGCGGTGTTTACTCGAGCCGAGGTTTTTATCCCCTGAACGTTCAGTCCGGTAAATACCAGCGCGAAAAAAACCGCCCAGCCACCGTAAGGAATTCCTGGAGCGAACACGTGCGCCTGCTGGCTGATCCAAATAACGCAGATCATGGGGTTAAGAAGATAATCCATCACCATGCTCCAGCCAGTGACGTAGCCCAGCGCCGGATTGATCTCCTGTCCCACATACGTGAACGCAGAACCTGCACTGGGGTATGCGCGAGCCATGCGCCCGTAGCTGATTGCGGTGAACAACATGGCGACCATTGCGATCAGAATCGTCGTTACCACATGACCGTGAGCGCGATTGCTCAGCACTCCAAACACCGACATAGGCGCGACCGGTTGAATTACGATCACGCCATAAAGAATGAGGTCCCAAAGCGTGAGTGCGCGGCGCAATCGCGGGGCGGATGGAGCAGCAACCGAAGTGGTTTCCATGAGTCCGCCTATTGAATTATGGGAAAGGCGAGAATGTCAATACTAAAACGATTTCATAATGGAATGATTCAATCTCAAGATTGGCGCCGACGTTTTGTCCAGAAACTCACTTCTCGTAAGCGAACGAGTAACCCCGCTGCTCATTCCCGGACATGTGCCGCGTGTTGTATTCCAGAAGATAATTGACGTGCGCATCGTCGAGCGGGAATGACTTGCCCGGTAAATAGGGATATTCCCCCATCCTGAGAAATGGCAGCGGCGCAACGAAATCGCCTTCAGCGGCGTAGAAGTCCATATCTTTCTCATAGCCGTTGGCAGCGAAGAAGTAGTCGCGTACCGAGCCCTGCGGCAGCGCAGATAATTTCGAGGGGTCGAAGTCGAGTCGCACTTCGTCTCCAGATCCAAACACAACCGATCGATCGTCGAGAGCCGTCAGCAGCGACAGCACGTCTCCGTAGCGCGTGTAGGTTCCCGCCGGGCGAGTGTAGGGTCCGGTCGCGCTCGCTTTCTCGTAAATGTATTGCACGTTTCCTGGCGGAGTGCCCTCAATTTTGAAGGGGTATCCGTGGAAGGCAAGATCGGCGCGGGCCAGCGGAACCGGCATGATCCGCAGGTTGGCGTCATCCTGATTCAACGCTCTTTCTCCAGCGGGGCGCATGGCCTCGCGCACGCCGGGCTGCTGCGTCCGATCGATCAAAATGCTGTCCCAATAAATCTGCAGGTTGGTCGTAATGCGAATCTTATGCGTCCCTTTCGGTACCATGCCCGTGAGATTGGCAGTCATGGTGCGCGGGCCGCCCGCGGGGAACCCCATATCATCGATAACGCGAGTCCACTCACCATTCGCACCCAGTGCCTCGACATAAGGCGAAATCGCCCGCACGCCGGCTTGCGACGCCGCATACATGCTGTTCGCGGAGAAATATTCAACTTCGCCGTGCATCAGAAGCCACAAGGGACCACCCCGGTACGCCTCGCCGAGATCGAGAACTAAACTGTGCGGCTTGGCGAAACCCTGAAATTTCGTCAACTCGAAATCGCCAAAGTAGCGATGAGCCAGCAGATCAGGCAACAGATTGCGCCCATGCTCATCCCAAGCGCCCGCCGGCAAGCGCGCGTCGTGACTCACTACAACCTTGAAGTCGGGATACGGCGGGTTCGAAGCGAAATACTCATTCGGATAAACATCGACGTCCGCGGGATGATCGATCGCTAACAGACGCACCTGATCGAGGTAGACGGCCTCCTCCAGCGGTTCCATGAAGCGGAAACTCAGCTTGCCGTCCTTTTCCCGAATCGTCTTGCGATCAATCTTGATGTACTCGACGGGGCGTGGAATATCGCGCTGCCCCGGCCCAACCCAGTGTCCAACCACGCCCGCGCCCAGCATGTCCGCGACCAGTTCGTAGCGCTCGCCGTCCCAGACAAACAAAGTAGGGCAGGAGCTGCCGCGGCGATCGATCTCGAGAAAATTCTGTTGCCTGTCACCAGCGACACTGATTTCATCCTGCAACACGCCCGTAGGCCACAACATGCGAACGATGTCCGCTTCTTTCGCGTCGCCCAGCCCGACTACGATGTCGGTAGAATTCTGTCCCAGGTATCCGTTCGAACCCGCAATCTCAAACTTCTGGCGGTTGCCGCCGGCAAACACTTCGACCTTGGTCCCGATTGCAGACTTGTTATCGTTCAGTCCCTTAAGCGAAAGACGCAACCAGTGATTCTGATTGCCGCCCTCATTGCGCAGCAGCACGGCGGGGCCATGATTCTGCGTGATCAGCAGATCGGTCGCTCCGTCGCCGTCGAAATCGCCGGTAATGATGGCGCGCGGCTCTTTGAGTTGAATCTTGTCGAGACCAACGTCGGAGGTGACGTCCTTGAACCCATCCGCGCCGAGATTGCGGAACAGCCGCACTTCGCCCTTGCCTTCTTTCGTTTCGCCGACGGCGACCAGATCGACCCAGCCGTCGTTGTCGTAATCGACGGCGGCAACGCCGTAGGCGCGGACCCAATTGGTTTTCGGCAAAGAAATTTTTTCAAATGCTTTGGCGTGGTTATTGCGCCAGAGGGTTACGCCTCCCGCATATAGCGCGTTGAAGTTTGTAAACGCGAGATCCATCCAACCGTCATGGTCAAAGTCCAGCACGGCCAGAGCACTCGTTTGCGGACCCATGCCGGAGGTTAGGTCGTCTCGCTCATGAAACTTACCCTCTCGCGGATTTTCATAGATACTCGGGTAGTTCCCCCAATCGACTAACAAATCCGTGGCTCGGTCATTGTTGTAGTCCGTACCGATGGCCCCGGTAGTCTGAGCCGAGCCGTCGCCTTCACCGGAGACACCCAGCGAATCGGTAACGTTCGTAAACGTGCCATTTCCGTTGTTCCGCCACATCAAATTAGAAGTCTCCAGACTGTAACCAGAGAGGCTCTTTACTCGTTCCGTTCGAGAGTGGTTTACGAACAGATCAAGGTCACCATCGTGGTCGTAATCGATGAATGTCAGACCCAAGTTGGAACCATCACTTGTTATACCTGCTGACCCGGTGACATCTTTGAACGTTCCATCCCTCTGATTGTGTAGAAGCATCACATGCGCTCCTGTACTCACCGCAAGATCGGTTGCCCCGTCGTTGTCGTAGTCACCAGCGGTGCAGGAAACAGCGCGCAGAGTGGGATCGAGCCCGGCTTTTTTCGTGACATCCTCGAACTTGCCGTTACCGAGGTTGTGGTACAGGGCCATCCCGTCCCGCGGACCGTTATCAGCGACAAAGAGATCGATTTTGCCATCTCCGTCATAATCCAAGAAACAAGCACCTTGTCCAAACGTCTCCCATGGTCCGCCGAGTGTTAACCTTGCGGTGTTCGACACAAGTCCGGCTTCCTTGGTCACATCCACAAACCGCACCTTGATCTGCGCCGGAGCTTTCAAAACCGCCGACGGCGATTCAACCGCGCGGGAGTATTTCCCCTGCTCGCCGTAGGCAAGGCTGATGGGCGCGCCGAGTTTGTTCTGCGTGACGTACAGGAATTTTTTCAAGTGCTGGCGGGCGTCTTCGATATCCCCCGATTGTTGATACGCGCGTGACAGTCCGAACTCGGCGGAGGCGTGCAGTGGGTTGAGTTTAAGTGCGTGCTGGAAAGCATCAATCGCTTGCGCGAACTGTTTGGCCTGCACATACGACGCTCCCAGAAAGTACCAGGTGTCGGCATCGGTACCGTCAATGTCGACAACATGACGAAACGCATCAATCGCACTCTGCGCGTCGCCAGTGTTTTTGGCCAGCAAGCCCAGGTTGTACCACGCGTTCGGAATTCCAGGATCCTGTTTAAGGGCGGCATCAAGCGCGGTCTTGGCGTCGTCGATCTTCTGGAGATTCAAGTATGCGATGCCCTGATTCAAGCGTGCCATGGTCAACTTTGGGTCGAGTTCCGCCGCTCGCTCAAAGGACTTGAGCCCCTTCTCGAAAAGCTGCTGGTTCATGTAAGCGGCGCCGAGATTGTTGAAACGAGCAGCCTCGGCAGCATTTACCTTCGGCTGGGCCTGCGGTGCGGTCGTGAACAAGCCGAATGCGGCCAGCACTATGCCGGAAAGTGCAAGTGGAATTCGGGGGATCATCTGAACAGATTTAACCACAGTGGGGACAAACCGCGCACAGGATTCGCTACTCGAATTTCAGCGCTACTTCATCGGCTTCGATGGCGGACCGTAGATCCGTGCCGCCACAATGCCTTTGCCTTCCTGCACCGTAACCGTCTGTCCGGCGCTGATGTTCGATAATTTATCCACTTGGCCGCTGGGCCATTCAATCTCAACCGCATCCGCCTTGGTTTGTACACCCAGGCCAAAAGTGAGTACCAATTCGCTCTGCGAGAGATAACTCGAGCCCGAGCGCAGCATCTTCCACTGTTTGTCTTTACCACTGCCCGAGGCTACACGAACCACCGCACCGATACCGTCACGATTCGATTTTGTTCCCACGAGCTTTAGCCGCAAACTGTGATTGGTCCCGCCTTCATTGTGGAATAAAAAAGCTGGACCGGCATTGGTGGTCACAAGAACATCGAGAAAGCCGTCATTGTCGATATCGGCGTAAGCCGCGCCCCTCGCCACTCTCGGCGCGGCAAACGCCTCGCCCATGAGGGCCGTCACTTCCTCGAACTTTCCTCCGCCGAGATTGCGGAATAGATGGGAGGGCTCGGCGAAGCTGACGCGCTTCTGCACGCGTTCGATCTGATCCTCGATGTGCCCGTCAGCGACAAAAATGTCAGGCCAGCCATCGTTGTCGTAATCGAAAAAGAAGCAGCCGAATCCGAGCGTGACGAGTGTGGCCCGGCCCACTTCGGATTGCGGAGCTTCGTCCACAAAAAGACCGTTGCCCTCGTTGTGATAGAGCGAAACCATCTGGTTGGCGAAGTTGCTGATGATGACGCTGGGACGTCCGCTGCGATCATAGTCCGCGGCATCGACGCCCATGCCCGCCCGGGCCACGCCATCTTCGCTGAAACCGATTCCAGCGGGCACTCCGCTTTCCTCGAAAGATCCATTCTTTTTGTTGAGGTAGAGCTTATTGGGCTGGGTGTCGTTGGCAATCAGAATGTCCGGCCAGCCATCGCCGTTGTAATCGAGGATGGTGACGCCAAGGCTCTTCGAAGTGGGATCGCCCAGTCCGGCTTTTTGGGTTGCGTCTTCAAACTTTCCGCCACCAAGATTGTGCCACAGGCGGACGGCTGTGCCTTTGTACGATTCGGGCGTGCAATAAGATTTGTGCGCGCCGTCGAGTGTGCAGTAGAGGTCGGTCTGCTCCGACCAGTGCACATAATTTGCGACCACAAGATCGAGTTTGCCGTCGCGATCGTAGTCCACCCATGCGGCGCTGGTGGAAAATTCGCTGGGGCCCCACAGGCCGGCGGCTCTCGTCACGTCGGTGAAGGTGCCGTTGCCATTGTTACGAAAAAGATGGCTTTGTCCTAGCGCTGTAATGAACAGATCGTCGAAGCCATCATTGTCGTAGTCGCCGACCGCAACTCCAAGCCCGAACATGGGAACGGCCAGCCCCGCCTTGCGCGTCACATCGGTAAAAGTTCCATCCCGGTTATTGTGGTACAGCTTTGGAGTCGTTACCCCGGCGTGAGCGTGCCCAGGCCAATCCTCCCCGTTGACCAGGAGAATGTCCGGGTAGCCATCATTGTCATAATCGATGAAAGCGCAGCCCGGACCCATGGTTTCTGGCAGCCACTTTTTTCCGAAGGCACCGTTGTTGTGCACGAAACGAATGCCGGCCTGCGCCGTAATGTCCCGGAAGTGGACCTGCTGCGCGCGGCAGCTGATTGCCAGACACAAAACCATTAAACACAGAGAGACCCTTCGCATCAGTTCGAGGGAGTCGATACTATGATGATCAATCCCTGAAGGTCGCATCTTTTCCGCGGTGGTTCGGTGCCATATGAGTCGTGGCTTTGGCATGCTCATTTATCGAGGCCCTGCCGCCGCAACCGAGGCGCTCTCCGTTACTCGTTTGGGACTTAGCTCGGGCAAAGGCACCGACACGTGCTCGTGAATCGCTTGCCTCTCGTTGTTGTCTTCAGGATGCAACCGGCGGTACGGTCCTGTAATCGCCTGCGACGACTCGTCCGCCTTGAACCGCATATAGCGGGCCTCGTGCTCCTTCGCAAGTTTTTCATTGCCCAGTCCGCTGTAGCACAGCATTAAGCTATAGTGCGCCTGCAGGTCTTCCGGGTCGATTGCCAGAACCGATTGCAGCATGGCAACGGCGGCAGAATATTTGCGCTGCAGAAAAAAGATTCGTCCCAGATCGTTGAGCGCAACCCGGTCGCGGGGATACTGCTTGAGAACGAGTTGCAGGCGGGCAGCTGCACCATCATAGTTGCCATCTGATCGCAGGACGCGCGCATAAAAGTAGTTGGCCCGGGCCAGAGTCGGAGACAACGCCAGCGCTTTCTCGAGCACAATGCGGGCGCGCTCCATATCGCCTTCCTGCACGGCACAGCGACCAATATTGACCCAGCCGTCAGGGTTATTGGGATCGGCTTCGGTCACTTTCTGGAACGCCGCGGCGGCGCCTTTCAGATCGCCCTGCAAAAATAGGCCGATTCCGTAATCGTTCCAGCGCTGCCATTCCGCCTTACGCACGATTGTCTTTGGTTGCTCAGCAATTGAGTTATGCGCAACGACGGGCAGAGTCACTTCATCTTCTGCGACCGTGACAATGGGAACATCGGGGATTTTTTCTTCTTTGGCGGAGACTCCCTGAAGCGACTTGGTGAACAGAATCGGCCGATCATCAAATCCGGCTGCAACTCCATGTCCTGATTTTTCATCGGGCTCGCCCACGAAGGCAAACTGCGTGTTCCACCAGGAGAATTTGCGGTAGCACAGGCGCGCATGCAACGTGATCCGGTTGCCGGCATTTTCCGGAATGAACATGCGGTAATGCACCGTGTCGGCGGCGCCCGGAGGAATCAACCGCACGTATACGGTTGCGCGCGTGGCCCAGGTGTTGCGCTTGTTGATGGGATTGCCGTGGGCGTCAATCTGCAGCGAGCGGTAGAAGTGCGCACCTTTTTCGACCGGACCCTTGCCGCCATCCTCAACCATGCCGCTCCAGAAGATGGTCTGACCTTTCTCGTCAGTCCCCTTAAGTTCCAGCCACGTATCGTACGCGTCCACGGTACCTCCGGGGAAAAAGTGGCCAACCGTTTTGGTTCGCACCACCACATCCACACGCACGCTCTCTCCCCGGCGCAACGGAGGCCGTACCTCGTTCAGTGGAGCAGTGACCGGTGCAACTTCAGCGGCTGTTTCCGGAGTTATTTTGGTTTCCGCTTCTTCGCCTACCGCGAACGTTGTCGCCAAGTCCGACTGATTTGTCGCGCCGGACTTCAGCGGAGCCTGTGCCGGCGACAAGGCAAAGATATCCACCGTGAGGGCGCCACTCTTCAGAAATCTCTCGATCAGCTTCAACTGTGAAACATCTTCATTCGCCGTTGGCACGGCAGTGTTCGCACCCGGGAAGCGGTGCGAATGCACGAACCCGTTAACGTTGCCGGCATCGTGCGAGGCTTCGGCGGGCATGTGGCAGTCGGCACACTGCTGCGGCTTCGGCGGATAGTAAAAAGAACGCGCCCCTTGCCCGGACACTCCACTGGCCTGCCAGTTGTCGTATTCATTGAAACCGCGAACCCAGCGATAGTTATCAACCGGCACATCTTGATGCACCTTGTGACAGGCCGAGCAGAACTCCGGCGTTTGCGTCCGCATGAACGGCTTAAGAAATACGCGGCGGTGAGGTTCGGGATTCAGTTCGATGAGAAAATCGTGCACCGAGCGCACGATCGGATTCTTGCTGGCGGCCAGTTCGTGCAATTTGGGATATTCCAGGTAAAAGTCCGCCTGTCCCATCGTGCTCTTCACCTTGGCGATCGAGTGGCACATCATGCAGCCCAGGCCGGCCTGCGATTCCGGTCGGTGCACAATCTGTTTGATCGGGGTATCCATGAGGCCGCTGTACAACACTGCCGGATCATGGCATCCTCCGCACCACTTCGAGGGCTTCGTCCCGACCGTATCCTGCATGTACTCGATGGACTTGCTGTACCACTGATTGTTGAACGAAGAAAAATGATGCGCCGAGCTGAACCACTGGTTGTAGATATCTTCGTGACAGCGTTTGCAGGAATCCGACTCCATAAAAAACTTGCTGGGAATTTTCTGTTTTCCATAAACCTGCGCGGAGCTCGGGAAAAATGCGCCCTCAGGGCCGTCTCCTTCCCCATTCATGCTGTCGGGCGGCATGGTCGGATTTTGAATGCGGGCTCGTGTCTGCCAACTCTCGCGAAAGTATTGCGCTGCGTAACCGATTCCGCCGATCGCGACCAGGCAGATTGCTGTTCGGACGAAGGCGGCAGACGGGTTCGATACCAACCAGCCGCGCTGCCCGAGCTTATCGGCTATCAGAAATCCGACACCGACGAGTGAAACCACGATGTGGACGTAAAGCCAGTTCCACTCTGCTCGCGGAGTGCCGGTCTTAATCAGAATGATTCCGAGAACTGCACCTGCGGCAAAAAGCAGCCAGCCCGCTCGCGCAAGAAAACTTCCCTCTCGCAGCAAACGCAGCAGGAAAGGCACCAGCAGAATGGCCGCGATCACGCCGCCTAGCGCGTGCAGCAGCACCACTCCCGCATAGAAAATTGTCGGCTGCGGAAATGCATATAAATACCCGGCCGAGATCGCGAGGAACGGGATCAGCCAGAACAAAATGCGTTTGGCTAGCCGTGTGGATCGTGAATTCTCTCGCATGGAAATGGATGCGGGCGCTTCAGCGCCAACTTCGGAGCCCCCAATGAAATCGTGCGAACCAACCTACTTGCATTACGATCTGGAGGGAATAACCTAAAAATACTAACCTTGTGTCCAAAGCCTCACACCAGCGGCGGAATTCTCCAGTCTCCGCATCGCTCTTCGAGCATGGCTGCAACGCATAGCGCCTGCTCTTCATCCCATGGCCTCGCTACAATCTGCACTCCGATGGGCAAGCCTTCCGGCGACTGGTTCACCGGCACTACCACTGCAGGATTGCCCAGCAAATTGAAGAATTCTGTATAGCTCCAGGCATCGAGATACGCCACGGTTTTGCCGTCAACCAGCCAACTTCTCTCACCGTGCCGGAAGGCAGGAATTGCGGCCGCGGGACACAACAAAATCGGATAGCGCTCCATCTGCCGAAAGAAATGAGCGCGTAGAGTATCACGCTGGATCCAGGCCTTAAGCAGAATTTCAGGTGTGAACGCAGGCTCAGCCGCGGACCACTCGAGAAATTGTTTTAGCAGAGGACTGAGATCGGATTCGCGACCGTCGAACATTGGCCGAAGAAGCATTCCGCCCGCACCGACGAAATATTGATGCCAGAGTTGGCGTGCTTCTTCGAGGCCTTCCGGCCGAAAGTGCTCCACTTGAAATCCCGCATCGCGCAAGGCGTCCACAGCAATGCGAATTGCGGCGCGAGTTTCTTGCGTCACCGGAGTTCGGCCATCATCCTCGAAATAGCCAACTGTCAGTTTTCTGATTTCATCACGGCTTGGCTCGCGCAACGGCACGGGAGCCGCGCACGTGTCGCCAATATCGGGGCCCTGCATCGTCTCGAAAAGAACTTTCAGGTCGGCAACTGTGCGCGCCATCGGACCGACAACGCCGACTAAAGCAAACGGCCCGGCTGATACTGGGTAGTGACCAGTCGCCGGGATCCGTCCTGGCGTGGGCTTCAGACCGCAGATGCCGCTAAAATGAGCGGGAACGCGAATTGATCCCCCTCCATCGCTGCCTACGCCGCCTGCGGACATTCCCGCGGCAATTGCGGCCGCCTCGCCGCCGCTGGAACCGCCGGGAGTGCGTGAGAGGTCCCAAGGATTGTTGGTGCGGCCATAGAGCAGATTGTCAGTTTCCCACGCCATTAGAAGTTCGGGCGTATTGGTTACGCCAAGGATGATTGCTCCGGCATTCTTCAGGCGTGTCACCAGGGGCGCGTCTTCTTGCGCTATCAATCCCCTGCGGAGCAAGGTCCCCGACTCGCAGCGCATTCCCGCTATATTGATTGAACTTTTTATGCTGACAGGAACACCGTGCAGAGGGCCGATCCGTTTTTGGTGCATGACCGCGTCTTCCGCGTCGCGGGCGCTCTGTCGGACGCGGCTTTCGTCAACCTGTACAAAAGCGTTCAGTTTGATGTTCACTCTTTCGATCTGTCTCAAATGAGCGTCCACAAGTTCGACCGGGGAGATTTCTTTTCTCCGAATCTGTTCCGCCATCACTACTGCAGGCAGAAAGGTTAATTCGTTCATAACCTTTTCTCCCGCATCGCGCGATCGAGCATTCGCTTCTCACCGCCAGTGAGCACGCGGTGTTCGCCTTTCGCCAGATCGCCCAACTGCAGCGGTCCAATGCTCACTCGCACCAGGCGCAAGACTTCGACGCCGAGACCAGCTATCGTGCGGCGGATCTGACGATTCTTGCCCTCATCCAATACGATTTCGAGCCAGCAATTCTTCTGCCCTGACCGCAGGCGGCGAGCATGCTTGACTCGCAAGATTTCTCCGTCCGAAACTTTTACACCTCGATGAAGACTTTGGATAAACCGCTCATCGGCTATTGCCCCAACTTGCACGTGATATGTCTTGTCCAAATGCGTTTCTGGCGCGGCTATGCGCGCGGCCCACTCGGAATCGTTCGTGAAAAGCAGCAAGCCTTCACTGGGCTTATCCAGGCGGCCAATAGGAGCTACCCACGTCTGGAGTTTTTGCGGCGCACTTCCAGCTGAGAGATCGTTCATTAAGGCATATACCGTTTTTCGGCCTCTGTCGTCTGATGCCGTTGTTACCACACCTCGAGGCTTATTCAGGATGAGATAAATTTTTTCTTGCCTCTTGACTGCTACCCCATCGACTTCAATCTGAGTTTGGTCACCAGAAACCGGCGTCTCGGGATCGAGTTTGATCCGGCCTTTCAAGCTCACGCGTCCAGACCGAATCAATTCTGCCGCACGCGTGCGCGAGCAGTAACCAAGCTTCGACAACACGCGCGCCAAGCCAAACCTTCGGGCACTCTGATTCGCTTTCACCCGTCCATGCTAATTGACGATTGGCGGTTTAAGGCTGCCGATACTGACTCACATGCAGAATCTAACGGTACTTGCTAGGATGTTGCCATCGACTCAAAGGAGTTTTTCATGGCCCCGCACCATTCTCCCCGATTCCTGCAGATTGTGAACGACGCCAAAACGCGAGTGCGCGAAACTAACGTGGAGGCCGTGAAGAAAAAGATGGATCGCGGCGAGAAGTTTATTCTCGTGGATACACGTGAAGAAAGCGAATTCGCAAAGGACCATCTTCCAGGCGCGATTCACTTGGGCAAAGGAACGATTGAGCGCGACATTGAGGCGCGCGTACCCGATCTGAATGCGGAACTGGTTCTTTACTGCGGCGGCGGATTCCGCTCCGCGCTGGCCGCCGATAATCTGCAGAAGATGGGTTACAAAAATGTGATCTCCATGGATGGCGGAATTCGCGACTGGCGGGAAAAAGCCTATCCGCTTACGAAAGAATAACCGCACGCCCCAGATTGTCCAGACTGTCAGTTCGCAAAACCCTGCAGCTCGAAAATGCGGTTGAAAGGCTCTCCTAAACGTGCAGCTTCTTCTGCATCTCTTCGAGGGTCACGCCCTTGGTTTCGGGATAAATAAAGAGCACCACGAAGAATTGCAACACCATCATGGCGGAGAAAAACATGAATGGAATGGACTTGGACCACGCTGCAAGAGTGGGGAAGGCGAATGAAATCGCAGCATTCATCAGCCAGTGCGACAAGCTGCCCAGGCTTTGTCCTTTGGCACGCACGCGGTTAGGAAACACTTCGCTGATGTAAACCCAGATCACCGATCCTTGCGAGAAAGCGAAGCTGGCGATGAAACCTACCAGTAGCCACACGAGTAACTCGTGATGCTTATCAGTCGAAAAGATTGCGGCGACACCGCCTAAACACACGGCAGTTCCAACTGCGCCGATGAGAAGCAATTTGCGCCGGCCAACTTTGTCGATGATCGACATAGCGATCATCGTGAATATTAGATTGGTCAGGCCTACCACGACCGCTTGTAAATCGCCCGAGACTTTACTGAAACCGGCGAAAGCAAAAATGTCGTTCAGGTAGTAGAGAATTGCATTGATGCCCGAAAGCTGGTTAAACATGCCGATGGTAATGGCGAGAAAAATCGGAAAGGCGTATTTCCTAGAGAACAGCGGCTCATCCGCGTGGCCGTGCTCGGCATCGATGGATTCGACGATCTCCTGCAAGTCGCGTTCATAGTTCTGATCTCCGGTAAGGCGCAGAATCTCGCGGGCCTCGCCAACCCGCGCTTTTTTCACCAGCCACCGGGGACTGCGCGGGATGCTGAACAGCAGAAAGCAAAATATTGCGGCAGGAAATGCGGCGACTCCCAGCTTCCACCGCCACTCCGCGTCGACCGTTAAATGCTGGGTTCCTACGAGAAAGTTCGAAAGATACGCCAGCAGAATGCCTGAGACGACATTGAACTGAAACACTCCAACCAGGCGTCCGCGCCAGGCGGCGGGAGCGATTTCCGCGATATACATGGGGCCGAGTACGGAGGAGCCTCCAATGCCAAGGCCTCCGATAAAGCGGAACGCGACCAGCGCCGGCCAGTTCCACGCGAAAGCGCATCCGAGCGCGGAAACAATGTAGAGCACAGCCATCACTCGCAGGCTGTCGCGGCGTCCATATTTGTCGCCCGGGATTCCGGCGAACATCGCGCCGAGGATGGTGCCAATGAGAGCAGCGGAAACAGTAATGCCCAACAGGTGCGGCGTAAGGCGGTATACCTGCGTGAGATTGCTGGTGGTGCCGGAGATCACCGCGGTGTCGAAACCGAACAGCAACCCTCCGAGTGCGGCCACCACGGTGCTCTTCACCAGATAGCTGTTCGGCTTCATTTTCACTCCTTCGCGGTTATGCGTTCAGTGCGGCAAAGCCGGAAGCGCGAGTTTCTGTTGAATTCCCGCGCCCTCAACTACCGTATAAATAAAATCTGCCGGAACGTCGCGCAAAACTTCGCTTTCGCCATTCGGCCAGCGAATAGTGACTTCGCTCATCTTCTCGTTTGCCGCCAAGCCGAAGTGCAAGCGCAAATCGTTCTGAGAAAGATAGCTAGCCCCGCCGCGCACTTCGCTGAACTGCACCAGCGTACCAGCCTTTACGGTAACGCGAGCCCCCATAGCGGCCTTGTTGCTTTTAGTCCCCACCAATTTGAAAAGGACGCGATGATTCGCGTTATGGTTTCTGTTCAGCAGCAAAGATGGTGGTTCGCCGACATTGAGTACAACTATGTCGATATTTCCGTCGTTGTTGATGTCGCCAAAAGCCGCGCCCCGCCGCGATTGCAGAGGCATGTGCGCCAGCGCTTCGGAAACATCTTCAAAGGTCCCGTCCCGAAGGTTTCGGAACAATAACATGGGCTGCCGATAGGGAGTGCCGCCGGGAATTGTATCTACCTGCGGGTAGACGTGACCATTGGCGATAAACAAATCGAGCCAGCCATCGTTATCCATGTCGAAGAAGGCTGTACCCCAACTGACGAACGGGTAGGTCCGCTTCATGAGCCCGGCGCGCACACTGACATCAGCGAAATTTTCCTTGTCGAGGTTGTGATACAGAGTCGAGCCCTGCTCCACAAAGTTGGTGACAATCATCGACAAGCGGCCTTCGTGAAGATAATCGCCCCAGTCCACTCCCATCGAACCTTGTTCCATGCCATCGCCGTTGAGTGCAACCCCTGCGAGCAAGCCAACGTCTTCGAAGGTCCCGTCATGTTTATTGCGATACAGAAAATTCGGGCCGGCATCGTTCGCCACATAGAGATCGGGCCAGCCGTCGTTATCGTAATCACCCCAGGTCGCCCCCAGGCCGTAGTAATGGTGCGGATCGTCCACTCCCGCCTTCTTCGCAACCTCCTCAAACGTGCCGTCCCCTTTGTTATGAAAGAGCAAGTCCGTTTCGCCCGGCATCCCCCACGGACCGCACTGGACAAGCACTCCCTTGAAACGGCAGAACCGCGGATCGTTTCCGAACTCAGGCAATTTGTCGATATCAACGTGAACGTAACGCGAGACAAAAAGATCGACCTTGCCGTCGCGATCGTAATCCGCCCAGGCCGCTCCTGTGCTGAATCCGCCCGCGGCTACGCCAGCCTTCTCGGTCACATCCTCGAACTTGCAGTTGCCTAAATTGTGATAGAGCGCGTTGCCGCCGTACCCAGTAACGTAAATATCCTGCAGACCATCATTGTCATAATCCGCCACAGCCACCCCCATTCCCCAACCTTTGTGAGTAAGGCCTGCGGCTTTGGTAATATCCGTGAACTTTGGGTCGTCGCTGCTGTGATCGATGCTGGAATTCGTGTCCTGATGATAGAGCGTGATCATCAGGTCGCCGCCCTGACGGTATCGCTGCACCGTGGAGCCGTTGACCGTGATGATGTCCAGTTTGCCATCGTTGTCGCAGTCGATAAGCCCTACTCCGCCGCTCATGGATTCGACTATGTATTTCTTGTCGGGTGAGGAAATGTGCGCGACGGTAAGGCCGGCCTTTGGCGCGATATTTTCAAATTGCGGGATGGGCAGCTGCTGGGGCGATTCCTGGACCTTCTGCAATGGTAGCTTGGACGACGACTTGGCCGGCGCATTCTGTGCAAACACCACGGTGGGTGGCAATCCCATTAATGCAGAAAGCATGCACATGGAACGCAAAGCTCGCATAGGCAGGAGAGTGATTATACAAGGCGAGATTGAGCCAGCCGGACTCTTGAAATGATTGAGAGATGATTGGCGGTCGATTTGTGAGACGGAGTGTAGCCGTGGGCGACAATTACGCAATCAGCTAAGCACGGAGGCTGTAGCTTTTCAGACCAGCCCTCTTTGCCGCACAAAACAAAACGCCCCAGACTCAGTTTCGAGTCTTGGGACGTATGTTGATCAGCCCTCCCCCAAGTGCTGCTCGAAAACAAGACTATCTCGTGACGAGGCCGCCGTATATGGCTCTAGCGTGCCATATCGTGGCACGAAAAGGGGAGCGTCTGCATCATCCGCTAAATGTCTTGTTGTCAGTAGGTTACGTAATCACCGGAGTGTTACTGACGCCCACGGTGCCGAAAACCCGGCGGTAGCGTTCAATTTCGGCTTCTGGGCCGAGAGCTTTCGCGAAATTATCGGAGAGTTTCACCGCCGACCGGCCGTCGACGCTCGACACTTTGCTGATCAGGCTGATCGGATCAAGGCCAGTCTCACCGCTGGGATCGCAGCCGCGAAAATCGTTGGTCAGCAGCGTGCCCCAGCCTGCGCTGAAGCGAATGCGAGGGCCAGGAGTCCACCTTCTCCTGTCATCGAAATCGGCAGCACTGCGAAAATCATGAGCCGTAATCCCGCGAGCCAGGGTTCCACCAAAATAAGCATGCAGGCCAAGTATGTTATCAACGTCGAGAGCATCGGAGGCGATGATCAATTTCTCCCGTGGATCTCGTCTGCGCGCTCTCAGCCATTCGATATATTCATCCCCGGCAATATAGGGATCCTTGCTGTCGATGCGTTGCCCCGTCCAGTCGGCAGCCCAGTCGGGCGCACCTTCTAGAAATTGCGTCGTGCCAAATGTGTCAGGCAACATAATGCGAAGCGCGCCATCGTAAGTGCTTTGCCACATTTCAAGCACCCGGTATTGAGAAGCCTTAAGTGCCTCATCATCGGGAGATAGCGCAGCCAAGACCATAGGTATCTCGTGCGCGTTAGTTCCGATTGCCTCCAGGTCATGCTTGTGCGCGAGGAAGGCATTGGAAGTGCCGATGAAGCCGCTTCCGAGGTTCGACGCCATGGCTTCGACAACATATTCCTGCCAGAGAAAACTGTGCCGGCGCCGCGTGCCGAAGTCTGCAACGCTGAGATGAGGAACGCCGCGCAATCCCTCGATCTTGCTCCAGAGCTTGGTCTTCGCCCTGGCATAGAGTATGTCCAAGCCGAACTCGCTTAATCTCTTCAGATTCGCTCTGGTTCGCAATTCATTGATGATGGAAAGCGAATACAGTTCCCACATCGTGGTATCGGTCCAGAGGCCGTCGAACGACAGGTGAAAGCGGCCTTGATTGACTGAGAGCTCGTAGTCCGACAATCGGAAATCGCGTTCCAGCCATTCCAGGAAGGCAGGCTCAAAGATTCCGCGCCGGCCATAAAAAGTATTGCCAGCCAGCCACACCAGTTCAGATTTTCGAAATCGGACGTTGCGGGCATGATCCAGTTGCGCGACGAGCTCTTCTTTCTCGAACGTATCTACGGGAGCGCCGGAGCGGTTGAAAAGCGAGAACGAAACCCGCGTCTTCGGAAAATGCTTCCAGATAAACTGAAGCATCAGCAGCTTGTAGAAATCGGTATCGAGCAGGGATCGCGTAACTGGATCAAGTTCCCAGTTGTGATTATGCGCCCGCTCCGCGAAGTTCACGATCATTCATTGATATCCTCATCTGCCGGCGCTACAAAAGCAAATCGCGCAAGGAGATTTCGTGACAATCGCTAGAAAAATTTGCAAGGGTAGGCATTTAATCGCTTTCGCACTAATATAGTCTGGCGTTCAATTCAAAGGAGAAATCAAATGGACGAATCGAAATCCCCCGCAAAAGAGAACGAAGTTTCCCGTGATCGCCTGGCGGAACTGCTGAACGAAGATCTTTCCCGGGAATATCAAGCCATCATCGCCTACGTTGTCTATTCGCAAGTGCTCAGTGGTGCACAATACATGGACATCGCCGCCCAGCTTGAAATTCACGCCAAGCAGGAACTCGATCATGCTCTGATTCTCTCGCGGCAAATCGACTATCTGGGCAAAATGCCAGTCGTCACCCCCAAGCCGGTGCGCACATCAAAAAATCCCAAAGACATGCTCCGGTACGACCTCGATAATGAAAACGAAACCATTCGTAATTATCGTGATCGTGTGCGGCAGTGTGAGGCGCTTGGAGAATACGCGCTGGCGGAACAGATTCGCCAGATCCTGATGCAAGAGCAGGATCATCAAATCGATTTAGCGACTGCCCTCGGTGAAGAAGTTCCCGACCTTAGCACCGGCCCCAAAGGGAGGGCCATGGGGAAGCGTCGCTAGGCGCACCATATGCGGCCAATGCACTCGATGAAATGAGACGATCCTAAGTGTCATGACACTTGGGATCGCTTCAACTTTTTGAGGCTTGATCGATTGTTTGGACTTAGCGGTGTTTGATGAATGTACCGTCGTTTAGTTCAGACATCGCCTGGCGCAGTTGCTCCTGGGTGTTCATCACGATCGGCCCGTACCAGGCTACCGGCTCCTCGATCGGTTTACCGGATACAAGCAGGAATCGAATTCCCTCCGGTCCGGCTTGCACCGTCAACTCGTCTCCTCGGTCAAAGAGCACCAGGGAGTGATTGACAGCGTCGTATTTAGCCGCGGCCTTGGGATCTGCGGCCTGCTCGGTCAGAACTGCTCGCGGATCCGAGGCGTCGCGGAAGCTGCCCGAGCCCGCGAAAACGTAGGCAAAGGCATTGCGCGTGGTCTCGACTTTGAGGCGTTTTCGTTGGCCGGGCGGAACCGACACATCCACATAACTGGGATCGGCGGCAACTCCTTCCACTGGACCACGCTTGCCCCAGAAGTCTCCGCAGATGACCCGTACGCGAGTGCCATCGTCATCGGTAATTTCAGGAATCGCATTCGACGGTATGTCCTGATAGCGCGGGTCGGTCATTTTCATCGAGGCAGGCAGGTTCGCCCATAACTGAAAGCCGTGCATTCGTCCACGGCTGTCGCCCTTTGGCATTTCCTGGTGCAGGATGCCACTGCCGGCCGTCATCCACTGCACATCCCCGGCGCTCATTTTTCCCTTGTTCCCCAGACTGTCGCCGTGTTCGACCGATCCGGCAAGCACATAGGTGATGGTCTCGATGCCGCGGTGCGGATGCCAGGGAAATCCCGCCAGATAATCGTTGGGGTTCTCGTTGCGAAAATCATCGAGCAAAAGGAAGGGATCGAAATCCTTCGTCTTGCCGAAGCCGAAGGCGCGTTGCAGCTTAACACCCGCGCCTTCGATCGTAGGTTTCGGTTGAATAATCTGCTTTACCGGGCGAAGTGACATAAATATTTTTTCTTCCTCTCTGAGCCGCATGACAGTTTTTGCAACAGGCGTGCGCCGCTGGATTCATTAACTCTTCAGGAATTCGACATCGAGCGTGATCGTCACCTCGTCGCCGACTAGTATGCCACCGGTTTCAAGCGTGGCGTTCCACGTGAGGCCGTAATCTTTGCGGTTGATCTTTGTGGTGGCTGAAACTGCAACCCGGGTGTTACCCCATGGATCTTTGGCAGGCGGAGTCGGTCCTTCAACGTTGAAGACCACGTTGCGTGTCACTCCGTGGATGCTCAAGTCACCCTCCACCGTTAATTCTCCATCCCGCACAAGGCTGATGCGCTTCGATGTGAACGCCATGGTCGGGAACTTTTCAACATGCAGAAAGTCGGCGCTTTTCAGGTGCGTATCGCGCTGAGCGTCACGGGTCTCGATTGAGGCCGCATCGATGGTGGCGTCAATCTTCGACTTTGTCAGGTCAGATTCGTCCAGAATCAACGTTCCCGTGACTTTGGGGAAGTGCCCTTTCACGTTGGCGATCATCATGTGCTTAACCTTGAATTCGGCAGCGGAGTGAGCTGGATCAATCCTCCAGGTTGTCGTAGACGTCTGCGGAGTAGCAAGTGTGCTCATATTGGGTTGTCCTCTCACGTGGTTAGATGCGTGATGACGATAATCGTTGCAACATATATATTAAAACAAAATTATCGACTGACTGCTGCGCGGGCATCCCTCAAAATTTCGCCAAGGGCGCGGAGGCGATCCTTCCCCAAATGGCCCAGTTGACGGCGATGCGCTTCTTCGACCGGCGCATCCAACCGGGCGAGGAGTTTGAGGCCGTCGGCGGTAATCCGAGCCATCACCATGCGACGGTCGGCGGTTTCCCGGCAACGCGAGATCAGAGCTCGCTTCTCGAGACGGTCCAAGAGCCGAGTGATATCGGGATCGCGCGTAATCATGCGGGCCGAAATCTCGCCACAAGCAAGCCCCTCCGGTGTCCCCCGCAGGATGCGGAGGACGTTGTACTGCGTCGGCGAGAGATTCCCGCTCTTGAGAATCAGAACCAGGCGGCGGGAGAGCATATCGGAAGTGTGCGCCAAATCCAGAAAAGCAACTTCCTCAGGGCAGGCTTTCCGGCGCTGTTTGTTTTGAAATTGAGGTTGGGCCATATCAATCTCAACAATATTCGTTATAACGACTATTGTCAAGACGCTATAGTGCCGAGGGCAATCTGGATCATCGCATCCCTGATTTCACAAGCTTTCGCGCCTGATCCGGACCCTTCACGCCCAGCACACGGTACTGTTTCCCCGAAAGCTTGTGGTCTTTCACAAAGAACTCTTCCAGTTTCGTGGCAGAACTGCTCCCCTAGATCGTTAATGGTTTTTATGTCTACCCAACTATGTGCATCCTGCTCGACTGCCACGATCCGATCGTTCCGTTTCTTGTCTTTCTTGTTCCCTTACTCGCCTTCGATTACCCCGCACGTGAGCACACACCCAGGGGAGCCGGTTCATCCATCAACACCAGCGCGTCTACGGGATCACCGTCATCGGCCTCGGTCGGGGGAACGAACCCGAAGTCATAGGGGAATGTCATCCCGGCCGGCAACACTTTCTTCAATTCGAAGATGCGCTCTTTCGCATCGAAGGCGAACTTATTCCGGCTTCCTTTTGGAGTTTCAATGACGACTCGAAGCACTTGCTTGTCATCCGAATCAAAAGGCTTCACGCGGGTGGGGTCTGCGAGTCCGTTTTTCTTGCTCATCTAGCCTCTTTATTAACCTCTTTCTAACATACGCTCGAAACGTGGATACGCGGCGGGGACAGCGGGTTGTTCCATTCCCCCTGCTTAGACCGAAATGTGCCTCTGTTGCGTCCCACTGACTGGTTGAAGTCGGCCATGCTAAAATTTTGCCCGCTTCTCTTTCATCAAATGAACATTTGGAGGAATCAACATGGGTAGCGAGGCGTCGGAACACATGATGACACGCCTCAAGGAACTCGCCTTACTCAAGGAGCAAGACAAACTCTACGAAACCAATCCCGCCGAAGGCGAGCAGGAGGCGTATCAGTTACGCCAGCAACGGCACGAGGAGATAGCCGAGGAAATCAAAAGCCTTGCGGAGCCGAAGGAGAATTCCGAACCCGAATCCTCGGTGTGATCGCTCTTCACGAATAATCAGAGCAGTCGCGACCAAATGGTTCGCCTAACCAGCTGACCGCTTGAAAAGATGGTGAGCGCGGTAGGAATCGAACCTACAACCTACTGATTAAGAGTCAGTTGCTCTGCCAATTGAGCTACGCGCCCACGGTGGGAAATTATTCCGGCGGGACAATTTGTGATTGTAGCATCTCCCGTAACCCGGGTCATGACTTGCGCGATCGCAAAATTAGAGTGGTCAGGCGAACTTCTCTCAATATTTTCCGCGGGTTTCAGCCTGACGGTTAACTCACGGACGGCATCGCGGAATCGCAGAAAAAAGGAAACGTCGCGCGGACCGCAGCGGACGAGGCAGGCACGGATCCGAGAACTCCGGGAAGGAGTGCCTCGCACGAGCAGCCAAGGTTTTGCGAGAAACTGAGACAGGCTAAGAGCGCTGACGAACTTCGGTTGCCAATCCACCGGTGGAGTCGCTGACCACAGGACGACGCGGCGGCAAGTAATCCGCCCCCATCTTTGGCCGCCTCTCCACCGTACCAATAATCGGAGCATCCTCCATTCCATCCGCGTACGCCATGGAGACAAATCTCTGTTCGGAACACAAGCGATCGATCATCCGCTGTTGCCCCGTACTGAGAACGGCGTGAGGAAGAATGCGAAAATGACGAAACATCCAAAGAAAATAAAGGCGCTGCACAAATGACGGCATTAAGTAACGCGGTCCGATAGGCGTCTGCACCTGGACAACCCCGTCCGAGAGTTTTTCAATCCACATAATTAGGCTACCTGGAGCACTGGGTTTGGCCAGAGCACTTCTAGGGCCGCAATTATTGCACTAAGGTCGGTGGCAGGGGAAGCATTTTCTGAGAAATTCCAAATTTTTGCCAAATTCCGCTTTGCTCCCTTGCACAATTAACGGTGCAATATAAAATATCAGGCTGGAAGCTCTGGCAAAATATCCATCCGCCGGATTTCAGCCGCCACGCCGAACTCTTTCCCCGATTTTCTCTCCACGCGCAAAATTCGGGCATGACAACAAACCCAACACTTTTCTCCCGAGGTCAGTTCGGGAGGTAGGATCAGGACCAATTCAACATCGGAGCCCTCCGCCATGCGAGACTCGGTATAGAGAAAAACGCCGTTCGTGCTCAGGTCTCGAGTGTGAGCTTTCACTTCCGCGGAACCGGGATGACTACGCACTCCAACGGGCAGCCGCGCCACTAACCTGGGGCGCGAGCGCCGCTCTGATTTCGAGATTTCAGCTTTCGACATCGCGTTATGCAACCTCAACCTGCGAGTTTCCCAGAGTCTCCACTCCTGGGCCGGTGCACGCCAGTATAGATCACGAATCAAACGGTTGGCACACCACATGACACCAGCCAAAAGCCAGAGGGAATCAGAAGCGGAGCACGAGCCCTGTCGACGCCCGCACGCTATTCTGCCTCGCATTGAAAGAACCGGTGACAACGTAATCGGCAACCACGCGGCAACCCAGCAGCCGTGTCAGACGGCAATCGAGCCCGGCACCCAGCGATGCGGAAAAGCCATTGTTGGAATTCGATAAGCCAGGCCCGCTTTCGATGGTGTGTACGGCGCCGAACAGAAGTTCAGCAAATGGTCTGATTTTCGGGGCCGCGTACGATCCCCGAATGCCGGCTTGAAAACTGTACTCACTTACGCTGCTGTTGACCTGGCACGTCGCCTGCGAACTGGCCGCACAAGCGGCGCTCGCGGGAAGGCCCTTTGAACCGTAGAGCCCGCCAACATCGGCGACAACGCCAAAAAACGGCAGATATTTTTTTTCTGCAGACACATCCCATCCATTGAGGTTGGCGTGCTGACCGGAAAAAAGGTTTGCCGCCATGAAAGAATATCCGACAAAAACATTGCTCGATGAAAGGCTATTCGAGGGGAGGCTCTGAGCTGACCCGAGTCCAGCCCGCCACAGCAAACAAGCGGCGATCAGTAGAGCTTTGCTCACGCCTCGAACGCATCGGGACCTTCGACTATAAGGGCTCATTCAGTCCTCTCGACAAAGTCCGTGAATCATAGGTTGAACTGTAGCATTTTGTTGAAGCCGTTGTTGCAAATCGCCGCATCAAAGATAACTTGATGGGGGTTCGGCACGCAGAGGACACAACCCGCGGGGGGAGCGGCATCCCAGTTAGATGGGTATCGAGGTCAGTTTTTTTCTTCGATGAAGCCGGGAGATTTCAACCGTGCACTTGATAACATCGCTCTGCCAGACCATGCGGTGTCTTATCTTCTTTGCGTTTGTGCTATCCCTGGCCACCGGAGCCGTGGGTCAGTCGATGCTATCAGGCTGCGGTTCAGGGCAGAGTGTCCCACAAAGTTGCCTTGAACTCGCCGACCGAACGACCCCAAGTTCCCCTTTGGGCGCTCCAACTCTGGTCGATATCCCTGTGAGCGGGCCGCCGCCTACGCCAAGTTCGCCCGCAGACTGGTCACGGGAGCCGAGCAGAGATGTGAAGGCTCCTGCGAATTTCTCAGAAGGAGAAAGCGAAAAATTTCATTGGGGTAAAGCCTTGGAGGAGTCATTTACTTTCCTTGCAATCGAGCAAGCCTGGGTTGTCCACACTGACTTCCGCTGGGTGGTGTCGGAGAACGGCATACCCTTCAATCATTATTGGCGAGACTACAAGCAGTCGCTTTCGACTTGGTGGCAGGCCGGTTGGAGTGCGGGCGAAAATCCCATGTACAACTACGTGGGTCATCCCATTCAAGGGGGCATAACGAGTTACATCCAGATCCAGAACGATCCCAAGAGTCGTAACCTGGAGTTCTCCAACACAAAAGCGTACTGGCGGAGCCGCCTCAAAGCCACACTCTGGAATGGGATATACAGCACACAGTGGAGCATCGGTCCGCTCAGCGAGATGACCGTCGAAAAATATGGCTCCAAGGACCGGCCCCCGTGGAATGCAAACAATACGTTTCCATGCAACACCAAGACTTGTTATTGGGGCGTGGGAAAGGTCAATCTCGTTATGACGCCAGTTGGGGGCCTTGGCTGGGTGCTGGCGGAGGACTGGATGGATAAAAAAATCGTGCGTCGAGTCGAAGGAAGTACGCGCAGCCGCTTGTTAATCGATACTTTTCGTTGCACTTTTAATCCGATTCGCGCCGGCGCCAACATCCTCTATGGCAATCGGCCCTGGTTCCGCGCTCGCGACAGCGGCGACTGACACACTCTCGCGCTCGGCGAGCACTCTTCTGGAACCGGGTTCTGGAATCGCACATCGAATGATCGAATGAGATTACAAAGCCTCCGAGCGATGTTCGGCGTAGTTTTGGTTTTTGTCGCCGGTTTTGCCGGAGCGCAAGAACGGCCTCTGGTGCCGGAGGGCGCGAAATGGGACCTCAGTGTCTGGGCTGCCGGAGAAACCGGCGAGGAGCTCACCAACTCCTTTGAGGAATCGCAAATCCTGTCGGCCGGAGTATTCGTTGGCAGGATGATCACCGGGGAAAGGCTTAGAGGCTGGCGGCGAGGCAACCTTGAATATGCCTTCGATGTGCTGCCGCTCTTCGAAACCTACGGAAATCAGCACATCAAGGGCTATGGCTTCGACCCGGTGATATTGCGCTGGAACTCCGCTCTTCACACCGCCCGCATTTCGCCCTACATCGAGTTGGCGGGCGGCGGTGTAAGCACCAACTCCAACCTTCCTCCAGGAAATACTTCGAGCTTCAACTTTATGGCAAAGGGAGGTGGAGGGGTTTATCTGCGCACGCGAAAACGGCAATCTGTCGACGTCGGCGTCCGTTGGTCGCACATCTCAAACGCAAACCTGGGCGTAGAGAACCAGGAATTCAATGGAGTGCAAGTGAGTTTAGCCTATCACTGGTACAAATAGGCGCGCTGTAGAATCTCTAGATTTGTGGACGTAGTCGCGCCCTGGGCACCACCAGCGCTTGCTCCATGGTAGGAACGTTTGTGCCTCGCAGCGTGGCTTCAGCCTGATGTAATTTTTCCGGCTGGTTGGTCTGGTAGTACGCCTGCACCAGAAGTTCCATGGTGAATGGATTGTTCTGGTCTTCTTCAAGATATGCGATCGCATCACCGTACTTTTTCTGGTCCATGAGCATGGCGCCGGCAGCACCATTGTAGGAGCCGAGTATCGCTTTGTCGCGGCTGCCGGAGGCCATAGCTTCGAGTTGCTTCAGAGACTTTTCCGCCATTATCGGGTTCCCCGCATGCGCGGCGCGAAGGGTGCGGTTGCGTAGAATCCGCGAGAGCTCTTCATCTTTATCGCCTTTCGAGATGGCGGTGCCTTGCTCTAGCGACGCCTCCGCCTGCTGCAAATACTTCAAGGCCAAGTTACCGTCCGTCTGATACTCTGCGAGATGCCGGTAGGCCTGCGACTCCGCCAGATCCTGTTCTTTGGCATGCGCCGTCAGCGCAATCTGCTGGAATAGCTTATCCGCCTCGGCGAAGTCGCCATCCCGCACCCAGGTCATCCCCTTCTGCATCCCGTAACTGAGCCGGTCGGCCTCAGTGTGGGCGAATCGGATCGCTTTGTCATACTCGATCCGCGCCTGCTCCTGATTTCCCATCAGAGCGTAGGTATCTCCCAAACCCACCTGGGAGGTGACAAAGTCGGGATCGATCTGCAATGCGGCCCGGTAGTGCTGCAATGATCCTTGAAAGTTCCCTGCCATGCGCAGCAGTTCACCGTAGGAATCCTGCGGGTTCGGTTCCTTGGGCAGCAGCGCGACGTAGCGATCCATGGCGGCGAATGCCTTGTCAAATTCACGGTTGTGGGCATCCACATATGCCAGATCATTCAGCGCGGCAGGAAAATTCTTGTCGATAGCGAGCGCCTTCTCAAAGAAATGTTGCGCCTGTTCGTTGCCCTCTGTTCCTACCAGCCAGTTTCCCGCCAGGTAGAGCAGGTGCTTGTCCCTGGGATACATCTCCAGCATGTCGTTCATGGCGGAGATGCCGCCGATGTAATCGCCTTCCTGCACTTTGACGATCCACTCGATCATCAACTGCTCTCCAGGCGTCAACTGGGGTGCGATGGCTTTGGCTTTTTCGCGGGCCGACTTCACTTCCTTGGGGTCGCTGCCATTAAAGGCGATCCAGGCCCAGGCCAGCCCCAGGTTGGGGTCAGCATGCACGGCCGCGCGCCAATCGTCATTGCAGCGCTCCAGATAGAGGTTCTCGTAGTCCTGCATCCCCTTGTCATAGAGATCGCGGGCTGGTCGCGAGGAGGTGGTAACCGGCAACGAGTTGCCGGCCCCCTGCTTGATGTGATGAGCATAGAGCGGCCGGGCAAAACACATGCCGAGGATAGGGACAATCAGGACAGCGCAAATGATGCGACGCATCGAGGTCTCCGCAACAATCGCTTTGAGGGAGGAACTGAAGGGAGGGTAGCATCGCAGGAATCCGGTTACCTAGTGACGGAAGTCATACGACGAAGAGAGGGTGAGGGAGGATTCCGGGAGCATCCACTTTGCTCACAAGAATAAAGCCCCGGCCGCAAAGCGGTCGAGGCTAGAACTCGAGAAACTAGACCTTGACGCTAGAACTTAAAGATCGCCGCAAACTGCAAGCCCCGCGGCCCACCACCCCCGAGAAACGGGTTGCCGATACCTACATCGCCAGTAGCGGTAATGGGGTAGTACGAACCAGGCGCATAGCCACCCGTAGAGACGTTACTGGCATTAACAGCATTCGGCGCTCCGATGTCGGCAATGAAACCCGGCAAAAACGGGTTACAGAAGTTGGGGTGGTTGAGCAGGTTGAAGAACTCCGCTCGAAGCGTCATTGTGACATGCTCGGCGAGCGATGTATCTTTGAAAACCGAAAAATTGAGCTCTTTGAAGCTAGGGCCATGTAGAGAGTTGCGGCCTTCGCTGCCGAAATGGCGCGTTCCGCTCAGACAATTGCTGTCGCCATTTGACGAGATCGCCGTCGTGTTCCCGAATGTGCAGGGCGCGGCGAACGCCGACAAGTTTATGTAGTCAGCCGGGTTGCTGGAATTGTACTGCGGCTTCGCAATTTCGTCGGGGCGGTCAAAGCCTTCGCCGGCGCCCGAGTAGTCTCCTTCGAACTCATAGTTCAGGTGCCAGGGTTGGCCATCCTGCAGGTTGAGAATGCCGTCCAGGCCCCAGCCGTTCTTTAACTTCTGCATCGAACCGCCCGCCTTGGGGAATTGGTAAACGAAGTTCCAGGTGAAGCGGCGGCGAATATCGTAGCTGGAATTTCCCTTATCTCCGGCCGGGTTGGTGCTGTTTGTAGGCTGCGCTTCGTTTGGCTCGAAATCCTCAGAGTCGCTGGCATCGTCGATGGCATGGGACCAAACGAAGTTGGCTTGTGAAGTCAACCCGTGCCAGCCGCTGGTGCGAAGGCTGGCCTGCAGCGAATGATAACTTGAGTTGGCCGACGATCTTTCCTCATTGAGGAAGAAGAAATTCGGGGCGGTCGTGCGCGGCACCGACGACGAATTGTCGAATCCCGGAATTGGGCAGTTAGGAAAAGTGAACCCGACGCAGGATGGCACCGAATCGTAGGCCGTGATCGCTGCCTGGCTGGGCTGATTGATGTCCAGGAACTGGAACAGCTTGATGCCGACTGACCCGACATAGCCAACCTGCAGTACGGTCTTGCTGCCCAACTGCTGTTGCAAGTTCAGATTGAAATTCTGAACATATGGCGTGCGCAGGTGCGGATCGGCGAAGAAGAAATCTCCCTCGGGGGCGAATCCTCCATAGATTGGAACTCCCGGCGTAATTACGTTCCCGGTCGCGCTACCTTCGCCCAACGCATTGGAGCCAAGACCAGGATAGGCCGGCCCCGGACAGAAAACGCAATTCCATGGCAGGTGGCCCAGGAACATGTCCTGGGCAAACGCATCGTAGAACAAACCCCATCCGGCGCGGACCACTGTTTTTCCACTCCCCGTCACGTCGTAAGCTGCGGCCACGCGAGGAGCGAAGTTGTTCAGATCCTTGCCATACAACTGGCTGGTGGGAACGTTGTTGCCGCCGTTCGCGAAATCAACGGTGTAGAACTCCCCGCTCTTTCCTCCCACCACCCCGAAGTAGTCCCATCTCATGCCGTAGTTCAACGTCAACCGGGGAGTCGCGCGGAAGCTATCTTGAATAAACAAACCATGGCTGTTTTGGTGAGTGTGCCTCTCGGTATCGCCTTGTATTTGCCTTCCGCCGTTGTCGGGAGTTCCCTCCAGAAAAGTCGTCAGGCTGGAAAACCCCAGTGTTCCCCGGAAATCATGATCGAACACCTGCGCGATGGTGGTGCGGCGGAATTCATAGCCAAACTTCACGTCGTGTTTTCCCGCCTTCCACGAATAGTTATCGACAAAATGCCAGTTGGCGTCCACGCGATTTTTCGCCAGCGAGTCAGTGGCGCCGATCTGCGAGAAGCTGCCGACATTGGTTGAAGGAAGACCGCCGTTATAGGTGCTGGTAATGCCCGTATCCATACCAATGGAATTCGGAATGAAACTCTGGTCCTGTGCGAAAAATCCTTCCGCGAACCGGTTCCATCCCAGACGGGCTTCGTTCACCTGATCGGCATTGACCACCTTCACATACGAAAGCGAGATCAGTTGCACGCGCGTTGGGGTTACAGTGTCGAATCCCGGCAGCAGGCCGCCTGCGAGCTGCGCAAACGGGAAGGCTTGCGAGCTGTCGCCGATATAGTAGCGGCCAGCGACCATATTATTGGGATTGAAGTTGTGGTCGATCTTGGCGATTGCGCTGTCCACACGGTTGAAAAAACTCGTGGACGTGGAAACATTATTGGTGAGAGCCCCAGTGGCGGGATCGGTGCAACCATTTACATCGCTATATGCGCCGGCAATATTAGGAGTCGGGTACGGGTGGCGGGCCAGCAGAGCGGTAATCACCGGATCCACAGTTCCCCCGCCCGCTCGAATGCTGGCTTCGGTCGAGGCGATGACCGCAGGGTCAGGCACGCACGTGGTGCCAGCCTGGGCGCCGTTTTCGCGCTGCCCTTCATAGTCCAGGTAGAAGAAAGTCTTGTCCTTGATGATTGGACCGCCCAGCGATCCGCCGAATTGATTGTTATTGAAAGGGCCCTTTGGATTGGGATCGAAATTGAAGTAGTTGCGCGCTCCCAGCTTGCCGCTTCGGAAGTATTCGAGCAACGAACCGTGCAGATTGTTGGTGCCGCTCTTGGTCACGATATTGATGACGGCGCCGCTGTTCCTGCCATACTCCGCCTCGTAGTTGGAGAGCACCTTCAACTCGGCCACCGCATCCAGCGGCAAAATGGTCGCCGGATCGCCGAACACCCCCGCCTCGTTGATGGCGGGGTCGTTCCGGAAACCGTCGTTCATATCGGTGCCGTCGAGCAAGAAGTTGTTCGCGCGGCCGCGCGAACCGTTCATTGAAAACGTGCCGTAGGAACCCGGCGAGTCAGAAATCTGATCGGGAGATCCGGCGACACCAGGATTCAAGTAAATGAGCTTCTGATAGTCGCGTCCGTTGACCGGCAGAGCCTCGATGGTGTCGGCGGTAAGTGTGCCGCCGAGTTCGTCCGAGGTCGTCTCCACCTGCGGCAATAGATCGCCAGCTACCTCAACCTTGGTCGACACCTGTCCCGTCTTTAGAGAAGCATCCACTCGCCGTTCGCTGGCTACGTCGACCGTAACGTTGTTGGTGACAGAAGTCTGAAAGCCCGGAAGAGAGATCGTCACGGTGTAAGTGCCAATGGGCAGCTCCGGAAGCGCATAGCTGCCATCGGCGCTGGTGTCAGTGGTGCGCTCCTGTCCCGTCCCCAGATTCTTTACCGTCACGCTGGCTCCGGGGACGACCGCGCCTGAGGGATCGGTTACGGTGCCGAGAATTGTGCCTCGAAATGTCTGCGCCGAAAGGCTTACCGCGGCCAGAAGCACAAACACGAGCACTATGCGCGCTTTCATAAAGTCTCCTCGAATGGATCAGTTAAAGGAAAGTGAATGCCGGGCACGGCAGGCGGGTCTTCTGGCAAGTGCTGGGATACCTGCAATTCTTTGCCTGTTAACAAGATGCAGCGCCTGACCGCACAGCCAACATATCGAAACCCGATCTCTACAGTCAACCATTGAGTTTCCAATGGGAATAAGAGATTTTTCAGATGAAGCACTCCGGGAAGGCTCTGGGGCGAGTCAGCTAAAGTGGGATAACTGAGATGGTTCTGAATAATAGTCAGGGACGGAAGAATCCTGTGACGCAAACCGGGGAAGAAACCGTTAGAAGGTAATGGTTACACCACCGCGGGCTGAACGGGCGGCTTGAACCAGATAAACCGTCTGGCCGTCCTGTCCCATCACCGGCACATAGCCTTGCGCCAGCAAATTTCGCAGGTCGATCAGCGCTTCCATATGGGCCGGTAAAAAGCCAAGGGTCGGGATCGGCTGGCGGATGAAAAGATTCAGGAACGAATCACTCTGTCCCGGTGAAGCATTAAACATGTCCACCGGGGTTAGAGCCTGCCCATTGACCCAGCGATAGGATGCGATCCAGTGAGTATGGGTGTGCGGCAGCGTACCGCTCAATTTGGCTGCCACGGCGTGACGGCGCTCGGTGTCGATCCACTGCCGGGCATCCTGCAACTGCACATCAGGCTTGGCCAAATCGAGCACACCGCCGTAGGCATAGTCCAGCGTAGCGGTAAGATCGGTACAAAATTTTCGCTCGAGTACGAAGCGCAGACCGTGCGTGTCCAGAGTGTCGCCCGTGTAGGTGAAGGTTCCAGAGTAAACATCGGGCAGCAGGAAGCCGCCCGCAGCCGTCACCTCGCCGGCGCCGATCAGCGCTGTATTACCAACCCGGTCGCTGAACACCGCAAACTGCATGTTGTTCTTGCCGATCCGCCGGGAGGCACTCAGTTCCTGGTGATGAGCGCTCTCCAACCGGGTAGCAAAATTCATGACGCTGACTCGAGGGTCGGACTCGCTCAGGTCGGCAGGCGCGCTATCGAAACCCTTCTCAGCTCGCGTGTTTGGCAAGGAAGTTGTGTAGTTATATTGCAGCACGGTGTTGGGGGAAAAGTGCATCTCGAGCGAGCCATAGGGACGAAACGCCGTCACTCGCCCGAGAAATTGGATACTTTGTACCTCACTGCCAACTCTCAGCTCGACTACATCTCCCATGCGGACATCTTCACCGGCCTTGAGCGCCACTGCCTGCAGTGCGGCATTGTGCAGATTGGGATCGGAGGGCGCGAACCGCCGGACGGTAAGAGCCATGGAAGGCCCGGACCCGTCGGGCAGTTGGTGCGAATAAAGGGCCCGCAGAACCGCCGAGGGAAGGCTATCCCCGTAACCGACATTTCCGCTGAGACCAATGCGGTCCGCAGCGAAGATAGAACGCTCTACGGAGAAGCCCGTACTCATATCGGATCCGCTGCCGTAACCTCCGGCTGCGGAGCCGGCCAGGAACGAAAGGCTCGCCTTCAGATCATGCCCTTGGTCTTCAGCGTCCCCGGCAGGATCGTCAAACACCCTCAGGACCGGGCGATTCGCCACCGAACGAAGGGTCCACTTCCAGTCGTCGCGATCTTCGGTCCCCCGCATAGGCCCCACGCGCATGGCATTCAACAGGGTGTTCAGCGTGATGTTGAGGCGGATGCTGTTACCGGGACGCAACCCAACTTTTTCAAGCATCGCGGGAAGAAATGAAGGAGCCGATACCTTTACCGAGTAGAGACCTGGCAGCAGATCGCCGGCCGAGAAGAATCCGGCGCCATCGGTGAACACAGTCAGAGCGTGCGCGGCGCCGCCGGCAATCTGAACCACCGCGCCCATCTGTGGCGTCCCCGAGCCATCGCGCACGTATCCGGAGATCGTCGCGGGGCGCGCTCCGGCCCACGCAGGAAGCGACAACGCAACCATCACCGCCCAAAATCCGAGCTGGCGAATCTTCACTCCAACCCCCGGGAAAATCAAACAGCGCATTATTCCACAGCGAACGTCGCCGACGGATCAACGGTCTGTTTGGAAATCTTGTCGTTCACTTTGATTTCGATCTTGTACACGCCCGGCAGCAGATTAGCCGAGGCAATTGATTTCTGCAATGTAACCTGCTCGCCTACGTTACCCATGTTGTCGGTGGATTCGGTCTTCTGGACCACCGCCTTATTGGTCGCTATATTCACGATGTCAAACTCGAACGTCGCCGAAGGTTTGTGCGTTTTGTCGTCCACGCCCAAATTGTAGACTTGCATCCAGAAGTTCACCTTCTGATCCCGACCCCGCTTGAACATAGCTGGCTTGCCGTCGGCCGGAGCCACGCGCGGCCGCACCTTTATTCAGGCCGATGACAAAATTCCCGGTACTCACATCTTTCGTAGGCACGGGTTCCATCAGGTCGGCCACGATCAGCGAAGAGGTTGATAGCTTGTCGTCCGAGTACTCCGGAACGACCACACCCCGGCTCCATAAGCCCTTGCGGTCGCCGTTGACGTCTTTGACGGCAATCTCAATTTTATAGCGTCCTGGCCGCAGGGGGAGTGCCTTCCAGTAGACCGACGAATTCTCGGCGGTGCGGGGCAATAACTCCGCCGGCACATCGACTTGAGCCGTGTCCTCGAAGGTCTGCACGACTCGTCCCGTCAGCGTGCTCACCCGGCCGAAAATGTTTACCGTGCCCCGCTGTACTCCATCCTTGTTCGCGAAAGTTATGTCGCGATACTTCATCTGAATGGTGATCGGCACCAGCACCGTGTCTCCGGTCACCTTCACGAAATCGGCGCGCACATCGAACGGCATCAGGTTGGTGATGATCTTGGTGTTGACGATTTCTTCCAGATCTTTGAATTTCACCGGAGGCGGCGCTTGCAACTTCGCAGAATTGCTCCAAGCGGTCAAATTCCTTGGTCTGCAGATCCGAACCCATCGGGCCCGTACCCAGTTGCTCCAACCCACCGGTGCTGAAGCGGTCCGCTTTGCTGGCCATGCCCATCTGCTCATACAGTGTCAATCCGGCGTTGGGCGTGTATTTCAGCGCGTCCTTCTCCGACCGATCGAGAGTCATGTGGTAATCGCCGCACATGCAGGTATCGACAAATTCAATGATTACTTCCTGGCCAATACCCTCAAGGTAACGATAGCGCCAGTCCTCGAAAGGATACGTCGAGGTCTCGCCGCCACCCTCTTCCATGGGCCGCTCGTAGCTGCCGCCCGAGGGATGCGAATCGATCTCATCGGGAGGGCCATACATGATGTACATGCGGCCGCGGTCGCTCTTCCATCCGGGAATTCCCGCGGCAAAATGTTCATTGGAGTAAGCGATGCGGCGGTAATGTTCTTCTTTGTATTCGTTCTCTTCGGTATCGGGGGTGGGGTCGCGGCGTTGCCAGAACGCTTCAATGAAGTTATCGCGCTCTTCGTCGTTGGAAAGTTGTTTGAAAGCAGCTCTTTCCTGGTCGGTAATGATCCAGACCACGTCTTCGTTAAGCCACTTCTTATAGGTCTTGCTCAACTCGACGTTCAGGCTGCGTTTCTGCTGTTTCTTCTGTTTTGCATTCGGTGAGCGCTTAAGAGGATCGGTCGCATCCGCGGGCTGCGATTGCGCAGGGGGAACGGTTACCGTGGCGCTGGATTTTGGATCGCTGGGAACCGCCGCCTTATCGTCACTTTGAGCGACAGCCGTGCCCACCATGACGGGGATGATGGCAACAAACGCCAGAAATGAGAGGTACTTATAACCTACCCGGAACATGAGAGGGACTCCTGCCAAGACAAACTTCGTCCGCCTATTCTAGGCCCTCAGGTTGAGCGAAAGCAAGATTAAGTCGCGCTAAGACACAAAGATTGAGACCCGCACGACCGTTTCGTTGGACGCCGTTGCATCCTCCCCGAGTTGCCCGCGCCCCCAGGGGAATATTGCCCAGGCCAGGTCGCCGCAGGCTATAATTTTTGAGGTTGCTATAATTTGGCTGGCGGGGCGCAGCTCTTTTTGTATTCTCAAAGGTTTTGGCAACACATTCCGTTGGAACTTTCCCGTCTGCAGGATCGTATCTCAAGATGTGTCACCGTTACCCTGCGGAACTCGTCGTCTGGATTCGCAAGGAGAATCTGACGGCCAAGCACTGATTCGGCCGGTTACGGTCCAACCGAAGACAGCCCCGGATGGTGGTGAGAACGACGGTAGCGCAAACAATGAAACTCTGGAAAAAGATTGCAATCGGCGCCGGCGCCGCGGTCGTGCTGGCGGCGGCTGCGGGTATTGCGATCCACCAGAGCGGCAAGAACATAGTCACCGTCCAGACCGGGAAAGTACAACGCCAGGACTTGTCCGCGGTAGTGAGTGGTTCGGGCGAAATCAAGCCTAAGACCTACGTAAACATCGGAGCCAATGCCTTCGGCAAGATCACCCATTTGTTTGTCAAAGAAGGGGATCACGTAAGAAAGGGTCAATTGCTGGCTCAGCTCGAAAACGTGCAGTCGTCGGCGGATGTGAATGCCAATCAGGCTTCCCTGCAGGCTGCCGAAACCGATGCGGTCGCCGCCGATGCCGCTCTGAAGACCTCTGAGGCTGACCTGCTGCGCGCCCAGGCCGACTACGATCGAAACAAATTGGACTGGGCGCGCGCCCAAAGTCTGTTCAAAGATGGGCTCATCTCGAAATCCGATTTCGACAGTCGCAGGGATGCTTGGGCCACTGCTGACGCGGGCTTGGTCCAGGCCCAGGCCCGGGTCAATCAGGCTAAGGCGCAAGAGGACTCGGCGAACAAGCACATCTCTCAAAATCGCGCCACGCTCACCCGCTTCGCCGATGTGTTGCAGAAAGCTACTTACGCCGCACCCTTTGATGGCGTCATTACAAATCTGCCCGTGCGCGAAGGCGAGACCGTGGTGATCGGTATCCAGAACTCGCCCGGCAGCACGCTGATGACATTGGCCGACATGTCGGTGATCACGGCCGAGGTGAAAGTCGACGAGACTGACATCGTCAATGTCCATCTCGGACAGCCCGCCGAAGTGACGATCGACGCCATTCCCAAGAAAGTTTTTCATGGCACAGTCTCTGAAATCGGAGACAACGCCATCGTCCGTTCGACCGGCGTGGCAACCTCACAACAGACCTCTACCAGCGAAGAAGCCAAGGACTTCAAGGTGGTGGTGACGGTGAGCGATCCTCCTCGCGACCTTCGCCCCGGCCTCTCGACTACCGCCAAGATCACGACCGCTTCTCGCAGCAATGTGCTCTCCATTCCCATCCAGGCGCTGTCAGTTCGCAGCAAGGAGCAGTTAGAGCAGGAGCAATCCACGCCAGGTTCGGTTCATGCGGCCGCACCGGCACCCAATGAATCCGCCGCGAAAGACAGGGGCAAAGACATACAGGGCGTCTTCGTCATCCGCGACAAAAAGGCGCAATTCGTCCCCGTAACCACCGGTATCGCCGGCACCAGCGACATCGAAGTCATGAGCGGATTGAACGAAGGTGACGAGATCCTTATTGGCAGTTACAAGATTTTGCGCACCATCCGTTCGGGAAGTGGAGTAAAAATCGATAACTCCGTTCCCAAGAAGGAAGACGAAACATAACCTTCACTGGCTTCGCGCGTCCAAAACGAAGAGCCGGTCTGGGTTTAAGGCAGCACGGTTTCGAACAGCAAGCGGGGCCCTCGGAATCGAATCTAATCTCGGAGAACCCAGTGGCACCGGAGCAGGAGAAAAAAATGGCAACCGCGGAAGTCATCAGCATGCCGAACAGCGCCGTCGCAGTCCCACCACCGCAATCTTGCATGATCGCGGCCGAAGACCTGTGGAAGACCTACGACATGGGCTCCGAGCAGCAGGTCCATGCCCTGCGGGGGGTTAACATTCGCATCGAGCGCGGAGAATATGTTGCCATCATGGGTCCATCCGGCTCCGGCAAGTCCACGCTGATGAATCTGATCGGCTGCCTCGACACGCCCACCAAAGGCGAATACTGGCTCAACAGCCAACTGGTGAGCGAACTCGACGACGACGAACTGGCACGCATCCGCAACAAGGAGATCGGGTTTGTTTTCCAGACTTTCAATCTCCTGGCTCGGGCCACCGCTCTGCATAATGTGGAACTGCCATTGATCTACGCGGGCGTGCCTACCGATGAGCGCATTGAACGCGCCAAAGGAGCATTGACCGCTGTGGGCATGGAATCGCGCATGACCCACAAGCCGAACGAGCTTTCAGGTGGCCAGCGCCAACGCGTGGCCGTAGCCCGAGCCTTGGTCAATCGCCCGTCCATCATCCTCGCCGATGAACCCACCGGCAACCTCGATTCCCAGACCGGAAACGAAATCATGGCACTGTTTGACCGACTGCACCGCGAAGGGAACACCATCGTACTCGTCACTCACGAGCATGACATCGCCGAGTACGCTCACCGCGTGATCTTCATCAAGGATGGAGTTGTGGAACGCGACGAGCGAAAGAAATAATTTCCCAGACTCGATTCCCCATCGAACGGCGGGAGCCAACAGTTCCTTGCTGCGCCCCTACTGCGGGATTTGCGCCAGTTTTGCAGCGTCTGCAGCACCGTCTTTGAGATCGCGCACCGACGCTGTCATCACCCTATCCCGGCCAGCTCGTTTGGCTTGATAGAGGGCGGCGTCAGCCGCTGCCATCAGCTCCTTGGCCGACGCTCCATGCGCGGGGAAGGAAGCTACACCCACCGAAATCGTGATCATTCCCATAGATTTCCCCTGATGCAAAATGGTTAACTCTCTCAGGTTCACTCGCAAGCGTTCGGCCCGCGCATGAGAAGCATCCAAATTCGCTGTCGGCAGGATCACGACAAACTCCTCTCCACCAAACCGGCACACAAAATCCTCAGCGCGAATCCCTTTCGCCAGTGAGGCTGCGGTCTCGCGCAATACCGTGTCCCCCGCGTCATGCCCATAAGTATCGTTGAACGTCTTGAAATGATCCAGATCGATCATAAGGATGCCGAGCGACTGCTGAGCTCTGGCTGCGCGGCGCAGCTCGCGGTCGAGCGTCTCCTCGAGATAGCGGCGGTTATAGAGGCCGGTCAACGCATCCCGGATCGACTGAGTTCGCAGAGCATCGCGCAACTTGATATTCGCGATGGACAATCCAACCTGCCCAGCGAAAGTTGTCTTGAATGAAAGTTCCGCCGAATTAAAGTGCGACTCCTCGTCTGCAGCTTGCACGTGCAAGAGACCCAGGGTCTCGCCCTGCGCCAAGATGGGGATGCATAAATAGGAGCATTCCACCCCTGCGGCGTGCCCGCATCGTGCGGTATGATCGCCGGCAGCTACTAGATGAGGGTGTCCGGTGCGCAGCGACCAGCACTCGGAGATCTCAAATTCGATTGTGGGGAGCTGGCAATCCGCCCAGGAACCAATCACCTCGGCTGAGTTTCGAGAGGAATTCAGCAGCGCCACCGCTCCCCGCGACGCCGGGAAAATTTTGGGCGCATATCCCAGCGCGGCTGCGATTACTTCATCCCGGCTAAGGCAGGTTTGCAGCAGCTCCCCCATCTTTGCCAGCATGGTGGCGCGTTCCGAGCGTTTTTCCAGCTCCGCCATCATGTTCTCGTTTTGGCGATCGAGCTCGGCGCGGGCGAAGTCTTTTTCAATCATCTCATTCTGCAGCTGCGTATTGATCTCGGCCAACTGTGTGGTGCGCTCCAGTATTTGTTCTTCGAGAATCTGCTGGTTCTGTTTCTGACTCTCAATGTCGGTGCACGATCCGAACCATTTGAAAATCGTTCCTTGAGCATCGCGGATAGGGTTTGCCCGGCACAAAAACCAGCGATAACTCCCATCTTTGGCTCGCAGGCGATACTCGACATCGTAAGGAGTGCCCATGTGGAGTGCGGCTTGCCACCTGGCCGAGCACACATCCAAATCATCGGGGTGCACAATGGCACTCCATCCCGCCCCCCGCAATTGCTCGAATGTCGTTCCGGTGTAATCAAAACACCTCTGGTTGAAGTAGTCGTCTGCCCCGTCAGCGGTGGCAGTCCAGATGATCTCGGGCACAGCCTCCGCCATAGTCCGGAAATACAGCTCTCGCCCCCGGGCAACGTCCAGATCGACTTTCTGAAGCGCCATGAACCGGTCGAAGAACGAGGAAGCAATCGCACCGCCAAGCACGAAGAAGCTGCTGGCACTGATAGCCGCCGCGCCCAGCGACGAAGTCCCAATGGTGTTTGCGAGGTCGGGCGCCCCAACGGAGGCATGAAAGCGCGCCGCCCACATCCCGGTGTAGTGCATCAAAGGAATCGCGCTGCCCATCACCAGCGCGCTGATAATTTTCCGGCGGCTTGGCCGCTTTTCATCGCGCACGCGGAAGGTAAGTTTCAACGCGACCAGGGAGATCACTACCGCCAGCACGATCGACAGAGCAACGATTCTAAAGTCGTAGACAATGACCGCCGCACACCGCATGGCCGCCATGCCGATGTAGTGCATGGCCGCAATCCCGCCCCCCATGACGATGCTGCCCACGATTTCCTGCCACAGGTCCATTTTCGTCAGGCTGACTACGAACAGCGCCACCGCCGAAGCCGAGATCGCGGCCAGAAGCGAAAGCGCGACGGTTGGCAGATGGTAAAAAACCGGCATCGGCATATTTAAGGCAAGCGTGCCGACGTAGTGCATCGACCAAATCCCAAGGCCCATGGCGGCTGCGCCGGCACAGCCAGATAGTCCTTACCGCCATGCGCCGAGGTCACGCGGCCTGCGAGATCGACCGCGGCATAGGAGGAAAAAATGGCCAGCACAACGGATAGCGCCACCAGTCGATAGTCGTAGCTGCCGTTGATGATTGCGCTGGAACTCATTTTGGATCCGCTACCCCGCTCACGACACCCAAATCCGGGGATCCGCACGAACTGTTACGCGCGCGGAACCTCCTAGAGCATATCGGCAGAATTCAGAACCTCTGTCTGAGAAGACTCTAAGCGACAGACGGCAGCATTTGTTTGTGGGCGAAGCTGCGAGTTTGTAAGGACCCCAGGCAAAAGCGAAAAGCCCCTCTTACGAGAGGCTCGTCAATCGAAGTTTATTATTCGTTTTTAGGGCCTGGAAGCTGTGGTATCTGCTGCGGAAGGCGCGCCAGCGATGAAGAAGTTGTGATCATAAAGATTGCGGTACATCAGTCCGGCAATCTCGGCCGCTTTCGGACCAAAAGTTGGCCGCCCGCCTTGCAGGAAGACCACCACCACGATCCGCCCTCGGCTGGTATTGGCGTAAGAAGCAAACCAGCCGAAGCGAGTGCCATCGTGAGAGCACGTGCCGGTTTTGCCGAGGATCTCTTCCTCGTTGAAGTTGAGCCCCAGCCGCCGGGCCGTCCCGTATTGCACGGCTCCCGCCATGCCCACGGAAATTTCCGGAATCAGCGGGCCGATATCCAATTGCCGCTTGATGCGCGGTTGGAAGTTTGCAATTTCTCCGGCTGTGGTGGGATGCTGCAGATAATACAGCGTGCCGCCGTTGGCGATCGCCGAAACCATGGCGCCCAGCTGCAACGGCGTCATCGAAATTCCTTCGCCGAAGGAACACATCTTTCCCACCCCGCCCAGCTTTTGCGGAATCACTTCGTCGGGGTAGACGCCCGCTTGCTCACCGGGAATATCGTAGCCGGCCAGCTCGCCGAGCCCATATTGGTGGGCGTAGTAAGCCACCTTTTCAAATCCAAGCTTGCGTCCGACCGCCTCAAAATATGCGTTGTTGGAGTGAGCCAGGGCTTCGGTAAGATTCATCCGGCTGCGGCCTCCGAGCTGGATTTCCGTATCCCGCGAGACCAAGCCTTCGCTCAACGCCGCCAGTGCCACCGAAAGTTTGATAGTCGAACAAGGCTGGGCGCCGCTCGACAGGGCCAACCTCTGATTCACCATGGCCAGCACGCGTCCGCTGGTTGGCTCAATGGCCACGACCGTACCGTTCATGTTGCCCAAAGCGTCAAGCGCCGCCTGGCGAACGACCGGGTCTTCGCCTTCGGTAAGATCACCGGCAGCGATTCCTTCGGCGAACGAACTCATGAAAAAGCGCTCGTGATAAGCATGCCGGCGATGACTCACCGAAACCCGGGTCAACGGGCTGCGGCTCGGCGTGCCAGCCGGGTGGCTGACGACGTTGCGAGCAACCGTGCGGTGAGCGACCGGGCCCCGGGCGCGCGCCAAATGGCGCATCCGGCGCCGCGTCCGTTGGGTTTCGCTCAGCTTGGTGGATTTTGATTTGCCGTTATTCAGCGCGTGCGGGTTGACGTGCGCCGCCCATACCGCCGGCGCCAAACAAAGCCCTCCCACGATCACAACCAGACGAAAAGTGCGCGTTCCCCAATTGGACATCTCTGGTTCGGTCCCTCTGATCTCCGGCTTCCCTGTAGTACGAGGTGCACGAAGCCTGCCAGTCTGCCGGTCTTGACCGCAAACTTCGCCCAACTTCGCGATACTACGAGAGTTAGCCTATTTCAGGCAATAACAAAGTTTTTGTCGAAGAAAAACGTAATTTCGATTTAACCCATTATGGAACACGTACTTAAACGGGTGATTACTTCCGTGACGCAGCCTCGGTAACTCCTGACCTAGTTACTGAAAAGATACTGACCTTTGTTGCAATTGTTTGCACCCTCGAGCCCGCTCCCTCGCCTAATCCCGTAATTTAGGCGCAGTGCCGCCTACATGACTTCGCCGCGCTTGCGCAGAAACGCTGGGACGTCCAAATCCGCCTGCTCAAAGTTGGCCACCATAGCGCTTCTCATGGTATCGAGCGAGATCACCTCACTGGCCGCATGATTAATCGGCACAGAAGCAGCTTCCTCAACCCTGGTGTCCTCCATCCTCACATCGGGCATGGACTGAGAAAAATGAGCGGCCGGTTGCGACGGGCCTACCGGCTCGGGAAAATCCATGGCGTCATCGTGCGACGCCGCGAATGAACTGCGCCCCTCCGCCTGCCGCTGCCGGGCCCGACTGGCATCGCCGAAGCCGGTTGCGATGACGGTGATCTTTACCGCGTCTTTCATCTTCTCGTCCATCACGGCGCCAAAAATAATATTGGCATCCTCGTGGGCTGCGCTCTGAATGATGGTGCAGGCCTGCTGCACCTCCGCCAATTTCAGAGAGGCTGATCCGGTGATGTTGATCAGTATGCCGCGCGCCCCGTCGATCGCCCCCGCCTCCAGCAGCGGAGAAGCAATTGCCCGTTGCGCGGCTTCGGCGGTGCGATTCTGTCCGCTCGCCGTGGCCGTGCCCATCACCGCATAGCCCATGCGGGCCATGATGGTCTTCACATCGGCAAAGTCACGGTTGATGATGCCGGGGATGGTGATGATATCGGAAATTCCCTGAACGCCCTGCCGGAGAATGTCATCGGCGACGCGGAAGGACTCAAAGAATCCGGCATTCTCCGCCACCGCCAGCAATTTCTCGTTGGGAATCACAATCGTGGTGTCGACCGATTCCATCAATTCAGCGATGCCCTTTTCGGCCTGGGTCATGCGCCGCTTGCCTTCAAAGGAAAACGGCTTGGTGACCACAGCGACGGTAAGCGCGCCCATCTCGCTGGCCAGCGAGGCAATGATCGGAGCCGCGCCCGTCCCCGTGCCGCCGCCGAGACCGGTGGTCACAAACACCATGTCCGCGCCTTCGAGCGCCTCGATAATTTTGTCGGAGTCTTCGAGCGCCGCCTTTCTTCCAACCTCAGGATTCGCTCCCGCGCCCAGCCCGTTGGTCAGCTTCACGCCCAGTTGCAGCTTCACCGGGGCTCGCGACAAACGCAGCGCCTGCAAGTCGGTATTGGCCACGATGAACTCGATGCCTTCGACTCCGGCATCGATCATGCGGTTCACGGCGTTGCCGCCGCCGCCCCCAACTCCGATCACCTTGATCTTGGCATCGTTGAGAGGCTCTTCGTTAAAGCTGATGCGAATCTTAGAATCGTTTTTCGCTGAATCATTTTTCATTGTGTGTCCGCCTGATTTGGATTCTCGTTCTACTTTTGCGCCCAGCTTGTGATCAGCGGCCACTGACCACGAGACAAGATCGACCACCTAGTCTTAACCGACGAGCAGCGCCTTCAACCTCGATCCCCACCGATCTCCCTGAAATCCGCGGGCTACGCGCGCCCGCTGTCCATACGCCACCATGCCGAGCACGGTCGCATACTCTGGTTCAGCCAGCGAGACCGGCATTTTCGCCAGCGGCGTCGGCCACGAGAGCCGCACCGGACGCCGCAACACCGACTCCGCCACATCGAAGATTCCCGGCAGCCGCGATCCTCCGCCGCTCAACACGATACCCGCCAGGCAAGCGTCGAACATTCCACTCTGCCGCAAAGTTTCGCGCATCATTTCAAACAGCTCGCGAGCCCTCGGCTCAAGAATTTCCGCAACCAATCTTTGCGGCAGCAATCGCGAAGCCCGATCGCCTACGGACGGCACTTCCACTTCGTTCCCCTCGGGAATCAGAGTGACGATCGCGTTCCCGTAAATCTTCTTGATTTTTTCCGCTTCCGCCAATGGCGTACACATTCCCAGCGACAGGTCGCTCGTGAAGTGATCGCCGCCCAACGGAATCACTCCGGTAAAGGCAACTGCCCCCTGCAGAAAGACGACCAGCTCGGTCGATCCCGCGCCAATATCGGCCAGACAAACTCCCAACTCGCGCTCATCGGCCCGCAGCACCGAATCAGCCGCGGCAAGCGGCTCAAACACGGTGTCATCCACGTGCACGCCCGCCCGATTCACTGCGGTAATCACGTTCTGCGCCGCGCTGGCCGCTCCCGTCACCAGGTGCACCCGCACCTCCAGGCGCGCCGCCATCATGCCCAGCGGATCGTGCACGCCGGCCTGATCGTCCAGAATGAACTCCTGGGGCAGCAGGTGCATCACTTCGCGGTCCGCGGGCAGCGGAATTGCCCGCGCCCGCTCCACCGCCTGCTTGATTTCGTCGCGGCCAATCTCCCGCGGCCGCGTTCCCAGGCTGATGCCCCCGTGGCTGTTCACCCCCCGCACATGCGCTCCGCCGATGCCGACGATGGCATGCTCCACTGCGGCTCCCGCCGCATTCTCGGCCGTTTCAACCGCCTTCTGAATGGCGGCGACTGCCTTATCCAAATCCACGATCACGCCTTTTCGCGAGCCGCGCGACTCGGCCACGCCGTGTCCGCGGTAGCGCAAGCCGTTCTCTCCAACCTCCACCATGAGAGCGCAGGTCTTCGCGCTACCCACGTCAATCGCCGTCAGAAAGCTTCCCTGTTGGTTCGCCATTCTTTATCAGTGCCCCAATCGGTTCCGCAAGCAATTCCCCATCAAATTTTTCGCCTCACGATAAATACCAACTCTCATCGCGCCGGAGCCTCACTGGTCTGGCTCCTGGCAATCGCCGCACTTGGCTTTTGTCCGCCGGAAGGCTTCTTCGGCGCCACCGGTGATTTTTCTTTTCCCCGCAACGCTGCCTTCTTCGCCTTGGCTGCTTTGAGAACATTCGCCGAGGCGCGCTTCCGCTTCGTTCTCACCACCACCTTCTTCGTTCCTGCCGCCGGCGTTTTAAGAGCGAGTTTCTTCGGGGTCAACTCAAACGCGGGCTTCGGCACCGGACGATCATGTGCTCCCAGGCGTGTCAGCAACGCCGCCGGCTTGACTCCCGCCGCGGCCGCGGTTCTGGCCGCAGCTGGGCTGAGCGCCAGCGTTTTCGCCGGCTGCTCCATATCGGGATTCACAATAATCTGGTTGTCGTAGCGCAGATCCACCGACACCAGTTTCTGAAACTGCTGACGCCAGGCCTCCGCATGAGTGACATAAATCTTGTAGCGCCGCAGATAATCCGAAGATCCCAAATGCACCAGCACATCTCCGGATGGATCGTTCACCCGCACCTTGACGTCTTCGAGATCAGAAAGATCAACCTCGCTGAGATCCTGTGAATAGCGGGCTCCGCCTGCGTCCAACTCCCGCACCATCTGGTTGTAAGCCTTCATCCGTGGGGCTCGTGTCGAAAGCGGCTCTCCTGGATTCATTCCCAGGATCACCGGGAAGGAATATTTATGCTTCGGGGTCAACTCCATCAAGGTCCCGTCCGCATCAATCAGGAACATCCGCGGCCCCACCCGGGCGAAAGCCACCGGCGTGCGTTCATGAATTTCCACCTGCAAACGGTTGGGGACGAAGCGCATGACGCTGGCCGATTCCACCCACGGAATCTGCTCCAGTTGCGCCTTCTGCTGCGCCAGCGGAATAAAAAAGATGTTGCGCCCAATGTCGGCGCCCAGCACTTCCATGACTTGCGCCTTGGTCACGTTTCGCATGCCCGTGATTTCAATGTTGTCGCTCGATTCCACGCGGAAGCGCCATGAGTGCTCGCCGTAGTGGTAGAGCCAGGCGATGCCCAATCCGGCAACGCATACCATCACCGCGGCCAGCAAAGCCCACAGCAAGCGGTTGGCAGTTTTTTTGGGAAGAGAACTTCGGCGAGCGGAGACCCGTTTCTGCGCGCGCAGAAACGGCGATTCCTCGTCCACATCCAAGTCGACTAGACGCGAGTCGTCGATCTCCTCGCGCGCAGCTTCAGCGTGGGACGGGTACAACTCTTCCTGCAAGATGGTGGAATTTGCCCTTCGCGCCATCAGTTCAGGTCAGTTGTCGCTAGGAATCGCTGAGCTTTCAAACTATAACTTCATTTCGAAATCGAAGATAGAAAAAATGTTGAAGTTTTGCACAGCGGGGAATCGCGTTGGGCATCATCGCAGAAAATCCTAAAACCGACATCCACCGAAATGGATGGCAAGAAACGGGACCATCATGTGGAGCCATCCGCCTCGGCGATCCGGCCTTGGCAAACCTGACGCGCGGGGAACGCGGAACTCACCGAAAACAAAAAAGGCGCGGTCATTGCCGCGCCTCTCTCACCGCAAAGTAATCAGACCGGGCTAGACCGGACCGCCGCTCCCCACATCGACGCGCACCGCTGGCGGAGCCGGAACTCGGACCACCGGCAACTTCGGGATGCTCACGCGTGGAATATCAACCCGGATGCGCGGACAAATAACCGGAATCTTCAAGTCATCCCAAGCGACCGGCGTAAAGCGCACTCGCGCGATCTCCGCCCCAATCCGAGCCTGCCTCGCTTCCATCCGCGCCATCTGCGCCTCTTCTCGACCTGACATCGCCTCAAAATGTGCAAACTCCAGCGGGGTCCGGACAACTTTGCTTTGGACCCGCGCCACAACGGTCGCAAACCGGCAGGAGGGGTTTTCGTTGCGCGCCGCAACCCTACTGGTCTTTGCCAGGAACAAGTCAGCGCGCCCGGAGGCGAGTGCCAGCACCGGTCCCGTTCGTTCCGCGATTTGATCGGCAACCCCATGCGCCCAGGCTGCGCCGCCGTCGTGATAAATCCCGTTCAATCCCAGCGCCATCACCCCGGCTGCTAGCCATCCCCAAGCCTGTGTATTTGTCTTCATGGCTTTTCTCTCCATCCGTCAGATTGGACGAATCGCGCCACAATCCGTTAGCACGAGAAGATACGGACCTGCGAGCACATTTGTTCCCGTTTCCGCCCACATATTCCGTTTTTCTGATTTGATAACCGAACGGCGTTCACTCTTAACGGAGCTCACATGGACGCTGCGAGAAAGAAAAGGGAAAATCCTTAACTCCCCTGCGATGAAGAGTAGGAGCGAACGGCTTCTCGCTCCTTCAACTTCTCCAGAATCATCGGCCCCAACTGCGAAACGCTGCCCGCGCCCAAGGTGAGAATCATGTCGCCATCCTGGGCCGACGCTGCTACCAAATTCACTGCCTCGGCGAACGAGCTAACATACTGCGCATCGCGTCCGCCCTTCTCGCGGATCGTCTGCGCCAGCGCTTCCCCGCTGATGCCCTCGATCGGCTTTTCGCTCGCCGCATAAATATCGAGCACCAACAACGAATCCGCGTCGCCGAACGCCGTAGTGAACTCCTCGATCAAATCGCATGTGCGGGAGTAGCGGTGCGGCTGAAACACCACGTGAATCTTGCGAAATCCGCACTGCCGTGCCGCCGCCAGCGTGGCTTTAATCTCTGTCGGATGGTGCCCATAGTCGTCAATCACGCTGACCCCAGCCGCCTTGCCGCGCAACTGAAACCGCCGATCGACGCCGCGAAACTGATCCAGCCCCGCACGGATCGCATCCACTGCAACGTCCAGCCCAACGCCCACTGCAATCGCCGCCGTCGCATTCAAGATGTTGTGCACGCCGGGCACGTGCAGAGTAAATTCGCCGAGATCTCTTTTCTGGTAACTCACTCGAAACCGGCTCAACGGCTGGCCTTCGAATTTCACGCCAGAACCACTTCCCAACGTGATCAGGAAATCCGACCCCCGCCGGATTCCGTAGGTCACGGTGCGGCGCTGGGCCTGCAGCAGCAACCGTCGCAGCATAGGATCTTCGTTGCACACCACAACCATGCCGTAAAACGGCACCCGGTCCATGAATTCCAGAAATGTCTTCTTCACGTCCCGCATATTGCGATAGCAATCCATGTGCTCGCGGTCGATGTTGGTCACGACCGAAAGAATTGGCGACAGTTTCAGAAATGAACGGTCGCTTTCATCCGCTTCAGCCACCAGATAGTGAGATTTTCCAAGACGTGCGTTCGATCCCATCGCATCGACCCGTCCGCCGACAACAACAGTAGGATCGAGCCCGCCCCCGGCCAGCACCGCCGCCACCATCGAAGTTGTGGTGGTCTTGCCGTGCATTCCGGCGATGGCGATGCCATACTTCAACCGCATCAACTCAGCCAGCATCTCGGCGCGCCGAATCACCGGCACATGCAGCTTATGCGCCTCAACTACTTCAGGATTTTCCCCCGCAACCGCCGAACTGGTCACCACCACCTCGGCTCCTGCGATATTTTCGGCTCGATGTCCCTCGAATATCGCTGCTCCCAATCCGGTCAGACGCTGTGTGACGGCGGAACTCTTCAAGTCCGATCCGGAGACCTTATAACCGAGGTTCAGCAACACCTCGGCGATCCCGCTCATGCCGATTCCGCCAATTCCCACGAAATGAATCTTCTGAATTTTGGCAAACATTTCTAGAAACCATGCGCGCTGTCAAGATCGAGGCCACTCACTGCCACTGTGATTTGTGCTTTTCCAGCCACCAGCAAGCCGGATTCCCCTCTTGCGGAAAAATCGACCGGCTGCAGGTTTGGTGTACCGTCCCCACAAAGTCATACTCGGTTTTGTTTCCCTTCAGGGAGGAAGCCAGAAACTGATCTACATCCACCGAGCCATAAGCCGTCCCGTGAGCGATTCTAATCCGCAGCACCATCCAGTCGCCTGCATACATCAGTCCGAGCAACACCATCGTCAAAACCAAAACCTGGCTCACCCGCTCGGCCCAGTTCTTCTTCACGCCAGACCCCGCGCTGCTAAGCAGGATTCGATCACGCTTCGTCGATCCCCGAGATTTTCGCCGCCAACGCCGCAATATCCCGCGCCGCATTGGGATGTGCCAGGTCCCGGGCTGCCGCACTCATCAACGCCAGCCGGCGCGGATCACCCAGCAACGCGGCAATCGTCTCCGCCAGCCAGACTCCCTCCAGCTTTAGCTCTTCCACTACGACTGCCGCGCCGTCGCGTGCGAGCGCCTCAGCATTTACCCGCTGATGATCGTCCGCCGCACGTGGAAAGGGCACAAAGATGGCAGGCTTTCCCGCGGCCGTAATTTCAGCCACCGTGCTCGCGCCTGACCGGCAAACCAGCAAGTCTGCCCGCGCAAATGCCGCCGGCATGTCCTCGATGAACTTCGAGACCTCAGCAGCAACGCCTATTCTCTGGTAGGCCGCCAGCACGTCATTATAGTCACGCTCGCCGGTCTGATGAATAATGCCGATGCCCGGCGCCTGCCGCCTCAACTCGGGCAAGCAGCGGATCATCGCAGCGTTGATGGCATGCGCTCCCTGGCTTCCGCCAAAGACCAGCAAAGTTGGCCCGCCGCGGCGCTTCTTATTAATTTCATGAGCTGGAACTTCAAAAAATGCCTGACGCACTGGAACCCCAGTTACTTCCGCACGTCGAAAATATTTCGCTGTCTCCTCAAAATGCACTGCGGCTGCGGAGACAAACTTCGCCACCACCCGATTGGCAAACCCGGGCACAACATTCGGCTCAAACGCCAACGTCGGAATATGCTTTATCACCGCCGCCAGCATTGCCGGTCCCGATGCATATCCACCCACACCCACCACGACATCGGGCGCGAATTCGCTCAACATGCGCCCCGCGTCCCAAACCGCCCGCGGCAAATCGAAGGCCGTCTTTGCCCTGGTCATCAGGCTTACATTCTTCAGGGCCCCCACCCTGACCAGCTGCAAGCGATATCCCGCGGCCGGCACCAGGCGGTTCTCAATTCCGCGCGCCGTTCCGATGAACAGCACCTCGGCCCCATAACTTTTTTGGAGTTCGTTGGCGATGGCCAGCGCCGGAATCACATGTCCACCCGTCCCGCCGCCCGCCAGAATGGCCCGCATGGAATGAATCATTGACTGATTGAAAGATTGAGTCAATGATTCAACGACTCATTGATTCAATGGACCTCACTCCGCCTGCTTCGTAATATTCAACAAAACGCCAACGCACGCCAGCGTCACAAACAATGACGACCCTCCGTACGACACCAGCGGCAGCGGAATCCCTTTCGTAGGCAGCATGCCCAGAACCACGCTGATGTTGATGAACGCCTGCAGGACGACCATGCTGGTAATGCCCACCGCCAGGTATCGTCCGAACACATCTTCGGTGCGCCAGGAAGCGCGCATCCCGCGCCACAGGAAAATCGCAAACAGGGTCACGACAAACAGCGCTCCCACGAGGCCCAACTCTTCTGCGGTCACCGCAAAAATAAAATCAGTATGCGGCTCCGGCAGGTAGAACAATTTCTGCTTGCCTTCCATCAGACCGGTGCCGGTTACTCCTCCAGTGCCCACCGCAATCAGCGACTGAATAATGTGAAAACCACTTCTCTGCCGGTCGGCATAAGGATTGAGGAATGCCAGAATGCGGTCGCGCCGCCAACTGACATGAAAAATTAAAAAATAGAGTGGCAGCAGCGAAGCCCCGAAGGCATAGCCGAAATATCGCATCCGCATGCCCGCCACGTAGAGGATGCAGCCCGCAATCCCGGCGCAGGCAATGGCCGTGCCCAGATCGGGCTGCAGCACAATCAGTCCCAGCAACAGCACCACTGGCGTGGCCGCGGGCAGCAGCGTGTTGCGCCAGTCATCCATCGTTTTCGCGCGCTGTTCCAGAAAATAGGCGAGGAACAGAATCAACACCGGCTTGGCCAACTCCGAAGGTTGAAACGAAAACCCGCCCGCGTGAATCCAGCGATGGGTATTGTGCGAGCGGTCCAGAAAAAACACCGAGATTAGCAGCAGCGTGGTCAGCCCCAGCAGCGAAAATACCAGCGCTGGATTTTTGTAGCGGCGGTAATCCACCCGCATCGCTACCACCATGGCGACCAGCCCTGCAGCCGCGCAAATCAACTGCTTCCATAAAAACGCATAGGGTGACCCAAACCGCTCCCGCGCCATGACGGCCGACGCCGAAAACACCATCACCAGGCCCACAAACACCAGCAGCATGGTCACCGTAAACAGCCAGCGATCGACGCTCACCCGCTTCGCCATGGGAAGTTCATTTCACCACGGAGGAACAGAAGCACACAGGAGGAAATCGCGGATTGCTGATCTTTGATTGTTGATTGTCTTGGTTCGGGTGAGGCGTATCGTACGGGTCGAGAGCGAAGCAGAGTGTTGTCGCGACCACCATGTACTATGTGCAGGATGAAGTGTGGGAGGTTCGTACTCTCACTCCCCAGGGACCATGCCCCGCACAATCTCTTTGAACGCTCGCCCCCGTTGCTCATAGTTCTTGAACTGATCAAAGCTCGCGCACGCCGGAGCCAGCAACACCACGTCACCCGGTTGCGCCAAAGCATTCGCCTTGCGGACCGCATTCTCCAACGTCTCGGCGTGCACAACTTCAACCCCTTTAATCTGCGATTCGATCTTCGCTGCCGCCGCGCCGATGGTGTACACGCGCTTCGCCCGCTGCCGCAGCAGGTCATTGAGAACCGTATAGTCGCTGCCCTTATCCTTGCCGCCCAGAATGAGGTGAATGTTCGCCGGAAACGACTCCAGCGCCTTAATCGTCGCATCCACGTTCGTGGCCTTCGAATCGTTGTAGTAATCCACGCCGCGAATCGTCGCCACAAACTCCAGTCGATGCTCGACCGCCTTGAACTCCCGCACCGCCTGCCGAATCTTCTCCGGCGGGCATCCCATCAGCGCCCCAGCGCACACCGCCGCCAGCACGTTTTCCAGGTTGTGCGCCCCCTTCAGCGGAATCTCCGAGACCAGCATAATTTCGTGCTGGCCCCGGCTGTCGCGAAATAGAATATTCCCGTCGCGCACCCACGCTCCCTGCTTCACTTCCTTCTGGCGGCTGAACCAGAAAACTTCCGCCGGCGTTCGCTGAGCCATTTCCACGCAAGTGGGATCATCGTCATTCATCACCGCAAAGTCGTTGCTTCGCTGATTTTCAAAGATGCGAGCCTTCGCTTCGACGTAAGCCTCAAATGTCCGATGCCGGTCCAGATGATCGGGCGTCACATTCAGCACCACAGCAATCTTCGGACGGAATGTCTGAATCGTTTCTAATTGAAAACTCGAGATCTCCAGCACGATCACGCTTTCCGCGGTGGCCCGTTCCGCCAGTGCGATCGCTGGAGTTCCAATGTTCCCGCCGACCAGCGTCGATAATCCGCCCGCGGTCAAAATCTCTCCCGTCAAAGTCGTCGTCGTCGTCTTCCCATTGGATCCCGTGATCGCCACGATCGGCCCCGGCAGAAACTGCGCCGCCAACTCAATTTCGCCAATCACCACTTCGCCCAACGCTCGCGCCTGCTGCAACAGCGGCGCATCTACCGGAACGCCCGGACTCACCACGATCAGATCCTGCCCTCGAAACGTGCGTTCTCCGTGCCCGCCCGTCTCAACCGTGATTCCATGATCGAGCAGCGCCGGAATCTCGTTGCGCAATTCGTCCCCGCTCTTGGTATCGGAGACGGTAACCCGCGCCCCATGCGCCTTCAGGAACAACGCCGAGGCCACCCCTGATTTCCCGAGGCCGACCACCAGCACACGTTTGTCTTTGAGTTCCATCAAGCCCATTTCACCACGAGACACAGAGTCATAGAGCACTACGTTCCTTCTTTGCTTTATTTCTGTGTCTTTGGTGCCGGATCGTCTTACCGTAGTTTCAGCGTCGTCAGCGCAAACAGCGCAAACACCAGCGACGCAATCCAGAAGCGCACAATTATTTTTGACTCCGACCAGCCCATCAATTCGAAATGATGATGGATCGGCGCCATCTTAAATATCCTCTTCTTGCGCAGCTTGTATGACCCCACTTGCAGAATTACCGACATCGCCTCGATCACGAACACGCCGCCGATAAACGGCAGCAAAAGCTCTTGCTTGATAATCACCGCGACTGTACCAATCGCTCCGCCCAGCGCCAACGATCCCACGTCGCCCATAAATACTTCCGCGGGATGTGCGTTATACCACAAAAATCCTATCGACGATCCCACCATCGCTCCGCAGAAAATCGTCATTTCCCCCACCTGCGGCATGCGGGGAATCTCCAGATAAGTCGCAAAAGTTGCGTGCCCGCTCACATAGGTCAGCACCGTCAGCGCGCCCGCCGCGATCACTGTGCAGCCGATCGCCAGCCCGTCCAACCCATCCGTAAGGTTCACCGCGTTGCTCGAACCCACAATCACCAGCGCTACGAAGGCAATAAACGGCAGGAATGCCAGCGGCCAAAGATGGGGAAAGCGTTCCAGATTCTGCACCACCAGATCGGGATGAAACTGCTTTAAGAACGGCACGATCAGTTTGGTGGAATACATCCCATAAGTCTGCATGGCAATCAGCATCACCGCGATCACGATGCTGGTGGCAACCTGCAGCCCCAACTTGGCCCGTCCGGTTAGACCAAGGTTTCGCCGATGCACGACCTTTGTATAGTCGTCGGTAAATCCGATCGCCGCAAATGCGCAAGTGGCAAACACCGCGATCCACACGAAGCGGTTGCCTAAATCGGCCCACAGCAGCGTGGGGACCACGATTGCGATCGCGATCAGGAGCCCGCCCATGGTCGGCGTGCCAGCTTTTTTCTGATGGGCCTTCGGACCTTCTTCCCGAATGTACTGTCCAATCTGAAATTCACGCAGGCGCCCGATCACCAGCGGCCCCACGATGAGGGCGGTAAACAGTGCGGTAAGGCTGGCAAACGCGGTGCGGAAGGTCAGATAACGGAAAATGCGGAACGGCGGAAAATAATGTTGCAGCTTGACGAACAACAGCCAGTAGAGCAATCAGCCTCCGTCCCGCAATAGACTCAATTCTTGCCGTCGCGCCGCGCTTTCCAGATTTCCAGTGCCTTCTCCAGCTTCACTCCGCGTGAAGCTTTCAAGAGCACCACGTCGCCAGCGCGAGCTTCGCCCGCTAGCCACTCTCCGGCTTCCTCCGGCGTGGCCACAAATTCCGCCCGTGCACCTGCCGACCGCGCCGCTTCCACCATGACCCGGGCCGGTTCCCGCACACCCAAGAGCACGTCGATCTTTTTCTTCGCAATGTGCTGTCCCGCCTGCCGGTGCAACTGTTCCGCAGTTGGGCCCAGTTCAAGCATCGCTCCCACTACGGCGATGCGACGCTCCGCGGTCATCCCGGCCAGAGCATTCACCATTGCTTCCAGGGCCTTCGGATTCGAATTGTAGCAATCGTTGACCACCGTAATGTTACCCACTTGGAGAACCTGCCCGCGTTTATCTCCAGGGACCAGTGTGCCCAGTGCGGCGACCGCCTCCCGCAGCGTCAGTCCACGCTCGAGTCCCACGGCCACCGCCGCCAGCGCATTCAGAATGTTGTGCTCCCCCACCAAGGGCAGTGCGGCGTGAACGCGGGAGTCGCCAATCACCAGATCAAACTCGGATCCCTCTGCTCCCCTCGACTGAACGTTTTCCGCACGCACATCCGCCTGTGCGCTGGTTCCGTACATCACAACGCGTCCCTTGAAATCGCGCCCAAATTGCGAGACATATTCATCGTCGGCGTTGAGCACCGCCGTGCCGCTTGCCGGCAACGACTCCACTAACTCATACTTCGCCCGCGCGATCCCTGCCAACGATTCAAAAAACTCAAGATGTACGGGCGCGACATTGGTTACCACTCCAACCTGCGGCTGCGCAATTTTGGCCAGTGCTCGAATTTCACCCGCGTGCGACATTCCCATCTCGATCACCGCCAGGTCATGCTCCGGCTCAAGTTTCAGAAGCATCAGCGGCAGGCCAAAATGGTTATTGAAATTCCCTTCCGACTTCAATACTCGAAATTGCGTGCTCAGTACGTGTGCAATTGCATCTTTCGTCGTCGTCTTGCCTGCAGAACCGGTTACGCCGATCAGCGGCTTGCCCCAAAGTTTCCGCACCGCCGTGGCCAGGCTTTGCAGCGCAGTCAGAGTGTCATCTACCACCAGCAACCGCGACTTGTTCGGATAGCGGTGCAACTGATCCTTCCGCACCACCGCCGCAGCTACTCCTTTTTCCAGCGCCTGTTCAACGAAGTCATGCCCATCCAGCCGCTCGCCCTTGACCGCAAAAAAAAGCTGGCGTGCTGTAACCGTCCGCGAGTCGATCGAATACCCGGTCGCCACATCTGCTGGAGCGAACACTCCCGAGGCGGAAACGAACTCGACAATTTTGCCCAGCGTCAGTTTCATCCCTTCGCTCCGGCCTCAGCCGCCTTACACTCAAATCCTGCCGCCCGCAGGGCCTCGCGCGCAATTTCCAGATCGTTAAACGGAACTGATCCCGCGCGCGTCACCTGCACCTTCTCATGACCCTTGCCTGCCAGCAGCACAATGTCTCCCGGCCGCGCTTCGCCAATGCCCAGCGCAATCGCTTTGCGGCGGTCGGGCTCGACGCGGTATTTCACGGCCGTCTTCTGCAATCCCACGACCGCATCATTAATGATTGCCAGTGGATCCTCGCTGCGTGGGTTGTCCGATGTCAGAACAACAAAATCGCTGCCCCGCCCGGCCGCCTCACCCATCAACGGACGCTTCTTCCGGTCGCGATCCCCCCCGCATCCAAACACCGTCAAGACCCTGCCCTTCCCGGAAACTAACTCCCGCGCCAGCGAAGTCAGGTTGCGCAAGGCATCGTCGGTATGGGCATAGTCCACCACCACGGTGAAGGGCTGGCCGCAATCCACGCGCTCAAACCTTCCCGGCACGCACGCCAGCTTGTCGATTCCCGCGGCAATGGCTTGCCCCGAGCACTTCCGCGCATAAGCTGCTCCAGCGGCAGCCAGAATGTTGTAAACATTCACACGCCCGATGAGCGCCGAAAATACTGCGATCTTCTCTTCCGGCGTCACCAGATCAAAACGCGTTCCGCGAGTGGTTATATCCACTTTTTCCGCGTGCAGGTCGCCGCGATCCAATCCGTATTTCAAGACCACAGAACTACGCTTCCGGCTGAACTCGGCCAGCTTCTCTCCTGCCTCATCATCCACATTAGTGACAACCGCCCGCGGCGCATCGGTACCGCATCCTTCGAACAACAGGCGCTTGGCGCCAAAATATTCTTCCATCGTTTTGTGGTAATCGAGATGGTCGCGCGTCAGATTCGTGAAAACAGCTACGTCAAACGGGACGCCAAATACGCGCTCCTGCGCCAGTGCGTGCGACGAAACCTCCATCACGGCTTCGGTCGCGCCATGCCCCAGCGCCTCGCTGAGAATGCGGTTCAGATCCAGCGCCTCGGGGGTTGTATGAGGAGCCGGCAATACCCTTCCGGCTACGTGATATTCAATCGTCCCAATCAGGGCGCTCTTCCGACCGGCCGCTTGCAGAATCGCTTCCAGCAAAAACGCCGTCGTGCTCTTCCCATTCGTCCCTGTAATTCCTGTCACCGTCATGCGCTCTGCCGGCTTCTTATAAAAGTTCGCGCTCACGCGCGCCAGCGCCCGCCGGCCATGCGAAACCAGCGCCCAGCCCCCTTCCGGACGCGGCTTCTCGGCCGCCGAATCCGTCACCACGGCGACGGCTCCGGCCTGAATTGCCTGATCGATGAAACGGTTCCCGTCACTGGATTCGCCTTGCATGGCAATGAACACGCACCCTGGCTTCACCCGCCGCGAGTCGTATTCCACACCACTCACTACCGGATCCCCGCTGAGTGCGAGGACTTCCGCTCCATCCAGCACCTGTTGGAAGGTCATTACGTGGAATTATATGGTAAGGGAGAAATATTGATTTTCGGTCGAGCAGAGCCTGAGGAACGCGCTACCTGTGTCAGTTCATCGCCGACTTTCAGCGGCTGAAACGGTTCTTCGAACGGGCTCAGAAATACGGCTGGTTACCAACGGCACATTCCTGCGCCCGCTGCCCCGCGCTACATTATTGGCATGTCCACCGGAACCAGCCACGCCAAATTTCTTTGCGGTCAATGCGAAAAGCCAGAAGACCAATGCGACTGCGATAAATTTTGCTGCCTTTGCCAGACGCAACTCGATGTCCGCATTTGCCAGGACGGCTTGATGTACTGCGAACCGTGCCGCAACGCTTGCGATTACAAAACCTCGGATTAAGCCCGAGGAACAATCACCCGATCATCCATCAATGCCTATCGAGCACCCTCAAACCACCACCGCTTCCTTATACTCGCCAAACACGCGCCGCATCGCGTCTGAAATCTCGCCGACCGTGGCGTAAGCCTCGACCGCCGCGAGAATTCGCGGCATAAGATTCTCGCCTGACTGGGCCGCGCCCTCTACTCGTTTCAACGAATCTTTCCACAATCCGGCATCGCGTTTCGCTCGCAGCGCCCGCACCCGCTCCACCTGCTTCGACTCGAGCATGGGATCGATCTTCTGAATCGGAATCGGCTTCTCGGCTTCCACCTCAAACCGATTCACCCCGACCACAATCGCATCTTCACGATCAACCGCCTGCTGATATTCATAGGCGGCGTTCTGAATTTCCTGCTGCACGAATCCGCGCTCGATGGCTTTCAGCATTCCGCCCATCACTTCGATCTTTCCCAGGTACTCGGCCGCCCGCTTTTCAATCTCGTTGGTCAGCGCCTCGACATAATACGATCCCGCCAGTGGATCGACGGTTTGCGACACGCCTGATTCGTACGCAATCACCTGCTGCGTACGCAAAGCAATGCGCGCCGCTTGTTCGGTTGGCAACGCCAGCGCTTCGTCGTAGGAATTGGTATGCAGTGATTGTGTGCCGCCGAGCACCGCCGCTAGCGCCTGGATCGCGGTGCGCACGATATTATTTTCCGGCTGCTGCGCGGTCAGGGTAGAACCGGCCGTCTGGGTATGAAACCGCAGCATCCACGACCGCGGATTTTTCGCCTTGAAATGTTCTCGCATAACCCGCGCCCACATCCTGCGCGCCGCCCGGAATTTCGCCACTTCCTCCAGAAAATTGTTGTGCGCATTGAAGAAAAACGAAAGCCGGGGCGCGAACTGATCCACATCCAAACCGGCCTTGATCGCCGCATCCACATAAGCCATTCCATTGCCCAGGGCGAACGCCACTTCCTGCACTGCCGTCGATCCCGCTTCGCGCATGTGATAGCCGGATATCGAAATCGTATTCCATTCGGGCAGACTCTCTTTCGCCCAGGCAAACATGTCAGTGATTACCCGCATTGCCAGGCGCGGAGGATAGATATATGTCCCGCGCGAGATGTACTCCTTGAGCACATCGTTCTGCACCGTCCCCGAAAGCTTGCGGATGTCCGCCCCTTGCCGCCGCGCAACCGAGACATACAGCGCCAGCAGGATCGATGCCGTTGCATTGATAGTCATCGATGTAGAGATCTTAATCAGCTCGATGCCCGCAAACAGCCGCTCCATATCCTCAATCGAGTCGATCGCCACTCCCACCTTGCCCACCTCCCCGGCCGCCAGCGCGTGGTCGGAGTCCATTCCAATCTGTGTGGGCAAATCGAACGCCACCGAAAGCCCCGTTGTCCCATTTGCCAGCAGATATTTGTAGCGGCGGTTCGACTCTTCGGCGTCGCCCATCCCCGCATACTGGCGCATGGTCCACAATCGCCCACGGTACATCGTGGCCTGCACTCCGCGAGTGAACGGATACTCCCCCGGATACCCGACCTCCCCTTCGTAGTCCGAACCCTTCAGATCCGCCGGGGTATACAGCGAACTGATGGGGATGTGCGAGGAGGTTTCAACATCCGCCGCAAGACCCTGCGTTCCGGCTTTAACCTTGTTCGACATAAATTACTTCGCTTTCTAAAACCACCGGTCGTCTACCGAAAGGCACAGAGAAGAGCCCAAGTGCTCAACGAGCACCTTTCCCCTTGCGCTTAACTCTCCAGAACGAACTCGCGCCAAACCAGGCAAATGTCACGGTGAAACAAATTACAACCGCGAGCCGCCCAACGCTGGTCTTGCCGGCTTCATATTTTGTAAACTCGCGCACCACTTCAGCCCCGCCGCCAGCCGCCATCATCAAGAAAACAAGGCCGGTCACCTCCAGCCAAAGCTTATGCCCTACCCGTCCGAAGGCTCGCCCAGTGGTTGACAGCGCCCCTGTCATGGCGCGCACGGTCCGGTTGCGCCGGGCCTGCTGGGTAGCGACCTTTGCCACTACCCCCAACTTTTGTGCGGTAGAACCCTTATTCACGGCTCGATTTTAACAGTCTCTGGCAGTACAATGACGCAAACTTGCGAGCCGTCGAAACCGTTCAGCGGCCGCCGGCATCCAACTGGAAGTGCTGTACTTTCAGCCAGAACAGGCGGCGATCGGGGGATCCACGTGGACCAGCAACTGAAACAACTGATGAAGGAACTCGGCGAAGCCATCAACGAATCGTTGTCCGATTCCGAACAGATCGCCGAAGTCGTCTCCCGCATTAAAGAAGGCGGCTACGATATTTTCCTGGTCCTCGAAGCCACCATCGGCGTCAGCAAGCAGGGCGAGAAAACCTCTGACAAAACTTCCCTGGTCACTACTCTCTCCACCAATCCCGAATTCAAGATCAACGATCAGGATCTTAAGTTCCTGAAGTCGCTCCGCATCAAGATCGAAGAAGAAAAATCCTAAGCCGACGGAAAAGTCAAAAGGACGCCGTGAAAATTGCATGGGACAGAATCGCAAGTCTCACGCTTTGGTCTGTGCGAATCTTCCTGGCCCTAGTGTTCCTGTACGCGGGAGTGGACAAATGCCGCCCGCATGCGATCTTCTGGATCGGCTTGTTCCACAAAATTGGAATTGGGCAATGGTTTCGATATTTCACCGGCGTTCTTGAAATGGTTTGCGCGGTTGGGCTGCTGATTCCGAGAACCTGTGCGCTTGCGGCGTCACTGCTGGCCATAACGATGGCCGGCGCAGTTCTTGTCCATCTGTTCCTTCTCCGCGATGGTTATGCCAGTTTCTTCCCTGCCTTCGCTTTCCTGCTTCTGATGCTTGTGGCATGGAAACGAAGATCAGCCCCCTCTGCTGCGGCAAATCTTGGTTTGCCCGCGGGATGCATTGAGTCGAGAAATCGAAGTTAATCGGTCAACACTTGATCGAGCAATTGCCCCACCGCGCCGGCTTATGTCTCTCCATGTCCAGGGATTTGTCACCAATCGAGCTTTTCGCCCAGGTCTCTGCCTGGTCTTTCACCGGCCTCCCTGACGCTTTCATGTTCATTGCTCTCCTGTGCAAGCGGACGGCAAACACGCTGCCGTCGCATTTTCCAGAATTATATTGCTGGTCAGCCAACGAACGCGGCAACGTTCCCGGCTGTGCTAACATCTACTGTTTTTCAACGTTGCATCCGTAAGCTGTTGCCATGAAAGACACTCTCGGAGTCCTTCTCGCTGGTGGCGCCGGAGAGCGCCTCTATCCTCTCACCCGCGATCGCGCCAAGCCGGCGGTCACCTTCGGCGGCATGTATCGCATTATCGACATTACACTCTCCAACTGCCTCAACTCCGATCTGCGCCGTGTCTACATCCTTACCCAGTACAAGGCGCTCTCGCTCAACCGCCACATCCGCGAGGGGTGGAACATACTGGGACGAGAAGTCGGAGAATTCGTCGAAGTGCTTCCGCCCATGAAGCGGGTCAGCGACCAGTGGTATCAAGGCACGGCCGACGCGGTTTATCAAAATATTTATTCCATCGGCTCCGAGCAGCCTAAATTCGTGCTGATTCTTTCCGGCGACCACATTTACAAAATGGATTACGGCAAGATGATGAAGCAGCACAAGGATTCCGCCGCCGACATCACCCTGGCTACTATCCAGATCGATCTCGATGAAACTTCCCGCTTCGGCGTGGTCGATGTAGACAAAGACGGCCGCATCAATGGCTTCGAAGAAAAGCCCAAAGAGACGAAGTTGCGCTCTCACTTGAATCCCAACAAAGTGGCGGGCTCAATGGGCGTCTACCTCTTCAACGCCGACGTTCTCATCCCGGTTTTGTTGAAAGACGCTGAAGACCAAACCTCCAGCCACGACTTCGGCAAAGACATTCTGCCTAAGATGGTCGACGATTATCGCGTCTTCGCCTACGACTTCATCGACGAGAATAAAAAAGAGGCTCTGTACTGGCGCGATGTCGGCACCCTCGAGGCATATTACGAAGCCAACATGGACATCGTCGCGGTCTCGCCGATTTTCAATCTTTACGATCACGACTGGCCGATCCGCACGCACCAGCGGCAGTATCCGCCCGCAAAATTTGTTTTCGCGGAAAAAGATCGGATGGGGACCGCGCTCGATTCCATCGTGTCGAACGGATGCATCGTCTCCGGCGGCACGCTACGGAATTCGATTCTCTCGCCCGACGTGCGCGTGAATTCTTATTCCGAGGTCGACTCTTCTATTCTGTTCTCGCACGTCGCCGTGGGACGCCATTGCCGCGTCCGCCGCTGCATCATCGACCGCAACGTCCACCTCCCCGAAGGCACTACGATCGGCTATGACACCGAAGCCGACCGCTCCCGCTACTTTGTTACCGATAGCGGCATCACGGTGGTCACCCGCGACTACTCGCTTTTCGAGAACCCAGTGGCGGTCGACTACTTCACCAGTGAGTAGGCCCGTTGCTCTTTTGTAACAGCCGACGCTCCGTCCCTTACGGGCCGGGAAAATAGCAGTTCCATCTTCATCCCGCTGCTACAATGCCCTGTTTTGCAAACCGCTGCACTTTGCCGGTTCCGCGAACTTACGGGACTACAACCGCGTACTGTCTTGTGGGGCTTGGGGCCTGTCTCGAAGTCCAACCCCCAATAGTCCGCACTCCAGGTACGATTCGGAGCGCGTGATTCGTATCAAGGTACGCCCTCAGGTATGACTTAACCGCTGTGTTTTGAAGGCGGCTAGTAGACGCCGCAACCCGGGGAACTGAGCTTTGGAAGACATCCAGGTAGTCGCGATGCTAGTTCGCCGCTGTGTCGCCGGCGATGCCGCCGCCTGGGAAGAAATCGTCCAAACCTATAACCGCCGTATCTATAACATTTGCTACCGCTTCGCCGGTTCGAGCAATGACGCTGAAGACCTCACCCAGGAAGTCTTCATCAAGATGTATCGCACCCTTTCCAGTTATGACCCCACGAAAGGCGCGTTCATCACCTGGGTGACAACCATTACGCGCAACCTGCTGGTCGATCACTTCCGCAAGACGAAGCAGGATCGCGTGACCGATTCTCTCGACGCGCCGCCCTCGGCCCACGAAGATGCGCAACCTCTGAGCGAGCAAATTCATGACCAATCCGCCCCTCCCGACCAGAGCGTTCGCAGCCGGGAAGTGGGCGAAAGCGTTCATGCCGCCCTTGCAAAGCTCTCGCCGGAGCTTCGTGAGGCTGTGATTCTAAGGGATTTACAGGATTTTGATTATCGTGAAATCGCAACCGTTTTGAAGGTTCCGGAGGGTACTGTGAAAAGTCGAATAAATAGAGGCCGCGCGGAACTTGCACGCCTTCTGCAACGTACCTATAGGCAGGTGATGTGATGCCAGATCACACCAAAAACGACCACCCCAGCAACGGAATGCAGTGTCCCGAGTTCGATGGCCTGCTCAGCGACGCCCTCGATGGCGTCCTGACCGGTCCTCAGCTCGATGCCTTCCATGCCCACGCCCGGAGTTGTTCCGCGTGTGGACCGCTGTTCGCCGAAGTTGTGGCGGGCCGCAACTGGCTGAAGGATCTCACGGAGGTAGAGCCTCCAGTCAGCCTGGTGACCAACATTCTGGCATCCACAACGGGCGTTGACACCCAACGCCTGCGGGTAAACGTCTCCGTGCCCCAGCCTCGGGTATCTTGGCTGGAACACGCGCGAGCCTCGGTTTCATCCGCGATGCAGCCCATCTGGGCCACCGTCAGGCAGCCAAGATTTGCCATGTCATTCGGCATGGCCTTTTTCTCGCTGTCGGTGGCCTTGAGCGTACTCGGCGTCAAACCCGCCGACCTGCGCCAGATAAGCTTGCGTCCCGCCGCGATCCGGCATACCTACTACAACACGCAGGCTCGCGTAGTCCGGTACTACGAGAACATACGCTTCGTCTACGAGGTAGAATCACGCGTGCGTGAGCTTAAGCGAAACGTCGCACCCGCGGAACCGAACTCGAATGAAGCTGCACCTCGTAATGACGAAAAGAAAGACCGCAAGAACGACACAACGCAACAGCCCGAGCAGAAGCAAGAGCGCAATTACAGCCAGACTGGAGACCATCTCATTCTGGCCAGTGCTCCGCGGGGTTCCTCTGTAGACGATGCATCTCTAAACGATCCGTCTGTAGTGTCGGTGACCACATACAGGAGGTTCGTATGAACTGCGCCACGCACCCCGATATTGCCGCAGTGGCATTCTGCCGCACCTGCGGCAAGCCGCTCTGCGGCAACTGCACCCGCGACGTTCGCGGGGTCGTCTACTGTGAACCCTGTCTCGCAGCTCGTCTGGAAGGTACGGTCCCGGCGGCGGGATTCGTGCCCCCGCAGCAAACCGTCTATCCGCCGGTGGGCGCGCCTCCCCCACGGGCCGCCACTTCCGGTCCCAACCCGGCCGTTGCCGGCATCCTCGCTGGATTTTTTCCCTTCGGAGTGGGTGCCGTCTACTGCTCGCAATACGCCAAGGGACTGGCGCACCTGCTCATCTTCGTGATGCTCATCTTCGCCTCCGATCACGCCGGGCGCTGGGATTTTGTCTTCGGTATCGGCATTGCGTTTTTCTACGTCTACCAGATCATCGATGCGGTGCGCACCGCCAAAGCGCTGCAGGAGGGGCAACCTGCTCCCGATCCGTATGGGTTGGGTCAAACCTTCAGCATGGGGGAACGGAGCGAATACAAAAACGTTCCCGCGGTTGCCATCATCCTGATCGGACTTGGTGTGCTTTTCCTGCTGCACACCCTGGACATTTTCGAGTTTGGACTCGACCGTTTCTGGCCGCTGATTCTGATCCTCTTCGGTGTGTGGATGCTGGCCAAACAATGGGGCCTGATCGCTGGGCGCCGTTTCGGTTGCCCCTGTGATCGCTGCCGCATGCGCAAGATCATCGGGCCAGCCGTACTGATCACCATCGGCACGCTCTTCATGCTCCAGAGCCTTGACGTGGTTAGCTTCGATCGCACCTGGCCCGCAATCCTGCTGGTGATCGGCGTGATCAAACTGTTGCAGAGTAATGCCTCTACCGCCGGGCACGTCGGAATATTCCCACCGGCCCAGCCCAAAGCTTCACCGCCGCCAGCGCCCCCGCCGCCGGCTTCAACTCCGGGAACTTCGTCTTCCGGCGAGGTACCCCATGTCTAGCCCAGTGCAGACTCCAGTTCAGCCGCCGCTTCCGCCCCGGCGCTACCGCCGCTCGTTTGCCGGACCGGTCGTGCTGATCATTCTCGGCATAGTTTTCCTGTTGGGCAACTTGCGCATGTTGTCGTGGGGGCGTCTGGGGATTTTGTTCGCTCACTACTGGCCGGCACTGCTTATTTTGTGGGGTGTCCTCAAGCTGATCGAACACCAGCAAGCCCAGCGCGAAGGTTTTGCTCCTCGCGGCATCGGAGCGGGTGGCGTCTTTCTGGTGATCTGCATCGTTTTCTGCGGGCTCATTGCCACTCACGTCGAGCGCTTTCACTGGAACGAAATCCGGGATAATTTGAATATCGACGACGGCGACCTGGATAACATTTTCGGCGAGACCTACAATTTTGACGATCACTTGGAACAGGATATCCCGGCCTCCGTGGCCAGCCTCCGGGTCAATGATGAACATGGCGCCGTCCGGGTCAGCGAATCCGACGACAGTAAGATTACGGTCATCGTGCGCAAGCGCGTGGGCGCGGAGAGCCAGAGCGACGCCGATAAATACAATTCTCAGAGCAAGCCGGTTATTACCACCGCTGCCGGCCTGATGATTCTCGACGCCAAGACCCAGGCCTCGGGCAACCATTCCGTACAAACCGATCTCGACATCTCAATCCCGCGCAAGATGGAACTGCACGTCACTTCGCGCCACGGCGATGTCTCCGTCAACGGCCGTAACGGAGATATAGACATCAACAACCAGCACGGCGAGGTTTCCCTCGAAGACATCAATGGAAACGCCAGGCTGAATCTGGAAAAAAGTTCCGCCAAGATCGAGCAGATCAATGGCGATGTTCACATCGAAGGCCGGCTGAACGAAGTCTCGGTTACCGATGTTAAGGGCGCGGTGCAGCTTGACGGCGAATTCGGCGAAAGCGTCAAACTTGCCCGCATCAGCAAGAACGTGGTGTTCAAGTCCTCACGCACCGACCTGGAATTCTCCCGCATCGACGGCGAACTGGATCTCGACTCCGACGATCTTCACGCCGGGCAACTCACCGGCCCGGTGCGTCTCAGCACCCGCTCCAAGCAAATCAATCTGGAAGATGTCTCCGGCGATCTTCGGATACAAGATGAAAACGGGGGCGTCGAGGTTTCCATGCGCTCGCTCGGCAATGTGCAGATCGACGATCGCAACGGCGACATCCATCTCAGCGTGCCCGACAAGGCCGGATTCCGCCTCGACGCCCACACTCGCGACGGCGAAATCCAATCAGATTTTCCCGAGTTGAAGATCGACAACAACGACCGTGAGGCGGTGGCTAGCGGCACCGTGGGCAATGGCTCATCCCACATCGTGATCAATGATGAGCACGACGGGATCGAAATCCGAAAGGCCTCCGCCAACGCCCCGTCAGCTCCACAAGTCACGCCCAAGCCCGGCAGAACCCTGCCACCGCCGAAAGGGAAAGTGGAGCCGACAGAAAACTAACCTGTCGTTTTTGCCTTCTGTTTCCCTATCTGCGAAACTGGCCCTGTCTGTAACCACGGAGAACTGCTAACAGACGACGCGCCTGCCATGGGTAAGATCCACATCCTCTCCGAGCAAGTCGCCAACAAGATAGCCGCCGGCGAAGTGGTGGAGCGCCCGGCCTCGGTCGTCAAAGAGCTCCTCGAAAATGCACTCGACGCCGGCGCCACCCGCATCAAAATCACCATCGAGGCCGGCGGTAAAAAACTTATCCAGATCACCGACAACGGATGCGGCATGGTCCGCGACGATGCCATGCTCGCCTTCGAGCGCCACGCCACCTCGAAACTCAAGAATGCGGAAGACTTGCTGAGCGTCTCCACGCTGGGCTTCCGCGGCGAAGCCTTGCCTTCTATCGCTTCAGTCTCGCGCCTGCGCCTGGAGACTCGCGCAACAGAGATCCCCGCCGGCACTATCATCGAGATCAACGGCGGAAAAATGGCGCGGGTCGAGGACGCCGGACTTCCCGAGGGAACCTCCATCACTGTGCGCGATCTTTTCTTCAATACCCCGGCGCGCAAGAAGTTCTTGAAAGCCGAATCCACCGAACTCTCGCATATCGCCTCGCTGGTCACGCATTACGCTCTGGCCCATCCCGAAAAACATTTCGAATTGCATTCCACAACCAACGCCATGCTGCTAGCCCCGCCGGTGGCGGGATACAGCGAGCGCGTCTACCAGGTTTTCGGCAAAGAAACCCTCGACCAGTTGATTGCGGTTGCCGCTGCGCAAAAACTCGAACACGTGGGCTTGCCGCAACCCCCGCCGTGGCGTCGCGAAGCAACCGAGGACGAAGGCGAACCCGCCGATCCCGGCGAAATGCGCCTGCACGGCTTCATTTCCAAACCCGAAATCCAAAAGTTGAATCGTAATTCGATCTTCGTCTTTGTCAACGGACGACTGATTCGCGACCGCCTCATCCAGCACGGATTAACCGAGGCTTATCGCAACATCATTCCTCCTACGGTCTTCCCTGTCGTCCTGCTCTTCCTCGAAATGCCTCCCGGCGAAGTCGATGTCAATGTCCATCCCTCAAAAACTGAAGTCCGTTTCCGCCAATCGACCGTAATGCACGATTTCGTCCGCGACACCGTGCGCGCCGCCCTGATGAAGGCGCGACCCGCTCCGCAATTCACCACCGAAATCCACGCCCACGCTACTGCCGGTTCGGGGCTGACGCCAGGCGCGCGAGAGTGGGGACCTCCGTCCGATGCGGTCCACGGTTCAAGCGCTCCCGGCCACGCCTCCTATGAACCCGGTGGCGAATTCGCCCTGGAAGCCCCGCAGCCACCGCCGATCTCCGCGCGGTTCCGGTTCGAAGATGGAATCGCCGTTGAGACCAACGCCGCAATCCCTGTAGCCCGTGGACTGGAAGAAAAAACCTTTGCACAAAACTGGCCTGACACCATTCCCGACAACGGCTGCGCCCCCGCGCTCGACACGCGAGAAGAAAATCCAACGCTGGAATCGCTCTCCACCCTCCGCCCGCTTGGCCAAATCCGCAATTCGTTCATCCTCGCCGTGAACGAAGACGGTCTGTGGATCCTCGACCAGCACGTGGCTCACGAGCGCGTCCTTTTCGAGCGCATCCTCAAGCAACGCGCGGCGCAGAGAGTCGAAAGCCAGCGCCTGTTAATGCCGATCGTCCTCGAACTCTCTCCCGCGCAGCAGGCCGTCTTCACCGAGATCGCCGATGAACTGCAGCACAATGGCTTCGAAGCCGAGCCCTTTGGCGCGCGCAGTGTCGCTGTAAAAGTCGCTCCCGCCGGCGTCGACGCCGCTGCGGTCGAACACATGCTGCACGAACTTCTCGACCAAATCTCCCGCGAGGAGCAGTCGTTGAATCTGGAAAAAATTCGCAGCCGCATCGCCGCTTCTATTGCCTGCCACGCCGCCATCAAGGTCAACATGCCGCTCGAGCAAAGTAAAATGGACTGGCTGCTCGCGGAGCTTGCGAAAACCGACCACCCGATGTCCTGTCCCCATGGCCGACCGGTCGTCCTGCGGTATTCTGTAAAGGACATTCAGAAGGCGTTCAAAAGAATCTAGCCATCAGCTCTCAGGCTCTCAGAACAGAGGGCTGACAGCGGATCACCAGTGACGCAGTTCAATAACCCAGTTCAATGACTGATCAAGACCTCCAGCAGCTTCGACGCGAAAAATGGCGCCTCGATGGCAAACCCCTCCGCACTATCGAAGAGGCGCGTGGTTTCGTGGAGGCAGTCGGCTTCTGCCTGATGTATCCCGTCCGCCCCACCATGCTGGTGCCTACGTTCATCGGCGCTTTCGTCGGCTCCGAGAATCGTCTTCCCACCTGGCAGCACGCTTATTCCGACCCCCGGGCGCTTGCCGCAACCGAACTCATGGTCCGCCTGTTGCGCGAGCGCTCGGCGTACGAGGCAAATGTATTCGACGAAAACAATGCCTTCCTCGTCGCCGCCTCGGCCTTTCCCTATTTCTATGCGCTGGTTGGCGAACGCAATCCCAAGCTCGCGCCCAAGCAGGGACCGCGTTCGCCCTACTCACCCCTGGCTTGCGACGCCTTCGCGCTGATCGAGCGCGACGGCCCCATCTCCAAACCGAAACTGCAGGAAGCTCTCGGCGGCGCCGTCTCGCTGCCCGCGCTCGACAAGGCTCTTGGCGAATTGCTCGCGAAGTTGCGCATCACCCGTGTCGATTACAAGTCCAACGAAGGCTCTTACTGGGACGTCCTCTATCGCTGGGCGCCGGATGCTGTGAAAGAAGGCGTGGGAGTCTCGGTGCTGCAAGCCGTCTCCGCTCTGCTCTCAAAGTATCTGGATTGCGTAGTCGCCGCCGAACAATCCGAACTTGAAAGCTTCTTCGGAAACTTCGTTGCCCGTTCCCGCGTGAAGGAAGCCATAAACGCCCTGCTGGCGGCCCGCGAACTAAGCTTTATCCACGTCAGCGGCCGTTCCATGCTGCACATCACTCCCGCGAAGGAGCCGCAGGCATCCTCGCACGGGCCGCATCGGTTAGTGAGACGCTAATGAACTCCAATGCGAGCCATCCCAACCCGCGTCCGCTCCCAGCCATCTTCTGGGCCGGCCTCACCTGCGGGGTCCTCGACATTTCCGCAGCCTTCATTACCTGGGCGATAAAAGGCGTCAAGCCCTTCCTCATTCTGCAGGGCATCGCCTCCGGTCTTCTAGGACCGCGATCCTTCGACGGTGGGTGGCCGACTGCCATCCTGGGCGCGGCATGCCATTTCTTTATCGCCTTTTCCGCCGCCACGGTTTTTTATCTGGCCAGCCGCAAACTCGCATTCATGATCCAGCGCCCCATTCTCTCCGGCACGCTGTACGGCATCTCGGTCTACGTTGTGATGTATTGGATGGTGAAGCCGCTCTCGCTGGTTCGCCCGCGCCCGTTCTCGCTACAGGAAACCATCGTCGCCATCATCACTCATATCGTCTGCGTCGGACTTCCCATCTCGCTGGTCGTCCGCCGCTATTCGAAATAAGCCCCTTTTCCACTTATTTCTTCTTGCAGAAAGCGAAGGGAGAGCCGAGTTTCGGCTCTCCCCCAAGTTTTGGGCCCCGGCAGCTTTCGCTCTCACGCTACTACAGCGATCGCAGAAAGTTCAACAGATCCTGCTGATCTCGGCCCGACAGCCGGTTGTAGTTGTTGACCACGGCATTGGCTTCCGAAGCCGGATAGTGGCTACTACCGCCGCTGGCATGCGACGCAATGGCCTTCACCAGGTTTGAAGTTCTTCCATCATGCATGAAGAAGATGCGCTGCCCCAATCCCCACAGCGGAGCAGTACGAAATTCATCGCCTCCAGCCGCGCCTTGACCTACATTGTCGGCGAGGTTCTGACCCATGTGGTGAATGAGCAGATCAGAAAAGAGGTTCGCTTGAATATTGCTGAGTGCCGTTATGTACGACGGCCCGGTGGTGAATGAAGGAGTGTGACAAAGCGCGCAACCAATCTGGCTGAAGATTTGACTCCCGTGAATGGTCGAGGCAGTTGGCGCTGCCGGCTGCGGTTGATCAAGGAACTGCATGAACATGCTGAAGCGCACAATGTCGCTGGGAAGCGCGGTTCCATCCAGATTGAAATTGGTCCCGTCTTCCGGGGTCGAGTTGAATTGGCACCCCACAGTATTATCGCGTTCGTTGGGAAACAATTCATTGGTGACCCCAACTTCGACGTTGTAGGCCTCGCCCGAGAACACTTCCAGGGATTTGTTCTGAGCCTTCCATCCGAACCGTGTGACCGTTCCGTCGTTCGCGCTGGTGTTGGGCCGCCCCGCAATTCCCAGGCTGTGTTTGGCACTGGTATTGGAACTCATATTGTTCAAGATCGTGGAGTCGGAAATCGATTGGATCAGGCCTCCGCCATAGACCGGCGTTGGAATGCGGAAGATAAGATTGCCACTCGCAGCCGCTTGCTGGAAGTTGGGTTGCACCAGTTTGCAGCCTTGAGCGTCGCCACGTCCCGAAATCGTGAACACATTGTGCACCCCGCCGTCGACCTGCTTCAGATCGGCGGTATAGGGAAACCGCGCCTCACGCACCGGGCCGTTGAGAGTGATGAAGAAGGGAAGCTGGTTGTTTGCGCCCTGGTCAGTGGCCGCGGCAACTTGCGGGTTAACCGGAGGACTCGATCCACCCGGTGCGGGGTACGCGTGGCACTGACCGCACGATTCCGCATTGAATCTCGGTCCGAGACCGCCTCCGGTGTTCGGCACCGAGCCGGTGACTGAATCGAGTAGGATGAAATTCATGAGACCGGCGGAGTAAAAAGACTGTTGCCAGGTGTTCAATCCGCTGATCTGCGAACCCGCGGCGGGAGGTCCCCCGCGTACGCCAGGGTCGCTGGCTACAGCTTGCGTCCAGCTCGGGCCAGCTGTGCACAGGACAGACACGCACAGCAAGAACAGGAGCGTCGCAGGTACTCTGCATCGGCCTGCTAGCCGTGTCTTGGCAGAACGATAAATTTTCAATCTCCACAACATTGGGGTCTCCTTGAGACGGTGGCGGGTTTGAGTTGACGAGCGGAGCCAATTCAGAAGGTGCTTCATCGCGGGACATTTTCCTTCGCTTCTGCGAATTGCGACAGTATCCGAAGGGACGCATTGACCTCTCAATTGACTTAAACCCTCCGGTGGCCAAGTGGGCAGGGTATGGTGCTGGTTACCGCAATTACCCCGCGGACGGATTTTGCGTCCGCAGCACTTTTGGGCCCTGTTGCCTGGATAGGGTGTGCTGAGCGGAGAAGATTGCCGGCCGTGTACAATCGTTAACTTCGCGATGGACAACCACTCTGAACGCGAACTGATCATTGCCATTGACGGACCGGCGGGCGCTGGCAAGAGCACCATCGCCTCGCGCCTGGCGCGCAAACTCGGCTACGTGAACCTGGAGAGCGGCGCGATGTATCGCGCCCTGGCATTGAAAGCCATCGATAAAGACGCATCGTTCGATGATGAAGCCGCCCTGGTAAAACTGGCGCAGGAATCGCGCATCCGCCTTGAGCCCACGCTCGGCGGAAACCGCACCCTGCTCGACGGCCACGACATTTCTGCGCGCATCCGCGAGCGCGACGTTACCGAAGCGGCCTCGCGCGTATCGGTGCATCCCGGAGTTCGGGCGTGGATGGTCGCTCGTCAACGCGAAATGGGCGCGGGCGGTGGCATTGTGATGGAAGGCCGCGACATCGGCACCAAGGTCTTTCCCGACGCCGACTTGAAAATTTTCCTCGACGCCGACCCCGTCGTCCGCGAGCAGCGCCGCATGGAGCAGCAAAAAATCAAAGGCGAAGTAGCCGCAAACCTGGCCGCCGACCTGCGCGAACGCGACCGCCGCGACCGCACCCGCGCCGCCTCTCCGCTGACCGCGGCCGACGACGCAGTCGTCATTGATTCAACGAAAATGAACGAAGATGAAGTGCTGGCGCAGGTGGAAGAATTAGCGCGCCGCAAGTTGGAACAATAGTTCTGGCACAAGCGCTGCTCAGGTAGAGCAACTTCGGTCATGTCGTCAGAGAACTCAGTGGTTCCGATCTGCGAAGCTGGTTGAGACTCTCTCGCTCTTGGGTGGCGCAGCGCTTCCAGCGCTGCGATAAGGCTCTGCTGTTGGCCCGGGCTGCAGCCCCAAGTACCTCAGCGGATAAATCCGCTAGCTGTTTATCTGAAGCGCACCGCTAAAAGCGCTGCGCCACCCGAAAGCCCAGTGCCACCGCATGCGCCGTTACTGAACACTCTTCTTCACCGCGATCCCCAAATCCCTTAATTGTGCCTCGCCCACTGGTGTGGGCGCGTCCACCATCAAGTCCGCCGCCCGAGCCGTCTTTGGGAACGGAATCACTTCGCGCAGACTTTCCGCTCCGGCCAGAATCATCACAATGCGATCAAGCCCGAGCGCGATCCCTCCGTGCGGAGGCGTGCCGTACTCCAGCGCCTCCAGAAAAAATCCAAATCGCGCCCGCGCCTCTTCTTCGGTCATGCCTAGAGCGCGGAAGATGCGGCTCTGCACATCCTGCCGGTGAATACGGATCGATCCTGACCCCAGCTCTGTTCCATTCAGCACCACGTCATACGCCAACGCCCGCACTGCACTGAGCGGCGATAGCGGATCGTTCAACGCCTCCACTCCGGACTCCAGCTTCGCCATATCCTCTTCATGCGGCGAGGTAAACGGATGGTGCGCCGCGTTCCATCGCTTGTCGCCCTCGTCCCATTCGAACATGGGAAAGTTCGTCACCCACAGAAACCGGTAATCAATGGCCGGATCACCCGTCTTTTTGAAAGCACCATGCCGGTCGGCGAACCGACGCGCGAGGTCTAAGCGCACTTGCCCCGCCGCTGTAAGAACCGCAATCTCAGGGGGCGATAAAACCTTTTCCTTGTTTCTTCTCGCCTCAATATTGGCCTTGCTATAGAACTCGGGTGCGACTTGGCTATCTTCGATCTGCCAGGGTTCACCAGCCCCGGCAACCAAAACAATTAGGTCCGCTTCTGTGGCACCCGTAACGATTCGGATTTTGTCACAGCTCTCGGGAAACATCTTTTGAAGTCTCTTGAAATCGTGAATAACCTTGACCTTGCCCTTCACGACGAGACTTGCCGCAAGCTCGTCTTTCTGCTTCCGAGAAAGCTCACCAACGCTCGGTATCCGAATCGCTGCGACGGGCATTGCCGGATCAACGTTCAATTCGATCATGTCGAAATCCCTGAACAAACTATGCACGTTAACCATCGCGGGCAACCGTAAATCCGGTTTATCGATTCCATACAACCGGATCGCCTCGTCATAATCCATGCGCGGAAACGGCGACTTAATCTCATTCCCCGCCGCCGCGAAAGCCGCAGTCAGAAATCCCTCGACCACCTCCCAAACCCGCTCTGGCTGCGGATACGACATCTCCAAATCGACCTGGGTAAATTCCGGCTGCCGGTCGGCGCGCAAATCTTCATCGCGGAAGCAGCGAACGATCTGAAAATATTTGTCGAATCCGGAAATCATCAGGATCTGCTTGAACAACTGCGGAGACTGCGGCAGGGCATAGAACGTCCCCGGCTGCACCCGGCTGGGCACCAGATAATCGCGGGCACCCTCCGGCGTCGATCGGGTCATAAATGGCGTTTCGATTTCAAAAAATCCCTGCTCCGACAAATAATCACGGATCGCCTTCGCCACCTTGTGCCGCAGCTCAATGTTGAACTGCATCACCTCGCGCCGCAGATCGATATAGCGATATTTCAGCCGCGTCTCTTCATTGGTTAACGCTGTGTCAGAGGGAAGAAACGGCGGCAGCTTCGACTCATTCAGAATCCGCAGTTCCTCTGCTACCAGTTCCACCTCTCCGGTCGGCATGTTCTTGTTCACGGTATTGGCGTCGCGAAGTTTCACCGTGCCGGTCACGGCGATTACATACTCGTTGCGCAAATCCCCAGCTTTTTCGTGAATTGCCTTATCCCGCTCCACGTTGATGACAACCTGCGTCACACCGGTTCGATCGCGCAGATCGACAAAGAGCAGGTTGCCATGATCTCGCCGCTTGTTCACCCACCCCATGAGCACAGCTTTCTTGCCCGCGTCGGAAGCGCGCAGCTCTCCGCACATGTGGGTCCGTCGCAGGTCGCCTAAAAAATCGAGCAAGTTGTCTTCCTTACGGTTCGAAATGACATGAAAGCTCAAACCAGGATTATAAATGGCGCGTGGCATCCGTTCTGAACGGCTGAGAGGAGAGAATGGTGAGAGGGCCTAAGCGCTCTATCAACGCAGGAGGTGCAGTTCTATTTTTTGGTCGCCTTTCCGTCCATCACGGTTGACCACTTCGTCCCATCCTGCGACATCTCGAATGTAAACGTATAAGAGGTCGCCGACGTCATCTTCATCGTGAATCGCCCTTTCATAGTCATCCCGTTCATTTTCTCGTTCGATGTCCATGTCCAGGTATCGCCATCGAAGGTACCTCTCGAGTCGTCGAACTCTCCAAAGCTGTCGAATTCACGATAGGTGTAGGCTTTATCCTCGGCGGAATAGCCCATCACCGACAATCCCACGCCGTCACCCATGGCACTCTTGTATTCCGAGCGGCATACCAGATAGAACCCGCCCTCCATCCACTCGCACTTTTCATTCTCCGTCATCGATCCGCCCGGGCCCATCATCCCTGGCTTCATGTTGCCCTCGAGCGTCCACGGGCCCACGAACACGTCGAGCTTCTTCAGTTCCGGGCCAGGCTTTGGAGCCTCCATTTGCCCCATTGCCCCCGCCGCGAGCATCAGCGCCACCCCCAAAATCATTCCAGCTCGTTTCATAGTCGTGTCTCCTCAATCAGCATTCGTGCATGCCACTGGCTACCAGTCTCCCCAATGTGCCGCCGTAGCCTGATGAAATTTCAGCTTCCAACTATCGCCCTGCTTAACCCACACGGAGCTGAAATGCTGATACCGCGGTGGTGGCCCTTCGTCCTCCTTTGGCGCTTCGCGCACGATTGCGTCGTAGGTAACGATGGCTGCTGTAAGGGCAGCGGCCTCGCCAGCCACCGCCAGTACTTTAATGTCATAAGGCGTCAACTCCACTAACTCGGAATCGCCCAGATCATCCATCGCCTCCTGCCCTTCGAGCAGCTTTCCGTCAACCCCTACCAGAGCGAAATCGGCACTCACCGTCCGCTTAAAAAACGCACCATCGTCCTTCTTCTTCGCTTCGATCAGATTTCTTTCGCCGGTAATCAAACTCTGCTCCACAGGACTAAGAGCCATCGCCGGCGCTGAATTCTGCGCCACGACTGGTATGACGTTCAGCAGGAACAAAGCCGCACAAATCATCCAACCCATGACACGTCCCTCCCTGTCCGGCTGCAAACCTAACCTGAAACTCCTGGCAACCCGTCAATGCTCTTCAGGTTCTTCTCCGCGCGATACTGCTTCAACCCCTCGGGCCCCCGATGACGAGCCCATGCCTGCAACTGCGTCCGCTCCCCTTCATATTTGAAAAGAGGAACGCCGTATCCGCAAGAATCCTTCACCCGTGTAAGCTCGACCAGAATGATCGAGCGCGCATTTTCGGTAGTCTCGAAGTGAGCAGCGAGCGCCGGAAATTCTTGCTCGTGCGCCTCCACCGCGCGCCCGTGTCCGTACAACCGCAAAATGTCCGGCGGCCCCTGAAAGGCGCAGAACATCATCACGATGCGCCCATTCTCTTTCACGTGAGCAATGGTCTCAACTCCGCTGCCGTTGAAATCCAGATAGGCAACCGTCGTGGGGCCCAGGATGCGAAGCGTGTCCAGTCCCTTCGGAGAAAGGTTGACGTGCCCGCTTGCGCCAAGCGGGGCCGAAGCCACAAAAAACACCCTCTGCTCCCGAATGAATTTCCGCGCAGCATCGTCAATCACGGATCGAAGTCTTCCCATGATTTTGTCATCCTGAGGGGAGCACGCGGCTCGCGAAGCCAATTACTTGCGCAGTCGAAGGATCCCTGCCCGCAGCACCCCACGGAGCCTTCGAGGATTTCCCAACCGTCCTCTCATCCCCCATCCCTCAGCCCTGTATCCTACTAGCCAATTCCCCGCGCGCCACCGAAATCTGTTCCCCGGTCCCCAAATCCTTGAGCGCGAAAGCATCCGCCTTTACTTCGTTTTCGCCGACGATCAGAATATATTTCGCGCCCGCCCTGGTCGCCGCCTCAAATGATTTCTTCAGCCGGAAATTCTCATCCCCCAAATCCACCACCAAGTCATGCCCCCGCAACTCCCGCGCCAGCCGCGCCGCCTGGGCATTCATCCCTGCGCCCAGCGGAGCCACATACACATCCGGCTTTTTCAAAACGCTGTCGGCCGATTCCTGCAGAGACATGACCAGCCGGTCTTCGCCGATCGCAAATCCAATGCCCGGAGCCGCAGGCCCTCCCAGCGCCTCGGACAATCCGTCATAGCGCCCGCCTCCCAGAATCGCATTCTGCGCGCCCAGCGCCCCATGCGTAAACTCAAATGCTGTGCGGGTGTAATAGTCGAGTCCGCGCACCAGCCTGTCATTCAAGAAAAACGGAACTCCCACCTTGGTCAGAATTTCCTGCACCGCCTCAAAATGTTTACGGCATCCTTCATCCAAAAACTGGCTGATGCGCGGCAGAGTCTCGATGATGGGCTGATCCTCCGGGACCTTGCAATCAAACACGCGCAGCGGATTCGTTACCGCCCGCCGCTGACAATCGGCGCACATCTTTCCTACGACCGGCTCCAAAGCCTGGCGCAGCGCCTCATTGAATTTGGCGCGATCGCTGGGGCATCCGACTGAATTTAGCTGCAGAGTCCATCCGGTGATGCCCAGCCGATCGAGCAAAGTCGCCAACATTTCCAAAATTTCCGCATCTCGCGCCGGAGATTCGCTTCCCGCCGACGCCGGCCCAATCACTTCGGCATCGATTTGATAGAACTGCCGGTAACGACCTTTTTGCGGACGCTCGCGCCGGAACATCGGTCCCATACAGTAGAGCTTGTTCAACCCGCGATCCCCGAGCTTGTGCTCGATGTAGGCGCGAACAATGCCGGCCGTGGCCTCCGGGCGGAGAGTATATTTGCTGCGAGGCTCGGCCCACGCGGGCATCTTCACAGCGTGTATTACAACGTCTGGCGACAGACTTCGAAACGCCCCTACCTCCCACTCGGGCACGGCAAACGTAAGTTCTACGGCTTCCAGTCCCCACTTTGGTTGGTCAGCCGCCAACAACTGCATTTGATGCAATGTGCTCGCATCGATTCGGTATTTAAAAACCATCATGCTTGGCAGTTGATCGGTGCGGCGAGCTATCGAGTAGGGATCATTGGCTCCCCGGGATACCAGGTTGTAATTTTTGCCATATTGATCCAGCCAGGCGAGCCTTACTGCATCGTCGAGGGCCTCGTTGGGAGGATTCGTGTACATCTCCTTCGAAACAATATCGGTCTCTTCGCCCACTCCCCGCGCAAACAACTCCGTCGACTCGAAAATCGGCGTGCGAATTTCCTGGAAGTTGTAGGCGCGAAACACTTCTCGCGCCTTTGCTTCCACAAAATTCCACAGCGCGGTCTCCGGCGGCAGCAAATCCCGCGTCCCTCGAACAGCTTTGATCATTCAGTCGTCAGTCCTTAGTCGTTAGTCCTTAGTCGTCAGTCCTTGGTCGTCAGTCCTTGGTCGTTGCTCGTTCGCCAAGCCGCACCATTGTCATCATTGTCATCCTGAGCGTAGCGTCGCCTTCGCGAATGCGAAGGTGATGCGGAGTCGAAGGACGCCTTGCATCCGAACCCACCCACGGCTCTTCAGGGAATTCTCTCTACATTCCAGCCTTCGCAAGCACAGGAAGAACGCCTCGCCCCGCCAGCGGCGGTATCGGCCTGATAGCGATCCTTCGACTCCGCAAGCCGCTTCGCGCGCCGTAATGCTTCGCTCACAACCAGGTACTCGGTACCAGGTACTAGAAACTCACCGCTCCCGCAAATATTCCTCCGTGTACCCCAGGTAATTGCGCGCATAGCGCATGATCGATTCCTGATCTTTTTCTTCCAGCTTCCTCCGAAATTTTCCCGGAGAGCCCATCCACAACGACCCTGGCTCGACCACTGTCCCTTCCGGAATCAGCGTGCCCGCCGCAATAATCGATCCCGCACCGATCTTCGCGCCATTCAGAATAATCGACCCCATCCCGATCAAACATCGGTCCTCAATCACGCATCCATGCAGCGTCACCGAATGCCCCACCGTCACGTACTCGCCAAGCACCACGCTGTACTGCTCCCTCATCCCGTGAAGCACACAGCAGTCCTGTACGTTTGAATGCGCCCCGATTCGAATCGAGTGCACATCCCCGCGTAGCACGGCATTCATCCACACCGAAGCATGCTCGCCCAGCACCACATCCCCTATAACCTGCGCCGACTCATCCACGTAACACGACGCAGGAATCACCGGCCTCACACCTTTAAATGATCGAATCATAAATAGCACAAAGACTTGCAGCTCCTGGTCATCCCGATCGAAATCCAAGGATGTGTTCTTCGCCCGGGCCACCGCGCTTATGCCCAAGGTCCGACACTCGCGTCAGGATCACTGAACATAGCACGCCCGAAACTCTAATTCCCACTCCGGCACTCTCTTTCAAAAAGAATCGCACGCATCACCTTCGCGCGACACTCCTTCATGTTAAAAAGATTCTGGTTTCCCAGCCACCCCGCGCGCCGGTAACGCGCGTGTGACCAAGCCTCCGAGCCTCATCTCGACCACAGGTGGGACTTCGAATGCCGCGTGCCGCTCTCCTGATCTTTGTGATCTTCTGCCGATTTGTACCGCTCAGCGCCCAGGACGCCGCTACTGGCGCCATTCACGGCACGGTCCTCGATCCGAGCGGGGCCCACATTGCCCAAGCCTCCATCGTCGGCGTCAATGCCGCCACCGGCGCCAGCGTCTCCACCATCACCGATGCCGAAGGCCGCTTCTCTCTCGATCTCTTGCCGCCGGGCGATTACACCGTGCGCGCCGTAGCCGACAAAATGTCCGCCCAGGTCACACCGCAGCTTCACGTCGATCTCGGCGCCGCCGCAGAACTCGAATTCCATCTCACCATCGCTGGCGCTTCAGAAAAAGTGACCGTCTCGGGCGCCCCCGCACTGGTTGAGACTCAACCCGCGGCCGTTTCTATTCTGCTCGATGAACGCGCCATCGCCGATCTTCCCCTCAACGGCCGGCGCTTCTCCGACCTCATGCTGCTCTCGCCAGGAGTTACCCAAGACCCGCGCAGCCTCACCTCCGCCACCAACGGCGATCTTTCTTTCGGTGGCCTTCGCGGCTTCCAGAACAGCTTTCTCGTCGATGGCGGCGACTTCAACAACGCTTTCTTCGCTCAGGCACGCGGACTCTATCGCGCGCCCTACCAATTTTCCAACGAAGTGGTGCAGGAATTCCGCGTCTCCTCCAACTCCTACGGCGCCGAGCTTGGCCGGGCCGGGGGGGCCGTCGTCAACGTCGTCACCAAGTCCGGCACCAATCACTGGCACGGCAGCGGCCTCTACTATATCCGTGACAGCGGATTCGGCGCCGCTGACGCTTTTATGACCTTCAAGCCCCACTCCCGCCAGCAGCAAGGCGGGGCCACCATCGGTGGTCCCCTCAAGAAGAACAAAATCTTCTTCTTCGCCGGATTCGATCAGCACTACTTCCACGTCCCCGACGTAGTCGAATTTCTCGACGGCTCCATGCAGGTCGTCCCGCAAGCCGGCAACGGACCTTACACTCCCGGAGACTATGAGCCGAGCGACCAGGCGTTGGTCTTCGCCGCGGCTACCAAGCTCAGTGCTTACGCCGGATCGTATCCCGCCGCGCAAATCGGAAATGCTGGCTACGCCAAGCTGGACATCAATCTCACTCCGCGCAACCAACTCGCCCTGCGCTACAACTCTTCTCGCTATTGGGGATCGAACAACGTTTTCCTCGACCCTGCCAGTCCCGTCACCTATGATTCCATCTCCGATAACGGGGAAGAAACCGTCTCCACCGACACTGGGTCCGCCTCGCTCACCTCAGGCCTCACCCCCCGCCTCATTAGCCATCTCCGCGCCCAATTCTCCCGCGACCTCCGCCAGTCCTACACCAACACCAGTGACACCCTCATCAAGATTCCCGATATTATCGATGGCATCGGACGCTCCGACCAGCTTCCGCGCGCCACTCGTGAACATCGCGCCCAGCTTGCCGAAACTCTCAGTCTCGATACCAGCCGCCACTCTTTCAAATTCGGCGGCGACGCCCTCATCACATGGATTTACGACTTTTTCCCTAGCCAGGAAAGTGGCGAATACCTTTTCAACATCATCAAGGTCAACCCCTTCACTTTCGAGCCGCAGGAAGCGGGACTACCGCTCACTCCGCTGCGCGCCTACGCTCACGGGGTTCCGCACTATTATCTGCAAAACTTCGGCCCCGCGGCTTCCAACCCCAACAGCAACGATTACGCCGCTTTCGCCCAAGATACCGTTCGCCTCACCGATCATCTCGCCGTAAATCTCGGTGTGCGCTGGGATCTTCAAACCTTCACCACTGCCGGATTACTCTCCAACCCGCTCTTTCCGCCCTCCGGTAAAGTTCCCTTCAAACCATTCAACTTCGGCCCGCGCGCCGGACTCGCCTACTCCATCGGCAAGATTCACCCGCTCGTCATCCGCGCCGGTTACGGAATCTTTTACGTCCGTATCCCTCAGATCTATAACTCGGCCATCGCCACCGAAAACGGCATCAGCGATGCCCAGGTCTTTCTTAACAACACCAATTACTATGACCATCAGGTCTTTCCCACCTATCCCAACCCGCTCGTGACCTGCTCGCTCACGGCGCCGTCTTGCAACCTTCCCGCCGGCTTCACGGAGGGCGTCACCAACGATGTCTCCGCCTTCGCCCCTAACTTTGTAACTCCTCGCGTGCAGCAGGCCAGCCTCACCTTCGAGCGTGAGCTCGCCAGCCACACCACCGTCGCTATCTCTTATCTCTATGTCCATGGCGAACATCTGATCCGCGCGCTTGACGTGAATCTCCCGCAACCGGTGGCACTCAATTATCCGCTCTTCGATTCCACTGGCTCCATCTTTCAGGGCGGATACTACACCGTCGATTCCTTCGCCACCTGGCAGTACACCGCGTCGCTGACCTGCCCATTTCCACCCTGCATCAATCCACTCGGCCGCCCCATCGCCCAGCTCGGCTCCATCGATGAATTTCAAAGCGCCGCTTCCAGCACCTACAACGGCGCTACCCTCTCCATCAACCGACGTATGGCCCGAGGCACTTATCTACGACTTTCCTACACCTACGCTCGTGCCATCGATGATGGCCAGGACGCTCTCGTCGCCGGCTCTCCCGCAACCGTCCAGAATTCCTATGATCCCAACGCCGAGCGCGGTCCCAGCGTCACTGACCAGCGCAACCGCTTCGTCGCCGCCATCTCCGTCGAGCCTCGCCCGTTCCATCGCGGACACGAGCTTCTCGGCCACTTTCTCAACGAATGGAAAATTTCCAGCATCGTCACCGCCGGCAGCGGACGCCCCGTCAATGCCACCGTCGACGGCGATCCCAACCAGGATGGCAACGACCTCAATGACCGCCTTCCCGGCTACTCTCGCAATGGCTTCACCGGACCCGACTACACCTCCACGGACCTGCGCCTGGTCCGCAAAATCCACATCGCCCAGCATTACCGGCTCGATTTCACCGCCGACTCCTTTAACCTGTTCAATCACCTCAACCCGCGCGTCACCATTACCACCGACGGCCTCACCGCCGAAGCCACCACCTTCACGCAATACACCACCTACGTTAACGGCGTGCCCTACCCCGCCTACTACCAGACGCCCCAAAATTTCCTGAAGCCCAACGCTGCCTTCGCTCCCCGCCAAATCCAACTGGGGTTAAAATTCGTTTTCTGAGGATGAGTGAGTCAAAGTACCAGTGGTACTGCCGCATTTGAAAGGCTTCTGACGGTCATGCTGAGTGCAGTCCAGGCATCTCTAGCCATTTCTGTGTGCGTCCGCGGTCTGATTCAGCTCGATTGCACCGGCACTCATCCACCGGTAAAATCTCCCGGGGCAAGGAAAACCGTCACTTCAATGACAAGGCCGGACACCCCGACGCGCCTCACGTCCACTCTATCTGCAAATGGATCGGCCACGACACAGGCCGCGACGATCCTCACTACCGCCTCGATCACCCTTGGGAGCACCGCCATTTCACCGGCGGCATCGGCCACGTCTGGCACCTCGCCGGAGGAGGTCCCAACCGTTTCTGGTTCGGCGGTTTCTATTTCGGCGTCGCTCCCTATGACATCGGCTTTTGCAACGACTGGAATTGGGATAGTGACGACGTCGTCATCTACGATGATCCCGACCACGACGGCTGGTACCTCGCCTACAACGTGAGGCTAGGCACCTACATCCACGTCCAATACCTGGGGGCGTGACGGGGACTGAAACTGGGACCTCGTCTGTCGACGACAAAAACAGGTCCCATGTTTCGTTTTCTTGGCGAAACACGGGACCTGCGGAACTCCGGTAGTGATTTGTGCGGCCGCACCTTCGATTACGGCAAATGCGTCAGGCAAAACCGCATCCTAATTACTGATGCGCAGACGCTCCGATCAAAAACAGATTCAACCCGAAACCCTGAAAGGCTGGCAGCAAATCGCAACCTTCCTCGGGGAGCCCGCGTCAGTCGTCCACCGCTGGGCCGCGGAGGGAATGCCGCTCCGCCGCCAGGGCCGCTTCGTCTCGACCACCGCGCACGAATTGAACGCGTGGCTGGGCAAAGAGTCAGGCAAGCCGGTGCATGTCGCCACAGAAGACACAGATCTGGCCGCCGAACTGAGGCGCGGCCTCTCTTTTGTTCGGCATGAGAAGCCAAAAACTGCAAGAAAATAACAAACCGCGAGACCCGGGCCGCAACCCGGCCCATGCAGTTTTCGCCGTTGGTTGCCCGCGCCGCCTGCTGCGTTTTTCTGCGCCATTCTGCAACTTTTTTTCGCCTCCCCACTTGACTTCCCGCCAAAACCTTGCAATAACTATCGAGTCCTACAGGGACGGGTCTGGGGGTGTGTCTGTTTGGCGGAAATTCGACTTCAAGAGGGGGAGTCCCTCGAGAACGCCCTACGCCGTTTCAAGCGCAAAGTGCAACAGGAAGACATTATTAAGGAGGTTAAGCGCCACTCCTTTTACCTGAAGCCTGGCGAGAAAAAACGGGTGAAAGCCGCGCTCGCTCGTAAACGCGCTCGCAAAAAGGTTCGCAAAGAACAAGATTAAAAGAGCTCGCAAAGGAGTTAAGAATTAAGGGCAGTAAAGGGTCGCCCGTCCCGGGGCGGCCCTGCTCTGTTGGCCCCCACCGCGCAGAGTTGCAGCAGGGATCATTTCACCATTCATCATTCATTCGGCATTTTCGCAGGAACAAGCTGTACCCACGCCCCGTTCTGGGCGCGTGGCGGGCCGAGTCCAGGGGAAGTTTGAGGGGGGATGTACAAAACCTGTTTTTGCTATGCGCCACCGCATTCCCCGCGCGTGGCCAGGGCAATCGCAGGCATAAGGGATTCGCGGTTTGTCATCCTAAGCGAGCTTCACCGCACAGGCCAACGCCTGTTCTAAGCTTGTGAAGGAAGCCAGGCGAGCCACGCGAAAGGCCGAGTTTTCCCATGCGGCGATCGCGCGTTGAGCTCGCTTCCTTGACTGCCTCAGTCCCTACAAAGGGAGCCATCCTCAATGGAATTTCAGGACAAGGTACTCACCTGCATCGACTGCGGGGTCAACTTTACGTTCACTGCCGGGGAGCAGTTGTTTTTCTACGACAAGCAGTTCAAGAACGAGCCCAAACGCTGCAAATCCTGCAAGTCTAAGCGTGTGGCTGTACTCACAGCCGCTCCGCCACCCCGCGACGGCCATCATTACTCGCGTGTCGAAACGCGCGCCACTTGCTCACAGTGCGGCAAGGATACAACCGTTCCCTTCCGTCCCACGCAGGGGCGCCCCATCTTCTGTCGCGAATGTTTCACGCAGAAGAAAACCGCCATCACCGCTTGACCTGGCGGCATCTCAGCCTGGTTGAGACGGCTCGCGCAGAAACGAAGTTGCCTGCGGAGCTAGCCGCCCCCTGCGGAGCATCCGTGGGAGAAACTCAGGTTTCACGCCACACCGGAAGCTGGATGCCGGGATGCGCTACCATAGCTTCGTGCTCACTTACCACGTAGAAAACTTCGGATGCCGCGCCACCCAAGCCGACGGCGCGGCGATCGAGCGCCAATTCGAGCTGCGCGGCCTTGGCCCCGCTCCGGCGGCGCAGGCCGATCTGGTTATTTTGAACACCTGTACGGTTACCAGTTCCGCCGACCAGGATGCCCGCGCCGCCATCCGCCGTATCCAGCGCCAGAATCCGCTGGCGAAAATTATCGTCACCGGATGCTACGCCCAGCGCGCACCCGAAGAAATTGCAGCTCTTCCCGGCGTCACCGAGGTGATCGGCAACTCGCACAAACACCGGCTCGCCGAAATCGCTCTCAATCAATATCCTTCCGGGCGCCAAAACTTCGTGGCACTCTCAGAACTCGAGGGGACAAACCGGCAGCGATCGGCCAACCAGCCACGACCGCTCTATGTCTCCGACATCTTCGCCCACACGGAACTGCTGGCCGCTCCGGTTTTCGAATCAGCAAACGCCATCCACGAAAGCGCTCGCACGCGTCCCAATCTCAAAGTTCAAGATGGATGCGATAACCGCTGTTCATTCTGCGTAATTCCCAGCGTCCGCGGCCACAGCCGCTCCTTGCCGATGCAGCAAATCATTGCGGAAGTGAACGGGTTGGTCTCCGCCGGCTACAAGGAAGTGGTAATCAGCGGCATCAACCTCGGTCGCTGGGGCCGTGATCTTGAACCGGGCGCGCGGACTGGCGCACTCGACCCCTATAACCGAACGCCGAACGGCGAAAGCCGGAAGCCGCGTTTCGAGTCCCTCATCCGCGCCATCCTCTCAGAGACGCGCCTCGAAAAACTTCGCATCTCCTCCGTCGAGCCGATGGATTGGACTGACTCCCTCATCGCTCTCGTCGCATCCTCGCCTCGCATCGCCAACCATGCGCATCTGCCGCTACAATCCGGCAGCGACGCTGTGCTGCGCCGCATGCACCGCAAATATCGCCCCTGGCACTATCGTGAGAAGATCGACAAGATTCATGCCGCCATGCCCATCGCCGCCATTGGCGCCGATGTCATGACCGGATTCCCCGGCGAAACTGACGCCGAATTCGAATCCACACGCGACCTCATCGCAGACCTGCCGTTCACTTATCTCCACGTCTTCACTTTCTCCGCCCGCCCCGGCACTCGGGCCGCCGCCATGTGCGATCAAGTTCCTGTCCAGGTTGCTCGTGAACGCAACAAAACTTTGCGCGACCTCGCCGCCCAAAAAAAGCTCACCTTCATGCACTCTTTCATCGGGAAATGGCTGGATGCGATCACTCTCGATGTCATCCACAGCACTCCCGAGGGCGAGTTCACGAAGCCCTCACCGACAATTATCAAAAGCTACATTTGAAGGGATCTCACGCCCCCAACCAGTGGATTGCCGCGAACGTCGAAGAAATAAGAGACGGCGCATTCGTAGCATCGCTCCAGAGTGGATCGTCCCATACTGTGACGACCGATACTACGTCGATCCGCACCGCTCAGATCTGCTCCGGTTCCACCGGATCAGGCTCCCGCACCGGTGCGTCCGGATTCTCCTCTGGACTGGGCGGTTCCTTGATCGGCGGCAGCATCGGCTCGGCAGGGGTTCGCACATGACAGCGGGTCGGGAGGCAAGTTTCAAATCGCATCAAGACTGGCATGGCACTCTGATGCCAAAAACTTCCCAGGGGCAGCGCTCCCCACATCAGCAAAACACGGTATTTTCTCTCGCATTTTCCATCACCCGTGCTGGTGCGGCCGAATCGGCATCAGAAAATGAATTTAAGCGTATATATGGCATATGTTTATCCTCTCTGTATATATGGGGTTTGATGGCTTTTATGTTCCATCTTCGTCGAATTCGCCAATGCGGCAGGCGCGTGGTTGACCCGCTATTCGAGTTGGCAGTAGGATTTCGTCGTTCATGCCGCGCACCCGAAAATCGCGACCGCAGGATCAGCCCCTGCTGCAGTTGCGCGATGCAGCTTTGCAGTTAGGTGTTAGCTTCCCTACCATCAAGCAGTGGATTTACAAGAATAAAATTCGTAGCAGTCGCACGGCTGGAGGGCACCATCGCATTCCTCAAAGTGAAGTGGACCGCCTATTGTTCCGAACTCGAGGCAGTACCCAACAAGAACGCAAGCAGGTTATACGCCGCGTCAGCGGCCGCAATCAGCTCGTGGGACGAATCGATGCGGTTCGCATTAGCGGCCTGATGGCGGAGATAGCAATTTCGATCGGTGGCCAGCAAATCACCTCGATTATCACGGCGCGCTCCGCGCGCGAGATGCAATTGAAGCCTGGCCAAACTGCCGCCGCCCTCATAAAAGCCACAGAAGTCATGATCCTCCGAATTTGACATGAAACCAAGTCTCCTGTGCACTTTGCTTGTTGCGGCCACCCTCGCTCCACCGCCGCTTCATGGTCGGCAGCTCACCGTCGAAACCGGCGCGGGGAAGCAAACTGTGTTCACTCGAACAGATATTGAGGGCCTATCGCACATCAATATCACCACCGGCCCTCCCGATGCGACAACCGCGTTTGTTGGAGTTTCGCTCCGAGCGTTACTGAGAAGTCGGGTATCAGTTTCGGCGAATCGATAAGAGGCAAACGGCTTTCTTCATGTCTTCTCGTGAAGGCGGCCGACGGTTACCGGGCTGTCTTCGCCCTGCCTGAATTGGACCCCGCATTCACCGACAAGCAGATCGTGCTGGCTTTCTTGAAGAATGGAAAGCTGCTGGACGACAAAGAGGGACCGTACCGCATCGTCATCCCCGACGAGAAAAGGAAAGCGCGCTGGGTGAGACGAGTCACGACCTTGAAGATTGTCGATATACAGTAAGAGTAAAGGTTAGGGCCCTCCCGTTCGTCCTTGGGCAGCTTTTTGCCGAGTCTCACAATCCGAAAAACCGCATCTAAGCCGGGGAAAGAAAACCGGCAGCCCAGGGCTCCGGCCGGGAGAGCCTGCAACGTGAACGATAACGATAAAGTGCCGCAACACCAATCAGGCAACACAAACAATGACGCCAGTCCCAACCGTGAACCTGCGCAGTTTGACTGGATAACTGAGCGCTCTGCCTGCTCACTACCGAAGGTGTTCAGCGCCCTGAGATCGCAGATTGAGCAGGACGTTAAAACTCGCAATTCCCTGCGGCCTCCGAATTCACCGTATGAGTTTTCGCTGGCGGAAGATACAACAGAAATAACGGTTTGCTTGGAAGCCCAGGACTTACGCAGGTCGATAATTTTCAGCTTAGGCGAGCACGCGATTTCAGTGCGGGATGATCAAGATGCTCGCCTGTTCGAGGTAACTCTCACCTTCGACGATGCCGGCAAATGTAGGTTGAACGTAAACGGCGCAGAGCGCGAGTTTTGGCAAGTCCGCCGAATGGCCCTTGAAGACCTGATGTTCCGTGGCCTCTGACCGACCGCGGGAAACTCGATCGTGACGCTTGATTTTGAATCCGCTGGCGAAAATTTTGTATTTAATTTCGTGTGGTGCGCGCTTCTCAGAAACTTTGCTTTTGTCTTACCTGTGTCTTTTCACACGCGGCTGGGTACTGTCTTAAATAGCGTGTTGTCGCCATTAGAACTGGCAACGGAAATGCCTTAAATCTCCGCAGCCGACTTCGGAGCAGAGAATCTTTGCCCAAGGTCGCGGGATTCACTAAACGTCCGTATCGCTCCCCTGAGCCTTGTCGCTCGGCTTTCTACTTTGCGAAGAAGCTCGCTCGCATCGCGAATCGCCTGCTCCCATTTTTCTTTATCTCTATTTACATTTTGTCTTGACAATGAGCTAGACATTACGTATTGTTCTCCTGTGGCTACTACTGTTAATTACAAACACGAATTGGAACGGCATCGTGCGCAGCTCGCCGAGCTTCTGGCGGACCGGGAAGATGTTGAGGTAAAAATCGCCCGACTGAAAAAGAAGGTGGCTGCCTTCGCAGAACTCTGCGACGAAAGCGAGTTCGCCGACGGGATCGATCTTGATCTTGGTGGGCTGACAGATGTGTGCCGTACCGCCATGCGAGCCTCGCGCAAGGCGTGGATGGCGATCGCCGATATTCAAAAGATTGTTGAAGAACTCGGGTTTCCGCTGGACCAGTATAAGGCACCTGCGGCCTCGATAACGACGACCGTCAACCGTCTCCATGACGCGGGCGAGGTGGAGGTGGATCGCCAGATGGGCGAGACGGTTAAGTACAAATGGGCTGGAAAACAAGCCCCGGCATTCCCGGAAGTGAGGGCGAGAGGAATTGGCCAACGGCGTAAAACAATTGGAGAGATGATCGCCGAAGGATGACTTTGGACGCAAACGCCAACCGCTCAACGGTGAGACGCTGAGCGGTCCAAAAGAAAGGAGATCAACGGTGACGATTAGACCTCCATAATTAAATAGCCTGCAACTAAGCGCCCCGGCTTCTGCTTGAACAGGAGTCGGGGCTAATCCAAATCGCGGGGTAAGCCGCAATCCAGACCCAAAATGATTGTCCGGCTTTTCCCCGCAGAAATCAAGCGGAGAAAAGCCATGACCTGCACCAAATGCCAGCATCAAACCTGCAAGAAGTTCGGGTACTTCGGTAAGCGCCGTATCCAACGTTGGCGCTGCCAATCCTGCAAGTCGCCTTTCTGCGAACCTCACGCGAAACTTACACGCGATAAGGCGTGCCCACTTCCACCTTCGCAGGATTCAAACGTCTCAATCCCGCACGCCTGAAGTCGTTCAACAAACTTCCTGATTCCTTTGTCGAGTTTTCCCGGCACAGGAGGACTTGATATCTGGGTTCCCACTTTTGTTATTGGCAATGCCGTCTCCGATGTAAACTGGATTCGGCAAAACGCTTACAGGTATGCTACGGGCCCAACGTCGGTTGGGCCTTTTTCAATTGGAGGAACCATGGGCGATATTCCCAAAACATCTGAATATTGGGCGGTCCAGTGCGATGAATGCGATGACTGGATTGCCCTTCGGCCTGCTGGCCGGATAGATGACATTCTGACTGATCCGAGCGTGCCGTTTCCGGAAGAATTCACTGTTGTTGGCCATGAACATAACGGCCCTTTCCATCGAACCGATGTTGGTCCGCGGATACTCCCGCATCGATTGAACAAGGACTTATCAAAGTTCATTCCTGTGCCGCGTCAGCAATGCATTTAAGACACCACTGCCATTCGCGCTTGTCAGCTCTAGTTTTCACGGCAACACGTTATTTCAGACACCACACGCGGCTGTCGCGCGTCGAATAAGTCCGTTACCCCATGATATAATTCAGTATTCCAGTCGCTTACCGCGCGGAGGACCTTATCGACAAACGTTTTATCCGAACCAATGACCGCATTCGAGCCCGCGAAATTCGCGTGATCGGTGATGAGGGCGAACAGATTGGCGTGATGCCTCCTTTCGAGGCCCTCAGGTTGGCCCGCAGCAAAAATCTGGACCTGGTTGAGATTTCGCCCACCGCGCAGCCTCCCGTGTGCCGCATCATGGATTACGGGAAATATCTCTACCAGCAGGAAAAGAAAGAGCGCGAAGCCAAGAAGCATCAGAAGACGATTACCGTTAAAGAGGTCAAGTTCCGGATCAACGTTGACGATCACGATTACGAGACCAAGAAAAACCACGTGTTGCGCTTCCTCGATGGCGGGGACAAGGTGAAGGCCACGATTTTTTTTCGCGGTCGCGAAATGACGCGAACCGGCTTGGGACGGGGCATACTGGAGAGATTAATCAAGGACGTGGAACCTCATAGTATCGTGGAGTTCCGGCCGCGACAGGAAGGCAATACGCTGCACGCGATTCTGGCTCCGAAAAAAACCGCAGCCGAACGTGAGAAAGAAAGAGAAAAGGAAGCGAAACAGAAAGCGAAACAGGAAAAGCACGAGAAGCAACTGCAAGAGAAGCTGGCTCAGGAAAAAGAAAAACCGGCCGTGGCCGCAGCAGCGGTCGAAGCTCCGAATCCGACTTCGCAGGTTTAGATCTTTCGCTTCTATTTCGCCGGTAGCAGCACGCAGCGCCGCATCGATTCCAGAGCAAGATTCAAGGGCAATTTAGTTAACTATAAAGAGCTCACGGCTGGCAACGTATACCTGCCAGCTGATTCCGAGGACCTATGCCGAAATTGAAATCGCACAAGGGCGCATCCAAGCGCTTCAAGAAAACTGCGACGGGAAAAGTGAAGCGTGGACATTCGCACCTGCGCCACATCCTGACGTCGAAGGATAAGAAGCGCAAACGCAAGCTGGGATCTTCTGCACTGGTAAGTCCCGGCGATCTCCGCAAGGTGAAGCGGATGATACCGTATCAATAGAGTGATCTGTAGCGCGGGCGCTTTTTGCCCGCGGCTTCCCGCAGCGAGTTGGCTGCAAATGCGGCTTAGAACCGCAGGGCGCGTGAAGAGGCCAGAGTTCGCCGCAAGGCGAATCGACCTTACCTCCAGCCGCCGGTAAGCAGTAGGAAAAAAGGAGCAAACCATGCCACGTGTAAAACGCGGAACCAAACGCCGCGCCAAGCGCAAGAAAATATTGGACCGCGCGAGCGGATATTTCCTAACCAAATCAAAACTTTACCGCTCCGCAAAAGAGGCGGTGGAACGCGGCCTCAAATTCGCGTATTCGGGGCGAAAGCAGCGGAAGCGGCAGTACCGGTCATTGTGGATTGTGCGCATCGGCGCGGCCGCTAAGCTGAACGGGTTGAGCTACAACCAGTTCATCCACGGATTGAAGGTTGCGGGAGTAGAACTGGACCGCAAGATTCTCGCCGATCTCGCCGTCAAAGACGCGGCTGCGTTTAAGAGCCTGGTCGAGCAGGCCAAGGGCGCGCTGGCGTAGCCTTCCGGTTGTGATTTCGGCTGGCAGCTTTCACTTTCGGGTCCGTTTATCGACATTCCGAAGGGGATGACGAATTGTTCGTTCCTCAACTTCCGGCCGCAAGCACAGATGGCCAGAGCGTAAGGCGCCGCCTGGGGCATATCGGTTTGGCATTCGCGAAGGTAGTGCTGCCTTCAGCGCGATAATTCACCGAGTGGCATACACCGTTTCAAAGTTGACAGATTATTCGGCCGCGGCACTTGAAGGTTCAGCCGCCGAGTGCGTTCGTGCGTGCGCGAATGAAGCCGGGAAAGTGCGCAACGAGGCCGAATTAAAAGCATTTCGTGATCGGTGGATGGCGCGCAAGAACGGCATCCTCACACAAATTAACGATCTATGGTTGAAAGGCGCTCCTAAAGACGCAAAGCGAGAAGCGGGAATCCGCGTCAACGAATTGAAGTCCCGCGTTCGCGACCTAGTTGAGGGCGCGCAGGTCACTCGTCTGGATTCCACCGCGGCCGATGTGCAGCGCGTTGATATTTCTCTGCCCGGTATTCGGCGCACGATTGGTGCCGAGCATCCAGTCAACAAGACCACGCGAGAGATGGTTCGTGTGTTTCAGAGACTGGGTTATTCGGTGGCAGAAGGCCCTGTGGTCGAAACCGATTACTACAATTTTGAGTCCCTGAATTTTCCTCCCAATCATCCCGCGCGCGACACCCAGGATACTTTGTTTATCGCTGGGCAGCAGTCGCAGGCGCAACGGGAGCGGTTGCTGCTGCGCACCCACACATCTCCGGTGCAGATTCGGACGATGGAGAAGATGCGGCCTCCGATTCGCATCGTAATTCCGGGAACGGTGCATCGCAACGATCCTCCCGATGCCAGCCACTCGCCAATGTTTCATCAGATTGAAGGACTGGCTGTGGATCGCAATATCACCTTCTGCGATTTGAAGGGAACGCTCGATCACGCCATGAAAGAGTTCTTCGGGTCGAGTGTAAAGACCAGCTTTCGCCCGTCGTTTTTTCCTTTTACCGAGCCGAGCGCAGAGATGTTTGTTTCGTGCTTCATCTGCGGCGGAAGCGGAAGGCGCGGCAGTGACCCTTGCCGTCCGTGCAAGCAGACGGGGTGGATTGAGATTCTGGGATGCGGCATGGTCGACCCGAATGTGTTTGAATTTGTGAAGGACAATGGCTACGACCCGAAAAAGGTTTCGGGATTTGCCTTTGGCATGGGCGCGGACCGCATCGCGCTGCTCAAGTATGGAGTGGATGACTTGCAGCTGTTTTTTCAGGGCGATGTTAGGTTCCTACGGCAGTGGGCGTGAGACACCCGTTGGCTCTCGCTCTTATGTCTTTAGCTTTTAGCCAAGAGCCGCAGGCTGAAAACTGATTTCCATGAAGCTTTCTCCACAATGGATTCGCGACTTTGTCGATCTCTCGGTCGATGACCGGCGGCTGGCTGAAGATTTGACCGCGGCCGGCATCGCCGTCGAGGGGATGAGCGGGTCGGGTGCGGATGCCGTATTCGAGATGGAGATCGGCACCAACCGTCCTGACGCGATGAATCACTACGGCGTGGCTCGCGAGGCTGCGGCAATTTACGACTTACCGCTGAAGCCGATGGACCCAAAGCTGCCCTTAGCCGCCAGCGCCGCGTCTCCTTCGGGCGTTTGCACGACTGAGGTCGTGCCCTTCCCGATTACAGTGGAAGAGCCACAGCTTTGCCCGCGTTTTTCCGCGCGTGTAATTCGCGGCACCAAAATCAAGCCTTCCCGTGAAAAGATTGCACATCGCCTCCAGCTGCTTGACCAGCGGCCCATCTCGAACGCGGTCGATGCCACCAACTACGTTCTCTGGGAGATGGGCAAGCCGACGCACGTCTTCGACATGGATCTCCTTGAAGGCGGACGGCTCGTTATTCGACGCGCCAAAAATGGCGAGAAACTCAAGACACTCGATGGCGTCGATCGCACGCTCACGTCCGAAGATCTGGTCGTCGCCGACGCGAAAAGGCCGGTCGGACTCGCCGGAGTAATGGGCGGGTACGACACCATGATCACCGACAAAACAAAAAATATTCTGATTGAGTCGGCTTGGTGGGATCCGCTAACCGTGCGCAAGAGTTCGCGGCGCCATGGAATCCATACCGATGCATCGCACCGCTTCGAGCGCGGGGCAGATTTCGAGTCGACGATTTTGTCGTGCGACGTGGTGGCGGAGCTGATTCTCGTGTCGGGTGGGGGAACACTGGTTGGCGATGCGATCGATGTGGTGTCAAAAAAAATGGATCAGGCGCCGGTGGTGCTGCGGCTCTCCGAGGTGCAGCGCATTTTGGGCGGTAATTTGAGCACGCGCGAGATTTGTCGCATTCTGAAAAAGCTGGGTTTCGGATTGATTCCCGAAGGGCAGGCCGATGCCCAGTTCAACGTGCATATTCCGAGCTGGCGGCTGGATGTGGAGCGTGAGATCGATGTGATCGAAGAAATCGCGCGGCTGCATGGCTATGACAAGTTTGAAAATACTTTGCCGGCATACAGCGCTGCGGTGGTGGAGCTGCCTCATACGGCCATGGACGGGAGTGTGCGCGAGCGCGCTTTAGCCCTGGGCTACAACGAGGCGGTGTCGCTGACATTTATTTCTCATGCCGACGCGGAGAGGTTTTCCACAGGATCGGCGGTGCTGGAGCTGGAAAATCCGCTGAGTGAAGAAGCGAGCGTGATGCGGACCTCGATGGCTCCGGGGATGCTAGACATGCTGGCATGGAATTTGAACCGCAACTCGGAGAATGTGCGCCTCTTCGAAATGGGTCACATTTATGAAAGGCGCGACGACCAACTAGGTGAACCGGCGCGGGCGTGCTTTGCAGCGACGCACTCTGCGGTGAAGAGTTCGTTGCCTGCGGCCGCAAGGCTTGATGTGAGCCAAGATGAACAGGCCGCGGCGGCGGAGGCATTTCGGTCGTTCAAGGGTGATGTGGAAAATTTGCTGGCGCCTTTTGCGAGCTCTGAACTTGCGTTCGACCGGGAGACGGCGGAGTATTTTCATCCCGGGCGATCGGCGCGGGCGCTGATGGATGGGGCGGTGGTGGCGCAGTTCGGCCAGATTGCGCCAGAAGTGAAGACGGAGCGGAAGTTACGGCAGGATATTTTTCTGGCGGAGCTCGATCTGGAACGGCTGCACGCGCGTGGGTTGCGCACAATAAGATTCGCACCACTGGGGAAATATCCGGCGGTGGAGCGGGATTTTTCGTTTGTATTCGGCGATGAGGTCGAGTTTGAAGCGATGCGGCAGGCAATTCGGTCTTTGCGGCTGGCCGAGTTACGGGAATTCGAGCCGATGGAGATTTTTCGCGGCGGGTCGATTGACGCGGGAAAGTATTCGATCTTGTTGCGAGCACGTCTGCAATCGGACGAATCGACGTTGCGCGACGATCAGATCGCGCGTTGGTCGGGCCAGATTGTAAAGGCACTGCAAGAACTGGGCGGAGTACAGCGGACCTGAGCGACCCGTTGCGGCTTTAGCATAGGCGTTTCTGTGTTCTGTCTCGTGATCACCAAGGGAGAGCCAATCTTGTTGACGGCATCGTGACGGATGGTCTCGCGCACAACTACCGTGACTCCTGTCCCGCATACACTGTGCCACGGATCACTCTCACTGGCGCAGCCTCCGCGCCAGCCAAACTTCATGTCCTATGCCTTGATGTGGCAACTGGCAAGGCCCCGCTTCTCCAGATATTGCTGGTGGTAATCCTCCGCAGGAAAGAATGTGACCGCCGGGACGATCTGCGTGACGATCGGCTTTGAATATTTGCGAGCTTTTTCCAGCGCTTCCTTCGAGGCTTGGGCTTCCTTCTGCTGTTCGGAGGAGTGGAAAAAGATGGCCGAGCGGTATTGCGTGCCCCAGTCCGGACCCTGGCGGTTGAGTTGCGTGGGGTCGTGGTTCTCCCAGAAAACCTTGAGCAAGTCGGTATAGCGGATTTGCGCGGGATCGAATTCTACTTCGACGGCTTCAGCGTGGCCGGTTCGGTCGGTGCAGACTTCTTTGTAGGTGGGACCGTCGGTCTGGCCACCGGTATAGCCGACACGTGTGGATAGGACTCCCGGCATGGCACGAAAGGTCGCTTCGACCCCCCAGAAACAGCCGGCTGCGAATGTGGCTTTCTCCATTTCTGAATGCTCTCCTTCTGGCGTCTGTTCCGACCGAGACGCTCGCGCGGGGATTTGCCCCTCTCATTAGATGATGAACTCGGCGGAAAGTCACGCGCCGAGGAGGTTTCATTTGGTCATGGAATGGTGGTCGAAGCTGATGACGCGAGTAATCTTCCATGCCCCGTCCTGATTTTGCCACAGCATAATAAACTTTGCCTCGCCCACATCTACGCTGTCTTTTCCAGGATGGTGGAAGCGGTGAGCCCCGATTTCCACCGCCCCGTAGTGGGCGATGGGATAGACCTGGAGTGTGCCCGGAACCAGTTCTCTGGTCACCTTGCCGCATATGTTGTCCTTAACAGCTTTCACCGTCGCCTGGCGGCCACGACTGAGGCCAGTGATGTCGTGATAGAACTCCAGATCCTCCGCCAGCAGAGAGCCGAATTTCTGCAGATCGCAATGGTTGTAAGCGTCAAACAGGTCATTGTCCAGCGACTGGATAATCTTAAACGGCGCCTCTGGAGACGGGGTGGCTTGTGCCCACAATGATACGAACGGCATGGCGAGGACGATCAGCAGAAACGACGCGGGCAATAGAACCAAGGCTCTTTTCGATTTCATGTAAGGCAACCCTTCAATGAGATTCATGCTTTTGTTACTGCGTAGAACTTGAACTGGATGTTCCGCTTGTCGGCAATTGACCTTAACAAAGCATTCGGGGTAAAGTGCGGGCAAGGTTGTTGGTGAGGTTGTCCCGGGAGATGTGTGTGGGTTTGAAAACCAGCCGCGCCACAAGTGTGCTCAGGCTTGCCGTTTTTCTGCTGTTGGCGCTGACGACAGCGCAAGCGGCGTTGGCGGCTGCAACCTTCACTCCTCAACGCCGGGTCGGCTACGGTATTGGCGATCAGTGGGAACCTTCGCTCGCCGCGGATGGTCACGGTCACATTTATATTTTGTTTCCCCAGTATGGACCGGTAAGTCAGTGTCCGGGCTGCGCCGCGCCCATGATTGCCCTGCTGGTGAGCAACGACAATGGATTGACGTGGCAAACGGCTCATCCTCTCCTGCCCTCCAACACTGGACAGTTTGATCCCCAGATTGTGGTTGACCCCGTGGACAAACAAACCGTCTATGCCTCGTGGCTGCAAAATAACCGGCGTGACGTAATGGTGGCAAGGTCCCAGGATTTCGGACAGAGCTGGTATTTCGCTGTGGCGGAACGCTCGCCGGACGATGCGGACAAACCGGTGTTGGCGGTGCGCGGTGCAGATGTGTATGTGGGATTCAATCACGAGCAGCATTTCCTGGTGGCCGCGTCGCATGATTATGCCCAAAATTTTTCGTCAGTTGCGGTGAATCCGAATGCAGAGCCGGGGTGGTCGCTGGCAGGTGGGGCAACGATCGATCCCAGCGGAGGAGTTTACTTTTCGTGGACGGCCTATGCGCGGCATGAGTTGAGTACCCGTCCGGTAGGCGTTTATGTGAGCCGGTCGACCGATGCGGGTGTGAGTTGGAACACGGTCTTGCTCGATGTTTCGAGCGCACCGCCGGAGTGCGCCGCCGCAGCTTGCGAGGCGGAGTTTTTGGGGGCGCAGGTTGCATTAGCCTCCGACGCCGCAGGTACGATTTATGCATTGTGGAATGCAGGAACCGCACACGGCGGCCCGGAGCGCATTTACTTTTCTTCTTCTACCACCGCCGGGGCAAGCTGGTCGGCGAAGGCCGACGTCTCTTCCGCGAATGGGCAGGTTGAACATTGTTTTCCCGCGATTACCGCTGGGGATCCGGGTGACGTGCGAATTGCATGGATGGACATGCGCCAGAATTCTTTATGGAATGTGTTTTTTCGCAGCTCCAGCAACGGAGGGGCGATATGGTCCGGCGAGACACAGCTCTCGGGTGCGGCGCGCGGGTATGACTACATTCTGACCAATGGATTTAAGTTTCCCTTTGGCGATTATTTTTCGATTGCCATCGATAATGCCGGAAATACGCAAGCCGTGTGGGGCGAGGGGAGGAATTACAAATCTCCGGGCTCGATTTGGTATGCGCGCGGGCGATAGGTTAAACCTCTTTTATCGCTCGACCAAGCATGACCAAAGCGCTGCAGCCCACGAAAACCAACACTCTCCTATTCCAAAATCATGCCGCCGATGAGGTCGGCGAGACGCGCGATTTTGCGCTCCTGACACCAGCGGTCAAGTTCGTCGACAATTTTCTCGGTGGCACAGGGATCCCAATAGCTCGCGGTGCCGATCTGAACCGCAGTCGCACCGGCAAGCATAAACTCTGCAACGTCGGCGGCAGTCGAGATGCCACCCATCCCCATCACAGGAATATTCACCGCGTGCGCGGCGTCGTAAACCATGCGCAGCGCGATAGGCTTGATGGCAGGGCCGGAGAGCCCTGCGGTCACGTTGGCGATGCGGGGCTTGCGCGTATCAGCGTCGATGGCCATGGCTACAAAGGTATTGATCAGAGAAATGGCGTCGGCCCCGGCCTCCTGCGCAATATGCGCCATCTGCGCGATGCTGGTGACGTTGGGCGAGAGCTTGACGATGAGCGGCCGCCGCGAGATACGCTTGGCAGTGGTGACGACCTCATCAAGAGAGCGGGGATCGGTGCCAAATTGCAAGCCCCCCTCGGTTGTGTTGGGGCAGGAGACGTTGAGTTCGTAGGCGGCGATGCCTTCGCCCTCGTTGAGAATCTCGATCGTCCTTTCATAGTCTTCGCGGGCATAGCCGAAGACATTGGCAATCACCACGATGTTTTTCATCTGCTGAAGTTTCGGCAGCTTCTCTATGAGAAAGGCGGCCGCGCCGATGTTCTGCAGGCCGATGGCGTTCAGCATTCCGGCAGCGGTCTCCCAGAGGCGCGGCGGAGGGTTGCCAATCATCGGTTCGCGCGACAAGCCTTTGACGACAAATCCCCCGAGCTTGGAGAGATGGACGACGTCTTCGAATTCAACGCCGTAGCCGAAGGTTCCGCTGGCGGCCAGGATCGGATTTTTAAGATCGATGCCGGCGAACTGGACGCTGAGATCGACGTTGCCGTTGATAGGGGGCATGACGTTGTAGTGTACCGCGAGCGACATGGCAGCTAAAGCCGCTTCTCAATAGTAGTTGCTTTCGACGCGGCTGAAGGCGCGCCCCTTCAAAGCAAATCAGAACCCAGAAATCATTTCGTCTCGCTCGCGGTTGCAGACCCCGTGGGACTTTCTGCGTGCATCGGGACCAGCGCCTCAGTCAGCACGCGGCCGATGGCGTGGGATGGAGCATTGATCCCCAGCAGAGATGCCAGCGTGGCGGCCAGGTCCACGGGTTCAGCATGAGTGCGGTAAGTTCCGGGGCGAAATGGCAGGCCGTAGAAGGCGAGCGGGACGTGGGTGTCGTAGGTGTAAGGGCTGGCGTGGTCGGTGCCTTTGGACGGGCCGACGGCATACGGTTGCTGGATGCCCATGACGTACCATCCAGGCTCGGGCGAGTAGCTGTGGAGATATTTCTTCCCGAGAGCTGTGTCGGGGACTTCGCCGGCAGCGAGTTGCGATTTTGTGTAGTAGTCGCGCAGTCCGGCTTGCTTCATGGCTTCGCCGACCGTACTTTCGGCCTCTCGTTCTTTCATATGTGCCGCGGTGAAAGGTTCGTCGTAGAGCCAGGCGACCGGGTAATCGAGCTTGACGTAGTTCGCGGCATGGCCGGGGGAGAATTTTGCAGTGAGGGCGGCATTGATTTGGGATTCGAGTTTGGTGGCGTCAGTATTGGTGGCGGGAATCCGCAGTTTTTTCGCGGCGTCCGGGAGTGCGGAGACGCCGTGATCGGCAGAGAGTGCGATCCAGGTATCGGCGAGGCCAACCTGATGTCCAAGGAAGCCAAAGAACTCCGCGAGTTCACGATCGAGCGCCAGGGCCATTGCGGCCATCTCGGGAGAATCGGGGCCGACCTGGTGGCCGAGAATGTCGTTGGCCGACAGGCTGATGGAAATGAGATCAGTGGTGGTGCCGGAGCCCAGTTTTTCGTAGACGATCAGTTCTTTGGCAAATTCCAGTTCGTACTCGTTGGCAAAGGGAGTAGAGCCGACGACTTCATAGAATCCGGCATCGGAGCCGTCTTTTTTCTTACGGTGCGCGGTGGAGCGGAGAACGTCTCCGTGTGAATTTTTCCAGTCTCGATCCCAATATTTTGCGGCGTGGTTGGCGGAGTTGAAATCCTGCACCCACCGGGGAAGGTCTGGACGGTAATAGGTCGATGTGATCCAGGTGCCAGATTTGGGCTCGATCCAATAGGCGGCGTCCGCCGCGAAACCGCCGGGCAGAATCGCGGCACGATCTTTTAAAGAGACGGCAAAAACGCGGGATTGGCCCTGGGTGGCCAGCTTCAGTTCATCGCCGAGAGTATCCGCCAGCAAGTTGTGAGGCGAAGCGCCCGCCATGTCTTTGCCTTCATCTTTTGCCAGGTCTGGGCCAATGCCAACCAGTTTACTGTGGTCGTCTTCGACGGAGGTGACCATTTTCTTTTTCTGCGGGTCCCACCATTCGTTGGCGGCGATGCCGTGACCGTTGCTATAGGCTCCGGTGAAGAGCGTGGCGTGGCCGGGAGCGGTGCGAGTGTTGGCATAGTCGTAGTTGCAGTCGGTGAAGTTGGCGCCGTGGTCAAGGAAAAGTCGGAATCCGCCGTCGGGAAATTGGTCGCGGTAGCGCTCGAGATAGTCTCCGCGGAATTGATCGATGACGACGACGACCACGAGTCTGGGATGGGCATTGTAGGCGGAGGCGTGGGTGGGAGTGGTGGAGAGGATCAGGGTGAGGACAATGGCAAGGAAGGTGAGGCGGGGGAGGAGTTTCATAACGAGGGTAGTTTACACAGGTGAATAGTCTGCGCGAAACTTGGGCAATTCTTCTATGATCACCTGCCATGGGCTGGGGAAAGCTTTTCGGGTTTCGTCAGAACCAAACACCGGTTTGGTCAGCTTTGTGTACCGGGCGTGCTGACGGATCAAATCCGAAATACACAGTCCACGCGATGCACCCGATTCTTGTAATGGTGCGTGTGCCCGGGGCGTGGGCGGAACAGGCTATCTTTTCCCTGCTGCAATCAAATGGATGGAGTGAAGCATGAATAGAGGAGCTTAAGCTGCTGAGCGAACCATTCCACAGTGATGATGCGATTATGCGTGCCAGTTACGAAGGAGCGATTAAAAAAGAAGGCGCGATCGTTGTGTTCTCAGATGCGATCGAGGACACGTAGTCGCATGGTCGGTTCGAAATGACCGCGAGAGAAATCGCTCGCGTGCATTCCCTTCCCTGTTTCCGATAAAGTAGTTGCTTCCTATGCTTGAACTTAATTTTGTTCGTGAGAATTTGGCGCGTGTGCAGGAGATGCTGCGCCGGCGCGGGGCGGATCCAGCGGCGGTGTTAAAGGATTTTGCTGAGGTCGATACGCAGCGGCGGGCGGCCATTACCGAGGCGGAGACGCTGAAGGCGCGGCGCAACAAGGCGTCCGAGGATATTGCCAAGCTGAAGAAAGCTGGGCAAGACGCCGGGCCGGCGATTTCCGAGACCAAGGAATTGCGCGAGCAGATCGCGACGCGGGAGAAAACTGCGGCTGATCTGGACGCGCGGCTACAGGATATTCTCGCCAGCATTCCGAACATGCCGCACGAGAGCGTGCCGGTGGGGCATAGCGCGGAAGAGAATGTGGAGGTGCGGCGGTGGGGCGCGCCGCCGCAATTTGATTTCACCCCAAGGCCGCATTGGGAGTTGGGAGAACAGTTGGGCGTGCTCGATTTGGAGCGCGCGGTGAAGCTGACGGGGGCGCGCTTTGCCGTGTACTGGGATCTGGGCGCGAAGTTGGAGCGCGCGCTGGCCAATTTTATGCTCGACTTGCACACACGCGAGCATGGCTATACCGAGGTGCTCCCGCCCTATCTGGTGAATTCGGAGTCGATGTATGGCACCGGGCAGTTGCCGAAGTTCGCCGCCGACTTGTTTCGCGTGCCGCATGGGGAAAAGGATTTGTGGCTGATTCCGACGGCGGAAGTTCCGGTGACGAATCTTTATCGTGATGAAGTGCTGGATTCGGCGCGACTGCCGGTTTCGCTGGTGGCTTATACGCCTTGTTTTCGCAGCGAGGCAGGATCGTATGGGAAAGACGTGCGCGGAATTATCAGGCAGCATCAGTTCCAGAAGGTGGAGCTGGTCAAGTTTGCGCCGCCGGAAAATTCTTATGCAGAGCATGAGAAGCTGACGGCGAATGCGGAGACGGTGTTGCAGAAGTTGGGTTTGCATTACCGGACAGTGGCATTATGCACGGGCGATATGGGACCATCCTCGGCAAAAACCTATGACATTGAAGTGTGGCTGCCGGGGCAGCAATTGTTTCGCGAAATCTCTTCGTGCTCGAATTTTGAAGCGTATCAGGCGCGGCGGGCGAATATTCGATATCGTCCCGACGGGAAGAAAAAGACGGAGTTCGTTCACACGTTGAATGGCAGCGGGCTGGCGGTGGGTCGGACCTGGGTGGCAATTGTGGAGAATTATCAACGGGCGGATGGGAGCGTTGTGATTCCGGAGGCGCTGAGAGGGTATGTGGGCGCGGATAGGATCGTGGCGAAGAAGTTCTAGATGGCGGCCATGGGGCGCCGTTCCGGCGCTGGGATTCAGGAAAACGACCGTGACTGTCAAAAACCTCAATCTGGCTGACGCAGTCTAAGCGAGCTGCTCTCCTACAGTCGCTACAAGCTTTCAAGCATTGCCAAGAAAGGTAGCGGTCACTAGACTTGCAAGGTGTGGACATCAGTTCGAGTGCGACGAAGGCTGCCGACGCGCCCTCCCTGCCGATGAAGGGCGCGTGGGGAACAATTCGAAGCTACATCCTGTGGCAACACGAGCGTGGCACGCTGCACTACGACATTATGGTCACGCTGATTCTGATCTTTGTGTTCTTCTCGCCACGGGTCATCGACTTCAACGACAAACCCGGAGCACCCAACCAGCATCCTATGGGCGTAGTTGTAACTTCCGACGGAGCCGGCGGATTGGTCTATGAGATCGGAGCGGCGGCGGTTTCAGCAGGGGACGAGGCTTCGGTTCGCGGGCAGTTGCTGCATATTATCGAGCCGATTTCCGGGAATGTTTCGATCGTGAAGTATGAAGGCGTCTCCGACCGTAAGGGACAACTACGGGAATATCGGGTTTGGGTGAAACGAAAATAGTGCGAAGAACTTATACGATTTCCGTCGGCGTTCTCTGGCTGGCGGCGTTAGGATTCTCTTCGGCTGCGCCGGCGCAAGACTCTGCTGCCCTGGACAACGTCCTCAAGAAAATGGATGCAGCATCCGCCGGCTTTCAGAGCGCACAGGCGGACTTCGTTTGGAACCAATATCAGAAAGTGGTCGACGAAACCGATACGCAGAAGGGCACGGTCTACTATCGCCGGACCGGAAAAGATAAAGACATAGAGATGATGGCCCACATCAAGGAGCCCGACCAGAAATTCGTGCTCTACAAAGAAGGCAAGCTTCAGGTGTACCAACCAAAGATCGATCAGGTGACGGACTATTCGACGGGCGGCAACCGCAACGAGATCGAGAGCTATCTGGTGCTGGGTTTCGGCGGTAGCGGACAAGATCTCAACCAGCCTTTCGACGTCAGTTACCAGGGCGAAGAGACGATCGACGGGGTGGCAACCGTGAAGTTGCAACTGATACCGAAGAGCGAGAAAGTTCGCAATAATTTCTCAAAGATTTTTCTTTGGATCGATCTTGCGCGTGGCATCTCGCTGCAGCAACAATTTATGCAAACCCAGGGCGACTACCGCCTGGCGAAGTATTCGGATATTCGGATCAATCCCAAGCTGGGCGATGATGTGTTTCAGCTGAAGACCACGAAGAAGACACAGTTTGTCTCACCTCGGGGGTAAGTGCTTGAATTTAAAGCACAAGAATCTATACTGAAAAGCGAAGGGCGGGCGCTATACTGCCCAAGGAATTCATTCGAGTCTTAATCCTATGGCAAAAGTTTTCACAATTCCCGCCCCCCCCCGGTTAGGCCGATCTACTAAAAGAGAGCGGTCCTCCGATCCTCGCTACGTCGACGGTCAGCGTTTGCTGGTCGAAGCCATGAGATATCTGGCTCAGAGCGACCCGGTGTCCAATCGCTCCGCCATCGAACTCATCTCCGAACACGTCCGCACCCGCTTCCGCATGAGCGATTCGCCGCTGGCATAAGAAATCGCAGCTTTTGGCCGAAGCATCGCGGACTGACTCAGAAATAAATCTTCAGCGCGAACTGAATGATGCGCGGCCCTCGGTCTGAAGATATCTGCCCAAACAACGAGTCGAAGCCTTCCGTGCCATTCTGCAGGGTGGGGCTATAAAACTGCACATGATTGAAGGCGTTGAAAAACTCACCACGGAACTCGATGGACTTGTTCTCCATAAACTTGAAGTCTTTCTGAATGGAGAAATCCCAGTTGTTGATACCCGGCCCGCGCAGTACGTTCCTCCCCATATTGCCGTGAGTGAAAAGCGGAACGCCGCCAGCAGTAAGGTTCGGGTCGGCCACGCCGACGGGCGGCCCAACGGCGCACACAATGTTCGTGGGGTTGATCAGAAAATGCCCTGTGACCGTGCCCGGTAGGCAGCTCCCGTTTACTCCGTTAGGATCCGGACCGAATGTCTCCTGCGACCGTGGGCTGAATTTCTGGATGGGACCAGTCACATCCGGGCGGTCCAGATAGTTATCCAGTTCGCCGGAGTTGTTTTCGGAGAACAAGGTAAAGGGATTGCCCGACTGAAAGCTGGCAATTGTCGACACGGCCCAGCCTTCGGTGATTTTCCGCACCAACGCGTTCCCGCGAGGGGATGGGATCTGCCAAATCGGGCTGATCACGAGCCGTTGCGGAGCATCAAAGTCCGCCAAACCACGGTCCAATCGGGGATCGGTCGGATCGGTAAAACTGGAGGACCGGGATCGGAAGCCGGACTGATCGTCGATGGTCTTCGCATTGGTGTAAGCCAAGCGGAATTGCAGGTTGTGGCTTAAGCGTTTATCAATGGTCAACTGAAACTGATTGCTGGATGAACTCCCTTCGCTGATATTGGTATAAATTTGCGCGGCGGCCGTAGGTGAACCAAACGGATCCAGCGGGCTGTCGCAGGCGGCCAAAGGCCGCGCACACTCAGGATTCAGGCCGAAGTAGCCATTGGTAGCATATTGCTGCTGGAGAATGGAAAGCAGGGGAAAGTTGGTCTCATTACTGGCAATGGACTTACGGCTCATGCTGCCCACGTAGACAGCCTCGACCATCGTGTCCTTCGTCAGTTGATATTGGAAGCCGTAATTAAAATTCTCCGCATAGGGCGTGCGGAAGTGGGGGGTCGAGACGTAGGCGAAAGGGATGGACGGGGTGAAGAATTGTCCTAAATGTCCACCAGCGATAAAGGGGTAAGGATCAGAGAATCCTGTGGCTGCGGTTTGAAAAGGATCAGCCACGAACGACCCATTGAGCTGAGGGGACAAGCAGCCGTTGGCATTACCTCCCGAATAACAGGGATAATTATTAGCCACGTAGCCGAACGGAGCTTGTCCGCCGAACTGAAGATTCAGCGCACCATCTTCGATGTCATAAAAGATTCCGAAGCCACCGCGCATCACCAGCTTGGCGTTGCCCAGCACGTCCCAGGCGAAGCCGATTCGAGGAGCGAAATTGTTCCGATCGGGGTAGACGAGAGCGCGGTTTGGCGTGCCTGGGTCGCCGGGATACAAAAAGCCCGGAGGCGCGCCCGGGAACACGGTGGACTGTTGTCCGGGATACCAGCCGATGATTTCGTTGTGGGGATCAGTCTGAGGTGAATTGTATTCATAGCGCACGCCGTAATTCAGAGTCAGATTGTGAGTAATCTTCCAGGCATCCTGGCCGAAGAAATAAAGCGAATGCGTCCGAATCCCGTAGGCGGCGTTGGAAAACTGATAGTAGTTGTCGAAGAATCCGCCGACGAAATCGGATAATGCGCTTCCCGTAAACGTTCCATTCTCAAGCGGGCCGAACTGGCCAAAGGACAAACTACCGTTGTTATAAAAATCATAATTGAAATTATTTTCGACCCAGCGCAGGTCGGCTCCGAACTTCATGTCGTGCTTTCCATGGGTCCAGGAGAGAGTGTCCTGATATTGAAACGTAGTATCGTGAATTTTCGTCGGGCCTTGGGGGGATGGACCGAGATTGAAGTATCCGGTAACGCTGACTAGCGGCGGCGCCGCACCTTTAGGATCATCGGGGGTGACTGTCAGAAATCCCAGACCGGAAGGCGGGGTTTTCGTCGTGGGCACGGCGTCCAGCGTGGCCACGCGATTGGTCGCGAAACGAAGTTCGTTTAACACGGTCGGCGAGATGGTGCGCGTCCACGTTAGATTGGAGCTCTGATAGCGGTTGGCGTCGGAAAAACCCGATCCTACCGGAACATCGCCGCCGGTGGATGCGCCATTCACAATTTTGAAAGGGTAGACGTCCGGTGTGTCGTCGAAAATGTAGACGGCGGAAAAATTATCTTTCTTCGAAATGGCATAGTCCAGCCGGAAGATGAATTGATTGTCGCTGATGGTAGCAACGGGATCGGCTTCAAATAAGTCGCCGGGCCGATTGGGCAATGGCAAATAATTGTTGATGTAGTTCGCCATGACCGGATCAACCGGGACTTGGTTATTCACATAGTTTGTGCCGTCGACAGGGTTGACCAGTTGGACGGGGTTGGAGCCAGTCAAAAGTTCGCTGAAGTTTCCCGTGCGCTCGGCCGCGTCCAGCACCGGAATGGGACCGGGATTCTGGCCTTCGCTGCGGCGCGTCCCCTGATACGAAGCAAAGAAAAACAATTTGTTCCTTATGATGGGAAATCCCACTGTGCCGCCGAACAAGTTCCGACGCAGAACCGGCACCTCCTGCAGGAAATAGTCGCTAGCGTCGAGAGAGGTATTGCGGAAGAACTCGAAGGCGCTTCCATGAACGCTATTGCTGCCGGATTTGATGACCTGATTCACGATGCCGCCGGAGGTGCGTCCGTATTCGGCGGTGTAGTTATTGGTGAGGATTTTGAATTCGGCAACCGCGTCGGGATTGGGATTTACAACGATGTTGTTACCGAGAAAATCATTATTGTCAGCGCCATCCAGCAGAAAGGTCATGGACTCAGAACGCTGGCCGCTGACAGAGAAAGGGTTAAGCGAGCCGTCGTCCTGGTCAGGAGCGAAAACACCAGCCTGCAACAACCCGAGTTGAAGAGTATCGCGCTCCACCAGCGGCAGATCGAGAATTCGCTGGGTCGTTTCCACCTTGCCCAGGGTCGCACTTACCGTATCAACCTGAGCTAAATCTCCGGTGACCTCCACTACCTGGCTGGTCTTGCCAATCTGAAGAACCACGTCCAGACGGGCGTTTTGATTGATCTCGAGCGTGATGCCCCTGCGTACGTATTTGTCGAATCCTGACTGCTCTACAGCGAGCTCATAAGTGCCAATGGGGACCAGATTGAATAAATAGCCGCCGTCTTTACCCGTCATCTGCTTTCGGACTGTGTTGGTACTGGTATTTTGCAACGTGACTGTTGCGCCCAGGACTACAGCGCCACTTGTGTCCTTGACTGAGCCAGTCAGCAACGCTGTTGCTTGCTGAGCTTTGACAATCTGCACGCTAAAAGTGCTCATCGCCAAGCCCAAGATCAGACTCCATGTGCACGTGGAGGATAACCGGCCCGGCAATTTTCGGAATGCGGCACGCGATTGTAAGGTCGGACAAATCCGCGACATGAACCGAGGGGAGGGGGCACAACAAACACCAGTCAAAACACGCATACGGCCTCCTTGCACACGATCCCGTTTTCTCAAGATCGCGGTGACCCAGGATGAGGAATGATATTGAGACCTGGGGACTCTATTGGGCCGTTATTGTGCAACTCTGGGGCCACAACATTCAAGGAGAATCTTCAAGGAATTGCGCCTGTAAAACGTTTGAATACGCACTTTCACATACCCGATCCCACATTTTGGAGGCTGTTTATGCGGTTTTTCGATCGTCACGATGCGATTTTCCGATGAACAGCGCCGCCGCAAGAACGATGACCACGGGATAACATTCCAGCGTGTAGCGAGGCTCGGGGTTCTCGAGGGTCCCGAGGAATAGTGAGCGAAGTGCGAAAAACGAGAGTAATAGTCCTATGCTAGGAATTGTCCGCGAGCGCAACAACGCTCCGGCCGCAGTGCCCACATAGGCGAGGTTGATCAAGCCAAAGACGATGCTGACCGCAAGCCACGCGTGCTCATCGTTGAACTCCCACCAGCGCGGGTCCGAAGGCAGCAACTCGGTGCGCGGACGCAGCCACATATCGGCAATCCGGAGAGCAGGAAGCCAAACATAATAACGCAACGGTGCAGAGCGAATGCGCGCCGCGGCCAGCGCAGCGAAGCGAGCATCGAGTTCCGGAGTCATCTCATGATCCTGGTTATAGTCGGCAAAGAGTTGTTCCGTCTCCCCGCGCTGGGCCACGGAATCAAAAGCACGGGACGGTAGGAGCGCGACATCGATTGCGTCACCGGGGACCTTCCAGTAAATCTCCTGCACGGAGGTGTAGTCTGCGATCCAAGTCTTGGTCCAACGATTAAACCCGGTCATCACGAGTTCATCGGCGTCGTTGGCATAGCGGGGTGCGAGTGGCTGGAAACGATGCATGGTGTGCAGATTACGCAGTGTCCATGGCACCAGCGGCAGGAGCGCGGCGATCGTGAGAATTACTCCCGCACGAAGTATGGGAAGCACGGGAGAACGAAAAGCAGCGGGGGGTCTTTGCGGCTTCATTTCCAGTACGCGCCGCAGAAATAGCAAAAATAAGTAGGCCCCAATGCCCCCCAACAAGAGACCACCGTCAGGCCGCAAGAGAATGCACGCCGCAATGGAAAGCCCACAGGCAACCCAGGTTCTCGACAAAGGACTCGAATTTCCACCGAAGTTGCCGCCAAAACGTTCTAGACCGTGCACAGCAAAATCGAGCGCCAGCACTGTGAAAAAAGTCTCCAGCGTCTCAGTGAGAGCGGCAGCCGCATAGTTCGCCAGAAAGGGACAGAGCGCGGACAAGAGAAACGCCGCCTTGGCGGCGTGATCGGATAGCAGACGGCGTGCGAGATCGGCAACCAGAAAGCAAGCCGCAATATCAAACAACACCTGAATCAGGAGAACCGCGCGAAAATTGCCAGACCCGAAGATCGCAAAGATCACGGCCAAGAACGCCGGGTAACCGGGCAGTCGCGATAAAGTTGGCACGATCTGGCCCGAATTGGTGATGCCGTAGATTCCGTGGCGCAACCAATTCGTAGCGACATCTGCATAGAGGCGCGAATCATCGACGATGGCGGGAAAGAGAAATACAAATAGCAACCGCAGCCCCAGCGCCGCCAGGCTCGCTTCCAAAAAGAAACGAGCATTCTTCCGCACCAGTCCGAGCACGCTGAGAATATACGCGTTCGCGGTCATCCCCTGAACGGGAAAATGCATCCCACTACATTAGGACTGTTGCCTCTACCCTGTTTCTAGCCTGTGTTTCGCGCGGGCCCGCCGAGAATTGACCGTCTGCCCTGCGCGGCATACGATAAACGATTACCCTTGATGCCCGTACCCGTCTTTTACGATCCGCGACGCGCCCGCTGGAAGCGTCTCAGGCGCTTTGTCGATGCGCTGGTTGTGGTGTTGTCGACTCTTGTCATTTTTTTTGTTTACACGACGCTAAAGGATGAGCGCCTGCCGGAGCTGTTGTTTTCGCCACAAAGGCGCGCTTTCAAGGCTCTAAAAGAAAATGAGAAAGCAAGAGCTCGTGAGCGCCTGAAAAAGCTGGCCAGCCGGTCCCATCGCAAATCGAAGCTGGCCGCGTCAGAAGTCAAGCTTAACCAGGAAGAAGGGATTCGAGCGGCGTTCTACGTTCCATGGGACGCAGCCAGTTTTTCTTCGCTTCGCGATTTTTCTCACCAGATCGATTTGCTCTATCCCGACTGGCTGCATGTCCTGACGCCGGATGGCCGCCTCCAGGCCGTGGACGACCAAACCAACAAATTCTTCGACGTAGTGCAGAACAATCATGTCCGCTCCGTTGACTCGACCGTGATGCCCTTTCTTAAGTCGGAAGATGACAGTATGGAAGTGTTCCCGATGGTGAACAACTTCGACGGCACCGACTTTGTAGGAGCAATCTCGGATTTCCTGAACGATCCCATCGCTCGGGCACGGTTTCGCCAGCAGGTCGGGATGTTCTTGTCGTCGGATCGTTTCGGCGGTTTGATGATAGATTTTGAAGCTTTTCCTAAAGCAGGCCAACCCGGCTATGTAGCACTGTTGAACGAGCTTTCCCATGACCTGCACGCTCGCGGGATGAAGCTGTACGTCAGTGTGCCGGCACACAACGATGAATTCAATTACGCCGCCATCGCGGCGCCCGCGGATGGGGTTGTAGTGATGAACTATGACGAACACTATCCCGGCGCTGCATCGGGCCCTGTGGCATCTCAGGATTGGTTCGTCAATAACCTCAAGTTTGCGGTAAGTGTGATTCCCCGCGAAAAACTTATTTGTGCGATTGCCAATTACGGCTACGACTGGGTGCTCAAGCCGAAGAAGGGAAAGCTGCCGCCTGATGCCAAGGATCATAGCGTCTCCGTGCAGGAGGCCTGGCTGGCGGCGCGCGATTCGGATGAAGATGTAACCTTCGATGACGATGCTTTGAACCCGCACTTCAGCTATCTCGATGAGCAGAGTCACCGCCACGACGTCTGGTTTCTCGATGCGGTTACTGCCTTGAATCACATGCGCGCCGCTCAAACCCTGGGGATTCAGACCTTCGCTTTGTGGCGGCTCGGGGGCGAGGACCGTTCCCTGTGGCGGGTATGGGATGTTCCCGGCGATCCAACCGCCGCCGCAAAGTTGCGCAGCGTGCCTCCGGGCCAGGACGTGGACATGGAGGGCCAAGGCGAAATTTTGCGCATTGAGGATCGTCCGACTCCTGGCACCCGCGATCTTACGATTGATCCGAACACCAAGTTGATTACCGACGAGGTTTTTCAATCTTTGCCGGAACCCTATCGGGTGGGGCGCTATGGCTACAGCCCCAACAAAATAGCCATCACTTTCGACGACGGCCCGGACCCGGACTGGACGCCGAAAATTCTCGACGTGCTCAAACGCGAACATGCTCCGGCTACGTTCTTCCTTATTGGCATTCAAACTGACAAGTTCTCAGGCCTGGCTAAACGTATTTACAAAGAAGGCCACACGATTGGCAACCACACGTTCACGCACCCGGACGTAAGCAACATCTCCGCCGCGTATATGAAAGTGGAATTGAATCTCACGGAGCGGCTTTTCGCCAGCCTTCTGGGAATTCGGGCCACGCTCCTGCGTCCGCCCTACGCGATTGATGAGGAGCCAGACACCGCCGACCAAGTGCGGCCGCTCGAATCCGCGCAGGACATGGGCTACATCACTGTCGGCAATCGCATTGACCCCAACGATTGGAACGACAAGCCGCGGCGCCATACGGCCGAAGAGATCTCCAGCTACGTGCTGGCCCACTTGCCACCATGCGGTGCCAGTAATCTGCGTTGCGGCAACATTGTGCTGTTGCATGATGGGGGCGGCAATCGCTCGGAAACGGTTCGCGCTCTGCCCATGATCATCGAAGGAATCCGGGCCCGCGGATACGAGATTGTGCCCGTGTACGAGTTACTGGGCAAGACCCGGGCCGATGTGATGGCCCCGTTGCCGACCGGACAACTCTGGGCGGCACGTCTTGACCGGCTGAGCTTCTGGCTCTTTGACGTTGCGGTGATGGGCATCACCTGGATCTTCTTCCTGGGCGATCTGCTCATGACCGGACGCTTGCTGTTTATCGGTGCAGCTGCGATTTATGACCGGGTGCAAGAAAAAATTTTTGGCAAGCCCGCCGAGGTTGCTTCTTACCGGCCTAAAGTCGCAGTGCTGATTCCGGCGTACAACGAAGAGAAAGTCATCGAGCGAACCGTGCGCGCTGCGCTCAACTCCAATTATTCGAATCTGCGCGTAATCGTGATCGATGATGGTTCGCGAGACTCGACTCTAGAAGTGGCGCGCTCTGCTTTTGCCACCGAGGAGGCCGAGGGAAAGGTTCTGATCCTTACCAAAAAAAATGCGGGTAAGGCTGCAGCTCTGAACTACGGAATTGAACATATTGAAGATGCCGAACTTTTTGTTGGCATCGACGCCGATACGATCATCGCGAACGATGCGATTTCGCGACTGGTGCCGCATTTTATCAATCCGAAAGTCGGCGCGATCGCGGGCAATGCGAAGGTGGGGAACCGCGTAAATCTTTGGACGCGCTGGCAGGCGCTGGAATACATCACCAGCCAGAACTTCGAGCGGCGCGCGTTGGACGTGCTGGGCGCCGTGAGCGTAGTGCCGGGAGCGATTGGGGCGTGGCGCGTTTCCGCCGTGCGCGAGGCGGGCGGCTACCAGCTTGACACTGTCGCCGAAGATGCCGACCTTACCATGGCTCTATTGCGCCGCGGCTACCGCGTGGAATATGAAGACATGGCTCTGGCTTATACCGAGGCCCCGACCACCGCGAATGGCCTGATGCGCCAGCGTTTCCGCTGGTCTTTCGGAATCCTGCAGGCCGTCTACAAACATAGCGCCGTATTCGCGCGCAAAGGTGCGTTAGGCTTTGTGGCGTTGCCGAACATTGTGATTTTCCAAATCATGCTGCCGCTGGTCTCGCCGCTCATCGACATCATGTTTGCTGTGGGCGCGATCTGGTATTTCATTCAAAAACATTTTCACCCCGATTCCACAGATCCTGCCAGCTTTCATAAGCTGGTGGCCTTCTTCTTCGCGTTCCTGGTGATTGATTTTCTGGCGTCTGCGCTGGCGTTTGCGCTGGAGCGGCGGCGCCCCGACGACAAAGAAGATGCATGGCTGCTCAGCCAGGTATGGCTGCAGCGCTTTGCCTATCGGCAGCTATTTTCCGTAGTTCTGTTCAAGACTCTAAAGCGCGCGCTCGAAGGGCGCAGGTTTGCGTGGGATAAGTTGGAGCGAACGGCCGCGGTGAATTATGTGCCGGCGGAGAATCGAGATTCGGTGCACGTGCCATAGACTCGCTTTCGCTCGTATCGTCGACCCCCTACTGGAACAGAAGCGCCGCGAATGCCGCCAAATTACGCCTCCACACCATCCAAGTGTGCATGCCAGGCGTCTCAATCTCAGTGACCTTTACTGATTTGGTTTTGAGCCATTCTCGGAGATTGCGGTTGATCGTGATCAGATGATCGTCCGTGCCGCAGGCGACCCACAGCAGATGTAGTTGCTGATTTGCTTTTTCATCGAGAGAGGGGAAATCTTTCTGAAAATCATCCGGGATGCCACCAGAGCTGAAAGCGCCAATCCAGGAGAATTTGTCGAGATGGTTCAACCCGGTTAACAGCGATTCCGAGCCGCCCATGGATAGCCCGGCGATCGCCCGCGAATTCCGATCCTTTGTGATCCGGTACTCGCTTTCCATCCGAGGCATCACCTCAGTGAGCAGCGCTTCGGTGAATTTATTGAAGTTGGTATTGCACAGATCGGTGTCGCTCCACGCCTTCCAGGCTCGGCGAATCATTTCCATGGTGCCGTAGCCGAGAGGCATCACGACGATCATGGGCTTGGCCGCTCCCTGGGCAATCAAATTATCGAGAATCACATTGGCGCGCCCCACTGAAGTCCAGCCACTGGCATCGTCGCTGAAACCGTGCAACAGGTACAAGACCGGGTAAGTCTTGTTCGCCGCTGGATCGTAGTTTGCCGGAGTGTATACGTAGTAGTCGCGGTCATCGGCCGCGACCGTGGACCGGTAGAAGTGATGATGAATCTCGCCATGCGGGACATCGTTCAACTCCCATGGCAGCGAAGCCGCTGGAACATGAACGGAATCCCTCGGGAAAATCAGATTGGGTACGAGTGATGGGTTCGACGCATCGAGCGAGCGCACGCCGTCGATGGTGAAAGAGTATCCATAGTAGTCGGGCGGAAGAGGAGCGGTGGTCACACTCCAAACGCCGTGATCATCTTGCTGCATTTCAGCAGAGTTGCCACCCTCGAGGTCAAGTTTGACCGCTCTCGCATTCGGCGCACGAACGCGGAACGTTACGCTGCGGTCGGAGTGGAGATCGGGAGATACCAGCGGCGCCTGTTTCGGCTCTGGCTTTTTCTTCTCCTGGGCGGCGGTGAAACCGGTAATCGCTGCCAGGACGATAACAAGGTGGAGTGGAATCCAAAAACGTCGCATGCATCCTCCGCAATTTCCGCAATCGTGAGGGCCGCGAACTGGCCGTGATTACCGGTTCTTCTCTGCGACTTCGAGTCGAGTCTCGGCCTTGTGCAGCGCATTCAGAGAGCGTTCGACATCGACATTCGCATCGCCGCTGGTCAGGCGCTCTTCGGCACGGGCTTTGGCATTTCGGGCGCGTTCTACGTTAATCTCGGAGGGGCGCTCGGCTGTTTCGGCCAGAATGGTTACTTTATCCGGCAGAACTTCGGCGAATCCCCAGGCTACGGCGAGGTGTTCCTCCTCGGCTCCGGCGCGATACGTCACTTCTCCTACTGCCAGTTCAGTAATAAGCGGCGCATGGCCGGGGAGAATGCCCAGGTAACCGTTCTTCCCGGGAATCTGAGCCTCCGTCGCCGAGGTATCAACCACCTTTTTTTCCGGCGTAACGATTTCGAGTTGGAAAGTATCTGCCATTGGGTCGTTGGTACGTTAGTCGGTCAAGAGCATCCTTAAGTTTGCGGCAGCAGTGCGCCGCGCACGACTCACGCCCCCTCCACGATCGATCGGTCTTACGCTGCAGCCTTCATTTTTTCCGCCGCTTCCAGCACTTCTTCAATCGGGCCTTTCATATAAAAGGCCTGTTCCGGGATGTCGTCGTATTTGCCTTCCACGATTGCTTTGAAACCCTTCACCGTGTCGGCGATTTTTACATACCGCCCAGCTGCGCCGGTGAACTGTTCGGCGACGTGGAACGGTTGCGAGAGAAAGCGCTGTATTTTGCGCGCCCGCGCCACAGTAAGTTTCTGATCTTCGCTAAGTTCGTCGATGCCGAGAATCGCAATGATGTCCTGCAGGTCTTTATAGGTCTGCAGGGTTTTCTTCACCGACTGCGCCACGTCGTAGTGCTCCTGACCGACGATGCGCGCATCGAGGATGCGGGAAGTGGAACCCAGCGGATCGACTGCGGGATAAATTCCGATCTCAGTCAACGCGCGCGAAAGCACGGTGGTGGCATCCAGGTGAGCGAAGGTTGTGGCCGGCGCGGGATCGGTGAGATCGTCGGCGGGGACGTAAATCGCCTGAACGGAAGTGACCGAGCCCTTCTTGGTGGAGGTGATGCGTTCCTGCAGTTCGCCCATTTCGGTGGCAAGATTTGGCTGGTAGCCAACTGCGCTGGGCATGCGCCCGAGCAGCGCCGAGACTTCTGAACCGGCCTGCGTGAAACGAAAGATATTGTCGATGAAAAGCAGCGTGTCAGCCCCTTCGGCGTCCCGAAAATATTCGGCGACAGTAAGCCCGGTGAGCGCTACGCGCAGCCGCGCCCCGGGGGGTTCGGTCATCTGGCCGTAAATCAGCGCGGCCTTTGAGTCGGCAGGTTTGCCAGGCTTAATCACGCCGGACTCCGTCATCTCCAACCAAAGGTCGTTGCCTTCGCGGGTACGCTCGCCAACCCCGGCAAACACGGAAAAACCCCCGTGGTTCTTGGCAACGTTGTTGATCAACTCCATGATGACCACCGTTTTACCCACCCCCGCGCCACCAAACAATCCAATCTTTCCACCCTTCAAGAAGGGCTGAATCAGATCGATAACTTTCACTCCGGTTTCAAACATCTCGGCCGTCGTTGCCTGTTCGTCAAAAGCAGGAGCCAGGCGATGAATCGGCATTCTCTCTTTGAACTCGATTGGGCCCAGTTGATCGACCGGTTCGCCAATCACATTCATCACGCGGCCGAGGGTGCCGCGGCCCACCGGAACGGAGATCGGTCCGCCTTGATCGATGGCTTTCATGCCGCGCACCATGCCTTCAGTGGCTTCCATCGCGATACAGCGGACGCGCCCTTCGCCCAGGTGTTGTTGCACTTCAAGAATTACGTTAACGGGGCTGGGCACAGTGAAGCCGTCGCTCACCACCCTCACCGCCTCATAAATAGGCGGCAGGTGGCCTTCTTCGAACTGCACATCAACTGCCGGACCCGCAATTTGAACTACATGTCCGATGTTTTCTGGCATAAAACCTCAGCTCTTAGCGTTTAGCTCCTGGCTGGCAGCTTTATTTGCGCCGCTTTCAACCGAGCTCCATGCAGCACGTACTCGAGCGTTTCCCGCGTACCCACGAAACAAACGCCCATCATCTTTTCCGCAAGCTAAAAGCCAAAGGCCAAGAGCTAATAGCTTCTTCCTACATTGCGGCCGCGCCGCTCACAATTTCGATAATTTCTTTCGTGATTTTTGCTTGCCGTGCCCGGTTCATTGCCAAGGTCAAAGAGTCGATCATGTCGGTGGCGTTGCTGGTAGCGGATTCCATGGCGGTCATGCGCGCGGCATGCTCGGCGGCAACCGACTCCAGGAGCGCGCGGAAAATCTGAACGGCAACGTATTTCGGCAACAAGCCCCGGAACAATTCTTCGGGTGGCTGCTCATAAATGTAATCGACCTGCGAGGTGCCGAACTGAGCCGCCACTGCTTCGGCGGGCGAATCGGAATGGCGCATGCCCACTCCTGCGCTCACCGCCGCTTCCTTCGCTTTTTTCTTTTCTTCTTCCGTCATCTCCTCGGAGAGGCGAACCGCCTGCTCTCCCACCTGCTCGATGGGAAGAATCTGCTCCACGATAAGACGTTGGGCAATCACCGACTTGAATTCGTTGAAAACCACGTAGACCGAGTCGATTTCCTCGCGCTGGTAGCGGTCTATCACGCTCTCGGCAAGGCTCCGCGCTTGGGCAAACTCCAGCTTTCCGAGAACGCCAACGTGTTCGCCGGTAATCTGTATGGCGGCTGCACGCTCGCCGGATTCAGGCTGTTTCTCCAGCGATTCCTCACTGGCGGACAGGCTGCGCGTCTGCACGGCTGCAGCAGGATAGCGGCGCCGCAGAAAGTCGCGCCCTTTGCGGCCGATTGCTTCGATGTCGATATTCTTGTCCGCCTTCGACTCGATGAATCTGGTCGCCGCCTTGATAATGTTGGCGCTGAACGCACCCGCCAAACCCTTGTCGCCGGTAACAATGATCAGCAAAATGTTTTTTTCGGGACGCTTCGCCAGTAAAGGATGCTTTGGCTGGCCGGTTTCCGGATCGTAGATTTCCGCGCGCGCAACCAGGGATTTCAAAACGTTGGTCAACATCTGCGCGTAGGGACGCGCCGCCAGCGTTCGGTCTTGCGCCCGGCGCAGCTTCGCGGCCGAGACCACTTTCATGGCCTTGGTAATCTGCCGCGTGTTCACCACGCTCCGGATGCGGCGACGGATGTCGAGTATGTTGGCCATTTAGTTTTCAGTACCGAGTACCTGGTCCTGGTCAAAACTGATTGGCTAGGTACTAGGTACTCGGTACTATTTTGCCGCCGCTTCTTGCTCTTTTCTTGACTCGACGAACTGCTGCTTCGCTTGTTTGATCACTTCAGAAAGTTGAGCCTTCAGATTGTCATCGAGAATTTTCTTCTCCATGATAGTGCGCAGCAGGCCGGCGTTGGTCGCATCCACGTAGTCGTAAAGCTCCTTCTCGAAGTCGCGAACCTGGTTCACCGGAAGGTCGTCAAGAAATCCTCCAGTACCGGCAAAGATGATCAGAATTTGCTTGGAGAAGGGCAGCGGCGAAAACTGGTTCTGCTTGAGCAGTTCGACGAGCCGTTGACCACGGTTCAATTGCGCCTGCGTTGCCTTATCGAGGTCGCTGCCAAACTGCGCGAAAGCGGCCAGTTCGCGGTATTGCGCCAGCTCCAGTTTCAAGGTTCCCGCAACCTGGCGCATGGCTTTGATTTGCGCGCTGCCGCCAACGCGGCTCACCGACAGGCCAACGTTTACCGCGGGACGCACCCCCTGATTGAACAAATCGGTTTCCAAATAAATCTGCCCGTCAGTGATCGAAATCACGTTGGTCGGAATGTAGGCGGAAACGTCGCCAGCTTGTGTCTCAATGATGGGGAGAGCCGTGAGCGAGCCACCGCCGTTTTTGTCGCTTAGTTTTGCCGATCGTTCCAGCAAGCGCGAGTGAAGATAAAAAATGTCTCCTGGATAGGCTTCGCGCCCCGGGGGACGGCGCAACAACAAAGATATTTCACGATAGGATGCGGCGTGCTTCGAAAGATCATCGTAGATGACGAGCGCGTGGCGCTTGCTGTCGCGGAAAAATTCGCCGATGGCGGTTGCCGCGTAGGGCGAGATGTACTGCATGGGCGCAGGTTCGGAGGCTGAGGCGGCCACGACGATGGTGTATTCCATGGCGCCAGCGTCTTCGAGAATTTTCACCACCTGCGCAATTGACGAGCGCTTCTGGCCGATCGCGTTGTAGATGCAGATCAGGTCATTGCCCTTGCTGTTGATAATGGTGTCGAGCGCAACCGCGGTCTTTCCCGTTTGACGGTCACCAATGATCAATTCGCGCTGACCGCGGCCTACCGGAATCATGCTGTCAATGGCCTTCAGTCCGGTTGCCATGGGCTCGCGCACCGGCTGCCGGTCGATCACGCCGGGCGCCAGGCGCTCCAGCGCGATGAACTGATCGGAGGCGATGGGACCTTTGTCGTCGATCGGCCGGCCCAGCGAATCAACCACGCGGCCGATCATGGCGTCGCCGACGGGAACGCTCATGATGCGCCCAGTGCGCTTCACTTCGTCGCCTTCCTTGATCTCGGTGTATTCGCCGAGCAGAACCACGCCGACTTGATCCTCTTCAAGGTTCATGGCGATGCCGGCCACGTCGTGCGGGAAGGAAAGAAGTTCACCGGCCATGACTTTATCCAGGCCATAGACGCGCGCGATACCATCGCCCAGCGTGATGACCGAGCCGGTTTCGTCCACGGAGATCTTCGATTCGTAGTTCTCGATCTGCTCGCGGAGCAGCTTGCTGATTTCGTCTGCTTTGATCTGTGCCATAGAATCTGTTTCGAGCGTCTAGTTGCCGGCTTCGAGCGACCTTAAGCGAGATGCCGGTTAGGAACTGACAGCAGCTTTCAACCGCTGCAACTGTCCTCTTACCGACCCATCATAAATTGTGCTGCCTATGCGGAGCACCGCTCCTCCAAGAAGCGACGCATCGCGCGTGTAGTGGGCGCGAACTTTTTTGCCGGTCAGCTTAGCCACCTGCGCCTCGAATTCGCGCTTCTCGGCATCATTGAGTTCGCTGACGCTGGTGATCTGCGCTTCGGCGAACCCCATTCGCGCATCGAGTTCCTTTGCCAGTTGCCGGATAATCGCATCGAGAAAATGCACACGACGATGATCAATCAAGACCGCCACAAGATTTCTTACAGCCTTGGAAAAGCCATCTCGCTTGGCGACCACATCGAGCACGCTGCGCTTCTGCTCGGCGGGAACCGCGGGGTTCTCCCATATCCGGCGCAACTCCACGCTCTGGTCCAACAGGCTCGCCAGCGTGCGCAACTCCGCAACGGAACGATCCGCATCCAGATCCGAGCTTAGGACAACATCCGCAAAGGCACGCGCATAGGTGCTGGCAACCGAAGCCATGCTCTAGTGTCCGCCCCTTCCGGGATTTCGCCCTGATGTCTCAGATCGACTAAGTTCTCCAGCAAAGTTCCGCACTAGCGCCTGGTCGGTTGCCGCATCCACGTGAATTTGCTTTTGCGCCAACCCAATGGCGAGATCAGCGGCATACGCGGTAAGCTCGCGCCTCGCCGCTTTAGCAGCAGCCGCGATTTCCTGCTGCGCCGACTCCACAATCTTTCGCGTGTCTTGCTCAGCCGCAGCGTGGATGCGCGACTCTTCGACCGCGGCATCCTTTTCTGCGGCGTCGCGCATCATGCCAATTTCGCCGTCCAATCTTCGCAAACGATTTTCGATTTCCGCCAGCCTGCGCCTCGCTTCTTCACTGGCTTTCTGCGCCTCTCGCATCGCTTTTTGAATCGCCGCCGTGCGAGCGCTGAATGCGTGCGGCAAGTATTTACGCGCAGCCCAGAAAATAAGCCCGACGACGATCCCGAAATTAAGCAGGATGCTCAGCAGGTAAGCGTTTCCATTGCTCAACCCAGTGTGGCGCGCCAAAAATTGTACGGATGGCGATTCTTTGAATTGGGACTTGTCGTCCGTTTCCTGCCCCGCAGCTTCCCGGGTCTCGTGCGTCAACTGGCGAGCAAAGCCCCGGTGTCTCGAAGACTCGTCGGACGATTGTTTTTTTGGCAGCGCTGCAGGCTGATCCTGCGCATGCAACAGCGGAATCGCCCCGGCAAAACTAAATGCAACCAATGCCAGAACATGCACCCGGATAATCTGTCTAAAAGAGATCATTTGTAAAAGTTCGAAATCGCATTTGCGCCCGCCATGAAATATTAACGGGCAGCTGCGGCAGGCTGCAGCACTCTCCTTATGATTTCCGTAGCCAGCGACTGGGCCTCGCCCTGTAATCCAGTTTGCGCCCCCTCGCGGTCTTTATCGATATCTGCCTTAGCGGCTTGCACCTGCTTTTGGGTCCTGCTGCGAGCTTCGTTCAGAGCCGTGGCCCTCGCCTCCAGGGCTGCCTTCCGTCTGAGTTCTTGCGCCCTGAACAGGGTGGCGCGAGCCTCGCGAAGGCGTTGCTCATATTCGGAGGTGCGCGCCTCAGCGGCGGCAATGTCAGCCTGCGCTTTTTCGACGGCGCCTTCCGTCTTGCCTCGTCGTTCGTCGAGCACGCGCCGCAGAGGCTCGTGCACAACCGCCGCGTACAGGACGTAAAGCAGCGCCATTAGAATCACGGTCGGCACCGATCCGAGCAGTAATTCCCCTAGTTGTCGTAGCGTTTCATCCATGAATTGCTGCGGTACAGGAAAATGAGGGCTATGAAAACTGTTAAGTCTAACGTCCAAAGGAAGTTATGTCAACGCAAAGGGCTGGTTTTCCCTCGGAAGCGCGGACCGGCGGAAAGCCGCTAAATTTGGCAAAATCCTGTGTTTATTTGGGGAGGATCGGGTTGCAACTAATGCTTGACTTCCCGGTCCAGAGGACTAGCATAGAACTATCACCTCCGATCCAATTCAGGATCGAATGGGCCGATAGCCAAGGAATGTCACCGCTTCTTGGTTGCCGGCCCATTTAAATTTGCTGCGTTTCTCTTTTCGTCGCACGGCTCGCCATCCACTTTCGCACTCTCCGCACCACGGACTCGGCCGCTTCCACTTCCAACTCGACAATCCCATCTTCGTACGTTCGCGAATAAATTCGTGCTTTGGCTTCGAGCAGGGCCAACGTCTTCCCTTCTTTCTGGGGGATGCGCAGATGCAGGCGGCTGACGCGGTCTTCTTCGATCATGGCGTCGATGCACGCGAGCAACCTGTCGAGATTTGTGCACTCGGCTGCCGAGACATACACCATGTCATTCCCGTCGCGCGAGGAGTCGTTCATCAGGGTCTCAGCCACTTCGTCATCCAAAAGATCGACCTTGTTCATCACGCGCAAGCGTGGCTTTTTTTCCGCTTCGAGCTCTTTCAAGACAACCTCGACCTGTGCGTCCTGCTCGGCCGAAAGCCGGCTACTGGCATCGGTAACCTGGACAATCAGAGAAGCGCGCTGCACTTCTTCGAGAGTAGCGCGAAAAGCCGAGACCAGCGTGTGCGGCAAGTTGCGAATAAATCCCACCGTGTCAGAGAGCAGCACTTTACGCTTCGAGGGCAGTACCACGGCGCGAATTGTGGGATCGAGTGTGGCAAACATTCGCGGCGAGGCCAGCACCGCAGCCCGAGTGAGGGCATTGAACAGCGTGGACTTCCCCGCATTGGTATAGCCCACCAGAGCCACCGTGGCCACCGGTGCCGACTCCCGCCGTTGCCGCTGCTGGGCGCGGATGCGGCGCACATTCTCCAGTTGCTGCTCGACATGCCGGATGCGGCGGTAAATTTTGCGGCGGTCGGTTTCGAGCTGCGTCTCGCCAGGACCGCGAGTGCCAATGCCGCCGCCCAGCTGCGACATCTCTATGCCGTGGCCGGCGAGGCGTGGCAACATATACTGCAGTTGCGCCAGTTCCACCTGCAGTTGGCCTTCTCGCGTCCGTGCGTGTCGGGCAAAAATGTCGAGGATGAGTTGGGTGCGGTCGATGACGCGGCGCTTCACGATTCTTTCAACGTTGCGTTGCTGCGAAGCACTGAGATCGTGATCGAAGAGAAGAAGGTCAGCATTTACCGACGCGGCCGCGCCGCCAATTTCCTCGAGCTTGCCCGCGCCGATCAGGGTCGCAGGGTCAGGCCGGTCGCGACGCTGCAGAATTTCACCGACGACTGTGGCGCCTGCGCTTCCAGCCAGCGTGCGTAACTCCGCCAGCGATTCCTCGGCATCGAATTCTGGAATGCTTGGCTTGTTGCTGCTCGATTTTCCTGAAGAGGCTGAGCCAGCTTTGGTGCCGCCGGTTGAGGCGTCAGCCGCGGCATCCCGAGCCGCTTGTGCTTGCGCGGTGACCGCGACCTTCGCGCCGCGCCCGCGAGTGCGCACATCAATCCCCACAAGAAAGGCGCGCTCCTCCCTTTCCTCTTGGCGCGAATTTTCAGCGCCCAGCGGCACAACTCGGCCTCGGGACGCAACGCGAGTCTTCTTGGGATGAGAACTGCGCAAACCTAAAACGCCTTACCCTTCAGTACCCGTGGCGGTAACCGCCGAAGCCGCCGGCGACGATGCCGTAGCTCCGCCTGCCACCTTCGTCTCGGAATGCGCCAAGTGCGTATTGTGTGTCCCAGTTCGACCGATGACGATGGTCGAGATGGCATGTTTGAAGATCAATTGCTCCTGTCCGTTGGCCTCCAGAACAACGGAATACTTATCGAAAGAACGGATGCGGCCCGTCAACTTCACTCCGCTCAGCAGGTAAATCGTGATGCTCAATCGCTCCTTGCGGGCCGTGTTCAGGAAGGAGTCCTGGATGTTCTGCGCCGGCTTGCTGCTTTCCATAGCCGATCTCCTTGCGTTCTCTGTCTTCCGACCACCAACTCGCGCCTTCGGCCTTCGCCTCAGTGCAAGCTCAAAACAACAGCGTTTCCTGGCGGAGTTCCACCAGAAGATACGGGGGGAAACCCTGCCTCCTCGCCGCCTTGCTTCAAAGCAGCGCCGCCTGGCAGGTAGCTGCGAGTACGATACGGCGTCCCCCTGAGCTTTTCAACCTGGAACTTGAGGAAATCCGCTTTCGAGCAAGTCCCCCGCGAAAGTGGCTTTGTGCCGCCTTTTGTTTCTGCTTGTGTACAATCCCGGCGTGGGCAATCCTTCCTATTTCGAGGAGATCTGATGGCAAGCGCCGCTCTCGTAGTTTTTTTTGGACCTCAAATCAATTTTCCGCCAGACTTCAATACGAACTTCCTCATGCTGTTGCGTTGGATCCACTTTCTGGCGGGCATCACCTGGATTGGGCTGTTGTACTTTTTCAACCTGGTGAATGTTCCCCTGATGAAAGAACTCGACGCCTCTACCAAGGGCAAAGTGATGCCCGCGCTGATGACGCGGGCATTGTGGTGGTTCCGCATGTCTGCCGCGCTTACAGTTTTAGCGGGGCTTATGTATTGGGGAAACATTGTAGCTGCCGACGCGCACAACGGCCAAATTCAAGGGTTTCACGCCACCAGCGGCGCCGCCATGGGGAGTTTTTTCCTGATCTGGACCATCGTCTGGGCGGTGCTGTACGCATGCCTGGTTCCGGGCAAGGGAATTTTTAACAACGGCGCGTTTATCGGCGTGGTGTATGCGGTTGTGGTTGCGATCGCGGCCTGGCTTTTCCTGAGCTGGAACACGCATGGCTGGGAGAGCAATCGACTGCTGGCGATTGGCATCGGCGGAGGCATCGGCTGGGTCATGCTGCTCAATGTTTGGGGAGTGATCTGGCGCATTCAGAAACGGCTGATTCAGTGGACGCGCGATAGCGCCGCCAACGGCACTCCCATGCCCGACAAGGCCAAAACCATGGCCCGGCAAGCCTTCCTGGCCAGCCGCGCCAATGCTTGGCTGTCGGTAGTGCTGCTGTTCTTTATGGGCGCAGCCAGTCACTATCCGATGTTTGGGAAATAACAGGTCATCTCCTTCGAGTTTGGTCTGCACCGGGCCGACCCAAAAGTCAAAGCAAAAAATGAAGGAGCGTCTCTCGACGCTCCTTCGTTCGTTTTGTTTGGGATCTCGTCCGCCTAGAAATAGATTTTGGCGGCGAGTTGCACCACTCGGCCTGCCCCGCTGGTACTGATTTGTTGGGTGCTCAGGACTTCTCCGAAGGGGAATCCTGGCCCGACGATATCAAAGGGAGCAGAAAAGTTCGCGTGGTTGAAGGTGTTGAAGGTCTCAAACCGTAGTTCAAGCGACTTGGTTTCCGTAAACTTCACGTCCTTCTCCAAGGCCATATCCCAGTAATTTAACCCTGGGCCATAAAACGGATTGCGATTGGCATCGCCCATCACACCGAGAGGCGGAACGGCGAATGCTGCGGGATTCAAATACGTGTTCGGTGTTCCGCCAATGTTGCTAGTCCTTGGATTCTGACCGACTTGGAGCGGTGCTCCCGTCGTATTGACGAAACTCGGCGCCGAGTAAAAATTGGTTCCCGAAGCCGTCGTATCGTCGGTCCCACTTACGTTAAAAACGTTGACCGGGAAACCATGCTGGAATGTGCCGATTCCTGAGAGTGTCCAGCCATCGGTCAGCATTCTCAAGCGGTGGCCCGCCAGTTGATAGAAGGGCAAGGTGTAAGCATAGTTGACGACCAGTCGTTGCGGTGCATCGTTGGCCGAGGGACCGTAATTCTGGGCGAAATTCCAGGGATTGAAGCCAGGACCATTGAAGCCGCTGTTCTCAAAGCTCGAGGTGTAGTCAAAATCGCGAGACCAGGTGTAGGCCGCCTGAAATTGAAGGCCATGGCTGAAGTGCCGGTTGATCGACGCTTGCAGCGAATTGTAATTGCTGCTGAATGCGCTGGCAAAGACGCCGAACTGCCCGTAAACGAGCGGATTGAATTGGAACGTGCTTGGTGCGCACACCGCCAGATTCGCATTGCTGCAACCCGCTGCCTGAGCCGTCGGATTATAAGATCCGTTTACCGGGTTTGGTTGTCCTGCCGGATTAATGTTGTAGCTGCCTTCCTCGTGGCGCCCAATGGATCCTACATAGGCCAGGGTCGCAACCGTTTGCTTGTCAACCTGCCGCTGCACCGTGAAATTGAAGTTCGTGGTCCGTGGGCTGACCAGATTCGCGGCATATTCAGTCACGTTAAAGCCGAGGGGTTCGAATTGCGAGAAGTCAGGAGAAGAACCCGCCGCATACGGAGTGAAAGGAAAGGGGCTCGTACCGGCACTGACGGCGCAGGTTGGACATACCGCTGCCGCCGTCGTTCCGGAAGTTGTTTTGAGAGGAACAGCATTTACGGAAGCATATGGGTTCGCAAAGTTCGGAGAGGTGCCGTACTGCGCCGCTGACGCTCCAAACGTCGTCAGTGAGAATGGTGGATCGCTCAGTGCCTGCAGCGTAGGCTCTTCTTCGGTACGGTTGTAGTAGATCCCGATACCGGCGCGAATACTCCAATTATGGGCAGCATCCGGGCTCCATGCAAAACCCAGGCGCGGCGCCAGATCGTCGTAATGAACATGGGCCAGCCCATAGGGGCCAACACCCGGGTCGCCGGGGTAAACCACGCCGACCGGAGCGCTGGGGAAAATCTTGGATTGCTCGCCCGGAATGAACGAGGTCAGAGCCTCACCGCTTGCGAAAAGATTCTTATATGGAGTATCGATATCCCAGGCCATACCCAGTGTCAGAGTAAAGTTGGGTCGCACCTGCCATTGATCTTGGCCATAGGAGTAATACTCCCGGCCGCGTGCGCGGATGATGGTTCCACTACCCTGACTGAAGCTATCGGGAATGCCCAGCAGGAAATCCGCGCCCGGAACCGAGGTCGAAAAAACTCCCGCGCCGTTGTACGCATAGCTGCCATTCAGGGATGTGTAAAACGGATTGTTGATCTCCTGGCGGTCCATGTTGAAGCCAAACTTCAGCGTATGGTGCCCCATCACTTTGCTGAAGTTGTCAACCACCTGGTAAGTGTTTTGCACGCGCGGTTGCGGCGCATCGTCGCTATAGCCCAGGGTGAACAGACCCGAAACGTTCATGATGGGAAGTTCCTGGAACTGCGGAGCCTGATTGTTGGTTAGACCAGTGAATCCATAGGCCGAGGGGTCCTGCGTGGTCACAGGTGTCAGCGCGTTGTAGTTGAACCGGAGATAGGCGAAGCGCGCCTCGTTCAGCGTGGTCGGTGAGAATGTATGGTTCCACGCCACGGTATATTCATAGACTTTGCTTGGGCTGGAGGTGGGGAACCCCGGAAGATCGGAGCCAATGAACGTAAGGCCATCGTTGATCGCTCGAGTCTGATTCAACCCGTAGCCCCAAATCGAGTCTTTGTTCGTAAGCTTCTCGTCGATCCGGTAGATATATTGATTTTCTTTCGCCGTCTCGAGAGGGTTGAACTGGTAGGCGTCGCCCGCAGCATTCGGTAGCGGAACGTACTGGTTCATCAGTTTAACCGCCAACGGATTCAAGCTTGTGGCAGGAATCTTCCCGTTCGAGAAAGCTACGCACTCCGGAGTTCCAGCGGCGAACCCGGCGGTGGCAAATGGAAGAGGGTTAGGTCCGAAAGGTCCGGCATAGCCCGCGCCACATGGCGAGCCCACAGGTTCAGGGTTTGTGGAGCTGTAAAAAGAAGGACCGCTTGAAAAGTCGCCGGCCCTTTCGGCCGCGCTGAAAACCGTCGGAGCGCTACCGTTAAAGCTATCGCCGAACGCGCTCGGCTGAGGCGTAACCGCGCGTCTGCCCTGATAGGAAAAGAAGAAAAACGCGTGATCCTTTACGATCGGACCGCCCAGTGTGCCTCCAAACTGGTTTTGGTGGAAGAGCGCTCGTGTACTTTCAAACCATGGAATCGCATCGAGGAATGTGTCGCGATAAAACTCAAAGACGTCCCCGTGAAACGAATTCGTCCCATTCTTGATGGCCGCATTCACAATAGCGCCGGAATTGCGCCCGTATTCGGGATTGATGGTGCTGGTCACCAAATTAAACTCGCCAATGGCATCCGGGCTGGGAATGACGAGCGGCGTATTCAACGACGTGTCATTGGAATCGGTCCCGTTAATCAGAAAGGAATTCTGCTGTGTCTCTGCTCCGTTCGTGGAGTAGCCGCCCAAATTGCCGGAGGTGCCAAACCGATCCGAACCCGACTGCACCCCGGGCTGAAGCTGCATCAACTGGGTCCAGTTGCGTCCGTTCAAGGGCAGTTCGACGATCTGGCTGCCCGACACCGTAGTGCCAAGCTGCATGCTGGTGGTCTCTACCTGAGCAGGGTTGGCTTCGACCGTAATCGTGTCGCTGACCACTCCCACTTCCATGGTTGCTTTCAAATTGAAAACCTGGTCGAGGTCCAAATGAATGTGGCCTTCGGTGTAAGTCTTGAAGCCGGCTCTTTCGACCACAATTTTGTAGTCTCCGATCTGTAGCTGCAGGAAGGAAAACAATCCATTTTGATCCGAGGTGGTGCTGACGCTCACGCCCGTGGCCACGTTGGTTGCGGTCAGTTTGGCGCCGGGCACAACCGCGCCCGACGGATCGACGACCGTTCCCCGGATGCTGGCATAAAGGTTATCGGCGTTTGCCGGAGGCGTCACAACAAACCCGCAAAAGAATCCCAGCGCTAAGAGTAACGCCACAAATCCGAATGAATGATGCTTCATAAAGACCCTCCCTATCTGGCACGTACGTTTCGAAGCGAGTAGACCGAGGGGCCGAGTCAGGGGCAGGACTAACTTGCACACAACGGGACTTACTCTTATGGCTTCAGGTTTATGCAGTTCGCGTTCCAAATCCTCGCTGCCCTAACGTATTGCTTATGAATAAGATATCTTTAATAACATTTTGTTATGGCTGTGCTTATTCATCGTTTTGTGGAAGGGGGCTATGAAAATCAGTATGACTCCGCCTCGACCAAATATAAGCGGCTTCTATGTGTATGAGAACATTACGTTCGTTCCTGCTACAATCGGCCTTCCGTGACCGTATCTTCTTCGAAGTTTGCCGCGAGTCATCCGGGCGTGGATTCCACCGGCGCGAAGCCGCCCGACTCTGTGCCGATGCTTGATCTGCAGCGCCAATATGAGCAGATACGCGCCGAGGTGCTGGCTGCTGTAGGGCGGGTGTGCGCGTCGCAGCATTACATTCTGGGCTCCGAAGTCGAAGCTCTGGAGCGCGAGTTAGCCGACTTTTGCGGTACGAAAGACGCTGTAGGATGCGCTTCGGGCACGGATGCGCTGTGGCTGGCTCTCGTCTCGGCTGGAGTGCAGCCAGGCGATCAGGTTCTCACCACACCTTTCAGTTTCTTTGCTTCGGCAAGTTCGATTGCGCGCGCCGGGGCTCGTCCCGTGTTTGTCGATATCGATCCGCGCACTTTTAATCTGGATCCAGCGAAGGTCGAGAATTTTCTCCGCGGCGGACGGCGCGACAAACTTCGCGTGCTGCTGCCGGTACATCTTTACGGTCAATGCGCCGATATCGGTGCGCTGGGCCAGCTCGCCGACGAATTTCGCCTCAACCTGATCGAAGATGCTGCGCAGGCAATTGGCGCGCGGTGGGGGAACGAGCCCGACAAGAGCCGGCGGGCGGGATCGATGGGAATGGCGGCTACGTTCAGCTTCTACCCCACTAAGAATCTTAGCGCTTACGGCGATGCTGGCTTAGTAACCACCAACGATCTTGCGATGGCGGCGCACATGCGTCGCCTGCGGAATCACGGCAGCCCGCAGCGTTATGTGCACGAGGAGTTGGGCTGGAACTGCCGCCTCGACGCCATGCAGGCCGCCGTTCTGCGCGTCAAGTTGAAATACGTCGAAGGATGGAACGATGCTCGCAGGCAACGCGCCGCCACCTATGACCATCTTTTTGGAGCAGCCGGTCTCACCTCGACCAGCGAACAGCCTGAAAATGCCGCTCCCATTCGATTGCCATCCCGGTCAGGGAAAGCTCATCACGTGTTTCATCAGTATGTCGTACGCGCTTATCGCCGCGAGGAATTGCGCGAGTTCCTCGCCGCGCGCAAAATCGGCACGGAAATTTACTACCCTATCCCGTTGCATCTGCAGCCTTGTTTTGTGTATCTGGGTTACCGCGAAGGCGACCTCCCCGAGGCCGAACTCGCCGCAAAAGAAGTGCTCGCGCTTCCCATGTTTCCCGAACTCACCGAGGATGAGCAGCGGCGCGTGGTAGAAAGCATTGCAGAGTTCTACTGCTAGAAAAAATCCCTTCAGGATTTTTCTGTCCCGATAGTAACCTCCTCGCATCATGGGCATCCTATCTATTCGGGAAACAAAAACATGGAAAACTACCGCGCAGCCCCGTTAAGGGTGTCCGTTTTACTCCTCGCATGCTGCCTCGTCTCGTGCGCGATGGCGCAAGAGATGCCCCCGGAAGCGGGCCGTAGGCCCGTGGTAGTTGAGTTATTCACTTCGGAAGGATGTTCATCGTGTCCCCCTGCGGATGTTCTTTTACAAAGGCTGGAGACGCAACAACCGGTCGCCGGAGCGGAAATTATTGCGTTGGAAGAACACGTGGATTATTGGAATCACGACGGCTGGATTGACCCTTATTCTTCCGCCGAATGGACCGAACGGCAACAGACCTACGTGAGTCTGATCAAAGAGGATGCGTACACTCCCGAGATCGTGGTTGATGGGCACAGCCAGTTCGTAGGCAACAACCCGAGAGAGGCAGTAGCGCAAGTCGAAACTGCCGCGCGGGCCTTGAAAACGCAGGTCGAGATTACTGCCGGCGGGTCGGACAACAAGGGTTCCAAGTCATTCAGTGTGCGGGTTGGCGAGCTTTCGGGAGACACCTCCGGCGATCTTGCCGAGGTCTGGATGGCGGTGACGGAGGACGGGTTGCATTCGTCGGTGAGCCGAGGAGAGAATGCCGGACACGTTCTGCAACACGTTGCCACGCTGCGCTCCTTGCGCAAAATTGGGGTTGCGCAAAAAAGCGGCACGTCGGTCTCGTTCGCTGGAAATCCCACGGTGAAATTCAATCCTCAGTGGAATGTTGAAAATCTTCACGTGACCATATTCGTGCAGAAAAGAAAGAGCCGTGAAATTGTCGGAGCCGCTTCTGTAAGAATGGCACCATTGGGAATCAAAGGTTAGATCAGGATTGAGTTCCGTGCGGCATCCTATCGCCGGCGACGCTTCGGAAGTTCTTTCTGTTCGCCAGGCGCAAGCACGCGACGAACTATCGGAGTGTTCAGTTTGTACTTGCGTTGACTCACATTGCCATTATCGTCTTGCACTCGCAGGATGAACACTGGCAGTGTGCCTTCTTTATCGAAATTCTCGCTGCTCAGGGTGATCGGCAACACTCCGTTCAGGCCGTGCTCGCGATAGGCGGTTTCGTAGCGGTGCTTCTTGACGTTCCAGGTGAAAACCCGAATTTGATTGTAGTCGTAGGGCAGGCCGTCATGCGGCTCGGTGAGGGCGCACACATACTGCGGAACATTTTTGTCCGTGCCCTCTCTGCCCGAATCGCGAACTTGGTCGAGCACGAAGAATGCAACGATGCGCTGGCCTTCGGCGTATTGCGCGATGTCAAGCGGAACATCGATATCCACCATGCGGGCCAGCACCCAGCCCACGCGATTTTGCGCGTCGCGCACTAGCCACCAGTCCTCTAGCGCCGGACCTCGAACTTTGCCTCCCACTTGGGCCGGCGCAGGCGCCATCCCCGGCTGCTTCTCCTCGGTGGCGCGCTTCAGCACAGAAACTTTCGCGCCTGCCGAAAGCTGATAGAGATGCTCGGTTTCACGCCCTGGCGTAACGTGCAAATTCGTATCGTTGCGCAAGACCGCCGGGGCTTGCACCGGATCGGCCAGATGCTCCTGCGTCAGCTTCTGCAACGCATCAAAAGTCTGCTGGTCCACCAGGTAGCGCTGCTCAATCCAGCCCTCAAGCCCGCCGGCGGTGCGCACTCGCGAAAAGCGTTTCTCCCGCTCCAGCACTTCCACTCGATCGCCATTTTTCACGGTACCAACCCGGCTGTAGACCGGCGCCACTTGATCGCGCAGTGAAGCCTGCACCGCCGAGACATAATTCACCTCGAGTACGTGGTGGCTCCTGCCATTGCAAGCCCAGAGAGTAGACAGAAATAGTGCGGCGAACGCTATTGTTGTGGCGCGCCCGCAAAGATTCGAAGGAGACGGTTTCACGATCGTGGGCAGGGTGACTTCATCAAGATTGGATTCAGCCGCAAGACTCTGATTCCACTATAGCGCGTTAGAGCCGCAGTTTCGCAGCACCAAGGTTACGGGAAATACACCTTCCTCGCCGCAGCTTCTCAAGTTGACCTGACACAACGAGGCGCTTCGGTTACCATAAACAGAAGCCGATGAAAAATATATTCCAGAACCGGTTCCTTTTTCTTTTACTGGCTTTATTACTTTTGCCTGCGGTTTTGTACTCTTCGCCAAACGAGCCGGTGAATGCTGTCTTGCGTCCACCGAAGGGCGCGCAGGTAGCCATTGTGGTCTTCGAGGATCTTCAGTGCCCGCAATGTCGGCGGGTCGCGCCCATTCTCGAGCAGGCTTCGAAGACCTATAAGATCCCGCTGGTGCGCCATGACTTTCCATTGCCTATGCATAATTGGTCCTATGACGCGGCGGTGATGGCGCGCTACTTCGACTCGGTCTCGAAAGCACTCGGCAACGAATTTCGCGATTACATTTTTTCGAACCAGCTCGAGATTGATCCCCAGAACCTGCGCGGCTACGCCGAGAAATTTGCCCAGGAACACAAAGTGGACTTTCCTTTCGTGATTGATCCTCAGGGAAGATTCGCCGCCGAGGTGAATGCCGACCGCGATTTGGGCAGAGCCATCAAACTCGAACACACGCCAACGGTATACATTGTCAGCAACCGCCATCCCGACAAGCCGTACGTCGAGATGAAAGACCCGAACCAACTCTATGCGTTGATTGACGCCATGATGAAGGATTAGAGAGTACTTTTTTCGGCTGCCGTTGGCTTTAGCGGACGCCGGCGAGCAGCCTGGCTAGAAGCAGAAGTGATAATCCAATGGCAGCCACGCTGTTGACCCGGACCGCACGATAGCTGGCAGCCCACGGAAACAGCAAAACCTCGAAGAAGGGCATGAACTTCTCTGGCCAGAATAATCCCGCCACTCCAAATGCCAGACACAACTGAACCACGAGACACATTCCCAAGAAATTCATAGGTCCAATCCGAAAATTCCCTTCTATTGAAAACCGGATCAGGCATTTAGGGGGAGATTACGAAGGTACCGCAGACAATATTGCAAAATCCAGCGGAAATCTCTTCGCCGCTGAGATTTCGCGAACCCATCAGCTCACCAATATTTCAATCTCCGAAGCCGGTGCCGATCGCACGCGCTGCGCGTACCAGTTCGCCCTGCGGATCGACGGATTTGAGATGGCCGATGGCATGGGCCACATCGACCGAAACAATGGAATCGCCGTGCAGAGCTACCATCATGCCAAACCCTCCGGCGGCGATCAGATCCACCGCGGCAACGCCAAAACGCGTGGCCAGAATGCGGTCGAAGGGCGTGGGCGTGCCGCCGCGCTGAATGTGCCCAAGCACGCTGACCCGCACCTCCTTTTTCGAGCCATAGACGATGGCGTTGCCGATCAGGTTGCCAATGGAACTGACGCGGCGATTCTCCTTCATCTCCGGCGGCAGTTTCACGCCTTCGGCCACCACCACGATGGTGAAGTACTTACCGGTTTTCTCGCGTTCCTCAATGTAACGGCAGACGTTTTCGACACTGAACGGAATTTCCGGAATCAGAATAACGTGGGCGCCCCCGGCGATGCCAGCTTCGAGGGCGATCCAACCGCAATCGCGGCCCATCACCTCTACCACCATCACGCGATGGTGCGAATCCGCGGTGGTGTGAATCTTGTCGATGGCATCCGTGACGGTGTGTAGGGCGGTATCGAATCCAAAAGTAACCTGCGTGGCCGAAAGATCGTTGTCAATGGTCTTCGGCACACCCACGATCTTCATCCCTTTCTGGAAAAGTTCGTAGCCGATCTTCTGCGACCCGTCGCCGCCGATCGTGATGATGGCGTCGATACCGAGTTTGGCGGCATTCTCGATGATCTGGCTGGAAATGTCGCGGGAGACTTCCTTGCCGTTCTCGACCGTTCTGTAATGGAAGGGATCGCCCCGGTTCGTGGTGCCGAGAATCGTTCCGCCGCGAGGCAGAATTCCGCTGACTTCTTTCAGGGTGAGTTCGAAAGACTTCTCGGGCCAGATGAGCCCGTCGAAGCCATCGGGAATGCCCATGACTTTCCACCCGTACTTGATGATGGCGGCCTTGGTGGCAGCGCGAATCACTGCGTTGAGGCCGGGAGCGTCTCCACCCCCGGTGCCGATACCGATACAGCGAATGTCGGACATGGATCCGTTCGATTGTTGAGAGTCAGCGGATTCGAAGTTCCGCTATCGAGGATAATACTTGGCTCTGTCGGCGCGGCAAACTTACGTATGGACAAGGCTGATCGAGGACTGTCTGGCGCAGAATGCTCCTTCGAATTGCAGAGATCTTTCGTTGACGGTTTGAGCAGTCTAGCTTAAGCTAGTCTGATGAAACACGCAAACCAGGTCGGCGCCTTTGAGGCAAAAAATACCTTGGGAACCCTCCTTGATCGCGTCGAACGCGGCGAGGAGATTGTGATCACCCGGCACGGGAAAGCTGTGGCCCGACTAGTACCGAACGAAGTCCGCATTGGTCGAGCCCAAGCCCAAGCGGCGATCGATCGCATTCAAGAGCGTGCGCGCCGCCTCGGAGGCGGAAGGTTCGATTGGGAGGAAGTAAAAGCGCTCCGCGATGTGGGCCGGCTTTAGCAAGCTTGGCGAATTTGGAAGGTTAGAGATGAGGCATGGCTGCGAACGCCATGCAGAAGCTCCGCTGCCAGATCAACATGAGTTTCGTTCTTGATAGTTCCGTGACGCTGGCCCGGATTTGGAACGACGAAACCACCGACGCCGTCAGATACGTATTCGAGCTGCTGCTCGACAATGGCGCGTGGGTTCCATCGCTTTGGCGCCTCGAAGTAGCCAACGCTCTTCTGATGGATGTGCGCCGCGGCCGCCGCCCGGCAGAATTCCTCGATGGCGCATTGTCGGACCTGGCGCTACTTCCAATTCACGTCGATCCTGAAACCGATCGCCACGCTTGGGGCGCAACCATGCGTTTAGCCGAGAAACATCGTTTGACTCTTTACGCTGCTTCTTATCTCGAGATCGCAATGCGGCGAAGAATTCCACTGGCTACGTTGGATCGGGAACTTCGCGCCGCAGCAAACACCGAGAAAGTCGATCTTCTAGCAATCTGAACAGCACCGCCGGTTCTGCTTCAAGCCTTGGCGGTTTAGCGTGATCAATTTTCAAACCAAGATCTGCTTGACGGATCTTTTCCAAACCTCGGCGAAAAAAAAATCCCCGGGACAATACACCGGGAAAAGAAAACCCGACAACTCATTGCCCCAAACACGAGGAAATGGCCACCGCCAAGTTGGCTAAGATTCGCTCAGAGCAGGCTGCGGCGCTCTCTACGGGCTGACCGTGACGCTCACCGAGTTCGAGGTAATGGTGTTAGTGCCACTAATATATTGTGCAAAGATGGTCGTTGTGCCCGGTGTCGTGGAGGATTCAGGACACATCGGGTTTTCGCCATTTTCGATCGTGATGATCGTACTGCCTGCCTGCCAAGTTACGCTCGAAGTAACATCAACCGTCGATCCGCCTGCAGTCGCCTTGGCGGTGAGACACGTTGTCGCCGTCGAGCTTTCGGGAAGAGTGATGGAGTCCGGAGTGATAACAACGCTTGTGACGTTTCCAAGCGTCACGGTCGCCGTAGTCGTCGCGCTCGCGGTACCCGATGCGGCCGTTATCGTGCTGGTCCCAGCCGAAACCCCGGTCAGTACCCCACCCGCAGTGATAGTCGCGACGGTGGGTGTATCACTGGACCAACACACAGTAGTCCCGGTGCAACTGGTACCGCCGGTCAAGGTAAGCGCGTTTCCGTTGCTATCGGTCCCGGCTGCCGTCAGTTGCGTGGTGAGGCCTTGGCTCACCGTCGGATTGGGCGGATCGATGGTGATACTCGAAACCGTTGGGTTAACGAAAAATCCAGTGCAGCTCGCGGCCAGCGCCAACGTTGCCAGCGCGGTGAAGGCGCCAATCAGATTGAGTTTGGGTTTCGCGGATGACATAGTTATCTCGGACTCCTCGGCCGCGACTGCTCGGCCGAACTCTTCGCGATCAAAATATGTTCTCTGACAGCTGCATGCTTTGAAAAGGCGTTTTCGTAACCACCCAATCTGCCTGCACCGTGGATCGCAAGCGGAGAAGCCAGCCAACTATCCTCTACAATACGATCTCTGCGCGGCGGCGGTTGTAAAAAATTGTAGCAGAGAAGAGATTCGTGCTCCGCCAGTCCTAGTACTTTCGAGTGTGGTTTGGAACCAGCCGGGCTAATGACTGTTCAGGAGAAGAACGCAGAAGAATCGAAGACCTTGCAAGGAAAAGTGGCCAGCACCGGCGACCGGCGCTGGCCATCGAACTCACTCACGAATAAGTTCACTTTCCCTTGTGCTCGTCCTTTGGAGGGGGCTCATGCTTCGAAGGTGGAGTTGCCTTTTCCGGCTTCGGAGCTGCTTCACGCTTCGGAGCCGCAGCTGCCTTTTCCGGCTTCGGAGCTGCTTCACGCTTCGGGGCCGGAGCCGCCTTTTCCGGCTTGGGCTCTGAGTTCGGCTTAGCGCTCGGCTTGGGCTCGGTTTTCCGAGGCGCGGCCTCCTTAGGTGCGCTTGCGCGCTTCGGAGCTGGCGCCGGCCTCGACTCGGCGGTTGGCTTGGGATTCGCCTTCGGTTCGGTTTCCCGCGGCTTCGGCTCGGGACGCGCCGCACTTTCTGTCCGGGGACTTTCCTTGGGGGCGGCTTCGGTTCGCGGTTTGCTTGCCGGATGAGCATTCTCGGCGCGTGGAGCGCTTTCCTTTCGAGCCTCACTGGGATGCGAAGTCGGCTCTGGAGCAGCCTTCGCGGCTGGCTTTTCCTTGGCATGAGTTTCGTTCGCACGCGGTTCGTTCGCCCGGGTCGTGGTGGGATGAGCCGTCTTCTCCGCACGGTCCGCGGTCTCCGGTTTGGCATTGCTCCTCGGCGATCTGCGGCTGGCCGTTTTGGCAGGCGCCGCACCCTTCTCTGCCGGACGGTTTTCGGCGCCGGGTTTTTCGCCGCGGTTTCCCGCGGGAGCCGAAGCCCGCGCTTCCTTCGGCGACATCTTGGGAACGCGATAAGTTCCTCCCGCCGCTTTGGCCGCTACCACGTCGCGCCCGCTGAACTCACCCGGCTTGGCCGTGGCGGCTACCGCTGGGCGGCCATGATTTTCCCGCGCGAATAGCGCACGGTTCTGACTGGCTGCATGCGCCTGCTGAACTTGCGCCGCAACTGCGGGAGTGTGCCGCTCGTGCATATAAGTTTGCTGTTGCGCCGTCGGACGGGCCCGAACTCCGCCCTGGCCGCCATTGAACGCAACATGGGAGCTGTTATTCACGATCACTGTCCGGTTCACGTAAACATTCCTGATCGTGGTGGTGTTCACCCGCATCACGGCGGTGTTGTAAAAGAAAGATCCGCCCCGCCACTCGCCGCCGCCGAAGCCCTCTCCACCGTAGCCATAGCCGTAGTCAATACCGCCATAAAAGCCCACCTGCGGTCCCCAGTAGCCCTCATTCCAGTCGTAGACCCCATCGTTCCAACCCCAGTAGCCGGGCGTCCATAACAAGCCCGGATCGGGCGCCTCGACCCAGGTGCCGGGCACCCAGTAATAGCCGTCATCGTCATCCCATGCCCAATAGCCCGGAGTCCACATATAGCCCTCGCCGGGGCACATAGGCTGTTCGTAAACCGGCAAAGCCGGTGGTCCGATGCGCACGGAAATACCAATTTGTGCTTGAGACGGGGACGAAAGGAATGTCGGAATCACCGACAGTAGGAATGCAAATGCCAGCCAGCGTACTACAGGGGGGAGCTTCATTCGGTTTCCTCTTGCCCGTGGACTTGCCTGCAAACAGGCAGCGCCATTCGGGCGGTTCAGATCAGAAAAGTGGCGCCGGACTTATATTGACAACCTCGACCTGCCGCGACGAGGTTTTCCACTTTCAAATGCCGAGCAAGCATAGGAGTACTTTCCCGGGCAATAAGTTGTTTCAATTGTAAAGTTTTGTTTGCCATGGATTGCATCGCGGATCCAGCACCAACAAATTCAAGCGCTCAAGGACGGGCAACAAAAAGGGCCGCCTTCCTGGCGGGGAAGCTTCCTGGAATCTGTGAGATGGAAAGTTCTCAGGAAGGAAAATACGGGACGCCCGAAAATCAACCTTACTCGGGTTGCGGCCCGTAACGGGCAGGCTCAACTAACAACGGGTACTGAGGGCGAGCTAGTTCGTCCGTTTGGAGCGCACAATGCGTTCGTCGATGGGCTTGCGTCCGGCGAATCCTTCTTCCGTGCCGTGCCAGTGCGTAATCGAGGTTTCGCCCATCTTCCAGCACAGCAGCACAACCCGGCCTTCCACTTCGCAAGGAAAATCAAGCAGGCCAATGTCGAGATCCTTGACCTGAACCCCAATGGAATCGATTTCCGCAAGAGCGTCTTTGGCGCGCTGTTCGGCCTTGGCTCGTTCAGCCTTCCGGCGCGCGGTAGCAACCACATCGACGTGGGTGCCACCGTTCAGAAAGATGCGCTGGGTCAGGGCCTGCATTTCCGCATCGACTTCTTCCATCAGTTTCTTGCCATCGATGGCGGTGCGCAGCAAGGATTCGAGCACGGGGAGGAGCGTTTGCGCTTCGTCAAGATTGAAAGTTCGGTCAGACATAATGACCACTCTATTTTAGCGCATCGCCGCCCGAGCCGGTAGCCATTATCGCTGGCTCGTTCTGCCGTGCGACGGATCGGGTTCAGTTGCGGTGTCCAGGTCGACGTGAAGTTTCTGCGCGGCAGAAGTCTCGGGCGGATAGCAATTGCCGTCGCGGTTATAGTTTGAGCAATGAGCAGCAACATCTCTACGCCGGGGCGATTGCGCAAATTGCCAGACTTCGGCGAACCGGACGCCGCTCTGGGAAGGACTTGGCGGGCGAGCCGGCGGTTTGACGGGAAACGAGCAGCCGGGCGCTGGCGGGCAGGCGTCGTTGATGGCCCAGTAGACAATCTGGCGACTTCCCGCGCTCTGCCGAATGTCTTCTGCAGTTACAACATCGTCGTCATCTCTCGCAGGAATACCAGAGCAATAGATGCCGGCGCGAAATCCCGCGGCAGTGACGGCGTCGACCCAGGCGAAAATGTAGGCCTTCTGCTCGGGCAGCATGCGTCCACCCTGCTCCTGATCGAGAAAGATGATAGTGCGCATGGGAAAGCCTTCCCTGCGGGCGGCAGTGGTCGCGGCTTTCGCGTCTGAGTTGCCAAGCTTGATGACGCCGGCAACGGATTTCAGTTCGCCATAGTCGCGCCCGTTGAACAGGACGAGGAATCCGAAGCCGGCGGATTCGACGGCGGCACGGTGGCCGGCCCAGGTGTTGGTGCGGTCGCCGGGAGGGTTGTTGAGCCAGTAGCCAGAGTACGAGAAAGTCTGCCGCAGGGATTTGAGGTTGGCATCGCCAGGGTAGTCGTTGCGATCGAAGCCGAGGTATGCGGCGGTGTTCTGGGCTTGCAAGCAGGACAAGCACAGGGCCGTCATCGCTGCGAGCCGTCGCAAATTCATGTGGCTCGCGTTCCTACCAGCTCGCGTCACAAAGATGACAGCTACCCTCCGATGTGCACCATCGTCCTTGACGCCGGCACAAAATCCGGCTCACCGATATGGTGCCGCTCTTCTTTTTTCTGCACCACACCGCGGATGAATTCTGCCAACTCTTCGTCGCTGGCACCGCGGCGCATTTGTGCGTGCAGATCATGGTCCCACACCGAGAACAGGCAGGTGCGAATTTTTCCATCGCTGGTGATGCGGATGCGGCTGCAGTGTCCGCAGAAAGGATGCGAGACGGGGGCAATGATGCCGATTTCGCCGACGCCGTCATCGAAGCGGTAGCGGCGCGCAGTCTCAGATCGCGCGTGCGGAATCTCGATCAGCGGACGGTACTCGGCCATGCGGGCCAGGATTTCATCGAGCGTAACTACCGTTGTGGGCGACCAGGTGCGGTCTTCCTCGAGCGGCATAAATTCGATGAAGCGCACGGTGACGCCCTCTTCGCGCGCGAACATTCCGAAGGGAATGATCTGGTCTTCATTGAAGCCGCGCATCAGCACGCAATTGACCTTCAGCGGCCACAACCCGGCGCGCCGCGCGGCGCGGATGCCGGCGAGGACGTGATCGTATCCTCCGGGGACGCGCGTGATACGCACGAAGCGGTCAGGGTCGACCGCGTCCATGCTGACGGTGACGCGGCTGAGGCCGGCGGCCTTGAGCGGCTGCGCGAGATCGGCGAGCAGATGGCCGTTGGTGGTCAGCGCGATATCAAGCGGATCGAAGTTTTGAAGGGGCGCCGCTTCAACCGCGCCGTTACCGCGCGAAGAAGATATAGGCTCTAGCCCCTGAGGGCGCAGCTTCGCGAGTTCTCGCACGAATTCCACTACGCCCCCGCGCAACAGGGGTTCGCCGCCCGTCAACCGAATCTTTGTAACCCCCATCCCGACCAGCACCCGTGCCATGCGCAGATAATCGGCAAAGGGCAAATCGCCATACAGCGCGCCCTCGTTCCCGGTGCGGCAGTAGACACACTTGTAATTGCAGCGGTCAGTGATGGAAATCCGCAGATCGGTGATGGGGCGACCGAATTTGTCGGCAAGGAGCATGTCGTTCGTCGACTGTCGTCGGTCATTTGCCGGATCGGGGCTTCTGTTGCTTCGAGTTCTTGCCAACGACCGACGCCGTTACAGCCTTCTACACCCAAAGGACTGGATGGTCGGAGACTGTTTTCATTATAGAGCGCACGCCGATGGAAAAGGTTCAGGGCTTCGTAGTCTTCAACTTCACTTCGATCGCTGCCTCCGCCATCGGAGCCATAATCTTGAATCCAGCGGCATTCGGGTGCAGACCGTCGTCAGCGAGTTCTTTCTTCATGAGTCCCTTGTCGTCGACCATGGCGCTGAAGTAATCGAGATACATGAGATGGTTAGTCTCGCAATAATTCTTGAGCCAGCGGTTCAGCTCGAGGATCTTCTCCGGAGAACGTTGGGCGAAGAAATCCTTCGCCTTCTCAGTGTAATTGTGCACCGGCAGAACCGAAGAATAGATCACTTTGACGTCGTGTGCGCGGGCCAGTTCGGCCATCGATGCGAAGTTGGCTTCAATGTCTTCGAGCCGCATGGGCCCGGTATTGCCGGCAATGTCGTTCGTACCGGCGAGAATGACCACCAACTTGGGATGAAGTTCAATCACGTCCTGCCGGAAGCGAACCAGCATCTGCGGCGTAGTCTGGCCCCCGATCCCGCGGTTGAGATAGGGCTTGCCGGGAAAGTATTCATCGAGATGCCAGATATCGGTGATGGAGTCTCCGAAAAAAACCACACGGTTTTCACCAGGGGCAAGCGGCTTGAGCGCGGCGTCGGCGTCGCGGTAGCGCTTCAACTGGCCGAAGTCATCGGTATAGACGGCGATGCGGTTGGCGCGATATTGATCCAGTCCAGCGAAGCCGGTTGACGGTATGCTGGGCGCAGAATGGGGCTGTTGTCCCACGGCGGAAAGCGAACAGAAAATCAAGGCGGCGAAAATAATTACGCGGCATCGCATGGCGCAAATGCTACCACGACTTTGATCGGACGGCGGCCGCGATCGGCTGCGTCGGCCCTGCTTGATGTGAATTTATTCCGAGATGCAACGTTTTCGCCGCTCACATGCCATCGTAGTTCGGGCCACCGCCGCCTTCGGGTGGAACCCAGGTGATGATCTGGTATGGGTCGGCGATGTCACAGGTCTTGCAGTGCACGCAGTTTGAGGGGTTCAGGCTAATGCGCTTCCCGTTGGGCTGGGTGGAATCGTCAACCATTTCGTAGACGTTGGCGGGACAGAAATTCTGGCAGGGACTCCCGAATTCTTTCACGCAGCGTGTGTTGCAGATATTGGTATCGTGAATGATGAGGTGCGAGGGCTGGTCTTCTTCGTGCTTCGTGCCGGAGTGGTAGAGGTCGGTGAGCTTATCGAAGACAAGTTTTCCGTCGCTTTTGGCGGGACCGAGAAGGTGAGCTTCATCTCCGCCGTCGGCCGGAAGTTCGCTGAGCTTGCGCATGTGTTCGTGTCCGGCGTGCGCGCGGTAGCGGTTGCGAATTCCCCGGCCACCGGTAACCATCTGCAGCGCGGTGTGGAACATGCCCGCATACATTCCCTGTTCGAATCCCTGATGCATATTCCGGACTTTCCAGAGTTCGTCTTTGATCCAGCTGGATTCGACTTTTTTCTGATACGCGCCGAGCATCGCGGCTGACGAATCATCTTTCTTCAGCGCTTCGAAGGCAGTTTCGGCGGCGAGCATTCCGCTCTTGATGGCGAGATGAATGCCTTTGAGTCTCGCGGAATTCAAAAAACCGGCGGAGTCGCCGAGAATCATCCAGCCGTCGCCGGCGACAGGCGGGATCGCCCACCAGCCCCCATATGGCATCGACTTGGCCCCATAGCGGATCATCTTCCCGCCTTCGAGCAGCTTGGCGACGAAGGGATGCTGTTTGAAATCCTGCAAGACGTGTTGCGGGTCAAGGCGCGGGTCGGGATAGTCGAGTCCCGTGACGAAGCCGAGAGAGACGATATTGTCTTTGCCTTTGCCGCCCTCGCTTTTCGAACCATAGATCCAGGCGCCGCCATATTCCTTCGTGGTCAGCGGCCAGCCGAGTGTGTAGATCACTTCGCCGGGGGCGATACGGCCGGAAGGAACTTCCCAAAGCTCTTTCACTCCGACGCCATAAGTTTGCGGGTTCGAATCTTTCGCAAGATCGAATTTCGATACGAGCTGTTTCGTCAACGATCCGCGTGGTCCTTCGGCGAGGATGACGACTTTCGCATTCACATCGTAACCGGGCTCGAAGTTCGATTTCGGGCGGCCTTCTTTATCAATGCCTTTGTCGTCCGTGCGGACCCCAGTAACGCGGTTGCCGTCGTACAGAAGTTCGGACCCCGCAAATCCGGTAAAAATAGTGATGCCAGTCTCTTCCACTTTGCCGCCGAGCCACTTCACGAACCGATTGAGCGAGATGACGTAGTTGCCATGGTCGCGCAGAGGAGGCGGAGTGATGGGCAGTTTGAATTTGCTTTTCTGGGTAAGAAAGTAGACTGCTTCCTTGGTGACCTCGGCGTCGAGCGGAGCATCCTTTTCAAATCCGGGAAGCAGTTCGCGCATGGAGCGCGGGTCAAGTAACGCGCCGGAGAGGCAATGCTGGCCGATCTCACGCGCCTTTTCGAGGACATAGATATTTTCTTTGCTGAGTTGAGAATCGGGGTGGGCAGCATTGTGCGCGTCGATGAGTTGCGCCAGGCGCAGAGCACAGGCCATGCCAGCCGGACCTCCACCGACGATGACGACGTCGGCCGGCATTTGCGGGCGCTCGATGCCTTCGATAGGTTTGCGGAAGACTAGCATAGATTCCGAATTGAGACGCCAAGCTTAACGATTGGCGAGGCTCGCTATCTCGGCCAAACCCAGCAGCTTTTGATCTGCGGTCACAAGCGTTAATTTCAGCACTTTCGCGGTCGCCGCCAAAAACCGGTCAGCCGGGTCTGCGTGCGACAAGGGTAAGGCCAATCCTGTGCTCACGATCTCCCGCGTCAGCGGCGCTTCCCGAAGCTGCTCAGCTGCGCGGTCGACCCAGGCAAAAGGGCTTTCCACTTGGATTCGTCCTTTTTGCATCAGAACCAAAGCTTCCCACACACTGACGGGAGACAACCAGAGTTCGTTGTTCTCGTTCGACAACTCTGTCAGCGCTCGCTTCCCCAAGCGCTTCGGCTCCAACTTGCTCCATAGCCAAATGTGGGTATCGAGAAGTAGCTTCAATCGCGGTAGACCTCAATCTCGACCAAGTCGATTACGGGCGAGACAATATCGCCGACGATTTTGGCAGTTCCTACCATATCGCCCACAAACTTGCGCTTCCGATCAGGTCCGGCAGGAATTACTTCCGCCACGGGAATTCCGTGTCGCGTGATGCGCAAAGGCTGACGCGTCTTGTTGACCTGTTCAATCAGGCCAAGGCATTGCGCCTTAAATTTCGAGATGGGAACATCGTGCATGACCATTATTTTAACCATAGTCAATATAGAAGTCAATTCGCTGAAATTTAACTTCCCGCCTTCGCCTTTTTCACTTCCTCGATCAACGGCGGGACGATCTCGAACAGATTTCCGACGACGGCGTAGTCTGCGATTTCGAAAATCGGGGCTTCGGAATCTTTGTTCACAGCAATGATGGTCCGCGAGCCTTTCATGCCGACGATATGCTGGATGGCGCCGCTGATGCCGAGTGCAAGATAAAGTTTGGGTGCTACGGTCTGACCGGAGCTGCCGATCTGCCGGTCCATGGGCAGCCAGCCCGCGTCGCAGATGGGACGCGAGGCGGCGAGGTCGCCACCCAAGGCCTCGGCGAGTTGTTTGGCCAGGTCAATATTTTTTTGCTCTTTGATGCCACGGCCGACCGAGACAATGATTTCTGCTTGCGTAAGGTCGACGGCCTGTTTCGCTTCTTTGAAAACTTCCTGCGGCTTGTTGCGGACGATACCCTCGGCAATTTCCACCTTCACTGTTTCTATCGGTGCGGGATTTGATCCAATTTCGGCCTTATCTCCGCGGAAGGCACCATTCTGGAAGGTTGCGAACCAGGGGGCGTCGGAGTTGAAGCTGACATCGGCAGCGAGCTTGCCCTGAAACATCTGCCGGGTGAAGAGCAGCTTGCCGCCTTCATGTTTGAAGCCGATGCAGTCGCTGATGACGGTGCGTCCCATGGCGGTGGCCAGCTTAGGGACAAAGTCGCGCACCTGGTAGGTGTGCGGCATAAGGACGAGCCTCGGTTGCTTCGCGGCAATGAGTTGTTTCAGCGCTGCAGCGAAGGCATCGGGAGTGTAGGGTTCGAGCTTGGTGGACTCGACCGCGTACACTTTTGCGACTTTCTTGGCCGCGACTGCGGCCGCGAAAGCGGCCACGTTGCCTCCGGCAACAGCGGATTCGAGCTCCCAGCCGGTGGCGGAAGCGATGGCTTGGCCAGCGGCGATGGTTTCCCAGGAGACGCGGTTAAGCTTACCTTCGCGCTGCTCTATGACCACTAAGATTGTGTCAGCCATTTGATCCTTCAACTCCTGCATGTTATGGCGCCGTCCCTGCGCGACGACGCCCGAGATCCGTTGAGCCTGCTGTTACCGGCCTTGCGACGAAATCCGCTTCTTGGCTCAAGTCTTGATAGCCGCAAAGCGCAGACGCATATAGTCGGCGGTCCAGCGCCCCTGTGAATCGCACAAAACCGGTTTAAGCAAAGCCGTGACTTCGTCAAGAAAATCGTCGCGGTCATTCTGCGTAACATCGGCCCGCGCAACATCGGCCTGCGCAAGAGCGGCCTGCGCAAGAGCGGCCTGCGCAAGAGCGGCGCAAAACGGATTGGCAAATGTCTCTAACCACCCGCGCATTCCGGTTGGCAACAGCGTGGGACGGGGGATCAATTGCACGCTCTGTGGCACAAACCCTGCCCGCCGGAGGCGCGTTTCGTATTCGTCGACAGTGGGAAAATACCAAGGGATCCACGAAGCGGCATGCGGAATACCCCGGCGCTCAAGCGTGACCATCAGCGCTACGGTAATTGCGGCGACGCAGCCGTGGCCGCCTAATTCCCCAACGAACCTTCCCCCCGACACTAAGGCGCGGAATGCGCCGTCGATCGGTGAGTCCGGATCGTCCTTCACCCAGTGCAGCGCGGCATTGGAAAAGACTGCGTCGAATTCGCTCGCAAACGTCAGCGATCTGGCGTCCATGATTCGCGCGTCAATCCCGCGCCGGCGTGCGGCGGCAATCATATCTGGAGAATTGTCGACGCCGATCACCCTGGTCCCCAGCGCGACCAGTTTTTCAGTCAGGATTCCATCTCCGCAACCCAGATCGAGAATTCGCTCACCGGGCTGCGGGCGGAGCAAATCCAACACAGGCTGCCCGAGTGCGGGCACGAAGGGAGCGTTGGCCGCATAGGCAGATGCACTCCAATTCTGGGAGGACGGTGATTGGGACGAAACGGTCACGTCTCGAAATCCTTAGGTGAAAATAATCCGATTCTCGCTCGACTCACGCCATCATTTACAGCACGCGCAGTTCGTTGCGTAATTTGTCGACCAGTTTTTTCGCTATTTCACTGGCGGAGCCTTCTATCTGCTCAGTTTTTTTAGTTTTCTGCGGCACATAGAGGCGCTCGATTTTTTGCAGGTTCTCACCGATGGCGGATTGCACTTCCGCAAACGCTACCTTGCGGAGGGGCTTGTTCTTTGCCTGTTTGATTCCAATCAGTGTGGCATAGCGAAGTTTGTTAATGCCAGACTGAATGGTCAGAACCGCAGGAAGCGGCATGTCGACAAATTGGAAGAATCCGGCTTCAAGTTCGCGCTTCACCCGGATGCCGCTCTCGGTTTTTTCGATCTGCATGATGATGGTGGCGTGCGGCCAGCCCAGCAGTTCGGCCAGAATCACGCCGGTCTGCGCATAGCCATAATCGTCGGATTGCAGGCCGGTGAAAATCAGATCGAACTGTTCCTCTTTGATGGCGGCGGCGAAGGCCTTGGCGGTATTGAAAGCATCGAGGCCTGCGAAAGCGCTGTCTTCGAGGTGAATCGCGCGGTCGGCGCCTTTGGCCAGAGCTTCGCGCAGAACCTGCTGAGCGCGGGCCGGGCCGGAGGTGATAACCACGACTTCGCCCTTGTGCTTTTCCCTCTGGCGAAGGGCCTCTTCGAGCGCGAAGGCATCGGGCTCGTTCACTTCATACGAGACGTCTTCGCGGATCCAGGCAGCGCTGTCATTGAGCTTGAGGGGCGCATCTTTCTGCGGCACCTGTTTCATGCAGACCAGAATTTTCAAAACGTGACTCCTTGTTCCTTGCGGCTTCAAAGACCAACGGGGAAACTGGCCAGTATAAATGAGCGATTAGCATTTGGCACTCAGCATTTGGCCAACTCAGGCTCGAATACAAGGGAACGGAGAAACGAATGCGAATCTTCGATGTTGAACGTCAGATGTTGAACGTCAGATGTTGAACGGCAGATGAACGGTGAACGGCAGAGGCTGAATGGCAACGGCTGAATCAGCAGTCGACGCCCGGCCTCAGTCGGTGAAAACCACTGATTGCACACCGGAGATTTCGAACCGCTTGCGGCAGCGCATGTTCTTGCAGGCCATCAGGTCGTCTTTGCGAAGCATATAGGAGCGGGCCTTGGCGAAGCGGGCGCGGTCGCGCTCGTCCGCGCGTCCCGCAAGCTGCCGCTTCTTGGTGCGTACAACCCATGTGACCTCATACTCGGCGGGCTGGTGGCAGTGTGGGCAGTTGAGGGTTGCCGCTTTCTTTTCAGTGCGCTCGTCGAAAAAATCGCGTTCTTCCATAGGGGAGAGCCGTTATCCGTTCGCTCAGTTCAGATCGAGCGAAAAATTCGACGCTGGTCCTTCGCCAGTCTACGATTGCCAGGTACCAGACAGATCCAGCGGCGCAAAGAATGATTATTACAGTTTTGCCCCTGACAACGCTATGGCAAGATGAAAGCTATGGCACGGAAGAAAAAGCTGAAGCGATTTCGCGCGGTGCAGGCCGTGAAGGAGTTAGCCCGGGAGCGCATGGGCACACCTCCGGTCGAAAAAGTGGTTCCGCACAAGAACAAGAAAGTGGAAAAGCACAAGCCAACCCTGAGGAAACTACTGAGCGAAGAATGACGCCACTGGCAACCCGACATTAGATCTACTCGCACCAGCGGGAACGCCTCGTTTTGGTTCGAAACGGAAAAAACAGCCGTTAAGCAGCGCTAGCCTCCTAGACGGCTTCAGCAACCACTTTTGCGAACCGCTGAATATCCTCCTCGGTGGTATCAAACGAGCACATCCAGCGCACGATCGATTCCTCTTCTATCCAGGTGTAGAAGAAGTGCTGCTGCTTTATTTTTTCGATGGAGTGGCGCGGGATCTGAGCAAAGACGCCATTGGCTTCGACCGGCCAAACAACTTTCACGTTCGAGATCCGGCTGATCTCTTTTTCTAACAGGCGAGCCATGCTATTCGCGTGCTCGGCGCTTCGCCGCCAGAGATCGTTGGTGAGCAGAGCTTCGAATTGCACGGCAATGAAGCGCATCTTGGAGGCTAATTGCATGCTCTGTTTGCGCAGATAAAGGAAGTTGCGGCTGAGGCCCGTCTCAAAAAACACGACGGCCTCACCCCCCATCATTCCATTCTTGGTCCCCCCGAAAGAGAGCACGTCCACCCCAAGATCGCGGGTGGCCTGGCGGAGGGTTTGTCCTAGCGAAGCGGCGGCGTTGGCGATGCGCGCTCCGTCTACATGCAGAAACATTTCGTGCTCGTGGGCGAAGCGGGCGAGTGCCCTGATCTCTTCCGGCTTGTAGACTGCGCCCATTTCTGTGCATTGCGTGATAGAAATGACGCGCGGCTGTGAGTGGTGTTGGTCGCCGATGCCGTGGTAGGCCTCGTGGACCGAATCCAGCGTAATCTTGCCGTCCTGGTGCGGGAGTGGAATTAGCTTGCAACCCATAAGCTTTTCAGGCGCGCCGCATTCGTCGCAATAGATATGGGCATAGGCGCTGCACAATACCGACTCAAAAGACCGGGTGAGGGATTGCAAACTCAAAACATTCGCTCCGGTTCCGTTGAACGTGAAAAAGACAGCAATGTCAGGTCCAAAGTGTTGCTCGAACTTCTGAATGGCCGAACGGGTATAGGGGTCGTCGCCGTAAGCCACCACATGGCCGCAATTAGCGCCTGCGATGGCCTCAAGAATTTCGGGATGCACGCCGGCGTTGTTATCGCTGGCAAAGTTGCGGCTGGGCTGGGAGGGAATGTTCACCATAGCGAAACAATGTAGCAGAATGAGATGATGGAAGAGGAAAATGCCCGAATGCGAGTTCGCCCCGCGGCCGGGAATCAGTCTTTTGCTATTTCTTCACCCAAGCCGTGTATTATTTTGCGTCCGAAACGGGCTTGGCTGAATCTGGTAGGGGACGCCTAACCTTAGGCGCGCGTCACCGTCTAATGATGGCAACGGAGCTGCGGGAAATTCATGTTCAAAAAAGTTGCGAATAACTATCTCACGCTTGGCTCACTTCTGCTGGCGCTTTTTGCTGCCGGAAGCACGCTGGCTTGTTCGAAAAATGCCCCCTCGGACGCTCACGCCGGCGGCCCGCCCGCCATGCCGGTGAAAGTGCAAGAGGCGCGGGCTACTCCGATCGACGATACCAGTGAGTACGTGGCGACATTGAAGTCACGCGATTCGGCCGTCATCATGCCCCAGGTGGAAGGGCAAGTCACAAAGATCTTTGTACACTCCGGCGATGCTGTGGAGGCTGGAACGCCGCTGATGGAAATCGATCCCCTCAAGCAGCAGGCCACGGTCAAGAGCCAGGAAAGCTCGCGAGCTGCGCAACAGGCCAACCTGAGCTGGAGCAAGCAGCAATACGAGCGCGCCCAGGGGCTCTATGCCGCGGGCGTCGTCAGCAAACAGGATCTGGACCAGGCGAAGTCCACATTGGACGCGGCTCAGGCGCAGATGGATTCGCTGGACGCGCAGGTAAATGAGCAGGAGGTACAGCTCCATTACTACAAAGTGGTGGCCCCGTCGCGCGGAATTGTAGGAGACATTCCCGTTCGCGTAGGCGACCGAGTTACGAATACGACTCAACTGACCACGGTGGATAAACCAGGCAGCCTTGAGGTTTACATCTATGTGCCCATCGAACACTCTTCCCAGCTCAAGATGAATCTTCCGGTGCAGGTGGTCGATAGCGATGGCAAGGTTTTGGCTAACAGCCGCATCACCTTCATTTCGCCGCAGGTGGATAACACCACTCAAACCGTGCTGATAAAGGCGCGCATCGCCAATAGCAACGACGCGTTGCGGCAATCGCAATTCATCCGTGCTCGAATCGTGTGGGGCACCCACCAGAATCCGGAGGTACCGATCCTTGCGGTCTCGCGCCTGGCGGGGCAATACTTCGCGTTTGTGGCGGAACCGCAAAATGGCGGTTACGTGGCCCGCCAAAAGCCGTTGAAGATTGGCCAGACCGTGGGCAACGATTATGAAGTTCAGGATGGCCTCAAGCCCGGAGACAAGGTCATCGTCTCCGGAACGCAGTTTCTGCTCGATGGGGCGCCAGTAGTTCCGCATGGCTGAAAGGTGGCGGGTTACGCTTCGGGCGTCGGTGGTGGCTTCTAATTTGTCGTTCTTCAATAACCAGTAGTCGAACCGGTAATTGGCAGCGCAACTGTCGCCAGTCAATACCAGCCAAGCGCTAAGAGAAAAAACGAAGTGCCAAGTGCTTCAGCTCCGTGTGAGGGCTGAAAGTCCGAAAGCCGATCTTATGTTCGCTGACTTCTTTATCCGGCGTCCGGTATTCGCCACGGTCTGTGCCCTGCTGATTGTTCTGGCAGGCTCGGCTGTGATCCCATCCTTGCCGATCTCTCAATTTCCGAATCTGGCTCCCCCGCAAGTGGGCGTGACCAGCTTTTACACCGGAGCCAGCGCGCAAACGGTGGAAAGTGCGGTCACCATTCCGCTGGAACAACAGATCAACGGAGCGGAGGGCATGAAATACATGTCCTCCACCAGCGGTAACGATGGAACCAGCAGCATTACCGTCACCTTTGATCTAACCCGCGATCCGGACTTGGCCACGGTCGACATTCAGAACCGGGTCAACACCGCACAAGGCAGGCTTCCGGCCGCTGTCAAGGCGGTAGGAATCACCACGGCAAAGACTTCGCAGAATTTTGTATTCGGCGCCGCCATCATTTCCGATAACGACAAATACTCCACCCTTTTCATGTCGAACTACCTTGACATCTACGTCAGGGACTCGTTGAAGCGAATTCCAGGGGTAGCCGACGTGATCGTTTTCGGTGAGCGCAAATATTCCATGCGCTTGTGGCTGGATCCAGGGCGCCTGGCTGGCCGCGGGCTGACGGCTCCCGATGTGGTAAATGCGCTTTCGGAACAGAACGTGGAGGTAGCCGCGGGCCAGGTGGGCCAGCAGCCCGCCCCTCAAGGACAGCAGTATCAGATCAGCGTCCGTGCCGTGGGGCGACTGAGCGAAACCAGCCAGTTCGACGACATCATTCTCAAAACCAATGCCGATGGAACCCTGGTCCGTTTAAAAGATGTGGGCCGCGCCGAATTGGGCGCGGAAGATTACAGCTCAGACCTGCGATTTAACGGACAGGAGGCGGTTGGCATTGGCGTCACCCAACTTTCCACGGCTAACGCAATCGATGTCGATAAGCGCGCCATCGCTGAACTCGAGCGGCTTTCGAAGAGTTTTCCGCCCGGCATGCGCTATAAAGTGGCGTTCGACACCACCGATGCAGTAGGCGAATCCATCCGCGATGTGCTTTTCACGGTAGGTTCGGCGATCGCTCTGGTCATCCTGGTGATCTTTATCTTCCTGGGCGACTGGAGGACGACGATGATTCACTTTATCGCCACTCCGGTCTCACTCATCGGCACTTTCGTTTTTGTGAAGTTGCTCGGCTTCTCGATCAATACGCTGACGCTGTTTGGCATCACCCTCGCCACCGGGCTGGTGGTTGACGACGCTATCGTCGTGATCGAAAACATCGAACGCCACATTCAGGCAGGGGAGCACGACTCGCATAAAGCCGCGTCAGCAGCCACTGCCGAGATTACCAGCGCCGTCATCGCAACTTCGCTGGTGCTGGTTGCGGTATTTGTGCCAGTTGCGTTCTTTCCTGGTACCACTGGCATTCTGTTCCGCCAATTTGCGTTGACCATTGCGTTTTCCATCGCCATTTCCGCCTTTAACGCGCTTACTCTGGCTCCGGCATTGGCTGCGATTTTTCTGAGCGGCCCCCACCGGGAAAAATGGTGGTGGCTGCGAAAGTTTGACGACGGCGTCTCGGCGCTCACCCGCGCCTACCAAACCCTGTTGCATCACGTCTTGAAATACAAGCTGGCAATGGTAGTGCTGTTTTTCGCCGGCCTGGGTGCAACTTATCTGGTGCTGCGGCATGTGCCCACCGGCTTCGTTCCCGATGAAGATCAGGGCTATTTCATCATCGTCATCCAGGCGCCGTCAGGAGCCTCGCTTGAGTACACCAAAAACATAGGGAAACAGGTCTCTAACCTATTGACCGATGTTTCAGAGGCAGAAGGCACATTTTCGATTGCCGGCTTCAGTTTTTCCGGCAGCGCGTCGAACCAGGGAATTATCTTCGTTCCCCTGAAGCCGTATTCCCAGCGAAAAGGTGAAGAACATACGGCCAAGGCTATTGTGAATCGCGTTCGCCCGCGGTTGTTTTCGGTTTCGGGGGCAATCGTATTTGCCACGCTTCCACCCGCCGTGAGCGGACTCGGCCAGTTCGGTGGCTTTCAATTCATCGTACAGGACCAGGGATCACACACCCTACCGGAACTCTCGGCCACTACCCACCAGGTCATCCAGCAAGCCGGCGCCCGCAAAGACCTGATTGGCCTGTTCACCCCGTTTACCGCCAACGACCCGCAATATCTGATCACCATTGACCGCGAGAAGGCGAAGAGCTTGCACGTTCCTCTCTCGCAGATCACGGACACGCTCGGCGTTTACATGGGCTCGTCTTACGTCAACGATTTCGACTTCAACAACCGTTCGTATCGCGTCTACGTGCAGGCGGATAAGCAGTTCCGTTCCACAGCGCAAGATATCAAGCAGTTCTATGTGCGCTCCGATAGCGGTGCAATGGTTCCCCTCGATAACCTGATCAGCATTGGGCAAACCACCACGCCGCAAGTGATCAGCCACTACAATCTGTTCCGTTCGGCTGAGATCGATGGCTCCGCCGCGCCCGGCTACAGTTCCGGTCAGGCGATTGCCGCCATGGATGATTTGGCCAAGCGGATGCCGCAGGGATTTACTTATAGTTGGACTGGTCTATCGCTCGAAGAACTGCAATCGGGTGGCACCACGCTGATTCTCTTTGGCCTCGGCACCCTCGTCGTATACCTGACCCTCTCCGCGCAGTATGAGAGCTTCGTGTTGCCTTTCATCGTGTTGTTGGCCGTGCCCATGGCGTTGCTGGGTGCACTGGGCGCACAGTGGATCCGTGGCTTGCAGGACGACGTTTTCTGCCAGGTCGGATTGGTTATGCTGGTTGGACTCTCCAGCAAGAACGCCATTCTGATTGTGGAATTCGCCGAGCAATTGCGCCATCGCGGAACCTCGCTGCTCGAAGCGGCGGTGCAGGCGGCCAGCATTCGTTTGCGGCCGATTCTGATGACCTCGCTGGCCTTCATTCTTGGAGTCGTGCCTTTGGTCTTCGCCACCGGCGCGGGCGAAAATGGACGCCACTCCGTGGGTACAACCGTCTTCGGCGGCATGATCATGTCAACCGTGTTGAATCTTTTCTTTATTCCTGTGCTGTATTTGATTATCGAAGGCTGGCGCGAGCGCGGCAAGACCAAGGCAGTCGATAGTACGACTCCTTCAGCCTAAGGCGCCAAAACAGAGCTGGATTTTAGCTGTCGACTTCTTCTAACACTACAAAGGGTACGGTGGTTTGAACCTTCATGGTGCTCTTGCCGCCCTTCTGAGGCTCCCAATAGAAGGTGAGCACCCCGGCCTTGATTTGAACGTCGTGAACATTCGGGTACTTCTCGGCTTTTTCAGATCTATACAAATAAACGTCTGCCATAAGTCACTCCTCCCCTTCGCGCCACTCTAGCGCCCACGAAGCGCGCAAGTCAAAAGCACAGTTTCATGATTTCGGCCGAATCTTTTCGATTTTTTTCCTGGTCATGGCTCGACTGGTGGAGTCCGGCGCGGCTTCCATCTTTACTTTGCGCTGCTGCGCCTTGCGGCGCATCTTGGCCATCCATTCGGGGGAATACATGGTTCCGCGACATTTGTCCGATCCGCAGTAACAGGGCGCAGGATCTTCGTCGTCGTACAGGTTGTAATCCCAAAGCAGTTCCTCGCCGGCGGCGATGTCGCGGAGAGCGAAAATCCAGGCCCGATGCTGGACTTCGTCGATCTCGCAGTTGGGATCGCAGGAATGGTTCAGGTAAGCGCCCAGGCCCTCGCCATCGATGATCGTCTTACCGTCTTCGAGACCGTAGAGGTAAGTGCGTGTCGCTCCATCGTAAAGCCGGTCGGCCTCTTCCGGAGAGATGCGCGGGCCATCGTACTCGACGACCCTTGTGCCTTTGCGGACAGAGGCGGTCGTAAAGACGCCAACCGAATGAATCCTTGAGGGACGAACCACCAGGGCCATATACCACTAATTTCGCACGCCTGAGCTTTTGAAGGAAGATCAAAAGATTTCTAGAAGGGCTCGGAAGTTGGGCTGGCCATCGGTCGAAGCAGCCGACGGCACCAGCCCGCGAACTCCGTCAGCTCGGCACCGCTCAAACCGAAACTGAGGAAGTAGGAATCTGCTGCGCCTTGCTGCGAAGCTCCTCGAAAAGGATGGTGCTCAGGTAGCGCTCGCCGAAGGACGGCAGAACCACTACGATCAGCTTGCCTGCATTCCCTGGACGCCGGGCCACTTGCAGAGCCGCAGTTACCGCGGCTCCGGAAGAAATTCCGACTAACAGACCTTCCTCGAGAGGAAGCCGCCGCGCCATGCTGATCGCTTCATCGTTAGTAACGGTTATTACCTCATCGATGTAGTCTCTGCGCAAAATGCTGGGCACAAAGCCGGCGCCGATCCCCTGAATCTTGTGCGGAGAAGGCTTTCCCCCGGAAAGCACAGCGCTATCGGTAGGTTCGACGGCAACTGCTTGAAAAGAGGGCTTGCGCGGCTTGATGTATTCGCAGGCGCCCGTAATAGTCCCACCAGTCCCTACGCCGGAAACGAGAAAATCCACTCGACCGTCGGTGTCATGCCAGATTTCCGGGCCGGTGGTCTCGAAATGAATTTTCGGATTGGCGGGATTGTCAAACTGCTGCAGCATGAAGCTATTCGGCGTCTTAGCCAGCAACTCGTGCGCCTTGGCGATAGCGCCTTTCATTCCATTTGGACCGGGGGTAAGCACGATCTCCGCACCGAGGGCCAGCAGTAGAACACGCCGTTCCATGCTCATGGTTTCCGGCATGGTCAGAATCAGCCGGTAACCTTTAACTGCTGCCACAAAAGCCAGGCCGATTCCGGTGTTGCCGCTGGTGGGTTCGATCAGAACGGTCTTGCCGGGCTGAATTTTTCCCGCACTCTCCGCCGCGCCGATCATGCTCACGCCGATGCGGTCTTTTACGCTGCCCAAAGGATTCTGGCTTTCCAATTTTGCGACCACATCCGCAGCACAGCCGGCTGTGACCTTATTCAGCCGCACCAGAGGAGTGTGACCGATCAGCTCGGTAACGTCGTTGGCGATTTTCATAATGAGTCGATCCCTTTCCCTATGGCACGCACAGCTTTCGGTGCGGTTCGCATTTTCCGGATTCAAAGTCTGGCGGAAGCGAGTGGGAGTCGAACCCACCGGTGACAGGAAACCTGCCGCCCGCCGGTTTTGAAGACCGGGACGATCACCGGACCGCATGCGCTTCCATCACGAACGTTCGCCGATCTGCTGATTCGAGTACCGAATTAAGTCGACTCCGGCGCGACTCGCGCGCGTGTGTTCGGGTTACAACTTCACTGGTGGCCAGTAGGCACCCCTTACTTCGGCTGTGGCACAATCCTCAAATAGGGTTTGGGCGCTTTCCAGCCGCCGGGATACAGCTTTTGTGCCTCTTCATTCGAAACATTTCCTCCGATGATAACCTCCTCGCCAGGCTTCCAGTTTACGGGAGTGGAAACTTTATGCTTCGCAGTAAGCTGGAGCGAGTCGAGCACGCGCAGGATTTCGTCGAAGTTGCGGCCTGTGCTCATCGGGTAGCTGAGCTGGAGCTTGATCTTCTTGTCGGGGCCAACCACAAACACCGTGCGCACGGTGGCATTGTCGGCGGCAGTCCGTCCCTCAGAGGTATTGCCGCTCTCCGCCGGCAACATGCCATAGAGTTTGGCGATTTTAAGCTGCGGATCACCGATCATCGGGTAGTTCACTTTGGCGCCCTGAGTTTCTTCGATGTCAGCAGCCCACTTGCCATGGCTGCTCACTGGATCGACGCTGAGGCCGATGATTTTTGTATTGCGCTTGGCGAATTCAGGTTGCAGCCGCGCCATGTAGCCAAGTTCCGTCGTGCAGACGGGCGTGAAATCTTTGGGATGAGAAAACAAAACCGCCCATCCATCACCAATCCATTCGTGAAAATTGATCGCACCCTGCGTGGTTTCGGCGGTGAAATCCGGTGCAACATCGTTAATGCGCGGGCTTCCGTGAGTAATCTCGCTTGCAATGGCTGTACTCATAATTTTTCTCCTTGGAAATTCTGTTCCTCTGAAAGTTAGTCGCCACAGCCGTCGGTCAGATGAATGTCGTATGAAAACGAAACCCACCCGCTTCGTGCTGGGGTGGGTTAAAGAAAATCTTCTAGCGAACCCTACCCACACGACAGCGGACACATACAACAACATGTGACGCCGGTGTGGAAGGGGTAAAACACACAACTAGAATAGAAGTCTGGATTCACCGTGTCAACCGCCAGACTTTCCTGGTCCAAGAGTTTTCTGCATCCTAAAAAGCTCGCTCGCATCTGTGTTTTGTGCAGCGATGCTCGTTGAACTATCGCTCGCTGCCAGGACCAGTCTCATGAAGAGTTCACTACGGCATCTGGCAATGTCGCAATGGGATGTTTTCTCCTCTAATCGCCTTGAGGGCAACTCACTGGCTGTATTTTTCGACGGCCGCGGATTGACTGACGCCGAGATGCAGGCCATCGCCCAGGAAATGAACCTGTCGGAAACGACATTCATCCTGCCTCGCGATGCCCCCACAGAACGAGCGCGGGGCACTCGCGTGCGCATCTTTACCGTGCAGGAAGAGCTGCCATTCGCCGGGCATCCTACGCTTGGCACCGCGTTTGCGTTGCGCGGCCAGAGCGGGGACAAGAAGGTCGAACTTGAGCTGAATGTGGGCAAGGTGCCGGTGCAATTCGAAGATAATGCCGGCCAGCCCGCGTTCGGCGAGATGACCCAGCTCGATCCCACGTTTGCAATGCGACATGAACGAGAAGCGGTGGCGCGGGCTACGGGACTTAGTGTGGAAGACTTCGATGATTCCCTACCTATCCAAACCGTTTCTACCGGAGTTGCGTTCACCGTAGCCCCGCTGAAATCGCTGGCCGTCATACAGAACCTGCAGGTCGATCTGAACCGGGCTGCGGAATATCTCTCCAAGAGTGCCGGCAAGTTTTTTTACTTTGTCGCCCGAGAGACGGTGGACCGCGAGGCCCGGCTGCACGCCCGCATGCTTTTTTACAATGGTGAGGATCCAGCGACAGGTTCAGCCGCGGGCTGCACCGCGGCCTGGATGGTTGAGCATGGCGTGGCGAAACCCGACGAGCGTGTTCTCATTGAACAGGGTGTGGAGATGAAGCGGCCCAGCCGAATTTTTGTGCGAGCCTCGCGGATCGATAACCGCGTAGTTAACGTACGTGTTGGTGGGCATTCGGTTGAAATCATGCGCGGTGAAGTTTTTCTCTGAACTAACCCTCGCCGCCATCGCCAAAATCGCATCGTGCACGCAATCGAAAAATGTCAATAGCCAGAAATTGCCATTTGCTTCGCCGCTACTTTACAGACCTTTACCTTGCCGATAGCATCCAATTCGCTCATTGATTCTTCACGAACAGAGAAAAATTCGGTTGACTCCGGTCAGCAGCCGGCGAAAAACGGATACAGGCGGTGAATGAAACCTAAGCGTACGATCCTTTGTGTCGATGACAACGAACAGTCTCTTTCGTATCGCAAAATCATGCTGGAAACGCGCGGCTATCGCGTGGCCAGTTACTCGCACGGCGAGGAAGCTCTCGAACGCTTTAAGCAGGGAGGGATCGACCTGGTCGTCACGGATATGGCCATGCCCGGACTCGACGGTCCACAATTGATCGCAGCCATAAAGAATCTTTCCCCTCATACTCCCGCCATTCTGATTTCAAGCAAGGTCCGGGTTTACGATCATGAATCGCAAGCCGACGTGTTCCTTGCCAGAGGGATGTATGCGCCCGCGGACCTGCTCGAACGAATCCGTCTACTTCTGGTGCGCAGGCGCGGTCCCAAGCGAATGCATGAGCGAGTTCCACAGTTTTCGCCGCGCCAGGGAGTAGCGTAGCGAGCGCCCGGTTTGACCGCGCAGCAAAAATAGACGGCTCTCGAAATATTCTTCTGCTAGTGTCCCGGCCTTGCCTCGCGGAGGCTGCCGTGGATTGCCCGGCCCATCGTGTAAGATCGATTCTGGCATGGGCGCATTCATCGAAGCCATTGATTTACGCAAGACATACCGCGTGGGAAAAATTGACATCCCTGCGCTTCGTGGTATCTCCTTCGGCGTGGAAAAAGGAGAATTTGTTACGGTGGTTGGCCCGTCGGGCAGCGGCAAGTCTACCCTGTTCTACCTGCTGGGAGGACTTACCCGCGCCGATTCCGGCAAAGTGATTTTGGATGGCGATGACTTCGCGACACTCTCCGACGCCGAACGCACCAGAATGCGCAAGCGCAAGATTGGCTTTGTTTTTCAGAAGTTCAATTTGCTGCCCACCCTCGACGCTCGATCCAACATCGCAATTGCACAAGAGATCGCGGGCAACGGTGATCGCGATCCCGGATTCTTTTTGCGCATTTGCGATCTGTTGGGCCTCGCAAAACGCCTGAACCATCGCCCCTCTGAACTTTCCGGCGGCGAACAGCAGCGCGTGGCATTGGCCCGAGCATTGGTGAATAAACCCACGGTGGTTTTGGCCGACGAGCCCACCGGTAACCTGGATACTGAGAACTCGAACATTGTTTTGCGGATGCTTCGGCAGTCGAACCAGGAATTGGGCCAGACGGTCTTGATGATCACGCACAATCCTGAGGCCGCTAAATACGGAGACCGCATCATCCCCATGCGCGACGGCCAGATTGTGAAGCCGGAAGATGATCCGCAGTGGTCGCCCCGCTAGCGGCCTGACTGGTTCGGCAAATGCCGAGCGCCAACGGTAACGTTGCCGCTGGGTATTGCCTGATTTATAATCGGGTTCGTTGAGCGGGAGTAGCTCAGTGGTAGAGCGCGACCTTGCCAAGGTCGATGTCGCGGGTTCGACCCCCGTCTCCCGCTCCAAATTTATCTGGTCGGCCCGAGTTTTTTCTGCAGTTAGACTTTTTCTGCACGGAACGCTAACGTATTAAGCAGAGGCGCGGTACCCAAGTGGTAAGGGAGAGGTCTGCAAAACCTTTATGCGTCGGTTCGATTCCGACCCGCGCCTCCAAATCTGCCACCACCAAAGATGTCTGGGAACGAGCCGGGCTATCGTGCCCGAGGTCGCGCACGAGCGCAAACGGAAGAGCGACCGGCCCATTTGCATTCGCCTACGAGTCGATCATCGGACGCATTGCCGCCAGTTGAACGCCGTTACGAGTCAATGAGTGGATTTTGTTTGTTTAGAATGATCTGTGATCCAAAACCGATCCATCGGGATCAAAAAAGAAACGCTCGTTTTCCTTTTTCTCCTTTTCGCCCACGTGGTCGCCAAGCCCGCGTTTGCTCAAGGCGGTCCGCCATACTACACCAATGATCCCGGCACGCCCGGCAATCGCAACTGGGAAATCAATTTCGGATATATGCCCTTCTACTATCAGGGCCAATCCGTTTCTCATACGCCGGATGTCGATATTAATTTCGGAGTCGGTTCCCGCATCCAACTGACTTACGAGAACGCGTGGTTGAGAGTGCAGAATCCTTTCTCTCCCGTGAAGTATGGCTTGGGGCAATCGAATCCAGGGGTTAAATGGCGATTCTACGATGCGGGCGAAGGCCATCTTGCGATCTCGACGTTTCCGCAATTGTTTCTGAATAATCCCGGCGACGCAGTACGGCGCGGCATTACATCCGCGAGCCAAATTTTCCTATTGCCCTTTGAATTCACCAAAAAGATCGGGCCGGTCGATGTTGATTTTGAAATCGGCTACGAGGCCGCCCACAAAGGGCCGAACGGCTGGCTGACCGGGCTCGTGATCGGTCGCGATTTCACATCCAAGTTGGAAGGAGACTTGGAATTTTACAATCAAGGCACCTTCCATCCATCCGAAAATATCCCCACCATCGACGTGGGCGGGCGCTACAAACTGCATAAGCCGGTGATTCTGCTTTTCATGGCTGGACGCAGCGTTGAGCGCGCCCGCAGCGACCAATCCTATTTTCTCGGATATTTTGGCATCCAGCTTTTGCTGCCCGCCAGCTCTTATAAATAATTTAGCCCCCTGAAGAGTCTGCGACTTGCGTGTTTCCAACAACGGTTTTAGGCACAACCTGCATACGCATTCCGTATTTCGGCCTCAGTGTGATGAGCGGCTGCGGTTCGACCCGATGCCCCGGCACCAATCTTAACTTCCATTTCTGCGCCAGAGTGGCGAGAATCAGCGCCCCTTCCATCCAGGCAAACGATTCGCCGATGCACTGGCGCGCGCCGGCGCCAAATGGAAAATACGTAAATTTTGTTCGCTGCGCTTTTCTTTCCGCGGAAAATCGCCCGGGATCGAAGCGAAGCGGATCTGGAAAATAGCGGGCGTCGCGATGCGTAATAAATTGGCTGATCAATACCGTCGTTCGCGCGGGCAGAAAGAACTCGCCTAATGCAAAATCGTCGCGCGCATAACGGCCCATGGCCCAGGCCGGCGGGTAAAGACGAAGAGATTCCGCCATCACTTGTTCGGTGTAGCGCAAGCGAGGGACATCCTCCATCGTCGGCGGCGCACCCTTCAGAATAGTACCCACTTCGTGATGGAACTTGAGTTCGCAATCCGGATTCTGCGAGAGCAGGTACCACGTCCACGACAGCGCGTTCGCCACGGTCTCATAGCCGGCCAGAAAGATTGTGATCACCTGATCCCGCAGCGCCTCGCGTGAGTCAGCATCATTGCCTGGCGATGCCCCGAGCATTAGATCCAATAAACTTCCGCGATCGACTCCGCCCTGGCGATGCGCGTCGATCATGCGATAGACGACTCTGTCGATTCGATTCCTTGCCCGCACAAAGGCAGCCAGTCCAGGCGGACGCAGGTGCACCAGCCATTCCGCCGCCGGCAGCATAATCAAAAAATTGTAAAGCCCCATGATGCGATTGATGGCCGCCGCCAGTTCGTAAACTTCCTCGCGCAAATCCGTGGCAAACAAAGTTCGTGCCACCACATTCAGCGTTAGGTGCATCATGTCCACGGCTATATCGCGATCTTCGCCCGGTTGCCATGAATCGCGCGTTCTCGCGGCCTCTTCCACGATGACATGGGCATAATCAGAAATACGTTGCCGGTGAAACGCGGGTTGCGCCGCCAGGCGCTGCGCACGATGTTGCGCCCCCTCGCTTGTAATCATGCCTTCCCCAAGCAGCATCTTGGTGCGCTGCACCGTGCGCTCCTTGATGAAGTTGTCGTTTTGCACCACTAAAACTTCGCGGATGTAATCCGGATGATTCAGGAAAACAATGTGGTGATGCCCGAGCTTGTAATGCGCGATATCGCCGTACGTATCGGCCAGATGCTGGAAAAGAAAGATGGGGTTGGCCGGCCGGAATTTCCGCAGTGCGAACCACAGCAGGTTGCGCTGAAAGCCGGGCGGGAAGCGGTAGTCCTTGCCCTTCTGAAAAGGCTCGCGCACTTCCGGTTGCCGTACCGCAGTGCTCATGGAATTAGTTTAACCTCACGCGATTGTGGTTTTTGCAGCTGGTCGAGCGCCGCTAGAACTTCTGCGCTATGCCGCGCGGGATCAACACTGGCATATGCTTTGACCACTTTTCCGTCGGGATCGATGAGGAATGTGTGACGATCGGCGATTTTGAAGACCCTAAAGTTGGTCAGCGAGCCGTAAGCATCACTCACCTTGCCGCCGCCATCGGATAACAATTTGAAGTTCAGTCCTTCTTTTGTGCAGAATTTTTTGTGCGAGTCGATACTATCGACGCTTACTCCAAGAACAACTGCATGGTGTTCCGCGTACTTGGTTAGATCAAGCTGAAAATTGCGCGCTTCGCGCGTGCAGCCGGGAGTCTGATCCTTGGGGTAGAAATATAGGACGACCCAACTGCCGCGATAGTCCTTCAAGCTGACGGAGCTCCCTTCCTGCGAGGGTAGTGTGAAATCGGGGGCAGCGCTGCCGACACCGGGAGTTATCGGCCGAGGACCTGAAATCAGACGCGGAACCAGCAACACAATAATTACAACCACCAGGACGAGCAGCGCTACCCGCAACATTAAGAGCCTCTCAGAAGCTTCCGCACGTAAAGTCCGGTGAACAAAGTCCCGTTCAAACTGGAACTTTAGCATTGTAGAACGTTTGGACATCGACCTTCGTCCAGCAAAATTCTGCGCAATTGAATATCATGGAGTGTTCCGCATCAATCAACGGAGATACCAGACGTGGCTCAGACTGAAACTGACGGTCAAGAGGTATTGGAAACACGGGAGTGGGTCGACTCGCTGGACTATGTGCTCTCGCAGGGTGGACCGGTTCGCGCGGGACGCCTGCTGCAGCAGTTAGCGCTGCACGCTCGCAGCGCCGCAGGCGTGAATCTTCCGTTTTCGGCTACCACCCCCTACCAGAACACCATTCCATTTCCGCAGCAAGCACCGTTCCCCGGTAGCCAGGAGATGGAACGCCGCATCAAGAGCCTGGTGCGCTGGAATGCTCTCGCCATGGTGGTTCGCGCCAACAAAATTCAAGAGGGCATTGGCGGACATATCTCTACTTTCGCTTCAGCGGCGACGTTATATGAAGTCGCTTTCAACCATTTTTTCCAAACGAAAACCGAGAGCGGTGACCGTGACTTCGTTTATTTTCAGGGACACGCCGCCCCTGGAATTTATGCCCGCGCCTATCTTGAGGGCCGCATTCCACGAGAGAAACTGGAAAATTTTCGGCGCGAGCTGAAACCAGGCGGCGGATTGAGTTCCTATCCGCATCCCTGGCTGATGCCGAATTTCTGGGAGTTTCCCACGGTTTCGATGGGTCTGGGCCCCATCCAGGCGATCTACCACGCGCGCTTCATTCGATACCTGGAAAATCGCGGGCTGAAACAATCCACCGGCGGCAAGGTTTGGGCTTTTCTGGGCGACGGGGAAATGGACGAACCGGAATCTCTAGGATCCATCACCCTCGCTTCACGAGAAAATCTCGACAACTTGATTTTCGTCGTGAACTGCAACCTGCAGCGCCTGGATGGGCCAGTACGCGGCAACGGAAAAATTATTCAGGAACTCGAGGCCATCTTCCGCGGCGCGGGCTGGAACGTCATTAAAGTTATTTGGGGATCGGATTGGGATAGTTTGATCCGCAATGACCGCGACGGCCTGCTGGTCAGGCGCCTGGGAGAAGTGAGCGACGGGCAATATCAGAAATATTTTGTCGAGAGCGGAGCCTACTTCCGCCAAAATCTCTTCGGCACAGATCCCCGGCTTCTGAAAATGGTTGAGCACCTTTCCGATGAGCAACTGGCTCGTATGCGGCTGGGTGGCCACGATCCCATCAAAGTTCACGCCGCCTATCGGGCCGCCGTGGATCATACCGGCTCTCCGACCATCATCCTTGCCAAAACCATTAAGGGCTACGGACTTGGAGAGGCCGGCGAAGGCAAGAACATCACCCACCAGCAAAAGAAGCTGAACGAAGACGAATTGGAATTGTTCCGTTCACGCTTCGGAATTCCGATTCCGGATGACGAACTGCACAATGCGCCTTTCTACCGGCCCTCGGATGACAGCGCTGAGATCAAGTACATGCAGGCGCGGCGCCAACAGCTCGGCGGATACATGCCGCAGCGCAAGGTGCAGGCTACGCCGCTGAAGCCTGTACCGGAGGCGCACTTTGAAGAATTCTATAAAGGAACCGATGGACGTGAAGCCTCGACCACCATGGTTTTCGTGCGGCTGCTGGGAAAGCTCCTCCGCGATCCCGAGGTCGGAAAACTGATTGTGCCCATCATTCCGGACGAAGCTCGCACCTTCGGCATGGAGGCTTTGTTCCGGCAGGTCGGCATCTACTCGAGCGTGGGACAGCTTTATGAGCCGGTCGATATGGACACGCTTCTTTATTACAAAGAAGTGAAGAACGGGCAGATTCTGGAAGAAGGAATTACCGAGGCTGGTTCGATGTGTTCGTTCATCGCGGCGGGCACGGCCTACGCCAACCACGGCATCAACACCATTCCCTTCTTTATTTATTACTCCATGTTCGGTTTCCAGCGCATCGGCGATTTGATCTGGGCCGCGGCCGACATGCGCTGCCGCGGATTTCTCGTGGGCGGCACCGCGGGGCGAACCACGCTGGCCGGCGAAGGCCTGCAGCATCAGGATGGCCACAGTCATGTGCTGGCGCTGCCAGTTCCCAACCTGATGGCCTATGATCCGGCTTTCGCCTATGAAATTGCCGTCATTATTCAGGACGGCATCAAGCGCATGTATGTCGACCAGGAATCGATTTTTTACTACCTCACAGTCACCAACGAGCCGCTTCCCATGCCCGAAATGCCGAAAGCCGGAAACGTGCGCGAAGGCATACTGCGAGGCCTGTATCGTTTCAACGTCTCGGACGCATCGGATGCGAAACTGCGGGCACAATTGCTGGGTAGCGGAACCATCATGTACGAGGTGCTCAAAGCGCAGACGATTCTGAAGGAAAAATACGGCGTGGCCGCGGATGTGTGGAGCGTTACCAGCTACAAGGAACTCTATCGCAACGCCAACGATTGTGAACGCTGGAATATGCTGCATCCCGGCGAATCCGCGAAAACTCCTTTTGTGACGCAGACGTTGAAAGATGCGCCCGGACCGTTCATCGCCGCATCTGATTACATGAAGGTCTTGCCGGAGTCTTTGGCAAAGTGGGTGCCAGGACAATTAGTCTCTCTCGGAACCGACGGCTTTGGCCGCAGTGAGAGCCGGGCCGCACTGCGCGACTTCTTCGAAGTCGACGCCAAGCACATTGTGCTGGCCACTCTAGGCGTGCTGGCTCGGGAAAAGAAAGTCGGCCTCGACGTGGTAAAACAGGCAATCCGTGACCTTGGGATTGATGCGGAAAAATTAAATCCGGCCACGAGCTAGGCGGTCGGGCGCGAATGCATTCGACAATAAGGAATGGGATCAGTGATCGAATTTAAACTCCCCGTACTCGGCGAGAACATTGAACAGGGCGATCTGGTGCGCCTTATGGTAGCTCCCGGCGCCACTGTGACCGAAGGCCAGGCGGTGATGGAGCTTGAGACCGATAAAGCCGTCGTGGAAGTTCCTTCGTCCGTGAGCGGAACCATCAAGGAAGTGATGGTCAAAGAAGGCGACAAGATCAAGGTCGGCCAGGTTGTCTTTACGGCGGATAACAATGGTTCGGCAGCCGCCGCCGAACCGCCGCGCAAGGCTGCCGCAGCGCCGAAAAGCTCAACCTCGCCGCCGGCTGAAACCGGCGCAACCGCTGCAGCAGCCAAGCCCCAGCCCTCACCACCGCAGGCTTCGTCTGAGCCGGCCTCGTCCGAATCCCGCACTGCGCCCCAGCGAACCCGAGCTACCGACGCTCCGGCGGCCAGCGAATTCCGACTGCAGGAACTCGGAGAGAATATTTCGGAAGGCGATCTGGTGCGCCTGATGATCGCGCCGGGAGCAAAGGTTTCGGAAGGCCAGCCAGTCATGGAGCTCGAGACCGATAAGGCGGTGGTAGAAGTTCCCTCCACCGTGAGCGGCGTGGTGAAAGAAGTGAAGGTTAAAGAGGGCGAAAAAATTAAAGTCGGGCAGGTGATTTTTACCCTGCAGGGCGCGCCCGTATCGTCTGCAGAAACCGTTCGCCAGGCAAGCAAACCGGTGGAGCATGTCTCCGGCCAGCACGGGGCGCGCCTCGCGTTTCAGGCCGCGATTCGCGCCGAAGGCAAAACCGAAGAACAGGCGCTGCCTCCCGACCAGCCTCAGCCACGACCAGCCGCATTCTCGATGCCCGCGCAACTGGGCAAGGTCGCGGGAACCGACCATCGCGAAGCCATTCCCGCGGCCCCGCACACTCGCCGGCTCGCCCGCGAAATCGGCGTCGACATCTACGAGGTGAAAGGTACAGGACCCGGCGGACGCATCAGCGAAGATGACGTGAAAGCCCATGCCAAGGCCGCCCTCAGCTCCGCCACTTCTGCGGCGCAAGCGCCACCGCGTGCCGGACATTTCGTCGCGCCCAAGCTGCCGGACTTCGCGAAGTGGGGAAAAATCGAGCGTGTTTCCATGCGCGGGGTTCGCCGCAAGACGGCGGAGCATCTCGCGGAATCCTGGAATACAATTCCGCACGTGACTCAGCATGATCGCGCTGACATCACCGAACTGGAGCAGTTGCGCGCACGCTTTGCGCCGAAAGCCGAACAGGCCGGCGGCAAGATGACCGTGACCGCCATCGCGCTCAAAGTCTGCGCCGCCGCATTGAAAGTGTTTCCGCAATTCAACGCCACCATCAATATGGAGAAAGACGAGATCATCTACAAGCAGTACATCAACATCGGAGTCGCGGCCGATACCGATCGCGGCCTCCTGGTTCCGGTGATCCGCGACGTCGATAAGAAGAATATCGTCGAGCTCGCCGTCGAGTTGTCCCAGCTATCGCAGAAAGCGCGCGAAAAGAAAATCACGCTTGCCGACATGGAAGGCGGGACCTTTACTATCACCAACCTCGGCGGCATCGGCGGCACGGCGTTCACTCCGATCGTCAATCATCCCGAAGTCGCGATTCTCGGGCTCTCGCGTTCCCGCATGGAACCGGAATGGATCGACGGAAAGTTCGAACCGCGGCTGGTCCTGCCGCTCTCGCTATCCTACGATCATCGCCTCATCGATGGCGCGGACGCCGCGCGCTTTCTGCGCTGGGTCGCGGAGGCCTTCGAACAACCTTTCTTACTTTCGGTTCAAGGATAGCCGCGGCACGTAGGCACACCCCTAAAGACATTCCATGAACGAAGCTCTTAACCAAACCTCAGACCAGGCCGGCGAAGAAAAGCTGAACGTCGCAGTAGTTGGCGGCGGGCCAGGTGGTTATGCCGCCGCCTTCCTCGCCGTCGACCTCGGCATGAAGGTTACCCTCATCGATCCTGAGGCAAACCCCGGGGGCGTGTGTTTATATCGCGGCTGCATTCCCTCGAAGGCGCTGCTGCACGTCGCCAAACTGCTTGAAGAATCGCAGCAAGCCAAAAACTGGGGCATCGAATTTCCTCAGCCCAAGATCGATCTGGCGCGTCTGCGAACATGGAAAGATACCGTCATAAAAAAACTTACCGGCGGGCTCGGACAACTTTCGAAACAGCGGCACGTGGAATACATCCGAGGCCGCGCGGCATTCGAGAATTCCACCACGCTGCGGATCAGCAAAGCGGATTCCACTGAAACCGTTCTGACTTTTGATCGCATCATTCTTGCCACTGGCTCGCGCCCCGCCATCATTCCAGCATTCAAGCTTGACTCTCCGCGCCTGATGGATTCCACCGCCGCGCTCGATCTCGAAGATATTCCCGGCAGCCTGCTGGTGGTTGGCGGCGGCTACATCGGCCTTGAGCTTGGTTCTGTGTACGCGGCGCTGGGCACGCACGTCACCGTGGTTGAAATGCTTTCCGGCCTGCTCCCCGGCGCGGATCGCGATCTGGTTCTCCCTTTACACAAGCGCCTGGAAAGGATGTTCCACTCGATTCTTCTGAATACCACCGTGGCGTCCCTGAAAGCAGAGGGCTCCGGAATTCGCGCAATTTTTGAAGGCTCCACAGTAAAAGACGACAACCGCGAAAACCTCTTTGACCGCGTTCTGGTTTCGGTTGGGCGCAAGCCAAATTCAGAAATCCCCGGAATCGAGAAGACGCAAGTGAAGGTCGGAGCGCGAGGGTTCATTGAAGTGAATAAGCAACTGCAAACCGCCGATGCATCGATCTACGCCATCGGTGACGTGGTCGGCGAACCCATGCTGGCGCACAAAGCTTCCCATGAAGGTCGAGTCGCGGCCGAAGCCATCGCCGGACACAAGGTCGCCTTCGAACCGAATGCGATTCCTGCGGTCGTATTCACTGACCCTGAAGTGGCGTGGTACGGTCTCACCGAAACTCAGGCGGAAAAAGAAGAGCGCGAAATCAAAGTTGCGAAGTTTCCCTGGGCCGCCTCTGGACGCGCCGTCACGCTGGACCGTCCGGAAGGCATGACCAAGCTGATCATCGACCCGCAGACCGAGCGCGTTTTGGGCGTAGGCATCGTGGGCGCCGGCGCCGGCGAACTGATCGCCGAAGGCGTCTTGGCCGTCGAAATGGCCGCTCTGGCGAGCGATATAGCCATGACCATCCACCCGCATCCCACGCTTTCGGAAACCGTGATGGAGTCGGCTGAAGTCTTCTATGGCACCAGCACCCACATATTCCGCCCCAAGCGCGGATAATCTCGCGACCGTTGTTTTCGGATATTAGTGCTCGCGAGTTCGTGCTCGCATGGATATCCAGACAGTTCCGCTACAATAATCTTTCATCTAAGGCCTCATGCCCGCGCCAATCTTTGCGCGGAACAAACCATGCGCAGATTCTTTAAAGCGATTTATTTTTTTGTTATCAGCCTGGTGCTCTGTGTGCCGGCCGGAGCACAGGGCGCTTTAGGCCAACTTTTGCAATCCAACGCGCCCACCAGCACCACGTCTAAAGCATCAACCGATTCGCTGGGCCGGGACACCCCTTACGGAACGGCCTTTGGATTTCTCGAAGCCGCTCAGTCGGGCAACTACGCCATTGCCGCTCAGTATCTGCAAATGAGCCCCGCGCGGCGCCAGACCGAAGGCGAGGCCTTGGCGCAGAAGCTCAAACTGGTGATGGACAGCGCCTTTGCCGGCAGCCTGAAGCATGTGAGCACTCAACCCGAAGGCACGCCACAGGAAGGAGTTCCGCAAAACCAACAACAGTTGGGAACGATGTCATCGGGCGATGTCGAGGCGAAGCTTGAACTGGTGCGCGTCACCGACCCCAGTGCCGGGAAAATCTGGCTGATCGCCTCCGACACTTTGACCAAAGTTCCGGAACTTTACGATCAGGTCGAAGCGCGGCAGGTAGAAAGCTGGCTGCCCCGATGGGTGGTGAAACATGAGTTCGCCGGAATGGCGCTATGGCAATGGTTCGCTCTGATTCTGTTGATTCCCATCGCGGCCGTGGTGGGATGGCTTCTGTTGGTGGTGCTGCAGATTCCCTTGCGCTGGTGGGCGCGCAGACATGGGCAGCCGGAGTTGGTGCAGTGGCGATCGGTTTCCGCTCCGGCATGGCTGCTTGCCGGCACGCTGATTCACCGCATTTTGGCGGGCTATCTGGGGATGCCATTGCTGCAGCGCCATTACTACGTACAGGTCACGGCAGTCGCAGTCATAATCGGCGCGAACTGGATTTTGTGGCGCGTAATTCGATGGTTCCTGCATCGCGTTCGCAGTCGTGCTCTGGCTCGCGGACACGGGGGTACCGGGTCGCTCATGCTGCTCGGCGAGCGCATCGTCAAGGCGCTCGTCTTCGTGATGGCGATATTTTCCATTCTCGGCATTTTAGGCTTCAACATGAGCACCGCTCTGGCCGGACTGGGCATTGGAGGCTTGGCCATCGGCTTCGGCGCACAACAGACCATCGCAAATCTATTCGGCGGCGTTTCAGTACTGGGCGACGAAGTGATTCGCGTGGGCGACGTTTGCCGCTTCGGCGATCGCACCGGCACCGTCGAAGATATTGGCCTGCGCTCCACTCGCGTACGAACGGAAGAGCGGACTCTGCTCGCGATCCCTAACGGAACGGTTGCGACCATCAATGTTGAGAACCTCAGCCGCCGCGACAAAATACTTTTTAAAACGGTCCTGGGCCTGCACTCGGACACTTCGGCGAACCATGTGCGCTACGTGGTTTCCGAAATCCGCGGCGTGTTGGAGAGCCATCCCAAAGTAGAAAGCAAGACGGTTCGCGTGCGGCTCACGGAGTTGGCGTCCAGCTCCCTTAACGTGGAGCTTCTCTCTTATGTCTTAACCCAGGATTTCAACGAATTTGCCGCGGTCCGGGAGGACTTGTTGCTGCGGATCATGAAGTTTGTCGAGGACTCCGGAACCAACATGGCATCTCCATCTCAAACTCTTTATTTGAGCGGCGATCCCTCGAAGAAAGATTCAAACCAGAGCAAGGCTGCGGCGATACAACTTGCCAATTTCCAGCCGGGCAAGCAGCCGGCGGCGGCGGCCGCTGATCCCGATGATTCGTCCGCCCAGCGATCGACTGATCTCGCGCAGTCAGAATCGACAGTGCGCAGCCAGAATCGCGATTCAGGAAATTCGAGGAAAGACGATTAGGATTCGGTGTGCCACCGTCGCGTCAGCCACAGTAGAAAACGGTGTGTCGGAAAGTAAATAACCGCAGGAACGATTGTCAGATATCCCAACAGGTATAAGAATCCGGGCACCAAATGCTGTTCATGAAAGAACAGCCCGCGAGCCCAGTTCACATCGTACTGCGGCCGCCACAAATAATTAATTGGCAGCACGATCCACGTGGTCAGAGTCTGCAACTTCCATCCCCGCACATCGTAGCCCAGACGCCAAATCGCCCACAGAAGCAATGGCGGCGTCACAACGTGAAACAAGCTGAGCAGTCGAATCCATAGCGGAATATGAGCATCGAACATGTACTCCGTTCCGCCGGTCAAGTGTCTTCCGCTTAAAAGAGCAACAGTTAGGTCTACGGTGAATAGAGATTGAAAAAACAACAGTCCACAGGACTGCCACGAAAATATCAGCGAGCTCTCAAGCCAGAGCCCAAGCGCAATGAAGAGATTGCCAATGTCGCAGAAGAATAGAAAATTCTGCAAACCATACTGCCGCCAATAGACCGGCGCCCACACCATCACCCACACCGTCCATAGCACCTTGAGCCAGAAGGGGATACGCATGATCCGGCATTGTATCCCGCGGCGCCTGAGCGAATCTCCGACCTCCGCTATGAGCCGCCAAAAGCCCAGTCTGGCAAGGCAAGTGCGCCCGCGTGGAATTACTACCGTAACTTGATGCTCCTTACGGGTGTACCTACGATGACTCTAATATGAGTTACCAAGCACTCTTATTCTGCCCTGATGAAAAGACCGCTCGTACCGTGACGCAGGTTCTGACCGAACTGGACTTTGCGGTCATCCCCTGCACCGAACCCTTCGCCGCGGTTAAGAAATTGATGGGGGAGCACTTCGACGCCATCGTGGTGGATTGCGGTAACGAGCAGAACGCCACGCTGCTGTTCAAAAGCGCTCGCAGTTCGCCCATCAACCAGGCATCCCTGGCGGTTGCAGTCGTGGAAGGCCAGGTGGGAGTTGCGAAAGCATTTCGGATTGGCGCCAACCTTGTTCTCACCAAGCCAATCAACGTGGAACAGGCGAAGGGCACGCTGCGAGTGGCCCGTGGACTGCTGCGCAAGAATGAAACCGGAAAGCCTGCGAGCCCGGCGGGCACTTCAATCACGAACTCCACAGCCGCTGCGCCAGAACCACCGAAGAGGCCGGCTCAACCCGCATTTCCTGGCGTAGTCAATACTCGACCCGCACCCCGTGTCGCGCCACCAACGGCCCCAGCGGCGGCCATTCCAGTTCACAAAGCCGCGCAGCCGAGCGTGATGACCTCCGCTCCGGTCGAGATCGCTGCCACGAGTGCGAGACCTCCCGAGAGCACCAGTAGCCATATCGTTTCGCAAGCAGTCAGCCCTTCGACACAGTCTTCCGCGGCAGTTTCTTCACCTGCGATCAGTGCGCCCCACCGCTCAACCAGTTCTGCCGCAAGCGCTCCTGCACCGGCGCGCGAATCGAAGCCCAGCGCTCCCGTCAACGAACAACCATCTTCAATCGTCGTCGAACCTGCAACCCATTCGACGAGTGCGGACCTGAACCACAAGGATTCATCGATCGCTGAGGCTTCCTCGCCCGCTGCGTTAACATTTGGCGCAGCAGTCAGCGCCGGCGACGAACCGGTACACAAGGGCGGTAACAAGGCAATATTCGCCGCAGTTGCAGTTGTGTTGATCGCGGCGGCTAGCTACGTTGCATGGACGCAATTGGGGCGCTCGAAACAATCCCAGAGCGCTGCGGCGAGCACGGCAACGCAACCCGCGATAATTCCGGCCCCACAGCTAACCCCGAGCCCGGCGCCGACCACAACTTCTGTCCCCGAGGCTCGTACTCCCGCGACTGCCCCGAAAGCAGCGGCGCATTCCAGTAAAGTCGCTGCCGAACCGGAGTCCGCGAAATCAGAATCGCCCAAGACTTCGGCTTCCACGGTCGTGGAAAGCAAGCTTCCGGTGGCAGAGCCAGCTTCGCAGCCCATGGTGATCAAGAACGATCACGCCAAAGCAGCCGCGAAGCCGATCGCAGTCGATACGCCTGCCCCGAGCGTCACCGATATCGCTTCCGCAGGCAACCTGGAAGCTCTTCCGAATCTCATGGCGCCCAGTAATACTCCGACTCCAGTGCTGCAAAGACTGATGGTCTCGCAAGGAGTGTCGCGAGGATTGCTGGTGAAGGAAGTGCAGCCAAACTATCCTCGAAGCGCGGTCCAAATGCACATTGAAGGCACGGTTCAGTTGATGGCAAACCTCTCCAAGAAAGGTACCATCTCAGCCGTGAAGATTCTTAGCGGAGAGCCGCTGCTGGCGCAGGCCGCGGTCGATGCCGTAAAGCAATGGAAATATAAGCCGTATCTGCTGAATGGCGAGCCGGTTGACATTCAAACCCAAATCACGGTGAACTTCAAACTGCCGCGCTAAACCGCCGATTGCACTGCACCGTAAAAACTGTCACCGCCAATCTCACACTAGCGGCAGCTGCCTGACCAAACCCTCGCAGTGGCACGGTCATGGCTTCGCGATTACGTCATACGGCCTCATCATTTCGTTGTCTTCGTGTTCCAGGGTGTGACAATGCCAGAGTAGCGGCCAGAGTATCCTTCAAACCGAACAATAATGCGGGTTACCATCGCCGGATCCGCGCGCACAGTATCTTTCCATCCTGCTTCGCCCGGCTCGGGAGGTACCGGAGGGCCAAAGAATTTCAACTGGCCCCTCGTCCAATACGTGGAGACATCGAAGCTACGGCGGTCCAGAATCTGGAAGCGCACCAGATGATGAATGGGAGTGGTGCGCTCTTCTCTCTGGTCTTGGTTGACAGCCGGTTGTGAAGCGCGGGGATGTTTCAAAGCAGTTGCGGGAGTGTTAAATGAATGTGAATAGGCAGAGGAAATGTCGAGGACGCATCTCCTTTTATTCTGCTGGAAAACTGCCGCTTTCGCCCTTACTCGTGCTGCATCACCTCGTCGATGACGGCTTTGCCGCCTCTATCGACCGTGATGACTTTGTGGATCGGAGCGTAACCCGTCATCGTGATGTCAACCATGTAGTTGCCGGGATCGAGAATGAATTCCACGGGAGACTCTTTATCCAGCATATGCTGGTTCACGGCAACCTGGGCTCCCTTCGGTTGAGTCCTGACGCTCACCGTGCCCATGCCCTGGGCTTCTTTGCCGCCGAACAGCTTCTTCATTTTCCCAACAGTCCTGATGTCATCGACGTTGCCGAGAGGGCGCAAGGTTGGCGAGAAGCTGACGGTTTGGCCCAGCATGAACTGAGCATTCGTGGTCTCGTCGATGAAACCGGCTTTGCGCACCAGAACCACGTGCTGGCCCTTATCCACGGAAACCTGCGCGGGAGTGAGCTTGACCATGTTCTTGCCATCCACGTAAATGTTGGCTCCGGCGGGCGTACTTGAAACGGCCAGCGTCGCCACCAATTGCGCAAGATGAGTCACGACAAAAGACTTGCTGCCGGAAACCACATCCACCGCGCGGGTATCGCTGGAATAACCCGCTTTGCTGAAGGTAATCGAATGCCGCCCCGCGGCTAAGCCAGAGAGTGTGAACGGTGTAACCCAAGAAGGATCGGTCCTTCCATCCACTTGCACTTGAACACCCGGGGGCGTGGAATCGATCGCCATCTGTCCTGGCGCGAGAACCGGCGCCGGCGCTGGGGCTGATCTCTTTTTGGAGTTCCTGCCTCTGGCAGCTACGGCTGCCCTGGAATTGCCTCTCCGTTCCGCCTCCGCCTCGGGGGCGGCTGGCTCTGCCACTGGCTCTTGGACTGTTGGAGCCGGTTGCGTCGGCTGTGATTGCACTGGCTGATTCTGAACCGCGGGCTGGCTCGGCGCGGGCTGAGTCGCCTCGGCGGTAGTCGACCGGGGGGAATCGCCATCGCTATTCAAACTGTTGACGTGCAGGACCAGAGCAATGGCGATGATCAAAATCACAACTGCGGCGCCGGCGATGGAATAGACCATCAGGCGCGGTGGAACGTTCTTGATTTCCTTAATCGCCTTCTCGGCAACTTCCCGAGGCTGCACCTTCGGCTTCTCTGGTTCATCCTCATACGTGGTGAGGCCGGGCGCATGCGAAGCCTGACGCTCAAATGCAGGAGGCGGCGGGGGCGGAATGTAAACCTCCTTGAGCGGAGGCAATTCGGTCATCTCGGAGAAACTGATTGCGCCACCGCCGCCTTGCGAGGGAGCACCCTCAGCCATCATGGGATCCACCACGATTCTTGGCGCCTCGGCTTGAGCCGGCTCGTCAACACCCGCAGAAGACATCGAGGCGGAACGCGGCGCGTCGATCTTCGTTTTCGAAGCTGGACTGGCCGACAGATTCGAAGGTTGAACCTTCGGCGCCGATGGCGTGGCGACTCGGCTCCCGGCCGACGCCGCCGCTGCCGTCGCTTTCACTGGAACCACGGGCTTCTGCACTGTTTGGTTTTGAACTGCTGGTTTCTGAACCGGCCCTGGGGCAACCGGTTTTGCGCCGGCAAGCGGACGGGACGCCGAGGCCCCGGCAAATTTCGCCTGAGTGGCAGCTTTCACCGCGTCGGGAATCGCCACCCCTTTCGGGGCTGGTGCCGGCTGCTTCGCTGCCTGCGGTTTCGATTCTTTGCATTTCTCCAGATCGTCGAGCATCTCTTTTCCGCTCTGGTAGCGTTGCGCTGGATCCTTCGCCAGCGCCTTCATGATTAGATCGTTGAGCAGCGGATGCACTTTAGGATTGATCGCCGTCGGAGGAGCTGGTGTCTCCTCGAGAATGGAGCGGCTCAGAGATTCAGCATCTTCTCCCTCGAAGGCCTTATGGTCGCTCACCATCTCGTAAAATATGGCGCCCAGACTGAATAGATTCGAGCGCGCATCAATATCTTCGCCGCGAACCTGCTCGGGAGACATGTAATGGAGGATGGACGGAACGCCCTGCATTTGACCGGCAAATTTGCCCACACTCGAGACGCCATAGCCGAGAATTCTGACCGTCCCATCCCAGCCGCACATAATCTTGGCCGGCTCCAGGCTGAAGTGAAACGCATTATGGGAATGAGCGTGATCGAGGCCGCCGCAGACTTGTCTTCCGATGTCGAGAAGATCCCAGATGGAAAATCCTTCTTTGCGCTCCAACATGGTGGCAATGCTATTGCCTTGTATATATTCCATGGCCGCGCAAAACTGGCCATCCATTTCTCCCGCGCCATAAACTGGTGTGATATTTGAATGGCTCAAGACCTTGATGATCTCGGCCTCTTCCATCAGACACTTCTCCAATTCGGCGGCGCGTTCGCCAAAGGCAGATAGTTGAATGGCTTTCAAGGCGACAGTTTGGCTGGTTTGCGGATCGTTCGCCTTGTAGACTGCGCCAGTTGCGGACTTAGACAGTTCACTCAGGATTTCGAAGTGGCCGATTTTCGTAGGCATTATTCCATACCTCATCCCAGACGCCGCACAACCTCCAACCGGAAGCTGCATGGACTAAAACCCTGGGGCAGGTTAATGCCTAGGATATCGCTGGTGCACTTTAGGATCGAGTTACCAAAGTACTGAGAAACTGGGAGCTACCGGAATCTTACAAGAGGTAGGAATGGACGAACACTTTCGGCGGACGAGATCGCGCTGAACCGCACGCCCGACCTGATGGGTAACACATGCAGCCGCAGTCTGCCTCAAATCAGCTCAATCACTGACGGGCTTGCACGAACAACTCCGGCCGCATCTCAGCCTTCGAGTCCGCAACCCACTGCCAGGCACGGCGGCCATTCTCGAGCGCTACCGCTTTCGCCTCACCATACGCGACCAAGCGATTGAGCACCGTGGTAACCGACGCCATTGGATCCTTATGCCGGGCCATCATGGCCGGCGATTTTTGCCGAATCCGCTCACATACGTCGCGCGCACTCAGTGCGCGATTAGCATCCATCAGAATCATGCGGCAGGCTTTGGTAAAGCCCGGCTGGCGCCCGCTGCTCTTGCGGTCCACCATTTCCAGCAGTTCATCGCTCAATACATCCTCGCCAAACAAGTTAGCCAGGCCGGCGATCGTCTGTTTAATCGTGCCAATCCGGCGCATTACTTCGGAGCGTTTTTGCAGGAGTTGGCGCAGCTCTTCGTGAGCCTGCCGCACCACCTCTTCCACGTGTCCGGTACCGTTATTGGGGATGACCTTTACTTCGCTTACGCTCTGCTGGGACTGCATAAATCCTCCAATCACGTCAGGCTTGCACGCATGCCCACGCGCTTCTCTATTTCAGATACGCGGGAACCTATGCAGGTGTTCCCAGTTTCATCGAACCACTTGCATCCGAACCAGGAGTTGCCGCTGACACCCGGCGTTTGGAAGTTAGACGTTCGAGGCCAGAGTTGGTTAACAACTCAAGAATGGTTAGGAGGAATTGGCGCAATACCTCCCCTTTTTGAAACGAATGTAAGTCATTCAATCCCAGAACGGAAATTTCTCCATATTGGGATTCCTTTCCGACTTCAATGGTTGTCTGGCTCCTTCCCCACCGACGCCAGAAGGGTAATGTTCCGATGTGAAAGCAAGGAGTGCGAGCCCTGCCATCATGTCAGCCGTAGCCAAACTCGGACCCTCCCTGCTGCGGGTCTTGCTGGTTGGAAATCAGGAGGAGGATTTTTTTCTCATCCGCGAAATCCTCGAGCGCCATCGTGGCGTGCTCGCTGCGGAACTTAATCACGCAATTTCTTTGGAAGAAGCCAAGATCATGCTGCGGCGTCAGGACTACGGTCTGATTTTATTTGAACACGAGACCCAGCATGCCGGCGCCACCAGGCTGCTGAGCGAGTTTTTGCACACCCGGGGCGCCACGCCTTTCATCATGTTGACCGAACAAGTGGATGAGAAAGGAATCGCTGAGATCATCCAGGCCGGGGCCTATGACTGCATGGAGCGATCGCAGCTCAACGGAGCCAATCTGGTGCGGACGATCCGTTGCGCCCTCAATTTGCACACCACCCAGCAGCAGCGGCAAGCCGCAGAACAATCCCTGCGCAAACTTTCTTGTGCGGTAGAGCACTCTGCCGACACAATTCTGGTCACCAACGGCGAAGGCATCATCGAATTTGTGAATCCCGCCTTCGAGGCGGTCACCGGCTACTCGCTGCCGGAACTCATAGGAAAAAATCGAAGCATTTTGGAATCAGAGCTGCAGCCTCCTCTGCTGTATCGCGAGTTATGGGAGACCATTCGAACCGGGGATGCATGCCGCAGCATTGTCGTGAAACGGAAGAAAAACGGAGAAGTTTACTATGCCGACGAGAGCTTCAGCCCCATACGTAACGCCGAAGGCGCGATCACCCATTTTGTTGCGAATGGGCGCGATCTCACCGAACGCCTCCGCATCGAAGCTGAACTTCTGCAATCCCAGAAAATGGACGCTATTGGCCACTTGGCGGGAGGGGTGGCCCACGACTTTAACAACCTGCTCACCATTATCACCAGCTATTCCGAACTGGCGCTCGATTCGGTGGTGCCGGGAAGCTCCACCCAGATCAGGCTACAAGAGATTCTATCGGCAGCGCATCGCGCCGCGGATTTGACCCGGCAATTGCTGGCTTTCAGCCGCAAACAGCCACAAGCCCTGCGGGTGGCCGAACTGAACCCTGTGGTCCATGCCATCGTGAAAACCCTTCACCGCCTGATTGGAGAGGATATAGAACTCAACTTCATTCCCGGCCAGGGGATGGGAAGAGTTCGCCTCGATCCCGTGCAGATCGATCAGATTTTGATGAACCTCGCCGCCAACTCCCGCGATGCCATGCCCCAGGGCGGACGCTGCACCATCGAAACCTCCAATGTCCAACTCGACGAACAATATGTCGACCGCAAGCGCGCCATCATTCCCATTGGCCGTTACGCTCTTCTCACCGTCACCGACACGGGCGGTGGTATTCCGGCCGAGCATGTGTCCCATGTCTTTGAACCCTTCTACACCACGAAACCCTCCGGCAAGGGCACCGGGCTCGGCCTGGCCACGGTCTACGGCATAGTCAAACAGAATCATGGCTTCATCTGGATCTACACCGAACCCGGCATGGGTACTACATTTAAAATCTATCTGCCCTGCGTGCCGGACAAAGTGGCGAGCACCGAAGTTCCGGAAGTCCCCGGCGAAGCCTTGTTTTCCGGGACCGAGACTGTGCTCCTCGTCGAGGACGAAGATGCCCTACGCCGAGCCGCTGCTGAGTTTCTTAGCGTGCGCGGATATGAGGTCCTCGAGGCCAGAAACGGTCTGGAGGCTTTATCGGTAACCAAGAATCACGCCGCGACAATCCACCTTACGGTTACCGATGTCGTCATGCCTCAGATGAGTGGGGGAGAACTGGCGAAAGAGCTGGAGAATCTTCGTCCCGAGACCAAGGTCCTTTTCGTTTCAGGATACCCGGGCCAAACCGTGATCGATCACAAAGTAGTTGACGCGGGGAGTAACTTTTTGCAGAAGCCCTTTACGCTGAAGCAACTCGCAAGAAAAGTCCGGACCGTTCTCGATCACCGGCCGAATGTCGGGCATTCCGCGGAGTGCCCTCAGCACGCTACGACGCTATCCGAGTAAGTTTGCCATCTTTCAAACCAAACCGATCTCCACGCCAGGTTACGGTGTGCCCCGCCAGACTAGCCACCCAAACCGCCGCCCCAATCAAATCACGGAGCGGAATCAGCCAACAATATTGCAGAACCTGATGGTCATCCAGGATGCCGCAGCCTACAGTAATTGCGACCGCAACGCGAAGCAGCATGGTTACCGCCAGGGCGCTCCAGGCCCAGAGAGCACCACGACTGGCGGCGGTGGCCAGCAGGGCCCATAGAACCCCAAACGTGAAAATCAGACCGAGATAACCCGCGAAACGCGCATCCCTCACGCCCCGCGCCCAGCGCAGTTGATGCGCGAAGAAATCCCGCAGGCGGTAGGCCGGAAGATAGGTTTCTACCACTTCATGCGAGAGATCCACGTTCAGACCCAGGCCGGCGATGCGCTTTCCCAACTCGTAGTCGTCGGCGAGATAATCCACGAAGGACGCGAAGCCGCCGACCCTTTCCAGGTCGGCATGGCGAAACACCAGGGTTGAACCCAGTCCAAACCGAATCCCACCTTCCAATTGTCGCGCTGCCAGTACCCCCGGACAAAAATCCGTGCCAATGCCAAGCGCCTCCAAACGCGATCCCAGGCTAGGCCCCGCCACCCCGCGATAAAGGCAAGTAACCATGCCTACTCCGGGGTCCGCCAACGGTGCGATCACTCGGCGGAGGTAATTGGGTTCAACCCGAATATCGCTGTCATTGACGATCAGGTGGTCATAGCGCGCTTCCCCTATCATCTGTCCCAGATTGCTTACCTTCACATTCGCGCCTAAAATCTTCGGACACACCAGCAAATCAATTCTGCATTCCGGAAATTCCTGCTGCAATCGCCGCACATTTTCGATTGCAGGATCGGCCGGATCGCTTACCCCGAAAATAATTTCGTACTCCGGATAATCCTGCAAACAGTGGCTGCGAAAACTCTCGTACATTTCAGGATCGGTGCCTTTGAGCGGCTTCAGAATCGAGATCGGGGGCATCACTCGCGTGTCGGATAGAATCAGTTCTGCACCGGAGGGGATCTCAATCTTTGGTTCGCGCAAAAACTTAGCCGCACTCCACAGGCAAACCACGTAATAAAGCGAACTGGAAACTACGCCAACCGCGGCGGCGATCTTCACTGTGATGAGGATGAGATGCATCGTGCGCCAGCGCGGCCAGACTATTCGTAACGCAAGGCCTCAATCGGATCCAGGTTTGCCGCCTTCCACGCGGGGTATATACCAAACACAAGCCCAACTCCCGCCGCGGAAGTGAAACCGAAAATCACCCAAAACATCGACATTCGCGCCGGAAGGGACGGCCATAGTTCGGGGATCACCCACACGATGATCGCCCCCAACAGAATTCCAATAATCCCTCCCACGGCGGTAAGAATCATCGCCTCGAGCGTGAATTGCAGCAGAATGTCGCGCTTGCGCGCGCCAATCGCTTTGCGAACTCCGATTTCGCGGGTTCGTTCGGTGACGCTCACCAGCATAATGTTCATCACCCCCACCCCGCCAACGATCAGGCCAACACTCGATATGGCGAACACGCCCACGAACAGCATGCCGGTAAGCTGATTCCAAACCTCGGTGATGGAATCTGACGTAAAGACGGCAAAATTATCGGGCTTGTTGGAGGGAACTTTTCGCCGCCGGCGCAGCAGTTCCCGAATTTCATCGATAGCCTTCGGCATATCGTCGTGGGATGTAGCCTTCACGCTGATCCAGTGCTGCTTCAACTCTGGGTGTAATTTTCTGAGAGTGCTGAGGGGAAAGATGACTTTGTTATCTTCGGGATTTTTGCCCCCACCAAAAACCGACTTCACCTGCTTGGCAACTCCAATCACCGTGAACAACTGCCCTTCAATGTTGACTTCCTTGCCCAGCAGACTTTGATCGCCGAATAATTCCTTGGCCGTGTCCGCACCCAGAAGAACCACTGGAGATCGATGCTCCTCATCCACTTCACTGAACCACCGGCCTGAAGCGATCTGCAGGTCGAAAACTTCTTTGGCGGAAGCCTGGTCCCCTTCAAGAATCGTATTCTTGGCTTTCTTATCGCCATACTTCACGGCAAATGTGCCCACTCCTAATTCCGGCCGAAGATAGCGCAGGGCGGCAGTGACTGCCTTGACGTGCGGCAAATCTCGCATGGCGAGGGCATCGTCGTAGGTCAATTCCTTGCGTGTGCGCATCTCTTCGGTCGGACGACCGAAGGTAAATGGTTCGATATGAAAAGCAAAGATCACGTTGGAGCCAATGCTGGCGACCATGTTGCGCACGTTATCGTCGAGTCCGCGTCCAATCGAAGAAACCCCTATCACCATGGCAACGCCAATCACAATCCCGAGTACGGTCAGGGACGAGCGCAGTTTGTTACTGCGGATTGTGTCCGTCGCCATCTGGACGATCTCGCCGAATTCGTCTTTGTGAATCATGCTGCTCCTCAGGTTTCGAACCGTAACGCCACAATCGGATCCAACTTCGCCGCCTTGCGCGCGGGATAGACTCCAAAGAAAACTCCCACGCTGGCCGATACAATCAACCCCGCCGCGACCGCCCAGAGTTTTATTGCTGAAGGCATTCCAATCAGAATGGTAACCGTCAGTGCGATACCTACACCGAACAGCACCCCGAAGGCGCCTCCGGTAAGCGAGAGCGCCACAGACTCAATCAGAAACTGCAGCAAGACGTCCTCGCGGCGCGCCCCCAGGGCTTTGCGAATGCCGATCTCGCGAGTGCGCTCGGTCACCGCGACCAGCATAATATTCATGATGACAATACCGCCGACCACTAGCGAGATGCACGCGATGCCGATAGTCGCGATGAAAAACGTCTGGCTGAAGCCGGTCCAGATGCCGAGCAGGCTGGCATTGGTCTCAATATCGAAACTGTCTTCGCCGCCGGGCTGGTCATGCCGGTGGGCGCGAAGCGCGGCGCGCGCTTCGCCGATCGCCTCGTCAAGCGGAACTCCGCCGCTCGCGGCCTTTCCTGAAATTCGCAGCGTGGTGTTGTGGGAGCCATACTGCTTCAGGCAGGCGGTGATTGGAATCATCACGAAATTGTCGGCGCTCTGGCCCAGTGTGGTCCCCTTTTTCTTGGCCACACCGATCACCTGGTACGTCCATCCGTCAAGCCGGATCTCTCTGCCCAGAGGGTCGATGCCCGGCATAAGGTGCTCGACAATGTCGTTTCCGATCACGACCACCGGCGATCGATTGCCGACGTCGGTCTGATTAATCATTCGGCCCGCACTCAAATCCGTGTCGAGAATCGTAGCCATGCCTGGCGTGATGCCGCGCACCATCGTGTCACTGATGGACTGCTCGGCATATTTCACATGGCCGCCTTCATCGCGGGTTGAGGCGGCCACCAGTTCGCAATGCCGGCACGCATCCGCCACCGCCTGGTAGTCCTCCATGGTCAAATTCTTGCGCTTCTCGGCTTCAAGGTAGTGATCGACGTTGGTCACCGCGGGAGAAACTTTGAAGATGAAGAAAACATCAGCACCCAGGTTAAAAATTTTCTTCGCAACGTAGTCGTTGATGCCGGAAACGAACGTGACCACGGCGATGACGGCCGCCACTCCGATAACCACGCCGAGCAACGTTAACACCGAGCGTAGCTTGTTCACCCAGAGTGATTGAAATGCGATCCGGATTGCTTCGATGATGTTCAAGGGCAGCTCGTGAGCAAGCTTTGCGCGGGGTGTTCCACCGGCAGCACAAGTGTAGCAGTCAGGATTCCCTATTTAACTCTCCCCACCATGGTTCTCATGAAGGATTGCAGAGACTTAGGCGGAACCTCATCGTAATCTTGGCGCAAGCCAGGCGAGCCAACCCCAGCTTCCCTCGTTTCGTGCTTCGATCACGAAAACCATAAGTGCCCGTCGGTGCTGAACTCTAATATAATTCAAGGTTGGCAGCTGGACCGGACGGTCGCTTACTGCGTCTTCGGGCGCAGGGAGAGGAAAGTCCGAACTCCACAGAGCAGTGTGCCGGATAACGTCCGGGAGGCCGGGTTCAAGCCCGTCCGACGGAAAGTGCCACAGAAAACATACCGCCCCGCCGTTCTGGTCAGATTTCGCCGCATGAACCGAGTCTGACGAGAACGGCGGGGTAAGGGTGAAAAGGTGCGGTAAGAGCGCACCGCCGCCGTAGCAATACGGCGGGCAGGGCAAACCACACACGGAGCAAGACCAAATAGGGAGGGAGCTCCGCCGGTTCAGTAGGTCCTGGTCGTAAGACCAATTGACTTACGGAACCGGCGGGGCACGTGCCGGCTCGGTGCGTCCAACCTTCGGGTAGGTCGCTAGAGCCGCGCAGCGATGCGCGGCCCAGAGGAATGACCGTCGCGTCGGAGCAATCCGGCGGACAGAATTCGGCTTACAGGTCCGGCTGCCACAACTTCTGCTATCCCATGACCGCTGACTGATGTTTAGATGCCACCGCCCACTAGCCGGCTTTGCAAACATGCCCTTGCGTTTTCGATTACGCGCGGACTTAAAGCTCATCGCGCGGTTCTTTTGAAGATCCGCTTTTCGAGTTCTGATTCGATTCCGACACGACGGAGCTTTTTGTCCGTCATAGCGCTTTGACCCACGCTGTCCGATATTCAATTTCGCAAGGTCATGAAATTTTTCGATTCTAGCGAACAAATTTGCATTTTGTGGCGGACGGGGTGCGCCGAATAATGGGTTGCACGATTTTTAGCGCCTGTGCAGGGCATTCGAGGGCAGGCGGCAGGTTGAGCGCTCTCGAAACGCGAAACCGCTTGACAATCACCCGATTCCTAAACTATAAGCCGAGGGGACCGTAATAAGCGGTTAGAAACCTACACAGTTTCGGACCGCCCCGGTTTCACGGGAAAAGTCATATTTCCACCCCGACTGCGCTTTGGAGGAACTATGTGCCTGAAACAGCGGTACTACCGTCGTGTCGTTTTGGCATTGGTGTTGGTAATGCTCACCAGCACCGTCGTATTTGCAGGCGTCACAGCCAGCATCTCGGGAACGGTGAAAGATCCCAGCGGCGCCTTGGTGGCGGGAGCGACCGTGACCGCAACCAGCTCGGCAACTGGAATTGCACACACCCAGACCACCAACAGTCAGGGCTACTATTCGTTCCAATCCCTGGCGCTGGGTAATTACACCATCCAGGTGCAACAGCAGGGATTCAAGAGTTATCAGCAAACCGATTTGACGGTCGACGTCAATTCGGCGTTAACGGTTGACGTCGTGTTGCAAGTCGGGCGCACGAACGAGAAGATCGAAGTCGCCGCGGACGCCTTGCACGTTGAGACCATCAACTCACAAATGGGTGAAGTCATCCGCGACAAAGAGATGACGGACGTCCCTCTGGTCACACGTAGCTTCACCGACCTGCTCGCCCTTCAACCCGGAGTTGTTGCCAGCGCCTCAGGCATGTCCGGGGCCTATGCCGGTTCTTTCATCTCCGCTGGTTTCGCTTTGCCGCCGGTCTCGGGAGACCTGAACTCTGGAGCACAGTCTGTGAACGGCATGCGTGAATCGGCAAACGCATTCATTCTGAACGGAGTCCTGGTTCAGGAGGTGGGCTATTCCGGTGCCGGAGCCATTCCTGACCTTGATTCACTCGCGGAATTTCGTATTCTGACCAATAATACGGACGCGGAATATGGCAATTACGCCGGCGCCCAGATCAACGTGGTGACAAAATCGGGCACCAACCAGTGGCACGGCAATGTGTTCGAGTTCTTGCGTAACACCGATTTCGACGCCAAAAACTACTTCGATGTGAACGGGCGCGGCGCCTATCACCAAAATCAGTTTGGCGGCACCTTTGGCGGCCCTATCGTCAAAGACAAGATTTTCTTCTTCGCCGACTATCAAGGGAATCGGGTAATTCAGGCGGTTCCGCAAACAATTGCCGGCGCTCCCAGTGCTTCGACGCTGTCAGGCGATTTCTCCGGTATTGCTTCGAGCCTCACCGGTACGGTAAGCGGTCCAGCCTGGGCTTCGCAGCTGACGAAGCAGCTTGGCTATACGGTGACTCAAAACGAGAATTACTATGCCGCCGGTTGCACGAGCACAGCGCAATGCGTATTTCCCAACGCCCAATTGTCTGCGAGCGGTTTCAGTCCAATCTCAAAAAATCTTCTGCCCTATATTCTGCCAGCCGCGTCTGGAACCGTTGGAGCAAGCGGAACCGGAACTTTCTCCACAAGCTCAGGCCAGATCAACTTGCACGACAACAAATTCAGCGGACGCATCGATGCCAACTCTGGCATGGCCGGACTTCTCACCCTCTACTACTATTTTGATCACTACAACCGCATCGATCCTTATTGGTCCGGCAACGCCCCGCTTTATCCTGGATTCAGCGTCGATGGCACCGGCCAGACGCACAACATCAATCTGGGGTCCACCAAGACTTTGAGTCCAACCAGCGTGAATGAGTTCCGTCTGGGGTATTTTCGTCTCGATACCAAGTTCAACCGGCCCCTGGGAGGAACCGGAACATCGCTCGCGAGCCTCGGCTTCGCCTCGGGAGCCAACGGAGCTCCCGGAATCTATCCTGGAACGCCCAGTGTAGAAGGCATCCCGGAAATCGATTTCAACAATTTTGTCATCGGTGTTCCCAGCCGCCCCAATCAGCTCATCGACAATATTTATCAGGCACTCGACAACTTCAGCAAAGTTGTCGGCACCCACACCGTGCGCTTCGGCGGCCAATTCCACTTCAACCAACTCGAGGAAAATCTGTCGAACGTTGCTAACGGCAACTTCTTTTTCGGATCCAACTTCAGCGGCCAGAACAGTGAGACCGGAAGCGATGTCGTTGATTTCCTCTTAGGAGCGCCGGCCTCCTATGTTCAAGGCCAATCGTACCCGTCTTACGGACGCAGCTTCTATTTTGGGATGTTCGCTCAGGATAGCTGGCGCGTCCATCCGAACCTCACCCTGAACTACGGATTGCGTTACGACGTGAGTTCGCCCTGGTGGGAAAAATACAACGAAATTCAAACCATGATTCCGGGGGAACAGTCGGTCGTCTTCCCAGGATCTCCAGTGGGTTGGGTCTTCCCCGGCGATCCTCACGTGCCGCGCACATTAGCCCCCACGCGGTGGAACAACTTTTCTCCGCGCCTCGGATTCGCCTACTCGATTGGAGACCATGAGGGTTTCCTCGGCAAGCTCTTCGGCAAATCCGGAGACTCGAGCCTCCGCGCGGGATACACTCTTTCCTACGCAGCCTTTGAAGGCGCCACTGATTTCAATGAGATTGGCGATGCCCCGTTCGGCGATTACACCGGACAGGCTGAAACCACCTTTGCAGCTCCCTTCATCAATCGTGCATCGGGATCGGTGAGCCAAAACATATTCCCTGTGGCTTTGCCTCCGAAGCATTTCTCCGCCAGCCATCCGGGCAGTGGACCACCATACGACACCCTGGCGGAGTTCTACACAGCTTTCGGCGGGATTGGCAGCTCCCCGGCTTTCTACAACGGGAATCGTCTGCCGTACGCCGAAAACTACGAACTTTCGTTACAACGACAGCTCACCGGCAGAGACCTGTTGACGGTGAGCTATGTGGGAACCGAGGGCCATCGCTTACTCTCGTCTCGCTCGGCGAATCCAGGAGATCCCGCGCTCTGTCTCGCTACTCCAGGTTGCGGTCCGGGCGGAGAGAACAACATCTACAAAACTCCTGGCGGATTAGTTTTGGGCACGCGCTTCCCATTCCACGGCGTGGTCGATCCCACGCTTGGTCCGATCGTGCCCTTCGGCAATGACTCATACTTCATCACCGCCGGAACATCCTCCTACAATTCCGCGCAGGTGAACTATCGGCACACATCCGGACCCCTGCAGCTTCTGCTCGGCTACACCTTCAGCCGGTCGTTTGACGATGCCTCCGGCTATGGCGAGCAAATCAATCCCGTCAACTCCAGATTGAGTCGCGGGTTGTCGGCGTTCGATGCGACGAACAATTTTGTGGTGAGCTACAACTACGTGCTTCCGTTTGCTCGTTTTGGAGGACCGCAACGCCTCACCCACGGATGGGGGCTCAGCGGTATCACTCGATTTAGCACGGGGTTGCCGGTCACCCTGGTTGAAACCGATGATCACTCGCTGCTCGGCACCGCATTTGGCGGTCCGATCGTGCTCCCGGTCGATACACCTGACCAGGTGGCTCCGCTTCAGATTATGGATCCGCGCGATTCCGCTTCGCATTATTATTTCAACCCGTCGGCATTCGCTTCCTCTGCCATTGGAGTTGAGGGCGACGCTCGTCGCCGGTTCTTCCACGGTCCTGGAATCAACAATTGGGATATGGCTCTGGTGAAAGACACGCGCCTCAGTGAACGCATGAACCTTCAGTTCCGCGCGGAATGGTTCAATATCTTCAACCACACTCAGTTCGTTAGTCCGAGCGGAATCTTTGCGGGAGTGAATTCGCTCGGGAACTTCGGCCAAGTGACGGCGGCAGCCGCACCTCGCATCGGCCAGCTTTCCTTAAAATTAAACTTTTAGAGAGTAGGCTAATCTACGCACCAAACCGGGGAACTCAAAGTTCCCCAAATTTTTCGTCCGGACAGTTCACCGCGCCGGCACAGCATCAAGAGACTGAAATGGCAGCCCAAGGCGTTCTCGCTGCAACACTGGTCGAACCCGGACATTACGAGATCCGCGAATATCCCCTTCCGGATCCGGCTCCCGGCTGCGTGGTGGTAAAAATGGAAGTCTCCGGAATTTGCGGGACCGACAAACATACCTACCAAGGCTATGTCGGGCAGTATGGCGGATCCGGTACGCCGCGCCCGGTGCCGTTCCCAATCATTCAGGGACACGAAAATGTGGGCACGATTGCCGCTTTCGGCGGCGACGGAAAATACTTCGACTTCGAAGGCATTCCTCTGAAAGTCGGCGACCGTGTGATCGTCGGTCCCAACGTGAGCTGCGGAACCTGCTATTACTGCCGCCACGACTTTCCTTATTTCTGCTGCGAAAACACAGTCGATTACGGCAACAACATCACCGCCAAAAATCCGCCGCACTTGTTTGGTGGATGGTCCCAGTATCTTTACGTGGTCCCGGGCAGTTTCCTGGTTAAAGTTCCGGACCATCTTCCTTCTGAAATTGCCGTCCTCACCGAGATCATGGCGGTCACCGTCGGCCTTGATCGCGCCAAACAGATTTCCGCCTTTCCCAGTGAATCTTTCCGCTTTGACGATTCTGTGGTCGTGCTCGGAACCGGGCCGCTGGGAATGTGTTTCGTCATGAAGGCCCGCATGCTCGGTGCCGGAACCATTATCGCGGTTGATTTCTCCGACTATCGGCTCAAGTTTGCAAGCAAACTCGGGGCCGACCACGTGATCAATGCCTCGCGCACAACCGAGAAAGATCGTTTGGCAATGATTCGGGAACTCACTCATGGGCGCGGTCCGGATGTGGTGGTTGAATGTGCCGGTGTGCCGGGGGCCGTTCTGGAAGCGCTGGAGATGCTGCGTATCTCCGGGCTGCTGGTTGAGGCTGGGAACTTCTCCGATATGGGCGAGATTTCCATTAGCCCCCACCGTCATCTGTGCGCTAAAAATGTGCGCATCCTCGGCGTGGGCGGAGAAGAACCCGCCGCCTATGGTCCCAGCATGCGCCAGATGGCCCGCTACATGCGCGTCTATCCTCTCGCAGAATTTGTCACTCATCGCTTCGGGCTTAAGCAAGTCGACGCTGCCATGAAACAATCCATGGCTTCCGATTCGATGAAGGTCGTGATTGACCCATGGTCGTGAGATCTACGATGGGTGGAGTGCATGTGTAATTTGGCATTTAGGAAACATTTCAAAACTGAGGATTGTTCATGACTGATCTTTCGTCTCGCTTTCATTTCGCCTGTGCGCCCGATAGCTGGGGTGTTCTGGATTATCCTGGCCCGTCCTGGAATCAGTCCTACGAAAAAATGTTGGACGAAATGGTCGAGGCCGGTTATACCGGCAGCGAACTCGGACCCTACGGATTTTTCCCCACCGATCCGGCCGTGCTGAAACCGCAGTTTGAGAAACGCAACCTTAAATTGCTCGGATCTTTTGTGCCCGTGGTTCTCAGCGATCCCGCCTCGGCGGGAATCGCGGTCGAACACATTCGCAAAGTGGGCGACTTGCTCTCCACCCTGAAAGCCCCATTCCTGGTTCTCGCGGATGCGCAATCCGACGAGCGCAATCGCATCTCGGGACGCGTTCCCCGCGACGGAAGCGCGGGCCTGACTCCGGCGCAGTGGAAAAATGTCGCCAAGGTCGTCGAAGAGGCCGCCAAAGTCTCTGCCGACTTCGGGCTCGATCTGGTCTTTCATCCCCACGTCGCCACTTACGTCGAAACTCCGGAAGAGTGCGAGCGCTTTTTCGAAGTCACCGCTCACACCGGAATCGGCCTTTGCCTCGATACTGGACACTGCGAGTACGCCGGTGGAGACACCGTCACCGAAGCCTCGAAATTCGCCGGCGTGCTGCGCTTTCTGCACATCAAGGATGTCGACAACAAAGTTCTTGAAGAATCTCGCCGCAAGAAACTCAACTTCGAACAGGCGATCGAAGAAAAAGTGTTCACCATCATCGGTCAGGGTTCCATCGATTTTCCGGCCCTGTTCCGTTTGCTGGACAAAAATAAATACTCGGGCTGGATGGTGATCGAACAAGACGTAAAGTTCGGCGCGACTGTCGTCCCGCCGGCCGAAAGTGTTGCCGCCAGTTTGCGCTACCTGCAGGGAGTGGTTCGCGATCTCGCAGCAGCGCCAGCGCGTTGAGCACAATCTCCAACCATGCAGGACAAGAGGTTTGAGATGCTGGTTAAGCGGACGGTTCACCAGTGAGTATCGAGAGCGACGTCAAGGCTGCGCCTGTGGCTGGCGAGCATCCCCATCTGCTTCGGCGGCTCGGCCTTCTCAATGCCGTTTCCATCAACATGTCCAACATGGTTGGGACCGGACCGTTCATCACGGTTCCGGCCATTCTTGCGACCATGGGGGGACCGCAATCGCTCATCGCCTGGGGCGCAGGCGCGCTTCTCGCCATCGCCGATGGCCTGGTATTTGCGGAACTGGGAGCGGCCATCCCCGCCTCGGGCGGATCGTATATCTTTCTTCGCGAATGTTTCGGGCGCAAAACCTGGGGCCACATGATGGCCTGGATTTTCGTTTGGCAGTTCCTCTTCAGCGGCACCCTTGAGATCGCTACCAGCAGCATTGGCATGGCCGGCTATGCCGGATTCCTCTGGCCTCGGCTCATGTCTTATCGCTGGGGCGTGAAGTTGCTGGCGGCCGCCATCACTGCACTGGCAATGCTCGCCCTCTATCGCAAAATCCAGGACATCGCCCGGCTCATGCTGGTGCTCTGGATCGGCATGCTGCTGACGGCCGCCTGGGTCATCGTCAGCGGAATGATGCATTTGGAGCCCAAGTTGCTCTTCGATTTTCCTCCCGGGGCCTGGCGAATCGGCCTTCCCTTCATCCTGGGTCTGGGTAACGGCACCATGCTCGTGATGTTCAACTTTCTTGGCTACTATCAAATTTGCTACCTGGGAGATGAAGTCAAGCGCCCTGAGCGGGTGATCCCTTTCGGTGTAATCTTCTCAATTCTGATCGTGACCGTCATTGACTTTCTCATCTCAGTCAGCTTCACCGGCGTCGTGCCCTGGCGCGAGATGGTGCAGCCCGGCTCGCAGGCCTACATCGCCATCGGTTCCGTATATATGCAAAAGCTTGGCGGACATTGGGCGTCCGCCCTGATGACCCTGATGGTCGAAATAACGGCCTTTGCCGCCACTTATGCCATGATGCTCGGCTACTCCCGCATCCCTTACGCTGCCGCTCTGGATGGAGCTTTCTTCCGCTGGTTCGCAAAGCTGCATCCCACCAAGCATTTCCCGCACCGCTCGCTCTTGCTCGTCGGATTTCTCGTCATCATCTCTTGCTTCTTCGATCTGGTCCAGATTATTACCGCACTGATGCTGGCTCGCATCCTTTCTATGTTCGTGGCACAAATCATTGGCCTGCTGATTTACCGCCGGGTCCGGCCGAATGCACCTCGACCTTTCCGGATGTGGCTCTATCCATTCCCGGCGATCTTTGCCCTGGTTGGATGGCTGGGCGTCTTTGTAACGCCCGCGCTCCAGCCCGGCGGATGGCAATTCATGGCCTACGCTTTTGGAACCATCGGGCTGGGCTTTATCGCGTATCTTCTGCTGGCATGGCGCAAGCGCGAGTGGCCTTTCCAGGATAAAGAGCCCTTGGCTAAGCGGTTAGAAAATACGCTGGATTTTAGCGAGAACAATCTATAGGATAGATTTCTGCTGCGCCAGATTAGCGGCTCCATTGTGGTTTGACACTCATTTTAATTTCGACAAAGCGCTAAGAAAGGTTAAAAACAATTGCCCTCCAAGCTCGGAATCGGAGTGCTCGGCGTGGGAGAGATGGGCCGCCGCCATGCCGAAAATCTTCGCCACCTTGTCCCCGAGGCCAAGTTGATCGCGGTAGCCGACCTGGCTGTTGAAAGAGCAGCCCAAGCCGCTCGGGAGTTGGAAATTGACCATTCTTTCTCCAGCCTCGAAGCCATGCTGGAATGCCCTGGCATTGACGCTGTGATCATCGCGACCCCCGACAAATTTCATGCCGGCGCGATTCAAACTGCCGCCGCGGCCGGCAAAGATATCCTATGCGAAAAACCGGTCGCAATCAGCATTGCCGACGCGCACGCCGCGCTGGAAGCGGTGGGCAAAGCGAAGGTTCGTCTGCAAATCGGCTTCATGCGCCATTACGATCCCGCGTATGCAGCGGCGATGAAACGCATTGAAGCCGGAGAGATCGGTGATCCCGTCATTTTCAAATCGGTTGGCCGCGACAAAGATGTTCCTCCCATCGGCGCCTACCAGTCGAATGTGAACGGAATGCTGTTCTATAACAATACGATTCACGATTTCGACCTGGCGCGCTGGCTCATGCGGGATGAAGTCGTCGAAGTGCAAGCCTACACCACGGTCGCGATCCGCCCCGAAATCGCGCAATACGGAGATGTCGTCGCCAGCGTGGTCAATCTCAAGTATGCGCACGGCGCGATCGGCAACGTCGAATCCTACGTGCAGGCTATTTACGCGTACGACGTCCGAACCGAAATTGTAGGATCAAAAGGTTCCATCTTTGTCGGATCCCTGCAGAAAACCCCCGCGGTTTTCTTATCCGCCAACGGCGGCACCGAGATTCTCGCCGACCATTTTCTTTCCCGTTTTGCCGACGCTTATTTGTCCGAGATGAAGGATTTTGTCCACAATATGCTGCACGACCGCCCCGCTCTTGTTTCCGGAAAAGATGGTCTCAGGGCTCTAGCGATTGCGGTCGCTGCCGAACAGTCGCATCTGCAAGGAAAGCCTTGCCAGGTGGCGCTTGATTAGCACAGGAGTTGCGAATAGGAGGTGCATGTGAATCCAGTCAGCGTCGCCCGCAAGAGTCCGCTTCATGAGATGACGCAGACCACTCCCACCTGCCTGTGGAACGATTCGGCTTCGATTTCTGAACTGACCTACTCGATTGAACACGGCGCAGTGGGGGCGACCTGCAACCCGGTCATCGTGCTGGCAGTATTGAAAAAGGAAATGGATCTCTGGAAGCCCAGAATTCGCGCCCTGATCGAGGAGCGCGCAACCGCCTCAGAAGAGGAAATCGCCTGGCAATTGGTAAAAGACATCTCGATCAAAGGCGCAGCTCTGCTGAAACCCATCTTCGATCGACACGCCGGAAAAAACGGACGGCTCTCGATCCAAACCGACCCGCGGTTGTTTCGCGATTCGAAAGCGATCGTCGAGCAGGCCATCGAGTTCAACCAGCTCGCCCCTAATATGATTGTGAAGATTCCGGCTACTTCCGCTGGAATTCCGGCGATGGAAGAGGCGACCTACCGGGGAATCAGCATCAACGCAACCGTCTGCTTCACCCTCCCGCAGTGCATCGCCGTTGCTGAAGCGGTGGAACGGGGATTAGAGCGGCGGGTTCGTGAAGGTAAGGAGATTACCACTATGGGCCCGGTTTGCACCATCATGGTGGGCCGTCTCGATGACTGGCTAAAAGTGTTGATCGAGAAAGAAAACATTGCGGTGAATCCGGGATATCTGGAGTGGGCTGGTGTCGCCGTATTCAAGAAGACCTACCAGCTCTTTCGCGAGCGAGGATATCGAATTCGCCTGCTTTCCGCCGCTTTTCGCAATCCCATGCATTGGAGCGAATTCATCGGAGGCGATGTCGTGATCTCACCCCCGTACTCCTGGCAAGTTCGCTTTAACAGCAGTGATATTCCTGTGCGATCGCGAATCAACGATCCGGTCGATCCGGTCGTCGTACAGGAGCTCTCGAAAAAGTTTGCCGATTTCCGGCGCGCGTTCGCCGAGGACGGAATGACCATTCGAGATTTCGACGGCTACGGTCCAACCCGTCGCACCCTGCGCCAATTTGTCTGCGCATGTCATGACCTGGATGCTGTCGTCCGCGATTTTCTGATTCCAAACCCGGATGCATAACCGAAATTTCACAGAGGGGAACCATGGGAAAGCTAGCCATCACCGGCGGTCCGCCTTTACGAAAAGAACGTTTCACCCAATGGCCTCAGGGCAGGAGCGGCGAGTCAAGCCGGCTTGAAGATGTGCTGGCCAGTTCGCTGTGGGGCGGTCAACCGTTTCCCGGAAAATACTCGGTCGAGTTCGCAAAGAGCTTTGCCAAAGTTCATACCGTGAAATATGCCCAGTGCGTCAGCACCGGGACCGTTGCCATTCAAGCCGCGTTGAAAGCGATTGACATTCAGCCCGGCGACGAAGTGATTGCTCCCGCCTACACGTGGGAAGGCACGGTTGGCCCCGTTCTTCTGCTGAATGCGGTTCCAGTTTTTGTCGATGTCGACCCCGATACTTATTGTTTGGATGCCAAGCTGATTGAACGGGCAATTACGCCAAAGACAAGAGCCCTCCTGCCGGTTCATCTTGGAATGCGCTTCGCCGATATGGACGAAATTCTCCGCATCGCCGCCAAGCACAAGCTCAAAGTCATTGAAGATTGCGCCCACGCGCACGGCGGTGCCTGGAAGGGCAAAGGTGCAGGCTCCATGGGCGATCTCGGCACCTTCAGTTTTCAATCCAGCAAGCTCATCACCTCCGGCGAGGGCGGCGCCGTGATCACCAACAATCTAGAATACATGGAGAAAGTTCAAAGCTACATCAATGCGGGGCGAGCCAGCGTGACCGACCAGTTTCATCACCGCATTGTTGGCTTCAATTATCGCCTGGGCGAATTCCAAGCTGCCGTCCTCTGTGCCCAACTCGAACGTCTACCTGAACTGGGCAAAATTCGAGAAGAAAATATGAAGTACCTCGAGGCTCGCCTGCAAAACATTTCTGCGATTGGTTTCCTTAAGCCCGACCCGCGCATTACCGGGCTGGCGCCCTACGGCTACATCATAAAATATCTGGGCGAGCGGCAAACCGGGATTCCCCGCGCAGCTTTCGTCGGAGCGTTGCAACTGGAAGGCATCCCCTGCGATGGCTTGTTCTACGAGCCGGTCTACAAGAGCTCTTTGTTCCCCGTCGATCCTAGGGATTTTCCCGCGCTCAGCTGGGGTCGCGACAAACCGCTCGATCTTCGAAGTATGTACTCCTGCCCGGAATCGGAGCGCGCCGCCTATCACGAGGCTGTCTGGTTCATGCATCAACTTTTCCTGGGCAATCGTAAGGATATCGATGCAATCGCCGACGGCATTCAAAAGGTACTTGAGAATATTGAGGAACTGCGCAACCTCGATCACAAGGCAATTCGTAATCAACGGCTGAGCCGCGCAGATCGTGAAAGCTAGCGTTTCAACTGGATACAGGGCTGTCGCGATATGATCATCGTGCGCTCAAATCGGCGAGTCTGTGAAGCTTCGGAAGGGTACAACTACCGGTGATTGGCCAGATTAAGCGCTGAATCCTAGTTCCTTTGAGTTTCGACTTAGAATTTTTAAGCTATGGCCCCCTCGCGAAACAACTCGCATGCCCCTTCCAGGGCTGCCAGCATTTACGATGTAGCTCGCGAATCAAAGGTGTCGGTCTTCACCGTTTCTGCCGTCGTAAATAACAAGAGTCATGTTGGCAAGAAACTGCGCGACCGTGTCGAAGAAGCCATTCGCAAACTGAATTACCGTCCCAATTTGATTGCGCGCAGTCTGGCCAAGCAACGCACCCACACGATAGGAATGATCGTTCCCGATATCGCCAACCCGTTTTTTCCGATCGTCGTCCGCGGAGCAGAAGATGCGGCGCAGCGTCACGGCTACAATCTTCTGCTCTGCAACAGTGACGACGCTCTCGACAAAGAAGAGAGCGAGATCGAGTTGCTGCTTTCCAAACGGGTCGATGGAATCCTGCTGACCAAGGCTGCCGGCGATTTCCGTCCGGCTTTGCGCCAAATGATCAAGGACGTGAACATTCCTTTCGTTCTGGTGATGCGGACCTATCCAAAGCTCACCAAAGACGCGATCATCTCCGATGATTATCAAGGCGCCTATGACGCAGTCTGTCATCTCGCCCGTGCCGGCCGGCGCCGCATCGGCCTGATCAGCGGGCCTCTCAAAGTGAGCAATGCCATCGCGCGGTGGGAAGGATTTCATGATGCCCTGCAGGCGCAAGGTTTGCCCTTTGAGGAGAAATTAGTGATCGAAGGGGATTACCGCATCGAGTCCGGGTTTCGCGCCGGGCATGCGCTGTTTTCTCATCAGCCGGATGGAATCTATGTCGCAAATCACCTGATGACCGTCGGGTTGTTGCAGGCCGCCGAAGGAATGGGACTAAGTTGCCCGGAGGATTTTGGATTAGTCAGTTTCGATGATTATCCCTGGCTGGGAGTCTTTCGGCCGAAGTTGACAACTGTGGAATTGCCCAAGCACCAGTTAGGCAGCGAGGCTGCGGAATTGCTGATCGAACGCATCGCGGGAAGCAAGAAGAAAGCGGTTGTACGGAAGCTTCAGCCAGAATTGCGCATTCGGGAGTCTTGCGGGTTGGCTCTACATATGTCCCGGGGACCAAGCGGGGCGTTATTAGTGGAAAACAAGTCGTGACGCGCGGCGCCGTTGGGAAATCGGTTGCTGTTACGACTCGCTGAAATCAATCTCAATAGGCTCCGCGCGAAGTCCTTTCGTCTTCAAGACCACGTAGAGCCCACCGGCAGCACACCACACGGCTCCAATGACCAGAGTCGACTGTTGCAGGCCAAAGAAAATCACCAGGCAGAACACAAAGCCGAGAGCTGGCGCCACAATGTCCAGCAACAGATTGCGCTGATGTGTACCCTCACCGGAAAAGCCGAAGTGCCGCAGCGCCGCGAGATTCACGGCCATGAACGCCAACAACGCTCCAAAATTCAAAAGCTCGACTGCCCGCTCCCACGATAAAGTGAGCGTGCCAAGGTACGCCACCACTCCAACCAACAGGACGTTATACGACGGGCTGCCGCGCTTTGGATCAAGGTGGCCGAAAATCTTTCGTGGCAGCAAATTATCGCGGCCCATGCCATAAAGCAGCCGAACCGCTCCCAACTGCCCGGCCAGCCCGCACGCCAGGCTCGACACCAGCAGCACCACCCCAAACGCGGCGAAAAGCCGGTAGCCGCCGACTACACGCGCCACATCCATGAACGCAGTCTCGGGATTTTCCAGCGTTCGAAAGTCCGGCCACACCCGTTGCGCCAGATAAACCTGGAACCCGGCAAATAGTCCGGTGAAAATGCACACCAGAACCGTGGCCAGCAAAACGTTCCGTCTCGGATTATGCACTTCCTCCGCAAGAATACTGACTCCATCAAAGCCGATGTAAGTCGTGGCCGCCAGAGCTGTCCCGGCCGCGATTGCCCGCACACTGAAGGTCCGCACGTCATAAAACGGCTGGATGGCCACTAGCCCTCGCCAGTGCTGGTGCGTCACAATGTACGAAAATGCCTGCCACAAAAATGCCGCCATAATCAGCGACATGAAGGCCAGCAGAATCTGATTGGTTCGTGCCGTCGTCCGGATTCCCATCCAGCACAATAAGGTCATAAAGCCCACAGCCGCTGCCGACAACAGCGCAAACGGCACATGCGGAACCAGGCGTTGAACCGCCAGCGCGGCGTACAGACTGTTTTGCAAAGGTTGGAACAAGTACTCCAGAAACATCGCCCAACCCAGTACAAATCCAATATGCGCATTGAATCCCCGGCTCGCGTAGGTGTACACAGATCCCGCCGAAGGATAAACCATTGCCATCCGGCCGAAACTCACCGCGGTTGCCGTCATCGCGACCATGGCGGCCAGAAGGGTTGTGACTGCGTGGCCCTTGGAGAGGACTTGCGCTTCGCCGAACATCGGCACGGCAGCAATCGGCGAGATCAGGATGATGCCGTAATAGACGAGATCCCACAGCCCGAGCACTCGTTTCAAACGCGGGGTTGATGTGGCGGCATCCACTTTGCGGATTGCGCTCCGATCGGCCTTCAGAAAACTCGTTGTTTTTTCGCCGCTTCAACGTATTTCGCACGTGCCGCGCGCACCGGCTCGCGCTCGGAAACTTCTGCAATCGGCACGTCCCACCACGATTCGTACCCAGGAACCCGCTGGCTATAGTCCGTCTCAATGACGACGACAGACGTTTTTCTGGATTTCCTCGCCGCCGTTAATGCTTCCTTCAATTCCTCACGCGTGGTCGCGCGAACCGCATCCGCTCCCAAACTTCTCGCATTACCAACGAAATCAACCGGGATTATTTCGCCTTCCAGTTTTCCATTGCTCCGGTAGCGATATTCGGTTCCCATTCCCCAATTCCCGCATGCTCGGGTCAACCCGCCAATGCTGGAGAATCCATGATTGTCGAGCAGAATAATGTTGAGTTTGTATCCTTCCTGCAGTGAGGTCACAATTTCTTGCGCCATCATCAGATAAGATCCATCTCCGACCATGACAAACACTTCACGGTCGGGATCCGCCATCTTCACACCCAGCCCCCCGCTGATTTCGTATCCCATGCACGAGTAGCCGTACTCCATGTGATATCCCTTGGGATCGCGTGTCCTCCACAGTTTGTGCAGATCTCCAGGCAGACTGCCCGCCGCGCAAACCACGACATCCTGCGCCTCGCAAATATCATTCACCACTCCGATCACTTCACCCTGGCTGATGGGGGGCCCCCAGTTGAGATGGTGAAGCCGATCAACTTCCTTTTCCCAATTTTCGCGGAATGTCTTCAGACGCGAGGCATACCCGCTTTCAACCTTGAATCCCCGCACCGCCTCCGTCAGCTCCTGCAGAGTGGCCAGAGCGTCCCCGACCAGCGGAAGGGCAGATTGTTTGCCCGCGTCAAACTCGCTGACGTTCAGATTGATAAATCGCACTCCTGAATTTTGAAATGCAGTTTGTGAAGCTGTGGTGAAGTCGCTGTAACGCGTGCCCACACCAATAATCAGGTCGGCCTCGCGCGCCATAATGTTTGCGCCCGGAGTTCCCGTCACTCCCATCCCGCCAATAGCCTGCGGGTGATCGTAGATCAAAGAGCCCTTTCCAGCTTGGGTCTCCGCCACAGCAATCCCGGTTTGCGACGCAAACTCCGCCAGGGCCGTGCTCGCCTCCGAATAAAGAACGCCGCCCCCAGCAATAATCAGCGGTTGCCGCGAAGAGAGAATCCACTGCGCCGCTTTTTTCAGTGCTTCACCATCGCATCGTGGCCTCGCCACCTGCCACACTCTCTTCTGAAGGAATTCCTCCGGATAATCGAAGGCCTCCGCTTGCACATCTTGCGGCAAGGAAAGTACGACGGCCCCCGTCTCCGCCGGCGATGTCAGCACACGCATCGCCGCTGGAAGGGCCGTCAGAATCTGTTCCGGACGTTCGATCCGGTCCCAGTACCGGGCGACTGGCTTGAAGCAGTCATTGACCGAAATATCCTGCGTACTCGACGATTCCAATTGTTGCAGCACGGGCGCGACCGTCCGCCGCGCAAAAATGTCTCCGGGAAGCAACAGCACGGGCAGTCGGTTGACTGTGGCCAGGGCGGCTCCGGTCACCATATTCGTAGCTCCCGGTCCAATCGATGTCGTGCACGCCAGAGTTCTTAGCCGGTTGCTGGCCTTCGCGAAGGCGGCAGCGGCGTGCACCATCGCCTGCTCATTGCGAAAGAGATAGTAAGGGAGGCCGGAATCCTGTTCGAGCGCCTGCCCCATCCCGGCCACGTTGCCATGCCCAAAGATGCCGAGACATCCTTCGAACAAACGGTGCTGTCTGCCGTCGCGTGCGGTGTATTGATTCTTGAGAAAGGAAACGATAGCTTGGGCCAGAGTCAGCCGAATCGTCATCGGAGATCGCTCCCTGCAGAGGAGGTCCCGGCAATTTTAAATTCCGCACGGATCCGGCGGATCATGGGTTTGCCTGCAATGCGCCTAAGCGATTAGAGTTCATCGATTGACTCAATCGTTATGAACGGGTTATGCGCTCACCAGCGGCAAGCGCGGGTCAGTTTCCTTCCAGGTTGAACGTATCCAAACATGCCTCGAGTCTTCGGTGACCGAGAGGGCGCGGGAAGATCCCGCGAGAAAATTCAGGTAGTAAACATCGTACCCAGGTCCAGCCACCACCGGGTGAAAGCCGCTGCGCACCAGCACCGCGTCACCATCACGCGCTTCAATAGTAAGAGCATTCTCACTTTGTTTTGAATACAAATGCTGCAGCGCAAATCCACCCTCCTGACGAATCCGATAATAATAGATTTCGTCCAGGTCAACTTCCGCGGGCGGATTGTGCACATCATGCTTGTGAGGCGGATAGCTCGACCAGTTTCCGCCCGGCGTATAGACCTCGATCACCATAAGCCGTTCGGCTGGGAACGCAGGAGGCATGATATCGACAATTTGACGCGAGGCGTTGCCGCCGCCACGTAAGCTGCTAACCACGTCCGAAGGAGAAATCAGCTTGGATTGGGTTCGCGCACTCGAGGGCACGCGGCATTCCGCAATCTCGCACATCGTTTCCGCCGTGAATGAAACTTCATTCTTCGGCGACAAGTAGACAGTATAGGGAAAACCATCGAAAACATTCTTTCTTTTCCCCAGAGATACGGCTCCGGATCCCCAATCGGCTTTGCAAGTGCCTCCCAAGAGCACAAAAGCGGCTTCTTCGTCTTCAACTCGAGCACGGTACACATCGTTCGGCAACAAACGTCTGACAAAAAAACTCATCCATTCCCACTGCGCTTGCTCACGTGGCAGATGCAGCAACTCTCCGCCCGTGTCTGTGAGCATCTTTCGGGAATGAACCACAGAGTCGCTTTCCGTCATCGCATCTCCTGCCAGAAGTCGCAAACCGATCAGCGGAATGGGATTCGCTCTCCGGCTATTCTAACCGCTTTGACACTATTGCAAAAAGCGCTTCCAGTGTCAATTATGATCGCCATTTGGCATCCCTAGTAGCTTGCGCGAATTCTAACCGGGGAAACACCATTGAAAAACAGCCGTGCCCCGAGAAAACGGGCTGTGAACCCATTTCGCGCCGGGTCGGAGGAAGCCGATTTCGGCGGGCCTTTGCGCAGTGGCCCTGTTGGCTGCTATTCTTCAGCAGCGGGTCGGAGGGATCGGCTACAGTTCCGACTGCCATAATTTTTTCCTTAATTCACTTCAGGAGCACAATCCATGTCAGCACCCAGCCGCCGGCCGGAGATTCGCCGGCGCCGCGCCCGTCAACACAAGATCACGACCCTTCGCAAACGGCTGGCCTCGGCTACAACCGATGCTGACCGCAACCGCGTCACCGCCAAATTGCATAAGCTTGCCATTGCATCGCCCGGCCAGCCTTTGCTGAAATAGATTTTCCCAGACGAGTGAAGGCGCACCGTGGCTGCATATTTCGTGGCCTTAAGCCACGCCTGCCGTCGCACTGGTGCCAGGCGCATCCCGTTGGCCAGGAAAGTCGGCGTTGTTTTTTGACCCAAGCACTTCCTGATAGACCTCCATGATCCGGCGTACCGATTTTTCCCAGGAAAACTTGGCCGCCTGGCGGTAGCTGCGTTCTTTCATTTTTTCTCGAAGCGCCTGATCGAGCAAAACCCGTTGCAGAGCCCGCATGATTTCGAAAACATTCTCCGGTTGCACCAGCACTGCGGCGTTTCCCACAACCTCGGGCAACGATGAAATGTTTGAGGTCACCACCGGCGTGCCGTGCGCCATTGCCTCCAGTGGAGGCAGCCCGAACCCTTCGTACAAAGACGGAAAGACGAAGATCTTCGCCTGGTCGTAAAAAGTCCGCAGCACTTCAACCGGAACGAATCCCAGAAAGCGCACGTCGTTCTGCACCCCGCTCCGAACCACGGTTCGCCGCAGGTCGGGACTGCCCGAAAGGTCGTCGCCAATAATGATGAGCTTCAGGTCGGGGTACGCCTGCTCTTTTTCCAGTTCCGTTTTTAGCGCGGAAAATGCCTCGATCATGCGCACTACATTTTTGTGCGGACTGATCCTTCCGGCGTAGAGCAAAAAAGGATAGTTGACCTGGTATCGCTCGGCAATAAGCTGGCGGTCCGCGGCACTCGCATGCCCATGAAGGAAACGTTCATCGATCGCGTTATAGACCACTTCAATGCGGGTTGCCGGAATACCAAACAGCTTCTCGATCTCAATCTTGGTGAAGTTTGAAACCGCGAAAATGCGCGACGCGCCACGCAGGGCCTGTTTGGTCAATTGGAAGTGCAGAGAACCCCAAAATCCAGTTTGCTCGTGCCCACGCGACAGATGCTCCAGCATATCGTGAACCGTCATCACGTAAGGGCAAGGCAGAGCCCGCGGCACCGAGAACAAATTCGGAATGTGTACCAAATCGCACTCCAGCCGCTTCACAATCGTGCGAAACTCCCGAAAGCTCTTCAGGGATCGCTCTGGTTCGGCCAGCGGAACCGTGTGAAAGTTGGGCGGCAAGGGACCGATTTCCTTGACTTTGGCGGGAGAACCGATCAGCAGGTAGGTGGTTTCGTGGTCCAGACGGCCCAACGTGCGAACGACGTTGCGGATATAGGTCCCCACGCCGAACTCAGTCATCCGTCGGATGTCGATGGCGATCTTCACCGAAGGCATTTAATCATAGATGGGGCGTGAGATCGCAAGATGATTCGAGAAAGCCCATGCTAGGCGCGCGCTTCGGCCTGGGATCGAGCCCGGCGCTCGGCGTAAAGTGGAAACGCTTCACACAATTCCAGCACTTCCTTCCGGATTCTCGCCAGGATGCCCGCGTCCGTGCCGTGAAGCAGCGCATCCGCGATCCAGCGCCCCACCTGGCGCATCTCCCCTTCTTTCATTCCCCGCGTCGTCAGCGCTGGCGAACCGATGCGGATGCCACTTGGCTTCATCGGCGGGTTTGTATCGAAGGGGATGGCGTTCTTGTTGACGGTGATTCCAGCTTCGCCGAGTGCCTTCTCCGCCTCGCTGCCCAGCATGCCTTTGGAGAAGACATCAACCAGCATTACGTGTGTATCGGTGCCCCCGGAAATGATGCGAAAACCTTCAGCGGCCAGAGTCTCTGCCAGCACTTTCGCGTTGGCCACCACCTGCCGCGCATAATCGCGGAATTCAGGCTGCATGGCTTCGTGAAAGCAAATCGCCTTGGCCGCGATGATGTGCATTAGCGGGCCGCCCTGCATTCCAGGGAAAACTACTTTGTCGATGGCCGCGGCAAATTCCGCTTTAGAAAGAATCAGTCCCGCTCGTGGCCCGCGCAGAGTCTTGTGCGTGGTTGAAGTCACGATGTGCGCGTGCGGCACTGGCGAAGGATGAGCACCACCGGCGACCAGCCCCGCAAAATGCGCCATGTCGACCAAATAGAATGCACCCACTTTGTCGGCGATCTGCCGCATGCGCGCAAAATCGATGATGCGCGGATACGCGCTGCCACCGCCGATAATCAGCTTGGGCCGGTGCTCTTCCGCCAACTTTTCCAGCGCGTCATAATCGATCGTCTCTGATTCCTTGGTTACACCGTACGGTACGACCTTATAGGTCTTCCCTGAAAAATTCAGGTGATGGCCGTGAGTGAGATGGCCGCCGTGAGCCAGGTTCAGCCCGAGAATGGTGTCGCCCGGCTGCAGCACGGCGGCATACGCTTCCATGTTCGCCTGCGAACCGGCGTGCGGCTGCACATTGGCATGTTCAGCGCCAAATAACTGCTTGGCACGGTCGCGCGCCAGATTCTCGACGACATCAGCGTATTCGCATCCGCCGTAGTAACGCTTGCCGGGATATCCCTCGGCATACTTATTTGTAAACACCGAGCCCGCGGCTTCGAGCACGGCTTCGCTCACGAAGTTCTCCGACGCAATCAACTCCAGGCCTTCGTGCTGGCGGCGGGTTTCGTTATCGATGGCAGCCGCAATCTGCGGATCGGATTCATACAGCGGTCTGTACATCTTGCTGGAAGTTGTCACGCTCTTCATATTGTTTTCCTGGATGTTTCATACACATCGGGCCGATGAAGTTCCATATATCGGTCCGGAGCCTTCAGTTCGGTAAAGCCAAACTGTGAATAAAGTCCGTGCGCGTCGCGAGTCAATAGAACCCAGCGCCGCAGATTTTGCAATGCCGGATGCTGAACAATGCATTCCATCAGCCATTTACTCAGTCCGCGTCCACGATGCGATTCGAGCACGAAGACATCACCCAAATACGCGACGGTGGCAAAATCGCTGACCACGCGGGCAAAACCAACCTGCGCTCCACTCTCTTCGTAAATACCGAAACAGAGGGAGTGCTCGATCGACCGCTCGACCACTTCGCGCGAAATGCCCTTGGCCCAGTAGCAAGTAGTCAGAAAACTGTGGATCACGTCTAAACGCAGGCGCTCACGGCTGGTGCTCAGCAAAAAGTCGCCACGCCGGTACTCCACGGCTTCCTCGGAATCAATCGCGCGGCTGGCCACCATCTCGACATTCTACCGCTTCATAGCAGTTCTAGCCCTCAAACGCGGTCCGCAAGAACGAAGCCAGGTGCCAACCGTCCAGGTAACTGTACGGCGCCTCACCCATCGTGTAATGACCACAAGGCAGCACCACGACTTTGTGATTCAGCCCGCGCCGTTCGAATTCCGCGACCACATCCCGCGAGAGTTCGGGCAGAAATGTAAGATCGTATTTCGCATAAATAATGAGCGATTTTCTCGGCCAGCGGGAAAATTGATCGAAATATGCCATGGGACTTACGGCAAGCCATGATTGCCGCAACGTCTCCAGAGTAGTTTGCGATTCTATGCCCTGCCGGATATGCCTCGTGGATTGTCCATGCCACACCACGTCGGCAACATAAGTGGAGGCATGATTGAATGCTGCCACGCGAATGCGCGGATCGTGCGCCGCCGCAATGAAGGCATAGCACGAACCCAGGCTCGTACCCACGATCCCCAGTTTGCTGTACCCCTGCTGTTCCAGCCAATCGAGGCAGCAGCGGACATCCACCACGCCCTGCCGCACCGCGTCGAGCGTGCGGCCGATATTCGCGGAAACAGCGTAGTCAGCGCGGCTGATCTCAGCGGGCATACGGATGTCGTGGTACGGCATGCTCAGCCGCAACACTGCAATCCCCAGCATGTTCAGCACGCGGCAAAGACTGGCGTAGGCAATCGCGTCCGCATTCCAGTGTGGCAAAAGCACCACAGCACGCCGGCCGCGTGCTGGAAACCAGCGCGCATTCACCAGGTTGTTTTCCGGATACGGCGTTTTCACCGGCGCCGTGAAGCGCAAGAACTCCGCGTAAGTTTCCTTTACTTTCGCTTCGAGTCCTGGATCCGGAACTTCGCGCGTGGAGAAAACCTGTACTTCTCGCTTCTCCAGCCGGAAATCGTCAGGTCGTCTGTAGGAATAGAACTCATCGCTCGATTCAACGATGCGCCGGTTAAAGTCCGTTAAAAACTTGGCCGGGTCGCCCGCCACTTCTCCCGGCTGCCAGCCATTCCGGCAAGGCCAGTCCCGCGCCCACTCGACACCCCAGTCCAGCGGACGCACCACGCGGTTGTTATCCACCGAGGTTAGCCGGTGCTCCCAGTCATACATCCATTGTGCGTAGCGCGAGGGCATGTACTTTGAGGATAACAAACGCTCAGGCAGAAAATGAGCCTCCGCGCAGTGAACCGCGAGAACTCGCATTGGATGGATGGACGAAAGCGTTGGGATTCATTCCGATGGGAGAACAGGAAAGCCGAACAGGAAGGCCCCGAATTCGTTTGTCGTCCCAAGCGCAGCGAGGGATCTTGGTTCTCGCCTATGCCACCGGTGTTGGAGCGCAAGCAAACCCCGGCTAGCCTTCATATCTTCTTGGCACGCGCTTCGAAATGTTACACAGGATCTCGTACGGCGAACTGTTGGCCAGCCGCGCATGTTCGAGCGCATCCACGCTTAGCCCGTCACTGGTTCCAGGAGAATTGGTCCCGAGCAGGATCACTTCATCGCCCACGGCAATTCCCGGGATGCCGGTCACATCCACGAGGGTAAGGTCCATCGAAATACTGCCGATGATCGGCGCGTAGTGCTCCCGGACGATCACCCGGCCGCGATTGGAAAGCTGGCGGTTGTATCCGTCTGCATATCCCACCGGCAGCACGGCAACATGCGCCGGAGCCTTGGTCACATACGTTCCGCCGTAGCCGAGGGCCTGGTTCGCAGCAAAGTTTCGTATGGAAAGGATTCGCGTCTTCCAGGTGAGCACCGGCTTCACGGCGAGCCGCAACGTGCCTCCGCTTACCTCCCTGCCGGCGCGCTGAAACGGCAGATAATATCCATAGAGCGCTACTCCCGGACGGACCATGTTGTTCCACGTCTCGCGCCGCGAAATCAGGGCGCTCGTGTTAGCCATATGCACCAATTCCGCGCTAAGGCCGGCGGCGCGCACCATGCGCTGCGCTTCCTCGAAACACCGCGCCTGCTCTGCCACCGACGGTGCATCCATAATTTCTGAAGAAGCCAGGTGAGTGGAAAGACCTTCCAGAACAATGTGCGGAGCCGCACCAAAGGCCTTTAAAACCGCAGGCAGTTCATCCAGCGAAACCCCCAGCCTGCCCATGCCCGTGTCGACTTTCAAATGCACAGGTTGCCGCACTGCTGCAGACTCCGCCGCTTTCTCCAGACATCCGATGTGCCAGGGTTCCCATACGGTGGGTGTAAGCCGAAGGCGGACGATTTCATTCTCCTCGCCGCGCCAGAAGCCAGTCATCAGCAAAATTCGCGAGTCAATTCCGGCATCGCGCAACGGAATAGCTTCGTCGAGCGAGGTAACGCCCAGCCATTTCGCGCCCTCCGACTTCAGAGCGCGAGCGCATTCGACAGCGCCGTGACCGTAGGCATCGGCCTTCACCACCGCGCACACGGTTATGCCCGCCCCCGCATGTTTTACTACCGTGCGAAAGTTTTGCCGCAGTGTGGACAAGGAAACTTCCGCCCATGTGGGACGGGTCGCAACGCGGCTCAGAGTTTGAACGGTGGTCGCCACTGCGATCGATTATAGCGGGCGGCGCCGTGCGCCCTTAAGTTACGCTTGGGCTACGTCCGCCCGCGGCCGAGCGATACTCGGCGGTTCGACTGCGACACGAATCGCGATTGCCCAGGCACACCCGTCAGTTCCCGGCCAGCGAGAAGTTCACGGTGATCTGCGTCTCCACTTCGACCGGTTCACCGTTCAAGATATACGGCCGGTAGCGCCACTGGCGCACGGCCTCAACCGCCGCCGGCGCGAGAAGCGGATGGCCGGATAGGAGTCGAAGTTTCTCAATGGTTCCACTCTTACTGATCATTGCCTCCATTACGACCGTCCCCTGAATGCGCGCGCTTCGCGCCAGCGGCGGATAGATTGGCAGAACCTTACGCACCAAATCTCCTTCACGCATGTGCGAGAGACGAACCGGATGCGATACCGCCGCTGGCGCAGCCGGCAAAATTGGACGCGCGCCGATTCCCAGAGCGTCGAGCACTCCACCTGCGCCCGCAGTCGGCCTTATTCCCGGAAGGTAGGCTCCGGAGCCTGAACCTAGAGGCGGAACGTCGTCGCCGGCTTCAGCGATTTGATTGGGAATTCGTGGCGGCTGCCTCAAAACAATGTCCGCAGGATTGGCCGCCGCCGGCGCGTTAGCTCCGGCATGCGCTGAAGACCGTATAGGCTCCGGCTCGGGCTGCCCCAGACTGACCGGCGTTGCCAGTTGGCGGAGTATGGGGATTCCGGCCGGCCTGAGCAATGGCAGGATCAGCAGCACGCCAACGGCGAGCGCCTGCAGTCCGAGCGAGGTTAAGGTTGTCATTCCACGGCGAGAGCGCTCGTCCCATGAGGAAGTGAGCGTACGTTCAAACATAGTGTCCTCCAGAGCCGAATACTTACTGGTAAGGACACCAGAGGGTCGCACGAGGACTTGGATGGAGCTAAAAAAGACCGCGCCGGAGCGCGGTCTTTTCGGAACTTTCCCGACACACTCGGTGTCGTCAGGAAACTATTTGGGTGGCTCGTTCGGCTTGGGTGCGGTCGACTTCGGTGTCACTGGCCTCGGAGACACTGGCTTGGGCGCCGTTCCGGCAGATGCGGGAGCCGGAACGCCGGACTGCGTGTTATAAAGCTCCACCACAGCCCGGGTAATGTCCGATTTTTCTCCGTCGTACCACAGCACCGGGCTCTGCGGCCAGGGATTGGAAGTGTCGACGATCATTCCGTAGCCGGCCTCCTGCGCGTGCTTCACGATCACCGGCGCCATCTTCTGCAGAATGCGTTGAAAGATTTCCTTCTGCTGATTCTGCGCATCTTCTTGCGCGTCCTGCACAGCGCGATCGAACGCCTTTTTCTTGGTCTCGATTTGCTTGACCAGCGTGGCGCGAGCGTCCTCATTCAATTTATCGCCCTGCGTCTGCAGTTGCTTTTGCAAGCCTTCGAGTTCGTCGTTTTCAGACTTCAACTCGTTTTGCTTTGGGTCCAGCTTTTTGCGCAACGCTTCAAAGTCGCGCTGGCCCTCGTTCGTGCCCACCACAGCTTGTTCAATGTTGATGGTCCCGATCTTCGTGCCGCTGCCGGTGGGAATTGTTGCGGAAGGCGCCGCTGCCGGCGAAGTGGCTGCGCCCGTGGGAGCGGCGCCGGCGGTTTGGGCCCATGCTGAAATCATGGAGATAACGGCAACGGCCAGGAAAGAACGCAGAAACTTGCTTGTCATTGGATCGATTAAACTCCTTGGAACATTGTTCCGGTAAGTCCGTTCTGGTAAGTACGTTCTGGTAAGTCCGTTCTGGTAAGTACGTTCCGGCAAACACGGGCCAGCAAACATGATTCTGGGAGTGAACTCAGACTACCTCTTCCGGCAATGCTGGTCCGTACTCACGAATGTCTTGCGTTTCTTGCAACGGCCGTCAGACCTTGTTGGAAACAGGCGCACTGGACTGCCAGAGTCACACGCCGGGGTTGCGGACGTGTCGTCCACCCTTGATCACTTTCTGCAACACGTGGATCGTAACGATTATAGAGAGCCCACTCCACGCCGTCAAACTCTGGTGCCGCAAATCTGCCATCAGAAAGTAGTCGCCACGGTGAAACGGAATGTCTTGCGTGGCTCCCGGAGCAGGAAGCTCGGCGCATAAGCGTTCCTTGCCAGGTTATAGGTATAGGCGCCCGCCGCGCTCAGTTGGCAACCGCTTTTCGGATTGCAGCTCTGCGGGAACATCGATGGCGTGATCGGAATTGGCGGGTTCGCCGGACTATCCAGCCGCAGCGGGTTGTACGCCCAGTAAATTCGGAAAGGCGCGTTAATCACCGGCAGAAACATTTGCAGTTCGAGCCCCGTCGACATTCTGGGCCGCCAGTTCGTCGATCCCAGCACCTGCAGATCGGTCGACGGCGGGGGGTTTAACACACTTCCCAGGGAGCAGGTATTGGCCGTGGCCGTCTGCAACAGCGTTGGGCAGCCCAGAGGAGTGCCGACCACACTCTGGTATTGCTCCGACGCAATCTGCAACTGCGATCGTCGAATGATGGGATCGATACCCGCATCCATGAACGGAGCCAGAGCCACCGGGCCATAGATGGTGATGCGATATTCGAAGTTTGTAACCAGGCTAAAGTCGCCACCCGGAAAGACGATCTGATCGATCGGAATGGGAATACTGACAGCTCCCGCCCGCGGGTTCTGCGGATCCCTCAGCACAGGGGTTCCATCGCGATTGGTTAGGGTGATCGCGCCTACGCTCGGCAGGAACGCAACCGGCGAGACCGAGCGAATATCAAATCCGCGCAGATCATTCTCGCCGCCCATATAGGAGCGCTCGAAGGGCGGCGCCACCAGACCGCCGAAGCCGCTGATGAATGAACCCTGGAAGTTAAAGCCCAAGGCGTTGCGCCCCTTCTGCACGGGAATGAAGCGCTTGTACTGCACAATGGGACGGATTGATCGGATCGTTCCACCCAACCCCGCAAGTTCTGCTCCCACCGTAAACTGCTTGCCCGTATGTGGCGAGATCGGACTGTTGATGGTATTAAACGAGAAGTTGGGAAAAATTTTGCTGGTAATGATTCCTTCCAGCGCGTTAGGCCCGGAAATGCCACGGAAAGCCAGGAACTCGAACAAATTCTTGGAGGCCGAACTCAAGGCCAGCAGTGAAGACCGGTCAAACGAATAGGTAATCCCTACGCGCTTGAACGACCGGCGCAGCGGATAGCTCAAAGAGGTCGTAAACCCTGCGCTCGACTGCGTGTAATTTTGCAGGTTCTGCAGCACAGCATTGGGCAAGTTCAAAGTCTGCCCGCTGAAGATGGAGAGCTGCCGGGCCTGATCATAGCTGACCTTGTTGTAGTAAACGTTGAAACCGAACTGCAAGGGCCGGTCAAACATATAGGGCTGAGTAAAGCCAAAGCGGATGCTGCGCGCCAGGTTTCCAACGCTGGCCTGAACGGAAAGCGTTTCACCCAGGCCCAGAAAATTGTTGGTGGAGTAGTTGATGCCGACGAAAGCTCCTTCCAGCCCGCTCACGCCGCCATTCAGTCCAACGCTGTTCTTGCCCTTCTCATGGACTTTCAACGTCAGATCGACCAATCCGTCTTTTTCGTCCAATTGACGAACCGTGGTGTTAGGGTCGTCGGGCTTCAACTGGTCGAAATACCCCAACTGATTCAGGCGCAATAAGCTCAACTCCCAGAGCCGCGAGTTGTAAACGTTGCCTTCTTCCAACGCAATCTCCCGCCGGATGACTTTGTCGCGGGTCGTGGTATTGCCCTGAAACTCGATGCGGCGCACGTAGAACGCCTTGCCTTCATCGACGTCGATATCGAGAAAGATCTGCTTCTTCTCATCGTCGAAACGGGTATCGGGGATCGAAGTAAAGTTGATGTATCCCAGCTCGCCGTAGGCCTTGCGCAGGTTCTCCAGTCCTTTGGCGATCTTCTCTTTGCTGAAAATGTCTCCATCTTTGATCGGGAAAAGGGCTCGCAGGGCTTTGATATTCTGCACAGCTTTGTTGTTTTTAAACGTAATCCCACCCAGGGTGTAACGGTCGCCTTCTTCGATTGGCATGGTGATGTCAACCGCCTTGCCCGGGCCGCTCTGCAGCAACGGGATGTGGCCGCCGGCGTGACCGGTATCGTGAATCTGCGTCTTTGGCGTGTTGACGATGACCTTGAAATATCCCCGATTCTGGTATTCGTTGCGCACCCGTTCGGTATCTTCATCCAACTTGGTCGCGTCGTAGGTTCTGGAGAAAATGTCTTCCAGGAAGATGGAGTGGGGAATGCCGATCGGCCGCAAGTTCTTCATGGAGTAGCGCAAGATTCGCGTCGGGACATTCTTATTGCCCTCGAACTTGATCTTTCCCACCTTTACCTTAGGCCCCTCTTTCACCACGAAAGTAATTCCCACCGCCGCCGGCGGAATCTGCCGCACTTCGGTCCGGATCGTAGAGAACTGCCGTCCGTGCTCCGCCAGCAACCCCTTAATGGCCACTTCCGCTTTCTTCACTTTGGTTGGATCGTATTGATTCTCCACGCTCAATCCGACCTTCGCTTCCTTGAAGCGGTCGAGCACGTCGCTGGTCGAAACCGAACTGAGGCCAACATAATTGATTTCGCGAATGGTCGGTTTTTCCTTGACCTGGATGATCAACCGCCAGCCCTTGGGGCTCTGTTCGCGGCTGAACTTTATATCCTCGAAATAGCCGGTATTCCACAACGCGTTGAAGTCGCGTTCCAGCGCGGCGGGATCGTAGATGTCGCCCTCATGGGTGAAAATACGGGCCTTAATTGTTTCTTTTGGAATCCGCCGGTTGCCGGTGACGTCGATCTCCGAAATCACATCGCTCTGCGCCCAGCTTTTTGCAGCCGGAAAAACCACCAGCATGATTCCCAGTACGCACCCGAGCACCCTCATCTTCCGAAAAATCCGCGCCCACAAGGACGATAGACGGTAGGCAGCGCCACAACCACCCTGGCCGCGCTGGGGCACAATAATGTCTGCATGAGAACAAAAATGAATCGCTACGACCTCAGCCTCTGGGATGTGGGAAAACGATCATTATACGTAGAGAAAGAGAATGCGTCCAAGTTACCACTCTAGCCGGTGGTTTCATTCAATGTCATCCTGAGCAAATGCTCTTTGTGGAGCGAAGAATATCCGGGACGAGCCCAGCGACACGTCGCTTTTTTTGCGAAGCAATAATCGCGCACTTGGCTCGCTTTCTTAAACCTTGGCGGACTCCACCTCAACCAAGACGGAATAAAACGTTGCGGAGTTGCCCAGATCGGAAAGTTTTTCTGAGGTCAGTACATTAATATTTCGCAATCCGGGACCCAGTTTGGCCCAATTCAGCTTGGCTGAGACCACTCCCGGTTGCACCGCGCCATCCACTCGCGCTTTCAAATGGATCTCCCCTCGCCCGTTGTACACCCTGACCCTCTCGCCGTCAGTAATTCCTCGCGCGCGCGCGTCCTCTGAGCTTATTTCCAGAAGGTTCGTTTCTTCCATTGACTGCACCGAGGGCAAATTCGAAAAACTTGAATTCAGAAAGTTATCAGCCTTGCGCGCCAGCAGCTCCAGCGGGAAAGCCGACCCCCGTCCCCCATGCCGCGATTCCACCGGAGGCTTGAACTCCACCACCGGATCAAGCCCCAGCGCTCTGATAGTCTCGCTGTACAACTCAGCCTTGCCAGAGGGAGTTCGAAAGCCGCCTTCAGCAAAAGGCAAAAATGGGAGCGATGTAACATCCGGCAAAGCATCAGCAGCAGCCCCGGAAGCCGAATGCCAGGAACCGGGAGCCGGGAAGTTCAACCTGACCTGCCCTTCTCGCTCCAACCGTTCGCGATCGATGCCCTGCAACCATGGATTACTTGATTCGAGCGCGTCGTCGATCATCTGGTCGATGCTTTCGCTGAAGCACGGGTCGTCGAATCCCATTTGCCGAGCCAGCCCGCGGAAGACCTCAACATTTGGCCGGCACTCACCCAGCGGTTCAATGGCTTGATCGGAAACCTGAAGATAGTAGTGGCCGTAGGCGGTCTGCAAATCCTTGTGCTCGAAAAATGTGGTCGCCGGCAGCACAATGTCGGCATAGTCGGTGGTGTCGGTAAAAAATTGCTCGTGCACCACGGTAAACAAATCAGGACGCTTCAACCCGCGAACCACCTCATTGTGATTGGGACAAACTGCGGCGGGATTGGAGTTGTAAACAAACAAAGCCTTCAGCGGCGGATCACTCAGCGTGTTCAGCGCCTTGCCGAGTTCCACCATATTCACGCTTCGCGGCTCGTGTCCGATCCCATCCGGCTTCAGATCGGGCCTCGTCAGCGCGTCCTTATTCAGCCCAAAAGCTCCGCTCGTAGACATCTGCAAGCCGCCGCCGATTTCCTTCCACGATCCGGTGATGCAGGGCAGCATCACAATCGCGCGCGTGGCCATGCCTCCACCCTCAGACCGCTGTACGCCATAGTTCAGACGAATCACCGACGGCCGGCTGGTGGCATACTCGCGCGCTAATTTGCGAATGTCTTCGGCAGAGATCCCCGTCCACTCGGCAACCCGCTCTGGCGGATAAGCCTGCACCTTTTCGCGCAATCGGTCGAAACCCAGAGTATATTTCGCAACGTAGTCAGGATCATGCAATCCTTCGCCGATAATCACGTGCATCATGGCCAGCGCCAGCGCGCCATCGGTGCCAGGATTAATCGGCAAATACCAATCGGCGCAGGCCGCGGTGCGCGTCCGGTAAGGGTCGATCACCACCAGCTTTGCGCCCTTGCGACGCGCCTCCTCGATAAAAGGCCACAAATGAACATTGTTGCCGTGAATGTTCGAGGCCCATGCAAGGATGTATCGGGAGTGAACAAACTGCTCAGGCTCGGTGCCGAGTTTCACGCCCAGCACAGAGATCAGCCCGGCCTCGCCCGCGGCGGAACAAATTGCGCGCTCCAGTTGCGAAGCGCCCAGCCGGCTGAAAAAGCGCCGATCCATCGAAGCGCCGTTGATCGCTCCCAGCGTTCCTCCGTACGAATAGGGCAAAATCGCCTCGCTGCCAAACTCAGCGACAATATTGCGAAAGCGCGAAGCAATCTCGTCGAGCGCATCATCCCAGGTAATGCGTTGCCAAACCTGTGTGCTTTGAGCTGCTGTGGGGACAGCCGCCCCGGGCTGTCCAGGAGCGAAGCTCCGCAGCTTTCCTGCCACACCCTTCTCCGCAACCCTGCGCATCGGATAAAGTACGCGATCTGGCGAATACACCCGGTCCAAATATTTCGCCACTTTCGCGCACAAAAAACCGCGCGTCACCGGATGCCCGGGATCGCCCTGAATCTTCGTGGCACGGCCATCCTGCACCGTGATGAGCACCCCACAGGCGTCGGGACAGTCGTGCGGACATGCGGCATGGACAACGTTCTTCATAGCTCCACTCGATTATACGGGGCAGACAGGCTCATTCAACACAAAGGGCATCCGCATTCCTGGGATGCCCTGATCTCGACTGCATGACGATGCTGAACGACGCTGCTGACCGCCCCTACTTCAGTTCCAGCACCTCTTTTTCCTTTGCCTTGCTCATCTCTTCCATCTTTTTGATCTCATCGTCGGTCAGTCTCTGAATTTCTTCGAGGGACTTCTTTTCGTCGTCCTCGGTGATCTTCTTGTCTTTCATCGCCTTCTTGATGGCGTCGTTGCCATCGCGTCGAATGTTACGCACGGCGGTGCGATGCTCCTCAAGCACCTTGTGCAGATGCTTCACCATCTCCTGGCGGCGCTCCTGGGTCAACGCAGGGACCGGCACGCGAATCAGCTTGCCATCGTTCATCGGGTTCAATCCCAGTTCCGCCGAACGAATCGCCTTTTCGATCGCTCCCACCTGCGAAGGATCGAAGGGCTGCACCGTGATCATCTGCGGCTCGGGTGCGTGCACTTGCGCGATCTGGTTCAGTGGCATTTGCGATCCGTAGTAGTCGACGCTTACGCTGTCCAGCATGTGCACCGAGGCGCGCCCGGTGCGCGTGGCCGCCATCGCTTTGCGGAAGTCTTCCACGGCCTTCTCCATGCGCGCTTTTAGTTGGACGTAGGTTTCTTTCAGGCCCGGAATCGCGGCCATGGTGGCTGGCGCCATATCAATCAGCTCCGTAGGACGTTAAGAATCAAAACGCTGAATTATAAACCGAACGACTCTTCTGATTGCACCACATTCCGACCGCGTCATCCTGAGCGCAGCCGTTTTTCAGGCGGAGCGAAGCATCTCGACGCGAGGCCTTCGTCCCTGAAGTGCGCCCCTAAGAGCATAGACACCCAGAATCTTTACGCGCTCACCCTCGACCCAATCTTCTCCCCGCTCACCACCCGCCGGATATTCCCATGCTGATTCAGGTTGAAAACAATGATGGGCAGATTGTTGTCCTTACACAAGCTGATGGCGGTAGAATCCATCACTTTCAAGCCGAGCCTTAGCACATCCATGTAACTGATGTCCTCGAACTTCTTGGCGTCTTTCACCTTCATGGGGTCGGCGTCGTAGATGCCATCGACCTTCGTGGCCTTAAGGATCGCGTCGGCTTTGATCTCCATGGCCCGCAGCGACGCGGCGGTGTCGGTAGAGAAGTAGGGATTGCCGGTGCCGCCGGCGAAGATCACTACTCGTCCCTTTTCCAAATGGCGGATCGCACGTCGCCGGATGAACGGCTCGGCCACCTGATTCATCTCAATCGCCGACTGCACGCGGGTGTAGACTTTCTGCTTCTCCAGCGCATCCTGCAAAGCCAGCGCATTAATCACCGTGGCCAGCATGCCCATGTGATCGGCTGAGACTCGGTCCATATCTCTGGCCTGATCGGCTACGCCGCGGAAGAAGTTACCGCCGCCGACCACAATGGCCAGTTGCACTCCCAGTTTGTGCACGTCGGCGAGCTCCGCTGCGACTTCATGGATGCGGGCCGTGTCCACACCAAAACCTTGATTGGCAGCAAGGGCTTCTCCGGAGAGCTTGAGCAGAACGCGTTTGAAGGCAGGGGTTTGCATAAGTAGCGCCGGCGTTCCGCCAGCTGGCACAAAAAGGCGCCCCATCGGGCGCCTGAAATTTACTCGGCTTTCTGTTCGGTGGGCTTGGTCACCGCGACCGTCTCGCCGGCATCGCCCACCTTGAAGCGCGCGAAGCGGCGCACGCTGATATTCTCGCCCAACTTGCCGATCTTCGCCGCGATGAGCTGCGCAATCGACACAGTCTGGTCCTTGATGAAAGGCTGCTCCAGCAGGCAAACCTCCTCATAGAACTTTTCCATCTTGCCGGCTACCATCTTCTCCGCGATATTCTGCGGCTTGCCGGAAGCGACCGCCTGCGCGATGTAAATTTCTTTCTCGCGGTCGAAATCCGCCTTGGTCACATCTTCCTTGCGGACGAACTTCGGATCGCTGGCCGCGATGTGCATGGCAATATCGTGCACCAATTCCTTGAAGTCGTCGGTGCGCGCCACGAAATCACTCTCGCAGTTCACCTCGACCAGCACGCCAATCTTGCCGCCGGCATGGATGTAGCTGGTCACTGCGCCTTCGCTGGTCACACGCGTGGCCTTCTTGGCCGCAACCGAAACACCCTTCTTGCGCAGAATCACAACCGCCTGCTCCATATCGCCCTTGGCTTCGGTGAGCGCCTGTTTGCAATCCATCATGGGTGCTCCGGTTTTTTCCCGGAGATCCTTTACTTGTGCTGCGGAAATATTCGCCATAGTAGTGCTCATAAAGTTAAATTCCAAATTTTCTGAATTTCAGTTAAAACTCACGACTGCCTCTACAAACTTTGACCCGCGCCGGACGACCCCGCGCGGGTCTGTTATCAAGCCCGGTATGTCACTGCGCATTGCTAACCACCAACGACTAACGACTAGCGACCAACGACCGCCTTTAAACTGTCTGGCTCTCAACCTTCGGAAGTTCAGCTTCCTCATTGGTTACGGGCTTTTTATGCGTTCCCGGACCCAGCACCTCTTCCATGCTGATGTCTTCGCCCATGTCGGCCAGGTCCGAAGCCGCGGCCGCTTCCTGCGTCCGCAACTCCTGCGCCGCGGCAGCGTCTTCGGCCTGCTGCACCTCTCGCGCCTGGGCTTGCTCCGTGGCTGCGGTCATGTCGGCGACCTGCTTATCGGTCATCAACTGCGCGCCCTCGGCGATCGACTCTGAAATCTTCGACGTGAATAAACGAATCGCGCGCAACGCATCGTCATTGCCCGGGATTACGTAATCGACTTCGCTGGGATCGCAATTGGTATCGACCACCGCGACCACCGGAATGCCCAGCTTGCGCGCCTCGCGCACCGCGATCTGCTCTTTGTTGGAGTCGATCACGAAGATCGCATCCGGCAGCCGGCTCATATTCTTGATGCCCGCCAGATTGGCCTGCAGATGTTTGCGCTCGCGCTCAAGCTTGATCACTTCTTTTTTCGGCAGCAGCTCGTAGCGGCCATCGGTGGCCATCTCGTCGAGCTCTTTCAGTCGCTTGACCGACTTCTGCACCGTGACCCAATTGGTGAGCAGCCCGCCCAGCCAGCGCTGGTTGATGTAGAAGCCGCCGCACTTCGTGGCCTCTTCGGCGATCGCGTCCTGCGCCTGGCGCTTGGTGCCCACAAACAGCACGATCTTGCCGTCAGCCGCCAGTTCCTGGACAAACTTTGACGCCTCTTTGAACATCTTCAGCGTCTTCTGCAAATCGATGATGTAAATTCCGTTGCGCTCTCCGAAGATGTATTCCTTCATCTTGGGATTCCAGCGCTTGGTCTGATGCCCGAAGTGAACTCCCGCTTCGAGCAACTCCTTCATGGTGATAGTAGCCAATGAACCTCCTTATTTAGTCTGCATCGGAAGACAGTTGCCAGCACCGAGTACCTAGCACTCAGCTAACTCTGCTGACTACTAGCTACAGGCAACTGGGCACTTCCCGCCGATTGCCATTCCCGTCCCCGCGCCGCGAGGCACGAGAAGAATTGAACACCTAAATCCCCGACCAGTGGTCATTTGCCAGTGGCCAGCAAACAAAAGCCTTGTCATTCCGAGCGAAGCGAGGAACCTTGGTTTCTCCAGCTACCAGGTACTGGGTTGTTTACCGCTTCGAGAACTGGAACCTCTTCCTCGCGCCCTTCTGCCCGTACTTTTTCCGTTCCTTGCCACGCGAGTCGCGCGTAACTAAGCCCTCAGATTTCAGCTTGCCCCGCAATTCCGCATTGAACTGCATCAACGCGCGCGCAATGCCGAGTTTCACCGCGTCGGCTTGGCCGCGCACTCCGCCGCCGAGCACGCTGGCGACAATGTTGAACGATGCCGCCGAATCCGTCGACGCCAACGGCGCCTTCGCCGCCGAGCGCTGCGCCGGTGTCACAAAATATTCTTCAAAGGCCCGCCCATTCACCTTGAACTCGCCACTGCCCGGGCGCAAATACACCCGCGCAATTGCCCGCTTCCGTCGTCCCGTTCCGTAATACTGAACCAATTCCGCCATGTAACTCCTAGCTCCTGAGTACCAGGCTCCCGGCTCAAACCCGCAGGAACCGAGCTCTCTCTTAATTTAAATATCTTCCGTTGCCGTGCTATTCCTGCGCAACCTTCACTGGCTTATGCTCGCGCACAATTAGCTTGAAACCCTGCGGCTTCTGCGCCTCGTGCGGATGTTTGTCTCCCTTATATACATTCAACTTTGACAACATGTGCGCCGCCAGCTTGTTCTTTGGCAACATGCGCCGCACCGCGTCTTCAATAATTCTTTCCGGCTTGCGCGCCAACCGTTTGCGATAATCTTCGGTGCGCAGACCGCCGGGATATCCTGTGTAATGGTGATACTGCTTCTGTTCCGACTTCATGCCGGTGGTTCTGATCTTCTCGGCATTCACCACAATCACGTGATCGCCAGTATCCAAAAAAGGTGTGTACTGCGGATTCTCTTTGCCCATGAGGATCCGCGCCACTTGCGACGCCAGGCGCCCGAGCGTCTGCCCGTCCGCATCCACGACGTACCACTTGCGCACAATTTCCCCCGCTTTGGGGAAATAGGTTGACATCAGAACTCTCCCTGAATGAATAAATATTGCGAAACGCGATTGAAATATTAAAAGAAGACCGCTCGTTGATTCCCCGGCGAGGACGCCAGACCATCAGGCGGGCAACCGCGAGACTTCCCAAAGTCTTAAAGATACCGTAGCTTGCAAGAGCTTGTCAACGCAGAGTTAACGCTCTTCAAGTCTTGTCTTAGATCAAGACAGTACCTCACTCCCTCTGTTACTCGTACGCCAGCGCCTCGATCGGATCTTTCCCCGCCGCCTTGAATGCCGGATACAGCGCGCCCGCAATCGCTCCCATCACGGCCACTAGCATCGCCCACGCAATCCAATTTCCCGTCACCACCACCTGCACCAGCGGAAAGCGGTGTCGAATGCCCCAACTGGCCGCCAGGCTGAAGCCAATCCCCAACACAATACCGGCCACCGCCAGCAATCCAGTCTCGCGCAGAATCGCGCTCACAATGTAAAACTTCGACGCGCCGATCGCCTTCAGGATTCCAATTTCGCGCGTCCGCTCCATCACAGCGGCGTACATCGATTGAAAAATCACCAGAAAGCCGATGATCAGGCTGACTCCAATCACCACGCCGATGAATGGCCGAAATCCCGGCAGCCGGCTTGGCGTCATCATGCTGAGGTAATCGGGCGTCGATAGCACCGAATATTTTTCCATCCCCGGCTGACTCTTTACCTCATTGACCACCTCATCGGCATTCGCAGGATCGTCCAGCTTGAGGTAAAAAACCGACGCCTTATCCTTGGCGCCAATCAAATCCTGCAGCGTGGTCAGAGGCAAAAATTTGCGCGCGCCCCTGCCATTCTCCACAATTCCGGCCACCCGGAATTTGTGGTTCAGGACTTCCATGGCGTCGCCCACCTTCACCTGCTTCTGGCGCGCAATGTAGTCGTCCACCAGAATGTCATTCGGCCCCTCAAACGGTCCGCCATGCACATATTGAAACGGCCCCCCCAAAGCTTCGAAGCTCGGCAGATCGATCCCGTCAATCACCTCCAGCGCGCCGGCAGTCGTGAGCTGCCAGATCACCGGACTCGCCACCTTGACATGAGGCAACTTGCGCAGAATATCGGCCACTTTCACCGGAACCGGCGCCCCGCTAATGCCCGCCAGAAACGACGACCCCGGGGGCTGCACAATTACATCCGCGCCAATGCCCGCGGTCCGGTTCTTGGAGTCGTTCATGATGCCATAGCACAGGCCCGCGATCAGCAAAATCAGCGCCACTTCCAGGGCAATCGCCACCATACTGATTAGCGACCGGATCGGCCGGTGCACCAGATTAGCGACGATCATTTTATTCATCATATTTTATTCATCATGAGAAGAAATCCTGCACCAGCACTGGCAAAACGCCATCACGTCCCGCCCAACGTGGCCTGAATCGCCGCTCTAACGCACATCTTCCGAGGGCACAGGCACGGCGGCACGGGACGAGGGCTGGTCCAGATGCACCACCACCGCCCCCGGAGGTTGCGCCAATGCAAACTGATCGTCCCGCAGCGGCTTGTTGATCTCCAGCTTCAGAATATTAAGGATGATGTCATATTCCTCACGCGGCCGGAAGATTTCGATGCGCGAGGGAAAGCTTACGGCGTCGTACTCCTTGTAGCTCGCGTACTTGGCATCGGTCTCAAGATTGCCCTGCTCATCGTAAATGTACTGCCGGTGAGGCTCCAGATCCGTGCGGCTGAAAACGATCTTGCGCGCCAGCTTCCAACCTTGCTCGCCCTTTCGAATCACTACCAGTTCATAATCTTCCTGCAGAACCCGATGCCCCTTGGCATCGTGAAGAATCTCGAAGCCATTTTCGAGCACCGCAATCTCGTGCTCGGTATCGATGGGGCGGATCAGCAGCGCGCCGTAAATGTCTTTCGGCCGGATATTTTCCATCGGCTGATCCGGATTGAACGCCTGCACTTCGTTGTTCCCGATCACAAAACGGTTCCGGGGTGGAATCCAAAGTTTGAACTGCTGACCATCGCTCACCATGTCAAACGCGGTCGTGCGCACAATCGGCAGCAACCCAATCATGTGCAGCATCTCCGGCTTGCGCGCGAGGACGTAGCCGCGAATCTCTTTGTAGTCGGTTACATGACCCTTCTTGGCTCCGCCCGCCGAGGTGTCGATATCCACCGTCGCCTGCAGCGACTGAATCTTCTGCGCCTGCTGGTTAATGACGTCGATCAGGGCCGATTGTGTCGATTCCTTGAGTGGAGCCTTGGAGTAGGTCTCCTCCACGGGACGCGTTCGGAATAAGCAGCCGGTCGTCGGCAAGATAGCGAAAAACAATCCCAAGACCCAAAAGGGCGAGCTACGTCTCATGAAGTATCTGATGACTCCCAGAACATTTGAGTATATCGCGGCCCAAAGGGTGCAAAATCCCAGCCAAGGAACCCGCCATAAAACCAGCCTAGCTGACGGTTTGAAGCCCGCGAAAACCACCTAATTTGCCTTTTTCGACACCGTGTCGGAATCGAGGCTGAGCTGACCTAGGGCCGTGCGCAATTCGTGCTCGTCAAACCCCGATTCCGAATGAACAATCTTTCCGCTGGCGTCAATCAGGACAAATTGAGGCAATCCATCCCCCGGCAAAGAGCGATTTATCTCGCCATCGTCATGATAATTCGTCCATCTGAATTTCCGGTGATTCGCCAGGAATGCATTGGCTTTCTCCGGCTCTTCGTCCTCGTCGATGGTGATTACAACGATCCCGCCTTTCATGGCCTGAGAGTAAAGTTGCTCCACGTTTGCAAAGGCAGCAACGCAGGGTCCGCACCAGGTGGCCCAGAACTCGATCAGGACGGGCTTGCCGCGCAATGAACTCAAGTGTACGACCTGCCCATCGGGGGAGCGGAAGCTCAATTCTGGCGCGGTACGCCCGACAATACTCAGTCCAATACGGGGTCGCTGAAGGAGCGGAGTTGTCTCTTTGAAACCTACGACAAGCTTGGCCTCCGTCGGAGCCCGAAACTCGAATACGGAGGGTAACGGAGCGGCTTTCAGATCCACGATTGGGTACACCTCTGTCTGGGCTCGAGTGTAATGCGAGCTATCGCCGCGAATCAGTTCGCCGTCCCACTGCTCCTCGATCTTGCGAACGTAGTTTGAACTCTTCTCAATCCAGAACGTCAATTCCAGTTTCGTATCCGGAAGCCAGCCGGAATGGTATCTACCCTGGCCTCGAATCACAAAACAATCCAGGTTGCCATCGTGAATGGTGAGCACCTCGGAGCCAACCAGCCTCGGATCGCGGAGCGAACCAATCTCGCCCATCACGTGTTCTGGTATGTCGTGAGCATCGATAAGCAGCTCCTCATCGTTGGACCAAGTTTTTCCGAATTGGCTCGGCTTTCCGTCGGCCGGGGTGGGCCTCTTCACGTATTCGCGAGCTGTTTCCTTGTACACCCATTCGTTCTTGCCATCTGAGACCTGCAACCATGAAATGTGTGGCTCGCGCACACTAAATCGATATCGTCCACCAGGTGCGACCCACGCAGTCTGGAAGGAATTGCTCCAATTACCGGAACTCTCGCCTTTAAGCTCTTCTGAGACGATAGCCTCGATATGGTAGTACCTTGCCTGCGAATATTTATGACTGACCGCTTGCAGCAGAGAGCCTGGGTCTTGTTTTTCCTGCCCATTTGCATCCTTTGCAAAAAAGCAGAAGAAAGCCGGGATGAGAGCCAGACGCAGCAAAATGGAGCGAGAAAACATGACTCCCTCGTTTGATTTCTCAGCAACGCTTTTGATCGGCGGCCCTGCGACCGGATCTTACTAAAGTCAGGTACCCCTGTCGCACATCATCGTCTAAACTGTCAGCATCGTGCGCAAATTCTTCGGGCTCATTTTAATTGCGGCGCTGGCCTTTGCGGGATGGTTCGGCTGGGCCCTGCTGAGCCCGGTTGAACCACACGCCCAGATATTTGTAATGTTGCATCCGGGATACTCCAGCCGCCGCATCGCCTCCGAACTCAAATCCGCCGGCGTGATTCGCAGCGAAGAAGCCTTCATCCTCTGGCGCTACATCCGCCACCGCCGTTCGCTCAAAGCTGGAGAATATCTTTTCGCCAAGCCGGCAAATACCATCGATATTCAAAAACGCCTGCGGCGTGGTGATGTTTGCTTTCACACCGTGGTGGTTCCCGAAGGCTTCACCATGTTCGACATCGCTCGCGCCATCGAGGCTGCCGGACTCGGTCCTGCGCAGGATTTCCTGAAGGTCGCGCAAAACGATACGGCTCTCGTCGCCGAACTTGCGCCCGGCGCATCTTCTTTGGAAGGCTATCTGTTTCCGGACACCTATCAATTCAGCCGCATGCAAACCATGCACGAGATGGCAGCAGCCATGGTCCAGCAGTTTCGCGAGGTCGCCAGCGAGATCGGATTGATACAAACAGCGGGCGCCAGGGTCGAAGCCTCGGCCGTGCCATCGGACGCGCGTCAGATTGTGCTGGATACATCCGTTCAGCGCACCGTCATCATGGCCTCGATCATTGAGAAAGAAACCGCGGTCGCCGACGAGCGCCCGCTGGTCGCCAGCGTCTACTACAATCGACTGGCCAAGAAAATCGCGCTCGACGCCGACCCCAGCGTCATCTATGCCGAACTCCTGGTGGGCGCATACTCTGGCGCGTTGCATCACGATGACATGCGCTTCAACTCGCCCTACAACACCTATCGCTATGCCGGACTTCCCCCGGGCCCCATCGCCAATCCCGGCAAAAGTGCCCTGGAAGCCGCCATGCATCCCGCCCAGAGCGATTACTTCTATTTCGTAGCCGACGCCACCGGCCACCACCGCTTCGCCCGCACCATCGAAGAACACAATAACAATGTCGCCGCGTATCGCCGTGCCATGCGAGGCCAGTAACCGGCTTCCCGAAGCCACTTTTAACGCCGGCTCTCCATCCAACCTTGCAATATCAAAACCGCCGCCATCCGGTCGACCGCCTTGGCCCGCTTTTCGATCGACAATTCCGTCTCCCGCAGCAACCGGTTCGCTTCCGCCGAGGTCAGCCTCTCATCCCACAAGTGCACCGGGAGCCTGAAGCGCTTCCTCAACTCCTCCGCAAACCCCTGCATCTTTTCCGATTGCGTTCCCTCCGCCCCGCTCATTCGCAGCGGCAGACCCACCACAATTTCCCGCACTCCATACTCGTGTATCACTCGCTCCAGCGCGGCCATGTCGTGCCGCTTGTTCCTGCGCTGCAACGTCTCCAAACCTTGGGCGGTGATCCCCAGAGGATCCGACACCGCAATTCCAATCCTTCTCGACCCCACGTCCAGCCCTAAGATCCTTCCTTTTGGCGGATCTAGTTTTTCACTCTGTTCGCTCACGCTCGCGATTATAAGCGGACGCGCCAAATTCGAACTTCCTCGCATTCGGGCGGTGAATATGCCTAACCCTTCTGGCCAGAACCATTTACAACTGAGCCGAGGGTTCTATCGTTAATGCCACTCTCGACCATCACCGCCCGAACCTCGCTCCCATCCTTGCTTTTCGTCCCAATTCGGAATAATCTTTTTATAGTAGTGAAAATGCTTCTCCCTCACTAGACCCTTCGCCTTCCCGGGTGCCTTTTTATGAGTAGTGCTGACCTGAATTTCCACATCGGTGACAAGGTTGTCTATCCCAACCACGGTGTAGGTGTCATCGAACAAATCAGTAGCCGTTCCATCGGGGCCTCCGTCGAGAAGTTCTATCTGCTGAATATCAAGTCCAGCAGCCTCAAGGTGATGGTGCCCTGCAACAACGTGGGCAGTGTCGGCATTCGCCGAGTCGTCCGCAACGGCGAGGTGCAGAAGATTCTGGACTTCCTCTCGGTCACCGACGATCTCAGCACCTCCGATTGGAAAGACCGCTTCAAGGAAAATTCCGACCGCATGCGTACCGGATCTCTGTTTGAGGTCGCCGGCGTGCTCAAGAGTTTGATCGCCCTCCACCAGGCCAAGCCCCTTTCCTTCCGCGAAAAGAAGATGCTCGAACGTGCCCGCTACCTGCTGGTCAGCGAACTCGCCATGTCCCGGAACTGCGAAGAGACCAAGATCGAGGAACTCCTCGCTTTGGCTCTCGCCAAGTGCAACCTTCGCTTTCCCGAAGCCTCCGAATTCCAAGCCTGATTCACCGTGGCCCACTCCTGACTGCAACTCTTTTCTCCGACAACCTCGCTATTAGCCATGCGTCGCAACGGAGGCCATAATCGCCCCTCTGCTTCGCTGCCCGATCCGGCTTCTGCCATCCTGTCCTGCAAACGGGTTTATAATCTCAAGTGTCTGCCGCTACATATCGCCTGATTCACCATGACTGATCAACTCCGAAAGAAGCTGCAGGAAGAAGTCGACGCGCTCGAACATGAACTGGTTCACGAACTGCCCAAGGAAATCAAGCGGGCCGCGGCTCTCGGCGACCTCAGCGAGAATGCTGAGTATCACATGGCTAAGCAGCGTCAGGAGTTCGTCAAGGCGCGCTTTCGACAACTTGGCAAGCGTCTGGCAGACCTGTCGCTGACCAACATGAACAACATCCCCAAGGACAAAGTGGGGCTGGGTTCTACGGTCAAAGTTTACGACAGCACCAAGAACGAAGAGATGGAATACAAGCTGGTGACCAGCGAAGAGTCTGACGTCGGTGCGGGAAAAATCTCGACCACTTCTCCTATCGGACGCGCCCTGCTGAATAAGAAAGTTGGCGACGAGACCACCGTGATCACGCCCAATGGCAAGCGCGAGCTGGAAATCCTCGCGCTGACCACCATCCACGATGAGGCCGACCCCGAAAAGGCGGCAACCTAGTGCCGGGTGCCCATAGTCGAGGCGGGCCCAATCTAAGTTGGACCAGCGCCTTCGGTCGCGCCTGTGGCGTGGTTCTCGATACTATCGTTCGCTGGCTGGCGCTCTCGCGCATCAATCCCAACGTCCTCACCTTCATGGGACTGTTGGTGAATACCTGGGCTGCGATTCTTTTCGGTTCCGCGACCGCGCTCACTCAGCGGCGCATGTTTTTCTACGCTGGCCTGGTGATCATCTTCTCGGGATTTTTCGATCTTGTGGATGGACAGGTCGCCCGCGCCACCAACCGGGTCACCCGCTTTGGCGCGTTCTTCGATTCCGTGGTCGATCGCTACAGCGACGCCTCCCAGTTTCTCGGCCTGCTGATTTTTTACGCCCGCGGTGAGCGCTTCTTCTACGTCGTGCTCGCCGCCTTTGTCATGGTCAGCGCCATCATGGTCAGCTACACGCGCGCCCGGGCTGAGTCGCTGATCGGGTCCTGCCGGGTGGGCTTCATGGAGCGTCCGGAGCGGCTGGTGCTGGTCATCATCGGCGCCCTGTTCAACCGCATGGCCCCGGTGCTCTGGGTAATCGCCGTGCTATCCACGCTCACCGTGATCCATCGCATGCGCTACACCTGGACCCGTACCCAGGACGCCCCGCCCGCCGCCAAAGCGGGACAGGCAGCATAGACTTGCTCACTGCCTGGCGATGCTAGACTATTCGGTCATTCCACTTCTTTTGGTGAATCTGCTTGCCAACTAATCCTGCTCTAGTGGTTCACGGCGGCGCATGGGCCATGCCGGATGACGTGGTCGAGGCCCATGTCCGGGGCGTACGAAACGCGCTTGCCAAGGGGTGGCGCGAACTCGATCGCGGTGGTACAGCTCTCGATGCTGTCGAAGCAGCAGTCGTCATCATGGAAGACGATGAAACCTTCGATGCCGGCCGTGGCAGTTTTTTGAATCGCGACGGCAAGGTGCAACTCGATGCGCTCATCATGGACGGCGCAACCCTGCGCGCCGGAGGCGTGGGATGCGTGGAGCGCCTGCGCAATCCCGTGCGGGCGGCACGAAAAATTCTAAGCGAAAGCCCGCATGTGTATTTCGTGGGCGAAGGCGCGGAGAAATTCGCTTCGGAGCACGGCATCGAGTTGTGCGCCAACCAGGACTTGGTGATTCCTCGCGAGATAAAACGCCTGCGCGACTATCAAGGCGAGACGGCGGGAGCCGCATCGAGCAAAGACGGAAATGATATGTTCGCACCCGCGATTTCGCACGACACAGTCGGGGCTGTCGCCCTCGATCGCGACGGCAACATCGCCGCCGCGACCTCCACCGGAGGCACACTCAATAAAGCTCCGGGACGGTTGGGCGACTCATCGCTGATCGGCTGCGGCTGTTATGCAGATAACTTGAGTGCGGCGGTCTCAACCACGGGCTGGGGCGAACCGATTATGAAGCTGGTGCTGGCCAAGTGGACGGCAGACCGGGTCTCGGCCGGCAATCTGCCGGAGTGGGCGGCGCAGGAAGCCATGAATTATCTGCGGCAGCGACTCAACGGCCACGGCGGCATCATCGTGCTAAATGCCCAGGGGCAGTTTGGCATCGCACACAATACGCCACGCATGGCCTGGGCCTGGAAGACATTTATTAAGGAGGAGGCGGGTGTAGAACAGGCAAGTTTCAAGACAGAATCGTAAAGGTCAAAAAATGATATTTCTGCAACTTCCCACCAGCTCTGTTACGAAATCCGAACAGACACGCTGCACCGCCCAAGATGCTACCCATCGGGCCCGGCAAGGCCTCCGACCCGGAAATTGTCATTTCAGTGCGCCAGCAGAGGGGCCGCGATGGTTCGGATTTCGTAACAAGCATTGCCTTTTTTAAAAAACTTTACGAATCACTCCACGAGAAGGCGCGTCCCTGATATGATGGCGGACACTTCCATGGAGGGGCGCCATGCTCCAAGCAGGTAAAAGTCTTCGTACCTTGCGCGAGAAACTCGGCCTGACGATGCGCGATATTGAGACTTCCAGCGCGCGCATGGCCGAGAAATATCGCAACGAAGAATTTTCCATTCCTCCCAGCCGCCTCTCAGACATCGAGACCAAGGGTGTGCTCCCCAGTATTTTCCGTCTCTACACGCTGGCCGTAATTTATCGCCGCGATATGCGCGAATTGCTGGCCTGGTATGGCGTAGACATGAACAACGTGGCCGCCGATCTCGGGCTTATTTCTCCGCCCCGATCGCATGTCTCTGAAGCGCTCGCCGGAATATCTTCGGTACAAATGCCGGTCCGTCTGGATCCTGGATTCGATCAGCAACGCACCACCAACCTTGGCCGCATGGTGGAGCAATGGGGTCTTGTCCCCTTGTCCTACTTGGCGCAATTCGCGCATAGCGATTTTACCTATGGTTACATCGGCAATCAGGATTTCACCATGTATCCGATTTTGCCGCCCGGAAGTTTCATCCAGGTCGATGAAGCCAAAAATAAAGTGGTCGAGGGGTTGTGGCGTTCGGAGTACGAACGTCCCATCTATTTCGTGGAAACTCGCGATGGACATACCTGCTGCTGGTGCAGCATGCGTCGCGATGATGTCGTTTTACAGCCGCATCCCTTGTCGCCGGCGCCGGTTCGAGTGTTGAAGCACCCTCAGGATGCGGAGATCATCGGGCAGGTCGTGGGCGTGGCTATGAAGCTGACGGAGTGGCACGCTTTTGGTTCTTCTCCAGGCTCGAAAGCGCAACCAGCACTGAATTGAGATGACGCGCAGCCGCCGCGTCCTCCGGTGAAGGTATCAGTTCGTCGAACTGTTTCCGCATGCCTTCCACGTAAGCGCCGGCACTTTCGGCGTCACCCTGGCTCGATTCGCGCAAATCTTCTACCAGCTCTGAAATCGGGGCGCGCAGCACCGTCGACAGCACTTCGGTATGAGCCACCTTCAGCGCACGATCCGAAGCCGCTTCTCCATGCACCAGCGACAGCCCCCAGTGCAGATACCCACCCTCGCGGTTACGCAATGAGCCCAGATAGGCCAGTCGTGCCAGAAGCCCGGAAATAGCGGCTAGCGTGGTTTCTCGCAGATCCTGCAACGCAGATTTCAGCGTCATTTTTGTTACGAATTCCGAACAAGCTATGTATCTACGGTTACCTTTCCCACAAGCTGGGGACATGAAAATATCACGGTTCAATTTTTCAAACAAGGAGAAAAACAACCGTGAAACGAATTCTATTGGTCGTCGCCGCAGCACTCATGTTTCTCAACACCGTGGTAGTTCCAACCCTTGCGCACGCCGACAACTGTGGCACGGTGGTATGCAAGCCGTAGCCACGAGGAATTGCTCTTAGGTCGGCTCGTTACGAAAACCGAACACGATTCGGTCCGATTTGCTGCTCGCAGCAGGTCGCGGTATAGTACAAGGCCTCGACTATGCTGCGGGCACATTCATTGCTCTGGCATTACTTCTGGCTGGCGCCTGATATTCTGCAGGCGGGACTAGCTGTCTTCATTTATCGCCGAGGCCTCCACAAGCGGTTCCCCGCCTTCTTTGTCTACACCATCTACGAAGCCATACAGACTTTCACTCTTTACACGATGGACATTCTCCCATCGGTCAGCGCCCAGGCTTGGTGGCGCACCTTCTGGGTTAGCTTGATCATTGACGGGCTGGTAAAGTTTGCTGTCCTTGGCGAATTGTTCGGTCATTTACTCCGCGTGCGCCCTACTCTGGCCAGGACAGGCAATCGGCTTTTTTGCAGTGCCGGGGCAGCTCTCGCCTTACTTGCTGCTGTGATCGCGGCATTTACAACGTCAGCCAATCCTCAGTGGGTCGTTGGTGGGGCCCTTATCCTTCAACAGAGTTTGTACATCATCCACTGTGGCCTGATTCTATTCGTATTTCTATTCGCCGCACGTTTCGGGTTGTCGTGGGATAGGACAACCTTCGGCATCGCGATAGGCTTTGGAATTGTCTTCTGCCAGCACCTTGCTGCGTGGGCAACTGAAACCGGCGTGGCGCTGCCAGACCACGGTGTTCTCCTCGACTTCCTCAACATGGCTACCTACCACGTTTGTGTTTTGATTTGGTGTTACTACCTCCTTATCCCCGGGAAAATTGAAGCGAAGCCCGCGGTTCCTCTGCCCGAGAACAATCTCGAGATCTGGAACCGGGAACTGGAGCGTTTACTACAGCAATGAATTTAGCCATTTTTCTCGTCGTCGCCGCCGTGCTGGCACTGGCCGTTATCTTGCGCCTCGCCTTAACCCAAAGTTTGCAGGCCAAGGGCACTGCCAACCTCGCAGTCTCGATCCGTCCGCTTGACGTCGAGGCCTTCCGCAATCTGATTAACCCGGCTGAGGATGATTACCTGCGCTGCCGTTTGCCCTCCCGGCAATTCCGCTCCGTCCGCCGAGAGCGTTTGTATGCCATGGCCGCCTATGTTCAGGTGGCGGGACGAAATGCAACGGTCCTGGTGCGGGTTGGCGAAGCCGCTTTGGCCAGCGGCGACGCGCGCATTGCCGAAGCCGCGCAGCAACTGGTGAATGACGCGCTGCTGCTCCGGCGCAACACCACCACGGCGCTGGCTCGGATCTACATTGCCTTGGCATGGCCTGGCTCGGGCTTCGCGGCAGTACGCGTGGTGGACCGTTACGAACAGCTCAGCGGCGCGGCCATGCTTTTGGGACGGCTGCAGAATCCCGCTGTCCCGGTTCGCCTTTCGGCGCTGCGATAGGGTGTGATCCAGATCCGCGCCCACCACTGCGTTTTTGTGCAGGGAATACCTCTGCGACATCTTTCCTCGGTGACGTTTCTCCGATGACGCCGCTAGGTTAACTTGCACACTACCCTATCTCATTCCTGCCTTGTTTTCGTCGCCCCTTCTGGTGTAAAAACCAGCGGGAACTGCCATCCCAAAAATTCTGCGCGTGTTTCGGCTGACAGCCGTTGGGGTTGTTTCTGCCGCCACTTTCGAGTGAGCGACTTCAAGGAGACTCTTATGATCTGCGCCAAGAACACCTTCCGCGCATCGATCCGTGGGTTGAAGGCTTTCTCCGTCTCAATGCTTTTCGTGCTGTTTTCGTCTCTCGCGTTCGGGCAAGGCGGCGCGGCCACCGGCGACCTGCAGGTCACGGTGAAGGACCCTAAGAACAATCTTGTCGCCAATGCAACCGTTACGGTCAGCGACCCGGCCAAAGGTTTGGTCCGCGCCGCCACCAGCGACGGGCAGGGCGGCTATACCGTGCGACAGCTAGCGCCCGGCACCTACAGCGTCGCTGTCGAAGCCCCAGGCTTTGGCAAGTCAGCCGTTTCCGACGTGAGCATCACTGTCGGCGGGGTGGTGGAACTTCCTGTCTCTCTGGCCGTCGCTACCGGCAAAGAAGTAGTCGAGGTTACGTCTCAGGCAGATTTAATCGAGACCTCGCGCACTTCCACCACCGACACCATCGGACAACGCCGGATCGACAATCTTCCGATCAATGGCCGCAACTACATTAATTTCACCTTGACCGATTCTCAGGTCGAACGTGACAACGCACCCAACACCGGCGCAGCGCCCACTTCGGGGCTCAACATCAGCGGCCAGCGCGCCCGCTCCAATCTGGTGAATGTCGATGGCGCCGACGCCACCGACAACGGTGTGAATGGAGTTCGCTCCACCGTATCGCAAGAAGCGGTGCAGGAGTTTCAAATCATCACCAACAACTATGCGCCCGAGTACGGCCGCGCATCCGGGGGCGTCGTAAATATCATCACGCGCTCCGGCTCCAATCAATTTCACGGAGATGTCTTCGGTTATCTTCGCAACCGGAATTTTCAGGCAGTAAATCCTTTCAGCACGGTTCCTAATCCCGCCTACACCCGCGTGCAAGCCGGCGCCGCCTTTGGCGGACCGATCAAGAAAGACAAGACCTATTTTTATTTCTCTTACGAAGGTACCCGCAGGCATGAAACTGGCTTTTCCAGCATCGGCGCAAACAACTTCGGACTTGTGCCCTTCGACACTGCTCAGGTCGGCCTGCCTTTCGGCACCTTGCAACTCACGCCGGATCAGGTAGGTTTCTTGACCAACCCAGCAACCCTGGCCGCGGAAGCAAATCCTCTGTTCCTGGGTGGCGTGGAAAAATACGCGGTACTCGCCGGCGCTTCTTCTGGTCAGGCAGTGCAAGGGTTTTGGCCGACCGGACTGGTGCAGGGAGTAACTGGCGGCTTATTGTCGACCTTCGCCGGTTTCCCCACCAGTTGCGCTCCGCCAGGGCCCTGCGTGCCGGTTCCTGCCTCCTACCAGACGCTGGCGTCCCAGGAAGGAAACTTCCCAGTCTTTGAAGGCACCAGCCTTTATTCGTTGCGCATCGATCACAATATCAACCCGAACAATCGCCTGATGCTGCGCGTGAACGTCAGCCCCAGTACGGTCACAGGAATCGAGGTGAGCGGCGAGGATCAGCCTTTTGGACAAAATGCATACTCTCGCACTTCTGAACAGACCTATCGCGATGTCGCTGGCGTCGTACAGGAGACCTGGGCTATCGGCAACAACAGAGTGAACGAGTTTCGCTTTCAATACGCCCGACGAGGGCTTTCTTACTTCTACAATACGGCGACTCCGGGTGGATCCGACCCCGCGGTAAACATCCCCGGCTTCGCCTATTTCGGCCGTGAGCCCTATTCCTACATCCAGCGCACCGAGCAGCGCTATCAGTTCACCGACAATTTCTCCTGGACAATGGGCACTCACGGCACAAAGTTTGGCGTGGACTTCGATTACATTCCGACCACGGCCACGTTCACGGTGAACTACGGCGGAGTCTACGACTTCGCTACCTTCAGCTCTGCCAGTCTCGGTTTCGCTTCGCCCGTCCCCAACGATCCCTTTCCAAATCTTTCAGCAGTCCAAGCCTACGGAGCGGGCCTGCCGGGAGATTTTATTCAGGGCATTGGCAATCCTCACGACTCATTTCCCAACAAACCGCTGGGAATTTTCTGGCAGGATTCCTGGCGCGTTCGCCCGACTTTCACTTTGAACTACGGAGTGCGCTACGACATCGAGTTCCCACCCCAGTTCAGATCACCCACACCGCTCGCACAGGCTGGCTATAACTATCTGGGATTGCAAAAGGGCATTCAGACCGACACCAACAACATCCAGCCCCGCATCGGCATGGCTTGGGATCCGAAAGGCGACGGCAAGACCGTCATCCGCGCCTCCTACGGAATGTTCTATGACCATCCTCTACTCGGACTTTATTTTCTGGGCGATGCCTCCGACGGTTCCACCAGCGGGCAACTCGCATTTGCCGGCACCGGAGGCTGCAGCGGGCCGGGCCAGCCGGGAAATCTGAATGCCATCCCTATCTTTCAGGGGCTGCCGATCAATGTGGCTGGATCGCCGTGTGCGCCCTCCAATAACCCGGCAACGCTCGCCGCGTTAGGATATGAACCCAACCAGCAGCAATTCAACGCATTCCAGTCCAACTCCGTTTTTCTAAACCAGAATTATCTCAGTCCTTCGACTTTCCTCCCGCTCGGCTTCCAGCCTTTCGGTTATCCGCAGTCCAAGAATTTTGTTTACGCATACTCGCAGCAGGCAAACTTCAGCGTGGAGCGCGATTTGGGCGGCGGCTTTGCCTTGAACCTGGCCTACAACTTCAACGGTGGACGCCATCTGAACCGGCCGATTAACGCCAACACCATTCGCGGCGACCTCATGATTAATAACTATGAGACCGCGCTGGCAGCCGGCCAAAGTCCGAGCAGTCCCTTCACCGTAACCGGCTGCGGCGCCAGCCCGGCGGGCGTGCCCTATGTCGACTCTTCTCTGATGAATTTCTTTCGTCCCTCCGGCCTGAATCCATCGATCGCGGGCGCGTATCTGGCAAGCGGCGGCGGAGCTTGCGTAGCCCTGGCACAAACCATTCTTCAGGGCCTCGCCAGTCAGGGCTTCAATGCCGCCTGCAATCCCGCCACCCTGGCGAATTGCATCCCCTTCGGCGACATGGACGCCAATTACTCCAACGGCAGTTCGGTTTACAACGGCTTCAGCACTAACCTGCGCAAACGCTTCAACCGGCACTACGAATTCCTAGCCTCCTACACCTGGTCGCACGCCATTGATGACTCGACCGATCTGCAGGCTACACTCACGCCACAAGACAGCTATTACCCGGCCGTCGACCGCTCGACTTCTCTCTTCGATCAGCGACACCGCTTTGTGTTCAGCGGCGTCTACCAGACCGGCAAGCTTGGCGGCAACGCCTTTGCGAACAAGTTTTTCAGCGATTGGACGTTCGCTCCTCTGATCGAGTTCGGCTCCGGAAGGCCCTTCAACATCATCACCGGCGCCGGTGACAACCTTCAGTTATCGTCGCTCACCGGTCGCCCCAACACCTTTGTGAACCCGGCCTGCGTGGCCCTTGGCTATCCGGCGGTGTCCTCGAAGGCCTCACCCACCGGCGTCTTTCAGGAGCCTTGCGGTGCGGATTACAACGGCACGCTGCTTTCGCTCGACGGCAACCTCGGGCGCAACGCCGGAGTAACTCCTTGGACCGTCTTTAATGATCTGCGCGTCGCCAAGCGAATCTATTTCGGCGAACGCTTCAGCATGGAGTTGATCGCCGACATGTTCAACCTTGCGAACCGCTACAATGTGGCCGCAGTCAGCCCGCTGTTTACCAACGCCGGGCAGGCCACGGCCGCTTACGATCCGCGGCAGTTTCAGTTCGCCCTGAAACTATACTGGTGAGCTTTGTTCTGAGGATCAGGAGCATTAGGATCAAGGGCGATTCGTCTCTGGCAATCACGCCCAGTCCGAAATAGAGCTCTCTTCCTGCCCCTCGTTCGCATCTGGTTTCTTTCCCTGCGACTGCCGCTGATCCCGCTGCTTCGTGTCCCCGCCGGCTTCTTCGCGCGCTCCCAGCCTTACAACGCTAGCTTCAGCTTCCGCGTCGCCGGCCGCTTCTGAGGCCAACTCCAACAGCTTCTTCCGCGTTCGCTCCGCCGCCCGCTTGGCTTCCGCCTTTTGTGCGGCATACATTGCGTCCAGTTGAACATTGGGATTGATTTGATTCCCATGCACATGCATGGATCGCCACCTCCAGCAGACTTCTGCAGGCCGGCCGGTCGCGGCCAGATGCAACCTGGTCTGCGCACTCGGATGCCGTCGCTAAGCCTTCACTTCCATTTGCAATCCCTGTGCCGAACCGAAGCCGCAATCCATAAGCGGCCTCTTAGTGTGCGGCCTCCCATTCCGGTTTAGAATGTCTGCCCGTATCGTTCGCACCTTTGGCGACTATTTCTGCTGCATCGCCAGTTCGCCGTTCTGCACCTTCACTCCGCCTACATAATCGGGAAGCTTCATGCGATCCCGCTGCTCAGCGAGCTTTTTCTGCAGCGCGGGATTCACCAGTGAAACTGGCACGTTAAGATCGCCCACCTTAAATTCAGTCGGTTCAAAGGTCGCATAGCCCTCTTTCGACCCCAGATGCCCCGAGACCGTTACCCACACCTCTTTCCCCGCGATCTCGGTGAGAAATTGCCCATGCACAACATCGCCTTCGAAGCTAACCTGCTGATCTTTGATGGTGGGCGCTCCACTCCTGACATTCGAATCCGGCGAGAGTTCCCCACTTCCGGCCCCTCCCACTGCCTGAGCCAGCGCCGCTCCGATTTCGTCGGAGTTGATATGAACCTCGGCTTTCGGTTGAGAGTTGGATTGCAGATTTGAAGAAACCGCCGGCTGGCTCTCAACTGGCACCGCCTGGGAATCTGCGCCCGATTCGGAGACCGGAACTGCTGCCGGTGCTGGCGGAGTTTGTTGCGCTGCCGCCTGCTCGAGCTCGTCCATCTTGTGCCCAAACGACTCCGCGTTGGCTGCGATCGCTGCCGGAGTCTGGGGATGCCCCACCGGAGCCGGCTTCTTCAATACCAGAACAATGGCCACGCACGATGCCGCCAGCGTCGCAATGCTGATAATCCGATCAATCTTGAGTTTCATGCAGTCTCTCGAGCGGTCAGCCCGCACACACAGGCCCGGCAACATCGTATCGAGAGCGGAAGCAAACAATTAGATTGCAGAAGTGACAGCCTCAAGATGGTACTTCAGTCACATCGGAAGCCCGCCCGGCGCCGCTCAACCCAGCCTTTTGACTAACAACTCATTCACCAGCTGCGGATTGGCCTGCCCTTTCGAAGCCTTCATCACCTGGCCTACAAAAAATCCCAGGGTGGCTTTCTTGCCCGCGCGATACTGTTCGTGCTGCTTGGGATTCGCCGCCACCACTTCCTCGACAACCTTTTCCAGCGCCGCTGTATCCGACGACTGTCGCGGCCGCCCTTCTTCTTCGTAGACTTCAGGAAAGTCTTGATTGCGCGCAAAGCTCTGGTCATACAGATCCTTCAACATTTTTCCCGAGATCGCTCCGCTCTCCACCAGATCCGCGGACACCGCGACTCCTCTCATCGAAATCGGCGATTGCTCAATCTCCGCGCCCGTGGCTTTGAGCCGGCCGAGCAATTCACCCTGCACCAGATTTGCCACGCGCTTGGGATTCTTGGCCGCTTTCGCCGCAGCCTCGAACTGATCGGCCAACAACTTCGAGACCGTGAGCACCTCCGCGTCATATTCCGTGATGCCGTATTCCTTCACCAGGCGCGACCGCCGCGCCTCAGGGAGCTCCGGCAAGGTCTTCGCAATTTCAGCTTTCCACTTCTCATCGATCAGCAGCGGCAGCAAGTCAGGCTCAGGAAAATACCGGTAATCGTGCGCCTGCTCTTTCGAGCGCATGTTGTAGGTCTTGCCTTCGTTCGAGTTGTAAAGCCGGGTTTCCTGCGTGATCCTGCCGCCGGACTCAATCACTTCCACCTGCCGCGCAATTTCGTAGATCAGCGCTTCGCGGATAAAGCGAAACGAGTTCACATTCTTGATTTCGGTTTTTATGCCCAGCTCTTTCTGTCCGCGCGGGCGCACGCTGATGTTGGCATCGCAGCGCAGCGAACCCTCCTCCATATTGCAGTCGCTCACCCCGGTGTAGAGAATGATCTCTTTCAACTGCGTCAGGTAGTCATACGCTTGGTCGGGCGTAGAAATATCAGGCTCGCTGACGATCTCGATCAACGGCACACCTGTGCGATTGAGATCGATGGCGGTTTTCTCGGCCGCATCAGAAAAGCCGTCGTGCAGGCTTTTGCCGGCGTCTTCCTCGAGATGCACCCGCGTGATGCCAATCCGTTTCCTGCGTCCAGTATCCTTCCCGCCATCTGGAACCTCGATGAATCCATGTTCGGCCAGCGGCTTGTCATATTGCGAAATCTGGTATCCCTTGGGCAGATCGGGATAAAAATAATTCTTGCGTGCGAAGATCGAAGTTTCATGGACGCGGCAATTCAGCGCCATCGCCGCCTGCGTGGCAAACTCCACCGCTTTGCGATTCAGCACCGGCAATGCCCCCGGCATGCCCAGGCAGACCGGACAAACATTGGTGTTGGGTGCAGCCCCGAAACGGGTTGAGCAGGAGCAAAAAATCTTGGATGCCGTCAGAAGCTGAACATGAACTTCGAGTCCGATGACGGGCTCGTAGGCTGTTCGAGCGGCGAGGGAACTGTCCGCGGGGGTCGACATATCGGCTGATTATAAAGCGCCAGCCCGCTCCGTCTTGCACTGTGCGCACGGGCAGACTTCGCGAAGATATTTCCAGGAATAAAGACCGAGGTCATGGTCATCGTTCCACTTGAACCGGATGGCGTATTTGCCCATCGCCTCTGCGGAAACTGGTTTGGCGGATGGCTTGAACATGGGCAGCGCGCCCGGAGCCAGTTGCGGTGGCGCGCCCGGCGGGCGCTTGGCCTTTTCGCGCTCCTCGTTGCACATGGCGCACGGGCAGGCATCCCGCAGGAAAACAAATGCGTAGTGGGAACTATGGCCGTCGCCCCACTCGATGTCCACTCCAGTGCCGGCGGTAATGTTTACCTTTACCGACTTCGGGTCGGTGGCCGCGGTGGGCGCCTGTAGCGGAGACTGCATGGCTTCAGTATCGCACAGTGAATGCGCCGAAACCGTAGCCCTGGCGGTGGCCCTGGCTAGTGAGCAGCAGTCGAGGTCGACGTCGACTTGGGAGCAGTGACCACACCCACAGCGAGGCCTCCGATGGCGCCTGCCAGAATCCCCATCAGAGCCAGCACCAACGCACTTTCAACCAAGGTGGCTTTCCCGCGACTCGACATAAATTTTTCTCCTGACGTTTCGCTCCAAAAATTACCTGCCGGAACTCAGGCTGGTGCATTCTCTGACTAGTTTACCCGCACCACCCCGCCGAGACGAATTGTCGATAGCCATCCAAATCCGGTAGAATAAGAGTTTCCGTCGAGCCCCTGAAAGGACTAGTAGCAGTCATGGCACAACAGTGTGATATCTGCGGCAAAAAGCCGCAAACCGGAAACCGCATCAGCCACGCCCACAACGTGAGCAAACGGCGCTGGAACGTTAATCTGCGTTCCGTGCACGCTCGTGTGGGTGCCACCACCAAGCGCATGCGCGTATGCACCTCTTGCATCCGCAGCGGCAAAGTCACAAAGGCATAAGCGCATTCACCGCCAGGATGCCCCGCATTCCCGGTTTTACTCCACGCCCAGCAACTGCACGTCGAAAATCAGGTTGGCGTTGGGGGGAATCGGTCCGCCCGGCGTGCCTTCGGCACCGTACCCCAGAGACGGTGGAATGTGCAGCTGGCGCTTGCCGCCGACTCTCATTCCCGCAACCCCTTCTTCCCATCCCTTGATGACCTCGCCGTTGCCGATGGTGAAATCGAACGGCTTGCCGGCATCGACTGAGCTGTCAAATTTCTTGCCATTGGTAAGCCAGCCCGTGTAGTGCACCCGTACGTGGCTGCCCTCCTTGGCAACCTGGCCGGTACCCACGCGGATATCCCAATAAACCAGGCCTGAGGGAGTTTTCACGCCGTCACCGGTAACCTTGGTGGGGGCGTTCGTGTTCGGAGCTGTCGACTTCTTGGTTGCACTTTGCGCCGCGACAAAAACAGCTGTCAGGGCCAGAATCACGGCAATCGACGCAATGTATTTCGCCATTCTTATCTCCTTCAACAACTCTCGATCATAATCTTAACCACATCAACACCAGGGTGCACGCAAGTTGTTGGAATTCTCCGTGCCTTTGCTCAAGATTTCTCACGCCAGGGCGATGACATCAATTTCAACCAGTACGTCCTTCGGCAAGCGCGCCACTTCAACAGTGGAGCGAGCCGGCGGCGCGGAGCTGAAATACTTGCCATAAACCTGATTCATGGCGGCGAAATCATCCATGTCCTTCAAAAAAACCGTCGAGCGCAAAACTTTCCCCAAGCCGCTGCCGGCGGCTTCAAGAATCTCCCCCAGATTGCGCAACACGCGCTCCGTCTGCGCAGCCACGTCGCCGGCTACAACTTCCTGCGTGGCCGGATCGATGGCGATCTGCCCGGAGGTAAATATGTATCCGTTCGCCTTGATGGCTTGCGAGTAAGGTCCGATGGCCTGGGGAGCGTCTTTGGTCGAAATGATGTCGCGCATAGGTCTTCTGCTGTCAATTAATGCAGATGCAGTTGTTTGAAGTCAACCTTGGCGACTGAGAGCCGAAGGATTCTTTCAAATCTTCTGTAGCCTCTGCACTTCATGCACTCCTGGAATTTTTCTCAGCCCCGCCATGATTTGTTCCAGATGTTTGAGGTCGGAGATATCGAGCACAATCTCCACGCTGGCCTGGCTGTTCGAAGTATGTGCCCCAATATTTCGGATGTTGCTCTGTGCGTCGCCGATCACGCTGGTGATGCTTTTCAGCATTCCGAAGCGATCGTCACAATAGACCGTCAACTTCACCGGATAAGCCGTCGGTGTGCTTTCGTCGCGGGCCCACTCGACGTCAATTCGGCGCTCCGGTTCAAACATAAGGTTCGTAACATTGGGGCAATTCACCGCATGCACCGCCACTCCCTTGCCCCGCGTGATGTAACCGACAATGCCCTCTCCGCGAATCGGGTTGCAACAGCGCGCCCGGTAGACCAGCATATCGCCCTGGCCCTTGACCATGATGGCGTTGTGATCCCCGAAGACGCGGCGCACCACGCTGGCGATGGCTCCCGGCTTGTTCGAAAGCCCCTCAGCCTCAATGTCGCCGGCCATTGAAGGCGTGGCTCCAGCCGGCAACAACCGCGCCAGCACCTGCCGCGCCGAATATTTTCCGTAGCCGATCCCCGACATCAGGTCATCGACCTTGCCCAGCCCGTAGCCTCCCGCCACTCGCAGCAGATCGTCGTCTTTGATTTCTTTCAAGACGATGCGATATTTGCGCGCCTCTTTCTCGATCAGCTTGCGGCCAATTTCAATCGCGCGCTCGCGCTGATGCACATTGAGCCAGTGCTTGATCTTGTTGCGCGACCGCGATGACTTCACCAGCCCCAGCCAGTCGCGGCTGGGCTTGTGTCCCGCTTGCGTAATGATCTCAACGATATCGCCCGAGTGCAGCCTGTGGCGCAACGGAACCATGCGTCCGTTCACCTTCGCGCCCACACAGGTGTGCCCAACCTCGGTGTGAATCGTGTAAGCAAAATCGATCGGCGTGGCATCGCGCGGCAACACCACAACCTTGCCCTTGGGTGTAAAGGTATAAACCTCTTCGGGATAAAGATCGACCTTCAGGGCCGACAAAAATTCGTTCGGATCGCTGACATCTCTTTGCCACTCCACCACCTGCCGCAACCATGCCAGCCGCTGCTCATCCTGCGCTGAAACCGGGCCGTCTTTATACTTCCAGTGCGCCGCAATCCCTTCCTCGGCCATCTTGTGCATTTCTTCGGTGCGAATCTGGATTTCAAACGGAGTTCCATCTTCGGTAATCACCGAGGTGTGCAGCGACTGGTAAAAATTTGGCCGCGGCATGGCGATGAAATCCTTGATGCGGCCCGGCACCGGACGCCAGATGTTGTGAATGATTCCCAGCACCGCGTAACAATCCTGCAGCGACCGGGTGATGATGCGCATGGCGAAAAGATCGTAGACCTGATCCACAGAAATGCGCTGGCGTTGGAGTTTTTTATGAATGCTGTAAAGCCGCTTGATCCGGCTCTCCACCTTGGCCTGGATTCCCGCTTCTTTCAGCTTGTCGTTGATGATCGACTGCATCTTCGCCAGAAAAACCTCGCCCTGCTTGCGCCGCGCGTTGACTGCTTTTTCCACCTGCTCGTAGCTGGCCAGATCGAGAAATCGAAATCCAAGATCCTCCAGTTCCCCGCGGATTTTACCCATGCCCAGGCGGTGGGCGATGGGGGCGTAGATCTCCAGCGTCTCCTCGGCAATTTTGTGCTGCCTGTCAGGTTGCAGGTGCTCAAGGGTGCGCATGTTGTGCAGCCGGTCGGCCAGCTTGATGAGCACCACGCGGATATCATCCACCATGGCCAGCATCATCTTGCGCAGGTTTTCCGCCTGCGCCTCTTCGCGGGTGGCAAAATCAATCTTGCTGATTTTGGTGACACCCTCGACAATATGCGCAACCTGCTCGCCGAATTCCTTCCGGATATCGACGATGGTCACCGAGGTATCTTCCACCGAGTCGTGCAGCAGCCCAGCCGCAATCGCAACCGGGTCCATCTTCATCTCGGCCAGCACCAGCGCCACTTCCAGCGGATGCACCAGATAAGGCTCACCCGAGGCGCGCGTCTGCCCTTCATGATTTTTCAGGGAGTAGTCGTAGGCTTTTTTAACAATGGACAGATCGTCCTGCGGACGGTTTTCCTGAATCCGCTTCATCAGCTCGCGGAACTTGGTGAGCGTAAGCGCGGTAGTCGCGATCTGTTGGCGCAAGCTCGCCATGTACGATTATAGCCCGCGCGGAGAGCCGTTACTGGCAGTTACATGCTAGGGCTGGGCGGGATCCTGGCGCGGAGTCCTCGGCGTCAACTTGCGGATCACGAACTCCTGCAGCAGATTGCCAAGCGCGCTCGATGCAATCTCGATTCCTGCATTGTCGAACGTCAATTCGGCGCTGCCGCGATCGTTCGCGGGATAGTAGAGGTTTGAAATGCCGCCCGCCGCCACGCTTCCGAGGATACTGGAATAATTCGGCTGCCAGTGTCCGTTGTCCCCCTTGCAGATCACCGACATTGCAATCGCATAGAAGAAACGCGATTGCAGGCTTCCCGTCCCTTTGTAGAAATAACGCGGGTCTTGTTTCAAGAGAGACGGCAGAATCGCGCCTCCGATGAACGTAGCCGAAATCGTATCGGCATAATTGGCGCCAAAGCGCTTGGCGTAACCTTGCACCCCTTGCCCGTATTGGAAGAAATGGTTTTGTGCCTGCTCGATCCCCGCCGTACCCGCGACTACAACGATCGTAAAGGGATCGACCACCGTTCTCGCAGCCAGCTTGAACTTTTGCTCCGGTGTGAGCGGCGCGGCATGGGGGATGTAGCTCACATAAAAATTTGGAATAACACCCAGCACGCGCTGCTTTTCTTCAATTTTTATTTCCTGGCTCGCCACTTCCACCAATTCCGCCCGGGTCAGACTTACCTGCACCTCGGAAATGTTGCTCGCAACCGTCAGCGCGATCTGGGGCACAATGTGAACCTCGCCGGGGCGCAGTACCCCAGAGGCCGTTTGCATCGCGAAGCCCGCCGACGTAACCGTCAGATGGAAAGGTCCGGGCGTAACGTTTGCAAAGGAAAACTGTCCGTTGTCGCCGGAAAGCGCTTCCTGGGATTGGTTCGCCCCCGTAAGCTTCACCCTCGCTCGCACCACGACGGCGCCACTCTGATCCAGGATTGTTCCGCTAATAATTCCGGGCGCCTGCGGATCGGTCACTGGCTGGGCAACGGATACTGCTTCCTTTCCCTGCTCACCACCAGAGGCCCCAGTCTCCTGAAGGACTGTCGCGCTCTGCGAGAATCCACGCCCGGTCCCGAAACATAAAACGATTGCTAGCATCAGTCTTGTAAACATTCGTAAACATGGTCCTTGCTACGCCCCTTATCATTATCCGATGCACACTATTGTTGTAAACACACGACCACACTAACTATTTTTATGCTACCGCCGTAATCTGGCTTTTTCCCGCTTCTGGTGTTTTGGACCCTTCAGTGTTTTCAAATTCGTCCGGGATTTGTTGACCCTTCCCTAAACTGGTACAGTGACAATTCGCAATCGATGAATTCCAGAATCCTTGTCAGCGGAGTTTCGGGCCCCATCGGCGCCGCTCTTCTTCCCTCCCTCTACGCCAGTGGATGGTCCGTGGTCCGGCTGGTGCGCGGCCAGGCCAATGGCGAGGAGCAGATTTCGTGGAACCCGGCTCTACAACTCACTCCCGCCGCGGTTTCCGGCTTCGACGCCGTAATTCACCTCGCCGGTGAAAGCATTTTTGGACGCTGGACCGAAGACAAGAAGGCAAAGATTCTCAAGAGCCGTATTGCCGGAACCTTCAATCTGGCACAGGCTCTGGCGCAGGTGAAAGAGAAACCGGGAGTGTTTATATGTGGATCGGCGATCGGCTATTACGGCAGTCGCGGCGATGAACTGCTGCGCGAAGAAAGCGCTCCAGGCACCGGCTTTCTGGCGGAGGTTTGCCAGCAATGGGAAGAAGCCACCACGCCCGCGGTGCAAGCCGATATCCGTACCGCGCACTTGCGAACTGGAATCGTCCTCAGTCCCAAAGGCGGTGCGCTGCGCGCCATGCTGCCGCCCTTCAAAATGGGGGTCGGCGGCCGCGTCGGGGATGGAAAGCAGTGGATGAGCTGGATCAACGTCCAGGATATGGTGGGCGCCATTCACCATATTCTGAAGAACGATCTGCTGCAAGGCCCGTTCAACATGGTCGCCCCAAAACCCGTAACCAACCTGGAATTTACCCGGACTCTGGCCGGTGTGCTATCGCGCCCGGCGATTTTGCCCATGCCGGCATTTGCGGTGAAGGCAATCTTCGGAGAGATGGGCGAAGAATTGCTATTGGCCAGCCAGAAGGTGGAACCCGGAAAACTCATCTCCAGCGGCTATCCCTTTCGCTTTCGCGATCTCAAAGCATCGCTCGAAGCGCTATTGGGCCGTTGATTTTCGTGACACCGGTTGCCGACTCGCTTCAATCTCGTGCCTCGATTCCCTTCGAGCCACGGACCCTCCCACCAATTTGATTCAGTTGCAGTCCGACCGCCGCATTTCTTCCTGCAATTTTTGCAGAAGTTCGGCTCGCTGCTCGGTGCTTAACTCTCGCCGTAATTCTTCGAGTGCGAGCGCGACGATGTGGTAATGATGCGCTCCGGAAAATTTTGTATCCGTGGTAATGTCGAGCCAGAGTTTGTGCATGAGTTCGACATCCTGCGGGCGCAAACGGGGGTTGTGAGGCCCGATCGCGTACTCGCGCACGCTTCCATCCGGGGCGCAAACCTCGAGCGTGACTCGTGGGCGGGGCTCAGGCATGCGCTCCCACGCATCCCCCGTGAGCTTGGCTTGCTCGTCGGACGATAGCTTGTTAGAGAGTCCGCAGATCACGCGAACGGAATCAAGCCGCTGTGCCGTCACCATGATGGCTTCGAAAACATCGGTCGCAGGCACCACCAGCAGAGAAATCGGTTTGCCTTCTTTTTCGGCGACGGCGACGGCGGCAGTGAAGAGTTCCTGCTCGTAGTGGTCGAAAACCTGGTTGGCCTCCATTACCGCGCTGCCGCTGAAACTGTGCTCGCGGTGATAGAGGCGAGCGCTCATCACCACTACATCCTGCTTATTCGTATCGGTGTGGCCAAGGATATGGCGCAAGTAGTAAAGGTTGCGGGGATCGCGTACCGCTATCAAAACATTCCCCGGCCGCACCCCCATGGCGCCGCTGCCCAACTCCTGGTTGCCGTACACCCGGAACTGGTCGAGTTGTTCGGGTTTGCCATGACGCTCCTTGGCGACATGGCGCTCGGACAGGCTGAAGATGGTAAAGAACACAGCGCTGAAAATCACTCCCGCGATGGTGGCCTGATATTTGGTAAAAAGATTCACTACCGCGGTGATTAGCAGCACCGCAGAAATACACAACAATCCCACCGGAATCTCGGTCTTGCCAAGGTGCAGATTGCCCGGCACCTTCCACGCGCGATTGCCCGGCTCCGTAAACCGTAACACCAGAACCGCGATGGACTTCATGGCGAAGCTCCAGATCACGCCGAACGCATAAAGCGCCGCCAGCACGTACACATTGCCCAGGCTCAAAACGATCGTGAGCAGCTGCAATCCGACGATCAGGTTGATGATGCGGTAGCTGGTGCCGTAACGGTCATGCGGCTTCTGGAACCAACTGGTAAGCACACCATCTTCGGCCACTCGGTTCAGAACACCGTTCGCTCCCACGATGGAGGTGTTCTGCGCGCCCGCCAGAATAAGCACCCCCACAAGCACGACAAAACCATGAAACAGCAACTTCAGGCTCTCCGGCCCGGCCAGATACATGGCGATGCCGCCGATGAGATTGGCGAAATAGTCCGGCCGAACCTTATCCGGGATGATCATCACCGCAAAGAATGAAACCAGAGAGGTAAACAGCAGGCTGTAGATGAAAATGACCAGCCCGGTTTTTTCCAGATTCTTTAGCTTGGGATGTTCGATTTCGCGGTTCACCTGCGCCAGCGTCTCTTCCCCGCTCATGGCCAGCACCGAGTGCCCAAACCCGACAAAAAGAATAATCCAGGTGATGTGGCTGAAGACACTCCCGTTCAGCCAGCCCAGCGATTCCTTGTTCAACGGAATCACACCCGGATGCAGTGGGCTTGGCGGCAGTTGAATGGGCGCGCGCAAAACTGTGATGGTGCACCAGATCAGCAGAATCACTACCATCACCGTGGTGATGGCCATGATCTGCAGCGCTTTCTGGCTGGACTCATGCATTCCTTGCGTGTTCTTCCACCAGAAATAAAGCACCACCACCACGGCTAATCCCGCGGCGAAGTGGTCGTCGGAAAAATTCAGCGGGCGGTGCAAATACACGCCCATATCTTTGATAAAGCCCGCCAGGTATTGCCCCGCGGAGACAGCGCTGATGGGGCCGGTGAGAACGTAGTCGAAAAGCAGCGCGGAAACAGAAAACTTGGCCAGACCTCCGCCCATGGCTTCCTTGACCACGCGGTAGACGCCGCCCCGGACAAACATGCTGCTGGATTCGATGTACAGCGCCCGCACCGCATAGCTGAACAGCATCACGCCCAGAATGAACCAGGGAGCGCTCTTGCCAATCACCTTCTCGGCATCGCCGCCGGCGTAATAAGCCGAGGATGCCAGGTCTGACAAGACAATCGCCGAAGCCCGCCAGAAAGAGATGAAGGTCAACATCACCGTGGTGGCGACGAAGACCTTTATGGCCGGCTTGGAACCTTCAACCGAGGAAGCCATTATTCAGATAAGTGCGGATTCAATTGGAAAACAAACTCTGAAGATAGCACAGGGACGGATGAACCGGGGAGCACGACGGGCTCAGGCAGCGATCCTGCGCCGCTTGGGGCTCATTCGCTGACTGACTCCGAGTTTCCGGGTGCCAGATAGGTATGAGTAATGCGGTCGTGCCAGCACAGGGCGTCTTCGTCGAGAAACACCCAGGCGTACCCCATACCGAGTGAAACCGCCGAAAGAAAAGATGCAAGCACGCGCCAGCGTCGCAGCTGGCGGCTGGCGGGCCTTCCATCGAAGCGCGCCAGTTCGAGGCGCGCCAGTCGAAGCCCAGGCGTGGTGCCCTCGTAGACCACCAAAATGTATTGGTAGGCCGCCCAGAACATCGCGGCCAACCCGGCCACAAGCCCCGCAAGCTGAAGTGGAGGCGGCCGCAGTGCGGTCATTTTCCAAAAAATGATGGCAAAAATAAGACACGCGGATCCGATAATCACGTCATCGATGGCCGCCGAGAGAATGCGTCGTGATAGAGGTGCACTCTGTAGCGGGATATCGATGCCCGGCCGTTTCTCCATTTCAGCCTGTTGCGCAGGCTCAATTGTGATGCCGCCCAAAGCCGGCGGCGGAGGTACGACCTCTGGCGCCTCCAGAATGCGAGGACGCCCCATGACCGGTTCCGCCAATTCGCCGAGTGGGGGAGGCGGTGGAGTCCAGGAACGCGGAAACTCAATGATCTTTGCCGTTGGCGCTGTGGCGGCCGGAGGGACATGCAGGTCCTCTGGCAAAACCCGCGCCGTCGGATCGGCCTTCCGTCCGCGCCCTTCGAGATCATCGGTATAGTCGCCTCTTATCGCGAATTCATCTAGAGCTAAAGCCTGATTCGAGGTCTGCCGAAAAGCTGCGGGCTCTACAGACCGGCCAGCCCCACGAGCGGAGTCGTCCGCGAAACGCAAAAGTAGTGAGGGATATCGTGGCGGTCGCGGCTTGTGGCGCGAGTGGTAGCGGCTCAGGCGAACTGCGACCTCTTCGCGCCAGGCAGTTGGCTGCTCCGCAGCAGAGTCCCGCGAACAGGTAGACTGCGCGCCACTGGCTTGCGCATCACCGGGTTGCGTCTCGCCGGGTTGCGCAGTAAAAGAACAGCGACAGATCTCACCACAAAGCGAACAAGGCATGAATTACGATCGTAAACAGAAAGCTGAGCCTTAGAGCCGGGCAGTCACCACACCGTACAACCTGACCGGATAACCATGGCGCGGCCGCCGGAATCCAAGACGTTAAGTTCTTGCCCGCGATGCCTTTGCCTCTTGAGCCGCAGGCGTGCTAAGTTCACGACGACTGCTGCCGTAGAAGCATTCCGAGCGCTTTGTTTGCGCCACGGACGATCTGGTTTCGCTGATCTGGTTTCGTGATCCGGTTCCGATGACTCTTCGCAACAGATTCCTTATCACGGCGGCGGTGCTTTGTCACCTGCTTCTCGTGCATCCATTAGTTACCAGCCAGTTGCCGCCCGCAAATGTTGCCAGCAAAACCCAACCAACCAGTTCAGCGGCAGATCAACCGGCGGCTCAGGAAACTCCTTGCGCCCGCGCGGCCGCGGTCCAGAGAGAAAAAGGAAATGTGGAAACCATCTGCGCCATCCAGCAGGAAGAACAAGGCGCAATCTACAAGTTGCACGGAGCCGTCGAAATCTACTACGGAAATTACATCCTGCGCGCCGACGAAGCCACCTACAATTCCGACACCAAGGAAGCAACCGCCGAAGGCCATTTCGCCCTCGATGGCGGTCCTAATGACGACCACATCCGGGCCTCGCATGCCACCTACAATCTCGAACTCGAAACCGGCCGGTTCTACGATGTGACCGGAACCACCGGGCTGCGCTTTCGCGCCAACCGCGTGATCCTGACCTCGACCGCTCCGTTCGCCTTTACCGGAAAACGGGTCGAGAAGACGAGTCAGGATCACTACTTCGTCTACGATGGCACGATCACCACCTGCGAGTTGCCGCATCCCAACTGGCAATTCGACGCGCGCAAGGTGATAGTCGACGTGGGCGGCAACGCCAAAATCTATCGCAGCATATTCGAATTGCATGGACTTCCCATTCTCTATTTCCCGTTTGCCACGCATCCGGTGGAGAGAGAATCGCGACAATCCGGCTTTCTCATGCCTTCGGTTGGCCACTCTTCCACCTACGGCTACACCTTGGGCGATGCCTACTATTGGGCCATCAACCGCATGATGGATGCCACAGCGGGCGCCGAATATCTTTCCCATCGCGGCTGGTCGCAGCGCGGTGAGTTCCGCATGCGTCCGAGCGAGTCCTCCTACGTTGATTTGAACTATTTTGGAGTGATTGACCGGGGCATCGGGTCGCCCCCGGTGAAAGAGGGCGGAGAGAATGTGCGCCTGAACTCGGCCGGAAATATCAATGGTTTCCGCGCCGTTATCAACATCGACTATTTGAGTTCCTTTCTCTTTCGTCTGGCCTTCAACGAAGTTTTCAGTCAGGCGGTTTATTCGGAGGTCAAATCCCAGGGATTCCTTTCGAAAACTGACAACGGTTATAGCCTCAACGGGTTTGTCGAGCGCTACCAGAATTTCCTGAGCACGACCCCGGGGCAGGTGATCACGATTTTGCATACTCCGAGCTTCGATTCTTCCAGCGTAGACCGGTTCCTGGCGCACACCCCGTTTTATTGGTCGTTCGACGCCTCGGCCGCCGGTCTTTCGCGCAGCGAGCCTCAACAGTGTTCGACTGTAAACGCGGTTCAGACCTGCACCCTACCCTTCCGCACCGCCAACCTGCTGGGGCGATTCGACCTCAATCCGCAGATTTCTTTGCCGCTGTTATTCAAAGGGTGGTCGCTGCGTCCAGAACTGACGCTGCATGAAACCTATTACACCCAAAGGTTGGTCGGAGAAAGCGGTCAAAATCCTGGTACGACGGTAAGCGATCCAACCAACCGGCAAGCTCTGGAGACCGCCGTCGAGCTGAGGCCACCGCCGCTGGAACGCGTCTTCGACAAGGAATTCTTGGGGCGAAAGTGGAAGCATGTCATTGAGCCGCGGATTAAGTACCGTTATGTGACCGGCGTAAACAACTTTCAAAATATTCTGAAGTTTGATGACCGTGACATTCTCACTGATACCAATGAAGTCGAATACGGTTTCGTGACGCGGCTCTATGCCAAGCGCACCTCGGGAAAACCAGAGGATTGCGACACGATTATGAAGGCTCTGACCGTCGGCGGCGCGGTCCCCGAATCGGCCATCCCCTGGCAGCACGTGAATCCACTGGCCAACGCGCCATGCCAGCCTGGGCCGTCGGCACATGAAATTCTGACTTGGGAGCTGGCGCAAAAATACTTCCTCGATCCCACCTTCGGCGGCGCGCTGATCCCCGGCCAGCGCAATGTATTCACCACCACCGCCGACCTGACGGGAATCGCCTTCGTCACCGAGCCCCGCCATCTTTCTCCACTGGTCTCGCGATTGCGCGTGGAAACCAGCTCGCGCACTGACGCCGAGTGGGATCTGGATTACGATTTTCAAAGCAACACCACCAATGCCAGTACGCTGCTGGCCAACTATCACATCGGTCAGGTCACAATCGGCGCCGGGGACGCGTTCCTGCAGATACCGGTTCAGACCGGGGCGTCCTCTTTCCTCATCTTCCTCTTCCTCATCTTCCTCTTCCTCGTCATCGTCTTCCACGCCGCCTTCAGCGCAGCCCGAGACTTTTAACCAGTTCCGCATCGCCCTGGGTTATGGCCGGCCCAACAAGCGCGGCTTCAGCGGGGCAAGTAGTTTTGGTTTTGACGCGGAAAGCAAACAATTGCAGTTTGTCAGCGCGCAAACCACCTATAACTGGGATTGCTGCGGCGTGACTCTGGAATATCGCAGCTACACGGTCGCTAATGTGCGGAACGAAAACTGGTTCGGCTTCACCTTCACCTTGGCAAATATCGGCAGTTTCGGCAGTTTACGCCAGCAGCAGCGGCTGTATTAAATCCGTCGAACATTGTTGTTAGATCGCGCAGCACTGCCGGCCTTGCTAACATAGGATTGACGGCTGCACGAATGGACCTCGAAACAAAAACCTCGGCGCTACAAGCCCAACTACGACAACTGGGACGCATCCTCGTTGCCTATTCCGGCGGCGTGGATTCCGCCTACCTGGCATGGGCTGCGCATCAGGCGTTGGGTCAGAACATGCTGGCCGTCATTGCCGACTCTCCCAGCCTGGCGCGCACGCAACTGGCCGATGCCATAGCTTTTGCCAACGAACAGGCAGTCCCGCTCGAAGTGATGGTCACCTCCGAACTCGATCGCCCGGAGTATGTACGCAACGACGCGCAGCGCTGCTTTTTCTGCAAAGACGAACTCTTCACGCTCATGGAACAACTTCGCCAGACGCGAGGTTTCGATGCTATCGCATACGGAGTCAATCTCGACGATCAGGGCGACTGGCGGCCCGGACAGCGGGCGGCGGGCGCGCACCATATTGCAACTCCTTTGCTCGACGCCGGCCTCGGCAAAAACGAAATCAGAACCCTCGCCCGCAGCGCTGGGCTGCGCATATGGGACAAACCCGCGGCGGCTTGCTTATCCTCGCGAATCGAATATGGCAGACCGGTTACCCGTGAGGCGCTTGGTATTGTCGAAAAAGGCGAAGATGCCCTGCGCCAATTGGGATTCCGCCAGTTCCGCGTCCGTCATCACGGCGACATGGTTCGTATTGAGATTGCTCGCGACGAACTGGAGCGGGCGCTCGACCTGGCCATGACTGCGGAGTTCATCACCATATTTAAAGCCCTGGGCTTCAAGTTTGTCACTCTCGATCTGGAAGGCTTCCGCTCGGGGTCCATGAACGCATTGTTGCCCGCGGAGCAGTTATTCGGGCGGAGCGGCTGAACCTGCCTTTGAATCCCTTTTCCAAAGCTGCGATCCGCCTCCGCCGGCCATCCGTTGCTGTGAGATAATCAAGCTTCAACTCGTAATGCTGAGGCGGTTTTTAGTGACTTTAATTCGGCGTTCTTTTCTACTCCTGCTGGTGGTTTGCCTGGGCTGCGTCGCCCAATCCAGTTCCCCTGATTTGACTAAAAAGATCGAGCGCAATGTGCGCTCGTTCTATAATCTCCCGCCGGAGGTGCTGGTGCAGGTCGGCCCTCCCTCTGCCAGCCCCGACTTTCCAAACTACGAGTCGGTGGTTGTAACCATCACCCACGAAGGCAAGAAACAGGATCTCAAGTTTCTGGTCTCCAAAGATCGTTCGTCCATGATGCGCGTGACCAAGTTCGACCTGAACAAGGATCCTTACGCCGACACCATGAACAAGATTGACGTCAAGGGGCGGCCTACGCGAGGCGCGAAAGCATCCAAGGTGGTAGTGGTGAATTACGATGACTTGGAGTGCCCCTTCTGCGCGCGCATGCACCAGACACTGTTTCCAGAGATTCTTAAGGAATATGGCGACCGGGTTACCTTCATTTACAAGGATTATCCACTGGTGGAGATCCATCCCTGGGCGATTCATGCCGCAGTCGATGCCAATTGTCTGGCTGCGCAGAACGGCGACGCATACTGGGATTTCGCCGATTACATCCACGGCAATCAGCACGAAGTGAGCAACGAAAAAACTCCCGCGGCGCGATTTGACGCGTTGGACCGGCTCGCGATGCTGCAAGGGCAGAAACATAATCTTGACGTTGTGAAGTTGCAATCGTGCATCAAGGCGCAAGATGACAGTGCGGTGAAAGCTTCGATGAAAGAGGGTGACGCAATCGGAGTGGAGGCTACACCGACCTTGTTTATCGATGGACAAAAGATCGACGGAGCCGTGCCCATTACGGAATTGCGCGCCGCTCTGGATCGCGCCTTGAGGGATGCGGACCTGCCGGTGCCTGATCACGCGGCTGCGGCCCCGGCATCGAAGTGACTCTCGGCGCTAAGCTGAGACGAAACGACAAGTAAGACGTTTGGTACGGGCTGCTCCACAATCTTGGAGCAACCATCGCGTTGGGGGGGAACTTCTTTTGAAAAATAATCCAGACTTTGGTCGGCTTGCAGTCCTGTTCGCCGCCGCCGCACTCCTGGCCACGATGCTGGGTTGCAAGTCGCAAGTCAGCGGCGACGTGATGGCCAGCGTGGATGGGCGCAAGATTTTCCGCTCCGATGTCGACAAATACTACGACAATCAGGTGGCCAGCGCTCAGCAAGCGCCAGTTGGCGAACAGGCTACGATTCTCCGCCTGAACATTCTGCGGCAGATGATTGATGACGAAATGGTAATGCGCCGCGCCGAAAAGCTCGGACTTCTGGCCACCGAGGAGGAAGTTGATCGCAAGCTCAACGAGATCAAATCGCCCTACACGCAGGAAGAATTTGATCAGCGGCTGAAAGAGAAAAAAATCACGCTCGAGGACTTCAAGCGCGACATTCGCCGCTCCATCACCGTGGACAAAGTGATGAACAAAGAAGTCGCCTCCAAGATCAACGTAACCGACCAGGACATCACCGACTATTTCGCCGCGCACAAGTCCGAATTTAATCTCATCGAGCCGCAATACCATCTGGCCCAGATTTTTGTCACTCCTGCGCCCAACCCGCAAGTTCACAACCAGAACAACAAGGCGCAGAACGAAGCCGACGCCCGCAAGAAAATTCAGATGATTTCGAATCGCCTGGACAGCGGCGACGACTTCGCCACCCTGGCCATGAACTATTCCGAAGACCCGGAAACCTCCGGCAACGGAGGAGATCTGGGAACCGTTCCCGAATCTTCGCTGCGAAACACCGATCCTGGAACGCGGGATCTGGTGCTCAAACTGAAGCCGGGACAGTACAGCCCCATCATCACAGTCGTGAACCCCGCAACCAAACAAGCCGTGGGCTTTCGCATTGTGAAGTTGGTGGCTAAGGAACCCGCAGGGCAGCGCGATTTGTCCGACCCTCGCGTCCAGCAAGCCATTCGCTCGCAACTCCATGATCGCCGCGAGCAACTACTGAAAGCCGCCTATTACGAAGTGTTGCGCGATTCCGCCAAGGTGGAAAACTATTACGCTAAAAAGATTCTGGATAGTAACGGGCTGACCAACTAAGCTGCGGTCATTCGACGATCGCCAGCACGTCGCCCGCATTTACCGCGGCACTCTCTCCGACCAGAATTTTTCGCACAGTTCCGTTCTTCGGTGATCTGATCTCGTTTTGCATCTTCATCGCCTCCACCACAGCAATACCGGCGCCCGCTTCCACTCGGTCGCCTTGACTCACCAGCAGGCGTACAACCTTTCCCGGCATAGGGGCGACTATTTTCCTCGGCCCGTGGTCGTCCCCGGCGCGGTTTCGACCGCGCAGAGAGCGTGGATCGCGAATCTCCGCAACGAAGCTTCTGCTACCCACCCACACATTCAAATCATTCGCGACGCGCTCCGACTTGATCTCGTACGCCATTTCGCCGATGCGAAGTGAAAGCACATCGGGGCGAACCAAGAAGGCGTCAACCTGTACCTCGCGGCCGTCGAGACGACAGGACCAGAGTCCGTCGGCATGATTGAGATCAAGCCGGTACTTCCTGCCGTCGATGGTTACGTCGTAGAGCATACCAAGTTGTCAGCGTCTGGTTGCGGGCTGTTCAATAGAAACGGCATCAACCCAAAGCCTCTCGCCGGCTCGCGTTCTTCCAACTCGAACCCGCATTGCCGGTCTCGCGCGAAGCCCCGCTATCCGTGCCCCTTCCCAGTCCCGGCAAAGTGACCCCAAGAGTTGCAAACATGCCGGCGGCGATGGCTGCCGCTTCCGCCGCCTTCGAATCGCTTGTCTTTTCCTCAGCTCGCTTCAACATGCGGTCGAGGAATCCAGTGTCAAGTCTCGCCGCGCCAAAATCCGCTTCGCCCAAAATGCGCCGGAACAGCGGGATGTTCGTCTTGATGCCGCCCACAAAGTATTCGTCAAAAGCACGCCTGAGGCGAGCGATGGCCTGATCGCGGTCACCGCCGTAGCCAATCAGCTTAGCCAGCAGCGGATCGTAATCAATGGGCACGTTCCAGCCTTCGAACACGCCGCTATCAAGGCGTATGCCTGGCCCCGCAGGTTCCAGCAGCAGCGTAATTTTGCCCGGGCTCGGAAAGTAATTATTGTCAGGATCTTCCGCATAGATGCGGCATTCCATGGCATGGCCGCGGATGCTCACATCTTCCTGCCTGAAAGGCAGTTCCTCACCCGCCGCAATGCGAATCTGCAAATGCACCAGATCGAGCCCGGTGATCAGTTCGGTGACCGGATGCTCCACCTGCAGGCGGGTATTCATCTCCAGAAAATAAAAGTTTTTCTCTTGATCAACCAAAAATTCGACCGTGCCGGCGTTGGTGTAGCCAGCCGCCTGGGCGACGCGAACCGCAATTTCGCCCATCCGGCGCCGCATTTCAGGATCCACGATTGGCGACGGCGCCTCTTCGAGCACTTTCTGGTGCCGGCGCTGTATGGAACACTCGCGCTCGCCGAGATAAACCGTATTGCCCTTCTCGTCGGCGAGCACTTGCATCTCGATGTGCCGCGGATTAACGATCGCCTTCTCGATGTAAACTTCACTGTCGCCAAAAGAGCGCTCGGCTTCGCTGCGCGCCGCCTCCAGCGCAGACTTTATTTGCTCCGGAGAGTGCACCAGGCGCATGCCTTTTCCACCGCCACCAGCGGCGGCTTTCAACATTACCGGATAGCCGATTCTTGCGCTCGCCTCCGCGGCCTGCTCGGGTGAGTCCACGCCTCTCGATGTACCTGGAACAAAAGGCACGCCAGCTTTCTCCATGGCTTGACGTGCGCGAGTCTTCGAGCCCATAGCCTCCATGGCCGCGGCTGTGGGGCCAATAAATTTCACCCCCGCTTCCGCGCAGGCCTGGGCGAACTTCGCATTCTCCGAGAGGAAGCCGTAACCAGGATGGATAGCATCAGCCCCGCACCTCCTGGCGACGTCGAGAATTTTTGGAATGCTGAGGTAGGAGTCGCTGGCAGCCGCGGGTCCGATAGCATAAGCCTCATCGGCTTCGCGTACGTGCGGCGCCGCGCGGTCCACTTCGGAATAAACCGCAACCGCGGCAATTCCCATTTCGCGGCACGCGCGCAATACTCGCAGCGCGATCTCACCACGATTGGCAATAAGAATTTTTTTGAACATGCTTGCGAAGGGCCGAGCTTCTCTGACCAATCCTGCAGTTTTAATTCTTCAGTCTGGCGGAAGACGGGAAAAGCTCACCGCAAAAGGCCCGCGCTTCTCGCTGTCTTTGGCGCCGTTGCTGGCCCATCCTGCGCGCCGGCTGAAACGGTGGCGGAGCAATATCCAAATAGCCAGCCAGCCATCCGAATGGCGAATCTTCTTGCCTTCCCCGGCCGACCGCGGCTCATAAGCGATCGGCACTTCCGCGATTTTTTCGCCCATGCGGCAGAGTTTTGCAGTTACTTCCGGACAGAACTCGAAGCGCTGGCATTGCAAATCAATTTGCGAAAGCAAAGATCGGCGGAAGACTTTGTAACACGTCGCCTCGTCATGGATGCCGGCGCCATAGAGCAAGTTCGCCAGATGCGTCAACAGTTTTGCGCCCAGAAAAAAACGCAAACCACGTTCGGGTCGATCCGGCCGCACCCCGTAAACCACATTCGCCTCAGCCTTCTGCAGCGGGCGCAGAAGGGCTGGATAATCCTGCGGGTCATATTCGAGATCTGAATCCTGAATCAATACAAATTCGCCGCGAGCATATGCAAGCGCAGTGCGAATGGCTGCGCCCTTGCCATAATTTTTTTCGTGGAAGATAACGGTGACATCATCGGCCAGGGGCATGGCGCGGAGTTTTTCACGGGTGCCATCGGTTGAGCCATCGTCCACAATGATAATTTCTTTCTTGACCGGCGAAGCATGAATAGCCCGCAGAAGATCCTCCACGTGAGCAGCTTCGTCGTAGACGGGCACAATTACCGACACGTATCCGGCCCAGCGCTCGCTTTCGGAAGCGGCGCTCTCGCGCGACGATTGCTTCAGCGCCAAGCCTGTGGTCATGCGGAAAACTCGCAGCTTGCGAGATGCACTGTCTTTCTTCTCAACCTTGTTAGCATAGTATCATCTGGAATCCGCAGCTTGACTCCCATAGCGAACACGGTGCCTTGAACCATGGCGACCCGCGATTTTGCGAACCAGGCCCCGGGCATCACGAACCCTACCTCATCGTCGCGCCCGACGCGGACCTTGCTTTTCCTCTGCACTCTGGCTTTGCTGGCCGCCGCCACGGCTTTGCGCTTTCACCTTCTCACCAGCAAACCCTTCTGGTTTGATGAATGCTTCAGCGTGGAAGTCTCCCGGCTGGATTGGCACGGCCTCCTGCGCCTGTTGTGGTGGCGCGAAGCCAATATGTCGTTGTATTACCTGTTGCTGCGCGGATGGCTCCACTTCGGTTCCAGCCCCCTCTTCATCCGCAGTTTCTCGGTATTGATTTCGCTCTTCACCTTGCCCGCAGTCTTCTGGCTGGCTTGCCTGCTGGTTAACCGGCGCGTGGGACTGATCGCCGTTGCGCTGATAAGCTGCAACGCCTATTCCATCCGTTACGCTCAGGAAGCCCGCAGCTATTCGCTGTTTGTGTTGTTGGCCACCTTATCCAGCGCTTTCTTCGTCGGCTACTTGCAAAAACCATCGCGGCGCAATCGCTGGGGATACATTCTGCTCAGTGTTCTTGCGGTCTATGCGCACTTCTACGCATTGCTGCTGGTGGCGGCCCAATGGTTGTCCGTACGAAGGCTGGCGGGAGCGCAGCCAGTTGCGCCGCAGGTAGCTTCAGGATTGCGCCGGGCGTGGATTCTGATTGGTGTGGGCGTGCTTCCTGTGCTGGCATTCGTCGCCAAGACCGGGGCCGGACCCATCCGCTGGATCCCACGGCCCAGCCTGGGCGAACTGCTGACCTTCTGGGAGCATCTCGCGGGCAATGCCGGATTGCCGCTGCTGCTGCTCTACGCGGCGGCGTGTCTGGCTGCGATTCTGCCGCTGCGTGACTACCTGTTCAAGCGAGCACGCCTCTGGGACGCCTGGCGGCTGCAATTTCTGCTGATCTGGATTTTGTTTCCGGTGGCTCTGGCGATGCTTCTATCCCTGGCGCGTCCGTTATTTCTCGGGCGCTATTTCGTCTTCTGCCTGCCGGCCCTGATCATTCTGGCGGCTGCGGGGCTCTCAAGTCTGCAGAAGACGTGGATGGCGTCGATTTGCCTCGCAGCCATACTCTTACTTTCGCTGCAGGGAACCTTCTCCTATTACAATCACGACTTCGACCTGGAGCGGGACGGCTCGGAGGCCGCAGCCAACTACATTTACGATCACGCGCAACCCGGCGATGCGATTTTGTTCCACATTGCGGAAGCCAGGATTTCCTATGAGTTTTTTATTTCGCTTCGAGATGAGGGGTCGGCGAAAGAATCGGAGGCAATGCCGGATGTCGTCTTCCCGCGCCATGGCGACCGGCTCGATTACCGCGATGTCACGGGTAATCCCACGAGCGAATTCCTGCGCTCGCTGCCGGCAAAATATGCCCGGGTTTGGGTGGTGCTGATGAATAATGGAGCCCCGGCCCACCCTGACGCGAACACGCTTCTGCTAAACCAAGGCCTTGCCCAATCTTTCCCGCAAACCAACCAAGTGCAGTTTCCGCAGGTCGAGGTCAGGCTGTACAGCAAGCCGTGAAACTCTTGTCCCAACATATTTGACCGAAAAAACTATAGCCTCCTGAGCTTTTAGAAGCTGAGGAGGCTATTTGGCAAATCCTGTGTGGCCTGCTTATTTCGGCTGGTCCATGGTGATGCCTTGCTGGCCGGGCTGTTTCTCGGCCTTGACTTTCTTGGTGAGCAGAGTCTGATCGACCCAGTGGTCCGCCGTCTTCAGATCTTCCTGGCGGGCAGCCAGATCGTCGCACTCTACATCGGCCTTCTCACGGTACATCAGGTTTAGGTAGGCCATGGCATCGTCGTAGTCGGGACGCAGTTGAATCGCTTTGTTCAAACTGTCGATGCCTTCGGTGATCAACGGCTCGTTCTTGACTTTTAAGTCTGCGCAGGCCTTTTTCTGGTCTTTGTTCTTGGCGCTCAGGTTCTCATCCGGCTTCATGCCGAGCTTGGCGCGCTCTTCCATGCGTGGTTGGTAGCAGGCGGTCCAGTCAATGACTCCGACTGAATAGTAAGGTTCAGGATCGTTGGGATCGAGTTCACCAGCCATGCGGTAATATTTCTTCGCATCGTCAAACTTCTTCATGTTCAGATACAGATACGCAATGCCCTTGGCGGCATTTACCTTCTGGTCGCGCGCCGCATTCGTATCGAGAACATGCAGGTATTGCTCAATGGCCTGGTCCGCCATTTTGTTGTTATCGGGAGTATCGGCGCCCGGAATGTATTGCTGGGCAAAAGCGGTGGCCAAATACATTTTGGCGTTGATCAGCGAGGGGTCCAGGGCCACGGCCTGCTGGAAATGGTCGATTGCCTCTTCATACTTTGCATTCTTATAGGCGGTCACACCCTTGTTGAGTTGGTCGCGGGCGCGCAGTTTGCTGCAGCCCATCGAAGTTAACAGGGCCAGCGTTGCGGCCGCCAATGTAAGCAGACGGAAATATTTATTCATTGCGGTATCGATCTCCCTTGCCAGAGCATCCTAGGCCCAGAGCCAGCAGATTGACAAGCGCGTCAAACATTTCTGAGCCGGCGGCACGGGAACCACGCGGCTCCCGTGCGCGAACTGGATGCCATACGCCCGCTCCGGGCGCGCCTTTCAACTCTGAGTCTTCGGCGTGTTTTAGCCGCCCGCCTCGATCTTGGCGGTAATCAAACCGACCTTATCTACTCCCGCGGCATGCGCGATGTCAATCACGTTGGCCACATCGGCAAAGGGAATAGCATCGTCGCCCTTCACAAACATCACTTTTTCCGCGCGGGTTTTATAAATATCGGCCAGACGCCCTTGCAGGTTGTCCCAAGTGGCATCTTCCTGATTGATTTTGAGGCCAGGATCCTGCCCGGCGCCGCGATCCAGCAACTGCACAACAATGGTGCGGTCCGGAGTGTTGTTCTTGGGAGCGTTGGGCGGCGGCGGCTGGGGAACCAGCGCATCCAAGCCCTTCGGCGTCAGCGGCGTGATCACCATGAAAATGATGAGCAGCACCAGCAGCACGTCGATGAGCGGAGTCACGTTGATATTTGCGCTTTGCCCTCCGCCCGAACCCATTGACATACTCATATTCGATCTCCTCTATTGCCCGCCCGCTGTGGTGGCGGGAGGCGGGTTTGGAGTGCTTTTTCTCTGATCGGTGAGCAAGCCCAGATCGTCGACACCGGCGGCGCGCACTGCGTCCACCACCTTGACCACGTTGCCGTAGTGAGCGCGAGCATCCGCCTTCACGTAGACTTCCTTGTTGGTGCGATTGGCCAGGCGGTCCTTCACTTTACCGGTGAGGGCGTCCACGTCCGGGACCTTGTCGGCGCCGAAGTAGACGGTTCCATCGCGCATCACCGAAACCAGCAGAGCGTCCTCTTTATCCGCGTCTTGCATGGGCGTGGGGTTGTTCACCTTGGCCATGTCCACGCTGATGCCCTTCTGCAACATGGGCGTGATCACCATGAAAATGATCAGCAGCACCAGCATCACATCCACCATAGGCGTGACGTTGATGTCAGAGTTAACCTTTGCCCCTTCGTTTCGTTTGGCTAATGACATAACTTAATTTCTCCATATCACAGGGCACAGCAATCTTTCGCCGTTCAACCCCGTACGACCGGACGAAATGCTTGCATCGCCATCCGCCTGGTTAGGAAAGCCGGCGCCGGGAGCCATCCCGGCGCCGGATCGCAACTCATGGCGGACTTCCAGTCCAAGCCTAGGACCGGCGAACGTCCCGCCGCTTCAGGAAGTAATCGATCAGTTCGCTCGACGAGTTGTCCATCTCCACATCGAACGCTTCCACGCGGCCGGTGAGGTAGTTGAACATCATGACGGCGGGAATGGCGACCAGCAGCCCGAAAGCCGTGGTTACCAGGGCCTCGGAAATACCTCCCGCGACCGCGCCCAGACCGGTAGCCTTCTGTTCCGAAATACCTTTGAAGGCGTTGAGAATGCCCATCACCGTTCCGAACAGGCCAACGAACGGAGCTGTCGAGCCGATCGTGGCCAGACCGCCCAATCCGCGCTTCAGTTCGGCGTGGACAATGGCTTCCGTGCGCTCCAGAGCGCGCTTGGAAGCTTCAATCGTCTCGCCGGGAATCGCGCCCGGGCTATCCTGATGAGCCTTGAATTCCATGAGGCCGGCGGTCACAACCTTGGCCAGATGGCTCTTCTTGTTGCGCTCGGCGACCTTGATGGCCTCGTCGATGCGGCCATCGCGCAGGGCTCCAGCTACTGCCGGAGCGAAGGCGCGTGACTGCTTGCGGGCCGCGTTGTACGCCATGGCACGATCGATCATGACGCCGATCGACCAGCCTGACATGATGAACAGGGCGATACATACGAGCCTCGCTATGATACCCATCTGCTTCCATAGCGAAATCGGATCCCACCCCACTGCGCCACCCTCCTGCACAATCCAGGTGGCCACCCTAGGTACATGATGAAACGCTGTAACGGCAAAATTAGCGAACATGAGTTGCTTTCCTCCTCAAACGTCTTTGACTTTGATGCGAGATCTGAATGCCTTGCAATAGCTTGACGGCGAAAAGTTGCTCACCAGCAACTCGCGAACGTCACTGACAAAGCTCTCCCCGCCACCGAGCTCTGGCGAAAATAAGGAGGGCCATCCCACCAGCCCATCTGGCACGGCAACAACCTCTCGAAGATTAACCTCCAGAGAGGGTGAAGTTCACCTGTACTTCCGTATCCACTTCCACAGGTTCGCCGTTCAAAAGGTACGGCTTGTACTTCCACTGCTTTACTGCTTCAATGGCCGCCGGGGCTAGCATTGGATGCCCACTGACCAGCGTAAGGTTTTGAATAGAACCGTCTTTGCCGATAACCGCTCGCAATATGACCTGACCCTGAATGCGCGCCTGCCGCGCCAGAGGCGGGTAGACCGGATTGACCTTACGCACCAGAAGTCCGGCGGAAACTCCCTGTGAGACGCGTACCCGCTGCGGAGTGGCAACTTTGGGCACGGCTACTGGCGTTGAACTGATAATGCCGCCAATCACGCCGCCCATCTGCCCACCCGGAATGCCTCCCGGAACGCCTCCCACCACGCCAGCCGACGCCATCGCTGGAGGCGCTTCGTCTTCTTTGATCATTTGAATTTTCTGAGGAATCTTGGTCGGGGTGCGCAGGGCTCCGTTCACGATATCGGTCTGAATCTGCTTCACCACGTGCACCGGAGCAGCTGCCGGAGGCGGGGGTGGAGGGGGTGGCGGCGGAGCCACCAGAAAGGTCATAAGTTGTTGCTTTGGCAGGGCTTCGGTGAAGATGAGGGGCATCAAAACCATGAGGCCAATCAACGCTATTTCCAGAATGATAGCGAAGGTAGTGGTTCTGCCCCGCTTCGTCTTCAGCCTGCCGCCGGACTCCAGAAGGCTATCTTCAAACATTAGGTTTCTCCTGCTTCAGAGCTTACGTAAACTTAGACACCGACGACGTCCCCTTTGCTCCCAAACTCAACTCCAGGACCACACTGCGCTGCAAGCAACTCAATCGAGTGATAATCCGCAGCCTCTTCTCTGCACCAAACACGTACCACAAAATCGTCTGCGCCGCTATCGGGCCATTACTTGGCCGGGACGGGCACTGCGGCCGCCCGGTTTGCTCTTGCTGAGCTTCCAGTCCTGGTAAGCCACCAGGATGGGCGCGGCGATCGCGATCGACGAATACGTCCCAATTAAGATGCCAATTACCAGCGCGAGGCTAAACCCTCGAAGCACCTCGCCTCCGAACAAATAGAGTGCGAGTACGGTAAGGAAGGTTAGCCCGGCTGTCAAGATGGTTCGGCTTAATGTTTGATTGATGCTGCGGTTGACGATTTCCGACAACTTCTCGCGGCGCATCAGCTTAATGTTTTCCCGGATGCGGTCAAATACCACGATCGTGTCGTTATTAGAGTAACCAATCAGCGTGAGGATGGCGGCAATCACCGTGAGGGAAATATCCTTGTTGAGCAGCGAAAACGCCCCTACCGTAATCAGCGTGTCATGGAAAACGGTAACCACTGCCGCAACCCCGTAAATCCACTCAAATCGGAAGCCCAGGTAGATCAGCATTCCAGCCAGCGAATACACCGTCGCCAGCAGGGCCTGGCGGCGCAACTGGGCGCCCACTTGCGGCCCCACAATCTCAACGTTGCGTACCTCGAAATCCGATAGGAAAAACCCGTCCGACAGGGATGCTACCACCGCAGGATCCACCGGACCCTTCAGTTGATCGAACCCAGTCAGCACCCCGCCCAGCACCTTGTCGCGCGTATCCACGATCGCCTGCGCCTGCTGGGTATACTTCTGGTCGGCATCGGAGCCCAGGTGCATCGGGTCCTTATCCATAAGGAAATTCTTGATAGCCAGGGAACTCGAGTTATTCAGATCCTGCTTGCCCGCCGGAGCCTGGGTTTCAAGGGTATTGATGATCCGGCTCTTGCCCCGGTCGAGCGCCTGTTCGCTGGTCTCCTGCACGTCGAGGTCGATCAGCACCTCATCATCTGAAACCGGCCCGAAGCGCTGGATCTTGGCGTTATGCAATCCCGCATGGTCCATCGCCGCCCGCAACTGGTTGTCGTTCGGCGTGTGCGAGAACTTCACATACACCAGCGTGCCGCCGCGGAAATCCACGCCGTAGGGTATGTGGTGCCAGAACAGCATGGAAAATATTCCCGCCACGCTGAACACCAGTGAGAAGGCGAGAAAGTACCACTTCTTGCCCAGAAAATCAAAATTGGGATTGTGAAAGAACTCCACCAGTCTTACCTCTTATCCGATTATCCGATTTATGAATTCGTTCTTAAGAATTGGGTCATTGACTGATCGAGCCCTCTCGAATCGAAAACCCCAATGACCCCGGTTCTTCAATGTCTAAATCATCCGATGGCTCAATGACTCAGTTTCCTCAAATGCTCAGCGCGTCGCCCCGTTGTTTGCGGCTCAAGACCCAATCAAAAATTACGCGTGAAACGAATACCGCCGTAAACAAGTTCGCCAACAGGCCGAAAGTGAGCGTGACCGCGAATCCCTTCACCGGGCCCGTACCGAAAAGAAACAGGATCGCCGCCGAGACAATGGTCGTCACGTGCGTATCGACGATCGTAATCCAGGCATGGCTGAAACCCTGATCCACCGCCGAGGGCGGCGTCTTGCCGTTGCGCAATTCTTCGCGGATGCGTTCGAAGATCAGCACATTGGAATCCACGCCCATACCAACCGTAAGAATCACTCCCGCAATCCCAGGCAACGTGAGCACCGCCTCGAAGTAACCCATGAATCCCAGCAGGATGATGAGATTCAGCAGCAGCGCAATATCGGCATTGATGCCGGCAGCGCGGTAATAGATAAGCATGAAGATCAACACCGCCAGCATGCCGATAACCGCGGCGTTCACACCGTGGCGGATCGAATCGCTGCCTAGCGACGGCCCCACCGTCCGCTCTTCGAGATACTTAATCCCGGCCGGCAACGCGCCCGAGCGCAGGATCATCGACAAATCCTTGGCCTGCTGCTGGCTCATGCTTCCGCCGCTGATCTGGCCAGTATCGCGGATGGCTTCCTTGATGTTCGCGACTTCCTGAACTTTGTTGTCCAACACTACCGCCAGACTGTCCCCCACGTGCGCGGAAGTGAAGTTGTAAAAGCGCTGTCCACCTTCCCCTGTGAGCTGGAAGTTCACATTCGGCTGCCCGTTTTGGTCGGTGCTCGGCTGCGCGTCGCGCAAGTCCTTCCCTCTTACCGCGGAAACCCGCGAGACCAGATACCAAGACTGTTCGCCGGCAGTCGTACCCGGTGCTCCGTGCCCCGGCAAAAGCATCGCATCCGCCGGTAAAACTCCGCCCTTATCCTGCAGCGCAGCCTGTTCACTCGGATAAGGCCCGCCCATCACCTGCTTGATTTCAAGCATGGCGGTGGATTGCATAATGTCCTTCACCCGGCCCGGGTCGTCGACGCCCGGCAACTGCACCAGAATCTGGTACTGTCCAAGCCCGTGTTCCTGAATGGTCGGCTCGCTCACGCCCAGCGCGTCAATGCGGTTGCGGATGGTCTCAATTGCCTGCGACACCGCCTTGCTTTTCAAGTCGCTCAACATCTGCGGCTTCATGCTCAGCGTCCACGTGTTATCCGCCGCCGAAGTCAGGTTATACTCCGGCAGCCGCTCGGAAACGATGTCCAGCAGGTCCTTGCGCCCATCCGGCGAAACGCCCTTCAGCACAACTTTGTCGGGAGCATTTTGCGTATCGGGCTTCGAAATATCCGAAAAGGAGACCTTGCGCTTGTTGAGCTGCTCCTTGAGAATTTCGACGGCATTGTCGGAATCGATATTCACCGCGTCATTCACCTGCACCTGCAGGATCAAGTGAGTTCCGCCCCGCAAATCCAGGCCGAGGTGAATACGATTGGTCATGGATGCGAGCAGGCCCTGGCCAGAAAAGCTCTGCGGAATGCCAAAGATTCCGAACAGGAAAACCAGCAGGATTCCTACGATCGTTATTACTTTCCAGGTAAGATTCTTATTCATGATGAAACAGATCCAAACCTCAAAATAGACAGCTACTTGGTCTTCACTTCGTCTTCCGCGGTCGTGACCTGCGTGACTGAGGCCTTGGTCACTTCAACCCGCAAGTTGTCCGGTGGCACTCGCAAATGCACCGAGTCATCCTTGAGAGCGATGATCGTCCCCCGCAAGCCCCCGCTGGTTACTACCTTGTCGCCCGTCTTCAGCGAGTCCAGCATGGCTGTCCACTTCTTCTGGCGGCGCTGCTGGGGAAGAATCAGCAAAAAATAAAAGATGGCAAAGATGAAGACGAGAGGGGCAACGCTAAGCCATCCCATCCCGCCGCTCGCTTGAAACGCCAACCAGAATTGCATATTCATCAATCTCTATTCACCAGCCTCTATTCACCAGCTCTATTCGCCCGGGTAACGCGCACTCAATCCGCGAACCACCGCCGGCGCCTGCAAACGCCGCGCACCCTCTCATTTCACGACGGGAGTAATCGGTTCCGGCCGGATCAATTACCGCTCAGGCTTGAATCCAGGAAGAGTCGTCGCAGGCCAGTCACGGTTTCGGTCGAGACCAGACGCTGGAAAGAAAATGGGACTCTTCCCCAAGTCGAATAGAATGACGCACCCGCCGCATAGTGTCAAGATAGAAACTCAGGTTATGCAGGGTATTTAACACCTGAGCCAACACTTCATTAGAAGCATAAAGGTGCCGCAGGTAGGCCCGCGAATAACGCTGGCACACCCGGCAGCCGCAATTGGGATCGAGCGGACCTTCGTCTTCAGTATACCGCGCCTGCTTGATGGAGATTCTTCCTTCTGCGGTGAACAGCAGTCCATGGCGCGCCGCGCGCGTCGGCAAAACACAATCCATCATATCGACGCCCAGCCGCGCGTATTCGACAATCTCCTCAGGCGTGCCCACTCCCATCAGATAACGTGGCTTGTCAGCGGGTAAATGCTGAAGCGTGGCTTCGACCACTTCACGCGTGCGCTCCCGCGGCTCGCCCACGCTGAGCCCGCCGATGGCGTAGCCCGGGAAACCGATTTCGATGGTGCGCTGGGCAGATTCCTTGCGCAGCTCCAGATCCATGCCCCCCTGCACAATGCCGAACAGAGACTGCGTAGCGCGGGCGCCCTCGGCCGCGTGCTTCCACGGTACCTCCCGCTTATGCTCCTCAAAATATTTCTTGCTGCGCTCCGCCCAGCGCAGTGTCATTTCCATCGAAGCCCGGGTTCGGGCGCGGTCAGCGGGGTACTCCGTACACTCATCGAACGCCATAATAATGTCGGCGCCCAGCCCGATCTGCACCTGCATCGAGCTCTCCGGGCTGAAGAAGTGCGATGAGCCATCAAGATGCGACCGGAAGGTTACTCCCTCCTCGGTGACTTTGCGCAATTCGCTCAGACTGAAAACCTGGAAGCCACCGGAATCAGTCAGAATGGCCCGCGACCACGCCATGAAATCGTGCAGCCCGCCCAACTGTCGGACTGTCTTAACTCCGGGGCGCAGGTAAAGATGGTAAGTGTTGCCCAGAAGAATCTGCACTCCAAGTTCTTCCAGAACATCCTGGGGCATTGCCTTGACCGTCGCCCCGGTTCCAACCGGCATGAACACAGGAGTTTCAATCTCTGCGTGGGGCGTGAGCAATCGCCCGGCGCGAGCCGCTCCTGCGCTCGTATCGACGTGGAACTCAATGGACATTAATTTTTGTCTCTATATTTCTTTTGCCCGCGATTCTAGCAATGCGGCAAGATCAGCATCAGGACTCCGTTACTCGCAATTGCAGAAGCTCGCTTCGAACCCTCTCATCTTTCACAATCAACTTGCCAACACTGATGGGAAGTTTGAATCGCCGCGGCCCCGCGCTGCCGGGGTTGAAATAGAGCACTCCGTCCTGCGTTTCCTGCTTGGGAACGTGGGTGTGGCCAGCGACCACTGCCGCGAATCCGGCAGCTCCCGGCTTGAGATCCAACTGCGCAAGCTCGTGCAGAATGTAAATCGACACGCCGCCCACCTCCAGCACTTCGGCTTCGGGCAGCTTGCGCGCCCATGCGCCGCCGTCGATATTGCCGCGTATCGCAGTCAGCGGCGCAATCGCCGAGAGTGCGGTCAGAATTTCAGGGGAGCCCACATCTCCGGCATGGATAATGTGCTCCGATCCACGCAGCGCTTCGATCGCCTCCGGCCGCAATAGGCCGTGGGTGTCGGAAATCACCCCGATCACAATTGAACTTTGAGTACTGAGAACCTGAGTCACTAATTTTGATTCTGCTGCAACATCTGGTTCATCTCAGAGTGCGGCGGAGCGCCTTCCATCGACGCATACGTACCCTTGGACTTCAACTCATCGGCAATGCGCCGCAGAAGGCCCATGGTGGCTCGCTCCGGCCCCGAACCCAGGCTGATGCGGGCCACTCCCAACTTTTGCAACTCCGGCACCGGTGGCGACCCCGGACCCCCCAGGATATTGACCGGACATTGCATATCTGAAACCAACCGTCCAATCGTCTGCGCATCGCGCACACCCGGAACAAAGACACAATCGGCGCCCGCGTCGCGAAAGGCGCGTAGCCGCCGAAGCGCTTCGTCATAGCGTTTGGCCGGGTCTCCAATCTGCAGCAGATAGACATCGGTGCGCGCGTTCAGGACCACGGGCACGCTCAGACTTTCCGCCGCCTCGCGCACCGCCCGGATCTTCTCCAGTTGCAGAGATAGATCTGCGAGAGATCGCCCGGAGTCGCTGTCAGTATCCTCCAGATTCATTCCGACCGCTCCCGCTTCAATCACCGCACGGGTGGTTTGCCCCGCATCTTCGGGCCGGTTTCCATATCCGGCCTCAGCGTCGGCCGTAACCGGAACCTTTACCGCGCAGGCAATGCGCCCGACCACCGCCAGCATCTCGTCCCGGGAAATTTTTTGTCCGTCAGGATAGCCCAGGGAGAACGCAATCCCCGCGCTGGTTGTGGCAATGGCCTCGTACCCTGACTCTTCGACGATGCGTGCGCTGGCTACGTCCCAAACATTCGGAAGCAGCAACACCTTGCCGCCGCCGCGATGCAACTCGCGCAGCCATTCCGCCTTGTTCCGCTGATCTTTTTTTCCCTGGTCCAAATTGACTTACCCCGGATTCATTTGGTCTTCATCGGAGCCTCCGCCGGTCAGCGGCGCCCATTTTTCATTCTATCCATAAACTTACTCACGCTCACCACCGCTCGGCCGACGGTGCCACGGCCGATTTCCTGTACACCATCGCTCGCTGTAACGCGCAGCACATAGAAGCGGCCATCAAAAGCTTCAAGCACGGCTTCAGCTTTGATGTGGGCGCCAATTCCGCTGGCGGCGCGATGCTCGATGTTGATCGCAGTCCCCACCGAAATCTCGTCGTCCTCGCAGTAGGGCTGCAGAGCATGGAAACCGGCGATCTCCATCAACCGGATCATGTCGGGCGTGGAATAGACCGGCGGCAATTCCGCGCGATGTGAGGTAAGCGTATGTTTGAACTCGACCGTTTGCTCCGCCTCGCCACGCGCTCCAATCGGAATTCGCTTCGCCATGCCAGTTAGTCCAACCGTAAGGTAGTGCAACACTATACGGGCGCCGCTCTCAGTCAGCAAGGCATCGACCCCCATTGCCCGCCAACTTGTTAGAATAGAAGATCGGCCCTGGCTTAGGCTCGATCAGGAAATCAACATCACTGGCATCCTGGCCGAATCGTCCTTCTTCCACTGACACAGAATGCAGTTCACGGAACAATTCGACGTGGTGGTAGTCGGCGCCGGCCACGCCGGATGCGAAGCCGCAATGGCCGCCGCGCGCATGGGGCTGAAGACCACCCTCTACACCTTGAACGTCGACCTGATTGCGCAGATGTCGTGCAATCCCGCCATCGGCGGCATCGCCAAAGGCCACCTGGTTCGCGAAGTCGACGCGCTTGGCGGCATCATGGGCGAAATCACTGACGCAGTCGGCATCCAGTTTCGTCTGCTCAACACCTCTCGCGGACCCGCGGTCTGGTCGCCGCGCGCCCAGTGCGACAAACAGGCCTACCGCCTCAAGATGCGCGAGCTGCTCGAGTCGCAACCGAATCTCAAGATCAAGCAGGCGGAAGTGGCAAATCTGATTGTTGAAAACGATCAGACTTGTGCTCCTGAGCGAAGCGAAGGATCTCCCTCGCCGCGAAAAGTGCGCGGTATCAAGCTCCGCGACGGCCGCACCGTCGCGGCGCCCGCCGTGATCATTACCACCGGAACGTTCCTCAACGGCCTGATTCACTGTGGCGAGCAGCAATATCCCGCGGGACGATCCGGCGAACCCAACGCCATCCTTCTGGGCGAAGCCTTGAAGGACCTCGGCTTGCGCGGCTGCCGGCTTAAGACGGGAACTCCGCCGCGTTTAGACGGACGCACCATCGATTGGTCTCGCTTCGCCGAACAGCCAGGAGACCTCGATCCCACGCCTTTCAGTTTCCGCACCCGCCGCGTCGCTCATCACGACTCGCAAGTGCCTTGCTACATCGCGTGGACCACACCGGAAACGCATCGCATCATCCGCGAGAACGTTCACCGGTCGCCCATGTACAGCGGCCAGATTCAATCCATTGGACCTCGCTATTGTCCCTCGATCGAAGACAAGATCGTGAAATTTCCCGACAAGGAAATGCATCAGCTCTACCTCGAGCCCGAAGGCTTGAACACGCACGAAATCTATCTGAACGGCATGAGCACGTCATTGCCGGTTGAAGTGCAGTTGGAAATCTTGAAATCGATTCCCGGCCTCGAAAGCGCCGAGATGCTGCGTCCCGGTTACGCCATCGAGTACGACTCCATCGATCCCACGGAACTGCAACGCACCCTGGAAACCAAACAAATCGCGGGACTGTTTCTCGGCGGCCAGATCAACGGGACCTCCGGGTATGAGGAAGCCGCCTGCCAGGGCCTGATGGCGGGTATTAACGCGGCCCTGCAAGTAAAGGCGCAGCCGCCGCTGACCCTCGATCGCACCGAGGCTTACACCGCGATTCTGATCGACGACCTAATCTCGAAGGGCACAAACGAGCCCTACCGGATGTTTACCTCGCGGGCGGAATTCCGCCTGCACCTGCGCATCGACAATGCCGATCGCCGCCTCACACCGCATGGAAGGCGCGTGGGATTGATCTCCGATACCGCCTGGCAGGATTTCCAGGCCAAGCAGCGGCGCCTCGAAGACGTGAAGCAACTGCTGCAGAAAACTAAGCTCACCAGCGCAATGCTGGACGATCGGCAGCGCGCCGGCGTCGACTGGAACTCGGCGCTCGGACAAACCTGTGCTGCCCTGCTGAAGCGTCCCGAAATTACCATCGAACAACTCGTTCCGCTTCTGCGGGAAGTCGCGCCGCAGTTCTTCGCTCGGGCAAGCGCTCGGGCAAGCGATGGTTCAGTTCCCTCCGCCTCCGCTGCTGTCCTTTCTTCGGAAATCCGCAACGAACTGAAGTCCGTCGAAACCGAAATAAAATACGAGGGCTACCTCCTGCAACAGCAGCGCGCCATCGAGCGCATGAAAAAATCGGAGCAGCGAACCATTCCCGGATGGTTCGATTACGGCTCTGTGAGCGGGCTTTCGCGTGAGATGCAGGAGAAACTGACGCATGTGCAGCCGCAGACGCTCGCCCAGGCTTCGCGAATCCCCGGTGTAACCCCGGCAGCCGTGTCGCTCGTCAACGTCTATATCGAAATCCAGGCTCGCCGCCGCGAGCGAGCAGCGGCAATCTGAATACCCCTGTCCCCAGGAACTGAAAATTAACCTTGCGTTAACAATCAGCGAAACACCCAGGCGTTAATATCTCCGGCATGCCCAAGGAGTCGCTTGGTATTGAGGACCAGCCTGGAACCCACGACGGACAGCGCATTCTTCGCCTCAACGGTACGCTCGTGATTACCACAATGTTCGAATTTCAGACAATGGTGCGCGCCGATGATTCGCGCTCCCTGATTATCGATTTCACCAACGTGCCCTATGTGGACTCGGCCGGAATCGGAGCCCTGGTCGGAGCCTATGTCACGCGCCAGCATGGCGGACGCAGCCTGGCTTTGGTGGGCGTCAGTGACCGCGTACGGAACGCCCTTAAAGTCACCCGGGTCGAAGAATTTTTTCATTTTTTTGAGTCGATTAGCGCAGCCGAACAAGCTTCAGCGCCATAGTTGCGCGGGCTGCTCCCCGATCCCGTTTGACTGCCTTTCGCATCCCTCCTAAGATGAATTTCCAGCCTTCTCCATGATTGGTCAGACCATCTCGCATTATCGCGTCACCGGCCAGGTCGGCAGCGGCGGCATGGGCATTGTCTACGAAGCGCAAGACCTCGATCTGGGCCGCCAGGTCGCATTGAAATTTCTTCCGCCGCAACTCTCCCGCGATCAAAATTCTCTGGACCGTTTTCTGTTTGAGGCGCGAACCGCCTCGGCTCTGAACCATCCCAACATTTGCACGATCTACGCCGTCGAAAAAGTTCACGCCGAGAACGGGGAAGAACAGTCCTTCATCGCAATGGAATTGCTGGAAGGCGAAACCCTCGACCGTCGCCTGAAGTCCGGGCCCCTGGCGCTCGATCGACTGCTGGATTGGAGCATTCAGCTGGCCGACGCGCTCGACGCCGCCCACGCAAAAGGCATTATCCACCGCGACATTAAGCCGGCGAATATCTTTATCACGCAGCGCGGTCAGGTGAAAGTCCTGGATTTCGGCCTGGCCAAACTGGCCCGCTCCGAAATGGCGATGGAAACCATCGGCCCTACCCAGGATTCCCCCGAACCCATGCACCTGACCAGTCCCGGAGCCACCGTCGGCACCATTGCCTATATGTCGCCGGAACAGGCTCGGGGAGAAACTCTGGATGCCCGAACCGATTTGTTTTCCCTCGGGGTCGTCATCTATCAGATGGCCACCGGACGTTTGCCATTTTCTGGCGCCACCTCCGCGGTCATCTTTCACGCCATTCTCGAACGCGACCCGGTCCCGGCCATACAGGTCAACTCCACCCTTCCGCCGAAACTCGACGAGAGTATTGACAAGGCTCTGGAAAAGGATCGGGATCTGCGCTATCAATCCGCGGCGGATTTACGCGGAGATTTGAAGCGACTGAAGCGCGATGCCGAGTCCGGTCGCAAGGCCGCACAGTCTGCCTCCGCAGGAGTGTCGGCACTTCAGCATACTCCTGCACCGTCAGGGATCTTGCCTCGAGCCTCGTTGGGATCGACGGCTGCCGCGGATCCGGCAACCCTCGCAGTTATGCCAAAACCGAAGCGGGGTGCCGCGATTGCGCTGGGGGCCCTAATTATTGCGCTGGTCGCTTACGGAATCTACGCATTCTTTTCCCGTAGCCATCCGGTTCCGTTTCAAGAGATCTCGGTCACCAAGGTGACCGACACCGGCAACGAAATGCTCGCCGCCATCTCGCCCGATGGCAAATACGTGCTGTGCATGTCCCGCAAGGACGGATTAGCCAGCCTCTGGCTGCGCAACGTGCCCACCAATAGCAACACGCAGGTTCAGCCTCCGGCGGACGTTTATTACAACGGCCTGAAATTCTCTCCTGACGGGAATTATTTCTACTTTGCCCGCAGCGATCCGGGAAATCCTGAATTGAAATTTCTCTATCGCTCCGCCCTTCTCGGAGGAGCCCCGGAGAAGCTCGCCTCTGACGTGGATACAAACATTACGTTTTCACCCGACGGGAAAAATTACGCGTTCATGCGCTACGACAATCCGGAGGAAGGAAAGTATCAGCTCATCATTCGTCCGGTGGATGGCGGCGATGCCCAGGAGAAAGTTCTGACCAGCGGCTCGATGGCGCAAGGCCTGTCGTCTCCCGCATGGTCCCCGGATGGAAAAACCATTGTGTGTAACGAGCTGCACGCAGGATACATACAGAGTCTGGTTCGCGTGAATGCGTCCAGCGGGCAACGCGAGCCCTTCTTTACGAAGGAAGACCAGTTTTTCGGCTCGCCCACCTGGATGCCCGACGGCAAAGGACTCCTTGGCTTACTGCACGACCTCGGCGATCTTCATGCGGCACAGATTGGATTTGTCTCTTATCCCCAAGCGAAAATTTCTTCCATCACGCATGACACGAACTCCTACTCAGACGTAAGCGTCGCCGCGAACGGGCTCGCGCTGGCCACGATTTTGAGTGAGGAACGATGGAACTTGTTTGTGCAACCGGAATCGGGTGCGCAAGGCCACCTCGTCGTCTCCGCCCACGCGAATACCAATTTCAGTTGGATGCCCGGCGGCCAAATCATTGACGATCAGGGAAACGTACTCACGCGAATCGATCCGGCGACGGGCAATAGGAGTGTCATCGCTCCGGAGCGAGGCAAAGCCGCCGGAGATTTTTCGGCTTGCGCAAACGGCCGCTATATCGTATTTGAGCTGCTCTCGCCAGGCGCCCGCAGCAACGTCGATATCTGGCGCATGGATTCGTCAGGCGGTAATTTGAAGCAGCTTACCTCCGGCAAAAACGATACTCTACCGCTGTGCTCAGTCGATGGTCGCTGGGCATATTACATCGACCAGAAAGATGAGCCCAATGTGGCGCGAGTGCCGATCGATGGCGGCGCGCCACAGGTACTCTCAAATCTCGCGATCAGCGACAGCCAATTCGATGTTTCTCCCGACGGGAGATGGGCCGCCTTCGCCACGCTCGAACATGCGTTGGGGCACAAGGACACGCTTGTACTGGTGAATACTGACTCGGGACAAACCAGAAAACTGGATTTTGAGAAGCTGCGCTTCGGGCTGCTGCGCTTCAGTTCCGACGGCAAAGCAGTCGTCTACCCTACCCGCGCCAATGGTGTGGATAATCTCTGGCTACAACCGCTCGACGGCTCAAAAGGAAAACAGATTACCAATTTCACCTCGGAGCGCATCTATGATTTCCACTGGTCATTTGACGGAAAACAATTGGCGCTGGTGCGCGGCCACACCGATTCGGATGTTGTACTGATCCGGGAGGCACGCAGCGATTGAGTCATCCAGTAACCGTTAATGTGCACCCTTTCGTTGTCGATACCTCGCGATCCGATCGTTCGTTCTAGCTCTCCCCATAAACAACCCCAAATTAAAAAGAGCGGCCATCTCTGGCCGCTCTTTATTTCTTGCGAATTGTTAGCTGCGAAGCGGTTTATGCACCCTTCACGTTCTCAGCCTGCCAGCCCTTGGGGCCTTTGACCACGTCGAACTGCACCTGCTGACCTTCCTGCAGGCTGCGAAAGCCGCTCGCCTGAATGGCCGAGAAGTGCACAAATACGTCCTCGCCGTTCTGGCGGCTGATAAAACCGTAGCCCTTGGCGTCGTTAAACCACTTCACTGTTCCTGTTTCCATGGTGTTGCAATGTTCCTTTTTGTTGATGTAGCGCTGAAACTTTGGAAGGTTTCTTCTGCAGGCAGGTCACGCGCTGGTTGGCGGAGAAACTGGGTACTGCGAAAGAACTCTTAAAGTCAAACGCAACGAGATTGTAAGTGAATCGTTCCCAAAAATCCACAATATTTTAGGATCCTTGTCCCTAAGTGCATAGTCATCAGGCTATTAGAGCGCTCACCCTCTTCGCTGCCAAGTCCCAAATTTGCCAGCCAGCCGACAAAAGATACATGATGATCTACACATGCGCTTTCCAAAGCTTGTAATTCTAGTTGCGTTGATCACACCGGCTTGGGCAGGAATCGTGGAGAACGTCCGCGTGACCCTGGCACAGAACAATGTCGCCGCAGCTGAGTCGGAGCTGAACTCGTACCGCAGCAGCAACGGCGTGACCGCAGAGTATGTCGAGGCATACTCGTGGATGGCGCGCGCCATGCTCGCAGCCCACCAGTACGACCAGGCCGCGGCCTACGCGAAGCAAACCGAGAAGCTGGCGGTCGCGCAAATCAAGCTTCACCCTCTCGATTCCGAGCCGCATTTGCCCATCGCTCTTGGCGCCGCCCTCGAAGTGGAGGCGCAGACTCTGGCCGCTCGCGGCCACGGCCCGCAGGCCGTCGCGGTTCTGCAGGGCGCGTTGCGCACCTATGGCAATACCTCGATCCGTGCCCGCCTGCAAAAGAACCTGAACCTGCTCTCGTTCGACGGCCGTCCAGCGCCGGCTTTGCGAGCGGATGAGTTTCTTGGATCAAAGCCACCCCTGCTTTCTCAGCTTAAGGGTTCGCCCGTGCTGCTTTTTTTCTGGGCCCACTGGTGTGCCGACTGCAAGGCCGAAGCCCCCATCATCACCGAACTCCGCGCCGAGTTTGCACCCAAGGGCTTAGCCGTCATCGGCCCCACCAGACTCTACGGTTACACTGCGCAAGTCGAAAACGCCACAGCCAGCGATGAACTCGCCTACATCGACGCGGTACGTCATCGTTTCTACTCCGGATTGCTGGATATGCCGGTCCCCATCAGCGCGCATAACTTTGACGTTTACGGCGCCTCCACCACTCCAACGCTCGTGCTGCTCGACCGCGCGGGAAAAATTGCCCTGTACCACCCCGGAGCGCTGCCCTACGACCAGCTGAAAGCGGAGATTGAAAAAGTTGTGGCCTCACCCGCTACAATCGCCCGGTGAATCTTGACAACACGATTGTCGCCATTGCCACTCCGCCCGGCCGCGGAGGAATCGGCATTGTGCGCATCGCGGGAGCACGGGCGAAAGAAATCGCCCTGCCGATGTTGCGCCTGAAACACGAGTTGGAAGCAGGAACCGCCATCTTCGGGGAATTAGTCGAGCCCGCAACAGATCATGTGGGGACAGCCGCCCAAGCCGGCCCTGAGCGAAGCCGAACAGGCTGTCCAGCTGAGCCAGGCTCGGCTCCCGCATCCCGCATCGACGAAGTGGTAGTCACATACTTCGCCAAGCCTCACTCCTATACCACCGATGACATCATCGAAATCGCGGCCCACGGCTCTCCAGTAGTGTTGCGCCATATCGTTGAACTCTGCCTCGCCGCTGGAGCCCACCTCGCCGAGCCGGGAGAGTTCACCATGCGTGCCTTTCTTAACGGACGCATCGACCTCACCCAGGCCGAAGCCGTCCGCGATCTGATCGATTCGCAAACCCTTTACCAGGCGAAAATCGCAGCCCAACAGCTTGAGGGCGCGCTCTCCAAGCGTTTGCAGCCCATCAAACAAAAACTGGTCGAACTGATCGCCATTCTCGAAGCCGGCATCGATTTTGCCGAAGATGACGTTTCGGTTCTGCCCGACTCCACGATTCTCGGGCGCATTGCCGCCGTCCGCCAGCCGCTCGAACACCTGGCCGCCAGCTTCGCCTACGGCAAGATCGTGCACGAGGGTCTCACGCTGGCCATCGTCGGCCGCCCCAATGTCGGCAAATCCAGTTTGTTCAACCGCCTGGTCGAGCGCGAGCGGGCTATCGTCACCGCCACTCCCGGCACCACGCGTGACCTGGTCAGCGAAACCGTCGCCATTGGCGGCATCCCCATCCAACTCGTCGACACTGCCGGAATCCGGCAGGCCATCGATGAGGCGGAATCCATCGGCATTCGCAAATCCATGGAAGCGCTGGCGGACGCGGATCTGGTATTGGTCGTGCTCGATGCCTCCCAGCCAGCTTCGGTCGAAGACCACGAATTGCTGCAGCTCGCCCCAGCCGGCCGAACCATCGTCGTGGGAAATAAGTGTGATTTGGCTTCTCAAACTGCCGGGTCCGAAATTCAAGGTGCAAAGATCCGCGCCTCTGCTTTGACCGGCGAGGGCATCGCCGAACTGCGGGGCGAAATTCTGCGCCACATTGGTGGCGAAAGCGGCCCGCAAATCGAAGCCGGATTTCTTACCAACGCCCGCCATCAGGCCTTGGTGCGCCATTCACTCACCGGCCTCGACGCCGCCAGCGCCGCCGTCGCGGCCAGGATCCCTCACGAAATGCTGCTGCTCGATCTCTACAACGCTCTGCGCCCGCTCGACGCCATCACCGGCGCCACCACCACCGACGACATCCTGAACCTGATCTTCAGCACGTTCTGCATCGGAAAGTAAGATTCCGAGACAAATCGCGCCGTGGAAAAGTAAGGGCCGCAACCTGAGGTTGCGGCCCTGAAGTGATGCGTTGAACCTAGGTTAGAAGCGAACGCGGAGACCGACTTCGATCTGTCGATCGCCACCCGTCGTTTCCTGAGCCGAACCCGGCAAAGCGCCGAAACCGGGACCATTGAATAGTCCGATGCCGTTGGCGCCAACTGGGTCTTCCCATTGATTGTGGTTGAATACGTTGGCGAAGACGCCTTGCAACTCCACGCTGAAGCTTTCCGCCACTCGAATCGCCTTTTTCACGCTGAGGTCCATATTCCAGTACGGCAGGCCGTTGAGAATGCCATAGCCGCCGTCCCTGTTATCCAACCCCAGAATCGGGTTGCGCCAGTTGCTAACCTCGGCCGGGCCGTTCTTGAAAATGTTGACCGGCAATCCGCTCGAGGGAGTGTTGTAATAAGCGTGGCCGCTGCCCCCAACCGGTCCAATTGGTATGGCACTATCGTTGTTGAAGAAGTTGATGTTGTCGCCGGAGCCGAACTCTTGACCGTCTCCGGTGTCCGTGAAGACTTCAATCGGTGTACCGCTGCCCGCGGTGAATACCGAGGCGAGGGTCCAACCGCCCAACACCCGTCCCATGAATCCCGACTGCCCCTTGAAGAAGGGTGGTTGGTAAACAAGGAAGGTGTTGAAAATGTAGCGGCGGTCAAAGGCCTGTCTGCCGTACATTTCGCTCAGATTGAAGGCATCGTCCGGAGTGTATTCGCTGCTGGCTTGAACCACCGCTCCAGTACCCAAAGCCTTGGACCAGGTGAAGTTGGTCTGCGCAGTAAATCCTTTCCAGTCAGCCATCTTCACAGAAGCAAAGCCAGCATTGTAGTTGCCATAGCCCACGCTGGCGTTAACCGCTATGCCCGAAGTGTTTTGGACGCCGATAGGCCCGGCGAGATTGTTCATCATGGTAGCCGGGAAATTAAAGCCACCCGCATCCAAGTGGCTCCACAGGCTCCAAACACTCGCGGAGGTGAGATTGCCGACTTCATTATTCACTACAGCAGCGGTGCAAGTGCTCGCCGTTCCGCCGATATTACAGTAAGACTTTTTCATCGCGGCCTCAAAGAACGGTTGCGCCGTGACGGCGGCTGGGTTGGGATTTCCGTGGCCGTCGCCGTTGCACCCACCGCCGCCGAGACCGGCGATGCCGCCGCACAGTTGCAGCACGACGTTCTTATAAGCCTGGGAGAATTGCTGCCCTCCCTTGGTCATCATATAAGGCACAGCGTTGAGGTTGATCGGCTGGTATTCGTGCGTGATTCTGCGCCCGATGTAACCAAGCTCCAATGTGACTTTGCGCGACAACTGGCGTTGAATCGTCAGATCAAACGAGTCGACCTGGTTGGGCCGGAAGTTTGGATCCAAGGCTTCTCCGGCACCTGCCGAAATAGCGTTGAAGCCCGGAAAATCAGGCTGAGGCAACGTCGCGCTTGGCGTCGGGATCGGAGCCGTGAGACCGTTCACGCCGATGCGGAATGCAGTCGAAGACGTACCAGCCGCTGCACCGCAAACTCCAGTTGCCCCCGCCCCCAGATTATTGAAGCACTGCACCGGTTGGATCAGACCGGTGCCCAATAGCGGGACCAGTACCAAATCTACACCGTTCAAGCGGCCGTATTGGCGGCCATAACCACCGCGGATAACAGTATCTTCATGGCCGAAGATCTTACCGGCCATGGAATCGCTATCGAAGTGCGGACTCCAAGCTGCGGCCACGCGTGGGCTGAACTCACCGTAGAACGGGTTGTAAGGATACTTCAGCCCATTCTCAGTGTTTCCGACCAGGGCAAAACCAAGTTCCGGATTGTAGACCTGACCCAGTAACGCGGCGCGCTTGCGAGCTGCCAGATAGCCTTCTGCCGAAACCGGCTGGTCTGAGGTATCCACCAGTTCAACTTGCTTGCCATTCGCTTCAACCGGCGGCATCTCCAGCGTCCAGCCCAAGCCGTAGGTCAAGGTAAACGAGGGCTTCATATGCCAGGTGTCGCTGAAGTAGACGTTGTAATAAGGAATCGTGCTCTGATCAAAGGCTGGCGTCGAAGGTGGGTTCAACGTCAGGGTATTCCCGGAACGAGTGTACGCAATCTGCGAAACCGAAACGATGCCCAGCGCAGCCGCCGTTAAGGCCTTGCAGTTGGGGATGTCGCTGTTTGCAGTACAAATCCCCAAATCTGCGCCCGAAGCTAGCCCTGATCCGTTGGCACCTTCGCCAAGTTCATATACGGGCTGGTAATTGATTCCACCGCCGTTATCGGTTCGTTGATGGTAGTTCCAGTTGTGCTGATACGTGCCGCCGAACTGGAACAGGTGATTGCCCTTCAGCGTGGAAATGTCATCGCGAAGCATCTGATCGTGCCCATCCCAGAAACGGGTGCGGGTCTGCTGCGTGTTCACATTGAAAGGTCCGAGATCCTGAGTAGCGCTCTGGCCGCTAAAAATTTCCAGCGCGCCGCCTAAGCCCGCCAACTGAGGAGTATCCCCCTGCCGAGCCCACTGCCAGTAGTTCCGCAGGAAACTATAGTGGAAGTCGTTGGTGGTGTTTGACGTAATGTTGGTGGTAAGTCCTCCAACCCACATAAATGCTTGCTGGGGGTCGCTGGACAGTGAAGCCGGAGTGCCCAACGTGTCGCCTGGGAAGAATCCCCCAATATCAACCTGGTCATTCGTAGCTGAGGTCAGCTTGAAGAAGTGGAAGGTGGATGTGAAATGCCACTTTGCTGAGAAATCATGGTCAATTCGCGTAGCCACGAACTTACTGGTCGTCGGGAGGTTAAGGTTGCCCGTAAAGCCCAGAACATTAACGCCGTCGCAAAGGCTCAGCGTGCAGGCACCGTTCGACAGCGGTTCATACTTGTTCCATATCCCCTGCACTACAGCATTGGGCCCGCACCCGGTCGGATTGGTCGCGCAGAGTGTGTCGATAGTCTTGAGGTTATAGGAAGCACCGGTCACGGGGTCGGTGATTATACCCGCCCTTAGATTTGCCGACGGGACATCCCGGTTGATGGTCTCGGACTGAGGAAATTTAAACGCCTCATAATTCACAAAGAAATAAGTCTTGCCGCCAAGAATTTCTTTCGGAATGATTGGACCGCCAACCGCCCCGCCGTACCGATTGTAATGGAAGATGGGAAGGGGCGCGGACCCGGGCTGCAGAATGTTGTCGTAACCATTTTGCCAGCTCTGGGATGACCAGTTGTTATCCTTATAGTACTCGTACGCCGTGCCATGCCAGGCGTTGGTTCCACGCCGGGTGACGATCTTCACTTCAGCGCCAGCCGAGCTATTGAAATCGGCGGTCTGGCCCGCGGTATTCACCTTGAACTCTTCCACGCTGTCTTGCGGCGTCGGGATCACACCCGTGGGGCCGGCGACATTGCCAACGCCCAATTGATTCTGCGCCGCCACGCCTCCAGTCGGATCGCCGGCAAAGCTGCTGGTATAGACGTTCATGCTGCCGTCCATATCGTTGCTATTGTTGCCGCCATCCAGCGAGAAGTAGCTCTGGTCGAGCACCGCACCCGCCACGGCTCCGTCCGGTCCTACGCCCGGCTGCAACTCGACGAAGGTGCTGACGTCGCGACCCAGACTCGGCAAATTGTCAATGGCGTTCGTTGAGATGGTGTTGCCGACCGTCGCGTTCATGGTTTGCAGCTCATTGCCGACCGCTGAAACCTCGACCACAACGTTGGCGCCGCCAACCTGCAATGCCAGATTGACCGTCAGAGAGACTCCGACCTGCACCACCTGGTTCTCGGTCTTCGTCGTCGAAAATCCCGCCTTCGAGACAGAAAGACTGTAAACCGCGGGAGTGACGTCGGCGAAGAAGTAACGCCCTGTGGCGTTGGAGGTTGCGGTTCGCGCAACATTGGTGGAAGTATCGGTCAGCGTAACCGTGGCGCCAGAAACCACAGCGCCCGATGGGTCGGTGACCACACCGGCAACGGTTCCAGATGATGCCGATTGAGCCCAAGCGGGTAGAGCGCTACCCACACAAACCATCACTACTAGGAGAAACAGGGCCACTTTCATGTTGCGCGTGTACATTCCTTCCTCCTGAACCGAGAAGTTAAAACTGATCTTGTAACCGAGCCAACGCTGAACCAGACAGAACCGCCCTACCGTTCGCAGGACTCCAAATACAACCTTGCCCGCACCTCTAACTAGCGTGCTCTTTTTCGAACAGCTATCAGGCCTAACCTAGAAAAAAATTGAAAATTTTAGAGACTCAACAGAAGAAGAACACTCCACAACTTGCAACTCGTGTTCCAAACAGAAATGTGTCTTTCATTGTTATGTTTCTTACACTTATGCCGGCTTGGCAGCTCTCCATTCCCGTTTGTTGAATAAAAATATGTTTTTATGTAGGGGATAGTCCAGTTTCGGGCAGCTTTATTGTTATGCGGAATCCGTTTGCTGTTCGGCGGTACCAAAAGGCATCGGACAGAGCAAACTTGACTACTTGGATAGCTCGGCCAGCACTTCTCGAAACATCCAGTCAAACGACCCGTTCTTGCCACTCTTGACCACAACTGTTATGGCCTTTTCAGCTGCCGGCCGCTGGTAGCCCAGGTTGATCAGCGCCGACAAAACATCCTCTTCGACCGCACTCATTGCCGTCCCGGACGAGGGTCCCACTCCCGCCGCTGCCGGCAGTTTGTCACGCAGCTCCAAAACCATTCGCTCGGCGGTTTTCTTGCCGATGCCTGGGATCCTGGTCAGGCGCGCCACATCGTTGCCGCGAATCGCCTGCGCCATATCGTCCGCCGCCATCCCGCTCAGAATGGTGATAGCCAGCTTCGCTCCAATGCCGCTGACCGTCATCAACTTCTCGAAGAGTCGCTTCTCGGCAGTGCGCAGAAAGCCGTAAAGCGCAATCACGTCCTCTCGCACATGAGTGTGAACGTATAGCGCCACCTCCGAACCGATAGCGGGTAGCTCGGAGAATGTAGGAACGCTGATGTTCACTTCATAACCGACGCCACCGGTTTCCACCACCACTTGATTAGGATGTTTGACCAGCAGTTTTCCGCGCAGGTGAGCGATCATGTTCTGGCCATTGTAGCCGCAGGCAGGCGCCCGCACTCCGCTTTTGCCGGACAACGAAAAACGGCAGGGCCGACCCCCTGCCGCTTCAAGAAATTCCACACTCTATTTTCACTACTTCTTGTTGACGGTTTTTTTCAATTCGGCCCCAGGGGTGAACTTCGCGACCTTGCGGGCAGCGATCTTGATGGTGGCGCCGGTTTGTGGATTGCGCCCGTTCCGCGCCTTTCTCTGCGATACCGAGAAAGTGCCGAAGCCTATCAACGCCACTCGATCTCCTTTTTTCAAAGCACCAGTAATGCTGCTCACCGCGGTATCGATCGCAGTTGTAGCCTGCGCCTTGCTGATTTCGCACGCGCCAGCGATCTTATCGACCAGATCGGCCTTATTCATAGTTTCTCCTCGCAGGTCTCTTTTCATACGCAGCCGCATACCCGGCGCAAAACCGGGAAATAGAAACTTGCCGCTGTGTGGGAAACCTGACGGGTGGTATTTTCCTCTCTCTGCGCAGAATGTCAACTGTGAAAATCCGCGCCGGAAGCCCGTTTCACACCCCTTGGTGCCGGATCGAGGCCAAGGGGGCGGCTTTTCACCCAGGCTGGCACTTCAAAAGTCAATGCCGCAGGTAGCGCCTTCTCAAAACATGCGCCAGGAGCGAGTTTTCGTCGGCTCTCCACAGACCGCATCACGCCTGCACAGGTTGTACACAGTCCCTCGTTGTTTCCTGCTTGCGGGAAGCTTGCGCGCGGGAGCAAGCTCAGAGCATACAATTCAACAAGGATAATAAAGAAATATTGATGTCGCTCAAGACCCCAGCAGCAATTTGCCCGCTCTGCGAAGGCACCGGATGGAAGACGCTTCCCTCGACCTCCAGCGCACCCAGAGACCGGCGAGTCACCCGCTGCGATTGCCAGTTGCGAACCCGAAATCAGGCTTTGTTAGCCGCGGCCAACATACCTCGCCGCTATGAGCATTGCGAACTCGCCAGCTACACTGCCGACTTTCCCGGGGCCCATCCCTCTCTCGCTTTCGCCCACCTCTCAGCTTGCCGGTTTGCGCAAGAGTATGACCCACGCGATGGAGCCGGCCTGCTCATCATCGGCAAGATCGGCACCGGCAAGACCCACCTCGCCGTAGGTATCACCAAAGATCTGATCCTCGGTAAGGGCATCTCGTGCCTCTTCTATGACTATCGCGAGCTCTTGAAAGAGATTCAAAATTCCTATAATTCCACGGTTCAAACCACGGAACTCGACGTCCTTCGTCCCGTCTTTGAAGCTGACGTCCTGGTACTCGACGAACTGGGCGCGGTAAAGCCCACCGAGTGGGTTTGGGACACGGTCAGCCTGATCCTGAACACCCGCTATAACGACAATCGCACCACCATCATCACCACCAACTTTGAAGATCAACCCGCGGCCGGCGCAAACGGAGGAATTTCATCCGCCCGCGCCGCCACTCGCTCTGAAACTCTTGGCGACCGCATCGGAGAGCGCATGCGCTCCCGCCTGCACGAAATGTGCCGCGTCATCAAAATGGAAGGTGAAGACTTCCGCCAGAAGTTCCGCAGCGCCAGCTTCCGATAGCGTTCGCGTGTCCTCCTCGTAAATCCGCACTAAAATGACCTTGTGTTAACCGAGCGCCTGGAGTTCGTCCCTGAACGCGACGCCGAATCTTTTTCCTCAGTGCCTTCCGCGCCAGCCGTATTTCTGCTCCGTGGCGACGCGGCGCAGGCAGAGCCCTACGTCAGCAAGACCGCGAATCTCCGCCGCCGTCTGCAACGCCTGTTGGGCCCGGTCGAAGAGCGCACGAAGAAACTCAATCTGCGCCACCGCGTCCGCTCGATCGAGTACACCCCGACCGGCTCTGACTTTGAATCCGGCTTCCTGCTTTACCAACTCCTGCGCGAAACTTTTTCCAAAACTTACGCCAACCGCATGCGCTTCCGTTTCGCGCCGCTGGTAAAGCTGCACCTGGAAAACGAATATCCGCGCGCCTCCATCACCACGCGCCTCGGGCGGCTTAACGGTCGCGCGCTTTACTACGGGCCATTCCAGTCGCGCACGTCCGCTGAAAAATTCATGAACGACTCGCTTGATTTTTTCAAGATGCGCCGCTGCGTCGACGATCTGCATCCCGACCCCGAATTTCCCGGCTGCATTTATTCCGAGATGAAGATGTGCCTCGCGCCTTGTTTCAAGGGTTGCACCGACCAAGAATATTCCGCCGAGGTGAACCGCGTTCAAGCCTATTTCGATTCCGGGGGAGAGTCTCTGGCGCGTGAATTTTCCTCGCAGCGCGACGCCGCCTCGGCCGGTCTGGCGTTTGAAGACGCCGCCGCCATTCACCTTCGCCTCGAAAAACTCAAACCCGTGCTCAGCCAGTTTCCCGAGATAGTCCGCCGCATCGACCGGCTTTCAGGCCTGATCGTTCAACCTTGTCAACAGCCCGGCTCGGTCACTTTCTTCCACCTGAACCGCGGCGCAATCTCCGGACCGCTCGCCTTCTCCATCCAGCCGGCCGAGCACATGAAATCGCAATCCATGGAATCACGCGTCCAGGGGGCACTCGATTCGTTCCCACCGGCACAGGCGCGCTCGGCCCTCGAAACCATGGAGCATCTCGCAATACTCAAGCGCTGGTTCTACCGCGGCAGCCGCACCGGCGAGATTTTTCTTACTGACGGCAAAAATATTTTTCCCATGCGCCGCATCGTTCGCGGCATTGGTCGCGTCTTAAGAGGCGAGAGGGAGGACAATGCCTCAACCCAGATTCCGCGAAATGATGCATCGCATCACGGCTTACCCACAGGTTCGCCACGGAACGCCGATTAATATGTTGTCATTCCGAGCGCAGCGAGGGACCCTGGCTTTAGCTTGCGCCATCCCTGTCCCGAATTAGTTCGCGCTATGAAGAAGAAGAAGAAGAAGAAGAAGAAGAATTGAAGAAGAAGAAAGGAAAAAATGCCGGCGAAAGACCTGCACAACAAACAACTCCGCGAGCATCTGATCGATCTGCTCAACGGAGGTGCCGCCCACGCCACGTTTGATGCCGCCGTAAAAGACTTGCCCGAGAAACTACGAGGCGTAAAACCCGGCAGCTATCCGCATTCCGCGTGGATGCTGCTCGAGCATCTTCGCCTGGCGCAGTCAGACATCCTCGATTTCAGCCGCGATCCGAAACACAAATCTCCCAAGTGGCCGGAGGGTTACTGGCCCAAGACGGAGGTGCCACCTACTCCATCCGCGTGGACCAAAAGCATTCGGCAGTTTCACGAGGATTTGAAAGCTATGGAAAATCTGGTGACAAATCCGAAGACAGATCTCTACGCCCGCATCCCCTGGGGCGACGGCCAGACCATTCTGCGCGAGGTCTTGCTCCTCGCAGACCACAATGCCTACCACGTAGCCCAGTTAGTCGATGTGCGCCGCATGCTGGGAGCATGGAAGGGATGAGGGCCCATTGCCCGATGAAACCAACGCCATTCTATGTGGCGATCGGCAACTTGAAATCAGAATCCAGTGATCCAGAATTCAGAAATCGGTTGGATGATCGGCGTGGCCGTTTTCGGAACACAACCTTGACTCCTTCCCTCCAGCGCTCGTCAATTCCCACAAACTCCCATTCAATCTCCGGCGAAAGATAGTGCAGCAGTGTATCCGTGGCGGGATGCACGTGCAGCGCCGGAGCCACCAGAAATAACAACGGCTTCTCGCTCGACAACTCACGCCCCTCGAAATATCCAAAGCGCTGAAATTCGCCCCGCCCATGATGCCAGTCCACGCGCGACCAGTAATCGAGCCCCTGCATCGGCAAATGAATATCCTCGTCAGCTTTCAGTTCCACAACCGCGAGCCTGCCCTTTTGCGTGGTTGTAAGCACATCGATCATGGCTCGATCCGAAGCGGAAAACGCCGGAACCTGCGAAAAGCGCCGCGACGAATCCAGCCGCCCTTCGATCACACTCACGTCGCCCACCACTAGCGACTCCAGCCATCGCTCCGGCCGCAGCCGCCACAGCGCATGTTGACGCGGCCCATAAGGGTGGCGAACCTCACGCAAGCAGTGCGCCAACTCCGTGAACTCAGCTTCGTTCCTCTCATCCAGCACGCGTTCTTCCGCGCCAACTCCAAAAACGATCTCCTGCGTGCTGCAAAACGATCCCGGAATGCCGCCGACTCGCGCTCGCGCAAATTCTAGCCCACGCCAGCGAAAAACCATCTCGGCTGCCGAGAGCAAGCCAGCCTCGCAATTCGGCAGAATTTCCCGCACTTTCGCGATCGAATCCTTAAAGCGTTCGCGCCCCGCCTCATCGTCAATCGCGTGCACCAACCGGGTTTCCACGTTGCCGCGATCCGCGCAGTCCACCTCCACCAGCGCGCCATCGCGCTCGTCGAACTCATACAGCGACCATTTGGCGGCAGCACGATTAAGATTCGCCATGCGTTCGCGAACCAGCGCGGACCTTCCCTTCGGAACAAAAAGTTGCAGCCCTTCCACCAGCGAGTTGGTGGGCTGCGCCTGCCGGCAAACGTCAAACCACAAAATGCCAAAGGTCAGCGCTGCATCAATCGACGCCTGCGTTTCCTGCGCGTTCACTCCCAACACCGCAAAGGCCGACCGTCCTCGCCGCACCACACCTCGCGCGTAAACCGGACCGAAGGATTTCTCCAGATCCGCTCCACCCGTCAATCTTGTAATTTTGAACTCAGGAAAGTGCCGCTCCAAAGTTTTCCTTAATTTTTGCTCATACGCGGCCCGCGCGACGCGGCGAGCCGTCGGCGTGCGCCGATCGCGTTCGCGGCAAATCTCTAGTTTCGAGGGTCGCGCCTGCCCCAGCCTCTGCACGGCCAAACGTAGCGTTCCATTCTTGACCTCCGCGTCCAGCACCCGCCGCACCGCATTCCGCTCCGCCGACCAAAAATGCAGCAGGCAGCGGTTATACTCGCCTGAAATCGAGTACTTCGATTGCGCCAGGTCAAACGCAACCGCGCCATTTTCCAGAACCACCGCTCCAGCCGCTTCGCTCAGAAAATCCTGCACTGTCCGCGTCAGCGCCTGCGGCGTCACCATGGGCATTGGGCGTCTCCTCTTCGGATTGTCCCGTTCCCAATGCCTCGCCGTCTGTGATATGTGACCATCGTCACATCTTTGCTGTGGATGTTTTCACCCGTTCTCGCGCGCTCGCTGTGGGATAATGAACCCATCCGCGCAACTGAGTCTGCCACCGGCGTGGCGGCATCTATATTCTTGTGGGTGATCAGCTTGGACAAGACATCTCTTATAGATAAAGATAAACAGCGCTTCTTTTTTGACCACTACGGTGTAACCGAAAACGACCTCGAACGTTACCTCGCGGCCGCGCTTTCCGCCGGCGGCGATTACGCCGATCTCTATTTCGAATATCTGTCCTCAACCTCGTTGATGGTGGATGAGTCGATGGTGAAGTCGGCTTCGCAGGGCATTTCCGCCGGCTGCGGAGTCCGCGTCGTTTCCGGCGAGCGCACCGGATACGCTTATACCGACGATCTTTCGGCCAACCGCATCTTGCACGCGGCGCGCACCGCGGCTCTGATTGCCAGCGCTCCTGCGAAGGCCACAGTGGCTGGTTTTCAGCAGGCAGCGGCGCGCAGCCTGTATCCCGTGACCTTGCCTTCAGTCGATGCCGAGATTACTGCCAAGGTCGAGTTGGTAATGCGGGCCGATAAGGCCGCGCGTGCCTACGATCCCCGCATTCAGGAAGTTCGCGCCAGCTACGGCGATGAACTGCGAAATATTCTGGTCGTTGCTTCCGACGGAACTTTCGCCGAAGATTCCCAGCCGCTCGCCCGCATGAATGTTTCCTGCATCGCCAAGACCGAAGGCAACTCCGCTCGCGGCGGTTCCGGCGGCGGCGGACGAGTCGCCCTCGACTTTTTCTTCGGCGATAAAAATCCCGAGTTCTTCGCCAAGGAAGCGGCCCGGCAGGCAATCCTGCAACTCGATGCGCGCGAAGCTCCCGCCGGAGAGATGGAAGTCGTCCTCGGCCCCGGATGGCCCGGGGTTCTGCTGCACGAAGCTGTCGGCCACGGCCTCGAAGCCGACTTCAATCGCAAAAAAACTTCCGCATTCGCTGGACTGATCGGCAAACGTGTAGCCAGCGAAGGCTGCACTGTCATCGACAACGGGACCATGCCCTGGCGCCGCGGGTCGCTCAACGTGGATGATGAAGGCGAGCCTACGCAGGAAACCGTTTTGATCGAAAAGGGAATTCTGAAGGGTTATCTAAGCGACAAGCTTTCCGCGCGCCTGATGGGCATTTCCGACACCGGTAACGGACGCCGCGAAAGCTACGAGCATATTCCCATGCCGCGCATGACCAACACTTACATGCTCGCCGGCCAGGATAATCCCGAAGACATTATTCGCTCGGTGAAACGTGGAATCTACGCCGTCAACTTCGGCGGAGGCCAGGTCGACATCACCAACGGCAAGTTCGTCTTCGGAGCCAGCGAAGCCTACATGATCGAAGACGGCCACATCACCGCGCCCATCAAAGGCGCCACGCTGATCGGCAACGGCCCCGACGTTCTAACGCGCGTCTCGATGGTGGGCAACGATCTAAAACTCGACGAAGGCGTCGGCACCTGCGGCAAAGATGGACAAGCCGTACCGGTCGGCGTGGGCATTCCGACCATCAAGATCGATAGGCTCACCGTCGGCGGTACTGCCAAAAAAGATCCCGGTGGGTTCATGCAGTGAGCTTGGCGGAACTGGACCTCGATTCGTACAAATGTCGTCGGATGGTTTCGGCTCGCCTTTTTCGCCTTTGGCGCTGATTATCTGTGGCGCTTCGGTTTGTCTCCCAAAGGCAGCGAGCCCAAAGGGCGCCTTGACCGCGGAGTCAGTTGCCGCTAAACAGGTTAGAAAAGAAAAAACGCTGCTCGCCAGTCGACGTGTCTACAGTGCCCTACCCGCGTGCCCCTGCGCCCTAAGCATCTCCACCGCTTCTCTATCGAACGAAACGAACGTCTCCCCGCCGAGCCACCTGCCTTCATAGGCGATCGCGCCATCCGCAAAATCGCCCCCAGCGTCGAGCATCGCCAGTCCCGCCTCCACGGCAGGCCGATTCATTTCCACGTTCTGCGCTTCGAGCAGAGATCGAATGGCGGCGGCTAGCGCCGGCCGCTGGAACCTATATACAGTGCGCAACACCCACACAAATTCGCAAAGGCACGGTATCGCTACGGCGATCACCTTGGCGTTACGTAATAATGTGGCGGCAATCGCCGCCTGCCCGGGATGATCGCGAACAATCGCCCGCACCAGGATGTTGGTGTCCACAGCGGCGTTCATTTCCTGCCCTTGCCGTTCAAGCCCGCCCAACCGCGCGCCGCAGCCTCATTCATTTCCTCTATGGTGGCGACTTTTGTAGTCTTGCCGGCGAGCATCCCGATAAAATCGTCGATCGTTCCGCTGGGCCGCGCCGCGCGGACCATGCCTCTCCCGTCCGGCAGCAAATCCAACTCGATCTTCCCACCCGGCTTAATGCCGAGGTGCTGCATCACTTTTTTCCGAAGCGTCACTTGGCCTCTTGCGGTTACGGTTAATTTAGTTGTCAGGCTATCCTTTGGCATCTCTCTATTGTAAGGCATAATTACATTACCTTCAAACATCTTCCAATGGGTTCGCCGGCTGCGCAGAGCATCCGCTCGGGGGCCGTCAAACCGGAGCCGCGCTAGGAAAACGAGGTGCTTGCTGGGATAATAACGTCATATGCCTTCAGTTGAACTGGAAAGTCGCTCCCCAAAAATAGAAACCGACCTTCGCGAGCTCGCCCAGGACATCGTGCGCCGCGCCATGAATGGCGGCGCGACCGCCGCGGAATGCGTGGTCCGCGAAGGCGATGAATTCTCCACGCTGGTCCGCCTCGGCCAGGTCGAAACCCTCAAAGAATCTGGATCGCGCTCCATCGGCGTTCGCGTCTTCAATGGCCAGCGTGCAGCCAGTACGTATTCCAGCGATTTCTCCGCCACCGCTCTCGACCGCATGCTGAAATCCGCGCTGGATCTTTCGAAGATCACTTCGGAAGATCCCTTCGGCGGCATTCCCGAACCCGCGCAGCTCGGCCAACTCTCCGGCGATCTCGATCTCTTCCACGAAGACGTTTATTCTCTGCCCGGTCCCGAGCGCATCGACTACGCCCGCCGCGCCGAAAAAGCCGCGCTCGATTTCGACCCGCGCATCAAAAACTCCGAAGGCGGATCGTTCGACGCCGCCACCGGCCACAAGGTTCTCGCCAACTCGCACGGCTTTGTCGGCGAATTCCGCCGGTCCTACTGTTCCATCTCCGCCGTTCCCATCGCACAAACCGAAGACGGCGCCATGCAACGCGATTATTGGTATGCGGTGGCCCGCACACTGTCAAAGCTCGAATCCCCCGAACAGGTCGGCAAGGTCGCAGCCCAGCGCACGCTGCGCCGCTTGGGCGCGCGCAAGGCCAAGACCGCTCAGGTCCCGATCATCTTCGATCCCATGGTTGCCACTTCTATCCTCGAACACATTTTCGAAGGCGTGAACGGCGACTCCGTCTACCGCGGCGCATCGTTTCTCGCCGGCAAGCTGGGACAGAAGATCGCTGGCGACACCGTCACCATCATCGACGACGGCACCATTCCCGGAGGCTTCGGTACCAGCCCTTTCGACGGCGAAGGTGTGCCCACGCGCCGCACCGTCGTCATTGAAAAAGGTGTGCTGAACTCTTATCTATTGAATACTTACACCGCGAAGAAACTCGGACTCGCCACCACCGGCAACGCCTCCCGCGGATTGGCCGGCACGCCAGGCATCGGCCCGGGAAACTATTTCCTGCAGCCCGGAAGCCGGACGCCGAAGCAACTGATTTCCGAAATAAAAGAAGGCCTCTACGTCACCGAATTTCTAGGCCATGGCGCCAACCTGGTCACTGGCGATTATTCCCGCGGCGCTTCGGGCTTGTGGATCTCGGGCGGCGAGTTCGCTTATCCAGTCGAAGAAATAACCGTTGCCGGAAATCTGAAAGAAATTTTCTTCAACATTTCCGAGGTCGCAAACGATCTCGAATTCCGCGGCTCCGTCGCCTCGCCCACGCTGCGCATTGACGGCCTCACCGTCGGCGGCGAATAATCGCTTTCCATGAAATTCGCGAGGATCGTGTTTTGGATTGCCGGCATCTGGGGCGTGTTGACACTCACCCCGCTTTATTTCATGTTCGACCTGATCGGCCGCCAGGATCCACCTCCCATCACGCACCCTGGCTTCTACTACGGCTTTGTCACCGTCGGACTGGCCTTTCAGATCGCATTTATCGTCATCGCCCGCGACCCGGTGCGCCTGCGCCCCGTGATGGTTCCCTCGATGCTCGAGAAATTCGGCGGCGGTTCGACCTTCGCCGTGCTCTATCTGCAGCACCGATTGACTTCGGGAGATCTCGCGCTCGGCTGCATCGACTTGCTGTTTGGCGTTCTGTTCGTGGCCGCATTCCTCAAGACCCCCAAGTAAAGACTCCCAACTAAAGACCTGCAACCTAGAGACCGCAACCAATCTCCAGCGTACAATCGATCTTGCAATGGGTGGCCTGATCCAGCCAACTCCGGTGACCGAGCCTGATTCCAGCCGGCGCACCATCGCCATCGCAGTGACGGTGGTTATCGTAGTCGCGGTCGTTTTTGCATTTCTGCTTCGCAGCCAACCCAAAATGTCATCCGGACCGCCGCCTTATGCCGCCAACCTCAAGCTCTCCGATCTCAAGATGAGTGCGGCGCAAAATTTTGTGGGCGCAACTGTCAGCTATGTCGACGGCACCGTCACCAACTCTGGCGACAAGACCATCACCCACGTGATGGTCGAAGTCACATTCAAAGACGATATGGGGCAACTCGCCCAGCGCGAAGAGATCCCGATGCAAGTGCTGAAAACCGACGGTCCGTATCCCGAGGCCGTTGATTTCTCCGTCTCCCCGCTCGGCCCAGGCCAAAGCAAACCTTTTCGGCTGACTTTCGAAGGCATCTCCGCGCAGTGGAACCGCCAGTATCCCGACATTCAGGTCACCGATGTCACGGTGAAATAGAAAACTTCTTTTCACCGGAGTCGCGGATTCACCGAAGTCACAGAGAAATTGTTTCGGGGTCTCGATTCTCCCGCCTGATTTCTCCGTGCCTTCATCCACCCGTGGTAAAAATGAATCATGGCCGATGGCAAGCCATTTCGCCTTACCGAGTCGGTGAAAGCTGCGGGTTGAGCGTCCAAGCTGAGTCCGGCGGCGCTGGACACGGTGCTTGGGAAATTAGCCCGGCAACATGACCCGAACGTTCTAGTCGGCTTTGACCACGCCGACGACGCCGGAGTGTATCAAATCGCGCCCGACCAGGCCCTGGTGCAAACCGTCGACTTCTTCACCCCCGTCGTCGACGACCCTTATACCTTTGGCCAGATCGCCGCCACCAACGCGCTCAGTGACATTTATGCGATGGGTGGAAAACCGCTCACCGCGCTCGCCCTGGTCTGTTTTCCCGAGAAAGCCGACCTCGAAATTCTCGAGCGCATTCTCGCCGGCGGTCTCTCCAAAATGATCGAGGCCGGATGCACCGTAATCGGCGGCCACAGCATTCGCGACGAAGAAACCAAATTTGGATACGCCGTTACCGGATTCGTTCATCCCAAAAAAGTTCTTGCCAATGCGGGAGCGAAACCGGGCGACGCTCTCCTCCTCACCAAAGCGCTCGGCACGGGAGTGATTTCAACGGCAATCAAGAAAGGCAAAGCTGAAGCCGCATGGATCGACGCCGCGGTCCATTCCATGACTACCCTCAACAAACAACCTGCGGAACTGATTACCGCGAAAAACTATCGCGTCCACGCCCTGACCGATGTCACCGGCTTCGGCCTGATCGGCCACGCGCGCGAAATGGCATTGGCCGGCAACGTCGCTCTGCGTTTTTTTTCCAAAGATATCCTGCCCCTCCCGGGAGCTTTAGAATGCATTCGCGCCGGCTACGTCCCCGGAGGTCTCACCAATAACCGCGAATTCGCCGAGTGTGTCGTAAGCTACGAGGCGCCGATCGCTGCCGAACTCAAAGCCCTGCTCTTCGATCCCCAGACCGCCGGCGGCCTGCTCATTTCGATTGCGGAAGACGATTCCGAAAAGTTCCTCACTGATTTGCAAGCTGCCGGAACCCCCGCCCGCCGCATTGGAAATGTCACTGAATCCCAAAAGCCTCTCATCCGCATCTACTAAGCAGCCACCTCCATAAATTTCTTCACGCTTTCTTCGAAAGGATTTCATCATGCAATTTCGCGAACTTGGACGCAGCGGTTTCAAAGTTTCCGCCCTCGGCCTCGGCTGCATGGGCATGTCGGAGTTTTACAGCGGACGCGATGACAACGAATCCATCGCCACCATCCATCGAGCCCTCGAACTGGAAATCAATTTTCTCGACACCGCGGATGTGTATGGTCCGTACAAAAATGAAGAACTGGTCGGCCGCGCAATCAAAGGCAAGCGCGACAAAGTTGTGCTGGCCACAAAATTCGGAATCGTCCGCGACCCCTCAGATCCAACCGCGCGCGGAGTGAATGGCAAACCCGACTACATCCGCCGCTCCTGCGAAGCCAGCCTGCGCCGATTGGGCATTGAAACCATCGACTTGTACTATCAGCATCGTGTCGACCCCTCCACGCCCATCGAAGAAACCGTGGGCGCGATGGCGCAACTTGTGCGTGAAGGAAAAATTCGCCACATTGGACTCTCCGAGGCTTCGCCGCAAACCCTCCGACGCGCCGTGAAAATTCATCCCATCACCGCGCTGCAAACCGAGTACTCGCTGTGGAGCCGCGACCCGGAAGACGAAATCCTCGCCACCTGCCGCGAATTAGGAATAGGCTTCGTCGCCTACAGTCCGCTTGGACGCGGCTTCCTCACCGGTCAGTTCACGAAATTCGAGGATTTCCCCGAAGATGACTACCGCCGGTTATCTCCGCGCTTTCAAGGTGAAAACTTCCAGAAGAATCTGGATCTCGTGCGCCGTGTCGAGGACATCGCGAAAGAGAAGCACTGCACGCCCGCGCAGTTGGCGCTGGCCTGGGTGCTCGCACAGGATAAAAACATCGTCCCCATCCCCGGGACTAAGCGGCGCCAATATCTGGAAGACAACATTGCCGCCATCGACGTAAAGCTCACCACCGAAGATCTCCGGCGCATCGACGAGATTTTTCCCACCGGCGCCGCTGCCGGAGGGCGTTATCCCGAGTACATGATGGACCTGGTGAACGGATAAGGAGGCTGAACAGCTCAGAAGTGCGAACTGCCAACTGCCTCCTCGCAAAAATCAAAAGGGCGGCTTCACGCCGCCCTTCTTTCAGCGATTCCGCTCGGGACTTAACTTGCCCTCACCTTCATGCTCGCGCCGGACTTTCTCCGCCCTTCGCGATTCCAGGTCGTCCCGGCTCCGGCTTCAACACCTGCTGCACGCCGTCATCCGGCTTCGAAGGAGACTTCATCGGAGGCAGCTCCTTGCCCTCGACCAGCATCATCACTTCAGAAGCATCCAGCACCTCGCGCTCCAACAAGGCAATCGCGATCTTCTGCAGGGTGTCGCGGTTTCCTTCCAGAATGCCCTTGGCTGTTTCATAGCCGAAGTTGACCAGCTTGCGGACTTCGCCATCAATCTTGATGGCGGTGTCTTCGCTGTAGTCGCGATGCTGGCTGATCTCGCGGCCCAGAAAAATCTGCTCTTCCTTCTTGCCGAAGGTAAGCGGGCCAAGATCGCTCATGCCCCACTCGCAGACCATCTTGCGCGCCATCTCCGTGGCTCGCTCAATGTCGTTGCCCGCGCCCGTGCTCATCTGGTTCAAGAAGATCTCCTCGGCCAGACGTCCGCCCATCAAAATCGCCAGGTCGGTCTTCAAATATTCCCGGGTGTAGTTGTGCCGATCGTCGACGGGCAACTGCATGGTCACGCCCAGCGCCATGCCGCGGGGAATGATCGTAACCTTATGCACCGGATCGGAACCCGGAAGCTTCGCCGCCACCAGCGCGTGCCCGGCTTCGTGATACGCCGTAACTTTCTTTTCCTCGTCGGAAAGGATCAGCGACTTGCGCTCCACGCCCATCAGCACTTTATCTTTAGCCACCTCAAAATCGAACATCAGCACGGCCTTGCGATTCTGCCGCGCTGCCGCCAACGCCGCTTCATTCACCATGTTGGCAAGATCTGCACCAGAGAAGCCCGGAGTTCCCCGCGCTAGCACGGAAAGATCAACATCCTCGGCCAAAGGAATCTTGCGCGTATGCACCCGCAGAATCTCTTCGCGTCCGCGCACATCCGGCCTGCTTACCACCACCCGCCGGTCAAACCGTCCCGGCCGCAGCAGCGCCGGATCGAGCACATCGGGCCGGTTCGTCGCCGCCATCAAAATGACGCCTTCATTCGATTCGAACCCGTCCATCTCCACCAGCAACTGGTTCAAAGTCTGCTCGCGCTCGTCGTGACCACCACCCAAGCCCGCGCCGCGATGCCGCCCCACGGCATCGATTTCATCGATAAAGATGATGCAAGGTGCGTTCTTCTTGCCCTGCTCGAACAGATCACGTACGCGGCTGGCGCCTACGCCCACAAACATTTCTACAAAATCCGAACCGGAAATCGAAAAGAAAGGAACATTCGCTTCGCCGGCCACCGCCCGCGCCAACAAAGTCTTGCCGGTTCCAGGGGGGCCAACCAGCAGCACTCCCTTGGGTATCCTGCCGCCAAGTTTTTGAAATTTTTGCGCCTCGCGTAGAAATTCGATAATCTCCCGCAGCTCTTCCTTGGCCTCTTCTACCCCTGCCACATCTTTGAATGTGACCTTTTTCTGCTGCATCGAAAGCAGCCGCGCCCGGCTCTTGCCAAACGACAGCGCCTTATTCCCACCGGTTTGCATCTGCCGGATCATGAAAAACCACAGTGCTCCCAGCAGGATCAGCGGAGCCCAGGTCCCCAGCAATTGCAGCGGCCAGCTTCCGCCGTTAACGTCCTTGATCGTGACCACGACGCCTTTGTCCGCCAGCGTCTTGTACATGTCGGGATACGACTGCGGGGCCACGGTATGGAAGGCGGAGCCGTCTCGGTACTTTCCCTTGACCTGCTGGCCGTCCAGAGTGACTTCATGCACGTTCCCCTGACTCACGTCACTCATGAACTGGGAAAAATTCACTTCCTTGTCTTTTTGGCCGCCCCGCCCCTGCTGAATTACGGTCCACAATAGCAGCGCGGATAACCCGATCACGACCCAAAACACCACGGTTTTAACTGTCGAATTCACCAGTGAAGCTCCTGAAAGAATCGAGGACCCGTCCGAACCAGGAAAAGCCCCGAGGCTCCTAAATTAGATTAGATGCCGCTCGGCCAATTTCGATAGGGAAATTCCTTAGGACTTTTATTCTACCTTTTTCCCAGGAAAAAGGCCCGCCATGACTCGCATGACTTAAGTCATCTGGGCTCTCGGGCTTGCGGCCACGTAAGGGATATTGCGGTTGGTCTGCTCGGCCGCTCCCAAACCATAGCCCACCAGAAAGCCTTCATCCACCAAAAACCCGAAATAATCCGGTTGCAAGGCCACGCGACGCGCCGACTGCCGGTCCAGCAAGGTCACCAGTTTCACCGAAGCCGCCCCTCGCGCCCGCAGATCATCCATCAGAAATTGGCTGGTCACTCCGGAATGGACCAGCCCTTCCACCAGCAGAATATGTTGCCCGCGAATATCCGGCTCATGGCTGAAGAAGATTTCCACAGTCTCCGCGCCGCCGTTTCCCTGTTTGCTGTACTTCGGCTTGATGAACTGGCAGATCACCGGGACATCCAGCGCCCGCACCAGATCGGCCATAAACATGAACGCATTCTCCAAAACCGCCAGTGCCTGGATCGTCTGTCCCTGGTAATCGTCTGAAATATGGCGGCCCAGTTCCTTCACCCGCTTCTGGATCTGGTCCGCTGCGATCACCTGGCGAAGCGGCTCGACTCTGGGTGCATTCATGAAAACGCCTCGCCTCCCGTTTGCGTCCTGCACAATGCCACGTAAGACCAAATAAGGGCCAGCTCAGATCGCGTCCGGTTCATTCGATGAGGTCTCTCGAATCCATACTGCTTCTTTCCCTGCCTTCCAGCGAACCCCCGCCGGAACCGGAAAGCCACGCATCCACACAATCTGGTCCCCACTTACTACGACCGGCCAAAGCCTGCGCCCAGGTTGCGGCACATGGCGCTCCTGCAATAGTTCCTTGATCTTCTTGGGCGCTTTCGTATGCGCAGGCCAGTACCGGTCTCCCGGACGCCAGTTCCGCGCCACTAACCCTCCCGTCACCCTCTCTGCGCAAAGAAGTTGTTGCGGATTATACTCCGCATCCTGCGAATCCGGAGTGATGCGCAACGCTTCGATTACTACCCCTAACTCCGGCACACTCACCCGCCCCGGCACGGGAAGAGAATATTCATAATCCGGCAGCCGTTCCTGGCGGTGTAAATCGGGTGCCAGAAAAATCATGGTCTCCGGCTCGCGGAGAACTTTCCAGCCCAGCGGCAACGACAACTCTTTCCCCCCCGGCCCGTCCTCGCCCGCGAAGCGCAGGATTTCTTCGATATGCTTGAACTCCAGCGGAATCCTCGCCTGCTCCCCAATTGCTTTCAGCACCCGTCTCTGCACAGCCTTGGGCTCGGTCAGCAGCCAGGGCCGGCTTACGGAAGCATTCGCGAACACCGCTCCCGAGTCTTCCATTTCCGTCAACCGTTCAAAATCGCGAGCCTCAGGATGTTCGGTTTCAGCAGCCGGCCCAATCTGCACCAGCGATTGTGAAATCGCCGATTGCAACCCGCCTGAACCGTTAAGCCCGCGCATCCACTCCGGCGGCGACCATTGCACCACCGTCCCCAACCAGCCTGAGATTTCGTTCTCCCAGTAATCTTCCTCGTCGCGGGCAATCTCAGCCAGCTCAGAAAAATTCTCGACTACGGCAGGATTGAATTCCCGTTCCAGCAGCGGCAGCACCAGCCTGCGGACCCGGTTGCGGGTGAATTTGGATTCCGCGTTGGTCGAATCTTCCCGCCACGGCTGTTTCAGACTCGCCAGATATTGTTCCAGTTCGCTGCGCCGAACCTCCAATAGCGGCCGCACAATTTCGCCGAGGCTCTCGCCATCCTCATCCTGCACCACAATGCGCGGGTGAATCCCTCCCAGCCCTCGCATCCCCGTCCCGCGAATCAGTCGCATGAGCACGGTCTCCGCCTGATCGTCGAGCGTGTGCCCGGTGGCGATCTTATCTAAGATCTGAGTTTGTCGCCCTGAATTCGGGTCTTGAAGATGGCTTTGAAGGGGCACGGCTTCAGCCGTGCCCTTAAGCTGAGAGGATGATTCGGGCTTCAGCCCTTGAGGTCCGCTTTTGGCTGGCCCAGCCCTTTCGACAATTCCTTTGGCTGGCGCAGCGCTTTCAGCGCTGCGGTCAAGCTGTTCTTGACTTGCGGCTTCAGCCGAGGTGAATTCATCATCCGCCCCCAGCAGCCGCCGAAAGAAACCATACCGCAACTCCCGCGCCGCAGCCTCGACACCACAATGCAGCTCGGCGGCCAGCCCAGCCACATCGCCGCTCGCGCAATAAAACTCCATCCCGTACTCACGAGCAATATTCTCGACAAACTCCTGATCCGCGTCCGATTCCTCCCCGCGCAGCTTGTGATTGAAATGAACAACCGTCACCACAATGCCGAGTTCCTGCCGCAATTCGATCAGCACCCGCAACAGCGCCACCGAATCAATCCCGCCCGAAACTGCGGCCCCCACGCGGTCTCCTGGACGCACCAATTCCTGCTGCCGGACCAGGGTTAATACCCGCTCTGCAAGTGAATGCACCAAAACATCGTACATCGGCGCCGTTCAAGCTGGGCAACTTGACGTGGCTGCTAAGAAGAGATGTTAGATGGTAGGACTCTTCTCCCCAATCAGCTTCCTAATCTTCTCCACAAACTCCGCCGCGCCCATGTCCTCGGTCTTTTCTTTCCCGCGCGTGCGGACGTTCACCTTCCCCGCTTCAGCCTCTTTATCTCCCACCACCAGCAGAAACGGCACCTTCCGCATCGCATGTTCGCGGATCTTGGCATTCATCTTTTCGTTGCGCGCGTCCACTTCCACGCGCACCCCGGCTGCCTTCAACTGATCCGCAACTTTGTTGGCGTACTCCGCATGCCGCTCGCTGATGGGGATCATCACCACCTGCACCGGCGACAACCATACCGGGAATGCTCCCGCATAATGCTCAATCAGCACTCCAAAAAATCGCTCGACCGATCCGAACAGCGCCCGATGCACCATGACCGGCTGCTTGCGCGAACCATCTTCCGCCACATACTCCAGGCCAAAGCGTTGCGGCAGGTTGAAGTCGACCTGCACCGTCGAGAGCTGCCACAATCGTCCGATCGCGTCGACCAGCTTAATGTCGATCTTCGGCCCGTAAAATGCCGCTTCGCCGGGAATGGTCTTGTATTCAATCTGCTTGCGGTCCAGCACCTTCTTGAGCGACTCGGTGGCGTTGATCCATTGCTCTTCACTGCCCACAAAATTCTTCCGGTCGTCAGGATTCCAGGTTGAAAGTTCAGTCTGGAACTGGTCGAAGCCAAAATCCTTCAACACATCCAGGGCAAAATCGAGGCAACCGGTAATCTCGTCTTCGACCTGCTCCGGCGTGCAGAAAATGTGGGAGTCATCCTGCGTAAACCCGCGCACCCGCAACAGGCCGTGCATCACTCCTGAACGCTCGTAGCGATAAACCGTTCCCAACTCGCCCAGCCGCACCGGCAGATCGCGATAGGACTTCAGCGAATCCTTGTAAATCAAAATGTGGCCGGGACAGTTCATCGGCTTCAGCCGGTATTCCGCATCGTCAAGCTCCATGGCATCGAACATGTTCTGGCTGTAATAGCCCTCGTGCCCCGAAGTGAAAAATAACTGCCGCCGCGCCACATGCGGCGTGTACACCAGCGAGTAGCCGCGCTTCAGGTACTCCTCGCGCATCCAGTCTTCCATCTCTTTGCGGATAATCCCGCCCTTGGGATGCCAGAAAATCAGTCCCGGCCCGGCCAGTTCCTGGATCGAAAACAGATCAAGCTGCTTGCCCAGCACGCGATGGTCGCGCTTCTTCGCCTCTTCCACCTGCTGCAGATGCGCATCGAGATCTTTCTTCGAGAAAAACGACGTGCCGTAAATCCGCTGCAGCTGCGGATTCTTCTCATCCCCCAGCCAGTACGCGCCCGCCACATTGAACAGCTTGAACGCCTTGATCTTCCCGGTCGATGGAATGTGCGGACCGCGGCAGAAATCCGTAAACTTCCCCGTGCGGTAAATCGAAATCTTTTCATCGGGCTTGGTGAATTGCTCGATGAAATGGCACTTCATGAAGTCGCCTTCTTTTTTGAACTCCGCCAGCCCCTGCTCGCGGGGCAGAAACTCGCGCGCGTAGGGAATATTCTGCTGCACCAGTTCCTGCATCTTCTTCTCGATTTTTTCGAGGTCCTCGGGAGTAAACGGAGTCGGCCGGTAAAAATCGTAGAAAAAACCGCTCTCCGTCGGCGGCCCATGTCCGAGTTTGGTCTCAGGAAACAGTTCCAGCACCGCTGCCGCCAGCAAGTGCGCCGACGAATGCCGGTAGACTTCGAGCGCCTCAGGGTCCTTGTCCGTCAGCAGCCGCAGATCGGTATCTTTTTCCAGCGGCTTGGTCAGATCGATGAGATCGCCATTGGAGCTCGCTTGGGCGGGCGCGAAGGGCCGCGCCTTAGCGACCATCGCCGCATCGGCCAGCCGCGGGCTGATCGATTTCGCAATGTCGAGCGCAGTCGTTCCCTTTGGAACTTCCTTCACGCTCCCATCAGGGAGCTTTACATGAATGCTATCTGCCATAAGGTTGGAACCTGGAGGTTGCTGAACATCAAGTCTATGGGACAGATTTAGCGAGGGTCAAACGGCAGGATCTAATGTAGGGACAGCCGGCCTCGGCTGTCCAATGGGAGCGGAGCCCGACTGCAGCGTCGAGCGCTCCGCTCGCCAAAGAAACTTCTCTTTACTCAGTCGTCACACCATGTCCTTTACATGCGTCGCAACATACCAGATATTCCCAAACGGATCAGTCACCGCCCCATTTCGATCCCCATAAGGCTGATCAGTGAGCTCGTGCAGCGACTTCGCGCCCGCCGCCAGCGCCCGCTGATAAACCGTATCGCAGTCCGGCACATACACGTAGAACATCGAAGGCATCGGCTGATAAGGTCCGTGCGCCTCGCCCATTTCGACAACCGAATCGCCGACACGAACCTGAGCGTGGTGCACCACTCCATCCGGCGATGCGTATTTCACAATCTCCTGCGCTCCAAGAGCACGTTTCAGGAACCCAATGACCGGCTCAGCCCGCAGCGGATGTAGATAGACATTCACGTTGTGCAGTCCTTTGGGAAGATAGCTCTCTCCCTGGTGGGTGGCGATGTACCAGAAATTTCCGAACGGATCCTTCACGCTCGCGCCCCGCTCGCCATATTCATGATCCTGCGGCTCGCCCGTCGAAGTCGCTCCCGCCTGCAAAGCCTTCTTGTAAGCCGCGTCCGTGTCTTCGACATAGATATGCAGCGCGGCTGTCTGCGGCTTGGCCGCGAACGGTTTACCCGGAACGCCGCCGCCCATCATCAGCATCGTGTCGCCGATGCGCACTTCGCCGTGTACACCGCCGCCGCCACCCCCTTCTGCACGCATCATCACTTCCGCTCCAAACGCATTTTTGGCGAAGTTAATCATCGCATCGCCGTCGGCTGTGACGATATAAGGCGTAATTCTGTGGAAGCCGCGCGGCACCGGATTCACATTCGAACCGGCCGTCTCGGTAAGCCTACCCATCCGGCGGTGCATCTCCTCGACCGACAATTCTTCTTTAACCGTTACCAGGTTCCAGGTATATCCAAACGGATCGGTAAACCTGCCCCCGCGATACCCGTAAAATTCATCTTTGATCGGTGTCAAGACCGTCATGCCTGCCGCCACTGCCCGGTCGGCGAGAGCATCGACGTCTTCTGTGAAGACGCGGAAGGCTACCGGCGAATGTCCAAACGTCTCGGCGCTGAGCCGGCCGCCCGCTTCCCACTCGTCAGACAAACTGAACATCGTATCTCCAATCTTGATCTCAGCGTGCGCGATCTGTCCCCCGGCCTCGAAGCGGAAAGTTTCAACCGCTCCCAGGGCTCGCGCGTAGAACTCGATCGCTTTCGCAGTATCCTTGAAGGTCAATTGTGGCATTGCAGTGGGGCGTACAGCTGCTGGAGCTTCGACGAGGGTAGTCATAGTATTTCTCTCCTTCGGTGATTTTCCTTTCACTAACCGATCCTTGAGTTTTGCCTTGAATTCTTCCCGCGGCAAGTCGCGCAATTCGGCGGCGATCCGCACCAGTGGCTCGGTTTCGGCTTCGGCTTTCGGCCGGGCGCCATCGCTGCGGGCCAGCATCGCATTCAGCGCCCGATTTAACTGTTCGACCTTCGTCGAATCGTTTTTGCCCGGACCAAGAGAGCGCTTAGGCATCGGCACCCTCCATGCGCGCCCGCAGACTGCTGAGTGCGCGGAATTGCAACTGCTTCACCGCGCCCTCGCTCTTGCGAATCTCCCGCGCCACTTCCTTAATGCTTTTCTGTTCCACGAACCGCAGCACAACCACGCGCTGTTGTTCGGCAGGCAGCGTACTCACCAGTCGAAACAGTGTTGCCCGCCGCTCCACTTCCTCAAATCCCGCACCGCGGGCCTGTGCCGTTTCAATCTGTTCCGGCTCGTCCACAATCTGTTCGCGCCCATTGCGCTGCCAGCGGTCTGCTATCAAATTCGCGGCAATCCGAAACAGCCACGCCGCAAACGGAATCCCGCGCCACTCAAATCGCCCCAAATTGGCCAGCGCATGATGAAATACCTCGGAGGTCAGATCCTCGGTTTCAGCCCGATCTCCCACTCGCCGCACCACATAGGCATACACCCGCTCGAAATTGTTTTCATAAAGCTCCGCAAAGCGTGCAGGATCTCTCTGCGCCGCCTCAACCAGAAGCCGGTCGTCCGCTTCTTTGCTTAGAGCCTTCAACGAATTCTCCGCGCGGAGTAGCTTTACACAGGGATAACGGCAGAAAACCAGGAAAAGTTACGGCAGACAAAGATTAAAAGTAAGGTTACGGGGACGCCGGCTTTGATTCGTAGTACAGATCCTCAATCGCCTTGTGCACTTTGGCCGAGATCGCTTCCAAATCGCGCATCGTCGACCCCACAGTCGAAATCGGCTCGCCCACCCGCATCTCCAGCGGCCGGCATTTGATGTGGTAGGTATCCATCGGCAACAGTTCATAAGTCCCGATCAATGCCACCGGCACTATATCCACCTGCGCCTTTAGCGCCAAAAAAAAAGCCCCCGGCAGAAAGGGTTTGATCTCGCCATCCGGCGTGCGCCCTCCCTCAGGAAAAATCACCAGAGGCATGCCGCCCTTCAGACTCTTTACCGCCGAACGAATCGCCGCAATCGAATTGGTGGGCTTCTGCTGATCGATGCAAACCTGACCTGAGCGCTTGAGTTGCCAGCCCACAATCGGATACGACAACAATTCTTTCTTGAAAACGATACGAAACTGAAAGGGGAGATAAACGTAAAGGACCGGAATATCCATGGCCGACGCGTGATTCACTGCATACACTTGCGGCCTCGCCGTATCGATCTTGTCCAGCCCGGTCACCTTCAGGGGCGACAAAATCGTCTTCATAATCACCCATGACCATGCCCGCGAAAACCAGTGCAGCCGTCGTCCGCTCCGGTCAAACAATCCGCCGGGAAGCGCCAGCAGCCCCAGAACCAGCGTGTAAAGCCAGATCAACGGATCAAGAATAAAATACGATCGCAGCCGGCTTGCCCAGCCGTATCGCTTCCCTGGAATCGCGTGCGGAGTTCCTCGCGGCGCAGCCACTGGCGCAGCTTCCGCGTCCCTTTCCACTTCCGTTGATGAATTCACTTCCGGCACGCTTCTATTCTAGGGGAAACCTCCACCCAGCGCTGCTTCACGCTTCCATCCCCACAGCGCGGATTACTTCGCCCGCCAGGTATATCGATCCCGTGATCACGATTATTTTTCCATCCTGAGCGAGAACTCGGGCGCGCTCCAGCGCCTGCTGCACATCTTCTATCCGCTCAATCTCAGCTCCGGTTCTCGCCGCCGCTTGTTGAATTTCCTCCGTCGCTGCCGCGCGTGGATTCTCTGGCCGGGTCGCGATCACCCGGTCGGCCAGCGGAAACAAAATTTCCGTCATCTCTGAGATTGCCTTATCCCGCATGGCGCCAAAAATAAAAATCAGCGAACGGTCTTCATAGCGCTCCGAAAGCGCCGAACGCAGTGCCCACGCCCCCGCTGGATTGTGCGCTACATCGATCACCATCTCCGGCCATCCCCTCCGCGCAGGAATTACCTGAAACCGCGCCGGCCAGTTTGTCTGCCGAATTCCATTCTCGATGCTCTTCGCCGTAATGCCGCCGATTCCTTGCTGGCTCAACTCAACTGCGGCAGCAATCGCCAGCGCCACATTGCGTAACTGGTGCCGCCCAGTCAGCGGCGTCTCCACCAGAATCTGCTCCTCCAGCACCTGCAACGGATACCGGTAAAAGTATTTCTTCACGCCCTTGGCATCCGCCCTCGCGCTGTTTTCGGCTAAAGCTTTTTCTTCGTCATCAAAAGATTCTCGCTCTGCAACCAGATAATGCATACTGCCCGGCGAAACCGGCGGCACATACGCAACCGCATTCACCGCCTTTGCCCCCAATTCCAAAATCGTATTCCCGATCACGTCATTGGCCTCGGGCTGCTGCGGCAAAGTCACCACCGCGCCGCCCGGACGAATAATCCCCACTTTTTCTCGCGCAATCTCTCCCACCGTATTCCCCAGAAATTTCTGATGATCGAGCGATATATCGGTAATCACGCTCACTCGCGGCGTGACCACATTCGTCGCATCCAGTCGTCCGCCCATGCCGACTTCGAGCACCGCCAGGTCGACTTTCTCGCGCGCAAAGTGCTCGAACGCGATCGCTGTCATCATTTCGAAAAAACTAGGATGCCATGGCAACTCTCCTTGCTCGACCAATTGCTCCGCAACTCGATCGACCGCGCTCTGCAGCGAGGCAAACTCGTCGTCGCTGATTTCTTCGCCATTCGTCCGAATGCGCTCGTTGATGCGCACCAGATGCGGCGACGTGTACAAGCCGGTTTTCAATCCTGACGCCTGCAGAATCGCAGCCAATGTCGCCGCCGTCGATCCCTTGCCATTGGTGCCCGCAATCAGCACGCTCGGAAACCGCCGCTCCGGATGCTTCATCGCCCGCAACAGCACCCGCATGTGCGTCAAATCGAACTTGTGCGAAGGCGTCTGCGCCAACTCATGTCCCAGCGCAAACATGCGAGCCACCGCGGTTTCATAGGACATAAGTAAGCTCTCAGCCGCTGGCGATCAGCCATCAGCCAGTCATCTCAGACTATCAACCTGGAGAATAAGATTCGAAGCGCAGCAGATCTGTCGCGTGAGCTTGGCTGGCGGCTTAAAAGCTGACAACCGCTTCACGCCACCATAAAATCCAGCGCCCGCGCGATGTAAGGCTTCATTTCTCTACGAGGAACCACTGCATCCAGCATGCCATGCGCCAGCAGAAACTCGCTGCGCTGAAATCCCTCCGGCAGTTTTTGCCGGATCGTCTGCTCGATCACGCGCGGGCCCGCAAACCCAATCAGCGCTCCCGGTTCGGCAATATTCAAATCGCCCAGCATGGCAAAAGACGCGGTCACGCCGCCCGTCGTCGGATCCGTCAACACCGAGATATACGGAACCTTTTCTTTATCCAAACGCGCCAGCGCCGCCGAAATCTTTGCCAACTGCATCAGACTGACCACACCTTCCATCATCCGCGCCCCACCCGATGCCGACACAATAATCAGCGGCGTCTTCGCCTCCAGCGCCCGCTCCACCGCCCGCGTAATCATCTCGCCTACCACCGCGCCCATGCTGCCGCCGATAAAGGCATATTCCATCACGCTCGCGATCACCGGCCTTCCCATCAATTTGCCCTTGGCATTGATCACCGCATCTTTCAACCCGGTGTCATGCTGCGCCTGCCGCAGCCGCGAGGAGTAATGCTTCAAATCTACAAACTTCAAGGGATCGGTCGACGATAACTTCCCATCGAACGTCTCGTATTCATTGTCATCCAACAGTAGCGCCAGTCTCTTCCGAGCATCGATGCGAAAATGTTTATCGCACTTCGGGCACACGTTCAAATTCTCTTCCAGATCTTTTTTCCAGATGATCTGCCGGCACTCTTCACACTTCACCCACAACCCCTCGGTGCGCACTGTCTTCTCGCCCGAAGTGTTCAGTTCCCCGGCTTCACGCTTGAACCAAGCCATAAAAAAGTTGACAGTATCTGGTACCGAGTACCTGGCAAGCCCGCGTTTTCCAAGTACTAGGTACTCGGTACTAGGTACTCGGTACCAGGTAGTCGCTACTCAGTACTCAATCCCCCTCTGCGCCATCACGCCTTTCTCGTATGCATGCTTCACTTGCCGCATTTCCGTCACCGTGTCCGCAGCCTCGACGATTGTGGGGTGTGCGTTTCTTCCCGTCAAGATGACGTGCACCATCTCCGGTCTCTTCCTCAGGCCCTCCACCACTTTCGCCGGGTCCAGCATGCCATAGCTGATCGCGTAGTTGATCTCATCCAGCACCACCAGATCCCATTCGCCAGAGAGGATCGCTTTTTCTCCCTCCGCCCAGGCTTCCTCCACCATCCTCACATCTTCCGCATCCGGCTTTTCGGCGCCCACCTTCACAAACCCGCGCCCCATCTGCCTCATCACGAACTTGTCTCCAAAGGCTTTCACCGCATCCAGTTCCCCGTAATGCCAGGAACCTTTCAGGAACTGCAGCATCAGCACTTTCATCCCCTGCCCCACGGCGCGCAGAGCCGTTCCCATCGCCGCCGTCGTCTTGCCTTTTCCCGGCCCGGTATTCACGATGATGAGACCGCGGCGTACGTCGCTCATGATGGCGGAACGTCGATTCTACTAGAAACCCCATTCAGTCGGTGAGACTGCCATGCTGCCGCGCCACGTGACAACCTCAGCTTGCGTTTCGAGTTATGATGCCTTTGCGAAATTCCCGGAGTTTTCCACGGAACTCATGCATCCAAGCCTGCGTACCGCCTGCAAGCAGATCTCTGTCCCCTGGCAGACTGCGGAGGTCTCGGTGTGATTAACAATTGTCTGGTGTTATTGTTTTGCGCGTTTGCCGCCATGCCGGCATTTTGCGCTCAGCACGTCGCGATTCGTCCCCGTCCGGGCTTCAGCACCGCCGAACAGGAAACCATTCGCGAGATCGTCGACATGGAGCGTCAGGCCAAGGAAGCCAGCCTGCACCGCGACCCCGAGTTTCCCCTGCGAACTCTCGCCGAAGACTATGTCGCCATCACTCCGCTCGGCACCGTCACCACCAAACAGGACGCCATTTCTGCCCGTCGCAGCGGACAACTCCGCTACGAATCGATGAACATCTCTGACATGGTGGTTCGCCTGTATGGCGATACTGCGGTCGTTACCGCGCGAGCTGACGTGAAAGGCCACCAGCTCGGAGAGGATTTCAGCGGTCCCTACCGCTACACCCGCGTTTGGGTTCGCCGCAACGGCCGCTGGCAGGCAGTCAGCTACCAGGCCACCGTCACGCAGTAATAGGGTGGGGGTGCTGCATCCTTAAAGTTACGGGTTCAGCGGCGGGAAAAAGCCGTGAAAAACGACGTTTGAGGAATCATCCTAACCGGCTGGATGCTTTGTCACTGTTCTGGGTCGAAGACTTTCCCATCTGCTCCTCTTCCCCGAGCAACGGCGCCGCAATGCGTAGAGCTTCGACCTGTCTCTTTACCTTCAGCAACTCTTGTTCTTTCGTCCGTAACAATTCCATCACATCTCTCATAAATCCCAATCCCCCGATGAATGCTCTAAAGCAACGACGAAACGGCGCTAGCCATTCTATAACTTTAGCCGCAACCACGCCTCAAAAACAGTGCACGAAAGTGCCACTTGGCGGAGGCTTCCGAATCCCAACCTCAATGCCCGCAGTGATTCAATGACCGCAGTGATAAGGATGCCCTTTCAGAATCGTCAATGCCCGGTAGACCTGCTCCACTAAAACCACCCGGGCCAGTTCGTGAGCCAGGGTCATCTGCCCCAGAGAAATCGCATGTTGGGCAGCTCCCCGCGCCGCTTTGCTGAAGCCGTCTGCCGCTCCCACCGCCAACACCAGGGGCAGCGGATTGCGATCCTGATAGTCTCCCAAAAAACGCGCGAACTCTTCAGACGAGAACTGCTTTCCCCGCGAATCCATCAGCACCAGAGTCGACTTCGCAGCCCCGGCGTTCTTGCCCCGTCCCGTCGAATCTCCCCGGCCGCACAATCGCAGCAACCCCGCCTCATCCCGCAGTGCCAATCCTTCCACCGGCACATACCGCGAAATTCTCTTGAGATACTCATCCGTCAGCGCCTGTATCGCCGCTTCCTTCGTTTTTCCGATCCACGCGATCTTGATCCTCACGATAATCGCTGCACTCCCGAACCAGTTCCGCGCGCACCGGCGGACTCAGCGCCAGCCGGACAGCCGAAGGCTACTGTCCCCGCATAGTTATCCGTTACCAACTGATGACCGCAACCCGCAACTGTTTGCCGACCCTGAGCGGCAACCTCATGGGCGGCGCTTGCGCAGCCTGCGTAAAGTAGGGTTCCGTCAGGATTCGATCGTCGACTCTCACCGAACCCTGCTTTAGTTTTCTTCCGGCGTCGGTTGTGGAAGCCGCAAGCCCGCACCTGACCAGGACCCGATCCACTCTGACTGTCGCCTCGCCGCCCCCGTCAGTCTCTACGACACGGCCTCCGACCTCGGCGAGCGCGATAAAGATTTCTTCCGCGCCCTCCGGCACTTCATCCTTCTGAAACTGCTTCGCCCAGTCCTCTGCGGCCCTCTCCGCCGCTCCCGTCGAATGAAAGTCGGCCGCAATTCTCTTCGCCAGGTCTTTCTTCGCCTGCATGGGATGCGCTTCCCGCTTCATCTTCTCGATGTCGGCAACCTGCACGTCCGTCAGCAGCTCGTAGTATCTCCACATCATTTCGTCGGAGAGGCTCATGATCTTGCCGTACATTTCCAGCGGCGGTTCGTGAATGCCGATGGCATTGCCAAACGACTTCGACATTTTCTGCACGCCGTCAAGGCCTTCGAGAATGGGCGTGGTCAGCACGACTTGCGATTCCTGGCCGTGGGCGCGCTGCAGCTCGCGGCCGACCAGCAGATTAAATTTCTGATCCGTTCCGCCCAGTTCCACATCGGCTTCGAGCGCCACCGAGTCATAGCCCTGCACCAGGGGATACAGCAACTCATGCACGGAAATCGGTTTCTCCTCCTGAAACCGCTTGTGGAAGTCCTCGCGCTCCAGCAATTGCGAAACCGTGTACTTCGCCATCAGTCGAACGAAATCGTCGGCGGTAAACTGGCCCATCCAGCGCCGGTTGAAATCGATCACAGTTTTCTGCGGATCGAGAATCTTGAAGACTTGAGCTTTATACGTCTCGGCGTTTTCTTCGATCTGCTCGCGCGTCAGCGGCGGGCGTGTGACCGAGCGTCCCGTCGGATCGCCGATCATACCGGTGAAGTCGCCAATTAAAAAAATTGCGGTGTGGCCGAGATCCTGAAAATGTTTGAGCTTGCGCAGCACGACCGTGTGCCCGAGATGTAAATCAGGCGCCGTCGGGTCCATGCCCAGCTTCACCCGCAACGGTTTGCCCGAGGCACGCGACTTCTCCAGCTTGGCGCGCAGATCGTTCTCGCGAATGATTTCCGCGGAGCCCTTCTTGAGATACGTGAGTTGTTCCTCGACCGGTGCGAAGCTAGGCATGAGAAATGACATTATAGAGAATGAGGGAAGCAGAAGTCAGAATACGAAGATTAGAATGCCTCTGAGGTGGAGGGGCACGTGGCGCCGGCAAACATTCACATCCGCAAAGCGATCGCCGAAGACGTTCCCTTCCTGCGCGAAGTGATCGAGGCATCGGTGCGCGGCCTGCAGGCTAACGACTACTCTCCTACGCAGATTGAAGGCGCGCTGAAATCGGTTTACGGTGTGGATAGCCGGCTCATCGCCGATGGAACCTATCTGCTGGCGGAAGTAAGGGAGCCGCAGAGCAAACCCAAGATCGTCGCCTGTGGCGGATGGAGCAAGCGCAAGACGTTGTATGGCGGCGATCAATTTGCCGCCCGCGAAGATTCGCTTCTCGATCCCGCGCGCGATGCGGCCAAGATCCGGGCTTTTTTTGTGCATCCTCACTGGGCGCGCCGCGGCATCGGCAGCTTGATCCTCGAAGCCTGCGAGAACGCGGCCCGGGACGCGGGCTTTACCCGGCTCGAGATGGGAGCGACTTTAAGCGGCGTTGCTTTCTACCAGGCCAGAGGATACGCCGCGGTCGAGAATCAAGCGGCGCCGCTCGCTAACGGCGACACCCTGCCGATTGTAAGGATGGCAAAAACAATCTGAGCAACCGCATTCCCGGCCTACCGCTTCCGGCTCGATTTCAGTCTGCGCCCAACAATTTCAAAGTGCCCTCTCAGAACAAGATTAATAGCCTCCGTATATGCAATGTGTTCTTGCTCCAGAATGCGGGCGGCCAGAGTGCGTTCGTCGTCACTGTCGAGCACAGATACACTCTTCTGCACCACGATCGCGCCGTGATCGAGTTCTTCATCCACGAAATGCACGGTGCAGCCGGAGATTTTCACTCCGTAGGCGAAAGCCTGCTCCTGGGCTTCGAGCCCGGGAAATGCGGGCAGCAGCGAGGGATGAATGTTGAGAATCCGCCGTGGAAACTGTTGCACGAACCACGGCGAGAGCAGGCGCATGTATCCCGCCAGGCAGACCAGTTCCACATTGTGCCGCTGAAGTTCGGCCACCATTTCGCGATCGTGCTCTTCACGCGGCCTGCCTTTGGACGGAATCACCAACGCATTCAAACCAAGCTGCCGTGCAGTTGCGACTCCCGGAGCATCGGCTTGGTTGGAGATTACAACCGCAATTCCCGCATTTGCGATGCGGCCTGCATCAATGCTGTTGGCAATCGCGACAAAATTCGAGCCGCGCCCGGAAAGAAGAATGCCGAGGGAGTGCATGAGTCGATGAGTGACTGCTGATTGAACGCGTCCGTTGAAACAGCTAAAAAGTCAGTGATCGAAAATATTTCAGTTGTAAATCACCTTGCGCTCGCCCTTTACAATGCGGCCCACAGTGACCGCCTTCTCGCCCACCCGTTCCAGCACGGTCTGGGCTTTCTTGAACTTTGCCAGTGGCACCACCATCAGCATACCTAGGCCCATGTTGAAAGTACGCAGCATCTCATCCTGCGGAACATTGCCCAATTCTCGCAAATGCTCGAACAACGGCGGCACCGGCCATGAACCCAGATCGATCGCGGCCGCCGTCCCGCGAGGCAAAACGCGCGGAAGATTTTCCGTGATGCCGCCGCCAGTAATGTGCGCCAGCGCTGACACACATTGCGCGTCCAGCAGTTTCTTCAGCGCCGGCCAGTAACTTTTGTGGGTGCGCATCAACTCGTTCCCAACCTTATTTTTAATCTGGTTCACGTAATCGTCGGGCGAGTAATGCGCCACTTCGAACAGCAGTTTGCGCGCCAGCGAATATCCATTGGTATGCAGGCCGTTGGAAGCCATGCCCAGAACCACATCCCCGATCTGCACGTCTTTGCCGGTGATAATTCGGTCGCGCTCCACCACGCCCACGATAAATCCTGCAAGATCGTATTCTCCGTCAGGATAAAAACCGGGCATTTCCGCAGTCTCGCCGCCAATCAGGGCGCAGCCATTGTGCTTGCAGGCATCGGCGATTCCTTCCACCACCTTCTCGGCAATCGTGGGTTCGAGCTTCCCGGTCGCCAGATAATCCATAAAAAAAAGTGGCGCAGCACCCTGCACCGCAATGTCGTTCACGCAGTGGTTCACCAGGTCGGCGCCCACGGTGGAATGCAAACCCATCTCAAAGGCAATCTTCAACTTGGTCCCCACTCCGTCGACGCTCGAGACCAACACCGGATCCACGTACTTGGTCTTGTCCACGGCAAAAAGACCGCCAAATCCCCCAATTTCGCTGAGCACTCCTCGCGTAAAAGTCTTGTGGGCCAGGTACTTGATGCGCTGCTTGGTGCGATTGGCGCGATCAATATTCACCCCGGCGTCGGCATAGGTGACCGGGGGGGCGGCGGACGTGGGGTTTTTAGCCACGAATTTACTGGGCTCTCGTTTTCAATGCTGCAGTGTGGGAAAAAGCCGGTTTCCTTGCGAAGCAGAAGCTTCTAAGGCCGCTCATTGTAACACGTCCAAAGGCAGGTCTGGGCACGCGCGGGGTTGAAGGATCCTGGTGGCGGCGGTTGGACTCGAACCAACGACCTACGGATTATGAGTCGCCAAGCCTCTGTTGACTCCAAAGGATTTCAACAAGATAGCTCGGCAGATGACGGCAAACTTCTGCAGAATCCGCACCACCCACGCACCAAGAAACCAACGCCCAAACAAGGAGAAGCGCTACGACGCCCTGCCGCCGAGCCGACCGTAGGGCCTATGCCGCCGATGCGAGGTTCGATGACTCTGAAAGCACCGGAGACAGAATGAAAATCATCACGTTTGCGCGTGCGGAATGGATGGACGGCGCCTATCGCGTGGTCGAAACCAAATGGTACGAGTACGAGGGACCACTGGCCCTGTGTGATCGTTCACAAAGCGGAGTGAACGCCAAGCAAGCCGCCTCGAATAGTGCGTCGGACTAGGCCAACGCAACCCAATCGTTCGGAGCCACCAACACTGCGCTGAAGTAGTACTCCAGCAATCTTAACAACTACATGAAGTTTGGCCGGTCCACCTACGGCAAGAATGGAGAATTCGCGGCTGATCAGAACACAATCGCCAATAGCACTGCTGCGGCGGGAAACAAATCGATTCAAGGCAATCTCGCGCTGAATGCAATGCGCACAGGCGCGAACACAGCGAATTACGCTCCGACCGTAGCGTCGTCTCAGCGTCAGGGCGAACAGGACCTCAGCCAATGCCGACGCAACCAGACTACAGAAATTAACCAACGTCAATCGGTATGGCGTGCAGGCTTCCGCTCTGCCAGCCCAAGTGCAGGCGGGATTGTACGGAACCTCTCTCGGCGGATCAAACGCTGCCATGGGAACTTCGAACCAAGCCTCAGCAGCCGATGTCAGCTTTGCGGACACGTTGCCCGGAGATTTGACGGCAGCGATCGGCTCGGCAGGCGCGGTGGGTTCGGCAGCAATCAAAGCCTGTTGGGTGGCTGCTCGTATTTACGGCGGCTGGTACGAGCCTCGCACCGTTCTGGTGCGCGAGTGGCTCACCACCGAGTTTACCAACAGCGCATTCGGTCGATTCATCGTCCGGCTCTATATCAAGCACGTTGAGCGTGCTTCGAAGAATCAAACGATTGTCGCTCTGTTGAAACCTTTATTCGATCTGGCGTTGCGCAAAGCGCGGAGGATGCGTGGCTGACGAACCAGACGACGACCAAGAAAGTATTTCTCATTGGTTAAAGGTCGCGGCACAGGGCACACCAGACCGAATCGTTCAACGATCGGGATAGTCCGCGCAAGTGTTCCAAAAACCCCGGCGGGAGACAGGTTGCCAAGTTGCTGATTCTTTACGTCGGGAATTGGTGGTCCACTACGTTCCAGAATCTGATGATTGTCGAACGACCGAATCTGAAATGAGGAGAGCCGTTGGTGCTCAATTCCATGCGGCAAATTGACCGCTTCTGTGTTCGCTGCAGATCGCAGATATCCGAAAAGCGAGTGGCGCGAGGCTCGTGTTTTTGCTCAGATGAGTGCCGGCGCCAGGACAAGATTGAACGCCGCCGAGCTCGAGCGCACAAATATTGCAGGCTTTGCCACAGAGGGCTTCCGCGCCAGAAGACAGCCCAGAGTGCCAAACCAATCGCTCCCGTTGAAATTACAGCCTGTGCGCCGGGCGCACATCCATCTCCCCTAGGCGAAGGCGGACTAGGATTCGAATCCTTCCACAAAACACAAATTCAACACACGGCTCCCTAGAGTTCCTCTCTGAGAGGCCAGCCGTCATTGATGAAACACGACATCCACATTGGCCGGTTCATAGTCGAGCACGAAGTTTCCGATAACCAGATCAGGCTTGCCGTCGCGATTGACCGGATTGTCTACGAACGGACCGGCGTAGCAGGGCTACCATGTGTATCGAATCATTCGTGAATGCAAATGTCGCTCCTGAATGGATGGATCTGAAGGCAATCCAGCAGTACGCGTGCGTGTCAGAACGGACGCTCCGAGAGTGGATCCATCAGCCTAATCCGTTACCGGCAGTTCGCGTGGGTACCAAGATGCTGGTTAGACGCCGCGATTTCGATCTCTGGCTACGAAATCACCCTGTCAGGAACGCTGACATGTCCGGGATCGTTGAGAAAATCTTGGCAGGATTGAAAGCAATCTGAATGGGCGTAAATGTTCGCAAACACGCGGGCAAGTGGTACGTATTCGTGAATTATCACGGGCGCCGGAAGGCGAAGTGTATCGGCAGTAGCCGGCAGTTTGCCGAAGAAGTGAAGCGTCAGATCGAGGCCAAGCTCACATTGGGTGATCTCGCGTTATTCGAAAGCAGCGAAAAGACCCAGACCTTCAGCGAGTACGCCGACGAGTGGCTGAAAGACTATGCGCGTGTGGAGTGTAAGACCTCCACCGCCGACGGATACGAGGGAGTGATCGAGCAGTACCTCCGCCCGCGGTTCGGCAATCGAGCCTTGAACGAGATCAAGCGCGACGACGTCAAAGCGATGATCAATGAGCTGATCGCCAAGGACCTCTCCCGGAACACAATTAGGAATGCACTATGCGTTATTCGCGGGATATTCAACGAGGCCATCGAAGCCGGCATCCTTGAAGTGAACCCGGCGGCGCGCCTCGGCCGTTTTACGCGGACCGCCAAGACGTCGGAGGTCAAAGGAATTTCTCTCACGTCGGCCGAAGCCGAGCAATTCCTTCAAGCTGCAAAGGGGATCTGCCCTGAGTATCATCCGTTGTTCCTGATGGCATTGCGGGCGGGTCTTCGCCGTGGCGAGCTCGTCGCAATACAATGGGGGGACATCCAGTTCGGAAAAGACGAGAACGATGCGAATCGCTTTATCGTCGTCCAGCATAATTATGTCCGGCGCGAGCACACGACCACGAAGAGTAATAAAAGCCGTCGCGTGGATATGTCGCGAGAACTGAGGCGCACGCTATTGGAGGGCCGCGACAAGCGCCTTCTCGAGGCCTTTCTCGAAGGCGAGAACGATATTTCGGATGAGGTAGTGTTCCCCTCGCCGGACGGCGCGATTCTTGACCCAGACAATCTCTATCACCGATTCTTCCTGCCGGTCCTCACGAAGGCAGGAATTCGCAAGATCAGGCTTCACGACCTCAGGCATACCTTCGGCTCGCTCCTGATTCAAAACGGCGCCTCCATCGTCTACGTGAAAGAGCAGATGGGGCACAGTTCTATCCAGGTGACCGTTGACACCTATGGCCACCTGATCCCCGGAGCCGATGTTTCGTTTGTGGATCGGCTGGACGCCGATCAGAAGAAGCGTAAGAAGAACGACGAGCAGTCGACTGGGCAACAAAACGCAACCCAGGCGCAAGTGGCCACTGAAGCTGAATCCGGGATTCCCTCGGAAGTTGCTGATTTAATTGGTGGCGGCGGTTGGACTCGAACCAACGACCTACGGATTATGAGAACACAGGAGGGTTCTGAACCGTTTGGAAAATTTTCTACTCTACTCCTCTTTTCAACGGTTTACAAATCAGGTGATTTGATCCGTTCTATTTGGAAATGACTCGTTCTGATCGTGCAACCATTACAATTTCATGACAGTGCGGTCTGCTGCGGCATGTGTTTATTAAAGCAAAGCGATCCATGTTCGGCAATTTCCTGGTGAACGCACCCCTCGCATTTTTCTCTGTTTCGCTCGTCTCATGCCCAACGGCGCTTGTAAGAATCTCTGTTGGGCGTGCGAGCTTTGAGAAACTGTCGGGAAGGTCAATGAGTGAAATCGGGATTTATCAACAGTTACGGATTAGAATGGTCGTTTTGGGAGAAAAATCCGTGAGACGAATAGCAATGTTGGTCTTGATGGCCGGGAGTCTGTGTGGCAGTGCGCTGTCTCAGTACTCCGCCGAATTCAGCAGCTACTATTCGGGCAATCGTTACGACTTTCGTTTAACCCATGAGCAGTTCGCTAACACTCCCGCGTGGCTCGAAGATGAACCGAATCCGCCTCTCTCCCCTCGCGCTGCGAAGAACGCCGCTCTGACTTACTTGAGAACGTTATTTAATGGTGCCAGCAAGTGGAGAGTCCACGAAATCAAGTTGGTTCCGCTGACCGAACGTTGGGTCTACGTGGTCTCTTTCACTCCGCCTCTGCCACGCGATTGCCAAGACTGTTTGACTACGCCCTTCAGCGTCGTTGTGACCATGGACGGCAACGCCATAACCGCAGTCGTGTCGCGCTGGAAACCCCCGCACCCTCAGGTCAATGAGTGATATCGCGATTTATCACCACTCACGAATCAGTTTGGGTTTGGGCCTTGCCGGAAGCGTACTGCTGATCGCGCCGGAAGAAGGTAACCAGACCAATAGCTCCGGTAGCGAGCATGACCAACGAGCAGGCCCGGATCGATCGCGAGGAATGTACCTTTGACCAGATTGTAAACAGGGGAACCAGAATGTATGTGAGACTTGCGGCAATTGCCCAAGCTGTCGCGGAGGGCCTTCGCTTCCAGAACGTCCACCAAGCCACTCCGTAGATGGTGGCCAGAATCGAAAACAGGCCAGGAACTAGCATACTGTGGAGGGTAAGCAAAACGTGGTGTTGGTCAATTACGCGCAAAATGTAGGCAGGGATAATCGATAAGCACACCAGAAAGGATGCGGCGAAGCTCCAGTAAAAGGTTTTGGCGGCACCCACGTATTCGATCGAATAATAGAGACCGATCAGCGGAACAATGAGTCAGCCTAGTTCGATAATGGTCCTCATATCGAAATCCTATTCCAAATCTATATCTAAACAATCGGCGAGCCGACAAGATTCTAGCGGTTGGGTCCGTGAATTGTCGAAATCAGGCGATTACACGTTTTGACCGCTGGTCGATGGGCGAAATCGCGGTTTTGCGCCAGTTGAAATGATTGCTGGCGGCTTGGATAACTTCCGGTTGGCCTACAGCCCGTCAGTTACCAGTGGAACAGATTGTTTCAGCGGGCGCAGTAGCATTCATTCCTTCGGGCTTTGCCCTCCCTACGGCAGTGAAGAGGCACTCTGGCCTCTACGGCACGACGAGTCTGGCCCCGATACGAGTTAGGATGAAGTGCCCGTTCCACATCGCTGCTTACATTGTAGCCACGTACAGCCTGTTCGGATAAAGAGCCTCAACCACTTTCTTGATTATCGCTTCGCCGTTTTCTCCGTTGGTAAAGACCACCACGCCGATTCCTCGCGCCGGAACGAACATCACGAATGTCTTCACTCCCCAATCGGAGCCGTCATGATCCAGGATTTTTTCTCCATTCACGGTCTCGACTTCCCACCCTAAACCCATTCCAGCGGTCACGAGGCAGTGTCCGGGCTCTCCGGCGGTGCTGCATACATTCTTCAAATCCTCGGGTTTCATGCGATCGCGCGTCAGGGTCGCCCGTTCTGCCGCAATGTCCTGCGTCAGGCCCTGGTCGTGCATCACGCTCACCACGAATTTCGCGTAGTCGCCAATCGTCGTCCGCAGCAGGTCCGCGCCATTCCACGTTGTCGCGACTTGGTCTACAGGTTTTTCTCCCTTTGGCCCGTGGGGAACCGCCAACCGCCCCGCATACCATTCTTTCGCTGTATACGACGTCTCTTTCATGCCGATTGGATCGAACACGATTTCCTGCGCCAGCACATCAAAGGGTTTAGCCAGCTTCTTTTCGGCAAACCTGCCAACGTAGTTGTAACCCTCTCCCGAATATCCCGTTTGGGTTCCCGGCTCCCATCTGATCTTCAGCACTCCGCCGGTCATTCGCCTCCAGTTCGCAAATCCAGTCTGGTGCGACAAGCACAACCGCGGCGTCAGCAATTTGCTCCAGGGATCATCTTTTATATCCGGGTCGAGCCAGAACGGCGACATCGATTCGTTCAGCGAAATTTTCCCTGCAGACGCCAGTCGCAAGATTGTCTCCGCCGTCACTGGCTTCGTCAGCGACGCCATGTTATATAGCGTTTTTCCAGTCGCGGCGACTCCCGGACTCTGCTCCCCATACACCGCTGTCCACGCCACCGTTCGATCTTCGATGTATGCCACTGCTACGCTTGGCACATCGCTCTCTTTTAGCCATTCCGCCGCATGGGCATCAATCTCGGCGCGCCGATCTTTTTTCGCTGCGACGGTACGCGCAGTGGATTGTGCTTTCTCCCGTCCCGCGGCCGGGATCATGCTTACACATCCCATTACCGCAACAACCAAAGCCTTCCGCGCTCCCCAAATCTCCGGTCTCATCGTTCCTCCCATCCCCGCTCTCCTGCCGGACGAAATCTTCGATTTCGGCACCAAACCTCTTTTGTCACTTCTCGGGCTCGAACTGAAGCACTCCATCACCAGGCGGGATTGAGTTGATCCATGGCTCCGAAATGCCAAACGCTCGCATCATGAGGGTAATCGATTCCTTGTGTCCGTACCATCGAGACCCGCGCACAAATTGCTCAGGCGCGAAAAATGGCGTCTAACTGGCTAAGAGCGCGCTCTGCGGAACATCGACGTGAGCAGGCGATTACACGTTTTGAGAATTGGCCGGGGGCAATGAGTGCTATTGATTCCATGACAATGTCGGCTCCCAGGCCCGAGTAAAGTTGGTGGTGCTGAATCCAACCAACAGGCTCGGGAGAAAGGAGCCGAACGATGATCATTATAGGAGTAGATTTCCACCCCGAGTTTCAGCAAATTGCTTTGGTGGAAAGAGACACCGGAGAGTTTCAGGAAAAAAGACTAGCGCATCGCGAGGAGGCGGAGAAGTTCTATCGCGCTGTTGCGGTCAGCGGGCAAACAGTACGTGTGGGCATGGAGGCCAGCGGACATGCGCGCTGGTTTGAACGACTGCTGGCGGAGTTGCAAATTGAGTTGCGGATCGGCGATGCGGCTGAGATCCGTGCGAGGCGAGTGCGCAAGCAGAAGACGGACCGCCAGGACGCGCGACTGATCTTGCAGTTGCTGCTGGAGGATCGTTTTCCCCAGATCTGGGTACCGAGCGGGGAGAACCGGGATCTGCGGCAGCTGCTGTGGCACCGGCACCGCATGGTGCAGGCGCGCACCCGGATCATGAACCAACTGCAAGCGGTGGCGCTCAATGAAGGCTTGCGCTGTAAGAAGAGGTTGTGGCGGGCACGCGGACGAGAGCAACTGGAATCGTTCCGGTTGGCTCCGTGGGCCAGCCGGCGGCGACGCGATCTGCTGGAGTTGCTGGATCGACTGAACCCGACCATCGCGGAACTGAGCCAGGCGATCGAGCAGGAAGTGGAGAAGTGTCCCGAAGCCCGGCGACTGATGACGCATCCCGGTGTTGGTCCGCTCACTGCCCTGGCCTTCGTGCTGATCATCGGAGAAGCCGACCGCTTTCAGTGCGGCAAGCAGGTAGCAAGCTATCTGGGGCTGGTGCCGCTGGAGGACTCCAGCGGGAATCGCCGCAGACTCGGACACATCACCAAGCAAGGCAGTTCCATGCTGCGCTTTCTGCTAGTAGAAGCGGCGCAGGTCACAGCGCGCAGCCTGCCCGAGTGGCGCGGCAAGTACCTTCACTTGATGATGCGCCGCGGACGGAAGACCGCCAAGGTCGCCATGGCGCGAAGATTGGCGGTTCGTTTGTACTGGATGATGCGTCAGGGATGGGATTACGAGCAGGTGAAAAAGTTCGGTTCGCACGTGGGACAGCCCGGACATCGATGGTGTGCAATAGAACACCGAGTTATTGATTGGGCGTCCCGCTCCTCTTTGAGAAAGAGGAGTCCGAAGTAGTAATCATGATCGGCCGTTGCCGACCGAAGAGATGCATGGGTCGGACCGAGTTCCTGACCTGAATGGATTAACGAGCGAGCCTGGGTTGGAAAAGGCAAACCAGCTACGAGAGCGAAATGGCGCTCTTCTCCGAGTGCTCGCTGTAGTGTGCGCGAAAAGTGCTTGACACCGCCGACATTGTCAGAGACGCGATGTTACGTCAACTGGGAAGTTCCATTTTTGGCAGATAGATTCATCCCGACGCTTTGGGCCTTCGCACCTTTTGCCTCGCGGATGGATCGGTCTTGCTTCACAGTGAATCAATCGCACCATCCTCCACGCGCTGCCGCATCGCGTTGGCAACGGGGATGCATTCGCCGTGGGGAGTCGCCTGCTGAGCGAGTCACGACGCGAAGTGATCCTAGCCCATGCCCGCAAGGTGCGGCTGATCGGAGAGAGCCGAAGAAAAGATGATCGTGTGGATGCACAGACCTTGGCGCGATTGGCCCGGATCGATCCGCAACTGCTGTGTCCCAGTGCAGCATCGCATTCCAGCCGGAAGACTTTGAAGTCTCATTGATTCGAGGGAATAAAGTCCATCCGATGCACATCATTCATCGGGAGGGCTTACATCCTTTTCGGGTACTATGTATCGTGGTACGATATATGTTGGAGGACTGAATTGGGGCGAAGAACTCGCACCGCAAGATCATGGAGGTTTTTATCGTTCCTCCGCTTTAGCGATCAAGCGTCGGGCTCCACGGTACTAGAGCCGCGCAGCAGCAGCAGCAGCAGCAGTTTTGACGCCTACGTTAAAAGAAAAGATTCGGACCTTGGTCCCCTGAGAGACAGTAGCTATATGCATTCGGGAAAGGATCAACAACCCTCGGAGCCCAGGTATCCGTGGACAGTTGTCTTAATCGCTATTGTGCTTCTGGGGTTGATTTTACTAATCCTTCACTTCGTCGAAGGCTGAAGACTGTGAAGCTTGCTTCGAGGGTGATCGCCGCTGAAGAATTGTTCGCGATTGTTCCAAGATTTGAATGGTCGAATTGTTCGTGAACTTATGGTTTCGAAATGTGCCAATCCGAAGTGTCGTGCGGTTTTCCGGTATTTGCACGAAGGAAAGCTTTTCGAGTTTGAAGTGAAAACAATCGACGGGTCTTCCGGCGAAGGGTCGGGGCCGAAGCACCACGAGACGTTATCACGAGAGATCGAGTGTTTCTGGCTCTGCGCCTCGTGCGCTTTGACTATGACGCTCGTTCGTGAATCACACGCAGACAAAGTGGCCCTCGTTCGTCTTCACAATGGCGTCGAACGAGGTGGCGATATGGGCGATGCCGCAACCGCTAACCCATGCGGCCAACACTGGCAGTAGACAACGAAGAGACGATCTGCGACAACATCCCGCAACATGCCGCCCGCAAGTAGAGGCTAAAGGAGCAACGCAAATGTTGAGTCTTAGACTGGTACGTCTCATAGAAAGACATTCCGAGGAGTTAGCCCTTGGGTTGACTCAACAGGTTCGGGATTCCGAACGTACTTCTGACTTCAAGAAGATCCCGCGCGATGAGTTGCGCTTGGCAGCGGTTGAGGTATACCGCAACTTGGAAGAGTGGTTACTGCAAAAGAAGGAGGACGATATCGGGAAGCGATTCCGAACGATTGCGGCGCGCCGGGCCTCGCAGGGGGTCCGCCTGTGTCAGTTGGTATGGGTCTTGGTAATCAGCCGCAATCATTTGTGGCATTTCCTGCAACAAGAATCCTTTGTCGACAACATCTTTGAACTCTTCGGAGAGCTGGAGGTACAGCAGATGCTCAATCAGTTCTTCGATCGGGCCATATATTACTCGATACTGGGCTACGAGGAGAAGTTGGGCAGACGATGCGGATCGCGCAAAGCAAGAAGGGAGGTTCATTGCCGGTACACCTGGGTCGGCATGACTTCGTATGAAGACTGGAAGGAGAAGCATGACGGACCAAAGCCTCTCGTTTCCTATCCAATTTCTCCAAAGATCTCCGCGAAAGAAGCAATGCGCCGCCTTACAGCACGCTCGATCGTGATGATTCAAGGTCTTCATGGGGTTGTTGGAGGAAGCTCAAGATCGCCTGAATCACTGTTTCGTCTCCCGAGTCAGTATTGATCATGGCATGGTATATCGAACGGTTGGGCCACTCGGCGTGAAAGTATCGCTTGATGAACGCAGCACGCTCACCAGTCAATCGTATTCACTAGCATTTCTGCATCGCCTTCGGTATGGCCCTGCGAAACTAGGCGCCGCATTTTTTCCTCTCTAGAGGCGTATAGAAAGAAACGCAGAGTGTCAGCACGGGCGCGAAGGAAGTGCTGCGATCCTCTTCCCACAATTACACACTTTCCCGAGGCCGCAGCTTGTTCGACTACGCGCAGAGAGATCCGAACAATGGCGTCGGCGTCTAGCGCATCCACAGGCACGCTAGTACTGCTGCCCTCATAGCTTCCTTGCGCGAAGGACTTGAGCAGACGGTAGTAGAGCGGGTCTCGGCGCTCTTCACGCTTCTCAATTGCGGACTGCTCACAGTGCGCGAGGCGGGCGATCTCTCGTGTGAGCAATTGGTCCCAAAGCTTCCAACCCAGTCGGGCAGCGAGCTTTTCGGCAATCCGAGCCGCTCCCGAGCCATATTCCCGTTCAACGGTAATGATTCGGATCATGATCTTTTTACAAATGCTTAGATGCGGTGGGCAACGAAGTCGAAGCGTCAAGATTTGCTTACATCGCCTTACCAGCCTTCGATTGCTTGGGGAACGACACACCTTGACAAGGTGCAGGATGTTGTCCGTACCGGCCAGAGCTGCCAAGAAGTTCGACAGTCAGCATACATAGGAGCGACCCGGTGGTCACTCTCCTCCAACTTGAAAACAGATCGTAGTAGGATGTATATTGGATCGTAGTGCGATCTACTTGTCATGTGCCCTGATTCCATTCCCTTCGAAAGTCCGAAAACCATGAAGCCGTTTGTTGATAAGGAGACCATTCAGGACCTTGCCTCGTTTCGCTATACCCTGCGCCGGTTTCTCCGCTTTAGTGAGAATGCAGCGCGAGACTGCGGCGTGACTCCACAGCAGCATCAATTGATGCTCGGGGTTGCCGGATTTACGGAGTGCGGTACCGCTACGATTTCGGAACTGGCTGAATTTCTGCAAGAAAAGAACAACTCGGTTGTAGGGCTGGTAGAACGCGCGATGCAGAGCGGACTCGTACGCCGGAGAAACGCAACCTCTGACCGGCGGTTGGTAATGGTTTCCCTGACGCCGCGCGGCAAGAAGATACTGTCCAAGCTCGACCCTACTTCACAAGGAAGAGATAAAGCGTGTGCGGGCAGGACCCCTGACCCGGACGTTGCAGCAGCGATCATATAGCGGAGCGCGAATCATGAGCAATGACGCCACAAAACCAAGACGGAGAGCGAACTGGCTTTTGCGGCATCCTGCTCTTCGTAAGTATCTGCCGCTGGTCCATGAGGATCTCACGGCGGTCTATGCGCGCGATCTCCGTAAGTGGCTCATCATCGCACCGTTAATCGGCTTGACGACCGGCCTGGTGATCACGGGTATCGTCGTCATTATTTTGGGGAAATTGTGGCCCCTAGTGCTCAGCTACTATCTCCACCACCACTGGGCCATTGTGCCAGGAGTAGGGCTGGGATTCTTGATCACCGGGCTTATTATGCAGTTTCTGACGCCCGACCCCGACGAACATTCCACAGAAGAGATTGTTCGCTCCTACCACTATCATCAAGGTGATGTCGATATGCGGCCGTTTTTTGCGAAACTTCTCGCGGCGGTCACCACCGTGGGATTCGGAGGCAGTGCCGCTCTCGAAGGGCCCAGCATCTATGGCGGGGGCGCAATTGGCTCATGGTTGTGGGCCAAGCTCCGACGTTTCAATCTGGAGCCGCGCGATCGGCGCATCATGCTCATCAGCGGTGCCGCGGCGGGGATGGCCGCCGTGTTTCGCGCGCCGTTGACGGGCTTAGTTTTTGCGCTTGAAATGCCGTACCGGGACGACCTCGCACATGAAGCGCTACTGCCTTCCCTCATTGCCTCTGTGGTCTCCTATGTAACACTTGCTTTTTTCCTTGGGGCCACCCCGATTTTTGACTTTGCCAGCCCCGTGTCGTTTACCGGGAGGGATCTTATCTGGTGCGCGCTGCTTGGACTGGCGATAGGTCTCATCGCGATGACGTTTGCCATTACCTTCCGCCGCGCCCGCGCCTTTGCAGTGAAACGGACGTGGCCGCACTGGATGAAACTTCTGGTGGGGGGTGTACTGACTGGTGGTTGCGGGCTGCTCTTTGTTGAGGTTTTCAAGGGATCGCTGGTGCCTCTTGGCCCGAACTACGAGGCCGTGGGGCAGATTCTAAGCGCGCAACATTCCGCATTGGAACTCATCGCTTTCGGCGTGCTCAAGTTGGGAGCAACCATATTCTCGCTTGCCTCGGGCGGAGTAAGCGCCATGTTCGTGCCGCTGTTCCTTACCGGAGGAGCTTTTGGAACCGCTTTTGGCCAGCTTGTAGTTCACAGTCCCTCGCTCGAACTGTACGCAGCAGTGGGCATGGCCTCGTTCATCGCCGCTGGCTATAAGACTCCGCTTGCCGCCGTGGTTTTCGTGGCAGAAGCCACCGGGGGTCACGCTTTTATCATACCGGCGCTGATCGGATCCGCCGTCGCGTATGCGGTTTCCGGCGACGCTTCCGTTTCAGGAGACCAGCGCTTGCACGAAGGTGTCCGTGTGCGCGAACTCAGGGCCATCAGAGTCAGTGAAATCATGCAACGGCAGGTCGTTTCTGTACAGGCTACTCTGAGTTTGCGCGAATTCGCCAACGCCATCTCACCCCATTATCGTCACACCAGCTTTCCAGTAATGGAGGGTCATGCTGTCGTCGGAATAGTTCCGTCATGGTCGCTGACACGAATCGGTGCGGAAAGATGGACCAACACCACCGTGTCGGACGTCACCGACCGCGGAATCATCCGGATACCTCCTGATTGTGACGTCATGGAAGCACTGCGCTTGCTGCTGAGCGAGCGAACGCGACCCATGCTTCTGGTTACGTCGGCGAGCAAAACATTGGAAGGCATCGTCACCAAGACAGATATCCTCGAAGCTTTAAAGACCCGTGGCGAGGATGAATTGGACTCTGCGGATGAAACGATCTGATTGCACTGCCGGATATTCGTCAGGTTGCAACCCAGCACGCGGAGAGGCCTACCGGTCTCTGGCCTTCTCCCGGTCAACGCATTCGCTAACCAGTGTAATTCCGATTGAAGATGCTGTAGGAGGTGTCTGATGGCTGAATCTCCACTTTCGGAAACCGAGGCCAGACAAACAAAGCTGCCCAAAAAGAGCAACTTCGGAATTGCCCTGGAGCCTGAAGTCATTAAGATCTCCGTTTATGCCTTGCTGATTGGCCTGATCGGCGGCCTTGTTGCCGAAGGCCTGCTCGAACTCATTTATTTCTTTACGAATTTGTGCTTCTACGGGAAACTCTCGTTCGCCATTACCAGCCCTGAGCATAATCATCTGGGTCTGTGGGTGATAGCGGTCCCCACGGTGGGGGGATTGATCGTGGGGCTCATGGTCCACTACTGGGAGCCTACGCTCAAAGGCCACGGCATCCCTGAGGCGATGGAGGCGGTGTTATTCAGCCATAGCAGGATGCGGTTGCGGGTGGCGTTTTTGAAGCCCCTCGCGACCGCTCTCGCTATCGGAACCGGCGGACCGTTTGGGGCCGAAGGCCCCATCATTCAGACGGGCGCAGCGGTAGGGTCGCTTTTTGGCCAGGCCGTTGGTCTCACTCCTTACTACCGGCGAGTATTGCTCGCCTCGGGGGCTGCGGCTGGAATGGCTGCGACATTTACGGCTCCGCTGGCCGGGATTCTGGTGGCGGTCGAACTGCTGCTATTTGAGCTTCGGGCCCGCTCGTTCATTCCTGTGTCTCTGGCGGCCGCGGTCGCTACCGGAGTTCGTATCCACTTTGTGGGGTGGGCGCCGCTATTCCCCATGCCAACCTACAAGCTGACCGGCATGAATGAGCTGTGGCTATTTGGCGTAATGGGCATTCTGATGGGTATTGTCGGCATCGCGATGATCCGAGCGCTTTTCTGGATCGAAGATTTCTTCGATCATCTTCCGTTCAAGCGCGCGCTCGTATGGTCGCCCGCTATCGGCGCGGCCATTTTGGGCGTTATTGGATACTTCTACCCGCAAGTGTTCGGCACTGGTTACGACACGATTCGTGACATGTTGAATGATCGGTTAACACCAGCAAACCTGCTGGGCGTATCCATAGCCAAATTCTGGGCGCTCGTGATTTCTCTTGGCTCAGGAACGACTGGTGGCGTCTTTGCTCCTTCGCTGATCGTGGGAGGCGGTATTGGAGGGGCCTATGCCATCGGCTGCCAGCATTTCTTTCCCCATCTGGTCAGCGACCCGGCGTTCTATGCATTGGCGGCAATGGCAGGGGTGTTTGGAGGGATTGCGCGCGCTCCATTCACTAGCATCGTGTTCCTCTTCGAGCTCAGCCACAATCCAAACTCGCTACTTCCATTGATCGTCTGCGTCATGATAGCCGACGGATTCGTGCGTCTATTCAGCCGGGATTCGATCATGACCGGAAAGCTTGTAAAACGAGGTCTGATTGTCCTTCAGGATTATTCCGTGCCTGTGTTGATGCGGGCGCGGATTGACGAAGTCATGCGCAAGCAATTCTCTACCATTCAGGCCGATGTGGAACTGCGCACGATTCTGGCGAAGTTCGCGCCCGAAAACATCGAATTGCTGCCGGTCGTTGAAAAAGATGGAACGCTTTTAGGCATCGTCGAACCCCACGACCTATTAAAGGTCGACACGCAAGACCACCATTTCACCATGCGAGAGTTGGCCCGGCAGGACTACGTTCGCTCCTACCCGGGCGAACTGGTCGACCTTGTGAACCGGGAAATGCTTCTGAAAAATGTCGAAAACGTAGTCGTGGTCGAATCCCACGAAAGCTCAAAACCTGTAGGTATCGTTCGCGCCAACGACATTCTGCAATTACGCCGGTGGCTAATGGAGGAAGAGAGTCACGAACGGATGGTCGTAACGACGCCGACGGTGATCCCCCCTCCGTGAGGGCTCCCCGGAAAGAAACTCATGTAAAGAGATTAGCGGGGTAAATTTTTCGGTCCATCCCTCGTTCACCCGCACCGGGCCGGCGCGAAATATCGAACGACGCGATTCTTGTGCGGACAGCCTGTGGATTCAAGGACAGAGTCAGCATCCCGGCACGAGCTTCATCCTGGTCGGCAACAATCTTCAAACCGAACCGCCCAAGCCGAGATGCGATCTCGTTGGCGCGCTCCTCTGATTTTGCTTCGACGACCAGCGAATCCGGACCCCACATCATAATTTCGATTCCAGCCTCCCGGCACAATTGACGCGCTCCATGCAACCAGGGAGGCTCCTCTTTGCTCATGTTTGCTCATGCGAAGGATTATACCCCTTCGTCTCGCCCATCGGCATTACACTTTCATTACAATTTAATTACAGTGAACCAGAATTGGATGCCATCCCCCTCCGAAGGCATCTCTAATTCATTGAAAATAAACCTCAAATTTGGTGGCGGCGCGTGGACTCGAACCACGGACCTACGGATTATGAGACCGTCGCTCTAGCCACCTGAGCTACGCCGCCATAACGAAAAACAAGGCCCTTGCGTAAATATTACCAAATCCACTTTGCGTGACTGGGCTGAATCATGATCGTTGAATCGTGGTTCGTTTTTTGAATCGTGGTTCATTGAATCGTGTTCATTGAATCATGATCGTTGCAAAACAATCCGCTCATCACGCTGTCCGGAGAACACCTTCGAATATCACCAGCGGGGCCACGTGTTCAGCAGCATGGGGCATCACCTTCGATCTTACACGACACAGCTTGTTCCGAGCCACGACAGGCCGCGGAAGCGCCTGCTGCAATCGACCGTCGAGCGAACTTCAATGAAAATCGCAGCAAAGGCGCGGCGCAAACTCAAACATTCGGCAATGCGCATTTCGTACACTCCGATCCAACGCGCTTTTTCCGGTCCCCCACGCACAGAAATCTCTCCGAGCCGATGAAAAATGTGTATACTGCGATGTTTCGGATAGGGCCAGCAGCCTAACTGCGACCGACCGCCTCTGCTGTCACCGCGTTTGCAGTTTCATCGAAAGAAATGTGACGCTTTCGCTTGGTTTTGGTAACGTATCTGCATAGTTCAGAGATGTGTAAACGAAATAGTTCGGAGATGTAAACGAACAAAACGAACAAAGGGTAAACAGCGGGAGGGGAGCCCGCCAGCAAATGGATCCACTTTGGCTGATGTTAGGCAGCTTGATTTGCACTTTGAGCGCCCTGATTTTTGTCGAAGTTCGCCGCATTCGCAAGAAATTGGAGCAACGAGTGGCGGAATCCAACTCTCCAAAAACCGTCGCCTGAGCCTTCTCTCGACTTTTAAATTTCATACGCAAGACCGCAACTTCGGGCGGCCAGCGCAACCTTTCGTCCGAAATTCCTGCGTGAAGCCGGCGGAAAAAATTGCTAGATTTGCATCTACGACTGCGCGCAAGAACGAAAGCTAGCGTTTTAGCACCTCCAATTGCACCGGCCGCGCAATTGAACTTACCTCAGGGTCGTAATACTCATACACCCGCGACTTCAAGGTTCGCGCCCGGATCGGGTATTTCGCCCGCAGACGGAACTTCACCGCAACCGTATCTCCCGCCGCGAACGAATCGAAATAAAGAATGGCCTGCGTCGCCGTAAGGCTGAACTTCGACAGGTGGCCGCTCTTCAAGCCCGCGCTTTGGTTCTGATAGTCCTGCAAATCTTCGCTCAGCAAATCGAATCCCGGAGGAATTCCCAGGTCCACCATCACCATGTTCGCCGTTTTCTCCAGGTTATTTTTAACCGTCGCGGTGGCCGTAGCAATGTCGTCCTGCGCCATATGCGTGCGGTCGTATGCCACATCGATAGAGAGCGGCTCGCTCGCCGGCTTCAGGTCCCAGGGCAGGAAGTAGCTTCCCACGACTTGATAGGCCAGACCGCCTTTTCCCTCGAAACGGATTTCAATTTTCGCAGAACTTTGCGAACCCACATCTTTGAATACAAATTGATGGAGCAAGTCGTTATTCTCCGGCGTCAACACCAGTTTTTCCGCGGGCTTGCCATCGAGCATCACCACTAGCGTTCCGCGAACATCCCCCGCGCCCTTCTCTGTCGCCAACAACAGCGCACGCAATGCCATGATGGTGGCTTGCGTCGTCCCCCAGGTTCCATACGCATCTTTTTTCGAAGCAATGTAGGTGAGCGCCTTGCGCGCCGTTGCCGGCGCCTCACCTGAACGCAGCAGGGCCTGCACCGCAAGTCCGGTGGTCTCCACGCTGGCGCTCGCCCCCGTGGCATAAACCCCGGTCTCTTCCGCGTTCCACCAAACCTGTTCATCTTTCTCCGTGCGCGCATCCAGCAGCAGCTGGATCGACTGCTCGGTGAATTCGCGATCTTTTGCGTAGCCGGCGGCAAAGTTCGCCACCACCGCCAAGGTGTAAGCGTCGGTCTTTGCACTCATGTGCTTTTCGACAAACTGCTTCGCTCGTTCCACCGCATCTCCCCGGTATCCCGTGTTATCGAGCGACCACGCGAGGTACGCGGTGATTCGCAGCACATCCGAGTTGTAGCGATTGGTGGCGCCTTCATTAATGAAGGCGCTGTCCGGTTTCCAGCTTCCATCATCCTGTTGCTGCCCGGCCAGCCACTCCTGGGTTCGCGAGATCAGCCTCGGGTCCACGTCATACACCTTCGACATGTCGGAGAATTCCATCAGGCCGTACGCCGTGAGAATCTTGTTCGCCGGCGCGCTGCCGAACCAGGAGAATCCGCCCCCCGGAACTTCAAACGTCAGCAGCCGTTGATATCCATTCGCGATGTACCCTTCAGCCTTGGCGTGCACTTCCGGCGTCAGCTTCTTGGTGCGCTTCATGTAGTCGAGCGCCAGAACATTGGGATAAGTGCTCGAGGAGGTTTGCTCGAAGCATCCGCCCGGCATGCGCAGAATGCTGTCCATGCCCTCGACCACCTGGCTCAGCGGCCCGGGATACAGGCGCACAAAAATCTTACTGGCTTCGGCAATCGCGTTTGGCGGGAAATCGACTTCATGCTCCACCGCGTTTTCCAGGCGGCCATTGAACACCACGTTCTGCTCGCGCCCATTAGGGATGACTTCGATTTCGCGAACCACAATGTCAGCCCGATCGGCTGCGCCTTTCATGCGCGCCGAAAGCGTGAGCTTGAATCTTCCGATGTGTTTGGCTTCGAGCGTGAACTGCGAACTGCCCACGCGCGAAGCATCGACCGTGACTGACTTCTCACCCACATCATCGACCAGAGCAAACCAGTCGTCCGCTTCCAGGCGAAGGCTCACGTCGCCGCTTGACTCCGAGTAGTTGTAAATGGCCACCGGAATCGAAACCTGATCGCCTTGCGTAAGCGTGACCGGCAAATCCAGATCGACAAAGAAATCCTGAAACACCTTCAGGCTCGAGGTCGACGTACCTAGCGCCCCATGCTGCGTGGAAGCAATCATCGCCATCCGCCAGGTCGTGATCGAATCTGCCATCGGAATCACAATGCTGGCGCGGCCATTCTTGTCAGTAATAATTGCAGGATTGATGTAAAGCGCCTCCGGAAAATACGATCGCACGCGAACGCCGGGCAATGTCGATTTGTCCTTGGCCAGCGTTGCGCTATTGATCGCCACCAAGTCCAGGCGGCCGTTGACCGGTTGCTCCTTGACTCTGAAAGCCCCGCCGCCGACCCCACCCGCTATGCCTCCAATCACGCCGCCGGCAACGCCTCCGGGAATGCCCGCCACTGCCGCCATTTGGGTCTGAACAACTGGGCCGTCCGCGGAAACCTCCACCACTTCGGAAGTTGCGTCCAGCGCCAGATTCGCAGTCAGCACCGCACGGTCGCGTGCAACCAGGGTCAAACGTCCCGACGCGACCTGGAATCCCGCCACCGAGACTTGCACCGCGTAATTCCCAGCCGGCAAGCCCGACAACCGGAATTGCCCCATGCCATCGGTTTTCGTGCTGCGCTTTTTTCCGCTCGAACCGGAGCTCAATTCGATGCTCGCTTCCGGCACCATCGCGCCCGAAGGATCGCTTACGGTGCCCACGATCTCTGCCCGGCCATTGAACGCGCCGCGCTCGTGTTCGATTTTCACGTCGATCGGCATGGACGATGCCGAATGCCGAACCACCCATTTGCGTTGAAAAAGCAAAATCGCCTGCAAGTCATCGCCCGTATTGAATCGCTGGTCCGGCCCTGCGCTGTGCAACATGTAGAAGCTTTTCCTACGATCCCAGGGGACCGATTCGAACGCAAGAGTTGTGCCCCAGGCATCCCGAAATTCAGCCCCGCCTGGTTGCGCAATCATGGCGTAGAGCCGATCCGGATCACTCTGCTTCGGATTCTCTATGGAAGCCAGGCTCAATTTTTTTGCGATTTCGTTCGCTTGCTCCTGAAACCGCGCCTGGTACCGGCTTCTGTATTCTCCATATTTCTCCATCGGCAATTCCGTGCCGAATTTGGTTTCGAATTTGTTCGCATTCACGATCTCGGTTGCGGAGAACAAAGCCCGCGCCGCCCGGTCGCGTTGCTCAGCTTGTGACTCGTCAACCGGCTCCACAATTTCCGGCATCCCGACCGAATGAATCTCATAGCGCGGCTTCATCACTTCCTGTTCGAGATAAAAGAAAACCTTGGCAAAGCCCGGCTGTTTTTCCGCCAGCGCGAACACAGCTTCATCCACCACCTGCAGGCCGAGGGCCGCATGCACGCCCTCGCCGCGTGAGTTGGTCACGCGAAACCCTATGCGCGCCTCGCCCCCGGGTTTATAGACCGGCGCATCCGCCTCCGTCTCAATTTTCAGTTCGTCCGCCGGCTGCACAAAAATCAGTCGATGGTCGCCCACCGGTCGCGCGTCCCTGCCGAACAGGTACGCGCTAAAATCCACCGTGCCCGCCATCTCGGGCGTCGCGGTTAGCGAAAGTTCCGCCTGGCCGTTTTCGAGTTCCAGATCGCGGGTCAGCACCGTCTGTCCATCCTTAACAATGTCCACATATGCCGCCCCATGTGCCTTGGTCGAAAAAATCTTCAGTTGAATGCGCTCGCCGGCCCGGTACACAGCTCGTTCCGTGCGCAGCAGAATCTGCTCCTCGCCCTCGCGAGCCTGCAAGTCGATTTTGCTCGACGCGTGATTTCCTTCCTCGTCGCTCGCCTCGACCTCCAGCGTTTCGTTCCCGGCGTCGGGCCTGATCCGGGCAATGGCAACACCGCCATCGTCAGTCACCACATGCTGCTCGGCAGTGCCCGCCGCGCGCACCGTCAGGTCGGCCTTGGCGGGAGTGCCGTCAGGATAGGACGTCAGAACAAACACCTGGTTCTCCAGCCCCGGCACCAGCGTGCCGGCTTCGGGAACGGCTGTGATCAGCAGCGGCGCCTCGCTGACGGTGATGGGCTGGCCGCGAGTTTCTGCGTGGCCCGCTGAGTCTTTCACCGTCGCCTCAATCAGCACCCGCGCTGCTCTCTGCGTCACAGGCCGTCCCGCAAAGTATTCCGGCAACCTCAGATCAAAATAGTAGGAGCCGTCAGCCTCCGTCTTCCCTTCCGCAGACGCCACGTCAACCACCGCGACATCCATCGCCGAAGCCTTCATGCTGATCTCGGCATGATCCACCGGCTTGCCAAAAAAATAGTTGGCTCGCACCGTGCCCGTGACGTGATCGCCGGGCTGGTAACCGTGCTTCTGCTTCTTTCCTTTTTCGCTGAATTCAACAGCCACCTTGAATTTTGGAAGTACGTATCGCTCCACATTGAGGGCGATCTCTGCTGTATTCCTTGGAGCGTCGGCATCCCCCATCAACGCGCGCAAATGGTACGTGCCCAGGTTTACTTCATCGGCCAACCCGAATTCCGCCGAAGCGATTCCGAACTGGTCGGTCTCCGTAGCTTTCTTGAACACTTTATTTCCGCGGGAATCCTCGAGTTCGAAGGTCAGCTTGTGATTGGCCGCCGCCTCGTGATCGGAGCGGTCCAGCGCCAATGCACGCGCATGGATGCTTTGCCCAGGCTGGTAAATCGGCTTTTCCGACGTGAGCAGAATCGAAACCTTATCTTCCACCCGCACGCTCTGAGAAAATTCCGTGGCGCCAATCGGAGTATCCACGACATAGCGCAACTGATAATTGCCAACCATGCCGGCAGGAAAGCGAAACTGCGCCTCCGTGGTTCCGCGCCGGTTCATTGACCCCGTAAAAAGCACTTTCAGGCTTTTGCCTGCGCTGTTCGCATCCCCGGCCGAGAGCAAATCGATTCGCACCGTGCTGCGTCCCGCAATCACTTGATCTTTCGAATCCGTGACGATCACGCGCACCGCTGCCTCGCCGCCGGCCAGGTAAGACTGCTGCCCCAAAATGTGAATCACCGGCCTGCGCAGAATCTGCGAAATCGATTCCACCCCCTCCAGCGCAGCCCTGGTTTGATCGTCATATTCGAAGCGGTACCGGACCCGGTGCCACACCAGATCGTCCACCGATAGCGGCTTGTCCAGCTTGATCTGCTCTTGCCATTCCCCTTGCCCCTCGATCGCTTCCACGCGCCGCTCCGCGCGGCCCAACACATCGTCCTCCGGATCCAGCACTTCCATCGTCAGCTCTCCGGCTCCGGCACGAGCGGAGTGGTAGGGGATCGCCAGGTTCAACACTCCGTGCGAGAACGTTGCCGCCGGGGAGCCTTGGCCTTCGGAGGCCTGAAATGGCTGCAGCGCAAACAATGCAGCGAAGGTTAGAAATGCGGTGAGGAGGAAAATAATGAATCTGGCTGAGCTGCCTGGTCGGTTACCACGGTTACCATTGTTCATGGCGCCTCCGTGCAATGGCCCTGTCAACACCTGCGTTCCATTCGACAAACAGAATGTGCGACTGAAAGATTCTTGCAGGGCTCGCAGTAGGCCCTTCTACCTATACAACCGGTCTTGATATGGACACCGCAGCTTGCAGCGCGGTTCCGCCTGAAAAACAATATTCGTTGTCACGAAGAAAATGTCTGCAGGATCGACTCAACACTTGCCAGTTCCGGCGCGAAACTGGACACTATTGCTCTCATGCAAACCATTGCCGTAATTCCGGCTCGATTGGCCTCGACCCGGCTGCCGCGCAAGATGTTGCGCGAGATTGCCGGCAAACCGCTGGTGGGCTGGGTGTACGAAGCGGTTCGTTCTTCGCCGCTTTTATCTGACGTAATTATCGCCACCGATTCCGAAGAAATTCTCGAGGCCTGCCGCAAACACGGGTGGAAAGCGCAGATGACTTCCTCCGCCCATCGCAGCGGTACAGAGCGCGTGCATGAAATTTCCAATTCAATCGCGGCCGATGTTTACCTCAACGTGCAAGGCGACGAACCTCTTGTCCGCGCCGAGCAGATCGCAACCTTAATCGACGTGATGAAGATCGATGTGACGAAGATCGATGCGACGAAGATCGATGTGACGAAGATCGATGCGACGAAAAATCCTGCGGTCCAGGTCGGGACAGTGAAGACTCCGTGCCCGCCCGAAGAAGTTCGCAACCCGAATGCGGTGAAAGTTGTGACTGCGCCGGAGGGGAACGCCTTATATTTTTCGCGGGCGACAATCCCCTTCGACCGCGATGGCACCCAGCCGTGCTACTTCAAACATCTCGGCCTTTACGCCTACCGAAAGGCCGCGCTCGATCTTTTCGTGAGCCGGCCCGAATCCGCGCTCGAAAAGAGCGAACGCCTGGAGCAACTGCGCTTCCTCGAAAATGGAGTTGCAATCTATGTCGGCGAAACGCCGCATGACTCCGTCGGCGTGGATACGGAAGAAGATCTGCAGCGCGTGGCCGAAATCCTGCGCCGCCGCTGATTTGTTTTCAGCTCGCGAGCCAGCCTAAGCCGGCGGAGCCGCATTTTGCGCGCGATTCCAGGCCTCTGCGGCCGCCACTCGTTTTGAAATCGCAGGATGCGAGTGGAATAACACTTCCACCCACCTTGAGGGTTTCCGCTCCGCCAGATTTTGTTGCGCCAGCTTGTTCATCGACGAAATAAACGGCTCTACGCTGGAGATGGATTCAAAAGCGTAGCGATCGGCCTGCCGCTCGTTGTAGCGCGAATAAGCATTCAGCGCCGGCATCAGCAGCAGCGAAAGCACAGTTGCCGTGATGGCCAGCAGGGGCAGGTTGGCGAAATCGGAAAGCTCCTCGAACATATGGTGATCGACCGCATAGTGCAGCACCCAGTTTGCCGCCCAGAAGCCCAGCAGCGTAATTCCGGCCTGCACCAGAATGCTTTTAAAAATATGGCGGTGCACATGGTGGCCGAGCTCGTGCGCCAGCACCGCTTCAATCTCTTCGGCTCCGTAGTTGTCGAGCAGAGTGTCCGCCAGGATGATCCGCCGCGTATTTCCCAGCCCGGTGAGCGCCGCGTTCGCCTTCTTGCTCTTCTCCGAAAGTTTCCAGCGATACACTCCGCGCACCCGCGTGCCCGCGCGCTCGCTCAATTGCACCAGGCGCCTGCGCAGCTCCTCATTCTCCAGCGGTTCGAACTTGTAAAAAATCGGCAACAGCGCCACCGGCGCAAGCTGCGCCATCACAATGAACAGCCCCATGAACAGCGCCCATGTGATAACCCACCAATGCTGCGGAAATTGGCGGATCATAAAATACACCAGCTCCACCACAATGCCGGCCAGCACCAGCCCAACCAGAAAACCTTTCACTTCGTCCCACAGCCAGGAACGAATTCTTTGCGTTGAGAGTTGAAACTTGTGCTCCAGCCGGAAGCCGTAATAATCAAATCCAAAACCCAGCGCTTTACTGATGAACAGCAGAAAAAACAGGTAAACAAAAACGGCGAACGTATAGTTCTGAAACGCTCTTCGCAATGCCAGATCGCGCAACCATGCCGTCCAACCGGTTACCAGCAGAAGAATCAGAAAGGCCAGGCCCACCGCAAAATCCGCGACCCCAAGCCAGCGATGGGTGCGGTTATAACGGCGCGCCTCAGGCGAGTCTTCCTCGCTGAACGATGTGTCTTCGGCGAAATTCATGCTCAACTAGAAGTATCGCACTACCGCCGAATCAAATGTGGACATTCATTGAGATTAGCCGACGCTAATCGCCACTCCTAACAAAACTTTCTCCCGCGGTCAGGATTTCATTCACCAACTCCGGCGACGCCGCCTCGGCATAGGCGCGCAGCAGTGGCTCCGTTCCCGAGGCGCGAAACAGAATCCAGGCATCCGCCCCGTTGCCACCGGTGGGCGCATCGAGAAAAAACTTGATGCCATCGAGGTTTTCTTTTTTCAGAACCCGATATCCTCCCAGCGTCTGCGTATTTTCATCTCGTGCCCGTCGAATCGCCCCCTGCTTCATCTCTTCAGGAACATGCAGATCGCGCCGGCCATAATAGTGTGAGCCGAACTCGCGTTGCACATCGGCGACCAGCTGGCCGAGCGGCTTACCCTCCTCCGCCATGGCGTTCGTTAGCAGCAGGCAGTTCAGAATGCCGTCGCGCTCGGGCAGAAAGCGCGAGTAGCCGATGCCGCCCGACTCTTCGCCGCCGATCAAAATATCGTGTTCCATCATCAGATCCGCGGTGTATTTGAATCCAATCTGGGTCTCGTAAAGTTTTCGTCCGTGCTTGGCGGCGATGCGGTCGAGCATGCGCGTCGTGTTAAAAGCGCGCACCACGTCCCCCGGCCACTTCTTGCGTTCCAGCAGCCAGCGCAGCAGCACGCAGAAAATCTTATGCGAGTCCACAAAGCTGCCGTCCTCGGCCACTGCGCCCACTCGGTCGGCATCGCCGTCCGTGGCCAGGCCAGCGTCGCACCTTTGGCGCACCACGGTTTGCTGCAGAAGCGAAACATGCGGCTCTATCGGCTCGGGATTGATGCCGGGAAACAGCGGGTTCACTTCCTGACGAATGGTGACGTGTTGAACTCCATGATCGCCGAGGACTCCGGCAAGAATTCCGCGTCCCGAACCGTACATCGAATCCACTGCAAGCTTAAACTTGGCTTTGCCGATCAAATTCATGTCGACAAATTTAGAAACCGCCGCGATGTACGGAGTTTTAATATCGACTTCTTCGACCGCAGCTTTTGCGCTTTGCGGAATAACTCCGAGGCGGAGCTCCTCCTCCACCCTTTTCATGATCGCCGGTGTAGCCGAGCCGCCAAACTTCGCCTTGAACTTTACCCCGTTCCAGTTCCACGGATTGTGGCTGGAGGTGATCATCACTCCGCCCGCCGCGCCCTGATGTTTGATCGCGTAAGATACAGCGGGCGTGGGCGTGTAATCGTTCGACAGGCGCACCGGAATGCCGGCGCCGGCAATCGCTTCAGAGGCCACTCGCGCCGCCCGTTGCGACCCGAAACGCGTGTCGTAGCCGATGAAAATGCCTCGCTGCCCATCCTCATATTTCAAAACGTAGGAAGCGATCGCTCCCGCCACCCGGCGCACATTCTCAAAAGTGAAATCGTCGGCAATCAGGCCGCGCCAGCCATCAGTTCCGAACTTGATTTCTTGCGTCATGGAAGATCGTCGTTGTTCGTCGGCTAGGGGTCGGGCGGTCGTGAGTTGAAAATCGTTCGCTGAACGATTGTTAGTTGAAAACGCGCCCACAGAGGTTGGCCAACTGCAGACGGCCAACCACTCAAGTCAGCCGGTGCAGCTTCTTCGCGTCCAGGTACTTCACCACTTTACCAACGCTCTGCGCCTGTTGCCGGGTCGTGATCAGCAAAGCGTCGTCAGTTTCCACCACTACCAGATCGCTCACCCCCACGGCCGCCACAAATTTGCCCGGAGCATGCACATAGTTGTTCCGCGCGTCGAGAATGAATACGCGGCTTGCATTTACAAGATTGGCCTCGGGGGAATTGCTTTTCGCCGTTTGATGCTCGTGCAGCGCGGTCCACGAGCCCAGATCGTTCCAGCCAAAGTCGGCAACTAGGCAAAAGATATTTCCCTTCCGCTCGCCCTTCGCCGAGCGCGGCTCCAGAACCGCATAATCAATGCTGATGTTCTCGCACTTGCCATACAGCCTCCGAAAAGTCTGCGCGAACTTTCGTGCCCCAAACCTGGCGGCAATTTCCTCCAAAATTGACGCGGTCTTCGGCAGATGCTCGTGCAGCGCGTTCACCAGCGTGCGTGCGCTCCACAAAAACATCCCGCTGTTCCAGAAATAATTTCCCGCAGCCACAAACTCCGCGGCTTTCCCGGCATTGGGTTTCTCCGTGAAGCGCCGCACCCGTAGCGCTCCGCCGCTGAGCGCGCCGCCGGCTTCAATGTAGCCGTAGCCGGTTTCAGCTCGGCTCGGCCGGATGCCGAGCACCACAATATTTTCTCCGGCCGCTGCAATCTCAATCCCGCGCTCCAATGTGGCGCGATAACTTTTTTCGTCGACGATCACATGGTCGGAAGGAAACATTCCAATCACAGCTTCGGGCTGCTCTTTCAATAAAATAAAAGCGGCAAGCCCAATCGCCGGAGCGGTATTGCGCCCCAGCGGCTCGGCAAGCACTTGTGGCTTGGGTAATTTCGGCAGTTGCTTCAGAATCGCGGGACGAAGATCTTCGTTGGCGATGACCCAGAATCGCTTCGGCGGCGCCATCGGCAGCAGCCGCGCCACCGTCTGCTGAATCATGGTTTGCTTGCCGTCGAGCGCCAGCAGTTGCTTGGCGCGTTTCCTTCGGCTCAACGGCCAGAAGCGTGTCCCGCGGCCGCCGGCAAGAATGACCGGATAGAAGTTTGGGTAGTTAGCCACGATCTAGTAGTCGATCTGCTACATTCGCGTTTCTGGTTCCGGCAGCGCCGCGCCCGGAACTCGCGCTCGCAGAAACTCCAGAGTCCACTGCGGACGCACGGTAACTGTTTCCACAGACGCCGGAACGACCACCGCATCGCCTTTCGCCAACGTGACCGGCTCGGCCCCGGCGCTCTCCACTATGCCACATCCCTCCACTGCCACAAGAATCTGCGCCGAACTCTTACTCGAATCATCGCGCGTATGCAGTTCCTGTGCATCCTTGATCTCAAACAGATCAACCATAAAATAAGGCGCGGCCACGAGCGCACTCCGCCGGTTCTTGCTGCCGGAAGTTTGCGCAGGAGCCGGCCTCACCACTTTGCCCGATCCAACTTTCAACTTCACCGCGGCCATGCCTTCCTTCAGATGCAGCTCGCGCGCTCTTCCGTAATCATACAAACGGTAGGTCGTGTCAGACTGCTGCTGGGTTTCAACGATCACCGAACCAGGCCCCAGCGTGTGCACCGTTCCGCCGGCAACATAAATCATGTCACCGGTATAGACGTTGAGCCAGTTCAGCAGGTCTTCCGCGTTCTGCCCATGAATCGCCTGCTCCAATTGCGCGACGGTGACGCCGGGTTTCAATCCCAGCCCGATCTTGGCTCCCGCCTTTGCGTGGGCCACATACCAGCACTCGGTCTTACCCCATGGCTGAGCCACGCGGCGCGCCTGCTCATCATCGGGATGAACCTGCACTGACAGTTTTTCGTGAGGAAAAAGAAATTTCAGCAACAGGGGAAAGCGCTGTGCATCGCGCGCCGCATCCCCCACAAGCTCGCGTTGATATTTCTTGCTGGCCTGGGCCAGCGTCTGCCCGGTAAGCGGTCCGTTGGCAATTTTGCAATCGTCGCCGGTGAGCCACGCTTCGCCAATTTTTTCCTCAAACCTTCGATTGGGATAAATCGGCGAGAGATCGTGCGTGCCCCACGGCCGCGGGTCAAAGGCCGGAAGCATCAACAATGGATATAACTCGCCCATTTCGTTAGTCACATAAAAAAGGCCGTTCGCAAGCGACGGCCTCGGCCGATCTAGATCGCAAAATCTCCACACTCGCGGTTACGGTTCCGTGCGGTTATAGTTCTGCAAAAAACTTTCGCATGCGTTCCAGTCCGCGATCCAACTCCGCTTTTGAAGTCGCGTAAGAAACCCGAATGTGGTCGCCCGTGCCAAATCCTTCTCCCGGCACCGTCGCCACATGCGCTTCCCGCAGCAACTTTCCGGCCACGTCTGAGGCCGATTTCACGCTTCCACGTCCCAGAAATGCCGAGATGTTCGGGTAAGCATAAAATGCGCCTTCCGGCAGCGTACAGGTCACGCCCGGAATCGAGCGCAGCCCCTTCACCACGTGATCGCGCAGTTGAATATATTCACGCCGCATTTGTTCGATGCACTCCTGCGGGCCCGTCAGCGCGGCCACGGCCGCCTTCTGCACAATGGAAGTCGGGTTCGACGTGGATTGGCTTTGCAACTTCGACATCGCACTCACCACCGCTGCCGGACCCAGTGCATAGCCCAGCCGCCATCCCGTCATGGCATACGTTTTCGAGAGCGAGCCCAGCACCACGATTCGCTCCTTGAAATCGCGCAGCGATCCCACGGAAAAATTCCTGCCCGTGTAATTCAGGTAGACATAGCATTCGTCGGAGAGTACCCAGATTCCGCGCTCATGCGCAAGTCGAACGACTTCGGTTAGATCGTCGGCGCTCATCACTGCTCCCGAGGGATTCGAAGGCGAATTCAGGATGATCACTTTGGTCCGCGGCGTGATCAGATTGGCAACCATCTCCGCGGTAACGCGGAAACCCTGCGCCTCATCCGATTGCAGCAACACACATTCGCCGCCGGCATAGCGCACAATGTCTTTGAACGACACCCAGTACGGCACCGGCAAAATCACTTCGTCGCCATGATCAACCAGCACCTGAATGGCGTTGAACAGCGCATTCTTACCGCCGGTCGAGGCAATCGCTTCTTCGCGCCGGTAATCAGAATCGAAATCGGCAGCATGACGGTGCACAATGGCGTCGCGCAACTCAGGCGTGCCGGGAACGGCCGTGTATTTGGTGAAGTTCGCTTGAATGGCAGCGATGGCCGCGTCCTTGATGTGCTGCGGCGTGGCGAAGTGCGGCTCGCCGGCGCCGAAATCCACCACGTCGATGCCCTGCGCCCGCAGCTTATCCGCCTCCGCCACCACCGCCATGGTGGCGGAGGGCTCAATGCGATTGATTCGTTCCGTAAGTTTCAGCGCGAGCGTGGTTGCGGTGGTCATACCTTCTTTTTCCTTTTCGGGTCTTTGGGGTTCAGCTCTTTTCCACCCAGATCGATGCGGTCCAGGATTTCAATGGCGCGAGTCTCGCGCTGTTTCGCGGGAGCCAGCTTGTCGCGCAACTTCTGTTCTACCACTTCCGGCACCAGTCCCTTCACCGGACCGCCCGCCTGCGCCACCTCGCGCACCAGGCGCGAGCTGACGTAGGAATATTTGTCGGCCGGCATCATGAACACCGTCTCCAGCGTCGGCTCGAGTTTGCGGTTCATCAGCGCCATCTGCAACTCATATTCGTAATCGCTGATGGCGCGAATGCCGCGCAGGATGCAGGTCGCCCCCAGCGATTTCGCATACTCCACCATCAATCCGTCAAAGGTGTCGATGCGCACATTCTTCAGATGCACCGTCAGTTGCCGCAACATGTCCAGCCGCTCAGCCACGCTGAACATCGGACTCTTCTCCGAGTTGCGCAAAATCGCGACTACCAGCTCCTCAAAAATCTGGGCTCCCCGCTCGATCAGATCGAGGTGGCCGTTCGTAGTCGGATCAAACGACCCGGGATAAATCGCGAGACCCTTGTGCAATCGTCCTCACAGAACAGGCGGGCTGAATAGAAGATTCTATGCGGGCGGCAGCAGAGATGGCAATCACGGAACCCCAAGCCCTGTCATCCTTAATGCCTGTCATCCTTTAATGCCTGTCATCAATGCCTGTCATCCTTTAATGCCTGTCATCCTTAATGCCTGTCATCCCAAAGCCTGTCATCCCAAAGCCCGTCCCCCCCAAGCCCTGTCATCCCGAGCAACGCGAGGGATCTTGGTTTCTGCCAGCGTGCATGGGAGTAGAGATGACAACCAGGGAACCTTAAGCCCGTCCCCCCAAGCCCTGTCATCCCGAGCAACGCGAGGGATCTTGGTTTCTGCCAGCGTGCATGGGAGCAGAGAGGACAACCAGGGAACCTTAAGCCCGTCCCCCCAAGCCCTGTCATCCCGAGCAACGCGAGGGATCTTGGTTTCTGCCAGCGTGCATGGGAGTAGAGAGGACAACCAGGGACCTTAAGCCCGTCCCCCCCAAGCCCTGTCATCCCGAGCAACGCGAGGGATCTTGGCTTCTGCCAGCGTGCATGGGAGTAGAGAGGACAACCAGGGAACCTTAAGCCCGTCATCCCCAAGCCCTGTCATCCCGAGCAACGCGAGGGATCTTGGCTTCTGCCAGCGTGCATGGGAGTAGAGAGGACAACCAGGGAACCTTAAGCCCATCATCCCCAAGCCCTGTCATCCCGAGCAACGCGAGGGATCTTGGTTTCTGCCAGCGTGCATGGGAGTAGAGAGGACAACCAGGGAACCTTAAGCCCGTCCCCCCCAAGCCCTGTCATCCCGAGCAACGCGAGGGATCTTGGTTTCTGCCAGCGTGCATGGGAGTAGAGAGGACAACCAGGGAACCTTAAGCCCGTCATCCCCAAGCCCTGTCATCCCGAGCAACGCGAGGGATCTTGGTTTCTGCCAGCGTGCATGGGAGTAGAGAGGACAACCAGGGAACCTTAAGCCCGTCATCCCCAAGCCCTGTCATCCCGAGCAACGCGAGGGATCTTGGTTTCTGCCGCCCGAGCAATCTGGTCACGCCGCGAGCAAAACCCTGGTCCCTCGCCTCGCTCGGGATGACGCGCCGTAGACCTTACGCGACCTTCGGCGCAAATCGAAACGTCTGCGGCTGATCCCATTCTCGCGACAGGTCCTCCCACTTGGGATTAGCCGACTCGACTAAAGAAACCCGCTTGGCGCGAGTCCAGGCCTTGATCTGCTTCTCGCGCTCAATTGCATTGCGAACGTCTTCGAAGGTCTCGAAGTAAACGAGCCGCGTGATGTTGTACTTGGCCGCAAAGCCCGGAGCGAACTTCAATTTGTGCTCGCGAACCCGGCGCCGGATGCTGTTGGTCATGCCCGTGTAAATCCTCTTGGAGGCGTTGGCCATGATATAGACGAAGTAGCGTCGCTCTGCGCGCATGTCACGTTCTCCACACGTCATCCCGAGCAACGCATACACGCTGTCATCCCGAGCAACGCGAGGGACCTTGGTTCTTGCCGGCGGTGCAACCCAGCGACGCCGCAAACAAACACCATGGTGCCTCGCTTCCTCTCGCGATGACAGTCCCCCACTTTCGGCCGTCCGTCGTTCAGCGCCGTGCGGCTACTATCGGCGCCTTCGCAGTTTCACCGGCCGTCGGCATGGTTGTAACCCGAGCCCCCTGCTGCGAGACCGGCGCCGCCGCCGGTTGTGCCGGAGCCGCAATCAGTCCCAGGGCCTTGCGCACTTCGGTGTCGAGCTTGGCCATGGTGTCTTTGTTGTCTTTCAGGAACTGACGGGCATTCTCGCGCCCCTGGCCGATGCGCTCGCCTTTGTAGCTGAACCACGATCCTGACTTTTCCAGAATGTTGCTGTTCACCGCCAGATCAAGCAGGTCGCCTTCGCGCGAGATCCCCTCGCCATAGAGAATGTCGAACTCGGCTTCCCGAAACGGCGCCGCCACTTTATTCTTCACCACCTTCACGCGTGTGCGCGAGCCGGTAACCACATCGCCGTCTTTAATAGCCGCGATGCGGCGAATATCCACCCGCACGGACGAATAAAACTTCAGCGCGCGGCCGCCCGTCGTGGTCTCGGGATTGCCAAACATCACGCCGATTTTTTCGCGAATCTGGTTGATGAAAATCAGGCAGGTGCGCGACTTCGAAACCGTTCCCGTCAGTTTGCGCAGCGCCTGCGACATCAGCCGCGCCTGCAGCCCCATATGGCTGTCTCCCATCTCGCCATCGAGTTCCGCCTTAGGCACCAAGGCAGCCACCGAATCGACCACCAGCACGTCAATGGCGTTCGAGCGCACCAGCGCTTCGGTGATTTCAAGCGCCTGCTCGCCGTAATCCGGCTGCGAAACCAGCAGATTGTCCACGTCCACGCCCAACTTCTTGGCGTAGCCGGGATCGAGCGCGTGCTCGGCATCCACAAACGCAGCCATGCCTCCGGTCTTCTGCGCCTCGGCAATCACCTGCAACGTGATCGTGGTCTTGCCCGAAGACTCCGGCCCAAACACTTCCACCACGCGCCCGCGCGGAAATCCGCCAACGCCCAGCGCGGCGTCGAACGAGATCGCCCCGGTCGAAATCACCGAGATGGGAACGATCGCCTCCTTCGACCCCAACCGCATGATCGACCCTTTGCCAAACTGCTTTTCAATCTGTGAAACCGCTAACTCGATCGCCTTGCCCCGTTCATCCGCCATGGGAGTGTGGCTCCTTTAACTGTCAAAACTAACTTGACTGGCCGAATTATACATATAGGCCGAAGCGAAAGAAAGGCGAATCTAGAAAATATACGTGGAAATGTTTCCGAAATGGTACAAGAATTTTCTCGTTGCCATGCTCAAAGACCATCAGCCGAGGGGCGCAAGGTGCGCCGTTATCCATTCGTGCAGCAAGGCGAAGCGGAATTTTCCTGCAGAGGCTGCGGAATGGTTGCCATGGAACCTCCAAAAAAATTGCGGAGTTGAAGTTAAGTTTATTGCCGCAACAATGGAACGGCGAGTAGCATTCACGACCCATTCCAGGCATTTGCCAGGCAATGCTATCTCTGCAGCAAATCCACCGGCGCCGTCACATCGTGCACCCGAAAATACTTGGCCAGCGCCGGATACTTCCGCGCCACCGCCTCATACATTGCATACGCCACGTTGCGATAGGAAATATGCCCCGCCGGCGTGGTGCGCAACTCCGAGATGTAAACCGCCTCGGCGAAGTCCATCTTGAACAGCGCTCGCTTGCGGAACGCCAGCGGAATCGCATACTGCGAATTTTCCTCCGCTTCGGGCGCGCTGCCCGCAGCCAATTTTTCGACCGCGCTTTGCGTGCGCCGCATGACGGCATCGAAGCGCCCACGCACCCCGGCATCCTCCAGATCCAGCAGCATCTCGTAGCCGTGCTGCGTGGTGGCCGCCTGGCTAACCTGGATGCAGCGGCGATGACGGTGCATGTCGCGGAAGCCGCCCGTATCCATCAGAATGTCGAAGCGGAACTGCTGTCCGGCGCGGAAGCCGCGCAGCATTTCGTCGTGCTTACCGCGGTGCCGCAACCCCAGGTCAATAATCTCGCGCCGGAATCTCTCGCCCGAAACCTGCAGCGCCTGCCGCACTTGCCGGTAGGAATAATGGCAGTGCTGGTAAAGCAGAGTGGTCGCAATCTCCACTTCGAGCGGCTCTTCGTCGAGCAAATCCACGATCGCCTTCGAGGGCGCAAGCTGCTCGTTCTTCATCAGCTCGCGCGCCGCCTGCCGCAGTTCACGCCGGGTTTCCATTTCATACGGATTCGGATCCGCATACTTCACCAAAGTCGGCGCCACCCGAACTTCATGCAGCAATTCCTGCTCGGCCCGCGCTCCCAGCTCCGGGCTCACTCTTCGAATCTCTTCCACCAGATTCCGCAATGATTCGGCATTCACGTTGTACGCCGCCGAAGTCGCCGCCTTCTTCAACGATTCGCCCAGCGTCCGCACCTCCTTATGTGTGTGCGAAAGCAGATGCGCAACCTGGATTTCCAATGTTCGCGCATTAACGATCTCTCCCAGCGAAGTATTCGTAGCCAGAGGCAACAAATACCGCGTGATGTCAAACGCCCGCGCCTTCAGCGTCCGCTCATACGCCTCCTGCTTCATGTCGGCCGGCTTCGGCGTGATGCTGATCAAATGCTGCGTCATGTGCGCCGAAAGCGCTTCGTACTCAGCGAAAAGAAAATCCAGCGTCTCGCGATAAAGCTTGCGCGCGGCATCGTCCGCGCCGAAGTCCGGAACGTAATATCCGCTCCTCTTGAAATCCTGGTACCGCGTCGAGCGCTCCTGCCCATCCCAGCGCTGCTCATCGGCCACTTCAATCGCCGCCAGAATCGATAGTCGCTCGACTGCCAGCGCCATGTGCGCCAGGTCGGCGATCGAGCGATGCCCGTATTGAAAATAAAATGTGTTGAGAAATTTCTCCGCCTTCTGTGCGCTGATCTCGCGCAGCGACTCCTTCATCGATAGCGTCGACCGCGAATACTTGGCCATGGCGTAAGCCTGAATCTCCGGCTCGACCCCATAAACCGCGAACACTTCGGTCGAAGGTCCGGCCTGCGCAGCGCCGGCGCCCTCGCCCGCGTTGTCGATCATTTCGTCGGCCGAAGCCCTCTGCGGCGACCGGTGCCCCGCCGCCGACGAAACCGAATCGGGTGCAGATGATTTCTGGTTGGAAGGCTCGGGCATGGCAATCACTTCATTCGCAAGAGTCTCTGACATGGGAGTGTTTCGAATGTTAATCGGCGAGCGCACATTGCGCAATCCGTTAAACGAATGATACCGGCAGTGGCGTGGCGCGTATAATTCTGCGTTCTACCTCGTGACCTGGCAGAGCTACGCCGCAGCGTAGCGTCCGGGGTGGGACATTGCAGGCGGATCAGGAGAGAAAATTTCATGTCCCTTTCCGAACGCGTAGCGTTCGTCACCGGAGCATCCCAAGGCATTGGCCGCGCCTGCGCCGTAAAGCTCGCAGCCGAAGGCGCCACCGTTGCGGTAGCTGCGCGCAATCAGGAAAAACTGACGAAACTGGTCAACGAAATCACCGCCGCCAACGGCAAAGCCGCCGCCTTCGTTCTCGATGTCACCGACGAAGAACAGATCAAGTCGGCGATCAAAGCCGCCATCGCCCAATTCGGCAAAATCGATATCCTGGTCAACAACGCTGGCATCACCCGCGACCAGCTCGTTCTGCGCATGAAGCGCGCCGACTGGGACGCCGTTCTGCAAACCAACCTAACTTCAGCCTACCTCTGCACTCAGCAAGTCACCAGCTCCATGCTCAAACAGCGCTGGGGACGCATCATCAACATCGCCAGCATCTTCGGCCAGATAGGCCAGGCCGGACAGGCAAACTATTCTGCCTCCAAGGCCGGCCTGATCGGCCTCACCCTGGCCATCGCCCGCGAGTTGGGCTCGCGCAATATTACTTGCAACGCCGTCGCCCCCGGCTTCATCGAAACCGCCATGACGGAGGCCCTCGGCGCCGATTTCAAGCAGAACGCCGCCAAACAGATTCCGCTTGGCCGGGTCGGTTCTGTCGCGGATGTGGCCAGCGCCGTGGCCTTTCTCGCCTCCGACGAAGCCTCCTACATCACCGGCCACGTTCTCAACGTGAATGGCGGGTTGCTGATGGGGTGAAAGAACTTTCGCAAACGGGCGCACCAGGACTACAGAGGAAAACATGCAGACCGAACCAAAACTGAATCCCTCCGCATCCTCTGTGCCCTCTGGCGTGCCCTCTGGGTTAAAGCCTCTGACTTTTGCTCAGGCAGCCTCGCCCTCGCAAATCGCGCAAGCCCGCGAATTATTTCTGGAGTATGCACAGTCCCTCGGCTTCAGCCTCTGCTTTCAAAACTTCGACCAGGAACTCGCCGGACTTCCCGGCGACTACGCTCCCCCGGAAGGCCGGCTGCTGCTTGCAGAATACGAAAGTCAGCTCGCGGGCTGCGTCGCGCTCCACAAACTGGATTCCTCCATCTGCGAAATGAAGCGCCTCTACCTGCGTCCCGCGTTTCGCGGCCAAGGCCTGGGACGCGCCTTCGCCGAGCGCATCATCGCCGAAGCGCGCCAGACCGGCTACCAGCGCATGCGCCTTGACACCGTCGGACCGGTCATGAAAGATGCGGTTGCCATGTATCGCAAACTCGGCTTTCACGAAATCGCGCCCTACCGCGCGAACCCGATGGCAGGAACCCTCTACATGGAGTTGGATTTGTGACGGAGGATGGAGTTGGATTCGCGACGGAGGATGGAGCTAGATTCGCGACGGAGGATGGAGCTGGATTTGTAATGGAGCTGGAATCGTGAGCGCGGATCGTCTGGCATCTCAGCCCGGCAGGGGAAAGCTATGAAAAACTTTATCGTCGTCGCAATGATTGCCCTATTCGTTTGCACCTCGGTCGGCGCTGGTTTCGCCGCCGAGAGTAAAACCGTCTCCTACAAAAGCGGCGACGAAACCGTGCAGGGCATGCTTTACACACCCGCGGGCAAGGGGCCGTTTCCCGGCATCATTGTTATTCACGAGTACTGGGGACTGAACGACTGGGTCAAAGAGCAGGCTTCGAAACTGGCCGACCTGGGCTATGAAGCTCTCGCCATCGATTTATATCGCGGCAGAGTTGCCACCACGCCTGACATGGCTCACGAATTGATGCGCGGCGTGCCGGAAGACCGTGCCAAGAGCGACCTGCATGCGGCTTTTGAATATCTCGCCTCGCAGCCGAACATAAAGAAGAACCGAGTCGGTGCCATCGGCTGGTGCATGGGCGGCGGCTACTCGCTCGACGCCGCTCTGCAAGAGCCCACGCTCGCCGCCGATGTCATCAACTACGGCCGCCTGGCCACCGATCCCGAGACGCTCAAGAAAATCAATGCTCCCATCCTTGGCCTGTTCGGCAGGCCAGGATCGCGGCATCACCCCCGATGATGTTCACAAATTCGAAGCTGCCATGAAGCAGTTGAACAAGAAAGTTGAAATTAAAATTTACGACGACGCCGGCCATGCCTTCGAAAATCCCAACAACAAAGAAGGATACCGCCCCGCCGATGCCGCCGACGCGTGGCAGCGTACCGTCGCCTTTCTCGCCGACAACTTGAAAAAATAATCCGGCCCCGCGCAGGCCACACATAACTTGCTTCCCGATGGCGTCATCCCCAGCGCAGCCGTCTTTCAGGCGGAGCGCGAAGGATCTCCCCGCCAACCCGCCCCGGCGCGTCAGCCAGGCCGCTGCAACTCCCGTCGCGTCGATCCATTGCCCGCCTCGCTTTACTTGCACAACGTATAAGCAACGCCGGTTCGTCGTCTGGGCGCCCTGTTTTCCAAGCACCGCTTATAGGGCACTAATTTCCCCTTGCCAGAAAATCCCGATCTGGTTAATATGTCGCATCTGCAATGCTCCCCACGATCAACATCGGCCAGACTATTCGAAACTACCGGCTGCAGAAGGGCATGTCTCAGGGCGATATCGAAAAGCGCACTGGCCTGCTGCGCTGCTACCTGTCTCGCGTAGAGAACGGGCATACCATCCCTTCGCTCGACACACTCTCTAAAATCGCCGGCGCCATGGAGATCGCGCTCTCACAATTCTTCTCCGAGTCCGGCCACAACAACGGCGCCAAGGGATTGCCCCAACTCTCCGACGACGAAGTCCGCTTCCTCAGCCAGGTCCGCCGCTACGCCACCAATCTGAACGACAGCGATCGCAAGCTCGTCCTGGCCATGGTCAAAAAAATGGCCGCGAACTCAAAGTAGCTGTCAGCCGTCAGCCGTCAGCTGTCAGCCTTCAGTCGTCAGTCCTCAGCTGTCAGCCTTCAGCCATCAGCCTCAGCCGTCAGCCTTGAGTCCTCAGCGAAAGCACTCAGTGAATTGTCATCCCCTTAAATTGTCATCCCGAGCGAAGCGAGGGATCATGGTTCAGCCACCACCCCGAAATCACCAGTTTGCGCCGACCCTGGTTTAACCCCCGCCTCCTTACTTTCGTACCATCCCTTCAGTGACCACCGGGTAACTCGCCCCCGCCGCGGCTTACCACTACACTGGTGACTCGGAGATCCTCACACGTGACCATCGATGAAGAACTAGGTGTACTCGAGACTCAGCTCCGTCGCCTGAAGATCGAGTATGAGGTCTACTTCAGCAACCCCACCAAACGTCCTCCCACCGACGTCGAGTGGAAGGTGTTGTCGCTGCTGCGCAAGTTCTCCGATGGCGGCCGCATGAGCTTTTCCCAGCGCTACCGCTATAACGAAATGGCGCAGCGCTACGCCGTTTACAGCGATCTGTGGCGCAAAAAATCCCGGGTTCGCGAGGAAGGCTACCGTCGCCCGCAGGACGCTCTGCTGGCTGTGGCCGGCGTTCGTCCCGACGTTGAAGACCACAAACCTCACCACAACCCGGTTTACGGTTTGGCGAATGCCGCGGCCGCCGGAGCCGAACCGGCCGGCGCCACCTCGCAGCCTTTCACCCTGCGCACCGCCGCCGATCAGGGCGAGCACGAGCAGGTGGAGCGTTTGTACAACACTCTGGTGGCGGCCAAGAAAAAAGCGGGCGAAACGGTCACCGGCAATCTCGATTCCTTCTCCACCTTCGTGCAGAAAAAGAGCCAGGAAATTCGCAAACAGTATGGCTGCCAGGACGTCGAATTCTCCGTCGAACTAAACGCCGGCCACGTCAAGCTGAAAGCCAAAGCAAAAACGTAAACGCGCCCGTCACTCCCGCGCGCCTGTCACTCCCGCGCGCCTGTCATTCCGAGCGCCCATCACTCCCGCGGGCCTGTCACTCCCGCGCGCCTGTCATTCCGAGCGCCTGTCACTCCGAGCGCAGCGAGGAACCTTGGTTTTCGCCTCCGCCATCACACCTCATTAGTCTTTGACGGGACCGTACCCAGTCACCTATCCAGCCGCGATCTTCACGCAGGCCTAGCTCATGGAGTCTTTCGCCGAACACTCAACCCCTTGTCATTCCGAGCAAAGCGAGGAACCTTGGTTTCGCCTCCGCGATCACACCTCAACAATCCAATCCAACTCCGTCCCACTCACTTTCTCAAGACGCAACCGCGACAAACTACCAACAACAGTTTCCTTTGCTGTTAGAATCTTCGGTCACTTCGCACTCATCTTCCAGCAGAGGGCCCATGTCTTCCAGCACCACCCCAGTCCGCCGCGCCATTCTCAGCGTCACCGACAAAACCGGCCTCCCCGATTTCGCCCGCCAGCTCTCCAGCCTCGGCGTCGAACTCGTCTCCACCGGAGGCACCGCCAAACTGCTGCGCGACTCCGGAATCAGCGTCAAAGATATTTCCGACCTCACCGGTTTTCCCGAAATGCTCGATGGCCGCGTCAAAACCCTGCATCCCAAAGTTCACGGCGGCATTCTGCATCGCCGCGAAAATCCTGCGCACATCGCCGCCGTCGCCGAGCACGGCATCCCGCCCATCGACATGGTCGTGGTCAATCTCTACGCCTTTGAAAAAACCGCCGCCAAGCCCGGCGTGGCTTTCGAAGACCTCATCGAAAACATCGATATCGGCGGACCCTCCATGATCCGCTCCGCCGCCAAGAATTTTCACCATGTCGCCGTCGTCACTTCTCCCGCTGACTACGCAACCATTGCTGAGGAACTCGCGCGCTCCGGCGGCGCGCTGTCGCTCGAAACCAAGTGGCGGCTGGCGCGGAGAGCCTTCGCCACCACCGCCGCCTATGATTCCGCCATCGCCTCCACCCTGGAGCGCGTTCCCGACGTCAAAATTTTTCAGCTACCCTCTGCCGGCGAATCCTTCCCGCAAACCCTGCGCCTGTCCTTCCAGAAAACTCTCGACCTGCGCTACGGCGAAAACCCGCACCAGAACGCCGCCATGTATTCCGATGGCTCCGCTGCCGGCGTGGCCAACGCCCGCCAACTGCAAGGCAAGGAGCTTTCCTACAACAACATTGTCGACCTGCAAGCCGCCTGGGATCTTGCCCAGGAATTTAACGATCCCCAATTCAACCAAGCCGTCTGCGCCATCATCAAACACACCAACCCCGCCGGAACCGCTACCGGCAGCACTCTTGCCGAGGCCTACAAGCGGGCTCTCGAGTGCGATCCCGTCTCGGCCTTCGGCGGAGTGATCGGAGTGAATCGTCCCATCGACGGCGAAGCCGCCGAAGAGATGCACAAGCTTTTCCTTGAAGTCATCGCCGCCCCCGGCTTCGATGAGGCCGCCAAAGCCAAATTCGCCAGCAAGAAAAATTTGCGCCTGGTCGAAGTCAAAGCCGCGCCGCAACACTGGACTCTCAAACACATCTCCGGTGGCATTCTCCTGCAGGACTCCGACACTCGCACCTTGCAGGAGGTCGATCTCAAAGTCGTCACCCAGCGCGCTCCCACCCCCGAAGAAACTCGCGCCATGTTATTCGCCTGGAAAGTCTGCAAGCACGTGAAGTCCAACGCCATTGTCTACGCCCGCGATGGACAAACCGTGGGCGTCGGCGCCGGCCAGATGAGCCGTGTCGATGCCGCCAAAATCGGCGCGATGAAGGCTCAGCTTCCGCTCAAACAAACGGTCGCCGCCTCCGACGCTTTCTTTCCTTTTCCCGACGGCGTCGAAGAAATTGCCAAAGCCGGGGCCACCGCCATCATCCAACCCGGCGGCTCCCAGCGCGACCCCGAAGTCATCGCCGCCGCCGATCGCTTGGGACTCGCAATGCTCTTCACCGGAGTCCGCCATTTCCGCCACTAGTCTTTACCAAACTTGACAATTTTCTATGCTTCAAGTCCCCTCGGTCGCTGTACTTCTGGCCTTATCTCGGCCCCGGCACAGTGCAGTGTTTTTTCCCACTCCGGCGCGTGTCGGGTTAGAATTAAGGAACACCGACCCGGACGGTTTTGCATCCAATGGGTAGGGTTCGGGAAGTGCGCGCAGCGGTAGGTTCAAGTCCAGAAAAATAATTCCATCACACTCAGGTCGAGCATGAATAGAATTTTTTGCGTTGTCTTAATGGTCTCTTCCATCGCGGTGGCAGCGGCCGCGCAGGCCAAGCCGGCCTCGCCGGCAGACTCCAAATCAGATCAGAACAAATCAGATCAGGCCAAGTCGCCGCAATCCAAACCGGATCGCGCCGCCGCCTATTACCACTACACGCTTGCCCACATCTATGAAGAGCAAGTCACAATTTACGGCCGCAGCGACCTGGCCAACAAAGCCATGGAAGAATACCGGCTGGCCATCGAGGCCGACCCTTCCTCCGAATACCTTACCTCCGCGCTCGCCGAGCTTTACGTAAAGACCGGACGCATTCGCGACGCGGTGCTCGAAGCCCAGGACATCATCAAGCGCGATCCTGACAATCTGGAAGCCCACAAATTGCTCGGCCGCATCTATCTGCGTTCCCTCGGCGATATGCCCGGCAACGGCAACGGATCCGACAATGTTCTCCGCCTGGCCATCGAGCAGTACGAGATGATCGTGAAGATCGAGCCCAGCAATGTGGACGATCATCTTCTGCTCGGCCGCCTGTATCGCCTGAACAACGATTTGCAGAAGGCGGAAAGTGAACTCAAGACTGCAGTCAAGCTCGATCCTGATTCCGAAGAAGCCGTCACCACCCTCGCCCTGCTCTATACCGATGAAGGCGATACCGCGCACGCTCTGCAAGTGCTCAGTTCCGTGCCGGATAAAGGACGCTCCGCCAAGCTGTACGCCGCCCTCGGCACCACCTACGAACAGCGCAAGGATTACAAGAGCGCCATTGACGCCTATCGCCACGCCATCGAGTTGGATCGCGATAACCTCGACGCCATTCGCGGCCTCGCTGAAAATCTTTTAAACGATGGCCAGATCGATAAGGCTCTCGACCAATACAAAGTCATCGCCGACGCCAATCCCGAAGACGCGCAAACCTATCTCCGCATCTCCGAGATTTACCGCCGCCAGGGCAAGTACGACGATGCCCTCGACAGTTTGAAAAAGGCGCAAGCCATGGTTCCTGACGCTCTCGAGGTTCCCTACAACATCGCCGTGGTTTATCAGGCTCAGGGACGCTACGACGAAGCGGAAAAGATTTTGCAGGATCTGCTCAAGAAAACCGAGAAGCCCGACAACAGCTACTCCCAGGCCGACCGCAACAATCGCGGAATTTTCATCGAGCGCCTGGGCATGGTTTATCGCGATCAGGAAAACTATCCCGCCGCCGTCGATGCCTTCCGCAAGATGATTCCGCTGGGCGACGATAACGCCCGCACCGCTTATCAGAACGTGATCGATACCTATCGTGAAGCCAAGCAGTGGCCGGAAGCGACCGCCGTCGCCAAGGAAGCCGCGGAAAAGCTGCCCAACGATCGCGAGTTGCGCATGGTGCTCGACGCTCAGCTCGCCGATACCGGCGATCCGGAAAAACCTCTCGCCGACGTGCGTTCGCTGCTCAAAGGCACGCCTGAGGATCGCGACGTTTACCTCCGGCTGGGCATCATGAACACCCGCCTCAAACGCTGGAGCGATGCCGAAGAGGCGCTTGACAAAGCCGAACAGCTTTCCACCAAGCCCGACGACAAAGAATATGTTTACTTTTTGCGCGGCTCAACCTACGAGCGCGAAAAGAAATATGACCAGGCCGAAACCGAATTTAGAAAAGTGCTGGCCATCAATCCGCAGAGCGCCGCCACCCTCAACTATCTGGGATATATGAACGCCGATCGCGGCGTCCAGCTCGAAGAGTCGCTCAACTACATCAAGATGGCAGTCAGCATGGAGCCCACCAACGGCGCCTATCTCGATTCCCTGGGCTGGGCTTATTTCAAACTCGGCAAGTACGATCTGGCGGAAGATAGCCTGAACAAAGCTTCTCTGCACATGGGCTCCGACCCAACCGTGCAGGATCATCTCGGCGATCTCTATCAGAAAACCGGCCGCCTGAAGCTGGCCGCCGCGCACTGGGAGCGCGCCGTTGAGGAATGGAACAAGACCGTCGGCCCGGAAGTGGACGGCGACCTGTACGCCGCCACGCAAAAGAAACTCGACGCCGCCAAAGTCCGCATCGCCAAGGAAGAGTCGGAAAAGCGGTAACCGGCGATCAGCTTAGGTGGATTTGTTAAACTCCCCGCATGTCCGCCCCATCAGAGCGGCCTCTGCCGAATCTGCCTCCGCCGAAACTGCCTCTGCCTAATCTCGACATCCGCGCGGCAACTACCAGCGATATCCCTGAAATCCTGCGCCAGCGGCGTGCCATGTACGAAGCCATGGAGTACCGCGACGCCCCTGCCTTGGCGCAAATGGTATCCCTCTCGGCTGACTACTTAACCAAAGCCTTGCCCGATGGATCGTTTCGCGCCTGGCTGGCCACCATCGAGAATCGCGCCGTTGCCGGAGGCGCGGTCCTCATCTCTCCTTGGCCCGCGCATCCTTATGATCAGCAGTGCCGCCGCGCCACCATTCTCAATGTGTATACCGATCCTGCCTATCGCCGGCGCGGCATCGCCCGCGCCATCATGCAGAAAATGATTGCCTGGTGCAAGGCTGAGGGCTTCGCCCAGGTCACGCTGCATGCCAGCGCCGATGGTCGCAATCTTTACCAGTCCCTCGGCTTTGAACCCAACAATGAGATGTGCCTGATCTTGCGGCAAGGCATCAGCGGCTGATGCGGTACCAGGTACTAGAGGTGCTAAACTCTCCTCATGCTCGCCGGCTACGCGGTGCAGGTGGAACACTCCCGCGGCCGCCGCTTCCCTGAACCTCCTCATCCCTACCGCAACGATTTTCAACGTGACCGCGACCGCGTCATTCACGCGCGCGCCTTTCGCCGCCTCGAAGATAAGACCCAGGTCTTTACCCGCCGCTATTCCGACCATTTCCGCAACCGCCTTACCCACACCCTCGAAGTCGCGCAAATCACGCGCACCGTCGCCGGCGCGCTCTCGCTGAACATCGACTTGGCCGAAGCGCTGGCGCTGGGGCATGACCTCGGCCATCCGCCCTTTGGACACTCCGGCGAAAAGGCGCTCGACGCCGCCATGCGCGCCCACGGCTTGTCCTTCGATCACAACCTGCACGCCCTGCGCATCGTGGAAGACTTCGAACAGCGCTACGCCGCCTTTCCCGGCCTCAATCTCACCTTCGAAGTGCGCGAAGGCATCATCAAACACTCTCGCGACTACGCAGCGGCCACCCATCCCGAACTCGCTGAATATCTCCTCGATCTGCGGCCTCCACTCGAAGCCCAGCTCGTCGACCTCACCGACGAAATCGGCTACAACACCGCCGACCTCGATGACGGCTACGAAGCTCATCTGCTTACGCTCCCGCAGATTCGCGCTGGAGTGCCCGCCTTCGAACGTTTCTTTCCTGAAGTCGAAAAGACCTATCCTCAGGCCCCCGAAAAACTGAAATTCAACGAAGCCCTCAAAGGCGTATTCAACCGCCTGGCCGGCGATCTGATCACCAACACCCAGTCGCGGCTCACCCAGGCCGGAATCAAAACTCTCGCCGATGTCCGCTCCCACCCCGAGCGCTTGGCCGCCTTCAGCCCCGTGGTGGAAGCGGAACGCAAACAGATCAAGCAGTTCCTCTACGAAAATCTCTACTACAGTCCCTCTTTGGCCGAAGAAAAAGACGATGCCGAACAGATCGTCACCGCGCTGTTCGCTTTTTGGACAGCCCATCCTGCCGCCCTGCCCCACCAGTACCAGGAAAAAGCGGAACACGAATCCATCCCCCGCGTGGTCTGCGACTACATCGCCGGCATGACCGATCATTTCATCATTGAGCAATACGAAAAACATCGCGGCGGAAATTGATGCGACACCAAATTTCTCAACCGCCGGCACCGCCAGCAAAGAAAGCAAAGAAAGAAAGAAAGAAAGAAAGAAAAGAAGTAAAGCTCAGAAAACGCATGGCAAAAAAGAAGACTTTTTTGCAAACTTTGTGCAGCCTTTCCGACTTTTGGCTAAAACCTTGCAGCCCACACCGCCAGCCAGACCGTGCCCCGCACCCGCCTCAAACACGCACTTTTTATATCAGGTTCGCCAAAATTACCCTCCCCCGCTCGCCAGGCCTAGTGTTCCCGCCCTCTAGGGGATACAATGTCTATGGATATCAAGAGTTTAGCGTTCCAACCCTGGCACCCAGGTTTGGCATCCGAACTGTATTAGAGACTGGTGCCGTCGCACCGTTTCAGGCGCCGGTTTTTACGGTTTTTCAGCTATGCGCAGCGTCAGCGCATATCGGCAAAGCGACCATCGCTTGCTTCGTCGTACTGTTTTAGGGGACGCAATTAAATCACGCATCACGCCCGTTTTGGCGTGCTGGAGTGGAGCCCCAAGAACGCTCCCCCAACCGGAGGAAGTCCTTTATGAAGACCCGCATTCTAGCTACTCTGCCCCTGGCCGCGGTGCTGGCATTTCCAGCCTTCGCCCAGACTTCGTCTACCCAGGATCAATCGAATCCGCCAGCCGCGTCGCAAAATACCCAATCGACGGATACGGCTACCGGCAAACAGCCCCTGCAACCACCCAGCCGTGAAGGCTTCTGGGGACGGGTCAATCCCTTTGCCCGCAAGAACTATGTGAAGCGCCAGACCGAGCCCATCCGCGACCGCATCAACGAACTCGACGATCTCACCGCGGCCAACGGCAAGGCCATCAAAGACACCGACGAACGCGCCCAGGCTGGCATCAAGATGGCCTCGGACAAGGCCAATGAAGCCGATCAGCACGCCATCGACGCCGGCAACAAGGCCAGCATGGCGCAGCAGAGCGCGCAACAGGCTTCTACCCGCATTCAGACCGTGGAAACGGTCGTCAGCAACATCGACCAGTACAAAGCTTCCAACCAGACTGAAATCCGCTTCCGCCCCGGCCAGACCATGTTGAGCAAGAACGCCAAGGATGCTCTCGATGAAATGGCCAACACCGTGAAGGGACAACGAGGCTACATCATCGAAGTCCAGGGTTTCTCTTCCGGCCGCGGCCAGACCGCAATTTCGAACTCGCAGAAAATGGCCGAGTCCGTGGTTCGCTACATGGTGCTCAACCACGAAATTCCGGTTTACCGGATTTACCTGGTTGGCATGGGCAACGCTCCGGTCGCCGGTGCGGATCAGGAAGCCAAATCCAAGCACATGAGCGGCGGACGCGTGGAAATCAGCCTGCTGAAGAATGACCTGGAACAGCTCTCCAGCAATTCTTCGGCGCCCGCAACCAGCGCCGATCAGCAACAGCAGCCGAAGTAATCAGGTATCTACTCGCGTTTGGGACCAAGGGCGCTTCGCCCAAGTCCCTCCCCCAGAAAAAGCCTCTCGCACAAGCGAGGGGCTTTTTCGTGCCTTTTGTCGTATGGATTCGCACTCCCGCGCCCGCGGCCGTCGCTGTCTCACAGACCCGCGCCGGGATGGTGGTGAAAGTGAAGCAGCAACATGTGAGTCACAAAGCCCAGAACAAACCAAACCGCCGCTTCCAGGATTCGCTTGAATTGTGGCGTCATGCTGGAAGAATACCCTCATTCTCCTTCTCTGTCAGACCGGTTGGTGCAGATTTTAAGCTGGCACCCTCGCATCGCGCGGGACTTAAACTCGATACCCGGCGGGCTTGACGCCCAAATGGTCCAGCTTTGACTGCAGCGTGGTGCGCTTCAAACCCAGCCGGGCCGCGGCTCCGTCGGCCCCGCCCAGCTTCCCATGGCACTCCCGCAGAACCTGGACAATTCGTTCGCGCTCGTTATTGCGAAGACGATCCATATTGCGGTCCTCGCTTTTTTCATTCCCTGCGTGCAATTCGGAGAGCGGCGCCTGCAAAACCGAACCCGGAGTAAGAATGACCGACCTCTCAATGAAGTTTTCCAGCTCCCGAATATTCCCCGGCCACTCGCACCGGACCAGTATTTCCATGACCTTCGATGGAATGCTGGTGATGGATTTTTTCATTTGCGCCGCGAACTTTCGCACGAAATGCTCGATCAGCGGCCGAATGTCCTCGCGCCGTTCCCGCAACGGCGGTATTAGAATGGGAAACACGTGCAGCCGGTAGTACAAGTCGCTGCGAAACTCTCGCGCCTTCACGCTCTGCACTAGATCCCGGTTGGTCGCCGCCAGCAACCGAAAATTGACCTTCAGGGTCTGCGTGCTGCCCAGCCGCTCGAATTCCTGGTCCTGCAGCACCCGCAGCAGCTTGGGCTGCAGGCTCAGCGGGATCTCTCCAATCTCGTCCAGAAAAAGCGTGCCTTGGTCGGCCAGTTCCAGGCGCCCGATTTTTCTCGCCACGGCCCCGGTAAAGGCTCCTTTCTCATGCCCGAACAACTCACTCTCCAGCAATCCCGAGGGAATGGCGGCGCAGTTCAGCTTGATAAAGCTTTTTCCCCGCCGTTTGCTCAGCCGGTGAACCGCGCGCGCCACCAGTTCCTTGCCCGTTCCGGTTTCTCCCAACAACAGCACGGTCGCATCGCTCGAAGCCACCTTCGCCACTTTTTCCATCACTCCTTTCAAAGCGCTGCTCCGCCCCACGATTTCCCCGAAGCCCAGTTCGGTATCGATGGCCTCTTCCAGATAAAGTTTTTCTTCCGCCAACTTTCCCTTCGCCAGCGCTAGTTCCGCCGTCACTTCGCGCAGTTCACGCACACTCGTGCGCAACGCTTCCTCGCTCTTTACCCGCGCCGCCTCCAATCTCACTTTCTCCGTGATATCCCGCTGAATCCCCCAGGTTCGCACCAGCATTCCGTTCTCCACCGTGCCGATCATGCTGTTGAGAAACACCTTGGGATTGCCATGAACATCCAGTTCGTGAGACTCCCGTTCCAGCAAACGAAAACCGGACCGGATGTACTCGCGGGTGAGTTCGATGTTGCGAGGATCATCAGGCGTCACCATTTCGACCAGACGCTTGCCTCGCAACTGCTCGCCCGAGGTCAAACCGTACATCCCAGCCATGGCATCGTTGCACTCCCCCATGTAGGAATCGTAGAGGATGTGTTGCACCAGATCGTCTTCCGGAAGTTTGATCGACACTGGTTCGTCCATCTCCTCGCGGAAGATGCCTTCGGAACTCTGCGCGACAAAGTTTCGGTAATTCTCCTCGCTCCGCCGCAGGGCTTCCCGGCTCAGCTTGCCCTCCGTAATGTCCTGCACAATGGCCATATGCCAGGTCGGATCGCTTCCTTCAGGCCACATTGCACCAACCTCGACTTCCGCCCAGCGGATTGAGCCGTCGGGGCGGATGTACCTCTTTTCCATTTTGTAGTGCCGCACCTCGCCTTCCAGGAGTTGCCGCACCTTTTCAAGGTTCTCCGGCAGATCGCCGGGATGCGAGACGCTCTGAAAATCACGTTCCAACAAGTCTTGTTCCGTCCGCCCCAGCAGTTCGCAATATTTCTGATTTACTTCGAGCAATCGCCCGCTTCGGCTCTCGACTCGGCAAATACCCACCGGGGAACGATCGTGGAGCGCTCGATATCGATCTTCGCTGACCCGCAGCCGCGCCTCAGCTTGCTTGCGTTCCGTCAGGTCGCGGACAACCGTGACAATAAAGTCCCGCTCCAGTTGCACTAGCCTCATGCTCACTTCCACCGGGAAGCTCGATCCGTCTTTTCGCCGGTGAATGCTCTCCACCACGAGAGATCCCGATTTCTGCAGCCCTTCTGTAACTTTCGCCACCGACGACTCATTTGCGGCGGGATCGATGTCGAAAACTCGCAGAGACAGAAATTCTTCGCGGCTGTAACCCAGATCGGAGCAGGCTTTCTCATTGGCATCGAGAAAGCGGAGCGTCTGCGGCTCCACCACTTCAATGGCATCACTGCTTTGGTCTACTAACGTCCGGAACAGTTTCAACTCCCGGATCGCGCGTTCGTTTTCCTTCACCGTGTGAAGTAACCCTTCGCTGACCTCCTGTAGCCGCCTTTCGGTCCGCTTTTGCTCGGTGACGTCGCGGGCCGTGCCGCTGACCATCGCCTTCGCCACCCCTTCCCGCCGCAGGATGTTGGAGTATTCACAGACTCGCCGCTCACCCGAACTGGTAAGCACCACCAGCACCCCGCGAGCCTGGCCGTCGCGCTGGATCTGGTCCAGGTACGCGTCAAAGTCGTCGCGGAATTCCGGAGCAATATGCTCCTGCATCGGTATCCGCAGCATCTGTTCAATGCTGTATCCCAGCAGCCGCGCGGCAGCCGGATTCACCGACAGCAACCGCCCTTCAAGATCGTGCACGCACAGCAAATCCTGGCTGTGCTCAATGAGATCTCGATACCAGTCTTCACTTTCGTGGAGGACGCGCCGGATGGGATCTAATTCACCGAAATTAACTTCAAGCGTTCGACGGTCTTGCGGCCCAGGGTGCAAATCCATGGCTACTCCCTAAGCGGGCGGCTGAAATTATTTCATCGCAAGTCTTCACTCCGGTTTTATTTACCCGGAATACAAAGGCGCGCAATCAGGGGCGAAATAACCAGACAGCCCGATTGCCGCGAAGTGTAGCAGAAACCGGCTTCGTACGCCACAACACATTCGTGTGTCGCCTATAAGTGCTAACCCCGTACGCTCCGCTACACTGCAAGCGCTCCCGCCCGACACAAAACTGCCCTTCGTTGACCCCCGCCCGCCACGCGACTAAACTCACTTCTCAGCGGAGCCCCTATGAAACGTGTCGCGTGCCTATTACTATTTTGTTCCCTTCTCGTACTTGCCACTTTCGCCGACGATGACAAGAACCACCCGCACCATGAAGACTTGACTACCTCCCAACTGGGCACCGTGGTCTTCCCGGTTTCCTGCGCTCCGGCCGTGCAAAAGCCCTTCGAGCGCGGCGTCGCACTGCTGCACTCTTTCTGGTACGAAGAGGCGGAAAAAGAATTTCGGCAGGTCACCGCCGGCGATTCCCCTTGCGCCATGGCCCATTGGGGGGTCGCCATGAGCCTCTGGCACCAGCTCTGGAATCGTCCCGACGCCCGGGTCATCACCGAAGGCCTCGACGAAGTTCACCAGGCCAAGACCACCGACGGCCCCACCACCCCGCGCGAAAAGGCCTACATCGCCGCCATCTCGGCCTTCTATAGCAATTCGAAACAACTCGGCCACGAAGCCCGCGCCACCGCCTACTCGGAAGCCATGAAGAAGGTTTATGAAAGCTATCCTGACGATCACGAAGCCGCCGTCTTCTACGCGCTCTCTCTGCTCGCCTCCGAGCCCCACGACGACACAACCTTCTCCAACCGCAAACAGGCGGCCGCAATTCTGGAAAAACTTTTCGCCACCGAGCCCGACCACCCCGGCGTTGCCCACTACCTGATCCATAGCTACGACAAGCCGCAACTGGCCGAACTCGGCCTGCCCGCCGCCCGCCGCTACGCCCAGATCGCGCCCGCCGCGCCCCACGCCCTGCACATGCCCTCCCACATCTTCGCCCGGGTCGGCCTCTGGCAGGACGATATCAACTCCAACCTCGCCTCCATCGCCGCTTCCCGTAAAACCGCGGCCATGGGCATGGGCGGCGAAGGCCATCAGTTCCACGCCATGGATTTCCTTATCTATGCCTATCTCCAGAGCGGACGCGAAGCCGATGCCGCCAAAGTGATCGATGAAGTCAAAACCATGCCCAAGATGAAGTCGATGTATGGCGCCGACTTCGATCCCGAAACCAACGCGCTCACCAAATTCCCCGCCATCTACGATCTCGAACTCCGCCACTGGTCCGACGCCGCCGCCCTGCAGGTTGTGCCCGGCTCGCTCCGCGGAGATCAATCGATCACCTACTGGGCGCGCGCCATCGGCTCGGCCCGCGGCGGCAACCTCGAGCAGGCGCACCAAGACCTGGAGCAGATTGAAACCATCCGCAAAGAATTCGTCGCCGAAAAGAAACCCGATTACGCCGAGGCGGTCGGCGAAGATTATCAGGAAGCCGAAGCCTGGATTCTGCACGCCGAAGGCGAGAACGACAAAGCCGTCGCGACGCTGCGCGCTCTTGCCGATAAAGCCGACAAACTCGGCGAAGAGCCGGAAGGCATCCCCGCCCGAGAACAGCTCGCCGATATGCTGCTCGAAGCCAAGCGTCCGCAGCAAGCTCTTGCCGAATATCAGACCGACCTGAAACTGAATCCCAACCGCTTCAACGGCCTCTACGGCGCCGCCCGCGCCGCCGAAGCCGCCGGCAAACATAACGACGCGAACGAGTACTACGCGCTGCTGCTGAAAGTCTGCGACGGCTCAAGCTCCACCAGGCCAGAACTGAGTCGCGCAAGAGAACTGGTGGCCCAGAAGTAATCCTCTACGCCCTGTAATCCTGAGCGAAGGCAGTGCTTCGTCTATCCCCTGTAATCCTGAGCGAAGCCAGTGCTTCGTCTATCCCCTGTCATCCTGAGCGAAGGCAGTCCTTCTTCTATGCCCTGTCATCCTGAGCGAAGGCAGTGCTTCGCGAACGCGAAGCACTCCCGCAGTCGAAGGACCCCTTGCCGGCCCGCATCGCCACCGGCCCCGCAAGGCGTCTCCATTCACCGCCTTCAAACTACCTCACTCCGAAAAAACGGGTGGCCGACCGTCGCGCCGCTAACTTGCCCAAGAGAACTGGTCGCCCAGAAGCAATCGTCTATGCCCTGTCATCCTGAGCGAAGGCAGTGCTTCGCGAACGCGAAGCACTCCCGCAGTCGAAGGACCCCCTGCCGTCCCGCATCGCCACCGGCCCCGCAAGGCGTCTCCATTCGCCGCCTTCGAACTACCTCACTCCGAAAAAACGGGTGGCCGACCGTCGCGCCGCTAACTTGCCCAAGAGAACTGGTCGCCCAGAAGTAATCCTCTATGCCCTGTCATCCTGAGCGAAGGCAGTCCTTCGCGAACGCGAAGCACTCCCGCAGTCGAAGGACCCCTTGCCGGCCCGCATCGCCACCGGCCCCGCAAGGCGTCTCCATTCACTGCCTTCAAACTACCTCACTCCGAATAGCATCATCTTCGCCGCCAGCCCCACCATCACCGCCACCGCCCCCACCAGTGCGTTCCACTCCCGATGCTTCAAATACAATTCCCACGAAAATTCACCCGACCCATGCTCCGCCCCTGTAAACCGCGGCAACATTCTTGGCACTCGCCGCGCATACTCCTCAAACTCCGGAAACTTCTCCCGCAAAAACTCTTCTTCGCCGCGAATCACAGGAACATAAATCGCCAGGAACATCCCCACCAGCGCCACCCCCACCCACCAAACGCGCGCCGCCACCACAAATCCCACCCCCATCAACAATGATCCCAGATACAGCGGATTGCGCGTGTAAGCATAAGGACCCGAGGTCGCCAGCGCCTCATTCTTGCGCACATGTCCTGAAGCCAGCGCCCGAATCACCAGCCCCGGCACAATCGCAATCGCACCCAGCGCCATCGATCGCCAGCTCGGCCGCGCCAGCCAGAAATAAAACACGGCAAAAACAAACCCCATCGGCACCCGAATCCGCCGCGCGATTTCTGCCCACTCCGCCATGTGAAAGAGCGGCCCTTCAGGGCCGCGTGCCATTAGCTTCGAAGGGGCGCGGCTTCAGCCGCGCCGCAGATGTCCCGAACAAGAATTGCGGCTTTAGCCACTGAGGGAGACGCCCAACAATTTCTGGGCTGCCGCCACCACTTCATCACTTCCAATTCCCAACATCCCCTCATCGGTCTCGCTGCGCCGCGCGTGCGTGGTAACGCTCTCCGCGCTGCGCAGCACCAGGCTTCGCGTCCCATAAGGCCCGTTGCGCGCCGGATCGGTCGGCCCATGAATCCCCACCACCGGAATCCGCAGCGCCGCCGCCAGATGCAGCGGCCCCGTATCGCCGCCAATAAAAAGCCGCGCCCGCCGCGTCAGCCCAATCAGTTCCGTGATCGTGCAACGCATCGCCCGCGCCGTCCCTCCGCTTGCCGCCTCCGCCGCTCGCACCAACTCTTCTTCGCCCGGACCATAATTCAGGATCGACCGCAGACCCAGCTCCGCCAGCCCGCGCGCCACTTCTCCGTAGCGCTCCGCCGGCCAGCGCTTCGCCCCCCATCCCGCCCCTGGATTCAGAATGGCAAAATCGTGACCCCCACCCTGTGCAAGCTCCAGCTCAATCCGCGCCTCAGCCCGCGCATCGCGGGGAAACTCTACCGGTGGCACCTTTACCCGATGCCCAATCACTGCCTCGGCCACTGACAAATTCTGCTCGATCACGTGCCGGCCCTGCGTTATCACCTTCCGCGTATACCACAAACTTGCGGGAGACTCTCGCGGCTCCGCCGCACCACACACAACCGCAGCCCCTGACCACCGCGCCAGCGCCGCCGACCGTATCGCCCCCTGCAAATCCACCGCAACATCGTAGCGAGTCGCACGCACGTCGTTCCACACCGTAACCACGCGCTGCAAAGTCGAAAGCGCAAGCGGAGACTTCCCCCAACTCTTCAAATTGACGGTGTGGACCTCATCGACCAGCGGCCGCAGCGGCGACCGCTCTCCCCGCCGCGCCGCGCCTGGCGCCGACAGCAGTTCGGCCCAGCGCTCCTCAATCAGCCAGCCGATGTGCGCTCCCGGAAACGAGGCCCGCAGGGCCTGAACCGCCGGCAGCGTATGGATCACGTCCCCCATCGCGCTGAGGCGGACAATCAGCAGCCGCCCGATTTTTCTGTCCGCCTTTCCATCCCCGGCAATATCGAGACGCTCTGCCTCGAAACCCGTCGCACCCACACCCTCTGACTCGACCCTCACGAGTGCCTCGGCGCCAGCCGTTCCCGAATCATCTCGCTGGTCGAGTGCCGCTTCGCATCTCCCACAATCGCAACCCGCCCGCCGCATTCGGCCACCACATCGCGCTCCGGAACCGAATCAATGGTGTAGTCCGTTCCTTTGGCCTGAATGTCCGGACGAAGCTCGCGAATCAAAGCGCGGACATCCAGCTCAGGAAAAATTACCACCGCATCCACGTCGGCAAGCGCCGCAATAATTTCCGCGCGCTCCTCCGCCGGCATCACCGGACGCCCCTCGCCCTTCAGCGCCCGCACCGATTCGTCGGAATTGACCGCCACCACCAGCTTGCCGCCCAATTCCTTCGCGCCCCGCAGATAGCGCACGTGCCCCACATGCAGCAGATCGAAATTGCCATTGGCCAGCACAATGCGCTCGCCCGCGCGCCGCCATTGCTCCACGCGCTCGCGCAATTCACCGCGCCCCAAAATTTTTCCATTTCCCATTTCGTAAGTAGTACGGAACCACAGGGCCGCCGAACTCTAGTGATCCCGGGTCATCGGCGGAGCCTGCTCCATCGCCCGCAACAATTCCTCCCGCGAAACCGTAGCCGTACCTCGCTTCATCACCACAATTCCGCCCGCATAGTTCGCCACCTGCGCCGCTTCTTCCGTGCTCGCTCCCGCCGCCAGCGCCGCGCTGAAAGCCGCGATCACAGTGTCGCCGGCTCCGGTCACGTCCGCCACCTGGTCCGAGCCGAAAATCGGAATGTCCACCGCCGCATGGCTTTGATCGAACGCAACCATGCCGTCGCGCCCGCGCGTGATCAGCAGCGACTGCAACTTCATCCGCTGCATAATTTGCTGCCCGGCCTCGGTCACCTTCTTCCAGTCGTGCCCGATGCGCACTCCCAGCGCCGCCTCCACTTCCGGCTCGTTCGGCGTCGCTGCCGTCGCGCCGGAATATTCCAGCAAGCGGTAGCGCGAATCGAGAATCAGCGGCACGTTCACCACCCTCCGCCGCCCGCTCTGCCGCAGCGCGTTCACGATCGCCGGAGTCGCCGACCCGTACCCGTAGTCGGAAACCAGCAGCGCGTCCGAAGCCCGCAAATATTCCCGCGCCGCCAGAAACAGTTCGCGCGTCAAATGCCGGTTGGGAGCGCTCTCCGGCTCGCGATCCACGCGCACCACCTGCTGTCGCGTGTTGTGCGTCATGCCCGCAAGAATCCGCGTCTTGGTCACCGTCGTATAGCTTTTGTCTTTCAACACACCGCTCACCGGAATGCGCTTGTGCCGGAAAAACTTCAGCAGCAGCCGTCCCGGCTCGTCATCCCCAATCGCTCCCACCGGAAGCACATTCACTCCCAGCTCCGCCAGATTATTCACCGCGTTGGCCCCGCCTCCCGGCACCACCGTACGCTCGCGATGCTTCAAGATCAGCACCGGCGCCTCGCGCGACACGCGCGAGATTTCTCCATAGACGAACTCGTCCGCCACCAGATCACCCAACACGGTGATGGTGACCTTGGGGAAGGCTTCGATAATCTTCCGCAGCCGCTCCACTTCCTTGAGATGTTTGGTCATCAGGGTCTGATTGCCGTTCCGAACCCGCGCCCTTTGCGGCGCGCCAACCGCGCGTTCGCCCGCTTCCTTCTCCGCCCGCGCCATTTTCTCACGAGCCGCCGCGCCGCTCTTCGATCACTCGCAGCATGGTATCCACAACGTTAGCTGCGTCGGCCAATTCCATTTTCACCGGAACCACCGCCAGCGGCGCCAGCGCCTCAAAATATCCGCCCAGGTTCACCGCATCTTTTTCGGTAGTGACAAAGCCTCCCGCCTCGCTCCGCTGCCGCAGCTCCAACAGATCGCGCACATCTTTTTCTGTGTAGGCATGATGATCGCGAAAAAACGCCTCTGCCACCGGATCAATGCCCGCCGCGCGCAATTGCAGCAGAAAATTCTGCGGTTGCGCAATGCCGCAGAACGCCACCGGCCGTGATGGTATCGTTTGCCCGGCATGTTCCGCCACAATCCCTCGCCGCACTCGCCACACTCGCTTACCCTCAACCGGAAACGAATCTTGCCCCGCTCCGCTCGCCAGCACCACCGCGTCCGCTCGCCGCAACCCGGCTAACGGCTCTCGCAGCCGCCCCGCCGGCAGCAAACGATCGCGCGCATCCTCCGGCGTCACCAGCACAATATCGAAGTCGCGCCCCAGTCCCCGATGCTGAAAGCCATCGTCCAGCAAGTGCAGTTGCGGACCAAATCGTGCCTCGGCAAATCTCCCCGCCTCATAACGATCTTCCCCAACCACCACCGGGACCTGCAACCGCCGCGCCATCAGCAAAGGCTCATCGCCGAAATCCCGTGGCAGCCCGCCCGGCTCTACCAGCAATACTCCGCGAGTCTTGCGCCCATATCCGCGCGACAGCACATCGAACCGCACTCCGCGCGCCTTCACCAATTCGCCCAGCAGAATCACAAATGGAGTTTTCCCCGACCCTCCCGTCGAAACATTTCCCACGCTGATCACCGGTCCCTGCAACCGCCGCGATCGCAACCATCCCCGCTCATAGAGCGCATTGCGCGCCCCGGTCACACCGCCGTAAATCGCCGAAAGCCCGGTGAACTTCATGGCGCTACCAGCAACCGCCGCAGTTCTTCAGCCGTGCGCGCCGTAGCTCCAATTTGCGACCGCATGGCCTCGGCGGCCCGTTGCCCCAGCGCTCGCCGCTCCCGTTCGTTGGCAATCAACTCCATCAGTACCAGCGGCAATTCCGCGGGACCAACCACGCGCACCGCATCGCGGCTCTGAAACAAGCTCACGATGTCGCGGAAGTTCTCGGTGTGATTGCCCACCACAATCGCCACCCCCTGTTGCGCCGGCTCAATAATGTTGTGTCCCCCGCGCGGCACCAGGCTGCCGCCCACAAACGCAATGTCGGCCACCGCATACAGCGCCGCCAGTTCGCCAATTGTATCCAGCAGCAGCACTCCGCCATTCAACGGCTCGCCGCTCCACTGCGACCGCCGGAAGAAACGAATCGACATTTTTTCCAGCACACGAACCACCGCGGCAACCCGCTCCGGATGCCGCGGCGCCAGCACCATTACCGCCCGCGGATGCGGCACCAGCAAATTCTCAAACGCTTTCAGCAGCAGCGGCTCTTCGCCCTCCACCGTGCTGCCGCACACCAGCACCGGTCCGCCCCCGCTCGCAGCAATCGACTTCCGCAAGCTCTCGACCATCGCCGGCGGCGCCGGCACAGGAATGTCAAATTTCAAGTTTCCCGTCACCCGCACTCGCTCCGCTCTCGCCCCAATATCTTGCAACCGCTCAGCATCTGTGCCGGTCTGCGCCAAAAATAAATCCACGTTGGCCAGCACTCTGCGAAGCAATCCGCGAAATCGCCGGTAGCGAGGCCAGGAGCGGTCCGAAATCCGCGCATTCACCACCGCTATCTTCGCGCCGCTCCCGTGCGCCAGCCGCATAAAGTTCGGCCAGAACTCAGTCTCGGCAATCACCACCAGCTTCGGCCGCAGAGCCCGCAGGTACGGGCGGATTGCGAACGCAAAATCCATGGGAAAATAAAATACGTTTCCCTCGCCGAATTTTTTTCGCGCCAACTCCTGCCCCGTATCGGTGGTCGTCGAAACAAAAATTCTCACCCCTGGCGTGCTGCGTCCCAGTTCTTCTGCCAGGCCCGCCACCGCCAGCACTTCGCCTACCGAAACCGCATGCACCCAAATCACCGTCCCTTCAACTCCCGGCAAACGCCAGCGCGCCGGCACGCGGCCCATCCTCTCGACGGAGCCCTTGCGGTATTTCCCCCGCAGCGCCATTTGAAACAGCCAGTAAGGCAGGCTGACCAGCATCGCCACCGCCAGCGCCGCGCTGTAAACAAGGTTGTAGAAGGAAGAGATCAAGTGCAGCCATTCTAAACAAACTCTGTCCTTCAATGGCTGCCGCCTGTGCCTCTATAATCGAAGCCACAACGATTTTGAACTCTGGATTTAAAATTATGTTCCGTCGAATTCTTCCGCTGCTCTTCCTCGTCCTAGCCTTTTCGCTCGGCCTCGCGGCCAAAAGTTTTATTAAGCCCGTCGCCCAGCCCGCAGCCTCCTATCCCGCGCACGACAATCACTCCGACGAAAAAGTCGCCATCGCCGCCGATCCCTACGACACCGCCGACAAAGCGAAAATATTTTCCGTCAACTTTCACCAGCACGGTTTCCTGCCCATCTTTTTCGTCGTCACCAATGACGGCTCTCAGCCCATCTCCGTCGCCAACATGCAGGTCACGCTCACCACCGCCAACCGCTCCAAGCTGACCCCATCCTCTCCCGATGACATCTACCGCCGCATCAACAACCCTCGCGCCAGCACCGATCCCGCCATCCCCTTTCCCATCCCGCACAAAACCGTGAAAGGCACGGTCAGCCAGAAAGTAAAAGACGAGATCGAATCCTCGCAGTTCGCCGCCAAAGCCGTCGAACCGCACACCACGCAATCCGGATTTCTTTTTTTTGACGTCGAAGATATTTCCGCCCCGTTGGCCGGCGCCCGCATCTACGTAACCGGCGTCAACGACGCGAAGGGAACCGAACTGATGTACTTCGAACTTCCCCTGGACAACTACCTAAACGCTGAGCACAAAGCGAACTAGCTCTTCCGAGCCTCGTTGGCGGCCAAATGTACCGTCCACCCGCGCTGCGCGTTGTGGATTTCCTGGTGTATCCATCACCGAACTCTCCGGAGAAGTTCAGAGACACTCAGGGGGACTCTGCTTCCGCCCCCGGCTGCGATCCAGTGCCGAAGGCACACGATGTGAAAGCCCGGCACGGCAGTGCCGGGTGAGATGTTTGAAGGACAACCGAGTCCCGTAAGGGACGGCACAATGGCTCACACCTACCTCTCTTCCCTTCGCCAATAGAACCGACCTTCGCATCCTGTAAAATTAACTCATCAACCCCGGAGCCACTCCCGCATTGTCATTTCTCGATCAACTCAACCCGCAGCAGCGCGCAGCCGTCGAAACCACCGAGGGCCCGGTGCTCATCCTCGCCGGCGCTGGCAGCGGCAAAACCCGCGTCATCACCTACCGCATCGCCTACCTCATCGAACGCCTGGGAGTCATGCCCGAATCCATCCTGGCCATGACCTTCACCAACAAGGCCGCCGCCGAGATGGCCGAGCGCGTCGAAAAACTTGTGGGCGGACTCAGCATCGCCAAGCCCGTCATCTCCACCTTCCATTCTTTCTGCGTGCGGGTTCTTCGCCGCGACATCGAAGCCCTGCAGATCCCCTCCGCCACGCCCGGCCAGCCGCCCATCGGCCACACTAAGAAATTCGTCATCTACGACGAGAGCGATATGCAATCCGTGGTCAAAGGCGTCATGAAGCGCCTCGGCCTCGATGACAAACAACTCACCGCCCGCACCGTCCTTTCGCGCATTTCCTGGGCCAAGAATCACATGCTCGATCCGCAGGAACTTTACCTGCAATCGGCCGATCCCAAAACCGAGAAAATCGCGCACCTCTTCGAGGAATATCGCAAAGAACTTCGCAAAGCCAACGCCCTCGACTTCGACGACCTTCTACTCGAAGCCACCCGCCTGCTGAAAACTGCCGCGCCCGTGCGCGAGTATTACAACCGGCGCTTCCAATATCTTCTGATCGACGAATATCAGGACACCAATCGTCCGCAGTACGAACTCATGCGCATGCTCGCCGGCCCCCGCCACAACGTCTGCGCCGTGGGCGATGAAGATCAGTCGATTTACTCCTGGCGCGGCGCCGACATCCGCAACATTCTCGAGTTCGAACAGGATTTCCCCGAAGCCAAAATCATCCGCCTCGAACAAAATTATCGCTCCACCCAAAATATTCTGGAGGCCGCATCCTCCGTCGTCGCCAACAACCTGCGCCGCAAGGGAAAAAATCTTTGGACCTCCCGCCAGGGCGGCGCCAAACTCGGCTATTACGAAGCCCCCGACGGCGAAAATGAAGCTCTCTTCGCCGCCGATCACATCGCAAAATATTTTCGCGAGGCCGGTCGTGCCGATAACTCGCGCAACGAAACTCCGCGAGCCGCCGTGCTCTACCGCACCAATTCCCAGTCGCGACTCTTTGAAGAGGCCATGCGCCGCTACGGTCTCAAGTACAAAGTGGTCGGCGGATTTTCCTTCTACGAGCGCTCCGAGATCAAAGACATGATCTCGTACCTCAAAGTTATCCAGAACCCCGACGACTCAATCTCGCTGCTCCGCGTCATCAACACTCCCACCCGCGGCATCGGCAAAAGCACCATCGATACCCTCGAGCGCCTCGCCCTCGAAACCGGACTCTCGCTCTGGGGAGCGGCAGGCGAAGCCATTCGCCGCCAACTCCTCCCGCCGCGCGCCCTCTCCGCGCTGAAGTCTTTCCAGCAACTCATCCTTGACGCCCAAGCCATGCTCTCCGGAACCTTCGTCGAGCATCTGGACGACACTACGGACCGTGTGGGAGCGGGCGACCCTGTGGGAGCGGCCGACCGTGTGGGAGCGGGCGACTCGCCCGCTCAGCCGCCGGAAGCCGCACAAATGCTGCCAGCCAGCGCAGAAGACTCCGACGACAACGCAGCCGCCTTCGATCCCAGCGAATTCGAAAACACTGCCTTCGATTTCGGCGGAGCCTACGGCGCGGAAGAAGAAGACGCGCAAGCAGAAATTCCTGCCGCCAGCGGCCCGGCAAACAAGCCCCCCGCGGTTTTTGAAAATGATGCGCTCGCCGGCAGCGCGCAGGATTCCGCCGCAAACTCATTCCCCGCTCCCACCGTCAGCACCGCCGACATTCTGAAATTCCTGATCGACCGCACCGGTTACATCAAACTCCTCGAAGCCGAAGACACTCCGGAAGCCTTTTCCCGCGTCGAAAACCTGCGCGAACTGGTCAACGCCGCCATGGACTCGCGCGATCGCGGCGAAACTCTCGACCAGTTCCTCGATCACGCCGCCCTCATCAGCGACGCCGACGATTACGACGAGCGCTCGCAAATCACGCTCATGAGCCTGCACGCCGCCAAGGGCCTCGAGTTCCCTCTGGTTTTTCTCAGCGGCCTCGAAGAAGGACTTTTTCCCCACTCCCGCACCATGCTGCAGCCCGACGACGTCGAAGAAGAACGCCGCCTCTGCTATGTCGGCATGACCCGCGCCATGGACCAGCTCATCCTCACCCGCGCCGTCTATCGCCGCCGCTACGGCACCGACATGCCGGAAGCCAGCGTCCCCTCGCGCTTCCTCGAAGAAGTCCCGCTCCGGTTAATCGAAGAACTCGGCCGCCGCCGCTCAGCCGGCATCAGCACGGCCGGTGTGGGAGCGGGCGACTCGCCCGCTCGGTCGCGCAGCGACGACCCCATCTCCACCCACTACTCCTACGAAGATGAAGACCAAAGCGCCGCCTGGAAGCGCGGAGCCCAGCCAAATTCCACCCGCCAAAAAACTACCACTCCCGCCGTGCCCTACAACTCGATCGAGAACATCGCCGAGTTTTTCGCCAGCCGCGGCAAAAAATTCACCCTCCCCAAAACTCCGCTCGAACCACCCTCCGGCAAGCGCGGATTCCGCCCCGGCCAGAAAGTCCGTCACCCCAAATACGGCGAAGGCACCGTCTACCAGCGAGAAGGAGAAGGCGAAGAAGCCAAGATTACGGTACAATTCCCTCGCTTCGGCTTGAAGAAATTAGTGGAGAAGTACGCCCAACTGGAGCGCGCCTGAACCCGATCTGGTAATTTTGTAATCGGATCAATTTGGCGGCCTCAAAATTACGAAATTACCCGATTACAAATTACAAAATTAAAGTTTCAGGAAAGCAATTATGGCAAACACAGCAACCCTAACCAAAGAAGAACGCAAGAAGTCGAAGCGCGCTGCTCGCAAGAAGGCTAAAACAGAAAAACCAAAGAAGCCCCGCGATTACGCCCGCGGATCGAAAAAACGCAAAGTGAAAAAGCTGGCCCGCGGCCAGTCCAAGCGCTAACTCGTGTGGGAGCGGGCGGCTCGCCCGCTCCCTCGCGAAGCGACGCTCATGGTTTCGCTAAAAGCTAGTAGCTAAAAGCTTCTCAGGAGACAATCACCACTTGTCCCAACCATCCTCGGAACCCGCCGAAACCATCCGCACCTCCACCAATCAGCTTTTTTGCTGCAAGTCGATCGACAAGCTGATCGCAGAATCCGAGGTCCCCGGGCAGCGCCTGCAGAAAACCCTCGGCCCCTGGTCGCTCACGGCGCTCGGCATCGGCGCCATTATCGGTTCGGGAATTTTCATCCTTACCGGCACGGCGGCAGCGGGCGAATACTTCCAGGCCCCCTCCATCCTGCATGCGCAGGCGCTCGACATCATCGTGAATTTACTGCGCACCGGCAGCACCGCGGGAGCGCTCATGCACGGACGCCCACCCGCCGGCCCCTCGATTGCGATTTCTTTTTTACTGGTCGCCGTCGCCTGTAGCTTTGCCGGCCTCTGCTATGCCGAACTCGCGTCCATGATCCCCATCGCCGGCAGCGCCTACACCTACTCCTACGCCACGCTCGGCGAAATTTTTGCCTGGATCATCGGCTGGGATCTCATCCTCGAATATGTAGTCTCGAACGTCGCCGTCGCGGTTGGCTTTGCCGGTTATATAAAAGCCCAACTGGCGGTGTTCGGCCTCAACTTGCCGGAAAAACTTTCCAGTCCGGTATGGGCCGGTGGGCAGTCGACGGGCGCCTATTTCAATCTCCCCGGCTTCCTCATCGTTTTCATTCTCACGCTGCTGCTGGTGCGCGGAGTGAAGGAGTCGGCGGAAACCAATAACATCATGGTGGCGGTCAAGATCGGCGCCATCCTCACCTTTCTGGTAGTCGGTGGAATGCTGGTGAAGCCGGCGAACTGGAAGCCCTTTGCGCCTTCTGGCTTCGCTGGAATCGTTACCGGCGGAGCTATCGTTTTCTTCACCTACATCGGATTCGATTCCGTTTCCACCGCCGCCGAGGAATCGTGCAATCCCCAAAAAGATTTGCCCTTCGGCATCATCATGTCGCTGATAGTCTGCACCGTGCTCTATGTCGGCGTTGCCGTCGTCCTGCTCGGCATGATGAAATACACCACCTTCGTCTCCGGTCCGGCCGCCGAAGCGCCCGTGGCCTACGCCATGAAGTATCTGGGTGTGCATCCGCTCTTTCGCTCGGTCATTGTGATCGGAGCGCTCACCGGCATGATCTCTTCTTTACTCGTGTTTCAATACGGCCAGGCGCGCATCTGGTACGCCATGTCCCGCGATGGCTTACTGCCAAAGCTGTTCTCCGCGGTGCACCCGAAATATAAGACGCCGCACTGGTCCACTTGGATCGCCTGCTTCGCCGTTGGAATTCCCGCAGGCCTCGTTGACATTGGCGATGCCGCGGACCTCGCAAACATCGGCACGCTCTTCGCCTTTGTTCTGGTTTCGCTGGCGGTCATCATCCTGCGCCGCAAACAACCTGATCGCAAGCGCGCCTTCCGAGTCCCGTTTGTCCCCTGGTTCCCGCTGATCTCGGTCATTCTCTGTGGCGGCCTCATGACCGGACTCACCGTCATCACCTGGGTCCGCTTTGTAGTCTGGCTCACCCTCGGCTTGCTCATCTACATCTTCTACAGCCGCCATCGCAGCGAATTCGCCAAGAAATAGTCGTTGCCCACCCCGCCCTGTCATCCTGAGCGCAGCCGACCGGTGAGCCCAGCGAACCGGTCCGCGCAGTCGAAGGACCCCATACCCGCGTGCGCGCCCTCAAGCCCCCCATAGGAATTCGCCCCTCAAAGCTCAACGAGCCCACCCCCGATTTGTCATCCTGAGCGAAGCCGACCGGTGAGCCCAGCGAACCGGTCCGCGCAGTCGAAGGACCCCATACCCGCGTGCGCGCCCTCAAGCCCCCCATAGGAATTCGCCCCTCAAAGCTCAACGAGCCCACCCCCGATTTGTCATCCTGAGCGAAGCCGACCGGTGAGCCCAGCGAACCGGTCCGCGCAGTCGAAGGACCCCATACCCGCGTGCGCGTCCCCAAGCCCCCCATAGGAATTCGCCCCTCGAAGCTCAACGAGCCCACCCCGATTTGTCATCCTGAGCGAAGCGGACCGGCGAGCGAAGCGAACCCGTCCGCGCAGTCGAAGGACCCCATACCCGCGTGCGCGCCCTCAAGCCCCCCATAGGAATTCGCCCCTCGAAGCTCGCCGAGCCCCCACCCCGATTTGTCATCCTGAGCGAAGCCGACCGGTGAGCCCAGCGAACCGGTCCGCGCAGTCGAAGGACCCCATACCCGCGTGCGCGCCCTCAAGCCCCCCATAGGAATTCGCCCCTCAAAGCTCAACGAGCCCACCCCGATTTGTCATCCTGAGCGAAGCCGACCGGTGAGCCCAGCGAACCGGTCCGCGCAGTCGAAGGACCCCATACCCGCGTGCGCGCCCTCAAGCGCCCATAGGAATTCGCCCCTCGAAGCTCGCCGAGCCCACCCCGATTTGTCATCCTGAGCGAAGCCGACCGGTGAGCCCAGCGAACCGGTCCGCGCAGTCGAAGGATCTCGTGCACCGGTGCCCACCGCACCGGCTCGAAAGGGAGTTTCCATCTCCGCAGCAGAAGGGTTACGGCACCCTCTCACTGGCCTCTTCCGACCGCGGACTCTCATTCCCCCGCAAATCCACCGCCGACACCGAATAAAAATATCTCTTCCCCGCTGTCACGTTCCTGTCGCGGAACGCCGGCGTCTTCACCGGTTCAGCATTCAGCTTCACCGCAGCCCCGCCGCTTTCGTGACGATAAACGTTGTACCCCGCAAGATCGGCGGCGGTCACCGGAGCCCAGATCAAATCGATAAACGGCTCCTGCCCCGGACCGGAATACACGGCTTGCAATCCCGCAGGCGTAGCGGGCGGAAAAATATCGTGCGCGAACACTTTCACTTCCGGCGTGTCGTCGCCCTCCACTTCAACCACTGGCTTTCCCGGCATCGCAAGCACGCTCACCACCGTGCCCCGATAAGAATATGTCTGCTCCCATTCAAAAGTCTGATCCAGAAATGAAGCCGTGAAATCGCTTTGTTTCTCGGCCGGAAGATCGGCGAACGCCTCACCCGGATGCAACCCATCAATGCAAGGCGCGTCCGGCTCGGCAATCTTGGTTTCGTTCCTGCTTCCCTCCTGCCGCCGGTAAATGCGGAATAAATGTCTGACGTGTTCTCTTTTCGCCCCGGGCACAGACTGGCACCGCCACGAGAGCAAAACCCCATCAGAAACAACTTTCGCGGAGAAATCGCCGAACGGAGGCAGCGTCGGAACCAGCGCCACATGCACCTGGTTCGAAAGCCCCGCCCCTCGACCCGCCTTATTCAGCGCTTCGACGGCGTAGGCTGCAAAACCGGTAGCGTGTTCCTGTTCGATCTGCGAAGGCAAAGTGTCGGTGAAGGTTGCGCTGAGTTTTTTCGCGGAAGCCTTCTGGCCGCTGGCGAAATCGGCCGGTGGAGCGGCTTCGCCCACCGGCGTTTCACATTGCTTAATCGCCGTGTCCAGGCTTCGGCAAATGCGCGTATCTCCCAAATAGCGCACCCGCTGCCGGTCCGTTGTCCGCTGCGGAACGGTCCACGTCAGCCGAACCTTGTCGCCCTTTCGCGCCGCGTGCAAATCCGAAGGCGGTTTTGGCAATTCGAGAGAAGGCGGCAGCGGCGGCCCAATCGCAGCGCACCCGCTCAGCCCCATACACACAATCAGCGCCAGCAACCCCTGTCCCCATCCGATCTTCATCGCAGAAAGACAGAGTACATCATTGGGAAGACAGACCGTGTGGAAGCGGGCGACCCCGCCCGCTTGGTTTTCGCAGAACCCCAGTTGACCCGTGTGGAAGCGGGCGACCCGCCCGCTTGGTTTTCGCAGAACCCAGTTGACCGTGTGGAAGCGGGCGACCCCGCCCGCTTGGTTTTCGCAGAACCCCAGTTGACCCGTGTGGAAGCGGGCGACCCGCCCGCTTGGTTTTCGCAGAACCCCAGTTGACCCGTGTGGAAGCGGGCGACCCGCCCGCTTGGTTTTACCCCGCAGACTGAATCAGCTTCTCATCCCACCACAACCATCGGTACTCACTTGCACTCTTCACCAATCCAGCCCTTACAGGATTCTCCAAAACATACAAAGCTTTCTTCCTCAAACTCTCATCCCCACGAAGCACATGATCAAAAGGTTCATCCTGCCAAACCCGACCGGCTCTGCCCAGAGCTTTATTGATCCGGTGAGCTGACTCACCTTTGATGGTGTGTGTAATCTCCGGAATTGAAACGGCGCCATTGTCATCCATCATCGGCAGGCAGATCAGATGCACATGGTCCGGCATTGCCACAGCAGCGTACAGCGAATACCTTCTCCCATTCGCCCGTAAGCAGGACTCCAAAGCCAGATCCCTGGCTGCCTCCGGTAATACCCAACGATGCCAGGTTGAGTAGGTGATAAATAGAATGCGGTTGTCCTTCTGATAGTGGGGCAGATATCGCCGATACTCATACTTCCTCTGCACAAGAGAAACTACCACTACCTCGTGTGGGCACGACGTCCCGCCCGCGTAAATATCCATAATCAAATTCAAATCGGGAATCGACCCCCGCTGCTATAGATGGGGCAGTGTGGAAGGTGGATCGTGTGGAAGCGGGCGACTCGCCCGCTTGGTTTTCGCGAAACCCGAGTTGAACCGTGTGGAAGCGGGCGACCCGCCCGCTTGGTTTTCCCGAAACCCGAGTTGAACCGTGTGGAAGCGGGCGACCCGCCCGCTTGGTTTTCCCCAGGGTCCAGTTTGTGTAAGCCCTTACAAAATATATCTCGACAAATCTTGATCCTTCACAATATCAGTCAGCATCTTCCGCACATAATCGGCGTCAATAATTACATGATCGCCCTTTTTCTCCGGGGCATCGAAGCTCAGCTCATCCAGCACCCGCTCCATGATGGTATGCAGCCGCCGCGCTCCAATATTCTCCGTGCTCTCATTCACCCGAAACGCAAAGTGCGCAATCTCCGACAGCGCCTCCGGCGTAAATTCCAGCTTCACTCCCTCGGTCTCAAGCAGCGCCGTGTACTGCTTCACCAATGAAGACTTCGGCTCCGTCAGGATCCGCACAAAATCTTCCATGGTCAGCGACTGCAGCTCCACCCGGATCGGAAATCTCCCCTGCAGCTCCGGAATCAGATCGCTCGGCTTCGAAACGTGAAACGCCCCCGCCGCGATAAACAAAATATGATCCGTCCGCACCATCCCGTAGCGGGTGTTCACCGTAGTTCCTTCGACAATCGGTAGAATGTCGCGCTGCACGCCCTCCCTTGAAACATCCGGACCATGCCCGCCTTCGCGCCCCGCGATCTTGTCGATCTCATCCAGAAAAACAATGCCGGCGTTTTCCACGCGATCGATGGCCATGCGCGTAACCTGATCCATGTCGATCAGCCGCTGCTCTTCTTCCTGGATCAGATATTCGAAGGCCTCGTTCACCTTCATCTTCCGCTTCTTGGTGCGCGCCCCGAAAATGTTCGGCAGCATGTCCTTGATGTTGATATCCATCTCTTCAACGCCCTGGTTGGTCATGATTTCGAAGGATGGAAAATTCCGCTCCCGCACCTCGATCTCAACCTGGCGCTCGTCGAGCTTGCCCTCGCGCAGCTGCTGCCGCAATTTTTCCCGGGTCCGCGAAGATGATTCCGCCAGCGCCGTATTGCCGTCGATCACCACTCCCCCCGTGGTCGTCGGCTCCGCCGGCCGCGTCGGCGGTGACGGTGGCAGCAGAATATCCAGCAACCGCTCCTCCGCATTCAACTCCGCCTTGTCGGAAACATCCTCCAGCTTCTCTTCCCTCACGTTGTCGATGGCAATCTCCACCAGATCGCGCACCATCGACTCCACATCCCGCCCTACATATCCCACCTCGGTAAACTTCGAGGCTTCCACCTTCAGAAACGGAGAATTCGCCAGCTTCGCCAGCCGCCTCGCAATCTCCGTCTTCCCCACCCCCGTCGGCCCTATCATGATTATGTTTTTGGGGATGATTTCTTCGGCGAGCTCGGGAGTTAGTTTTTGGCGGCGGGTGCGGTTGCGCAGGGCGATGGCGACCGCGCGCTTGGCGTCCTTTTGCCCAATGACGTGTTTGTCGAGCTCGACCACGATCTCGCGGGGAGTCAGTTCGTCGAGGGCGAGTTGCTCTTCTTCGGCGCTGCTGGGTAGATAAATAGCCATAAGTCAGTCGTCAGACGTTTCTACAATTCCTCGATGGTCACCACATCATTGGTATAGATGCACATCCTGCCCGCAATCTTCATGGCTTCTTCGGCAATCTGGCGGGCGGTGAGCTGGGTGTGTTGCGCCAGAGCTTGCGCCGCCGCCTGGGCGTAGGGGCCTCCGCTGCCGATGGCGGCCACGCCGCCGTCGGGCTCGATCACATCGCCTTGGCCGCTGAGCAGAAACGTGGCTTCTTTATCGCTTACCAGCAGCAGCGCTTCCAGGTGGCGCAGGTATTTATCGGTGCGCCAATCTTTGGCGAGTTCGACGGCGCCGCGTCCCAGGTTGCCGTGGTACTGCTCGAGCTTGGATTCGAAGCGGCTGAACAGGGTGAAGGCGTCGGCCGTGGAACCGGCGAATCCGGCGAGAATCTTGTCGTTGTACAGGCGGCGGATTTTTTTGGCCGAGTGCTTGATGACGGACTCGCCGAGCGTGACCTGTCCGTCACCGGCCAGCACCACGCTGCCGTTGCGGCGGATGGACAAAACTGTGGTGGAACGAATCAGGCGTTTCGTAGACATGAGCGCAATTCTTGATTATAGCAGCGGCGCGGCGGGCTTCCAGGCTTCGAGAGACTTTGGTAGTGGGTCAGTATGATTTTGGAGCGTCAGAACCTTTCGATGAGGATGAGCATTCGGCGATTTACTCGCCTGACGAATGCTTTCTCCAAGAAGATCGAGAACCACGGCTGTGGCGCTCTGGTTTATGTACTACAATTTCTGCCGTGTGCATCAGACTCTCCGCGTGACACCCGCTATGGAGTCTGGTTTGTCAGATCACGCTTGGAGCGTAGAAGAACTTTGCACCCTGCTGCCAAAGGCCACCTCTCCGGCAACCCGCATAGACAGGGCACTCATCCTAAAAGCCATGGGCAATAGCGCTTCCCAAAATGGATGAAATATTTTGCAACATTACGTAACTATTACCATCGGAAGATTACAAGCGACGAACCCAAGTTTAGAATTGACAGAACGGATCGAGTAGTTCATTCTTCTCGCCAAAAGAGGTAACGACCAAGACATGCCAGTGAGCACAAAAAAAGTCACAACGTCCGGCGCAAAAGTGGTCACCCGCCGTGAGATGGCAACCATCGTTGATGCCCACGCTCGACGTGTGCTCGGTGTATCGGGACGAGTTTTTATCTCACAGTGGAAGGCTGGTAAATATCGTAAGCTCGATTCTGACGCTTGCCCTGGAGTGATTGAACTTGCCCTTCTTGCCCCCCTCCCAAGGCGGGCGAATGGCCGGAAGAAATGAATGGGAAGCCGCTGACAATTTTGTAGCCTATCTTCACGAAACGCTGTCGTGCGTAACTGGAGAAAAACTGGCTTTCTTCCAACAGTCTCAAAAACTCTATAAAGTATGGTTCAATCCTCCCGTTGAACTTGAGACGAGATCAGGAGCCAAATTGTTCCTGTCTTTAACTCAGGTCCTCGGAGCTGGCCCTAATCCGCGAAAACCCCGAGAGTTCAAGGTTTCAACACGCGAATACAGTTATCGCTTAATGCATCGAAGTGATGTCGCATCGAAAGAAATCTTGGCCTATCACTGGCACCCCAACGATTCTGAATTGCGTGATCCCCATTTGCATATTAGGTCAATTGCACGAGTTCATTTTCCTACGTCTCGCGTGTGCGTGGAGGACTTCATTTGCATGCTCATTAAGTATTACGGAGTGCGTCCGAGGATGAAGAAATCAGAGTGGACGGCCATCATCGAGAAGAACAAAAACGCATTTGAACAAATGGCCACATGGAAGATTCAGCATCCTCACTAGCCCTGTGGAAATCATACTGACCCACTACCGAGACTTTCGGTCTGTAGTGGTGTTTCGTTTTTCCGAGTGCTTCTTTCCGGGTACGCTCGAAAAAGTTGTCAATAGCATGGGAGTACATGATTCCGCTCAAGTCGTTCAGGACACTCAGCAAATAATTTTGGGAAAATGTCCCAGACACCCCTCTCCATGTGATATAATGGTCGTATAAGTTAAAACTTTAAGAAAACTAAGGCGCGGCCCATGGGCCGCGCCTTTTCTTTTGGGCCGGACGGGTTCGGAATGACAAAGAAGAGGGAGTAGCGATGACTCAGTGCAACGGCTTCAGGACGTTCAAGGAGCGGGGGGAGTGGGTGGAACTGCAGTTTATGGCGCGGGCGGTGCGGGACGGATTCAAGGTGTCGAAGCCGTGGGGAGATTCGTCGGCTTACGACGTGAGGATTGAATGGGGGGAGCGGATTTTGCGAGTGCAGGTGAAGTCGACCGATTGCCGGACACAATATGGATATTTGTGCCAGTTCAAGCCGAATGCGCACAGCAAGCCTTACACGCTGAAGAAGGTGGACTTTTTTGCAGCGTATGTGATTCCGCAGGATGTGTGGTATCTGATTCCGGCGGCGGTGTTGCTGGGCGGAAAGCCGAAGAAGATGGATATTTGTGCCAGTTCAAGCCGAATGCGCACAGCAAGCCTTACACGCTGAAGAAGGTGGACTTTTTTGCAGCGTATGTGATTCCGCAGGATGTGTGGTATCTGATTCCGGCGGCGGTGTTGCTGGGCGGAAAGCCGAAGAAGGCGGTAACGATTTTGCCGGAGAAACCGCGGCATCCGGAGCGGTATGTGTGTGAGGAGTATCGGGAGGCGTGGGGGTTGATGAGGGCGGGTGGGGAGTGAAGTGCATGGGCCCCACTTCTCGCAAAGGAAACGGGAAGTGGGGCCACCCCCATTGGCGCTAACTTAGGCAGGACGGGTTGGGAGTGGGCCTCTAAAGCCGGGTTCCTGGAGGCTGCTTCCGATTGTCCGATTACCTGGAAGTTATCCGGTTGAGGTGAGCTCGAGCCGCTGCCATTGGTGCGAAATCACGAACATCACGCTGCGAACGTCACGCTGCGAACATTACGCTGCGAACATTAACAAAAAAGCCGGTCCTACAAAACGGGTAGATCGGCGCATCCGCAGCTTACTGATGAATGCCATCGACGACCCTACGGTGAAGGCGGCCGGAACGGCTTCAGGATGCCGGCAACGGCGATTGTCCCGGTTTCGATTGCGGCTTTCTCCTCAGGACCGCTGCGGAGATCAGAGTAATGATGAGCCCAATGGTGAAAGGCTCGATGAACGTCATGCGCTGCGTTCAGGAATGGGTTTTTGTACAGCTCCTTGTATTTTGTCACCTGTTGAATTTGCGACTGGACGGCTGCAGGGCTCGCGCCCGAGGCCTTGAGTTTCTCAACCAAATGGGCGCCGTATCTGTCCCAGAAATCGGGGAAGACGTTGTAATAGAGAACGTCCCACGTCACCACATAGCAGGTGCACGATATCAGAGTGATGGAGATCCCGACGGCAAAAGCCTTCAGGAATGTAATCTGGCCATCGGCGAGCGTTGTCACGGTATGACCGGATGCCGAAGAACACCAGCATAAATGAGAGCACGATGCTCGTGTACCCGATGACTATGCTCTTGTCAAAGCCGATCATGTGCGAAACCGGCACCGTGGCCACCATCATTAGCGAGGAAATGGCGCCAGAAATCAGTCCGAAGGCTAGTGTGGTCTTTCTCATAGATATCTCTAGAGTAATGTCTTCTATCCGATATTCGCCATTTCAACCTACGACACCGGGTTCGCGCTCAAGCGGTCTCAGCGGCTAAGTGGGCTAGCCGGCGGCGTCGATGCGGTTGGGACTACGACGATGAGATTATCCGCGAGCTCCGGGATGCGTCATCCCCAGATATTCCAGCTGTGGCTGGGAGTCGAATCCCATATCTTTCGTTGTCATGTTCGGCGCATAAAACATCAAGTGCGGGGGAAAGCTGCCAGTGGCATGGCGGCAGCAAGCGGTTCTCGCTGGACATCATGTAGAGAAATCCCGGCTTGCTGGGATACTTGAGGCGGCCTTCCTTATATCCGTTCGCGACGTCTGCCTTGATCTCGGCCTCCGATTTACCGCTCGACCGCAGTTCTTCCTCGCGCAGGTAAACGATGCAAAATGGTGCCGGCTGCCTTCGGCGTCGAAGCAGGCCGGCTCGACCGTCGTTTCGGTGGGCGTTACAAAATGCCGGCCAACGATAACAGCTAAAGCCGTTGGTGCCTTCGCGAACTTTCTCATCGCCTTTGAGGCCAAGAATATAAACTGTGGCCTTGCTCGAGACTTCAGCCGGGGCTGCGCTTTCGGCCAGTGCGATCTGACGCTCGCGGGGCACGGAGGCATCGTAGACCTTGGGAAGTTCCTGGCCCATTGCTTGAATTGCCGCAGTGCTCGAAAGCAAGCCGATCGACAGGGCGCCCGCAAAAACCTTCATCCAATTCATAGGCTTCATGTTCGCTCCTTTTGACGTCATGTTTGCTTTTCTTCAGGGGCTCAACATACCGCATCGGCGAGGTCTCTGTCGTCATCCTTTCAGGTGATTTTGGCAGCGGAGAGAAAAATCATTCGTTTGAGTGAGTAGTTTTTCGTGTGAGCGGCGCTTGTGTTAGTCGATCAGGGGAGGAGGCCGAATTCCTTGCCGATCTGCACCGCTTGCGTCCTTCGTCTAGCCCCTAGTTTGTCGAAAACACGGCTGGAATGAGTCTTAACCGTGTTCTCGCTCACAAAAAGCTTCTCGGCGATCTCGCGGTTGCTTAGGCCTCGGGCTATCAGTGCAAGAATCTCAAGCTCACGGCGGGTGATATGGAGATCCTCTCGTTTTCTCTCGTCCGAGATGAACGGTTCCCTGGCAGGGACAGGGATCTGCTTCACAACAATTGTCTGCCGTTTTCCCGTGAGCTTGAGACCAAGCCAGATGCCAAGAACGGCAAAGGTCGCCGCGATCAATCCGCAGTAGATTTCGATCGAATGTTCGACTATCAGGAACTGATACTCCGTCCACTTGAGCGCGGCAATCAGGATGCCGCCGATCAACCCGTATATCAGCACGTGGCGCTTCATAAGTTCATGGACGATTAACACTGGAATTATCGCACCCGCGGTGGGGTGATCGTACGCTTGCAGTGCAAGACCAACGCCTGACCGGCTTTGCCCGAGTGACGGGCATCGCAACAATATCCTCGTCTGTCATTCCTCGATAGACGTGCCAAGGCATGATCTGGCTGAGCTTCCGTGCTCCGACAAATCCCATGCGGATTGCCTGGGTGAAGGTAGGTTCGTCGTAGTAAGAAATCTCCGCGCATCGGGTGTGATGTTGGCGCTGGCTACACGGCCCCAGGTCCATCGAAAATGAACCCGCCCGCAAAGTCCATGGCACCAGCGAGGGGCTCGCTATGCTCCCACCGTTTAGACTCCCACCGTCTGCTGGCTGGGCTTGCCCGCCAGCAACTGGCGCAACACGTACTGCAGAATCCCGCCGTTGGCGTAGTAGAGCGCTTCCTGCGGGGTGTCGATGCGGACGATGGCTTCGAATTCTATTATTTCTTTAACACCGCTATTGGTCCCTTTATCCGGCTGAGCGCTGGATGCGCCCGTAGGTGTCGCGCGGACTTTGATTTTCTTGCCCGCGGCGAAATGCTCGATGATCTCGGCGATGCCGGTGATTTCAAACACTTCTTCGCCGGTGAGCTTCAGCGATTCCGCATTCTGTCCCGGCAAAAATTGCAGCGGCAGAATTCCCATCCCGACCAGATTGGAGCGGTGGATGCGCTCGTAGCTTTCGGCGATGACGGCGTCGACTCCAAGCAGGCGCGGGCCTTTGGCGGCCCAGTCGCGGGAGGAGCCGGAGCCGTATTCTTTGCCGGCTAGGACCAGCAGCGGCGTTTTCTCGGCGATATATTTTTGTGAGGCGTCGAAGATCGACATTTCCTGATTGGTGGGAAGGTGGCGGGTGAATCCGCCTTCGACGTTGACCAGTTTGTTGCGCAGGCGGACGTTGGCGAAGGTGCCGCGGACCATGACTTCGTGATTGCCGCGGCGCGAGCCGTAGGAGTTGAAGTCGGCGGGCTTAACGCCATGCTCTTGCAGATATTTTCCGGCGGGGCCGTCTTTTTTGATCGATCCGGCGGGAGAGATGTGGTCGGTGGTGACGCTGTCGCCGAGGACGGCGAGGACGCGGGCGTTGTGGATGTCTTCGAGGGGCGAAGGCTTGATCTTCATGTCGTCGAAATAGGGGGCGCGGCGAATGTAGGTGGAATCTTTTTCCCAGGCGTAGGTCTGGCCTTTGGGGATGGAGAGGCCGCGCCAGCGCTCGTCCCCGGCAAACACTTCGGCGTAGGTTTTGGAAAACATTTCGGGGGTGACGGAGTGCTCGACCGCTTCTTCGACCTCGCGCTGGGTGGGCCAGATATCGGCGAGGTAGACGGGCTTGCCGTCTTTGCCTTTGCCGATGGGATCTTTGCGGAGATCGGTGTCGATGCGTCCGGCAAGGGCGAAGGCCACGACCAGCGGCGGCGACATTAAATAGTTGGCTCGGACTTCGGAGTTGATGCGGCCTTCAAAGTTGCGATTGCCGGAGAGCACGCTGGCGACGACCAGATTGTTGTCGTCGATGCCCCGGGAAACTTCTTCGGGCAGCGGGCCGGAGTTGCCGATGCAGGTGGTGCATCCGTAGCCGACGATGTGGAATTTCAGTTTTTCGAGATAGGGAGTGAGGCCGGCGTTCTCGAGGTAGTCGCGAACGACTTTGGAGCCGGGAGCGAGCGAAGTCTTCACCCAGGCGGGAACTTGCAAGCCTTTTTCGACGGCTTTTTTGGCGACCAGGCCGGCGCCGATCATGACGGAGGGGTTTGAGGTATTGGTGCAGGAGGTGATGGCGGCGATGACGACGCTGCCGTGTTTGAGGGAATCCTTCACGCTGGCGGGGACGTGTTCGTGGACGTTGGGGTCTTCGACTCCGATGGCGGCGGGGCTGCCGCCTTCCTGCTCCCAGCGGCTGTTGTTTGTGGCCGAGGCGGTGGCGGCTTTCGCGGCAGATTTTGGTTTGATGAGAGAGGGCAGAGCCTTATGGAATGAGTCGGCGGCGGCGGAGAGGACGACGCGATCTTGCGGACGCTTGGGGCCGGCGAGGCTGGGTTCGACGGTGGAGAGATCGAGGACAAGGAGTTCGGAGTATTCGGCCTGGGGAGTTTTGGCGTCGTGGAACAGACCTTGTGCGCGGCAGTAGGCTTCGACCAGAGCGATTTGTTCGGCGGTGCGGCCGCTGAGTTTGAGGTACTTCAGGCTTTCCTTATCGACGGGGAAGATGCCGCAGGTGGCGCCATATTCGGGAGACATATTGGCGATGGTGGCGCGGTCGGCGAGGGGAAGATCGGCGAGGCCGGGGCCGAAGTACTCGACAAATTTTCCCACGACGCCGTGCTGGCGCAGCATTTCGGTGATGGTGAGCACCAGATCGGTGGCGGTAGCGCCTTCGCGGAGGCGTCCGGTAAGCTTCACGCCGACGACGAGGGGAATCAGCATGGAAACAGGCTGGCCGAGCATAGCGGCTTCGGCCTCGATGCCACCCACGCCCCATCCCAGAACCCCCAGTCCGTTGATCATGGTGGTGTGGCTGTCGGTGCCGACCAGGGTGTCGGGGTAGGCGGTGCGGGTGGCGGCGGAGCCGTGGTTCGAATCGGATTCGTGGACGAAGACGACGCGGGCGAGATACTCGAGGTTGACCTGGTGGACGATGCCGGTATCGGGGGGGACGATGGCGAGGTTGCGGAATCCGGTTTGTCCCCAGCGGAGGAAAGAGTAGCGCTCTTTGTTGCGCTGGAATTCGAGCAGGGCGTTCATGTCGAAGGCGCTGGAGGTGCCGAATTCGTCGACCTGGACGGAGTGGTCGATGACCAGTTCGACGGGCTGCAGGGGATTGATGAGGGCGGGATCGCCTCCGAGTTGGCGCATGGCGTCGCGCATGGCGGCAAGATCGACGACGCAGGGAACGCCGGTGAAATCCTGAAGGAGGACGCGGCTGGGAGTGAAGGCGATTTCTTTGTCGGGAGTGGAATTTTTGTTCCATCCGGCGAGGGCGCGGATTTCACTTTTGGTGACGTTGCGGCCGTCCTCGGTGCGAAGGAGATTTTCGAGCAGGATGCGGAGAGAGTACGGCAGATGTTTGGTGGAGATGCCGTGTTGGTCGAGGGCGTCGAGGCGGTAGATTTCGTAATCCTTGTTGCCGACTTTGAGAACAGAGCGGGAGTTGAAGCTGTTGACCGACATGATGGCCTTCCTGATGGATGCCGCGAGAACGGCTGGGCCGCACGGGCGGGGGTGTTCATCCTTTGGTGGAACTTATAAGTTTAGTCGTTTTGAGAGGGAATGCGTAGGGGAGAGTGACAGAGGACGCTTGACCACAGAGGGCACATGGGCTTGGCGGCAGCTTTAATCGGGCGAAGTCAAAGTCCTCGGCTGGCCGGCTCTGGTTCAAAAACCGCAGGGAAAGCGAAGCTGGGCCGGCCACCCCGCTCAGTTCCTTGTGCGTGATCCTCTTCCTGACGATCCGCCGTAATGCCACGTCGAGGCAGTCCGCATCCTTCAGTGGATTTCCTTTGGTCCGCGATTGTTGTATCGGGACGTAGCCGTTCTTGCAATTCGCGACCATTTACGTGGCTGTAAGCCACTTGTCTGAACCGAGCTGCCGGAAATAGCTCTAGTGGGCGGCGATCCAGGCCTGGTAGGCGACAACGGTCATCATGAAGAGAAGATAGATGCGGAGCGACCAGATTACGGCTAGTTCGGGGCCTTTGAGCTGGCGGCGGGGGATGGGATGTTTTTTGGCGTTGGCCAGTTGATCGGGTTCGAGGGTGGAGAGGACCCAGGATTGGTCGGAGGGTGAGGGTTGTGATTTCGTCATCAAAAGATTCTCCCAGGGGTGAGTTTCATGGAGGAGGCTCCGAGAAAGGAAAGGCGAGAGGCTGTCCTGAGCTTGGGGAAGGAGCGGTTGTTGGCACATGCGGGGGGTTGCAGGTTAAGCGGGCGAGTCGCCCGCTTCCACACGAGCTGCTTCCACACGAGTTGCTTCCAAACAAGTTGCTTCCACACAAGTTGCTTCCACATGCTAGTGTCCTCCCAGGGTGGCGAAGAGGTTGGGGGCGATGATGCTGACGCCGAACAGGATGCCGGCGGCGGTGAGGAGGAACACAACCGCTCCCGAAAAAATATTGGCCCACCAGGGACTGACCAGGTCGCCCATAATTTCTTTGTCGTTGACCAGCATATAGAGAAACACCAGGGCCGGCGGCATGGCCAGAACTGCGACCACGTTGACGATGAGGACGACGTAGACCAAGGGCAGGTGCGGAATGAGAACGATGCCGGCGGCGGCCATGGCGCAGAGCGTGAGCACCGCGTAGAAGCTTTTGCCTTCTCCCATGGGGAGATTGAGGCTGTGCGGCCGATGAGTGACTTCACCGAAGGCGTAGGCGGAAGAAGTTGAGATGGTGATGGCGGCGACGATGCCGGCCTCGACCATGCCGAGAGCGAACAGGGATGCGCCGAAGCGTCCGATGATGGGCTCGAGGGCCTGGGCGAACTGGGCAGCCTCGAAGTTACCGGCGGTCATCTGGTGGGCGAAGAGCGGGGCGGTCGCGAGGATGGTGGCGATGGCGGCAGCGGTGGCCAGGGCAGCGCCGAGCACGGTGTCAATGCGGCCAAAGCGGATGTCTTTGGTGGTCATGCCTTTGTCGACGGTGGCGCTTTGCTGGAAGAAGAGCATCCAGGGGGTGACGGTGGCGCCGATGTTGGAGAGGAGGATCAGAAGGGTGTCTTTATTGAAGCCGGGGAGCGGGTTCCAGGTGATGATGGCGCGGGCGACCGAGGGCCAATGGGGGTGAGTCATCAAGGCGACGGGAATGAAAATCAAGTTAAAGATGGCGGCGGCGAGAGTGATGCGTTCCCAGGTCCAGTAGCGATGACTCATGAGCGCGGCGTAGAGAACGACGAGAGCGATTAAGACGGAGATCCAGGGCGGAACCCCAAAGAAACCGAGGCCGGCGCGGATGGCGATGAATTCGGTGATCAGGGTGAGGAAGTTGCCGATGCCGAGATCGATCATGGAGAACCATCCCCAGAAGGGACCGAAGCGCTCGAAGATGAGTTCGGCGTGACCGCGGTGAGTAGCGGCGCCGAGGCGGACGGTCATTTCCTGGACGACGATGGCCATGCAGAAAGTAAGAGCGACGAAGGGAAGAAAGAATCCGATGCCGAACTTGGCGCCGGTGGCGGCGTAGGAGAGCATGCTGGGGCCGTCGTTCTCGCCGAGCATGACGAGGACGCCGGGACCGACTAAAAGCCAAAGGAGACGAGCATTCGAGGAGAAGCCGCGGCGGGCGCGGGCGGCGGAGACACGGACGCGGTCGTGGGCGCGGTCGACGTCTTCGTGAGTGATGGTTACGGCTTCAGTGTCGGGTTGGGTGGCGACGGGCTTCATTCGGTTGGGCGTTGAAGGGTGATGCGGAATGGCTTCGCCGCAATGTCGGCGGGAGTCCCTCCCCAGCAGAGGTTAGCGCAAGTATACACGAAGAAATAAACCATGGTTAAGGATGGATCCGTGCAGGGGTGCAGTTGGCTCATGCGCCCGGCCGTTAAGCGGGAGATCCTTCGCTACGCCTGAAAAACGGCTGCGCTCAGGATGACGGAGTTTTTGGGCAGCGATTCAGCGAGTGGGACGCGCGTCAGACTGGGAGACCCAGACGCGCTGGGCTGCCGCCTGGCCGAGGGAGATGTTGCCGGCAGTGGTTGAAAGCGAGAGGGTCTGGTCATAGTTGCGTTCGAGCAGGCGGAGTCTGGAGCCCGGGCGAATGCCGCGAGCTTCGAGGAATTCGAGCAGGAGACGGTCGCGCTCGTAGATTCCGCTGACGGAATAGGCGACTCCGGTGGGGGCATCGGCGAGCAGGAGGAGACCGCGATGACGGCGGCTGGCGGGGCTTTCCATCTCGCTGAGATTGCCGTGGGGGCAGATGCCTGCCTTGCCGAGCTTGGCGAGAAGCTTGGCTTCGAAATCGGGAGAGACGGCGTGTTCGAGGCGTTCGGCTTCGTCGTGGACCTTCCACCATTCCATGCCGAAGAGTTCGGAGAGCATGCGTTCGATGAGATGGTGGCGGAGGGTGAGCTTGCGGGCAATCTTGCGGCCGGCTGAGGTGAGGCGGACGTGGCCATCGGCCTGGACGCGGACCAGTCCGTCCTTTTTCAGACGGCGCAGGGCCATGGTGATGGCGGGGGCGGAGACTTTCAACCAGTCGGCGAGGCGGGCGGAGATGACAGATTCGCCTTCGCTTTCGGCTTCGAGGATAGCCTTGAGATAGTCCTCTTTGGAAACGGTGATCACTGGGGAGATTATACGGTTAAGCATGGTTAATTGGCGATGGTTCGGGGGGTTGGAACCCGGATGATCGAGGTGGGGATGGAATTGGAATGTGACTTGGAATGTGGCGGGGAAAGGCATGTCGTGGTGGAGACTCCCAGAGGGGCTGCGGGGGATGGTGAGGGGCAAGGGGTCCTTCGACTGCGGTTTTGCTTCACTTCGTGAAGCAAAATCCTCGCTCAGGATGACAGGGTGTGGGGAAGTGAAATCCTCGCTCAGGATGACAGGGTGTGGGCAAGTGAAATCCTCGCTCAGGATGACAGGGCGTGGGTTTGACAGCTTGGGTGGTCTCCCCTAACCTTGAATTTCTTTTCTTATGAAAGTCCTGGTTCTTGGCAATGGTGGACGGGAGCACGCGCTGGTGTGGAAGCTGCGGCAATCGGCGCGGGTTTCGGAGATTTTTTGTGCGCCGGGGAACGGTGGAATTGCAGAGGAAGCCGAGTGTCTGGCGGTGGACTTGAAGAGTTTGGATTCCCTGATTGCGCTGGGGGAGAAATTGCGTCCGGAGCTGACGGTGGTGGGTCCGGAATTGCCGCTGACGTTGGGAGTGGTGGATGAGTTTACGAAACGGGGGTGGGCGGCGTTTGGGCCGAGCAAAGCGGCGGCGCAACTGGAGGCGAGCAAGAGTTTTGCCAAGGAGTTTTTGCAGCGGCACCGGATTCCGACGGCGGCGTATGCGATTTGCGATTCGATGGAGGAAGTGCAGGAGGCGCTGACGCACTTTCATGCGCCGGTGGTGGTGAAGGCAGATGGATTGGCGGCGGGGAAAGGTGTGGTGATTGCAGCCAGCAAAGAAGAGGCGGCGATGGCGGCCGCGGAGATGCTGAGCGGGAAAATGGTGGGGGAAGCGGGGACGCGCGTGATACTGGAAGAATGCCTGGTTGGCGACGAGGTTTCGTTTCTGGTGTTGAGCGATGGCGAGCGGGTGGCGCCGCTGGTGGCGGCGCAGGATCATAAAAGGATTGGGGATGGCGATGTTGGGCCGAATACGGGAGGCATGGGAGCGTATTCGACGGCCGAGATTATTGACGACACCATGCGCGACTGGCTGGTGAATCATATTGCGAGGCCGGTCGTGGCTGGGATGAAGGCCGAGGGCGCGGAATACAAGGGCGTGCTCTATTGCGGACTGATGATGACGGCGCGAGGGCCGATGGTGCTGGAGTTTAATTGCCGGTTTGGCGATCCGGAGACGCAGCCGATTCTGATGCGGCTGGAGAGCGATCTGGTGGAGGCGCTGGAGGCGTCGATTGAAGGGCGGGTGAGCGAAGGGGATTTTAAATGGTCGCGGGATGCGGCGGTGTGCGTGGTGATGGCTTCGGGAGGATATCCGGGGACGTTTGAGGCGGGGAAGAAGATTTCAGGACTCGATGAGGCGGGAGCGATCGATGGAGTGAAAGTTTTTCATGCAGGGACGACGCGGCGCGATGGGGAATTTTATGCGACAGGTGGACGAGTGCTGGGAGTTTCGGCCCGGGCCTCGGAGTTGCAGACGGCGGTGAAACGGGCGTATGAGGCGTGTGGGAAGATTCGGTTCGAGGGGGCGCAGTATAGAAAAGATATTGCGGGGCGGGCGCTGAAGAGGTAGCGGAGCTTTGGGCCGGTTTAGAAATTCCTGTTGGAGCCTGAGGGGCTCCAGTGGTGAAAGAGATCCTTCGGCTGCGGTTTTGCTTCGCTTCGCGAAGCAAAATCCTCGCTCAGGATGACAAGGTGTAAGAGCACGAAATTATTTGAGGGGACTCATGAGCAAAATATTGGTTTCGATTGTGATGGGGAGTGATTCGGATTTGGAAATTATGCGCGAGGCGGGGAAAGCGCTGGATGAGTTTGGGATTGGGTATGAAATGGATGTGACTTCGGCGCACCGGTCGCCGGAGCGGACGGCGGAGTTTGCGCGGAAGGCTGCGGGGCGCGGGATTCAGGTGATTATTGCGGGAGCGGGCGGGGCGGCGCACCTGGCGGGAGTGATTGCGGCGCATACCACTTTGCCGGTGATTGGCGTGCCGATACCTTCGACGTCGCTGCAGGGGATGGATTCGTTGCTGGCCACGGTGCAGATGCCGGCGGGGATTCCGGTGGCGACGGTGGCGATTGGAAAGCCGGGGGCCACCAATGCCGGGATTCTGGCGGCACAGATGATTGGGCTGAGCGATGCCGCGGTGGCAAAGAAACTTGAGGGACACAAAGAGAAGCTGGCGCGGGGAGTCGAGGAGAAGTCGAAGAAGCTGAAGGGGACGAGTTGAGGGTTACCTTGAGGCTAGAGCCCTGGACATGATTGGATTTTTATCGCAGCAGTGAAAAGGGCTGCGGGATGAAAATCGGAAAGAGTTCAATACGGGGCCGTTGCGTCGAACAGAGAGAACAGGGGTAGAAATTCCTCGCGAGGCCGAGGGGAGCGTAGGCTGCAAGGGGTCCTTCGACTGTGGTTGCGCTTCGCATTCGCGAAGCACAATCCTCGCTCAGGATGACAGGCTTCAGGGATTTACTGATTTCGGACAAATGGCGCCCGGCAAAAGTCAAAAGCCCCGGCGAGCGTTGCGGGCGAGTCGCCCGCAACCACACGGTCCGAGGCACGGTCCAAGGTGCGGGGCTGTCGCGTCGAACAGAGAGAACAGGGGTAGAAATTCCTCGCGAGGCCGAGGATAGCGTAGGCTGCAAGGGGTCCTTCGACTGTGGTTGCGCTTCGCATTCGCGAAGCACAATCCTCGCTCAGGATGACAGGCTTCAGGGATTTACTGATTTCGGACAAATGGCGCCCGGCAAAAGTCAAAAGCCCCGGCGAGCGTTGCCGGCGAGTCGCCCGCAACCACACGGTCCGAAGTACGGTCCGAAGTGCGGTCCGGGACATGCAAGCCGATTAGAATTTTAAGCCTTTGAGGTAGTCGCGGAAGGGGGCGCCGAGGTCTTCGCGCTTCAGGGCGAATTCCACGGTGGCTTTCAGGAAGCCGAGTTTGTCGCCGGTGTCGTGGCGGCGGCCTTCGTAGACGTAGGCATACATTTTTTCTTTTTGCAGAAGCAGGCGCATGCCGTCGGTGAGCTGGAGCTCACCTCCGGCGCCGGTCTGAGTTTCAGCGAGGCAATCGAAAATCGCCGGGGTGAGAATGTAGCGGCCGATGATGGCGAGGTTGGAAGGGGCGTCTTCAGGCTTGGGCTTCTCGACCATATTTTTTATTTCGAAGAGACGATCGCCGAAGCGGTTGTCTTTGACGGGCTTTACGTCGAGGACTCCGTAAGAGGAAATCATTTTGCCTTCGATGATTTGAGTGGCGAGGACGGAACATTGCTTCTGGTCGAAGACCTCGACCATTTGCTTGAGGCAGGGGACGTTGGCGTCGATGACATCGTCGGCGAGAAGAACGGCGAAGGGTTCGTTGCCGACGAGTTCGCGAGCCATGAGGACGGCATGGCCGAGGCCGAGGGCTTCCTTCTGGCGGACGTAGGCCACGTGAATCATGTCGGAGATGGAGCGGACGATCTGGAGCAGGTCGGTCTTGCCGCGCTGCTCGAGCATGGTTTCGAGTTCGTAACTGACGTCGAAGTGATCTTCGATGGCTTGTTTGCCGCGGCCGGTGATGATGAGGATCTGATCGCAGCCGGAGGCCATGGCTTCTTCGACGCCATATTGGATGATGGGCTTGTCGACCAGGGGAAGCATTTCTTTGGGCTGGGCTTTGGTGGCGGGGAGAAAGCGAGTGCCGAGGCCGGCGGCAGGAAAAACTGCTTTGCGGACTTTCATGGTCATGGTGGAACGTGGTTAGTTGCGGCGAATCAGGCGATGAGTTGCCGAGTCATTGTACAGGGTTGAGTTTGCGAGTGGCGAGTGGAGTCCGGCATGTTATGGGACGGCTCGGGGACGATAATCAGGGTTGCCCAGGCAAAATCGGAAGGTAATTTGCGGTGGGGGTTGGCTCGAGGCCGGAATGCACGCTTCGGCTATCGCTCCGACTGATCCCGCTCTTCCTCGATGGACAACGGCCGGAATCCGTCCACGGCGATAGCGACGATGATTAAGGCGACGGGCAGGTATAGCGCGCGGATGCCGCAGCGTGCGTTCAAAAAAGCGCCAGCGGCGGCTCCCGATAGATACAGAAACCAGATCCCAAACATGAAAGCTGCATGTTTAGCAGACCTGGTTCGCCGGCGACGATAATGTTCCTTCGCCTGGCCCCGGGCGCGGAGCAGATCGTAGGTTTCAAAGAACACGTGCGATACAAGCTGGGCTAATTTGTTCACCATGCCGGTCACAAACGTGGTATGGACGGTGAGAGCTCCAACTCTGGTCAGGGTTGCGGTCTGAAGGCCCATGGTCCACGCTAAGGCGCCCAGAAGAAAGCACACTTGCGCGGTGGAGATTGTGACGCCGGCATGAATCTGAGTTCGTGCAACAATCACTCCGATCAGAATCAAGGCTTCCATGCTGAGCGTGACTGAGGCGACCCGTCGAAAGTGAATTCGCGCTCCGACTTCAATTACTGCGCGTCCGGCCACGGAACCAACCAGGAATGCAGCAACCAAGCTGGCAGCGATGGCCGCCGCACTCCAATTTTTGCCTACCAGGGCATGGCCGAGTTGCACCGTGGTACCGGTCACGTGCGCGCTGAAGGCACGGTAGATGGAGGTGTACCCGATGATGTCGACGCCTCCGGCTACGAACGTCAATAGCAAGGCAATCGCGGACTTGCTCGGACCTGCTGCGCGATCGATGGTGGAGGTCATGATAGACCAATTGGGACAGACAATTCAGACAGACAATTCAGACAGACAATTGGGACAGGCAATCGGGACAGGCAATTGGATGCTGCAAGGGTCTTGAGGAATCTCCAGAAAAGATCGACGTGGGTCGATTCGTGGCGAAACCGGCAATGAGGGCCGGCCCCGGCATGTGCAGTTCGGCGGCCGACGGAGTGCAAATATTCGCCGAGCCGACGCAGGGTGGGCGGGTCAGTTTGCTGGAGACGATACTCGCGAGATCCCTCGCCCCGCTGGTGAAAACACGGGGCTTCGGGATGACGCCAAGTGGGGAAGCATGCGCGGGATTTCAAACTGAGCCACCAACGCAGGTTGAGTCGCATTGCTTTTTATATCGTGTTACGATATAATTACATGGACGCACGTGGATTGTGAAATGCACGGTTTGAGGCAGGGGTTTTTATGGGGAGAACGATATGATCGCGGTTCGCCTGGTACGACAGATCGAAGCTCATTGTGACGAGCTGGCCGATGGCTTATTGGACAAGTTCCAGACTTCACCCCGCACGAGTGATTTACGGAAGGTTCCGGCGCAGGAATTGCGCGCACGCAGCCGCGAGATCCTCCGCCACTTGAGCGAATGGCTGGTATGCAAGTCCGATCATGAAATCGAAGGCCGTTACCGAGAGATCGGCTATGCTCGCGCCAAGCAGGAGGTTGCCTTTTCGGATTTCTGCTGGGGCATCATTTTTACCAAGGAACGAATCTGGGATTTTGTCCAGCAAAATGAGTTTCTCCGGAGTCCGCTGGAAATTTATGGCGAAATGGAACTGCTGCGTTCGCTCGATCAATTCTTTGAGCGGGCCATCTGCTATGGAGCAGAAGGTTATGAGAGTGCGAGAAATGAGGGTGTGAACTCCGCTCCTTCCGGGCAAGCAACCAAACCATCGTCTTTGCTCGTCAAACGTTTGCAATGAATGCGATGAGTCTGGTTGCAATTCTGTTATTTTTGGTTTCGGCCAATGCTATGCCTGGCGGCGTTGAGACCTCGGAGGAACCCGCGAACGATTTCGCGCGGAAAATCCTAGTGAATGAGATTACGGCCGAGAACCAGGACCACAGCCATTGGATGTGCCGGGTGGAGACCGATACGTCGCACGGAAAACAGATTGATGAAGTGGTCGAAACCAAGGACGGCGACCTCAAACGTCATGTGGTGGTGAATGGAAAAGAGCTCGGTCCCATGCAACAACGGGCCGAGGACAAGAGGATACAAAAGTTGGCGAATAATCCAGCCGCGCTCCGGAAGGCGATGAAGAATGAGAATGCGGACTCGAATCAAAGCCAGAAGATGCTCCGGCTGCTGCCGGATGCCCTGACCTTCAGCTACGGAGAACGACACGGTGACACGGTGGAATTGCACTTCACGTCGAATCCAAGATTTCGTCCGCCCTCGCACGAGGCCCAGGTCTTCCAAGCGTTGGAGGGAAATCTTTGGGTTAATAGTAAAGACGAGAGGCTGGTGGAATTCACTGGGCATCTCAGGCGGGAAGTGAGATTCGGATATGGTTTGTTGGGATATTTGAGGGCAGGCGGGCGGTTCGACGTGAAACAAGCAGAGGTCGCGCCGGGCTATTGGGAACTCACGCTTCTCGACGTAAACATGAGAGGCAAAGCCCTTTTCTTCAAAACTATCAGTGTGCAGCAGAACGTGCGGCGCACGAACTTCCGGACCGTACCGAACGACTTAAGTGTTTCGAAGGCTGCAGAACTTCTGCGGCAGCAGCCCGCCGGCGCGGAGAGTACGGGGCGCTAACGACTGTGGGCTTGCTACTGAAAGTTAAACCGTATAGCGCTGCGCGGCGAGGAGGCGGCTGGCGAGGCTCCGCCGCAGCGCGATGGAATCGATAGGATCGTAGTTGGCAAAGCCGCGCAAAGCGGCCATGTTCTCACGCAACGCTTTGCCTTGAGAGCAAGCGCCGGCAACATTTCGCGACGAGACTTCGATTCGATCCATGGCTTCACGCAGAAAAACGGCGCACATACTGGCGGCGTTGGTAGCTTTGCCCAAGGCGGCAAGCTTGCGGCTGCGCAGCAGGCTTGACTCCATGGCGAAGACCTCCATGGCGATGTCAGAAATGTTCATCAGGATTTCCTGCTGTTTTTCCAACTCCGCAGCATATTTTTGATATGCAATTCCGATGGTGAACAGCGCAATCTGTTTGGCGCTGCGCAGCAGCCGGGTTTCTTCATTTGTCTCTTCAGCCGTCTCTTCATTCGTTTCCCTATCCGTCGCTCTGGGGCCCGCGGCATCGCGGCTGGTCCCGTTGAGCACCGCCTGCACTGCCGGAATCAGCGCGAGTTGGCCGCGGGTGGCGCGTTTCAGCAGCATGCCGGTTATGAGCAGGCGGTTGATTTCATTGGTGCCTTCGAAGATCCGATTGATGCGCGAATCGCGGTAGGCGCGCTCGACGGCATAATCCTGATGGTATCCATAGCCCCCGTGGATCTGCACGCCTTCGTCGACAACATAGTCCAGCATCTCGGAGGCGTAGACCTTGATCATCGAACATTCGGCGGCATATTCCTCGACCGCCTTGAGTTCGCGCTGGGCGTCGCCGTGAGGGTCGCGGGCGGACTGGGCCAGCTGGCTTTCGATCAGTCCCACCGCGCGCCAGACCATCGACTCCACCGCGTAGGTGCGAATGGCCATTTCGGCCAGCTTGTGCTGGATGGCGCCGAACTCGGCGATCGACGAACCGAATGCTTTCCGCTCGCTGGCGTATTTGAGGCAGATGGCCAGCACATTCTTGGCGCCGCCGACCGCGCCGGGGCCAAGCTTGAGCCGGCCGATATTCAGAATGTTGAAGGCGATGATGTGGCCGCGGCCGATTTCGCCGAGCACATTTTCGACGGGAACCTTCACGTTGTCGAAAAAAACGGCGGTGGTCGAGCTGCCTTTGTTGCCCATCTTGTGTTCTTCGGCGCCGCTGGTGACGCCGGGAAAGCTGCGCTCGACCAGGAACGCGGTGAATTTTTCGCCGCCCACTTTCGCAAAGACGGTAAACAGGTCGGCGGAGCCTCCGTTGGTGATCCACATTTTCTGCCCGTTGAGGACATAATATTTTCCGTCTGGGCTGAGGTCGGCGCGGGTACGCACGGCCAGCGCGTCGGAGCCGGCCAGCGGTTCGGTCAACGCGTAGGCGGCCAGAAGTTCAACGCTCGCCAGGCGGGGAAGATATTTTTGTTTCTGTTGCTCGTTGCCGAAGAAAAGAACCGGCAGGGTGCCGATTCCGGTGTGGGCCGAGTGCCAGGATCCGTAGGAACTGTCTTTGGCCAGATGCTCGCCGGCAACCATCACCGAGGGCAGGTCCATTTCCATTCCGCCAAATTGTTCGGGGATGGGTATGGCCGCAAGGCCCAATTCGGCGGCCTTGCGCAATACACTCAGCGCGACGCCCGGCTGCTGGCGGCGGATGGCCTCGAGCTGAGGCTCCACTTCATTGGCCCAGAATTGGTCGACGGTGCGGGCAATGGCCAGGTGTTCTTCGGTCAGATCTTCGGCCGTGAAAACTTCGCCGGGGGCGCGATCTTCGATGAGGAAGGCGCCACCTTTTATGGGAGCGGGAGTTGCCGTGGTGGTGGTCATGATTTTTTCGGGACGCTCGATTCCCCTTATCGAAAAGGGGAGTTTACATGTAAATTATGTTAGTCTATATCAGATATTAGCAGCTAACGTCAAACCCGGGGACGAAGCGGCCTGGTGCGGCCGCTAGGCGAGCGCCGAATCGCAGCTTCAGTTTTGCATTTTGTTACTATCGATCGCGGCCTCGTGAGCGCCGGACGGGCGGCGGGTTCCGCAGACCACTGGGAGGAAAATCAGAATTATGGCTCGTGTTCAGGCCACGGCTCGACAACGAATCAGCGCGAATCACAGGAACGTGGTAAAGCGGAATGCAGCAGCGCAGATCCAGGAGATTCCCGGGCTTCGCGAACGCAAGAAGGCGCGGCTGCGCCAGCAAATTGTCGAAACCGCAATTCGATTGTTTCGCAAACAGGGCTACGAGAAAACCCGGGTCGACGACATCGTTAAAATTCTCGAAATCAGCCAGCCGACTTTCTTCCGCTACTTTCCCAGCAAGGATGCGGTTTTGCGGGACGTGGGCAGGCGCGGTTTTGAATGCATAGCGGAACGGCTGAAGTCCGAACTCTCGACCCAGGCTGACACCGCCGAGCGGCTGCACCGGCTGTATCACGCCATGGCGCTCGAAGCGGAAGCCGACCGGCCGCTGTGGAAAGCGGTGGTGCTGTCGGGCGCGATGGATCCGGTGCGGTCTCCGGAGGTGCGCGGAGTCGAGGGCGTGGCGGTGAGCCGGCTGCGGGAAATTCTGGTACAGGGCCAGAAACGCGGAGAGATCACCAGCGCGTTCCCGGTGGTGCACCTGGCTGAATTCATGGAAGCTCTGTACCACACCGTGGTGAGGCAGTGGACCGTGGACCTTACAGGACCGCATAAGCTTACTGAGCGGGTGGATAGCGCGGTGGAGTTTTTCTTGCGCGGGGTCAGGCCGTGAGTCGTCCGCTGACGATTCTGTTCTTCCTGATTTGACCGGGACGAAGTGAATGAAAGCCGCGATTCTGCACGAATTCAAAAAGCCTCTCTCGATCGAAGAAGTCGAACGTCCGCATCCGGGATCGGATGAAGTGTTGATCCGGGTGGAAGCCTGTGGCGCCTGCCACTCCGACCTGCACGTGGCGGATGGGGACTGGGTACAACTATCTTCGATCGTCAAGCGACCGCTGATTCTGGGCCATGAGATCGCCGGGCACGTGGTGGAAAAGGGCGAAGCCGTTCGCAATCTGGAAATCGGCGACCGCGTGGGCGTGCCCTGGATTCACTGGAGCTGCGGGGAGTGCGAATTCTGCCGCGAGGGAAACGAAAACCTCTGCGTCCGGCAGAAGATCACCGGAGTGATGGTGGATGGGGGATACGCGGAATTTGTGAAGGCGCCGGCAACTCACGCCCTGAAAATTCCGGACAATCTTTCCGCGCTGGAAGCGGCGCCGCTTTTTTGCGCTGGGGTTACGGTTTATCGCGCTCTGAAACATTCAGGAATTGCCGCCGGCCAGCGGCTGGCGGTTTTCGGCATCGGGGGTCTCGGGCATCTGGCGGTGCAGTTCGGTCGGGCGCTTGGAGCGGAGGTCATTGCTGTCGACATTTCCGAAGAAAAGCTTGAACTGGCTCGTTCTCTCGGCGCCACCAGCACGATCAATGCCGCCACCACGGATGTGGCGAAGCAGTTGCGGCGCAAAGGCGGAGCGCACGTTGCTCTGGTCACGTCCGCGGCCACGGCTGCCTACGATACGGCTTTTTCCTGCCTGCGGCCGACGGGCACTCTTCTGGTGGTGGGCTTGCCCGCCGGGAACATCTGCTTTCCGCCGATTCTGATGGCGGGCGGAGAAATCCGAATCCAGGCATCGGCGGTGGGTACCCGGCAAGACTTGCGGGAAGTGCTGGCCATGGCATCGGCGGGAAAGGTGCGATGCCAGGTGGTTGCGCGGCCGCTGGCTGAAGTGAACGAGGCTCTCGATCAACTGCGCCGAGGCCAGGTCTTCGGCCGGATCGTCCTGACTCCCTGAGCCGGGCCGGCATTCGCATCGGATTCCAGCCGGACGCTGTGTCCGAATTTATCAATTTATTCTTCGCAGTTTGTCGTTCGCAGTTTGTCCCACTGAATTTGTCCCTCGCAGTTTCCGTCTTAAGAGCCAGCGGACCGTGCCGCGTTTCGTTCTTGACGTTAGCGACTATTATGTGATACTCACTCTCACAATCTGTGATTGCGTTGCATGCGATTCGAATTCCTGATCGTAAAGGAAGGCCGCAACTGCACAGACATTGACAGCTTTACCGTGGCGCGGCACGGCCGGTTCTTTGGGAGTTGACTCGCAGCGACAGCACTCGGAAGCAATGGGCGACGTCCTCACATCGGCAAGGAGAATCCTATGAAGTCACTGGCATGTGTTTGTGTGTGCCTGCTGCTGGCGATTGCAGCGCAGGCGCAGGGTGTGGGCTCCTCGGGAGACATCACGGGAACGGTGACCGATTCGGTGGGCGCGGTATTGCCCAGGGTTACCGTCAACGTGGTTGAAACGCAAACCGGGCTGAAGCGTACGGTCACAACCGACGGCGCCGGCCAGTACCGGGTGGCGGGGCTCTCACCCTCCAGGTATGAAGTGAGCGCGGGGCTCGCGGGTTTTGCCACTGAAGTGCGCAAGGGAGTGACAATTGCGGTGGGGCAGACGGTGATATCGGACTTCCGCATGAAACCCTCGCAGGTGGCGACGGTGATTGAAGTGACCAGTGAACCGCCGGTGGTGGAAACCGAACGCGGCAGCCAGGCCGACAGAATCAACCAGCAGTATATTGCCGACCTTCCCATCGACCGCCGCGATTACCTCACCTTCACGCTGCTGGCGCCGGGGGTTTCGGATTCATCGCGGCTGGCCGGAGATCAGGATTTTCGGGTGAAGCAGACGCCGCAGAGCGGGCTCTCTTTTTACGGAAGCAATGGCCGGGGAAATAATATTACGGTGGACGGCGGTGAAACCAGCGATGACGCGGGAGGCGTGCGCCTGACCGTGAGTCAGGATGCGGTGCAGGAATTTCAAATCAACCGCAGCAATTATTCAGCCGACCAGGGAGCGGCGACCGGGGCTTCGATTAATATTGTGACCAAGTCCGGAAGCAACAACCTGCATGGCACGGTGTACGGATTTTTCCGCAACGATGCCCTGGATGCGCAGAATCCATTTTCATTCAGCCAGGCGCTGGCGCCGGGGCAAAGCTTCAATCCCTCAAACCCGGATTCCACGGGCTCGCCCATCAAGGACAGTTTGAGCCGCCAGCAATTTGGCGGGGCGGTTGGATTTCCCATCAAGAAAGATAAGACTTTTTTCTTCGCCGCCTTCGAAGGTTTGCACCAGAATGCGCAGAATGCGGTTCCGCTCCTGACCGACACCAATGTTTTTCGCGCCACAGCGGCGCAGGATGCAATTATCGGAGGGTTGGCGGCTTCATCCGCGCCGGTCACTTGCTTCCCCGGAGTCACGCTGCCCTCGAGCACTTGCGCATTCGCTCTGCAGAGCATTTTGACGGTGAATCCAAACCCGGGCGCCAATCCGTTTGTGACCCCGGGGCAGGCCGCAGTGAATGGCTTTCTGGTGAACCAGTTTGAGACCGAGGGCGGAGTGTTTCCCTATGACTCGCACGAATATTTGGCATCGGGCCGGCTCGATCACCGCTTCAACAACACGAACCAGCTTTCGGTTACCTACCGGTATGGGCACGACCTGGAAGAATCTCCTGACGTGCAATCGCTGACGGCCTTTTCGGCGGGCAGCTCGATTCATAATTACGACAATAACCTGCAGGGCGCGTGGTATCACCAGTTCAATCCTTCGACGGAGAATGAAGCGCGGGTGCAGTGGGATTACAACAGTTTCAGGGTAATTCCCAATGCGCCGGGAGAGGTCGGACTGCAGATTCCGGGGTTTATCAACAATCTGGGAACCAACATTTTTCTTCCTAACATTACCATTTTGCGGCGATACGAGTTTGCCGATAATTTCACCATCATCCGGGGGCATCACACATTGAAATTCGGCGGTTTGGAGGATCTGCGCGGCAATCACACGGAGTCGCACACGTTTTTCCCCGGGCGCTTTGTGTTTGGCTCGCTGCCCGGAGGTCTGGTGAGCCCGCAGCTCGCCACCACCACAATTAATCCCTTGCAATCGGCATCGCTAGGGCTGCCCCAGGTGTTCCAGCAGGGCTTCGGCAATCCCACGTATCCTTATTACACTCGTCCTCTGACTTCGGTGTATGGGCAGGATTCGTGGGCGGTGACGCCGAGCTTCACGCTGAATTATGGGCTGCGCTACGAACTGGATTCCGAATTTGCGCCGCTGACCACCTACCGACGCGATTTTGCTCCGCGAGTATCGTTCGCCTGGGATCCAACGAAAGATCACAAGACGGTGATCCGCGGCGGCTACGGAATTTTCTACGGACCTGTCGATGCGCAGATCCCCGACGTGGATTTGAGCCTGGGAGTGGTGAACAGCAATAAGTCCGCGGTGGAAAACAATTCGTCCGCCAACCAGGTGGCAAACCTGACCGCAACCTGCGGCTTCTCACAGTTCGGGACGCCGATTATTCCTGGAAGCGGATCGAGTCCGTGCAACCGGGAGATTTCTATTTATGTGGACCCGATCGCGGGAGTTCCGGCCTTGGGATTAGCGGGCGCGCCCACGGTTTTCCAGACTCTGTTTGGCAAGGGATTGATCCAGTGCACCACGCCCACGCCGGGCAACGCCGCTTGCATCACGCCCGCCGCAGTGGCTCCGTTTGGCATCGACGTTACCAATAGCGGTCCGGTGGGTCCGCTGCAGGTGGTTTTCGTGAACCAACCGGGCTACCGGCCGCCGATCGCGCAGCAGGCTTCGTTCGGAATTGAGCGTGAGATTGCGCCGGGGTTCTCGATTTCGGTGAGCGGAATTTATTCTCACACCCAGAGACTGCCGGTGGCCATCGATACCAATCTGCTGCCGGCGCCGTTCAGCACGGTAAAGCTGGCCAACGGCCAAAGCGTTTCCTATCGCAATTGGAATACGACGGCGGCGGGCGCCGACCCGCTGGGAGGAACGGAGCCCGGCGGCTTGCCCTGTGACAACCCCGCGACTCAATGTTTTGTGAATCCGCTGGTGGTGCAAAATAACGCCTACAGCTCCGAGGCTTACGCGCTTTACGAAGGCGGCATTGTCGAGATCAAAAAGCGCTTCAGCGATCACTTCACGCTGTTCGGCAATTACACCTACAGCAAGGCTTTTGATACATCGACGGATTTCAACAGCGATTATGGTCCGCAAGACCCGACCAACATCAACATCGATCGCAGCCTTTCCGAGTTCGACGAGCGCCACAAAGTGGTGATCGCGGGGGTGTTCGACAGTCCGTGGAAGCAGGCAGTGCTCTCCGGTTTTGAGTTTGCTCCAATTTTCTCCTACCACAGCGGGCATCCGTTTAATCTGCTGGCCGGAGGCGAGGTGAACGGGGATAATCACACCACCAATGAACGGCCTATCGGAGCCGCGCGCGACACCGGGCTGGGTCCGGATTACGTCGATTTCGACGCACGCCTGACCTGGCAGCATAGAGTGGGTGAGAGGGCGACGCTGCAACTTACTGCGGAAGGATTTAATCTGGCGAATCGGACTAACTTTGGCAGCGTGAACAATGAGGTCAACCCGCTGTTCGGTTTTCAGCCGGGCTTCACTACGTTTAACGTGAGCGGGCTTCGCCCCGGAACTGCGCTGGCGGGTGGAGGGACGGTCACGCCGAGCACTCCGCTGGCGTTCACCTCGGCCTTTCCCAAACGCCAGATCCAGCTTGGCGTTAGGCTTAGCTTCTAGCGCGGCAGGGATGGGTATTGGTGCAGTTTGGCTCACGCGCCAGGCCGTCAAGCGGGAGATCCTTCGCTACGCTTGAAAAACGGCTGCGCTCAGGATGACGCCTTAGTGCAGAAAACCAAACTGTACACTGCCCGAAGCTGCACTTGTTTTCAGCGAGAAGGAGTCTGATGGGGTTGGTGGAAAATCAGGGAGCCAGGATTTATTGGGACGAACAAGGCCGCGGCGCCCCGGTGTTGCTGATCATGGGGCTGGGCTATCCTTCTTACGCATGGCATCGCACCAGGCCGGTGCTGGCAGCGCATTACCGGACCATTGCGTTGGACAATCGCGGGGTGGGAAGAAGCGATGTGCCACCGGGCCCGTACCCGATTGCGCTGATGGCGTCTGATGCCGCTGCAGTTCTGGATGCCGCCGGAGTCGAGAGCGCGCACGTTTTTGGAGTATCGATGGGGGGCATGATCGCGCAGGAGTTCGCGCTGCAATATCCCCAGCGAGTGCGCTCGCTCATTCTCGGCTGCACAGCGGCAGGCGGCCCCACTGCGGTGCGCGCCGAGCGCGAGGCTACGCAGATGCTGATGGCGCGCGATAAGATGACAGCCGAGCAGGCTGCCGAGGCAGCGGTGCCCTTTATCTACGACTCGGCCACTCCGCGCGAATGGATTGATGAAGATATAGCAGTGCGCAGGCCATGGTTTCCGCAGCCGGAAGCGTATGCGGCCCAGTTGCAGGGAATCATTGCATGGGAGGCGTACAGCCGCATCCAAGGGATTACGGCGCCCACACTGGTGATTCATGGCGAGCGCGACCGACTGGTGCCGCCGGGCAACGGTAAGTTAATCGCGGAGCGCATCCCAGGCGCGAGGCTGGTGATGATTCCCCACGCCAGTCATCTGTTTACGACCGACCAGACGGAGGCCGGGCATCGCGTTGTTCTGAATTTTTTGAGTGCGCACTCTGGAACCATGGCGGGCGAGGCTGGGGTGGAAACGCAGAAGGCTCGACGGTGAATGTAAAACAGCTTTTCGATCTGAGCGGGCGCGTCGCCATCGTCACCGGGGGCTCGATCGGACTGGGCCGGCAAATGGCCGAGGGGCTGGCGGAAATGGGCGCGAATGTGGTGCTGTGCGCCCGCAAACAAGAGCGCTGCCAACAGGCCGCCGAGCAATTGCAACAATCAGGCGTGAAGGCCATTGCCCTGGGTTGCGATGTGAAAAGTCCAGAGAGCATCCAGCAAATGGTGGACGCGACTCTGGCGCAGTTCGGACGCATCGATATTTTGATCAATAACGCGGGAATATCGTGGGGCGCTCCGGTCGAGGAGATGAGCCTTGAAGATTGGAACAAGGTAATCGAGACCAACCTGACGGGAACTTTTTTGTGCGCGCAGGCGGTGGGCAAAGTCATGATCCGGCAAAGCGAGGCGAGCCAGGGCAAGACGAGTCAGGGGACGAGCCGAGGAAAGATCATTAATATAGCGTCGGTGGCGGGACTGGGCGGGGCTCCGCCGGAACTGCCCGCCATTGGCTATCACGCGAGCAAAGGCGGAGTCATCAGCTTCACCAAAGATCTGGCCTGCAAATGGGCGGGTCACAACATTCAAGTGAACGCCATTGCTCCGGGCTGGTTTCCTACACACATGTCGAATCGTGCGCTGGAACATCACCAAGAACTTTTTCGGTCGCACATTCCTTTGCGGCGCTTTGGCAGCGAGGATGATTTGAAAGGCGCGGCGGTGTTTCTGGCTTCGGACGCTTCCAACTACGTGACAGGGCATGTGCTGGTGGTGGATGGAGGTCAGTCAGCGTGGTAGCGACGAGATCGGCATGAATATTCCTCTCACTCCCGTGCGGTTTTTGCGCTACGCCGAACAACAGTTCCCGGGCAAGACGGGCGCGGTCTGCGGAGAGAAGCGCTTCACGTACGCGCAGTTCGCCGAGCGCGCCAGCCGTTTGGCGGGGGCGCTGCGGGAGGCTGGAGTGAAGGCGGGCGACCGCGTGGCATTTCTGAGCCTGAATTGCCATCGCCTTCTGGAGGCCTATTACGGAGTGCTTGAAGCGGGTGCGATATTGCTGCCGCTGAACATTCGGCTGGCGCCCGGGGAGCTGGCATACATTCTGAATGACGCCGGGGCCAAAGTGCTGTTCCTCGAAAAAGAGTTCGCCGAGGGGGTGGATGCTTTTCGCAAGAGCGTTCCCACGATAGAGAGTTTCATCCTGCTAGATGCCGCACCGCACGCCGCGTGGCTTTCGTCGATGAATTATGAAGGGATGCTGGCGGCGGCCACGCCTTACCGCGCCGATCTTATGGGCATCGACGAAAATTCTTTGGCTGAGCTTTTTTATACCAGCGGCACCAGCGCTCATCCCAAGGGAGTGATGCTCACGCACAGAAATATTTATCTGCACGCGCTCTCCGTGTGTGTGGCATTTCATCCTAAAGCGGATAGCGTGGAGTTGCACACCATTCCGCTGTTCCACGCCAACGGGTGGGGCACGGCGCACTCCATCACTTATGTGGGTGGAACCCACGTCATGCTGCAGCGGTTTACCTGCGCAGAAGTTTTCCAGTTGATCGAACGCGAGCGCGTCGACTCGCTGAGCCTTGTGCCCATCATGGCGGCGGCGCTGGTAAATTCGCCGGAGCGGACGAAATACGATTTAAGCAGTCTGCAATGGATTTCGATTGGGGGCGCGGCGTCCTCGCCAACCTTGGTAGGCGAGGTCGAACAAAAATTAGGCTGCCCCTGCTTTGCCGGATATGGGCTGACGGAGACTGCGCCCGTGCTTTCGACGGCCCGGCTTAAACCGGAAGCGCGATTCGAGGGTGAAGAGCGCTACGTGGCCCAGGCCATGACTGGATATGCCATACCCGGGGTGGAGCTGCGAGTGGTGGACTCCGACGATAACGATGTTCCTCGCGACGGCCAAACCATGGGTGAGATTGTGGCGCGATCCGATGGCGTGATGCAGGGCTACTGGCAACAGCCGGCAGCTACCGCGGATGCCATGCGCGGCGGCTGGTTCCATACCGGAGACATGGCCACCATGAGCGACGACGGGCGCATCCTGATCGTCGATCGCAGGAAAGACATTATCATCAGCGGCGGCGAAAACATTTCATCGCTTGAAGTTGAGAAGGCGTTGCTGGCGCATCCCGGCGTGTATGAAGCTGCGGTCATTCCGGTGCCGGATGAAACATGGGGAGAAGTTCCCAAGGCTTTGGTGGTGTCAAAACCGGGAGCAGAGCTGAACGCGGCGGAGTTGCTGGATTTTTGCCGCGGGCGCATCGCGCATTACAAGTGTCCGCGCTCGATCGAGTTCCTGGAAAGCTTGCCCAAGACGGCTACGGGAAAGGTGCTGAAAAGAGAATTGCGGCAAAAATATTGGAAACAAAAACCGGCGCAGCCAGAAACTACAGCGCGTAGATAGGCACTGATGGGAGCCGGCACGATCGAGAAGAGGAACGCGCTTGCGATTTCTGGTTCTCGGGATGGAAGACAAGAGAGTTCATTGCCATGGACGGCCTGATTCAACTCACCAACGATAACGATGTCGCGATTATCAGCATCAATAATCCGCCAGTGAACGCATTGAGCCCGGCGGTGGCCCAGGGAATCGCGAGAGCCATGGAAGAAGTGAACGCGGACGACAGCGTTCGGGCCGCGGTGCTGATTGGCGCCGGGCGGACTTTTGTTTCCGGCGCGGACATAAAAGAATTCGGCAAGATCACATCCGGCAAAACCGAGCGAGGCCCCGGCCTGCTGCCGCTTCTGCTGCAGATAGAAAACGCGAGCAAACCTGTGGTGGCGGCGATTCACGGCAGCGCCTTTGGCGGCGGTCTGGAGTTGGCGATGGCCTGCCACTATCGGGTCGCCGCTCGAAATGCGCAACTGGGGCAGCCGGAAGTGAAGCTGGGGATTATTCCTGGCGCGGGTGGAACCCAGCGCTTGCCCCGGCTGGTGGGAGTGGCGAAGGCGGTCGAGATGTGCGCGGAGGGCAACGCAATTACGGCTCAGGAAGCGCTGAAGGCCGGCCTGGTCGATGGTTTGATCGACGAAGAACTGCTGCCGGCTGCTATCGGCTTTGCGCGCGAAATAGCGAAAGAGCCGGCGCCGAAAACTCGTGAGCGCGGCGAAAAAGAAAAGCTCGGCACTGCCGCAGCGAACGCTCCTATCTTCGCCGGCGCGCGCGAAAAAGCTCGCAGCAAACAGCGGGGCATGACGGCGCCACTGGCCGCCATCGATGCCATAGAAGCCGCGACCCGCCTGCCCTTTGAAGAGGGCTGCCGGGTGGAGCAAAAACTTTTCAATGAGCGCCTGTATTCCGACCAATCCAAAGCGCTCATTCATGTTTTCTTCGGCGAGCGCGAAGTGGCGAAGATTCCAGACATTCCAAGAGACACTCCGATTTTGCCGGTGAAGTCGGTGGCAGTGGTGGGCGCCGGAACCATGGGCGGCGGAATCGCCATGGTATTCGCCAACGCGGGCATTCCGGTGTTGCTCAAGGATGCCGACCAGCCGGCTCTCGATCGCGGGCTCGCCACCATTCAAAAAAATTACCTGAGTTCGGTGAAGCGCGGCCGATTCACTGCGCAGTTTGTGGCAGAACGCCTGCAGCTGATCAAGCCAACCTTGAGCTACGGCGACTTCGGCGGAGCGGACATGGTGGTGGAGGCTGTGTTTGAAGGCATGGCGCTGAAGAAAGAAATCTTTATCGAGCTGGACCGGACGTGCAAGGCTGGCGCGATTCTGGCGAGCAACACGTCGACTCTCAGCATCGACGAAATAGCTTCCTGCACTTCGCGAGCCGAAGCGGTGATCGGCACACATTTTTTCAGTCCGGCGAATATCATGCGCCTGCTCGAGATTGTCCGAGGAAAGGCGACCAGCACAGAAGTGATCGCCACATGCATGCAGCTTTCGAAGAGACTGGGGAAAGTGGGAGTGCTGGCCGGCAACTGCCGCGGTTTTGTGGGCAACCGCATGTTCGGGCCTTACCGGCGCGAAGCGCAATTTCTGGTGGAGGAAGGCGCGAGCATCGAAGTGGTGGACCAGGCGCTGCATGATTTTGGCATGGCCATGGGACCGCTTGCGACGGGCGATCTCGCGGGGCTCGATGTGGGATGGCGCATTCGCAAAGAGTACCGTCACCTGGAAAAACCTGGCGTGCGGCAACCCTTCGCCGAGGACCGGCTCTGCGAACTGGGGCGCTATGGCCAGAAAACCGGCGCAGGCTGGTACAAGTACGATGAAAACCGGCGTGCGATTTCCGATCCTGAAGTGAGCGAACTTGCGCGCCAGTGGTCGAGCGATGCCGGCATCCCGCAGCGCAAAATTTCAGCGCAAGAGATCGTCGAGCGCTGCATTTATGCGCTGGTGAATGAAGGCGCACGCATTCTCGAAGAGGGATTTGCCCTGCGCGCCGTCGACATCGACATCATTTATTTGAACGGGTATGGGTTTCCAGCTTATCGAGGGGGGCCGATGTGGTACGCGGATACGGTGGGCGTGGACAAGGTTTACAAGCGCATTTCGGAGTTTCATCAAGAGCAGGGCGAACTCTGGGAGCCCGCGCCTTTGCTCAAGCGTCTCGCCGAAGAGGGCAAGAGCTTCGCCGAATTCAATAAAGAGCAAAGAGTAATCGCGTAGAGTTTCATGGCGACGGAAGATGTGGCGGAAGACGTGGAAGATAAGGTTCGTTTCTGGTGCACTCCGATACCAATCCAGTTCGTTCTGGCGAAGAGCTGAACCTGGCTTCGCTTGCGGAGTGGTTGCGGGGAAAACTTGCCGGAGCTGAACGCGGCATCACAGTGGAACAGTTTGCCAGCGGCCACTCGAATCTCACTTATTTGTTGCGAGTGGATGGCGGCGAGTATGTGCTAAGGCGCGGCCCTCTGGGCCCGGTTGCGCCGAAAGCCCACGACATGGCCCGCGAATTTCGAGTGTTGCAGAGGCTGCATCCGCATTTTCGCGAAGCTCCCAACGTTTTTTATTTGTGCGAGGATCTGAGCGTGCTGGGCGCGGTTTTCTTTCTTATGGAGCGCCGCCACGGGTACATACTGCGCGACGAAGTTCCGGTTCGCCTGGTCGAACTTCCGCATTATCCGCAGCGAGTAAGCGAGGCGTTTGTCGATGGCCTGATCCGGTTGCATGCCATCGACGTTTCGCAAACCGGATTGATTGCTCTGGGCAAGCCCGAGGGATTTCTGGAGCGCCAGGTGCAGGGATGGGCGGATCGCTGGAGCCGGGCTAAAACCGATGACATGGCGAAGATGGATACGGTGATCCGCTGGCTCGCCGATCACCTGCCAGTTTCGCCGGGGCCGACCATGGTGCATAACGATTACAAGCTGGATAACGTCATGCTGGCTGCGGAGCCGGTGGATAGAATCGAGGCGGTGCTCGATTGGGAGATGGCAACGGTGGGCGATCCGCTGGCTGATCTTGGGCTGACGCTATGTTACTGGGCGTGGGCGAATGCGCCGCAAACGCGCGGCTATGGCGGGCCTGCGCTGACCTCGCAACCGGGCTGGTACACGCGCGATCAATTCGTGCAGCGCTATGCGGCACGGACCGGTCGCGACCTCTCGCAAATCGGTTATTACGAAGTGCTGGGCATGTTCAAGCTGGCGGTAATTCTGCAGCAGATCTATTACCGCTTCCGGCGCGGCCAGACGCAGGACGCGCGCTTTCAACATTTCGGTGAACAGGTAAGGGGATTGGTCGAACTGGCGCACTCGCTTACGGGGAAATCGAGTTGAGCACCATTTATCTTGTGCGCCACGGGCAGGCGGGGACGCGCGAGGCTTACGATTCGCTCTCCGAGTTAGGCAAGCGGCAGTCGCATTTGTTAGGGGAACACTTCGTTTCCCAGGGAATCCATTTTGGTTCGGTGTATGCGGGAGCGCTGTTGCGGCAGCGGCAAACCGCCGAGCAAATCGGCGCTGCCTATGCCCAGGCTGGCGTTCGCTTTCCTGCAATCAGCGTGGATCCGGGATGGGACGAGTTCGATCTGGGTCGCGTCTACAGTGAGATCGCTCCCCGATTGTGCGACGACGATGCCGAATTTCGGCGCGAATACGAAGACATGCGGGAGCAGGTTCGGAGGAGTGAAGGCGCGCACGGAGCGAGAATTCACCGCAAGTGGCTGCCTTGCGATACCAAAGTGGTCGAGGCGTGGCTGGCCGGCCGTTATCCCTACGGCGGCGAAAGCTGGAAACAGTTTCACGCGCGCGTGGCCGCGTGGCGGCCTAAGATGAATGATTCACCGCAACGCGAGAATATTCTGGTGGTGACGTCGGCGACTCCGGTGGCGATCTGGACCGGTTTGTCGCTCGAAATTTTCGATGGCCGGATCATGCGGCTGGCGGGCGCGGTCTACAACGCATCGTACACGGTGTTGCGGTTGCGGCAAGAGCAGCTGCGACTATTTACCTTCAATGCGGTCCCGCACCTGGCCGGGGACGGATTGCGCACTCATCGCTGAAACGATTGCAGTGCATTGAAAAGACGGGCTCGCCTCATATGTTGTGGCGGGCTCACTTCACGTGTAGTAGCGAACTACCCACTCGGCGACGCAACACGGCTTGTCGTTGCCCTGCGCCTCGACCGTCGCGTCAAAGACCGCTTCGAGCGCGCCGGAAACGTCTTTCACCGATCGCAGGGCGAAGCGAGCCCGAAGCTCAGAGCCGGCGCGGACGGGAGCGGGAAAGCGGACGCGGTTTAAACCATAATTAATGCACATGCGGACTCCGCTGCGAATCTGAATGGCCTGCGCCATAAAGTGGCTCAACAGAGAGAGTGTCAAGAAACCGTGAGCCACTGTGGACCCATATGGAGACTCGCGCTGTGCACGTTCGCGGTCCACGTGGATCCACTGGCGGTCTTCGGTGACTTCCGCAAATTGCCGGATGCGCTCGTCGCCGAGAGCGAACCATTCTGTCACGGCAATTTCACGGCCCACGAAATCCCGCAACGAATATAGAGTCTCAATTACGAGTGGCACCGGTATCTCCTCCTTCGATCACGACCGCGAATGCGGCGTTGCACTCCATTTGCGCAGCTCCAGCCTGGCGATCGATTCCGTGTGGACCTCGTCGGGACCGTCGGCCAAACGCAGGGTGCGGGCATTGGCCCAGGCGCCGGCCAGAAACGTATCCTGAGAAACCCCGGCCGCGCCGTGCGCCTGGATGGCGCGGTCGAGCACGCGCAGAGCGACATTCGGCGCCACCACCTTGATCATCGCAATCTCGGCGCGCGCGTCTTTGTTTCCTACCGTATCCATTCTGTAGGCGGCATTCAGGGTGAGAAGGCGCGCCTGCTCAATTTCCATGCGCGAGTGCGCGATATCAGCTCGTATCGTGCCCTGTTCGGCAAGCGGCTTGCCAAAAGCCACGCGTGACTGCACGCGCTTGCACATGGTTTCAAGCGCCCGTTCCGCGATGCCAACGCAGCGCATGCAATGGTGAATGCGTCCCGGCCCCAGCCGTCCCTGCGCAATCTCAAAGCCTCGGCCTTCGCCGAGCAACATGTTGGAGACCGGCACGCGCACGTTGGTAAAAGTGATTTCGCCGTGGCCGTGCGGGGCGTGGTCATAGCCAAACACGGTCAGGAGACGTTCAATCTTCACTCCCTTGGCATCCATTGGCACCAATACCATGGACTGCTGCTGGTGGCGCGGAGCCGCGCCGGGCGCGTCGAGGCCGGTTTTGCCCATGAAGATCGCGACCTTGCAGCGTGGATCGCCCGCGCCCGACGACCACCACTTGCGCCCGTTAATCACATATTCGTCGCGGTCGCGAACAATGCTGGCCTGGATGTTGGTCGCGTCCGAGGAAGCCACGGCGGGTTCCGTCATCGCGAAGCACGAACGAATCTCACCGGCAAGCAAGGGCTTCAGCCAGCGATCTTTCTGCCCGGCGGTTCCGTAACGCGCGAGCACTTCCATGTTGCCGGTGTCGGGCGCGGAGCAATTGAACGCTTCCGCGGCAATCATGCTACGGCCCATGATTTCGCAGAGCGGTGCATATTCGAGATTGCTTAATCCGGCTCCATGGACCGCATCCGGCAGGAACAGATTCCACAAGCCCGCGGCGCGGGCCTTTGGCTTGAGCTGCTCAAGGATCGCGGGCGGCGACCAGCGGTTTTGTTCGACCTGGCCGTAGTAGCGCTGTTCATTGGGATAAATGTACTCGTCCATGAAAGCCTGCAGACGGCTTTGCAGATCTTTCACTTTGGCGCTGAATGCGAAATCCATGTGTGCCGCCTATTTTCCAGCGAACGGGAAACGATTCGCTACCCGATAACGGCCGGTTTTTGAAATGCCGAGTCCGGAATCCGGGAAGCTATGAACCTGACAGTTTACAAGGCTGACGATAGTCCTGCTGAAATGGCGGGGAGATTGCGCTTCCCGGCTTGCGCCGGCGGGCGAAATGAAAAATAATTGCTTCGGCCGTACGCGGCGCCTTTTTTCGGCCCCTCGCGGCAGGAGGCTCAACGCATGGGACAAAGCCGCGCGGCTTCGCTCTCGGTACTTGCACTTGGATCCGTCATCGTTTTCGTTTCGTTTTACTGGCCGCAGACGCTTGCCGCACAGGCTATACCTCCCTCGGCGCCCGCAGACATCATTGTGCAACACGACGTGCCCATGAAGACGCGCGATGGAGTTACCCTCTACGCCGATATTTACCGGCCGAAATCTGCCGACAAATTTCCTGTGATCCTGATGCGGACGCCCTACGACAAAAGCGTGAACTGGGCGGTGTCACCGGCTGCCAGAATGGCGGCGCGGGGTTATGTGGTTATTATTCAGGATGTGCGCGGGCGGTACACGTCCGAAGGAGAATGGTATCCCTTCAAGCATGAGCAAGCCGATGGCTTCGACACGGTGGAATGGGCGGCCGCGCTGCCCTACAGCGATGGCAAAGTCGGCATGATGGGCGCGTCTTACGTGGGCGCCACCCAGATGCTCGCGGCCATTGCTCATCCGCCGCACCTGGGGGCGATCGCTCCTAACATGACGGCGAGCAATTATCACGATGGCTGGGCTTACCAGAGCGGCGCCTTCGAGCAATGGTTCGATCAAAACTGGACTTCGCAGCTGGCGCAGAACACACTGCAGCGTTTGATCGAGGAAAATACTGACGCGCGGGTGGGGGTACCGACGCTTCCGCTCGCCAATTATCCGGTTTTTAATTTTGGCGAGTTGCCCGCCGATGCCCACCTCACGGCGGTTCTCGCACCCTACTACTTCGACTGGCTGGCGCATCCCGATTACGACGAGTACTGGAAGCAGTGGTCCATCGAAGAACATTTTTCAGACATCGCGGTTCCCATGCTTGAGGTTGGCGGGTGGTATGACATTTTCAATGGCGGGACTCTGCGCGGTTACATGGGCGTGAAGGCGCACGGATCGACCGAGGCGGCGCGCACCCAGCAGCACCTGCTGATCGAAATCGGCGGGCACTCCGGCTTTGGCCGCAGGATCGGCGACGTGGACTTCGGTCCGCACGCCATCGAGAACGTCTACACCGACGTGATTCTCAACTGGTACGACTTTTTGTTCAAAGGCATTCGGAACCAATTCGCCACCGACAAGCCGGTCAAAGTTTTCGTGATGGGGGTGAATGAATACCGGCAGGAAGATGATTGGCCGCCGCCGCAGGCCCAGACTACAAAATATTTTCTGCATTCCAGCGGCAAAGCAAATTCTCTGCGCGGTGACGGCTCTCTTTCCACATCCGCGCCCAAGGCTGAGACTGCGGACGCCTATGTTTACAATCCGGCGAATCCGGCTCCCACGGTCGGCGGTCCACTGTGCTGCGATGCACAACACATGGAGCCGGGCCCGCGCGACCAGCGGCCGGTGGAAAACCGCGACGACGTGCTGATTTACTCCATCGGTCCGCTGCAACGCGACCTGGAAGTGACAGGCCCGGTCACCGCAGATCTTTTCGTCAAGTCTTCCGCCGTGGATACGGACTTCACGGCGAAACTGGTCGATGTTGGGCCCGACGGTTTCGCGCAGGATCTGACCGAAGGCATTCTGCGCATGCGCTACCACGCGTCTGCGGAGCGTGCCGCGCTGATCAACCCCGGGCAGGTCTATGAAGTCTCCGTCGATCTGTGGGCCACCAGCAACGTTTTTCTGCGCGGGCACACGCTGCGGCTGGAAATTTCCAGCAGCAACTTTCCCCGCTTCGATCGCAATCTGAATACCGGGGAAGAAATCAAATTCGCGCGAACCTTCGTCTCCGCGACCAACACGATTCTTCACGATGCGCAGCATCCTTCGGCGCTGGTGCTGCCGGTTATGCCGGCAAAATAGCCGCGAAGCCAGAGGAGTAAACTTTGCGGCGGAGAATGCTACAGGGATCGGGCGGCCTGCGACCGGCTGGCGTAGTAGGTGGGGGAGCCGGGTTCCAGCTTGCGGCCTTCGTGGCTGAAACGCGGGAGATGGAGCAGGCCGGCTTTCTCCAGGGCAAATTGCAAAGTGGTGGCCAGCACGCCGAAACCATACTTCACGCTGCGGCGGAAGTTGATGGAGGAGGCCTCTTCGAAGTACTTGGTGGGGCAGGATATTTCTCCGATGCGAAAGCCGAAGTGCACACACTGGGCCAGCATCTGATTATCGAAAACGAAATCGTCGGAATTCTCGAGCAACGGCAGTTCGGTGAGCACCTTGCGGCTGAAGGCGCGATATCCGGTGTGGTACTCCGAAAGTTTGACCCGTAAAAAGAGATTTTCAAAGCCGGTCAGCAGGCGGTTGGAGACGTATTTGTAGAGAGGCATGCCGCCGCGCAGGGCGGCTCCGCCGATAATGCGCGAGCCCAGCACCACGTCATACACTTCGTAAGCCACCATGCTGGCCATGGCCGTAACCAGCAGCGGCGTGTACTGGTAGTCGGGATGAAGCATGATCACCACATCGGCTCCCGCGGCCAGGGCTTCGCGATAGCAGGTCTGCTGGTTGCGTCCGTAACCGTAATTGCGATCGTGCTGGAAGACATAGAGGCCCAGGCGGCGCGCCAGTTCCACGGTGCGGTCGGAGCTGTGGTCATCCACCAGAATGCGGACGTCGACCAGCTCCGCGAGTTCGCTCACGGTCGCCTCAAGCGTCTTCTCCGCGTTGTAGGCGGGCATTACGACCGCGATGCGCTTGCCGTTAATCATGTGCAGACGGTTTATGATACCTGAGAAGGATGGGCGGGAACGAACCGGATGTTAGGGAAGCCTAAGCCGAAGGAGTCGGGCGGAATGCGGCGGTGAGCGGCTTGCTCCCGCGTCCACGCTGTGAAAAACTAGAGGCTCATGTCTGGAAATCTCTAGCGCGGTTTACGAATTCCAGCCGAAGCTATGCCTGCGAAGCAAACACTTTTCGAGAAGATATGGGATGCGCATGTGGTGGCGCAGCCTGGCGGCCGCTCGCCTATCCTGTACATCGATCTGCACCTGGTGCATGAAGTCACATCGCCGCAGGCCTTCGATGGGTTGCGAGCGGCGGGAAGAAAAGTGCGGCAACCGGGTCGCACCGTGGCCACCGTCGATCACAATATTCCGACCGAGCCGCGGGGAACTCCGATCACCGATCTGATCGCAGCAAAACAGATTGCGGCTCTGCGGGCCAACTGCAAGGAATTCGGCGTGCGGCTGTTTGACATGGATTCGCCTGAGCAGGGGATTGTGCATGTCATTGGGCCCGAACTTGGGCTTACGCAGCCGGGCATGACGATTGTCTGTGGTGACAGCCACACCAGTACGCACGGGGCATTCGGGGCGCTGGCCTTCGGGATTGGGACCTCGGAAGTGGAGCACGTTCTGGCGACGCAATGCCTGGCGCAACAAAAGCCGAGGACGATGAAGATCGATGTGCGCGGGCGATTGGCCGAAGGGGTGACCGCCAAAGATTTGGCTCTGGGAATTATTGGGCAGATCGGCACCGATGGCGCCACCGGCCATGTCATTGAATACTGCGGCGAAGCGGTGCGCGGGCTCACGATGGAAGGGCGCATGACGCTGTGCAACATGAGCATCGAGGCCGGCGCGCGCGCCGGAATGGTGGCGCCGGATGAAACCACTTTCGCGTATGTGAAGGGCAGGCGGTTCGCTCCGCGCGACCAGGAATGGGATAAGGCTCTCGAATACTGGCGCACCTTGCCGAGCGATCAAGGCGCGCACTTCGATAAGGTCGTGGAAATGGATGCGGCCCAGCTTTGTCCCTTTGTGACCTGGGGCACGAATCCGGGGATGGTGGCTCCGATTACCGGCCGCATACCCGAACCTGCGGGCCAGGAGTCTGACCGGCGTGCCATCGAACTGGCGTTGCAGTACATGGGACTGGAAGCGGGAAAACGGATTGAAGATATTGGCATTGACCGGGTTTTCATTGGATCGTGCACCAACTCGCGCATTGAAGATTTGCGGGCGGCGGCGCGGGTGGCACGCGGCCATCATGTGAGCCAGAACGTGCGGGCCATGGTGGTGCCAGGGTCGCAGACGGTAAAACGCGCCGCCGAGCAGGAAGGTTTGGACCGGATTTTTCTGAGCGCAGGATTCGAGTGGCGCGAATCCGGCTGCTCGATGTGCCTGGGCATGAATCCCGATATTTTGCAGCCGGGCGAACGTTGCGCTTCGACCAGCAACCGCAATTTTGAAGGACGGCAGGGACGCGGCGGGCGAACCCACCTGGTAAGTCCGATGATGGCGGCGGCGGCGGCGATTGCCGGGCATTTTACCGATATTCGAAACTGGAAATTTCAATGACGATTGAAAGGCCGACGTTGTGAATCCTTTTCGTGAGCATCGCGGGCGCGTGGCTCCGCTGGACCGGGTGAATGTCGACACCGATCAGATCATTCCCAAGCAGTTTCTAAAGCGGATTGAGCGCACCGGCTTTGGGCAGTTTCTGTTTTACGACTGGCGCTTCGCCGCGGATGGAAAGAAGAGCGCCGGATTTATTCTCGACCAGCCGAATTATGCAGGGGCCAGCATTCTGGTGGCGGGAAAGAATTTTGGCTGCGGTTCGTCGCGCGAGCATGCGGTGTGGGCGCTGGCGGATTTCGGATTCCGGGCTGTAATCTCCTCTTCGTTCGGCGATATTTTTGCCAACAACAGCAGCAAGAATGGTTTCCTGACAGTGCGCCTCAGCGAAGCTGAGGTTGCCGAACTGATGCGGCGGGCTCAGCAGGTGGCTGATTACCAGGTGACCGTCGATCTGGAACAATGCGAAGTGCGCGACGACCAGGGATTTCGCGCAAGGTTTTCCATCGACGAATTCGTGCGTCACAGTCTCTTGAATGGTCTCGACGATATTGGGCTGACGCTGCAACATGAAAGCGAAATCGCCGCGTACGAATCGCGGCATCCGTACGGGCTGGCGCTGCAAACGGGGAAAGCGTAAAAGTACCGTCAAAGGGCGTAAAGATTTGTAAAACTTTCGCCCCGGTCTTGACCTGCATGACGCCACAGTTGATGCTTGCTAGGTACGGTTCTACTATGTGATATCTGCGTTCCGGTTCCTGCCTGATCCTCTCTGTCGGGAGAACCTTGGCGTAACACGATCCGTTGCCATTTTTCGGCAGAGGTGCCGCAACCGAGTCAAAGCTGGTACGTCCAAAGCTAGTACGTCCAAAGGCAGTACGTCGAATGAAGGGCAGCGCATCGCCGACCGGGTGAAATATTGCAATCCAATGAAACCGCAATCATGATCGAAGCGAATTTTCCTCAGAAACCAAAGCCGTTTGCCAGTCGCGATTTGCGCCGGCGCGTCGCAGGGCTGGGCGTGGCCTTATTGTGCGTATCTCTTTTTGGCTGCAGCAGCGCCGACTCGCGGCAGCAACGGGCGCAAGCGGCGGGACCGCATGTGGTCTCAGTCGCCATCGCGTCCGTGCAAAAACAGGATGTGCCGGTCTATCTGGTCGGGCTGGGTTCAGTAACGGCCTTTTATACGGCCAATATAAAGAGCCGGGTCGATGGCCAGATCATGCGGGTGAACTTCAACGAAGGGCAGATCGTGAAGCAGGGCGACCTGCTGATTCTGATCGATCCCCGGCCCTATCAGGTGCAACTCGAACAAATGCAGGCCCAGTTGTTCAAGGACCAGGCCACCCTGCGTGATGCGAAATTGAATCTGGACCGCTATACCACGTTGATTCCCTCGGGCAGCATCGCGCAGCAACAAGTCGATACGCAGAAAGCCACGGTGGATCAACTGGATGGACAGGTGCGCACCGATCAGGCGCAAATCGATAACGCCAAGCTGCAAATCGTCTACTGCAACATCACCGCGCCCTTCACCGGCCGGGTTGGGTTGCGGCAGGTGGATCCGGGAAACATTGTGCACGCCACCGATACCAATCCCATGTTGATTCTCACCCAACTGCAGCCCATCGCCGTGATCTTTACGCTTCCCGAAGATCAGCTGCCGAGCGTGGCGCAACACATGAAAAACGCCACCCTGCAGGTGGAGGCCTACAGCCGCGACAACCAGACCAAGCTGGCCACCGGCAAGCTGCAGACGATTGATAACCAGATCGACCCGACGACGGGAACGGCCAAGCTGAAAGCCGTCTTCGACAACCGGGACAACCAGCTTTGGCCGAATCAGTTCGTCAACGCCGACCTGCTGCTGGAGACCCGGAAGAACAGCACGGTGCTGCCTACGGCTTCGATATTGCGCGGCCCTCAAGGATCATTTGTTTATCTGGTCAAGCCGGGCAATACGGTGGAAGCCCGCGAGGTAGCGGTATCGATTTCGCAAGGCAACACCTCCATCGTAACCAGCGGGGTTGATCCGGGAGATGTGGTGGTGACCGACGGCCAGGACAAATTGCAAACCGGCAGCAAGATTGAACCTCGCAGCGCCGAGCCCGGCAACACCACTAGCGGACACAACAGCGGCGGAGGACCGGCCTCCGGCAATGCTTCAGGACGTCCCTCTTCATGATGAGTCCTTCACGGTTGTTTATTCTCCGCCCGGTGGCGACCACGTTGCTCATGGTGGGCGTGCTGCTGGTGGGGTGGGTCGCATTTCTGCAGCTTCCGGTCTCCGCCTTGCCGGAGGTGGATTATCCGACGATTCAGGTTCAGACCTTTTATCCCGGGGCCGATCCTGATGTGATGGCTTCGTCGGTAACTTCACCGCTGGAGCGGCAGTTCGGCGAGGTGCCCGGACTGACCCAGATGACTTCCACGAGTTCATTTGGCAGTTCGGTCATTACCCTGCAATTCGGCCTTGACCAGAACATCGACGTGGAAGAACAGCAGGTGCAGGCTGCGGTGAATGCGGCCTCGACTTACCTGCCGACGGATTTGCCGAATCCTCCCATTTACAACAAGGTAAATCCGGCGGATGCGCCGATTCTCACCTTGGCGATGACCTCGGACTCGCTGGCGCTTTCGAAAGTGGAGGATCTGGCGGACACGGCACTGGCGCAAAAAATCTCGCAACTGCCAGGGGTGGGGCTGGTTTCGATCAGCGGCGGGCAGAAGCCGGCGGTGCGGGTTCAGGTGAACCCGACGGCGCTGGCCTCCTATGGGCTGAGCCTGGAAGATGTTCGCAACGCGCTGGCCGCCGCCAACGTGGATCAGGCCAAGGGCGTGATCGATGGCGCCCGCCAGTCCTACACCATCGGGGCCAACGATCAACTGTTTTCGAGCGCGCAGTATAAGCCGATCGTGATCGCGTATCGCAACGGAGCGCCGGTTCGCCTGAGCGATGTGGCCAATGTAATCGACGGCACGGAAAACGATTTGCTGGCCGCGTGGATGAACACCACTCCCGCGGTAATCGTGAATATTCAGCGGCAGCCGGGCGCGAACATCATCAGCGTGGTCGACCGGATCAAGAAATTGTTGCCGCAGTTGCAAGCCTCGTTACCCTCGGCGGTGAAGGTGCAGATTCTCACCGACCGGACCACCACCATTCGCGCGTCGGTGAAAGACGTTGAATTTGAGCTGGCGCTCACCATCGTGCTGGTGGTGATTGTTATTTTCTTTTTCCTGAGGAATCTGCGAGCCACCTTCATTCCCAGCGTGGCGGTTCCACTTTCGATCGTGGGAACTTTCGGGGTGATGTATTTGCTGGGATACAGCCTGAACAATCTCACGCTGATGGCGTTGACTATTTCCACTGGCTTCGTGGTCGATGACGCCATCGTGATGATCGAAAACATCGACCGTTATCTGGAGGCAGGAGATACGCCGCTCGATGCCGCGCTCAAGGGTTCAGGACAGATTGGATTCACCATCGTCTCGCTGACGGTTTCGCTGATTGCGGTATTGATTCCGCTGCTGTTCATGGGCGACATTGTGGGCCGGCTGTTCCGCGAGTTCGCGGTCACGCTGGCAGTCACCATTCTGGTGTCGGCGGCGGTTTCGCTGAGCCTGACTCCGATGATGTGCGCCAAGCTGCTGAAGCATCGCAAGGAAGGCGAAAAGGGACGCTTTTACGACGTCACGGAACACTATTACAACCGGGTGATCGCCTTTTACGGGCGCACCGTGAAGTGGGTGCTCAAGCACCAAACCGCGACCCTGCTGGTAACCTTCGGCACGCTGGTGCTGACCCTGGTTCTCTACGTGGTTGTGCCCAAGGGATTTTTCCCGGTGCAGGATACGGGGGTGATTCTGGGCATCTCGGAAGCTCCGGACAATATTTCGTTTGACGCGATGTCGCAGCGCCAGCAGCAACTGGCGAAGACGATTCTGAAGGATAAAGATGTGGAGAGCCTGTCTTCCTTCATCGGGGTGGACGGGACCAACACCACGCCCAACAGCGGCCGCATTCAGATTAACTTGAAGCCGCGCGACGAGCGCAGCGATGACGCTTCGGCGATCATCCGGCGGCTGCAACCGGAACTGGCCAAAGTGGATGGCATCACGCTGTATATGCAACCGGTGCAGGATTTGACGGTCGAGGACCGGGTCAGCCGCACCCAGTTCCAATATTCCATTGAAGATGCGGACGCGCAGGAACTTGCGCAATGGACTCCGAAGCTGGTGGAAAAACTGCGGGCTTCGCCGGTATTGCGCGATGTGGCCACCGATCAGCTCAACGGCGGGCTCAAGACCAACATCACCATCGATCGCGACACGGCATCGCGAATGGGCATACTTCCGCAGGCCATCGACAACACGCTTTATGACGCCTTCGGGCAGCGCCTGGTATCAACCATCTTCACCCAGCTGAACCAATACCACGTGGTGCTCGAAGTTTTGCCCAGCTTTGCCCAGACGCCGGACGCCATGAACGACATTTATGTCCGGCCCAGCAGCATCACGCCAAATGCGGGGGCGCCTACCGCCAATGCAGCGGGGGCGGCCACCAGCGGGAATCCGGTTCCGATCACGGCTTTCACGCGTATGCAGTCGATGAATACCACGCTGGCGGTAAATCACCAGGGACAATTCCCGGTGGTAACGCTCTCGTTCAACCTGGCGCCGGGGGCTTCGCTGGGCGAAGCGACCACGGCCATCCAACAGGCGGAGAAGGAAATTCAACTGCCCGCCAGCATTCACGCCGCCTTTCAGGGAACCGCGGCGGCATTTCAGAATTCACTTTCGAGCGAACCCTTTCTCATCCTGGCGGCGATTATCACCGTCTACATTGTGCTGGGCGTGTTGTATGAGAGCTATATCCATCCCATCACTATTCTTTCCACGCTGCCCTCGGCGGGCGTGGGGGCGATTCTGGCGCTGCAGCTTACGGGCAACGACCTCACGGTGGTGGCTCTGATCGGCATCATTTTGCTGATCGGCATTGTGAAGAAGAACGCCATCATGATGATCGACTTCGCGCTTGAAGCCGAGCGCGAAGAACACAAACCGCCCGAGGAGGCGATTTTTCAGGCCTGCCTGTTGCGCTTCCGTCCGATCATGATGACGACCATGGCCGCGCTGCTCGGCGGTTTGCCGCTGGCGCTTGGTTCCGGTACCGGCGCCGAGTTGCGGCGTCCGCTGGGAATTACGATTGTGGGCGGGCTGATTCTCAGCCAGTTGCTGACTCTCTACACTACGCCGGTGGTTTATTTGTGGTTTGACCGGCTGGCGCACCGGTTCGAAAAGTACAGGATAGGGAATCCGATTCCGCACGAAGCCGCCGCAGGAGATGCATCGGCGGATTAGGCTGGTCGGTTTGGGCTCGCCGATTGAACTTATTTTTGCGATTGGCTGGTTAGACGGTTGTTGAACGCATGAGTATTTCGGCTCCATTTATTCGGCGACCGGTTGGGACCTCGCTACTGGCAGCGGCGCTGCTGCTCTCCGGCATTCTGGCCTTCAATTTTTTGCCGGTGTCGTCGTTGCCGCGAGTGGATTTTCCTGTGATCAGCGTGGGCGCCAGCCTGCCGGGGGCGGATCCGCAGACCATGGCCTCCGCCGTCGCTACGCCGCTGGAGCGACAGTTCGGACGAATCTCGGCGGTAAACCAGATGACCTCGACCAGCCAGCTTGGGTCGACCAGCATCGTGCTGCAATTTGATTTGAATCGCAACATCGATGCCGCAGGCCGGGATGTGCAGGCCGCGATCAATGCCGCGCGCAGCCAACTTCCGGCAAACCTTCCGAGCAATCCAACCTACCGCAAGGCGAATCCGGCGGACGCTCCCATCCTGATTCTGGCTCTCACTTCGGATACTGAAACCGTGCCGCAGATGTATGACGCGGCCGACTCGATCCTGGCGCAGAAACTTTCACAGGTGGCGGGCGTGGGCACGGTGTATGTGGGTGGGGCGGCGCAACCTGCGGTGCGCGCGGAAGTGAATCCGATGCTGCTGAATAAACTGGGCGTTGGCTTGGATACCGTGCGCAACGCCCTCAACCTGGCGAATGCCAATCTTGCCAAGGGCCAATTATCCAATCAAACGACGACTACAACGCTCGCGGATAATGACCAACTTTTTACCGCCGATCAGTATCGTCCTTTGATCGTCGCCTACCACAATGGGGGGCCGGTGCGCCTCGGCGATGTGGCCGAGGTGAAGGACTCGGTCTCCGATGTTCGCAACATCGGCCTGGCCAATGGCAAACCGAGCGTGCTCATCATTATTTTCCGGCAGCCTGGAGCCAATGTGATTGAGACCGTGGACCGGGTAACGGCGCTGATGCCCTATCTGCAGTCCTCGATTTCTCCGGCGATCGATCTGGCGGTTTTCATGGATCGCACGGTTACGGTTCGGGCCTCGGTGAACGATATTGAAGCCACGCTGATCATATCGATCATTCTTGTGATTCTGGTGGTCTTCGCTTTTTTGCGGACGGTGCGCGCGACCATCATTCCGAGCATCGCGGTTCCGCTGTCGCTGGTCGGCACCTTCGGAGGCATGTACCTATTGGGCTACAGCCTGGACAATCTTTCACTCATGGCGCTGGCGATTTCTACCGGCTTCGTGGTGGATGATGCCATCGTGGTGCTGGAAAACATTACCCGCTACGTTGAGCGGGGCATGGATGCGGTGCAGGCGGCGTTCAAAGGAGCGTCGGAAATTGGCTTCACCGTAATTTCGATGAGCACTTCGCTGGTGGCGGTGTTCATCCCGTTGCTGCTGATGGGTGGAATTGTGGGCAGGCTGTTCCGCGAGTTCGCCATCACTCTGAGCATGGCCATCGCGGTTTCGCTGGTGGTTTCCCTGACCACCACTCCCACCATGTGCGCCAAGTTCCTGCGGCCGCCGGCTCACGATCTTAAGCACAACCGAATTTACCGGGGCAGCGAATGGATTTTTGATACCACGCTCAACCTCTACCGGCACGCGCTGCGCTGGGTTCTGAATTATCAACTGGTCACGCTGGTGGTGACCATTTTGGTGGCATGTCTCAGCGTCTACCTTTACATTATCGTGCCCAAAGGATTTTTTCCGCAGCAGGATACCGGGCGCATCGGAGGATCGGTGCAGGCGGCGCAAGACATCTCATTCCAGGCGATGCGCAACAAGATGGAGCGCTACGTGAAGATTGTGATGACCGACCCGGCCGTGCACACCATAGTGGGATTCGCCGGCGGCAACACGGTTTCGAATCAGGGCCGGTTCTTCATTATGTTGAAGCCCCTGGCGGAACGCAGCCAGTGTGTGAAGCAGCATTTCTGGCAGTCCTGTCCGAGGGTGAGCGCCGACGATGTGGTCAACCGTCTTCGAGGCAAGCTGGCGGTGGTGCCCGGGGCCACGCTCTACCTGCAATCGTTTCAGGATTTGACCATCGGCGGGCGCCAGAGCAACGCGCAATACCAATACACCCTGCAGGGCGAAGATCTGAACGAACTGAACAGCTGGGCGCCGCGGTTGCTGGAGCAAGTGCGCAAGCTGCCGCAACTGCGCGACGTGAATACCGACCAACAAGATAAGGGATTGCAGGCGCAGTTGGTGATTGACCGCGATACCGCCAGCCGTCTGGGGGTGGCGGCGCAGGATATTGATAATGCCCTGTATGACGCGTTCGGGCAGCGCCAGGTCTCGACCATGTACCGGCCGCTCAACCAGTATCACGTGGTCATGGAAGTTGCACCGCAGTTTCAACAGACCACCGAAGCCTTGCAGAATATTTACCTGCGTTCCGCCAACGGCGCGCCTATTCCTTTGGCAGCATTCACCCACTTCACTCCTTCCAACATACCGTTGGCGGTAAATCACCAGAGCCAGTTTCCGTCGGTGACCATCTCGTTCAATCTGGCTCCCGGCATCTCGCTGGGAGAAGCAACCCAGGCCATACAGCAAGCCCAGAACGCGATTGGCTTCCCTTCCAGCATCTCGGCGAGTTTTCAGGGTACGGCTGCCGCCTTCAAGGACTCGCTTTCGAGCGAGCCGATTCTGATCATTACCGCGCTGATTACCGTGTATATCGTCCTCGGAATGCTTTACGAAAGCTACATTCACCCCATCACCATACTTTCCACGCTGCCTTCGGCGGGCGTGGGCGCTTTGTTGGCGCTGCTGCTGACGCATAACGAACTGAACGTGATCGGAACCATCGGCATCATTCTTCTCATTGGACTGGTGAAGAAGAACGCCATCATGATGATTGACGTGGCGCTCGAAGTGGAACGCACCCAGGGCAAGAAGCCGGTGGACGCAATTTACGAAGCCTGTCTCTTGCGCTTCCGTCCCATCATGATGACGACGATGGCCGCTCTGCTGGGAGGGTTGCCGCTCGCGCTCGGCACCGGCACCGGTTCAGAGCTGCACCGACCTTTGGGCATCACTATTGTTGGCGGATTGATCGTCAGCCAGGCTCTTACCTTATTTACCACTCCTGTGGTCTACGTTTATCTCGATCGTCTGCGGATGGCCCTGCGCGGCGGTGAAGACACTTCTCTGGCGGAAAGTTCTTCCGGAGCCCCCACGCCCAGCCCGGTTCACTGATCAGCCAAGAATGATTGGCCTGAAACGATGGGCATGCTTTTCCCCTGTTAGTCTTATGCTTTCGCTTTGATCGCCATGGACAAGCGGCGTACAACCTGCTTTGATAAGCATCGCATCGCAGGAGTGAGCGAAGGGGCGGAACAACGAACTGCAGCCGGGTCCCAGAACTTTTTTTCCGCTGCAGGGGTGAATGCGGGGTGCAGGCGACGGTTTGCGGAAAGACGGTTGCGGCCCCTTTTTCCTCGCCGTGACCGTATGATAGAGAACATTCTGTTGCGATGCCCAATTTGCCCGGAAGCCCGGTATTATTGTTCTTCGCTTTCAAATTCTCTCAGGAGTCAGGAATGCTGCAGAAGGCATTGGGTTTAGTGTTGGCGGTGGGAGGCATTGCTGCCTGCATCGGATGCAGTACAACCAACCACTTCCTGTTCGCCACCGTGCCGAACGCGAACGAAGTGGCAGTGTATCGGGAAGATCCCAACGCCGGCGTGCTCACGCAAATTTCGGGCAGCCCCTACTCGGTGGGTGACGGGGCGAATTCTCTGGTGCTGCACCCCAATGGAAAATTTTTGTACGTGGCCAATCCGGGGCAGGACGAGGATGACATTTCCCTGTTCACCATCGCCAGCAACGGGGTGTTGACCGAAGTCTTTCCCCGCACCACGGTCTCCCCGTTTGGCTCGGAGCCGGAACTGCTGCTCATGGATCCCGCCGGCGCCTTCCTGTATGTGGAGAATGCCGGTTCGAATAACATCTCGGTTTTCGCCATCGATGCCAGCAGTGGCGCGCTCACTCCGGTGGGCGGATCGCCGTTCACGCTGGGATTGTCCCCGTTGAATATGCGGCTTACGCCCTCGGGGAAATTTCTCTTTGTCAGCGCCGCCAGTCAAAATACGGGCTTGATTGCGACCTTCAGCACCACCTCGGGAGTGCTTCAGTTGGTCACCACCACCAACTCCGAGGGAATTAATCCCATCGGACTGGCCATCGATCCCGCGGGAAAATTCCTTTATGTCGGAAACACCTCATCGGATTCGATTGCCATCTTCACGATCAGTTCCGCGGGCGCGCTGGGGAACGTCAGCGGATCCCCGATCCACGATACCTACAACGGGCCGGTTGCGATGATGTTCGACGCCAAAGGGCAGTATCTCTATATCGCGAACCAAGCCTCGAACAACGTTGCGGTTTACACCATCAGCTCCGGTCTTCCGGTAGGATTAACCACTTCCACCACTACGTTTTCTTTCATAACCGAAGATAGCCCTTCTGTTCTAGCCTTAGATCCGGACGGGAATTATCTGTTTGTTGGGAATCAGGGCTCATCGGGTGGAATTCAGTCGTTTCAAATCAACAGTGGCAATTTGAACCCGATCTTTACCTATAAGGTGGGGAATACGGCGAGTTCGATTGCAGTGCTGCCGTAAAAGGCGGGTCAGAACAGCTTCTGCCGGAGACGAAACTGTCTTTTACGAGCCCATGACAAACAAAAATTCGGAACTCTGCGACAATAGCTAAGCCGGTGCAGGTCCCCCCGCGTGCAACCTTCACGGGAGGCCAAACATCGAATCCTGAAGAAGAGCTTTCGGGTTCGGTTGGCTTTAGGGTGGATTCGGTGCCGAGACTGACTTCAGGACACAGAATCCATGAGGATTGCCAGCGCGGCAAGCGCATTCCCGAAGCATTATTACTCCCAGAAAGTTCTCCTTGAGCGTCTCCAGGACTATTGGGGACATGAGCTCAAAAACCCCCTGCTGCTGGCACGGTTGCACCGCAATGTAACCGTCGACGGCCGATACCTTGCGATCCCCGCGGAACAGTATGTCGACATCAAGACCTGGGGTGAGGCCAACGACATCTGGATCAGGGTCGCACAAGAGTTGGGCGAGCAGGCTCTTTGCCTGGCAGTTCACAATGCCGGGGTGAAACTGGAGGATCTGGGTGCTCTGTTATTCACCACAGTCACCGGAGTCGCAAGCCCGTCGATCGATGCGCTGCTGATCAATCGCATGGGACTTCCGGCAAACATTCGCCGCACGCCGATTTTTGGTTTGGGATGCGTGGCCGGCGCGGCCGGAATCGCGCGCGCCTCGGATTACGTGCGCGCCTATCCCACGCAGGCCGCCGCGCTGGTATCGGTGGAGCTGTGTTCACTCACACTGCAGCGCGAAGATCTCTCGGTGGCCAACCTGATTTCTTCCGGGCTGTTCGCCGATGGCGCCGCCGCTGTGATTGTGACCGGCAGCGAATTCGAATCCTCGCGGGCCGAGAGTTCGGAGCCGGCGATCACGGGCCGCAAGATTCTCGGGCCTAAAATCCTTGCCACCCGCTCGGTTTTTTATCCCAGCACCGAAGAGATGATGGGCTGGAATATCTCGGAGAAAGGCTTTCGCATTCTGCTCTCGACCGAGGTTCCGAACCTGATTCGCGAAAACCTGGGGAGAGATGTGGACGCGTTTCTGACCGACCAGGGATACAAGCGCAGCGACCTGAAGAGTTTTGTGCTGCACACCGGCGGGCCGAAAGTGCTGGAGGCCTCGGCCGCGTCGCTGGGCCTGCACAATGGAGAACTCGATGCCTCGTGGGATTGTCTGCGCAAGGTTGGAAATCTTTCTTCTGCGTCGGTGCTGGTGGTGCTGGAAGACGTGATGAAGAACCGGCGTCCGGAACCTGGCACTCTGGGGTTGCTGGCGGCGATGGGACCTGGCTTCTGCTCTGAACTTTTGCTTCTGCAATGGTGAGGTCAAGCGGTTGAACTCGACGGATGTATTCGTAATCGGTGGTGGCCCGGCCGGACTGGCGGCGGCGATTGCCGCGCGCCAGCAGGGGTTGAGGGTGGTGCTGGCCGACGGAGCCAAGCCCCCCATCGATAAAGCGTGCGGTGAAGCCCTGATGCCGGACGCTCTGGTCGCGCTCGAACAGCTGGGAGTGTCGGTACCGGCGGCGGAAGCCTTTCGGGTGAGCGGGGTGCGATTTCTGAGTTCTGGCTTGTCCGCCGAAACCCTGTTCCCTTGCGGCGATTGCGGGATCTCGGTTCGGCGCACCACGCTGCATCGAATCATGAGCCAAAGAGCCGCGGAGCTGGGAGTCGATCTTCTGTGGCAGAGTCCCGTCACCGGTATTTCCCGAAGTGAAGTTCATCTTCAGGATGGCTCGTTCCGAGCGAGATGGATCGTGGGCGCCGACGGGGCTAACTCCCGGGTGCGCCGTTGGGCAAACCTTGAAGCGCACTCCCGAACTGGCTTGCGTTATGCCTTTCGGCGGCACTATCGCGTCTGCCCGTGGACCAGCCGCATGGAAGTTTATTGGGGACAGCACAGTCAGGCGTATGCCATCGCCGTGGATAACGAGCAGGTTTGCGTGGCCGTGGCTTCGCGCCATTCCGGGCAGCGTCTTGAGGATTTGCTTCCCGAGTTTCCGCAACTCGGCGACCACCTGCGCGGGGCAGAGCCGGTCTCGGTGGAAAGAGGTTCAGCTTCGGCCAATCGTAAACTGAGCCGGGTGTGGCGCGGGAAGGTCGCGTTGATCGGCGATGCATCCGGCACCGTGGATGCCATCACTGGACAGGGCTTGGGCCTTTCCTTCGGGCAGGCAGTAGCACTGGCGAGCAGTCTCAAATCTGGCAAGCTGGCGGTTTATCGGGATGCGCACCGGCGGCTGGCGCAACGTCCGCTGCTGATGGCACGATTGATGCTGACCCTCGATGGCCGTCCGCGATTTCAGCAGCGTATTCTGCAGGTGTTTCGCCGACGTCCGGAAATTTTTCGCAGATTGCTGGCCCTTCACGTGGGCAGTCTTTCGCCATTTCACCTGGCCCTTGACGGGCTCACCCTGGGATGGGGGCTACTGACTGCGTAAGGCGACGAAAGAGAATCTCCGCGCTGCACGCGGAAGGCGCTTGCGTTTTCGGTTGCCGGCGTTTGCGCCGATTGTATTTCTGATTGCGTTTCCGCGGGTCTTTGCCGCAGCTCAGGCGGTAACCACTCAGTTTGATGCTGCGCAAACCACCATCAATTTCACGCTGGGTGATGTTCTGCATACGGTCCACGGAAGCTTTCGCCTGAAGGAGGGTGCGTTGCAGCTCGATCCTGGGTCGGGCAAACTTACCGGCCAGATCGTGGTCGACGCGCGGAGCGGCGAAAGTGGAAACGGAATGCGCGACCGAAAGATGCATCGCGAAGTGCTCGAGAGCGATCGCTATCCTGAAATTTCATTTCGCCCCGATCGCATTGAGGGAACGGTGTTGCTGCCGGGAAAATCTCCGATCCGGGTGCACGGAATTTTTACCATCCACGGATCGGAGCATGAACTCACGGTTCCAGCTGAATTGGAAACCTCGGCGGACCGCTGGAAGGCGACCTTTCATTTCACGGTGCCCTACGCGAATTGGGGAATGAAGAATCCGAGCACGCTTTTTCTGCGAGTCAGCGAGTCGGTGGATATTGACGTGACCGCTGCCGGCACTCTGGTTCGCCCCTGAACGGATTCGCTCCGCGAATCAAAAACCTGGCTGTGGCGTAATGCCCTTGCCTTCGATGCATTCGTAGCATCGGCCCGCTGCCAGGTTCTTGAACTCTTCGGTTCGGCCACTGGGCCAGACGATAAGCGCGTGCTCCACCTGGTCGCGTTTCTCCAGGCCAAATGTGACCGGAAATTCAGACTGCGAAAGATAACTGGAACCACTCTTGACCATCCGCGACTGGGTCAAACCGCCGCAGACGATGCGCACGGTTGCGCCAATTGCATCGCGATTCGATTTGGTTCCCACCAGGCGAAAGCGGATGCTGTGATTTCGGGCGAGTTGGTCGTTGCGATACAGGTAAGCCGGACCATTGTTGGTGGTGAGTAAAAGATCAAGGTCGCCATCGCGATCGAAATCGCCATAGGCCAGTCCGCGTCCCACCTTGGGGTGGTCAAAATCGCCACCGAGTTCGCCGGCCACATCGCGAAAGTTTCCCTTGCCGTTGTTTAGAAATAAAAATGGCGGCTGGGCGTAGCCCACATTGCCGCGAATGTTGCGCACGGTCTCATCGATGTGGCCATTGGCAGCGGCCAGGTCGAGCCAGCCATCGAGATTAGCGTCGAAGAAAGCGCAGCCAAATCCCAAACTGTTTTTGGAAACCAGACCCACTCCCGCCTGGGCCGCAACATCTTCGTAGCTTCTTCCTTCAAATTCATAAAGCCCGGTCATTTCATTATCGAAATTGGTGATGGCCACGCCGGAGTGGCCGGAGTTGGTGAAATCGCCGACGTCCACCCCCATGCCGGCTCGCGCCTTGCCCTCACTGCTGAAGGCAAGCCCGGCTTCGACCGCGGTGTCTTTGAACGTTCCGTTGCGCTGGTTGCGATACAGTTTGTTCGGCTGCGTGTCGTTAGCGACCAGCACGTCGGGCCAGCCATCGTGATCGTCGTCGAGCATGGCAACCCCAAGAGATTTGGAACTGCTGTCGAAAATGCCGCTGGAAGCGGTTACATCCTCAAAGCTGCCGTTGCCGCGATTGCGAAACAGCCAGCAGGTCTCGCCGCGGTAGGCTTCCGGAGTGCAATAGGATTTATGCTTGCCGTCGAGGCTGCAGAACACATCGCGCTCCGCCGACCACTTCACATAGTTGCAGACAAAAAGATCGAGCAGGCCGTCGCGATCGTAATCGAACCACAGAGCGGAGGTGCTGAACGCCAAACGTTTTCCCAAACCACTGGCGTTGGTGACATCAGTAAACGTGCCTTTGCCGGTATTGTGAAAGAGCCGGTTCTGGCCGACGCACGTGATCAGGATATCGGCGAAGCCGTCGTTGTCGTAATCCCCGATTGCTACGCCCATGCCGTACATTTCCACATCCAGGCCGGCGCGGGAAGTTACGTCGGTAAAAGTGCCGTTGCGGTTGTTGCGATAAAGCCGCAGGGTGGAGCGCCGCTGCTTGTGGCCGGGCCAGTCCATGCCATTGATCAGAAGAATGTCCTGCCAGCCGTCACCATCGTAGTCCAGGAAGGCGCAGCCGGAGCCCAGAGTTTCAGGCAGGAACTTTCCGCCAAAGGCGCCGCTGTTATGTTGAAATTGAATTCCGGCGGCGGCGGTTACATCTGCAAATTTAAAACCAGGGGGCGGACCGGCTCCGGCCGCGCCCAAAGCGCGGAGCAGCGGCCACTGCGTCGCCGAAGCCAAACCTGCGATGCCGCGCAGAAAGGATCTGCGATTCACGGAACGCTCACCAACCCGGAGCGGATGGCGTAAACCACAAGCTCGGCAGTCTTATGAATGCCGAGAGCGTTCATGATGTTGGCGCGATGAACCGCAACTGTGTTGGCGCTGAGGTCGAGCGCAGAGGCAATTTCCTTATTCGACTTGCCATCCACAATCATCTGCAAAACTTCGAGTTCGCGCGGAGTCAGGCCGCTGCTGCGTTCGCCTTTGAGCGCCGATGGCTGCTCCACTTGCGGATCGAAAATGGTTTCTCCGCCCGCCACTCGGCGGATGGCCGAACCTAATTCCAGGTTCATCGCGTTTTTCAAAATGTATCCTTTGGCGCCGGCGTCGATGGCTTGCCGTACCCAGGTGTTTTCCGAATGCATGCTGAGCATGAGAATCGCGGTCTCAGGCAGTTCGTCCAGAATATGCCGGGTTGCATTCAGGCCATTCATTCGAGGCAGGGCGCAATCCATCACCACCACTTGCGGCTTCAGCTCTCGCGCCATCTTCACGGCATCTTCGCCGTCGCCGGCTTCGCCAACGACCTCCATATCGGGCTCATCCTCCAGCATGCGCCGGAAGCCCCGGCGCACCAGACTGTGATCATCCACCAGCAACACCGTAATTTTTTTTGTCATTCCGTTTGATCTCTCATCTTTAATCTTTTTCGCGGGATTCAACGTTCTCGCGGGGGACGATCAGGTGCAATAAAGTACCGCCCTCTGCGGGAGTTGAAAAAACAATTCTCCCGCCCATCAACTCCGCGCGTTCGCGCATCGCCACCAGTCCGATGCCCTGCTTTGCCGGGCGCCCGTTGAAGCCCGAACCGCGATCTTCCACCTGCAACTCAAACGTCGCCGGCAGAAAACGTAACCGCACCCAAGCCTGCTTCGCGCCCGAGTGTCGAGCCACATTGTTCAATGCTTCCTGCAGCACGCGGTAGATTTGAATGGCTCCGGTGCCCTCCACAGGAAACCGTTCTCCCTGCTTCTCATAGGATATGGCAATCCCGCTCTGTCTTTCCACGGTGGGTATGTACCAGTCGACGGTGGACTCCAGTCCGGCTTCATCGAGCATCACGGGATGCAAGGCCTGGGAGAGAGTTCGCACGCGATCCAGGGTGTCCTGCGCGATCTGGCGCACTTCCTGGAGGTCGCTGCGCAAAGACGAACCCTCCGGGGCATGCGAACCGGCGCGGCCGAGCATGGATCCCATGGCGGTGAGGATCTGGCCAAATTCGTCGTGCAGCTCGCGAGAAATGTAGCGCAGGGTCGATTCCTGCGTGGCAATCAGTTTCTGCGCCAGTTCACTCCGCCGGTCCGAGAGTTCGGCCATGCGCGCGAACAGACGGCGGTTCCAGCGGATCATGGAAAATCCGGTCAACAGAATCGCAGCCAGGGTCGCGGCCAAAAATACAAAAACCTGGCGCTGCACCCGGTTGTAAATCTCGATGATGCGCTGCGCGGCGCGTTCCTCGTTCTCGCTGTTTTGCACCAGCAACCGGGCCACGGTGGTGCTTAGAGCGGCTTGCCGCTCCTGCAAAGAAACTTGTATCTGGGTGCGCGCATCTTTTTCCTGTCCCTGGCGCGCCAGCACAAAGACGCGGTCCACCGCATCCCAGAACTGCGAGAGCGAACTGCCCAAGGTTGCACTTTGCTCCGGAGTGCGGCCGGCCGGAGTGAGACTGGCTTCCAGCCGCATGGCGTCATCGAGGTCGGCGTGGATGCGTTGAAACTGCGACGCCCATGCGGTGAGCGGATAAGGCTCATCGTTATCGATCATATCGCGCATGGCCACGGCGAGCAGATTCAGATCGTTCTGGATGCGCAGCAACTGCAGCGAATCCTTGCGATTGCGATCGATCAGTTCAGATTGCAGCCGGCGCAAACCCCCAATTTGCCAGGTGATGTAAGCCGAATACAGAACGACGGCTGCGAGCGTGATGCTCAGTCCGAGCAACAGGCCCAGGGTTGGAGAGCTTTCCGGCGAATGCGGACGTGCCACGTCCCGAGCATACAATGCCCAGCCTGGACGTGTCACAATGCAGTAATAATGAAGCGAATCGGGCTGCGGCGGAGTCCAACTAGGAATTGAGTACCGACCCCAAATCAATTCAGAAAGCCCCGAAAGCCGAGAGATTGCGCGCGGTTCTGCCCGAAGTGTGGCAGTTGATGCGTCCGCGGCGCTGGCTGCTGGCGCTGGGCTTTGTGTTAATGCTGATCAATCGCGTCGCCGCGCTGGTGCTGCCCTACTCCACCAAGTTCCTGATCGACACGGTGATCAACAAGCATCACATGGACCAGCTGCGCCCGCTGGTTCTGGTGGTGTTGGGCGCGACGTTGATTCAGGGATTTACTTCGTTCTCACTGACGCAATTGTTGTCGAAGGCGGCCCAGCGCCTGATCGCGGAACTGCGCGAACAAGTGCAGGTGCATATCTCGCGCCTGCCGGTTGCGTTTTATGATGGCAACAAAACCGGCAATCTGGTGTCGCGCATCATGAGCGACGTGGAAGGCGTGCGGAATCTGCTGGGCACCGGCCTGGTGGATTTCGTTGGCGGATTGATCACTTCCGGGATCGCGCTTGTCCTGCTGTTCCGCACCAGCCCGCAGATGACGCTGATTGCCGTCGGCTCGCTGGCCTGCTTTGCGGTGGCGCTGAACAAAGCGTTCTCTACGATCCGTCCGATTTTTCGCGAGCGCGGCAAAATTAACGCGGAGGTTACCGGACGCCTGACCGAATCGCTCGGCGGCGTACGGGTGATCAAGGGATACCACGCAGAAGAGCGCGAAGAAGCAATTTTTGCCGGCGGGGTGCGCCGCCTGCTGGATAACGTGATGCGCACTCTGACCGCCACTTCGGTGATGAGCCTGTCGGCAAGCGTGCTGCTTGGCCTGGTGGGCGCGGTCACCATGTACGTGGGCACGCATCAGATCGCCGCCGGCACGCTGACGGTGGGCGGGTTCTTCTCCTACACTTTGCTGCTCGGTTTTCTGGTGGCGCCGATCATGCAAATCGTCTCCATCGGAACTCAGCTCACCGAAGCTCTGGCTGGACTGGAGCGCACGCAGGAAATCATGGCCGAACGGCCGGAAGATCAGGATCCCGACCGCACCGTTGCGCTGCGCGACATAATCGGCCGGATCGAGTTCGACGACGTCAGCTTCAGTTACGACGGAGTTCATGAAGTGCTGCGCGATATTTCTTTTCGCGCGGAGCCGGGCACGGTGACGGCTTTGGTGGGGTCCTCGGGTTCCGGGAAATCGACAACCATCGGTTTGATCTCCGCTTTCTATGTGCCCACCAAGGGAAAGATCATGGTGGATGGAACCGATCTGAGCACGGTGCGCCTGGACTCCTATCGCACGCGTTTGGGGGTGGTATTGCAGGAATCATTTCTGTTTGACGGAACCATTCGCGAGAACGTGGCATTTTCCCGGCCCGGCGCAACGGAGGAGGAAATCCTGCGCGCGTGCCGCATCGCCCGCGTGGATGAATTCGCGGAATCTTTCGCCGACAAATACGATACCGTGGTGGGCGAGCGCGGGGTCAAGCTTTCCGGCGGACAGCGCCAGCGGATATCCATTGCTCGCGCCATTCTGGCCGAGCCGCGCATTTTGATTCTCGACGAAGCCACTTCCAGCCTGGACTCGGAATCGGAGCAGATGATCCAGCACGGCCTTTCGTATCTGATGCAGGGCCGAACGACTTTTGTGATCGCGCATCGCCTCTCCACGATCCGCCGCGCCGATCAGATTCTGGTCATGGAGCAGGGACAGATCGTGGAGCGCGGCACGCATGACGTTCTGTATGCCGCGCGCGGCCGCTACTACGATCTCTACACCCGACAGCACGGAGTCGAGGAGAATTTGTTTCTGGCACCCGGAGAAGGAGATATTGCGGAACTGGATAGCAACGGCAGTTCGGCCACGGCAGGCAACGGCGATGTGGATGCCGCCAATGCTTTGCGCGTGCTCAAGGGCGAGGTCCGCTAGCGCATGAGTGCCACGGACAAATCTGTGCCCAGCGGCCTGGCGGCGATTCGGGCGGAGCAGCTTTGCCGCCATTACCGCATGGGCGAAACCCTGATTCGCGCGGTCGATGGCGTGACGCTTGAAGTAGGCGCGGGTGAATTCGTCGCTCTTCTGGGCAGCTCGGGTTCAGGAAAATCTTCGGTATTGAATTTAATTGCCGGCCTCGACCGTCCAACTTCAGGCAGCGTGATTGTGCAACAGCGCGATCTCGCGAAACTCTCGCGCGAAGAGCTGGCCCGATATCGGCTGCACACCGTGGGGATGGTCTTCCAATCATTCAATCTGATCCCCAGCATGACGCTCGCCGAAAATGTGGAACTGCCGATGCGCTTCGCGGAAGTGGATCGCGGCGAACGTGACAAGCTGGCCGGCGAAGCCCTGGCGCGAGTAGGACTGCAGGGGCGCATGAATCACCGTCCCAGCGAGCTTTCCGGTGGCGAACAACAACGGGCCGCGCTGGCGCGCGCGCTCATCAACCGTCCGCAACTTCTGCTTGCCGACGAGCCTACGGGCAATCTCGACAGCCACACCGGAACCGAAATCATGAATATGGTGCGCGACTTCAACCAGCAACTGGGAATGACCGTAGTCATGGTCACGCACGAGCGCACGCTGGCGGAGCGCTATGCCGGGCGCCTCATCTACCTGGCGGATGGCAAGCTGGTTGGCGATGAACCGAACGCGCGTTTGGCCGCGGCCTCGAGCGCGAGCAGTGCGCGAGAAGAAGGAACCCGGCCATGAAACTTCCCGATCTCGCCGAACTTGCGGTGCGAAATCTGCGCGAATCTCTGCTGCGAAATTCGTTGACTACGATCGGCATATCGGTGGGCGTAGCGTCGCTGGTCGCAATGCTTTCTCTGGGCATCGGCCTGCAGCAACTGGCTTCGCGGCGGTTGATCAAGTCAGGATTATTCGACACGGTGGTGGTCACTTCGCGCCGCGACTTGCGGAATTTTGGCCACGGCGACGAAGAGCATAACGCTCCGGCTCCCGGCGAAAGCAAAGTACTCGACGAGCCTACGCGAATTGAAATCTCGCATCTGCCGAATGTGCTTGAGGCCAATCCTGATATTCGCTTCATCACCGAGTTGCGCTACCAGGACAAGCCGCACCTTACGACCGTCGCGGCGCTACCGGAGTCCGCAAAATCCACCGACGCATTCGAGGGCGTGCAGGGACATTTCTTCTCCTCGGCTACGGCACCCGAAGTCATTCTGCAGAAAAGTTTCGCAGAGGAACTTCTGGGCCGGACTCCGAAGCCCGGGCTGGATGAAACCAACGTCGCCGAGCTGGCTGCGCCGCTTCTCGGAAAAGAATTGACCATGCGCTACGCGCAGCGCGAGGCCGCGGCAAGCGCCGCTTCGGCGGCTGCGCACAGCAATGCACCAAGCTCCGGTAACGATGCTCTGGCAAGCGCGGCCTACTCCGTAGTCTCGCGGGAACAAGAGCTGAAAATTGTGGGGATTGTCGATCTCGACCCAGAAAGCATGCGGGGGCCGACCCGGGCGCGAGTATTTCTTCCGCTGCAGCTGGCCGAGAGCCTGCACGTGATGCAGCCCACCGACCTGCGCGAGATTTCCCGCGCGGCCAGCGATCAGCCGGTTTACTCATCGCTGAGCGTGCGAGTCAAGAAGCCGGAACAGATACGAGCCACCGAAGACGCCATCAAGAAAATGGGATTCAACACATTTTCGATTCTGGACGCGACCCGCAGCCTGCAGCAATTCTTCGCGGTCCTCGATCTGTTTTTGGGAATCTTCGGCAGCCTGGCGCTTGCGGTAGCTTCCATCGGAATCGTGAACACGCTGGTGATGGCGATTCTCGAACGCCGCCGCGAAATTGGCATCATGAAAGCCATCGGCGCCAGCGACGGCGACGTTAAAAAACTTTTCTTCGCCGAAGCCGGCGCCATGGGAATTCTCGGCGGCTTCGTGGGAGTGGCCCTGGGCTGGGCGATTGGCCAGATCATTAATCTCGGAACCAATATTTATCTCAAGCGGCAGTCTTTACCGCCGGAACATTTCTGGGCGGTGCCGTGGTGGCTGGTGGGCTCGGCGATTCTGTTCGCGTTCTTCGTGAGCCTGGCGGCCGGCCTTTATCCCGCGGGACGCGCGGCCCGGCTCGATCCGGTGCAGGCGCTGCGCTACGAGTAAACTGAAGCGATGCATCGATCGGTCCGATTGTTTTTTCGGTTTGCGGCTGTCGCTGTATATCTTTCTTTCTCTCTTTCTCTTCACGCCCAGAGCCGTATCGACTGCGACGCCCTGAACAGCAAGATCCTGAAATCGACGGTCCACTACTGCGTCTACCTGCCCGCCAGTTACGACGCGGGGGCGGCAAAGCATCCGGCACAAAGCTATCCCGTGCTGTACTTTTTGCACGGGCTGGGCGACAACGAACGCACGCTGTTCAACAGCGGCGGATGGACGCTACTGGACGATCTTCGCCAACAACACAAGATTGGAGAATTTCTCATTGCCGCGCCCGAAGGCGGACAAACTTTCTACATCAACTCCGCCGACGGCAAACTTCGCTACAGCGATTTCTTTTTGCAGGAATTCATGCCTCTGATCGAAGCAAAGTACAGGATCAGCAAAGGCCGCAGTCATCGGGCCATCACCGGAATCTCCATGGGAGGGTACGGCGCGCTGCGTTTCGGCTTCGCTTATCCTGAAATGTTTTCCGCCGTCAGCGCGCAAAGCGCGGCTTTGATCACCGAGACGCCGCAGCAGCTCGACACCGCGGATCGCTCGGGCGCTCCCATGGGAAAATTGCTGGCTAGGGTGTTCGGAGATCCGATCAACGTGCACCACTGGAACGAGAACAGCCCGTTTGTGCTGGCGAGAAAAAATGCCCCGGCGCTTCGCCGGCTGGCCATTTATTTCAATTGCGGCCAGGAGGACAACTATGGCTTCGAAAAAGGCGCCGCCGAACTGCATGAACAACTGCAGAAAGAAGGCGTGGCGCACGAATACCATTCTTATCCCGGCGACCACAGCTTCACTTATTTTCTGTCACACTTTCCCGAAGTCATCGAATTTCATTCCAAAGCATTTGGGCTGAAATAAGGGCCCGAGAAGACGGTGATTCCGACGTTGTAACGCCTTCTGTTTCTGGTACTTAGCTCATCATTCAATCATTCCAACTAAATTATTAGTTACTTTTTCAAAGCTCATGCGTCTAATTTAGCAAAGGAGATTTAAGTGCCGCCTCGCCAATCCGTAACCCTGACGGAAGCTGAGCTTCGCATTATGAACGTGCTGTGGCAGCGCGGGTCGGGAACGGTGCAGCAGGTGCTCGACGGCCTTCCCCCGAAACTTGATCTGGCCTACAACTCGGTTCTGACCACCATCCGGGTTCTCGAGAAAAAAGGGTATGTCGAGCATAAGAAGGATGGTCGAGCGCATGTCTACGTTCCCATCATTCAGCGGGTGGACGCTACCCGAAGCGAGATCAGCAATCTGGTCAGCAGGTTTTTCAAGAACTCCCACGAGCAACTGGTATTCAACATTCTCGAAGAGCGAGGCCTCGATTCGACGGAATTAGATCGCCTAAAAAAAATGCTGGAAAGCGGCAAAACGGCGCGGGGTGACGCGCGATGAATGCCGCGGGGATGCAACTGGCCCAACTTGTCGCCGAACGGGCGGTGAATTCACTGGCCGGCGGATTGCTGATTGCAGCACTAGCCTGGCTGGTGCTGCGGGTGGTGGGAAAACAAAATTCAGGCACACGATTCGCGGTGTGGTTTTCGGCGTTGCTGGCGATTTTCGCGGTCCCGTTTGTGCCTGGCGTCAATCCGGCGGGAGGAGTGGCGGAGGCGATGCACGCCGAGATCGAGCTCCCGGGTTTTTGGGCGATCGCTATTTTTGCGGTTTGGATTCTGTTTGCGGCCCTGGCGCTGACGCGCATGCTGATCGGACTTCGAAACCTGCGTCGTCTGCGCAACAGCGGGCTCGGGCTCACGACTTCGAGTTTGCATCCCGCGCTGCAAGAAACTTTGGCCCAATGCCAGGCGATACGGCCGGTGACGGTATGTAGTTCGTCGGAAGTGAGCGTGCCCACGGTCATGGGGTTCTTCAAGCCGGTAATTCTTATTCCGGAGTGGGCGTTGCGCGATCTGACGATCGAAGAACTGAGAGTCATCCTGCTGCACGAGTTTGCCCACTTGCGGCGCTGGGATGACTGGACCAATCTGGCGCAAAAACTTGTTCGCACCGTATTTTTCTTTCATCCCGCGGTATGGTGGATCGAAAAACGGCTGTCACTCGAGCGGGAGATGGCGTGTGACGATGCGGTACTGGCGGAAACGGGAAATCCCCGGGCCTATGCCGAGTGTCTGGTATCGCTGGCGGAAAAAAGCTTTCTGCAACGCGGCCTGGCCATGGCGCAAGCCGCGGTTAGCCGCGCGCGTGAGACTTCTCTGCGTCTGGCTCAGATTCTGGATGCCGACCGGCCGCGCGCCACTCGGGTTTTCAAACCCGCGCTCGCGCTGATGACGGCATTCGCGGGCGTCTGCCTGGTGATTTTACCGGATGCGCCAAGGCTGATTGGATTCGAGAACCAACTTCAACCGGTAAGCGTCGCTACCGCGAGTGCGCCACTTCCGCGGCGGACGGCGGCTTATGTTGTTCCGGCATCTATGGTTGTTCCTGCGGTTGTTCCTGCGGTTGTTCCTGCGGTTGTTCCTGAAACGATGCGAACCGGTATCGAGCCGGGAGCAGTAAGTGCAAACCGTAAGGTAGTGGCGACGCCAGCGGTGTACCGTCCCGCGAAGTCTGCTGGCCGCAGGTCGGCAGAACGAAAGTCCGGTCGGCTCAGTCTCCCTCAGGTGGTGGCGGCGACGCAGGAACGATCTCGTAATCCAGTTTTTGCCACGCCTGCGGTTGCAAATCTTCGTACGCCGGCGCCGGAGTTTTTGGTCGTTATGCAGACCGCGGAATTTGACGACCAGGGTTCGGTGGTTTTGAGCGTGCGCATGTGGCGGGTTACGTTCGCCGCTCCGCGTCTTAATCGAGTTCAGCAAGGAGTGGCAGCGAAGTCCACTTAAAATTTTTTTCGACTCAACAACTAAATGATTAGTTATTGCCAAAGGAGAAGGAACGAAATGAACACATGGATGCAGAATCAGAAATCGAAACTCGCCAAGCGATTGATAGTTCCGGTGGTGGCGGCCGCGATGGCCATCTCCATTGGAACCTATGAATTCGCCAAACCCGCCCACGCCGCGGTCGCAGCTCCGGCTCCGCCCGCTGCCGCACTGGACGACAACAGCGTCAGCGCGCTGCTATCGCTCGACCACGCGATGGAAGCCCTGGCCGCGCGCGTGACCCCCGCCATCGTGAATGTTACGGTGACCTCGAAAACCAATGCCAACGCCAACGACGACGGCACGCCCGACATGCAGCAGTTCGGACAACAGTTCGGACAGCAGTTTGGGCCGTTCGGGTTTAATTTCCCGATGCAGCCTCGCTCCCAAATCGAGCATGGGCTGGGCAGCGGCGTCATCATTTCACCCGACGGATACATCGTGACCAATAACCACGTGGTGAACGGAGCGGTGGACATCAATGTCACGATGAGCGACCGCAGGATTATGCGGGCCAAGCTGGTGGGAGCTGATCCACTCACCGATCTGGCCGTGCTGAAAGTGAATGCGAGCGATCTGCCGAGCGTCCCCTGGGGAGACTCGACCCAGTTGCATCCCGGACAAACGGTGCTCGCTTTTGGCAACCCGTTTGGTTTCCGTTTCACGGTAACCCGCGGAATCGTTAGCGCACTGAACCGCCCGAATCCTTCCGCGGATGATCGTCGCAAACCCGGCGAATTCATTCAGACGGATGCGGCCATCAATCCCGGCAACTCCGGCGGTCCGCTGGTGGATGCGCGCGGCGAAGTGATCGGGATCAACACCTTTCTGATTTCTTCGACGGGACAATTTTCCGGCATGGGCTTCGCGATCCCAACGCAGATCGTGCGCCCGACGGTGGACGCGCTGATCAAATACGGCAAGGTCAGCCACGGATACATGGGAATCGGCATCAACGATGTGACTCCGGAAAACTCGCGCTTCTTCGACGTGAAGAAGGCGGAGGGCGCGGTCGTGACCCAGGTTGAGCCGAATTCGCCGGGCGCCAGGGCCGGTTTGAAAACCGGAGACGTGATCACCGGTCTCGATGGCCAGACGGTAGCCGACGCCGGAGCGCTTCAGGTCGAGGTCGGCCAGAAGCAGCCGGGCACCACGATCAAGCTGGATGTGATTCGCGATGGCAAGAACATCAATGTTCCGGTCACTCTCGAAGCCATGGGCAGCAAGAATGGCGAAGAAGAATCATCGAGCGCCGCACAAGGGAAACCGCGATGGGGACTCGGACTTGAAGATCTGACTCCTGACGCGCGTCAACAACTGCAGGCTCCAGCCAGCATGCACGGAGCGCTGGTAGGTAACGTTCAGCCCGGCAGCGCGGCCGACAACGCCGGGTTGCAGAAGGGCGATGTGATTATCGAAGTGGACCGGCAACCAGTGCACTCCGCTGCGGATGCAGCGCAGGAGCTGGCGAAAGTCACAAAGGGACAAGACGCACTTATTTTGGTCTGGTCCAATGGAGGCAACACCTTCCGGGTGCTGCATCCGACGCAGGGCTAGCTCTAGGCTCTGTTGCGATTTGCGCGCTGCATACTGCATGCAGCGCGCATTTTTCTTGTGCAGCCGGAATCGGCTCAGCCTCGGCACGATCGCTGCTTTGTGTGGAGGCTAAGGAATGCGGCAAACCTGCAGTACGGCATTCTGATACACACAATCCAGCCCGGCAACTCCCGGCTGTTCGACCACCACCCAGCCGGCGCCGTAGTGATTTTTCAGCCGCAGGAAATCTTTCGCCTGAAAATTCTTCCACGGTGTTTGCGCCTCGACCTGCGCCCACCATTCCTCGGCCAGAGGTGGGAACATGCTCACCACGCCGTTGTCTTTGACCGCGTCGGCCAGGCGGCTTCTCTGGGCCAGGCAGCGAAATCCGATCTCGTCTTCGCCGGCGGCGTGCATGTATTCCGGATCGAGGGCGAATACCGCATCGGTTGGCGTGTGATGACGAATCCAGAGAAAAGCTTGCGCCCAGGGATTTCTGGATTCGACTCCCGGCCATTCCACTTGCGGGCTGGCGGGGAAAAGCGAGCGTTGCGCAAGAAACATCCCGGCGCACAGCGGTAGGAAGAGCAACAACCAGCGCCACACCCGGTCGCGCAGAAGATATTCGGCGGCCAAGCCGCCCATCACCACGAACATGACGATGTAAAGCAGATGCAGGCTGCGCATGGGCTGCAACCGGGCCAGCACTTCGGAGCGTGCAGGCAAGTCCACCACTAAAGATGCCACCAGGAACAGGACTCCATACAGCACAAAGGCCCGGCTCACCTGTGCGAGCATGGACCACTGGCGCCGACGCGCGATCCTGCCGAACCACCAGAACAGTGCCAGGGGCGCAAGCGCTCCCAGCCACTCATACCATGCCCAGTTCTGGAGGTAGAAGTACCCGTGCAGTTTGGCGACTCGCTGGTACGCCTGCGAGGCCACCGGCGCCAGAGGGATGCCGGGCAAGAGCACGGCCGGGAGCGCGGTCGCAGCGGGCGGCTTCTGACGGTCTTGGTTCTGAGGGTCTTGGTTCCGACGGTCTTGGTTCCAACAGTCTTGGTTCCGACCGTCTGGGTTCCGACTGTCTGGGAAGTGGTCCATCACCACGAACAAAATCGAAAACGAAAATGGGAACACCCACATCAGGGGATGCACACACCCGGCAGCAAGCACCCAGAGAAATGCGCGCCAATATTTCTTCTCGAGGGTTCGGGTCACCGCGAACACGGCGGCGAACGCCGCGAGATTTCGCGGGTTCAAATATTGGTCCATGATGAAGAGCGCGGTTCCGGCCACAGGAATGGTCAAGAGCGCGGCTACCAGGCAGACTCCGCCCCAGCGCGCGCGCGGGCTCGGAAACAACAAGCCACCTAGCTCCCAACAAGCCAGCAGCAGCAAAAAAATCGACGCCAGCTGCCACAGAAAAACTCCAAGCTCCATGGGCAGGTGCGTGATCCGCAAGGAAAACGCAATCAGATTGGGAAAGAACGTCAGGCTGGCATGGGACGAGAAAAATTCGCGCCAGGCGGGAAACAACTCGGGATGCAGGATTTTCTCCACGCCGGGCAGGTAGATCTCGGCATCCTCGGCGCAGGGATGGTATCCCTGGACCAGCAGCGCGGCGGCTGAGAGCAGCAGCAGCGTTCCGATCGTCTTATATTTTTGGATTGTGATTTTCACGGGATCCTGGACGATTTACTTTGCCACAAACCGAGGGTCCGAGTCTGTTGCGGCGTTTACTTTTTTCGTTCGCGTTTTTTGTTCGTTCTTTTCATTCACTCTGTTCCGTTTACTTTGTTGCTGGCGCGCTTGCGCCTTTCTTCCGCTCTACGTAGCATCTAAATTACATGGCTGCCGCGCTTGTACCCGAACGCCTGCGTCCGAATATGGCCGTCGGCGAAATTCTCAGCTTCGCTTACGACACGTTCTGCAGCAACAAAATTCGCTTCATCCTGACCGCGCTGGGCATGGTGATCGGGACTGCCTCTCTCATACTCGTGGTCACCATCGGCATGACCGGCAGGCAATACGTTCTGAATCAGATTCAGGCCATCGGGACCAACGAAATCTGGGCGGAGTATCTGGGCGGCGCGCCGCACATCAGCAATTCCAATCCCGACCCGCTGACCATCGACGACCTCAACGCGGTGCGCCAGGACGTACCGGGCATTGTCGCTTCCTCGCCGGTAACCCAACTTTCCGATCGCGTCCCGGTGGGCAATGGCAAGGAAAAAGATGTCACCATCCTCGGCGTGAGCCCCGAGTACGTGCAGGTGCGCAATCTGGTGGTTCCTTCCGGAAGATTCTTCGATCAGGAGGATTCGCAGGCCCACAATAAAGTTGGGGTGATCACCGAGAAAATGGCGGAGGAGATTTATGGTTCGCCGCAAGCCGCCATCGGAAAAGTCATCAAGCTCACGGGATTGCCCTTCACCATCATCGGAACTTTCAAGGAGCGAGTCGAAACCTTCGGCCAGTCGGAGATCGTGGATAACACCATGCTCATCCCCTACTCGGTGAGCCGTTATTTCATGGAGGTTCCGAACATCAAGCTGTTGTATTTTTCCATGGAGGATCCCTCGAGGGTGATTCCGGCGACTGCACAGATCAAGCGCGTGCTGCAATCGCGACACCGCGCCGAATCGGTTTACGACGTCTCCAATCTGACCGCGCTGCTCTCCATGGCGGATCGAATCGCCACCGGCCTCACTTGGGTGCTGCTGCTGATCTCGATGGTGACCCTGGTGGTGAGCGGCATCGGCATCATGAACATCATGCTGGCCACGGTGACCTCCCGCATTCGCGAGATTGGCATCCGCAAGGCGGTCGGCGCGACCAACCGCGAAATCCGTTTTCAATTCCTCGCCGAGGCGATTTTGATTTCGCTGATCGGAGGCTTCGCCGGCATCGCGATCGGCTACGCGATCCCTTACTCGGTGCGCTTTCTGACCGAATACCGCATTCCGATCAACGGGCTGTCAGGCGTTATCGCCATCATCGTGTCTTCGGTCGTGGGAGTAATTTTCGGTACCGTCCCGGCCGCCCGCGCCGCCCAGCTTGACCCGGTGGAAAGCTTGCGCTACGAATAGGAGAATTCGCCGGCGTAAGTTGTTGGGGGGCCGTCGACGCGATGCTCGGAGATCATCGTAGCCGTCGTTATTCTTACCCTTAGCGTTAGCTTCAGCCTTCTTGGCTTGTGCTCCATGGCCCAGCAAACCTCGCCCCCGCAGAGCAGATGCATTGTGATTGCGGCGAACACTGTGTTCGATGGCAAGGGCGGAGTTCTGGACAGTTCTCTAAACAGAGCTTTGGGCAACGCTCAGCACAGCGTCCGCATTGTGGTCGAGGGATCGAGGATTGTCTCCATCGAACCCGATCACGACCCCAAAGATGGCCCGGTCGACTACGATCTGCGCGGCCTGACGGTGTTGCCCGGTTGGATCGACGCGCACGTCCACATCACCTGGAGCTTCGGCCCCGACGGAAAGAATGCCGGACAGGGAGCGGCGACGCCAGAAGCTGCCTACGCCGCCGCCTCCAACGCATGGCTGACATTGATGGCGGGGTTCACCACCATCCAAAGCGTGGGCTCGCCGGCCGATGTTCCCTTGCGGGACGCCATCGCGAAAGGGCTGCTCCCGGGCCCGCGCATCCTCACCGCGGTTGAGCCGCTCATGGGACAAGGCGAGAAAACCGGGACGCCGGATGAAATTCGCGCCTTCGTGAGGAAGCAAAAACAGGCTGGCGCCGACCTGATCAAGATCTACGCCTCAGGAGGGATGACACGCGGTTCGATGACCATGTCGCAGGAGCAGTTGAACGCGGCCTGCGATGAAGCCAAAAAGCAGGGCCTGCGCAGCCTGGTGCACGCCTTTCGCGACGCCGTGAGGGCCGCGACTCTGGCCGGATGTACCGAGATCGAGCACGGCCTGGGGGCCTCTGATGACGACCTTAAATTGATGGCCGAGCGCGGCACGTACCTCGATCCCCAGGCCGGCCTGTTGCTGGAAAACTACCTCCAGTATAAGGAGAGTTATCTGGCCCCACCCTACTACACGGAAGAAGGTTTTGCCGCCATGAAGGCTCTCATCCCGGCGCACCAAGAATTTATTCGGCGTGCCGTGCGCATCCCGGGGCTGAACATTGTCTACGGAACGGATGCGGTGGCTGGGATGCACGGGCGCAACGCCGAGGATTTTATCCACCGGGTTGAGGATTGCGGAGTCGACCCGGTGGCTGTCATGGTTTCCGCTAACTCACTGGCAGCAAAGGCACTTGCCCTGGACGATCAGATCGGCGCAATCGCTCCGGGCCTGCAGGCAGATATCATCGCCCTAAATGGAGATCCGCTGAAAGACATTACTGCGGTTGGCCGCGTCGCCTTCATAATGAAGGGGGGAACCGTTTACAAGAGTCCGGGCGCCATCCACTGAAAAATCCACAGGGATGCCTCGTGTAACGAAAAAGTTGCATTTTTCACTGACTCCGAAGTAATATGCGGTTAGAGGCTTGAAGGTAAGCTTTCCAGGTTTCCAGACCCAGTACCGCTAATAACTAACTTCCAAACTAGCTGTTCAGCTTGTGCAAAAAACATAAGAGGCCGCCCGTCAGCCTCCGTCCCGGTTCGGAGAGTTCAATATGGCGTGGTACGCGTACTGCCTTACCGAGCATCAGACCCTTCCCAACGGCACCCGTTCCCGACGCCCATTCGTAATTGAGAATGTTCAAGGCGTGAATGGAGCCCCAGTCCTCAGCTATCCCAGCGGTGAGTTTGCTGTGATTGTGAGCGAATACGACCAGAATGCCGGACCACTCGATCAGAAAGCCGCCATCGACCATGCCCGCGTAGTCAGCGGCTGCTTCCGCAACTCCACTGTGCTGCCTTTCCGTTTCGGAACCATCTTCGAGAGCGATGACGCGCTCCGCCAAGCCGTCCGGGTGAACCGGCGCGCCTTCGGCCTGAGCGTGGCGCGGCTCCGCGGCAAGTCCGAGATGCACATCAAGCTGACGGTCACCGATGGCTCGCTGCGCGAAGCCATGATCGATGTCGTCCTTCCCGATACTGTGGGCGGGGATTATCTTTCGAAGCTGAGGGTCAAGGCCTCACGCGAACGCGAGCGCCAGACCAAGGCGCGCGCGCTTTCGGTGCAGGTTCACAAGCTGTTCAATCCACTGGAAGAAGAAGTGAGCTGCAAGAAGGTCGCACCCCAAGGCATGCTCATTGACATCGCCCACCTCATCGATTCCAAATCGGTCGAGAAATATCAGAACCGCTACTCGACTGCCGCCAAGCAGTTGAAGAACTGCGAGGTCGCGATTAGCGGCCCGTGGCCGCCCTACCACTTCCTGCCCGGCAAGCTGCGTACCGTGGCCGGCAACAGCTAAACTCAACCCCGGATCTTATCCCTGTGGGACGCTGATTGGTTTCATCAAATCGGCGTCCCTTAGGGTAGTTCGAAGCTGCCGGTGCAGTCTTTGAAGCATGCCCGTGCAATCAATGTGCAGGGTTGTGCACTTCCAAGTTCCGCGCGGGCTGGCCGCTGCGCCTGAGGTGTGCGCGCGGCCGCTCCGTAAGTACAAGGCCATCAGACGTTTGCGTCGCCGCCGCCATGTTGAATCGGCGGCTCGGGATTTTGGCTTGGCAAATGCTCCTGTGGAGATAACAAAAGAGGCCGCAAACCCAAAGCTATGACCTTCACTCTCTTTTCTCGTCACAATTTCCCGAGGTGCCGCTCCAGCTGATGGAGCGGACACTTGCATCGCCTTTCCTGACATCGCCTACCAAAAAATCTGACCTCTTGGAAATGTGGCCCCAGAAATGGGGCCGCTTTTTTGGCGCGCACCGGCGGTCGAGGTTCCCCGGCTCCGAACTTTGCCGAGTTAATCAGCCGCCAGGCAAGGGTGGAACCTCGGCCGGGGTTGAGCGCCGACGACCGAGGACTGGCGCCGGCTCTACTGCTTTTGCGGATTGTCGGGCTTTGGCTGCGGGGTCTCCGGCTTCGGGTTGCCGGGCTTGGTCTCGGGAGCGGCCGGAGCCTTTTCCGGGTTCTTCGCCTGAATGGAGAGCAGTTCAACTTCAAAGATCAGAGTGGAGTCAGGACCGATGTCGGGTCCGGCTCCGCGTTCGCCATAGGCAAGGTCGGGTGGGATGAACAGTTGCCACTTCGAGCCCACCGGCATCAATTGCAATGCCTCGGTCCATCCCTTGATGACGCCGTTCACGGGGAAGGTGGCGGGCTGGCCGCGCTTGTAGGAACTGTCGAACTCTTTACCGTCGATGAGCGTACCGCGATAGTTGCACACCACGGAGTCGGTGGCGGTGGGCTTCGGTCCCGTACCTTCCTGCAAAATCTTGTATTGCAGGCCGCTGGGCAGGGTGACTACGCCTTCTTTTCCTTTGTTGGCGGCGAGAAAGGCTTCGCCTTCTTTCTTGTCGGCGGCTCCAGCTTCCTGCATCTTCGCCTGCTGCTTTTGGCGCATTTCGTTTTGCATCGCGGTGAGCGCGGCCTGGGCTTCCTCTTCGGTGAGCAGTGTCTTGCCGCCGGAGACGGCGTCTTTCACTCCCCGCGCGAGAATGGCGGGATCGACCGGCACATCCTGTTTCTTGAGGCTGCCTCCCATCCTCATGCCCAGCGCATAGCTGAACTTTTCTTTTTCGGTGCTGAGAGTGAGAGGAGCGGCGGTCCTGGCTGCGGGATGCTTGGCCGCGGGAGTCTTGGCCTTGCCGGAAGTGGCCGCCGATGGCGAAGCCGATTGAGTTGTGGGCGCCGGAGTCTGTTGCGCCGGGAGACTGCCGGGCAACAACATTCCAGCCGCAAGTACAGTGACCGCTGTGCTCAAAATTTTGCGCATATAGGTATTGTCACATCGTCCTGCAATTCTTCGCAAACCGGCGGCATGGAAAAGCTGTGGTGGGCCCGCAAGGATTTGAACCTTGGACCAATGGATTATGAGTCCACTGCTCTAACCGCTGAGCTACGGGCCCGGGTGGTTGTGTGCCGGCGACTGACGGTGCGACCTCTGGGCAAGGCAATATTCTACAGGAGTTTATGGGGGAGGCGGTCAGGGCTGGCGAAGGAGATTCGTTTGCGGGGCTACAATTACTTGCGAAGGAGAGAATTTATGACCCTAGGCAAACTTCTTTTCCTGGGGATGGCGGCGATTGGCGGAGCGGTGAGCGCCGGGACGCTGCATGTGGAAATTCATGAATACGATTTGCCGACGGCGAAATCGCGCCCGCATGATCCGGCCGGTGGCGCCCAGTTTTGCAAAACCGGCAAAGCTGGGTCAGCCATTTCGTAGTAACCGTCCACAAAATTAAAGCTGGGGCAGTCCCCTGTGCGCGTGAGTCTGGGCTTGTGGATGAACATATCTTGAGGTGATTTATGCGCAAGGCTGCCTTCGGCCTGCCCCTTTTGCTGGCAACCGCTCTAACCATGGTGCGTGGCCAGTCGGCTTCCACTGCGTCCCGCTCACCGACTGATCCTGCGCCGTTGTACCGCGTCTCCTTTGAACGGCAGGAGACGGTACCCGGCATCAGCGCCACCCCGGCTATCGCATTGCCCTTCGAATGCACAAGCGACGGGACCATGTTCATTAGGTTCGTCAGTCCAGTGCTGGCTACAGCGGCTGGCGTCCCGCTGCCCCCGGTCCCTCCGCCCATGTTGCTGACCTCCGTCTCCCCGACGTCTCGCGGGCAGACCTTCCCACTCGATCGGGTTCCGGACCTTTACATTTCAAGTGAGGTCGATCACTACGCATCCGACTCTGACGTAGGCTTCCTAGTTCGCGCGTCGCGAGAGAACAAACCGGTAAGTCACACTTATTCCGTCGGCAGCTCCCAAGGTGAGTACACCAGCAATGCGGCAGAACAGCACCTCTACATCGTAAGCTTCAGCCGCGCCGGGGAGTATCAGCGAACCATCGAAATCGAGGACGCATTTCGCATACAGCAACTGGGTGTGTTCCCTTCGGGGACATTTCTTGCCTTCGGCTTCGACGCGAAAGATCACTCGCCAAGATTGATGATGCTGAAGGAGGATGGCACGCTGTTGAGGTCTCTGCAGATCCCCACGGGGGATGCGCCGGAGTCCATGGTATCGGCAAAAGACGCACCCCACTCATTAACTATCTCGCCAGCGCAGTTGGTCCCCTCGGGCCGCTCGATCCTTGTCGTTCAGAACAAAACCGCTTTTCCGCTCCTAGAGGTGAATGAGGGTGGGTCAATTAGAGCAATTCGCCCAAAAGTACCAAACGGCGGGCAGATTGAGACCGTCATTCCCTCCGATCGAAGCTTGTACGTGATTGCAAGCCCAGAGACTGCCGCGCGTGAGACTGCTGGAGTCATTTACGAAATGAACTCGGAGGATGGGGCCGTGCTGAGGCGCTTTGAATTGAGCGACGGACGGACGGCGACAGATGTGGCCTGCGTCCACGATGGAAAGTTTCTTTCAATAGATTATAGGGACGGCAAAGTGGTGCCGCTGGTCGGCTCGGCTGAGCCAGCAGAGAGTTCTCAGCGGTAGCTTATGTGCTACGAATCTTGAATCCGATATCGAACATTTTTTCTTCCTCGTCCAACCATTTGCCCCAGAACACGACTTCCAGCTTGTACCGATGCGGCCGATCGTTCGCTGCTGCGATGATTATGTGGAAGTAGTATGTGCCTGCTTTGAGTAGACGCCCTAACGTGTTGGGCGGAAACTCAACATCCAGCGCGAGCACGGCTTCATCTGGTGTCGATGAGGGCAAGCCGCCAACGAGAGATTTTTTCCTCGGTTGCGTAACGTGGGCAAAATCACAATACGCTGGCGGCATTATCCGGCAGGAGTGTTGGCAAGTGGCGCTACCTCTATAGGACCAACTCAGATTCATCGGTGTGAATTGCCTTGCTTCTTCAGCACCATTCGTGGTGACCCGCTCAATTCTCGGGCCGAGGCGTGGCAGAATAGGAGGCATGGAGATAGCGCGAGCTGGATTGATTCCGGACTTTCTTTATGGCACGGCGTGGAAAGAGGAGCGGACGGCAGGGCTAGTGGAGACTGCGCTGCGGGCGGGGTTTCGAGGGATCGATACGGCGAACCAGCGACGGCATTATTTTGAGGTGGGAGTGGGGCAGGGGCTGGCGGCGGCTTATCGCGCGGGTGTGGTGAGGCGCCGGGATCTTTTTCTGCAGACAAAGTTCACCTACCGGCCGGGGCAGGATCAGCGGCTGCCCTACGATGCGGCGGCGGCGCTTTCGGTGCAGGTGGGGCAGTCGATAGCGAGTTCGCTGGAGCATTTGGGGACGGATCAGGTTGACAGCTTCGTGCTGCATGGGCCGTCCTCCGGCTACGGGTGGGGCGAGGCGGACGTTGAGGTGTGGGAGGCGATGCGGAAGCAGCGGGATGCGGGGCGAACGCGGATGCTGGGAGTGAGCAACGTTTCGCTGGGGCAACTGGAGCAGATGGCGGCGGTGCACGCGGAGGGTCCGGCGCTGGTGCAGAACCGGTGTTATGCGCGGGTGGGATGGGATCGCGAGGTGCGGACGTTTTGCCGGGAGCGCGGAATTATCTATCAGGGATTTTCTTTGCTGACGGCGAATGTGGAAGTGGTGCGGCATCCTTTGGTTGCGGGGTTGGCGGCACGGGCGAAGGTTACGCCGGCGCAAGTTGTGTTTGCATTTGCGCGGGCGGTGGGGATGTTGCCGTTGACGGGGACTTCGGATGCGGAGCACATGAGGCAGGATTTGGAAAGTTCGAGGATTGAGTTGGCGGAGGAGGCGGTACGGGCGATGGAGAGGATTGCGGGGTAGATGATCTCCCCATTTCTTTTTTCTTCTTGGTTTTCGCAGATGGATGGGGGCTAAAGCTCGATTTATTTTTGAACGCTGACGCGGCGCTGAAGCGCCGCTCTTTCACGGTATGTTGGGGTCCGTGGTGGGTCAATTCTATTTCAGGCCGGTGACGACGTAGGCTTCCGAGAGAAGTTGGGTGTAGACGTAGGCGTAGGCGGAGCCGTCGGCGGAGAAACGTGGAGCGCCGGCTCCTGAGATTCCTGCTCCGGCTTCGGCGCCGAAGGTTTTCCAGGGATCCATTTTTCCGGTCAGGGGATTGACTTTGAAGATTTTCGCGACCCGCTCGGTGGCTCGGCTGGAAGCGACGTAGAGGGATGCGCCATCGGGGGACCAGCCAGAGACGTAATAGCGGGAGTCGAGGCCGGGGATGGGACGAATGGCGGTGCCTCCGTCGAGGGTCCAGATTCCCCAGCTGCCATCGGTGCCGCGGACGGGCGTGCTTTTGCCGTCGGGAGATAGATTCACACCGGCGACGCCTTCGGGAGTGATGGGTTTGGAATCGCCATTATTCAAGTCGATGGTGTAGTCGCGCGCACCGTGTCCGGCTTCAATGCCGAAGACCAAAAGATGTTTGCCGTCGGGAAGCCAGGTGGCCTCACCGTAGGTGACCGCGTCGTGGGTCAGTTGCCGGGCTTCGCCGGCTCCGGTGGGCACGAGGCTGAGTGGCCCACCTTTGGCGGGCTTGGTGATGACCCATTTGTTGTCGGGCGAAATGGCGAGGGGAAGGCCTTCGCCGATGCGGGTTGGGGGTGAGCCATCGGTGTCGCGCACGAAGACGGTGTAATTGGGGCCACCGCCATTGCCTTCTTCTTCGAAAACAATTTTGTGACCGTCGCGGCTGATATCGCGGACGATCGACCAGCCAAACCAACCCAGTTCATGCTCTTCTTTGCCGCCGGGCGCCATGCCGCGAATACCAATGTGGTCGCGGTGGGTGACCATTAAGGCTTTTCCGTCGCGCAAATCCTCGAGCCACACTCCTCCGGGAACGTTGGTGATGGTGCGGACTTTGCCGGAGAGGGTGACGGCGCGCGGATTCTCGGCACTGCCGGTGTCGGTGGAGGTAAACCAGATCTCATTGCCGGACGGGGACCAGAAAATTCCTTCGAGCGATTCCCATCCGGAAGAAAGTTTTTTGTCGTGATTGTTGTCGGAGCCATCGGCGCGAAGGATGGCGACCGAGCCTTCGTCATCGCCGCCGGGATTTTCGTGGTCGGCGAAGGCGACCCACTTGCCGTCGGGTGAAATCTTCGGATTGCTGATCCAGTTGATACTGTCGAACAATACTTTGCCGATGGGATATTCCAAACGCCAGTGGCTGTTCTCAGGGACGAAGCGAACAATGGCGAGATTGGCGCCGTCGGAGGCCCAATCGGCGTCCTGCACATTGTCGAGGAGTTCGCGGGGAGTTCCGCCGCTGAGTGGAACACGGGCCAGGGTTCCGGAGCGGGCATAGCCATACATGAAAGCGGTGTTGAGACGGATGGCGAGCTCTCCGTTTTTGGAGATGGAGAGCAGTTCGGCGTTCTTCAGATTCAATTCGCGGGCGCCGGGATCGTCGGTGCGAGCCATGTAGAGCTGATTTTCACCGCCGTCCCAGGATGCGGAGTAGACGATGCTGCCATCGGGGGTGAAGCGGGCCTTACCGATGGAGCCGGTGCGAAAGGTGACTTGCTTGTATTCGGCCAAGGGAGCGGAAACGCTGCCGCGGCCCAGCCACCAGCCGAGAGCGAGGGCGACGAGAGCAATGCCAATGGCGGCGGCGAAAGCGGCCAGCAGCTTGCTTTTCGGGGGCGCTGCGGAAACTGCGGCGAGTTTGGCGCTGGCGCTGGAAGTTCCGGAAAGATGTTCAAGATCGAAGGCGATGTCGCTGGCGGAGTGAAAACGCTGCTCGGGATTTTTTTCGAGACAATGCTGCACGATGCGATCGAGAGCGGGAGAGATGTTGCGATTGGTCTCGCTGAGATCGGCGGGCTCCTCTTTGAGAATGGCGCTCATGGTGTCTGCCGGAGTATCGCGGTGAAAGGCGCGCTTGCCGGAGATCATCTCGTAGAGAATTGCGCCGAAGCTGAAAATATCAGAACGGGCATCGACGGCGGCGCCGCGGACTTGCTCGGGCGACATATAGCCGGCGGTGCCCATGACCACGCCGGCTTCGGTGGCGTGGGTCATGGTGGGGAGCGAAGTGTGGGCCGCGGAATCAGGCTGGGTGAGTTTGGCGAGACCGAAATCCAGAATTTTGACGCGACCATCTTTGGTGAGGAATAAATTTTCGGGCTTGAGGTCGCGATGGACGATGCCTTTTTCGTGAGCGGCGGCGAGGCCGTGGGCGATTTGCAGAGCGTAATCCAAAGTTTTGCGGAGAGCGATGGCGCCGCCGCGCAGGCGGTCCCGCAGAGTTTCACCCTCGAGCAATTCGGAGACGACGTAGGGCGAGCCCTCAGTGGTGCCGATATCGAAGACGGCGAGAATATTGGGGTGGTTGAGGGCAGCGGTGGCGAGGGCTTCCTGCTCAAAACGGCGGAGGCGATCGGCGTCGAGTGAAAGCGCTTTGGGCAAAACCTTGATGGCGACATCGCGTTTGAGGCGGGAGTCGCGAGCGCGGTAAACCTCGCCCATGCCGCCGGCGCCGAGGAGGCTTACGACTTCGTAAGGGCCGAGTTTTGTGCCGGAGGGGAGATTCATCCGTGGGCGGATTATAACTCAGCGGGGTATCTGTTGGGCTGCAGGCGCGTAGAAGTTTTCAAGTGAAATTTCGTGGCCTGGCGTCGGGAGGAAAATTCGCGGGAAGGATTCAGAGACTCGGCGAGGGTTAAAGCTGGACAGTACTCTTGTGCGCTGGCGGGCAGACAAATTCCTGGACGGTTGATAAGCTGCGTGCGTCTTTTGCAGATCACCCGCGTCCTGAAGAAGCGTGGGCCGCGCGGTGTAATGACGGACGGAGAATCTTCATGGCTACCAAGGCGATCCCTCCGAGATCCGTGCCGCAAACCTGCTGGATGTGCGGCCGGTCGATTCGATTGGAAGAATGCAAGATTGATGAGCTTGGGCTGGCAGTGCACGAAAATTGTTATGTGGCGAAAGTAAGGCCGAAAAGCGGCAAACCCGCGGCGCCGACGACGCAATAGTTAAGACGCTCCTAATTGTTACGGCGGTAACTTTTAGAGCGGTTACCATTCTCCTACCATTGAAGTGGCATGGAACTCAACTCACTGCTGGTGTGCGCGGATGAGCGCGCGCTGCGCGTGCTGCGCAGCGTTCTCGGCGAACTGGAGATCCATGTCGAGCACTGCGCGGACAACGCCAGCGCCGCGAAAAAGCTGATGCAGCAAAGCTTTGAGGCAGTGATCATCGATTGCAAGGACGAGCGCAGCTTCGGCCTGCTGAGCAGCGTGCGATCGGCACAACAAAACAGCAAATCGGTGGCCATCGCGATTATTGACGCGCGAACCAATATGCAGACGGCGTTCAAGCTGGGCGCGAACTTTGTGGTGTACGAGCCGATTTCGGCGGAGAAGGCCAAGTCGAGTTTTCGAGCGGCGCGGGCGCTGATGAAGCGGGAGCGGCGGCGATCGATGCGGCTGCAGGTGAATATTCCGGCGTATTTCCGATTTCAAAATGGCGAGGGCGAGAACGCAACGATTTCCGGGGTGAGCGAGGGCGGAATCTCGGTGCGGTTTACGGGGGCGCTGAGCAAGAAAAGCGGCGTGATTGGATTCTGCTTTGCGCTGCCGGATTCGACGACGGTGATTGAGGCGACGGGAACGATTGCGTGGCAGGACTCACGGCGCCGTGCGGGCGTACAGTTTGCGGCGATCACCGAGAGCTCGCGGCAAAGCCTGAAAGAATGGCTGCTGCTTAAGAGCGAAGAGAAACATGATCCGCCGATCCGGTGCGCGCTGGCGGCGATTAGTCTGGGCGGATGCTTTTTGAAGACGCAATCTCCATTTCCTTCGCATACGCGGGTCGACATGCTGCTGCGAGTGGCCGATTGTTCGGTAAAGATGGAAGGAAAAGTTCGGTTCATGGATCCGGAGCTGGGGATGGGAATTGAGTTCACGACAGCGACGAGCCAGGGGCAGCGGCTGGAAGAGTTCATGCAGCGAGTGAGCACGCACGCGGAGTCGGTGGCGGAGGTGCTGGTTGAGCCGGAGGGAATCGACTGGGATGACGACGCTCTGGACTGGACGCGAGGGAGCACCGGGACGGCGGATACGGCGGGATACGATGGGCTGCTGGAATTGTTCCGCAGCGGGGCCGGGCTTTCCCGGGAACAATTCGTGGTTGAGCTGGAGAAGCATCAGTTGACGGCGGCTGCTCAAAAAGTAGCGGCGGCGAGTGCGGGCGAACCGGCGGTGCATCATCGGCGGGAGCCGAGATTAGCCGTGTCGCTGCCGGTTGAGATGTGGGGGCAGGACGGGCCGCCAACTTCGCCGGGATCTCTGGTGGACGTGAGCCATCGCGGAGCCCGGATCGACGGAGTGGGATTTCATCCCAAGGTGGGGGAAGTGGTGCATCTGGTTTCGAATGGATGCGAATCACGATTTCTGGTGATCTGGGTAGGCGAACCGGGCACGGCACGGGAAGGACAGATTGGGTTGCAAGGCTTAGGCGAGGGCAAATAATTGCTTCAGGGACTGAGCAGTGCGAGCGCCTGATCGGTGGTAATAAATCTGGCTCCAAGGGATTGCAGTTCCGCACAGGCTTGTTTTCCATCTTCAACTTTCAAAGTTTCAATCGCATCCTGAACCACGGAGACGCGGCGGCCGCGATCGAGTAATCCTTTGGCGGCGAAACGAACGCAGTATTCCGTTACTACTCCAAAGACTACGAATTGGGCGGCGCTTCCCAGGCGCTTTAGAAGTTCTTCGGCGTGAAGCGTCTCGAAGATATCGAGGGTTTGCTTCTCGAGGAGAATCTGCTGGTACGGGGCGAGATCGCGAGGCAGCGCGGCTGCGGGTTCATTGGGGAGGACGAAAACTTTTTCTGCCAAAGCCTCGGGAAGGTAGGCGGAGCCGGGAGTGCCTTTGATGCAGTGCGGCGGAAAGAGCTTGAATTCAGGATCGTTCGGGGTGTGGTAGCAGCCGTGGGAGACGAGAAAGACGCGGTCATGGCGGGCGGCGCCGGTAAGTTTGCGAAGGTTGGGAAGCAGACGCTCGGCGCCGGGAACGTAAAGTTTTCCGCCGGGCAGCATGAAATCCGCCTGGGTGTCGACCTCCCAGAAAATAACGTTGCGAGATACCATGGCGAGCGGCTGAGTGAGGCCGTAAGGATGAGCTTATAACATTCCGGGGTGAACGGGCTGCCGAGAGATGGCGCAAGCAGATGCGCAGGGCGGCGAGGCTAGGGATTCGCGGGGCTGGAGTTGGGCGCTTTCATGAGTGAGTGCAGGCTGGTCTCGAGAGCCGTCTTGTTGGCCTCGGGCAGATCGAGAAAGCGGAAGGGCTGGAGCCAACCTTGCGTGGCCCACATGGGAAACATGATCTGGGCCTTCTGGCGGATGACGTAGCCTTCGAGATGGAAAATCAATTCGACTTCGAGTTTCTCATCGAGCGGTTTATCCAAGTGCATAAGGCCGCCGGTGGTGGAGAGCTGATGCAGGTTGCCGCGAAGCTCCCGCTGGTTGGGAAGCCGGATGAGAGTGAGGATCGATCCCCGCAGCTTGACGCGAAACGGCCGACCAGTGAGGCCTTTGGACGGGGTTGCGGATGGACCGGCCTTTGCCATTTTTGCCGACTGCGACATCGTGGCTAGAGTATGACATCGCTCGGAGCCGGGTTCGAGGTTACGAAAGAGCGGGAACGAACATGGTAACTGGAACACGGAAAGCTCGGGGGCAGGGTGCATGCAATTTTGAGAGCGGCGACTATTTGCGGCGGGTCTCGGTGTGACCGGAGAATACGTTATAGGGCCAAACCTCTTTGTTGTTGATTGCGGGCTTGCCGGAAGCGGCAGCGGGGGCATCGGAAGCGGGGCAATTCCAGTCCTCGGGCGGATCTGGAATTCGCCAGATGTTTCCGGGATTGTACATCGAGACTCCGATCAGGAAGTGCTTGCCATCATTGCCGAGAGGCAGACAACTGGCCACGCGGGCGGAAGCGCTTCCGCCGCCAGGCAAATCGCTAATCATAACTGGAGTTTCGATGGGCAAGGCCTGGGTGGTGCGGAGGCCGCAACCCTGCGGGCTGATGACGATGGCGGTGCATTGGGCGACGAAGGGATGCCGGCGATCGAGACTGGTTACGTTGACTGGAATCTGCACGCGCAGGCGGGTGCAGCGGCGAATCGATTTTTGGGTGAGTATATCCATCTGCGAAAAAAAGTTTTGGTTATAAGTCTTCAGCGGCTTGAGCTCATCTTGATGGCCCCATTGATGACCCCAGGTACAGCGGGACTGAAGACTGCTTCCAGTTTGACAGACGAGGAGGCGGGGAGACGCATTAGAAAATAGCGCGAGGATAACCGAAGTAACCTCGATGGCTTCTAAGCGTGAGCGCGCGGGCGTGAGAGCGACTCGCGCGAGGGCGCTGGATTGGCCTGCTAAGATGGCTCGGCGTTGGCAAAAATCAAACCGTGAATCGAGAAATTTTCCCATTGGCTGAGCAAACAGGATCGACGGCTTCGCTTGAGTGGAGGCTGCTGCTGGCCTCTTGCGCGGCCGATCCGGGGGAAAAGAATCTGGCGCGGGAGGTGGATTGGGAAGTGTTGCTGCGGCTGGCCGAGCGCCATGGGATGGCTTCGCTGCTGTACCGGACGGCGAAGAGTTGGGGCGATGCCGTTCCCTCGGGAGTGCAGGAACGGCTTCGGCAAAGTTATGAGAGGAATGTGCGCACGTCGCTGCTGCTAGGGGCCGAGTTAATTCGGATTTTGGATTGCCTGGATGCGACGGGAATTGAGGCGATGGCCTATAAGGGCCTGATATTGTCGGAGGATTACTACGGCGACATGGCGCTGCGGCAGGCGGGCGACATGGATTTATTCGTGCGCAAGCGGGACCTGGCGCGGGTCAAGAGCGCGGTGCTGGAGCTGGGATATATTTTGCGGAGTCCGATTCCGGCGGCGGCGGAGGCAGACTACATCGCTTCGGGATATGAGTATGCGTTCGACAGCGGGGCGGGAAAGCATTTGCTGGAGGTGCAGTGGGCGCTGCAGCCCCGGTTTTATGCGGTCGATTTCGATATGGAGGGATTGTTTGAGCGGGCGATGAAGAAGACAGTTGCGGGACGCGGCGTGAAAACTTTGGCGGCGGAGGATCTGCTGCTGGTGCTGGCGGTGCATGCGGCGAAACATGTCTGGGGACGGTTGATCTGGCTGTGCGATATTGCGCGGATTTTGCAACGGGATCAGTTGGATTGGGAAGCGGTGCAGAGGCGAGCGCGGGAGTTGGGGATTGAACGGATTCTACATGTGACATTGCTGCTGACCAGGAGATTTGGGTTGGCGGAGATTCCGGCGGCGATGGAAGAGACGGCGCGTGGGGATCGAGCAGCGCAGGCTTTGGCGGAGGAAATTGCGGAGGGGGTGGTGAGCGGGGTTTCGTATGATCCGGAGCAGGTATCTTATTTCTGGTTGATGATGCGGCTGCGGGAGCGAAGACGGGATCGAATGCGGTTTCTGACGCGGCTGGCATTGACTCCGGGGCCGGGAGAATGGGATGTGGTGCGGCTTCCGCGCATTTTTTCTCCTTTGTATCGGGTGGTGCGGATGGGTAGGCTGGCGGCGAGATTGGGTCGGTGGTGAGCATTTTCCTGCAAGAGCGACCTGCCCGGTTGGGATGACGTGGGGAGTGTCGTGGCGGGGAAAAGCGAGCCGAGCTTTGCTCGGCATGGACGGGCGAGGGCGCCCGTCCCCACATGAGTACGGCCTCCTCCTTGCATCCTGCCTTGCTCGTGATTTTAGCGGCTGGCTAGGGCGCCGGCGGTTTCGCCACCGTCCAGGGTGTAGACCTGGCCGGTGGCGTAGGCGGCGTCGTCGGAGGCGAGGAAGGCGAACAGGGCGGCGATTTCTTCTGGTTTAGCATGACGGCGAAGCGGAATTTTCTGGTTCACTTCCTCGAGCATGGCGTCGGTGTATTCGGCGCGCTGCATGGGAGTGAGAACGTAGCCGGGGGCGACGGCGTTGACGCGAATTTTGGGGGCGAGTTCGAGGGCCATGGAGCGGGTGAGCTCGATGACTCCGGCTTTGGTGGCGTTGTAGTCGGCGTAATAAGGATAGCCGGTGATGCCATTGGTGGAGGCGGTTTGGAGAATGACTCCGGCGCCGGATTCGGCTGGGTGGCGATCCATCATCTGGCGACCCGTCATCTGGCGATCCATCATGTGATGACCCATCATGTGGCGGGCGGCGGTTTGGGCGACGTAGAAGACTCCGGTGAGATTGACGGCAATGACTTTTTCCCACTCTTCGGGGGTGATGTCGAGAAATTTGTGGCGGATGCTGATGCCGGCGTTGTTGATGAGGACGTCGACGCCGTCCATGACGCGGATGGCGTCGGCGAAAGCGGCTTCGACCTGCATGAGGTCGGTGACGTCGGCGATGATGGCCTCGGAGATGGCGGGGAGTTGATGACGGAGGGCGGCGCAGGCCTGGGCGTCGCGATCGAGGATGCAGACGCGGGAGCCTTCTTCGAGGAAGCGAGCGGCGGTGGCGGCGCCGATGCCGCTGGCGCCTCCGGTGATGAGGACTCGTTTGTTGTGAAGGCCGCGCATGGGTGGCTCTCGGTTCTGGTGCGGGTTCGGTATCAGGCCTTTGTTAGCGTTAGGTCTTGGAATTTATGGTAGCGGCGGGGGTTCGGTTCTGTCGAGCGTTGGTGACAGCTTGCAGTGAAATTGTAGAACTGGCGGGGAGAGCTAGCCGAGCTTTGCTCGGCATGGACGGGCGAGGGCGCCCGTCCCCACATGGGCAGTGGCTCTTTCACGGGCAGTGGCTCTGTCATGGGCAGTGGTCCCCACACGGGCAGTGGCGCTCACATGGACAGTTGAGCCTGCTAGATGGGTTTGCCACGGAAGAAATAGATTAGTTCGATGATCAGGATGATGACCACCATGAGTTCGAGGATGAAGGCGCGGCTCTGGTTGAATTGCTCGACCATGAAGCGGTAGAGCTCTTCGGCGGTCTGCAATTTTTGCTGGACGAGGTCTTTGTAATCGGGGACACCGACTTTTAGGGCGGCGAGTTTGTAGAGGCGAGCGGAAAACATGTCGCTGAGGAATTTGATGGCATTGTCGGCGCGCTCGGTGAGTTCACCAACATCGAGCAGGACGGTGTGGAGTTTCGAGGCGGCTTTCGCGGTGCGCCAGCGCGACCAGAGGCCGTGGCCGCCGCGATCGAGGAAGTCGTAGACCTTTTCGAGTTCGGTAGTGAGCAGGTCGTCGTAGTGGCGAAACTCGAGGAGCTGCGAGTTGGCGTATTGCAGGAGCTGGATGGCGGTTTCGGCGCCGGCCGGCGTGTCGTAGATAAAGGCGGCATTCCATCCGATGACGGCGAGGTCGTGAGGGTAGTAGGAGATGCGGGACTGCAGAATCTCCTGGCGTTCGCCATCGGAGAGCGGCTGAGTTTCTCCGCGAACGACCTGGGAGATGCAGTCGCCTTGCGAGGCGAGGAGATCGGACGCCGAGGGGGCGCCGGCGATTTCGCGCAGGTGAAAGATGAAATAGTCTTCCTTTAACCATTCCGCTTTGTAGGGCTTGACCAGCGCGGGAGCAGCGCGCTCGAGTTTTTGCTTGACGATGCGGGTGGCGAGGCTTTCGAAGTTGGTATCCCAAACCCAGCGGCTGGAAAGCTGGACCAGCTTGTCCCAATCGCCGGAGAAAGGCAGTTCGAAGACTACGCTGACCACGCCGTAGTCGAAGTATCTGATGTCTCCCTGAAGGCGCTCGCCGCTTTCGAGGACAAGGGGTTCGAGGGCCTCTTCGACGGGAGGGCGCTGATAACGGACATAGCCGGGAGCGAGATGTTTGAAGCTGGCATCGGCGGTGCGCGCACCGAGAATCTGGCGGAGCTGGTCGAGGCGGATTTCTTCGCAGACATCGAATTGAATCAGGACCAGGACCGAGCCGCACAGAGGCGCGTCCGCGGGCTTGGCCGCGACTAGAGTAGGCAGCGCTTCGGCGGGGACTTTGCCGACGGTGATTGCGGTTTCGAGATCCATGTGATTTGGCCGTCACTGCGGAACGGACCGGAGCAATACGCTCCTTTCTTCTAATTCTCCCAGAACTGCGAAGATCTGGCGAGTGCGGACAAAATATTTATTTTCAACAATTTGTAGCCCATGAAGAGGTGACAACCTAAATTATTTGGGCTTCTTGAACAAAGATGAGGTACAATGTGTACACAAGGTACACAACCATGGAGACTATCAAAATCGGTGTCCGAGAATTCCGCGAGGGCCTAACAGGTTATCTTGAGTCCGATAAGCCATTGGCGATTACCCGCCACGGCGAGACGGTCGGCTTTTATATTCCCGCACAGAAGCGCAGCCGGAAAGCAGAGTTGGAGGCGATGCGCGCGGCGGCGAGAGAACTGGATGCGATGATCTCGTCGTGGGACAGGACTGAAGAAGAACTGATGGGAGAGTACAAGCAGATTCAACGGTCGGCCCGAGAGAAGAAACGCAATGCCAAGGCGAGCATTGGTGGTTGACGCAAATATCTTAGTCCGCGCCGTCTTAGGCAAACGGGTGCGAGAGGTCATTGAGGCGTACGCCGGTGGTGTATCGTTCTTTGTTCCGGAAACCGCTTACGCGGAAGCGGAAGAGCATTTGGCCGTTCTGGTCGCCAAGCAAGGCGGCGATGCCGAGGTTGCACTCTCTTTATTGCGTTCGCTGGCGCGACTCGTAGAGCTTGTCGGAGTTGACCTCTACGGCGAGTTCGAAGGCGAGGCGCGTGAGCGACTGCTGCGGCGGGATGAGGAGGACTGGCCGATACTCGCGTGCGCGCTTGCCCTGCAATGCCCAATCTGGACGGAAGACATGGATTTCTTCGGGTGTGGTGTGGCAACCTGGACGTCGGATCGCGTGCGGACGTTCCTGCGGGACTGAATGAAATGGCCGGTCGTCGAGGCCACTCGAAAACTAACCCTTGCATACGACGAGATCGCTTCCTTTATCGGGCACGACCACTTTGCTGATTTTTGAGTAGTTTTATCTTCTTTTCGCGAGACCCCAGAGCAATCCTGCTCCGGCGGCTAAGGCTGCCAAGCCGAATCCGGCGCGCGTCATTGATTGGGACAGTTCCGCGTCGCGATGGCAGACGAGAGCCGATTCCGGGTATGGGTGCGCGTTTGCGGGTGCATCGTTATTCAGCGCCATTTGCAGGACTTCGGCGAGGTGAAGGGCATGGCGCGGCGAGCCTTGGGCGATCTGCTCGCGGCAACTGAAGCCGTCGGCGATGATCAGGCAATCGGCGGGAGCCTGGCGCACAGCGGGGAGAAGTTCGAGTTCGCCGATGGCCATGGAAATGTCGTATTTATCTTGTTCAAAGCCGAAAGAGCCGGCCATGCCGCAGCAGCCGGGAGCCGGGCTTTGGAAGTCGACGCCGAGGCGGTGAAGGACGGATTCTTCGGCGGTCATCTTCATCAGGGATTTTTGATGGCAGTGGCCGTGGAGCAGAGCTTTGCGATTCAGATGCGGGAGTTTGAAATCTTTGGCGTGAGTTTCGAGAAATTCGCTGAGTAGAAATGTCTGGCGAGAGAGAGCTTGCGCACGTTCGTCGTCGGGGAAAAGGTTGAGGAGTTCGTCGCGGAAGACGGCGACACAACTGGGCTCGAGGCCAACGACGGGGATTCCGGCGGCGATTTCGGGGGAGAGTTCGTCGAGAATTTGGCGCAGGAGGGATTGGGCGCGGCGGAGCATGCCGTGGTCGTAGAGCGGACGGCCGCAGCAGAGGTTGGCTTTGGGGATAAGGACGCGGAAGCCGGCGGCTTCGAGGACCTCGACCGCGGCGCGGGCAGTTGTGGGGTGGAAGTAGTTATTGAAAGTGTCGGGCCACAGGAGAACCGGCGGGCGAGCCTCAGGGGCTAAAGCCCCATTTTCATTGGGGCTACTATTCGGCGCGGCTGAAAGCCGCGCCCCTTCAAAGCCGGGGGCTAAAGCCCTTTCAGAAGGGGAACGATCAATCGCAGCGCTGGAAGCGCTGCGCCACCCAAAATCCGGCGCGTCGCTCTCTTCTCCAGAATTCCCACCTCTCTTCCGTGCGGCGACGCGCCGACGGAACCAGGATTTGAAAGATTCAGGGGCGAAGGCGGGGATGGAGCGCTGGGCGGGGATTCCGGCGGCGAATTTTGCGATGTCGCGCAGGAATGGAAGTTGCGTGGTGAGGTTGGCGAGGCCGGGGGCGCGCGCGGCGAGGCGGGCCCAGCGGTCGATGTAGCCGAAGGCGTAGGCGCTCAGCGGACGCAGGCGGCCTTCATAGTAGTGCGAAAGAAATTCGGCCTTGTAGGTGGCGAGGTCGACGCCGACCGGGCAATCGCTTTTGCAGCCTTTGCAGGCGAGACAGAGGTCGAGTGACCGTTTTACTTCTTCACTGCGCCATCCGTCGCGGATGATTCCATCTTCCCGGACTTGGTTGTGGGCGTGGCCTTGCGTCATCTCCCAGAGCAGGTGGGCGCGGCCGCGGGTGGAATGCTCTTCTTGGTGGGTGACGCGGTAGCTGGGGCACATGAGGCCGCCTTCTTCGCGGCGGCATTTGCCGACACCGACGCAGCGCAGAGTGGCTTCGGCGAGGCTGCCGTGGTCGGCGGCAAATTTGAAATTGGTTTTGGGCTGCCACGAAGAATAATTCGCGCCCAGACGGAGATTTTCGTCGAGCTTGTAGGGATCGATAAGCTTGCCCGGATTCATCTTCCACTGTGGATCCCAGACTGATTTGAATTCGCGGAAGGCCTGCACCAACTCGGGGCCAAACATTTTTGGCAGCAATTCGCCGCGGGACTGGCCGTCGCCGTGTTCGCCGGAGAGAGAGCCGCCGTAGCTGACGACCAGGTCGGCGGCCTCTTCCATAAACTTGCGGAATTTCGCGATGCCGCTTTTCGATTGCAGATCGAAGTTGATGCGGGTGTGAACGCAGCCATGGCCGAAGTGGCCGTAGAGCGAGCCTTTGTAACCGTAGGCGCCGAACATTTTGCGCAGATCGCGCAAGTATCCGCCGAGTTTTTCGGGGGCGACGGCGGCGTCTTCCCAGCCTTCCCAGTTGAAAGGCTCGCCGGGCACGTGAGAAGTGACGCCCAGAGCCGATTCGCGGACCTCCCACACCCGCTTGATCTGTTGCTGATCGGTATAGAGGCGCATGGCGGGCGGAGTGGCCACCCGGCCGAGCGATTGCATCAGGGCGCGGGCCTGGGATTCGGCCTGGGGCGCGGTTTCGGCGCCGAACTCAACCATGAGCCATCCGGCGCCTTCGGGCAGCAGGGCGAGACCTTCGGAGTTGATGCCTTTGGCGCGGGTATAGCCGACGAGAAGATCGTCGAAGCCTTCGAGGCCGATGGGCTTGTGGGTCATGATTTCGGGAACGTGATCGGCGCACTGGTAGATATCGGGATAGGCGATGACGAGGAGGACGCGCGCGGGAGGACTTTCGACCAGGCGGCAGGTGGCTTCGAGAATGGTGACGCAGGTGCCTTCGGAGCCGACCAGGGCGCGGGCGATGTGGAATCCGTTTTCGGGGAGAAGATAGTTGAGGTTGTAACCGGAGACGCGGCGGGGGATGTTGGGGAATTTTTGGCGGACGAGATCGCCGTAGCGATCGGCGATTTGTTTGAGTGAGGTGTGAATTTGAGCGGCGCGGTTCGAGGCGCTGCCGCTGCGGCCCGATACTTCCGGGCCGCCGGACGGCCGGGGGCGGCCGTCCCCACATGGTTCTTCTTGGCTGCCGGACGGGAGAGGGCGGCTGTCCCCACATGGTTCATCTTTATACCTGTAGTCGCGGATGAAATTTTGGCCGACTTTCAGGCGGGCGCCGTCATAGGTGAGGACTTCGAGGGATTCGATGTTGTCGTCGGTCTTTCCGGCCATGACGGAGTGGACGCCGCAGGAGTTGTTGCCGATCATGCCGCCGAGGGTGCAGCGGTCGTGGGTGGCGGGATCAGGGGCGAAGGTGAGGTGATGTTTTTCGGCGGCAACGCGAAGGGTATCAAGGACGACTCCGGGCTGCACGCGGGCGATGTGGCGGCCGGGATCGATTTCGAGGATGTTGTTCATGTGCCGGGAGAAATCGAGGATCACGGCGACGTTGCAGCATTGTCCGGCGAGAGAGGTGCCGCCGCCGCGGCAGAGCAGCGGAGCGCCGAACTGGCGGCAAAGGGCGACGGTAGCTTCGACGTCCTCGGCATCGCGCGGGAAAACGACTCCGATGGGGACCTGGCGGTAGTTCGAGGCATCGGTGGCGTAGAGGGCACGGGTTCCTTGATCGAAGCGGACGTTGCCCTGATCCTGGGATCCGCGGCTGAGCTGCGCACGCAGAGCTTCGGCGAGGGCGAGCGCGTCGAGCTGCGCGGGCTGTGATTTTGCGGCTTGGGCGATGGCTACAAGCGGGTCGGACATGCGGCGGACTCTGTACTTAGTCTGAAGAAGAATTTGCCGCGTCGGATTTGTGGGTCACACGACTGATCATGACCCGGGTCTTGCCGTCCCCGGCTTTGATGTTAATGGTGACCATGTCTTTCTTGTCGTTAGAGATGATGGTGCTCTGATCCGCCTGGGTGGACATCATCATCGCGTTGGGGAATTTGGCTTTGTAAAAGTTGGAAACCAGGTTGACCGAATCGGGGGTTTCAAAATTGAGCGAAGTGGTATGAACCGATCCGAAGGTGGCGGAGGACGCGCCTTGCTGCAGGAGATGCGCTCCGGGGTAGACATCGACGCCGAGATTGCGGGCGGCTTCCTGAGGATCTCTCGTGCTCTCGAGGGTGCCGAATGGAGTTTCCATTTTTACATTGCCGCCCTCGTGGCGAATGTGGGCGCGATGGGCGACGTGCCAGGCGAAGAAGCCGAGTGAGGCCGCGGCGAGAACTCCGAGGAGCGCGACGACTCCGACAGCGATGAGAACGATCTTGAGAGCGCCGCTGCTCGAAGCGGGCTGGGGAGAAGCTGGAGGGACGGAGGCGGCAGTGGCAACGGCGGGCGAGGATGCCGGAGGTGGAGCGATGACAGCCGCGCCGCACTGGTTACAGAATTTAGTTCCGGCGGTTAGAGTTGCGCCGCAGGAATTGCAGAACGCCATAAGTCACCTCATGCGTTGCAGATGGTCGGCGCGAGTATACCGCAAATTCGGGATCGGGGCTGAAGCCCGATTTCCTTTGCGCGTTAACGCGGCGCTAAAGCGCCGCTCTGCCACATCGGCACTAGAGCGCCACACTTCCACATCGGCGCTGGAGTAGCGCTCTCCCACTAACTTGGACTGGAACGCGCGGATTTGCACGATGGATCGGCGGGCCTCGCTCGGGATGACGGGCGGTCGCGATTAACTCCAAGGACGAGTGGCGTAGTCGGTCATGGTAAGACCCAGCAGAAGAAGCAAGAAAAACAGCGCCGTCGCCACGACGATCTTGGTGAGCTTTTCATTGGAGTGCCAGACGTGCATGAAAAAGAGGGCGACGAGAGTGGCTTTGATGGCGGCGATGCCCAGGGCGACAGCGGCATTGAAGCGGCCGAGTTCGATGAAGGCGGCTTTGTAAGTGATGTAGGTAAACAGAAGGAGCGTGGCCCAGATGCCGAAGTACAGCTTCAGCGGCGATTTGGCGTGGGCTGATGCGGGTGTCGATGCCGCGGCCGATGTAGGTTCAATCATGGAGTCCTCAGGGATGACGGTCGATCAGGTAGAGCAAGGGAAACAGGAAAATCCAGATGATGTCGACGAAGTGCCAGTACAGCCCGCCGATTTCGACAGGAGTGTGATATTCGGGGGTGAAATGTCCCTTCCAGGCCATAACCAGGAGCCAGGAAAAAATTCCCAGGCCAATGATCATGTGCAGGGCGTGAAGGCCGGTCATGAGGAAGTAGAGAGAAAAATAAATCTGGGCGTGGCGCGGGTTGGCGTACTCGCCGGGATGGCCGGGGATGGGAACGTGGTCGAAGCTGAAAGAGGCTCCGGGAACGTGATGCTCTTCGAACTTCTGGTAATACTCGTATCCCTTGATGCCCAGGAATGCGAGACCGAAGAGCATGGTGACGGCAAGCATAACGACTAATAAAGTTCGGCGAGCCATTTGCGCGGCCCAGACGGCGAGGACCACGGTCAAGCTGCTGCAGATGAGGACGGCGGTGTTGGTGGCGCCGAGGGTGGCATCGATGGATTTGCTGGCGGCGCCGAAGTCGCCGAAATACCAGTGGCGGTAGATGAGATAGGCGCAGAACATGCCGCCGAAAAACATGACTTCGGTGGCGAGGAAGATCCACATGCCGAGGCTGGCGGCGTCGCGCTGTTGCTCCTCGGTTGCGAAGTGATGCAAGAGCTCGGGGTGGTGCTCTTCTTCGTGGTGAAGTCCGATGAGGGTGCTATCGGGCAACGGGAACCTCCTGCTTCTGGGGCGGCGCGTCTAACTCGTCGTAGTTATAGGCTTCCCAGGTGACGACGGGCTCCTGATCGAAATTGAAGGTGGGCGGCGGAGAGGCGGTTTTCCACTCGAGGCCGGCGGCGTTCCAGGGATTGTCGGGTGCGGGCTTGCCGTAGCGCATTGACCAGAGGAAATAAGCGATGGGCAGCAGATAGCCGACGCCGAGGACGGTGGCACCGGCGGTCGAGAGAACATTCAGAACCTGAAATTCGGGCATATGGCTGTAGTCGTAATAGCGGCGCGGCATGCCCATGTAGCCGAGAACGAATTGCGGGAAGAAGGTGAGATTGAATCCGATAAAGACGATGAGCGCGGCCAGGCGCGCCCATCCCTCGGGATAAAGCTTGCCGGAAATTTTGGGCCACCAGAAATGCATGCCTCCGAGATAGCCCATGACCGCGCCTCCCACCATGATGTAGTGGAAGTGGGCGACGACGAAGTAGGTGTCGGTGACGTGGACGTCAATGCCGAGAGCGGCGAGGAATAACCCGGTGAGGCCGCCGATGGTGAACAGTCCGAGGAAGCCGAAGGCGTAGAGCATGGGGGCGTCGTAATGGATGGAGCCCTTGTAGAGCGTGGCCGTCCAGTTGAAAACCTTGATGGCGGAAGGCAAGGCCACGGCGTAGCTGAGGAAGGAAAATACCAGGGCGGAGTAGACGGAGATTCCGGCCACGAACATGTGATGGGCCCAGACCAGAAATCCGAAGACGGCGATGGCGATGGAGGAAAAAGCGACGAAGCTGTAGCCGAAGATGCGCTTGCGGGAGAAGCAGGCGATGATCTCGGTGATGACGCCCATGGAGGGAAGAATCATGATGTAGACGGCGGGGTGGGAGTAGAACCAGAACAGATGCTGGAACAGGAGCGGATCGCCGCCGAGTTTGGGATCGAAGATGCCGAGATGGAGAGCACGCTCGCAGGCGACCAGAACGATGGTGATGGCGATGACCGGAGTGCCGAGAAGCTGGATGATGCTGGTGGCGTAGTGCGCCCAGATGAACAGGGGCAGGCGCGACCAGGTCATGCCGGGAGCGCGCATGCGGTGAATGGTGACGACGAAGTTCAGGCCGGTGAGGATAGAAGAGAATCCGGCGATGAAGATTGCGATTCCGGCTTCAATGAATTTCGTATTGGTGAAGTTGGTGCTGAAGGGCGTGTAAAAGGTCCAGCCGGTATCGACGCCGCCGGTGAAGATGCAGTGCAGCATGAGAGCGCCGCCGATGATGTAGAGATACCAGCTCAGCAGATTGATGCGCGGGAAGGCGAGATCTTTGGCGCCGACCATCATGGGCACAAGAAAGTTTCCCAGCGTGGCGGGGATGGATGGAATCAGAAAGAAAAAGACCATGACCATGCCGTGCATGGTGAAAAGTTTGTTGTAAGTATCGGCCTGGACGAGATCGCCGGCGGGGGTGAGCAGTTCGAGGCGGATGAGAAGCGCAAAAAAGCCACCGATGAAGAAAAAGAAAGTGATGGAGACGAGATAGAGGAGTGCGATGCGCTTGTGGTCGGTGGTCAGCAGCCAGGACCAGACTCCGTACTCTTTGTTGAGGTAATTCTCACGTTCGATGGGTTGAGGGATTGCGATCTCCATACTCATTGCACCTGACTCTTATTGGGTTGTGCTCCATGGGGTTGAGCCTTGCCGGAAAGTTGCGGAGGGGCAGCGCTGGCGCTGGTTTTGGCACCCTCGGCCGGCCGGGCTGGTGAGATGGCCTTGATGTAGGCGACCAAAGCGTTGACTTGTTCTTCGCTGACCAGGCCTTGAAATGTGGGCATGATGGGCTGGAATCCCTTGACCCGCCTGGAGCCGGGGTCGAGGATGCACTGGCGAACATAATTTTCGTCGGCAGTGACGATGCGTCCATCTTCGAGCTGGACGGGCTTGCCGTAGACGCCCTGCAGATTGGGACCGCGGCCCTGGGTATCGGAACGGTGGCAGGTGGAGCAGCCGAGTTCGGAGAAAATTTTCTCGCCGGTGGCGGAGAGCGGGCCGTTGGTGCCGCCGTTGATCCAGGCTTCGTATTGCGCCGGCTCCTGGACGACGATGTCGCCGACCATGCCGGAGTGCTGGGTGCCGCAATATTCGGCGCAGAACAGATGATAGACGCCGGGCTTGGTGGCGCGGAACCATTCGACGGTGTAGCGGCCGGGAAGAACATCCTGCTTGATGCGGAAGGCGGGAATGAAAAAGCTGTGAATCACGTCCTGCGAGGTCATGATGAGTTTGACATCGCGGCCGACGGGAACGTGAAGTTCATTGATCTCGCGCTGACCTTCGGCGTGCTCGATCTTCCACATCCATTGTTTGGCGACGACGTAGACTTCGGTGGCATCGGCGGGCGGAGTGCGCTCCTTGAAGTAGACCACGGCACCCCAGATAAAGATGACCATGAAGATGAGGAAAGGGATGGCGCTCCAGGTGATTTCAAGCGCAGTGGAACCTTCGATCTGTTCGGCGCGGACGCCGGGACGGTGGCGGAAGCGGGCGGCGAAATAGATTACCAAGGCGCAGACCAGCAGAGCCATCATCCCGGTAACGACGAGCAGGAAGATGTAGAGCGCGTCCACGCGATGAGCCATGGTGGAAGCCTGCTGCGGCCATAGTGGAAAATTATTGAGCATACCGTGTCTTCGTTCCGGTGTTTCCGCCGACCGCTTCCCTGGCGGACGCTTTCAGGGCTGCGGAGCGATCGAGCCGCCACAAAACAAGAATTAAACCGCCAAGCAGGAGAATGGTGGCGGCGCCTGCAAGTTTCAGAATGTTGCCAACCATGGCGCCATATTTTCCGGTCTCCGGATTGTAGTGATAGCAGTAGAGCAGGACGGCATCGACGGCGTTGCCGATTTTTTCCTGCGAAGCCTCGACCAGTCCCATGCGCAAATCCTTGGGCGGGAAATCGACGCCGTAGAAGTAGCGCGAGATGTGGCCCTGGGGCGTGAGCACCATGATGGCAGTGGCGTGCGCGTATTGATTGGTCTTGGGATCGTACTGATATTGGAAGCCGACGGCCTTGGTGAGCGCGTTGATCGAATCGGGCGGGCCGGTAAGGAAGTGCCAGCCGGAGGCGGCATTGGCGCGGCCATAGCGCTTGACGAAGTCGAGCTTTTTGGCGGCGGCCATGGCGGGAGTTTCGCGAGGATCGAAGCTCACGGTGATGATGTCGAATTGATTGCCGACATCGAACTTGATGAGGCGCATGGCGCTGGCGAGTCCAGCCAGGGCTTCACCGCAGAGCATGGTGCAGTTGTAATACACCAGATTCAGGATGAGGGGCTTGCGGCCGAAGTAATCGCCCAGCTTGATGGTTTTTCCGGTGGAGTCGAGGAACGTGAGATCGGGCGGGATGGCGGAGTCGAGGTGCTGCTCGATACCGACATTTTCCAGGAGCGGAGGACGCGTGTTCGCAGGCGGAGACATTACGCCGTTGTTCATTTGAGCGGAAGCGGAAGTAGCCAGCAAGGCGATGGCGAGGGCTGCGGCGAAAATCGAATTGTTTTTTCTACGGCTCAATTTTTTAATCCTTCTATTGCATTCCATGGCTGCGAATCGTGGTTGCGAGCGGTGGTTGCGAATTGTGGTTTCCGTTCAGGCATTCAGGGCTCCTTTTTAGCGCGGGTTGAGGGGCTGCCCTTCCTGGAGACGTTCGTCGCCGAATTATTCTTGTGGCCGGCTGAGCCGGCGGCCGGATTTTCCTGAGCTGCGGTTTCGGGGCGCACCGGAAGTCCGCGTGCGACGATTAAATCCATGGCGCGCTCAATGGGGATACGAACGGTGCCGGCTTTTTCGTCGACCCAGCCGTAGCTGTAGAGCGTTTCCTGTTCCTTGAGCAGGATGCTGTTGAGCTGGCCGCGCTCATCTTCTTCGAGCCGGGGAGTGGGAAAAGCGGCCTGCGGGTATCCGTGAGCGACGTGGCGGGTATCCGTGGGAGCGTTTGAGACCAGCGGATTCAGTGCAGGCTGCGAGGCGCGCTCGCGATGATCGAGGTAGGCATAGAGGCCTTTGAGGCCGAACATGCAAAGAATGGTGATCACGACCAGGCTGACAAGAAAATAGAAAATCCCGGAGGGCTTGAGATCGCGATGCTCGTAGCCGTCCTGGGCTGTGGTTTCGGGTTTGATGGGGTCAGTCATTGCTTCAATTCAGGTTCATGATTCGTGCGCCGGTTGTAGAACTTCGTGAGCATCCTGGTCGAAGGCCGGAACCAGGGGCAAGGACGCGAGGTTGCGGAAAAAATACCAGAGCCAGATTCCGCCGATGGCGATGGGCACGACGATATCGGCGAGGGTGACCGCGATGGTTTTGGAAAAATTCGGTTCGATGATCCAGAACAGATCGAGGTAGCGCATCAGCATCAGCCAGACGGCGAGCCACGCCAGCTTTCGGATATCGCGCTTGAATGGGCGCGACAGCAAGATGGCGAAGGGGACGGCGAAATGGAAGAGCGCGAGGATTAGGCCAATCCAGCCCCAGCCGCCGTTCAGGCGCTTCACATAAAAAGTGATTTCGGAGGGCAAGTTGCCCGCCCAGATGATGAGCCACTGGGAAAACGAGAAATAAGCCCAGACCATGATGAAAGTCATCATCCACTTGCCGTGGTCGTGGACGAAATCGGGCCGCAGCAGCTCCGACATGGGTTTGTAGTTGACCAGGATGCGTTCGACGACCACCGCGAAACACATGGCGGAAAGCACTTCACCGATCAGGATGATGAGGCCGAAGATAGTGGAGATCCAGCTGGGATCGAGCGACATGACCCAGTCGATGGCGGCAAATGAGATGGTGAAGGCGTAGAGGATAAGGCCGGGGCCGCTGACGGCCTTGAAGCGCTGGCTGTTATCGGGGGCATTGGCGCGGTCGGTTTGTTTCGACCATTTCGAGAGCAGGAAGGAAAGCAGGTTCCAGATGGCGAGATAGATGATGGCGCGGATGATGAAGCCGTTGATGGTGAGGTAGCTTTGCGTGATCTGTTCAAGGTGCTCGCGGAGATGCTTGTCGGAAATATTGGCGAGGGGCTGGGCCCAGATATAAAGGTGGCGAATCCCAAAAATGAGAGGGATGAAAAGAAGAGCGAGCAGGGGCAGAGTGCGCATGGCGGCCCCGAGGATGCGGCGAATGACGGTGCCCCAGCCGCCGCCGGTGAGATGGCGAATCATGAGAATTGCCATCGACCCGAGCGCCAGTCCCAGCCAGCACATGTAGCCGAGGAGGTAGGCGCGATAAAACTCCTGCGGATGGAAGAACGCGAGAATCACCGCGAATACGGAGAAGAGCACACCGATCAGGAGCGAGCGCCGGGAGATGGTCGCTACGATGGGCGGCGGCGACAGATCGAGATGGGGAGTGGTCGCGGCGCTCATGGATGTTCCTCTTTCCCGGATTCTGAGGGCGGCGCGGTGTCGAGGACGGGAGGAGTGGCTCCCGAACCCAGGGTTCCTCTGAAATTTGGCGGCTCGGAGGGAACGGCTTGCCCGGCGGGAACATCCGCCCGGGTTGCATTTTGACTGAGCTGCAGAGCGCGGATGTAGGCGACGATGTTCCAGCGATCCTGTGGAGGAATCTGCGCAGAGTAGTCGGACATGATGCCAAAGCCGTTGGTGATGACGTCGTAGAAGTAGCCGAGGGGAGCCTTTTCGAGCCGGGGGATGTGATACGAAGGCGGCTTGCGCGAGAAGCCGCGGGAGGGAACGAAGCCGTTGCCATCGCCGAGCATGGAGTGACAGGGAGAGCAATAAATGTTGTAGCGCTCGCGACCGCGATCGAGAACTTCTTTGGTTACGGGAAAGGGCATGTAGTCGCCGGGAGCGCTGCCAATTTTGCCGGTGTAGAAATAGGTGTCGGCATGAAGCTGGCCGCGGGCGACGGTGCCTTCGACGGGCGGACGTTCGGAACGCTGGTCGGCAAAGAAATCGCTGCGGGAGAGCGGATTCTGCTTGGGCTGCACGTGCATGTCGAGACGGCAGGCGGAGAGCAGGGCTAGAAGTGAGATGACCCCAAGGATCTTTGACAGACGCAGCTGTGGAATCCCACTTCTCCCAAAAGAGGGGAGAAATGGGGCACCCTTTGTCGTGGTGGTGTCGGCGAAGACCTTTAGCTGAGGCGGCCGCGGAATCCACACGGCGGTGGGTACCGCTGTCGAGCTTTGCTCGACCGGACGGGCGAGGGCGCCCGTCTCCACATGGGCATTGCGGTGGCCTGAATTCATTGGACGGAGGCGCGGCATTAGCTGGGCACCTCCGAAATGGAGCGCGGCGAAAAAGCTTCGAGGAAGCTGCGGGTGGCGGTGCGATCGTATTGCGGATCGGAGGAAAACACGATCAGGAAAAAACGGTCTTTCGAGGCCATGGCAAAGCGCGGCACATTGAACACGGGATGATAAGGCATGGGCAAGCCGTTCAGGGCCAGCATGCCGAACAGGGCGGAGATGCCGCCGAACAGAATAGTCAACTCAAAGGTGATGACGATGAAAGAGGGCCAGGAGTGGTAAGGCCTTCCGCCGACATTGATGGGATAGGCGATGACGGCGACCCAGTACTGCAAGAGGTAGCCGGTGAGACCGCCGATGATGGCGCCGATGAGAACCACGAGCGGAACTTCATCGTGGTGGAAGCCGATTTCTTCCGCCAGGCCTTCGATGGGGAAGGGGCTGTAGGCGTCGATCTTCTTGTAGCCGGCCTGATAAGTGCGGCGGGCGGCATCGAGCAAGGCGGTGGGGGTGTCGAACTCCGCCATGATTCCGTAGATGGGATCGCGTTTCATTACTCGGCTGCCTCCGCCGCTTTGCCTTCGGCCTGGGGCAGAAGGGTGCGAATCTCGAAGATGGAAATCATGGGCAGCAGGCGAACGAACAGGAACATGCAAGCCAGGAAGAATCCGATGGTGCCAATGAAGGTCATCCAATCCCAGCGAGTGGGGTAATACATGCCCCATGAGGAATTCAGGAAGTCGCGGGAGAGGCTGACGACCACGATGATGAAACGCTCCAGCCACATTCCGACGAGGACCACGCCGGAAACCACGAAAAGAGCGATGGGACTGGTGCGCAGCTTGCGGATCCAGAGCACCTGGGGAATAAAAATGTTGCAGGTGAGCAGCATGAAGTACCAGTGTGAGTAGGGGCCGTGCAGCCGGTTCCAGAGGGTAAAGGCGTCATAGCGGTCACCGCTGTACCATCCCATGAAGGCCTCGATGCCGTAGCCGTAGGCGACGATCAATCCGGTAGCGAGCATGACCTTGGCCGAATTCTGCAAATGGCGCTCGGTGATGAAATCTTCAAGGCCGTAGATTTTGCGGATGGGGATGGCAAGCATCAGCACCATGGCAAAGCCGGAATAAATTGCGCCGGCGACGAAGTAGGGCGGGAAGATGGTGGTGTGCCAGCCGGGGACGATGCCGATGGCGAAGTCAAAGCTGACCACGGTATGGACGGAGAGCACCAGGGGCGTGGCCAAGCCAGCCAGCAGCAGATAGGCGGTTTCGTAGCGATGCCAGTGGCGGGCCGATCCGCGCCAGCCCATGGCGAGCATGCCGTAGACCATGCGAATCCAGCGATTGTCGGAGCGGTCGCGCAGTGTGCCAAAATCCGGGATCAGCCCCATGAACCAGAACAGAAGGGAGATGGTGGCGTAAGTAGAGACGGCAAAGACGTCCCACATGAGGGGACTGCGGAACTGCGGCCACACCCCCATGGTGCTGGGATAAGGAAAGAGCCAGTAGGCAAGCCAGGGACGGCCAAGGTGGATGGCGGGGAAAACTCCGGCGCAGGCGACGGCGAAAAGCGTCATGGCCTCGGCAAAGCGGTTGATGGAATTGCGCCACGACTGGCGGAGCAGAAGCAGGATGGCGGAGATGAGCGTGCCGGCGTGGCCGATCCCGATCCACCAGACGAAATTGACGATGGCGAAGCCCCAGCCGATGGGAATGGTGTCTCCCCAGATACCGATGCCTTTCAGGAAAAGATAGCCGATGGCATAGAGCATCATCATCGTGAGCAGGAAAAAGATGCCGAAGCCGAGGAACCATCCGTTGGAGGCGGGGCGGGTGAGAACGATGGAACTGATTTTGTCAGTAACGGTGGCGAAGGTGTGGCCGGGCTCGATGACCGGAGCGGGCTGGGCTTCTACCGTCGTTTTGTATTGATCGTTCATGCTCACTCAGGGGCTAAAGCCCCAATCATTTTTTCGTTCTTAACGGCGCGGCTGAAGCCGCGCCCTTTCAAAACTTACCGCGCGGCATCGACTCATGATCCTTTCAACTCTGGGTTCGGATTTCCGACCTCCGCCAAATAGGTTGTGCGCGGGCGCGTGCCTAATTCGCCGAGCAAGCTGTAATTGCGCGACTGGGCTTTCAATTTTGCGACGCGGCTGTTGGGGTCGTTGATATTGCCGAAAATGATCGCATCGGCCGGACAGGATTGCTGACAGGCGGTTTGCAGCTCGCCATCTTTGATCTTGATTTCCTTGCCTTCGCGGACGGAGGCGGTTTCGGCGTCGATGCGGTGCTCGGTGATGCGCTGCAGGCAGTAGGTGCACTTTTCCATGACGCCGCGGCTGCGCACGCTGACATCGGGATTGCGCATCATTTTATATTGCGGAGTTTCCCAGTCCTGGAAGAGCAGGAAGTTGAAGCGCCGCACCTTATAAGGACAATTGTTCGAGCAATAGCGGGTGCCCACGCAGCGGTTGTAGATCATGTCGTTGAGGCCTTCGCTGGAGTGGTTGGTGGCGCCGACCGGGCAGACCAGTTCGCAGGGCGCGTCCTCACATTGCTGGCAGGGCAAGGGCTGGAAAAACGCCTTGGGATTGTCGCGATCGCCCTGGAAATAAGTATCGACGCGAATCCAGTGCATGTGGCGGCCAATGGCGCACTGCTCTTTGCCGACGACGGCGATGTTGTTCTCCGAGACACAGGCCACGATGCAGTTGTTGCAGCCGACGCAGGAGTTCAAGTCGATGGCCATACCCCAGGCGTAGGCTTCGTCTTTGTAGTCGTAGGGCTTGTAGAGGGTGAGGCCGGGAGGGGCGTCTTCGTTTTGTTCCTTGGCGAAGTTGGGATCTTTGCGGTATTCCTCGAGCACGGTTTCGCGGACGAGGGGGCGATGGTCGCCGTTGGGCGTGTCCATGGACTGGTAGCCCTGGGTGGAGGCGAGGACGTAGCGTTCGCCGGTGTTACGAATCTGCAGGCCGCTGGCGAACCAGGGTGCGGCGCTGGTGCGGAGCGGATAGGCGTTGAATCCCTGGGCGGTGCCGACCCGGCCGGCGCGGGTGCGGCCGTAGCCGAGGGTGACTGTGACTGAGTTGTCGGGAACTCCGACTTGAACCCAAACCGGGCCGGTAACTTTTGTGCCGTTGAGTTCGAGTTCGACCATGTCGCAGGTTTTTATTTGCAGGCGCTCGGCCATCTGGGGGCCGATGAGGATGGCGTTATCCCAAGTGAGCTTGTTCATCGGCTTGGGGAGTTCCTGGAGCCAGCCGTTGTTGGAGAATTGTCCGTCGTAGATGGTGGGGTCACGGCGGAGGTTGAGCTCGATGGAGCGGGACTTGGCGTCGCCCGCGGTTGAGGGCGGGAAATTTGCGGACTTGGCCGTCACGGATTTTGGAGCGAAGGCTGTGTCCGCGATCCAACCATCATTGAGGGATTTACGCCAGAAGGCTTCGAAATCCGCGCCGGTTTTTTGTTTCTGCCAATAAGCGCGGACCAGGTCATGGCCGCTGGCGTCGGATTGACCGTTGAGCAGGGCGACGAACTCTATGGCGCTCTTGCCTTCGTAGAGCGGGGCGATCAAGGGCTGGATGATGCTGACGGTGCCGTCGTAGGCGCGAGCGTCACCCCAGGCTTCGAGTTCATGCGCCTGGTTAACATGCCACTGGCAAAGTTCGGCGGTTTCATTTTCATAAAGCCCCAGATGCACACGCAGCGGAACTCTGCCGCTCTTGAGGAGGGTTGCGAAATCGAGATCGGCGGGGGCGTCGTAAGCAGGATTGCCGCCGAGGATGACGAGTAAGTCGACTTTGCCGGCGTTGATATCGCCGACCAAGTCTTTGATCGATTCTGTTTGATTAACCGGGTTCGCGTCGACGGGATCGGTGTAGAAAACGGTTTTCCCGATATTGCCGAGACGCGAGTTCAGCTCGTGCGCGAAGGCGTGAGCCGCAGGAGGTAAGTGGTCGCCAGCGATGACGATGCTCGAGCCAGCGTGGGAGTGCAAATCATCGGACAGGGCCTTGGTAAGCAGGTGAGACGACAGAACGTCGTTGGTCTTTGCGACTTCAGCGAGCTCCGATGACCTTACCGTGAAGCGATGATCGGCCTTCGCTCCCGTCGTACTAACCCCGCTCTCGATAACATACAGCCGGTTCATGTTGCCGTCGGGATCGCGGCGCTTGGCGAAGTCGCGGATGTAGCGCACGTTTCCCGGAAAACCCGCATACAGGAAGTCGGCGTCGAGGGAGACGATTACGTCGGCTTTGGAAAAGTCGTAGCGCGTCTCAACCGGCTGGCCGAAGGCGAGCTTCGCGCCCTCGAGCACGTTGTCGCGATTGATGGGCTCGTAGACGTGCCACTTAGCCTGGGGATAGAGCTTCAGGAAGTTGCGCAGTTGGTCGGCCAGCGTGGGCGAAGAGATGGTTGGGGTGAGAATACGAATGCCCGCGCCCTGCAATGTTTTCTGAGCGGCAAGCGGTCCGCGAATGGCGGAGAGGAAGGACTGCCAGGAGCGCTGGTCGCCGAGGGACACCACACTCTGCGAGCGGTCGGGATCGTACATGCCGAGGATGGAAGCTTGCGCGAAAATGTCGGTGCCGCCGAGCGACGCGGGATGCTGGTCGTTGCCTTCGATCTTTGTGGGTCGACCCATGTGGCTCTCGACCAGCACGGGGCTGGCGTAGCCGCCGAGCGTGACGGCGGTGGCGTAGAACATGGGGCGGCCTGGGATGACGTCCTCGGGCTGGCGGACGTAGGGGATGATGGGTTCGAGCGGGAGCTTGACGCAGCCGGTCATCCCGGCGAGGGCCATGGAAGCGCCCATCACTTTGAGGAATCCGCGGCGGGAGACGGACTCGACCCATTCGGATGCGCCTTTGGGAAATTCGCGGTGCAGGGCTTCCTGAAAGGCGGGGCTGCCGGCGAGCTCCTCGAGGCTGCGCCAGTATTCCGGGCCGGATTTTTCACTGGCTTCGTCGATCTGGGCGCGAAGGGAGTCGAGATCAAGTTTCCCTTTTTTGGAGGGGCAAACGTCTTCGGTTTTGGGGCGCGATTTTTCTTCGTCGATTTTCATGACCGTTTACAAAATGCCGTCCTGAGCGAGGGTTGCGCTTCGCCAATGCGAAGCACAACCAAAGTCGAAGGGCCCCTGCCATCACGAGCGCAGCTGTATCGCCTCAAGGCATTCTCCCCGCACCCTCGACAGCATGGTGAGAACTCCCGGCATCCGCAGAAAAGACGCCCGCCGCCGCGGGGTCCTTCGACTCCGTAATTGCTTCGCTTCGCGAAACAATTACTCCGCTCAGGATGACAAGTCTCATAATACTTTTCTCTAGCGGTGGCAGGTGTTGCAACTGGTGATGTCTCTCACGTTGCGGACGTTGTACTTTTTTACCAGGGCTAAACCGAGGTCCTGCTGGTCGGTATAGCTCTGGCCATCGACTACGACGGGCTTGGTGCTGCTGGGCTGCTCGTAGCGCATGTTGAATACCTGGTCGCGGGGGCGCAGTTCTTTCTCGGGCGCGCGATGGCAGCCCAGGCACCACTCCATTTGGAGGGACTCCTGCTGATACATGAGCGGCATCCGGTCGACAGGGCCGTGACAGGTGTTGCAGCCGACTCCCTTGGTGACGTGAATGCTGTGATTGAAAAAGACGAAATCGGGAAGTTCGTTGACCCGCGTCCACTGCAGCGATTCTCCGGAGCGGTAGCTGGCGCGAACCGGCTCGAGCAACTGGGCATTGGTCCAGATTTGCGAGTGGCAGTTCATGCAGGTCTTGGTGGGGGGAATGCCGGCAAAGCTGGAATTTTCGACCGAGGTATGGCAGTAGCGGCAATCAATTCCGAGGCCGGCGACGTGATGCTGGTGGCTGAAGGGCACGGGCTGCGGCTTGCGTACGCCGGCATAGGTGAGATAGGGCGAACTCTGAACCTCGTAGGCGATCCATGACAGCGCGGCCAGCACAAAAACCGCGCCAAAAATCGTGGCGCGCGACAAAGTGTTAGTGCTGCGATGAAAGATCTGCGGCATGCTGAATTACGTGCTTCAGAAATGCGGATAAGACGTAATCGATTACAGATGTGTTGCCAACGATTTGTGACGGGGCGCAAAAAACATGCACTGATTTTTTGGCGCCAGCTACGAAACAGGGAATTATAAATATTTCATGGGGTGTTGTCGCGTAATCCAGCACTCCGAAACGCAAAAATTTCCCGAAAGGGCATTCAGTCGGAAAACGAATTCGGTTTTAGCACTCGGTGAGGGCATGAAACTGCTCCGCCTTCGTCTAAGCAGATTCAACATCTAACGCAGATTCATCACCAGCAGCTTGGGTTCGGTCATTTCCTCGATGGCATAACGCAGTCCTTCGCGGCCCAGGCCCGAATCTTTTACGCCTCCGTAGGGCATCTGATCGATGCGGAAGGACGGGACGTCGCCGGCGATCAGAGCGCCGACCTCAAGCTCGTCGAAGGCCTGGAACAGGAGTTTGGCGTCGCGGGCAAACAGGCCGGCTTGCAGGCCGTAATTGGAGTGGTTGATGCGGCGCAGAGCTTCGTCGAAGCTGTGATAGGGTTCGACGGTGACGACCGGGCCGAAAACTTCCTGGCAGTTCACTTTCATTTCGGGTTTGGTGCCAGTAAGCACTGTAGGCTCGACCACGGAATTTTTCCGTGCGCCACCGCACAGAAGGCGGGCGCCGGAGCGGACTGCCTCTTCAATCCACTGCACGACGCGGATGGCATCGCTTTCGCGGATGAGGGGGCCGAGGTCGGTGGATTCATCCATGGGATCGCCGGTCTTGAGCTTTTTGACACCTTCGACGAGCAGGTCGGTGAACTTGCCGTAGACCGATTCTTCGACCAGAATGCGCTGCACGGAAATGCAAGTCTGACCGGCGTAGGCGAAGCCGCCGGTGACGCAGCGCTCGGCGGCATAGTCGAGATCGGCGTCGCTGTGGACAATGGCGCCGGCGTTGCCGCCGAGTTCGAGGGCGACTTTCTTTTTTCCGGCGCGGCGTTTGATATCCCAGCCGACGGGAACGCTGCCGGTGAAGCTGATGAGCTTGATGCGCTCATCGGTGACCAAAAGGCCGGCATCTTCATTGGAGAGCGGAAGCACATTGAGGCCGCCATCGGGCCAGCCCGCCTGCTGCACGCATTCGGCGAGAAGCAAGGCGCAGAGCGGAGTTTGGGGCGCGGGCTTGAGCACCATGGGACATCCGGCGGCGATTGCGGGAGCGACTTTGTGCGCCACCAGATTCAGCGGAAAATTAAACGGAGTGATGCCGGCGATGGGGCCGAGCGGGAAGCGTTTGACCATGCCCCAGCGTCCGGCGGTGGACTGCTGCCAGTCGAGCGGGAGATATTCTCCGTAGATGCGAGTAGCCTCTTCGGCGGCGACATTGAAGATGAAGATGGCGCGGTCGACCTCGATGCGCGCCGATTTGATGGGCTTGCCGGCTTCCTGGGCCAGGGTGCGGGAGAATTCATCGCGACGTTCGGAGATGGATTGAGCTACGCGGCGCAGGACGCGCTGGCGCTCGAAGGCGGGAAGGCGGCGCGTGGTGCCGAAAGCTTTGACGGCGGCGGCGATGGCGAGTTCGGCGTGTTCGCGGCGGCCCTGGATTACGCGGGCGAGGATGCTGCCATCGAAGGGAGCGCGAACTTCGAGAAGGTCACCATCTTCGATCCAGTGTCCATCGACGAAGAAACCGTGGGTTGCGACTGGGGCGATGGTGAGTTCCGCCATGGATTGGACCTCCGGGAGCAGTGTTTTTGATTATAGGCCCGGGCGGGTGGTTGCTTTTTTGTGGGCGGGGGAAAAAGTTGCTGGCCATTGAAACGGAGACCGCGATCGAACGGGCTAAAGCCCGACAGATTTTTGGTGGAGCCGCTAGAATTATGGGCCTTGATGAGGATGGGAATCTTGGAAACTATTGTTGAGCTGGGGCCGCGGTTGCGGAGGAAGGAAATTTCTCCGGTGGAGCTGACGCGCGGGTGTCTGGAGCGCATTGAACAACTGAATCCTGCGCTGAACGCTTTTATTACGGTGATGGCGGAATCGGCGCTGGCGGAGGCGCGGGTGGCGGAGCAGGAAATTTTGCGCGGGGAGTGGCGCGGGCCGCTGCATGGGATTCCGGTTGGGCTGAAGGATCTTATCGATACGGCGGGGACGCGAACGACGGCTGCCAGCGCGGTTTTCGAACACCGGGTTCCCGACGAGGACGCGGAGGTGGTGCGCAGGCTGCGGCGAGCGGGAGCGGTGATTCTGGGGAAAAATAATCTGCATGAGTTCGCTTATGGCGGGAGTTCGCTGGTCAGTTTTTTTTGCGAGGTTCACAATCCGCGGAACCCAGAGCATATTGCGGGAGGATCGTCGGGTGGGTCGGCGGCGGCCGTGGCCGCGGGACTTTGTTATGCGGCGATTGGGACGGACACGGCCGGGTCGATTCGCGAGCCAGCGGCGTTGTGCGGATGTGTGGGGATCAAGCCGACGTATGGAAGAGTCTCGGCGCGGGGAGTGATTCCGCTTTCGTGGTCGCTCGATCACGTGGGGCCGCTGACGGCGAGTGTGGCGGATGCGGCGGTGGTGCTGCAGGCGATTGCGGGATATGACGCGGGCGACGTGGGCAGCGCGGAGGTTGCGGTTTCGGATTATGTTTCTGGTGCTTTTTCTGAAGGTGAAACGAAGAAGCTGCGAGTGGGGGTTCCGCGGGCGCATTTTTTTGAGGAGCTTGATGAGGAAGTGAGAGCGGCGGTTGAAGAGGCTTTGGGCGTGATTGGGACGCTGGTGGCCGAAGTGCGGGACGTGCACATTGCAGTGGCAGCGGATCGCACGGTGCAGGCGGCAGAGTCGTTTGCGTATCACGCGGAGAATATTGCGCGCACGCCGGAGTTGTACCAGCCGGAGACTTTGCGGCGGATACGGTCGGGAGAAACAATTTCTGCGGCCGAATATATTTGGCGCAGGCGAGAACTGGAGGAGGAACGGCGGCGAGCTCAGGAAATGTTTGCCGAGGTGGATTTGCTGGTCACGCCGACGACGCCGATCCCGGCGCCCGCGATTGCGGATTTGAGGAAAGATCCGGCGGCGCTGAGGCCGGCGGAGTTGTTGATGTTGCGGAACACGCGGCCGTTCAATGTGTGGGGGCTGCCGGCGATCTCAGTGCCTTGCGGGCTCACCAAGAGCGGGCTGCCGATTGGATTGCAGATTGCGGGGGCGTGGTGGAGGGAGGATTTGGTGTTGCGGCTGGCGCGGGGGTATGAGGGGGCGACCGGATGGAATCGAGAAAACATTGGTGCACCTGCCTGATTTAGTGGGATCCGGCCTGATTGCTTCAACATGTTAGAATCAATTGATTAATCAATTGATTGGAGGAATGTAAATGGAACGGAGGGTTGATGCTCACATCGCCCGCACACAATTTGGGCAGATTATGAACCGTGCCGTCGAGAACAACGAGCGCTTTGTCGTGGACCGGCGAGGGGAGCCGGCGGTGGTTATTATGAGCGTTGAGGATTTCATCAAGACTGTAGCGCCGCCGCCAAAATGGCTGACAAAGGCGTGGGCGGGCGCGAAGCGTCGCGGCCTCGACAAGCTCTCTCCGGAACAGATCGACGCCGAGATAAAAGGGTACAGGCGCGAGAAGAAAAAATGATTCGGGCAGTCATCGATACGAATGTCCTCGTATCGGCACTGATTTCTCCTGGGGGTAATGAAGCCCTGTTATTGCTTGCCGTCAAGCAGGGCCTGGTTCGCCCTTGCTTCTCCCGGGCAGTCTTGAAGGAATATTCGGAAGTGCTGCCCCGGGCTGAGTTTGGTTTTTCGGCGGATGAAATTAGGGCGGTCATCGATTTATTCAAACGTCAGGGCGAGCTCTTTTATCCCGCAAGAGCAGCTTGGAGTTATGCAGGTAGTCAACGCGGGGAACTCCTGAATCCCATAACCCTCGAATTGTAGAGACACTCGGCTTGGAACTGTCAACCGCACCGAGGGATGTGGGCGTGCTGTCCCGCAGCGGCTAAAGCCGCTATATCGCGACAGTCCAACCGCAGCGCTGAAGCGCTGCGCCACCCAGAATCACTCGGGCGGGACGGCTGAAGCCGTGCCCTTCCCAAAACCGCGCAGTCATGCCTCCAAAAGAACCTAATCCACCGACCTCACGTCATCGGGCAGTAACAGCTCGAAGGAGCAGTGGCCGGTGGCGGCGGAGCAGGAGAGGGTTCCGCGGCGCAGGATTTTTACCGGGGTGTCGTCGGGGAAGGTCAGGTGATATTCGGCGGTGCGCAGGGCGCCGGTGAAGATTTTCAGTTTCTCGTCGCCGCTGACGAAGCGTACGGACTCGGCTTTGGTGGGGGTGCTGGCGCCTCCGCTCAGCAGGACAAAAAAATCGGCGTTGCTGGTTTCCTTGTTACTGTCTTTACCCAAATCGATGGTGCGAAGGGATTCGAGGTCGGCTTTGGCGTTTCTTCCCGCGTCTTTCAACTTGGGGTCGCTCTTGGTGAGCGCCTCCATTCTTTCCATGGTTTCGGGGATGGGGCGCAGGCCGGCGAGCGAGAGTTCGTAGGTGCGCAGGGCGCGGTCTTTCTTCCCTTCCTTCTCGTAGATCTGGCCGAGGTGGTCGCCGACTTCGCCGTGCTGGCCCAGACCCCAGGCGGCGGAGACGTATTTTTCGGCTTTATCGAGATTGCCTTCGCTGAAATACACCCAGCCCAGCGTGTCCCAGTAGGCGATGAGAGATGGAACCAGGGGCAGATCCTGCGAGGTGAGGCGGTCGAGGGACAGGTTACGCAAGGCTGCGGTGGTGGCCGAGATCGCCGATTCGGCATATTGCTGGGCGCGGTCGAGATGAGATTTTTTCAGCGAGAGCTGGTAGGCAATGTTGTTCCAGACCAGCGGGGTGGCTGAGATTTCCACGGCGTGGTCGAAGGTGGCGAGGGCTTTGTCGTCCTGGCCGAGGTTGAGGTAGGCGTCGCCGAGGGTGACTTGCAGTTCGGGATTATCGGGGGTGAGGGATGCGGCCTTCTCAAGCTCGGAGGCGGCGAGATCGTATTTGTGCCATTCGGAGTACATCGAACCGAGGCCGGCATGGGCGAATTTGTCGAGGGGATTGATTTCGAGTTGCTTGTTGAAGGCGACGACTGCCTCGGGATATTTGCGCTCCTGCCAATAGGCGCGGCCGAGGGCGTTGTAGGCGTATTCGTCGTAGGGATTGATTTCGATCTGCTTGTGGAGGGCGGCGATAGCGTCGTCGTTCTGGCGCATGCCGAGGTAGGCGGCGGCGAGGGCGTTCCAGACAATTTTATTTTTGGGATCGACTTCGGCGGCGCGCTTGAAGACGAGAATAGCCAGCGGGAAATTGCCGCTGGCCATGGCGGCGCGGCCGCTTTCGACCAGGTCGTCGCCTTTCATGTCGGCCGGGGGCACGGGGGTTCCGGCGACGGTGTTTTCCACGGAGAGAAATTGGCCGAGGTCGGAGCCCACGGCGTGGCGGAAAGCGGCATAATCCTCCGCGCGGGGGACGGGAATCTCTTCCTGTAGAACGGTGAGGGTGCGGGCGGCGGTGAACGTGGCGCCTTCCAGCTTGTAGGTCGCCTGATAGTCCGCGTAGTCGCGCTTGAGAGAAAACGGCAGCGGAGCGTGGGCGGTGTAATTGGCGGGAAGTTCGAGTTTGATCTTGTAGACGTAAGCGGCTTTGGGACCGAGTTTCAGGGGCTCGGCATCGGGGTCATCGTCACCGGCGCCGAGGTCCGGCATATTGAACTGGCAGAGCGGGAGGGTGAGATCGGACTTCTTTTTTGACCAGTCGAGGAAGTTTGGCTTGGAGACGTCGTAGGACACGGTGAAAGCTTCGCGGGTGGCGGCGGGATCGCTGACTTTGAGGTTGGTGACGTCGCCGCCCATTCCGGCGTTGATGTTTTCAACCACGCGCTGCCACTGGGCTTCGGGAACGCGGCGGAAGATGGAGCGCAGCATGAGTTCTTCATCGCCACGGAAGGTGTCGTGGACGTGGGCTTCGAGCTTGCCGATCTCATTTATTTTTCCATCGATATCGGAAACTTCGCTGTCGGGCATGGGGGTGCCGGCGGGAGTGTTTTCGAGATGCGGGGCGCTGCCGTCGGCGGGAATGACCAGCGCCAGCTTGTTGCGCAGAGAATAGGCGAGCAGGCGAAAGGGAGCGACTTCACTGGTGGTGTCCATCCAGACTTCGTCTTTGCCCATGGGAAGCATGGTGATGACGTGATCGAACTGCGAGGGTGAGGGCATGTCGGGATCGAGTTTGCGGGTCGAGTTGATTAATACGGAGGATGCGTGCAGACCTTCGGCTTCGAGCAGCGAGGCCAGCAAGGTGTGTTTGTCTTTGCAGTCGCCGTACTGGTTGTGGAGCACGTCGGCGGCGGCGTGAGGCTGATAGCGGCCGAGGCCGAGCGAGAGGCTGACGTAGCGGAAATTTATGGCGACGAAGTCGTAGAGAGCTTCGATTTTGTCCATTGGATGGTCGAGGCCCTTGGTAAGTTCTTCGGCCTTGGCGCGGACATCGGGCGAGGGGGCACGGCGGTCCTTGTCGAGTGAGGCGTACCAGCGGCCGACCTGCTCCCAGCTGACGAAGGTGGTGAGCTGAACGTCGGGGCGATCGTCGTCGGCTTTTTTCTTCTTCTGTTTGTCTTTGTCTTTATCTTTATCTTTGGTATCGTCTTCGCGCTCCAGGTGGGAGCTGGTCCAGTGATAGAGGCGGCGGCCGCTGGCTTCGGTGATTTTGGGATCGAAGCCGGGCTTGTTCTTGAGCTTGATCGGGCGGTCAGCGGGGACATCGACGTCGAGTTCTTCATTGAGCATGATGTTGCTTTTGTCGAAGTCGTAGTCGGCCCAAAACTGGTTGGCGGAGAGCGGGGTGTGAATCACGGTGACGATGTCGTATTCGAGGACTTCGCCGGGACGCAGGCCGGGGACGGTGATGTGCTTCTGGCGATAGTCGGTGTAGACGGGAGCTTCGCGCTCGACCGGGGCAGTGAGGTCCTGCACGGCGTCGTCGCCGGCTTTGACGATGGTGCCGTCGGCTTTGAGCACGCGGACGTAGGCGATCTCGACGCGTTCGTTGGCGGAGTTGTAGCCAACCTGAACCTGGCCCCACTGCTGGACTCCAGCCTCGCTCTGCACGCGGATGCGGGCAACGGTTTCGCGGCGGCCGGTGCCATCGTTTTCAAAGCGGAAGCGGGAGTGGTATTGCTCGACCACGAAGGCTTCCTGGGAGTAGTCGTGTTTGGGCTCCGATGGCTTCGGGATGATGGAGATGTCGGCGGGTTGGGATTCGACGGATTTCGCTCCGCTTTTTGCTTTTGCCGGGAGCGAGGAGCTTGAGGGCTGGTTGGTTTGTGCCGCGGCGGCGGCAGGCGCGGCTACGGTAAATACCAAAAGAAGCGGCAGAAGGAAACTACGCATGACGTAATAGTAAGGCCTGAGGGGTTGTATCCCAAGGGCGAGTGGTTGCCGCGAAGAGAAATATTTTGCATACGATTTTCGCCATGAATTTGGCGGGGAATTTGTGGTCGGGATGATATTTTCTTGCTTTTTGACGGGAAAACCGTAGTAACATGCTGGCCCTGATGGTCTTGCCGGCCACGATGCCAGGCAAGCGTGACGCATAATGTACTTGCGCCACGATCTTTCCGCTGGAGGTTTCTCGCATGGAAGATCGGGCCCCGGGTGTTTCTTCTTCCGATTCAGTTTCCGAACAGTCTATTTCTTCGTCGTCGTTGTCCTCTTCGTCGTTGTCCTCTTCGTCAACGGGCAGGCATTTTGCAGGCCGCGGCGCCTGGGTGCTGACTGCTTACGGCATTTCAGGACTGGCTCTTTTCGGAGTGCTGGCTTATTTCTTCTCCGACTTCATCGCGCGCTAGGCGGTGAAACCAAGGGGTGGGCGCCTCGGCTGAGACTGAGGCGCAGGGGATGGAGTGTACCCCCCAGAGCGGCACTTTTGGTGTTGCGGCGATCTGCAGTCCTCACGTGAGTCTACGATTATCCGTTGGGTTTCGATTATCCGTGGATTGCCGCATTTGTGAATTGCGCGTCATGGATATACAATCGGCATGTATATCATTTATATTTTCCGGCGAGGAGATGTGCCCGTGCGAGTTGCAAAATGGGGAAATAGTCTTGCGGTTCGGCTGCCGGCAGCGGTGGTTGAAGCGTTAAATCTGAAAGACGGCGACGACATTGAAATTCGGGTCGCCGGCGGCTCGAAGTTTGAGGTCAAGAAAGACCGGACCCGCGAACAGGCCCTGGAAGGCCTGCGCAAGTTAAGCCGGAAATTGCGGGGGAAATTCCCGAAGGGATTCGTCTTCGACCGGGAAGAGGCGCATGAACGGTAAGGCGTTCTTCGATACCAACGTTCTGATCTACGCGATCGTCGAGGACGATCCGCGAAAGGTGCAGGCTCGTGAATTGCTGGCAACTGGAGGAGCGATTAGCGTACAGGTGCTCAATGAATTCGTTTCCGTTGCGCGGCGTAAGGCACAGGTTTCCTGGAATGATGTGAGATCAGCCTTGCAGTGGATTCGGCTTTTGTTCCCCGACACGTTCCCGGTCACTATCGAAACCCATCGAGAAGCTCTGAGGATTGCGGAACAGTACGGCTACGGAATTTATGACGCGCTGATAGTGGCTTCGGCTCTCGAAGCAAATTGCCCGATCCTCTACTCGGAAGATATGCGCGACGGGCAGGTGATTGATGGACGGACGAGGATTCGGAATCCGTTCCGGTAATTCTTAGCGGCTCGAAACACTGCCGGCACGCGGGCGAGGGCGCCCGCGCCACCCTCCACAAGCAACTAGCTTACCCAATCTAAAAGCCTGTACCATGCACCGGCAAACGGCAGGAACCAGGGGTTGCCGTTGTACATGCCAAGCGGCGCGCCCGGAAACGGAATGCCTACGAAGGGATTTTCCGGTTTGTCACCGGCGATTAGTTCCGCCATTTTCTGGCCTTGATAGGTGGCCATGGCCACGCCGTGCCCGGCATAGCCGAGGGAGTAGTACATGCCATCGAGTTGGCCGGCGTGCGGCATGATGTCGAAGGCGAAGTCGAGCGTGCCTCCCCAGACGTAGTCGATTTTGGCATCGCGGAGTTGCGGGTAGACATCGATCATGCCGCGGCGCAGGATCTCGGCGCTGCGGCGGATGGTCTGGCGGGTCTCGGGAAAGAATGCAGCGCGGCCGCCGAAGAGCATGCGGCGGTCGGGGGTGAGGCGGTAGTAATAAAGATAGTTTTTGGAGTCATAGATCATGCGGTTGCGCGGGCTGAGTTCGTGGGCAAGAGCTTGGGGAAGAATTTCGGTGGTGATAATGAACGATCCGATCGGGATTATTTTCTTTTGCAGGGCGGGAGTTGCGTGGCTGGTGTAGCCGCTGGTGGCGACGAAAACCTCTCGCGACCAGAGTGGGCCGCGGGAGGTGGTGACCTTCCATCCGGACTCGCCTGCGTTCGATTCCGGCTGCAGGGCGGCGACGCGGGTATGTTCGAAGATTTCCCCGCCGGCGCTCACGGCGGCGCGGCTTAGTCCGGCGACGTAGCGGGCTGGATTCAGGCCGGCGCTGACTTCATCGACCATGCCGCCGTAGTAGATATTCGATCCGATCTCGGCGCCGAGGTCGTGCTTTGGTATGACGCGCAATTCGTGGTGGAACTCGCGGGCGATCACTTCGGCCTGGCGGGCGTAATCGTCGAAGTGCTTCTGCTTGCAAGCGACTTCGAGGTGACCGCTGCGCGAAAAGTCGCAGTCGATGGATTCTTCGTGGACGATCTGCTCGATGCAATCGATGGTTTGAAGCGATGCCGCATACATGCGGCGAGTGAGATCGCGTCCGTACATGGAGATGAGCTTATTCACGCCCAGTTTCATGCCGGTGAGCACCATGCCGCCGTTACGGGAGCTGGCGCCCCATCCGATGGTTTCGGACTCGAGCACGGCGACTTTGGCGCCGCGTTGGGCGAGGGTGCGGGCGGCGGAGAGGCCGGTGAAGCCGGCGCCGATGATCGCGACATCGACGCGGGCGGGCAACGGGTGGGGTTCTGGCGTGGCGGGGAATTCGGCGGTGGTGAGCCAGTAGTTTTGTTCCTGCATTTGCTTAGCGTTCTTTACTTAGCGTTCTTTACTTAGCGTTCTTTACTTAAGCGTTCTTTACTTAGCTTCTTTTGCTTGAGCGTTATGAAAGCGGGAAGGTCCATTTTCTGTTTCTGGGACCAGGGCGAACCGCGCGAGATCCTTCGCTCCGCCTGAAGAGCGACTGCGCTCAGGATGACGCCTTAGAGAAATGATGAAGCCTCTGAGAAATAACGACCGTTTTAAAGAAATATGGGATTCCAGACTACATGAACCTACAGGCTTCGGCTAAGAAGGCGTTTCTTATAGCACGGCGGTTTCGTGAATCAGTTTGCCTTCGGCGAAGCGGGCGAGGTTTAGCAGGGATGCGTCGATGAGTTCGGTTTTGCCGGTGAGGATCAGGTCGCTGAGAAGTTTGCCGGTGGCGGGGGCGTGCATGACGCCGTGTCCGCTGAAACCGTTGGCCAGAAAAAAGCCGGGCACCTCGGGCGCTTCGCCCAGGATGGGATGATGGTCGGGCGTCATCTCATAGAGGCCGGCCCACGCGCGCTTGGGATTTACCGGCAGATTGGCGAAGCACGGAACCCGGTCGGCGGCGCGGGTGAGGATTTTTTCGACAAAGCCGGGATCGAAACCGGTTTTAAAGCCGGGGGTCTCTTCGGGATCGTTCCAGGCGAGGAGGAAGCCGCGAGCCTCAGGACGAAAGTGAAAGCCGGTCGACATGTCGACGATCATGGGCGCGGTGTGGGGAAATTCGTCGAAGGGTTCGCTCGGAACGAGCATGCGCCGCAGGGGCTCGACCGGCAGATCGAGGCCGACGAGTTTGGCGACAGCGGCGGCCCATGCCCCGGCGCAATTGACCACCTTGCGAGTGGAGACGGGGCCGCGCGTGGTCTCGACCGCGGCAATTCCGGCGGAGTCCTGGGTGATGCCGGTGACGGCGGTATTTTTCCATAACGTGGCACCGTGGTCGGCGGCGGCAGCCATGAATCCGTTCATGGCGCTGTAAGGGTCGACGAAGCCGTCGGTGGAGCAGAAGCTGCCGCCGATGATGTCATCGGAGCGCAGCTGAGGAAACATGCGGGCGATCTCGTCGCCGGGCATCAGGCGGACGTTTTTCAAACCCATTTTTACTTGTTGCGAATAGTTTGCCTGTAGATAGGCCAGGTGATTCTGGTTGGTGGCGCAGAAAAGATAGCCTTGGGGCCGGTAGTCGCAGGGGGAACCAAGCCGCTGTTCGAAGCTGGCATAGAAAGGAATCGAATAGAGCGACATCTGGATGCTGACGGGGGTGGAAAATTGGGCGCGGACTCCGCCCATGCTTTTGCCGGTGGATCCCTTGCCCTGGGTTGACTCGCGCTCGACGAGGAGGATGTTGCGGCATCCCTGGGTGGTCAGGTGGTAGGCGATGCTGGAGCCGACGATTCCGGCGCCGATGATGACGACGTCCGCAGTCTGCATGGGGATTCGGAACGACCCTGCATTTTAGCGCACGAGGCGGGCGAAAGCCGTTGGCTGCGAGGAGATGGCGTGGGGGTCGGAAGTACATGTACCCGGGCATTTTAGGAGCGATTTGAGGTGACCAGCCCTCCACCTCGGTAACTTGCCGGGGTTACTGCTACTGCCTAGTCTGCATAGTATGGCCTTGCGCTGCCTGTTGTTTTCGTCGAATGAGGAGATGATCCAGCCGATCTGGCAGGTACTGGCCGATCTCGGGATCGAAGGGGAATACTGCAAGAGCGCGGTGGACGCGGTCGAGCGGGTGACCACCCAGGGTTTCCAGATTGTGATCACCGATTGGCAGGATCAACCGGAAGCCACTTTTCTGTTAAAAACCGCGAGGGATTTAAAGGCGGCACAGCGTCCGCTGACGTTGGCGATCGTGAGCGATGAAGCCCGGCCGCAGGCGCTGCAGGCGGGAGCTAACTCGGTTCTGACCAAACCCATTCGAGCCGAGCAGGTGCGGGACACGATGGGCACGGCGTGCGAACTGTTGCGGTCGAAGTTGCAACCGGGAGGGCTGCGCAAAGCGCCTGAAACCAGTGCGACCAGCGCGACTGCGAGCGCCGCTGCGGCTGCGGCGCCCGTGACCGCTGCGCCTAAGGCGGCGGCAGCTTCCGCGCCGGCATTTGCGCCCGCATTTGTGACGCAAGGGCCGGAGAAAATCCGCGCGGGAGAGATGCTGCATTCCGCGACCCCTGCACCCGGGGCGCAATTTGACACGGAAAAAGAATCCCACGAATCCATGCAGGCTCCTGCCGAGGAAGTGGATGCGCTCACTGAACTGGAGCCGATGGCCGCCGCTGTGGAAGAGACTCCGGAGGCGAAGCCGGAGCCCCGGGAGGCGCTTTCGGGCTGGGCGGCGTTGCAAGCGCGGCTGACGAAAGCGGCGCCGGCGGCAAGCGAGGCTGCTGCACCGAAGAACGAACTTCTTTCGTATGGAGATCAGTCAAAAGGAGATCAGGCAAGGGGAGACCAGCCAAGGGGAGACCAGCCAAGGGGAGACCAGGCAAGGGGAGATCAGGTTCGCAGAGTGCCGGCGACGGCACTGGGCGCGGAAGAAGAAAGGAATTCGGCAAATGAGGCTGCGGAGAACCGGGCGTCAAGCAAGCGCGCGGCCGCAGGCAGCGCCGCAGCTCAGCCGGAAACGGCACCAGAAGCGGAGACCGAAGCCGCGCTTTTTGCCTACATGGCGCGAGAGTCAAAGAAGAATCCTGAAACTGCGGTGGCCGCATCGGAGCCGAAAAGCGGCAAAGGGTTTCTTATAGGCGCATTGGCCCTGGCGAGCGTGGCGCTAGTCGCGCTGCCGCAGACGCGGCGGAGCTTGCAGAGCTTCTCTGTGGGCGGGGTAGGCGCGGCCCGACGTTGGCTGAATCCGCCGCCCGCGGCTTTACCTCCAGCGGTGACCCAGCATGACAGCTTTGGGCAATCGGGAGACGAATACAAGCTTCCGGTGGTAGCGAATATTCCGGATGCCACCACCGACCCCACGCAGATTCGGGTGGTGCCGGTGGTTGACCCCACCGCGAAGGTCGCCAAGGGTACGGACGCGAGCGGGCAGTCGCAGGCGATTGCGGGCGACACTACTTCGGCCGATCAAACTCCGGCGCCTGCAGAACCGGGGCCTCAGACTCAGGCGGTTGCAAGCCCGGTGGATGCGACCGTTGCCGGCTCAGGGAATACGGCGGCGAACCCGAATCCCGCTCCGGTCGCGCCGGCTCCCGCTGCGGTACAGGCTTCGGCGCCCAGCGCGCCTCCGGTTCAGCCGCCTGCTTCCATGAGTCAGCCCATGACCCAGTTTCCGGCTCCGGCTGCGGCGCGAAATTATGCACCGCAAGCTTCAGTTCCGGCGGGAGATAACGCGGGCATACCCTCGAGCTTAAGATCGCAGATCGCCTCTTCGACACCGGAGGCAAGCGGGAACAAGCCGGTGGAAGCGGCCATGTCCTCGATTGAGCCGGTGAACTTGCCGGAGCCGGCGCTGCGCGGGTTGTTGGCAGAGCAACCGGTGGATCCGGAGTATCCGGCGGCGGCGAAGGCGAGCGGGCAGCGAGGTATTGTGGTGCTACAGGTGTCTGTGGGGCGCGACGGGACGGTGCAGGACGCGAAGTTCCTGCAAGGGTCGTTCATTTTTGCGCGGGCCGCCATCGACGCGGTGAAGCAGTGGCACTTCAAGCCTTATTCCATGAACGGGCGCGCGGTCTCGGTGCAGAGCGTGATCACCCTGAATTTCAAGCCGCCGTCGCAATAAGCGGGTGACAAAGGGCGGGCTGGATCGTCTGAAACGGTGCGGATCAGGGCTAATTCCGCGAGGTTACCGGCGAGGGGCGAATAAGAGCAGCCAGCCAACAAAAACCAGCATCTACAAGTATAATGAGAGGAAGTTTCTCAGGAAGTCAGTCCCTTTCCAGAAGAAGAATTTTGATGTCCATGAAAACTAAAGCAGCGATTCTGGTTTCGTCTTTTGCCGTGCTCTTGTTTGTGGTGGTGGGCTCGCTCGGGGGCGTGCATGCGTCTTCGAATGACGGCTCCTACCGGCAAATGCAGGTCTACAGCGAAGTATTGTCGCGCGTACAGAATGAGTACGTGGTGGACCCGAATATTCCCAAAGTTACAGACGGGGCATTGCATGGATTGGTGGAATCGCTGGATGCGAACTCGAGCTACCTGACGGCGGACGCGTACAAGGCGTATAAGGCGCACAAAGCTGAGGGTAAGGCAGACATCGGGGCCACGATCTCGAAGCGCTTTGGATACGCCGACGTAGTTTCGGTTCTGCCAGGATCGCCGGCGGAGAAGGCTGGGATTGAAGATACGGACATCTTCGAATCGATTGAGGGCCAGAGCACGCGAGACATGTCGCTGCCGGAGATTCGCGACGCGCTCTCGGGGACGCAGGGCTCGACGGTGAATGTTTCGGTGGTGCGGGCGCGACGGGCGGAGCCGGAGAAAATAACCATTACGCGGGATGTGGTAAGCATTCCTCCAGTTTCGGACAAGATGCTCGAGGACGGCATCGGCTATGTGAAAGTGGATGCTTTGACCAAGGGCAAGGCGCAGGAGATTGGCGCCAAAATCAAGTCGCTCGAAAAGGCGGGAGCCAAGAAACTGGTGCTGGATTTGCGCAACACTTCTGACGGAGAAGAAAGCGAAGGCATTGCCACCGCCAATCTTTTTCTAAATCACGGAACCATTACCTACCTGCAAGGGCAGAAGTTTCCGCGGGAGGCATTTAATGCCGATCCCGCGAAAGCTGTGACCGCGCTTCCGGTGGCGGTGCTGGTGAACAAGGGAACGGCGGGGGCAGCTGAGATCGTGGCGGCGGCGATCCTGGAGAATGCGCGCGGCGATGTGGTAGGCGACAAGACTTTCGGCGACGGGTCGGTGCAGAAGACGATTGATCTGCCGGATGGCGGGGCTCTGATCCTTTCAGTAGCCAAGTATTATTCTCCCAGCGGGAAAGCGATTCAGGAAACCGCGGTGACGCCCAACGTGATGGTTGCCGACGACAGCGACAACATTATTTCCGATGACGACGACTCCGAACCGGATACGACGGAACCGGAAGCCAAGCCGAAAAACACTCCCGATGATCAGTTGCACAAAGCCGTCGAGGTGCTCAAAAGCCGGACGAGCTAAACGTGGAGCTACCGCTGCACAGGAAGTGGATCGCGCGCCGTGAGGCGCGCGATTTTGTTTTTCAGCATCAGTGCGGCCACCAGCCCTTGTGCTGCCTGCTATTCTGAATCCATCTCACCATGAAGTCGCTCTACGAAGATCTTCCGCCGGTGGACATCGCCGGGGGGAAGTTTGTGGGCCGGGTGCTGGTTGGCCTGCTGGTGCTGGTGTCGGCACTGGTGGGAGCGACGGCGGGACTGCTACTGGTTTACACCACAGACCTGCCGCAGGCGGAAGCGCTGGAGGCTTACCGGCCGAGTTCGATTACCGAACTGTACGACGATCATGAACGGGTGATTGGATCGTTCGCGCTGCAGCGGCGGGTGGTGGCAAGCTACGACGATTTCGGTCCGCTGCTGCGGGAGGCGCTGCTTTCGATTGAAGACAAGGATTTCTACGGCCATTCGGGAATCAACTTGTGGCGCATTGCGGGAGCGGCGTATCGCGACATCCAATCGGGTGGGAAGGTGCAGGGGGCATCGACCCTGACCATGCAGTTGGCGCGCAACCTGTTTCTTTCGCCGGACCGGTCGTTCTCGCGCAAAGTGCAGGAAGCGCTGCTGGCGGTGCAGATCGAACGCCGCTTTACCAAACCGCAGATTTTCACGCTCTACGCCAATCAGATTTTTCTGGGACATGGAGTCTACGGCTTCGAAGCGGCTGCGGAATTTTATTTCAGCAAACCGGCACGCAAGCTGACCCTGGCGGAAGCCGCACTGCTGGCGGGTTTGCCGAAGGGGCCGCAAGTCTATTCGCCAATTAACCATCCAGACCGGGCGACGAAGCGCCGCAATCTGGTGATCAACGCCATGCTCGAGGATGGGAAGATTACGGCGGCGCAGGCGGAGGATGCCCGCTCCAGCCCGATCGTATTGCATCTGCAGCACGATCCTAATTCGCTGGCTCCTTACTTTGTGGAGGAGATCCGGCGGTATTTGGAAACCAAGTATGGCGCCGATCAGGTGCACGAGGGCGGATTGAAGGTCTACACGTCGCTGGATGTCGACATGCAAAGGGCGGCGAACCAGGCTGTATTGGATGGTCTGGCGGCGTACGAGCGCCGTCACGGATGGAAGGGACATCTGGAAAATGTTGTGGCCGAGGGAACAGCGATCGACAAGTATCAGCACCCCGATTGGGAAGATGAGCCGGAAGTGAACGGATATGTGCACGCGCTGGTGACTTCGTCGGGGATCGGGATTGCGACGCTGAAGTTCGGGCGCTATGCGGCGGCGCTCGGTCAGGCGGATGTGGCATGGACGCAAGGCAAGATACAAAATTTGTTGCGGACGGGAGACATTTGTTACGTGAAAATTTTATCGCTGAATGGCAACGGGTCAGCGCGGGTGAGCCTGGAGCAGGACTCTGGAGCGCAGGGGGCGCTGCTGGCGATTGATAACGCGACCGGCGGAATCAAGGCGATGGTCGGGGGACGAGATTTCAGCGAATCGAAATTTGACCGGGCGACGCAATCCCTGCGGCAGGTGGGATCGTCGTTCAAACCCTATGTTTACACGGCGGTGATCGATCGCGGCGGAAGCCCCGACGATACCATTCTGGATGAGCCGGTAACTTTCGAGAGCGCCTCCGGGCCCTACACGCCGCATAACTACGACGAAAAATTTGAGGGAACCATCACTTTGCGGCGCGCCCTGGCGCAGTCGCGCAATATTCCGGCGTTGAAGCTGGCCAACAAAATCGGGATCAAGACGGTGATCGACTACGCCGAGAGATTTGGAATCACCGCCAGATTGCCTCCTTATTTGCCGGTGGCGCTGGGCTCGGCGGAAATCACGCTGCTGGAACAGACTTCGGCATATAGCGTGTTTCCGAATGACGGTGTGCGAGTAACGCCCCGCTACATCACCAAGGTCACGGACTACGAAGGGCGGGTGTTGGAGGAAGATTATCCGGAGGTAAAGGATGTGGTCAGCGTGCGTACGGCGCGAATCATGACCGGGATGCTGCGCGAGGTGGTGCTGCATGGTACCGGAGTTGCGGCCGCGAAACTTCCCTTCCCGGTCGCGGGCAAGACGGGGACCACGAATGATTTCACCGACGCCTGGTTTATGGGATTTTCGCCGACGATGACTTGCGGCGTGTGGTTGGGCTTTGACGAGAAGAAAACATTGGGAGCGAAGGAAACTGGAGCGCGCGCGGCGTTGCCGATCTGGATGAACTTTATGAACGCGGCGCTGGCGGGGAAAGATCCGGGTCAATTTCAGCCGCCGCCAGATGCACCTGGAAGTTTTGTGCAGAAAGTGGATACGCCCGATACGACGATGGGCGTGGATGAGACGCAGTGAGTAGCGGCTGCTGAACTGTGAGGTATTCGCGATTGGTGAACCGGGATTGGTTACGAGGTCGCTCTTAAAGCAAGCATGAAGCCTTTATTCCGTTTTGCGATGCTCGCCCTGGTCATGGTAGTTGTGGCCTTGGTGTCGGCACTCACGGCGATGCGCTTCGCGATTCATGGCCAGGAAGTTAAGGTGCCGTCGATGATTGGCCTGACCCCTTACGAGGCGGAGCGCACGGCTGCCGGACTGGGGTTGGAGATCGAAGTGGAACGGCAGTATTACAGCCCGCAAATTCCGGCGGGACGGATTATGTCGCAGTTGCCGCTGCCAGGAACTAAAGTGCGGCGGGGATGGCAGGTTCGCGTGGCGCAAAGCATGGGGCCACAGCGGGTGTCGATTCCGGATGTGACCGGAGAGAGCGAGCGGGCGGCCGAGCTAAATATCCGGCGGCGGGGGCTGGAATTATCCTCGACGGCTGAGATGCAGATGCCGGGAGTGCCCGCGGATCAAGTTCTGGCACAGAGTCCGCCAGCCAATGCAAGCCAGGTGGCGGCGCCGAGAACCAGCTTGCTGCTCACCGCGGTGGTCGATCCGACGGCATATGTAATGCCGAGCTTTGTAGGGCAGCCACTAGGCAGCGCCAGCCGGGCTTTGCAAGATGCGGGCTTCAAATTGGGAAACATAAGCATTGCGCCGCCACCAGCAGCGAACGCGGAGCCGCAGAGTGCGGTGGCGCCAGTTAGTCCGCCATCGCCGTCGATTGGCCTGGCGCAGCCGTCTCCCGCGAGCGTTATCGATGCGCAGTGGCCGCCGGCGGGACAGAAGGTTCTGGCGGGCGCGGTGGTGAACTTCGAAGTGCGGTGAGGGCGCAGGAACGCTGCAGGCTGACACCATGATCCCTCGCTGCGCTCGGGATGACAGTCTTGCTGTAGCTACAGCTTTTCGAGGATCGCGGCGAAGAATCCGTCGCAGGGATGAACGCCGGGGAGAGTGCGCAGGAATTGGCCGCGAGTGAGCGAGGAAGGGTTCGGCCAGATCAGCTCGGCTTGCAGTTGCAGGCGTTCCAGTTCGATGCGGCAGTCGAGCACGCGAAACGATGGGTTCTCGGCCATTGCCAGATCGACGACGTCTTCGTTTTCTTCTTTTTCCAACGAGCAGGTGGAGTAGATCAGACGGCCGGCGGGAGCGACTCGCTCCAGAGCGGAGTGCAGGATCGCGAGCTGTCGCGTCTGCAGGTCGGCAAGGTCTGCGGGCGTGAGGCGCCACTTGATTTCCGGATTGCGAGCGAGCGTGCCGGTGCCCGAGCAGGGCACGTCGGCGAGAATGCGCTCGAAGTCGGCGGCGAAGGGCAGGTGGCGCGCGTCGCCGGCGATTACCTGAATGCGGCTGCGGTCGAATGCGGCGGGATCGTGGACCTGCAATCGTTTTTGCAACAGCCGCGCGCGGTGAGGATGCAGCTCGAGGGCGGCAAGGTGCGAGTTCGGGTTTCGATCGGCGATGGCCAGAGTTTTTCCGCCGGGAGCGGCGCAACAATCAAGAACGCGCGTACCGTGGCCCACAAGGGCGGCGACGAGTTGCGAGGCTTCATCCTGGATAACGCAGAGGCCGCTGCGGAAGGCGGAAGTGTTGGTGACGTCGCCGTGCAGAACTTTTCTGGCGGATGCGAGAAGAGCGCCGGGGGCGAGTTCGATGCCCTCCGCGCGGAGCTGGTCCTCAGCTTTGGGACGGCGAAGACGGATCGCCGTTGCAGGAATCGATTGATCGTATTGACAGATTTTCAGAGCGGCTTCCTGTCCATAAGTCTGGACCCAGCGGTCGACGAGCCAGAGCGGATGAGCTGTATTGGTGGCGATAGTTTCGGGTGAGGCGTGGTCGATTGCGGTTTGAGCAAGGTTCGGTTGGGGCGATGCGGCAGAGGAGAGCTTGCGTAAAACTGCATTGACGAAGGGCGCAGCCGATCGCTTGCGGGCGCGCTTGACCAGTTCGACGCTTTCATTGATGGCGGCGCTGGGGGGAATGCGATCCAGAAAGCGAAGCTGGTAGAGAGCGAGGCGCAGAGCGGTGAGCACCTCGGGATCAAGTTTGGAAAGTGGTTGCGCCGAGCTGTTGGCTATTTGCGAATCGAGCCAAGAGCGCCAGCGGAGAACGCCCATGACAAGTTCGGTGGCGAGCGAGTGATCGAGCGGGGCCAGGCGGTTGAAGGTTTGCGAATGCAGCAACTCGGAGGCATAGGAAGACTCGCGCTCGACGCGGAGCAGAATATCGAACGCGGCCGCGCGAGCAGGAGACACGGCGGGCTGCGAATTCCGAGCTTTCGATTTCACTCCTGCAAGTATGACGGAAGCAGGCGACGCCGAGAAAAGATTCGTGCGGCGAGCATTAGAAGCCTAATTTTTCCCCGGGCTGTGGACGATAGCCTCGATTGAATTCGGGAGCGGAGGTTCGCTTCTTGCCCTCGACTTGCAGTTCGAGAATCTCGATCGCGGTGCCGTGACCGCAGCCAAGAATCAACCGGTCGCCTTCTACGGCGAGTTCAGCCGGGGGTAGCGCACGATGGAAAGCCGACGCTTTCAACACCTGAAGATTTTTGCCGCGAAATTTAGAAAACGCTCCGGGCCAGGGCTGGAAGCCGCGCAGGCGATTCAGAATTTCTGCGGCGGGCTGGGAAAAATTAATCCGGCCATCTTCTTTTTTGAGAATCGGCGCGAGCGTGGCGAGGGAATTATCTTGCGGGCGCGAATGAATGCTGCCGGACTGCAAGCCGTGCAGGGTTTCGACGGTAAGGCCAGCGCCTATGGTTGCGAGCTTTGGAGCTAGAGTGAGCGCGGTGTCATCGGGAGCAATCGGGATTTCGCGCTGAAGAAGAATGTCGCCGGTGTCGAGGCCGGCGTCGATTTTCATGGTGGTGACGCCGGTGACAGTTTCGCCGCGGGCAATCGCCCACTGGATGGGAGCGGCGCCGCGATATTTTGGCAGCAACGAGGCGTGGAGGTTGAGGTTGCCGAGCGGAGGCAGGTCGAGCATCCATTGGGGAATGATACGGCCATAGCCGACCACGATGATGGCGCGGGGCTTGAGGGCGGTAAGTTGGGCACGGAAATCCTGGTTGTTTTTGATCTGCTCGGGCTGCGTGACGGGTAATTTCAGTTCTGCGGCGCGCTGCTTGACGGGAGAAGAGACGATTTCGAGGCCGCGTCCTTTGGGCCGGTCCGGTTGGGTGACGACGAGCGAAATGGTGAATCCAGCTTCGACCAGTTGCTCGAGCGTGGGAACGGCAAAAGCGGGAGTGCCGCAGAATACGAGATTGAAGGAGGGAGGCATTGAAACATTGAGCGATTGAGATATTGGGCCATTGAATGATGGAGTCATTGAATGACGGAGTCAATCTCTCGACGACTTTTTACCATTCTCCGGCTTTGATTAGCTTGCGGATTTTGCGCTTGATCAAGTCGCGCTTAAGGGCGCTGATGTGACTGATATAGAGTTTGCCATTGAGATGGTCGGTCTCATGCTGAAAAGCGCGCGCCAACAGATCGTCGCCGGTTTTCTCGAAAACTTTTCCGGTTAAATCCTGGGCGCGGACGGTGACGAGTTGGGCGCGAGATACATTTTCGCGGAAGTCGGGAATACTGAGACAGCCTTCACTCTGGGAATGGCGCCCTTCCTTGCTGATGATTTCCGGATTAATGAGCACGACTTTGGCATTGGGATCGTCTTTGAAAGTGACATCGACGACGGCGATGCGGCTGGGGATGCCGATTTGCGGGGCCGCCAGGCCCACGCCGCGAGCGGCGTACATGGACTCAAACATATCCTCGACCAACTGCTTGAGGGCTTCGTCGAAGACGGTGACCTTCTCGGCCGGCTTCTCAAGGACGGGGTTCCCGAATTTGACGATGGGGTAGATCATGCGGAATTCGCAGCCATTATTTCAGATCAATGATTCGAATCGGTGATTCAGCTCATCAGTAATTTTTCAGTTGCAGGCAGTAGCCCTGGAAGTTGCGCAACGTTTCTCCCATGGAGTCGCCGCCAAACTTTTCGAGAGCACAGCGGGCAAGAGTAAGCGCGACCATGGCTTCGGCCGCGACTCCAGCGGCCGGAACCACGCAGACATCGGAGCGCTCGTAGGCGGCGCTTACGGGTTGCCGGGTCGCAAAATCGACGGATTGCAAAGGCCGGCGCAAAGTCGAGATAGGTTTCAAATAGCCGCGAACGCGAATTTCCTGGCCGTTGGAAACGCCACCTTCGATGCCTCCCGCGTTATTGCGGCTGCGGGTGAATGCGGTAAAGCTTGCCGCACCGCCATAGGCAATTTCATCGTGCACTGCCGATCCAGGAGAAGCGGCAGCGGATATGCCCGAGCCGATCTCCACTGCTTTTACGGCTTGCAGCGACATCACAGCGGCCGCCAGGAGGGCATCGAGCCGTTCATCCCATTGCGCGTAAGTGCCCAGGCCGGGCGGCACGCCGTGAGCGACCACTTCGAAAACTCCGCCGACCGAATCACCGGTCCTGAGGACCTTATCGACTTCGCCTTTCATCTCCTGCTCAGTTGCATGGTCGGCGCAGTTGAGTAAGATTTCCTCCCGATTCAAAAGACTCTGAATCTGTTCCCACGCGACTTCCTTTTGCAAAGCGATTGCACCGACGGCGATGACGTGGCTGAGGACTTCGAGGCCGAGTTCGAGCAAAAAAGTTTTGGCGAGGGCGCCGATGGCGACGCGCGCCGCCGATTCGCGGGCCGAGGCGCGTTCCAGAACGTAGCGGGCCTCGGGAAAATTGTATTTCAGAGCGCCCGCCAGGTCGGCGTGACCGGGACGTGGAGACGCTACGGCCTTGTGGCGGGCAGGATCGCCGGCGCCGACGGGCAAAGCCTCCTGCCAGTTTTTCCAGTCTTTGTTCTCGAGCTGAATGGAAATGGGCGAACCAATCGTCGAGCCATGTCGAACTCCGGAAAGGATGTGAGCGGTGTCGCGCTCAATCTTCATCCGTCCGCCGCGGCCGTAGCCTTGTTGGCGGCGCCAGAGTTCCCGATCGATGAAAGCCTGATCGAGCTTCAGCCCGGCGGGCAGGCCGGAGAGGAACGCGACCAAGGCTTCGCCGTGAGATTCTCCCGCAGTGAAATAGCGCAGCATGAGTGCTCGATTCTACCTGATGGGGTGGGGCTCTGGAATTCTCGAATGCAAAGAAATTAGCGCGTGATGCGGGGTTGGCTTGCAAGAATATTTTTATTCGCGGGATTTGGCCTGCACGAAAAGGCGAATGATTGCTACAATGATCAGGCACTTGTAAGCCATTAAGGCTGAGTTCCGCCGCGCGTCATTCGTATATTTCTGGCCCAAGAAGAGGAGGACCTGCGTGCCCCCACGCGCGGATTCAGGAGAATTCATGCTTCCCAGCCCAAAGATTCGTTGTGTGCTGGCGCATGACCACGTTCTGCTGCGGCAGGGCCTGCGGCGTTTGCTGGAGGACGAGCCCGACATCGATGTGGTGAGCGAAGCCGGCAACGCGGCGGAGTGCCTGCGAAAGGTCTACGAACTACGACCGGATGTAGTAGTCGCAGATGCCGGAACGTTTGGCTTGACCGCCTCCGAGGCGGAACTTTGTGTGGCCCGCGAATCACCCCGCACCAAAATCGTGTTCCTGAGCATGCAGCAGGAATTCAGCTCCGCGTTTGGCGGCTGGCGGCCCACCAGCGCAGGTTGCGCGATGCGGCACACTTCCGCGGAAGAATTGGTGGATATAGTACGAAAATCGTGCGGCGATCCCGGCCCCACGCGCGAAGAAGAATCTTTAGAAGGCGCATTGCGTCGTCCGCCAGAGGCGCTGATGCCAGCGGATCCCGGCCTTACCACCCGTGAACGCGAAGTGTTGAAACTGCTGGCGGAGGGGAAAACGGTACGGACCGCGGCGACGGTTCTGGGGTTGAGCAGCAAGACCGTCGATTCGCATAAGTTCAATCTGATGCGGAAGCTCGGCATCCACAATAAAGCCGAGCTGGTAATGTGGGCGATTCAAAAGAGAGTGGTGAAGATCCCAGTCAATTTCTAGATTTTTTCTAGCCCCTGGTCTGCATTCCGGCGGCGGCGGCGAGTTCTTCGAGGCTAGAGACCTGCAAGTCAGGGTGAGCCTGAGCGGCCTTGACGGCGCCCACCCCGTTTCGAGCCGACGGGCGATTCACCCAGACTGTGGCCAAGCCGAGCGACTGCGCCGGAACGACGTCGTGGTAAAGACTTTGGCCGACGTGCAGAATACGATGGGCGGGAACGCCGATGCGGTGCAGCGCGAGTTCAAAAATTTTCAACGAGGGCTTGTAGGCCCGGGCTTGTTGCGCAGTGATGATGCCATCGAATTGCACCTCAAGTTGAGGCTCAGTGGCGGCGAAAAGACCGTCGTCGACGTTGGAGATGATGGCTAGACGAAATCGCTTTTGAAGATTATTCAGGGCGTTGATCGTATCGGGCCAGGGCTTCCAGGAGGGCAGGGACTCGGGAAACGAGCGGGCTTCGCCGTCGGTGGGCGTGAATCCAAATTCTTTTCCGAATTCCTGTACAACCGACTGAAGAACTTCGCGATAGGGGCGGTATTCGCCTTGCTCGGCGCGAGCTTCGAAATCGCCGTAGAGATGAAGGATGTTGGCGTCATCGACGTGCTTGCCATGACCGGCAAGAATTCGGTGCAGGCAGCCTAGAATTCCATCCTCCCAGTTGATCAGGGTGCCGTAGCAATCGAAGGTAAGGATTTCGAATTGGCTGAAGTTGAGCGGTGAGCCGGATGAGGTCATCGGATAAGGCTCTCCATTTCCTTCTCGCCGATTAATTTCACGCCCAGGTCTTTGGCTTTATCGAGCTTCGACCCGGCGTCGGCTCCGGCGACCACGTAATCTGTTTTCTTGCTGACCGATCCGGTAACCTTGCCGCCGGCATCTTCAATCATTTTTTTGGCCTCATCGCGAGTGAAGTGTGCGAGTGTGCCCGTGAGCACAAAGGTTTTGCCGGCCAGTTTGGTGCCGCGCTGCTTCTTGTGGCCGCTGAGAGTGAGCCCGGCTTCGCGTAGGCGCTGCACCAGCTTGCGATTGGCGGCGATGCTGAAAAACTCGACGATGCTCTCGGCGATGCGCGGGCCGACTTCGTTCACTTCCTGCAATTCTTCCGGGCTGGCGTGTTCGAGGGCTTCCATCGAGCCGAAATGCTCGGCGAGGAATTGCGCGGTGCGCTCGCCCACAAATCGAATACCGAGGCCGTAGATCACGCGCTCGAGCGGAAGCTTCTTGGACTGCTCAATTTCGTCGAGAATGTTTTGGGCTGACTTATCGGCAAAACGCTCGAGGCTCAACAGATCTTTTTTTGTAAGCTGGTAGATATCGGCAACATCTTTGACCAGGCCGCGATCCATAAGCTGGGTTACCAGCGCATCGCCCATGCCGTCGATATTCATGACGCCGCGGGAAGCGAAATGCAGAATGGTTTCGCGCAGCTTCGCCGGACAATTGGCATTGACGCAGCGGTAGTCGACCTCGCCTTCGGTGCGCACAACTTTGGTGCCGCACACGGGACAGGTTTCCGGCATGTGAAAAGTTTTGGTGCCGCGCGGATGATCCTTATCTTCGATCACCTTGGCAACTTTTGGAATCACGTCACCGCCGCGCTCAACCTGAACCCAGTCACCGATCTTCACGCCCAGACGCTCGATCTCATCCAGGTTGTGCAGCGTGGCGTTTCTGACGGTGGTGCCGCCGATCAGAACCGGAGCCAGCATGGCGACGGGCGTGAGCTTGCCGGTGCGCCCGACCTGCACGCGGATGTCTTCGAGTTTGGTGATGCCGGCGCGGGCCGCGTATTTGTAGGCAATGGCCCAACGTGGAGCTTTGCCGGTAAAGCCGAGTTCGTTCTGCAGCGCCGTGCGATCGACCTTGAGCACGATGCCATCGATCTCATAGGGCAGCGAGTCGCGCTTTGCCTCCCATTGCCGGATGAATTCCCAAGCTTCGTCGATGTTGTGGACGAGCTTGCGGTTTTGATTGACCTTGAAACCGGCGGCATCGAGCGCGTCCAAAGTTTGGGAGTGGCGATCGAAAAACGTGCGGCCATTTTCGAGCAGCATGTAGGAAAAATAATCGAGCCGCCGTTCCGCGGTGATTCTGGACTCCAACTGGCGAACCGTGCCTGCCGTGGCGTTACGAGGGTTGGCAAATAGAGCCAGGCCTTTGCTCTCGCGATCGTCGTTCATTCTTTTGAATGCGGCCAGGGGCATGAGCAGTTCGCCGCGCACTTCGAAATCCGGAGGGATGCCGGCTTTTTTGAGCTTTTCTTTGGGAATCGAAAGCGGCACCGAGCGCACGGTGCGCACGTTGAGGGTGACGTCTTCGCCCACGGTGCCGTCGCCGCGGGTAATACCGCGCAGCAGTTTGCCGTCTTGATAAATCAGCGCCAGAGACATGCCATCGAGCTTGAGTTCGCAAACGTAGTCGACATCTTTTCTTCCGCTCAGCTCGTGGACGCGGCGCTCCCAGGCGCGCAGCTCGTCTTCGCTGTAAGTGTTGTCGAGCGACAACATGGGCGAAGAGTGCGGCACTTTGGCGAAACCTTCACGGGGCTTGCCTCCGACGCGCTGGGTGGGAGAATCGGGCGTGATCCAATCGGGATGCTCGGCCTCGAGATCTTTGAGCTGCCGCATCAGCTTGTCGAATTCGGCGTCGCTGATTTCGGGATTGTCGACGACGTAATACAAATATTCGTGGTGACGAATCTTCTCGCGGAGGGATTCGAATTTTTTTTCGAGGTCTTTGCCGGCGGAAGCCATCGGGCAGATTATAGTCGGAGATCGCATGGCGGCGCGGAGAGCGGGCAAACGATTCGGCCAAACATATTGCAGATTGCCCCGATTTGAGAACATTTCGGTGTGAAAAGTTTATGAACATTCTTGAGACTTCGCGCCTGATTCTGCGCCAATTCTCCAGAAACGACGTGGATGCGATGGGCGCGGTGCTCGGCGATGCCGAAACCATGCGCTACTATCCGGCCAGATTGGATCGGGCGGATGTGGAAGAGTGGATCGAGCGTAATCTTCGCCGCTACGCTAACGATGGACACGGATTGTGGGCGATGGTTCTGAAGGCGAACGGTGAATTAATCGGCGACTGCGGCCTGACGCTGCAAGAGGTGGAAGGCGTGAACGAAGTTGAGATTGGCTACCATGTGCGCCGCGATTGTTGGCGTCGGGGCCTGGCCACGGAAGCGGCGCGGGCGTGCCGCGATTATGGATTCGCAAATGTTCCGGTGGAGCGGCTGGTTTCGATTATCCGTCCGGAAAATATTGCTTCCTGCCGCGTGGCGGAAAAGAACGGCATGTCCGTGTGGAAAGAAGTGAGCAGAGCGGGTTTTCTGCACCGGGTCTATTGCATTCGGCGGGATCAGATCGCGGCACGGTAACGTTGCACCAACTCGCACTCGATTCACTGCTTCAAAGTACAATCCACATTCGGCCAGACGATGACGAGAGCGACATTGCTGTACAACCCGGATTCCGGTGGCACCCGCGGAGGGCGGCAGGCGGAACTGGAATCCGTGGTGCAATGGCTTCGCGGAGAGAACGTTGCGGCTGAGCTGGTGCTGACACATTCGCCGGGAGACGCAGCGGAGCAGGCGCGGCGGGCCGCGGAAGCCGGCTGCGACACGGTATTTGCGTGCGGCGGCGATGGGACGATCAACAGCGTGGTGCAAGGGCTGGTAAAATCGCCGGCGGCGCTGGCGGTGCTGCCGATGGGAACGGCGAACGCTCTGGCGCATGATCTGGGCTTACCGATGAACCTGGCAGGCGCGGCGCGGGCCGCGCTGCACGGTGTTACCCGGCGAGTTGCACTGGGGCGTATCGAATATCTCGACCTCACAGGCGGAGCCGGCTCGCGCTACTTTGTGGTCGCGGCCGGGGCCGGAGTAGATGCGCATCTTTTTTACAAACTGCACACAGGAACCAAGAAAAAAATGGGCATGGCCGCCTATTATGCGAAGGCCTGGCATCTATGGTTTTCGTATCCCATGACGCGCTTTCAGGTTGAATTTGCGGAGAGCGGATCTGGGGAACGGCGGCGGGCTGAAATTACCGAGTTGATGGCGGTGCGGATTCGCAATTTTGGTGGTGTGTTGCGGGAACTGGCTCCGGGAGCTTCTCTGGAGCGAGATGACGTGCGCGTAGTTTTTTGCCGCACTGCGAGTCGATTGTCCTATCTGCTCTATGTGACCAGAGGAGTTCTGCGCCGCAAGTGGAAGATTCCGGGCATTGATCTGGCGTACAGCGGGCGAGTTTCATGCAAGTACGCGGGGGAATCGAATTCCGATAGCGCGCAGGCGAAGATCTACGTGGAGACAGACGGCGAACTGGTGGGCACTCTACCGGCCGAAATCACGGTGGTCGCTGACGCGCTTACGCTGCTGGCGCCTTCGCGCTAAGCGCTGCGTAAGGGTTCGTTGAGATTGCGGCATGGGGGCTCCGGTAGTGGTCAGCTTTGAACGATGACGCCCTTAGCCCACGCGAGATTCCTCGCCCCGCTGGTGAGAACGCGGGACTTCGGAATGACGCCGATCACGGATTTGATCTTTCACTCCCAAGCTAACCCGTCCGGCACTCCGCACGGAGTGGCAATTGCAGATGTATCCACATACAATCTTCAGACCACCACGACTTGGAACCCATTACACATTTTCTGACGGGCGCATGCCTGGGGCGCGCCGGACTCAACCGCCATACCGCGCTGGCCACGGCCACGTTGACGCTGGCGGCAGAGGCGCCTGATCTGGACGTTCTGAGCCGCTTTGGCGGCCCGGCGTTTGGCTTTGCCCATCATCGCGGCTTCACGCACTCTTTTCTGGGAGTTCCGATTGATGCCGCCGTGGTGCTTGGCTTTGTCTACTTGATCTGGCGTTTGCGCGGCCGCAGGATAAAAGATCCCAAGCTGCCGCCGCGATGGGGGCTGCTTTTCTTTTATGCGTGCCTCGCCGGCCTCAGCCACATTCTGCTCGACTTCACCAATAATTACGGGGTGCGGCCGTTCTGGCCGTTTTCCGAGAAGTGGTACTCGTGGGACATTGTGTTCATCTTCGAGCCCATCATGTTCAGCCTGCTGCTTCTGGGATTGATTGTGCCTTCGTTGTTTTCATTGATCGACGGCGAGATTGGGGCGCAGGCGCGGGGTCCGCGGGGACGAGTGGCGGCCACGCTGGCGCTGGCAGGGGTGGTGCTGATGTGGGGGTGGCGCGACTTCGAACACCGGCGGGCGGTGAACGCTCTCGCGGCGCGCACTTATCAGGACGCGGAGCCGCTGCGGGTTTCGGCTTATCCGGCGTTGACCGATCCGTTCCAGTGGTACGGCGTAGTGGAGACACCGGGATTTTTTGTGCTGGCTCCGGTGAATACTCTGGGGCCGGAAGTTGATCCGGAGGGGCAACTGAAAATTCTTTACAAGCCGGAAGAGACTGCGATCACGCTGGCGGCGAAGAAATCCTATCTGGGCCGGGTGTATCTGGACTGGGCGCAATATCCGCTGGTTGAAACCGAAGCGCTTTCGCCTCCGGAAGGCGGATACATTGTGGACTTTCAGGATTTGCGCTTTGTGCAGTTGCCCAGTTTGTTTGGCCGGCGAAGTGACACGAGGCGGGCGCTGGGAGCCGGGGTTCAACTCGACAAAAATTTGCATATAGTGGGCGATGTTTATGGTTCGGGCAAGAAGCAAACGCTGGCGCCCGAGCCGGACTGAATGTGAAGAGTTGAGGGGCGCTGCTGTTGGTGCCCGACCTTTGAGCCTAACCAAAGTCGGGCCTTCGCGCTTGACGGAGTTGCCGTCTCGCGCCCAGAATAATAGTTCTGCTTCCCGAGGTGCTCATGCTGCCCTATTTATTTGTGCTGCTGGCAATTGCCGTGCGATTTCTGCCGTTTATCGGTCCGCTGAATTTCTTTCCGCACGCCTGGCACTTTACGCCGGTGGCGGCGTCGCTGCTGTTTTTCGGGGCGCGGGGGTCGCGACGGCAGATGTGGGTGCCTTTGGTTCTTTTGGCGGCAACCGACGTGATTCTCACCAAGTTTATTTATTCCTACACCTTGTCGTGGGACCACCTGGTGACATTTGCGTGGTATGCGGCGATTCTTTGGCTGGGAACGAACCTGCGCGAGAAATCGGGGCCGACTCGAGTGGTGGGCGCGGCTTTGGCCAGTTCGGTTTCGTTCTTCCTTGTCAGCAATTTCGCGGTATGGGCGGCCTGGCCGGAAATGTATCCCCGAGGCTTCAACGGATTGATGATGTCTTACGCGGCCGGTATTCCGTTTTTCCGGGGAACGGTTGAGAGCGATTTGTTCTTCTCGCTTGCGATGTTTGGAACTCCGGTGTTTTTGGTGGCGCTCTCCCGCTGGATGCACAAGTCCGGCGGCGACCGGGTTGCGGCGGCGTAAGAATTTGTCGATGCCGGCCCGCTAAACCGCGCGCTTTCTTCCCCGACTGCGCCGCATCAGCAGCCACAGTAATACTCCAGCGGCGATGGCCGCCAACAGCCAGACCAAATGGCGGCGGACCAGTGCGCCGGTCAGCTCCACAATCTGCGGTCCGAACCACAGCGTCAGCAAAGAGAGAACCAGGAAGCGTACGAATCTTCCGGCAAAGACGGCGGCGAAGAAATCGCGGAAGCGCATTTCGAAGACGGCCGCGCCCAGGACAAAAATTTTGAATGGCGTGGGCGGCGGAAGCATGCCGGGGAACATCAAAGCCCAGAATTCGTGCCGCTCAAAGGAGCGGTGAATGCTCAGGAAGCGCTCTTCGGAGATGCGCTTGCGCAACACAGTTTCGCCGCCGGCGTAACCGATGAGGTAAAGCGGAATGCTGCCCAGCGCCGAGCCGAGCGAAGCGAGGATTACATAAAACAACAGTCTTTTGTGATTCTGATATACGTAGACCGCCACAATCGCATCCACGGGCATCCCGAGCAGGGCGGAGTCGGCAAAGGCAACCGCGAACACGCCCCACATGCCGAGGGGCGCCAGCAGGTGCAAAATCCAGCTGGTGTATCTCGCGAGAATGTGTCCGATGGTTTTCAAAAGGAAATTCAGTCTACGTGAAAAGGCCCGGCGTATTCACAGGATTGAAACATTTCGGCTCGTTGCAGCCCCTGAGCGCATTATTAGTTGCAGGTTACCGACGCGGGTACTGATGCACCAATATTGATGCAACTTTAATCACCCCGTAACATTTGGTTGTTAGAACTGGATTGTGGATCTGCATGTCTACAACACGCTGATCCTTTCCGATCTGCACCTGGGTGCGGAGACCAGCCACGCGCGCGAAGCCACGCAGGTGCTGAAGGAAAACCGCTTTGAGCGGCTGATTTTGTTGGGCGATATTTTTGCCGACCTCAACTTCGCCCGCCTGACCAAGGAACATTGGAAGTTTCTCGGCTACATCCGCAAGCTCTCAAATCCCAAGCGAAAAATTGAGATCGTGTGGGTGGAAGGCAATCACGACCACGGGCTCACCAACATCATGTCGCACCTGGTGGGGGTGCGAGTCTACCAGCATTATGCGTGGGAGCACGGAGGCCGGAGGCACATTGCGATTCACGGGCACCAGTTCGATGGCTTCCAGGTGAACAATGTGCGGCTGAGCAATTTTGGCACGTCGCTCTATCTCAAGCTGCAAAAGCTCGACTTCAAGGGCAAGCCCATCGTCAGGCTGATTGACCGGTTGAACACGCACTGGCTGCGCATGTCATCGAAAGTCTCGACCGGAGCCCTGGCTTATGCGCGCCAGCATGAGGCTGATCGCATTTTCTGCGGGCACACGCACCAGGCCATGCACGCCGAAGAAAACGGAGTTCACTACTACAACGCGGGCGGCTGGGTGGACTCCAAACTGACTTATCTGACGGTTGATGAACAGGAGGTTCGCATCCATGAGTATTGCGAGCATGAGTATAGCGAGCATGACTATAGCGAGCATGAATTCAACGAGCATGCACTCGACGAACACGGCGAGCGAGTTGACGATCGTGATACCCGCCAAGAACGAAGCGAAACTGATTCCTCGTTTGCTGACTTCTCTGACGAATCAGGATTACTCGAAGATGTCGAGTACGAGAGTGTTGGTAGCTGACGCGAACTCGACCGACGGGACTCGCGAGATTGTTCTCGGCTTCGGCGATCGACTGAAGGTGAGCGTGATCCGCGGGGGAATGCCCTCGGTCGGGCGGAACCTGGGAGCAGCGCAGGCGGAGAGCAGGTACGTTCTTTTTCTCGATGCCGATATTGAACTGGCGCATCCGGCGGTGCTGCGGCGCGCCGTCGAAGCGGCACAACAGAGGCAACTGCATTGTGTCACCACGAACGTCTTGTGCCGCGACGGAAACTGGATCGACAAGCTGTTTTATGCAGGCAATGATTTATTCCAGTACCTCTCGTGCCTGCATCATCCCTTCGCCACGGGGATGTTCATGCTTTTTGACTTGCAAACATTCCGCGATCTGGGGGGATTTCACGAGCAAGTTTTGTTTGCCGAGGATTACCTGCTGAGCCAGCAGGTGGAGCGGAAGCGATTCGGCATTGTCCGGGGCGGAGTCTACACCACCAACCGGCGTTTCCAGAAAATGGGGCATCGCCGCGTGGGCTGGCTGTTTTTGAAGACCGCGATGAATTACTGGAACGAAAACTATTTCCTGCGCGACCACAAATATTGGCAGACTTAAACGCGGGGCAGAATACTTTCATGCGTTTTGTTCGCCGCCAAAAAACAGGATCGCAGCCAACCAGCTGGATCCTGATTTTGTGTGGGGACGAAATTTTATCCGCCGGGCGGTTCAAAAACGCAGAACTATGCCGGTAGACAGTCGAATATTGTTTTGTGTGGTGCCAAAGAAGCGGGTCTCCACGTAATCCCCTTGAAGGCGCCAAGCCACGGGGCGGATGATTTTGTAGTCGACGCCGCCGCCGAGGGCTGTGGCGAATGAGGTATCGGAGCCGCCGCCATTGCTAAGGCTGACGTGCGCTCCGCCGAAAAGGGCTTCGGCGAAAGGCCGCAGCTTGCCCACAGAGACTGAGACGCGAGGACCAAACAGGAAATTGTTCTCGGTGAAGCTTGCGTTGAAGGTGCATCCGGGAACCGAGGTTGGGCAAACTCCGGGAAAGTTCTGCGAGCCGTAATGAGCGTCGAAGTCGCCCACAATGCCGACCCAGGGAATGATCTTGCCCTCGACCGAGGCTTCCCAACCGTTGGTGTTGGCGCGATCAACGGAAGACAGGTCGGTGTTGTAGTAGGAGTAGCCGAAAAAGACGTTCCCGCTGGTGGGAATCTGAGCGGTCGCGAAGACAGAGAACAAGAGCAGAGATAAAGCGGTGAAAACTACTTTTGGCATGGCGAGTCTAATCCTTACCTTTCGAAATTCAAGTGCAGGTTGGCGCGGTAAGGATTAGATGCGGCTTGGGCATAATCGGTTAACCGGGTTCAGTTAGCCGGGCACGGTTAAGCAGGTACGGTGGTTTTGCGAAAGCGAAGCGCGGCGCTGGACGCCAACGGAACCGGGGCATAGCAGCGGTTCTGCTCAAAAGCGCCAGACCAGGCCGGTCGAGCCCCGGACGTCGTTTTGATTGGCACTGAGCAAATGGCTATGGATGACGTCGATCTGAAACCGCCAGGAAAAGTTTTTAAAAGGAATTTTATGATCTGCTCCGGCGCCGACATCGGCGATGACGGGACTGAATTTCTCTCCGCCGGTGGTGGTGAGCTGGACGCCGCCGGTGGCGTGCACGAACAGGCGCCACTTGCCGTAGTTTTTGGAAATACGCGGTCCGAGCACAAGGTTATATTGCACGACGTTGGTGCGGTAAAGGCCGCTGCCATCGAGGACGACACCGAGGTAAGAAAAGCGGAGCGAGGGCTTTACCTCCACCGATCCATCGAAACCACGAAAGGTGAGGCGGTTCACCACATCGACCGAATCGGCGTAAGCCACTCCGGCATAAACGTTTCCGCTCTGGATCAATTGGGCCTTCGATACGGCGGGAAACAGAGTGAAGGTAAGCAAAGCCAGAACCACGGCTGCGGTTTTCGACACGAAAATGAGTCCTCCCTGGCAATTATGCCAGCAGCAAATTCTACCTGAATGCGCGCAACTCGTTGTGATGAAGTTCGTTAGATGCAGGGTAACGGAGGAGCAAGATGCCCGGCCGGCCCAAAATTGTCCGGTGCAGGAGTGGCACTCATGACTAAAAATTTACGTTGTTTTTACGATTCCAAAACCCATTCGAGAGCGTCTATCTATTAGCATGCAATCCACACAAGCGTATTGGCAAACATACTGGCAAACATGGTTGCAGCCGCATCCTCTGGCTGCTCTCGGAGTACCACCCAAGGAGTCGAAGTTGAAACTCAGTCTGGAAACTCGGAATTACGGCAATGTCATCATCGTTCACTGCCATGGCCGGATCGTCTATCGTGACGAGGCGGCAGCCCTTTCGCGCCTGGTCGGAGAATTGCTGGCGCATGGCGGTAAGGTGCTGCTCGATTTAAGCGAAGTCAGTTCTATCGACAGCGCGGGCATCGGCGAACTGGTGTTTCTGCACACCCAGGCGCAATCCCAGAATGTAGAAATGAAATATGCCAGCCCCAGCCCGCTGGTTCGTGAGTTGCTGGGTCTGACGAACGTAGATTCGATTCTGGAAATCCACCCCAGCGTGGGCGATGCTTTGGCGGCCTTCGAGCCCGCGGAAGCGTGCGCGGACTGTTGATTCGCGCGGCTTGATTTTATACCGGAAAAACTTGTGAACAGAAGGGCGGCGGAAGTTGGGAGTTGCTTTGCCGCCGCCGCTAGCTTTCGCGTTGAAAGCGGTAGCGGCCTGCGCGTTCGGCTGCGAACGCTTCGGCCACTTTTAGAAATGCCCTGGCCGCGTGCGACAGGCCAGCTTCTTTGCGGTAGATCAAACGCAATTTGCGCTGCACGCGCAGCTCGCGCACGGGAATCCGGACCAGTTCGCCGCGGGCGATTTCGGTTTGCACGCTGATTTCCGGCATCAGGGCTACCCCGCTTCCGAGAGCGACAAACTGCTTGATGGCCTGCAGGGTGGGAAGTTCCAGGTCCATGTGCAGCGGGGTTTTGTGGCGCTGGAAGGTTTGCAGAACCTTGTCGCGATAGGGAGACGAAACAATGTGGGCGACAAATGATTCCGCACCCAGCTGGCGGATGCTGACCTCGGGCGCCGACGCCAGAGGATGTTTGGGCGGCACCACCAGCACCAGTTCGTCAAGGTAGGCGACCACTGCGTGCAGGCCCGATTCCTCCGGCTTGTAGGACAGCACGCCCAGCTCCGCGCCGTGGCGCAACACATCGTCAGGAATGCGGCTGCCCAATGCCCGCTGCACCGTGATCTTGATCATGGGATGCAGGCGGCGGAACTCGGCTAGCACTGGCAGGAGATAGAGAGCGGTAAATTCGTTGGCTGCGATTACCAGTTTGCCCTTCTGCAGCTCGCGTAATTCCGACAACGACTCGTGTGCGTCGTGGCGCAGGTTCAGCAGCTTTTCAGCGTATTCGAAGAGTACTCGCCCGGCGTCGGTGAGCACTCCTTCGCGGGAAGAACGGTCGAAGAGGGATTCGCCCAGTTCATCCTCCAGCTTGCGGATGGTCTGACTCACGGCCGACTGGGTGCGATAAAGTTTTTCCGCGGCACGAGAGAAGCGGTGCTCGCGGGCGACGGCCAAAAAGACTTCGAGCTGCGAGAGTTCCATGCCATCCTGCCTTTGATGCTTATATAACTGAAGAATATATAAGAAAATCTTATCATAGAAGATTAGCTAATGATCGATGAAGAATTATAAGTTTTGCTTCATACTGCCAGGCTCGTACCATAGACCACAAAGCGACTTAAGCCGATAGAACTTTATAGATAGAAGGAAGACGAATGGCCACCGAGCAGGTCCTCATTACGGTTTTTGATACCACCTTGCGCGACGGAGAACAGTCGCCGGGCTGCAGCATGAATCACCAGGAAAAGTTACGACTGGCGCACCAGCTCGACCGGCTTGGGGTTGACGTGATTGAGGCTGGGTTCCCGATTGCTTCCGATGGCGATTTTGAAGCGGTCAAGGCCATTGCGGCGGTCGTGCGGCGGCCTATCATTGCGGGGCTGGCGCGGGCCTGCCGGCCTGATATCGAGTGCGCCTGGGAAGCTTTGCGGGGAGCTGCGCGGCCGCGTATTCACGTGTTTCTTGCCACTTCGGACATTCACCTGACGCACAAGCTGCGGATTACGCGCGAGGAGTGCCTGGCGCAGGCGCGCGAATCGATCGCCTTCGCCAAGTCGCTGTGCGATGACGTTGAATTTTCACCGGAAGACGCTACGCGGACAGATCCCGAATTTCTTTGCCGGGTGCTCGACGCGGTAATTGAGGCGGGCGCGACCACGTTGAATATCCCGGATACGGTGGGTTACACCGTGCCTTCCGAGTTCGGCGAACTGATCGCGACCATTCGCCGCCGGGTGAAGGGGATTGAGAAAGTTACCATCTCCGCCCATTGCCACAATGATCTTGGGATGGCTGTGGCCAATACCATGGCTGCGATTGCCGCTGGGGCACGCCAGGTGGAATGCACGATCAACGGAATTGGCGAACGCGCCGGCAATGCGGCGCTGGAAGAGATTGTGATGGCCATGCGGGTTCGTCGCGATTGCTATCCCTACGACACCGCGATCGCGGGCGAGCACCTGTTTGCCGCCAGCCAGATGCTGAGCGAAATTACGGGCGTCCCGGTGCAGCCGAATAAGGCCATAACCGGGCGTAACGCATTCGCGCATGAAGCCGGCATTCATCAGGATGGCGTGCTAAAAAATCCGTTGACCTACGAGATCATGACGCCACAATCGGTGGGTGTACCTGATTCCCGGTTGGTGCTGGGCAAGCACTCTGGCCGGCATGCGCTGGCCATTCGCTGTGAACAACTCGGCTACCAGTTTGACCGGCGGGCGCTCGATGACATTTACCGGCGCTTCGTGCGGCTCGCGGACAAGATCAAACACGTTGAGGATCATCACCTGCTGGAGTTGATTCGTGATACCCACAAGCCGGCGTCCTCAGCGACTCCGCTGTTCGAGCCGCTTTCAACGGCGGTGGCAGCCGGGGCGGCGGGGGGCGCGGCGAACGTGGAAGTGCCCAAGCCGTTTCCGATGGCGGCGCCAAGCAAGGCTTTCGGCGTTCCGCTGCCCATCCCCATCGAACACCATCCCGATCAGGAAGATTATCTGTGGGGCGTGTAGCCACCGCGAAGAAGCGGTTTCCATTAGACTAATTCCCTCATGCTGCTAAACCTGTGCATTCTTCCCGGCGACGGGATTGGTCCGGAAGTCACCGAGCAGGCGGTACTGGTTCTGCAGACCGTGGCCGACGGCTTCGGGCATCAACTGCAACTGCAACGCAAGCACATCGGCGGCGCGGCGCTGACGGCGGTGAATGATCCGCTGCCGGCCGATACCATTCAGGCTTGCCTTTCGGCCTCCGCAGTGTTGCTGGGCGCGGTAGGAAGTCCGGCATTCGATCACTATCCCAACCATCTCCGTCCGGAGGCCGGGCTGCTGCGGCTGCGGCGTGAGCTGGGCGCTTATGCCAACCTGCGGCCGGCTGTATGCTTTCCGGCGCTGGAAGATTGTTCGCCACTGCGCTCCGATCTGGTGCGCGGCACCGATATCATGATTGTGCGGGAGCTGCTGGGAGGGCTTTATTTTGGCGAACCGCGCTCGATTGCTGGCGACGGCGGCAACCGGATCGCTACGAATACCATGACTTACGGCGAACCGGCGATCGAGCGCATCGCTCGCGTTGCTTTCGATCTGGCTAAGAAGCGGCGACAGAAAGTTCTTTCCGTCGACAAGGCCAATGTTCTTGAGTGTTCGCGCTTGTGGCGCGAAGTGGTGACGCGCTGCGCCAAAGATTATCCAGCGGTGCAGCTTTCGCACATGTACGTGGATTCGGCGGCGATGTCGCTGGTGCAGCGTCCCAGGGGTTTCGACGTGATGCTTACGGAAAATATGTTTGGCGACATTCTTTCCGATCAGGCGGGAGGAGTGGTGGGCTCGCTCGGACTACTGGCTTCGGCCAGCATCGGCGGGCCGGTCGGCGTATACGAACCGGTACACGGCTCGGCCCCCGACATCGCGGGAAAGGGGATGGCGAATCCTTTGGGCGCGATTCTTTCCGCAGCCTTACTGCTGCGTCACTCGTTTCAACTCGAACGCGAAGCGGAATGCATCGAGGGCGCGGTCAGCAAAGTGTTGAATTCGGGCTCGCGCACGGCCGACCTGGCCAGAGGCGAACAGAAGGCAACGGCAACCTCAGAGATGGGACGGCAGGTGGTTGAAGCGGTCAAGGAATTGGCTGTGATGGCAAAACGAAAGACGGCGTGATCGCCGCGCCGAGACTGCTCAAATTCTGGGTGCGGGGCCTTCGGGGAGCGTCTCCACCGGCTGCGCGGCTACAACGGAGCCGCCGTTGTATTTGCCCTCAATATCGTTCCAGCGGATGTGCAGCATCTCCTGAAACATGCGGGCTCCATCCAGCAAAGGATTGATGCGGGTTCCACCCACATGTCCCCAGCGCACCGGCACTTCTTGCACGCGAAATCCGAACTTGCGGGCGAGAAACAGAATCTCCGGGTCGAAGCCCCAGCGCTCGATTCGCTGCAAGGGCAGAATGGTATGCGCGGCGCGGCGGGTAAAGGCTTTAAAGCCGCATTGCGTATCTTTAAATCGCAGGCCCAGGATGATCCGGTTCAGCGCGTTGAAGATTCTTCCGAATAACTGACGGTGAAGCGATTGGCGGGTGGTCTGCAGCTCCGCGCGCAGCCAGCGCGAGCCTATGGCGATGTCGGCTCCGGCGGCCAGCGCCTGCAATAACTTCGGCATCTCTTCGATGGGCGACGAGAGATCGGCGTCGCTGAACACGATCACTTCGCCGCGAGCCTTCAACATGCCGTGACGCACGCTGTACCCTTTGCCGTGATTGCCCGGATTTTGCACCAACTGCACCATGGGATCCTTTTCGGCAAAGGAGCGAACGATGTCGGCCGTATGGTCGCGCGAGCCATCGTCAACCACGATCACTTCCGCATCCCAGCCCTGTTGGCGGATATAGGCCAGCACTTTTTCCAGAGTGGGGGTCAGGCGCGCACCTTCGTTGTAGGCCGGGATGACGATGCTATAGGTCATTTTCTTCAATGATCGACCGTGCAGGAACGGCATCCGCGGCGGTCGAGAATGCTTAAGATGTCTTGATGCGGAGAGCCGTTGCCTGAAAAAATGGCTTCGCTATTGTACGTCGGCAGGAGTGCCGGAGGTATGGGAAAGCCTTCTTAGGCGGCGCTGCGCTGGCCGATAAGCATGCTGAAAAATTCGTTGACCAGTTCGGCATCCCACAAACCCTGGCGGGCTTCCTCGCGCATGGTTTGAGCGGCCTGATCGTGGGCCAGAGCCGGTTTGTAAGGGCGAGCGGTGCGCAGGGCATCGTAGACATCCACAACCTGCAAAACCCTTGGCAGAAGGGGAATCTCGCCTGCCTTTAACCCGTCAGGATAGCCCGATCCATCGGCATGCTCATGATGATGGCGGATGATGGGCAGAACGGGACGCAAGGACTTCAGTGGTTTGCAGATATTTTCCCCGGTGATGGGGTGCAGCTTCATGATCCCCCACTCGGGAATAGTCAGGTCGCTGCCTTTTTTCAAGATGCCGTCGGGCACGGCGATTTTGCCCAAGTCATGCAAATATCCGCCGCGGCGCAGCGCGAGAATCGAATCCCCATCCAGACCCAGATGCTGGCCGAGCTCGGCGGCACGCGCTGCCAGGCGCTCGCAGTGCCCTTCGGTATAAGGGTCACGGCCTTCGACGATCAGGCCGAGAGTGCATAGAACGGAATCGGCAGTTTCCAGCTCGTCGGTAAATTCCTTCACGCGCAACAGAGACTTGACACGCGCTTTCAACTCTTCAGCCAGAACCGGCTTGTTGAGAAAATCATCGGCGCCGGCTTCGATTCCGCGCACTTTGTCGGAGCTGTCGCTCAAGCCGGTGATCAAAACGAAAGGAATCAGCCGGGTTGCCGGATCGCCCTTAAGATCCTGGCAAAATTCGTAGCCCGATTTTCCCGGCATGCGCACATCGGAAAGAATCAGGTCTGGCGCCTGACGCCGGACTTCAGCCTCGGCCTGTTGCGCGTCGGCGGCGGTTACGACTTCATAGCCGCTCATGGTGAGCAACTGGCTCATCAGTCCGGCAATGGAGGGTTGATCATCCACCACCAGAATTCGCGGCGGGCGCCGCGCCAGCCACAAACTGCCGTTGAACCTGTCGGAACCCGCTTCCGGCTTTGGAGTTGACCATACCTGAGACGTTGCACCGGGACGGGGATCGTGGGGAAAACTCATCACACTCTATCTTTGATTTTACTGCAATCTCGCGACCGGTGCCCTCGCCGATGAAATTCGGCGATCGACGAATCAGACGTCGACACGTTGGCAGTTCCATTTCGGAACTTAGAGTGATGAAAGAGCGTGCTATTTGTGATTTCTAACCTTGCACGCCGGCGCGTTTGCTGCTTAACCTCGGCCATGCTCCGCCGATTGCAATTTCTGCCTTGGCCAGCGTTGTTGCTGTTGCTTGTGTTGATGCCGGCGAATGCACTGGGCGCGGCTTCCAAAGGGCACAGCATCACGTTCGGAAAATGGATGACGGTTCAGGCCTCGCTCGATTCCGGCGCGGGCATAGGGGATGACAAGCCAATCACGCTGAGAGTCCGTCCGCTGCTGGTCGATACCCGGATCAAGGAATTTGTTTTCGGAGGGGTTCACGATGTTACCGAAAGAATATTCGTGGTGCGGCGAGCCTTTCGCGTGAACGACAGCCTTCCGCAGGAATCGGCCGCGCCGCCGCATTGGCAGTGGCAACGCGGGGGATGGATGCTGATCGACCGGGTCACCGGCCGTATTTCAGCCGTCCATCTGCCTGAGTTCGACGCCTTGTATTCTGCCGCCAGCTGGTATCGCGATTATGCGGCGTATTGCGGAATCTCGGAAGACGGCAAGAAAGTGTATGCCATGGTGACACAGCTCGGGCAACGCAAGCCGGTGCTGAAGAAACTTATCGAGGGCGCAAGCGCCGGCGGAGAAAAGGCCGATGAAGGAAAGGATGCGGCGGCCGGCTCCGCCTGCGCCGTTCCGGGGTGGCAACGAGCGCCGGCCCGGGTCAGCTTCGAGGCTGCGGGAGCTGCGAAGCAAACCTTCGCCATCCGCGGCCATATTGTGGATCTGGTAAACGAAAGTGAAGAACAGGAAGACGAAGAGGCGGCAAAATAGTTGGAGATTTCTTGCGGTAGGTTCTGCGACTGCAATCCTGAAGCGGCTAACCAGTCTCGGCGAGCGGAACTTCCTGGGGCAAGGCTTTCTCTTTTATTTTCGCGCTGGTCACCAGAATCACCGACAAAATCACAACCACGCTGCCCATGAAGATGAAGCGGTCCACTCGCTCGTGCAGAATCAGCCAGCCGAGAAAAACTGCGACCACGGGATTTACGTAGGCATAGGTCGACACTTTCGATGTGGGAACATGCTTCAGCAGAAAAATGTAAGCGGTGTAGCCGATCCACGATCCGCAGACCACCAGGTAGAGAATGGCGCCCAGCCCGCGGGGAGTCCAGACAGCCTGGGAGAAATCTCCTAGCGCCAGGGCGAAAAGAAAATTCGCAGCACCGGCTGCGGTCACTTGCCACGCGGTGGCGCTGAAGCTGTCCATGCCAGACTGCCAGCGCTTCGAGAGCACCGAGCCCAGCGCCCAGGAAAACGATCCGCCAAGCAGCGCGAGACAGGAGTGGAATTCACGCCGGCCCATGGCCGAAGTCGAGTGCAATTGAGGCCAGAACAATACGAATAGTCCTACGACACCCAGCGCCAGCCCGGCTTTGCCACGCCATGCAATACGATGGCGGCCGAGCAGCAATGAATCGAGCACCAGAAACCACAACGGTGTGATGGCGATAATCAGAGCCGCCAGACCGGTGGGGACTGAGAGTTCGGCCCACGCCAGGGTGAGGTTGCCGCCCATCAGCAGAAGAATGCCGACCACCGCCGCCAGCGCGATCTGTTTCGCGGAATACCAGATCCTGCGGCCTGTGGCCGCGCACACTACCAGCATCACGATGCCAGCGATCGAAAAGCGCACGGCACACATCAGCGCCGGAGGAATGCTTTGCACCGCGAGGTCGATCGCCAGGTAAGTCGAGCCCCAGAACAGGTAGACCAACCCGAAAGCAAGGATGACCGACCACCGGCTTGGAGACTGCGGAGAAGGCATGGCGAAGAAGTTGGGGAACGTTAAAAGATATCAGACGAGATATGGGGAGATTTGGATTGGAAATTTTATTTGGGTTTCAGCGGTGGTTTCAACCGCGCCTATTTCAACTTTTCATATTCAGCGTGCGCCTGCTGCAGCACCGGGATCCCGGGATCGGCATCCTTCCACATAGCGAAAAAATCCTGATAGGCAGTTCTGGCTTTTGCGGTGTCGCCCTGAACCACGTAGGCGCGAGCCAGGTTCAGGCGCGACAAAGGATAGTTGATGTCAAATCCCGTAGCGCCGCGATGATCGAGCACGCGCTGAAATTCGGCGGCCGCTTTCACTCCATCGCGCATCTTCAGATAAGTGAGGCCTCGCAGAACAACCGGAGTTGCTCCAGCGGCATGAGGCCCGGTCCCGAATTCGTAAGGCCGGACAGCTTCAAGTGTGACGAGCGCTTCCGCCAGTTTATTGGTTTGCAGTTGCTGAGTGGCATGCGCCAAAGGCAACGCGATCGTCTTAAGATATTGGTTATCCGGGTAGTCGCGATCAAGACTGGTCAGCAGGGCTTCGGATTTAGCTTGTTCACCGCTGAGCGCCAGAGCTGACTGCGCTGCCACCCGCGTATCGAAGTCTTTGCCAAGATCAAGGGCTTGCGAAGCCTTCTGCCTGGCATCTGCCTGATACCCGACCAGCGCGTCGTTCGCAGCTTCTACCGCCAAAAGATTCCCAGCGAAATCCTTGGAGCCCACGCTTAAGGCCATCTGGCGCGCCTGCTCCCATAACGGTTGTGCAGCCTTGATCTTCCCCAGGGAACTCTGCCAGCCCGCATTGAAGAAAATAAGGAACATCCCATCAGGCCTGTCCTTGGCCTGTTCCACTTCTCGTTCGTAAGCCGCGCGGTCGCCGCGCTCGTACGCGAGATCGAGCAGTACAAAGTGTGCGGTAATCGAATCCGTTTTCTGCGCTACCGCCTGTTCAGCAACAGCTTTTGCCTCATCGAAGCGGTTCAGGCCCTCGTAGGCGCCGGCCAGGTTGGCGGAAGCGTAGCGGTCGTGCGGGTCGAGGCGCAAAGCCTGGCTGGACATCTCGACTGCTTTTTCGAATTGTCCGAGTTGCTGGTAAGCGAGAGCCGCGTCATCATAGGGGGTGTCGTCCCGTGGGTAAATTTGTATCCATTCCGCAAAAATCGTCAGCGCCTTCTCTTCGTCCATGGTGACTTGATCGTTGTAGTGCGCCTGGATGTAAAGCTTTTCCCGCTCGCTCGCCCGATCTAACAGTTCGTTCGCTTTTCTCAGCGCCTTGTCGCTCTCTACGGTTCGCGCCTCATTGCCATACGCCACCCCTAAGGTGGCGTATGCCACGGCAAAATTGGGATCCAATTCCACCGCGCGCTTCAGTTGAGGAATGGCGGCCTCGTCGTCAGCCTTCAGATGGTCGCTCTGGCCCAGGCTATAGGCTTGCAGCGCCTCCAGAGATGACGTCGTCGCCTGCTCCAGAGGAGTGGCAAATTGTTGCACCGAGGCCAGCGATTCGCCCATTTTCTGCCGAAGATTGGAGGCGGCCTTGTCGAGGCTTTTCAGTACCTGCTCTTTGCTGCTGGCTTCCTCCTGCTCGCGCGCCAATGTGTCGCCGGTGTGGCCGTTGACGGCAATGAGGGTGACCACGTAGTGATCGCCCAGACTGGCGATGGTCCCGGTGAGCATAGCCTTTATGCCCTGTCGTACGCAGATTTCTCGCGCCACTTCATTGGTGACGCGCTCATCGGGGGAACGGCCCATGTAGCGCAGGGCTTCGCGAATTTTGGATTCGGGAACAATATTCAGATAAGGAGACTGCTCCAGTTGCACTGCCAGCGCCTGCTTCAACGTGCCATCGAAAACCGGATCGCCGGTGGTGTTGACGAAGTCGGCGAGCAGCACGCTATCTTTTTCCGTCAGCTTGGCGGAGTTTCGCGAGCGCAGGTAGAGGCCTCCGGCAATTGCGGCGACAACGATCACGGCGATTGGAAGCAGCATCTTCCAGGATTTTTTCCCGGCCGCCGCACTCGGCTGCGCGACCGACACAGCGCTTGACGGTGTCGACGCAACCGGTACGGAGACCGAGACAGCACGTTGAGAGCCGGATGGTTGCATGCTGGGGGCGGAATGCTGCGCTTCGATAGCAATTGCAACAGCCGGATGAGAATCGGAGTGGGCTGCGACGGCGCGTCCACTTTCGGTATCGCGCTTCAGCCGTTGCAGGTCGGCGCGAATATCGGACGCATGCTGGTAACGAAGGTTGCGATCCTTCTCGACCGCTTTGTTGATGATGTCTTCGAGCTTCGGCGGCAGGTCTGGATTCAGACGGATGGGCGAGAGCGGAGCACGATCGAGAATTGCCTGAAAAATCAGCGCGGAGGTTTCTCCGCGGAAGGGCAGCGTGCCGGTGGACATTTCATAGAGGACGACGCCGAAGGAAAACAGATCGGTTCGCGAATCGAGATCTTTGCCTTTGGCCTGTTCCGGAGACATGTAGGCAACCGTGCCCAGGGTCGAGCCGGGGCTGGTGAGGTGTTCTTCGACGGCAACGGCGGTTGGGGCGGTAACGTCGACCGTCGGGGTGGGCGAGGCGGGATTCGCTTTTACCTTAGCCAGGCCGAAGTCGAGTATTTTGGCGTGGCCGCGCTTGGTCACGAAAATATTTGCTGGCTTGATGTCGCGATGCACGATGCCTTCGGCATGAGCAGCGTCAAGCGCATCGGCGATTTCGATGCCCAGGGCGAGGATGGTTTCCACCTCCATGGCGCGGGCGCCGATCTGGTGCTTGAGGGTTGACCCGTCAAGAAATTCCATGACCAGATACGTGCGGCCATCTTCTTCGCCGATGTCGTAGATGGTGCAGATATTGGGATGATTGAGGGCGGAGGCCGCTTTGGCTTCGCGGCGAAAGCGTTCGAGCGCCTGACGATCCTGGGCCAGATCGTCGGGCAAAAACTTGAGAGCGACAAAGCGACCCAGGCGAGTGTCTTCGGCTTTGTAGACCACGCCCATGCCGCCGCCGCCGAGCTTTTGGAGGATCCGGTAATGAGAGATAGTCTGATCGATCAAAGGAGATGCGCCCCGCCGCTGGGTGCAGCCATGCTACGGCGCAAGCTGCTGGAAGTCAAAGGTTTGACGAGCCGCCGTTTCACTTTGTGACTGGTTACGGAGACATGGTCGTAATAGGACCTGATTACGGAGGTCTAAGTGCCTTTGGGGGTTACGCTGCGCGCTGCCGCAAGCTATAATGGCTTAGTGATGGCGACGGCTCGCGATGCTGCAGAATATTTCCAATTCGAATCAGCCGAATTCGCATCTGCCCGAGTGCTGGCTGCACTGCCTGGTGTGTCCGCGGCGCTATCGGGCGAATCTGCCGTCTCGCTTGCGTCCCAGCCTCTTCGGTAGTGACTAGTTTTTAATCCTCCCAGATTTCAGTCGATTCCGTGGCTCCCGTGCTTTCCGCGTGGGCATGACCACGATCAGCGACGAACCATTATCGACGAACACCAACGAGTTTCCCGGAGGATTAGATGACCACGAAAACTATGACTGAGACTGCGGCTGTCTCCAAGAAGGCTGCCGCGAACGGAGTCACCACCAAGGGACCGAAGCTTAAGACTGCCCTGCCCGGACCAAACGCCAAGCGCGTTCTGGCGGGCGACGAGAAATACATTTCGCCTTCGTACACGCGTTCCTATCCGCTGGTGGCGAAGAGCGGACGGGGCATTGTGGTGACTGATGTGGACGGTAACGAGTTTTACGATTTCTCGGCCGGCATTGCCGTGGTCTCGACTGGACACTGCCATCCTCATGTGGTGGCGGCCATGCAGAAACAGGCGGGCGAATTGATTCACATGTCAGGCACCGATTTTTATTACGAGAGCATGGTGCAACTGGCGGAGCGGCTATCAAAGATCGCGCCCATGCCCGGCCCGCACAAGATTTATTACGGCAACTCGGGCGCGGAGGCCATTGAGTGCGCGCTCAAACTGGCGCGCTACCATACCAAGCGGCAGAACATTATTGCGTTCTTCGGCGCGTTCCATGGACGCACCATGGGCGCGGTATCACTTACGGCGTCGAAGCCGCAGCAACATCGCCGCTTCGCACCGTTCGTTCCCGGCGTGACCCACATTAATTATCCGGACGTTTATCGCGGACGCAAGGATGGCGCGCAGGATCCTGACGCCTTCGCTCTAAGTTGCGCGCGCTTCATCGAAGAAAAACTGTTCAAGACGACGCTGCCTCCCGAGGAAGTGGCGGCGATCTTTGTGGAGCCGGTGCAGGGCGAAGGCGGGTACGTGGTTGCGCCGAGTGTGTTCATGCAGGAGTTGCGCCGGATTTGTGATCGCCACGGGATCCTGCTGGTGGTGGATGAAGTGCAGAGTGGCATTGGGCGCACGGGCAAGTGGTGGGCGGTTGAGTACACGGGCGTGGAGCCGGATATGGTTTGTATGGCGAAGGGCATTGCATCGGGCATGCCGCTGGGCATTACGATGACGAGGTCGGAGATCATGGATTGGGTGCCGGGTTCGCATGCTTCAACCTTTGGCGGCAATCCAGTGTGCATCGCCGCGGCGATGGCCACGCTCGACGTGATTGAGAAAGAAAATCTGCTGGAGAACTCCACCGAAGTGGGTGCGCACATGATGAAGCGCATGGCCAACTGGCCCACGAAGCTGAAGCTGGTGGGCGACGTGCGCGGCCGCGGATTGATGATTGGAGTCGATATTGTGAAGGACAAGGCGACCAAAGAATACGGCGCCGCCGAGCGCGACTTGATTGTCGAGAAGGCGTTCGAGAAGGGCGTGCTGTTTTTGGGCTGTGGGCCGAGTTCGATCCGGATATGCCCGCCGCTGGTGGTCACGAAAGACGAGGCGGACGTTGCTCTGAACGTTCTTGAAGAGTGCATCCAGCAGGTGGGCGGCTAGCGAGAGCGCGAGGCTCTGATCGCGGCTGGCTGGGAGTCGAGAATTAACCCGTCAGACTTTCTGGCCCTTGGCCTGGATTGGAGTGAACTTCTCGAGCGCCCAGGCAGCACTCTCGCGCACAACTTCGTCTTCGTCCGATGTCAACCGGTTTAGCAGCGGAAGGAATTTTCTGTCGCCGCTGTTGCCCATGGCGATGACCGCATTCCGGCGCAAGCCGGAGCGTTTGGTGCGGCGGACCGGCGAGCCCCGAAAGGTTTGGCGGAATTCTTCTTCGCTCATCTCCGCCAGCCATTCGAGCGGTGGATTCACCAATCCGGCGCGGGGCTGGAAGTCAGGGGCACTCGTGGCCGGCGCTTTCCGGTTCCAGGGGCAGACATCCTGACAGATGTCGCAGCCGAAGACGTGGCGCCCCATCCCGGAGCGAAGATCATCGTCTGCAGGAATCGCGCCGCGTTTTTCGATGGTGAGATAGGAAATGCATAGATTCGAATCCAGCCGATAGGGCGCGGTGAGAGCGTCGGTGGGGCAGGCGTCAATGCAGCGGGTGCAAGTGCCGCAGCGATCGGGCGCGGGCAGAATTGATTTGCGATCAGAATCGAGATCGAGCGAGGTAAGAATCACGCCCAGGAAGAACCAGGACCCGAGCTTCTGGTTGATGATGCAAGTATTTTTTCCGATCCAGCCAATGCCGGCGTACTTTGCGGCCACGCGCTCGATGATGGGACCGGTATCGACGTAACAGCGGGAGATGAGGTTGCCGCGGCTGCCGAAGGCGCTTTTCATTGCAGCTTCCACCTGCCGCCGGCGCCGCATCACCGAATCGTGATAGTCCTGCTGGCTCCAGGCGTAACGCGAGATCCAGCCGCGGCCGGGCGAGCCCTTGGAATGATTGTTCTCGGAATGCTTGTTCTCGGAAAGATTCTGCAGCTGCGTGGAATACGGCTGTGAAGTGTTGTAGTTGATGGCGCACACTACCACGCTTCGCGCCCAAGGAGCGGCATGGGATACGGAAGCGCGCTTGAGGCGGCCCTGCTCATCGCGCGCTTCCAGATACTTCATTTCGCCGGCGCGGCCTTCGGCAATCCAGCGGGGAAAATGATCCAGCTCCGGAGCATCCTCTACCGGGGCGACGCCTGCCAGTTCGAAGCCCGCTGCGGTAGCCGCTTTGCTGACGACATCTGAAATGTCGATGGATTGAGACATGGCGAATGAAAAACGGAAGCGACTTTATTGCCGCAAGCTGAAAAACGTTTCTCCGGCTTCAACTTGGAAATCGATTTCACGTTCTTTCCACAACAACAGTCTTCCTGACTCCACCAGCCTATAAGCTTTCTCGCGCAGAGTCACGCAACCTCACGGTGTGCACCATACTTTTCCCGGACAGTCATGAATTCTCAAGCTCTCTCCTCTGTGACTGTCGGCCTGAAGGTCCAAATTTCCTCGGGCGAACCGTAACCCCGGGCGTATCCTCGATTCGAAACGCCGTACATTTTCAACTCGCTGCGCTTCCATTGGCTGCATACCGGCGGGCGGCAGCACCAACAAACCAGCTGGTATTCCTCCGCAGCGCCGGATGCGACCGGCCGCAGGCGCGAACCGTTGCCGTAAGGGCTGAAACCAATCAGATAGCGTGTGCAGCATTCCGGACACTCCACGCAGTGACGAAGGCGGGCAGACATAAATTTCCAATGCCCAAGCTAAGTTCGTGGCGCGGTCACCGTTGGACGTTTGCGGACGCCGTTACCAAATCTGGGCCGTGCCATACCGGCCTTCACCGGCGAAGACCGGAGACGACCATGGCGAGCCCTTCTGACAGCCGGGACAATCTCCGTCTACAATGGGGGCGTATTCAATTGCCATTCATGATGAGGAGAAAGCGATGGAACGCAAGGCAAGCGCAGTGTGGAAGGGTGGATTAAAGGACGGAAAAGGGACGATTTCGGCGCCGGGCGGAGTGTTGAAAGATACGCAATATTCGTTCACTTCGCGTTTTGAAAATGGACCCGGAACGAACCCCGAGGAGTTGATTGCCGCAGCACACGCTGCTTGTTTCTCGATGGCTCTGTCGGCGCAATTGGGCGGGGCGAATCTAAGTCCGGAGAGCATCAGTACGAACGTGACCCTGAGTCTGGAAAAGCTGGACTCCGGCTGGACGATTACATCGAGCCACATCGATGTAGTGGGCAAAGTCCCGGGAGCGGATGCAGCCGCGTTTCAAAAATACGCTGAGGCGGCGGAGAAGGGATGTCCAGTTTCGAAGGTGCTCAACGCAAAGATTTCGATGACGGCAAAGCTTGGATAGTCGACGTTGATCCTTCGCCCTTGTGCTGGGTGTGACTGCATGGGGCGTTTGACAGGCTTTTGCAGCACTGTAAAATAGAGCAGTTAGTCTTCCTGACTCGGCGGCCCGGTGGCCGCCGCTGCATTGCAATCAAGATTGCCATCGTGGCGGAATTGGCAGACGCGCATGGTTCAGGTCCATGTACCGGCAACGGTGTGGGGGTTCGAGTCCCTTCGATGGCACCAAAGATATCCTTCCTGGACTGTTCTCTTCTTGATCCCGCGGTGAAGTACACTTTTGACATGAAAACTCCAGGGTATGTCAGCGGCTGCACGGCCGCCCTCTTATTATTTCTGTTTTCTTTAGCAGTGACGGGAGTGTGCTCGGCGCAGAAGCTCGCCATCACCATGGATGATCTGCCGCTGAACGGCTCACTGCCGGCCGGCGTTTCTCGAACGGAAAATGCCGCAAAGGTGCTGGCGATCCTAAAAAAACGGCACGTCCCTCCGGTTTATGGATTCGTCAATGCCAAGAAGCTGGAAGGAGATCCCGATGGCGCCGAAGCGCTGAAGTTGTGGGCGGCGATCGAGCCGGTCGGCAACCATACGTACGCGCACATGGACTTGGAACAGAATACCGCCGAGGCGTTCGAGCGCGAGATCGACGAAGACGAACCGGTTCTGGAATTGCTTGATCCCAACAATAACTGGCGCTGGCTGCGTTATCCGTATTTGCACGAAGGGGACACGGTTGAAAAGCGCCGCGCGGTGCGAGCCTATTTGAAGGCGCGAGGGTACAGAATCGCGCAGGTGACTCTGGATTGGGAAGACTATTTGTGGAACAGCGCCTATGCCCGGTGCGTCGCGAAAAACGATACAAAATCCATCGCATGGCTGCACTCAAGCTATTTAGAAACGGCCTCGGAATTTCTTGATCTCGGCCGCGGGCAGTCGAAACTTATCTTTGGCCACGACATCAGCTACGTGTTGCTGATGCATCTGGGAGCATTCAGTAGCACGATACTGCCGGACGCGCTCGATCTGCTGAAGAAAAAAGGATTCAAGCTGGTGACGCTCGAGGAAGCCGAAAAAGATCCAGCGTATGAAAGCGACCCGGATGTGGGGCTGCATGACGCGGGCACGCTGCTCGATCAATGGATGCAAGTAAAGCAGATCAAATATCCAGAGCACGCGGAGAAGCCCTACAAGCAGATCGAAGCCATCTGCCAGTGATGCCTCCCGCGCTTCACAACTCATTCGTTCCCGTATAATTCAGGCACTTGTTATGCCTGTTTCCCTCGAGCAGATCGTCGGCGCCACTCGCAGAAAAATCGCTGCGGCGAAGCACGCAGCGAATCCCGGCGAGCTGGAGCAGCGTGCGGAACAGCATGTGCCGCGCGGCTTTCGACAAAGGATCGAGGAGAAGAGCAGCTCGGGCCCGGCGGTAATTGCGGAGTTGAAAAAAGCCTCGCCATCGAAGGGATTGATCCGGGCGGAGTTTCGCGTGGAAGAGTTGGCTGCGGAACTGGAAGCGGCGGGGGCAGCCGCGCTTTCCGTGCTCACCGACGAGGAATTCTTTCAGGGATCGCTGGACAATTTGCGCACGGCGTCGGCGTCGGTGAAGATTCCATGCCTGCGCAAGGATTTTATTGTGGACGAATTTCAACTGCTGGAGGCGCGGGCATATTCGGCCGATGCGGTGTTGCTGATCGTGGCTGCGCTGACGCAGCCGGAACTGGTGAGACTCGCACGCGGCGCGCGTGCGCGTGCGTTGGACGTATTGTGCGAAGTGCATGACGAGGACGAATTGCGCCGAGCGCTGGATGCCGGCTGCGACTTGATTGGAGTGAATACGCGTGATCTGCGGACGTTCAGAGTAGATGTGGAAACGGCATTCCGCCTGGCTGCGATGCTTCCAACAAATGTGGTGCGGGTGGCGGAGAGCGGGATTCGCTCCGGAGAAGATATTGCGCGATTGCGGGCAGCAGGGTACCAAGCCTGTTTGATCGGCGAGTCACTGATGCGGGCGGAGCGGCCCGGGGAAGCGCTTCGGGAGTTAGTTGCCAGTGTGACCGTCTGAAATGACGTGGATAAAAATTTGCGGGACGACGAATTTGGAAGATGCGCTGACCGCGGTTGAGGCCGGGGCGGATGCGGTGGGATTTGTGTTTTATGAGAGGAGTCCGCGGAATATTTCGGTGGAGGCGGCGCGGGGGATTTGTTCGAAGCTGCCCGAGGGAGTGGATAGAATCGGTGTATTTGTTAATGAATCTCTCGAGAAAGTGTCGATGGTCGCAGATAGTGCAGGCCTCACGGCGGTGCAATTCCATGGAGACGAATATCAGGACCCGGCGAAATATGCGGTTAACAGAGAGGCTTTTTTTTGCCTTCCGGCAATTGAAACTGTACAAAAATGGAAGAATAGCCACTTCATAACTTTTCACGACTTCCCTAATTTGGCCGGCGTCCTGCTCGATTCCGGGACGCGAGAGGAACGTGGTGGAACTGGCAAGGCCTTTGCTTGGGGAGAGGCACATCCGCTGGTTGAGGCGATCGGAACACTCCACCCGGTTATTGTGGCGGGTGGACTCACTCCATCGAACGTAGGATGGGCCGTCGAGTTTTTGAAACCCTGGGGCGTGGATGTTGTTTCCGGGGTGGAGGCGCGGCCGGGAAAGAAAGACCCCGAGAAAGTGCGGGCGTTCGTGAAAGCAGTGCGGGAAATCGACCGGAAGACGAGTTAGAAAATGGCGACGGTTCCAGGAACGACAACAAGAGTTAAGCTCCCTCCCTTGCGCGAAGAACGCGTGAAGAGACAGCCGCGTGGTTTCCATACCGCGAAGGAGCCCGGGCGATTTGGCATTTACGGCGGCCGCTATGTGCCGGAGACGTTGATGGCGGCGCTGGAGGAATTGGAGCATGAGTACGAGAAGGCGACGCGTGATCCAAAATTTCAGCGGCGACTGACCGAATTGCTGCGGACTTATGCGGGGCGTCCAACGGCGCTCACGTTTGCACGGCGACTCACACAGCAGTTGGGTGGGCCGAAGATCTATTTGAAGCGGGAAGATTTGCTGCACACCGGCGCCCACAAGATCAACAACTGTCTGGGCCAGGGCCTTCTCGTCGAGCGCATGGCCAAGCGTCGCGTGATTGCGGAGACCGGCGCGGGCCAGCACGGAGTGGCCACGGCCACTGTTTGCGCGCTGCTCGGTTTTGAATGCGTTGTGTACATGGGCACCGAGGACATGCGGCGGCAGGAGTTAAATGTGTTCCGCATGCGCTTGCTGGGTGCCGAGGTTCGCGGCGTGGACTCAGGATCGCGCACACTGAAGGACGCGATCAACGAAGCCATGCGCGACTGGGTAACCAATGTGCGCACCACGCATTATTTGCTGGGCAGCGTTCTTGGGGCGCATCCCTACCCCACGATGGTTCGGGATTTCCATCGCGTGATTGGGCAAGAGGCGCGCGCACAGATTCTGAAAGCTGAGGGGAAACTGCCGGGGGCCGTGATCGCATGCGTGGGCGGAGGCTCGAATGCGATCGGAATTTTTTACGAGTTTATTAAGGACAAAAAAGTTCGCTTGATTGGCGTTGAAGCGGGCGGGCGCGGCGAAGCTCTGGGCGAACATGCGGCGCGGTTTCGTGGAGGATCGCCGGGTGTTTTGCAGGGAACCTATTCATACGTGCTTCAAGACGCTTTCGGGCAGATCGCGAATACGCACTCCGTGTCAGCTGGCCTGGATTATCCGTCGATTGGCCCTGAGCATGCCGCGCTGAGGGACGCTGGGCGCGCGGAGTACGTGCCCGCATCAGATACAGAGGCGCTGGAGGCAACGACTTTGCTGGCACGCACCGAGGGAATCATTCCCGCCCTGGAGTCAGCGCATGCGGTAGCGGAACTCTTGAAGCGTGCGCCGAAAATGAAGAAGTCGGATGTGGTCATCGTGAATATTTCCGGGCGCGGGGACAAGGATATTGGGATTATGCGGCAGAGTTTGAAGCTGGATCGATAGAGGCTCAACATCAGCATAGAACGGTTTTCCCAAGTAGACACGCGAAAATCTGGAGTGGTGGTTGAGCAGGCGTTTTGGCCACTCGCTTGGGCTTGATGAAAGGGATTCTTCAACTGCGGTTGTGTTTCGCATTCGCGAAGCACAACCTTCGCTCAGAATGACAACATGCCTTTGACGTTCTACAAAAAGCCGGCGCTGGTGGTGTATGTAACCTGCGGAGACCCAGACCTCGCGACCACGCGAGCGGTCGTGCTCGCGGCGATCGACGCGGGCGCGGACGTCATTGAACTGGGCGTGCCCTTCAGCGATCCGGTCGCGGATGGTCCCGTGATTCAGCGGGCGAGCGAGCGAGCTCTGAGGCTGAAAACGTCGCTGGCGCAAGTATTGACCCTGGCGGCTGACGTTCGGCAGCAGGCGCAATCCACCGGGCTGGTTATATTTTCGTACTTGAATCCGATTTTGCGCATGGGGATGGAAAAGTTTTGCATGGTGGCGCGGCACGCCGGAGTGGACGGAGTGCTGCTGACCGATCTGCCGGTGGAAGAGGCGGGCGAATATGTGAAGGCGATGAGGGCGCACGACCTGGCGCCGGTTTTTCTGGCGGCGCCGACCAGTCCGGATGCGCGCCTGAAGCGGATTGCGACCGAGTCGCGCGGATTCGTGTACGCTGTAGCGCGCACCGGGGTGACGGGCGCGCGGCAGCAACTGGCCAGCGATGCGAGGACGTTGGTGCGAAGGTTGCGATGCGTCACCCGCTTGCCGGTTGCGGTGGGCTTCGGAATTTCGACCGCGCAACAGTTTGAAGAAGTCGGGAAGTTTGCAGACGCAGTGGTGGTGGGCAGTGCAATTGTGGAGACGATTGAGCGCAACCCGGGACGGGAGGCCGCAGCCGTGGGAGAGTTCGTGGGAAAGCTGGTATCCGTCAAGTAGCTGGGAGCGCCGAGAGCTGATTTTTCATGGATATCGCAGATTGGCGAAAGAAAATCGATGAACTCGACCAGCGACTGGTGGAACTGCTGAGCGAACGGGCTCGGGCCGCGGTGGAAATCGGCCGGCTGAAGCGGAATACGGATATGCCGATTTATGAACCCGACCGCGAACGGATTGTGTTTGAAAACGTGCAGCACATCAATCGAGGTCCGCTTCCTGGGCGCGATCTGGTGAGAATTTTTGAGCGGATCATGGATGTCATGCGGAATGTTCAGAAGGAAGAAATTGTGCCCAAGCAGGACATTGCGAAAACGGAAACCGAGTTGGATTCGGAGGTAAACGATTGAAGCCGCCTCTAGATTTAAGGCGTGACTAAAAGGTTGAAGCCAGAAGCAGAGACATTCTTATGATCGTGGCGATGCAGGAAATCGCGGAGGAGAGCCAGATTCAGCAGGTGATTGAGCACCTGGTGAAGATGGGCTTTGAAGTGCACCGTTCGACCGGGGCGCGGCAAACCGTGCTGGGCGCGGTGGGAGCGGGGATCGATTTCGACATCCGCAACCTGGAATTGTTCCCGGGTGTTCAGGAAGTCCATCGCATCAGTTCACCCTACAAACTGGCGGGGAAAAGTTTCCGTCCGGAAGGGACCATCGTCCGCCTGGCGAATCGAGTGGACGTGGGCGGGAACGAAGTGGTTGTGATGGCGGGGCCGTGCTCGGTGGAATCGCGAGAGCAGCTTTTTTCCACGGCGGAGGCGGTATCGAAAGCTGGCGCGAAAGTACTGCGGGGCGGGGCTTTTAAGCCGAGAAGCTCGCCTTATTCTTTTCAGGGTCACGGAGAAAATGCGCTGAAATTGCTGCGCGAGGCGGGCGAGAAATTTAAACTTCTGGTGATCAGCGAAGTGATGGAGATCTCGCAGATTCCGATGATGCTTCCGTATGTCGACGTCCTGCAGGTGGGGGCGCGCAACATGCAGAACTTTAATTTGCTGCGCGAACTCGGGAAAATTCGCAAGCCTGTGCTGGTGAAGCGCGGAATTGCCGCGACCCTGGAAGAACTGCTGCTGTCGGCGGAGTACATTATGGCGGGCGGGAATTATGAAGTGATTCTTTGCGAGCGCGGTATCCGAACGTTTGAGACCTACACGCGAAACACCATGGATATTTCTGCGATACCGATTATCCACAAGTTGTCGCACCTGCCGATGACGGCCGATCCTTCCCACGGCACGGGCCGGCGCGATAAAGTTGCGCCGATGGCGCGGGCCTCGGTGGCGGCGGGCGCGGATGCGCTGCTGATTGAAGTGCACTGCGATCCCAACCAGGCCTGGTCCGATGGAGCGCAGTCTCTGTTTCCGGAGCAGTTCGCGAAGTTGATGGATGAGTTGCGGATGATTGCGCCAGCCGTGGGAAGAAAGATCGGATAATTGAATAAGTTGGTATTTGAATTTCCTGGAGCACTTGCTGTTCGAACGATTTCACTCAGCGAATTCTTGAGCCGTCCCATTCTTTATGCCGATTCGGCAAATCACGATTATCGGTACGGGATTGATTGGCGGGTCGTTCGCGCTGGCCCTGCGCAAGCACCGTTTTGCAGGGCGCATTTTAGGGTGCGACCGGGAATCCGCGCTGCAGCGGGCGAAGACGCGAGGCGCAATCGACGACGGATTTGTCGACCCGGCCGATGCCGTTCGCGGAAGCCAGTTGGTGGTGCTGGCAACGCCGGTGCTGGCGATCGTCGACTTGATCGGGCGTCTTGGTCCCGGTCTTCGGCCCACCACTTTGCTGACGGACGTGGGAAGCACGAAGGTGGCGGTGGCGGATCAGGCACTGCGCGTCTTTGGGAAGAATGCGGGCAAGCGGTTTCTGGCGGGACATCCGATGGCGGGAAAAGAAAACAGCGGCGTGGAATACGCGGATGCCGATCTGTTCCAGAATGCGGTGTGGTTTTTGACGCCGCTGCCAGAACAAAATCTGCAAGCGGGGCTGTTCGCCGAATTTGCGGGATGGATTGACCAGATTGGCGCGCGAATCGCGATGCTTCCGCCTCAGGATCACGACCGGCTGTGCGCCTGGATCAGCCACCTGCCGCAGATGATTGCAACCGCGCTGGCGGCGGCCCTGGTGGATGAGTTCGGAGAAGAAGCGCCGTTGCTCGCCGCGGGGGGACGCGCGCTGCAGGAGATGACTCGAATCTCGGCGAGTCCATATTCGATGTGGCGTGACATCGCGATCAGCAACCAGAAAAATATCGAAGATGCACTGCTGAAAGTTGAGCAGCGGCTGGCCCACATCCGCGAAAATCTTTCGACCCGGGCATTAGCCGAGGAGTTCGAGAAGGCGCACGGGCTGAAGAAGAACCGGGCAAAAAAGAATAAAACACCCGCCGGATTACAGAGGCGGGAGATTGTGGAATGTTGATCGCGGGGCCGGGTGGGGAAAGAAAAGACAGAGAACGATTTTCTTTTCGTCCGCAGATCGACAATGGTTCCGCGCCCGTAAACTTCGTTTAGAATGCGAACGCCATGAACAAGGTTGTGGCCAATGCCGATGAGGCGATCCGCGATGTGGTGGATGGATCGTCGATCATGCTCGGCGGATTCGGGCTGTGCGGCATTCCGGAGAATCTGATTCGGGCTCTGGTGCGGAAAGGCTCGAAGAATCTGACAACCATTAGCAACAATGCCGGCGTCGATGGCTTCGGAGTTGGATTGCTGCTTTCCGCCGGGCAGCTTCGGCGGCACATCGGCACCTACGTTGGCGAAAACAAATTGTTGGAATCGATGGTGCTCGCGGGAAAAGTAGAGCTGGATTTGGTGCCGCAGGGTACTTTTTCCGAGCGGATTCGCGCTGCGGGCGCGGGCATTCCCGCGTTTTTTACTCCGACCGGGGTGGGCACAATGGTTGCGGAAGGCAAGGAGACTCGCGAGTTCGATGGGCGCGCCTACCTGATGGAGCGTGCGTTGAAGGCGGACTTTGCCTTTGTGAAAGCGTGGAAGGGCGACCGGATGGGAAATCTGGTTTACCGCAAGACCGCGCGAAATTTCAATCCCATCATGGCTACGGCGGCCAAGGTGACGATTGCTGAGGTTGAGCAGTTGGTGGAGGCTGGCGAGTTGGATGGAGACGCGATTCATACGCCTTCGGTTTATGTAAAGCGGATTTTTCAAGGTGAGTTGTACGAGCGGAGGATTGAGAAAAGAACGGTGAGGAAGGGCAGTTGACAGCAGCTAGTACCTAGTACGCAGAAAAGAGGGCCCTTCGACTGCGGTTGTGCTTCGCTGGCGCGACGCACGATCCTCGCTCAGGATGACAGGTTCAAGAGAGATAGAGAGATCATGAACAAGCCGGGCAAAGATGTTGAGAAGCGCGAGCGGATTGTGGGCCGGATTGCGCGCGAGCTGCGCGACGGTTTTTATGTGAATCTGGGGATTGGGATGCCTACGCTCATCGCAAATCATGTTCCCGCGGGGATGGAAGTGATTCTCCAATCAGAAAACGGGATGCTGGGGATCGGCCCTTATCCCGCCGAGGGAAAGGAAGACGCCGATCTGATTAATGCCGGGAAAGAAACGGTGAGCGAAATGGCGGGGACATCTTATTTTTCAAGCGCCGATTCGTTTGCCATGATCCGCGGCGCACATATTGATTTGAGCGTGCTGGGAGCGATGGAAGTGGATGAGGAAGGAAATCTGGCCAACTGGATGATTCCCGGAAAAATGGTGAAGGGTATGGGCGGGGCGATGGACCTGGTGGCGGGTGCGCGGCGGGTGGTGGTTGCCATGGAGCACACGACGCGGGAGGGGGTTCCGAAGATTTTGAAGAAGTGCACGCTGCCGCTGACCGGGGTTGGCGTGGTCGATACGATTGTGACGGAAATGGCGTACATCCGAGTCACGGGGCGGGGGTTGGTGCTGGAGGAAGTTGCTCCGGGGTTGACGCCCGAGGACGTGCAGCGAGCCACTGACGCAAGGTTAGTGGTTGGTGAGCGGTTGAAGGTGATGGAGTGCTAAAGCACGGCCGCGCAGAAGTAGAGCTGTTTCTTTTTTCGTCCCCTATCTCAGCGTTGAAAACACGTCCACAAAAATATGCAGCTCATCTGGCTAGCCGGAACGGAGCAGCCAGCAGGCGGAACGGGAGTGTGATCGCGAGGTAGATTACCTCGAGCACTCCGTGGACGGCGACACCGACGATGCGGAAGGGCAACAGCAGTAGCCAGACAAATGGGTAGACGACGAGCGCCAGCAGAGCCAGCGGCCAGCAGACGACGAAGAGTATGCACCACAGCAGAAAAGTGAACATGATCAACCTGCTTTTTCCTAATTAATTGTACGACTGGGTGCGGGAGAAAGTTCCGTTTGCGGAGTGTGCGAATGCGATTAGGGAAATGCCTTGCGGAGTTCGCGACGGCGCAGGCAGGGTAGAGGTCCTTCGACTGCGGTTTTGCTTCGCGTTCGCGAAGCAAAATCCTCGCTCAGGATGACAAGTCTCAAGGTACGGCAACCCAGACATGATTATTCGTAGCGGAGGGCTTCGGCGGGGAGCGTTCGTCCGGCTGACCAGGAGGGGTAGAGGGTCGCAATAAAAGAAACGCCGATGGCTACCAAGGCAACCAGAAAGCCATCCATCAAACGCGGGGCGAAGGGGACGTAGTCGATGGAGTAGACCTCGGGCGAAAGCGAAATCATGTGATAGTGGCCCCCGGCATAAGAAATGCCATAGCCGAGCAGCAGTCCGATGGCGGTGCCGATTACGCCGATCAGCACTCCCTGAGCGATAAAAATATTTCGCACCTGCGATCGGCGCGTTCCCATCGACATGAGCACGGCAATGTCTTTGGTTTTTTCCATGACCATCATGATCAGGGAAATCAGAATGTTCAGCGCGGCCACGAAGACGATCAGACCGATGGTGATGAAGGTGACCAACCGTTCGAGACGCAGCGCGTGAAACAGGGCTTTGTTTTGCTCCATCCAGTTGGTGGCCATGAAGCCTTTGCCCGCGGCGTCTTCCAGTTCGTGTGAAACCTGGTCGGCCTGGTAAATGTCGTCGACTTTGAACTCGATCACGGAGATCAGATCGCCCAGGCCGAACAGACGCTGAGCGTCGGACAGGCGAGTGAACGCCCACGACGAGTCGTAATCGTAAAAGCCCGAGTTGAAAATTCCCACGACGCGGAAGCGGCTGTACTTCGGCACCATGCCAAACGGCGTCAGTTCGCCCTGCGGGCTGGTTACCAGAACCACCGAGCCGATGGTGGCGCCGAGATTATCGGCCATATCGGTTCCCAGAATGATGGGAGGCATGGCGGCGACGCGGGCGTGAACTCCGGCGAGGGAATCGGGAGACTCGGGCGTGGCATTGTTTGCGGAAGCCGGCGCACCGGGATTGGACAAGCCCGGCTCAGTTGTTGGAGGCTCTTCAAGGTCCGCCGCCGAGCCTTCTTTTATTGTGCTGAGTAGATCGCCGATTTTTCTCTCATCCGCTGGAATCACTCCTTTGAGCACGGCCCCCCGGGCGCGCGGCCCCCGCGAAATCAAAACCTGTTCGAAAATCGCCGGCGCCGCGGCAACGACGTGCGGCTCTTTCGAAAGCCGAGCCAGCAAGGGCGGCCAATCTTTTATGCCATCGTCGGCGACTCGTAACAGGCTGACGTGCGAGGTCGATCCGATCAGTCGCTCCTGCAAGTCCTGCCGAAAACCGTTGTTGATGGCGAGGGCGACGATCAGCGAGGCCACGCCGGCGGCAACTCCGACAATCGAGATGCCGGTGATGATGCCGATAAATGCCTGGCGGCGCTTGGCACGCAGGTAACGAGTTGCAATGAAGAGTTCAAAACGCATGCGGAGATTGGCCGACGATCGACTTTCAGCTTTCGGTCAAGTCGGATTATAGCTACCGGCTCTTTGCCCTGCGCGTTTCGGGCAAAAGAATTTCGACGCAGATGGTTTCGCTTCCGATCAATTGAGTGGCCTGAGCCTGGTCTTGGGCAGCACAGCGGGCACCTTCGATTGATATTGCAGATACGATTCGCCAAAGCGCGCTTCCAGTTCTTTATCTTCCAGCGAGATCATGACCGCGCCGGTGAGGAGCGCAAATGCAGTCAGAGCCCAGCAGACGGCGAGCCCGGTACCGGTGCTCCAGGCGAGCATCTCGCAGAGGTGGGCAAGATAGATGGGATGTCGCACGCGAGCGCGAATGCCGGTGGTGATCAGGCGCTGCTGGCCGTGGCTCGGCAGCACTTCCGGCAGCCCTCCGAGTTGGGCCAGGCTGAAGTGCTGGTGAGACAGCCAGTAAAGAATCAGACCCGCGCAGAGTAAAACCGCTGCTGGAATCCACATCCAGTTGTTGTCGTAGAGCAGGACCCCGCGCCAAGGCGCTGTAATCGCGGCCACGGCCGCCCACATTGCAATCCAAACCGGCAGAAGAATCTTGTACGACGAGCTTCGGCGAGAGCGCCAGAATGTCGCTCGCGGATGAATCAGCAGCCAGAACGCCGGGATCGTCGAGTAAACGATGCAAGCAATCCAGGCGACGGCGCGAACCTGCGACAGCATCATTCGATTTTACCGGCTTCGCACGGCGCTCCTGAAATCTTGCTCCTGAAAATCACTGCGGCTGTGGCACATTAGAATATCCCATGCCCGCACCTCGCGACTCCAATGCCGGACGCATTGCCTTTACGCATCCGGACTTTGTGCTGTTTGAGATTGCGCGATTTCTGATTGTGGCCGCGGTTGAGATGCAGGCCGTCGCGGTGGGATGGCAGGTTTACGACATCAGCAAGCGCGCGCTCGATCTTGGCCTGGTGGGCCTGGCACAATTTCTTCCTGGCATTCTGCTGTTTCTGGTTTCCGGCCATGCCTCGGACCTGTTCGATCGGCGCAAGGTGCTGAGCGCATGTTATTCGGGATATGCGGTGTGCTCCGGCCTTCTACTTTTTATTTCGCTCCGCGGCGTGGTTTCCGTGAGACCGATCTACGCCGTGCTGATTCTGCTCGGGGTGGTGCGCTCCTTCAATGGAACCGCCAGCCGCTCGATTCTGCCGCAACTGGTTCCGGACGAACATTTCGCCAACGCCGTGGCCTGGAATGCGACCACGTTTCAGGCGGCTACCATTCTTGGACCGTCGCTCGGCGGCATTCTCTATGCGGCTTTTCGCGGGCCGTCCGCGGTTTACGCCACGGCGATGGTCACGGCGATGGGCGCACTGCTATCCATGTTTCGCATTAAAACCCGCTCTCAAGCGCGCAAGCGAGCGCCGATGACGGCGAAGACCATCCTGGCGGGATTGCATTTCATCTGGCGCGAGAAACTGATTCTGGGCGCGATTTCTTTGGATCTGTTCGCGGTTCTTCTGGGCGGAGCGGTCGCCCTGCTTCCGGTCTACGCCCGCGAGATTCTTCACACCGGACCGTGGGGGCTGGGACTGCTGCGAACGGCACCGGGAGTGGGCGCTGCCGTAATGGCAGTCGCCCTCGCGCACCGGCCGCTGCGCGGGCGCTCCGGCCCTATTCTGCTCTGGGCGGTTGCGGGCTTCGGAATCTGCACCATCATTTTTGGCGTCTCGACCAGCCTGGTGTTCTCGCTGATCTCGCTTGTCTTTCTGGGCGCGGCCGACATGATCAGCGTGATTATCCGCGCGACGCTAGTGCAGTTGCGCACGCCCGATGAAATGCGCGGCCGAGTCATGGCCGTGGATATGGTTTTCATCGGCACGTCGAACGAACTCGGTCAGTTTGAATCGGGACTGACGGCGCAATGGTTTGGCACCGTTCCCGCGGTTCTGCTGGGAGGCATCGGCACGCTGATAATCATTGCTCTCTGGACGTGGAAATTTCCCCAACTCCGGCGGGCGGGTGAACTTGGCGCCATGAAGAGCATCTCTCAGGAAGCTGCCGAGGCCGCTGAGGAAGTGCGCTAAACCGGGCGGAATTCAGTGAGCCGTCCGCGAGTCCGTGAAATCATTTCGCTCGGATCAGTGTCTTGGCGGCGCCCATATTCTCGTAGCGGTCGTAAACTCTCACCACGACCACATGCTCCAAGGTTGCCGAACCATCTTTTTCCTCTTCCGGCGAAACACTGAAATCGTAGTTTTCAGTCTTCGCATCGGAGAGTTGGCCAACCGGCTCCACGTAGTTCCAATCTCCGGCGTCCACCGAATATTCCGCGCGTTTGATGGTAGAAAAACCATCGGCCGCTCGAAACCTGATGTGAATCGCTTTGCCCTCGACCGAGGCTGCCAGATTTTCGATGCGCGGCGGAGTCGTATCCACTTCGAAGCGCCGGCTCTGCCTGGACGCAGTGAGCGCCTCTCCCGGGGAATGCGAAGGAGCATCGGAGGCAACCACCTTCACGGTATAGCCTCCATCGGGCAAAAGGCTGGCGTCGAAGGAGTACTCCTTTTCCGTGAGATTGTCTTTGAGCAGAAGCCAGCGCGTGTCGCCGTCACCGCGGTAGTACAAAGAATAGACGAGTTGGTCGTCGTTATCGTCGTGCGCGCTCCACTTTACCCCAATGGAATCGCGATCGTGAGAACTGGGCGTTGAGATGTCGAAGTGGCTGCCTAGAGACCCGCTCAAATCCGACCCGCCGCCGCCGGTTGACTTCGACGGGGGTTGGTATCTGACTCCGATCTGAACCGTGACTTCGTCGATCTCGGGTGCGGTATTTTTGGGCAGATAGTCGAGGGCCACACTATCCACCCGAGGTGATGATGCTCCCGAGTGTAGCACCGCCTTCCACTGCGCATAGCGGGCCGCCGGAATTCCGGTCTCCGCATTGGTCGCCAGATCGATCTTGTTCCACGCGCTCCAGTTGCGGTCTGGATTGTCGACGTTGCCGCTGCGCGCATAGAGATCGACGCTGCCCGCACCACGAAACTCGGCCCTCCCCCAGCGCGAGAAAATCCTGGCGTCAAATACATCACTCTCATACGAACCCTCAGCTTCAGGACCAGGGCCCAGCACAAATATTTTTCCCAGGTTGCTGGTCGCTGCGTACAGGCCACCGCCGGGAGCCTTGGCAAACGCGGTCACCTGCGAAGCTGGCGCTTTCAGCAGATCGGAAAAATCATCCAGCCCAGTGATGGCGAAGATGTGCCCGCGATTGCCCGTGCCGGCCAAAAGCTGCCCCTGCGAATCGAAGGCCAGCGCGTACACGATATCTTCGTGCGAAGACCACATTCTCGCCGGAGAACCGTCAGGCGCAATGCGATAGATGTCAGAGCCGCTCGCCGACCCCCCACCCGGAAATGGAAAGACCCCACTCGCCGCGGGAGCGCTGGGTGCGTTCGCGATCGTCATGCCCGGAACCTGTGGCGCACTGCCGGTCAGGGGCGATGCGGATGACATTGCCATCAGTCCGGCAGCCGCATTCGATGCGCTCGATCCTCCCACGGCGCGCTTTTCGCCTACTGCCGCGGCATAAATATTGCCCGCGCGATCCAGAGCCAGCGCCGTAATCTCTTTTTTGGGTGCGCTGTACAGGACAAAGCCCTCGCCCGAGGGAGAAATCCGGTAGATCAACCCGCTGCCATCGGAGCCGGCAATCAGATTGTCCTGGGCATCGAAAGCCAGCACCCGGATGTGAGTTTCATCGCTCTTAAAAAACACCGAGTGCTCGCCCTTGGGAGTGACGCGATAAATTTCGCCGTGGTCACCGGTGGCCACGTAGAGGTTGCCCCGCTTGTCCAATGCCAGGTCCCAGATATATTTCGTGCCGGGCTCGAAGTAGACCGAGGAACTCCAGGAGGGATCGACACTCGGCTTGGCTGCATCCTTGTCACCTTTATCTTTATCTCTATCTCTGTCTCTATCGGCATCGCCCTTATTGTCTTTGTCTTTGTCTTTTTGAGAAGAAGGCTGCCGTGTGGATTCCATTTTGCCGCCGTCAGCGTGTTCCAGCTTGTAGACCTTGCCATCGGGGGCGGTAGCGGCATAGATCACGCCACCGGGGCCAGTCCGCAGGGCTTGAACCTGAAGTTCTTTGGGCTCAAAGATAATCGTGGCCCTGCCCGCGGGCGTGATGCGGTAGACCCGGGCTGGCGCGCCCGCGGCCACGTACAGGTTGCCGGCATCATCGGCCGCAATCGCCCAGATGTAGGTGGAAGGGGGGGCATATAGGCTCTTGAAGGTGGGTGCAAGTTCGAGTCCGCCCATGCTGAGAATCGCCACCCCGGTCGCCGTCCCCTTGGTGAGCTCGTCAAATTTTGACTGTTCCCAGGTGCGCGTGCCTTCGGCGAACGCGCTTGGAACCAGGCCGGAGCCATTCAGGTTTGCCAGAATCAAAGTAATAAGAAGGAGGAATAAAACCTTGGGCGCACTCTGCAATTTCATACCTCGAAAATCGTTGTGGGGTAAGTTCAGGTTATCACGGCTGGCGGGCTCGAAGCGGCGTCCGGGGCTGACAACGCCACCGAGGCCGATTCTCCGTGGTATGGTAAGTTTCATGCCTTCCCCACGCCAGGATCTGCTTCGCCTGCTGGCCCACAAGTCATTCCGGCTGGGGGAGTTCAAGCTTTCTTCCGGTGGCGCCAGCGATTACTACATCGACTGCCGAACCACGACGCTCGACGCCAAGGGAGCACGGCTCACCGGCGAGGTTTTTGCCGACGAGATTCGGCAGCGGGGATGGAAGGCAAAAGCGATTGGCGGGCTCACCATGGGCGCCGATCCCATCGTGGTGGCGGTTGCGATAGTCGGCGGTGAACTCGACGGCTTTCTGGTGCGCAAGGCGGAGAAGCAGCACGGGACGGGGCAACGGATCGAGGGTTTTCGCGAAAAGGGCGCGCCTGTGGTGATTGTTGACGACGTCTGTACCACCGGCGCGTCGACCGTGCAGGCGATCGAAGCGGCCCGCGAATTCGGATTCCGGCTGGTCGGCGCCATGTGCCTGGTCGAGCGCGAAGAAGCGAGAGGCCGGCCGAGCGTGGAAAAAGCTGCAGCGCCGGCGCCGTTCGTCTCCATCTTCACGGCGAGCGAAGTGCGCGCAGAGCACACTCTGCAGACCGACGACACCGAGCCTGCGATCTTTGCGGTCGCCGCCCATTGCGAAATCTGCGGCAGTCAGGCAGTAACCAATGTGCCCAGGAACCGGTGTGCGGTGCATCGAGCCTAATCCAACCGGGCGGCAAATTACCGACGACCAAAGACCGACGACCGACGACCGACGACTAAAGACGAACGATTAGCAACTAAACCATGATCCAAACTCTAGAATGGACCGATCAGGGCGTACGCTTCATCGACCAGACGAAGCTGCCGACGGAAGAAACTTACTTGACCTGCAAGACCTACCAGCAGGTCGCCGATGCCATCCGCACCATGGTGGTACGCGGGGCCCCGGCCATCGGCGTGGCGGCGGCGATGGGCATTGCGCTCGGGGTGAAGAACTCCAAAGCCGAAACCGTCGGCGAACTCAAGCGCGAACTCGACGAGATCTGCGACCTCATCGGCCAGACCCGTCCCACCGCCGTGAATTTGTTCTGGGCCATCGGTCGCATGCAGGAAAAATTTGAGCGCTTGCGCATTCGTCCCATCGCGCAGATTAAGCAGGAAATGGTTGCAGAAGCGCAGCGCATGCACGCCGAAGATATCGCCGCCAACCAGGCTATGGGGCGCCATGGCGCGGCCCTGATGCCGAGCACCGGCGGAGTGCTGACTCACTGCAACGCGGGCGCGCTGGCCACCGCCGGCTATGGCACGGCGCTGGGCGTGATTCGCGCGGCGGTTGAGCAAGGCAAGAAAATTCACGTCTATGCCGATGAAACCCGTCCATTCCTGCAGGGTTCGCGTCTGACCGCCTGGGAGTTGATGAAAGATGGCATCCCAACCACCGTCATTTCTGACAACATGGCTGGCGCCATGATGAAACAGGGCAAGATCGGCGCCATCGTCGTGGGCGCCGACCGCATCGCCGCCAACGGCGATGTCGCCAACAAAATCGGCACCTACACCGTCGCCGTTCTGGCCAAGGAAAATGGAATACCGTTCTACGTTGCGGCTCCACTCTCCACCGTGGATCTCGCCTGCCCCGATGGCAGCAAGATTCCCATTGAACAGCGCAATCCCAGGGAAGTCACTCACATCGCGGGGAAGCAAATGACGCCCGACGGCGTCTCCATTGAAAATCCAGCGTTCGACGTAACTCCAGCGCAGTACGTGGCCGCAATCATCACCGAACGCGGCGTCGCCCGCGCGCCCTACGAGGAGTCGCTTCGCAATCTCAGCGGCGTTGAGGCCAAGGTCGAGGTCTAAAGCTTGTCGCTCATGTTCTGCCTTCGGCGGCCGTCGAGAAATTATTGAGAAGACTGTGTATGCGGACGTGACAGTCATCACCGCCGGGGAACGGGACACCGGAGTACAGTTTTCAGTACGGCAATCTTTCGAAATCAGGAGACGATTGGATATGGTTCGAGTGTGCCATATGGAGCCCGCTCGTAAGTGTGAGAAGATGACCCGTCTACAGTCCCGGCCTGAGGCGGCTACGGGCGGCACAGGATGGACCCTGATGGAGGCACCGTGCATCTAAGGGGACTAGAGGAACAACCGGAGGCGTTGCTCCGGGTGGTAGGGCTGAAAAAGGTTTTCCGGTCCGGCGAATCGGACTTGCTGCTCTTTGAGAATTTATCGTTTGAGGTGAGGCGAGGCGAAATGCTGGCCATCGTTGGCGAATCGGGAGCTGGGAAGAGTACCTTGTTGCACATCCTCAGCGCCCTTGATCAGGCTTCCGCGGGTGACGTATACTGCGCGCAATTGAAGCTGAATTCGTTATCGGCGGACGAGGCGGCAAAATTTCGCAATCGGGATGCGGGCTTCGTCTGGCAGTTTCACTATCTGCTGCCGGAATTCACCGCGGCCGAAAATGTGGCCATGCCCCTGCTTCAGCGCGGCCGAAGTTGGGCGGAAGTGGCTCCGGAAGCTTCGCGCTGGCTGCGCGAAGTCGGACTGGAGCAACGCGGGCATCATCGCTCGGGTGAGCTTTCCGGCGGCGAGCAGCAGCGGGTAGCGTTGGCCAGGGCGCTCATCACCGGCCCAAAACTGTTGCTGGCGGATGAGCCTACCGGCGATCTTGACCAGCAGACGGCTGAAGCGGTCTTTTCGTTGATCGCGCGCTTACACCGCGAGCATCAACTTACCTCCCTCATTGCAACGCATAATTTGTCGTTCGCGCGCCGCTGCCATCGGGTGTTGCGGCTGGAGCGCGGACGCGTGGAGGAAATTCGGCCGGAGGCGTTGCCCTCATAGTGGCAGTTGCGGTAAAAAGGGTTAGTAAGACACAGTGCAAGAAATGCGCTATCGGCGCAATGGAGGGCTTTCACTAGATTCCTTCGGTAACATGATGAGAACGTTGGAGTACTTGGGTTTGGCTGCCGTTTGACTGCATAATGAGAGAATCAGTTAAGGGGAGCCGGAAGCAAGTGAGAAACATTAACGGGCCAGGGTATCAGTAGGGTCGGACGGCGCTCGCGCCTTCTCGGCCGGAAGTCTCAGGGGGAAGGGCATATGTTTGAACGTTACACGGAGAAAGCCAGGCGCGTGATCTTCTTTGCGCGCTACGAAGCAAGCCAGTTCGGGTCTCCTTATATAGAGACCGAGCACCTGCTGCTGGGGCTCCTGCGCGAAGACAAGGCCCTGACCAATCGATTCCTGCGCTCGCACGCCTCGGTCGAATCCATTCGCAAGCAGATTGAAGGTCACACCACCATTCGGGAGAAAGTCTCGACTTCGGTGGATTTGCCGTTGAGCAATGAGTGCAAGCGCGTGCTCGCCTATGCCGCGGAAGAAGCGGAGCGCTTGTCGCACCGCCACATTGGAACCGAACATTTGTTGCTGGGGTTGCTGAGGGAAGAAAAGTGCTTCGCCGCTGAGATTCTGCACGAACGCGGCCTGCGGCTTTCCACCATCCGGGAAGAACTGGCGCGTACCACGCAGGAAAAGGCGCAACCGCAACGGCAACGCGAATCGTCGCTGCTCAGCGAGTTTTCTCGCGACCTAACGCAGGCCGCCATGGATAGCCAACTTGATCCGCTGGTGGGCCGCGATGGAGAGCTTGAGCGGGTGGTTCAGATACTCTGCCGCCGCACCAAGAACAATCCCGTGCTCATCGGCGAACCCGGCGTAGGCAAAACCGCCATTGTCGAAGGCCTGGCCCAGCGCATTGCCGACGGCGAAGTTCCATCGTTCCTCGCCGACAAGAGAATTCTGGCGCTCGACTTATCGCTGATCGTCGCCGGAACCAAATATCGCGGCCAGTTCGAAGAGCGGCTGAAGACCATCATGAAAGAGCTGATGGAATCGCAAAATTCCATCATCTTTATCGATGAACTGCACACTCTGGTCGGCGCGGGATCGGCGGAAGGGTCGCTCGATGCGGCGAATATTTTGAAGCCGGCCTTGTCGCGCGGAGAAATTCAGTGTATTGGCGCGACCACTCCGGGCGAATATCGCAAGTCGATTGAAAAAGATCGCTCACTCGAACGCCGCTTCCAGGCGGTGAAAGTTCCGCCCCCGAATGAGGCCGACGCGGTCAAAGTTCTGTTCGGCATCAAGGACCGTTACGAAAAGTTCCACGCCGTCACTTATACCGACGATGCCATCAACTTTGCGGTCTCGCATTCGAACCGCTACATTCCCGACCGCTTCCTGCCGGATAAGGCCATCGACCTGGTCGACGAAGCCGGCGCGCGCGTAAAACTTCGCCAGACCTCGCAGCCGGAGGAAATCAGCGAAGTTCAGAAGCGCATCAAGTTCATCGTTCACCGCATGGAAAACGCCATCGCGAACCACGAATTCGAGAAGGCGCGTTTCTATTCGGACGAAGAACGCAAAGAGCGCGAGAACCTGCGCGCTCTTCGCGAAAAATATCACCTCGACGAATCCTCGACCGGCGTGGTGGGCCGCGAGGATATCGAAGACGTAGTCTCGCGCTGGACTGGCGTGCCCATCACCTCGATCAAGGAGGAAGAGACGCAGAAACTTCTGCGCATCGAGGAGGAACTCCACAAGCGCATCATTTCTCAAGATAAATCGATCAGCGCGCTGGCCCGGGCGATCCGCCGTTCGCGCGCGGGTTTGAAGAGTCCCGAACCGTCCCATCGGTTCGTTCCTCTTCCTCGGTCCGACCGGCGTGGGCAAAACCGAAGTCGCGCGCACCCTGGCGCAGTTCATGTTCGGCACCGAGAAAGCTCTGGTCCGCTTCGACATGTCGGAGTTCATGGAGAAGCACTCCGTCTCGAAGCTGATCGGTTCGCCTCCGGGATATGTGGGCTACGAAGAGGGCGGCCAGCTCACCGAGCGCGTCAAGCGCGCGCCCTATTCAGTCGTCCTGCTCGATGAAATCGAAAAAGCGCATCCCGATGTGTTCAACATCCTGCTGCAAGTTTTTGAAGACGGCCAGTTGACCGACGGACTGGGCAACACCGTCGACTTCAAGAACACGATCCTGATCATGACCTCGAACATTGGCGCGCGGCACCTGCAGAAGCGCGAGGGTTTCGGCTTCCAGTCGACCAAGGACGAAATGGTTTCCGGCAAAGTCGAGGAGTTGGTGAAGGGCGAAGTAAAGCGCACCTTCAATCCGGAGTTCCTCAACCGCCTGGACGAAATCATTCTCTTCCTGGCTTTGAGCGAGGCCGACCTGATCCAGATTCTGGAACTGATGGTCACGCAACTCAACGCGAACCTGGCGCAGAAGTCGATTACGGTCACGGTGGCGGATGAGGCCAAAAAGTGGATCTTGAACCAGACCCTGACCGACCGCAATTACGGCGCCCGTCCGCTGCGCCGGGCGTTGCAGAAATACATCGAAGACCCGCTGTCCGAGGCGCTGATTCAAGGCACAATCACCACGCGGCCGGCATTCATTGAGGTCTTCCTCGAAGACAACAAACTCTTCTATCGCCCGGTGGACGCGGAGAAGACTGAGGGTGTGTTGCTGTACGAGAACAGCTAGGAAGCAGCTGTCGGACTTTGGGCTTCAGCCGTCAGCGAACACTGGCGGCTTTTGTTTTTTTGCAGCGCCTTTGTTGGCTGGGTTCGGTATCTTCGGATCCGCTGGGCTTGCGCGTAGACTGCGGGTATGAAAAAGACGAACCACCCTTTCGCTGTCCTGCTTGTCTCTGGCGCATTGTTTTTCCCACATGGTTCCATTTCACAAACAACCGCTGAGCATGCCACAGGCATGGGTAGCATTTGCGTCCTGCCCAATTCGCCCGAGCCGCCAACGAGAATCTCACCGGGCGGCGAATACGACCCAGATACACTCAACGTGCGCGTTGATAAACGGGAAACGGTGCGCTGGCCGCATAAAACTCCGGTGTTAATTGAGGGGCTAGACTTGCAGGAGCAGCATCTTGTGGTACTTACATCCGATGGTAAGCGAATCCAATCCTTCCGCTTCAAGTTCTCCCGACAAGATGACAAGAGGCTCTGCATCTATTTTGACGGCTACCAGGGAGTGCAGTTTGGGAATCGAACGAACGCCCTTTGGTGTAAAGCCAAGAACCGGGATTGTTGGCGATAAATCGCCATTCCGCTCGTCGTCAACTACCGCTTCGTCGCCCTCACGCTCCGTTGGTTTCGGAGTTGGACTGAGGGTGGGTTTCACGCCTTCATGCTCCTTGTCCGCTTCGCTGGCCTTCCCCCTAACCTCCCATTAGCCCGCGATGCCGCTTTCTTTGCACGGCTCCGAGATCGACCTCCGGCCTGGCCAAGTCGTGCGGCCATCCACTTCGTTGATCCGAGAAAACCCTCCAGCAGTGCCGGCACATAGAGGTCCGCGTCGAGCTTGGGGAAATGAATTCTAAAGCCGGGAGGACTGATCTCGATCTGATCGAGTTGCGAGGGCCTGGCACGTTCCAGTTCCTGGGCATCGCGCGGCGAGAAGCTTACGCTCAATTTGGAGCTGAGGTCGATCACGAGGCGTGCCGTGGCGCGGTCATACCGCGCAGAGATGGCTCGCGGAAGTGTCTTCTGCAGTTCCTGAGCCCGCTCATTCGCCATTTCGAAGGTGTTATTCGACGCCATGGATGCTCTCCCATGCCCGGCAAAGATCAGATAAACGATGAGCCAGTGCGCGCCGAATTCGCCTCAGATCGGGGCTCGCGAATCCCATAGTTCTCGCGCAACTGCGGCGGCCCTTCAAGGCAGTTCAGTCTGAAGACTGCCTCGCGCCCTCGGCCAATTACGTGCACGTGCGCCGGACGGTGATCATTCGGATAGACGACTACTCGCAGGCCAACAAATCTGAGCACCGTCGGCACGATATTCTAGCATATTTCCTAAGCGGTTGGGTTACGAAAGAGAGAGCGCGCTCTAGCGATCGGCTTTTAATTTATTGGCCCGCATTTTAGTTTTGCCCGCAATCCCGTTGAGCGCCCGGCTGTACTCCCGCATGGTCTCAGGCAGCGCGCGATTGTAGATGAACTGTCCCTCTCGGCGCGACTCGATCAGGTTCGCTTCCGCCAAAATCTTGAGGTGATGCGAAATCGTCCCCGGGGTCAAAGAACATTTTTTCAGCAGCTCTCCGCAATACATCTCCGGCTGCGAGGAGATGGCTTCATAAATGCTGAGCCGGGTGAGATCGCTCAGCGCCTTGGAGATCTTCGCCAGTTCTTTTTGATCCATACGCGATTACCCCTGCCGTCCCGACGATCCCTATAATAACCTGAAACTTTGATAGTTTGATAATCATCAAAACATGCGACTCAGGCTTTGATCGAGCCGGCAATGAATAAGCATTAAGAGTGGAGGACCATATGGCAAGAAAATTTGAAGGGAAAACGGTAGTGATTACAGGCGGCAACAGTGGTATCGGATTGGCCACCGCCAAGCTTTTTCACGACGAAGGCGCGAAAGTGGCGATTTCGGGTCGGGACCAGAAAACGCTGGATGAAGCCGTCAAGACCATCGGAGCCGGCACTTTAGCCGTGAAGGCCGATGTTTCGCAACTGGCGGAGATCGACCAGTTTTTCTCCCAGGTGGTGGCAAAGTTCGGAAAAATTGACGTCCTCTTTGCCAACGCCGGGGTTGCGAAGTTTGCTCCGGTCGCTGACAGCAGTGAACGGTTGTTTGACGAAAACTTCGACATCAATGTGAAAGGCTTGTACTTCACTCTGCAGAAGGCGATTCCATTTCTCAACGACAATGCTGGAATCGTCTTGAATTCCTCAGTCGCCAATGCCAAGGGCACGCCCGGAGCCAGCGTCTACGCCGCCACTAAAGCGGCGGTGCGATCTTTCGCCCGCACCTTCGCCGGCGAGCTGTTGGAGCGTGGAATTCGCGTGAACGTGGTTAGCCCCGGGCCGATCGAGACTCCCATTTTTGGCCGAACCGGTCTGCCGCAAGCCGCGGTTGACCAATTCGCGCAGCAGATCAAAAGCACGAATCCCATGAAACGCTTCGGCCGGCCCGAGGAAGTGGGCCATGCGGTTCTGTTCCTGGCCAGCCCGGATGCGTCCTACATTACCGGTGTCGACCTGAATGTGGATGGAGGAGCCGGCCAGATTTGATTGACGATCCTGCAACAAACCAGCCGTCAGCTCTTGCTGGCGGTTTTTTTTGGGTCCAAAAATTGCCTCTGTCTCGAAAATCCTGAGGCTCCGTTCGAACCGGGCCGTGCATAAGGCCTTTTCGTCTTTCCCGATTGACCCCAAAAAAAATTGTGGTGACCAGCGCAACACTGCGCGGGATTCAGAGTTAGAGCCGTTAGCAAGGGGTGTGCCAAGTGAACCGAGGAGGATGTATGAAGTGCAGTGTTGTCTACGTAACTCTTGCCGTAACCGTACTCGCTCTGTCTGCCGGGGCCAGCGCTCGGGAGGTCGTCCTGCCCGCCGGTACTCTGTTGCAATGCACCATGAACGAACCCAACTTCTCCTCGTCGACCGTTGATGTGGGGGATCCGGTCCTCTGCCACCTGCGCGGGGTCACGGAGTTCGGCCAGCAGGCGTTCCCCCGCGGCAGTTACCTGGTCGGCCATCTCGAAGCGGCCAAAGATCCCGGCCATTTCTGGGGCAAAGGCTATCTGAAGATTCAGTTCGATCGCATTGGATTGCCCACGGGCGATCTGCCGCTGGAAGCGAAAGTCATCGCAACCCGGGGCTATAAAGTGGACAAAACAGGCAGGATCGACGGCAAAGGGCATGCCACCCGCGACGTGGTCGAATGGATGCTGCCTCCGCTCTGGCCGTGGAAGGTGATCATGCTGCCGGCACGCGGTCCGCGTCCCAAACTGAAGGGTGAGACCGTCCTCAGCCTGCGGCTCATGGACGACGTTCAGGTGCCGCAAGTCGCCAGGACCTATGGGCCGGGCTGGCACTTCTTCGGTGGCGCCCAGAATCAGTCCTACAACCAATCCTATAACGAATCCCAGAATCGGCCTACCCTATCCGTCCGGGGCAGCGTTACCACGGCGAGGGCAAGTGTGTCGGCGTCGGTGGATATTCCCCAGGCCTCCTACGCCAGCCTGATTTCCCGAGTCGTAAGACCCGGAAACCTGGCCATGTCTTCCACCTCCGGCGGACCTCTATTCGTCCTGAAGACGGGCACGGTTCTGGCCGTGGGCAATTACCAATACCAGGACGGCCGCATAACCTACACCCTGGCGGCGGGCGGCGGCGGGGTGGTGAGCGCCGAGGACGTAGACTGGACCACAACCACTCGCATCAACAACCAGCGCGGCGTGCACATGACTCTGCACGGCGGGCACGTCAACCCAGAGACGGCGGGCTTCTAACCGGCCGACTTCTTGATTGATTTCATGGCCGCCGGCAAATGCCGGCGGCTTTCTTACGCAGTGGTCAGAACTTTGTCCAATCCTCGATTTTCAGGCCCTTGATTCTGCGAAAGATTTGATCATTGCTCACCAAAATGATTCCCAAGGCAAGCGCTTGAGCGGCGATCATCAGGTCAAGGTTTCCCATCGGCTCACCCTGTTTTTCGAGCGCCGCCCGCAGGTCGCCATATTGGCGGGCAGCAGCCGAATTCCAAACCATGATCTCGACGCGCAGCAGGAATTCTTCCACTACAATTCCGAGCCGTGCCGCCTGCGGCATTCTGGCCACGCCAAAGCGAAGTTCCGCCTCTGTCACTACCGATATACCCACCTCTCGCGGCGGGATTTTCGACAGCCACTCTCGGACTTCGGGAAAATTGCCCTTGATGACGTAGCTGACGGTGTTCGTGTCAAGAAGGTAACGGATGGCCATCTAGAGCAAGTCACGTTTTTGCGGGCTCGCATCCCTGCGATCGCTCAGAAAATCTTCGGGCACTTCAACCGAATCCACCAACGCGAAAAGGTCCTTCCACGATTCAGGCCGCCGCGACAAGATGACATCGCCGGTGGCCGGATCACGGCGCACATAGACCTCCGAGCCCTCGAAACGGTATTCCGAAGGCAGCCGAACTGCTTGGCTTCGGCCGTTGCGAAATAGCTTGGCGGTTTTCGCCATGGTATATACTATGGTATATACCTCAGTAGAAAATGTCAATCCTCGATTCGGGGAAGCTCTTCTTAACCCATCAGAAATTACCGGGAAAGCGGGCTTAAAAACCAGAACTTTTTTGTGACAATCCGACCCTTCGAAGCATCTTGCAGATGCGACACTGTCTTGAGCAGTGCAATAGGGGGCATATGAGTAAAGTCAACATCGCCGAGAAATTCTCCAAGATTTCCGAATACTGGAAGCCCTACATCGCTGCCGAACTGAACGGCCAGTATGTCAAACTCGACAAGCTGAAGGGCGAATTCGTCTTTCATCATCACGAGAATGAAGACGAAATGTTCCTGGTGGTGAAAGGCCGTTTTCGCATGGAATTCCGTGACCGGCACGAGTGGATCGAAACTGGCGAGTTTATCGTGGTTCCACGCGGCGTCGAGCACCGCCCGGTCGCCGACCAGGAATGCTGGCTCCTTCTGTTCGAGCCTTCCTCCACGTTAAATACCGGTAACCTTGTCAACGAGCGTACTGTGTCTGAACTCGAGCGGGTGTAGCGGATTCGGGAAGAGGCGTGATAACTAGTGTCCCCCATAAGACCTTCAGGAGCTCATGAAACTCATTGTTTATACCGCAGCCTGGTGTCCCGAATGTCGCGAGGCCAAGCGCTTTCTGGCCGAGCACAACATTCCCTTTAAAGAGGTCGATGTCGAAAGCACGCCAAGCGCGGTCGACGAAATCGTGAGGCGCACCGGTAAGCGTTCCATCCCCCAGTTCGTAATCGACGGCGAATGGTTCCAGCCGTACGTGGCAGGAAAGGGATTTCTCTACAACGAGATGGCCAAACGATTGGGAATCGCGAAGCCCTAACTCCCCAAACCGTCTAATTCTGCCCGAGCGAATGCCCGGGTGCCATTCCCCGGCCCCCGGCGATGCCTCCTGTACATCATCTTCCGTACCGTAGAAAAGCCCCGTCCGGCAAGGGAAGATGACCATTCCCGGGCTTCCGGCGCCCCCGCGAAAACGCTGGTAAGAACGGGCGGTATTGACATCCATGTCCGAACCAGAGATTCCGCGGGAATCGAACGAGGTCAGCGAAAGCTGGCAACAGGCGATACAGGCTGTGCTGGGAGCGGTGTTACTGCTCGGCACCGCCGCTATGTTTCACTACTACGCGCCCCCTGCGGCCAAGGGCTCCCAATCCGACGAACTGCATCAGCAGGTGCAGCAACTCACCCAGCAGGTGGCGGAACTTGAGCAACAGCAAGCCATGCCTGCTCTGGTGCTCACTCGCTATCGAAATTCCATCGGCTATATTTACGGCGTGTATCAGGTTGGCTTTGCCAACCAGCCAGCGGCAATCCGCGCGCGCGTATCCGGCACCGGCTTCCTCGTGGGCGACGGATTGCTCGCCACCAACCGTCACGTGGCCGAGCCCTGGTATGGCGATAGCGAGGCTGAAGCCCTGATCGGGCGCGGTGCAACGCCTATGCTGGAAAGTCTGGTGATCTTCTTCCCTAACTCGCCAACGCCGGTAACCTTGACGCCCGGCGCCGTCTCGTCCGTGGGCGATCTGGCGGTACTGAAAATCGAGGACAAGAATGCGGTTCAGGGACTTTCCGTGCTTCCCCTGGCAAGAGGAAGCGCACTGCCGGGAGAGTTGGTAACGGTCATCGGCTATCCCATGGGCATTGCCGGCATGGTAGCCAAGTCACCGAGTGGAGTTTACCAACGTCTGGCCTATCGCCATACGGATATCACGGCGGCCAGCGAGTTGGCGGCATTGTCGCTGATTCGTCCTTCCACCACCTGCGGGCATTTGGGCGACGTGGTAGGCGATAAGCTGATCTACGATGCGCCGACCGCCCACGGCGGCAGCGGCGGCCCGGTCTTCAACTCCAATGCAGAAGTGATCGGAGTGAACTCCGCCTACATTGATGGCTTTTCCGGTGGCACTCTCGGAATCTCGGTGGAAGCGCTGCGGCCGCTGATTGAAGCGGTTCAGAAAAGGCCCTAGCGGACCGATAATTGCCGCCGCGCCGCCCGGCGCATCCTAACCAGGGTAACTATATACTTGACATACCGTGTTATGGAAGGTCGCTACGCCAACAAGCGCGAGTGCATTGATTATTGGTCAAGGGCTTTCCGGGAAGCGCCGGATCCCAGACTCTTCCCGATTGCTAGGGTTATCACGCCATTGGTTGTATCCGGCGCTAACTTCTTCGCTTCCTACTTCAGACACAGAGCGAATCCTCGCTCACAGCTGCCGGTGGCGCGAGAAGTGCTAATCTTCGCAGTCATCACGCTCGTCGTTTACATGGTTCTATACGCCTGCGAGTGGTCTTGGAACTCTCTCGTCATATCGCCGGCAACTTTAGATAGGCAGGTCCGCGGACAAACAGCGGAGCGCGACAATCAGATCGCAGCGCTAAAGGAAACCATTTCGTCTGCCCGAAAGGAACGGCAGCAAGGTGAACAGTTTGCAGAGCTTATGGGCAGAGGGCGCATATTGAGCGAGGCATTCTCCTGCGCTCCCGATAACGCAACATTCAATGCTCGGGTTCCCGATCTACTAAGGTGGGTCGGGGATACTGTCGCTGCGCTTCAGGAATCTGGATTTCTTACGGATGCCATGGCATTTTCCGACTCAGGAACTATCCCTCCCTCGCAGGCGCAAGTCTCGGCATTTAACCATTTGCAAGATTGGAAGCGGTATCAAGTCGCACAACTGTCCATGTACCGCCAAAAATTACACGAAATTGTCGAACGCCGCGGATTGTAGCCTGTCACGGCGGTTCTGAGTCTAGGCTTGGGATCGTGGTACGGCAATTATGTGGTACGGCAAGTATATAGTTGCCCTAACTAGACCGCCGGACACGGCTGGAACGAAGACCAGTCAATTCCCTGTTGAAATTTCTCATCCGGCGGAAACACACGCTTGAAAGTAAAGGCGAACTCGCTCGGTCCGTGGCTCTCCATATAAGCAAGACGTTATAAGCAAGACGTTTCTTGGCTTCGTCGATCCCAGGAATGTGGCCAAATGGAACCCACCACAAAGCGGCATAAGAGCCGGCAAACTTCTCGAACCATTCCTCACGTTGCCGAAGCAGTTCGGCATGGGCTGTGTGGTAGACGTAATTTCTTAACGCCTCGATCGTCTCCCAGACCGACATATTCAAAAGAAGTCGATCGTCGTCATACGGACGAAGGTAGGTGGCATTTCCTTCCGAGGTTTGCAACCGCCAGACGAAGCCCGGGCTGGAATCGGCCAAGGCATTGATCTCATCCAATCGCGCGACGAATCCAGCCATTACTCGACCCTCCAGAGGGCCCTTGATTCGTCCGATATTGACCTGGGCAATCTGATATCTGCTCATCGCTTGTTTCTACCTGCCAGTTCAGAATGCCCAGCGCAGCGAAAACTGGATCAGCCGCGGAGTTCCGGTAGTGCTCACGATTTGTCCGAATGGGTCAGAACTGGTCTGCGGCCCACCCGCCCACGCCAGATATTGCTCGTAGTCGGTCACCAGCGGGGTGCCGAAATTCGGATGATTCCACAGGTTAAAGAAATCAGCGGCGAAGCGGAGATCCTGCCGTTCCGAGAGTTTGAAATGCTTGATCAGCGAGAAGTCCCAATTTTGCTGGAAGGGTCCGCGATAGATGTTGCGGCCGAGGCTGCCGAAGCCGGTGGTGCAGTAGTTGGGATTGGTCATGCATTGCGTCGGATAGAGCTGGGGCGCGGTGGTAAATGCCGCGGGGTTCAGCCAGCCGCTCAGGCGCTGACGAACGCTGCCCGAACTCATACCATCGCCGATGGTGGCGCCGGAAGCCAGGCTCGCACTTACTGGGGACGTTCCGGCTCCCAGGAAGGCATTGCCGCCATTCGAATCCAACACTGAAAACGGCAGCGACGATTGGAAACTGGTGACGCCGCTCACCGACCACTCCCCCAGCGCGGCATGTTCAAATCCGTTGGCGTGGGCAAAAAATGGCAGGTCGTAGACATAACTGAGCTTAAACACTTCGGGCGATTAAAGTCCGAAATCCCGCGCGAGCTGTTGATCGTGCTCTCATCGTTGAAAGCGGTGTTGTTGGCCGTGTTTCCCGTGGAAGTCGCGTCGATGTTCTTGGAAAACGTGTAGGCGGCCTGAATATAACCGCGGTCCCATCGCCGCGACAGCGTGGACTGGAACGAGTGGTAGATGGAGTAAGCATCGTTAGCGAAGATCTGATAACCGGAATATCCGTTCAATCCAGGAGTAGGGGTGCGCGCGATGGCATTGGAGAAGGTGTTGTCGGTGATTTGATAACTGTTGCCGCTGGTGTCGGTAACGGTGAAGGGATGAGCAGGACTCGGCGTTCACCGACTGGATGGCGTCACGGGTTTCGCGCAGATGAGTGCCCTTGGTTCCCACATAGCCGACTTCCAACACCCATTTGCGGCCCAGATCGCGCTGTAGAGTGAGGTTCCATTGCTGCGTGTTGGGGACTACAAAGTGCCGCGGCACTTCCAGCACAAACAAATTCTGAGTTGAATTCACGCCCGGCCCGCCCGTGCAGGCATAAGAGGCATCCTGTCCGCTTGGGCTGTTCGGAGTGAAGCTGGTGAGGTGCGCCAAACACGGCAGCCATGCTCCCGATAACTGGCCGGCCGCAGGAACTGCATTGGCATTGGTGGCCGGAGTTCCGGTGAAAAAGTCGGACATGGTAAACCCCTGCGTCTGCCCGAAAAACACAATCGGAATGAACGGGGACTGGAAGCTGAGCTGATCGACCGCTCCTACATCTTCGCGCACATAAAAAATTCCGTACCCGCCGCGCACCGTCGTATTGTGATGGCCGAAGACGTCATAGGCAAATCCCACGCGCGGTCCAATGCCGGTAGAGACGCTATTTTTGAATGTTGATCCCGCCGCGGTCCCGGTCAGGCCCGGACACGCCAAGCTTGTCGACGCACTTGGGATAGATGAAAGGATATTGCCCGCTCTTGGTCAGATCTGATTCCATATTGCCGATATGGCAGGCATTATCCGTCCATGCCCCAAGAAACTCGGTACGCAGGCCAACATTCAAAGTCAGATTCTGAGTTGTTTTCCAGTCGTCCTGCGACGAACAGAGCGGAATTTTTCTGCCGGTAATTGTGGTTGTAGACGCCGCCACCACCAAAGCTGAATTCCGGGGCGCCTTGCAGAAAGTTGGCGAAATCGGTGACCGTCGAGTTGCCAAAGTAAAGCTGGCCGTTGAATACCTGCGGGAAATTGTTTGTTGAGGCTGACGGGAGTAAATTCGCCGCCTAACCGCAAGCTATGTTTTCCCTTTACCCAGCCCAGCGTCTCAATAAAGTTGAAATTGTTCTGCGCCTGGTATTGATTGGCTTGCGGCGTGGGGCCAAACTGAAAGCCGGAACTGACGAAAGTGAATTTGTAAATGTTGTCGGTCAGGTTGTTGGTGGGCCGGTCGATGCCGGCGTCGGCTGGCTGTGACTGGCGGAACGTTAATGTCGCTGTTGTTGATGCGAACAAACCCCAGCGCGGAATTCATTAACCAGGGTTGGCGCGAAAACATGCGTCTCGGTGAGTGAGAACACGCGGTCTTTGCACCGGAAGCTGGTAGGGAAAATTGAGATCGCCGCTGCTGATGCTGCCGCCAAGAGAAGCCGTCAGACCGCCCGCGCCAAAAGGCACATCCGACTGGAAATTCTGGAAGAAGAAACCGGCCGGAGAGCTTGTCCATGCGAATTGCGGAACTCGCGATCCCACGTAGCGGTGAACTGGTTGTCGGTATAGCTGCCGGGAATGCTGGTGGTGAACGGTACCACGGTGCCGGCCGCGGTTCCCGCCGGAGCGTTGGGCAAGGGGAACAAATAACCATTCGCCGCCGAGCCAAACTGGTTGCTTTGAAACGCGATCAGCGACGCCGCAACCGGATCGATGCTGGGCACGCCAAAGGCAGACCGCCAGAGCCGCCTGGCCGCCGGGCCCGCGATCCGCCGCAGGAATGTACGGGATCAGCGTGCTGATGATGGTTCCCGGAGAGTCGCCGCTGCGCTGGCGCGTTCCCGAATAGTTGACGAAAAAGAAGCCGAGTTTTCCGCCTGTGCCGATCGGACCACCCAGATCTCCGCCGAAAATGTTCTGCTGGATTACCGGCCTGGACTCGCCCGCCTGATTCAGAAAGTAATCGTTGGCATCGAGCACGGTATTGCGGAAGAATTCGTAGGCCTCGCCGTGGAAGGTATTGGTCCCCGTCTTCAGAATGGCGTTAATGTCTCCTCCGCCATTCCTGCCCTGGGTGGCGTCATAGAGCGAGGTCTGCACCTTGAATTCCTGAATCACCGCCGGATTCGGCAACGGGGTCGTGGTCAGTTCGGCGACGTTGTAGTCCGTCGCGCTGATGCCTTCGATCTGATAATTATTGTTGTCTTCGCGTTGGCCGTTGACTTCGATTCGCACGTTGCCGCGTCCCAACTGCGAAGCCGCATTGAGCTCGCCCTGCGCTCCGCTTGAAAGCGTCAGCAACTGTTGAAAGTTCTGCGTGGCGAGCGGTAGGTGCTGGATGGTTCCCGATTCAATGGCCTGGCCAGTGGTGGCGTCACTGGTATCAACTTCCTGGATCTGAGCCTGCACTTCGATATTCTGCTGCACCGCCTGCGGGCTCAATTTCGCGATGATGCGCGTGGTTTCCGTAACCCGCACCACAATGTCGACAACATCCCGCTCGGCAAAGCCGGCGCTCGTAAGGCCAGCGAATAAGCTCCCACCGGCAGCAGAGGAGCGGTAAACGAGCCATCAGGGCCGGAACTGACAGCTGCGCTCCAGCAGTCTGGTGTCCTGGTTAGTGATCCTCACCTGCGCGTTTGGCGATGCGGCGCCGCTGGCGTCCTGCACCATCCCTGAAATGGCGCCGGTGGCGCCGCCCTGGGCCACGACTTCGCCGGTAAATGCAACCGCCAGAATAACGAATCCAGATCAACCTGCCTTGTGGTTTCAGCATTGCCGCTCCCTGAATTCGAACATTTTTATTGCTGAACTGATTTATCGCTGATTTGGTTTATTGCTGAATCGGATGAGCGCCCGGTAGACAAGCAGATCGACAACAGAAGACGGGGTGCGAGAGGGCCTTGCGCAGTTTGCCGCGGGTTCAACGGATACAGAATCGTAGTAGCTCCAGCATCGGCCATCGGATGCACGCTTCCGTAGAACACTTCTGAGATTCTGAGGATTGCCGAAGGATACTGAAAGAAGACAGCGGTTGGCAATATAAATACGGGTACGGGGCGGTGGGGCGATCCGTCGGGCTCGCTCTTGAAAATTATTTTGCCGCCTCACAATTCCCGCACTTTCACGCCTTCATGCAGGCGTTGATCGCCCGACGCACTGGCGTCGCCTGAAACCGCATAAGCCACCGCCGCCCCGATCAGGGCAGGCACAATAAAGGCATGGCCGCCGGTCGCCTCGGCCACGAAAACCACCGCTGCCAGCGGCGTCTTATAGCCTGCGGCGAGAAATGAGGCCATGCCCACGGCAGCGTATAGATCCGGTGTCGGGCTGTGTGCAACGGACTGCCCAAAAGCCGTCCCCAGGCTTCCACCGGTCAGGAACAGCGGCACAAACATCGCGCTCACTCCGCCCGACGCCAGCGTAAACAGCGTCGCGGCCAACTTCAGCACACTGAAAACCAGCAGCTGTGCCGTGCTGTGATGATTGCTCAAAATGTCGCCTACCGCCTCGTAGTTCGGCCCCAGGGGTACGAGATTGCCGGGATAAAGGTGCAGAAAGAGAACTCCGCACAGGCCGGTCAGCAGGCCGCCCAGCGCCAGCTTCAGCCAATGCGGAAACCGCCAGTTCACAAAGAAACTTCGCGCGCGCCGGAAGGTAATCACAAATACCATGGCGACCAATCCCACCAGCAGGCCCAGCAACGCGCTCCAGTAAAGGTCACGCCGGGTGAATGCGGTGGCGCCGATAAAGTCGAAAAGTGGCGCCGCGCCGAGAAACGAACTCAGGGTCACAAAGGAGACCACCGAGGCGATCAACGACGGCACCAGCGCTTCATGCGCCAGGTCGTCGCGGTAGGGCATCTCCAGCGCGAACACAATGCCGGTAAGCGGCGCTCGAAACACCGCCGACATGCCAGCCGCCGCGCCGCAAATCAACATGATTCGCCGGTCGCGCTCGGTAAGGCGCAGCCGCCGAAGCCTGGTCCACAACCAGGAACCGATGGCCGCCCCGCCATAAATGCTGGGCCCCTCCAGCGCCGCGCTGCCCCCGGATCCCACCGTGGTTATCGCCGCCACCAGTTTGGGCACAAAGGATCGCATTCCGATCTGGCCTTCATGTTCGTGGTAGGAACGGATAATTTCTTCCGTGGAATGTTCGTTGGGATCGGGCGTCAGAAACTGCATGATGAGTCCGGTCACCGTGAAACCCAGAACCAGTCCGGGCACGATCGCCCAATGATGTTGCAGATAGTAGCGCAGCACCGGCGGCCACATTTTTCCCAGAATAATGACCACCACCGCCGTAATCACCAGGCCGGTGGTTAATCCAATCACCGGCGCGACGATGAGCCACTTCCGAAGATCCCGGGCATATACGGCGCGAAGGTCTTCATCCACCAGCGACAAGTATTTCGCAAGCAGGGGATGTTTCAGCAGACGCTGCGTGATCCCCGCGGCTGCACCTGGCTTTGTCATGAGGTCGCCCTGCTCTTTCTCGCGCGCTTTGCTGTAGATGCTGCTTTCCTCACAAGAATTCTCGTGGACCCTGGCATTCAAGCTCTCCGGGGCTCTACCGTCGTTCCTTTTTCACGGGATTGCCGCCGGAATGGCTAAGCGCCGGCTCATTGCCTTCGCGCATGACGCGGCGAAGAGCGGTAACCAGATCGGGTCCGGCCGAGCGCAGCTCGTCGTGATGATGAAGCGCCAGTTCGGCGAGCACTCTCTCTCCTTTTGCGGTGAGCGCCAGCAGCACTTCGCGGCGATCCTCCTGGGCTCGGGTGCGGTGCACATAGCCTCCGGCTTCCAGCCGGTTCACCAGTTCCACGGTGCTGTGGTGGCGGATTTGCATCTGGTTGGCCAGTTCGCGGATTCGCGGCCGCACCCCCGGCGGCATGCCTTTGATGGCCAGCATGAGCTGGTATTGCACGCGCTCAAGCCCGGCTTCCTTTACCACTTGCTCGCTGAAGTGAAGGAAGCGGCGGATCTGATAGCGAAACTCCGCCAGTGCCTGATAGTCCGACAGGGTGAGCCTCTTCATGCCGCCGATTTTATCGTGTTGCGACCCAGTACGACTCTCGTACTATATCGTAATACGATATAGATTGGAATCCCCCCAGGAAGTCCTCCCCCATGCCCCCCCAGTCCCAAGCGTTGGAAAGGCCGTCTTCCGAGGCCTGTGGCGAAGAGTGGCGGCTAAGACGAAGTCGCGCCAATACCCTTCCCGCTTCAGCCAGGCGGTTTACTTCTTCGGTTCGCGACCTATCCCGCGGGCGATACATATTGCGCCTCGCCATTGCCGAATGACCAGTTTTCCTTCGCCACCTCGACCAGGTTGATGAACACATCTTCGCGCCGTACCTTCAGCGCCTGATGCAACCCATCGGCTACAGCTTTATAGAAGCGTTGTTTCATCTCAACCGAACGCCCGCTGTTTAGCGTGACCTGCATAAAAATGCAGTCGTCCGAGCGATGCACGCCCAGATAGTCCCGATCAAACTGCAATCCGGCCTGGGGATGCTCAGTCAGAATCACAAAGCGGTCGGCTTTCGGAACACCGAGAGTATCCAGCAAAGCCTGATACACGATCTGCCCAATCTGAACCCGGTACTCCGTTGACTTACCTTGCGCAAGATCCACTCGAACCAGAGGCATGCTCTCTCCTTGAATGTGAGCCGCGGGCCGTAACCCCGTATATCGATGCGGGTCTCGTGGATAAGGTGCGACGAGTCCAAGCTGCTTAGCTGGACGCCCTCCGAATGCTCAGCGTGGTACACTCTATGATTCGCAGACAAGCGTCCCCTGATACAGGACAATTTATCCGCACATGCTTCTTTCCAAGGAATATGTGGGCTACCTGGCCCGCGAAGTTACCAAGAAACTGATCGCAGGCAAAGCCATCGAAACCTCGGCTGTGCCCAAGGTCGCCGAGCGCGTCCACGCGGCTCTGCTCGAGGAACTCACTCTCGAAGATCGCATCAACGATGAAGTGCGCGTCATCCTCGAGGCCTATTCCGAAGAAATGAACAAAACCGGCGCCAATTACCAGGAGATGTTCCGCAAAGTGAAAAGCGAACTGGTGCGCAAGTATAAGGCGGTGCTGTGAGGCTGAGCCGCGACAAAGTCAACGTGCTGGCCCGCGCCGTTACCGACGGGCTCAAGCAGATGGACGAAGTCGATTTCATCGAAGACCCGAATACCATCCGCCAGGAAACCCGCAAGATTCTCGAAGATCTGCTCAACCACGAAGAGCGAATCGATCAGGCTGCCCGCCAGAAAATCGAAAGCCAGAAGCGCACCATTCTCGAAGGCTCGCAGGAGTGGGACATCCTCTACCGCAAGTACTACAACGAGGAAGTGAAAAAGCTGGGCATCTGATGGCCGGGCTGCCGAGCTGTTTTCAAAGTCTGCCGGTGGTTGCCTGAAGTATTAACAGCCCTCCGATTCCTGCCAAGCCGAGATAAATATATTTCAGAAAAGCATCTCCGTGCATTCGGTGATTAATCATTCTCCCGAGTAAAACGCCCAGCAGCGTAACCGGCAGTGACAGCAAGTAGTAACGGGTCACGGCGGGAGTCCACAGTCCGGCCGCCCAATAACCGGCCATGCCGATGATGCTGGCGGGCAGAAAATACCCTTGCAGCGTGGCGCGAAAATGTTGGGCGGACCATCGCCGCATGGCTCCGTAAATAACCAGCGGCGGTCCGTTCATTCCATAAGCGCCGCCCAGGACGCCGGCGCAAAATCCGCAGAGCAAAAGCCATCCCCGGCTGTCGCGCTTGAGTTCGGGGGTACGGCCAATCAACGAATAGGTCGAGAAGGCGATAATAAAGATTCCCAACACAGCCTTGACCACGCGCTGATGGCTGCTCGTCAGCAACCACAGGCCCAGCGGAATGCCAAACAGAGTGGCAAGCACCAGCCAACCGGCGCTGAAAAGATGAATCTTTTTCCAGTCCTGCACGACAACGATGCCCGCAACCGTAATCGATACCAGCACCGCGAGCGGAGCGGCCACTTCCAGCGGAATGCAGAATGCGAGCAGCGGAACCGCAACCAGAGCCTCGCCAAATCCGAATGCTGATCGAATCACCGTGGCCACAAGAACGATGGATAAAACCAGCAGCGTTGTCAGTTCGATTTGCAATCTCCGCGCAGCAGTATCGCGCAATGATTCTCTCACGTCGCAATACCCAACTCACCGTGCGAGAAATTCCATCGCCGGAAATGATTCCATCTCCGCGCCATCATTGAATTTGGGCTATCGCTTAACCGCGGATCACTTTGGCGCCTTCAGTTGAATCTCCATGCCTTCGGCGGCGGCGCGTACCTTGGGATAGTAATTGCGAGCTTCGTGCACCACCTTGTCGATCACGACATCGGTGTGCTCGGGATCGTGGTGAAATAAGACGAGTTCTTTGGCACCGCTTTCCATCACCACATTGACCGCCTCGCGCCAGTGGCTGTGTCCCCAGCCGCGGCGGCGGGCTTCGTATTCCTCGGGGAGGTACTGCGCGTCGTAGATCAGCACATCCGCGCCTTCCGCCAGCTTGCGCACGGCCTTATCGAAGGTGGCGTCGCCGGGCTCGTTGTCGGTGGCGTAAACCAAAACGCCGTCTTTGGTTTCGAGGCGGAAGCCCATGCATCCCTGAGGATGGTTAAGCCATGCAGTCTGCAGTTGTGCGCCATCCTCGAGCGTGACTCGTCCGCTATCGATCTCATAGAAGTCGCGCTGCGCCTTCATCTCATCAATCTTCACGGGAAAGTAGGGCGCGGCCATCTGATCGGCCAGGACTTGTTTGAGACTGCGAGTGCGGCTGGAACACTGGAAAATAAAGCGGTTCTCTGCGTTGGCATACATGGGGCGGAAAAACGGCATGCCCTGAATGTGATCCCAATGAAAGTGGGAGACAAAGACGTGCGCGGAGAACGGGCGGTCGCCGAATTCACTTTGCAGTTGCTGGCCGAGAACGCGAAATCCGGTGCCGCAATCGAAGATATAGATTTGATCGCCCAGCCGTACTTCGACGCAGGAGGTGTTGCCCCCATAGCGCATGTTCTCGGGTTGTGGGGTCGGCGTGGAACCGCGCACGCCCCAGAACTTAATCCGCATAGGCTCGTGACCACACGAGGGCCCGCTTGCTTGGTGTCTTCCCTACTATCTTCGGACGAAGCCTGGCTGGCGTCAATTCCCCCGCTGGTTCCTGCCCTCTGTTTTCGCAGTCTGGGGTTACCGTCAGGGCTCGGTGACCCGGCGTTGACAAGAGTCGGGAACCGTTCCCCTTATAATGAAGCGCAAGTAGCCATTGAAATTCAGCATCGCTTAATTTCTAAATGCTATATCCCAACTTCAAAGAATTTTCCCGCCTGGCGCAGTCGGCGACGCTGGTGCCGGTGGTGAAATCGGTGAGCGCCGATCTGCTGACCCCGGTTTCCGCCTTCCTGGCCATCGCGGCGAAAGAGCCGCACGCCTTTCTGCTGGAGTCAAACGAGCGCGGGGAACAGATTGGCCGCTATACCTTTCTGGGAGCGCACCCTTATATGCGGCTGCGAGCGAGGGGATCGCGGATCGAGATTGAGCGCGGACGCAAGCGGGAACACTACGACGGCAACGCGTTTCATTTCGTAAAGCAATTGCTTAGCGAACACCAACCGGCGTCCGTGCCCGGGCTTCCGCCCTTCACGGCCGGCGCGGTGGGCTATTTTTCCTACGATGTGGTGCGGCAACTGGAGAAGATTGGCGAACATGCCAAAGACGATCTTTCTCTGCCCGATTGCGAGCTGATGTTCTTTGACCGGTTACTGGCTTTCGATCACCTGCGCCACCAGATCCACATTGTCGCGGCTGCCGACGTTTCGCGGGAGAGTCCGCGGACCGCCTACGAGCGGGCGATCCGCGATATCGCCGCGCTTGAAAAAAAACTGACGGCGGGGTTGCGCCCGGCAATGTGGCGCAAATCGCGGAAGCCGAAGGCGGGCAAACTCAAGATCCACTCCGGAACCACGCGCGCGAAGTTTCTCAGCGGGGTTGAGCGATGCAAGGAATATATTGCCGCGGGCGACATTTTTCAGGTGGTGCTTTCGCAGCGCCTCGATTTCGTTCCCGGGGTAGAACCTTTCGATCTTTATCGCGCCCTGCGCCAGGTTAATCCTTCACCCTATCTTTATTTTCTGCGCATGGGTGAGACCCAGGTCCTCGGCTCTTCTCCTGAAATGCTGGTGCGGGTCACGGGACGCAAGCTGGAATACCGGCCCATCGCCGGAACCCATCCGCGCGGGCGCGATGAGGCTGACGATCTGCGATTGGAAGAGCAGATGCGCAACGACGAAAAAGAGCGGGCAGAGCACATCATGCTGGTGGACCTTGGCCGCAACGACCTGGGGCGGGTGAGCGAGTATGGTTCGGTGAAGGTGAAAGATCTAATGTATGTGGAGCGTTACTCCCATGTGATGCACATGGTCTCGGCTCTGGAAGGCACACTGCGCAAGGATCTTGGCGCCATCGACGCTTTCGCCGCCTGCTTTCCCGCGGGGACCTTGAGCGGAGCCCCGAAAGTCCGGGCCATGCAGATTATCGAAGAACTGGAACCAGTGCGACGCGGCATTTACGGCGGCTCCGTCCTCTATGCCGACTTTGCCGGGAATCTGGATTCGTGCATCGGCATCCGAACCATGCTGATGCAGGGAAAACATGCATACTTGCAGGCGGGAGCGGGAATTGTAGCGGATTCTGATCCGGCCAGCGAATTTCAGGAAAGCACGAATAAAGCGCAGGCGTTACTGCGAGCTGTGGAGATGGCCAGAAACGGCCGCCAGTGAACTCTCCATCGCCAGAAAATTCTCTACCAGCTTTTTTCCCGCGTCGGTCAACACGCTTTCGGGATGAAACTGCACGCCTTCGACGTTAAATTCTTTGTGGCGCAGGCCCATGATGGTGCGGGTGCCGTCGTTTTCCGTGGTCCATGCACTAACTTCAAGTTCTGCCGGCAAGTCTTTTTCTTCCACGATGAGTGAGTGATAGCGAGTGGCCGTCATGGGCGTGGGCAAGCCGCGGAAAATGCTTTGGTTGTCGTGAGTCACCGCACTGGTCTTGCCGTGCATAAGGTGCGGAGCCCGCACCACGCGGCCGCCGAAAGCCGCGCCAATGGCCTGATGCCCCAGGCACACGCCGAGAATCGGTATCTTGCCGGCGAAGTGTTTGATCAGATTGATGCTGATGCCCGCATCTTGCGGGGTGCACGGACCCGGAGAAATAACGATATGATCCGGCGCCAGGATATCGACGTCGGCAACGGTGAGCTGATCGTTGCGGCGGACCTCAACCTCCGCCCCGAGTTCCCCGAAATATTGAACCAGGTTGTAGGTAAAAGAGTCGTAATTGTCGAGAATAAAAACCACCGGCAACGGCCTCGCACCCAGCTTACACCGAATCGCGCTCAGCGTTCTTCTCACCGGAATGGGCCACTCCCTCGCCCAAGGGTGGTATTGACGGCGATGCTGTTCAACGCCATGCTTGAGCATAGTTAAACGCCACTTTGTTAGCTTGGAGTAACGCATGGGAGAGGCCCAGCAAGAAAAAAGGGCTGCAAGACGCTTCGCACTTCGGATTCCGGTTTCCGTAGCCCGCGATGAAAATTCAAAACCTTCTGAAGCCGCACAAATCCGTGACGTGAGCGCGCGCGGCATTTGTTTTTACCTGGATTCTCCGATTGAGCAGGGATCGCCGATCGGCTTCACTCTGACTCTTCCCCCCGAAATCACCCTTACCGAGAGCATCCGGGTGCAGTGCAGAGGCCGCGTAGTGCGGATTGAGAACGGTCACGACGGGGGCAAATTGGCCGTCGCCGCTGTGATCGAGGAATACGAATTCCTCCCCGAGAGCTGACCTTTCGGACGGTCCCACACTTTTGGGAGGGCCTTCCAGTATTTCTTTCCGCCCCTGACAAGTGATAAGGTTCCATCAGGAACCTCAGCTCAGGGGATTTCTTTGCCGCATTCCAGCGTCCAAGTTGTTTGGGTCCTGCTCTTGATGGGCGCCCAGGTCTTTTCGCAAGATGCGGGCGGTGGGGAAGGGGCTGCTCCCAGCCGGCCGGAGCCCGCTGTCATCAGCAGTGTGCGCGTGGTTCATGAGCGGAGCGGGCTGGCCATTGAAGTTGATTCCAATCGTCCTGTTGTTCCCGCCATCAGGTCGCTCGATTCGCCGCCCAGACTGGTCATCGATGTGCCCGATGCGCGCTCCGAGCTGGACCTCAAGCGAATTCCGGTGATGCAGGAAAACATTCTGACGATTCGCACCGAGCAGTACCAGAAATCTCCTCCGGTCGTGAGAATTGTTCTCGATCTGCTGGTTCCCTACGCCTACACCTGGGACTCCGCGGGAAACCGGTTGCTGGTGCGGCTGAAGCGCCCGGCAAACACGAACTTTGCTGCCAACGCGCCTGCGGAGCAGCCACCTTCCGAGCCACCCAAAGTACTTTCGTTGGCGCCGGCTGCGCCCGCCACCGTTGTGCCGGTGACCAGCGGAGTTGGTGAAGTCGTGCTAGGCGGCAGCCGCTTCGCCGCAGGATCGAATCTGACCGCGGGCAGTGAAACAGCCGTATTGCAGCTATCGAGAGGCGGCGAGGTCCGGGTTTGCCCCGGAACCACCGTGTCGGTGACGCCTTCAAAGAACGCGAGGGATCTGATGCTGGGCCTTAGTAATGGCGCCCTCGAAACTCACTATGCCCTCGAAGCTTCCGCTGATACCGTGCTCACTCCGGATTTTCGGATTCTTTTCTCGGGGCCGGGGCAATTTGATTACGCCGTCAGCACAGACTCGCGTGGCAACACCTGCGTGCGTGGCCTTCGCGGGGATACCTCTCCGGCGGTCGTTTCCGAGCTGATCGGCGACCGCACCTATCAGGTGAAAGTCGGCGAGCAGGCAGTCTTTCACTCCGGACGCATCGATAAGATTGGCGCCGATGTTCCGCCAGAGTGTGGCTGTCCGCAACCACCGGCAGTTCCGGTGATGCGAACCGAGAATTCTCCGGCAAAAGTTATCCCCAATTCGGAGGCGCCGGCGAACCTGAGCCTGTCTTCCCAAGCGAATGCTGCAGTGGACGCGAAGCCGCCCAACGATCCAGGCAACGGTGGGGAAAATGAGGCGCAGCAAACGCTCTCGAGCGGGCCGGAAACCCGGCCTCTGCCACCGGAGTCGAACGGGGTTCACGTCGAGGTCGAGGCGCCGTTGGTTTTTCATGGCAAAAGAAAAGCCGATGCGCAGCTGGCCGACGCGGCCGCGCTGCCTGTCATGGAAGCGTCTGCCAGGATGCTCCCGCTTGAGGCGCGAGTGCAGCCCCCACCGGACCCAAACCCCGATGCAAAGCCTAAACACGGCTTACTGCGGCGCATCAGGGGATTTTTCGGCGCAATTTTCCGCTAGCCCCGCTGCGACCGGACTCGATCCCAACCATTTTGAGTCGCTAAGGCGAACCTACCTATCCGCGGCTGATCACTTTCCGGAGCGGCTCCACTCTCTCGCGAAGCTCGTCGGCTAGATCGGCGCCGCGCTCGGCAACACCACGCACGCGCTCCTTGGCGTCGCGAACCTTGTCCCTGGCATCGTCGCTCCAATCCTGCAGCGTGTCCTTGGCATCGCCGTAGCCACGCTTCAAGTCTTTACGAAATTGCTTGCCAGTTTTTGGAGCAAAAGCCAGTGCTGTTATTGCTCCGGCGCCAAGTCCAATCAAGAAAAAAGTAACGGCCGTGCCCAGGTTTGTTCCCTCGGAGGATTCATAATTTCCAAAACGCATGATGTGACCTCATTTCTATTTTTTATATGCTCGGAAGGGAGCATGTTCCGCACCGGCTGATTTGCTGCCAGCTACAATCTTAATCTTCCGCAAGGGTTTGGATGCGAACGCCCAAGGGCAACGAATATGGTCTCTTTACGATGAGTGCAGCTTCGGGAAGGTTTCCTTTCGCCGGAGCTGAGTGTAAAATAACTTTTTAGCCCTTGTACGGCGGTAAATGTGGCCTGCCCGCCTTCCGCCGGCTCAGCAACCCTGTTTTATTCGAAGGAGATTTTGGCGAACCAATGTCGATCCCTGCCACCCAACTGCGTCCCGGCATGATCATCAAGCACAACAATGATCTGCACTCTGTATTCAGCGTCGAGCACCGCACTCCCGGCAATCTGCGTGCGTTCATTCAGGCCAAACTGCGCAATCTACGGACCGGGGCCATGTTCGAGCACCGCTTCCGTTCGCCCGATCCGATCGATAAGATCACCGTGGACGAAGTGGACATGCAGTTTCTCTACGCCGATGGCGACAGTTACTACTTCATGGATACCTCCAACTACGAGCAGACGCACCTGACCAAGGAAACGCTGGGCGACGCGGTGGATTATCTGATCGCCAACCTGGAGATCAAAGTTGAATTCTTCGATGGCAAGGCCGTGGGCATCGAACTGCCGCAGACGGTCGAGCTTACCGTAGTCGAGACCGAACCCGGATTGAAGAGCGCGACTGCGTCAAGCGTTACAAAAGCCGCGAAAACCGAGACCGGGCTGGTGGTGCAAGTACCGCCGTTTATCAACGAAGGCGAGAAGATCAAGGTTGATACTGCTGAGGGCGTGTATTTGTCGAGGGCGTAGGGCCATGGTCGACTGCTGATTCGCTGATTGCTGATTGGAGTGCTGGGCGCTCCAGGTCGGTGAAGCTTTCGATCGGCAATCACATTTTTTCCAGTGGGTATGACTTCGACCGAAAAAGCGATCGAGGCTCGCCGCTTTGTGGTCCGCGGACGCGTCCAGGGAGTGGGATTCCGCTGGTTCGTGGAACGCGAGGCGCACATTCTCGGGATCGCGGGCTGGGTCCGCAATAATACCGACGGCGGCGTCGAAGTGTTCGCTCAGGGCACCCGCGATCAACTTTCCGGTTTGCGGTCGCGCCTGCGCGAAGGGCCGCGCGCGGCTCGCGTGGATGCAGTAGCGGAATCCGACGCTCGAACCGCTTCCGGAATCAGTTCATTCCGTATCGAAGGAGCTTGGTAGATTGTCCTCCAACTCACGCCTGAATACCGACCAACTCAAGAAATTAATTCGCGAAGTGCCCGACTTCCCTAAAAAGGGGATCCTTTTTTACGACATCACCACCCTGCTCAAGAACAAAGTCGGTTTCGCCACACTCGTCGACCGGCTCTCGGAACACTATGTCGACCAGAAGATCGATCTGGTGCTGGGCATGGAGGCGCGCGGCTTTATCTTCGCGCCCGCCCTCGCCTACCGTCTGAATGCCGGATTCGTCCCGGTCCGAAAGGTTGGAAAACTCCCCGCCGAAACTGTGAAATTCGATTACGCCCTCGAATACGGCACCAACTCTCTCGAAATGCACAAGGACGGCATTCAGAAAGGGCAGCGCGTGCTTATTGTGGATGATCTGCTGGCTACCGGGGGAACAGCCGAGGCTACGGCCAAGTTGGCGACTTTACTGGGTGCGGAAATTGCCGGGCTAGGTTTTGTTGTGGAATTAGATTTTCTTAATGGGCGCGAGAAGCTTAAAGGCTACAACGTGATGTCACTGCTCCACTACGATAAGTAGCGCCGGAGCATGCACCCAGTTTGGCTCGTCCCGCAGGCTGATTATCGCAAGAGCCGCGCTACCATAAGCCCAGTTGCGGTCCAGAAGCTCGCGCTGATGGCCACCGCCATTGCGAGCCCCAGCACCATGTGACCACGGGTTCGGTCCGATTCCAGCTCGGAATCGCCGACCCCCCAATGGCGGCAGAATTTCGCGGACTCCCAGGAAAGGGTGCTCCACAATTCGCCGATAGGTCCGTCCTTCTGTCGAGTGCCCGAAATTACCGGGGGGAGTCGCATTCGGTAATTCATCGTCCACCTCATCTCGAATATCGATTGCAAATCAGAGGCCGATTTCACACCATCCGGTGAACACCCTAAAAATGTATTGTCTTCCTATTAGGCGCTGTCGGTCCTGGCCATCTAAACCTGGCCGTCTAAAAATGAGACAGCCTGCCGAATTATGATTGCTTAATCAGCCGGAACCCCGCTGATGGTTACTCTGCGCCGCCACTTGGACCTCTTCCAGTGACAATTTGGAGTCCGGGGACAAGTAGCTTTTGCGCCGGAACCAATCCTCCATGGCTTCGCCGAGCTGGCCTAACGGAACGTGGGTGCCGATCTCCATGAGGCCGTCAGAAATCGGCACGGTATCGTCAAAGATGCTGGCATTCGTAAAGTTACGCATGGAGAAGCTGTCTAGCCATTTCAGAGGACACGGTATCCGACGTTCCTGAGCCTCATACTCCACGCGAATCTTGCGAGCAAACATTATTTGATTTAACCACAGACCACGGTTCTCCCAACCTTGACGGCGTCTCATGTGGCTGTTAGATTCCGGTCCTGCAGGTGAATTTCGGGGGGATGGCTCTGAGTTGGGCAGCAAAGAAGTGTCAGCCGGTCGATCCTGTAAGCCCGAGCCGGCGCGACTTTTTGCTGCGCTGTTGCCAGGGTGCTTCTGCCGCAGCGGTTCCGGCCTGCCTGCGCAGTTTCGCATTCCCGCCCCTCTACGCGTCTGATTCTGGGCAGATATCATCCGACGGCGGCTTCCGCCTGCATCCACAATATCGAGCTCAGAGGCCGCTCGATGCCACCCTGCTCAAGACGAAAGCTGGCCTGGACGATTTCGTCACCGAAAAATATCAGGATCAGATCGCCGCGATTTTGGCGGAATGGAGTTCGGGCCTGCTTCGATCTCCGCGCGATCTGCGCGCATTCGAAAGCTCTTTCGCGGCGGATTTCTCCGGAGCGTCTCTGCGTCCGGTCGATTCCCGGGCGGTGCGTTCCGGCGCCGCGATCGAAATCTATCAGAACAAGTTCAGCCCCGAGGCCAAGCTCGACCGAAACGCATTTCTTCAGGAATTGCGCTCTGCCGTGAGCGGTTTTTCAGGCATTGTGACCGCCGAGTTTCAGGTGACCGGCATCGAAGCCGGCTCGGCATCTCTTCAACTTCCCGAGCAGCTGAAAACTCGCGTGCGCTACGAACTCGTGGGCACGGGCCGCGGTTTCTACCGCGAGCAGCGCGTGGGATATTGGGAACTCGAGTGGAGCCCCACTTCGGCCGGGGAGTTTCAGCTTCGGAGTTGGCGCTCGCTCGAGGAAACGCGAAGCCGCTCAAGCTCTCCGGTTTTTGTCGATATCGCTGCCTCAGCGCTCGGCGGCAACTCTTCTTATTCAGCGCAAATGCTCCGAGGAGTTGATTACTGGCGCACGGTTCTCGACGGAGCATGTGGCATCGATATTTATGGACACAACGGAGTCGCGGTCGCCGATATCGACAATGATGGCTTCGACGATCTCTACGTCTGCCAGCCCGCGGGCCTGCCCAACCGGCTCTATCGTAATCGCGGCGATGGAACTTTCGACGACATCACCGAAGGCTCGGGCCTGGGCATGCTTGAAAACACGGCATGCGCGCTCTTTGCCGACTTCAACAACAACGGCCGTCAGGATGTAGTGATCGTTCGTGCGACCGGCCCGCTCTTGTTTGTGAATCTGGGCGACGGCAAATTCCGCCAGACCCCGAATGCGTTTCAGTTCGCCACCGCTCCGCAAGGGACCTTTACGGGCGCTGCCGTTGCTGACTACGACCGCGATGGCTGGCTCGACATTTACTTTTGTCTCTACGTTTATTACCAGGGAACGGATCAGTACAAATATCCGGTGCCCTATCATGACGCCGAAAACGGGCCTCCTAACTTCATGCTGCGAAATAATCGTGATGGAACCTTTCGCGACGTCACGGCTGAATCCGGCCTGAACCAGAACAACACGCGCTACAGCTTTTGCTGCGGATGGAGCGATTACAACGCAGATGGCTGGCCCGATCTTTACGTAGTGAACGATTTCGGTCGAAAGAATTTGTATCGTAACAACGGCAACGGAACTTTTACCGACGTTGCCGGCGAGGCCGGAGTCGAGGATATTGGCGCAGGCATGAGCGTTTCCTGGTTCGACTACGACAACGACGGCGCCGAGGATGTTTATGTCGGCGACATGTGGACGGCAGCCGGTGAGCGCATCTCAACTCAGGAAATATTTCAGAAAGACGCACCCGCAGACGTCCGAGCCCTTTACCAGAAGCATGCCATGGGCAATTCATTATTTCGCAACAGTGCGGGGCAGGGCCTCCGGTTTCAAGATAAGACAAATTCGGCGGGGGTTGGAATGGGCCGCTGGGCATGGTCGAGCGACGCTTTCGATTTCGATCACGACGGCTTCGCCGATCTTTATATCGCGAACGGCATGATCTCCGGCGTCTCAAAACAGGATCTCAACAGTTTTTTCTGGCGGCAAGTTGTGGCCAATTCGCCCGATCACGCCAAGCCCTCGCCCGTCTACGAGCAAGGATGGAGCGCCATCAACGAACTGGTCCGCGCCGACGGCACCTGGAGCGGATTCGAGCGCAACGTGTTCTATGCGAACAATCGCGACGGAACTTTCTCTGACGTTTCTGGGGCTGTCGGGATGGACTTCATTGAAGACGGCAGAGCATTCGTTCTGGCAGATTTTGATCACGACGGCCGGCAGGAAGTGTTTTTGAAAAACCGCAACGCTCCGCAATTGCGGGTGCTGAAAAATACGATCGACAATCTTCCGCCGTCGATTGTCTTTCACCTGCGCGGCACCAAGAGCAACCGTGACGCAATCGGAGCATCGGTTACCATTGAAACCGATTCAGGACGCCAGACTCGCATGCTGCAAGCGGGATCGGGATTCCTTTCTCAACATAGCAAGGAAATATTTTTCGGTTTGGGAGAAGCCAAAAGAACGGTGCGCGCGTCAATTCGCTGGCCGAGCGGTGTGACGCAGAGTTTGCGCGACCTTCCGGCCGATCACAGGATCTGGGTGGAAGAGGGATCGGACACGGTTCGAAGCGAGCCATTCAAAACGACAGCGACGCGATCTGCCGCCGTTCCTGTCCCGCTATCCGAATCACTCCCCGCGACCGTCGACACCTGGCTGCTGGCGCCCGCGGCCGCGCCGCAATTTTCTCTTCCCGATGTTAACGGGCATCTCTGGACTCTGGCGACGCTCGGCGGAAAACCTGCGCTTCTCAATCTGTGGGTCACAGATTCGCCGCTTTGCCAGGAAAATCTCAAGGTCTTCAATCGCGTCCATGCGCGGTGGGCGGCTCAGGGCGTTCAACTGCTTGCCGTGAACGTTGAGAATTCCACGGATTACGGAAAGCTGGCGGCCTTCGCGCGCCAGCGCCACTTTACATTTCCCGTTCTTCGCGGATCGGATGACTTCGCCGCCGTTTACAACATTTTTTATCGATATTTATTTGACCGGCATCGCGACCTTGGTTTGCCAACATCATTCCTGATCGATGACCAGCGGCGGATTGTGAAAGTCTATCAAGGGCCGATAAATCCTGTGCAGATCGAAGAGGACTCGCGGCGCATTCCCCGCACGGACGCCGAGCGGTTAGCGCGCGCTCTGCCTTTTCCTGGAGTTGCTGAAACACTTGAGTTTGGCCGCAACTATCTATCCTACGGCTCGATATTTTTTCAGAGAGGATATTTCGACCAGGCGGCATCTTCGTTTGAGCAAGCATCGCGGGATGATCCCTCGAGCGCCGAGGCTTTTTATGGCCTGGGAAGCGCGTACCTCAGTCTGCAGAGATTGGACGCGGCCCGCGAAAACTTTGAACGCGCAACAAAACTTCAAGCCAGCTATCCCAATACGGTGGCGAATGCCTGGAACAATCTTGGGCTGATCGCCACGCGCGAGGGCCACGCGGATGAAGCAATCCGCTTATTTCGCCAGGCCCTTCAACTGAGCCCTGACCTTCCGGTCGCACTCAATAATTTGGGAAGTGCATACCGTGAGGAAAAACAATGGATGGAGGCGCGCAAGATTTTTGAGCATGCTCTTGAGGTCAGCCCTGACGATCCAGAAGCGAATTATGGCCTGGCAATGGTGTTTGCGCAGGCCGATAATACCGCGCAGGCGTACGAACACCTGCAGCGAGCGCTGAAGATTCGGCCCATCTATCCAGAGGCGCTGAACAATCTCGGAATACTATACTTGCGAACGCACAGGCGAGATAAGGCCGTGGCAAGCTTCGAAGAGTGCCTTCGCGTCGCGCCTGGGTTCGATCAGGCCTATCTCAATCTGGCCAGAGTCCACGCCATAGAAGACGCGCCGGAGAAGGCGCGGGCCGTGCTGCTCGAACTGCTTAAGCAACACCCAGATTCCGCGCAAGCGCAAAGCATGCTGGCGCAGCTTCCCCGATAATCGGAGATTTATTCCGGCTCGCTAATTTTTCGCCGGCGTTGGTGCGCTTAGCAGATCGACGAACATTTTGTAAAATTTATCGAGATTCAGATCGTCCTGCACTTCGACGATCGGACCCACAACTTTCGGCTTGTTCTGTTCCGTCCAGGTCAGCGTGTTGCCGTAGCCGGCGCCGTGATCCAGGTCCATATCCATGAAAAACATTCGCTTCTTGGTAATAATGCTCGGGTCAAGCCATGCCGCAGCCGCCAGTTCATCCCACAGATAATTGTAATTACCGTACAGGCGCGAGTATTGGCCGATATAGCGCGCGGCTGGCGAACTGCTCTCCTTGATCCGGTTGATTAAGTCAGCGGTGAGTCGGGTCTTCACCGAAATATCCACAGGAGTGCACACAATTTTTTTCCAGGGCGAGGTGAGCACAATATGCGCCGCCTCCGGGTCGAACCAAAGGTTGAATTCATGGGTGGGGTTGTTGGCGAACTCCGGGTCGTCCGTCCGCGGATTCAGGCTTGCTCCCATGAAGACCAGTTCCTTTGCCAAGGCGGGAAATTCTGGATCGATCGTGATGGCGAGAGCCAGGTTGGTCATAGGTCCACCCTCATAAATCGTCACCTGGTGCGGAAACTTGTGCACCATTCGCAATAAAAAGTGCGCGGCGTCTTCATCCGCGGGCTGGGTCGTGGGCTTGCCCTCCGGCACTTGCCCCAGCTCATCCGGAGGGTGGTAAAACTTCGGCGTCCACGCGCCCAGCCATGCTACCGAGCCAAACTGTTGTTCCCACAATTCCGTCTCTTGTTTTCGCCGCACCAGCGGATACTCAGCTCCGGGCACAACCGGAATATCGGTCCGGCCAACAATCTCCAGCATGCGCAACGTGTGCGCCAATTCCTCATGAAGCCACTGATCTCCTGTCACCACCGTGATTCCCAATACTTCGGTCTGCGGTGACTGAATCAGAAGCAGCATCGACTGCTGATCGGTTCCGGCAGGACCAGCCGCGTCCTGATCGATTATGATTTTTCGTTTTTCCTGGCTCCAACAAGTAAGACACGAGATCAGCAAGAGCACCGCTACCACAACCCAGTTCCGTTCCAATTTCATTCCTGGCCTCGAGTACGAGAGTCTTGATTCTTACAGCTTACGAATAAACACCAACGAGCGGGTCGAGAAAATGTCGTAAAAATCAGCGTTTGCATGCCGGGTCGCGAAAACACGACAGCGGCCGTTGATCGGCCGCCCAAATAGAATTACTGAGGTTGGCGACGGTCCCTCTTGCTGATCGAAGCTTTCGTTCTGCGCTCAACTTTTAGCGCGGGCGCTCCACTCAGCATCGAAACGGGCGCGGTCATAAAAGGACTTCTGTGTCCCCACGCCTGTGGTTGAAAGTCCCGCGTAAAGATTGGCGCGCCGCACCGCATCCAGTTCCGCCACTCCTTCCGCGAGAAACACCGCGAAACTTCCGATGAAAGCATCGCCGGCGCCGGAACTGTCAACGCTTTTTACCGCAAATGGTGCCACGTGCTGGCTTACACCGCGCCCCGCGAGTAGAGAACCGTTGGCTCCCAGGGTGATGATGACACCGCGAATTCCGCCTGCCAGCAAATTCTCCGCGCATTTCTTCGCTTCTTCGACATTGCGCACCGGAACCCCGGTAATCGTTTCGGCCTCGCTCTCGTTGGGAACGAAGTAGTCGAGATCGTTGAGGGCGCGCATTTCAACCGCCTGTCCCGGAGCCGGATTCAGGAGGCACCGGATCGTATTTTTTCGCGCAAACTCGATCGTGTAGTAAACCGTCTCCAAGGGAATTTCAAATTGCAGGACGATACAATCGGCGGTCTTTAACATTTCAGCAGCCGCATCGACGTCCGCCGGCTTCAGCGCGTCGTTCGCGCCCTTCACCACTAGAATGCGGTTCTGCCCGTTGGGTTCGACGAAAATCGGCGCAACCCCGCTGGACAAGCCCTCAATCTGTTTCACATGAGTGGTGTCGATGCCCAGCTTCTTGAAGTTTTCAATTGTGGCCGGACCAAACAAATCGCCGCCAACTCGGGCCACCATGAAAACCTCCCCGCCGCAAAGACGAGCGGCAACCGCCTGGTTGGCGCCTTTGCCGCCGAATCCGAGATCGAATTTCTGACCGAAAATGGTTTGCCCCGGCTTCGGGAATTGATCGGTGAAAGTTGTCAGATCGATGTTGGCACTTCCAACCACTGCAATGCGAGGGCGCCTGGCCATATTTTTTATTTGAAAACCTGAGAACGGCGAGTTTATTTGGCCGCTGCAGTTGTGTCAACGCACTTCCCTCACGCGCTCATCCCCGCGGATTGTACGCGGCGCTTTTCTGCTATAGTTGCGTTCCGCGGAGGTCCGATACCATGCCTCGAAACGTGCGCTGTGCCCTGATTCAAGCCGGCAACGCGATTAGCACCGAGCGCCCGCTTGCCCAGATCAGAAAGGCAATGATCGACAAGCACTTGAAGTTGATCGAACAGGCTGCGCGGAAAAAAACTCAGGTTTTGTGCCTGCAAGAACTCTTCTACGGTCCTTATTTTTGTGCGGAGCAGAACGCACGCTGGTATGAACTGACGGAGCGGGTTCCGGAAGGCCCGACCGTGCGCCTGATGCAAAAGCTCGCCGCCAAATATCGCATGGTGATCGTGGTGCCGGTTTACGAGGAGCAGATGCCGGGAGTTTATTTCAATACCGCCGCCGTGATTGACGCCGACGGACGCTATCTCGGGAAATACCGCAAGCACCACATTCCGCACTGCCACCCGGGATTCTGGGAAAAGTTTTACTTCACGCCAGGGGATCTTGGATATCCGGTGTTCGACACCAAATACGCGCGGGTTGGCGTCTACATTTGCTATGACCGTCACTTTCCGGAGGGCGCGCGCATCCTGGGATTGAACGGCGCCGAGATAGTTTTCAATCCCTCAGCCACGGTTGCGGGTCTCTCGGAATATCTGTGGGAACTGGAACAGCCTGCCCACGCGGTTGCCAACGGTTATTTTGTCGGCGCAATCAATCGAGTTGGCGTCGAGAAACCATGGAGCATCGGCGAGTTTTATGGCAAAAGTTATTTCTGCAACCCGCGCGGTAAAATCTTCGCCCAGGCCAGCCGCAACAAAGACGAAGTCGTGGTGGCCGATCTGGATTTGGACATGATTGCCGAAGTGCGCAAGGTCTGGCAGTTCTTCCGCGATCGCCGCCCGGAAAGTTACGGCCCGCTCACCGCGCAGACCGGCGAAGCCGCGGCCGCGGATTGAACCGCGCATGACAATGCCAGAAGCGTCGCTCCGCTCTCGAATCGAATCCAGTCCCCTCTACAATCCTGACCTCGCGCCCGCCAGCGCCGACCGGCGCCATTGGGGCACGTATAACTTCGCGGCGCTGTGGATTTCGATGTCGGTAAACATCCTTACCTACATGCTGGCGGCGAGTTTGATTCAGGGTGGGATGAACTGGAAGCAGGCGGTGGTAACAATTTTTATCGGCAACGTCATCGTGCTGGTCCCTATGCTGCTGAACTCGCATCCCGGAGCCAAATACGGCGTTCCCTTTCCAGTGCTGGCTCGGGCGTCATTCGGAGTGCTGGGCGCGAATGTGGCCGCTGTCCTGCGCGCTCTGGTGGCATGCGGATGGTTTGGTATTCAGACTTGGATCGGCGGAGAAGCCATCAACACTCTGTTGGCCACGCTCGCTCCGGGATGGAACAACGTTCCCTACGCTGCGGCCACTTGCTTTCTTCTATTCTGGCTGATCAACCTGGCCGTGATTCTCATGGGGATTGAATATATCCGCATTCTGCAAGGGATCAGCGCTCCTGTGTTGCTCGCGGTTGGGTTGCTATTATTGGCGTGGGCCTATCGCAGCGCAGGGGGCTTCGGTCCCATGCTGGCCGCGCCTTCGCGCTTCACCAATTTTGCCGATTTCCTGAAGTTTCTGATTCCGGCTTTGAACGGAACCGTTGGCTTCTGGGCAACTGTTTCGCTGAATATTCCTGACTTCACGCGCTTCGCGCGAAATCAACGCGAGCAGATCATCGGACAGGCAGTGTCTTTGCCGACCACGATGACTCTTTACGCCTTCATCGGAATCGCCGTGACCTCGGCTACAGTTGTAATTTACGGGACCGCAATTTCAGATCCAGTTCAACTTCTCAGCCGCTTCCACTCGCCGGTTGCGGTTGCGATCTCGCTGGTCGCGATCGTGCTGGCAACACTGAACGTCAATATCGGAGCCAACGTGGTATCACCGGCAAACGACTTCTCCAATCTGTGGCCGCGGCGAATCAGTTTTCGCACTGGTGGCGTGATTACCTGCTTCATGGGAATCGCGCTGATGCCATGGAGACTTCTCGCCGACTATAAGACTTTCATTCTCGGCTGGCTGGGGGGCTATGCCGCATTTCTCGGACCCGTTGCGGGCATCATGATCTGCGACTATTTCGTTGTGCGAAAGTGTGTTCTGCAACTGGACGATCTCTATCTTCGCGGCGGAGCCTACGAATATTCCAGCGGATTCAACTGGCGCGCGGTGATCGCGCTGGCACTGGGAGCGGGCACGGCTCTCGTCGGACTCGCAGTTCCTGCGGTGCGTGTTCTTTACGATTACTCCTGGTTTGTGGGCTTTGCAGTTTCGTTTGCGGCTTACTACGCAATGATGAGGTCCCGGCGGCCCGTCGTTCTCTCCCCCATGACGGCGTCATGATTCTATTTCAGGCTTGACCGTTTTCTGGATCGCAGGAAGAACTTCGCGTCGATAAATCTCCAGCGATTCTTCCTCGTCCCCGCACATCAGGTAAATATTGAATTGTGTCACCCCGGCGCTCGCCAACTTGCGCAATTTCTCCTGATGCGCTTTGGCCGACCCAACCAGGCAGAAGCGATCGACCACTTCGTCGGAAACGAAATTCGCGTTGTCGCTATCCACCTCGCAGTGGTGGAGATAATCGTATCCACCTCGATCCTGCACATACGAGGTAAGTGCCGGAGGAAGATCTTCCGGCTTGTATTGCCGGATGAGATCCATTACGTGATTGGAGACCAGCGCCGGAAACCAGCGCACCCGCTCGCGGGCCACAGCCAGGTCACTGGAGACCCAAACCGGAGCCGCTGACATCACCTCGATCTTTCCCGGATCGCGGCCTGCGGCCCGAGCGCCCTCTTTCACAAATCCGAGGCACCATGAAATCAAATCAGGATCGGCGAACTGCAGAATGATTCCGTCGGCAACGCGGCCTGCCATGTGCAACACTTTCGGTCCGTACCCGGCAATCCACACTCGCGGAGGAATTTTGGCCCACGTTAACCTGGTTGATTGACCTTCGTACTCAATTTCTTTGCTTGAAGTGAGATCGCGGAAAATCTTCACTGCAGTTTCCAGCTGCGACCAGCTCACCGGTTTTTTCCCGAGCACGCGTCGCGAACTATCTCCGCGCCCGATGCCCAGTTCCATTCTGCCTCCGGAAATCAGATTCAAGGTTGCGAATAAGCTCGAGGTGACGGTGAGGTCGCGCACCGCCGGATTGGTCACCAGCGTTCCCAGCCGCATCTCACTGCGTGTTCGCCGCCATGAGCGTAAGCAAAGGGTAGGGATCCATCCACAAAACATGGGAGTCGAAAAGCCATCCGTATTGGAAGCCGGCAGCCTCGGCCTGTTGTGGTCAAGCCGACGATGCGCTCAACTGAAATATCCGGCTTCAGCGTTATTCCAAACTGCATGACGGACCCCTTTCGTCTACGCGGCCAATATCAGGAACTGAAGTGCGGCAGTTTAGCATAGAATTTCTTCTTTCATCTTCAGTCAAGGGCGGAGGCATCGATGGGCTTTGACACGATCATCGCCGGCGGATTAGTGGTAACGGCGACCGATACTTACGTGGCGGACGTTGCGATCGCAGAAGGCAAGGTCGCGGCCATCGGAAAAGATCTTCCCAGGCAAAATGCAACCAGGGTGCTGGAGGCGTCGGGAAAATATGTTCTGCCCGGAGGCATCGACGTTCACACCCATCTCGATATGCCCTTCGGCGGCACCACCAGCGCCGATGATTTTGAAACCGGCACGCGGGCTGCGGCGTTTGGTGGAACCACCACGCTCATCGATTTCGCGATTCAATACAAAGGCCAGCCGTTACGCAAAGCTTTCGACACCTGGATGGATAAAGCTTCGAAGAAGGCGGTTTGCGACTACGCTTTTCATTGCATCGTTACCGACATTGCGGACGGTCAACTGCAGGAGATGAATACGCTGATCGGTGAAGGCGTTACGAGCTTCAAACTTTTCATGGCCTATCCCGGCGTTTTCATGCTCGATGATGCCAGTATCTTCCGGGCTTTGCAGATCACCGCGAAAAACGGTGGGCTGATTTGTATGCACGCCGAAAACGGAAGCGCCATCGACGTAATCGTGCAGCAGGCGCTGGCAGAAGGAAAAAAGGCGCCCAAGTATCATGCCCTGACTCGTCCCACAACCGCCGAAGCTGAAGCTGTATCACGCGCGATTGCATTAGCCGAAATGGCGGACGCTCCGATCTACATCGTGCATTTGAGCTGCAATGAGGCTCTGGAAAAAGTCCGCGAGGCGCGCGACCGCGGCCTTCCGGTCTATGCTGAAACCTGTCCGCAGTACTTGTATCTCTCCATCGAAAACTTCGACGTTCCCGACTTCGAAGGCGCGAAATATGTATTTACCCCGCCGCTTCGTGAAAAATGGCACCAGGAAAAACTTTGGAATGGTCTCAAGCGGGATCACCTTCAGGTCGTTTCGACCGACCACTGTCCATTTTGTTTCAAGGAGCAGAAGGAACTCGGGCGCGACGACTTCACCAAAATACCCAACGGCGGTCCGGGCGTAGAGCATCGCATGAGCCTGATTTTCTCCGGCGGCGTGGCCGGGGGCCGTTTCAGTGTGAACCGCTTTGTCGAGCTGGTCTCCACAACTCCCGCAAAGTTGTTTGGCTTGTATCCACGCAAGGGAACGATTGCGGTCGGCAGCGACGCCGACCTTGTGATCTTCGATGCCCAGCGGAAACATACCATCAGAGCGAAGACTCACCACATGCGAGTGGATTATTCGATGTTCGAAGGTATCGAAGTGACGGGCATGCCGGATGTGGTTCTTTCTCGCGGCCGCGTCGTGATGGAAGACAACAAATTCTTGGGCCATGCCGGACAGGGAGAGTTTCTGCGGCGTTCAACCTACTCGCAGGTGAATGGATAGTTGACCCGTGCACTTTTCGTTCGGCACAATTTTTATTGCCTAACGAAGCGCCGAAAACAATGCTTCTTTCCAACGCTTGGTGTCGATGGTCCAACACACTCTCGCCTTACGCTTCGCGTTTATCGCCAGAGACCAGACGCTTCGATTCCGTTCATCGTCCGCCACATTCAGACGATCCACAACTGTCATGCCTCGCGTAAGTTCACTTTGGGTTTCCACTTCCAGGTAGTGGTCGCTCCAATCGGTTCCCACTGTCGGATCCAAGGCAAGACACATCGCAACCGGATCGGGCAGACAAATACCATCCTCGCCGGTCTGAATCTTCAAGGCGACGCGCGCGTGGCTATTGCTCTCGATCGTGAAATGAGCGAGGGCGGTGTTGAATCCTTCGACACGCGCAATATCGGCGGGGCCGAGCACTGCTTCGCCGCGGCACAAGTGCCAGCCGATCAGTTCGACTGGAAGCCCACTGAGCATGACCACGCGGGCGGCTTCAGGATCGACCCATATGTTGTATTCAGCCGCAGGGGTAACATTGCCCTCGCAGCAGGGAGCGCCGCCCATGACTACGCAGCGGCTAACCTTGGCGACGATCGACGGTTTCCGCGAAAGGGCCAGCGCCACATTAGTGAGAGGACCCAGAGTGACCAGAATGATTCCGGGATTCTGCTCGATGGTCTCGATGATTGCGTCAACGGCGTGCAGCGTTCCAGCCGAACGGCGTGGCGGCGGGTAGTTGTGATCGCCGAGTCCATCGCTCCCATGAAACCAGGTTGCATCCGTATACGTGCGCAGAAGCGGCTTACCTGCTCCCGCATAAACGGGCACGTCGGCGCCGCATAGTCCAACCGTATAAAGCGCGTTTCGCGTGGCTTGTTGCACATCGACGTTTCCAGCAACCGTGGTGATTGCGGCGACTCGAACACCCGGTGCGTGCAATGCCATGATGAGAGCGACCGCATCGTCGGAAGCCGTATCGGTATCGATGAGCAGAGTGCGTGACACGCGCGTAGCATAGCAGACCGGTTCACAAAACGGCGCGGTGGTCGCATCCGGGATTTTCCCAGGATGCTTGTGATGAAAGCGAAAGAGGAGTAGAGTTACTCACTTTCCACCCGACATAAAATCCGGAGGAGAACTCATTGTTCACGCCATCGAGTCTGGGTATCGCTCTACTGATGATGATTACGAGCGCGGTCTGCTGGGGGTCATGGGCCAATACATACAAAGGCGTCAAAGGATATCGCTTCGAGCTTTTTTACTGGGACTATGCGGTCGGCATTTTCCTGGTTTCACTTGTTCTTGCCTTTACCATGGGCAGCACCGGCAATAATTCCTATAGTTTCCTGAACAACGTTCGCTCCGCCGACACCTCGAACATTATCAACGCGCTCATCGGAGGAGCGTTGTTCAATCTGGCGAACCTCTTGCTGGTGGCAGCGATTGACATGGCCGGACTTGCAGTCGCGTTTCCCATTTCGATTGGCATTGCTTTGGTGGTCGGAACCGTGCTGAGTTACGCGCTGCAGCCGAAAGGCAACGCCACGCTCCTGGCAATTGGAGTCGCGTGCGCATTTGTCGCCGTGCTCTTGGATGGCAAGGCGTATGGCAGCCTGGCCGCGGCCGGACGCTCCGTCTCCAGGAAAAGTCTGATCACCTGCGTGGTCTCAGGGGTACTGATGGGCCTTTGGGCTCCATTCATGACTCACGCCATGACTCGCGGCAATAGTTTGGGCCCCTACAGCGCCGCCGTATTCCTTACACTGGGCGCACTTCTCTCCTGCTTCATCTGGAATATTTATTTCATGAAGCATCCGCTCGTGGGCGAACCGGTAAGCTTGCGTGGATTTTTTGGTGGCCCTGCTTCTGGACATCTGCTGGGACTTTTCGGCGGCTGCATTTGGGGAATTGGTACCGTCTTCAATCTTGTAGCTGCGAGCTTTACCGGCGTTGCCATTTCCTATGCCATCGGCCAGTCTGCCCCCATGGTTGCGGCGCTTTGGGGAATTTTCGGGTGGAAGGAATTTGAGAACTCCGGACCTCGCGCCAAAGCTTACCTGGTGCTGATGTTTGTCTTTTACGGTCTGGCGATCTTTCTGGTGGCGCGCGCCTTTGGCTGAGTGGATTATTTTCCCTTCACCCGGCTGACAAACAGGTTCAAGAATCGATCGGCGTCGGAGGCAAGGCAAACCCGCGCGTTCGGCTTCAATTCGACCACGCCCTCGATCTCGTAATGATCTCCGTGCAAGACATTTTTCTCGTCTGACCCCATGCGGTTGGCGACAGTCTCTCCCCGGGTAAATTCGCCTTTCGTTTCCACATCCACGTGCATTTCTTTGAGCGTTCCGAGGGTTGGATCTATAGCGATTCCCACCGCCAGAGGATCGTACATGGCGGCGCCGCTGTAACCACTCTTCTCGCTGCGGGTCAAATAGAAATCGGCGATCTTGGCAATGAAGTCGCTCTGCGGACCGTGAGACGATTGCAGTTCCGCAAGATACTTTCGCGTAATCAACGTCCGCTCGCCAACGTCCGAGCCAACCATGGTCACCATCCATCCTGCGTTAAAGACAATCTGCGCCGCTTCAGGATCGTTGTAAATGTTCGCCTCCGCCGCACCGTTCACGTTTCCTCCTGTGATCGAACCGCCCATGATGACGATGTTTTTGACCAGGCCAGCAATCGAGGGGTCTTTCGAAACTGCGAGCGCGATGTTGGTCAGCGGGCCGACCGGAATCAGGGTGATTTCATGCGGATATTTGTGAACCATCTCGATAATGAGATCCGGCCCAAACCTGGGATCGGCTTTGCATTTCGAGGGCGGCAACCCAACATCGGCCAGCCCATTCTTTCCGTGCCAGAACTGCGCGGTGATGAGTTTCTGATTCAGCGGATGCTGCGCCCCGCCCGCGACCGTGACATCGCAGCGGCCAGCCAGCGAAACAATCTTCAGCGCATTTTCCAAACCTTGCCGCGCGTCTACGTTTCCCGGCACAACCGTCAGGGCTTCAACTTTGAGTTCGGGAGAATTCAAAGCCAGGATGATGGCCATGGCATCATCGGTGCCAGGGTCGGTATCGATGATCACTCGCTGCGGTCCCATTTGAGCGAAACCACTCGTCGAAAGAGCGAACACGGCAAATAAAAGCGAAGCCAACATGGTCCATAAGAGTTTCATAGAGTTTTCCTTTTGTGCGGTAACCATCCCCATCGGCGTGGAGTTCACAGACCTTTAGCGCTAAAAGATAGATTTACGTGAGAGCAAGACTGCAAGATCAGGCTCACAGAAGCATACCGGCAATCGACGCCGACATCAGATTGGCCATGGTTCCCGCGAGCATGGCGCGAATGCCGAGCTGCGCCAGTTCGCTTTTCTTGTTCGGCGCCAGCGCGCCAATCCCGCCAATCTGAATTCCGATTGAACTGAGATTGGCGAAGCCGCACAGTGCGAACGTGGCAATCGTAAAGGAGCGCGGATCGAGCGCCGCCTTCATCGGACCTAACATGGAGAAGGCCACCAGTTCGTTCAATACCATACGGGTGCCGAGCAGAGTTCCAATCACGCCGCAGTCGTGCCAGGGAACACCAATCACCCATGCGACCGGGGAGAAGAGTATGCCGAAAATCTTTTCCAGACTTTCCGGAAACCAGGCCAGCCAGTGGTGAATGCCACCAAAAATCCCATCCACCAACGCGATCAGCGCCAGAAACGCAATCAGCATGGCTGCGATATTCAATGCCATGTGCAGGCCATCGGTCGTTCCCCGTGCAACCGCGCCGAGCAGATTTTCCTTTTTCTCTGCTTCTTCTTGCTCCGCGCTCATGACCACGCGCCCGGCAGTCTTTGGCTCCTCGGTCTCTGGCACCAGCATCTTCGCCATCAGGAGCGTTCCCGGCGCGGTCATGATGACGGCACTCAGCAGATGCTTGGGCTCGATGCCGAAGGCAATGTAGGCCGCCATAATTCCGCCGGAGACATGCGCCATGCCGCTGGTCATCACCGTCATCAATTCCGAGTGTGTCAGGTCGGGAAGAAATGGACGGATGGTCACCGGCGCTTCGGTTTGCCCCATAAAAATGCTGGCCGCGATGTTCAGCGATTCGGCGCCGCTGGCGCCCATAACGCGGGTCATGACCCAGGCAAACAACCGGATAATGATCTGCATAACCCCGAAGTAGTAAAGCATCGCAAAAAACGCGCAGATGAAAATAATGGTGGGCAGTACCTGAAAGGCGAAATAGAAACCAAAATGGGAGTTTTGTTTGCCCAGTTCTCCGAAAACAAATTGAGAGCCGGCGAAAGAGTAGTTCAACAAGCGGCTGACCACATCGCCGGCCTTTTGAAAGACCCTGCGCCCGGCCTCGATTCTCAACACACACACGGCAAAGGCAAATTGCAAGCCCAGGCCCCAGGCGACAGTCTTGATGCGGATAGCGCGGCGATTGGTCGAGAACGCATACGCCAACGCCAGCATGGTGAATAGCCCAAGAATTCCTGTAAACCGTCCCATTCAGTTTTTCCCTCCCGGCTTTTCGCTCATGCGGCGAATCACGCGATGGATCAACGGCCGCTTCTCTCGCAGTGGCAAATCTGTAATCCGACAACTCTCTTCGATGAGTTGGCGGGCCCGCGCCGCGCGGGTTTCTGAATTGTAGTGAATCGTCGCCAGCGTCTCACCCACCGACACCGCGTCTCCCACTTTTTTGTGCAGCACGATTCCCACCGCGGGATCGACCGCGTCTTCTTTCCGTTCGCGCCCGCCGCCCAAGATCACACAAGCGGTACCAATCTGTTCGCATTGCAGCGATGCTAGGTATCCATTGCTGGAGGCGGGAACGGTCATTCTATGTTTTGCCTGAGGTAGATTTTTCGGGTCGTCGATGGTGTGCGCATCTCCCCCCTGCAGATCCACCATCTGCCGAAATTTGTCGAGTGCCTTGCCGGATGCAATCAATTTCTCACTTAGCTTTTTTCCGTCGTTTACGCTGTCAGAAACGCCGCCTAGATGCAGCATCCAACCCGCGAGCTCGATGCAAAGCTGGCGCAAATCTTCCGGCCCTCCACCGCGCAGCACTTCCACAACTTCGACGACCTCGCGTGCGTTTCCAATCATGTTGCCTAACGGCTGATCCATGTCAGTGATAAGCGCTGTTACCTGCTTGCCCATGCGTTCACCGGTTTCAACCATGAGCTCGGCGAGAAAGATGGCGTCCTGCTCGCTCTTCATAAATGCGCCAGACCCGGTCTTCACATCGAGCACCAGGGCATCGATACCTTCCGCAAGCTTCTTGCTCATGATCGACGCGCAGATCAGATAAGGGCTTTCCACGGTGCCGGTGACATCGCGCAGCGCATAAAGTTTTCGATCGGCAGGAGCGATTTCGGCAGTCTGCCCAATCATGGCGCAGCCGCAGGTTTCAAGCACACGACGAAATTGCGCAACCGAAAGATTCACGTTGAAGCCAGGGATGGCCTCAAGCTTGTCGAGCGTTCCTCCGGTATGGCCAAGGCCGCGTCCGCTGATCATCGGCACGGCCACACCCGCGGCGGCCACCAGCGGCGCCAGCACCAGCGAAGTCTTGTCCCCGACGCCGCCGGTCGAATGCTTATCGACTTTTTTTGCCGGCAAAGAAGAGAGGTCAAGCACCTCGCCTGAGCGCAGCATCGCGTCGGTGAGCGCAGCCGTTTCGGCCCGCGTCATGCCGCGCAGCACGACCGCCATGAGCCATGCCGAAACTTGATAGTCGGGAATGTCGTCGCGTGTATACGCTTTTACGAGTGATTCAATTTCATTTCCCGACAACTCGCCACCGTCCCGCTTCTTGCGGATCACATCGATCGCCCGAAAAGTCTGGGTTGAAGACACGGCGGGATTCACTGGAGCCGGAATCCTTCCGGTAGCAATTCAGTGATGTGAGCTTGTTTCGGCCCTTCGGCCCCTTGAAAGAAAATGGTTGCGTCCGGCCCGAATTCGTAAATCACCTGGCGGCAGGCGCCGCAAGGTGAACAGGGCACTCCCTGCTCGTTAACCACTGACACCGCGCGAATCTCGATCTCAGGCCCCAGCTCCGCGACTGCAGAGAAGATGGCTGTACGCTCGGCGCAGTTCGTCATTCCATAGGAGGCGTTTTCTACATTGCAGCCGCAATAGATTTTGCCGTTTGCGAGCAGCACGGCCGCTCCCACGCGAAATTTGGAGTAGGGGGCGTGCGCATTCTTCATCACTATCTTCGCCGACTTCAGAAGATTCGCCTGCACATCAGCCGAGACAGGCTTTTTACTCATAAAAAAATCTCGTGAGGGTCGATGAAATCGACGGCAATTGTAAACCCTGGCCGAACAATCCATGGTTTTATTTCACGCCGAATGGAACCGCTAGAACCAAGCGCCCACAGTCGACTCGCGTTGTAAGATTTCCTGCCGTACAATTACAGTCGCAAGCGTGCTGAACGCGCTTGAGTCGGCGAACAAAGGCCAGGTACGGTGTCGGTAAACAAAAGTCATCCCAACGCAACGCGCGAGAATGAAGACGGCGCTCTTCCACGCTTCAAGGACGCAAGTTCGCTCGCCACTCTTGGCGATCGTTTGCTGTTGCCTAACGCGGGAATTCCCCTCGATCTGAACTGGGTGCAGGACGTTCGAGTGAATACGAGCGCGGTCGAACGCCGCGCCCAATCGCAAGTTGCGCGCAGAACGGTCAAGAAGGAATGGCAAGCGGCGTGGCTTTTGCGGGCGATTACGTGCATGGATCTCACAACGCTTTCCGGAGACGACACCGACGAACGGGTGCGACGCCTCTGCGCAAAGGCGCGCCGCCCGATCCAGAACGATCTGGCCCAAAAGCTTGGCATCGAGGAACTCGAGGTCAAAGTAGCTGCAGTTTGCGTCTATCACCTGTTTGTCGAAACCGCGGTGCACGCCCTGGAAGGAAGTGGCGTGGGCGTTGCCGCGGTCTCAACCGGATTTCCTGCCGGCCTCTCGCCACTGGCGGAAAGAGTTTCGGAGATTCGCCGCTCAGTCGAAGCCGGCGCTCGCGAGATCGACGTGGTGATCACGCGCGCTCACGTCTTTGGCGGACGATGGCAGGCTCTTTATGACGAAGTTGCTGCCTTCAAACAAGCCTGCGGCCCCGCCCACATGAAAGTCATTCTTGCGACGGGCGATCTGCTGACTTTGCGTAACGTGGCCCGCGCCAGCGCCGTCGCCATGATGGCCGGGGCCGATTTCATCAAGACGTCAACCGGAAAAGAAGCCACCAATGCCACCTTGCCGGTGGGCTTGGTGATGACCCGCGCAATCCGCGAATATGCGCAGCAAACCGGAATGGCTGTCGGCTTCAAGGCCGCCGGCGGAATTCGGACGGCAAAGCAATCGACCGACTGGCTGGCGATGATGAAAGAAGAGCTGGGGCAGCCGTGGATGCGGGCGGAGCTTTTTCGTTTTGGCGCAAGTGGATTGTTAGGCGATATCGAGCGGCAGCTTGAGCATCATGCGACGGGGCATTATTCAGCCGAGTATCGCCATCCGATCGCGTAACCGGTCGCATACAACAAGAGAACAAGAGAATTGAGCCCGTCCAACATGAGCATTGCGGAAAAATTCGTGGCAATGGAATATGGCCCCGCTCCCGAGGATCCCAAGGAGGCGCAGGCTTGGCTTGAGCGTCACGGGCGCCGCTTTGGACACTTCATCAACGGAGCATGGCAAGCGCCGGCGACGGGCGAATACTTCGATACTCTCGATCCCTCCAACGGAGAAAAGCTGGCGTCCGTTGCGCAAGGTTCATCGGCGGACGTCGAAGCCGCGGTGCGTGCGGCGCGCGCCGCATTTCCCAAGTGGCACGCGCTCACCTCCCATGTTCGGGCCCGCTATCTCTATGCTCTGGCCCGGCTGGTGCAAAAGCATTCCCGTCTGCTGGCGGTTCTGGAGACGATGGACAATGGCAAGCCCATTCGCGAAAGCCGGGACATCGACATTCCGCTGGTCGCGCGGCATTTCTACTATCACGCGGGTTGGGCGCAGATTCTCGAACAAGAATTCGCCGAGTATGAACCCTGCGGCGTGGTGGGACAGATTATTCCGTGGAATTTTCCCTTGCTGATGGCCGCGTGGAAAATTGCTCCGGCTTTGGCCACAGGAAACACGGTCGTATTAAAGCCGGCGGAATTCACTCCCCTCACTGCGCTTGCTTTCGCTGGCCTCTGCCAGGAAGCCGGGTTGCCCGCGGGAGTTGTCAACATCGTGACCGGTGACGGCTCGACGGGTGAGGCGCTGGTGAAACATCCCAATGTGGATAAGATCGCCTTCACCGGCTCAACCGAAGTGGGGCGCGCCATTCGCGCGGCAACTGCCAGCACAGAAAAGCGTCTATCGCTTGAGTTGGGTGGCAAGTCTCCGTTCATCATCTTCGAAGACGCCGATCTCGACAGTGCCGTGGAAGGCTTGGTCGATGGAATCTGGTTTAACCAGGGACAGGTCTGCTGCGCAGGTTCGCGCCTGTTGATGCAGGAAAGCATCGCCGAAGTTTTAATGAGCAAGATCCGGGAGCGCATGAGCACGCTGCGCCTCGGGCCTCCGTTGGACAAGGCAATCGACATCGGTGCGATCGTAGCCCGCGTGCAACTGGAGCGCATCCAGCGCATGGTAAGCCAGGGAATCGCCGAAGGCGCGACCTGCTGGCAGCCGGAGGTCGTTTTGCCGGCTCGCGGTTTTTACTATCCTCCAACGCTGTTGAGTAACGTTCATCCCACATCGATTGTCGCGCAGCAGGAGATTTTCGGACCGGTGTTGGCCGCGATGACCTTTCGCACTCCCCGAGAAGCGGTTGAGCTAGCCAATAACACGGTCTACGGATTGGCCGCCTGTGTGTGGAGCGAGAATATCAATGTGGCATTGCAGGTTGCGGCGCAACTTAAGGCCGGAGTTGCCTGGGTGAACTGCACCAACCTGTTCGACGCTTCCTGCGGCTTCGGAGGCTATCGCGAGAGCGGATACGGTCGCGAAGGCGGCAAGGAAGGCCTGGTCGAGTATTTGCAGCCCTCGTGGTTTAAAAATCTTCCAAAGCTTTCTCCGCGGCCGGCGGCTGCGTTGGGAAACGGGTCGGAAGGGCCGGAATCAGGCGTGCCGGCCATCGATCGCACCGTGAAACTCTACATCGGCGGGAAGCAGGCGCGGCCGGATTCCGGCTACAGCATGGAAGTGCGCTCGGCTGCGGACGGAGATTTACTTGGAGAAGCTGCGCTGGGAAATCGCAAAGACATTCGCAATGCGGTTGAGGCTGCCCGCAAAGCGGAGTCCTGGACCAAAGCAACCGCGCACAATCGCGCTCAGGTTCTTTACTATTGTGCGGAGAATCTTTCACAACGCAAGGACGAAATTATTCGTCGCCTGAGCGGCGCTGTCGGGGCACAGCAGGCCGCCGCCGAGCTGGAGCTCGGCATCGAGCGCATCTTTTCCTACGCGGCATGGGCCGACAAATTCGATGGCGCCGTGCACAACCCACCTTTTCGCAACATTGCGATTGCAATGAATGAGCCGCTCGGGACCATGGGCATTCTCTGCCCCACGGAGGCGCCGCTGCTCGGCTTTCTTTCTCTGGTGATGCCGGCGTTAGCGATGGGTAACACCGTAATCGCAATTCCATCGGAGGCTTATCCTCTAATCGCCGCTGATCTTTACCAGCTCTTTGACACCAGCGATGTGCCCGGTGGCGCGGTGAACATCGTGACCGGTTATGCTTCACAACTTTTGAAAACCCTTGCCGAGCACGACGACATCGACGCCATCTGGTCATTCGGTGACGAAGCTTGTGCCGCCGCCGCGAAGGCCATGTCTGTGGGCAATCTGAAGCAAGTCTGGACCAACGAGGGACGAGCCATCGACTGGTTTAATCCGAAACTGGCTGAGGGCCGCTGGTTTCTCGAACACGCGACCCAGGTAAAAAATGTTTGGGTTCCTTACGGCGAGTAGCTGCCGCCACCGACTCGAAAAGTCGATTCAGGGAATTGCTTTTGTTCCTGCCCGGGACTAGCATACTTTCGTAATTCTTCTCCGCCTGGCATCTTGAGCTTTCAATCATGCACGTTTCCCGGTTAATTTCGTGCTCGCTATAGGAGGAAATATGGGCATCGCAGTGTCACCGCAAATCCATCCGCAGGTGGCGGATTTCATCGACAAACCACGCAAAATGCTGATCAACGGCAAGTGGGTCAACTCTGTCTCCGGCAAGACATTCCCCACTTACAACCCGGCAACCGGCGAAATTCTGGCGCAAGTTGCGGAAGGCGATCGCGAAGATATTGAGCAAGCTGTGAAAGCGGCGCGTCACGCCTTCGACCGCGGCCCATGGCGGCGACTGACCTCATCGGAGCGCGGCCGGCTGATCTGGAAGCTCGCCGATTTACTCGAATCGCACACCGAGGAATTCGCCTATCTGGAAAGCCTCGACAACGGAAAACCTCTTACCATCGCGCGGGCCGCCGATGTCCCGCTGGCTGTCGATTTATTCCGCTACATGGCGGGATGGACCACAAAACTCGAAGGCAACACCATTCCGATTTCCGTTCCGTATACGCCAGGCGCGAAATATCTCGCTTACACTCTGCGCGAGCCTGTCGGGGTCGCGGGACAAGTCATCCCCTGGAACTTTCCGCTGTTGATGGCGGCGTGGAAGCTGGGTCCGGCGCTGGCTTCAGGTTGCTGCGTGATCTTGAAGCCTGCGGAACAAACCCCTCTCTCGGCGTTGCGTCTCGGCGAACTGATCATGGAAGCCGGCTTTCCCGAGGGCGTGGTAAATATTGTGCCGGGTTATGGCGAGACCGCCGGCGCCGCACTGGCAGCCCATCCGCAAGTGGATAAAATTGCGTTCACTGGTTCCACGGAAGTGGGCAAACTTATTGTTCACGCCGCGACGGGGAACTTGAAAAAAGTTTCACTGGAACTGGGCGGCAAGTCTCCCAATGTCGTTTACAAGGATGCCGATCTTGATACCGCGATTCCGGGCGCTGCGAGCGCGATTTTCTTCAATCACGGACAGTGCTGTTGCGCCGGATCGCGATTGTACGTCGAGAAACCGATATACGATCGCGTCGTCGAAGGCGTCGCCGACTATGCCAGACAAATCACCGTGGGCTCGGGTCTCGATCCGGAAACACAGATGGGGCCGCTGGTCTCTGCGGAGCAGTTAAGCCGCGTCTGCGGATACCTGGAGGCAGGATTCTCGGAAGGCGCCACGGCCATGGCCGGCGGGCACAAAAAGGGCGACAAGGGCTATTTCGTGGAGCCCACCGTTCTGGTGAATACCCGCGAAGATATGAAAGTTGTGCAGGAGGAAATCTTTGGGCCAGTGGTCACGGCGATGCCGTTTGACGATCCCGAAGAAATTCTGTCGCGCGCCAACGACAGCGAATATGGCCTGGCTGCCGCCGTCTGGACCCGCGACATCAGCAAGGCTCACCGCACCGCAGAGCAACTCCGCGCCGGGACGGTGTGGATTAACTGCTACAACATTTTCGACGCGGCCCTGCCCTTCGGTGGTTACAAACAATCCGGATGGGGACGCGAAATGGGCCACGACGCCCTCAACCTGTATACGCAAACCAAGGCGATCTGCACCAAACTGTCGTAGGATTGCCTCTAAACCGAAAGGACGGCGGTTTCAATCGCCGTCCCTTTCTTTTTCCCGACCGTTGCGATTTCTATCTCTCCATCAGCAGAACCTTTTCGGCGTTGTCAATCTCCGTTAGCTTCACTTCGATCACTTCGCTCATGGTGGTCTGAACGTTGCGGCCCACGAAGCTGGCCTCCACCGGCAACTCCCGATGTCCTCGATCAATCAGCACACACAACTGCACGCGCCGCGGCCTGCCGTGCGAAAAAAGCGCATCGAGCGCGGCCCGGGTTGTGCGTCCGGTAAAGAGAACGTCATCGACCAGAACAATGTTTTTGTCTTCAATCGAGAATCCGATCTCTTTGTCCTGCACCACCGGCTTGGGCCCAAGGGTGGAAAGATCATCGCGATAAAAAGTAATGTCCAGGGTGCCGACGGGAACTTTCGCATTCTCGATGCGAGTGATGATCTTGCCCAGACGCTCCGCGATTGGAACTCCTCTGCGACGGATTCCAACCAATCCCAAAGCCCCAATCCCGCCGTTCTTCTCAACAATTTCATACGCCAGGCGAACCAATGTACGTTCAATTTCTGACGCGGACATTAGCTGCGCTTTTTGTCGCAGGCCTGTCTTTGAAGCATTCCGTGCACTCGCCATCGAATGTGACCTCGTGAATTCTATTCTGACTGCGCGCCCTGTTTAGCTTATTGCCAATCGAGAATCCGGGCAAGGAGGTTCCTCAATGTATTCAACTGAGCAGTTGAAGGTCAAGCGCCATCACAAATCTACTTCTGTGATGAGTCAGGAAGGCTAATAAACACTTACTCGCCTCGCGCCAAAATCAGAAACCGCGGTCTTTGGCGGACGAGACATTTTCAGCGCCCGTGGGCGAATGGCCTGAGCCAGGACACTGAACTTTTACAACCCGCATCAGATCGCCGTTGTCATTTTGCAGCGCTTCCAAAGTAATTGCCTGAGAAGCCGTGGCCATTCGATCGTTCGGCAGCAGGCCGATTCCCTGGTTGCGTCCACCCGACTTTGCCCGGTACAGGGCACTGTCCGCGAGTTCTATGGCTTCCTCTGCGCAAAGGGCGTCATACGCGTTGCGACTCCAAGGAAACGGAGCCCATCCCACCGAGCACGTTTTCCGTACTCGAATACCATGACCGAGATCGAATGGCTCCGACTCCATGATGTCTAAAATTCGTTCGCAGAAAGCCGGAGTGCCGGAGGGATCCGCGGAGCGGGACATGATCAGAAATTCTTCTCCTCCCCAACGGACCAAGACATCTGACTTGCGCACCACTCGGCTCAGACGCTCGGCCACCCGCCGCAGCAAGCGATCTCCGGCGGGATGACCGTGAATATCGTTCACTTCCTTAAAAAAGTCCATGTCGACCATGATGAATATCAGGTCGCGGTGATCAAGCTGGAGAACATCACTGCCCCGGGCGCGTTCGTAATTTCGCAAGACCTGCTCCGACTCGGCGGGAAGAATTTCTTCGAGATAGCGTCGGTTCCACACTCCGGTCAGAACGTCGGTGAAGGAGATTTCCTGGAGTTCAAGATTTTTTCGCTGTAGCTCCAGGCTGTGCCATCGCAAAGACTGTTCTTTGCTTTCCAATTCGTCCTTCAGCTTGCAGGTCTCGTCAAGATTCTGGTGCGATAGACGCAACAGGTGCAGCAGTTCCCGGTCCATCCGCCTTTGCTTCAGAAATACGAGTGTACCCATGAAGAGCATCACAGCCACGGTCAACAGCAGCCGATAGGCACGCACCTGGTGGGGACCTGGGCCAAACTCCGCCCAGGCCGCCATGAGGGGCGTGGAGAACACTGCCAGCATCGCTAATCTGGCTGTCCACATGCTCTGTTCTTCGCGGCGCGGTTCGTCGTTGGCTCCATCGGGGGCGGCTCTGCGAGCCAGAAAGCCAATCCCCGCGAACCAAGCCATTGCCGCCACCAATGGAACATCGAAAAAACTGCCGGTGTAGTACTGGTGATAGTCGATGGCCATACTGGCAAGGATGGAACCCGTGCTGTACAACAATGCCGCCTTGAAAAACTGGCCGTAGATCCCGTGCCAGCCTGCGCGGCTTCGCCTCCAAACCAGGCCCACTCCCGCAATCAGAACGATCTGTTCGCAAGCATAAAGCACATCGAAGCTGCGGCCATAGGCGGTTTCATTTGGAAAAACGTATTGCCACGGAATTACGATAAACATGTACAGGTAAAGCCACCACGTGAGCAGCAGAAAGAAGTCGAGAGATTCCAATCGCAGGGAGTGATCGTTGCGTTGAATGTGCGGTTGCACGGCCAGGGCCGCCATCATCGGAACGATATGGAGAAACAAGACAACATCGCCAACAAATGGGTTTGGAACTTCCTGGCGCAAGTAGACTTCGAAATAAGTCCATAGAGCCTGGGTGCAGAGCCACATTCCGCAGCCAATCCCCATGAGAGCCCAGAAACGTTGGGCTTTTTTGTCGCTGGTTCTGACATTCGACAGAATCGAAAGCGTTCCGCAAAACAACAGGAAGCATTGTGTCAGATCGCCGAAGGCGGTGAGTCCGGTACTACGCGGGACCAGCACTGACACGAGGATGTGCGCGCACACGACGGCGCACACGATTCCCGTCCACTTGCCGGGTTTCCATCGAGAGATCGAACCCACTTTAAGAGTTTATGTGCAGGTCAGGGTGCCTCACGCATTACGGAAGTAATCGCGCGTAAGCGTTGGAAAGGCGATCAAAGTCGAGAGTCGATTGCGGCTGCGAACCTGCGCGCGAACCGGAAGACATCCTGGTAGGAGTTGTAGAGTGGCACCGGCGCGACGCGGAAAGTGTCGGGCTCCCGCCAATCCCCGAAGACCCCCTCGCTTGTCATTTTTTCACAAAACGACCGCCCTTTCTGAGGAATTCGGATTGAGAGCTGTGCTCCGCGCCGCTCTTTTTCTGACGGGGTGACGATCGAGAAGTTTTGTGACGCATTGCAGTTCAATAAGAATTCCAAATAGCCGGTCAGGGATACACTTTTGGCTCGCAGACGATCCATGCCCGCTTCATGGAAAACCTCCATCGATGCACGCAAAGGCGCGAGACTCATAATCGACGGATTGCTTAACTGCCAGCCATCGGCGCCTGGCATCGGTTGAAAGGTCGGCCCCATTTCGAATCGTGTCGACTCGTCGTGACCCCACCAGCCCGTAAACCGCGGTAGATTCGGTGCGCGCGCATGCCGTTCATGAACAAAACAACCCGCGATACATCCCGGACCTCCATTCAAATATTTATAGCTGCACCACACCGCAAAGTCCGGTCCCCACTCGTGCAGTTTCAATTGCAAATTGCCCGCCGCATGCGCCAGATCGAAACCAACTACGCATCCTTTACGGTGAGCCATGCGTGTAATGCGCGCCATGTCAAAGGCCTGCCCGCTCGCATAATTCACGCCTCCAATCATGACCAGCGCTATTCCATCGCCCTCGCGGTCCAACAACAAGTCGACGTCTTCATCGCGCACGCCAACCTCGCCTGGTCGCGGGGTCAACTCGATCAGCGAAGTCGCGGGTTCAAAACCATGGAAAGAGATCTGCGACTTCACCGCGTACTGGTCGGAGGGAAAAGCTCCGCGCTCGATCACAATTTTATGTTTTGTTTTCGTGGGCCGGTAAAACGAAATCATCATCAGGTGAAGGTTAATCGTCAGCGAATTCATCGCTACAACTTCGAGTGGTTTTGCTCCAACCAGTTCCGCGGTCTGACTCGTAAGCAGCCGGTGATAGGGCATCCACGGGTTCTTCGCCTGAAAGTGGCCCTCCACGCCCAGATCGGCCCAGTCCTTCAATTCCTGCTCAAGGTAGGCTGCCGCCGTCTTCGGCTGCAAGCCGAGGGAATGACCACACAGGTACACGCACTCATGGCCACCCACGGGCTTCGGAAACAAAAATCGCTTGCGGAATTCTCTAACCGGGTCGCGTTCATCCATCGCAAGCGCAAAAGCCTCGCCCTGCTGAAACCCAGCGTCATTCATTGCGCAGCTCCAGAGGGGTGAGGTCGCGCCGCACCAACTGCTCAGCTTTTACCCAGTCAAGGTCCTCTACGCGGTCGACGCCCTCACACAGTTCGGCGAGCATGCGGTCTTGAATGGCTCCTCGCGCCAGCGCAACCGAGTACGGAACCCGATGAAAGGTTACCATCGCATACTTCGGCACAAACACTCCGGGATACCGCGCTTCCAGCGCCAATTCCACTTTCTTTCGAAAAAGAAAACGCGAGTCCGCGACTCGATCTCTCATTTCCGTAAAATTCTCGATCGCCATGCCGGCGATAGCATCAGTATTGACCTTGCGCTCGTTCTCGAACTCGCGGAACACGCGCGGCCAGTCCGGACCGTGCTTGTCGAGTAACTCCATCAGTGCGGTGCAATCCTCAAATCCGCAATTCAGTCCCTGTCCGAAAAATGGAACGATGGCATGAGCTGCATCCCCGAAAAGTAACACTCTTTTCTCCACATGCCAGGGGGAACACTTAATGGTGACCATGGCTCCCGTTGGATTCGCGAAATAGTTCTCCACCAGGTGTGGCATCAGGCGAGTCGCATCTGGAAAGCGAGATTCAAAAAACTGCAGGACCTGTGCCTGCGTGCAAAGGCTGGCGAAACTCTCCGCGCCCTCGAACGGCAAAAAGAGGATGCAGGCGAAGGTGCCGTCTGTGTTCGGCAAGGCAATAAGCATGAGGTTGCCGCGCGGCCAGATGTGCAGGGCGTGGCTCTCGAGAAGATGCTCCTCTCGCGAGCCCGCGGGAATCGTCAATTCCTTGTAGCCATAGTCCAGATATTGTTGCGATAAATTGAAGCGGCTCAGCTTGAGCATTTCATTGCGGATCGACGATGCCGAACCATCGCACCCGATCAATACTTCAACCTCCAGGTCCGATTCTTTGCCCGTTTCCTCGTTGCGTAGCCGTAACGCGCCGGTTCTTAAGTCGTATCCGGCGCAGCGCTGATTGAAATAAATAGCCGCGCCCGCTTCCTCCGCTGCGTTCATCAACGCAATATTCAGCTCAGCGCGCGAAATCGAATTGATAACCTCCGCCTCGTTCTTTCCGTAAGGTTGAAACGTGAGTTCTCCCGTCACCGAATGCATTATCCGGCCGCGCATCGGAATGACAATGCTCCGCATCCGCTCCCATAGCCCGGCCTGCCGTAAGCCGTGAATTCCGCGAGTGGATAGAGCGAGATTGATGGACCTTCCCGCATTCGCGCGCACCTTCCGCATGTCGGGACGCCGCTCGTAGATTTCAACCGCAAACCCTCGCTGCCGCAAGAGAATGGCCAGGAGAGGGCCGTTTAACCCGGCGCCGATCAGTGTGATTTTGTGAGACCCGGGCTTCATCTGCAGAGGTTCGATGACCAACCCTACTCAGTCAGCAGCGTCCTCGCCTCCCACAATTCAGGAAAGAATTTTTTGTCGAGCGTGAGCTTCAGATAAGAAGCGCCCGCGCTTCCTCCCGTCCCCATGCGCATGCCGATAATTCGCTCGACCAATTGGATGTGGCGCAATCGCCAGCTCACCACCAGTTCATCAAACTCGGTAAGACGCTCGCACACATCGATCCAGTCGCGATGGTGATGTTCGTCTTTGTAGAGCGCGTGGACCGCTCGCGCCCGGGCTTGAAATCGTTCCTGTTCGCTTGCCTGTTTACTCGCGGGTGCAAGTTTGCCAATCGCTTCCAGGGCCCCAAAGAATGCATCGCGCAGTGACGGCTCTTCCAAACGACGCTTCAGACTGGCGTAGGCCTCCGGCGTCGGCCGGTGATAGCGCAGCATTTTCTCATCTTTCAACCCGCATAAGAATTCAATCTCTCGAAATTGTTCGGATTGAAATCCGCTGGCAGGCTCAAGCAGTCCGCGGAACGCCAAAAAATGCGTGGGCAGCATGGTTTCCAGAATTGTGAATTGCTCCACCAATACCCGCGTAATTTCCGTACACCGCCGCAGCAACCGCGCCGCTTCATAAACTTCGTCACGCGATTGCGGAACCGCGCCGGCTTTTTGCAAATTTCCCACGACCGCATCGAGGTCGTGCAGCAGTTCTTTGAACCACAATTCGTAGGTCTGATGCACCAGGATAAAAAGCAACTCGTCATGATGCGGAGGCTGCGATTGCGGATGTTGTAATTCCAGCAGTTCCGGAACTTTCAAATACGAGCTGTAGGTGAGGCGATGGGGCGAAGCAGCCGCTGGCGATACGGCGCGGGTCAGCGCAGCTTGTGGCTCCGCTGAATCGGCCTGCAGTGCCAGAAACCGAATCGCGTTCGCTCCCAAAAGCTGGGCCTTTGCCTCTTGCGATAAATTGCTTTGCCGGATGAGCGAGCCAACATGCTCTTCGCCCAATGGAAAAGGATAATCCGAACCGAGCACCACTCGATCGGCTCCCATGGTCTCGACCAGGAATTGCAGCGTACGTTGGTCAAACACGGCCGAGTCCACGTAGAACCGATTGAGATAGTAGCTGGGCGGATGTTCGCACTCGCCGCGAGCGACGGGATGATGATGCCACGCATTCTCCAGCCGCCCCAGCAGAAACGCAAAACTGCCTCCTCCATGCGCAAAGCAGATTCGCAGATTCTCAGGCAGCCGGTCGAATGCTCCGCTCAAAATTAATGCAACCAAGGAGAGCTGTGTTTCCGCCGGCATACCCACCGTCCACGGCATCATGTATTTCGGCATTCGTTCGCGCCCAAACATTTCCCAGGGATGGACGAGCACAGCCGCGCCCTCATCCGCGCAGTGATGCAGGAAGTTCACAACTCCAGGGTCATCCAGATTCTTATCCCCAACATGGTTGCCAATCTGCACACCGAGATGCCCCGACCTCATGCAGCGGCTCAGCTCTTTGCAAGCCACGTCGATATCCTGCATGGGCACCTGGCAAAGCGATTTCAACCTGCCTTTTCCGCGGTTGCAAAGTTCAAGCGCGGCATCGTTGAACAACCGCGCGCAATCGAGCGCGTGTTCCACCGGACGCTCATAGGCAAACAACACCGGCGTGGCGGACATAACCTGCAGATCCACTGCATCGCGATCCATTTCCTGAAGCCGCACTTCCGGATCCCAACAAGCAGAATAAATATGGCGGAAAAAACTATCGCCCACCATGATGTCGGCGTGGCCAGCGTCCGTGTGCTTGATCCACGGCCAGTTCGGGGTGCCGTAGCGCGCAGCCAGGTCGGGCCACGAGGAGGGGAAAAAGTGATTGTGAATGTCGATGACCGGCATCTTCATTTGCCCGGATGGAGCGTGCCGCAGTGTTTGCACTTGCGGCGGCTTTCATTGTTGTAAAACTGCTCGAAGATAGGTGGCAAATCTTTGACGATGCTTTTCAGCTTCAATTCCGCACGATAGACCAACTGATGGCAATTCGGGCAATACCACTCGAATGCGTCCAGAGAGCCTTCTGGTCGCGGCACTTCAATCACCACTCCCACCGTATCAGCCGGACGTTGCGGCGAATGGCGCATATGTTTGGGCAGAAGAAAAATCTCGCCTTCTTTGATTGGAATTTCCAGCGGCGGCTTGCCTGGCTCCTCGATGAGGCGCAGCGAAATATTGCCTTTCAACTGATAGAAAAATTCTTCGGTTGGGTCATCGTGATAGTCTCGTCTCTGGTTCGGTCCGCCCACCACAGTCACCATCATCTCGCCATCTTCCCAAACTTGTGCATTCCCCACCGGAGGCTTGAGCTTCTCTTTGTTTTCTTCGATCCACTTTTGAAAATTGAACGCCTTCAGATTTTTGATGGATGCCATTGCGCCTCCTAATTCAGCGGCTTGCTTTCAGCGGTTTGTAAGCCACGGCCTTGATTTCAATCAGCAAATGCGGGTGCGGCAATTGATGCACCGCAACCGTGGTTCTCGCCGGACCATCGTAGCCGAAGAACTCGCCATACACCTCGTTATAGCCCGCGAAATCGTTCATGCTCACCAGGAACGTGGAGACCTCGACTAAATCTTGCAATTGCGCCCCCGCACTTCGCAGGATGTCGCGAATGTTCTCTATCACCGCGCGGGTTTGCACGCGAATATCGAGCCGGGCTGCGCCACGCGCATCGACTTCCGCACCAGCAATCGTGTCATCGGCGCGCCGCGAGCTGGTTCCGGACACAAACAGAAAGTCGCCGGCACGCTTGAGATGCGGATACTTACCGCGCGGCGATGCCTTGCCTTCGACGACTTTGCTCTCCGTCTCGCTCATCGTTTCGTAGTCTTACAGGCGAATGCAAATATTATTCAGCTCAGAATAAAAATTTAGCGAATGAATTCCGCCCTCCCGGCCGATCCCGGAGAGTCCCACTCCGCCAAATGGCGTTCGCAGATCACGCAGGAACCAGCAATTCACCCAGGTGATACCCACGTTCATTTGTTGCGCCACGCGATGTCCCCGCTTCAAGTCCGTCGTCCAGATCGAGGCCGCAAGTCCATACTCGCTGTCATTGGCCATCGCCACAACTTCGTCTTCCAGGTCGAACGGAGCGATATGGCACACCGGCCCAAAGATTTCTTCTTTCACGCAGCGCGCCGACTCCGGAAGTCCAGTATAGATTGTTGGTTGCACATAGAAGCCATGATCGCGGGCGTCCTCAAAACCAGGAATCCTGCCACCGGTTACAAGCGTTGCCCCTTCCTGTTTCGCCAACTCGAAGTACGAGACGACCTTCTCTCGATGTTGCGCCGAAATCAACGGCCCCAAGTCAGTCTTCTCATCGCTCGGCCAGCCGAGATTCAGCTTCTCGGCTTTCTGTTTCAGCGCATCCACAAACTGACTGAAGATCCTGCGCTCCACATAAACCCGCTCCGCGCAGAGGCACACCTGCCCGGTGTTAAGAAACACGGCGTCCGACAGGCCGTCGATTGCCTCGGCAAAATTGCAATCCGCGAAAACGATCGCCGCATTTTTCCCTCCCAGTTCAAACGACACTGGCTTCACCGTGGGCGCAACTGTCTTCATAATCGCCGCGCCGGTTTTTGACTCCCCCGTAAATGTCACTGCGTCGACCTCACGGTGCGAGGTGAGAAACTCCCCTGCAGAATCCTCGCCGAAGCCATGTACCACGTTGTAGACTCCATGCGGAATTTCCGCCTCCTCCATCGCTTCGGCGAGGAGTGTGGCTGTAGCTGGAGTTTCTTCTGAAGGTTTGACGACAACGGTATTTCCGCAGGCCAGCGCGGGCGCGACTTTCCATGTGAGCAACAGCAGCGGCAGATTCCAGGGAGTGATAATGCCGACCACGCCCAGGGGTTTGCGAACCGCATAGTTCAGAGCTGTGGCGCCGTCAGGAGTCTCCGTTTGAAAAGATTCCAGCCCGGACATTTTTATCAGATCGGCAAAAACCCGGAAGTTGGCCGCGGCACGGGGAACATCGAGTTTTGAAGCCAAAGATACCGGCTTGCCCGTGTCCGCAACTTCGGCCTGAACGAAACAGTCGAATCTTTTTTCGATCGCATCCGCCACCCGGTGCAATCGAGCCGCGCGGGCGCGGACTCCCATTCCTCCCCATTCACTGCGCAGGGCGAGCCGAGCCGCTTCTACCGCTTCGTCCACCTGTATTTTTCCGGCCTCGGCGACGTTCGCAATCAACTTTCCGTCCGCCGGATTCACGTCCGCGAATTCGCCTTTTCCAGAGACGAAACGGCCATCGATATAATTCTGGATTAGTTTCACGGAGTGCCCGGCGAGTCCCGGCAATCGTAGCAGGGCACACAAAGGCTAGGCAATCTCGGGGCTATTCTGGCGGCCGTCGCTCTTCCAGATAACGCTGCAGCGCGTCGTGCCAGGAAGGCGTTTCAATCCCAAGAGACTGCAAACGATTCGGGGACAATACGGAATACGCGGGTCGCGGCGCGGGTCGCGCCATTTGCTGGCTGCTCACGGGACGCACGGAGGTAGTCAGCCCGGCTCGCTCGATAATCTCTTTTGCGAACTCAAACCAACTGCAATCCCCCGCGTTGGTCACGTGAACAATTCCGCTCCCGTCTTTTCGGCACAGCTGGATAATCGCCCGCGCCAGATCCACCGTATACGTTGGAGAACCCCGTTGATCATCGACGACGTCAAGCGATGGACGGCTTGCAGCCAGCTGTAAGATCGTATCTGGAAAACATTTTCCGCCGGTTCCAAATATCCACGAAGTTCTTGCGATGCAACTATCGGGCAACAAGTCCAATAACCTGATCTCGGCTTCGGCCTTACTTCGTCCGTACACGCTTTGTGGATTTCGTGGATCGCCGGTTTCGTAGGGCGTTGTTTTCTTCCCGTCGAAAACGTAGTCGGAGCTGAGGAACAGCAGCCGCGCCCCTGCCGCTTTGGCGGCACTGGCAACATTCGCGGCGCCATCGCGGTTCACCGCAAAACAAACGTCTGGATTGCCTTCACATCCGTCTACGTTGGTGTAGGCCGCGGCCAGTATGATCCAGTCGGGCTTAGTCCGCTGAACCACTTGCCGCACGCTTGCCGCATCGCGTATATCCGCATCCCGTGAGCTGAGCCCGGTTACCGCGTCTCCGCTCCACTCGCGCATCAACGCCTTGCCCAGCAATCCGGAAGCGCCAAAAATTGTCGCCTGCATGGGAGATTATTCGAAACTTTCCGCGTCACGGAACGCCACGCCGCGCTGGTCTTTAGCCGATACAATCGGTTCACCATCCAGTTCCCAGTTGATATTCAGCTGCGGATCGTTCCACGCGATTGTGCGTTCGTGCTCGGGCGCGTAGAAATCCGTCGCCTTATAAAGCACGTGAGCTTTTTCTGAGACCACGCGAAATCCATGCGCCAGCCCCGCCGGAATCCACAGCATGCGCTTATTCTCTCCTGACAAGCGGACCGCTTCGCACCGCCCGAACGTCGAAGAACTGCGGCGCAAGTCGACGGCGACGTCGATAACCTCGCCTTCGGCAACCCGCACAAGTTTTCCCTGCGGTTGCTTTAGCTGGTAGTGCAAACCCCGAAGAACGTTGCGCGAGGAGCAGGAATGATTATCCTGAACAAAGTTGTCGGTGATTCCCGCTTCCGCCATTGCCTGCCGGTTATAGCTCTCGAAAAAAAAGCCGCGCTCATCCCCAAATACGCGGGGTTCAAGCACGAACACTCCGGGCAGCGAAGTCGGGATTTTCTTGAGCATATTCATTGCGAAGTGAGTTGTCGAAGCCGGATCCCTCAGAACACCTTCTCCCGCAGAAGCTGCAATAAGTAAGTACCGTAACTGTTGTTTTTCATCGAATTGCCGATTTTCTCCACCTGCTCCGCCGCGATGTAACCCGACCGGAACGCAATCTCTTCAGGGCAAGCCACCATCAGCCCTTGCCGCTTCTCGATGGCTTGAATATAGAGCGCAGCCTCCATCAACGACTCATGCGTGCCCGTATCCAGCCAGGCCATTCCTCGTCCCATGACCACCACTTCCAGTTGGCCGCGCTCCAGATATGCTTTATTGACATCGGTGATTTCCAATTCGCCACGCGCGCTGGGCTTGAGCGATTTCGCCGTCTTCACGACTTGATCGTCATAAAAATAAAGACCGGTCACGGCGTAACGTGACTTTGGTTGTTTGGGCTTTTCTTCGATGCTCAAGGCACGCCCGGAATTATCGAATTCCACAACTCCGTAGCGCTCGGGGTCGTGCACCGGATAGGCAAATACCCGGGCCCCGCGGCTTTTGGTTGCGGCTTCGCGCAAATCCTTGGCCAGATCGTGCCCATAAAAAATATTGTCGCCCAGCACCAGCGCGCACGGACTGCCCGCAAGAAAAGTCTCGCCCACCAGGAAGGCCTGCGCAATTCCTTCCGGCTTGGGCTGCACTTTATATTGCAGACGGATGCCGAATTGACTTCCGTCCCCAAGCAGCGCTTGAAACTTGGGCACGTCTTCGGGAGTGCTGATGAGAAGGATGTCGCGAATTCCCGCCAGCATCAGGGTGCACAGCGGGTAATAGATCATGGGCTTGTTGTAAACCGGCAGCAAGCTTTTTCCCATGGCATGAGTCACGGGGTAAAGGCGGGTACCCGAGCCTCCCGCCAGAATGATCCCTTTATAAGCCGTGGCGTTTGAAGATGGTGTCATAGAAACTTTTTGTAGGACTGCGGTTGCAACTCAAGAAGAGTAATGGGTTTCGATCCACTGCCGGTAGCTTCCGCTGGTAACGTGCCTCACCCACTCTTCATGCTCCAGATACCATCGGACAGTCTTGCGAATCCCGGTCTCAAATGTTTCCACCGGACGCCAGCCGAGCTCCCGTTCAATCTTGGTTGCATCCATGGCGTATCGCCGGTCATGCCCGGGACGATCTTTCACAAAGGTTATCAAATCGCGGCGCGAGGCGGCCTGGCGTCCGGAAATTTCATCCACAATATCGCAGATTGTTTCCACGATGTCGAGATTGCGCTTCTCGTTCCAACCGCCGATGTTATAGGTCTCGCCTACTTTTCCTCGCGTCAACACGGTTGCGATCGCGGTGCAGTGATCCTCCGCATAAAGCCAATCCCGGACATTCTGTCCATCGCCATAGACCGGAAGCGGCTTACGGTCGCGTGCGTTCAGAATCACCAGCGGTATCAGTTTTTCCGGAAACTGAAATCGCCCGTAGTTATTCGAGCAATTCGTGGTCAGAGTGGGCAATCCATACGTGTGATGATAAGCGCGCACCAGATGGTCCGAGGATGCCTTCGACGCCGCGTACGGACTATTGGGGGCGTAGGGCGTGCTCTCTGAAAATGCCGGTTCTTCCAGCTTCAGCGAGCCATACACCTCATCCGTTGAAACATGCAGGAACCGGAAGTCCCCTTTCTCTTTTTCCGCCAGACCGCCCCAGTAGCTTCTTACCTCTTCGAGCAGTGCAAAGGTTCCATCCACATTGGTGCGAATAAAATCGTCCGGCCCGCGGATCGAGCGGTCTACGTGGCTTTCGGCGGCAAAGTGCACGATTGCGCGCGGCTGGCGGCGTTGCAGCAAGGCTTGCACCAGGCTGCGGTCGGCAATGTCCCCATGGACAAATTCATACCGCGGCTCCTTCGCAATCGCTTCCAGATTCAGCAAATTCCCCGCGTAGGTGAGTTTGTCGAGATTTACAACCGACGCTGAATCTTGCTCCAGCCTCTGCAGGATGAAGTTCGATCCGATAAACCCTGCTCCGCCCGTGACGACAATCGTATTTTCCATGAATGAGGATTAGCGCTGAATTGTATGGTGGTGTGGCTCGCCGCACGTCCGTGTGAAAGCGAACCACTAATTATAAACACAAAGGACGGAATTCACTCCGTCCTCTGGGCGTTACGTTCGGCTTTATTGGGTGTACGCGACCTAATTAAATTGCATTGCGGCTTGGCACTCTTCTGCCCGGTCGCGCCGGGTTGGCCTCTAACGTAATCGCGTTAGGTTTTTTTGCGGAAATTGCGGCCGACGGCCAGCCCATCATTTCAAAATAGACGCGCTCAATCTGGGTAGCGATTTCTGGCCACTGATAATGATCGCGGACGCGCCGTTTCGCAGCTTGACCCGCCGCCTTGCGCACCGCTGGATTGGCAATCAGAAATCGCAGCCGGTCCGCCAACTCTGCCGCGTCGCCGCGCCGGAAAGTAAAGCCGGCATCCTCGATCGCTTCCCGGTTCTCGGCAAGGTCGCTCGCGAGCACGCAAAGCCCCGCTCCCATCGCATCGAGCAGCGCCAGAGATAAACCCTCCAGGTCCGATGGTAAGACGAAAATCATGGCGTTGGTGAGCAGTTCGTCCAGATCGTTTCCTGAGACCGAATCCAGCATCATGATTCGTTCTCCCGCATGGCTGCGCAGTTCCCGCGAATAATCGTCGCAATAGCTGGCCGCCCCAGCCATCACCAGCTTTACGCCGGTGTTCACCCTCTCGTAGGCCTCCACCAGCAGATGGCAGCCCTTTTCCGGCGAGAATCGTCCCAGATACAGAAGGTAGTTCCCGGGCTCAATCCCCATTTCCAAAATTCGGCGAGGTGCGCGCCAGTCGCGCAGCACTCCGCCGTTTGGCACGTAGGATGTTTCCGCTGCGTAGCCCGCTCTGAAATGCTTTTGCAGCGTCCGCGAAACCACCATCGTATGGTTTGGCAATCTAACCGCCGCGCGCTCTCCAAGATGGAGAATCGCCGACGCCAAGCGTCCCCATTTCTTGCGCTGCCAGTCGAGGCCTTGGACGGTGACCACGGTCTTTTTTCCGGCCAGACGTGGAATAAACGAAAACAGCGCCGGGCCCAGCGTGTGATAGTGAACCACGTCGCAACCACTCACCAGAACGTGGAGGGTGCTAAGAACCGTATGCAACAAGGTTTCCAGATGTTTCGACCGGATCGTCGGAAGCCGGACTATCCGGATGCCGTTGCGCTCCGCTCCTCGCGGTGTGAAGTACGTGCGGCAATACGCAGTGACTTGGTGTCCCATGGCGGCCAGATTCTTTCCCACTTCCTCGTAGTAAGTTTCGATGCCGCTGTATTTCGAGACCAGCCCTCGACCGCCGATGAATGCCACCCGGAGAACGGGCTTCTGCATCAACTGGACTTCCAGGCCCTCGCCTGCGACCGCAGCCAGCCCGAGATGGTGCAATGGAACAAAACCCTTATCAATCGGCCCGATCGTCGCCAGCCTATTTGCTCGAAACGATCGACTCCTGGTATCTGGTTTTGATTCGACTCGCGCGGCGATATTCCTTTCCGAGCTGCGACCCGCTGATACAAGTCGATCAACACGTCATAGTGCGCCCCCGGGGTGTGCCCTTCCCGCACCAGTTCGTGGCCGGCTTGCCCCATTTTGTCCGCCAGTCCCGGCCGTGAACTTAGAAGCTGAATCGCCGCAACCAGCGCGTTCACATCCCCCGTCTTATAGAGCAGCCCGGTTTTTCCCGCGTGCACCAACTCGCGCCGCGAACCCAGGTCGGTGGCCACTACCGCTCGTCCTCTCGCATACGATTCGAGAATCGTTTTCCCCAACGTTTCATAGGCATGCGAAGGAAGCAGGGTGAAGCGCGAGCCCGTGATCAGACGATCCAGTTCCGCTCCCACTACGTGACCGGCGAATTCCACGTTGGACAATGCCAAGTCCCGAGTCAGCCGCTCCAATCTGCCGCGCTCCGGCCCGTCTCCGGCAATAGTCAACCTGAGATTAGGGAGATGCCGCATCGCATGAAGCAAATCGGCCACGCCTTTCTCGGGCGACAAGCGGCCGAAATACAGCAGGGGAGCATTCTCCCCGTTCCGCTCTACCACTCTTTCGACCGGCTGAAAATGGGGAAGCACTTCGAACCTCGAGGCGTCCCATCCGTGTTCGACAAATTTGTCCCGGACAAATTGGCTGGGCGCGAGAAAGCAGTCGACACATTTCCGGTACGTGCCGAGCCACTTGTGAACATAGGCTTCGGCCACCAGGGTCATACGAGCCTGCCATCCCGGATAACACTTCTCCTTCATCGCGTGCCAGAATTCGCCGCCCTTACAGGCCTCGCAGGCTTCCCCACGCAGCACGAGGTTGTAACTGGGGCATAGAACCTTGAAATCGTTCAGATGATAGACAACCGGAACCTTCTGCGCTTTCAACTCCCACAGAATCGAAGGCGACAGATGGTGATAAATGTTGCGGACGTGCGCCACATCCGGCCGGAACTCTTCAATCATCGCCCGCATTCGTCGTCGCGCCTCCCGTGAATAAATCGCGCGCCCCGCCAGACGCAGTTTCCCGAACCATCCACTGGGCTTCTTGAAATCGGTGTGCGGCACGAAATGGCGGTCGTAGGCAGTGGGTTGCCCGCGCGCGTCGGCCATGGAAAACAGCGCCACCTCATGCCCCCTGGAGCGCATCAGTTCCATGGCTTCGAACAGGTAGACCTCGGTGCCGCTAAACGGATAGTTATATTTGTTGCAATACAAAATTCTCATAGCTGAAGAATCGCCGTTCGAACGCGCTGGCCGGATTGTGAATTGCTGAGTTGTGAATTGCCGGATTGTGAATTCCTGGGTCGTGAATTCGAGGAGGCGGTCATTTCCAGAAAGCGGTCGCCGAAGTTGCTCAGGTTTTTCCGGCGATTGAAGTTATGCAGAATCTGAACTCGCGCGGCATGGCGCATCCAATCCAGCCGGCTCATCCCGGATTGCCTCTCGTCCCGCATCCACAGGTGAAGAAGCAGAACTTTCTCAACGAAGTCCCGCATAATGCCCGGCGCATATAGAAAACCGGTTTTCCCGGGAATGACGATCTCCGGAATTCCGGTGATCGCGGGGGCCAGTACAATTCGGCTCCGCACCATCGCCTCCATGAGCACCAGCGGAATTCCCTCGCTGCGGCTGGTAAGCACCACCACGTCGGCGCCACGATAGTGCGAATCCAACTGTGGCCGCTCCACGTGGCCGAGCAGCGTGATTCGATCCTGCATGCGGCTCTCGCGGATCAATAGCTCCAGACGGCGCCGCTCCGGCCCGTCGCCCGCAATCAGACATTCAAAGTTGAGCCCACAATCGCGCAGCCGGACGCAGGCGCGAATGAGAAATTCATGATCCTTCACCGGATGCAATCGTCCGACGGCGAGAATAGTCAGGAACCCGCCTGCCCCGCGGGCTGATTGCCGAACAGATTGTGAAGGCTCCGGCAAGTCGACCCCCAGCCGGGAAACCGCAACCCTGCCCGGAGCAATCACGGGAAAATGCTCCAGCGTATAGCGGCGGTTGTACTCTGAAATGGTGGCGCAAAAACGGCAGTGCTTCAGCTTTATATCGAGATAAGCCCCGTCGATCAGCAGATCGGATCCGTGCAGTGTGAGGCTATAGCTCACGTCCAATAGCCGCGCCGCCACCATGGCAATCCAGGATGCGAAATACCCATGATGAGCGTGGATGTGATCGATTTCATGTTTTCGCAACCGAACCGCGTAGCAGGCCCCAAGCCAGGTGTGGAGCAAGGCCTTTAGCCTGCGCCCCGGCGATTCCTTCCCCCGCAACAAGACGCGCGTCACGAAGCAGGAAATCCGTCGCCACCTTCGCACCGCCAGCGCCAGCGCCCGCAACAGGGTCAATATCCCAACCGGCTGCAAGAACAGAATTTCGTTCTGCCAGTCCGTCCCGGCCAAGCCCGCTGCCCGCGCTTCCGGCCTGCGCACGCTGCCGGCAATCACCTGAACTCCCCGCCGCCTCAGTTCCTCAACCTCCTCCTTCACATAGGGTTCCACGGCGGCCGGGAATTGATTCGCGAGATAAGCGACCTTGACCATGGAACCGGATCACCGACAATTCGAAGAGATAAGAAATTACAACGCTGGGTTCGGAGCCAGCAGCGGCGCCGCTTGGCGTCGAGTTTCTCTTGCGGCTCGCCGCTGCTGTGCCGCCAGCATTCCCGCCATGGTGAACAGAAGTCCGTTCACAAACTGATAATTCATCACCACGAAGGCCGCGTTCACCCAATAAATGCCGAGCAACACCGGCCACAGGTTGTGAAACTGCTGATTCAGGAAACCATTCGTTTCGGCCCTCGGAATCGGCCCGCGTCCGAGGCGCAGAATCTCCCACATCAGCCATACGTAAAGCGCCAGGCCGATGATGCCGTGCTCAATGAGCAATTCCAGATAAGTATTGTGCGGAAACAATTCCTTTTCTTTGTAGCCGCTCACATGTCGCGCCAACTCCACCGGCATTTGGTTCACGCCCCACCCGGCCAGCGGCTTTTCCAGGAACATTTCCCAGCAGCCGGTGTAGACCGCCTGGCGAAAATCGACCGGGCCGGACTCTTGCAGCCGGTCCAATAGAGCTCCGCGCTCGTTGTTGGAACTGAAAGTCGCGCCCAGCCCCAGAGCTGCCAGAATCGTGACGGCGATGCAGACCTGTCGCAGGGCTCGGTTGTGCGAACGAAAAATCAAAAAAACTGCGCTCGCTGCAAATGAGAGTCACACCGCGCGGGTCATCGTGGCCAGAATCGCGATGGGCAGAGAAGCCAGCAAAACAGCCGTGCCCAGCCCCCGAATTCTGCCCCTCAAAGCGGCGTGCAAAGCCACCACGCCCAGCAGGTTTAAGGAAACTCCATTTGCCACCGCCTGCAGGAACGGCCCTCGGGCCCGGTCGGCGTGGTAGCCGATGCCCGCATCGAGAATAAAGCGTGGAAAGATCAATGAATTCGCCCCCACCAGGAAGGCAACGGCGGTGAAGCAGAGATAGGCAAGCACCAGCACCGCGAAGAGCTCGAACTGCCGCAACTGCCTCTCTTCCCGAAAAACCAGCACTGCAAGATGGAACAGCACGAAGGGCACAATGAATTTCGCCGCCAGCAGACATCCAGTATCGTTGTCGCATGGCTGTCCGATTACGCTCGCTACCGCCAGCAAGCTCAAACCGATCATCGGCCAGGTCGCCCGCTCCACGGTCAGCAACCGCTCCCGCTTGACGACCGCCCGGCCCGCGACTCCGACCACCAACAAAACAAAGGCGACGCGATCGATCTCATAAAAAGGAATATCGGGCGGGCGCAGCAACATGGTGGTCAAAGCAGCCAGAAAAAGGGCGGTTGGAGCAATCATGGTCGCCTGCAGTGGGCGCAGACCGGCCCGAACTCCTTGCCCAACCGCCTGCCTCCCCCAGGCACCCGCCGGAGCCATCTTCACCGGCGCCGACGCCATCACTGTCCACTTCCGCGAAGCACCACGCCCGCAGTCTTGAGCAGAATCCGCAGGTCCATCCCCAGACTCCAGTTGTGGATGTACTCAATATCCAGGTTCATTCCGGTTTGAAAAGACGGATCTCGCCGCGCCGTCACCTGCCACAACCCGGTCATTCCCGGGGTCACATCCAGCCGCGGCAACTCCTCCACCGAATAGCCGGAAAAATCATCCATCGGGTGCGGGCGTGGCCCGACCAGGCTCATCTCCCCTTTCAGCACATTGAACAGCTGCGGAAGCTCGTCCAGACTGTATTGGCGCAGATGTCGTCCCACGCGCGTAATGCGCGGATCGTCCCTGATTTTGAAAAACGGACCCCGCCTCTGATTTTGCTGACGCAAGCCATCTTTCAGAGCGTCGGCGTCTTTGACCATGGTGCGAAACTTGTAACAGTAAAACGATCGCCCCTTGCGTCCCGCGCGCGGCGCCGCGTAGAGCGCGGGCCCCGGCGAGTCTAGACGGATTAGCAGCGCGATCAGAGCCAGCGCCGGCGCCAGCAGGATTAACGCTATGCCCGCGCCCAGCACATCGAGCGCGCGCTTTACCAGCAATCTTCCGACCGGCAATCGTTCCTCGTGCAGCGAAATAAGGGGAATGCCCCCCAACAGTTCCGCCTCGCCTCTGGGTTCGCAGCCATATAGATCGAGCACAATCTTCACGTCCAGCCGAAGATGCTGAGCTGCGCGGAGCACGCGCAAAGTCAGATCTCGATCATGCGGCGCGGCCAGAATCACCTCGTCCACGAATATGCTGCGTGCCAACTGGGCCAGGTCGCTGGTGCGGCCAACAATCCCGTTTCCCAAAGGCTTTCGGTCGTCAAAGAAACCACAAACCTCACGACCTAGCTCCGGCGTCGCCTCCAAATGTTTCGCAATTTGCCGCCCCAGTCCGCCGGCGCCCACAATCAGCACATTCCTCACGTCACGAGAGCGGAGATCGCGCGGCGTGGCCCGTGGATTAGTCGATCGCAAGGCCCAGAAAAACTTCAAAGGCGCCATACCGCAGATCCGGGCCAGGAGCCGGCCCAACCGCTTGGTTCCCTCTCGATTTTTTTTGGGGACAGGCCAGCAGGCAAGAGTCGGACGGCTTTTTGCAGCAGGCTGAGGGCATACATTTGATTGATTCCATCGCACGGAGTCAGCCCGAACCGTTCTCTCTGATGCCGGGCCCTTCCTCGCCCAAGGCGGAACCGCGCCCGGAATTAACCGCGCGGCCCATTCGGTTCCTGTGGGTTTTTGCCTGGGATGTAAGGACGGGGAGGACACGGCTAGACCAGCTCCAATTCGTAACCTTGGATTTCTATTGCCAAAGAACGCTCGATCGATTCAACGGAAATCAACAGCTTGCCTTTGTCGTGCTCCAGATTCTGCCAACCGCTTATAACGGACCAGCTATAGCCGACGGTAAATCCTCTCCGGGATGGGAAATGTCCTTTCGCTCAGAACCGTACCGAGGATGCGAGACCGCGAAGCCTGCAGCGTCTCTTTGATATTGCGGGCGGCGGCCCTCCGCGTGCGGTTCGCCCCCACCACTAGAATGATTCCGTCGGCCAATTCGCCGAGCAGTGCGGCTTCGCTGGTTGTCCCCGCCGCAGGCCCATGAATAATGGAGTACTCGAACTCATTTCGCAGCGCCGCCAGGCAGGAAAGCCAGTAGCGGCAGGATCTTGATCCCTTTTCGGATTCACTCCCTGCGAATGCAGGCACCCGCCAGAGGTTTACCGCCATCAGGGTAGAGCGAGACTTGATTGCGCCTCTCCCAGCCCGCGGCTGACTATCTTGTTCTTCGGGTTCGCTGCCTACGATGGCAATATCGGCGGAGGTCTCCAGGGCCAGGGCCTGACCCACCTGATCGCAGATACTCGAGACGCTCGGGTTGCGGTCTGCCCCGCTGAAAACCACCTGTCGGACCGCGCGCCCGTTGTTGACAAAGAACACCCGCCGCACCAGACCTCGAATCTGTTCGCGCGCGAAGTCCTCCGGGTCCCATTCCGTTGTCCCGGAAAAGATTTCAACCTGCGACAGGGGTTTTTCCCGGGCCGTCGACCCTATCAGATCCGATCTTCGCAGCACATCCACATTTGCGCTCATTTCATCTCCTTCAGGCGGATAGCCTCCGGCTGGTTACTTGCGGCAGCGAAGCCAGCACCGGTATTTCGAGGCACGCCAAAACCTCGTCGGGCGTTCGCAATGCAGGATCCAGATAATCGACGGCAAACGCCGCTCCCGTCCCTGAGGTCAACGCACCGACAAAGCCCACCAGCAACACCGCTCCGGCCGGCCACACCGGCAGAGCCGGAACCACCGGTTGCTCGGCGATCGCAACATTGACGATGCCATCCTGATCTAAGGCATCTCCCATTCGTGCCTGCTCCCGCTTCTTTACATAGAGAAGATAATTTTCCTGCGCCGCTTTCTCGCTGCTGGTCAGATCATCCTGGACGATGGCTTCCCCGCCCAGTTGACGAGCGAGCTTGCGATATTCCGCCAGCTGTACAGTGGCGGTTGCCGCTTCGCCTTCCAGCCCTCTCTTCTCAACCTGAGCCTTCTGCAGTTCGGACTTCGCCCATTCATAGTTCGCATCCCGATCGGTAGTTTCGTCGCGAAGCGGACTTAAACGTTCAGTCGCGATTGCCGCTTTAGCCTGCAAAATCTGCTGATCGACCTCTTGCACTTGGCGATTATTTGCCTCGAATTTAGTCAGCAGTTGAGTTTTTTTGAGCTCGAGATCCAGCATCCCGGCCTTTAGCGAACGCAATAGCTCTGGATTATCCGCCGAGCGAACTTGTGTGATAGTCCGCTCCGGCAGCTTCGCCAACTGCGCGTCAAGTTCCTGAATTCGATGGTCTGTACCTGACATCTCCAGCTGGTTCTGGCGGTAATGCGCCTCTACGTCATTCATCCGTTGCAGGACGAGATCGCGCTGCTGCGCGGCCATCACCACATCGTGGCTGGTCGTGAAGTCCTGCAGGTTCTTCTCCGCATCCTCCAGCCGTCTTCGCGATTCTCCAGCCTGCAGATCGAAGAAACGCAGTTGCCCCGCCGGCCGGTGGACCTCCATGTGTTTTGCCAGATAAAAAGTGGCCAGCGACCCCAGCACCCGGGCCGCCAGCTGTGGATCGGCGCTCTCATAGTTCACGGCGATCAAGTCGGTCTTCTTGATTGGCGCAACCTCCAGCTGATGGGAAAGTCGCTTTGCCGCCCGCTGCACGCGCGCTGCTTCCTCTTCGTGGGGCCGCAGCCATCGCAACCAATCATGGGCTGCCAAATCATTCGCCTGCACCACCCGCCGCAGAACATCGTCATCCTGCAGCAGCTCTACTTCTGAATTCAGCTCTTCCTCCGACACCTCCACTCTCGAAAAATCTGGAGGGGCGTTAGGCTGCGCCGTCGCCGGGGGATCGGACCGCCCCCGGCGCACCAGCACGCGCAACTGGGAACGATAGTTGCCGCCGCCGCAGGCAAAGATGACGGCCAAGGCGAAGACCACCCCCGACACTCCGACAAAGACTTTCCTTTGCCGGAACAGAACCATTGCCACTTCCCTGACCGTCGGTGACACCGGCTCGTCTGTTCTGCGCCCTGGTTCTTGATCCCGCATTCGAATTGACCTTGATGATTGGCTAAAACTGTGTAGGACTCACGTACGCGCTTAAAGAAGGTTTGGTGAGAAACCGATCGATCTTCGAGATAGTATTTTGAGGAACAAAAATAAGGTCGCCGGGCCGTACCTCGGAAATCTCACCCAGGCTTTTTCCCTTTAGCATTTTCTTCAGGTTGAAAACATGCGACTCCACCAGTTGGTCATTCACACGCCGGAATAAAACCACTTGCGAGTGTTTCGCTTCATGGCTAAGTCCGCCGGCAATCTCCACCGCTTCCATGACCGTGGTGTCGCCGCGCAACTCGTATTTGCCGGGCCGTCCCACCTCGCCGCCAGCGACAAAATAAGGATGTTCGAATTCCTTCAGCGCCACTGACACTTCCGGATCGTGCAAGTAGCCCGTATACGCCTGCCGCACCTTTACGCGGAGCTCCTCAAGCGTGAGGCCCTGAGCCAGAACTGCTCCCGCATCCTTTAAGGTGATAAATCCATCCGGCTGTACCGTGAGCGTCTGGTCGAACTCGGGGGAGAGCGTGAAACTCAAGTTCACCACATCGCTGCGGATCAACCGGTAAAGCGGACGGCGTTCCCCGAGCTGTGGGTTTCCCATGCCGTCCGCTTTCCCGGATTTTGCAGCCGTCATTCCCGCGCTTCCCTCCCCGGCCCCGGTTTGGCCGGTTGCGGAAGACTCCACGGCTCCTAGGTTCTGATCCCTCTTCGGTTCCTGGGTGAATGCGGCACCGCAAAGCTCCAACAGCAGTAAGCCCGTCACTGCGACTCTCGTCCAATCGATAAGCGTGTTCATGGTCGCGAGTGATCGGCTTTCCTGCGCTCCGAGAGCCCCATAAGCTGGCCCGACTCTCTTGTGCAAGGTATCGAGGCCAGGATTTCGCGGCAAGACATGGGAAGTACCCTCCACGAATGGGGCATGCGGAATTCAGCCGTGAGATCGTTCGGAACCTCAAGTTCCGCGGGCTTTTTGCCCTCACCGGTCTTTCCATGGGGCGCAATCTTGTCGTCTTACGGGCTATCCACAAAAGTAGACTTGTATGTTTGCGCGATCACACGGGCCCGTGCCTCAAACACGGCAGAAGCGTCACCAATACAAGCAGGCGCGCCTTTTTTTCACGGACGCGTTCCCAGACGCGCTCGACTAGAGGTTTCGCTCCAGCTCTCTTATGCGGTTTTTCACAACGTTGAAACTGAGTTTCCCGATTTGAGAGCTCACTACGAATTATGTGCCGTCTTTCCTTGTGTATCCCTGGGAGCGCCCCTAAGATCAACTTTCTTGACAGGTTTGATCCGGAGCCCATTTCATGAGTTCCACTCTGGCCACCAATTCCTCCGCGACCCCAGTTCTCATTGCGGACTCTAACCTGATGCAATCTCAGTTATTGACCGGCGCTTTGCGCCGGCGCTCCGAGTTCCGGGTGTCGACTTGCGTGCTCGACATTGCATCGATTCTCCGGGCTGTTGGCGGCGCCAAGGCGGTTCTGTTCTCGATCAATCACTCCATCAGCATCGCCGGGCAAATGGCGGTGTTGCGGCGGATTCATCTTTCGCACCCTGCCGTCGGAAAAATTCTCCTGGTGGAGTCCTACGACCGCGAACTGGTCGTAAACGCATTCCGCTCAGGCGCGCGCGGCATTTTCTGTAATTCGGATACCCATTTCCGGCTGCTCTGCCGATGCATCCAGCGGATTGCTGACGGTCAGATCTGGGCTAACGCCGAGCAACTGAATTTCCTGGTCGACTTGATCTCTGAAGTGCCTTCCCTGCGCGTGCTCGATTCCCGCGGACACGCCATCCTTACTCCCCGCGAGGAACAGGTGGTTGCTCTGGTCGCCGAGGGACTCAGCAATCGCGAGACCGCCCGCGAACTCAACCTTAGCGAGCACACTATAAAGAAATATTTGTTTCGGATCTTCGATAAGCTGGGTATTTCATCGCGGGTAGAACTTGTCCTCTACGCTGTGAACCACGGCAACCCATTACAGGCCGAATGGCTCGCTCGCGCCGCCCCACCTCCGGCTGACTAGCCTCTTATGCAACGCAGCGCCCAATGCCATTTGGAAAACATCCCCTGGGGCCTGTATAAATCTGGTGATGGGACTTTGTGCCAGAAAACTCCTCCACTCCCAGCCCTGATCCTCAACCTCGCAGTCCCACCATGGTGGCGGCGGCGCTGCTTCTGGCTGCTCTCGGGCTGGTGGTTCTCTATACCAGCCGCCGGGCGTTTCTGAGCCCTGTCGCATTAGTGGTGATCGCAGCTATCGGAGTGGCCGCGTTGCTCTTGCAGATTCGCCTCCGCCCTGATCTTTCCTCTTCCATGCGAGCCTCGCGGGGGCCGCTTTGGCTTACCGCCTTGGGCGTACTTTTCGCCGCTGCCTCTGTTTTCTCCGACGTCCTTCATCTGGAGGCTAAGTTCATGTTGATTGCCGCACTGGCCGCAGTGGTCTCTTTCGCCGTAAGCGGAATTCTTGTCCTCAGCGCATTGCGCAAGCGCCGCGTTTGAGAATTAACGCAGGCCGGCGAATTCGGGTTCAACCCCCTGCCATCGGCAACATTTTCCCGGCATGCTCGCCCTATCCATTTGGCTGATTGGATTGGAACCGGCAACGGCGCGCCCTGCTCAGACAGGACGCACACCAACTAACCCAGGACCTCGTCATGCTTAGAGCTTCGAACCACCAGCAAACAACCCGATCTCGAATAACTGCTCTGGTGAATGCTCTCCGGCTGCGACACGCAAAAGTCTCCGGCGGCAAGGTCAATGCCCTCGACCCGCAACTCGCCCTCCAGGAGGTAAACCTCTTCCACTCCCTTGTGGCGATGCGAGGGATAGAGCGAGTCTGGTCCCATGCGGACCAGCGTAGTCGTCATGTCGTTTTCCGAGTCGTCGACCAATACTTTCGCCCACAACCCTGGCGATGCCGGCTTCCACTCCATTTCCGAAGTTCGCAGCAGCAGTAAGCCGGTTCGATTTAATAGGACCGGTGAGACCGCCTTCGAAGCCAAGTTTGCCTTCTCGCGAAGACTTCGAAGCAGTCTCTGGCGCAACAGCGGCGGAGCGGCAAGTTCATTCTCCCTGGCCCACAAGGCCAACAAATCGCCGTTGCGTGCAATTTCTGACTGGCATATCGGGCACCCTTCGGCGAGGTGCCGATCCATTGAAGCTCGCTCGGGCTCCGACAACAAGCCCAAGGCATAACAAGCCGCAGACTCTGCCAGATCGTCGGTTAAATAATCATGCTGGGGCATATTTCATTTACGCTTCACGCTGACCGTCGGATAAACCGGCACTGGGTATTTCGGCGGTTCCCGATTTACCAGGGTCTTGCGCAAAAATTCCAACGCCAGCCGTATTCTTGACTTTACCGTGCCCAGCGGCTCCCCGGTCCGGGCGCTGATTTCCGTATGGCTAAGCCCATAAAAATACGCAAGCTCCAAGGCCACCCGCTGAGAAGCCGGCATTAGCGGGAACACCGCGGCGAGCTTGCTTACCCGTTCTGAGAGTTCGATCTGATCTTGCAGATTGCAATCCGACGATTCGTCGGTGTCGATCGAGCACTCTTTCCTTCTCTTTCGCAGGAGATCGATCGCTCGATGACGGGTAATGACTGCCAGCCAGCCGGCCAGGCTGCCTTTCTCGGAGTGAAAGGCGACCGGATTTCGCCACAGATGCAGAAATACCTCTTGCGCAATATCCTCCGCCACGTGATTGTCGCCTAGAACGTGTACCGCAATGCTGAATACAAGTCCGCAATACCGGTCGTAAAGCAGCATCATCGCCGCATCGTCACCGCCAATGATGCGATCCATCACCCGTCTGTCCCACGACGCTCCCGCGTTGAGCTCAATGATGCCCAGAGCGTCGTCGCCCCCGAGCCCGTCGTTGCGTCCCCGAGGATTTGCCGCCACCAGACCTCCCCCGAACTCACCCAACCGCCGTAGACAAGAATGCGATTCCTGCCTTTGCCCCCGGATTCCACCCGGCCTTAGTGATCCGCCGCCGCGGGCTTTGCTCCCGTTATTCTTGGCACAACGAACAAATGAAGGGCACCATAGGCAGCACGATTAGAGTCGCGTGCTGAGCGCAATCCAATTTCACGAATCAATGCTCACCGGTCATCGCACTTCGTCAAGACATTTCGGCATCGCACTTCGCCGCCCGGCTCAACGAGCTGCCGTGAGATGAGGTTTTTGCCGGATCAGTTGCTAAAGAATGCGGCCACCGCTCTTCCTGACAATATTCAAGAAAGATCCTCGTTCGAATCATCCAAAACCGCCTTTCGAACGTACCCCTTATGCAAACGCGCCTCCTCAGTCACCTGACCGGGCGCCGCGCGGCACGCAGGCGGATCCCGCTCACTTCGCCCAATCGAACGTCATTGACTGAGTCAACCCTCAGTTTGCGAAAGGATAGGACTACCTCTCATGAAAAGCGAAACGCTGGAGCGCATTGTCAACCATCCAACGGACCGTCGGAAGTTTATGAAGCGTGTCGGCGCAACCGGCCTGGGCGTGGCAGCCGCCACTATGGTTGGCGGCAGCTTCCTCAGCAAGGTTCAAGCCGCAACCACAATCACGGACGCCGATATCTTGAATTTTGCCTTGAACCTGGAATATCTCGAGGCCGAGTTCTATTCCATGGCAACCTATGGCTCGACGCTGGTTGAGCTGAAAGTAATCACCACGGCCGAGGAAAGCGGCCCCACGACTGGCGGAAATATGGTGCCCGATTTCGGAGCCTCGCCCCTGGCATTCCTGGCCACGGCTCTGCGAGAGAACGAAATCGACCATGTCAAATACTTGCGCGCGGCGCTGGGCTCGGCAGCCGTAAAGAAGCCCGCAATTGACCTGAACGCCCTGGGCTACGGTTATTCCAACGTGGACAGCTTCTTGAAACTGTCGCGGCAATTCGAAGACGTGGGAGTAAGCGCTTACCTTGGCGCCGCTCCTCTCATCAGCAGCAAAACCTACCTGGGCGCGGCCGGTGCAATCCTGGCCACAGAAGCGCAGCATTCCGGCTCAATTCGGCTGGCCTGCATTCTCAATCGAGTTACCAGCCCAGCCGTCGATTCGCTGGATATTCCACCCACTTCGTCCGAGCCCTACGATGTCACCAGCAGCAACGCTCTGAGCATTCCGCGCACTACAGCCCAGGTGCTCAACATTGTCTACCACGGCGGTCAATGTTCCGGAGGCTTCTACCCCCAGGGCATGAACGGAGTCATCACCTGTCAACAATAGGCTGGACTGGCGTCGACTCTTCCCGTCGCCGCCAGTTCGCCTCACCCCATCATCGGACAAAATATAGGAGATTCGAATGATCGAAGGACTGTTTCAACCGCTTCATCTACTGATAATCGCAGGAATTGCCCTGCTCATCTTCGGCCCCAAGAAACTGCCCGAACTGGGCAAGGGGCTGGGCGACGGGATTCGAGGCTTCAAGGCGGCCATGAGCAGTGACGAAAAGCTGCCGGAAAACGATAAACCGGAAACCGCAAACAAGGCCAGCTAAACGCCAACGGGGTGGGCTGGGTCTAGGGCTTGAACTCTACCGCAACCGTAGTCTCAACCACTACCGGCCGCCCGTCGACGCGATAGGGTTCAAAGCGCCACCAGCGTAGCGCGGCGGTTGCCGCCTGCGCCAAAATCTCAGGCCCATTCAACGCTCGCGTATCCACCACCGACCCATCGCGCCCCACCACCACGTCCAGCACGATCACTCCCTGCAGATTCTGCGGGCGCGCCGCCGCCGGATAATCGGGATCCACGCGGTGAGTCACCAGCTTCTCCATCACCTCGGCCGGAACATGAGTCTGAGGCTGTGGCGTGGGAACGGTCTTGGCGTTTTTCTGCAGGCTGGACTCCAGTTCATCCCACCCGCTATCCCAGCGCCACCACAAGATCGCCAGCAGCACCGCCGCGGCCAGCAGAAAAATCCCCACTCGTCCGCGACTCTTGCGCGAGGGTGGCTGCGTGGCGCCAGACCCTTCCACCGGGGAGTCTTTCGCAGCTTCTGCATTTTTCCTCGACTGCACTGCGGCTTCCACCTCCGCCTTGGCTTCCTCTGCCCAACGGCGAATCGCCGCCTGCTGCTCCGCTGACAAGCCAACAAACTCCATTCCCGAGCGGAGCTTGTCATGGTGCCGCACCAACGCCCGCGTACGCAGTGGAGTCGTCGCCGGTGGCAGCCATATTTCCACTCCCACCGCCTCGCCCGGCGAGAGTTCTCCGGCCAGCACCGCGGCCAGTCCGCCTTCGCCCAGGTTCACCGACCGTCCCGGCAAAGTATCCGGAATGCCTGAGCGCAACACGGTCACATCCAGTGGAGACTGCACGTGGTAGCGCACCCTCCGCCGCCGCAAGGGCTGTTCCCACTCCTCGCTCTGTGCTCCCGTCGCCATCAATCCCTCTGAGCTACCTTCCCCTGTTAGATATACAATTCATCGGCCGTAGGAGCTGGAAGTCCCAAGCGCCCAGAGCCCACGCCCCTACCCCTGCGAACCAGGCGAGGCCCGCAGCTCGATAACTCCGCTGCCACCCGCCACCAGCACAACGCTTGCCATTCCGATGAACAGTCCATGTTCCACCACTCCCGGCATGTCGCTCAACTCGCGGGCCAGCTTATCCGCGTCCGGAATCCGGCCAAAGCGGCAATCCAGAATGTAATTGTTCTCGTCCGTCAAGTAAGGCTTCCCGTCTTCCTTACGCCGCAGAGAGACCTTCGCGCCCAGCGCCTCAATCTCTTTCGAGACCAGGGCCTCGGCGAACTTGATCACTTCCACCGGCAGCGGAAACCTTCCCAGCACCGGTACTCTTTTCGTCCCATCGACCACAATCACGTACTGCCGGGTCGCTGAGGCCACAATCTTTTCATGCAGCAGCGCCCCGCCGCCACCTTTAATCAGCCGCAACTGCGGATCAACCTCGTCCGCTCCGTCCACGGTCACGTCAATCTGCTGGCACTCATCGAGAGTGGTCAGAGGAATCCCCAAACCCGCCGCCTGTTCCCGCGAACGATCGGACGACGGTATACCGCGAATTCGCAGCCCGTTTTTTACTGCCTCACCCAATAGCCGGATGAAATGCTCCGCCGTCGATCCCGTTCCCAGGCCAACCACCTGACCATCTTTCACGAAGCTTAAGCTCGCCCGCGACGCCGCTTCTTTCTCCTGATCGTTCGCCATAATGGTCGCTGTCGCGCTAACCCAGACTCCTCTCCACGTAAATCAGATACCCTGCCAGCGCCAGCCCGAACAACACCGTCAGAATCGTTACCAGATCAACGATAAAACCCGCCGGCTGAAATTTGCCTTCATCCAGTTCCGCCCGCGTTCTGCGATAGCGCGCCAGACCGGCCACCACCATCCCCACGCCTGCCAGAATTGCGATGAATCCCATCCACACTGATAGCCCCGTGGTCTTCGAGGGATGGCCTTGAAACTCCGTCAATTGCCGCAGCGCGATGGCGAAGCGCCCAATCGCAAATCCAAACACCACCACCGCCACACTGGTCCGCACCCACGCCAGAAAAGTGCGCTCGTTGGCTAAATGGTCGCGGGCTTTGCTGGAATCTTCGATCATAGGGCTTCGGGATGACGGCAGCATTATTCCACAGCCTTCGCCACCAGTGCGCCCACGCCCGCAATATTCTTCACCAAATCCTGCGGTATCAAGTGCCGTTCCTGCAGATATTCCGGACTGTTATAGGAAACCCAGACCTTGCCGTTTTCGTCCTGCCACACCAGAACTTTCAGCGGCAGATCGATCGCCAGCGTGGGCGCCGCTACCATCAGCGGTGTTCCCGCTTTCGGGCTGCCAAAGATCACGAGCTTGGTGGGACGCATCTTCAGCCCAACTTTTTCCGCTTCGCCGCTATGATCCACCAAGGCAAACACCTGCAACCCTTTCTGCCCAAGAACGCCTTGAAAGCGCTTCAGCGTTTCATCCACCGAATACGGACTTGCAACCTGCACCAGCCCTTTTGCCTGCATAAGCAACACTCCCCTTATCTGCGAATATCCGCGAACCCTGTCCTCCGGAGCCTTAGTCGAAAAATTCCTGCCTCGCGTCCGATATCACCTCTGGACCATCATCATCCCCACAATTTCCTTCAGAATCTTCGCCGCCACCGTAGCCGTCATTTCTGAAACATCCTGCGCCGGGTTGTACTCCACAAGGTCCGCGCCCACAATCTTCCCCTCAATCGCATGCAGATGAGCGATCGCCTCTCGCACCGTCATTCCGCCCGGTTCCCGATGCGAGACGCCCGGCGCACACGCCGGATCGAGCACATCCATGTCGAAGGAAATGTAAACCGGCCCGCTCAGTTTGATGCGGTCATAGGCCGGAAGCGCCGGCATCTGCACCATCTCGACTCCGAACTTCTCCGCCTGCTCTCGCTGGTGCCCGGTCGCAGTGCGAATGCCAATCTGAATCAGCCGCTTCGCCAGCCCCTGCTCCATGATGCGCGCAAAAGGACAGGCATGCGACACCCGGCTGCCCTCGAACTCATCATACAAATCCGGATGCGCGTCGAAATGAACGATCGTCAACCCGGAATGCCGCCGGGCAAAAGCCTTGACGATCGGATAGGTAATCGAGTGGTCGCCGCCCAGCAAAATCGGACGCTCGCCCTGCTCCAGTAACGCTCCCACCGCCCGCTCGATCCCGGCAAAATCCGCCTCACTTTTCTCCCGCGAATTGCTCAACAGCAAATCGCCGGCATCCGCAACCGCACCCGCCGCGCCCACGTCCACTCCCAGCTCCGACCACTGGTTCGCCGCATCACAGCGCCAGGCCTCGCGAATTTTCGCCGGCGCTCCGGCCGGTCCGCGCAGGTAAGAGGAATTAACGTCGAGCGGTATTCCAAGAAGAGTTGGCATTGCAGCTTTCTGTCGAACGATATTCCTGCAGTCTACATGGCTTTCGCCGCTTTCAGCCTCTACAGGAATCACCGGTAATGGGTCGGTTTGATTGTCATCCCGAGCAAGCGTTCCTTGCGCGGCGAGGGATCTGTGCGGGCCGCGCGAAGCGTCGCGTTCTTCGCGACGCCTGAATCGCGCGTTTGGCCCGCTTCCTTATCTGACCCGCTGCGAATGCCCGGAGAAAATTCGCGCTCGCGCGAGTCCTTCCCCACCTTAAGTAACCGAAAGAGAGCCAGCGCGGAAATTCCCTCTTGACAGCAGGGCTCCGGCCTGTAAGATGAAAGAATATTTATTCAATAGTATGAATAAATATTCATAATGAATAAAGCGTTGCGGCAGAGGGCTGTCCTGGATGCATTGCGTCACGGTCCGGTCGCCAACCAGGAAGACCTGCAGCGGGTGTTGCGCAAGCGCGGATTCAAGGTCGGCCAGGCGACTCTGTCGCGCGATATTCGCGACCTGAACCTCAGCAAGACCGCCGCCGGTTACGCCCTGCCGCAGGGGGAAGGCGCAGCCGGTCTGGCTTTGCCTCCGGTACAGCGTTTGGTTCGCGAGTTTGTGCTGGATGTGCGGCCGGCGCAGAACCTGCTGGTGGTGAAGACAATTATCGGCAGCGCGCAGCCCGTGGCTGCCGCGCTCGATGAACAGGAGTGGGAAGAAGTGGTGGGAACGATTGCCGGCGACGATGCCATCTTGATCGTCTGCCCCGATAAAGACTCGGTGAAGAAGGTCGCGGCCCGCATCGAGGAGATGCTCGGCTGATGTCTGCCAGGCTCAAATGCGCAGTGCTGGGGGCAACCGGCTATTCGGGACTGGAACTGGCTCGTATTCTCGAGCGTCATCCACGCCTCGAGAAGCCGCTTCTGTTGCGTCGTGACTCTGCCGGCGATGCGGCAAGCGACGCTCCCAAAGATTTGGCCGAGATATTTCCGGAACTGTCCGGCAATGGCGGCCATCCTCTGCGCCCGCTCTCGTGGCCGGAGCTGAAACGCCAGGGCGTGCAGCTGCTTTTTCTGGCAACGCCCCACGAAGCCTCGCGGTCGCTCGTGCCCGAGGCCATCGCGCAGGGCTTGCGAGTGATTGATCTAAGCGGCGCGTGGCGGCTCAAGCAGGCACAGCATCGCGCCATCTACGCCTTTGAGGATGCCGATGCGGTCACGGCCGCGGAATTAACCGCGAAAGCCGTCTATGGATTGCCCGAATTAAACTCCGGCCAGATCGCGGCGGCTCAGTTGGTGGCAAATCCCGGCTGCTATGCGACCTCGGTGATTCTTGCATTAGCGCCATTGCTCAGGAGCCGGTTGATTGATCGCGATCGCGGAATTATTTCTGATTCGAAGTCCGGAGTCTCAGGAGCGGGCAAGGCGCCAACCTCCCGAACTCATTTCGTTTCCGTGGCTGACAATTTTTATGCGTACTCGGTCTTCAACCACCGGCATCTGGGAGAGATGGTCGAGCAATTAGGGCTGAACGATGCCGAGCTGGCGTTTACGCCGCATCTGCTGCCGATTCCGCGTGGAATTCTCTCGACCATCTACGTGCACTTGAAAAAAGCGATGCAGCCCGCGGAAGTGGAATCCTGCCTGCGCGATTTCTATTCCGGCAAGCCATGGGTGCGGGTGTTTGCCACGCCACAATTGCCCCAGCTTCAGTTTTCGCTGCACACCAACTATTGCGATCTGGGCTTCTGTCTGGCGGACGATGGCCGCCGTCTGGTGCTGGTTTCCTGCGTCGACAATCTCATGAAGGGCGCCGCCGGCCAGGCGGTGCAGAACATGAACCTGATGTTTGGCTGGGAAGAGCGGGAGGGATTGCAGTGATCATCGTAGTAAAAATCGGCGGCGCGGCCATTGAAGATGCCACCACCCTGCGCAAGTGTGCGCGCTCCATCGCGGAACTGGCGCAGGATGGCCACCGCGTTGCCGTGGTTCACGGCGGCGGCGGCGCGCTCACCCGCATGCTCGAGCGCATGGGAAAAAAGAGTGAGTTTGTGAACGGCTTGCGCGTCACCGACGCGGAGACTCGCGATGCCGCCCTGATGGTGCTGGCCGGAGTCATCAACAAGAAACTGGTGGCCGCGATTCAAACCGCCGGGATGCCCGCCATCGGTTTCTGCGGCGGCGACGGCATGACCTTCCGTGCGCGAAAGAAATTTGTTCACGGCCGCGATCTGGGTTTTGTCGGCGAAATTTGTTTCGCCGAGCCCTGCTGGATCGAAGCTCTCTGGCAGCAGGGAGGAATCCCGGTGCTGGCCTCGCTGGCCTTGGGCGCCGACGGCGAATACTACAACGTGAACGCCGATGAAATGGCCGCATCCTGCGCCGCTGCCTGCCATGCCAATACTTTGATCTTTCTCACCGACGTTCCCGGGGTCAGGGACGCAGCCGGCAGCGTGATGCCGTGGCTAAGCACCAAGCAGGCCGCCGAACTCGCGGCTGGTTCAGTCATCAGCGGCGGCATGTTGCCCAAGTTGCAGGCCTGCGGGCAAGCCCTGAAACAAGGCGTGGGACGCGTGCGCATTCTGCCTGCAACCGAAGTGGAAGTTCTGCCCCAGTTCTATCAGATCAAGTTGTCGTGCGGTACAGAGGTCACCTGCTCATGAGTTCGATGGGCAAATCGGTTTTGAGCAAATCCATCACGGTTTGGCAAGGAGTCAACGTTGAATAGTCACGTGCAAGGCAGAGTGTCGGCAGCTCCCGAAAGAGTTCCATCCACGTTTTGGTGCCCTGACCTGGTTTCTACTCGCGATCTCGGCCCCAACGGAGTCTCGGCGGTCTTGCATCTCGCCGGAATCATGAAGGCGCGTCCCGCGGATTTTCGTCGCGCGCTCAGCGGCCGCCAGATCGTAATGTTCTTCGAAAAACCTTCTTTGCGCACTCGCCTCACCTTTGAGGCGGGCATGGTAAGTCTGGGCGGCAGCGCCATGTTCGTCGACCAGACTCACGAACGCCTCGATGCCCGCGAACAATTGAGCGACGTAGCTCAAAACCTGGAGCGCTGGGTCGACCTGATTGTCCTGCGCACATTTTCGCAGCAAACCATCGCAGGCATGGCGGAACATGCCTCGGTGCCGGTGATTAACGCGCTCAGCGATCTCGAGCATCCTTGCCAGGCTCTGGCCGACTATCTCACGCTGGTGGAGCGCTTCGGAGATATGACCGACCGCTGCCTCGCCTACGTCGGAGACGGCAACAACGTGGCGCACTCGCTGCTGCTCACCTGCGCCTGCCTGGGATCTTCGATACGGATCGCCACTCCGCCGGGCTACGCGCCTAATGCAGAGATTGTCGATGCTGCGCGTGAGATCGCCGAAAAAACTGGCGCGCAGATTCAGTTGCTCACCGATCCCCACGAAGCGGTGACCGGAGCCGATGCCATCTACACCGATGCCTGGGCCAGCATGGGACAAGAAAAAGAAGCGGACCGACGGGCGCAGATCTTTCCTCCCTATCAAGTCAACTCGAAACTCATGGCCGAAGCCGCGCCCCATGCGGTGTTCATGCATTGCCTGCCGGCCCACCGCGGATTGGAAGTGACCGACGCCGTCATTGATTCGCAGCAGTCGGTGGTCTTCGAGCAAGCGGAAAATCGTCTGCACGCTCAAAAAGCGATCCTTTATTTACTGCTGGGCGGCGGCGATCGCCTGCCCGCAAGGAGTGCTCATGCCTGAAAAAGTTGTGCTCGCATACTCTGGAGGTCTCGATACCTCCATCATTATTCCGTGGCTGAAAGAAAATTATTCCTACAGCGTAATTGCCATGGTCGGCGACGTCGGCCAGGGCGACGATATCGAAGCCGTCGTCGAAAAAGCTTACGCCACGGGCGCAAGCAAGGTCGTCGTCGAGGATCTGCGCGAAGAATTTCTCAGGGGATACGTTTTCCCCGCTCTTCAGGCGGGCGCGGTATACGAGCACAAGTATCTGCTGGGGACTTCGCTGGCGCGTCCCGTAATTGCCAAACATCAGGTTGAAGTGGCTCTGCGCGAAGGCGCAACTGCCGTGGCCCACGGCTGCACCGGAAAAGGCAACGACCAGGTTCGCTTCGAATTGACGTATCAGGCGCTCGCCCCGGAATTGAAAGTGATTGCGCCGTGGCGGGAGTGGTCGCTCAAATCGCGCGAAGACTGCCTGGATTATGCCGAGCAGCACGGCATTCCCGTGGCGGCGAGCCGCGAGAAAATTCATAGCCGCGACCGCAACCTGTGGCACCTCAGCCACGAAGGCGGCGAACTGGAGGATGCCGGGAATGCGCCCCTCGAAACCACCTGGCAAATGACCCGCTCGCCGCAGGAAGCCCCCGACAAAGTCGAGCAGGTCACCATCGCCTTCGAGAAGGGAATTCCAGTTGCCGTCGGTGGAATGAAACTCGATCCCGTGTCGCTGGTCGAACTCCTGAACGAAATTGGATCGCGCAACGCGATTGGCCGCGTGGACCTGGTGGAAAACCGCTTCGTCGGCATCAAGTCCCGCGGTTGCTACGAAACTCCCGGCGGGACGCTTCTGATCACGGCCCATCGCGAACTGGAAGCCCTTTGCCTGGAGCGCGAGCTTGCCCACTTCAAGCAGCTTGTGGCGCTGAAATATGCCGAGCTGGTTTATTTCGGATTGTGGTTCACGCCGCTGCGCGAGGCGCTCGACGCTTTTGTCGCGACCACGCAAACAGAAATCACCGGCAGCGTGACCTTGTCTCTATATAAAGGGAACGTTTCGGTCGTGAGCCGGGAATCTGAGCACTCGCTCTACCGCACCGATCTTTCCTCGTTCACCATGGGCGAGAGCTATGACCAGAAAGATGCGGCGGGATTTATCCGTATCCTCGGACTGCCCTCGCGAACCCGCGCTCGGGCACGCGCGGAGGTTACGCGATGAAGATGTGGTCGGGCCGCTTCCGGCAATCGCTGGACCCCGAATTCGAGCGCTGGCAGCGATCCTTCGATTTCGATCGCCGCCTGCTGCAGTACGAGCTTGCCGCCAGCAGCGCTCATGCCGGCGCTCTGAAAAATGCCGGAGTTCTCTCCCCGGACGAACTCATCAGCATCCTCGAAGGACTGCAGCGGATTGGCGAGACGGTCGCCAATTCCAAAAGCCTGCCCGAAGATGATGGCGCCGAGGACGTGCATCACTTTGTAGAGAAGCAGTTGGTGCAACGGATCGGCGAGGTGGGATACAAGTTGCATAGCGGACGCAGCCGCAACGAGCAAATCGCCACGGATTTGCGCCTCTACGTGCGAGCCGCAATCGATCAGTCACGCAGTGAACTGGCTGAAGTTTGCCAGGCCTTTACCGACCGCGCCGAGCAGGCTGGCACTGCCGCTATGCCCGCCTACACTCACTTGCAGCGCGCCGAACCGGTTCTGGTCGCTCACTGGTTGCTCGCCTATGTCGAGATGTTCTTGCGCGACGCCGATCGCCTGGCTGATTGCCGCAAGCGTCTAAATCTGTGTCCGCTGGGATCGGGCGCCGTGGCTGGAGCAACTCTGCCGCTGGATCGCGCCTTCATGGCCAAGCAACTCGACTTCGCCGCTCCAACTGCGAACAGCATCGACGCCACCAGCGATCGCGATTTCGCTCTTGAATTCGTCAATGCCCTCTCGCTCCTGGGTCTGCATCTGAGCCGGTGGGCTGAGGAGATGATTATTTTTTCCACGCAGGAGTTCGGCTTCGTGCGCTTGCCTGAGCCTTATTCGACGGGTAGCAGCGCCATGCCGCAGAAGAAAAATCCCGATCTTCTCGAGCTGGTGCGGGGCAAGACCGGCCGCGTGATTGGCAGCGCAACCGCGCTCGCAGTCGCCATGAAAGGGTTGCCCCTGGCTTACAACAAAGACCTGCAGGAAACGCAGCAGCCACTATTCGACGCCACCGACACGATGCTCGGATCGTTGCCATTAATCGCGGGATGGATGAAGACCGTCGAATTCGATCACCAACCTATGAGCGAGGCGTCGCAGTCCGGATTCATGAACGCGTGGGCGGCGGCGACTTACCTGGTCAATCGCGGCGTGCCTTCGCGCCTGGCGCACGAGCAAATCGGTAAGGCGGTGAAAATCTGCCTGGAAAAAAATTGTGAATTGCAGGATCTAACGCTGGACGATCTACGCGCATTGAATCCCCTCTTCGACGAAAGCATTTATGACTGCCTGAAACCCGCGTCGGTATTGGCAATCCACGATGTGGTTGGCGGCACGGCCCCGGCGCGGGTGCGGCACGGAATTGCGGCTGCGCGAAAAAAAATCGAGTCCCTGCGTGAGGAGGTTCATGCGCACGCGTAAAGCCATTCTGCCGGATGCGAAGCACATCCATGAACTGATCTCAGCCTATTCGGGCGATGGCACTCTGCTGCCCCGCACCCTGCCGGAGATTTGTGAGAACGTACGGGACTTCGTGGTGCTCGAAGACGAAGGCCGCATCATCGGCTGCGGCGCGCTGCATCTTTACGGAACCCATCTCGCCGAGATTCGTTCGATCACGGTCGACCCGCGAACCCAGGGCCACGGCGGCGGCAGCCGGCTGATGAAGGCTCTGATGGCAGAAGCCAAACGGCACCGCGTGGATTGCATTTGCCTGTTCACCCGCGCTCCAGAATTTTTTGCTCGCCAGGGATTCCAGATGGCGCGCCGCGAAGATCTTCCCGACAAAATCTACAAGGACTGCCACGTCTGTCCTAGATATGACCGCTGCGACGAGGTCGCCATGGTCCGCGGCAAACTACCCACCTTCGCCATCCTTCCCGAACCGGCCAACTGGCTGGTTAAGATTCAGGCGCAACAATAACTTCGTCTCGGATGTCACTCCGCAGTCGATACCGGAGCGCGGCTCGCGATGCTATGATCGTGGGCGACAAAACCGGAATCCCCGTCAAGGGCGGATATCAGGCCATGGCCATCGTTACTCCCAGCACTTCCACCACTACGTCGGCTCCGCAGGCAGGGTCGTATGCCATGCCGCTCGCGGTAGTGACTACATTGTTTTTTATGTGGGGCTTCCTGACGTGCCTCAATGACATTCTTGTTCCCCACCTGAAGCCGATTTTCGATCTGAATTACAGCCAGATCATGCTCATTCAGTTCGCCTTTTTCGGAGCCTACTTTCTTTTCTCCATCCCTTCGGCGAAGATCATTGACTGGATCGGCTATCAGCGCTCAATGGTGATGGGTTTGCTGACCATGGGCGTGGGCGCCTTTCTTTTCGTGCCCGCGGCCAGTGTTCCCTCCTATCCACTATTTCTGATCGCGCTCATCGTTCTGGCCGCCGGAATTACATGTCTGCAAGTCGCGGCCAACCCTTACGTGACGATTCTGGGAAATCCGGAAACCGCTTCCAGCCGCTTGAATCTGACGCAGGCTTTCAATTCGCTGGGCACCTTCCTGGCGCCTTTCTTCGGAGGTCTTTTCATTCTGAGTGCGGCTCCGAAAACCATTACCGAAATCCGCGCCATGGCGCCGGCCGCCCTGCGCGCGTATCGCCTGCATGAAGCGGCAACCGTGAAAACACCCTACATCGGTCTGGGAATAGCGCTGGTTCTGCTGGCGGCTGCAATCGGCAGCTTCAAACTGCCGAAAATCGAGCACGCTCAACACCCTATCGGCGAAAAAGTAGACGACTCCATCTGGAGGCATCCCAATCTCATCTTTGGCGCCATCGCCATCTTCGTATATGTTGGCGCGGAGGTTGCCATCGGCAGCTTTCTGGTGAATTATTTCACCGAGCCCGATATTGGCGGACTCACCGAGAAAGTTGCCGCCAGTTTCGTCGCCTTCTATTGGGGCGGAGCCATGGTCGGGCGCTTCATCGGCTCCGGGCTGCTGCAAAAAATGAAGGCCGGGCGCCTGCTCGGCATCTGCGCCGTCTGCGCCGCGGCTTTAGTGGCGGTTTCGATGCTCAGCACGGGACACTTTGCCATGTGGAGCATCATCCTGGTTGGTTTTTTCAATTCCATCATGTTCCCCAGCATCTTCGCTCTGGGTGTAGCCGAACTCGGCCCCCTCACCGGCGACGGCTCCGGAATCATGATCATGGCGATCGTGGGCGGAGCCCTGATTCCACTCGCGCAGGGCGCGATTGCCGATAAGATCGGCATTCATCACGCCTTCTTCCTGCCCGTAATCTGTTATCTCTACATTCTGTTCTTCGCCGTAAGCGGCTCAAAACCAAATAGCCAACGCTATGCCGCGAGATAACTGAGATTCAGCAGCGGCTCAGGCAGTGGCCAGGTCCGGCTTTCTTGGCGCGCCTTCGAAGTGCGCTTCGATTTCTTCGAGCGTTTTCCCTTTCGTCTCCGGCAGGAAAAACACGGCCGTGATGAAGTAGATCACCGTACATCCCGCGAAGCCCCAGAACATGGTGGCATAGCCATACTTGCCGACCGTAGGCAGGAACACCGCCGCGATCCCGGTTGACACCGCCTGGTTCAGCAACAAGGCAATGCTCATTCCGTTTGATCGAATGCGGGTCGGCATCAACTCCGAAAGTGCCAGCCACACGCACACCCCCGGACCGACCGCATAGAACGCCATAAACACAAAAAGCGTGATTGCGACTTTCCATCCGCTGCTCTCGGTCGGCAATGGCGTGATCAGCGCGTTGTCGATTTTCAGCGGAGCATCTCGCGCGGCATCGAGATCGCCAAATGGATTCGAAAAGAACGCCACCACTTTATTGGCGGGCACACAACTGGCGCGCGTAATCTCAATCGGCGCCGCGGCGCTATCGTCGGAGCGCGCTGCCTTGGTGGAAGCGCGGAAGTCGCCATATGAATAAATAACCACCAGAGAGGTGGCCCGGTCACCGATTCGCCCCGCGCCTCCGGCGGCGCCCAGCAGCTTTTCCGCCAGCGTGCGATTGTAATTGAGGGTTACCTTCTGGTCCGAGCCCACCATGGACTGAACCGCGCTGCTTGAATCCACCCGCAGGCGTTCCGTCTGCCGGAAAAGCAAACCCGTGCACACCAGCGAAATGATGATGCCCGCCGTTCCCACCGACAGTAAAAATTTGCGTCCCTTGCGATCGACCAACAGAACGCTGCCAATAGTCGCCAGAAAATTAATAATCGTAAAAAGAACGTAGCCCCAGTGCGCCTGCACATCCGAGAGTCCGCTCTGCAGAAGAATGTTGGCGTTATACCCGATGATCGAATTCACACCGGTGGCTTGATTGCACGCCAAAATCACGCAGGCCAGCACAAACGGGATCACATATTTCCTGCGCAGAAGTGACTCCCGGACCTTCGCGCCCGTCGAGGTCTGTGCTTTCTCGGCGGCTGCCGCCTGTTCCATCTCCGTGAGTTCAAGCTGGGCCTGTTCGTTGCTGCGTGAACGCAACAGCGCGGCCAAGGCGGCATCGCGCTTTCCCCGGCGAAACAGCCAGCGCGGGGACTCCGCTACGATCACGCTGCCAATCACAAACAAGATGCCGGGCGGCAGCGAAACCCAGAAAATGCTCCGCCACGCGACATCTTTAAAGGCGAAAAGCTTCGCCGGATCGGCGAGTTTGGCCACTTCTTCGACTCGTATGCTGAAGAACATGCCGACCACGGCTGCCGCCACAATGCCCAGCGTCAGCAGCCACTGAAAAATGCCAGTGCCTTTTCCGCGGCTTGATGCCGAGAGACACTCCGCCAGATACAGCGGCACCACCACTCCAATCAAGCCGGCGCTGATGCCCTGCAACACTCTGCCCAGAACCAGCGGTTCATAGCCATGCGAGAGCGCAATCACCGGAATGCTGATCACAAACAGCACTCCGCTAAGCGCCATCAAAACCTTGCGTCCCATCCAGTCCGCCAGGATGCCCGCAAACAATGTTGAAATCACGCTGCCGAGGAGCACGGCCGCAACCACGATTGAAAGTTGACCGGCATTCAATCCGGAAGTTGCTTCCAGGTAGGGCAGTGCGCCGGCGATGATTCCTACATCGATGCCGTAAAGCAAACCGCCCAGTCCGGCCACCAGCAGCAGGAAGCGGTTGTATCCGGCTTTTTCGTCATGCGCCAAGGGACACTCCTTTCGCCGATCGCAGAACTCAGGAGCTTTTATTCTTCGTGAGAATACTATGATCGCAGCGTCGGAGCTTGATTTTTCTCCCCGCGAAAAATCAGCGGACGCTTCCTCAGCTTCTTTTCTTGGGCGAAAGCGGACACCGCCTTAGCGAAAGCGCCGGACGAAGAGCGTGTGCCGCTCGGAGCGGTAATAGCCAACCACATAGATAGTTGGCTTGCCTTTGGTCGAATAAATGACCTGGCGGATGCGCAAAATGGCCGCGCCTTTGGCCAGGGCAAGCATTTCGGCGAGATTGGCATCGGCCACAGTGGCGTCGATTTCTTCGTCGGCGTAGGCCAACTCCACTCCGTAGTCGTGTTGCAGAGCGCCGAACAGCGAGTTTCTTGCCAGAGAAGCGTTGACCAATCCCGAATATTCAGTCGCGGGCAGGTAGCAGGTCTCCAGAGCAAATGGCTCCTCGGCAGTAAGCCGCAAGCGCGTGATTTTGACCATGCGGCTGGCCGCGGGCAGTCCCAGGCGCGCCGCGATTTCCTGCTCGTCCTCAATCACCTTGGCCACCAGTACGCGGGAGCGCGGCGCCAGTCCCCGGCTGGACATGTGCTCGGTGTAACTCATCAGTTTGTTGAAATGAATCTTCGGCGCGGCGACAAAGGTTCCGGCTCCGCGGCGCCGTTCCACAATGCCTTCGCGCTCCAGCCCCGCCAGGGCATGCCGCGCCGTCATCAAACTCACCTTATGGGTCTTCGCCAGTTCGCGCTCGGAGGCGACCGCGTCTCCAGGATTGAGCTCAGCCGCCTCGATTCGCTTGCGGATGGCGTTCTGGATTCGCTTGTAAACCGGCGTTCCGTTGTGGTGGTTTCCTGCCATATGCAAAGGTTGCGCACCAGCTACCATGTGCTATATAGCGTATTGCCGGCATTCTGTAAAGCTAAAATCGAATGAATAGTGTCTTCCGCAGTTCTTTCGTGGCGGCGATTGCTATAGAGCGGGAAACGCGCAAGTCCGCGCGCCAAAGGCCGTTTTAATGCATGGAAGCGCCGTTTTATCTTGCTTTTGGCTGCAATACTTAAAAAACTCCTCACATTTCCTCCGAGCCCCCGCTCCTCCGTCCTACGGTAGATTGGTTCCCGAAAATGGTATGCGATATAGAGCAGCTGAAAAGGCCCCAAAAAAGATTTCCCGGTTGGGTCGCATTTTTTTCTTGACCATGAACCATCGTGTGCTATATAGCATAGTGCGATTGAATTAGAGCCAGTTTAGTGGCGCCTAGTAAAGAAGTGCTCTCAGGAGAGTGTGCGATGAAAAAATTGGCGGGTTGTTTTGTGGTGGTGCTGACAATGGTGGGACTCGCGGCTATGCTGACGCCGGCGTGGGGTCAGGAAGTTACCGCGTCCATCGTGGGCACGGTGACCGATCCGAGCGGCGCGCCGATCAAAGGCGCCGAGGTCAGGGTGACGGACACGGAACATGGAACCGTCTCGACCGCCGTGACCAACGACACCGGGTCCTACAACGTACAGCGCCTGCCAATCGGGACTTATGGCGTCAAAGTATCGGCACCGGGCTTTGAATCGGCCGCGTGGCCGCCGTTCACTCTCGTGCTGAATCAGACCGCGCGCGTGAACGTGCAGTTGAAAGTGGGCCAGGTCTCGCAAACAGTCGAGGTCACGGGCGCGGCTCCGGTCTTGCAGACGGAAGACGCCCAGGTGAGCACCGTCGTCGATTCCCGCACCGTCACCAATCTTGCTCTCGCCACCCGCAACTACGTGCAACTGACTCTGCTCTCTCCCGGCGCGGTCTCGGTCGATCCGGCCAGCATGAACCTTGGCTCCCAGACCGCGGAAGAGGGCGGCCGTCCCTACATCAACGGAAACCGCGAGCAGGCCAACAACTTCCTGCTCGACGGCGTCGATAACAATCAAGCCTCGGACAATCTGCCCGGTTACGCGCCTTCTCCCGACGCCATTGGCGAGTTCAACCTTATCACCCAGAACGCTTCCGCGGAGTTTGGCAACTACAACGGCGGAATCGTCAACGCCACTATTAAGTCAGGCACCAACCGCTTCCACGGCGATGTTTTTGAATTCTTCCGCAACGATGTCTTCAACGCCAATAAGTGGGAAAACAGTCCGGCCGTTTCAGGAGATCCCGCGGGCCTGCCAACCCCGAAACTGCGTTGGAATATGTTTGGTGGAACTCTCGGCGGCCCGATCATCAAGGACAAACTATTCTTTTTTGGCGACTACCAGGGCGGCCGTCTGGATCATCCCGCCTCCACCAGCGCCATCACTGTGCTCACGCCCGCTGAAATCGGCGGCAACTTCTCGGCTCTGTGCCAGGGCGGGTTTACCGGCGGTGTTTGCAACGACCGGGCAACCGATCCCAATGGCGCCAAGGTCCTGGTTACCGACCAGCTCTATAATCCATGCGCCGCTGGAACCGGCGTAAATGGTGGCACGCCCTGCTCCATAGTGTCCCCCCAAATGAGGACGCCATTCGCTGGCAATATCATCCCCGCCAACATGCTGAACCCGGTCTACACCGCGTTGACTACCAACGCGCTCTATCCCGTGTCGACGGGTCCGCTTTCGAACGGTTTCGGACGAGCCTTCAACGTCGTGGATCAGCAATACAATTCAGACCAGGGCGACATCAAGATCGACTACAACGCATCCACCAAAGATCACATTAATGCCCGCTTTTCGAAGTCTGACCAATATGACCCCGAGGTCAATTCCGTTGACCTGCTGGGTAATACGATAAACCAGGCCAATTTGCTGAATGGATCTGTCAACTGGAGCCACACCTTCTCCGCCAACCTGCTCAATGAAGTGCGCTTTGGCAAGAACAACATCAAGCTGAACCACGGGCTCACAGCATTCGACACCGCGGTGGGCGCTCTGGCCAACACCGTCGGCATCGCGAATGGAAACCCCAGCGGAATCAACGGCCTTCCGGAATTTGGCTACGCCGGCGGCGCAGTGACCAACATTAACGCCGGAACGCTGACCAATCTGGGCGCTGCGAGTGTGGATGAGCAATTCTCTTCCACCGTAACCCAGTTTGACGACGTGCTCATCTATACTCACGGCCGGCACGTCCTCAAGACTGGCTTCCAGGCGAACCGCTACAACCTTAACGTCTTCTACACCGGCAACGGTGGCGCACTGGGCGCCGAACTCTTCGGAAATGGAATTGGCGGCAACTACTCCGGCACCGGCATCACTGAAGTGGTCGCTGGAAAGTCGCAACTGGTCACCTCCAGCGGCGACGGCGGTGCCGATTGGGCTCTTGGACTTCCGGAAGATGTAGGCCGCGGAGCCGGCGCCGCGCCACCGTGGCATCAGCGCGACTGGCTGTTCGCTGGCTTTGTGCAGGACGACTGGCGCGCCACCAACACTTTAACCTTGAACCTGGGCCTTCGCTACGAGGCTCGCACTCCGTGGATCGAAGCCAACAATCGGCAGTCGGCGGTAAATATTCTGACTGGTGCACTCGAACTTCCGGGCAACGACCCCGTCCCCACCGGTATCGTGGGCTCGAATGGGTTCAGCCGCGGCCTCTACAGCTCGGACTACGGTTTGCCTGATTTCCAGCCGCGTTTCGGCTTCGCCTGGAGTCCCGCTGCGCTTGATGGCAAGACCGTGGTTCGAGGCGCTTTCACCATCTCCTCTTACCTCGAAGGCACCGGAGTCAATCTGCGCGATCCGCAGAATCCGCCCTATGCCGCCCCGCAAGTTGAAACCTCAAACGTAGGCACGGGCACGACGACCTACACCACCGGAACCGCATTCGCGTCGGCTTCGGGCGTGAACCCGTACGTCGGCGCCACGCTCCAGACTTGGTCGGGTACAGTTCAACCCGCTGTCGCCGATCAATGGAACCTCACCATCCAACAACAGCTTTCTCACGAAACCACGTTCCAGATCGGCTACATTGGCCAGCGCACCACTCACTTGATGGTTCCGGAATGGCTGTCGCAAGGCGATCTGCAACCGAACGGCACCGTCACTTATCCCTACATCGGTGGCCAGAATCCCGCGGGGACGGTCATCGACGGTGTCACCACCACTTCCGTGACCTACGGACCGAACGGCTTCGGCAATGTGAAAAACACTGCCTCCAATGGCAATATGAATTACAACGCCATGCAGGCGGTGCTGCAAAAGCGCTACGGCCACGGGTTGGAGGCTCAAGTTTCCTACACCTACGAGAAGTGCATGACCAACGACGATGGTTACTACGGAAGCTGGGGCACCACCACTCAAGCCGGACCCTCCGGAAACTACTGGCAGAACCTTTACAACCCGAATGGGGACTACGCGCAGTGCTACTGGGATGCCAAGCACGTAATCAGCGCCTATGCCGTCTACGAGCTTCCCTTCGGTCGCAACAAGCAATATGGCCATGACATGCCATCGGCCATGAACGCCGTTGTGGGCAACTGGTCAATCAACCCCATTTTCACCTGGCGTAGCGGCTTCCCGCTTTCACTCTACGGCGCGAGTGATTCCGGTACCGGCAGCCCCGAAAATCGCCCCGACTGCAATGGCTCAGTAAGCTACCCCAAGACGGTCATTCCTGGGGTCGGCATGCTGTGGTTCTCTCCCAACTCATTCTCCGAGGCCCCGACCGGTAGCTTCGGTACCTGTTCGGCTCAAGGCCCGGTGATTGGACCGGGATACGTCGACGCTGATATCAGTCTGCAAAAGAACTTCCCGATTACAGAGTCGATGAAGGTCCAGTTCCGTGCTGACTTTCTGAATGCCTTCAATCACCCGAACTTCGCCGTGCCCAACGATAGTTGTTGCGGCAGTTACACCGGCGGAGCTCTGAGCGGAACCTTCGGGGTCAGCAGCGCAACCCAGGACGCACGAGAGTTGCAGTTCGCTTTGAAGTTGTACTTCTGACGCGCGACGACATGGCAGGCGGCCCTTTGGGCTGCCTGCCCTTTTTCATTTATGATCGATTTACATGTTCCTGCCTGTATATTTGCTTTCCATCACGCTCCTGATACTTACGGCTGGCCCCGGTAGCCTGGCCCAGGCGGCTGGAAAGTCTTCCCCCGATCCCTCCGCCGCCGCGCAAAGTGCGATTGCCCTCGCCGAAAGCGGTCATTGCGTCCAAGCCCTGCCCGCCCTCAAGAGAAGCATCGCGCAACTGCAACTAAAAGACAAAGAACTCAAGCGCAAGGTTGGGCTGGAGGGCGTGCGTTGCGCCATGGGCCTTCATCGGGCAGACGCCGCCCTCGATTTTCTGCGTATCCTGACCCGGGATTTTCCTGACGATCCTGAGGCTCTCTATGTCGCCATCCACGCCTATTCTGACCTTTCCACTCTCACCTCGCAGCAACTGGCGCGTAACGCCCCCTCGTCGTATCAGGCGCGAGAGTTGCTGGCCGAATCCCTGGAAAGCCAGGGAAAGTGGGATGAAGCCGAGAAGCAATATCGCGACATTCTCAATCAGGATCCGAATCTGCCCGGCATCCACTTTCGCATCGGCCGGATTTTGCTCTCTAAGCCAAGTCCCGCGCCCACCACGGCCAATGACGCAAAACAGGAGTTCCTGCAGGAGCTGCGGATCGACCCCAACAATGCCGGAGCCGAGTACGTTCTTGGCGAGCTGGCGCGCCAAAGCCAGCAATGGGATGACGCCGTCACCCATTTTTCGCGTGCGGCGAAGCTTGACTCTCACTTTGGCGAAGCCTTCCTCGGACTCGGTATGGCCCTGCTCGCCGAAAAGCGCTACACCGACGCTGTCCCTCCTCTTGAGAACGCGGTCAAACTCGAGCCCAAGAATCCGGACGCCCATTACAATCTGGCCATGGCTTACACTCGCGCCGGCCGTAAACCAGAGGGCGAAAAAGAATTCGCGATTCACCAGAGCCTGATGGGAAATGAAGCCGGAAGCGCCGCGCCGCCTTCATCCGCCAGCCCGCCGAAACCAAACCAGAAATGATGCCATCGAGTACAAGCCGAATTATGAACATCGTTTGCCCGAATATCGATTGCCCGAACATCGACCGCCCGAGGGGAAGTGAAAAATATCGCTTCGCAGTTTAGCCGCCGGCCATGGACGGTCGATCGCCGTGATTTTCTTCGCGGAATCACCGGTAGCCTCGCCCTTCCCCTGTTTTCCTCCCTCTCTCGCGCGCTCCCGCAGCCGTCCTATCCCTTCATCGATGTGCCGGCATCCGCCAGCGGCATCACCTGGAAACACACCGCCGCCCATTCGGATCAAAAATATTTGCCCGAAACCACCGGCGCCGGCTGTGCTTTTCTGGATTATGACAACGACGGCTGGATGGACATTTATCTGGTCAACAGCGGCAAGTGCGATTTCTACAATCCCGATCCTCCGCTGCGAAATGCTCTCTACCACAACAATCGCGACGGAACTTTCACCGATGTCACCGGGAAGGCTGGCGTCGCCGCCGGAGGCTATGGACAAGGCGTCGCGGTTGGCGACTACGACGGTGACGGTTTCCCCGACCTCTATGTCACGCAATACGGTCGAAGCATTCTCTATCACAACAATGGAGACGGAACTTTTTCTGACGTCACCGAGAAAGCCGGCGTCGCCGCTCCCGGCTGGTCGTCGAGCGCGGTCTGGTTCGACTATGACAATGACGGTCGCCTGGACCTGTTCGTGTGCCGCTTCGTGGATTTTGATAAGTCCAAAAACCTGCCCTGCACCGCCGACAACAAAGTGGGTTACTGCATTCCGCACCTCTACAAACCCATGCCCAGCTGGCTGTTTCACAACAATGGCGACGGCACTTTCACTGATGTCTCCCTCGCCTCAGGAATTGCCCGCTATCGCGGAAAAAGCTGGGGAGTGGTGGCCACCGACATTAACAACGACGGCCGCATGGATTTATTTGTCGCCAACGACACCGTGGCGAACTTTCTCTTCGTAAATCATGAACCAGGAAAATTCGAAGAAATTGGGCAGCCCGCCGGCATCGCCTACAGCGACGCCGGTCGGCCGCGCTCTGGGATGGGCGTCGATTCAGTCGATCTGAATCAGGACGGATGGATGGATTTGTTCGTGGCAAACATTGACCACGAAGCCTATTCGCTTTATCAGAACAATCACGACGAGACTTTCGACGATATCGCCGCAGCCTCCGGCGTCGCCAATGCCACCAAGCTGATGAGCGGTTGGGGATTGAAGTTCTTCGACTATGACAACGATGGCAACCTCGATTTAATCATCGCCAATGGCCATCCCGACGACCTGATCGAAAAAATTTACGAGAACGTGAAATACCAGGAGCCGCCGCTGCTCTTCCACAATTCCGGCAAGGGACTGCAAAACGTGAGCGCCGAAAGCGGCCCCGTTTTCGCGCGGTCAACCTCCGGACGCGGCCTAGCCATCGGAGACTTCGATAATGACGGTGCGGTTGATGTTTTAATTTCCAACAACAACCAGGCGCCGCTGCTGCTGCGAAACACTGTTGGAAGCCGCAACCATTGGCTGGGCATAAAACTGGTGGGCAAGAAAGCCAATATCGATGCCATCGGAGCGCGTGTCACCTATCAGGCAGGCGACATGAAGAGGAGCCGCATGAAGGTCGGCGGCGGCAGCTTTCTCTCTTCCCATGATCCGCGACTGGTTCTGGGACTTGGCCCGCACACGAAAATCGACTGGCTGGAAATCATGTGGCCGCAGCCCAGCGGCCTGAAGCAGCGTTTCACAGATCTCCCCATCGACCGCTATGTGGTCATCCGTGAAGCCAATACGAAATGGGAATAACCGAAGGCGCGCGTCAGATGCGAGCTAAGCAATTGGCTAAGCAAGCACCTGGACGGATACTAATTCAGGATTGCATCGGGAATTCTGGATCGACTTGACTGCGTCTTCCGCGGTAAATCGGCCCATGGCCAGCGCCAGCTTGCGGTTGGTTGTCGTCTGTATGGGAGTGCGGTCAATGCGCTGAACGTACTCAGCAGCGCGGGTTCCGCTGCGATTCACTTTCACCAGAAACTTTGTATTTGTCACGTTTCTCCCTCCAGATTTGGAACGAGTTTAGCGGGAAAACATCGCCAAGGCAGATTGCAAATAATTTACAGGGAAAGAACTTATATTTCCTTCAGCTATAATACTATGCGCCTTCGTATTGATTGTCAAGACGCGGCACCCTCTGTGGAATCATGGCGCTACGGTTGCAGAATCTGCCCCGCCTGCGGATGCACCTGTTGGTTCTTGATCTCGCTTGCATCCCAGCTCCCACCCAGCGCCTTCACCAGATAAACCGAGCTAACCATCTGCTGGCCTAGCAACTGCGTCTCCAGCCTCTCACTGCTCAGAAGAGTAGTCTGCGCCGTAATTACGTCCAGGTAATTAGTAACCCCGCCGACGTATCGGTTGTTGGCAATCTCCAGCGCGCGGCGCGCATCTTCCACTGCCGCACCTTGTGTAGAGAGCGCCTGCGACAATGTGCTCAAATTGCTGATGCCGTCCTCAACCTGCTGAAACGCCGTAAGCACCGCTTGCCGGTAGTTGGCCACCGACTCGATCATAAGCGGCGCGCGCCGCAGCCAGATTGGCCCGGTTTCTTCCGCCTTGAAGAACCGGTTCCAGCGCATCGGCCCCCAGTGACCAGAACAGGCTCGGAGCATTCAGCAGCGATGCGATGTCCGTACTCTGCCAGCCGCCCGACCCGCTCAACGTAATGTGAGGATAGAAAGCTGTGCGCGCGATCCCAACCTGCGCGTTCTGATACGCCATCTGGCGTTCAGCCGTCGAAATGTCAGGCCTGCGCTCCAGCACATCGGAAGGTACTCCAAGCGGAACCGCTGGCGGCGTAGCGTGCAGCGGCGCCACCGGCACATTGAGAACGGAGGCCGGCTGCCCCACTAACACTGCGATCGCGTGCTCGTACTGATCCCTCGACTCCTGCACCAGAGCCAACTGAGAGATCGTGGAATCAAGCAGGGCCGCTTGCTGTGCGACTTCCAACCCGCTGGCAATACCGCCTTTGTGACGGTCATTTACCAGATCCAACCCCCTGCGCTGGTAGCCGACCGATTCCTGCACCACCTGATATTCGGCGTCCAGTTCTTGCAGCGAAAAGTAGTCGGCGGCCAGTTCCGCAGTCAACACCAGCTGCACATTTTGCGTATCCGCGGCGGTTGACTGCAGAGAGGCATTCGCCGCTTCCAAATTGTGCCGCACTCGCCCGAAAAGATCGGCCTCATAGCTCAACGAAAAAGGAATCGTATAAACATTCTGCGTATACGGAAGGATCGGCTGCGGCACCCCGTTGATGACCGTCGGCAGCGAGCCATTCAACGGACGATTGCCGGAACCCCGTTCACGCAGCGCGCTGGGATCGGCTGAGACCTGCGGAAAGAAATCTGCGGTCGCAACCCGGGCCAGCGAGCGCGCCTGATTCAGGCGATCGCGCGCCGCCAACAGCGACTGGTTTGCCTGCAGCAATTGTTGTTCGTAGGTATTAAGGTTCGGGTCGTGATAAATCTGCCACCACGCGCCCTTGGGAATCGAATCCTTCGGCGCAGCCTGTTGCCACGGCGGTTGCGTCTTCCACGCATCTGGCGCCGGAGCGGGAGCCGCGGGCCGGCTGTAGCGTGGCCCAACCGTGCATCCGGCTGCCAGCGCGAGTCCGGCGATCACCGTCGAGAGTGCGGCAAGCTTCACTGTGCGCTGCCCTTCTTCTGATCGTTCTCCTGGCCAGATTGTTGCTTAGCGGCGCCCTGCGCGACGTTCACCTGCTGCCCCGCTTCAAGAGAATCCGAAGGATTGATTACCACCTGGTCGGCGGTGGTGACTCCACCAAGAATCTCCAGGCTGGTACCGTAATCGCGTCCAATATTGATGTCCCGCAGCTCTATCTTGTTGCCCGGACCCACCACCGCCAACTGCGCGCCCTGGGCGCGGAACAGCATCGCATTCACCGGAACCGTCACCTTGTTTACATTGTTGCCAACCGCGAAGTGCACCTCCCCGAACGAGCCCGGCAACAGCCGTCCATCCTTGTTCGGAACATCGACTTCGGTCAACAGAGTCCGGGTTGCCGGATCAATGGACTCCGCCGTGCGCGCCACCATAGCCACAAATTTTTGCCCCGGGAACTCCTGCAAAGTAATCGCGGCTTTGGCGCCGACTTTTATGAAGGGCGCATACGCCTGCGGCACGTTGGTGTACACCCGCAGGGGATCGACGCGCGCCAGATCAAACAGCTCCCTGCCCGCGGCGCCCGCGCCCGCGTTGATCAGCGCGCCCGGATCTACCGTGCGCTTGGTCAGCACGCCGGTGAAAGGCGCATACACTTCCTTGAAACCTTCAAGCTGTTCCAGGCGGCGCACGTTGGCATCGGCCGCCGCCAAATTTGCCTGGCTCTGCTTATATCCGCTCTCCTGCTGGTCGGCTTCCTGGGCAGATACAGAATCCGTCTTGCGCAAATTCTCCCAGCGATCCGCGCTGATTTTCGCCAGCTCCAGCTGGGCCACAGTTTGCTGGCGTGCGGCCCGAGTTTGGTTGAGTTCCTGGTCAATTTCGGGCGTGTCGATCTTCGCCAGCAACTCGCCCTTGGTCACCCGGCTGCCAATATCTTTGTACCAGTGCAGCAGATAGCCGCTGGTGCGGGCGTAGATCGGAGACTCTTCATAGGCCAGCAACGATCCTGGCAGAACCAGATCTTCGTCAGGCTTTTCCGACTCCGGATGGATCACGGCAACCGTCGGAATGGTCTCGCGTTCGGTCTCCTTGGCCAACGCGTGCTCGTGGCTTACCCGGCTCATCATCGTGAATCCGCCAGCCACAACGAGCACCAGCAACAGCACTGCCACAATTGTCAGGGCTTTGCGTGGAGGTGCCGGAGGAAGCTCGGGCGGCCTTTGTATGCCCGGAGGCTGGTGCCGCGAACGCTTCTGCATCTCTTCGATCTCTTCATCGCGCTGCGCCTGAATGCTCTGAGCATGATGCTCCTCGTTCTGCTCGTCATTCTGGTCAGGCCGCCGCGAATGAGCATCGGCAACCGCCTGCCCATCCCGCGATTGTTTCGGTTTGTTCTCCTCAGTCATCCTTCACTCCGCTTGGTTTGACTCTTAGCTCTCTCGATAAACGTTACTTCTGTTCTGCCTGCGCTCGCTTGGCCTCCCGGCGGCCATGGAAAATCGCAAATACGCTGGGCACAAAGAACAAAGTTGCCACCGTAGCAAACAACAGCCCGCCGATCACCGCCCGCCCCAGCGGGGCATTCTGCTCTCCGCCTTCGCCAATGCCCAGCGCCATCGGCACCATGCCGATAATCATAGCCAGCGCGGTCATCAGCACCGGCCGTACGCGTGTATACCCCGCCGCCACCGCGGCTTTCACCGCCGGAATCCCTTCGTCCAGCTGCTCGCGCGCGAAGCTCACCATCAAAATCGAATTGGCGGTGGCCACGCCCATGCACATCACCGCGCCCGTCAGCGAGGGCACACTCAACGTCGTGCGAGTCAGCAGCAAGAACCAGCAGATTCCCGCCAGCGCTCCCGGCAATGCCGCAATGATGATGAACGGATCGAGCCACGACTGGAAGTTGATGACGATCAGCAGGTACACCAGCAATATGGCGCCCACCAGCCCCACGCCCAAACCAAAAAACGACGACCGCATGGTAGCCACCTGGCCACGCACCACAATATGCGTGCCGCGCGGCAGATGGCCATCGAACGTTGCCAGCACTTTGTTGGTTTCCGCTCCCACCGCGCCCAGATCGCGATCCTGCGTGCTGGCGTAAACATCAATCACCGGAGCCACATTGTAATGGCTCACGGTTGCGGCTCGCGTGACTGGGGATACCTGAACCAGGTTGCCCATGAGCTGCTGGCCCTGCTGCGAAGTTACGGGAATGTCCATCAGGTCCTGGAGCGTAGTCATGCGGTATTGCGGTGCTTGCACCGCCACCTGATAGGTGACCTCATTTTTCGGGTTCAGCCAGAAGTTTGGCGAAGTCTGGAAGCTGCCGCTCAGCGAAACCAATGCGCTCTGCGCCACTTCGCGAGCGGTGAGCCCCACTTGCGTGACGCGAGTGCGCTCGATATCCATGTGCAGGGTGGGCAGCGAAAGCAACTGCTGCACATGTACATCGGCGGTACCGGGAATGTGGCGCATCTTGTTCGCGATCTGCTGCGCAATCGCATAACTGCCGGCCATGTCGGTGCCGACAATCTGCACATCGATGGGCGCCGGCAGCCCGAAATTCAAGATCTGGGTAACAATATCGGCAGGCTGAAAGAAAAATTCCACTCCCGGAAAGCGGCGCGGCAGCAGCTCGCGCAAATGACGCATGAGGTCCGCTGTCGGAGAATGATGCTCGGGATCGAGCGCGATCAGAATCTCAGCATCGCTGCTGCCGATGGTGCCATTGGAGCTGTAGGACTGGTTGATGCCGGAGTTGGGCAGGCCGATGTTATCGAGAACGGTCTGCAACTGGTCGGCTGGAATTTCCTGACGCAGCGTATCTTCAATTTCGTCGCAAAGCCGCGCCGTCTCTTCCACTCGCAAACCCGGCCGCGCCCGCACATGCAGCCGCAGCAGCCCGGCATCCACTTGCGGGAAAAAATCTTGCCCCAGAAAGGTGTACAACCCCAACGAGAGCAGGCAAAAAGCCAGAAAGCAAATAATGAAGATGCCGCGATGCTCCAAAGTGGTTTCCAGCAAGGCCTCGTAGCCCCGCCGAAAATCTTCGAACTTGCGCTCAAAGCCGCGCTGGAACCGGCCTAGAAACGACTTCGGCGCCTCCGCGCGATGCTCGTGCCCGCGCATGATGTACATGACCAGCGTAGGGATCAACGTTCGTGACAGCAAATAGCTGGCCAGCATGGCGAAGCTCACCGCCTCCGCCAGCGGCACGAACAGGAACTTCGCCACGCCCGTCAGAAAAAACATCGGAACGAAGACAATGCAAATACTCAAAGTGGAGACGAAAGCCGGCACCGCGATTTGTTGCGCGCCATCCAGAATGGCCTGCCTCATCTCCTTTCCCATGGCGAGATTTCGCTCAATGTTTTCGATTTCCACAGTAGCGTCATCCACCAGAATGCCGACGGCCAGGGCCAACCCTCCGAGGGTCATGATGTTGATGGTCTGGCCGATGGCGCCTAGCAGGATGATCGAAACAAACACCGAGAGCGGGATGGAAATGGAAATGACGATCGTGGGGCGCCAGTCACCGAGGAAGATGAGAATCATGATGGCGGTGAGCGCAGCCGCTATCAAACCCTCGCGCAACACGCCGTAAATTGACGCACGCACAAACAGGGACTGGTCAAAAAGGGGGGTGATCTTGAGTTCAGGTGGCAGAGACTGGGCCGCGTATCCAACAATGTCCTTCACCGCAGCCACGATCTGCAGCGTGGAGGCGGTGCCGTTCTTGTAGATCGACATCAACACGCCGCGGTTTCCGTTCGTGCGCACGATGTTGGTTTGCGGCGCGAAAGCATTGCGAATGTGGGCAACGTCTCGCATGTAAAGCGTTGAGCCATTCGTCGTCTTGACCGGAAGATCGTTCAACTCCGCAATGGTCTGCGGCGTTCCGTTCATCTCCACGCTGTACTCCAGCGAGCCCATTTTTATGGTGCCGGTAGGAAGAATGATGTTTTGGGCGTTGACCGCGTTGACGATGTCGTCGGGTTGCAGCCCGTAGGCCTGAAGCCTCGGCAGATCCAGGTCCACCTGAATCTGTGGAATCTTGCCGCCATAGGGATAGGGTGTAAAAGCTCCGGGAACTGTCGCCAGATAGTTGCGCAGAAAGTTCTGTCCGAGATCGAAGAGTTGCTGCTCGGCCAGAGTCTTGCTGCTTAGCCCCAGCTGAAGGATGGGCGTCGTGGAGGCGCTATACGAGATGATCAGCGGAGGCGTGGTCCCGGGTGGCAAGCCGCGAACCGTGGTCTGGCAAATCGCGGTAATTTGCGCAACGGCGCCTTGAACGTTGGTTCCCGGCCGAAAGAAAACCTTGATGACACCCAGCCCATAAACCGACTGGGACTCCGTGTGCTCGATGTCGTTGACCGTGGTCGTGATGCCGCGTTCGGAATTGGCCACGATGCGGTCGGCCATATCCTGCGGCGACATGCCGGTATAAAACCACACCACCGAGACCACCGGGATATCGATGTTCGGGAAAATGTCGGTCGCAGTTCGTAAGATGGTAATGGGAGTCAGAATGATGATGACGAGCGCCATCACCACGAATGTGTACGGACGCCTAAGCGCTAATGCAACAATCCACATTTGTTAGACGCCACTCCCCTGCGAAACAAACAACAACCGGATCGCACGATGCTGCCAGCCCAACCGCTGACTCCGATTTAGATTCGATACTATCCGTATCGGATTCCAAATCCGCTCTCCGATTATATGTTAGTGTAGGACCATGCGCCAGAGGTCTGATACCCGGAGTAGCCGCGCCGGCAGCGTCTTGGCGCGTTCTCCGGGAAGGCCGCGCAGTGAAGAAGCGCGCCTGGCGATCTTGCGCAGCGCTCTCACTCTGTTAGGAAAGAACGGTTTTTCCGAGTTGTCCATCGAAGCCGTGGCTGCCCAGGCCAATGTGGGCAAGGCCACCGTTTATCGCTGGTGGCCTGACAAAGCCGCCCTCATCACCGACGCCTTCGCCAGCACCACCACCCGCAAGCTTGACTTCCCCGATACCGGATCGGTTCGTTCCGATATGAGCCGGCAGATGCGGCAGGTCATCAAGATTTTTCGCAGCCGCCGCGGCCGCATTCTTTCCGCCATCCTCGCCGCCGGCCAGAGCGACCGCAAGGTGATCGGCGCTTTTCGCGAACGCTTCATGAAGCCGCGCCGTCAGCAGGCTTATGCCACGCTCCGCCGTGGAATCACGCGCGGTGAACTGCCCAAAGGCGTGGATCTCGACTTGCTTCTCGATTCGCTCTACGGACCCATCTACATGCGATTCCTCATCCGGCATGGCGATCTCACGCCGGCCTTCGTCGATGGTCTGTGCGAACTAATACTGGGAGGCGCTCAGCGCAGAAGAAAACGCGGTTAGACTGCCACTGGCTTGCGTAGTTCGTTCAGGCGATGGGCGAGAAAGCTGAAATACTCTTCCATACCTTCCCCCGTCTTGGCGGAAGTCCTGAAGACCTGCATGCCCGGGCGTACCGCCTGAATGTTTCCATAGGCAGTCTCCCAACTGAACTCGACGGCCGTTGCTAAATCGACTTTCGTCACGATGGCTACGTCCGCGCTATTAAAAATGGTGGGATACTTCAGCGGCTTGTCTTCGCCCTCGGTCACAGAAAGCAGAACCAAGCGCAGATCTTCGCCCAGGTCATACGACGACGGACACACCAGGTTGCCAACGTTTTCGACGAAAAGAAAATCCAGCTGGTTGAGCTCCCATCCTTCGAGCGCGTTTTCGACCATACTCGCTTCCAGGTGACAAAGCGTGCCCGTGGTAATTTGCTTGACCGGCGCCTGGCTCCGCGCCAACCGCTGGGCATCGTTTTCAGTGGCCAGGTCGCCCACCACAGCGGCCACGCGATAGTTCCTGCGAAGCTGCGTGAGAGTTTTTTCCAGAAACGCAGTCTTCCCTGATCCCGGACTCGACACCAGGCTCACCACAAGAACTCCGGCGCCGCGAAAACGATCGCGCAGTGCGCGCGCGATCACATCGTTCTGCTTTAGAACATTTTTTCGAACTTCAATCAAACGGGGCATTCCTTGATCTCCAGTGCAACCACTTCCAGTTCCTTGCCATGCACCACTTCCGATGACGCAGCGCCGCATTCCGGGCAACAAAACAATTGGATCGAGTTCAAAGTTCGTTGCTGCCGACATTTCGAACAGAAAATTACGACCGCAACATCCTCCACGATCAACCGTGAACCTTGCAGCGGCGAATTTTCACAGACCATCTCATAGCAGGAAAACAGCGCTTCTTTCACCACGCCGGAAAGCGCGCCCAGCTTCAAGTGCACGGCTTCTATCTGCACGCCGCGGCGCTCGGCCTCTTCCTCCGCCAATTCTACAATGCTCATCGCGATGGAAAGTTCATGCATGCTCTGCCAGCTCGCTTCGCTTCTCGTGGCTTCGCGCTTCGCCATCGAAGCGCCCAAAGGCAGCCAATGCAGCCTGCCCCAAACTGATTCCTCCATCATTCGGCGGGACGGAGTGGTTCGTCCAAATTTGCAATGAACCCTTGGCCAGAAGAGATTTCAAATCTTCCAACAACAACTCATTCTGCATGACTCCGCCCGAGAGAACCACTGCATCGACGCTATGAGCACGCGCGATTGCGTTCAACGCGTCACAAAGACCCTGAGCAATTCCCCGCTGAAACGCTCGCGCAATTTCGTTTGTACGCCGTCCGTGAACCCGGTCGCTGGCGACAGCCTGCAGCAGCGGACGAAAATCGAGTTCATCTTCGCTGAACGGGAAGGGATAAGCCTCAGTCGGCTCCGCACTCCGCGCAAGCTGTTCCACCCACATCGCAGCTTGTCCTTCAAACGTAATCTCGCGGGTAAAGCCGAGCAGCGCCCCCGCACTGTCGAACAAACGTCCCACCGACGTCGTAATAAAGGTACGCACCTGTTTGTGAATCAATTCCATGGCACTGCGGTAGTGTCTGGAAAACCCAAACGGCTCGGCGAACACGTCTGGCAGTTCGCTCACCTGCGTGAGAAATCCGGCAGCCGCCTGCACCGGATACCGCGCCGCCGCGTCTCCTCCAGCCAGCGCTGCTGGCCGCAAATGAGCCACGCGCATAAAGCCCTCGCGCACGCTGCCCACAAAAATCTCACCGCCCCAGATCGATCCATCGTCTCCGTACCCGGTGCCGTCAAAACTCACGCCCATTACCTGTTTGGTCCACTCCCCGCGCTCCGCAAGCACCGATGCTACGTGAGCACGATGATGCTGAACCGCGTAACTTGTCTCGACTCCAAGCGCGGCCGCATGAGTCGTCGAATAATATTCCGGATGCAGGTCGTGCACTAAAAGCAACTCCTCCCGCCGGACTTCATACATCGAGAGCAGATCCTCGATAGTCTCGTGAAAAGCGCGCAGTGACTGATAATGATCCAGGTCGCCGATGTGCTGGCTGACAAATGCCTGGCCCTCCACCACCAGCGTAATCGTATTTTTCAAGTCCGCGCCCAACGCGAGAATCGGCTGCCGGCAGGGAATTGAGGCCGCCGCGCTCGGTGCGTAACCGCGCGAACGGCGCAAAATGACCGGACCAAACGCTCCGGCGCGCGCCACCGAATCGTCTACTCGCCGCGCAATGGGACGCTGCCCAATCAGGAACGAATCGGCAACTCCTTCCAGCCGCTGCAGCGCGTCCTCATCTTCATACGCGATCGGTTCGCTCGAACGATTCGCGCTGGTCATCACCAGGGCGTCAGGAGCTCCCACCGCAAACAGCAAGTGATGCAACGGTGTGTACGGCAGCATCACCCCGAGTTCTTGATTCTCAGGCGCGACCTGCCCGAGTTTGATTTTTGCGGGCGCGAGCACAATGGGCCGCGCAACGGATGTAAGCAGCGCCTCTGCCTCAGCAGAAAATTCCGCCAACCCGCGAGCCCTCTCCACATCCCGCGCCATCACCGCGAACGGTTTTTCCTTGCGGAACTTCCGCTCTCGCAAAGCCTTTACCGCCGCGGGATTCAGCGCGTCGCACGCCAGGTGGTACCCGCCCAGTCCTTTCACTGCGAGAATGCCGCCGGCACCAAGAAGTTGTGCAGCCTCGCGAATGCTGCCTTCACTTCCACCTTCGCCGCATCGAGGATGGAGATAATAACCGGGACCGCAACTTCCACACGCGACCGGCTGCGCGTGAAAACGCCGGTCGGCCGGATTGCCATACTCGCTCGCGCAAAAATCATCCAGCGGCCAATCTTTCATCGTCGTGTTCGGCCGGTCGTATGGCAGCGCCAGCACAACGGTGTAGCGCGGGCCGCAGTTGGTGCAGTTGATATAGGGATAGCCGTACCGGCGATCCGCCGGATCAAAAAGCTCTCTCAGGCAATCCTGGCAAATCGGCAGATCCGGCGAAATACGAACCGTCGGACGATCGCGCCGCTGGCTGGTGCGAATGGTAAATTCGGCGAAGCCCGCCAACTCCGCCGGCTGAATATCGATTTCATCGATGCTGGCTGCGGGCGGCGTCTCGGCCTTAAGGCTCCGGACAAAGGCTTCTAGGCCGGTCTCAGCCCCTTCAAGATAAATTTCAACGCCCTCTTCCCCGTTCAGCACCCATCCCTTCAAGGTATTGGCGCAGGCCAGGCGGTAGACGAACGGACGGAAGCCCACGCCTTGCACAATCCCGCGAACTCGAATCGAACAGGCGCTGGGCATAACCAATCAAGTAGGGCCAATCACAACGCGATCAAAAGTATCTTCCACAACGTCGTCGATGAAGTTGTCAGCGTCGCGCCGCGCGGCTACTCCTCCACGATGCAGCCATGGCCTTGCCATCCGACCTGGACCACCTTGCCATCTTCCACCAGAATCGGCACGGTGCGCTGTCCGCCGCAGATTTCGCGCATGCGTCCCCGCGCCGCAGGATCCGTTTCCACGTCGTACTCGACAAAATCGCTGCGCTTCCACTCCAGCCAATCCCTCATCTCGCCGGTGTGGGGACAGCGGGCTGTGCCGAAAAGTTCAAGCCTGGCCAAGCGTCAACACCTCCAGCGATTCGCGCATGACGTGATAGATCGAAGCCTGCACTTCCTGAATGCGGGGGATATAGTCGCAATTCACAACCATGGGAAAGTCCGCCAACCGCTTGCGTTTAATCTCGCCGCCGTCATAACCCAGCAGCGCCGCCGTCAACATCCCGCGCTTGCGCGCCTCCTCCAGCGCCATGATGATATTCCGCGAGCCGCCGCTGGTTGAAATGCCGATCGCAACATCTTCCGGACGCGCCTGCGCGATCAACTGGCGAAGGAAAATCGCCTCGGTGCCAATATCGTTGGCCACTGCGGTAATGTTTGCGGGTTCCAGCGAGAGCGACACCGCCGGAACCGAATGGTAGCCACTCGGCGGCAGAACACAATCGATCGCGAAATCGTTGGCGTCCGTGGCCGAGCCGCCATTGCCAAAAATAATCAGTTTGCCCCCGCGCCGCAGGCGCTCGTGAATCGCCAGCACACTGCCAGCGATTTGCTCGGCCTCTTCCTCGGCAACTTGCGCGCGCAACCGGGCATCATCCTGCGCCTTCATCAAAATCGACGCGGCAACTTCGGTCGCAATATCCGCCGTCCCCTGCTTCTCCGTCCCCAGAAATGGATAGAGAAATCCCGACGCGCCCACGTCATGGCCCAATTCGCGGTGCTCGAAAAAGACGTGCACCGTCTCCCATAGCGTGTGGTAGAGAATCTCGATCATCTCCTGATGCATAAACGCATCTTGCGTTGGCGATTCAACGGCGTACGAACCTTCGAAGCCCGGCAACGCGAAAGTCATCGCATCTTTCAGCCGCGCTTCCTGCAACGTCGCCCACACTTCCGGGTCGCCCTCTGGCGGACCAAATCCCATGACGATGTCTTCCGGATGAAGAATTGCTTCCAGCCACGGCCGAAACAGAACCGAAAGATCCAGCGCAGGCAGCGCGCGTTTGCCGACGATCACGGGATGAACAAACTCCACCGAAACATGCTGCGCATCTGTCGAGTAAGGTCCGCGACCAAAGGCGAGCAGGCGGCCGCCGCGCAGAAAGCGCTCCGACATTTCGCGGCACGCTTCCGCCAGGCGCGGCGCTTCCCGCGAAAAAAAGCGCTCGAAAATTTGGTTTCGCTCAAGCAGGCGCTCTTCGATCCGGCCCGCAAGATTCACCGCGATTGCCGTGGCCCCAGTTTGTGACATCATCTTTTTCATCGAACAGATCCGCGTTCTTCACTCAACAAATTCGCGGCAAAGGATCGCCCACCAGCATATCTACGATTCGGCTACCCCCGTAAAGGGTTGTCACCAGCACCGTTCCCGCGGGCTGCTCGCGAACTTCACCGATCACCTGAGCTTCATTTCCGCCCGGCGCCAGGCTTAGGGCATTGATCGCCGCGTCCGCGTACTCCGGCGAAACTACCGCGAGGAACTGCCCTTCATTCGCAATGTGCAGCGGTTCAAGACCCAGCAACTCACATGCTCCGCGCACCGTATCGCGCACCGGAATCTGGTCCTCAAACAACACCATCCCCAACCCGCAATCGCGCGCCAACTCGTTCAAAGACGTCGCCGCGCCGCCGCGCGTTGGATCACGCATCCAGCGTATGCCAGGACCCGCGGCTTTCACCAACGCCTCAACCAGAGGCAACACAGAACGCGTGTCAGAGCGAAGGTCGGCCTCGAGGTCAAGCTCGCCGCGCGCCAGCAAAATCGTGATCCCATGATCCCCGATCGGACCCGAGAGCAGAATTTTGTCGCCAACCCGCACCGAGCGCGGATCGACTCTCACCCCCGGCAGCAGATGCCCGATGCCAGTAGTGCTGACGTACATCCGATCTGCTTTGCCGTGCTCGACAACTTTCGTATCGCCGGCGGCGATGCGCACTCCAGCGTCCCGCGCCGCCTTCGCCATGGCGCGAACCTCAGCTTCGAGAACCGGCGTGGCCAGCCCGGCTTCCAATACAAAGGTAACCACCAGAGCTTCCGCCTTCGCTCCCGAAACCGCCAGATCATTCACTGTACCGTTCACCGCTAGCTCGCCGATCGAGCCGCCCGGAAAACTCAGCGGCTTCACCACAAAACTGTCCGTCGTAATCGCCACTGTGGTTCCGTTGATCTGGACGTGCGCCGCGTCTCCGAGCGGGCCGGGCGTCGCGCCAAACAACAGCGGAGCAAACAACCCCTCGACAAGTTTTCGGCTGGCTTTTCCCCCAGCTCCGTGCGCCATTTCGATTTGCGAGTCTCGGAAACGGATGGGGGCTTGGTCGGCAGTCAAAACGGCTGGAGCGCTCAGGCGATCGACCCCAGACTCACCATTGCTGCCTTGCGGTATTCGTAGCTGTGATAGGCGGCGCATGATCCTTCCGTCGATACCATGAGTGCGCCAATAGGATGCTCCGGCGTGCACTCGCGTCCAAAAAGTTTACACTGATGCGGCTTCAGCACGCCTTTCAGAACTTCCCCACACTGCGCCGCTTTCGGATCGGTCACGCGAATGCCGGGTACCTCAAAGCGTTGTTCGGCATCGAACTCGGCGTACTTGTCGTTGATCCGAAGCGCCGACTGGGAAATAAATCCCAAGCCGCGCCATTCGAAATAAGGACGCAGTTGAAAAACCTCGGCCATGGCGCGCAGCGCGGCGCGATTGCCTTCCCACGGAACCACCCGCTTGTATTGATTCTCAACCTTGGCCTCACCCGCCTTCAACTGCCGCAGCAACATCACAATGGATTGCAGCATGTCCAACGGCTCGAATCCTGAAACCACGATCGGTTTGCGTTCGTTGTGCGCAATCCATTCATAGGGCCGGCAGCCGATCACCGTCGAAACATGGCCGGGTCCAATGAAAGCGTCGAGCCGCATATCGGGCGAATCCAGAATCGCTCGGATGGCCGGAATAATCGTCACATGATTGCAGAACACTGAAAAGTTCCGGATGCCCTCGGCCCGGGCGCGCATCATGGTGAGAGCGGTTGACGGCGCCGTAGTTTCAAATCCAATGGCGAAAAACATCACGTGCTTGTCGGGATGAAGTCGCGCCAACTTGAGCGCATCCGCCGGTGAATATACGATGCGAACGTCCATCCCGCGCGCCTTGTGCTCGAGCGGACTGCCCTGTGTCCCAGGCACGCGCATCATATCGCCGAAGGCCGCAAAAATAACGTCGGGTTCCTGTGCGATGGCAAGACCGTCATCGATCCTGCCCATCGGAAGCACGCACACCGGGCAGCCGGGACCGTGAATCAATTCAATGTTCTCCGGAAGTATATCTTTCAAGCCAAACCGGTAGATGGCATGAGTATGTCCGCCGCAGACTTCCATCATGCGGTAGTGCCGCTCGGTTCCGGCCAGGCGGCGAATTTCTTCCGCCGTTTTCGAAATCAATTCGGGTTGTCGGAACTCATCGACAAATTTCATTGCACCGGTTCCTTCCGATCAGGGCGCGGGCCATCATATTCGGCATCTTCCAGCCCGTATCCCTTCACTTCCTGCATCGCCCCGTCGATTTCTCCCAGCATTCTCAGTGTGTTCATCTGGTCGGTGGCGTCTTGCTCGCTGATCTTGCTCATGGCAAATCCCACATGAACCAGCACCCAGTCGCCGGGAACAGGCTTGTCATCCTGCAACAGTCCCAGATCGATTCTCCGCCGCACGCCAATTACCTCCACCAGCGCGGAGTCCTGGTTCTCGGCGGAGATCTCGACGATCTTTCCTGGTATGGCTAAACACATGTGGCATCCTCCGGCGACGTCATGATTCTTGTCGTCCTCGTTCATCTCTCACAACCCGCGCTGCCCGCCAGCTTTCATCCCTGCTTGCGAGCGGAAATGTCGAACGAAAACTTCAGTTCATCCTTGAGCTTGATCGTTCCTCCCACTGCTGAAACCGGACGAATTTCATAATCGCTCTGGCGCACTGAAAATTCTCCCGTCGCCCGCAACATGTCCCCGCTCACCGACGCCCGTATCGAAACTGGTTGGTTGCGCTTCACTCCGTGGAGCGTCAACTCGCCGTTCAACGTCGCCAGGTATTGTCCCTCCCCAGCCTTGGTCGCAGATATCCGAGAACACTCGTACACGATCTCAGGGAAAGAGTCGGATTCGAGCACCTCGTCATGCATCGCGCGGTCGATCTCCGCCCGGTCTTTTTCGCGAATGTCATCGGTGTCGGTGAGCGAAGCCGAACGAATCACCAGCCGCACCGAGCTCTCTTCCACCGCCTCAGGGTTCAACAACACCTCGCCTTCAAAATCTGGAATCGCAATCTTCGGGTTATGGCCAAACGCCGAAAGCATTCCCGTGGCGAACGCGCGCACCGTGAACGTACTGTTCCCGTCTTCCACTACATATCGAACCGTTGTCTGCGGCATTCCTGCTGTGGACAAACGCGCCCCCTCCCGCTCTGCATCGCTGGGCACGCCATTTACATCGCGCGCAGCTTCAAGTAACGATCCAGATCCGGCAATGCCGCTTGTGCCAGATCGCCGATCCCGAATTGTCCGAGATAACGCCTCGCGATCGGATTTGAAAGAATCAAGCCCGCCCCGAACACTACGAGCGCTACTCCGCTCAGCATGTATAGCGTGTCCTTATCGCTGATGCCATTACCGTTCTTTTCGATTGCCACGGAAGTCTCCTTGTATCGCAGGATGTATCGCAGGATATTCACTGGGTTGAATCTGGCCTGTTCGTGCTCATGAGTTTTTCGATCAACGTTTCCACAAGGTTTACGGCGTGTTCCACGGCGCCCTCAACCGCGGCGCTCAGTCCCATCTGACCTTCGTCACCGCCAAGAGTTTCCGGTTCGCAGCCGACCAGCAACACATTCTTTACTTCAATATTCATCGCGCGCGCCATGCGCAGCACGCTCTCTGGATTCATCGCATGCGCTTCAATCGCGGCCTGCGGAGCATCCCCATTCTTTGCCGCCTTCAAATCCGGCTCGATGACATAAAGCGTTCCCGGCGCTTCGCCGTGCGGACAAGCGTCCACCAGTATTGTGGTTTCGTAGCCATCCTGCAGCGCATACGCGAGGTCGAAGCCGCGAATCCCAAAGTCGGCCACGCGAACCTCAGCCGGCAGCTTGCGCTCCGCCAGGCGGCGGACCACCTCCACGCCAAACGCATCATCCCCAAGAAAAATGTTGCCGATGCCGGCTACCAAAATCGTCGGCTTTGGCGTCACCGCGATTTGCGAAATCTCCTCCGGCGAAAGCGGCTCAACTTCTTCCGCATCAAAAAAGAACCGGTGCCCGGGCTGCCGCAGCAGACCCATATCTTTCCCGGGATCGTTGTCCAGAACCACGCAAACGTGCTGCTTGCCTTCATAGTCCTGCTCAATGCATTCGATGGTCGCAACCTGCCCGGCCAGCGCAATGTCCATCACATCGCCGCCCGCACGCGGCCGCAGGCGCACGCGGCTCCCGGTTCTCACTTCGACTCCGGAAATTTCCAGATGATCGACCGGAGTTTTTTCTTCCAGGAGTTGCCACTCCCACTCGTTCATTGGCCCTCCTCGTTCACCGGCCGCAATCCTCGCAGCACTCCATGCAGCTTCATCAGATGTTCCACCGGCATGGCTTCGGTGCGCTCCAGCATCTGGCGGGCGCGCTCGTCCGATTGGCTCATCTCCCGTTTCTCTTCGTCAGTCAGCGTCATGATTCGCAGCGAAAGAATTTCGTCAATCTCCGTTCCGTCAAACAGATCGCCCGCGCTCTCCGGTGCAATCTGCGGATAGTCATAAAGAATGATGGGGGAAGAGAGCAGCGTGTCGCGATCGCCTTCCTCGCCCACCAGAACCGGCCAGGTTCCAACGTTCGCGCAACTCGCCGCCAGATCGCGCATTTCATCCTCCGGACCGAGCAGCGAAACGAACCGGCCATCCTGAACACCCAGAACAGTATGGGTCGAGACCAGCGCGCTCAACAGCGCATCTTCCCTGCTGGTTTCCGGCGTAACTTCAAAAGGAGTGGTATTGCGAATGCGCACCTTCACTTTGAAGACGCCGTCGCCTTCATGGGTTGCTGCAATTTCCACCTCGCCCAGAAGCGAATGCCGTTCCCGTACCAGAATGCCCACAATCGAACTTTCGGCCTCGCGCAGTTCTTCAAAGACTTTTCCCGCAGGCAAAACAAAAGTTTGAGTCACCGGAGCATAAGTCAGCGCCTCCACATTGCAAACCGGCACGATGATCTCGCGCTCCACCGCTTCCTGCCAGGCCTGGTACGCGTGCCCGTTCACCACCAGCTTCTCCACCGGACGAAATTGTGGATCTTCGCCGGCCTGCAATTCGCTCATCGGCGCCGGCGATTCGCCAACCGTCCGCGCCACCAACTGCAGGAAGCGCACCCGCACTTCAATCCCGGTCAGCGAACTGCCCTCCACCAGGCATTCGGTCTGCATGCTCCAGGCCTCGCTGCCACCCTGCGCGTCGCTGTAGGACTGCGGAGAGAGCACGCCAAAATTCCACCGCTGCTGGTTCTTCACCGACGACGGACGATAGGGATACAGCATGTATCCCTCATACAGCACCGCTTTCGCGATTTTCTCGACCGTCGCAAGATTCATTGCGTCACCGTCTTTTCCACCGCCGCCTCTTCCACCGGCGCCTCTTCCACCGGCGCCTCTTCCACGGGCGTCTCGTTCACCGGCGGCCCTTCCACTGGAACGATGCGCTCAATCGCTTCTTCCCACGTGGGAATGCCGTGCCTCACTTTGTACTGATACAAGCGATCGAATGCGTCCTTGTGCAAACAAAGCCACGCGCTGTTGGGATAGTAAGACTCCATCATGTCGCGCCACACTTTTACCGGAAGCTTGAAGCGCGCTTCCTTATCCCAGGAAATCGGCGCAACCTGCAAACCCGCTTCCAGGCTGGCGTAGAAAACCGTACCGCTGAACTGCAGGCAAATCGGCACTTCGCCATCCGCCAGCCCGTCAAAATATTTCGTTGCGGCCACGTTGAAATCGAAAGTGCACGGCACCGGAAGATCCACCAGCGTGGTTCCAGTAAACGAGGGCACGACCAGATTAGCGTGTGTCCACAAAAGGCTGCGCAAAGTTTGGCCCCACCGGCTGGTTTCCCCAAACAGATCGAGCAGCCGCTCCTGATCTTCCGCGGTATATTTTCGCCGGGTCACTTCCAGTTGGATCTGGCAGCGCAACGCAACCGTGTGAATCGGTTCTTGCGGATTCGAATTCGTAAGGCGAAGCTTGAATGCAAGCAGAGGCGAGACGGCGCGCTCCACCACTTCGACACCCTCGACCTGAAAACTCAAATCAGGCATGAGATCCTTCTTCCACTTTCGCGGACGCATCAGTCTCGACCATCTCGACTGACCTCGCTTTCAGATTCGTGAAGAACTCTCCCAACTCTCGCCACACATCCGCGCCGCCAGAAAGCCCCTTCCAGTGCATCCGAATCAGCCCCACCAGCTTGTAGCACTCATCGATCGGAAGCAGATAATATTCCGCCGCCGAATACCCGCGCGAATAACCCAACCGGTTCACCAGCAGCGCCTCCACATCGGCTTCCATCGTCTCCAGCACCGGGTTTCGCGTTGCGATGTCGTTCCACGCTTCCAGTTCCAGCAAAGATTCCGTCGCCCCCGCCGGGCTCGGATACATGGCAATCACGCGCTGCTCGACGCTGTTCCTGAAAAAGAATGCCATGTTGATCGGAACCATCAGCCCGTTCCACTCGGTGTCGCCGAGGTTGAAGCTGGGCAACGACAACACCCGCCGCGGCACGCGTTTGAACTTCACGCCTCGGCCGCTGAATAGAATCGCGCAGGCTTCGCAGGTGCATACCAGCTTGCGCTGCGCCAGTTCGAGCAGGTGCGCATGATTCGGCCCCAAGCCCAAACTGCACAGCTCGCAACGCTCCAGGGGACGCTCGCGCCGGGCAAACTGCCGCAGCGCTCCAAATCCGTCCGCAATTCCCGTAAAATCGCCTGCACTCATAAATTCTTCAATCCCCGCCCTGCGGCTGCAAATCTTGCGACCGCAATTCCTGCCGCTCTAAACCCTGCCGCGGTAAGCCCTCAGAAGAGATGAGTTCGCCTGCGCCGGCTCCCATCAACTTCTCCAGCGCCACAAAACCGGACGCCGGCTTCTCCTCAAAGCCTTCAATCACAAGCGAGGTCAAGTCCGGCGCCGCGTCATACATCGCGCCCTCCAACGTGGACTGCACCGTCTTCGCCGTCGAGCCGCAGGTATGCGACCCGGTTTCGGCTCGCAGCCGGATAACCCCATTTTCCGCGCCCAGCAGTTCCACTTCGCAGCCCTGCTTCCGCAGTTGCGGCCTCACCCGTTCCACCGCCTTCACCACTCGAGTCTCAATGTCCTCGGGATGAAGTCCATAAAGAATCAGAAGGCTGCTCACCAGCGAATCGCGGCCCAGCCGCTCAATAATATTCATCCCCGGCTCGCCCGCCTCGGCCACAATGTCGAGCGCTTTTTCCAGAGCTGCGCCGTGCAAGTCCATCAGCGACTGCATCAGATTCTTGGCCGTCGCTCGCACCGCGGGATCGGCAATCGATTCAATCTCCTGAACCAGCCCGCCGATTCGCTGCATGTCTTCTCGAAAATCTTTGCCGTCGGCCACAATGCTCCTTTGGTCGGACTCTTTCGAAGCCACACTCGTTACCGAAAAAATTAGGAGTGAGAGCGCAGTCGAGCTACCACCCTCACTCCTCAATAAGCCGCTACAGCTTCAAGGTTGGAGTCCAAACATCGGGGAATGATGCGTCTCCAATACTTTCCCGTTCCCTAAATACATGTGCACGCCGCAGGGCAGACACGGATCGAAGCTCCGCACCGCGCGCATGATGTCGATGCCCTTGAATTTATCCGGACCGTTCTCTTCGAAGATCGGCGTATTCTGCACCGCATCCTCATACGGCCCCGGAGTGCCATAGATGTCGCGTGGATTGGCATTCCATGGCGTCGGAGGATAAGGATGGTAATTCGCAATCTTGCCTTTGCGAATCACCACGTGATGCGAGAGCACACCGCGAACCGCCTCGTGGAAACCGCAACCAATGGCTTCCTCAGGCACCTTGAACTCGGTCCAGGTCTTTGTTCGTCCGGCATGCAACTCCGCCAGTGCCTTTTCAGCAAAGTAAAGCGCCGCCGAAGCCGAATAGGCCTGGAAGTAGGTGCGGGCCCGGTCGCGTTCGATGGCGTTGCTCCATTTCGGAATCTTCCATTCGAATTCGACCTCAGGCTTGGATGCGGTCTTCGGCAGATACATCTTCACGCTGTGTCCCGTGGATTTGATATAGCCGATATCCACAATTCCGGCCAGCGCGGTTGCCCATAGCCGGGCAATCGGGCCGCCGCCGGTGTCGAGCGCCAGATGATCGCCCGTCCGTTTATCCAGCCACCGTGGCGACATCACCCAGGTGTACTTGCCGCCAAAGTCACGCTTCTGCGGACGAGGAATCGTCGTCTGATTCCACGGATGATTCTTGTCCACCGGATTTCCCAACGGATCCGTCTTCACGAACGTCTCTGAGTTCTTCCAGTCGTCGTAATAAGAACTGCCCAGCAGAATCCGCATGTTCAAGTTGATGTCGACCAGATCGGTCGTCACCAGCTTGCCGTCCACCACAACCCCCGGAGTCACGTACATGGCGCGACCCCACTCCGTCATGGTTTCGTATTTGTAGTCGCAGACTTTCGGGTTTTGGAACGATCCCCAACAGCCCAGCAGAATTCGCCGGCGTCCAACTTCTTCATAGCCCGGCAGCGCGTCGTAGAAGAAGTCGAACAGGTCATCATGCAGCGGAACTACTTTCTTCATGAATTCCACGTACTTCATCAGCCGCACAATGTAATCGGTGAACAGTTGCACCGTGGGCACGGTCCCAACTCCACCCGGATAAAGAGTAGAAGGATGGACATGGCGCCCTTCCATCAGGCAAAACATCTCGCGCGTCATGCGGCTCATCTGCAGGGCCTCAAGATAAAACGCTCCCGTGAACGGATTGAGCGCCGTCATGATGTCGGAGATGTTGCGGTACCCGTGCAGATCGGAGTGCGGAGCTTTGGTGGATTGAGCTTTCGCCCAGACCTTGGGGTTGGTCTCCTTCACCATCTGCTCGCAGAAATCCACGCCGACCAGATTGTCCTGAAAAATATTGTGGTCGAACATGTATTCTGCCGCTTCGCCCAGATTGACAATCCACTCGGCGATGTCCGGCGGACGCACTCCGAAAGCCATATTCTGCGCGTAGGTTGCGCAAGTCGCATGGTTGTCGCCGCAAATCCCGCAGATGCGGCTGGTAATAAAGTGGGCGTCGCGCGGGTCTTTGCCCTTCATGAAAATGCTGTACCCGCGAAAAATGGACGAGGTGCTGTGGCACTCGACCACGTGGCGATTTTCAAAATCAATTTTGGTAAAGATGCCCAGGCTGCCCACGATGCGAGTGATCGGGTCCCAATTCATCTCGACCAGATTCCTTTTTTTGCTGGAAACATCCTGGGTCGGTGCGCTAACAGTGCTCATTGGATCGCTCCTTTAGATTCTCAGTAGGCTCGTGGACGGTAGCCGGTGGTCAATTCCGCTCCGGGATGACGCCACTTGGGTTCTTTGTTCACCGTGTTTTGAGTGATCGAGCGCAACGCCCGAATCGCGCGGCCGTAAACTCCGATCGCGCTGCTTGAGACATGTCCTCCCGGCGGTTCATCCATGAACGGCATGAACTTGTCGGGGAACCCGGGCATGGTGCAGCCGATGCAAATCCCGCCTACGTTGGGGCAGCCGCCAATTCCGGCCATCCATCCCCGCTTCGGAACGTTGCAGTTCACCACCGGCCCCCAGCATCCCAGCTTCACAATGCACTTGGGCGAGCCGTAGACTTCGGCAAAATCACCCTGCTCGTAGTAGCCGGCCCGGTCGCACCCTTCGTGGACGGTCTTGCCGAACAGCCACGTCGGACGCAATTGATCGTCGAGCGGAATCATGGGCGCCAGTCCCGCCACCTGATAAAGAAGGTAGAGCACCGTCTCCATGAAATTGTCGGGTTGAACCGGGCATCCAGGTACATTCACGATGGGCAACCCGGCTTTCGATTTCCAATCCCATCCCAGATAATCCGCCAGACCCATGCAGCCGGTGGGATTTCCCTCCATGGCATGAATCCCGCCATAAGTGGCGCAAGTGCCGCAAGCTACAACCGCCAGCGCCTTCGGCGCCAGGCGATCGATCCATTCATTGGTGGTGATGGGCTGCTTGGTATTGGGATCGGTGCCGAGCGCCGCCCAGTAACCTTCCTTCTTGATGCTCTCGTTGGGAATCGATCCTTCCACCACCAGCACGAACGGATCGAGCTTTCCCTCGTCCGCCTGGTACCAGAACTTCATGAAGTCGTCGCCCACCTCATAAGCAAGCACAGGATTGTGCAAATGAACTTTTGGAAGTCCTGGAATTGCTCCCAATAAAACATCTTCAATGCTGGGTTGAGTCGCTGCCGTGATTGAAACTGAATCGCCGTCACAGCCCAGACCGGCGGTGATCCAGAGAATGTGTACCTCGGCGACAGGGGATGGTTTTTGCGTGACCCGACCGTACGGAACCGCTTGCTCTGCCATACAGGGTTCTCCTTTCCTGAGCAACCTATGAAGGACGGAGACCGACGAATTCCCGCCTGTAAAGACAGGAATCGCAATCTGTGAATTCAACACACCAGGAGGATTCCCTCCGTTTCCATCGGAAACTTGAGGTGTACGAGACCTAGAATCAACGTTATCGGGATGGCCCACAAGCGGGCGTGCCACTTTTTCGTTCGGGTGGAAAACACGGCCAACCGCCACGGGGATTCCCCTACGGCGCTTCCCTTAGTCTTTTAGTGGGGATAAGAGCACAAGGTGAAAAAATGAAGGAATAAAAAGGAAAACAAATACGAAGAAATTAACTGCAGATCCCGGTTACGCCGTTTTCTCGTTCATGCTCCACTGAATGGCATGCTGCATCAGTTCACGCGCGCTGCGCAGCGAGAGCTTTTCTTTAATGTGGGCCTGGTAAGACTCGACCGTCTTTATGCTGATGTGCAGCTCTTCGGCGATCTGCCGCGTCCCGTGCCCTTCTCCGATTAAGCGGAATACTTCCAGTTCCCGGTCGCTGAGGTCGGCGATGGTAGAGTTCCGCAACGTGCCGGAGCCGGTGATGTAGTGCTTCAGCATCTTGTTCGCGACCCGGTCGCTCACATAAATCTCGCCGCCCAGAATGCGGCGCAATGCCACCAGCACCTTATCCGTCGCCTCCTGTTTCATGATGTAACCATTTGCGCCCGCCCGCAGCGCGCGCTCGGCATAGATCGACTCATCGTGCATGGAAAGAATCAGCACCGGCAGACCGGGATGAGTCGTCCGAATATTTTTCAAAAGATCCAGGCCATCCGGGCCATTCAGCGAAATATCCACGATGAGAACGTCCGGGCGCGCGGACGCCATCACCAGCATCGCGCCCGTGGCATCTTCAGCCTCGCCGCAAACCACCAGATCGGCCTCCCGGTTCACCATCAGCGCCAGCCCCTGCCGCACGATGGGATGATCATCGACCACGAGGATTCTTCTCTTGATTGCGGATTGAGCTTGCCCCTTGAAAGTCACGCTCATCGTATCCTCATTCCTGGTCTTCGCTCACCGGCAAAACCGGAAACACACAGGTAACCACAGTTCCGCCGGTTTCCGCGCCTTGCACCTCCAGCGAACCTCCTACGATCCGGGCGCGATAGTTCATCAGGTGCATGCCCATCCCCTTATTCCCGGGAGCAATCTTACCGATTCCGAAGCCGTCGTCTTGAATGGAGAGGACTCCCTGATGCTCGTCAGCCGCCAGCCGGATGAAAATCTGCTGCGCGTGCCCGTGCTTGATGGCGTTGTTCACCGCCTCGCGCGCAATGTAATAAAGATGCGTCGCCATAGTGTCGTCGTGAATCAGCACCGGAGTAAAACATTGAAACCGGCAATTCACCGCGAATAGATCTTCCACTTCCCCCGCCCATTGCTGCAAGGCCGACATCAGCCCCTGCGCGTCTGAAACCACCGGCGACAATCCCCGCGCCAGTTCCCGGGTTTTGTGGATGGCCTCGTTCACCAGATTCACGATCTTGGCCGCATCCGCCGCCTCAGGCAGGCTCTTTTCCATTAGCTTTTGTTCTTGCACCTTGCTCATGAAGGCGATGCCGGTCAAATGCTGCCCCAGGCCATCGTGCAGGTCCTGGCCTATGCGCCGTTGCTCGCGCGAACTGATTTCAAGAATCGTTTTCTCCAGGTGCTTTCGTTCCGTAACATCAATGCCCGAAGCAATAATGTAGGCCGCAGCTTCGCTGGCTCCAGGAAGCATGGTCGCCGACCACGCGATGGTCCTCTGCCGGCCGTCCCGGGTTACCCAGCCGCTCTCATATTCTCTGGGCAAACCATCGACCCTGATATTTTCCATCGACATCTTGAAGCGTTCCACCTCCGCCGGCGCCAGAAACAAATCCCAGATAAATTTTCCATGAACCTCGGCAAAACAATATCCCGTCATCTGCTCGCACGCCCGATTGAAGCGGATGATCCTGCCTTCCGCATCGAGCACCACCACCAACGCTCCCACCGTATCCAGAATGCCCGAAATAACGTTGCGCTCTTTCTGCAACGCCTCCTCGGTCAACTTCAAATCGGTGATGTCGAAACCCACTCCGTGAATGAACCAGGGCTCGCCGTTCTCCTTGCGGATCATCTTGGCTTCGCAATGAAACCAGATCACCCGTCCATCGCGCGACAGCACGCGATACGCCGACCGCAGTGGCCTGCCCGTAAGAAACATCTCCGCTGCCTCGGTGCTCCAGCGCTGTTTGTCCTCCGGATGGATGTGGCTGTACCAGCGCACCGGATCCTCCAGCCACTCTTCCTGCGAGAATCCAAGTGCCGCTTCAATCTGCGGACTGACGTAGGCCTCGCCGATGCCGCGATCCAGATACGCCATGAAAACTACTGCCGGAATCTGCTCGACCAGGGCGCGGTAGCGAGCCTCCAGGTTAGGAAAATCCGCGCCCTCAGACCATCCTTCCTCCGACCCTTCCGGCGAATATACGATGCGTCGTGCGTTGGCTGGATTACGGTGAGAGCTGAACACACCCGCCAGGCTCTGCAAAATCTCCTCAGCCTGGGACGAACTCAACTCCGGATCATCGATCGAGGATTCATCGGAGGGCGCGCCGTTCGCACTGTTCGGCCACGTAAACGAAACCATTTTTATTCCTCAGGCAGCCCCATTTTACTTTTGGATGCTTGGTTGCGCCCTACCGCGCGTCGGTTTTCGCCAGCTCGGCTCTTTATTCAGCGAGGCCTGCGTGAAGCGGCGCAGCGCGTGTATGGCGCGTCCGTAGGTTTGCACCGCGGCCGAAGATAGCAGCGAACCCGGCGGCTGGTTCATGAAAGGCATGAACTTGTCAGGAAAGCCGGGCATCGTGCACCCAATGCAAATACCGCCCACATTCGGACATCCACCAATCCCGCCCATCCACCCGCGTTTCCCCACGTTGCACTGCACCACCGGTCCCCAGCATCCCAGCTTCACAATGCAAAGCGGAGACCCGTACTCCTCGGCAAATTGCGCCTGCTCGTAATATCCGCCGCGGTCGCAGCCTTCGTGCACGGTGCTGCCAAAAAGCCACTTAGGACGCAGCGCCTCATCCAGCGAAATCATGGGCGCGCGGCCCGCCGCCATATAAAGCAGATACAACAGCGTCTCCATGAAATTATCCGGCTGCACCGGGCAACCGGGCACGCATACGATCGGAATCTCGCCTTTCGATTTCCACTTCCATCCCAAATAGTCCGGCAGTCCCATGCATCCCGTCGGATTTCCTTCCATGGCATGGATGCCGCCATATGTGGCGCAGGTTCCCGCCGCCACCACCGCCCACGCCTGGGGAGCGAGGCGGTCAATCCATTCGCAGGTGGTTATGGGCTGGCCGGTCTTCGCGTCGGTGCCAAGCGATGCCCAATATCCTTCATCCTTATTATGTTCGTTGGGGATCGATCCCTCCACCACCAGAATGAAGTTCTCGATCTTTCCCTCCGCCGCTTCGTGGAAGCGCTTCAGAAAATCATCGCCGTTCGCCAGCGCCAGAAATGGATTGTGCAGGTTGACTTTTGGAATCCACGGAATTTGCCCGCGAACCACATCTTCGATGCTGGGCTGGGTCGCTGCGGTCATGGCGATAGTGTCGCCATCGCACCCCAGGCCGGCGGTGATCCACAAGACATCGAGCTCCGTAACCGCGTCCTTATTGGCCGTGAACGCCATTCGTTGCTCCGTGCAGGCCATCATATCCCTTCAGTTCTATAAGCGAAAGCCTTGGCTGCCGCGGGTAGCGGCTTGGTTTTTGAAATCCCACGCATGCTTCCTCGCTTGGCGTCATCCCGAAGCCCCGCGTTTTCACAGGCCGGGCGAGGGATCTCGCGAGTACCGCCTCCAGCCATGTTCGAAACTTAGCCTCTGCCCTGCCGCGGCTCACGGCGTGCCCGATCTTCCAAACCTGTAGGTGAAGCTCAGGCTGGCATAGCTGGGGATGCGCACTCCCACAACTTCCTGAATGTCAGAGGGATAGAAGTTTTCCGTGGTCTGCCCCGTATAGCCGCTCGCAATCAGAAAATTCACCCCCACATTCATGCGCCCGTTGCGAAAGGGCCGGACCATCGCCCCTCTAAACTCCTTGACCGGCGTGCCCGTGCATTCATCCATCAGAATTGGCAGGCAGCCCGTGCCCAGGGGCTTGGTTCCCACATATTCGAACTCCCCTCGCATTTGCAGACGGAACGGCAACTTCTGAATTGTGCCCAGCAAATCGAAAATGGTTCGCGGCGCCTCCGGCGTGGGATCTCCCGTCTCGAGGTCGCGCGCGTCCGCCTTGGAAAAAGTCGCCAGTAGCGATCCGTGACGAAAGGTCTGACGCACGGCCATTGTCAGAAATCGAAGCCGGCTCGGCCCTTCATTAAACTGCAGCCCGGTATCCGGATCGATCTTGGCCAGCTCCGCGCTGCTGGTGACATGGCCAAGCGTAAGCCGCAGATCGGTTTTACGCAGAGTCTTGCTGGCCACAATCTGGTAGGAATGCGCCGTCGCCACCGGGGTGCCGGCCGTCGTTCCCGTGCCAATCCGCGGATCTTCCGTAAAAAAAGCCTGCCCCAAACTCAGCGACACCAGCGGAACGTACCACGATTCTTTGGGCAGAAAAGAGACCGTAGCCTTAGGCGAGTTCACGCCCACCCACTTCTGAAATGAATTCTGCGCGTGCAGCAGATCGTCGTTGTCAAAATCGATTTCGTCGCGCCGCCAACCCAGATAGTAACGGAAGTAGCGAGCCACGGTTCCTTCCGCCGCAATGTAGGGCGTCAGCGATCCTATGGTCACATTATTTCCATCCACCGGAGTGAAAGCACCGTAATTTCCCGGCTCGGCGCGGTTGAAAAATCCATAGTGATCGAGATCGTCCCGCCGCGGAGCTTCGCGATCATAATCAAAGCCCGCCAGCAAAGATAAATATTCCGCGATCTTATTGAGATAGTCCACGTTGCCGCCGGCGACCGTGCGAAACTCACTCTGCCGGATCAGCCCCTGTCCAAAATCCGAGAACAGCGAAAGATTGTAAGTCCGAAAAAAACCGGAGAGCTGCAACTGCTGGCTTCCACTCAACTGCCACACGTCATTCACCGCTACCAGCGCGGTGTGAGTCTGATCTTTCTGCCGCGGGTCAATCGTGTCTCCATAATTCGGAAAATTGCTGTCGTTCGAATTCAACGGAAAAATCGGGACCAATCCCGGCACATAAGAAAACCCGTAATAACCAATCCCAAACAACGTAAGCCGGTGCTGGCCGATATGGAACAGCCGCTCTCCGTTGAACTTGTACTGTTGCCGGTGCTCCAGCCGATCCAGAAATCCGTTGCCATAGGAAGCTTCAAAAGCCATCCACGATTCCGGATTGGGTCTCAATCCTCCCACCACATCAATGTCCCGGTAATCGCCAGTCACGGTGACAAACGGATCGAGGCGGGAGCGCAGCCCATACGTCGCCGCCAGATTGAGCGAATGATTTCCCTCCCGCACGTTGAACGCTCCGCCATCCACCTGCACGCTTTCCAGAACTTCTGGAATAAATATGTTCGGATCGGAATAGCCGTTGCCGTGCGCATTAGCCGATAAATTATTCGGCACCAGATAGCTTCCCACCGCGATGTATTGCGCAACCGGCTCACCATGGTCTCCCGCAACTCCCGGAGCAAAATATTGCGGCGCCTTGATGCCGCTCGACGCGGTTTCAATCGGATAGCCTGGAATCGACACCGGCGCACCCGGCCTGCCCGGATTAGCATCCAGCAGATCCTGCCGCACAAACACTTTTTCCGCCGGGTCAGGCGAGAGCACATCCAGTTGGTTGACGTCTGCCGTAACCGTAATGTTCTCGATGCGCGAAGAAAGTTGGCCCATTTGAATCTTGATCACAGAATCGCCGTCGAGCGGGAGAGTAATCGAGCGGCTCACCGGCCGGAATCCGGCAGCGCTCACTCTAAGAACGAACTCTTCGGCGGGTTCAACCTTCAACAAAAACTGGCCATCCCACTCGGAAATCGCATGCGCCGTAATTTGCTTTTTCGTGACCAGTTCAACCAAGGCGTTCGGCAGAGCCTTCCCCTTCGGATCGACCACCCGCCCCTTTACAATAATCTCTTGCGCAAGAGCCGGAAGCGAGAGCAAAACCATGGTTACTAAAAACGCGTTTAGCACTCTAATCGCCACACTCTTTCTCGATCCCTTGCGTTCAGAGTTGCGAAAAAGCTTAACCAAAGTGTGTTTTCTTTCTCCGCGCCCGTGAACCATACGTTAATCTCTATCGCGAATCTGCTCGCCGGCGGGTCCCTATTGTGAGCCATACACCCGAACATGTAACAATACTGAATTCCGCAGGTAGAACCTTCATTCCACGCGGCACCTCGGAGGGATACGAATGCGAGTATTCACCAGTCTAGCGGCGGCGCTCCTCTGCTGTCCGATGTTTCTGAGCGCAGCCCGCGCCCAAACTGCCGCCCAGCCCGATTTGAGCAAGCAGCCAACGCTTTACGTTGTCGGCTACGCTCACCTCGATACGGAATGGCGCTGGGAGTATCCCCAGGTCATCAGCGAATACCTTCGCAAAACCATGGACGATAATTTCGCCCTCCTCGATAAATATCCTCACTACATCTTCAATTTCAGCGGCGCCAATCGTTACCGCTTAATGAAGGAGTATTACCCCGCCGATTTTGCCCGGCTGAAGCGGTACGTGGACCAGGGGCGGTGGTTCCCCGCCGGCTCTTCCATGGAGGAAGGCGATGTGAACACGCCCAGCGCCGAGACCATCATCCGCCAGGTCCTCTACGGAAATAATTGGTTTCGCAAAGAACTCGGCCGCGCCAGCGCAGAATATATGCTGCCCGATTGTTTCGGATTCCCCGCGTCGCTGCCCTCCATTCTCGCCCACTCCGGCGTGAAAGGATTCTCCACCCAGAAACTGGTCTGGGGTTCGTCCGCGCCCGGAGGTGGTCCCGAGTCGCTCGAAAAAACTCCGGAAGGCACTCCCTTCAATGTGGGCGTGTGGGTCGGGCCTGATGGCGAAAGCGTGCTCGCTGGCCTGAATCCCGGCGATTATAGCGGAGGCATCAACAGCGATTTGAGCAAGCCGCTTTCTCCGCTGCCTCTCGATCAGGTTCTCGAAGATTTGAATAATCGATTTCAGCCGCTTCGGCAAGAGCTGGTACACGCCGATCAGACCAACTCGACCATGGACGTTAAACAGATTGAAGAATATCTGGCGGTGCGCAACCAGCAGAAGGTCGAGAATGCGATGCGACAGGATCAGGAACTAAATCGCCATCAAAGCGATTGGGCCGCGCGCGTCGAGCTCAATGGCCACGTCAGCGGCGTCTTCACCGACTATCACTACTACGGAACCGGCGATATCGGCGGAGCTCCGCAGGAAGACTCCGTGAAGCGTCTCGAGGCCATTATCACCGGCGGAACGGCCAGCTTGCCGCTTGATGTTGACCCGCTTTTTTCCCGCTTTTCTCGCGAGCAGGGAACTCCGGTGCAGCTTGGCGGAGGGCCCGTGCGCGTTATTTCGGCGAACGCAGAACAAATGTTTTTGGATATCACTCCCGCCCAGGCCGCCGGACTTCCGCGCTACACCGGCGAAATGGAGCTGACCAATCATTCCGCCGGATCGTTGACTTCGCAGGCCTACCAGAAACGCTGGCTCCGAAAAGAAGAATTGCTGGGCGATGCCGCGGAGAAATCCTCCATCGCCGCCGAGTGGCTGGGCGCGCGCCCCTATCCCCTGCAACGCTTGAACGATGCCTGGACTCTCGTGATGGGCGGCCAGTTTCACGATCTCGCCGCCGGCACCGCTACCCCCAAAGCTTACGAGTTTGCCTGGAACGACGACGTCATCGCCATGAACCAGTTCGCCGCCGTGCTCACCAATGCCACCGAAGCCGTCGCCGCCGCCTTGAATACCGAGGCCAAAGGGATTCCCATCGTCGTCTTCAACCCGCTGAACATCGCGCGCGAAGATGCGGTCGAAGCTAATATTAGTTTTCCCGCTGGAATCCCCAAATCAGTGCGCGTAACCGGTCCGGATGGCAAAGAAGTCGCCGGCCAGATTTCGAATGGAAAGATCATCTTTGTTGCCACAGTGCCATCGGTTGGGTATGCCGTTTATGATGTGCGGCCCGTCGAGCCGAATCTGACTGCATCTCCCCTTCGAGTCTCCCCGAGCGAACTTGAAAACGAGTACTACCGTGTGGCGCTGAATTCGGATGGCGACATCGCCGGCATCTTTGATAAATCGCTAGGCAAAGAATTATTAGCTGCACCCGCCCGTTTGGCGATCTCCTATGACAATCCCGAACAATGGCCCGCCTGGAATATGGATTGGGATCAGGAGCAGGCCGCTCCGCGGGAATATGTGCACGGTCCCGCGAAGATTCGTATTGTTGAAAACGGCCCAGCTCGCGTTGCCGTTGAAATTTCACGCCAGACTGCGGGTTCGAAATTCGTCCAGACCATCCGCCTTTCCGCCGGCGATGCCGGCCGGCGCGTAGAGATCGCAAACGCCATCGACTGGAACACCAAAGAATCAAACCTGAAAGCGACCTTCCCCCTGATAGCCTCGAACCAGGTCGCCACCTATAACTGGGACATCGGCACCATAGAGCGTCCCACCGCCCAGCCGAAAAAGTTCGAAGTGCCGTCGCATCAGTGGGTCGACCTCACCGATGCCCGCGGTGAGTTCGGCGCGACCCTACTCACCGACTGCAAAAATGGATCGGACAAGCCCAACGATCACACCCTCCGGCTCACGCTCATCCGCACTCCAGGCACGCGCGGCGGTTATGCCGATCAGGCCACTCAAGACCTCGGACATCACGACTTCGTTTACGGAATCATGGGTCACGCCGGCGACTGGCGCCAAAGCCAAACCGACTGGCAGGCCCAGCGCCTCAACGATCCGCTGATCGCCTTTGAAACTTCGCCTCACGCCGGTTCGTTAGGTCGTGAATTTTCTCTGCTGAAAATCACGAATCCCCGTATTCGCGTTCTGGCGCTTAAGAAAGCGGAAGAGAGCAGCGAAATTATCGTGCGCCTGGTCGAACTTGATGGCCGGCCGCAACCCGATGTTCGCGTCCAATTCGCCGCTCCCATCGCCGCCGCCCGCGAAGTGAACGGACAGGAACAACCGGTGGGACCGGCAACCGTGCGCGCCGGTGCGCTGGTGACTTCATTCTCCGCCTATCAGCCGCGCACCTTCGCGGTCAAGCTCAGCGCGGCCGCCGCCAAAGTTGCCGAGGTGCGCTCCTTACCCGTTCCGCTGCCCTATGACCTCGCCACCGCCAGCGATGACGGCACCAAATCCGAAGCCGGCTTCGACGGCAATGGCAACGCTCTGCCCGCAGAAATGCTGCCCGCAGAAATCAGATTCAACGATGTGAAATTTCACCTCGCCCCCGCGAAAACCGGTTCGCTCAACGCAGTCGTCGCCAAGGGACAAACCATCGAGCTTCCCGCCGGCCAATACAACCGCCTCTACCTGATGGCAGCTTCGTCGGACGGTGATCAGGCCAGCGTCTTCGATATCGGAAACAAGTCTGTCGAGCTAAACATTCAGAATTGGGGTGGTTTCATCGGTCAATGGGATGACCGGCAGTGGAGCTCGATCGACACCTCTCACGACGATTACGGCCAGATGACCGGACTCAAGCCCGGCTACATCAAACGCGCCGCGCTGGTCTGGTACTGTACGCATCATCACGATGCCGCAGGCCAGAACGTGCCCTACCGCTATTCCTACTTGTTCGGGTATGCTATCGACTTGCCCGCCGGAACGAAAACCATCAAACTGCCCGATAATAATAAGGTTCGCATTCTCGCCTTATCCGTGGCCCATGAGAATGTCGCGATAGCCCCGGTGCAGCCGCTCTACGACGTGCTCCCCGCCAGCGCGAAATAAAAAACGCACGAGCCGGGCATTTGTTGACGCCTTGACAATCGGAGTATACTCTTTTCGTTGGCTGGTCCACTTATCGGACCACTCTCCATGGCCACAACTTTCAAACCCGATTTCGAAGTGATCCGGCGAAACCGCGTCTACGAAGAGGTCGCCAAACAGATCGAACGTCTGATTTTGAAAAAGCTGCGTCCCGGCGACAAACTCCCTTCCGAGCGTGAACTGGCAGAGACGCTCCGGGTCAGCCGCGGCTCCATTCGCGACGCCATTCGCGGTCTCGAGCTCTTGGGCTTGGTCGAACCCCGGCAAGGCGCTGGCACCATCGTGTGCGAGATCTCGGCCGACTCGGTGGTCAATCCGTTCGCCAACGCGCTCAAGCGCCGCAAGGAGTTGGTCAGCGAGCTTATCGATTTTCGCAAAATGATTGAGCCGCCTCTGGCCGCACGCGCCGCTACTCACGTCACTCCCGAAGAAGTCGCCGAGATGGAAGAGATTCTGCGCCGCCAGGAGGAAAAACAGCTGCAGGGAGACGCCGCCGTCGCCGAAGACGCCGAATTTCACTACAGCGTCGCCCTGGCCTCCGACAACAGCGTCGTTCTCAAAGTGATCGACATACTCATGGATCTGCTTCGCGATACCCGGGCCCGCTCTCTCCAGGTCGAAGGTCGTCCGCAGAAATCGCTCACCGGTCACCGCCGCATCCTGGCCGCCATCAAGCGTCACGACGGCGAAGCCGCCAAAGCAGCCATGCAGCGCCATCTGGAGGATGTCGAAGAAATCGTATTAAGGAAGTTCTGACCAAGCGTTTATTTGTGCCGCGAGATTGCGGCATCGCCAATCAGTTGCAAGGCAGTTTATGACGGAAAGCTCCTCCATCACCGGGACCCTCACCCTCCGCGTTGCCGAAGCGCGGGTCGAAGACGTCGGCCACGCCATCGCCCGCCTCGCCGCCGCCGATCTCCGCCGCATCGGCGCCCACACCGGGGATGTCCTGAAAATTACCGGCGGCACCGTTGCCGTGGGCCGCGCCGAACTTTCCGACGACGGTCACGAAGGCATGATCCAGATCGACGGCACCTGCCGCAGCAATTGTGGCGCGGGCCTTCAGGAGCAGGTCACCGTCTCCGTCATCGAGCGCCAGGACGCCGTCGCCGTCCGCTTTTCTCCGCTTTGGGTCGGCGCCGCGCCCGCCACCATCGCTCCTGAGCGCATGCTCGAAGATCTTATTGGCGTCCCGGTCATGGCCGGCTCCGTGGTTCGCGTTCCCACCTTCGCCAAGGCCGTGAACTTCCAGGTGGTACGCACCATTCCGACCGGCGCAGTCGTGATCGGCAAGCGCACTGATATTCGGGTGGTGGAAGGCGATCAAACCGTCGCCCGCGCCCCGTCGGTTTCGTATGAGGATATCGGAGGCCTCGAGCGCGAAGTGGCGCGCGTCCGCGAAATCGTCGAACTGCCGCTGAAATATTCCCGCATCTTCGAGCGTCTCGGCATTCTCGCGCCCAAAGGCGTCCTCTTATATGGACCGCCCGGCACCGGAAAAACCCTGCTGGCCCGCGCCGTCGCCGCCGAAAGCCGCGTGCACTTTATTCACCTCAACGGCCCCGAAATCATGCGCAAGTTCTATGGTGAGAGCGAGGCCAAACTGCGCGAGGTCTTCGAAGAAGCCGCTCGCCACGCTCCCGCCATCCTCTTCATCGACGAGATCGACGCCGTCGCCCCCAAGCGCGCCGAAGTCACCGGCGAGGTTGAAAAGCGCGTAGTCGCGCAGCTTCTCAGCTTGATGGATGGTTTTGTCGCGCGCGGCCAGGTCATTGTCATCGGCGCCACCAACATTCCGGAAGTTCTCGATCCCGCCCTGCGCCGTCCCGGCCGCTTCGATCGCGAAATCGAAATCGGAGTTCCCAACAGCCAGGCTCGCCTGCAAATTCTCAGAATCCACACTCGCGCCATGCCGCTTGGGCCCGATGTCGATCTCCGCGAGATCGCCGACCACTCTCACGGCTTTGTCGGAGCCGATCTCGAAGCCCTGTGCCAGGAAGTCGGCATGAATGCTCTGCGCGGCTTTTTGTCAGCCTTCCCCCTTGAAACCGACGGAGCCATATCCGCTCAGCTCGACACTCTGCAGGTTACGCGCGAAGATTTTCTCGCCGGCCTGAAAGAAGTCGAACCCAGTGCCACCCGCGAATTTTTCATCGAGAAGAGCTCATCCCAATTTGCCGCGCTCGCCGGACTCGACCAGGTGAAGCGAATCCTCGACGCCGTAGTCGAGCATTCCCATGTTCACGACGAGATTTACGAACAGGTTGGATTGACTCCTCCGCGCGGCATTCTGCTCGCCGGGCCCTCCGGCACCGGCAAGACTGCCATGGCCCGTGCGCTTGCCGGAGAAAAGCAAATTCCGCTCATCGCCATCGACGGCCCGCAACTCTACTCCAAGTGGCTCGGCGAATCCGAACGCGCCCTGCGCGAAGTTTTCAAAAAGGCCCGTCGCGCCGCTCCTTGCATTCTTTTCTTTGACACCATCGATGCCATCGCGCCAAAATTCGGCGCCGATCAATTCGGAACCGACATTTATCAGCGAATTCTCAGCCAGCTTCTGCGCGAGATCGATAACCTCCGCGATGTCAAGGGCGTAATCCTGCTCGCCGCCACCAATCGTCCCGAGCGAATTGAGCCGGCTTTGCTGCGCAGTGGCCGCTTCGACTATATTCTTCCGTTCGCCAAGCCCGACGCCGCCGATCGCGCCGAGATCATGCGCCTGTGTTGCCGCCGCGTTCCGCTGGCCAACGATATCGACTTCGAAGATTTCGCCCGCCGTACCGAAGGCTTGACCGGCGCCGACATCGAAAGCCTGTGCAAGAAGGCAGCTCTAACCGCGATTGCCGAATTTCAGGACGGCACCCGTAACGCACCCTTATTGGTCCTGCGAAACGATTTTCTCGCGGTTCTCGATTCCGATCGCGGCGCGCCAAAGCAATTGAACCCAGCAAGAATGAACGAGGTCTGATCATGGCTTATACCGAACTCACAGTTTGGACGCGCGGCATCATCATGGATAAAGAAGGCCGCGACATCGTGAACTCCATCTCAGCATCCGCCCGCCTGGAGGGCAAGTATGCCCAGGCTATGGAGAATTACGTCGACAATCCCGACCGCACCAACTGCCCCACCCGCAAATATTGCCGTGTCAGCGACGCCGTGCTCGAGAACGAGCTCACCTACGAAAACGATCACCCTAACATCGTCGTGCTCGTCGAAGGCACCATGGTTAAAGGCTGGGATTACATGCGCGGCATGCCCCCCGGCGGCACCCTCGTTATCAACACGCACTACACGCCGGATTACATGATTCGCTTCGTCCCCGGCGTTGAGCGCCTGGCCCAACTGGTCTGCGTCGATGCCGCCAAAATCGCCGATCACAAATGGCTCTACTACCGTCTCGGCGAACTCGGCCTCGATCGTCTTTCCACCGAAGGCGCCGCCGAAAGAAATAAGTCAATTGCCCCCGATATCGCCGCTCCGCTCATTGCCGCGGTAGTCAAGACCACGGGCATCGTGAAAATGAAAACCATCCAGCCCATGATCGCGAACCAACACGCTTTCAATCTCGCACTCGAAGAATTGCATATTATGCCGCTGCACCCAGTGGCCGTGTAAGAGAGGATTACGAATGTCGACCAAGAATACACATATTCCCGATTGGCTTACCGTGCCCTTTGCCGGGATCACGCCCGCCCCCACACAGGAAAAAGGTCAGGATCTGTTTCCCACCGGAAACTGGCGCTCGATTCGCCCTGTCTATCGCGACAAGTTGCCGCCCTGCAACAACGCCTGCGGCACCAACGAAAAAATTCAGGGCTATCTCGACCTGGTGAAGCGCGGCAAATATCTGGACGCCTACGCGCTCATTAAAGAAGATATGCCCTTCCCCTCCGTTACCGGACGCGTCTGCTATCACCCCTGCGAGCAGGCCTGCAATCGCGGCAAGTACGATGAAGCCATCTCCATCCGCGCGGTCGAGCGCTTCCTCGGCGATCTCGGGCAGGCTCTCACCAACGACGTTGTAAAGCCTGGCAAGTCGAACGGCAAAAAAGTCGCGGTCGTCGGCTCCGGTCCCGCCGGCCACAGCGCCGCCTATCAACTGGCGCGCCTGGGCTACAAGGTTACGATTCTCGAAAAATCGCCGAAAGCCGGAGGCTTAAATCGCGGCGGAATTCCCGACTGGGTTCTTCCTCAAAACATTCTCGATCGCGAAATCGAGCGCCTCCAACAACTCGGCATCGAGATCAAGACCGGCGTCGAAGTCGGCAAGGACGTTTCCTGGGACGATCTTAAGAAAAACTACGACGCTTGCGTGCTCGCCGTCGGCCTCACCGAGCCCAACAGCGTTCGCGCCGAAGGCGAAGACAAAACCGGAGTTCACTACGGGCTTCCCTTCCTTCGCGATATTGGCATGGGCGCCTCGAAAGTAAAGCTGGGCGCCCGCGTCGCCGTCATCGGCGGAGGCAACACCGCCATCGATTGCGCCCGCGAAGCTCTGCGCCAGGGCGCTGCCGAAGTCACCATGATCACCGTCGAGGGCGATACCAAAGACATGCCCGCGTCTCCGGAAGATCTGCACGACATGCTCGAAGAAGGCGTCGATCTTCTCCATGGCCGCGCCGTGACCGCCGTTCTCGGCAATGGCAAAGTCGAATCGCTGCAACTGCACAAAGCCCGCTTCCAAGGAGCAATCAACGCTTCGCCGATCACCGTTGATCGCGAAGCTCCCGCCGAGCGCTTCGGCGTCGACAACGTCATCATCGCCATCGGCCAGCGCGCTTCCCTCAATTGGCTGCCCGCCGAGTTCAAGAACGAGCGCGGCACTATCAAGATGGATAAATTCGGCCGCCTCGGTGACACCAACTTTTTCGCCGCCGGCGACATCGCGCAAGTCGGCTCCGGTCAGCCGCTCATGGTCGTCAACGCGGTCGGCGACGGCAAACGCGTCGCCTTCAATCTCGACAAGGTCATGCGTGGCGAAGCCCTGCAACCGCGCACCATCCCCGTCGACGTCATCTTCGATTTGAATCGCATGAATATGACCTACTTCCCGCACTTCCCGCGCGTCCAGCAGGAAATGCTGCCGTCGGCGAGCAGAAAGAAAAACCAGCAGGAAGTCATCCAGCCATTCACCGAAGAGCAGGCTATCGAAGAAGCCAACCGCTGCTTCAGTTGCGGTACCTGCAACGCCTGCGACAACTGTTACCTGGTTTGTCCCGAGCCTTGCATCGCCCGTTCCGAGCGCTCCAACGGACTCTACAAAATTCTCGTCGACTACTGTAAGGGATGCCGCGTCTGCATCGAAGAATGTCCCACCGGCTGTCTCGAAGGCGTGCCGGAACTCGACTTCGATACCGGCGTGGTTCGCATGGACACCGCGTTTGCCATCTCGCCCGGCCTTCACGGACGCCAGGCAGAACAATTAAAGAATCTGGGCGAACGCGCTCCCAAAAATATTTAGGCGTAGCCTGCCCTGAGCGAAGTCGAAGGGTGTTAAAGACTTTTTACGAAATCGGAATTGGTGGAGCGATTTATGCCAGTCATCGAACAGAAAAAGAGAATGGTCCGCATCAACGGCTGCGTCGCATCGGCGCAAGCCGCCAAGTACGCCGATGTCGATGTCATCGCGGCGTACCCTATCCGCCCTTATACCGCGACCATGATGGCGCTTGCGCAAATGGTTGCCAATGGCGAACTCGATGCCGAGTACATTGTCGCCGATAGCGAACACTCCCAACTCAGCATCGCCCACGGCGCTTCGTCCAGCGGAGCCCGCGTCTTCACCGGCAGCTCCGGCGTCGGCGTGCAGTTCGCCTACGAACTCTATTCGCCGATCTCCGGCAGCCGCATGCCGGTTCAAATGATGATCGCCGACCGCACCCTCGATCCTCCCGGCGACTTCGGCTCCGAGCACACCGACGCTCTCTCCACCCGCGACATGGGATGGATCATGGGCTGGTCCTGCGACGCGCAGGAAGCCTTCGACAATCACCTTATCGCTTATCGCATCGGCGAAGATCCGCGGGTTCTTCTGCCGCAAATGGTTTGCCAGGACGGCTTTTTCGTCTCCCACATCACTGGCGATGTCGAACTGCCCGACATGGGTCAGGTAAAGGAATTTCTCCCGCCTTACAAGCATCCTTATCCGCTCGATCCGCGGCATCCCGTTTCCCACGGCCCGCAGATCATGCCCGAGCAAGGCCCTCCCCTGCAGCTTGAACGCGCACGCGCCATGGAAGGCTCCATGGCGGTCATCGAAGAAGTTCATGAAGAGTTTGCGAAAATCTTCGGCCGCAAATACGATCCCTGGCTCGAGGAATTTATGACCGATGACGCCGAAGTCGTCTTCTTCCTTCAGGGCGCTCACGCCGTTACCGCGAAATTCGCCATTCAGCATATGCGCGAGCGCGGCCTGAAAGTCGGTATGGTTCGCCTGCGTACCATTCGCCCCTATCCCACGGAACAAGTGCAGGCATCTCTTAGCAGGTTCAAAGTGGTCGGCGTGATCGAAACTAACATGGGGCTCGGCAGCGTGAGCAGCGGCGGCTCTCTCTACGCCGAAGCCGCAGCCGCTCTCTACGAAAGCCCGAAGCGCCCTCTCGTTCTGTCCTTCATGGCCGGCATGGGCGGCGAGGCTATCGTGCTCAAGGAATTTTATTGGATGACCGAAAAAATGCTGGATGCGCAACGCCGTGGCAAAATCGAAAAGCGCACCCACTGGGTGGGATTCGAACACTAACTCCTTTGCTGGGGCGCGGCTTCAGCCGCGTTGAGTTAAGAGTTTTGCTGGAGCGCGGCTTCAGCCCCGTTGAGTTAAGAGTTTTGCTGGAGCGCGGCTTCAGCCCCGTTGAGTTAAGAGTTTTGCTAGGGCGCGGCTTCAGCCCAGTTGAGTTAAGAGTTTTGAAGGGGCGCGGCTTCAGCCGCGCCGCCAGCGGCCAAAAGAAACTGGGGCTTTAGCCCCTGAGGCCCAAGAGATTTAGGAATTTCTGTTGGAGGAATATTATGGCAACCATTGAAGTTCAACGGCAGATACTACCCATCCTGAACAGCCCCAACCAGGGCGCGCGCTTCTACAATCCGGAGCTGCCGTCATCCGAACCCTTCGTCCCCGGCCACCGCACCTGCGCCGGATGCGGGCCATCGATTCAATACCGCATGACCAGCAAAGCCGCGGGCGACAATACCATCCTGGTCGGCCCCACGGGCTGCATGTACGTGGCAAATAGCTCGTATCTTTGCACTCCCTACAACGTCCCCTGGGCCCACACTCAGATCGGCAGCTCGGGCAGCTTTACTGCCGGCGTCTCCGCCGCCTACGAAGCCATGATTCGCAAAGGCAAATGGAAAGGACAATTTCCCAATATCATCTGCGAAGCCGGCGACGGCAGTTCCTCCGACATTGCTCTCGCGTCAATTTCCGGCGCGCTCTATCGCAACCACGATTGCCTGATCATTTGCTATGACAACGAGCAATACGCCAACACCGGCATCCAGGCTTCTTCACGCACGCCTTACGGTGGCATGACCACTTTCTCGCCTCCCGGCCCGGAAGTTCCCGAGGGCAAAAAACTTTATCCCAAGGACCTTGCCCGCATGATGGCTGCTGGTCATCCCCACTGCTACGTCGGCACCGCCAGTGTCGGCTACCCGATCGATCTCATGAACAAAGTTCGCAAGGCGCTCAATCACAAAGGCGCTGCGTTCCTTATGATCTACACTCCCTGCCAAAAGGGTTTCGTTTACGAGACCCCGCGCTCCATCGACCTCGGCCGTCTGGTCGTCGAATGTGGTCTCTATCCCATGTGGGAGTGGAATCCGGAGAAGCGCGAGTTCGATTACAGCTTCCGCCCGGCCAGCATGCGTCCGGTTTCCGAGTACCTCAAGTTGCAGGGACGCTTTGGCCATCTCCACGCCGAACACATTGCGAACCTGCAGAAATTTGCCAACCAGCAATGGAAGATGGTGGGCGTCCAGGTGCCGGAAGCGTTGATTCAGGCTGCCGACGCGAAAAACCTCGTCAACATGGCCGCTGCATCCCAAGCGCAGGCCGTTGCGGAGACCGTATGAACCCCAAAGCAGACACACTCACCACTCAAAAAGAGCCCGAAGTCGAACCCGAGGGACAGGAAAGTTACATCGTCACCGAAGGCAAGAAGCGCGGCGCCACCCGCGACGTCCGCGAGGCCGCCGCCTATGACCGCTTCTATACCGTGCTGCGCGTGCATCCCGGCGACGCCATCCTTACCGACAACTGGCACACCAATGAGGTGCTCAGCCACGCCCGCAATAACTTCGAGGGTGTCACCTTCGCCATGCGCACGTTGGAAGCCTGGGGCGCGATGATCGAAAACGATCACCGCGCCTACTACACCGCCGGCGGCCGCATCTGGTTAATGGATCTCGAACCTTGCGCCGGCAAGAAACCGCGGCTGCCTGGCACCGGCCCGGCCGCCAAAAAGTAGCCAGCTTGCGCCGCATCCTGCTGATTGACGACACACCGGAGATAGCCGAGCTGCTCACCTTCTCGCTGCGCGATCTCGGCTATAAGGTCGACTCAGCCGGATACACTCCGACCGTCAACGAACTCATCGTCGAGCACCGGGCCGAAGCTCTGGTGCTCGATTGCACCAGCTACGAAATGAGCGAGGCCCTCTTCGACGCCGTGCGAAATCATCCCGGCCACACCGAGCTTCCCATCGTCATCATCAGCGACACGCCCGAAGCGGCCGATGCCAGCCTCACCTCGCGCCAGGCCAAAAAAGTTCTGCTCATCCCCAAGCCCTTCACCGGCTCGCAAGTGGGACGAGCCTTAGCCCAGTTGCTGGAGAAGCAGGAATAACCATTTTCGGATGTTCGATTCTTTTGTGCTTGACCGTTAGGCGTTATAGCTGATTTCGAGGGTTTGATTTCGAAGGGTTTGATTTCGAGGGTTTGACTTCGAGGGTTTGACTTCGAGGGTTTGACTTCGAGGGTTTGACTTCGAGGGTTTGACTTCGAGGGTTTGACTTCGAGGGTTTGACTTCGAGGGTTTGACTTCGAGGGTTTGACTTCGAGGGTTTGACTTCGAGGGTTTGACTCTGGCCAGCTGTCTTTGGGTAACGCAGCGCTTCAGCGCCGCGTAGGCTCTGTTTTGAAGGGGCGCGGCTTCAGCCGCGCCGCCCGACAAGAAAAAGATTTGGGGCTTTAGCCCCCGAGGTCATGCATGCCCCTCTGGAACCTCGACGACTGGCAATATCTCGAACGCGAAACCGTCACCGACCCCAAAGGCCGCCGCTGGACTGTCGCCCTCATGGACGTCCTCGGCCAACAAGGCGACCCCGACCGCCCCGACCACATGCTTGAAGTCCAATACTCCTCCGGACGCTATTTCACTCTCATCTACGCCGACGGCGGCGCCCTGCAGCGCGAACGCGGCTACCCCAATCTCGAAGACGCCACCAACGCTTATCGCAATCTCCTGGTCGAAGTAATCGACGGCTCCGTCGACCCCTCCCAACCCGTCTTTCGCCAGGATCTGGAAGACTAGTGTAGAGCGGACCCCCCCGCTGCCTTTTGCTTTTGCCCTTGATCTTGCCGTTGCCCTTTGATCTTGCTAATGAAGCAGATGTTAACCCCACCATTCCTGTCATGCTGAGCGAAGGAGAATCGTCCAAAAGACGATCCGACGCAGTCGAAGCACCCCGTACCCGCGGCCATCACCACAAGCCCAAACAGGAGTTCCCACCCCAACTCACCAACAATCCAGCACAACAGAAAAGGAACCTCGCCCTTTGAGAAATGGGATTCCACGGCCTAGCCTATGTAGATCATGTGGTCGCAGGTTCTGCCTCACTGGAATGCCGGGCACATGGCGCCCGAAAAGATCCCCCTACCTTCCCGGATCCAAATCCCTCATGATCACCCGCAACACCTGTCCCGTCCTCTTCGCCTCTTCCTCCGAAACCGTCCCCGACGGAATCCCCTCGCCCTGAGGTTCCATCCGCTCCCGATAATTTCGCGCCACCGCCGGCAACCGCGCCGCGCCGCTGCGAATCAGTCCAGCTTTTTCCGCGACCGCCAGTCGCGTCGCAAACGACCACTGGGAAATCTTCTCCGCGGGCGCACCAGTCTCCATCAGCGCCTTCACTCCTTTATGCTCCAGCGCATCGGTCACAATCGACTCCAGAATTCCGCACGAAGTCGCCAGCGCCAGCTCGTAATCGCCCTGCTCCATGGCGCTGCGGCCGTCGGCATACGCCCGCTCCAGCACCGGACGAATCTCCGCATCGTGCACGAACTCAAAACGCCGCGGAGCCGGATGCTCGGTCGAAGCCGACACAATCGCACTATCGTTCGATCGCGAGAGCGACGCCACTGCCTGCGCCAGCACTCCCAGCAACTGCTGCACAATCTCCGCCGGAGCCGCTCCCTGCGCCGCCCGCCCATCCGCCGCGCGCATCAGGAAGGCCTCGCTGAACGACCGCGCCAGCCAATGCGCCTTGCTTCCTCCCGAAAGTTGATTGATGGTCACGCCGCAATCCTCTTGCCACCGCCGCGTCGCCGCAATCGCCACCGCGTCTGAAGGCTCGGCCGTCACCGTATCCTTTAGCTTGCGGCCCCGTTCGATTAGGCCATCGAGGTGCGCAAGATAAGTCTCGATCTGCGCCCGCAGGCTCTCGTCCATCGCTGGTTTTTCAGTTTCCGCCATGACTTTCTGGATTAAATTGCAGGCTCAATTATTAGGTCAGAACACCGGGCTAGATTACAGGATGACCGTGGCCGGCTTACGGGTATAGCGAACTGCCCGTCCTCAGCCAAGTCGGGGCATCTCCCCCTCAGCCTTTTTGGCCTAATAAATCAGACTGCATCGCTATTCTTTGGCCCTTGACTCTGGCTTTCGAGAGTGATAAAGTCCCTCCCGAAATTGGTTCAATAACTAGACCAGTATACAGCACGACTACCGTCTAACAGTTTGGGTCCGTCAGGTTCCGACGCTCCGTGATGAGGTGAAAAGACGATGAGTTCTTCGCAAAGTTCCATTTCCCCGGCTTCCCTGATTCACCCCTCACGCATTCCCAACCGTTGGATTCAGCTCATCGCCGGCATCGTCGCCATGATGGCAATTGCCAACCTGCAATATGCCTGGACTTTATTTACCACCCCCATCCAGGCCCATCTGCACGTAACCCTCAAAGCGGTGCAGTGGACCTTTGCTTTATTCGTGGCCCTCGAAACCTGGCTGGTTCCCTTCGAAGGCTTCCTGGTCGATATGATCGGCCCGCGCTTCATGCTGGGCATGGGCTCCATCCTGGTCGGCTTGGGCTGGATCGGTTCCGGCTATGCTGAGAGCATCGGCGGTCTCTACTTTTGGTACGGCTTGGGCGGCATCGGCGCCGGCGTCGTCTACGGCGGAGCCATAGGGAACGCCTTGAAGTGGTTCCCCGATTATCGCGGCCTCTGCGTTGGGTTAACCGCCGGAGCCTTCGGCATCGGCACTGCCGCCACCATCGCCCCCATCGCCTCGATGATCGCCCACTCTGGCTATCAACACACGTTCATCGTTTGGGGAATCATACAGGGGATCGTTGTGCTGGCCTGCTCTCTTTTCCTGGCCAGGCCGCCCGTAGGCTGGGCTCCGCCGAACTGGAAAGAAAAAGAAAAGAAGATTAAAGCCAAGATCAACACCTCCAGCGTCGACATGACCCCTCTTCAGATGCTGCGCCAGCCGTCTTTCTACCTCATCTACGTGATGATGGTGATGTTGGCCTTCGGAGGTTTGGTGGTTACCGCCCAACTCAAGCCCATGGCCGTTTCCTACCACGTGGATAAGGTGGTCATGATATTTGGCATGACCGCCCTGGTCCTCGCCATCGAAGTTGACCGCATACTGAACGGTCTGACCCGGCCTTTCTGGGGATGGGTTTCCGACCACGTCGGCCGCGAGAATGCCATCTTTGGCTCCTTCGTTCTCGAAGCCATTGCGGTCTTCGCGCTGTTGCAGTTGATCAGCCATCCCCTCTGGTTCATCGCCCTCTCCGGCCTGTGCTTCTTCGCGTGGGGAAATATCTTTTCCCTGTTTCCCTCCATCACCGGCGACTTGTACGGAAACAAATGGGCCACCACCAACTATGGAATCGTCTACACCGCCAAGGGATTGGCGGCTGGCTTCGCCGGCCCCGGCGCCGCCTGGCTATTTGCCAAAACCGGATCATGGTCCAAGGTTTTCTGGGCGATGATCGCCTGCGACCTGATTGCCGCCTTTATGGCTTTGCTGTGGCTGAAGCCTCTGGCGGCCCGTGCCGTCCAGCGCTCGAATGCCGCGGCGGCGGCCGTGAACCTCAGCGCTCCGGAGAAAACCCGAACCGTCGCCTAGCGCGCGGCCATACTCGCCACTGCGCTTCACAAAAAACGTGGCGCTGTAAGGACTGTGAAAACGCTTGCCTCGTCTACTGTTTCGACGGCCATCTCCAGTTCCGGATTTCCGGCTTGTCTACCCCTTCCGTATACGCATAATTAATGCTTTCAATGATCTGTGCCTTGAGCCATTCCTTCACGTATGCGCCGGAATTTTTCAGCCTCTCTACCCGGTCGATCACGTCGATCGCTAAATTGAAACGATCCACCTGATTCCGGATGGCAAGCTCCAACGGTGTATTAATGTTGCCCTTCTCTCTGTATCCGTGCACATGAATGTTGTCGTGATTCGTTCTGCGATAGGTGAACTTGTGAATCAGCCAGGGATAGCCGTGAAAATTAAAAATCACCGGCTTATCTTTCGTGAACAGCGAATCAAAGTCGCGATCCGAAAGCCCATGCGGATGCTCGGTATTCGGCTGCAGCCGGTACAGGTCGACTACGTTGACAAAACGGATCTTGAGATCGGGAAGCCGCTCGCGAAGAATGGCCACCGCGGCCAGCGCCTCTTCCGTCAGCACGTCGCCGGCACTCGCCACCACCACATCGGGCTCCGCTCCGCCATCATTGCTCGCCCACTCCCAGATGCCGATGCCCTCGGTGCAATGAATAATCGCCGCCTCCATGTCCAGATACACCAGGTGCTGCTGCTTGTCGGCGACGATCACATTCACATAATCCTGGCTGCGCAGGCAGTGGTCCGCCACGCTCAGCAGGCAGTTCGCATCGGGAGGAAGATAGATGCGCGTGATCTCCGCGCTCTTGTTGCTCACCACATCCAGAAAGCCCGGATCTTCATGGGTAAAGCCGTTATGATCCTGCCGCCACACCAGCGACGAAATTAGCAAATTCAGCGAAGAGATCGAAGCTCGCCAGTCCAGTTCAAGCTTCGACTTCTCCAGCCATTTTGCATATTGGTTGTACATCGAATCGATGATGTGCGCGAAGGCTTCATAGGTATTCAGCAGCCCGTGTCGCCCGGTCAGCAAATAGCCTTCCAGCCAGCCTTCAATGGTGTGCTCGCTAAGCATCTCCATCACGCGCCCATCGGGCGCAATGTCGGTGCCGTCGGCATCCTCCGGCTTGAATGCCGCCAGCCAGGTTTTCAGGCTTGCCTGGTAAACATCCTGCAGCCGGTTTGACGCATTCTCGTCCGGGCTGAACAGCCGGAAGTTGCTCATGTTGCGCGCCATCACATCGCGCAGAAACTTTCCCAGTGTTTCCGTCGGCGAAATTGGTTTCGCTCCCGGCTCATCGATCACCACCGCATAGTCGCGAAAATCAGGAAGATGAAGCGGCTTGCGCAGCTTGCCTCCGTTGGCATGAGGATTCGAGCCCATCCGCCGTTCTCCCGTGGGCGGCAGATCGCGCATTTCACGCCTCAGCGTCCCATGCTCGTCAAACAACTCCTCCGGCTTATAGCTCCGCATCCACTCTTCGACAATTCGCAAATGTTCAGGATTCGATTGCACATCGAGCACCGGAATCTGGTGTGCCCGCCAGAAGTTTTCCACTTTATGCCCGTCCACCTCTTTCGGTCCGGTCCATCCCTTGGGCGATCGAAGCACGATCATCGGCCAGCGCGGCCGCTCCGGTTTGCCCGTCCTGCGCGCCTTCTCTTGAATCGCGCGAATCTGCAACACGCACGCCTCCACCGTGGCCGCCATTTTCTGGTGCATCTTTTCCGGATCGTCGCCTTCGACCACATGCGGCGTCCATCCATATCCTTTGAAAAGATCCTCAAGCTCCTCGGGCGTAATCCGAGCCAGCACCGTGGGATTCGCGATCTTGTATCCATTCAAATGCAGAATCGGCAATACCGCCCCATCGCGAATCGGATTCAAAAACTTGTTCGAGTGCCACGAGGTCGCCAGCGGCCCGGTCTCCGCTTCGCCGTCGCCGACCATCACGCTCACGATCAGATCGGGATTGTCGAACGCCGCTCCAAACCCATGCGACAGGCTGTAGCCCAGCTCGCCGCCCTCGTGAATCGATCCCGGAACCTCCGGCGTGCAGTGGCTGCCGAGCTGTCCCGGAAACGAAAAAGCGCGAAACAGTTTCAGCATGCCCGCTTCATCCATGCTCTTCTCCGGGTAAATTTCCGAATAGCTTCCTTCCAGATAGCAGTTCGAGAGCACCGCCGGCGCTCCATGCCCCGGCCCGGAAATGTAAAACATGTCCAGGTCGTACTTTCGAATGAGGCGATTCAGATGAACCCAGGTAAACGTCTGGCCCGGATCCGAACCCCAGTGCCCCAGCAGTCGATTCTTGAAATGCTCCGGCCGAAGCGGCTCTTTTAGAAGCGGATTGTCATGTAGATAAAGCATCCCGGCGCAAAGATAATTACACGCTCGCCAGTACGCATCGATCTTGCGAAGTTCTTCATCGGTAAGCGCCTGCCCGGTGGATGTCGCTTGCTGCTCACGATATTCAGTACTGGGTATGGATGCCATAACCATCACACTCCTGATTGAGTTCAGCCGTCGCGCGATCGGCGATATTGCAGACTTACTATTTTAAGATGCCGCCCGCCAAAAAGATGCTTCAGATTCGTTGCGTTTGTTAAAGGAGCGTAACAAGAATCCTTTCGCAGCCGAATCCCGCTCCCATACTTGGCGTCATCCCGAAGCCCCGCGTTTTCACCGGCGGGGCGAGGGATCTCGCGTGCATCGGCTCTGGCCACGATCCAAATTGATCGCGACCAAAATATCGCCAGCGTGGCTCAGTCTCAAGTCCCACGCTGGCTCCCACACTTGGCGTCATCCCGAAGCCCCGCGTCTTCACCGGCGGGGCGAGGGATCTCGCGAGCATCGACTCCAGCCATGATCCAAATTGATCGCGACCAAAATATCGACACCGTGGCTCAGTCTCAAGGCCCGCGCTGGCTCCCACACTTGGCGTCATCCCGAAGCCCCGCGTCTTCACCAGCGGGGCGAGGGATCTCGCGAGCATCGCCTCCAGCCATGATCCAAATTGAGCCACCAGCCAGCGTGCGATGATTCCCCAGAAGTGCGAAACTGGAGTTGGCGTTGCATGAAAGTGCTTGTGCTGAATTCGGGTTCTAGCAGCCAGAAGAGTTGCCTCTACGAGATCGGCGACACCCTGCCCGAGAATCCCCCACCCTGCGCATGGCAGGCGAAGATCGAATGGAAGCGCGATACCGCCGAAGCCCAAATCAAGACCCAGCGCGGATTCGCCGAGACCCAACAGATCAAGCTACCCTCTCGTGCCCAGGCCACCGAGTACTTGCTCGACACGTTATGGACCGGTAAAGCGAAAACCATCGATTCTCCCTCCCAGATCGATGTCGTCGGACACCGCGTGGTGCACGGCGGCCCGCACTTCGAAGATCCCGTCGTGATCACGCCAGAAGTAAAAACCGCCATCGCGAATGTCTCCGCCTTCGCGCCCCTCCACAATCGTGCCGAATTGGAAGGCATGGCCACCGTCGAAAAGCTGCTGGGAAAAACTCCTCAAATCGCGGTTTTCGACACCGGCTTTCACAAAACCATGCCGCCCTCTGCCGCCGTCTACCCCGGACCCTACGAGTGGCTCGCCGCCGGAATTCGTCGCTACGGCTTTCACGGCATCAATCACAAGTATTGTGCCCGCCGGGCAGCGCAACTACTTCACCGGAACCCGAATTCGCTCCGGCTCGTCAGTTGTCATCTGGGAAACGGTTGTTCTCTGGCCGCCATTCGCGACGGAAAAAGCCTGGACACCACCATGGGTTTTACGCCCCTCGAGGGTCTGATGATGGGCACGCGATCCGGTTCCGTCGACCCCGGAATCCTCACCTACCTCATGCGTCACAACCATCTCACCGGAGAGGCTCTCGACGAGCTCCTGAACCAGCGTTCAGGTCTGCTTGGAATCTCCGGCGTCTCCGAAGACATGCGTGAGATTCTCGCAGCGATCGAGCAGAAAAACCAGCGCGCAAAGTTAGCCTTCGACATTTACATCCATCGCCTGCAATCCGGTATTGGCGCCATGATTGCCGTGCTCGGCGGAATCGACGCGCTCATCTTCACCGCCGGAGTCGGCGAGAACTCGCCCCAGGTGCGCGCCGCCGCCTGTGAGAATCTTCACTACGTCGGCGTTAAAGTCGATGCCAAACAAAATGCGGCGTCTCCTCCCGACCATGACATCTCCGCTCCCGATTCGTCTGTCCGTATCATGCTCATCCGCGCGCAGGAGGATTGGGAGATCGCCCGCGATTGCTGGACCATTACCCGCGCCCAACCAAGTCGTCCGCGGCCGAAAAAAGATTCCTGATACCGATTCGCTCGCCCGCTCACCAAAGCCGTTCCCATCTCAATTCACAATTACCTGCGTAACTACCGGGGGGTGACCGACTATGTTAAAGATTTCTAACGGTGGTTGGTAGGTTTCACCGGCTTGATTTCGCGGCGAAAGCCCTCCAACCAGACCATAAAACACCCGGCAAGAATCTGATGACCGGGAATTGGCGGTTGCTGCTCCTGCATGTTTAAGGGGCGGCGGTGGATGATTGGCACGGAGTGCCTCAGCGGCGACGTATGCCCGTGGTGGCGCTGCATCGAGGGGGACATGTCAAAGAAAATTTTGGTCGTCGATGACTCCAAGACGGCCTTGATGATGGAGCGCGAAATTCTCGAACGGCGTACCAGCTATCAGTGCGTGACCGCAAGCGACGGCCAGGAAGCGGTCGAGAAGGCGCAAATCGAACTTCCTGACTTGATCTTGATGGATGTAGTCATGCCTCGCATGAACGGCTTTGAGGCCTGTAAGATGATGCGCCGTCAGCCCAGCACCCGCGAAATCCCCATCGTGCTGGTAACCACTCGCAGCGAAGAATCTTACATGGAGGCCGGCTTCCAGAGCGGATGCAACGACTACATTACCAAGCCAGTAAATGGCTCCGAACTGGTCGCGCTGTTGCAGAGCTACCTGGGCGAGTAGCGCTCGGTTCGACTTCCATGATGGCCGGCTCCGGGGTGGGTCATCAGTTTGATTGTCATCCCGAGCAAGCGTTCTTTGCGCAGCGAGGGATCCGGGCGAGCCGCGCGAAGCGTCGTGTTTTTTCGCGACGCCTGAATTGCGCGTTTGGCTCGCTTCCTTACAAACTGACCCAACCCATCGGCTCAGTTTGGTTTTCGATGTTTTGACATTTGGATTGGCATATCAAGATTTCCATGAATTCTGATCAGAACACCGCTTCCGGCGTGAAGCTCTCTACTGGCGACTCGATGAACGATCTGCGTTTGTGCGCGGCGCGCAAAAGGCTCGCCCAAAGCAACGATGAAGAGGATGCAATCGAGGGCCTGCGCGAAATCGTAGCCAACCTGCTGGGCTCGGAAGAGGTCGGCCTCTTCAGAATGGATCGCGCCAACCTCACGTTTCATCTCTCCTGGTCCTTCGGAGTCGATCTGGAAAATTACGATTTGTTGCGCGCCCTGGGCGACGCCGGCCTTCAGCGCGTCCTGCGCGGCGAATCCCATCTGGATCTCGACGCCTGCAATCGCGGCACCATGGCCAAGGCCAAAGCCTTTGTTCCCATCCGCGTGGCCAACCAAACTGTGGGCATACTCGCAATCTTGCGTCTGCTTCCTCAAAAGCTCGCCTTCGACGGATTCGACATGGAGTTGTTCAAGCTCCTGTCCGACGAAGCCGCGAAACCTTTATTCGGTCCGGCCGCCCATTCCAAGTCGAAGACCGAAGAACCAGGTATGACGGCATGAAGGATACTACGTCCAAATTCAATCCTGCGGTTCTGCCCACTGAATTCATGAAGACCTTTGAGCAGCCGGACTTGACTGGGAACCGGCACTTTCTCTATCCCGGACAAGTTTTCGCATCTCGCGAACCCATCGCCATATCGACCATTCTCGGCTCCTGCGCGGCCATCTGTCTGTGGGACCGCAACAAGCGCGCCGGCGGAATGAATCACTATCTCCTGCCCGAAGGATCGGGCGAAGGCCCCAACCGGCTGCGCTACGGCAATGTCGCCAATCCCGAACTGCTGCAGCAAGTGCTGGCCCTGGGATGCGATCTCAAGAACTTGCAGGCAAAAATCTTTGGCGGATCCAGCGCTTTCGCCGTCGATCTGTCGCAATCGCTGGGAACACGCAATGTCGATCTCGCCGAAAGTTTTCTACGCTCCGCCGGTATTCCCGTCGTGGAGAAAGATGTTTCCGGAAAGCATGGGCGCAGGTTGGTATTTCAAATCGCGGATGGCCTTACCAATATCAAGAATTTCGATCAGGTCTGAAACATACCTGGAATCGGCACTGCCAATCGGCAATAAGACTTTTTAACGAATCACAAGCGTCCGCTTCTGAATACTGCGGAACGAACGAACGAACGAAAGGAGCGACGATGGACTTGGCCGACTTTGACCGCGACGCAGTTCTCGCCTCGTTCCTCGTCGAGTCCGAAGAAGGCCTGGACCTGATGGAGCAAGCGTTGGTCCAGATGGAATCGAACCCTTCCGATCTGGAACTGCTGCACACAATTTTTCGCGTGGCCCATAGTATGAAGGGCAATGCCACTTCTCTCGAGCTCACCGAGCTCGCAGGTTTTGCTCACGTGGTCGAAGATCTGCTGGATGTTTTTCGTGAGCAGCACTCCCTGCCCACTCCAGACTTGATTTCGCTCCTGCTGAAAGCCGCCGACGAATTGCGTGCCATGGTCACAACCGCGAAGGATGCGCCGCCGGAACTCACTCCCAAACAGCAGCGCCTCAGAAAAGAAATCGCTCGCGAGGTGGAAAAGCGTTCGAAGCGGGTGGTCAACGCCAATGAAGTTGCCGGGGAGTCCGGTTCAGCAGTCAAGCTTGACGCGCTTCCCAGCACAAGCCATCGCACCCTGCGCGCCGATGTCGACAAGCTCGATCACATGCTGAACCTGACCGGAGAGATCGTGATTGCCCAGGGACGCCTGCGCCAGATGATCGAAAAACTTGGCAGCGAACCAGGTCGCGCCATCCTCGAAATGCATCGTGAAGCCGAGCGCCTCTACATGGACCTGCAAAGCGAGGTCATGAGCATCCGCATGGTTCCGGTCGGCCCGCTGTTTCGCCAGTTTGTTCGCTCGGTAAGAGATCTTGCCAGGAGTCACGGAAAGCTGGCTCGTCTCGAAGTGGTCGGAGGAGACGTTGAGGTTGACACCACCGTCCTCGAACTGCTCAAAGACCCGCTCCTGCACCTGGTCCGCAATGCTGTCGATCACGGCCTGGAGAAGCCGGCAGAGCGCGAAAGCCACAGCAAAAATCCTTGCGGGCTGATCCGCCTTTCGGCCTCTCACAGCGGCGGCAACATTCTCGTCACTTTGCAAGATGATGGAGCAGGCTTTGACCGAGCCCGGATTCTTGAAAAAGCCAGGCGCGTGGGCCTGGTCTCCGGCAAAGACGAAATTCGCGATCAGGAGATTTACAATCTCGTATTCCACGCTGGCTTTTCAACCACTGAAGCCGTCACCGATCTTTCCGGCCGCGGCGTTGGTCTCGATGTCGTCCGTCGCAATATTGACACTCTGCGCGGCACCGTCGAAATTTCCAGCACCGCGGGCAAAGGCAGCACCATCACCATCCGCCTTCCCTTGACTCTGGCCATCATTGAAGGCTTCTCGGTCAGGGTAGGTAGCGAAACGTTCATCGTTCCTTTGGAGCACGTCACCGAATGCACCGAGTTGCCCGCCGAACAGCGCACCGCCGATGCCAGCGGAATTCTCAGTCTCCGCGGAAACGCTCTCCCTTACGTCCGTCTGCGCCGCGCCTTCAGCCTCTCCGGTGAAATTCCCAAGCGGGAAAACATCGTGGTCGTCAAGATCAATGAATTTCACGCCGGCATCGCAGTCGATGAATTGCTGGGCGGCATGCAAACCGTGGTAAAGCCGCTGGGCCGCGCCTTTCGCACCGTTCCCGGCATCGCGGGTTCGACCGTTCTCGGGGACGGGCGCGTGGGCCTCATCATCGACGTTCCCAGTCTTTTGCGGGGAGTAATGGATTCAACTTTGCAAGCTCAAGCTTAAAAGGAAAATGGAAGTGGTTGGAAGGGGAAACACATGAAAACCTGGCAAGATCAAAAAATAGGAACCCGTCTGGGCGTCGTCTTTGGAGTCATCCTGTTGTGCGTGATCGCCGTCGGCACCTTCGGATTGGGCTGGCTCGGCCGTCTCAATTCCAAAATGTCGGCCTCGGTCCAGAAGCGTTACAACACGGTTGAGTTGACGCACCAGACCATCGAGAAATCCATCACCAACGCCCGCATCACCTTTCAATTGTTCGAAACCACCGATCCCGAACAAGAGAAAAAACTGAACCAGCAAAACGACGCCATCAGCAACGAGATCAGCATGCAGGTCGCTGAAATCGAAAAGAGCCTTAGCTCCTCCCAGGAGCGGGAATTGTTCGAAGTCGTCACCCAGGATCGCGACGCCTACAAGGTGGCGCGGACCAACGCCAAGAAACTGCTGCTGGATAAGAAACGTGACCTGGCTATGGCAGCTCTAGGCGAGAACGTAATTCCGGCGCTCGACAAGTATCGCGCCACCTGGACCAGGTTCATTGATCTTCAGACCGCCGCCATGCAGCAAAGTATGAAGGAAAGCCAGGACGCATTCGCGATCGGTTACAGAATTGGATTGTTGCTTCTGATCATCACTTTAGTTGGCACACCCCTCGTCGCCATCAGCGTCACCAAAAGCATCACAGGTCCCATCCAACAAGCGGTCCTGCATGCGGAGCGTATCGCCGCCGGTGATTTGACCAGAGAAATACTCGTCACCAACCAATCCGAAACCGGCCAGCTGCAGCAGGCCATGCATGAAATGAGCCACAAACTTTCCGGCATCATCCGCGACGTGCGCGAGGGCTCGGCCGCGGTCGCTTCCGCCGCCCAGCAAGTCTCTTCCTCCTCGCAAAGTTTGTCGCAGGGAACCAGCGAGCAAGCGGCTTCGGTCGAAGAGATGAGCTCCAGCCTCGAGCAGATGAACGCATCCATCACCCAGAACGCCGACAACAGCCGGCAAGTGGAGCAGGCTGCCGCCAAGGGTGCTCTCGCCGCGGAAGAAAGCGGCAATGCCGTGAAAGAGACCGTGGACGCCATGAAGCAAATCGCGGCCAAGACTTCCGTGATTGAAGAGATTGCCTACCAAACCAACCTCCTCGCGCTCAACGCCGCCATCGAAGCCGCCCGCGCCGGCGATCAGGGTCGCGGCTTCGCCGTGGTTGCCGTTGAAGTTCGAAAGTTGGCCGAGCGCAGCCAGTTGGCCGCGCAGGAAATCGGTGGCCTCGCTGCAAAAAGTGTCAGCGTGGCCGAACGGTCTGGCCGGCTGCTCTCTGACCTCGTCCCCTCCATCAAGAAAACTGCGGACCTGGTTCAGGATGTTGCCGCCGCCTCCACCGAGCAATCCGGTGGAGTAACCCAAATCAACAAGGCCATGGCCCAGGTCGACACGGTCACGCAACGCAACGCTTCTTCTGCGGAAGAACTGTCCAGCACCGCCGAAGAATTGGCCGCTCAGTCCGAGCAACTGCAGCAGCTCATGACTTTCTTCCGCGTCGCCGGCGAACAGGCTGCTCGTCGCGGGGATGGCCAGCAGCGCTTGAGCATGTCATTGAATCCATCGTTCAAAAGCAACCACGCATCGCAGCGTCATAATCAGCCGGCCAATCGCTCGCTGGAGGAAGAAGCAAATTTCTCTCCGTTCTAAGAAAAGATTGCCGCGCGGCGCAGCCAACGCAAGCTGCGCCACCGAAACGCTGTTTCAGGCACAGATCGAAATGTGAGGAACCGAAATTATGGGAGCTTCGAGTCAGGAAACAAATCAACTCCCTCTGAACCGGGTGCAGTATCTCACCTTCTTCACTGCCGGCGAAGAGTATGCCATCAGCATTGTGAAGGTCAGAGAGATTATCGAGTACGAAGTTGTCACCACCGTGCCCAACACTCCGCAATGGATCGCCGGTGTCACCAATCTGCGCGGCCGGGTGATTCCCGTCGTTGACCTTGCCATAAAGTTCGGAACGCCTCCGAGCCGCATATCTAAGTTCTCTTGTGTCATCATCACCGATGCAATGTTCCAGGGAGAGAATTTGACCATGGGCATCCTGGCCGACGCCGTCAGCCAGGTGATCGATCTTTCCGCCGACGAAATCGAAAAGACTCCGCCCTTCGGCACTCGCGTCAAAACCGAATATCTGCTGGGCATGGGAGCGATCGGCAAAAAGTTTTGCCTGATTCTCGACATCGACAAAGTACTCTCCGCCGACGAAGTCATCGCGGTCACGGAATCGATTGCCGCCGAGACTGATTCAAAAGCAAACAATCCCAAAGCAAACGACTCAAAAGAAAACGATTCCAAAGAAAACGGCTCGGAAGAAAAAGACGCCCCGGCCAAGCGCTCGCACTTCGGGGCAGGGGCGTAAACGTGTCCGCTGAAACAGCAGCGGGCGAAGATTCCGTCATCTCGCCCTTCGCGGATTCGTCCCTTGAACAGCCTCCCTACCTTTCCGTCAGCCCTGCTCTTTTCCAAAAATTCCAGAAACTCATCTACGCCGAAACCGGGATCTGGCTGGGAAATTCAAAGACCGCTCTGCTCTGCGGCCGCCTCTTCCGCCGTCTGCGCGCCCTCGGAATCACTTCCCTGAAAACCTACTACGATTGCGTTTCCGAGCCCGATCAGCTCGAGGAACGCGCCCGCATGATCGACGCTATCACCACCAACGAAACCCGCTTCTTCCGCGAGCCCAGGCAATTCGAATTTCTCGTGCAATCCGTCGTCTCCCGATGGCAACTGGAGGCCGAGCGCAGCCTGCGTCCCCGGCGAATCCGCATCTGGAGCGCCGGATGTTCTTCAGGAGAAGAGCCCTACACGTTAGCAATGTTATTGGCCAGGCGCCTTCCCTTAGAGCAAGGTTGGGACGTCCGCCTTCTGGCCACCGATATCTCCAACCGCGTGCTCGAGAAGGCTCGCCAGGGCATTTACCCCATCGCGCGCGCCGCCGAGTTGCCCAAAGACTTGCTTCACACATTTATGTTGCGCGGAAAGGCCGAGCGCGAAGGCGAGATGAAAGTAAAAATCGAAATCCAGCAGATGATCGACTTTCGAAGATTGAATCTGAATGATGAAGTCAATCTGGCGGAAGGCCCATTCGACGCCATTTTTTGTCGCAACGTTCTCATCTATTTCGACGCCGCCTCGAAGCAACGCGCAGTCGAAAACCTTCTCCGTCATCTCATCGCCAACGGTTTGTTGTTCGTGGGCCACGCCGAAAACCTGAACAGCACCAGCGCTCACTTACGAAGTCTCGAGCCAACCATTTACATCAGGACGTGAAAATTAAAAGCAGATCTCTTCAGTCTTCTCCGTTTCACGACGCCAAATTATCTTAGGAGGATCCATACAATCCGTGCCACCAATCAACGGAAGCGGCTTACAGGTTCTCGTCGTCGATGACTCCGCGATGGTGCGCCAGGTGATGCTGGGCATCATGTCGACCGATCGCCGCATTAACGTCAAGGCTGCCGCCGATCCCCTGATTGCCTGGGCAAAAATGCAAAAAGAGCCGCCCGATGTGGTCATCACCGACCTGGAGATGCCCCGCATGGACGGCCTCACCTTCATCCGCAAAATCATGTCGGAAATGCCCACGCCCGTCGTCGTCTGCTCTGGCCTGGCCGCTCGCGGCACCGAACTCGCCTTGCGCGCTCTCGAAGAGGGCGCAGTCGACGTCATCACCAAGCCCAAGGTTGGCGTGCGCGACTTCCTCCACGAATCGGCTGTCACCCTGCTCGATGCCGTCTGGAGCGCCTCTCAAGCGCAGATCAAGCCTCGCCCCTTGACTCCCGCTGCTCGCCTTACCGCCGATGCCGTTCTGCGGAAAAATAAATCTCTCCATGCCGCAACCCCCAACACCGTAATTGCCGTCGGCGCTTCCACCGGTGGAACCGAGGCCCTTCGCCTTTTTCTGGCAGGCCTGCCCACCGATTGTCCGCCCGTGGTCATCGTGCAGCATATGCCCGAAGTTTTCACCCGAGCCTTCGCCGAGCGCTTGAACAAAGAGTGCGGCATCGAAGTCGCGGAGGCCCGCGACGGCGACCGCCTGCGTACCGGGCGCGCCCTGATTGCTCCCGGCAACCGCCATATGCTGGTCAACCGCTGCGGCGAGGAATTTGTCGTACAGATTATCGACGGCCCTTTGGTTTCACGTCATCGGCCCAGCGTCGATGTGCTTTTTCGCTCGGTGGCAATGTCTGCCGGACCCAAGTCCGTCGGCGTGATCATGACCGGCATGGGCGACGATGGCGCCGAGGGCCTGTGCGAGATGAAGCAAGCCGGCGCTGCCACCATCGCGCAGGACGAAGCCACCTGCGTCGTCTTCGGCATGCCCAAGGAAGCCATCTCCCGCGGCGCTGTCGACGTGGTTATGCCCTTGGATCAGATCGCCGGAGCGGTCCTGAACCTGCAGAATAAGTGAGGGGTTGAAACAATAATCTGCGGAAACTCAGTTTGGAATCACTTCGGGGATTACTGTCGCCAGCCGAGATATTCGTCGCGCCCTTGAAAAATCTCAATCAGCTTGCGCTCGATCCGCTGTATCAGCGTAGCGGGTTTTGCCTGCGATCCTTCCGCAGTCTCGGCTTTTGTCTCCAGCTTGTTTTCGGGAGCGGGTGCAGCACCAGCGGCCATGTTAGCCTCCTCTTGTAACTCGATTGACCCCTTAATTCTAAGTAGGTTCTCATCGTAAGAGCAGGTAACCGACGTCCTAGCACCTCGGGGCTGGGTGCCACATTTCTCGCATCCTTGGCGATAACTGGGGTTTTTGACTCCCGCCCCAAACCATCTCCGAATTTGAAATCGGAACCTCGATCACTTCTTAATAAGAACATGAGTTGCATTTTCTCCGCGGACAACTTCGTGCGGACTGAACCCAAGTTGCGAAAAATTGATTCCCTGGAACAAATTCTCTCCTTCGCCCAATAACACCGGTGACATCGCCAAGTGCATTTCATCGATATCGCCGGCGATCAGATACTGGCGAATCACCGAAACCCCGCCGCCAATTCGAACGTCCTTGCCCTTGGCCGCGGCTCGGGCTTGCTTCAACGCAGACTCCAGCCCGTCTGTAACGAAGTGAAATGTCGTGCCGCCTTCCATCGCGAGCGCAGCACGCGCGTGATGCGTGAGCACGAATACCGGAGTATGGTACGGAGGATTGTTGCCCCACCAGCCTTTCCAGGAATCGTCTTTCCACGCGCCCCGAACTGGCCCGAACATATTGCGTCCCAAAATCCAGGCCCCCACGTTCTCAAAAGAACGCGCGGCAAAATCGTTGTCGATACCCACCCCGCCCCCCTCTTGACCGTGCATCTTCTTGAACGCCTTCGTCTCTAGAAACCACGCATGCAATTCGAGCCCGCGAACCCCAAGGGGATTGTTCACATCCTGCCGCGGCCCAGCGCCGAATCCATCAATCGATATCGAAAATGCCGCCACTCGAACCTTACTCATCGAAACCCTCCCTGATATCGCAATTGTATTGAACTAGACTCACGCGCGGCGGACGCCCCCGCCGGTTTTGACCCTTACCGGAAGGTTTGGCAAATAAACAACCGAGAACAAAGAAAATGTATAGTGTGGCCATGATTTCCAGAGCCAGACTTTCCCGCTTATGTTTGCTCCTTCTGTGGCTCACGCCGGCGCTGGCCGCGCAAACCCCAGCCGAGGCTGCGCGCCAATACACCACGGCGCATCAGCCCGAGCTCCTGCGGCGCTTCACCGAATTCCTCTCGATACCGAACGTCGCCGCCGATCCTGCCAACCTGAAGCGCAACGCCGACTTGCTTCTCGACCTGCTCAAGCGCCGAGGCGTCGAGGCCCGCTTGCTCTCGCTTCCGGGCGCGCCTTCAGTCGTATTCGGGCAAATCAATACCCCCGGCGCCCGGCATACCATCGTCTTCTATGCCCACTACGACGGACAGCCGGTCACTCCCTCGGAGTGGGACTCAGGTTCGCCTTTCACTCCCCTGATTCGCGAAGTGGATGGAGCGCAGCGCATCTATGCCCGCTCGGCCGGCGACGACAAGGCTGCCATCTTCGCCCAACTCACCGCGCTCGATGCCCTCAGAGCCGCCAACATTCCTCTGCAGGCAAATATTCGCTTTGTGTGGGAGGGCGAGGAAGAGGCCGGATCACCGCACCTCGAGCAGATCCTCGCTGCCAACCGCGACCTCGTCCACGGCGACGTATGGCTGGTCTGCGACGGTCCAGTCGATCAGAGCGGCAGACAAACCGTCGTCTTCGGAGCCCGCGGCGACGCTCACCTGGAGATCACCATCTACGGTCCGCATCACGGCTTGCACAGCGGTCACTACGGGAATTGGGCTCCCAATCCGGCGATGATGCTCGCTCAGTTGCTTGCCGGAATGAAGGATGAAAACGGTCACGTCCTGATTCCGCATTTCTATGACGGCATCGCGCCGCTCTCGCCCGCCGAGAAGGACGCGCTGGCCCACGCGCCGTTCAACGACCGCATGCTCATGGACGCTTTCTGGCTCGGCCACGTCGAAGGCTCCGGCGCCCATCTGCTCGCGCTCATCAATCAGCCTTCGTTGAATATTAATGGCTTTTCTTCCGGCCAGACCGGAGCCCACTCCGCCAATGTAATCCCGCCCACCGCCACCGCCGATCTTGACTTGCGGCTGGTCGTCGGCATCGATTGGCACGAGCAGCAGCAGCGCGTCGCGGACTATATCCAGTCACGCGGATATTTCATCGTCGAGAGCGAGCCCACGCGCGAAACCCTGCTGGCCCATCCCCAAGTCGCGCTGGTCGTCCGCGATCCCGCCGGCTACAACGCGGTGCGCACTCCCATGGACTTGCCCATCGCCCAGGAAATCATTCGAGCCGTCGAGAGCGCGCGCGGCCCGGTGGTGCTTCTGCCCACCATGGGCGGAAGTGTTCCGCTGGGCGCAATGGAGCGTGCCGCCCAAACCCGCACCGTCACCGTCCCCATCGCCAATTACGATGACAACCAGCACGCCGCCAACGAAAACCTTCGCCTGCAAAATCTGTGGGATGGCGTCGAAACCATGGCCGCGCTCCTGCACATGGAGTAGGAATTCCCCTCGGCCGGGCGCCCCATTTCTCTCGCCCTATGCGAGAAGTGGGGATTCTGACTCCCTCTCCAAAGCGGCCCCACGTCCCTCACTTCGGCCGAGCCCTCCGCACCACTCTGCGCAACACTTCCCACGCCTCCCTCCACTTCTCATACTTCGACCGTTTTCCTCGACTCCCCGGATAAAGTTTCAGCGACTTCAAATCCTCCACCACCCTCACCGGAAACACATACCAAGCCCGTTCTGGCCTGGCATACGCCACCAGCGCATCAATATCCTCCGCGCTATACGATCTCAACTCCCCATCGTGCGCCCGAAAACTGCAAGTCCCATCTTTCCCCACCACGTGCGCCGACTTCACCTGCACCCGCCAGAAATTTCTCCGCTCATTCACAATAAAGTCATAGGGATTGCTATCCCCCCACGGCTTCGCCACCACAAATCCCATCCCCACCGCCTTAGCCACAAAGTCCGCCTCCGCAATCTCCCCCAGCTGCTTGCAAGTCAACCCCCGTGTGGAGCGTGTGGAAGCGGGCGACTCGCCCGCTGCTTTTGAACTTGCCTCCGCCCGTGTGGAAGCAGGAGACTTGCTTGCCGCTCTTGAACTTGCCTCCGCCCGTGTGGAAGCGGACGACTCACCTGCCGCTCTTGAACTTGCCTCCGCTCGTGTGGAAGCGGGCGACTCACCTGCCGCTCTTGAAGTTGCCTCCGCTCGTGTGGAAGCGGGCGACTCACCTGCCGCTCTTGAAGTTGCCTCCGCTCGTGTGGAAGCGGGCGACTCGCCCGCTGCTTTTGAACTTGATTTAGACCTTGACCGTTCCCCCACCCCAAACAACGAAATCACATCCTCGATCCCAACCACATCCACGACCCCATCCTCAATCATCACGCCCCCATCCTCGGATTGTCATCCCGCACCGGCCTCCAGGCCAGCCAGAGCCCTCCCTGAGCTTAACCAAAAGAACCTGTTTCTCGACCAGTAATGACAAACTCCCAGTATTCAAGCATTCCATTCCCAAGTAAAGGTCACATGACCACTCCCCACGTGGAAATCTGCAGTTTCCTAAATGCAATGCACCGCGACAGAACCGGGCAGTGCACGAGTTTCACTCGTGCCAATAAAGCCGGGTGCCCCATGTCTCGCCGCTTTTGCGAGACGTGGGAGTTCCGACCACGGCGCACGAGCCAGCCCGTGGCTTCGAGCGTTGTGGTGCCCACTCGTCGAACTTCACGACGATTGGGGCAGCCTAGGCCGCTGGCGGCGCATGGATGGGCGGGTGGCCCAGGCTTTCGATGGTGGGCTGCGTCCTTCCGAATCCCATAAATATGGTAATATGGGTACGGTGAAAACAACCCTCGAGATTCCCGATTTCCTGTTCCGCCGCGCCAAGTCGGTTGCCGCCGAACGCGGTATTCCTCTCCGCCAGCTGGTCACCGAGGCGGTCCAGGAAAAATTGAAAGCAACATCTCAGGAAAAGCCCTGGATGAAACATCTCGGAACATTCAAACATCTTCATAAAGATAAAGAGAGAAAGCGTATCGAAAAGCGCGTGGAGCAAGCCTTCGAGCAGATTGATCGCGAACTCTGGCGCTGATTTTTAAGTAATGATTCTCGATACCAACGCTTTGTCCGCCGCGGCAAACGATGATCCGGCGATCATTGCCATTCTCGCCCGCGCCGATCAGGTCTCGATCCCGGTGATTGTTCTGGGTGAATATCGCTACGGAATCGCGCAGTCACGAAACCGCGCCAGCTATGAAGGCTGGCTCACCGGTCTGCTCCAGGACTGCTTCGTGCTGGATATCACCGAACCAACCGCGCAATATTACGCCGAGATCACCGTCGAACTAAAGCGGAAGGGTAAACCGATTCCCACCAACGATCTGTGGATTGCCGCCCTCTGCCGCCAGCACTCGCTTCCGCTGCTGAGCCGTGACCGTCATTTCGACTTAGTAGCAGGCAACCACCGAATCGAGTGGTGACGCAAGTTGAGGCGCTTAGCAGGCGTGAATGAGCCGCCGATGAGGCGGCGATTGGGAGCCTGCTGCCGAAATCCTGAGCGTCCTTTGCGAAGGATATCCCACGCCACGATCGCAAAAGGACAAGGCTACCAACATTTCTGTTGATAGCCTTTATTAATGCCGGCAACTTGAGGCGTTTGCGCGGCGTCCAAGCCGCGCGCCGAAATCCTGAGCGTTCTCTGCTAAGCAGCCCCTCGAACGGGCTCCCACACACTTGGCGCGTGCAGTACCATCGGCCCAGCGGGGCTCAACTTGAGGCGCTTAGCAGGCGTGAATGAGCCGCCGATGAGGCGGCGATTGGAAGCCTGCTGCCGAAATCCTGAGCGTCCTTCGCGAAGGATCTCCCTCGTCACGATCGCAAAAGGAAAAGGCCGCACTCATTTCTGAATGCGGCCTTTATTAATGCCGGCAACGACCTACGCTCCCACACACTTGGCGCGTGCAGTACCATCGGCCCAGCGGGGCTTAACTTCCGTGTTCGGGATGGGAACGGGTGGATCCCCCGCGGTAAGATCACCGACAACTTGAGGCATATAGCAGGCGTGAATGAGCCGCTGATAAGCGGCGATTGGGAGCCTGCTGCCGAAACCCTGAGCGTTTTGTGCGAAGGGTCTCTACGCCATTTCGGTGTCGCTTGTGAGCGACGAATTTTGTTTCAGCATCGAAGCGTTGGCCCTCAGCGGCTAAAGCCGAGGTCAAGAGGAGCCTTTTTGTGGCACGGCTGAAGCCGTGCCCTACCCGTTCGTGCCGAAAACTTGATTTCAAAGATCGTGAGGGCGATGCCTCACAACTGAATAGATTGGGTGTGGCTTACTTTCCTCTTCTTAAGCTAACTTCAGCTTACTTCCGATTTCAACCACGTTACATCGGCATTGCTTCCTTAAAAAGCATCGGCGCAACAGCTGTCAGTGTTGTTTCGAATTCGCCCAGTTTCTGACGATCAAATTACAACATCGCTTGTACCTGTCCAGGTTCGGACCGAGTACAAGCAACTGGGTACTGGCAACTGTTTTCTGCACCGAGTAAATTTTATGGTCAAGCCGAACGGGCGATTAGTACTGGTAAGCTACATGCATTGCTGCACTTCCACCTCCAGCCTATCAACCAGGTAGTCTTCCTGGGCCCTTCTTATCCCTTACGGGTTGGGAGATCTCATCTTGAGGAGTGCTTCCCGCTTATATGCATTCAGCGGTTATCACTACCGAACTTCGCTACCGAGCGGTGCCATTGGCATGACAGCTCGAACACAAGAGGTTCGTCCATCCCGGTCCTCTCGTACTAAGGACAGGTCCTCTCAAATCTCCTGCGCCCACAACAGATAGGGACCGAACTGTCTCGCGACGTTCTGAACCCAGCTCACGTACCGCTTTAATAGGCGAACAGCCTAACCCTTGGAACCTTCTACAGCTCCAGGATGCGATGAGCCGACATCGAGGTGCCAAACCGGAGCGTCGATATGAACTCTTGGCTCCGATCAGCCTGTTATCCCCGGCGTACCTTTTATCCGTTGAGCGATGGCCCTTCCATGCAGAACCACCGGATCACTAAAGCCTACTTTCGTACCTGCTCGACTTGTAGGTCTCGCAGTCAACCACGCTTATACTTTTGCATTCAACGGCTGATTTCCAAACAGCCTGAGCGTAGCTTCGCGCGCCTCCGTTACCGTTTAGGAGGCGACCGCCCCAGTCAAACTACCCGCCTTAGTGTGTCCTTGTCCCGGGTAACGGGACTAAGTTAGAACCACAGATCTCGCAGGGTGGTATCTCACCGTTGGCTCCTCCAAGCCCGAGAGCCTGGAATCAAAGCCTCCCACCTATCCTGCGCAGCAAGGGCCATAGTTCATACTAAAGGTATAGTAAAGGTGCACGGGGTCTTTCCGTCTAGTTGCGGGCAACCGGCATCTTCACCGGCACTACAAGTTCGCCGTGTCAGTCGGCAAGACAGTCGCACTTTCGTTACGCCATTCGTGCAGGTCGGAACTTACCCGACAAGGAATTTCGCTACCTTAGGACCGTTATAGTTACGGCCGCCGTTCACCGGGGCTTCAGTTCGAAGCTTCACCTTGCGGTTGACCTCTCCCTTTAACCTTCCGGCACCGGGCAGGCGTCAGCCCCTATACGTCGTTTTCGACTTTGCAGAGACCTGTGTTTTTGTTAAACAGTCGCAGTGCGCATTTCGCTGCGGCCCCCTCGAGCTTTGAATAATTAAATTCGAACTCTACCGGGGCACCCCTTCTCCCGAAGTTACGGGGTTATATTGCCGAGTTCCTTACCAACTGTTCTCACGAGCACCTTTGGATATTCTCCTCGTCTACCTGTGTCGGTTTGAGGTACGGTTCCCTTATGTTCTCCTTAGAGGTTTTTCTTGGCAGCGTGGAATCGGCAGCTTTCCTCCATACGGAGTACTGCTTTGCGCCTCAGTGATAGCTCTTCAACGGATTTACCTATCGAAGACACCTTACGCGCATCGACCGTTATAGCCATAGAACGGCCTGCTTATCCTCCTGCGTCACCCCATCGTGATAACGAAAACAAGGGAGGTCCGGAATATTAACCGGATGTCCATCGGCTACGCCTTTCGGCCTCGCCTTAGGGACCGCCTGACCCTGAGCGGATTAACCTTTCTCAGGAAACCTTAGACTTTCGGTGCGGAGGGTTCCCACCTCCGTTATCGCTACTTATGCCGGCAGGGTCTCTTCTCAACCGTCCAGCAGTCCTTTCGGTCTACCTTCAAACTGTTGAGAATGCTCTCCTACCACGCACACCGGTGAAGGTGTGCATCCGTTGCTTCGGTAACAAGTTTAAGCCCCGTTAAATTGTCGGCACCGGACCGCTTGACCAGTGAGCTATTACGCTTTCTTTAAAGGATGGCTGCTTCTAAGCCAACCTCCTGGCTGTCTGGGCGTTCCGACTTCCTTTCCCACTTAACTTGTATTTTGGGACCTTAGCAGGCGGTCTGGACTGTTTTCCTCTCGACGACGAAGCTTAGCCCCCGCCGTCTGACTCCCGTATTGGTTGTTCTATGGCATTCGAAGTTTGATTGGATTCTGTAAGCTGGAAAGCCCCATAGTCCATTCAGTTCTCTACCACCACGACAAATCATACGAGGCTAGCCCTAAAGCTATTTCGGAGAGAACGAGCAATCACGGAATTTGATTAGCCTTTCACCCCTACCCTCAGCTCATCGGAGCTTTTTTCAACAAACACCCGTTCGGCCCTCCAGTGGGTGTTACCCCACTTTCAGCCTGGCCAAGGGTAGATCATCCCGCTTCGCGTCTATTCCTGCCAACTGATTCGCCCTATTCGGACTCGCTTTCGCTGCGGCTCGCTTTCGCTTAACCTTGCTGACAAGAATAACTAGCCGGCTCATTATGCAATAGGCACGCGGTCAGACTTTCCCCGCTCTTTCTAAAGTCCATGCGAATACGGAAGCGAGCCAAACGCGCGATTTACGCGTCGCAAACAACGCGACGCTTCGCGCGGCTCGCCCAGATCCTTCGCTGCGCAAAAAACGCTTGCTCAGGATGACAATCGCTGGACTTCACAAAGAGCGGGGCATGGTCCTCCCACCGTTTGTAGGCACACGGTTTCAGGTACTATTTCACTCCCCTCGCAGGGGTTCTTTTCGCCTTTCCCTCACGGTACTGGTTCACTATCGGTCAGAAGCTAGTATTTAGCCTTACGGGATGGTCCCCGTAGCTTCCCGCAAAGTTTCTCGTGCTCCGCGGTACTCAGGTATCTCGTTCGAGTCCAGTTCGTTTTCACCTACGTGGCTATCACACTCTATGGCCCCTCTTTCCAGAGGGCTTCGGCTAACGACTGGATTGGTAACTCTACTGTTCGAGACCCTACAACCCCGGTTGAACCCGAAGGTCTAACCGGTTTAGGCTGTTGCGATTTCGCTCGCCACTACTCTCGCAATCGAGGTTTCTTTCTTTTCCTCCTGGTACTGAGATGGTTCACTTCCCAGGGTTCGCTCGTGCGTGACTATGGATTCATCACGCCGTACGGGAGGTTCACTCCCGTGGGTTTCCCCATTCGGAAATCTCCGGATCAATGCCTGCTTGCGGCTCCCCGAAGCTTATCGCAGCTTGCCACGTCCTTCATCGCCTGCTTCTGCCAAGGCATCCACCATGCGCCCTTAGTAGCTTGACCACAAAATTTGCTCGTTGCACTTGCGCTTTTGGCTATTGGCTATTGGCCTTTAGCTTGGAACGCAAACACGCCGCTCAAATTCTATGGGCCTTTAAATCCTGCTCATCGCACGCTTGGACGACCTCATCTTCCTTCAACGCCTCCCCCATTCCTTGTCATCCCGAGTGAAACGAGGGAG
>CAVWMB010000006.1:2810000-4709754 GCA_963756015.1 uncultured Acidobacteriota bacterium
TTCCCCCATTGCGCAAAATTCCCCACTGCTGCCTCCCGTAGGAGTCTGGACCGTGTTTCAGTTCCAGTGTGGCCGTGCGCCCTCTCAGGCCGGCTACCGATCTTCGCCTTGGTGGGCCGTTACCCCGCCAACTAGCTAATCAGCCGCGACCCCCTCCTCAAGCGGATTGCTCCTTTGATCTTGCGATGTTATGCGGTATTAGCATCGGTTTCCCGATGTTATTCCACACTCGAGGGTAGGTTAGTCACGTGTTACTCACCCGGTCGCCACTTTACTCAGGGATTGCTCCCCTTTCTCGTTCGACTTGCATGTGTTAGGCACGCCGCCAGCGTTGATTCTGAGCCAGGATCAAACTCTCGTTTGAAACCTGATGTCTGCCGACGGGTAGTTGGCAGACTGCCATCGCACGCATCCAATTCCGCCTGCAAAAGCGGCTCTGGTTTCAACAGCGCGGATGGCGCCACCGTTCAGCCTTGGCTTCGACTTCTTGCGAAGAGAAGCAAAGTTCACGGTGGTCTATCTTGTGAGATCGCTCGGACTAATGCCCGAATCCGTTTCTCACGACTGGCACGTTCAACCTAGTTGTCAAAGACCGAATCGCGGTCCGCCGGAGCGGCGCGAATTCAGTCCAGGCGGAATCTTCTTTGTGGGCGAACTTATTAAGTAAGCCCACAGGAGCGAAACCGACTGTCCTCGAAACCCTACAAACATACGGTGCGGCGGAAGATCCTGTCAATCGCCCGGTCCCACAGGATTTCCAGATGATTTCCACATCGGGAAGTTGCCTTGGGGCGGGAGCAGGAGAGCGGCCGGCAAAAACCATGATCCCTCGCTTGGCTCGGGATGACACCGCCTATTCGGGATGACAATCGCCGATAAGGCTGGGTCGCTTTCGCGGCGCTCAGACACGCGCAACCGTATGGCCTTCCGTCTTGATGACGCCAGATTCGGCGCATGCATTTTTGCGCATGGCAGGACGGAAGACAAAAAATTGAGAAAAGATCTTACGCTTGGAGGTTCCTTGCTTTGAAGGTACCCTTCGGAAATGCTTGCTTCCCGAATGAAGTCCCGTGGCCGGGACGATTGAGAACTGAACTTAATTGCTCTCTTAGAACATTAGATGCCGGACAAGCCCGAGAGTTGCAACAAAAACGACCGGCCAGCCACACGTATGCTCTCGGTGAATTGTTTATAGCAGATGAATGGGCGGAAGTGCAAGAGAAAGTTTACGAAGTTGATGCGGGGGGTTCACGGGCTCTTGGCGTCACGGTAAAACTTGCTGAAACTTGGGGAGAGAAACGAATCGAGCTTCGCTCGACTGGACGGGCGAGGGCGCCCGTCCCCACACGGCTTGTGCCAACCCCACATTTATGGGAACTCCAGGGTTACGAATTTCGCTGGGTTATGGCTGGCGTTGACGATGGGCTGGCGAAATCCGAGGGGGAGCCAGGCGGACTCGCCGGTCTTGAAGTGAGTAGGAGAGGGGATGGGAGTGGAGTCGTGCGAGCGAGGATCGGTGGTGAAGAGACTTGAGTCGGTGACAGCGACGAGCAGCATAGGGCGGGCGTGAGAGCCGCCGGGGACTGCAGCTCCGGGCTGGAGTTCGAATTCGGAGGCGCGGATCGCGTCTTTGACGAAGAGGATTTGTTGCGTGCCTCCGGGGAAGGTTTCGAGGCCGCGGTCTTCATCTTTTTTGGGGTCCCAGTGCGAGGCGGCGTTGCGCAGGGACTGGTCTTCGAGGATTTCGATGGTGACGTTGCGAAAGGGCTGCGCGGTTGAGTTGCGGGCGATGTGGGCGAAGGTGGCGGGAGAGAAGCGAGTTTCGCCGTCCTGCAAAGTGACGGTGACGGGCGGCTTGTCTTTAACGATGTTGATGATTTCGGTGGGGCCCAGGGTAACGTAAATGTAGTCGTGGCGATGCCAGTGCATCAGGGTCTCAGACTGCGGGTCGACTTCGACGTTGAAGACGCGCACGGATTTGTTTTCGAGGGTGAGGTGATGGTGCGGCTCATTGGTGATTTCGACTTCGGGCGCGGCAGCCTGGGCGGAGAGCAGTGCGACGGCGAGACCAAGGGCGAGCCAAAGAAAGAGCGCGCGGGGTTTCATGCGGCCGAATTGTAGCACCAGGGCGAGAAGAACATTGTGGGCGGGACGTTTCAGGCAGGACGTTTCAGGCCGAACTTTTCAGGGCAGAGCTTTTCAAAGCAGAGCTTTTCAGGGCAGAGCTTTGCCAGTCTGGAAGCCCGGGGATTGGTATTCTGAGAACGAGAACTGGATAGCGATCGAGGGATGGAATCGATGGAGCTGGGCAAATGGCTGGTGCTGGCGGGGATATCGCTGATTATCGCCGGCCTGGCGTTGATTTTGCTGGGGCGCATGCATTTTCCGCTGGGGCGGCTGCCGGGGGATTTTGTGTATCGCGGGAAGAACACGACGGTGTATTTTCCGGTGATGACTTCGATCCTGTTGAGCATCGTGCTTTCTATTTTGCTGTATGTAGTGAGCCGGTGGCGGCGCTGAGCGGGCGCGCCCGCTATCATTGATTGGCGCGAAATGGGAGGGCCAGACGAGAGCATCGGAAAAGCGTTTCGCGTTTGAACTTTTTCATCTGAACTTATGTCGCTGACCGATCAACTCGGCTTCAGGTTTCAGCCGCCGGAGCGGCGGGTGTGGACGGTGCGCGCCCTGGTGGCGGCGGTGCGCACGCACGTGGAGCGGGAGTATTCCGACGCGTGGGTTGAAGGTGAGATTTCGAATTTTCGCGCGCCGGATTCCGGGCATCTTTATTTCACGCTGAAAGATGGGAATGCGCAGATCCGGGTGGTGATGTTCAGTTCGAAGGCGCGGCTGCTGCGATTTCGTCCGGCGGATGGGATGCAGGTGATCGTGCGCGGGCGAGTCACAATTTACGAAGACCGCGGCGAGCTGCAGATTGCGGCGGAATACATTGAACCGAAGGGCGCGGGAGGGTTGCAGGTTGCCTTTGAGCAACTGAAGGCGAAGCTGGAAGCGGAGGGATTGTTTGCGGCGGAACGGAAGAAGGCGATTCCGGCGCTGCCGGCGCGGATTGGAGTGGTGACTTCTCCGCAAGCGGCGGCGCTGCGCGACATCCTGAATATTTTGCAGAGAAGGCATCACACGTTGAATGTGGTGATTTTTGCGGCGCAGGTGCAGGGCGACGCGGCGGCGGCTGAAGTGGCGAGTGGAGTGCGGTATTTCAATGAGTGCCGGGGAGACGCGAGCCGCAGCGTGGAAGTGATTATCGTGGGGCGCGGAGGAGGGTCGGCGGAGGATTTGGCGGCGTTCAATGACGAAGGGCTGGCGCGGGTGGTAGCGGCGTCGGAGATTCCGGTGATTTCGGCGGTAGGGCACGAGACCGATTTCACGATCGTGGATTTTGTTGCCGACCTGCGGGCGCCCACGCCTTCGGCGGCGGCGGAGCTGGTGATCCGTTCCCGGGTGGAAGTGGAGAATCAGGCGGAGGCGGCGCGGGAGCGGCTGGTACGGGCAATGGAGCGGAGGCTGCTGGAGGCTCGCCATGCGCTGATGGAACGGGCGCAGGATGGGGCATTCGCGCGCATGATGGACTTGATCCGGCGGCGGCAGCAGAGGCTGGATGATTTGACGTTCCGGCTGGAGCGCGGCGAAGGGCAAGCGCTGGAACGTCTACGGCGGCGGCTGGAAACGGTTGCGGCCGCCGTGCGGCATTACGATTTGCGGAGACTGCTTGGAGGAATTCGGGCGGAGTTGGAGGCGGGGACGGCGGCGCTGGGGGCGGCGATGCGGAATCAGTTGCTGCTGCATAAGGTTCGGATCGAACGTATGGGGCGGGCGCTGGAGGCGCTTTCGCCGCTGGCGATTCTGGAGCGCGGATACGCGCTGGTGTTTGACGGAGCGGGGCAGCTAATAAAGGATGCGGCGCAGGTGAAGAGTGGAGATGAGATCAGCGCGCGGGTGGCGCGGGGCGAGATTCGGGCGGTGGTGGAAAAAACATCCGCAGAGGGTGACCCCGCCAGGCACAATCGCAAGGAACGGTAAGCGCGGCATGCGAGGTGGTTGCTTCGTTGACTTGATGAATCGCGCCGTTTACGGGCGAGCTATGGTGGTTGGGGTCCGTGGTTCCCACCCTTCGCAAATAACGCGAAGGATTGGGCACCCCCATTTGAAACGGCGCACACAGGAAGCGGGCTGAGGATCTGCCGCCTGCCGATTTCGCTCATTAAGCCTATGGTGCAGGAATCGGTAGGGCTACCTGGGCGCGCGGGCCAGGACTCGAATCTGGTTCAGGTATCCGACGTAGATGGGGATCGGAATGTCGGGAGAGTCACCGTCATTCAGGAAGTGCTCCAAGCGGATCTCCATCGGGATCGACGAGATCACCTCGCGGAAACGCGCCATCTGCAGATATTTCACATGCCAGATTTCCAGCATCAGGGATCGGAATTCAGGGCTGATGAAATCCATTTTTCTCTGGTCAAGATAGATGGCGTCAAAATGGTGCTCGGCCAATGTTTTGCGAATGGGATCATCGGGCGGGGAGAAAGTATAGACCAGGTAAAACGTGTCCGCGAGATCTCCCCACAAGGCCTTTTCTTCAGGCGCGGTGAAGCGGAATGGTTTTTCGCCACGCTGTTGCGCGGTTCGCGCCTTTTCGTCAGGACGCAAGCCGTGGCTGGCCAACTGTTCGCGAAATTGCCGGAGATGTTCAGGCTTAAGATTGGCGCGCAGGAACTCGACTGCGTATGCGTTGGGCAGGTAGATTTTGGGATCGTTATCCAAGCGCGCCAGCCAGGTTGACCAATCGCGCTTCTCGAGCAGCGAGAGCAACGCGGTCACTTCACCCACCGTGGTGTCCGGGTGATACTTGACCGCCTGCCAGAAGTGCTCGGTTGAGTCATAGGTGGCGCCGTAGAGCTGTATGCCTTCTGAAATGGGATACCAGTTGGAGAGCACTCGCGCAGAGATCGATGGGGAAGCGCTCCAGCAATTCAGCGAGTGCTTCCACTTTTCCTGTACGGCAAGGAAGGCGTCGGCGTATCCGGCGGGAACCGGTTCCTTCACCGCCGCCAGCGCGGTTTGCAGTTCTTCGCGCGTGTGAGTGACCAGCGTCTCCAGCGGACGCTCATCCACCATGGAGATGACGCGGCTTTCAACGCCCCGGCGCAGCAGGTCCCGCATGGCGGCCTGGCGCTCGGCTTCATTGATTTGCGTCTTATTGATTGCGGCATCATTGATTGCGGCATTCGATTTCCAGCGCTGATTTTGGGAATCGATATAGGAGAACATTTCGGCGAGCGATTGGAACTCGATGAAGCCGTGAAGAGCGAAGGTGACGGGATGGCCGTCCTTCGACAAGAGCACGGTGGATGGGGTGACGAGAGCTTGCAGGGAGAGCGGTTCTGCGCGCGCGGGCACTGCCAGCGCTACCGCGATCAGGATAATGCGAAATGCAGGAAGCCGGAATACTCCTGCGGGCGTGAAGGTCATTGCACCAGTCCTTGAAATGTGATTCCTGCACTCTACGCCTCTGGGGCGGAGGATTTGGGGAAATATCTTTCGGATTTCCGCTCCGTTGCACTCGTTGATCCGTTGCGGCCGATCATTCTTACAAGCTATGGCGCGGAACGCTTCGCATACAGCCACTCCAGCAGAAACGCGATGCCGATGCCAAGGAGAACGGATGGCCAAATCCAAGCGGTGTTGACGTGGATCACGCGCATCGCTGAGAGCAAGAGCACGAGGCCACCGGCCAGAAATAGCGGGCCAGTGATGGTGCAGTGAAACGAGCGATTCCTCAGCCAGTTGGCGAAGCAACCAATGGCCATGGCGAAAAGACACGCAGCCGCTGGCGCCGCATGGAGAGGACGCCAATAGAATCCGATGAGGCTCAGCACTCCCCAGGCGATCAGCGAGACTATGAACCAGTAGCACAACGTTGCCGGCGAGCTGCAACAAGCTTGTGGCAACCTTGCAGGACTGTTCCCGATGTTTTCTCGAGACTCCATGTGCCCGTGATTCCGAGAGCAGCATCGTAGGCTATCTTTGCGATAAAGGCCAGATGGTGCGGCTAGTCGATGCAACCAGGCGTTCGCGCTCATTGATTCCTGCCCTCGTGCGGCCGCGCAGCTGTACTTAGCTATTTCCGTTGAATCTCGGATCGTGCATTAGAATGTAGGGTTCGAACGTCCTGAATTCCGCGATGGAGATCGAGTGACGCAACTGCTGGCGCCATGGTGGAGAGTGTCGTTTACGGTGCTCGACATTCTGCTGGTGGCGTTGATCTTTTACGAAGTGCTGGCGATGATCCGGGGGACGCGGGCGGCGCCGATGCTGGCGGGGCTGGCGGCGGTGGCGGTGGCGTTTTACCTGGCGCGAATCGGCGAGCTGGCCACCTTGAACTGGCTGGTAAGCCGTTTGCTGCCGTATGTGGTGTTCGCGCTGATCGTGGTATTTCAGGCCGAGATCCGGCATGTGCTGTCGGATGTGGGCCGGCGGGTGAGTTTTCTGCGCGGGGCGTCGGTGGGCGGCGATTCCTACGATGACATTGTGCTGGCGGCGAATTTATTTTCGCAACATCAAACCGGCGCGCTGATTGTGATTGAGCGCGAAATTGGATTGCGCACGTATATCGAAAGCGGCGTGGCCATGGATGCGAAGCTTTCCTACGATTTGCTGGCCACGATCTTCCGGCCGAGCGCTCCGCTGCACGATGGGGCGGTCATCATCCAAAAAGACCGGCTGGCGGCGGCGGCGTGCTTTTTGCCGCTGTCAATGAATCCGGTGCTGTCGACGCAGATGGGGACGCGTCACCGGGCGGGCATTGGAATCACAGAAGAGACCGATGCGATCGCGGTGATTGTCTCCGAAGAGACGGGTGCAATCAGCCTGGCGGTGGGCGGCAAGATTGAGCGCGACCTCACGGCCGAACAACTGCGCGAGCGGTTGGGCAGCGAGCTGCAGCGTTATATGTCTCCGGTAACGTTGCCGACGGCGGCGACGCAGAGCGCGGGAGCGGAAACGGGTGAGGAAGAGCCGCTGCGGGTGCGGACCCAGATGAGCGCCGAAGGGGAAGATTCGGAGATGGAGCGTCCGCTATGAGGGATTTTTGGCGGCGCTGGGTGTTGCACAATTTCTGGCTGAAGGTTTTGTCGCTGTTACTTGCGACCGGGCTGTGGCTGGCAATTTCGCCGGAGCAGGAGCTGGCGGAAGTGGAAGTGCGAGTGCCGATCGAGTTCCAGCATGTGCCGCTGCATCTGGAGATCAGTTCCATCACCATCCCGGAGGCGCAAATCCGGGTGCGCGGACCGGAGCGATTGATTCGAGCCCTGCGCTCGACCGACATTCACGCGGAGCTGGAATTGGGAGATGCCAAGCCGGGCGAGCGGACGTTTGATTTGACGGCAGAGCAGATTCGCCATGACCGGGAGCTGCATGTGGTGCAGGTGGTGCCGGGGCAGGTACATTTGAGTTTCGATATGCGGCTGACCAAGGATGTGGAGATTCATCCGCGAATCACGGGAAAGATTGCGGAGGGGGAAAAGATCGGTCAGGTGCTGGTGGATCCCGACAAAGTGACCATCACTGGGCCGCAACACCATGTGGAGATGGTGGATGCGGCGACTACCGATCCGGTGGATGCTTCGGGAGTCACGACCCAGCAAACTTTTGTGACCAACGTATATATTTCGGATGCCCTGGTGCAGGTGGTGCAACCAAAGCCGGTGCGGGTGACGGTGATCATGGAGAAAATTCCGGCGGGCAGCGGGCATTGATGTTCCAGCGAGGAAACGATCTAGACGCGAACGATCTAGACGCGAACGATCTAGACGCGAACGATCTATGAGCAATCAGGACCGACAATTGTTTGGCACTGACGGAATACGCGGCGTGGCGGGAGAATTTCCGCTGACGGCGGAGAGCACTTATCTGATCGGGCGGGCGCTGGGCCACGATCTGATGCGCGCGACACCGGGCGCACAGGCGGTGATGGGGCAGGATACGCGGGAATCGAGTGCGTGGATTGCGGACCGAGTGGCGATGGGACTGGCGTCCGTGGGAGTGGAGGTGCACAGCGCGGGGGTAATTACGACGCCGGGAATTGCGTATCTGGCGCGGTCGCGAGGCTTGGCGGCGGGAGTGGTGATTTCGGCGTCGCATAATCCGTGGACCGATAACGGGATTAAAGTTTTTTCCGGCGATGGATTCAAACTGACGGATGCGCGGGAGCTGGCGATTGAGAGGGAAATTTTCGCGCTGTTGCAGAATCCCGCGGCGGCGGACGATACCGCGTTGAAGATTGCCGGGCCGTCGCTGCCGGGGGAGTCTGGTTTGCGGAAAGCGTACATCCAGGAGCTGGCAGCGAGCGTGACTTCGGACTTGAGCGGGCTGCGGGTGCTGGTGGACTGCGCCAATGGAGCGGCCATGGCGGAGGCTCCGGAATTATTTCGCAGCATGCGGATTCAGGCGACGTTCACGCATGTGACGCCGGACGGAAGAAATATTAACGAAGGGTGCGGGGCGCTGCATCCGGAAACCCTGGGCAGAGTTGTGGCGGAGTCAGACGGCAAATTTGACCTGGGAGTAACTTTCGACGGAGATGCGGACCGCGCTTTGTTTTGCGATGGCGCGGGCCGGGTGGTGAACGGAGACGGCGTGCTGCTGGTGACGGCGCGCGACATGAAGGCGCAACGAAAATTGAAGGGCGACACGGTGGTGGCGACGACCATGTCGAACATGGGAGTTGAGATTGCGCTGAAGCAGGCGGGCATCCGCATGTTGCGCGCGAATGTGGGCGACAAATACGTTCTCGAAGAAATGCTGAAGACGGGCGCGACTCTGGGCGGAGAGCAATCCGGACACATTATTTTTCGCGACGGCGAGGCCACGACCGGCGACGGCTTGCTGACTGCGTTACGGGTGATGGATGTGATTGTGCGGAGCGGACGGTCGCTGGCGGAGCTGGTCAGCGATTTGAAGGTGTTTCCGCAAAAAATCCAGAACGTGCGGGTGCGGGAAAAGATTCCGTTTGCCGAGGTGCCTCCGGTCAAGCGGGCGATTGATCGGGCGGAGAGCGAACTGGATGGAAACGGGCGAGTGGTGGTGCGGTATTCCGGAACCGAGGCGCTGGCGCGGGTGATGGTGGAGGCGGAGTCGGAAGAGAAGATGCAGGCGCTGACCGCGAGCATCGCAGGAGAGATTCAGAAGGCGATCGGGATCTAGCAATTGCGGCTCAGGAAATCTGTGGAACCAATCTCACTTATGTTGCGTAATGACGTCTAAGTGGCTGAGGGCGGGAGCGCGCTCGGCCCGGTGGAGGGTTTCTATGAAAGGCATGCGTGGTTTAGTGCTGGTGTTGGTTAGCGGCGTGGTGTGTTGCTGGGCGGCGCTGCCAGCGCGGGCCGACGATTGGTCAAAGACCTACACCTTAACCGGCAAGCCGGATCTGCACGTGGACACCTCGGACGCCAATATTCACGTCTCCACCTGGGAGCAGAATACGATCGAAGCCAAGGTGACGACGACGCGCGACAAGATTGGCGAAAATGGCATCCGCATTGAGGAGCACCAGACGGGAGATGTGGTCGAAATCGACGTGCGCTTTCCGCACTCTCACGGGTTCACCATTGATTGGGGGCAGCACCGGGTGGATGTCGACATTCATATGCCGCGCGAGGGACGAGTGGATCTGCACACCGGCGATGGCGAGATTGATCTGGGAAACTTTAAGGGCGAGATGCAGTTGCGAAGCGGAGACGGCTCGCAGGAAATCAGCGGGGTGGACGGCAAACTCAGGGCGATGACCGGCGATGGGCATATCCGCGCCAGTGGGCGCTTTGATGAACTCGATCTGAAGAGCGGCGATGGGCGGCTGGACGCGACGGCGAATGCGGGATCGGCGCTGACCACGGGCTGGCACCTGGAAAGCGGCGACGGACGGGTAACGCTGGAAGTTCCGGAAAATTTTGCGGCCGATGTGGATCTGCATACCGGCGATGGCCACATCGACCTGGATATGCCGATCACGACCGAGGGCAAGATCCGGGCAGGCGAGATTCGGGGCAAGCTCAACGGCGGCGGGAATCTGTTGGTAATCCATACCGGGGATGGATCGATTCGGATCGGGAAGAGCTAGAAGCCGGCTGGCGGCCTGCGAATCCCGGTGAGTGTCTGACAGGCGTGGTATACTGTCTGACATGGCTTCTCAGCGCATAACGGTCCGGGTTCCCGCGGCCCTGGGATCGCGGCTTCGCGAACGCTCTCGCGTAAAGGGGCAAACTCCGTCGGACTTGGTGCGGGTGGCGTTGGAGAATTATCTGGGGAAGCAAGGAAAGACAGGGTCAGCCTATGAGTTGGCACAAGCAGCGGGCCTGATTGGCTGTGTGCGCCACGCGGCTCGGGACCTAAGCACCAACCGGCGCCGTTTTGAAGGTTTCGGAACCAGCAGTTTCGGAACCAGGAAATGAGCCTAATGGCTATGAAGCGGACCTTGATCGACACCGGGCCGCTGGTCGCGATCTTTTCGCGCGAAGACGCGCATCACGAAATCTGCGTGGAGACTCTACGCGAGTTGGACGGGCCGCTGTATTCCTGCTGGCCGGTCATCACCGAAGCGGCTTGGCTTTTGCGGGGTTCCCAGCGCGCAGTTCAGCGGCTATTGACCAGCATAGACACGGGTTTTCTTGAACTGCTGCCCCTGGTCGGAGCGGAGGCGAAAGCCATCGCAAACTGGATGAAGCGGTTTGAAAGCGTTCATCCGCAGTTGGCCGATGCGGCATTGATTTATCTGGCCGGACGCGAGCGCATCGAAACGATTGTTACTCTGGATCGGCGCGATTTTTCCATTTACCGGACGAGTCACCGGCGTTCTCTTCGCATTCTGCCAGAGGTGGATTAAGTCGCGGCCTTGCGGAGTTGTCCCAGGCTTCTTTGCACTGCACTTGCCTTTGCACTGCACTTTCCTTTGCACTGCACTTGCCTTACGCCTATACTCTTGGGTTTCGACGGTATCTATTTTTCCCAACTATAGTTTTCCTGCCTGCGAACAGGCAGGAGACGACGAAAGAGGACTTATGGCGTTCCGTAGCTCCTTGAATATCTGTGCGCTTGCGGCTGGTTTTTTTATATTCCTGGCCGGCACCTTGATGATTGCGCAACAGTCCACAACTCCTGCGGCAAAACATGAACCGGCGCTGGACGTGACGTCGATGGACCGGAGTGTGGATCCGTGCGTGGACTTTTTCAAATATTCGTGCGGGGGATGGATCAAGAATAATCCCATTCCTCCCGATCAATCGTCGTGGGACACGTATTCGAAGATGCAGGATGAAAATCTGGGACGGCTGCGCGGAATTCTGGAAACGGCTGCGGCGCCCGACACCAAGCGCAGCCCGGCGGAGCAGAAAATTGGCGACTACTATGCCTCCTGTATGGACGAGAAAGCGATTGATGCCAAGGGAGCGGAGCCTTTGAAGCCGGATCTCGAGCGCATCGCGAAGATTGGCTCGAAGGCGGAGCTGGCGGACGCGGCCGCGGTCATGGTTCATGACAATGTGCTGTTTCGTTTCGAGTCCACCCAGGATTTCAGAGATGCCAGCCAGGTGATTGCGGAAGTGGACCAGGGCGGGCTGGGACTTCCCGACCGTGATTATTACGTGAAGGAAGACGCGAAGTCGGTGGAGTTGCGCAAGGCCTACGTGGCGCATGTGCAGAAGATGTTTGAATTGCTGGGCGACCAGCCGGAGGTTGCGGCGGCCAATGCGCAGACGGTGATGCGCATCGAAACCGCGCTGGCAAAGGGGTCGATGACGCGGGTGGAGCGGCGGGAGCCGAAGAACCTGGATCACAAGATGACCAGCGGAGAGCTGCAGAAAATCGCGCCCGAGTTTCAGTGGCAAGTTTATTTCGCGAAAGTGGGGCAACCATCGCTGGCGTCGCTGAATGTGACTTCCCCGAACTTTTTCAAGGCTTTGAATGAGGAGCTTGGCAAGGAAGACCTGGCGGAGTGGAAAACTTATCTGCGCTGGCATTTGGTGCACGCGGACGCTCCATTTCTTTCGGCGCCGTTTCTGAATGAGAACTTTGCGTTCTATGGAAAGACTCTGCGCGGGCAGCAGGAGCTGAAGCCACGATGGAAGCGGTGCACCGAAGGCGTGGACGACGATCTGGGAGAAGCGCTGGGGCAGGTCTACGTGGAAAAATATTTCAGTCCGCAGGCGAAACAGGAAGCAGTGAAAATGGTGAAGGAAATTGAAACCGCGATGCAACAGGACATCGACTCGCGGTCGTGGATGTCGGCGGCCACCAAGCAGCAGGCGCTGGTGAAGCTGCATGGCATGGCGAACAAAATTGGATATCCCGACAAGTGGCGGGACTACAGCAAGCTGGAGATCGTTCGCGGCGACGAACTGGGCAATGTGGAGCGGGCGCGCAAATTTGAATTCAACCGGCAACTGGCGAAGATCGGGAAGCCGCTGGATCGCGGCGAGTGGGATATGACTCCGCCCACGGTGAACGCTTATTACAATCCGCAGATGAATGACATTAATTTCCCGGCGGGAGTGTTGCAGCCGCCAGCGTTCGATCCAGAGTCGGATGCGGCGCCGAATTATGGCGATACCGGAGGCACGATCGGGCACGAACTCACGCACGGCTTCGATGATGAAGGGCGCCAGTTCGACGCGCAGGGCAACTTGCGGGACTGGTGGACGGCGGAGGACGGCAAGGAGTTTGTGAAGCGCGCGAGTTGCGTCTCCGACCAGTATTCCAATTACACGATTATTGATGACATCAAGATTAACGGGAAGCTCACTTTGGGCGAGGATGTGGCTGATTTGGGCGGGCTGATTCTGGCTTACATGGCTTGGAAAGACGACACCAAGGGACAGAACCTGCAACCGATCGACGGACTGACTCCCGAGCAAAGATTTTTTGTGGGCTACGGGCAAAGCTGGTGCGGCGAAACCCGCGATGAGACCAAGAGGCTGCGGGCAACCGTGGACCCACATTCTCCGGAGAAGTACCGGACGAATGGCGTGGTCTCGAATATGCCGCAATTCGAGGAGGCGTTCCACTGCAAGGCGGGATCGCCGATGGTGAATCAGAATCGATGCAGCGTGTGGTAGGGGTGGTTGGCCGCCGGAGGTCGTTGGCCATTTCGTCGGCTTAGCCGGTGACGAGTGACGATCGACGACTCACGAAACCAGACCTATTCCAGCTCTTCTTTGGTGGGGTTATAGAAGAAACGGAAACGAAGGCCGAGATACTGTCCGCCAAATTCGCTGGGCAGCGGAGGAAATGGGTTCGAGCCAACGATGCCGGCCCAGGCCGCGCGATCCAGAGGGATATCGCCGGAAGGGGTTATCAGCTTCATGCCTCCAATTTTTCCATCTTTGGTGATGGCGAATTCAATGACCAGGCTGCCGTGCTTCATCTGCGCGGATTCCGGAATTGCGTTGTACCAATTTTCGCGGACGTCGTGAAGCACGCGTTGAAGGTAGGGGCCGAAGTCCACGCCCATGGTGTCGCTGAGAATCTCCAGATTGCCAACCTGGCGGCCATGAGCGCCGGTGCCTAAGCCAAAGTCGCCGCCGCTACCCTGCTGGCCGCCGCGGCCGGCCGCGGCGGCGGCGCGGGTGGCTTGCTGAATCGCCGAACCTGCCGACATGGAACCAGAGTACTTGCTGAATTCGTTCTCGAGGTTCGGTTTTGCGGGAATTTGCAACTGAGCGATCTGGGGATTGGGCGCCGGCTGTTGCTGCTGCGGATGATTTTGCGCAAGTCCCGCGGCGGATTGCGCAGGAGGCGCGGGCGCTGCCGGCGGAGCATTCAAGCCGGGCCTTCCCGGAGGCGGCGTAGCCAGAGCCTTCCGCAGTTCTTTGGGATCCAGTTCCGGATGGCGGGTGGTGGCGACGCGGTCTTTATCGGAAAGAACGTTGCTGGTCGATTTGTGTTGCAGCTTCTGCAGATCGGACGGCAGCTCAAGAAAGGTTAGGTTCTTGTTGTCGGTGCCGCGACTCACCGCGACCACGGAATGCATCCAGGGAAAATACCTTTCCAGCCTCTCAAAATTGAAGATCAAGATAATGAGAACCAGGTGGGTGATGATGGAGATCCAGGCGGCTTCACGGCGGCGCGAGCGAGTGAGATCGTCCTGCAACTGAATGAGCAGGTGGGGTACGCGGGCGTCGTCATTCAGGTCGCGATAGGCGGTTTCCCATCCTTGGGTGTCGTATAGTCCAAGCTGTTCGGGCTGGGACTTCTCCGGCGGAGCAACCGGATCCTGGAATGGAATTTGTGTGATCGGCATGAACTAAACTTGTCTGTTAGACGCAGATCTCCACCGCTACGTCGCCTCCGGCCTTGACGAGATGACCCCAGCGAACGAGAACGGCCAAGCTACCTTTATTTTCGCATCTTTCCGGGGATTATGCTTGTTGACAAACGGAGTGCGACTTTGGTGTGTAAACATTTGTAAAAAAAGGCCAATTGCCCGTTGCGAGCCGGATCAGCGCTTTCGTTTCCCTTTGGCAATGCCGGCGAGGCCAACTTTTTTCCCGTGATTGCGGATGGCATCGACAATGTCGAGGGCCAGGGCGAGCGAGCGGCGGCCGTCTTCGAGTGTCACCACGGGCGTGCTGCGATGGCGCACGGCGTGAAGAAACGATTTCAATTCCGCGTGCAGAGGTTCCTCTGCCGTGACCGGCGGCTTGGCCACTCTGATTTGCGGGTTCACGGTGGGAGCGCCCGCGGTTCCATCGGGGCCGACGGTAAAGACCATGACCTCCTGGCGGCCGTAGTCGATGGAGAGATACTGATTGGGCTGGAAGAAGCGGAGCTTGCGCACGCGCTCGGTGGAGACGCGGCTGGCGGTGAAGTTGGCGACGCAGCCGGATTCCAATTCCAGGCGCACGTTGGCGATGTCGACTTTGCCGGAAAGAATGGGCAGGCCGACGGCGCGAACTTCCTTCACCGGAGAATTGGCGAAGGAAAGTACGATGTCGAGATCGTGGATCATCAGATCAAGCACCACGTCGACGTCGAGCGAGCGCGGGGTGAAGACGCTGAGCCGGTGCACTTCAAAAAACATTGGCTGAGTGAGCAGCGGAATGGTGGCGCGGACTGCGGGATTGAAGCGCTCGAGGTGACCGGTTTGGGCGATGCGCTTGTGCGTGGCAGCCAGGTGGAGCAACTCATCGGCCTCCGCCAGGGAGGCGGCCAGCGGCTTTTCGATGAGAACGTCTACGCCGGCGTACATGAGAGCGCGGGCGAGGGGCAGATGATGAACCGTGGGCGCGGCCACGGAAGCCGCATGGATTTCACTGTGGGTGGTGAGCATTTGCTCGACCGAACCGAAGGCTCGGCATCCGAACTCGCGGGCCACCGCATCGGCGCGATCGAGATTGGAGTCGACGACGCCCACCAGACGAACGGGTTCGCCCTGTTGTTCGAGTTCCTGATAAACTCGTGCGTGATTGCGTCCGAAGACGCCGACACCCACGACCGCGACGGAAATCGGATTGTCAGCTTGCAGGAAGGGACTCTCGTGTGGCCGGTTGCCAGCGGGACCAACAAATTGTAAACGTAAAGCCGGGAAAGAGCATCTTCCATAGCCACGAAGTCCGGAACCAACTTTGGGGTAGGTTTGATTCCGGCATCGACAGGGAGTTGCATCCGCCGATTGACGCTCGAAAGGAGAGCTTTCGCCACATGCGAACCATTGCACTGCTCACGGTTTCAAACATCTTCATGACCTTCGCCTGGTATGGCCACTTGAAATACCGCAATGTGCCGTTGTTTAAAGTGATCGTGATCAGCTGGATGATCGCTTTTTTCGAATATTGTTTTCAGGTGCCGGCCAACCGCATCGGCTCCTACGAATTCAGCCTGGCCCAACTCAAGACCATTCAGGAAGTTATTACGCTGGTGGTGTTCTCGGTATTTTCTGTCTTCTACATGAAGCAACCGGTGCGCTGGAACCACGCGGTGGGATTCGCCATGATCGTGGTGGCGGTGGGCGTGATCTTTAAGAAATGGTGACGAAGTTGCGAGTGGGCGGAGTCGAAAGCGGGCTACATACTTATGCCGATCAAGCGTGGGCCTTTTTTAAGATTGCGATCTGCCCGGCGTGATAGAGCTCGTGCTGCGCCACTCCGTGCAGCAGGAAGTAGAAATCGTACTTCTTGCCGGGGACGCGCTGGCGGAGGCGAGGCTCGGGCAGTTTCGCGACTGTCTTGACCAGCGTGTCGTGAATGCGCTTGGCATGGGCGACGGCTTTGCGCCAGGCCGCCGCGGTGGGCTTCGGAACAACAGGAAAATTGTCGACGCCGGTGGGCTGACACTTTTCGCCGGCGAGGCGGCGCAGCGTTGCGCCGTCCCAGGCAGCAATGTGAAGCACAAGTTCCCAGATGCTGTGAACATCCCGCAGAGGTTTGGCGGCGGCGGTGACGGCATCGACATCCTGCAAAAGCTCAAGCAGGGCGGGGCCGTGCCAGGCATCGCCTTCGAAGGCGCGGCGCAGTTGCTCGGCGATGAGAGCGGATTCGGAATTCGCGGTGTTCATGATGTCAACTCCTAAGAATAAGAATTAAAGATCGGGAATAAAAATCAGCGCAGCGGAAGCACTGATCACACGGGATCGGCGACAACCGCGATACCCGCGATACCCGCGGCATTCGCCGCTTCAATAATTTTTTCGCCATCGAGCAGCAGGCATTTTCCGGCATCCAGCGCGAGGCAGGTTGCACCGGCGGCTTGCATGACTTCGATGGTTTTCAGCCCGATTACAGGAACATCGAAACGCATATCCTGATGCGGCTTGGCGATTTTCACCACGGTCAGGGCACGGCTCAGGGTGGAAGCGCTGCCATGGAGCGAGAGCATGATTTCGCCGGCGCGCTCGATGGTAATGTCGGTGCCTTCCATGGCTTCGACGGCTACGCAAGCGGACTCGGCAATCACAACGGTTTGGCCGATATCATGCTGGGCGAGATGACGGGCCACAACGCGACCATAGTCGATGTTTTTGCGTTCCTGCCCGGTGGGCGCGCGATGAGTCAGCGTTCCCGGCTTGACCAGCAGCGGTTCCAGCAGCCAGGTGGAATTTTCGAGGGTGATGTTTTCTTCGGCAAGAACGCTGGCGACGGCACCGAGCAGGCTATCGGTGTTGCGCGTGGTGAGCGAGAGCAAAAGCTTGGCCAGACGCCAGTCGGGACGGATGGCGGAGAAAATTTGTTTGTGTTTTACCTGTCCCGCCATAACGGCGCGGGCTACGCCTTCGCTATGGAATGTTTCGATCAGCTTCGAAAGGTCGCCCAGCGAGAGCCAGTGCACCGAGGCTGCGCCGCGGTCTTCAATTTCAGGAAAAGCTTCTTCCTTAATGGCGACGACGACGACTTCATATCCTGCGGCCCGCGCGGCGTCGAGCACCAGGAAAGGAAACTTGCCGTTGCCGGCGATGAGGCCGATGCGTTGCATGGTGGAGGAATGTTTATTTAATCACTCCGCGCTCTGCGCTTTCGATAAACCGAATTAGCGTGTCAACATCTTCGCCGGGATCTTTCTCCGACTTCAACTTCTCCACGGCTTGCGATGTATTCAGTTTGGACGCCAGCAGAATTTTATAAGCGTGGTGAATCTTGCGGATGCGCTGGGGGGAAAAGCCGCGGCGTTCGAGGCCAACTTTATTCATGCCGTAGGCGTGGGTGTTGCGCGCAGCGGAGGTCATGGAAAAGGGCAGGACATCCTGCGTGATGGTGGTTCCACCGCCGACGTAGGCGTGAGCGCCGATGCGCACGAATTGATGTACCGGACATAGTGCGCCGACCACGGCCCACTCTTCGACGGTGACGTGTCCACCAAGAGTGGCGCCATTGACCAGCATGCAGTGGTCGCCGATCACGCTGTCGTGGCCGATATGCGCGTAGGCCATGATCAGGGTGTGGCTGCCAACTTTGGTGAGTGCGCCGCCTTTCGCCGTACCGCGGCTGATGGTCACGAACTCGCGAATCTCGTTGTGGTCGCCGATCTCCAGCCGCGTGGGTTCGCCTTGGTAGGTGACATCCTGCGGCGCCATGCCGATGGCGCAGAAAGGAAAGAAAGAGTTGCCGGCGCCGATTTTTGTGGGGCCTTCGATGGCCACATGCGACCGCAGAAGACAATTCTCACCCAGTTCGACCTGAGCGCCGATCACGCAATAGGGGCCGATCTTGCATGATGCCGGCACTTGAGCCCGCGGATGGATGATCGCGGTGGGATGAACATTCATGATTGCGTTTTCGGAAGATGGACTCATCGCGGTGTGTGCCGCACTGTGGCTCACTCGTCCGCCGCACCGTCGCCGGCTGCCTCGGAGCTGTCGCCGCGGCCGCGCGAACTGTCGATGAGCTGGCAGGAGACTGTGGCCTCGGCTACGCGTTTGCCGGCAACGTAGGCGGCGCCATGCATTTTTGCCGCGGTCATACGCGGAATTACCCGCCAGCCTTTCACTTCCACTTCAATGCGCAACTGGTCGCCGGGACTTACGGGACGGCGAAACTTGGCGCGATCGATTCCGGTAAAGACCATCACTTTATCGTGGCGATTTTCGACTTCGGTGAGCAGCAGCGCCCCACCGGCCTGGGCAATGGCTTCCACGATCAGCACGCCGGGCATGATGGGCAGGCCGGGGAAATGGCCGTTGAAAAACGGTTCGTTGATGGTGACATTCTTGATGGCGACGATGCGCTGTTTGCGCTTCAGTTCAAGCACGCGGTCGATCAGCAGAAAAGGATAGCGATGAGGCAGAATTTTAAGGATGTCGTGGATGTCGAGCGCCGTTTTGAATTCGGCAACATCGGCCACGGGTGGAGTGGGTTCCATCATCTTTACGTTTGACCCGGTTTCTTCCCAAGCAGCCTGAAGATTATACTGTACCGCGCTGGGTTCACGGCGTAACGGCAACTTCAGCGAGGTTATTGTGGCCGGCAAGAAAACTGACAAATCGGCGGTGGTTTTAGTGCAGCCTTCCGCAGCGGATCGATTGCGCTACTTCGAGCAGCGCCAGGATCAGATGGTCGCGACGATTCGAGAGCTGGTTGAAATCGAATCGCCCAGCGACAACAAGCGGGCGGTCGATTGCGTGGCGGCGGTAATTGCAGGAAAGTTTGAAGGGCTGGGCGGACATGCGCAATTCCACCGCAGCAACGATTTTGGCGACAGTCTGCAGATCGATTTTGAAACGAGTTCTCACTCTGCGCCGGCGGGTCGCAAGCCGGTGCTGTTGCTGGGACATTATGACACGGTGTATCCGCTAGGGACGCTGGCGAATATGCCGTGCAAGATCGAGAACGGGAGGCTGCGCGGGCCGGGCGTTCTCGACATGAAGTCAGGAATTGCGCTGATGCTTCATGCCATTGAAGCGCTGCAGGCGCGGCACGAAGGGCTGCCGCGTCCGGTGACGGTTTTTTTGGTTTCCGACGAAGAGGTGGGCAGCCGTTCTTCGCGCGCGATCACTGAGGCGCTGGCGAAAGAATCTGCGGGAGTGCTGGTGCTGGAGCCGGCTGCCGGACTGCGCGGCGCAGTCAAGACTGCGCGCAAGGGCGTGGGCGAATACACGCTGCGGGTGAGTGGAGTGGCGGCGCATGCGGGACTTGATCCGGGAAAGGGGCACAGCGCGATTAGCGAAGTCGCGCGGCAGATCACTGCGATCGGCAAGCTGAATGATTTGCGGCAGGGCTTGTCGGTGAATCCGGGGGTGATTGCGGGAGGAACGCGGACCAATGTGATTGCGGCGGAGGCGACACTGGGGATTGACGTGCGCATCAAGAGCGCGAAGCAGGCTGCTGGAATCGACCGCAAGCTGCGTTCTCTAAAGCCATTCGATAAGCACTGCAAACTCGAGATGACGGGTGGAATCAACCGGCTGCCGATGGAACGAACGGCGGGAGTGGCGGCTCTGTATAAGAAGGCGCGTGAAATTGCGCAGGGCGTGCGCTGGAAACTTGAGGAAGCGGCGGTGGGCGGGGGCTCGGATGGAAACTTCACGGCGGGCATGGGGATTCCCACGCTGGATGGTATGGGAGGCGTGGGCGAAGGCGCACACGCGGTGCACGAGTTCATTGTGATTTCCGAGCTGCCGCGCAGGGCGCTGCTGCTGGCGGGAATGATTGAGAGCGTTTGAATTGTTCCCGCAGCTTTTTCTGCGACTTATTTTGCGCCGTGGGGTTCTGCGGGAACCAGCACGAGGTAGTAATCCATTTTGTCGCCCTTGACGAAATCGTATTGTTTGAGCAAGCGATAACCGGCCTGTGCTGCCTCTTTGAGGACGATGTCGCGGTTGACGCCGTGATTCTCGGCAGTTCCATTGCGATCGATGATTCCGACCCGGGCATCGGGACGCAGGGACGGGCGCAGGTTTCGCAACAGCGCGACGGGTTCGGCAACTTCATGGTAAGCCTTCAAGAGCAGCACGGCATCGACCGAGGCCGGCGGCAGAAGGGGGTTGTCGGCTTTGCCGAGGATGGTTTTCACGTTATGCAGATGTTCTTTCTGCGCGCGGTCGTCGATGTAGCGGATGGCATCGGGATTGATATCGATGGCGTACACAACTCCGGTTTCGCCAACGCGGCGCGCCGCACGCACGGTGAACCAGCCAGACCCGGCTCCGATATCAGCCACAGCCTTTCCGGGCGCGATGCCGAGAATATCCATGACGCGGTTGACCTGCAGACGTTGGTCGCGCCCGGGGGAATCGAAGATGGAGAGATCTCCGGTGTAGGGCTCGCTGGTTTCGCGATGCTCACCAGACTGGGGCGGGGTCTGAGTTGAGGCTTGATTGGCTGCGTATAAAAAAGTCTGGGTGGCGACGAGCAGGGCGAAGATGAGAGCAAAGCTTTTTATTTTCAGTCCGTTCAGTTTCGGTTCAGTCAGTTTCATTCCGGCCTCCGAGGGCTTCTGTTGCAGGATAGACTTCGGCAGTGGAGCTTGGTGAGCGGCATTTTGACTCCGCAGAGGGCATGGCCTAGACTTTTCATAGTAGCGTGATTGCGGGGCGTTTTTCCGCCTGGAGGAGTTATGGGTGAAGGTCTTTTTCAACCTTTGCATTTGCTGTTGATCATCGCGATCGTGCTCTTGATCTTTGGCGCCAGCAAGTTTTCCGCGTTGGGCAAGGGCATGGGCGAAGGCATCCGTAACTTCAAGGATGCAATGAAGACGCCTGAGGACGCCAAGAAAGAACTGAAGAAGGAAGAACAAGAAAAGAAATCCTAGGTTATCGCGATTCAGTTCACAATCTTTTTACCCCACCGGTTCACACCTCCAAATTCAATCGAATTCGAATAGCGCTGCAAAAATTCAGAGAGCCCCGTGCTCAAGCAGCATGGCATAGACCAGAGCGACGGGCAGGCCGACCACATTGCTGTAGTCGCCTTCGATGCGCGGGATCCAGCGCGAGGCGATGCCCTGGATGGCGTAGGCTCCGGCTTTATCCATGGGCTCGCCGGTGGAAACGTATTCGCGAATTTCGTGGTCGGAAATTTGGCGCATGGTGACCAGCGTGGTCTCGGAGGCAAGCCGCAAATTTGGGTTCTCAGTTTTTAGTGGGGACTGCGCCGCGGGACTTACCAGGCAGACTGCAGTGATCACGGTGTGGGTGCGGCCGGATAACAGGCGCAACATGCGGGCGGCGTCGTCGGGGTCGCGAGGCTTGCCGAGGATGGCGTTCTCGATGACGACAATCGTATCGGCGCCGAGGACGTGGTTCTGGGGCTGAATTTGAAAAACCGCGAGGGCTTTTTCCCGGGCCATGCGTTGGGCGTAATCTCCCGGGGATTCGCCGGCGATCGGCGTTTCATTGATGTTGGCGGGCTGCACGCGGAACTGGATGGCGGCATTGCGCAACAACTCCTGGCGGCGCGGCGAAGCGGAGGCGAGAACGAGCATCGACTCTGATTTTAGCCGGAAGACGGCTTACCGGCTTCCCACCACGCCGCGCACGGATTCGATCAGCTTGGCCGAATCGTAACCGATACCGTCTTTGAAGACGGTCTCCACGTTCTCGATATCATCAATCTTTTTCGAGGGATCGCCTTTGATCACGACCAGATCAGCCGCCTTGCCGGGAGCGAGGGTGCCGATGCGATCGAGTTCGCCGAGAAACTGGGCGCCGTTTGCCGTGGCAATGTGAATCGCTTCCTCCGGCGTGAATCCGGCTTCCACGAGCAATTCAACTTCACGCTGATCTCCGAAGCCCGCGATTACGCCGCCCATGCCGGTCGGATCAAGGCCAGCCAGCAACAAGCCGCCGGCCTGAGAAAATGCGCGCTCGAATTCCATTTCTTTTTTGAAAGCGGCTGGCCAGGGAGAAACGTCGCTGTGGTAACGCTGCTGGATGAAGGTCGCGTCTTCGGAGTGCACTTTATTGTGGAGCACGGCGCTGCGGGCATCGAGCGACAGGGCATCGAGAATACGCTGCTGGATCGCGGGACGGCCGGGCACGAACATTTCAAACACCGGCAGAGTTGAGGTGACGGCGACGTGGTGTTGAACGAGATCGAGAATGGTGTCGTGCAGCGGGCCGGTTTGCACGTCCAGTTTGGAGAGCAACGCATAATCAAGATTTTCGGGACATTCGCCGGGTTTTTTCCAGGGATAGAATTCGGTATCGACGAGCAGGCCGTGTTCGAGATCGTCAATGCCGAGGGAGGCGGCTTCGCGGAAACCGATGGAACAGAGATGTCCGGTAACTTTTGCGCCGCGCTTGTGAGCCGCGACCACGGCTGCCGAAAGTTCCGCAGGAGTAATGAACATATAGGCTTTGAAACTGTCGACGCCTTGATCGAGCCAGAAATTGACGGTTTTGGTTGCATCGTCCGGCCCGCTGAGTTCGTGCATTTGCACGGCGAAAGTTCCGGGGCCTTCGAGATAAGGTCCGGTCACATGGATTTTCGGGCCCGGGGTTGCGCCGCGATCAATTTCCTTTTTGAGTTCAAGATCGGTGTAAGGCTCGAGCGCGCCGGTGGTGCGGATGGTGGTGACGCCGGCGGCAAGGTAGAGGCGCGGAAAACTGAACGCCATCTCGCCGAAGATGCCGTTGCCCATGGGATAGAACATGTGATCGTGCATGCCGACCAGGCCGGGGATGACGCTGTAGCCGTGCAGATCAAGCACCTGCGCATCTTTGGGAACATTCGCCGACGCGGCGCTGGAAATCGACTCGATCTTTCCGTGGCTCAGAACAATAGTTTGATCTTCTCTGGCAGGCGCGCCGGTACCGTCGATGATGCGGACGTGGGTGAGAGCGACGACGGGGGCATCGACTTTCACAAAGGCGCGTACCTGAGGTGAAAGAGTTTGGCCGGAAGCGAATGCAGCCAGCGCAAGAAAACAGGCAAATAAAAAGGACAGGCTTCCACATGGGCGCCCCCTGGAGTCAAAAAGAAAATCCGACGCGGAAGATTGTAACGGATGGATGGCTTGGGGAGTGACGAAGATCTAGCAGCCGATCAGATTTCCGAATGGATCGTGCAGCAAAACTGCGAACCGCTTCCCGCCTGTTAAAATCAAAGATTAGTCTTCAATCTTCACTTTGACCGTCAGCTTGACCGTCACTTTAACCTATGGACGCCGCTTTCCTTCGCAACTTTGCCATCATCGCGCATATCGACCACGGTAAATCCACGCTGGCGGACCGCCTGCTGGAGTTGACCGGGTCGCTGACCGCGCGCGAGATGCAGGCACAGGTGCTCGACTCCATGGATCTGGAGCGGGAGCGCGGCATCACCATCAAGGCGCACGCGGTCCGCATGATGTACACGGCGCAGGACGGCCAGACTTACCAGCTCAATTTGATCGACACGCCCGGCCATGTGGATTTTTCCTATGAGGTCTCGCGCTCGCTGGCCTCGTGCGAGGGCGCGCTGCTGGTGGTGGATGCATCGCAGGGCGTGGAGGCACAAACCCTGGCCAACTCGTATCTTGCCATCAATCATGGGCTGGAAATTATTCCCGTCATCAACAAGATCGATTTGCAGAGCGCCGATATTCCGCGGACGAAGGAGATGATCGAAAGCGCGGTCGGACTTGATGCTTCCGATGCGGTGCTGATCAGCGCCAAAACCGGGCAAGGCGTGCCCGATGTGCTGGAGGCGATTGTGAAACGCGTGCCCGCGCCGAAAGGCGACCCTGAGGCGCGGCTTCAGGCGCTGGTTTTCGATTCCTGGTTCGATGCCTACCGCGGCGTCGTCATCCTGACTCGCGTTTTCCAGGGAACGCTGCGCAAGGGCCAGAGAATTCGTTTGTGGTCAAACGGGACAACTTTCGATGCGGAGACTCTGGGCGTGCTCACGCCCAAGCCGGTGGAGATCGGCGAATTGAAAGCCGGCGAGGTCGGCTTTCTGATTGCGAATATCAAAAATGTTGCGGACACGAAAATTGGCGACACGATTACGGACGACGCCAATCCCGCGTTCGAGGCGCTGCCCGGCTTTGAAGAAATCAAGCCCATGGTGTTTGCCGGGCTCTACACGGTGGACGCGCACGAGCATACCCGGCTACGCGAGGCGCTGGAAAAATTGCGGCTGAATGATTCGTCGTTTTTTTTCGAGCCGGAAAGCTCGGTGGCGCTGGGCTTCGGATTTCGCTGCGGCTTTCTCGGCCTGCTGCACATGGAAATTATTCAGGAGCGGCTGGAGCGCGAGTTTGCGCTGGAACTGATCACGACCGCTCCGGGGGTGCGCTACAAGATTACGAAGACGGATGGGCAGTTGATTGAAGTGGACAATCCCTCGCGCTGGCCCGATCCGAGCGAGATCGCGGAGGTGGAAGAGCCGGTGATTCTGGCCACAATTTTGACCAACGAGGAATATGTCGGCGGAATTTTGAAACTGGTCGAGGACAAACGCGGCAAGCAGAAGACCTTCGAGTATGTGAGTTCGTCGCGCGTGATGTTGCACTATGAGTTACCACTGAATGAAATCGTGCTGGATTTTTACGATCGGCTGAAATCGGTTTCGCGAGGCTACGCCTCCCTCGACTATCACCTGACGGACTATTGGGAGTCGCCGATGGTGAAGCTGGATATTTTGGTGGCGGGGGAACCGGTGGACGCGCTGTCGATTATTGTGCATCGAGATTTCGCTTACGATCGGGGCAAATTGCTGGTGCATAAGATGAGGCAGCTTATTCCCAGGCAAATGTTCGAGGTGGCGATCCAGGCGTCGATTGGAGCGAAAATTATCGCGCGGGAAACTGTATCGGCTATACGGAAAAATGTAATCGCCAAGTGTTACGGCGGGGATATTTCGCGCAAGCGCAAGCTGCTGGAAAAGCAGAAGGAAGGCAAAAAACGAATGAAGCGGATCGGCCGCGTCGACATTCCGCAGGAGGCTTTTCTGGCGGTTTTGAAGGTGGGGGAAGACAGTGATTAAGGGGCTTTCGGCCAATTACGTTTGCTTGCGAAAAGGCGCTTCAGAGCGAATTTAGGTAGCGTGGGAAGGGGACGAAAAGGTCTCGCGGCCGCCGTGAAAAGCCCCTGAAAATCGAGCTCGAAATCGAAAGGTCAGGACCGCGAAATGTGCAAATCTCCAAATCAGGAATTGATCAAGCCGGGTTGAAACACGCTTATGTTAATGTTGAGTGAATTGGCTAACTGGTTACTACTCAGAGCCTTAGAGGATGAGAAGGAACGAAAACCCAACGCTGTTATGACGGTATGCCGAGAGCCATTCTCGGAGCGGCCATCAATTCCACAAGCTTTTCCACAGCGCGGATGACTGTCTTAACTCAAGGCGATTAAGGTACTTACCGCTTACAACTACAGTAATTCCTGTAGCGGCTTAGCTAGTCTCCCGGGGTTAAATCGCCTTCGACCATGGTCTCGAATCGGGTGCAGCTTTTGAGGAAGGCTAACGTGATTCTGCCGATGGGACCGTTGCGCTGCTTGCCAATAATGATCTCTGCTTTGCCTTGCAAGTCGGGATCGTCCTGCTTGTAGATTTCTTCGCGGAAGATAAACATGACCAGGTCGGCGTCCTGCTCGATGGAGCCAGACTCGCGCAGGTCGGCGAGTTGGGGACGGTGATCGCCGCCGCGGCTCTCCGGAGCGCGGCTCAACTGCGAGAGCGCGATCACGGGAACGCTGAGTTCTTTGGCCAGAGCTTTCAACCCGCGCGAAATGGCAGAGACTTCCTGAGTGCGATTTTCGTAGCGTTTGCTGCCGCCGGACATGAGCTGAAGATAATCCACGATCAGCAGATCGAGCTTGCCCTGGGATTGCTTCAGGCGCCGGGCTTTGGCGCGCATCTCGCTCAGGCTGATGCCGGGGGTGTCATCGATGAAGATGGGCGCGTGGGCCAACTGTTCCATGGCGCGCACCACTTTGCGAGTGTCATCCTGCCAGAGCGAACCGGTGCGCATTTTGTGCGCGTCCACTTTGGCCTGAGAACAGAGCAAACGCATCAACAAAGCTTCGCGCGACATTTCGAGGGAGAAAACTCCAACCACTTGCTGGTCTTCGACGGCGGCATTCTCGGCGATGTTCATGGCGAACGCGGTTTTTCCCATGGAGGGGCGGGCGGCGATGATGACGAGGTCAGAACGCTGCAGGCCGCTGGTCATTTCATCGAGCGCGGTGTAGTGGGTGGCAAGGCCGGTGATGCGCTGGCCGCGTTGCAGCAGCGCGTCGACGGAGCCGAACGATTCGCGGACAATCTCCTGCACGCCCAGAAAGCCGCGGCCGATGCGCTTTTCCGAGAGCTGGAAAATGGCGGCTTCGGCGTCGTTGAGCACCTCCTCGGCAGCATCGGACTGATCGGCGGCGCGCGCGATGGCGGTGTTGGCGGCGTGAATCAATCCGCGCAGGAGCGCTTTGTCGCGGACGATCTTGACGTAGTGCTCGATGCTGGGGCGGTCGGGAACTCCATGCAGCAGGCTGGAGACATAGCCGACATCGCCGATGGGCTGCAGGTCTTTGTGGCGATCGAGCTCGTCGATCAGGGTGATCATGTCGATGGGGCGCGAAGACTCCGCCAGATCAACCATGCGGCTGTAAATTCTACGGTGTGAATCGAGCGAGAAATCTTCGATGCGAAGGTGCTCGGCGGCCTGGTTATAGGCGAAGTTGTCGAGCAGGATCGCGCCCAGGATGGAGCGCTCGGCTTCTACATTGGCGGGAAGAGTGCTGATGCTGTAATCGGTAGTGGCCACGCTTAATTTATTTCCTCGAAGGTCTTGAATGCCTTGGGCACGCTACCCTGAATGCGCTTGTGAATGCGAGGCGCGTGCTTCGGAAAACCAAGCCGGATTCTAAAAAAGTTGGCGTTTCCTTTCAGGGCGAAAAGGGTTGCGTTGCCGGTATTCATAATAGGAGAACAAATAGCGAAGAGCAACTAAGAAGATGAGATACGGGGAAGACAAATGCGGCCCAGGCCAGCCACCCGAGCCGCATCGTTGGTGGAGCTTCCGATTTGTCTTCTCGTTGCCAGGAGCAGCGAGACGATGGTACCGGTCCGACAGCGCTCACAAGGAGTGCCACTTTTACCGGTACCGGGGGCAGAGCGGCGATTCGTAGAATCACTTTTCTGCCACCGCAGCGGCGGCCAGCGGCCCAACCCGCTCAAAGAGCGAAAGTGGAGGAGGCCGCAAAGCCCTGGAGAACCGGGACGGGCTCGCGCACGTTTCCGAATTCTCCCTGGCAATTCACCCTCGAGAATTGCCAGCTGCCACCGGCGTCACCGCAATCATCGTTCGACCAACCGGAGGTTCTCACGCATTTGGTGAACACAACTGTGCAGTAGCAAGGCGTGGGCGACAACAGCAAAAGACTGCAGCCTTGTGCAGAAACTGTGGAGGATAGTAGTTCCTTGTGGAAGACTGAGGAAAAGTGTGGAGGAACCTGGTTTGGTGAGTCTCGAAGCAGTGGGATTTGTCGATAGCTTAGACGGTGTAGAACTAATTGGCCTGGGTTTGGCGAGCGCTTGTGACACGGGCCGAATGACAATGACATCGTATAAGGTGAAGTTATGAGTAAGGCGACGTATCCGTTAAAACTTCCGCTTTCGATTAAAAAAGCAGCGCAGCGTCTGGCGAAAGAGGATGGGGTATCCCTAAATCAATGGATTGCCGCGGCGGTGGCGCAAAAGGTGGGAGTGGTTGAAACTGCGGCCGACTTCTTCAAGAAGCGGGCCGGGAAGGCCACCGGGGCGGGACTAATTAAGGTTCTTCGGACTGCTCCGAAGGTGACGCCCGAGCCAGAAGACGCAATGCGGTGAGGTCGGTCGGACTCGAACCCGTTCATGCGCATGCACAATCCTCCTTTCGTTTTCTCTGCAAGGGTAGGCCTGATGCGAGCGGTACATTGGATTGAACCGTCTTTCGCCCTTTCAGGGCTCGATTTCTCTCTTGCCGGAACGAACCCAAAGGCTTGCGCCCTGGGCTTAGTTCTATCGCCGCTTCGTGGCTATCGATGGATCGTTGGGTTTGGGAAGACGGCGCACCAATTTGGGAGAAAAAACCAGCCCACTGTGACATCCGTCACATCCGTACTCAGACCTTCCGGCCACACAATCGGATGGCCGCGTAGCGGTGCAAGAATGCAGCTTGAGGGCACAAGCCCTGGGTGAGCGGCGCAAACAGGCAGCAAGCCCTGAGCAGCAAGCCCTGAAAGGGCGAAAGAAACGTGGCCCAGACCCTCGGCAATGTCGTGGTGCATTTGATCTTCAGCACCAAACAACGAAAGCCTATGATCGCGGCGGACATTCGTTCGGACCTGTTCGCTTATCTCGGTGGCATTATTCGGGAGCTGCGCGGCACAGCGCTCATCATCAACGGGACGTGCGACCATATTCATATGCTGATACGTATTCGTCCTGCCGATTCAATTGCTGACATCGCGCGGATCGTCAAAGCAAATTCGTCAGGATGGATTCGCAAGGGAGGCCACGCGAAATTCGCGTGGCAATCTGGATACGGAGTGTTCAGCGCGAGCGAATCGCGTATTCCAGCGATTACCAAATACATCGCGGCGCAGGAAGAACACCATAAGAAGCGGTCGTTTCAGGAAGAGTTTGTGGCGTTTCTGAAGAAGAATAAGGTCGCGTACGACAAGCGTTACATATGGGATTGATTTTCTTTCGCCCTTTCAGGGCTTTATTCTCTACTGTAAAACGAAACCCAGGGCTTGCGCCCTGGGCTGCATTCTTTCGGCGCTTCGCGGCTTAGGGCGGACGAATGCGTCCGCCCCTACGTGTTTCTCTTAGTCCCGTACTCCATCCATGAAGGCGCGCAGTTTGCGCGACCTTGAGGGATGGCGGAGTTTGCGCAGGGCTTTGGCTTCGATCTGGCGGATGCGTTCGCGGGTTACAGCGAAGGACTGGCCGACTTCTTCGAGGGTGTGCTCGCTGCCATCTTCGAGGCCGAAGCGCATCTTGATTACTTTTTCTTCGCGCGGGGTCAGGGTGCGCAGGACCTGTCCGGTCTGATCTTTCAAGTTCACATTGATCACAGCTTCGGCGGGCGAGACTACGGCGCGGTCTTCGATGAAGTCGCCGAGATGCGAATCTTCTTCTTCGCCGATGGGAGTTTCGAGCGAGATGGGTTCCTGCGCGATCTTGAGGACTTTGCGAACTTTGGCGACAGGAATATCCATTCTCTTGGCAATCTCTTCGGACGTGGGTTCGCGACCAAGTTCCTGAACCAGCTGCCGCGAGGTGCGGATCAGCTTGTTGATAGTCTCGATCATGTGCACAGGGATGCGGATGGTGCGCGCCTGATCGGCGATGGCGCGGGTAATCGCCTGGCGAATCCACCAGGTGGCGTAGGTGGAGAACTTGTAACCGCGGCGGTATTCGAATTTGTCGACGGCCTTCATCAGGCCGATGTTGCCTTCCTGAATAAGGTCGAGGAACTGCAGGCCGCGGTTGGTATATTTTTTGGCGATGGAAACCACCAGGCGAAGGTTGGCTTCGATGAGCTCGCGCTTGGCCTGCTCGGCATCCATGTCTCCCTGGATGATTTCGCGCTGGGTACGCTTGATCTCCTGGAACAGGAGGCCGGCTTCAACTTCGAGCTTTTCGATCTCGGTTCTGACCGCGCGGGACTGGCGGCGGTACTCTTTTTTTTGGTCTTCGCTGCGGGTGGCGTCGGCTTTACGATCGAGACCCTGGGCCTGGCGGTCGAGCGAACGCATGCTGTCGACGGTTTTGTTGACCCGGTCGATCAGGCGCTTGCGCTCGGCGTTGGTGAATCCCAGCTTACGCACCGCGCGCGAAACTCGCACGATGGCCCGGGCCAGATTGCGGCGGGCGCGGCGATGGTCCTTGGGGCGTTTCTTCTGCGAGACGACCGCGTATTTTTCCTGTAGAACGCCGACCTTCTTGTACAGCTTGGCCATGTCGTCGATTTTGCCGGTGAACTCGTTCAGGCGGTTCTGCAAAATCTCGTCGGTGATTTCTTCTTCATCGAAGGTGACGACTTCTTTGATGGAGCGGACGCCTTTTTTCAAGTCCTCGCCCATGGCGAGCAGATCGTGAATGACGATGGGCGAACGGGAGAGCGCCTTGAGCACGCGCAGCTGGCCGCGCTCGATGCGCTTGGCGATTTCGACTTCGCCTTCGCGAGTGAGCAGGGGAACGGTTCCCATTTCGCGGAGATACATGCGAACCGGGTCGTTGGTTTTTTCCAGAGCACCGGGAGTGAGGTCGAGTTCGACATCTTCTCCCTCTTCGCCTTCTTCGAATTTTTTATCGAGGGCCGCGGAAGGCAGTTTTGGGCCTTCGAGCACATCGATGCCTTGCGTGTTGATAGTGGTCAGCAGGTCGTCGAGATCTTCGGGACTATGCACGTCGTGCGGGATCAGGTTGTTGACCTGATCGTAGGTGAGATATCCCTTCTCTTTGCCGGCATCGACCAGCTTTTTTATATCGTCGTACTTGTCTTCAAGAGCCAAGAGGCGTCCTCAAATTCATCAATTCGCTCGCGCGGAGCGTCGTGGTACAACCTGAATGGTGGGAATCTAGGGTGGCGCGGAGTTGTGCACCTAGCACAAACTTGCAGAGTTTAGCATATAAGTACTGCGCCGTCTATCACTTGCCCCGCAAAACCCACCGTTCGCCGCTATCTCCAACTCCGCTAGATACTTAGATGGTTCTTACCGCCTTTTTGTTTCACGCACTTTTCTTATTTTCCTGATGGTCTTTCAGGCCATCTTCGGCCAAATTGGGATCCCGTAATGCGTGGCTGAGCCGCTCCAGTTCGAGCAGCAAATCCTTCATGCGTACTCTATCGTCGCTGACGCCGGGCTGCTTCAGTTGGCGCTGAACGTTCTCCAGGCTGCGGCGCAGGTGAATCCGGCGCAGCGCCCGAACTGCGCCCTCGAGGCGCTCGGCGGTAAGTTCCTCGTCTTCTTTCAACAAGATGGAGGCTAGCATCCGGCGTTCGCCATCGGAACAAGGCACCTCCATTACATCGGCGATTTCGGCGCTTGCGTTGAGCAGAGCCTCGATCAGCGATTCGGTGGCCAAGCCGCGATGCAAGCCCTCGCGATGAAGGGCATATTGGGCCTGGCGCGCAGGATCGAAATCCTGCTCGGCGCCATCGCGGGCGGAGAGATGCTCGGCGCCGGGTTGCATTTGCCGGGCGGAAGCGAGGGCGCGGATGAGAATGCGTTCGGCGTCGGTGGCCTGAGCCTCGGCGGGAGCTTTGACCACGGCCGAGGAACGCTGGGCGGCCACGTGGCGCAACTCCTGGCGCAAAATCGCGGAATCGATTCCGAGCTTCTGGGCGACCTCCTGGCCCAACTCGTCGCGGACAATGCGGCTGGGCACGCGCTGAATGTGGGGCAGGAGATAGTTCACCGCCTTGACTTTACCCTCAGGGCTGCGCAGCGAAAAATGCGTGCGAGCCCGGTCGATAAGATAGTCGAAATATTTTTGCGAAGTGCGGAGGGCCTCGCCGTAGGCGGCTTTGCCTTTGCGGCGGATGTAGAGATCGGGATCGAAGCCCTGCTCGAGGGTGAGCACCTTGATCTGGAATTCTTCTTCGACCAGCAATCCGAGGGTGCGCTCGGTGGCTTTGGCTCCGGCAGTGTCGGGGTCGAAGTTGACGACGGCGTTCTTGCTGAAACGGCCGAGCAACTTGGCCTGGACCTCAGTGAAGGCGGTGCCGGAAGTGGCGATGACGTTGTGAAATCCGGCGGCGTAGACGGAGATGCAATCCATTTGGCCCTCGACGAGGATGGCGTAATCGAGTTTGCGGATTGGCTCCTTGGCGCGGTCGAGGTTGAATAAAACTTTTCCTTTGGAATAGATGGCGGTTTCCGGCGAATTCAAATATTTGGGTCCGGACTTCTCGTCGGTGGCGAGGGTGCGTCCGGTGAAGGCGATGATTCGCCCGGCGTCATTGGTGATGGGGAACATGACGCGGTTGCGGAATTTGGAGTACATGGCGGCGGTAGCCGATCCCCTCGCGCCGCTCGGGACGGACTCAAAACGGTCGTTGGTCGTTGGCGTCTGATCCGGCTGACGACCGATGGCCGACGGCTGAGAGCCTTCCTTCCACGAGAACAGGCCGCTTTCGCGCAGGATATCTTCGGAGAATTCGGCGACGAGACGGTCGCGGAGCAGGAAGCCGGAATCGGGGGCGTAGCCGATGCGAAACTGGGCGATGGTTTCTGAATCGAGGCCGCGACCGGATAGATATTCGCGCGCATGGGCGCCTTCAGGACGCTTGAGGGCTTCCTGAAAAAATGTGGCGGCACGCTCCTGGATGTCGAGCAACTGGGCGCGCAGCTTGGCGTCGCGGGCCCCGGCTGGACTGGAGTAGGTGGCTTTGGGAAGAGGGATTCCGAGCTTCTGCGCGACTACGCGGACGGCTTCAGGAAAAGTGATGTTTTCGATTTTCTGTACGAAGCTGAACACGTCGCCCGAAACACCGCAGCCGAAGCAGTGATAAAACTGGCGCGTGGCGTGCACCGAAAACGATGCAGTTTTTTCGCCATGGAAGGGACAGAGGCCGGAGTAGTTTTGGGCTCCGGCTTTTTTGAGCTTGATGTAGTCGCCGATGATGCGGACGATATCCGCCTGCTGCTTGACGGTTTCTTTGAAGTCGGCGGACTCGGTCATGGTGGGAGAGACACTGCTCCGTGGGGATTGTGAGGGAAAAAAGGGCTGATGGGAATATAGCAGCCGCGTTTGTCTGCGGAAAAGCTGTGGAATTTACTCAATACCCGTTGACTGCTGAGGGAATCTTGCGGGAAAGCCGGAGCGCTGCTATTTATAGCTCTCGCTCTCACTCAGATTTCACTCTATTGCCTATCGTCCCGGCCACGGGGCATCTGGATCAACCGCTCGCCTGATCATGTCTACGAGCTGTCGCATTCGTGTACCTGAGAGGATTCGCCGTTGGGAATCAAGGAGCGACTTTTTTTCTAGGACCTGAACGTAATGAGCTTTGAGGTAGGAAGCCTCCGGCAATCCGCTTTCACCGGGCGGCAACGATATGACCGAGGGGCCTTCCGCGCCGTAGCTGCCGAATGGAACGATCAAGATGCTGGAGACTCGATCATTCAAGTTTCGGCTGTCCAGCGAAACGACCACGACCCAATGACGCTTGGGCGCATCTCCCAAATGGGCTGTCCAAACCTCGCCCCGCAGGGGCTTAGGGTTCGCGGTCAAAATCGATCCCTTTCGCAGCGCTCGCCAACGCTGCAGCGAGCCGATTTTCTTCTTCTTCCTGTTCTGCAGTCATATGGTCGAAATATGCGGCGGTATCTGCAGCAAGGCGCTCGCGATTCTCGTACTCCTTGAGCCGTTGCACGGTCAGGTCGATGGCATCGGCAAAGTTTCGGGCCTCACCTTTCTTAATCAACTCCTCAAGGAAGGAAAGAGAATTCGACGCGATGGTGGTTGAGATTTTCTCGCGAGTCAAGCGGACGGGTGTGGCCATAACTGGGATCCCCCACTCATACCCTAGTTTATCACCTAGATTGTCGGATGGATAGCAGTATTGACTGTCCGACTGCGTAAGCCAGCGTATTCAATGCTTTACGGGTACACTACACCCTCAACTCCGCCACGGTAGCGCCGCCGCCGCCTTCGTTTTGCGGGGGTTCGGCAACGGATTGTACGTGGGGATGGTGCTGCAGGGCCTGGCGCAGGGCTTTGCGGAGGATGCCCATGCCGCTGCCGTGGACGACGCGGACGCGGGGCAGTCCGGCGAGAAAGGCGCGGTCGACGAACTTTTCGACTTCGCGAGTGGCGTCGTCGACGTTGTAGCCGATCACATTGATTTCGGAAGAGGCGCTCTGGCCTTCGTTTTCGAGCGATACGGAGATGCCGCGAGCACGGGCGGCCTTCAGTGGAGAATCGGAAGAGCGCACGCCGGCGGGAGAAGCGCTGAGCACTTCGGCGATATCGGCGCGCGCGATCTTCATTTTCATCGCGCCCATTTCCACTTCGAAGTGATCGTCATCGAGCTGGCGCGAAATTCTGGCGGCGCGGCCGGTGGATTTCAGCTTGACGCTGTCGCCGGCGAAAACTTGCTTGAGGAGCTGCGGCTGGGCGTGGGGATCGCCCTGGTCGGCGCCGCTGACGTGAGCTACGATGGCGGAATCGAATTGCTCGCGAAATTCGCGGCGCAGTTTGGCGATGCGGCGCTCGGCATCTTTGGAAACTTTTTGCGCCGCAGCTTTTTCCTGAACGGCATTCACGGCTTCCCGGGCATGGTATTCGAAGTCGCGGAGCACGCTCTCCAGTTTTTTTTCCATCTCGCGGAGCTTCGCCTGCTGGGCGTTTTTTTCTTCGACTGCTAAACGGGTCTTCTCGCGCTCCAACTCCTGTTCGCGAAGTTCCAGTTGCAGGCGCCGGCTTTCGGCATCGCGCAGAGAGGCATGAAGTTTGTCGAGAAATTCTCCGACGTCGCGGGCCTGGGTGCCGAGGCGGGAGCGCGCGGCTGCGATGATGGCCGGATTCAATCCCAGGCGGTGTGCGATGTTGATGCCGGCGGAGGCTCCGGGCACTCCCATTTTCAATTCGTAGGTGGGTTGCAACGTGGCCTCGTTGAAACCGACGGAGGCGTTGATCACGCCTGGCGTATTTGCGCCGTAAACTTTCAGCGAAGTGTGGTGGGTGGAGATCACGGTCATGCAGCCGATGCGGCTGAAGTATCCAGCGATGGCCACGGCGAGCGCGGCGCCTTCTTCGGGATCGGTGGCCGAGCCCAGTTCATCGAGCAGGACGAGAGAATGGGAGGTTGCGGTGCGGGAGATGAAATCGATGTTGGTGACGTGGGCGGAGAAGGTGGAAAGATTCTGCTCGATGGATTGATAGTCGCCGATATCGGCGAGCACGGCGTCGAAGAGGGGCATTTCAGCGCGATCGGCGGGAACCGGGATGCCGGACTGCCCCATGAGCGCAAGCAGACCCATGGTTTTGAGTGTGATGGTCTTGCCGCCGGTGTTGGGGCCGGTGATGACGAGCTGACGGCGAGTGCCTTCCAGTTCGACGGTAATGGGAACCACTGCGGCGTGCTTGAGCTTTAGATTATTTTCCAGCAAGGGATGGCGGGCGTTGTGAAGAAGCAGGCGAGCTGCGCTCGCTGGACGGGCGGGTCGCCCGTCTCCACACAAGCTGTTTCCATACGAGCCGTTTCCACGCGAGCCGTCTCCAGATGAGTCGTTCTCTGCGCCTGGCGTTAGTTGTACGGGAACGCAGTTGTAGTCTTCGGCGAAGCGGGCTTTGGCGAACTGCAGTTCCAACTCGGCGAGAACTTCGGTTGCCGCCAGGATGGCAGTCGCCTGCTCGCCGATGCGGCGAGTCATCTCGAGCAGAATGCGGTGGATCTCGGCCTGCTCCTCGTCGAGCAAGCGTACGAGTTCGTTGTTCTGCTCGATGGTTTCGAGGGGCTCGACAAAAACGGTTTGGCCGCTCGAACTGGCGCCATGGACAACTCCCTGCACGCGCCGTTTCTGTTCGATTTTTATGGGGATGACGAAGCGCTCGCCGCGGATGGTGATCAACTCATCCTGAGCGGCGCCACCGTCGGCGAGGCGGCGCAAATATCCGCGCAAGGATTCCTGTATGCCGCGGCGCTGCCTTTCGATCTCGCGGCGAATCCGCGACAACTCGGGCGAGGCACGGTCTTCGAGGGTTCCATCGGGCTGAATCTTGTTTTGAAAGGCGCGCAGGAATTCGGTGAAGTCGGAGATGTCTTGGGAAAGCGCGTGGGTGCGCCGCCAATCCGTCCTCATGCTGGCGGGAGGATGAAGCGCGATTTGGCGCCACTGGGCGGCGCGATCCACCAGCAGCAGGACGGTGCGAATCTCGGCAATTTCCAGCACGGCCCCGGCGATGCGGGCGCGGTCGACCGAACTTGCGATGTTGAGCAATCCGGAAAAATCGAAGCGGCCCCCGGCGCGGCGGAATTCCCGTATTTCTTCGGTGAATTCCTGTTGCGCGGAAATCCAGGAGGAATCGGACGAAGGAGCGAGAGCCATAACCTTGGCGTGGCCGAGCGGCGAAGAGGTGAAGGCGCGCAGAAGTTCGCGCAAGGCGTCGAACTCGAGGACGCGAGCGGAGCTGTGGAGCAGCGGTTCCGACATCGCAATTCATGTTACAGGAAGGGCGAGGAGACGATTAAGAGCGGGCCGCAGCCAGGCTTTGAGTGCCGGGGAGGGATTCCGCGGCGTGGCGGGCTACCGGCAGGCGCAACACGAATAGCGCTCCGCCCTCTGGTTTGTTGTGGCAGGTGATTTGCCCCTGGTGTTCCTGAACTACGCCGTAGACGGCGCTGAGTCCCAAGCCTGTGCCTTTGCCGATGGGCTTAGTGGTGTAGAAGGGGTCGAAGACGCGATGGGGTTCTTTGATGCCGGGACCGTTGTCAGAAAAATGGATGACGACCTCATCGTTTTGAGGCTGGGCGGTGACGCAGAGTAGGCCTCCGCCGCGTTCTTCGAGGGCATCGATGGCATTTTGGATGAGCTGAACGAAAGTCTGAAATAACTGGTGGCCGTCTCCCCAAATTTTGGGCAGCCTGGGGTCGATGGCGGTTTCGATGCGAATCTTGTGATCGTGGTGCTCGACTTCGCGCATCTGCACGCTGCGCTGCAGAAGCACACATAGATCGAGCGTGGCTTTCTCTCCGGAGCCTTGCTGGGCGAAGCTGAGAAGATTGGAGATCAGTTCGCGGGTGCGCTGGGAGTAGCTCACAATTTTGCGCACCAGCGCGTCCTGTTCGGGGGTGAGGCGCTGACTGGACCACAATTTTTCGGAGTATCCCATGATCTCGGTGAGGGGAAGATCGATTTCATGGGCGGCGCCGGCAACCAACTGACCCAGAGAGGCGAGTTTTTCGCGCTGCACCAAATGAGTCTGCAGGCGGTGCTCATTCTCGAAGCTGCGGCGCGAGTCTTCGAGCAAATGGATGAGGGCCTGGTCCTGGAGATACTGACGGACGAACAAAAAGGCTCCCAGCACGAGCATCGCCGATAAAACGGCGAACAGGCGGAAGGTGCGAGTGAGAGCCGGCGATCGGTCCCACAGGAAGGCCCACAGTCCAAGAACGGGCAGGGAGAGAATTGCGAGCATAGCCAGACGCAGGGCGACGGCACCCCACTTGTCGTCGCCCGTGGGCACCGCGGCCTGGGGCTGCCATTGACGGGCGCTGAGGGCGGTTGCGGCCAACCAGCAGACGGTGCCGATGAGGGGAATGTCGTAGAGGCTTCCGCTGTAATATTTTCCGGATTTCATGACCAGGTTGAGCGCCTGGGAATCGAGGGCGTACAGGGCGCTGGCGCCCATCAGGTTGAGGTAGACCAACTTCCATCCGGGCTTTGCGCCGCGCGCGGTAATGCCCAGGACCAAAACCAGGACGCTGGTCTCAACCAGGTAGAGGGAAGCGAAATTCTTGCGGTAGAGGATGGCATTGATGGAAACGTATTGCGAAGGGAAGACGATGAAGGCATAAAGAAAGACCCACCAGACCAGGAGCAAAAGAAATTCGAGCGTGCCTCCGCGAAATCTCTGCTCGGCCTCGGCGCGATGGGGACGCAATCCAACCGCAGCGATCATGGGAATCAAGTGGAGAAACAGGATCACATCCATGAGACCCGGAGTGGTGGGCACACTGACGTGGCGAAAGACTTCGTAATAACTCCAGGCCGCGAGATCGCCGGCCCAGAGAATGCAGCCTGAGCCCATCAGCAGCCAAAAGCGCCGGTTGACGCCCTGTTCGGCGGATGCGTTGAGCAACATGGCGCTGCCTGCGGCCAGGGCAAGCAGCAAATAACCAACATCGAACACGGCGGTGAGGAGCGGGCCGCGCGGCAACGTAAGGGACAGGACGGCAAAGGCCAGAGTGACCCCGCCCGCCAGCGCGAACCAGCGATGTTGCCGGAACAGACTCATCCGTGTTTATTTTATGGATAAGATGACTTATTCCCAGATCGCTTCGGAGTACAGAACGTTACTTTCGTCACCTGGATTGAGGTTCAGACGTGGCTTGTTCGGGCCTTGGCTTAACGCGTCAGGCCGGTTATGCGGGAGATCCTTCGCTACGCCTGAAAAGCGGCTGCGCTCAGGATGACGCCTACGGGCAGAAAGCCAAACTCCAGGGGGCGGAGGCCTGCCGATGAGAGCCTCCATCTAGACAAGTCCTGCTAGAATCGGGGGTTGAAAGGCGATCAATTCTTGCCAGGGTGATTTCTATGGCCTTTCCGGTAACCCGTCTTCGCCGTCTGCGCCGGACCAATCCGCTTCGGAATATGGTGCGCGAGACCCGGCTGACTCCTGAAGCTTTTGTCTATCCCATGTTTGTGTGCCCGGGCGAAGGGGTGCGCAAGGAAGTTCGATCCATGCCCGGGGTTTTTAACCTGTCGGTGGATGAGGCGGTGAAGGAGGCGCGGGAAGTTCATTCCCTGGGAGTGCCGGCGGTCATCCTGTTCGGGCTTCCCGAGAAAAAAGATGACGTGGCCACCGGGGCGTGGGCGGAGGATGGCATTGTGCAACAGGCGGCACGAGCGCTGAAGCGCGAGGTGCCGGAGTTGATCCTGATGGGGGACGTTTGCCTGTGCGAATACATGTCGCATGGACATTGCGGCGTGGTGAGCCGAACGCTGACGCCGCAATCGCTGGGAGCGGCGGCCATGCGGGTTATGGCGGTGGCGACGCCGGCGGAGAAGAAAAAGGCGATCGAGAGCGTGGCCGCGGCGGTTGAAGCCGGGGCCGTAGATTTTGAAATTGACAATGACGCCAGCCTGGAATTGCTGGCGCGAACTTCGGTTTCGTTGGCCCGCGCCGGAGTCGACATGATTGCGCCCTCGGACATGATGGACGGGCGCGTGGGCGCGATCCGCCGGGCGCTGGATGAAGCCGGCTTTATCAACACTCCCATTCTTTCCTACGCGGCGAAGTTCGCGTCGGGATTTTACGGTCCGTTCCGCGAAGCGGCGGACTCGGCGCCGCAGTTCGGCGACCGGCGATCGTATCAGATGGATGGAGCGAACCTGCGCGAAGCCATGCGTGAAATCGAACTGGATATTGCGGAAGGCGCCGATATGATCATGGTAAAACCGGCCATGCCCTATCTCGACGTGATCGCGGCGGCGCGCGAGCGCTTCGACCTGCCGCTGGCGGCCTACCAGGTCTCCGGAGAGTACGCGATGATTGAAGCCGCCGCCCGCAACGGCTGGATCGAGCGCGAGCGGGTGATGATGGAATCGTTGTTAAGCATTCGCCGCGCCGGGGCGAGCATTATTCTTACCTATTATGCGAAAGAGGCGGCGCGGCTGCTGGCATAATTTCGCGGGCTCACATTTCACTTCGAAGCATCTTCACGTACCTGAATTTCTTCCGTTTTAAACTCCGCAAATAGATTCAGGTCGAATCCCTAGGCGGGATACAGCTTAGACCCTAGAGACCGGCCCAAATACCTGAGAAAAAGCGGCAACTCGGTTCCGAGATGCGGCCATCCAATGCTTCGCAGTTCGAGAGGTTCCCACTGCTACTTATGAAATCCACTTCGTCTGCGCTTTATGGTTGCGGTCTTGTGTTCTCGCTCATCGCGGTTATGGCGGGATGCGGTTCGTCCAATACGTCACATCCCACCCCGGCTAATACGGTCACCGTGGCATTGAACCAGACTTCGGCCACCATCAACGCCGACGCTACCGAACAATTCCAAGCCACAGTTCAAGGCACCACCAACACGGCGGTTACGTGGTCGGTGGACGGGGTGTCGGGAGGAAACTCGGCCGTAGGCACAATCAACGCGTCAGGGCTGTATACGGCTCCTTCGTTGGCCGGCAGTCACAGCGTGACCGCCACCAGCGTGGCTGACTCTACGAAGAGTGCAAGTGCCACGGTTACGATCATGGCTTTGAAAGCACTGACCATCACCGTGAACCCGGCATCGGCGACCGTTATGGCGGGCAGCACCGAGCAATTCAGCGCGACGGTGCTGGGTGGCTCCAATGAGCCGGTGACGTGGTCGTTGGCTGCAGGCAGTGGCGGCACGATCAGTGCGAGCGGTCTGTACACGGCTCCGGCGACGCCGGGGAGTTATACCGTCATGGCTTCGACAACGGGAGGAGCCTCGGCGAGCGCCACGGTGGGAGTTTTTACGTTTACGATTTCCTATCCGTCATCGAGCATTGCTCCGTCGGCGGACGAGCAATTCACCGCTACCATCGGAAATTTAGCGAATACGGCGGTCACCTGGTCGGTGGATGGGGTGGCGGGAGGAAACACAACAACCGGCACGATCAGCGCGACCGGGCTGTATACCGCTCCATTTGCGCTGGGGTCGCATACGATCACGGCGACGAGCGCGGCGGTTCCCTCGGCAAGCGTTTCGGCGGGACTCACGATCAATAACTCCGCACCGGCGGCCGTGCTCACCTATCACAACGACGACGCGCGGGATGGCGCGTTTTTGGAGGAGCGTACGCTGACACCTTCGAACGTGAAGTCGACGCAGTTCGGCAAGCTGGCCGCTTATCCCGTGGACGGTCAAGTCTACGCGCAGCCGCTGTATATGCCGCAGATTGCGATTCCCAGCGTTGGCATGCGCGACGTGGTTTTTGTGGAGACCCAGAACAATAGTGTTTACGCCTTCGACGCGGACGCGACTTCGACGGCAACGGAGCAAACCTTCTGGCACGTGAACCTGGGAGCGCCAGTGACCAAGAACGATTATTCCGGCGTGAACCCGGTAGTGGGCATCCTGTCGACGCCGGTGATCGATGCGACGACCAACACGATGTACGTATTCGCCGAGAGTTCCAACGCGAGCGGGCCATTTCATTTACACGCGCTGGATGTGACCACCGGGAAGGAAAAATTCGGCGGGCCGGTCGCGGTGACGGGCAGCGTGCCGGGAACCGGCCTGGACAGCTCCGGCGGAGTCATTGCTCTGGAACCCGACTGTTACCAGCGCATGGGGCTGGGGCTGAATCCGGTGACGAACCTGATCTATATCGCCTTTGGAAGTTGCAACCACGGCTGGGTATTGACTTACAACAAGACCACGCTGCAACCAGTTGCGATCTTCAATGACACCCCCGATGGCGGCGGGGGCGGATTGTGGTCGAGCGGCGGAGCCCCGGCGATTGATGACGCAACCGGGAATGTTTATTTGATGAGCGGAGTGGATGCCGGTGATCCGGTAACCAACGGCTATAACGATTCGTTCCTGTATTTGAACCCGGCCACGCTGGCGGTGGAAAGTTTCTTTTCGCCGGATGACAATGAGGCGCTGGCGGCGGCGGACGCCGATTTGGGCAGCGGGTCCAACGTCCTGATGCCGGACAACGCGTCGAGCACTCCTCACGAAACCATTGGAGGAGGGAAAGACGGCAACATCTTCGTGGTGAACCGCGACGACATGGGTGGGTACCTGCCTCCTCCGGTGGACGAGAACAACGTCATCCAAACGGTGCTGACCGGGACCGGCGGAACCAACAACATTTTCTCGACCCCGGTCTATTGGAACGGCTCCATTTATTTTCACTGCAGCCACGACGTGCTGCGCGCCTTCAGCTGGGATGCCAACACTGGCCTGATTTCGACGACGGCGACCTCGGTGGGAAGCACAGCTTATACCATGCATGGCGCAACCGCTTCGCTCTCGGCCGACGGCAACACAAACGCGATCATCTGGGATATCGACAACTCCCTCTATAACGGAACTACTCCTTCCAGCAGCGGATCCCTGGTGCTGCACGCCTACGATGCGACTAACGTTGCCACTGAGCTTTACAACAGCTCGCAGGCGGCGGGAGGCCGCGACACGGCCGGATTGGCTTTGAAATTCACCGTGCCGACAATTACGGGAGGGAAGGTTTATGTCCCCACCGCCAATGAACTGGATATTTACGGGCTGCTGCCGTAAGACAGGGTTGAAGACATAAAAGAAACCGGGGAATCTTCGGACGTGAGTTCGAAGATTCCCCGGAATTTTTGGGTTAGCGGCTAGCTTGCGCGTTGCATGGGCTTGTCGGTTTTGGAAAAGTCGGCGTGAGCCTCGCCGGCGGAAGAGATATCTTGCGCGCCGGTGCGCTCAAGAATTTCCTTGGCGCGTTTGGTCCAGTCGGAGTTGTCGGAGTGAACCGAAAGCAGGATGCCGCCGCTTTTCACGCGTCCCTCATAGCGCTTGGCTTCATACTCCGGAATGCCCATACCAATCAGGGCACCGGCGATGCCGCCAACCACGCCACCCACGCCGACTCCGGCGAGAGCTGCGACAATGGGACCGGCGGCGATGAAGGGACCGACGCCCGGGATCGCCAGAGCGCCGATGCCGGCGAGCCAGCCTAATCCGCCACCGATGACGGCCCCGGTGCCCGCGCCGGTTGCGGTGCCTTCGGGAGCCTTGGTGCCCTTTTCGTGGGCGAAATCCTTGGTGCCCACGTTTTCAGGAAATAGCACCGAGATATCGGTGTTGCGAAAGCCGGCGGCCTTCAGAACGTCGACTCCATTTTCCACGCCGGCGTAATTCGAATAGATTCCAAACACTGCTGTATTTTTTCCCGCCATAATAAAAAGCCTCCTTGAGAGGGGTTCCCTGTTTTATTGTTGAACATTTTATTGTTGAACATTTTATTGTTGAACGTGCTACTGCTTCGGTTTCACTTCCATTTCGTTGGTGATCTTGTCTGCTCCGGCAACTTCGGCGGCTTTCGCCTCAATCGCTTTTTTCTCTTCCTCGGAGCGAACCGGTCCCTTGAGAGTGACCATTCCGTTCTGGGTGATGATCTTCACATTGTGGCCGTAGGTGGAAATGGATTTGTCCTTTTCGACAGACCGGCGAATTTGCCGGGTGATGTCGCGATCGGAGGTATCCATTTTTTGCTGGTCGGCCGTGGCCTCGGTTGCATTGCGGTCGCGCTGGTTCATCTTGGTGTTATCCGGTTGGGAGGGGTTTGATGGCGTGTCTTGAGCCCCAGCCAGAGCTCCGCCGCAGAGAAGCGCCGCGGCCAGCGCCGTACCACAAAACATTCTTAGTTTCATTTCTGTTTTCTCCTTGCGCGTGTGGCGCAGACTTGGTCTTTCATTGTTGCTTTCGTGAATCTCTTGCTTTTTGGACGAAATTCAAGTGGCGCCGGCGTCAGCGATGAGCCAATCGCCGGATCTTGAGTGTCCCTGGAAGGCGGGCGGAAACTAGACGCCTTCAGTGCCAGTCGATCGGCTCGTTTCCGACGAGAAGCGATCGCGAACCCGGTCGCCAATGTCGTGTACTTTGTCGCCAATCTGGCTGCGCAGCTCTTCGCCGCTGGCGGGGGCCAACAACATGGCTGCCCCGATTCCGACGCCGACTCCCGCGGCAAAAGTAAGGACGTTGCGCAGAGTGTGATCCTGGCCGCCGTAGAAATCCTGCGCCCGATCACGAAGGTCCGAAACTCTGTCGCCAGCGCGGTCAACGCCGTCGGCAACGCGGTCTCGCATATTTTCGGCAACATCCTCGGTCTGTTCCAGCAAATAGACTACGGTTTTAAGAACTGACTTCAACAATTTATTCATGGTTGCACGCCTCTCAAATAATGATTTCCAGCTTTGAACATCTATTAGGTTAGTTGCCAGGAGCGGGCGGATGGTGCATGGAAGAAATTATTTACTGGGAGTCAGGGATCGACAGTAGGGATGGTTCGATTTCGTGTATCTGGAGGGGTAGTGCGAGAAATATTTCTATCGGGATGAAGGGAACTTCAGGTTGCGCTGGGCGGTCTAGGCGCCGCCTGCTCCCTGACTTTGGAACTTTACTTCGATCAACTTGCGATCGTCTTCGGAGACCTGGAACATGGATCGCGGTTTAAGCTCCATGAAGCTGGCGACAAAGACTTCGGGAATCTGGCCGATGCGAGTGTTGTAGGTATTGACATCGTCGTTGAAGAACTCGCGGCGGTCGGCGATGCGGTCTTCGAGTTCGGTGATGCGGGTTTGGAGCTTGAGGAAATTTTCGTTGGCTTTGAGCTGAGGATAATTTTCGGCGACAGCGAACAGGCCGCGCAAGGCTCCGGTCATGGTGAAATCGGCCTTGGCTTTCTGGCTGATGCTGGCGGCGTTCACGGAAGCGGCGCGGGCCTGGGTGACGGCCAGCAGGGTTTGCTGCTCGTGCTGCATGTATCCCTTGACGGTCTCGACGAGGTTGGGTATTTCGTCGTGGCGTTGCTTGAGCAGGACGTCGATGTTGGCCCAGGCGCGATCGTTGTCATTGCGCAGGCGGACCAACTCGTTGTAGAGGATGATGACGTAGATAACGACTCCGACCACGAAGAAGAGGAATGCGGCGCCTTCGATCAGGTTACTTTGCATCTTCGCTGGAACCTCGTGGCTTGAACCCCATGGCTTGAAGCTCATGGCTTGAAGCTCATGACTTGAAGCTCATGGCTTGAAGCTCATGGCTTGAAGCTCGCTGGCCTGAAGCTCATGACTTATGCGTCGCCGGCCTTAACTGCATTGGCAACCATGATATTCCAGTGAAGCAGCAGAGCGGTCAAGTGGCAAGTAACTGACGGGGCAGTGACGAAGGTCATGCGGGTGGGCGGGAGTTGAATGATCCGGGGCAAAAAAAAAGGCTGACCCATGCAGGCTCAGCCCTCCACCCGACCGTTTTGATTCATGTTCAGGGCTTATGCGGGGTGAGGTCGCAGGAGTGCCGGACCTCGTCCAGGTTCAAGCCCGCAGGCGAAAACTCGGCGATCTGCGCGCCGGTTCTGGTTCGGACTTCGATATTGAAGACTTGCGCGCCGATCAGGCCGCGGACGGTGCCTTTATCCATGGCGAGGAAGTGCCCGCGCACCCAGTTCCAGCCTTTATGGTCGTGGCTGTCATCGATGCGGACCATGACCTCCATTTTCGGCTGGCCCCAGAAGCCGGGATAATCGGGACGGCCCAGCCGGGCGCCGGGATTGAAGTCAGAGTAATCGTACTTGCCATTCTTGCAGACCAGTTCGACTCGCGGTTTGGAGTCGGGATCTTCCCGAAGGTAATTGTTCGACATCAGTTCGAAGCGGACCTTTTTCTCGCCGGTCATCTTATCTTCGGAGCGGAACTGCATCCACTTGCCGCCGGCGCTGACGCCATCCTGTTCGTCCTGATAGGGGCTCATGGCACCCTGCTGGGCAGCAACCGAGAGGGTCGTAGCGGCAATTACGACGAAGGTTGCCACGCCGGCAACCAGGGTGCGGTTATTATTTTGAACGACGTTCCGAACGAATTTCTGAAGCAAGCGCATTTCTTTCAAGGTCTCCTCCCGCCTAAACGGTCTTTACCTATTGAACACCAGGGAACAGAAAAAGTTGTATGACCCAGCCGATCTTTTCGGAGGGCGGCGAATTGGCCCATGATGGGATTGATGATTGATCCTATTGATTATTGATTCTGAGGTCGATGTAGACCTGCGAGCGATCGTCGAACTGGCTAACCGACTTGGTATCGCTCTTACGGCTTTTGTACTGGGCATAGACTTCGTAATCCGCCATGGAGAGGCCGGGAAAGCGGTAGGTGCCATCCTGACCGATGATGTAGGTTCTGACCGCGTGGGTGCGGCTGTTGGTGAGATAAACGATGGCGTTGATGACAGGATTATCCTGCTGGTCGAGGACTTTGCCATAGAGCAAACGGCCTTGCTCCTTGTCTTTCTTGTCGGGAGCCGCGTGGGCGGCCAGGGAGGACATGAGGACGACGACGGCAACCACATAGGCAGCATTCAGGGCACGTCTGGGAGTCATGTATTTTCTCTAACGCGTGAGATGCAAGCCAATATCCACGCGCTCGTCATACTCTACGTGTACAGGAACAGGTTGCGCCAGATGCAAGGGATGTCCATCGGCCAATTTCACGCCCTTGAGGTCGGCTTCGACAACGTAGTCGGCTTCGCCGGCGGGAACGCGCTGGGCGAATTCGCCGGAATGGTCGGAATAGAGCTCCCACTTGGCTTTCTTATCGGGCACACGGCGGATCTTAACCTTGATGCCGAAGACGGGGCGATCATCCGGTCCCCAGACGGTGCCGAAGATGAGGGCATAGGGATCGGTGGGCTTGAGTTTTTTTGTGGCGGGAGCGGCATTGCCGAGGGGCAAGAAGTTTGGAGCCAGGGTGAAGAAGACCAGCAGGAGCGGCAGGCAGAAAGCGGAGAGCGAGGCGGGCGAAGGACAGCGGCGGACCTTAGGACTCGTCACCGTCTTCGCTCTCCACTTCTTCTTCCTCTTCGACGTAGCCTTCCTCGACCGCCTTGAGTTCAAGGGGACTGGTGGTTACCACCTCGAAGTCGGTGCCACACTCGGGGCAAGAAACGATTTCGCCCTCGTCGACTTCTTCTTCCTCGACATCAAGATCGGTTTCGCATTCGGGACAAAGAACCATGATTCCTCCACTCCCTTGATAAGCGCTTCGACGCCCTTGCTGGATACCCCTCGTAGATACCCTTCTTAGATACCACTGATAATATTTAGATTCTCCCCCGCCGGAGGTCAAGGGGGCGGGTACCGGAGAGGCCGAGATTTTTTTATCGGCGGGAAGCGGCGGTAGCCCTTGACAATTCTTACGGCGGAGCCTACATGATTTCTCCCTTGCAGAAAAGAGTATGGCGGTTGGTGATGGCGCTGGCGATGGCAAGCAGTGCAGGAGCTGCAGCGCAAACTACACAGGCAACAACGGAGGCAGAAGCGATGCCCGTGGACAGCCAGATTGCGGCTGCGCTGCGGCAGGTTTCGGCGGAGCACATCCGGGCGAATATCGAAAAGCTGGTCAGTTTTGGAACGCGATCGACAATTTCGGAGCAGGATCCGGCGGCGATTGCGGCTGGACGCGGGATTGGCGCGGCGCGAGAGTGGATCCAATCAGAGTTCGAGCGCTACTCCAAGGATTGCGGCGGCTGCCTGGAGGTGAAAGTGGATAGCTTTACCCAGCCGGCCGCCGAGCGCATTCCTCAGCCTACGGTCCTGACCAATGTTTATGCGGTCTTGAAGGGGACGGATACGGAGAATGCGAAGCGGATCGTGCTGGTGACCGGACACTACGATTCGCGGAACAGCGACATTCTCGATACCAAAGGCGAGGCTCCGGGGGCGAACGATGACGGAAGTGGAACCGCCGTGAGCCTGGAGTGCGCGCGAGTCTTGAGCAAGATGAAATTTCCCGCGACGATTATTTTTCTGACGGTTGCGGGCGAGGAGCAGGGACTGAACGGCAGCCATCACTTTGCGCAGATGGCGAAAGAACAGGGTTGGGATGTTGAGGCCGCGCTGAACAACGACATTGTGGGCGGCGACAAGAGCGCGGAGCAGGATCACGGCGTGGTGCGAGTGTTTTCCGAAGGCTTGCCGGCGGCGGCGACGGAGCAGGAGATTCGGAGAATACGCGCTTTGGGCGGCGAGAACGATTCGGCCTCGCGACAACTGGCGAGGTATGTCGACGATGTGGGGCATGCTTACGATGTGGGCGTGAAGCCGATGCTGGTATTCCGGCTGGACCGCTATCTGCGGGGCGGAGATCACTTGTCATTTCTTCAGCAGGGATATACCGCAGTGCGCTTTACCGAGTTCCGCGAGGATTTTCATCACCAGCATCAGACTTTGCGGACCGAGAATGGCATCCAATACGGCGACCTGCCCAAGTTTGTGGATTTCGACTACGTGGAGCATGTGGCGCGGCTGAATGCGGCGACACTGGCTTCGCTGGCATCGGCGCCGGCGCCTCCGGCGAATGTGCACCTGCTGACCAAGAATTTGGAGAACGATTCGACCCTGACCTGGGAAGCTTCACCGGGTGGACTGGCGAAGGAGTACGAGGTGTTGTGGCGGGCTACGACCAGCCCGGAATGGGAACACGTCCAAAAGGTGGGTGGAGTTATGAGTACGACGATGAAGGTTTCAAAGGATAATGTGATTTTTGCGGTGAGGGCTCTGGACGCGCAGGGACATCGCAGTTTGGCGGTGGTGCCGACCCCGGAGCGGTAAGGGACGGGGCAACCTGAAAAGAGGCAACCTGATAAGATGACAGAACCAATGCGGCTGCAGCAGGAGTTGTGAGTCTACCCTCCGGCGACGGACTTCCGACCTAATTTATGAATCGTGGACGGTCCATGACGTTGAGTTTTCCACCGTTTACCCGCTGGGTAAAGCGGCTGATCATCATCTGCTCGGCGGTTTACTTCCTGCAGGTGGTGCTGGAAAGGTTGGCGCCGCAAACAGAACGGTACATTGAAGTTTATTTCGGCCTGGTACCGGCGGCGGTGGTGCATTACGGATTTTTGTGGCAGCTGGTGACGTATTCGTTTCTGCACTCGACCGCGACGCTGAGCCACCTGCTGATCAACATGCTGACGCTGTGGATGTTTGGGTCGCAAGAAGAGCAGGACTGGGGCTCGCGCAAGTTCCTGGAATTTTATTTTTTCTGTGTGGTGGGCGCGGCGTTAGTGACCGTAGCGGTAGCTTACACGGGGCTTCCGGGAGTTTCGCCGCGAGTGCCGACGATTGGGGCTTCGGGAGGGATCTACGGACTGCTGATCGCGTTTGGAATGCTTTACGGGAATCAGGAGATCTACCTGTTTCCGTTTCCATTTTCGATCAAGGCCAAATATCTGGTGGGCATCATCATTTTCGTGGTGGTGATTGCAACCTTCCAGCCGTCGCAGGGCGGGGTGGCGAACTTTGCGCATCTGGGCGGACTGTTTTTCGGATTCCTCTACATCAAGTTCGTTCCGGCGCGCGGACTGATGTTTGGCGCGACCGAGAGATATTTTGAAATGCGCAATGATTATTACCGCTGGAAACGGCGGCAGGCGGCGAAGAAGTTTGAAGTCTACATGCGAACCAAACACGACCGCGACGTTCACTTCGATGAGCACGGGAATTACATTCCTCCGGATGACGATCCCCGCAAGGGAAATGGCGGGTCGAAATCGGGGTGGGTGAATTAGGTTAGTGCGGGATTTGCGGAGATCAAACGCGCCGAGGTCTCTCCACTGCGCTCGCTATCGCTGGCTTGGGGTCGGGATGGCCGGGTTGAAGCGAACTCGCTAGCCCTCGCTAGCCGACTAAAAAAGTCTGGAAATCCTGCAGCGCGTTCGCCAACAACTCCTTGTGTTTCGTCTTGCCTTTGAAACCCAGATCATGACCCGCGCCATCGACTGTCAAGAGCCTGGTCTTTGCCGGGATTAACTTCAACGCCTGCTCGATTTCCGCAATCGTGCCGAAGGGGTCGCGGGTGCCTTGCACGAAAAATGTGGGCGTGCGCAGAGTGAAAAAATGCTGGGTGCGGAGCTGCTCCGGCTTGCGCGGCGGATGGAGAGGATAGGAAAGAAGAAGCAGGCCCGAGGCGGGTTCGGGCGCATTCTCGGGATTTTTTTCTGTGAGTTCGGCGCAGAGCATGCTGGATTGGCGTCCACCATAGGAGTGGCCAGCGAGAAAGATGCGGCCGCGAACCAGTTTTTTGAGCGCGATCATCGCATTCTTCAACCCGGCGCGATCGCGTTTGGCATCGCCGGGCCCCGGCGGTCCGTAAGGACGATCCTGACGGAAAGGAAGATCGCAGCGCAGTACGAGGTAGCCGGCGCCTGAAAATGTTTCCGCTAAGGCGATGAGCAAGGGAGCCTGGCAGTTGCCGCCGGCGCCATGACTGAGAATCATACCGTCGCCGTTGGGATTTGCGGGGTGATGCAGAAGACCGCGCACGAACGGGTCGGAAGAAACATCGGTGAAAACCTGCGGGCTGGATTCGGCGGACATGAAGTGGTTCAATTTTAAAATCGCTGCGTGATTTATATCCCGACTTCTTCCAGCGTCTCGTAGACTTTCAGGATTTGGATTTCGTTTCCCAGGCGAGCCCAGCAGCGCAGCATTTCGGGATCTTCGTGGGCGCTCAGGCGGGCCTGTTCGGAGTTCCAGTAGCGAAGCAGAACGTAGTGAGAATCAGGGCTGCGATAAAGAAGATCGCGGCCGAAGCTTTTTCTGGCAACGATGGCGCTCAGTTCGCGGATGGTGGCAAGCGATGCGGCCTCCATGCCGGGCTGAGGCTCCCAGATGGCCAGCGAAAGATATTCCTGCGACATACTGGCGATTATAGCGTGCGGGCGGCGACGCGCTTGCGGGCGCCAGTGGCAACCGCGCCGGCCTCCTCCGCGGTGACGGTGTGCAGACGCATGAAGTTGGTGGAACCGGAAGCCTGGCGAGTGCCGGCGACCACGCCCAGCACGTCTCCGGATTTGAGCAAGCCGCGGGTCAACAACTCATGCTCGGCGACATCGACCATGCTATCGGTGGAAAGCCGCGGCTCGCACTTCATGGGGTGAACGCCCCAATACATGTGGGTGCGCTGGGCGACGGTGGAGTTGGGAGTGAAGGCATAGATGGCGGCTTGCGGCCGGTATTTGGAAATCATGCGGGCGGTGTTGCCGGTCTCGGTGAAAACCGCGATTGCTCCCATGGGTAGATCTTCGGCGGAATGAGCAATGGACTCGCAGATGGTTTCGGCGATGGAGAGGCCTTGGCGGTCGCGGCGGCGGTGCGGCCGGGTTAGCTCCTCCATGCTGCTTTCAGCCTCGATGACGATGCGCGACATCATGGCGACGGCTTCGCGGGGATAGCTGCCGCTGGCGGTTTCCGCCGAGAGCATGACCGCATCGCTGCCGTCGAAAATTGCGTTGGCCACGTCGCTGGCCTCGGCCCGCGTGGGGCGCGGGTTTTCGATCATCGACTCGAGCATCTGAGTGGCGGTGATAACGGGTTTGCGCCAGATGGAGGCGCGGCGAATGACATGTTTCTGAATGACCGGAACTTTTTCCGGAGCCATTTCGACGCCAAGGTCGCCGCGCGCGACCATGATTCCGTCGGAGGCTTCGAGGATTTCCTCGAGGTGATCGATGGCTTGAGGTTTTTCGAGTTTTGCGATCAGCGGAGTATCGCAGCCGTGGCCGACCACAATCTGCTTGACCATGTTGACGTCGGCGGCGGAGCGCACGAAGGAAAGGGCGACGGCATCGACCCCCTGCTTCAGGCCGAACTCGAGATCCTTGCGGTCTTTTTCCGTCATGGCGGGGATGGACAAGGCGGTGCCGGGCAGGTTGATGCCTTTGTGCTCGCCCACCATTCCGCCATTCAAAACATCGCAGACTACATCGGCGCCGCGCACGGTGCGCACGCGTAACTCGATCAGGCCATCGCACAAGAGAATGCGGGTGCCGGGAGCGACTTCGCGGGCGAGAGCGGGGAAGGTGGTGGCGATGCGGGTTGCCGTGCCGGCGACATTGCGCGGGGTGATTACAACGGTTGATCCGGTTTTCAGCAGGACGGGTTCGTGCCGCTCGAGAAGACCGGTGCGAATCTTGGGGCCCTGGAGATCCTGCAAAATGCAGACGGTGCGGTTCTCTTTTTCGGCGGCGCGGCGCAGGCGCTGGATGTTGCGCGCGTGATCTTCGTGGGTGCCGTGGGAAAAGTTGAGGCGGGCGACGTCCATACCGAGGCGGAGCAGATCGCGCATGGCCGCCTCAGAGTGGCAGGCGGGGCCGATGGTGCAGATGATCTTGGCGCGGCGGAGAAATGAGGCAGCGGTCGCCTGCGGCGGGGCTTGTGTCTCTTTCTCTTTCTCTTTCTCTTTCTCTTTCTCATTCTCTTTCACTTTCTCTTTCTCTTTCACTTTCTCTCCAGGGCTAAATTGATGATATCGGTAGGTTACAGCATTCGCTTTAAATCAATTGACAATTTGAGTGTTGCGGGGTGTTTTTGCGACGGAAAATTCCTCGCCCCACGGGTGAAAGGAGCGGAGCATCGGAATGACGGCGATCGGATGGCGTGCCGGATGGTGTGATCGAAGATTATTTAGCGGGCCGCGATTATTTAGCGGTTACCGGCCTGGATGAGGTGAGGGCAATCAGTTCTTTCCCTAGCATGGCGCGGGGAGCGAGCATGGCGTTGAATTCGGCACCCACCAGGATAACGAGCGAAATCATATACATCCACACCAGAAGGGCGATGCCGGCACCGAGCGATCCGTAGAAAATGCTGTAATCGGCATAGTGTCGCAGATACCAGCCGAACAAAAGAGTAGTGGAGAACCACATTCCGGTGGCAATGGTTGCGCCCGGGATCACGCTGTGCCAGGGCTGAGTGCGCGGGACGGCGTTGTGGTAGATGAGGGCGATCACCGCAATACTGGTGAGGATGGCAATTACCCAGCGGATGACGGCCCACATCAGCAGAATGTAGGGGCTGAATTCGCGGGCAGTGTAGAAGAGGATGTCGGTTTCGATTTTGCTGCCGAAGGCCACGAGTAAAGTGGCAAAGGTCATGGGAAGAAGAGCGAAGATGACGAGCAGGAATGAGATTAGCCGTTCTTTGATCAGTCCCCAGATTTTGGGAAGTTCATAACAGCGGCGGAAGCCTTCCATCCAGGAAACCATAACGCCGGAGGCGGTCCAGAGGGTCAATAAGGAGGCGGTGATGAGCAGGCCCACGGGGCGCTGGGCGGCGCCGCGAAGAAAATTCATGGCCGTGTTGCTGCCGGCGGGAAGGATGCGGGATAGCGCATAGCTAATCTCGCGCATGAAGGGCGCGCCTTTGCGCCAGGTGGCGAGCACCGAGCCGACCACGAGGAGGGCGGGGAAAAAAGTAAGAATGGAAGAATACGCGGAAGCTTTGGCAATGGAGAAAGCGTCGTGCTGGAAGGCACGCCAAACGGCCAGCCGCAGAAGGCGAGAAAAACGGAACATGGCTGGCCTCAGCTTATGGCGGAAAAGAACGGGTTGCAACGGAGGAAGCGCAACAGGTTCCTGAGTCGGCAATCGCTGGGCGTTGGCGGACATTGATGGTTAGTAAGTTGTATTCGGCAAAAGGATGCGTCAAACGTGGCGATTCTACCGTTACTTTACAATTTGTGACACAACCCTACAGACGTTCGTTGACAACGTGCGCGAAATTCCCTTCAACGTTCGGGCTGGGAAAAGCTGATAGGGATTCTTTGACGACGTGAGCGCTGCGCTTCGCGAAGGACTCACTTGGCCCAGAATCACAAACCCACAAAAAACGGGGGCGAACTAGTTCGCCCCCGCATAGTACCTCTGTTTGGCTTATTCCGCAGCTAATTCTTCGGTTTCGCCCTCGTGGCGCATCATCTCGAGAGCGCGCTCGGCCTCTTCGTAGGCGGCCGAAACTTCCGCCTGTACCTTGGCGGCGGCCTCTTCCATTTCTGGCGAGAGGCGCACGTTGCGGTAGTACTCCATGCCGGTACCGGCAGGGATGAGGCGGCCGACGATGACGTTCTCTTTCAGACCGCGCAGGTGATCGACCGCACCTTGAATGGAGGCTTCGGTGAGCACGCGCGTGGTCTCCTGGAACGACGCGGCGGAGATGAACGAATCGGTCGAGAGAGAAGCTTTGGTGATGCCGAGGAGCAGCGGGCGTCCGGTAGCCGGCTTGCCGCCTTCCTTGATCACGCGCTCGTTCTCTTCGCGGAAGCGGAACTTATCCAGTTGCTGCTCCAGCAGGAACGTGGTGTCGCCCACGTCCTCGACCTTCACCCAGCGCATCATCTGGCGGACAATCACCTCGATGTGCTTGTCGGAGATGTTGACGCCCTGCAAGCGGTAGACTTCCTGGATTTCGTTGACCAGGTAAGCCTGCAGCTCTTTTTCGCCGAGCACAGCCAGGATATCGTGCGGGTTGAGCGGGCCGTCCATCAAGGGTTCGCCAGCTTTCACGCGCTCACCTTCCTGCACGTTGATGTGAACGCCACGCGGAACGGAATATTCTTTTTCGGTTCCGTTGTCGGCCTGGACGTAGAGTTTGCGCTGACCTTTCGAGACCTCGCCGAATTTCACCGTGCCATCGATTTCGCTGATGACCGCGGTTTCATGGGGCTTGCGGGCTTCGAACAGTTCGACCACACGGGGCAGACCACCGGTGATGTCTTTGGTTTTGGTGGTCTCGCGCGGAATCTTGGCCAGCACGTCGCCGGGGTGAACCGTGTCGCCGTCCTGCACCATCAGGTGAGCGCGGGAAGGCATGAGATAGCGCTTGCTGCTCTTGCCTTTGATGACGACCGCGGGCTGGCGCTTCTCGTCGGGAGAATCGCCGACCACGTGACGGGACAAACCGGTGACCTCGTCGACTTCCTCGTGGAGGGTGACGCCTTCCTGCAAATCCTTGAACTGCGCGGTGCCGCCGATTTCGGTAAGGATGGCGAAGGTGTAAGGATCCCACTCGACCATGACCTTGCCTTGCTGCACCGGATCGCCGTCATTGACCTTGAGCTTGGCGCCGTAGATTACGGAGTAGCGTTCGCGCTCGCGGTTTTTCTCGTCGACGATGGCGATCGAACCTTGGCGGTTCATGACGACCAGATCGCCGGACTTCGACTTGACGGTTTGCAATCCGATGAAGCGGACCACGCCGTTGTTTTTGGCGTCCAGACGCGACTGCTCGGAGACTCGGGATGCGGTACCGCCGATGTGGAAGGTACGCATGGTGAGCTGAGTTCCGGGCTCGCCGATGGACTGAGCGGCGATGACTCCGGTGGCTTCGCCGAGTTCGACGAGGCGGCCGGAGGCCAGGTTGCGGCCATAGCACATGACGCAGACACCGCGCTTCGATTCGCAGGTAAGTACGGAGCGAATCTTCACCCGCTCGATGCCTGCCGCCTGAATCGATCCCGCGAGATCTTCGGTGATCTCGTTGTTGATGTCGACAATCACGTTGCCATCGTAGTCTTTGATTTTTTCGAGCGAAACGCGGCCCACGATGCGGTCGCGCAAGGGCTCGATAATTTCTCCGGCTTCGACGATGCCCTGGACGTAGATGCCATCGACGGTGCCGCAGTCGTACTCGCTGATAATGACGTCCTGCGCGACATCGACGAGACGGCGGGTGAGGTAGCCGGAATCCGCGGTCTTGAGCGCGGTATCGGCCAGACCCTTACGGGCGCCGTGGGTCGAGACGAAGTATTCGAGCACCGTGAGACCTTCACGGAAGTTGGCCGTGATCGGTGACTCGATGATTTCGCCGGAGGGCTTGGCCATCAGTCCGCGCATGCCGGAGAGCTGGCGAATCTGCTGTTTCGATCCGCGAGCGCCAGAATCGGCCATGACGTAAATCGGGTTGATGAAACCTTCCTTGTCGGCGCGCTGCATCTGCCCGAACATCTCGTCGGCAACTTTTTCCGTAATGGCCGACCAGATTTCGATGACCTTGTTGTAGCGTTCGCCGTTGGTGATGGCACCGTCGAGATATTGCTGTTGCACGGCGACGACCTGCTTTTCGGCGTCCTTGACCAGAGTCTTCTTGCTGTCAGGGATGACCATGTCGTCGATGCCGATGGAAAGTCCGGCCCGGGTTGCGTACTTGAAGCCGAACTCTTTTACTTCGTCGAGCATCTTGACCGTGGTTTCGAGGCCGAAGCGGAGGTAGCCGTAGTTGACCAGCGCGCCAATACCTTTTTTCTTGAGCAAGCCGTTGATGTAGGGCATGCCCTCGGGAAGGTGATCGTTCAGAATGGCGCGGCCCACCGTGGTGTTGACGAAGGCGCGATCCACTTGAGTGGGCTCAGTGTGGATGATGTCCTGATCGTCGTAGGCGGTGGTCAGGTCGATGAGTTCGCCCGAGTAGCGCAGGCGGATGGGAGTAAGAGTTTCGACTTCTCCCATTTCGAGCGCCAGCAGAACTTCTTCGATGTTGGCAAAGACACGGCCTTCACCCTTCGCGCCGGGCTTTGACTTGGTGAGGTAGTACAGACCCAGAACCATGTCTTGCGTGGGGACGGTGATGGGCTGTCCGGACGCGGGCGAAAGAATGTTGTGCGAGGCCAGCATCAGCACGCTGGCTTCGACCTGGGCTTCGGGAGACAGCGGAATGTGAACCGCCATCTGATCGCCATCGAAATCGGCGTTGAAGGCGGTGCAGACCAGGGGATGAATCTTGATGGCCTTGCCTTCGACCAGCACGGGCTCGAACGCCTGAATACCGAGGCGGTGAAGCGTGGGAGCGCGGTTCAGCAGCACGGGATGGTCTTTGATGACTTCCTCGAGGATGTCCCAGACAATGGGCTCCTGCTGCTCGACCATTTCCTTGGCTTGCTTGATGGTGGTGACGTTGCCGGTCTGTTCCAGCCGGTGATAGATGAAGGGCTTGAACAGCTCGAGCGCCATCTTTTTGGGCAGGCCGCACTGGTGCAGCTTGAGTTCGGGGCCAACCACGATGACGGAACGTCCGGAGTAGTCAACGCGCTTGCCGAGCAGGTTCTGGCGGAAGCGGCCCTGCTTGCCCTTGAGCGTGTCGGAAAGCGACTTGAGCGGACGGTTGTTGGCGCCGCGCAGAATGCGGCCGCGACGGCCATTGTCGAACAGGGCGTCGACGGCTTCCTGCAGCATGCGTTTTTCGTTGCGCACGATGACTTCGGGCGCGTGCAGGTCCATCAGCTTCTTCAACCGGTTGTTGCGGTTGATGACGCGGCGGTAAAGATCGTTCAAATCGGAAGTGGCGAAGCGGCCGCCATCGAGTGGAACCAGCGGACGAAGCTCCGGCGGAATCACGGGGATGACGTCGAGAATCATCCAGCTGGGCTTGTTGCCGCTGCGGCGGAAGGCCTCAACCACTTTCAGGCGCTTGGTATATTTGAGGCGCTTCTGCAGGGAACTCTCGTTCTTCATCTTCTCGCGCAGTTCGACGGCCAGGCCGTCGGTGTCGATGCGCTTGAGAAGTTCCTTGATGGCCTCGGCGCCCATCATGGCCTTGAAGCCGGCGGGACGGTATTGCTGATCGAGTTCGCGGAACTTGGCCTCGTCCTTGATGACTTCGCGCTCTTTCACCGGAGCATCGCCGGGCTCGACCACGACGTAGGCCTCGAAATAGAGAACGGATTCGAGGTCGCGCAGAGAAATATCGAGCAGGTGGCCGATGCGGCTGGGCAGGCCCTTGAAGAACCAGACGTGGGAGCAGGGCGAAGCCAGCTCGATGTGTCCGAGGCGTTCGCGGCGAACTTTCGAGAGTGTGACTTCGACGCCGCACTTGTCGCAGATGACGCCGCGATGCTTCATGCGCTTGTACTTGCCGCAGAGGCATTCCCAGTCGGTTACCGGGCCAAAGATGCGGGCGCAGAACAAGCCGTCGCGCTCCGGCTTGAAGGTGCGGTAGTTGATGGTCTCAGGCTTGGTGACTTCGCCATGCGACCAGCTCCGGATTTTTTCAGGAGAGGCGAGGCTGATGCGAATGGCATCGAAGTCAGCGATGGTGTTTTGCATTTCGAACGGGCTCGAACGAAACAAGGTGGTCCTCCGCTTCCTGCTCCCGGTCAGTACCGAGTACCTGGTACCCAGTACCTAGTTTTGTGTTCCGCGTGATTCGAGAGCTCCTATCCGCGGAACGTTCCTTCTTGATAACTTCTAAAAATCGTTAACGTCCTGGTACCCATCCCGCTTTACTCGGTACTAGGTACCAGGTAGTGAGAACTAGTCTGCTGCCGCGCTGGCCGTGGGTTTCTTCTCCCCGGTCTTGATCAGCTCCACGTCGAGACAGAGCGATTGCAATTCGCGGATCAGCACGTTAAAGGATTCGGGCACGCCGGGCTCCATGGCGGCTTCGCCCTTGACGATGGCCTCATAGATCTTGGTGCGGCCGTACACGTCGTCGGACTTCGCCGTCAGCAGCTCCTGCAGGATGAAAGCCGCGCCGTAGGCTTCGAGCGCCCAGACTTCCATTTCTCCGAAGCGCTGTCCGCCGAACTGCGCCTTGCCGCCCAAAGGCTGTTGGGTGATCAGAGAATAGGGGCCGATGGAGCGGGCGTGAATCTTGTCGTCCACCAGGTGCGACAGCTTCAGCATGTAGATGTAGCCGACGGTGACCGGCTGTTCGAACTGATCGCCAGTCATACCGTCATGCAGAGTTGTCTTGCCGGAGGTCGGCAAACCGGAACGCTCAAGCAGCGCTTTGATCTCGCCTTCCTTGGCGCCGTCGAACACGGGCGAACCCATGTAGACGCCGCGAGCCAGCGTGGGAGCCACCGCTTCGAGTTCATCGTCGCTCATGTCGGAGATGATGTCGGCGAGTTTCGAATCCTTGAACAGGGCCTTCAACTCACGGCGGATCGATTCGGTGCGGGTGTTTTCCTTGAGCAAGTTGGTGATCTTCTCGCCCAGGGTGTAGCCCGCCCATCCCAGATGGGTTTCGAGAATCTGGCCGACGTTCATACGGCTGGGTACGCCGAGAGGATTGAGCACGATCTCGACCGGGGTTCCGTCTTCGAGGTAAGGCATGTCCTCTTCCGGCAGAATGCGAGCGATGACGCCCTTGTTGCCGTGACGGCCGGCCATCTTGTCGCCAACGCTGAGCTTGCGTTTCATGGCGATGTAGACTTTGACCAACTTGATGACGCCGGGCGGAAGCTCGTCACCCTTGGTGAGTTTTTCCTTCTTCTCGTTGACGATTTTCTTGAGCACATCGATCTGGCGCGAGGTCATTTCCTCGATCTCGTCGATCTGCTCATTCACGCGCGGATCCTTGTCGGCATATTTAATGCGCTTCAGGTTGCGGGTGGAAATGCGCTCGATCTCGTCGCGAGTAAGAACGTTGCCCTTGGTCAACAAGCGCTTGTTGGTGCGCTCGTCGTGCAGGTCGGCCTGCACTTCCTTGCCGCCGAGAATATTTTCCAGGCGCTTGAGGCGTTCGTCGGTAAGAATACGGATCTCGTCGGAAAGATTTTTCTCGAGCTTTCCGATTTGCGTCGCTTCGATCGACTTCGCGCGCTCGTCTTTTTCCTGGCCCTTGCGGGAGAAAATTTTCACGTCGACGATGACGCCCTCAATGCCGGGAGGGCAATAGAGGGAAGCGTCGCGCACGTCTCCGGCTTTTTCGCCGAAGATGGCGCGCAGCAGTTTTTCTTCCGGGGTGAGCTGGGTTTCGCCCTTGGGGGTAACTTTGCCCACCAGGATGTCGCCCTGCTTGATCGAGGCGCCGATTCGGATCACCCCGGCTTCGTCGAGATTGCGCAGCATGGTCTCGCTGACGTTGGGGATGTCGCGCGTGACTTCTTCCGGACCGAGCTTGGTGTCGCGGGCTTCGATTTCGTACTCCTCGATGTGCAGCGAGGTGTAGTAATCGTCCTTGACCATTTTTTCGGAGACCAGAATCGCGTCCTCAAAGTTGTAGCCGCGCCAGGGCATGAAGGCCACGAGCACATTGCGGCCGAGAGCCAGCTCGCCGTGATCGGTGCAAGGACCGTCGGCAATGACCTCGCCCTTGAGCACGCGCTGACCTTTCTTGACCACCGGCTTCTGGTTGATGCAGGTGTTCTGGTTGGAGCGCTTGAACTTGGTGAGCTGATAAATGTCGGAACCCACTTCACGCGAAAGCTGCGTGGGATGGTGCTCGCCTTCGACGCGCACGATGATGCGGTCGGAGTCGACGGAATCGATAATGCCGTTGCGGCGGGCCAGGACGACGGCGCCTGAGTCGCGCGCGGTGACACCTTCCATGCCGGTGCCCACGATGGGCGCTTGCGCGCGCAGCAAGGGCACGGACTGGCGTTGCATGTTCGCGCCCATCAGCGCGCGGTTGGCGTCATCATGCTCGAGGAATGGCACCAGCGAGGCGGCGACGGAGACCAGTTGCTTGGGGCTGACGTCGACGTAGTCGACTTCGTCGCGGCTCACCAGAACGAAGTTTCCGGCCTTGCGGGCGTTGACCAGTTCGGCCACGATGCGGCCTTTGTCGTCGAGTTCCACGTTGGCCTGGGCGATGGTGTGCCGATCTTCTTCCCACGCGGAAAGATAGAAGGAGAAAGGATCGACCTGCGCCGGCTTCTTGCGCTTGTCCTTCAACTCGCCGTTGACCTTCTCGATCTCATGCTTCTCCATGTGATCGCCGACTTTGTAATCGCTGTCACCGGTGTTGATGACCGAGACGTAATCGATCACGCGCCCACCCTTGATCTTGCGGTAGGGCGACTCGATGAAGCCGTAGTCGTTGATGCGGGCGTAGCAGCTCAGCGACGAGATCAGGCCGATGTTCGGGCCTTCGGGGGTTTCAATGGGACAGATGCGGCCATAGTGCGTGGGGTGAACGTCGCGCACTTCGAATCCGGCACGCTCACGGGAAAGACCGCCCGGCCCAAGTGCCGAGAGACGCCGCTTGTGGGTAATCTCGGAGAGCGGGTTGGTCTGATCCATGAACTGCGAGAGCTGCGAGGATCCGAAAAATTCGCGGATCGCGGCCATCACCGGTTTGGCATTGACCAGGTCGTGGGGCATGGCCGTGGACATTTCCTGGTAGACGGACATTTTTTCTTTGATCGCGCGTTCCATGCGGACCAGGCCAATGCGGAACTGGTTTTCCATCAGTTCGCCGACGGCGCGGACCCGGCGGTTGCCGAGGTGATCGATGTCATCCACCGATCCGATGTTTTTGCGCAACTTCAGCAGGTAGCCGATGGTGGCGTAGAAATCGTCGGGATCGAGAGTGCGCTTGTCGAGGCTGGTGGCGTCCTGATTCTCGAACAGCTTGATGTTGAACTTGAGGCGGCCCACCTTCGAAAAGTCATACTTGCGCGGATCGAAGAACATGCCATGGAACAGGGCGGTGGCGGTGTCGAGCGTGGGCGGATCGCCGGGACGCAGCTTGCGGTAGATTTCGATGAGCGCTTCCTGCGGAGTCTTCACCGAATCGCGCTTCAGAGTCTGACTGACCACCGTGCCTACGTCGTCGCGCTCGGGGAAGAACAGGCTCATCTCGACTACGCCGGAGTCCAGAATTTTCGAAACTTTGTCGGCGCTGAGTTCGGTGTTGGCTTCGAGCAGGACTTCTCCGGTGGTGGTGTCGACCACATCGGCGGCAGCCCATGCGCCTTCGAGATCGGTGACATCGACTTCGATCTCGGAGATCTTCGCCTTCTGAATGTCCTTGAGAGTCTGCGCGTTCAGCTTGCGGCCGGAGTGCGCGATTTCGTCCCCGGACTTGTTCTTGATGCTGTGCGCCAGCTTCATACCCAGCAGGTTGGTGGGCTTCTCGCTGGCGGGGTCGAGCGTCCAGTAAAGCTTTTTATCTTTGACGGCGATGCGATCTACGGTGTAGAAGGCGCGCAGGATGTCTTCGCCGGCACGCAGACCGAGAGCGCGCAGGAAGATGGTTCCCAGGAACTTGCGCTTGCGGTCGATGCGGACGTAGAGCACGTTTTTCTGGTCGTACTCGAATTCCACCCACGAGCCGCGGTAGGGAATGATTTTGCCGAGGAAGTAGGTGCGATTGTTGGCGGTCTCGAAGAAAACGCCGGGCGAGCGGTGCAACTGGCTCACGATGACGCGCTCGGTACCGTTAATAATGAAGGTGCCGTTCTGCGTCATCAGGGGCACGTCGCCGAAGAAGACTTCCTGTTCCTTGATATCGCGGATGGACCGGTTGCCGGTCTCGGGGTCCTTGTCGAAGATGGTCAGGCGCATGGTGACTTTGAGCGGAGCGGAGTAGGTCATGCCGCGCTCTTCGCACTCAGCCACGTCGTACTTCAGTTGCAGGCCAACCGGGTCGCCGCACTTGTTGCAGAAATCGGGCGTGTTGGCGTTGTAGGTGCCGCACTTCTGGCAAAGCACATCGCCAGGATGAAATGGGTCAGTGATGACGGTGTTGCCGCAGTTCTTACAGGTGGTGCGCAGATGGTGTAGTCCCTTCAGGTGACCACACTTGCACTCCCAGTTACCAATGGCGTAATCCACAAACTCAAGTTGTGATACGTTGCGGAAGTCGGTGATCGGGAAGACGGACTGGAAAACCGCCTGCAATCCGCCATCTTCGCGCTCGCTGGGCAGCTTATCCATCTGCAGGAAGCGGTCGTAGGAGCGCTTCTGAACCTCGATCAGGTTCGGGATCTGGATGGTGGCTGGAATTTTTGAAAAATCGAAACGTTTACGGAAGGCATTATTCTTCATCGTCAAGAAACTCCCAAATGTCAGGCGCAGCCGTGCGCTGCGATAACCCGCGGAATGTGGGGCGCTGATCGCGCCGCGCTGCTTAGCTGCTGTTGCGAACCTGTATGAACCTAGTGTGTAACCGGAAAGACACGACGGGGCGTCCGCAGGGACAAGTCATCCCGCAGACGCCATGCAAGGCGTTTCGCCAATCTTGATTTGTTCTCTTTCGCGCCAGTTCTCTTCGGCCGTTTCCGTTCCGCCTGCCCACGGAACAGTGCCCAAGCTTCCCTGCGGGTCTCGCCCGCGATTGAGTGAGGCCAGGGGAAGCGGTGTTGGTTTAGATGCTAACACCACTCCCAAGGCTTCACAACTAAGAACGTGAATATTTTCTGAGACTTGCACCGAATCTGGGGCATGCCAGTCTGCGTGGCCGGGCGGCGGCTCACAGAAGTGGCACTCCGAGATCCTTCGCAAAGAACGCTCAGGATGACCGTAGCGGGCTCAGACGCCCGCAAACGCGGTCACTTGACCTCAACAACGGCGCCCGCCTCGGTAAACTTCTTCTTGATGGTCTCGGCTTCGTCCTTGGAAACGCCCTCTTTAATGTTCTTGGGCGCTCCATCGACCAGTTCCTTGGCTTCTTTCAAGCCCAGGCTGGTGACTTCGCGGACGGCCTTGATCACGTTGATCTTATTGGCGCCGACTTCCTTGAGGAGGACGGTAAACTCCGTCTTTTCCTCGGCCGGAGCCGCTCCTGCCGCCGCTCCACCGCCGCCCGCCATCATCACGGGAGCGGCAGCCGCGGCGGAAACGCCGAGGCGCTCTTCCAGCTTCTTAACGAGCTGTGCCGCATCGAGCAGCGACAAGCCTACGATTGAATCTTCCAGCTGTTGCAAGTCTGCCATGTTCGTTTCTCCACTCTTCCAGTTATGAATTTCGATTTCGTCATCCTAGGCCGGGTTTCCAGTGCGACAGGTTCGTTTTCCGGCGCCAGACAACGCCTGAATCGGAACCGCGCAACCCCTGACTTCGGATCACTCAATCTCTTCGGATGGCTTGCGCCATCCCGAAACTTGTCTGACCTAGGCTCCGGCCGGCGCTTCCGCAGGAGCACCGCCGGCAAACTTGCCCTTTTCCACGCCCTGGCTGATTACGACCGCCACATCGCGCCCAACGGCATTCATCACGGTAACCAGACGCTGCGCCGGCGCATTGATCAGGAACAGCAGCTTGGAATGAATTTCTTCCTTCGACGGCATGCTGGCCAGCGCTTCGATCTCTTTGATGGTAATTACGCGGCCCTCAACTACGCCGACCTTGAAGGTGAATTCGGGCGTGTCTTTGGCGTACTTGGTGAGCGCCTTGGCCATGGCCACAGGGTCACCGGTGGTGTAGGCGATCGAAGTGACGCCAGAAAGATTCTTGAGGGCTTCTTCGATGTTGGAGCCTTTGGCGGCACGTTCGGCCAGAGTGTTCTTGACCACCTGATATTTCGCGCCCGCGCCGCGCAAAGCCTTGCGCAGTTCATAGTCCTGAGCCACGGTCAGTTTGCTGTAGGTGGCCACAACGGCGTTGGAAACGTTTTTCAGGTCCGCACTCAGCTTTTCGACCTGCTCCTGCTTTCTTGCTTTGGTCACTGCCATAGTTCGATCCTCGTTTATGTCGTGTGGGAACGGGCGACTCGCCGGTTCGCCGGGTGCAGCCCGGTGGTGCTCTAAGCCTTTGCTGCAGTCTCGATCGGGCCGGTATCGAGTAAAATCCCCGGCCCCATGGAAGAACTCAGAGTACAGCCTTTGATGTACTTGCCCTTGGCGACTGACGGCTTGGCTTTGATCACACTGGTGATGAGCACGGTCGCGTTTTCGATCAACTTATCGGGCGAGAATGAAATCTTTCCTACTGGCACGTGCACCAGCGCGGTCTTGTCGGTACGGAATTCCACCTTGCCGGCCTTCACTTCCTGCACCGCCTTGGCTACGTCGACGGTGACCGTCCCGGTTTTCGGATTCGGCATGAGACCTTTGGGGCCAAGGATTTTTCCCAGACGGCCAACAGATTTCATGACGTCGGGAGTGGCGATGAGGGCGTCGAAATCGGTCCAGTTTTCTTTGGTGATCTTCTCGACCATTTCTTCGCCGCCGGCGTAATCGGCGCCCGCGGCTTCGGCTTCGCGAATCTTGTCGCCGGAGGCAATGACCAGAACCTTCTTCGATTTGCCGAGACCATGCGGGAGCACGACCGTGCCGCGAACCATCTGGTCGGCGTGTTTGGGATCGACGCCAAGGCGCAAGGTGATTTCGACGGTCTCGTCAAATTTGGCGAACTTGACTTTCTGCAGCAGTGGAACCGCGTCCTGCAAAATATAGGGGCGCTTCTCGATGGCTGCGTGCGCCTTGGCGATGTTTTTTCCTTCTTTTTTCATTGTGCTTTCCTTGTCTCCCACCGCTCATCGTTGCTTTGGTGAGCCGTGGTGTTTTCGACTTTCCCTTGCACTTCAGCTAAAACCATGCTCGCTACGCTCGCGGACAGCCGTTGGTGGCCGTCCCCACATAACGCGCTATCCAACTACTTCGATGCCCATCGAACGCGCGGTTCCGCGAACGCTTTTGATCGCGGTTTCGACGGAGGCGGCGTTCAGGTCGGGCATCTTCTGTTTCGCAATGTCCTCGACCTGCTTCAGCGTGACTTTGCCAACCTTATCTTTATTCGGCGTGCCCGAACCTTTGGCGATGCCGGCGGCGCGCTTCAGCAGAATCGAGGCTGGAGGCGTCTTGGTGATGAAGGTGAAGGAGCGGTCGCTGTAAACCGAAACCACGACCGGGATGATCAGTCCCTCCATCTCTTTTTGATTGGTGCGGGCGTTGAATTGCTTGCAGAACTCCATGATGTTGATCTGCGCCTGCCCGAGGGCCGGGCCCACCGGAGGAGCCGGAGTCGCCTTGCCTGCCGCGATCTGCAACTTTACGAAACCTGTAACTTTCTTTGCCATTTAATCCGTCCCTTATCCGATCTTTGTAGGGACGGGCGCCTCGCCCGTCCGCGCGGGCGGGTCGCCCGCGCCCACACAAACCAATTACGCCACTTTCTCCACCTGGTTGAATTCGAGTTCCACCGGGGTGGAGCGGCCGAAAATTGTGACCATGACTTTCAGCGTCTCGCGATCTTCATTCACTTCGTCGACGATTCCCTGGAAGGTTGCGAACGGACCTTCGGAAATGCGCACGGTTTCGTTCTTCTCAAACTTGACCTTAAGCTTCGGTTTCTCCCGGCTGTCGGCGACTTTGTAGACGATGTGCTGCACTTCCTCATCGGAGAGCGGCGTGGGCTGCTGGCCGGTGCCGACGAATCCGGTGACGCGGGGAGTTGACTTGACGACATGCCAGACGTGATCGTCCATGTCCATTTCAACCAGCACGTAGCCGGGATAGAACATGCGCTCGGAGGTGTACTTCTTGCCACCACGCACTTCGGTGACGGACTCGGTCGGGATCAGCACTTTGCCGATCTTTTCCTGCAGACCGAAGGCGGCCACGCGCGACTCCAGCGACTCTTTCACCTTGCGCTCAAACCCGGAGTAGGAGTGGATGATGTACCACTTCATGTTGGGATTGCGCGGGGCTTCGCCGGCTGGGCCTGCTCCGTCGGAACCTGGCGGCGGAGTAGCTTGCTCTCCGCCTGCGCCCGCTTCGTTTTTTTCTTCGTCCTGCATGATCAAGTTAAACTCCGCTCTGCGCGTTTTGGACTATTGTCCGCCGAAATAGCTATACAAAAGATTGACGCCCCTCTGGATCACCGCATCGGTGATGAAAAAAAACAGGCCAAAGAGGAATACCGTGATGACCACCACCGCAGTGGTGGCTTGCACTTCTTTCCACGACGGCGCCCAAACCTTGCGCATTTCGGTGCGCACTTCGTTGTAGAACGACTTAGTGCGCTCCGGCCATGACTTCAGCCTCTCTCCGAAATTTTCTTTGGAGGCCGTGATTGAATTTGCCATCTTCTTTGTCTCCACTGCCCTGCGTCTTTGTCTCCACTGCCCTGCTACTCAGGCTTTTTTCCTTCGTCCTTCCAAAATCTGGCAGGGGCGGAGGGATTCGAACCCCCAAGTCCGGTTTTGGAGACCGGCAGTTTAACCGTTGAGCTTACGCCCCTGTGTTACCACTCCTCCAAAACGAGTGCGCTGCTCGCGAGATCCTTGGCTGGTCCTTAGCCTGCCCTAAGTGCCGAACGGGCCCGCTGAACCCCCGAGATCCTTCGCGAAGAACGCTCAGGATGACGCCAGCGGGCTCAGACGCCCGCTAAGCGGCGTCACTTCACTTCTTTGTGCGGCGTATGCTTGCGGCAACGGCGGCAGAACTTTTTGAATTCCAGCCGTTCGGTTGTCGTCTTACGGTTCTTGGTGGTCGAATAATTGCGCTCTTTGCAATCACCGCACTGTAACGTGACAATTTCTCGGGGCATAAAACAGCTCCTAACTCTTAGCCTCTAGCTGTCAGCGATCAGCCGTCAGCTAAACCTTGTCATCCTGAGGCGGCGTTTTTTGTCGCCGAAGGACCTATGCACTTCGTTGCCTCCGCCACCAGGCCGCCTTTTCGCTGAAAGCCGACGGCTGCGGGCGGGCTGATCGCCTACTGCACAATCTCGCTGATGGTACCGGCGCCGACAGTGTGGCCGCCTTCGCGGATGGCGAAGCGCAGGCCTTTCTCCATCGCCACTGGCGTGATCAGCTCGATGACCAGGCTCACGTTGTCGCCCGGCATCACCATTTCGGTGCCGCTCGGCAGCTCCGCGACACCCGTCACATCCGTGGTGCGCAGATAAAATTGCGGACGGTATCCTTTGAAGAAGGGCGTGTGCCGTCCCCCTTCTTCTTTGGTCAGAATGTAGACTTCCGCCTTGAACTTGGTGTGCGGGGTGATCGATCCACCCTTGGCCAGCACCATGCCGCGCTCGACATCTTCTTTGGCAATGCCGCGCAACAGCAGTCCGGCGTTATCGCCCGCCAAGCCTTCGTCGAGCTGCTTTTTGAACATTTCGACGCCGGTGACCACGGTTTTGCGAGTGTCGCGGAAGCCCACAATTTCCACTTCTTCGCCGACTTTCACTTTGCCGCGCTCGATTCGTCCGGTGACCACGGTGCCGCGGCCCTGAATCGAAAAAATATCTTCGATCGGCATCAGGAAGGGTTTATCGAGCTCGCGCGCCGGCTGCGGCACGCTCTTGTCGACCGCCTCCATCAGCGCGTCAATCTGCTTCTCCCACTTCTCTTCTCCGTTTAGCGCGCCGAGAGCGGAGAGGCGAATCACCGGCACATCGTCGCCGGGAAACTTGTAGCTCTTCAGCAACTCGCGCACTTCGAGTTCGACGAGATCGAGCAGTTCAGGATCATCGACCGCATCGCACTTGTTCAAAGCGACAACGATGTAGGGCACGCCCACTTGCCGCGCCAGCAGCACGTGCTCACGGGTTTGCGGCATGGGACCATCGGTGGCCGCAACGACTAATATGGCGCCATCCATCTGGGCGGCGCCCGTAATCATGTTCTTAATGTAGTCGGCGTGGCCGGGGCAATCGACGTGCGCGTAGTGCCGGTTCGCGGTTTCGTACTCGACGTGCGCGGTCGCGATGGTGATGCCGCGGGCCTTTTCTTCCGGCGCGTTGTCGATGGAATCAAACGACCGGAACACAATCTTCGGATTGTGCTTCTGCAACACCTTGGTGATGGCCGCGGTCAACGTGGTCTTGCCATGGTCGATATGACCAATCGTCCCTACGTTGCAGTGCGGCTTGTTACGATCAAATTTCTCTTTCGCCATAATATTGCCGTGCCTCGCTTTTAGTAATACTGATACATCTTCTTGAACTTGTGTCGGAGTGCAATGTCGACTGTTTCCAGCTTCGACAGGTAAAACTCGCGCATCTGCGCTTGATCGGACTGCGGCAGCGCCTGATACAGCTGCCAGGCACTCAAGTCTGACTTTTCAGCCGCCCCGGCTGCAACATTTTCCAGGGCGCGCACCGAGAGCACGGAATCGAACTCCCGAATGCGAATTCCCTTGCGGTCCAGCAACTTTAAAAATCGTTCCACTCGCTCGGGCAAGAACGCCTGTTCGATGGCGGCTTGCAGCTTCGAGAATTCCTGCGGCTTCTCGATTTTTATGGTTGCCTGTTCGAAGCCCACTGTCATCACGTCCTAAACCACACCTTCGTTAGAACCTATGGAGCGGGAGACGGGAATCGAACCCGCGACCAACAGCTTGGAAGGCTGTGACTCTACCACTGAGTTACTCCCGCCCTTTCCACTTAACTAACGCCCAGAGGTCCCTCGCAAACTACGCTCGGGATCTCGGCTGCGGGCTCCCGCTTCGCTCACGCCCGCATACCGCCTCGACTTGGAAGGCTGTGACTCTACCACTGAGTTACTCCCGCCCTTTCCACTTAACTAACGCCCAGAGGTCCCTCGCAAACTACGCTCGGGATCTCGGCTGCGGGCTCCCCCTTCGCTCACGCCCGCATACCGCCTCGACTTGGAAGGCTGTGACTCTACCACTGAGTTACTCCCGCCCTCACCCCTTAACTAATGCCCAGAGGTCCCTCGCAAACTACGCTCGGGATCTCGGCTGCGGGCTCCCGCTTCGCTCACGCCCGCATACCGCCTCGACTTGGAAGGCTGTGACTCTACCACTGAGTTACTGCCCTCACCCCTTAACTAATGCCCAGAGGTCCCTCGCAAACTACGCTCGGGATCTCGGCTGCGGGCTCCCGCTTCGCTCACGCCCGCATACCGCCTCGACTTGGAAGGCTGTGACTCTGCCACTGAGTTACTGCCCTCACCCCTTAACTAATGCCCAGAGGTCCCTCGCAAACTACGCTCGGGATCTCGGCTGCGGGCTCCCGCTTCGCTCACGCCCGCAAACCGCCTCGACTTGGAAGGTTGTGACTCTACCACTGAGTTACTCCCGCCCTGTAAATCAGCTGTCAGCTATCAGCCGTCAGCCCTCACTTCAACTTCAGCAGCTGGATCCGTTCTTCAGCGCCTTGTTCCTCCGCCGTTCCGTCATCCTTCCGCTGGACCAACATCTTCGCCAAAACCAGCGCCGCGATGCCCGCGGCGAGACCGACTGACACTGTCGCCAGCCGAGCCAGGCCGGGAGCTCGAAGGCCGTGAATAATCCACATCTGAATTGCGACCAACATCACCATTACGATCAAAATGTTGCGATTACGTTTCCTTGCCAAGCCACGCAACCGCCGATCGGCGATCATCACTAGTACGCAATAGATACTAGTACGCAATAGATGATAAATACCGCCGTCCACGTCCACCGCAGAATGTGCCAGGTGCTCGCCACTCCTACCTCACACTCAATCTCATGGAGCCGATGATCAGGATTGAACTGATGACCTCTCCCTTACCAAGGGAGTGCTCTACCAACTGAGCTACATCGGCCCGCTATTTCACCGCGACTCGCGGCTCCAACTCGCCGTCCGCTGCCGCACTGTGGTTCTCCGCCGTAACGCCTGGCCCCGTCTTGCTTTCGCTCTCCAGGTGCAATACATCGTTTCGCCGCACCCAGGTTTTAAAGGCAAACAATCCAAGAATCAGCAGCGTAACCGACCGGATGCGTTGATCACTCAATGTGGTAAAAGCGAGCACACCCAACGCCAGGTACGCCAACAACGCTCCGGTTAGACGACTCAGTTTCATTTACACATCAAACTGGTGCACAGGGAAGGATTCGAACCTTCGTACCTCGCTAGGAGGGACAGATTTACAGTCTGTTGGCTTTAACCACTCACCCACCTGTGCAAACTGCCGGGTGATGCAGCCGTTGCGCTTCATCCAGCAGGCAATCTCATGCAAGGCACGCAAAGTACCTGGAAGGCTGAAGGCCGCAGCCCATTTTTGTCTGCGCCAGTCAGACCTTCTGCAAGTCAGGCTTCTGTAAATCAGACTTCTGCAAATCAGGGAACCAACTTACGGATTACCGCGCGAAGATCACTACACGCCGGAATTGTTCCGAATGGAGTGCGTTGGAAAAACCTGTTGCGCCGCCAAGTACAGAGTCCAACTGCCTGCGGGAAATTCGTTTTCCGAATTTCGCATAGTGGAGCTGGCGAAGGGATTTGAACCCCCGACCCTCTGATTACAAATCAGATGCTCTACCAGCTGAGCTACGCCAGCATGTTGGGGACAATTGCCCTACCAGGCACAAGTATACCCCTGATCCCTTCCAGATGTCCGGGAACAATTAATTAAGTTATCACAGGCAACAATTTGGACGCAACTGAAGTAGGAGCGCGGGGTCGTGGGTAAGTTTGGATCTTGGCTGCAGACGATACTCGCGAGATCCCTCGCCCCGCTGGTAAAAGCGCGGAGCTTCGGGATGACACCAAGTGGGCAAGCACGCGCAGGATTTCAAACTGAGCCGCTATCGGCAGCGGGAGTGGAAGGCAGCTGCCTGAGCGTTGAGGATGTTATGATTTCAGGCCTGACCGCACTCCATGCGAATTAGGCGCACGATTCCCGTCGTTTTGGGAGTTCTCCTCGTCGCGGCGGCTGTTGGGCTGGCCGTGCAGCTACGCAAACTGGCGCCGCCCGAGCCCGCCCGCTTATTACCCGGGGGCGACGGATTTTTTTATATCGACCTGGCCAAGACGCGCAAGGCGAACGCTGGCAAAGATCTGCCGGCGGTGAGCCACGATCCGGAGTACGAGCGCTTCATTCGCGAGACTGGTTTTCAGTTCGAGCGCGATCTCGATGAGGCGGCCTTTGCGGTTCACTATCCGGGCAACTGGCCGGGTGGAGGAACCGGTGGCAGCGCGCAAGAGGCTCGCTTCTCCGAAGTGCTGGTGGGGAAGTTTCAAAGCGAGCGGCTGAGCGGCTATTTGCGGCAGATCGCGCGATCCGTCGAAAACTATCACTCGGTGGACATTTTTACCATTGCGATCGAAGGCAGGTCGTTGCGAGTGGCGGTGCTGAGTGCGGATTCGGTGGCGGCCTCCAATCACGACGACCCGGCGGTGATTGAAGGTATGGTCGACCGCTCGAGGAAGCTGGCATCTCCCTTCGGAGGTCCGGCGCTGCTGCGGCAGTATTACAAGCGGGTGCAGTTGAGCAGTCTGGCGTGGGTTATCGCGCGCGTGGATCCTTCCGCGCCCGGGGCGGAGGGGTGGAGCGCTTTGTTGGCCAAGCCGGCCACGATTGTGGTCTCGGCGACATTTCTCAGTCCACTGCACCTGCGAGGCGACTCGATTCACCTGCGAGCGGAGGCCTACGCCGCGAACGAAGACGAGGCTCGGGCGATTGCCGATAAGGTGGCGGTATTTGTGGCCCTGACGCACACGGCGGAAGTGTCGGTGGGAACTCACGGCACCGACGCCGACGTGAAAACCTTCTTCGAAAGCCTTAAGGTAAAGCCTGAGGGCAATCGCGCAGTGATGACCGCCGCCATGCCCGTGGGCTTTTTGCGCAAGATGTTTTCGGGATTGCCGGCGGACCTGCCAAAGATGGATTCTCAATCGCAAGGCCAACCGACAGGGTCGAAATCACACTAGAGCTTCAGCCCCGGCGAAACATCAGGGAATTGTGCTGCCAGGCGTTTTGGGGCCATATTGCGCCAGGCGGCTGAAATCGCCTCTCGCAATGCCTTCTGGTTCACGGCCTTCAGATGCACCGTGGTAGCGCCCTTGCGTCCCCATGATCCTTTCGCGGGAACGAATGCGTCAGGATGATCTTTCAAGAAGTAGTGCTGCTGCTCGGCCGTGAGTTTGACCATGCCCCAGCCCTGGGCGGGATAGCCGAGCGTCGCGAAAATCTTTCCGCTCACGCGGAAATCGGGATGATCCATGTGTGCCTTTTCGGTTGTTTCCGGAAGGGCGAGAGCGGCGCGGCGAAACTGGTTTGCGGTCAAAGGCAGGTTCTCCGAATTTGTCTTTCCCTAGCATAACGGCTGGGGAGCGCTTCAGGTTACGGCGGGTTCGGATGATAGACTTCGCGCATGAGAGACTCTGGCACACCTCTGGCGCAGGCTTCCGCCGCCTCGGAGAATTTCTCTCACTCTGCCGGCCCCGCGCTTTATCTGGTGGCCACACCGATCGGCAACCTGGAGGATATTACGCTGCGGGCTGTGCGTGTGCTGAAAGAGGTGGATGTGATTGCCTGCGAAGATACGCGGCAGACGCAGAAACTTCTTAACCACTACGGGATCGCGACGCGAACCATCAGTTACCACGAGCACAACGAGATGACGCGGTCGGCGGAGTTGGTGAAAGAGATGCAGGAGGGCGCGAGCATTGCGCTGGTGACGGATGCGGGGATGCCGGGAATTTCCGATCCGGGATTCCGGCTGATTTCGCTGGTCATTCGGCATCATCTGCCGGTGGTGCCGATTCCGGGGGCGTCGGCTTTTCTGGCGGCGCTGGTGGCCAGCGGTTTGCCGACCGATTCATTTCGCTTCAGCGGATTTCTTCCGGCCAAGCGCGGGGAGCGGCGAGCGGCGCTGGAGGCGATCAGGAATTCGCCGCGCACGCAGGTTTTCTATGAGGCTCCGCACCGCGTTGTGGAAACGCTTACCGATGTTTGCGAGGTTCTGGGGAGTGCCCGGCATGTGGTGATCGCGCGCGAAGTGACCAAGCTGCACGAAGAGTTTTTGCGCGGGCGCGCGGGCGAAGTGCTGGAAACGTTGAAGGCGCGTGACGGAGTCAAGGGAGAGATCACGCTGCTGATCGGAAAAGCGGAGGAGGCGGATTTGAAAGCTGCTCCTTCGATGCGCGCGAGTGTGCGCGAGCGAGTTGAGCAGATGATGGCGGCCGAGAAAATCGATGAGAAGGCGGCGCTGAAGAAGGTGGCGAAGGAGCGCGGGATTTCGAAGAGCGAGGCTTACCGGGAGTTGCAAAGGAGCAAGTGAAAAGCTCGGGCTGGAGCTGGGTGTTTTTTAGTTGTGTTGTTGCCTTGTTTTTTTGGCGGAGGAGTTTGAGGTGGAAAAACAGTCGAGCTTCGCTCGATCGGACAGCCGAGGGCGGCTGTCCCCACATGAATTGTTACTTTCCGGCTAACTCTTTCTTTACTGCTTCGCTGACCATTTTTCCATCCACGCGCATGCCGGCGCCGGAGAAGCGGGCCATGGCATTCTTCATGACCGCGCCCATGTCTTTCATGGTGGGAGAGCCCATTTCGGCGATTACGGCCTTTACGCCCGCGACCACTTCGGCTTCGCCGGAAGCCTGCGGCAGGTAGGTCTCGATCAGCACGATTTCGGCGGCTTCTTTGTCGGCCATTTCCTGGCGTCCGCCCTTGGTGAACTGCTCGACGGAATCCTTGCGCTGCTTGATCAGGGTGGTGAGAACGGCGTGGGATTCTTTTTCGTCGAGCGGCGCCATTTTATCGATCTCGCGATTCTTGAGCGCGCTCTTGACCATGCGCAGGGTGGAAAGGCGCTGCTCCTCGCGCGCCTTCATGGCGGCAGTGATGTCATTCTGAATGCGTTCGATCAGGCTCATCAGGGGATTATATAGAAGAGGGCGCAGCGGAATTCTCGCAAATTTTTGAGAACAGTCAGAGACCAAGTCCGGAGTTGTCGCATCTGATGGCGAGGAGGTATTCCCTATCATGAGCAAACTCGCCATCTGGGCGCAACTGGAAGCGAAGCCTGGCAAAGAAAAAGAACTGGAAGCATTTTTGAAATCGGCGCTGCCACTGGCCGAACGCGAAGCGGGAACGGTGACGTGGTACGCGATCAAGATGGGGCCGGGAAAATACGGCATCTTCGACACGTTTGCCGACGAAAATGGCCGCAACGCGCACTTGAATGGCGAGATCGCCAAGGCTCTGTTTGCCAAGGCGGACGAGTTGTTGGCGAAAGCTCCGGATATTGCCAAGCCAGAAATCCTGGCGGCGAAGACGGCGGCGCGCTGAATTCGTCCGAATTTGTTTTGCTGCGCAGCTGGTTTCAACACGGAGATGCGGGGAAGTGAGGCAGTTTGAACGATGACGGCATTAGCCCGCGCGAGATTCCTCGCCCCGCTGGTGAAAACGCGGGGCTTCGGAATGACGCCGATCACGGGTTTGATCTTTCATCACCAAATTAACCCACTACCGAGATGCGGCTGCGCAGCCAGAAGTGGCCAGCTTCCGATAGACTACTGGAGAAAGAAAAAAAATCTCCAGGACTCTATCGTCATGCTGCGCAAGAACCGTCTTTTCACTCCCGGACCTACCCCCCTGCTGCCGGCGGCGCAAACCGCCATGGCTTCTTTTACCGCCCACCATCGCACGGCTGACTTCCGCACGCTGTTTCAGCGCGTGCTTGCGGACATGAAGGAATTTATCGGCACGCAGAACGACGTGCTGGTGCTGGCTTGTTCGGGAACCGGCGTGATGGAAGCCTCGGTATCGAATCTGACATCGCCGGGCGACAAGGTGCTGGTGCTTACCGCGGGAAAGTTTGGCGAACGCTGGACGGGGCTGGTCAAGGCGTTTGGCTGCGATGTTGAAGTGCTGAGCGCGCCCTACGGTGAAACTTTTTCATTGGATGAGATACGGGCGAAAGTTTCACCCGAGGTGCGGGCTGTGTTCGTGCAGGCGACCGAGAGCTCGACGGGCGCGCGGCACGATGTGGAAGGTATTGCCAAAATTGTTCGCGCGAACGGCGATGACACGATGCTGGTGGTGGATGCCATTACCGGCCTGGGGACGACCCATCTCGATGTGGATGGATGGGGAGTGGATTTTATTATCGGCGGATCGCAGAAGGCGCTAATGATTTCTCCGGGACTGGGATATTGCGCGGTCAGCGAGCGGGCGTGGCGGCGGATGGAGACGTCGAAATCTCCGCGGTTTTATTTCGATTTGCGAAAAGAGAGGAAGGCGGCGGCGAAAGGCGAATCCGCCTACACGCCGGCAACCGCGCTGTTTGCCGGGCTGGGAGCGGCGTTGGAATTTGTGCGCGGAATGGGCAAGGGAAATCTGGCGAAGGGACGGGAAGCGCTCGTCGACAATGCGGAGCTGTGCGCGGCGATGACGCGCGCGGGCGCCGAGGCGCTGGGATTGAAACTTTTTGCCGCTGCGCCGGCGGCCGCGCTTACGGCGATCTGCTCACCGCAGGGAGTCGATTCCGGAAAGATCATTAAGGAATTCCGCGAATCGTTTGACGCGGTGGTGGCCAACGGACAGGGAGAGATGAAAGGCCAGCTGTTCCGCATCGCGCACATTGGCTACTACGATTACCTGGACACGATCGGCATTCTGGCAGCGCTTGAGCATGTGCTGGCGCGGGTCACCGGAAAGAGTGTTGCGTACGGTGCTGCGGTGCGCGCAGCGCAGGAGGTCTACGCGCGCAAGGGTTCCGAAAAGCGTCCTTTGGTGGAGGTTTGAGGACCGCGTGGAAACGGTCCTCGCTGCTAGTTGATAGTGAAGTTCATGGGAGTGGAAGTCTCGGCCGTGGTGCCACCGCTGCCATATAAACCGGTGCCGGCTGTGCCTGGGTTGGTCACGGTAACCGGTACGGTTGCGGCGGTTGCGATGTCGGAGGCCGGGATGGTGGCCATCAACTGGTTCCCGCTTACGAAAGTTGTGGTTTGCGCAGCGCCATTAAAGTTTATGACCGCGGTGCCGGAAAAGCTGCTGCCGTTGACGGTCATAACGAATGATGGAGCGCCATGGCTCATGCTGGCCGGAGCGAGCTGAGAGATGGCGGGAGTAGTTCCGGGCTGAGGCGGGGTGGTGGCTTTGCTGCTATAGCCGCAGGCCAGAGTGAAGGCGGTCAGCGTGGTTAGCACTGCGACTGCCAGGTTTTTCAACGATTTCTCTTTGGCAGATTTCTCTTTCATTGCGTATTCCGTCATGGATGTCTCCAGGGGGCGATTGCCCATGGAAGCAGTGTAGGAAGGGCGACAGGTGCCGTTGTCAGCGGCGTGTCAAATGTCTGTCAAGGTTTTGTAAGAAGGCTTTGTAAGTAAGATTTGCGGGAAGAGTGTCCGCATCGAAAGGCCGTGAAACGGGAATGAGTGAGCCAGTGAAAATCCTGATCGCAGAAAAAATTTCTGCATCGGCAGTGTCGCAGTTGAAGGAACCGGGCTGGAGTGTGCTGACGGCTGACCAGCTTGACGGAAGACTTGCGGCGGAGTTGGAGTTCGCCGACGCGCTGATCGTGCGCTCAGCGGTGCAGGCGGATGCGGCGCTGCTGTCGAATGCCAAGAAGCTGCGGGTGATCGGGCGCGCCGGCGTAGGGGTGGACAACATCGATCTGGATGCGGCTACGCGTCAGGGCATTGCCGTGATGAACACGCCGGGCGCGAATGCCGTGGCTGTGGCCGAACATACGCTGGGCATGATGCTGGCTATGGCTCGCCATCTGACGCGTGCGGATGCGCTGATGCATGCCGGGCGTTGGGAAAAGAAATCGCTACAGGGGACGGAGCTGCGGGGCAAGACGCTGGGCATCGCGGGGCTGGGGCGAATTGGCATGGAAGTGGCGCGGCGGGCGCGGGCGTTTGGAATGGAGATTGTTGGGCATGATCCGTTTGTTGCGGTCGGGGTGGCGAAGGAACAGGGAATCAGGCTGGTGACCCTGGATGAACTGTATGCGGCGGCGGATTACATCACGCTGCACGTGGGCCTGACTCCGCAGACTACGGGCATGATTAACAAGGCCGCGATCAAGAAGATGAAGAAAAGGGTGCGCCTGGTGAATTGCGCTCGCGGAGAGCTGGTGCATGAGGCCGATCTGGTTGAGGCACTTAAGGAAGGGCAAATTGGCGCGGCGGCGCTCGACGTTTTTATTGATGAGCCACTGAAGAACTCGCCGCTACAAGCCATGGAGAATGTGATTCTGACTCCTCACATTGGGGGAGCGACGGTCGAAGCCCAGGAAGCGGTGGGCGTGCAGATTGCGCAGCAGGTGCGCGAGTACCTGAAGCACGGCGTGATTCAGAATGCGGTGAATGTGCCCTCGGTTTCAGCCGAGGAGTATGCCGAGATGCAGCCTTACATTGTTCTGGCGGAGCGCATGGGGGCATTTCTGGCGCAGATTTCCGAAGGCTCGATGGAAGAGATTTCGCTGCGCTACAGCGGCCACATCGCGGAGTGGAAGACTGAACTGATTCGCAACGCGGCGATCAAAGGAATTCTCAATCAGACGCTTGACGAGAAAGCCAACCTGGTGAATGCCGCATCGATGGCGGAAGATCGGGGACTGCGGGTGCACGAGGCGCATAAGGCAAAGGGATCGACCGGCGGAGCGGGAAGCGTGCTTTCGATCTTTCTGAAGAGCTCGAAGGAAGAACACATGGTGAAAGGCGCGGTGCTGCGGGGGACGGCGCCGCGGCTTTTGCACATCGACAATATTGATGTGGAGGCGCCGCTCGAACGCGACTTGATTTACCTGCGAAATCGCGATGTTCCGGGAGTGATCGGCAAAGTGGGTACGATTCTGGGTGAAAGCGAGATCAATATTGCCGACTTCTCTTTGGGGCGGCGGGGGATTGAGGCCTCGGCGGAGCCGCGCGAGGCTATCGCTGTAGTCCACGTGGATGGGCCAGTGCCGGAGGAAGTGCTGAAGAGGCTGGAGGAGATTCCGGCGGTGCGGCAGGCGAAAGCGGTGAGACTGTTCTGATAACCGTCACGCGGTTTACCGCAACTTAACTCAAGAGTTCGATTCGTCGCGGCGCAGTTTACGGCTCTCTGCCAGCAGCGCCATCGAGTGCATCAGGTTCTGCAGGGTGACGATGCCTACCAGGCGTTGATCTTCGACGACAGGAATGATGCTGAGATTGCGGGCGGTGAGTTTGCGGAAGGCGGAAGCTAGAGACTCCTGGCGCAGGGAAACCTCGAACAACTTGTTCATCACGGCCTGCACGTAGCCGTTGCCTTCGGCGCGCAGGGCCTCGAGAATGCGCTGCCGGGAGATTACGCCCACCATATCGCTGCCGCGGACCACCGGAAAATCATCCTGCAGGGTGTGGACCGCCTTATCCAGGGCATCTTCCAGCGTGTCTGCGGGCGAGAGAGTGGCGAAGTCGGTGAGCATGACTTCTTCGAGGCGCACATGATCCAGAACGGACTGGAAGATGACGGCGCGTTCCTCAAGTTGTGCGGCCGCGAAGATAATGACGCCCACCATGGTGAGCCAGGTGTTGCTGAACAATCCGGCAACCATCAGAATCATGGCTAGGGCGTGGCTGATGGAAACGGCGCGCCGGGTAGCGGCGGCGGAATCGATGGTGCGCGCGAAATAAGCCCGCAGAATCCGGCCGCCATCGAGGGGATAGGCGGGCAGAAGGTTCAAGCCGGCAAGATAAAGATTGGCCCAGACCAGGCTGCGGGGCAGGTTGCTCGACTGCAAGAAGGGCCACTGCCAGAGATTGACTCCGCGAACCGTAAGGTAGATCACCAGCGCGGAAATCAGCGCGAAGGCAAGATTGACCAGCGGGCCGATGACGGCGATACGTACTTCACGCTTCCATAGGTCGGTTGGCGATAGCGAGGTTTCCGAGCGCGATTCATCGAAAACAGTCACGCCACCGAGGGGCAGAAGAACGACCGCTTTGGGAATGAGCCCGGCGCGGCGGGCGACCAGCATGTGACCGATTTCGTGGGCCGCAACGCAGAGCAGCACAATCCCGACCAGAGCCAGGTCGCGGGGCCCGTTGGCGGAGGGATGCACGGTGTATTCCGTCCAAAAAACGAACAAAGGCAGGATCAGGAACGTCAGGTGAAGGCGAACTTCCACTCCGAACAAGCGCCCGACGTGAATGGACCAGCTTCTCATGAGCTTTCGTCTGCTAACAGTTATTCTACATGCTCGGATATATTGACTTCATTGCTCGAAGGTACAGAGCCATGCGCGTAATCTCCGGGATATACCGGGGGCGTCCTCTGCGTTCGTTGCGCGGAAGCGAAATCCGCCCTACATCCGAACGGCTGCGCGAGACCTTGTTCAACGTACTGACCTCGGGCAATCCTGAAGCGCTGCAGGGCAGCGTGTGGCTGGATTTATTCGCGGGCACGGGAGCGGTGGGAATTGAAGCGCTGAGCCGGGGCGCCAAGCAAGCCTATTTCGTAGAACATTCGGCGGCAGCGGCGAAGTTGATCGAGCAGAATCTTCATAGCCTGGGAATCACAGAGGGATTCAAGATTCTACGCGACGATCTTGCGGGAGTGATCTGGCGATTGCAGCGGGAACACTTTGCCGCCGACGTGGTGTTTCTGGATCCGCCGTACCGGATGCGGCATTCCTATGAAGAAACGCTTACGGTGCTGGCCGGTTCGACGCTGGTGTGGGCGATGTCGCTGGTGGTGGCGGAACACGAAAAGCAGTTCGATCCGGGAAATGAGTTCGGATCGTTGCGCAGAATCCGCACGCTGACCCAGGGGAATGCGGCTCTCAGTTTTTATCGGATCGGCGGACAACCGGACTTGAACAAATCTTGAACAAATGAAGAAGCGCGGCGGGAGACTAGGTTGGCGACTACATTAAAAGGTCGGAGTCGCGGCGCACGATGGGGTGCTGCATCTCCTGCAGATCGTTCTTCACCATGTTGAGGCCGTAGACACAGGCTTCAAACTCACGGGAGAGATGAGCGAAGAGCGGAGCGACTTTGGCATATTCGAAGTGCTCGAACTTGGAGACAATGTAGTAGCTTTCTTTGCCCGCCTTCATCCATTCGACAAAACTTTCCAGGCGATGACGGCGCAAGCGGAGGTGGTTGATGCTTTCGGGAAACATTCCGGCGAAGAACAGCGCATAGTCGCCAATGTGTTTGCGCACCTGGCGTTCGCGGTCGAAGCAAGGCGCAGGGCCGTAGACGGGATCGGATTCGAGCAGCATTTCTCCCAGGTCGGAGAGCGGGCGATCGACGGCATTGTGTATTTTAAATAGTTGATCGGTCTCGCAAAATTCGGCGAGCAAATGGGCGACGTAGCCGACGACCTGCGGGTCGCGGATACCGATCTCCTCGGCATAGTGGCGGCCAACCAGTTCCTGAAACAGCTGCCGCAGCGGATGAGAATCCGGAATCATGCCTCTTGGGCCCCTGAAAACCCGGTTACACATGGGCTTTCTATCTTCGTAGCTAAGTAGTTACCCCAGTTACGAAGCAAAGGCAAGTGACTTTTGTTTATCCGAATCATCATTTTCACTAATGGTTAGAAGGTGGCGGGAGGTTCCGAGGTTGTAGCGAGTTTTTGTTGGCAGACGAAGGGGTTGGCTGCTAAACGGCGCGACTGGCGCAGCGAATACAATCAGTTGCAAGAAGGGGTGGAACGAATGGAACGAACCAACATTGCGAGCGGGACACGCTGGGAACCGATCGTAGGTTACTCGCGTGCGGTGAAGGTGGGAGCTTATGTCCACGTACCGGGAACCACAGCCACGGGGCCGGACGGCAAGATTGTGGGAGTGGGAGATGCCTACGCGCAGGCGGTGCAGACTCTGAAAAATATCGAAAGCGCGCTGCAGAAAGCCGGGGCAGGCCTGAAAGATGTGGTGCGCACGCGGATGTTTGTAACCAACATTGCGGAGTGGGAGAAAATTGGCAAGGCGCATGGAGAGTTTTTTCGCGATATTCGCCCCGCGACCTCGATGGTCCAGGTGAGTGCTCTGATTTCGCCGGAGATGCTGGTTGAGATCGAAGCGGAGGCATTGTTGCCGGAATGAGGGCTGTTTTTCCGGGCGGCTTAGGACAAGAGCTCTTAGGACAAGGGCTTCGACATTTTCACGAAGTGGCAGGGCATTTTCGGATTCAGACCGGCGGTAAATGGAGCGGTTCCGGTTTCGACATATCCGCGGCGATGATAGAAGTCCGGCAGTTCGTTCCGCAGACTCACGATCTGGATATCCATGAAGCGGCTGCCTGCTGTTCGGCAACGATCCTCAGCGGCGCTCATCAGCCTGGATCCGAGGCCTGACTTCTGCATCTTGGGATCGACGGCTAACAAGCCGAGATAGGAGCGGTCGCCTTTCATTTCGACATACACGCAGGCAGTGATCGATCCAAGCTCGCCAGAAACCAGAAAGTCTCCTGTCTGCAGGAGCGACTGCACTTTTCCGAGATCGATGCGATCACGCTCTATGAAAAAACTTTCGGCGTTGCGGAAGGCGGCATTGATCACGTTGGTAATCGCTTTGGCCTCCGGCGTTTTTGCGACCCGCACGAGCACGACCCCCTCCTCTGTTTAATGTAATGCCAGCTTAAATCTAGGGGCAATGGCGCCAGGGTATAGAGTCCTTCCCGCCAAGGCATGAACTGAATTCGGCGCGATGCCGGAAACCGGGCCCGACCAGGTCAACGGCGATCCTGTGCGCGACATTAAGGCCCTGAATGATGTGCAATTCGTAATGAAAGACGGCAAAGGTTTCAAAAGCGATGGTCACGACTGGGAGCAATGAGGCCCGGGTTGTGAACGGATTCCAATATGCGTCTCTGCGGAAATAAAGATTCGTAAAATCGCTTCAATTCACTTGACATCGGGTTGGGCGTGGGCATAATGCAACAATCCCGTTCTCAGTTCGAATTGCGGGATCGGCTCAAGGGGGTTCTGTCGACAGCCGAAGGAGGTTCTATGAGCGTGCTGGAACTTTGTGACCGTGAAATCGCCGCGGTGCCGCTCGAGGCCAGCGTGGCCGACGCCATTAATAAAATGTTGGATCACCACGTGGGAGCCGTGGCCGTGGTCGACAGCGAATACCGGGTAGCCGGAATTTTTACCGAGCGCGACGTGCTGCGCAAGATGGCGCTGAGCCGCACGGATCCGCAGACAACATCGGTTAGGGAATTAATGACCACGCCGGTGGAGATGGCGACGCGGCGGACGGGAGCGGGCGAGGCGCTTACTACCATGCTGGAGCGGCATTTCCGCCATCTGCCGGTAGCCGATGACAATGGCAAGCTGCTGGGAATTCTCTCGATCCGCAACCTGCTGGAGTGGCGGGTCGACGACCTGAGCCGGGAGCTGGAATCGCTGGAAGCCTATGTCTCGAATGATGGCCCCGGAGGCTAGGCGGCGTCTGGGCTTCCGATTGAACTATCCGATTCGATCATCCGATTCGATCATACGATTTGGCCATCCGATTTAGCCCGGGGTCGTCGATTCCGCTCAACTTGGTTTAGCTGACTTGTGTGCCAACCTTTCCGCCGACAGGGAAAAGGCGTATGCAGGTGCGCGTCTGGTGACGCGGGCTTGCTTTCGCTGTTCGACGGATATAACCTCTGTCGTCCGGTTTGCCATGATGGAATTGGCACGCTAGCTTCGAGCGCAAAAGCTGCGTACACAATGCTGCGTGCTGGCCGATGGCGGCAAAAATTTCCGTTGTACAAAATGATTCCAAGGAGACCTCATGAAAAGACTTTGCCGTGGTGTGCTGTGTGCGGCCGCATTGACCGCGATGATGATGGGACAGATGGTGGGACAGCAAAGTCACAAAAGCGTCGCCATTCACGCCGGACACGTGCTCGATGTGAAGACGGGCAGGATGCTGGCGGATCAGACGCTGATTATTGAAGATGGAAAAATTGTGAGCGTGAGTTCGTCCGCGGAAGCAAAGCCGCCGGCCGACGCAGCCATCATCGAACTGCCGAATGCGACCGTTCTGCCAGGATTGATTGATGCGCACACGCACCTGACCATGGACCCGAAGTTTGGATATGAGGAGTTGGGCATTTCCGTGCCGCGCCAAACCCTGACCGGCGCCAAGAACGCCCGCATCACTCTGCAAGCTGGGTTCACCACGGTGCGTAACGTGGCCGCGGATGGCTACAGCGACGTGGCGCTGCGCGACGCGATCAATGCCGGCGATGTGCCGGGGCCGAGGATGCTGGTAAGCGGACCGCCGCTGGGCATCACCGGAGGCCACGCGGATAACAATCTGCTGCCCTTCGCCTACCACGCCAAGAGCGAGTCGATTTGCGATTCGCCCTGGGCGTGCCGGGCGCAAGTGCGGGAAAACATCAAGTATGGCGCGGACCTGATCAAGATCATGGCTTCCGGCGGAGTTCTCAGCAAAGGCGACGATCCGCAGGCCTCGCAGTTCACGTTGGAAGAGATGAAGGCTATCGTGGACGAGGCCCACCGTTTGGGACGGAAGGTTGCGGCCCATGCGCATGGAGCGCAGGCCATTCTATGGGCGTCGGAGGCGGGAGTGGATTCGATTGAACACGGCTCCTACATTGACGATGCGGGGATTGCGGAGATGAAGAAAAATGGCACGTACCTGGTGCCCACACTTTATCTGGGAGATTGGTTTCTGGAAAATGCGGAGAGGAACCACGTTCCCGATTTTCTGCTGGTTAAAGCTAAAGCGGTGATGCCGGCGGCGCGCAAGAACATCGCGCATGCCTTCGCCAACGGGGTGAAGGTTGCCTTCGGCACCGATGCCGCGGTTTATCCGCATGGGCTGAACGCGCATGAATTTGCGGTGATGGTAAAGCTGGGGCTAACGCCACTGCAATCGATTCAGGCGTCGACCATTAACGCGGCCGATCTGCTGGGATGGTCGGGGAAAGTGGGAAGCCTTGATCCGGGTGCGTGGGCCGATGTGGTTGCGGTGGATGGCGATCCGCTGAAGGATGTGACGACGCTGGAGCGGGTGAAGTTTGTGATGAAGGGCGGCGAAGTGGTGAAAAACGAATACGGGAAATGAGCGCGAGTTTTTGAAGCAGACAAAAGGCCGGCGTGAGCCGGCCTTTGAATTAAGGTGAATTGCAGAAAAACTATTTCTTGGGAGCGATCGCGTCCTTGGCGGCCTTGGCGACGCGGAACTTCACCACGGTCTTGGCCTTGATCTGAATGGGCTCACCGGTCTGCGGATTGCGGCCAACGCGGGCCTTGCGGTGGGCCTTCACCAAGCGGCCGAGGCCGGGCACGACGAATACGCCGTTCTTTTTGGTTTCTTTCACAGCCACATCCGCCAATTGCTCAAGAAATGCCGCGGCGGTTTTGTTGGGAATTTCAACTTTTTCCGCCAGATGACGGACGAGTTGTGTCTTGGTTAAACCTGATGCCATGTTTCCTCCTGGGAAAAGATTGGAATTTTAATTCCAGAGAAGCTGATCTTATATCAGCGCCCCTGTGGAAAACACCCTTATTCTACGCGGCTTCCGCGCATTTAGCACGATGATGAGAGCATTTTTACACGCTTTTTTGCAAATAGAGATTCCAAAATGGCCCAATGACGCGCATCAGAAGGGTTAATGACAAAGCGAAGAAAAAGGTCGATCGCGGTTCCGGAGAACGAGGTCGAGTGCGCTCGGGCTCAGCGGCGCGGGCGCGCAATGCCATAATGAGAGAGAGGAGAACTCCGAATTTGAGTTGCGCGATCTGTGAGATTCGCAAGGAAAAGCGCTTCTGCCCTGCCATTCACGGGCGCATCTGCCCGCAGTGCTGCGGCGAGCAGCGTGAGGTGACGCTCGATTGTCCGAGCGAGTGCCCGTATCTGCAGCAGGCGCGGGAACATGAGAAACCGCGTCCGGCGGAGCAGTTCGACGCTTCGTTGTTGTTTCCGCAGGTGGAGATTTCGGAGCAATTCACCTACGAGCGCGAGCATCTGCTCATGGGGCTGAGTTATGCCCTGGCCAAAGCGGCCCACGCGGATCGTACGGCGAACGATCGCGATTTAATTGGCGCGCTCTCGGCCATGGCCACGAGCTTTGAGCGATTGGTGAACTCCGGGTTGCATTATGAACAGCCACTGGCGGGGCGGACGGAGCTAGCAGTCGCGGCGCAACTGGAAGAAATGTTGAAACAATATCGGGAGGTGGAGCAGAAACAGTTGGGATACTCCTCGGTGCGCGATTCGGAGGTGCTGAAGGCTTTGGTTTTTCTGGTTCGACTGGGTCACGCGCGAACGTCGGGCCGGCCGAAATCGCGAGCCTTCGTTGATTTTCTGTTGGCCCAGTTTCCCGAGAAGCAGTCGGCGGTGGTCGCGCCGCAGGATGCGGGGAGCCGGATTATTGTGCCGTAGGGGGGCTGGGCCTGCCAGGACGGGCGCTCCGCCTTAATGAGGGATGGGGATTTTGCAACAGGTGAGGCACGAATGCGACTTGCACGAAATCCCAGGGCTCGCATCAGCAGCCATAGACAGAGAATGTTGCGACAACAAGGTGGCTCAGAGTCTAGGCAAACCACTGACTCGGTTGTGGGGAAAACCGCCGGGCTCGCAGCTACAGTACCCCGCCAGTTTTTATTGCCAGAGTATTCAATGCCATCTCCAGTTTGGTGATGGCTTCACCGATCTCTGGATGCTTTCCGATTTTGTCTTGGAGGGTCTTCAGAATCTGGTGGGCACCTGTGATATGAGCTACTGCTTGTGCGTCTTGTTCGGAATTCGATTTGCTCTGTGTTTCCATGGCTGGCTCACCCCCTGTAACGCATACCCACCAACTATTTTACGCACTGAAGGCAACGACCAGGAAATAACTGTAGCGAACCAGCGTTGACGCTCATGACGTTGCCCGCTGTTGCCCAAAATGCCATTAGTCATCAGCCATAAATTATTCCGAGAGCCGCCTAACCGTGGGCCCGGGCGGCAGAGCGTCGAGCAGTTCTCGGACTGTCTTCTTCAGGGTTGGATGCATGGCTTCCGGAGCGATCTCGGCGAGAGGCTCCAGCACGAAGCGGCGCTGGTGCATCGCGGAATGCGGGATGGCGAGTTCCCTGGAGGCAACGATTTGGTGGTCGAACATTTTCTTGTTGGACGTTTGATTTTCGAACAACAGAATATCGATGTCGATCGATCGCGGGCCTTTTTTTTGGACGCGGCGCCGGCCCATGTCGGCTTCGATGCGGAGAATCGCTCTGATCAGTTGCAGCGGGGTCAGGCTGGTTTCGAGTGCGACTGCGGAGTTCAGAAACCATGGTTGGTCGGTGACCTCGACCGGCTCGGTTTCATAAAGAGTTGACACTTTCACGATGCGGCCGAGCGCGCCCAGCCGGGATTGGGCGTCCTGCAGTTGGGCCTGGCGATTGCCGAGGTTCGATCCCAGAGAGAGATAGGCGAGGTTGGGCATGGACTGCCAGCTAGTGTCAGGCTTTTGCGGGTCTGCTTTCCACTGGAAAGTGGGCTAAGGGCGACCGGTAACAGCTAATACCTTGGTTACTTTGGACCGGCTTTCCGGAAGGCTAGAATTTGCAGTATGACGTTGGAATCCCTCCTTTTGAGCCGGGATGTCGAGCTGGTGCGGATCATTCGGCCCACGCTCGAAAAGCTTGCCATTCAGGTAGAAATCTGCGAGGAGGCCAAAAAAGCCAGCGAACTGCTGATTGCAGAAAAATTCGATGCAGTAATCGTGGACTGTGATGACCTGAAGGGCGGGCTGGAGGTGATGAAGGGCCTGCGCAGCACCCCGAGCAACCGGAGCTCGGTGGCGTTTGCCGTGTTGAATGGCAAGAAGACCACCACGCAGGAGGCCTTCGCCATGGGAGTGAATTTTGTACTGCAAAAGCCCATCAGCATGCTGAATGCATCGCGCTGTTTTAACACGGCCCTGAATTTCATGGTGCGGGAGCGCCGCCGCTATTACCGCCAGCCGGTGAAGATGCCGGTCAGCGTGCTTCTCGAGGAAAAGCGGGTTAAGGCGGTCAGTACCAATATCAGCGAGGGTGGGATGGCGGTGGTATCGCGGCAGGCCTTGCCTAAAGATGGCAGACCGCGGCTGCAATTCATGCTGCCGGAAACCAAGGTGGGACTGGAAATAGAGTCAGAAGTGGCGTGGGCCGATATCAAAGGGCACGTCGGACTGCGTTTTCATAACGTCCCCCAGAGTTCTCAAGAATTGCTGGAAAAGTGGATCGACCAGCAGATGGGGAAAGAACGCCGGACCTCCGAGGACGATGCGGAAAGTCCGGGCAACGAGGCCGTGCAATAAGATTTTTCCGGCTGCTTCCCAGTAGCCGTCTGCCTAGTATTCACCTGCCCAGTATCGATCTGGTAACTTGCGCCGATCCATTCCCGTGGCAATCTGGGGGGATACTGGAGACCCGATCGGAATGCTTCCCACGGCTTACCGTATTACCCGAGTGCAGAAGACGTTGCGCTGGTTTGAAGCGGACGTACCGCTGTTAAACATGCGGGTGAAAGATCTATCGGCGGAACGGCAGAAGGCGGCGCGCCAGTTCGCGGCGTCGCTGATCAAGCAGACTCGGGCGGAACTGCATCGGCTACTGGAGGAACAAAAAGCGCCTGCATTGGAAACTTCTAGTTCCGAACCTGCTAATTCTGAACCTGCTAATTTTGAACCTGCTAATTTTGAGACTGCTAATTTTGAGACTGAAGTGCCCTGCGAACCGGCGGATTGAACAGGTCAGCGGCAGCGGGAGTGAAAGACTAGAGCGCCGATCCAGCCGTGGCTTGAGCGCTGAAGGTGTTGGCAACATCTTGCGTTTCTTCGGGCAACGTAACTTCTTCCCACAGAGTTTGGTCGCGCAGAATGCGCGAGACCAGCGCGGTGTGCATGGCGTGGCCGGCGCGATCGGCGACGATCTTCCCCAGGATGGGCTTGCCGAGCAGCGCGAGGTCGCCGACCAGATCCAGGATCTTGTGGCGGACGAACTCATCGGCAAAACGCAGAGGGCCATTTTCGATTCCGTCGCGAGTCAGCACGATGCAGTTCTCGCGCGAGGCGCCGCGGATCAGCCCCATGTTGCGCATGGTTTTCTCATCCTCGCGCGAGCCGAAGGTGCGGGCCCCGGCGATGTTGCGCAGATAGCTTCCGTTTGAAAGCTCCACCTGAAACGTTTCCTTGCCAATGAGGGGATGAGGGAAATTGATGGAATAGGAGACGGAATAACTTTCCGCGGGACAGACGGAGATAAATTTGTTGCCTTCGCGCATCTCCACCTTGCGAAGAATTTTCAGATACTTGCGCGGGCGGCGCTGCCGGCGGATACCGGCCTTCTGAATCATCTGCACAAAGGGAAGAGCGCTGCCGTCGAGAATCGGGAGTTCGAGATTATCCAGCTCGACCAGGGCATTGTCGATGCCTAAGCCGATGAAGGAGGAGAGCAGGTGCTCGGTGGTGGAAATGAGCACGCCCTTTTTCATAAGACTGGTGGCGTAGCTTACACGAGCCACGTTGCGACTGATGGCCTCGATTTCGAAGCCTTCCAGGTCGGCGCGGCGAAACACAATGCCGGAGCCGGCTGCGGCGGGAAGAATTCGCATGGAGACGGGCGCGCCGCTATGCAGGCCTACACCACTGCATTCCACGGCGGCGCGGACTGTCTGCTCTTGGGTCAAAAGGTCTATGGATATTGCTTAAGGGAAACATTACAACCAACTTAGCGAACGCGACTGTGGCAAAAAAGCCACAGTACGTGGCTGAAGCTCAAAGGATATGGGTTCCAGTTTTGAGCGCCGGCGAGCTAAATACAGGTGTGCCAGCGAGTTATAGATTCGGAACTTGCCCGCAAAGACGGTTCAGAAGGTCGAGGTTACTTTAGCGTTTCCGGCTTGGTTTATTGGGATTGTAGCCGGAGTCGGGATTGAACATGGCGGGATCCAGCCCCTGATTGAAGTGAACCTCATTCACAAAGCGCTCGGTTTGCATGTCGCCATTGAAATAGCGGGTGAATCCCCACGGCGTCATCACCCCCTGGACGAGGCGATAGTTGTCATAAATTTCTTCTTCCAGGTTACGTTCTTTGTCGACTGGATCGCGCCAGGAATAACTTTTTTTGATGGGCAGGTGGGTATCGAGATCGAGGAAGAGTTTGACGGCTTCGTCTTTGGAATTGATGAGCGTGATCTGCTCGGCGGGAAGGTTGCCGGCGAGGGCATTGCCGTCATAGAAGAGCGCGACGCTGGGATCGTTGACCCAGGTGCGCAGCAGAGTGTCCAAAGACAATCTGCGACGCCGAAGATAATCGTCGAGGTCTTTCTTCTCCACCGAGCGGGGGCCTTTGTAAGTGAGTTCGTAACCTTTGTCGCCGGCGTAGAGATAGGCCACGTCGCGCTCTTTGGTGAGCTCGATGCGCTCCTTATCGGGATACTCAACGAATCTCCAGAACAGAATTCCGTTGCTGGTGGGCTGCCCATGAAAGAAGCTGTAGGTGCGCCCTGACTGCTGCATATCGCGAATGGTCAGGAAAGCCTGGCCGCCCAGGGCCTGGATCGCCTGCTCGAGCAGGGCGCGCGCCTTGCGGGCATTTTCAAGATCGGCCGCGGGAATGGCTTGCGCCGGCGGCCGGGTCGAGCTCACGGGATTTTTCGCTGCGGTTTGCGATGGAGCTGCAGAATTGCTCAAGACGGGCAACGCCAAGGCAACGATGAGAAGCAAATATTTCATTCAGCCGGTAAGTGTGATGCGCGAATAGGAAATTGTAGCTGCTTGCGACAGAGTTGGGGACCGCTGCGGGGGTATTCCTCGCCGGCTTCCATTCAACTTGGATGCAAGAAAAGCGGGCGGGGACTTGATTTCCGGGGAATTTCGCGGCCCGCGACTATCCCACGAGCACGGCGCCGCCATTCACGTTGAAGATTTCCCCGGTGATAAAACCCGCGTGTTCAGTGCACAGGAACAATACCGGGGCGGCGATCTCCTCGGGTTTGCCGACACGTCCGAGAGGGATGGTGCGCCGGATCTGCTCGCCGCTTTTGGGCTCATCGAGGGCGGGTTTCGACATGTCAGTGTCCACCCATCCGGGGGCAACTGCGTTGACGTAGATGCCTGCGGAGGCCAGTTCCGCGGCCAGGCTTTTGGTGATGCTGATGAGCGCGCCTTTGCTGGCGGAATAATCGCAATGGAAAGCTTCGCCGCGCTGCCCGCTGGTGGAGCTGAGGAGCACGATGTGGCCGGAGGCAGGGCCGGTTCGGGGTTGCGCCTTCATCTGCGCCACTGTGTGTTTGACCGAGCCAAAGACCGCGTCGAGGTTGACGGAAAGAGTGGAGCGCCACTGTTCGTCCGTCATCTTTTCGATGGGGACGTCCTCGGCAGGCCAGACGCCATGATTGGCGACCAGAACGTCGATCCGGCCGAAATGTTTGACCGCGTCGGCAACCAGGGCGCGGGCGGAATCGGCGCTGGTCAGGTTGCTGGCGACCGCGCGGCAATTTTTTTCACCGCATTCTTTTGCCAAGGCATCGGCTTGCGATTTCGCTTTTTGATAACTGAAGACGACTTTCGCGTCCGCCTTTGTAAACAAGCGAACGGTGGCGGCGCCGATGCCGCGTGAGCCGCCGGTGATCAGGGCGACTCTGCCGGAAAGCGAGAGAGGAATGGACATGGGGAATAGTGTCTAGGTTCCGGTTGGCGGTTGCAAGGGGTCCAGACGTTGAAACGAGAAAACTAGAACGTGTCTTTAGGCGACGATGTGCGCTCTGAGAACGAAGAACTACGTTCGGACTTCAGCTCGCGGAGAAGCAGGCGCACCAGCATTCCATCGAAGCCGGTGCCGCTCATTTTGGCGAGTTCGTCCAGCGCCTGTTCGGGGGTGCGGGCGGCGGCGAGGGATTGTTCGGTAATCATGTTGGCGTAGGCATCCCCGAGCGCGATGATGCGCGCCCACAGCGGAATCTGCTCACCCTTGGCGCCGTCGGGATAGCCGGTGCCATCGAAGCGCTGGTGGTGGTGCTCGATGGCCTGGCGCATCATGGCGCTATGGGGCAGGATGCCGGCAATTTCGGCGCCGACGCGCGCGTGCATTTTTACCAGGAAGAACTCATCGTCGGTGAGCGGGCCGGGTTTGTTCAGAATGCGTTCTGGAACGAAGATCTTGCCCACGTCGTGGATTCGCGCCGCATAGACCAGATCGGCGGTATCCTCGGGCGGCAAATGGAGGGCTCTGGCGACAATTTCGGTATAGCGCGCAACCAGATCGCCGTGGCCAGAGGTGTGCAGCTCGCGAGATTCAGCGGCGCGGCTGAGGACTTCAATTGATTCCTTCAGCAAGGGCACGTTGCAATCGTCTTCGCCGCCGCAAAATTTCATCAACATCGAAGTCAGTTCTTCAAGATGCTCCGGACCGTTGTGCTCGCGCTGCAGAAAGCCCTCGATATAGGCGGAAATCTGCTGGCGCTGGGCGGCGAACTCCTCGCCCGCGGCAAATTCCTGGGCTGCGGAAACACGATTGCCGCCGGAACGTTTGGAAACGTACATACCGGCGTCGGCGACGCGGATGATGTCTTCGATGGAAAAACCATGCATGGGAAAGCTGGCTACGCCGAAGCTTCCCGTGATGTGGTGCTCGCTGAGCAAGGGGTCGGTAGCGATCCACTGGCGCAAGCGCTCGGCCAGCACTTCGGCCTGCTCGGGGCCGGTTTCGGGCATGAGGATGATAAATTCATCGCCGCCATAGCGCGCAACTACGTTGGATTGGCGGGATTTCTGTTCCAGCAGCCGTCCAACCCTCGCCAGTACCAGGTCGCCTTCAAAATGACCCAAGGTGTCGTTGACTTCCTTGAACTTATCGAGATCGATCAAGACGACAGAGAAGGGGCGTCCGGAACGAGAGGCACGCTTCCACTCGGCAGATAAAGCCTCCCAGAAGAACCGGCGAGTCTTGATGCCGGTCAGTCCATCGGTAATGGATTGCTGTTGCAGCTTCTGGAAAACGAAGGCATTGTGCAGGGCGGTGGCCAGCAAATCCGCGAGCGTATTCAGGATGAGGACATCCTGCGGGGAAAATGCACTGTCATTGCGGCTCTCGATATTCAGCGCGCCCAGCAAGGTTTCGCCGTAGGTAATGGGAATACAGAGCACGGAGCGCGACTCGGGGAGAATTGCGCCCATCTGGCCCTCCATGCCGTTCTGTACCAGGGCGCGCTCGCCGGTGCGGGCGACGCGGCCGAGGATTCCGATTCCGAGAGGAATTCGCTTGCCCATGGCATGAGCCGTGGCTCCGGCTTCGGCCTTGATTTCGAGCTCTTTGGTTCCGTAATCGAGTAAGCCGATGCCAATGTGATCGAAGCTGAAGTTTTTTTGAATTTCTCCCACGATCTGACCGAGCAGGTGAACGGGATCGTCGCTGGAGATGGCGGTGCGCGAAATATTGTTCAGAAAGGCGAGTTGCCGCGAGCGCCGCTGTTCGTCGGCGAAGAGCCGCGCATTCTCGACGGCAACGGAAACCTGCCCGGCTGCGGTCACCAGCACGTCAAGATCGCGCTGTTCGAAGACAAATTCCCGCTCCGTGCTGATGGCAACCATGACCCCGGCGGGCCTGCTTCCCAGAAGAATGGGCGCAGCGCACAAGCATTTGGCCGGCTGCTCCGGCTTGTAGGTGACGCCCAGCCGGGCCCGGGTTTTTTCCAGATCGGAGCGGATCAGCAGGGGCTGGCCAGTGCGAATCACGTATTCGGTAAACGCATTTTCAAATTTGCGTGAGCGTTTCGGCAACGTGCGGCCTCGATCCACTTCCAGCTCGAAGCGGACTTCGTCACCCTCCTGAAAAGCGATATAGAAGCTGCTGGTGTCGAAGATCTGGCCCAACTCGGTGTGAATGGTGCGCAACACTTCATCCTGATCCAGGCGTGAACTGATGGCTTTGCCGATCTCGGTGAGCAGTTCGTACTCCTGGGTGCGGCGGTGGGCGTCGTGAGTGATCAGGTAGTTGTCGAGGGTGAGGCCGAGCTGGAGGGCAAGGCCGACCATCAGGCGTGGCCCCGAAGTGCCGAAGGCCTTACGCTCGGCGTGAGGAAATAAAATTACGCCGAAGGCGTGCTCGCGAGTCTGCAGGCTCACGGCGGTCAGATTAGGAATTTCGGCTTCGGTGAAAACTTTCCGGAAATCGCCGAAGGCCCCAGCTGAACCCATGGGCACGGGCTCGGTCATGTGTGCGAGGTTGTGCACCGTGAACAATCCGCCATGGCGATAGGCCAGCTCGCAGATATATTCGCCCGCGCCGGTCGCGGTCAGCACATCCAGAAACTCCGGAGAAAAGCCGCGCTGCACGGAGGGCAAAAGACTGCGCCAGCGTTCGGAAATGTAGATGATGGCGCGGCGCGCCGATAAGGCGCCGGCAAGCCGGTCGAGAGCGGCCTGCATGCTGGGAAGCAAATCATCGGCCGAGAGCAGGCGGCGTGGATCCACTCCCAAGGTGGAAAGCGCGAGCGTGTTTTCCTGAACCGCGTTGCGCTCGTTCTCAAACAGCACCATCACCATGGCAATGCCCAGCAGCATCTGCGGGACCGGGCCGAGATAGTTGGACGCACTGCCAAAACGCGCACCCCAGGGATTGCGGAATTGTCCCGCACCCATCAAGACCGCCCATAAGGCCAGCGAAAATGCGAGGACTTTAAAGGCCAGAGATCCGCGGCGATGACCGTTGATATAGAAAACCGCCGAACAATACAACAACATTGCCGCGATGCCCAGGTCGAGAGCGATTGCCGGCTGCGCAGTCGAAGCGAAAGCGCCAGCCACCATGTGCGCCTGAAAATTAAACCAGGCGAGGGCGATTCCGGCGGCAGCCAGAGCTGCGTCGTACCACATAAACTTGGAAGGGCCCCGCATCAGGCGGGTCGAAACGAAAATGCACAACGCCATGGCCACCAGGAACAACGAACTGGCGAGAAAGGCCAAAGGGGACGGGGCGCGGTAGAAGGAGAACGCGTCAAGAACGTAGTGCAGCGAGTACGCGGCCCAGGCCAGCTGCCAGGCGCGAAAGTAGGCCTGCCTGCTTTGTTCGTAGAGGTAGGTGAATACCAGGAACAGCAACAGCGAGACCACTCCCGGAATCACCACCATGCTGATGACAACATTATTCATGACGCCCGGCGAACCCTTCCGGCGTAAATATGATTCACGAGCCCTGGAAGAAGACTATTAATTTAAGGTAATGTTTTCACAGGCGGCTATGGGAGCACAATAGGATTTAAGTACAGTGCCCCATACCCAATGCGACATAGAATTCCTAGAATCAATCACTTAGGCGGTAGTTCGGAAATCCGCTAGCCTTGACGACACTTTTCTCCTCCCCATAGTATCGAGCTTCACTCTTTATGTCCGACGACATCCATGGCGAGGCCGGTCCGCGAGTGCGCTTTGCTCCTTCCCCTACGGGATTTCTCCACGTAGGCAGCGCGCGCACTTTCATTTTCAACTGGCTTTATGCGCGGCACAATCGCGGGAGGATGATCCTGCGCCTGGACGATACCGACGTCGAGCGCAACACGCAATCCTCGGTCGATTCGATTTTCGAGGGATTGAAGTGGCTGAATTTGAGCTGGGATGAGGAGTACAAACAATCGGAGCGCATCGAACTGCATCACAGGGCCGCCTGGGCGATTTTTGAAAAAGGCCTCGCCTATCGCGACTTTACGCCGGCGCACGCGGGTGACGCCGAGAAATCAGGGGCGCAGGGAACGTGGCTTTTTAATCCTGGGGCGCGCGAACTTTCCCGCGAGGAAAGCGACAGACGCGCCGCCGCCGGCGAGCCGTTCGCGCTGCGGTTTCGGGTGCCGAGAGAGGGCGGGCAACTGGTGCGATTCACCGACGCGGTTTACGGCGAGCAGGTGAAAGAGGCGGCCGACATTGAAGACTTCGCGCTGCTGCGTTCGGATGGTATGCCGACTTATCATCTGGCTTCGTGCGCGGATGACGCCGATTTGCGAATCTCGCACATCATTCGCGGGCAGGATCATCTGACCAACAGTTTCAAGCATGTGCTGATTTTTGAAGCCGCCGGTTTTGTGCCCCCGCAGTTCGCGCATCTGCCGCTGCTGGTAGCGCCTGACGGCACGAAGTTGTCCAAGCGCCGGCACGGGCCAGTGGTGAGCGTTACGACTTATCGAGACGCCGGATTTCTGTCGGAGGCGTTCATCAATTTTCTCTGCCTGCTGGGCTGGTCGCCCAAAAACAACCGCGAGAATTTGTCTCTGCGAGAACTCACTGACCTCTTCTCGCTGGAAGGGATTAACCGCTCGAATGCGGTGGTGAATTTCAAGGAGCCGGCGTCGACGCCGGAAGAGGCATTCGATCAGAAAGCGATCTGGCTCAATGCGGAGCATATTCGCGGTTTGCCGCCGGAAGAGTTGAGCGACCGCCTGCTCCGGATTGCGCACGCGGCCGGATGGAGGGCGACAGCCGAAAAAATGCTGCGCGTGGTGCCGCTGATTCGCGAGCGCATCAAGCTGCTGCGCGACGCGCTGACCGCCGCTGACTTCTTTTTTGTGGAACAACTGCCGCCATATGATGCAGCCGAACTCATCCCGCAGAAGGGTGACCTGGCGATGGCGGAGAAAGTTCTCTCGCGCGCGCGAGAGGTGCTGGCGGATGTGGAATTCAAGCACGACCCGCTGGATCACAGCTTGCGAACCGCAGCTCAAGACTTGGGAGTGAAGGCGGGACAGATGTTTCAGCCCATCCGGGTGGCGGTGTGCGGGCGGAAAAATGCTCCGCCGCTGTTTGAGACGTTGGAGGTGCTGGGACGGGAAACCGTAATGGTCCGAATCGGGCAGGCGTGCGATAGAATATCCTCACTAACGATGCGGGAGTCATAGTTGTGCTTCCCCGCAGACAATATTCGAATCACATTTGTGTTCAATGATCGAGTACCGTTCATTCCGCGCACCGCATGTTCTCACCGATGAGTTGAGTCGATTTCTACGCTCTCAGGCTGGGCTGGATTTCAAAACATTGAGCAGTTTCTTTCCTCCGCAATGGAAGTTGGTGGTGATGGGGGGTCTGTTACGGGACCTCTTTCTCGATCGCACGCTGAATGTTGAAATCAGGCCGGCCGATATGGACATGGTGATTTTCGGCGCGAGCTCGATTGACGAGATACACGAAAAACTTGGCAAGACGAACCAGACCACGAACTCTTTCGGGGGAGCAAAGTGCCGGCTTCGCCCCAAGGGGATGGTTTTCGATCTCTGGCGCGTCGAAGATCACACCAATATGGCGAGCGCACGAAAACCGCATACCATCGAGCAATTGCTTAAACATAATCTTCTCGATGTGGATGCGCTGCTTTGGGATCCGGCCACCGATAAGCTGCACAATTATGGAGCGCTGGAGGCCATTGCGGCGGGGCGAATTGGCCTGGTGGGGCGCAAAGGCATCTCGGAAAAATTCGCGGCTGCACAAATCGCGCATGTGCTTACCGTCTGCTATAAAACCAGCTTTCCGCTCTCGGAAAACGCGCGCATGTTTGTCATGGAGGCGTCGCGGCAGTGCCCGGCAGCGGACGTCGAAGCGATTCTGGAGCGAAAGATGCCCCATGCGGCCGTGCAGATCGAAGCGTTCTGGAAGGATGTCCTGCGTGGAGGAGCACAAGAATGCCCGACCCCGGCGAGAGTGGCGATTCCGCAGACGGTACGCGTGAGGAGAAATTCCTTATCGCTGAATACCAAGCGCTGATCGATCTCGACAAAGCGCGGAATGAGCGTCTTGATCGTTTTCTTACCATTTACATGACGCTGGCTGCGTCGCCCTGGGCGCTTTACGCATTGCTTCTGAAGGATCATTCCGGGGAACTATCCTTCTTTTCCATGCCCAATCCTGTGGCGATCGCGTTCATATTGATCGGAATTCTCGGGGCGCTGGTGGCCATGATGTACATCCAGGTGTGGTTTAACATCGTGCTCTATATGCGCTCGGTAAATGCGATTCGAGGATATTTTCTCGAAGCGAACACGCGGCTGACCTTTCATCTACCCACTAAGGCGGGAGTGCCTCCCTACTATCAGAAGCGAAGTTACATCGAGTTTGCAGTGGCGGCTATGGCGCTGGTGGATTCGTTCTACATTGGCCTCGGCTTGTTTGATTTGATCCAGGGTCCACCGTATTTCATCCTCAGGGTGATTGGGGTCGTGGTGCTGGGCGCGTTCTGTTGGGCCGGCCACATGTGGTATTTCGCAAGCCAGGGCCGCAGGCGCGAAAGTCACAGCAGAGGCCGCAGCCTTCAGTGGCAGGAGTAGGTCGCCGGCTGCGCGCCGCGCCTTTGCAAAATCCTGTTGATAGGGTTGCGGCGGCAAACTGTCAAATCTTGTTTTGAATCCTGAGGCGCCGGTACATCTTCGGCTTGCGATAAGATCAAAGGGAATGAATTCATCTCACTCTTCTGCCGAAGCTGGAGAAAAAGCTGTGGCTGCATCGCCGTCGCCCGCTCCGTCGAGCTTTATTCGCGACATCATTGTTGAGGATCTCAAGACCAATAAGCACAATGGGCGCGTGCAGACGCGCTTCCCGCCGGAGCCGAACGGCCACCTGCACATTGGACATGCCAAGGCGATCTGCATCGACTTTGGGCTGGCTGACGAATTTGGCGGCCATACCAATCTTCGCTTCGACGACACCAATCCCGCGAAGGAAGAAACCGAGTATGTGGAATCGATCAAAACCGACGTGAAGTGGCTCGGCTATCAATGGGACGGGCTTTTTTACGCCTCCGATTATTTCGATCAGCTCTATGAATGGGCGATCAAACTCATCAAGGATGGCAAGGCGTACGTCGACGATCTGTCGGCGGAAGAGATTCGCGAGCATCGCGGGACGCTTACGGAGCCTGGAAGGGATAGCCCTTATCGCAATCGTTCGGTGGAAGAGAATCTGGGTTTACTTGAGCGCATGCGCGCCGGCGAATTTCCCGATGGTTCGCGCACGTTGCGGGCGAAGATCGATATGGCCTCGCCTAATCTCAACCTGCGCGATCCCGTGATGTACCGCATTCTGCACGCCGAACATCACCGCACCGGCAACAAGTGGTGCATTTATCCCATGTACGACTTCGCGCATGGGCAGTCGGATTCGATCGAGCGGGTCACGCACTCGCTGTGCACGCTCGAGTTCGAGGACCATCGGCCACTCTACAACTGGTTTATTCAGCAGTTGGGGATCTTCCCGTCGCGGCAGATTGAGTTTGACCGGCTCAACCTCACTTACACGCTGTTGAGCAAGCGCAAGCTGTTGCAGTTGGTGCGGGAAGGACGGGTGAGCGGATGGGACGATCCGCGCATGCCCACGCTGGGCGGGCTTCGCCGCCGGGGATACACGCCGGAGGCGATTCGCAATTTTGTGGCATCGATCGGAGTTTCGAAGACGACGGGCTCGATCGAGCTGGCGATGCTGGAACATTTCGTCCGCGAAGACTTGAACAAGCGCGCGCCGCGGGTGATGGCGGTGCTGCGTCCGTTGAAAGTTGTGCTCGACAATTATCCGGAGAATCAGGTTGAAGAGATGGACGCGGTAAATAATCCTGAAGACCCGAGCGCGGGCACGCGTAAAGTGCCGTTCTCGCGCGAACTCTATATTGAACAGGATGACTTTCGCGAAGTTCCGCCGAAGGGATATTTCCGGCTCTCGCCGGGACGCGAAGTGCGCCTGCGTTACGGCTATCTCATCACTTGCACGAGCGTCGTGAAGAACGAAAAAGGCGAGGTGGTGGAAGTGCATTGCAGCTACGATCCGGCGACACGCGGCGGCAATACGCCGGACGGGCGCAAAGTGAAATCGACCATTCACTGGGTTGCAGCCGCGACGGCCCTCGATGCCGAGGTGCGGATCTACGAGAACCTGTTCAGCAACGAGAACCCGAACGAGGTCGAGGACGGGCAGGACTTCACTGCGAATCTCAATCCTAATTCGCTGGAAGTGATCGCGGATGCGAAGCTGGAGCCGTCGCTGGCCCGCGCCGCTGTGTGTGCTCGGTATCAGTTTGAGCGGCTGGGATATTTTTGTGTCGATCCGGATTCGAAGGCGGGCAAGGCGGTGTTCAACCGCACCGTGGCGTTGAAGGATACCTGGGCGAAGGTGGAGAAGAAGCAGGGCGGGAAGGGCTGAGGGTCGCTTTGTAAAAGTCGGAGCATTGGCTTCGCTCGGCTAGAAAAGCGAGGCCCCAAGCGAATTCCCTGCTGAGCCGGCGGCGATGGCGGGTCAAAGGGATCCTTCGGCTGCGGTTTTGCTTCGCTGTCGCGAAGCAAAATCCTCGCTCAGGATGACAGATTTTCGGGGATAGCTGAAGGCTGACAGCTAGTTATGCACGTGCGGACTCTGGGCGGGGTTGGCATGGTGCGTGGGCGGTTCTTTCACGACTTTCACTTCAAAACTTACAGGCAGGCTCTTCGGCGGATAGCAGGCGGCGTTGTCGCAGGCCTGGTAGCGCAGCACGCCGCGCATTTCGTATTTTCCCGGAACGACGGAGTGCAGGGGATGAACTCCGACGGCGATGGTGAAATCCCCGCTGTACACGCTTAGTTGTTCGTCGGGCGAAAAGGGAAGGGTGATGTCAGTGCCGGCGGGATATTCGATTCTTCCAAGAATGATGTCGGTGGGCAATTCGATTCTGAGGGCGGTCGGAATCAGGAATTCCGACTTGGGCGTATTCGAGTTGATGTGGTAGCCGGGCGGGACGCGGAAATTCAGGTTCACCATGGTCTGCTCGGCGCGTTGCACCGTGGTCAAGGGCACGGAGGCAAAGCTAAGGGACGGGGCTTTGCCCGGGGTCTGGGCGGCGAGGGTCGCGGCCATTAAAAGAATCAGCGCGGCGAGGCAGCATCGGTTCAGGTTGCGAGCTTCGGAACTTCGCGGCTTCATCTGGCGAGTCATGATTGTGAACTCTGTCGTGAAATCGTGAACCCCATCGTGAACTTTGTTGCGAACGTTATTGCGAACTCTTCTCTGAACTCTGAAGCGAAGTCGTCGCCGAAGCCGAGGCTTGGCCCGCCGGAGGCCGGGTATCGAGATCTTTCTTGATTGCATCCTCGATTTCGGCTTTGCCTCTCAGCCCGATAATTTTGTCCATGATCTTGCCGTCGCGGCTGATCAGAAAACTTTCCGGTAAGGCGGGGACGCCGCCATACTGATCGCCAACCGCCTCCTTGCCAATCAGAATGGGATAGTTTACTCCCATCTCTTTGGCAAACTTGCCGATGTCTTCCTTGCTGGCATCATCCATGGCGACACCGACAATCTGCAAGCCTTGCGATCCGTATTCTTTCTGCAGGTCGACGAACCAGGGCATCTCGATTTTGCAGGGGCCGCACCAGGTTGCCCAAAAGTTGAGCAGCACGGCTTTGCCGCGAAAATCCGAGAGACGCATGGTCTTGCCGTCGAGCGATTCGAGAGAGAAATCCGGAGCGGGGCTCGACTGAGTGAGATGGGAGGTGAGAAACGCGCCGGGACGCCGCGCCTTGTGATAGCCAATATAGATGCCGAGCGCGATCACAAATGCTACAACCACGAGTGCAAGAGGGTTACGGTTCACGGAAAATACTCCTTCAACATCCTAAAGAGCGACTTCCAGCAAAAAGCAATTCATAAAGCAAAACGGTTCAAGAACGAAAGCCAGTTCGAAATTATGGTAAAGCGGCCGAGAACCAGCAGCACGCCGAGGCCGATCAGCAAGGCTCCGGAGCCCACTTCCAGTGCGTGCATGTGGGAGCGGAAGCGGCTGTAAAACTTGAGGAAGCGCTCGACTCCGAGCGCCGTCAGCAGGAAAGGCACCGCCAGTCCCAGAGAATAAATCGCGAGCAGGATCATACCTTTGCTAAGCGTATCCTGCGCTGCGGCCAGGGTAAGGATGCCGGCGAGAATGGGGCCGATGCAGGGGGTCCAGCCGAAGGCGAAGGCGAAGCCGATGACAAAGGCGCCCAGCGGGGTGCTGCCACCCTTCAGCTGATGCATGCGGGTGTCGGAATAAAGCGCCTTGATTTTTAAAATGCCGGTGAGGTGAAGTCCGAACAAAATGATGACCACGCCCGCCACGATGGCAAGCGTGTGTTTGTACTGCGCCGCGATTTGTCCGATCTCGGTGGAGATTGCGCCCAGCGTGATGAAGACCACGCTGAAACCAAGGATAAATCCCACCGAGTTGGTCATGACCCGGCGCATCAGGCGGCCCTGCGATAACTTCAGTTCGTCCACGCCAGCGCCGGAGATGAGTGACACGTATCCTGGAACCAGGGGCAGGACGCAAGGCGAGAGAAATGAAATGAGGCCCGCGAAAAACGCGGCGATCGGAAGTGGAAAGCTCGACATTGGTCTTTAATTGTACCTGCGGGGGGTAAGTCTCCGACACTTAACAGATGACTCAGCCTTGAATAAGTTACCGGGCTGCCGCTTGAATTGACGGGATTGAGCCGCACCCCTAGAATCGAATGGAGAAGCGATCCGCTCACAATCGTTCAAGAAATCATGCCACTTTACGAATATCAGTGCGAGAAGTGCGGCCACCGCTTCGAGAAAATCCAGAAGTTTTCCGACCGGATGGTGAAGAAGTGCCCGGAGTGCGGCGGAAAGGTGGAGCAGATGATTTCCGCGCCCGCCGTGCAGTTTAAAGGATCCGGGTGGTATGTCACCGACTACGCGAAGAAGCCGAACGTCCCCGCCTCATCCGACGGAGGCAGCAAGGATTCGAAGAAGGACAACTCCAAATCCGAGAGTTCCAAGGACAGTTCCTCGAAGGAAGGCTCATTCAGCGAGAGCTCGTCGAAAGAAGGATCATCCAAATACGGATCATCCAAAGACGGATCGTCAAAGGAAAGCTCGTCGCGCGAATCCTCTTCGAAAGAAAGCTCCTCCCGGGACAACTCGCGGGAGTCTTCCAGCCGGAAGTCCAGCCGAAACAGATAACGACAACCCCTACTTGAGCTCCCGCTCAAAGTGATCGTCGATCATGTGGAACAGGTGATCGCGGGAATCGCTTCCCGAAATGCTGTGGGTTTTGTTGGGGTAGATCATCAGCTGGAATTGTTTGCCTGCCTTGATCAACGCCTCAATCATTTGCATGCTGTTTTGGAAGTGCACATTGTCGTCGCCGGTGCCATGAGCCAGCATCAGCGCTCCGTGCAGGTTGGCAGCGTCCGCGGGAACGTTAGACTGGGCGTAACCTGTGGCATCGTCTTTGAGCTGGCCCATGTAACGTTCAGTGTAGATGCTGTCATAGTCGATCTGATCGGTGACCGGGGCCACGGCAACTCCGGCGCGAAAGCGGTTGGAGTGAGTCATGGCATAGAGCGTCATGGAGCCGCCATTCGACCATCCCCAGATAGCCAAGCGCTCCTGATCGAGCTGCGGATACTGCGCAAACAGTTGATCGAGCGCAGTGAGCTGATCTTTCAACTCGATGGCTCCAAACTCGTGGCGAATTGCGGTTTGAAATTTACGGTCGCGGCCGGGCGTGCCACGATTGTCGACGGCAAAGATCGCGAAGCCCTGCCGCGAAAGCAGCTCGTCGAAGGGATTGGTTGGTTCTTTCAGCACCAACTGCGCCGCGGGACCGCCGTAGATATTTACGATCAGTGGAATCTTGCCAGCGGGGGGTGGGTTGGCAGGTAAGAGCAAGCGTCCATATAACGTGGTGCCATCGTCAGCTTTGAACTCCAGAAACTTCGGGGCCCTTAGTCCATACTCCGCCACGTCATCGCGGGCGTGCCAGACGGGAGCGCAAGCGCCGCCCACCGCGCACAGCGAAATTTGCGGAGGGGTGAGCGGGCCGACGAAGGTCTGCTCGTAGTGTGTGGCATCGTCGGAGAATTTCGCGGAGTAGATCCCTTCCTCGTGGGTAACCTGCTGCAAGCCAGTTCCATCCAGCTTGACGGAAAAAATATGCCGCTGCCTGGGATCGTCCTGGTTGGAAGAGAAAAATACAGCGCCGGCGCTTTCGTCGACCCCTTCCACGCCGAGCATTTCAAAGTCGCCCTGGGTGAGCGGGCGCTCCAGTTTCGCCTGTTGTGCGAGCGGGTTCTGTTTATCGAAACTGTAGAGATATAGCTGGGTGTGGCCGTCGCGCCAGCTCGACCAGAGGAACCGGTCGCCGGACTTGAGCACTCTGAAGTCGTCGTTTACGTTGACCCAACCGCCGGGACTGGATTCGGTCAACACTTTTGCCGACTTCCCGGAGGCGGCGTCGATGAAATACAAATCCATAACATCCTGATTGCGATTGAGAACCTCGGCCCAGACCACGCCTTTATTCACCCAGCCAAAACGCGGGACATAAGTGTCTTCGTCGTTGGTCAGGGAAATCCAGCGAACCTTGCCCTTGCCCTTGCCGGCGTCGGCGATGCCGAGCTTGACCACCGGATTCGGGTCGCCGACTTCCGGATACTTTTGGTTGTCGACGGTGGGATGTGTGGGGATCAAATTCGCGATGGGATAAGCGGGCACACTGGTTTCATCCATGTGCAGGAAGACGATCTTCTCGCTGTCTGGCGACCAGAAATAATTGCTGCGCACGGCCAGTTCTTCGGCGTAGACCCAATCGATATCGCCGTTGAACAGGTTGTCTCCGGTGTCTTTGGTGATCTGTTTTTCGCCTTTAGCGTTCACGGGCCGAATGTAAAGGTTGTGCTTGCGCACGTAGGAAACATGGCTGCCATCGGGGGAGAATTTGGGATCGCCGCTGGGATCGGGTGCAGAGGTGAATTGTACGGCTGTGCCGGTCGCCAGATCGAGAAGCCAAAGCTGCCCCTGAGCGTCGAAGATCAGGTGCTTCGAATCCGGCGCCCAGAGATAGGCGGCCACGTGGTAGCGAGTCAGGCGCTCCCGTTCACGCTCATCTTTCACCTTGCCATAGCCGGGATCGAGCGCGGCGAGCTTGGCGGCGCTGAGCAATACTTTCTTCTCGCCGGTGGCTGCGTCCAGGTACCAAAGCTCGCCGTGTTCTCCATCGTCATCGCGCTGCACAAACGAGAGTTTGGTGCCATCGGGACTCCACTCGACATTTTCCGGGGCCCGGCCGGTCAGCCCTCCGGGAGCGAAGATCGCCTCAATGGTGAGCGGTTTCTGCGGAGACGATTGAGCGGAGACCGGCAATACAACCAGAAAAAGAAACGCGGCAAAGGCGGACAGCGAGATCAATTTGTTCACACGAACCCCAGCGTTTGAAGTGAAGAATACAATTCGTGAAGCGAACGAAAGAGTTTACACCGCGAGGGCCCTGTGGATGGGCCGCGTGGGTGGATCTCGACAGGGACACAGCGTTTCCGCGTGGTAGAATCAAGCCTGAGTCCTTTCGGGATGCTTCCAGAAATAGAAAACCTGTTGCGCCTGCAAGAAGCGGACAAGGAAATTCGCCGCCTGCAGGATGAAATCGCCGAACTCCCAAAACGCGTAGCGGCCATCGAGCACAAACTGGCCGATACCAAGGCGCAACTGGAAAAGGCTCAAGCCGCCGTCAAAGCCGACGAAGCCACCCGCCGCAAGTACGAAACCACGATCACCGACCTGCGCGGCAAGATTTCCAAGTACCGCGACCAGTCTCTCGATGTAAAAACCAACGATCAGTACAAGGCGTTGCTGCATGAAATCCAGTTTGCCGAGAAAGAAATCGCCGCAACCGAAGATAAGATCCTCGAGTTAATGCTGAATGCGGATACGCGCGACAAGGAAGTAAAAGCCGCGCAGGCCGAACTGAAAGCAGAAGCCGCGGAAATCGAAAAAGAGAAAGCCGCCGCTCGAGAGCGTACCGCCGAAGATGAAAAGCAGCTGGTCGACTGGCGCGCCAAGCGGGACCAGATGCGGAGCGGAGTCAACGAGGACCTGCTGCGGCACTACGAGCGCGTCTCCAAATTTCGCGGCAGCGGCATTTCGGAAGTGCGCGACCACAAATGCATGGCCTGCCAGGTAATGTTGCGTCCGCAGACCTATAACGAGGTGCGGACCGGGCAGCAAACCATCGTTTGCGATTCCTGCCAGCGAGTTTTGTATTTCAATCCGGCGAACGAGATGCAAGCGCTTGAACCGGAGCACAAGCGTTCGCGCCGGCATCACCCGAAAATTGATGCGGCGCAGGCGTGGTATTACCGGCAGGAATTTGGCGATTTGGGCGAAGTTCTCCTGTGCTTAACCAACTCCGGCGGGCAGGCCAGCCGACGGATGTTCGACATGCATACCGGCCGCTTGATTGGAGACATCCTCATCCGCGAAGGCGACTACCGCCATGCGTTCCCCGAAGACATTACTGGCGCCATTCGCCTGAATGGAAGCTGGACGGAAGACGATATGGAGACTTGGGGAACCGAAATGCCGATGACGGCTCTCGATTCTCTGCACAGCGATCTGGAGGCGGCGCGTTACGAAATGAATTCGCGTCACGCTCAATCCCAATCCCCGGCCGCGGTTACGACCGACCACGTCGCCAGCTAGCGGTTGCCTTCACTTCCTATCCGCCGTCGCAGTTTAAGATGCTCCCATGTCCCTGCAGCATGGTTCGTCCCTGAAGGTTTGCGTTTCGGCCCGCGGCGCAGATCGCCTTAAAAGTGGCCATGTGTGGGTCTACCGCTCGGATATTGTTTCGGCTGAAGCCGTTCCACCGGGCTCGCTGGTCGCGGTTCACGATCATCGCGGGCAGTTTCTTGGGACCGCGCTCTATTCCAGCTCTTCGCAGATCGCCATCCGCTTAATTTCGAGCGAGCCGGTGGCCGACTTTCCGGCGCTGCTGCGCCAGCGCATTGCCGATGCCGTGGCCTATCGTGAGCCGATTGTCGAGAACACCAACGCTTACCGCGTGATCTTCAGCGAGGGCGACTTTCTGCCCGGCTTGATTGTGGACCGCTACGACGACATTCTTTCGGTGCAGATTCTGACTCAGGCGATGGATGCGGAAAACGTGCGGGAGACTTTGACTTCCGAGCTGACCGAGCGGCTGCATCCGGCTTCGATTGTGGAACGCGTGGATGCTCGAGTTCGCCAACTTGAGGAGCTGCCGGTTCGAGCCTCCGGAGTGTTGCGTGGGGAAAAAACTTCCACCATCTTTGCCATGAATGGGGTGCAGTTTTACTTTGACGCGCTTGGAGGGCAGAAGACCGGAGCCTTCCTCGATCAGCGCGAAAACTATGCGGCCGCGGCCCGATATTCGCACGGGGATGCACTCGATGTTTTCTGCTATCAGGGCGGCTTCGCGCTGCACCTGGCGTCGCGCTGCGGGCATGTGGTTGCGGTTGACAGCTCCCGTCCCGCGCTTGAAGTAGCCGACCGGAACGCCGCGCTCAACCATGTTGACATTGAATGGATCGAGGCTAACGCCTTCGATCTGCTGAAGGATTACGCCTCCACCGGCCAGCGCTACGATACGGTGGTTCTTGACCCGCCTGCTTTTGCCAAAAGCAAGCGGGAGCTGGACGCGGCGATGCGCGGATACAAGGAACTGAACTTGCGCGCCTTAAAGATGCTTCGACCGGGCGGAACGCTGGTCAGTTGCTCGTGCTCCTACCACGTGAGCCAGGCGGACTTCCTCGAAATGCTGGCGGGGGCGGCGCGGGATGCTCACCGTACTCTGCGTGTGGTGGAGGTTCGCGGGCAGGCGAAAGACCATCCAATTCTGCTGAATATTCCGGAAACCTCCTATTTAAAATGCATCACTCTGCGCGTAATCTAAAGATATTAAAGGTAAATACCACATTGACAATAAGGCACTCATATTTTATGATCACTATATCATAACTACGGCATCGAATGGAGTGACTGGAGCTCATCCATGTGCATAGCATGGAGTTCTCACCAAATTCCAAGCCAACTTTTTTGAAGGAGGATCTACCATGACAGTTCTTACCCGTTGGGAGCCATTCCGCGAATTTTCCACCCTGCAGGACCGCATGAACCGGCTGTTCCGCGAGAGCTACAGCGAGGGTGGGCGGGACGAATCCCTGACCGCATCGAGCTTTGCCCCCGCAGTTGATGTTTACGAGGACGAGCACAAAGTCACCCTGAAAATCGAAGTCCCGGGCATCGAAGAGAAAGATATCGACGTCCGCATTGAGAACAACACTCTCACCGTGCATGGTGAGCGCAAGATTGAAAACGAAGAGAAGGAAGAGAATTACCGTCGTGTGGAGCGCCAGTATGGCAGCTTTACCCGCACCTTCACCCTCCCCAACACCGTGGATGCGGAAAAAGTTTCGGCCAACTACGACAAGGGCGTGTTGAAGATCGCTCTGCCCAAAAAGGCCGAAGCCAAACCCAAGCAGATTAAAGTGAACGTGGGCAGCGAGAAGACGCTCGAAGCCAAGAGCCCCAGCAAAGCCGCGTAACTTAGGACTTGCGTAGGCAGCTGCTTTGAATGCAGCAGGAGCTGTCCGGGCGGTCAGAGACCGGCGGTCTACAATCACGGGAGGCGGCAGAACGGGCTGCCTCCCCATTCATTTTGCAACTCCGCATTGATTCGCATAATCATTACTCGATAGGAAGAAATTATGGCAATCCGTTGGGATAAATTCACGGTCAAGGCGCAAGAGGCAGTGCAACGCGCGAACCAGCTCGCCGCGGAGCACGGCAATCCCGAACTTTTCCCCGTTCACCTGCTGGCCGCGCTGCTCGAAGATAAGGATGGCATTGTTTCGCCGGTGCTGGAAAAAATCGGCATCGGACCGCAAGCCGTTCTCGGCGATGTTTATCGCGAGATTGAAAAGCTGCCCAAAGTTTCCGGAGACGGATCGCAGGCTGCACTCTCGAACGCGACCAACAAGTTGTTGGAGCAGGCCTTCAAAGAAGCCGCGAACTTCAAGGACGAATACGTCTCCACCGAGCATCTTCTGCTGGCTATCACGCACCTGAAGCAGGATGCGGCGCAGCAGATTCTAGCGCGCCAGGGCGCGAGCTACCAGGCTATCCTGAAGGCGCTGACCTCGGTGCGCGGTTCGCAGAAGGTGACCGACCAGAACCCAGAAGCCAAGTACCAGGCGCTTGAACGTTATGCCCGCGACTTAACAGAGCAAGCGCGGCGCGGCAAGCTCGACCCGGTCATCGGGCGGGACGAAGAAATTCGCCGGGTGGTTCAGGTGCTTTCGCGCCGGACCAAAAATAATCCGGTGCTCATCGGCGAACCGGGGGTGGGCAAAACCGCCATCGTCGAAGGCCTGGCGCAGCGCATCATTTCAGGCGATGTGCCAGAGGTGTTGAAAAACAAGCGAGTGGTGGCGCTCGATCTCGGCTCCATGCTGGCGGGAGCGAAATATCGGGGAGAGTTCGAAGACCGCCTGAAAGCGGTTCTGAAAGAAATCGAAGACTCGCAGGGGCGGGTCGTTCTGTTTATCGACGAGCTCCACACGCTGGTGGGTGCGGGCGCCAGCGAAGGCGCAATCGATGCCTCCAACATGCTCAAGCCGGCGCTGGCTCGGGGCGAACTGCGAGCGATCGGAGCCACCACGCTCAACGAATATCGCAAGTACATTGAAAAAGATGCGGCCCTCGAACGGCGCTTCCAGATTGTTTTCGTGGGCGAGCCGAATGTCGAAGACACCATCGCCATCTTGCGCGGATTGAAAGAGCGGTACGAAGTGCATCATGGCGTACGCATTAAAGATTCGGCAATCGTGGCGGCAGCTACGCTCTCGCACCGCTATATTTCCGATCGATTTCTGCCCGACAAGGCGATCGACCTGATTGATGAGGCGGCAGCCTCGATTCGCATCCAGATTGACTCGCTTCCGACTGACATCGATCAGCTGGAGCGCCGGGCCACGCAATTGGAGATCGAAAAGCAGGCGCTGAAGAAAGAGGATGACGCCAATTCGAGGGAGCGGCTGACGGTTATCGAAAAGGAGCTTGCCGGGATTCGCGAGAAATCCAACGCTTTGAAAGCGAATTGGAAGAAGGAAAAAGATCTGATTGCGCACTCGCGCCAGCTGAAAGAGAAAATCGAAAAGCTCAAGATTGAAGAGCAGGCGGAGGAGCGCAAGGGCAATCTGCAGCGCGTGGCAGAGATTCGATATGGCTTGTTGCGGCAGGCGGAAGATGAGCTGGCGAAACTTACCGACAAAGAAGCCGGCGAGAAGGCGAGTTCCGCGCGTCCGCGCATGCTCAAAGAAGAAGTGGACGAAGAAGATATTGCGCGCATTGTCTCCAAGTGGACGGGCATTCCGGTTTCGAAAATGCTCGAAGGCGAAGTCAAGAAGCTGGTCACCATGGAAGACCGCCTGCGGCTGCGCGTGGTCGGGCAGGATGAAGCCCTGGAGCGCGTCGCCAACGCGATTCGCCGCTCGCGTGCGGGGCTAAGTGATCCCAAGCGACCCATCGGTTCGTTTATTTTTCTGGGTCCCACGGGAGTGGGCAAAACCGAGCTGGCACGGGCTCTGGCTGAATTTCTTTTTGACGACGAGCGCGCGTTGCTGCGCATCGACATGTCGGAGTACATGGAGAAGCATTCGGTGGCCCGCCTGATCGGCGCGCCTCCGGGATACGTCGGCTACGAAGAGGGAGGCCAGTTGACCGAGCAGGTCCGGCGCCGGCCTTATGCGGTTGTGCTGTTCGACGAAATCGAGAAGGCTCATCCCGATGTGTTCAACGTACTGCTGCAGATTATGGATGATGGGCGCCTTACGGATGGCAGGGGGCGCGTGGTCGACTTCAAGAACACGATCATTATCATGACGTCGAATCTCGGCTCCAGTTACCTGCAAGCGGAGAATCTGCGCACGCCCGAAGATTTTGAGAAGGCTACGGAACAGGTCACCAATGCGCTGCACGGCCACTTCCGGCCGGAGTTTTTGAACCGGGTGGACGACATTATTGTTTTCCGTCCGCTGGGCAAAGAACAGCTGGTCAAGATCATCGAGTTGCGACTCGAAGACGTGCGGCGGCTGCTCGCCGATCGCAAGATTTCGATCGAGCTTACCGACGCGGCGAAAGAACTCCTGTTCACGCAAGGCTACGATCCGAATTTTGGCGCCCGTCCGCTGAAGCGGTCAATTCAGAAGCTAGTCCAGGATCCGCTGGCGTTGAGGATTCTGGATGGCGAAATCCTGCACGGCGATCACGTGGTGGTGGATGCCGACAAGAAAGCGGGCAAGATGAAATTCGAGGTGAGCCAGCGCGTGGGGGAGCAGGAGCCTGCGAAGGCAAAGAGCAGATGAGCAGCCGTCAACAGTGGCCATCCTGAGATATGCATCGGACCGTTACCGTCGTTCTGTTGGGCTGCGCTGCTGCGCTTGGTCAAGCCGTGCTTGGTCAAGCCGTGGATGACGCTGGGCTCCAGTCTGCGCTCAATGTCCACGACATCTGCTTCGTGGACGGTGTAAAGAATTAAGACGATTCAGTCGGCGATTAGCGGGTGTAGCCTGACCGGAGCTGTGGTGGTGCCTCCCGCGTACGATGGAACGGACTCGTACGAGAATCCCAATCGCATTCGCGTGCTGGATTTTCGCCACTCCGAAGCGGTGAAAGGCCTGACTCCGGTTACCGACTTTGGCGTCAGGAACGATGCGCTCACTGCAGCGGATGGAGACAGCCAAGACGGTTCCGCCATGTTCACTTCGGCTTCCGCCTCTTTCGTTTCGGGTCGTGACGAGGGCAAAACCATCATCATTACCGGAGCCGGCACGGATAATGCATCCCTCAAAACCACAATTCGCGCGGTGAACAGCGCCACCCGCGTGACATTGGCAATGGCAGCGAGCTTTACCGCAAGCGGCCTGACCTACTGGTATGGAACGGAGAATACTTCGGCCTTTCAGACCGCCTACAATTCAGGAAAACTTTTGCTTCTGCCTCCCGGGAAATACTTGCTGACGGGCACGGTTAAAGGTTCGACTCCGCTGTTTTTGTCGGGTTCAGGAGTGCAATCCGTCATTGTTGACGACGGCGCCGTTTTTGACCTGCGCGGAACGGAAGGGCATTTCCTCGATCACTTCCGGATGCTGGCAGCCACCAAGCTGACCTCGCTGCCTCCGAGTTCATTCCCGACTGCCCATGCCGGCACGCCGGTCGCGGTCGACCGCATCGGCGCTGGAATTGGGTACCAGCCTGAGTTGCAAGATGGGGACATCTGGGCCAAGGTGTCGCAGCAGCAGCGAGCACAACAAATCGGACCGACCATCGTCAGTGCTTCCGATCGAACCTACATTTACCGGATCACAGGGGAATTGGTGTCGCTGCTGCTGTACGACGTGCAGTTTTCCGAGGTCGCGATGTGTGATTTCCGCGCCGGCAAGAACTTTGCCGGGGGCATTGTGCTCTGGCATACGCCAAACGACGGGAAAATGAACAAGAATGACAAGATTCATGACAACCACGTGCGCTATGCCAGCTACAGTGGAATCGTTTGGGCTGCTGCTGAAGGGGTTTCCATCCGTCACAACCGGTCGGAATTCAACGGCGAGAGTGGACTGAAGAACTACGCGACGCAGGGGGATGGAACCTACGATACCCACGTGGAAGTAGTGGGGAACTTTACCCAACACAACCATTTCGACGGATTGGATTTGTCTGAAAATTATCCCCACACCAACGCCCAGCGGGCATCGTCGATTGCGTCGGGAAACACCAGTTCATTCAATGACAGAACCGGAACCTATGCCGACGGCCTGGGATGGACGCTGGTTCATAATGTGTTCGAGGGGAACGGGCTTTCTGGCATGTCGCTCGATGTGTCCAACAGCGTCATCTCCGGGAATTTGCTGAGCGACAACAATAAGCTCCACGAGGTGAACTCTCACCAGATGTTGGTGGGACCTGGTAAAGCCAGCCAAAACAATGTGATCGAGGGCAACCGAATCGTGGGGTCGGCCGTGGCCGGCGCTGCCATGGTATGGGCAGCCGCGTCGACCGGAAATCAGCTCAGGAATAACACAGCCACCGGAGGCGCGCGGTTCAAGTTTGGAGTGCCGCCGGTTGCGGCGGAAAATAATTCGGATAGCCGCGGGCCCTACCCGGACAGATGAAACGTCGAAGGCTTGGTTCGCCTTCTATTTGAACTCTCCGCCGTCGGCTCGTATACTTACACCCCGCTATGAAGGTAGTTGCGATTATTCCGGCGGCAGGGCTGGGGACGCGCATGGCCCCAATGCCCTCGGGTGCCCATGCCAGGAAGCCGTCTCCTTCGAAACAGTTCACGGAACTGGATGGCACACCAATTCTCATCCATACCCTGCGCAAGTTTGCCGCGGTCGCCGCGGTGCGTGAGATCTGGATTGCGCTCCGGGAAAATGAGATTGCAGAATTTCGCGCCCGCCTGGGAAACGATGCAAAGGACGTTCTGAAGAAAAAAGTGGAGTTTGTGATTGGCGGAGAGCATCGCCAGCAGTCGGTGGAGAACGCGCTGAATGCCCTGGCGGCTGACGCCGACGACATTGTTCTGGTGCACGATGCGGTGCGGCCCTTTGTAACCGGGGAAATTATTGAAGAAGTGATTGAGGCGGCGGCAAAATATGGCGCTGCGATCGCGGGCCTGCCCGCCATCGACACGGTGAAGCAGGTGGAGCGCACGGCCGAGGGCGCTCTGATCAAAGCGACGATTCCGCGGGCCGGGATTGTGTTGGCGCAAACCCCGCAAGGATTTCGCTATGGCGTGATCAAGAAAGCCTTCGATGAGGCATCGGCGGATGGCTTTCTGGGCACCGACGAGGCTTCGCTGGTGGAGCGCTCGGGGCACGACGTGGCGGTGGTGATGGGCTCGCCGCGAAACATCAAAATTACGGCGCCACCGGATATGGAGCTGGCCGAATTCTATTTATCGAAATGAAGTTAATCCAAAAGAACTTTTCCAAGTGAACTTATCCGGATGAACTTAATCCAAATGAACCGCGCGTTTTCACGGACTGCCCGGTGGTCGACAAGTGTTTCCGTGGATATGCGAGGCAATGCTGATTTCTGATGCCCACTTCAAGCGACCAACGACCCGCGATGCGCATTGGCTACGGCTTCGATTCCCACGAATTCCGTCCGGGCATTCCGCTGAAAATCGGCGGGATCGTGCTGGAGCACAATAAAGGACTGAGCGGTCACTCCGATGGCGACGTGCTGCTGCATGCCGTCACCGACGCGCTGTTGGGGGCGGTGGCTGCGCCCGATATTGGAGCGCTGTTTCCTCCTTCCGAGCCAAAGTGGAGGGGAGCAGACTCGGTGGTATTTCTGCGCGAAGCGCTGAAACGGGTGCAGGCCGCCGGATACAGGGTGGCCAACCTGGATGCCAGCCTGATTTTAGCCGCGCCCAAGATTGGACCCTATGCTACTGCGATGCGGGCGCGCGTGGCGCAATTGTTGGGGATTCCAGCAGATTGCGCAGGGTTGAAAGCGAAAACTCCGGAAGGACTTAATCTGGATAACGCCGCCATCGCGCACGTAGTGGTGCTGCTGGAGAGGGTGCAAATCAGGGGCCGGAGGAAAAAGCGGTAGCCATGAACTCTTTCTTGCATCGAGTGTGCCTGCTGTTCCTGCTGCTGGCGGTGATTCCCGCTGCCGCCAAAGAAGATGCTCGAGGACGCATTTACTCGGATGTTCACGCGGTTGATGACGGCGGGGCGGGAGAACTGGTTGGGACCGAACTGGAACTGAAGATTGATGGTAGCAAGGCGACCGGCATCGTAAGGATCTATCAAGGCGGCTGCGCCGAGCCGGTTCCGGTCACAGGTTCGTTCTCCGGCAACACGATAAATGTTTCAGGAGAAGGGGAAGGTTTCGGCAAGATCGAGATCACGGGTCACTTTCGGCACGGCCATCTGGACGGTTCGCTGCAACTGGACAGGATCCACCACTCGGAGAAAATCCGGCTTGGCAAAATCAGGAAGCCGCATTGCTAGGTTTTTGACCCGGCGGCTTGGATCAGCGCGCTGAAGATGGCACGGGAGGCTTCATCCTGGTCGACGGAGCGCTCGGGGTGCCATTGCACGGCCAGGACGAAGTGACCTGAATCGGTTCCCTCGAGCGCTTCGATGATGCCATCGTCGGGGCAGCGGGCGGCGATGCGAAGGCCGCGGCCAACGGCACCGGCGGATTGGTGATGCGAGGAGTTGACCGGCAGGCTTAGTTTTCCCTCACGGGTTACAGCCGAATTTTTTTCCTGCACTGCAGTGGCGCCGAGCCCTTCCCGGTGATTCCCTATTATTTGCCGCAGCGTGGAATTTTTCTCGATCTCGACGTCGTGGGCGATCGCGACCTGTTTTCCTGCCTCGTGATTGACCCGAGCGCGAAGCTCTTCCGGTAAAAAATCAGGAATGTGTTGGATCAGCGATCCTGCCCGAAAAACATTCAGGCTCTGCAGTCCGTAACAGATGCCGAGTACGGGCTTGCGCAGCGTATATGCATCCTGCAGCACGAGCTGGTCTGCGGCTTCGCGGCGCGGATCAGCGGGGGCGGTACGGGCAGAAAGGGTTGCGTTGAACTTTGCGGGATCGACATCGGCGCTGCTACCGGGCAGAAGCACGCCGTCGCAACCAGCGATGATTTGGCTGACTTCGGATGAGGGCTGGTCGAGAGCGATGCGGACGGGCTCGCCTCCGGCTTGCTCAACCGCGCGCTCGTATTGCGGAATCGCCCGTTCGGCGTATTCGCGGTCGATCGAATGCGGCATGGGAATGGCGATGCGGGGCGGCATATTAGCCTGGCGGTTCGATTGATATCAACTTACCCTCGCTATAGCGGCCAAGGCCTTCGACTGGCGGTAGTGGCGGATTTCCATGGTGAGCGCCAGCACAAAAATAATGCTTCCCGCAACCAGGGCTGCCGGCAAGGCGATGTGGCGATAGGCCACCGTCATGTTGGGATTCACATGACGCAGGGCCGATACCACCACCAGACCAATGATGCCGAGCAGCAGGCTGACCGCGAAGCATAGCAGAGTGCCGACAAATGTCACCAGCAGGACGCGCACCGGAATGGCATACCAGCGGGGTGCGCGGTTGGGGGACATGCTTTCAGGCTAACACTTTGCAGGCTCCTTTTGGCCGGGTCGCGGGCGCGGGCTGGTGGTGTATAAAAGAGTAATTATGTCGCAGGCAGCGCCAGCAATCACGCGGAGTCCCGCCGATGTGGTGCGGATGACGCCGGTTTCCCAGGCGGCGAATGGGGTATGTTACGCCGTGGCGGGAGAGAGTTCGATCAATTCGTTCGACATGGAGCGCATGATTGCCGCGGTGCCCACAAAAGCGGCGGCCGCGCTCAAGCGCAAGGCCTATTATTTTGTGCCGCTGACGGTGAGTCAGGGGGAAGAGATTTTGATTGCCGATCGCTACGATGTGGCGCTTAGCGATAACGCGGTGTGCCACCGCAATCTGAATCTGGGCGACTCCCAATGCGTGTTTATTTCCACCCGGCTGACGGACGATAAATTTTCTGTAGCGTTCGAGTTCTACATCAACGTGGGCCACGCGCTGGTGGAGATTGCCGGCGTGTCGCACGAATTCAGCGAGCTGGCCTGGAAACAGGTGGAGGCGGGAACTCGGGGCGAAACGTCGCTCGACGCCTGGGAAGCGCGGAAACTTGCACTGGCGGGCGGCCCTGACGCGGAGCGCTTCAAGAACGAATATTTCGAAGCCACATTTTCCGACACGATTTCGATTTATCTGCTGTCGTTGTTTCTGGATGTGGATTATTACGATCTGCGGGAGCGGGATTATCCGTTGCTGGCGCCTTCGGCGCTGGCGGAGCGGTTGAGAAAAGTGGCGGAGTTATTTCCGGCGAATGCAGGATATGAATTTGCGGTGCTGTATAAGCGGCGGAGCTAGCGGCTAGCCAGCGCGAATCTTCTGCGAAGTTAAAGGGCGCGACTGAACGCCGCGCCCTTTGATGTTGCATCCAGAGGTTGCACCCGCGGGCGGCCGCCCTGCCTTATTTATTTCCGATTACAAAGTTGACTGCGCTGGGTTGATTGGCGTTTACCGTCACCGATTTCTCCCAGGTCTTTGGCTCGGTGAAAATTGGGCGCTGGACGGCTCGTTCCGTGAGCACGTCGTAGGCCTGCTCTTTGCCGGCGAGTCCCCAGCCTTCGTGCCAGGCCACAATCTGATAGGTTCCGGGAGGGACGCTGGTGAATTCGAAGCGCCCGCTCTCATCGGTGACTGCGTAATAAGGATGAGGAATGACCATCATTTCGGCATTCATCCAGACGTGGCCGCCGTTGCAATGCAGATTGACCAGGCCAGGCGTGGACATGGTTCGCGAAACCGGCTGATTGGTGAAAGGAAAAGGCAGGTTGAAGCTGGCGGCCCCGTCCATGTGAATGGTGTGCAGAGTGGCATCGGAGCTTTTCATCTCCAGCGATGCGTTCTCGGGTACCAGAAGAATATGTGGAATGTAGCGGCAGTGCTTCTGGTCGAGGTGACGCCGCTGTTCGGGAATATCCATGGCTTTGCCGGCGGAGATATTCTTAAGATAGACGATGGTGTTGGCTACGCCGCCCTCGGGGCCGACTATTAGGCGTTCAAGGTTGGCAGTCTTTTTTCCATCCTGTTCGCAGATCTGGGGATCCTTGGTGATGGGGAAATCCAGTTCACGCGGCACCGGGCCGGACCATTTAATGGTTCCGGAGATGGTTCCACCGTCGGCGACCGAGATGACTTGATAGTTGGATTGGGCGGCAACGAAGCTGGCGGCCAAAAAACAAAAAAGAAAACAGCGAGTAAACAAAGTCCGCATAAAAAACCCCCTTACAGCCCGCCGTCCGTCATACGAATCCCAGACCCCACGATCGTCGTGGAACGCGGGCTTGCGATTTGGATTTCCGCAGGCAACGCTTTAAACCAAACTGCAGTTCGTGTTGACAGGGTCCCCTTGCGAAGAGGGCAACACTCGTTTCATGCGATCGTTACTTGGTTCCGCTGGGGGACAACCGGCGTACCGGTTCAGTTATTGGAATCCAATAACTTTAAGATGCTCTAATGTGCGGCGGTGGTCGAGATTACCAAGGTGTTGCATCTTCCACGCGCAGAGCAAACCACGCCCACTGACAACTCGAAATTCTGGGGTTCTATCCGGGATTCGTGAGCAGTGATGCGAGTCCGTGGCAATGAGTGGCAGTTGAGCTTTACAATCATGCTCCATGTCGACTGCCTCGTCTGTGAGAGTCCGATCCTTCGCCAAGATTAATCTTGGGTTGCACATAGGCGCTCGCCGGGAGGACGGATTTCATGAGTTGTTGACGGTCTATCAGACCATCGGCCTGCATGATCTGATTCGAGTGAGCCTGGAGCGCGGGCGCGGGATTGCGATTCAGTGCAACGACCCAAGAGTTCCAAAGGATGAATCGAACACCTGCTACCGCATCGTCGAAGAGGCGATGCGCGCCTCGCATGCCAGGGGACGCATTGTTATTGAAATTGAGAAGCGATTGCCGGTGCAGGGCGGGCTGGGCGGAGCTTCGGCGAACGCGGTGGCCAGTTTGCTGGCGCTGGAGCGGCTGCTGAAGAAAACTTTAACCGCGGAGGAGCGGTTGCGCATTGCGGCGAAAGTTGGCTCCGATCTGCCATTGTTTTTGATCGGCGGGACGGTGCTGGGGGTGGGGCGGGGGGAACAGGTTTATCCGCTGGAGGATTTGCCAGCGCTGGCCTGCGTGGTGGTTACGCCGAAGGTGGGAGTCTCGACTCCGAAGGCTTTTGCGGAGTGGGACCGACAATTGACCGTCTCGATACCATCCGATAGAATGAGTGAGCTTGGCCGAGGGCTGTCGGCGTGGCTGAGCGAGAGTTACTCCGGTGCTCCTTTCAGAAGGGGCCGGCGCGAGAATCCACTTCTCGAGCTTGTCCGGGCCGGGATCAAGAACGACTTTGAAGAAGTCGTCTTTCCTGAGTATCCCGAACTAAGAGAAGGTAAGTGTGCGCTGGAGCGTGCGGGCGCGAGTTATGCGTCTCTGTCGGGCTCCGGGTCAACGCTGTACGGGCTATTCGCTTCGAAAGAAGCGGCGCTCCGGGCGGTGACCGGACTCCGGAAGCAGGGATGGACGGCGCAGGCGACGGTCACGGTGAGGCGCAAACAGTACTGGGCTAAGTTTCTTGTTTCCAGTTTCTAGTTTCTGGTTGTTTAATAGAGTTATCACTCTTTTGTCCGAGGCCCGGGGTCCAGGTTTGCTTTGGAACTGGAAGCCGGAAACTTGAAACGCGGTACTGGGCCGTCGACTAATGGTAGGTCAAGTGCCTTTGGAGCACTTTGTCTAGGTTCGAATCCTAGCGGCCCAGCCAGAAAAATAGCGGTCAGCTTTCGGCCATCGGCTCTCAAGCAGTTTCAGACGAGCATGGGCACACGGGTTTAGGCTGACGGTTCAAGGCATAAGAGCTAACTATGGCTACTTTGGTGACGCCGACCGAGAAACCGGAGAAGACCGAAAAAAACGTTCCACCTGTTCCCGAGGAAAAGTCGGACCGGAAGCCGCGCGCGCGGGTGGATGAGAAGTTCAAGATCTTCAGCGGAACTGCCAATGAGGCGCTGGCCGATGAAGTGTGTCAGTTTCTCGGGATGCAGCGCGGGCAGGCGCAGGTCATACGCTTCGCCGACGGCGAGGCCTATGTGCAGATTCAGGAGAACGTGCGGGGCTGCGATGTTTTCGTGATGCAGCCGACTTGCCGCGCGGCGCATAAGGATGGTGGCAGGATTATCAGCGTCGATGAGCACCTGATGGAGTTGTTGCTCATGATCGATGCGCTGAAACGGGCGTCGGCACGGCGGATCACGGCGGTGATGCCTTATTTCGGTTATGCGCGGCAGGATCGCAAAGACAAGCCGCGCAGCCCGATTTCTTCGAAGCTGGTCGCGGATTTGCTGACCACCGCGGGAGCGCATAGAGCGCTGATCGTGGATTTGCATACTCCGCAGCTGCAGGGTTTTTTTAATATTCCGGTGGATCATCTGTTCGCTTCGCCGGTGTTGGTGGATCACTTCAGAAAGCTGAGCCTGCCGAATCTTACGGTGGTTTCACCAGATGCCGGCGGCGTGGAACGGGCGCGGTTTTTTGCGAAGAAAGTGGACGCGGCGCTGGCGATCGTCGACAAACGGCGGGTGGAAGTGAACGTGGCCGAAGTGATGCACGTGATCGGCGACGTGAAAGGGCGCACCTGTTTGATCATCGACGACTTGATCGACACGGCGGGCACGCTGGTGAAAACCGCGACGGCATTGATGGAAAACGGCGCGACTGAGGTTTATGCGTGTTCATCCCATGCGGTGCTCTCCTGGCCGGCGGTGGAGAATATTGCAAAATCGGTGATTCGTGAAGTGGTGGTCACCAACACTATCCCCTTAACGGAAGAGGCCAAGCGGGAGCCGAAGATTCGGGTGCTTTCGATTGCGGGATTGATTGGGCGGGCGATCCAGGCCAATCACGAAGAGACTTCGGTGAGCAAGTTATTTATCTAGATGGTCTCATCGCGGCGCAAAGAACGTTGCGATGACACGATGCGATGACAATATAAAAGACAGGAATCGAAATTATGGCAACGACATTGGAACAAGGCACTCTGGAAGCGCAGCCGCGGGAAGCGGGAACCAAAAACCATGCCCGGCGAGTGCGGCGCGAGGGCAAGATTCCCGGCGTGGTTTATGGGGCCGGGAAGGAGGCGCTGCCGGTGAGCGTCGATCCGCGGCATGTGCTGCGCATTCTGCGCTCGGACAGCGGTCACAACACGATTTTCGATCTCGCGCTGCACGGCGGAGAGCGCAGCAAGGTCATGATTGTGGATTGGCAATACGAGCCCATCAAGGGCCATCTGCTGCATATCGACCTGAAACGCATCGCCATGGACAAGGCGCTGCGGGTCAACGTGCCGATCATTCTGCAGGGGGTGCCGGCGGGTGTGAAGACCGAAGGCGGAATTCTTGAGCAGATGCTGCGCGAAGTCGAGGTCGAATGTTTGCCGGGAGATATTCCGAGCCACATCGATGTCGATGTCAGCGAGCTGACGTTTGGCAAAGTGCTGCGGGTTTCCGATTTGCCGCACAACGAGAAACTGAAGTTTTTGACCGAAGCGAACCAGCCGGTTGCTCACGTGACCTCAGTGAAGGAAGAAGTTGTGGCTACGCCGGAAGCGGTGGCAGCGGAAGCGGGAGCTGCCCCAGCCGAACCCGAACTGATCAAGAAGGGCAAGGCGGAGGCTGGCGAAGAGGGCGAGGCGACGGCGACAGAGAAGCCCGAAAAGGCAGAAAAGAAGGCTGAGAAGAAGGAGAAGAAATAGCTGGCGGCTAGAGAAGCCGAGCTGGGCTCGGCCGGACAGCCCCTTCGGCTTCGCTCAAGGCAGGCTTGGGCGGCTGTTCCCACAAGAGGGCCTACTGGGATGATGGCGTGAGACTGATCGTTGGGCTTGGTAATCCTGGCATCGAATATCAGTTCACGCCACATAATCTGGGCTTTCTGGCGGTGGATCGTATCGCCAGCGCCGGCGGGGTGGAGATCAGAGACCGGCAATGCCGGGCGTTAACGGCAAGAATGCAGATTGCGAATGAGACGGTGCTGCTGGCCAAGCCCGAAACCTTCATGAACCTGAGCGGTTTGTCGGTTCGGGAACTGGTGGCGAAGTATGAAGCGAAGCCGGAATCAGATTTGATCGTGATTCAGGACGAGCTGGATTTTCCGCTGGGCACGCTGCGGATTCATACGCGGCGCAGTTCGGCGGGGCATAACGGAATTGAGTCGATCATCGATGCACTGGGCACGCAGGATTTTTTGCGCATCCGGATGGGCGTGGCACCCGACCATAAGGTGGAAGACGGCAAGGGATATTTGCTTTCGCCCTTTCGCAAAGCTCAGCTGGCAGCGGTGGACGGGATGCTCGACACTGCGGCGGAAGCGGTGAAGGTGATTTTGACGGAAGGCGCGGCGGCGGCGATGAATCGCTTCAACCGCAAGGAAGAAACAGATTAGCCGCAAAGATTAAGGATTAAGGATAAGGATTTGGAGATAGCCAATGAATCGTACTTATGAACTGATGTTTATCGTCCGGCCAGATATGGCGGACGAGGATTTGGACAAGCTGATCTCGACCCTGGAGTCGACGGTGACTTCGGCCTCGGGTTCGATCAAGAGCGTCGACCGCATGGGCAGGCGGCGGCTGGCATACATGGTCCGCAAGTTCCGCGAGGGCGTCTACATTCTGATGACGATTGAGGGCGCGGGCTCAGTGGTGCATGAACTGGAGCGCCGGCTGCGAGTGACCGAGCCGGTGATCAAATTCATGACCGTGCGCATCGATGAGGAGCAGAAGCGCCTGGAGAAGATCAAGAAGCTGCGGGACGCGAAGAAAAAAGTGAGCGCGCAACCGGCAGTCGTGGCAGAGGAAGCGCCGGCAGTGGAAGCCCCGGCGGCAGAGACTCCGGCAACGGCGTAGAACAACGCCACTGACAACCGATTTTCAGAAGGAGAATTATGGCTGACGAGACAAAAGCACCAGCGCCTGCATCCGACCGGCCATCGCGGCCGTTCGGCGAGCGATCCGGCGGGGGAGACCGCCCGCGGTTCGGGGGCGGCGGAGGCGGACGTTCCGGCCCCGGCGGACCTCCGCGGGAAGGCGGACGCAAATTTTTCCGGCGCAAGAAAGTTTGCAAATTCTGCACCGAGAAGATCGCCGACATCAACTACAAGGATTACCGTCTGCTCGGCCAGTTCGTCGCCGAGAGTGGCAAGATCGTGCCCCGGCGTTTGACCGGCGTGTGCTCGCCGCACCAGCACCGGCTGGCCACGGCCATCAAGCAGGCGCGCAACATCGCGCTGCTGCCGTTTGCCGGACGGGCATCGTAACCCACGTTTGGTTGTCATTCCGGGCGAAGCGAGGAATCTTGGTGTTTGCCGCAGCGAAGAAGAACCAAGGTCCCTCGCTGCGCTCGGGATGACAATTAGTTCGGCATAACAATTAGTTCGGGATGACAATTAAGGGAAATCGGAATAAGAGCCAACATCGGAGTCCTATCATGGAAGTCATTCTCAAAGAAGATGTCAACAAGCTGGGATCGCGCGGCGATGTGGTGAAAGTTGCCGAGGGCTACGGACGCAACTTTCTTCTGCCACGCAAGCTGGCGATCGAGGCGACGGACGGCAACAAGGCCGTCATCGTGCAGATGAAGGCGGCCTCGGTGCGCCGCTCGGCCAAGGAAAAGACCCAGGCCGAAGAACTGGGCAAGCAATTCGAGGGACTGTCGGTTTCGTTCCAGAAGCGGGCGGGGGAGCAGGATCACTTGTTCGGCTCCGTCACCTCCAGCGACATTGCGGAAGCCGCGGCGAAGAAAGGCATCACCCTGGATCGCCGCCAGATCCAACTGCACGAGCCCCTGAAGTCCCTGGGCGAATTCACCGTTCCGGTGAAACTGCATAAGGAAGTGACCGCGCACTTGAAGGTGGTTATCGAGAAGGAAGCGGCCGCGGAGTAGGTGTTAGGTGCCTTCGTGGAAGCTCAGTCTTTGTACTCTTGCGGCAATGCGATCGAATGACGGAAGCGAATCAACCAAACAGAATGTCCGATTGGGCCGCGTTCGAGCAGAGACTTTCTGAGGTGCGCAAAGACTATGGGAGGAAGTTGTCCTCGCCGCTGCTCTTTCGTGGCCAGGGCAGCTCCGCATGGCCTCTGACAACGACCCTGGAACGTGGCGGTCAGGCACGGATGTTGTTCAGGGAGTTCTACGAGTTGGTGACTGCTAGGATCGGGCCTGCAATTGAAACATTTACGGGAGTGGGCGCGCCAGAGTACGATCCCGATTACGCCGCGAGTTTTAGTAATCCCGAGCTATTCTTGCCAGGTGGTCCCGATCACTTCCCGCCCATGTCCCTGTATAGATATATGGTTTATCTGCGGCATCACGGCTTCCCGTCTCCCCTCCTTGATTGGTCTTACTCTCCCTATGTGGCAGCCTTTTTTGCTTTTAGGGACGCTCCGGTGAGTGGTCCTGAAAAACGGTCGATCTACATCTATTGCGAAAGCCCGCAGGGAGTGTGGGGAGGAGCACTTGGTGAGCCAGCAATTCGGCGGATCGGACCTTATGTCCGTAGCCACCGAAGGCACTTTCGCCAGCAATCGGACTATACGATCTGCGGCAGCCTTGATCCCAACTACGGTTGGCGCTTTGATTCTCACCAGCATGTGTTTGACCACAGGCGGCCCAAGCAAGATTTCCTATGGAAGATCGACATCTCTTCCGGAGAGCGGATCGATATTCTGCGCTTGTTGAATGACTATAACCTCAATGCATTCTCGCTCTTCGACTCTGAGGAGACACTTCTAGAGACCATGTGGGTGAAAGAGCATGTCTTGAGGGATGCACCCGCATAGGCGGCACGCGTTTATGGCAAGCCGTTCTGTGAGCCTCTGTTCTGTCTTCCCCTAACCCATTTCAAAAGAATCACCTACACCCATAATATCTGCTGGACAGCCTATAATCTCTGCTCACGGTTCCGCTGACTGAGCGTCTATTCCTATGCAAGCCCGGGTACGGCATTGACACCGGGCGGGTAGAGGAAACGATAAAACATGCCGGCCGATGTTTGGGCAGTAACACTTGCGGTTGGTAGCAGGGCGCACTCGAAAACGAAGTCCGAGCGAGTGGAGAAGGTCAGCGGTAGCGTCATCGAGAATCAAAACCCCACGCTGGGCCGCATGGCTGGGCAAGAACGCCGCATTGACGATACGATTTTGATCCGCGAGGCGCAGCGGGGAGACCGCGCCGCCTTCGAGGAACTGGTGCGTCACTACGACCAGGCGGTCTTGCGGCTGGCTCTGCATCTGACCGGGACCGAGCAGGACGCCCAGGATGTCTATCAGGATGCCTTCCTGAAGGCCTACAAAAACATCGGCAGCTTTCGTTTTGAGTGCTCGTTTTATACCTGGATTTACCGCATCGTGACCAATCTTTGCCTGGACCACCTGCGCAAAAGGACAGTGCGCAAGGAAGATGCACCGGTGGTGAAAGACGCGTCCGGCGGAGAATATAACCTGCTCGATCAGGTGCCGGATGGGCGCGCGGGAGCGAATCCGGAGCGGGACTTGATGCGCCGGCAATTGGGAGCGCGGATTTCAGGCGCTCTGGAAAAACTTACGCCGCGCGAGCGCATGGTATTTGAGCTGAAACATTACCACGGCCTGAAGCTGCGGACGGTGGGAGAGATTTTGCATACGACGGAAGAGACAGCGAAGAACACGCTCTTCCGGGCCACGCAGAAATTGCGCGGGCAGTTGGCGGACATGCGGTAACGGAAGTGGACGAATCGTCGGCTACACGAGGCGGTGAGCTTATGAAATGCGAATGGGTGCGAGAGAACATCACGCTGCAGGTTTACGGCGAGCTGGCCGATGACGCTCGGCATGAACTGGAGCAGCACGTGGCGCGCTGCGCGGACTGCGCCGCGGAACTGAAGGCGGAGCAGGACTTTCACGCCCTGCTGTCACAGGAGGGAGAAGCTGAGCCCACACCGAACCTGCTTGCCGCTTCGCGCATGAGGCTGCAGGAGGCGCTGGAGACGGCCGAGCAAGGGCGCTTCTGGCACCAGCTGGCCTTTGATCCCGCGCGCTGGTTGCGGCAAGCGAGTTTTTCACCGGCCCTGGCATCGGCAATTTTGATCGTCGGCTTCGCCGCGGGAGTGGGCACGGCCTACAAAGTATTGGCGCACCCGTCGCAGAGCGCAGCTACAGGCGTGGCTCCGGCCCCCGCCGAGGCCTCCATCACCGGCATCCGCTCCATCACGCAGCAGCCCGGCAGCACTCAAATCGATATTAAGTACGACACGGTTTCAACCCTGGACACGCAGGGATCGTTGAACGATCAGCGCATCCAGCAACTGCTACTGTTTGCCGCGCGGAATAATTACAATTCCGGCGTGCGCATGGATTCGGTCGATCTGCTGACCCAGAAGCCGGATGTTTCGCAGGTGCGCGATGCCTTGATCTACGCGCTGCGCTACGACACCAACCCTGGCGTGCGGCTGAAGGCCCTCGATGGCCTGGGAAGTTTTGTGAAAGACGATGTTCGGGTTCGCGACGTGGTGCTGGAAGCCCTGGTGAACGATTCCAACCCGGGGGTTCGGACCGAAGCCTTACGGCTGATTGAGCCGGTAAAGGCCGATGGCAGCGTGCGCGGAGTACTGATGACGCTGGCGGCCAAGGACCAGAGCCAGTACATCAAGTCGCAGGCTCGCACCATGCTGGCACAATTGCCGGAGATTGATTGAAGCCATGGATGGAAACAGGAAGTATTCGCGAAAGCATGAAAGCTCCGCGATAAGCGGATGCAGGGATCTAACGCTGGGATTAGCGGGAAACTGGGTGGTTATTTGAAACGTTCGCCACAATTCGTCGGTTGGTTATGCACGCTGGTTTTGCTTGCGCCACTGGCTTTGGCGCAGGAAGGCCGGATCGCGCGCGAGGGAGGAGGAGCCTGGGGACAGGAAATCACGGGCACTCTGGCTGCGGTGAAGAACCTGCGCATCAAGGTGGATATGGGCTCGGTGGTAGTGCACGGCGGCCAGCAGCAGAACATTAACTACGTGGTCCACACTCGCGCCTATACATCTTCGGAGGAAGACGCACGCCGCCAGTTTGGGGCGTTCAAGATCAGCGCCTATGTTCGCGGGGACACGGCGTGGATTGTAGGTGACTGGCAGGGAGGACGGCCGCGCAAATTCTCAGGAGACTTTGCCATTAACGTGCCGCGCGACATTGGGCTGGTGAAGATCGAGACCGAGGGCGGCAACGTCGATACCACGGGAGTTGCCGGACGAGTGGAAGCGGAGAGCGGCGGCGGCAGCATGCACCTGGATGACATTGGTGGAGGCGCTCTGGCACAGACCGGGGGCGGCTCGATCGATGTGGGAACGATCAATGGCGATATTGGGCTGCATACCGGAGGCGGGTCGATTGAGGTGCATCACGCCAATGGGAAACTCATGGCAGAAACTGGCGGCGGCAGCGTGGAGGTCGTCTCCGCTTCCCAGGGAGCGGACGTGGAGACCGGCGGCGGAGGGATCGAGGTCCGGCAATGCAGCGGCCGAGTGAAGGTTTCCACCGGCGGCGGCAGTGTGGACTTGGGAGATATTGGCGGTCCGGTGATCATTGATACCGGCGGCGGCAGCATTCATCTGGCGTCGGCCAAAGGGCACGTTGACGCACGCTCCGGCGGCGGAGGAATCGAACTTTATGGAGTGCCTTCGGCGCGCGCCGAAACCGGAGCCGGCGGCATTGTCGTGAAGCTGGTGAAAACCGGGGCCGAGCCCGCCAGCTCCACGCTGGAGACTTCCGCCGGCGATATTACGGTTTATATTGATCCGGACGTTGCCGTCTCGGTGCGGGCCAGCGTTGACCTGGGCAGCGGGCACCACATTACTTCAGACTTTCCGGAGATTCACATCGCCAGCGAAGGCGACAAGTGGGGGCCGAGGACGCTCAGCGCGGAAGGCCGATTGAATGGGGGCGGTCCGATACTGAAGGTGAGGACGACGACGGGAGACATCTGTTTCAAGCGGGCGAGCCGGTAAGCGCATCACTGCGGCTCGCGCACAGACATCGGTAGAGGGACGTCGGACAGATCAACATGCGGAGGTTCTCCATGCGAAGACACGGTTTGACTGCGATCTGCTTGCTGACGTTGCTGGCCGGCGTTTCGCAAGCGGGACAGACCTGGAGGGTGAATTCGACGGAGCCTTTCGGAATTCCCAGTGAAGATTCGGGAAACAGTTCATATCTGGGAGTCGACATCGCGGATGTGAATTCAGAGCGGCTCGGCTCCCTGAAACTGAAGGAAGAAAAAGGCGTGGAAGTGACCATGGTCGACCAGGACGCTCCCGCAGGCAAGGCCGGCATCAAGGAACACGACGTGATTCTGACCTTGAATGGAACGGTGGTGGAAAGCAAGTCGCAGCTGCAGCGGATGATCCACGAAACGCCGCCGGGGCGGGTGATCACACTGGGATTGAGCCGCGATGGACAGCCGCTGACGATCAAGGTGCAACTCGCCGACCGGCGCTGGGAATTTCGCCACATGGAGAACGGCAAGGACAGCGATTTCCACGTAGAGATTCCTCCGATTCCGCCGATTCCGAGCCTGCCGGATTTTGACATCCCGAATATTGACGTGGTCTACGTGCATTCCTCGACCAGAAGCGGGCTGATGGTGGAGAACCTGTCTCCGCAACTGAGTGAATTTTTCGGAGCGAAGAACGGAAATGGAGTTTTGGTGCGATCGGTGGAAAGAGGCAGCCGCGCCGACAAAGCGGGATTACGCGCGGGCGACGTGATTATCCGCGTCGGCGACCAGACGGTGCATGACACCAGCGACTTTACTCACGCCTTTCATTCCCGCAGCGCGGGATCGGTGAATGTGGACGTGATTCGAGACCGGAAGGCGCAGACCCTGAAAATCAGCCTGCCCGGACGCCGAGAGTCCGGCGGCGTGATGGAAGAGACCTTTGAGTTGCCCGAAGTGGATGCGGAGAGCCGGGCGGCGATGAACGAAGTGCAGAACGAAATTGCGCGGCTGCGGCCGCAAATCGAACTGGCGCGCGAAGAAGGCCGCAAGGCCTCGGCGGAAATGCGGAAATCGCTTTGCGATCAGCAAAAACAGATGAGAGACCAGGCCCGCAAGCTAAAGGAAGAATACGGGCCAAAAATGCAAAAGGAACTGGAGAGAAGCCGCGAGCGCATGCAGAAAGAGATGGAACAACTGCGGCGGGAAATACCGGCTCACTGGCTGGACATCTGAAATCTGGCAGGGCTATCTAGAGACTGGTTTAACGCTCCACAAGGCAGGGAGTTATGAGGTGGCCGCTTGGCTGCGCTTCATGGATCCGAGGCACACCTGGTTGCGTCCCGCTTGCTTGGCGGAGTAGAGCGCGTTGTCGGCGGCCCGGACCAGGTCGTCGCGAGTGCTGCCTTGATCGGGAAAAGCCGCAGCCCCGGCGCTGATGGTGACCGGCCTGGGCACACCGGGGAATTGCCAGCCGGCGACCATCTTTCGCAGTTTTTCCGCGATATTCATGGCTTGCGCCGCGCCGGTTTGGGTCAGCAGAATTCCGAACTCCTCGCCTCCGTAGCGGCAAACCACGTCGATCTTGCGCACCTGCTGGTGAAACAGCGATGAAACCTGGCGCAATACTTCATCGCCGAGCACGTGTCCGAATTCGTCATTCAGGCGCTTGAACTGATCGATATCGGCCATGATGACGGCCATTCCAGTGCCGTAACGCCGGGCGCGCTCAATCTCTTCGAGAATGCGCAGTTCAAAAAAGCGGCGGTTGAAAATTCCGGTCAGACCGTCGAGGTAGGCCAGTTGTTTTACGCGGTCCACGTAATGCGCGTTCTGTATGGCGGTGGCGCAAATGTCGGCGACCGATTCCAGCGACTGCAAATCGCCATCGCGGAAGGCATCGGGCTGGGCGCTATCGAGCCCCAGAACTCCCAGGGTTTGCCCGAATGAGACCAGCGGAATGCGCATGCGGGAAGCCGATTCCGCAAAAAATTTGTTGGCGGTTGCGGCGCGCAAATCGTTCTCCGTCACGGTGCGGTTGCCGGCCAGGATGCCTGCCCAGGGCTCGTTGGTTGCAGGAAAGCGTCCGCCTTGCGGAATGCGCGGCGTCAGCGTCCCGTGATGAGCCCGCAGCACCAGATCGTGCTCCTCCCTCAAGAACAGCGTCACATGCGATACCCGGAACGCATCCTGAATCAATTCGCACACTCGGCTGAGCAGGGTTTCGAAGTCGAGCACCGCGGTGGTTTGCTGAGCAATGGCGTTAATCGCCTGGAGTTGCCTCGCGCGTTGCTGTTCCAACGAGTACAGGCGCGCATTCTGCAAGGCGATCGACGCCTGGTTGGAAAAGAGTGTGAGCAGGTCGATGGTCTCGGAATCGAAATGATCGACGCGATCGCTTTGACAATCCAAAACCCCAACCACCTCGTCGCGCACCATCAGCGGAATGGCGAGTTCGGAGCAGGTAGACTTGGCAGAACAGAAATAGCGAGGGTCCCGGCTGACGTCAGGGCAGTAGACGGGCTGCTTTTTCAGGGCAGCCGCGCCAGTAACTCCTTGTCCTAAAGGCAGGCGAACTTTATCCTGGCCTTCGTCCCAGCCAATCTGCGAACGGATGTATAGCTCCTGAGACTGCCTGTCCAGGAGCGCAATCGCCACATTCCGCAGATGAAAATAGTCGCGTGCGATGGCGAGAATTCGCTGCAGCACCTCATCCAGATCAAAGGTTGAGAGCACAGCTTGGCCCGCGTCGTACAGGACCGCAATTTTATTCATGATCCAGCGGATATGGTAACGTGCGGGGACCGCTTGGGGAGGTGCCGAAGGTAACCATGCGGAAACAGGCATTGCCGAAGCGGGAATCGCCCTATTTCCATCTTCTTGCCGTGCGGATCAGGCCATAGGCCACGACGCAGAACCAGAAGTCCAGCACCAGACCCCAATCCAGCTGAAACGGGTGGTGGCGTGGGAGGTGAAGGGCGGGACCGAGAAGGAAGTAAGCCAGGTTGCCCAGCACCACGGCGCATAAGGCCTGGATCAGATTAACCACTACGCCGGGTTTGGACGCGGGCTTCACCATGGGCAGGTTTCCGGCGAGAACCGGGCCGGGTCCCTCCATCCTGCTAACATTCCTTCGGGACCTCAGATGCTCGAATTGACCACACCGGTGCAGTACGTAAAAGGAATTGGTCCCAAACTGGCCGAGGTTCTAGCCACCAAGGGCATTGCCACGGTGGGCGATCTGCTCAATTATCTGCCATTCCGTTACGAGGACCGGCTGAACCCGCGCGGGATCGCGGAGCTGCGCCCCGGCGAAATGGCTACCGTGATCGGCGAGGTGCGAAACTCGGGCCTGTTCCGGACGCGGAAGATGCCGATCTTCCAGCTTACCGTGGGCGAAGGCCGGTCGCGGCTGCGCTGTTTGTGGTTCCACGCCGCCTACCTGCAGGACAAATTCAAGCCCGGCCAGTTGATCGCGCTGTACGGGAAAGTGGAGCAGGATTCGCGCAGCGGAGAGCTACAGATTATTCAGCCGCAATACGAGATGCTGGGCGAGGCCGGCAGCGACGGCGCCGACGATAAGGCGGCAGCGTCGCTCGAGGTCGGGCGCATTGTGCCCATTTACGAGTCGGCGGGCCAGGGACACGTGACCGCCCGCTGGTTTCGGCGGGTGATTCGCACGGCGCTCAACGATCTGACTCCCGAGCTTGCCGAAACCATTCCCGCGGCCGTGCGCGAGCGACTGGCGCTCGTTTCGGCGCGCGAAGCGCTGTGGAAAGTTCACTGGCCGGAGGCTGGGGAAAGTCTGGCGGATTTGCAATCTTCGCGCACCCCGGCACACATCCGGCTGATTTTTGAGGAGTTGTTTTTTATCGAGCTGGGACTGGAACTGAAGCGGCGACAGCAGAAGGCGCAAACCGGAATCGCCTTCCAACTGGACGACCGGGTGCGCCAGGCGATCAAGAAAATTCTGCCGTTTCATCCCACGGCGGCGCAGAAGCGAGTGTTGAAAGAGATTGCCGCGGACATGCAAAAGTCGCATCCCATGCGGCGTTTGCTGCAGGGAGATGTGGGCTCGGGCAAAACGATCATCGGCTTTCAGGCGGCGATTATCGCCATCGAGAACGGGTATCAGGTGGCGCTGATGGCGCCCACGGAGATTCTTGCGCAGCAGCATTATTTTTCTGCGCGGAGGATTCTGGAGAACGCGGGATACCGGATTGTTCTGTTGACCGGCTCCCTGGAGAACGACCGCAAGCGCGAAATCCGCCGCCACATCGCGCAGGGAAACGCGCAGCTCGTCATCGGGACGCACGCTTTGCTGGAAGAAAAAGTAGAGTTCGCCAAGCCGGGGCTGGTCATTGTTGACGAGCAACATCGCTTCGGAGTTTTGCAGCGGCTGAAGTTGATGAAGAAGTCGGGCGACGGCAGCGAGAGACGCACCCAATCCGCTGAGGGTGCGAACTCCGAAGCGGGCGGGAAGAATCTTGCTGAACCGGACGTTCTGGTGATGACCGCGACGCCGATCCCGCGAACCCTGGCACTTACCCTGTACGGCGACCTCGATCTCAGCGTGCTTGACGAACTTCCGCCGGGGCGCACACCCATCGTGACCAGGAGAATCACCGACGAGCGAGCGGCGGAAGTGTGGGACTTTGTGCGCAAGCAGGTGACGAAGGGCCATCAGGTATACGTGGTCTATCCCGTGATCGCCGAGAACGAGGAGAGCGAACTGAAGGCTGCGATCAAGATGTATCGCGAGCTGAGCGGCAAAGTGTTCTCCGATCTGAAAGTTGGACTGCTGCACGGCCGGCTGGACGCCGACTTGAAAGATCAGGTCATGCGCATGTTCCAGAAGGGCGAATTGCAGGTTCTGGTGGCCACCACCGTGATTGAGGTTGGCGTGGATGTGCCGAACGCAACCGTGATGGTGATCGAGCATGCCGAGCGTTTCGGACTGGCGCAGCTTCATCAGTTGCGCGGGCGCATTGGGCGCGGGGCCGCGAAGTCCTATTGCATCCTGATGACGGGCGGCAAGGTGACGGAAGAGGGCGAGCGCCGGCTGGATGCCATGGTAAAAACCAATGACGGGTTTCAGATTGCCGAACTTGATCTTGAACTGCGCGGACCGGGGGAATTTTTTGGTACTCGGCAGGCCGGACTACCGAATTTCCGCGTGGCCAATCTGATTCGTGACCGGCAGCTATTGGAGCTGGCCAAGCGCGAGGCAGCTGCAGTGGTGGCGGGGCCGAATTCTGAAGTCACACAGGTGGAAATCAGCCGCGCCCTGGTCGCCCTGCGGACAAAGTGGCAGCACACATATGGGCTGCTGGAAGCGGGGTAGCAGAGACTTTCGGGTTGATGCTTCTTTAGTTTTGATCACCCGCACCGTGCCTTCCCCGGCAAACTTTGCAAAAAGTGGGGGGCAGGGAGTTATCCACGCGATGGTGCACGGGTGGGAGCGTTTTTAAATAAGCGAACGTAGCCTTGAGATCCTGGTCAGACATATTCCCGTACACGCTCCACGGCATGATGGGGTTCAGGTTGCGCGCTCCCACTTTGCCCGTGCGCATGGCTTGAATAAAAATCTGATCGTCGTAATACGAGATGCCTGAAGGGTCCGGTGTAATGTTCGCGCTGGTTACGGTGCCAAAGGGCCCTTTCAGTTCAAAACCGCCGGCGAAGGCCATTCCGGGCACAGGCCGTCCGCGATCCTGCAAGGAGTGGCAGTCCGAACAACCGGAAATTTGTACCAGGTATTCGCCCTGTTTTACCGGATCGGCAGAGTCTTGGTCTGCGACTGGCGAAGTCAGGGGTTGAGGCGCGTTACGAATCAAATAGTTCACAGGGAAAACGATGGTGGTGGGCGGCAGCCGATTTTTTACCGGCCGCAGGGAGCGAAGGTAAACCACAATTGAGGCCAGATCTTCGTCCGACATGCGGCGAAAGTGCTCGTAGGGCATTAAAGGAAACAGCGCTCTGCCGTCGTGGCCGATTCCCTCGCGAATGGCTCGAGCGAGTTGGTCATCGCTCCAGGTTCCGGCGCCGGTCTCGGGATCGGGGGTAATATTAGGAGGCACCACGGTTCCGGGCAAACCTTCGAGCGGGAACACCTGGCCAGCACCTATCTTGCTTTCAATGACAGGGGCGCCGGGACTTTTCCAGTCGTGCTCGGAGTGACAAAAAAAACATCCTGAAACAGAGTTCGCGAGATAACGGCCACGCGCCAATCGGGCCGGAGTGGACTCAAACTTGCGGTTCGTCAGGGCTCGTTTGCGAGGGCCAATAAATGGCCTCCAACCCACGGTAAGGCTGATGGCGACAGCCAGCACTACGGCGAGTGCGGCGCAGACTACGAGGGACCACCTTAAGAATCTTTTCATTTTGAGAAACGCCCAAAAAATTCTACCGGGATACCGGCCTTTGCTCAAGCTTTGAAACTCAAGCTGGTAGAATCGAAGCGATGGCCGGAACTTCTCAACTGATCCAGATCGAGCTTGGAGCTCCAGTGCGGATGCCCAAACCGGACTGGCTGCGGGCCAAGGCCCCAGTCGGCGACAACTTTCACAACTTGAAAAAGTTGGCGCGCGGGCTCGGCCTGCACACGGTATGCGAGTCGGCGCAGTGTCCGAATATCGGCGAGTGCTGGAATCACAAAACGGCGACTTTCATGCTGCTGGGCGATATCTGCACCCGGCGCTGCGGCTTCTGCGCAGTGCCAAAGGGACGTCCGCAACCCATCGACTGGGATGAACCACGGCGGGTGGCTGAGGCGGTCGCGACTTTAGGCTTGAAACACGCAGTGGTGACCAGCGTGAATCGCGACGATGACAATATTGGCGGGGCCAAAGTTTTTGCCGAGACGATTCGCGAGATTCGCCAGCTGATTCCGGATTGCCGCATCGAGGTGCTGATTCCGGATTTTCAAGGTCTGGAAGAGCCGTTGAAAATTGTGCTCGAGGCTGAGCCTGACGTTCTGAACCACAATACGGAAACGGTGCCCCGGCTTTATCGTGCGGTACGCTCGGGCGCGCGTTACGAGCGCACGCTGACCTTGCTGGAGAATGCCAAGAAATTTTCTCCAGGCATGGTCACGAAGAGCGGCGTGATGGTGGGCCTGGGCGAAGCCACGCATGAGCTAGTCGATGTATTCCGCGATCTGGGCGAACGCGGCGTTGACATTCTTACGGTGGGCCAGTATCTGCGCCCTTCGCGAGATCATTTGCCGATCGCCCGCTTCTATACTCCTCAGGAGTTTCGTGAGTTGCGGGAAGAAGCCCTGCGCTTCGGCTTCCGGCATGTGGAGTCCGGCCCCATGGTGCGATCGAGCTATCATGCGCACGAACAGGCAGAATCTACCTCGGTGGCGCGGCCGGTTTGCTGAACCCAAACTTTCCTGAACGCAAACATGGTTTCTGGAAAATGGTTTCTAGAAAATGTGCAGCTTGATGCTGAGATACTTCTTGGGATTCTCCCGGAAGGCCTTCATAAAATCCTGAACCCCCACCAGCGCCTGATTGGCATTGTTGTACAGGGTTTCGTCCTTGAGCAGTTTTCCCGCCGTTCCCTGGCCCGCTTCGAGTGCGCTGGTCAGCGCTGCCAGCTTGGTCACGGTGGTGTCGATCTTGTCGGCGAGCGCCTGATCTTTGGTTAGTTTGCCAAGCGTGCCCTTGCCCGCATTAATGTCTTCGCTGACCTTCTTCAAGTTGGCAATGGTGTCGTTGGCATTGTTATACAGAGACGGATCTTTCAGGAATTTTCCCGCGGTGCCTTTACCGGCCTGAAGGTCATCCGCCACGGCATTGATCTTGTCGAGAGTCGCTACGAACTTGTTGTAGGCATCGTTGCTGTTAATTAACTGGCCGAGGCTGCCCTGGCCCTTGGCAATCTGGTCGACAATTCCATCGAACTCTGTGACGGTTTTCGAAAGCTGATCATAAAGCCTGGGATCGTAAATCAGTTTGCCGAGCGAGCCTTTCCCGCTCTCGGCGAAAGCCAGGATACGGTCGGCGCGCTTGAGCAGAGCGTCCATATTTTGCAGGGTGCTCTGGCTGGAGCGCACAACTTCGTTGAAGTCGGGATGGAGGCGGGTGGGGAGTATGTCGCCATTTTGAACGCGCGGGCCGATGGCCTGCGAGCTATCGATATCGAGGAAGGTTTCGCCGAGAACGCCGGCAGTATCCAGAGAAGTTTCGGAATCGCGGCGCAGGTCGAAGCTGTACTTCGTGCTCACCTTCATGATCACTTCGACCGGAGTGAGCTGCTTATTTTTGTCGGGGACAATACGAAGAGCGACTACGTTGCCGATATCCACTCCGTTCAGCCGAACCGGGGCGCCCACGCGCAATCCGCTGGCGTTGTCGAAGTAGGAGATCAGGGTGAGGTGTTTAACAAACAGGCCGGTGGTGCCAGACATCAAAAACAGAAGAAGAGCCAGCGTGACGCTGGAGAAAACAACCGTGAGGCCGACGCGGAGTTGCGACCACTTGAGCTGCTTCTGGCTCGGCAAATAATTTCCTTAGAGCGCGGCTATGCGACAATTTCGGAGAAATACGGAACAGCTCCGACCCGCCACCCCTCGCAGCATCATAGCAAACCATGCGTCCATTCTTAAGCGGGTTTCGAGTCAAGAGCGGGAAGAAGCAGCAAAGCCAGCAAATAGGCTGCGGCTCCGCAGGAAAGAGTCACGGTCAGCCCGAATTCGATGGCAATCACCATAGCCAGCACGGAACCCAGAACGCTCGCCGCCGCGTTCATGGCCCAGGCCCACTCCACCGCGTTGTCCTTGCCGGAAATTTTGGCCACATTGAAGCGAGCGGCAGCGGCCAGCGCACGCAATCCGGTGGGGAAGGGCATTCCCATCACGAAGCCGAGAGGGATCAACAACAGCGAGCTGATGACTAGACGGTAGCCGAATTTTATCCCCACCCAGCTGGCCAGCAGGTGGGGAAGAAAAACTACTTCCGCGGCCAGTACGAGAATGGCGAGTGCCAGCGGCATCCACGCCAACTCGGTGCGGCCGAGCCAGCGGCGCGACAGCAGGCTTCCCGCGCCGCTCGAAAGCATCAACAAAAAGATAACCACGGTAAGCGCGTAGGTGGGGTGCCCGAGGAAGAGCACGAAGCGCTGGATAAAAGCGATCTCCACCAGGATGTAACCCAGGCCGATGGCCACGAAGTAGAGCAGCGGCAAGGGCGACTGGCGGCCTCGCTGAAGGGCCAGCGGCAAAATCAGGAAGATTAGTACTGCGGCCAGCGAGATGACCAGCACCAGCAGCAGAACGAGTACGCCCAGGTTTACCTTCCAGTCGATTCCCTGCCGCAACCCCTGCTGGCTGAGGATCTGCCGGACTTTGAGGGTAAAGAAGAAAAAGGGCGCATTATCGTCGACCGGCGCCACGTTGTAGGCGTAGCTGCGCGCAAAGCGGTAGGGGTTGTTGCTGGCGATCAAAGTGGCAAAGGGATTTTGTTGCGTAGGAATTGTCTGCAGATCGGAAGGCAAATAAAGCGGATTAAGTTGGGGGTAACGGCCGAAGTGAGCGCGCACCGCGGCCTCCTCATCCGTGGTAAACGCAGTTTTCCTGGCCAGCACCACCACTGGAATTCCATCTTCATCCAGCGGACCTTGCGAAACCACCATGAAGTTGCGCGCCGGATTGGCCACTCCCAGACCATGCAACGCTTCGATAGCCACGGCTACGACGCGCAGCGCCTCGCGCGGTTGGCGGAACTCCCAGCGGGTAATCGCGATCATGCCATCCGGTTTGAGGTGCTGAAAATATTCGCGAAAAGCCTCGACGGTGTAGAGATTGTTTTCACTTAGCGCGAAAGCGCCAGCGGCGGTGGAGGCCCAGGTATCAACCAGGGTCATTTGCACCACGTCGAACTGCTGCGGCGTGGAGCGCAGGTAGGAGCGTCCGTCGGTGACATGGATATGAACGTCAGGACGTTCATAGAGGTGCTGCGCGTAACCGGCATAGCGACCGCGCATGATGGTATTGGCAATGATGGGATTAATTTCAATACCGGTCACGCTCGGACTGCCATTGGCGACCGCGCGTAGAACGTCGACGCCGCCGCCCGGACCGATAATTGCGAAATCACCGTGGGGGCGCAGAACATTGGCCAGCGCCGGCGGTGCGGACATGAGATCGCGCTCCCACTCGCTGTCATGCCAGTGCGCCAGATCGCAGTTCATGATGTAGGTGGAAGCGTCGGCGTCGATGACGATGGCCTTGGCGTGTCCCTGACGATCGACTTCGACGCGCGAGAGTGCGTTCCAGCGGGCAAATTCAACCCAGGCCGGATCACGAAATGTGCCTTTCGCGTACACCACATCAAAGAGCAGGCCGGAGTGGTTGGCCGCGATCAGCACAACAAAGACCGCAACCAGGGTGCACGCCAGTTTGCGCGCGGCAGAAGAATCGGCCCACAGCAGGCCAGCCGCAGCCATCACGACAGACGCTACCAAAATCGTATTGGGCCCGCCGAGCCAGTTAAGTAGAGGAACTAGGGCCAGGCACGCCAATGCTCCGCCACACAGGTCCGCTCCGTAAAGACGTGGCACCCGCCAGGTTTCACGGGCGAAAACCACCGAAAACATTAATCCGGTCAGGAAGAAAGGCAGCGACGCGGCAATGTAGAGTGCGCTTAAGTGCAGAAAATTCCTTCCCGTGACAGACAGCGACACAGGAACATGCAATACAACCTCGAGCACTACGAGCACGAGGATCGAGTTATCGATACACAGCCGCGCGGCCAACGAGCGTGTACCGGTTCTGGCCAGGCGCTTCTTCAAGAGGTAGGCGAAGACTCCGCCCGCGCCCAGCCCAAGCAGCGCAATTGAAATTGCGAGAAATGCGAAGTGATAGAACAAGACCACGGAAAACAATCGAGTGAGCGCCAACTCCAGCAATAAGGCGGCAAAACTGGTCAGTCCCAAGCCGGTGAGAAGAACGCGCTCGGGAATTTCAGCGGACGAAGAAATTGGCACGTCAACTTGAGCGGTGGAAGACATGAGGAGATGGAATGCGCCAGTCTAGCAGAAGGCATACGAGGGTGACCCTAAGCTAGCTTTCGAGAATGACCTGCGCAATGGCCTGCTCCGCGGTATGCGAAAGGGAAAGAGATACATTCTTGACGCCCAGCCTGGCGGAAAACTCGGCGGCTTTGCCGTGAAAAGAGAGGGTGGGGCGTCCCCCGGGGGCGCGGACCACTTCGCAATCCCGCCAGCGCACGCCATGGTTCCATCCGGTGCCCAGAGCCTTCATGGCCGCTTCTTTGGCGGCGAAGCGCGCGGCATAGCGCTCGGCACGGTTCGCTTTGGCGTCACAATACTGAATCTCACCCGCTGTGTAAACACGCTGCAGAAAGCGAGAGCCGAAGCGCTCGATCGATTGCCTGATGCGTGGAACCTCCGCGATGTCGATACCGGTGCCGACGATCATATGTTTTGTGCGACTGTTGTACGGGATCATTGATCACGACAACGCGCTTCGAGATTACAACAGACGGTCGCCGCGATAAATCAATTCGCCATCCATCATGCGCGCTTCGGCGGTGAGGCGGTGCGGTTTGAGCGGGCCCGTCCCGTCGATGTGCATCACCTCATGCCCGTGTGCGACCAGCCAGTCAGAGACCAGCATACGATGACAGCGGAAGTATACCCGCTCGGCGCACATGTAGGCAGTGCACGATTGCTCGGCCAGCGCAATCAACTCGGCCATTGCGCCTTCGAATTCAGCGGTCAGCATGTAGTCGGCATAACTACGAAAGGAGGCGTTGCGGAGGGCAATATGCGGAGATTCTTCGCGGCTTTTCTTGCGATAACCGCCGAGCGATTTCATCCACAGATAGCGAATTCCGGCAGCCGGCAGACTGGTCTCTAAAGACTCGCGATTGAATTGCGGCAACCGCCGCGACATGGGAAAAGCGCGGATATCAACCAGCGCTTGAATGCCGTGCGCCTGAAGCGGGGCCACCAAATCCTCGAGCGCGCGGGTGGAATGTCCGATTGTATAAAGACGAGCCAATAGAGATTCGATGCCGAAGGTCAGGCGGAGATGCGGGCGAGAGCCTGAACAATTAAAGAATCCTGCTCGGGAAAAACCGTGCGCAGATCGAGCAGCACGCGGCCTTCTTCGACGCGGACAATAATTGCGGGATCGGCGGAGCGCAAGCGGGACGCAAGTTCGTCGGCGCTCAAGCCCTTGCAAGTTATCGCCAGCACCCGGGTCGGCAAAGTCGACGATGGCGCAGCGCCGCCCCCGAGCAAGGATTCGCCATCCATGATTTCAACCTTAAGTTTTTGCGTCACGATGCTCGCGGCTACCGCCTCCGCACGGCGGCCGATTTCTTCTTTCGTCAGGCGCATCATTCGGAGGGAGGGGATAGCGTTGTGATCATGTTGCACGTAGGCGAGAAGAGTGGCTTCCAGCGCGGCATAAGTGAGTTTGTCGACCCGCAATGCGCGGAACAGCGAATTAGAGCGCATGCGGGCAATGAGCTCCAACGCGCCGCTGATCAAGCCAGCCTGCGGACCGCCCAACAACTTGTCGCCGCTGTAAGTGACGATATCGACGCCGCTGCACAGGCCATCGAGCACGCTGGATTCACCGCCGATTCCGATCGAATGCAAGTCGAAAAGCGCACCGCTGCCGAGGTCATCCATCAGGGGAATACTGCGCCTTCGCGCCAGCGCCACCAGTTCCGCGGTTGAGGCCTGCTCGGTGAAGCCAGTGATTTCGAAATTCGAGCGGTGCACGCGCAGCAAGACCCGCGTCCTTTCGGTGATGGCGCGTTCGTAGTCGGCAATGCGGGTGCGGTTGGTCGTGCCCACTTCGCGCAGAATTGCCCCTGATTTCGCCATCACGTCGGGAATGCGGAAGGAGTCGCCAATCTCGACCAGTTCTCCGCGCGAGACGATGACCTCTCCGCCCTCCGCCAAAGTGTTGAGCGCCAGCAGCACCGCGGCCGCGTTATTGTTGACGACAATCGTAGAAGTGGGCGCACGCTCGCCGCCGGTTACTTCTTCATGCAGCAATCGTTGAAACAGGCGGTCGACATGCACATCACGCTTGCCGCGTTGACCGGCATCGAGATCAAACTCAAGATTGGAGTAACTGGCCCCGGTTTCGCGGATGTGCTCCATCGCTGCCGCGCCCAGCGGAGCGCGGCCAAGATTGGTGTGCAGGATCACGCCGGTGGCGTTGATCACCGGCCGCAGAGAATATTTCAAAGCCTGCCGAAGCTGGGCTTCGACCGCGTCAGTCAGTCCGGAGAGCGCAAGCTCCAGCGAATTTTCATCCAGCAACCCTGAGCCGATTTCCTGGCGCAGCCGCGCCATCGCGGCACGCACGGCGTCGGCTAGGGCATCGTGACCGTGACTTGCCATCAACACGCTCACGGCGGAGCTTCGCATCACATCGTCGACTGACGGAAGCTTGCGGAAAAGCTCTGCGGTGGCGGTGATTTTCACAGGAAGATTATCCCACGAAGGCGCGGATTCCTGATTCAGCTGGTTTTACAGAGTGTGCAGGTAGGCCAGCAGATCCTGGATATCCTGTTGGCTCAGAACCTGGCCGTAGCCGGGCATGTCAGGGCGGCCGTTGCGAATAATATCGGTGACGCGATCGTCATTGGCCGGCAGGCCGGTCTGTGAAAGGTATTGATGCTGGAAGATGCCCTTCAATCCCGGACCTTTTCTTCCTTTGGTGGAGTACGGACGGTGACAACGGTCGCAGTAATTGTCATACAGCTTGCGCCCAGCGGACTGCTGGGCGTTGAGGTGGAGTTCGGCATCGGATCTGCGCCGCTCGACGTCGCATCCCATCAGCGCGGCGAAAACAACGCATGCGGCCAGAGCGGCTTCAATCCAACGCAGGAGACTTACGGTTCGCCGGTTGCAACGTTGCCGTTCGATCAACATTCGGTCAAAGCCAGGCTCCGCTTTCTTTTCATGATCGGGAAATTTCATCGGTCTCCCATGATAGAGCAAACTCACGACGGTCGCGGTTTGCTGGAACTCCTGGAGTGCACTTCGGATTAGCCGGCAGCTTTTTTCGTTTAGAATCTGCCCATGAGAGCTGTCTTTCAATGGAATCTGGGCTCGCGCACGCTGGAACTGGGCAAACGCACGCTGATCATGGGCATCGTCAACGTGACGCCGGATTCTTTTTCCGATGGCGGCCTCTATCTCGATTCCGGCAACGCGGTTGAACACGGGCTTAAGTTGCTGGACGACGGAGCGGACATTCTGGATGTGGGTGGAGAATCCACGCGACCCGGGGCAAGTGTAGCCAATGCTTCCGCGCAAGGCGAAAACCAGGAAAAAATCTCCTCGGGAAAAATTGCGGTGACCGCCGAGGAAGAATTACGTCGAGTGTTGCCGGTGATCACTGAACTGAAGAAGCTTCGACCAAACGCGGTAATTTCAGTTGACACCTACAAGGCCAGTGTGGCGCGCGCTGCGACGGCGGCGGGAGCCGAGATCGTCAACGATGTCAGCGGGCTGCGCTGGGATGCTCAGATGCGCAAAACGATTGCCGAAATAAAGTGTGCGGTTGTGCTGATGCACATGCGCGGACGTCCGGAAGAATGGCGCACCTTGCCGCCGCCCAGTGACATTGTCCTGCAGGTTAAACGCGAACTTAGAGAATGGGCCGAGTCTGCTGTGTTAGCGGGAGTGCGCCGCGAAAAAATTGCTTTGGATCCGGGATTCGGTTTCGGAAAAAGCTTCGAGCAGAACTATCCGCTCGTCGCCCACTTTCAGGATTTGCAAGCTTTGGGATTTCCTCTGCTGGCAGGCACGTCGAGAAAATCGTTCATCGGCCGGATGCTGGCGAAGGATGGAAAGGATGCTGCGCTTGCCGAGCGGCTCTACGGAAATCTTGCCGTTCAGACTGCTTTGATGCTCAAGGGTGCGCACATCTTGAGAACGCACGATGTGAAAGCCGCAGCCGAGGCGGCGCGGGTGACCGATGCAATCCTCTCCGGTCACTGACGTTGAGCGATTAGCCGGGCGCCGGTGCGGAACTCAGGGGAAATTTTTCCGATCGATACAGCCGATCAAAAATGACGAACATCAGCACGATCACCGCGAACACCATCCAGCTGGCCTCGGGACCGAGCAGGCCGCCGGTTAGCCATTGTGGGCCTTGCCAGCGGGTTTCAAGAAGGTGGCCGACCGCATACTCGCCGGCATTTTGCCCCGACCATACGAAGAGGTTGGCAAAATCGAAGGCGGCGTGGAACCCAATGGCGAAGGCCAGCGATCCGGTGCGCCGCAGCGTAAGGCACACGAACAGGCCAAGCAATCCGGTGGAGGCGAAGTCTTCCCATCGTTCATGCGGCTTCAGAAAATAATGCAGCGCGCCGAAACCAGCGGAAAGCAGAATGGCCGCCGCCCAAAAGCCAATGCCATCAGCAAGGGTTGCGAGAAGGTAGGCACGGAACTGGAGTTCTTCCGAAAAGCCGATCAGAAGATTGGCGATGAGCCAGACGCCTGCGAAGTACCAGAGCGTGCCACCGCGGATGGCGACCCCGAGGACTCGATAGCCCCCAAAGGCTGCAATCAAGCCCACGAGCAACGAAGTGGAAGCCATACCCCAGGCCAGCCCAACCCAGAAGTTGCTCCCGAAGGCGTGGCGCAGGGGAATGCCGTAGTCGATAAAGCGGCGGCGCTCAATGCGGGCCATGATCCCGGTGGCGATCAGCACCTCGATGAGAGTCACCAGCTCACCATAGATGGTGCCTACGGGATCGAGGAACGACCGGTCCTTGGGATGAAAAACCCTGGGAATGATCCACTGCGAGAGGAATTCGAGGCCTACGAAAATGCCGATGAAGATGAGCAGACGCCAACCGGCGCGCAAGCCACGAGAGTTGCAGAAGATTTTTCTCATGTCGCAGGTACGCTCACGTCAGATACTTCGTTCCTGCTTTAAGAGTCTAGTCGTAAACGGACCAATTCAAGCTAGCAGTCTAACAGGTGTTTTATATCCGAGAGTGAAGCTGGAGATGAGAAGTAGTTGACGCCTTACGACATGAACCGCTTGCTAAAAAACCTTCGCCGAATCCAGCAGGATGGTGACTGGGCCGTCGTTCACCAGCTCCACTTGCATCGTTTGCTGGAAGCGGCCGGTTTCGCAGGGCAGGCCGGCGGCGCGAATCCGCTCCACGAAGTACTCATAGAGGCCGCGGGCTTGTTCCGGCGATGCTGCGGCGTCGAACGACGGCCGCTTGCCGCGACGCACATCGCCGAACAGCGTGAATTGAGAAACCGCAAGCACGCTGCCGCCGATCTCCTGCAGGTTGCGATTCATTTTTCCCTGATCGTCCTCAAAGACACGCAGGCCGCTGATTTTTCCCGCGAGGTAGATCGCATCGGCCTCAATGTCATCGCGGCCGACGCCCAGCAGAACCAGCAACCCCAGACCAATCTGGCCCGTGATTTCACCGTTCACGGTAACTTGGGCGCGGCTCACCCGCTGCACGACAGCACGCATGTGGTTTGACCGTTACCAGCGGCCACGTTAGGATGCTGAAGGTATATCACAGGCGCGGGACCGATAAAGTTCGGCGCTTCCTTTACAGCCATTTACCCGGACCGTTACACTACACGTTCGCCTTTTTCCGTGAGATTGCATCCGGGCGTCGAATTTCAAATCAAATTGAGGATAAGCGAGGAGAAACATGGCAGCCGTTGACGAGAAAGTTAAGCAGATCATCGTAGAGCAGTTGGGCGTGGACGAGGGCGAAGTCACCTCCAGTGCTTCGTTCGTGGACGACCTGGGCGCCGACTCGCTCGACACGGTCGAACTGGTGATGGCTTTTGAAGAGGGTTTCGACATCGAAATTCCCGATGAGGACGCGGAAAAGATCCGCACCGTGCAGGACGCCATCGATTACATCTCCAAGCATTCGAAAGGCGGCAAGTAGTTTGGGACGCAGGGTCGTGGTTACCGGTATCGGCCTGATCTGCGGCGTGGGCAACAGCACCGGAGAAGTGTGGCAGGCCGTGCTCGCCGGCAAAAGCGGCGTGACTCGCATCACTCAGTTCGACTCCAGCAACTTCGCCTGCCAGATCGCGGCCGAGGTCAAGAACTTCGACCCCCTGAATTTCATCGAAAAAAAAGAAGTGAAGAAGATGGGACGCTTCATCCACCTGGCGATCGCCGCGGCGGACGAAGCCTTCAAAATGTCAGGCTTGAAGATCACCCCTGAAAATGACGAGCGGGTGGGGGTACACATTGGTTCGGGAATCGGCGGATTCGACATCATCGAACGCGAACACCTGGCTCTGATCGAGGGCGGACCGCGGAAGATCTCTCCATTTTTTATTCCGGCGGCCATCGTTAATCTTGCCGCCGGCCATGTCTCCATGCGTTTCGGCGCAAAGGGTCCGAATGAAGCCACGGCGACCGCGTGCACGACCAGCGCCCACTCGGTGGGCGATTCTTTTCGCATTATCCAGCACAACGATGCCGACGTAATGATCGCCGGCGGCTCCGAGGCGGCTATTACGCCAATGGGAGTTGGCGGTTTCGCCGCCATGCGCGCCCTTTCGGTCCGCAATGATGAGCCCGAAAAAGCCAGCCGCCCATGGGACAAAGATCGCGACGGTTTTGTCATGGGCGAGGGAGCGGGAATTCTGGTGCTGGAAGAACTGGAACACGCCCGGAGGCGCGGCGCCCAGATTTTGGCTGAAGTTGCCGGCTACGGTATGTCAGGCGACGCCTACCATATGACCCAGCCTGCGCCCGAGCACGAAGGCGGCTTCCGGGTAATGCGCAATGCCGCGCGTGATGCCGGAATCAGCCCCGACAAAGTCGACTACGTCAACGCTCACGGCACCTCCACGCCCATTGGCGACACGCTGGAGGCCCACGCCATCCGCAATTTTTTTGGCGAACGTAGAATCCCGGTCAGCTCCACCAAGTCAATGACCGGGCATCTCCTGGGCGGAGCCGGGGGCCTGGAAGCGGGCATCACCGTTCTGGCTTTGCGTGATCAAATCCTGCCCCCAACCATCAATTTGGTAAATCAGGACCCTGAAACCGACGCCATGGATTTCGTCCCCAATCACGCCCGCAAGGCCAAACTTGAATATGCGATGTCGAATTCTTTTGGCTTTGGCGGGACCAACGGGGCGCTATTGTTTCGGAGATGGTCAGATTAATTGCAGCACCGCCGGGGCGATCACTTTGGATGTGGAATTATTGAGAGGATGACGTACTCATCTTCCAAGATTACGAAGTAGAATCGCCAACTCCGATTCACCCGAGCCTGCCAGATCTTGCTACCTTCGTCGTACTTCTTCGCGCGCAGGGAAGGGTGCGTTAACTGGGTGAGCAGAAATCCGAGTTGCTTGGCAAATGCCTTTCGCACTTCCGGACTTAGTGTGGCGTAATCTTTGTCAGCTCGGTGCGTAAAGCGAACCTTCACCTGCGCTTGCCAGTCTTCTTGCTCCGCCCTCTTGATCTGCTCTCCAGCGCGGAAATTGCCTCGGTGACGGACTGATAGGGGCCGTGGGTGCGTCCCCGCGCCAAGTCCTCGAGTCCTTCTGCCAGATGACGATCGATGACGGTTTTCGGGGTATACGTAATTTTTCCGTTCTCAAAAGCGGCTTCGAGAAGATCGCCAATGCCCAGAGGGACCCGTTCTCGAATGCTCTGCGGAATGACGATCTGGAATTTGGTTTTTATCGTGACGAGTTCCATAGAAGTTTCCTAGTTGTACAGTCTAACAGTAAAACAAATGAACCGCCTTAAAAATAAAGCGAGCATGGATGCGTAGATTTCGTCCCAACCACGCCCGCAAGGCCAAACTTGAATATGCGATGTCGAATTCTTTCGGCTTTGGCGGGACCAACGGAGCGTTATTGTTCCGGAGATGGTCAGATTAAGTCTTTCTTTGTTTTTCCAACCCACCAGTCCACCTAAGGTAATGAGACTTTTGTACTCTCCGCCTGTCCCTTAGGGTCTTTGCATCTGCGCCGGGCCGCGCCACAATGAACTTTCGTATTGGAAACCGGCCCCGACCACATGGAAAAAGCTTTCGGTACAGCCTTGGCGCCTGCTCGCTCCTCTAAGAAGGCGAGTGCCCGAGTTGCGCTCGTGGACCTCAAGGAATCCTCCAGATTTCTGCTCAATGAGTGCTTCCGGCAGTTTGGTATTGAGACCGTGCTGGTTTCCTCGGGCGCGGGGGAACGGTTGCGACAGGAAAAGTTCGAAGCCTGCGTTCTTAAGCTGGCTCCCGGCGCTGAGCAGATTATGGAGGCGGCCCGCAGTTCTCCTTCGAACAGCCGGCTGGTGCTCTACGCGCTCGGCGGCAGCGCTCAGGAAGCCATGCGCTATTCCAGGTTCGGCATCAATGCCATGTTTCAGGAGCCGCTGGAGCGACCCGCGGCCATGAAGCTGGTTCGCGCCACGCACATGCTCGTGCTCCACGAATTTCGCCGCTACGCTCGCGTCCCGATCATGACGGACGTCACCGTCGTCAGCAACGATGGCCACCGCCTCAGCGCTTCCAGCATTGAGGTGAGCTCCGGAGGAATGTCGTTGAAGAGTAGCGAGGACATGCCTTCCGGAACCAATGTGGAAATTTCCTTTTCCCTGTACTCCCTGCCTCGGGTGTGCGTGCGCGGCGTGGTGACCTGGCGCAAAGCCAAATCCTTCGGAGTGCGCTTCGATGCGGCCGACGATCGCCGCGTCAAACTCAAAGAATGGATCGACGCCTACCTGGAAAACTAGCAACCCGACATCTCAGCAAGCGGCCGCAGAACATGCCAGAGGTGTAGGAGCTTCTGGCCCTGCTTCCTTTCCCGCTACAATAACTGCGTGATCCCGGCCAGTACTCACGAGGCGCAAGCCGCAGCGGCGGTCGAGCCCGGCCCGCCCCGCTTCACTTTCCGCCAAAGAGTTGTGCTGCGAATCATCATCGCCGCCGGATACGGGATCATCCGCTTGATCGGCCCCACGCTCCGGTTGTGCGTTTCTCGCGAGGAAGGCTCGCAGCAAACCATTGGGCAGCGCCCGCTGATTTGCTCTTTCTGGCACGCGTGCATGATTCCCGCCACGTATCTGTGCCGCGATTTCGGCATCCGCGTGATGAGCAGCAACAGTTACGACGGCGAATACATGGGGCGCATCATTCGCAAATTCGGATTCGTCGCGGTCAAAGGTTCCAGCAGCCGTAATGCCGTGCGCGCCCTGCTGGGCCTGCGCCGCGCCCTGCAGGAAGGCTGGACCGTTGCCTTCAGCCTGGATGGTCCCCGAGGTCCGCGCCGCAAAGTAAAACCCGGACCGGTCGCACTGGCGCGGTCCTCCGGTGTTCCACTGAGCGTGTTTCACATGGCCGTCGACCGCGCCTGGGTGCTCAACACCTGGGACCGGCTGATTATTCCAAAGCCGTTTTCCCGGGTGCTGATGCGCTTCGGCACACTGATTCCGGTTCCGCAACAGGCAAGCGACGAAGATATTCAAAGATACGAGAAGGAGTTGCAGGAGTCGCTCGACCGCGTCTGTGAATTTGCCGAGGCGAATGTGGCCAGGGTTGGCACAGCAGAGTTTCCATACTCTAAGCAGGCATGAACGCCGGCTTTCCGGCTGCGCGACGAAACCGAAAAGACCCCGGTTGACTTCCACAGCTCTGCCCGGTAGATTTCTGACACTGCTTTTCCTGATCCTTGAAATCGAAATATATTTCGGTTTGCGCGTCTTTGCTCTATGGCAAAGACAGGGAAGCGGGTGCAATTCCCGCGCTGCCGCGCAACTGTAAGCGAGAAAATCGCAGCCGGTCACTGGGAGCCGCTCCCGGGAAGGCCAGCTGTAACCTCCGGGTGAACCAGGTACAAGGTACAAGGTACTGACTTCATCCTAACTCGCAAAGCCAGGAGACCGGCGTAAACCGTCCACCTTAACCCCTTTCGCGTGAAAAGGAGGATGGTTATGCGCGCACTTTGCGCTTCGTTTTTGCTTTTTGTTTTCCTTGCGGCGGCATCCGCTGCCGATCTCAAAGTCAAAGTTATCGATCCTCAATCCGCCGCAGTTGCCGGCGCGCAGGTTTCCTTGTTTTCAAAATGCCCAGACGTTCCTACGGAGGTAGCGACTTCCTCCGCCGAGGGAGTCGCCACCTTTGGCGGGCTGAGAGTGACGGACGCGCCTTCCCCGACCTGCACACTCCACCTACAAGTCCTCGCTCCGGGTTTCGCGCCTCACACCGAAGACGTCAGCACACCTATCAACCCGGTCACAATCCGGCTGCAACTTGCCGCAGCTTCGGAAAGCGTGGTGGTCACGGCAACCAGCACTCCGGTGCCTGCCGAAGAAAGCGGAGCCAGCGTTGCGATGCTGGGGAACGGCCAACTGGAAACCATGCAGCCTGTGGCCGCGAACGATGCGGTACGCTTTCTTCCGGGTGCGGTCGTGAACACCGCCGGGCAGCGCGGGGGCTTATCGTCCTTATTCGTGCGCGGCGGCGAATCCAACTACAACAAAGTGATTGTCGATGGCGTCACCATCAACGAACCGGGGGGAACTTTCGACTTCGGCACGCTTCCTCTCACGGAAGCGAACCGCATGGAATTTCTGCGCGGCACGCAGAGCACACTTTATGGTTCGGACGCCATGACCAGCGTGGTCCAGGTGTTTACCCGCACGGGCAGCACGCGTATGCCCGAGCTGCGCTTTGGCGCCGACGGCGGAAACTTCTCCACTGCCAACGGCCACGTTTCGTTGGCTGGCGCCCGGGACCGCTATGACTACAATCTGTTCGGCGACCAGTTCGATACCAACGGGCTTGGCATCAACAATGCTTATTCCGACTCTCTCGAAGGGGTCAATGCTGGCGCGGCGCTGAACGACGAAGTGTCGTTGCGCGTACACCTGCGCCACTCCAACAGCCACACCGGCCTGCCCGGCGAGTGGAACTTCAACGGAACTACTCTGCAGCCTCCCGATCCCAACGACGGAACCCAACTGAACAGTCTGCTGGGCAGCGCGGAGCTTGCCGTAGCAGGCCCGTCAGGATGGCAGCATCACTTCACCGCTTTTGACTACGCTTACCGCTACAGCGAATTGAATCTTTATGGAGACTCCGCGAGAGTTTTCGATTTTCCCTCGCATGAAGTGGATCACATCAATCGCGCGGGGGTGGAATACCAGGGAACCTATTCGGAGCGCGGCTGGGCGCATACCACCTTCGGTTACCGGATCGAAAACGAAAATGGATTTGTCGGGGACCTGGACTTTCCTCCGCAAACCCACGGCCAGCGCCTGAATCAGGATGCTTACCTGCAACAGGAGCTCATCCTGGGAAGGCTTTCGATCGTCGCCGGCGGGCGTTTCGTTCACAGCAGCGTCTTCGGCAATACGGGAGTGCCGCGGGTCGCGCTGACTTTCCTGGCGCGACAAGGCGGGGAAGTTTTCTCTGGCACGCGCTTGCGATTCTCGTACGCCACCGGATTTAAGGAGCCTCGACTCGAGGAAACCTTTGCCGGCCCACCGTATACGCTTCCGAACCTGGGCCTGAAACCGGAGCGGGTTCGGGCCTTTGAGGCGGGCGTCGAGCAGAATCTGTTTCAGGGAAAATATGTATTCAACGCCACTTACTTCAACAATCTATTTCATGACCAGATCAACTACGTCACGGAGAATCCGGTCACGTTCGTCGGAGAGTACGTCAACGTGAATCAGGCCTTCGCGCAAGGCGCTGAAATTGAGCTGCAGGCGAAACTGCGGAGCAGGCTGCTGCTTGATGCCGCCTACACCTACACTTCCACTGAAATTCTCAGCAACCCCGCTCCTACCGATTCGCAATATGATCCGGGGCAGCCGCTCCTGCGCCGGCCCAAACACTCTGCCACCACGCTGCTGTCTTATTCGCGAGAGCGCTGGGGCACGAACCTGAGTGGAAGCTTCGTGGGCCGCCGTCCGGATGATGATTTCCTCGGCTTCAACATCCACCACGCCGCAGGATATGTTCTGGCCGATCTCGGCGGATGGTACGCCATAAACTCGCGCGTGAGTGCATATGCGAACCTGGAGAACGCTCTGGATCGCCGCTACAACGAAGTGGTCGGATATCCTGCGCTGCCGATCAACTTCCGCGCCGGATTTCGCTTTCGAATCGGAGGAGAATAGACCTGAGGTCCCGCCTAAAGAAAAGGGCACGAGCGTGACTCGTGCCTTTTCTTTTATCTTTGTCAGCTCACTTTTTCCGGAGGCCTGGCCATTGCCAGCGGCATCGACGCCGCCATTTTTCCGCTGAAATATTTTGTGCGCGCCAACAGGAGTTTTTCAACGTCCACCCCGCTCAGCGGTTGTTGCCGGCCGAGCAGGTGAGTGACCAGCGCGATCTGGGCAAAGTGTTCCACGGTTTCCATCTTCATATAAGCATGCTCAATGGTATCGCCGTAGGCGACCACGCCGTGGTTCGACATCAGGATGGCATCGTAGTGCGGGACGTAGGGTTCCAGCGTATCCGCCAGCTCTGAGGTTCCCGGCGTGCCATAGCGAGCCAGCGGTATGCAGCCTAACCCCATCACCACTTCGCAAACCAGCGGCTCGGTCAGGGCCATACCGGCTGCAGCGAATCCGGTCGCGGTGGGCGGGTGGGCATGCACAATCGCCTGAATATCGGGGCGCATGCGGTAGATCAGCAAATGCATCCCGATTTCGCTGGTCACATTTCTCCGGCCCGCGACCCTGGTGCCTTCGCAGTCGACAATGACCATGTCTCGCGCCCGCATCGCACCTTTGCTTACACAGGTTGGGGTGACCAGAATCCGCTCGCGGTCCAGCCGGACCGAAAGATTTCCATCCATCGCCGCCACGAACCCGCGTTCGTGCAACATGCGCCCGTAGCGCACGATTTCTTCCCTGTGTTTGCGTTCAGCGGACATGGATACTCTCTCAGGGGAGTTACACAAAGCGGCTGCAGCAACTGCCCCCGCATAGTACCGCACCTGGCTTGGAACAGCCAAACAAATTTGCTCAAAACCGGCAAAATAAATCCCTAGGCCGATCCGATCGGGTGGATTCGCCCGGCGCTCGCTGCCGATTGCAATCTTCCTATACTCTGAAATCGTGTTGGTTTCAGACTTCCAATTTCTGCTACCCGATGAACTTATCGCGCAGGAACCGCCCGCCTCCCGCGGCAGCTCACGGATGCTGCATCTGCGGCGGGCTGACGGCCAATCTTCCGACCGGCAATTCCGCGAATTTCCGGAAATGTTGCAGCCCGGTGATTTGGTGGTATTCAACAACACGCGGGTGTTTCCGGCGCGCCTCTATGGCCGTCGGGCGGGGGCGCGGTCGCAAGCGCTCAGCCCCCGCAATCCTGCGGCTCGCGATTTTCTGCGCGGGCGCATTGAAGTTCTGCTGACGCGGCAGCTTTCCACCCAGCCGAATGATTGGGAGTGCCTGGTGAGACCCGGGCGCAAGATTGGCGTGGGCGAGCGCTTTTTTTTTGGCGAACACGATGAGCTGAAAGCCGAAGTGCTGGCTCGCGGGAAATTCGGTGAACGCCGCATACGTTTTGAACCGGTCGACGATTTCTACCTCGCGGTCGAGCGCATCGGCCACGTCCCGCTTCCTCCTTATATCGCTCGCCCTGATACTTTTTCCGATAGCGAACGCTATCAGACGGTTTACGCGCAACAGCGTGGATCGGTCGCCGCGCCGACTGCGGGGCTTCATTTCACGCACGAAATTATTGAGCGCATGCGGCAGCGCGGCATCGAATCCGTCGAGATCACTCTGCACGTCGGGCTTGGAACTTTTCAGCCGGTCCGGGTCGAGCGTGTGGAGGATCACACGATGCACTCTGAGACTTATTTCATTTCCAGTGAGGCGGCTTCTGCGATTAATAAAGCGATCGAGAGTTCGCGGCGCGTCATCGCGATTGGCACGACGACGGTTCGCACTCTCGAGCACGCGATCCGACTGGGAATGGGAACCATCCAGGTGGGCGCCGCCGATGCGGACCTGTTCATTTATCCAGGTTTTGAATTCAAAGCAGTGCGGGCCATGCTAACCAATTTTCATTTGCCACAGTCCACTTTGCTGATGCTGGTGAGCGCCTTCGGCGGAAAAGAAAGCGTCTTGCGGGCCTACCAGCACGCGGTTTTTGAGCGATATCGTTTTTATTCGTACGGCGACTGTATGTTCATCGAATAGGAATCATCGAACACCTTGTCCCATCGATTAGGGTATACTTTTTTGGAGTCGAGTATGAGCACTGCTGTAAAACGGGTGTCGATCGAGCACTTCGTCGCGGAACTCCGCAAGTTTCCCGAAGCTGCCTTCGATCAAACTGAGACGCTGCGAAGATTCCTGCAGGACATGCCACTCGATCCTGAGTCGCTTGCTCCGTATCTCACGTGGGACCGCCAGCACTATACGCGCAACCTGATCGACAAGACTCCTCTCTACGAGCTGATCACCATCTGCTGGGAAGTTGGGCAGGTGAGTTCGGTGCATAACCACCGCGACCAGAATTGCTGGATGGCGGTGCCGATCGGCCGCTTGCTGGTGGAAAACTTTCACGTTGTCGAGCAGGATATTGCCGGCGGAAAGTGCAACATCAAAGCCACCGAAACCGTCGAGATGAATGTGTCGCAGCCATGCGCCGTCGATCCCCTCGAGCCCGTCCATCGGGTTCTGAATCCTCGCAGCTTCAACCAGCGAGCGGTCAGCGTGCACGTTTACTCTCGTCCATTCGACACTTGCGTGGTCTACTCCCCGGAGCAAGGCACCTGCGGCGAAATAGGGTTGCACTACACCACCGAATATGGAAAAACTGTTCGCTCATGAATCGAAGAATGAGCACTCGGTTGTTTTCCATGGTAGTTGCTGCGGGGCTTCTTCTCGGCTTTAGCGCTTGCCAAAAACCTAAGCCTCACGAAGAACAGGTGGCGGCCATCGATCGCGTGGGTTCGTCGCCGCAGGGAACCAGCCAAGCCCTTTTACACAAGTCTTTTGCGGTTCGCGGCTCGGTGGCTTTTCCATTCAAAATTCCCGCGCACGCCGCCATGCCGCACCTGCGGGGCAACTATAAATCGTTTGTTGCCAAGCTCGGCATACAGTCCAACGAAGACAGCGCTAATGTGGACTTTTTCATCGTGACCGAAGAGCAGTATGCCGATTTTATGGCAGGCACCGGCGAAAGCATTTTTTCGACCGAGGCATCGCATGACCAGAGCGTGGACTTTAATCTTCCTCCTTCGCTGAATCAGGCAAAAAAGTATTACCTGATTTTCCGCAACGCTCCGGGCAGCGACGCCAAGACCATCGTTCAAGCCGATTTGACCGTCGACTTCTAGCGCTGATCAGCTGATAAACTAAGTGCTTGTGCCCCCGAGTAAAATCTGCGGAAGTTGACTCCAGTCCTGGACCTTTGGCGGCGAGGCTGCCGCGTTCCCCGAAAGAAAAGGTAAAGACGAGCCAGGACCGCATCTTTCTGATCGACACCATGTCGTTCATCTTCCGCGCCTATCACGCCATGGCGCGGCAGCGCTCCATGTCCACCAAGGCGGGGCTGCCCACGGCGGCCGTCTACGTATTCGTGAACATGCTGCGCAAACTGCGCGATGATTTTTCTCCGGCTTATCTGGCGGCGGTCTTCGACGTTGCCGCGAAAACTTTTCGCGACACCCAGGCGGAAGCCATTACCAAGGTGCGAAAGTTCGATATCAAGACGCAAACCTTTGCGGAAATCGAATACAAAGGCTATAAAGCGAACCGCGCAGCCATGCCCGAGGATCTCGCGCAGCAGATTCCTTACATCCGGCGCGCCCTCGAAGCCTACCGCATCCCAATCGTCGAACTCGCCGGCTTCGAGGCTGACGATGTGATCGGCACGCTGGCCCGCAAAGCTGCCGCCGCCTCGCATCCCGTCTACGTTGTCTCCAGCGACAAAGACATGATGCAGCTGGTCAACGATGACGTTCATATTCTGAATCCACCAAAGGACAATTTGATCTGCGACGCGGCCAAGGTGGAGGAAATTCTCGGCGTCCCACCCGAACGCGTGATCGACGTGATGGCTCTGCGTGGCGACAGCATCGATAACATTCCCGGCGCCCCGGGCATTGGAGACAAGGGGTCGGTCGAGATCATTAAGCGCTTCGGCAGCGTCGAGCAGGCGCTGGATCGTGCCGCCGAGGTGGAGAAAAAAACCTATCGCGAATCCCTGCTGAATAATCGCGACATCATTCTGTTCAGCAAGAGCATGGCCACGATCGACATGAATGTGCCGGTCGAACTGAACATCGAAGCCATGCACGTCGGCGAGCCAGATCTCGATCAGTTACGGCAGCTGTTCACCGAACTGGAATTCACTTCGCTGTTGAAGGAATTGCTGCCAGTCGCCGAGGTCACCGAGGCTCACTACAGCGAAGCCCAATCCGCAGCGGACGTGGACAGCGTAGTGAGCTCTTTGGCCGCAGGGGGCTCTCTGGCGATCGCGGTCGAATTGGATGAAAGCGAATCGCCCGTTGCGAGCGATGAAGAGCCGGTTGAAGAGGAAGCGCAGGAAGCGATGCTGCCCTTGACCAGCGGCTCCTTCTCGCCACCGTCAACGCCGGAGCCGGCTTTCCGGCGCATCGCAATCTCGGGTGCGGCCGGCGCGGCGGTTGTGATCAAGCTGGATTCGGCCGGTGCAGCGGAGAGGCTGCGCTCGATCCTTACCAACCCGGCCACACAGAAATCGGTTCACGATTACAAGGCCGCAATTCATGCGCTCGATTCCCTGAGCACCAAGCTGCAAGGAGTCGAGCACGACCCCATGCTCTACTCTTATCTGCTCGATCCCACCTACTCCTCGCATCGCCTGGCTGAGGTGGCTCTCCGCCGCTTTAACCTCAAGCTTAGCGGCGACTTTTCCGAAGCCGCCGACATCACCGGCCGGCTGGCGGCGACGTTTCGCGACGAGGTAAAGCGGGCGGGATTAACGAGACTCTATGAAGAAATCGACCTGCCGCTGGTCCCGGTTCTGGCGCGTATGGAGCACGCCGGAGTAAAGATCGACACGGCGGCGCTGGCAAAAATGTCGACGGAACTCGAACGCGAAATCGCGGTGAAAGCGAAAGAAATTCAGGGAATTGCCGGGGCTGAATTTAACATTGGATCTCCCCGCCAGCTCGGCGACGTACTGTTCAACAAGCTCAATTTGCCCAAGCCGGTAAAGTACGGCAAAGGCCGCACCATATCGACGGCCGTCGATGTTCTCGAAACTCTGGCCGAGGACTATCCGATCGCGCGCATGGTGCTCGACTACCGCCAGCTTACCAAGCTGAAATCCACTTACGTGGACACTTTGCCGGCGCTTATCAGCCCCGCAAGTGGACGGCTGCACACGACCTTCGGCCAAACCGGAACTGCCACTGGACGCCTTTCTTCCGCCAATCCCAATCTGCAAAATATTCCCATCCGCACCGAACTCGGTCGCGGTATTCGAGCCGCCTTTATTGCCGAGCCTGGCCACGTTTTGCTGACGGCTGACTATTCGCAGATTGAACTGCGGCTGCTGGCCCACTTCTCACGCGATCCGCTGCTGGTCGAAGCCTATCGCCGCGGCGATGACATCCACACGCTTACAGCGTCGCAGGTTTTCGGAGTTCCTCCGCTCATGGTGACGCCTGACCATCGCCGCCAGGCCAAAGTCGTGAACTTCGGCATTGTCTATGGCCTCTCGCCTTTCGGATTGTCGCAAAATCTCGGCATCGAGCCTGCCGAAGCCAAACAATTTATCACCAACTATTTCGAGAGATATAAAGGCGTGCGCGCCTTCATCGATAAAACCCTCGAAGAAGCTCGACGCGATCTGCATGTGAAAACGCTGCACGGACGCGTCCGCCCGATTCCCGACATCAACAGCAAAAATTCCAACCAGCGCGGCTTCGCCGAACGAACCGCAGTGAACACGCCGCTGCAAGGCACGGCCGCGGACTTGATCAAAATCGCCATGATCCGAATCGATGCCGCCCTCGAAGAGCGCGGCTTGAAATCGAGAATGACGCTGCAGGTGCACGACGAACTGGTTTTCGAAGTGCCGGAGAGTGAAGTGGATGCCATGCAGTCGCTGGTTCGCGAGCACATGGAAAAGGTGCACGCGTTGGCTGTGCCATTGCTGGTGGAAATTGGAATTGGTCTGAACTGGCGGGATTTGGATTAATAGACCGAACTGCGGCTAAGCAATTCGCCGGCAGCCGCTGATTACGCGCTCCATTCAGCGCGGCGTACAATGTTTTCGTGATTCGCCGTCAAGGAAAACGCGATTCCTCACCGAAGCATCCGCGGCACGCGGCCTATGCCACGGAGACTTCTGGCCTGCTGCTGATCGCTTTCCTGTTGCTCGTCTTTACTCTAATTCGTTACTGGCACGCCATCCACTGGAGTGTGCGATAAAGGTGGCTTCGGTGAAGCCTGAGCCGCTGCTGGTGGTGATCCTCGGCCCAACGGCCAGCGGCAAAACAGCGCTCTCTCTGGCACTCGCCGAGCGCTTCGACGGCGAGATCGTAAACTGCGACTCGGTTGCGATGTACCGCGAATTCGATCTGGGGACGGCCAAACCCACGGCTTCAGAGCGCGGTCGAGCGCCCCATCATCTGCTCGATTTCATCGAGCCAACCAGCCACATCACTGCCGGCGAATATTTCCGCCAGGCGCGGCAAGTGCTCGAAGAAATCAAAGCGCGCGGCCGCCTGCCGATCGTCGCGGGAGGGACCGGGCTTTATTTGCGCGCCCTGCTCGACGGGCTTTTTCCCGGCCCGCAGCGGTCGGAAGAACTCCGCGAGCGCCTGCGAGCACGGGCCGAGCTGCGCGGATCGGCCTATCTTCATCGGATTTTGTGGCGGCTCGATCGCACCGCCGCCGCCAACATCCATGCGAACGACGTGCCCAAGGTCATCCGCGCCATCGAAATTTGCCTGGCCTCGCGCCAGAAGATGACAGAGCTGTGGCGCCAGGGTGGGCGGGATGGGTTGCGGGGCTTCAGAATTTTGCGTTTCGGTCTCGACCCCGAGCGTCAGGCTCTGTATGAACGAATCAACCGCCGTGCTGAAACGATGTTCGACGATGGCCTGATCGAGGAGACGCAGCGGTTGCTTGAGAAGTACGGTGATAAGGCTGGCCCTCTGTCTTCTCTTGGCTACAAGCAGGCGGTGCAATTCTTGCGCGGAGAAGTGACCCGCGAGCAGGCGCTGAAAGCCGCACAGCAAGCCCATCGCAACTACGCCAAGCGGCAGATGACATGGTTTCGCCGCGAGCCTGAGGTTCAATGGCTGCGCGGGTTTGGCGACGATCCACAGATTCTGCGCCAGGCATTGGATAGGTGCGCGGATCAGGTGTAGAGCAAGCAGCCCAGCGCTTTCGGTCCGGCTTTTCTGCTATGGTTTTGTGCATGCGTCGCAACCTTGCTTTCCTTCTGTTTGCTCTTGTACTCACCACCACAGCTTCTGCTAAAGAGAAATATCAGCAGCCAGGACCGATTCATCAGACGCGCGACGGCGACAAATGGGCGGAGAAGACGCTGCACAAACTCACGCTCCAGGAAAAAATCGGCCAGGTATTCATGATCTGGTGCCGCGCCAGTTTTCTCAATGTGGAGAGTCCCGAATACTTGCAACTGCTCGACGCCATGCAGAATTATCACGTCGGTTCGTTCGCCATGACGGTGCATGTGGACGGCCCCTATCTTTTGCGCAGCGAGCCCTATGAAGCCGCCGAGTTGCTCAATCGGCTGCAAAAGGATTCGAAGCTTCCGCTTTTGTTTGCGGCGGATTTTGAACGCGGCGTTCCCATGCGCCTGATGGGCGCGACGGTTTTCCCGCATGCGATGGCATTCGGAGCGGATGGCAAACTAGAGGATGCGGAGAACTTTGGCAGGATTACCGCTGTGGAGGCGCGCGCCATCGGCATCCAGTGGAATTTTTTTCCCGATGCCGACGTGAACTCGAACCCCGCCAATCCCATTATCAACACGCGCTCGTTCGGCGAAGATCCCACCCAGGTGGGCGATCTGGTCGCGGCCTATATCAAGGGTTCGCATGAAGGCGGAATGATGACGACGGCCAAGCATTTCCCCGGACACGGGGACACGGCGACCGATTCGCATCTTGGCGTGGCCAGCGTCAATGTGGACCGCGCCCATCTGAACTCCATAGAGTTGCCGCCTTTTCAACAGGCCATTGCGGCGGGAGTTGACTCGATCATGGTTGCGCATGTGACCGTACCTGCACTCGACCCGGATCCAAATCACGTCGCGACCATTTCGCCCACTATGGTTTCGGACTTGCTTGAAAAACAGTTGGGCTTCAAGGGAATCATCGTTACCGACGCCCTCGATATGGCTGGCCTGACGCATTTATTTGCCGATAACATTGGCCGCGCGGCGGTTGAGGCGTTCAAGGCGGGGAACGATTTATTGCTCATACCAGCCGATTTTCCCGCGTCGTACAACGCCATGCTTCAGGCTGTTCAATCGGGCGAGATTTCGCAGGAGCGTTTGGATCGTTCGGTGCTTAAGATTTTGAAGGCAAAGGCGTCTCTCGATCTGCAAAAGGCCCGGATCGTCGACATTAAGTCAATTGCTGACCTGGTGGGCAAGCCGGCGAACCTGGCCTTCGGACAGCAGGTGGCCGATGATGCGGTTACGCTGGTGCGCGACAATGGCAAAGTTCTGCCCCTCAAATCAAAGGGAACCGCAAAGGCGGGGCTTCCGTATACAACACAAGAGCAGACCCACAACCAGGTTGTGGTTGTGGTGTTTTCCGATGACGTACGCACGGACTCCGGGCGCGCTTTCGCCCGCGAATTTCGGGCGCGAATACCCGATGCGCGGGTGATTTACATCGATCCGCGCTTTGCGGCGGCGATGAGCGCAGACGTGCTAAAGGCCGTAGATGGAGCGAATAAAGTGGTTGCCGCCGTATATGTGGTCCCGACCGCGGGAAAGATTGGGAATACGGTAGCCATGGCGGATGCGACCGGTACTCTGCTGCAACACGTGCTCGATCACGCGGCGGAAAAGACGGCGGTCATAGCGATGGGAAACCCGTATCTTGCGGCGGACTTCCCGAAGATTGAAAATTATATGTGTACCTTTTCCAATGCGACGGTGTCAGAGATCGCTGCGGTGAAAGCGCTGTTCGGAGAGATCGCCATTCGCGGCCATCTTCCGGTCAGTATTCCAAACATAGCCCAACGAGGCGCCGGCATTGAGCGCCCCGCAAGGCTTGCCAGCGGAGGGCCTGCACATGGTAAGAAATAAATTTTCCAGACTGCTTGCGGCTGCGGTTTTCTTCGCCCTTTTTTTGTTCCTGCCAGGGTGCAGCGTGAATGTGAAGAAGGAAGCCAATGGGCGGGATAAGCAGGTCGACATCAAGACCCTGGTCGGAGGCATACACGTCAGTCAGGAGGCGGATGTCTCCGAAGTTGGACTCGCGGTTTATCCGGGAGCCCACTTGAGGGAAAAAGACTCCGACGGAAGTGACAAGAGCGCAAACGTAAATATTTCGGGCTTCGGCTTCGGAATCAGGGTGGTGGCGCTGGCGTACGAATCCACCGATGATCCTGCGAAAATCCTTTCTTTCTATAAAGACCAATTGAAAAAATATGGAAGCGTTCTCGAGTGCCATACCGCCGGCCACTTCAATATGGACATGAAGATGGGATCCCACACTTCCAAGAATGATACTGACGAGTTGGCCTGCGATGGCATTCATGGCAACAACATCGAGCTAAAGGTGGGCAGGAAAGACGATCAGCATATTGTGGCCATTGAACCGGAGGGCAAGGGATCGAACTTTTCGCTGGTTTACGTTCGCACTCACGGCAAGGATGCAGACATTTAGCTGCCGGCGACAAAACTGAAAGTTGGCATCGAGGACTCCCAGCGCGTGGTCGCCATCAAATTTGCTCGCGGGCGGCAAAACGAGGCAGCGATACCTGAAAAAGGGCGTCGATTAGGCCTAAAGCGCCCCCGATTCCTTGCGCCCGCCAGTCATCGTGCGGTACTTTCAATCTAGTCCCTGTTCTAACCCACATGGATCACCCTTGCCATAAGTGCGGCAACAGCATTGAGGACGGCAAGCCTTTCTGCGCGCAGTGCGGCGCGCCGCAGATTCGGGTAGCGATTCCGGAAGCTTTGGCGGCGCCGATTCTCGCCGCGGATGGTCCCACTCCCTCTCGCGTAGACGAGACGGGAATGATTCTTCCCACGATTCCCGCAAGCTCGGTGTCTGGTGGTTTGTCTCGAGACATTAAGCCGTGCTCGCTTGCAGCTGCTCTCGCGCTTGTGCTGACATTTTTAGGCTTAAATCCGTTTGTGGCCGCACTGGGCGCAGGGTCATTGGCGGTCGTGTTATCGCGGCGCGGCGGAACGGGAATCCTGATCCGTCCGACAGCAGGAGCCAGGCTCGGCGCACTGACCGGTCTGCTGCTTTTCGGTATGTCGACGCTTTTCGAGACCCTGGCTGTGGCCGTGCTTCACAAAGGAGCCGACCTGCGAGGCCAAATGATGGAGAAGATTCAGCAGGCGGCGGTGCGCTATCCCGGGCCCGAGGTCCAGCCTTTTTTGGACTTTGCAAAATCTCCCGACGGTTTCGCATTCATGGTAGTGGCTTCGGTGATTTTCGGATTGCTGGCGTTCATTGCGCTGGGAGGACTTGGCGGAGCTCTTGGCGCCACCCTCACGAAACGGCGCGATCGACCGTAGGCATGGGCTGTTCCATGCTCGCTTGCCGTAGGCAGCATTGGCCGCGTATCATGCACCGTTTCCATTCTTACGCAATGAACAAGCCTGCACGCGGTTCGCTACTCGGCATCGAGCACCTGGAGGAGAAAGAAATTCTGGGTCTGCTGAAGCTGGCTCGCCGGATGAACCCCCGCAAGGCTCGACCCCTGTTGCGCGGCAAACGCATCGTGCTGCTGTTCTACGAAGCCTCCACCCGGACACGGACATCATTCGAGTTCGCCGCCAATGCTCTGGGCGCGGCGACCACCCTGGTGCAATCTTCGGGGTCGAGCATCGAGAAGGGCGAGTCTTTGCTCGATACCGCCTATACCCTGCGCGCGGTGGGTGCGGACGCGATTGTGATTCGCCATCCCGCAGCGGGAGCGCCCCTGCTGATGGCGACGCATCTTGATATTCCGGTGATTAACGCGGGAGATGGCATGCATGAGCATCCATCGCAGGCTTTGCTCGATGCCTTCACCATCCTGAAACACAAGAAATCCTTGAAAGGCTTGCATATCGCGATCATCGGCGATATCGGACATAGCCGCGTGGCTCGTTCCGCGTGTCACCTGCTGAGCAGATTCGGAGCCAAGGTCACGCTTTGCGGACCGCCCGAACTTGTGCCTGAATTTGCAGCGACTCTAGCACCGGGGCTGCACATTACTCGTCACATGGAAGAAGCGCTGCGGGGCTGCGATGTGATTATGCTGCTGCGAGTGCAACAGGAGCGCCTTGCTGGGCTGAAAATTAATCTGCAGGATTACGTTGCGCGCTATCAGATGACCACCACGCGACTGAAATTAGCCAAGCGCGATGCCATCCTGATGCATCCCGGGCCCATTATCCGCGGGCTTGAACTGACGTCGGAAGTGGTTGACGGTCCGCAATCCGTAATCGTGGATGAGGTCCGCAATGGCGTTCCGATGCGCATGGCGATTTTGGCGCGGGCACTGGGAAAAGCGAAATGAGCCGCGGGTCAACCCCAAACCGCAGAGACTCGATGAGTACCGGAAACGAAAAACGACACGCGGCCAGCCTGCTGATCAAGGGGGGTCACCTGATCGACCCTGCGGCGAAAATCAACGCGCCCATGGACGTTCTTCTGCGCGATGGACGCGTGGCCGAGATTGCGCTGCCCAACAAAATTCGCGGAGGCGCAGACGAGAAATTCGACGCCCGCGGATTGATCGTTGCCCCGGGCTTCATCGATCTGCACGTTCACTTGCGGGAGCCTGGGCAAAGTTACAAGGAAACCATCGCCAGCGGCACCGCGGCCGGCGCGGCCGGAGGTTTCACCTCGCTTTGCACCATGCCCAACACCGTGCCGGTCGTGGACACGGAGGAGTGGGTCGCGTGGTTGCGAAATCCTGAGCGGGGAGCGGTGATAAATGTTTTCCCCATCGCCGCGGCTACTTGCAATTCTCGGGGCACGTCGCTGACCGATTTTGCGGCATTGCAGCGGGCCGGAGCCGTCGCCGTTACCGATGATGGCAAGCCCATCCTCGACGATGAAATCATGCGCGCGGCGCTGCGGCTCGGCGCTGAGCTGAACCTTACAGTCGTGCAGCACGCCGAAGATACGCGCCTTACAGAAAATTGTTCGATGCACGAAGGCGCCACCAGCTTTCGTCTGGGGTTGCGGGGCATGGCCGGCGCCGCCGAAGCCAACATCGTAGATCGCGATGTCACTCTCGCGCAGCAGATTCGGGAATCGCGGCTGCACGTGGCGCATCTTTCCACCTCCGACGCGCTCAAGGCCGTGCGCCGCGGCAAGCGCGCTAAAGCCCGCGTCACCTGCGAAGTCACCCCGCACCATTTCACGCTGCTCGATGAAAGCGTGGGCGAGTACAACACGAATTTCAAGATGAATCCGCCGCTGCGCTCAGCTGTGGACCGTGAGGCAATTCTGGTCGCGCTCGCCGACGGCACTGTCGATGCCATCGCCACCGACCACGCCCCGCACGCCGCGCACGAAAAACAGGTCGAGTTCGAGCGTGCGTCGTTTGGCATTACTGGACTCGAAACCGCGCTGGCCCTGGCCATTACTCGCCTGCACCGGGACCACAAGGTTCCGCTGACGCGAATCGTCGAACTCTTCACCGCCGGACCCGCGCGAGTGTTCGATCTGCGCGGCCGCGGGTCGCTTCAGCGCGGCAACTTCGCCGACGTAACCATCTTCGATCCGAAGAAGCGCTGGACATTTGAGGCCCCCAAGTCGCGGTCGTTGTCGCGCAACACTCCGTTTGACGGCTGGCAGTTTACGGGGAAGGTTGTGGCGACGATTGTGGGCGGGAGGATGGTGTGGCGGGCAGGTTGACAGCCAATCATTTGTGAGCAAAATCCGCGTGTGGGCGGATTTTAGGATTCCGATAATTGGCCCTTCAATAAATCTTCCAAATACTTCGCCAGTTCGGAGATGTCGTATTGTCCCTTGTCGTACGCGCGATCCGCCGCTTTCAGACCTGCAATGTACGGATCTCTGTTTTCACGTATTCGTTCCGGAACGGCTTTCTTGCCACCAAGAATTCTCCCCTGCTTCATGCAGATCAAATAGTAGCAAGCTGCTCTAGCAGTCCTGCCATTGCCTTCTATAAACGGATGTATCCAATTGAGATTCCAAAGAGCGAAGGCGGCGAGGGCGGTCGGATGGTCTACGATCGTCCAATTCTCATGGATAAGTGAGAAAAACGAGTCCATAAGCTTTGGCACGCCATTGAAATGAGGGGGAACGTGATTTCCGACCCTTATCGGCCCCTCGCGATATCGTCCACCTAACTGACAAATGTTGGAAACTGCTGCGTAGTTCAACGCCCACAAAGTGTACTTGTCGAATGATTCAATGCCCTTCTTTAAACCGATTTCGACGCAGTTTGACAATAGGTCGTATTGCCGAAGAAGGTTTTGCTCCTGGATTTTTGTATACAAGGCGGGATCGTCTTGTTCTCTGACCGACATCAAAAACCAGGAAGTACAGGATTACGGCAGCAGCTTAATGTGTTCGGAGGCTACTCTAACGCTGTCTTTGGTTATGCGGTTTTCGGAACCGTGTGGTGCATTGCCGAAGGCAAAGCTTATCCTTTGCTCCCGCAGCTCCTCCTCCGTAACTTTCGTCGCTTTGGATGATTCTAATATTCTTGCTAGCTCCGCATCTGGTTCGACGATGCGAAGAAATTGTTGACGGTCAGCCATATCAATGTACCATCCCCGAGGAGGATGATCATACGCTTTCTTTTCGCTTATGTCAGGGCCTTTTTCCCACAGAATTTACACTCTTGGGTCATTAGGGGAACAAAATAATCACTAGCCCTTCTAAGGTCTTCGCCCATCTACGATCCCCATCCTCTTCCCCACCCTTCCGAGCACCTCCAGCGCTTGCTGCAACTCTTCTTTGGTATGCGTAGCTGTCATAATGGTGCGGATGCGGGCTTTGCCTTCGGGCACTGTCGGGAAGGCGATACCGGTGCCGAGGACGCCTTCCTTGAACAATTCGCGGGAGAAGTCCATGGTGAGCTTGCCGTCGCCGATGATGATGGGCGTGATTGGAGTCTCGCTGGCCGGCGTGGCGCGGCCCCCGATGTCAAAGCCGAGCAGGCCAAGTTCTTTTTTCCAGAAGCGCGTGTTCTCCCAGAGCTTCTCGATCCGCTCCGGCTCGTTTTCTAAAACATCGAAGGCCGCGATACAGGTCGCCGCCACCGACGGCGGATGCGAAGTCGAAAATAAGAAGGGACGCGCACGGTGATAGAGAAAATCGATCAGATCGCGGGTTCCGCAGACATATCCTCCCAGCGCGCCAATCGCCTTCGATAGAGTGCCAACCTGAATGTCCACCCGTCCGTGCACCTTGAAATGATCGACGGTACCGCGGCCGTTGCGTCCGAGCACGCCGGAGGCGTGCGCATCGTCGACCATCATGATGGCGCCATATTTTTCCGCTGCGTCGCACAGCCCGGGCAGCGGGCCAATGTCGCCATCCATGGAGAATACGCCGTCGCTGATCAGGAGCTTCTTGCCCGGCTCATCTTTCACGCTGGCAAGTTGCTCTTCGGCGTGGGCGACATCTTTGTGGCGAAAGACCAGAATCTTTGCCTTCGACAGGCGTGCGCCGTCGATGATCGAGGCATGGTTCAGAGCATCGGAGATGATGAAATCGTCCTTGCCCAGCACCGCCGATACCGTACCCGCATTGGCCGCAAAGCCGGACTGGAAGACCACGCACGCCTCCACGTTTTTGAAGCGCGCGATTTTTTCTTCCAGCTCCATGTGAATCTTCATCGTCCCGGCAATGGTGCGCACGGCGCCCGATCCGACGCCGTACTTTCTCGTAGCCTCGAGCGCCGCCTCGCGCAGCTTGGGATGCGTGGTCAGGCCCAGGTAATTATTCGAGGCAAGGTTAATGACTTTCTTGCCGTCGAAGGTGCAGACCGGGGCCTGCTCGTCGTCGAGGACGCGCAGCTTGAAGTGCGTGCCCTTGGCTTTGATTTCGTTGAGCTGGTCAGTGAGATAAGAGAGCGGGTTGGTGCGGGTTGCGGTAGTCATAAAAAACCTCGACAGGGATTATCGCGAGTTAGCACGACAGAGTCGCGATGACAACCAAACTGGCACTAAAACATAATTGGATTTCCGGTCGCGATACTGGCCTCGCAGAGCTCTTTCATATTGTTGAAAAACTCCTTCTCTGACTCGGCCAGAATGTCACTGGAGTGGAGCACGGTGCTCACTTCTTTCAGCAGCGCCGGCGATTTTTTAGCGGGAATCCAGTCGCCGGTGTGGGTGCCATCGTACAAAACTTTTTCCAGCAGGATTGGAAATCGCGGCCCCGGACTGCCCTGCAAGGCCCGCAGAAAGCCGCGCAGATTTTTTACGCGAGTAATATTGCCGAGAAACATGGAGAGCAGAAACCCTTCGTGCTCGCACGCGCCGGCCAGCCACTGATCGTGAGCTTCCCACTCGTCTTCCGAAGGTTCACCGCTCATCATGGGCTCTCCAGACTCGTCAAAGGTAAGCCGGTCGGGGAAAGGATGCGGTTTGGCCCTGCCGTCCCGAATACAGGTGCAGCGAACGAATGCATCGAGAGCCATTATTTCGACTTCACTTTCTGTCGATTCTCGGCGTGACCTTGTGTTCAAACTTTAGCGGGCGAGGCGCCCGCGCCACACGGTCCTTACTTCATCCCATTGGGATATACTAGAATCTTACTAGCCTCGCCGGTCTTCAGACGTTCCATGGCTTTCGAGAAATCTTTCATCGGAATGCGGTCAGTGATTACAGGATGCAGGTCAAGCTTGCCGGCTTTGAGCAGCGCCGTCATCTGATACCAGGTCTGGTACATGCGGCGCCCGTTAATGCCCTGCACCGTGATGCCCTTGAAAATAATATCTTCAGAAAAATTCAGCGAGATGGGTTTGGAGGTAAGGCCGAGCAGGGAAATTCGTCCGCCGCGCCGCACGATATCGAACGCGGTTCGAATCGAATCGGGATGGCCCGCCATCTCGAGCACTACATCCACACCCAGGCCGCCGGTTTTCTCCATCACCACGGCGCTGGCTTTTTCTTTTGACGGATCGATTACGTAGTCCGCCTTCATTTCGCGCGCGATCTTGCGCCGATGCTCGTTCACTTCAACGGCGAATACGCTGGTCGCTCCGACCGCTCTGGCTACGGCGATGGCGAAGAGTCCGATTGGGCCGCAGCCTGTAATGGCCACGGTTTTCGCGGCGATCTCACCGGCGAGGACGGTGTGAACGGCATTGCCCAGAGGATCGAGAATGGATGCGTATTCCTGCGGGATGGCGGGATCAAGCTTCCATAGATTCGATTCCGGAATCACCACGTACTCGGCGAAGGCGCCATCGGTGTCCACGCCAATGATCTTTACGTTCTGGCAAATGTGGGCTTCGCCGGTACGGCACTGCAGGCACTTGCCGCAAGCCACGTGCATTTCGGCGGAAACGAAGTCACCTTCCTTCACGCTGGTGACCTCGTCGCCGAAAGCCGCGACTTCTCCACAGAATTCGTGGCCGGGAATTAGCGGAGGATGAATCCGGTTCTGCGCCCAGCGGTCCCAGTTGTAGATGTGGAGATCGGTGCCGCAGATGGATGCGACTTGCACCTTGACCAGCACGTCAGAGGGGCCGAAGGCGGGAATCTTGACTTGCCGGATCTCCGCGCCCGGCGCAGCTTCCGGCTTAACCACAGCGAGCATTGTCGGCGGCATCAAGGCTTCCTATATGAAATTCAGACTGACACGCAAACGTATGATTCTAGCACTGCAGGTAGTCTGATGCTGTGCGTGGACGCTGGGTTTGGTCACGGCTGACGAGGTGATCCTCTATTCGGCTTCGGGGTATTCGGCTTCGGGGTATTCGGCTTCGGGGTATTCGGCTTCGGGGTATTCGGCTTCGGGGTATTCGGCTTCGGGGTATTCGGCTTCGGGGGCGCCGTTTTGTAATCCTCCGATTTGCCGCGCGGAATACTCAGCGTCTTCCACTCGTTGGACCGCAGATGTTTCGAAAGAAATACGATTTGCCCCGTGTGTTGCGCGTAGTGCGCGATCTGCCGGTTAATGGCCTGCAGAGCGCTGTGCGGCTCGCCCCGGATGGTAACGGTGCGCATCACATCTTCAGGCGTGAGCGCTTCGAGCGCGGTGAAGACGCAGCTCCAGCCTTCTTCCCACCACTTCATCACGTCGGCGCGGGTGGTTGCCGGGTTTAGTTCGAATTCACGGTCGCGAAAACGGTCGGGCTTTTCCCCATCGCTGGTGAGGAAGTCGGTAAACCGCGAACGCATGTTTCCAGCCAGGTGCTTCACCAGAATTGCGATTGAGTTCGATTCCGGATCGAGCGTAACAAAGAAGTCCTGGTCACGAAGCTGCGCCATCGCGCCTTCCGCCATGCATTTGTGGCCGCGGAACTGCCGGCGCGCTTCGTCGAGAAAGTGAGAAGCGATATCGGTCATAACACCTTTGCCCCCTGTATCAATCGGGTTTTCGAATCGCCTCGGCCCCACCCGCCGCCACCGGGCGATTCAATTCTGATGCGATCGCCAGCTTGCAGCCGAGCGCTGAATTTTCCGGGCATTTCTTCGACGGAACCATTGCCGCGGATTACGCTGGCCTTGCCCGGAGCACCAGCGCCTCCGCCCGCGAGTCCCCAGGGCCCACGGGAACGCCGGTCGGCGAGCAGAGTAACCTGGCAGTCGGTGAATACTTCGATGTCGCGAATAATCCCGTCTCCACCTCGATGTTTGCCAGTCCCTCCGCTGTTCGGACGCAGCGAATACTGCCGCACCCGCAGTGGATAGGCATACTCCAGGGCCTCCGCCGGAGTGTTGAGCGAATTTGTCATGTGCGTATGCACGCCTGAGATGCCCGGCTTGGTTGGCCGAGCGCCCATGCCTCCGGCAATGGTTTCGTAATAGGCAAACGGCTCGCCGGTGCGAGGGTCTATTCCGCCGATGGTGAGATTATTCATGGTTCCGGAAGCGGCCGCGGGAATGCGCTCAGGAATGGCTTGAGCCAGCGCCCGCAGAATCACGTCGACAATGCGCTGCGAAGTTTCGACGTTCCCTCCGGCCACGGCTGCCGGCAGGCCCGCGTTCACGATTGTGCCCGGGGGAGCGATCACGTTTATCGGCCGCATCAGTCCGGCGGTTGCGGGGACGTCATCCGCCAGCAGGCAACGGAAAACATAAAAGCACGCGGAGTAGGTGATGGCTTCGACTGCATTCACGCTGCCCGCCACCTGAGGGTCACTTCCGGAGAAATCGACGGTCACTGCGTGGCCAGGCCGCCGCTTCGGCGAGCCGCGAAGCGGCTTAGCCTGGTTCGACCGGCCCTTTGGCCGGAAGCTGATGGTCACTGCAATCTTCACCGGTGTGTCGCTGATGCCGTCGTTATCCAGAAAATCTTCTGCGCGATAGACGCCCGCCGGCACGCGCTGCAAAAATGCTCGCATCAGCTCCCCGGAATATTGCAGCAGGTCACGGGCTGCATTGCGAACGCGCTGTGTCCCGTATCGCGCGCACACTTCCCGCAGCCGTTCCGCTCCGGTGTGGCAGGCGGCGAGTTGTGCGCTGAGATCGCCTTCGCGTTCTTCCGGGGTGCGGACATTGTCCAGCAAAAGCGCCAGCACATCGCGATCGATCACGCCTCCCCGCACCAGTCGCACGGGAGGAATGCGAAACCCTTCCTGATAAATTTCACGGCATAGACCCATCGAACCCGCATAGGTTCCGCCCACGTCTGCGTGATGAGCCCGGGAGGCCACATAGAAGTCAGGCTGGTTTCCGGCCTTTCGGCGCGGAGTGCGTGAAGCTGCTCCGCTTCCCACGTACACCGGAGCCACCAGAGTGATGTCAGGAAGATGCGTGCCTCCGCGGAAGGGATCGTTCAACATGACGACGTCGCCCGGGTTCATCTGGCTCGCGGAAATCGCCGCCCGCACTGACATGGGCATCGAACCCAGATGCACGGGCATGTGATCCCCCATGGCAATCACTTCTCCCGCGCCGTCGAATACGGCGCAGGAATAATCGCGACGCTCCTTAATGTTGGGGGAAAACGCGGTGCGGCGCAGTGCGGCGCCCATCTCCTCTGCAATGGAGTGGAACAGGCTCTTGAAGATTTCGAGATCCGCCGGATCACGCGGCATGAAGGGAAGTGTAATGGAAGCCGGAACCGCGAAGCGAATGACTTACGAAGAGCTCTCGGTCTGCTTAAAAATTCCTGCGCCAACTGCAAAATTATGTTGACAGTCTGTTAACAGTGCCTCAATATCTTGTGCTAAGGATGCTGCCACTACAATGAATTGGGTGGCATTACGCTTTGGGCCCTGTACTCAGAACCTTTGCAAGGGAAATCGTTCACACGGAGGAACCTTCATGGCAACCAAGAAGAAGGCAAAAAAGAAGAAACATTAACCGTCGGCGAAACGATACTTCGCACGGGCCGAGAATTTCAACCAGCCTCTCAGGAGAAGCACCTCTTGAGAGGCGTTTTACTTTTCCTGGGAGCACGCGTCCGGCAACATTTTGCGTCCGGCGGAAACGGGCGTCCCGGAACGGTTCGTTATGGTTTCCCTCGCTTCAAAATTCTGCATACCGGTCGCGTGGTGTGTCACAATATGGACCTTGAATCGACACCGGGAACGAGTGTCAGGAAAAATATGACTCCCAGGAAGAGCGCAGACAAGAGTAAGCGGGATGAGATTTTTATCCCTGACAAGCTTTACTTCCGCATCGGCGAAGTGGCCACGCTGTGCCGACTGCCCGCCTACGTTCTGCGCTTCTGGGAAAGCGAGTTCCCGCAACTGAAACCAGTGAAGAGCAGCACGGGACAACGCATGTACCGCAGACGAGACGTGGAAAGCGTCCTGCGCATCAAGCAACTACTTTACGAACAGGGATTCACCATTGTGGGCGCGCGCCAGCAATTGCGCTCCGAGGGGAAAACCGATAAGGGACAATCCGCAATTCCGTTTCCCTCACAATCGCCTGCGGAGATGCAGCGAATTCGGCAGGGCCTGCGCGAAATCCTGAACCTGCTCTCGGCGCGGCGCACCGGCTGATTTCGATCGGGATAAACGAATCTAAGACACGCGCTCCGGACCCGCCTTTTTGATCTTTCCCGCGTTGGCGGCATCAATGCGGATGCGGCTGACGCGTGCTGTTTCCTGAATCAGATCGTCAGAAACACGAGCGCCGTCGCCCGCCATCACTGACCCCGCGGCCAAAGCAAAACGTAGCGCATCGGCCTGATCCTCGAAATACAAAATGACTTGCCCGGACATAGGAATTCTCCCGAGTTTGAACTAAGTTCAACTGCCTGTGGAAAGATCTTCGACGATGGCGCGCCGACGAGCTTGGTTCAGGTCGAGCTTTTTCTGATTGTCGGGGAATCACACACCGGGTCAAAGTGCTTTTCTTGGTTCGTGCCCGAATTTCTGAACTGCGACTCTGGTTGGTGGTGTTGACGGCAGCCGCGAGGGCCGCCTAAGATGGCCTGTTCCGTAATCGTACAGCCGTAATCGTACAACCGTAATCGCGCAATCGTGATCGGCACAACTGTTTCTCACTACAAGATCACCGCAAAACTTGGCGGCGGGGGCATGGGTGTGGTGTACAAGGCGGAGGACACCCGCCTGCACCGCACCGTGGCTCTGAAATTTCTAGCGGACGATTCCGCGAAAGATCCCTCCGCTCTTGAGCGCTTTCGCCGCGAAGCGCAGGCTGCCTCCGGACTCAATCACCCCAACATCTGCACCATCTATGACATTGGAGAAGAAGGCGGAGCGGCCTACCTGGTCATGGAGTACATCGACGGGCAGACGCTGAAGCACCGCATCGAAGGCAAACCGATGCGGATCAGCGAATTGCTGGACCTGGCAGTGCAAATTGCAGGAGCGCTGGACGCGGCGCACTCCCAGGGGATCGTTCATCGCGACATCAAGCCGGCGAATATTTTTGTGACTCGCGCCGGGCAGGCCAAGGTGCTGGATTTTGGCCTGGCGAAATATACCGCCGAAGCGCAATCGAATCACACCGCCGGCGTGGACAACTCCATGCCTACCGCGCTGGACGCCAATCTGCTGACCAGTCCGGGTTCGGCCATCGGGACCATCGCTTATATGTCTCCGGAACAGGCGATGGGCGAGGATCTGGATCGGCGCACCGACCTGTTTTCTCTTGGGCTGGTGCTTTACGAAATGGCGAGCGGCCGGCAGGCGTTTCCCGGAGCGACCAGCGCCGCGGTATTCGATGGCATTCTGAACCACACTCCCGTACCTCCGTCGCAATTCAATCCGCAATTGCCGCAGAAGTTTGAGGAGATTCTGGATAAGGCTCTGGAAAAAGATCTCAAACTGCGCTACCAGACGGCCTCCGATTTTCGCGTCGATCTGCAGCGCCTGAGCCGGCAATCGGAGTCGCATCCCAGCACGCAGGCGGCGGAAAGAGCCCTCCCGGCGGCGCTGCCGCCACCTGCGCCCTCCAGCAGTTTCAAGCGCTGGCCGATCATCGCTCTGGCCGCGGGCATGGTTGCGATGGTGCTGATGGCCGGCGCCTATCTTTACGGGAAGCGTGAAGGCCTGGCTTCCTCCATTTCGCCGCCAACCTATCATCAGTTAACGTTCCGCGGCGGCACCATTCGCATGGCGCGCTTCGCGCCGGATGGAAAAAATATTGTGTACAGCGCGGCCTGGGAAGGAAACCCAATCGAGCTGTTCGTGACCCGGCCAGACAGTCCTGAATCGCGGCCCTTCGGACTGTCGAAGGCTGAGGTGCTGTCGATTTCGTCGGAAGGCGAGATGGCGGTGCTGCTCAACAGTCATAACGTCGATCCTTATATCAACGTCGGAACGTTGGCCAGAGTGCCGCTCGGGGGTGGGGCTCCGCGCGAAGTGCTGGAGAACGTGCAATGGGCGGACTGGTCGCCGGACGGAACAAACTTTGCGGTGGTGCGCGAGTTTGGTGGATTGAGCCGTCTCGAATATCCCATCGGAAAAGTTTTGTATCAGACCGGCGGATGGCTCAGTCATCCGCGAGTTTCAGCCCAAGGGGGACGCGGTCGCTTTTATCGAGCATCCCGTCCAGCGCGACGATGCCGGCTTCATTGCCATCGTCGATCTTTCGGGAAAGAAAAAAGTTCTCTCCACCGGATGGGAAACCGCCTGGGGATTGGGCTGGTCTCCCACGGGGAACGAAATCTGGTTTTCCAGCACCCGAATCGGCTATGGGCGATATCTTTCCGCGGTGACTCTGTCGGGTAAGGAGCGGCTGCTGGCGCGCGAGCCGGGCACGCTCACCCTTCAGGATGTGGCCAAAGATGGACGCGTTCTCATTACCCGCGATGTTCCACGAGTCGGCATGGTCGGTACAAGCAAGAACACCAACAAGGAGCGTGATCTTTCGTGGCTGGACTGGTCGGCGCCGAAGGATCTGTCTGCCGACGGCAAAGAACTTTTGTTTGTGGAATCGGGCGAGGCCGGCGGCGAGAATTATTCAACCTACCTGCGCAACACCGACGGATCGCCTGCCGTGCGTCTGGGCGACGGGATTGGCTTTGCGCTTTCACCGGACCAGCTATGGGCGTTGTCCGGCTTGCCCAAGCCGCCGGTTCAGTTCAGCCTGTTGCCCACGGGAGCCGGAGAATCGCGGCAACTGACGCACGACCAGATCAATCGCATCTGGGCGCGCTGGTTTCCCGACGGCAAACATTTGCTGTTTTCTGCCGATGAGCCCGGCAAAGGCGTTCGGCTTTACGTGCAAGACCTGAACGGCGGCCCAGTCAAGGCGATTACCAGCGAGGGCGTGAACGCCAGCTTAATCGCCATTTCTCCCGACGGCCGGCAGATCGCGTTCGTGGGCGCGGATCAGAAGCCGGCGTTACTCACGCTGGAGACAGGCGAGATCCGGCCGATTCCCGGTCTCGAGGCCGGAGAAGCGCCGATTAGCTGGACCAGCGACGGCCGCTCGCTGTTTATTTACCGGCTTGGCGAAGTCCCCGCGTCGGTCTCCAAGCTGGATCTGGCGACCGGCCACAAACAACTTTGGAAGCAACTTGTGCCCCCGGACGTCTCCGGCGTCACCGACATCAGCTCGGTGTTAATCACCCCCGATGGCAACAATTACGTCTACGAATATGGCCGGACACTCTCGGATTTGTATCTGGTGAACGATCTGAAGTAGGTCAGCGAGGTAAAGTGGACCACGTCAACGGAAGAGTATTTGGTCGGGACGGGCAGATGCTCTGAAGACTCAAATGCGGAGTAAATAAAAGCCTCTTCGGTTTCCCCGGTTCCGCGGTTGCCCTCTTGCCCCCTGTTTCTCCGGGTTGCGTCACAAAAATGTCACAACCCTGCGGGACTCCACCCATCGAAGAAATGGTCGTGCGGGGCGAGCACGTCAGGCGCAACCGCGATTATATCGATTGAATCGCCCGTATGATGATCTTCAATTTGGAATCGCAAAAAGTCATGCACGGCCTTCAACGCGTCATCAGATTTGCTTTTGATCCGTACTCGTGCTCCCGACGGCATCTCCTCGAAGGTGTACGAAATCCGATTTCGTTCCTTTTTCATGGTCTCGACGCCGGGCGGAACTTGGTCATGAATAAGCATCGGGACTGAGAAGTCCCCTTCCGAAAACATCATAGCGATATGTGACAGGTGAGAACGGATCGCCTTGATGTTGGCATCGTCGTTACCGTTGTTGGCCGTCACTTCGATTGCGCCGCCATCGGGATAGAGCCGAAAGTGGTGAGTCGTCTTGTCGTGCGGGAATCCCATTGCCTCGTCGCCGTGTTTTTGGACGTCCGCTTGATGGCCCTTGTGCATCGGGCATGACTGCATGTCTTGCGCCACGGCTTGCATTCCAAACACCAGCACAAAGATCGCTATTGTCTTCATATTCTTTTGTCACTGATTATCATTGACCCCATTACCAACTATCTAGGCAGCAAGAAGATGAACGCTGAGGAGTACGGCAATGCTCGAGTGCTCGGCAAAGCTCAGGTGTATTTCCTCCCAAATCTATTTGCCGGGGCGCTTGAGTTCTTGAGCACGTCCGTCAGTGAATTGAGCAGGTGTGCAGGTTGTCCTTTGCCTGCCTGCTGGATTCGCTGTTCCCAATCAGTCAGCACTTTCTTGAGATACCGTTGAGTCTGCCTTAGGGCGGCAATATCCCCTTCGATTCCACGTAGCTTCATTTGTGCAAGTTCGTAGACTCTCTTGCACGGGGCAGCGCCTCCGTCACGAGCCTTCAAAACGTCGGAAAGTTCTGCCAACGTAAACCCAATGCGAAGCGCCCTTTGTACGACAGCTACCCGCTCGACGGCGCCGTGCGGATACATTCGATAGCCGGACGGACTTCGCAGAGCCTTGGGCAGCACACCAATCTTCTCGTAGTGCCGGATGGTATCCGGGCTGACCCCAGTCGCCTCTGCCAGTTCGCCGGAATGAAGGCCCGCATCATTCTTCACCATGGGAATTATCAACCCTCGAAGGCATTCCAATGTCAAGCAGATTGATTGCGAGGTAGCATCGAGGAGAAATACCAGAGAGTCAGGCCAGCGGTGGTCATGACAGGCAGAATTAAACTTGAGGCCCGTAGTAGCCGTGAGCGAAGCGGGCCCGCTGCCGAAATCCTGAGCGAAGCGAAGGACCTTGATGCGACTATCTTGAAGAATGGTCGGGACGGGCAGATTTGAACTGCCGACCCCTCGCACCCCAAGCGAGTGCTCTACCAGGCTGAGCCACGTCCCGACGAGAAAGGAACCCGCTGCTCGCATTCGCAACGGATGGGGTTAACTAGGGAATTTTACCATCAGCCGAGGATTTCGGTTCGCCAAACTGGGGTTGCAGTGCAAGTTCGTTATTTGCGTTTACGCTTCGATTTGCGCGGCGATGGCTGCGGCGTTTCCTCGAACACGGCGAACTGGATTTTCTTCTCCACCGGATCGATGCGGTCCACCAGCACCCGAATCCTCTGTCCCATGGCGTAAGTCTTGCGGGAGCGCTGGCCAATAATCTGTCGCGTGTTCTCGTGGTAAGTGTAGAAGTCGTCGGTAAGCGTGTTCAACGGAACCAGACCTTCGATGAATAAATCGGCGAGTTCCACAAAGAAACCGAATTTGGTAACGCTGGTGATCAGGCCGTCGAAGTCTTCGCCAATGCGGTCCTGCATAAACTTGGCTTTCTTCCATTCCATCAGCTCACGCTCGGCGTCGTCGGCCCGGCGCTCCGACTGGCTCGACTCTTCCGCAATCTCATGCAGCTCCTCGGTTGAAATTGGTCCGCCGAGCTTATCGGGCGGCTCGCGATGGGCCGCATGATCGCGCCGCTTCGACCAGGGCGAAGCCGGTTCCTCGGCGACATGTGTGGCCTGGTTCACGGTCGCCTGGTTCACGGACGAAGCGCTGGCAACCCCGATGGGGACTTCTCCTTCGCGGCGCTCCGCCGAGTGACGCAGCACATGCTTCAGGATGCGGTGCACGATCAAATCCGGATAGCGCCGGATGGGCGACGTGAAGTGCGTGTAGCTCGTAGCCGCCAATGCGAAGTGTCCAAGGTTTTCCTCCGAATAGCGCGCCTGCTTGAGCGAGCGCAGCATCAGGTAGCTCAGGATTCGCTCTTCCGGTTTGCCCGCGATTTTGGCCGCCAGCTTCTGATACATCCGCGGAGTGATGTGCACATCCTTGGGAATTTCCACGGTGCGCGCCGGTTTGCCGGTGCCGCGGGCGGCGCGGCGGTCGCTCTTGAACTGCACGCGATGGACCGGCAGCGGGCCAACCCCCAGCGAATATCCGAAGGTCGCGGCCATCACTTCAAAGTCATAGACGCGTTTGGCGTCGGGCTTCTCGTGAACGCGATAGAGAGACGCGATCTGTTTTGATTCCAGATACTGCGCGACACATTCGTTCGCCGATAGCATGAACTCTTCAATCAGGCGATGGGCGATGTTGCGTTCGGAGCGGGAGATGCTTTTCATCAATCCAAACTCATCGAATTCGATGACCGGCTCGGGCAGATCGAAATCGATGGAGCCGCGGCGTTTTCGCTTGTGGTTCAAGATCAGGGCCAGGTCGCGCATGAGTTCGAATGTAGGCACCAGCGGAGCATAACGCCTGCGCGCCTCGGCATCGCCTTCGATCACGGCGTTGACCGCCGTGTAGGTCATGCGTTCAGCCGAACGGATCACCCCTTCAGACAATTCGCAGCCCACGATTTCCCCGCGAGGATCGATTTGCATAATGCAGGAGAGCACCAGGCGCTCGACTTGCGGACGCAAACTGCAGATGTCTGTCGAGAGTTCAAGCGGCAGCATGGGCACAGCGCGGTCGGGAAAGTAAACGCTGGTGCCACGCAAGCGCGCTTCCTGATCGAGGGCGGAGTCGGGGGTTACGTACTGCGCGACATCGGCAATGTGAACCTGCAACTCGAAATTGCCGCCGGAAAGTTTGCGCACTAGAACTGCGTCATCGAAATCGCGCGCGGTTTCGCCATCGATAGTGACAATGGGAAGCGCGCGAAAATCGCGGCGCCGGCGCAGCTCCGCGGCTGGGATAACAGAAGGAATTTTCTGCGCCTCTTCCAACGTTGCTGCAGGAAAGTGGTGCGGCAGGTGAAACTTGCGAATGATGATTTCGACGTCGACCCCGAAGTCATCCTGGCGGCCAAGAATTTCGCTGACCCGGCCGCGTGGATTCTGCGTGGGCGTGGGCCAGTCAGTAATTTCCACGTCGACCACCACACCTTCAAGATCGCTCCATTCCGAGTGCTGTGCGGCTTCATGGCCCAGTACGCGGTCTAACGATTTTTTCTTTCCTATTTCGGCGCCGCTTGCGGTCTGCGCGCCCTCGGTTTGCGGATACTCCATGCCCGCAGGGATCACAATTTCCTGCGTGATCTTGCTGTCCATGGGTTTCACCGAGTTGTGGCGCGTGCCGTAGTGAAAAATTCCAACCACGGTGGGATGCGCGCGGGCCACCGGCCGAACGATGCGCCCTTCAGCGCGGCCGTCGGGACGAGTGGAAACGATATCGACCAGCACGCGATCGCCATGCATGGCGTTGCCGATCGCAGGAGGTGGAATAAAAATATCGCCGGCGAGGCGCGACTTGAGCGACGCGCTCAGCGAAGTCGCGTCGGGGATGACAAAGCCGAAGCCGTCACGATGCATGCTGAGGCGTCCGGCCACGAGATTCTTATCGTTCTTGTTGGCTGCTGGCTGGGGCAGCGCATAACGATCGGAATTCAACTGCACTAATTCTCCTGCGGCCACCAGCTTCTGAAGATGCGAGTCCAGTTCTCCGCGGACGGCTCCGTGCAAGCCGAGTTCGCGCACCAACTGCTTGAATCCGGCGGAACGCTTGGGCTGGCGGGCGATGTGTTTGAGGATGGCGGAGTCGGAAAGCATCGGGGTGTTTGCTAGTCGTCGGTCGTTAGTCGTCGGTCGTTAGTCGTGAGTCGGCAATCGTTGGCGAAAGTTTCAAAACCAACTCACGAGTCAATCCTAACGAATCAATCCTAACGTAAACCCAGGGCGCCGGCTTGGTGCTCGCTAATGGCAAACGACTAACGACCGACGACCAACAACCGACCAACGACGGGGTTTCCCTACCAAGTATCTCCGCCTCCGCGAGGCGGCCACGCGCCCAGCATCCTCCGCATCATCGCAATCTGGCCCACGTGATAGCTGTTGTGGGCGACTGTCTGCCAGAGGATCGCCTCCAGCGTTCCCGCGAGCTCCGTATGCCGGTGGTGCATGCTCTCGATCTGCCGCTGCATCTCTGGCGCAGAAGAATTCGCCAGCGTGGCCGAGTCAGCCAGCAACCCAGCGAAGCGTTCCCTCAGCCGATCCCAGTCCTGCGAATTCAGGGCACGGGAACTTGGTGGAAAGCTCTCCGAGTTGTGTTTGGGATAGGCGGGACGTTCGCCACGAACCCGACGCAGATCGTAGTCCATCCAATAATTCATGTGGAAGACGAGTTCCGCAATGGAGTGAGGGAATCCCTCGAGGTGGCGCCCGGCGAGTTCGGCGCTCAGGTCCTCAACGCAGGCCATGGGACTGGCGTGGGCGCCTTCACCGCGAAGTAATTCAGTCAGTGCACGGGAGGACATGGGATCTCAGTTGGAGCCCCTCGTCGAGAAATATTTCTCCTCCAGAATCCTGCGATGATGCAGCTCATGGCCGGCGATGATGTAGGCCAGGGCTCGCACGCTGATGTCGCTGTTATTAGCGACCCCGCGCCGGGTCCAGGCGGGCTCGTCAAGATTGCGCAGCAGTGAGAGCGTGGCGCGGCGCACCGCAATGAAATCTTCGATCAGATCAGCCAGGGCACGATTGGCAAACGGACCATTGCGCACGTAATCGTCCTGCTCAAAGCCCGCAAGGGGGGTAGCGTCGGCCCGCGAAATGCGCAGAGCTCGATACGCGAAGACGCGCTCGCTATCGCAGACGTGACCGAGAACTTCCTTGACGCTCCATTTCTCCGGAGCGTAGCGCAGGTCGCCATCCTGTTCGTCGCGGCCGGAGAGCAGCAGCAAAGTCTGGCGGCGTTGCAGGTCCAGAGCATTGAGGATTTCCTCGCCCTGAACCAGGGAAATATAGCGATCATAATAGGGGGCGTACTCGCCGGGCTGGGGTCGAGCAACAGTAAAAGGTGGAGAAGCGATCACGGCTGGTTCTGACATGTCTTGCTCCTGCTTCGCGGCTTCGATAAATCTTCGAGCCAAGAGGATACTCCGGAAGTCTGTGGAATGGCAGACCTCCCCGCCTCTTTCCGGGAATCCTTACACGGTGAGAGTGCCGAAACAGCCGGTTCGAAGGCTGCGGAGCCGGGCGAGCTGCAACCCGAAAGTGCGTACCATTCTAGCAAACCATATTGAAAATAAAGGTTTTCCACAGCGCTCAAATTGAGACGGCGGAGTACAATTTCATTTGGTCACGCAAGTGCGGCACGTGATCCCAATCCCAACGAGGAAAGGAACCTTGTAACCCATGTGGAAGCCGACGAATCAGCCTACGACCCCTGGCCGGCCAGCAGAGCCGGAGCGTCCAACCATGTCTAGCCCGAATGCGCCTGCACCTATGGCGAGTGAACCCGTCGTTGCCCCCCGCGCGGCGACCTCCTCTAGCACCACCACCACGGCGGATCAGGCAACCATCGGCAAGTCTTTGGTGATCAAGGGCGAGGTAACCGGATCGGAATCGCTGTACATCGATGGCCGGGTGGAAGGCTCGATCAGCCTCGCCGGCAACCGCGTCACCATAGGCCGTAATGGCGTGGTCGCGGCCAACATCAATGCCCGCGAGATTGTCGTGCTCGGCAAAGTGCGCGGCAATTTGACCGCCAGCGATCGCGTGGATATCCGCAGTGATGGCTCGCTCACCGGCGACGTAGTAGCCGCCCGCATCTCCATTGAAGATGGCGCTTACTTCAAGGGCGGCATCGACATCCGCAAGGGCGGCCAACCCACGCAGCAGAAGGCCAATGGCGAAGATAAGAGTGTTCCGGCCCCAGAACCGGCAGCCGTCGGCGCCAGGGCCTAAGCCTGTCGCGGGCTTTGGTCGGCCATAGGGATCGTCAGGAATTAAGCGGCGGAGTTCGCGGGGATTGCGAACCTCCGCCGCTTTGTCTTATATCCAGCCATTTTCCCTCATGAACATACCTGGTTGCACTTGTGATTCTTGCTGACCGGTTGATCTGGCCAACCCGCCCGCAGTACCATTAAGACTCCACAACCGTTACATCGACTGAGTGCGCCTGTTATTGCTTGCTCTGGCCGCGCATCACGAACGTAAACCGGGGAGCAGTGCGTCTTGATCGATTTGAGCCACCGTTTTCGAAATCTTTTTTTGAGTTTCGCCGCCCTGGGCTTCATCCTGGCGTGCAAAACACTACTGCGGGCCGATGCCAGCCCTTTTGATCTGATCGGACCCAAGGTCGATGTTCATGTGCAACGGGATGGTCATACCCTGCCTATCTCCGAGGTCCCGAACCTTCAGGTGGGGGACCGGCTCTGGATCCATCCTGATATGCCCGGCAGCGAATCGGTGCATTACGTGATGGTAGTTGCGTTCCTGCGGGGCGCGACCAATCCTCCGCCAGACTCCTGGTTTACGCGCGTCGATGCCTGGAGCAAGGCGGTCCAGCGGGAAGGCATCTTCCTCAAGGTACCCGAAGGAGCCGAGGAAGCTCTCGTGTTTCTGGCTCCGGATACCGGCGGCGCGTTCAGCACGCTTCGCAGCGCGGTGCGGGGCAAGCCGGGCGCTTTCGTCCGCGCCGCACAAGATCTGGATCAAGCCAGCTTCGACCGGCAGCGCCTGGAGAAATATCTGGACTCGGTTCGTGAGACTTCCACCACCGATCCCGAACAGATGAAAGCCCGCACCACCCTGCTGGCGCGCAGTCTTAACATTCGCGTGGAGCAGCAGTGCTTTGACAAGCCCAGCGCACAGCAGGCTCCTTGTCTGACGCAAAATACTGACCAGCTCGTACTCGACGACGCTCACAGCCAGAACATGGTTACAACCCTGACTACGGGAAATCCCACGGATCTGCTGGCGCAGGTAAGCGCTACGCCAACGGCGCGCGGAGGTTACTACAGCGCCTACGTGGGCGCGGTGGTGGATGTGGCCCGCATTCTCGGCAGTGCGGTCACCGCGCAGTATCAGTACATTCCGGCGCTGTCGCTGCCCAAGAAGGATGACCTCAATCTCCGCCTGAACTCCCCGCCTTCTTTTCGCAATCCAAAATCCGTGATCGTAATTGGGCTGCCACTGGTTCGCGCGGCGCCGATTCCGCCGCTGCGGCCGGTGGACGCAACCCAGGTTTTCTGTGTGGACGCGCCGTCTCTCGTGCTTCCGGCTGAAGGAGCTCCTTTGGTATACGCCACCGCTCTGGCTCACGATTTTGTTCTGCACCTCGAAACCAAGTCGGGCCCTGGCCTTGACCTTCCAGCCGTGCCCGATGCTGGACGCGGCGGTTTCGTCATCGATAACAAAGCGGTGAAATCGGCCCAGTTGGAAGGCGAGGTTAGTGGTGTGCTAAAGGGCGTCTGGGGCTTTCATTCCTTCGAGGGGCCGACTTTCCGGCTGCGCGGCTCCAGTTCCGGGCAGTGGGTTGTCGCCTCCAAAGATGCCAGCGCGCTGATTGTGGGCCGCGAGGATACTTTGCACCTCCAGTCGGCCGAGGCTTGTTGCGTCAGCGGGGTCAGCCTGCGTGATGAAAAGGGAAAGATAACCCCGACCACGTGGAAGCTTGCCAAGCCCGAGGAAATGGAAGTGAAAGTCCCACTGCAAACCGCCTCCGCAGGAACAGTCACACTTGTGATTCACAAACTTGGGACTCATCCCGCCGATGAGGTCCCTCTGCACACCTACTCGGAAGCGGGACGCCTGGATGCATTTAATCTCCATGCCGGAGACGCCGACGCTGTGCTGAAAGGCACCCGCCTCGACCAGGTCCGATCGCTCGACGTCGAGGGACTTCAGTTCGTTCCCGAAAGCCTCTCCCGCGCCAACCAGCAGGACGAGCTCAAGGTAGCGAGCCAGGATGCGCGGGTGGCCAGCCGGTTTGAGGCCGGCCAATCCGTTACGGTTCATGTAACCCTGAGCGACGGACGATCGTTGGATCTTAAGACTGCTGTCGGAACCGCGCGGCCGCGAGTGACTGTGCTGACCAAGAGCGTGCAGCCGGATGCGGCAGAATCCGCTTCGCCCGTTCGGCTGGAGAATCAGGACGAACTGCCGCAGAACGCGCGTCTTGATTTCTTTCTGAAGACGCAGGTTCCCGATAATTTCCCGCCCAATGAGAAGATCGAAGTCGCGACCGCCGACGAGTCATTCAAGGTATTGTTGAGCGAGAAAGACGGCAATCTGACGCCCCAGGATTCCAAGACTATCTTCGGCGTGCTTGATCCCATGAAGCTGCTGGGACCCTCGGCATTTGGGCCGTTGAAGTTTCGTCCGATTACGGCGGATGGGATTGATGGCGATTGGCAGCCATTAATTACTCTGGTGCGTATGCCAGTACTGCAGGGAGTTCGTTGCACGCCCGATGCAGAAAAACCGTGCACCCTTACCGGCGATAAGCTTTTTCTGATCGATGCGGTCAGCAGCGATCCTGGCTTCGTGAACGCAGTGACGGTGCCCGACGGCTTTGTCGAAGCCCAGTTAACCATTCCGTCGCCCAAAGGAACCACTCTTTACCTCAAGCTCCGCGACGATCCTTCCCAGGTGGTCACGGCGACCGTGCCGATGTTGAGCGCAGTAATGCCGAGCGCGCAGTAATTTGCACTCATTGGATAGACAAGAAGAGGCCAGCTCAAGCCTTCGAAGTTACGGTTGAGTTCCCGCTCCCAGAATTTCTTTGCCCTCACCCTCGGCGACCCCGGGATATGCGGTGACTTTGCGCCGGCGAAGGTCATTGGGCAACTGCGACTTCAGCAGCCACAATCCCAGTGCCGTTGCCGCGCTCCAGGTGACGGAGATCAATCCCAACTGCAGCAAGTCCACCGCCCGGCTGCCATGACCAAGAACCAGCGGTGAAACGCTTCTTGCCACCCCAAGGCTGATTCCGCCGGCGACTGCCGCAGTGATCGCCGACTTTCCCAACTCATCCCAACGCAGCGTTCTCAAGGAAACCATTTTTCGCCGGTGCAGCAGAAGCGCCAGCGCCAGCAGATTGGCTCCAATGCCCATATCGGAAGCCCAGGCTAGACCCACCACGCCATATTTGTGGAAGAGCAGCGAATAAATGGGCAAGGAGGCGCCGGTAATGATGGTGACCGCGGCCATGGGAGTCAGCGTGTCGCCGGCGGCGTAGAACGCGCGCGCATAGAGTCCCTGGGCGGACCAGAGCGCAAGCGAAAGCGAGAACCAGAAGAAATAAACGGCTGTCGTTTGCGTGTCGGAAACCAGAAAACGTCCGCGGCGGTAAACCAGGTCGATCAGCGGAAAGGCGGCAGCCATCATCCATCCTGTGGCCAGAAAAGATGCAGCCGCGACTCGATAAACCGAATCATTCACCGTGGTAGCAAATTCCTTCAAACGCTTTTCGTTGAACAAGCGCGCAAAAAACGGCAGCGAAGCCTGCCCCGTGGCTTGGCCCAACACCGCGATCGGCACCGCGAACAGACGCTTGGCATAGTTGAGGCGTGCGATGTCGCCAATGCCGCTGGAAGCGTAGTGGCGCAAAATCCAATCATCGGCCGTGACCAGAGATACGCCCAACATCAGTGGAATCGACAGCCGCACCCACTCGCGGAAGGCTGGATTGCTCACGTCGAACGACGGATGATAGCCGGTTCCGATGCGGACGGCACCGATCACGCTGGCCAGAAACGGACCCACCACGCTGCCCACGAGCGCTCCATACGCCAGCGAAGCAATCCCGAACTGGCGAGCGCCGATCACGCCCCCTAAAATGATGAACAGGTTGTACAGCAGAGGACCGAGCGCGGGAAAAAGAAACAGCCGGTGCGAAAGCAAAACCGCCGATACTACTCCCCCCACATAGAAAAATATCTGCGCCGGCAACAGAATCCGGGTCAGGTGTACGGTCAGGTCCACTTGCGCAGGCGAGAACCCGCGAAACATCCAGCGTACAAACTGCGGCGTAAAAATTTCCGTAATGATCGTGCCCAGAATCATCACCGTGCTCATGACGGTGATGACCACGGAGAAAGTTTTCTTGGCGTCAGCGTCGCGCTTTTCGGCGAGGAACCGCGTATAGATCGAGATGAATGTAATGGAAGCCGCGCCGCCAGCCACGATGTAGTTGAGCCAATCGGGAAGGGTGAAGGCGGCGACGTAGGCGTCGGTCTGCGGTCCGGCGCCAAAGGCGTAGGCGATATAAGCCTCGCGCACATAGCCGATCACACGCGAGAGCATGACCGCCGACATCAGCAATAGCGTGGCAGAAAATGCCGTGTGCTGGTGCGAGGGGCGAAAGAACCGCAGGAGTCTGGTCATGGGCCGCTGATTGGCGCTGTGACGTCGAATTTTCCGGTCTTTGCGCGAGACCTAAATTTCCTTCAAAGCCTATCAGAGCCTTGCGCTTATCGTGATCGATATTGGTCGAAGCGCGAGAGGATGGTTCCTTAATTGATACCGGCCTCGCGCATCGCGCTACCGCGCAGTGAAAGACGCAGAAGGTAGTATTCGTTGATGGGCCGATCGTCACTCAGAGCCGGCGTATGGGGCGACAGATTAATGAGTTCATTCACCGGCAGTTCATTTTGCAGGAGGTGCGCAAAACGGGCCTCCGAATTGTGATCGTGGTCCCACTCCACCAAATCGGCGGTGGCGGAGGCGGGAAGGCGCGCCGCTAACTCCTTCGCCGTCAGAGCCGGCAGAGGACGATCGCTGGCCAGAAAATGAAAGCCCCAGTTTCCGCCATAGGCAAAGGCGCGGACGTAGGGAAACGATTGTTTTAGAGCCCGGGTAACGGCCGTCAGATCTTCCTTATCTCCGACTGGAAGCCATTGTTGCAGGATGCCCCCGGGACGAAGACGGCTGCGAACCACGGAATAGAAATCTTCGGAATAAAGCAAGCTGGAGCCGGCAGCCTCGACGGGCGGCGGAGGATCGATGGTAATCACGTCGTATTGCCGCGCGGTGCGCTCGAGGTAGCGGCGGCCGTCATCGACGACCACGTGGGATAAAGGAGAATTCAGCACCTCGGATGCGTCGCTGTGAAAATATCCGAACAGCCGCGGCACGCTCGGAACCAGTTCGACGACCGTGACCGGAATTCCCCACGAGTGCAACGAGCGAAACGTCGTGCCCATGCCAAAGCAAATGACCAGGGCATCTTGTGGCGGGCGGTTGAGGAAGGCCAGCGGGAGATGCGCCATCATTTTCGTGATCGGGGTTAAAGAGGTCATGCCGTAGCCATTGACCAGCAACAGTTTTCGCATGCCGGTTCCAGTTGCGATTACAGTTGCGGTCGAGTCACGCATCACCCGGCTGCCGCCACCGTACTCCTGCTCGTAATCTTTGCTTCCCAAAAACATCGCCAGCGCGAGTGGGAAAACCAGATAAGACGCCACCCGAGGCGCCCAACCGTAAGCCCGGCCGGATGAAACCATCGGGCGAAGGCCAATGATCAGCCACGGTAGCGCCAGCAGAATCAGCGACGTGCGCTCGCTGAGAAAGGGCAGGAGCAAAAAGCCGGCCACCAGCGGACCGAGGATACAACCCAGAACATTGACCGCGTATGCTTTCCCGGCCCGGGCGGGGTTGCCACCCGACCAGCGGTCTACCAGCATCGGTGTCAAGAATCCCAGCAAGCCGGCAAAGGGTCCAATGCCCAGCGCCAGGCGCGGCAAAGAGGTAAGAACCAGTTTTGGACTGGCAGCCAGCAGCGGCAACAATGCGAAAAGCGGCAGCAAGCTCCAGAGCACCGCGCTCTCTTTCTTCTGCAGGACGCTCCAGTCGCGGTAAATGCGCGATCCAAAAAATGTCGCCGCCAGGTACACGGCCAGGATCATGGCAAAGGCGTATACCACCGTCCCCACGTAAGGCGTGAATTCGCGAACCCAGACTACTTCCATGCCCATACTCGTCAGACCGGTGGCGAACAACAGTCCGAGAAGTGAGGATTCTCCGGTTACCTCAGGTGCAGCTTCATTCGCTGTTGGGACCGCCTCTTCGCTCCGCTTCGAGCGGGTTCTGCTCGAAAGCAGCAACGCTGAAAGTGCGATGACACAATTACAACCTGCGCCAGCCCTTAAGGTCCCGTGAAAGCCAGTCAGTTCGATCAGGAACAAAGGAAGAATAGTTCCCAACACGGCGCCGGCCACATTGGCCATGTAGAGATAGCTGAACGAGCGCGAGGATTCGGGCGGGAACATGCGCTGAATCGCCAACATGGCGACGGGAATGGTTGCGCCCATCAAGGCACACCAGGGAATCAACGCCAGGGCAACCCAGATGCCCGATACAACGTAGTACTCCGCGGAAGAGGTGGACCCCAGCTTTTCCAGAATGCCGCGGCCGAAACTAAGCTCGTAAGGAACGACAATTCCCGAAACTCCGATTAGCGCTTCGATCACCGCATAAAGCTGAAGCGGAGGAAAGCCGGTTTTGCCGCCGTGCTGGCGAATCCATTTTCCGCTTGCCCATGAACCTAGTCCCAGCCCGCCCATGAAGACCGACAGCACAATGGATACCATGGCCGTGGTCACACCGAATTGTGCCATCGAAAGGCGCAGCCAAACCAGTTCGTACAGGACGCTGCAAAAACCGGAGATAAAAAAGAAGAAGAAATACCAGATCACGACGGCCTCTTTCCAAAGTCAAGTCGAACCGTTGGCTAAGCTCGATGCTTAGCGAATAATCCTGGGACCGTGACGCTCAAAACAGAATACGCCGCATTGCGCCCCGCCAGGAAAGCCTGCCGCTGGATGATCCTCAGACGTAACTTTTCATCTCTGCAACCACTTATACGCTGATGTCACGGGTAAGCAACGCTTGAGCAGCAGTGCATTGTCCCACGACAGTACCCTGGCGCAAAGTGACGTTAGTGCTGAACGCGAAAATTGAAGCACAAACTGGAGGCTGGAGATGCTCGATGATTCGCTTGCCCTGCCGCTCGAATGATTTCATACTTGAATGATGGGACGGGGCGCGGGCGTGAAACGGGTCCTAACGTTAGGCCTGGTGTGGGTTATTGCAATCCCGTTGTTCGCGCAGGTTTCGTCTCCTTCTTCCCAGAAAACGCTCGCGGAACGCGGGGCGCCGGGACAAAAGCTTACTGTTACCGTCACCGATGAAAATGGCGTGGCGGTCAGGTCCGCGCGGGTGCAGCTGCAACCTTCGCCGCCCGCTCTCGCCCTCCGTTGCGAAACTGATTTTGCCGGTCGCTGCGAACTGCCCACGTTCGCCTCCGGGACTTACGACCTGCAGGTGGAGAAGACTGGCTACTATGCCGCTTCCCTGACCGCCGCTTCCCTGACCAATGTGCGCGCTGACGTTAGCGCCAACGTGGACGTAACTCTTTTCCATCAGGAAGAGACGCATGAAGTGGTGAATGTGACGGAATCTACTCCGGCCATCGATCCGGCTCAAATCTCGAGCAAGGAGGAACTCACGGGCACCGAGATTCTCGACATTCCCTATCCTGCAACCCACGACTACCGTAACGCACTCAATTACATTCCCGGAGTAACGCCCGATGCCTTTGGGCAGGCGCATTTCGCGGGTGCCGAGACCTGGCAGACCCTGGTGCTGCTCGACGGCTTCAACGTGTCGCAGCCCACCAATGGCCAGTTGTTGTTGCGAACCAGTGTTGATTCATTCCGCACTATCGAGGTCACACCCAGCCGCGAGCCGGCCGAGTTTGGCAAGGGCTCCGGCGGGGTGCTCGCCCTGAACACCCGCATGGGCGATGATCACTTCCACGTCTCCTCGATCGATTTCACTCCCGGCTTGCAGGACATTAAAGGGATCTCGCTCGGCCAATGGACGCCGATTTTTACCGTGTCCGGCCCGGTTCGTAAAGGAAAGGTCTGGTTTATCGACGCGCTCAGCGGCGAGTACGACAACGATATCATCAAGCAATTGCCCTCCGGTTCCGACTTCGATCATGTGTGGCGCATGGATAACCTGGCCAGGCTGCAATCGAACCTGACCACACGCAACATCGTCACCGCCAGCTTCCTGTCGAACTACTACCACGACGAATACGACGGGTTGTCTCTTCTCCAGCCTCAGGAAAGCACTTCCCGGGATGCCGAGACCGCCTACATCGGCTCGCTCAAAGACCAATACTACTTCCGCAACGGCGCGCTGCTGGAAACTGGAGTCGGCGTGGACCAGTACAGCGTGGCCCTCAGCCCTCACGGAGATAATCCGTACATAGTGCTGGCTCCCGGGCCGGCAGGCAGCCAGGGAGCCACGGGCAACTACTACGAGCAGCAGAGCACGCAGGCCCGCAGGGTGCAGGCGCTGTCAAACCTCTACTTTCCGCCTCATCACTGGCATGGCCGTCACGACATTAAAGTTGGAACTGACCTTGACCGTTTGGTCTATGACGCCCAGTATCTGCGCCGGCCGATCTCGTTCCTGCAACCGGGACAGCCGCCGGTGGATCAGACGGCGTTGCCTTGCGCTACCGGCGCTAATGGCGTTCCCCTCGTGCCAGTGACCACGTGCTCGCGCTATTCGGTCTTTTCCCCGGGCAACTACTCCACAATTTATAACGCCGAGGCCAGCGCTTATGTCGAAGATCGCTGGCTCATCACCAATCGTCTGCTCCTTGAACCGGGATTGCGCTTCGATTGGGATGAAATCGTCCGGACTTCGCTCTTCTCACCGCGTCTGGCAGGCACGTATGTTCTCGACGATGAAGGCAATACCAAAATCTCGGCTGGAATTGGAATTGTCTACGACAACACGACTCTCGGCTTGATCCATCAGCCCTTCGAGGGCCAGAGGGTGGATTATTTTTTTGATGCGAACGGGTGTCCGCAGAATGCGAATGGCATGAGTGTTAGTTGCAATCTGAAGCCTGGCCCGGAGCCCGCGCCCATCCCTGTGCTCACCACCTTCACGGTGAACCACAACACGCTGGCAGCCCCGCAGTATCTAAACTGGAGCGTTGGTCTAGAAAAGAAACTGCCCGCTGCCATCTTCCTGAAACTGGAACTCATTGAGAAGCGCGGAGTCCATGGTTTCGCCTACAACACCCAGAATGGCCTGGTGAACGGCAACTTCATTCTGGAGAATGGCCGCGACGACCACTACGACGCATTCCAGGTCAGCTTGCGTCACCGCTTTCACCAGCACTATGAAATTTTTGGCGCTTACACGTTCTCCCGCTCCCGCACCAACCAGGTTTTCGATTTCAGTTTGGACTTCCCGTTGTTGAGCCGGCAGCTACCCGGTCCTTATCCGTGGGATACGCCCAACCGCTTCGTGGGTTGGGGCATTCTGCCATTTTTCAAATTGCCAGTGCTGCACAAGGTGGACCTGGTCTACTCAGCCGAGGCGCGCACCGGGTTGCCCTTCCTGGCAACCACCGACCAGGGGGAGATTGCTCCCGGCGATCCTCCAGGAACCTTTCGCCTTCCCACTTACTATTCCGTAAATCTACAGTTCGAGAAGCACTTTCATCTGTTCGGCCGCTACTGGGCTCTGCGCGGCGGCTTCGACAATGTCACCAACCATGCCAATCCCGCTCTCGCCAATGGCACGCTCGATGCCAATCATCCGCTCCCCACTTTCATCGATGGCAACGGGCGAGCCTTCACCGGACGCATCCGCTACCTCGGCCGGGAGTGAGCCGCCAACACTGCGGACTCAAATCTTGACTACTCAAATCTTGACTACTACTTTGCCGTAGTTCTTGCCATCCTGCAGAAGTTTGTAACCCTCAACCGCGCGCTCGAGCGGGAGCACCTCGCCAATCACCGGAGTCAGCTTGCGCTGGCCAATCCATTCGGAGAGCTGCTTCCAGGCGGGTTCCATGATCTCGCGTTTGTGCGAGAGGTAGCTCAGCCACAAACCCTGGAGGCTGGCGGATTTCGCATACATCGCCCGAAGGTCGAGTTGCGGCGCCTTGCCGGTCGCGGTCCCGTATTGTATGACCCGTCCGAAATCGCGCAGGCTGCGCAGGCTCTTCGCGGTGTGCTCACCGCCAAGCATTTCAAAGACCGCGTCCACGCCTTCGCCGTGAGTCAGGTTCTTCACCACCTGTTCGTAATCCTGCTGCTTATAGTTGATGCCGTGTTGCAGGCCAAGTTCTCTTACGCGAGCCAGCTTCTCGTCTGAGGATGAAGTTCCATACATTTCAATCCCGAGGATGTGACCGATCTGGACGGCGGCGGTTCCCACGCCGCCCGCAACGGCGTGAATCAGCACGCGATGAACCCGGCCAGCGGCGGCAGGCTGCGTCATGCCCGCTTGCCAGTAGCCGAGATATGCCGTGAAGTAGTTCACGGGGAAGGCGGCGGCTTGCTCGTCGCTCCAGTGCCCGGGAGACGGCCATAGCATATGGGGATAAGCGGCGACCTTCTCGGCGAAGGCTCCCCATTGGATATAGCCCATCACCCGGCGCTTGCCGGTTTCTTCCACTCCAGAGAATTCCCTGCCGGCGATGAGCGGAGGCGGAGGCGTTCCGGGATAGCCGCCTTGAGTCGTCATCAGGTCGGCGAAATTCAACCCTCCGGCGGCAGTACGAATCAACGTTTGTCCGTCTTTTAAAGCAGGTTCAGCAGCATCCTGGATTGCGAGCGCATCCGACCCGGTCAGGCTGGTAATCACTAGAGCTTTCATGAACGCAAGTCTAGCAAAGCATGCGCGCCCGGAGCCGGGTTTCCTACTTCGAAATTGGTGAAGCTCTGGGAAAAACTGAAGGTGGCCCGGTCCCGAGTTTGAATCCAGCAGAACTGAATCCGGAGCTCAGAGAGGCCACCTTCGCTGACAAAATCGGCGGTTGCCCAGGTTTACATCACTACGAAAACGGCCACCCGAACTCCCGGGTGCGCCAAATCGATGAGGAAATACTCTCCATCGATGTAGTCGATGTAGCAGTCGTCGGTATAAGCCCAGTCCTGCGGCCAGGCGTCGACCAACTGAAAGTTGTAGCCGCCATATTGAAACTGTGGCCGGCCTGAAACGATCACGCTCCTCGCCTGGAAGTGATGACTCTGGCCAAAGTGAGACCGGAACTTGTCATCGGGAATATGGCCGCCCTTGCCGGCCGGACGCCCGTTCTGCGCATGCTCTTCCGGACGCTCCTGCCCTTGCTGCGGGTGATTCGCCTGCATTTCCGGATGTTCCTTATTATCCGGCATGGCTTGCTGGTGGGACTGTTCCTGCATTCGCTTGTCGTCCTGTTTTTCCTGCTCCTTATCCTGCTTGGCAGGCTTAGCCTCGTCGGGACGGGCGGGTTTGGCTTCATCTTGTTTTTGTTTGGGTTGTGGTTTTGCTTCTTCCTGCTTCGCAGGTTTGTCGTCCTGAGGCTTGTCGTCTTGCGCATAAACCAGGGCCGCACATCCGACCAGCACCGAGAGAATCGCTAGATTCAAAAATCTGAGAATTCGCATGGGCATCCTCCAAGGCAATCCTTAGGAATCTATATCCTCGTAGTCTGCATGTTCCTTCAGCAGATCCGGGATTGCTGACTTGAGATGCTGCTACCGGCAACAACAAGACTGCGGGCAAAACCGTAGGCTGGCGCAGGACAAAACTGTAGGGTTTCTGGCCTCGGGTTCGGGAGTGGACCCAGTGCTTTCGGTTTCCTGTAATTTGCCTTCCGGTATATACTTTTGGCGTTGGTTTTACTGAGTTTCTTCCGGCTGCGCCCGAATAGCCGGGACGGGGCGTACATTCATTCCCCTAATTCTTGCGCGCCCCGCATGCAGATTTGCTTATTCCCGCTCGGTGCGGCGAGGAAAAAGCACCGGTGCATCGAGCCAGGGGGCGGCGACAGTGCATTCGGGGGAGGTAGCCCAGTGGATCTGATTCTCGTTCGTCTTCTTTTTGTCGTCATTGTTTCGATTACCTGCTACTTCATAGAACCGTTCGGCAGCTCGCGCCAGCTGGATGCGGGTATTGGCGCGCTGGTCGGAGCAGGCATTGTCCTGTTCGAATGGAAGCTCCGCGGGGTAAGCCTGAAGCGGCTTATTGGCGCCGCCATCGGGAGCATTCTCGGCATCTGCGGCGCCTACTTGTTTGCGCTGGTCATTCGCAGCAGTGTGCCTGCCGGCAACACCCAAAGTTTTCTGCAAATCCTGGTGATGTTGCTGATGGCCTACGTGGGCCTGATCGTGGGCGCAAGCAAGGGTGATCTGCTGAACCTTGCCGCCTTGGGCGGCATTTTTGGCGGTGAAAAACAAGGGAAGCGAAGCTACAAGATCCTCGACACCAGCGTGATCATCGACGGCCGCATCGCCGACATTGCCGAGACCGGCTTCCTGGATGGCATTATCGTCACTCCGCAGTTCGTCCTGCGGGAATTGCAACTGGTGGCCGATTCCGCCGACTCCCTCAAGCGCAACCGCGGCCGCCGCGGTCTCGACGTTCTGCAGCGCCTGCAGAAAATGGCCACTCTGCAGATCCAGATTGTCGAAGACGATTTCCCGGCCGTGCGCGAAGTTGATCTGAAGCTGATCGAACTGGCCAAAGTGTACGAGGGCAAGATCATCACCAACGATTTCAACCTGAACAAAGTGGCGCAGCTGCAGGGCGTCGAGGTGCTGAATATCAACGAACTGGCGAACTCGCTCAAACCCATCGTTTTGCCGGGCGAGATTATGAAGGTATTCATCCTGAAAGAAGGCAAGGAGTACAACCAGGGCGTGGCCTATCTGGACGACGGCACCATGGTGGTCGTGGACAACGCGCGAAAAATGATTGGCAAGACCATCGACGTCTCGGTCACTTCAGTGTTGCAGACCACGGCTGGAAAAATGATTTTCGGCAAGTGGGATGAACGCGCCTTTACTCGCACCAGCCTCGTCGTCCCGCCTGCGGCGGCAGTGGTCACAAGCACGCCAGTGCCGGCCAGCGTGCCGGCGGTACTTGCGGAAACTAAGCCGACGCAACCCTAGAATTTAAAATTGGAACTTAGAACTCGGAACCGGAATCCAGAACTGGATTCCACAATTAAGACACCGGCGCGCGCACCGATGTTACCGAGATTGTGTTGCCGCTCAGCGTCCCGGTGATTTTTACCCGCTCTCCGGCAGCGTGCTTCAAGGCTGCCGGATCGCCCTGCAGAACCCACATTTTTTCGCCATCGACCAGCGCGAATCGCTCACCCGCGTGCACGCAAACCCGCGTACAGTCGGCAGCGTTATCGGCAATCGCGGTAGAGTGTTTCGCGCCACAATGAGTGTCGGTGATCACTCCATCATAAGTCTGCTGCGGGACCGCGGACGATTGCACCGGAGCCTGGGGTTCCTCACTTTTGGCGCGGACCTTCGTCCCCATACCTGCAGCGGCGATAAAAAGCGCCACACAACAGGCAATCGCGCCGACCAGGGCAAGAACCTCAATCCAAAAGCGAACCTTAGCTGATTTCATTGGCAAAGTGGTACCAGCTTTCACCGACAACGCTTAAGTTGTCGATACGGTTAGATGCAGTTCAGTATGCAAGCGGGTGACCACCGAGGGCACGCTGTAGATTGGAGCTAACTGCCTCATGCAGTTGGGGTTGCGGAAACAAAGCGGGATACAGGAAACTCCGCTGCCCGGTCGGGAGTGAAAAATATTCTTCGCCGCCGGCCCGGCGATAAGTCACAAGAAATTATGCGTGGAAGGCCTCGACCACGTCAGCGGATTGAGTAAGAAACCAGATGGCGGCTACCCGCGCCATCATCTGTCCGCCATACCAAGCTAATCGCCAATTCAGGCCGGTCGCTGCGGCTGAGACTGCCGGCACTCCCGCCACAACTCCAATCACCAGGAGCACCACCGCAGACCAGCGGGCCCAGTTGCGAAGTTTAAAAAGTCCCCATGCGACCAGGCCCCATCCTGCGCCTACCAGAAGAGCACTCTGGGCTCCGGCAAGTTCGCGCCCGTACAAGAACGGCATCGCCCTCATCGAGATCGCATCCGGCGCAACCAACTCGGTGGCGCCGATTGCAAAGAGATATCCCGCGACCAGAAAGAGCGCCCCTGCGATCACGGTTACACTGGCTGGCCGCTGCATAGAACTCAAGGTTAACAAAAGGGACAGCCCGCAACCGTCCCTGCTCCAGTCCACGCATCAGTGATAGACGAGCTTTATGGCACACTAGCTCGATGAACTCTTTATCCCTCGGAGATTTCGAGATTGCCATTTTTTCTGACGGAACTTATCCGCTCGACGGTGGCGCGCTTTTCGGAGTCGTTCCCAAAGTCATGTGGTCGCGCAAGGTCCTGGCCGACGAAAAAAACCATGTTCCGACAGGACTCAACTCGCTGCTCATCCGCACCGGAAAGCAAAACGTGCTGGTTGAAACCGGCATTGGAAACAAATTGTCGGAGCGCATGATCAAGTTCTACGGGCAGCCGGCGAAGCTGCTGGCGAATCTGGCCGCGGCCGGAGTCGCTCCCGAAGATATCGACATCGTCATCAACAGCCATCTTCATTTTGACCATTGCGGCTGGAACACGGTGCGCGATAAATCCGGCAAGATTGTGCCCACGTTTCCCCGGGCGAAATATTATGCGCCCGAAGGCGAATGGCAATACGCGCGGCGGCCCAGCGAGCGCGATTCCATCAGCTACATTTCCGACAACTACGATCCGCTGGTAGAGAGCGGGCAGATGACGTTGCTCAAGGGCGGCGAGGAAATTGTTCCCGGCATTTCGGTAAAGACTTTTCCCGGACACACCGAGCACATGCAGGCGGTGATCGTGAATGGACGTCCCGGCCATCCAGCGACGAGCTTTGAAGGGGCGCGACTTCCCGCCGCGCCATTAGCCGACACCCAAGGAACCGGGGCTTCCGCCCCTGAGCCGACAGTCGCCTGCTACATTTCCGATTTGATTCCCACCAGCGCGCACATCGACCTGACTTGGGGCATGTCCTTCGACCTCTATCCGCTGCAGACCATCGAGAGCAAAAAGCAGTACTACGCAAAGGCGATTCCGGAAAAGTGGCTGACGGTTTTCACGCACGACCCGAAACTGCCTTGGGCCTATTTGGAAAAAGATGAAGCCGGGAAAATGGTGGCCAAGTTAGTCTAGCGGGGCGGTGGACTGTGCCGCCAACCTCAACGAGCTAGGCCGACCCCTCCACACAATCTTGCCTCGAAGAATTCTTCTACCCTTGCCAGAATTTCCGCCGCGCTCTTCGACTCGTAGATCGCCTTGCGCAGCGCAGCGCCGCCCGGGACGCCGTGCGTGAACCACGAGGCAAACTGCTTCATTTTGCCGACGGCGTCGGGCAGTTCTTCTTCGATCAGCATCTGGAAGTAAGTGCGGATCATCTGGTAGCGGTCGGCTTCGCTCGGTTCCTCGCAGAGCTTACCGACTGCGGGGGTTTCCGCCACGGCCCATGTGGAGACATTGCTCATCCCCGCGCAGTACTGCTGTATCTGGCGAAAGATCCACGGGTTCGAGGGAGCGCTGCGGCCGATCATGACTGCGTCGCATCCAGTTTGGGTGACCATGGCGCAGGCGTCTTCGGGCGAGCGGATATCGCCATTGCCGATCACCGGAATTTTCACCGCGTCCTTTATTGCCGCGATCCATTCCCAGCGGGCCTGGCCGCTGTAGCCTTGTTCGCGGGTGCGGGCATGCAGCGCGACCGCCGCCAGGCCGCACGACTCTGCCATGCGGGCAAGTTCAACGCAGACGATTTCGTCGTCGCTCCAGCCGGCGCGGAATTTAACCGTGAAAGGAATCTTTACCGCGGCGCGAACCGCTTCGAAAATCTTTCCGATAGCCGGGAGATCGCGCAACAGCCCGGAGCCCCCATTGCACTTCACCACTTTTTTCGCCGGACAGCCCAGATTCAAATCCACGAGGTCGAAGCCGAGGCCTTCGACCAGGCGCGCCGCCTCCGCCATCACGCCCGGATCGCTGCCGAAAAGCTGCGCCGAGATGGGATGCTCGTCTTCGTAGAAATGCAGATACCGCTTGGCCTTCTGATCTTTCTTGCGGAGCACGCCATCGGCTGAAGTGAACTCGGTCATGATCAGCCCACACCCGCCGAGGTTGCGGATGAAGCGGCGGAAGACGGTATCGGTCACGCCGGCCATAGGCGCGAGCACCGTCGCGGGAGCGATCTGGATTCCGCCGATCGAAACGGTGGCCGGGACTGGCTGCAGCGGCGCTGCCTCGCGGGCGAGGACACTCGCACCAGTCGTGCCCGAGTTGTCCCAGAACTTCTTCACGAATCCTATTCTACTTGGTGTCGCAAAACGAAAGCCCCCGGTTGGCCCGGGGGCTTAATTTCTTATCGCTCTCAGTCCCGATCGGTGGTTGCGGACTTATTTCTTCGCCAGCTCTGGCTTGGCGGGAGCAGGCGCGTTCTTCGCGTATTTGCGGCGGAAGCGCTCGACGCGGCCGGCGGTATCCATCAGCTTCTGCTTGCCGGTGAAGTACGGATGGCAGTTGGAGCAGATTTCAACGCTGATGTCTCCCCTGTGGGTGGAGCGGGTTACAAAGGCATTTCCACAGGCGCAATGCACGCGAACTTCGTTATAAGCGGGATGAATGGCTGCTTTCATATCGGACCTCTGCTAAGAGTCTTTAGATTCTACCGGAATGCCGCAGGATTCAGCAAACGGGATCTGTGGCTGTTGATCAGCGGTTGGAGCAGAGTTGCCTCTACGTTTTAGCCAACCGACGACAGACGCCCGGCCCTTCAAAACCGAAACAAATATGACACTTTTACGAAGAACTGCCGGCTATCGTTGATATAGCCCCTGGCAGTGTAGAGTCCTGCCAGGCCCGCTGGGTCTTGCATCAGGCTGCGGTCCAGGTTTTGCAGATCACTGTTGTACCCGATATAAATTGCCGTGCCGGGATGCACCAGGTAGGTGAGCAGGAAATCGGCGTTGAACTGCTTCGAGGTCGGAAGGTAGGTGTAAGGGTAGAACGTATTCCCCGGCGTATTGGCCAGCACCGAGTTGTATTGCAGAATTACGCGCAATGACAGTTGAGGAGTGAACTGCCAATTCCACTTGCTGCGCACGATGTGATTATCGAGAATCCCTTTGCCGATGGCACCGGGAGCCTGCGAAAGGGCCGCGAGATATTCGCTATCGGTAGCCCGGAGGCGCTCATACAGATATGTGTTTTCAATCTTCAAGGGCTTGGCTGGACGAATGATGAACGTGCCCAGGGCGGTATCGAGGCGCGACAAAAGAGATTGCGGCAGATCATGCGCCGCCGGCACAAAGTTCACTCCGTCCCCAAACAGGTAGCTCGCCCCTACCGTCACTTTCTTGAAGTAGCCGGTTTGGAAAACGGCAGAAGTTTGGCGTTCGTGGTAGTCGTAGTTCCGGTTCACCGATAAGCCAAGGAACGAGAAATCTTGCGGCCGCAGCCGCTCGCGCAGCTCGTCATACGGAGACAGGAAAAAGAAGGTCTGTCCTCGTGCTTCGATTTTCAGATAAGGATCGTAATAGGTATCCAGGCGATTGCCCTCGTGATCGAATACGTAGCGCTGGATCAGTGACGGTCCCCAGTTCAGGATCCAGCCTTTCTTCGGCCGAAGACGGTAATAGATCGTCTGGTAAAGTCCGCGAATATCCACACGGTTGACGAATCCCGGCACGGTCACAAAGCCGGGACTGGCGTCCTGATAGCTGCCGATGTAATTGAAATGCAGACCGTTGCGCCGGATTTCGAGCTTTTCGGCTGGACCGGCAAAATGATCGCCATTTCCGGCGTTTCCTGAGCTGAAGGGAAACAGGCCGTATTCGCAGGTGGTTTCGAGGTTGCTCGCGTTGAGTCCCTGCAGATAGCTGGAACTGGTTACCGCCTGCGCCTCTAATACCCAGCTCGAACTGAACTTCAGCCGCGTATCCACCCCTCCTACGCGATTGAATTCGCCGGTCGCTGGGCATTCCCAGTCGCTGTAAATTGCCCCGACACTTGACTGCTGGAACAGATCGCGGCTCACCCGGGCAATCGTGAAGTACGACCGATCCCCCGAGAGACTGTCGGAACAAACCGTAGAGCCAGCCGGGCAGAACGATGGGACGGACAGTCCCGGAGCGCGGTCATCGGTAGCAATCAATCCCACCGAGTATGGCCCCTCCTTGCCCGTCAAACGGATTCCCGCCGACGGGTCTTGAATGTTGCGGGTGAAAAACAAGTCGATGGGCGTGCGGAAGTAATCTTCGTTCTCCAGAAAAAATGGCCGCTTCTCCGGAAAATACACTTCGAAGCGCTGGTTGACCGTGATTTGCGGATCCTCGGACTCAACCTGGCTGAAATCAGGATTGGCGGTCACGTCGACCACGAAGTGGTCGTGAATTACGAACTTGGCATCCATGCCGGGCTGGCCCTGCGCCTCCGCATGCTGAAAATAAGGGTTGTAGGGGTCGCGTTGATCGAGCGCCTGAAACCCGCGCAGAATTCCGTAAGGAATCAGCTCAATATCGCGCCCCGGCGAAATTCCTTCCAGCCCTCGCAAGGTAGCGGCCTGGCCCAGCCTGCCCTGCACCTTGTAGGAAATCTGCGGCCAGAAAGCCTCTTCGTCCTTCCGAATGATTCCGCGATACAGAATGATTCCCCACTCCTGATCTTTGGCCGCGGGAAAGCGCAGGCTCTTGAACGGAATCGCCATCCATACCACAAAGCCGTGGCTGGTAACTTTGCCTCGCGAATCCCACACCGTATCGAACGACGTGTCGAAATTTCCATTCACCTCCTGGCGCGTGGCTTCGGTCCAGATCGCGTCCCACTCCACTCCGAGAGGGGTGGTCTGGAAGGCATAGGCGCGCCGCCGGTCGTGAAACGTGTCGAGCATGACTTCGACCTGGTCATCGTCATAAATATCTTCCCGTCGCGACATGCGGGCCCGGACCTTCTTGGGATCATCGAAACATACAAAGACGATATACAGATTCTTCTGGTCATAACCCAGATAGGCAACGGTCTTCTCCGAGACGCTCTCACCGTCGTGCGGGTTGCGTTGCACAAAACCTGTAACCTCCGCCATGTGCTGCGCCACATCTCCCGCCGGTTTCATGCTTAGGAAGTCATCGAGCGCGGGCGGGTGAGCCAGGCGCGGGATTGTGAGCGTTGGCGGCGCAATGGCTGGCTTCGGGGCCGATTTTACCTCAGGATTCTTGATGGCCGGTTCCGGCAACTGAGCCGATGGCGCCGGCGTCTGCCGCGAGGGTTGATTCTCCTGCGATGGAGGCGGCTGATTCGCGTCGGTCGGAGGTGGAGGATTCTGGGGAGTTGTCTGCGGTGGTGTGGAGCTCTGTGGTGTGGAGTTTTGTGGTGTGGAGGAGGAAGTTTGCGGTAAAACTCTCGTGCTTTGGAACGACACCGTGGCCGGCCATGAAGTCGCCAAAACCAGCTCTTTCGCCGAAAGTGCGAAAACCGTCAGAGCCGCCAACTTCACGAACTGCTCGAAATTTCGACGATGCACTGAAGCCAAACGTGATACTCCCGGATATTCCCCCGCCCCCAACGGAGAAGTGAGCAAGATACACTATTGGCGGCCTGACAGAACAGAAAAAGAATGTTTGTACCGAATATCGAAACAAGGGTTAATCTGAGAGAAATTTGGCCAATGGGGAGGCAGTGAACCAAAACGGAGATTCCTGACTCTGCGCTGATCATGAGTGGGCGGCCTGTTTCAGCGCATGGGCACGGCGGAGTTAAAACAAAGTGCTTTGCCTGCGGGTTGGCGCAATCCCGAAGTAGTCATAGGCAAGCTGCGTGGCGACTCGTCCGCGCGGAGTGCGGTTCAGAAATCCAATCTGCATCAGGAAGGGCTCGTAAATTTCTTCGATTGCGTCTGGTTCCTCGGCCAGCACGGCCGCCAGCGTGTTCACCCCCACCGGACCGCCATGGTACTGCTCGATGATCGTCAGCAACAATCGCCGGTCCACTTCATCGAAGCCGTACTTATCCACTTCCAGCATCTGAAGCGCAGCTTGGGCCGTGCCCAAATCGATCTTGCCGGCTCCTCGCACCTGCGCGTAGTCGCGCACTCTGCGCAATAAGCGGTTGGCGATTCGCGGCGTCCCCCGCGAACGGCTGGCGATTTCATTCGCCCCCGCCGCATCAACCTCGACCCCCAGAATTTCCGCCGACCGTTCCACAATCACGCGCAAATCTTCCGGAGTATAAAACTCCAGCCGCAGTACGATCCCGAACCGCGAGCGCAGCGGTGCGGAAATCAATCCCGCACGCGTGGTCGCTCCCACGAAGGTGAACGGCTTCACTTCCAGCGTGTGGGTGCGCGCCGAAGGCCCCTGCCCGATGATGATGTCGAGTTTGTAATCTTCCAGCGCCGAATAGAGCAGCTCTTCGAGAACCGGCTGCAGGCGGTGAATCTCATCGATGAACAGGACTTGCCTGTCCTGCATATTGGTGATGATCGCCGTCAGGTCGCCCTTAATTTGCAGCAGCGGCGCGGCGGTGGGCTGGAAGTGGACACCGAGTTCATTGGCAATGATATTGGCGAGCGTGGTCTTGCCCAGCCCGGGAGGCCCATAGAGCAGAACATGATCCATGGCCTCGCCCCGCGACCGAGCCGCTTCGATCGCGATTGCCAGATTTTCTTTAACCTTTTTTTGACCGATGAATTCAGCCAGGCGCTGCGGCCGCAGCTTCAGTTCAAACGATGAATCGTCCTCGACTGCAGCGGCCGAGACCAGCCGGTCGGGACTGTAATTAAGGTTGGGATTGTTCTTGGCCGCCACTCGCCGGATAGTACCATGGCACCATACCGCAGCACAGAGATTTGATGCCGAGGATGTCTTTCTATACCTTAGTCTGCCATGGTATACTATGTTATATATGGCTATTAGTATCAAAAGTATACAGACTGAACATCTGGCTCGGGAGATTGCAGCCAAGACCGGCGAGACCTTAACCGGTGCTATTCAGAAGGCGTTGGAAGAGCGCCTGGAGCGGCTCAAGACCAACCGCCGGAACCAGGCCCTCGCGATGCAACTCGACGACATCTTGCGGCGGGTGGACGAAATGCCCGATCTCGATTCCCGCACCCCAGATGAAATTATCGGCTACGACGAAAATGGTCTTCCTGGTTGAGGCGAGACTGCGATGGTGATTGACACTTCCGCCCTGGCAGCAATCTTTTTCCACGAGCCCGAACGTGCGACCTTCCGTGCTGCGATCCTGGCAGCGGAAACTCGGCTTATCTCAGCGGCGACTGTGGTCGAAACCGGCATTGTGATCGAAGCCCGTCGAGGCGGAGGCGCCGGTCGGGAATTCGATCTGTTTGCTGTACGCGCCAATTTTCAGATTGTTGCGGTGGACGCCGAACAGGCCGAACTGGCGCGCTCTGCGTGGCGCAGATACGGAAAAGGCCGTCACCTCGCGGGGCTCAACTTTGGAGACTGCTTTACTTACGCCTTATGCAAATCGTCGGGCGAGCCTCTTTTGGCTAAAGGTGCTGCCTTCGCACTTACTGACATCTCAATCTTGACCTTCCCACCCTGGCAGTCTTCGCCTTCTTAATTAGTTCACTTCTTACTACCTCACTTCTTACTTCGGATACCAATCAAGCAACCGCACCTCAATGCCGGTTCCTTCCAATCCTTTTTGAAACACAGCCAGATCGGACCCGCGATAATGGTAAGGAATTACGATCTTGGGATGAAACGCCTTGACCGCCTCGGCCGCTTCTTCCGGCGGCATGGTGTAGGGCAGGTTCATGCACACAAAGGCCACATCAATATTCTTGAGCGCTCGCATTTCCGGAATGCCTTCGGTGTCGCCCGAAAAATAAAAGCGTTTGCCGCCGTAGGTGAGCACGTAGCCGTTGCCGCGTCCCTTGTCGTGAAAAAACTTTCCCGGCGCGGGGCCGCGCTTGATGTTGTAGGCGGCTATGGCTTCAATCGTCCATCCCTGCCAGGTTTTGGTTTCCCCGTTGGCGAGGGGCTTGGCGGTGGTGACGGTTGCGACCACGGCCGGGGCGGCCATGATTTCGGTATCGGCTTTGCTGATCTGCTGGATCGAATCGGGATCCATGTGGTCGCCATGAATGTCGGTGATCAGGATGAGGTCAGCCTTCGGAAGCCCGACGAGTTTCGCCGGCTTGGCGGGATCGAGGTAGATCGTCTTTCCTCCCGCTTCAATCAGCGTGCTGGCATGATAGATGGGCGTGATCTTGACCGGCCCGGCCGATGTAGGGAAGACTTGCGTCTCAGCGCCGTTGGCAAAAGAAGTCATGGCAATCAGAACGCAGATAAGGACCGGCGCGAGTTTCATTCGGCGACCTCCCACGATTTATTGGCGGATGTTACCACGAACGCTGTGGGGAAAGCCGCCTCGGCGCAGCATCTCCCTCCGGCGGCCATCCCGCAGTCAGACTGATGAAAATTGATACGGAGGCCGATGTAACCTAGGGAGGCTCAGGCCAACCTTGAAAATGCCGCCCATAAATCTGAGCCAGCTCCGTGACACCCGGCGCCTCAAGGCGTGGCTTCGTGCAAGTGGGACGGTGGAATTGTGCGAGCGGGGCCGCATTATCGCCCACGTCGTTCCCGTAATCGCAAGGAAAGTCTCCGGGACGAAGGCCCGCGGAAGGCGGCGGATGCGCCGATCTGACCTGGAAGCTAAGTAACTATTGAACTGTGGTCGGACGTATGTCACATTCGTGTCGTGTTGACGCCGACTCCCACTCCGTCACTGCGGGATCGTCGAGCGGCGGCTGTAATGTTTTCCGAGCAATTACGCGAGGCAAGGGAAAACGCCATTCGCGACTCCGAGGCCTTCGACGGCATCATTCACGCCGTGGAGAGGCTCGGCAGTTTTCTCGCGCCCGATCTGGAGATGCATCGCCGCAACCTGGGCGGTTACAAAAGCGCGATCCAGGAAAGGGTCACCGGTTCGGCGCTTGCCGAAGATATTCCGCGCGGATGGCCCGGACTACACACTCCTTTCTCCCGGCTGTACGATCTTGTAACACAGGCACGCAACGACGCGGTGCACCAAGGAGCGTTTGCGCGTCGCCTTACCGGCCACGCGATCGAACTGTCCTTGATGTTGGAAGACGCCTTGAGGAGAAGCATGGACAATCAAACCGTTGGCGATTACATGGTGCGCAATCCAGTCTGCGCCGAGCTGTGGCAACCAGTCAGTTTCGTTCGTCAACAGATGCTGGCGAACTCGTTCTCGTTTATGCCGGTGATGCGGGAGAATGGCTGGCACCTAGTCTCTGACCTTGATCTGATAAGACATCTCAGAACGAAAAAGCGGGAGAAGGGTCTCGTCGATGCCTTGAGAGATCTCGAAGAAAATCTATGCGCGGCGGTCTTGTGCACTGTGGACACAGTTCTGAAAGACGCTGTAACGGAGTTAGGTAATTCGCAAAGGCCGCTGCTGGTACACCGCGCGGGAGAACAATCTCTTATTGGGATTGTCACACCCTTCGATTTGCTCTAGGCAATGAGCCCTCTTGGAACTGCCTGAGCTCTTACTCTTCCTCTTCCTTCACGTCGCCTCGCAACGCCTTGGCCCTCTCAATAATCTTCTCTTGTAGCTGCCCCGGCACCGTATCGTAATGGTGCATCTCCATGTTGAAGCTGCCGCGGCCTTGCGTCATCGAGGTCAGGTCCACGCCATAGGTCAGCATCTCGGCCATGGGCACTTCGGCCTTCACCACCGTGTTGCCGCCTTTGTTGTCCATGCCCTGGATGCGTCCCCGCCGGCTGTTCAAGTCGCCCATGATCGAGCCTGCAAACTCATCGGGAACCGTGATCTCGACATGCATCACCGGTTCAAGAATCGTTGGCTTGGCCTGCTCCATGGCTTTTCTGAAGGCGATGCGGCCCGCCATCTGGAATGACATGTCGTTCGAATCCACATCGTGATAGGAACCGTCATAGAGAATCACGCGGAAATCGACCACGGGATATCCCGCCAGGTATCCCCGCCCGGCCGCGTCCTTGATTCCCTTTTCAATGGCTGGAATATAGTTCTTCGGAATTGCGCCGCCAAAAATATCGTTGACGAACTCGAACTGGCCGCCGCGCGGCATCGGCTCCATCTTGATCTTGCAATCGCCGTACTGACCGTGTCCGCCGGTTTGCTTTTTGTGGCGCCCTTGCACATCGGCTTTGCCGCGGATGGTTTCGCGGTACGGTACCTTGGGCGCTTTCAAAACCACTTCCGTGTGATACCGCTTCTTCAGCTTCGCCACCACAACTTCAATGTGCTGCTGTCCCGTGCCTGCGATCAGAAACTCCTGGGTTTGCGGGTCGCGGAAGAAGCGCAACATGGCGTCCTCTTCCATCAGTTTGTGGATGCCCGGCCCCAGCTTATCTTCATCGGCGCGGCTCTTAGGCTCGATGGCAAACGTAATGGCCGGCTCGGGCAGCTTCACCCGCGGATATTGAATCGGCGCCGCCTTGTCTCCCAGCGTATCGCCGGTCAGCGTGTCCTTTAATTTCGCGACCGCTCCTATATCGCCGGCGTGCAGCTCGGTCACCGCCACCGCGGTCTTCCCCTGCATGATCGAAACGTGGGAAAACTTCTCCGCCGATCCGCGCGAAAAATTCTGCACCGTCGATTCGTTCTTCAGCACTCCGGAGAATACTTTGAAGTAGGAAATTCTTCCGGCAAAGGCGTCTGATAGGGTTTTGAAAACATAAAGGGACACCGGCTCCGCGTCGGTCTCGTGCCTTTTCGGCGCATCTCCGTTCCCGTAAGTCGCAGCTTCGCCCTGAACCCACTCATGCTCGGAGGGCGCAGGAGTGTAGTCCACAATAAAATCCATCACTCGGTCCGCGCCCACATTCCCCAGGCCAGAACTAAAAATGACGGGAAACAACTTGTCCTCGCGAATCGCATTGTGCAGCGCGGGGATCAAATCTTCCTCTGGAATCGTTCCTTTCTCGAAGAACTCTTCCATCAGCTTGTCGTCACCCTCGGCCACTAGTTCGACTAATTGCTCATGAGATTCCTGCACCTGCGCCCGCATGTTGGCCGGAATTTCGGTTTCTTTCCCCTTTCCGTTTCCACCCAATTCATAGGTGTAAGCCTTCATGCGCACCAGGTCGACCACACCACTCAGATTTTTCTCGCTGCCGATGGGCAGCTCGATCGGAATCACATTCCTGCCGAACGCATGGATCAGCGATTCCAGAACGCGCTCCGCATTGGCCCGGTCGCGGTCCATGCGGTTCACCACAATCAGCCGCGGCGTCTTGTATTCCTCGCAATCGTTCCACACCCGCTGGGTTACCACTTCCACACCCGCAACCCCATCGACCACCACAATGGCCGCGTCCACCACCGGCAGCACCATCCTGGCCTCGTGGACAAACATATTGAACCCGGGCGTATCGATCACATTGATCTTTGTCTTGCCCCACTCCACATAGGCCGAGGAGGCCGCAATCGACATCTTGCGCGCGATCTCTTCTTCGTCATAATCCGTGGTGGCCGATCCGTCGTCCACCCGGCCCAGGCGGGGAGTTGCTCCGGCGGTGTAGAGCATGGCCGAAAGCAGAGTCGTCTTCCCGGCATGTCCATGTCCTACAATCGCTACATTACGAATGTTTTCTCCAGAATAAGCTTTCACGAATAGGCTCCTTCGCAGGGGTGGAATGAGAGAGGGCCTGCAACAATATCAGCGCAGAAGACAGGTCAGCCCGACTATCCCTTGCCAAAACCTAGGATGCTACCACGCCCGAAGCAGGCGTCTCAACCCAGTCTATCCCTCTTCCGGCCACTATCGCCAAGCCGCCAGGGCGGTGTTATCATCCTTCCGCCATGCTGGGCAACCGCACCAACGAGCAGTGGATCGCCCAATACGCGACCAGCCATCGCCATCCCGTGAACCGGATGTGTCACACCCTGGGCATTCCAACCATCCTGATTTCGATCCCACTTTTTCTGGGCGGCATTTTCTCGCATCGGCTGTGGCCTTACGCAGCCGCCCTTTTTGTAATCGGATGGATTTTTCAATTCATCGGCCACGCCTTCGAAGGCAAGCCGCCGGAGTTCTTCAGCGACTGGCGTTTTCTATTCGTGGGCGTCCGCTGGTGGTGGGCCAAAATCCACGGCAAAGCCTGAGTTTCTTCGCTCTCTAAATTCGCACCCCCGGTTCGATCGGCATCATCGAATGAGGCTGCCATGTTCCCACAACTAGCGCGCATCACCGATCTCGGCCTGCTTCTGTTGCGCATCATGGTTGCGGCGGTCTTCGTCACCAGCGGTTACAGTCATCTGAAAGACCCCGAGGCCCGGAGCAAAAGCATTGGCATGTCAAAAGCCTTCACCATTTTTCTGGGCATGGCTGAAGTCGCGGGGGGACTTGGCGTGGGTTTCGGAGTGCTTACGCAGCTGGCAGCCCTCGGGCTTATCCTCATCATGCTGGGAGCAATCGAAAAAAAGATTTTCGCGTGTGTGGAGGGTAAACCTTTAAACGCGGAATGGTCTCGATCCGCTCGCTTGATTGCGTTGCACCCTATACGTTGGTAAGCTCGACTCGGCCTCAATATGCATCGCTTGACTGCCAAATTGCTATTGATCGTCGCACTCGTGGGCACTCTGCCCCCCATGGAGCTGGCCGCCACCGTTGCGCCGCCTCATGCCTGTTGCCTGCGCAAGGGAGTTCACCACTGTCACAGTTCTCTGGCTTCGGGGACCGAACTCGTCATCCACGATGCCAGCTGCTGCAATGGCGGTTGCTGCCGAGCCGTTGCCAGCGCCCAGTGGGCTCACCAGCAGCCGGTACTGGCGGCGTTTTTTCTGCCAACCATCCGTGTGCGCCGATCCGCACGCCAATCGGACTCTCCGGCCACCCCCTCCGCCGGATCACAATCCTGCCGCGCCCCGCCCGCCTGTTGAAGCCGTCCTAGCTTAATTCCACTTGGCCCGTTCAACGCATAACTACGTATTCCGTAGGGACGCGCTGTTGCGCAGTCCAAGCTGAACCGCCTCCCATCTGGCTATGCCTGCAACCTGAGCTACGTGGAGAACCAATGCAATCCAAGAAGATGCTCATCATTCCGGCCCTGCTCTTGATCGGCATTGCTGCCTTCGCCAACGAATACGGCGCCATCCGCGGGGTCGTACACGATCCGCAACACCGCCCCGTCCAGGACGCGATGGTGATGCTGAAAGCGAAATCGGCAGAGTGGACCAAAACCACCAACACGAATGCCAGCGGGGAATTCCAGTTCAACGCTCTGCCTCTGGGGGACTACACCGTCACCGTTGTCAGCCAGGGCTTCGCACAGAGTGCGGAAGACATCACGGTCATCTCGGGAACCGTTCCAGTCGCGCATTTCCAATTACAGGTGGCCTCGGGACATGAAAGGGTCACCGTTTCGGCGGCCCAGGCCATTGTGCCCACCGACAGCGCCACTCCCGTCACTCTGGTGGATAGCGAGGACATCGCACGCACTCCCGGCGCCGACCGCACCAACAGCCTGGCCATGATCACTGATTACACTCCCGGTGCCTACGTCACGCACGACATGCTTCACATGCGCGGCGGCCACCAGACCACCTGGCTGCTCGACGGCATCCCCGTCATCAACACCGCCATCGCGCAGAACGTCGCCCCGCAGTTCGATCCAAAGGATTTGGAATATGTCGAAGTCAATCGCGGCAGCTACGGCGCCGAGTTCGGCGACCGCACCTACGGAGTCTTCAATGTGGTTCCCCGCTCCGGATTCGAACGCAACAACCAGGCCGAACTCGTCCTCAGCGCCGGCAATTTTTACCAGACCAATGACGCGTTCAGCTTCGGCAGCCACACCGAGCGCTTCGCCTACTACGCCAGCGTCAACGCCAACCGCAGCAATCTCGGTCTGCAGCCCCCGGTTCCGCAGGTTGTCCACGACGCCGTCAACGGTGTCGGCGGCTTCGGATCCTTTATCTTCAACCTGGATCACTCGAACCAGCTCCGCCTGGTCACTTCACTCCGCCGGGACTACTTCCAGATTCCCTACGATCCCTTCCCCAATGACATCGAAAACAACCCGGCGAGCGATCAATACACTCCCAGCATCGGTTTGCGCGACGGCGAACACGAGGCCGACGCCGGAGTGCTGTTTACCTGGCTGCACACCTTCAACTCCCATCTGATGACTACCGTCTCGCCCTTCTACCACTACAACAGCGGCGACTACGACAGCAGTCCCAACGACGTTCCCATCGCTACCACGGAAGATCGCACGTCCGCCTATGCGGGAGGTCAAGCCAGCCTGGCTGCGAACTACAAAAAAAACGATCTGCAAGTGGGTTTCATCAGCTTTTACCAGAGCGATAACCAGCTGTTTGGCGCACTCTTCAACGATGGCAGCGGGAACCCCGCCATCAATGACATCGAGCACCCCAACGCCAATCTCCAGGCCTTTTACATCGACGAAAAATTCACCCCCATTCCCTGGATTACGCTTTCGGCTGGCATGAGGCCCACGCGATTTTCCGAAGGCAACTTCGCCGTCACTTCGACGGCGCCCCCCATCTCCGAGTCCGCAATCAGCCCCCGCTTCGGCGTAACCGCCACCGTTCCTAAGCTGCGCTGGACCTTTCGCGCTTTTTACGGTCACTACTATCAGGCCCCGCCGATCGAAACCGTCTCCGGCCCGGCCCTTGTCAACTACACCGGGCAACAAGGCCTCGGATTCGGCACGCTTCCCGGTGAACGCGACGAAGAGCATCAATTCGGCGTGGCCATCCCTTACCGGGGATGGATCGTCGACGCCGATACCTTCAAGACCGATGTCCAGAATTTTCTCGACCACAACAACATCGGCGCTTCCAGCATCTTCTTTCCAATCGCCGTTTCCCACGCGCTCATTCGCGGCTGGGAACTCACGCTGCGCTCACCCCGCTTCGCTCACCGTGGTCAGGTGCACCTCGCCTACTCCAACCAGATCGCCGAAGGCGCCGGCACCATCACTGGGGGTCTCACAGACTTTTCGTTTTCTCCTGAATTGACCCCACTTGACCACGACCAGCGCAACACACTGAACCTCGGCGGGGATGTCAGCCTGCCCCGCCACGCGTTCGTCTCCACCAACGTTTACTACGGCTCCGGCTTCAGCAATGCTTTCCCCGGCGCCCCTTACCCAGGCAATTACCTTCCGCAGCACACCACTTTCGACCTGTCGCTCGGCAAAGACTTCGGAGAGCGTTTCACCGCGTCTCTTACCGCACTCAACGTGGCCAACCGCCGCGTGGAGTATGACAACAGCCTCACTTTCGGCGGATATCACTGGAACAATCCCCGAGAAATCTATTTGGAATTTCGTTACCGCTTTCACTACTGAAAAGAGGCCATCATTTGAGACAATTCGAAAGAGCGACTGTGAATATCCCAATCCGTTTATCGTCCCGGCTTGCGCTCCTCTGGCTGTGCGCGCTGCTCGTTTTGTGCGCCGCCTGTAATCGCGCTAAATCACCTCCCGCCGCCAAACGCTACTCGCTTACGGGAACAGTCGTCAGCGTGGACCGGAATGCCGGAACCGCCAACGTCGACAACCAGCCCATTGCTGGCTTCATGGACGCAATGACCATGCCCTACGCCATTAAACCTGCGTCTACGCTCAGCCAACTGCAACCCGGCGACACCATTACCGCCGATGTTGTCGTCGAGCCCGATAAATACTGGCTGGAAAATGTGAAAGTTACGGGGCACTCGCAAACTCCCGCCGCCAAGCCCACATCCAGCCTGCACATTCCCGGCCCCGGCGACGAGGTGCCGGACTTCAAGCTTATCAACCAAAATGGAAAGCGCATCTCGCTGCGCCAGTATCGCGGTCAGACGCTGCTGATTACCCTCATTTACACCCGCTGCCCCTTTCCCGACTACTGTCCGCGCGTCAGTCATGAGTTCGCCGCCATCGACCGCCAGGTCAGGGCCGATCCCGCGCGCTACGGCAAGACTCATCTGCTCAGCATCAGCTTCGATCCCGCTCACGACACGCCCAAGGTTCTGCGCACCTATGGCTTCTCTTCTGCCGGAAGCAAAGATCCCGCGCTGTTTGCCCACTGGGAATTCGCGGCGATTCCGAAAACCGAACTTCCGGAGTTCGCCGATTACTTCGCTTTGACCTACAAAGAAGAAGGCGGACTGATTACCCATTCGCTCAGCACCGCCGTCATTTCTTCCGATGGAAAGATTGTCCGGTGGTATCACGGCGCCGACTGGCAGGCTGCCGACCTGCTGCAAGACATTGCCGCTGCGCATTCCCAGGGCTGACCGGAGCGAGAACGCGAGAAATTTTCGGTGGGAGAAATCTATGAAGTATCTGTTGATCGTGCTGGCGGCGTTCGGGATGATCGTCTCCGCTCTCGCCTTGCGTGAGCATTACCGCACCGAAGGCGATTCGCCCTGCAGCATCAACGAGCGCTGGGACTGCGGCATCGTCAACCACAGCCCCTACGCAGTTATCAAAGGAACCGGAATTCCCGTCGCCGTCCTCGGCATCGCGGGATATTTCCTGATCGCTGCCCTCGCCTGGCGCCGAGCCTGGCGCGCGCTACTCGCAGCCGCGCTGTTGGGATTAGGATTTTCTCTTTACCTCGCTCACATCGAAAAGGACATTCTCGGCGTCTGGTGCATCTACTGCGTCATCTCCCTGGGAACAATCTCGTTGATAACGCTGATGGCGCTGGGAACTACGCTGGTGTCGTGGCGCAGGACTGCAATAAAAGAGGCAGCCTGAAGGCCGCCTTTTTTTCTATTCATTGCAAATCGGTGGCGAAGTAATTCTCAGATATCCAAATTCTTCACATCCAGCGCATTCTCTTCAATAAACTTCCGCCGCGCTTCCACATCTTCGCCCATCAGCGTAGTAAAGATGGTCTCGCACTCGGCAATGTCTTCCAGCTTTACTGAGAGCAGAGTGCGGCGCTCCGGGTCCATGGTGGTCTCCCACAACTGCGGTGCCGTCATCTCGCCCAGACCTTTGTAGCGCTGCACGTCGTAGCCGCGGCTGCCTTCTTTCTTGACGTATTCAAACAGTTCGCGCGCCGTTGTTTTTTCCACCGGCTCGATTACGGCTTTGTGTTTGGCCACAGCCTTGGCCGCTTTTTTGCCGGCCTTTTCGTCCGTATCGGCCGCTTCCTCGTCGTCTACCTCGTCTCCATTACTTCCGGCGGCGCTGGCCTTGCTGATCGCTTCCACCACGAAGGGTGGTTCCAAGTAGGGCTCGATCTGCTTGAATTTCGAAATCAATTGCCGGCATTCCGCGCTGGAAGCCAGCTCCCAGCTGATCACATGCTCCGACCCCTGCGAGCTTACGAAGCTCACTTCCCACAGGTTGTGCTCTTCGTCAAATCTTGAGTCGACGCTCTTGAACTTCCGGTCTTTCTGCAGCCGCTTCAGTTCCTTCTCCAGCTTCTCAATTTTCTTCGGTAGAGTCTTTTTGTCGCCTTCGAAATCCGCGTGCTTCGAGAAATCCAGCCGGGGCAGAAGCTCGGTCACGCTCTCGTCGCGCAGCCGCTTGTTTACCTTGTCGAAGAAATTGAGATACTCCTTCAGCACGCTCATGAAGCGCGTCAAATTCGCGCCCTCGAGCTTGGCCGCGCCCTCGCCATACCGCACGATCAGCCCGTCGGCGGCTCGCTTCAGCATCACTTTGTCGAAAGCGTCATCGTCTTTGATGTACTGCATCGACTTGCCCTTCTTGATGGAATACAGCGGCGGCTGCGCAATAAAAACGTTGCCGCGCTTGATCAGCTCCTGCATATGGCGGAAGAAGAAGGTCAGCAGCAGGGTGCGGATGTGGCTTCCGTCCACGTCGGCGTCGGTCATCAAAATAATCTTGCCGTAGCGCACTTTTGTGGGATCGAAGTCGTCTTTCGCAATGCCGGTGCCCAGCGCCGTGATCATGGCGCGAATTTCCTCGTGCGCCAGCATCTTGTCGTAACGGGCCTTTTCTACGTTGAGAATTTTTCCCTTGAGCGGCAGGATCGCCTGAAAGCGCCGGTCGCGTCCCTGCTTGGCAGTTCCGCCTGCGGACTCGCCTTCCACCAGGAACAGCTCGCAGCGATTTGGATCGCGCTCCGAGCAGTCCGCGAGCTTGCCCGGCAGCCCTCCGGAATCCAGCGCACCTTTGCGCCGCGTCAAATCCCGCGCCTTGCGGGCCGCCTCGCGCGCCCGCGCTGCGTCCACCGCCTTGTTGATAATCTTCTTCGCCACCGGCGAGTTCTGCTCGAAGAACGCGCCCAATCGCTCGTTGACGAACGCCTGCACGATGCCCGCAATATCGGAATTCAGCTTGCCCTTGGTCTGCCCTTCGAACTGGGGCTGCGGCAGCTTCACGGAGATGACGGCGACTAGGCCTTCACGCACATCGTCGCCAGTCAGATTTTCCTTGACGTCTTTGAACAAGCCCATCTGCTGCCCGGCATAATTGATGGTGCGGGTCAGAGCCATGCGAAAGCCGGAGAGGTGCGTACCTCCATCCACCGTGTTGATATTATTCGCGAACGAGAATACTGATTCGGAATAGCCGTCGTTGTATTGCAGGCCAATCTCCATGGCCACGCCGCTGCGCTCCGCTTCCATGTAGATGGGTTTGTCGTGCAGCACCTGCTTGCCCCGGTTCAAATGCTTGATAAACTCGGCGATGCCACCGTTGTATTTGAACTCCGAGTGCTTGGCCCCGCCGGTCTTCGCGTCGGTGGAGCGCTCATCGGTGAGGGTGATCGCCAGGCCTTTGTTCAGGAACGCCAGTTCGCGCAGCCGCTGCGCCAGCGTGTCAAAGTTGTATTCCGAGGACGCGGTAAAGATGGTGCGATCCGGCAGGAAGTGAACCTTGGTCCCGCGGTGCTTGCTGGCGCCGGTCTTTTTCAACTTCCCTTTGGGCTCGCCTTTGGAGTAGCTCTGTTCCCAGGTAAAGCCATCGCGCCAAATTTCCAGATCCAGTTCTTCGCTGAGCGCGTTGACCACGGAAACGCCCACGCCGTGCAATCCGCCCGAAACCTTGTAGCTCGACGAATCAAATTTCCCGCCCGCATTCAACGTGGTCATCACAACCTGAGCCGCGGACACTTTCTCGCCGTCGATCTCCATGTCATCGATTGGAATTCCGCGCCCGTCATCCACCACAGTGACCGAGTTGTCGATGTGAACCGTCACTTTGATTTCCGTGGCAAAGCCGGCGAGGGCTTCGTCGACCGAGTTGTCGACCACCTCATACACCAAGTGATGCAACCCGACTTCACCCGTCGAGCCGATGTACATGGCGGGACGCTTGCGCACGTGTTCCATCCCGCTGAGCACTTTGATCGAGTCAGCCGTGTAATCATTGTTGCCGCCGTTACTTCCAGTGATCGGCGTCACAATTCCGTTTTTTGTTTTAGTTTCGGTGATGGGAGTATTGATCTCTTTGGTGGCCATTCCGCTCCGCGGGAGCATGCCCCGGCTTTCTCTCAGAACTGGACTCGCCCGGACCACAAACGGGCCCAGCGAACCGACTTCAAGTTATTGAAATGTCTTATACTTAGGTTCGTTGGCGACTATTGAAATTATACCACGAAAGCGTCAGTTTTTCGACCCTCTAGCCACCCAGAATCGACTCAGTTAGCAGACAACTGTGGATGCCTCCGCTTTGCCCCTAATGAACAGTCTTCGAAGACGCAGGGATCGCGCCAGGATGGCGAAAAATCCAGAGAGACCCGGCTACGCCCGCCGCGTTGGCTAGCAGAAACACGATCAAGATCGCAACGATGCAAGAAGTGATGCTGGAAAACCTGTGAGGACGCCTCAACCACGCTTGAGTGTTGTTAAGAATCTGAAGGTGCTCGTTCTGACCAACCGTCGTCCCGACGGCCAGCGTAGGCTTAGCCGGATAGCCATCAAGTGGTTTGTTCAGGCCGAGCTGATCTTCTAGGAGTGTTTTCTTTACTATGGTGTGACGATAGTATTGATGGCCCTTTCGGATCGTCTTAATGCCTATTGCGGAGACACACATTCCGATGAAGAAGATGCCTGCCACTACTAGGTTGACAGCCGAGGCTGGTCCCAACTTCAATAAGCCCGCGGCGATGGCGATAAGGCCAGTGCTGAGCGTTAGGTGGTATGTTGTCCGGTCCCAGTTGAGCTTAACTTGAAAACGATATTCCTCGAGAGCGATTTTATAGAGCGAAGGCGATTGCTCGTTTGAGAGCGGTCCAGCCACGGTCTCCCTCGCGCACGCATTACATTCTACTCTCGTAAAAGCTTAGGACTCGCAAGAACGTTGGCGTGAATTTGCGCGATCTCGCACTCTGAAGTTCGTGAATCACACGTATTGGGAGGAACTCTATTCTCTCGATGTGACGCCTGTCGAACGCAAAGGGGCCGTCGCTAATCGCGGTGAACAGCCGATGAACTTCTCAACCCCCTGATCAACCATTGATGTCTTACCAATGTAGTTCAGCCGAATGCCCGAAACACCCAGTTCCTCAGCGAGTCGCCTCTCGGCCGCAGCCTGGTATGACTCTCCTGCAAAAAGATAGGCGGCGACCGACGAACCCCAATCGCCAGGGTGACGCGTACGAGTGTTCGACAACTGCTGAATCAGGAGTTCAGCGCGTGAGTTGAAAACAAGATCGTGGGCGACGCGGAAGTTGGCTCGTTTACTGAAGACCTCTTCTCTATGGATCACGCCGATTGGCTTGTCGTGCGCATCCACCCGGTCGATTACCATCTCCTCGGTCACGGCAGCCATTGTCAGCCCCTCAAAAGCTGATCAATTATATTTGACGAACCCGTGAATCTGTCAAATATAATTGACCAACATGGAACGGATTGGCAATTCCGAGGACTTTGCCCGAGCGTTTGGAAATGCCTTGGAGCAGTTCCTTCGAAGCAAGCGGCTGACTCAAAGCAATGCCGCAAAGACGATGGGATTGGGAAATCAGGGAAGAGCCCGGATAAATACATATTGTCACGACTCCCCAAAGGGCACGCGTCCAAGGCCGAACGCCGAAATGCTGTATCTGCTTTGTGTCAAGCTGGGCTTTGGTTTCGAATACAAAGGCTACAAGATAAGCGCAGCCACCCTAAATGGCAACGGTGCAAAACCGATCGATAGACCAGCGGAGCAACTCCTCATACAATTCGACGGTCAATTTAATTTGACCGATCGAACCGCAGCGGTCACGATCGACATCAAGCGACCGCCGGGCCGCATCGAGGTGGCCCTTTCCCTGAAGGGCGCGTCCTGAAGACGTAAGTTTCATTTTCCGGCACCTCTTCCGCTTCGCCGCCATCCAATAGCTCATCCCTGCTAAAATAAGGGCACAGGAGTTACCATCCAGAATGGCGGTTCCCGTTTCACAGATGTGGACTGTAACGAGCTATGTCCTGCGGCAGAAGCTTGCCGGCCGGAAGCAGTATCCGCTCGTGCTCATGCTGGAGCCTCTGTTCCGCTGCAACTTGGCCTGCGCCGGATGCGGCAAGATTCAGTACCCAGCCCACATCCTGAAGAAAGATCTCACCCCCGAAGAGTGTTTCCGTGCGGTCGACGAATGCGGCGCTCCTATGGTCTCGATCCCTGGCGGCGAGCCGCTGATGCACCCCCAGATCGCCGAGATCGTCGAGGGGCTGGTCGCGCGCAAGAAATATATTTATCTCTGCACCAACGCTCTGCTGCTGAAAGAGAAGATCAATCTCTTCAAGCCGAGCAAGTATTTGACCTTCAGCGTCCACCTCGACGGCCAGCGCGAAGAGCATGATCTGGCCGTCTGCCGTGAGGGCGGCTACGACATCGCGGTGGAAGCCATTCGCGAAGCTCTCGGCCGAGGCTTCCGGGTAACGACGAACACCACGCTGTTCGATGGCGCCGATCCCAAATCCGTACGCGCTTTCTTCGATGACATGATGGAGCTCGGCCTCGAGGGCATGATGCTCTCGCCCGGATATTCTTACGACAAGGCGCCCGACCAAAAACATTTCCTCGGCCGCGCCCGCACCCGCCGCATGTTCCGCGCGATCCTTTCGAACCGCGAGAAGAACTGGAAGTTCAATCTGTCGCCGCTGTTCCTGGAATTTCTGATGGGCAAGCGAACGTATCCCTGCACTCCCTGGGGCATGCCCACGTACAACATCTTCGGATGGCAGAAGCCCTGCTATCTGCTGCAGGACGGCTACGCTGAGACTTTCGCCGAACTGCTCTCGACCACGAACTGGAGCAATTACGGCACTGAATCCGGCAATCCTGCCTGCGCCAATTGCATGGTGCATAGCGGCTACGAAGCCTCGGCGGTGAATGCCACGTTCAGCTCGCTCGGGGGATTCCTGGCCACGGTGAAGGCAACTCTGTTCTCGACCTATCGCGACGAAGAAGCGCTGCGGCTGCTGGATGAACATCAGGCGCCGGTGCATCCTCTGGTGCAAATCGCCGCCAGCAATGACTCTCTGCAGGAAACCCGCGCCTGAGCCATGACAGGGAAAGCCTCCGGCCACGTCGACCACGAAGCTGCGCAAGCTGTGCCTCACGCCAATCCTGATGCGCTCGAAGTTGCGCCTGGTACCGCGCACGAACAGCTCGAGGGCTGGATCCCGCAACTGGCGAGCGACGAAGAAATCCGCCTCGCCCTCGAAAAAGCCTTCGACTATCGCGGCGACGTCACCATTACCCGCAAAGACGGATCGAAAATCGAAGGCTATCTCTTTGATCGCCGCCCTGGGGCCACGCTGAAAGATTCTGTTGTCCGCCTATATCCGAAGAATTCGAATGAAAAAGTCGCCATCTCCTACGCCGATATCGCCGCGCTGGCCTTCACCGGCCGCGACACCGCCGCTGGCAAGAGCTGGGAGGCATGGATGAAGAAATATGCGGCCAAAAAAGCCGCCGGCGAAACCAACATTGCGCTGCAGCCCGAGCCTCTGGACTGATCAGGCTCCTGCTGGGCGCGAAGGTCGGCTATTAAGGGCAAGGTCGTTGGCGATTGCGGGGGAAACCAAGATCCCTCACTTCGTTCGGGATGACAAGGCTTTCGGGGTGACAGAGCTTTCGTGGTAGCAAAGCTTTCGTGGTAGCTAGGCTTTCGGGTGGCTGACGTGACTACGCTTTCGAGGTGACTAGGCTTTGAAGGTGTGTTAGCGAGTAGGTTTCGCGACGCTTCCAAAACTTAGTCCGCCCACCAACTCTTCGACATCATCCTCGGTTCCGCCAATAAATGTAAATGACACCGCATACCCACGCGCCAGAATGACCAGTGTCGATTGCAGCATCATCCGGGTCCCGACATCCTTCTGAAAATCTCCGCGGACCAGCGTCTTGCCCCCGACTGCAAACTCGTAAGGATCCTCCACTACTTCAAAGCCCTGCGCCTGCGCGACTTCGGTCAGGGGACCGAAATATTGTGCGGCGTCCTTCAAACCCGGATATGCGGTCACACTCTCCGCGGCAATTAAGATTGACGCGTTCACATCTTCCCCTCGCGCCTCTGGCGGCCGGGAAAACGCCGCCAGTAATACCCGGGGAGCGGTGACGGCCCGGGGTTTATCCGTGTTCGTTTTCGCGCCCGGATCGCCTTTCGCTGGAGGATCATCCCGCGCATTCAATTCCTCGGTTCGCACTACCCACGCCGAGGGAATCTTGCAGGTAAATCCAAGGGTCGGGTCACGATAAACCCCGGCCGTGACGACTCCGGCGTCCATGGAAGGCTGCGCCGAGCGTGTTCTTGAGGTATGGGATTGCGCTTTGGCATTTAACGAAGACGAAGAATCTTGCGCAGACGCGTGAAACAGGAAGAAACATGCCGCCATCGCGATCGTGACGGCCTTGATGGGGCAGAACGCTGAAAGAACTCTCGAACCGCGAAAATTCATCCCCTCCATGGTAACCGAGGGAGTGAACTTCGACCGGGCAAAAAACTATGCCGCCCGGCCGACCACTGGCTGCGTGCAGTGCGAGCAGCGCCGCGCTTCAATCGGAATCTCGCTCAGGCACTCTGGACATTTCTTGGTAGTCGGATCAGGCGGCTTCTCGCCGCGGTTCATGCGAGCCACCAGGGCGTTGATCGGCAATACCACAAAAAAGTACACCGCCGCTGCCACCAGCACGAAGGAGATGGCCGCGTTGACGAAGTCCCCCACGTTGAACTCGCTGGTGCGAATGTGGAAGGTAATTGCGGAGAATTGCTGCTTCCCACCCGTCAGAGCGGTGATCAAAGGCGTGAGCAAGTCCTTGGTGAAGGCTCCAACCACAGACGCAAAGGCCGCGCCAATGACCACCCCGACCGCCATATCGACCACATTGCCGCGCAGGATGAACTTTTTGAATCCGTCGAGCATAATGCCTCCATAAGGATTGGCCGCAAATGTTATGACAGGAGGGGCCGCAGGTCAAGGTCGCGAAACGGCAGGCTGTCGTCGCAGGTTTGTAAAAAGGAAGGCTCGTCTCAAATCCGCATGGGCATCACGATGTAGCGGTACTTGTAGTCGTCGCCCTCGGCTGGGCGCAACTGGCCGGCGGATTGCGAATCCTTCAACTCGAGGCGCACCTCGTCGGTGCCGGCGGCCTTGAGAAAGTCGACCAGATACTGCGCGTTGAAGCCGATAGTCAATACTTCACCGTCATAGGGCGCTTCAATGGAATCTTCGGATTCGCCCGCTTCCGTCGACGAGGCCGAAAGTTTCACTTCGCCCTTTTCCAGCTTCAATCGCACCGCGCGCGAGCGTTCATCGGCGAACTGCGCCACGCGCAGGATTGCTGAATTCAAATCGTCACTGTTCAGCGTAATGCTCTTGGTGTTGTCTTTGGGCAGCACGGCTTCGAAATTTGGGAATTGGCCGGTGAGTTGCCGCGAGGTCAGCAGACGCGATCCGATGCGGAAAAATAACGTGGATTCGTCCTTGGCGAACTCGACCGTCTCCGCGTCGGTTGAATCCAGCAGCGACTTCAGTTCGTCCATGGCTTTCTTCGGCACCAGAGTCTTCATCTCGCCGGAGACGCCTTCGAATTTCTCACCGCTGCGCTCGCAGTGCGCCAGGCGATGGCCATCGGTTGCCACCATGGTGATGGACTCAGGCTTCAGCAGCATCAGCGCGCCATTCAGCGTGTAGCGCGACTCTTCGCTCGATATGGCAAACCCTGTCCGCGCAATCAGCCCGCGCAAAACCTGACCGGGAATCTTGACTACGCCCGCCGTTGGGAACGCGGGCAGGCTGGGGAAGTTCGATTTTGCCATCCCCACCATCTTCGTATTCGAACGCCCACAGCGGATGCTGACCCAATGATTCTCCAGCAACTTGATGGTGATATCGGCGTCGGGCAGCAGTTTTACATAGTCATGCAGTTTGCGCGCGGGAATGGTGCACGAACCTTCTTTTTTCACTTTGGCATTGCACGAGGTTCGCAGGCTCAGATCAAGATCAGTGGCCGTCAGCGACAGTTTTCCTTCGGCAGCCTCAAATAAATAATTGGAAAGAATCGGGATCGTGGTCTTGCGCTCGACCACACCCTGCGTGGCAGTCAACTCTCGCAGCAGCTCAGCCTTGCTGACCGTGATCTCCATCGTTCCCACCGCCGTCCCCGCTGCAATCGCCGCTTCCACCGGCATAGACTTTATTCTCCCCTGCCGCGTGCTACTTTTATTACTTCCCTTATACCAAATACAAAACCTATAAAACCAGTAGTAACAGTAGGTGTCGCGGAGAAGTGGAAAACTATAGCAACCCGCCTATTCTCACTGCCTTCCCCAACACCCTTCGTGTGAGAAATCGGTCTTCAACTCGGCGAAGCCAGGGGAGAAGATTTCCGCTTTTGCCATTTCCACTCACGCCTGCACAGCTTCCACATCCAGTTCACAGGCTGAACAAAGGAAGACTGCGCCGCTCCGTGCAAAACACCGAATCGCTGCCAATTATCCGCCCAATTGCTCGGTCAACTTGTTCAGCAGCCTGTTCAAATCTTTGTCGTTCTTGCGAACCTCTTCGATTTTCTCGACCGAATGCAGGACGGTGGTATGGTGCTTGCCTCCGAATTGGCGGCCAATCTCGGGCAGCGAAGCTTCGGTCATTTGTTTCGCCAGATACATCGCAATCTGCCGCGGATAAACAATGGCCCGCGAATTGTCCTTCGCTTTGATTTCCACCAGGCGCAGCCCAAATTGTTCAGCCACCATTTTCTGGATTGACTCGATCGTGACTTTGCGGGCTTGCGAATCGATAAAATTCTTCAGCACCTGCTGAGCGTAAGGCAGGGTGATCTCGGCCCCGATCAGCGATGAGTGCGCCACCAAACGGATCAGCGCGCCTTCCAGTTCGCGCACATTCGAGCGAATATTCTGCGCCACGTAGAGCGCGACATCGGTGGGCAGCGTGACCTTCTCCTGCTCCGCTTTTTTCTGCAGGATGGCCACTTTGGTTTCGAGATCGGGCGGCTGAATATCGGCAATCAAACCCCACTCGAAGCGGCTGCGCAGCCGGTCTTCGATCTCGGCCAACTCCTTCGGGGAGCGATCACTGGCGATCACGATCTGCTTCATGGTGTCGTGCAGCGCGTTGAAGGTATGGAAGAACTCTTCCTGCGTGCGTTCCTTGCCCGCCAGGAATTGGATATCGTCGATCAACAGCACGTCGACGCCGCGGAACTTATCGCGGAAGGTGGTCATCTTGTCGTAGCGCAGCGAGTTGATCATGTCGTTGGTAAACTTCTCGCTCGATACATAACAGATGGCCGCCTGCGGCTGCCGCCGCTTCACTTCATGCCCGATGGCCTGCATCAGGTGGGTTTTGCCCATGCCGACGCCGCCATACAAGAACAACGGGTTGTAGGCTTTCGAAGGACGCTCGGCCACGGCCTGGCAAGCCGCGTGTGCGAACTGATTGCCGGAGCCGATGACAAACGCGTCAAAGGTGTAGCGCGGATTCAGTTGCGCCGCGCCATCCCAGTCAAACCGTGCCTGGGCCGGAGCCGAGGTCGCCGGCGGGGCCGAGAGACCGCCGTTGTGCCGCACCGCGGTCGCCGCCGGATCGTCGTCCGGGGTCACGAACTTGACGTCGTTAAAATCCAAACCCAGATTGTCGATTGCCTCCTGGATGAGGTCGGCGTACTTGTCGCCGGCGTGACGGAACTCCGCCGTGGGCACCCGCACAAACAGGATTCCCCCGCTGGAGTGGCTGTAACGGGTGGGCTTTAACCAGGTGTCGTAGGAGTGGCGGTTGATCTTTTTTTCCAGCGCATCCAGGATGCGCATCCACGGATTGGGGGAAAGGGTGGTTCCTTGAGCTGACATAATTATGAAATACCCGCCGTGGCGTCCCGGCGGCTGGCTTGAGGGCGCCTGTTCAAAAGTGCTGTTTACTTGCTCGCTGATGGAACTCTTAGTGTACTGCGGAGTGCGCCACTTGTCTGTGCGCGCGGTTGTCAAAGTTACCCGAGAATTTCAAAGCCGACCGTGCGGCATAGTAGCACAAATTTTTTCGTCGCAGCGAAAATCTTCGCACGATTTTTTCGCGCACGCATATTCGGAACCCCGCGCCGCGCGCCTGTCAAGTGTCGAGTATGTAACTGCAACGCGAATGATGCAAGAATCGGCTGAACTTTTCATCGAAGCCTGCCAGCGCGACAGAAACGCGAGTACGACTGCGGAGTTAAAGCCCGAAAAAGCTGGCCAGAAAAACGTGCTCCCTTTGCCCTCACACCGTTCCCTCATTTATACTCATCGTTTGCCCTAACATTGCAGACGGAATCAGGAGCAGCTATTTTTCATGCCCAAGCGTACATTCCAACCCAACCGGCGCAAGCGAAGCAAGAAGCATGGCTTTCGCACGCGCATGAAGACCCAGGGCGGCAAGAAGGTGATTTCCCGCCGGCGCGCCAAAGGGCGCAAGCGGGTCTCGGTAAAGCCCGGATTCCGCGAGTAGCGTTTCTGGTGCCGCTCACTTTCACGGTCGAGATTCTCAGCCATTCACCGCTGCACCAAGGGGTTATGGCGAATGCAACGCTGGCAACTCCGCCGAACTTTGCCATGTCGCCACCGAAGGCAGCCCGCTTTCCCCGCAGCTCGCGGCTTTTGCGACATGCGGATTTCGAGCGCGTATATAAACAGGGGCGCCGCCACTTTTCTTCCTCGATGACTGTTTTTTATTGGCCGCGTTGCGAGATGGATTTAGAAGTAAAAACCGGAGTCCGTGCGAAACTCGCGCAGAGAAAGTCGGAGCAGCGTGATTTGAGAATGCGTGGTTTGCGCGTGGGATTCACCGTGAGTCGAGCCCTGGGCGACGCGGTCCAGCGTAATCGCATGAAGCGCCGCCTGCGGGAAGCGGTTCGCAGGTCGTGGCCTTTGGCCGCAGTTGCGGCAGACGTGGTGATCAACCCAAAAAAGTCGCTGCTGACCAATGATTTTCTGGCAGTAGTCAATGAAGTCAGCCGGGCTTTCGCCGTGATTGCAGAAAAGCTGGCGCCGAAAATCCCAGGGAATGCGTCAGGCAACAGGCTTGCCGCAAGGCAGCCGAAAAGCGAAAGTCGATCTTGAATCAGTACGCCAAATTCGTCACGCTGCACGTGCTGCGGTTTTACAAAAGGGCGATCTCGCCGCTGTTGCCTCCCGCTTGCCGCTACCTGCCGACCTGTTCCGAATATGCGATGGATGCGGTCGAACGCTACGGCGTGGTGCGCGGTGGTTGGATGGCGCTTGTACGCATCCTGCGCTGTCATCCTTTCGGCGGCAGCGGCTACGATCCCGTGGTGAGGCCGGAAAAACATTCCCCGAAGAAGGGCGACATGGTGTGCGCCCCCAGAACTTGATACGGTAATCAAACTTTGCCCGACTTTCAAAATCCTCATCAGGAACCAGGCGCCGAGCGCCGGCTTCTGCTTGTCTTTCTGCTGACCTTCGTCGTCCTCATCGTCTTCGAGCCCTTGCTGAAGAAATACATGCCGCAGGCGACTCCAGCGCAGCAGCAGCAGAAGCAAATGGTTCCTGCGCCATCAAATCCTGCACCTGCCGCGCCTGTGCAAGTTGTTGCACCGGCGCCGGCGAAATCCGCGGCAATCGCCAAACAGGCTTCCGCTGAAACTGAGACCGTCATCGAGAACGATCTCTACCGCATCACCTTCACCAACCGCGGCGCACAGGTTAAATCCTGGATTCTGAAAAAGTTCGACAATGACACTCAGAATGGACGCCTCGATCTTGTCAATCCAGCCGCCACGGCAAAGTTCGGCTACCCGCTTTCTCTGTGGACTTATGACGAAGCTCTGCGTGACCGCCTCAACTCAGTGCTCTACGTGCCCTCGAGTCAGGGCGATCTCTCGGCCCCAGCCCAGGTGACCTTCGAATATGCCGACCAGGATCTGGTGATCCGCAAGACTTTCCGCTTCGACCACACCTATGTGCTGCAGGTCGAAACCTCGGTGGTCTACAAAGGCGCCGAAGTTTTTGCCGCGCCGGCATGGCCCGCCGGCTTCGGCGATGAACTTTCACCTGCTTCCTACGCCGCGGCGCACATCGACTATCACAACGACGCGTCCACCGAAAAGACGGCATTTGTCTTTCCCAGCTTTGTGTCGCGACTGGCGGTCAAGAACATCAGTGGTGGCAAGACCCTGAGAGGGCCCTTCGAATGGGCTGGAACGGGCGATCAATATTTCACCGCGATTTTTATCCCGAACGATCCCGCTTCCGCCGCCCTGGTCGAGCTGCGGAATTCCATGGAGGTTCCATCGAAGCCTGGCTCCAGTGAGAGTGCCAAGGCGGAAGTTCTGGGCGCGGCCGTGGGCGATGTTCACGGTCCTACGACGGAGCGCATGTTTGTTGGTCCCAAGGAACTGGCGGTGCTCGATGCGGTTTCCGTTCCCACCATAAAGAGCGACAACCCCGATCTGCGCGGCATTGTGGACTTCGGCTGGTGGGGTATTCTGGCCCGCCCACTGTTTTTGTGGCTCAAGTGGACCTACAAACACATCGTTCCCAACTGGGGATGGGCCATCGTCGTTCAGACCCTGATCATTACGGTTGCGCTGCTGCCGCTGCGAATTACGCAGATGAAGTCGATGCTGAAGATGCAACGCGTCGCGCCGCAAATCAAGTCGATTCAGGAAAAATACAAGAAGTACAGTCTGCGCGATCCCCGCAAAGCCGCCATGAACGAAGAGATCAGCGGCCTCTATAAAAAGGAAGGCGTAAATCCCGCCGGCGGCTGTCTGCCGATGCTGATTCAATTTCCATTCCTGATTGCCTACTACCGCATGTTGGGCGTCGCCCTCGATTTGCGACACGCGCACTGGCTTTGGATCACCGATCTCTCGGCGCGCGACCCTTATTTCCTGCTCCCTATCATGATGGTGATCAGCATGTTCGCCATGCAGCGCATGACCCCGCAAGCCGGAATGGATCCGTCGCAACAGAAAATGATGAACTGGATGATGCCCTTGTTTATGGGCTTCATATTTTTCAACCTGCAGGCGGGATTGAACCTTTATTATGCCGAGACCAATTTGATTTCGATTGCCCAGCAAGCCATCATGAACCGAACCAAACTGGGCCGCGAAATGCGCGAGATGATGGAAAAACGAGCTCGCAAGAAAGACAAGTGAAGCTATTGGCTCTTGGCCTTCAGCAGTTGGCTTGAGCGTCAAAGAGCCGGTGTTGGATAGGATTTTAATTTTGCTGAGGTTTTCTTCGCGAACCTTTGTGTCGCTTTGTGATCTGAGGTTCAAGCGAAAGGCCAGGAGCTAACAGCCGAGATCGTTCTATGGATAAACTAGCCGCCGCCAACAAAATCAACGAATTTCTGCAGACTGTCGTCACTGACGGCGGACTTCATCTCAAGTACCGCATCATTGTCGATCCGCCTCCGCAGAGCGAATGGGAGAAGCCGGAGGTCTTTGTCGACTTCTCCGGGCCCGATTCTGCGCTTCTGCTGGATCGCGGGGCCGAGCTGCTGCGCGCTCTGGAATTGCTTGCCCTCGAAATCCTGCACCTGCCCTCGGCCGAGCACGAAAAGATTTCATTCGATTGCAAGAACCAGCGCTCCATACGCTTTCAGGAGCTGCGGATGGCCGCCAGCGTTGCCGCCGACAAAGTCCGGCAGACCGGCACACCGTTCCACTTCGCTCCCATGTCCTCGCGCGAACGCCGCATCGTACACCTCGCGCTGCGTGACCAAACCGACCTGCGCACCGAGAGTGATGGCGAGGGCTTCAATCGCTGCGTGGTGCTCTACCCCGCAGACTACACGCCGGCTGCGGGCAAGACTGCCCGCCGGACTCTACCCTGAAACTCGGATGCGCACAGTCGTACCCCCCGGCTCTTCGCCTGTAAGGGTGCGAGATAGAGAGTCCAACGAAAATAAAGTCCCGGAGGTGGATTTCGGGTCTCGGCAGCCACTATGACCGCGCCAGAGGCCAGATTTGTGCCGTTTGGCAGCGTTGCGAAGCTAAGAAACGCTTCGAGCGTTTCACTATGACTAACTGGGTTCGCGTCGGGCGTCTCCGTTGACGCATTCCTGAAATTCCACTTTCTTTCCCAGGTAGGCCTAACAAGCCACCGTATCGGCGCGCCGGAAGGAGTAAATCCCACTCGCTAACGAACTAGATTCGTACGATTGTTGGTTCTCCGATGCGGATCTGACTTGCTCGCTCCCCAAAAAAGAAGCGGCCTTCAGAGGCCGCCCTTCCTTCTTGCGCTTGATCCTGTGTACCGATACTTGGCGCGGTTGTTGCTTTATCTTCCGGCAGCCGCTCCAGCCGCCGCGGGCATCATGCCTGCAATCTTCATGCTTTCGATCCGCGCCAGCACGTTTTCCACGCTGGAACCCGTATCCGTGCATGCATCCACATAGGGGTGCCGGCTGCCATCCGCGTGCATGACCAGTACGCTCACTTCCGACTGCGCCTTTTTCACCATATAAGGCAGATGATGCCGGTCGTTTCTGGAAAGGGTTGGTCCCAGCACAACCAGATCGAAGGGGCACTTGCTCAGCGCGGCCTCCACTGCCTTCCGGCCAATGGCCGTCTCGACCGAGTGTCCGGCCTTTTCGAACGCTGCGGCGGTAGATCCTTGCACCTCAGCATCGCCTTCGCCATACAGAATTTTGAGCTTACCCGCTTTCGCCATGAGTGTTTTGTCCTCGCGGTACCGGCGTTGCTTGCCCGGCACTCGACCACTCAAGGTAGCAACCGCACCCCCGCCTGAGTACATCACCGAAGACCAGCGACGAACGGACCGCAAGTGGGCGCGACCAGCGCTTTCAGCCGGCCAGGCCGAAGAGCCCGGTTGAGGCGAAGGCGCGCAGGAGCCCACAAAGGCCGCCCGCGATCCATTGCACTCAAAAATTGCGCTTGAAATTTTCTTCCCCTTAAACCGTTTCAGCGCTACACTTTTGGCCAAGAGGGTCTCCCATGCTTCGCGCCTGCATCGTCGTCAACATTTTGTTTCTCGCCACTGCTACAGCCATGTGCTGGGCACAACAGGCCGACCAGTCCACCGCGAGTTGTAATCTGGACGATGGTCGCCAGGTTTACATCCGCTACAACCCGGTCACCACCAAAGAGAGAGTTCCGAACGGCAAGCCCTGGTCGCCGGGTGGCTCTCCCATGACGCTTTTTACCGACGCCCCGCTGACCTTTGCTGGTTCGTCGATCCCGGCCGGGGCTTACAGCGTTTACCCGATCCCGGGCAAAGATAAATGGACTTTGGTGGTCAACAAGAATGTTGCGCCGCACTCCGCCTACGACGAGAAGCAGGATATTGCTCGTGCCGTCGTCGAGACCGATCAGGTAAGTGAACCTTCGGATGCTCTCGAGGTAGCTTTCGCGCACGACGGCGACAAGTGCACGCTCCGAATCTACTTCGGCAAAGCGGCGTCCTTCGCTCCGTTTACCGCCAAGTAGCGCCGGACGAGGTATTGCGGCTGACGCAGGGCGCGAGTGTGATTTATCAGCCGGGATGCCGAGCATCCACACCACGATTTCTGCGAGAATTCCCCGATGCGTTATTTCCTGATGTTTACCTTGGTCGCGGCGGCCCTAGCGCAGTCCGCCCCGCGAACGCGCTTCTCCCGGACCAAAGAAAATCTTCGCGGCGTGAGCGCGGTCTCGCGAACTATTGCGTGGGCCTCCGGCACCCACGGCACCTACCTTCGGAACACTGACGGCCGCATCTGGATTCCCGAGCAGGTTCCGGGCGCCGAATCCCTTGATTTTCGCGGCGTCGTGGCCTTCTCTGCCGAGGAGGCATTTCTCATGTCCTCCGGCCCTGGCGATCAGTCGCGCATTTATCACACCGCCGACTCCGGCCGCCATTGGCAGCTTCAATTCACCAATCCAAATCCCAAGGGCTTTTTCGATGCGATGGTTTTCTGGGATCGAACCCACGGCATGGTTCTGGGCGACCCAATTCCCGACCAAACGGGTGCCCTGAAATTTGAATTGCTGACTACCGCGGACGGCCAGACCTGGAGCGAGATTTCGCCAGCGGAACTGCCGCCCGCGCTCGAAGGCGAAGGCGCCTTCGCCGCCAGCAATTCCTGCCTGGCGATTCTGGGAGCTGAAGACCCGAACGTCTGGTTCTCGACGGGAGGGAAAGTGGCTCGCGTCTTCCACTCCCCGGACCGCGGCCACACCTGGCAAGCCTTCGACACCCCGATTAGCCATGGGCCCGATTCCGCCGGCATTTTCTCCATTGCCTTCCGCGACCCCGAGCACGGCGTAATCGCCGGCGGTGACTACAAACATCCGGACCAGGATGGCCCGAATCTGGCCTACACCAACGACGGCGGTAAGTCCTGGAGGCTATCTAAAATTTTCCCCCAGTCTCATTACTCCGCGGTTGCCTATGACCGCAAAGCGAGCGGTCCGAACGCCAGAAAGTTAAGCGACATTCGGGCTAACGTTCGCCTTTTTCTTGTGGGAAATAGATTTATCTATGATTTCCGTTTTCCCGAAAATCCCACACGCATCAGCCCTCTTAAGAAATCCAATCTCGAATTCAACTCGGTAAGCGCTTATCCCACGGGTGGAGCGCTCTTCGTCGGGAACAAAGGCTCGATCACAACGATTCCGTGACCCGGCCGCTGTAAGGTTGATCCGGGTGGGCGCTCCCAAGCGCCCGAAGGGCATCCGACTAAGGTTTCCCAGAAGTCTCCAAACAACCCTTGCCCAGTTCCCCGAAACACATTACCCTTTAACTCGGGTACCAGTATGTTCGCCGCGCACCCTAATCTCGCTGACCAGGTCAACCACGCCATCATCCAGTCTGAAATCGAAGGGGGAGTCTTCCTGCACGATCTGCCGCCTTCCACTATTCTTCACATTCAAACTCTGCATCACTGCTACACGGCGGTGCTGCTGGGCGGCAACGATGCTCTGCTCTCTGGCCATCCGGAATTCTGTCCCGACCCGGTTCAGGTGGCCATTGCCGGTTCTACCTGGGGCGGCTCAATGCTCAAACTGCAGTATGTGGGACGTGGCATGCACCTCGAATTTCACCATCCCCAGTACGCCACCCCGATCGTGACCTCTCCCATCCAGGAGATCCGCGATACCTCTACTCCCTGCGCCGTGTGTGGGTGAGCCAGCCCGAACTTTACAGCCATTGACTTGCACCGCCGCCCACTCTACCATTCCCCGGAAGCCGCAACGCTCATGACCATCACCACTCGCGAAGTCAGCCACGTGACCATCGTCGATATCGATGGGCGCATCACTCTGGGCAATGAAACCGAGCGGCTGCGCGACACGGTGCGCCAACTCATCGCTGCCGACAAGAAAAAAATTGTCCTCAATCTGGCGCGCGTCGATTTTATTGACTCCTCTGGCGTCGGCGAACTGGTCAGCAGTTTCACGGCAGTGCGCAATGCCGGCGGCGACCTCAAACTCCTGAACCTCAGCAAGAAAGTTCATGACATTCTCAATGTCACCAAGCTCTATACGGTGTTTGACATCAAAGACGACGAATTCACTGCCGTAAAATCCTTCGACTACTTTTTCGCCAAGTGAACTCGTACGGAAGTGAGACTCGCTCGGGCGAGCGACTCGCCTCTGCGGCTGTTTTTTCCGTAGAGGTTCACTCCCCATACTGCCGCACCTCTCCGTCGACGGCCACGGCCACGTACTTGTGCAGCTCGACGTCCCGGAACTGCACCACTTGGTGGTGCTCCCGTGCCAGTTTTCCCCAGCGGCTGGGCTTTTCGCGATTCTGTTCGATTGCTTCCAGGAGGCGGCCATTCAGCCGGAACTGCACCATTCGCAACCGGGCGCGCCCGACGCGCTCGATTTTTATTTTCTTATCCTGAAACGAGACTTCTTCGGAGCTCATCAGCTGCCTCGCGACAGAGGCCAGAGATTCCTGCACTTCGCTCAAGATCACCTCCCACTTGGCCCGTAAATCCAGCTTTTGGAACGCATCATACCGTGCCGAATACGCTTCTCTGAACCACTATTACTATCTCGATTCCTTTACTCTTTTGGTTCCTGCCCAAAGACCCTGAGTTGCATGTTGCCGCACAAATTTCGGTTTAGATTTGATGCAATCGGCATTAAGCCCTCCTGCTCCTGCATTGAAAGAGCTTCCCGCTCACATCTACAATCCTGGACTCATGCATCCCGCGCGCATAGTGGAACTTCTGCAGCCGTTTCTCGGTCCCGCAGACGAGGAAAGCCTAACCCCCAGTGATCTGCAACATATATCGATGTACATCGATATACTTTCACGCTGGAACGAGCGCATCAATCTCACGTCCGTTCGAAGCCAGGAAGACATCGTTACCCGGCACTTCGGCGAATCATTTTTCGCGGCTCGTCATCTGTTTCGCAATCGTTCCGCGGATTCCGGTGGCAGATTTCTGCAGAAAGCGGTTCCGGCACAGGTCGCCGCCAATGCACAATCACCGGCGACCAAGAACCGCATTGCCGTGGCTGATCTGGGCTCCGGCGCCGGCTTTCCCGGACTTCCCATCAAGTTGTGGGTTCCGGAGATCGACCTCACCCTCATCGAATCCAACCATAAGAAATCGACCTTTCTTCGTGAAGTTGTACGCGCTCTTACATTGACGGGTGTCGATATAGAAAATTCCCGTGCCGAGATGCTTACGCCGGCGCAGTTCGATTTGGTGACTCTTCGTGCCGTGGAGGGTTTCGCGGGAACTCTAGGAGTAGCTGCACGCCTTCTCGCATCGGCCGGACGTCTCAGCCTGCTGATCGGCTCGTCCCAGGTGCCGGTTGCGCGATCCGCCCTGGCGTCATTTTCCTGGGATGTCCCGATTGATGTTCCAATGTCGCATTCGCGAGTGCTGCTAGTCGGAAGCTCGCCTTCGGGATAGGTGGTTCGTGGACAATTCGTCGCGCGGAACCATCATCGTAAACATCTGGGTCTGAATCTGCCAGACCGTTCTCGAGGCTTCAGAAAAATGTTCCAGTCGGAACATTAGGTCCAGTAGCAACTTTATGTTCCGACTGGAACCCTCAGTGCCAATCGACTTCCATGCAGCTCCGATGTTCCAGTTGGAACACTCCCGCCGACACTTCCTAAATATGCAACTGTTCCAGTCGGAACATTTCAGCTGGTTTTGCACACGAATTCGACTTGTGCACAGCAGTTCGGCGTTGCTTTCGAAATGTGAATCGCATTATGCTGCCTACGGCTCTGGATCCTCGACAATTTATGGGACGCGTGATCGCTGTTGCCAATCAGAAGGGCGGCGTGGGCAAGACTACGACCGCCATTAACCTGGCTGCCTCTTTTGCTGCGGCCGAGGTAGATACGCTCCTGATCGACTGCGATCCTCAGTCGAATGCCTCGAGCGGTCTGGGGCTTCGCAAGGATCCCGAACGGGTTTCGACATATCATTTGCTTCTGGGTGCAGCCGAGGGTGAGGAGGCGCTGGCCGCGACCGAGCTCGAGCAGCTATGGATAATCCCCTCGCACAAGAACTTGATCGGCGCGAACATCGAATTGGTGGAGGCGGAGCGGCGCGAGTACCGGCTGCGCGACGCAATTGCGCCGCTGCGTGATCGCTTCCAATACATCGTGCTGGACTGCCCTCCGGCGCTTGACCTGCTCACGTTGAACGCCCTGGTCGCGGCCGACTCCGTGCTCATTCCCATGCAGGCAGAATATTTTGCGCTCGAGGGAATCAGCGAACTACTGGATACAGTGGAGCGAATCCGCGTGGACTTGAACCCGGCATTGGAGATCGAAGGGGTGGTTCTGACCATGCTGGACGAGCGCACCAACCTGGCCCAACAGGTGATGGCTGAATTGAAAAAATTCTTTGGTGAAAAGCTATGTGCGGCCACCATACCGCGAAACATCAGGCTGGCCGAGGCGCCAAGCCATGGCAAGGCAGCGCTGGTATACGATCCGCGCTCGAAGGGAGCCGAGAGTTACATCCGGCTGGCGAAGGAAATTATCGGGAGACATCTGGCCGCCGCGAGTGCCGCACCTTCGGCGATCAGCGCCTGATTAATATTGATATCCATCGATATATAAATCCATGCAGATCGATATATTATCGGAACCACAAACGTAGAATTGGCAGACATTCGTAACCATAAGAAGTCGCAGCGAGAGGAAAACCGAATGACGACTACGGCGACGGCGGAAAATTTGTCGGGGCGCGAAAGCGGCAAGAAAGAAGAAAAGACCGAGAAGCGGAAGGCCCTTGGAAGGGGACTGGAATCTTTGCTGCCAGGACCGCGAGTAGTGGCCAGCCCAGCGCCCCGAGTTCCCGGTGGAGAGGAAACCAGGATTCCTCGCATGGCTCGCGACGAGAGAAGCGGCCTGATAGATGCCGCTGCCGAGAGCACTGCCGCAGCGCGAACGCCAGCGCTGCACCAGCCGGCGCTCAGCGAGCAGGCTGCGCCCGGCAGTGTCGTGGTGAATCTGGCGGTCGAGTTGATCGACAAGAACCCATACCAGACGCGCTACGTGTTTGACGAAGAGCAGCTGCTCGAGTTAAGAGACTCGATCAAGGAACATGGCGTGGTTCAGCCGCTGGTGGTGCGTCCCGCGGAAGAAGAAGGACGCTACATCCTGGTGCTGGGCGAACGGCGATTGCGGGCGTCGAAGATGGCTGGGAAAACTACCATCCCCACGCTGGTGCGCAGGCTCTCACCCCAGCAGGCCGCGGAGATGACGATCCTCGAGAACGTGGTGCGCGCGGACTTGAATCCTCTGGAGCAGGCGGAAGCATTTCGAGTGTTGAGCAAGGATTTCCAGCTGACCCAGGCGCAGATCGCCGAGCGCATCGGAGTGTCGCGGGAGACCGTCTCGAACTATATGCGGTTGCTAAGGCTTCCCAAGGAAGTGATGGACTACATGCTCGAGGACCGGCTCAGCTTCAGCGACGCCAGAGAACTTTTGAGACTGGAGAATGAAGAACACATCTTGCTGGTGGCCAGAGAAGTGGCGACCAAGCAGCTCAAGTGGAACGAGATTGAAGAACGGGTAATGCGTCTGAATGGATCATTCCCGCCGCTGTCCGGGCAGCCGGCGCCGGCTGCGGAGAAGCAGACCCGGGGCGCGCGCTGGATGGATCCGAACGTGCGCGCGGCGCAAATGGATATGGAGCGCACTCTCGGAATGCGAGTAAGAATTAAAGATCGCAATGGCAAGGGCAGGATTGTGATCGAGTACGCGACCGTAGATGATTATGAGCGCGTGGTCGGAATGCTTAAAAGAAATTAGCCAGTGACGAGCGGGTCAGCGAACGTTGTGGTTTTCTGGGAATCAAGATGGTAACAGTGGAGCAACCCGGCCTTACATTGCCCTACCACTGAAAAAATATTCATTTTCCTGCAGCGATTTTATCGGAAACGAGAGTCCGCGTTTACTGACTTGGTTCCGGCCCGGGTTTCACGCCCGGTCGACTCCCCAAATTTTCATTTGATGTCGCATCAGCTCATAGCATTCACAAGAGGCTTGCTTCAGTCTGTTTCTGTCCTTAATAGTCACGTTGCCGCGGGAAGTGGAGATCAATCCGGCTTTCTCGAGAATGCCGGCAGATACGGTCACGCTGGAGCGGCGCGTGCCCAGCATCTGGCCCAGCAACTCCTGCGTAAGCGGCAAAGAGTTGCTGTCAATGCGGTCGCTGCACATCAACAGCCATCGGGTTAGCCGCTTTTCCACCGCGTGAAGGCGATTACAGGCCGCTATCTGCGTGACTTCCATGGCACTGATCTGCGATGCCTGTTGCAGCCTGCGCTCCAGCACCGGGCAGGTCCGCAGCATCTCCGACAGCGCATCGGCACCTACGCGAAAGGCAGTGGCTTCAATCTGAACGATAGCCCGGTTGGACGCGGCGTGAAAACCCGCAACCAGAGGCAATCCGATCAGACCCTCCTTGCCCACTAACCCTACCTCAACTAATTTTCCATCGCTCAAGACACTGAGGATAGAAATCATCCCGCTATTGCAAAAATATGCGGACCTCAGAGTGTCGCCTGGTTCGTGCAGCAATTAGCGGGGTCTTAGGCGGAGAAATTCCAGATGCGGAAAAACAACCTGATACTCTTCGCGAGGAAGAGCGAGAAGTATTTGATTTCGAATATCTTTGGAGTCGCCATTCGAGGATGACATCTCGAGGACAGATGCCGATGTGGTTGAACGAGGCGCCTTCTTGGCCATCAGGTTCCTGCTTCGAAAACCGTATCTACCTTCGCAAAGAGCCACCCCGTGAACCGATGCGGCCGGCGATGCAGAAAGAGACAAATAAAGATTAGTCGGACACGCCTCCTCCGTCTGCCCTATAGCAGACTCACCTCGGTACGGTAAAGAACGAAAGCTCCGCGACCCTGTACTTCGCGCTTGAAATTCGCCCGTCGGCCAGGAAAATTGACAAAAGGGCTGTCTGTTCTGTAGCTTCTGTTTGAACTGAATTTGTTGATATGGCCAATCTGACCGGCGTACAGAAGCAGTACATCCTGCACTGGGGTGAAATGGGAACGCGGTGGGGAATCAACCGCACGGTGGCGCAGATTCATGCCCTGCTGTATTTATCGCCGCGCGCGCTGCCGGCGGAGGAGATTGCCCAGACCCTGAGCGTGGCGCGGTCGAATGTGAGCACCTCGATCCGGGAGCTTGAGGGCTGGGGAATTGTGCGGGCCGTGCATGTGCTCGGCGACCGCCGGGAACATTATGAATCGATGAAGGATGTCTGGGAGATGTTCCGGCTGGTGATCGAGCAGAGGAAGCGGCGGGAGATCGATCCCACGCGGGAGATGCTGCGGCGGAGTTTGGAGGAGATCGATCCCAAGGAAGCGGGAGCGGACTTTACCAAGGAGCGGCTGATGGCAATGGCAGGATTTTTTGAGGCAGTGACGGAGTTGCACGATCAAATGAAACGTCTGCCCACCGGAACAGTCAGGACGTTGTTGCGGATGGGAGCGAAGGTGAGCAGAAAGAAGAAGTAGCGAGCAGCGGTACGCAGTTCGAATAGACAACTCTTTGGGGCTTGCGGCCGGTACAGGCGGGTCGACGGTACCGGAGTTTCCTTCGGACGCTCCTGCTTCGCTGAGCATGACAGGGCGTATATTTTCCAGAGGTGGGTTGAGAGATGGCGCAAGCTGGCGAATCGAAAAAGATTTGGGTGACGCTGAGCGGGTTGCCGCTCACGATTGAGCTGGAGTGGCCATTTCACCGGTCGACCTCGGGCGCGGATTTTTGGGTGCTACATGGGGATATCAAGCTGGAGAATACGGATGGGCTGCATGCGCCGGTGGCGGTGAATTTGTCGGCCACGGTGCGGGAAGTGCTGCCGTCGCTGGAGCCGAAAGATGCGCAGGCGCCGGTGATCAATGCACTGCGCAAGGAAGTGGACCGCAGGCAAATTGAATTTGTGAAGTCGGGCAAGTTGAAGCCGGTGCCATTTTCCAGCCGGCATTATGACTTCAAGCGGCAAAAATGGGTGTTTGGGAAGGCTAGCGATGAAGTGATTGCGGCGTTCCTCGAGCGGAAAGTTTATTGGACGAGTAAGAGTGGCGAAACTCGAGTGTGGATCGGCGATCCGACGGACGCGCAATATCTTGAGACTACGCCGGCACACTTGCTGGAAATCGCCGGGCGGCTGGTGGCGGGCGACGGATTGGTCCGGATGGAAGGCGAATTCGCGGAGGCCACTCCCGGACTGATAGGGCAGGCAGAAAGATTTGAGGGTGCGATGCGGGCGGCGGTGGATGAGTTGGAGAAGAAGCACGCGTTTGAGAGAGGGTAGGACTCTCGCATTACGGGGTCGGCTAGCCGGTTTGGGGCCACCCGGTGTCTAAATCAGTATGAATATTTGGTCCGTGCCTTGGGACGTAATCATAATTTGGAAAGTTCTCTCGGGCACGGCACACCTTTATATTGCTTGCATCTTCGTCTTCGGCGGCTACTCCTGCTACTCTTTGGTCCGCGTTTTCTTGGGGCTAAGCAATTTGCGTCAAAGGGGAGCTTTGGCGAGGCTCGATCGGCGCGTTGCTGGTGTTCGCCAGATCGTCTTGCTGCTCCTGCTTCTGTTTGGGATGACTGCTGCAAATGAAGCTTTTCGCGCCATACCTGGGCTTCGACATTATTCGCGAGCGATGGCGGGTGACGGAATTGACGCATTTGGGCCATGGACGGCGTCTATCTTTGCTATGTTCGGAGCGCTTGCTCTCCTGCATGTGTTCCAGTGGATTGTCTCCGTTCGATTACAACAGCACGCAGCAGACCTCCACGGCTGAAGCCGTTTCCTTCACCTTTCGCCGATGGCACGACTGAACGTCGTGCCCCTCCGATCGTGCCATCCTCGACATTTCTGACAGCAGGCGTGCGTTCCTTATTGCCACATCTTTCTTCTACGATTCTTCCGACGATTTCCTCGAGAACATCCCCCAGCAGAATCTGGGTGCGATGGCGTAGTTGAGCTGAACCATGACGATGGCGGCGATGCTGTAATAAGTGTTGATGAAGCAGAGCGCGGCGCCGGCGGCATAGAGAGACTGCGCCACGACGATGCGGCGGATGATGGCCGGGTGAACTTCAGGTGGCACGTCGTCGGCGAGAAGATGGGCGCGGGTGGCGTAGCTCCAACTCCAGTACACGAATAGGCCGAGGATTAAGATGTTGCTCCAGTAAACTAAGAGCGCGGTGCGGTAGTGGATGAACTCGGCGAGCAGCGATGTGGAGAATGGCGTAAGGCAGATGGCGGAAAGAAAACCGATGTGGATCCATGCAAGATTGCGATCGGAGCGGGCGAAGTAGTTGAGCTGGGTTTGCTGGCCTACCCAGAAGATGCCGTTGGTCATGATGCTCATGAGGAAAACGAGCAGGCGTGGAGCGAGTGTGATGAGCGCGCGGCGCAGGTCGTGCTCGGAGTGGATGGCTGCGGCGGCAGGCACGCGCAGGTCGAGAACCAGCAGCGTCATCGCCACGGCAAAGATGCCGTCGCTGAGAGCGGCAAGGCGTTCGACACTTTGACCCGCAACACTGTTGTAGAGGGAGTGCATCCAACCGCGAGTTTAGCATTGTGCGATCGGTTGAGCCCGGCGGGCGCTGCCGGGACAGTGGAGTGCTCAGGGGGCGGCTTGGGGATCGGAATCATGACAGTGCGTCGTTACTTTTCTCGCGGAGTTCGTTGCGCGTTGGCGTTGGCTTGTTTATTCGGCGGCTCTGCGCTTGGACAGACCCAGCAAAGTTCTCCGCCGTCGACGGAGCAACAACAACTTCCTAACGCTCCGGACGCGAGTAAGAAGGATAGTCCGAATCCGGCGCAGCAAGTGGAGGATAAAACGAAGGAAGCTGTAGACGTGACCAAAGACGTAGCCAAGGGTGGCCTGCTGAAAGCGCGGGATTGGGAGTCGGGATGGGTGGCGGGGATCTATGTTGGGCGGAATCGCAAGCTGGTGCCGATGAGCCGGCAGCAGCGCGAGGACTATTACCTGCACCAGACACTGACCACGCCTGAGGCTTACGCCAAGCGGGCGTTTGGGGCGCTCATTGATCAGGCGCGCGGGGTGCCGGCCTGGCAGGGGGGGATGGGAGGGTATGGGGAGCGCTTCGCTTCGCGCGAGGGTCAATTTATTACGGCCAATTCGATCGCAGCGCTGGCGAATGCGAAGCTGGGGTATGAAGTTCGTTATGACAAGTGCAAGTGCTCGGGAGCGTGGCCGCGGGCGCGGCATGCCATTCTCCGGAATTTTTTGACTTACGATCGAAGCGAGGTGAATTTGCGTCCACAGTGGGCCTTATACGGTGGCGCGTTTGCGGGAGGCTTGGTGGCGACAACCTGGAAGCCAAGTGGGCAGAGCTATCTGGTAAATGCCGGATGGGGAGTGCTCGGGCAGGCGGCGTATGGAACCCTGCTGAATCTTATTACGGAGTTTGGGACGGAGATTAATCGGAAGCAGGGGGTGAAGTAGGTTGCATCCGATTTATCATACGAAATTGATCATTTCAAATTGATCATCCCAGCACGACTCGGACGGCACGACTAAAGTCATGCCCTTCCCAGTTTTCTTACTGCAGCAGGCCTCCGTTTGTGGGTGGCTCTTCTTCCGGAGCCAGCACTACGGCGGCAGCTACGCGGTCGCCGGGCTCCATGTGCAGCAGCCGGACGCCTTGCGCGTTGCGGCCGGATTCGCGAATGGTTTTGGAATCCATACGGATGATCTTGCCGTACTGGCTGATGAGCATGACCTGCGAGTTGTCATCCACCAGAGCAATGGCGACGACCTTGCCAACGCGCTCCGTGGTTTTGATATTGATTACGCCCTTGCCGGCGCGGTTGGTGAGCCGGTACTCGTCGGCGGGAGTGCGTTTCCCGTATCCGTTTTCGGTCACGGAGAGAATCAACGTGCCTTTTTGGGTGAGGTCGACAACCTCGGCGGCCGGAATTTCCTCGGCCAGGGTTCCGGCTTCGGTCGCTGGCGCACCCGGGATAGCCGCGGCGGCTGTCCCCACATGGTCTGTGGTTGTCCCGGGTTTGGGCGTGACCGTCATCCCCACCACATAGTCGCGTTCTTCAAGGTTGATGCCATTCACGCCGTAGGCGGCGCGTCCCATGGAGCGGACGTGGTTTTCGTCGAAGCGCACGGCCATGCCTTCGTGCGAGGCGATAAACACAATCTGGTTGCCGTTGGTGATGCGGGCCGCCACCAGCTCGTCTCCATCCTCAATATTGATGGCGTTGATGCCGTTGGAGCGGACGTGCATGAATTCGCGCAGCTCGGATTTCTTCACCAGGCCGTTGCGGGTGGCGAAGAAGATGTACTTGTTTTCTTCCTCGAGATTGCGCACTGCCAGCATGGTGCGAACGGTTTCTCCCGGCTGCAATCCAATCAGGTTGCCGATGTGCTTGCCCCTGCCGGCTGCGCTGACGTCAGGAATCTCATAGACCTTGAGCCAGTAGACGCGGCCTTTGTTGGTGAAGATCATGATGTAGGCATGCGTCGAGGCGATGAAGAGGTGTTCGACGAAATCTTCCTCGCGGGTCTTCATGCCAGTGCGGCCGCTGCCACCGCGGCGCTGCATGCGGTAGGTGGAGATGGGCGTGCGCTTCATGTAGCCGGAGTGGCTGAAGGTAACGGCGACCTGCTCATCGGCGATGAGATCTTCAAGAACGATTTCCGCGGCTTCGTCTTCAATGCGGGTGCGGCGCTCGTCTCCGTAAAGTTCCTTTACTTCTTCAAGTTCCTTGATGATGACCGAGCGGAGTTTTTTCTCGGAGCCAAGGATGGATTCGTAGTCCTCGATTTTCTCGCGAACTTCCTTTAATTCGTTGGAGATTTCGTCGATCGAAAGCTTGGTGAGGCGGTGCAGCTGCAATTCCAGGATGGCTTCGGCCTGCCGCGTGGTGAAAGGCTTTTCGGGATCCTGCTTGGGGGCGCGCCCGGTGGTGTTGATATTGATTTTTTTGCCGCCGAAGTAGGCGACTAAATTTTCGCGCGCATCGGCGCGGTTGGCGCTGGCGCGGATGATAGTGATGACGTTATCGAGGTGATCGAGGGCGTTGAGATAGCCTTCGAGAATGTGCTCGCGGTCTTTCGCTTTCTGCAACAGGAATGCGGTACGCCGGCGGACAACCTCGACGCGGTGATTGATGAAGTGCTTGATGGCCTGAATTAATCCTAGTTCGCGGGGTGCGCCATTCACCACCGCCAGCAGGATCATGGAAAAACTTTCCTGCATGGCCGTATGTTTGAAGAGCTGGTTGAGAACGATCTGAGGCTCGGAGCCACGCTTGAGTTCGACCACGATGCGCATGCCGTCGCGATCGCTTTCGTCGCGAACGTCCGAAATATCCTCGATATCTTTATCGTTGACCAGTTGTGCGATGCGCTCGACCAGGCGCGCCTTGTTTACCTGGTAAGGAATCTCGGTGACGATGATGGCCTGGCGATCTTTGGTGACATTTTCGATCGCGGCTTTGGCTCGCATCATGAAGCGGCCCCGGCCCTCGCGATAGGCTTCGAAGATCCCGGCGCGTCCGTGGATAATGCCGGCGGTCGGAAAATCCGGACCCTGCACAAACTTCAGAATTTCGGCGAGTTGCGCGTTGGGATTGTTGATCAGCGTGATGGTGGCATCCACAATCTCGGTTAAGTTGTGCGGCGGAATTTTTGTAGCCATGCCAACCGCAATTCCGTCGGAACCGTTGATTAACAGGTTGGGAATCCGCGTGGGAAGAACGTCTGGCTCGACTTCACTGCCATCATAGTTAGGCCGGAAGTCGACGGTTTCCTTGTCGAGATCTTCGAGAAGCGCGGTGGCGACCTGGGCAAGCTTGGCCTCAGTGTAACGATCGGCTGCGGGAGGATCGCCATCGACCGAGCCGAAGTTTCCCTGCCCGAAAATCAGCGGGTAGCGCATGCTCCAGGGCTGCGCGAGGCGAACCAGCGCGTCATAGACGGCGAGGTTGCCGTGGGGATGGTATTTTCCCATCACATCGCCGACGATACGGGCGCACTTGCGCGTGGCGCGATTGGGCTGCAGGCCCATCTGCTGCATGGTGTAGAGAATGCGGCGATGCACGGGCTTGAGTCCGTCGCGAACATCGGGCAGGGCGCGGCCGATGATGACTGACATCGAATAGTCGAGATACGACTTGCGCATCTCGTCTTCAATGTTGACGGGTTGAATGTGCAGGGCGCCGGGGCTGCCATCGCCGCCGGGCGGCGGAGTCAGGGGAAGTTCTGGGTTTTGATCGTCTGCCATATTCGTTATTGCCTGCTGCCTTTAAGCCTCTGAAACCTTGACCTCAACTTTTTTTGCCCGGGCTAGAGAGCTTGTAAATGATTGTTTCTACAGGATGTTATGTTTGATAGCGATGTCGTAATTATAGCATTGTTGACGCCAATTTTGGTGGGCGGCGATTGATTCCTCTGATGATCAGGGTGATACGCTGGCCTCAGTCAGCGAAAGGAGCTGAGCGATGATTGTGTTGCTCGTCTTGTTCGCTTCGCGGCTGATTTTTCGAGGAATTGGTGTGCTGGGAATTGCAGCGCTTGCCTCCTGGCACAATTCTGCGCTCTAGGGCCTGGTGACAACTTCGTTGGCGGCGGAGGGAAGAACGAACTTCACGCCGCGGGCATTGCTGGCGGAAACGGTTTCCTGAACATTCAGTTTTGCCAACGCGATCGTTTTGTTCCAGTATCCGTCAGTGTAGTAGTCGCCGCGAGCATAGAGAATGCCGTCGGCAATGGTGTAGTCGCGGACTTCCTCTCTGTGTCCATCACGAAAAACCAGCACTGCGGGAGCCAGATCGTAGGATTCCGCGCTTGCAGCGGCGCGGTCGGGTTGGCTCCCCGTTGATTGAGAGCTCGAACCGAAGTTCAGGGGCCGCGCCGCACCGTCGATGGCAGCGTCATTGACGCGGACGTAGCGGCCGCCCTGCAGTTCAATCATCAGCGGTTCGGACGATTGCGATTCACGGGTGTTGCGAGAAATCATGTCCAGCCCCGGCGAATCGGAGGGACCTCCGAGCGAACGCGCGGCTTGCAGCAGGAAGGGTGGCAGATCAGCGGCGACGGGATAGCCGGTGGAGTAAAGGTCATCGGAATCGAAAGAATCGCCGAAGAATGGAGAAGAGAAGAATGCGAAAGGCAAAGAAGAGTAGGGCGCGCGAGAAGATCGTCGGCCCAGGCCGTAGAACGGCGGGGCTCCGTGACCGAAGACGAAGGACCGGGTGCCATTCGCGCGGCCACCAGACCGAACCGGCCCAGCCGCGTGCGCGGCGGAAGCGGATCCGGCTCTCTGGCCCGCAGCCCAGGGTGCGAAAGCCGTAAGCAGTGCGAACAGGGCCAAAGTGCGCATGATTAATCTCCCGGAGTCGAAGGCGGCAACCGGAAGTCGACGCCGCGGTCATCATTCTGTTTTTGAGTGGCCGGCAGATCAAGATCGGCGACAGCGATCCTGCGCACGCGGCCTATGGTCACATCATAGAGAGTCTGGCCAATGATCGCGTAATTTCCGATTTCAAGTTGATGGCCGTCTTTGAACGCCAGAATGGTTGGGATTTGCGGCGTCTCAGCGACTGCGGCCGCCTCGCCCGCCGGCGGGGCGTCGGACTCCTGGTCGTTACTCGCCCAATCCTGACTCGCGCGATCTCCGCTAGTCCGATCGTTACTCGCATGGGCGGGGTCGTCGTACTCCGGAGGAACGTAGGAAGCTGCGCCTGCTCCGCGCCGGTCAAAGATCGTCGGTCCGCCTTGATAGTCCGCCTCATCGTCCGCAGGGGTGTCCGCGGAAGTGTCCGCATCGTTCACATCAGCGGCGTAAGGAACGGCAACCGGGTAGATGTACGGGTAGTAGAGAGTACTGTCGCCAGAGTGATGGGAGTGGTGACGTCCACTCGCGTCGGAAGAGCCTTCGAAGAAATGTGAAACGCCTGCGGCGTGGTTAAAATTTGTAGCCCCCGGATTCGTGGGCATGAAGCCGCTATGGTAGAACGAAGCGCCGGTAGGTGGGGCAACCGCGCCGGTGCGCGGAGCGACGCTGCCAGTAGGCGGTGCGCCGCTGAAGGCGTGAGCCGATCCACTCGAAGCCGCGGCCGCGCCATTGATTTGGGCGGAGCTGCTCAAGGCAACAAAAAAAGGAAGAAGCAAAAGAGCGAAAGGCCTTTTTGAAGCGAGAATCGACGTCTGTCCTGAACAATTCACAACATCATGATACTCCGACGGTACGGCCATGGCGCACCTCGAAAGTAGCGCGAACTACATTCTGAGATCGCTCAATCCCGGAAGCGGATGCGGGAAAATTGTAGAGAATTGTCAGCACGATCGAATAACTGGGCGGGACAACTCTTCGAAATCATCCGCGGGGGACCTCGAACAGAGCCAGCAGGCTCCAAAGCACGTAGGCTCCCATCAACCCACCCACACAGGCGGTGACGAGAAGCCGGAACGGAGTTTCCATAAGGTCAGCGATAACTCCCGAAACAAAGATGAGAAGGAAAGGGATCGAAGCTAATAAAAATCCCGCCCCAGCAACGTGGGGATGAGCCATCCCCAAGGCAATGAAAAGCAAGGCGACCATGCCGGGCGCGGTATTGCCGAAGTAGCGCGTTCGCGGCCATAGAAAATAGGTCGCGATAGCTACGGGTAAAAGCAGGGCGAGGGCGGGACAGACGCGCAGAACATGCAATCCCACCTGCTTGTACACTCCCGGCACCACGAAACTACGCCAGGTCGCTCCCCAAAAAGAGGCGTGCTCCATGCCTTCCAGGAACGCGTGGGGATGAAAAAAATAGGTGGCGAACAGCAAAAGCAAACCGACAAGACACGCGCAGCTCCAGATGACAAGCGCCGCCCCGCGCCGGATGGGCGCCAGATAGAGCAGAAACCCAAGGGCCAGGGGCACCACGATAATCATGGAGAATTGTGATCCCACGGCAATAGCCAAAGAGATGCCAAGCAGGACGATCCGCCGCCAATTCCACAGAACCACCTCCCGAGGCGCGTAGAGAGTATGAGCGACGGCGATGGCCGTGAAAATTGCGCCAAAGGCTCCCCATGCGGCCAGGATTTCCGGTTCGGTGTGCCAGACCGCGCTCGCCTGGATCATGGTCGGAGAAAAGCAATAAAGTGTAAGCGCGAGAAATCCTCCGGTATTTCCGCAGAGGCGGCGGGCGACGTACCATAGCGAGGCGCCGAGAAAGACTCCGCAGGCGAGAAAAGGCAGGCGCGGCAGCCATCGCCAGTGCGGAAAAGATTCCGGTTGGAGTAGTGCCTCAGGCCGCGCGAGCATAGGCGCCGCGGTCAACAGAGAGAGCAGAGGAGACTGCTCGGTGTCGAAGTTCTCGGCGTCCTGGGAAACTTCCAGGGGGAGCGCGCCCGGAGGATCGGGATACGGTGCGCCGGCGATCTCGCCGCCATGGATTTGCCGCCAGCCTGCTACGATTCTGGCTTGCTCGGAGGCGCCAGGGCTGTCAGTTGCACGCACGCCAGGCGATTGCAGCTCGGAATGCACTAACCAGATGGCCTGTGACAGGAAAGCCAGTAGCAGGGCACCGGCGAGAAATTGCGGACGGCCAATCCGTTCGCGCGTGAAAAATCGAGTCATAAAGACGAGCCGGAGTGTTTTACCATGAGCCAGTCCCTTTGAGGAGAGCTTCTTCCGATGGTAGACGGAATGCACATTTCAGGCGAGGAGCGGGACCGAGTGAGTCCGGAGGCCGCTTCGGAGATACCGATCCGGTCGCCCGACTTCTCGGTGCAGCCATCTTACGTGCGCACTGTATTTCTTGGACCAGAAGGGTTGCGCGCGGGATGGGGCTTCGCATTCTACGTGGCGATGTTCTACCCGCTGCAGTTTGTGGCCACGCGCTGGGCGGGATCTCTGGACCTGGGTGCGAACGGGCTTTGGTCGATGATGTTGGAAGAGTTCGGAGTACTCGTGGCGGCGGTATTCCCGGCATGGGTGCTGGCGAAAGTCGAAAGGCGGCCGTGGGGAGCCTATGGCTTGCCGTCGCGACAAGCGTTCGGAAAATTATTTTGCGTGGGCACGGTATGGGGCTTTGCCAGCATAACACTGCTGCTCACCGCGATGTACGGTATGCGAGTGTTTGACCTGGGGCATCTCGCGATCCATGGCGCCCGAATTATGAAGTTTGCCGCCTTCTGGGCAGCCTTTTTCTTGCTGGTGGGCTTTTTCGAAGAATTCCTGCTGCGCGGGTACTCGCAGTTCACGCTTACTCGGGCGATCGGTTTCTGGCCCTCGGCGATATTTCTATCCTGCATGTTTGGTCTGATCCACTCGCAAAATGCGGGGGAGCAGTGGACGGGGCTGCTGGCAGCCGCTGCGATTGGTTTCTTTTTTTGTCTGACATTGCGGCGCACGGGAACCTTGTGGTTTGCCGTGGGATTCCACGCAGCTTGGGATTGGGGCGAGACGTTTTTCTATTCCGTCCCTGACAGCGGAGCGCTTTTCCCCGGGCACCTGTTAAAGTCGTCGTTTCACGGACCACATTGGCTCACCGGAGGAATCGTTGGGCCCGAGGGCAGCGTGCTTTGCTTCGTGGTGATTGCCGTTGTCTGGGCGGCCTTTGCGAAAATGTATCCGGAAGTGAAGTATCCGGTTGAGGCAAGCGGCGTTGCGTTTCTCAAAACCTAAGGAAGCCAAATTCGCATGAACACGAAATCCTTTTTCATTCTGGTTTTGTTATCGGTGCAATCCGTGGGCTTCGCTCAAAGCGAGTCGCGCCCGCGCATTCGTGATCTCGGAGTGAGCGTCGGCGTGCTGCCTCCGGGCCCGCTGAATGCCATCACCGACGTTGCGGGAGTGAAGGTCGGTCAAACCACGCTGATTCGTGGAGACAACATTCGGACCGGCGTCACGGCGATTCTGCCGCAGACTGGCAATCTATATAAGGAGAGGGTTCCGGCCGCAATTTTTCTGGGCAATGCTTATGGGAAACTGGCGGGCTCTACGCAAGTCAACGAAATGGGCGAAATCGAAACTCCCATCCTGCTGACCGCTACCGACTCAGTACCCAGAGTTGCGGATGCTGTTATCACCTACGAGTTCAACCTCAAGGGAAATGAGAATATGCTGTCGGTGAATCCCGTGGTGGGCGAAACCAACGACGGCTACTTGAGCGACATTCGTTCCCGCCCCATTTCCCCCGAGGATGTGTTTGCGGCGATTAACAGCGCAACCTCCGGACCGGTTGAAGAAGGAGTGGTTGGAGCCGGCACGGGCACGGTTGCATTCGGATTCAAGGGAGGAATTGGAACTTCATCGCGGCGCCTTCCCGCTTCGCTTGGCGGCTACACGGTGGGCGTGCTGGTTCAGACAAATTTTGGTGGAAATCTGATCGTTGCGGGCGTGCCGGTGGGCAACGAACTGGGAAAATTTTATCCTCCGCGAACCGCGTCCAACCATGCGACCGCATTAGATGAGCCCCCGCCGTCGGCCGATGGCTCTTGCATGATTGTGGTCGCGACCGATGCTCCGCTGGATCATCGCAACCTCAGCCGTCTCGCCGCACGAGCCATGATGGGATTGGCCCGCACAGGGTCGAGCGAAAGCAATGGCAGTGGAGACTACGTGATTGCCTTTTCGAGTTCTCCGGATGTGCGGATTGAAGCCAACAGTCCCGTGTACCAGCCCAAGGAATTGTTGAGCAATGAGAGTATGTCTCCGCTGTTTGAAGCGGTAATCGAAGCCACCGAGGAGGCAATTTACAACTCCATATTCCGGGCGCACGATGTTTCTGGAAATGGCCACACCGTGAAAGCTCTGCCTCTGCCGGAAACTATCGAGCTGTTAAAAAAACATGACGTTATTTCTGCAAAATAATTGACGCGCCCTCCAGGAGTGGCGTGACGATTCCCTTTTCTGAAAAATTTCCAGGACAGGCGCGGATTTGCTTTCTCCTAATCTTCGCCTCAGCCTATACTCTTTGACATGCGCATGGCTGCAGACACCGATCTGCTGATCCCGTTGCGACGGTATTGGGGATACAGCACGTTTCGTCCGCTGCAGGAGCGCATTGTGCAAAGCCTGCTCACCGGTCACGATGCCTGCGTGGTCATGCCGACCGGCGGCGGCAAGTCGCTTTGTTACCAATTGCCGGCGGTGGTGTCGGAAGGGACGGCGGTGGTGATTTCTCCGCTCATCGCTCTGATGCAGGATCAGGCGACGCAGCTGGCGCAAATGGGTATTCCGGCAGCGGTCTTGAACAGCACACTCAGCGACGCCGAACAGTCCAAGGTCATGAGCCGGGCGCGCGAAGGCGCTTACCGCCTGCTCTATGTTTCCCCTGAGCGTATCGCGCGAGGCGATACCATGGGCTGGTTGCAACAAGTGCCAGTCACTTTTTTCGCCATCGACGAGGCCCACTGCATCTCCGAGTGGGGACACGAATTCCGCCCTGAATACCGGCAGTTGAGACGGTTGCGCGGCAAATTTCCCGATCGTCCCATCGCGGCTTTCACGGCCAGCGCCACCCGCCATGTGCGGCACGACATTCTGGCGCAACTGCAACTGCGCGATCCTCATAAATACATTGCCAGCTTTTACCGGTCGAACTTGCGTTATCTCGTCCGCGAATGTGAAGCGCCGGAGCAAATGAAATTGCTGGTTCAGGCGCTGCGCAGTTACTCTGGCAGCAATGTGATTGTTTATTCCCCGACGATCAGCCGGGTGGAAGAGACGGTGGACTTTCTCGAAGACCACGAGATTGCCGCCGTGGGGTATCACGGAAAGATGGGATCCGACGATCGCCGGCGCAACCAGGAGCGCTGGATGTCGGACGAAGTGCGAGTGCTGGTGGGGACCATCGCTTTCGGCCTGGGCATCAACAAAGCGGCGGTTCGGGCGGTAATCCACTTGTCGCTGCCCAAGTCGATTGAGCAGTATTACCAGGAAGCCGGCCGCGCGGGACGCGATGGCGCGAGCGCGGATTGCGTGATGCTCTGGCAAAAGAAGGATGCGGGCCTGCTCGGCTTTTTTGCCAATCAGATTACGGACGCGGCCGAGCGCGGGCGCGCTTGGGAACGCTATCGGATTATCCGGGAATTTGTGGAGTCGAAGCGCTGCCGTCATCGGCAAATTTGCGCTCATTTCGGAGAAGCTCCGAAGTGGGAGACTTGTGACGCTTGCGACGTGTGCGGCAGCACTGCGGAATGGATGGTGAAAGTTTCAGCCGTCACCAAGCCGACCAAAACCACCGTCGGCGGAAAAAGGGGGCTGCTACAACCGGTTGCGGCGCAGGCAGTGAGCTCCGAGGAAGAGGAGTTGCGGGAATATTTGCGGGCGTGGCGGCGCGCCACGGCCAAAGAGAAGAATGTCCCCGCATACATCGTGCTGCACGATTCTTCTCTGGAAGAGATTTGCCGCCGCCCGCCTGAATCGCTGGCGGAGCTTTTAGAAATTCCGGGAATCGGCGAGCGCAAGGCAGAAATCTATGGCCAAACGATTCTGGATGCCCTGGAGAAATTTCGACAGGGGCAACGGGCGAGCGGTCCAGAGCGCAAGACCAAGCCGGCGGACGAGACTCTGCGATTGTTAGGCGAAGGCCAAACCCTGGAACAGATTGCTGAGGCTCGATGCCGACAGCTTTCCACCGTGGTGAATGCCGTGGCGAATCTGCTCGAAAGCGGCCAGGCTGACTTTCAAAGTGCGTGGGTGAGTTCGGAAAAGCAATCGGTGATTGCCGCGGCATGTGCCCGTGCGGGAATGGAACGGCTCAAGCCTCTGAAAGACATTCTGCCGCCGGAAGTTACTTACGATGAGATCCGGCTGGTGTTGGCCAAGTTGCGACGCGAGGAAAGGTTGAGAAGGACCGAAGTTCCTGCGTAGCGTTCACGTTCCTCGGCGCTCTCACCCCGCTCGCAGATAACCGTCTGAGGCGACCGCTCTCGTTCGACTCAGGAATTCAAAATTTGCTGTGCCGCCTCCTGGCCGGAGCGGATGCAATCCGGGACGCCGATGCCGCGATAGCCGTTGCCGGCAAGAGCGAGCCTGGGCAACTGCCCCCGCAGGCGCTCGATGCGATCGAGACGTTCGAGGTGTCCCACGCCATACTGTGCCATCGCGGACTTCCATTTGTAGACGCGCGCGAACAGAGGCGCCGCCCGCACTCCCAGGATCTGTTGCAATTCGTTGCGAACCACCGCGATGATGCCATCATCGGAGAGCTGCCAAATGTTTTCCGCTTCCGGTCCCGCAAAAAAGCAGCGCAACAGGGCGCGATCATCGGGAGCGCGGTGCGGGAACTTGTTATGCACAAAAGTCGCCGCCAGTAATCGCTTGCCCTCGCTGCGGGGCACAAGAAATCCGAAGCCAGGCGGCAATGCCTGGCGAACCCTGCGCTCGTAGCCCAGCCCGACTGTAATCGAAGAACCGTATTGAACCGCGGCGAGTTCAGCGGAGAGTTCTGGACCGCTGATGGCAAGAAGCTGCGCCGCAGCCAGGCTTGGCACCGCGAGAATAACGGCATCGAAGCGAGCAGACTTCAGTCCGGCCGCTATGGCCCAGCCTCCGCCTTCGGGCCGGATGGATTGCACAGCGATGCCGGCCAGGAGAGAAGTCTGGTTGAGTCGAGGCACTAAGGTTTCGACCAGATGTTGCATGCCATTCTTCAAAGACGTGAAAAGCGGCGGGGCCGATTGGTTTGCCATCCGCGGCTTTTTTTTGCGAGCTGCGAGCATGGCGCGGCCAAGGCTGCCGTGCGTGCGTTCCATCTCCGCAAATCGGGGCAGAACGGCACGAACGCTGAGGCTGGCAGCTTGGCCGCCGTAGACTCCGGAAAGCAGAGGATCGGCGAGCCGGTCCACCATCTCCCTGCCATAGTGGCGTTCAACCAGAGAAGCCACACTTTCATCAGTTTCTGCCGAGCGCGGCGGATGAAAAAGCTCCCGCGCCATACGCAGCTTGGTGCCCCAGGAAAAAAGCGGCGACAAACCGGTCGGCAAGATCTTTGTCGGAACCATGAACATCAGCCCGTCGGGCATGGGAATCAGTCGTCCACTTACGAGGATGTAAGTCTTGCGCTCCGCGTCGTTCGAGCCGATCAATTGATCGCCGAGGCCGAGTGCCCGGCAGAGATCGGCGGCCCAGGTTTTTTCCGTGATAAAAGAATCAGGCCCGGCTTCCACAATGCAGTCCTGCACCCGCTCCGTGCGGAGGACGCCGCCGAGTCGCGGCGAGGATTCATAAAGAACGTATTCAACGGTTCCAGCGCGACGGCTCTCTTCCAGGGCGAAAGCGGCGGCAAGTCCGGAAATGCCGCCGCCGACGATGGCAATGCGGATCATGGAACTCGGCTTCCGGCTTTCGCTGGCCGGCTTCCAGACATCAAATCGACCTTTGAATGCTCCCGAACAAACCGCGCGAGAGCCTTTACATTTTCGACGGGCGTTTCTGGCAGAATGCCATGCCCCAGATTGAAGATGTGGCCGGGACGTCCGGCAGCGAGTTGCAGGATTTTTTTGGCGCGCGACTTCAACTCTTTCCACTCCGCGAACAGCAGAACCGGGTCAAGATTTCCCTGAACCGCGCAGCGATATTCAAGATCACTCCAGCCTTTGTCAAGCGGGATGCGCCAGTCGAGCCCAATCACATTAGCCCCAGTTTCATTCATCGCCGGCAGCAGCGAGGCGCTATCGGTGCCAAAATAGATGACGGGAGCGCCCGTCGCTTGCAAGCGCTGCACCAGGGTGGTCGCTTGCGGCAGCACGTAACGCCGGTAGTCTTCCACGCTCAGGCAGCCCACCCAGCTGTCGAAAATCTGGATTACATCCGCGCCTGCCCGCACCTGCGCGGCTGAATACTCTGCCGTCACTTCCACCAGTTTGCCCATCAACTGATCCCAGCTGGCCGGGGAGTTGTACATCATTTTCTTGGCATTAAGATAGTGTTTCGAACCGCCGCCTTCGATCATGTAGCTGGCCAGTGTGAAGGGCGCTCCGCAAAAGCCGATGACGGGAAGCTTCTCACCAAAATGTTTCGCAACCAGGCTCACCGCCTCGGAAACATAGCCAAGATCAGCGGCGCGGTCGGTGCGAAGTTGTGCCACGTCTTCGGCAGTGCGCAACGGTTTTTCGATGACCGGCCCTTCTCCCGCGGAAAAGTGAAAGGGCAATCCCATCACTTCGAGAGGCAGCAGAAGATCGGCGAAAATAATTGCAGCATCGACCTGGAGAATTTCGGCGGCAGTAATGGTCACTTCGGCGGCGAGCGCGGGCTTCTTGCAGATTTCGAGCAGAGAATGCTGCTTGCGGACCGCACGGTACTCCGGCATGTAGCGACCCGCCTGGCGCATGAACCACACTGGCGTGCGATCGACCGCTTGCTTCTTGCAGGCGCGAACAAAAAGGGAATTGGCGGCAGACATGAACCGTTTACTGTAGCATTTTACTGGGAACGCGCGCAGGAGCGAGGGGTCGGCCATGCGTCTTTATGCGACACTGACAAATACATGCCGAAGCCTTCGCCAGCACATGTCCTGAGCAGAAGGAAGCAGAATGAATCCAACGGAAATTCTCAAGGAGACAGTGGTATTGGCGGTTGCGGACGGAACGTCCATGAATGCCTATGTAGCCCGCCCTCGGCAACAAGGGCACTATCCAGGGCTGCTGCTTTTCCAGGAAGCCTTCGGCGTGAACCATCATATTCGTAGTGTCAGCGACCGTTTCGCGGCTGAAGGGTATGTCGTGATTTCCCCGGAGCTGTTTCATCGCACGGCGCCCTCCGGCTTTGAGGGCAGCTATACCGATTTTTCCTCGATGATGCCTCATGTGAAGGCGGTGACCACAGAAACGGCGGAGCCCGATATAAGCTCGGCATACGATTGGCTGATTTCGAATCACCAGGTCAAGGCCAACGAAATTTCGAGTGTGGGATTTTGTATGGGCGGCCGGGTTTCATACCTGGCCAACAGCCTCGTCGAGTTGCATGCTGCGGTGTCGTTCTACGGAGGAGGCATTGCTCCCGGCCTGCTGGATCGGGCTGCGAAGCTGCAGGCTCCGTCCCTGCTGATCTGGGGCGGATTGGACAAACACATCACGCCGGAACTCCGCAAAGCCGTTACCGATGCCTTGAGCGCACAGAAGAAGATTTACGTGAATGTCGAATTCTCCCGTGCCGATCATGGATTTTTTTGCGACGAGCGCGCAGCCTATGAACCGCATTCGGCAAGGCAAGCCTGGGCGCTGACCCTGGAGTTTCTGCGCTCGTGAACAAGCTCGGAATGCTTTTCGCGGCGGTGATGTTTTTGCTGACGATCGCGTCCGTGCGGCAGATGCCCGTTGCTGCAGCGCGACATGATGAGAAAACTCGACCAACCGTTACCTCGCCGACTTTCTACAAGGATGTGCTTCCGGTGCTCCAAGATCATTGCCAGAGTTGTCACCGGAGCGGAGAAGCTGCGCCGATGCCGCTGGTAACCTACGATCAGGCCCGAACCTGGGCGCCGAAAATAGCGGCCGCCGTTCAAAGCAAGGCCATGCCACCTTGGTTTGCCGACCCTCGGTACGGACATTTTTCCAACGATCCATCCTTGAGCGAAGAGCAGATTGCGCAGGTCGTGGCCTGGGCAAATGCCGGAGCTCCTGCGGGCGATCCCCATGATGCGCCCCCTGCGCGGAGTTGGAATGGAGCATGGAATATTTCGCAGCCGGATGTGGTCGTGACCATGCCCAAGCCAGTGCAGATTCCGGCGCGGCGCGAAGTGGAATATACCTACGAGATCGTGCCCACACACTTTGGCCAGGACAAATGGGTACAAATGGCGGAGGTGCGGCCTTCCAGCCCGGCGCATGTGCACCATGCCGTGGTATACATTCGGCCTCCGGATTCGCCATGGCTGCGGCATGCGCCCGTGGGCGAGCCGTTCACGGCATCCATGTTGAGCGATCCCGTGGAGCGGCGGCAGGCGCACGAAACCACCAGCGATCTTCTGCTGGTTTATGCGCCGGGCAGCGCCCCTGATCGATGGTCGGACGGTATGGCGAAGTTCGTGCCGGCGGGCTCGGACCTCGTCTTTCAAATGCATTACACCACCAACGGCGAGCCGGCGAGTGATCAAGCCAGCGCCGGATTGGTCTTCGCGAAAACTCCGCCGCAGCGGCGCGTCATCACATTGCAGCTCAACGATCACGCGCTGTTGATTCCCCCCGGAGCCGACAATTTTCGCGTGGAAGTGGAGGGAACGCTTCCCAATGATGCGCTCTTGCTGAGCCTGTTTCCGCATATGCACTTGCGCGGGAAGCGTTTTGAATATGACATTGTCCATGACGATGGCAGCATCGAGACTTTGTTGCGGGTGAACTATCACTTTCACTGGCAACTGAGTTATAAGTTGGCGGAGCCAAGGGAGCTGAAGGCGGGAACAAAATTGCGAGCCGTGGCGTGGTACGACAATTCGCGCAATAATCCGCATAATCCGGACCCGGAGCAGACGGTAAAGTGGGGCGACCAGACGTCGGATGAAATGATGGTCGGCTTTTTCGATGTGGCGATTCCCGCTGGAATGGATAAATGGAATTTTTTTGTCCGCCGCCGCGACCAGGGAGAAACCAGGCCATGAGCCTTCGAGTTGCCGACTGCCCTGGTATTTGTAAGACTGAATTGGGCTCATCCATTTGATCGCGAACCCGGGTTCTTTCACAGTCGAAGAAAAGCGGCACAGGCGCGGCTCCAGAGCTTCTTACTGGGCGCTCGCGGCGGTGTTTCTGGCGATCTATGTTGGGTCAATGTTCACTCCGGGATTGCTCGATGATGCCGACAGCACTCACGCTGAGGCCGCGCGTGAAATGTTCGTTACCGGCGACTACGTAACCCTGCACATCAACGGCGTCCGCTACCTGGAAAAACCGCCCCTTCCCTACTGGCTGGTGGCGTTCAGTTACAAAATTTTCGGAGTGAACGAATTCAGCACGCGCTTGCCGATGGTCCTGTCGGTAATGCTGTTGGGAGTGCTCGCATTCTGCTGGGGTAAGCGCGCGTTTGGTGAACGCACGGGAATTTATGCGGCGCTGTTCATCTATACCTGTGCCGGGGTCTATCTGTTTACCCGGGTTCTGATTCCAGACGTGTTGCTGAGTCTTCTGATCGCGGCTTCGATGTATTTCTTCCTGACCGCATTGGAGCCCGGGGCCGGTGCCTGGCGGTGGTACGCGGGATATACATTGATGGCGCTGGGCGTCCTGACCAAAGGCCTGATCGCGCTGGTGTTTCCCGGCGGCGCCGCTTTCTTTTTCCTGTTGTGCACGGGAGAATGGCGCCGGTGGCGGGAGTTCCGGCTGGTTTCAGGGTCGATCCTGTTTCTGGCGATCGCTGCGCCGTGGCATATTTTGGCGGGACTTCGCAATCCAGGCACCCCCGGACATCACGGTTTCTTGTGGTTTTACTTCGTCAATGAACACCTCCTGCGCTTCCTGGGAAAGCGGTATCCGCGCGACTACAACAAACTTCCCGCGATGCTGTACTGGAGCCTTCATTTCGTCTGGCTCTTCCCGTGGAGTTTGTATTTTCCGGCAGCGGTCAGGACGGCCGCGCAAGAGTGGCGAAGCCAACGCGGCACCAATCCTGGCCAGGGTGGCGGTCGGTGGAGAAGCGGTTTTCCGGCGCGGACCCGCTTGCTGTGCTGGATTCTGGCGGGCGTGGTGCTGGTCTTTTTCGCCATTTCGACCAATCAGGAGTACTACACATTCCCCGCATATCTTCCCCTTCTGCTGCTGCTGGCAGATGGCATCGCGCAGTGCGAACGCACAGACTGCGAACGCGGCGTGCGCGCGGGTTGGCTGACGATTTCCGCGGGCGTGTTAACCGCAATTGGAATCGCGGCTGCCGTCATGCTGGTGCTGGGGCTGTGGCGTTCGCGGAATCTGCCCTTCGAGGCCGACATTGGAAATGTATTGGCCAAGCAGGATATCAGCGCCTACACGCTTTCGACCTCGCACGTGCTGGATTTAAGCTATGCGTCATTCGCCGCGCTACGGTTACCGGCTGCGCTGGCGGCAGTGACCTTGCTGATCGCTCCCCTGTTTTCGTTCATCCTGCGCCTGTATCGCCGGCATTTTGCCGCCACGTGGGTATTGGGGGCGGGTATGGCGGTGTTCCTGTTGGCCGCACACATTGCCCTGGGCAGGTTTGGACCCTATCTTTCCTCAAAGGAGTTGGCGCACGAGATTGCGGCGCGGGCTCGACCCGAAGACAAGGTGATGGTTTACGGCGACCAGGCGTTCGGATCATCCTTATTATTCTATTTGCGCCGGCCCATCGATCTGGTGAATGGGCGTACGACTTCGATGTGGTTCGGTTCAACCTTTCCAGACGCTCCGCAAATCTATTTGAACGATGCCGATTTGCAGCGCGATTGGGCCGGCAAAGGCCGCGTATTCCTGTTTGTGGCCCCGTACGAAAAGGCGAAAGTCGATGCACTCTTGCCGGCGAAGTTCGTAATTGCCGAGCTTTCCGGGAAGTACGTATACAGTAACCAGCCGTAATTTCTGGTTCGACGAGGACCTGGTTGTGCAATTTCTTACCAAGGCGGAAAGATGAAAAGTGAACGGGCCGCGCTTTCAGTGGCAGGAATATTCGCATGTCTTGCAATCGGCGCAATGGTGATGGGTGGTGCGACTGCCCAGTCTCCAGGAGCCCAGGCTGCGGCCAACACCGCCGCGCCGAAGAAGGCCGAGGAACAGTTCAAAAATATCCAGGTGCTTAAGGGCATTCCCGCTGACCAGTTGATCCCAGGAATGCAGTTCATCGCCGCATCTTTGGGCGTGGAATGTGAGTTTTGTCATGTCCAGGGCGCGTTCGAGAAAGATGACAAAGAGCCCAAGCAGACTGCGCGGAAGATGATGGAAATGATGTTCGCCATTAACGCGGATAATTTCGACGGGCATCGCGAAGTCACTTGCTATTCGTGCCACCGGGGCAGCATTCATCCGGTAGGCGTTCCGCGGGTAATCTCCGAAGAGGTGAAACCGGGCGCAAATGAAGCCAACAATGTCGAAGCAGAAAAAACGGAAGCTGCAGAGGCGAAGAGGTCCGGCGGGCCGACCGGAGATCAGTTGCTCGAGAAATATCTGCAGGCCGTGGGCGGAGCTGCCGCGATCGACAAAGTTAGCAGCCGGGTGATGAAAGGAACGATCACATTCGGTGACCGAACTGTTCCGATTGAGATTTTCGCAAAAGATCCGGACAAGCGAGTGTCCTTTACCCATACTCCTGACGGGGACAGCATAACCGCCTTCGATGGCCACGAGGGCTGGTTGGGTGCTCCGGGCCGGCCGGTACACGAGATGCACGGGCCAGACATCGACGCCGCGGCCATAGACGCGGATCTTCACTTTCCAGCGCATTTGAAGGAGACCTTCAACGAATTGCATGTGCACGGAATGGAAAAGATTGGCGATCACAACGCCTACCTTTTGATCGGCCAGCGCGAAGCCAAAACGCCGCTGGAATTGTATTTCGATGCACAATCCGGGCTGCTGCTGCGGCTGCTTCGCTATGCCGAGACGCCGCTGGGGCGTTTGCCTACGCAGATTGATTATGCGGACTATCGCGAGGTCGGCGGGGTGAAGATTCCCTTTCGCTGGACCCTGGCGCGGCCGGGTGGTCGTTTTACCATCCAGATCGCCGAGGTTAAACAGAACGTTCCCGTCGATGACGCGAAGTTCGCCAAACCACCTGCACCTTCCGCCGAACCGAAGAGTCCGGCAAAGTAAGCGCCTTGAGATGGCTTTTCTGCATAACAATTCCTGATAGGAACGATAAATAGTTTCGATTTCCGTGAAGCCAGCGCAGACGATAGAGTGAGTCGCGTGTTGTGGTGTGTTCGACCATCTCGCTTACGGGAGCAAACTTACTCTTCATGGGGAAATGGCTGATTCCCAGGTTACGCCTCGGGTTGTTGTTCCTTCTTTGGGCGCAGCCTCTGCTACCGCAAACTGCCCCACCGCCGGCTGCTCCTGCTTCGGCGCCTATAAATTCCACTGACACGAACGCCCGCTTGGCCAAGCTGGAACAGCAAGTGGCTGACGCGAAAAGCTCGGCCGACAACGGGTGGATGCTCACCTGCTCGGCGTTGGTGCTGATGATGACCGGGCCGGGTTTGGCATTATTTTATGGCGGCCTGGTACGGAAGAAAAACGTTCTGGGCACCATGATGCAGAGCTTCGCCTTGATGGCGGTGATCACGGTGCTGTGGGGCCTGTTCAGCTTCAGTCTGGCGTTCGGCTCCGGCAACAGCTTTATTGGAGGATTGCACCATCTGTTTCTGCGGGGCGTGGGAGCTGCTCCCGACGCGGATTATGCCGGCACCATTCCGTTACAGACCTTCATGATCTACCAGTTGATGTTCGCCATAATCACCCCCGGTCTGATCGCGGGCGCATTCGCCGAGCGCATGAAATTCAGCGCCATGATGGTGTTCATGATTCTCTGGTCGATCGTTGTCTACGATCCCATGGCCCACATGGTGTGGGGCAAGGGAGGACTGCTGAACGCGGCGCTGGGCGGGCGATTCCCCACGCTCGATTTCGCCGGCGGCACGGTCGTGCACGTTACTTCCGGAGTTTCCGCTCTGGTTTGTGCTCTTTATTTAGGCAAGCGGTTGGGCTATCCCAAAGAACCGATGCCGCCGCACAGCGTGGTCCTGAGTTTTATCGGAGCGTGTCTGTTGTGGGTGGGCTGGTTCGGCTTCAACGCGGGCAGCGCATTAAGCGCGGGAAGTCTCGCGACCAGCGCCTTCGTGGCCACCCATTTCGCCGCCGCCGCGGCCGCCGCGGGATGGGCCGGGGCGGAGTGGCTGCGTAACGGTAAGCCCAGCACGCTGGGCGCGATCTCAGGGTCGGTGGCCGGATTGGTGGCGATTACGCCTGCCTCGGGATTCGTCAAGCCTATGCCGGCGCTAGCAATCGGGCTGATCGCAGGCGTCTTCTGCTACTGGATGGTAGTCAAGGTGAAAGCAGTTTTTGGCTATGACGATTCGCTCGATGCGTTTGGCGTGCACGGCGCCGGTGGAACGCTGGGAGCGATACTAACCGGCGTGTTCGCCTCCAGCGCGGTCAATCCCATCTTGAAGGATGCTCAGGGAAACACTCTGCCCTCCGGCCTGCTGGAAGGTAATGCGCACCAGCTTATAAACCAGCTAATCGCCGTGGCCATCTCCTGGGCGCTGGCGATTGTCGGTACGCTGGTGATTTTGAAAGTTGTCGACATGACGATTGGGCTAAGAGTCAGCGAGGAAGAAGAAATCCAGGGATTGGACTTGTCGCAACATGGAGAGGAAGGATACTACTGGGAGGCATCGGCGTAGAATCTTGTAGGAACGGTACCCGCCTGCAAAATTCGAGTTTAAGCACATATGACGAAGATTGAAGCAGTCATCCAAAACTCCAAGCTGGAAGCAGTGAAAAGCGCGCTGCAGGAGATTGGCGTCGAGGGTATGACGGTAATCGAGGTGCGAGGCCACGGACGGCAGAAGGGTCACACCGAGGTGTACCGTGGACGAGAATACAGCGTGGACCTTATCCCCAAGACGAAGCTGGAAGTGGTGCTGGCAGACGCGATGGTGGAAAAGGCGGTGCAGACGATATTGGTCGCTGCGCGAACCGGGAAAATAGGCGACGGCAAGATTTTCCTGACGCGAGTGGATGAGGCGATTCGCATCCGTAATGAAGAGCGTGGCGAGGGAGCACTTTAGATCACAATTTGCACGGCCTGCAAGCACGGCAAGATTGCGAAAGCTATAACACATTCGACCAGAATGCAAACACACGGCATCGCACTAAAAGCATGTCACCAGCCCTCTCCCAACGACATGCACACCAGAACGGCAATCACTTTATTGTTCATCACTTCATTGTTCATCACTTCATTGACCCAGGCTTCATTGACCCAGACTTCATCGACCCATTGTCATGACGGCGCCCTCTTCACTCATCAGTGAATTGCGAGTCTTTCTCGCCGAGGCTTCGGCGCACATAGAACGCGATTTTACTGTGACGGGAGATGGGCGTGCCGCCGTTGCTCAACGAGCCAAGCTGATCGAAGACATTCTTAAGCGGCTGTGGCTCGACATGATATCCGCGGACGAACTCGGGCCGCGTAACTTTTCCCTGGTAGCGACCGGTGGGTTCGGGCGCGGCTGGCTGTTTCCTCACTCCGATGTTGATCTGCTTTTTCTGCATAGCGATCGCGAAAGCGAAGAAACTCACAAAGAAGCCATCCGCCGATTTTCTCAGGAGCTTTGGGATCTTAAACTCAAACTAAGCCCCGCCTCGCGGACAATGGCGGAATGCGATCGCTTCGATCCCAACAACACCGAATTCACCATCTCTCTTCTCGATTGCCGCTATCTTGCCGGCGACCGCGATTTGTTTTCGCGGCTGCACGACAAACTGATTCCGAAGCTGGTGACGCGGGAGTGTAAACCGCTGTTGCAGGGGTTAGCCGAGGTGACTCGCGAGCGCCATGGAAAGTTTGGCCAGACCGTCTTTCATCTCGAGCCCAACGTAAAAGAGACCCCCGGCGGCCTGCGGGATTACAACGTGGCCTGCTGGCTCGCGCTCATCTCGGCCATGAGCCAGCTGGGTGACTGGCCGAACACCAGTTCGTTGCGCGCGCCGGTGCGAAAGCAATTGGATGCGGCGCTCGAGTTTCTGATGGCGGCGCGTTGCTTTCTGCATTTCCGCCACGGGCGCGACGATAACGCGCTGAGCTGGGAGGCGCAAGACGAAGTCGCCGCGCAAAAAATAGGGGCACCGGATGCCTCAGACCTGACCGCCGCAGACTGGATGCGGATTTACTTCGGGCACGCCCGCGCCGTGCAACGCACGGTGATGCAGTTGCTCGAAGAAATCCCGGAGGCCTGGACTTCTCTGCGCCGGCAATTTCAAGGCTGGCGGTCGTCGCGGCCTTCCAGCCCTGATTTTTCAGTGGTGGATGGTTTGATTTTTCTGCAGCAGTCGTCCTCGCTGCAGGACCCCGAGATGCTGCTCCGCCTGTTTCACTTTATGGCGCTTCACGGATTGAGATTGAGTGCGACCACGGAACATCGCATCGAGCAAGCGCTTCCGGCGCTGGCTGTGACTCCTCCGCGCGGAGCTGAGCTATGGCTCTACCTGCAGGAGACGCTGCTGCAGCCCCACGCCGCCGAGGCGCTGCGGGCCATGCATTCTCTGCGCCTGCTTACTTTGCTCTTGCCGGAATTGAAGCCCATCGATTCTCTCGTGGTCCGCGATTTCTACCACCGCTTCACGGTGGATGAGCACTCGATCCTCGCCATCGAGAGTCTTCATCGCCTGAGCCAATCGCAATCGGAATGGGATAAAAGATATTCGGAGTTGCTGGGAGAACTGGAAGATCCGGAGTTGCTCTACCTTTCTCTGTTGTTGCATGACACCGGCAAAGGAGTGCCGGGCGCCAATCACGTGGAAGCAAGCCTGGAGATCGCCGGCCGGTGCCTCGACCGGCTTGACGTTGATCCCGGAGAACGCGCCATGGTCCTGTTCCTGGTGGGGAATCATCTGGAAATGTCGGCACAACTGCGCCGTGACATTTTCAATCCTGAGACGGTGGCTGCTTTCGCCGAAAAGGTGGGCACGCCAGAGCGGCTGAAAATGTTGTGCCTCATGACCTATGCCGATATCAAGGCGGTAAATCCGGAGGCGCTGACGCCGTGGAAGGCGGAAAACGTGTGGCAGCTCTACATCGGCGCCGCGAACTACTTGAACCGCAGCGCCGACCAGCGCGTGCACGGCGACGGCAACCACGAGAAACTGGCGCGGTTGCGCAGCCTGGCTCAGGTCACTGGCGCCCGCTTCAAAGATTTTGTAGAGGGCTTTCCCCAAAGATATTTGCTGGTGCACTCAGCCGAAGAGTTGATGCGCCATCTGGCGATGGCGGAGGAGTTCGGCCACGATGCGGTGCAAGTGGACTTGAGGCGCGGCCGCCACTGGTATGAACTCACGCTGGTCACCAAAGATAGGCCATCACTGTTTGCGACTTTAACCGGAGTGCTTGCAGCCTGGGGCATGAACATTGTCAAGGCCAATGCTTTTTCGAACCAGGCTGGAACCGTGGTGGATACGCTTTACTTCACCGACCGTTTTCGCACGCTGGAGTTGAACCTTTCGGAGTGGCTGCGATTCAAGCAGAACATCACCGCCGTGCTGGCGGGTCAGGCGGATCTCGATCGGATGCTGCGCGATCGTCAGCGAAGTGAAAAGAGCGCCAGCATTAAAGTCGTCGTGGAGACGCGAGTTGATTTTGACGATGAATGTTCCTCCACCAGTACGCTGCTGCAGGTGATTGCGCAGGACCGGCCGCGCCTTTTGCATCGCATCAGTTCGTGTCTTTCGCGGCAGCAGTGCAACATTGAAATAGCTTTGATCGATACCGAAGGCCAGATGGCGATCGACACTTTCTATTTGACTTCGCAAGAGAAGAAGCTGACCGAAGCCCGGCAGAAGCAAGTGAAGAAGGCATTGCTGGAAGAGTTAAAGAGCCTCGAAGCCGGCGGTTAGCCGGAGCCCGAAAAGCTGCGTGACCTCGATAAATCCGAGGTGGTACCATCGCCTGGTCGTAACATCGCCTTCTGAAGACATGACCAGACCTCACTGCTTTTTCTCGATCCTTCTGTTGTTCTCGCTGCCGGCAATCTGCACGGCGCAAACTCAATCTCAGCCGGCAAATCCGCCGGCAATTGTGCTGCACGCGGCTCGGCTTCTCGACGTGAAGAATGGACGGATCGTAAAGCCGGGCGAAGTGCTGGTACAGGGCGAACGAATCGTGGAGGTGGGTCCCTCGGTCAAGCATCCCGCAGATGCACAGGTGATCGATCTTGGGGATCGAACCTTGCTGCCCGGATTGATCGACGCCCACGTGCACCTTTTCCTGCATCCCGGAGCCGAGGATTTGCAGACAGTGGAAGAGTCGGTGCCGCAGCGGACCATCACGGCACTGTTAGCGGCTCGCAACGACCTGATGGCCGGCTACACCGCGGAACGCGACATGGGAACTGAAGGGGCGGGATCGGCCGACACTGCAGTGCGCAATGCAATTGATGAGGGATTGTTTCCTGGGCCTCGCATGCGCATCAGCGGCAATGCTATCGACATTCTCGGTGGACACGAAGACGCGAATCACTTTAATCCCGCGCAGCACGTTCTTTCCAACGCCACCTACGCCAACAATAAGGATGAGATCATCGCGGCCATGCGCGAACAGTATAAAGAAGGCGCGGATTTTACCAAGATTTACGAGACTGGCCCCGATCGTGTGCGCGATGGAAAATTTTCCACCAACTACCAGTTCACGGAACCAGAATTGAGAGCCGCAGTCGAGGAGGCGGCACGTTCGGGCAAGCGCGTGGCCGTGCATGCCACCGGCGAACCCGGCACTCTGTTCGCGGCCCAGGCGGGCGTAGCTTCGATTGACCATGCCAATCAGCTCAGCGATGAAACCATGAAGCTGATGCGGGAAAAACAGATCTTCGCGGTGCCCACCTTTACTATCTTCGATTATTTTGCCGAGCATGCGGCGAACCCGGCGCAGGCTGCGCGTGAGCATGAAATGCTCGATCTGAAAGTTCAGGACTTCCGCAAGCAGATCGCGGCGGGAATTCCCATGGCCGTGGGCTCTGATGTGGGACCGTTTCCGCACGGAACCCAAGCGCGGGAATTTGTGCTGATGGTGAAATACGGCATGTCGCCGCTGGCAGTCCTGCAGGCTGACATGCTCAATGGGGCCAAACTGCTGGGCTGGGAGGGCCAGATTGGCGCAGTGGAGCCCGGCTACCTTGCCGATATCATCGCCGTCTCCGGAGATCCCCTCCAGGACATCAGCGCAGTGCAAAATGTGTCGTTTGTGATGAAGGGCGGAGTGATTTACAAGAAGTGAGAGAAGCCGGAAGCCGGCTGGGTCTTGTCGCCAACTCTTACCGCCAACTCTTACCAATCGTTATCTGAGCCGTCTGACGAGTCCTCAGCGTTCCAATTGCCATCCGGATGGCTGGCACCATCGCGGGTCTGATTGCGCTTGTGGTAGCAGACGAAAATTACCCCGATGCTCATGAATGTGGGCGGGGCGATAAGAATCAAGATCCCGCTGCGCAAAGCTTGAATCATGCGCGAGCCTGAGGCTGCCGCTTGCGTGTAGCAAAGCGCACAGCCTTGGGCAAACGCTGGCACCGGCGCCAGCAGGATGAGAACTCCCACCAGCGCAATCCCTATCACCCAGATTGACCTGCCCAACCTCACCGTAATCCCTCCGCAGCAAAACCCCGACCTACTTCGCCCATGGTACGCCATTTGAGATCCGGAAGGAGTCGGTCCATCCATACTGCATGCCCAACATTACAGCGACCGTGAAAACCAGGACAAACCATCGTAGTCCACGATTGTCCGACAGATGCATAAAAAACAAGAGCGCCAGCGCAGCCTCGACGAGCGCCACGATAATCATGCGCTCGAACATCTGCGTCCCGCTGATATTCTGATAGGCGATGACGAACTGTATTCCCGCCAAAGCCAGCAGGCAAACGTAGACGATGAGATCCCTTGTCATTCCACCACCGGTGTGCGTGTCTGGGGTAGCCATAAGTGAGTTACTCCTAACTCATTCCAATCAGTGAGACAAATTCAAAAGATAAATCAGCGGCACCACGAACATCCAAACCAAATCCACAAAGTGCCAGTACAGTCCGGTAACCTCGATGTCATCCGCGTTGTAACGCCCGCCCTTATAACGCACCCCTACAGCGAGAAGGGCGATCACGCCGCCGGTTACGTGCAGCAGGTGCAGGCCGGTAATGCTGAAAAACAAGGAACTGAACAGCGGCGTCCCCCACGGATTGTGGAACAGGGTCGCGCCCTCGCCGATCATGCCCAGCCATTCACGAATGTGCAGGACGGCGAACAGGATGCCAGCCACGGCGGTAATCATCATCCAGAGAAACGCTTTGGCCTTGTCGCCCATGCGCGCCGCCCGCAGCGCGACGAGCATGGTCAAGCTGCTGGTCAGAAGGATGAAGGTCATGAGCGCTACGTTGGTGATGCTGTGAAACGGTCGAGGCCAGTCGGGAGTGGCGTTGCGTATAAACCCGTAGGCGACCAGGCAACCGGCAAAGGTTGCACTGTCAGCGATGATGAACAGCCACATCGCCATTTTCTTGGCGGAAACCGAAAATGCGGGCGCAGTCATCAGTTCCGTCGCCTCGACCCGCGACACCTGCGCGTGAATGGAAAGATCGGCTTGGCTCACTTTGCCTCCTACCTCTAACTTTTAGAGCTTCATCCAAAGCAGAAAAAGCAGGTAAACCCACAGAGCGCCCATAAAATGCCAATAGCGCGACGTGGCATCCAGCGTACTGCGCTTCAGCAGAGACTTATTCAACTTCCCGATCACTCGAGTCAGCCCACCCAGGCCGCCGAGCAAATGCAGCGCATGGGCGATGGTCAATACATAGAAGAATGAATAACTGATATTGGTGGCGAGTTTGAATCCCTGCGACCTGAGTTGCAGCCACGCAAAAGTCTGCCCGGCAACAAACAGAAGTCCTAAGCCGAGGGTTACATACAGCCACCGAGCCGGACTTTGGACGTGATCGTTCCTTTGATTTTTATCGCGCAAGCCGCCCATAAAACTCGCAACTCGCCGCCGCGATACCTCCAGCGTGACGCTGCTGGCGATGATGACCAGCGTGTTCAGATAAAGGATGGGAGGCAAGGTGAAATGCTGCCAATCGTTAGCTGCTCCCTGGCGAACGATCAAAGCACTGGTGAAGGCGGCAAACGTCATGGTGATGCCGGCCAACCCCACCCACATGCCGGTGCTGGCGGGAGGAGGAGCGTGGCCCTTGACCCGCCGCAAGTCTCCGTCGGCGGGAACCAGATTTCGCCAACCCCCGTTGCCGGAGCCTTGGCTCGGTAAACGATCGAGCTCGATTTTTGGCGGTTCGTGAACTGTGGTCGCCATACTGCTCATTCTCCCTTGGTAAGACTGCTCGCTACTGCTTGTGAACTATTTTTCTTCCTTGGCGTTCGTAAGCTGCTCGGGCGAGGTTTGCATCACAAACTCCGAGGCTACGCCCTCTACGTTGAACTCGTAAGGATCGTGGTAAACCACCGGCATCTTGTCGCCAAAATTGTTGTGCGGCGGCGGCGTTGCCGTGCTCCACTCCAGCGAAGTTCCTTCCCACGGATTATCCGGAGCCGGTGCGCCTTTGAAGCGGCTGTAAATCAGGTTGTAGACAAAGATCAACTGGGCCGCCCCTGTGCACAGGGCCGCAATGGTGATGAACCTATGCACTGGAATCAGCGGAATCAGATAGGCGTCGGTGAAGGCCTGGTACCGGCGGACATTACCCGCGATTCCCAGATAATGGAATGGCATGAAGATGCAGTAGGCGCCGACAAACGTGAGCCAGAAATGAAGTTTCCCCAAAGGTTCGCTCATCATGTGCCCGGTCATTTTCGGAAACCAGAAGTAGGTTCCGGCGAAAATGCCGAACATGGCCGCCACCGCCATCACCAGGTGGAAGTGGCCAACCACGAAATACGTGGCGTGCAGCATGATATCAATGGAGGGCTGCGCCAGAAAGAACCCGCTCACTCCACCGCTGATGAACATTGAAATGAATCCCAGGGCGAACAGCGACGCCGAGTTAATCCGTAACTTGGAACCGTAGAGACTGCCAAGCCAGATCAACACCACGATGGTCGCGGGAATCGTAATGATCAGCGTGGGAAATGAAAAAGCTAATGAAGAAAACGGATTCATTCCACTCACGAACATGTGGTGTCCGTAGACCATGTAGCTCAGAACGGCCAGCGCGGCCATGCAATAAATGATCACCCGGTGGCTCAATAAAGGCCGCCGCATATTGGTAATCAGAATATGGGAAACGATGCCCATTCCGGGGATGATCGCGATGTAGACCTCGGGATGCCCGAAAAACCAGAACAGGTGCTGCCACAGCAAGGTCGAACCACCGGCATGAGGCAGGATTTGTCCGTTAATCACCAGGTTTGAGGCCACGAAGAAACTGGTTCCCGCGACGTGATCCAGAATGAGCAGGATGCAAGCGGGCATGAGCACCGCAAAGGCAGTCAAGCCCATGATCGAGGTAATGAACCAAGCCCAGGCCGACAGCGGCAACCGCATCAGCGACATGCCTTTGCAGCGCATGTCGAGCGTGGTGGTGATGAAGTTCAACGAACCCAGCAGCTGACCGATGCAGAAAATGCCAATGGATGCGGCCCACAAAATAACGCCCATCCCTTGGCCGGGGCCTGCCACCGAACCCACCGCGCTCAGGGGCGCGTACTGCGTCCAGCCACCGAGGGTGGGGCCGTCTCCCACAAAAAACGACGCCATCAGAACCAAAAACCCCACAAATGTGACCCAGAACGACATCATGTTGAAATGGGGGAAGGGCATGTCTTCGGCGCCCACTTGAATGGGCAGAAAGAAGTTGCCGAAAGCCGCGAAGGGCGCGGTGGTGAGCACAAAGAAGACCATGATGGTCCCGTGCATGGTCATCAATTGCAGGTAATACTCCGGCGTCATTACATCGCCCGGCGCGCCGGTGCTCGAGAGCAGGTGCAAGCCGGGAATGGCGAAGTTGGCAAAACCCAGATGAAGGCGCATCAGCCAGGAAAGAATCATTCCCACCACCGCGGCAATCAGGGCCAGCGCGTAATACTGCTTGCCGATGACCTTGTGGTCAAGGCTGAAAACATGCTTTCGGAGGAAGCTGGTTGGAGCCCCGTGCTCCGCCGCATGGGCTGACATATCGTGCATTGCGTTCACCTCATAGAGATGTTGGGCCGCCAGAAAAGGGACATTCTCCCGATCCGGGACTGCTTGCCACTAAACTACTGCAGTGCTGCCTGTTGCTTTAGCCAGGCGTCGTAATCTTCCTGCGATTTCACTTCGATCGGGGCCTCCATGGCGTAATGGCCGAGGCCGCAAAGCTGCGTGCAGACGATTTCGTACTTGCCGATTTTGGTCGCGGTAAAGTGAATCGAGAGATCCAATCCGGGAACGAAATCCTGGTGCACCCGTAATTCGGGAACATAAAAGGAATGGCCAAGGTCTCTGGAATGCATCAGCAGATGGACCTCCTTGTTCACCGGAACCGCCAGCTCAGCCGTTACGATATCGTCCTTCGAGTCCGGGTCGTTGGTCGTATCGAGACCAAAGAAATTGCCTTGTGCCTCGTTAATCAAATTCGGATGCAGGGGGCCGAACTTTCCATCCGGGCCTGGATAGCGGAAGTAAAACGCGAACTGCTGCGCCTGGACTTGGACTTGTATGGCATCCGGCGCGGGTGGAGTGAAATACTCGCTTCCCCACGCCTTTACTCCAAACACTCCTAAAGCCAAGACCTCCGTGCCAACCAGCAGGAAGCCGGCCGTGACCAAAACCGCAGCCCCGCCAGGGAAGCGCTTGATTTTGTCGCCGGGCTTGAAGCTGGAAAACCTCCAGATGAAGAACGCCAGCAGAAACTGAGAGGAGAGGAAGGCGATACCAGTCTCCAGCATCGTATCCGCATACTGCTCGTCGATGAGATGGCCGTGGACCGAAATGTCCTGGGGCATGGGCCACATGTGCATCACGATGGGAACAGCCGAGCCAATTGCGATCAGGATGATTGTCACTGCGAGCAGCTTCGCCATATCGGTCCTGCCTTTGGCCAGCTTGAGCGTGGCCGATGTGTCGAATCGCCGCAGCAGCGCTGCGGCGATTCGTTAAGTTCAACTGGGTTAACCTGCGGAAATTTGCTTCTACTTCGCCTTAAACGTGAAGTCAGCAGTTCCCGCCCCGCCGGCCGCCACAGTCACTTTCTGGGTTTGAGTGCCATAGGTTTCTTGCCACGCGGTCACCGTGTAACTGCCGGGCGGCACGTCCTTGATCGTGTATTCGCCTTTGTCGTCGGTGGTTGCATTCGGCCCCTTCACCACCACAAACCAACCGTGCATCCAGGGATGAATGTTGCACTGCACCGGAATTGGAACTTCCTCGGCCTTCCAGCTCTTTTCGATGGGCGCGGCTCCGGGTGGCTGAGATTGATTCCACGGGATGTTGCCGGTCATCGGGTTGGGCAATGGATGAATGTTGTGGGTAGTCTGATCGCTGGTGATGACCTTGAATTTCTGGTTTGTGTCCATCGCCAGCACATGTGGCGTGTACTGGCAATTCTTCTGATCAAAGACCGGTACGGTGCTCGGAACCTCGGCTAGCGCACTCGCGGGCAAACCTTGGGAGATGTACAGAACCACATTCTCCAACCCACCGCCGGAACCGACCACTACCGTCTCCAAATGTGCGGGCGAGGCTGCATTGGCTTTCACACAGTATGGGTCTTTCGACATATCGATGCCCCTCATATGCGGGGCCGTTCCCTCAAGCTTCACAGTTCCACTGATCTTGCCTTCTCCCGCAGCATTAACATTCTGGCTTAAGATCAAAGCGCCACAACTTACTAAAACTACAACTGATAGTACAGCCGGAAAGCTATATCGTGTCTTCATAGCGACTTTCTCCTTGTGAATCCGAACCTGCAGTTCCGATGCGATTCTAGGCCCTACTGTTGTCCTGCAGGGGCATTCGGATTGACCGGTTTGAGGTCCAGTTTTTTGGCCATTTCTTTCTCCTTGCTGTGTTGGGCCATAAACGTCCTCAGATAGAAAACCAAGTCCCACGCCTCATCGGGCTTGATGTTGTCGGCAAACGAAGGCATTGGAGTGCCATCCAGGCCGGTCATGAAGATCTTGTAGATATCTCGGTCAGTGTCGCCGCACTTCGGCCGCGTGCCATCGGTAAAGTTGAAGGGAGCGATCGGGCGGCCTTGATCATCGGTCAGCGTCGCTGCCGACGGCCCATTGGCCATTCCCTGCACGCCGTGGCACTTCCAGCACTGCACTCTGGCAAATACATCTCGTCCGGCCTGAATGCGCTCCGGGGTAACTTCCGGCTCAGAAGGGATCGTGATGGGCGTTCCCGGCTTTTCGGTGGTCCAGCGCGGCGAGAAATGCTTCACCCAGGCTACCAGGTCCGCGCGCTCTTGCTTTGTGAATGTGCTCCATTGCGGCATAGCCGAGCGGTCCAGGCCGCGAGCGAGGGTATCGAAAAGATCGTCGTCCGTCGGCAAGGTCCCGGTGGGAGTGGAGCGGCACTTGAATACGCCCAGCTGGAAATCGCGAGGTTTGGGCCACATCGGGGGATCCAGCCACTGCGCGACTTCGCCGTTTCCATCCCCTAGGTCGCCGTGGCAACCCACGCAATATCGCCGATAGTCAGCCTTGGCTTCCTTCGCGCGACCGGTAATATTTCCGACATGGCTCTCCATTCCGATACGCGTAGCTATGTCTTCAGTCGAAAGCTGTGCCAATGAAGTCAGCGGGAGCGCCAAAAATACAGCGGCGCCCAGCAAAAGCATCCACTTCTGCAATCTAGTCCGCATGTCTATCCCTCTCTTACGAAATCAATTACTTAGAAATCAAAATCAAATCCAGTCAAGAGTTCACCGGTATTGAGGTTGGTGCCGTCGGGCGCGGTTCCGTCCTGATGTAGCCAGTTGTACTCGTTGTGCCAGGCAAATCCCGCCCGGCTGGTCATGAACGGGTTGAAGCGGAACCCGACTGTGTAAGTAGAGATATCGCCCAAGTTCGAAGGGACGCCGGGAAGAGCATTGGCTTGCTGTGACATCCGGATCGTCTCATACCGTCCGATAAAGATGAGTTGCGGACTGTAGATATAGTGAGGCTCGAACAGAATGCCGTTCCAGGTTGGCGCCCGGGCATACGCGGGTAGCGCGGTCCCCGGAGTATTGTTGGCGGTGGCAATTCCGTCAATCAAATCGCCATAGCCCTGGCCAAACCAGGCATTATCTTCGCCGTGCTGGGTCACAACGGACAGATCAATATGTTGCCCGAAATAAAACAACCCGACGAAGCCTTCACGGCTGAAGTTCTTGTTGCCGATCCCCGTGCCACCGAGCGGAGTGGTAACCCCGGCGCTGGTGCTGGTGAGCCATTGAGTCGGCGCTTCTCCTACCATCGCGTATCCACCAATGCGCTCCACTCCTAACTTGCCGGCATCAAACGCCTGGCTGGCGGTAAAAAATCCAGAGTAGGCGTTGGCTCCGTACGGCAACTGCGTGGTCCCGTCGTTCGAACTTAACAAGGCGGCCGAGTAGCGGGTGCGATCGTTGTAGTTGTGCCCCATTACTTCCAAGCCGAGCTGGTTGTCTCCCATCTGTCCGAAGATGTTGCCGTCTCCAACCGGAATGAAGTGGTAGAGCTGGTAGACACCGCCGTTGCCAGTAAGAGTCAGGATGCGCTTTTCTGAGAGCAAGTTGTCGAGTTCGAACTTGCCCAACTTGATGTTGAGCCACGGACTGCCGAACAAGTTGTCCAGCCGCGCCATAACCGTTTCAAAATGAAAGGCGCCGGTCGGATCCGAGGATGGAAGCAGGAAGAAGGAGATGTTTTTCTCCAGCGTACCGCCGGTGTGGAAGTCAAGGCCGCTGAGATCAAAGCCCGAGGTCGTTACACGCTGTTCCCCCGTTCCCTGATCCACCGCAACTTTGCCGACGCTGACCCGGTGCCAGATCGGGGTCATGCGGAAGGTGACCGGCCAGTACCCCGGGTTCTGCCAGATCGGGGCATCGCGATCATTCATCAGCTGGTAGCCATTGTCCTTGAACTTTTGGCCGAAATAGTTGAGCATCGGCCAGGACTCATGGCACGCCGAGCAGCGCAGGCCATATTTTCTGGCGAACGCCGGCAAGGCATGCGCCGGCTGGCTGCAAGTGAGTATCACGGGAACCACAACAAGAGCGAGAGAAAGTACGGAAATCGCAGAGTGAACTACCTTGCGAAGATTGGAACGACTCAAAACTTGCATGGCCGGACTCCTCGGCAAGATCTAATCAAGATCGGTTTTTGAAAAAAGAAACTTCTTCAAATGGCGGATATACTAAACCAAAACCTGCAAAATGCGAATTCCTCAGATTTTGCAGCGCGGTCCGAAGGTAGTTAAAGGTTCTACCACCGTACCGCGCGAAATCGTACTACGTTCGAAAGGCGAAATTCAAGAGGTTTTGACAAATTTTTTACAAGGTCATTTTTTGGGAGAGCTAACTGGTTTGTCTCGAAACCAAATCTCGCACAAAGTTGACAGTTCCGGGCCCCGAGTACGAGACTTTCCTGAACGGAGAACTTTTCGTTCGACTGACCATGCGAATTCGCATCCGGAGTGTGTCCTTGCTGAACTCGTTGTTGAACCATGAGTCCGTGCCTGCGGCCGACATTTCACGGCCTGCCGCCGCACTTGCGGCTCTGGCCACGGGCTCTTTGGTTGGGCTCGCGCTGGTGTGTGCTGCGGTTCTTCCCCTGTCAGTGCATGCCAAGGACAAGCTGCCCTACGGCGAAGGGCTGACCGTAAACATCCCTCTTCCCGAGAGTGAGGTAGTGCCGATTGTGGAAGATATAGTGCAGAACGGCGTGATTCGAGGAACCAAGGAGTACAACAAGGACGAGTATGTTTCCGGGGCCAAACAGGTCAGTACTCCGCGGGTTTTCGCGCCGTGGGACCAGGGCGGCAAGGTCTTCTATAAAGTGCGCGAGGAAGCCCTCGATCCGCGCAACTTCAAGGACAGCGGCGACGTTGGGACGCTGGTGGTGCGCTACGTGGTGCAGCCTCAAGGAGGCAAGAATACGGTTTTGCGCATCGACGCGCTTTTCCAGGAAGACTTCCGCCGCACCATTCACCAATCGAATGGCTCGGTTGAAACCGCCGAATACAAAGATATTCAAGAGCATATTGAAGCCATCCAGGTCATGAAAGAGCAAAACGTCGAAGCCGAAAAAGAGCGCCGGGAGTTGCTGGCTAAGAAGCAGGCTCAGGCGTTGCAGGCAGAAGCCCGCGCAGCCGTTCCTATTCAGCCCGCGGCTGACGACGCATCTCAGCAAGAAGAGAATCGCGTGACCGTCGCTCCACCACCAGAAACCGCCCAGACTCCCATTGCCGCACAACCACAGCAGGCTGCGCCACCCGCACAAAACGTGCCCGGCCAAACCCTCGAGCAACACCTTCAAGACTTACGCCGCCAGGTCGAGCGTTTGGTGAAGGCTCCCGGCGCTCCACTAAAATCCGCGCCCTTCCACACCGCGAGCACAATGCAGACTCTAACCCCAGGCACAGAAGTTTTAATTCTGATTTCAACCCCCTACTGGTACGGCGTCGAGACCCATGAGGGACAACACGGCTGGATGATGCGCGATCAGTTGGAGCAGCGATGACGCTGCGCGCGACGAAATCTCCTGGGCCGGGTTCGGTCACTCTCTTGGTAGTAGCCATCCTTCTTTGTTGCGCGGCAACTGTGATGGCGCAAGGCAACGGCTTCGAGCGCACTTTTCCTCAGTCCAAGGCAACTGTGGAGCAGGCTCTGAAAGCCATGCAAAACGCCACGGCTGGGCGGCTGCCCGTCCTTGAAGGGTTCGCCGCTCCGTCAGATCGTCCTCTGGAGCGCTTCCAGCGCGGCTATTACCAATCCAAATTCCAGGTCAGCGCAACCGCTTCCGGCGGCTCTCTTGTGCGAGTGAGTGTGGAAGTTACAGCCTGGTATTCTGACCCGGTCGCCGCCCGCTCAGGTTACCAACTCCTGACTTCGAACGGCCGGCTGGAAGCGGATCTGCTTGATCAATTGGCCGAGCAACTCGCGCTAAGAGCTCCCCAACCGGGTGCGAACCCAAACTCATTCCCATCCGCTTCCGCTGCGCCCGCGCGATCGGTAAAAACGCCGGCGCGGCCCGAGCCCGGCATCTCTGCGCCGGTGCCAAGGATTCCCGAAGCCGAAGGCGGGTTCTCCTCCTCTGTCGCCCAGGGTCTGGCGGAGCAGGAGAAAAAGGCATCCGAGCCCGGCGCGAAAAAACCAATCAGCGACGATCCCAATGGTTTGCAGGCGGAGGCGGAGAGCCTGGAGCAGGTGCTCAAGGGACAGGCGCATCCCAATAATCTGGTCGCGGTAAAGAAATCTGGTACCCCCGTGGTTGCAACCGCAAGCTTAAATGCCAAAACACTCTTTCTAGCCAGCGCCCATGATGAGTTTGAAATGCTGGATTTTAATCGGGACTGGGTGCATGTTCGCATCTCGGGCCTGTCCCGAGGATGGATCTGGCGCGACAACCTGGAAATGCCGGCAAGCGTTCCAGATACCGACCTGCCACCGAATCCAGCCGCCGTGCCCGTGGCGGCCGAGCTGTTTCACGTGACCCGGGAAGAAACCGCGCTGTTTCCTGGAGATTGGAACCCGCTGCGCGGAAAAACCGTAAAAATTGTCTCCGTCGAAAAAATCAACGAGTCGGAGAAAGATGCCGGCCCACAACTTCGACTGGAGTTCGCCAAGTCGGTTCTCGATAAAGATTATGCGGAACTGGCCCAGAAGCCTCAGGAATTGGCGGGAATTGTGCTGATCTTCGATTCCGCCGACGGGGGCATGATTGCCGCCACGTTTCCGGTGCTGCAGCAATGGAAAGCCGGCAGTTTGTCGGACGCCGCTCTGTGGCATCAGTGCTTCTTCGATCCGCCGGAGAGCTTCATTGCCAGTAGTTCTTCGTCAAGCCAGTAGCGGCAAAACTCAGGCGGAACTGGAGGTCCGCTTCGTCCTCCGTCCGAGTTTAAACTTGACTTTGGAAAGCCATGAGAGTACCTATGCAATTCTTGGGGTATTTTTTCGCAGTCCTCGAAACCTGCCGTCTTCGTTCCAGTCGGGCGGCCTTTCCGAGTGCATAAGAAAAAAGTGCATAAGAAAAAGCGGTACGACGATCAGACCACCAGTCTTCCGATGAGCACGCGATGAGCACGATGACCCAACCTCTGTTTCAACTGCGCAAACAAGCCACAGGTCTGCTGCGCGACTATGCCGAGCTGATGAAGCTCCGGGTGACCAGTTTGATCGTTATGACCGCCTGGTGCGGTTATTACTTCGGGGCGCAGAAAGCGGGGGTTTCGTCGCTCTCCTGGGGGCTGTTGCACGCCCTTCTGGGAATCGGCCTGGTTTCGAGCGGAACCGCCGCCTTGAATGAAGTGATGGAGCACAAGGTAGACGCCAACATGCGCCGCACTGCGCAACGTCCCCTGCCTGCCGGTCGCATGTCTCTTGTTCACGCCACCACGGCAGGACTGCTGGCCACCATTGGCGGTTCAATCTATCTGGCCCTCGCCACCAATCCACTGACCGGTTTGCTCACCTTTCTAACCTCAGTGGTGTACCTTGCCGCTTACACGCCGTTGAAGCGGATCTCGCCGATCTGTACCTTCGTCGGCGCTTTTCCCGGAGCCATGCCGGGAGTTTTGGGCTGGACCGCCGCGCGCGGCCATCTGGAGTGGGGTACCTTAATCCTGTTTGCCATCCTGTTCGTTTGGCAGTTCCCGCACTTCTTTTCGATCGCCTGGCTTTATCGCGAGGATTATGCCAGCGGTGGGATCCGCATGTTGCCGGTGGTGGAGGAAGATGGACGCTCCACGGCTCGCCGCATCGTGGCCTACTCTTTAATTTTGATTCCTCTCAGCCTATTGCCCAGCATTTTTGGAATGGCGGGAAAAATCTATCTGGTGGGAGCGCTGGTCTTGGGTATTGCGCTCTTTTACTTTGGCGCGCGGTTGGCGTTTCTCAAAATGCCGCCCAACAGTCCACGATCGAAAATGTTGGCTCGCCAGGTTTTGCAAGCCACCGTCGTTTATCTTCCCTTGTTGTTTGCGTTAATGATGGGAAACGCGTCGCGGCCCTGACTGATATTCAGCAGCTTGAAGCTTCCAGAGGCGGCTATTGAATCGTGCTGCCCACGTTTGAGAACACATTGCCTGCGTTCGAGCCGATCAACCTCACCGTACCAACCACGATCACCAGAATGACTGCGAGCATCACCGCATACTCGGCGATGTCTTGCCCTTCTTCATTCGACCAAAGTGTATTTAAGAAGTAGTTCATACGATTATTTGCAATTCACAGTGCTGCAGAGGTTGCCGTGGCTTTCTTAAGCGCCTCTCCCTTGAAAAGACTCATTCCCCAGGCTTCCTTAAGCTGAGAAAAGGCCCGAAGTCCAACTTGGTACTCGCTGTTTCCATCCAGCAGCTTCGTCCAGACGACCGTGAATTCCATCCGGCGCTGGTGATAAAGAACGATCAGCCGGTCAAGAACCTTCAACTCGTGCCGAATCGCGCCCAAACGTACCCCATCTGCCGTAAGGTCGAGAGTGTGCGCCAGTTCTTCGAAAGAGGCACCGGCGGTATCCACTCCTCGGACTCGCACCGGCAGCACCGCCTGGGTGCGTCCTTGTCGCCGCCGGTCTGATTTGACCGGGTCTGATTTAGCTCGGTCGGATTTAACACTGATGGCTTGCATTCGGATCCTGGGATAGTGTGCGACAAATCTCGGCAGATCGGAATGGCTCCGATGAGTGAGGCACCGATGAGTGAGGCACGGACGAGTGTGGCACAAAGGTAACTCGCCAAAGTTTCGTGATTGCTACAGTATGGAGCCGTTCCCGGTATTGCCGGAAACGGTTTTAATCCCGGAGAGGGAATTGGACTCGGGATGCATGCACATCTCAGTTCCGTTCGGTGATATCTCAGGTAGACTGGCGGCGCTGGTTCAGCATCTAAAAAAACATGCGGCAGAAACAGGTTGGGGGCGTCGCGGTCGTGTTGCTGCTCGTGGCTTTGAGCCCGGTGGCCTTCTGCCAGCAATTCTCAGACAAAGGCGGCTCGGAGACACCTTCGTACTCAGTTCAAGATGCTCCCTTATCCGCTGATCAAGTAGCTAGAAACCTTCAGAAAAGAAATATACAGCGCGCCGCGGCGCTAAACGAATTCAGCAGCCGCCGGGTTTATCGCATGGAGTATCGCGGTTTCCCCAGTGACCGCGACGCCATGATGGTGGTCGACGTTATTTACCGGTCGCCCAATAGCAAAGAGTTTAAGGTGGTGTCGCAAAGTGGCTCCAGGTTCGTCATCGACCACATCTTCAAGAGACTGCTGGAGAGCGAGCAAGAAGCGGCCAATGAAGAGAACCGCCGACACACCGCGCTCACCACCGAGAACTACGACTTTTCGCTTGCCGGTTACGAACTGACTGCGCAGGGCCCGCTGTATGTTCTTAATCTGTTTCCCAAAACGAGAAATAAGTTTCTCTACCGTGGAAAAATCTGGGTGGACGCGAAAGATTTCGCGGTTGTTCGAATCGAAGGAGAGCCCGCCAGAAACCCCTCGATATGGATCAAGAATACGGAAATCCAGCACTGCTACGTTAAAGTGAACGACTTCTGGCTTCCCGCCGAGAACCATACGGAAAGCGTGATACGCCTCGGCGGCCGGGCAGTTCTTTCGATTGAATATAAGGACTACATCATCACAAAAGCCTCGCCTTTGCCCGCCCTTGAGACTGAAGCCGCGCTCTCGAAGTAACTTGCTTACCCCCGAGAGTCTCCTAAATGTATATTGTGAGCTGCCGTGCTAGTAACCAGACCGGCGGCGAGATAACAGATTTTCGAATCAGCATTCCAGTTTTTCGAGCGGCGCGGAACAAACCAGCAGAACAAACCGATTGATCGCATTGATTCTATATTTCGCTTTGATTGTTGCTCTGATCGGTACAGTCTCCTCTGTCGTGTTCCTTGCGCTTGCGATTCTCGGTGTAGTCCGTTTTCGAGCGGACGCTCGCCGGCAATTCAGTTCAGCGGCCGCCGGCTCACAATTACCGCCGGTTTCCATTCTCAAACCGGTGCACGGTCTCGAAGCTCAACTGAAAGAGAATATCGAGAGCTTCTTCCGCCAGGATTATCCCAGCTACGAGATTCTGTTTGCCGCGGATCAGGCCGACGACCCGGCCCTGGCGGTGGTGCGGGAAGTATGTTCCCGCTATCCGCAAATCCCCAGCCGGATTCTGGTCACCGGCACGCCCTGGCCCAATCCCCCGGTGTATTCGTTTCATTGCATGGCGGAAGCCGCGGCCTACGACATTCTGGTCACCACTGACAGCGATGTAGAAGTTGACCCGCGTTATCTTCGAGAAATCATCCCCCCACTGCTGGACTCCAAGGTGGGCATGGTGACCTGCGTGTATCGCGGCAAAAATGTGGCAGGATTTTTTTCCGGCCTCACCGCCATCGGCATGTCGGTGGAGATGACGGCCGGAGTGCTGGTGGCGAATTTGCTGGAAGGAATGAAATTCGGGCTGGGGCCGACCACCGCGGTCCGCAAAGATTCACTGGCGGCCATCGGCGGCTACACCGCGCTTCAGGACTACATTGCCTACGACTTCGCCATCGGCAACTTGATTGCGAAAGCCGGTTACCGGGTCGTGCTTTCGGGCCACGTAATTGATCATGTGGTGAATCAAAAATCGTTTCGCCGGATGTGGCAAAACCAGTTGCGTTGGGCTCAGACGACCCGCTACTCGCGCCCAAAAGGCCATTTCGGCAGTGGGCTGATTTTCGCCATGCCCTACGGCATCCTGGGTTTTCTCGCGGCCGGCGCCTTAGGACATTGGGGTGTTGCAGCGCTTTTGTTGGCTGTGGCTGTGCTGAATCGTTTGGCCGAGGCGTGGCTTGTGGGCTGGACTGTGGTTCGCGACCGCGAAGTCCGGCGCGCGCCCTGGCTCTATCCCTTGCGCGACTTGCTCGGCTTCGCGGTCTGGTTCGCCAGTTATCTGAAGCTGCGCTATGTTTGGCGCGATAGCCGCTTCGAGTTGAAGGGAACACGCATCACCCTGCGGCAGACATCTTCCGACCACCGCTAACATAAACGAGAAAGTTTTTGACCACCGCCAACATTCCGCGAAAATCGCCAGGCAACTCAGCGCCAAGCGCGAAGCTTCCTCAGGCATCAATCCCTGAATTTTCGCTCTCCTGCGGAGGTTCTGCTTGCGTGTTTTAGTCACGGGCGCAGCCGGCTTTATCGGCAGTCACATGGTCGACCGCCTGCTTTCCGCCGGCCATACCGTCGCCGGTTTCGATAACATGTCGACCGGACAGCGGCGCTTTCTGACGTCTGCCATAACCCATCCCCAATTTACTTTTCACCAGGCCGACTTGCTCGACCGCAAAAGTTTGGAGCAGGCGATGGAGGGCAAGGAGTTGGTGGTTCATTTTGCCGCCAATGCCGACGTTCGATTCGGAACCGATCATCCCCGCAAAGACCTCGATCAAAACACCATTGCCACCTGGAACGTTCTGGAGGCAATGCGCGAGCAAGGCTGCAAGCGGATCGTTTTTTCTTCGACCGGATCAGTTTACGGAGAGCCGGAAGTCTTTCCCACGCCTGAGATGTGTCCATTTCCCATCCAGACTTCCCTCTACGGCGCCTCAAAGCTGGCTGCCGAAGGCCTGATACAAGCCTATTGCGAAGGCTTCGGAATGCAGGGTTATATTTTTCGTTTCGTGTCGATTCTTGGGGAGCGCTACTCGCACGGCCATGTGTACGATTTCTGGCGGCAGCTTTCCGAGCATCCTGATCGTCTCCATGTTTTAGGCAACGGCCATCAGAAGAAATCTTATTTGTACGTGCAGGATTGTATCGACGCGATTCTCACCGCTCTCGGCCATGCCGATGGCAAACTAAACATCTTCAATCTCGGCACCGATGAGTATTGCCAGGTCAACGATTCCATCGGCTGGATATGCGAACATCTCGGCCTGCATCCGAAGATCACATACGCCGGAGGCGAGCGCGGGTGGATTGGAGACAGCCCGTTCATCCTGCTCGATTGCTCTCGCATCCGCGCTCTGGGCTGGCGGCCGCGATTGACCATCCGGGAGGCGGTCCTGGCCACGATTAAATACGTGAGTGCAAACCAGCCTACTTAGACACTCGCAGCATTACCACGCCGTGTCCCGGCACTTCCACCGCGTACGAGTCTTTGATCGATCCCAAATCTTTATGGTCGAGCAGATCGCGTAGCTCTGCCGAAGGCCGAGCGCCGATCAGGCGGCGGTCGAGTTGCATCTTGAACGGGGCTTCCGTTCGATTGAACAGTGCCACGGCCTGGCTTCCGTCGGCGAGCGGCTTTGCCCAGATTTCCAGCCATCCTTCTTCCCACACGCGATGGCCTTGCGCGCCCTTCGGATCTTGATCCACGGCAATTACTTCGGAATTGGTCAAGAGTTCTTTGGTCTCAGCCGTCATCGTGCGCAAGTCGTTTCCTGCGAGCAAGGGCGCGGCCAGAATTGCCCAAAGCGCCATGTGCGTGCGATATTCGTCGCGGCTCATGCCTCCATTGCCAACCTCAAGCATGTCCGGATCATTCCAGTGTCCGGGGCCGGCAAATTTCTCCAATCCGTTTTGCGAGAATCCAATCACAGACATGCGATCGTAGTTGTCGCTGATGTCTCCGGTGGTGCGCCACAGATTTCCGGTATGCGGACCCCAGCGCCACGGCGCCTTTACACCCCAGTCGCAGATACTGAATACGATCGCGCGGCCTGACTGCGCCAGCGCCTCGCGAAATTTCGCATATTGAACTTCCGGATCCAGTCCCTCCGCATAACACCAATCAACTTTCACATAATCCACGCCCCAGGAGGCGTAGGTTTTCGCATCTTGAAATTCGTGTTCGAAGCTGCCCGGCCGCTTCTGGCAAGTCATGCGGCCGGCGTCCGTATAGATGCCCAACTTCAATCCTTTGCTGTGGACGTAGTCGGCCAGACTCTTGATCCCATTCGGAAAGCGCTCGGCATCGGCAACAATGGTTCCATCCGCCTGACGGCTGACCTGCCAGCAATCGTCAATGTTGACGTACTGGTAGCCCGCCGCCTTCATTCCAGTACTGACCATGGTATCCGCCATCTCGCGCATCAGCTTTTCACTCACATCGCAGGCAAACTTGTTCCAGCTGTTCCAACCCATAATCGGAGTCGGCGCAAGCAGTGAACCAGACGAAGCCACTGTCCTCTGGCCTGCGGATGCGGTGGAGAGAAAAATCAACACCGACAAGATCGAAACCGGTAGCGATAAGTTGCGCTTCATCACGATTGCCTCTTTCTTCAAATTTCCATTCGCGGATCAACGGCTCTTAGTTTGCTCTATTCGAGTGCCTGAATGCCACTCGAACGGCTTCGGCGCTTGGGCGCACAAGCCCAAACCAGATATACTCCTTCCCGCCATGAATGCACGAACCAGCTTCTTCTATCGCGCTTCGATATTGCTTTCCGTGATCGCATTCCTATTCCTCTGCGCTTCCGTTTTCGCACAAGAGCAAACCGCCGCGGCTTCCCGCGCCGCCCATGTTCTCGATTCCATGCCTCATGCGAAGAGGATCTCCGAGGCCGCGCTTTCGCCGGATGGAACTCAGGTGGCCTACATCCTGGATGGAGAACTCACCATCGCGCCCGCTGGTGGCACTTCTTCTCATGCCATCGCCGTTGAAGGAAACCTGCATCTCCGCGACGTGGATTGGTCGGCTGATAGTAAACGCGTCGTGTTCCTCGCCGACCTTGCCGGAGATGTCCCGGACGCGCAAGTCTGGACCGCCGCGGCCGACGGCGGCGCTCTCAAGAAACATGGGGAACTGAAAGGCTACGTCCAGTCTCCGCGCTTCTCTCCCGATGGGTCCAAGCTTTCGGTCCTGTTTATCGAAGGCATGCCACGCGTGGCCGGTCCGCTTCAGCCGATGACTCCTCTGTCAGGTGTGATCGATGAAAAAATTTACGAGCAGCGGATTGCGGCCATTGATTTGGAAACCGGCCATCTCACTCAGGTCACGCCGCCCGATGTTTACATTTATGAATACGATTGGACGCCGGATGGGCAAGCCTGGGTAGCCAGCGCCGCCCACGGCTCCGGCGACGCCAACTGGTGGATCGCGCGACTCTATACCGTGAATGCGCAGAGTGGTGAGCTGCACGAAATCTACAAGCCGAAGCTGCAAATCGCGGAGCCCCGCGTCTCCCCTGACGGAAAGCATATCGCCTTTATCGAAGGATTGATGAGCGATGAAGGTTCCACCGGCGGCGATGTTCATGTCATCCCCGTCGCTGGAGGATCTGAGCGAAATCTGACTCCCGCTTTCAAGGCATCCGCCTCTGCGCTTGCGTGGGCAGGTTCCGACCACGTTATGTTCGCCGAAAACATCGACGGCAACTCGGGCTTTGGCACCGTGAGTCTGACCGGCGGCGCGATCCAGACCCTGTGGACGGGCGAAGAATCGGCCGCTCCGGCCAGCCATGCCTGGATCGAAGCCAACGCTTCCTCAAGTAAAAAATTTGTGACTGCCGTGGTGCGGCAGTCCGCGGCCGCGCCACCCGAAGTTTGGGCCGGCGCGATTGGCGACTGGACCAAACTCACCAGCGTGAACTCCAATCTCCAGCCCACCTGGGGCAAGATGCGCAATGTGCATTGGATGAATGGGAATACGCGCGTGCAAGGCTGGTTGATACAGCCCAACGACCTTGCCCCGGGCAAAAAATATCCTCTGGTCGTCAATGTGCATGGCGGCCCATCCAGCGCATGTATGTCGCGCTGGGATGAGCGCAGCATGGGCCCGGAATCGTCAATGGGTTATTTCGCGCTCTGTCCGAACCCACGCGGCAGTTACGGACAGGGCGAGGCCTTCACTCAAGGCAACGTGAAAGACTTTGGTGGCGGCGATTTCCGCGACATCATGGCGGGAGTGGATGCCATCTCCCGGCAATATCCCATCGACGCCAGGCGCATCGGCATTCGCGGCCACAGCTATGGCGGCTACATGACGATGTGGGCCGAAACCCAAACCCAGCGCTTCGTCGCCGCAGTCGCGGGCGCCGGCTTGTCCGACTGGCTCAGCTACTACGGACTCAACGATATCGACGAATGGATGATTCCCTTCTTCGGTGCATCCGTTTATGACGATCCCGCGGTCTATGCCAAAAGCGATCCCATGCATTTCGTGAAAGCCGTGAAGACACCCACACTCATCCTGGTCGGAGATCGCGACGGCGAAGTCCCCATGGAACAATCGGTGGAGTGGTGGCATGCGCTTTCCACCCTGCACGTGCCCACAAAGTTCGTGGTTTATCCCAACGAAGGGCACGCATTCATCAAGCCCGGCGACGCTCGCGATTACACGCTGCGCTCGCTCGAGTGGTTCGAGGAATGGTTCGCGAAAGCTCCTTAGTCGTCTCGGCTTATGGATCGGGAAACAAATCTCGCTGTCCCTTCTGCGCCGGATGCGCATCTAAGGGGCGTGACGCGAGCCGGAATCAAACACGCGCTCAAAAATGCCATCCAGGATGTGCAGGATCATCACACGCTGCAGGTTGCCGCAGCTCTCTCCTTTTACTTCTTTTTAGCTCTCTTTCCGATGCTGATCGTGCTTTCCGCCCTGCTCAGCTCGGTTCCCATGCCCGATCTGTTTGGCTGGGTGCTGGTCACGATGGGGCGATTATTGCCTCCGCAGACCATGCGACTGGTTTACTCCGTTCTGGCCGACGTGCTCGCAGCCAATCGCGGCACCTGGTTCTCCATCGGGATGGTGGGCATGATCTGGGTTGCCTCGGCTGCATTTGACGCTCTCATTGAGGCCCTGAACATCGCTTATGACGTAAAGGACGACCGTCCTTTCTGGAAGACGCGCCTGCTCGCCCTCGGCCTGGCTGCCATCTGCGGAGCATTATTTCTGGTGGGTCTTGTCATGATTATGGTGGGCCCGCGCTTCGGAGACTGGCTGGCCTCCAAGATCGATATTCCACAAGCATTCGCCTCGCTGTGGCCGGTCTTGCACTGGGCGATTGCCATCAGCTTCACCGTGCTTGCCGTCGAGCTGCTTTATTTTCTTGCGCCGCGGGTTAGGCCGAAATTTCTCGATACGCTGCCGGGAGCGATTCTGACGGTGGCGGCGTGGTTGGGGCTGTCGTCCCTGCTGGGCGTGTATTTCCGGCACTTCGCGAATTACAGCCGCACCTACGGCACGTTGGGCGGCTTCATCGCCTTTATGACCTGGTTTCAGTGGACATCATTCGCAATGCTGGTGGGCGCCGAGATGAATCAGGAACTCGCAAAGGCACGCCGCATTGCGAAACGGGAAAAACATTCGCGCGCTGAAGCATTGCGGGCTCGAGAGATCGAAAACGAAGCGGCCTGAATGTCCCTTAGTCTGATGTCAATCGCTTGCTTGGTTTGTCTTGCTTGGTTTGTCTTGCTTAATTTGTCGCTGCTTTACATGGTCGCCTGCACACTCGCCTTATTGTGACCCCAAAAGCAATCAGGCAGCTCGTGCGTAGTGGCCGTCGGCGACAGCCAACAGAGCCATCATTTCGTCAAGCGTAGCAATGTCGAAATCTCGCATGGAGCTGGCCTGTTCCAGGTTGTTCCGCACAGATTGACGCGGGTTGAAAAGCTTGAGCCGAATGTCGTGGTCCTGAGCCCATCGCTGTAAGAACACCAGCATGCCGAGACCGCCTCCCGCGATGGCAGAGACTTCCGAGAGATCGAGCACAATGATCCGGGCATCTGTTTGCAAGTTGACAGCTTGGCGTAATTTGAAAGCGTCTTCACTGCGGACAATTCGGCCTTCGCACTCAATCACCGCCATGTCTCCAATGTTTTCGAAATGGACACTCAGCATATGTCCTCCAGGCTTGGTCGGAGATGTAACAGCATGTGTCGTGCCATCAATTGGCCCCTGCCTTTCGTGCGGAATAGACGGTCTGAGTAGGCGAACATTGAGAATTTCCGGCGGGACACAGAGAAAATTCGCGCTAGAGCAAATCCTGTAGACCCCGCGCGGTCAACGGCGAAAACAACCGATTGCACGCATCGACCATGCTTTCCCCGCTGAATCAGAACCGGGTGTGCAGTTTCCCATCCACCGAAACTCCGCCCACCTGGTCGCGAGTTACGCTTACCGACCAGCGTTTGTTGATCTGGTAGTCCCCCTGCACCACTTCGCTGCCCGGTTGCGACACGTCGGTTGAAAAGGTGAACAGAAAATTCTTGGTCACGCGCTGTTGCAACGCGATGCGCGCCGATGGATTCTGGTTATTGCCGCCGAGCAGGGGGTCGATCTGCAGACTGGAGATTCCCGCGAGCTTCTGCAAGCCGCCGGTAAACTGGCTGGCAGCCTGCGAGGCGATCATGGAGTCCGTGCTCTGGCTGGCGGCCGCCGATTCTTCGGTAGTCTGTCCGCGCGCGATCAGATTAATAATGTCGGCGGTGGAGAGCGGTGGATCGGAAACGTACGACGTGGTGAGCTTATCGAAGGGTCCGCGCAAGTTCAGAGTGAGGTTGTACTGTTCGACGGTGGTGGTTACAGAAACATTCAGCACCGGATTGGTTTGGTTGGGATCGTCGAAAGTAATAATGCCGCGCTGCAATTGGTACCGAACATTGCGATAGAAAAGTTCACCCGAAGTCAGGTCGGTGCGTCCGGTGATGACCGGATCGGCCGCGGTGCCGCCCACCTGCAGGTTGACGCCTCCCTCCACGCTGATTTGCGTGCTGTTGGCGCTCAAATTTTCTTTCGACTGCAGTCCGATCGCGAGTTTCACCGTGTCGGCGAAGCCAGGCTGGGCCGGAATTGTGTCGCCGCTGAATTGATCGGCGAAATTGGAAAGATCGAAATCGGGCGTGAACGAAAGTGAGTCAATCAACACGCGCCCGCTTAGCGTGGACGACTCCTTGTTGCCACTGAATGTCAGGGTGCTATCCAGCAACGTTCGAAGACCGTCAGGGTAGAGCAAACGAACCGCGTTGCTCTTTAGCGCGAGGTTGAAGTGAAGATCAGGACGATAGACAATCGATCCGCCCGCGGAAATATCTCCGCCCCCGGCTTGGCCGGTCAGTTTCGAGATTTGAATGCTTTCCTTGCCGATGTCGAGAGTTCCGTTCACCTTCTGCACTCCGAGCGGGGCTCCGGGGTACAGCAACGCGACATCCTGCAGCCGCACCTGCCCATTCACGCTTGGGTCGCGGGCGGTTCCGGAAGCGTGCACGTCGAATGAAACCGTGCCAGAGCTTTGAGTATCCGGCGAAAAAATTTTCGCAATGCGGAGGTCGACTGTACCTTGTGCGGTCAGATTCGGTGAAGTGTCTCCCGCCAACGGAATGCTGCCCTCGACGCGCAGCGAAGTGTCGGTGCCCCGAATCTCGGCCGGTTGAATCGTCAGAACCGAATGTGAAAAGCCAGCATGAACCGGTGAAGCGATGCCGACTTGCAGCGACTGATACGTCGCGTTCAGCGTGGGTATGGTGAGATGCGCCTCGATCAACGTTTTATCCTTCAACGGACCTTTTAGGGTCGCGTGGAATTCGGTCTCACCCTTAAATCCTTCCGGCGCGCTGGGAAAGTATGTCGCCAGCAGCGCGCCAAGTTGAACCGCGCCCGTATCGATGGAAGCCTCCGTGTAATAGCTCCCGGTCAAATCCACGTGAGCTTTGGCTTGCACCGGGGCGTCGAGAATGTTGGAGTTTAGCGTGAGCTCGGCTTTTTGATTGGCGACATTGATCTCCGCTTTTATCTTTGAAATAGATTTGTCACGCACCGCAAGTTGCGGCAGCTGCAAGACCGCATTCAGTTGAGGATGGTCGAGCGTCCCGGTTCCGCTGGCCGAAGCGCTCAGGGTTCCCGTCAACCCCAGGTGCCTCTCCTGCACGGTATGCAGCTTTTGCAGAACCACCGAAGGCGCCTCCAGGCGAACGGTATAGGCTTTGGTTTTCGGAGTGTAGGAGAGATCGGCGTCGGCAGACCCCGCGGGCAGAGCCACACGCAGCGACGACACAATCGTTCCCTGATCGGTGTGGAATTGCGCGGCAAAAGTCTGGATGGCTTCGTCATAGGCGCGAGCGCTCGCGATCTGGAGTTTGCCCGAACCTTCGGGACTGGTCTCTGATCCGCGCAAGGAAATATCGGCCGTCAAATCTCCGCTGACCGGGTATTGCATATTAGCGATGCGCTGCAGTGCGGCGATGGGCATCTGCTGCAGCGAAATATTTCCCTGAAACGAATTATCCGGACGGTAGTGCCAATCGTTGAGAGCAACCGTGGCGGCGAAAAATGCGCGGCCGCGTTGTGCGCTGACCAGGCTGCCGCTGGTAACGGCAATCTGCGAAGGGCTGGCTTGCACGTTTGCCTGCACGCTCCGCCATTCTTCCCCTTGCATAGTGAGATTTTGCGCTGAAAGCTGTCCTGACACTTGGGGCTTCGCCAATGACCCATGAATGCTCGCATTCAGAGTCGCAGAGCCGGAAACTTCCGGCAGAGCAAAACCGCTCGTCCGGAAAGCCGAGGCGAAAGATTCCAGTTGATGCAGATCGCTGGCGGCTAACTGCAGGCGCAAACTGGAGCGGTTGCTCAGTTCGCCATCAGCACGCAACGTGGCGGAAGGAATCCGCAAAGTGGTTTGACGAAGCGTGAGCGCATTCCTCGCTCCGTCATACGTCGCGTGAATCACGCCGTCGATCGGAATCTGGCCGAGATTACCGGATGCTGCAGAAGAACTTCTCGCGGCGCCGCTCACTGTCAGATCAGAAACCACACGCATTCTGCTGACGCTTCCCGCCCACGACGCATCCGCCGTGCCGTTCAGACTTCCGGAGATCGCCACTTGCCTCACTTCCTCGCGCAGCGCGCGTTGCATCTCTTGCAACGAAACGTTGTTCAAGGACGCTCGCAGGCGGCCGGATGGAGTGCTATCGAGATTCTGAATGTCGAGATTGGCGGTGACGTGTCCACCGAGTCCGTCGAATTCAACCCCCTCCGCCCGCAGGCGGCCACCGCTGAACTCATACCTTCCATGCAGTTTGCGAACGGCGACGAGTCCGCCCGGAGCCCTGGCGGAGATCGCACCGCTCCCAATCTGCCCGCTCGTGGCCACGCTGCGCAGCCATGGCTGGTTGGGTTCATCGTGATATTGGATCTGTCCCACAACCGAAATGTCTCCCGCGGGTTTGTAGGCGGGCGCCAGGGCGGCAAAATCCTGCGCGTCGATACCAAGGTTGTAATCGCCGGAAATCGTGGGGTCCGCATAGTTCCGTAGATTTGCCCGCACCGAGGCCACGGAGTTTCCAATTTTCATGACCGCCGTCTGAATCGATAGCAACGCTGGCGTCGCGCTGAACTTCGCTTCGAAGCTGTGCGGCAGTGTCGCGTACTCCCCATAATGCAGGTGGCCGTTGTCGTAAGAAACGGATCCGTCGTACCGGGTAGCGAGCCGGTCAAAATAGATTTGGGTGCCAAGATCATAAAGATCTGCGTCAATGGGGATTTCCCGGTCATTAAAAGTGATTTCACCATCGATCAACTGCGCATGTCGTACCGCAAGATCAAATATGCTGGCGTGGGAACCGCTCTGACTCGCAGGCGGAGCCGGCAAATTGCTCTTCCCCGCGTCGTTGACCTCCAAGTGTGCCACCGGGTGTTCGATAATAAGTTCGTTCAAATTCACTTTGTGATGAATGACCGACAGAATCTTCAGGCCGACCGTCAGCTTATCGATTCTCAATAGCGGCTTCTGAGTAGGGCTCTCCGTGCCGTGTACGGTGATGTTGTAGAGATGTGCGGTCAGAGTGGAAAGACTGAAGTCAAGCCGGCCAATCGAAGTCGGCGCTCCTGTTGCCTGCTGGGTTGCCTCTGCAATTTTCCGCAGAGCGAACTGGTTGAAGGCGCTGCTTCTTAGAAATAAGTATCCGCCCACGGCAACCAGCGCCAACAATGCGGCCAGGATGCTCAGTATCCATTTCGCGATTTTCCCCAACTTCATCCCTGCTCCTAAAAAGCCTGGCCCAGCGTGATGTAGTACTGCGTGGGGTTGATGCCGGGAACGGGATTCAGGTTGCGGCCAAGATCAATGCGGATGGGGCCGATTGGCGTGGAATAGCGCAGGCCAATTCCCACCGTATTGGTGTAATTGCTGGTGAAGTTGGAGAAGTTGATGGCGCTGTAAACATTGCCGCCATCATAGAAGAGCACCCCCCCGAGAGCTTTCATGATTTTCAGCGGGAAACGCATTTCAGAATTCAGAATGAAAAGCTGGCGTCCCCCCACCGGCACGGTAACGCTGACGCATCCCGTCTGATTTTGCAATCCGGTGCAGAATGGCACGATGCGTTGCGGACCCGCCTCGTCGATGGGAAATCCGCGAAGCGAGGTGCCGCCGCCGGAAAAATAAAGCTGGCTGGTCGGAATGAAGCTTCCATCAAAAGACTTCGCCAGACCGAGGCGAATGCTGTTCGCGAAAACGATCGAGTGGACCGATTTATAGGTTGCGAACTGTCCAAAAAGCCGGGCGAAGTTCGCGCTCGACCCCATTGCCGTGGGCGTAATCCCCAGGTTGACGGTCGCGAAGCTGCCGCGATGCGCGTCCAGAGGCTTATCCCGGGTGTCGCGGATCAGGGTTCCTGAAAAAGTCGAAAGCCGCACATCGCGATCCTGCTGCAGCACCAGGTCGGGGACCAGTAAGTGCGAAAGCAAAGTCTTGTTGAAGTCGTAGCGAATTTGCAGCCGCGTGTTGCTCTTGCGGCTGATCACGCGCTCGACCTGAAACGAGAGATCGCCCAGTCCCGCGGCGAACAACGGATTTTCCGTAGTGCGTTCAACCGAGAAGCTGCTCAATGACGACCATTGCGAGCCGATAAAATGCGGCTGGGAGTAGGTGGTCAGCGCTCGTTGATCGAGCCGCGAGAGCAGTATGGTCGCGCTCGCGGTCTCACCCAGCCCGCGCATGTTGTGGCGATTGAACTCGATTGAGCCGAGCGGACTGGCATACGTCGCTTGGCTGGGCGCGATCTGATTTCCGTTAAGATTCACCGGCGGCAGGCCCGGCAGCGCAACCGTGCCCGTGGGAACGTTTCCGCCGCGATGCGAAACTTCGAATCCGAAACCATACACGATCTCGTTGCGCTTCGCTTCATGCACTTTGACCAGCGCAGTCTCTTCGGTCTGGTCGGTGATGGGCCTTCGCGGTCCCACGCTCGACCAGTCAAAAATGTTCAAGTCGTAAAGCCGTGTCTCCGCTCCCAGCATCTGCACTTTTCTCATCGGAGCCTCGGGTGCTAGCTTCGCGGTCTTTTGCAGCAAGGAAAGTCGAGTTCGTTTTTGACCGAGGTAAACCACCTGGCCAACGCGAACCAATTGGTTCTCGGCAATCGCATAAGTCACGTCGACGTGGTGAGCATCGTCTGGCCTGCGAGTGACTTTAGCTTTCACTTCGGCGTTGGGATAACCACGGTCCAGATAAGTCGCCGAAATCCGGTTGCGGTCATCCGCCAACCGTCTTGGAGAATAAGGCGCGCCAGCCTTGAGCTCGAACCCCTTTGGCGCCGTCAGTTGATCGTTTGCAATGTGCTCGTTTCCAGCGACAGTGACATTCTCAACCACTGTCTGCGGACCTTCCTCGACTTCAAATTCAACTCCGATTTTGTTCTCGTGCTCCATGACACGCGGGGTGATCTTGGCGTCTTCGTATCCTTTATCGCGGTAGATGGCCTCCAGGTTTGAAACACTCTGCTTCAACAATTTCTGGCTGAGAGCGCCGTGGCTCCAGACATGGGCTTTTTTGACCAAAACATTGGGAAGCAGATGAGCCGCGGAAATATTGTGGTTTCCGCTAAAAGCGACGCGGTCAACCTTCAGCTTTTTGCCGCGGTCGATCTCGTAAACCAACACATCGTGATCCGGCTGGCGCGTGAGATCGACCTTCACCGTGACATGGAAGTATCCTTTTTTCTGGAAGTAGTCGACCAGGTTCTGTTGGCCTTCTTCGATCAGGTCGTTGTCGATGCTGCGCTCGGAATAAATGGGAATCAGCTTTTTCATCTCCCGTCCCGCCAGGAACGGCCAAATTGTGAGCTTCGCTCCCGTGACGCGGACGGTGACCACGGGCCCGAGCTTCACCGTGAACGAAACATCGACGCCATTATTTTCGGAGTGATACTGCGGCGGATTCTGCTCCACGCTGCTGGCCAGGCGATGTTCCTGCGAAAGCGCGCGCTTGATCAGCGTTTCACCGGCCTTGAGGCGCTCCGCCGTATAAGGCTTTCCGGGTTTGAGCAGACCTCCCATAAGCCGTGCGCGAAGCGAGCGCGTGGAGTGGAGCAAATGCGAAGCCGCGCTCGCATCCAGACCATCGATTGCAACCTTCGCAATGCGCGCCCGCTTCTCGAGTTTAACGTTAAAGGTGACATTCACCAGTTTGTGAGCGTCATCGATCGTGATAGAGGATTGGGTGCTTGCCTCAAAGTAACCATTCTTTTTGAAAAAATTCAGCAAGGCCTGCTGGCCTGCAGTCACGCGAGCCGGGTCATAGGGGTCTTCGTCAGACAAATCGGCGACTTGCAACAAACGTGTGTAAGAAAAAGCCTTCGCCGCGTCCGGAAAATCTACGATCCCCATGAAGTATGCCGGCTCGAGCAAAAAATTGATTCGCAATCCGCCGAGATCTGGGACGACGTTCACCGTAACTTTTGGGAAGTGTCCAGCTTGTTGCAAAGCCTGGATGCTGGCCTCGACCTTGGCCTGAGAATAAGGCTCCCCCGCTTTTTGAACCGGCACGCTGCGAAAAGGCTCGAGGTTGCGGTGAGGATTGCCGATCAGATCCACAGCGCTCACAGTCTGGCCTTCATAAACCGAGGATGGGCCCTGCACCTGAAGCTGGGCCCACGCGGACGTCGCCACGAAGAATACAAACAGCGCTGTCAAACGCATATAGGGGCGACAGAAACGGATCATGCAATCATAGATTCGAAAGCCCTTCACCATGAGCGAGATGTCACAGCCTCGAATCTCCCAATGACGGTGGAGCTTGGATGCTCGGGCCATCGGAGGTGTTGGTTGCCGCCAGCTCAGAGCTCGTCGACAGAATATGGATGGCTGGACGCGACCTTCGTACGATACTATCCGGGCTGCGGCAATAGCGCTCGTCCTCACCAGAATGCCGGCAAATATCTCAAGTGTTCAAGGGACTGCCACTCAAGGGGCTGCGACGGCGTCTGTTACCGCCCTTACCACAATCGGTGTGACTGGCTCTTCACGATGACGACGACGGTGGTGTAATATCGCATTGGACATACCCGCGCGCGGTTCTCACAGTGTCCGTGGTCGATACTGTCCGTGCGTTGCCGTCCGGGTCAAGCTCACGCAAAAGTAGGCGAAAGCATGGGCAGCAAATTGTCCTAAGCGGACACGTCCGTGGTTGAAGGTCGGAGAGGTGGCAGAGCGGCCGAATGCGGCGGTTTGCTAAACCGTTGTACGGGCTAACACCTGTACCGAGGGTTCGAATCCCTCCCTCTCCGCCATTACTTTTGTTATCTAGCAGTTGCATGTCGGTGATACCTACACTGATACCAGAATCAGGAGGGGATCACCCATGGCCAACCGCGAAGTCAATCTCACCAAACGAGTCCAAACGGCGCACGGGATGCGGTATTGCCGCGTTCTGCTCTCCGCCAATGGGCGAGTCAAGCCCGATCTTGTCGTCGTCAACCGCAAGGAAGAACGGCACCCCGAAGGTGCCTATTACCTGGAGTGGCGGGAAGGCGTCAAGCGAGTTCGCCTATCAGTGGGAAAAGACGCCGCCGATGCCAGCGCACGACGGCTAGAGGAAAGAAGCGGAATTGAATGCCGTCAACAACGGCATTGCCGTGGTGCCTGAGAACGGGGATGACGGGCACCGATCGATCGCGGCAGCGATCGCTGACTTCCTGGACGAAACGAAGCTGACGAAAAAACCGAAGACTCTAGCCGCCTATACGACGGCGCTGAACTACTTCACCGAGTCCTGCCCGAAACTCTATCTCGAAGATATCGAACGCAAGGATCTGCTAAAGTTCTGCGCCGTTCCTGAGAGACGAGAAGGAGCAGGCACCGCGCAGCGTCTACAACAAGTTCGAGAACCTGATGACGTTCCTGAAGGCGAATGGGATTCGCGGCCTGGTGGGCAAGAATGACTGGCCGCGCTACACCGAAGAGGAGCCAGAAATTTACGAACAGGAAGAACTCGACAAACTGTTCACGGCCTGCGATGCCGAAGAACGACTATGGTATCGAGTTCTTCCTGATGACGGGGATGCGAGAGCAGGAAGTGATGTACACCTATTGGTCGGATATCAACTTCGCGCAGGCAACCGTCCGCGTCAGCCACAAGCCGGACCGGGGATGGACACCGAAGGCATACAAGGAACGCGAGATTCCAATTCCCTCGAAGTTAGTAAAGAGTCTCAAGGCGATGGAAGGCGAAAGCGGACAAGACCTGCGGTTTGGTGTTTCCGACGACAGGCTGCAAACCCAAAGCTCGATTTCCTGGACTGCCTGAAAGCCGTGGCCGAACGGGCGAAGCTCGACAAAGACAACTTCTGGCTGCACAAGTTCCGCGCCACATTTGCGACGCGGTGCCTTTGGGCGGGGGTCGATCTGCGTACCGTACAGCAGTGGCTCGGTCACTCGGACATGGAATCCACGATGCGCTATTTGAAACCAGCCCGGAACCAGGCGGTTCGCGATAAGGTAACGAGATTTTCGTGTAGGAAGTCACTGCGAGCGCAGCCAGTTGGCCACGGCTCTCGGATCAAACCGAACACAAGTACCGACACGGAATGAGGGAATGCGTCCGGCTGCGGCTTGCTTAAAGATCGTTACCCTGGAAACGCTGAGCAGTTTGGCCAACTCCTCGGCAGTCATGGCGCGTCCGATCTTCTCGATTTGATCTGCGATGGACATCAGCTAGCCTGTTCTGCAATCGGTACGAAGCCCTTACAATTTCTTTCCGGGCAGCGGTAACCCACAGCTTTGGAGTTGAACAAGTTTGTTTCCAAAGACTCCGCACTCGGGTGGGGTGCGGGCACTTCGCAGCCCCGAAAGAAATGACGGATCGTCAGCAATGACGCGGCTTACGCCCTCAACTTCGCGGCTTCGCGGAAACGCATATAGGGGAACCGAGGCCGCAGGAGGCCCGCAATATCCCATCGTAGTTGCAGCCAAGCCGAACGGCGCGGAGAAACCGAACGGCCACGGGCTAACGAAACGCGCGGCGGTGAAGTGATGGCCCGCGTCACGAAGAAGCGCAAATCCGAAGCCGCATCACAGACGCCGCTCGAAACCCTCATGCGCGAGCATCTGGACGCGCTGCGCGTGCGCGGCTACTCCGAGCACACCGTGGAGAGCCGCCAGGCGTACATCGGCTTCTTTCTCCAGTGGGCCTATGAGCACGGCCTGCATGAGCCGACGGAGATCACGCGCCCGGTGCTGGAACGCTATCAGCGGTACTTGTTCTTCTACCGCAAGAAGAACGGCGAGCCGCTGACGTTTCGCAGCCAGCACTCGCGCCTGGTGCCGCTGCGCGTGTGGTTCAAGTGGATGACGCGGCAGAACCACATCCTGCACAACCCGGCGTCGGAGATCGACCTGCCGCGCCTGGGCCGGGTGCTGCCCAAAAACATCCTCTCCATCCCGGAGGTCGAGCAAGTGATGTTGCAGCCGAATCTGGCCGATCCGCTGGGCCTGCGCGATCGCGCGATTCTGGAAGTGTTCTACGCCAGCGGACTGCGCCGGTTGGAAATCATTCATCTGAAACTGTTCGACCTGCAACTGGACCGGGGCCTGCTGTTCGTGCGCCAGGGCAAATGGAAGAAGGACCGTTACGTGCCCATCGGGGAGCGGGCGATTGGATGGTTGCAGAAATACATCCGCGAAGTACGCCCTCAACTCGCGCTCGATCCCGACGACCTGACGGTGTTTCTCTCTGCCGAAGGCGAGCCGATCAGCCGCGATCATCTGACGTGGATGGTGCGGCAACATATCGAGGCCGCGAAGCTCGGCAAGGTGGGCGCGTGCCATCTCTTGCGGCACTGCATGGCGACGCACATGCACGAGAACGGAGCCGACATCCGGCACATTCAAGTGATCCTCGGCCACGAGGACATCCAGACCACGCAGATTTACACGCACGTGGCGCTGCGCACGTTGCAGCAGGTGTATGCCAACACGCATCCCGCCGCCCACTTGGAGCCAGCGCCCCAGGAGCCGCCAGCGCAGCGCACGAACCAGGTGGAAGAACTGCTCACGACTCTGGACCAGGAAGCCCACGAGGACAAGGAGGAGGGCTGACCCATATACCGATCACGTATATCCTGCCGTACGTGGAAATTTACGCGAGACGCTGAAGAATCCGCTTGACAGGGTTTCCGGGAAAGGCTCGAAACCCGCGTTTTTAGCTGCGTTCCCTCCCGCGCTGGCCTAGAATGTACTGTCACATGATCACAGCGGCCAAAGAAGAAATGCTCTCTTCGTTCGCGCCGTGGTGTGCGGAGACGCGCATCAGCGCAAGTGAGGGTGAGAGCCAAAAACCGCATCAGGGGTTCGCGGGTCAAAATCCGGTGCTGCATCGGGGCGTCGAGTGGTCTAAGTCCACGCTCGCGTTAGGGTTGCCGGAGTGGGCCGGAAAAACCGCGTTGGGTCCCGCTGTTGCCGCAAACAACGGTACTCAGAAAGCTTGTCCGGCAGTTCCGGCCCACCCTGCGAACGCCAACGTCAATTCCAACATCTCGGAGACTAACTTTGTCTACTACGCGAACTGGCTGAATCCTCCGACCCAGGCGGCCTTTACGGACGCGTGGCTAGTGTCGCAGGTGCGTCCAAATGGGCCTTGGGATTACAAAACCCAAGGCCAACAATACGACGCGTTTGGCAATTTCAATTTTGGTGCCACGGGAGGGGCTGCCGGGATTCCTCTGCAGGTGCTGCAAGCGGGCGCAGGGGCGGTTTCAGCGCTGGTCGGTACTAACAGTTCCCAGTACGGCAGTTGGTACCAGCCGCCGCTGTACGGACATGCCCCGATCAAGTCAGACATGATCGCAGCTGGATATGCGTATTATCAACAAGGCTGCAAGTGAGCAATCTTATGAAATTACGCTGGTGGTTCTTCTTCGCCTTTGCCCTAGGTGTCCTGCTCATTGTGGGTGGCTGTTCCGCGTATGTAAGGTCGGGAACAAAGGTCATCGGCGATTTCGTGTCGCCGGATGGTGCGCAGGACGCTGTGCTTATGGTTCGCAATGGCGGAGCAGCGACGGGCTACAGCACAGGCATCTCCCTTGTGCACGCTCGTAATCCTCTGGCACGGCAGTTAGCTTTGATCAGAGGTATGAACCTGTTCGTGGTTGATGATAACGACGGTGCAGTCCGTTGGGGGGATCGCGGGCAGCTTGATGTGAAGGTCAGCTGGGTTTCAAATACACAGCTTCTCATTGAGTACCCAGCAAAAGCTCGTGTTTTCAAGCAAGAAAACGTCTTATCAAGCCACGACTGTTCGATACGCGCCATCATCGTGACCTGGCGCTGGTTCTGGCAGGCGTCCTGAGAGTTTTTTCCTTTAGCTGCGGGGTTGGGTTGCTGGCCGCGCCGGGGTGTGGCGCGGCCTTGCCGTCTTGCCGGGTGCCGATTCCGTTCCTGATTCCGGTGGGTGAGGAGCCCGCCGTTCCGTGCCGTGATCCGGGTCCGATTAGCAGCCCGATGCGGCTCCGATTCCCGATCGGGAGTGTGGCGATCCTGCCAGGGCCAAGTGAGGTTTTGGTGGTTCGGGGCGTCCGGTTTTGCGCGTTCCTGTGGAGTATCGGGGAAGGTCAAAAGCGCGCCGCCTACGGCGTCGGGTGGGGGTGACACGTCACCCCTGAAAGGGTGCTGCACGGTAACTTCCGGTTAACGTGCGCGAACCTGAAGAAAGCAAAGCGACTAAGAGGAAAATCCCGCCATCGTGGTTGCTGTAGAGCAACCTGAAGTTACCGCAGGCGAACTTGTTGATTTTTAAGCGCGGCTGCTAGTCTCGGCTGTGATGGCGAGAGAGGAAGGCCGGAGATGGTGAAGCCGCCGCTGCGCACGAAATCCATCGGTTTCAAAGTCAGCGAAGAAGAGTACGCGCAACTGGAAACGGCGGCGCAGGCGAGCAGGCAAACGCTCGGGGAGTGGTGCCGCGAGATGATTCTGCGGGGAGGTGCCAGCAATGCAGCGGCCCACGATCCGGCGCTGGCCGAGATCATCGGAGTGCGCTTGCTGCTGGTGAACGTGTTGGGGCCTGTGGCGGCGGGTGAGAAGGTGACGCCGGAGAAGTTCAACCAACTGCTGGATCAAATCAGCGAAACCGAGCGCCAAGCTCGCCGTCAAGTTGCAGCAGCAGGGGAGCGAGAAACCGCAGCGAGAAAAACCCAGCGGCGGGAAGCGGTGATCCCATTTTTTCCGTTGGGAGTGTACGGAGCGCGGGAGCCGAGTCAAGGGTCTGCGCTTCGCTCCGATGAACGCGCGAAAACCGCGCGCCCTTGACACGGTTCCCTCTCCGCTCTGTTTGCTTCCAGCCATCGAAAAAATGTGAGAAAGGAATGGGAGCCGGGGGGCAGCGCGAAGGGCAGGATGAGCGAAGACACCATCCCTTGCGCCTTCGGTGCAACGAAAAGCGCACAGTCGAAAAGCGCGTCGCGTTCGGTGAGCATCCGGGCTTTGTCCGGTGTCTGTCCGGTCTGGCGTCCGGCGTTCGTTCGAGGGCTGTTCGAAGCCGTTCAGCGGTAGGCTTCGCGGCGGTTGCGAACGGCGGTGATCTGGATTGCGTTTTCGTCCTTGAGATCGAAGAAAACCCGGTAGTCGCCACAGCGGAGCCGGAAACCGGTGAACGGCGGTTTGAGTTTTTTTACATCGCCGGTGCGATTGGCCAGGTAGCGATCCACGCAATGGAGAATCTGCATCGCGGTTTCGCGGTCGATGGCGCGGAGATCGGCGCGCGCCTCGGGCGACCAGACCACGGCGATCCGCTGGGGCGCTGGCGTATTCGGTCATTTACTCAGGCCGAACTCGCGCAGGATGTCTTCGTGGGGAACGCCTTCGCCACGCGCGAGTGAAGCGCGGGCGCGGTCAAGCGCCGCCGCCGTTTCAGATGTGATCTCTTCCTCTTCCACCGGAGCCGGAAGCCAGCGAACGCGACAGCGGTTCCACCATCACTTCGAGCAGGTCTGCGCACGGCGGTGAGCTTTTCGCTCCGGCAGCATGTCAAGCAGCGCGTGGGCCTGCTGGCGTTCGTGGGTGAGATCGGTTTCCATGGTTTCCTTTATCTATTTTAGACCGCGACGACTGCGCCTCTAAGAATCCATCAATGGTCTTGAGCAAGTAGTTCTGCTGGTGCGGGGGTAGCTTCTGGATCTCTTCCAGACGGCGCAGCACTTTGCGGCTGGGTTTTTTGCCGGAAACTTTTTTCCCTTTGGGGCGCAGCAACTCATCGAGGCTCACATCGAGGGCCAGGGCGAAGTGAATCGCCATCTCTGCGGACAATCCCCGCCGATCCTTTCAGTAAGCCGAAACCAAAACCTGCCGGATGCCGATCTTCTCCGCGAGTTCGACCTGGGTATAGCCGCGCTGCTTCCTTAGCTGAGTCAGCCGTTGACCAATCGTTTCTCCGTGGAAGTCCAGCGGTTTCGTAATGGTGGGTCTCTTGGGCATGGGTGCAGTTTAAGGGGTATTCCAGATACCCATTGACGTATTAGCACATTACGTAGTATTTTTCAAAACATTCTAGGAGGGAGCCGCGTCAAGGGTCTGCGCTGCGCTCCGATGAACGCGCCCCAACCGCGCGCCCTTGACCCGGCTCCCTCTCCGCTCTGTTTGCTTCCAGCCATCGAAAAAATGTGAGAAAGAAATGGGAGCTGCGGCGCAGCGGGAAAGGCAGGATGAGCTAAGACACCATCCCTTGCGCCTTCGGCGCAACGAAAGCGCACAACTGAAAAACACGCGGCGTCCGGTGAGCATCCGGGCTTTGTCCGGTCTCTCGTCCGGCATCCGTTCGAGGGCTGTCAGAAGCTGTTCAGCGGTAGGCTTCGCGGCGGTTGCGAACGGCGGTAACGTTGATGGTGTTCTCGTCCCTCTGATCGAAGAACACGCGGTAGTCGCCACAGCGGAGACGGAAGCCGGTGAACGGCGGTTTGAGCTTCTTTACGTCGCCGGTGCGGTTGGCCAGGTAGCGATCCACGCAGTGGAGAATCTGCATCGCAGTTTCGCGGTCGATGGCTCGAAGATCGGCGCGGGCCTCGGGCGACCAGATGACGGCGATTCGTTCAGGCGCGGGCGATTCGGTCATTTACCCAGGCCGAACTCGCGCAGGATGTCTTCGTGAGGAATGCCTTCTCCGCGAGCCAGCGAAGCGCGGGCGCGATCGAGCGCGGCAGCCGTCTCAGACGTAATCTCTTCCTCTTCCACGGGCGCGGAAGCCAGCGCACGCGACAGCGGGCCGGTCATCACCTGGAGCAGGTGAACGACGGCGGCGAGCTGGCCAGCATCGAGCTGATCGAGGAGCTGGTGCGCCTGCTGTTTTTCATTCGCGGGTGCCATCAGGGATAGTTTACCAATCTACGGGTGCGCGCTGCCGCGCGACTGTCCGTTGCCGTTGGAAGTCACAAGCGAGTTAATCAGGCGGACGACGGCGCGCTGATCCCGCTCCGGCAATGACTCGATGCGTTGCAGTCTCTTCCACAGCCGCCGCTTCTGTGGACTGTCTTGAACCTTCACGGGCTTCAGTCCAAGCAGCTCATCGCTAGTGACACCGAGCACGCGCGTAAGGCTCCCGAGAAGGACGACAGTTGGCAGTCCATCTTCGTTCTCGTAATAGGAGATCGTCCGCTGGGTTGTTCCCAGGGCCTTCGCCAACTCAACCTGAGTAATCCCGCGAGCCTTCCGAAGCGCAATCAAACGCTTGCCGAATGATGCTTCTCGATTCTTTTTCCGTGGCATGGCTGGGATGATTTTAAGGCCGATGTGAAAATACATTGACAGCTTAAACATAACACGCATATTCTTACGGGCGAAACTAAAAAGCAAAATCCTCTTGACAGGGTTTCCGCAAAAACCCTGAAAACGAGCAGAAGGAGGTCCGGGGCATGGCGCGGATCGCGGAGAGCGAGATCGAGCGGTTGAAGCGGGAAATCTCAGTCGAACGGCTGGCGGAGGCGCGCGGGGTAAAACTCAAACGCCACGGCGCGGACCTGATCGGGCTGTGTCCCTTCCATGACGATCACCAGCCGTCGCTGGTCATCACGCCAGGGAAAAATCTGTGGAACTGTCTGGGAGCGTGCCGCCGAGGTGGAACCGTGATCGACTGGATCATGCTGGCCGAGGGCGTCAGCTTCCGCCATGCGGTCGAGCTTCTGCGGGAGGATCTGCCGCTAGGGAGCGGAAACACGCGGCCAGGTGTGCAGCGATCCACCGTGCCCAAGCTGCCCGCGCCAGTCGAACGCACTGCCGATGATCGCATGTTGCTGTTGCAGGTGGTGAGCTACTACCAGGAGAGCTTGAAGCAGAGTCCCGAAGCGCTGAAGTATCTGGAGAATCGCGGCCTGAAATCGGCGGAGATGATCGAGACCTTCCGGCTGGGCTTTGCCAATCGCACCATCGGCTACCGTTTACCGGCATCGAACCGCGCTACTGGTGCAGCGTTGCGCGGACGCCTGCAGAAACTCGGCATCTACCGCGAGAGCGGACACGAGCACTTCAACGGCTCCGTGGTGATTCCGATCTTCGATCTGAGCGGCCAGGTGATGCAGATGTATGGGCGCAAGATCACGCCGAATCTGCGCCCCGGAACACCCGATCACTTGTACTTGCCGGGACCGCATCACGGGGTGTGGAACGAAGCGGCGCTCACAGTCTCGAAAGACATCATCCTCTGCGAAGCGCTGATCGACGCGCTGACCTTCTGGTGCGCGGGCTATCGCAACGTGACTACCAGCTACGGCGTGAATGGCTTTACCGAGGAGATCAAGGCTGCGTTCCAGAAGCACGGCACGCAGAGAATATATATCGCTTACGACCGCGACGAAGCGGGAGAAGGCGCGGCGCAGGAGCACGCCGCGCAGTTGATGGAGATGGGCATCGAGTGTTTCCGGGTGCAGTTTCCGAAGAATATGGACGCCAACGAATACGCGCTCAAGGTGCAGCCCGCGTCGAAGAGTTTCGGGATCATGCTGAATCGCGCCGCATGGCTGGGCAAAGGCGAGCGGCCCACTGTGGCAGTGATCGAACCAGTGAAGGCCGAACCAGTGAAGATCGAGCCGGTAAAGATCGAACCGCCGCCAGAGCCAGCGCCGCAGAGCGAAGCGCACACTTACCAACAACAAACTGCCGAGTCACCCGCCGCACCAGTCATCGAAGAAAAAACCGAACCCGCAGCTAAAGAAGAAAATGCAATCCCACTGCCAGCCTCTCTTCCGGCTGCGCCGATCATCGAGGAACCAGAAAGAGTTTTTCCTTTAGCCGCCCAGCCGCAGAGCGAGAGCAGCGAAGAATCAGCGCCGATCCCGACGCCGCCGGCAGCGCCCGCTCGCGAGTGGCCGGTGTTGGATGCATCGGTTGAGATCCACGGCGACGAGATCGTCATCCACCAGGGCGACCGCCGCTATCGTGTGCGCGGACTGGCGAAGAACATGAGCTACGAGCTGCTGCGAATCAACCTGCTGGTATCGGGCAAGAACACGCGCGGCGAGAACGTGTTCCACGTGGACACGTTCGATCTGTACTCAGCACGGCAGCGCACGGTGTTCCTCAAGCAGGCAGCCGAAGAGTTAGGCGTGAAGGATGATGTGATCCGCCGCGATCTCGGCCATGTGCTCTTGCAACTGGAGGCGCTACAGGATCAGCAGATCAAGCAGACGCTAGAGCCGGAGGAAAAACAAATCCCGATCGGCGAGCAAGAACGCGCGGCAGCGATGGAACTGCTGCGCGATCCGCGCCTGCTGGACCGCATCCTCTCCGACCTTGAACGTTGCGGCACGGTGGGCGAGGAGACGAACAAGCTGGTGAGTTATCTGGCGGTGACTTCGAGGTTGTTGGATGCGCCGCTCGCGGTCCTGGTGCAGGCCAGTTCCGCAGCGGGCAAAATCGGCGTTGATGGAAGCCGTGCTCGCCCTGGTGCCCGAAGAACAGCAAGTGCAGTACTCGGCCATGACCGGGCAGTCGCTCTTCTACATGGGCGAAAGCGATCTGAAGCACAAGGTGCTCGCCATCGTCGAAGAAGAAGGCGCGCTGCGCGCCGCCTACGCGCTGAAACTGTTGCAATCGGAAGGCGTGCTCACCATCGCCTCAACCGGAAAAGACGCGGCCACGGGACGGCTGATCACGCACCAGTACCGCGTCGAAGGCCCGGTGATGATCTTCCTCACCACGACGGCTATCGACCTGGACGAAGAACTGCTGAATCGCTGTCTGGTGCTGACCGTGGATGAGGACCGCGCGCAGACGCAGGCGATCCACCGGAAGCAGCGCGAAGCGCAGACACTCGAAGGCTTGCTCGCCAAACACGACCGCAACGGACTGCTGACTGCTGCATCGCAACGCGCAGCGCCTCTTGAAGCCCATGCTGGTGGTGAATCCTTACGCGCGCGAGTTGACGTTCCTCGATCGCAAACCCGGACGCGGCGCGATCACATGAAATACCTGACGCTGATCCGCTCGATTGCGCTTCTCTATCAGCATCAGCGCCCACACAAGACCACCATGCATCGCGGCCAGACCTTGGAGTACATCGAGGTCACGAAAGACGACATCGCAATGGCGAATCGTCTCGCGCATGAAGTGCTGGGGCGCTCGCTCGACGAACTGCCGCCGCAGACGCGGCGCTTGTTGCTCTTGGTGGACGAAATGGTGCGCCAGGACTGCGAGCGGAAAAAGATCGAGCGGCAGGACTTCCGTTTCAGCCGCAAGGACGTGCGCGCGTTCGCCAGGTGGAGCGATTCGCAACTGAAACGGCATCTGCACCGGCTGGAAGAGCTGGAGTATCTGGTGGTGCATCAGGGCGGACGCGGCCAGAGCATGGTTTACGAACTGGTGTTCGAGCGCCACGAGGACAGCGCGCGGCCCGCACTGCCGGGACTGATCGAGATCGAAAAGCTCTCAGGATGCGAGTACGACGGAAAGAAGTCTGGGCTAGAAGGCCAAGAGGTCCGGGTCAAGTCCGGCCCAAGTTCGGGGGGTGTCCGGGAGTGGTGCGGGCTGGAAATCGCCAGCAACGACGCGGGCGGAAAGCGATTTTTACGAAGATCGCGAGAAAAACACTTCCTGGGAGCAGGAGCAAAATCCTGTCCTAGTCGTACCGCCCATCGTCGCCGCTAAAACTAACGGCGCAGCTCTCGCCGGGGTGAAGTGATGGCGCGGGTCACGAAGAAGCGCAAAATCGAAGCCGCTCGCACGACGCCGCTAGAGATCATGATGCGCGAGCATCTCGCGGCCATGCGGGTGCGGAACTACTCCGAGCAGACGGTGCACACTCGCGAGTTTCATCTCAAGCTTCTTCATCCAGTGGTGCCAGCAGCGCGGCATCGACGCTCCCGTCGAAGTGACCCGGCCCGTGATCGAACGCTATCAGCGCCACCTGTTTCACTATCGCAAAAAGAACGGCCAGCCCTTGAGCTTCCGTTCGCAGCACTCGCGCCTCTCTCCCTTACGCATGTGGTTTCGCTGGATGACGCGGCAGAACCACATCCTGCACAACCCGGCGTCGGAGCTGGAACTGCCGCGCCTGGGGCGAGTGCTGCCCAAGAACATCCTCTCCGCCGACGAAGTAGAAAAAATCTTGTTGTTGCCCGACATCCACGATCCCATCGGATTGCGCGACCGCACCATCCTGGAAGTGTTGTACTCGACCGGAATCCGGCGCATGGAGATCATCGGGCTAAAACTCTACGATCTCTCGCTCGACCGGGGCGTGGTGTTCATCCGCCAGGGCAAGGGCAAGAAAGACCGCTACGTGCCGATTGGAGAGCGTGCGGCGGCATGGCTCGAAAAGTACATCGCGGAAGCGCGGCCCCGGCTTGCGCTGGAACCCGACGACCTGACCGTGTTCCTGACGGCGCAGGGCGAGCCGTTCAACCGCGACCACATGACCTCTACGGTGAAGGAGCGCATCGACGCCGCCAAACTCGGCAAGACCGGAGCGTGCCACTTGTTCCGCCACACGATGGCCACGCTGATGCACGAGAACGGAGCCGACATCCGCTTCATCCAGGAAATGCTCGGACACGCGCGCCTGGAAACCACGCAAATCTATACGCAGGTGTCGATCCGTACCTTGCAACAAGTCCATACCGCCACGCATCCATCGGCCACACTCGAACGCCACGCGGAAACGCCGCCGCCCCTGATCGCTCCCGAGGTCCAACCCGGCGACCCGACCACCGAGGACTTGTTCGCCGCTCTGGACGCTGAATCGAAGGAGGAATCGGAGGACAAAGAGCCATAGAAACCGACCATAATCCACTCGGCTTCCTGTCCCCAAACCCGTACAATCAGGCAGTACATGGACTCTGCTTTCAGCACCGCGATCCCGAACCCATCTCTAGCTGCAATCGCGCAGCTAAGCGAAAACTCGCGTCTGGGGTTCGCAAGTAGAAATACAGCCCTGCATCAGGGCATCGAGTGGTCTAAGTCCACGCTCGCATTAGGGTTGCCGGAGTGGAGCGGAAAAACCGCATCAGATCACGTTGTAGCCGCAAACAACGGACCGAACGTTTTTTTTTTTTTTTTTTTTTTTTTTTTTTTTTTTTTTTTTTTTTTTTTTTTTTTTTTTTTTTTTTTTTTTTTTTTTTTTTTTTTTTTTTTTTTTTTTTTTTTTTTTTTTTTTTTTTTTTTTTTTTTTTTTTTTTTTTTTTTTTTTTTTTTTTTTTTTTTTTTTTTTTTTTTTTTTTTTTTTTTTTTTTTTTTTTTTTTTTTTTTTTTTTTTTTTTTTTTTTTTTTTTTTTTTTTTTTTTTTTTTTTTTTTTTTTTTTTTTTTTTTTTTTTTTTTTTTTTTTTTTTTTTTTTTTTTTTTTTTTTTTTTTTTTTTTTTTTTTTTTTTTTTTTTTTTTTTTTTTTTTTTTTTTTTTTTTTTTTTTTTTTTTTTTTTTTTTTTTTTTTTTTTTTTTTTTTTTTTTTTTTTTTTTTTTTTTTTTTTTTTTTTTTTTTTTTTTTTTTTTTTTTTTTTTTTTTTTTTTTTTTTTTTTTTTTTTTTTTTTTTTTTTTTTTTTTTTTTTTTTTTTTTTTTTTTTTTTTTTTTTTTTTTTTTTTTTTTTTTTTTTTTTTTTTTTTTTTTTTTTTTTTTTTTTTTTTTTTTTTTTTTTTTTTTTTTTTTTTTTTTTTTTTTTTTTTTTTTTTTTTTTTTTTTTTTTTTTTTTTTTTTTTTTTTTTTTTTTTTTTTTTTTTTTTTTTTTTTTTTTTTTTTTTTTTTTTTTTTTTTTTTTTTTTTTTTTTTTTTTTTTTTTTTTTTTTTTTTTTTTTTTTTTTTTTTTTTTTTTTTTTTTTTTTTTTTTTTTTTTTTTTTTTTTTTTTTTTTTTTTTTTTTTTTTTTTTTTTTTTTTTTTTTTTTTTTTTTTTTTTTTTTTTTTTTTTTTTTTTTTTTTTTTTTTTTTTTTTTTTTTTTTTTTTTTTTTTTTTTTTTTTTTTTTTTTTTTTTTTTTTTTTTTTTTTTTTTTTTTTTTTTTTTTTTTTTTTTTTTTTTTTTTTTTTTTTTTTTTTTTTTTTTTTTTTTTTTTTTTTTTTTTTTTTTTTTTTTTTTTTTTTTTTTTTTTTTTTTTTTTTTTTTTTTTTTTTTTTTTTTTTTTTTTTTTTTTTTTTTTTTTTTTTTTTTTTTTTTTTTTTTTTTTTTTTTTTTTTTTTTTTTTTTTTTTTTTTTTTTTTTTTTTTTTTTTTTTTTTTTTTTTTTTTTTTTTTTTTTTTTTTTTTTTTTTTTTTTTTTTTTTTTTTTTTAAAAAAAAAAAAAAAAAAAAAAAAAAAAAGGGTGACCCAGTGTTTAGCCGCAAACAACGGCACTCCCACAACTCCTGTAATCCAGCAAGCAATGGAAAGTTTAAGCCGAACGTTCCTTCCGAGTGGGGCTTCTGTGGGAAATATCGAGACGGGTCAGGAGGAGGTGGCGCTCTCTATCAGATTTGCATGAACACGCCAACAGTCCGTGGGGTAATTGCGTGAGGGGAACGTTGTTGAACCACGACACGCCTAACCCTAACCCACCGAGCTTTTCGTTTATCTCTTTGTGGATCACCCGATAGATTTCGCGAGCTGTTTGGGGAACTAACTTATGCGTCCAGCACTTCGGTTGTTTCTAGTGATGGGACAAGCGGCGCTGATAGTGACAGCGGCCTACTTTGCCTTGATCCTTATTGCGGTTTGGCCTCTCATTCCCCACGTCTCAGTTAGGGTTCAGGCTACCGCAGGCGCCGTGGGCGTTCTAGCTCCAATCTGTTTCGCGGCTTGGTGGATTTTCCGGAGGCTCCGAGCAACTACGAGCGACGCAAAGCCCGCGCTGCGGCGATAGCATTCGGCCTCTTCAGTCCAGTGCCATTAGGTATAGGCCTCCTGCTGGGCCCAATTGTTGGAGGCTACACCGGTATTTTCCTCGGAACCGAGTCTCGTGTGGTTGCTTTTTCGGGTGCATGATGGGGATTGTGGTGATGATCGCCATGATGACCTTCGTCCCGAGTCTGCTTGCACTGTGGATCACGCACAGCATCGGCGGGGTTCATCAGACACAATAGCCGTTCATGCAGCGGCCGATGGTCTTGGCAGAAATGACTCGTAGCCTCGTGCGCACCAAACATCGGCTGTTCGCGATGGTAGGAGCAGCAACTTCAGCCGTGTATTTTGGAATGGTTCTTGCTTGTTCCCTTCTGCAGAAACCTGGCTTGCCGCGCTTCGTGCAAGTGTCTATACAGGCGGTGGTGGTACTCACTCCGATAGGAGTTGCAGTATGGTGGATTTTTAAGAAGCTCGGCCAAACTACTCAGCGCGGATGGCTCGTAAAGGAGCAATAGCGTTTGGGGTGTTTATGCCGGTGTCGTGGGGCGTGGCCTTCCCCCTTTCCACGTTGTCGGGAGCTGCTCTGGGCGACAGGGCGGGTATCCGTTCGGTCTGGTAGGTGCGTTTGTGGGAGTTGTGACGGTGACAGCCTGTTAAGCCTCGTGCATGCGCGTTCACACTGTGGGTCGACCGCCACGGCGGCGAGGGTCATCAGGCGTAATCGCTGTTCCGGCCAGAGCGGCGAGAGTTTTTTCTTTAGCCGCCGATCCGCGCCGTGGTTCCGATCCTGCCGGGTGCTCCTACGCCAGGTTTCAACGGGTTACTGTGCGGTATCGGGTGACAGTGAAAAGCGCGCCCGCCTACGGCGTCGGGTGGAGTAGGGACACGTCACCCCGGAGCGGGAGCTGCACAGCAATCTGCGGTTGCTGTCATGAACCTGTGAAAGCAGAGCCGCTAAGAGAAAAATCCCTCGCGCCGGTTTGCCGGGGAGCGCCGCCAGGTTAACGGGCGTGAACTTGTTGATTCCTTTAGTCCGATAGCTCACCATAGAGGCACTTGGTTTCGGGAGTGAGGTGATCCGGTGAAGTTCCTCCCCTGATTGTCGGTCGTTTCCCATCTAGGCGGTGACGCGTGGTGAAGCCGCAGCTCCGCACGGAAGCCTGGGCACGAAGGTGAGCGAGGAGAAGTCGCGCAACTGGGGGGCGGCCAGCGAGCGCAGGTTGACTATGAGCGAGTGGTGCCGGGAAACTCTGCTGGCCAGCGTGAACGGCCAGGAGGAGAAATCCGCCGATTCCGGCAGAGCCGACCAGGCGCTCATGGCGGAGCTGGTGGCGCTGCGGGCCGATCTTGCTGAATGTGCTGTTCAAAGCTGGCGAACGGGGAGAAGCCGACGGCGGAGGAGATGCAACGGCTGATCGACCGGGCCGATTCGGACGAGCTGAAGAAGGCGCGGGAACGGCCAGGCGGCAGAGTCGGAAGGGCAGCCGGAGGAAAAATCCTGAAAATATTTTGATCGTTTTTCCGGTTTCCTAGAGTAGAGTAGGGAGCGGCTTAGGTTGATGAGCCAGGTGTTGGATCGCGAAGAGTTACGGCCTTGGGCCTGCTCTACGTTACGTTCGTACGTAACGTTAGAACCCTAAGTTCTCCCGAAGGTTCTTGAGGCAGGGGTTACACTCGGCCTGAAGCAAACGACCGGCTCAGGAGTTTCGGCGCAAGTAATCCAGCCTGGCTCGTCCTCTCACCGTCAGTCGGTAGGCCAATCGGCCTCGTTTGGGGGTTGAAGGACGATAGAGCAGGCCTTGCCTTCGGAGTCGATCCAGGTAGCTGTAAAGGGAGCGGCGGTTTGGGGCTGGTCTAAGCCTTCTTACAACGTCATCCGGCTTAAGAAAGCTACCGCTTTGCGCGAAGATCATTAAAACTTGAAACTTGGTCATTTAAAAAGAACCATTAAGGCAGTGGCGTAGCCATCTTTAGACACATAACATGCTAGTGTATGATAACTTAAATTGAATCTCTTAGAGCGTTTTTATTTTCGCGCCTTTTTCTTACCCTTGTTTAAAATAAGTTAAAGCTCAAGCAAAATAAAAATAATTAGGCGATATTGAACACGTTAGAAAAAAAGTGGACAAGGCTTACGTGTCCGTGCTCTTGTGGCACCTCAAACACATTGTCTCCAAGGTGGCTTGTGCCAAGGTCAGTCGGACTGCCGAAAATGTACCACTCGTCATACTCGGCACGGGCAAACTTGCGACAGCCTTGAATTTTGGAGCTATATACGATATTGCTCCGGTTTTCCCAACCAGCCGCCTTAGGGGAAAAGGTCGGCTTGAATCCATCAGGGAAGGGGGTAAGGTTTGGCAGGTCAAATAGCGGTTCGACATCACCACGACACATGAACGAAAGTCAAGGTGTCGCAGCGGCAGCCGTCGTGAGAAGAAGCCGCAGCCGTGGCGCACCGTTCGGTCGTTGGATGGCACTCCGATTCCAAAGGGTGAACATAAGCTCTAACCAGAAAATGGCGAGATTCTGCGCGTCGATTATTCTGATGTTTGGGGCATTGTCGGCAGCCCGTAGAGGGTCTAAGCACTGCGATTGTTTTCGGCAGCCAGCAAGCGAACCGCAGCCGCTCAGAAGGCACGCTTCGGGCAAGTGGAAGCAACAACGGAAGGCGGACCGAGAGGAGACGCGGTGTCGGCCATAGCAAGTATCTACTACGCCCATGCGAGGTGAGTGTCCTACATTTCACGCAGGAGCACCCGCTTGCTGGGTAGGATGTAGCGACGCCTCGCGGCTGCCGAAGAAGCACGGCTGCTAATGCAGCGTTGGAAGACATCGCGGCCCCAGACTGATACCACTGATACCATTTTCAGCGGAACTTCAGCGAATTAGGGAAACTTCAGAAGCTATACCGGAAGGTCGGGTTCGCTTGTAAGCCGCTTAAACACAGCGTATTATCACGGAAGTGTGGGATTCATCGACAGTTGCGGGGAACGGCGGTAATAGAATCCCTCCCTCTCCGCCATGTTGATTCTAGGGAAGATGTAGTTCCGGCGACACAGGAAAGTTCCACACCCTAACAAGCCCGATTACCCGTCAACGACCACCTTCGTTCTGCGCTATGGCTGTCCGCGGGAGACCCTCAAGCTCAATAACCCGGCTGCTGCAACCAACGCGTAATTCTATTCGCCAACGAACTGTGCAATTGCGTCGCGGACGGTCTACAACCGTCTGCAAACTATGGATTCGAATCGCCGATTTACGGCAGAATATATTGCTATGACCAACCCAAGCTCTTTGACGTTCAACGTGTCTGATTCTGGCTATCCAAACCAAAATGAACGGGCCTTCGGCGGCTGCTGGTCGGCCGCGAGCAAAGTCCCGCAAGTGGCAATTGCTTTCTGGATTATCAAGATTGCAGCGACCACTGTGGGCGAGACCGGCGGAGATGCGCTCTCCATGACGATGAACTTGGGCTACCTGGTGAGCTCTCTCATCTTCCTAGTTTTTTTCATCGTTGCGGTGACCGCGCAGATCAAGGCGAAGGCTTTTCACCGCTTTCTGTATTGGACAGTGATTGTGGCCACAACCACGCTGGGCACCACGATGGCGGATTTCGCGGACCGCTCACTCGGGCTGGGCTATTTGGGCGGATCGCTAATTTTGTTCGCGGCGCTGATGTTGGTTCTGGGACTGTGGCGAGTCTCGCTGGGAGCGATTTCGTTTCGAGACATCACTGCGCCGAAAGTTGAAATGTTCTACTGGACGACGATCCTATTTTCGAACACTTTGGGAACCGCGCTGGGCGACTGGCTGGCGGACACTCAGGGAGTCGGTTATGAGCGGGGCGCGCTAGTGTTCGCCGGTGCACTTACCCTGGTAGCGGCGGCCTACTTCTTCACCAGGATTTCACACACGTTGCTGTTCTGGACAGCCTTTATTCTGACGCGGCCTCTGGGCGCGACGCTGGGAGACATCCTTACCAAGCCACATGAAAACGGCGGGCTTGATCTCGGTCGGATTACATCTTCCCTGGTGATTGCAGCTTTTATGGTATTTTGCATCTTGCTTGCGCCGCACACGGCAGGCCAGCATCCCGGCGAGAACCAGAATCGCTCCTGACGTTCGGGGGCGACTGAAAAATTTCGGCCTCAGACATTGAGCGTTTCTGCTATCTTCAAACGTTCCGCGACACAACTTTACAAAATCGCGGTTACGCTGACGACGGGACGGTTACGAGCACCAACGGACCCGCTGGCACGGAGCGCTCTTGCCATGAACAATACTTAGAATTCGTCCTTCCAGGGCTGGGTTCGGTTTGGCAGTCTTGTGCACCGTTTCGCCTGAGGCGCGGGTTGAGCTGTGTGGTGTGGCACGTGAGCAGTCGAGTCCAGGCAGGGGTGTCAGGGCCATCCGTGGGCTTGGGGACTAGCGGTATGACGAGGTCGGTAACCTTTTTCTCGTGCATTCTTGTCCTTAGCGTCTGCTTGGCCCTACTGTATGCTCTTGGCCTTTCCCGGCTCTTTTTTGTGGGCCTGAGCGCCGTCACGCTATTCATCGTCTACCTGTTGTTTCATCCGCGCAATCAATGGCTGGTGGCTAACCGGTCGCGAGTAGAAGGCGAGCGTTGCGTGGCCCTCACGTTCGACGATGGCCCGGATCCGGCAGATACGCCCAGGTTGCTGGATCTACTCCGGGAAAAAGGTGTGAACGCAACGTTCTTTGTAGTGGGTAAGAGGGCCGACCAGCATCCGGAGATCGTGCGCCGCGCCTGGGCGGAAGGACACCTCATCGGCAATCACACCTGGTCGCATTATTCTTTATTTTGCTTTCTCATGCCCGGTCGTCTACGGGCTGAGATCGAGCGTGGCAGCGGAGAGCGTTCGCCGTATCTGTGGTTTCCGGCCACGCCTCTTCCGGTCGCCGGTCGGCCTGCGCCATCCGCTACTGGCGCCTTATCTTGAGGACGCCGGGCTGGAGTATGTTTCTTGGAGCATTCGGACGCGTGATACACTCACTGCGAATTCCAGCCTTCTGGCCCGGCGCATCTTGAATAAGGCGGCAAGCGGGGACATCATTCTGCTGCACGACCATTTGCCTGGCGGAGCCGGATGCCATGCTGGAAATCTTGCCTCGAGTGATCGACGAGCTCAGGGAACGGGGATTCGAATTCGTACTGGCCGGTCAACGTGAGGATGCCGGCGGAACTCTGAAACCGGCGGCATGCGAACCTGTGCCCTAATTCCGGCATTCAATGAAGCCCTTCACATCGCCAAGGTTGTGGAGGGGGCACGGCAGCACGTTGCCGAGGTTGTGGTGATCGACGATGGTTCCGACGACGGGACGGGGGAAATTGCCCGAGCCGCCGGAGCTACTTGTTTGCAATTGCCCAAAAATCGCGGCAAGGCCTCGGCTCTGCTGCGCAGGTATCGCTTTCGCTCGCAACCACAACTTCACTCACGTAATCACGCTCGATGGCGACGGCCAGCATTTGCCGGAAGATATCCCGGTCATGCTTCGCGTCGCTGAAGAAACGGGAGCCGATCTGGTTATTGGCGCGCGCTGTTTCGATCGCGCTCTCATGCCTCGCTCCCGCTATTTCTCGAACATCGTCGGAAGCCGGTTGGCTTCGGCGCTCGTCGGCTGCGAAATCCCGGACAGCCAGAGTGGATTCCGGCTGTTCCGATTGGACAAACTGGGTGAAGCCAAACTGCGGAGCCGGTGCTATGAACTGGAGATGGAAATCCTGATCAAGATGGCCCGGTCGGGCTGCACCATCGCGCATGCTCCCATCCGTATGATCTACGACGAGGGCCAGGCGCGCTCCAAGATGAAGCCGGTGCGAGACACGGTGCGTGTCTGTCTCTGGTCGCTGGCATTTCGCTTTCTGGGAGCGTGACATGGCCTGGCGATTCAAACGGTTAACAGTGAGCGACAGGGTTCGACCCGATGGCCACGCCGACGATGGAAAGGCCGTCAGGTGATCCGAAGATTCGAGGCTTACAGGCGGAAGTTTCTAACTCCCTTGCTCAAGGAGGGGCTTGACCCAGGCCCGGCTGCGGCCGCCGTATTCTTGGGAATTTTCATCGGCATCGTGCCTATCTATGGGTTCCAAACCCTCGCGGCAGTGGGCGTGGCCTTCCTGTTTAGACTTAACAAGCCGCTCACCGTGGCCGGCACTTTCATCAGCAACCCGCTGTTCCAGCCGCTGATTATTTTCTCGTCAGTGGAACTGGGCTGTTTGCTCCGCATCGGCTCATTTCAGCCCCTCACCTTATCTGGCCTTTCTGTGGCGCGCACTCATATTAATAAAGATCAGCTACTCACCTGGGCAATCGGCAGTGTGGCACTGGGTATCCTGGCGGGCGGCGTTGGGGCTGCGCTTACCGCGATTGTAGTCCATCGTCACCGGGCGTCCACCGATTCGGCATTGCGGGAGCGCGTCCCCCTGGGAACCGGCGAATTGCCGGAAGCGCGCGAAGGACTTGCAGGCTCGTCCAGTGGAAGCTCCGCTGGGCGGGTCACCAAGTGATCCTTTTCTGGGAAACACGTTGACGACCGATCACAATCGGTGGTTGAATTTTTTTTGACTTTTGGCCGGCTGCCGATCGTGACGGATATCCATAAAACCATCGTCGTTACCGGTGTCGGGGTGGTCAGCCCTTATGGCATCGGGCTGGACCGTCTGCAGGCAGGCATGTTGGCGGGCAAGTCTTGCCTGGCGCCCACGAAGGACGTATATCCCGGGTTCCAGGGAACGACTGCCCCAGTCCGGGGATTGAAGGCTCTGGCGGCGGATTCCAGTTCCCGTTACTCCCGCACCGATCAACTCGCGGTGATGGCGGTTCAGGATGCAATGGCGAATTGCGCTTGCGAAAGCTCCAGCTTCCGTGAAAGCGGCATCGTGATGGCGAGCACGGTCGGAGGCTTGACCGAGATCGACGCCGGCATCGCCAAAGATCCCGCCGCCTGGTATCGGCGCCCCGGCGGTCTGTTGCGGGCTGCCTCCTATCCGGTGGCGCACGTTGCCGATGCGGTTGGCCAGCATTTCGGGATTCGCGGACCGTGCTGTGCTATTTCTGTGGCCTGCGCTTCCGGCGCGATGGCAATCGCTCTTGCCGCCAACATGCTGCTCGACGGAGCGGCGCCCTTAATCCTGGCCGGAGGCAGCGACCCCCTCTGCGCCTTCACTTTGAGTGGATTTAACTCCCTGCAAGCGTTAGATCCAGACCCCTGCTCTCCCTTTGATCAAAATCGCAAGGGCTTAAACCTGGGCGAAGGATCGGCAGTTCTCGTCCTCGAAACGCTGGCCGGAGCCACCGCCCGCAATGCCAACGTTCTGGCGGTGTTGCGGGGATGGGCTATGACCAACGACGCATTTCATACCACCGCGCCCCAGACACAGGGGAGCGGATTGGCCGATTGCATCCGTCTTTCCATGGAAATGGCCGGGGTCAGCGGCGACGAAATCGGGTATGTGAATGCCCACGGCACGGGCACGCCTCTGAATGATATTGCTGAGGCCAACGCCTATGAGACCGCGTTCCGCGGACGCCACCATCCCATTCCCGTATCTTCGACCAAGTCATATTTCGGACACTGTTTGGGCGCGGCTGGCGCCTTGGAGGCAGCCATTATTGTCATGGCCGTTCGTGCGGGGGCGCTGCTTCCGACACTGCGGCTCACCGATCCCATCGAGAGTTCTGGTGTCGAGTGGCTGAGGGGAGAAGTGAAGCGTCAACCGCTGCCGCTGGCCATGTCGGTTTCGAGCGGCTTTGGCGGCAGCAATACCGTGCTTATATTCGCAAGTGGCCGCTCATGACTCCGAATTTTCCGCCCATCGCTATTACGGGGATCGGTTCCGTGAGTCCTTATGGCCCGCTGGCAGGACTGATTCCGCAGCGTCCCTTAGAACCCAGTGCGATCACCGCCTGGACAACGCCCGGGCTCCGGCGAGCCTTCCTCGTACAACCCTTTCGCCCCGCCACCGTGGTGCCAGGCCTGAAGACCAGGCGTCTCGACCGACTGTCGGCCTGGGCCTTGGTGGCTTCTTCCCTCGCCATTCAGGATGCTGGGATCGACCTAAGCCAAGTGGACCGATCCCGGGTTGCAGTGGTGTGCGCCACCGCCTTCGGCTGTGTTGACCTCACCGAGGCTTTCTATCTCAGCGCCGCCGCGAATGGTTGGAATGGAACCGATCCTAGTACGTTCCCGGAGACTCTGCTCAGCTCTCCGGCCAGTCACGTGTCTTTGTTTCACGGCCTGCGGGGGCCTAATGTCACGGTGAGCAACAAGAATTTTGCGGGCGAGACCGCCCTGATTCAAGCCGCTTCTCTGCTTCGCCTTGGTCAGGCAGACTTAGCCATTGTCCTCGCGGGCGATGCGCTGGCGCCAACCCTCTATTCATGGTACGAAGTGGCAGGGCTGCTCTCGCAGGCGTGCTACAACTCGGATGCTTTTGTGGAAGCCGACGGTTTTATGCCCAGCGAGGGTATAGCGGCATTGGTGATGGAATCGTCCAGCCGCGGAGATATCCAATCAGGTGCCCGTTCCGGCGCTCGCCCTTATGCTCGAATCGGCCCGGGTCGATGGGGGGCGAGCGATCAACGAGCGATGGTCATCCGGCAGATGCTCGGGGGCTCGGCGCCGAGTCTTACAATCTGTAGCGGGAATGGTGCGCCTTGCTCCCCCAGCCCAACAACTGCCTTGGCTCGCGAAATTGCCGGCGATGACGCGGTTATCATACCGTCGCAGGCCTTTGCCCAAGGTTTGGCGGGTACGGGCGCTCTTTTTCACTTGATGCTGGGACTAAGCAGTCTGCCAAGCAGCCGGCCTGTTAGCGGACAAGCCCTGTTACTAGGAACTGCCGGCGATGGCTTTGCCGCGCTTGCCCTGGAGTTGCTTTCAATATGAATGTGCGCATTGCAGCTGCGGCGTACGCCGTTCCGCCCGAGCATGAGGCGGTGGAAGCAGTCCTGGAGCGGGAACGAACTCGAGTGGAGACCACGCTTTCGGTGTTGAGCGAGGAATCGAGACGAAAAGCCGTGGAAGGTCTCGGGCTGAATCGGGTCCGCGTCTGCGGCGATAAGCAACTTTATGGCTTGATTCTCGAAGCGGCTTCCCAGGCGATAACAGAAGCGGGGATAACCGCGCAGGACATCAATTTGATCCTCGATTACAGCACCTTGTCCAACGAGGGCTTGTCCGGCGAAAGCTCGGAGGGTCTGTCGTTCGGGCACAAACTCAGCGCCGATCTGGGCGCTGAAACTGCGATGATCTTGAGTTTCAAAGCCGGGGGATGCGCCGCCCTTCACGTCGCAATCAAGACCGCGCTGGGCTGGATGACCACGGATGCAAGCATTCAGACAGTCCTGCTGGTAACCGGCGACGCCGCACCGCAAGGCAACCGCTCGCTACTTCCAATTACCATGCATGGCGACGCCAGCAGCGCCGTGATTCTGCGCCACCAAGGCACGGAGGGCCCGTCGCTGTTGGGCGTCGAAGCCATGACCCTCGGCCACCTCCATAACGCTATCACTCTGGTCAGGTCCAATCGCCACTTCGACATTGTGGTCGATGCTCTGCGCATTGAGCGAGAGGTGATGCCGATCTACTTTTTTAACATGCTTCTGGTTATAAATAGAGCTTTGGCAGCGTGTTCCTTGAGTTTGAATGATATTGACCATTTCATCTATTCCAACATCAGCCGGCGGGATCGCGAGGGCTTCCGCAAGATGTTGGGACTGCCCAAGGGCAGCCTGCCGGAGAGTTCGATGGCAGAATATGGCCATACCTTTGCCAGCGATCTAGTCATCAACTATGTCGACATGCGGCGCGAGGGACTCATTCGTCCCGGACAATTCTTGCTGTTCGCCTCGGCTGGCGTCGGCTTCACCTGGGGAGTGACCATTGCCCGGGCCTGAAAGAAAATCTGTATGACGTTGGATAACCTTTTGCGAGTTTTTACGAGAATGTTCAACCGGTATCTATCAGGCTGAGTTGCCCATGCGTCGCGTGCAGTTCATCGAACTCCATGAACAACCGTGGTTCCCGTCATCGCTGCGAGCTGACGTCACGGATGCGCTTCAGTTTGGCTTCAACCTGTTACGGGCCTACGCGCCCATCGCTCCGCTGCTGCAAAGCGTGCTCGACTCCGCTGGGAACGGGACGAACGCCCCGCCATCGATTGTAGATATGTGTTCCGGCGGAGGTGGTCCGTGGCTGGATCTTGCTCGGGAGCTGCGGTGCCGGGACGCCGGAGCACATTCCGCCGGCCTTCAGGTTTGGCTCACCGATAAATATCCAAATCTCAAGGCATTCCAAAGTGTCAGCGCGTCTTCGGACCACCACATTACTTTCTATCCGGAGCCGGTGGACGCGATGAAGGTTCCCGGTACGCTGAAGGGGCTGCGAACCATGTTTACGTCGTTCCATCATTTTTCGCCGGAGGACGCGCGCGCCATTCTGCAAAACGCCGTCGATGCCGGCGAAAGCATCGGCGTATTTGAGGCCACCCGGCGCGCTCCGTCGACCATCGGCCTTATCTTTGCCGGCACTCTGCTGCTGTTCCTGCACACTCCGCGGATTCGGCCGTTCCGCTGGTCGCGCTTGCTGTGGACGTACTTGATTCCGATCATTCCCTTGGTCCTGCTGTTCGATGGAGTCGTGTCTTGCCTGCGGACCTATCGGCCCCAGGAACTGCGCGAGATCGTGGAGAAGCTGACCTCTTGCGAATACCGGTGGGAAATCGGTGAGCTTAAAGGCGGAAAGATGCCAGTCACGTATTTGATTGGATACCCGAAAGTAGCCATACAACTGCTAAAACCGTAAGCCTCCCGGCCCACGTCTAAGAGTAGAAGAGTAGAAAAGAGGACATTTGGCATGAAACAGCTGACCTTCTCCGTGATCTTGCTGTTGCTCTGTATTTCCTTTCCAGCCTCTTTGGCGGCGCGCCACAAAGTGCCGCGCTACCTCTACAAGGAGTCGGGCGTTGATATGAGCAATATGAGCCGTGTCTTTGTTGGATGGGTCGACCTGGAACCTGATGCCTGGGCGCTCTACGACTTTCGCTCCAGGGCCGACTGGACCGAAGTAATTGCTTCTTTGAATGCAGATTTTCTGCGGGGCTTGCAAGCCACATATCTGCATGGCCGGACCGTAAGCGCCGCAAAAGACAGGGCAGACGAAAACATTGCCGGTAACGACCTCTACATCAAGTTTTCGGACGTCCGAATCGACTACGACAAGGAGCATTTGATTCTTTCCATCCATTTCATCGACCCCAAGACCAACACCGAACTCGCCGCGATTCCGGTGAGGCCTTACTACGGCGACGGCCATAATGTGACGGAATTCCTGAAGGCGGCACTGGATGAGGTGGGCACGAAGCTGCAAGTGGAAGTCACGGGCAAGGCGCAGAGCGGAAAGAAGAACCGGTAGCCGTTTTCGCCGTGGCCCAACTCACAAAAATACAAAGTTGGGCCAGCTCTCTGACTCCTTGAGTATTATGATGACGATTAGTAGTCCAGGTTGAAACACTGAACGAATCGTGGAGGAATCATGTTCAAGGTAAATGTGCTTGCTTTCGCTGCTCTCACCGTTACGCTTTTATGCTGTACATCCGCGGCGCCGGCCCAGGTTTCCGTCGGCGTAAACATCGGGGCGGCTCCCGTGTGCCCTTACGGGTACTTCGACTACGCACCGTATGACTGCGCTCCCTACGGCTACTATGGCCCTGATTGGTTCGTTGGCGGGTTGTTTCTTGGAGCTGGCCCGTGGTTTCATGGTCCTCACGGCTTTTACGGCCATGTGGACAACCGCTTTGATCCTCATCACGGTTACAATGGACCGCTGCCGGCGCACGGAGCGGAGCGCTTCAACCACTTCCAGGCAAACGAGGCGCGGGATGGCCGAGGCAACGTAGGCTCCGCTCCCCATGAAGGCGGCGGGGAACATGCTCTCCCCGGGTATCGGGGTGGTGGGCATGGCGGGAAGCGCCACTAACGGCGATCCGGTCTAAGCTAGAAATAAGGCGCCACACGGCGCCTTATTTTGTTTGGACTGCACTCCGCGACGACTCGCTCGCATTGCTGGCCCCGTGATTCCCGCATAAAAAAACTTGCTCACCGGGCCAATCCCAGAGCGGAAACTGCGGCCAGAAATACGCGACTCGCCGAGCCCACCGGATCGAGCAGAACTTTGCGGCGCTCCAGCATGGCGGCTACGGGTTGTCCCTTGTAGCTGGCAATTTGCCGGTAGCGCGAGATGAAAAACAGCACTCGCAAGAATGAGTTTCCATTTGAGCGGGGCAAAATAATCAGGCGTCACGAACGGCACCGCATGGCCGTCCTTCACTTCGGCGATAAAGTCTTTGAAAGTTGCGGCCCGCGACAGCGAGAGAACCGAACTGGGGACCAGCAGATGGCTGTCTCCGCCGCCGACCACTGGTTTGCGCCAGTGCCGTGCGAGTTCCAGAACGCCATCGTTTTCCTCGCGCGGCCGCATTCCGTTTACTTCCAAAGCGTGAATCGCCCAGCCGTAGCGGGAGAGCAGGTCGGTGACCGGAATTGTTTCCGCTCCCGGTGTCTTCGCTCTTGGATCCCAGGCGACGAGGGGATGGTTCAAGACGACCAGGCAGCCGCTGGCGGCGAGGATTTCAAACAATTCGTCGTAGCGTCCGCCCCGCGCGGCCGCTTGAATTTGAGTGTGCGTTTCCTCGACTTCACTCTCGGGCATGTGACTCATTCCCAGGTGAAATAAGTGTCCCTGGAACCAGAGAGACAGCTCCTCGCTCAGTGCGATGCGGCCATTCAGATCGGGCCGGCTACGCAGCAGAGCGAGGCTGCCGGCAAATTCGTCGTGATCGGTAATGGCCAGGTGAACCCCCTGGAAGCCCCAATTGGCCGCGGCTGCTGCCTCCATCTGATAGACGTCTTCGGGGGTGTAGGGCGGATTGAAGGTTATCTCTGCGTAATTCAGATCAGAAACCCCGCCGAGGCCAAACGACTTTTGCAGAACGCCACTCAAAGGCCGCATGAAAGTTAGCTTGACAACCTGGTTTAATGCCGCTAGCTTCTCCACGGAGTGGCACGAGTGATTGTGCAGGGAAACCGCGTAGCCGAACTCGCGGTCCGGGTGGGGACACTCGCGGTAGGTATAGTTCTCAATCTTCCAGGCTGATCGGCGTCTCATCGCGTTCCCTGAGGAACGTTCGCAAGTGTAATTTCACTCGTGACACCCGGCAAGAAGAAGTTGTCGCGCAAGAATGCGATTTGATACTCTTCGGCGACCGGGTAGGCGGCTGGGTCTCGCGGCCGGTACGTTCGCGCAAGCCAGGGTTTTCCGACAGAACCGGTGCTGTGCACAACAGACGCTCAACACGGAGCGTTCAAGGCAAATGCATAAGCCCATCAAATACCTGGAAAAGGCGATGTCAATTGCTGCGAACGGAGCCTGGCAAATATTTTGTTGGAGTAACAATCTCTTTGCCGAAAATCCATCGTTCACACCCAGGTGGTCGGATAAGCCGCTGCTGAAGTCCCGTGAAAAGTCGAAGCCACCCCTGGGCTGGCCGCGGCAAACCGATTCGTTGTGCCCGCGTTGCGTGCCGGAGATTCGCCAACAGATTGTCGACGGCAAACAGGACTATCGCGTGCTGTTGAACGAACGGCCGGGTGAAATCAAGGCGCAGATTATCGAGCGCGATGGCAAAATCCTGATGGTCAAGGATTGCCCGGTCCACGGACATTTCGAAGATGTCATGTCCATTGATCCGCAATTCTTCCGCCATCTGGAGGAGACGTTTCCCGGCCGCGACATCCGCGCCCATAACGACGAAAAACTGCATAACCACGGCAGCAGCACCATCAAGCACGGGCGAGGCTCGGTTCTCACCATCGACCTCACCAACCGCTGCAACATGATGTGCGATCCCTGCTTCATGGATGCCAACCAGGTCGGATTCGTACACGAGCTTTCCTGGGAGGAAATCAAGACTCTGCTGGACAACGCATTTTCCATCAAGCCGCGGCGTCAGATGTCCGTGCAATTCTCCGGGGGCGAGCCGACCTTGTCCCCGCATTTTCTGGATGCGATTCGCTACGCCCGTCAACTCGGCTACGACAGCGTGCAGGCCGCAACCAACGGCATTGAGTTCGCCAAGAGCCCCGAGTTCGCGCGGCAGGCCGCGGAAGCAGGGTTGCGCTACGCTTATCTCCAATTCGACGGCATCGGCAACCCGGCAAATTCGCATCGGAACGTCGGGAACCTGTTCGACCTGAAACTGCGCGCCATCGAGAACCTGCACTCGAACGGCGTGGAAATCGTACTGGTCACCACTGTGGTCAACGGGATCAACAACGAGCAGGTTGGGCGCGTCGTGCAATTCGCTCTCGACAACCCGGACAAAATAGCGCATGGTGTCGTTCCAGCCGGTGTCTTTCACCGGCCGCGATGAAGCCGTCACCGAAGAACGCCGCAAAGCGCAACGCTACACGCTCTCGCATCTGGCGCACGATGTGAAAGAGCAATTGGGCATCGGCGAACCGGTTCGCGACTGGTTCCCACTCTCGTTCTTGAGCACTTTTTCCGACTGGGCGGACCTTGTTCACGGGCCGGACGCCGCCTGGGGCCAGGTCGCCTGCGGTTGTCACCCGAATTGTGGAGTGGGATGGCGATAATGGTCGACAAGGAGACGCGCGAGGCGGTTCCGGTAACCGCCTTCCTGAACGCCGAGCCAGTTCGCCAAGGACATTGCGAGGATCAACGATTGGGCTCGCAGCCGGTGGATATCGGTTGCGGGGATGGCGCTGGCATTAGTTCGAAATTACGATGCGTTTCATGCGCCGAACCCATTTCCGCGCGGTCGATATGCTGAGGAAGCTCGACAAGGGCCTGGGCGCAACCGGACGCGACTATGGTGACGTCTCCGGCAATCGGACCATGGCTGACATTTTCCGGCGACGCCGCGACCGCTGGAACCTGCTGTTCGTGGCGGGCATGTGGTTCCAGGATCTATTCAACTATGATTTTCGCAGGACCGAGCAGTGCATCATCCCTTACGCTACGCAGGAGGGAGAGATCTCCTTTTGCGCTTACAACACCGGGATGGGTTGGCGGCAAATCGTTGAGAAGATGCATATGACCGCCACCTTGACCAAATGGTACGAGGAGCACGGACGGCATGAGATTTTCGCCGGCGGCAAGAGCGTGAGGCTCAGCAGTACGGAGCATCATCTGGTGTTGAAGGACGAGATTGTCACCAACGAGGCCCAGCATGATCTCGAGCAACTCGGCATCGCGAAGAACGCCCGCGAGGAGAAGCTGCGGGCTCGAGCCGAGCGGCTCAAGCTGGACGAAGAGAACGTCCGCATGGCGAAGCTCTACCGCGAGTTCGTACTGAAAGAACAAGCTGTTCCAGAGCTGGTGCAGATCGGGCTCGGAGCCACAGTGCCGCCGCCGAGACTGCCGGCGCAAGCTGTGCGAGGCAGTGGAGATTAAGAAGGCAGGTTTAGGGTTGCGATGATGATTCGCGATTCCGATTGCTATGCGCTCTGCTTGTGTTTTCCATTTTTTCCGGAGTGCTGGCCGCCCAGTCCGACGATCTGCTGAGCCGAGTTTGGGAGGGCGTCCAGCAAGCGCAGCAAAAATACACGAACAGCTGCGGGACCATTACCGAAACCCGCACGTCTACCCTGATGGTGAAACCTTTGGTGCTCCGCGGCAAGTTTTGCGCTGAAGGCACTACCCGATTCGCACTGGACTACTTCGAACCGTCCAGCATGCGCATTCGCTTCAACGAGAACTACCTCAACGTTACGACTGGCGGTAAGACCGAAGTGATGGAAATCGGAAAAAGCGTTCGCCGGGCGCAGTCTTATTTCGGCCGGGACAGCTCCCTCGGAAACCTGAAGAAAAACTTCACGATCACCGTGCAAGAGGACAGCCGGGATTACCAGATGAAACTGGTTCCGCGGACGGAAACTTTTCGCCGCCGGCTGAATTACCTGGTGGTGAAGCTGGACAAACAAGATTTCTGGCTCCGGTCGCTGGAGGTGGACGGCAAGAGCGGCGTGAACAGCGTATTCGTCATCGACGTAAGCTCAATGAATCCGAAAATTCCGGCGGATATGTTTGAGGTACACAAACCAGAGTGAGCAATCTTAGGTGACCAAGCCCAGGGTGATGGAGCGAAGTGAAATCGAGAGCGCTGATTCCTCATCGCCCTCCGTTCTTGTGGATCGACCGGGTGGAAGAACTGGAGCCGGGAGTTCGTTGCGTCGCGGTGAAGTTTGTCGATCCGGCGAACCCGATTTTTACTGGGCATTTTCCCGCCAAGCCCATTCTGCCGGGGGTTTTTCTGATCGAAGCAGTGGCCCAGACCGCCGGAGTGATGATGGGATCGGCCGCGCCGCACGCGGCTGACCAGAGCGCGCGAGGAATGGCCCTGCTCGCGGCGGTAAACCGCTTCAAGTTTCTCAAGCCCGTTACACCGGGGCAAGAACTGCGCATTGAAACGAAAAAGCTGACCGAGATTGGACAACTGGCGTGCATCGCCGGCACGGTCTGGGTGGGCGGAGAGATGGTAGCGAAGGGCGAGTTGTCGGTGGTATCGGCCTGATGGCGGGCGATGATCGAGAAGGCTTAAATCACCCCGGCGAGGTAAAGACTACAGGGGATGAGAACATTTCAGAGTCGCGGGCGGGAGTTCGCAATTCGGGACGCGCCGTCGCCGCGCCAACCCTGATGCCTCCCGCCGTCGATTACGATAGCGGACTGGGGAACGCAGGCATGCGGGTGGAACACTGCCGGTTCCGAACCCGTTTCCCGCTCGCCCACATCCTGCTCAGCTTTATCACTATCTTTATTTTTATTTTTATCGCGTCCAGCACCAAAAGACCGCTGGCGAAAGGCGCCGGAGCCACAACATGATGGTCCGTTGCATGCGCTTGGTGGGCGGCCTGGTGGTAGGACCATCCGGGCTTGGTTACAGCCCTGAGCCTGGTGGTTACTTTGCTGTTGTATGCGAACATCCACAACCTGCGAACCGGCACCGACCTGACCGATTTGTTTGGGAATCGCGACCCCCAATGGCGAGCCGCGAGCCAGATCGGCAAAGAACTGGGTTATGGCAATCAGCTCTTCGTGCTGATCGATGCTCCGGCGATCGATGCTCCCGCGGGAGGAACGGACTTCACCGGCCAGATGGAAGAAATGGCCGACCGCCTCACCACCGACATGCAAGCCAGCGGCCTGTTCCTGGATGCGCGCAGCGGCTTGCAGGACGAGGAACTGCTCAACATCGTGCGGTTCTTTACCTGGAACTTTCCGTCATTCGCCCGCCCTGATCAAACGGAAGAACTGAAGCGGCGCACTCGATCCCAAACAGATTCATCAAACCGTTCGCCGCGCGGCCACCGAACTGGTAACTCCATTTTCATCATTGGGAACCAACTATTTCGTCGCCGATCCTTTGGGCCTGATGCAAGTGGAAGCGGGCAACCGCCAGGGTTTCTCGCAGTTTGCCAATTTCGATCTCAACTGGGGATCTGGAAACCGCTTCTTCAGTAAAGACCACAAGGCTCTGCTCATCATCGCCGAACCTCGCCAGTCGGCGATGGATTACAAGTTCGCCGAGCAGGTGATGCGGTGGACGCGGGAGCACATCCAGTCGATCACCGCAGACCCAGATTTGCGCGACTCCGGAGTGCAGCCCATTCCGGCGGGGGCTTACGTTTATGCGGAGCAGGAGCACCAGCTCATCGAAAGGAATATTCGTCGAATTTCTTTGATTTCCATTGTCGGCAATCTGCTGTTGTGCCTGCTGATCTATCCGACGATTCCACTGCTGCTTTTATCGCTGCTGCCCGCCGCCTGGGCATTGTGTGGACTACGGGCGTGGCCAGTTTCTATCCCGGAGAAGTGAATCTGATCAGCCTGTCTTTTATTGCGATCCTGGCGGGACTGGGAGACGACCAGGTCGTACATTTCTTCAATCGCGTGCCGCAGGAATGGGCCAAAGCCGGGGTGCTGAATGATCGGACGCTGCATGATGCGGTGCTACGCAGCTTCGAAACCACCGGGCTTAGCGTTGTCTTATGCATCGTAACGGCGGCCACAGCCACCGCCTCGCTGGCCTTTGCGAATTTCAAGGGACTGGCGGAGTTCGGATTCATCCTGACGGTGGGAATGTTCATGATGATGTTCCACACCCTGTTGACGGTTCCCGCGCTGATGCGGCTATGGTGGCGAATCTCGAAGCCCCGCGCTCCGCAGACCATTACCTTCCGGTTGCTTCCGCTGGTGGCGCGGAAGTCGGTTGATTTTGTGGGCCGTCACGCCCGCCTTGTGGTCGGCCTGGGCTGCGGAATGTTCCTGCTGTCATTAGTATTTCTGCCGGCGATCAAACTGGAAAAGCACTTCGAGATTGCTGGCGCCGATAACCCCGCCGTGGCTGCGCAGAACTTGCTTTCCGCAAAGTTCGGCATTGAGGGCAGTCCGAACGTGCTGTTGATCGCCGGTGGCGAGCAGGAAGTACTGGGCAGAGCCGAAGCATTAACGGCCGGGCTGGAAGCCTATCAGCATCGCGGGGTGATCAAGTCCATCTTCTCACCCACGTTTCTGCTTCCCTCAGCTCGAACGCAAAGTGAACGCGCCAGTTCGCTGGCAGGCGTCAATCTCGCGGCCTCGGCCCGAGCGCTCAGAGGATTCGTTGCGCGAAAATGGTTTTCGCATCGAGCCGCTACAGCCCTTTATCGATCGGTTGCAAAAGCTAGGACAGGGCAGTGATCCAATTACTTTGGAAACGGCCGCCAAGTTCCTGCCGCCAGGATTGCTCGAAAACAGCATTCGCAAGACCGGGGATGGTAGCTACGTCGCGGCCATCACCTTTTATGGCACCGACCCCGACGCGGTCGAGGTAGTTCCGGAAAGTGTGATCGGAGCCTGGCGAAATCAATTTGGTCCGTTCGTGGAGTTCTCTTTCGACAAGATGAACCGCGACCTGCAGAGGCAAGTGCTTCATGACAGCAGCCGAGCGTTGGTGTGGACGGCGGCTGGCATTCTGTTGATCGTCTACCTCTGTTTCCGCAACCTCCGGGGGTCACTCATCGCGCTGATCCCGATCGTATTCGGCGTTGTTACAACTTTCGGGCTGTTACTGCTGGTGAGACACCGCTTCAGTTTCATGTCGATCACGGCGGTTCCGCTCATCATCGGCATTGGCATCGACAATGGCATCCATTTGGTGCGCCGATACCAGGAGAACGAGGGTAACGAAATTCTCGTGATCGCGAAGGCTTCGGGCGCGGCGCTGATTCAATCGAACCTGACTACGATCGTTGGATTCGGGGCGCTGATGACTTCCAGTTTCGCGCCGCTGGTGGAAATGGGTCTGGTGACTTCACTGGGAGTCGCGTTGGCACTGGCCGGTGGCTTGTTGTTGATTCCCGCTGTTATTCTGCTGGGGGAACGGCGCCGCCGCACAGCGACGAACGTGGCAACGGCCAATCCGAGCGAGGGTTGATTCGAAACCAGGGCTTCGTTCAGTGCGCCTCGGATTATGAGTGTCCCATTTTCGACACTGTGCGGCTAAGACTTTATTGATGAAAATTGGTCAATGAAGCAGCACGTGGCGCGAAACCGTCATCACACAGACATCGTCACAATACCCGGGCGCACGACCAATACCTTTCCGTGATCGTCATCAAGTTCCCAATTCTGAGTTGCCGGATTTAATTTTGATGAAATCGTCGCTTCGCTCGGCAACGCAGTTCTTTTCTGGCTCGCTTCCCGAGCCTTTTCTACCGATTGGCGAGTTGCGGGCGAATGGCGCCGGTTTTGTTGTTTTCGGCCCTTCTGCTTTTGCCGCTGACGGCGGAAGCCGGCCTGCCTCGGGTTGCGATTTCGATTCCAACCGATCAGGGCCTTGCTGCCGGATTGGATGCCGCCGAGCAATGTGACGTTCCGGGCAAGTTGATCGTACTTCCGCCGCTGTTTTTCGACATTTCGCGGGTGGCGAAGCTCCCGCCGGTTCGTTTTCGGATCAAGAGCAGGCGCTCCAGAGCGTGCCGGAAGGGTCAGAAGTCTGGCTCCAAGTGGTGGTGGAAACCACGTCTCACTGCTGTCAACCAGTCCGAGAAGGAAATCACGGAGCGGGTTGACGCGTTCGTGAAATCAGTTGCCTCTCCCGGCAGCCGCAGTACGCGGGTTGATTGTGGAGATCGGAAGAACCGCTGCGGAGACTCCCGATCTGATTTGCGTTCGGGCTGGTGCGTCTGGCATTAGCTGCCAAGGGGGCGAGCAACGCCGGCTTGCGGCTGGCCTTTGTTTTCCGCCCGGGTTTCGTCGGCAGGCACGGCGACATCGTAAAGAGGCTTGCCACCTATGCTGATCTGTTGGGAATGAGTTATTCCGAGGGATGGCGCCAGGATGCTGCGTGGATCGCCGAACAGGCGCTGAACAAGCCAGTCATTCTTAAATTAGACGATGAAGCCTCGGCGGCAGCCTCGCAGTTCTTGGCGGCGATGCTCGCGGCCAGCGGGACTTCGGTTGAAATTGTCTGGGCAGAGCCGCCAGATGCCAAGGCTGCAGCAGCCTTATGCGCGTCAAGCACTTTCATGAGCCATCACATCAGCGAGCAACATGTTCGCTGCGGATTCCGCGAGCTCTCCGTTCAGTGTTGCGGTGGACGGCACGGGAATAATGACGAGCACTGGTGGTTCAGCGGCGGAGCCCTCGGATGTGGTGATTGTGGCGCGCGTGAACGCGAAGTGCGGAACTCACCGAAGACGGTCAGGCTACAGAGCGTTAAGTCCCGGACCATTCGAGATCAAGTGGTACGATCCCGCGACCGGCGCCCAACTCCCAGCAGGCGAAGTGATCGAAGACTGACAAAGGTTTCGCGCAAACCTGCGCCTGCACCAGCGAATACGCGCTGATTTCCATCCACCGGCAGAGTGAAGCCGATCAGACGCTATATAACACGGTAGAGGTTAAGAGCGGAGTCGAACTAAGTGTCGAGGAAATCATCGCCCGCTGGCAACAGAATCGCGAAGCGCAGAAGCAGAAGCTGGAAAACTATATGGCCTCCAGTTTCATGAGCCTGCACTTTGAAGCCACCAATCTGGGGCCGGGGTTCGACGTTTCGATGCAGCTCAAGCAATTCTTCAGCCGGGACGGCCAGATGGAACTGGCGCAAAAAGAGTTTTACATTAACGGGGTGAAGTTCGGCAACAATCATGAGTTTCCGCTGCCGCAAATCGAGCCGGAAAAAGTGATGACCCAGCCCCTCGAATTGAAACCTCAACGAGCGCTATGACTACAAATTGCTGGGGACCGAACAAGTCAACGGAGCCATGTGTTATGTGGTGGGGGTCGAGCCCAAGGTGCGCGGACGAGGCGCTTTACAGCGGCAAGATCTGGATCGACGGCACTACTTTTCGCGAGGTGAAACAGAACCTGAGCCAGCGCGGCGTCAAAAGCAACGTGCTGGTAAACGTGGAGACGCAGAATTTCGAATTAGTTCGCGACGACAAGGGCAATCAATTCAATTTGCTGCGATCGATTTCCGCACAGCAGTTGCTGAACGCTGCCGGACGTGATTTTGTGTTGCAGAGGACGGTGCAGTTTTCCGGACTACGTCATCAACACCCCGAACTTCAGCGAAGCCCTCGCGGCTGAGCATAGTTCGAACGACCCGATGTACCGCGACACCGATCAGGGACTACGGTCACTGCAGAAGAAAGGCGGCGAGCGGGTTCTGGTGGATCAGAGTGTGAAGCGCATCAAGTGCTGTGGTTGCGGGCGCGATGTACGGAGGCACGTTCAACTTTCCTATTCCGTTCCTCGGAATCAGCAAAGTGGATTTTGATTTTCATCACACCGGCGCCCAGCTTTCAACCTTCTTCGCCGGGCCCATCCTGGTTTCCGATCTCTCCAAGCAGTTCCGGCCCAAGTTCCGCCTGGCGCTGGATCTGGCGCTGAACGGGCTGCCTGGCGAGAACCGCATCTACGGCAATAACACGGAATTACTGCAAGGCGAGGTATGGACATGGGAGCAAACCGCCGGCGTGCGGGCCTCCTGGCAAGCCACCACCCATCTCAGCGTGACGGCCTCCACCTACTTCGCATATGACAACTTTCTCCGAACCAGCCAGGCGGACGAGCAATACGAACTGCCGCGCAACGGATTGAACGTTCTTCCGGGCCTCGAAATAAAATACAACCGCGACGGTTACGTGTTTGACGCGCAAGGGACACGGGGCGAGCGCATCGGCTGGAGGCCGTTCGGATGCACTTCGCTGCTGCAACTTCCACCTGGGTGCGGAGCTTTATCGGTGAACCCATCGCCTAGCCTGCCGCCCGAAAAGGCTCTCCTGGTCCAGCGTCCGCAAAATGCGTTCACGCTCTACAACGCCGATTTGAACAAGGATTACTACATTCGCAAGTTCACCAAAGGCGGATGGGATCTTTCTTACTGGGGCGGAGATCAACTGGATCGCTTCTCGCGTTACTTCCCCTCGTTTCTTACGTCGCCGCGTCTCCACGGCATTCCCCCCGGCACGGATTCTTTTGACGCCATTGCCATGGCGAACGTGCACTATGGGTTCAATCTGATGGATCTGTATGAAGGTCGATGGGATGTACGCGTATGCACGCGCGCGCAATCTGGATGAGTCGCTTCAATTCCGCAAATTCGACGGCCTGGAAGTTAACTTCAACACTCCCGGTCCCTGGGTACGCTGGTGCAAGGCACGGTTTCCTACGCGCTGGACGGCAATATCGCGCGCTACAACTCCCGTTGGGCCGTGTACATTTTGATCTTCAAGCCGTTGCACTAAATTTCGAAGAATATGGCTGAAATAGAGACTGGGTGATCGCACCACCGATCGGAGGGTCGCATTAGTCACCGGGGCGTCGGGGATTATCGGCGCCGCCATCGCGCAAGCTCTGGGAAGCGCGGGGTTCCGCGTAGCCGTGCACTATCGTCAGGGGAAAGAGTCCGCGGATGAAGTGGTCGAGCGCATCGTCGCCGCTGGCGGAGAGGCGTTGGCGGTGGAAGCCGATCTCTCCCGCCAGCAGAGTGTCGCGCCCATGTTCGATCGCATCGAACAGCAATTTGGTTCGGTCGATTACCTGGTAAACAACGCCGGAATCAACCGCGATGGGTTGTTGGCTTTTATGTCGGAGGAGCAATGGGATGAAGTGATCGACACCAATCTCCGCGGCACATATTTGTGCTCGCGATTGGCCCTGCCGGGCATGATGCGCCGGGGGAAGCGGAGCCATTTGCAATATCGTGTCGCCCGCCGGAGTTCGCGGCCAGGCCGGCCAGTGCAATTACTCTGCATCCAAAGGCGGCATTATCGCTTTCACCAAGGCGCTTTCTCGCGAGGTTGGGCAATTTAACATCCGGGTGAACGCCATTTGCCCGGGCGTGATTCCGAGCCCTATGTCCGCAAAATACATTGAGAAAGAGGAGAAACGATTGCTCTCCGAAATCCCGCTGCGGCGCTTTGGCAAGCCCGAAGAAGTGGCTCCGCTGGTGGCGTTTCTGGGGTCTGACGAGGCAAGTTACATCACCGGACAGGTGATCGCGTGTGGATGGGGGACTGCTGTAGTTTGGGGTCCAACGCGGGCTATAGGGTGCTAGTGGCCGGGTTGCCCCTCTGCTGAGCGGCATGACCTGAATCTGCTTCTCAAGGTTAAAAGCGGTCGAAAGATCGCTGTCGCTGTAAACCAGCACGCGCCCAATAACGAGTGCCGAATTATTCGGCGAAGATATCTGCTTCATGTCGCTCGGCAGCGCAGGGAGCAAACTTCCCGCGCTGCTTCTCCATCATCGGATTGGAAGACCCCGATTTCTGGAGAACTCCAGCCCGAAGAGCGGACTCACCAACGGAGAACTGCAGCTCTCCATTTCAGGCTAAGCCAAGGCACTAGAAGCCCTTCTGGATGCGTGTTCCAGTCATTTCTGCGGTGAGCGTTGTGGTATGCTACCGTTTTGTGAACGAACAATATGGCGAGCGTTAAGGAGCAACTCAAGCCCATCATATTGAAGAGCTTGCGGATCACCGACTTGACCCCCGAGGATCTGCGCGACGATCAGCCGCTGATCGGCGGAGAACTGGAAATCGATTCCATCGACATACTCCAACTCGTTCTGGAGATTGAGAGGCATTTCGGCATCAAGCTGGTGCAGGCCAACTTCAACCAGAAATACCTGGAAAGTATCAACGCTTTGGCGGCGATCATCGAATCCAAAATGGCGGAAGCAAGGGCCTGAAATCCGATCCTCTCGGTGTGCCATTTCCCCTTATCCACGCAAAATTTGTCCAAATACAATAGCCGCTCATGCAATTCAACTAGCTGTGCCAGTTTGGCCAGGGCAATGTCGGCTGTTTCGACCTCGTCGCTGGGCGGCTCTCGATGAGGCATAGGGACGCGCAGAGCGTTCGTATTCGTTTGGTGTGGAAGAAGAAAATGACTCACGACTTGAGCGACCACGGTATGGCCGGCGGAAAGTGACGCGCTGGTACCAGCACCGTTTTCATAACACAACGGCGCTGCGGATGATATTCGCTATCATGCCGAGGCTGCCGCGCTTTCTCCATCCTCCGGTTGCGGCGGTGACGGCGCTTGATCTTCTTCCTCATGTTGAAGCGGGAACGGCGGGCGGTAACCGGAAATCTGCGCCGGGTCTCGGGTAAGCGCGGGCTCGCACTGCAATGGAAAGTTTATCGGGTCTTCTATTCGTTCTGCGACCTTATGGTTTCCTATTGTTTTGTGCCACAGGCGACAGCTTCGCAACTGCTCTGCATGCTGGTGAATCCGGATGGCGGCGGCGCCAAGATCGAACAATGCCTGGCTGCGGGCAATGGGCTTATTGTGTGGACGGCGCATCTGGGGAATTGGGAATTCGCATCGCGGCTGCTGGCAATGTACGGCCGCGTCAACGTGGCGCGGGTGGTCGAGGACAAGCCGGCGGAGATCAAGCTGCGGAATTTGATGGCGAGCGAACGGATCAAAATTGTGGATCTCAAAAGGGAGTGTGCCGGCTACGATAGAACTCTTACAGGCCTTGCGTCGAAACGAGATCGTGGCGATCCAGGGAGACCGGGTTTATCAGCGTCACACTTTCGAGGTGCCGTTTTTTTCCCAACCCACCAGCTTTCCGCTTGGTCCTTTCCTGCTTTCGCAGGTCTCGGGCGCGCCGGTGCTTCCCGCTTTCGTGATTCGCCGAAGCTGGCTGCGCTATCATGCCCTGATCGGAGATCCCATCCCGGCAGTTCCGCCACAGGTCACAGGCGGTGGCGACGATGCCGGCTTGTACGAAGCCATGTGCCAGGCCGTCAGATTTCTGGAAGCAACGTTGGCGACTCATTACGACCAGTGGATGAATTATTTTGATTTTTGGCCGGTTGCCTCTGGGGACTGATGCCCGCAAATCCATTTCGAGGCTCACATCAGGCTCGCCGCGCTGCCTCGATCGTGGCGATGTCGATCTTCTTCATCTTCATCATCGCCTCGAAGGCACGCTTGGCCTCACTGCCACCAGTCGCTAGCGCATCGGTGAGTGCGCGCGGGGTGATCTGCCAGGAAAGGCCCCAGCGATCCTTGCACCAACCGCACTGGCTTTCCACGCCGCCATTGCCGACGATCGCGTTCCAGTAGCGGTCCGTCTCTTCCTGATTGTCGGTCGCGATCTGGAAGGAAAAGGCCTCGCTGTGCTTGAACGCCGGACCGCCGTTGAGACCGAGACAGGGAATGCCAACAATGGTGAACTCCACCGTCAGCACATCGCCCTTCTTGCCACTAGGATAGTCACCGGGCGCGTTGTGAACAGCGGTTACTTTACTATCCGGGAAGGTGGCGGCGTAGAAGCGCGCCGCCGCGCGCCGCCTCGTGAGCGTCCTTGTCAAACCAGAGGCAGATCGTGTTTTTTGGCTTCATGTTTCTGTGCTCCTTCGTGCCCGGTCAGGGCGCGCGCAAGTGGTCTGCGGGCTGGTCCGTTTCAGTGACTCACGCATTCATGGGATGATCCGCCGCAGCTGGCGTTTCAATTTGTTCGCATTCTAGGCCTGAGAGAGCGCACTGACCGTAACGTAATATCCGTCGGGATCTCGGAGCAAGAACTCCTTCGTTCCAGTGTTCGGATTAAGGTGTGGCTCCTCTTCGAGCCGACTGGCGAGAGCGCGTGCCCTTTGCAACGCCAATTCGAAATCATCGACACGGAAGAATAATAGGAGGCCGTTGCCGGGTGTTCCTTGATCGGGACTCATCAATGAGGGATGCTCGTGGGCGCCCCATTGGTGGAGGCAGAGCAAAACAGTCCCATCAGAATCGAGGATTTGTCCAAAGTACTCATGAGCAGGAAGGGTAGCCGGTTGGCCCAACACCGCCTGGTACCATTTGAAGCTGCGCGGGACGTTGCCCACCCCTATGATCGTCCACGTGCGCTTCATCGATCCCCTACTGTGGCTTAGTTGACCGGGGATACAAACAGCAAGACCTTCGCCGCCAAGCCGGCCACCCGTTGTCTTTATTCGCCTCCAGTATATGCGCGAACGTGCCGTACTTGTTCGGTTCCCGTGCTGATGGATCATCGGCCAATCGGCAGCGATGAAGGTTGCCGTCACTCACGAACCGAGCGCCACAGCCTAAGGCCCACCAGAAAAAGCTTGACAGGATGTATAGTGTTATAGTTAAGTATAACAGCATATGGCGCAGCCATCGTTCAAGGGCTGATCGGCCGTACAGGAGGACTCAACATGAAATCCCGTTTTGTGCTGTGCATGGTACTGGTGGCGCTCTCGATTGCGGCGCTTGCGCAGTCTGAATCAGCGACCACTCCCAATTCAGGGCCGCAAAAATCCTTCGACCAAATGAAAACCTTGGCGGGCACCTGGGAAGGTCCGGTGACCACCAATCCGCCAATGAAAGACATGGGGAACGGCGCGGTAACTCAGGTGTCGCTGCGCGTGACCTCCAGAGGAAACGCGATCGTGCACGAGATGAAGGAGGCAGCCACTGCGGACGACCCGTCCCGCTACGATCATCCGGTCACGATGTTCTACCTGGACAATGATCGCTTACTTCTGACGCATTATTGTGACGCAGGAAATCGTCCGCGCATGGTCGCAAGAACATCGCCGGATGGAAAAAGGGTGGAATTCGATTTCCTCGATGTTGCAGGCAGCACGCAGTACGGGCATATGCAGCATGCTGTGTTCACCATCGTGGATGCGAACCATCACATTGAGGAGTGGACTTATCTGATGCCGGGCGACAAGCCGGTTGTCGCGCGCCTTGACTTGCAGCGGGCGAAGTGAAGGCTCCTCTCGCTGGTATGATCAGCCATCCGGGAAGGTGCGGCCGCTAATCGATACGATTTGCCGCACCTCTCTCTGATTTCACAAGGGTATTTGCAAGACAGCGGACATTTGGAAACCAGGATGGACCTTGAGTGGAACGACAATCAGCCGATCTACCGCCAGCTGCGGGACCGCGTCATCGCGATGATACTCGATGGAGTGCTTAAAGAGGGCGATCCGTTGCCCTCTGTTCGCACTGTGGCGGCTGAGTATCGTCTCAATCCCCTTACGGTTCTCAAAGGTTATCAGGAACTGGTCGACGAAGAGCTTGTCGAAAAAAAGCGAGGTCTCGGAATGTTCGTGAGGGGCAGCGCGCGCAGTCAATTATTGAAGGGCGAACGCGAGAAATTCCTGGCAGAGGAATGGCCGAGAGTTCAGACAACGATTCGACGCCTCGGTCTATCAACGGAGGAGCTGTTGAACGGGGCGACTCGCGGCCGGTCTTCTTCAGGTACCTCCTCAGGTACGCTTCGATCGAAAGTTAAGAAAGAGGAGGAGCGCTGAAGTGATGCCAGTAATAGAAGCCCGCGGTTTGCGGAAAGCCTTCGGCACAACCGTCGCGCTCGACGGTATTGACTTGCGTGTCGAGGAGGGCCGCATCCTTGGAATTATCGGCCCCAACGGCGCGGGAAAGACAACCGCGCTCAACGCGATTCTGGGACTTACCGCATATCAGGGAGAACTCAAAGTGCTCGGCCGCGATTCCTGGACCGAACGCGATGTGCTCATGCGTGATGTGTGCTTTATCGCCGATGTCGCTACGTTGCCGCGCTGGCTGCGGGTTTCGCAGGCGCTCGACTACGTTGCCGGCGTGCATCCCCGTTTCAATCGCGCCAAGGCGCAAGCTTTTTTGGCGAAGACCACCATTCAACCAACAAGTAAAGTCCGGGAATTGTCCAAGGGCATGGTGGTCCAGCTACACCTGGCGTTAGTAATGGCGATCGACGCGAGATTGCTGGTGCTCGATGAGCCGACGCTTGGACTTGACATCCTGTACCGCAAACAATTTTACGATTCGCTGCTGAATGACTACTTCGATCGCAGCCGCACGATCGTGGTAACGACGCATCAAGTCGAGGAGCTGCAGCACATCCTGACCGATTTGATATTCATGGACCGCGGGCGAATCGCGTTGAGTTGCACCATGGAAGAATTCGAATCGCGCTATGTGGAACTGCTGGTGCGCCCCGAGCAACTGGCCGCAGCCCGTGCCCACAAGCCCATGCACGAACGCCAGGTGCTGGGCCGCAGCATCCTGCTCTTCGATCGTGTCGAGCGGGAGAAAGTCGGCGAATTGGGCGAGCTGCGCACGCCGAGCATCGCGGATTTATTCGTTGCCCTGTTGGGCAACCACCCAGGCCAGGCGCAAGGAGCAGCTAGATGAATACTCAGTCGAACGCCGTCCCTGAGATCCATCTCCAATCGCAGGTCATTGAGCCAACGGCGATTCCGCTCACTCAATGCCTGTACTGGTCGATCCGGCGCGAATTATGGGAGTATCGGTCACTCTATATCGCACCTTTGATTGCGGCCGCACTCTTTCTGTTTGGCTTCGTAATTAACATGGTTGCTTTCAGGCGCCACCTGAGCGGATCGCCACTTGCCGGGCACGCCGGCGATCTACTCACCGCCAGGTACGAATTATCGGGAGTCCTGATCATGGGGACAGCCCTAATCGTGGGAATTTTCTACTCAATTGATGCTCTCTACGGAGAGCGCCGGGATCGCAGCATCCTCTTTTGGAAGTCGCTTCCGGTGTCTGATCTCACTGTCGTGCTTTCGAAGTTCGCCGTCCCGCTGCTGATTCTGCCCCTACTCAGTTTCGTTATCACCCTTGCCACGCAGATTCTCATGTTCGTGCTGAGCAGCACAATATTGTCGGGAAGCGGCGTGGATACCGCGATGCTCTGGACACATGTCTCGTTCCTTCGAGTTTCGCTGGTACTCCTGTACCACTTTCTCACCGTCCATGGTCTCTGGTACGCGCCGATTTATGGCTGGCTGCTGCTGGTTTCGGCCTGGTCGCCACGAGCGCCGTTCATCTGGGCCTTCTTACCGCCATTCGTAATCTCCGGTGTGGAGAAGATTGCCTTCAACACTTCGTATTTCCGGGATATGCTGCTGAAACGGTTGATCGGGCCTGGGAACGCTATGGCCTCGCACGGTGCTTCCGAAAATTTCATGACAACTCTCATTCCTGTGCATTTTTTCAGCCAGCCCGGCCTATGGATTGGTCTGATCGTCGCGACAATCTTTCTTGCCGTAACCGTGCAACTGCGACGCTATCGCGGGCCCATCTGATTCGTGGGCACCGATGATTGAAATCGTTTCGAGAAGAGAAAATTAAAGCACCGGCTCGTGTTCAGCTCTCAGCAACTCGCATTGCTTTGGCTGATTTGCTGGTTGCCGCGAGTTCGCTTCACGAGTGAACCATCGGTTCCGCGTTGACCATGCCGCACCCACAGCCCTAGTATGTCGTTGCTCGTTCCGCAGACACTGCGAGCGCCGGGGGATTCCATGCGTCACTTTCTGAAGCCCATGTTATGCCGCATTTCTGTTGGCTTGCTCTGCGCAGCGCTCCTGGCTGCTGTCGCCAACGCTCAAGGATTAGCCAGCAGCGACCTTTCTCGCCTGCGCTCGGTAGGCAGCGTGGTGCTCTCGCACCATGGCCGATCCATCGCCTACACAATCGTGATGCGTGATCGCCCCGGCCGCCCTTACGACCAACTCTGGGTGATGGACGTGACCTCGGGCAAGAGCATCCGCCTGGGTGGAGAAAAGCCGGCTAGCAATCCGCTCTGGTCCGCCGACGACAAATGGATCGCATTCAGCGGCTCCGATGGTGAGAAGCACGGCCTTGTGATCGCGCATCCCGATGCCAGCGAAACCACGTTCCTCGCCGCGGTGACAGGGACTAATTCTCCGCTACCGGGAACCGGAAAGGCCGTCGCATGGTCGCCCGACAGCAAGCAGATCGCCTTCATCTCTTCCACCCCTGGCGACGGCGCCGCCGAGGCCAGCGGCGATCCCGTGGTGATCACGCGTTATCTCTACAAGCCCGACGCGGGCAAGGGGATGACGCGCTTCAACGACAATCAACGCCTGCACATTTTCGTCGTGGACCTTGCCACGAAGCAGATGCGGCAGCTCACGCAAGGCAATTACGACGAGCATTCCATCGACTGGTCGCCCGACGGAAAACAACTCGTCTTCGCCTCCAACCGGGAGCCGAATCAGGATGAGTTTTTCAACTATGACCTTTTTACGCTGCAACTCTCAGACAACAGCATCCGCCGGCTGACCGCAACCGAATCCAACGAATATGATCCGCTGTGGTCGCCCGACGGCAAATCCATTGTCTATCGCGGCACACGCCGTGGCCTCACCGATCGCGAAACCACCATGGAAGACACGCACGTCTGGATCATGAACGCCGACGGCAGCAATCGCCGCGAAATCGGCGGCGCCATCGACAACCGCCAGGGCGTGCCACAATGGTCCCCCGACGGCCGCTCCGTCTATTGCACCGTGCAGGAACGCGGCAGCAACCATCTTTTGCGTCTTCCCATCGCGGGAGGCCATCCTGAATATGTCGTCAACGACGCCGGCGGCGTTGGCGGCTGGTCGGTCGACGGGAACGGAGCGATCGCCTACTCGTTTACAACGCCACGCGATGCCTCCGAGCTCTACTACAAATCAGCCGCCACCCCACGCAAGCTCACCGATCTCAATCAGGAACTGCTCGCGGGTAAGGCTATCGCCGAAGTGGAGTCCTTCACTTTTGTCAGCAACGACAACCGGTTCGACGTAGAAGCGTTTCTGACAAAGCCCATCGGCATGACCGCAACCTCCAAGCACCCGCTCATCGTGGAGATTCATGGAGGACCGCACGGAGCCAACGGTCCGGGGTTCAACTTCAAAAACCAGGTTTATGCGGCGCACGGTTACGCCGTGCTCAACGTCAACTATCGCGGCTCAACCAGTTACGGCCAGAAGTTCGCCGACGCCGTTTTTGGCGACCAGGACGGCAATGAAGGCCAGGACGTTCTCTACGGGGTGAGCGCGGCAGTGCGGCGCTACTTGTGGATTGATCGCGAACGGATGGGGATCGAGGGCGTGAGCTATGGCGGACAGCTCACCGACTGGCTGATCACCCAGACTAACGAATTTAAGGCGGCTATTCCCACCGCTGGGATCACAAATCTGATCAGCTACAACTACATGACCTACTACAATCAATATGAGGAAATGGAGTTCGGACAGTTTTTGCATCAGGGCAGCCTGATGGACTCTGCGTGGGAACGCTCCGCGATGAAACATATTGCCGCCGCCCATACCCCGACACTCATCCTCCATGGCGAGAACGATAACGATGTTCCCATCGCCGAAGCCGAGCAACTTTTTGTTGCTCTCAAAGACCTGGGCGTGGAGACGGTCTTCGCACGCTATCCTCGCGAAGGACACGGCCTTCGGGAGATCAAACATCAGATTGATGCAACCGATCGGTCGATTGCCTGGTACGAAAAACATTTCCCGAAGTCCGGTGAGGAAGGGGTGACCAACGTTCAGCCCTAAGCCGCGCGGAGTGTTGGCTTACGACCTCAGGAATTCATATCGCGCCATTGTGGGCGACGGCGATACTCAGCGGGAGAGCGCACATATCCAGTTGACTTCCCATGTCTTTCCGCCGTCTGCGGAAAAAGACTGTTCCATTCGCGATGACTTAGGTGAAATGTTGAGCCAGACATAGCGCACCAGGACGGCGCGGCCTTCCCAAGTTTGCTGGTTGTAGAATTCACCTCGGTTTCCGTCGAATTGGCCCACCACAGGCGGAAGATCGAGAGTACCTTTGTCGAGATCCACCAGATAGATACTCCACTGGTGCGATTCAGGGTTATAGAGCCGGAGGGTTTGCGCCTTGATACGGAGTTTGTGATCGGGACTGGAAACGTCGAACTCTTCAAAATTAGCGTTGCTGTCAAGCAGCTTTTTATGATTCGAGATGCCATCGTATTCGACCCAGACATTCGAACCCTTCAGGCGTTCAGGGAGTCGACGAACATGTGCCGTCCAATCACCGATGAGAAAATCGAAATCGTGAGATCCGTCTCTCTGCGTGGCCGTTGATCCATTGACGGAGACCTGGAACCTCGGGAAAGCCGAAAGCGCAGGAACTTCACCGATCAACAGCGCCGCACTCATGACCGCAGGCAGGATGCATTTAGCTCGAATCGATTTCATGCCTGCCAGGCTCTCATGGGTTTGAGAGCAAGGGCAACGTCGCAGATCATCGTAAGCGGGCGGCGCTCAGCCTTGCGAGTATCGCAGTGGAAACCGGCGTTCTCCAGACCCCTCGCGCCGGTAGGCCGTGGTGAAAAAAAGGTTCACCTTCGAGCACTGCCACTCTCCTTATTCTTCGATCCAGGTTGAGCTGTCTGGTCGCTGGTTGTGGCTTGCAAGACAAATTGCTCGCCAAGAGTTTTTGCCAAGCGGTTGAGACCGCCCGCGAATGCCAGGCGCCATCGTTCCACAGATTGCTGGGCAAGATCTTCCATGCGGAGCCCAAAGGATTGCAAAGCCTGGCCGACCTGGATCTTCAGAGACTCAGGAACCGAGGCTTCGATCTCCTGCTGGACAATCCTCAAATTTGCGCTCGCCTGGTCGAGTTGATTTCCGAGCTCCTGAGCATTGCGTGTGCTCAGCTCCGTCAGAGCTTCCTCGAGGGCGCTCTCCATTCGGCCGCGGGCCGTGGAGATAGTGTCACTGGCCATCTGTGACAGACGCTTGTCGAGACCTGACTCGAGGCAGCGTGCAGAATCATCCAGCTTCGCCATGCGGCGATCGAGATCGGCGATTTGCTGCTGCAAGCGCGCCGATTCCGACGCGATCGCGGCTTGGACCTGCTCCAATTTCTGACGGCGCGCCTCATGTTCCTCAGCGAGGCTATGCTGCATAAGGCGCAGAAGGTCATCGCTCAGCCGTTTGAGACGGTCGCCTGCGTTCGCGACCTCCTGGTGAATCTCTCCCAATCCACGATTGAGGTGCTCGCGCAGATTGTGAGCGAAATCCTCCGACAAGGCTCCCGTCCGCTGTTCAACCGCTTGCAATTCCCGGGTGACCCGCTGCAGGAACTCTTCGTAAGTCTTCGTTGTCTGCTGGTCGATGGCCGCTTTCGCCGCACCCAGCACCTGTTCGGACTGCTCCTGCGCCTCCTTCAAGACTTGTGGGGCCAGGTCTTTCCTTAAGCGAAGCTCCAACTGCTGTTCCAACTCAGGAGGAATTTGCGACAGCGACACTTCAAAGCGGTTTCGCCTTGCGCCTTGCGCAAACTTTTCGTTCAGATCCGTCAACTGTGCTTCAAGGGGGCGAACAAGCTCTGCAAGCACGACCTTGAGATGCTCATCCGAGAGTTGGGTTCGGATACGGTCGAGGGCGAGCTTCACTGATGCCGCAGCCTGATCTTGCGGCATCGCCGGGGTGTCGTCTAGCGGCAGTTTTGATGCCAGTTTCTTGCCTGCCGGCGCTGGCGATGGCGTCCAATCTTCAGGGACGCTCTTCAACCCCCAGAAATTTCCCGGCCGCTCAAAACTGGCGGCCAGAGTCCAGCCCTGCTGGTTCGAACCCACGGGCTGGCAGTAGACAACTTGCGCCGTGGTCTCACGCCCCTCTTTACTGTGGAAGTGCAAGGGAACTCCGCCTTCCATCTTGATTGGAGATCGCATCGTGCAACCATGGGCGTTGACCACCAAAGTTTCGCAGACTTCAGAAAACTGCGCGCCCGGCTCCAAGCTGGTCACCAGGATCGGAACTGCGATCGGGATTCTCGAGCTGCGCCGTAATGTGGGGATATTTCTATTGTGCATAGTCTCTGCCTTGTCTTGAAGAGTGAGGGATTGCTCAGGCAGCAGCAGCTTGAGCACCGTATACCCACTACGTTAACCCCAAGTTCATTAGGAACGGTTAACCCCGTAGTCTCGTTTCAGGAGTTTCGAAGGACACCGCCTTTCGTAACCTTACTGAGGCATCATTCCATCTGAATTTGAACTGAGAGCAGTTTGTGTCTCTCGCGGCGAGCAGCCGCGAATTCGAAAGTGCAAGGATGGCCTGGTCAGAACTTCCGTGTCCCAGTTTGCGGGTCTCCGACGATCCGTGTTGAGGTTGGTTTATTTGGAGCTGGTTTGTATGGAGAAGATCCTGAACAGAAAGCATTTTTTCTATCTTGGAATACTGCGCCACACTGACCTGCGAGCCGTGTATCATAAACCTCGCTAAAAATGGGGGACTCAATGATGAAGCGGCGTGAGCGGCGGATTACGGCCAGACTCTGGTGGACTGGATTGTGCATCCTGAGCGCGATGAGTCTTTTCAATCTCACGGCGGTTTCCGCGAGAGCGCAGTCAGCGCCGGGCCCGAGCGCTTCGCCGAACGATGAGGGATACACAAAACAGATTCGGGCGGACACCACGGAGTCGTTCTTCAGCACGAATCTGGTCGATCACCTTCCCGCGTCGTCGACCGTTCCCACGCCGGAGAAAATTCTCGGTCACATTATCGGCGCGCCGGATGTGCTTACATATTCGAAAGATATTTACCGCTACTACGATGAGCTGGCGAAGGCTTCACCGAGAGTGAAAGTTTTCCGGGTTGGCAAGTCCGAAGAGGGCCGCGACTTTCTGCTGGTGGCAGTGAGTGACGAGAGCAACATCGCCCAACTCGACCAGCTCAAGGAAATCACGGCGAAGCTGGCTGATCCGCGCAAAATTACCGATGCCGAGGCCCAACAACTCATCTCCACCGGTAAGCCGTTCTACTGGGCTTCCGGATCGATTCACTCGCCGGAATCCGGCTCCCCCGAAATGCTGATGGAGTTGGCCTATCGGCTGGCGGTGGAAGACACGCCAATGATTCAGAACATTCGCAAGCGCATGGTTTTTCTGATCACACCGATCGTCGAGGTTGACGGCCATGACCGCATGGTGGATTGGGCGAACTACCGCGAGGCATATCCCGACAAACCGCAACCCGATCTGGTGTATTGGGGACATTACGTTCAGCACGACAACAATCGCGACGCGATCGCGATGGGGCTCAAGTTGTCGCAGGTCATGATGAAGAACTTCCTCGATTGGCATCCGCAGGTGTTGCATGATCTGCACGAGTCCGTCCCTTATTTGTACATCTCCACCGGAACCGGCCCTTACAACGCGTGGCTCGATCCGATCGTGGAAAGTGAATGGCAGAAGATGGCGTACAACGAAATTGAACAACTCACCGCGAAAGGCGTCGTGGGTGTGTGGACGCACGGCTTCTACGATGGCTGGGCGCCGAACTACATGTTTTATGTGGCGAACGGGCATAACTCGATCGGCCGCTTCTATGAGACATTCGGAAATCTGTATCCCCAGACGGAAGAGCGTACCTTGAAACCCTCGGCGACATCGCGTGAATGGTACCGGCCCAATCCTCCGCTGCCGAAAGTGAAGTGGTCGCTGCGCAACAACATTAATATGCAGCAGAGCGGATTGATTCTCGCCCTCGACTACATGGCGCAACATCCGCAGGAGTTTCTCAGCAATTTCTATCTCAAGAGCAAACGCTCGGTGGCAAAAGCGACGACCGAAGGTCCGGCGGCGTGGGCGATTTTGAACGATGGGCGCCGTCCGGCGCTTGCCGCGCAGCTTGCCAATCTGTTGCAGCGGCAGGGGGCGGAGGTGCAGAAACTTGATCAGGATTTTGAAGTGAAGTTGGTGACGCCGGCAAAAGAGAGCGAGCCGAAGGGCAAAGCGAAGACAGAAGCCAACGCCGGCGAGAAATCAAAAACTGAAAAAACGATTGCTGCGGATAAAGATACAAAGAAAGAAAACTCGGCGAAAACTGCTTTGACGGAAGCCGACGAAACTTCTGCCCAGAAGGAAGAAGCAAAACCCGTCAAAATTCCGGCGGGCAGTTACATCATCCGTATGGATCAGCCTTACAGCCGCATGGTCGATATGCTGCTCGACACGCAATACTATTCGACCTCCGATCCGCGGCCGTACGACGACACGGGCTGGACACTCGGTCCACTGCGTAACGTCAACACTTTGCGTGTCACCGATCAAGCCATTCTGAAAGCGCCCATGAAGCTGATCGACGGGCCCGCGCACGATGGCGACGGCGGCATCGGCCCGGCGCATGTTGTAAAAGGCAAGACTGTAGCGTCGAAATGCTACATCGTGGATGCGAATGCCGAGCCGAATCTCGCTGCTCTACGCTATCGATTGAAAGACGCAAAAATGTTTGCGGCTGAAGATTCATTCGAGGCAGGAGATAAAAAGTTCGCCGCTGGCTCCTTCATTGTGCCGGTGGAGGGTAATTCCTCCGATCTGGAGTCGCAGGTGCAATCAGTCGCGCATGAGCTTGGAATCAAGTTCGTGGGCATCGCCGAAGTACCGAAGGTCGCGCGCCACGAACTCAAAGTTCCGCGCATTGCAGTACTGCACACGTGGACCAGCACACAAAATGAAGGCTGGTTTCGTCTGGCCCTCGAAGAAACTGGCGTACCGTACTCCTACATTTCCGACACCCTGGTGCGCACCACGCCGAATCTGCGGGAAAAGTACGATGTAATTCTTTTTCCGCCGACCTTTTCCGATCTGCGAGAACTTCTGGCCGGTTTTCCCAAGCGTGTCTTGCCGGACGGCACCGACGCCGGACCAATTCCTTGGCAAAAATCCGACGTAACCCCGAATTGGGGAGGAATCGACGAATCACCCGACATCCGCGGCGGTCTGGGACTTGAAGGCGTCGCGCACATTAAGCAATTTGTCGAAGCTGGCGGATTGTTTATTCCGGTGGGATCGAGCACGCATTTGCCGATCGATCTGGGCTTGACCGATTCTGTGACCATCACGCAAACGAAAACGCTGCAGGTACGGGGAGCGATCGTGCGCGCGAATGTCGAAGATACGAAGAGCCCGATCGCTTACGGCTACGACGATTCGCTCGGCGTGTACTTCAATCAAGCTCCGGTTTTCAAAGTTGCCATCGCAGAGAGTGAAGGCTTCTTCGGCGCCACAGATGAAACTAAGCGGCCGAGCGGTCGCGGTTCGACCACAGATCCGGATATTCCCCAGGGCCGCGTCTGGACGAAGCCGGAACCGCCGCCGGACCGCACGCCCGCGGAAAAAGAGCTGTATGTTGATCCGCAGATTCGCGTGTTCTACAGCAGCGAACTGCCGCCCGCGTCATTGTATCCGCGGGTCGTGTTGCGATTCGCGGACGAAAAGAATTTGTGGATCAGCGGCATGCTGGCAGGAGCCTCGGAACTGGCCGGCGCCCCCGCCGTGGTGGATGTTCCGCTGGGCCGTGGACATATCGTGCTGTTCGCCAATAATCCGATGTGGCGCCAGGAAACGGAGGGCAGCTTCATGCTCGTGCTCAATGCTGCGCTCAACTTCGATCATCTGGATGCAGGCCGTCAAATGCCACCGGCAAAAGAAGCAAAGCCGTGAACTGTCCTAACGTGTATGATCCCGCGTGATTGGCCCGAGAAGCAATGTCGGCTATCGACAATTCTATGAATTAAGCGTCCAGGCTTCTTCGGCACAACGCTTGGCGTGTTGAAACGCTCCGGTATAGTTTTGCGCGCCGTTCAACTCCGAATGCCCGATTACGATGCGGCCGTAACCCTTGGCCACAACCTCGCGCGGACTCGGTTTACCGTTCACTCCGTAATAGAATCCCGGTGGCTGAATCACCCGCGCATGTCCCCAACGGTTCAGGATAATTCCCGCGATGTCGTTTTTGGCATCGAATCCGAGATCGGCAAACATGTCAGTCATCTGGCGACGGATGGTTCGCTCGTAATCGGCATAGCTGGTGGAAAGCAACCGCAGCCTTCCCATCATGCCCTGCTCTTGCGCGCTGTGACCCGGCGTGTACAAGCCCATATAAAAGGTGAGGAGCGTGGGTTTTTCCGGATCGAGCGGCGGGTTGTAGTCGCCGATGACCATGTCGCGGCGAATGTTGGCACAGTATCCGAACATGGTGCCGTCATCCATCCAGCGCACAGCCGGCGCGCCCAGTTTGTACAAAAACCGCCAGTTCGTCAGCGCAACGTTAGCGATGAGCGCGGGAGCATAGAAAAATTGCGCGTAGGCACCGCGCATCTCTTCCGGCATGCCGACGAGAATCCGCTTGTTAATCCAACCGCCGGAAGCCATGACCACGGTGCGCGCATGGGTGCGGTATGTCTTCCCCTTGCACTCGTACGTGATCGCGACCGTGTCTTTCTCGCCGCGATGCGCTTCGTGCTCGACACGAATCACGGTCGAGCGAAGACGAATTCGCGTGGGCTGCCCGGGTTTGTCGAGTGCGGCGAAATCGATTTGGCCATTCATAACACCTTCAAAACTGAATTCGCCTGAAATGGAAGCGGGAATAAGTCCACGAACCAGGTGCCGTGCCATGGTTGAGTTGCCGCCTGGAAACGACAGCGTGCGCCTCGGCTCTTTCTGATAAGCGGAGACGAGACCATGACCAACACGCGCAGCCACGGCATCCGAACCAACGCCGCCGAGCAAACCAACCATGGGTTGAGAAAACTTTGTCACCTCTGGGTCGTATCCTTTAACGACTTCGAGGTAGTGCTTGTAGGTGATGGTGTCGAGAAAACGAGGATCGTCGTCGCCGGTCTGATCGGAATCGTGCCGCCACCGCAGCAAATCTTTCTTCGCCCGCTGGCTGAAGGGCGCGCCCCGCAGGTCGTTGCTCCAAATATTCAGCATCCAGAGGGGTTTTGAGTCGCCGCTTTTTCCGTCGAAGTAATAGGCCACATCGACATAGCCTTCATCAAGTCCATCCATGTTGGCGTAGTTGTCGTAAGAAAATCGCAGCGGCTTCAGGGCCGGATTCCAGGACTGGAATCGGTAGGTGCGCGGTAGCTTGAAATCGGTAAAAAACTGATCGAGTTGAGTGTTCGATCCCTCCTGAGGAGGATAGAAATCATTCGACCCTTGCGGTCCAATCAAGCGATGACCATTTACCTCAAATTCATTCTGCCGCGCTTCTCCGCCGAAAACGGGATGATTTTCTACAATAAGAACGCGGTGCCGGCCCTGCGAGTGTTTGTGATATTCGTTGGCGGTCATCAAACCCGTAAGTCCGCCACCAACGATAATCAAATCGAAGATCTCACCATTTTCTTCTACAGCCTGCGGATGCTCCTGATAGTAGCCGTCCCTTACACGATGAGCGGATTGCACAACTGGAAGTGTGTTGCCATTGGCATCGGCGTAGTCACCCACGCCGCCATAGCCGCTAAAGTCATCTGGGGATCTTGCGCTGGCATCTTTGGAGGCGTGCTGGCTTTGCCCGAAAGCGTGCATGGGACAAGCCGCTGAAAGCAGCGCTGCGCCACTGCCGAGAAGAGAACTGTTGAGAAAATCGCGCCGCGTGATTTGCGAATTCAGCCCGATCCTCTGGTCTTCTGCGGTCTGCTTATGTTTCGATTTTCGGTATTTCATCGTCTGGCGATGGACAGATTTCAGTCTACGCTCTTGTTCCCATGCGCAAGCGCCGACGACGGATGCGGAACGGTCACTCCGTATACCCCGATTCCGGGTAAATCGGAAAACACACATTCCGACAAACAAGAACAAGTTGGAAAATGCGGAGTAGGCCCGGCCTCACGCAGAAAAAGATCTATGGTTCATTCCAGCCGGGCCCTCGCAGAGCTTTGCCCGCGGTCGCGCCAGTGAGTTTGCCGTCTTCGTACTCAAGACTTCCATTCACAAAAACATCTTTTATGCCCTGCGAAAGCTCCGCCGGATTTTCGTAAGTCGCTTTGTCAAGGATGGTTGCTGGATCGAAAATCGTGATGTCGGCAAAAAATCCTTCCTTGAGCAGCCCCCGGTCGCGCAAACGCTCGCGCTGTGCCGGAAGCGAAGTAATCTTACGAATCGCCTGTTCCAGCGGAAGCAGATGCTCGTCGCGCACATAGTGGCCGAGAAAGCGCGGCATGCTGCCAAATGCGCGCGGGTGCCCATGCGGGTCAAACAAAGGTCCATCCAGCGATTCCTCACCGCCGTCGAGTCCAATGCTCGTCCATGCCTGCTTCAGCCCATATCGAAGATCCTCTTCGCTCGCAATAAAATAGATCGCCCCGGTCTGCGCCTTATCGGCGATTACCAAATCCATCAGCGCATCCAGCGGTTCCTTTTTTTGCGCCTCTGCGAACTGAGCCATGGTCTTGCCGTTGTATTGCTTGAGATCCGGATTTTCAATGCCCGAAAGAATAATTCCAGAAGCTCCGCCACTCCCGAGATATAAATTCTCCCAATTAGGATGCTCTGTCGCCATCTCGTCTTTAATCTTGGAGCGAGTGGCCGCGTCCTTCAGACGTTCCAGCAGCTTCGCCGTACCACCATCGGCGACCCAGGGCGGCAGGCTCGAGGCCAATGCAGTTCCTCCTGCAACGTAGGGGTACATGTCAGCAGACACATCCTGCCCCGAATCACGCGCCGATTGAATCATGCCAACAATCTTCGGCATCGATCCCCACCGCGGCTTGCCGATGACCTTCAGATGAAAAATTTCGACAGGCAGATGGGCCTCACTGCCAATGCGCAATGCTTCTTGCACGGCTTCGCTCTCGCTTTGTCCTTCGCTGCGCATGTGCGTGGCGTAGATGCCTCCGTAGTGCGCTGCTACTTTCGCGAGCTCGATCAGTTCTTCCGTCTTGGCATAATGGCCCGGCGGATATATCAGCGCCGTGGAGATTCCGAATGCGCCCTGCTGCATGGCTTCCGCCACCAGCGCTTTCATTCGCCCCAGCTCCTCCGGCGTAGGCACGCGATCAACATCGCCGAGAACCGCTTCTCTGACCTGCGCCGCGCCCACATAAGTGCCCAGATTCAACGGCGTGCCGTTCTTCTCCAGGCGGCTGAAATAACCGTCAAGCGTGGTCCAATCCACTTTCAGGTGATATTGATCGAGTTCAGGTTGGAGCTGCGCCAGCGTGAGCGCGTCCTGAGGTGCAACGGATTGTCCCTCACCCGTAATTTCGGTGGTAATTCCCTGCGACAATTTGCTCAGCGAGCGATTGTCGATGAGAAGAGCAGTCTCAGACTGGCCGAGCATGTCAATGAAACCCGGCGCTACAACCAGACCGTGAGCGTCAATGGTGCGTTTCGCGGTCGCATCCCCCAGATTGCCGATGCGAGCAATCCGCTCTCCCCGGATGCCGATGTCCCCGGAGACCCATGGGTTACCAGAGCCGTCAATGATATGACCGTTCCGAATGATGACGTCGTATCCGGTGTCGCCATTGGATTGCGCGAAGGCAAGCACTGCGCAAGCCATGAGTACTAGAAGAACCGGCAAGCTCCAGAAATACCTAAGTGACTTATTCATATAATTTGAGTTCGACAGATTTTGAACTAAAAACCCACGCATCAATAGCACGCACTCTGCTCAGCGGTCGGAATCTGGGGCAGTGGCTTTCGGCCCTTCCATGAATTTCGCGACAACAGCAAGAATCGCGAACATCACAATTAAATCCGCCGAGTCGATGGCGGCAATCGCGAGTGCGGGAACCCACTTGGTGGTCCAGGGGACAAACAAAATCAACGGGACATGAAGAGCCGCGAGGACGGCCATGGTGCCCCAAAACCACGCATGCCGCCGCAGTTTTCGCTTCAAAGCAATCGTGAAACCAACAACCGCGATGCTGTTCAGTGCTGGTAATCCAAGATCAAACCTTCCAAGACGAAGGAGCAGTAACTCGATCAGTCCGCAGCCGGCCATCCAACACAACACGCCCCACCATGGTAAGCGTATTGTCTTAGCTTCTCTTATGTCGTTCTTGATGTCCTGAATTATTGGCATTTTGAGATCGCGATTCCTGTCTTAATAGCGTCGTTGACTATCGATGCTCCAGCGGCAAGTTGCCCGAGACCGGGAATAAATCCAGCAACCGTAAGGCCAGTTGAAACCAACCCCTCTGCAGAGGCATCACCCAGCCCTGCGAGGCCGTTGACGGTGCCCGTCGATGCTCCGAATGCTTTAATGACACTGCTCCCTGCCTGATCCGCTACCACTCCAACATATCCGGCCTGATGGCCGATGATTCTGGCCACGCCGCCAGCTTCAGGGATCAGTCCTATCGCATCGATACCAGCACTCAAAGCGCCACTAGCGAGAGCTCCCGTAATGCATGAATTCTTGTACCACGGTAGAGAAGGAGCAGCGCTGATATTAAGCCCGTTGTTTGCGGCAGGGCCAGCATCCATAACCGGATTCACTTGGCAGATACCGGACTCGCAGTTAATCGCGTCACTGGGCATGGCTCCCACGTCCTGCAGTGCACCGGCGAGGTTGCCGGAAAGCACCGCTTGCAGTATCTGCATACTATGCCAGCCCCCATTGCCAGTCAGGTTGATAAGTTTAGTCGCGGGACCAGCTTCGCCTTTTGTTTATGTGTTACCGCGAAGAAGGCTGCCCCAGCTTGCGTGTTTTGCAAAGCTGGGCATCACCCGACTCCGAGGCGGCTAGCGATTCCCTGGTGCCTGCGTCAGCGCATTCATATAGTCAGATTTCCGAATGAATGGCCAGTAATCAACTTCTCCGAGTTCTCGAAGTCGCTTCTCGCTTCGTGCGCAATTGAGCCAAATGAGAACAGGTTCAAAATACCTGAAAGCACACTAGTTTTCGGCTCGGGCCACTCGAACGGGAGGTCTGTCGTCAGGAACAGTTGACACCGCTCAAGAATTGCCCGCACCTTTTCGCTGGGGGCGTCTTTGCCGACCAACCGATACTCCCTAAGGTCCGAGTATGTAACCCATGCGCCTCGAAAAATCGCCTTCAACGCAGCATCAGATTTGCTCCGTGGAAAGCTCCTGTGAAACTGCTCGTTAGTGATCTCTCCAGCCATAAACTGCCGGAGAAGATCAGCCCCAAGTCGTCGTTGTGTTTGCTCTGTTGTCATTGGTCGATGAAGGCACAGATACAAATCTCCGTTAGAAATGCGGTAGCCAGCCTTGGTAATCGGAAGCGCAGATTCCAATGGCAGTGGCGTCAATCACTGCTGACGCGATGGCTATCGGGGCACCGATCCGACCGGCCACTCGGAAAATATTTGCACCGGACGCCGCTGTTCCGGAACCAAGTGATAAATAACTCAAGAGATTCGTGAATGGACCCGATCCGAGAGCTTGCGGCAAGCCGACCACAGCCTTCGGAATAATCGGAGCCGCTGGAATCAGGGCTAGGCGCGTCGCATCTTGCGCGGCACCGGAAAAGGAATCAACAAGTTCGCGCGCGTCAACTTTGCGGTTACCGGACAGCAACCGCGATGACGGGATTTTTCTCTTAGCCGCCGTGTTTTCAAGAGGTTCGCCTGCGCTAACCGAAGGTCACCGCGCAGCACCCTTTCGGGGGTGACGTGTCACCCCCTCCACCCGACGCCGTAGGCGGCGCAGTTTTTGACTCTCACCCCCAGTGGACGGCAACCCGGCCAAACCAACCCCGCCAAGCCTCCCGGAACACCCCTGCCGAGTCAGCACCACGGCGCGGATCGGCGGCTCCGAAAATTCGGACACCGGTCATTTCATCACAAAAACCAGATAGAACAAGCACAGGTACACAAACGCACCCACAGCCCAATAGAAGCTTCGCCCGCGCAAAGGCCTCCAAACCCAAGCAAGGATTCCCGCGAGCAGCGCGTGTGGTACACCGACCAACAACTGCACCCATAGCGGCCAGTCAGCAAATTTCGTCATAAGTTCAAGGCGCTCCCATCAGGGCTACGGTCTGTCGGCTTCCGTCTGTCCTACGGGTGGATGCTCGTTGCCGCGCCAGCACTGCAAAGCAAATATGCCCCGGCGTCAAGGCCTGTTCCCAGAGCGTATAGCGGCGTCGTCACATTCGCCGTGAAACTTTCCAGTAGCGGTGTGAGCACTGCCCCCGCGCTGTTGGACCCTGCTACCACGGAAAGCTTACCTACAACCTCAGCGCCCAATGCTATTTGGTTGCTTTGGGAGTTGCTCGCAATAGGGAATAGCGCTAGCGCACTGAACGCTTGAACGCCTTTCCCGAAGGTCGTCTGATGAAAACCGTTGTAGCAGTTTGATATTTGCGCCTTGACGTACTGCTTCATTGAGTTGAGGACCGCACCCGGATCAGGGCCGTTGTTTGCGGCAGGGCCGGCATCCATAACCGGATTTACTTCGCAAATGCCGGACTCGCAGTCAATAGCGTCACTGGGCATGGCTCCCACGTCCTGCAGTGCGCCGGCGAGGTTGCCGGAAAGCACCGCTTGTATTATTTGCATTCTAGCTCAGCCCCCATTGCCAGTCAGGTCGATCCGTTTAGTCGCGGGACCATGTCTCGGGGTAACGCGGATGCATTTGGGAGCGAGGTCTGCGATGCCCAGCTTTGCAAAACACGCAAAGCTGGGGCAGCCTTCTTCGCGGTAACGCACACACAAGGCAAAGCTGGGCCAGCCCCCCTCCGGCTCACGCGCCAATCAGAGGTTCATGCTCACTTTGGCTGGACCGACGCCGAGTATCCAATAGATTACAAATCCCATACCCATCAGCTCGATAGCGCAGGCTGGCCCGAAAACCAGAAGAGGCAACCCGGAGCCGACGTAGAAGAAGTAGCCAACGCCGAGTAGATGGATAGCGAGGAACGCCAGGAATATACTCCAGAAGATCAACGATTTCCGCAGCCTCCAGTACGCCCTAATGGCATATCCAACAAACACAGCGCTGACGAACAGAAAACGTACCCATTTCGTTTGAACCCTGTACTGCGCGGGAACAAACTCTGCGAATAGCACAATGCCGCCTACGAAGGCGATGGCCACGACTATCGCGGCGAGAATGAGTCGCGTGTGGTCGCCTAGACGGGCCTTCAATGGCAGTCACCGTTCTTGATTGCGTTGTATTCCGCTAAGCCGCCTGCACCGATCTTGGCGTACGTGTCCGCTAAGATCAGGCCCGAAGCTGAGGTCTCGCCAAGGTGGAGAATTCCTCGTACTACCGAGGAGCGAAGAGGCACGACCAGTCCTTGATTGACTGCATACGTGGCCGCCGCCATTTTGCTCGCATCGGTACCAGCATCCTCCACTCCGTGCCCCGCTGGTAGATCGGGAAGGATTCCGCCTTCGGAAGCCGCATCCGCAAAGACCCCAACGCACCCTCCCTGCTTAAATTCGGCGGTGAAGTTCTTCCACGAGAACAGGTTCTTGGCGAACGCTCCCCACCAATTAGGCCCGTTGTTTGCGGCAGGGCCGGCATCCATAACCGGATTTACTTCGCATATGCCGGACTCGCAGTTAATAGCGTCACTGGGCATGGCTCCCACGTCCGGTAGCGCACCGGCGAGGTTGCCGGAGAGCACCGCTTGCAGTATTTGCATACTAGCTCAGCCCCCATTGCCAGTCAGGTCGATCCGTTTAGTCGCGCGACCATGTCTCGGGGTAACGCGGATGCATCTGGGAGCGAGGTGGGTGATGCCCAGCTTTGCAAAACACGCAAAGCTGGGGCAGCCTTCTTCGCGGTAACGCATACACAAGGCAACGCATACACAAGGCGAAGGTGGGCCAGCCCCCCAGATCGGAGCTCCCAGCAGCCGAGAAACGCTAGCGGGACGCGTCCTGCTCGGCAGTCCAGTCACTCGTTGTCATCATTGGAAGGAGGAGCCGTTCGACATAAGATTTTCCGCAAACTTCAAAGCTCCCGAGATGATCAGAAAATCCGCAATCCCGATCGGCATCGCGTAAAAAATCGTAGGCGCATTCTTGGGCCATTGAACCATGAAAACTAGCGGGACGTGGAGCGCCAAGATAACAGCAATGATCGCCCAGAACCAGATGTGTTTCCTTAGGTACCAGCGGATTTTGATGGCGAAGACCATCACACCTACCACAATGTAGGCGGCCAGACCTGCATCGGCGTTATACAAGAAAGTAACGAGAATGAATACCGGTGCCACCAAAGCCGCAAGCTTTAGTCCCGTGTAGTCGACAGGTTCCTTCTCCTTGGGCGATTCGTAATCAAACATCTGTATTCACCATCCTCACCAGCATCTCGCAACCGTCTTGGCCAACTGATAGCCGTCGTATAGTCCTACGCCCACCGAGAGAAAATTGCCGAGGACAGGTATCACCTTGCCGCCTTCTAGGGCCGCATCTGCAAGCGTAAGGCCCAAACCTGCGCCAGCGCCAGCTGCTCCGATGGGAGATTCATCGGGAAGTCCCGTTGCTATCCCATAGGCGGCACCGCCATATGCCACGATGCCGTTAACTGCCCTAGCACCCGCCGCAGTTGCCGAAACCACGTTTCCAAACGCTGGAATAGCCCCAACAACGTCAAGCCCAAGGGAGATTGCACCCTGCGCTATAGCTAGGCCACAGCCAGTTTTCGGCGGCTGTCCGTTGTTTGGGTCCCCGTTGTTTGCGGCAGGCCAGCATCCATAACCGGATTCACCTGGCATATGCCGGACTCGCAGTTAATAGCGTCACTGGGCATGGCTCCCACGTCCTGCAGCGCTCCGGCGAGGTTGCCGGAAAGCACCGCTTGCAGTATTTGCATCGGCGATGGCCCCAGCGACCAGCATCCCAGGCAGTCCTCGCCGGTAAAGATGCTGCTGGCGACGCCTGGATTGAGGCGCCCTCCGGGCGGAACGCCGGGGTCCGGATCCGCCCACGGCGGGTCTCCCTGGCCACTGCCGCCTCCGCCGCCTGGACCGCCGCAGTCACCCCACTCGAAACAGGGATCGCAGCTGCCGTCCCCGCAAGGATCTCCGCCGCCACCGCCCCCACCGTATAGACCCAAAGCATCTGTGATGGTGAGAGGACTGTTCACCACATATGCGTAGCGGTTCCAGGTCTGTGGATTGGCAGGATTGACTGCCGCTAAGCCAGCCGGATCGGGCGAAATCCACCGTCCCTGAGTCGGATTGTAGCGGCGGAACATGAAATCCTCCAGGCTGCCGCTCTGGTTCTCATTATCGCCTACAGTCCAGGCGTTTCCGGCACTGGTGAATTGGATCCACTGCGTTCCCCCCGCGTAGCCTTCACCAAACGGCGCATAGGCCATCGCTGGCGTCGCTCCCCGGCTTGGTGTCGAAAACAGTCGAGCCGATCCCAACCAGTCCGGATGATTATATTGGAGAAGACTGGAAGCTCGCTGTTTCGCCACCTTTCGTCTGCTAGCTCTTTCATTGCTGACCTTATTTGACTCCGCTTGTTCCCGTCCTTAAGATTGCACCCTAAGTTCGTCCGCAGACTTGAGAGGGGGCACAATGAATCGGGAAAAGGCGCTGAAAGTTGTTTTGGTCCTGGTGGGATTGATTTTCTTGTTGGCTGTGTACCCACTCATGATGTTTCTATGGCCGAGCGGGTGGCGCTGGATGCCGAATCAACCGGAATACGAGCAGATGATCCTTGGCGTGTATGCCACGCTCGGCATTTTCCTGCTGCTCGCAGCCCGCAACCCATCCGCAAATCGCAGCCTGATTGCGTTTACCGCATGGTCGAGCCTGGTGCACGCCGCCATCATGGCCGTGCAGGCATTCAACAATCCAAGCGAACACGGGCACCTGATGGGGGACATACCTGCGCTGGCCATCGTGGGTGTCGCGCTGATCGTACTCGCACCCGCAAAGCAACCTACCTAGCCGGCATAGGCGCTCGGGTACGTAGTTTCGCATCTGGCAAGGATGCTGACCTGCCACTCCCATCCCGATGCCAGCCAAAGGCGGACTGCGCGAAGTTGCGGTGGCCTCTTCTGCATGTCGGAATTGACCTGCTTGCGATTGCGTCATAACATTCCCGACAATGGTGACGCCTTCCCAACCCGTGGGGCAGACGGTCTCCCATTACCGCATCATCGGCAAAATTGGCGGTGGTGGTATGGGTGTGGTGTACGAGGCGGAAGATCTGAAGCTCGGTCGCCACGTTGCTCTGAAGTTCCTTCCTGCAGACCTGGCCAAAAACAACGCGCAAGCTCTGAGCCGCTTTCAGCGGGAAGCGAAGGCTGCGTCCTCTCTGAACCATCCGAACATCTGTACTATTCACGAGATTGACGAAGCCGATGGGCGAACCTTTATCGCGATGGAACTGTTGGAGGGGCAAACGCTCCGGCATCGGATCGCAGGCAAGCCTTTGGAGATCGAAACGGTGCTCGATCTGGGAATCCAGATCGCGGACGCGCTCGATGCCGCCCACTCGAAAGGAATCGTTCACCGAGACATCAAGCCCGCTAATATCTTTGTCACGAATCGAGGTCAAGCAAAGATTCTGGACTTCGGCTTGGCGAAGGTCACGCTCAAGCCGGAGAACGTTGCCCTAAGTGCCCCGACCATCGAGTCCGAGGAACATCTGACAAGTCCCGGCAGTGCGCTTGGCACAGTCGCCTATATGTCGCCAGAGCAAGTCCGCGCCAAAGAACTGGACGCTCGCACAGACCTCTTCTCATTTGGTGCGGTGCTTTACGAAATGGCGACGGGAATATTACCGTTCCGTGGAGAAAGCTCCGGAGTGATTTTCAAGACCATCTTGGATGGGACGCCGACGCCAGCCGTGCGCCTGAATCCCAACGTGCCCCCAAAGCTAGAAGACATCATCAACAAGTGTCTGGAGAAAGAAAGGAATCTGCGCTACCAACATGCTTCTGACATTCGCACCGATTTGCAACGGCTAAAGCGCGATACCGAGCCTGCAAAAATAGCTGCTCCGTCATCATCCACGGACAAGAGGCTCCAACATCGGAAGCTCTGGGTGGTCGTGGCCGCCTGCGTTGCTGCCATGGGAGTGGCGGCAGGTAGTGCTTGGTATCTGCGATCTGGCAGCTCAGCCCAGATTGATTCCATTGCTGTGCTCCCTTTTACCAATGGGGGTGGGGGATGCTACTACCGACTATCTCAGCGACGGCGTTACCGAATCATTGATGGACAACCTCGCGCACCTAACCCAGCTTAGGGTGAAATCTCGCAACTCTGTTTTCCGTTACAAAGGGAAAGATGTTGACGCACAAAAGGTCGGGAATGAGCTAGGTGTGTCCGCGCTGGTGAGCGGGAGAGTGGTGCCGCATGATGGCACCATCGAAGTGAGCGCCGAGCTTACCGATGTTCGGGACAACACCGAAATCTGGGGGCAGCACTATAGCGGCAGGAGCGCGGACATCGTTTCATTGCAGCAGCAGATTTCGGGCGACATCGCGGACAAGTTGCGCTCCAAGCTCAGCACTTCAGAAAAGCAGCAGGTCACCAAACAAGGCACGCAGAATCCGGAAGCCTATGAGTTGTACCTGAAAGGCCGTTACGCTTGGAACAAACGCACGCATGGAGACCTTGATAGGGCAATCTCCTATTTCAGTCAAGCCATCGCCAAAGATCCCGGATACGCACTGGCGTACTCGGGGCTGGCTGACGCGTATGGCATTTTGGAGGCCTATGGCGGCACTCCAAGCGAAGACTATCCGAAATCGAATGCTGCCGCCCGCAGGGCGTTGGAGTTGGACGCGACCTTAGCTCGCCCCCATGCCATTCTGGGACTCAATCAGATGGAGTACGAATGGGATTTTGCCGGAGGAGAAGCTGAGTTCAAGAAGGCCCTGGAACTTGATCCCAACGATGCTACCGTTCACCAGTGGTATGCGGAAGCGCTTGGCACCATGGGCGGAAGGGAGCCGGAGGCCCTTGCTCAGATCACTCGTGCCCGTCTCCTTGATCCACTGTCACTAGCCGTCAACGTAAATGTCGCATACGTTCATATCTGGGCACGACGATTCGACGAGGCCATTGCGGTCTCTAAGAAGTTGGCAAGTGAGAGCCCAACATTCGCCGGAGCGCATGACAGTTTAGCCGCGGCCTATTGGGGAAAACGCATGTACCCGCAGGTCATTGAAGAGATGTTGGCTCACAGCAAGCTCTCTGGCGACCGAAACGACTCTGAGTTTGCGACCGCTCTGCAGCAAGGATTTCGTTCGGCGGGCTGGAAGGGCGCTCTTACCAATGCGATTGAAGCCCGGCAAGCGCAGCGGCAGAAGGGTTACTTGTCTGCGTTCGAGATAGGGGAGCTTTACGCGGATTTGGGAGACAAAGAGCAATCCTTCCGGTGGCTTAACACCGCTTATCAGGAGCGCGATTGGTTGCTCGTTGGGCTGAAAACTGACTTCCAGCTCGATCCCCTTCGTTCCGACCCACGGTTTGCCGAGTTGGTGCGGAGGGTGGGGCTGCCGCAATGAACAATTGATTCACCAGGAGGCACCATGAGTCGGGAAGGCGTGGGTAGTGGTGCAGTTTGAATAAACCTTCGACCAAGTTTGGCATCTAACAAAATGGAGTCCGTGGTCGGAGTTGCACCGACGGTGGGTGCCAAGAGACACCTCGGAGTTGCAAGCTCCGCAACCTTCGCTACTCGGCTTCACACGGACCTTTCGTAACCAAAGAGGTAACGTTGACAGCGGGCCCTCTTTGGATTTACTGTACAGACGCTAGCGCCCCTCTGGTCCAAGAGACAGCGGGGACAATTCTTAAGGCTCGGTGTTGCAAGCACCGAGCCTTTGCATTTGATCATACCTACTTTCGCCTTTTATTCACACAGCGAAACCAATTCTTCCAGCCTCCAAACATGATCCGTCAAACCTGCTTCCATCGCAGGAGTAACGCGCAGCGTCTTATGGACTCGGCAAAAGTTGTAGTGCATGAAATACAGCGCAACCATGTGACCGTGGTTTTCTACTTTCTTGCTGAAACCATTCGTCAGCCGCGTAAAACGGCGCATTCCCATTCTCATCGAAAGATTGCTGCGTTCCACAAACGAAGTTGAGATGTGATCGGGATCGGGACTTCCCGCGAGAACTCCAGTGCGGCATCCAATGCAGGTTGCAGGGCTGTAGCGCGAGTCTGGATTCTCATTCGATGCGCCGTAAATCTTGACCAGCATCGCATAATCAATGTCCGCGCCAAACGCATCTTCCACGGCATCGGCGTAAACGCGATGCCCGTCAGTTGTTAATTGAATTCGGCTATTGATCCGTGAAGCAACGTCCTGCATAAAAGCTTTCGCGGTATCTGCTCCGCGATCTCCGATGGTGTACGAGATGACCAGTTTTGTGTCGGCGTCTATCGCCTTCCACGTCCAAATGCTACCCAGACCGCTTTGCACTTGTTCTAGCGTGAGGTTCTTGTCCTTGCCATATACGAAGCTCCAAATCTCATCGGCTTGTACGCGGCGCGTGCGAAGATTGCGGACGTGGGCATTGTGGTATGCGGCGCAGGCGCAGCCGATGTCCCTGAGAAGATTGAGAACTGTGTGCTTGGAAACTCCGGTCATGCGGCACGTTGCGTTGACAGAAGAGCCTTCGATTAGAGCGGCGATGACTGCGGTGCGTTTGTCAGTGGCTAGCCGATTCATGTTGACTGCCTCTATAATGTCAGTATAATAGCAAAATAACGGCAATATATCAACAACAAAAATCACACCATTCTAATAATTTAATGCTTGACAACTGCCTTTAAATTGCCTAATATCTGTACAGATGTTGAGTTCGTTGTTGGCGGAAGACAACAACGAAAACTTAGTCTGGGAGGTCAAAAGCAACTCCCCCGTGCCTGCTACAGCTAACGTCCCTCAATTGCGAGGTTTCCGTATCTGGCGGGCGCTCCCCACTGGGAGGAGAGTGATATGAGCACGACGAGTATTCCGTATATTGATCCAAACGTACAGCACGTAGGGGTGAGCCGTTTACGGTCGCTGAATGCTACTCAACTGCGGGAGATCGACAAGACGTTGGTTATCCAGGAGAATGACCAACCGCTTGCCGTTCTGTTGAAGTACGAAGAGTTTTTAATCATGCAACAAAAGTTAATGTCAGTTCTGGATACGATTTCCGTCATGGCCGACGATACCGAGCTGGCCGGGATTATGGCTGGATTGAAAGAAATGACGGTTGGAAGTACCAAGTCCATTGCGGAGATTCGGGCTTCGCTGAGGACAAAAAAGGAGAAGGCGTAGACTCTTCTCCTCCCCCCATGCATAACTATACGGTTGAATTGACGCCCACTGCTGAAAAGACTTACGAGAAGATACACGACGACGCGCAAGCGTGTATCAAAGTGGGGGACACCTCGAATGCCAAGCTTACTTTGCTCCGCATGGTGGATGAGGCAATCGACAAGATCATTCCGCATAACCCATTCAGTGTGGGGAATGCACTTTCTGGGCCTTTAGCAAACGTATTTCGCGTTTCAAAGGGGCGGCTGCGTATCTACTACGCAGCTTCCTCCAAGGAACGCAAAATTATCATCCTGTATATTTCTGAAACTCTCCGCAAAGATGGAGATGCGCGAGACCCCTACTCAATATTCACTCGAATGGTGCTATCGGGTCGGTTTGATGAGGTTTTTACTCGGCTCGGCGTGCGCGTTCCGCCCCGTGGAATGAATCTTCAAGCGCCTCCGCTTCAGTGATCTTCGGTAGCTTCTCTCACCACCCGCAAAGCGTTCTGGCTTTCGTCCAGGATGACTAGTTCTGACCACGGCACGTCCAGCTTAAGGCCGATTATGTTGCCTTTTGTGTTCTTAATGTCTGCGGTTTTCTTCCTTGCGTCAATGGCGGTTACCACGTAGGTGACAAGGGAATTCTGTTTAAACACCAGATCGCCAACCTTAATCTTTTTCGCCATGCCGACAGTTTCCCACAGGCCCGTCCCGATTGCTAGCCTGTGGAAATTCAAACTGCACCACTACCAAGGCGTGTTGAAGGTTGCGTTGGTCGCGGTTGGAGTGCTCTTTACGGCGGGAGTCATTCCGCTGGCAATGTTTTTCTCGCGAGAGCCTGCGGTGCCAATGTTAATGAGCATCTATGTCACACTCGGAATTTGCTTGCTGCTGGCGGCGCGGAACCCCGCGGCAAACCGCAGCCTGATTGTCTTCGCCGGATGGGCGAATCTGGCCCATGCTGCCGTAATGGCGGCCCAGGAATACCGGAATGTGATCGAACGCCGGGAACTGGTGGGAGTGGTTTTCTTTGCAATCGTCGGTCTCGCGCTGGTCGCGCTGGCTCCGGCGAAACCGCAAGTCGAGCGGCTCTCGGCATCCGCGGCACAGATTGCACTCTGAGCGGCGAACGAAGGCCAGAAAGACTTAGAAACCCTTCGCCAAGTTCTTCGCCGCAAGCGGATGCGGCCAGTCAACGCACTTACTAAAGCACTATTTTTTTCGGCCCAATCGACTAAGATACTGTGGCTCCCGCATCGCGGGTACGCCATGAAAATTCCTTCTTTCACCTCAAGAATTGCCAGGCTTGTCCTGGCCCAAGGCATGCGCGGACTCAACTCCAGCGTTGCGATGCGTCCAACCACTGTTGGATCCTGCGCGCCATCGGTAATCGACATCCAGGTTTTACCTGCGAGGTAGAGCTTTTGGAGAACAGACCCAACCAACAAACCCACAGCGAATCCGAAAAGCGGCTGATTGAGCAGATCAACCTCTATCTGCATTCGGGCGACTACTCTCGCGCTCTGGAATTGTTGCGCGGCACGGCCGCTGAATTCTCCAACGATGCGGAACTCTCCGCGCTGGAAAAGCTCGCCCAGGATGGCGTCACGCGCAAAGCCGAAAGCCAGCGCCTGATCACCGAAAGTCAGGAACTGTTCGCGCAGCAAAACTCCGCCAAAGCCATTCAGCTGTTGCGCGACGCCTACGAGCTCGATAAAAACAATTCTCTCGCTCGCGCCATTCTGGCCAATGCCCTGGTCGAGCACGCCTATTCCATTGTTGAAACCGATTGGTGGGAAGCTGAGGCGCTGGCCAACGAGGCCCTCGCCCTGAATCCCGCGCATCCCACCGCCAAGACTATCCACACCCGTATCCTCGAGCAGAAAACCACCGGCTCTGTCGAGGAGTGGGTTGGGCAAACCCGCAAGCTGCAGTCCTCCGGGAATCTATCCGCGGCCTTGTCTCAGATCGCTGAGGGATTCGCGGTTTATCCTCGCCATCCCCGGTTGCTTCAGCTACAGGATGCAATCCAGCGCGACCACAGCGTTCAGCGCCGCCAGGCCCGCCGCTGCGATTTGGAAGACCTGCGACGCATGGAGAACGAAATCGATGCGATCACCGATGTTGCTTCCAAAAAAGCGTTAGCCGGACGCATCCAAGCCTTGACCGCCAGGTATTCGGCCGATGGAGAATTTTTGTCGGTCTCGAATGGCCTTCTCCACCGCCTGGGCTTTCTCGAAGTCGCTCAGAAAAGTTTGATCGCGTCGCGCGGCATCGAAGCTGCAGCGCTCATCGATCACGCCCCGCCGTCCCCCGCCGCTGCGCAGCCTTCACTCGCCGCCAGCCAGCTTCCACCGGGCCACGTTGCGCCGAACCATGTTGCGCCCAGCGATGTTGCGCCCAGCGATGCCGCGCCCAGCGATGCCGCGCCCAGCACGGTTTTGGCCAGCCCTGTTCCATCGAGCACGACTCGCCTTGATAAAGTCTCGCCCAGCACTGAGCCGCCCGGCAAAGGCCCCACTTCTTTGCCGGCGCCGCAACTCACGCCACCAGCTGCCAATCTTTCTGCCGCCGAGCCGTCCACCCCGGCGGCCAACGTCACATCGCCGCCATCCCCGCCAAAACAGCCTTCCAGGTCGAAACCCGCAACGTTCATCCTGGTTTCGGCAGCGGCGATAATCCTGATCGCAGCGATTTTCTTCATCACGCGAAAACATCAGGCTGCGCCGGTAGCGGAGACCTCAGCCGCTCCCACCGTGTCTGCCCCAGTCGTCACGGCACCGGGCGTCTCCGCTCCCGCCATCTCTGTCCCCGCCATTCCCGCAGCGGACGCAGCCACTTCTCCCATCTCTCGTCCCGCACCAGCCACTCCGGCACCAGCAACTCCAGCACCAGCAACTCCAGAGCCCTCGCTGCCCAGCCCATCCATCAAGCCCAATCACAACCCCGAGGCCGGTCACAACCTGGGCTCGCTCCTCGTCGTTGCCGGTCAGGACGACGCCAAAGTTTTTCTCAATGGAAAACCTCAACCACAACTCACTCGAGCCGGCCAGTTGCGCCTGCCGAATCTCGAGCTCGAAGACTACGTTGTGCAGGTTTCCAAGAGCGGCTTTCAGAATCCTCCGCAGCAAAAGGTCCGCATTCGTAAGGGCGAACAGACCACGCTCATGTTCAACCTCCAACCCGAGCCTCGCCTGGCATCGCTCACCATCCTGGCCGGCATGCCCGGGACCACCGTGCTGGTCGATCAAATTCCTGTGGGAACCGTTCAGTCCGATGGCACGCTCTCAGTTTCTACCGTCGATCCCGGAGACCATACCGTCGAACTGCGCAAAGCGCAATTTAAGCCGCGGCAGTTCAAAAAGCATTTCGTTGTGGGCTCCGCCATATCTCTCGCTGCTGCGGATGCCGTGCTGGAAGCCGCTCCCGGCGAATTGAAAATTACCTTTACGCCCGCCGGTGCCAGAGTTGCCATCGTGAAGGCAGGCGAGCTTCCGACCATGGTGAGTAGTGGCGTCCCCCTCAACCTTGCCGCCGGCGCCTACACTCTTACCGCGCGAACCGCCGATAGCTTCACGCGCTCCTCCACGCTCGAAGTAATCGCCGGTCAATCGAAGGCTTTGGATTTATCTCTCGCCCCAGGCGGTATGTCGAAGTGGGATGCCCCAGGCGCCTGGAAGCATGAGGGAGATTCTTTCATTTGCAAAGGAGGGGAGTTCGTCCTATACGGCGACGTTCCTGCCTCAGGCACCTTCGTTTTTTCCGCGATGCTTACCAGGGGTCGGCTCCTGCAATGGGTGCTCAACTACACCGACTCCAAAAACTACGTCCTCTTCCAACTGGACGACAACAACTTCTACCGCTCTGTCATCCGTAACGGGGAAAAAACGGACGAGATCATCGTGCCCGATAAAGGCGACAAGAAAAGCTTCCGCACGCTCCACATCCGCGTCAGCTCCACCGAGATCGTCCACCAGATCAGTCACGGCGATAGTGGGAGAGTCCTCGATCGCTGGACGCAGCCCGGCACCAACCTCAGCCTGGGCAAGTTTGGCTTCTACATCCCTGGCAACGACCAGGTAGCGCTCGCCAGCTTCGCCCACTACGTTGACCTGAACCTTCGCTAACGGCCCACCGGAAGCTCCCAATTCCGGCAGCCCCATGCTGCGTTAGTGGTCATTTAACCAAAGCCACCACTTCGCCAGTCGACGGGTTCAAGAAAAGGCGGTCTCCGCGTTCATGGGTAAAGTCGAACAACGCTGTGAGATCCCCCGCAATGGCATCGAAAGATCCATCCCCGATGCGACCAAGCCCCCAGTTGTCCTCGATAAATCGCGTGATCGAGCTCTGATCGACCACCGAGCCCCCTACGAAGTTTTCCTTCGCATACTGGGATACCACCACCAGCGGCAGCCGCGGGCCATACCCGCAGCGAGCTTGAATGCCCGCCAGCGAATCGGCACCCGAGCCACACGCTCCCGCGCCGGTTAGCGCGTCAGCCGAAGTCGCCGACTGGTTCATGATCGGTCCAATTACGTGGTCGTACCATCCGTCCGAGTCATCCCAGGCGATAAAGACCGCAGTTTCTTTCCATTCGGGCAGTTGCTGCAGTTGATTGATCGTGCTAACGATCCAACCCTGTTCATCGAGGGGCGACGAGTTGCCAGGGTGACCGTCTTGCGCACGCGCCGCCTTCAGGAACGTGACCGCCGGCAGATTTCCATTTGCCAGAGCCTTCCAAAAATATTTCAGATCATAGATGTGATTCGCAGGTCCGTTGTGTCCAACCTCCTCCACGTTTACCGGAGCGATGTGATGTTGGTTATTAGTCGTGGCATAAAATTGGAATGGATTGTGATATCCCGCATAGGCAGTTTCCGGGGTGCCATCGAGTCGATTCGTGGTGGTGTTGCACTGCGCGGGATGCCCCGGGCTGTACGGCGAGGATGGGGTAAATCCGCCCTGGAACCATCCCCAGGAGATATTTTTCGCGTTCAGCAGATCCCCTATGTTTTTGCCCTTGAATGAAATGTGATCGTAGCTGATGCAATCTTCATACCAAGGGTCCGGATCGCCAATCATGGTGTTGTCAACCACATCGTAGGCAAGATCTCCGTAGGCATCGTCCGCCGTCAAATCCACATTGCCTGTCATGCCGGATGCCAGATTGACGGCTCCGACCGCGGACGGACCGAACGTCGACCCGTGAAAGTTATCGCTCATGGCGAAGTACTGTGCGTAATGCCAGAGTGCGGTCACGGTATTGCCGTCGTAATATCCCATCACGACGCTTGTGCCATATTGCGAAAGCGAGGGGTATGTCGTGGCGCTACATGCTTGGCCGGTAAATTGGGGGAACTTGTCCATCAGTCCCGCGTCGAAAGCCTGCTGCTCGGGCGTATAGTTATGGGTTTGATCGCATGTGTAGTTCTGGCTGGGATCGAGACGAAACGGTTCAGAAGTTGTGCCATTTGGATTTCGATGGAACAAGCCGCGATTAAGGCCGTTCACTGACGGTGTGCCGGGGCGCGCGGTAAACCTGGTTTCATTGGACGGATTTTTTGCCTTCGGATACGTACCGAAATAGTGATCGAACGACTCGTTCTCTTGGAAAATGATCACCACGTGTTTGATCGGCGTCCTGGTTTCATATCTCCCTGCACCGTCGTCGGCTGCCGCCGCCGGAACTGGAATTGCCAGACACGCGAGCACGACCACTCCTGCGCACCACTGAAAAATTTTGCACATGGCCCCTCCTTGGGGAGACAGCGAGTTGACGACTCCGAGATCGTCGAATCCGGCTCTGGATAGGGCAAGCCGGGCAAAATCATCGCGACCGCAGTGCCAACCCTTATACGCTCTTATTAACATTCCTGAAACATAAAATTCACATCGCAATAACATAAAAGCGGCTAGCGCTGCGCATGGCAGAACAGGAGAAACGCATGCGCTACTCGCCAGATTCGGTATAGGAAGACAGTTCGGCTGACAGCTACCGGGGTCGCGGTCTCGGTTCGACGCGGATCAGCCCCATCATCCCCCCATCTTCATGCTCCAGGAGATGGCAGTGAAAGGGGAAAATGCCAATTGCATTTGGATCACGAAAATCCATCCGCAAACGAATGCTCGGATATTGCTTGCTCTCGCCGTCCCAGAAAGGCACCGGGACCGTATCGCGAAGAAACGGCTCGTTGATCGGTATACCGAACCACTCGAGCATGAGGAAATGGACCTGATGGATGTGGAAATCGTGAAGCTCTCTTGAGCGATTCTCAATCACCCAATCCTCTACATCTCCCTGATGCACTACGATATTCGCAACCGACGAAGCCGGGTCGAATACGGCTGGCTTTTGGCCATCGACGGTAAGGTAGAAATCGACCGGACCATTGGGATCGCCGGCGCTATGTGGCTGTTCCGAGAAGTAAAGTTTGCGAGTTCGGATGGGCGTCACTTTTCCCAACCAGGGCAGCTCCGCGACCTTGGTCCCGGCAACGGGCGCCGCAGGGATAGTAAATGATGGCTCGACCGCATCGAGAGAGGTAATCACCTTTGCCAGCGGGCGGGTCGGATCATTTTCTCCGTCTGGACCGGTATTCACACTCCGCGTAATGAGAGTCGCAGTCATGCCCGCGATGGGGGCCTTCACGACGAATTCGATCCTTCCCCCGGGCGGAACTCCAAGATGGTTCTGCCAGATCACATAGTCGCCCCCTTGGCCGTTGTCGTTAATGGGAGCTCCGTCAACGCCAACAATGGCCAAGGCCTGCGGCTTGCCCTCGACTAACCATTGCAGATTGAGGTAGGTGATCGAGGAGGCGTTCACCACTCGCCAGAACTGACGCTCCAGAGGATGCATTCGGATGACGACCGGGGGATAGGCTGGGTATGGTACCGAAACAAAATTCAGGGAGAGATCTCGAGTCGGTATTCCAGAACCATCCGCCCTGTTCCGTGCGTCTCCATCTCGATCCAGCAAGGCGGGAGGCGCTTTTGGGTTTGCGCCTGACGGGGCTGCGCCAGGGTGCAGCAACTCTTCGTCACGGATCACAATTACCCGCTCGCTTAGCCCTGCCACTTTTTTATTTGTCTTTTCGATGCCCTCGACGATCAGAGCACCCGATGCTCCCCCCACGACTTGAGCACGTGTGAATCCGTGCAGATGCGGATGATACCAATAGAGGCCGGGTGGCTGGTCTGTCGGGATGCGAATACGATATTCAAAAGCGGCATCGGAGGGTTCAATGGACGTGTGCAAAACGTCATCCTGATGACAAATTGCCGGAATCCTCAGGCCGTGGAAATGAAGATTGGTGGCCGTCGCGTCCATCGCCATACTTCTGCACGGATCGTTTGCGCCGCCCGGTGGCGCGGTGTCTGCCATTCCATTTTTCTTGGAGAAGGCATTGGATCCTGCTGGCTCCGAGGGTTGCCCACCGCTCGCCTGCGTAATTCGCGTTAGTTCGTTCTTCAATCTTAGGACAAGCAGATCCCCAGGGTTGAGACGCAGCGTCGGAGACTCGGTTGTACCGTCATAGAGATAGCAATAGCGGATCCGTCCGTGTTCGTCGGTGTCATCGCGTAACACCAAATCCACCATCAACTCGCCATTCTCGCTCTGTAAGTTTTTCGGTTCAGGAAGCTCGCTGGAGGGTTCCGGTCGTGAGCAAATTGCGTGCTGGTCTAACGCACGGGCCACAGGAGTGGCGAGCGCGTAAGAGGGACCCGTGGGCACCTGCGCCGCTGCGGAGTGGATTCCGAGCAATGCGACGAGAATCGTAAAACGGAATATATCTGAGTCCTTCGGCTTAGATTTCCTCGGCAGACAAATCCAGCGCCGCCACAACCTGTCGCAGGATTATACGGGATGGTTTACCCCGAAACACAACGCAGTACGAGCGCTGTTGCAATCCGCATAATTTCTCCTGCCTCGGTTTCTCGTCACTTGCTCGCTCGGAACTGATCTCGCTCGGAACTGATTAAGATGTGTACAATTTCGGAGGTAAGAAATCGATTCGCTTGCGGAGACCCCATTGGCCCGTCACAAATGCTTTGTTCTGTTTTGTTTTTACTTCTCCTTCTTCACGTTTGCGTCGCAAGCCCAGGTCGACGACGCCACCAAAAAACTCTCTCACGACATCTTCAAGCAACTGATCGAAATCAACTCTACCGACTCCGTGGGCAGCGTGACGGCGGCGGCGGTGGCGATGGCCCAGCGCTTTCGCGATGCCGGATTCGCCGAGGCTGATCTTCAGATCCTTGGCCCCAATGACCGCAAGAAGAATCTGGTGGTCCGGCTGCACGGCTCGGGAAAGCACAAGCCGCTCCTGCTGATCGGTCACCTGGATGTGGTGGAGGCCAACCGCGAAGACTGGACCACCGATCCTTTCACGTTCGTCGAGAAAGACGGCTTCTACTATGGCCGCGGCACGCAGGATATGAAGAGCGGCGATGCCATCATGGCTACCACCCTGATCCGTTTCAAACAGGAGGGGTTCACGCCCGATCGCGACATCATTCTGGCCCTTACCGCCGACGAAGAGGGTGGCAAATCGAATGGTGTCGACTGGCTGCTCAAAAACCATCGCGATCTCATTGACGCCGAAATTGTTTTCAACCACGATGGCGGCGGCATTCTGAGCGATCACGGCAAGCCCATGATAATGACGGTCGATGCTACCGAGAAGCTCTATGCAGATTTTCAGCTCTCCGTGACCAATCCCGGAGGCCACAGCTCCTTGCCCAGACCAGACAATGCCATCTACTCGCTCGCGGCTGCGCTGATGCGGCTGCAGAACTATCAGTTTCCCTTCGAGCTGAACGAAGTAACCCGCGCTTATTACGAACGCATGGCCAAAGTGGAGACCCCCGAGCGTGCCGCCGACATGAAAGCCATCCTGAAAAATCCCCCCAATGCGGGCTCGATCGCGCGACTCTCGAAAGATCCCATCGACAATTCCACTCTTCACACCACCTGCGTGGCCACGCGTCTGAGCGCCGGCCACGCCAACAACGCCCTGCCCCAGCGCGCAGAGGCCAACGTGAATTGCCGCATTGAACCTGGACATTCCGCGGAAGAAATTCGGCAGCAACTGATTAAAGTATTTGCCGATCCGAAGATTACCGTGCGCTACGAGGATAACTTCCGCAACATTTCCGACAGCGCGCCCGACCGCAAAAGTTTTCCGCCCCCGCCATTGCGTCGCGATGTGTTTGCCCCGCTCGAGAAAATTACCGCTGCGATGTGGCCCGGCATCCCCGTGATTCCTGATATGGCCACCGGCGCCTCCGATGGCGTCTACACCATGGGCGCGGGCATGCCCACCTATGGAATTTCAGGTATCGCCATCGACCGCGACGACATCCGCGCCCATGGCCGGGACGAGAGGGTTGGTATTCAGTCCTACTACGAGGGCGTTGATTTCTATTACCGGTATCTGAAGGCAGTTACGTCAGAGTAAGGCTCGGCGCTCGTCTACAATCTTTTTCGCCACGGAGCTGCTTGGTCTTGACCTGCCCAAGACCTTGCCGGCAATCGTCGCACTCGAAATCAAAACCGCGAACGCCACGCGGCCGCCAAGCACAGAACCGCGAACCCGGCTCCAGTTCTTGTGCTCGGCTACTGCCGGCCTTAGAATAGCGGCGTCGTACCCTGGGAGGCACATGGTTCCACGAAGAATCGTTTTTGTGCTGGTTCTCGTAGTGTTCGGCATACTGCTTTTGGGCGCGAGTCAGGACACCTCAAGTTCTCCGAAGGAAGTCACCTACAACCGGGATGTGGCTCCGATTCTGTACAACAATTGCGTGAAATGCCATCGCCCGAACGACATTGCCCCCATGTCGCTGATGACCTATAAGGAGACGCGGCCCTGGACGCGGGCGATTCGCGAGGCCGTGGTGCAGCGCAAGATGCCACCCTGGCACGCCGATCCCAAGGTTGGCGATTTTCTCAACGACCCGCGTCTCTCCGACGCAGAGATCGCCACCATTGATGCATGGGTGAGAACCGGCGCCAGGGAAGGCGACCCGAAAGATTTGCCCCCGGCTCCCGTATTCGCCGAAGGCTGGCATATCAAGCCCGATATTGTGCTGACCATTCCCGCGTTCACGGTCGCCGGCGCGAGTCAGGACGATTACGAATACATCTACGTTCCCACCAACTTTACCGAGGACAAATGGGTGCAGGCGGCGGAAGTGCTTCCCGGAGATCGCCGCGTGGTGCATCACGCAACCGTTTCCGTGATCACTGCTGACAACGTGGCCAAGGAGGAAGCCGAACACGGCAAGGCCGATGCCGGCGTAGACAAATACTATTACCGCACCGGCAAGGTGCTGCACATGCGGCCGAGTGCGCCGGTGGCAGACGACGGATGCTCCACGCCGGAAGGCGGCGGAGTCCCAGGAAAATCATCCGGAGCCTTGAACATTGTGCCGGGAATTTATCTGCCCGGACATTTGGCGGAGACGCGGCCACCCGGCTTCGCGCTGAGAATTCCCGCGGGCGCCTATTTGCAGTTTCAAGTTCATTACAGCAACCATACCGGCGATGACGTGAAAGACCGCACCAGCATTGGCCTGGTATTTGCGAAAGAGCCGGTAAAGCACGAGATCGCGCAGTATGAAATCTGGAACAATCTTTTCCTCATTCCGCCCAATGACGCCGACCACCGGGTCACCTCGTGCTTCACCTTGCCAAAAGATGTAACCGCCCTGGCCTATACCGCTCACATGCACTTTCGTGGGAAGAGCATGACCACCGAGGCCATCTATCCCGATGGCCATCACGAAGTGCTGCTGAATGTGCCCCACTATGATTTCCGCTGGCAGGAAACTTATTTCCTGAAGCACCAGTTCCTGCTGCCCAAGGGAACGAAGTTGGTGACCACCGCGTACTTCGATAACTCCTTCGACAATCCCCAGAATCCCGATCCCTCGAAAGCCATTCGTTGGGGCGAGCCCAGCGATGAAGAGATGATGGGCTTCTGGTTGCAATTCGCCGATCCCAAATTAGTCGACGAAAAAACCGCGGTCGCGCACAAGTGAACCGCCGCAATTTGAAAGCATCTTACGCAAAAGCTCGACCCGTCAGGAGTTCCTGATCATGGAAGTTACGCGTCGCGATTTTCTGGTCTCCGCTGCAGTGGCGGCTTCCGCTCCCGCATTGCTGGGCGGCACCGACAAAGCCGGCAGCAGGCAGCCCATTCTCGGGCAGGGCGATCATCAATATGAGGCGATTCACGACTGGGGCGAGTTGCCGCGCACCATCAAGTATGGCAACACGCACGGCGTCTGTGAGGATTCCCAAGCCAACATTTACATCCACCACACCGTGCATGCCGGCAGCGAAACTCTCGACACCATGGTGGTCTTCGATCAAAAAGGCAAGTTTGTCCGTTCCTGGGGCCGGCAATTTAAAGGCGGAGCGCACGGCTTGACCCTGCGCAAAGAAGGCAGCGAAGAATTCCTTTATCTTTGCGATTATGCCCACGGCATCGTTACCAAGAGAACTTTGAGAGGCGAAGAAGTTTTCACGCTGGGGTATCCGGTTGAATCGGATGCATACAAATCCAAAGACAAGATTTCAGCCGTGCCCTACCGCCCGACCAATGTGGCCATTGCTCCGAACGGCGACATTTTCGTGGGGGACGGATATGGTTCGAGCTTCATCAACCAGTACAACCAGAATGCCGAGTTCATTCGTACCTTCGGAGGCTTCGGAAAAGCCGACGATCAGCTCGATTGCCCTCACGGTCTTTGGGTTGACACTCGTGAACTGGCCACGGGAGGGACGCCGCTCCTGGTGGTGGCCGACCGGGGCAACAGCCGCTTGCAGCGGTTTACGCTGGAAGGCAAGCGCGTCGACTCCATTCTTGGCACCTCGAAGATGCCCTGCAACCTGAGCGAGCGCAATGGAGACGTGGTGATTCCCGATCTTCTCAGCAAGGTGATTGTTCTCGATCGTAAGAACAACGTCGTTGCCAGCCTGGGGGAAGGCGAATATTCAAAACAAGATTGGAGCACGGTTCGAAATCAGGCCTCCGGAACCTTTGTTCCCGGCAGATTCGTCTGCCCGCATGGCGCCGGTTTCGATCACGAGGGCAACATCTTCGTCGTGGAATGGGTCGAGTCGGGCAGAGTCACCAAGCTGCGCCGGCTAGCCTGATTCACGGCGCCCTGATTTTTTCTGCACCTGTTTTGTTTGCGGAGGCTAAGAATGAGGCGTTCGCTTTCTCTGGTTTTAATTTTCTGTGCGGCCACTCTAGGTCTGGCTCAGAACCAAAGCGGTTCCGAAATTCCGCCGTACAAAAATCCCAATCTGCCGGTTGAGCAACGCGTTCAAGATCTCCTGGGCCGCATGACGCTGCAGGAAAAAGTCGCAATGTTGAGCGGGGCCGAGTGGATGGAGAGCGTTCCCAATCGACGCCTCGGCATCCCTTCCATAAAAATGGCGGACGGACCCATCGGAATACGCTCCTGGGCCGGACCTTCCGCCAAGACCGGTGGCATGAAGGCCAAATTGCAAGTGAGCACCACCGCTTTCCCCGCCGGCGTGGCCATGGCCGCGACCTGGGACACCGACCTGCTGCAACGCGAAGGTCAAGCCATTGGGCAGGAGATGAAAGCCCTGGGACGAGGCATGATTTTGGGGCCGACGGTGAACATTAATCGCACTCCTCTCTGGGGAAGAAACTTCGAGGGCTACGGCGAAGATCCCTACCTGACCAGCCGGTTGGGAGTGGCTTACATCAAGGGAGTTCAGGGAGAAGGGGTGATCGCGACGGTCAAACATTTTGACGCGAACAATCAGGAATTCGAACGCCATCGCGTCAACGTGGTGGTCGATGAGCGCGCCTTGCACGAGATTTATTTTCCCGCCTTCAAAGCGGCAGTACAGGAAGCGGGCGTCTGGTCGGTGATGTCGGCTTATAACAAGCTCAATGGAGTCTACTGTGCCGAGGATCGTCCGCTGTTAACCGGTGTGCTGCGAGACCAATGGGGATTCAAGGGTTTTGTCGTTTCCGATTGGGGCAGCACCTACAGCACGGCAGCCACGGTGAACGCCGGCATGGATCTGGAGATGCCGGGCGGCGCACCCATGAAGACGTGGATTCAGGAATCGGGCACGCAGCTGGCAGGCAACGGCGCGGGCTGGCTGACTCCCGAAAAAGTTCTTCCTGAAGTGAAGTCCGGCAAAATATCCACGGCCACAATTGATGACAATGTCGGCCGCATTCTGCGCGTGATTTTCGTGAGCGGCCAATTCGACAAGCCGTTCACCGTGACCGGCCAACTCGATACTCCGGAGCAACGGGCACTGGCGCGTAAGGCCTCCGCCGAGAGCATTGTCCTGCTCAAGAACGAGGCTGATTTACTTCCTCTCGATGCCTCGAAGGTCCACTCGCTCGCCGTCATCGGACCCGACGCCGCGACCGCCAGAACCGGTGGTGGTGGTAGTTCGCTGGTGGTTCCAAAATATTCCGTCTCGCCGTTGAAGGGAATTCAGGAGCGGGCCGGGAATCGTCTCCAGGTGAGCTATGCCCTCGGCGTCTCCATGGAAGGCGAGGACCCGGGCAAGGAAACTCCCGAGGCGCGAGAGCGGCTTCTCAAACAAGCCGTAAGCACCGCGGCGAAAGCGGATGCCGCCATCATTGTGGTCGGGCGATCGGCAAAACTTGAGTCGGAAGATTTCGACATCAAGTCTCTCGATCTGCCCGCGGGGCAGGACGACCTTATCGAGGCTGTGGCAAAAGTCAACAAAAACACAATTGTGGTCATCAATGCCGGCGGCCCTGTGATCATGGCCAGATGGATTGAGAAAGTTCCTGCGGTGTTGGACTTATGGTACGGAGGGCAGGAGGGCGGGAACGCAATTGCCGATGTTCTTTTTGGCGATGCAAATCCATCGGGAAAACTGCCCGTAACTTTTGTGAAGCAGTGGAAAGATTCTCCGGCTTACGGAAATTACCCCGGCAAAAATCTTCAGGTCGAATACGCGGAAGGTATCTATGTGGGCTACAGATATTTCGACAAACACAAAATAGAGCCGCTCTTTCCTTTTGGCTACGGTCTTTCTTATACCAAATTCGATTACAGCGATCTGAAGATTTCACCGGAAAAGGTTTCGTCTGGCCAGCCGGTGGAAGTAAGCCTTCAGGTCCGCAACAGTGGATCGCGCGCAGGCGCGGAAGTAGTCGAACTCTACCTGCATGACGGACATTCAAGCGTGGATCGTCCCGTCGATGAATTGAAAGGCTTTCGCCGCGTAACCCTCGAGCCCGGAGAAACCAAGACCGTCAGTTTCACGCTAGACCCGAGCGCGATGGCCTTTTACAGCACCGCGAAGAAGGACTGGGTTGCGGAACCGGGCGCGTTCGATGTGCTGGTGGGATCTTCGTCGCGAGACCTTCCGCTAAAAGGCTCCTTCAACCTCGAATAGGGCCTCGGCGATCCACGACCCGAATCTTCAGGCGGGAACCTCTGCCAGCGGCAGCCGCACCTGGAAGCGCGTGTCTCCGGGCTTCGAAGTCACCTCGATATTTCCTCTGTGCTTTTTTACAATTCGCTGCACGGTATCGAGGCCAAGACCGGTTCCTTCTCCAACCCCCTTGGTGGTAAAGAAGGGCTCGAAGATGTGCGCCTCAACCTCAGGAGAGATTCCCGGCCCATTGTCTCCAATTTCAACAACCACGCAGCCATCCTCGCGAAAGGTTCGAACTCGCAGCTCACCCTTGCCTCCCATGGCGTCGATGGCGTTATCGATCAAATTGGTCCAGACCTGGTTGAGTTCGCTTCCGAATGAGTTCACCAGAAAAGGAACTTTCTGGTAGTTGCGCTGCACTTCCACCCCATGCTTCAGTTTATGGTTCAGGATGGTGAGCGTGACCTCCAGGCTTTTTACGATGTCGACATTCTGCACCGGCGCCTGGTCCATGTAGGTATATTCCTTGATGGCGCGGACCAGATCGGAGATTCGCGATGCGCTGCTTTCGATTTCGTTCAGAAGGTTCGCAATCTCCACCGAAGCCGCGATGCGCACCAGCGCCGCCCGGGCGGTATCTGCATCGACAATCGCGAATAGCGATTCCAGCATTTCTGGCTTAACGCTTTTGCGCGCCAGATCAGCCGCCAGTTGCCACAAATCGTTCTGCCCGTGACTGCGCAGCAAAGAATCAAGCTCTTCTTCCAGATCGCTGGTGGTGAGAGCATCCGGAGGCGGATCCTCGCGCTGGATGAAAAAATTCTCCAGCTTTTCGATTTCCGCTTTTTGCGTGGGCGTAAGGTCGCGCCTTCCCAATTCCAGGCTGGCGTTCCTGATCTTCTTAATAATGTCGCGCAGCTGCGCGGCCGCGCGCTTGGCCGCGGAGGCTGGATTGTTGAGTTCGTGCGCCAGCCCCGCCGAAAGCTTTCCCAGACCCGCCAAACGGTCCCGCTGCTGTTCGATCCGCGTAGTTTCGCGGATCCTGTCGGACATCAGCCCCACCAGGCGATTGGTCAGCTCCGGCATTTTTTGAATCAGCGCCGGAAACAGCGTCGCAGGAAATCGCAGGGCGTAGCTGTCGCTCTCGGCTCGCAGGCTCACCTTAAACTGCTTCATCCTCGAAAACGGAAGCAGGCCGGTAATGTCGCCGGGGCTTATCGTGAAGGTAACAATCTCGCCGGAAAAATCGCCTCGCGCCTGAAGGTGCCCCTCAAGAACCACAAACATGGCATCGGCGGGATCGCCCTGTCGCACATAGGTGCCGCCGGCCTCAAGACGAACCTCCTGGCATTGGCTGAGGAACCAGTCGATCTGGTCGTCTGGCACGTCTGCGAATATGGGCAAGCGAAGCAGTTCCGATTTGTCGACCATTTAGACCTTGCTCAAATATTGATGAATGAACTGAACCGCCACCGAACCTTCGCCAACTCCCGAGGCTACGCGTTTGACCGAACCATGCCGCACATCCCCGACCGCGAACAGACCCGGAACATTGGTCTCCAGCAAAAATGGATCGCGTTCGAGCGTCCATTCCTTGGGATGTTCGCCCGCGTGCATCAGATCGGGACCGGTCAGGATGAAGCCCCGCTCGTCGCGTTCCACAATACCGGCCAGCCAATCGGTTCTCGGCATCGCGCCGATAAAAATAAACATGGAACTCGCCGGTACCCGCTCGATTTTATTGGTATCCGAACAAAGCACCGAAATTTCTTCCAGATGACTTTCGCCATGCGCCTCGGCAACGCTGCCATGCGCCCAGATCTCAATGTTCGGAGTTTCCTTGACCTGGTCAATCAGATATTGCGACATAGTGCTCGCCAGAGAAGGCCCGCGCACCAGAATCACCACGCGCTTGGCGTAGCGGGCAAAGTTCATAGCGGCTTGGCCCGCTGAATTGGCCCCGCCCACCACGTAGACTGTTTCGCCCTTGCAAGACAGCGCCTCAGTTGCGCCCCCGCCATAGTAGATGCCCGCGCCCTGCAGACGGTCGACGCCCGGAGCCTCAAGCCGCCGCCATTGCACGCCGCTGGCAATCATCAACGCGTGGCAGGAGATTTCACTGCCGTCGGCCAGCTTGATGATGCGGTAACTTCCCTCGGTTCGCACCGCAACCGCCTCCTGCGGCGACAGGATTTCCACTCCGAAGCGTTGCGCCTGCACCACCGCCCGGCGCGCCAGATCGCCCCCGCTAAGCCCCATGGGAAATCCCAGGTAGTTTTCAATCCGCGAACTCATGCCCGCCTGCCCGCCCGGAGCTTCGCGCTCAATCATTACGGTGTGCAGACCCTCCGACGCTCCATACACGGCCGCCGCAAGACCAGCCGGCCCGCCGCCGACTATGGCAAGGTCGTAGAAGTCGGTTTGCGCTCGCGTCCGCAATCCTACCTTTTGCGCGACCTCAGTCGGGATGCTTTCGAGAAGCTTCGTTCCATCGGGAAACAGCGTCACCGGAAGTTGCGCCGCCCCCGGCCCCAGAGCGTCGACCAGGCGTTTGGTTTCCGGGTCGTTGGCTGAAGCCTCAATGTCGATCCACTGATAAGGAACGTGGTTTCGCGCCAGAAAGTCCCGCAACTCATAGCAGCGCGGCGACCAACGCGTGCCCAGCACGCGGATTCCATCGTACCCGGGGTGATACGAAGCTTGCCAGTCATCCAGCAAATCATCCAACTGCGGATAAAGGTGCTCGGCGGGCGGATCCCAGGGCTTCAGAAAAAAATAATTGATGTTGGCCTGATTGATGGCGCTGATGGCGGCATTGGTGTCGGCGTAGGCGGTGAGCAAAGCGCGCTTCGCCCCCGGAAACAGACGCATGCCTTCCTGCAAAAATTCCACGCCGTCCATGCCCGGCATGCGCTGGTCGGCCAGCAAGAGCGCCACGTTATCGTTGCGAACCTTGAGCTGCTTGAGAAGATCAAGGGCGCGCGCCGGAGAATCACTTCCAATCACGCGGTATTCGGCCCCGTACTGCGAGCGCAGGTCGCGCTCAATCGTCCGCAAAACATCGGAGTCGTCATCGACACTGAGCAATATTGGTTTCGCCATGAAGCCGTCTGCTTTCGATGAAGTTGAATCTTCGCCCTAAGGCCGCTCGTCTGCGCTTTCCGTCTTGGATGTTCCTCTGCCCGGGAAGGTCGCGTTTTATGTGAACCGGTAGAGGGTTGGTTTGGAAATGAAAGATCGGACCCGCGATTTGGCGTCATTCCGAAGCCCCGCGTTCTTACCAGCGGGGCGAGGAATCTCGCGTGGGCTCGGGCCCGCCATCGTTCAAACTGACGCACACCCTGTGCCTCACACTTTTCCGTGGAACAATGGGGTCTGAGCGCTCGATCCCATCCTTACTTTTAAATTTGAGCAAATCCCTGTATTTTTCACTGTTGGCGGCAAATCGCGGAAGATCGGTGCCCTCGCATTCTGATCTGAGGCTTTCGACCAGCGATCTTGGTACCCAAATCTTAAGTCCAAATCTTAAGTCCAAATCTAAAGAAGGAGAGCTTCGTGTCGGTTTCCAATCTCGATCATTCCGCGATGCTGGCCGTAGCGCTGGCGGAAGCGCGCATGGGGCTGGCAGAAGGCGGCATTCCGATTGGGGCCGCAATTTTTGACGCGAGCGGCAGACTCATCGGCGCCGGCCACAACCGGCGCGTACAAAATGGCGATCCTTCCATGCACGGCGAGACCGATGCTTTTCGCAGAGCCGGACGCCAGCGCAGCTATCGCAAGCTCATTATGGTAACTACGCTCGCGCCCTGCTGGTACTGCAGCGGGCTGATACGCCAGTTTGGCTTCGGCACCGTCATTGTTGGCGAGAGCCGCAACTTTCAGGGTGGCGTCGAGTGGTTGCGCTCGCTCGGAGTTAACATCATCGACCTGGATTCCGCAGCCTGCGCCTCTATGATGAGCGCCTACATTCAAGCCCATCCCGATATCTGGAACGAAGATATTGGCGACGAGGACATTAGCGAAGGAGATATCGGCGAAGATTGACGCCAATGCAGCTCTTCACCCGGCGCGGTTGTATTAAAAGCTGAGGCTCAGCGACATTTGGATCTGCCTCGGGCTGCCGATAGTTTTGTTCGTGATGCCCAGTCCGCTGAGAGTTGGACAGACGTACAAAGCAGAGAAATCCTGGTTGCACGGAGTAGTCGCTCCCGCCTGCCCGACGATCGGGAAGCCGTTGAAGTTGATGTTCTGACTTACATCGTCAATCGGAATATCAAAGCTCGCGGTGTTCGTCAGATTGAAAACATCGAAGCTGAACTTCAGCGTGGAACGTTCAGTGATCTGCGTGATTTTGATGAGCGAGATATCGGCGCGCCGCTGCCAGCTCTGACGGAAAATATTGCGCTGTCCGTGGTCGATAAAGGTGGTCTCGTAGGGATCATTGGAAGGAATCGCGCCGTTCAAAGCTCCGGGACCCAGCAGGGGCAGACCGAAGCAACTGGCGTTGAGCGCTGGAACGCTCCCCGCGCCCGAGGCGCCGGTCAGCGCTTGCTGCGGGGTGCAACCGGAGAGCGGGACGATCGGATTCGTGATGCCGTCGTTCACTCCGAAGAAGATGCTGCCGACTGCGCCGGAGTAATCCACGACGCTATACGGTTGACCACTCTGCAACACGGTTAAACCGGAGATCGCCCATCCATCGGCAAGCCTGCCCTTGAAAGACGAGGCGGAAAAAGGCTTCGGCAGCTCGTAGGTGTAAGTGAAGTTGATCACGTGTTTCCGGTCGAAGTCCGAGAGGCCGTATCCGGAGCGCAGATCGAGCGGGTTGTTTCCGTTATAAAACAATCCCATCGCGCTCTGTTCGTCCGTCGAGTGCGAAAACGTGTAAGAGAAGCCAACCTGCAAGCCATGACTCATACGCTTTTCGATGTGAGTCTGCAGCGCATTGTAGGCGGAGATGCCGGCGGCCGTGTAGGACTCGGATTCAGAGGAATAGCCCATGTAGGGAACGCGAAGATCGACGTTTCCGCCCTCAAACGTTTGCTGGTAGGGCTGGCCGTTCGGCAGATTGATCGATGGATACGGAAACACCGTGTTCTCGGTCACGATGGAATACCCGTAGGTGTAATCCTGCTCAAACGGCGTGCCAGGGCGGATGGGATTGGAAGGCGATGCGATCCGGGCCTGGTTGAACGGCAAGGGAACGATTTCGTGCCGGCCGAGATTGCCCACGTAACCGATCTCGATGGCAAGGTCGTTGCGTGGCTGCCATTGAATATCCAGCGTCTCATTGAGAGTGTAGGGAAGTTTGTTGGAGCGGTTGTAGTCGGCGAAGGAAAATAGCGGCAGCCCGGTTGAAATCGCCGTCGCGTTCGGAACGATCAGATCGGCGGGATTTCCACTGGGAGGCGCGCCCAGCGCAGCTCCCCACGGATTCTCCAGCGTGCTGCAATACGAGTACGCGTAGGGGCTGCAGTTTTGAGAATTGACCCACGGCGGAGATTGGTTCACGCCGAAGGGTCCGCCCGCAATTACGCCCGAAGCAAAGCCGGGAGAAAGATAAGTGAAAAGCTCGCCGCGATCGTAGTACATGCCCCAGCCCGCACGCACGACCACTTTATCGTTGAACGCTTTTGGACTCCAAGCCAAGCCGACGCGGGGAGCCAAACCCCACTGGCGTCCGGTGAGAGTCGAGTCACTCACGCCCCTGGTCGGGAAAAGCGGATTGTTGCCCGCAACAATAAAACCGTTGGCCGTGATGGTGTCAGTGGTTGCGTCGTAGTTGTAGCGGGACGGGTCGAAATTGAAAATGCGTCCGTTCTTTTCCGTTATACCTCCGTGGTCGTCGAAGCGAAGACCGGCGCTGACGCTGAGATTAGGGCGGATCTGAAATTTATCCTGAAGATACATGCCGGATTCTTTCGAGCGATAGTAGCGGTTGGCGTCGCCCTGCAGAAAAGTTGTGGCAATAAATCCGTCGGCGGTATAGGTGATGGGAAGGCCCTGCAGAAAGTTGGCGAAATTAGTGAAGCCGATCATGCCCGTGTTGGTTCGTTCATCGCGGGCGTTGAGCTGAGTGTAGGAAAAGCTGCCGCCCAGAGTAATCGTGTGTTTGCCATGGTTCCAAACCGCATTGACTGAGGGCATCCAGCGGTTCTGAAAAACTCCCGTGAATGCCCCTTGCGACGCTGCCGTCGACCCAATATTGAGTCCCGCATTAAAGGCTCCCTCGGTATTGGAAGGCGAAAAATTCCCCAGGTCATCGACAATCGTGATTCCCGGAAAAACCGAAGAACCGAACGCATTGATGTTCATGGCTTGCGGGGTGAAGGGCTGGGCAATCGTGCTGTAGACTTTTTCGCGAATGAAACCGAACACCTCGCTGAGGCTCAAGTTCGGCTTGATCGACTGGGTGTTGGTGAGCGATGCGACCTGGCTGCCCGCGTCAAGATGTTGCGTGAATCCTTCCACTGAGGAGTATCCGAAAGGCGCCGAAGTGGGATCGTGCTGGTAGTAATACTTCAGCGAAAGATTGTCTTTCACGGTCGGCAGGTAATCGAGATCGGTTACAACCTGGTCCGAGATGAAGTACGCCGGCTGGGTCAAAAAGACATTTTCCGGGAAGTTGATGGTGGGGGTGAAGTTCGGATTCGCGGATGGAATCAGATATTGGCCGTTCGGCAGTTTGTAGTTCAACATCGCGAACGCCACCGGATCAATGTCACCCGGCGCGCTGCCGACCACCGGACTCACGCTGGAAAAAAAGTTGGTGTTGGCGACCCCCGCCAATGCCAGCGCGCTGCGATCGTCGGTGAGCCCGAACGGAACGGCGGTGCGCGAAGTCCCAATCTCCAGGTCGGAAACATGAATGTGCTGGTAGCTGGCAAAACCAAAGAGCCTGTCTTTGATCAGAGGACCGCCAAGCGTCGCGCCCGCGGTGTAGCGGTGCAGCTCGGGCACTTTCTCATTGCTCGGAATGTTGGCGTCCTGGTTGTAAAAATACGGAGCCGCATTCAAGCCATCGGTTCCGCGGTGAATGTATGCGCTGCCATGAACCGCGTTGGTGCCTGAAGCGGTGCTCAGGTCGATGTGGGCGCCGCTGGTGGAACCTTGTTGCGCGTCATACATTGAGGTATTTACCCGAAACTCCTGAACCGTCTCCGGCGCAGGTGTGGGCAGCGCCTGGCCAATGGCCAAATAGGGCGAGGCGGTGCTCTGCACAATTTCCGCAGTGGTGCTGGAAGCTCCGGCAATGCCGGTGTTGTTCACAATCCGCGCCGAGGCTACCTGGCTGGTGCTTTTCCCGTTAAAAAGATTGCTGGCATCGACTCCGTTCAGAAGAAAAGTATTACTGGTATCGCGCTGGCCATTGGCCCAGATCGGCTGGTTGCCCAGGCCGGCGTTCGCACCCGTGCCGTTCGGCAACTCCGCATTCACTCCCGGAGAAAGAATGGCCAGCCCCGTAAAACTTCCCGTGGGCAGCGGAACCGTATCGATCTGTTCTCTCTCCAGAATGTAGCCATTCGTGGTGTCGACCGCATTCAGCATCGGCACCGCTTCCACTTCGATTACGGTGCCCACTTTGCCCACCGGCAGCGTTGCGTTGACTGTGGCCGTGCGGTCGGCCTGCACGGTAATCGAGGGAATTTTTTCGCTTTGAAACCCATCGTGTGTAAACGTGAGCGTGTAACTGCCGATCGGCAGGTTGACAAAATCGTAGGTGCCGTTTGGATTCGTCTTTTGGCTGCGCGTGAGTTCGGTCTGGTCGCCGATGATGGTTACCACCGTGTCCGGCAATACGCCGCCGGTCTTGTCGGTAACCGTTCCCGTGATGCCGCCCAGGGTTTGTTGGGCCTGAGCGCATGGCGCAAACGGCATCGCCAGTGATAGTGCGAACAGAAAGGCTACCAGTTCATATCGCTTGAGCATCGTTGACCTCGCGCAAGTCAGTACACTCGTGCAGGATTCCCGGCAGCGCCATAACCACCACGGTATTGTTCAAACGATGTTTGCAGCAGAGTTTGCCGCTGCCCGCCCCAAAATGACTGCCCGAATTTACATGAGTTTGGAACGGAAGGAAAGCGCCCGGCCAGTCAAACTTTCTTTGGGTGATATTAAATATTTTTATCGTGAATTATTTTTAGCGTGGGGCCGCAACTGGTGGCGTTTCCGGTTTCGAATCCAGAGGCCTCGCGCCTCTGCCGCGCCCGCGAATCACGAACCATAGCAATCCCGCCATCAAATACGCCAGATAGATGTAGGGCAGCTTGCCGTACGGCCCTTCTGGTACCGGATATAAATTTCCCACCAGCGCCAGCAGCATGGCAATGCCAGCCAGCCAGGGAATGATCTGCGCTCCGGAACGGTAGACGCCATGGTCGCGCAAATAGCGGGGCAGCGCGATGCACACCAAGGCATAGGCCACGATAAAGCCGTAGGTCGCAAGCGACCCTAGCCAGCCGTAAACATCCAGCCCGCTCGCGCCCCGAGCCGCCAGCACCGCGACCGGAAGCAGCGCCGCAATTCCGGTGATGACCACGGCCCTGCTCGGAGTCTGGTTTCGAATATGCGTGTTGCGCAAAGAGCCGTGAGCCAGGCCGTTATGAGCCATCAGCAACAACACGCGCGCCGCCGCGGTGATGCACGCGAGCGTTCCGGCAAACAGGCTGACCAGCGCGCCAATATCAATCAACAATCCCAGAACCGGCACGCCTCCCACGCGCGCCAGCAAATACATGGGCGCCTGGCTCGCGCCCAGGTCCTGGCCGGCCGCATGAAAGCCCAGCACTTCCGCATAGGCGCAGATGGTGAAAAAAACGCCCGCGAGAATGGCGCTCCCGATGACCGCGCGCGGAATCGTCTTCAGCGGGTTGCGCGCCTCCGCGCCCAGCGTGGTCGCGCTCTCGAAACCCACAAAACTGAATAGCGCCAGCACCAGTCCAAGCCGAAGTCCGCTGCCCGTCATGCCGTGGAGATGCAGTTGTTCGCGGTCCAAATGCCGCCCCTGATGAATCAGCAGCAGCGCCACCACGATCACGATCACCGTTACCGAGGCGGCCTCGATCCAGAGCATGAGCCGGGCGGAAATTTTTACGTCGCGGTACGCAATCCATATCGAGATGCCGGTGACCAGCGTCGCCAAAAATACGGCCGGGTAAACGTGACCAGTAGCATCGCGCAGCAGCAAGTTGGCATAGTGGTAGAACCCGCCGATCACGCTCGATCCCGTGGCCACGTAAGCCAGCAGCAGACTCCACGCCACGCTCGCGGCCAGCCATGGCGGCAGAGTGATCGAAGCATACGTGTAGAGCGACCCCGGGCTGGCTGAGTGGCGCGCATACCGGCCAATGCACATTGCCACCAGCAAGATCGCCACCGTTGCCAGCACGTAGGCGAGCCAGGTTCCATTGCCCGCCAAAGCGCAAACCAGCGGGATGGTCGCCGCCGGCGTGGTGGTCGGCGCCATGGTGGAAACCGACTGCGCCAGCGTCTCCATCGGCGAGAGAATCTCGCGACGCAAACCGTAGTCCGTGCTGGGAGGGGGCGCGATTCCCCTGCGCTCCATTTTTCGCCGGTCCTTCCGCAAATCAGATTGGGGTTGGATTGTACAACACCCAACCAGACCAGCGACCAGGCCCGGCGCGATGCGAATCGTGGTGTATGATTTTTTTACGCTCAGTTTTTTACGATGAGGCGTTCGCTGGACGACGCCGCTTTTGCTGGAGCCGCACTCCATGAAATTTGATAAGCAGTTATTGCAGCGACTTCCCAAGGTTCTGTTGCACGAGCACCTGGATGGCGTGCTGCGGCCGCAGACGATCATTGAATTGGCCCGAGCCGTCAAGTACACGGGCCTTCCCACCAACGACCCCGACCAACTTTCCCAATGGTTTTTCCGCGGAGCCAATCAAGGCAGCCTGGCAAAATATCTGGAAGGCTTTGCCCACACCATTGCCGTGATGCAGACCGAAGAAGCGCTGCAGAGGGTTGCCTACGAGCAGGCCGAAGACCTGAGCCGCGATGGGATTGTTTATTTTGAAACCCGCTTTGCTCCCGTCTTTCATACCCAGAAGGGTTTGACCCATCAGCAAATCGTCTCCGCAGTGTTGAAAGGGCTGGAACAGGCGCGCAAGGATTTTGGCATCGCCTCTGGTTTGATCATCTGCGCCATGCGCAATATGAACGTCTCGCTTGAAATGGCGGAGCTTGCGGTCGATTTCCGGGCTCGCGGAGTTGTGGGGTTCGATCTGGCCGGCGAAGAAGGTGGCTACCCCCCGAAAAAACACGTCGACGCATTTCATTACATTCAGCGCGAGAATTTCAACATCACGATTCACGCCGGCGAAGGCTACGGAAAAGAATCGATCTGGCAGGCCATTCAATATTGCGGCGCGCACCGCATCGGGCACGGGACGCGGCTGATCGACGACATCGCGGTTTCCGATGGCAGGGCGGTAAAGTTGGGCGACCTGGCGCAATATGTTCTCGACAAACGCATTCCCTTGGAAATTTGCCTGTTGAGCAACGTTCACACCGGGGCTACGCCAAGTTTGGCGGAGCATCCTTTCCGAATTCTTTACCAGGAAAAATTTCGCGTGACCCTGAACACCGACAATCGATTGATGAGCCACACGACAATGAGCCGGGAATTTGAGGCCGCCGCCGATTCCTTTGGACTCACCCTGGAAGATTTTGAAAAGATCACCATCAACGCCATGAAGAGCGCCTTTCTCCCCTACAAAGAGCGCTGCCGGTTCATCTACTCGGCGATCAAGCCCGGTTATGCCGCGATTCGCGATGCCATCGGAGCAAAATAGCATTCTCGGAAGATAGCGCTGCTGGTCATCCGGCCAAGGCCGCGAGAGTTTCAGCCAGCACCAGCGTTCCTCGCGCAATGTCGTCAGGCTCCGCGAACTCATCGGGACGATGGCTATAGCCGTTCCGGCACGGGATAAACAGCATCGCCACCGGTGCGATGCGCGCGATAAAAAGCGAGTCGTGATAAGCGCGGCTCACCATGGGCATAAAGCTCAGGTCGTGCTTGCGGCAGGATTGAGAAAGCGCCTCCACCAGTGCAGGCGCGCTGTCAGCCGGCGCGTCCGCATTCAGCAACTCGCTTTGGATCGTCACTTTCCGCTGCGCCGAGATCGACTGACGGCTGGCTTCAATCGTGCGCATCACCGTATCGCGGCGCTGAATGTCGGTATCGCGAACGTCCACACTAAGACGGACCCGGGCCGGAATGCTATTCACCGCGCCAGGAAATACCTCGCAGATCCCGACGGTCGCAACGGTATCGATGGCTCCGCTGCTGCGGGCGGCATTCTCAATCGCCAGAATCAACTCGCTGGCCGCACACAAAGCATCATGCCGGTCGGGCATCAAAACACCACCGGCATGTCCGCCTGATCCTTCGATCAAAATCCGCAAACTCGCGGGAGCGGCAATTTTCGTGACGATGCCGAGACTCACCCGCTGCCGCTCCAGCAGCGGACCCTGCTCGATGTGCAGTTCGATGAATGCCTTGTAGTAGTTTTCCGGCAATCTCACTTGTTCGAGTTCGCCGGTGAAGCCGGCGGCGCAGCGAACCTCATCGACCGTGCTGCCGTCACTGTCCGAAAGTTTGCTCGCCGCATCTGCGGAAATCGTCCCGGAAAGCAGCCTGCTCCCAATACATCCAAGGCCGAAGCGCGTGGGCTCTTCGGAGGTAAAAACCAGCAACTCGATCGGATGCCTGGGACGAAATCCGCTCCGCCGCAGCGCCCGTATCGCTTCCAGGCCTCCCAGCACGCCTACAACGCCGTCATATTTTCCTGCGTTCGGGATGGCGTCAATGTGCGATCCCGTGCCCACGACTGCCGCGTTCGAATCATCGCCATTCCAGCGGGCGAATGTATTTCCAATTGCATCCTCGCGCACCGCAAGCCCGGCTTCCTCGCAACGAGATTTCAGCCAGGCGCGCGCTTTGAGGTCTGCCGGCGTGAAAACAATTCGGGTTACCGCCGGTGCCTCCGCGTCAGAAACGGAAGCCAGAATATCAATTTCCGAAAGCAACCGCTCGCGGTCGATTGCAAGCTTCATCGCCGCGAGCCCGCCAACGGATGCCGGTTCCAGTCTTTGTAGATGAGATATTTTGCCGGCACTTTGCCGATTGCTCCAAACCACTGCGGGCACCACGGCGCCATCCAGATGAAATCTCCCGCGCTCACCGGATACCAGCAATCGCCCAGGCGGTAAATGCCACCGCCCTCAAGCATCATCAGCCCGTGTTCCATCACATGCATTTCCACCACGCTTAAAGCGGCTCCCGGTTGATAGACCATGGTGTTCACGGCGAAGTCAAAACTCGGCTCATCGGGAAGCAGGCACTTCACTTGCAAAGCAGGATCGTCATCCAGAGGATGGGATGCGACCGAGTCCTCGTTCGCTAGGATCAGATCGGGCGCATTCACCGCGTCCAAAGACTGATAAAGTTTTTCGATCACGGCAACCCGGCTCGCCTTCGCGGCTACCACGCGATGAGGCAATCCCTGGGGAAGAAAAGCGTAACCGCGCGGACCGAGCTCCGCTGCCTTGCCGCGCAACTCCACCTTCACCTGGCCCTCGATCACATAAATAAAGCGTTGCGCCAGGGTGCCGCCCATTTCTCCTTGCGCTTCAAATTCTGCGGTGTACTCGGTAAAACCCGCGCCCATTGCGGGACCGGCATGAACAATCGCGGAGCACGCTTTCATTCCCGGCAGAGCGGTGCGCACAAACGTGTCCGGGGTCAACAAAAGATGGTTCGGCTGCTGGGCACTTCTTGTCAGGCCAAGATTATGCACGGTTGTCCTTTGTGAAGTTCGCTGATGCAGCAAGCTGGTCGAAAAGATGCAATCCGCATTGAATCGCTTTTTCTATATCTTCAGCCGCGACCGATTCCGCGGGATCGTGGCTGATGCCGCCCGGAGTCCGCAGGAAAATCATCCCGGCAGGAATTCTTTCCGCCAAAATCATGGCATCGTGGCCCGCGCCGCTCGCCATCCGGTGTGGTTGACACCCGCTCTTTTCGATCGCACGTTCGATCTCGCGAGTGAGGAAGGGATCCATCGGCACTGCGGGCTGGTTCAACAAAGTCGTTTGTTGCACGGATAATCCGCGCCGGGCAGAAATTTCCTGAGCCAGGCGAATCATATCGTGGACGCCGCGAATTCGAATGTCGTCCGAGCCGTGGCGAACGTCAAGCGTGAGCCGCGCCTCACCGGCAATCACGTTTGCCGCTCCCGGCTGTGCCTCGAATTTCCCGACGGTCGCGACCAGGCCTTGTGACGCTTGTGCCGCGCGTTCCACCGCACCGATCCACTCTGCTGCGCCGGCAATTGCGTCACGGCGAAGATCCATGGGCGTCGTGCCGGCGTGATTTGCCCGGCCGCCGAATGTGAATTCCAAACGGCTCTGTCCCGCAACCGCCTCCACCGCGGCCAGCGGCAGATTTAGTTTCTCCAAAACCGGCCCTTGTTCGATATGAAACTCAACATAGGCAAGAGCGCTGTCATCAATTTTCGCCTGCGGAATTTCTTCAGCATTCAGTCCGAACTTCTCGATGGCCTGCCGCACCGGGACGCCTCGCTCATCCTGCGAACTCAAAAGTTCCTCGTCCAGCCTGCCCACCAGCGCGCGGCTTCCGATGAACGGAGTGCCGAAGCGTACTCCTTCCTCCTCGGAAAAGCCAACCACTTCGACCGCAAAAGGAAGTCTCTGCGCCTGCAAGGCTTCGAGCAGCGCGACCGCCAGCACCACTCCCAGAACCCCGTCATACGCTCCCGCGTTGGGGACGGTATCGAGGTGTGAACCGATCAGCAGTTTGGCAACATTGGGCTGCGCCCGGATAAATCCCGCGCAAATTTCCCGCGGCATCAACTCTCATTCGCACGCCCAACCGCTCCATCCATCCAGCGATCTCGCGATGGCAATCATGCATCGGCGAGGACAAGAAGGTGCGTCGCGTGCTGCTCGCATCTTCCGAAAATGAAGCCAGCCTCACGCATCGAGTGATGACTTCGCGGGCGCGGTTTGTGATCACGTTGGTCGGCACGGGTTTCTAGTTCTGGTGGCGCGTGCGCGCATCATGCTTCACGTATCACCTTCGCTGCCGCCCAGCCCACAAGAACGAGCGCGACCAGAACTTCCCACCCATACCTGTTCCCGTAGGTTGCCACGCGAAAGTGATTGCTGAGCATGATAAAGACAACAGGAACGGCCAGGAAAGTATTGTGTTTGGAACGCAACTTGGCTTGCGCGCTGAGCGACGGATCAAATGTTTCTCCGGCCGCGGCTGCTGCAATCATTTTGCGTTGCGCGGGAAGAATTCGAAACCAAACGTTGGCTGCCATGATGGTTCCAAATACCGCGCCGACGTGAATGTAAGCGGCGCGTCCGCTGAGCAGATGCATCAATCCCCAGGCCAGCGCCGCAATGGCGCACAGGGAAAATGCCGCGAACATGGCTTCGGATCTGCCCACAGCCGACCTCAGAACCAGATCGTAGACCACCCAGCCGAGCAGCATGGCGGCCAGTCCGATCGCGATGCCGCGAGCTTGCGACATCGCGGCAACATCGGGATCAATCAGCCCAGAGCTGGAATAGTAGACCAAAATAAGCAACACGAATCCGCTCAGCCAGGTCATCAACGCTTCCCAGCGGAACCAGTGAACTTGCTCCGGACCCACTCGTAGAGTTTTCTGTCGGTCGACCGTGTAGAAGCCGCCGCTGTGAACCATCCAGATCGCCGGAGTCGTGCCAGCTGCGGGCGCGTGTTTCGCAAGCCTGCCAAACTGGCCGTCGAGCCAGGTGAAATAGTAGGTTTGGCCGACCCACATGATGGCGGCGAAGACATGAAACCAGCGCACCAGCAGGTTCAACCATTCGCGGATTGACCAAGTCACTGCCTCAGCTCCATCCTCCAGAAAAATCAGCTTCCCCGGTAGGTTGTGTACCCGTTCGGGCTTAGCAGCAACGGGATGTGAAAATGCGATTCACCATTTCGGATCTGAAAAGTAACGTCCACCGCCGGATAAAGGGTTTCGATTTTCTGCAGCGCGTAATAGTTTCCCGTCTCAAAACTCAAACGATAAACCCCAGCACCCACATCAAAATCATCAGGCAATAACTGGGGGCAGCGGCCATCTTCGTCGGTGTGCACCGAGTTCAACAGCTGCCAATCTCCGGAAGCGTCCCGCCGCTCCAGACGCACGGCCACATTCTGGGCGGGCTTGCCGCGCGCCGTGTCAAGAATGTGAGTCGAGATGCGTTTCATTCCTGAAGCCATTTTCCAATCCGGATCTGCATGATTTGTCTTTGCTGCTCGGCCGCTTCCTGTAGCTCAGTTTCTGCGTCGTTCTTCAGACGCCGCCGAAGAATCTCGAGAATCTCCTCCACCGGTTTCCCGCTCGCGCAGACGATGAACACCCGGTTGAAACGGCGTTCGTATTCTCGATTCGCCTCCGCCAGAGCCATCTTTCCGGCGGTGTCAGCCGCCGCCACCTGGCGTTGCTCCTGCGCCGACCATTCTACAGATTGTTGGGAAGAAAGCTGCGAGGGTCGTGAATCGCCAATTCGCGGATGCGAATTAAACGCTTCGATCCAATCGGATTGCGCGAGATTACGCCAGGTCTGGTCCGCCGCCTCCCGCAGCCCAGCCTCGTCGACCACCGGTCGCCGCGCCGCTATTTTCTGCGACCAGGCTTTGGACCCGCAACAGGAAAAAATAGCGTGCGCAGCTTCGGCGATGGGCATGCGATTCCATCGCGCCAACACTGCGCTCCCATGTTTGTTCGTACTGTCAGTCTGTGCTGACTTGAGCCTGCTCAGAAACTCGGCCACAAGATTGCCCGCCACCGTCGCGCGATAGTTTGCGTTCGATCGAATATCATCGATCGGTTGAATCTCGGATCTCGCGGAGTTGCGCGCCAGCATCAGCAGATCGGAACCAATAATTTTCCCTCTCACGATTTCTTCGGTCTTCGTGAGCCGGAGTGGCACCGGCGCCACGCTCCCCATTGCGATTCGAGCCTCTTCAATTACGCCGCCGCCAAGCACGCCCAGAGCGGCAATGCACACTTTCGAAATCGCCTGCGCATTGCGAGCCCCCACCTTGCGGGCATAACTGAAATATTTCGAGAATCGCCGCGGCAGGCAGATGGATCGAATTAATTCATCTTTCGCCAGCCGCATCTTCTTATAGCCGGTGTGAAAATCTGCATAAGGCACACGCCGCTCACCTCGCACCGAGACTAAAACCAATGCCGCATCATGGACCAGCAGCGCTGGTAGCGAATCCGCAGCGGGCGATGCGTTCACGATATTGCCGCCGATTGTCCCTCGATTCTGATTGGCAACTCCCCCGTGCATCGCGCTGCACTCTGCAGCAGAGGAAACTCGCCTGCAATAATTTCGTGTTTACGAAGGTCGGTATAGGTACACGCTGCGCCGATCCGAATTTCCTCCGATGTAACTTCAATGCGCCGCAACTCGGGTAGATTCCAGATGCTGACCAGCTTTCGCGACGAAAGCTTTCCGGCCGCATATTGCACCATCACATCGGTGCCGCCGGCAATCGGAAGCCACACACCCTCTTCGCGCGCCAAAAGCGCGACAACCCCCTGCAAGCTGCCGGGCGCAACCATTTCGTAATCGGCGGGATCTGATCTCACCCCGTGTTTCTCCGGCGCGCGCCCTCAACCACAGCATCGATAATCTGGCTATATCCGGTGCACCGGCAAAGATTGCCGGCAAGTCCCTCCTGGATTTCCTCCGTCGTCGGCTCAGGCTTGCCATTCAGCAGATGCAACGCCGCCAGAATCATTCCGGGTGTGCAGATGCCGCACTGCGCGCCGCCGTACTGCAAAAATGCCTGCTGCAAGACATGCAGCGTCTCTCCGGTCGCAAGTCCTTCGATCGTCAGAACCGTTGAGCCTTCAGCTTGCAACACCGGCACCAAACAGCTGTTCACCAGCACTCCATCCAGCAGCACCGCGCACGAACCGCACTCTCCCTCGCCGCAACCTTCCTTCGCGCCGGTCAGTTGCAGTTGATGGCGCAGCACGTCGAGAAGCCGCTCCACGGGATAAGCCTGCACCGTTTTCTGCGCGCCGTTTACCGTCAATGAAATCGCGGTGCGCGCAGGGCTCGAGGAATTCATCACCGCAGTCCGCCGGCGGAGATTGCCGCCCTTTCCTTCGACCAAGCGGTCAGCCCATCCATAATGTCTTCCGGAAGCAGCGGAATGGAATTGAAGGGTACTCCGAGCGCATCTTCCACGGCGTTGACGATCGCCGGCGCCGGTCCGTCCATCGGCAATTCGCCAATGCCTTTTGCGCCGTACGCGCCGTAGACGTTTCCCAACTCTTCGAAGAAAACGCGAATCGCCGGCAGGTCACTGGAGGTTGGCATGATGTAGTTGGTCATCTGTCCATTCTGCATGCGCCCATTTTCCCAGACCACCTTTTCGTAAAGGCTGAATCCAATCGCCTGGGCCACGCCTCCGATGATTTGTCCTCGGGCGAGCAGCGGGTGCAGCACCTTGCCCACTTCCTGCAGCGCCACAAAATCGTTCACCGACACCGCATAGGTCGTCAGATCAACCGTGACCTCCGCAATGTAAACCGCCCACGCAAATGCCGCGTAGGCCTCGCCTCGATATTTCTCATCGTCCCAGAAAATATCGCTGGGCGCATCGTAACGCGACCAGGAGCGGAACTCGCCGTGCTCCGCAACGTAGTGCCGGCAGGCCAAACGAAATTCTTCTCCAGAATAAGATTCGCCAAGCAGGCCAGAGGAAATCAGGGTCTGTCTGATTCCGAGCGCCGCCGACAGCACCAATTTTCCAACGACCATCGCCGTGCGCGAGGCAACCGTTGGCCCGCTGTTCGGCACTTCCAGAGTGTCGGGCTGCGCCATGCTGACGCTCTCGTACGGCAGGCCCAGAGCTTCAGCCGCAATCTGGCTGAGAACGGTTTTTGTCCCCTGGCCGAATTCCGTGCTCGAAACCAGCACGCGCACATTGCCATCGGCGCAACCTTCCACGCCGACCACCGAACTCAGATAGCGTTCGCCCGAGCCGGTGAACCCCGCACCGTGCAGAAATGTGGCGATGCCCACTCCCTTCCTCATGGAACCGCTCTCATTTTCGTTTGCAAAGCGGCTTTTCTTGGAGTGATATTCGGAAACTTCCAACGCGCGATCCAGCAACTTTGCAAGATCGATCGGCTCGCGGATCAACTGCTCCGTAGTTGTTGTCTGTCCGGGCTGCAGAAAATTACGGCGGCGAATCTCAACTGGAGAAACCCTAACAACCTGGGCGATGCGATCCATTTGTCGCTCCATGGCAAACAAACTCTGCGGCGCTCCGAAGCCGCGGAAAGCGCCATGGGGCGGCGCGTTGGTGGCAAACGCTTTTGCCCGGATGCGAATGCTTGGCCAGTAATAGGGACCGCCGGCGTGAATTGCTCCGCGGGAAAGCACCACTGGCGAGAGAGTGAGATACGCTCCTCCGTCAATCGTAAACTCGATTTCTCCCCCAAGAAGTTTGCCGTCTTTGCTGATGGCCGTACGGTGGCGGGTGCGCGAAGGGTGCCGCTTGGTGGTCGCGGCCATGTCCTCCATGCGGTCATAAATAATTTTCACCGGTCTGCCGGATTTAATCGCGAGCAGCGCGGCATGGGCGGCAATCATCGACGGATATTCTTCCTTCCCGCCGAAAGCGCCCCCGGTTTCCATTTGCACCACACGAACTTTTTCCGCTGGCAGATCACATAGCGCCATCAGCGCCTTGTGAATGTAATAGGGACATTGCAGCGAACCCCACACCGTTACTCCCAGCGCCGCATCGAACGTCGCGATCATCCCATTATTTTCGATGTACAACTGCTCCTGTGCACCAGTCGTGTATTCGCCTTCCACAATAAAGTCAGCTTTGGCCCAAACGCCGTCGACATCGCCTTTTTCAATTAAATAGGTTTTAAAAATATTGTCTTCGCCCCACACAATTTCATGGCGTCGTTCGCTTTCTTCCAGCGTGAAGATAGCGGGCAGTGCGTCGTATTCAACGAATACCGATTCGACGGCGCGCGGAAGCAGATGTCGGTCCGGATGCGCCAGCAGCAAAATCGGTTCTTCCGGATGGTTGACGAAATCACTCGCCAGGCAGGGTTGATCATCCCCGATCAAAGCGATGCAATTTTTCCCAGGAATGTCTTTGGCGGAGACTACTACGAATTGATCCCACGGGATTCCGGGACCAAATGTGATCTTTCTGATTCGGCCGCGGGGAATCCGGCTGCGCACCGTGGCGCCGAAGAGCATATTCGGCAGGACCATGTCATCGACGTACTGGGATTTCCCGGTAACTTTGTCGCGACCCTCCTTGCGCACCACCGATTTCCCGACAATAGGCTTGCTGTTCATCATTCAGTATTCGTTCCCGCCGGCGGATTCGCTTGCAGCGCGCGGTCTCGCAGCTCCCGCAAGAAAACACCGGCCGCGGATGGCATAGTGTATGACAGGCGGCTGCGCAAATGGCAGCGGAAGTATTGTCGCGCTGAATTCAAAAAGCCTATCAAGTTCGGCGAAACGTATTTGCTGCATATTCCCTGCCGCCCGGTTCGCTGGGGAAAGTTCCATCGGCAAAGACAGGACTTCCGCGCAGATAAGTGGCCTTGACCACTCCCCGCAGTTTTTCTCCCATGTAGGCAGAGACCGGATGACGGTAATGCAATTTGTCTTCTGTGACCACGAATTCGCGCTCCGGTTCGAACACAATGAAATCCGCGTCGTAGCCCGCGGCGATTCGGCCTTTGCTCGCTTCGCAGCCGGCCAGCCGGGCCGGTTCAGCCGACATCCACCGAACCAGATCGAGCAACGTGAATCCCCGGCTGCTGGCTTCGGTCCACATCAGAGGCAGAGCGATCGACAGGCTTGCGATGCCGCCCCACGCGCTCCGGAAGTTGCCTTCGGCGATCCGCTTCATCGCCGGCACGCATGGAGAATGATCAGTCACCACCAGATCGATGACTCCCTCTCGCAGACCCTGCCATAATCTTTCACGATTTTCTCTGCTGCGAATTGGCGGCGCACATTTGCTCAGGGTCGCGCCATCGGCAATGCTTTCCGCCGAGAAGTGCAAATAGTGCGGGCAGGTCTCCACGCTCACTGGTAGTCCTTCGGACCGGGCAGCGCGCAGCTCTTCCAGCGCATAGCTGGTCGAAAGATGAACGATGTGCAATCGAAAGCCGTACTCGCGGCACAACGATAACATCAACCGGATCGCCGACAACTCAGCCTCGTCCGGCCTCGACGAAAGATACGTCGAGTAGCGCGTCCAGTCGGCCTCGGCTAGGGCTTCGGTTGCGCGGTCAATTGGGCCGGAAAGCTCAGCGTGCACCAGCAGCGGCAAGCCGGTTCGGGCCACATGAGGCAACGCCGCGCGCAACTGCGACTCGGTCACCATGGTGAAACCATCGATGCCGGGATCAATCAGAAAACATTTAAATCCCTTCACCCCCGCAGCCGCGAGCCCTTCGATATCACTTTGGTTGTGGCTGACCACCCCGCCCCACGCCGCCCAATCCACGTGGCAGCGTCCCCGCGCGGCTGCGCGTTTGGCTTCGAGAGCTGCGACCGTGCTGGTTGCGGGAAGGCAATTCAAAGGCATGTCCACCAGCAGCGTGTAGCCTCCCGCGGCCGCGGCATGCGTTGCGGTTTCAAAACCTTCCCACTCGGCGCGGCCGGGGTCATTGATGTGTACGTGAGAATCGACCAGACCGGGAAGAATCGCGGCTTCTCCAAAGTCATGAATCTCGCATCCCTGCGCCGGCACTTCGTTGGGAGAAACCACTGTGCTGATCTGCCCTCCCTTTACCAGGATGGCCGCCGGCCGAATCCCATCAGGAGTAACCACTTGCCGGGATTGGAAAGCTTCGAAACTCAAAACGTTTTTCCCCTCAAGATCGACGCCGGCAAGCGAAGTGGGTGCAGCTTTCGCGAAAGCAGTCGCGCCCTGGAATCTCCAAGCAAGATTTTACGAAGTTCCGGCTCTCGGCATATACTCGCTTCTCAGCGAAGCGGCTGCGAAAAGAGTCCATGTCGACTGATTTGCGGGTTCGCGGGCGCTGGCGCCAGCATACCCTTTTCGATCAGGTAGAGCGAACTCATGGACAATCCTTTCATGGCCCGCGCCATTCAACTCTCGCTCGAGAATGTGCACTCGGGGCGCGGTGGGCCGTTCGGCGCCGTGGTTGTGAAAGATGGCGCCGTTATTGCCGAAGGCGCGAATCAGGTCACTTCAACCAACGATCCTACTGCGCACGCCGAAGTGGTCGCCATCCGCGAAGCCTGCAAGAAGCTCGGCGCTTTCGATCTTGAAGGTTGCGAAATTTATTCCTCGTGTGAACCTTGCCCCATGTGCCTGGGAGCCATCTACTGGGCTCGCCTGTCGCGCGTTTATTTTGCCAATGCCGATGCCGATGCATCGAAAATCGGCTTCGACGATTCCCTGATCTATCGTGAACTCGCACAGCCGCATGCGCAGCGTAAGATTCCCATGATTCAAATCATGCGCGAACAGGCCTTGGCGGCGTTTCGCGCCTGGCAAGCCCTACCCAACAAAATAGAGTACTGAGTTTGTTCGCGACTGCGTCAGCCCCAGTCCAAGGAGAAGCTTTGATCGATCGCTACTTCAAGCTCACCGAGAACCAGACTTCCATCAAGCAGGAGATGCTTGGCGGCGTCACCACCTTCGTCACCATGGCGTACATCATTGTGGTGAATCCGCAAATTCTTTCCCAGGCGGGAATGCCGGCAGATGGTGTGGTCTTTGCCACCTGCATTTCGGCCGCGGTGGCCACCCTGGTGATGGGACTGTATGCGAACTATCCGATTGCCTTGGCACCAGGAATGTCGCTGAATGCCTATTTCACCTATTCCGTTTGCCTCTCCATGCACATCCCCTGGCAAACCGCACTCGCGGTGGTGTTTTGTTCGGGAGTTCTTTTCCTTGTCCTCACGGTTACGCGAGTTCGAGAACAGATTGTCAATGGCATACCCGATTGCCTGAAGCACTCGACAGCCGCGGGAATCGGTATGTTCATCGCTTTTGTCGGACTGCGAAATGCCAAGCTGGTCGTGGCGAATCCCGCAACCTATGTGGGACTGGGCAGCTTTGCCGATAAAGAAGTGCAGACTGCCTGCTTTGGCCTCGTCCTGACCCTGATTTTGATGTCGCGAAAAATTCACGGAGCCATCCTGATCGGAATTTTTGGCACGGCTCTGCTTGGGATTCTTCGCGGACTCGCAAACTGGCCGACCGCAATCTTTGCCATGCCCCATCCCTCGTCCACATTTTTGAAACTGGATTTTCGCGGGGCCAGCCATCTCGGTTTGCTCGAAATCCTCTTCGCTTTCTTGTTTGTGGATCTCTTCGACAACGTCGGCACGCTCGTGGGAGTTTGCGAGCAGGGCGGCTTCGTTAAGGATGGCAAAATTCCACGAGTCGGCCGGGTGCTGATGGCCGATGCCGTGGGAACTGTGTTTGGCGCGCTCACCGGAACCTCAACCGTGACGAGTTACATCGAGAGCGCCGCGGGAGTCGCGGCTGGCGCTCGCACCGGTTTCAGCAATCTCGCCGTGGCTGCGCTTTTCCTGCTCGCTACTTTTTGCTCGCCGCTCGCTACTGCAATTCCAGCCTACGCTACTGCGCCTGCATTGATTTTGGTCGGCGTGTTGATGACCCAATCCATCGCTCAGATCGCCTGGCCGGATTTCAGTGAGGCAGTGCCCGCCTTCATTACCATGCTGGCCACGCCACTCACGTTCAGTATCGCGACCGGCCTCAGCCTCGGTCTCATCTCCTTTACCGTGGTGAAAATCGCGGCCGGCAGGGTTCGCGAAGTGAACGCCCTGATTTGGATCCTCACCATCCTCTTTATTCTTCGCTACGTATATTTGGCCGCGGCCTAGCCTTGCCTATGCTGCCGAGCGGGGGAACCTGCGCTAACACTTTTTTCCTTTGCGCGACAATCCCATCATTTCTTCTCAGGCAAAGTATGGATGCAAATCAACAAGTCGCTGCCGAGCGCCGGCGGACTCTGCGCCAACTGGTGCACGCGCCCGCTTTCGCCAGCTTCGATGGCGTGACCGGCGGCATGATTTTGGATTTGAGTGAGGACGGTTTGTCGATGCAGACCGGAAGTTCCCTTGACCCATCGCGTGCCGAGGGCAAGCTCCCTGAGCGCGACCGTCGCGTCCGCCTGGCCGTTGATCTTTCAGAACCCGCTGTGCACATGGAAACCACCGGCTACATTGCATGGGCGGATGCGTTAGGGCGCGCCGGTGTGCGCTTCTCCGACCTTCCGAAAGACGCTCGGCGCCGGTTGAACGAATGGCTGGCGATTAATGCCGGCGCTCCCAGCCGGACTGCGCCAAAGGTTACGTTGGGAGGGGCGTGGGGTTGGGGCGCGGGAGCAAAACTTGCCGGCGCAGATCCAGGTCACCTGGCGATCAGTCTGGAAGCGGAAACAGATTCGGGCAGAAATGGATCGGCCGGGAACGGGGACGGACACGCTGCATCCGCGACCGTGCAATACGAGTTCAATTCACTGGGCACCGACCTGGCCGCAGCCTTGCGAATGATTGGCGAACGTGCGCGAGCGCTTACGCGTGGAACCAGCGCGGCCATCGGCCTTCTGCATAAAAATGAGGTATTGTGCCGCGCCAGCGTCGGCAATAGCGCGCCCCCGCTGGGCACACGCCTCGACGTCAATTCCGGACTCTCGGGCGAATGCTTTCGCGAAGGAAAAACTTTGCGCTGCGATGACGCGGAGAACGATCCCCGCGTGGATTTGCCAACCTGCCGCCGCTTGGGCGTGCGCTCGATTCTGGCCGCGCCGGTTCGCTACGAGCGCGACACCTTGGGACTGCTGATGATTTTCGCGTCCGCGCCGTTTAATTTTGACGAAGGCGATGTTGCCGTGGCCGAGAGCCTGGCTCACATCGTGGTCCGCACCATGAGAAAGACCGAGGCGCTCGGACGCCGGTAGCCGCCATTCGAATATCAGCAAAAGGCCACGTTCAGCCGAATGAGCGTGGCCTTTTCGTTTTTAATTATGTGTTTCTTCGGCTAGGCCGCTACTTGTTGTTGGTAGGCCGGTACGAAAAACTCGGCAACGAAATTCTCGTAGGTCGTGGTGGTTGTATTCTGCGCGGTACGCGGTTCCAACGCCCGCATTTGTCCTGTGTTGAGCGCGCCTGTCATCTCCACCAGAAGTCCGGCGACGTTGTCCGACATGCCCATTTGAACCATGGCGCCTCGAACCTGATCCGGCGATAGCTGGATGTATTTGAGATCGGGCTTCGCGATTGCGTTGCCAATGATCTTGGCAACTTCGACGTAGTCAAGATCGCGCTGTCCGTGCAGTTCGCGGGTTTGCTTGCCTTGAAAGTCGAGGCGCAACAGAGCCTCGGCGGCGGCTTTGCCGATGTCGCAGGTGGCAATCATCGGAAGCTTCAGTTCGGGGCGAACCAAGCCGACGGCAGAGCCCATCTTGCGAATCGCTCCAGCCAGCGGCAAGGTGTTTTCCATAAAAGAGCCCGGCCGCAGATGAAGCACGTTCGCCTGCTTGATCCGGTTGAGCTTTTGCTCGAGGTTGTGCAGACCGACCACGGGCCCGGTGCCAGCGGTCTTCTCGGCTCCAATGCTACTGAGAGAGACAACATGTTTGACTCTGGCATTTTGCAGCGCGCCGGCAATCGCATCGCTCGCACGATCCTGAAATGCACGGAAGTCGTTACTGGTTGGTTCGGGCGGAATCATTACATAGGCTGAGTCGGCCTGCTCGAAAGCCTTTTGCAGAGCCGGAAGATCGGTGATATCGCCTACAAATACTTCAGCGCCTTTTTGCGCGAGAAATTGCAGGTGAGCCGCATTTCTGCCAACGACGCGAACTTTTTGGCCGCCGTCAAGAAGATTTCTGGCCACAACGTGTCCAGTATTGCCGCTTGCTCCAAGAATTACGTGCATGAGTCTACCTCCATGCTTAGTTTGGATGCCGCACCTCGAGTTTGGACTCCACTCAGAAGGTCGACACTTTGGTTGAGGGCGTGGCAGACGAAAGCACTTGCTAAGATTTTTTTCGCGGCTTCAGCGATTCCCAATCTTCATTGGTTAACGCGCGCCCCAGGTTGCTGAATTCACCCACACCTTGAAGAAATTCTCCGCCATCCATGCGAATCACTTCTCCGTTGATGTAGGCGGAGCCGTCGCTCACCAGAAACGCGGCCAGGTTCGCCAACTCTTCTTTCGTGCCAAAACGATGCAGCGGATTGCGATCGAGCGCCAGCGATTCCAGTTCCGGTCGCGGCAGCACGCGCGAGAATGCGCCTTGCGTGGGAATCGGGCCGGGTGCGATGGCGTTCATGCGAATGCCGCGATTGCCCCACTCAACCGCCAGGCTGCGCGTCAGCGCCTCCACTCCGGCCTTTGAAACCGCGGAAGGGACAACGTAGGCCGAACCCACCGGAGCATAGGTTGCCGAAATACTCAGCACGGTGCCGGGATGTGCAACTTTGAGCCAGCGCCGGCCGCAAGCCATAGTGGCGTGCAGCGTGCCGAGCAGCACGATGCCGATCACCGCGTCGAAGGCCCGGTAAGAAAGTTCCTCCGTGCGCGCGATGAAATTTCCCGCGGCGTTATTGACAAGTATATCCAGCGCACCATCTTTCCAGATGCTGTCGATCATGGCCTCGACTGCCTCCAGATGGCGGACATCGCAACGCAGTCCCTGGATGGAGCCTTTGGTCGCGGCCGCCAGCTCCGCGGCGGTTTTTTGAAGGACTTCTTCCCGCCGGCCGCAAATATAAACCGTCGCGCCCAGTTGCAGAAACCGGTGTGCCATGGCTTTACCCAGCCCGGTGCCGCCGCCGGTGATCAGAATGCGCTTGCCGCGGAGAAGGTCGTCGCGAAACATAGGAGGTTCGTAATTTTGTAATCGTGCGCTCAACAATGAAAAGCGGAATCGACGATCTTTCAATCGACGATGTTCAAAGCATCAACTTCCACTGACAAACCTTTTCCACTGACAAACCTTATTCGCCGCAAGCCACGCGGAAGCCGTAGTCGGCGTAGTGAAAGTCCGGAGGAATGCTGGAGCGGGCGGAGCAGCGTGCCACTTTCACATGATGCCGCCATGATCCGCCGCGCGAACTCTTGCGCTGGCCGCGTTCCGGCCCGCGCGGATTATGATCCGGTGAAACCGCGTAGTAGTTGGCATCGTACCAGTCGCTGCACCACTCGTGAACGTTGTCGCAAATGTCATAGAGGCCGAAAGCGTTGGGTTCGTAGCGAGCTACCGCCTCCGGGCCGCTTTGCCATCGCGTCGCGTAATCCGGAAGAGACTGCGGTGGCTCATTTCCCCAGGGGAAATCCCGCTGCTCGAAGTCGCCGCGAGCGGCTCGCTCCCACTCCGCTTCGGTGGGAAGCCGGTAGGGGCGTCCGGTTTGCGCTGCCAGCCATTGGCAATATTGTTCTGCGTCATACCAGCAGACGCCTGCCACCGGCTGTTGCGGATCATCGAAATCCGCATCATTCCAGAAGGGCGGCAAAGCTGACCCGCTTGCGTTCAGGCTTGAGTTCGAAAAGTTTGCGTTCAGGAAGCGTTCGTATTCCGCGTTCGTGACCTGGGTGGAAGCCAGCAAAAAAGCATCGAGCCAAACACGATGGACGGGGCGTTCGCAATCCTGGCCGGAAGCCGAGCCCATCAAAAACCAGGCGGCGTGAATCGAAACCAGAACCGGCTCGATTGCAGATGAGTCACCAGGCTGCTGAAAATGCGAATGCGCGGTTGCCATGCGGTTCACTACAGATTAGCAAATTCTAGCCACGATCATGCGAGGGGTGCACCAGCCATTTCAGCATCAGGTTCACCAGGCTCAGCAGGATTGCGCCCAGAAACGCAGCCATGAATCCGTGCACTCGAAATCCCGGCGAGAGCAGGGCTGACGCCAGTTTCAGCATGAAAGCGTTAATCACGAACCAGAAAAGTCCCAGCGTAACCAGCGTCAGCGGAAACGTAAGAATTTTCAGAAGCAGTCCGATGGTTGCATTGATGAAGCCGATGACCAGCGCGGCAATCAGGGCTGCGATGGGCCCGTTTACATAAATTCCCGGCACCACCCGCGCGACGATCCACACCGCCAATGCGCTCAGAACCCAGTTCAGTAGCAGCCGCATTTTTGCTCCTCGGGAACTATATCAAGGAAATCAAACCTTTGCCGCCGAGCCCCGGAAACGCTTCTCATCTCGCTCCTGCATAAGGCTCCAGCCGCGGCGGAGCATCGTCGCCTTCTACCGACCAGAATTGCCGGCCACGATAATACGAAAGCAACTCTTGGTTTTTCTCTGAACCCAGATCGCGCGCCCACACGATTTTTGAAGCATCAATGTCGCTGCGGTTGTACACCCACTCGCGATCCAGATCAAAGTCAGGCGTGTAACGGACCAGCACCACATGCCGGCCGGGAAGCGCATCTAACCGCTGCACGATCGATTCGCGATCAAGATCTCCATGTTGAAATTCCCGTTCAGGATGGATCTGAGCCGCGGCCAGCGCGATTCGCAGAACTACCGTTCCCACATACACCACACAAACCGCGCGCACGAAAGCCGTACCCACCGCCCGCCCGCGCCAGCGAAACCAGCATAGATGCCGCATGCATTGCATCAGGATCAGATAGAGCAAGGCCACGGCTGGCGCAAAATAATGAGGCAAAAACCAGTTTTCAATCGCCAGCCCCGCGGCAAAAATCCCGCCGATCATCCACGGGACGCGCAATCGCCGGTCCCGCGCGGCGCAGGGCAACGCGATCAGCACAAACGGCAGGGGCGCAATCAGGAAATTGATCCGGAAATAATAGAGCTTCACCCGGGCTCGCCGAACGAATCCTTTGAGCGTCTGGCTTTCGCTGGCTTCCTGCAACTCTCGTTCGTAGTAGGCCTTCATGGTCGCGTTGTTGTAGGTTTTCTGCGGCTCCGGCGATTGCCAGATGAAATAGCGTCCCATCGCGTAGGTAGCGCGATTCACTTCGTATGTCATGCGAAACGGGCTGCCGGTCACGCGGTAGTAGTAATAGCCGGTCCACGCCGCGAGCGGAGCCAGGGTCAGCACCACCGGCAGCACAACTCTTGCCAGCGAAATGTTTGCCGCCGGCCGGCGCTTACCGAACATCCACGCCGCGAGAGCCAGAGCCGCACCCAGGCTGAGCATCAACCCTTCATAAGGACGTGTGTTGGCGAGGAGGAACAACCCCACTGCCATGATTGCGGCATCGCGCCAGCGCCTGTGGTGTTTGATCCGGGGCAATGCTCCAAGCACCAGCGCTCCGCCCAGCGCGGGAAGGCATGCGCACCAATATCCGTTGGTCCAGTAGCTCAGAAGACCGAGACGAGCCGCCACCAGCACTGCCCCGAGCAGCGCCCAGCGCGGAGAAATCCAACCTTGAAGCATCCAGCATAGGGCTGCGCACATCAGCGACGCGGCGATCAGTTGTCCGATCCATGCACTTCCCAACACTTGTCCGAGAGCCAGAATCAGGCCCTCCCCGGGCGGGTACATCGACATGTAAGTCGGGTGCCAGATTACGTGATAGGTCTCGAAATGCATCCACATCGGGTGTGGAGGGTTGGTCAATCGCCCGTGCGCGAACGTGTCAGCCGCCAGCAGGTAGCTGAACTCGTCGTGATAGCGCGGCAAAGGCACGCCGGAAAATAGAACGCATGCGGCTCGAATCAAAAACAGCGAAAGGCCAACCAGGCATACGCTTAGGTTTTTGCGAGCCGCCAACCTTCCGCCAAACTGTTCCACCCGCCGCAGTCCCAGTGATGCCAGCCAGCTTTGCGGAAACCATATCTGCAGGCAAATCAGCGCCGCCACCGCTGCTACCGGCTTCATGAATTTCAGCAGCCATGGCAATCCATGCGCAATCATCAGCGCAGCCAGCGGATTCAGCGCGTAGTGCAAGACCAGTCGTGTCACTGTCAGTTTCGTCCGCACCTAGCATATCGTGCCCATCGCTTGGCGCCGGTGCAGTACAATTTTCACGCGGAAACCCCGGAATGAGGTGCGCGTGAATCCTCTGAGCGACGTCGAAGTTCGTGTGCTGGGTGCTCTGATCGAAAAGGATATTACTACTCCGGATTACTATCCTCTGTCGCTCAACGCCCTGGTGAACGCGTGCAATCAGAAAAACAATCGCGATCCGGTGATGGCGCTCGATGAGGAAACGGTGCGTGCCGCGCTTGACTCGTTGCAGGCGCAGCGCCTGGCGGGACCGGGCAGCGGCGCCGATAGCCGGGTAACGAAATACGAGCACCGCTTGCAGGAAGTTTTTAATTTTGACCGGAGGGAGATCGCGATTCTCTGCGTGCTCTTGCTGCGCGGGCCGCAGACTCCAGGAGAACTCCGGGGCCGGACCGAACGCATGTATCGATTCGAAGCGCTGGAGGACGTGAATGCCACCCTGGACCGGCTCAGCCAGCGCGAGGCGCCGTTGGTTGCAGTGTTGCCGCGCCAGCCGGGAACCAAGGAGTCGCGTTACATGCACTTGCTTTCGGGGAACGCGCCTCCCGCCGAACCGTCGTACCTGCAAGAAACAGACGCACCTTCCGCCGGCCGCGACCGGGTTGCTCGCCTCGAAAGCGACGTGGCGGAGCTGCGAAGAGAAGTTACAGAAATGCGGGAGCAGCTCTCGCTGTTTCGCAAGCAATTCGACTGAAAGCGGCCTGTAGAGAGTCGTCACCATGTCAAGCACGCTCAAGCATAACGGATGTGTCGCGCAGCCCACAGCGTATCCTTTAGTCGACGGTACGCTCGCGTAACTCTCGTCCTAAGCCCTGTCAAATCAGAGGGCTTGCAACTGGCCTTCCCGGTGCATCGTCCCTTGTGCTGCTCAGCAGCAGGAGGTGACAACATGACCCGTATCAACTCAGTTCGCACAAACCGCGCAGGATTCGATTCCGTTGCCTGGGGCAAAATCAATCTCGGAACCACCGCCAGCCCGCTGGTGTTCGCCGCCATTTTGATTGTCTGTTCGTTGGCGGTGGGATGCTCCAGCGACAAACCAAAGACTAATGACGCAACCACTCAGACGCCGGCTCAGGCGGCGCTCGTGCCCGCCACAGTCGCCGTTACAACCCCGCTGCCGGCGCCCACAACCCAGACCGCCGCCAAGCCAGCGCACAAAAGAGTGGTTCGCAGAGCGCCCACCGTTACCTACGCCGACAAGACTTCAGGCGTTTCGTTCCAGTATCCGCGCAAGTACACGCTCAAGACCGGAGACGCGGCCAATGCACTGGTCGCCTCCAGCCCCAATGCCATGGACTTCGCGCAACCCGGCGGAATTGCCATCGCGGCAGTAATGGTTCCGGAGGGTGTTTATGCCAAAACTGATCTGGCCTCGGCTCTGTTCAATGTCAGTGTCAACAAATCGCTCTCTGCTGAGCAGTGCGAAGAATTCCCAGTTCCACAGACTGATACTCCCACCCCCGCCGATGCCACAACTCAGGCGCTTTCGCCTGCGTCGAAGCTGCTGATTGGCGACATGGAATTGCAGTCCAACGAAACCATCGCCAACGCAGGAAGTGGCAAGGAAGCGTCGAGGTACTATCACGTCTTCGAAAACGGTGCGTGCTACGAGTTCGCTCTCAAGGTTGCGACCACCGGCGCCGAGACCGACGAGGGTGGCAAACATGTGGATCGTGATGAAGTCTTCAAGCGGCTGGAGAAGATACTGGCCACGGTGAAGATCAACCCCGTGGCGGTGACCGCGCTCGTGCCCGAAGTCACAGCCAGCACTCCGGCTACGCCCACTGCTCCGCCTCAATAGTTCGCTGTTGTCCAACAACGTTGTTGGAAAAACATTGTTGGCAAAATAAAGAGCCACACTGCGATTGCAGTGTGGCTTTCTTTCTCGCTCTCGTCCGATTCGCATTCAGCTTCGCAGCCGCCGCACCACCGCGCCTATATCGTGTTCCTGAAACAGCCGGATCGCGGCGATGCCGGAGGCTCCGGCGCTCATGCAGGAAGCCGCATTCTCCAGGTTCACCCCCCCTAACGCAATCACAGGAATTTTTTCACCGCAGGCTTCGCGCAGAGAGTCCAACCCTGCCGCCACGGTTTTCGGCGCGTCTCTTTTTTCGAAGATGGGGGCGAACAGCGCCAGGCTGGCGTGGTTGCCCGCTGCCCGTGCGACTTCTCCTGGCGAGTGACAGGAGACCGAGACCACTATCTCTCGCGGAGAGTTCGCGCGCGCTCTCGCCTCACGCCAGGCGCTTCGAGCCTCCGTTGACGAGATATCGTCGGCCGGAAGATGCACTCCATCGGCAGCTACTGCCATCGCGACGTCGGTGCGGGAATTGATCAACAGAGCCGTTGCACTCTTAGATTGCCTGTGAAGGATGCCCATCGCGTCGCGGGCCAGCGATTCAAGTTCGCGCGCGCATAAATCTTTTTCCCGAAGCTGGATGTAGTCGACCCCGTGCCTTGCCGCTTCCGCAATTTTTTCCAGCAGTCGCCGGCGCCGGATGCGCTCGTCTCCCTGGAAGGCGGTGCGGTCTGTGATGTAGTAGAGAAGGCAGCTCTCAGCCATCAGCTTTCAAGTCGCGAGCCCCAGGCAATTCAAATTGCGGATTATGGCCGGGTCTTCGCGATTTCCGGCAAAACTTCCTGTTCCTTTTCCTTCTTCGGCGCGCCCCCCAGATGGTATGCGGTCAGGCCTTCGCGCAGAAAGGCGAATGCGTCTTCGGGCGTATCCACGAATTTGAACAGGTTGAGATCGTCCGCGGAAACCGTGCCGGCGTCGACGAAGGCCTGGAAGTTCATGATGCGGTGCCAGTACTCGCTGCCGTAAATGACCACCAGAATTTTCTTCGCGAGTTTGTCCGTCTGGGCCAGGGTGAGGATCTCGAACAGTTCGTCGATGGTCCCGAAGCCGCCGGGAAAAATCACCAGAGCCTTGGCCAGGTAGGCGAACCAGAACTTGCGCATGAAGAAATAGTGAAACTCGAAGTTCAGCGCGGGCGTGATGTAAGAGTTTGGATTCTGTTCGAAGGGCAAATTGATGTTGAGGCCAATGCTTTTACCTCCGGCTTCGTGAGCCCCAAGGTTGGCCGCTTCCATGATGCCCGGACCCCCGCCAGTGGTGACCACGAAACGGCGGCGGCGCGCCGGAATCTGAATCGACCATTCCGTAAGCAGAAATGCCAGCCGCCGCGCCTCTTCGTAGTAACGCGCCATGTCCACGGCGGCGGTGGCGCTCTTCATTTTTTTTTCCTGCTGCGCGCCGGCGATATTCGCGCTATTTTTTTTGGCGTCAGCCAAATGTTTGCGTGCGGCCTCGATTCCCTGGAACCGTGCCGAACCGAAAAAGACAACCGTATCCTGAATCTGTTCGCGCCGAAAGCGCGCCAACGGTTCCTGATACTCGGCCAGAATTCGCAGAATCCGTCCGTCAGGGCTGTTCAGGAAGGATGTGTTTTCGTATGCCACCGGAGCGGGTTTTAGTTTGTCGTTCATGCCAGCTTCGCGTTCGGAAATCCTGTTCGGAGATAAAGTGCTATCGAATTCAGAGTTTTTTTGAAACCGGGCCGGCCTGCTGCAACCGCGGCCTGGCTACGTCTCATTAATAATATTCGTGGTAGTGCAGGGCTTCCCAAAAGCCAATCCAGATGTCGAGTATTCCCAGGCCGCTGCACAGTCCGCGGAAAAAGCCGGTCGACACAAAAGTACGAAGCCAGGGGAACGAAAGCAAAAGGTAGTTGTCCGTCCACTCCGGCGTCCAGGGCAAAATCACCAGCAGCACGCCGGCCACTGCGCTGAGCAGCACGAAAAGAAAAACCGAGGTCCGGTGCAGCCACAGCTGCAATGCCTGCTGCGGCTCGGGCGCGGGCACGGAGGCTGGCCGATCCAGAACTGTAGTGCTCCCTTCCAGCGGCGCGGGTGGCGAAGGTGCTTGCCCAACCGGCAATTTAGGGTCGCTGGTCAATTGATTCTCCGTCGTCGCGTGGCTGGGGAACAGCGGAGAAATAATCCAGAGCGGGCAGTTATCGAGCGCCGGACGAAAAAGTTAGGCACACAACGCATCCGGCTATTTTACGACTTCAGGGGCTTAATGCGCTCGGCCACATCGCGATAATCGATGTTGCGCCCGTAAACCTCCATGAAGTGCTTGAGGGCGGCGGGTTTGTCGCTGGCGCTTTCGTAGGCGGCAGCCAGTTCGTAGTGCAGAGCCGTACGGGTTTCTTCGTCAATGCCCGGAACATTGAGAGCCTTGTCGTACCAGCGAATTGCCGCCTGGGGAATGCCCTTGTCGAGGAAGCATTGCGCCAGCCAGGTATAAGTCTGCATGACCTGCGGGAAGCTATGCCCGCGTTCCACCGCCTGGCAGGTTTTCTGCAACTCGCCAATGGCTTCGTCGAGCAGGCCCATCTCGCGGAAAGCGATGCCCAGATTGTAATGGGTCTCCGGATCTTCTTCGGTGGTAGAAGCGCCCACTTCCAGATCGTGCTTAAGCTCTCCAAACATCTCCGCCAGATCGACGCCCGCATCTTCGCTGAAGGGAGAAGACTTGGCGGCCGCCGGCGCGCTCGGCATCACCGGAGGAATATGAGATTTTTGCGGTGCCTGTGGAGAAATTGAAGCGGCGCCGGAAGCTGCAGCGGCGGCGGCGGCAACCGGAACACCGGCGGGCGGCGCCGCTACGCTTGTGGGCCCCGGCCACTGCGGCGCAGAAGCTGCGGCAACCGGAGCCTCAACTTGGGCCACGGCTTCCGCTGTCTCTGCTTCGGGTACCGGGGCTCCCTTCAGGAAGTCCTCTCCAAGAGAGGATTCCAGATCGGCGACAAACTGGCCCATCGGCTCAGGAATGCCAAAGCTGGTGGGCGCGGCATTTCCGATGGGCTCAAGTTCCGGCCGATTATGATCGGATTTATACGGCGACGTCGAAGCATGTTCAACCTTGGGCTCGGCCGCGTGTGGGACCGCTCCCGGAAGAAAGGTTTCGCCCAGCGAAGATTCAAGATCGGAAACGAACTCCTGCAGCACTCCTGGCTTCGCAGGCGCCTCGGCGGCAGCCGCCTCGATCGGACCAGGCTCGACGGGACCAGGCTCGACGGGACGAGGCTCGACGGGACCAGCTTCGACGGGGCGATGCTCGGCAGGACGATGCTCGGCAGGACGATGCTCAACATGCGCAGCCGGCCGGGAGTGAGTTTCGACCACTGCTGCCGGCGGTTCCTCAGCCTCGGGCTCGGCGACTTCCGCAATTTCCTCAGAAGCCCCTGCAAACTCATCCGTGACGGGCTCAAAACCAGGCTGCTCCGTCGCGAATTCTGAGATGGATTCAACCGGAGTTACTTCTGCAACTTCAGCGCTGTGTTGCGACGCCGCCTGGATTTCCCTTTCAATCGGAGACAGAATTGCTTCGTCGGTGGTCAGAGTCTGAAGCTTCTCGAAAGCTGACGCCGCCTGCTCGGGCATTCCGTGCTCGAGATAAAAACGAATCTCTTCGACCGTCTCGTGGGTCTTTTCCGGCTCAGCCTCTTCCCCACCCCGGGCTGCCGCGTGCCTTGCGGCAGGCACATCGTGGTCGCCGACCGCATCGGTAATCTCGATTTGCCCTGCGTCAGCCGCTGGAGCCTCGGCCTCAACCGTCACCGAATCATCCCACTCCGAGGAGAGATCGATCTCTGCCGGCCCAGTGCTCGATTCTTCCAGGCCTTGCTCGGGCGGAGCCGCGTGGACAGCAAATTCGTTTTCTTCCCCGGCTTCAGCCTGCGCTGCAGGCCACGGAGAGGAGGCCACCTCGGCGGCCGCTAGATCTTCTTCTGCTGGCACGATCGAAACTTCATCGACCGCGACCGCATCCGCATGAGTTGTGGGCGCTGAACGCTCTTCATAGCGGTCAGCGAGTTCGCCGTAGCGGGTAGCTTCTTCCGGATAACCCGCCTCCGAATAGACACTCTGCAAGGTGCGGCAGCACACCCCGGCCTCGGCAAAGCGGTTGGCCCGAGTATGCAGCGCAGCCAGACGCTGGTTCAACCGCAGATCGCTGGGCGCCTGCGGCAGAGCCGCCGTGAGCGGTCCCATCGCCTTAGCCGGCATGTTGTAGGAAATGAAAAGTTCGGCGTCGGTGAGCGCGGAGCGAATCGCCAGCGCAATCGCGTCGGAATAATGCTGGTGTATCGACGGCGAAGTGGCTTCCAGTTCGTCGACGATTACCGCCGCCTCTTCCGCCGAAATCAGCTTGGTAGCGGAAGGCCCGCCCAGCTGGCTCACCACCTGCTGATAATTATTCATGTGCAGGGGATTGCCCGGCTCCGCCGTCGCCAGCTTCTGATAAAGATCGCGTGCCCGCGCCAGGTCGCCCGACTGCACCGAAGCGTGGGCCAGCAACTCCAGAGCCTCGGTAATGTGGGTGGTCTCTCCGGCCTTCTGGAAAAGATCGAGCAGCTTCTCGAGCGATGCCGGATTGTCGCGCACATGCCCGATGATGGAATGCAGATGTTTCAGAACTTTTTCCGAATCCTCCGCCAGCAGCCGGTCCGCATGTTGCTCGTAGACCTGCAGCGCATTCTCGTACTGGCCCGACTGCATCAGCGCGTCGGCAAAGCTTGAGATGGCGCTCAGATCGTTGTGCACAGACTGTAGCTTTGTGGCCAGGGTTCCCGCATCCGAGAGCCGGCCGGTCTTCAAATAAGCCTTGAGCAGGTCGCGCAGCCCGTCCGGATTGGAGTCGAGATCGGAAACTTTCTGCAGTGATTCAATCGCCGCTTCCGCATCGCCCGCTTCGAGCAGGTTGCGGCCTCGCATGAGCAGCGCATAGCTGTTGCCCGGGTCGAGCGTGAGCATGCGCTGCAGAACTTCTTCCGCCGCGGGCAGCGAACCTTTGGAGCGTAAAGTTTCCGCGGCAGCCGAGAAAATCTGCCAGGCGTCATTTTTCTTGCCCAGGCGAATGTACACTTCCGCCAGGCGAATGCGCATGGCCGTATTTTCCGGATCCATCTCCAGAATTTTCTGGAAGATGCGCACCGCATTATCCAGTTCGCCCGATTTCAGAAACTCTTCCGCCACTTGCAAATACTGGGCCCGCGCATCGTTGAACAGTCCCTGCTGGGTGTAGAGTTCCGCCAGTTTCAGCACGCTCTCCAGCGAGGGCTTGAGCTTGCTGATTTTCTTGTACATGGCGATGGCCTTGACCGTGAATCCCTGGTTGGCATACGCATCGCCCACACTCTTGAAACATTCCGTCGCTTTATCGACTTCACCCAGGCGGGAGTAGAGGTCGCCCACCGTGTTGGTGACCGTCAGATCCTTAGAGTCTGCCTTCAGGATCTTTTCGTACTCAGCGATGGCATTCTGCGTCTTACCCTGCTGGATATACTTCTCCGCAGCGCTGAGCACCTTCTGTTTGTTGAATCCGAAACCGAACGCCATATGAGTACGAACTCCAGAACCTGATCTACCTGAAAATGTCTACCCGAAAACGCTGATCGAAAAACACCTCAGCAAAACGTCTTTCCCCGGGAAACATCGCATGGCCAAACTCCAGTTTTCGAGATGGCCTTTCGGACAAGGGCAATTGTACGGCTGGACGCCGAGAATCGCATGGTTACCAAGGGTTACCGAAAGGGAGTGTACGAACGAGTTACCTTGGGAATCAGGTGGTAAGACTATTCAGAATTAATGATGTGGTCAGGGCCCGGATTCCAGCTCCGGAAGGGCGGCAGATAATAGCCCAAAACGTTAAGACGAACCTGGTGGCGAGGGGCGGGCGGGGTCCAGGGCACGCGGGCAGAGCTTTGAAGGGGCGCGGCTTCACCCGCGCCGACCACGGGCGGGGTCCAGGGCACGCGGGCTGAGCTTTGAAGGGGCGCGGCTTCAGCCGCGCCGACCATAGACTTCGCGATTCACGGCTTTAGCCGCTGAGGGAACCTTGCTGATAGCAGCAAAATACTATGTGCCCCGTTCGCGGAACCATGTACCCTTCCGCACTATAGAAATCGACGTACCAAGGACAAGTCATGACCTGGATTCGAACTATCCCAATGTCAGAAGCCGACGGAAAGCTGCGCCAAGCCATCGAGGCACAGCGGTCCCTGTATCCCAAAGAATACGGCGATCCCGTCCATCCCGATGAATCGGGCGGCTCGTCCATCGTGGGCTCGCACACCCTGATTCCCGACGCGCTTTATCACTCCTTCGCAACCTTCGGAGCGCTGATGTCACCGGAGTTGCCGCTCAGCCGGCGGCAGCAGGAAATGATCACCACCATGGTCTCGGTCACCAACCGCTGCGTCTATTGAATCGAATCCCACGCAGAGTTTCTGCGTAGAGTGACCTTGGATAAAGAGCTCGTCGAAGCCCTCGAAAAGGACTACACCACCGCGCCCATCACTTCCCAGGAGCGCGTGATGGTGGATTACGTCGTTAAACTGACCAAAGATGCTACCAAGGTTTGGAAGGACGATATGGAAGCCCTCCGCGCCGCCGGATTTGACGATCGCGGAATTCTGCAGATTACCCTGATCGCTTCCTGGTTCAATTACATCAATCGCGTCGCCGACGCGCTGGGGGTGGGCAGGGAATGAGAACTGTCAACCTTCCCCGGGCGATCCCATGATTGCCGTTGCGCCTGAAAAATATTAAGATTTCCCCGCTACCAGGGAGACTCCCATGAAAATTCACGCTTTGTTGGGCTTGGCGCTGTTCACTGCCAGTGGGTTCGCACAAACCAAGGCCCCGGCGCCTCCAGCGCCGATCACTTACGACCAGGCCGTCGCCAACGAGAAAAATCTGTTTGCCGCCGACCAGAAGCACGATATGGATGCCATCAAGTCCATGGTCGCCGACGATTTTATCGACGTAAACAAAGACGGCAGCTCTGAAGACAAGGCTGCGCTCTTGAAAGAAATTCCCACCCTCAAGTTGCTGAATTACGCGCAGAAGGATTTTCGCGTGGTTAGCATGGGCCCCTATGCCTATTCCATTAGCTACGATTCGGATGCCACCGTGGTCGGCGCCGACGGCAAAGAAAAGCACGCGCAGAACGGCCTGAACACGGTGTGGCTCTGGCGCGAGGGCCGCTGGCAAATCCTGCTGCACTGCCGCGGAGAACAAAAGATGCTAAGTGCCAAGTAGCCAGCCCGCTGGGTAAGCCTGCGGCCTTCACGCCACGATTTCTGAAAACGCGCCGGCCAATATGCGTTTGTTCCGCCCACCCACTAAACTGGCGTGAGGGGAGAGGCTTGTCATTCTTGCGACACACTTTCCTCCGCACTCATCCTCCGCACTCTATGGCCGAATCGCTCGCACAGTTTTTCGTGACGAACTTTCAAGCGCGTGCCAATAGCAACTCCCGCGCTTACGGCCAGCGCCGCGGCTATCGCATGGAGTGGTTCACCTACGCCCAGATCGTCGAAATGGCGTTTCGATTTGCCCGCGAATTGGAAGCCCGCAAAATCGCTCAGGGTGAACGCGTCATGCTCTGGGGCGAGAACTGCGCCCAATGGGTTGCAGCCTTCTTCGGGTGTGCCATTCGCGGAGTCGTTGTTGTACCGATGGACAACGCCGCCTCCGCCGATTTCGCCGTTCGCGTCTCTCGCCTGGTCGAGGCCACGCTCTGGGTCTGCTCCAGAAATCATTTAGCAAGCCAGGCGCAGCACTCGGGCGCAGTTCCCTGCCTGGCGCTTGACGATCTGTCGAAAGTATCTGGTGGTGATTCCTCTGGGGCTAGCTTTCCCGACGCAGCGGTCGGCCGCGATGACACCTTGCAGATTGTTTTTACCTCAGGCACCACCGCCGAACCCAAAGGCGTCGTCATCACGCACGGCAACGTGCTCGCCAACATCGCTCCACTCGAGCAGGCGATGCAACCTTATTTGAAGTACGAACGTTGGGTTCATCCCGTGCGGTTTTTGAATTTGCTGCCGCTGAGCCACGTGTTCGGACAATTCCTCGGAATGTTTTTGCCTCCACTGCTGGGCGGAACCGTGATTTTTCAGGAAGAGCTCAAACCTTCCGAGATCATAAGCACGATTCGGCGCGAGCGCGTTTCTGTGCTGGTGAGCGTGCCCCGAGTCCTGCAATCGCTCAAACAGAAGATCGAACGCGACCTCGAGACCAGCGGCGCACTCGAAAACTTCCGCCAACGCTTTCGCGCGGCCGAGAAGAAGCACTTCCTCCGCCGCTGGTGGATTTTTCGCCGCATTCGACGCCAGTTCGGCTGGAAGTTCTGGGCTTTCATCTGCGGCGGTGCGGCGCTCGATTCCGATACCGAGAAATTCTGGGACCGGCTGGGCTACGCCGCCATTCAGGGTTACGGGCTCACCGAGACCACATCCTTAATCAGCGTGAACCATCCCTTCAAGCTGGGGAAAGGTTCGATCGGAAAAGTTCTGCCGGGGCGCGAGCTAAAGCTGGCGGAAGATGGAGAAATTCTGATCCGCGGCGGCGGCGTGGCTGCCGGCTATTGGGGCCACGGGCAACGGCAAAAAGTTGTCGACGAAAAAGGTTGGTATCGCACCGGAGATATCGGCTCGCTCGATGAAGCCGGCAACCTTTATTTCAAGGGGCGCAAAAAAGAAGTCATCGTTACCCCCGCCGGACTGAACATTTATCCAGAAGATTTAGAAGCAGCGCTGCGCCGCCAGCCAGAGGTGAAGGATTGTGTGGTTGTGGGCATCGATCGCGGGGGAAATGCCGAGCCCTGCGCGGTTGTGATTTTGCGTGAGCACGCCCGGGCGGAAAAAGTAGTCGAGCAAGCCAACCAATCACTGGCGGAATATCAGCGCATGCGGATGTGGGTCGAGTGGCCGCAGGAAGATTTTCCGCGCACCAACACGCAAAAGCCAAGACGCAACCTGATCGCCGAATTCGCGAAAAAACAGATTACGCAATCCGGCAAAACAAATCTCACCACCGAAAATCCGGTCATGGAATTGATCGAACAGATCACCGGACGAAAAGTTCCCGGCAGCGCCGAAACCGCGCTCGACTCCGATTTGCAATCGGATCTCGGCCTTAGCTCCTTGGATCGCGTGGAACTGGTGAGTGCGCTCGAAGATCGATACCAGGTTGACCTCAGCGAGACTCGCTTCAGCTCGGCGAAAACAGTGCGCGATGTCGAAAAAATGTTGCGGGGTGAAACCCAGCCCGGCGCCACATATCACTATCCGGCCTGGGTGTTGCGCTGGCCGGTGACCTGGGTTCGATCGTTGGCGCAGAATTTATTGATGAGGCCTGTTATGCTTCTGCTGGGTTGGCCCCGCATCGAAGGGCGGAAAAATCTGCAGGGATGGAATGGCCCCCTGCTGGTGATCTGCAATCACATTTCTGACCTGGATGTGGGCTTCGTCCAGATGGCATTGCCGGCGCGGCTGTGCCGCCGGATCGCGACCGCAACCCGGGGCGAGGCATTAGAGGCCTTGCATACGCCGGCTCAAGACCGCGGCTTTTCCGCAAAGATTTTTGACCGCGTGCAGTGGGCCCTGGGCGTCTCTCTGCTGAATTTGTTTCCTCTGCCGCGCGAGGCCGGCTTTCGGCACAGCTTCGCTTATGCAGGTCGCGCCGTCGATCGCGGATACAGCCTGCTCGTGTTTCCCGAAGGCCGCCACACCGTCGACGGCAAAATAAATCCCTTTCGCTCCGGAATTGGTCTGCTCGCGGGTAATCTGCGCATCCCCGTGCTGCCCATGCGCATTGTCGGATTATTTGAACTGAAGCGAGCCGGCAAGAAATTTGCGCCGCCCGGAAAAATTTGCGTGCGCATCGGCAAGCCCATCCGGTTTGCCGAGGGCAGCGATCCAGCCCACATCGCGCGCGAACTGCAGAACGCGGTCGCGGCTTTGTAGTTCCGTCTATTCCTCGTCCATGCCGACGTCTTCCTTCTGCGACCCCGATTCCACTCGCAATTCCGGCAAATGCGCTCCCTGCAGTTCGCGATTTAACGCCGGAAGATCGGAATCCTTCAGCGTGGTCCACCGTTTCATTGCGTCCAGCGCGTCGCGCTCTGCGCTTGCCGTACCTTCAGTCTGCGATGCGGTCGGTTGCGCATCAGCCTGCCACACCTGGCCGTATAACACCGCAACTTGACCGTTGGCGCGGGCAAGCGTGACTTTATCCGAAGGCGGAGCGAAAAATCCTCCCGGCGTCCCGGCAACTTCAGCCAGTTTGTTCTGGAAAGCCTTCACCGAATCAAGAACCAGTCCCGTAGCCTGCTGCGTCAGCTTTTGCAGCGGCTCGCGAATCGATGTGACCTGCGTCATGGCCTCGGAAGTCTCAGTCAAAAGCGATGCCAGATGCTTCTCAAGCTCGAACTTTTTTCCGAGGCCCGCCGCCGAGGTCTTTACTCGCGGGTCCATCTTCACCGTGAATGGCGCGTTATAGCTTTTTCCATTCGCCGTGAGTCGCGCGGTGTACGAACCCGGCAAAGCCGTTGGCCCGAGTGGGTAACGAGGCGTATCCCCGGGAACTGCCGAGATCGGATAGTCGTGCCGCATGGAATCCGGCGCGGCATAATGCAGATCCCAAACCCAGCGGTGCATGCCGGCATCGGCAGGCAGAGCGCGAAACGGGCGCAACCAATACAAGGGGATCAACTGCTTTGCGAGCTCCGCTTCGCTAACCGGAGGTTTGTCCTCACTGGAAAATTTGCGGACCAGTTGGCCGCGAGCGTCCAGGATTTCGAGCGTCACCGCACTCGATGCCCCGTGCGCCAGAGAATAATCAATGATCACGCCGTCGGGCGGATTCTCCCCGGCAGGTTCATCCGGCGGCATCGGCGTGTCGGTATAGGTGTCGCGCTGAATCCGGTAAGACGGCGCCGGGGTAAACAGATGATCGCCCGCGGTCAGCGACTCTGCCATTTCGCGCAGCGGTTCAATGTCATCCAGAATCCAGAACGCGCGGCCATGGGTGCCTGCGATCAGGTCGTTGTCGTGAATCCACAGGTCGCGCATCGAGGTGTGCGGCAGATTCAGTTGCAAAGACTGCCACTGATCGCCGTCGTCGAACGAGACCCAAACCGCGTCCTCAGTTCCCGCGAACAACAGCCCTTTCCGCACCGGGTCCTCGCGCACAGTGTCAACCGCGCCAAAGTCAGGCAGGCCATTCGTGATCAGTCTCCAGGTTTTGCCGCCATCGTGAGTGCGGTAAATGTAAGGCCGCTCGTCATCAATGCGGAAGCGGCTCACCGACGCATACGCGCTTTCGTCATCGAAGTGCGAGGCGCTGATCTGCGTGACCTTGCTCCAGGGCGTCAGTTCTTTCGGAGTGATGTTGCTCCAGTTCTTGCCGCCATCGCGGGTTTGCCAGATCAACCCGTCGTCGGTGCCGGCCCACAGAAGGTTAATGTTCTTGAACGAGGGTGCAAGCGCGTAGATCGCGCCGCGCTGCTTTTCGGCGCCTTTCGGAACCATTGCGCCAACGCTCGCCGGAATTCCCGGATTTTCCCGCGTCAGATCTGAACTGATGCTCTGCCACGAGTTGCCGCCGTCCGTAGTTTTGAACAGCACGTTGCTGGCGAAATAAAGCGTGTGCGGGTCGATCGGCGAGAACATCGTCGGTTCGGTGCGGTCGGTGCGGTACTTTGTGCTGCGCAGCGGAATCGGCGTAACGTTTTGCACCTCGCCGGTGGACCAGTGAAACTTTGAGACCTCACTTCTGCCCCCACCATAAATAATGTCCGGGTCTAGCGGATCGGGAGCCACATATCCATACTCGATCACGCCCACGGGATGCCAGTCGCGAATGGTAATTTCGCCGTCGTTGCCGCGGCTGGAAATGCATACCGAGCCGCTCTCCTGCTGGCCGCCGCACACCCGGTAAGGAAACGTGGGGGTAATCGACACATGATAAATCTGCGCCGTCGGCTGGTTGTACCACGAGCTCCAGCTCGCCCCGCGGTTCACCGTCACCAAAGCTCCCTGATCGCTGACCAGAAGAATAATGTTGGGGTCGTTGGGATTGATCCAAAGATTCTGGTAATCGTCGCCGCCCGGCGCGCCGCGGAATCCCGACCAGGTTTTGCCCCCGTCAGTGGACCGCATGGTCACCGTGCTCGCACAATAAACCACATCCGCATTTTTCGAATCGACTTTGGGAACGGCCAGGTCGCCGCCGCCAATACGTCCCGAGGGCCGCGGATCGTCGGTTACCTTAAACCAATTTTCTCCGGCATCGTCCGATCGATAGAACGCCAGCGGGCCCGAGGCAATGGCAATCGTCGCATACAGCCGCCGGGCATCGCTCGGAGCGATGGCGACATTGATTTGCGAAAGATCTTTTGGCAGGCCGTTGCTTAGCTGATGCCAGGTGCCGCCGCCGTCTGTCGATTTGAACAACCCTCCGCCGGTTCCGTTGACGACGTTGCCATCTTCCCACGGTCCCTCGCGCGCTTCCCACATCGAGGCATACACCACGTCGGGATTCGAGGGATCAATTTCCACATCGGAGGCGCCGGTGTTCTCGTCCTTATAAATAGCTTTCTGCCAGGTCTGCCCGCCATCGGTCGAGCGAAACAGCCCGCGCTCTTCATTGGCTCCATAGGGATGCCCAAGCACAGCCGCGAAAACCCGGCTCGGATCGCGTGGGTCGACGGCCAGCGCGGGAATCTGCTGGCCATCGCGCAGCCCGAGATGGGTCCACGTCTTTCCCGCGTCGGTCGATTTATAGATTCCATTGCCCACCGAAAGATCGGGACGATGCAGGCCTTCCCCGCTGCCCACATAAATAATGTCAGGATTCGACGCCGCTACCGCGATCGCACCGATCGATTGCGTCGACTCGTGGTCGAAAATCGGATTCCAGGTGCGCCCGTAGTCATCCGACTTCCAGACTCCGCCGTTGACCTGGCCGACGTAGAAAAGGTTGGGCTGGCTGGGAACGCCGGTGGCGGCGCGCGTGCGGCCGCCGCGAAAAGGACCAATCATGCGCCAGTGCAGTTCCTGATAACTGCTTTCAGGAATTTGCTGCGCCGCGCTCAATGCGATAAATAATAAAAAGGAAATTCCGACACACAGACGAAGAACTACGCGCGATGTGCTCACTTGTGCCCCCTGACCCTAAAAGCCAAACGAAACAGAATAACCTAAAACCACGCTTCCGGGGAGCATGCCCGCCCGGAGTTGCGGCTCAGTTTGAAGCCCCCACGTGAAATCCCACGTCTGCCTCCCCACTCGGCGTCATCCCGAAGCCCCGCGCTCTCACCAGCGGGGCGAGGGATCTCGCGAGCACCCCCTCCAGCCATGATCAAACCTAATCCACTCACGGAGTCCGCCGGAGGACTTCCTCCGAATTCGTTTTGCAAGCCTTGCGCAGACGATTAAGATGCAGAAGCCTTCTATCGCAAACAAATGCCTGCTCGCGTTGCGAAAACATCTCGCCGCCCTCTGTCGCTCTATGCGCGCATTCTGCTGGCGGCTGTAATCTGCGCAATTTCCACGCAGACGCTGCCCGCCGAGACATCGGCGCCGGCGAATGGGCAAGGCCTTAAGCCAATTCTGGACTACATTTCGACCGCCTGGGACACGCTCACCCGTTCTATGACCGATTGCCAGAGTGTGGTCGATCCCAAAATAAAAGTCCCTCCCGTGTTGTATTTGCCGGCCCGGATGGCCGAACCTGCCGCGGTCCGGCAACTCTCCCGAGACTGCGATGTACGGGTCGAGCACTTGCCCCTGGTCATTCACCACCTCGGCGAAATCGACACCAGCAAAATTCAGCCTCAGGGTCTTCTCTATTTGGAAAATAAATATGTTGTCCCCGGTGGCCGCTTCAACGAGATGTATGGCTGGGACAGCTATTTCATCATTCGCGGGCTTTTGCGCGCCGGACGCATTGAGCTCGCCAAAGGCATGGTCGACAATTTTTTTTTCGAAATTGAAAACTACGGAGCCATGCTCAATGCCAACCGCACCTATTACCTCACCCGTTCGCAACCGCCCTTTGTCAGCTCAATGTTCGTGGAGGTTTACGACGCGCTGCAAAAATCGGGGCACGCGGACCCTGCATGGTTGGCGAAAGCCTATGCCGATCTTGAGAAGGATTACGAAATGTGGAATCGCGATCCTCATCTCGCCGGCGACACCGGCCTGTCCCGCTATTACGATTTCGGAGAAGGGCCGCCCGCTGAAGCGTTGCAGGACGAAAGCGGTTACTACCGCAAAGTCGCAAGCTATTTCTTCTTCCATCCCGACCAGGCCGACGACTACATCGTTGAGACTGCTCCCGCCGCAGAACCGGAGGCAAAGCAGCCGGTTGCCGGCTCCGCGTATGTGCTTCAGGTCTGTCTCGCTTCGCCGGCCATGGCGCCCGCGGAATGCGAGAAGCAGCACGAGTTCAAGCTGAGTTCCGATTTTTACAAGGGCGATCGTTCGGTGCGGGAGTCGGGATTCGACGTGACTTTTCGCTTTGCCCCGTTCGGCGCGGCCACTCACCATTACGCGCCCGTTTGCCTGAACAGCTTGCTCTATAAGAATGAGAAGGATCTCGAGCAGATCAGCCGCTGGCAAGGCCATATTGCAGACGCCGAGAAATGGAGCCGGCGCGCCGAGGCTCGCAAAAAGCTGATCACCCGCTATCTCTGGGACGACAAAGCCGGATTCTTTTTCGATCTCGATCTGCGCACCGGGCAGCGATCGTCCTATCGTTACGCCACCACTCTCTACCCTTTGTGGACGGGGCTCGCGACACCGGAACAGGCGAAGGCGGTGGCCAAAAATATTTCCACATTAGAAAAGCCCGGCGGCCTGGCCATGAGCACCGACGACTCAGGCGCGCAATGGGACCTTCCCTATGGCTGGGGAAATATAGAAATGCTCGCCATCGATGGCCTGCGCCGCTACGGCTTCAATCGCGACGCTGACCGGATTTCCTACGAATTTCTATCCATGGTGGCGGAGAATTTCCGCCGCGACGGAACCATCCGGGAAAAATACAACGTGGTCACCCGCTCCTCCGAAGCTCATGTCGAGCTGGGTTACAACATCAATGTCGTAGGTTTTGGCTGGACCAATGCCGCCTTTATCGATTTGCTGCACGGCTTGCCCAAAGACATGGCCGAACGCCTGGACCGGGAACAGAACGAACCCCTCCCCGAAGCCGCAAAATAATCGGTTTCGAACCCGTCTAGGCAATCTCAGCCAGGGTTGGCTGCATGCCGCCCGGTTTCAGCGCTGGAGTAGCGCCAGACTCACTCGCCACCCAGGCACCCACGCGGTTCGCAGTCTCATTGATTTTCGAGAGCGGTGTCTTCCGCAGATATCCGTGCACCAGCGCCGCGGTGAAGGCATCGCCCGCGCCCACCGTATCGGCCACCTTCACTCTGAAGCCCGGATGTTCACTGGAATCGTCAGCAGATACCAGCAAACTGCCGTGGTTGCCGCGGGTCACGCAAATCAGCTCCAGATCGTGCAAAGATCGCAAGCGCTGCGCGGAATCCTGCTCGCCCCGATTTTCCAGTTCGAACAAGCGCATAATCTTGGGCAACTCCTCATGGTTCAGTTTGACGATGGTCGCCAGTTTCATCGATTCGGCAAGCACGTGCCTCGAATAAAAATTCTGCCTGAGGTTCACGTCAAACACGCGTAGAGACTCAGGCCGCGTTGCCCTCACGAAACTGAGAATCGTTTCTCGGCTCTGTGGCGAACGTTGCGCCAGTGATCCAAAGCAAACCGCGTCTGCTTCCGCGGCCAACCCCTTCCACTCCCGTGCCCATTCCAGAAAATCCCATGCCACCGGCTGCAGTATTTCAAAACACGGCTGCCCGCGCTCATCGATTTCCACCTTGACTGTTCCCGTCGGATAAGCGGCATCTCGGCCCACAAAAGACGAATCGAGGCCAAGCTGGTGCAGTCGCTCAATCGCCTCGTCTCCCAGCGCATCATTTCCGATGCGGCTCGCTGGAATCCCGGCATCGCCCAGCAGCTTCGTAATGTAAGCGAAATTGGCCGGCGCTCCGCCCAGTTGTTTGCCCGAAGGCAGAAGATCCCACAGCAGCTCTCCCACACCTACGACGGTGTATTTTCCGGGAGTCATGATTTCGCTCACCTGATCGAACTCATTTGGAATTCTGAAACTGCATCGTGCGCAGAATACCCGCGCCTTCCTTCACAAAGATCAACTGGTTCGCCTTCACATCCTTCAGCGTGTCAACCTGGCCGCTGGGCCAGCGGATTTCGAGCAGGTCAACTTTCTCCGCCTTGCCGATGCCGAAGTGAATCCGCAAATCGTTCTGCGAAATGTAGCTGCCTCCGCTCCGCACTTCATCGATTTGCTGGTGAGGTTTCGTTTCTCCCGGAGGGTGGGTTACACAGATCAGGCGCGCCCCAATGCCGCTGCGATTGGATTTAGTGCCAATGGTTCGAACCTTGATCCAATGGTTGTCAAGCTTCGACGTGCAATGCAAAAGCTGAGGATAGTCATTCACCGCGTTCACTACCACGTCGATGTTGCCGTCGTTGTCGAAGTCGCCGAAGGCGCAGCCCCGCGCCGGCGCAGCATCGGAGATGCCCGAACCAGCCTGAAATGAAACATCGGCAAACCGGCCGTTGTGCAAATTGTGATAAAGCAGTTTGCGCTGGGGATAGCCGGCCTCGGTTTTCAGTTGCTCGACCTCAGGATAGACGTGCCCGTTGCAGATCAGAATGTCGGGCCAGCCGTCGTTGTCGAAGTCGAAAAATCCGCAGCCCCAGCCCAGAAATTGCGTATGCGCGCCCAGCCCCGCGGTGAACGTGGCATCTTCAAAAGAACCACCACCCAAGTTGTGATACAGCGACGGCGTATCGCCGGCAAAATTTGTCTTCAGCAAATCCAGGTTGCCGTCCAGGTCGTAGTCTCCCGCCGAAACGCCCATGCCGGCTTGCGGCTTGCCGTCCGGACTCAGAGCGCACCCCGCCTCGATTGCAATGTCTTCGAACGTCCCGTTCTTCTTGTTGTGGTAGAGGGCGCTGGCGGTGGAATCATCGGCGACATAAATATCGGGCCAGCCGTCATTGTCAAAGTCGGCGGTCAGAACGCCCAGCCCGTAGGTTCCGTTGGCGCGAAAAATTCCGGCAGCCTCCGATACATCCTTGAAAGTGCCGTCGCCATTATTGTGGTAAAGAATATTCTTGCCGCCTTGCAGTCCCGGCGGTCCGCACGCAACCAGCACGCCCTTGTAGAGGCACGGACCGGATTCCGGCACCGGCGCCGTAGCCAGGTCCATATCGATATAGTTGGCCACGAAAAGATCGAGGTGGCCATCGCGGTCATAGTCCACGAAAGCGCAGCCCGTGTTCCAGCGCGTGCCCTTTCCCGCGACGCCGGCTTTCTGGCTCACATCGGTGAAAGTGCCGTCGCCGTTATTGTGGTAGAGAACGTTCTTGCCGTAGTAGGTGACGAAAAGATCGTCCCAGCCATCGTTATCGTAGTCGCCTACGCAAACCCCTTGTCCCCAGCCCGAGTGCGCCACCCCCGCTTTCGCAGTCACATCGGTGAAAGTGCCGTCGCGATTATTGCGAAAAAGATGCGAAGTGGGTTCGCTGCCGGCGGGAAAGCCTTCCAGCCGCGAGCCGTTCACGATAAAAATATCCAGCCAGCCGTCGTTATCGTAATCGTAAAAGGCGATGCCGCAGCCCGTGGTTTCCAGCAGATATTTGTTTTTATGCTCTCCGCCGAAAATGGTTTTAACGTTCAGTCCCGATTCGTGAGCCACGTTGAGAAAGCTGACGCCCAGATCGGTAGCCCGCGATGCGCCTTCGTTCTGATCGGGGTTAGGGGGTTTCGTTTCTTGAGCGGGCAGCCAGAGCGCGAACGCCATACTCAGCACGCTCCTTAGCGGCAACACCAGCGCAGACCGGCTGAGAGATTTCAGGAATACGCGGCGTGAAGGGAACAAGAGTTGTCGCTCAGTTTGAAATCCCACCCGTGCTTCCCCACTTGACGTCATTCCGAAGCCCCGCGTTTTCACCAGCGGGGCGAGGAATCTCGCGTGGGCTAGAGCCGTCATCATCCAAACTGAGCCACTACCAGAACAAGAGGTCGCTACCCGTTTCGGCTCGTGCTAAAATTCGCCCCTACCTCTTATATTCAGTGGACCCTCACTTTGCAAGCAGCGGCAGGCGTTGGATCGACCTCAGGCCTGCACTGTCACTCCCCAAGCTCGCAGTTTCCATCCGGCCATTGTTTTTCGCTCTTCTATTATTTGCCTCGTTTCTGCCCCAGACTGGGGCAGCCCAGCAGACTTCCAGCCCGGAATTGTCGCGCAGCGTGCGCTGCTGGGAATTTCTCCCTGTCGTTGGCACGCGCGCAGCCTTGTTCGGCAGTGAAGACGGCCGCCTCGAAGCCTGGGTGTATCCCCTTAAAATTTTCAGGGATTTTCACCTCACCTTTCACATCGATGGGCGAGCGCTTCCGGCGGAAAGCCTGGCGCGCACTCTGACGGTTCGCCCCGAGTCGGCAACCCTGATTTATGCGGGCGATTCGTTTCGCGTAACCGAAACCATGTTTGTCCCGGTTCACGAAGCCGGAGCCGTGATTGTCTTGCAGGTGGAAACCGCGCAACCTCTGGAAGTGGAAGCCGCCTTTGTCGGCGATTTTGCGCTGGAGTGGCCCGCAGCACTGGGCGCTACCTACATCCAATGGGACGCGAGCCGGCGTGCGGTAATTTTCGGCGAGGAGACCAAGCGCTTTGCCGCTATGGTTGGCTCCCCCACCGCGAACGACATTCATCTGGCCTATCAAACCAACTATTCTTCTTCGAACGAAACTTCGTTTCGCCTGGGGCTCACTCAAAAAGGAGAAGAAACCAAAGTGCTGGTGATGGCCGCGTCAGTCGCCGGCCTTGAGGACGCGCAGAAAACTTACCAGCATTTGGCCTCGTCCTACACGCAACTGCAGGAAGACTCCGCGGAATACTATCGCAACTATCTCGCGAACACCGTGAGCCTCGATCTTCCAGACAACACGTTGCAGCAGGCTTACGATTGGTCGCGCATCAGCGTAATTCAGGGTTTGGTTTCAAATCCATATTTGGGCACCGGACTGGTAGCCGGCTATCGCACTTCGGGTCTGAGCCAGCGGCCGGGGTATGCGTGGTTTTTTGGACGCGATTCGCTGTGGACCTCTTTCGCACTCAATGCCGCGGGAGACTACTCCACCACTCGCACCGCGCTCGACTTCCTCAGCAAATATCAGCGCGACGATGGCAAAGTTCCACACGAAATTGCCCAGGGAGCCAATTTCGTTCCCTGGTTCAAGGATTATCCCTATCCCTTCGCCTCCGCCGACGCCACGCCCCTGTTCATCATCGCCATGAATGATTACGTGACTCAAAGCGGCGATGTCGAGTTCCTGCGCGAAAAATGGGACAACGTTTGGAAGGCGTATCAGTTTCTGCGCTCAACCTATGATGCACAGGGCTTCGCGCAGAACGCGGGCGTCGGCCACGGCTGGGTCGAGGGTGGACCGCTGCTCCCGGTAAAGACGGAGTTTTATCAGAGCGGGCTCGGAGTCGAGGCTCTCGACGCCTTGTCAAATCTGGCCGGATTAGCCGGCAAAGTCGATGTGAAGATGCAATTGGCTGCCGAATTTGAGCGGGGGAAGCCTGCGCTCGATAAAGCCTTCTGGCTGCCCGAGAAAAAATCTTACGCGTTCGCGCTGAATCAACAGAATGCGCCGGTCGACGAGCCAACCGTGCTCTCCACTGTTCCCATGTGGTTCGGATTGGAAGATGCCGATCACGCGGAGCAAATGATTAAGCGCCTCGCTGACGCCGGCCACGAAACCGATTGGGGGATGCGCATTATCTCTTCCCATTCCAGCCGCTACGATGGCTCGGGTTATCACTTCGGCGCAGTCTGGCCGCTGTTCACAGGATGGGCATCGGTGGGCGAATACCGCTACCATCGCGACCTTCCGGCGTATTTGAATCTGCGCTCGAATGCTCTGCTGGCTTTCGATGGCTCTCTGGGCCACGTCACCGAAGTTCTGTCAGGCGATTACTACCAGGGACTCTCCACCAGTTCACCGCATCAGATCTGGTCGGCCGCTATGGTCGTCAGTCCGCTGCTGCGCGGGCTTTTTGGATTGCATTCGGATGCGGAAAATCACCAGATCACTCTCGCGCCGCATGTCCCGGCGGATTGGACATGGTTTGCCGTCCGCAATGTTCACCTGGAAAAACTGCGCCTGGATTTCCAATATCGCAAAACCCTCGACACCATCGCTCTTGAAACCATCCGCACCGGCGCCGGCGATTGCTGGATCGAATTTTCTCCTGCGCTCAGCTTGCGAACCAAAGTGCTCTCGGTCGAAATGAATGGAAGGCCGCTGCCCTTTAAGATCCAAGCCAACCGCGAAGACCAGCATGTCTCCATTCGCTTCCCGGTTTACGGCGGCCCCAACCGCGTCGTCATTCGCGTGAAAGATGATTTCGGATTCAGCCTGGCGAGCGAACTTCCTCCGCTTGGCTCTACCAGCCGCGGCTTGAGAGTGATTTCAACTCAATGGAACTCCGCGCACGACCAACTAACCTTGGAACTGAGCGGCTCCCCTGGCGCCCATTACGAACTCGCAGTCTGGAACCCGGCGCAGATCGCCTCCGTGAAAGGCGCGACTCTCTCAAAGCAGGGAAAAATTCAGGTCGAGATTCCCGCCGCGACGGTTAGCGAATATCAGCATCACACGGTTGTCATCAATTTTGGCAGCTCGTAAGGCTGCCAGGTTTGACTCGCTTGGCGGAAAAGTTCAATCTCAATACGGCATCGGGACCACAACATCTCGAATGGAGGGTTGCGAGGATGAACAGGATTTTTTTGGTAATGTTTCTGCTCTTGATCAGCATCGGCGTTTTAGGCTTGATGGCCTCCGCGCAAACTTCCGCTCCGTCCGACGCTCATCCATGGTGGCAGGACGCGGTTTTCTATGAGATCTATCCTCGCAGTTTCGCCGATAGTAATAATGATGGCGTCGGCGACCTGAAAGGCATCACTTCCAAGCTGGATTACCTGAAGGATCTCGGCGTCGATGCCATCTGGATTTCGCCCTGCTTCCCATCCCCGCAAGTCGATTTCGGCTACGACGTCTCCGACTATGAAAATATCGATCCCATGTATGGCACCCTCGCCGACTTCGATGTCCTGGCCAGCGAAGCCAAAAAGAGAAACATCCACATCATCCTCGACTTTGTCGTCAACCATACCTCCGATCAGCACCCATGGTTTTTAGATTCGAAGTCCTCGCGCACCTCGGCGCATCGCGATTGGTACATTTGGCGCGATGGTAAAGGCCCGGGCCAGCCCCCCAACAATTGGGTTTCCACCTTTGGAGGGTCAGCCTGGACGTTCGATCCCACGACCAACCAGTATTACTACCACTACTTCTATCCCCAGCAGCCCGACTTGAACTGGCGCAATCCCGCGGTAAAAAACGCCATGTTCGATGTCACCCGCTGGTGGTATGACCGCGGCGTCGCCGGCTTCCGGCTCGATGCCGTGGACACGCTGTTTGAAGATCCCAATCTTACCAACAATCCCATCCTCCGCCCCGGTAAGAACGCCTTCGGCGATCCCTTCGAGCAAAACAAATACAACTCGAAATTGCCGGAGGTTCACGACGTTCTGCGCGGCCTGCGCAAGGTGGCGGATGAACACAACGCCGTCCTCATCGGCGAAACCTGGACGGCTGACATCGCCGAACTGAATCAGTATTACGGCAAGGACAATAACGAACTGCAGCTGCCCATGGATTTTCTTTTCACCAAGGTCGACAAACTTTCGCCGCCGGAATTTCGCAAGCAGATCGCCGCCGTCAACGCGGCCTCCGGTTGGCCCACGTTCGTGATCAGCAACCACGACATCGTGCGCTCCTATGACCGCTATGGTGACGGCGTACACAACGACGAGATCGCCAAGCTGATGGCCGGCCTTTACCTGACCTTGCGCGGAACCCCCATTATTTATTACGGCGAAGAAATCGCCATGAAAACCACGCCGCCCACGCGCAAGGAAGATGTCAAAGACCCCATCGGCCGCAAAGGCTGGCCCAAAGAAAAAGGCCGCGACGGCGAACGCACTCCCATGCAATGGGATGACAGCAAAAACGCCGGCTTCACCCAAGGCACGCCCTGGCTCCCGGTTCCTCCCACCTACAAAACTCACAATGTGGCCGACGAGTCGAAAAATCCCGATTCCGTGCTCGAGTTCTACAAACAAGTGCTCAAACTGCGGCACACCAATGCAGCTCTGCTCCAGGGTAACTACACTCCTATTAACCAGAACGATCCCAATGTCTTGTCCTACCTGCGCATCTATAAGGACCAGGCCGTCGTAGTGGCGCTGAACATGTCGAAGGTTCCTCAAAAAGTCACGCTTGCCTTAAAACCAGAAGGCTTCCGTTCGGCCAAAAGCCTGGTGGCGACCCGGGATTCCACTGCTCAGGGCGCCGAGCTTTCGCTCGCGCCGTTCGGTGTCTTTATCGGAGAGCTGTCGAAATAATTTCCGCCTGTGGGAAATTTCCGATGCCAAAATTTGTTCGGGTTTCGTAACAGGATTGACTTTGTAGCAGCGCCAACCGGAAATGGTGAAAAACTTCTAATAACTGAGGGGGAGGAGTGGATCCGAAAAACTGCCCGCGCTGCGGCGGAACCGGATACATTGCCCAGTCCGTGGACATCAGCGGTAAGTCCGAGGGCATCGCTTTTATCCGGGTGAAGTGTCCAGCCTGCGCTGGTAGTGGACGGAGAGATACGATTCCCCCATCGACTGCGGGCTGACCGCACGGCCTGTGGTGCTTGCGAAAACGTACAGGCCCGGACGTCATGGCTTCCTGTGAAAGTGACGGTCCGGGCCGGTCGTTCCCTCCCACACACAAATCCCGCCGCCCACACACACAAATCCCGCCGCGTGAAGCCGAGATATAGGAAATCCTAAGCGGGATTCATCCGGCTATGCCGGCTGTGGTTGCGCGCGATCTCCGCCGCGCCGGAGCAGCGCTCTCCACCCGGTTGCGCCCCGCAGCTTTAGCGCGGTACAGGGCCTTGTCCGCTGCCCGGGTCACTTCTTCCACCGACATCTCGTGCTCCCTGGCGGTGGCTACTCCCATGCTCGCCGTAACCGATAGCTCGGTCGAGGTCGTCACTTGCGAAAGCTGGCGGATCGCGTGTCCCGTCTGGGCGCGTCCTCGCGAGCGCTGGTTGCGACGGTCCGGGCCGCGCAACTGCTGCCGGCGCTCCGGACCGCGCACCCGAAGCCTGCTGGCCGCGATCTCCGCCCGCAGATTTTCAAGGTGATCCAAAACCTCGGCCGTGGTCTTTCCCGGAAACAGGATCGCGAATTCCTCCCCGCCGCACCGGTACGCTTGCCCTCCGCCCGAAACTCGCGCCAGCCTCGTCGCCACCATGCGCAATACCTGGTCTCCGGTGTCGTGGCCATACGTATCATTGCAGCGTTTGAAGTGATCGATGTCGACCATGGCAATGGAATACGGCGCCGTCAGCCGCAGCAGCGCATCGTGGAAGGCGCGCCGCGAGGGCAAACTCGTTAGTTCGTCGTGATAAGCCAGCAGGTAGGAGGTTTCGACCACCGCCCCAGCCAGAATGAACGCAGCGGCGGCAAGGTATGCTGTGGGGATTGTTCCCACCCCGCCGAAGCGCAGCGCCAGAAAACACGCGCCTAGCCCCCACAGCAATCCGCTCTCCGCCGGCTTGTGCAGCAACAGGTAACGGATCAGCAGCATCACCGCCGCCACCGCGAAGCACAGTTGCGTGGCAAACGGCAACGACGGCGACGCCGCCAACGCAGCATGGCGCAACCCGTGTTGAGCCGCGGCCACCGGTGCGGGCCGGCACAGCACTGCCACAATCACCGACTCCACAAACAACAGTACGCCCGCAGGAGCCAGATTCGGCAGGCTGAATCCTTTTTCCTGCGCCAGCGAGAGCAGAAGAAAATCCAGAGGCAACAGCACCCCCACCGCAGCCATGGCCGTGCTTCCCGGCCCTCCCGAGGAAAGATGCCCCGCCGAAAAATAGGAAATTGCCTGTTGCGCGAAAAATAGAACCACCAGCGCGCAGAAAATTCGGCTGGAATGAAATCGCCACGACAATAGAAGCCCGGCAACCAGCGCCCCGTAAAACGCATAGCTCACCAGCGCCGCGCTGGGAGCCAGCGCCCCCGCCTGCAGCAGCGCCGCCAGCGCCAGCAGAAAAACTCCCGGCATGAGCAAGGATTTCATCGCCCTGTAGCCTTAGCCCTCATCATGCATTTCTCGGCGTCATCCCGATCCGCGCGTTTTTACCAGTACGCGGTAACATCGCGAGGCCTCCGCGTATTTACCAGTAGCCTGGCGTCATCTCGAAGCCCCGCGTTTTCACCAGTAGCTTGGCGTCATCTCGAAGCCCCGCGTTTTCACCAGTAGCCTGGCGTCATCTCGAAGCCCCACGTTTTCACCAGTAGCCTGGCGTCATCTCGAAGCCCCGCGCTTTCACCAGTAGCCTGGCGTCATCTCGAAGCCCCACGTTTTCACCAGTAGCCTGGCGTCATCTCGAAGCCCCGCGTTTTCACCAGCGGGGCGAGAGATCTCACAACCGCCACTCCGGCCATGATCCAATGTGTTCTCCCAATTATCTCTGCACCGGCGCCCGCAGAGTAATTGACCGCCGGGGTTCAGAGAAAGCCAAAAAAACTTGTCAATAGGCAGAAACTACCCGATGCGCCCTAACTCGCTGCAAGCATTCGGCAAATATTTTTCCGAAAATGTCCCAAACACCCCTACCAATATGATATAATACATATATAAGATAAAACTTTAAGCAAAGCAGGCGCGGCCCATTGGGCTGCGCCTTTTTTTGTGCGTGTGATTCCGGGAAAAAAGTAGACCCCATGGCGAAGTGCAAGGGATTCAAGAATTTCAAAGTTCGTGGCGAGTGGGTCGAGCTGCAATTCATGGCCCAGGGCGTGCGCCGCGGATTCAAAGTCTCCAAGCCTTGGGGAGATTCCTCCCCCTACGACGTCGGCCTCGAACACGGACGCCACTATCTCCGCGTCCAGGTAAAGTCCACCAGCTTCCGCCTGGGCAACGGCTACCAATGTACCTTCAAACCCAATCAACATGGCGTAAGCTACACCACTCGAACCGTGGACTTCTTCGCCGCCTACGTCATTCCCGAGAATGTCTGGTACATCCTCCCCTCCCGCATCGTCCTCAAAACCAAAAGCCACGAGCTGATGCTCTGCCCCGGCCGCCCAAAAAGAAGATCAGACGGCAACCGCTACGAAATCTACCTCGAAGCCTGGAAGCTCCTCCGCGCCGTCAGCCGCGCGTAAAGCGAACGCCCCCTCCGCTGCGTTCGCCTCAGCTCCTATGACTGTGGGAAGACACTTTGGGAAGAAACCCTCCGGCCGCTTGTACCACACTCCTGTCATCCTGAGCGGAGTGAATGCTTCGCGAAGCGCAGCAGTCACGCAGTCGAAGGACCCCGCAGCAACCGATCCCGGCAACAGCGTGTCAGGGATTTCCTTCATCGGTCTCCGACCGCTTCCCCCGCAAACACCCCTTGTGGCAAACAAACCGCCATCCGCCGCCTTACGCTGTCATCCTGAGCGGAGTGAATGCTTCGCGAAGCGCAGCAGTCACGCAGTCGAAGGACCCCACAGCAACCGATCCCGGCAACAGCGTGTCAGGGAGTTCTTTCATCGGTCTCCGATCGCTTCCCCCGCAAACACCGTTTGTGGCAAACAAACCGCCATCCGCCGCCTTACGCTGTCATCCTGAGCGGAGTGAATGCTTCGCGAAGCGCAGCAGTCACGCAGTCGAAGGACCCCGCAGCAACCGATCCCGGCAACAGCGTGTCAGGGAGTTCCTTCATCGGTCTCCGATCGCTTCCCCCGCAAACACCATTTGTGCGCCCCACTTTTCGGCGAGATCTTCCCATCTCGGGTTCTTCGACTCGATCAAAGCAATCTTCTTCGCCCTGATCCACCCCTTCAATTGTTTCTCCCGACCGATGGCCTTATAAACGTCGTCGAAACTCTCGTAGTACACCAGGCGGTCACACTGATACCTGCTGGCGAATCCATCAATGTTCCCGCGCTTGTGTTGTAACGCGCGCCGGTAGATGCTGTTTGCCATCCCGATGTACAGAGTCCCAGACCTGCTGGACACGATGTAAACGAAATATTCGTGGTCTCTCATCAGGCCCCCGGTGCGGCGATTGCGGCATCACGAGAACTCCTTCTCCAGTTCGTATCGGCGGCGAGCGAGGAAGGGATCCTTCGACTGCACAAGTGCTTTCGCGTCGCGAAGCACTTACTTCGCTCAGGATGACATAGGTTCGGAGAATCTAATCGCCAGGGCGAGTGCTTTTGTGGGGTCACATCCCAAAATGGTGACTGGCCTGCAATATCCCGCTTTGAACTCCCGCCCCGTTTCCGGAAACACACACTTTCGTGCTCACCAGTTTCGGCTGCGTTTGAGCGTTCTCTAACTAGAATCGATCTCGATCCGTGATTAAGGCCCACTTATGAGGATTCTGATTGCCGAAGATGATGTAGCCCTGGCTGGTTTTGTCCGCCAGGGTCTTCAGGGCGAGCATTACGCGGTCGACGTGGTCGAGGATGGCGAGCAGGCGCGCGCCATGGGCAGCGAGTTTGACTATGACTTGCTCATCCTTGACCTGAACCTGCCTAAGCTCGATGGGGTCAGCGTGTTGCGCCATCTGCGCCTGAAACGCCCCAGCCTGCCTGTGCTGGTGCTGACCCAAAGAAGCCGGGTCGAAGATCGAGTGCAATGCCTGGACACCGGGGCGGACGATTATCTTCCCAAACCATTTTCCTTCACCGAGCTGTCGGCGCGCATCCGCGCCTTGCTGCGGCGCAGCCACCTGCCCTCGGAGTCCGTGCTGGTGGTCGAAGATCTCAAGCTGGACCGGGTCGAGCATCGCGCCGAGCGTGCCGGCCGCCGCATCGAGCTCACCTCCAAGGAGTTCTCTTTGCTCGAGTACCTGATGCGCAACGCCGGCCGCCAAGTCTCCCGCGCCATGATCATCGAGCATGTGTGGAACCTCACCTTCGACACGACTACCAATGTGGTGGATGTGTACATCAACTATGCCTCCTCGCAGGTCGACAAAAAAAAAGTTGGCAAACTAGCTTTGGCTATTCAAATTGCGTTCCAGGATTTGGGAGTTTTTCCGGCGTCGACTACTCAGATTCCTCTCGACATTAATGACCCCATGCCTTTCAGCACGGTGCAGGCCATACAAAACGTCAAGCGCAACACCGAACTGGGGCGCATCGCTTCGCATCCGGAGGGCTCTCTGGCGGCGGCGTCGGAAGACACGGATATTGACACCTTGCAAAACGAGTTGCGCGATGCCCTGCGCAAAGAGATTACGCTGCACGAAATTTCTCTGCGCCGCGACCCTGAGGGCCTGGTGCTGAGCCTGCGGGAATTCGGATTCTTCGCCAGCGGGTCAGCCGACATTAAACCGGAGTCGTTGACGGCGCTGGATCGCATTGCCTCGATTCTGGCCATCCGCACCTACAAGCTGCGCATCGAAGGCCACACCGACAATGTTCCGATTCATACCGCGCGGATGGCTTCCAACTGGGAGCTCTCGACCGCCCGGGCCACGGCTCTGGTTCGCTTCCTGATCATCAACCATGGATTCGCGCCGGAGAGGCTTTCGGCCGCCGGTTATGCGCAGTACCACCCCATCGCGGAAAATCTTACGGCACAAGGACAGGCGCAAAACCGCCGGGTCGATATCGTGGTTCTGGCGGCGCAGTGAATCGGGAAGGCATCGTTTGGATGGGCGGAAGCACTTCTGCCGGTTTCCACCCTGAAGGTAAAGTTTGCCGCTCTGCCGCCGATGAAACCTCTGGGTTGCCGTCCGTAAACCGGAGGGCACAATTCCCGATTTCTCCTGCAAAAGGCCGTCATGTGACTCATGCCTACTCGCCAATGCCGGCCGCGATCGCGACCGGACCGCCCGAACCTGATCTGGTGCGAATCCGCGATGTAGTTTATCAAGCGGCGGGCATTTTTCATCCCGATAACAAACTTCGCCTGCTGCACGAGCGCTGCAACCGGCGAATGAAGGAACTCAACGTACAAACCCTGCGCGAATATCTGAAATGCCTGACCATTAGCCCGTCCCGGCAAGCGGAACTGGTTGCGCTGCTGGACGAAATCACGATTGGAGAAACCTGTTTTTTTCGCAATCCGATGCAGCTGGATGCGTTGCGCCGCATCGTGATTCCGGCCATTCTTCGGATTAAGTCGAAACAGCCTTCGCGCTCCTTCCGCATCTGGAGCGCCGGCTGCTCCACCGGGGAGGAACCCTATACCGTGCGCATGGTGTTGCTGGAGGAGGCTGGTGAACAGATGCAAGACTGGTCTGTCGGAATCATGGCCACCGATATTAACCAGCGCTCGCTGCTTCATGCGCGGCAAGGCGTCTATGGGCAGCGCAGCACGCGCAATGTCCCGCCTGCCTACCAGACGAAATATTTCGTTGCCCACGGCGAAGAATGCGAAGTCGGCGCCCGCGCCCGCACCAACGTCAATTTCAGCCGGGTTAATTTGTCCGATGACGCCGGCATGACGCTGATGGAGAGCGTGGATGTGATCTTCTGCTGCAACGTACTGATCTACTTCGATCTGGTTTCCAAACAGCGAGTCATCCGGCACTTCTTCGACATTCTTTTGCCTCACGGATATTTGTTTCTGGGGAATTCGGAGTCTTTGTATGGAGTGAGCGCCGACTTTCGATTGGTGCACCTGCCGGGAACGACCGCCTACGTGAAGGGGGAACGCTCGCCGTCTGGAGGGGAAGGGATATGAAGACGCTGCCTGTGGGCAAGCAGATGTTGCTCGAGCGGGTGGAGGGATTGCGCCAGATCCCGACCATCCCCGCAGTTCTCACCCCATTGCTGCGCTATTTGCAGCAGCCGGTCGAGCAGGTTGATGTGCAAAAAGTCACGGACTTCCTGGCGCAGGATAAGTCGCTGGCGGCGCAGTGCCTGCAAATGGCGAACTCGCCGTTGTTCGGCCGATGGCAGAAGGTGGAATCGTTGCGAGCCGCAGTGCTAAGTCTGGGGATCCATCATGTCAGCGATATTGCGATGTCGTGCAGCGTGCTGAACATGCTGCCGCACAGCACCGCTTGCGATCCGGTTGTATTTTGGGAGCACTCTCTGGGCTGCGCACTTGTGTGCCGCCATCTGGCGCGAAGCCTCAAGCTGAGCGATCCGGGGATGGCCTATTTGGCGGGGCTGCTGCACGATCTGGGAATTATCGTCAACCTCTGGATCTTGCCAGTGGAGTTCGGGCAGGCTTACGAAGTGGGGAAAGCTGAAGGCATCCCCTTGCACGAAGCCGAGCAAAGGATCCTGGGATTTACCCACTGCGACAGCGGCCGCCTGCTGGCGGAAAATTGGGAACTGGCTTCCGACCTGATCGAGGTGTTGACCTTTCATCATTCTCCCGAACAATCGCCGGGGAGCTCGGATCTGGTGGCGTTGGTGCACATTGCCGATTTGCTGTGCCGCATGAGCGGATTAAATTACGGCTATGTGGAAGCACGGCAAGTGAGTTTGTTTGAGGATTCCGGGTTTGCCGCGCTGGCGAAGCGGTCCGCGTTGTTAGACAATTTTGACTGGGCGCGGCTAAGCCTCGAACTGGATTCCTATATGGACGAAGTTCATAGCCTGGTGCGCGCGATCTACCGCAAGTAAGCCGGCGAATCAAAACTGGGTTCGGCCCTGAATTGCCGAGGCGAGCGAAACAGCGTCCAATACTTCACGCACTTCGCTCAAGAGCGCACCCATGGAAAAAGGTTTGTTCAGATAGCGGTCGCAATCCAGATGAAGAGAGGACGGTTTGGGCCGGAACTGATCGGCGTAGCCGCTCATCAGCAAGACTCTGCCGTGTGGGCACAGTCCTTTAAATTTTATCGCCAGGTCGCGGCCGCTCATACCGGGCATGACGACATCGGCGAGAAGCAGATCGACCCGGTGAGGACTCGCGTTCCAGGCTGCGAGCGCCTCCGCAGCGTTTGCGGCAGTGACCACGCCATAGCCCGCGGCTTTAAGAACTTCGGCTGCGGCCTTTCGCACAAACACTTCGTCGTCAACCAGCAGGATGTTCTCTGCTCCGGCTAAAGGAGCGGCTTCGGCGAAGACAGCGCCGGGTACTGCCTCCGGCACGACCAAAGGTTCGACTACTGGCTCAATCTGCATGTGGTTTTCCCTGATGAGCTGTGGCTCGTAGAGAGCGCGAGACGCTATTCACAAGTAAGCAGGTTGGTCGCCATACTCAGCAGGGGCTGCGGCGGCGGCGGAAACAAAGGAGAATGCGTAACTTACGTTTGTGTGCTTTGTGAAGAGAGCCAATGGTTGTTCAGATAGACGGAGTCCTAGACCCATAGCGGAACAGCTGGCGGCGACTTGGTTCTAATGCGGGAAACGATTTGGTGCAAATGCAAAAAGCGATCAGCCGATGCTCCGCGTTTTGCTCTTTACTTCGGGGCGGTGAGCACGGTTCCGTAGGGATCCAACAGCAGCTTGTGAGTTCGGGCGGGCGCGGTCAGGTGAAAGCTGGATTCCTCTCCATCGGCAAACACGCGCTGCAAAAGAACCGGAGCTTTGCCTGGGATCACGGCGTAGAGCGGAACGGAAGTGACCAGATCTTCGGGCGCATCTTTTTGCCGGATAACTCCGGTCACGGTTGTAGAGTTAGCTTTCGATACGATCTTGACACTCTGCAACTCGAAGCGGGGCAGGGAGGTGCCGTTGATCCAACCATCCATAAACCAGTCGAGGGAAGATTTGCCTTCGTATTGCAGGGAGGGCGGCAAATCCTCGGCAAAGACATCGAGCAATTCACGAGTGGTGATGGCTTTTCCCTGGTAGCGCTCCCGAAGTTTGAGCAAAGACCGCAGGAAAGGCTCATCCACGCCGGTTGAGGCCGGTTGCTGGTTCCCGGCACTTGCATCGGCATCCTGCAGCATGGAACGCAGCATGTGGAACAGCCATGTCGCGCGTCCATAACTGATGGCTTCGTAACCCTGGGGAAAGCGAGAGGAGAGCAGCCGGCTGCCGAGGGTGACAGGGCCGGCATCCTGATTCTTGTCGGCCAGTTCCTGTCGATATTTCTCCATAAGGATGCGGAAGCCTGCGGGATTTTTCTCCTGCATCATCATCAGCGAGCAATAATTCGCCAAACCTTCCGAGAACCACTGATCGTGGTAGGTGCTCCAGGTGACCAGGTCTCCCCACCATTGATGTGCGGCCTCGTGCGCGGGTATCAGCTGCTCGAGCAAGGAGCCAGCGGCGGTCACGTGCAGGTCTTCGCGTTCTTCGCGGTTCAGGAAGGCGTAGGAGGAAAGGAAGATGAGCCCCGGCCAGCCCTGGCTCTCGCGTCCCGGCACCTGCGTTAGTTCGAGCTGAGTGTAGGGGAAGGGTCCGAAGTGTTGCGCATAATAACCAATCGCCTGGGCGGTAAATTCGGCCACGGCTGCGGCATTGTGCGCGGGCGAGGGTGGCGGAACAACCACTGGAGGGGCGGGAGCAACGATCTCGGGATGCCGGGTGGGAACTTGTGGCGCAATTTCCTGTGGTGGAGCGGTGGGGAAATCGCGCTCCATGCCAACCGTAGCGTAGGTATCCACTTTAACCGCGCCGGCGTGCGCCTCGGCATGAACATATTTACCCAAATTAAATCCAGCTACCGGGATGGGGCGGTCGGAAATCCAGTGTCCCACTTGTTCGTCGGTGGGGTTGATCGCAGAAGTTTGGCCGTTCGCGGCGGGGACGACAGGCACCGGCTTGCCGGTCGCGAGAAGAGTCCAGCCTGCGGGATAGTGAAATGTGAGGTCGAAGTCAGCCATGGCCAATCCGCGATTGGGATACCAGGTGCCGCGCGCGCCCACATAGAGCAAGCCTTTGCCGGCTTCCGCCAGGACTTCGCCGCTATAAGTAAAGCGCAAAGTGATTTTTTGTCCTTTGGTGACCGGCTCGGCCAGGATTACAGCCACCAGGTCGTTGCCGCTGCGGGCCAGCCGCGTGCCTTCGACCGCAGGGTTCTGGATGAATTCCACGGCTTTGCCGTCAGCCTCGACGCGGCTGATGTGCAGATAGCGTGATAATTCAAAGACTACGAAACGCGATCCCCCGTGCTTGGCGTCGAGTTGCAGCTTTACCTCGGCATCGAGTTCTTTGGGAGGTTTGACTTCCGCATCGATGACATAACTGTGCACGAGAATCCGGTTCTCGCGGGACTCGGTTTCCTCCGGCAGAGTTTGAGGAATTTGTTTTTGAGAAACTCCTCGCGGTGAGGGCTCGGCCACGGAGAACGAAGTCCAGACGTCGTAGTAAACGTTTCCATTTTCCGCGGTCCTGGTCTGGCCTGCTTCGATTTGCTCGGCCGCAGTGGAATCGAAGAACAGGTCGAAGACGCCCAGTTTGTTTCCCTGGAGGCGGGCGTGCAAGAGGCGATCATCCACATCTGCGCGCTTGGCGGGGTTGGAGCCGGTTTCTCCGGGGATGGGCAGCAGCTCGCTGAAAGTGGAAAGCAACCGCATGGCGTCCTCATGGGCCAGGTTGCGGGCGGTGTCATTCCAGCGGGCGATAAATTCCGCGGCGTTCTCGGGCGCCCTCAGACCGGATTGCAACTCTTTGGCGCTTTCGTCATTGAAGCGGAAGTAGGCGGTGGAGAAGCGTTCTTCGAGAATCGCCATGCCGGTGAACAGGCCCATGGATCGTCGCTCTACCTCAGTGGGCGGAGAAAGCAGCACCTCTCCATCGCCCTCGAAAAATGCTCCGGTAATCCGGCCCAGAACATCCTTGGTAAAGGCGATGGTGCCATCGTCCAAGCTGATGTGAATGGCAGAGCGGTCGAGAGAGGCATCGCGAACCTGAAACACTCGCGACGGATCGAGCCCCACGTCGGCCAGTTGCAAATATAAGGATTCTGCGGGTCCGGGGCGGTGTTCTTGTGCCGGAGCCGACTGCGCCTTCGAGAGCGAAGGAAGTAATAAAACCGACGCGCACAACCCCAGGGTTATGGCAATTCTGCGCGGTACTTTCGTCACGTGGGGATGAGCCCTCACCATTGCTAGAATGCGCTTCAATGCGGCTTCGTGTCACTAGCCTGGGAATATTATGGATGATGCTGGCCTCGGCGGCATCGGCCGACACCATACATTTGAAAAATGGCCGCTCCATTCTCGCCGACAACGTACGCGAGAACGGTAATCGTTACCAATATGAGATTGGCGACGACACCTACGCCATTCCCAAGAGTTCGGTGGACCACATCGAGGCCGGGGGCATGCCTGCCGTCGCCGCCGCGTCGAATGGCGCTACGGACAACCTTCCAGTTTTCGTTCCCGCCGATAGTCTGGCGAATGAAGGAGATCTTCTCAAGACCGTAGTGAAGGAAGGCAAGGTGGATACGGACGCTCTTGCGAAACTGGAAGGAAAAGGAAACGCAGAGCTGAGCACCACTGCCGATTTTGTTGCCGGCAAGCTGGAATTCGAACACGGCAACATCGACCAGGCGCGGCGTTATTTCGAAAGCGCGTTGCGCTTTCAGCCGGAGAACTCGACCGTCCTTATTTACTACGCGGCGCTGCTGGTGCGAACCGGAAACGCAGCGCAGGCGCTGAGTTATGCCGAGCGGGCGGTGCAGGCAGCGCCGCAATCGCCCGATGCTTATACCGTGCTCGGCTACGCCCAACAGGCTTCGGACCATACCAAAGAGGCTATTGCTTCGTGGAAGCATTCTCTGGAACTGCGTCCTGACGCGGCTGTGCAGCAATATCTGGCCAAGGCGCAGCGCGAACAAAATGTAGAGACCGATTTTGCCCAGCGCGAAAGCAGCCACTTCGTGATGCACTACGAGGGCAAGCAGACTTCGGAGGCATTTCGCGCACAAATTCTGGCCGCCCTGGAATCGGATTATGACGATCTGGCGCGCGACCTGGGCACGCCGCCGCGCGACAATATTCTGGTAACGCTCTATACCGAACAGGCTTTTTTCGATGTTACCCGCGCTCCTTCGTGGACGGGGGCGCTGAATGACGGCAAACTTCGCATTCCGATCAACGGCCTCAATTCCATGACGCCAGAACTGGCGCGGGTTTTGAAGCATGAACTGGCGCACTCATTCATCAATCAGATTTCCGCGGGCCGTTGTCCATTGTGGTTGCACGAGGGCATTGCCCAGCTGCTGGAGCCGAAATCGCTGAGCGATGGGCATCAACTGGCGCAACTGTTTAAGACGCAACGCAACATTCCGTTGAATATGCTGGAAGGCAGCTTCATGCGCTTCTCCGGCGTGGAGGCGTATGTGGCCTACGCGGAATCGCTGGCCGCGGTTTCCTACATCAACAGCGCTTACGGGATGGGCGACATCCAGCGAATTCTGCAACGCCTCAGCGAAGGCAGTTCCACGGAAGCCGCCCTGCGTTCGACCATCCACTCCGACTACGGCCAGCTGGAATCTGAGGTCGGCAAATATCTGATCGACAAATACGGCGAGTAGCCGCGAACAGTACCGTCCAGCCCGCCTGATGTTGCCAGCCGCCATCCCTTATACTGGTTTCGGATTCAGATTCATCTTTGATGTGCGCCCAGTCCCAGTCCGAAGTACCGGGGAACGCCGAGGTCGTGCCGGGGGAATTTCCCGCGATTGAGGGGGCGGAGATTGCCGCGACCACCTCGGAAAAGCGCGTGGCCGGGGACTTTTACGACTCCTTCCGCGCCGGCCCGCAGCGGATTTTATTTGGCTTGCTCGATGTGGCGGGGCGTCGCGAGAACAACCGGCTGATTCTGGCGACGGCGCAGAAAATTTTTCGCACCGATGGAGGCGAACTTTTTTCCCAGGCCGACATCAATGAGTCTGAAGCCATGGTCACCCTGTGCCTCAAACTTAATCGCGGCATCATGGAAGCGGCCGAGGGCGTTCATTCCTGCCCGGCATTCATCGGTTGCTACCATGAAAAATTCGGGACCCTGTGCTACACCAATGCCGGTCATACCCCGGGACTGCTTCGCGACAGCACAGGGGTTGCGGAACTGGCGTCGACGGGATTGCCGCTGGGACTGTTCTCCCACGCCACCTGCGACGCTCCCACCGTGGGCCTGGAGAAAGGCGCGGCGCTTTTGCTGGTCTCCCGGGGATTGATCGAGGGCGAGAGCAAGGATCGCAAGAACGACGGTGACGACGGCGAGAATGTGGAATTCGGACTGCAACGGGTCAAGCAGCAACTGCAGGCCGAGCCTGCCGGCACTGCTCAAGCTTTGAGCGCGTCGATTTTGAGCAAGGTGGGAGAGTTCACCTCCGAACCTATGGTTCCCGATGACATGACCGCGCTGGCGTTTGTGCGAACCGCGTAGACGCACCGAGAAGCGCCAGTCTTCGGAGTCGCCCAATTATTTTTTGATGCAGCGGAGCCTGCGTCGGCTGGGAAGTAGTAAAATGCGGAAAAGGTTTTCGCTCGCGCATCCAGCGCCGACGCGACCCACCAGGAGTTTATGAAGAGACTGTCTCTGATTCTTATCGGTATGGTTTGTCTGCCACTTTTCTGCTCGGGTCAAGTGGTTGAGGAAATTGTTGCCCGCGTCAACGGGCAGATCATCACGCGCTCGGAATTCCTTCGCAGCAAAGATCAGCTTCGAGATGACGTTAAGCAGCAGGATGCGGCCAACGCGGACAAGATTTATGCCGAGCGCGAGAAAGACGTGCTGCGAGATCTGATTGACCAGCAACTCCTGCTGGAGAAGGGAAAAGACCTGGGCATTACCGGCGACACGGACTTGATCAAGCGCCTGGACCAGATGCGTAAAGATATGAAGTTGGACAGCATGGAGGAACTGGAGAAGGCAGCCACCTCGCAGGGGATCTCTTACGAAGACTTCAAGCAGAACATGCGCAACCAGATCGTCACCCAAAAGGTGATTGCCGAAGAAGTGGGTTCCCACCTCAGCTTGAACAAGGAAGAAGAGCAGAAGTTTTATGACGCGCACAAAAACGAGATGGAACAACCGGAGTCGATCCGGCTGAGCGAGATATTAATCGCTCCGCATGTGGTTGCTCAAAAGGCTGCCGATAAACCTGCCGCAGATAGCGCGGGGCAGGCTGCGGCCGCTTCTGATACAGCCAAAGCTGCAGACGCTGCCACGGCGGACGCCAATCGACAAGCGGCAGAGGCTGCCGCGCTGACCGCGGCCGAAGCCAAGGCGAATGATGTTTTGAAGCAGATTCGCGGCGGGGCGAGCTTTGAAGATGTGGCAAAAAAGAACTCCGATGGTCCCTCCGCCGCCCAGGGCGGAGATTTGGGCGTGTTCAAGCGCGGAACATTGGCCAAGGAACTTGAAGACAAGACCTTCGCCATGAAGTCCGGCGATGTGACCGAGGTGATCCGCACCAAGCAGGGTTACGTAATCCTGAAAGTGACGAACCACCAGATGGCGGGTATTCCGGCGTTGAAAGATGTGGAACCCAAGATTCAGGACGCGCTCTACTACCAGCAACTGCAACCCGCGTTGCGCGCCTACTTGAGCAAATTGCGCGAAGACGCCTACATCGATATCAAAGATGGATACATCGATTCCGGCGCCAGCCCGAACGAGACCAAACCGGTTGAGGTGGCGACGGCCAAGGCGGCAGAAGTGAAAAAGCTCAAGAAAAAGAAAAAGAAGTTATTAGGCCTGCCCATCTGATTGGGCTCGCAAGCAGTCTCGAGCGCGCGTGATCTTGCGTCAGAAACGGGGTGCGTCAAGCGGATGCCCGCCATACCCGTGGGCTCGCGTTTACGCCCGGTGATTTACACTGATCTTGGGAATGAAAGAGTTCTACATCTGCGATTGCATTCGCCACGAGAACAAGATCGTCACTTCCAACTTCGTGGTGGTGGCCAAGCAAATCAAGCCGAAAAAATCGGGCGAGCCCTACCTCGCTCTGACCCTGGGAGATCGCAGCGGGCAACTCGAAGCCAAGATGTGGGACAACGTGGAAGAAGTGCTCAACCTCTTCGAGCAGGATGACTTCCTCAAGATTAAAGGTCTGGTCAACAAATACAAGAACCGTTTCCAACTCACCATCCACAAGCTGCGCAAGCTGGCCGATTCGGAAATCGAATTCTCGGACTATCTGCCGAAAACCACGAAGAATATTGACGAACTTTGGCAGAGCTTGAGTGACTACGTGGCCTCGTTTCAGAATCCTCATCTCAAGGCTCTGATCCAGGGGTTCATGGCCGATCCCGAGATCGCACGCGCCTATCGCAATGCTCCGGCCGCCAAGACCTTGCATCACGCCTATATTGGCGGCTTGCTTGACCACGTGGTGTCGCTTTTTCGCTCCTGCGACCTGATCGCCAGAAACTATCCTCAGGTCAACCGCGATTTGCTGCTCAGCGGAGCTTTTCTTCACGATATCGGCAAGATTCACGAACTGGCTTACAACCGGTCGTTTTCCTACACCACCCGCGGCCAGTTGCTGGGGCACATGGTCATCGAACTGGAGATGTTGCAGGCGAAACTGGCGCAGGCGCCGGATTTTCCGCCCGAACTCAAAACCCTGCTCGAGCACCTGATCATCAGCCACCACGGCGAATACGAATTCGGGTCGCCCAAATTGCCCATGTTTCCTGAAGCGCTGTTGTTGCACTACATGGACGACTTGGACTCGAAAATGGAAGCCATGCGCGCCCACTTCGAGCGCGAGGCCGACCTGGAAAGCCCGTGGAGCAGTTACAACGCTTCTCTCGGCCGCCCGCTGCTCGACAGCGCGAAGTTTCTGAGGCCCAAGCCGGCTGCGGCTGCTGAAGATTCTTCTTCTTCTTCCCCGGAGGTCGATACCGAGGCGGCAAACAGCGAAGTTCTGGGCAGATGAAATCAGCGAGGCGGGTGAGAGTTTTTCGAGCTAACTAAGAGCGTAAAGCTGCCGTCATCTTTTTCCAGGTCACATCGAGAGTCTCGGGCAGGATGCGGGTCTCGCACACCACCGACTCAAAGTTCGCATCGGCGACCCAACGGGGCAGCACATGCATGTGGATATGGCCGGCAATTCCTGCGCCCGCGGCTTTGCCGATGTTCATTCCGAGATTGATTCCGTCAGGATGATAGAGCTCGCGCAGCACCGTCTCCATGCGTTGAGAAAGGTCGATCATCTCGTGAGCCGCCTCGGGCGCCACCTTGCGTAGTTCGTCCACATGAGAGTAGGGCACAATCATGACGTGCCCCGGCGTGTAAGGATAAGCGTTCAGGATGATGAAGCAATGATTGCCGCGATACACGATGCGGGTTTTCTGGTCGTCTCCGGCAGCCACGGCTTCGCAGAAAACGCAGCCTACCGCCTTCTCGGCGGTGGAGACGTAGGCGTATCGCCACGGGGTCCAAAGGTAGTCCATTACAAGGCAGGGTAGCAGATGGCGGCGGTTGCGCGGAACCGGCGGCTGCGCTATTGCGTCTCCATCTTCATCACCTTCCACCAGCGCTGATGGCCCTTACACTGGGACGGAAGATGGGGATCACAACGGGCATGAAAGGTATTTTCGGCGATGGCGGTGCCCAGTGCGGCGCCGATGAACATGTCCGATGCCCAATGATCGCGCGCCATAAAACGCGCGACGGTCACGGTGGCCGCCGCCCCATAAGCCAGCGCTCGCGCCCAGGGTTTGGGATATTCGTCGGCCAGAACCGAGGCCATGGCAAAAGTGAACATGGCATGTCCGCCGGGAAATGATGTGTTGATGGCGTGGTGCTTAAAGAAGTCGCCGTTGCCATTGCCTTCTCCCGGACGCTGGCGGGCAAAGATCAACTGGAGCGGGGTATAAACCAAGAAGGTGTTTACCAGCGTCTCGAGTTCCAAGGCTCCCGTCTCGCGGGCGTGATGATGCTCAGTCTTTACTCCATACAGGTAGATTGCGCCCAAGGAGAATCCTAGTCCATAGATTGCAGCATTCGACGTGTCCTGATAAGCGGTGAAGTGTGCAGTCGAGATGTGGGGCTCGATATGGCTGTCGGCAGCGATCAGAGCGCCGGTGCCGACCAGCACCAGAGGGTCCCATTTAAGGTTGTGGCGTTCGAAGGGGGCCAGATAAAGCCGCCTCTGATCTTCTCCAATCCGCGTAACACTCCGTTTCACCAGACTTTCGTGCTGGCTGGAACTGTAACTTGTGTCGGGGAGCGCGTCTGGCTGCCCGTTGTCGTCGGGCAGGGTCTCAAGCTGAAACGCGACCACCCGAAAGTTCGGAGCCAGAGCCGTACCCTGGGTCTGTGGCAGGGGCAGTAGAACCGGCGAATTGGGAACTTCCTGAGCCGATGAGGCCAAGCACAATAAGGTACAGGCCAGAACTACTATCGTCGATCGTTGAAGAAGGGACAATTCGTTCAAGGTTCATCTCGCCGGCGCTGGATTTTCCGTAAGTCGAAACTAGGATGCAAATTGTGGGAAAAAGTAAACCCGTCCTCGTAAGTTTTCGTGGCGACCACACCAATTTGAGGGCTGTGAAAATTCCTCGAGGGTCTGGGCATAATTGCGTTTGACACTGTTTGCGAGCCGTTGCTATAGTCGAGGAGTTCCCTTTGGACGCGGGTTTCTGTACAACGTCCGGCAGCTGGGATTGTCCAAGCTCACTCGCCAGGGTGAGCCCACCACAACCAAACGACTCACTCCAGCAGTCCGCAGGCAGGCCCCGCATCCCCCGCACCAAGTGCGAGGTAATGGCAGGCACATCAGAGAGGCATGACTTTGTCCGACGAGACCACCACCCACTCCGATTTCACAACTGCGGTCGCAACCGAAGCTGAACCCACGGTTGCCGAACTGACGGAGCAGCATAGTTCCGTCGCAACCGGATCGTCCGATGCTGCGTCGCATTCGGCGCCGGCGGCGGAGGATAGACACGCCAGCGAAGATTTCGCCTCCGCGCTGGAGAACTTTACCACCGAAACCGAAGAGGCCGTGGGCGAAGACCGAGTCATCAAGGGCACAGTATTAAAACTGACCGGCACCCACGTGGTGGTCGATATCGGCACCAAGTCGGAAGGTATGCTGCCGCTCGCCGAAGTGCTCGACCACGAGGGCAAGCCCAAGTTCAAGCCGGGCGACGAAATCGAAGTGATGCGCGAGAAGGGACAGACCGAGGAAGGCTACGTCAATCTCTCTCACCAGAAGGCCGCACGTCTCCATGCCTGGGATGAAGTCGAGAAGGCGCATCACGAGAAAAGGCCGGTGAAGGCTACGGTGATTGAGCGCACCAAGGGTGGGCTGACGGTGGACGTTCTGGGGGCGCGGGCCTTCCTGCCCGGTTCGCAAGTGGATCTGCGCCCGGTTCGAAATCTGGACGGCATGAAGGGCCAGACCCTCGACGTGACCGTGATCAAGGTGAACAAAAAGCGCGGCAATATTGTGGTCTCGCGCAAGGAATTGCTCGAAGGCGAGCAGAACGAAAAGCGCAACAAAACTCTCGAACATCTGGAAGAAGGTTCGATCCTCACCGGAGTGGTGAAGAACCTGACCGAGTATGGAGCCTTCGTCGATCTCGGCGGACTCGACGGCCTGCTGCACATTACCGATATGTCTTGGGGCAGGCTCACGCATCCCCGCGACCTGGTGAACGTGGGTGATCAGATTCAGGTGAAAGTGCTGAAGTACGACAAAGAGAAGCAGCGGGTTTCGCTGGGCTTCAAGCAGCTCACTCCCGACCCGTGGCTCGACGCCGAGCACCGTTATCCAGTGGGCGCGCACGTTTCCGGACGAGTGATCAGCGTCACCGATTACGGCGCGTTCGTGGAACTGGAGCAGGGCATTGAAGGGCTGGTGCATGTCAGCGAAATGACGTGGTCGAAGCGCATGAAGCATCCTTCAAAGCTGGTCAATGTTGGCGATCAGGTGGAGTGCGTGGTGCTGAACGTGAATCCCGGCGAGCGGCGCATTTCTCTCGGCATGCGGCAACTGGCAGAAAATCCCTGGGACGCGCTGCACGATAAATATCCTGTGGGCATGACAGTCGAAGGCCGAGTGCGCAACCTGACCGATTTCGGCGCCTTCATTGAAATCGAAGACGGAATCGACGGCTTAGTTCATGTGAGTAATTTAAGTTGGACCAAGCGCGTGAAACATCCTTCGGAAGTATTGAAGAAGGGCGACCGGGTGAAGGCCATTGTTCTGGCGATTGAGCCTGACAAGCGGCGTCTTTCGCTGGGCGTGAAACAGCTTCAGCCCGATGTTTGGGAGACCTTCTTTGAGAAGCATCATGTGGGCGATGTGATTCATGGCAAAGTTCTGCGCGTGGCTGCATTCGGCACGTTCGTCGAGATCGCCGAGGGAGTCGAAGGCCTGTGCCACAAGTCGGAAGCCGTCGACGGCAACGGCCAGCCCATGCACCTGGAGCCTGGTGTGGAACACGACTTCAAGATCATCAAGATGAGCGCGGAAGAAAAGAAAGTTGGACTGAGCATCCGCGCGGTGGGCGAAGAAGCCTCGCGCTCCGAAGTGGAAGCCTACAAGCAGCCAGTGTCGAGCACCAGTTCGACGATCGGCGAGCTGATCTCGTGGAAGCGCGCCAGCAACGAAGGGAACTAGCTGCGCTGTTATTCCTGAGGGCAACGGCTTCGCGATCGCGAAGCTGCCCGAAGCCGAAGGGCCTCCTACCTTTTTACGAATTAGACAATAACCAGAGGCGGCTGGTTCCGCTGCTCTTGTTTCCGTCCACCGACCGCAGGTTTGGACCTCCCCTCCACCCTGTTCTAGAATCATTCGTTTGCCTTTGGTCATCTCTTGCTACTGAGGACGATTACTTTGCCCGAAACCACATACGACATTGCCATCATCGGCAGCGGCCCGGCTGGCTACGCGGCCGCCATTCGCGCCGGCCAGTACGGATTGAAAACTGCTCTTATTGAAAAAGACGGATACCTCGGCGGGACTTGCCTGCACGTGGGCTGCATTCCGACCAAGGCGCTGCTTTTCAATGCCGAACTCTGGGACCATCTTAAAGATGCCAAAGAATTCGGCATTGAGGGCGTGGACGCGCGCAAGCTGAATTGGACCGCGATTCAGGAACGCAAATCGAAAATCGTGGCCAAACACACCAAAGGCCTCGAATTCCTGATGAAGAAAAATAAAGTCGAAACCATCAGGGGATACGGCAAGCTCACTGGGCCCGCGCAAAACGGTTTACTGACGGTGGAAGTGGTCAATGACAATAAGGCGACGCATCTCAAAGCCAAGAATGTGATTCTCGCCACTGGCTCTGAGGCCCGCATGATTCCAGGTCTCGAAGCGAGCGATCGCATTCTCACCAACATCGAAATTCTCAGCCTGAAGGAAATTCCGAAATCGCTGGTCATTGTCGGCGCAGGAGCCGTGGGTGTGGAGTTCGCGTCCATTTATCGTTCCTTCGATTGCGAAGTAACAATCGTCGAAATGCTGCCACGGCTGGTTCCCGTCGAGGATGAAGAAGTGTCGAAGGAACTGGCGCGCGTCTTCCGCAAGCGCGGCATCAACTTCCACACCAGCGCCAAGGTGGACAAGGTTGAGAAGACCAAAACTGGAGTTGCCGTCAGCATTACCGTTGACGGCAAACAGCAGAAGATCGATGCAGAAAAAATCCTGATCGCAATCGGCCGCAAGCCGCGCACCGCGAATATTGGTCTGGAACGCACCAAGATCAAGCCCGACCGTGAATTCATCAAGACGGATTCCTGGATGCAGACCGCCGAGCCCAATGTCTACGCCGTCGGCGATATCGTGCTGGGGACGCCGCAACTGGCGCACGTCGGCGCGATGGAGGCGCTGGTCGCGGTGGCGAAGATCGCGGGCAAGCCGGCGAAGCCAATTAATCCCGAACACATTCCGGGGGCAACCTACTGCCATCCGGAAATCGGCAGCGTTGGCCTGACCGAAGTGAAGGCCCGTGAGGCCGGATACAACTTGAAGATCGGCAAATTTCCCTTCTCTGCGAACTCGCGCGCCTCGATCGTCGGCCAACATGAAGGCTTCATCAAGATTGTTTCTGACGCCGATTATGGCGAAATTCTGGGGGTGCATATCATCGGTCCGCAGGCTACCGAGTTGATCGCCGAAGCCGTCGCCGCCATGGAGCTGGAAGCCACGGTTGAGGACTTGATGTGGACGATTCATGCGCATCCGACGCTGGCCGAGGCAATGCTCGATGCCTCAAACAGCGTGTACGGGATGGCGATTAACGCGTGAAGAATGTAGTAATTCGAAATTACTCAATCGTTCATGATCTCGGTCGTCCAACTCGGCATCGTTGACTACGCGGTGGGGCTGCGGCTGCAGCAACAGCTGGTTGCGCTGCGGAAAGAGGAAAAAATCGGCGATGTGGTGCTGCTGCTGGAACACTCGCCCGTGATCACGCTCGGCCGCAATGCCAAAGCGGCAAATGTGATCGCCCCGCCTGAGTTATTGCAGAAACGCGGCGTCGAACTTTTCGAGTGCGACCGAGGCGGCGATGTTACCTTCCACGGGCCCGGCCAGATCGTGGGCTATCCCATCTTCGATTTGCGCGGGTTCGCTGCGCCGGATGGCAAACGAAAGGCTCTAGGCGCCATTGAATTCGTTCGCCGCTTGGAAGAAGTGCTGATCCGGACATGTGCCGACTTCGCGATTCCGACGAAGCGGGTCGCGGGGCTGACAGGAGTCTGGACGCAGCAGGAAACCGCCGAGCTTCGCTCGGCCCGGACGGGCGAGGGCGCCCGTCCCCACACAGGTATCGAAGTTTCGGTCGAGCCAAGCTCGACTGAGCAGCCAGCCACGGACGCGCAAGGTGAGGCCAAAATCGCCGCTATTGGAATTCATATCTCGCGCTTTGTAACCTCGCATGGCTTTGCGCTCAACGTGAACACCGACCTCAGTTTTTTCAACCTGATCATTCCGTGCGGAATCGTGGCGAAGCCAGTGACCTCGATGCGGCAGGAGCTGGGCGAGGAACTTGACCTCAGCGCAGCGGCGGAATCGATCTCCCGTAATTTTGGAGTCGTGTTCCAGAGCCAGATGCTTTGGGTGGAGACCCTTGACGCACTACTTGGCAACACAGTCGGCGTGCCCATGAAGCCGCCGGTCGAGCTGCGCCAGCTTCACAAAGACGACGGCCCATCCTGGGCTTGAGCCAGCGCTGTTTGTTGATCGAAAAGTCTTCGGTCATTATGGAATCTTTATTTGACGTGAACGATTATTGGACTATAATGATTCTCATCTAAGAACTATTCTGTATCCTGTGCAATCCGCTCACGAACAATTTCGCGACTTGGCCTGGAAATGCGGGCTTGCGGCTACGCATCAGCGGCAAGTCATCTATGAGGTCATTGCCGCGACGCCTGGACATCACTCGGCGGAGACAGTCTATGCTGAAGTGCGGCGCCGAACGCCATCCATTTCTCTGGCCACCGTCTACAAGAATTTGCGGCTGTTCGTGGAGCACGGATTGCTGCGGGAGGTGAGTCCTCGCGCTTCCACGCTGCTGGTGGAAGGCAACCTCGAACCGCATCATCATTTGGTCTGCACGCGCTGCAAGGCGGTGCAGGATATTGAAGGCGACTTCATCAATTACGAGAAGCTGTCGCGGCGAGCGCCGCGGGGCTTCGATTTATCGCGACCACTAGTGGAGGTTTTCGGACTTTGCAAGCGGTGCAGTGCCAAGACCTGACAGTTTGTTGAAAAGTTTGCTCGACCTCAGGGGTTAAAGCCCCAACAGAAAAACAAAGAGCTAATTGCCGAGTTGAAACGCTGCGCCACCCAAAATCGGAGTTTTTCAGCGAACCGCTAGAGACAACTTCATAAGCGAAAGAGAAAAGAGGAATTATGTCTGAAGAAAACCAAGTACTGGCTGGCGTGCCTGGCCCCGGTAATACGGAGCCAGAGGTATCACCTGAATCCAAATGCCCGGTCGCGGGCGGCGGCCGCAAGGACATACCTGGCTGGGCTCCGACCAACGCCGACTGGTGGCCGAATCAGCTGAACCTGAAGATGCTTCACCAGCACTCCCCTCTGTCCGACCCCATGGACAAGAAGTTTAATTACGCGAAAGAATTCAAGAGCCTGGACCTCAATGCCGTGGTCGATGACCTGCGCGCATTGATGACGGACTCGCAGGAGTGGTGGCCAGCCGACTTTGGCCACTACGGCGGCCTTTTTATTCGCATGGCGTGGCATAGTGCCGGCACTTATCGTATTGCCGACGGCCGCGGCGGGGCAGGTTCTGGGCAACAGCGTTTTGCGCCGCTCAACAGCTGGCCCGACAATGTGAACCTTGACAAGGCGCGGCGTTTGCTCTGGCCCATCAAGCAGAAATATGGCCGGAAAATTTCCTGGGCCGACCTTATGATTCTTACCGGCAATGTGGCCCTGGAATCGATGGGCTTCAAAACCTTCGGTTTCGCCGGCGGGCGGGCGGATGTCTGGGAGCCCGAAGAGTACGTCAACTGGGGGCCCGAGGACGAGTGGCTGGGAGACAAGCGCTATAAAGGCGATCGCGAACTCGATAATCCTCTGGGCGCGGTGCAGATGGGGCTGATCTACGTGAATCCGGAAGGGCCCAACGGAAAGCCGGATCCTATCGCCGCAGGCAGGGATATTCGCGAAACCTTCGCGCGTATGGCGATGAACGACGAAGAAACCGTGGCGCTCATTGCCGGCGGCCATACGTTCGGCAAAACTCACGGCGCTGCCGATACCAAGAAGTACGTCGCCGCCGAGCCCGAGGGCGCCGGGATCGAGGAGCAGGGCTTGGGCTGGAAGAACAGCTTCGGCAAAGGCAACGGCGACCAGACGATTTCGAGCGGCCTGGAAGTGACCTGGACCACCACGCCTACGAAGTGGAGCAATAATTTTTTCGTGAACCTGTTCGGCTACGAATGGGAATTGACCAAGAGCCCGGCGGGTGCGCAGCAGTGGACTCCGAAGAATGGGGCAGGCGCCGGCACGGTGCCGGATGCGCACGACCCCGGGAAGCGTCACGCGCCTTCCATGCTGACAACGGACCTTGCCTTGCGGCTCGATCCGGCTTACGAAAAAATCTCGCGGCGCTTCTATGAACATCCGGATCAGTTCGCCGATGCTTTCGCCAAGGCGTGGTTCAAGCTGACGCACCGCGACATGGGGCCAGTCTCGCGCTACCTCGGCCCGCTGGTTCCAGCGGAGCCACAGATCTGGCAAGACCCTGTTCCGGCGGTGGATCACGAATTGATCGGGGAGAAGGACATGGCTGCGCTGGCGGCCAAGATTCTCGGCTCTGGACTGACGATTTCCCAGCTGGTCACGACTGCGTGGGCAGCGGCGGCGTCATTCCGGGGCTCCGACAAGCGCGGTGGTGCGAATGGGGGGCGCATTCGGCTCACTCCGCAAAAGGATTGGGAAGTGAACCAGCCGGCGGAGCTGGCAAAGGTCCTCGAGAAGCTGCAGGCGATTCAAAAAGAGTTCAATGGCTCGCAGAAATCCAACGGCAAAAAGGGCAAAAAGGTTTCACTGGCCGACCTGATCGTTCTGGGCGGCTGCGCGGCCGTGAAAGAAGCTGCGAAGAAAGCCGGGCACGACGTGAAGGTTCCCTTCTCGCCAGGGCGCATGGATGCCTCGCAGGAGCAGACCGACGCGCACTCGTTCGCGGTAATGGAGCCGACTGCAGATGGATTCCGCAACTATCTGCGGAAAGGACACCAACTTTCTCCCGAGGAGTTGTTGGTGGACCGGGCGCAATTGCTGACCCTGACTGCTCCTGAGATGACGGTTCTCATTGGCGGGATGCGCGTTTTGAATGCGAACTTCGGGCATACGAAACACGGCGTGTTCACCAACCGGCCGGAAACGCTGACCAACGATTTCTTCGTCAACCTGCTCAACATGAATACGCAATGGCAGCTCTCCAAGGAATCCAATGGGGCTGGGACGGTTTACGAAGGTCGCGATCGCGCTACGGGCAAAATCAAGTGGACGGGCACCCGTGTCGACCTTGTCTTCGGTTCGAATTCACAGCTCCGGGCAATCGCGGAAGTCTATGCATGTGAGGACTCGAAGGAAGCCTTTGTGAAGGACTTCGTGGCTGCGTGGAACAAGGTGATGAACCTTGATCGCTACGACCTCGCTCGCTAAAGCTTGCCTGAGCTCGATGGAGAGGGCGTTTCTTTTCGGCAGAGTTCTGGTTCGGACTTGGGATCTACCGCGAAGGGGCGCCCTTAAGTTTGGGCCAAAGGCTGTGCTTGCCGTTTCTACTTGCTGTGAGCGACAACCGCGACGTCGAACTTTGAATAGTACTGCTTCACGTCCTGGACGCCGTACTTTTCGCGGAATTTCTCGACTACCGACGACACCTGTTTCGCCTCAGTGATCGGAACCGCCTGGAATTCAGCCTCCGCACCCTGCGCCCTAACCCGCATCGTCGGGTTCTTGAGCACGTTGTTGTACCACTGCGTATCGGAGCCCTGCACTGGCAGCAGGTAGAGCTTATCGTTCTCCAAGACGAACCAGACCGGGATGGAGATGGTGCGTCCCGACTTTCTGCCGGTCACGCTGAGGTGAATTTCGCGATACCGGGTAAGGCGATTTTTTAGAGCATCGTTCGGATCATCTTTCGGAGCATTGTTCGGCGCTGGCATGTGCACTCCTTCTGTAGCTACTGGCTTAGAATTTTCTTGTACTGCTCCTCGCTGACCTCTTCCATCCAGTCGACTACCTTGCCGTTTTGCTTTTCCTGAATGGCGATGTGCATCATGGCCGTAGTCGGGCCAGCCCCGTGCCAGTGCTTCTCGCCGGGTGAGAACCAGACTACGTCGTCCGGCCGGATCTCTTCGATGGGTCCGCCCCAGCGCTGTGCGCGGCCGCATCCTGCCGTAACGATCAGGGTCTGGCCCAAGGGATGGGTGTGCCATGCAGTGCGGGCGCGTGGCTCGAAGGTCACGCTGGCGCCTTGAACAAACGCCGGATCGGGTGCCTGAAATAGTGGATCGATTCGTGCCGTGCGGTGAGCCACTCTGACGGAGCCTTCGCGGAAGGTTGCGAGCCGACTCGTTTGATTTCCATATTTCATCCCTCGCTCATGCTTCGTGTGAAAAGCTAACGACATTTGGCGACCGGTCAGTAATGTTCCCAAGCGACCGACCAATGTTCATCGGGCCGGGACGATTTGATGATCAGGCGCCCGTCAGAAAACTGGAACACGCGCGTCAGGTCCTTGCCCACTAGTGCAGGCGTGATCGATCCCTCGACGTGGTGGGTCACGGTATGCGCCTTTTCATTCACGTTGTAGCTGCCGAAGGAAGCCTCGTACCCGTGTTTAACATAATCATTCGAAAGCGCGGACTCCGATTTCGGAAACATAATTTGCACGGACATGTGGCCATCACGCGTGTAGAGCAGGATGCCCTCGCGGTCGGTGATGCGGGTCAGTCTTCCCTCCGGCCCAGGTTCTTCCATCCAGGCCAGATGCCAGGCGCCGATCAGTTTCTCTTTCTCTTGTGCGGAGCTTTCCGCAGTAGAGCCAGGGCTTGTGCTTTTTTCTGCGAACTGGGCCCGCGAAAGTGGGCTGAGGGCCACGACAGCGGAGAAGCTCCAATAAAGTAATGCTTTCATGCTCGATTCCTCCTCACAGCTGAAGCAAAGAGTCGTGGCAAAACCCAGCGTCGAAGCGGACTCCATGCACTGTGCTAGATCACGTCTTGCGCATCCAGACGCGCCAAGTGAGCGGCCCGGCTTCCTTATTGGTGATTGGTTGGCCCGCCAGTTTGAGGGCCAGCTTGATCTGACCATGATGGTAGCCCTCGTGCCAGAGCATGTGCTGGAGCAGGAGGATTGGATGATCGTAGTGAAGATTCATGGCTGCGCCGGTCTCGATCTTGCTCTTGACCGCCTCTCGCACCGCCTTCGCACTATCGTTCAGCATCTGCGCCATGCGGCCGGTGTCGCGCTCGACCACCCACTCTTTTTCGGGCAGTTCCTGGGTGAACTCAGGGGCGTCCTCGGAGACTAACGCCAGCCGTACACAGTGGATGTGGGAGAACATCTCTCCGATGGATGGGCTGCCCTCCATGCCTCTAACATCCAACGCGCCCTCGGGAAGAATACCGAGCAGGTTGAGCAGGATGGTGTTGTTCCGGTCCCAGGAGTCGAGTAGAGCCTCGAGCAGCAGTTGGTCTGGCATATTCATATCCAGCGTGTTGATGGGAAAATCTGCGACGAATTGTATATGGGGATGCCGGTCACCGGCCCGTCAGCTGTTGATGAAATTCAGAATAGCGGGCCCCTACCGGCTTAATGTTCGACGAGGCGTCTTCGATGGAGCGGAGATCTTCTGGCGTGAGTTTGAGACTCGCCGCCTTCAGGTTTTCTTCGAGGCGATTCAGCTTGGTTGTACCCGGGATGGGAACGATCCAGGGCTTTCTGGCGAGGAGCCAGGCGAGCGCGATCTGCGCGGGAGTCGCTTTCTTTTGTTCCGCGAACTGACTGAGCAGATCAACCACCGGCTGGTTCGCTTTACGATTCTCCGGGTTCAGGCGGGGGACGGTGTTGCGGAAATCGGTACTATCGAACTTGGTATCCTGATTGATCTTGCCGGTGAGAAAGCCTTTGCCCAGAGGGCTGAACGGAACGAATCCGATTCCGAGTTCTTCCAGTGTGGGCAGCACTTCCTTCTCAGGCTCTCGGAACCAGAGCGAATATTCGCTCTGCAGCGCGGTTACCGGTTGCACGGCGTGGGCGCGACGGATGGTCTTTGCTCCTGCTTCAGAAAGACCGAAGTGCTTGACCTTGCCTTGTTGAATCAGTTGCTTTACCGCCCCAGCCACGTCTTCAATTGGCACATTCAAGTCGACGCGATGTTGATAATACAGATCGATCACATCGGTCTTGAGCCTTTTGAGCGACTCTTCTGCGACCTGCTTGATGTGCTCGGGACGGCTGTTCAAGGCGGTCCACTTGCCCCCGTCGTTGGGATTGGCCTCCCATCCGAATTTGGTGGCGATGACCACTTTATCGCGGAATGGAGCCAGAGCTTCGCCCACCAGCTCCTCGTTCAGAAACGGGCCGTAGACTTCGGCGGTATCGAAGAATGTGACCCCACGTTCGACCGCCGATCGGATCACTGAGATCATCTGCTGCTTGTCTTTGGGCGGGCCGTAGGAAAAACTCATTCCCATGCAACCGAGGCCGAGGGCTGAAACTTCCAAGGTGCTTTTTCCGAGTGTGCGTTTCTGCATTGTTTCTCCTGAATGTGGGTGCGGCGGGGCGAATATCCGAACCTTACCGAACCTAGCCTTTGCCTAAGTAGATGCGACGCCGCCGAATAAAGCGCAGAGAAATCGGAAGGCGCAGCGCGATCAACTATCTTTGCGGTAAAGAAGGTTGCGCATGGCTTCGCGGCGGGCTGCGTTGGCTTCAGCGTCGGTCTTACGCTGGGTGGCATCTTTGGGGGGCTTCGATGCGGGTTCGGCCAGCTCCTTTTCGGTGCAATCGGGGCACCGGTTGGCGAAACCGGGTTTACCGGGCTTCAGCTCAAACTCCTCCGAGCAAATTACGCAAACTTTGATGGGAAAAGTCATGGCGATATTTTAACGGAAACAGCAGGGGCTTCCACATAGGCCCCGCCGCCGAAGGCGAGATGGTTCGGCCGGGATGAACGATGGAGTGAGAAGGCGCCGATGTTTTTCTATGTTGCATACACAACATACGTATGTTGTAATAGCAACATGGAGGACATTATGAACGATATTCTGACCGCGATCTTCCGCCGCAGGGCGGTTAAAGCCTTTGAACCCGTGGAAATCTCCCCTGCTCTGCGCGAGCAAATTCTGAATGCGGCTCGCCATGCTCCCTCGAGTTTCAACACGCAGCCCTATCGGTTCTTCTGGGTGGAATCACCGGCCGGCAAGGCGGCTGCGGCGAAGCTCTGCATGGGACAAATGCCTGCGCAATCCGCTTCGGCACTGGTGGTCGCCGTGGCAGACATCGGTTCGCTGTCGGCGACCTCGCAGAGTCAGTTGGAGTGGATGCGCAGCAACGGTTTCAGCGACGAGAAACTGCGCGACTACGAGCGCACGGCGAAAATCGGCCGGATCATTTTCATGCCGGGGCCGTTCGGCATTTTCGGCGCGCTCAAATGGTTTATTTTTTGGCTGCTGAATTTCTGGAAGATCATGGGCATGCCTCCTCTGTCGCGACAGAACATTTTCAAGTGGGCGACGAAAAGTACATCGCTGGCCTGTGAGAATCTGATGATCGCTGCCGAAGCGTTGGGGCTGAACACATGTCCGATGGAAGGCTTTGATGGCCGCAGACTCTCCAGATTTCTGGGGCTGTTACCCCGCCATCATGAGATTGTGATGGTGATTGCGATCGGAAGGAAATCTCGCAGCTACGTGGAACCGCCGCAGTGGCGGAGATCTCTCGAGGCGACGGTAACCATCCTATGAACATCATTCCAAGAACGGGCGTTCCTGAAAACATCCTGAGCGATTCGGTGCTTGCACATATTGCCGCGGCCTACTTCTCGGTGGGGAAAAGGCTGGAGAGAAAGACGCAGTGTTCGGCGACTCGGGGATTTATTTTGTCAACCCTTCGCGGCGATGCCAGCCCCAATCAGAATCAAATCGCGACGCAACTCGGCCTCGACCGAACGGTGGTGCATCGGGCCATTAAGACAATGGTTCAGGAAGGATTAGTGTCGGAGAAAAAGGCCAAATCGGGCAGGGCAATTCAGGTTAGGCTGACGCCGAAAGGGCACGCCTACCGGAAACGTCTGATCGAAGCGAGAATAGCGGCCGACGATCGAGTGCGGAAAGAGATGACGCCGGAGGATAGCGCGACGCTTCTTCGACTCTTAAAAATGATTGCCGAATTGGAGCTCTAACACGGTGCCAGCCGCGTCTATCGAGACCACCGGCTAAGATGCCCTGTAGATGAGGCCGATGGCTGCGCCGGCGATGACCCACTGGATAAAGTACGTGATGCCCTCGTAAAGGGAGAGCGCGGGTCCAATGTTCAGGAAAACGTAGTTGTGAATGACGAAAGTGCAGACCGCGAAAATGCCCATGAGCGCGCCGAGGTATAAGCCGGGGACGATGCCACCGCCTACAGGATAAATTTTTGCGTAGAGAATGGCGACCACCACGATGCTGATCATGATGGCGACCAAGTTGTAGGGCATGACCTTCATCATGTCGTCGTGCGAGCGATAGACGTTGGGGTACTTCAAGAACTCGGCCTTCATGGCAGGCAGGGCGGCGAACATGATGAAGCCGGCGACGAAGTAGGCGACGGTGGCGCCGAGAAACGCGAGAGCGATGCGGGCGTAGTTCACGGGTATTCCTTTCGCAGCGGGTTGGGGGCGCGGCCAATTCTACATGCCCGGTGATCCAACTTGAAATGAGGTTGGGGAATTCCAACGACGAAGAGCGGGCTACGAGCTGTCTAATGGCCTTCGCGGCGGCGGAGGTAGTCGATGAACATTTGTTCAATGGGCTTGTCATAGGCCATGAGCGCGTGGCGGACGCTGCGGCCGCTGACGAAGTGGCAGACTTCCTCGGCGAGATTTTTGGCGTGATCGCCGGCGCGTTCGAGGGACTGGGTCATGAAGATGACTTGCAGACTGGCCTGGCGGGCGATATTTTCGGGATTCTCGATGTGGCGGAGAAAGATCAGGTTGCGCAGGCGATCCATCTCGGAGTCGGCGCGGAGAACGTCGATGGCTTTGCCAACATTGTGGGCGGAGAAGCCTACACCGACGTCGGAGAGCATTTTTTCCAGGATGGTGGCCATGCGGGTGAGGTCGCGAGTGTCTTCGGAATCGATGCGTCCGGCGGCGGCTTGCGCGCTGTTGGCAAAGCTGAGAAGCAGGTCGCCGATACGCTCCAGGCTGATCATGAACTTCATGCAGGCGAGGAGTTCGCGAGCCGGGGCGGGCTCAACTTCGGTGATGATGGCGGTGACCGCGCTGTCGATTTCCATGTCGAGGGTATCGAGTTCGCGCTCGCGCAGGCGCAGAGAATTGAGCAAAGCGTTAGATCCGGTTGCGATGCCTTCGGCGGCGGCCGCAGCGGCATCTTTCGCCAGACGGCAGGCTTCGACGGTGCGGTGAACGATCCGCTGATGAGCGGGTTCGGCGGTAAGGCTTTCGGCACGGGCAGTGCTCATGATGATCTCCCTCGGGCGCGGAGTGGGAGCGGTGAGTTCGATTGGTTCTGATTTTGCCGTACTCATAGCTGGACGGTCAATGGCTAAGCATAGGATGTTTTTGCCAGAGGTGGGTTAAGCCGTTGTGAATTTTTTTGTTTTTTTGGCGGGGCGAGCGCCGGGTTTCAGTGAAAGGGCCCGCTGGAACGGCCTAGGGCGGAGATCGCCCGACCGATGCGTTGAAATATCTTAGCGGTGACGTTGACGCCTGGCCGCCTTGCGTTGCGCCTTTTGATATTTCTTCATGGCCTTGCGCTGTCTCTTGGCTTGTTTCCTGGAGTACTTTTGTTGCTGCTTGGCCGCTCTTTTCGCTTCGCGCCCGTTTTCTCCGATGCTTCTGTTTTCCCGTTGCGCGTAAGCCGGGATTGAGCAGGCGGCGCTTGTGGCCAGCAGAAGGACGAATATGGCAAGTCGTTTCATGGGTGGAACAAGGAAATCCTAGGAAGCATATTACACCCAGCTGACGGCTGGAGCATTGGCACGGTTGGGCATGGCCGGGGGTAAGAGCCAGATTCTAGGCGGTGGGCAGGGTGAACAAGAATACGGAACCGTGGGCAAGTTCGCTTTCGGCGCGGATGGAGCCGCCGTGGGCCAGCATGATGTGCTTGGCAATGGCCAGGCCCAGGCCGGTGCCTCCGGACTCGCGGGAGCGGGCTTTGTCGACTCGATAAAAGCGTTCGAAGAGGCGCGGAAGATGCTCGGAGGCGATGCCGGCGCCGAAATCCTGAACGAAGAATTCCACGGCGCGAGGAGTGGGACGAGCACCGAGGACAATCCGTCCGCCAGCCGCGCCGTATTTCAGGGCGTTGTCGATGAGATTGGAAAAGACCTGGTGAATGGCTTCACGGTCGGCGAGAACCCGAGGCAGGTTCTGCAGGGATGAATCTGGATCACTCCGCAGATCTTCATTTTGATTTGGCAGATCTCCATTTGGCAGATCTCCATTTTGGAGACCCTGGATTTGGAGATCGATGCCATGAGTGCGGGCGATCTCGCGGAAGCTCTCTTCGGCGTCGTGGAGCAGCTCGGCGGGGGGGATGGATTCGGCATCGAAGCGAGTTTCGCCGGATTCGACGCGGGCGAGGGTGAGCAGATCTTCGGTGAGCCGGGACATGCGGTACGAATTCTTGCGGATGATTTCCAGAAATTCGCGGCTGGGCGCGGGGTTGTCGGGTGCGCCGTCGAGCAAGGTCTCGGCATAACCCTGAATCGAGGTGAGAGGCGTGCGCAGTTCGTGGGAAACGTTGGCGATGAAGTCGCGCCGAGTTTTCTCCACGCGCTCGGTTTCGGTCAGGTCGCGAAGCACGGCGACGGCGCCGCCATCGGGCAGGGGCGCAGCAGTGACATCGAAGGTGCGCCCGGGAACGATGGAAGCGGCGCGAACCGCTTTAACCTCACCGCTGGTGGCGGCCTGGTTGACGGCGGAGAGGAAATCGGGATCGCGGATGGTTTCGATGACGGGCCGCTGCAGGCGCGTGCCTTGCGGCACCAGGCGGTTCATGGATTGGTTGGCCCACTGCACGTAGCCGTCGGCGCTGACGGCGATGACTGCGTCCTGCATGCTGTTGAGCAGGGTTTCGAGCTGGCGCTGGCTGGAGCGAATGACGGCAAAACTCTCTTCGATGCGGCGGGCGGTTTTATCGATGGCCCCGGCGACGAGGCCAACTTCATCCTGCGAAACTTCGGCGATGCGGGCCCCCAGATCGCCTTCGGCGATGCGGGCGGCGACCTTGACGATGCGTTCGAGGCGGTGGGCGCTCCACTGCGCGGCGATGACGGCAACCAGCAGAGCGAAGGGAAAGGCAAGAGCGGAGGCCATCGCGAGCCCGCGGTGAACCTTCGCGGCAACCGCGTCGATATCGGAGAGCGGGTAGGCCAAGCGGACGGCACCGCCAGAAACCGGCACCGCGACATAGAGAAACGGAATGCCGATGGAGGCGCTACGGCGTTCACTGCTGGCAGTTTTTCCCGCGAGGGCTGCTGCAAATTCAGGGCGGGTCGCATCATTCTCCATGCTGGCCGGATTGGCCTCGGAATCGGCCAGCACTTTGCCGGTGGGATCGATGATGGTGACGCGGGCGCCGGCGGACTGTCCTTCCTGAGCAGCAATGTTGCTGAGAGAATGGGAGCGATCGGTTTCGACGCGATGGGCAAGCAGCTGGGTTTTCTGGATGAGGCTGCGCTCAATTTCCGCGCGCAGCGAGGCTTGCCAGGCGCTGCCGACGGTGAGATCAAAAATTACGGCGGCGGCCAGGATGACGACTACAAAGGCCGCCACCAACTTGAAGAAGATCCGATTTCTCACTTCTCTCTCACCTGAGGGCCGCCGACCCGGGTGCGCTCACTTCGGAGCCTCGAAACGGTACCCGGCGCCGCGCACCGTCTTAAGATAGCGCGGGTTCTCCGGGTCGGGTTCGATTTTTTCGCGGATGCGGCGGACGTAGACGTCGACCGACCGGGGGGTCACGTAGGAGGTGTCGCGCCAGACGGAATCGAGAAGATGATCGCGGGAAAAGACGCGTCCGAGGTGGCGGGCAAAATAGTCGAGCAGGCGGAATTCGGTGGCGGTGGTAGGGACGGTCTGTCCGCGAACGGTGAGGATCATGGCCGCGGGGTCGATGGCGATTTCGCCGACGCTGAAGGGGCTGGCCGGAAGCGGGCGCTCAAAGCGGCGAAGCACGGCTTTTACGCGGGCAACGAGTTCGCGCGGGCTGAAAGGCTTGGCGATATAGTCATCGGCCCCGAGTTCGAGGCCAAGGACGCGATCGGCTTCACTACTCCTGGCGGTAAGAAAAATTACCGGCACGGAAGCCAGGCCGGGAGCCTCGCGGATGGTGCGGCAGAGTTCAAGGCCATCTTTGCCGGGCACCATGATATCGAGCACGAAGAGCGCCGGCCGCTGGCGCTCGGCGTCGGCAATCACGTTTGAGCCGTTGGCATAGATGCGCACCGCAAAGCCGTCGTTCTCAAGATGGTGGCGAACCAGACGGGAAATATCAGGATCGTCTTCGACGACGAAAATATTCGGTTTCACGAACTTATTGTAGCTGGAAAACAGTGGCTGGTTGCCAGTGCCGGTCATCCGGGCAAGTTGCAGGCGCAATTTTTATCGGATTGTAACAATCAGGTTCCCCGTGGGGTCGAGCTGGAAGCGGCTTCCGGCTGGGATTACCGTGGTGGCGCTGTATTCGGTGACGATGGCGGGGCCGGAGTATTTCTTGCCGTTTTTCAGAGCGTCGCGAGAATAGATTGCAGTCGTGAGTTTGTTGCCGTCGAACAGGACTGAGGGTTTGGGCGTGGAAGCCGAGCGGAGGCTTGCCCGGCCTGGACGGGCGAGTGCGCCCGCCTCTACGTGGTTTTTCTTTCCCACATGAGGTTGCAGAGATTTGACCGATGCGCGGAGGCGGAGGGTTACCAACTCCAGTTCGCGAGCAGGCTGAGCGTAGCCGTAGCGGCGTTGATGTTCGAATTGAAAATCGGTGAGCAGATTTTTGGAGAAGGGAAGATTGAGTTCGTATCCCTGGCCGCGGTAGCGAAGGTCGAGGCTGCGCTGGTAGGTTAGTTTTCCCGGCCAGGCTTCCTGCTGAAAAGCTTTGGCGGCTTGTTTTTCGAGTGCCGCAAATTCTTTGGAAAGACGCTCGTGTGGCAGCTTGCCTGCAACGGATAACAAGACCGTGCGGGAGTAATCCTTTACAACGTCGCTGGCCAAAATTCCCAGTGCGGAGAGCGCGCCGGGAAGCGCGGGAATAATGACATGGGGAATGCTGAGAGCCTGAGCGAGGGCGCAGGCGTGAAGGCCTCCGGCGCCGCCAAAGGCGACCAGGGCGAAATCGCGGGGATCGCGTCCGCGCTCGATCGAGACCACGCGGATGGCTTTTTCCATGGTGGCGTTGACGACGCGGACAACGCCGGCTGCGAAGCGATCGAGAGTGAGAGGAACTGCTTGCCGCTTGAGCCAGTCGCGGGTCATGCGGCGGGTGCGATCCAGATCGAGGGTGAAGTCGCCCCCGAGAAAATGAGTGGGTTGGAGGCGGCCTAACAAGAGGTTGGCGTCGGTGACGGTGGGTTGCGTGCCGCGGCCATAGCAGATGGGGCCGGGATCGGCTCCGGCGGATTCGGGGCCGACGCGCAGAACGCCGGCAGCGTCGAAGCGGGCGACGGAGCCACCGCCGGCGCCAACGGTGTGAATGTCGAGCATGGGGACGCCGATCGGAATACCGGCAACTTCGGCATGGCTGGCAGTGGTGATGGCGCCTTCAACGAGGGAGACGTCGGTGGAAGTGCCTCCCATGTCGAAGGCGATGATGCGTTCAAAACCGCTGCTGCGGGCGCTGGCGGCCGCGCCGACTACGCCTCCGGCGGGCCCGGAGAGAACGGTGCGGACGGGTTCGGTGGCGGCGGAGGCGAGCGAGGTGATGCCTCCGCTGGATTGCATGACGAAGATGCGGGGATGGGCGGCGTGCTTAGGCTTTTCGGGGGCCAAAGCCCCAATCGACCTTGGATTGCTTTTCGCAGCGCTGAAGCGCTGCGCCACCCAAAGGGTTTTTGTTTTGCCAGTGGCAGGAATATCCGCACGCGAGAGCTGCTCAGCGCGCCGCTCTAGATTTTGCAGGTAGCGCTGCATTACGGGTTGGAGGTAGGCGTTTACTACTACGGTGGAAGTGCGCTCGTATTCGCGGAACTCGGGGAGGATTTGGTGAGAGATGGAGAGCGGGACGCCGAACTGCGTGAGCGATTGCGCGATGGCTTGCTCGTTCTCTGGATTTGCGAAGGAGAAGAGCAGAGAGATGGCGATGGATTCGGGGCGCTTGGCCGCTACGTTCGCGGCGAGAGATTTCAAGTTTGCTGAGGTGGGGGCGGTGAGGAGTTTACCGTCGCTGGCGGTGCGTTCTTCGATGCCGAAGCGGAGATCGGCGGGGACCAGCGGCTCGATGCGGTCGAAGAAAAAATCGTAGAGCTTGGGGCGCGCCTGGCGACCGATTTCGATGGCGTCTTCGAAACCGGCGGTGGTGACGAGAGCGGTGCGGGCACCTTTGCGTTCGAGCAGCGTGTTGGTGCCGACGGTGGTGCCGTGCAGGAGGATCAGTTCGCCTTCGTGATTAATTTTTCTGAGAGCTTCGACGATCGCTTCGGAAGGATCGGATGGAGTGGAGAAGACTTTCAACATTTTTGTGCGGCCGGTGGGGTCGATCCAGACGCAGTCGGTGAAGGTGCCGCCAGTGTCGATGGCTACGCGGAAGTGTTGGGGGCGGCGGGGCATGGATTGAATTCGGAAAAATCGGCGGAGATTCCTAGGCACCTCAGAGGCTAAAGCCCGGTTCCAAATTTGGTGTTCGGACGGCGCGGCTGAAGCCGCACCCCTTCAAAACCAGCGCTCCGCCACCCAGAGCCTGAGAATCCGGCAGCTAGTTAGGGTAACATTTGCGGCTATGAGATACGCATTTCTGGTCGAGACCTATGCCACCGAGCGGGTGAAGGTGGTCAGCGTGTGGAGCGAGTTTCGCGACGAGGATTTGCCGGTGCGGCCACGGGAGGGCGATCCGCGCGGGCGCAGCGTGCATGAGCAGATGGTGCATCAGTGTGTGAGCGAAGATTTGTGGTTCCGCAATATGTTGGGGATTGATGTGGGCGCGCCACCGCTGCCGCAGTTGGAAACGCGGCTGGAGTTTATGAAGCGGTATGCGGAGGACAGCGGGAAGCGGCTGGCGGCGCTGGAAAAAAAAGATGAAGCTTGGTGGGAAGGGGATACGGAGTTTTTCGATGTGCTGCGGTCGCGGGCGTGGGTGATGACGCGGCGCATGACGCATACCTCGCATCATCGCGGGCAGTTGATGGCGATGCTGCGGATGCTGGGTCGGGATTTGCACAGCAATTACGGTCCGACAGCGGATACGGGCGGGCTGATGCAGAATCATGCGCCTACAATTTATGCGTATGAGAGTTTGGAGTTTTTGCTAAGCGGCGAAGAGAACGGTGGCGCGAAGGCGAAGTTACCGGGAACCGGGGGTAAGGCGGTTACGGAGAGACCCTCTAATTCTCAATCCATGGGTTAAGCACATCTTTCAGGACGACAAAATCTGACACATTGCGGGTCACCATAACAAGTTCGTGAACCTGCGCGGTCGCGGCCAGGAAAGCGTCCATAATTTCGATTCGGCGGCCGACCGCCTCACATCGGTGGACGATCCTTCCACATGAATCTGCGACGGTCGGATCGATGCCAAGAACTCTCCCTTCGAAACGCTCCGGAACTTCGTAGTCGAGCCACTGTTCGAGATGTTGCCGCCGTTTTCCCGCCTGCAGGCGCTCGATCCCATACCGCAGTTCCGTTAGGGAAATCACGCTCAGAAAAACGCAGTCCTCGTCGACGGATTCTGTCCAACGCAGAAGGCCAGCATTAGGTTGAGGCTTTACCCATTCCGAAACAACGTTGGTATCGACCAGAAACTTCATAGATCAATCCTGCGCAGCTTACCCTTCATCCGCCTTATCTTCAGTCCAGATCCGCGCAGCGGCGAGTTGGCGAAGAAATCCGCCAGCGTTCCGACGCGCTTGGTCTTTCGCTGCCATTCTTCGGCTCCCACGAGAACAGCCGCGGTGCGGCCTTTGCGCGTGATGGTTTGCGGGCCTTCGGACATGGCGCGGTCGATTATTTCACTGAATTTTGCTTTGGCTTGGGCTACGGTCCAGATTGGAGAGTTCATGGTCGAGTTTAGCTCCGGTGGGTCATGATGGTCATTATAGTCATCTGACCGTTCGGAAACAACCCCAGCGGGCGAGAAGCATTCTACGTAGGTTCGCAGCCTAGCTCCGATCTAGTTCCCAGAGTGTGTGATGGGCTGTGCCAGCGCTGATTGAACCGCCTGTATCGCACTGTCCGTGGCGGCAGTTTTTTCGCAGGTATAAGCGCCCGGGAACATCAAAACCCGGCTGCCGGGCCGGTATAACTGCATGTCGGGATCAGACATTTTCCGAGCTGATTTCCCCTGGTCGTCCAGGGCCGAGGGATATAGAACGTGCTTGAGTGGTAGATTCGCGCTTCCCTTGAGAACGCGCAACAAGTCGTAGGTGACCCAGCGATACCTTCCGTCGCTATCCAACTCGGGACCCTCATCTTTGACCCTGACCAACAGGATATTTGGAAGGTCACGTGCCCGACGGGGTAGTATGCGGTCTGGACAGGGATTCGTGCTGTGCAAACGCACATCGACAGCATGTTGGATATTCTCTTCGTCGCCCCAAGCTGCCGGTAGGACCTGCTTGGTCGTTCGACAGCCGCGCAGGGCCCAGACACAGTTCAGCAGCGGTTCAAATGCATGGTGAACCAGAGCCGCAGGAGCCTTGGGCGTGAACAAAATGCTGAGGTCCTGATTTGGCCACTTAAAATACTGTCTGACCGAATAATCTGGGCTCTCATCTTCAGATGCGAAAGGTCCGTCGGGATAGCCATCGCCGTAAACGGTGGCCGCCCTGATCATCATCGCGCCGGGGTATTCGTAGGAGTTGTTGTCCAGCATGAGTCGGTAGTAAAGACTGTAGAACTTCTTTTCCCGGACTTGGAACTCCACGTGGAAGTCATGAACTCTGAACCCTAGCCAATGACCTATTGTGTAACCCGTCTTGGTGCCGAAGCACACTCCATATAGTCTCGGAAAGCGATATTGGAAAACGCTTGACCAGCTGTCCAGGTTCTCCCCTAGGCATTCAGAGCCGTCAGGGCAACCCGGCAGACGTCGAAGGTTGAGGTTGTTGACGATCTCTGTGATGTCGGTTTTGCCCGGCTCAAACCGCTCCATCGTCCGAAGTGAGCGTAGAACCCGATATTCGAAGATGGCCGCATCGAGTCTGAACAGAACAGTAGCGAGGCATATCATCGCCAAGAAGCAGACAAACACGGCTCGTAGTCCGCGCAGTGCTCGAGAGCGTTCCATGGCTCAATAATTACAGACAAGATCCTCAGTTTGAAAGTTCCCTTCCTATCCCTTCGTCGTGAAGGCCAACGTCAGCAGCGTTTTTTGTTCTACATCGTGGGCTTTGGCGCTGCCGGTGGCGGGGCTGGCGCTGGAGCTGCGTTTGACTGACATGACGTGGCGCTCGCCGGCGATGCGCTCGAGGCGCGGGAGCATGTTGAAGAGCGCGCCCATGTTCGCCGGTTCTTCCTGCACCCAGACGATGTCGCCGGTGTTTCCGTGGCGGGAGAATTCGGCAGAAAGCTCCTGGTCGGGGAAGGGATAGAGCTGCTCCAGAAAGACGATGGCGGTGGAAGTGTCTTTTCTCTTCTTGCGTTCCGCACGGAGTTCGTGGCCGATCTTGCCGGTGCAGACCAGGATGCGGTCGGCTTCGCCGACTTCGGTGTCGGGAATTACGTTCAGGAAATTGCTTCGAGTAAAGTCAGCGATGGGTGATGACGCGTCGGGATGGCGCAACATGCTTTTGGGAGTGAATACGATTAGAGGTTTGCGCCAGTGACGCAAAGCCTGACGGCGAAGCAGGTGAAAATATTGCGCGGCGTTTGAAGGCTGCGCGATTTGAATATTATGTTTTGCCGCGAGCTGGATGAAGCGCTCGATGCGGGCGCTCGAGTGTTCCGGCCCCTGGCCTTCGTATCCGTGGGGCAGAAGCAGGACGACACCGGAGAGCAATCCCCACTTGGCTTCGCCGGCGGAGATGAACTGATCGATGATGGCTTGCGCGACGTTCACAAAGTCGCCGAACTGGGCCTCCCAGAGCACGAGGGCTTCGGGATAGTCCCGGCTGTAACCGTATTCGTAGCCGAGGACGCCGGGCTCGGAAAGCGTTGAATTGTGGATTCCGCACCGGGCCTGGCCGGCGGCGATGTTTTCCAGCGGAACATATTCGTTCTCGTTTTCGATATCGATCAGGACCGAGTGACGCTGGTTGAAGGTGCCGCGGCGCGAATCTTGTCCCGACAAGCGAACTGGAATACCCGCTTTCACCAGGCTGGCGAAAGCGAGAGCTTCGGCCATGCCGTAATCCACGGGACGTTTGCCGGCGCCCATTTCTGCGCGCTGCTCCAGCAGTTTTTTCACCTTGGGATGGATATGGAAGCCCTCAGGATATTGGGTGAGCCGGGCGGAGAGCTCGGATAACGCTTCTGTCGGGAGTCCGGTTTCCACTTCGAATTCCGGCTTGTGAAGGCCGCCATAGTATTGATCCCAGTAAGCGGGCATGTTGCGCATCAGCGGCTTTTTTTTGATCTTGCCCGCGTCTTTTTGCGCGGCTTCGAATTCGGCTTTGATGGCGGCGGCGCGGGCGGGCGCGTCAGTGATTCCGGCGTCGTCGGCATAGATTTCCCAGAGCGGCGGATGGCTTTTGATTTTTTTGTAGAGCAGCGGCTGGGTGACGGTGGGGTCGTCGACTTCGCTGTGGCCGTGGCGGCGGTAGCCGATGAGGTCGATGACTACGTCGGTACCAAATTGGTAGCGGTATTCGGTGGCCATGCGAGCGACGCGAACCACGGCGTCGACGTCTTCGCCGTTGACGTGGAAGATGGGGATCGACTGGCGGCGCGCGATGCAGGCGGCGAAGCGCGTGGAGTGTTCTTCCACGTAGCTGGTGGTGAATCCGAGCAGATTGTTGACGATGACATGGATGGCGCCGCCGACAGTGTAGCCAGGAAGATCGGCATAGTTCATGGTTTCGGCGAGAATGCCTTGTCCGGCGAAAGCGGCGTCGCCATGGACCAGGAGGGGAAGATATTTTTCGCGGCCGCCTTCGCCGGTGCGGTCCTGTTTGGCGCGAGTGCGGCCGACGGTTACGGGATCGACCGCCTCGAGATGGCTGGGATTGGAAACCAGATGAATGTGAACTTTATTGCCGCTGCGCGTGATGTATTCGCCGGTGGCGCCCATGTGGTACTTCACGTCGCCGGAGCCAAGAACGCTGCGCGGGTCGACATCTTCAAAGCCCGCAAAAATTTCTTCGGGATCGCGCCTGGCAATGTGAGCGATGACGTTGAGCCGTCCGCGATGGCTCATGCCGATCACCAGTTCAGCGGCGCCGAGGCGGGAGCCAGTGTCGAGAAGCTCATCGACTAACGGAATCAGCGCGGTGACGCCTTCGAGCGAGAAGCGCTTGCTGCCGAGATAACGTTGCTGCATAACCTGCTCGAAAATGTCGGCGCGAATGAGCAGATCGAGAATGCGCTCCTGATCTTTTTCCGTAACCTCGAACCCCTGAGACGGCGATTCCATGCGCTCGTAGATCCAGCGGCGGCGTTCGGGATTGTAAATGTGATTGATTTCGATGCCGATGGTCGACGAGTAAATGGCGCGGGCCTCGCGAGCGTAATCGCTATCGATTTGCAGTTCGGGGGTGGAACGCGGACGGAGGAAGCCGAGAGGATCGAGATCGCCTTCGAGGTATCCCCATTGGCGGAAGGCATTGAAAACCTGCTCGCGCTCTAGGTTGGCGCCATTGTTTGATGAAGCTTCGGCCACGGCAACCGCGGGACCGTTGGATGTTTTGGATTTCAGAGTAGCCATATCGCTGGTTACTAGGATAACGGATGCGCGGCGGGATGCGGTAGATTCTGCGGATCCTTTCGATCCTTACGCTTTGCGAGGAAGCACTTCGCCTGAGATTAAAGTATCCCTCTCTCAGGCGACGGTCTTAATTGGCGACGACATGAATTTTCTGCTGAGTTGCACAGCAATTGAGGGTTGGAGAGAACTGCAGACGCCAAGTTAGAGGGAGCACAGTTGCAGTCGGCGAAGAGAAGATGAATTCGCGGTGAAAAAAATCCACAGCGGAGGGTCGCACAGAGGTTTGGAATGCTCCGTTCATGATAGATTCACCAGCGCGCCTAATCATGAGCCACAAGCCCACACTGGTTGCCGAAGTCATTGCAGAATTCCTGGGGACGTTTGTCTTGATGCTGTTCGGCATGGGGGTGGTGGCGATGATTGTTCTGTTCCCCTCGACCTCGCCGGGAGCGACCGTCCATGGCGGTTACACCAACATCACTTTAGGCTGGGGATTGGCCGTGACCATGGGAGTTTATGTTGCGGGCAAGGTTTCGGGCGGCCATCTTAATCCCGCGGTCACTCTCACTTTCGCGGTGTTCCGGGGCTTTCCCTGGCGCAAGGTAGTGCCCTATTCGATTGCGCAGACGGCGGGTGCGTTTGCGGCCGCAGCTCTGGTTTACCGGAACTATCTGCCGGCTTTTCAGCGGGTCGATCCGCTACTCGAGAGGACAGCGGGAGTGTTCACAACATTCCCGGCTTTTCCGTCGTGGCCGCAAGCTGGATTTCTCGATCAGGTGATCGGCACCGCGTTGTTACTGCTGCTGGTGTTGGCGATCACCGACGAATTTAACGTTCCCCCCGGAGCCAATCTGGCGCCGGCAATGATCGGACTGGTGGTGGTAGCGATTGGCATGAGCTTCGGCGGCATGCACGGATATCCCATTAATCCGGCGCGCGATTTCGGGCCGCGGCTTTTTACCGCTCTGGTGGGATTCAAGAATAATGGTCTTACGGATGGGACGCACGTTTGGTGGATTCCGGTGGTAGCGCCGCTGGTCGGGGGACTGGTGGGCGCGGCCGTGTACGATTTCGGCATTCGACGGTTTCTGCGCAGGCTGCAGGACTCGTCGCAGCCCTCAGCCTAGAAATTTTCCGGGAAAACGGAGGCTTCTTGCGCTACATTCTGGCTCTCGATCAGGGCACAACCAGCTCCCGGGCGCTGGTGTTTGACGAGCACCGCGCGGTAACTTCGGTGGCCCAGCGCGAGTTCAAACAAATTTTCCCCCGGCCCGGATGGGTTGAGCACGATGCGGAAGAGATTGCGGCGTCGCAGATCGGCGTTGCCCTCGAAGCTTTGAACCAGGCCGGGCTTCGGGCCGGTGACGTCGCGGCCATCGGGATCACCAACCAGCGTGAAACTGCGGTTGTTTGGGACCGCACTACCGGCAAGCCTATTTGCAACGCCATCGTGTGGCAGGACCGCCGCACCGCGGAATTCTGCCAGCTGCTTAAGACTCAAGGCCACGAAACCCTGATTCAACAACGCACCGGATTGTTAATCGACGCCTATTTCTCGGCGAGCAAAATTTGCTGGATCCTCGAACACGTACCCGAGGCTCGCCCACTTGCCGAGGCAGGCCGCCTGGCTTTCGGGACCGTCGATAGCTGGCTGCTATGGAACTTAACCGGCGGAAAACTGCACATCACCGATGCCAGCAATGCCAGCCGCACCATGCTTTTCAATATTCATTCAGGGCGCTGGGACGACGATCTGCTGGGTCTGTTTAAGATTCCGGCTTCGATGCTGCCGGAAGTCCGGTCGTCGAGTGAAATTTATGCAGAGGTAAGTTCGATTCCGGGACTCAACGGAATTCCAATCGCAGGCATCGCAGGCGATCAGCAAGCTGCGCTCTTTGGACAACGATGTACTCGCCCCGGCCTCACCAAGAACACTTACGGAACCGGTTGTTTTATGTTGCAGAGCACGAGTGAACGGGCGATCTCGTCCGGTCATCGGCTGCTTACAACCGTGGCCTGGAAGCTTGGCAACACCACCAACTACGCGCTCGAGGGCAGCGTATTTGTTGGCGGAGCCGTAGTGCAGTGGTTGCGGGACGGATTGGGGGTTATTCGCAGTTCGGCGGAGGTTGAAGCCTTGGCGAATTCTGTTGGCGACAATGGCGGAGTGTATTTCGTTCCCGCCTTCGTGGGGTTAGGCGCTCCGCATTGGGACTCTTACGCGCGCGGCGCGATTTTTGGCCTGACTCGGGGCAGCACCGCGGCTCACATCGCCCGGGCCGCGCTCGAAAGTATTGCCTACCAGGTCGCCGATCTGATGGATGCGATGCAAACCGACACCGGCACTCCGGTGGAGGAGTTGCGCGTGGATGGCGGCGCCTCGGCGAATAACACTCTCATGCAATTTCAGGCGAATATTCTGGGCGTCCCGATCATCCGCCCTTCCGTGACCGAGACCACTGCGCTTGGAGCCGCGTTGCTGGCCGGGCTGGCAGTGGGAATGTGGAAAGATGGGGAGGCGGATGCAGATTTGCTGCAGGGGCAGCGGCGCTTTGAGCCAGGCATGGCGCGACGCAAAGCTGAAGAGATGCGACGGCGGTGGAAGGAAGCGATCTCGCGCGCCAAATCCTGGGAACTCGGCCCGGTTGAAACCGCACTCCCATTGAAATAGGGGGTAAGGGATTTTCGAAGGCTTCCTTTTGAATTGCCGCTACATCATAACCGTGACGATCGTGAGAGGAGTCCCATGAGAAAGACTTTGTCGGTAGTCGCGCAAGTAGCAGGCGTGGCAACATTAGCCTTCGCCGGATATGTGCTTTTGGCCTCGCTGCCCGACCTGCGCCGTTATATCAGAATCAGCTCTATGTAATAGGCAATACGCAACCAGCAAACTAATACGCGAAACGTAATACGCAAAAGCGGAACGCTGCAAACCGCTGTTGGCAGCGGCACGACCCTCGAAAAGCAAAGGCCGACCATGCTGCCATGGCGCGGCTTTTTTTTCTGGGGCAGAGTCGGATGTTAAAGAGTCGGCCGTCAAAACGTCCGGCACTAAGCGCTAATTTCTAAGCCCGAACGATGTTCCTCAACTGGTGCCCGGGCTGATGCCTAAGTAATTATTGACCACGCTCTGGCTCAGGCTGAGAGAGGAGGCAATCTGCGACACTCGTTGTCCCTGGTTGTAGAGCTGATAGACCTGCTGGGCCTCGGACAACTGCACCGTGTACGCCGAAGTATTCGTAGTTGGCTGCGGATTGCGAGCGGGCGCTGAAGTCGAGGAAGGGTTGGGAGGGGCGAGCGCTGCGACGGTTAGCGAACTGGGTATGGAAAGACTCATAAGGCACTCCTTTTCCTCTTACCGAGAGGAAGATCGGCACATTTTGATATTGCTTTAGCTCGGCTCCTCCAACCGTTCTGAAGAAAAGGTAATCTTCCGCGCCGAATCGGGACGCCCTCCTAAAATGGAAGCGGAATGGGATCAAATTAAGGCGAGGAAAGGCAGGAAGCGTGAGAGATGGAGGATTTGCGCGAATTTTCAATAACCCTTGCGAGTGTAGTAAAACTAGTAGCGGAGAGGTGGCCGAGTGGTTGAAGGCGCCAGTCTTGAAAACTGGAATACGGGAAACCGTATCGGGGGTTCGAATCCCTCCCTCTCCGCCATTACTTTTGTAATCTAGCACTTACGTCGTGGTGATATTACAACTGATATCAAGTTGGAGGATCACCATTGAACCGCGAGTGTAGCGTCTCCAAACGAATCCAGACGCCCCAAGGTCTTCGCTATTGCCCCGTCGTGCTCTCCGCAAATGGCCGCGTTAAGCCTGACGCAATCCTGATCAACGGCAAGGAGGAGCGGCACCCCGAAGGCTCGTATTACATCTCGTGGTATGAGGGGAAGCGCCTTATGCGCCTCTCGGTCGGCAAAGATGCGTCCACAGCAACCGCCCGTCGTCTTCAGAAGGAAGCCGAACTCAACGCCGTGAACAACGGGCTTGAGGTCATACCCGAGAATGGCGATAACGGGAGCCACTCCCTCGCAGCCGCGGTCACTGACTTCTTAGAAGAAACGAAGCTCACGAAAAAGCCGAAGACGCTGGCCGCGTACAGGACGGCTCTGGGCTACTTTCAGGAGTCCTGCTCAAAGCTCTACCTCGAAGACATCGAGCGTAGAGACCTTCTCAAATTTGCCGCGTTTCTGCGCGATGACAAAGAACAGGCCCCGCGATCTGTCTACAACAAATTCGAGAACGTTATGTCCTTCCTCAAAGCGAATGGGATTCGTGGTCTCGCGGGGAAGAACGACTGGCCGCGCTACACGGAAGAGGAGCCTGAGACGTACGAGGATGAAGAGCTTGTCTCCCTGTTCGCTGCGTGTGATGCGGAAGAGAGGCTTTGGTTCGAGTTCTTCTTGATGACGGGCATGCGGGAGCAGGAAGTCATGCATACCTACTGGGCGGATATCAACTTCACCCATGCGACCGTTCGGGTCAGCCACAAGCGAGATCGGGGTTGGACGCCAAAGGCATATAAAGAACGCGAGATTCCCATCCCGGCAAAGTTGGTCAAGAGTTTGAAGGCGTGGAAGGCGAAAGCGAATAAGACATGCCCTTTTGTGTTTCCGACCTCGGGGTGCAATGTAAAGATGAATTTTCTGGACGATCTGAAAGCCGTCGCTGAGCGGGCCAATCTCGATCAGGGCAGCTTTTGGCTCCACAAGTTCAGAGCGACTTTCGCAACGCGGCATTTGTGGAATGGGGTAGACCTTCGAACGGTCCAAATGTGGTTAGGGCACTCCGACATGGAGAGCACGATGCGCTACCTCAAGCCGTCGCGAAGTCAGACAGTCAAAGATAAGGTAAATTCGACATTCGAGGCTCAACAATGAATAGTGTTCTCGATAGTCCAAATCCGCATCGATTGATGAGTCTTGCGTCTCGAATCAACGCGATGCACCGCGCTTTAACGGCTGAAGAGCTTGCTGAATTGCTCCAAGTCTCAAGACTCACGATTCTTCGACGGGCGAAGCGGGGCACCATCCCGTCATTTCGCGTTGGCTCATGTGTCCGATTCGATTCGGCTAATATCGCCAAGTGGCTTATGCAACAGGGCGTGCAGTCGATGTCCAATCCGACATCTAGCGCCCAAATGAAGGCTCCGAAAAGAAAGTAACGCCTGTTTCCAATTGAATTGTTTTTCGTGCAGACCTTAACAGCCAATGCCGCCGCGGGCAAACGCTTCATAGGCCCTACAAAACGGCATTCCCGGTGATAAAAGAATGTGGTGGAATATGTGAATAAAATTCGCTTTAGAAGCCTAAACCTTTTGCAGCATCGTGTCAAGAAGAATATATTTCGTATACTTTACCTAATGTTGTTTGACCGCTGTATCAAATACGACATAGGGCGTGAGAGCGGGCGCGGGCAACACTATTCTTCCTATTATTTTCTTACCGATGTATACGCAGATGTGAACTACAAATGTAGCGTCAAGAGGGGGGAGGGGTCACTACATTTGTTGCATAGGGTGGGCGAAGGAAACGGGACCAAGTACTTGACCACCCTTACCCCCTATGGAACCAGAGAAACGGGCAATAAGGGACCCGTGTGAAATACCGCCCTAGAGAGGACGGGAGGTAGACGTTAGGGACATTACCACCATAGGGACGTTCGGACGCTGCGGGAGGTTGACACCCCCTAAGCTCAGCCCGTGAGCCGTCACGCCGTGCTTTGGCTCCGCCGTTCTGTGGTGACGAAAGTAACCCCGTGTGGGTAACCCGCGCCCGCCTTCGAAGTAAGCATGCTAGCGGTCCTTTGAAGGGGAACCTCGCCGTGTTTCGTGTTCCGCTCGCCCGCTCTGCAATGCCGCGGGAACGGGGGCTCTGGCTTGCTCAGAACGACGGTTCTCCTCCCGAGGCAGGCAAAGGACGGCAAAATGCAGATTACCCACCTCCCCAGGGCGTCCAGTGCGGTTTTGGTATGCACGAAGCGGGGTTTTAGGTGCCAAGAATGAGGGGTGTTTGATATACGGGATACAAGACTGTGTATCTTCTGTCCTAAAATCGTAGTCTGTAACTTATTGAGACGGCGGGACTTGGTACATAGCCATTTCGTCTTTCACCATGATTTTCACTGCGACAAATGGCTAGAAAATATCTGTCTCAAAATGAGATTCACTCTTGAAGCACGAGAAAGGGGCTGGGCGTAGTCTGGGCGGTCCTGCACGCGGCTCGCTGCTATCCTAAAGCGGAGTATTTCGTACACTCTAATCCACCTCACGGACTTTGTTCTCTCCTTCTCATGGCTCACTTGATGATTGCCCGATTTGCCCGATTTCAGCCGTGTCTGGGGAGTTCGGGAATGATGGTGCGATGAACGGCACTGCGCGTGGAAATCCCCGTTCTGATAGATGTATGAATAGGTCGGCTTCGAACGGCAAGATTCGCGCCGATGTCGTCCTCGTCAAAGGGCGCGAAGAACGGCATCCTGACCAAAGCCTGGGAACTACGGTGTTATCACCGTCACGTTGTTGCTGCCTTGGTTCACGACGTAGATCTCGTTCGTGTTCGGGTTCACCGCCACGGCGACAGGATAGGTTCCGACGGTGACGGTCGTCGTATTGTTCGTTGCCCCGTCAATCACCGTCACGGTACCGGGGTCGCTATTGTTCGCGACGTAAATCTGGTTTGTGTTAGTGTTCACCGCCACGGCCCAAGGTTCGGTTCCAACGGGGACGGTCGTCGTGTTGTTCGTCGCTCCGTCAATCACCGTTACCGTGGAGGAGTTATATCCGTTGCCCTCATTGGCGACGTAGATCTGGTTGGTCACCGAGTTCACCGCCACGGCGTTGGGATCTGTTCCAACGGGGACGGTCGTCGTGTTGTTCGTCGCTCCGTCAATCACCGTCACGGTGTTGCTGCCCTCATTGGCGACGTAGATCTGGTTGGTCACCGAGTTCACCGCCACGGCGTTGGGATCTGTTCCAACGGGGACGGTGGTCGTGTTGTTCGTCGCTCCGTCAATCACCGTCACGGTACCGGGGTTGCCACCGCAAGCGACGTAGATCTTATTCGTGCTCGTGTTTACCGCCATGGCGTCAGGGCTGCTTCCAACGGCAACGATCGCCGTGTTGTTGGTTGCGCCGTCAATCACTGTCACGCTGCTGGGATAGTTCATTCCGTAGATCTGGTTCGTGACCGGGTTTACCACGATAGGGCTGCCTAAAGAAGCGTTGAGGTTGGTTGTGTTGTTGGTTGCCCCATCAATCACCGTCACGGTGCCAGCAGCATTTTCGACATAGATCTGGTTTGTGACCGGGTTCAGCGCGAGAGCGTTAATGCCGGCGCCAGGGCCGCCTAAAACCGGAACGTTCGTCGTGTTGTTGGTTGCCCCATCAATCACCGTCAGGCTGAGGCTGCCAGAGCCCGCAACGTAGATCTTGTTCGTGTTCGGGTCCACCGCCACGAGGTAGGGAAGGGCTCCAGTGTCGACGGTGGCTGTCGCTGCAGTTGGCGTTGGCGTAGGTGCAGGCGTCGAAGCCGCTTGCTTGGAAGCGTTGCATCCGCACATCAGCAGCGTGAACAACATCAATGCAAGCTTCATCGCCATCGGGCGCATGTTGGTTTCTCCCGTTAGAATTCGAATATAATTTGACCGTAGTCCTTCAGCGGTAATGATTGAAAGATAACCAAAGTAAGTTCTGGCACTGCGGGCCGTTGGGTGGGTCTATCTAGGCCACCGAAACCATCCCTTTTTGGGGGGACCTATGCTATTGGCAAAAGCCGTAACAACCTCTTCAAATGCTTCCGCACTAACCCGGGTAACGGGTGTCGCGGGGCAAAATAAGTGCGCGACGAGACCCAAATTGGCGGGGGTGGCCTCAATACGAGCGCAATGTTTAAGGAGAGAGCAAAGGCTTTTCAGCATTAGTATATGTTCGGGTTTGAATCCGAGCGTTTCAAGTGAGTCCTGTGCTTTGATTATGCCTTCGAGTAAGCAGTAGCCATCTATAGTGCCAGCGTGCGCATGATGCTCGCGACGCTAAGAAAGAGAAGTGCAATGAGGAGTGTAAGAGGAGAAGAGCTTTGAGAAATGAGCAGAGAGGGATAAGAGAGGTAAGGAATATAAGGAGAGGTATAATGTGGGGAAAAGTAGTAGAGCAAGAGAGGGGATGGAGTGCGCAGTTAGCATACGAAAAGAGCTTAGTACTGCTGGTAGGCGGATGGGTTTCTAACTCTGTCAAAATGGCAGAAGTTCAATGAAGATAGGAGGCTGCTGTTAGCTCATTACGGTCTTACATACTTCAGCATGAAAGAATGCAGTCAGTTCAAAGTGTCCTGCCTCAGTTGGAAATGGAGAGAGCGTTCGTCCGTTAAGATAATGGAGCGAACGTATGAAGAAGGAAAGAAAGCACTACACGCAGAAGAGAAGGTAGCAATTTTGAGGCGGCACCTTTTGGACAAGGTGCCGGTCTCGGACCTGTGTGAAGAACTGGGCCTGAAGCCGACGGTGTTCTACCGCTGGCAAAAGGAGTTCTTCGAGAACGGAGCGGCTGCCTTTCAGGCTCAGGAGCGGCCTCACCGCCAGGTGGAGGAGAAGCAGAAACGGATTGAGTTCTTGGAGAAGAAGGTGCAGACCAAGGACGAAGTCCTGGCCGAGTTGATGGCGGAGCACATCGCGCTAAAAAAAACACTTGGGGAACTCTAACCGGCAACTGGGTACCGCATGACGTGCGGGACCAAGTGGTGGATTTTGTCCGGCGCTGGTCGGAGAAGACCGAGATCGGCGTCGGGCGATTCATCCATTGGCTGGACGTGACGGCAAGCAAGTTCTATGACTGGCGGGAACGCTACGGTTGCGTCAACGAGCACAACGGTTGGGTTCCCCGCGATTTCTGGTTGGAGCTATGGGAGAAAGAAGCGATCATCGATTTCATCTGAAGAATCCATTGGAAGGCTATCGGCGGTTGACGTTCATGATGCTGGACGCTGACGTTGTGGCTGTCAGCCCGGCGAGCGTTTGGCGGGTGTTGAAGCAAGCAGGACTGCTATCCCGTTGGAAAGCTAAGCCGTCGCGCAAGGGGACCGGCTTCGAGCAGCCGCTGCAGCCGCATCAACATTGGCATATCGATGTTTCGTACATCAACCTCTGTGGGACCTTCTATTACTTGTGCAGCGTTCTGGATGGGTACAGTCGTTAGATCGTGCATTGGGATCTGCGGGAGTCGATGAAGGAAGCTGACATCGAAGTGATTCTGGAACGTGCCAAGGAGAAGTACCCGGAGGCAAAACCGCGAATGATCTCCGATAACGGGCCGCAGTTCATCGCTCGCGATTTCAAGGAGTTCATTCGTATCTCGGGTATGACGCACGTGCGCACCTCGCCGTATATCCGCAGTCGAACGGAAAAATGGAACGCTGGCACAAATCGCTGAAGAGCGAATGCATTAGACAGGGAACGCCGCTATCACTAAAAGATACGAAACGTCTGATTCAAGAATATGTGGAACGCTATAACAACGTCCGCTTGAACAGTGCGATAGGCTACGTGACACCGAAGGACATGCTTGGAAGAAGACAGGAGGAGATTCACGTAGAACGAGATAGGAAATTGGAAGAGGCCAGACAGCAACGGCAGAGACACAGGCAACAAGCGGAGTGAAGAGAGAGATTATGAGTATGTTTATAGCAGTGATAATTCTAATTGTAGTGAAGATGACAATTAGGGAAATGGAGGTTTATGAAGCTGATTAAGAGAGAGAGGGGAAAGAAGTAGCTATTTAAGATATAAATATAGCACACATATAGGAAAAGGCTATATGAAGCTATACTAATAAGAGAAGATATAGAGGGTTATAAATAAGGAGAGGTTTAGCTAGATATTATACTATGGCTGAACTAGGATAATTTGCTGACAAAGATCTATAAAAGGAAGAGATTTGAGAGTTCTAGATGAATTCATAAAGAAAAATGAGGAAAATAAAATAAAAGAATAGGTGAAGAGTGAGATATTGCAGAGAGAAATGTGGGCTGTGTTTGAATGGTAAGTGATGCAAGAATCCCTTAATCTCAGCGGCCGACGTACGACGAGGAGAAGCGGGAACTGCAAACCAGGTTGGCGGAAGTGCTGCGCCGCTTGGCGCTGACTCCGGAGGAGATTGCATTGCTGCCCGCCAATTATGGCCAGGCGGTGGCATCGGGAACATTTCCCAAGGAGTACGATCCAGCTCACCGGCAGCGGGCTTTACTGCCGCCCGACTTGTTCGATCTGCTGGGACCGTGGGTCTGCATTAACGGGAACTCTTACTTTGGTCAAACAGCTGCCATCGAGCATCTCATTACTTTTTCCGGACGCTCCCGTTTCCTTGTGTTTGTGCGCCTGCCCGCAGGACACAAGGCCACGCTGGAGTACTTCCGCACGCTGTGGGACTTTCTGAAACCGTGGGTGCAGTCCGACCTGGCGCGCGAGCCGACGTCAACCCCAATTTGCCCTCATTTCCAGCCGGCACGCAGGTACGCGCTGCTGCGGCAGATGACTCTTTTCGACAGTCGCGGCAACTTGGTGGACTCTCCGATCACAGAAAGCGTGCAGATACGCGTCTATCGCGCCATAACCGCGGCAGGACCGAACGGCCCTGACGTCACTTCACTTCCCGCACTCGCCGAGCGCAGCGGGCAGACTTTCTACGAAATTAAGCTCAACCGCCCGCAGCTTTTTGCCAACAAAGCAGGCGGACTAAGAGCAATGGCACCCGACGAAATTGAGTTCTCCACCCTGCGGGCAGGAGGGTGACGAGGTTTTCGAATGGTGGATAATGAACCGCAGAGGACCGGGCAGTTCGGAGCCGGCTTTACAGCAGTGCGCCATCTGCCACTCTAGAGGAGGAATCAGCTCGCTGAACAGCCGCGCCCATCTGCTTCGGCCAAATGGCGCTGAACAAGACCCAAATGAAGCCCCGCCAGATCGCCCGAAGGAATCGGCATCCCAGTGGTGGGCCAGCGATAGCAGTGAAACCGTCACCTGGAAACACGACCGCTATGACTGAGGGCCTGCTGAACGGATACTGGAGGTCCGATAACAGATTGCACTAAACGCCCTTGGACCAGCTTTCGAGGAGATATATAGTCATTGAGACAACTCGGATCGAAAAACCTGATGCCTTGAAAATCCCCGCCTGAAGGGGCAGAATCTACACTAACGAAGAACGCTGCTTCTCCATTTCACGCTGAACCAAGACAAAAGGGCCGTTCAAGGCATGGGCGGATTACTACCTAACGATAGCGGGCATGAAGAACTACGACGCGTTCCCCGCGGAACTATACTACGACCCAACGATTGGTGATTATGGGGGGACGCTGGCTTCAATCCAACCTCGCGATCTAAAAGGCTCTAACAACAGAGGAAGAAGCCAAACAATGGCTATGGACGGTGTTAAAGTCGCATGCCGCTGGCGGAGTCGTATCGCGCAAAGTGATGCCCTTATTATTAGATCGCGGAGACCAAGACGATAAGCAGCGATTCATGGCTTTGTGTGAAAAGATGAGGAACGGCAATTCTTCCATCAACTCTGACGACCTTTGGAAACAAGCACAGGAAGCGGTTTCTAAAGAACTAGCGGATAATCCTAAGGCAATGGCGGCCCTTGAGAAGTTAGCTGAAGAAGAACTACGACCTCAACTCGGCCTTACTTAGGAATTTCGGAATCGAATAGAAAATATCTCTTTCGGCATATCACGAGTACTTCATCTACGGCAGGTACACTAATATCCAAATTGGAAATAGGACAAGCGTCTGCGGGTGCGTCTAGTTCCGTTGCTTCTTTTTCAAACATAAATTGTTCTCCTTCGTTCGAGTCGTAACCTCTAAAGGCTTCATTTCTTTGTCGGCTTGCGGAAAACGACGAATCGACGAATACGAGGACAAGGAGGTAACAGATTAGTGCGGATATCCCCATCACGACTTGCTTTTCAGCTTCGCGAGGTGAGCGTCAGCGGCTTCCTTCGCCGCGAGTATGTCAGCATCCAACTGCTGCGCCTCTGGTGACGATTGGAACGCCTTCTGGGCTGCTATATGTTCTTCAAGCCACGCGATGTGGTCAAGCTCGGACTGCATGAACACGATTCGGCTTTTAGCACAAAAGTCTTGCCGCTCGCGGAGGCTCTTTAACGAATCCTTCGACGCGTCCCAAGATTCGCGCTCCGGTTTCGGAGGCACAGGAGCCACGGGCTTCGGTTCTGCCCGCTGCGTTAAATCCCGCTCCCACACGAGTTCAACTCCGATGCGGTTGAAGCCGCATTTCTGGAGCGTAAAGATAGCAAGATTGGCGAGCGGGTGTCTGGTGTCTACGTAACATTTAATCTTGTCTATCCGCGGGTGAGCAGTCCGCCATTCTTGGATGGCCTCAGATAAATCCTTGCGGGTAACTTTGACACCGACGGTCAGCGTTAAAATGAAATCAGGCTCGCTCTGCCACTTGAAAACTGTGACGGGGCTACGTGAGGTATGTCTCGGCTCTACCTTAAGAACCGGAGCATCGGGCGTGTCGCCAAGAATACGCTCGGGTGGAACATGGATAACCCCTACAACCGAACCCCCAAGGTCTATATCGTCAAAAAAGTCAGTCATCGATTGTCCCGCAATTGCCTGAGAAGATCTTGACGATAAGCTTTCTGCTCATTCTCAATACGTTCGGCTTCTGCATATACGGCGGCTTCAGCCTCACGACGTGCTTGGTTCTGTGGAGCTCGTTGACTACAGATACGTCGCGTCTGGCATATGTTCAAGAAACTTTGAGCATCTACAAATGTCGCGCTCGCGTCCATGTACAAATTAAAGGCAATCTCGAAGTTCGCCATCGGGCGGTCCTCGATAAACCTCTCGTTGAAGTTCATGCTTCCTCCTTTTACTTCGCGTCTAACTCTGTAAAGATGTCCCCATAAACAGGTTTGCTCGACCACGGCTCCACAGGCACATTTCTCGCCGCAGAAACTGCCTGTGCGGCCAATACCGCGTCGCCCCGCGAACCTACGACCGCCGCTTGAATCGTTTCCTGCAACTCATCAGAGGTGCGCGAATTGGCGAGATAGAGCGAATTGAAATCGGTGAACTGATTTACGAACGCTTGTGCTTTCCGTCCGTATTTCGTAAAGAGAATCGCCGCAAAGTTGATTCTCTCCGGGTGTGACAGTGCTTGTCGCACAGCGTCTGCCGCCGCCGTTAGCAGTTCCGCCTGTGCGGCAAAGTCCGCTTTTAGTTGCGGCGTATCGGGGTCGGGGAGATACTTGACCTCGACAGGCGCTTGATTCGCCCGCAGGTTAGAGACTTGTGTTTCAAGTTCCGCTATTTTTGCGGAGTCCTCAACATGTTGCTGCTTGAGAGTCTCATTCTCTATAAGAGCGTCAGATTCCTTTTCCTTCGCAACGAGCTGTGCTAACTCTGTCAGGATGTCGGCTTACGAATTAACGCATCGACTTCTCGTTGGGTTTTGTAGATTTATCAGCGGCGATAGCTGACAGTTCATCCGCACACTGCTGGAGTCCAGCTTCTGGAGAATGAACTGGACTTGTTTTTTCTTCTCTTCAGACGGATTCCTCTCGGTCTGCAACTCCACTTCCTGTTCCTCGCTCATAGTCTCCCCCAATACACCTCTCACACGGTTCTCTTCAGCACGGCGGTAATAAACAATGCTATCTTCGGCTCCGCATTGCTCGCAAACTTCGGTTGCTCGTCGGTATGGAACTATCGGGACTTCTTGCACGGCGTCTTTCTATTCAAACAAATCAATATCCTAAACTGCTCGGTATAACTCTCATCCATAATATTTCTCCTAAACACTCTGTAAACACAGAGGACATTTCGGGTTGAATCTCGGACGAGTAGTGTGATAACGTATGAGCCTAGTCCACGCAAGATTTGACATATATCTCGGTTTCTTGGCGTTAATTGCTCCCGCTACCGAGCAAGATAGTGAATGGCACATTAGTCACATTCTGATGGTTACCTCCCCGCCCTGAATCCGGAGATGGAACCTACCGGGTGAGCGATCCTAGAATCGGACGGACTCCTACCACCCTACTCGCCCGCGGAGGCTCAAGCGTGACTCCCGTTAGGGACTCTCGCGGCGAACAGTCTATTAGATAGACAAAATTCCAAAATTTCCGCGGTCACATTTCCCGAATCGGGCACACGAAGTCGAGCTATGAAACTAGAAAATCGGGCGACACCCCCTAAGGGGGCCCCAAGCGAGACGGAGAAGCTTTAGACCCCGGGAGAGCTCGATTTGGTGCACGTAAGGCCCTTTTAGTGTGCCTATAAGACACTTTAACGTGCATATAAGGGGCAGGAGCCGTAGCAGCACGCCGTGAGCGTTTGAGTAGGCCAAGCCGCTCGCGCAGGCGAGGTACGGCTGGGTACACCGCACGCCGCCTCTTCGCTAGGGTGGTAGATACCTATAGGTACCCTATTGATTTTCAATAGTTTATAGACAATCGCCCTGTGCCGCGTGCCGCGTTCTCCCCGGGAGCCATGCGCTATTCAGGGCACGATTTGAATCCGGTGCGATCCCGGTGCGAGCTGGATGGTCACCCTCCCCCGAATGTCCACTTTCTAGCACGCGGCACGCAGCGTGTGGTAATCTTCGCCTTACCTTCGTGTGGTTACTGTGTACTTAATAATAAACTTTTAGAGCTGGGGTGTTGATATTATTAGACTTACAAGGTTAATCACACATTTCTTCCTACCGTGTGAACGTGCCGCGTGTCACAGTGTTCCACTTTGACGGCCTAATACGCAAGATTTCCCACTTTTATAGTTCTCAACTTGAGACGAGCCGCGTGCAGCGTGTTGAAAGCTGTCGGGCGTAGTCACGGCGGCGTCCTGCACACGGCGTCCTGCACATAGCTTTTCTGGGATGTCTATTTCATACACTGCAAACCAAGAGCGTTCTTACGGGCCTATCCTCTCGGGTTTCCTTCTCAGAGTTGTCCCTTGATGGTGCCCGAATTGCCCGATTTTGCGAAGGCCCGCCGCTTGACATATGTATACATATAGGTGTATGATTTAGTTATGGGCATCTCATGAAACGCAAATGCTTCGCTTGTGATAGGCCACTTGGGCGAAACCCGCATCATGCCGTGACCGAGGACGGGCACATTGTCAAGGTTGGGAGCGAATGCTTCAAGAACATTTTGCCCGTGGAAGGCTGGCAGCCTGAAAAAGGCGGCCCGCGTATCTTCCGGCGGTAGCGACCTGATAGGGCCGGGGTTGATCGTTTTGGAGCGCCTTTGAAAGGGGATCACATGACATGACCAGATTCAACCTATTCCTGCCGCCATCACTCAAGGCGGCGTTAGACAAGCGACATGCCGAGACGGGTGTGCCAACAGCGGTCTTTGTTCGACAGGCAATTGAGGTTGCCCTGACACCATCCGTACGCGCACTCATCAATAAGATGCAACGCGAGAAAGCAGGCTCGATATGACGCTGTCGCACTCACCAATCTGAACTCGCGGCTGTTGATGGTCAGTCGAGATCGTGATTACGAACTATGTCTTGTTCCTTGTAACACACTGCACGGCCTGCGGGTTAGCGAACATCGCGCTCCGGCGGCGAGATCTTCGCTGTTAACGGCTAGATGACTCTTTCTGACGGTTCAACGTTTGAAGGGTTCCGAGAAGACGACTCAGCGTTGAATGGTTGTCCCGAATCTCTCTTTGATGAGCGCAGCGTGATAGCCGATTTATCAAGAATCTCAAGCCGAATGGCCGTTGTTCCCCGACATGGACGGCGGTATGCTCACTCGCTGGCAGGTGACTTCACGATTGAAAAATACGGCTCCTTAGCGGGTGTGCCCGAGCACAGCGATTCATTCACTCGCTAAAACATACCGCGGGCATTCACATGCGGCAGGCGGGCTGCAAATTGGAAGAGATAAAGGCGGCTCTCGGCCACAAGAGCAAGATCCACCACGGCTCAGTACCTACAGGGTCAGTGCGGATGAAGCAGATGACGCACGAGCCCGAGCGTTTGGTGCGGGGCGGTAGGCGGTACAGCGACGAGAGCCGTTGGTGTATCTGCTGGAGTGTAGTTCCCGCGGGGGCGGAACTGGTCGGGCACGATTCTGTTTTTCCATAATGTAAGCGCGACGTGACTTGGGGATAGAAATCATACCCTATAATCATTATTTTGAAGACACCGTATTGTAGCGCCCGAGCGCGGCTAATGTCAGTGTCTGGGTAAGGTTCTATGTTGCCGCCCGATCTCGTTGCGAAACTGAATGAGTGCGCGAAGACCAACCTTATTGGCGCAAGAGATGTGTGGTTTTTCAGGCAGTCGATATTCAGTTGGGCTGTGATCGGAGGGCTGGTACTAGAAGGCCCAGAATTGATATACGACATGCTCTCTATTGCCCGTACTAACATCCGACGTTTCAGATATTCGATTATCTTGCGGGAAAACCCCGTTGAACTCGCAAAAGTAGCCGCTTTCATCGGATGGATTTTCATTATTGCTGGATTGTTTGGGGAGTTGAGAGCCGGGTCAAAGATAGCGAATTTGAGCGCCAGCATCCAAGGATGCAGCGATGCCAAGGTTAGAGAAGCGACGCTAGAAGCTGGCGATGCCGCAACATCGACCGCAACCGCACGCGAGGAAGCTGATGCTGTGAAGAAAGAAACAGGAGAAATCCAGTCACGCTTGGATAGTGCATCGACGCAGTTGAGCGCAATAGAAGCACGAGTTCGCATCGAAGGGCCGCGATGGCTCATACTCGTCGATAACAAGGATAAGTTTATCTGTGACTTAAAGCCTTTCAACGGGACCAAGGTCACAGTTCTGATATGCGGCGGACGGTTTCACCAATAGAGCAATTGATGACGGAGCAAAGACTGCTCGAACTGCTTGGCAAATCCGGAGCCAGTTGGGAAACCGGATACCAATCATGGAAGTCATGTGCTGGTACAAGTTCAAATGGTCTAGAGATGACGGTTAGTGTAAATGCGGGTGAAGACACGAAAAAAGCAGGCAGGGTATTAAAGGACGAATTACTCGGCTTTGGCATTCCTACTGCTCTGGATGTTGTGCCACTGGACCGGGCGAAATTTATGGCATTGACGTTTGGAGCTGATTCCCCGTGGGCCAAAATAGCACAGGAGCTGAATACAATTTTTCTACTCGTTGCGCCAAGCGCGATGGTTGAAAGCGCTAAGCCAAGCAACAAGGCGGCGAAAACTCCACGATAGCAGTCGAAATGGCACCACTACAGAAGGGGTGGGCCAGCCTCCAAAAAAGGGGAACCCAATGATCGCGAAGACGATTACAAAAGAACATATCATTGAGGCAGCACGGTCGATTGACATCAATCCTGTACCGAAGCACCGGGAGGCGAGGAGGTATGAAGTCACAGTTAACGGGCACAACGATCCGCCCAAGTATCTGATCTCGATTGCATCGCAGAGGGTGGGGCGTCCGCTTAAGCCCGACGAATTTGGCGGGGGCGCTGAAACAAACGGCTTCCTGCGCCGACTTGGATTTGTGGTTCACAGAATCGCAGTATCTGGCTCGCCGTCGCCAGTCCCCAGAGGCGGCACCGTGTGAAGATCGCGCGAGCATGGCTCGACATGAAGATCACGGAGAAGAAATTTAAGCAGCGCAGGAAGAAGGAAAAGGGCGAAGCTTTCAAGAAAATCATTGAAGAGCAGTTTCAAGTCGATAAGAAGAGCTTCTACCAACGCCTGAGGTGCCTCTCGTCGCAGGCGGTGCAAGCCGGGGGCAGCATCCTAGTCCTTCCCGCATGTGCCCTGATGTTTGAAAAACGCCTCAACTTCCGCAAGGCTCTGGGCGATAACGTGCCACGCATTGTCGCGTTGGGGAAGTTCCATGTAAGAAAGCGTACGAATACGGACACTGCACTTATTCTCCGAGATTGGAAAGCTATCGACGTTCCTGCTCATAAAATTCTGTGGACAGGACTTGACGGAGAACGATTCTCTATAAAGGCGGCAATTTCAAGCACAATGCGCTACGGAGAGGAAGAAGAGAATGACAAGATGAAGCCGGATGAGGATGCCCCTGTGCTGCTACTAGACATGGGGCATCAGCGCTATCCGGGGCACTACTTGAGTGCCCTTCGAACAGTTTGGAAATCCCAGAGGCACTCACGAAGAGCAGTTGTTATCCTATCCTCTTGGCATTACCGAGCTTGCTCACTATGAATGTTCTTGGACGTGGCCTCGGGCGAGCGAAAAAGCGAGGTACGTAACGTGGAAAAAGGGCAGCCCGAACGATTATGGCGATGTGATCGACATGATCGAGGTTGATCTTTCTCAGGCGAGAAAGTCGAAATCGACCAACTGACGAATTCGGTGATCCTGAGGGAAAATGCTTACACAACATCGCGGCATTCCGGATTGGATAAAAAAGAAGTACAGCGGCCAGTTCAAAGTGCTCGCTGAAGGGAAAGGCAGCACGAATTACCTGCCAGACAAGGACCGACACTGGTACCAGCCGGACGTAATCCTCAAGAGCCTTAAACACCCAAATGAGATTCGTTACATCATCGAAGTTGAAAACGATCCAGTTAGGAAGGCAATCGTCGGGGCCTGTCTGCTTGCTGATTGCTCGCTCAAAAAAATGCAGGCCGCAAGGGCGGGATTGATTTTCGTCGTGTATTCAGAGAGCGGCAAGCAACAGATTAGCAACTTCAAGGACAAAGTCGAGGTCATCAGGCACCGCTGCCCACATCTCTCGTCCATAGAAATTGTGACGGAAGAAGAGTTCAAGCAAGGTAAAGGTTTTGAAATACGCTCGACTAGCAAGCCGCGGATGCCATCTGGGCTAAAGCGGTATTGACCCGGTCTAGCACTGTGTTAGGTCTGGCACGAATCAGAGCGGAAGGCATTCTGAAGCGAAAGTGACTCGGGATTGAGCACTGATATCATGATATTGTTTTCACGCGCAATGGAGGTCACTGGAGGTCGTCGTAGGCAACCGACGTTACGGTGAGAATGTGCTTGAAAGCCGCATAAACACTGTGTATTATCGTCAACAGTAAGATTCATCAGGACTTGCTAGAAATGGCGTAAAGCGAATCCCTCCCTCTCCGCCAGACTTTTGAACCCTCGTAAACAGCGGCTAAAACGCTGATACCAAACGATCCCCGAATTGGCCCACTTGCAATTTGCCAGTCTTACTGGCGTTCGTCTGCCCTCCGAAAATGCTTGTCTCGGTAGCCGGACGGTAGCCGTACTCTACCCTGCACAGAGTTGAGAAGTAAACCACACGAAAAGCCGGGTTACTCGCCATTACCAACGTTTGGCGCGACACACGTCCGTGCGGTAGCTGATCTGAATGGGCGTCCGGTAGAGTTAGCGTGGAGGAGTACAGACATGGGATTCTTAATCAGTCTTGGATTAGGAGTGATCGGATTTGTGGTTGGGCTGTACGTTGTGCTGCTTGCCGTGGCTTTTTTCGCCGCCATCGCGGTTTGGGTGATCAGCTTGCCCTTTAAGGTCATGAGCCAGATGCGCCAGTCTAATGAGGTCAAGGCTGATCCGAACGTCATCGAGCGAATGACGCTCAAACCTTTTGTCGAGAAGCCCGGTATGGAAGACCTTCCTCTGTTGGACGACATCTTCCTGCATCCTGAGAAGTACCTGCCTGAAGGTTGCCCACCGACGTCGGAGAACCTTCACAACATGATGGTGGCAGCAGCGACGGAAATCAATCGTCTCGTCCCGGTGTCAGCGTGAACTTCACCATTCCCACAAACTGGCGGGTCTTCGTGTTGGACGACACCGAAGACCGTATCTCTTGGTTCCGGCAGCGCATTCCTGGCTTGCGGTACGCCAAGACGTGCGACGAGGCTCTACAGATTCTCTCCACGGAAAAGTTTGATTGCGTGTTCCTCGACCACGACCTCTCGTGGGTAGACCCTTGGGAGCCGCGACGATCTTCACGTCATCCACTGACTTGCGGTTAGTCTTGCGAGGGCCAGAGACAGCTTGGAAGATGTTGTGAGTGCCACCGGGAAGCTGAGCGTCATCCCAGACGGCGTCGAACATGTTGTCGTACTCGCGCTGCTTTCGAGCGAGACGAACTTCGCGAGCTTCGCGCTTTGCGTGTTCGGGATACTCGTCACCCGCCGCAACGAGCCGCGCATAGTACTCAATCAAATCGGCGGTCGGCTCGACATACGCGCCACGATCAGTGATGACCTTGGAACACCAGAACTCGCCGTGTTCGGGATACGGGCCGGAGAGATGGAGGCCAGATGGTGGGTCGAAGAACTTCCAGTCCCACATGGCACGGGAGAAACTACACGGTAGCCACTTCTCCAGAATCCAGCGGCCTTCCTTGCCCTTGAAGTCGGGATATTTGCTCACCGTTTTGTAGGCTGGGCGTTTGCAGATGACAGGGTTGGAGTCCAGCAGCATGTTGCCGCGCCGGACGATGGATGTTCCTAAATTTGGGTTGGCACGCTCTTCCCAGAGTCCGCCGATGGTTTCCCAAACAGACTCAGACCAGACGATGCGATAGATGTTCTCGCCGTATGGGTTCTGTCCGAACTTGCTTAGGATGTCAGTGCAGAAGGAAGGAGCTTGACGATCAAATTGACGCAGGACTTCGGTAGGCATGTTCTTCTCCGAAGGAAGTTACCGACCCCTATGCGACCCACCGACGACCAGTGCGCGACATATCCAAGTCGGGTCGTTAGGCATGTTCTGTCCATGCAGCCCGATGAGCCTACGGCAACCCTCCAAGGTGTAGCGTTCGGTTGGGCTGAGAGGCGAAAAGTCCGGGTGGCTGTCCAGAGAACAATCCACCATGATTTTGGGCCGCTTGGTCCGGCCACTCTTCATGTGTCCCTGGTACTTGCCCCAGTTCCAGACGGCAATGTACATGAACTCGGATTGTGTCTCGTCTGCCATAAAATGTACGGGCCGTGCCCTAACCCGCGAAGGAGAGGTGACACGGCCCGAGTGCCCGCCTTGCGGCGGGAAGTCAAATTCTTTGGAGCCTTCGCGGGTCTATCCTCTATTACTGCGCCGCCGCCTCTTCCTTGATTTCTTGCTGCGAGGGCGGAAGAACGTATCCCGGACGTCCGCCCACACGAGCAGGTAGGTCGCAGTTCACCGTTCTTCTTCCGCGACGTTCTCTTGTCATGGATAAATGCCGCTCGAAGCTCCTCTACGGACTTCGGCGCGACGGGTGAGGGTTTGGGTGGGGTAGCTTCTTCGCGGAGGAGAGAGGACTCTTTCGAGCGTGCGTCGGCCAGGGCGAAGGTGTATGTGCGAGTGGTTAGGCTCTCCCAAATGCGCTTGCCGTTTAACTCATAGCGCAGGTAGAACGGCCCGGTGGACCCGCTGGTGGCTTTCTTGGGTGTGCGATTTCCTGTGGTTGGACGAATGTAGACGCTGACTTTCGGCATTGGCTTCCTTCTCCTGAGGAGCCAATACTGAGATTCTTAAGGAATCAGCGAATCGGTAGCCGTGTCCGGGTAGCCGGACTCTAATCCGTTGGAACAAAAGGACTGGCTTTTGGTCCCTCCCTCTCCGCCAGACCTTTGTAATCTTACACTTGCAAAGTGGTGATACCGGGTCCGATTCCTAGTTGAATCGGAGTGCCACCCGTGGCCAACCGCCAGTCCAAGAAGTCAATCTCACCAAACGTTATCAAAATCAGGAATGGCCTGCCAGAACGCGACCCCGGAAGGCGCTGACTATCTGAGGATGGCCCGAGATGGGTCGGCGCGAGATGGTGCCGCGCATGAGTTCGGCATGACCGGTATCGGCCCTCTTGCAACTCTACTGGGCCTCGCTTTCTTCGATTTCTCGCTCGATTTGTGCTACCGCGAGCGGAGGCAGGTTTGCGCCTTCGAGTTGGTGATTCAGTTGGGGCAGGCGCCTCGATTTGAAGTCGTTCCATTTCGCGAGCGCGAGCTTTGCCGCGGGACTCGAGTCGCGATAAACCTCCAGCGCTTGCACGGGAACCGGACGGTCACTGCTTTCGACGACTCGGAGCGCGGCAGCGAGGCCCGTGTTGGCTTTGTCCAAGCCCATATCCCTGGACATATCCCTGGACATATCACTGGACGAAGTCCCGCTGATAATGGCTTTGAGTTCACTGGAAGCAACATCGGAACTTGCCTTCAGATCGGCGTTCTGCTGTAGCTTTGGCTGGACGTCGGAAAGCTGCTTCTGCACAGTTCGGATGGCCGTGAGGGCATTCCAGGCATCGAGGGCCTCGGTGAAAATCTCGCGACCAAGTTTGACTTGCTGGGCGAGATCTTCCGGGGTGGCTGTCGAGCGTGGATCCATGGTTATGTGAAGCGGCTGGGTGAAAGACTTGCCGTCGATTGTGAGGCGAACTGTGTAATCCCCAGGCGCAGCCCGGGGACCGCGCGGTGCGGCGGATTCGTCTTCTTCCCCCGAGTCGGGAAGTTCGGCGCCCCACGCCAGATTCCAGACGAAACGATGCATCCCGGCGGTCTTGTCGAGAATTTGCGGCTTCGGTAACCAGCGTTCGGCAACTGGCACTGGCGGGCGTTTCGCTTGATGGTTGGTATCCGATGAAAACCTGCGTACGAGATCGTGGTGCGCATCGAAGATTTCGAGCTTCACGTGTTCGGCGGCATGAGGAAGAAAGTAATCGACCATCGCGCCGTTCGGGGGATTTGCGGCGGTTGGTTCTTCAGGCGGCAGCGGGGTTCCCATGAAGCCGGCATTATCGATCCGCAAAGCGGTCGCTGGACGATAGAGCCATGCCCCGGCTTCCTGAATGTTCGAGGCTTGGCGTAGAGGCGTAATGTTATCGAGACTCCAGAAAGAGCGGCCATGGGTGGCAATGACGAGATCGTCGCCGTGAATGACGAGATCGCGCACAGAGGTGACAGGCAGATTCAGTTGCAGCGATTCCCAGTGGTCCCCGTCGTCGAAAGAAAGGTAAATGCCGAATTCGGTGCCGGCGAACAGCAGGCCCTTGTGATTTGGCTCTTCGCGAATCGCACGGAGGAAAGCCGGAGCGTGAATGCCCTCGGTAATGGGCTGCCAGGTTTGACCGTAATCGCGCGTGCGATAGAGATAGGGAGACCGATCATCGAGGCGATGGCGGTCGACTGCAGCATAGGCTTCGGCGGGATTGAAGTGCGAGGCTTCGATCATGGAAATCTTCGACCAGTCCGCGACCGTTTTGGGCGTGACATTTTTCCAGGTCTTGCCTCCGTCGCGCGTGACGTGAATCAGTCCAGTGTCGCTGCCGGCCCAGATCAGGCTGGCGTCCAGCGGCGAGGGCGCGATGGTGTAGACGACGCCGTACCCGCGCTGCTTCGCGTCCTGAACTGTGGCAGGACCTGAGATGTTCTTGGCGCCAGGCTCCGCGCCGGTGAGATCGGGACTGATGGTCTGCCAGTGCAGGCCGCCGTCCACCGTTTTCATCACGAATTGGGTTCCGAGGTAGAGGCTGGTTTTGTCGACGGGAGAAAAGACGAGAACCGGCGTCCAGGGATCACGGTATTTGCGTTGCGCGATGTCAACGCCAAATGTGGGGAGCGGCCAAGGAGTGACGTCCTGGCTGAAAGAAGTGCGGAGATCGAAGCGCGAGACGCTGCCGTAAGTTCCGCTGAAATAAAGAATATTTGCGTCCTTGGGATCGGGGGCGATGTATCCACTTTCGCTGCCGTCGGCGGGAGACCAGTCGCGCGCAGTGATCTGGCCGTGATCGGTGCGGCTGAGGACGGCGGCACTGCCACTATCCTGCTGCGCGCCGTAAATGGTGTAGGGGACGCGATTGTCCGTGACCACGTGATAAAGCTGTGCCGTGGGCTGGTTGTACCACGTGCTCCAGGTGCGACCGCGATCGACGCTGATGGTGGTGCCTTGATCGGTCGCGAGGATCATGCGCGAAGAATTTTTCGGGTCCACCCACAGCTGGTGATAGTCGTCGCCGCCGGGCGCGCCGCGAACGATCGAGATAGTTTGACCGCCATCTTCCGAGCGGTAGAGCGCGACGTTCGGGACGTAGAACACGTCGGGGTTTTGGGGATCGATGGTAATGCTACCGAAGTACCAGGCGCGACTGGTGAGCCGGGCGTCGGAATTCTTGAGAGTCCAGGTGTCGCCACCATCGTCGGAGCGGTAAAGGCCGGATTTCTTGCCGTCATCGATCAGCGCGTAAACCCGCTTGCCGTCTGGCGAGACTGCGAGGGCGGTGCGTCCCCAATCGCCATCGGGAAGGCCGGAGCCGGCGAGGCGTGCCCAGGAATTGCCGCCATCTTGCGTGCGGAAGATTCCGCTGCCTGCGGCGTCGATGGGCGCATAGGTGCTCCAAGGCGGACGATGAGTGTGCCAGGTCGCGGCGAATAGAATGTTGGAACGATCGGCGGCTATGGCGAGATCGGCAATGCCAGTTTCCGGTCCTTGGTCAAGGACCTTCTTCCAATTCTTGCCGCCATCCGTGGACTTATAGACACCGCGGTCCTTGTTGGGACCGTAGGCGTGACCAAGCGCGCCGACGTAGACGACATTTGCATCCTGGGAATCAATGACGATACGGCTGATCTGGCGCGTGTCGCGCAGGCCGACGTTCTGCCAGCTCTCGCCGCCGTCAGTGGAGCGGTACACTCCGTCGCCGGAGGCGAGGTTGGAGCGAATGTCTGATTCCCCGGTGCCGACATAAATGATGTTCGGATCGGAGGGAGCGACCGCGATAGCTCCGATCGAAGCAACCGGTTGATGATCGAAGATGGGCGTCCAGGTTACGCCGGCGTTAGTGGTCTTCCAGATGCCGCCATCGACTGCGCCGAAGTAAAACGTGTTGGGATCGCCGGGGAGTCCGGAGGCGGCGACGGCCCGGCCTCCGCGGAAGGGACCCATGAGGCGCCACTTGAGGCCGCTGAAAAGATCGGGAGAAACGGATTGGGCGCGCAGCGGTGTGAGAGCAAAGCAAAGAGAAATCAGGAGAAGGGATGTGAGTTTGCGAACTTGATGCGGGTTCATGTTGGAGTCTGGTTATTGTATCGAATTGGAGGCCAAGAGTACGTTTCCCACAAAGGTTTAGGAAACATTGTTTCAGGCGTTTTCACCCTCTGCGCTGTTGCGCCCTCGGGCTTGATGGCCATATGTCGGCAATCCGAAAAATTAGGGACCCCAAAGGGGGGACCATGAAACTCATCTCAAAGATCGTGAGCGGCTGACCGGCTGTAATTCGACCTCTTGAACCTCATTCGCACAAGCAGAATTTCTACTGGAATCGCCGACAAAACAGAACAGCAGGTTAATCAGGGTCCAGTTCAGGGCAAATCAGAGTTGCAACCACGCGCTCGCAATGCTGCGACCATGGTCGGAAGATCCTTCAAGCCGGGCGATTCGCTCGCAATCACGGTTCAGCTTCCACACCGGTGTCAGTCGGGAACCAATGCGCCCGTGCCGATCCAGAGCTCTGCAAGCGCGCTGAGATTTTTCTTGTAAGTGCGCGTGACCGTGAACTCTTTTCCACCCTTGATCCGCAGCCCGTAGCTTCCCGACGGAAGCGACTTCATTTCTTCCACACACGATGGATTCACGAGCACAGATCGATGAATGCGAATGAATCCGTACGGCTCGAGCGTTTCCGCCATCACCGAGATTGACTCGCGCAACAAATAGGAGCCCGAGTTCCGGTGGAATAATACGTAGTTGGCCTGAGCCTGAACTGCAACCACGTCGCCGAGATCGATAAAAAGAATTTTACCCCTGACCTTGATTGCCATTCGGAGAGACTGTGGTTTCGCAAGCGACCGCAATCCCCGGAAAGGCTCCGTCGACCCCGGGGTCTGTTCTCCCGCGTCGCGTGCTGTCAGCAAGGCCGCACACGAATGCTGCTCCAGGTGATCAACTAGAGAGTCGCCGGCGCCTTCTGGACTTGAGACGGCTTGTCCGGCTGGACCCATCTTCAGAGTGCTCATCAGGGTGTTCATCGTAGTGTCCTACATTGCCGGGTCGGGCGTTCCATCCGACCACCTGCGCGCGATAACCATGTATCTGTATCTGTATCTCTCGACACTTTCCGCGGCGCCATTGAACTTGGGGCAGGATGAGCGCAGACTTGATTAGGCTTGCCCTCTCGGAATCCTTCCCTCCGCTCAATCCTGGACCAAGTTGAGGTAAACTCGTTGAACATAAACAAACCGGCTGGTATGTAACAACGCATTCCTGCTGTTCCCAACGATGCAATCAACCCCGATTGCGGTTGCCCAGCGCGCGCAGGGATTGCAGCCAGGCTACAATATTTCTAATTCCTGCTTTCAACACTTTCGCATCTCGAGCATTTTTGGCCAGCGAAGCGTGGCCTTCGAGGGTTGCGATCAGAAAGCCTGCGGCCTCAGTGGGTTCCACATCGCGGCGAACGCTTCCGTGAATCTGTCCATCTCGCAAAGCCGCCGCAATGCCCTCCTGCCAGGCGTGGAATACCTTCGCCAGCCGCTTGCGGAATCCCTCGTCAAGGGGAGACATTTCCTGAGCCAGATTGATGAGGGCACACCCGCTCCGCACATCCTGGGGCCGAACCGATATATTTTGAACAATTCCGATCAAGGTTTCGATCGGGTCGTCGTTCCTCAACAGGGGACGCAACCACTGGGCGCGGTTGTCGGGGCCGATGACATCTTCAACGATGGCGTATCCCAAGGCTTCTTTGCTGTCGAAGTGGTGGTACAGCGCTCCCTTGGTGACCCCGGCTGCGGCCAGAATTTTATCCAGGCCGGCGCTCTGGAAGCCGAGTCTGTAGACCTCGCGGGATGCCGCCTGCAGCAAGCGCTCGCGGGTGCGATCAGGATTCCGAAGCCTGGGTTTTGAATTCTTGCGCGCCGTCACCATACCCGCCAGTATGTAGCGCTACCACGCTACATACTAGAAAGTATGTACGGTAATCCTCTCACTGTCAAGGGAGGGAGCGGTGCCCGCGTCCCGCTCCGGTTTTTCGTAGGGATTTATTGCAGAACTCTCCATTTTGGTAGATTCCTCCGTCAATTCAGCCACTCCGAGGCTTTGCCTCGATTTGCGAATCACGTCTGTCCGTAGATTGGGTTGATGCGTTCATACCCGATTTCACCAGGATCGTTGATCTGTCCTCAAACAACGAAGCCTGTGGTGATCCGAATGCTAGGCAGACTGTCGTGGGTGTGCGCGGAGAGTCCTCGATGTCGCGCTTACCGCAACAAACGTCGCGACCGGCGTGGTTCACACGGTCTCAAGCTCGAGGGATGGGTCAATAGCGTTTGAGGAGGAAGCAATGTACATCCGCAAAGTGAAGTTCGATTTGTTTCTGCTGGTTACGCTTTGTCTGCTGAGTGCTCTACCAGCCTGGGCGCAATCGACCTCGACGGGAACCGTGGCCGGAACAATTACCGATCCCTCGAATGCTGTGGTTCCCGGCGCCAGGGTTACGCTGACTGACCCCTCCACTAACACCGCGCGAAGCGCTGTGGCGAACGCGGCCGGGCGTTACTTCTTTGCGGATGTCACGCCAGGGACGTATAGCATTTCAGCATCGAAGGCGGGTTTTTCGACCGTCAAAGCTGATCATCAAGTGGTGCAGGTTGGCCTGGCGCTAACTGCTAACCTAGCGCTCCAGGTTGGCGGCACGAACGTGGTGGTCGAGGTGTCGGCGGTCGGGAACGAACTCCAGACCATGAACGCGACAGTGGGCAACACTGTGCCACAGATCGCCATCGACAACCTGCCCAGCATCGGCCGCGACGTGAATACCTTTATTGAGTTGCAGCCAGGAGTGAGCGCCGGCGGCGACGTTGCGGGCGCGGTGAACGATCAAAGTTATTTCTCGCTGGATGGCGGCAACAATAGCAACGATATGGATGGCAGCGGCGGCGTATATACCGGTACTCAGCAGAATATGGTGATCGGCGATCCAACCGGAGGCATGTCGACTCAATCGTTTACTTTTTCCGCCCCGTCGGGCGTATTGCCCACTCCGGCTGACAGCGTCGAGGAGTTCAAGGTCAACACCGCCGGGCAGACCGCCGACTTCAACAGCTCCGCGGGCGCCGAAATCCAGATTGTTACGAAACGCGGCACCAGCGGTTTCCACGGCACGGCGTACGAATATTACAAAGACAATAATTGGTCATCGAATGCCTGGGCGAATAACCAAAACAATTGGGAGGGCGTAGCCCAGTGCGGCGCGCCCGGCTGTGGGCATATTGGCCTTCCTGCCTATCATTACAGCCGCTTTGGCGGCGCGCTCGGAGGGCCGCTCACTTCAAAGAAGTTTCTCGGAGGCAAAACCTTCTTCTTTTACAACTATGAGGGTTTCCGGTATCCAAATTCTGAGACCATCACCCGGAACGTTCCCTCGCCGGCCTTGCGGTTGGGGCTGTTAACAAACTCCGCTAGCGGCGCGATCGCCTACAACCTGAACAACTCTCCCGTGACCTTCAACGGCGTCACGTACGCGGCGAATTATGGTTGTGCTGGAGCGCCTGGCGGGAAGTGCGATCCGCTTGGCCTCGGTCTCAACCCTTTGGTTTCGCAGATATGGAATAAGTACGAACCCCAGTCGAACGCGACTTGCAGTCAATCACTCTGCGACAATGCGAACGTTCTGGGATTTGCGGCTAACCTGAATTTGCCGGTTAGCAGCAACTTCGACGTGGCACGCATCGATCACGATTTCGGCTCGAAGAACCACTTCATGGCGAGCTGGCGTTATTACAAAATGAACCTTGCGTCGGATGAGCAGGTGGATATTGGAGGCTTTTTCCCCGGAGATACGTTGGGCACGCCTGCGTCCCAGGCGAGCGATCCGATTCGAGACTGGTATTTGGTTGCGGGCTTGACCACGAACGTCACCACCAACACTACCAACGACATTCATTACAGCTTTTTGCGGAACTGGTGGGCCTGGACCCGCGCCGGGGCTCCGCCACAACTCCCGGGGCTCGGTGGCGCGCTTGGACTGGATGACGCCCAGTCGCAGACTCAGAATCTGGGGCCGTTCAACGTCGACAATCAGAGCATCCGGCGCCGGTTCTGGGACGGACACGACAGCATGTTTCGTGACGACCTCTCCATGCTAAAAGGCAACCACCTGTTCCAGTTCGGCGGCGCCTATCAGCACAATTGGAATTACCATCAACGCAATGACAGTGGCGGCACCATCAACGCTTTTCCCGTGTATGAGCTGGGCAACACAACCGACGGATCGGGAATGGGCACCCTGGCATATCCTTGCGCTACGACCTCTACCATTTCTACGACTCCGAAGACCTGCGATTCCCTTTATGCCAATGTGCTGGGAGTTGTTTCCGTGGCGTCGCAGATGTTCGCGCGTAGTGGGCCGAGTCTGGCGTTGCAACCTCCCCTTTCCAACGCGTTCGATAAAAGCACCATCCCTTACTACAACGCTTACTTCAGTGACACTTGGCATCTGAAGCCGACTCTAACCTTCACGTACGGTTTGGGCTACGCTCTGGAGATGCCGCCGGTCGAGCAGGACGGAAAGCAGACGGTATTAGTTGACGCTGCAAACGAGCCGGTTTCGACCGAGACCTACCTCAATAATGTCAAGAAGGCTGCGCTCGCCGGCCAGGTATACAATCCCGAACTTGGGTTTGCCTTGGTAGGCAATACCGCCAACGGATTGAAATATCCCTACAATCCGTTCTATGGCGAATTCAGCCCGCGGGTTGCGGTAGCCTGGAATCCGCATTTCGACGCCGATTCGATGGCGGGCAAGATTTTTGGAACTCAAGACACGGTACTTCGGGGCGGTTATGGGCGCCAATACGGTCGCACCAACGGCGTTGTGCAGGTGCTGGTCCCGCTGCTGGGACTCGGCCTGGAACAGCCCGTGGCGTGTAACTCGAACCTGGTGGGCTCTGCGCCCGGAAGCTGGGCCTGCGGGGCCTCTCTGGCGGGCACGTATTCGAACGGATTTCGCGTTGGGCAAGCGACCTCTGCCAGCGGTGGCCCGACTGTTCCGTTGATCTCGCTTGCCAGCCCGACCTTACCGCAGCCAGCTTATCCTGGGTTCAATAACAGCTTCTCGTCGAACCCTGAGGGATTGGATCCGAGTTTCCGGGCGAATGCGATCGACGCCTTCGATCTGACCCTTCAGCGTCAGTTGAGCCACAGAGTTACCTTGGAGCTCGGCTATATCGGACGCAGAATTACTCACGAGTACCAACCCGTCGAACTGAACCCGGTTCCCTACATGATGACGCTCGGCGGACAGCAGTTTAAGCAGGCCTACGCCAACGTGGTGCTGCAATATTGCGGAGGGATTGCGGGGTTGGCGGGCGGCGGCTGCGGCGGCAAGACCGGACCCAGTGCTGGTGCCGTCACACCACAGCCTTTCTTCGAGCATGCGCTGAAGGGGACGGGATACTGCAATGGCTTCTCCAGTTGCACGGCTGCAGTTGTAGCAAATGAGGGCGCCGGCGGTACTGGCAACCTCACGAATGCACAGGTTTGGGGCATCTGGAGCGATTTGGACAGCGGCGTGGGATGCCCAGCGGGTGGGTGTGCGGAGGTCAACGGAAATGTCGGCGCCTTTAACTTCCCGCGCAGCTTACAGAGCACTCCGATTCCCAGCACCTGCAATGGGGTGAATACGATTGGTTGCTCCGGGGCCTTTACTGACGGCGCCTTTCAGAACGCCAGTATCGGTTATGGCAATTACAACGCGGGCTTCGTCTCAGTCAAAACGGCCGATTGGCGCGGAGTTACGATGCAGTCCAACTTCACCTGGTCAAAGGCTCTGGGCTTGGGAGCGCAGGCGCAATCCTCGAGCGTACTTACTGCCCTCGATCCCTTCAATCTTCAGGAACAATATGGCAGACAGGCTTGGGACCGCAAATTCATCTATAACGTGTTCCTTGTCTATCAACCTTCTTTCTTCAAGGGACAGTCGGGATTTATTGGACGAGCCTTGGGGGGATGGACGTTCTCAACCATATTCGCTGCCGGGTCTGGCGTTCCCACGCAGATCGCTACGACCTTTGCAAATTACCAGGGCTTTGGTGCATGCGATGGCCTCGGCTGCGGTGACTATGACATGGAGAACGCCGTACCCATCGGCCCCGTTCCCAACCGTCATGCCAACCACTGTCCTGGCAACACTTACTCGGGCTTCTGCTCGACTCAAAGTAACGGGTTTCCGGTGAATTATTTCCCGAACGGGGTCCTCCAAGCCTCGAACTGGCGCAATCCGATTCTCGGAATCGATAACCGGGATGGCGGCTCCGGAATTCTTGGTGGACTGGCCTACTGGAATATGGACTTCAGCATTAAGAAGAGCATCCGGGTTGCGGAGGGTATCAACCTGGAATTCCAGGGTGTCTTCGCGAACGTGTTGAACCACAATCAGTGGACCGACAACTACCTCTGTCTCTGCAACACTGCCGGTTTTGGCGCTCTTGGGTTTAATACAGCACCGGACAATGGCATCGGAGTCAATGGCGAGGCGGAGCCGAGAAACATCGAACTCGGCGCCCGCGTCCGTTTCTAGTCTCAGATGATTTCAAGGCGCCACGCGGAGTGACGCCTTGAGAGAGATATGTTCTGGGCCGGGCGCACAGGGGTAATCTGGAAGACACTTGCGCCTCCCCGGGCGACGGCTTGACTGGGTCGGACTCTATGGGGCATCGAACGGTCTTTTGGCTCCGGAGAATACGGCGACGCCAGCCTAATGGAAGTGAAAAGGAGAACGGGCAATGACAAGGATCGCGGTGTCACGGAGGAAGCTGCTCGAAGTGGGAACGTGCGCACTAGCGTACGCGGCGGCCTTCCCAGGAACGGCGAAGGCGCACACAGGAACGGGGTCGAGCACGGCAACCGAAGGAATCGTCCGGAGGTGGTACAAGGAGTGGGAGGTGGAGAAAAAGGACTGGGGCCCATTTGACGCCCTGTTGGCCGACAACTTTACCTTCACGAGCGCGGCCGGCGACGACCACATCAGTAAGAGCACTTTTAAAAAGCAATGCTGGGATACACAGATCAACTTTATCGATCGAGTCGATCTGGAGCGGGTGTTCGCAAATGGCAACGAGGCGTTTGTGAAGTATCTTTGCCACACGAAAAACGGCAAATCGTTCCGGAACGTTGAATATCTCCAGCTTAGAGACGGAAAGATCGGGGCTATTGAGTGCTACTTCGGGGGGAAAGACACCTTTCCGTCAGCAGTAAGCAGCGGGATGTAATGCTGTATTAGCCGCGAAGCAAACCGATTCGTATGATTACCTTCCGGCGGCGCCAACTTAGGTGCGGCCGTTATGGGGCGGCACAGACATGACATTTTCTCGATACGGCGCTTAGTGGATTGTATGGCCTCGAATTGGAGGAGTTCCGCTCGGTTGCAGTACATGGTAAGGTGACTGTTGCGCTGGCGTTCGATCGCCACGCTGCAAGCTCTCACGCCGAGTTCCTGCCATGTCCCAGTCTCCAAACCCAGTCGGGCCGCAGCCAGTGGCGCCCCTGCTTGTGTTAGCCACTCAATTGCTCAGCGCAGGGCGACCAGCCGATGCGATTGCACCGTTGCGCGATGCAGCACTGCTGCGGCCGTCCAATGCAATGATCCAGCACGATCTTGGCCTCGCCTGCCTCGAGGTTGGCCGTGTACCGGATGCGATCGCGGCATTGCAGCGGGCCGTGGCCTGCGATCCGAGCTACGCCGACGCATATTTCCGCCTGGGAATCGCCTTGGAGAAGCTGGGCGATGTGGGTGGGGCAATCGCTGCGTACGACCGGGCCACGAAGCTGCTCCCATCCTTGGCCGAGGCGTGGTTCCGTGCCGGCGCGCTGATCTACATAGTGGGCCATCGTGACCAGGCGACCGGCTGTTTCCGCCGCGCCGCGATGACTGGAGGCACGACGAGCTTTGGTCGTCTTGCGAAAGCGCGGGTGCTGCTGATCGAGGATCGCGATCAGGAAGCCGAAGAGGTTTTGCGAGAGACGCTGGTAGCCGATCCGAGGAACGCGCTGGCCTATGATCTGCTGGGCAATCTGCTCTCGGAGTTTGGCCGTTTCGACGAGGCCCGCGCATGCTTCGAACGCGCGATCGCGATCGCGCCGCTGCTGGCGGGATGCTACTACGAGCTGGTCCGGTGTCGCACCGTCACGAGCGCTGACGGTGGTCTGCTTCGACAGATAGAAGCCGCGCTGGCCACGCCGGGGCTGGAAACGGCGCAACGCCTGCGGGTTCACCTTGCGATCGGCAAGGCCGCCGAGGATCTTGGCGACTACGCTCGGGCAATGCAGCACTTCGACGCCGCTGAGGCGGTGCGCCGGGGCTCTGCGCCGTTTGACTCGGCCGCATTCGCCATCGAGATCGATCGCCTGATTGCCGCCTGCACACCCGAACTGATGGCGCGGGCGATTGAACTCGGCAGCTGCGATGCAACCCCGGTGCTGATCATTGGCATGCCGAGGTCGGGCACAACTCTGGTCGAGCAGATCATCTCCATGCATCCCGATGTCGGAGCCGGGGGCGAGCTGAATTTTTGGAACGAACGCGGGCCGGAGTGGCATCGCTCCGGCACGGTGGGCAGGGAGACGACGCTCGTGGCCCCGCAGTTCGTCAAGCCGGAGTTTCTCGCCAGGGCAGCAGCGGACTATATCGGGGTGCTGCGCGCGATCGCGCCCACGGCATCGCGAGTGACTGACAAGATGCCGTTTAACTTTCTGTGGGCCGGGCTGATTCACATGGCATTGCCGCACGCCACCATCATCCATTGCCGGCGGGCTGCGGTCGACACGGCGCTATCGATCCATCAAACTCATTTTCATCCCAGCCTGGCGTTTCCGACCGGAGGCGCCGAACTGGTTGGGTATTTCCGCAGCTACCAGCGGCTCATCCATCATTGGCGGAGAGTGTTACCGGCGGATCGCTTCATCGAGGTCGATTACGAGGAATTGACGCGCGCGCCGGAACCGGTCATCCGGCGCATGATCGCGGCCTGCGGCCTGGCATGGCACGACGCGTGCCTGCGGCCTGAGTCCAATCCGCGAGCGGTGAAAACGCCAAGCAAGTGGCAGACCCGGCAGCCGATCCATCAAACCTCCGTGGCCCGCTGGCGACGCTACGAACCGTGGCTGGGGCCCCTGCGCGCGCTGGTTGGGGATGGATCGGAAGATGGTGCGAGTGTTGCTGGAGCGTGATTCGGTTGAGGCAACGTACCGCAAGCGAAACGCCAGGCGCCGGGGACATGGGCTTTTGATCTTCCCTCACCCAGACGCGGCTTCCGGGATAAAGTGAAGAAATGTCCGCCGGCTTAAGCGTTTCCGGCGATGATTATCTCTGCTTCTTCTTCAGTATCGTGGGCGCCCGCCGTCGTGAATTCAACTGCCTGTCGCGGCGTTCATTGACTTGGACTTGCACCACGCCTACCATAATGCGACCGCATGATCGGCCAAACAATTTCACACTACCACATCGTCGAGAAGCTTGGCGGCGGCGGAATGGGCGTGGTCTACAAAGGCGAAGACATTACCCTCCACCGCTTTGTTGCCCTGAAATTTCTGCCCGATGAGGTGGTCAGTGACGCTCAAGCCCTGGCCCGCTTCCAGCGGGAGGCGCAGGCAGCGTCGGCCCTCAATCATCCGAATATCTGCACCATCCATGAGATCGGGCAGCAGGACGGCCATCCCTTTCTGGTGATGGAGTTTCTCGATGGCGTGACGCTGAAACATCGCATCGGCGGCAGGCCTATGGAGACCGATATTCTGCTGGGGTTGGCGATTGAGATTGCGGACGCGCTCGATGCCGCGCACACCGGAGGCATCATCCATCGCGACATCAAACCCGCGAACATCTTCATCACCAAGCGCGGCCACGCGAAGGTTCTGGACTTCGGGTTGGCGAAAGTGACAGCGGCGGGTGGCAGAATGTTCGAGGCGGCAGGAGCCACTGCCCAGGAGACGCTTGCCGAAGAACACCTGACCAGTCCCGGTTCCACGCTGGGCACCGTCGCGTATATGTCGCCGGAGCAGGTGCGCGCGAAGGAGCTGGATGCGCGGAGCGATCTGTTCTCCTTTGGCACGGTACTGTACGAGATGGCCACCGGCACGCTGCCTTTCCGCGGAGAAAGTTCGGGCGTGATCTCGCACGAAATTCTGGATCGCGATCCTGTTGCAGCGGCGCGGCTGAACCCGGATTTGCCGCCGAAGCTCGAGGACATTATCAACAAGGCGCTGGAGAAAGATCTCGAACTGCGGTACCAGCACGCCGCAGACATGCGCGCCGACCTGAAGCGGCTGAAAAGGGAGACGGAATCGGGCCGCGGCGCAGCGAGCAGTGGGACGCATGCGGCGGTGGAGGCAAGTTCGGCGGGGTTGGCGGCGGCTGGGAATGGAGTGGAACAGGCGGTTGGGAGCGGAGAGCAGCCCGGCGCGCGCGGCAGCAGTTCGGCGGTGGTGGCGGCAGCGAAACAACATAAGTTTGGACTGATGGGCGCAGCGGTAGTGGCGATGGCGATTCTGGCGGCGGCTGGGTTCGGCGTGTACTCATTGATGCACCGGGCAGCGCCGGCTCCATTTCAGAATTTCAATATTGCTCAGGTGACGAATTCCAATAAGGCGACGGTGACGACCATCTCGCCAGATGCGAAGTATCTGCTGACCGTGATGGACGACAAGGGCCTTAACAGTTTGTGGCTGCGGAACATCGCCACCGGGAGCGACACGCAGGTGGTGCCGCCGTCGGAGACGATTCCGAATGTGTCTTTCTCACCGGATGGTAATTATGTGTATTTCCGGAAGGCGGAAAATGCGATCAACAGCGATTTCAATATTTACCGAGCGCCGGTACTGGGCGGGAAGCCGCAGGTGGTGGCGCGGGATGTGGACAGCGGATTTGCGTTCTCGCCTGATGGCGCGCGGATCGCGTACTTCAGGGCGAACGATCCGGAGACGAACAAGTATCGGCTGCTGAGCTCGAAGCTCGATGGTAGCGATGAGAAAGTGCTGCTGATCCATGCTTTGGATTTCCTGCCGAGACAGATGGCATGGTCACCCGATGGGAAGAGGCTGGCGTATCCGGGTACTGCGGAGGGGGCGTTCGGCGCCCTGAATTTTTTCGAGCTGGGCAGCGGGAAAGTGGAGACGCGAAGCTTTGCCGACGAAGAGATCGAGGGCTTGGAATGGTCGGGGAGTGGAGATGGGTTGTTTGTGTTGTATCGGCAGAAAGGGCCGAATGTTGTCCGGCTGCAGATTGGATGGTTGGCGCTGGCGGAGGACGAGATTCGACCTATTACGCGAGACACGAACAGCTATTCGACGCTGACGCTATCCGCCGATGGCAAGACGCTGGCGACCGTGCAGCAGAAGCCGACGACGCATCTCATTATTTTGCCGGACGGACGAACTGGCGGAGCGAGCGCGACTCCGGTGACGGTGGAAGGGGAGACGATCGGCAATTTTAATTGGGCGCCGGAGGGCGGGCTGCTGACTACAGATTTCGCGCGACTGGTGAAGACGGATGCTCAGGGACGAAATCAAACGGTGCTGCTGAGCGATCCGGCGGGCGCGATTTTTGCGGTAACAGCGTGCGGAGCGAAGTATCTGGTTATTCCATGGGGCGGCCACGCGGGAAGCAATTCGACCAACATCTGGCGGGTGAATGCGGATGGGACGAATCCCCGGCAACTGACGGATGGGCCGGACGACGGGTGGCAACACAAGGCGGTGTGCGCGGGGGATTGGGTTTACTACTTCAAGGATGTGGAGCACATCTGGCGGGTTGCGCTGAATGGGGATGGCGCAATGCCAAAGGCCGAACCAGTCCTGGCCACGGCAATTGCTCATGGGTTTCATACCGGACGAGGAATGGGAGTGTCGCAGGATGGGAAGACACTGGCCTATCTGGCGGAGCTGGTCAATTCGGAGACGCAAAACGGGACCGGGAAGATTGCTCTGCTCGACCTGGACACTTTCAGTTCGCCGCGGATGATCGATCCGAATCCGCATATCGCGTTGGGGCCGCAGTTTACAAAAGATGGAAAGGCGCTGGCCTATCCGGTGCGCGAGAATGGCGTGGACAATATGTGGATTGAGCCGCTGGATGGCTCGGCTGGACACGCGATCACGAAGTTTGATTCAGAGCAGATCATTTCGTTCGAGTGGTCGCCGGATGGAAAGAGCCTGGGAATCTTGCGTGGACATACGGATTCGGATGTGGTTCTGCTTCAAGAATCCAAACCGTGAGTTGGTCTGGGATTTTTCACCGTCCGGTGGGATTCCCGAATGCGGTAGACCTTGGGATTTTGTTTTTTTGATCTTTTCCTTTTTTTATCCTACCCTTTTTTGATCTTTCCTCACTCCGGCGCGCCCTCGCGATAGAGTGAAGAAATTCCCGCCGGCCCAAGCGCTACTCCGGTTGTGATTATCTCTGCTTCTTCAGCACCTGCGTCTTGATAGATCACAGCCACCGGCCAAGATTACGAAAATGTAATCTCGGCGTCATGCTGGCGTTTGGTACCTGCCGCTAGACTCGCCTCGCTGGAAAAAAATCCACGCGGAGAACCATATATGTCTCAAAAATCCCGAAATAAGTCTCGCAATAGATCTCGGATCAAGCGTCTGCGTCCGCTCGCTGGACTGGTGGCGGTGGGGCTGAGCCTTCCGGCGATTGCCGCAGCTCAGTCGAAGCCGTCCAAGCCGTACCCAACCTACGTGACTGGGCCGCAGCCGAACGGATCGTGGGTGGTCAGCTCTGGCCAGGTCATAACTCCGGCCGGCACGCAAGTCGACCTCGGCATCCGGGTGCGGGCGAAGGCCGTGGCTCTGAACCCCAACCATCACAGTCACACCGCCGCCGTCCTCACCATGGGCGCGACTCAGGCCGTCGAGGTGTTCGACACCAGGACAGGCGTGGTGCTGCAGAACTACATCACGCTCGGACAGGATTCCAGTGGCAGCTATAGCGGCATCACCTATTCGGCGGACGGCAAGTACCTGGTTTTTAGCCAGGACAGCAGCCATGTCACTGTCGCCGACGTCTCTGACGAAGGCTTGCTGAGCGACGACGCCCAGGTCAGCGTGCCGCCGAACAGTTCCTTCATCACCTGCTTTCCGAACAGCCCGCCAGCGGCTTATGCCAACCCTTGCGGTTCTTTTTATAGTCCGAGCACTTCTTATCCCGGCGGCGTCGCGCTCTCCAGCGATGGCAAGAGTGCCTACGCCCTTCTGAACCAGAATGACACCTTCACCAAGATCGACCTGACTGCGAAGCCGCCAAAGCAGGATAAACAGATCCGCGTCGGCAACGCGCCCCACAGCATCGTGATCAACAGCAGCGGCACGACCGCCTACGTGAGTAACGAAGGTGGCCGGGCGGCAACAGAGGCGGACTTCCAGATCAACTCCGCGGGCACCGAAATCGTTGCCGACCAAGTTGTCGGTGCCGCAATCACCGGTACCGTTTCTGTGGTTGATCTGGGCTCGTTGAAGGTCACCGCTACCATCTCGACAGGTCTTCACCCGACCGGGATGGCGTTCCACGGACAGCACCTGTTGGTCGCCAATACCTATAGCGACACGATCTCGGTGATCGATACGACCAAGAACGAAGTGGCGTGGACGATTAACCTTGGTCTGCCGATCGGAGTGCCCGGGACCGGCCAGGCGGCCTATGGCGCCGCGCCGAACTCGATCGCCGTGGATGGCGATGTTGCTTACGTCGCGCTCTACAATGCCAACGCGATCGCGGTGGTCAACCTCACCAAGGGCGCGGCGAATCCAGTTACCGGCATGATTCCGGTGGCCTATGCGCCGAGCTCGGTCGTGCTGGACAAGGCCGACAACGCGCTTCTGGTTGCCAACGACAAGGGCATTGGCACGCGTTATTCATTCGAGACCGACTACGGCGTTACCGACTACAACACCCACCAGGACAATGGAACGGTCAGCATCGTCCCCGTCCCGGATAGTGGGACCTTGGCGGCGATGACCAAGGAGGTTCTCGAGAACAATCACTGGGATCTGATTCAGAATATCAACGCGGCCGCCGGCGGCAACCCACACGCTAAGCCGACCGCACTCCCGAAGAAGATCGGCGATCCGTCGCTGATCAAGCACGTGTTCCTGATCGTTCGTGAAAACCGCACCTATGATCAGATCCTGGGCGACGTGGCGGCCGGGGATGGCGATGCCTCGTTGGCAGTGTTCGGCGGCAAAGACACGCCGAACGTGCACGCGCTGGTAAAGCGCTTCCCTCTGTTCGATAATTTCTACGACCCCAGCCGCCAGTCGGCTGACGGTCACCAGTGGATCACCGAGGGCATGGCGCCCTATGCCGACGACATCCAGTCGCCGGACTGGGTCCGCAGCTATCCGGGCGGAAACGCCGGCGATGCACTCGCTTATCAAAACAAGGGCTTCCTGTTCTCGGAAGCGTCAGCCGCCGGTCTGCCGGTCAAGATCTACGGCGAATACGTCGAGAACGATACTTTCTTACAGCCGAGCGGATCGACCAGCGAGCCGACGTGGAGCCAGTTTTACGCCGACGCGCAGAACTTCGAAGCTGGCAAAGAAAATACGCTGTATTACCAGAACACGGTGCAGGCACAGTCTTCTCTACCGGCCGTGTATAACCACCTGATCAAGAACTTCCCGCAGTTCGATCTGGGCATCCCGGATCAGTTCCGTGTTGATCTGTGGGTGCAGGACTTCCAAAATGACGTCAATGCCGGAACGGTGCCTACGTTGAGCATCCTGTGGGTCATGTGCGACCACACCGGCGGGCCGCCGACTGTGGACGCCGAACAGGCCGATAACGACCTGGCGGTTGGACGGATTATCGACTACATCAGCCACAGCAAGGTGTGGTCCACGTCGGCGATCTTCGTTGAGGAGGACGACGCACAAAACGGCGTCGACCACATCGACGGGCACCGCAGCCCGGGCTATATCGTCAGTCCCTACGTGGTGCAGAACGGACCCACTGACCACACCTACTACACTCAGGTCAACATGACTCGGACGATGGAGCAAATCCTCGGCCTGCCGCCCATGAATCAATTCGACCTGGTGGCGTCGCCGATGAGGACTTCTTTCACGGACGAGCCGCCCGCGAGTAACTTTAAACCGTGGACGCACGTTGCAAACCAGGTTCCGCTGGACGACGGCGTTTCAGCGACCGCATTGAACACACAGAGCAGCCCTAAGGTTCAGGCCCTGAGGGTGGCTTGGCTCCAGAAGAAGGCGCAGATCTTCGCCGGTAAACTGACCAAGCCCGACTCCGAAGACCCGGACACCGTCAACCATCTGAACTGGTACCAGTCGACTGGGTTTACCCGGCCCTATCCTGGCGAGAAAACAGTTCGCCCTCCGAGCGAATTCAACAAGCCGGCACCCGCCGGCGACGACGACGACGGAGACTAAAACACGGTCCGACTACAACAGCCCTCTTCCCGATTACCGGGGGGAGGGTTTTTTGTGGGTGCCGGGCGGGTTCGACAACATGAAGGCGAGTCTTTTCAATGTGAGCTATCGCCTGACCTCGGCAATCTTTCGCCGGACATGGGCATGCGTAGCGTAACCCGGGTACCCTGTCCCAGTTCGCTCGCGATCTCCACCTTCCCGCCGTGCAGCAGCACGATGCTTTGGACGATGGCCAGCCCGAGGCCAGTGCCGCCGGCGGCTTGGGAGCGCGACGTATCTACGCGGAAGAAGCGATCGAATACCTTGGGCAGCGCTTCCGGCGGGATGCCGGTACCGGTATCGCTGACTTCGATGCGAATGATCGCAGCCTCGGCATTGGTAGCCAACACTACCGATCCGCCAGGTGGCGTGTGCGCCACCGCGTTGGAAACCAGATTACCCACCGCTCGCTGCAGCAGGGTGCGGTCCAGTTCGGCAATTACGGGTTCGGCGCCGACTGCGGTCGTGAGCGAGATTCCCCCATCGGCGGCCGAGGCTTCGTAATATTCCCTTAGGCCGCCGAGCAATTCGGCCACATCCACAGGCTGCCGATTCAGGTGGGTCAAGGGGCTCTCCGCACGAGCCAGGAACAAGAGGTCGCCGATCAGGTCTGAGAGGCGGACGGCTTCCTCCAGACAGGACCCCAGCACATCGCGGTATTCGTCAATGGTGCGCGCGCGCGCCAGGGCCACTTCGGCTTCGCCACGGATGTTGTTTACCGGCGTGCGAAGGTCGTGCGCAATATCGGCGGAGAACCTGGAAATACGTTCGAAGGATTCTTCCAGGCGGTCGAGCATTTGGTTGAAGGTGCCGGCCAGGGCTGCCAGCTCGAACGGATATCCTTCCGCGAGGATGCGTTCCCGCAGGTTGGTCGAACTAATGTGGCCGGCGGTCGCGGCCATCTCCTCCACCGGGCGAATGCCGTGACGCGCGATCCGGTAGCCGACCAGGGGGAAGACGGCAAACATCCCCGCCAGGATGCCCCAGAACCAAAGGCGATAGCGTGCCAGGAATTCTTCCTTCTGCGAAACATCGATCGCAATCTGAATCGTGTAGGTGCGAGTAGGAGGGGAGCCGACCGCCGCCGCCGCGCTGGTGACGCGAAAAAATTGGCCGTTCCTTCCCTGCATCGGAAGGGAGCGCTCAGGGCGGCTTTGTATTCGAGTGACGAATTGCGCCAGATCCAGTTGCTCCGCCATGCCCGGGGTCGTCAACAGCGGCGTGTTCCGTTCATCCAGGAGTCGAATGTAGAAGTGTTGGTATCGCCGTGCTGCCGACTCCAGTTCAACTTCTTCCCGCAATGCATCCCAATCGTCGGGCCGCTCCCGCAGCATGGTGCGAAGGACGTTGAGCTTGTCCGCGAGAAATAAATCCGTGCTTTTCTCCAATTCAGTGAGCAGCACCAGATAAAGACTGGCGGTGGCGAAAAAAACCAGAAGCAAGCCGGCAAGCGCGTATCCGGCCGTCAACCGGAAGGCCAAAGTCCTCCAGAGCCGCGAGGCTGGCGCCACGCTACTGGCCGGATTCCAAGACATAGCCAGCGCCCCGCACGGTACGAATCAGTTTGGGTGAGAAAGAGTCGTCAACCTTGCTGCGCAGCCTGCGGACGTTGACATCCACCACATTGGTGTCGCTGTCGAAATTCATGTCCCAGACCGCTTCGGCGATCAGGGTGCGGGACAACACTTCGCCCGCGCGCCGCGCCAGTAGCGACAGGAGAAGAAACTCCTTGGAGGTGAGCTCCAGCCGCTGGCCGGCGCGAGTGGCACGCTGGCGTATCAGGTCGATCTCCAAATCCGCCGTGCGTATGGTTTCCTGGGGACGAGGCGGCGCACGACGCAACAATGAGCGGACGCGCGCAAGCAACTCGGAGAACGCGAACGGCTTCACCAGATAATCGTCCGCGCCCAGTTCGAATCCTCGGACCCGTTCGTGCACGGCGTCGCGAGCGGTCAGAATGAGTACCTGCACCCGCTGGCCGGTCTGGCGCAATCGCGTGAGAACCTGCCAGCCATCCAGCCGGGGAAGCATCACGTCCAGAATCACCAGGTCGAAGCCGAGCTCCTGCGCCAAGTGCAGACCTTCCAAACCGTCTGCCGCCACGTCGACGACGAAACCCGCTTCGTCCAGTCCCTTCTGCAGGAACTTAGCCGTCTTCGGTTCATCTTCAATGACCAGAATTCTCATAATGTCTCCGCCAACCGGTGATCTGCACAGAAATATGAATGTCGATTTAAAATGCAAGCTTTAATGAGAATTGAATCTCGCGTGGGGTTCCAGTTCCCACGGGACTCACCGGGGTTGTCGTGTTAACCGTCTGGGTGATGTTGCCGAAGACTCCCTGTTGGCCAGCGAGGTAGGGAGAGATATCGGATTGCGGAAGCCCATACTGCGGATGGTTGAAGATGTTGAAAAACTCTGAGCGAAATTCAAGGTTGAGTCGCTCGGTCAACAAAAAGTGCTTGCCAACTCCGATATCCATCTGCCATGCACCCGGACCGCGGGCCACATCGCGCGGCGAGTCGCCGAAAGTGCCATTGGCGGGCATGGCAAAGGCCAGAGGATTGATCCATTCCCCGATCGTTCTACCACCGGGCGGGGTGAGTGACACACTAGGTACGAGATCAGGCCGCTGATCAGTGGTATTGCCATCTGGTACAGCAGAGGACGAACGATCAATCGTGACGTTCACGGGAAATCCGGTGCGTGCCACAACCACGGAAGTGAGTTCCCAGGAGCCGGCGATATTGCTCCAGATTCCAGGCTGGTTCAAGTAGGTTTTGCCTCGGCCGAAAGGAAGTTGATAGACAGCGTTGGCGTTAAAAACATGACGCACGTCCCAGATGCCGTCGGCGCGTTCGCACCTCTGGCAGGCCACATTTTCAGGCACCAGTGAGTCGCCGTCGCCGCTGCCATCGGAGCCGTCATCAATTTCATGCGACCACATGTAGTTGGCCGATAGCAGAACGCCCATGGAGAAAGTGCGCTTCACCGCAACCGAAAGCCCGTTGTAGTCGCTGTTGTCTTTGTTGCCGCGCCAGCTCACTTGCCCGAAGTTCGGGTAAGGGCGGGTTCCAGTCGCCGGGTCGACGACGTTCACCTCGGAAAGCGTGAGCAGATGAACCCCTTTGCTTCCGACATAAGAGATGGTTCCCACGAAATCCGCCGGGAGCGCCTGCTGTAGGGAAAGACCCCATTGCTCGACGTAGGTATCTTTGCGCCGCCGATCATCGTCGCGAGGTGAAATGATCCCTTTGGTGTCGGCGAGAAACGGCGTGATCGGGTAACTCAAAGTCGGAATCGTCTTATTCGAGAGCGAGTATGCGAAAACTTCGTTGCTGATGGGAAGGTTTTGATCGTCCAACTGGCCGTCCTCATGGTAGAGGCCAAAACCGGCACGGATCACCGTGTTCTGGCTCTTTCCCGGCGCCCAGCCGAAGGCGAGGCGCGGGTCGAGATCGCCATAGTTAGGCTGGCCGAAGCTGGCGCCCACTCCGCAAAAGCCTTGCGGTCCGCAGGTGGAGAAATCAAAGGGATTGGCGCGTCCCTGGACCTCATGAAAAATATTGAAGAAGCTGTAGCGCGCTCCTAAGTTGACGGTGAAGTTGGGAAGCCACTTGAATTCGTCCTGGATATATCCGTAATACTGGGTCTTGCGCAGGCCATTGATGGGTAGCGCCCCGTTCAGGCTCGCCGTGCTGACCTGGTCGGCATCAAAGGCGGCGGTGGATGGAAAAACCACGGTTCCGCTTTCCGTGTTCCCCCGATTCAGTTGAACCCGCCGGATTTCCACTCCGGCCTTGAGCGTATGCCGCCCCTTGATCCAGGTCAGGTTGTCGATTTCAGAAAACGAGTTGCCAACCCCGGTGCTGACTTTGTTGTTGTTCAGGATAGTAAAGGCGCCGGAAACCGCGACGGTATAGGGCGATCCGGTTTGATTCAAATCGGTGGTGTCGGCGGTGCCGCGATTGAAGCCGAACTTCACTTCATTCACCAGCGTCGGAGAAAAAATATGCAGCAGTTCGATTCCGCCATTCACCGGAGCCGACGTGAGCTGCTGCCGGTCGTCGAGATAATTTCCTGAAGATGCGAGCGGCTGGGTATTCACCGCCCGGTCAATGTTGAAGCGGAGAAATGACGTAGTCTTTTCCGAGAAGCGGTGATCCAGGCGGATCATCGCCGAATTCTCCGCGACTAATTGCCTGCCGTCGCTGGCAAATTGCTCAACATCCGGGTTACTCGTCGCGGTCTGCCCCTGCGGGTAAGCATTCAGAATGGGCATGAGGACCGGGGAATCCGCAGTCACTTGCGCTCGAAACGACGCGCTGGGGACAAAGCCCAGCAACGGGAACCCCCAGATCTGCCGGTAGCCTTCGTAGGCCACAAAGAAAAAAGTCTTATCGCGGACTATGGGGCCGCCCAGTGAGGCTCCAAACTGATTTAAATGAAAAGGCTGCAGGGTGCTATTAACGGGAACCGGTTCCACGGCATCAAAGGCGTTGTTGCGGAAAAACTCGAATGCGTCGCCGTGCCACTGATTTGTGCCCGAAGGCGAAGTTAAGGCCAGCTGTGGACCTCCCGTCGCTCCGGCCTCCGCCGTCGCCAACATGGAATCGACCCGAAACTCTTCAATGGTGTCGAGAGGGATGGACAGACGCACATAAGGCTGCTGCGGCTGATTAATGATGTTGGTCGCGTCAATGCCGTCGTAAGTAAAATTGTCGTCATCGCGCCCTCTGCCGGCGAATCGAACTGAACGCTGGTTGCTTCCGCCGGTGTCGACCGCGCTCGGCATCATGGCGGTGAGCGTAGCCCAATTGCGGCCGTTCAGCGGCAATTCCTTGGCTTGTATCGGTTCCATCCGGCTGCCCAGGGCGTCGGAAGTTTTGTCCATTTGCTCGGAACTGGCCGAGACTTCGATGCGCTGCTGGCCGCCGGAGACTTGCATCGCGGCATTCAGAGTGCGTGTCCGCCCAACCGTCTGCACCACGTCGACAAACGTGAGTTGCTTGAAGCCGTCGTGAGAAAACGTAACCGTGTAAATACCGACCGGCAATTCGGGGATGTCATAAGTTCCGTCGGAAGATGATGTGGTGGCGCGTTGAAGACTCGTAGAATTTTGCACCGCGGTGACGTGCGCCTCGGCTAAGGCGCGACCGGAGGGATCAGTTACCGTGCCGCTTAACCCGGCACGATCCACCTGCGCCAGCGATGAGGACGCAAGGCAGAGCGTGATGCCGGCTACGCAAAGGACTTTGCCAGCTCGGGGGAACCCGCCGCGGATATTGGAATGAAGTCTGGCGCAAAAGACGCGTATCGACAGCGAGATGAGGGGGAGTTCACCCGGCTTCATAGCTATGGTTCCTCACGAGAATAGGAATGATGAAGGATGACAATAATGTAATGTTATTAATTCTCGGTTATACGGAGATGAATGCTTTGTTAAAAAGCACTGTACCCAGGCGCGATGGCAAGGCGAAATGCCTTGTGAACCACAGTGTTCCAGAGTGTCCCCTTTCGGGATTCGATAAATTATGTATTGTCAATTAGATAACGAGATTGCAGATCAGCCAAGGGTGACGGAGTTTGCACTGCGGTAGAGCTTCGAACTTTGGCAAGTCCATTATGCGAAGATGCTTCCTTAATTATTGTTATTATTTTGCTGTTCAGGCCGGCGACCGTGCCGATCGGTGCGCAACCACTCTTGTACGCATACGCTGATGTGCTCTCAGCAGGAGGTCCAGGATGGCGTTACAGAACCTCAGGATCGCAATCCGGGTGCTTCTCAAGAGCCCTCTGTTTACGCTGACTACCGTGGTGACAATCGCTCTGGGAATTGGCGCGAGCACCGCCATCTTCGGCGTTACCGATGCGGTGTTATTGCAAGCGATTCCATACAAGGACCCCGGCCGTCTGGCGATCGCCGGGGCGGAGCTGCGCAAACGCCATGTTCGCGATATTCAATTTTCCAATGCTGAGTTTATTGATCTGCGCGACGGAACGAAACAGGCTTTCGAAGATTTCGCCGGAGTTTTCACCTTTCGTCAAGTTCTTCCGCGCGAAGATGGAACACCCGAACAGGTTCGTATGGCGGTCGCCACAACGAATTTTTTCCGGCTCACCGGCGGAAGAATTAATTTTGGCCGCGACTTCAACGAGCAGGATGGAATTCCACGGCCTGCAGCGCAGCCTGGCGCTCAGCAGGCGCCTCGGCTGCCGGTAGTGGCCATTCTGAGCTACGAATACTTTCAGCGGCGATACGGCGGCAATACGGAAATTCTTGGGCGGCCGATGCTTACGACTGGTCCGATTCAGCCATTGGTCGTTGGGGTGCTCGCTCCAGGATTTCGCCTGTATTTCCCGCCGGAAGCGAACGAAGAGGCTGCGCCGGATGTATGGATCGCGAATCGTTTGGCTTACGATGCCACCAAGCGCAATGAATTCTCCATTCGCCCGATCGGCAGACTGAAGCCTGGCGTATCTCGCGAGCAAGCGCAAGCTGCGGCGGACCAGGTGGCCGCTGAAGCGCGCAAGAATTTTCTGATCGAAGGAACCGCGGAATACTACATCGACCTCGAACCGATACGGCAGCACATGGTTTCGAGAGTTCGCCCAGCTATTTTGGCGATGATGGCGTCGGCCATTTTCCTGCTGCTGATTGCCTGCGCGAATGTCGCCAATCTTCTATTGGTGCGAGCTTCGCTTCGCGAACGCGAACTCTCGGTGCGCGCGGCACTTGGCGGATCGCGCTGGGCTCTGCTGCTTCCAGTTCTGACGGAAGCAGCTCTGCTCGCGATTGCGGGGACGCTCGTCGGACTCGTCCTGGCAGAGATTGGAATTTACGCGCTCCGCGGTTTCGCTCCCGCAAACCTTCCACGCTTCGAAAACATTCGAATGAATGGCTTCGTGCTGGGCTTCACGGCGCTGGCATGTCTGACAGCCACGGCCATTTTCGGCATGGTTCCGGCTTGGCGGGCATCGCGACCGGGAGTCGCGAATCTGTTGCGCGGCAGCAGTCGAAATGCCGGGTTGCTGGGTGGAAGCAGGCTGCGCAACGCAGTGGTGGTGGTTGAAGTCGCCCTTTCATTCGTTCTGCTGGTTGGATCAGGCTTGATGTTTCGCAGCTTCTTCGATCTGCAACGAACCGATCCCGGGTTCGACCCGCACCATCTGCTGACATTTCAAGTTGCAGGCGCGAATGCTGGCCGGGACACGCCAGAAAAGCGAGCCGTCTCCATTCGCCAAATTCAGGAACGCTTGAGCGCAATTCCTGGAGTCGGAAGTGTCACGGCCTCGAATCCTTTTCCTCTTGCCGGAGGGTTCAGCCCAATTCGGTGGGGCACGGATGAGGCGCTGGCAGACGCCAGCAAGTTTCAAGCGGCGGATAATGAAGTGGTGCTGCCCGGCTACTTTGAAACCATGCACGTTCCCTTGCTGGCTGGCCGCACTTTCACCAGTGACGATAATTTGCCGGGACGCAATGGGGTGGTAATCGACGATCTGCTTGCGAGCAAGGCTTTTCATGGCGAATCCGCTGTGGGCCGGCGGATTCTTATTCGGGTGCGCACCCCTGAGGCGGAATGGGTCGAGGTCATTGGTGTGGTCGGACATCAACACGATTCATCGCTCGCGGAGCCGGGACGCGAACAGTTGTACTTTACCGATGCTTTTATTGGATCGGGTGCGGTGAATTCATGGGCGATCCGCACTGGCAACGATCCGGCAAGCTACGGAAATGCCGTACGCAGCGCGATCAGAGAGCTCGATCCGCATCTTCTTGTCACCGAGATGCTGCCCGCAGACGCGCTCATCGACGAGGCACAAGCCAACACGCGCTTTTCCCTGTTGCTTATTGGCGCCTTTGCGCTGATCGCTGGCTTGCTGGCCGGGGTTGGCCTTTACGGAGTGCTTTCCACTGCGGTGCGGCAACGTACAGCCGAGATTGGTGTGCGCATGACGCTCGGAGCAGAGCCAGCCGCGATCTTTCAACTTGTGGTGGGGCAGGGATTCCGGTTGAGTGCGATTGGGATTGGCGCCGGCCTGATCGCTGCGTTGACGCTTACACGTCTTATGACCGCGATGCTCGTAGGAGTAAAGGCGACAGATCCCATGACTTTCGCGGCGATGGCGATTGTGTTCTTGTTTATCGCCGGAGTGGCATCCTGGCTGCCCGCCCGCCGCGCGGCCGCACTAGACCCGGTGAAGGCTCTTCGCGAGGAGTGATTTTCGGTCACGATCGAACCAGTGGGAATCGACGGATGATTTGCTATTCCGTTACAGGGCGGGCGCACGGGATTAACCGGGGAAGGACGCGCCCATGCCGATCCAGAATTCCGCGAGCGATTTGAGATTTTTCTTGTAAGTGCGAGTGACTGTGTATTCCTTTCCGCCCTCGACCCGAAGACAGTATTCTCCCGTCGAAAGCGGCCTGATTTCCTCCACAACTGAGGCGTTCACCAGCACAGATCGGTGGATGCGGATGAATCCGTGGGTTTCGAGCCTTCTTGCCATCACCGAGATGGACTCACGAAGCAGATAGGAACTCGCGTTTTGCTGGAGGCACACGCATTTACCCTTAGCCTGAACCGAGATCACGTCCGCCAGATTAATGAACAGGATCCTTCCCCTGACTTTGATGGCCACGCGGAGAGACTGCGGCTTCACGAGAGCCTGCCACCCCGGGAAAATTTCCGTCGATCTCGATGCTTGCTCTCTGGCGTCGCGTGTTATGACCAAGGCTGCATCCGAATGCTGCACCATGGGGTTCTCCACAGAATCGATTGCGCCTTCAGAACTTGAGAATGCGCCACCGGCTGGACCCGTCTTCAGAATGTTCATCAGAGTGTTCATCGGGGTGTTCATCATGGTCTCCTACATCACTCGGCCGGGGTTCCATCCGACCAGGCACTCACTGGCACAAAGAAGATCGTCTCCGGCTCGGGAACGTCATGGGGATTCAGCACGACCGGGGAGCCGGGAAGGTTCGCACCCCAGGTTGCGCCGTCTACCTTAGGAATGTGAAACATCAAATGGGGAACCCAATGCCCGGCTTTATCGTTAAGATACGACTCCTTCGACAACATGTAGGACATCGCGCCAGGTTCAGGCGTCGGCAGTTCGTTCCTGGCAACCGCAGCCTTGATGCGTTCGAGCATCTGGGGATTGGACAACCCGGCTAATACCATCTCTGTCCTCTTAAAGGTGTAGGGCAGGACGGATCGCACGGCGGCGGGGTTATAGCAGATGGGACTTCGATTCTTCGGATTCCAGAACTCCGGGGCGTCGAATGGTGACGTCCAAGCCCGTTCCACGATGCACACGAAGCCGTTCTTGCCTTCGACTGCGTTCTCGAAGCCATGCCGGGTAAGAACCACGACCGAAGCGTCGTCGGATATGGACTTCGGGGCGGCGGTTCGCGCCAAAGCGATCTCGGCATTGCGGTCCGCCATGAGGTACTGCTCAAGCGGAGCCATGCTGGGATAGGGTGTTTTAGCATCCTGCGCTTGAGCGTTTTGCGCCCGAATCTGCCACGCGGTGCTGAGCAAGGCAACCAGCACGAAGGTCCCTGATGCGATCGTCTTCGCTAGCGTTCGAGTCATGAGATGTTCTCCTGTGTACATTGGGATCGGTTCAGCGATTTCTTTAAGTAAGTCTTGCCCTTAATTGAGCTTGGAAAAAAAAAGTCGAATGTCCTGCACCAATAAATCCGGCTGCTCGAGTGCGGCGAAGTGACCTCCTCTGGGCATTTTCGTCTCTTGCACGACGTTGTACATCTGATCAATCCAACGTTGGGGCGTAGCGACAACTTCCTTGGGGAATACGGCATAGGCAACCGGAGTCTTCATTCGGGGCGGGGCTTGATCGCTGTCAGAGAGCCTGTCCTCACGGTAGATGCGCATGGAGGAGCCCACCGTTCCCGTGACCCAATACAGTGTCACATCGGTGAGGAACGTGTCACGATCCACGGCGTGCAGAAAATCTCCGTCATTGTCGGTGAGGTCCTGGAATTTCTCGGCCAGCCAGGCCATCCACCCCACCGGTGAATCGGTCAGGGCATAGGCAACCGTCTGCGGCTCGGATGCCTGAAGGTTAAAGAACGCGCCTCTCCCCTCGTGCCACCACTGGGTATAGCGCTGATGCTCCTCAGCGGTCAGTTCTTTCATTGCATCCGGGCTGGGAGGGGGAAGGAAAATAAGGTTCAAATGGAGCCCGATAACATGCGTGGGGGCCTCGCGCGCCATGTGTTGCGCAATCTCGGAACCCCAGTCACCGCCTTGAACTCCGTATCTGGCGTAGCCCAGACGATCCATCAGGACGATGAACGCTTTGGCCATCCGTAACGCGTCCCAGCCCCGACTTTTCGTTGGTCCAGAAAATCCAAAGCCAGGAAGAGAAGGCACAACGACATCAAAAGCTGGGCTACGGCTGTCCTTGGGATGGGTGAGCGGTTCGATTAGAGCGAAGAATTCCAGGATCGAGCCCGGCCACCCGTGAATCAACATCAGAGGTATTGCATCCGCTCGTGGCGATCGTTCATGGATGAAGTGGATGGTCTGACCATCGATCTCGGTGGTGAACTGATCGAATCGGTTGATCCGGGCCTCTTGTGCGCGCCAGTCGTAACCTTTCTGCCAATAATCTGCGAGTTCGTGAACCTTGCTGATGTCGGCGCCGTATTCCCACGTCGTGCCTGGCAGTTGATCGGGCCACTTAGTCTCGGCCACGCGGCGGCGAAGGTCTTCCAGAACGCTTTCTGGTATGTGAGCCTTGAATGGCTTGATCTCCGCAGGATTTGCCGTCTCAGCCCGGCACTCAACAGTCCCAACCGCTATCAGCACAAGCAATAGTGTGGCGCAGACGACTCCTCGGCGCCCTGGATTGAGAGTGATCATTCGTGCGCATCCTTGGCTGCGGCGGTTCGGTGCGTCCACCTGGACAGCTTTTCCTTCACTGACGCGCTCCTGTGTGCGCCGGGGCGGTTGCCACCAGCCCGCACAAACATACGAACCGGTTGGTATGTAACATTCCCTAACACCGATGCGATCACCCCCGTTTGCGGTTGCCCGGCGGCCGCAAGGACTGCAACCAGCCCTCGATATTTCTTTTTCCCGCCTTCCACACTTTCGCATCTTGCGCATTCTTTGCCAGCGAACCGTAGCCTTCCACCATCGCTATCAGAAGACCAGCAGACTCGGAGGGATCCACGTCGCGGCGAACACTTCCCTGGGCCTGTCCCACTCGCAAAGCGGATGCAACACCCTCGTGCCAGACATGGAACACTCTCGCCAGCCGGCGCCGGAATCCTTCGTCGAGGGGAGACATTTCCTGAGCCAGATTGTTCAGAGGACAGCCACCTCGTACATCCTCGGGACGAACTGAATGACCCTGAACAATTTCGATCAAAGTGTCGATAGGGTCCGTGTCCTTGTGCAAAGGGCGCAACCACCTGGCGCGGAGGTCGGGAGCGATGATCTCTTCGACGATGGCATATCCCAAGGCCTCCTTGCTGTCGAAGTGGTGGTATAGCGCTCCCTTGGTGACACCAGCAGAGGCGAGAATGGCGTCCAGGCTGGCACTCTGAAAACCCGATATGTACACTTCGCGGGATGCCGCCTGCAGCAGGCGCTCCCGTGTGCCCTCGGGATCGCGCAGCCTAGTCGCTCTGCGTTTCGAATTCTTGCGTGCACGCAACATACCAACCAGTATGTATGGTAACCCGCGCAACGTCAAGAGAAACGTCTTGCGAGCTGAAGCGCGTTCCGGTTTTTGGTAGATATTCACCACATAACTTTTTGTTTTTGTAGATTTCTCCACCAACCCAGCCACTCCAACCCTCTGCGCCAATTCGCGAATTGCGTTCACCCGTTGACAGCAGTTGTAGGCTCATTCCCGATTTCACCATGCCCGTTGGTCAGCCTTCGAAGCGACAAAAACAATGGCCATCTGAATGCTATTCAGACAGTCGCGTGTGCGCCGAAAGTGTTCGAGGTCGCGCCGACCGCGAGCGAGATCGCGAGCGGGGTAGTTCACAAAATCTCAAGCTTGAAAGACGGGTCAATAGAGTTGAGGAGGAAGCAATGCACATCCGAAGTCTGAAACTGGCTCTGGTTCTGCTTTTGGTGGTTTGTGCGGGCAGTGTTCTGCCCGCGAGTGCGCAGTCAACATCAACGGGCATGGTTGTAGGCTCGGTGACTGACCCGTCGGGCGCGGTAGTAGCCGGCGCCGCGGTTGCGCTGACGGATGCTTCCACCAATATTGTGCGAACCGCGACGACCAACGCATCGGGTCGGTACACCTACGTGGACGTTAATCCCGGTACCTACAACATCGCTGTCAGCAAGGCCGGCTTTACAACCACGAAGACCGATAACCAGGAGGTAAAAGTCGGAGCCAGCCTCACGGTCAATTTGTCTCTGCAGGTTGGGGGGTCGAATGTTGTGGTGGAGGTGACATCCGTTGGCAGTGAGCTGCAGACGTTGAATGCCACCGTGGGCAACACCGTCACGAGTTTAACCCTGGACAACCTTCCCAGCCTGGGCCGCGACGTCAGCACTTTCGTCGAGTTGCAACCCGGCGTTGCTCCGGATGGCAGTGTGGCGGGCGCGGTGCTCGACCAAAGCTACTTCTCGCTGGACGGCGGCAACAATAGCAGCGACATGGACGGCAGCCAGAACGTATATTTCAGCAGCATGGCGGGCGACCCGACCGGTGGCGTGGCTACGCAAAACACCCTCGGAGCAGGAGTGGGCGGGCCCACAGGCGTGCTGCCCACGCCGCAAGACAGCGTGGAGGAGTTCAAGACAAACACGGCGGGCCAGACCGCCGATTTCAACAGTTCCGCGGGCGCCGAAGTGAAGGTGGTCACCAAGCGCGGAACCAATGCCTGGCACGGCACGGTGTACGACTACTACAAGGACAACAACTGGTCCTCTCAAAGCTGGGAGAATGATTACAACCACGTTCCGCTGCCCAGCTTCCATTACAGCCGCTTTGGCGGAGCCATCGGCGGTCCGCTTATTCCGAAAGAGATTCTAGGCGGCAAGACTTATTTCTTTGCCAATTACGAGGGTTTCCGCTTTCCCAACTCGGAGACCATTTCCAAGAACGTTCCCTCGCCGGCCTTGATAGCGGGAAACATAACGGATCCCATCACGGGCCAGGTTTTCAGTCTAAAGGCCGCTGATCCGCGTGGAATTGGAGTGAACCCCCTGGTTCAGCAGATTTGGAAGACCTACGAACCCCAATCGAATGCCGCCTGCACGCAGAACTTCTGCGACTCTGCCAACACTCTGGGCTTCTCAGCCAACGTTGCTCTGCCGACTACCAGCAACTTCGCAGTGGGGCGCGTGGATCACGATTTTGGGGCCAAGTGGCACTTCATGTCGAGCTATCGTTGGAACAAGCTCACCACGAAAAACGATAACCAGATTGATATTGGCGGCTTCTTCTCCGGCGACACGCTCGGCACTCCTGCTTCCATATCCAACGGTCCGCTGCAGTCGCATATCCTGGTAGCGGGGCTAACCACCAACATTACGACCAACACAACCAACGATTTGCACTATAGCTTTCTGCGTAACTGGTGGGCATACTCCCGGCAGGGAGACACGCCGCAGACGGCAACGCTGGGCGGAGCGCTCGAAATTTTTAGCGGCCAAACCGCCGGCGAAAACCAGGATTTGGGGCCCTACAACGTGAATACGCAGAACACCCGCAACCGCGTTTGGGACGGGCACGATCAGATGATTCGCGACGATATTTCCATGTTGAAGGGCAACCACCTGTTTCAGTTCGGGGGTACCTATCAGCACAACTGGGACTACCATTCGCGATCCGATAACGGCGGCGGCATCAACTACCAACCGGTGTACGAGTTGGGCACAGGAGACTCTGGATCGCAACTCGCGTCCAACATCTCGATTTGCAATGACACCAATATCCCCAACTGCGGATCCCTTACCGCGGCGGCGCTGGGTATCGTTTCCATTGCGCAGACGGTCTACACCCGGAGTGGCGCGAATCTGACTCTGAATCCTCCACTGACTGAGGCCTTCGACAGGAGCACCATCCCTTACTACAACACGTATTTTAGCGACACCTGGCACATGAAGCCGACTTTCACCCTGACCTACGGTCTGGGCTGGACGCTGGAGATGCCGCCGACGGAAGCGAATGGCAAGCAGATTGAACTGGTCGACCAGTCAGACCAGCCAATTTCATCGGTCTCCTACCTGGCAGATCGCAAGCGGGCTGCGCTTGCGGGCCAGGTATATAACCCCGAAATCGGCTTTGCCTTGGTGGGCAATACCGGGAATGGCCTGAAGTATCCCTACAATCCGTTTTACGGGTCATTCAGCCCGCGCATCGCCGCGGCCTGGAACCCGCACTTCGACAGCGATTCGCTGGCCGGGAAACTTTTCGGTCATGAAGATACCGTGGTTCGCGGCGGCTATGGCCGCGTCTACGGCCGCTTGAACGGTGTGGATCTAGTGCTGGTGCCTCTGCTGGGCACGGGCCTGCTCCAGCCGGTTCAGTGCGTCGGTGGCGCCCTCAGAACCGGCGGTTGCGGCACGGCAAATTCAGCCACGCCGAACACTGCCTTCCGCATCGGCGTGGACGGCCTAACGGCTCCACTGCCTCTGCCCACCGCAACCCTGCCCCAGCCAGACTTTCCCGGATACAATGCTATTTCGTCCGCTACCGCCGAGGCCTTGGACCCGAATTTCCGGCCTAACCAGGTAGACTCTTTCGACTTGACCATTCAACGCCAGCTGTCCCGCAAGGTCACATTGGAGATGGGCTACATCGGGCGCAGAATCACGCATGAGTACGAACCTGTCAACCTGAACGCGGTACCCTACATGATGACGTTGGGCGGGCAGCAGTTCGCCCAGGCGTATAAAAATGTGGTGTTGCAATATTGCGGAGGAGTTGCCGGGCTGGCGGCCGGAGGCTGCGCAGCCAAGGCCGGTGCGGTCACCCCGCAGCCCTTCTTCGAGGCGGCACTGAAGGGCACGGGCTATTGCACCGGGTTTACGAGCTGCACCGCCGCAGTGATCGCGAACGAGGGCGCTCCTGCTGTAGGCTGCGGACCTCCTCCGAGCGGCAATGGTACACCGTGCGCCACCAATAACCTTCCCAATGCTCAGGTATGGAGTCTGTGGAGCGATTTGGACAACGGCGGGTTCAACTTCCCGCACAGCATGATGAACACAACCACTGGGCCTTTTGGACCTCAGATGACCTCTGGTGTCGCGGTGAATGCCAGCACTGGTTTTGGAAACTACAACGGTGGCTTTGCCTCCGTGAAGATGGCGGACTGGAGAGGATTGACCATGCAGTCCAACCTCACCTACTCCAAGGCGTTGGGAACGGCGGCGATCGTCCAGGCCAGCAGCGAATTCACTCCGGACGATCCCTTCAATCCCTATACCATGTACGGTCCACAGCTGTTTAACCGCAAATTCGTCTACAACACATTCTTTGTGTACCAGCCGCCCTTCTACAAAGGACAGAACGGACTCGTGGGGCGGGCGCTCGGTGGATGGACGTTCTCGTCCATATTCACCACGGGCAGCGGTACACCGATCCAGGTTTTTACCACGACCGGAGGCGGTCAGGAATACGGCGCCGGGGATAACCTCAACTTCTTTGGAGAAGAAAACGCGGTGCCGGATGGACCACTCCCCAAACACGGTCACGCTTACTACAACCAGCCGTCAAGCGGGTTGCCGGTCAATTTCTTCGCGAACGGGACGGCAGCCATTAATAGCTTCCGCAATCCGATTCTGGGGTTAGATAACCGGGACGGCGGCACGGGCATTGTCAGCGGGCTGGCGTACTGGAATATGGACTTCAGCATCAAGAAGAACTTCCGGGTGACAGAGGGTGTTAGCCTGGAATTCCAAGGCGTGTTCGCAAACCTTCTAAACCACAATCAGTGGCAGGATCCTCTTGCCAACGCCGAGCTGGCTCTCTTCGAGGGGCCCTCCGGCTTTGGCGCTCTGAATAACGGCTCGGCGCAGGAGCAACCCGGCGGCAACCGGCAGATCGAGCTGGGCGCTCGAGTTCGCTTCTGACTTGGGGTGATTCGATGCTTCAACGTGGCCGCACCAGTTCAGGTGCGGCCATTATTTTTTTTTCGCTGGTCCTTAATCTTGAATCTTGGATGTGGGATCGAACCCGCCCTGGCAACTTGATGCATTTCGTCTATTGCATGTGAGGCAATAAACCGGATCCCAATGAATAGGGAGGCCGCGCTGAGGCGGGGCAGGCTATGCGCTGGCGGCGCTTGCAGTATTGCCTCGCTCGAGGATCTCGCGAAGGCTCTTACCCAAGGACGCCAGGCGAATTGGCTTCTGCAGCAAAATGTTCTTGGAATCCAAAACTTGCTGGCTCGAAAGCAAGTTATCCGAATACCCAGACATAAAAACTATCTTCATGTCAGGATGAAGGGCTGCCATGCGTTGCGCCAATTCGCGGCCGCTCATTTGAGGCATGATGACGTCGGTGAGCATCAGGTCAACCGGTCCTTCGAATTTTCCAATGATTGACAATGCCTGAGGTCCCCCATTGGCTTTCAGCACGCGATATCCATTTTGCTGCAGGTATTCGGCAATTGATTCGCGAAGCGAAGATTCATCCTCGACCAGAAGAATGGTCTCATTGGCGGGAGATAAAGGTTCGACACTCTCTTCGACATCCGGATGGTTCGCTGCTTCCACAAGCGGTAGAGAGACTCGGAAAGTGGTGCCTTTTCCCAATTCGCTCTCGACCTCGATGTTGCCCCCGCTCTGCTTCACGATGTCGAGAACAATAGCCAAGCCCAGTCCGGTGCCTTTTCCCGCTTCTTTAGTGGTGAAAAATGGCTCAAAGATCTGGGACCGGGTGGCTGAATCCATGCCACAGCCAGTATCGGTTACGACAATCGTAACCTGGCTGGCGGATTCGGAGGGTAATTCAACGCCACCGGAATCTGCCTTGCGGTGGCCTGTTTCGATCAGGATATGGCCGCCATCAGGCATGGCATCGCGTGCATTGATCACCAGATTCATCACCACCTGCTCCACCTGGGTTGAGTCGGCTTTGATGAATGCCGCAGCGGACTTGGGAGAGAAACGCAGGTCGATGTTTTCCGGAACCAAACGTTTGAGCAGTCTGATTTGCTCAGCAATCAGCGCATTCAGATCGAAAATTTTCGGGGAAAGCACCTGCTTGCGGCTGAATGTCAGCAATCCCTTGGTCAATGAGGCGGCGCGATCGATGGCCTTGGTAATTTCATCGAGGTATCCTCTGGCAACATTGTTCTCCGGAAGTTTGAGTTGCAACAGTTCGGCATAACTGCTGATCGCCATGAGCAGATTGTTGAAGTCGTGGGCGACCCCTCCGGCCAGGCGGCCAACCGCTTCCATTTTCTGCATGTGACGGAGTTGTTGCTCGAGTTCGCGCTGTTCCGTGATGTCCTGAAGGGTTCCCTCAAAGTGAAGAAGTTGCCCGTGTTTGTCCCGCACGGCATGGGCATTTTCTGCGACCCAGATTACTTTGCCATCTTTGCGGCGGGCCTGGTATTCGAAGTTCTGAACAATGCCCTCTCGCCGCATGAGGCTGACAAATTCCTCGTGCATGTCAGAGTGCAGGTAGTGCTGGTGTCTTGCGTCGGTGCGTAGCGCCAGCAGTTCGTCAGGGGAGGCGAAGCCGAACATTCGTGCCAGGGCGGGGTTCGCAGAAATATATTTTCCCTGTGGAGTTGTCTGATAGATGCCTTCGATAGCGTTTTCGACAATGTTCCTATACTTTTGTTCGGCGCCGCGAAGTGCTTCCTCTGCGCGCTTGGCTTCGGTGATATCCGAAAGGAAGCCGACAACACCTTTCACTTGGTGGTTATCGCCCCAGAGCGGATACGCGGAAAGGTTCATGATCAAAGAGGTCCCATCTCGTTTGTGACCGTGCAATTCGATGCCGGTGAGAGTTTCGCCTGCAAGAGCGCGCCGATGGAGCGCAACTGCCTCTGGAGTTCCGCCCTTGAGCTTGAGTGGATTCGGCTTGCCTAGAACTTCTTGCTCGCTCCAGCCGAAGAGTGCTTGTGCCGCCGGATTCCACAGCGTGATGCGACGCTCGGTATCTACGGCGACGATCGGCACGGGGGATGCGTAAATGCTGGTTTCACTGGCTTTGCGCAATGCGTCCTGGGTCTGCTTGAACGCAGTAATGTCGCGCCCAATGGCGGAAGCGCCTATGACCATGCCGTCTGAATCAAACACCGGAGAAATACTCAACGACACGTCGAGCCGGCGACCGTCCTCGGCGACTCTTACAGTTTCGAAGCTTTTCAGCTTGACTCCCGCTCTTGATTGCTCGCGGATTTGTCTGGCTTCATCGACCCGATCCGGAGGGGCGATGATGGCAATATTCTTGCCGATCACCTCTTCGGCAGTGTAGCCATACATCAATTCTGCCCCTTTATTCCAACTCGTAATCTGGCAATGCAGATCGGTCCCGATGATCCCATCCTGGCATGACTCGACGATGGCAGCCAGCCGCACCAGGGCTTCCTCGGCGAGGCGGCGAGCCGTAAGATCACGCACGTAGACGATGAACAGTGTGGTGTTGTCTTCGATGCCTGCGCTGGTCACGGTAAGTTCAGCGGCGAATTCCTCGGCGCCGGTGCGCATCAGCTTGGTCTCCAGGCGGTTGCCGACCAATTCAATTCCACTTGAAGCTACAGAAGAGAACAGTTCGCTACGCAGATGAGGCCGCAACGCAGCAGGAAGGATGGTTTCAGATAGATCCCGGCCGAGAGCCGCGGCGCGGGAAATGCGAAAGGTGCGTTCAGCCGCGGGATTGAACTCGACTATTCTGCCCTGCGCGTCTGTCCAAATGATGCAATCGAGAGCCGACTCCAGCAGTGCGCGGTAACGAGCCTCATCCGGCCGAGGCGAAGGCTTCGCTTCACGATTCTTGCTCGCCCCTCGGATTTTCGGCATGATCTTGACAGTCCAATCTTGCCTAAAACGGCAACGATGTTCAGGGAGAAGTGCTTGAGACTTACTCTCCCAGTAGATCGTGGATCTTGTCCCTCAGCACATTCAGGCGGAAGGGTTTTCGCAGAGTCGCGTTCTGAGGAAGGTTGAGCGTCCCCGTAGAACCGGATCTGCTCGGATCGCCGGACATGTAAAGGATCTTGAGATCGGGATGTTGCTCGAGCAATTTCGCGGCGACTTCATGACCGCTCATCTTGGGCATGAAAATGTCTGCTATCAAGATGTCGAGCGAAGAGCGGCTTTGTTGCACCAGGTTTAGCGCTTCACTCCCGGTTCGCGCTTGCAATACTTTGAAACCTTCCATCTTGAGAAACTCGGCGGCCGGTAGACGAACGGCGTCGTCATCTTCGACCACCAGAATGGTTCGAGCCATCGCAGGGGTCCGTGGAAGGGTTGGGCCCGGCTCTTCTACCGATTGCTTTTGCGAGGCGGGGAAATGCAGCTGAACACTCTTTATTGTGCCAAGTTCGCTCGAAAGGCGCACGATTCCATCGGACTTCCTGACTATGGCGCGAACACCCTCGAGCGATGATTCCAGTTGGTCAATTTTTGGATCGTCAGCCGAACCCGGGTGAGCCGCGGCATTGCATTCCACGCAAAGCCCCACGTACTTGCCAGGTTCAGCCCGGTCCGGCGCTTCGATCGATTCCCGGCTGATATGTGACAAAGAAGTCGAAACTGTCAGTTGTCCAGCACCCGCGATTGCGTTTCTTGCCACCACGAGCACCGCAAGCAAGGCTTGCTGAACATCGATTTTGTCCGCGTAAATCGTCGAAAAATCGGCATCAAGCCGCAAAGCAACCGTCGCCTGCTCGCCTACCAGTTCTTCCAATAGCTCGCGTATCTCAGCCAGAAGCCGGTTCAAGTCCAGAAGCTGTGGAGAAGGGGCATGCTTACGGCTAAAGTCTAATAGCAACTGGATTAGTGAAGTAGCGTGGGTTGCGTTCGCGAGCACCTGTTCGAGAGCTCGCCGATCCTTGGTGTTGGGATTGGCTTTCCTCAGCTCGAGCTCGGCATAGCCGGTAACGGCCATCATGATGTTGTTGAAGTGGTTCGCCATGGCCTGAGCGAGTTCACCGATCAATTCGGTTTTCTGAGACAACAATAAAGAAGGGGTTTGCCGCGATGGGTCGGTCGTGGGTTCCAATTTGGGAGCGGACGCGGCCGTCATGTTTATAACCCTCTGAAATTAGGTCCTTTTGGTAGCGTTCCCGTAACGGTATCGGCCCCGTAACTAGCGCGTCAAGTTACGGCTGTAATACACCAATTTCCTTCTGAGTCTGAGCCTCACCATGGACTGATTGTGTGCGGATGAATCCCTGTTCATCTTCCGCACAAATGTCGAAGGTTCAAACAGGTGGGTATGTGCTCAATTTTCGGTCTATTGCTGTCAATGACTTCTGGACCACAGGGTTTGGTTGTCCAAATGCCTATTTGAGAGCATGAAGGAAAATATTCTTATCGTCGACGATGACGAGCAGTTAGTAAGTGCCTATCGTGAGTATCTCACCGGACTTGGATATACGGTGGACTGCGCTGCAGAGATCGAGGAGGCGCAGACACTGCTTACACATTTTCAATATGCGGTGGTGATCACGGATTTGCGCCTGAGCAGGCTCAACTTTGGCGGACTGGATCTGGTCAAGTTCATTCGCGACACTTTATTGCCAACTCGAATCGTTGTGCTCACGGCCTACGGCTGGCCTGAGCTCAAAGCGGAAGCCGCAAATCAGGGCGTCGACGTATTCCATCGGAAGCCGATGCGTCTCTCGGACCTGGCAAGAACCATTTCAGTGCTGACAGGAGGGCCCCATGAGGAAGTCCCTGCTTGAAACCATCCTCGATCCGGAACAACTTTCGGTGCGCTTTCAGCCCATATTTCGTATCGCCGATGGAGACCATCAGGTCCACAGCGTGGAAGCCTTAATCCGTGGGCCACGCGGCACGCATTTCGAATCGGCGCAGATGCTGTTCGACTATGTGCACCGTAAGAAAGAAGAGAGGACGGTAGATCACAGCTGTCTGGCCGCGATATGCGCGGAGGCGGTGAAGCTTCCTCATGATTTGCGGATCAATGTCAACGTCCACGCGGCCACACTGGGGCAGCAACCTGGATTTGTTGAGTCATTCCGCCGTCGGGCCCATAAGCACTCGTTGTCGCTCGACCGGTTTACGGTGGAAATCGTCGAATACGCCCCCAATTGTGATATTCCCGAGCTGTTGCACACTGTCGCGGGGCTTCGCAATGCCGGAATACGGATCGCGCTTGACGATGTGGGTCTGGGACAATCGAACTACCGCATGATGCTTGATTGTTACCCCGAATACTTCAAACTGGATTCGTATTTCGTACGTGGTCTGCGGAAAGATCCAAAACGACGCGCGGTTGTCGAGTCAGTGGTCGCTTTTGGTCGTGCCCTCCACAGCGCTGTGGTGGCCGAAGGTGTCGAAGCAACGGAGGACCTCGCCCTGCTTGAAGAAATGGGTGTGGAATTTGTGCAGTGCAACCTGCTTTGTCCAGCGCTCAGGCTGGAGGAGCTATTTGCGACGGGGCATGTTCTCCGGCCGCCCGCGATTGCGGCGGGCAGCCCGGCGGGAGTGGAAACGACCGGAGGGGAACAGGTAGAGAGATCCGCGATGAGCCGGCCGCCGGTCGCTCTTATTTCTTAGTTGCGACCGTTGGGATGAACTATTCCGAAGCTTTTGATCTTGTTGTAGAGAGAACTTCTTGTTATTCCGAGTCTGGTGGCTGCGCGCGATATATTCCACCGCTCCGTGGTCAAGACCCTCTGAATATGCAATTTTTGGACTTCCCGGAAAGTGAGCTTGGATTCGTCGTCTTCAGCATCGGGGTTTCCGGACAGATATTCCAGGCGCAAGTCCCGTGGCTGAATGGTGTCCGCTGTCGCCAGCAGCACAGCTCTTTCCATTACATTTTTCAGCTCCCGAATATTGCCCGGCCAGCTGTAGCCAGCAAGCGTTTCCAAGGTTCGATCTGAGAGCGTGAGGTGAATTCTCCCTAAGTCGACAGCCATTCGTTGGAAGAAGTGTTGCGCCAACAAAGGAATGTCTTCAGCCCGTTCGCGTAAGGCCGGCATGTGAATGACCACGGTGCTCACGCGGAAGTAAAGATCGCTGCGAAATTTCTTCTCGCGAATCAATTGTGGCAGGTCGGCATGACTGGCGGCAACCAGACGAACATCCAGTTGGCGCTCCTGTACATCCCCTAAGCGGCGAAATTGTTTCTCTTCTAATATCTTCAACAGCTTTGGCTGGATCTGGACATCCATATCTCCAATTTCGTCAAGGAATACAGTTCCTTTTTGAGCGACTTCCAGCAATCCCAATTTGCGGGCTACGGCGCCGGTAAACGCTCCCGCTTCATGACCGAAAAGCTCGCTTTCGAGAAGCTCGCGCCCGAACCCTGCGCAGTTTAAATCGACAAACGGTTCCTCGGCACGAGAGCTATGATCGTGAAGCCAGCGCGCCAAAACGCCCTTGCCAGAGCCGGTCTCTCCGGCAATGAGCACCGGGCACTGACTGCCACAAACTCTTTCCGCCTCTTCCGCGACCTGCTGAATCGCTGCGCTCACCCCAACAAATGGGTCCACGCTTTCGCGCTTTTCTCGCACCTTGCCGGCCAGCTGTTTTTGATGATTCCGTTGATTCTTTAAGGCGCGTTCCAGAACGACTGCGATTGCGGACATCTGCACCGGTTTGGTGAGAAACTGCTCGGCTCCTTCTTTCATCGCTTGCACGGCCAACTCAATAGTTCCGTTGCCGGTGAGCAGGATCAGGGGCACCGAAGCGTAGGTTTGCTTCAAAAATGGAAGAAGATCCAATGCGGTGCCGTCCGGCAATGAATAATCCAGAATGGCCGCATCTGGGGTAGAAGTTCGAAAGCTCTGGCGAATCGCCTCGCAGTTGTTGGCTTCAATGACCTGATAGTTGTTTGACTGAAGGAATTCGCTCAGGGCAAACCGGATGGAGCGGTCGTCCTCACCGACTAGAATTCGCTTCTTCGACATAGAAACTCGAACTTCCCGGATATCAGGAGTGGCTCCGATAAAATTAGGCGTAAGTTATGAAACTCTAACCCTCCCCGGTAAGACGAGACAGATAACCTTCGTAACCGGCATCAGGCCGTGGACTCGCCTCTATGGGACTCCGGGCATCTCGGGAGCGGACCACGCTCGCGAATGCGTCCTCGCCACTATTGGATCTCCAGCTTTCGCGTAGGTCTGGCACGGTAGCTGCACACAGACCTCCTGGGTGGGTACAAATGGCCCGCGCGGCGTCCTAACCCTAGCCACGACAGTCCTGGTCAGCGGACGATCGTGTCGCGAATCCGTAATGTTGTCGGGAAAGTGCGCAACCGTATGACGATGTGGGCAAATCGAGGACGTTTGACTGAACGATAAGGAGGACGTTTGAAGGCATCCGTTAGTGTCGGGCAGTGGGTTTCGAAATCGCGGCGGCGCATCTACATTCTGTTCCTGCTGCTCATGGTCGTTCCGATCGCGCTTTTTGCCTACTCGATCGGCCGGGTCTTACGCCATCAGGCAGAAATGCAAGCCGGGATCGAAAGCGCGCAAATCGCCCGGGTCTCGGCCACGCTGACCCAAGAACACTTTCGCCAGAGCATTACCTTTTTGGAGTCGATTGCGGCACGCCGCGCATTTCTTACCGCCTGGGAACACCATGATCTAGAAACGGTTCTGTGGCACTTGAAGAACGCGAAAAGTCTTCGCTCAGACTTCGCCTTCGTCAGCGTGTATGCGCTGGATGGCACGATGGGCCAAGCTTATCCTCCGCAACCTGAGCTGCTAGGCCGCAAGTTTGCTTACCGCGACTGGTATGAAGGCTTTATGCGGCAAAGGCAGCCGTATGTTTCCGAGGTGTATAAGACGGCGGTTGCGCCCTATCCACTCGTAGTGGCTATTGCGGTTCCCGTATTGAATGATGAAGGCGAGCCAATCGGAATTCTCATGGGCGCGGACCCGCTGAATGCGATGAGTCAACGGCTGGTCGAGACGCGGCTCGAGGGTGGATGGACAATTCTACTTGTCGATCAGCACGGTCACATAGCAGCGCAACGCGATATCGATGTCCACGCTGCCGCCGTGAACCTGGCGGGATACGAGCCGGTAAAGCACTTGCTGGCTGGCCAATCCGGAGCCGGAATGTTTGTACGCGATGGCAGAGCCGTATTCGCGCACTACGAACCAGTGGGCGAGTCTGACTGGGGAGTTATTGCGGAGCAGCCATTGGCTATTGAACAGCAAAGAGTCTGGCTGGTGCAAAACCGAGTGTGGATCCTTGGCCTTGTCTTCTTGTTGGTTGGTTGGTTACTGAGTACATTCCTGGGATCGCTTTATGCGCAGCTCGAAACTGGCAATCGTTTCATGAGCCTTTCGCTCGACATGCAGTGCACCATCGGATTCGACGGGAAGTTTCGAAGCCTGAATCCGAGTTGGCAGAGGGTTCTGGGTTTGCCAGCTACCGAACTCATGTCCAGGCCGCGCACGGAGTTCATTCATCCCGAAGATCAGGCCAGGACATCCGCCGAGTTTGCCAGTTTGCAGGATGGAGAACCAGCCGTGGCTTTCGAAAACCGTTATCGCACCAAGAACGGAAGCTACCGGTGGCTACTATGGAATGCGGTGTGTGTGCCGGAAAAACGGCTCATCTATGCTGTGGCTCGCGACATCACGACTCGAAAAAATGCTGAAAACGAAGTACGCGCGAGCGAGGAACGATATCGCAAGCTGTTTGAACTTAATCCCCAGCCGACATGGATTTACGATCGCGAAACGCTTCGTTTTCTGACCGTGAATCGAGCTGCCGTAACAGCATATGGATATTCGCGGGACGAGTTTCTGTCCATGACGATTCACGATCTTTGTTCCCGCGAGGATGCACAGGGTTTGTATGGGGGCGACGCATCGATGCCTGAGGATGCCCAACCCCAGCGCGAATGGCGCCATCAGAAGAAAGATGGCGGCGTCATGTATGTCGAATCCACTTCCTATTCGCTGATATTCGAAGGCAGGGCTGCGGAATTTGTGATTGCGGCCGACGTTACCGAAAGAAAGCGGCTGGAGGGGGAACGCGCAAAATTCACGACCCGCCTGGAGACGGCGAATCGCGAACTCGAACTGCGCAATCGCGAAGTCGAACGCGCCACCAACATGAAAAGCAAGTTCCTGGCCAGTATGAGTCACGAACTGCGGACGCCTTTGAATGCTATTGTAGGTTTTTCTGACTTGTTGTCTGACGAATCTCCAGGGCCCTTGAATCCGAAGCAAAAGCGCTTCGTCACGCACATCAAACAGGGGTCAGCACATCTGCTGCAATTGATCAACGATATTCTCGATCTTTCGAAGATCGAGGCAGGACTACTGGAACTGCGATGGGAAGACTTCGCATTGCAGGACGCATGGCCAGAGGTTCTTTCTACAATTCGTCCGTTGGCGATGGCCAAGAATATTCAGCTTGCGCAAACTGTGGAACCTGGGCTAGTGCTTTACGCCGATCGCGTCCGCTTCAAGCAAATCCTCTACAACCTGTTCAGTAATGCGGTGAAGTTCACCCCCCAAAATGGCCGCATCGAGATGGCCTGTTGTAAAAATGAGAATTTCATTGGTATTTCCGTCTCCGATACGGGCATAGGGATCCGTCCGGAAGACCACGCTATGGTTTTCGAAGAATTCAGGCAGGTTGAAGGGGCAGCCGCGCAACAAGGCACCGGGCTGGGACTTGCCATCACGAAACGGTTGATTGAGCAGCAAGGAGGGACGATTGCCCTCAGGAGCGAACTGGGAAAAGGGAGTTGTTTCAGCTTTACGCTACGTGCCGGCACGGTCGCGCCAGACGCGGCCGAAATTGAGAACGATTCCGACAGCTGTGCCAGCGTCGTTCTCGCCCCGTATCGAAAACCTCTGGTTTTAATTGTCGACGACGAACCACCGGCGCGGGAATTGATGGCAAGCTATCTGGAATCGGATTACCGCATCGCCATGGCCGACTCGGGTCCCGACGCCATCGAGAAAGCCAGGAAGCTCAGGCCGGATGCGATCACTCTCGATGTACTGATGGCGGGAGGCGATGGATTTCAGGCGCTGGTAGCGTTGAAGGCTGCTGCGGAAACCGCGGACATCCCGATTATCGTGGTGTCAATTGTGGACAACCGACAAGTGGGCTTTGCTTTAGGAGCGGTGGACTATCTGATCAAACCCATCAACAAGGGCGCCATGCTGGATTCGCTTCGCAAGCATATTCCGGATGCGGTCAGCAATCACTCCGCCATTCTTTTGGTAGATGACGACTTCAGGACACTCGAGTTGTTGAAGGAGGCGGTGCGATCGGCGGGATACGGCGTACAGAGCGTGCAAAGTGGTGACAGAGCCCTGGAAGTGCTCGCCTCCAAGCCGGTGAGCGCAGTCGTGCTCGACCTGATGATGCCGGGCATGAACGGCTTTGAGGTGATTCGACATATACGGCAAGAGTCGACGCTAAGAAAATTGCCGATATTTGTCATGACAGCCAAAAGTCTTAGCGCGGAGGAATTGACGTTACTGAGCGCGGATACACAGGCATTGATTCAGAAGGACGGATACTGGCACCAGCAGCTGATGTTTGAAATTGGGCAAGCGATCAGAGGGCAAGCACTGGCACATACAGCGAGGAACTCAGGATGAGAATTCTCATTGCGGAAGATAATGCGGTCAACCGTGAATTGCTGCGCGAGCTTCTGGAGATGCGGGGATACGTGGTGTTTGAAGCGTGCAATGGCCAGGAAGCTTTGGACGTGATCGACCAGGTTCGCCCAGATGTTCTGGTGATCGATCTCGGCATGCCGGTACTGGATGGGTTTGGCGCCATTCGAAAGATTCGGGCTAATCCTGACTTGAATCAACTACCGGTGCTCGCCGCTACGGCCTTCGCGATGAGAGGAGACCGCGCAAGGGTTTTGGAGGCAGGTTTTGATGGATATATCTCCAAGCCGATCGATCCTGCTGCACTGCAGAAGGAAATCGATCGTCTTGTCGGTGGAGGGAAGGTTAGCGCGGCGGTTGCGGTGGGTGGGCAATAAGCGATTCTGCTAATCCTATCGGGTGATTGTTCCTTCAGTCGATTCGACTTCGGCGATAAAATCACGAATAGCCTGTTCCCCTTTTACATGCCCGAAGCGGATTCCCTGACGGTTCTCTCCAACCCAAATTACGTCTCCCGTCGCATCTATGATCGTATTGTTCGAGGGCAGGCGAAATGACAGACGTACATTCTGCCCGACTTTAAGGCCGTCGACCTGAATCTGAATCCCACCTTGACTGAGGTTCCAGGAGACTCCGTTTCGCTGATGTGTATCGACCGTACACGATACATCCGCATGCAAGGGAATCCGCACAAATCTGCGTCGACACTCATAAAGCAATCCGCGAACAGTGCGATACAGGTTGGTGAGCTTTTGCCGGTCGACCGGTTTCTGAAGATAGAACGTTGCCCCGCTGGCGAATACCTGCTGCATGGTTTGGCGGTCATCTCGTCCCGTCACGGTAATGATTGGGGTGGATCGGTTTCGAGACGAAGTGCGGATCCAGCGCGCCAGATCGAAGCCGTTCATGTAGGGCATTTCCAAATCGAGAAAGATTCCGTCGAATCGTTCGCGATTTACCATATCGGCGGCTTTGCTGCTTTCGCCTATGGCTCGTACCTCAGCGTGCAAGGAGAGAAAAACCTCTTCCATGAGCTCTAAACTGGCGACGTCATCTTCTACGATAAGGAGTCTAAGTGACATTTTCGTTGGGTTCCGTTTTCATGGTCCGGGTTAAGTCGCAAAATCAATTCCCGTATCCGACGGTGATTGCATTCTTTACCGGACCAACCAGGGCCGATACCAGTACCCTTCGAAAGTTCGAGCATTTACCTCGAAGTCGTTGGTGCTGAGGAATGGGGCTGTCCTTGCGAGTTAACGGTTGTGGATGCCGCGGGGAACTGTCATTGATTACTACTAAATTGCGCCTCGCGGGTTTGCTGTAAGATGCCTTCCCGTTCAGTGTTCTGGCCAAGCTCATCAGGGCCAAAGAGCCACACGCGAAACAGCGTGTCTGTGAGGCGGTAATCATCTCGCAATCCAGGCAAAGGCTGGCCTGTTGCAATGGAACGAGGCTTAGCTCCGAAGTATTCATTGTCGTTCCTTTTTATTTAGGCTCTTATCAGTGAGCTTTATCCCATTGCCGCTGATGTCACGCATCGGTTCCAGGCTCGGCCAGGGAGAAATGACCTCGAATCCTGCCGCGTCAGGGTTGAAGGGTAGAAATGGTTTCAGCTTCGCTGGTGAACCGTATCCGGATTTCCGCCCAGTAGAAAAATCGGAGTCATCTTCTTGTGGATCATCCTCTTCGGGATTCAAAATCAGGTTTGCCATGCCATGAATTATGCAATCGTCACTCCATCTATGGATGAGTGCGGGAACCAAACGGAGCCAATAGCTTAGGCAGTCTGTGACTCGGAATTAGTCTCGAAAGAGTGATTCCTTTACAGATTTTGGACACCTGAAGCACAAGAGCCACATTCCTGCATTTCGTGAGCTTTGAGCAACCTAAGTGGAATCGTTACCGTTGTACCCTTGAGAACATTCTCGTACCGCGATAAGAAGGATCTAAGGATGTACGCAGGAAGTGGCGTGCAAGTCCCTGATCGCCTGCATTAATCCTCAAGTTCGGCCAAACCAATGAGAGCATTGCACGCCAAACAGGGGGGTCAGTTTGAGTCGCGCCGGAACCGACTTGCTAAGCGTGCGTGACTTGACGGTTGATTTCCGCCTGAGTCACGAGCGCGAGTCCAACGTGTTGAAACGCGTGGGCTTTACGATTGCCAATGCCGAGATAGTCGGGCTGTTAGGCGAATCCGGGTGCGGCAAAACGACGACGGCACTGTCGTTGATGCAATCGCTTCCCGCGGCCGCCCGCATTACGGCTGGTGCGATCCATTTCAACGGGCACAGTCTAGTGGCATTGAGCGAACAGAAGCTCCGCGAGATTCGCGGATCAGAGATTTCCATGATCTATCAGGACTCGGACGTCTTGAACCCGGTCATGCGGGTTGGGAACCAGGTGATGGAGGTTTTGCGTGCTCATAGATCGGGCAAAACAGCGCACATGCGGGAGGAAATCTATGCTCTGTTCGCCGCATTGGGTTTGGGCGATTGCGATCGGATCTATCGCTCATTTCCTCATCAATTGAGCGGAGGACAACGACGCCGGGTTGCGATTGCGCAAGCCCTGATTTGCAAACCCCGTCTAATAATCGCTGACGAGCCTACTGCCTGGCTTGATTCGGAGACAACCGGCGACATTCTGTCGGTCGTCCGGCAACTGAGGGAGATGTGCGATACCGCGTTCCTTCTGATCAGCCACGATCCAGACGCTTTGGCTGTGGCCGACCGGATCCTTGTAATGTATGCCGGGGAGATAGTCGAGAGTGGACCACGACAAGAAGTTTTCGAGCGGCCCAAGCACCCTTACACCAGCGCTCTTCTGCAGTGCAGCATGCAGAGAAACATAGGTCGGGATTTTAACGTCAAGCGGAGCCCATTGCCGTGTATTCCCGGCCATGCTCCCGATCCTTCGGAACTACTATCGGGTTGCGCATTTTCTTCCCGATGCAGCTGTCACATGAACGTTTGTGATCTGAAACGTCCCGAGCTGTATGCAGTCTCTCAAGCTCAATCCGTTCGCTGCCTCCAGTACGAGACCACGGGTTAACCCGGCATGGATTCCGCGGCCAAATTCGTGTTGGAAGCGCGCGGCCTCTGCAAGACCTTCATTCAGGGCCGGTGGTGGGAGAAGCGGTTTTTCCAGTGTGCTCTTGATGACATCAACCTGACGCTCCGCCCAAAAAAGACGCTTGCTCTGATCGGAAAATCGGGTAGTGGCAAGACAACCCTGGCGATGTGCCTTGTAGGCCTGGAGCCACCTGACCGCGGCGAAATTTTTCTAAACGGCCAGAACCTTCAAGCGCTCGACAAACCATTTGCAGCGGCCGCGCGAAGAGATATCCAGCTCATTTTTCAAGACTCCAGCAGCGCGTTGAATCCGCGCATGTCTGCAATAGAAATCGTGGAAGAGCCGCTGCTCATCGGCGGAAGGCATACGCGGAGAGAACGCCGGGATATTGCGGCAGAAATGATGGAGCGAGTTGGGATTTCACCGAAGTGGTCGAGACGCCTGCCATCCGAGTTCAGTGGTGGGCAACGGCAACGGCTTGCCATTGCGCGCGCCCTGGTTCTCCAGCCCAAAGTGCTGATTTTGGATGAGATTTTTGCAGGACTCGATCTTTCTATTCAGAATCAAGTGGCAAATCTCCTGCTGGAAATGCAGCAATCTTATTGCCTGAGCTTTATCTTCATCTCGCATGATCTTGGCCTGGTAAGTCAGATCGCGGATACGGTTGCCGTGATGGATAAAGGTCACATCGCGCAGGAACTGAGTTCCGACGATTTATTGGCGAGCGCCTGGAGTGCGAGTGCAGCGTTCTCGATAAACCGCCGCACCGGCCATCAGCGTTAGGGACAAGCTCAGGAGCATAGAAAAATGAGATTTCTCACCCGGCGTCTGCTGCATAGCATTTTTCTCTTGCTGGGAGTTTCATTGCTTTCTTTCGTCTTTCTGCAACTCGCTCCGGGTAATTTCTTCGACGAGATGCGGTTGAATCCACAAATCTCAGCCGCAACGGTCGCTCGATTACACAGGGAATACGGAATGGACCAATCGTTTCCGGGTCGCTATTGCTCCTGGGTGAGATCGGTCGCGCGAGGTTCCTGGGGAATTTCCTTCGCGTATAACACTCCGGTCGCTCCGCTGATTTGGTCGCGTGCGCGAAATACGTTGTTCCTGACGGGGCTGGCGATGTTGCTCTCCTGGACGATTGCTGTCCCGCTGGGGGTGCTCAGCGCAGGAGAACGGCATCGCTGGATCGACCAGGGCAGCAGCTTGCTGACATCGATTCTTTTAATCACTCCGGACCTGCTATTAGCGTTGGGAGTGTTATGGATTGCTTTGCGAACACATTTGTTTCCCGCAGGCGGAATGCTCTCCGTAAAAGCTGCATACCCAAGTTCAGCCGGCCGGCTTAAAGATTTGAGCCTTCATTTGATCGCGCCAGTTGCGGTTCTTGTGCTTGGAAGTTTGCCGGTATTGGTTCGCCACATTCGTGCGGCGATGATCGATGCATTGCAAAGTCCCTATATTCGAGTTGTGCGATCGCACGGGATCGCCAACTCGAGGATTCTGTTTCGGCACGCTCTTCCCGCTGCTGCTGCTCCGCTCGTTTCTTTATTTGGATTCTCGCTGGCTTCGCTGCTGAGCGCATCATTATTGACCGAAGTTGTGATGAACTGGCCCGGTCTTGGACCTCTTCTGCTTGAGGCAATACTGGCGCGCGATGTTTATGTGGTCATCGGGACGGTGATGCTTTCCGCGTTGTTTCTGGTGGGCGGCATGCTTTTTGCCGACGTTCTGCTGTTTGCTGCAGATCCTCGAATTCGAACCCAAGGCCTTGGATGAAAATGAGCAAGACAGTTGCACTGCTCATTGCCGCGCTGGTGGTCTTGCACTTGGCCGTAGTCTTAGCGGGTTTTCTAGCACCCTACGACGTCGCTGAACAAAACCGAGCGTTTCCATTTGCGCCGCCAAGCCACATCCATTTTGCCGATTCCGTTGGCAAGTTGCATCTTCGTCCGTCGGTATGCGCAGTGCAAGATCGTCCCAATGCTTTCGGTGAGTATTGGGAAGACCGCGGCAAGTGCTTTCCTATTTACTTCCTCATACGGGGAGCATCTTACGAGCTATTCGGTATCGTGAAGTCAAACCTGCATTTGTTCGGAGTCGATTCCAAAACGACCAAGCTTTTCCTGATGGGCACTGACTCCTACGGACGAGATGTGTTCTCGCGCTTTATATACGGCGGACAGATTTCTCTGTTTGCCGGATTCATCGCGACTGTGCTGTCACTCGCTCTAGGAACCCTGTTGGGCACACTCGCAGGATATTTCGGGGGATGGTTTGATGCGATTGTCATGCGTGGCGCTGAGCTTTTTCTTGCCCTGCCGTGGCTTTACTTTCTGTTTGCGGTTCGCGCCTTCCTGCCGCTCAGCCTGACAGCCAAAGACGCCTTCGTGTTGCTGATAGCGGTTATCGGCCTTGTGGGTTGGGCACGCCCAGCGAGGTTGATCCGAGGGGTTGTACTCAGTGGCCGGGAGCGCCACTTCGTGCTGGCGGCACGATTGTTTGGTGGATCGGACACTTACCTGATGCGCCGCCACATACTACCGGATACCTATAGCATTTTGTTGACGCAGGCCGTCGTGCTAATTCCTCAATATGTTCTGGCAGAGGTAACGTTATCTTTCTTGGGTCTGGGGGTGAGTGAACCGACGCCGACTTGGGGTAATATGTTGTCAACGCTTCAGAAATATTCAGTATTAGTTTCGTATTGGTGGTTGTTGATTCCGGGCCTCATATTGGTTCCGGTGTTCTGCGGATTTCTTCTTCTGGCAAGTGAGCTGCAGCCTGGGCGGAAGGCGAGAGCAGCCTGACAGAAGGTGTATTCATATGCGGCAGTACTCTTACAGGCCGTTGTCCGCCCTTATGTTGCTGTGCGCGCTTGCCCACCTGTCTTTTTCCGTTGCATCTGCTCAATCGCTTCCTCCGAACGAGGAACTGCTGATTTCGAACAACCCCGTCGGGCGTCCGGGTGGGCGGCTGGTGGTTTCCCTGCGTTCCGAGCCTAAAACCCTCAATCCTGTTACCTCCGTCGACATTTCTTCGCGTGAAGTGATCTCTCAAATGACGGCGGATTTGATCCACATCAATCGCCTCTCACAGAATACCGAATCTGCCCTCGCACGATCCTGGAGGGTCTCCCGCGACGGATTGCAATACACTCTCAAGTTGCGTCGCGGGTTGCGATTTTCCGATGGACATCCCTTGGGTGCGGAGGATGTTCTCTTTAGCTTTCAGGTCTATCTCGACGAAAAAGCAAATTCTCCGCAACGCGATCTGTTAATGGTCGGGGGAAAGCCTATCATTGTGCGCCGGGTGGACTCCGATACTATTGTCTTCCAGTTAGCGCGACCTTATGCCGCTGCGGAACGACTGTTTGATAGTGTTGCTATTCTGCCTAAACATCTTCTTGCCCAAGCTTATAAAGATGGCGCCCTGGCGCAAGTCTGGGGGCTAGGCGCATCGCCGGACAAAATCGCCGGCCTGGGCCCGTTTCGGTTAAAGGAATACGTTGCCGGCCAGCATCTTACTCTGGAACGCAATCCTTATTATTGGAAAGCCGACCGTGAAAAACATCGTCTGCCGTACCTCGATCAAATTACTTTTCTTTTCGTGCCGAACGCCGACGCCGAGGTGATTCGCTTCCAGGCAGGCGATACGGATATTGTCAATCGATTGAGCGCAGAAGACTATTCAGCGTTGGAGAAGGACCAATCTGCGGATTCGTTTCGAGTCTATGATGCCGGACCAAGCCTAGAGTACAACTTTTTGTTTTTCAATTTGAACAGTGTCGTGCCCTCACCCTCAGAGTTTGCCGGCAAGCAAAGTTGGTTTCGGCAAGTAAAATTCCGGCAAGCCGTTTCGAGGGCTATTGACAGAGATGGAATCGTGCGACTTGTTTACCGCGGCCGCGCCACAGCGCTTTGGACGCCGGTCACAGCCGCGAGCAGCTTCTGGATTGACACTGCGGTTCCTCACCCGGCTCGCTCAATCGATCAGGCCAAAAAGCTTTTGCAAGCGGCAGGCTTTTCCTGGTCGCAAAGTGGCGACCTGCGTGATGCCACGGGAGCATCCGTAAAATTCACGATTCTTACCAGCACCTCAAACAGCCAGCGAATCCAGATGGCGACCATCATCCAGCAAGACCTCAAAGAGTTGGGCATCTCTGTCGAGGTCGTTTCTCTGGAATTCCGATCGGTTGTGGATCGAATTTTCCAAAGCCACGATTACGATGCGGCAATCCTCGGGCTTGGAGCAGGGGATGTCGATCCTAACTCCCAGATGAATGTTTGGCTGTCCACTGGGAATGACCACGTTTGGGATATTGGAGAACAGCATCCCGCGACTAGCTGGGAAGCGGAGATCGATCAACTAATGGAAAAGCAGTTATCGACTCTGAAACCGCAAGCCAGGAAGCTACTTTATGACCGTGTGCAGGAAATCATCGCCGACAATCTTCCTGTCATAAGTCTGGCAAGTCCGAACGTCTTAGTCGCGGCCAAAAACCAGTTAGACAACTTCAAGCCTGCCGAACTCGACCCGCATACACTTTGGAACTCACAGGAATTGTATTTGTCTGGCATGGCGGCGAGCGTGCAACCGTGACGACTGCGCCGAAGCGAGCGAAAGCAGCGAAGGCGAAACTCGGGCAGCGGCATTCGGATTCCTACCTTATTGAACACTGTAGAAAAGGATCAGAATCGGCATGGGCAGATTTGATCGATAGATATAAAAACCTGATTTTTTCGGTTCCCATTCATTATGGTTTTTCTTCAGAAGATGCGGCCGATATCTTCCAAGCGGTTTGCATGGACTTGCTGGCGGAGTTGCCGCGCCTGCGCGAAGCCAAGGCGCTGCCAGCATGGTTGATTCAGGTTGCCCGCAACAAATGCTTTCATCGCAAGCAAGCCCGGCAACGCCACACCGTTCAGCGCATTGACGATCTCGATCCGCCGGCGGCATCGAGCGACGAACCTGGAAATCTAGTTTCCCGGGTCGAGCGCGAGCAGTGCTTGCGCGATGCCCTGTCTGAGTTGTCCCCGCAGTGTCGGCAGTTGGTGCAAATGTTATTTTTTGAAATTCCGCCACGTCCATATGAGGAGGTGGCACGTGAACTAAAGCTTGCACAGGGATCCATCGGCTTTACTCGGCGAAGCTGTCTGGAGAAATTAAAGGAGCGACTCGAAACACTGGGTTATTAGCCACTGTGCCGACAACTGGTACCTCCGCCCGCAGCAGCGCATCTCTGAATGAACTGCTTAGCCAGCTTCCGCGGTTGGTCCACAAACTCGCTCAAAACAAATTTCTCGCCAAGCACCAGGAGTTTCTCAATCGCGACACTGTCTGCTGGCTCTCCGATTTGGTAAGGGATCAATCCAAAATAAACACTGCCGCGGCGATTCCACTGGCGCGACTCGCAATGGCGATTGCAAAAAGATTGCGGGATAAGTTTGCAGTGGCTCGCAGCCTGAGAGCAATGGGAAATGCGCTTTATATTTCAGGCCAAAATAAATCCGCGATTGCCGATCACGAGAAGGCCCGCAAAATCTTCGCGGCGCTGCGCAATCGCACCGAAGTTGCTCGCACGTTGAGCGCCTCGACGCAACCGCTAATTCTGACCGGCAATTATCTGCGCGCATTATCGAACGCGAAGCAAGCACGACGAATGCTTGCGGCCCTGGGTGACAGGGGGCGGGTAGCGCGGCTTGATGTCAATATTGGAAACATCTTCCATCGTCAGGATCGTTTTGGGGAGGCCTTGAAATGGTATCGCCGTGCCCATCGCCACTTCTCGGCCGATGCGGAGAAAGATCCGGAAGGAATCAGCGTTGTCTTGCACAATATCGCCATGTGCCTGGTTAGCTTGAATGATTTCCACGGCGCGGTCGCTGCCTATCAGGAAGCCCGGGAGATTGCCGAAAAGCACGGCTTGCGCGTGCTCGTGGGACAATCCGATTACAACATTGCGGCGCTGTATTATTTACGCGGAGAACATAACCGAGCCATCCGCATGCTGCTGGCGACACGCGAGGCTTGCCGCAACACTAACGATCAATACCACGTAGCCTTGTGCAATCTTGACCTGTCAGACATATACCTTCAGTTGAATCTCGTTGTTCCGGCCGAGGAGATGGCGCAAGAGGCATCCAACGAGTTTCAAAAGCTGGGGATAGGGTACGAGGCAGGGAAATCCCTGGTTAATCTGGCTCTTGCCATGGCCCGGCAGAACAAGCCCGAACCGGCATTGGAGATGTTAGGCGATGCCCGGCAGCAATTTATAAAGGAAAAAAACTCCGCCTGGCCATTTCTCACTGACTTATATCGGGCTGCCATCCTGATCGAACAGGACCGCCACTCCGAAGCGAAACGGCTATGTCTCACTGCCGGCCGCTTTTTCGAAAAGACAAAAATTCCCAGTAAGATTGTTCAATGCCAACTTTTGCTGGCTCGTTCCTGCTTGCTCTCAGGAAGGCCGCAAACGGCGCAGCGTCATTGCTTGAGGGCGCTTGCCGTTCTCAACACGATCCAGTTGCCGTTGCTATCGTGCCAGGCATACCAGTTGATGGGTCAAACCTACTTGGCCATGAAATTCAATCGCGATGCTTACGGTTGCTATCAAAAGGCGCGCCGCCTGCTTGAAAAAACGCGCATTGATCTACGCAACGAAGAAATGAAGATCTCGTTCATGGAGGACAAGCTTGAAATTTACGAAACTCTGATCCAGTTATGTCTTGAGCCGAAGCGGGATGGCCCTAACCTTGAGGCAGCGTTTGAATACATTGAAGAATCGAAATCGCGCATTTTGCAGGATGTGATGTCGTCGTCAGAGACGGTGCGTGTGAGCGCCCCCGCCGACGATGAAGCTCAGCGCAAAATGAAAGATCTTCGTGCGGAAGTCAACTGGTACTCCAACCGGCTGGCGCACGAACAGCTTCGTGGCGAGGATGCGTCGCTCCAAGTGATGGCGGGTCTTCATGCCGCAATTCGCAAGCGCGAAAACCAAGTGCTTCGTCTGGTGCGCGAGATGCCCACTTCCGAAGCGGTTTCCGCCGGACTCTCCGCCTCCAAACCGGCCACCATTGCAGAAGTCCGCGAGAGCTTGCCAGCGGATTCCACTCTCGTGGAGTACTTTCAGGTTCGGAATCGCTTGTTTGCCGCCGTTCTCACCCCAGAAACATTTGACATTGTGCCCCTTACAGAACTGCAACTCGCGGCCCCGCCTTTGGAGAGGCTGCAATTTCAACTAGGGAAGTTCCGCCTCGGGTCTGATTACGTCAGTAAATTCGGCGATTCTCTTCTCAAAGCGGTGCAACTGCACTTACGGGACCTGCACGACAAGTTGCTGGCTCCTGTGCAGAAGTACCTTAAGGGCAGCCACATTGTCATTGTGCCTCACGGGGCGCTTCATCGCGTGCCATTTCAGGCACTGTTTGACGGGAATGATTATCTGATCGACAAATTCAGCATTTCTTATGTACCGAGTGCAACAATTCACGCTCTTTGCTATAGGCGGCCGTTCAACAGTCACGGACCAGCCCTAGTGATGGGTGTTCCGGACGCGGCTGCTCCAATGATTGGAGAGGAAGCAACGGAAGTTGCCAAAATAGTTCCAGGTGCAGAACTGTTTCTTGGTGATAGCGCAACGGTTGACGTATTGCGACAGAAGGGACCGAATTGCAGGTTCATACACATTGCCACTCATGGATACTTTCGGCAGGACAGCCCCATGTTCTCGGGAATTCGTTTAGCGGATTCGGTGCTCAGCCTCATGGATCTTTATCGATTAAAGCTGCCCGCTGAACTGGTGACGCTTAGCGGTTGCGCAACCGGAGCGAGCACAATCGCCGGGGGAGACGAGTTGCTCGGGCTGGTCCGCGGCCTGATCTATGCCAGGGCGAGGGCGGCGTTACTGAGCCTTTGGGACGTTCATGACCGAAGCACCTTGGATTTTATGACCTTGTTTTACCGGCACCTGATGGGAGGCGCAAACAAAGCCGTTGCCCTGCAAAAGGCCGCACAGAACCTCCGCCAACGTTATCCCCATCCCTATTACTGGGCTGCATTCAGCCTGATAGTAACCTAGCCCTCGGGTTACTAAAGGTATTCGCTTATCTACTTTGTCTCTATTTCCTGACCGCTTTCCGACCCTTATTCCATAGAAGCAATTACTCCCAAGTTCAGGTGAAAGATTATGGAACATTTCTCCACGCAAAGTTGGGTTGACTTCGTCCGCGAAAGGGCGAATTCAGAGACAGGGTCAGAGATGCAGCGGCACCTCGACAAAAAGTGCCTGGAATGTTTGAAAAATATGAATACCTGGAGGTTAGTGATGCAAAATACACGGCAGTCGAGTCGCATGGAACCGCCTGACGCTTCTGTGCGCGCTGTCAGAGCGGGATTCAGTTTGCGCAAGGTTGTCGCCTTCCCCTCGGGGAAACTGGATTTGGCAACGCTTCAATTCGATAGTGAGCGCCAACCACTAGCAGCTGGCATGCGGGGCGCCCAAGCCACGGCGAGGCAACTTCTTTACAAATCAGGAAGCGTTTGCATCGACATGCGCATGGAGCCTACGCCGGGTTCTGAATCGATCGTGCTGATTGGGCAGCTGCTGGATTCGATGAATCCAGGTCACGGGATTGGCGGGATTTGTGTGAGTCTCCTGTCAAGAGGAGACATGCTATCTCGCAAGCAGACGAACGAAGCCGGCGAATTTGATTTCGGTCTTGAAACCGGCAGGGATATGCAACTGGTCTTTGGAATGGGCGACAGTAGAACCATTGTGGTCGCCGTTCCCGAAGCGAAGGCTAAATCGAATCCCAGGGTGATGTAGGCATTACCGGCGTGACGTCAGTAACCAGCTGAATTAGTAAATCGTAATCTTGAGACGAAGCTATCGTGGTGATGAAATGTTCAACAATGAATCTCCACGGCCGCTTTTAGGAGTTCCAACTATGAAGTGCTACCGATGGATGCTCTCACTCGTGGTACTTGCAGTTGCGCTCACGCCCGCGCGGGCGCAAAGCAACATTATCGTCCGTGACAATCTCGGACTCACAGGCCTCAACGCCACCTGCCTTCTCTTGCATTGCCAGGTGTCGATGAATCTGGGAGACCCGTCCGGCAAACTGTTTCTGGTCAGTCCAAACAGCGAGGTAGTAGATCCACTTCTGTTTCTGACGTCTCTTCTCAGCCAGATTGGAGTGGTCAATGCGGAAATCGATCAGCCTCTCAGTCTGATTGAGGGAACAGCTGGTCCGGTTCCCGAATCTCTCATGGACGAGACCCCAGTTCCGTATTACAGCACGCCGGTGTGGGATGGTTACGCGAATCAGCCCGCGGCCCAGATCGTGAGCGTGCAGGAGGCGCAAAATACCTTCCACGTAAGCGGAGCCGGCATTGTCGCCATGATCGATACGGGGGTTGACACTCAACACCCAGCCCTGGTGCCTGTTCTGGTGCCCGGCTACAATTTCATCAACAACACTCCGAATGGCGACGAGACGGGCGCACTGAATCAATCATCGGCCGCTCTTTTGGATGGTACAGGCCCTGTGTACCTGAACGGAACCACCGTCGCCATGCTTAATCAATCCTCGGCTGCCCTGCTCGATGGTGGTGGCAACGCCGATTTCGGCCATGGCACAATGACGGCCGGAATCGTGCATTTGGTGGCGCCCACAGCCAAGATCATGCCGTTAATCGCCTTCTCCTCAGATGGAACCGGATATCTTTCGAATGTTATCCGGGCGACGTACTATGCGGCAAAGAATGGCAGCAAGGTGATCAGCATGAGCTTCAGCTTCACCTCGAAATCGAGCGAAATGGCAACCGCTATCAGTTATGCCACCAAGCACGGCATTATCTGCGTGGCTTCGGCGGGAAACAATGGAGAGAGCCAAGTCGTATATCCGGCGGGGATACCGGGCGTGATGGGTGTCGCCTCCACGTCAGACACCGGTTCGCGATCCAGCTTTTCCAATTACGGAGCGGGGGTGTGGGTAGCGGCTCCGGGTGAGGGCATTGTGAGCAGCTATCCCTACGGGACGTATTCCGCTGGTTGGGGAACCTCATTTAGCGCACCATTCGTCTCGGGTACGGTCGCACTGTTGGTGCAGGTCTCGCCTGCGGTAAATCAGAAAACCGCAGCCGCCGCAATCGCGAATGCCGTTCCACTGTCGAGCAGTGGCATGGGGAACGGAGAGCTCAACGTTTATCAGGCTGTGCAGGCCTGGGAGGATTCGCAGTAACAACAGACGCGCGGTCAACAGATGCCTGCTCTGTTCGAGAGCAGGCATTTTTGTTTCCCGGCAGGCACAGTCAAGCGCCCGTTGCGAATGTTGCCCGCAATGCCTTCTTGCGTGTCACGCTGCGACGTTGACGGAACCGATCATTCCCAACTCTCGTCGATTCCCAGGTGACTACTGCGCCAGACTGCCATTTGGCCACCGGCGCTTCCTGACAGGAGAGGGTTTGGTGCCGCCAAAGGCCTGGATTAAATACCGAGACAAACCCACCTCGCCTGTTCGATAATCAAACAGCCATTTTTCCATGCTTTGCTCGACATGTAAAAGCGACGTCCCCGTTTCCGCGTCTCAGTGCCCAGCGTGCGGCACGGCCACTCCGGTCGATGCCGATGCGACCCAGATGTTTGTTGAGGGCGACCTTGCCGACGGCAAGGAAGATCTAACCCAAGCGACCCCCGAGCCACGGGGCTGGTCGAAAGCTTTCACACCTTCGGACGCGATGGCGTATCGAAGGGTTTTGCTGAAACCCGGCTCGGTGCTGGGAGGCCGCTATGAAATTCTGAAAACGCTGGGCGAGGGCGGCATGGGGTCAGTGTTTCAGGCGCACGATAATGAGGTGGATCGCATTGTGGCGCTGAAAGTGATTCGGCCGGAGCTGGCCGGCAGCGCGGAAATCCTGGGACGTTTTCGGCAAGAACTGGTGCTGGCGCAGCAGATCACACACCGCAACGCGGTCCGAATTTATGACCTCGCGGTTGCCGATGGCGTGCGTTTCATCAGCATGGAGTATATCGACGGCGAGGAACTGCGCGACTTCCTAGACAAGCGCGGCAAACTGCCACCAAAAGAAGCTGCGGGAATCATGCTGCAAGTCTGCTACGGATTGGCGGCGGCTCACCGGCAGGGCATCGTCCATCGCGACCTCAAACCGCAGAACATCATGATCGACAAGCAGGGCCGGGTCGCGGTGATGGATTTCGGCTTGGCGGGCTCCATGGAAGCCGCAGCTCTTCTAGCACAAGCCGCGCCGACAAAGGCCTCGCCCTCCAGCGCCGACGGTTCCGCCACTCTTACGCGAGTGGGTTCGCTGCTGGGGACGCCGCGCTATATGTCGCCAGAGCAGGCGCGCGCCGAAAAAATCGATCTTCGCTCGGATTTGTTTACGGTCGGGCTGATTCTGTACGAGCTTGTGGTTGGCAAAATTCCGACACTCCAAAAAGGGTTGTCCGAGCTCCTCGGCGAGCGCAGCGCGAAGCAATTGCCGCCTCCCATCGAAGTTGATCCGCAGATACCTCGTGCCTTAAATGACATTATTACCCGCTGCATTCGATTAAGCCCAGCGGATCGGTATGGATCCATTGGAGCGCTGATCGCGGATCTGGAAACCTGGCTGGGCATCAGAAAGCCCCATGCCAGCAACTGGAAAATGCTTTCTGCCTTGGCAGGGTTGATCGTTGTGCTGACGGGAGGGCTGGTTTATAGCAGGCTTCACCCCAAAGCGTCTGCTGGAGCGCACGCTCCAGTAAAGATTCTGATTTCTGATTTCGCCAACCAGACGGGCAATCCAGTCCTGGATGGCACGCTCGAACCGGAGATGGGCACCGCTCTGGAAGGTGCGTCATTCATCACCACATACAACCGCGGCAACGCGCGCAAAACGCTGGCCAAGCTCTCGGGTTCCACGAAGCTTGATGAGAACTCAGCACGGCTGATCGCGCAACGCGAAGGGGTGGGAGTAGTGGTGTCGGGTTCGATCGAGCGGGATGGAAGTAAGTACACGGTCTCAGCGCGGGCGATCGACGCCAGAACCGACAAGGTGATTGACAGCACGAAAGCAACAGCTTCACCGGACGACCTGAATCGTGCCGTTGCCCGCATCGCCGCTGGTTTCCGGAAGGCGCTGGGCGACGCGACGCCGAAATCCGCGCAGCTCGCCGCTGCCGAGACGTTTTCGTCGCAGTCCCTCGAAGCTTCGCAGCAATATGCGCACGCGCAAGAGTTGCAATGGCAGGGAAAGTGGGATGGCGCTCTCCAAGCTTATAACCGCAGCACCCAGTTGGATCCCGGCCTTGGAAGGGCTTATGCGGGGGAGGCCGTGATTCTCGCCAACATGGGACGCAAGCAGGATGCGGAGAAGGATTTTAAGCTGGCGCTGTCGAAAATTGATCGCATGACCGACCGCGAGAAATACCGCACTCGCGGCGCTTATTATCTGATGGAGCGCGACTACGACAAGGCGATCGAACAGTTCAAAGCGCTGGAGAAGCAGTTTCCGGCGGATTCGGCGGGCATCGGCAACCTGGCGCTAGCGGAGTTCTACCAACGAAACATGACCGGTGCGGTAGAGGACGAGCGCCGCGTGGTGACGATTTACCCGGACAACGTTCTTTATCTGAATAACTACGGCCTGTTTGCCATGTATGCCGGCGATTTCGATACCGCCATTCGCGAGTCCGAGCGGCTGCTGGAACTCAATCCTGGATTTGAGAAAGCTTACATCTGCCTGGGAATTTCTGAGCTTGCCCGGGGCGACGAAGCGGCTGCGGCTGAGGCTTATAAAAAAGCGGCGCCGCTTAGTGCCTGGGGGGCTTCCGCCTCCGCCGTGGGGCTTGCAGATATGGCCTTGTACCAAGGGCGTCCCGATGATGCGCTTGCGATCCTCGAACCGGCGCTGAGAGCGGATCTTGCGGCGAAGGATTCTTCGCGAGCCGCGGCCAAGTATGTGATGGAGGCTCAGGCATGGCTGATGAAGAAACAGAATGCCAAAGCGATTGCTGCCGCCGGCCGCGCCGTCAGCGGATCCAGCGACGAAAGCCTGCTGTACCCCGCTGCCATGGTTTTTCTCGAAGCCGGCAACAGCGACAAGGCTTTGGAGCTGAGTCAGAAATTGCGCCAGCGCCTGGAGCCCGATCCCGGCGCTTATGGCACGCTTATCGAAGCGGAAGTGCAGATGAAGCGCAAGGATTATCGGGATGCGGTTCGAACTTTTCAGGATGCCCAGAAGATCGCCGATACCTGGATTGGCCGCCTCGGGTTGGGGCGCGCGTATCTGGAAGCGGGAGCATTTCCGGACGCCGATACTGAACTCGACGCTTGCGTCAAGCGGCGCGGCGAAGCGGCGTCGGTTTTTCTGGATGACGAACCCAGCTGGCGCTACTTTGCCCCGGTTGATTATTATCTCGGTCGCGCCCGCGAAGGGCTGCAGAGTCCAGGCGCGGCGGAGGCTTACCGCAGCTACCTCAAGGCTCGCGAGAAGAGCGTGAACGATCCGCTGGCTGCCGACGCCAAGAAGCGCCTCCGAGCGCTTCAATAAAAAAGGCCGGCACGATCTGCCGGCCTTTACCTTCCCACGATCCCCTTACTGAATCGTGAAGTTTGATATCACCAGGGTTCCGTTGAGAACGGAGTCGAAGTCACCATTGGAGCCGCCGACTGTGAAGCCGAAAGGCGCGCCTGGAGTAAGAGTGATGGTTCCCGTGCCTTGAACGCTGAAGCCACCCGAGGGCGTAGTGCAGCAGTCCGCCGGGCCGGCACTATACAGCGTGACCACGTTCGATCCAGCGAAAACTTGCGCCATCGCCGTGACTTCAAAGTATGAGTGGAAACCAATGTACTGCCAATTGAACGTTAAAGTTCCGGGGCTGGCGACCGTGTGCTGGAAGGTCCACGTACTTAATGGAACTCCGCTTCCGCCAAGTCCCGATCCCGGCGGATTGCTGAGGTCAATAGAATAGGCAAAGGCAATGCACGAGGAGGATGGCGTGGATCCTGCCTGGAAGTTTGCCGAAGCACTGCCACCAGCCGCGTCGTCCACGGTGATCGTGGCCAAGCAATTCGGAGCGATGCTGTCCGTGACCGTTGCTGCTGAGTTGCTCGCACTTGCTGACCAGCTGGGAGCGTCGTAGGGCGAGGCAAAGCTGCCGCCAGTCGCAGTGCCGCTGATTACTCCGTTGGCAAATGTGAATCCGGCCGGCAGAGTGCCTGTCTGGGACCAGGTAAATGGCGAAGTACCGTTGCTGACGGGAATGGTGAATGGAGGGTAGGTCTGGTTAACGGCAGCAATGGGAAGAACCGCGCCGGCGATTGTCGGCGGCAGGTTTACCGTGATCGAATAAGTTTGTGACGCCATTGAATTCATGGAGTCGGTGACGGTGACCACAAACTGATAGGTTCCCGTAGCCGTGGGCGTACCAGTGATGGTTCCGAAAGACGGATCAAGAGACAAACCGGGCGGAAGGGACGAGTTGATCAGGTTCCAATTGCCATAGGGAGGCGTTCCGCCGCCGGCAACAAGCTGCTGCGGTTGATACGTAACCCCCTCGTCGCCACCAGCCAATGTGGCAGGCAGCAGGTTGAGCGAGGAGCTCACCATGAGAGTGAGCGCCTGCGTAGCAGAGACGTTGAGAGAGTCCGTAACGGTCACAGTGAACTGGAACGCTCCCGTGGAGACTGGGATTCCGGAGAACAACCCCGATGAGCTGAGGGAGACGCCGTCGACCGTGAGGGGAGTAAAGGTGAGAGTTCCGGTTCCACCAGTGGCGCTGATCAGCTGCGAGTAAGCCATGCCTTGCATTGCCGGGGTCAGAGACGTCGTCGTAATCAACGGCACCGGATTTACTGTGATCGTCAGGGCCTGCGTGGCTGATACCTGGGCAGCGTCGGTGATCTTTACCGTGAAGGTGGAAGTTGCCGCGGAAGGCGCGAGAGTTCCACTGATGGTGGAACCGTTGAGGGCCAACCCGAGCGGAAGGGATCCCGAGGAAATGCTAAACGCACTTAACGGCGGCGTCCCTCCGGTGGCCGATAGCTGCTGAGAATATGCCGATCCCTGATCACCAGGGCTCAAGTTCGTGGTGGTAATCGCGGGCACTGGATTCACGAGAATCGTCAGAGCTTGTTGCGCGATATCGCCAGCGTTGTCCTTGACCTGCACGGTGAAAGACGCCGTACCGGCAGAACCGGTTGACGCACCGGCGATCACGCCGGCAGCGCTCAACGAAATGCCGCTGGGTGGAGTGCCGCTGAAGATCGACCAGGTATAAGTGCCGGAACCGCCGGTGGCTTGCAGCGTCTGCGCGGGATAGATTCCAGTAAGCGTTGTTTGGAGCAAGGTCTTGGTCAGAATCGTCAGCGTGACCGGAGGCTTCGTAGATCCAGTATTCGCACCCTGGGCTGCGACGACTGGAGTGGTTTGTGTGATCGGATTGTAATCGACCAATGCCTGGGCCGGGTTGTTGGTGTTTGTGTCATAGACACGCAATGTGATGTACGCGGTCTGGCCGGGTGCGAGCGCCAAACCCGGCAGTATGGGGTTGTTCGCCGCAGGTTGGAGAAGCTGGGACAGCGTAGAAAACGTAACATTATTAATATTCGCCACCGGTACGAAATGGGATTCCGTACTGAGAGTGCATTGCTGAGCGAGAGGCGTGGTGTAGTTCTGATAGACGATCAACTGCAGCGTCACGCCCTGGGGCGGAGTTTGGCCGGCTAAATTCACGGCGTATGCGCTGGAGGTATTTCCCGAGTTCGTGATGGCCCAGGTGCCGTCCGTAATGGTGCCGTCCGAAAGATCCGTGTTGGCGATGTTTGGATTGGCGATATTAGGATTTGCGATGTTGGGGTTGGCAATATTCGGATTCGCGATATTGGGATTTGCGATGTTGGGGTTGGCGATATTGGGATTCGCAATATTTGGGTTTGCGATGTTGGGATTGGCAATGTTCGGATTTGCGATGTTGGGATTGGCAATGTTCGGATTCGCGATGGTGGGAGTGTAGTTCTCAGCGGTCGAGATGTTGGTATCCACGCTGGCAGGATTGTTGGGATCGCCGTTGATGGTTACCGATCCGGTCTCTCCGCCGGATACGAGATTGCCGTTCAGTGCGGTTAGTTCGGCTGCGGCCACGGTGACGGTGGCGGTGGCAACGGTGGAAGTGACAAATATGCCTCGGGAGGTGCTCGAGAGAGCCGGAACCTGCACCTCAATTTGAGTCAGAGGAAATGGCTGGCCGGCCATGGCAAATTGAAGAAAAGATGCCGCGCCTCCTGTAGGCTGAGCTTCGATGGTGAGCTGATAATATCGGGTTTGCGCCGTGGTATTTGCAACCACAATCGCGAACTGGCGCTGGATCAACTGGCCATTCGATCCTTTCCCTAACGGCTTCGCATTGCCTGGCGAACTGAGCACCACGCCTGGGGTAAGCCCGGCGGTGTAGATATTCTGGTTGCGGTCACCGGTGTTGCCGGTGGTCGATGGGGTGCAAGCCGGGCGCTGCTGCGTGGGATCGAAAACGCTGGTTGTGGATGTGCCGTAGGTGGGCGGCGTGTAATTGGCCCAATTGCCATCCGCGGGTGGAACCACGTCGCGATTATCGGCCCACACGACGTGAGTGAAATCGGGATCGGCCGGCTGGTTATTGAAGCGCCACGTGCCATTCTGATTGGGGATGAAAGTCGGTCCTGCAACGTCGATGTAATCACCGAAAAATGGCAGCGTGCCGCTCTGGAACATTGGAAGATTGGGCGGATCCACCTGCAGTTGTTGGATCTCCGCACTCTCAGGGAGCGAGCCATAGGAGTAATCGGTAACCTGGACCGACGGAAGGAATGCGGGAGGATCGCCGGGTGTCGCTTGCGCCGCGCGCACATCGAGCGTTTGTCTGCGCGCATCGGACGGGTAGGGGGTTGCTGGATCCTGAATATAGGTCCCGAAGGCTGGGAAATCGGGCGCTCCTCCGTCGTTCTCGAAAGTATCGGAAAATTCTCCGGCGACGCCGAGCGCGGTGTAAATCGCGAGCAGATCATCGTTGCGCAGATCGTACCAGGCCACCGTCAACTTGCCCGCGGAAAATGCCATGCCGGGCATGATCTGATGTCCGCGGTTGGGATACGGATCGACGGCCAGCGGAGCGCTCCATTGCAGCGGCACGGTCTTGGGATTGGCCGTGGGTATTCCTGTCGAGACCACGATGCGAGCGTCGCCGCCTGTGGTACTGACATTACCCACATTCCGCTGCGACCATGCCACATAGACCCGGCTGGCCGCGTCCACCGAAATCTGCGGGTAGTCGTTGGTGCGAAAAGAAACAGTTGTGTCGCCTTGATCAAACGGAGTGATGTTCGCCAGCAGTTGCGGTTTGGTAAAGGTATTGCCGCCGTCGAAGGAGGCCACGTACATGATGGCATCGGTCTGGGCGGGGCTCAATGAAGCGAAGACGCGCCAGGTGATGTAAAGGGCGCCGGTGTTGGGATCGATAGCCAGGGCTGCGCCCTGATTGGTTTTGGTGGTGCTGCTGATTTGCTGCGGATGACTCCAGGTGAGACCGCAATCAATGGAGTGGGAATACCAGATGGCGGCCACGGCATTACTCTCAGGGCCGGTGAACTGGGTCCAGGCAGAGTACACGGTTCCAGCGCGGAAAATCTGGGTGTTCTTCAGGGGTAAAGCGGGGATGATGCATGCTCCGGACCATGAACGTGGAATATCGACGGCGATCGAAGGCTTGTCTTCAAAAAGATTCGAGGTTCCGGTTTCCACCGTGGTAGTCCAGAGATAGCGAAGAGAATTGGCTCCCTCGATATTGTTGTCATCCGTGTAGGTGGCCAAGAACACCTTGCTGGAGCCGCCCTGCTGACGATTAAACGCAAGCCCGCTGTAATAGAACATGCCGTTGGTGCCGGCTCGGACGGTGGGGTCGGCTCCAGCGCCCAAACCATAGAGCGGGGAAAGTCTGCCCGCGAGCGAGGTGTCCTGCGGGTATCCAGGGACCAGCGTGCTGGTCCATGTCTGGCCTCCGTCAAATGATGTGAAGAAGCCCAGCCAGGCGTCGCCGGTCGGTTCTGCCTCACCGGAGACGGCAGGTAGATCCACCGAGCGATAGTCGTTGTCGCCGGCAACCATATGCAATGGATTGCGCGACGAGATCGCCATCGAAGGCTCGTTCTGGCGCTGGAGGAACGGGTCGCCGCCAGGCCACTGGGTGCCAGTGACCATGTTGACGTTGGTTCCTACTTGTTGGGCGTGAACTGCAGAGATGGACAGCAAACACACTGCCGCAATCCGCGCGGCTGATGGTAATCGCATGGAGGCGCCCCTGTGAAAGCGCTCAAGAATAGCACAGGAAGGATGCAATGCGGCGCACAATTCGAATGAGGGGACAATATCAGGTAGACGGCTCCTCCCTTGCACAGAGCCTCATTCGGAAGGTTCGGGGTGAAGTCCTGTGGGGATTGTCCGGCTTTCGCGTGGACAGAGCTGGCTTTCCCCCGTTATGCCAAAACTGGTCCCGTGATTGCGATGATAAAATGCTCCATTCGACGGGGACTGCGTGGATGAATACTCGCCTTCGAAACTGGTCACGGCTTGCAGTTATGCTTTGTTGCGTTGCGCCAGGACTGTACTTTGCATTGGTCACTGGCTTGTCCGGGCAGATCCCGTCTGCGGCTGCGACGGAAACGACGCAAAGCCCCGCGAAGTATCAGGTTGTCGTTTTCAAGGATGTAATGATCCCGATGCGGGATGGAGTGAAGTTGGCGTGCGACATTTATCGACCTGCGCTCAATGACAAACCGGTTGACGGAAAGTTTCCCGTCATCCTGGAACGGACGCCTTATGGCAAAGAAACAGCAGGAGACTGGGCTGAGTTCTTCGTGGCACGGGGGTACGTTGCGATTGGCCAGGATATCCGGGGACGGTTCCAATCGGAGGGCAAATGGCGCCCCTTTCGCGACGATGGCAACGATGGATACGACACCGCGAAGTGGATTGGCGAACAGTCCTGGTTTGATGGCGGCATCGGCACAGTGGGCACTTCCTATCCCGGAGGAACGCAACACGCGCTGGCGCTGGCAAATCCTCCTTTTCTGAAAGCCATGATTCCGGCGGATGCCATGTCAGATTTTGGGCGCTACGGCGTCCGCCACAATGGCGCCTTCGAGATGCGGTGGATGAACTGGATCTTCAACATCGGGGGTCCGAATGGAAGTCATGCAGCGCAAGATCCGCAAACCCGCGAAGCCCTGCTCAAACTGGGCGAACAGGTCCGCGAGTATGCCAAGAACATGCCTCTGCGGCCGGGCACGACGCCGCTCAAACTCAATCCTGAGTACGAGAGTTGGCTGGTGGAAGCCATGTCTCACGGAGACTATGACGACTTTTGGAAAAACTCTGGAGCGGATGTGGTCGAACACGTGGGCGAATATAAGGACATTCCGGTGTACCACCTGGGCGGCTGGTATGACTCATGGGGCTCGCAGGTGGCAAACCTCAATTACGTCGTTCTGCGCAAGAACAAAAAAAGCCTGCAGCGGTTAATTATGGGGCCGTGGACACACGGAGGCCGCACCCATAGTTACGCGGGTGAAGCCGAGTTTGGCCCGGATGCTGCCATCGATTTTGATCAGTTCCAGTTGCGCTGGTTCGATCACTGGCTTAAAGGCATCGACAATGGCGTTGATCGCGAGCCGCCGGTACGAATCTTCGTTATGGGCGGCGGCGATGCCCATAAAACGCCCGAGGGGCGGATTTTTGTGGGCGGGCACTGGCGCAATGAGAACGAGTGGCCCCTGGCGCGAACTGCACCCACGCCGTACTACTTGCGTTCGGATGGATTGCTTTCGCCGCAGCAGCCGGGCATCGAACCAGCGACGACTTACGAATTTGATCCACGGCACCCAGTGCCAACCCTGGGAGGAAATATCTCGTCGCACGGCGCGCCAGCCTCCGGGCACAACTCCATTGAACGGCCTGGCGACTCCGAGAACCTGATGGAGCAGGGCGCTTACGATCAACGCTGCCGACCTGAGATTTGGACTTGTGAGGGCACGCGTCCGCTCTCGGCGCGCAACGATGTGCTGGTTTTCCAGACAGAACCTCTTCCGCAGGACGTGGAAGTCACCGGACGTCTGATCGTCAAGTTGTGGGCGTCTTCGAACGCGCCCGACACTGACTTCACGGCCAAGCTGATTGACGTCTACCCTGCGAACAAAGATTTTCCCGCGGGCGTCGATTTGAACATTGGGGACAGCATTGTGCGAGCGCGCTATCGGAACTCGCTCGAACATAGCGAACTGATGAAGCCAGGCACGGTGTACCCGTTTTCGATCGAGATGTATCCGACTTCGCTCGTGTTTCAGAAAGGTCACCGGATCCGGGTTGACATCTCAAGCAGCAATTTCCCACGCTTCGACGTGAATCCGAATACGGGTGAAGCTTTGGATGACAATCGACGACAGGCAATCGCGGTCAACACGATCTACCACGACGCGCAGCATCCATCGCAGATCGTGCTGCCGATCATACCGATGCTGAATAGCTCTTCTTCCCAATGACCGCGGAGCAAAGCGGATGGTTTGAACATCGGCCATCGGCTGCTGTGATTCAGGGCTGAACGCCCGCATAGACAGGGACCGCACCACGCGCCGCATTCTTGTAAACGACTCCGGCCTTCATCACAAACACGACTCGCCGAACCGCGGTGATGTCTTTGAGCGGATCACCCTCGAGCGCGATGATGTCAGCCTGCATGCCCGGAGCGATCGAGCCAATCTGATCTCCCAATCCCATGGCTTCGGCTCCGAGCGAATTCGCCGAGACCATTGCCGCCATGGGATTCACGCCGCAATCGCGTACCCGATCGATGAACTCTTCGGCATTGCGCCCGTGCGTGCCCGCGACCGCATCGGTCCCGAAAACCATCTTCAGCCCCGGGGTCATGGCGGCGTGCTGCACGATTTCGTGGTCGAGCGGGATGATCTTCTCCATAGCTGCGAAGCCTTCTTCGGTGTAACCAGACGTGCCAAGATATTTGTCTTTATTCAGCATGTAGTTCTCCAGCACCAGGCCGCATTGAGGATCGAAATACGTGCCTTTTTGAGCCATCAATTTGAGATCGTCGTCGCCCGCCAGAGTTCCATGTTCGATTTCGGTGCAGCCCGCCAGAGTTGCCGCGCGCACCGCGTCTTTATAGGCGTGCACCAGAGTGCGCAGCCCCTGCTTTTTGGCTTCGTCACAAGCTGCATTTAATTGATCCTGGGACAGAGTCATGCCTCCTCCGAGGCGGATCGACTTGGAGGCAAAAATCTTGATCAGGTCCGCGCCGGCGACCTTTTGTTTCCTGACAAACGCGCGAATTTCATCGGGTGTTCCGGTGGCCTCGCCTTTGCCTTCGAGTGGCTCAACGGCAGTGAGAATGCGCGGTCCAGGAAGGATTCCGGTCGCGATGGCATCCCGCAGAGGCACATCATTTGGCGAGCCGACGCTCTGCACGGTGGTGAAGCCGGACATCAGCGTGAGCCAAGCGTTAGAGGCGGCTTTGTAGGCATCGTCCTGGGATGTGCCATCGGTTCCCGCATTTTTGCCGTCTTTGCCGAAAATCCACGTGATATGTACGTGTGCGTCGATCCAGCCGGGCAAAACTGTGAGCCCGCGCAGGTCGTAATCGACCGGCTCTTTGTTATTGGGAGTTATGGCGGTGATAGTTGATCCTTCGATCGTGATGCGCACGTCGTGGAGGGTGCCACCTCTGCCATCGAGCATGGTGCTGGCGGCGATAACAATATGCCGGCTCTCCGTAGGCGCCGCCGCGGCGAGTGTTCGCTGGGGCGCATAGACACTAAGAACAATGACGACGGACGCTACCACCCTCAAGCTTCGCATTCTGTTTCTCTTCTTTCTCTCTTTGGCTCGATGCAAACGTCTGACCCAGCCGACCATACTTTCCGGCGTATGCATTGTAGACGTTGCACATTCGACTGAACAGAAATCGTCACACCCAGCAACAATTCAGGCAAAGCTGGGACCGACAGAATTTAACGGTTCTCCGAACTAAAACATGCAATTTAGAGACAAAGCTTGAGGGTCAGGATGACAGAGCCTGGGCGGCATTGTGGGGCTTTTCGGTGTTTGCCAGTTGTTCCAGGATAGTGTGGAGGGTGCGGAGGACTTCTTCGGCTGCTGTCGCTTGCAGAGCAAATTTCAGTTGCCCATCGGGTGTGAACTGCGCGCCGCGCTGGGCGGAGACGAAGCGGGCGAGCTGTTCAGGGTCGACGGACGCGTTCTGCTGAAATTTCAGGGTGACGGAGTCGCGTTTGCGCTCGATGGCGTTGACGCCGACTTTCATGCACAGAAGTTTGAGCGAGGCGTAGTCGAGCAGGTTGCGGACGGCGGGCGGGGGCGGGCCGTAGCGATCTTTCAGCTCAACCCCAACATCGTTCAACTGCGATTCGGTCTCGACGCGGGCGACGCGTTTGTACATTTGCAGACGCTGATTTTCTTCGGGGACATAGCTGCCCGGAATACGTATGTTGAGGCCGAGGTTGAGTTGGGTTTCGGCTTCGTCAGGAGCGGACTCGCCTTTCATTTCCCTTACTGCACGTTCCAACATCTGAGTGTAAAGCTCGAAGCCGATGGCTTCGATGTGTCCGCTTTGCTCGCCACCGAGCATGTTGCCGGCACCGCGGAGTTCGAGATCGAGGGCGGCGATTTTGAAACCGGCGCCGAGATCGGAAAATTCCTTGAGCGCGGCGAGGCGGCGGCGGGCGATGGGGGTGAGCTCGATTTCCGGCGGAAGCATGAGATAGGCGTAGGCGCGGCGATTGGAGCGGCCGACGCGTCCGCGAAGCTGGTAGAGCTCAGAGAGGCCGAGGCGATCGGCGCGATTGATGAGGATAGTGTTGCAGAGCGGAATGTCGAGACCGTTTTCGATGATGGTGGTGGAGACGAGGATATCGGCTTCGTGGTGCATGAACTTCAGCATCACTTTTTCGAGTTCGCCCTCCGACATTTGTCCGTGGCCGACGATGATGCGGGCTGGCGGGACGAGAGCTTGAATTTTGGCAGCAATTTCCCAGATGGTGTCGACACGGTTGTGGACGAAATAGACCTGGCCGCCGCGTTCTAATTCTTGTTCGATGGCGGACTGGATTAGTTTTTCGTCCCAGCTGGCGACGACGGTTTGGATGGCCATGCGATCTTTGGGCGGGGTTTCGATCACGCTCATATCCCGCAGACCAATCAGAGACATGTGCAAGGTGCGCGGGATGGGCGTGGCCGACATGGTGAGGACGTCGACTTGTTTGCGCATTTGCTTGATGCGCTCTTTGTGGCGGACGCCGAAGCGCTGCTCTTCATCGACGATGAGGAGGCCGAGGTCGGAGAATTTGATGTCTTGGGAGAGGATGCGGTGGGTGCCGATGAGGACATCGATTGTGCCGGCTTCGGTTTTTTGCAGGATTTCTTTTTGCTGCTTCGGGCTGCGGAAGCGGCTAATCATTTCGATAGTGACGGGGAATGGGGCGAAGCGCTGCTTGAAGGTTTCGAAGTGCTGGAAGGCGAGGACAGTGGTGGGCGCGAGGACGGCGACTTGTTTGTTGTCGTTGATGGCTTTGAAAGCGGCGCGCATGGCGACTTCGGTTTTGCCATAGCCGACATCGCCGCAGAGCAGGCGATCCATGGGCTGGGCGGATTCCATGTCGCGCATTACATCTTTTATGGCTGTGGCCTGGTCTTCGGTTTCGTTAAATTCGAAGGCGTCCTCGAATTCGCGGAACCATTCGTTGCCGGGCGGGAAGGAGTGCCCGACGGCGGTTTTGCGTTCGGCGTAGAGCTTGAGGAGTTCGTCGGCCATGTCTTTCATGGCCTTTTTCACGCGAGATTTTGTTTTTGACCAGGCTTGCGTACCGAGATGACTCAGGACGGGCTTGGCGCCTTCGGAGGAGCGATATTTCTGGACGAGGTCGAGACGGGTGAGAGGAACATAGAGGCGAGCGGCTTCGGCGAATTCGAGGAGCATGAATTCGGCGGGGCCGTCGCCGTGGTTGATTTCCTTCAGGCCCTGATACTGGCCGATGCCATGCTCGACGTGGACAACGTAGTCCCCGACCTGGAGATCGCGGAAATCGGAGAGAAAGGCTGAGACTTTGGATTTTGAACGCTGCGGGCGCGCGGCGATGGATTCGGATTCGTCGAAGAGATCGCGGGAGCCGAAGACGGTGAGATTGGCATCAGGGAGCAGGACACCATCCGGGATGTAGGCGGTGGCGAGGGTGGTGGTGAAGATCTCGCCAGCGAAGTAACTGGTTTCGTCGGCATAGCTTTCGCCGCCGCGGGTGCGGCTTCCGAGTTTGAAGGAGACGTTGTATTCGGTGAAAACGTCGGCGAGGCGCTCGACTTCACCGATGTTGGGGACGGCGAAGAGGACACGTTTGCCATCCGCGTTGAGTTTTTGGACTTCTTCGAGCATGGCCGGAACGGCGCCATGGAAACGCGGCGAGGGCTGAGTGAGGAAAGTGAGGGAGTTGTCATCGAGCCCGCGGGTGATACCGAGATGTTCGATATCGGCGCCGGGGAGTGCGGTGGTTTTTTGCCACCAGGCGTCGGGGGAGATGTAGAGATCTTCGGGGCGGACCAGATTTCCGACGCCGCTGCGTTCGTGGGCTTCGGCGACGCGGGTCCAGAAGCGGTCGAATTCCTGATTAAGTTGTTCGGGTTCGTCGAGGAGAACGGAGGCGTGCGGCATGAGATCGAAGATGGTGCTTTCGGCTCCGGCGACGGGGGAATAGAACTCCCAACCAGGGAAGACGTTGACGCCGCCAGCGCGGACCGCGGCTTCCAGGATTTCTTCGTTGCCGGTGATGCGCTTGCCGCTGAGGCGGGTGTGGATTGCGGCGAGAAGATGCTCGCTGACTGGAGTTTCGGTGAGGGGAAGCAGCAAGGCTTCGTCGACGGGATTGGAAGAACGCTGCGAAGTGGGATCGAATTTGCGGATGGAATCGGCTTCGTCGCCAAAGAATTCGATGCGCAGGGGACGGTCGGTTTCGGGCGAGTAGACGTCCAGGATGCCGCCGCGAACCGCGTACTGTCCGGGCATTTCGACGACGTCAGTGGAGGTGTAGCCGACGGTGTTGAGATGAGCGAGCAGGGACTCGAGATCGAAAGATTCGCCGCGGCGGATGGTGCGGGCGAGATCGGTGTAGTAGTCACTGGAACGGAGCCGGATCGCAGCCGCGGCGACTGGAGTGACGACGATGGACGCAGCTCCGGTTGCGATTTTCCAGAGAGCGGTGGCGCGCTCTTCCTGGAGTTCGGGATGCGGCGAGAGATTCTGGAACGGGAGCACGTCGCGCGCCGGCAGAGCGATGACGGAATCGGGATCGCTGGCGGCGGTGAGCTCGCAGAATCCGCGAAGGACGGGAACTAACTCTTCGACGGTGCGGTTATCGTTGACGACGAGGATGACGGGACGTTGGGCCGAGCGCTGAAAGAGCACGAGCAGCAGGGCTTTCGCGGTGGGGATGAGGCCGGAGACACGAACGCGCCCCGTGCCCTCCTTCAGGTGGGAGGCTACACGCACGAAGGCGGGAAGCATTTCTACGTCCGCGAAGAGGTCGCGAACGAAGGGAAGAAGCATGCAGAATTATTTTAGCAGGTTCGTGCTGGGGCGAGAGTTGGGAGAGAGCGGCCTCGCTGCGCTCGGCGAACGGGCGAGGCCGCCCGTTCCACACGGGTTTTTTCTAAGCCTGCGGTGGTTTTGCGGCTTGGGCGCGATCGAAGAGAGTGGGAGATTTCATCATCCGGCATCGCTGGGCGAATTCCGGACGCGGCCCGAGCCAACGGAGATCGTCGACGGTTTGAAACACGGGAACGTCGGGACGGAGTGTGGCGAGAGTACGGAACAGGAGAGCGCTATCCCATTCATTCAATAATGATTCAGCAAGCGATTTGGCTCGCCGGATGGAAGCTGGCCAGACGTGCCAGTCTTTGGGAATATCTTCGAGGCGGGGGAACTGCGACAGAACCGACGCGGCGGCTTTGGCACCCCAACCCGGGATGCCGGGGAAACCGTCGGCGCTGTCGCCGACTACTGCGAGATAGTCGGGGATGGAGGGAGGCTCCACGCCGAATTTGGCGACCACTCCGGCCTCATCGCGAAGCGCGTTCTGGCGGCGATCGAGTTGAACGACGCGGGCGCCGACAACGCACTGGCTGAGGTCTTTGTCTGGAGTGCAGATGATGACTTGCTGCACCTGCTCATGTTGAGCAGCCTTTGCGGCGGCAGAAGCCAACGCATCGTCGGCTTCAAATTCGACCATGGGCCAAACCAGGACGCCCATGGCCTGCAGCGCTTCTTCAAGGATGGGAAACTGCGAGAGCAAGTCCGGAGGGACGCCTTCGCTGGTTTTATATCCAGGATAGAGGTCGTTGCGGAAGGACTCGACGACATGATCGGTGGCAACGCCGAGATGCGTTGTACCGGCTTCGATCATGGACAACACCGAGAACAGGACCCCCCGTACGGCACCGATTTCGTGGCCGTCGGTATCTCTTGCCGAGGGCACGGCGAAGAAGTGGCGGAAGAGTTCGTAGGTGCCGTCGATGAGGTAGACATTCATTAGAGGTGGTTGTCTGTATAGGCGGGCGGGGCGCCCCTCCACACAAGTTGATGTCATGCTAGGAGCGGCAGCGTCAGTTTTGATGATAAGTTTCATCGGCGACTCCTTGCGCCTGTGCTGCGCTTCTCTCCTTTGACCGATGAACTGAGCCGGTTAGTTTCACCGGCGGAATGCAACCCCGGCGGCTAAAGCCGGCGAGAGATAAGCGACTCTCAATCGCAGCGCTGAAAGCGCTGCACCACCCAAAGGCAAAGTGCAAACCCAAAGGCAAAGTGCAAACCCAAAGGCAAAGTGCAGACCCATCCCGCATGTCTGACTTACAGCCTCAGCAGAGGGCGGGTCAAGCAGGTTGGGCCGCCGCTACCGTTGATACAGAGTTCGCTGCCGGGGAAGGTGCGGAGGTCGAATCCGGCGTGGCGGAGGCGGGCATTGGTGCTGCGATTTTCTTCAATGGCGAGAAGACGGTTGTTGCCGAGTGCAATGACGTTGCAGGCGAGCGTGTCGCGCTCGGACGAGTCGATTTCGATGAATTGGAATCCGCGAGACTTCAGGAGTTCGACGGTTTCGACTGAGAGCCAGGGCAGGTCGACCAGCGCGGTGTTTTCGTTGAGGAGGCTGATTAAGGACATCAGATGCAGGCAGGCAGACGGGCCGGGGCCAAAAGGGAGCGGGGCCGATAAAACTTCTATGTTGCTGGGGGCGAGGAGGGCGCGCATTTGTTGAATGCCGGAGGCGTTGGTGCGATAACCGTGACCGATGAGGAGGGTTTTGAAATCGAGCCAGACGATGTCTCCGGCTTCGGTGGTCGCGGGAGGGGCGATGGCGCCGCAAAGTGGGATGCCGAGGGTTTCGCAGAATGCAACGTGGAGCGGACCTTCGGTGACGCGGTTGGGCTTGCCGGGGCGCATCGCGATCAGGCCGCGGTCGGTGGGAAGTGAGGCATCGTGGGTGTAGACGGCGTCGAGGGAGAGATCCGGGGAGGGCGGCATCTCTAGGACTTCCGCGCCTGAGATTTGCAGTTCGCGACAGAGGGCCTGGTGCTGCGATTGAGCTATCGCGAAATTTGGAGCGTGGTGGAAGCCGAGCTCTTGCCAGCGGGCTACGCGATCTGGTTGATCCCAGCGCGCGGTACGAGGCGAGCAGACCAACACACGTTCGAGGGGACGGACCATAGAGTGTCCGTTGAAGCGAGTTTGGTTTAGGGTTTGTGACATATAGCTGGTTTCTGGTGTGCTTTTTTACACGCCCTACCGTTGAAACCGATCGCCCTTGTAGGAATCTATATGGGCATTATGGCAAAAGCAACGTGGGAAGGCGCAACACTGGCCGCAAGCAATGCGACAGTTGAGATTGAGGGCAACCAGTATTTTCCGCCGGATGCGATTCAGAAGGAATATTTCAAAGCGAGCGACGCGCATTCGGTGTGTCCGTGGAAGGGCACGGCGAGTTATTACGATGTGGAAGTGAACGGGAAGCGGAATGCGGGGGCGGCGTGGTTTTATCCGCAGCCGAAGGATGCGGCGAAGCAGATCAAGGGGTATGTGGCGTTCTGGAAAGGTGTGAAAGTGGAGAAGTAGAAGTTGGGAGTTGAGGTGGAGAGATAAGGTCGAGCTGCGCTCGACGGACAGCCGAGGGCGGCTGTCCCCACATTTCATTTCTTGATTTCCCCACTTTTCATCTCTTGATTTCCCACACTTCATATCTTGCCCTCCCACGTTATTTCTTGCTGGGCGTCATTTAGAACTCTATGTGGGCGCGGAAGGTGGGGACGAGGACGGGGCCGCGATCGCGGTTATAGCCAGCGTTCTCGATGTGCTGGATGCCGGGCGCGAGATAAATGCCGCGATACACGTGGACGGTGTAGTAGGACTCGACGATATTTTCGCGGCCGTAATTGAGTTTGCCATCGCCGAGGAGAAAGCCGAGGCCGCCATCGGCGAGGTAAGTCTGGTGATCTTTGCAGATGGCGTTGGTGACCAGGGCGATGCCGGCACGGTCCTGCTTGCGACGCCACCAGGCGCCGCTGGCGCCGAGGCCTCCGGCGAAGGTTTGATCGACTTCGGTGTAGGCGAAGGATTCAGTCTTGCCGTTATCCCAGCCGAAGCGGCCGAAGGCGGTGAGGTAGCGGGAGAGATTTTGTTCCAGGTTGATGCCGAATCCATATTTGCGGGTGATGTGCCAGGGATGGGCGGTAATTTCCGGAACGGGCGTCAGGCCAGCTTCGAAGTTTGCAATGGCGTCATGATAGATGCCCATGTTGGCATAATTGGTGAAGGCTAAAAGACGGACTGCTCCGTCTTTTTTGGGGAGCATGCCGTGGCGTAATTCGTATTGGTAGTTTTCGGCGTGGGCTTGCCAGGGCTTCCATACCAGATCGATTCCATTCGCGACTTTCGGCATGAGCGCTTCGGCGAAACGAAATCCCCAGTTGCGATCTTCATAATCGGCAGTAAGGCCGACGGTGTAGCCACGAGTGTCGGCGGCATAGTCCCATGCGCCGTTGTTGTCGACCGTCCAATTGTTGAATTGGAGATGGGTATCGGAGCCGACGGAGTTGATGTCGAAAAAATCGGGCAGGGTGAATTTACCGAAGCGGAGTTCGAGGCGGCGACGGGGAAGTTCGTCGAAGAGCGAGAGAAAGCTGCGCTGGTTCTCGATTTTATCCTTGCTGAGAGCGAATACTTTGTGAATCATTCCGCGCCCCAGATAGGGCGACTTGCTGAGGAGCGGATTGCGGACGATATCGAGATCGGTGTTGCCGGCGAGGCCGAATCCCTGGGTGAGAGCGGCGCCGCCAGCCTCTTCAATATCGACCAGAAGTTCGGTTGAGTTATCGAGGCGAACGCCGGTGTAGAGCGTCATGACACGAGACGTGGCCTTCTCGTAGTTGGCGCTAAGGCTGTGCGGGCCGCTGTAAAGAGCGTGGAACGGGGGATGAGTCTGGAAAATAAAATTTGCCTGGCCTGACAGCCAGACACGGGTGTCTTTGAAATGAGGGAACATCGCCTCTGGGTCGTCTGCGGGCGGCGCGGGAATAGTGGCTGACGCTTCCAACGCAGGATTCTGGGGGGTAGCAGACTGAACGGCTGAGGGTGCGTCGGACAGTTGGGCGCGGGCTGGGATTGCGCAAACCAGGGCGGTCATCTGCGTCAATATCAGCATCAGCGGCAACGCCTGGCACTGGCGGAATACGTCCCGAACCGAATTGCAAGAAGTACAGCTTCGCCGTGCCGCCATATTTAACGCAAATATACCACAATTAGTTAACCATGGTTAACTAAACGGGCAGCTTCAACTGAATGCCGGTATTCGAGGCTGCCGATGGACGATGTAGGGAATGTAAACCAAATCACCCAGCGGTCAATTAAAGGGATGTTACAGATTGAGGCCTGAACTGCGGGAAGAAGTAAAAAAGGACAGCCCGGAGCCCCCGAAGCCGTCCCTGAACCCTCCCGGTTAGAAGGGTAACGTGGTGAACTTACGGTATGTGGGCGATGTTGCAAGGTGATGGCAAAATCGTGAATATCAGATTAATTTGTTCGGTTGGGCCGCTGGTATAGTTATCGGTCGCGTAGTCGAATCGGATTAGCCGGGAAGCGAGCCGAATAAATTTCGTAGCAGGAGCACTCGATGCCGTCCACAACTTCGCGAAAGATCGAGCAGTCGCGGCGTTTGCAGCAAAGAGCGGAAAGCATGATTCCGGGCGGAGTGAACTCGCCGGTACGCGCGTTTGCTTCGGTTGGCGGCGATCCTGCATTCATTGTGCGTGGGAAGGGCTCCCATATTTGGGATGCAGATGAGAATGAGTACATCGATTATGTCGGATCCTGGGGACCGCTGATTCTTGGCCACGCGGCGCCCGATGTGCTGGATGCGATTGTGGGCGCGGCTTGTAACGGGACCAGCTTTGGAGCGTCGACGCCTGCAGAGGCGGATCTGGCGGAGTTGGTGCAGGTGGCATTTCCGTCGATGCAGAAAATTCGCTTCGTCAGTTCGGGAACCGAGGCGACGATGTCCGCAATTCGGCTGGCCCGGGCTTATACCAAACGCAAATATATTGTGAAATTCGAGGGTTGCTACCACGGGCACTCGGATTCTCTGCTGGTGAAAGCGGGTTCGGGCGTGGCCACGCTGGGGATTCCGGGATCGGCGGGAGTTCCGGAAGAGTTCATACAATTCACGCTGGCGCTGCCCTTCAATGACATTAAGGCGGTGGAGTACGCATTCCAGAAATTCAAGCATCAGATTGCGTGCGTGATTGTGGAACCGATCGTGGGGAACATGGGATGCGTTCCAGCGGCGGACGATTATCTGGTGGGATTGAGACTGATTACGGAGCGCGAAAACTCGGTGCTGATTTTCGACGAGGTGATGACGGGATTTCGCGTGGCTTTCGGCGGAGCACAGGAGCTTTACAACATTCGTCCTGACCTGACGACGCTGGGCAAGATCATTGGGGGAGGCTTGCCGGTGGGCGCGTACGGCGGGTCCGACGAGATTATGAATCTGGTGGCGCCGCTGGGCCCGATGTACCAGGCGGGAACGCTTTCAGGAAATCCGCTGGCGATGGCGGCGGGAGGCGCGATGGTGAAACATTTGCGGGATCAGAAACAGGAGATTTATCCGCAGATCGATAAGTTGAGCGGCGAGCTGGTGGAGGGGGTGGCAGCGGCGGCGCAAGACGCGGGCGTGGAGCTATGCCATAACCGCGTGGGGTCGATGTTTACGTGGTTTTTTACGGCGGGGCCGGTGACGGATTGGGAGTCGGCCTCGAAGTCGAACACGGAGGCGTTCGGAAAGTTTTTTCGGGCGATGCTGGATGGCGGAGTGTATTTGCCGCCGTCGCAATATGAGGCGGCATTTCTGGGGGCGACGCATACGGAGCAGGATGTGCAGCAGACGATTGCAGCGGCAAAGCGGGCGTTTGCGGCGATGAAAGGATGACATGTGTTGCCGGCCCCAGCGGCTAAAGCCCGGAATCAACAGGGGCCGTCATCGCAGCGCTGAAAGCGCTGCGCCACCCAAAGTCGCCACTTAAAGTCGACCGCCAAAGTCCCCTCTCCGAGTCGCCACCCAAAGTCGAGACCCAAAGTCGACCGCCAAAGTCCCCTCTCCGAGTCACCACCCAAAGTCGAGACCCAAAGTCGCCACCCGAATCAATTACAGGATTGGCCGATCCATCATCTGCGGGAGGGTTACGAATTCGTAGCCTTGGGTTTTGTAGCGCGTGACTAGACTGGCGGTGGCGAGGACGGTTTGCGAGCGGTCGGCGCCGATTTGTTTGTGGCCTCCATCGTGGAGGAGGACGACATCGCCGCCGCGAATTTGCCTGGCGACCTTGCGTTCGATTACGGCGGCAGGCGGGGCGTTCCAGTCATAGCCGGTGACGTTCCACATGACCGGTTCGAAGTTGAGTTCGCGGGCTATGCGGAGAACGGCGGGGCGGCGTCCGCCGAAGGGAGGACGGAAGAGATTGGAATGTTGGCCGACGGCATCCTGGAGTGCGGATTTACATTGGGAGAGTTCTTGCCGGATTTCCGTTTCGGTTTTGAATATGAGAAGAGGATGGGTGAAGGTGTGATTGCCGACGACGTGGCCGGCCTGGACAATTTCTCGGGCGATCTCCGGATGCTGACGCACGTGGCGGCCGATGAGAAAAAAAGTCGCATGGATGCCGTGCAGGGCAAGGACTTCAAGAAGGCGCTGGGTATGGGGGTCGTTGGGTCCGTCGTCGTAGGTGAGGGCGATCTGGCGAGTGCGGCGCGACGAGCGGCTGAAAGTTTTTCCGTACCATTGCCCGGTCGGCGCCATGGACTGGTAACCCGCCGTGACCGCCGCGGAGAGAGCGGTGCCGGAGATGACGTAGCCGAGCATGGCAGCATTGTAATGGGTGATTGCTGATTTCTGATTGAACTTCATTGGGCTGCGTTGATTTGGAATTCGGTGAAACATTGCGGGCAGACCGTGAGCAATCGGCGGCCATCCATCAAGGGTTAACTCTTCGCGCAATTGCCACTCGGCGTTATCCGAGATATGCTGCGGATTCCGAAATATTGCGAGATCCTAGTGCGAGACCATGGCTAATCTCTTCGAGCTGCCCCGATACCTTGCTGTGGAAGGCCCCATACGAGTCGGCAAGAGCACGCTGGCGCGAATTCTGGCGGAGCGGCTGAATGCGCAGCGGGTGATGGAGCCGGAGACGAATCCGTTTCTTGGCGCTTTTTACGAAGGGGAGCGGGGCGCGGCGTTTCAGGCGCAATTTGCATTTCTGGTGCGGCGCTTCGAACAGTTGCAGGCGCTCGACCTGGGTGCGCACTCGCAGAAAACGGTGGTGGCCGACTACATTATCGAAAAAGACAAACTGTTCGCCTGCCTTAATCTTACCGATCAGGAACTTGATACCTACAACCGTTACTACAATCACTTCCGGGAGCAATTACCGACGCCGGATCTGGTCATTTATTTGCAGGCGACGCCTGAGGTGCTGAAGAAGCGGCTGAAGAAAAAAAACGCGCCAGGCGAGCGAGCGGTGAGCGACGATTATCTAGAAGAAGTGGTGAAGGCTTACGAGCACTTCTTTTTTCATTACACGTCATCGGATCTGCTGATTGTAAATACGTCGGACATTGATTTTGTGGATCGGAATGAAGATCTGCAGGAGCTTCTGCGCAAGGTCAGCGAACCGATCAAGGGGACGCAATACTTTTTGCCGCTGGGAGGGCAGGAGGCAGTGGGGGCTTGAGGATCGTCTTAGCGATCGATGGCTGAGAGCAGATTCCGCTAAATCGTCGAAAAACCCTGTCGACTCAGTGTTGTTTTGCGACTACAATGTTTTGAGCATCCGAGAAGATGCGGACAGGCTCTATCCGGCCGAGCCGGAGGGGCACTGGAGGAAAAGATGAGTGTCACCCCGACCGGGCACCCCCATGATGGGCGCTGCCAGAAGGTCACGACCGCAACTCTGCGGGAAGAGAAACTCCGTCACGAACCGATTACTTGTCTGACTGCCTACGATTACGCGACGGCGCGCCTGATGGATGAAAGCGGCGTCGAGATGATTCTGGTGGGCGATTCGCTGGCGCAAACCATCCTTGGTTATGAGAACACGCTCTCGGTCACGATGGACGAGATGCTGCACCACGTGAAGGCGGTGCGCCGCGGGGTGAAGCGAGCGCTGCTGCTGGCCGATATGCCGTACGGGTCCTATCAGGTCGATGCGGATGAGGCGCTGCGCAACGCCACGCGGTTTGTGAAAGAAGGCGGGGCGGAGGTGGTGAAGATCGAGGGCGGTGAAAAGCGCGCTGACCTGATTCGCCGAATCATTGACGCGGAAATTCCCGTGGCGGGGCATATTGGGTTGACGCCGCAGTCGGTGAATGTGATGGGCGGATATAAAGTGCAGGGAAAAAGCCTGAACGGCGTCGAACAACTTATGCGCGATGCTGTGGCGTTGGATCGGGCGGGCGTGGCCTGCATTGTGCTGGAAGGGATTCCGCGCGAAGTGGCGGCGATGATTACGGCGGAGGTGGGTACGCCGACAATCGGGATTGGGGCTGGTCCGGAATGCGATGGCCAAGTGCTGGTGTTTCACGATATTTTGAATCTGACGTTCGCGGCTCCGGCAAAGTTTGTGCGGCGCTACGGCGATGCTTCGGAGTTGATCAGCCGGGCAGTGCGGGCATTTTGCGCGGATGTGAAAGCGCTACAGTATCCGTCCGATGAAGAGTCGTATCATCTGCCCAAAGAGACCAAGGCGGGGCTGGACACTGTGCTGGCGCGGAAGCGGGCGATGCAACGCTAGAAGTACCTGGTACCCAGCACCTAGAAAAGCGACTGGATTCCGGTCTGAGCACTGGGTACTCGGTACGCACGCCTCTCCAGACGCGATAGTGCTAGGCTAGGACCGGGAGGGTTTTTATGACGCACCTTTTGCCTGCGTTTTTCTTTCCGTTTTTCGGATTTGTCTTTGTGATGTATTTTCTGCCGTCGATCATTGCGCTGGCGCGGAGCAAGCGGGACATCATGGGAATCATTGTGCTGAATTTCTTCCTGGGATGGACGATGATCGGATGGGTGGTGGCGCTGGTTTGGGCGGTAAAGACCGACGTTCCCGTGGTGGTGCGGTGATTCCTGTTCTCTGGCGGAAACAAGCGCGTATCCGCTGCGGATCGGTGCTGCTGTTTATTCTTGTGACAGGATTGGCGGCCTGTGCGCGACAAAACAAAGTACCCGCGCGAGACGCGGCTACTGTGCTGCGATCGATTCCACCTGCCGATGCTTCGAAGTATCCTGCTTTGCAAGAGACCAAACATTGGGGCAATCCATATCTGGTAATCCGCGTGGACCGGGTGGGCCTGCTTACCGACATTACCGCCAATGAAGAACAGATACTGAAGCCGGGAGAAGTTTTGGAGGCGTTGGCGCAATTGCCGGCCACAGCTTGGCCTTATGGGCGGGCAGTTGCGGTTCTGGTGGATGAAAAACCGTCAGCCCCGGAGTTGGACAAAATAGAACTGCGGCGCAATCGAGGCATTGTTGAAGGCGAGCTTCGAGGAGCGCAGGTGGCTATCCGATGGATTCCCTCAAGCTGACCTGGATCGTCGATCCTTGTAAACGAAAATTCCCTTAAACGAAAATCTGCGTAGATGAAAATCTGCAACAGTATTGAAGAGATGCGGGCGGCATGTCGCGCGGCGCGGCGCGGCGGCAAACGACTGGGATTTGTGCCCACCATGGGAGCGCTTCATGAAGGGCATTTATCGCTGGTGCGGGCGGCGAAGGAGTCGTGCAAGGTTGTGGCAGCCTCGATCTTTGTGAACCCTATACAGTTTGGTCCGCACGAAGATTTTGACAAATATCCGCGAAACTTCGAACGCGACGGCGCGCTGCTTGAAAAGGCAGGCGTGGAACTGGTTTTTGCGCCACCGGTGGAAGAGATGTATGGGGCGGGGACGGTGACCTGGTTAGCCGTGGAAGGGCTGAGTGAAAAGCTAGACGGGCGTTCGCGGCCGGGGCATTTTCGCGGGATGACCACCGTGGTGGCCAAGCTTTTTCACGTTGTGGAGCCGGCTGCGGCTTTCTTTGGGCAGAAGGACGCCGCCCAAGTTGCAATCATTCGCCGCATGGTGCGGGACCTAAACTTTCCGGTGGAAATTGTTGCTTGCCCGATTGTGCGGGAGGCCGACGGCCTGGCGATGAGTTCGCGAAACTCCTATCTTGATCTGGAACAGAGAAAACATGCGCTGGTTCTCTACCGTTCGCTGTTGCGGGTGAAGAAAGTCTGGACGGCGGGGGAGCGAGATGCGGCCAAGCTGGCGGCCCTCGGGCGCGAGGAAATTGCGCGAGAGAAATCGGTTGAAGTCGATTACTTTGAAATCGTAGATCCGGACAGTCTGGATCCGGTCCTACGGGTGGAGCGCGGAGCGCTGGTGGCGGTCGCGGCATTGGTAGGGAGGACCCGCCTGATCGACAACATCGTGCTGGATGGAGCGTCTGCGTGAACGCGGTTCGAGGATTGCGAAGGAGTCGAGCAGCAATCGATCGCTCACGGCTGTTCAGGGTTGCGGATTGAAAACGGCGGGAAGCTGGGCGGAAGTTTTTGCGGAAGTATCGTTAAGGGATAACTGCTGCAGAACGATGTTTTCAATTTGCGACCAGAGGCGGGGGTCGCACTCACTCTGCATGTGATCGGGAGTAAAGACGCGATCGAACCAGGAGGCTTCGGGGCATACGACCGGAACTTTATGATAATCGATGCGGTAATTTCCGAGGATATCGGTTCGAGCGGGATCGGCGGCGATGATCTGAGGACGGCCGTGGATGAAGCCGTGAGGCTGATAGAAATTTACGGCCTCGGCGACGTTATCGGGAATGACGGAATCGTTCTGCCACAGTTTGGCGACGCTATCGACCTGAACGGTAAGTAAAACCGGAACCCCTTGGCGACGCAAATCGCGGGCGAGGAGCACCGCCGCGGAAGCACCCCAACTTTGACCGAACAAGATGATGCGAGCCTGGGATTTCTCTTCGGGGGAAAGAACGCCGTCACGGTTAGTATCGAGGTGGCGGAGGATCGCGCTGTAAGCGCGCTTGCGGTGACGGTTTTCAAAGACTTGAATATAGGCGCCGCGAGGCATGGAATGCCGGAGTCGTTTTGCGAGCTGGACCGGGCCATGGTGCGGATTATCGCGCTTGACGAAACCGCCGACGAAGCCAACCACAATATTTGCGGGGACAGTTGCAGCATCGGAGCGGACGGGGGCCCCTTCGAGTGCCCGCGACAGCGGGGCGACGCCGAGAGCTACCAGTAAAAATACGGCGAGACGAAATGCAGCGAGCCGGCGCATGCACATTCCTATTTCAATAGATGATTTGTTCCGTCGGAGGGATGCCGTGAAAAACAGGAAGCGTTTCATCGCACCATGGTTGATCACGCCGCGTCTTCGGAATCGCTGAAGGGCAAATGGCTTAGTGCGTGCGGCTTCCGGCCGATTTGACCCGGGGGACAGTCTACACCCATTTGTCAAATACGCTGCTGCGGAGTTCGGCCTCTGCTATTCGAGATAGAGAGGTGAGGTCGAGCTGCGCTCGACTGACAGGCGAGGGCGGCTGTTGCCCATCAAGCATTTTCCTGACATCAGGATTTGCGACGGGAAGGGACTCGGGAGACGAAGGCGTTGCCCGCGAGGATGTAGCGCAGGGGATGCTCGGCGGCTTTGGTGATACCGATGCGGCGAGTGATTTGAATGTTGCGGGCGCGAAAGCCGTCCTCTCCGATCCATAGGCCGGACGATGGGGAAGTGAGATCGCAACCATTGTCGCGGAGGCGGGTGATGCCGAAGGCTTCGGCCATGCGTCCGGGACCGCTGGTGAGTTTGGGAAGATCGCGAAGGCCTTGGACGACGATGTTGCGGGCGAGAGCCATTTGATCGATACCCAGGAGCGGTTCGAGCGCGCGGAAAAGAACCGAGCCTGCCTTGCCTTCCCCCTCGCAGGAAACGTTGAGGCAATAGTGGTTGCCATAGATGAAATAGACGTAAGCATAGCCGGGCGGGCCGAACAGGACCGAAGTGCGGGCGGTGTTGCCGGCGGCAGCGTGTGCAGCGGGATCCTTTTCGCCGAGATAGGCTTCGACCTCGACGATGCGAGCGGCGAGGCGCGGGTTTTCACTGTCTCGAACCAGAACCTTGCCGAGTAGCTCGCGAGCTACTCGGCGGGGACCGCGGGCGAAGAACGCGCGATTCAGCGGACGGATGGTCTCGGGTGGGGCTGGAGGCGACGGGTGCCGGACTTCGCTACGCCGCACCCCGCTATGCCGCGTCCTTGGCGGATTCTTTCAGATACGCGAGGACTTCGAGGGCGTGGCCTTCGGGCTTTACTTTGGGGAAGATATGTTGGATTTTGCCGTTTGGGCCGATGATGAAGGTGGTGCGGACCACGCCGATGATTTTCTTACCGTACATATTTTTTTCCTTCATCACGCCAAAGGCATTGGCGACTTTTTTGTCGGCGTCGGCCAGCAGGGAAAACGGAAGCTTGAATTTGTCCTGAAATTTCTTTTGGGCTTTGGACGTATCCGGGGATATGCCGAGTAACACGGCGCCGGTTTTCTGCATCTGTTTGTAGGTATCGCGAAATTCGCAGGCCTCGACGGTGCATCCCGGCGTATCGGCGCGAGGATAGAAGTAGAGCACTACGACTTTACCCCGAAGACTTTTCAAGGAGACTTCTTTTCCGTTCTCGTCCGGCAGAGTGAACTCCGGGGCCTTATCATTGACATTGATATTGATATCGATACTCATGAGCATCTCGTTTCTTGAAAAGTCAGGATTGGACGAGGCGTCCAGCGGTTCTGGGTTGGCGGAGCCAAAGCTGGGACGACTTGTGTCCAGAAGGTTTTTATACCGCAGATTGGGGTCGGTCGTCATCGTCCTTCTGGCGCTGTTATTGGGGCGACCCTCCCGAAGCGCTGGGCAAATGCCGGAGCTGAAGCGCCCTGAGGAGGCGCCGCGGGAGAGGCCTGTTCCGAGCAAGAAGACGAAAAAAGAAAAAGAACCGCGAGCCGTGGGACTGTTGCAGCTGAATAGCAAGGGCAAGGGGGCGTTGATCCCGGTCGCGATTCTAATCGACGGCAAATTTTATGATGCCAGCGCTTATAAGGCTGATCCGGTGCCGATGGCGTTGGAGGGCGGGACGGTGTATGAGGTGGAGCGGGCGGGAGAGTCGCAGGGGTTGTTCACGGTAAGAGGAGCGCTGCACAACACGAATCCCGACAGCACGAGCCCATGGGTGGGCGCCGGTTCTTACGTTCTAAATGGAGCCACAGTTGCGAAAACTACACACCGAGCAGAAGACAAGCCAATAGGGCTGGACAATAGCGATGACGCACCACCGCGGTTGACCAGGGGGAGAGAATCACAGTCAACGTCAACGGCTCCTGCGGACGCGAGCGCCGGATCGACTTCCGGCGGCGCAACCGGTGCGGGATCGGGATCGGCGGGGAAGCCTGGGACAATCCCGCCGGGTTCGCCATCGGGAAACGGAGCTTCTGGAGGCGGAGATTCCCGGAAAGATGGGCAGAAAGCCTCAAGCTCTGCCTCGACTTCGAGTCCCTCCGACAAGGCTGGGGAACCGAGCGCCAAGGGGCAGACGCAATCGACGACACCAGGGCAAGCAGCGCCCAGGCAATCTTCTCAAGCGCCGGCGAATCAAGCGCCGGCGAATCAAGGGCCGGCGGGACAAGGGTCGGCGAGTCAAGCTTCGACAGCTCAGGTTTCTGCGGGTCAAGGTGAAGCAGCAGGCCAAGGAGCGGCGAATTACTATCGTCCCGCGCTGCGCCGAGGCAAGCCTACCGAAGAAGCGCCTGACGACGCAGAAGATGAGACCGTGACCAAAGCGGATAAGGCCACGCCAGCTGCGGGCGGCGGTGCACCGGATCCGTTGCAACTGGTGCCGGCGATTTCCGATGCGGGTGGACCGGAGCCGCAGTCATACAAGTTTTTCTGGAAGGAAGGCGACGAGGATGAACGCCGCAAACAGATGCTGGGGCTGGCGGGGGATGATGTGCTGAATTATGTGAGCAACCGGGAAAAGGGAATCATTCCGGCGAAGCCTGCGGTGAAGGCGAGCGGCGTGAAGGCCCGTACAGCGGTTCATAAATCGGCGAAACAGCAGGAGCCGGTGTTTGAGAACGTTCAATTCCGCGCCTTCGATGTGTGGAAAAATGATCAGCCCGTGATGATTCTGAGCGCGGATGCGCGCCTGCCATCAACAGCGCCGGCAGTGACCACCCTGCCGGAGTTGTATAACGTGACGATCGTAGCGAGGACCGATATTTACGGCAACGTGCGGAAACTTTATTCCGGGGTGACCGACAAATTTCATTTGGACGTAACTCCGCGGCTGGAGCTGATTGACGTGGTAGACGCAGATGGAGACGGGCGCGGAGAGTTGTTGTTTCGCGAGACCAACGACGCGGGCAGCGGATACCTGATCTACCGGGCGACGGCAGACACACTCTGGAAAATGTTTGATAGCCTTGGCGAAGAATGAGGAAGGCCGAGTCCGGTCTTCGGCCACCAATTTTCGTACTGTGGATTGTTTTCGGCACGAACGAAAATGACAGGGCGAAGAGCCGAGAAATGGGAGAATAAAACCTGTAGCTAGGTTTCGATTCCGACATGGCAAACGCGGCCCACGAGGTAATCGGATGGCGACTTGCCGTCGTCCATGGTCAAGACTTCGATGGGATACGCCTGGTTGTGGGGGCGCAGAATTAACTGATTGCCGGCCTTCTCGACATACTTCACGGTGCAAGTGTCGTTTTTCAGGGCAGCGTACATGTTGAACTCGCCCTTGTGGTAGGGCTTGAGAGAATTGTAGTGACGGTCGATGAGGAGAGTGGCGCCGGGAAGCAGGCGCGGGTACATACTCATGCCCTCGCGGCCGTCGACTTTAATGAGCACAAAGCGCTCCCACTGTTCCCGATCTCCTTCGGTTTCGGCTTTCAACTTCTTGAGAAAACTTTTCTTGAATTTCAAAATTTCCTTGACGTGCATGCTGGTGAGCAGGGGATGGGTGGCGGCGATGGCTCCGTCGGTGAGGAGGACGTTCTGGAATTCGTCATTGCTGGGAGGCAGTATCGAAGCGCGCTTGTTGACTTCGGAGGGATCGAGCAGATCGAGGACAGAGAGGTGCTGTACGGCCAGCACGCGGTCCATGCCCTCGAGGCTTAAACCGCGTTTGCGATTCAAGAAATTGGAGATGTGAGCCTGCTTAAAGCCAGTCTGTTGTGCCAGACGGAGGCCGGTCAGATCGCCTTCCTCGATGCGCTCCCAAAGAGTATTGCGGAGGTTATCTTGCAGCACTCGGAATTTCATGGCTTGGAGTATAGCACGCAGGCTATAGCCCTACGCTAATCGTAAACAGTTTTCCACAGCCCAAGTGGTATTACGACCTTGACGGAGAAAATTATGAGCTATACGATTGCGACATCGTATAACCCAACTTCTTCCGTAGGACCAGCACCCATGGATAACTGCAACGAAGAAAAGAACTTTGTCGAATTTCGGCGAAAGGTGCGGGCAGCCGAGGTGCTATCCGCGGCCATGGAACACTTGTTGAAGGCGCTGCACTTCAGCGGCCGGGTCAGCGTGGTTGTGCAAAACGGCCAAGTGTTGAAATCGGGCTATGAGGAAGGGTTTTTTCGGCAGCGTGAGGCGAGTTCCAGGCCTTAATAAGGAAAGGCAATAGAAAACAAGGAGTCCAGTGATTGAGATATGGGCTCGCAGACAATGTAAATCCCCCAGCGATCCAACAATTAAATAGCTCAAGCAGGCCATCGTAAAAAGAAACGAGCCCTGTGTTCAGCCTCCGTTGTGGTTTTAACGGCGACTGGCGCAGGGCTTTTTTGTGCTGCGAGCGCCCGTGGAGCGTGGAGGAACAATGCGAACCAAGGCAACAGGAAGCAAAACTGCGAATGAAGAAGCGCTGGAGCTGAAATATTGCGAACGCTGCGGAGGATTGTGGCTGCGTCCAGTGGGGGGAGGACAGATCTATTGCTTGAACTGCTCGCGCGAGATGGAGGAACTGCCTCCCTCCTCGATGGACGCGGATGGCGAATTAGAGGTTATCGACCTGAACACAACCGGAGGTGCGGCATGAGCGGGTTTATCAATTGGATCGCGACACAGGCGGACGAACGAGTCTCGGCCGATGGCGCAACCACAAGGCAGGAAAGAGCGCCGCAGACCTATGTGGGGCCAGTGGGAAAGTCTTGTGGGGGTAACGCGCGGTGGCAACAGACGCCGACAGATGATTTTCCGCGGCGGATGCCATTCGCAAGGGATGTGGAAGCGAGTGGAGAAGAGGATTGGAATCGCGATCCGGACCTGTGGCTATACCGGAAAAAGACAACGTCGTTGTTGCGGCGCTACATGCGGTGGTCGCTGGAGGCCGGGCGATTGCCGTCCTTGCTGGGGCGGGAGTTGTTTCGGGCGAAAATCTCTGCGTACACAGCAACAACGTTCGAGGCGCGAGTAATTTTTCTGCACGATGTGGAGCGGCTTCTGGACCGACTGCCGAGCTTCGACCGGAAGATCGTGGCGCGAATTGTGCTGCAAGAATACGATCACGGGGCAGCGGCAAGGATTTTGCAATGCGACCGCAAGACGATCGAGCGCCGTTTGCCGAATCTGATTGACGAATTGAGCCAGGCATTTCTGGAGGCAGATATGCTCGATCGGGTGCCAACGACGAACCAGGGGGCTGTGTGAATCGCCAAAAAACGAACCGTAACTTTTTGTGGAAAAAGTTGTCAAGAGGGAGAAGAGGATTGGTCTTGTTCAAGTGATTGAAAACGTGGAGAAAATAAATCTCAAAAAATGTCCCAAAGCCCCTTAGCAATGTGATATAATGGGTTTATAAGATTAAGTTATAAGCAATACGTGAGGCGCGCTGAAAAGCGCGCCTTTCGTATTTTTGGGGTAAGGCGTATGACCGCAGAGGCCGGTCTGTGGTTTTGTGGAGGATGAGGCAGTGGATAGCGATAAACAGGGGAATGAGGCGAAGATGGAGTCCTCAAAGGCGGGAGTGGCGGAGGCGAAGGAATCGAGGGATGTCGCGATAGTGCGGGCTGGCATGGCGAATCTGGTGAAGGACGCGGGGGAAGACATTGCGAGGGGAATGATTGAAGTTGCGAAAACCGGGCAACTGGCAACAGCGAAATATTTACTGGAGTTAGCGGGCGTGTATCCGGCGACGGCGGAACCGGCTGCGCGGGAAGAGTCTCTGGCGGAGAGTTTGTTGAGACGGGTGGGCCTGCCGACCGAACCGAGAGCGGCATGCACTGAGGGTCGGGGGTTGGCAGGGAAGACGGCGGCCGGCAGGGCGAATGACGTTGACGAAGAAAGTGGCAAAGGAGAGTTGAGGACGCAGAGCGAGGGGAAGCCGAAGAATCCAGGGGATACCATAGAATGAAGCGGGGATATTTCGAAGGTGCATGGCAAGTGCCTGCGCTTTCAGTTTCGCCGAGAGTCGAAGGGCGCCGGGAAAAGCTGGTCGGAGTAGTTCCGGCAGGTGACGACTCTATTATCGAAGTAGTGAATAACGCCGCGGGTAAGAGTGTCCGCGGGACAAGGCGCAAGGCAAGGATGGACATGACATGGGTAACCGACCGGATCGCGGTCGGGGGCGGAATCTGGAACGCGGAGAATATGGCAGCGGTGTCGCGCGCGGGGGTGACGCACATCATCGACATGCAAATCGAGTTCGACGACACGGTGCTGGCGCAGCCACACGGGATTGCGGTTTGCTGGAATCCGATCGACGATGACTTTGAGCCGAAGTCCTCCGAGGTGTTCGCCCGGGGCGTGGACTTTGCGCTGGCGGCGCTCGAAGACAATGACACGAAATTGTTTGTCCACTGCGCGGCGGGCGTGCACCGAGCGCCGATGATGACCCTGGCGCTGCTGGGAATAATGGGATGGACGCTGAAAGATGGCATGGATTTGATTGAGCGACGACGGCCGGCGGCGGATTTCGCGGATGTGTATGTGCAAAGCGTGGAAGACTTTTTAAAGGGGCGATAAGGCAACTGCAACGCTCAGGTGGCAGAGTGATTAGAGTGATTTAGGAGACATAGGTGATTTAGAAAGATTTTGAGGAGGAAGTATGTTGCGAAGATGCCGCCCGGTGGGGCGGGTTTTTTATTGGGTATTGGTTGTGACGATCGTGGTGTGGAGCGTGGGGGATTCCGCGAGCGAAGGCGCCCTGGCCGCAAGGGCGAGAAGAGCAGAACCGTCTCCACGCGCGGCCGGGGCTGCGCCGACCCCTCAAAGCGGGCCCACGCTGACCAGTGTGCTCGATACGGTTTACATGGCGAATGGGATTCCTGGTGCAGGAACGCTAGTGATTACGTGGCCGGCGTTTGTGGCGGCGAGTGGATCGGCGGTGGCAGCGGGAACATTGGATGTGACGCTAGGAGCGGGAAGAGCGCTGAACGTAGCGCTGGCGTCGAACGCAGGCACCAAGCCGGGGGCCGACAAGAAAGATGCCGCAATGTCGTTCTTGCAGAATGCGTTGGCAATGACCGACGCGGTTGCGGCGCGAGAGATCGTTAATCCCGCTCAATTCAGGGACGGGATTTCGAAAATCATCGACGGCACCGTGGAGTGCCTGAACGCTTCGACCTGGTGCAAGCAGCCGCCCGCTGCCCCTCCGCAGCCGACTGTGTCAGCCAGCTAGCCGACTTCTTCGCTCCAATTCTCCAAAGTCTTTTTCACCAGCGCCATGAACTGGTCGGCGACTGCGCCGTCGATGAGGCGATGGTCGTAGCCCAGCGTTAGGTGAACTACTGAGCGGATGGCAATGGAATCATTGCCTTCCTTGTCGGTGATAACCAGCGGCTGCTTGGTGATTCCGCCCACGCCCATGATGGCGGAGTTAGGCTGATTGATGATGGGCAGGCCGAACACCGCGCCGAACTGGCCCGGATTGGTGACGGTGAAAGTGGAGCCTTCAACATCCTCAGGTTTCAATTTCTTGCTGCGAGCGCGCTCGCCGAGGTCGGTGATTCCGCGTTGCAGGCCGAGGAAGTTGAGATCGGCGGCGTTCTTGAGGACGGGCACGATGAGTCCCCAGTCAAGAGCGACGGCGATACCGACGTTGATGTTGCGATGGTAGCGGATGTTTTCGCCTTCGAGTGAAGCATTGATGATTGGCCATTGCTGCACCGCGATGATGGCGGCACGCACGAAGAATGGCATGAAAGTAAGGCGGACGCCGTGGCGCTGCTCGAAGCCGTTTTTGTGTTTCGCGCGCAGGCTAACGATGCGGGTGAAATCTACTTCGTACATGCAGTGGACGTGGGCGCTGGTGCGGCGCGACTCGATCATGCGCTGAGCGATGATCTTCCGCATGTTGGTGAGCGGAACGAGATCGCCGGGATAGGCTGCCGCAGGGGGGGCAGGAGCAGGGCGCGAAGGAGCGGATGCGGGCTGCTGCGTGGCAGTCGAAAAAGCGCTCGGCGCAGCGGAAGGGCGCTCGATGAAGGCCATGATGTCCTGCTTGGTGATGCGGCCGCCCAGTCCCGTGCCGGAAATCTGCGAAAGACTCACGCCATGCTCACGCGCGATCTTGCGGACAAGCGGGGAAGATCGAGTTTCCTCATCTCCTTCCTCTGCTGGCTCCACAGCCGAAGGCCGCGGAGCGGCGGGCGCCGGAGCCGACGCCGCGACCGGCTTTTTCTCTTCCTTTTTCTCTGCCGGTTTCGGTGAGGCTGACTTCTCCAGGGCGGCAACTGGCTGGGCCGCAGACTTTGCCGACAAGGCTTCGCCGTCTGCGGCGATGGTGCCGACAATTGTGTTGACGCCGACGGTGGTGCCTTCGGTGACTTTGATTTCCTGAAGAACGCCGGAAGCCGGCGCGGGGATTTCCGCGTCCACTTTGTCCGTGGAGATTTCGAACAGCGGCTCGTCGCGCTGCACCTTGTCGCCAGGCTTCTTTAACCACTTGGTAATGGTGCCTTCGACGATGGATTCGCCCATCTGGGGCATGATGATGTCAGTTGGCATGATTTCCTTCCACGCGGCCCACAGTTCGGGACAGAGGCCAGACGCAAACGAATATTATAGCGTTTGCAAGGAACAAGGGCGGCGCAGTTAACCGACCGCGCCGTCCGGAGGATTCTTAGTCGGGTTCTTTCTGGTTCTTCTCATCTTCGCCGCTGGGTGCGGCGACTCCGAAGCTGGATTTCCAATAGTCCTGCACCGTGGGTGGAAGTTTTTCCATGTGCGAAAGCAGGCTGGTGATTTTCCACATGTCTTGCTCGCTCAGAGTTTTTTCCCAGGAAGGCATGCCGGTGTAGCGAATGCCGGTGCGGATGGTGTAGAAAATGTGCCACTCCGGATCGTCGGGCGGGTGGGAAACGAGATCGGGTGCGGGAGGGTAAAACGATTTGGCGAGCTCGGCGGGTTTGCGGTCGAGTGCACCATGGCAGAGCGCGCAGTTCATGGTGTAAAGCTTCATCGCATCTTCGAAATTCTGGTCGGTGGGTGGAAGGGGATTGGTCAGGCGAGGAGCATGGCGCTCGGTGGAGGCGTCCACCGCGCCCATGGCGATGCGGCGTTCGAGTCGCGGAGGCGGCACACTTGCGCTGGTCGGAACGAAGCCCAGCATGGCAACTCCGAGCCCGCCGAGGATGAGAACGAGTAGAGTCACGATCACGCCTAAGATGAACTTGCCCATGAATTCCTCCGGTGAGGGACTATTGTGGCAGAAGGAGCGGGTGGGACGCTAGTTTTGCCCGCAACCTTGAGAACCAACCTGGATTGCGCAAGTATTTTTCTTTGTTTCCGCCGGGCCTAATACGCTTTTAGCTTGCGCGCTTCACGGACCACGTCTTCCACCTTCGGCAAATAATGCTCTTCCTGTGGCGGAGAGAACGGGATCGCCGAGTCCAAGCCAGCGATGCGGACGATGGGGCCATCGAGATCGTCAAACGCTTCTTCGTTGATGATGGCCGCAATTTCGCCGGCCAGACCTCCCGTACGGGAGTGTTCGTGCAGAATGATCACTTTGCTTGTCTTCTTTACGGTCTGCGCGATGGCTTCGCGGTCGAGTGGTGAGACGGTGCGTAGGTCGATAATTTCGAGGTCGATGTTTTCTTTGGAAAGAATTTCTGCGGCTTCTAGTGCGGTGTGGACCATTGCGGCATAAGTGATGACGCTCAGATCGCGGCCTTGGCGGACGATCTTCGCTTTGCCGATGGGAACGACGTAATCGTCGGCGGGGACTTCTCCCTTGATTCGCCGGTAAAGGTATTTGTGCTCGAAAAAAATGCAGGGATTGTTGTCGCGGATGGCGGCCTTAATCAGGCCTTTGGCATCGTAGGGCGTGGCGGGGCAAATCACTTTGAGGCCGGGATTATGCACGAACCACATCTCGGGATTCTGCGAGTGGAAGGGCCCGCCGTGGACATATCCTCCGCTGGGCCCGCGCAGAACGAGCGGAGCCGGCGCGCCCCAGAGATAGTGCGTCTTCGCCACCATGTTGGAAATCTGATTGAAGGCGCAGCCGATAAAATCCATGAACTGAAATTCAGCCACCGGACGCATGCCGGTGAGCGACGCACCAAACGCCGCGCCCACAATGGCAGACTCAGCGATGGGAGTGTCGATGACGCGCTCGGGGCCGAAGCGGTCGATGAATCCGTCGGTGACTTTGAACGCGCCGCCGTAAATGCCGATATCTTCGCCAAGGCAGAAGACGGAGGGGTCGCGTTCCATTTCTTCCCAGATTCCCTGGCGGATGGCTTCGAGATAGGTGAGTTGCATAAGGTCAAGTTCTTTCTTGCCACAGATTCTCACGGATATCCACGAGTAAAGCTCGTTTCATTTGTCGCCGAAGACTACAAAGGGATCCGAACACATGAGATCAACTATGCCGATTACTGACGCTCGCCGTAAATGTCGCACGCTGCGTGATAGGGCCGAGCGCGGTGAGCGGATCGTCATTACAAGATACGGGAAACCCTTCGTGGCCTTCGTTCCCTTCGCGGACCTGCAAGTCTTGAACAAGCTAAAGCGAGACTCAAAAGACAGACTTCGTAATCGATCTGACACCGTTTAGCATTTCGTCAATCTGATCTGGCGTTGGTTCTTTCCCTTTCTGATGTGTGCATATGTTACGGAGGTCCCCGAGAAGCTGAATTTTACGGTATACGGGGATGTCGTAAACGCCGGCTTTCTTTAGCGGTTCGTTTTACCACTCCTGATAGCTTGAGTAAAACCTGCCGGGGTCGCTCCGGATCAACTTCAGGATCGCGCGCGCCTGGGCTGTGAGTCCCATGAGTTCCGATCGGATTTGTGCTTTGTGATCCATATCCGCTCACTTCAAATGCACCGCCGCCTCGGTCTCTTTATATCTGCCGCTGCTCTTCTTCACCTTCGGCATCCCATATTTCGGCTTGATCTCATGACACCCGTCTTCGCAGAAGACGCCGCCTTCGGCCGATTCTGGCGTCGGCATCGGCGAATTCACAGCGATCTCGCGCTCTTCTTCGATGACGCGCTCGACTTCCGAAACTAAGTCCGCATGTTCTTTCGGCGACAGCCACTTCTTCTCTTTTACTAAGTAATTCTCGAACCTCGCGATCGGGTCGCGCTTTTTCCAGAAGTCGAACATCGGCTTCGGCACATAGGCCGCCGCGTCGTGGATAGCGTGCCCTTTCATGCGCATCATCTTCGCTTCGATCAAGGTGGGACCTTCGCCGCGGTGGGCGCGTTCGACCGCGTCGCGGGCGGCGTCATAAACCTGGCAGGCGTCGGTGCCATCGACAATCACGCCCGGGATGCCGTATCCAATGGCCCGTTCGGCCAAATCTTTGCAGCGGTATTGCATCTCGCTCGGCGTGGAATATGCCCAAAGATTCGATTCGAGAAAGAGCACGAGGCCGAGATTATGCACGGCTGCGAAGTTGATGCCTTCGTACGTCACGCCGGTGGACTGGCCTCCGTCGCCGATGTAGGTCATGACGGCGAGGTTGCGTCCCTGCAGGCGCGCGCCTAGCGCCACGCCGGAGAGAACGGGAATGAGATCGCCGAGCATGGAAATGGGCGAAACCATGTTGCGCTCTTCAATATCGCCGAAGTGCGAGGTGCCATCGCGGCCGCGCGTCGGCGAATCGGCTTTGGCCATGTACTGCATCATGGTGTCGCTGGCGCGAAAGCCGCGTACCAGGAGCGATCCCTGGTTGCGAATCATGGGCGCAAACCAGTCGTCTTTGTCGAGCGCGTAAGCCGAGGCGCAGGAGCAAGCTTCCTGGCCCAGCCCGAAATAAACTCCGCCCACAACTTTGCCCTGCTTGTAAAGATTTTCGAGCGCGACCTCCATCTTGCGATTGAGCAGCATGTAGCGGTAGATCTCGACGCATTGTTGCTTGCTCAAATATTTCGAGTCACGAATCGGCGGAACGACAGCGTTGAGGTCGCCGCTGACTTCGTAGCGCACCTGATCGGCGCCGTCTTTATCTTTTTCGACAGCCTGACGAACAGAAAGGTCGGGATGTTCGAGCCGCAAGTCTGGGATGGAGTAGGTGCGCAGGTCGGCGGCGCGGGCCTCAGGCCGAGACGCCCCGTTGGTCCGGCGGCTGCCGCTGGAGTTGGGCTTGGAAATCGATTTTTTCTTAATTGCCATAATTTAAGCCAGCGCGGATGGCCAGATTCATGGTAACGCGGGAACTGTCGAAACGGCTAGGGAGGGCTGGGATACTCGGTGCCTGTCGAGAAACCTTCACCAATCTATACGAATAAGCGGAATCGGCAAGCGCCCGTTACAATCAGCCATGCTAAGTAGTCCAGGAGGCACCGTGATCCCTCGCATTTTTGCCGTTCTGCTGCTGATGAGTTCGGCGTTCGCCCAAACCACCGTCCACTACACCGCCACCAACGCGAACGTGAAGTACCTTTTCGCTACGGCCGAACCGGTGGCTCACTTAAAGTCCGGCGACATCCTCGACACCAACACGCTCGATTGTTTCGGCAACGCCATCAAAAAACCGGGCGACACCCTCAGCATGGTGAAGGGCGACAACCCGCTCACCGGACCCTTTTATGTCGAAGGCGCTGAGCCCGGCGACACCCTCGCCGTCAAAATTCTCGATCTGCAGGTCGACGGCGACACCGGTGTGGGCGCCTTCGCCCCCGGATTTGGCGCGCTCAATGAAACCAATTACACACCCATGCTGCACCCGCCTCTGCCGGAAAAAATCTGGTTCTATCACATCGATCACGCGGCCAACGATGCCCTGTTCAAGGCCCTCGACTCCGATTTTTCGGTGAAGATTCCCCTGCATCCTTTCTTTGGCTGCATCGGAGTCGCGCCCGCCGAAGGCGAAGCCCGCAGCTCGGTGGTCCCCGCCGAATTCGGCGGCAACATGGATTCGTCTGAAGCCAGCGTCGGCAACACCGTGTATTTTCCAGTCAACGTTAAGGGAGGCTTGTTCTACATCGGCGACGGCCACGCCGCTATGGGCGACGGAGAAATCGCTGGCACCGCGATCGAAGTTCCTCTCAAGGCGCGCATCCAGTTAAGCGTGATCAAAGGCCGCACCATTGCCTGGCCACAATTTGAAAATGATGACGCCATCATGACCGTGGGCGCGTATCGCCCGCTCGACGATGCGCTGCGCATCGCCTTCACCGAACTCGTGCACTGGATCCACAAAGACTACGGGCTCTCTGAACTCGATGCCTACGAGCTGCTCTCGCAGGTCGGGAAGATTCATCTCAATGAGATGGTCGACCCGAATTATGTGATCGTAGCCTCGATCCAGAAGAAATACCTGCCACCAAAGAAATAGCAAGAGCCCCGCAAGGGACGGCACGGTTTCTCGGCAGAACTCGGCAGCGCGCACCTGTGCAGTGTTACCATTTCCAGATCGGAATTGGAGGCTTCCATGGCCGCCCACCCCAACAGCCCGAACCCCGAGTCCTGGCCGGAGTTGCCGCTCGCAGCCTGGCAAGATACCTATGCCACGCTCCACATGTGGACCCAGATTGTCGGCAAGGTGCGCCTCGCGTTAACTCCCCTCATTAATCACTGGTGGGAAGTTCCTCTCTACGTCAACGCGCGTGGACTGACAAGTTCCGCGATTCCCTACGGCGATGCCAATTTCGAAATTCAATTTGATTTTGTCGATCACCGGCTGCAGATCCAAACCAGTTGGGGTCCGTCGAAAATCCTGCCGCTCAAGCGGCAATCCGTCGCCGACTTCTACGCCGCCTTCATGAGTGCTCTGCATTCGCTGAATATTGAAGTGAAAATCTGGACCGTGCCCTGCGAAGTTCCCAACCCCATACGCTTCGAGCTCGATACCCAGCATGCCTCTTACGATCCGGAATATGCCCACCGTTTCTGGCAGATCCTGATCGCGTGTCACAACATCTTCCAGGAATTTCGCGCCGGCTTTGTCGGCAAGGATAGTCCCATCCATTTTTTCTGGGGAAGCTTCGACCTTGCGGTGACGCGCTTCTCCGGGCGTCGCGCTCCTGAGCGCCCCGGCGCCGACCCGGTGACCCGTGAAGCGTATTCTCACGAAGTCATCAGCGCCGGATTTTGGCCAGGCGCGGGATATAAAGGTCCGGCGTTCTACGCCTACGCCGCGCCCGAACCGGCCGGCTTCGCCGAACAAAAGGTCAAGCCGGATCCAGCATTCTACGATCCGCAATTAAAAGAATTCGTGCTGATGTATGACGATGTCCGTCAGGCCGCGTCACCTCGCGAGGCGCTCCTCAGCTTCCTCGAGAGCACCTACGAAGCGGGCGCAAATCTCGCGCACTGGAACCGCAAGGAACTGGAGAGAAAGAGAAGCTGAGAGCCAAATAGTGACAGAACGCAGAACTGATCTAAACTATTCCGGCAGCTGTCTTATCCATGATCGGTTATCTTCCGAAGATCAAGAGGAGCAATTTCGATGATGCGCAGAATCGCGCTCGTTCTTCCCGTCCTGGTTGCGATGCTTTCCTTGCCAGGTTTCGCCCAAAACCAGCCACCGAAGCCCGCAACGTTGCGGAGCATCCTGCTGCAGGAATTGCACACCACCCACAATCAGGCGGGCTGGTTTGTTCCAATCAACACGTCGGTCGACGGACTCACCGCCGAGCAGGCCAGCTGGCAGCCGCAGGGGGGGTGGGCACTCTGCCGGCCAGTTGACCTACCATCTGCTGTTCTGGAATCGGCGCAACATTGCCAAGCTCAAAGGAGAGTCGCAGGAAAAGTTCGGCGGTAACAATGATGAAACCTTCGAGAAATTTGACGCCAAACAGTGGAGCGACACGGTCAAACAGCTCGACCAGGTCATGACAGACCTGGAGAAGTTGGTTGAATCTGCCGACGAGAAAAAGCTGGCCGCATGGGCGCCCACCATCGCCAATATCTGCACTCACAATGCCTATCATGTCGGGCAGATCGTCTATGTGCGCAAACTGCAGGGATCGTGGAATCCGGCGAAGGGAGTGCATTAGGCCGCGGAGGAAGCCAGTCTGAATTGGGGAGATAAACGATGTCGAAGAAATGCAAGCACCTGGACCAAATCAAGTTCACTACCACCGGCACTCACGCCTGCCCAGAGTGCGTAAAACTGGGCGACACCTGGGTTCACCTGCGCCTGTGCATGGAATGCGGAAACGTCGGCTGCTGCGATTCGTCAAAAAACAAGCACGCCACCAAACATTTCCATCACACCAAGCATCCAGTCATGCGCTCCATCGAACCGGGAGAGCTTTGGATGTGGTGCTATGTGGATGAAATGATGGTGGGCGAAGTCGCGGCTTGATGTTGGAGCACGCCGTAGACTAGGGGTCGGCGCGGCCACCCATTGGGCTGGTGCGTGCCTTACTTCCAAATGGCGCGGAGACGATATGGCTTGGGGTCGAATCGCGTTAGCCGTATTGGCGAGCGGTTTCGTTTCGTCCATGACCGACTGGTTGTTCATGGGCGACTGGCTTTACAAACGCTACGACCGGAATCCAGAGATCTGGCGATACCGCGGCGGCCAGGGTGAAAACAAAGCCATTTTCTGGTCTAGTGTCTTTCCATTTCTTACTTGCGGAGTTTTTGTTCTGCTCTGCAGCCGGTTGCACCTCTACTCGTATTCGGCATCTCTCGAGTTGGCGGCCGCGATCTGGTTGATCGTACCGTTGCCGCTCACTATCACCAACGCACTTTGGCTGAAGCTGGCTCCCGCGATTGCAACATCCTACGCCATAGGCTGGTTGTTCAAACTAAGCCTTGCGGCACTGGCTGTGGCGCTGATATTGCGCTAGAGCATGTGTCAGAGATTAAGAGATTCGGGGCGGGATGACGAAACATTCTCTAGGCAGGGAGCAATCAGGTTGGGAAAAAATTGAAAGGGCCGTGACATTGGTTATGCTCTAGCCGCCAACTCCTGCGAGGGAGTCAACTGCGTGGACGCATGTACCGTCACAGCCCCTTGATGCGATCACTGCTTTCACAGTCCCAAACCCCAACTGCACCTCGCAGCGCCGTCGGTTTTTTCAGGTTTGGCTGCCCCGCGGGTTGCCCCACTTGGCTGATCACTCAGTTTACTTCGGGCAGCAAGTTTTATTTCGCTGTCCCTTTCAACCGTCGACGGAAGCAACCTTAACAGAGCATTAATAAAAGTCAACGCAAACTATTGGTGCAATGAAAAAGCTGAGCCTGTGAATAACCCAAAATGCAAACTGCTGTGCTTGTGCAGCTTATGAATATGGATTTCGAATTCGGACTTGATTTTCACAGAAAGTTGCACAGCCCCAGTTGTGGAACAAAAGTTTCGCCGAACCAAAGAATCGTCTTGACGCGGAAAATTTCTCGGCGCATCTTGCTATTAGTACAAAAGAAGCATTGATGTCAGAACTCGTGGCCTATGTAGACGGTGGTTCTCTGGGCAATCCAGGGCCATCGGGTATTGGGGTGGTCATCGATGGCTGCGAAAGCGGCCCTATCCGCATCGCCAAATGGATTGGTCACCAGGACAATAACGTCGCCGAGTATATGGCGCTGCTTGAAGCTCTGCAGTGTGCGCTCGCCCTCAAAGCGAAGGCGTTGCACGTTTATTCTGATTCCCAGGTGGTCGTCCGCCAGATGAGCGGCGAGTATTCCTGCCGCAGTTCGCGCCTCTATTCTCTGCACTGGACCTGCCGCAAACTGGCTCGCGCCCTCATTTTCTCCATCTCTCATGTGCCCCGCGAAAGCAACGTAGAAGCCAACCAGTTGGCGAATACCGCGGTGCGTCAGAGGGTGGTCTAGCAGCCGGCGCCGCTTCGCGCTATGGGTTTGGCACCATGGGCTTGCAACTTTCGCGTGGCCGGCTTCTTGACACCATGCTGGCTCCGAGCGAGACTCCAATGAATGCTTCCCAAAATCATGAACCGGCGGCCTGCCCGGCTGAAGCGCTCCGCCACAGCGCACAGAAAATCGCACGCATCGAAAATTGTATCGATCTAAAATTGTATCGATCGAAAATTGTATGGCTCGAAAATTACGCAGATCAATGTGTACATAGCCAATCAACGGATCATTGATCAATGGACTATCAATCGATTATCGACCGCAGCTCCCCATCGCCCGCAGTCCCGGCAGAAGGATCAGGAGCAAGCTCGATTCGTCCGGCAACTCCCAGCGTTTCCGCCGGAATCGCCGCCGCCAATGCCCTTTCTCCCAAGTCTTCAGAGTTGGGTCCGCGCTTTCCTCCAGAAGAACGGGGGCGGTCGCTTGCGGAAATGGCCTGCAGTGACCTGGACGCCGCCCTGCAACTGCTCGCCGAGCGCGCCCAGTACATTACCGCAGCCAGCGGCGCCGCCATCGCTTTGCGTCGCGGAGAACATAACGACATGCGGTGCCGGGCCAGCGCCGGCTCCAACGCACCCGAGCTGGGTGCGCTGCTCTCCACTGAATACGGCCTTTCAGGGGAAAGCATTCGCACGCGTCAGGCCTTGCGTTGCGATGACGCTGAACGCGACCCTCGCGTCAACCGCGAAGGTTGCCGCCGCCTGGGCATCGCGTCGGTGGTGGTGATGCCCATCGTCAGCGACGAGCAGGCCTTGGGCGTCTTCGAGCTCTTTTCCGGTAAGCCCAACGCTTTTGATGAGCGTGATCTGACCGCGTTGCGGCGGTTGAGCGAAATGGCGGAGATGTCCGTCAAGCTCGCCGTGGCCGCACATGCCACCAGCACCATCCATTCCTCAGAACTGGATGCCGTGTCCCCGGATGCCGCTGCACTCGAGGTTGCCGATCCGCAGCGTCCGGTTGATGGTGCCGTCGAAACCAGGTCGGTTGATGCAAAATCCGCGGAATCTTCTGATGAAACTTCCGAAGCCATTCGACTTGAGTCCCTCAGGCTGCAACCGGTTGCGCAAACCGAAATACCACGGCTAGAGATTCCACGGCTCGATCTACCGCGGCAAGAGATTCCACCACCACCAATCCCCCCGCAAGATCTCCCCGGGCACGCTCTAAAACTTCCTGCATCGGAAAGGACGCAGCCGGAGCCTCCGAAGAAGCCGCTTTTCTGGTCAGCCGCTCCCACCACAAACAGCGCTTCCGCCGACGAAGCGGCCGGGTCAGCGGCCGTCCCGCCGATGCTAAGAAACCTGCAGAAGTGCCAGGCTTGCGGCTTTCCCGTATCGCACGGACGCCTGTTGTGCGTGGAATGCGAGGAGAAACGCTGGCGCGGACAGCGTCTGCCGAAACCGTCTGCAAGCATTGCCCCAACCGCGACTCTGGAACCCACGACTCTGGAACCCACGACTCTGGAACCAAAGCCAGTCCTGTCGGCGCAGAAAGGTTCTTTTTCAAACACTTCGCCTTCCGTGCAAGCCGTGTCTCGCACTGCAGCAGCAAGCCCTGCGGACCCAGCGTCTGCGTTTGCCGACACTACGTCCGTGGAGGCGCCGGCCGGTGCGTCGGGCGATTCAAATCGCCAGGCGGATCTGCAGCCGAATGTTGTGACCCAAAATGTTTCGGAAAAGCCAGCTTCGCCCGCATCCGACCACACCGTTCCGTTCCTTAGTACCGCCCTCCCGTCCGAATCCTGGTTCGCCGCCAACAAGTACATCCTGGCAGCGCTCGCGGTTGTGGGCATCGTGATCGGGGTGGTGGCGTGGCTGCGTTGAGCCACTCTTTACCTTCGTCCTAAACTTTGCCCTAAACTTCACCAGCCCTCCGCGCTGTTATTTTCTGGGACGTTCCCCCTGCGAAGTTCTCTGTGAAGTTGCGCTCGCCACAGATTACAATTCCTTTCCTGACTTCCACAGTTCTTCTGGAGGGGTGATCTTGCCATCTGCCTTGCGGGCGGTAACGCGCCGCGTTTTTTTCCTTTTGCTGCTGAGTGCTCTGGCCGCCGCTCAGAGTTCCGAACAGCGCACGGCCCGGTATTTCGATTCGGTTCGCAAGCAGCCGCAACTATTGCTGGCCTTTGTCCACGACCTGCCCAAAGGCGGAGATCTGCACAACCATCTGGATGGCGCCATCTACGCCGAAGATCTCATCGACTTCGCGGCCGATGGCGGCCTGTGTGTGGACCGAACCTCGTCGCGTCTAATGCCCCCGCCCTGCGACGATTCCTGCGAAAACTACACAGCGAAACCGCAAGCCGGGTGCAGCTACGGCGATCACGTCCTTTACAACCAGATGGTCGACGCTTGGTCCATGCGGAACTGGAAGCCCGGAGACGACTCCGGTCACGATCATTTCTTCGCGTCATTCGATAAATTCGGACTCGCCGCGGACACTCACGTGGCAGAGGCAATCGCCGCAGCTACCAACCGGGCCGGCATGGATCATCTGCAATACGTTGAATTCATGCACACCGCGGATAGTGGCGCCGCGGCGCAACTGGCGGCCAAAGTAGAATGGAATCCGGATTTTGCCAAAATGCGCGACGCCCTGTTGGCGGCTGGCATGAAAGATGCCGCCCTCGAAACCGGCAAAAAACTTGATGCCGACGACGCCCGCGCCCGGCAAATTCTTAAATGCGGAAGCCCGGATGCCGCTCCGGGGTGCGACGTTACAGTCCGGTATTTGTATCAGGTGCTTCGCGGCTTGCCCCACCAAATCGTCTTCGCGCAAATCCTGCTGGCCTTCGAATTGGCCTCGTCCGATCCGCGCTTTGTGGGTCTCAACCTGGTCCAGCCCGAGGATTGGTACGTGCCCATCCACGATTTCAACGAACACATGGCCATGCTCGATTATCTGCACGGCGTTTATCCCAAAGTCCACATCGCTCTGCATGCCGGAGAACTTGTCATGGGCCTGGTGCCGCCCGAAGACTTAACTTTCCACATTCGGGCATCAGTCGAGCGCGGCCACGCGGAGCGCATCGGCCATGGCGCTTCCGTGATGAACGAGAATGATCCCATCGCTTTGTTGCACGAAATGGCGGAGCGCAACATTCTGGTCGAAATCGCTCTGACCTCGAATGACATGATTCTGGGCGTGAGCGGAGACGACCACCCCCTGCCGGTCTATATGAAGTACGGTGTTCCCGTGGCGCTGGCTACCGACGACGAAGGCGTAGCCCGTTCCGACATGACCCACGAATATTTGCGGGCCGTCGAAAGTTATCGATTGTCCTATGTCGACTTGAAGCGCATGGCGCGCCAAAGCCTGGAACACAGCTTCCTGCCCGGACAGAGTCTGTGGACGGACACCAAAGTGGTCTTCCGCATAGCGCCGGCATGCGCCGGTGGTCCGATCGGAACAGAAAAGCCATCTGCTTCCTGCGAAGAATTCCTCGCCCCGAACGAACGCGCTCGCGAGCAGTGGAAGCTCGAAACTGAATTCGCCAAATTCGAGAAGAAGTATTAGAAGCGAAAGCAGCCTTTGGGTGGCGCAGCGATTTCAGCGCTGCGATAAGATCCCCCCAAAAGGATGACGGCTTTCGCCCCTCAGGTATCCTAAGGCGCAGAATGAACGACCAATTCACGCTCGCGGAAGCCGCCGCGCAGTCAGTTCTGCAACGTACCGCACTCCGTCCGCAAATCGGCCTGGTTCTTGGCTCCGGCCTCGGCGGCTTCGCTGATTCCCTCACCAGCGCAACGAAGATTCCATTCGCCGAAATCCCGTCTTTCCCGCGCTCCACGGCCATCGGCCACGCCGGCCAAATGGTGATTGGCAAAGCCGGCGCTATCCCCGTCGCGGTCATGCAAGGCCGCGTCCATCTCTACGAGGGATATTCCGCCGAGCAGGCAGCTTTTCCCGTGCGCGTCCTCGGCCGCATGGGAATCCGCTCCGTCATCTTCACCAACGCAGCGGGAGGAATCAATTTGACCTATCAGCAAGGAGCGCTGGTCCTGATCCGCGACCACATCAACCTGCAGGGATCAAACCCGCTCACCGGCCCCAATGACGATCGCTTCGGCCTGCGCTTTCCTGACATGACCCATGCCTACGCGAAAGAATATCGCTCCATGGCGAAAGAAGAAGCTGCCAGGCTTGGAATGACGCTGCATGAAGGGGTTTACGCGGCCCTGCTCGGCCCCAGCTACGAAACCCCCGCAGAAATTAATTATCTGCGCTCGATCGGCGCAGACCTGGTCGGCATGTCGACGGCTCTCGAGGTAATCGCCGCCCGGCACATGAGAATCAAAGTGCTCGCCATCTCCTGCGTAACCAACATGGCCGCCGGAATTCTCGATCAACCGCTCTCCCATGCAGAAGTCATGGAAACCGGCGAGCGCGTCAAAACCAGCTTCGAAGCCCTCCTCCGCGCCATCCTGCCGCGCATCCAGGCCTCATAACCATAATCCATCTGAAATCATTGTCATCCCGAGCGCAGCAAGGGATCTAGGTTTTCGCCACCAGCAGCCCGATCACCGCCTAGCAATCGCCTACTTCGCGGCCCGCGGAATAAACAACTCCACCGGCGGGGTCACCCCGTACACCTCAGCGAAGCTTCCCTGATTGACCGCCAAAGCAAAACGCCCGCGCGAATCGATGTAAAGCAACGGCTGCTTTAGCGGCACATCGCTGAACGTCCGCACGAATTTGATTTTCATCGGCTTGCCCCCCACCCACACTGGGACTTCCTCCCCGCGCTGGTAGCCGAGCTTCAAAAAATCTTCCGCATCCAGGTTCGTCACCAGGTTGCCGAACGGACCGTCGGTCGCAATCACCTCCGCGATTGCTCCGCGCTCGTCAACGTGCGCCACCTGCAATTTCAAACGCACCAGCGACGCGACCGGCATCTCCGGACCGACTTTGGTCCAATCATCCCCCCGTGCCACGTGCGCGCCCACCGGAGAAAAAATGTCCCGGCCATGGAATGTCGATGACATCTTCGAACCGATCATCCAGTCCGGATTGGTTACCTCGCGCACCTTCTCGATGCCGTCGCGCTGCTCTACCAGCGTGATTACGCCATTATCGGGCAGCACAAAGTATTGCCCGCGCTTGGATTTCGCCACAATCGCTTTGCGCGTACTGCCCACCGTCGGATCAACCACCACCACAAAAACCGTGCCCGCGGGATAGTAAGGCGTTGCGCCATAAAGGAAACGCGCCCCATCGACAATCGAAAACGGTGTGACCTGCTGCGTCAGGTCGACGATCCGGACATCCGGCATGATCGAATACATCACGCCCCGGCAGATCGCAACCGAATCATCCACCACCCCAAAATCGGTCATAAACACAATGGTCTGCGGGTATTTCGCGCTCTGCGCCCCTGCCCGGGCGGAAACAAGAAACGTGACCGCCAGCAGCACAAATGTAAGCGCGCGTCTCCCGAAAGCCGAAAACGCGCTCCTCGATCCAGCCACAACCCCTAACCCGACCCGGGAAAGGGACTTCGAGTCCACCGTGGAAGGGCGGCGCCTTAGCGCCGCGCAAAGTTTCGAAAATAGATCGGGCTTTCGTCCCGGAAGCCGCCGACTGAGCATACCCATCTTCGTTGTAATCGTGGTTGTCGTAATCATGGTTTGCAAGAATATGGCATTGCCGCGCGCCTCGCAAACAAAATACGCCCGATCTCCTCCGTTATAATGTGCTTTAATTCCACTGCGCCTTTGCAAGGAGCTCTTCATGCCACCAACCATTCCTGAAAAATACCGCGATCTGTTTCAGAAGCGCGCGTTCGCCAACCTGGGGACGCTCATGCCTGACGGCCGTCCGCAGGTCACTCCCGTCTGGTGCGACTTTGACGGTGAGCACATCATTTTTAACTCCGCCAAGGGACGCCAGAAGGATAAGAATGTCCGCCGCGACCCCCGCGTCGCCATGACCCTGATGGACCCCGAGAATCCCTATCGTTATCTCGAAATTCGCGGCCGTGTCGTCGAGATCACCGAAGATGGCGCCAGCGCCCACATCGACAAGATGGCCAAAAAATATCTCGGTGTCGATAAATATCCCTACGGCCAACCCGGCGAAGTGCGCGTGATGTACAAAGTGCAGCCCGAACACACCACCGTGATGGGCTAATTTTCTGAACCGTGATGCATGGCGGGTCTCAACCCGTGGAGAGTAACGGTGGTGACCACGTGCTACTTCAGGTTCCACGTATGAAGCGCACCATGCACGATGCGCCGACGCGCGAAGCGGTCCGTGGAACAGCGCCGCTTTAGCAGCCTTTAATTCATTGGGGCTCAGCCCCCGCACGAGGCATCCGCATTCAGGTCCATAAGCTCTGCTTTCTCGGCTTCGGCAACGTCAATCGCACCCTTGCCCAACTCCTCCTCGACCGCGAGCAAGAACTGCGGAACCGCCACGGAATCTCATTCCACATCACTGGTATCGCCACCCGCCGTACCGGATGGCTCGCCAACCCGAACGGTCTGGATGCAAAAGCTTGTGTGGCGTCGGCGTCCTCGCCCGCGAAAGCGATAAAATCTGATTTCAACTTGTCCACTCCCAAAGACTGGCTCGCCGCCGCCCGCGCCGACGTCCTGTTCGAAGCCACATCCCTCAACGTCGAAACCGGGCAGCCTGGCATCGAACATATTCGCGCCGCCCTCAACCATGGAGCCCACGCCATCACCGCCAACAAGGGTCCCATCGTTCACGCCTACCGCGAACTCCGCGACCTCGCCGCCGCCCGCGGAAAAAGATTCCTCTTTGAGTCCACTGTTATGGACGGGGTCCCAATCTTTTCTTTTTTCCCTGAATTGCCGCTGATTGATCTGCGCGGCTTTCACGGCATTCTCAACTCGACCACTAACGTGATCCTCAGCCAGATGGAGAACGGTCTCAGCTTTGACGACTCCTTGAAAAAAGCGCAGGCGCTCGGCATCGCCGAGACCGACGCCGCGCACGATATTGATGGCTGGGACGCCGCCGTAAAAACCGCTGCGCTGATCACCGTGCTGATGGATTTTCCGCTGAACCTGGATCAAATCGAGCGCGTGGGCATTCGCCACCTGACCGCCGACGCAGTCTGCAACGCCAGGCGCGAGGGCTCGCCCTTCAAACTGGTCTGCCGGGCGCGGCGCACGAGCACGGGCGTGAAAGCGAGCGTTGCGCCGGAAAAAATTCCGGCCAGCAGTCCGATGGCCAGGATTTCCGGCGCCTCCTCCTACATATATTTCGAAACCGACATTTTCCCCGGCCTCGCCATCACCGAAGAAAATCCCGGTGTTCACGCGACCGCGTATGGCATGCTGGCGGATTTCGTGAGAGCTGCAGGAAGTTAGAATTTCCCGAACCTGGCATCGGTTCTCCCACCGTCATTTTGAAGAGCTTGATGTTGTTACCGAACGACTCGAATTGAAGATCGTGAAATTCCGCGAATCGATTCCGCAAATTTTCCGCCAGATCGGCATCCCACCCTGCCTGAAAGATCCACACCGTCTCCCCCGGCTGAAGGCGGTACGTTTGCACCAGGCGTTCCCATAGGCCAACGAAATTGTCGGGCGTGAAAATCGTACCCGCCTTGTAGCCCGCCGAGACCACCCGCTGGCCGCAATTAAACGCTTCGAAATCCGCGCTCGAAACCTCGAACTCTATTGGCCGCTCCCGGCACAAATAGTGCCCGAGAATCAGGTCGCTCTCATAATCGGTAAAGATCAAGTCGGAGCGATCAACGTTCTTGCTTACAAATTTCATCGCCGCCATCATCTGTCTCCGGCTCTGGTCGGCGCGATCCATCCGCGGCCGCCGCGGATGGCCGAAGGCTAGGCACACTATAACGATGAACGCCGCGAGTGCTGCTCCCGGTCCCGCTCTGTTTCCAACTAATCTCGCCATCGCCACGCTGACGCCGGCAATCCCCGGAATAATCAGAAACGCCACATGCCGAGTTCCTCCGTAAGGATAGACATGGGCCAGGCTGGCTACGGCAGCGATCGCGAAAGTCGCGATCAGAAATACTCCGAACTGCCGCGCCCATGTCCTATCTTCGCTAGCTCGACCCTCAGATGCTCGAGCCTTGGCCGAGCTCTTTCCGCGCAGAAGCAAGACAATCCCCGCGACGAACGCCAGTCCCATAACGTCGCCCACCGCCGGCTGCCCGAAGAAATACTGAAAGACTCCAAAACTGTGCCCCAGCACAAATAGCAGCGGATTGTCGCGCGCCCCATCGTAATAGGAATGGCGGAGATAAAATTCGCTCATCCAGCCTTGCAGCACAGTTCTTGAGTCGCCCACCCCCAACTTTGAAATGTGGGTTATGTACAAGAAAATCGCGAGCGCAAGCGCTCCCAACTGCCCGGCCAGCCACACCGTTACTAACCTAGTCGGGGAACGCCGAGTGCTAAGTCTGATCAGCGCATAGATCCCCAGCGCGACGGCAAACAAAAACGCCGAATAGTGAGACAGCATCGCCAGATAAAGGAATAAGGAAAATGCCGCCATGCGCGCCGTGGAGTTTTTTGCGACACTTTCATCCAGAAAATAGAGCGCGCTCACCAGAAATACCAGCAGCAGAGCGTACTGCCTCACCTCCGCGCCAATTTGAATAACCGGCGGAAGCAGAGCAACCAGCAGAGCTCCGATCAATCCCGACGTTCTGCCCGCGGCCCTGGCGAGCCATTTGTAAAATATCCAACAGAACGCCGCACCCGCCAGCACCGAAGGCAGCCGCAACCACAGTTCCCCGGTCCCAAGCACGCGCCAATAATGAAGCACAAAAGTGAGCAGCGGAGGATGAGAAGCCGTGAGCCCCATCCGATAAGCCCGCCCCAGCGAAACTTGATTGGCCAGCCGGAAATGCAAAGCTTCGTCAGGGTTCAGGAAGGTGCCGGAAGCCATCCCGAGCCGCGCCCCGAGCGCCAGCAAAGTGATAAGAACGGCAGCCGCGTCCGCGTGGATTTCGAACCAGTGAGGCTGGTCTTCCTGTGAAGTGGGCTTCATTTTCGATCGCAACCAAACGCGCCCTGCCATTCTACGGGCAGTCGCTGTACCACTTCCGCAAATGCGGCGACTCTACCCTCAGCGACTGCACCGTCAGCCTCTTTCTCTTTCCCACCGGTTCTTGACACTGCTTTCTCCGAGCCTTTATCCTAAAATTGCTCCTTGCGGTACTTGCGCCTTTCTGGCGTGCTTCCGCGGGCCTGGGGCGGCAACTGAACGGGGCGCGGAGGTTCCGATGTTCTTCGAGATCAAAGATTTAGAACTTCATCCGGTGGAATTTGCCGAGAGCTTCGAAGCCGGCAAAATTGATCTGGGTGCGGACTACCGCCAAACCATCCCTATCATGTGCAGCGGCCAGACCGATCTGGTCGAGGAGCATCACGGCAAACACAAAATCATTCAGGATATACGCATCCGTGGCCGGCTCAACACCCGCCTGGAACTGGCTTGCGCGCGCTGCCTCGAGCCCTTGACCCAGGATGTGAAACGAGAGTTCGACCTGTTATATCGTCCTCAGGGCACCGATGCCCGACGCGACGAAATGTCTGTCACCGACGCGGAAGCCGAAATCGGCTATTATGAAGGCGAGGGTATTCTACTCGAGGATGTCGTGCGCGAGCAGGTTCTGCTCGCCGCCCCGGTAAAAGTGATTTGCCGCGAAAACTGCAAGGGACTGTGTCTGCATTGCGGCACGAACCTGAATCAGGAGCAGTGCTCCTGCGCGGTAGAGACGGATGAGCCGCGATGGGCTGCGCTCAAGGAAATCCGCGGCAAGCTGGCTCATTGATCGTCATACGCGGATCGTCGTAACCAGATCGTGGTAATTAGAAGTGGTAATTAGAAATTGATTGTACGAGGCTCGCGCCTCGGCGAGAGGAATTTATAGACCATGCCGAATCCGAAACGAAGGCACTCCCAGAAACGCACCTCGACCCGGCGGGCGCATGATGCCCTGACCAGCCATTCGCTCTCCGAGTGTCCCAACTGCCACGAGAAGAAGATGCCGCATCGCGCTTGCGTGAAATGTGGATACTACAAGGGCCGCGAAGTTCTGGAAGTGAAGGAAGCCAGCTAAATCTCTGCCACCATGCCTAGCGTGATCGCGCTGGATGCGATGGGCTCGGACCGGGCTCCCAAGCCCGAAGTCGAAGGTGCAATCCATGCCGCCCGAAATTATGGGGTGCGCGTGCTTTTGATCGGTCCGGAGGCCTCGATCAGAGCCGAGCTTGATCGCCATCCCGCGGCCGCGCGGCTGCCCATCGAAATCGTCCACGCCAGTGAAGTCATCACCATGGAAGATAAGGCGGTGCAGGCCGTCCGCTCCAAGCGCGATTCCTCCATGCGCGTGGGATTGCGGCTGGTTCGCGAAGGCCGCGCCGCGGGCTTCGTCACCGCCGGCAACACCGGCGCCGCCATGGCCACGGCCAAGATGGTTCTCGGCGCTCTCCACGGCGTCGATCGCCCTGCGCTAGCCGCGGTCTTTCCCACCTCTCCGGGCACCGCCGCGATTTTGCTGGATGTCGGCGCAAACGTCGACTGCAAGCCCCACAACCTTGAACAATTCGCCATCATGGGCGAGATTTATTTCCGCTCCATGTTTGGGGAAACCCGGCTTGGAGAAGCCAAGTTTGGACGCTCCGGTCTCGCCGCCGGCAAACGACCGCGCGTGGGTTTGCTCTCGATTGGCGAGGAAGAAACCAAGGGCAACGAACTGACCCGCGAGTCATTCCAATTATTGAAGCGCCTGCCTTTGAATTTTGTCGGCAACGTGGAAGGCCGCGATTTGTTTAACGGCCACGTCGATGTGATCGTTGCCGATGGCTTTGTGGGCAACGTGGCGCTCAAAATCTCCGAAGGCGTAGCCAACCTGGTGCGCACCGTCCTGAAGGAATCGTTGAAGGCCACCATCTCGCGGCAGGTCGGTTACATGCTCTCGCGCAGCGCCTTTTCCGATTTCAAAAAGCGCATCGATCACACCGAGTATGGCGGCGCGCCGCTGTTGGGAGTGAAGGGCGTCTGCATTATTACTCATGGATCGTCCAATGCCAACGCTATCAAGAATGCGGTGCGGGTGGCGGCAGAGTGTTCCGAGCGTCACATTAACTCGTCGATCGAGCAAGGACTGGCTGCACTTCATCCTGCCCCTCGGGAAGTGGAGACCGCGCCGGTTCATTAGTGCAGGAATTGAAAATCATGACCGAATCCACTGACGTTCTTCGCCCCGCCCACTGCAGTGTCGCATTTATTTTTCCGGGCCAGGGATCGCAATTCGTGGGCATGGGCAAGGATCTTGCCGATCGATATCCGATAGCTCGACAAACATTTGAAGAAGCCGACGCGGCCCTGGGCTACAAATTATCTGAAGTCTGTTTTGCGGGTCCGGAAGACGAGCTGCGCCTCACTGAAATCACGCAGCCGGCCATCCTCACCGTTTCGATCGCGGCCTTGCGAGTGATGGAGACCCAGGTTCCCAAGCCGGCCTTCGTCGCCGGCCACAGTCTCGGAGAATATTCCGCGCACGTCGCCTCTGGAACCTTCACCTTCGCCGATGCCGTGCGTACCGTGCGCGACCGCGGCAAATATATGCAGGAGGCAGTTCCGGTGGGGGTCGGAACTATGGCCGCAATTCTCGGCATGGAACTGGAGAAAGTAATCTCGGTTTGCCAGGACGCCGCGCAAAGTGAAGTCTGCGCCCCCGCCAACATCAATTCCCCCGAACAGATCGTTATCTCCGGCAATACTGCGGCGGTCGAGCGCGGAGCCAAACTCGCCGATGAGCGTGGCGCCAAGCGCGCCAAACTTCTGCCGGTGAGCGCCCCTTTCCATTGTTCGCTGATGAAGCCGGCGCAGGACCGCCTGGAAAAAACTTTGAACTCCCTGGAAATGCACAAGCCGGTTTATCCTGTGGTTTGCAATGTCGATGCTTCTATGGTGACCGATGACTTGCGGGCGCGCGCGACCCTAGTGGCCCAGGTTACGGGCGCAGTGAAATGGGACGAATGCATGCGCGTGCTGCTAGCAAAGGGCGTCGATACCTTCGTGGAAGTGGGGCCGGGCAAAGTTCTCTGCGGCCTGATGCGGCAAATCGATCGCTCGAAACTTTGCCTCAATGTCGGCGATGAAGCATCGCTGGCTAAGACCCTCGAGCACTTTGGAAGGTTGAGCAAACAGCCCGCCTGAGTGACCTGGATTCCCCTGCCCTGCACTTTATTTCTTTTGCGGCGTTTCGTTTGCGGCGTTAATGAAATTCCAGATCGCAGGGCGGAGAACTGATGGTCTTATCCGATTTGTCCACATACACCTGGGCGTGTTGCGCGCGATCGTTCACGATTACGTCGACCACCACTCCGGTCCCGCCGCCGGGACAATTGCTTTCGCCATACATCGTATAAGTTTTGACGATGCCCCACTGCCCGCCCGGTCCCCAGTCCTGCTTGAATTCGTTGAACGGATACTGCGCGTGATTCTGCGGATGCTGCTTCCATTCTGGATCGTGATAATAAATTCCGTAGGCCGTTTCGAAATCTTGTTTCTGCAAGGAAAAGAAGAATTTGTCGGCCACATGTTTTTCTGGCCAGAAACGGTTCAGCCATCCCACCCCCGCCAGAACCAGCACAACCACGATCGCCGAAATAATCCGGGCTCTTTTTCGACGTTCTCTTTCCGGATGGTATTCTTTCGCGTCCAGTAAGGTCATAACGCTCTAGGATAACGGACGCGGGCGGGAAGTCAAAAGTTCCAGAAAACCGGGTTGTAGTGCGGTTTGGTTTTCTGCTCTAAGCCGTCATCCTGAGCGCAGCCGTTTTTTCAGGCGTAGCGAAGGATCTTCCGCTTAACCGGCCCGGCGCATGAGCCAAACTGCACCACTACCGAAAACCGAGTTACCCTCAGGCAAGCCGCGAATGCCGGATAAAGCTGAAAAATAACCAGAACGAAACGCTCCCCGCATTTCCCGTCGCTTCGACGAAAATGCTTTTCTACAGCGTGCGCTTGAACAGTGGTATGGCAATTCCCAGAGTTACAGCCGCAAAGATTGAGAGGTACAGCATGTCTCCCCAAACGGCTGCGAGCGTAGTCTCTTTCAGCAACAGGCACTTGAAGCCATCGACCGCAAAAGTGAAGGGATCAACCCTCGCAATCGCTCGCAACCACGGCGGAAAGGCCTGAATGGGATAGATCGCCCCGCTGGGAAAAAACAGCAGTGTATTCAAAATGCCAAACATGGCCCGCGGCACCAATGGATCCTCGATCCGCACCATCAGCAAAAACATCATGGTATTGAATGCCACCGAGGTCAGCACAATCATGATCAGCAGTCCCAACATCGTGGCCGGATTAAAAATCGTGTTCACGCCAGAAATCAGCGCGCCAATCACGCAAATGATCACCCCGGTCATCACCGCTTTAATCGCGCCCGCGGCATTTAGTCCCAGCACCAGTTCCAGTTTGGTGATCGGCGTTACCAGATAGCCTTCATGCACGCCGCGTGCTTTGTCGTCGATGTAAAGCATGCCCCCGCCGATCATCACCGAAACAAACATCGCCAGCGTCAGCGAGCCCGGCAGCAGATATTTCATGTATTCGATATAGGGATACAGTTCAACGATCGAAAGCGCCGTCTGCTGCAGAATGCGCGGTTCGACGTCCGGCTGATTCAGCGAGTTCACCAGATCGGTGAGTTCCGATTCCAGCGCGGAGCTCATGAAATTGTCGCTATTGTCCACCACCAGGCCGATCTGCGGATGGTTTTCTTCGTACACTCGCCGCGAATATTGCGGCGGAATAATCACCGCCCCGTCGAGCTTCCCATTCCGCACATCCTCGACCGCCTTTTTCTCGTTGTCGTAGTAAATCGGCACGAAGGTGCGAATGTTTGCGCGCACGGAGTCAAAGGCCTCGCGAATCTTCAGCGCCTGCGTGCCCCCATCCTGATCGACAATGGCCAGCTTCGCGTCGCGGATCTTACCCCCAAACGCGTTGCCCAGAATGATCAACTGCACCAGCGGCATGATCATCGACGCCATCATCAGCGCCGGCGACCGAAAGAACTTGCGCATTTCGCGCTCCACAATCGCCATGATCCGGTTCATGGCTGCAACCCCGGCCGCTGCGGCATCACGAAGGAATAAGCCTTCTGCAATTCGTCGCGCAACTGTCTGCCCGTGTAGTGCACGAACACATCGTCCAGCGTGGTGTTCTGCACCGAAAGCGATTTCACCGAAACCCCCGCTGCAACCGCCATTTCAACCAGCTGCGTCGTTGTGTGGGAACCATTACCCGTGAGCACGCGATACATTCCTGCTCCTTCATGCTGCACCGAAGTGACGTCATCCAGCGCGTGCAGCCGCTGCTCCCAATCCTCCGGAGCGTTCTCGAACTGCGCCTCAATCACATTCGATCCCGGCACGCTTGCTTTCAGCGCCATGGGCGCATCCAGCGCGACCAGCTTGCCATGATCCACAATGGCGATGCGCTCGCACAGCCGGTCGGCTTCGTCCATGTAGTGAGTCGTGATCAAAATGCTAAGTTGCCGGTGGCTTTTGATATTGCCCAGCATCTCCCACACCGCCACCCGCGATACCGGATCCAATCCGGTGGTGGGCTCGTCGAGAAAAAAGATCTTCGGATGATGCACCAGCCCGCGCGCTATCTCCAACCGCCGCCGCATGCCGCCCGAGAGCGTCTTGGTCTGCGCGTCGCGCCACTTGGTCAAGTCGACCAGTTCGAGCAATTCGTCGATCGAGCGCTTCCGTTCCTTCGCCGGCACATCGTAGAGTTTGGCGTAAATATTCAGATTCTCTTCCACCGTCAGATCCAGGTCGCTGGTCAGCGCCTGCGGAATCACGCCGATCAGCCGCCGCGCCGCGTCAGCTTCCTTGCTCACGTCGTGGCCCGCAATCAGCGCTCGGCCTGACGTGATCGGAATCAGAGTGGTCATCATGCGGATCAACGTGGATTTCCCCGCGCCGTTCGGCCCCAGCAGGCCGAATATTTCACCATCATTTACATAGAACGAAACATCATCCACCGCGGTGAAGTCGCCATACTTTTTGACAATGTGTTCCACTTCGATCGCGTGTGACGCTGAGGCGGAAGAGCCGCCATTCGTCTTCGGCTTCAATTCCGCCGTCATTGCTGCCCCGCTGTGGCCGCGCTCTGCGGATTGCTTTCGCCCTTCAACTGCGCCGGCGACACCAGCACCTCGGCGGTCATGCCCGGCACGTACGCTCCCTTGGGATTGTCCAGCCGGATCTTCAACACGACCGTCTTGATATCCCGCTTGCGCCGGCTCACATCGCGTTGCGTGGCGAAATCGCCCTCCACGCCCTTAAAGAATACTTTGCCGGTCGTGATGGTTCCTTCCGGCATGCGGACGCGCATCACATCGCCATAACCAATGTGGTCGGCGTAGGTTTCTGGAATGGCCACGCGCGCCCAGGTGTCCGTCAGATCGACAATGGTCACAATCGGCGCGCCAATGTTCACCACTTCTCCCTGCCTCGCCGCGCGCACCGAAACTGTGCCCGTCACCGGCGCGTAAACGTTGGTGTAGCCCAGCCGCACCGCAGCCTGATTTTTCTGCGCGATGGCATTTTTTAAATCGGCTTCCGTCGAACGCACTGTGCTCTTGGCTGCGTTGGCTTGCTGCGTGCGCGCAACGGCCGAGTTCAAATTCGCCTCTGCCGCCTTCACCAGTTCCTGTTGCGCTTGCACCGCGGCCTGCGCGGCTTGCAAATTGGTTTCCGCCTGCACCCGGTCCTGCTCCGACTGCACGCCGGCTTTCGCCAGATCGATCATCCGCCGGCTATCGCTCTCCGTGCGATCGAGCGTAGCCTTCGACTGTGCCAGTTGCGCCTTGGCCGACGAAAGCATGGCCTGTGCATTGGCGACATCGCTCGAAGTCGAGCCTGAGGTAGATTGTTCGGTGTGCTCCATCTCGGAGACTTTGTGTTGCACGCTGGCGATGTTCGCCGCGGCTGCCGCTTCCTGTGTCTGCAACTCTGAGGGATCGAGCACCGCAATCAGGTCCCCAGCCTTCACCGGCGTGCCTTCATCCACCAGAAGCTTCTGGATGCGGCCTTCCACCTGCGCGCTGACAATCACCTGGTTCGCATCCACCGTTCCGACCAGGACCAGATCTGTCGAGTGATCGGTGGAAAAAAAATAATAGATCGCGGCAATTACGAAAATAACGCCGAGAAGACTAAGAAATCGGTTGCGAGCACTCATTTCCGTACTCCTGAAGCTGCTCTGGCGCGGGGTTCAAACAGCGCAGCCGAGATAAAATCCAAAACCGCGGTCCGCCGTTCCGCGATGCGTTTCGGCGCCAACGGGTTGAAGCGCACGATCCTCTGCATGACCGGGACGCTGCTGAAATAAAAAACAATCATGGCCACCATGGACGGAATGAAGTGCGCCGGATCGACTTTGCGGAAGTCACCCTCCGCGATCCCCCGGCGCAATAGTTCCCCCACCCGCTTGTAGATTGGCAAAAAATAGGTCTTGACCAAACGGTCGATATGCAGCGAGCTGCCTTCGCGTGCCCGCATCATCTCGCGCTGTATCAGCTTGGGATAAACCTGATTTGAGGCAATGAAATCGAAGTACGCGCCCGCGTAAGCTAAAATCTTTTCCCGCGGCGGCAAATCGCTGTCCAGTGCCCGGAGAACCGTCGTCTTCATCCCCGAAAACGCACCATCGAGCACCGCCCCGTAAAGCGTTTCCTTGTCTTTGAAGTAGTAATAGAGCAAGGCCTTATTGACCCTGGCCGCGCGCGCGATAGCGTCCGTACGGGCGCCGGCAATGCCCTGTTCGGCGAATTCCCGCGTGGCTGCGCGTAGAATCGCGGCCCGGCTCTCCTCTGGCCTGCCCCGCGAACCCATGCGGGCAAACGTGCGGTGATGCAGCACTGAGGACATGGATAAATACAATCTAATTAACCAGTTAGTTAGATTAACAGGAATAGGTCGAAATTACAAGATCTTGAATGGGGAGGGGTAAATCGATTCCTACTCGCTCCCGCCGGCGATCGACGGCACCAGCAGAATTTCATCGCCGTCCTGAAACGCATATGCAGGGCCGCCGAGAAAGCGGATGTCTTCCTCGTTCACATAAATGTTCAGGAAGCGCCGCAACTGTCCGCTCTCGTCCCGCAAGTGCGGTTTGAGCTCCGGAAACTTTTCGTCGAGCACGGCGAACAGTTCGCCCAGATTCGTGGCCGCGCACGCCACCGAGCCCACGCCCGCGGTATGCCGTCGCAGCGCAGTCGGAATTTGCACCGTGATCGCCATGGTTTCTCCTTACGCTCCCACCGTCTCCGGCAATTCTTTGCCGGCTTCGGATCTCTCCAGCTTTTCGTTAAAATATTTTTCGAACTCCGCCAGCTTGGGCGCGATCGGGTGCTCCGCCTCATACACGCCAGTCAGCACGTCGGTCGTCTTCAACCCGTTTCCGGTAATGCACAGCACGGTCGTTTCTTCCGGCAGAATGCGATCCTGCCGGTAAAGTTTGCCCGCCGTGCCCACGGTCACCCCGCCCGCGGTTTCAGTGAAAATGCCTTCCGTTTCCGCCAGCAGACGAATCGAGTGAATCACCTCCGGATCGCTCACATCCTCGCTCCACCCTCCGCTTTGCTTGATGGTCTGGATGGCGTAGTGCCCATCGGCGGGATTTCCAATGGCCAGCGAGCGCGCGATGGTCGCCGGTCTCTGCGGATCGATCTCCGCACTGCCCGTCTTCACCGCCGTCGAAATCGGCGAGCATCCGGTTGCCTGCGCGCCGAAGAACTTCACCGGCTTCTCTTCCACCAGTCCTAACTTGGTCAATTCGTCAAACGACTTCTTGATCTTGGTGATCAACGATCCGCCGGCCATCGGAACCACCACGTTGTCCGGCAAACGCCAGCCCAATTGTTCGGCGATTTCGAAACCTACGGTCTTCGATCCTTCCGCGTAATAAGGACGCAAGTTCACATTCACGAAGCCCCAACGCCGCTCCTCGGCAATCTGCGAGCACAGCCGGTTCACCTGGTCGTAGTTGCCGGCAATGCGCACTACGTTCGCTCCAAAAACCTGGGTGCCCAGAATCTTGGCGGGCTCCAGATCGGACGGAATAAAGATCCACGCCTTCAAACCCAGCCGCGCCGCATGCGCCGCCACCGCGTTCGCCAGGTTGCCCGTGGAGGAACACGCCACCGTATCAAAGCCAAAGGCTCGCGCCTGCGCCAGCGCCACCGCCACCACGCGATCCTTAAAACTCAGCGTCGGCAAACAAACCGCATCATTCTTGATGTAAAGATTCTGTCCCGCGGTTCTCCCGTCATTTCCGCCGGCAAATTGCTGCGCCAGATTCGGGGCATTAAACAGCGGAGTGAATCCCACCGGAAGCCGCGGCTCAAAGCCCTCCGGCAGGGGCAGCAGTTCGGCATAGCGCCACATGTTGGCCGGCCGGCGCGAAATCCGTTCCCGGATCGCTCGGGGCTGGTCAATCGCATCCTCTCCCAGCACGTACCGGATCCAGTCGTAGTCGTAGGTAATTTCCAGAGGAGAGAAACACTCGTCGCAAATCGAGCGGGGCTGGTTTCCCCAGCGCCGGCCGCATTCCCGGCAGCGCAATTCGTAGTGGCTGTGACTATCAGCGTCGTGATTCGGCATGGGGTTACTCGCTTTCTGATTCAGCAGCGAATAGCTGGGGACGAGCCGGGGAAATCAGCCCCTAAAATACAAAGGCCTCTTTCCCAGGAAAAAGGAAAAGAGGGTATCGGAGTGCAAATAAAAATAAGCTTCGCATCCGAATCTCATGTTCCCCGTTTCCGGGCGGGAGTTGGCACCTGGCGGTCGGGATATATGATCCCGATCCGGTTGCCGTGGCGTCTCAGGGCTCGTCCCTCAGCCACTCTGCATGAAATTCCAAAATTTGCCCCGAAAGGCAAACTTGTCCCAATAATGCTACATCGCCGTTCAGGGTTCGTCAACCGGAAACAAAACAATCGTCGATAAAGTTCCTACTCGCCGCGATCGCGAAGCGTCATTTCTCTCGCCAGTTCACGCGACGATGCCTTCAGTCTTTGCGCCAGAACCAGAGCTAACGAAAGATAAAAGCGCGAGGCCAACCGGGGAAATGCTTCCAGAATCTTGCGCAGCTCGTTCGCGTCGATTTGTTCGACTTCAACTTTTTCATCCTTCGCCACCACCGCTGCCGTAGCTCGACCCTGTTCCAGAAAAGCCATGTCGCCGCAAATATCCCTCGGCCCCAGCGTGGCCAAAATTGCCCGCGAGCCGGTGCCGGCCAGTTCCACCGAGGCCTGGCCGCTCCGAATGACGAAAAGACTGTCAACCCGCGCGCCTTCCTGAATGATTTCTTCCCCCACCCTGTAAGTGCGCCGCACCGCTTGCGCCTGAATCAAAATCCAGTCATTCGCGGTCAGATAAGAAAGCCCGTTGCCAGCCATCTCCATTCCATCGGCAAGAAAGAGCGCTCTCTGCAGTTACTTCCGATGGCAGACATCGAATATGAAACCATCCCGGGACGAAACCAGGGAACTTCGAGAACTCAGCTCTCCGGGGTGTACAATTTTCCCGCTTATGAGTTCGAATACATTTCTTCGCAAGAGGTGAATGATGAAATTGTTCTGGGCTTTTATCACGGCCTGCCTTCTGATCTCCACATCTTTCGCTCAACAAACCGACCAGCCGAAATCTGCAAACCAAAAGAAACAAGCATCCGCGCAATCTTCCGAACCATCCCCAGAAAAGCCTGCCATGAAGCCAGACGCTTCAGAGCCAAGACCTCCGCGGCCGGAATCGCCCTCTGACAAAGAGAGAGACAAAGAAGAGCATTTCGACATGACCGAGATGCCTCCGGTCGAGACCCATCATCAGATCACCGTCGCCGGGAAATTGCTCAAGTACACAGCCACTGCCGGACGTCTTCCAATCAAACGTGGCGATGGCAAGATCGAAGCCGAAATGTTTTATGTCGCCTACACGCTCGACGGCCAGGACCCTGCCCGGCGCCCGCTCACCTTCGCCTTCAACGGCGGTCCGGGTTCGGCCTCCATCTGGCTGCATATGGGCGCGCTCGGTCCCAAGCGCGTGGTGCTTCAGCCCGATGGATTCATGCCACCCGCGCCCTACCGCATGGAAGACAATCCCTACACTCTTCTCGATAAGAGCGACCTGGTCCTGATCGACGCCATCGGCACCGGTTTCAGCCGTGCCGCCGATGCCGAGCTGTTCAAGAAATTCTGGGGCGTGAAAGGCGACATCGAATCCTTCAGCGAATTCATCCGCCTCTACATCAGCCGCAACGAGCGCTGGTCTTCTCCGCTGTACATTTTCGGCGAGAGTTACGGCACCACCCGCGCCGCCGGAATCGCCGGCTACCTTGCCGATCGCGGTATTTCCTTCAACGGCATTACGCTGCTTTCCAGCGTGTTGAACTTCGAAACTCTGGAAGAGACCAACACTAACGACCAGCCCTACATTTTTCTGATCCCTTCCTACACCATGATTGCGGCCTACCATCACAAGCTCGCCCCTGATCTTACCCAGGACCTCAACCGCACCCGCCAGGGAGCGGAACAGTTTGCATCCGGAGAGTATGCGCAGGCTTTAGCCAAGGGCGATTGGCTCACTCCGCAAGAGCGCGATAAAATTATCGATCAACTCTCCCGCTACACCGGCCTTAGCAAAGAAGTCATCGACGAAGCCAACTTGCGCATCAATGTTCGCAAATTCACCCACTATCTGCTGATCGATCAGAAACTACGCGTCGGCCGCCTCGATGCCCGCTACACCGGCCCCGACCCCAACGGCCTGCTGGATACTCCTTTTTATGATCCCACCGGCTCCGCCACTCAACCGCCCTTCACATCCGTGTTCAATAATTACCTGCGCACCGAGTTGGGCTACAAAGTCGACACTCCTTACTACGTTCGCGCCCAGGACATCGGCTTCGATAAGTGGGATTGGGGTTCGGCGATCCAGGGCTTCCCCGACACCGCTTCGGCGATGCGTCAGGCCATCGTAAAAAATCCCTATCTCAAGATTCTGGTGATGGAAGGCTACTATGATTTAGCCACGCCCTATTACGCGGCGAACTACACCATCCAGCATCTCGACCTGCCGGCAAAATATCGCGAAAACATTTCCTTCAGCACCTACGACGCCGGTCACATGGTTTACTTGCCGATGGATGGCCTGAAAAAGATGAAAGCCGATCAAGCCAGTTTTATGGAGAAAGCGATGGGCCAATAAAACCGGGGGAATTCACCGCGAAAGTTCGACATCCGGAGCCATCCGAAAGCTTGTCATCCTGAGCGAAGCACTTGCGCAGTCGAAGGATCCCTGTCCGCCGATTCGCTTCCAGAGGCCGCGCAAGGCGTTCCAGCCACGTCACCCGGCACTGCGTTTTCATTGGCAGGGCAGTCACCGGCTGTATTGATTTTTCTTTTTGTCCGCGTGACGCTCCATCCCCAACTGAATCAGCTTGTCGATGAGCTCGGCATACCCCAGCCCTGAAGCCTCCCACAGCTTGGGATACATGCTGATCGCGGTAAATCCCGGCATGGTATTGATCTCGTTCAAGTAAATTTTTCGCGTCTTCGGATCCATCAGAAAATCCACCCGCGCCAGTCCCGAGCAATCCACTGCCCTGAACGATCGCACTGCCAGTTCCTGGACTTTTTTCGTCTCCGCCTTGGTCAGTTTCGCCGGAATGATCAGCTCTGAGCCTTCCTCGAGATACTTCGCGCCGTAATCGTAGAACTCCTTTACCGGAACAATTTCTCCTGGAATCGAAGCCGCCGGCTCGTCGTTGCCCAGCACCGAGCACTCAATCTCGCGCGCCTTGTTCTTGCTTCCACCAACCCCTTGCTCAATCACAATTTTGCGATCGAACTTCGCCGCTTCCTCAATCGCCGGCCCCAATTCTTTGCGATTGTGCGCCTTGCTGATCCCCACCGATGACCCCAGATTCGCCGGTTTCACAAACACGGGATACTTCAGTTTGCTCTCCACCAACCTCTGAACTTTCTTCGGTTCTTTTTCCCACGCGCCGCGCAGGATCGTGACGTGCTTCACAATCGGAATTCCGGCGGCAATAAATAATGACTTCATTACATCCTTATCCATCCCCGCGGCCGAGCCCAGCACCCCCGCGCCCACGTAAGCGATGTCGGCCAATTCCAGTAAGCCCTGAATCGTTCCGTCCTCGCCGAAAGTTCCGTGCAGCACCGGAAAAATTACATCCACGTCGATGGCGCGATCGCTTGCCCGTCGCGTAAGCGCCGCGTCCGTTTGAAAAGGCACCAGGCCGCTCTGCCGGCGCACCGGCTCCGGCGGCACCAGCACGGCTTCTCCCCGAGCCAGAACCGCCGCCGACTCAGTGGTTTCAGGATCGCCGGCACGCAGATGCCGCGACTCGAGCACCAGCTTGCCCTGCAGCAAATTCTCCGCATCCCCGGCAGTCAGCCAGCGTCCACCCTTGGTAATCCCGATCGGAACGACTTCGTATTTGTCTTTGTCGATGGCGTTAAGCACCGACGCGGCCGAAAGCAGTGAAACCTCATGCTCCCCGCTGCGCCCACCAAAAAGAATTCCAACCCGAATCTTTTTCATAACCTTCCAGTGTGGACGTGCACCAAGTTTTCCGCGCCGATCGCAGGGGCAACTTGGACGACGTTGGGCTCGGAGCTTGATGCTACCTCACCGTCGGCCTCATCCCGAGCGCTCACCGCGCCCGCAAGCGCTCAAACGAATCGCTACTGATGTTCAGGTGCTTGGAAACTGACTATGTACAGTTACAAAATCTTCTTCCCAAACGCCGACAGCGCCAACTCCACCGCCAGATCCGCCGTCCGGTTGTGCTCGTCGATTACCGGATTCACTTCCACAATCTCAAAACTCAGCATGCGTCCGTGATCGGCGATAATTTCCATCGCCAGATGCGCCTCACGATAGGTCGCCCCGCCGCGCACCGGAGTCCCCACTCCCGGTGCGTCCTCCGGATCGATCCAGTCCATGTCGAGCGAAATGTGATAGCCCGCAGTCCCGCGTCCCGCCATGCGCAAAGCCTCTTCCATCACCGTGCGCATGCCGCGCTCGTCGATGTCGCGCATGGTGAAAACGCCAATCCCTGCCCGCCGCACATTTTCTTTTTCAATCGCGTCGATGTCCCGCACGCCGACCAGCACGCAGTTCTCCGGCTTCACCTTTGGAGAAAAATCGAAAATGTTTGCCAGTTCTGCCGGCCCCAGCCCAGTCAGCGCCGCCAGTGGCATCCCGTGGACATTGCCGCTCGGCGAACTCTCTGGCGTATTAATGTCGGTATGCGCGTCCATCCAGATCAGCCCGATCCGCTGGTTCTGCCGGCGATAAAATTCCGCGACTCCCGCCACCGTGCCCGCCGCCATCGAATGATCCCCGCCCAGCGATAGCGGAACCCTTCCCGCCTCCAGTGTCTTGACCACCAGCTCCGCATGCTTGGTGCAGGTAGCCGTAATTTCTTTCAGATACTTGGCATGAATATCGCCCTCTTTTTTCTGCTCCGGGATGGCCACGGAAACGTTGCCACCATCCTCCACTTCATGTCCCAGCGCCTCCAGTCGCGCCTCCAGTCCAGCTACCCGAACGGCCGAAGGTCCCATATCCACGCCCCGCCGCGACTGCCCCAAATCAAGCGGAACGCCGATCACGCGAATTTTCTTGGGAACAATGTTGGTGGTGCTTATCGTGGTTGTCATAGTTCTAGTTGTTGCGGCGCTGAATAATCGTTACGGATACAGCCGGTTTAGCATCCTCGGAAACGGAATCGTCTCCCGCACATGCTCCAGCCCGCAGATCCATGCCACCGCCCGCTCAATTCCCATGCCGAAGCCGCTGTGCGGCACGCTGCCGTACTTGCGCAAATCCAAATACCACTTGAACGCTTCTTCCGGCAATCCGTGCTCATGAATACGCTGTACCAGCAACTCGTGCGATGCCATGCGCTGCGAGCCGCCAATAATTTCTCCATAGCCTTCCGGCGCCAGTACGTCGACGCACAGCGCCAGCTCCGGCCGCTCGGGATCAGGCTCCATGTAAAAAGCCTTCACCTTCGCCGGATACCGATGCACCATCACCGGCTTATCAAATTGCGCCGAGAGATAAGTCTCATCCGGCGAGCCCAGATCTCCGCCCCATTCGAACTTCGCTTCCAGCGCGCCCTGGGCGTGGCCTGCCTGCAAGTTTTTTACTGCATCGTCGTAACTGATTCGCGGAAAAGGCGGCTCAATCTTTTCGAGCTTCGAAATATCCCGCCCGATCGCCAGCAGGTCCGCGCGCCGCCGCTCCAGGCAACGCTTCACCACAAAGCTGATGAATTGCTCAGCCAGATCCATCAGGTCATCCAGTTCCGCGTAAGCGACTTCCGGTTCGACCATCCAGAATTCTGTAAGGTGACGCCGGGTCTTCGACTTCTCCGCCCGAAATGTCGGTCCGAACGAATAGACTTTTCCCAGCGCCATCGCCGTGGCTTCAATATAAAGCTGCCCAGACTGCGTGAGATAAGCCTGCTCCTCAAAATAATCGACCGGAAAAAGCGTGCTCGTCCCTTCACACGCGGCCGGAGTAAGTATGGGTGGATCGGTCAGCGTGAATCCGCGCTCGTCAAGAAAGTCGCGCACCGCTTTAATAATTTCCGCCCGCACCCGCAGAATCGAGGCCTGCCGCTGCGAGCGCACCCACAGGTGCCGGTGCTCCATCAAAAATTCTGTGCCGTGCTCCTTCGGAGTGATGGGATACGGATCGGACTCCGGCACCCGCTGCACCACCTGCACGTTGGCTACATCGAGTTCGTAACCGCCGGGCGCCCGTTTATCCGCGCGAACCTTGCCTTCGACAATCACGCTCGATTCCTGCGTCAGCGTTTTAATCGCCCCGAACACCGCCGGCGTCACCGCATTCTTCGGCACCACGCCCTGAATCACGCCGGAGCCGTCGCGAAACTGCGGAAACAGCAACTTCCCGCTCTCGCGCAGGTTATACAGCCAGCCGCGCAGAGTAACCGACTGCCCTTCATGTTTTCCGATTTCTGCAATCGTGCTTACAGGAGAAGACATAATTTAGAAATCCACACTCCGCCGGCCAACGCGAGAGAGCGCCGGCCAAATGAATCTTCAGTGAAAGATTGGCGACCGCCGCCGCGCTCCATGCCTGTTTCCCCACGCGTTCCTGTGCCCTGGCGGGAAAAGTTCCTACGAAGTCTCCAGCTTATCGAACGTCGCCCCAAGTTTTTCCAGCGGATTTACTTTTTCATCGCCTTCTAGTTCGAGCATCAGGGCCGGCTTTTGCGGCGCAGAGCGCAGCAACTCCATCGCCTGCTTCCAGTCAATCGTTCCCTGTCCCGGCCACAAATGCGAATCCCGGTCCTTGGCGTTATCGTGGACGTGGGTCGAGCAAATCTGCTTTCGCAGAATCTCGAAGGCATCGCTCACCGAACCCATCATGTGGGCATGGCCAAAATCGAAACAAATTCCCACATCGTCAAAGTGCGCGCTCTGGATCATCTCCATGAGCTTTTCCGGCGTGGAAAGTTCGTTGGGAATATTCTCCAGCAAAATGCGCACCCCCAGCGGCTTGGCAAATGCGCGCAAGTGTTCGATCGAAGTCATCGCCGATTCGAACTTCTTCTCGCTGAATGTTTCATTCGGCAACCCCAAATGCTGCACCAGAAAGCGGAACGGAATCTGCTCCGCGATTTCGAGCGCCCGCTTTACCTCATCCGTGGCGTCCACTAATCCGGCGCGGTCGGTCGACGCGAGATTAATCGGCGACGCTCCGGTGCGCCCCCAGTCGTAATCGGCATAGAGCGGCGAGTGCACCGAGTTCAGCGGAACCCCGCTTCCACGAAACCAGTCAGCAATTTCTCTCACGTGAGCTTTGCGATTGGCATAATCGAGGTGCTGCCGCGCCGCAAAAATCTCAATCGACTGCACTCCGTTGCGGGTCAGCCCATCCAGTATTCCCGGGTGCAGCCGTTCCTTCACGAACAGATAGGTGGATACCGCTTTCAACATGCCTATTCCTTAGAGAGAATTGCTGATTCTAGTATCCCACTGCTTTCCCATTGCTTCTGTAATCGCTCGCGCCCAGCCGCTCGCCAGTTTTCGGGTCCACCGCAATGCACTCGGCGTCGCTCCAATAGCCGCCGAAGTCCGATCCCGGCCGCAAGCCAAACTGCACGTGATATCCCATCTTCTCGAGGTCCGCCACCGTATCCGGCGAAAACCAGCGCTCGACATACAGCAGGTCCGGCAGCCACTGGTTATGAAAGCGCGGAGCGTCCACGGCTTCCTGGATATTCATTCCATAATCGATCATGCCCATCAGGACATTGGCCACGGTGGTTATGATCTTCGAACTTCCGGGCGAACCCAGCACCAGAAATGGCTTTCCATCCCGCGCCACAATGGTCGGCGTCATCGACGACAACGGACGCTTCCCCGGCCCAATCGCATTTGCCTCGCCCTGGATCAATCCGTCCGCATTGGGCACGCCCGGCTTCGCCGAAAAATCATCCATCTCGTCGTTCAACAAAAATCCCAGCCCCTCCGCCGTCACCCGCGATCCAAACCAATCATTAATGGTGGTCGTCACCGCGACCGCGTTTCCCTCCGCGTCGAGCACGGAAAAGTGCGTGGTGTGCGGCCCTTCTGGCATCGCCTGCGGCTGCGGATGCGCCGCCGCGTACTGCTCCAGTTGGCTGAAAATCGCCGGCCGCTTTAACTCCCGGCTCGGGCTGGCGTGGTCCACGGCAATCGAATCCCTCCACGCCTCGCCATATTTTTTGTCGATGAGTTGCGCGATCGGCAGTTTCGCAAAATCCGGATCGCCCATGAATTCCGCCCGATCATAGAATGCCCGCCGGAACGCCTCCGTCGTGTAGTGAATGGATTGCGACGAGCGGTCTCCCATCTTCGTGAGATCGTAACCTTCCAGAATGTTCAGCGCTTCGATCAGCACCGTGCCCCCGGAAGATGGAGGCGGCGAGCTGATAATTTCGTATCCTCGATAAGTTCCCCGTACCGGCTCGCGTTCTTTCACCGCATAATGCGCCAGGTCGTCAACCGTGATCAGCCCTCCACCCTTCTGCATCGCAGCCGCCAGTTCCCGCGCCAGCGAACCGTGATAAAAATCGTCAGGCTTGGCCGCAATCCGTTCCAGGGTTCGCGCCAAGTCGGGCTGGCGGAAAATTTCGCCCGGCCGGTAGTAATTTCCATCGCGCTGAAAAACTCGCCGTGATTCCGGGAACTCGCTCAGATGCTTATCTCGCTCAAAATCCCGGGCCTGCCCCCAGCTCAGCGGGTAACCCTCCCGCGCCAGCCGGATCGCCGGAGCCATCACCTGTTTCAGAGAAAGCTTGCCGTATTTCTGCTCGGCATAAACCATTCCTGCGACCGATCCCGGCACGCCGATCGATTTGTACCCAATCTGGCTCGCGCCTTCGATTACATTGCCCTGCGCGTCCAGATACATATCCCGCGTCGCCGCCGCCGGAGCCTTTTCCCGGTAATCGACAAAGTGCGCGTCCCCGCCCGCCATCCGGATCAACATGAATCCGCCGCCACCCAAATTTCCCGCCGGGGGATGCACCACCGCCAGCGCGAAACCCGTGGCCACCGCGGCATCCACCGCGTTGCCCCCGGCCTGCATCATCTCCACTCCTGCCTTCGACGCCAGCTCGTTAATGCTGACCACAATTCCATGCTGCGCATGTACCGGCTCAGTCGAGCCGACTGCGGGCGCTGCGCTCAAAACCGCCACTGCCGCCATCAGCAGCAAAATCAATGATTTATGTCGGAATCGCATGAAGATGGAATTCCTCCAGACTGGTTGGACTCTTGAGGCTAGCCGACCGCGCCAAGCTGAGTCAAATCAACTCCGCTGCTGTATGCAGGGCCCTTGCCCGCCAAACTCCAGTCCTGACCAAAAACTCTCACCGCCGCTTCGTCTTTCTCCGCCGCGCAACTTTAGAAGCCCGTCTTTTTTTCCCTGGCGTCTTCGCGGCTACCATCTCATAAGACTGCCGGATCAACTCCCGCAACTCCTCCCACCCCACCGCATCCAGCCGGTCCAGCATCACCCACTTGTAGCGCCCGACATACGGCGCCGGGCGAATATTCTCGCGCTCGATCAACTCGGCAAAACTCTCCGGCGTGCACTTGAAGCAAAGCCTCGGACTGTCCAGCCCCAGCATGACAAAAATCTTTTCACCCACCTTAAAGCACAGATCGTCGCCCCATTGCAGCTTCTCTGTGGCCTGGGGAAATGCCAGACAAAACCCGCGAATAATCTCTGCATCCATTTTGCCCGGCTCTGAATCGCATTGCTTCGACGACAATCCAATTTTATAAGGAGATTCCTATCTCCAGTTTCAATGTCCGGCAATTGCGCCGCGCCCACGCTATTGCTCCCATAGGTGGCGGCGGTGTCGATCCAATTGACGCCGAGTCCAAGGGAGCGGTGGAGGGGGCGATGGAATCGTTGTGGTCCTGCGATCCCCAGGCGAATTGCCATCCGGAGCCGCCAACCGCCCAGGCTCCGTAGCCTACGGGAGTGATATTCAGATCCAAGTTGCCAAGGGTGCGGGGCTGCATTTGAAGATTTTTTCGCAGAGGCCGCCTGAGAATTTTCAATCGCAGCCCGAAGTCACGTGTAGAGAATAGATTCTTAAAGAGGAAACCCAGCACCGAGGGCCGACTAAAGGCTCCGATTCAGGGCGATGCCCGAAGATCGACGGCTAACGACCAACCGAAGACGAAGAAGGACTGCTAGCTTCTCACACCTGTTCTCGCGCTTCTCCCAGGGCCACGCTCACCTCGAGCTTTTTCTTCCCGCGGAAGATCGTCACCTTTACCGTGTCGCCGGCGCGGTGGTTGTTCATCATTTGCGCCAGGTCATCCTCGTCCTGAACTTTCTCGCCGTCAATGGCGACGATCAGGTCTCCGCCCAGCATAATCGGAATATTGCCCAGATATGCCCGCTCGGTTCCCCCGTGCAATCCCGCCTGATCCGCCGATCCGCCGGGAGTGACTTGCACAATCAGCAATCCGTAATCCGCGGGCAGGCCAATTTCATCGGCCAGTTCCGCGCTGATCGGAATGGTCCGCACCCCCAGCGCCGGCCTCCGCACCCGCCCCAGCGTCATCAGATCATTCAGCACAGCCTTCGCGGTATTGATCGGAATGGCAAAACCAACCCCCGAGTTCTGCCCCACGCTCGACAGAATCATGGTGTTGATGCCGATTACTTCGCCATGCCAGTTCATCAGCGGCCCTCCCGAATTTCCCGGGTTAATTGCCGCATCGGTCTGGATCGCCTCATCAATGGTTGCGCCATTCGGCTCGCGCACCGGACGAATCGAACTCACAATCCCGCGCGTCATCGTTCCCGCCAGCCCGAACGGATTGCCGATCGCATACACCTTCTGCCCCACCTGCAAGTTGCGCGAGTCGCCCAGCACGGACGGAACCAGATCGGGCGCCTTGATCTGAATCACCGCCAGATCGTGTGCCGGATCGGTGCCCACAATCGTCGCCTTATACTTCTTGCGGTTGTGCATGGTCACTTCCACCTGGCGGGCGTCGGCAATCACGTGATAGTTGGTGAGAATGTGCCCTTCCTTGTCGATCACGAAGCCCGACCCTTGCCCTTCCTGCGGCACCATTCCGTAAAAAAAGTCGAACGACATGGCCCGCGAGGTCACATTCACCACCGAAGGAATATTCTTGCGATAGACGTTGATATTGTTCTGCTCTTCGCTGTCCAGTCCCTCCCCGCCCGCGGCCTCGGTAATCTCAACCTGCGCCGGGTGGCTCAACCAGTTCACCGGATTCGCGCCCACCAGCCGCGCATTCGATCGCCAGGTGGTGAAGTAAAAAAATGCTCCTGCCATCACCAGCGCCAATATTGCCGGACGGATCACTCTCATAAGTACACACTTTTAAGCGGCGATCCCAACTCAAGAACCGCCTACACTCATTCTACGTTCGATTCTCAACAATGTTCCAGCGTGCCCTTCATCCTCAAAAATCTTGGGATTACTGCCACCGGACCGATTTAATGCCTCGTTGCCTCCGCACTCAACTTTTCCCAAACTTCCCGCACCTGCTCGCGGGTGTGATCGAGTGAGCCCGAATTGTCGATGACAAAGTCCGCGGCTTTGATTTTCTCCACTTCCGGCAGTTGCGCCGCCATACGACGCTCCACCTCCCGGGCCGCAGCATCCAAATCCAGCTTCTGGCGCGCTGCGTAGCGCGCCATTCGCTGCTGGTCGCTGCACGTCACCACGATAAGCCGGTCAAAACGCTTGCCCGCGCCCGCTTCCAGAATCAGCGCCGCTTCCACCATCGCGATTGCATGCGGATCTTGGCGCCCGGTCTCCTCCATCCACGCCTCCTGGCTGCGAATCACCGAGGGATGCACGATGCGGTTCAGTTCTTGAATGCGCGAAAGAGGTGCAGATTGCGCCCCCGAACCTGCTGCCGCCGCCACTGAACCAAACGCAGCCTCGGCCAGCTTGGCCCGGTTCACGCTTCCGTCGCGGTTCAGAATTGCGCCCCCGAAATGCCGCACCACTTCGTTGTAAACCGGCTCTCCCGGCCGCATGAGTTGATGCGCAATGCGGTCCGCCTGCACCAGATGCGCACCCAGCGCCACGAACATCTCTCCAACCACCGATTTGCCAGTGGCGATGCCTCCCGTGAGTCCGATTTTCAGCAATCAGCCTCCAGGCAACACCCTTGCACCAAACAGCCACTATGGCACTCAGAAACGCGAGCGGAGAATTTGATCTTTCTCCGCGTCTCTCTGCCTCTGTGCTGAAGGTCCGTCATCGGCTGGTGAGTGCGGGAACGCGGCTGCCGCGCCGCATCTTCGCCGCTTTCACGGTGTTATACATCAGCATCGCAATGGTCAGCGGACCCACTCCGCCCGGCACCGGCGTCAACGCTCCCGCCACTTCCGCCACTTCCGGATACACATCTCCCGCCAGCGTCGAACCCTTGGCGTGAAAGGCTTCTTCGCGCTTGGCATTGCCGGCAAATAGCCGCTTAAATTCCGCGGGATCCTTTACCTGGTTGATGCCCACATCAATCACGGTTGCACCAGGCTTCACAAATTCCCGCGTAATCATTCCGGCGCGCCCAACCGCCGCTATCAAAATGTCGCCCCGCCGGCAGACTTCCGCCAGGTCTCGGGTTTTCGAATGACAGACCGTAACCGTGGCATTGCCATTCAGCAGTAGCATCGCAACTGGTTTGCCGACAATATCGCTTCGCCCCACCACCACCGCTTCCTGCCCGTTGATGGCAATGTCGCTGCGCTTCAGAATTTCCATCACTCCAGCAGGGGTGCATGGCACCAGCCCGGGACGCTGGGTCGAAAGCAAGCCGACGTTTACCGGATGAAATCCGTCCACATCTTTGGCCGGATCCACCGCCATCAGCACCTTCTTTGCATCCACTTGCGGCGGCAGCGGCAACTGCACCAGAATGCCGTCGATTTCCTCGCGCCGGTTGAGCTCCTGCACCAGCCCAAGCAAATCTGCCGTGCTCGAGGTTGCCGGCGGAGCGTGCTGCTCGCTGTAAATGCCAACTTCTTCGCTGGCTTTTACTTTGCCCCGCACATAAATCTCCGACGCCGCATTATGCCCGGCCAGGATCACCGCCAGGCCCGGCCGCAACCCGGCCGCAGCCAGGACCTTCACTTCCTCCGCTACCTCGCTGCGGATCTGGTTTGCGATTTTCGCTCCGTCAAGGATTCTGGCAGGCATATTCTTGGTTGAAATTCCTGGTTCGAGATTCTATGTTTGAGATTCTATCGCACACCGCACGGCGACGAAATGTTCGCCCAGCTCGGGGCTTAGTGACATGCAACGCCTGAAGTTCTTTATGCCCGTGCCTCCATGGTGAATCGCTGGCATCCTGAAGTACAATGCTCAACATGATTGCCAAGGATCTGTTGGAAATTCTGGTTTGCCCCGCCTGCAAACAGCCCCTCGAATATCGCCAGAATCCCGAAAGCCTGAAGTGCACCCAGTGCCGCCGTGTCTATGCGGTGAAAGATGACATTCCCATCATGCTGGTCGACGAAGCCACCATCGAAGCCTAACCGTCCCCGATTTCGGTGATCTTAATCCTCGCGCGCTTTCCTGCCGATTTACAAATCTTGACGCCCCTGTCGAGTCCGTGTCGCAAAGCGGAGAACCTGCTGTTCCGAAACGACATTCTGTGTCAGTTTTGGCGGAACTACCGTAACGACCGGTGCGAAGCATATGTCCGAAGTCCTCTCCGGGGTGCCCGCAACTTCCGATGTTTACAGGGGTTTATAGATACAAGTGGGCTGGTTTTCAGAATGTGGAAATAAAAGACAGCCACGGCAGCTGAATTGCATGCAACTTGCGTGGCTGCCAGTGAGTCTAATTAGCACAAGAGGTCGAAGGTCGGAGTCGGAGGTGATGACGGCCATGTTTGAAAACGCTGGGGTAGGAATGAACGTACAGATCAATAACGATAAAGACAGATTCACATCAACCGAGTTGGCGGCGCTGCGTAGTGATCTGCTGCAGGGCGGCATGATCGATTCTTACGAAGCCGCTGAACTGTTGCAGGTGTTCCTGATGGGCCGTGGCTACGGGGTTTCGCCCAAGGCGGCCCTGGACGCTGCTGGCCGGGTCGAAATGGCGGGGTGCGCTCTGCCGGTGCTGCAATATGAGCTGGAAAATCTCGCAATGGTGATGTAATCCGCCGCGCGGGCCGGTGACCCCGCGCAGCGAGAAGTATCAAGACTTTGACATTCTGGAGCGGCAAATCGAAACAAGATTAGCCGAACCAGTTCCACGCAAAGAAAGCCGGGCCAACCAGCCCGGCTTTGTGGTTTCTCCACTTATTTTTTCTTCGCCGCCGCTGCTGCCGCCGTCCGATTGGCCCGTTCCTGCATGGCCAGTGTCACCACCTGCAGCATGTCGTCTTGTGGCGCAGGCTTCCCGGTCCAGATCTCGAACTGCCGCGCCGCCTGATGGACGAACATTTCTATCCCCGGAATAATCTGCGCACCCCGCTGCTTGGCCAGTTGCAGCAACCGGGTCTCCGCCGGATCGTAAATCATGTCGAAAACATAGCGCGCGTTGATTTCTTTTTCCTGTAGCGGGGTCTCTCGCGTGTTCCCCATGCCCACGGGCGTGGCATTTATGATCACGTCGAAGGTGTACTTCTTCAGATCGGCGCGTTTGATGGAGCGGGCATGCGCGCGCCGCGCCAGTTTCTGCGCCGCTGCGGTGCTGCGGTTCAGAATGTAAACTTCCGCTCCCCGCTCCCTCAGCCCGAAAACCGCCGCCCGCGCCGCCCCTCCCGCGCCCAGCACCAGAATCTTCGCGTCCTGCAAAGTGCTGAGTCGCCGTTCCAGCGGACGCACCACCCCCGAGGTGTCGGTATTAAAACCGTAAAGCTTCCCATCCTGCGCCCGCACCACGGTGTTGCACGCCCCAATCTTATCGGTGTGGGAATCGGTATTGTCTAAATAAGGTAGGATCGCTTCCTTGTACGGCATGGTTACGCTTAGCCCGTAAATCGGAATCTCCCGCACGCAATTCAACAGATCCTTCAGCGTCTTGGCATGCAGCGCGAGGTAAACCGCATTCACGTTTTCCCGGCGAAAGGCTGCGTTCATGATGGCGGGAGAAAGCGAGTGCGCCACCGGATCGCCGGCAACGCCGTAGACCCGGGTCGCCACATCCACCTGCTCAATGCGGTAGACGCTGCGCAGCTCCTGCGCGGTGACCTGGCCGGGAGCGGTTTCTTCTCCCGGGCTGACCGAGGCGAAGGTAAAAACGCTTCCCGCCCGCACTCCCAGCACCCGGCTAATAATGCCTTGCTCGCCCATGCACAGCCCAATCAGGGAGTGGTTGTCGCTCTCCCGCCCCAAAAACTGGATCATCGACACGTTATCGGAAAGCGTGGTAGCGGTGGCCACCACTTTGTAGAAATCCGCGGGGATGGCCCGCATCTTCTCAAGCGTCTCATCCAGCTTCTTGGTACCCCGAAAGTCATGAAACGAAAGAATTAGAGCGGAGCGCGCCCTGAGCTTCTGCAGTTGCGCCGGCTTGCACTTCACCGCCGTCTGCAGTTCCAAATCCACCAGTTGACAGCCCGCCGCTGAGGCCTTTAACAGGATTTCGATCTGCGAGGCCATCGACCCCCGAAACTTGCCTCCGCTGGCCGCCCGCCGGCAGGTGGCGATCACCACCGTTCCGGGGTGGATTTCGAGGAAATGCTTGATCTTCGGAAGCGCCGCCGCCGGCTTCGAAATGTAATCCAGCCTGAACTCCAGGAACGAGTTATCGCGAACCAGGCTATCGGCCTTCTCCACCAATTGGCCGGCATCGGTCGCGGTCACCGCGACACATACCCGCGGCAGGCGCAGGGGCAGCAGGCGGGGCGGGTAACTGTTAGGGGCAGAAATCATCTTGAATCAACGGTTTCAGTCGATCTTTCTTTGGTCTTCGAGTCGTTTTTGAACCTGTTTCGCATCGGGTCTCGAATCGGTTTTGAATCAGTAGGTTCGGCGCGAATCTTACAGAAGCCTGATTACAGATGCAACAGCCACGGAAAATAATCTGCGAAGACCCTATTTCCCGCGCCCTCCTGACACCCTCGTAACCTTGACCCTCCCTTACCCCATTGTTACCTTCCTACTGCAGCCTTGCTTAGGTGGCAGCTTTGTGAGAGCGGGCGTGGTGTCTCTGTTCTCGGAGGTAACATGAAGAAAATAGGAGTGTTATTGTTGTTGGTTGCGTCCGCGTCCTGGGCGCAATCGGGGCCAGATGCGACGAGTGCGCCCGCCCCTGATGGGACCGTCCCGACCTCAGCCAGTTTTCCCATTGAGCGCGTGCAGACGCCCACTTATGCCGACATTTACTGCGCGGGATTCATCAACCGCCAAACTCTGCCCGATGCCAACTTCGTCGCAGGCGGATTGCAGACTCCCGGAACCACCAAGTTCGTTCACGGCGACCTGATTTACATGCGGGGATCGAATTACAGTCTCGGTGGCCAGTACGAGATCATCCGCGCCCTGCGCGACATCAACGAGTATGAAATGTTTCCTGGGCAACGCAAGCTGCTCAAGGCTGCCGGGCAGCCCTATGAAGAAATCGGCCGGGTTCGCGTCATCGACACCCGCAGCAAGACTGCCGTCGCCCAGATCGAATACTCCTGTGATCCTATCAACCCGGGCGATACCGCCATTCCGTTTGCGGAAAAGCCCATGGTTTCGCTGCACGTTCCACTTCGTTTTGACCGCTTCCTGCCTACCAGCAGCAAAGTCTCCGGCCGCATCCTGATGGGCAAGGATTTTGATTCCGAACTCGGAACCGGCCAGAAACTTTATTTCAATGTGGGTTCTAACCAGGGTGTAAAGGTCGGCGACTATTTCCGCGCCGTGCGGAACTATGAGGCCGATCTGGAAGATCCGGTGGATTCGCTTTCCTTCAAAGCCTCCACCAGTGAAGACACGCAAAAGCGGCAACCGTCCTTCGATCCCGGCCTCTGGCAGAAGGGCAACGGCCCCGTGATTCACGTTCGCGATCTGCCGCGTCGCGCGGTCGGTGAAATCGTCGTCATCGGCACCACCCCCACCACCGCCACCGGAATGATCGTCTTCGCCATGGAAGATGTTCACGCCGGAGATAGCGTCGAACTCGACGAACAGACCCAGATGCAGCAACCGCAATAATCTCTCGTCAGCGGACACACTCCGGGGATGGGCAACCATCCCCGGTTTTATTTTGACCGGTGATTATCGATCAGGCTTGGCGAGCGAGCAGGCGAGCAGATTTTCCCCGGCGGTTGACAATATCGCGCCGGTCAGCTCTTGTCCCCGAACACTTCCGCGGTGAACCCCTCAATGGTTGCGCCGTGTTTCCACGCATCCATCGGCAATCCCGCTTTGCGGCAGGCTTGCTCCCGAAACGTCACCCGATCCCACCCATGTTCGAGCGGAACCTGCGGCAGCAGCAGCCCGCGCCGCCCCTGTCCGCTGATGAGCAGGCCGTGCCGTCCCACTTCGATTTCGTCGGCCTCAATCGCTTGCGGCGGGGAGAGAATGCTCAGTTGAATTTCGAGAAGCGGCGCTTCATCGCGCGTGATCGCCGGAAAGCGATTATCTTCGAATGCCGCCGCCCGCGCGGTTTCCGCCACGGCGCGGTAGACCGTGAACCGAGGCAGAACATAGCCCACGCATCCTCGCAACTCTCCGCGCAAATACAACGAAGTGAACACGCCCCTCGGTTCAGCCAGGTGATTCGTTGGAGCATCGACGCTAATCTGCCGATTTTCGAGCTGCGCTCGAATCGAATCGTGCGCCAGAACTAGCAGCGTAGCCCGTTCTTCCAAAGAGAATTCATGGCCGGAAAATCCCCCTTCCGCCGCGCCTCTCGCGCCCTCTGCTTTATTTGGCTGTGAAGCATTCACCGCCGGCTCCGGATCAGGTTGTGGGAGCCGCATCGGCATCGGCCGCGCGCGGCCCGGGTTGCGGCTTTCGGCGGCGGCTCAGAATGAAGGCGCGGCGCCGGCGCTTGGTCACTCGCCGGTCAATCTTTGACCAGAAAGCGTAAAAGTAATCTGCTGCCGACACTAGCGAAATGCAGACCACGAACCAGATCGCGGCATACGCGATCCAGTGCACCGGAAATACGAAGTTTCCATACACCGGCCATTCCTTCCAGCGGTGGTCCAGAATCACCGCCACCACCGAGACGATCTGCACCACCATCTTGAACTTTCCCAGTTCGCTGGCCTCAATCGTGAATCCCCCCGAAGCCGCGATCGACCGCAGTCCACTTACCAGAAATTCGCGGCCAATGATGATGATCGCAATCCACGCCGGAACCAGGCTGGGATTGAATTGCACCAGCATCACAAACGCCGCCGCGATCAGAAGTTTGTCCGCCATGGGATCGAGCAGAATCCCCATGGTCGTAATCTGCCCACGCTTGCGCGCCAGGTATCCATCTATGCCGTCGGTCATCGAAGCGGCAATGAAGATCGCCGAAGCCAGCAACTCCTGGGCTCCGTGCGCGCTGCTGAAATGATTCGTAGATAAGATCCAGATCAGCAGAGGGATGCTGCAGATGCGGATCAGCGTGATGGAATTAGGCAGGTTCACCGCGGCCAACGTACGTCCCCGGGGCGCCGCCGGAAGACAATTCGATTATGCTCCACGGTGCGGGGGAACGCAATCATCGGAAATACACGTCAAGGCACAGCCCTTCCGCCTCAGAACCGTACTGCAGCGACACTGAAAAGGCCTTGCGTGGCGCAGCCTTGCAGCGCTGCAGCCAGAGCCCGACCCTGATCGCCGCTGGCTGCTGAAATCCACTCACACGCAGTGCCGGCCTACTTCGGCTGCGGCGTCATCGCATTCGACTTGGGCTGTTTGGCGATGATCTGATCCTTCACTTTGTCGTAGGTCGCCTGCGGAATAATCTTTTTATGAACCAGGTCTAGCTTTGTCCGGTAAGGCCGTCCCGCAATAATTTTCTGCGAATACGCATCCCCGACTCCCGGCAGTTGCTTCAACTGCTCGGCGGTCGCGGTATTAATGTCGACCTTGTCGGCCGCCATCGCCTGCGGAGCTCCATTCACTCCGCCCCAGGCGGGAAGCGCCGCTTGCACCATGAAAAACGCCAGCAGCAGAGGCAAGGTTCGTGTTAGCAGATTCCTGAACGTCGATTTCATGACTCCCTCCCTAAGCGTAGATCCCGCGCTGTCGAATCGTATACGCCACCCGGTCAATCGCCAGCATATAAGCCGCAATGCGATTGTTCACGCGATGCGTCTCGGCGTAGCGCACCACATCTCCAAACGAAGAGATCATGATCTCTTCCAGTTGTTCGTTAACCACCGATTCTTTCCAGAAATATCCCTGCCGGTCCTGCACCCACTCAAAGTAGGAAGTAGTTACGCCCCCGGCATTCGCCAGAATATCTGGAATCACAAACACTCCCTTGTCGGTAAGAATATCGTCGGCAGCCGCGGTCGTAGGTCCATTCGCGCCCTCCGCCAGAATTCTGCACTTCACCCGGTCGACATTGCGCGAAGTGATCACGTTCTCCGTCGCCGCCGGAATCAGAATTTCACAATCCGCCGTCAGCAGTTCGGCCGGATCGTAAGACTCCGCTTCCGGAAATCCATGCACCGTCCCGTTTTTCTGCCGGTATTCCACCAGCGCCGCCAGGTCGATGCCATTTTTGTTGTAAAGTCCTCCGCCCACTTCAGCGATGCCGATCACTTTGTACCCCGCCGCATGCATCAGGTGCGCCGCATTCGATCCCACATTGCCAAAGCCCTGCACAATCACGCGGCTGCTCTCCCGTGACAGTCCTAGTTTCTTGATGGCCTCATCGCACACCACCATCACTCCGCGGCCGGTGGCCTCGCGCCGCCCCCGCGAACCGCCAATGTTAATGGGCTTTCCTGTCACCACCGCCGTCACCGTCTGCCGCATGTGCATGGAGTAGGTATCCATCATCCACGCCATGATCTGCTCGTTGGTGTTCACGTCCGGCGCCGGCACATCTTTTTCCGGACCGATGAATTCGATCAGCTCCGAGGTGTAGCGCCGCGTCATGCGCTCGATCTCGCCCATCGACATCTTGTGCGGATCGCAAATCACTCCGCCCTTCGCTCCCCCAAAAGGAATATTCACCACCGCGCACTTCCAGGTCATCCAGCTGGCCAGCGCCCGCACTTCATCGAGCGTGACATCCGGCGCGTACCGGATGCCGCCCTTGGCCGGCCCGCGCGCAATCGAGTGCTGCACCCGGAAGCCGGTGAAGACCTCGAGGTGGCCGTCATCCATCTGGACGGGAATGTAGACCGTCAGCTCGCGGTTGGGATAACGCAGAACCCGCCAGAGGCCCTCATCAAGATTTAGCTTTTGCGCGGCCAGGTCAAAACGGGCCCGCTGCGATTCCCACGGATTGCTCTCTTTATCGACCTGCGGGGCGGTTGTTATCGTGCTCATGGAATTCTTCTCCGGAATGATTGCGCTTCAGGCTATTGGCCGCGCCAGGACGATCTCCCGGCAAGATCAGGCAAACGTTCAGAGTATATGAGCGCAAAGGCGGGGAAGCAAGGTCACGTAGTCGGTACTGGGTCAGTTTCAATTGAAACTGCACCACTACCAAAAAGTACTTTTCCCAATTCCGGCTTGATGTGTCTTTCGAACTGTTTCCGGCTTCGGCTAGTGGTCAGTTTAACCGTCATCCCGAGCAAGCGTCCTTTGCGCCGCGAGGGATCTTGGCGTTAGCCGCGCAAACCGTTTCCTCCTTCGCGGCGCTTGGATTCCACGTTTGGCTCGCTTCCTTTATTGGACTGACCCAATTGGACTGACCCACTACCCGGCTTCGCCGTGGTGGGATGGGCATTTGTGCTGGGAAAATTGCATTCTTAGACTTTCCTGCGCGTCCGCTGTTCTAGATAGGGCGCTAAGCGGAACTTTGAACTGCCGCCCGCATTGGCTGCATACGGCGATGGCAGGCGTAGAGCCCAGCCATTTGGTCACCCGAAGATTCCGCCCCTTGCCCTTGGTCCCCGCCACGATTGTCGGCCATCATCCGGCATCGAAAGGCAACCGCAAACTACAGTTCATTCCCTAAATTTGTTCTTAACCATGCTTAGACATTCTCTTCCTACGGGTCGCATCGATTCACGCGATCGCATCGATCGCGTCCGCTTCGGTCGCAGAGGAGGCCGCCTTCATTTGCCGCGCTGTATTTCTGGATTCGCTGGCAATATTCCACAAATGCACCGCCGCATAAGCCCGCCACGGCCGCCACGCCTCCGCTCGCCGCTCCAGCTCCCGCGCGCTGTTCAACTCCAGCGCCCGCATCAGTCCCAGGTCGCTCGAAGGAAACGCGTCGGGCTCTCCCAAAGCTCGCATGGCAACGTACTGTGCGGTCCACTGCCCGATACCGGAAATTTCACACAGCCGCGCCAGAAAGGCGGACAAATCCACGACGCCCTCAAAACTGATTCGCGCCTCGCACACCGCCCGTGCGAAAGCTCGAATCGTCTGGGCTCTCGCCCCCGTCAGCCCGATGCCGCTCAAATTGGCGTCCGCCAGAACCTGCGGCGAGGGAAAAATATGTGTGATGCCTTCCGACGCCGCAAACGGCTGCCCCAAAGCTTTCACCAGCCGCCCCGCCAGCGTCGACGCCCCTTTCACGCTGACCTGCTGCCCCAGGATGGCCCGCACCGCCAGTTCAAAGCCGCTCCAGCATCCCGGCACTCTCAACCCCGGATCGGCCTTGATTCGCGCCGCCAGATCGGGATCGGTTCTCAGACTTTTCGCAATCCCGGCCCAATCGGCATTCAGATCGAACATCGCCCGAATCCTCTCCGTGATAAAAAAAAGCGAACGCGGATCGCCAAACTCCGCTCGTGCCACCAGGGCGTGATTCGCTTCATCCAGCGAAACCTCAAAGTACCCGTGATTCTCGCTCAGAGAGCCGTTCGCGGAACCATGCCCAGAGCTCTTCAAAGAAATCGAGCGATCCAGAGAAATCGACCGCCGGTAACATCCGTCGGCAACGGCCTCGACTCCAGGGATGGCGCGCGCCGCCAGAAATCTCAGCATGCCCTTCCAATCGTAAGGCGGCCGAAAACGCAGGCGAAACAAATATTGATTTTCCGGTTGCTTCTGCTTCTGTCGAGCCAGAAGCCGTATCTGCGTCGGCGTGCGGTGGTAGACCGTGAGAATGCCGGCGTTGAATCGCCGCACGCAGCCAAATCCAGAGGCCATCGCGACCTGCGTCATCGGCAGCCCGGTCTCATCGATCAGTTTCTTGGCAAAGTGCAGCCTCCGCGTCTGCGCTACCGCGGTCGGCGTTGCCCCCAGATGCTTCAGAAATAAGCGCCGAAGGTGGCGCGATCCCACTCCCAGCCGCGCCGCCAGACCTTCCACGCCTCCGTCTTCCAACCCGCTTTCACCGATCAACCGCAATGCCCGCGAAACCGTATTCGAAGTTCCCATCCACGCCGGAGTTCCAGGCGAGCATTCCGGACGGCAACGCAGGCAGGGGCGAAATCCCGCTTCGGCTGCCGCTGCCGCCGTCGCAAAGTAACGCACATTCTTTTCTTTCGCCGTCGGCGCCGGACAGATCGACCGGCAATACACCCCGCTCCCGGTCACCCCAATGAAAAATTTCCCGTCAAACCGTGGATCGCGCGACAGCCGTGCCCGCGAACATATTTGCCAGTCGAGAGTCATCACTCGCACCCATCATAGCCGCATCGCTGGCTCAGTGTGGACGTTTTCGGACCAGGCTCCCCCAGCTTTATTTTGCCCAAAATTCAGCTGCCGGCAAATAGAATCGTTCGCCCGGGTTCTTACACCTCATTTCATTTTTTATTCACGAAACTTTTCTGCTTCCACAGACCATTCTGCGTTAGAATCCTTTTCGCATGGGGAGTAGCCTCCATCGGCCTGGGCGCTGCTCATGGCCTTCCCCCAGGAGGTAGTAGATGTATCGGCCTTATTCCGGTTCCTTGGCGGATTCGCGTCCGTTCTTGGATGTCCAGTCCGTACTTAGGAACATCGTTCAGGATTTCGTCACTTCCTTCAATACCGGCAACTATGACCAGGCCGCCGCTCTGTTTACTCTCGACGGCGCATTCATGGCGCCGCACTATGAACCCGCATACGGCCCCAAGGGCATTGAGCGCCTGCTCCGCCAGTTCGGCGACGCCGGATACGAGGATCTTCGCCTCGAAACCGTCCGCGTCGAATCCTCCGGCGACCTCGCCATGGAGATCGGCCGCTACTCCGTCGCCATCCGTCAGCCCAATGGCACCATCATCGCCGACCGCGGCAAATACGTAAAAGCCTGGCGCCGCTTGGGCGTGTGGCTCATGGTCGCCGATTGCTGGAGCACAAACCTGCCCGCCCTGGGCTAGCGCTGCCAAACCCTCACCGCCCGTTTCGAGACACTACAGCTCGTGCGGGGATGGGCGCCCTCGCCCGTCCAGCAGCCCAGTTTCATCGGGCCGCAGCCCCTCCTCGAGAGCCAGCCCCCGCGGACGCCTCATTTCTCGCGTCCTCTGCGAGAAGCGGGATTTCACGCCCCGAGCGCAGCCGAAGAGTGCCCATCTTTTTTGGGGGCATCGCCGAGAGTCAGCGACCAAAATTTAACTTACGAGCACCCGCTCGTGCTGCCGCAACTCCCGCAGCGGTAGCAACTGCCGTTGCGGGTCATGATGCTGCCGCAGAAGCTGCAACTGGGAGCGTCGCCCAGGTCGATGATGCCGGCCAGCGCGTCGGCGGCGTGAACTGCGCCGTGTCCTGGAGGAATCTGCTGGCTTATGCTGGCGTCCGCTGATCCCGATCCACCGGGCAGCGCTCCCTTGCTCGGGTCATATGAGGGCGCACCCGCCGGCCGCAGCCGCAGATTCTCGAACAGCATGCCCTGCTGTCCGGTCAGGAAACGCAACTGCAGCCAGCGGAAGATGTAATCCATGATCGACTTGGCAAAGCCGATGTCGGGATTGCTGGTCCAGCCGCTGGGCTCGAAGCGGGTGTGCGCGAATTTCTCGCATAGCAGCTTTAGCGGGACTCCGTGCTGCAGCGCGATCGACGTGGCCAGGGCAAAGCTATCCATCAAGCCGCTGACCGTCGAGCCTTCCTTGGCCATGGTGATGAACAGCTCGCCGGGATCGCCGTTAGGATACAGGCCAACGGTGATATAGCCCTCGTGGCCTCCGATATTGAATTTGTGCGTGATCGAGGCCCGCTCTTCCTGCAGCTTGTGCCGGACTGCGCGCGGAGGCGCGTTGAGATTTTCCTCTTCGCGTGAAGCGGGCACCCGCGAGTCATCTTTACTGGAGTTGGCGGTCTTCGTTCCAGCGGCCGACAACGGCTGCGACTTCTTGCAACCATCGCGATACACAGCGACGGCTTTCAGCCCCAGCTTCCAGGCTTGTAGGTAAGCCTCCATGATGTCTTCTACCGACGCGTTCTCGGGAAGATTGACCGTCTTCGATATCGCTCCGGAAATAAACGGCTGCGTCGCCGCCATCATCCGCAGATGTCCCATGTAGGCGATCGACCGCGTACCCTTCGCCGGCTTGAATGAGCAATCAAACACCGCCAGATGCTCGTCCTTGATATGGGGCGCGCCTTCGATGGTGCCAGTGGCGTCGATGTAGCTGACGATGGCGTTGGCCTCATCGTGGTCGTAGCCCAGCTTAAACAGCGCGGTGGGCACGGTCTGATTGACGATTTTGATCATCCCTCCGCCAACCAGCTTCTTGAATTTCACCAAAGCTAAGTCAGGCTCGATTCCCGTAGTCGCGCAGTCCATCATGAAGCCGATGGTGCCAGTGGGAGCGAGGACAGTGACCTGGCTGTTGCGGTAGCCGTGTTTTTCGCCGTGGGCCAGGGCTTCGTCCCAGCACTGTTTGCTGGATTCATAGAGCGGCCCGGGAACATTATTCTTGTTGATGTTATTCACCGACGCGCGATGCATGCGGATCACATCGAGGAAGGGCTCGCGGTTGATGTACCAGCCGGGAGCGGCGCCGCCGGGCATTCGTGCAGGCGCTGCCGAGCTTTGCTCGGCTGGACGGCCGAGGGGGGCCGTCCCCACATAGGCATTGCTGCTTCCTTCCGAATTGCCCAGGTTTGCGCCCAAGTTCGTTTCAGCTAGATTCTTTTTTGTCGGTTCGGTTGCAGGAGTCAGTGGGGCGCACTGTTCGGCGATGCGGCTGGACTGCAAATAGGCTTCACCGCACATGATGGCGGTGACGCAGGCGGCATAGTCGCGGCCGCCGTCGGAGTCATAAGGCAGGCCTGCGGCCATCAGCAGCGCGCCGAGATTGGCGTAGCCGAGGCCGAGCGGACGGTAGTCATGCGAGTTGCGCATGATCATCTCGGTGGGATAGCCGGCGTTGTCGACGAGAATTTCCTGCGCGGTGATGAGCACGTCGACCGCGTGGCGATAGGCTTCGACGTCGAAGGTGCCGTTTGGGGCGAACTTCAACAGATTAAGGCTGGCGAGGTTGCAGGCGGAGTCGTCGAGGAACATGTACTCGCTGCAGGGATTGCTCGCGTTAATGCGGGCTGTGTTCTTCGAAGTATGCCAGCGGTTGGTGGTGGTGTCGTACTGCATGCCGGGATCGCCGCAGTGCCAGGTGGCTTCGGAAATTTTCTTGAGCAGGTCTTTGGCTTTATAGGTACTCATGACCGTGCCGTCGCCGATGGCCTTGGTGGAGAACTCGGTGTCGCGGATTACGGCGTACATGAAGTCGTCGGTCACCCGCACGGAGTTGTTGGCGTTCTGGAAGAAGATGGAGGAGTAGGCGTCGGAATCGGGATGCGAACCGTCGTAGCCCTGCGCCACCAGAGCGTGGGCTTTGGCTTCTTCTTTCTGTTTGCACTCGATGAACTCGACAATGTCAGGGTGGTCAACGTTGAGGATGACCATCTTGGCCGCGCGGCGAGTTTTGCCACCGGATTTGATGACGCCGGCAAAGGCGTCGAAACCTTTCATGAAGCTGAGCGGCCCGCTGGCCGTACCACCACCGCTGAGGCTTTCGGTGGAGGAGCGCAGAGGAGACAGATTGGTGCCGGTTCCCGATCCCCACTTAAACAGCATGCCTTCGGTTTTTGCCAGGGTGAGGATGGAGTCGAGCGAATCCTTTACTGAATTGATGAAACAGGCCGAGCATTGCGGCGTGCTGTAGCCGGTAACTCCGAATTCGACCTGTTGAGTCTGGCGATTCCAGTGCCAGTTGCGAGCGTCGGAGTTGGGCTCGATGCGGTCGCAGCCTACGTTGAACCAGACTGGCGAGTTGAAGGCAGCATACTGCCGCACGAGGATGTGGACCAGTTCGTCGTGGAAGGTTGCGCCGTCCTCGGCAGTCTTGAAATAGCCTTGTGCGAGACCCCAGTCGCGGATGGTTTCGGCGACCCGAGTCACGAGCTGGCGGACTCCGGTTTCGCGCTCCGGGGTGCCGAGTTTGCCGTGCAGATATTTGCTGGCCACGATGTTGGTTGCAGTCATGGACCAGTCTTTGGGGACTTCGACGTCTTTTTGCTCGAAGATGACGTTGCCTTTGGCATCAGTAATCTGTGCGAGGCGGAGATCCCACTCCAACTCGTCGTAGGGGGAGACGCCGGGCTTGGTGAAGAAGCGGTGGAAGGAGAGGCCAGGGGCAGTCTTCTTCCCAGGAGCGGTCGCTAGGGTTGCGGGCACGGATGTGGTTTCGGCGGTGGATTTGAGCTCCGGCATTGATCTCTCCATTTAGCTATTAGATTCTAATCAACATAGGCCCGATTCGGGGTCTCCGGAGCGGGCGGAGGCGGGAAACGGGTAGCCCGAATGGGGAAGGTATTCGGGGTGCATCTTTTAGTTTTTGAAAGAGCGTTCATTCTGGGGGCTAAAGCCCCGGGTCATCTTTGCTGCTTTGACGGCGCGGCTAAAGCCGCGCCCCTTCAAATCCTTCGGGTCCTGACCAAATCCTTCGAGTCCTCACCGCAGGCCTAAGGCCTGCTCCGTCCTCTGAAAACCCCTCCTAAAATCCGGAGGGCAGGGGATGAGGACAGTGAAGATTCCTGGCTGCTCCATCCCGGCTTAGTATCTCTGGGGGAGCGGCGTTGTTTTTTGGCACAAGCGGAATTACCGGAGCCAGCGGTTTGATGGCGGCACTCATAGTTGAGAAGACTGTCTGCCCCACACGGTCTGGGGCATCGCCATGCACAGGCGAGTCGCACGTGCCTACACGTTCGGCCGTGGCCATGTTCAGTTCCAAAGAGGAGGAGAACTCGGCGCCGATGCCGGTGGCTTTTTCGGCGGAGGTGAGCAGCCACTGGTTGAGGGCGGCGCAGATGCTGCGGCGTTGCTCCTGGTCTTCGATAACCACGAAGCGCAGGAAGCACCTTCCGGAGGCGAGCCGCGAACGCATGGGATTGATGCGGGTGAACATACGGTCGAGGACGAAAGCCATGTCGTCATCTTCAGAGAACTGGAGAACGGCGAGCATCCGGCGCGCCGGTCCCTCAGAGGCTGGAGCTGTAGTCTGTAGCGGCATTGAATCGCTGCCAGACGACCCTTCGCTCCGCTCAGGATTGCGGCTGCAAGGCTCAGAGGGCCCACCAAACGCCGCAACCTCCTCGGCTAGGGCAAAGATGCCGGGTTTGCTGGGGACGATGAGCAGGCTGTGCGGGGAATCGCAACGGAACCAACGGGACCACTGCAGGCGGCGAGGATCGACAGGACGGTCCAGGCCGTGCCGAACCAGAGAATCGGTAACGAGACGGGTTAAAGCTTCCATCTGGGGGCTCCTCAGTTCTACTTCTTACTGCAGGGGCAACAGCCCTCCACTGAATCCAGTCGAAACAACATAGCCAAGGACATGCTGTGATACATGCCGCAGTCGATACGAATCTCGGGATGCCTGTGTTGTACGAACTGTGTACCGGTACGACTTACCTACCGTCCGTCGTTCACCCGGGGGAGGAAATCGGGAGAACGGGCACCGCACTTTTAATACCGGGCTTTTGAGAGCGCTTCCGGTATTCCGGATCGAACTCTGCAAGCCTCTCTATGCTTTGTTACGTTTACGGGAGTGGCGCCGGGTCACCTCTGGCCTGACGCCATCCCGCCGGTTTTTCCTGACTAACTGCCCACCCTCGAAACCGTCTCGTTCCCGCGAGAGCGGTTTAAGGGGCTATGGGATTGCAAAGTTACTCCCGCTTATTGTGCCTGTCAAGAGGGAAACACCATAGGTTGTATCCTCAACAATGACGGGCTTGATGCGGGGTTGGGGATTTTTTTTCCACAATCGGGATTCAAGGGGGCTTGTTTTATTGAGCGAAACGAGCCGGGTTCGTCCCCACTGCGGGCCGGTTGATCGGTTAGAGAGAGTGACGGCCGGGATTTGGGGCCTGCCGGTCGCGACATGGTTGCGGAGCTTTGCGGGTGAATTGCGAGGGCAGATGCTGCGGCGATTTCCCAACATTCTCGGGAACTGGATCGTAACCAGCCGGCAGGGGGACATAGACATCCTCGAAGATCTGACGAGGAGCGATGCGAAAAACACCGTCGGAGGATTCGACCAGATAATCGCCCTTGCATCCGGAGTGGTGACGGCCGAGAACATCGGTGAAGGAGAGTTTGCAGGTGAGTTGCCTGGCTTTTACGAGAAAGCGGGTGCGATAGGTGATCCATGGATTGGCTGCTTTCATAAACTCCCGACCGGTCAAGTAACCGTAGAAGCAGACGCGACGCGTCGCGTTGGCTTCCACAAGATTGGGGCAGGGCAGGCTCTGGTTGCAAAAGTGATGACAATTAATAAGAGGCCGGGCCCCCGACAGTTCAGGTTGCAGATTACGTCTCGACCGTTTTCCTGTCTCTGGCCGAGTTCAGGGTAGTTTTTTGTTAAGGCGAAACCGAATGTACGAGCCAAAACCCGCGGGGTCAATTCAGTATTTTTGGTGCAGTTGAGGAAAATATTAGGCGCGGAATTCTGAAGATGAGCATGAGTCGGAGAACGGGGTCGGATGTCTCTGGGAGGCGCATGGAGGGCGCGTGTGGAGATCGCAGAATTTTGGGGGCGGGGAAATGAGTGAATCTGGCAGGCGGGTTGTCCACAGAGGGCGCACAGGAAATGCAGAAAGGGAGATGTGTTGAAAGGGGCGCGGCGAGGGCTGAAGCCCGGTTAATTTTTTGGCGGGCTTACGCGGCGCTGGAGCGCCGCTCTTCCACGGTCGCGTACGGGCCAGTTCCTGAGTTCTGTGCGGGGGTTGGCTTCGACGGTTTGCAGGGTGCCAGATTCCTACACTCTGGGCACATTCGCGGCTGGGTATAAGGTGCATGGGGGTGGAAGAATTTTCCAGGAGCTGGGCGCGCGGGGAATGCGCGACGCGAATGAAAGACGATTCCGATCAATCACTTGGAGCAACCCCAGAATGGTAAGGTCATTGCAGTCAGAGGAAGAGGCAGACGCAAGAGAATTTTCTGTGGGAGGAATTATGACGAATGATCCGGTTTGTGGAATGAAAGTTGACGAGAAGAATTCTGAATTCAGTACACAGTTCGCGGGCAAGAAATATTTCTTCTGCTCGGATAATTGCCGGAGAGAATTTGAGGCCGATCCGGATGAGTTCGTGGAGATCGCAGCGGCGTAAATGCTAGGGTAAAGTCCGTAGGAAATAATCTGCAGGAACAAAAAGGCCCCGCGAACGCGGGGCTTTTCTTGATCGAACCAAGAACCGAATTCAACAACAAATGCAAAGCAAAACAGGCGGGCGAGGGCGCCCGCCCTACATAGGTTTAGCGATGTGCCAAGGCTGGTTCTTGCACCGCTTTGCCTGACTTGAAGGCTTCGTAACGCTGGTTGACTTCGTCCCAGTTGATTACGTTCCACCAGGCGGCGAGATATTCGGGACGCCGGTTGTTGTATTTCAGGTAGTAGGCGTGCTCCCAGACATCGTTGCCGAAGATGGGGAAGTGGCCCTGCGAAATCGGACTGTCCTGGTTGGGCGTGGTCATAATATGCACTTCGCCGCCGGGCTTACCGGCGAGCCAAACCCATCCCGAACCGAATTGCTTGGCTCCGGCTTCGTTGAACTTGGTTTGAAGATCTTTGAAGTTGCCGAAGGTTTTGGTGATGACCTGGGCAATGGGGCCGTTCGGATCGCCGCCGCCCTTGGGCTTCATGATCTTCCAGAACATGCTGTGATTGACGTGGCCGCCGCCGTTGTTGCGCACCGCGGCGCGAATGTCTTCGGGAATCGAGTTGAGGTCGCGGATGAGATCTTCGGCGGACTTTTTGGCGAGTTCGGGATGCTTTTCGATTGCTGCGTTGAGATTTTTGACGTAGGCACCGTGATGCATATCGTGGTGCAGGGTCATCGTCTGCTTGTCGATGACGGGTTCGAGCGCCGCGTAGTCGTAGGGCAGGGGCGGTAGTTCATGAGCCATGATTTTTCCTCCAGAGTTCTTATTGTACTGATGATAAGAGGAGGGATGCGGATTCAGGCGAAGCGGTTTGCCGGTTTTCGATACGCAAGCTCCGGATTAGATTCTGGCCTCAAATATCAAATTGAACGGAGTCTGGGTGGCCTTTCGGAAATGCTTAAAGCCGCCGGCAGAGACGACCTCTCTGAGCCGCTTTTCGCCGGCTTGCGCTCCCAAGGCCAAGCCGACCTCCTGAGAGAGCGAAGCGGGGGTGCACAAAAGTGTTGAAGCGCCGTAGTAGGCCCTGCCGATGGGGTGCAAATTGTCCTCGAGTTTGTCTCCGGCGGAGGGCTCAACGATCATCCAGGTGCCATTTTTGTTCAAAGTGCTGCGCACGTGGGCGGCGGCGCCGACCGGATCGCCCATGTCGTGAAGGCAATCAAAGAAGGTTATGAAATCGTAATTCTCGCCAGGATAATCTTTTGCTTTCGCGACTTCGAACTGGATACGATCGCCGACGCCTGCTTCCTGAGCGCGCTGCCTGGCGGTTTCAATCGACTTATCGTGATAGTCGAATCCGATAAAACTTGATTTTGGATACGACTTCGCCATGAGGATGGTGGAGGCGCCCAGACCGCAGCCGACATCTGCCACGCTGGCTCCCTGTTCGAGTTTTTCCATGACTCCTTCCAGAGAGGGAATCCAGGCACTGATCAGGTTGGCCGCATATCCCGGACGGAAAAAGCGCTCCGTGCCGATAAACAGCTCCGGATGATGTTCGTGCCAGCCCATGCCCTTACCGGTTTTGAATCGTTCGGTGATTTGCTCCTCAGCTTTGATTGCGGCCAGCGCGACCTGAAACATGCCGGGCAGGAACGCCGGGCTATTTTCGTCGGCGAGGGTAAAAGCCTGTTCTTCGCTGAGAAAAAATTTGCCCGTCTGGCCGTCGTAGCCGACATAGCCGCCGGCCGCCTGATTGCAGAGCCATTCGCGGACGTAGCGCTCGCTTGTGCCAGTTTTTTTGGCCAGTTCGGCTGGGGTTTGGGGCGCTCCGGCAAGCGCTTTGTACAAACCAAGCTTGTCGCCGACCCGTACGAGTGCGGCGTGGAAGGTTGCGCCGAAATCCACTATGGCCTTGCCTAGAAATTCATGCAATTTGTCCATGTCGAGAGCCATGGGAATAGAACCTCTCTGTTGGATTTGGATGGTTAAATCTGGATCGCTAAATCGGTTGAATTGTATCCCCAAAATGGAGTGGTGTGTAGCAATGCGGGGAATGGATAGCCAAGTACCCAAAAATTGGGTTTCAGCATCAGGGGAGGCCATGACCTAAGGCCGCGCAGAGTTTTTCTGCAAATCATTTGACTGACGCGCAAAGGCTGGGAAGAGAGGCAGGCGGAAAAAGTTTCCATCACGCATGGAACAGCGGGCTAGTTCGCAGGCTGCCCAAGAACTTCGCGGACTTTGCGGGAGAGGCTTTGCAGGGTGAAGGGTTTCTGCAGGAAAGCTTTGTGGGCTTCGTTCGGAGGAAAGGCATCCTGCGCGTAACCGGAGAGATAAAGAACTTTCATGGCGGGACGGAGGGCCAGGAGTTGTTGAGCGAGTTCGTGGCCGCTGAGTCCGGGCATGACCACATCGGTGATGACCAGATCGATGGGTTCGGGGTGAGCGGCGGCGAGGGCCAGTGCGGCGTTGCCATTCCCGGCTTCGAGCACGCGATAACCGCGGGAGGCGAGGGTTTCAAGCACCAGTTGGCGAACCGATTCTTCATCCTCGACCAGCAGAACGGTTTCAGATCCGCCGGCGGCGGCTGAAGATACGGCGGCAGCGCCGCGGGCGTCGCAGGGCTCGTCGACCCGTGGAAAATAAATGGTAAAAACAGTACCGCGCCCGACTTCACTTTGCACGAAGACGTATCCGCCGCTTTGCTTGATGATGCCGTAGACGGTGGAAAGTCCAAGGCCGGTGCCTTTGCCTTTTTCCTTGGTGGTAAAGAAAGGCTCGAAGATGCGTGCCTGAGTTTCGCGGTCCATACCCTGGCCGTTGTCGCTGACCGAAATCATGACGTAAGGCCCGGGTTTGATGAAAGTATTCTCCGGTCGATAAGAGTCGTCGAGGGTGACGCTGGCGGTGCGAATGCTGATCTTGCCCCCTTTGAGCAGGGCGTCTTTAGCATTGACCACCAGATTCATGATGACCTGCTCGAGTTGTCCGGCATCGGCGCGAGTGCAGCCGATGGAGGGCGCGAGCTGGGTGGTGAGTTCGATGTCTTCGCCGATAAGCGGGCGCAGCAGACGCTCCATTTCAGAAACGATGGCATTCACATCGACCACTTTAAGTTCGAGAAGCTGTTTGCGGCTGAACGCGAGAAGCTGACGAGTGAGAGTGGTGGCGCGATCGGAGGCTTGCTGAATGGCTTCGGCCTTGGCATGCAGTGGGTGGCCGAGGGTGAGTTGGCTGAGCAGCACCTCGGTGTAACCGCCGATCACCATGAGCAGATTATTGAAATCGTGAGCGATGCCGCCAGCGAGGCGGCCGACAGCTTCCATTTTCTGAGCCTGACGGAACTGGTCTTCCAAAACCCGGCGCTCGGTGATGTCTTCGGCGATGGCTTCCAGAACGTCGGCGGGTTCGTCGCCTCCGGCCACGGCGCGGCCGCTGATGCGAACCGTGATGAAGGCTCCATCTTTGCGCTTCCAGCGGACTTCGACTCCGTCCAGGCATCCGGTGCGGCGGAATTCATCGATCAGGCGGGTGTACTCGCCGGGATCGGCGAAAACATCTTTTTGAGGGTCGAGGGCAAGCACGTCCAGAGCAGAGCTGTAGCCGAGCATCCCTATCAGCGCCGGGTTCACGTCGAGGAAGCGGCCTTCCAGGCTGGAACGGTAGATTCCGTACACCGCGGTTTGCACCAGCGACCGGTAGCGGACTTCGGAGCGGCGCAGCGCCTGCTCATTTTGCTTGCGATCGATGGCCGCGGCCAGTTGCTGCGAGATGAGGCCGAGAACATCCTTGTCGCGTTCGCGGAGCCGATGATTCCTGGAATAGCTTTTTATGACCAGCGCGCCAAAAATGTGCTGGTTCACTTTAAGAGGAACGCCGAGCCATTGCAGTGGGGCCGGGCTGGTGGTCGCAGATTCGTCACGGGAGCGCGAACGCTCGGGTTCGGGGGCGCGGAGCTGGGGCTCGCCGGTATGCATCACGTCTTCGATAAAACCGGACGAAAGTTTGCGGGGAGTCGGAGTCGGCTCGTGCTCGTCGACGAAATAAGGAAAACTCAACAGCTCAGATTCGGGATCATGAATGGCGATGGAGAAGTTGCGGGCGAACATGAGTTCGTCGACGATGCCATGAATGGAGGCGAAGAACTGCTGCAGATCCTGAGCGGCGCTGGATTTTTCGGCGATGCGATAGAGAGCGGAACTCAGGGCCTCGGCGCGCTTGCGCTCGGAAATGTCGCGATAGAGCGCGTAGAAGGCGGTGGGGCGGCCATCCACGATCAGGGCCGCGGAGGAGACTGAGACGTCGAGCAGGGAGCCATCTTTGCAGCGGCGCTGGGTTTCGAGAGTAAGGTGCTCGCCGCGCCGCAGACATTGCACGATCCATTGGGATTCAGCGGCGCGATCCGGGGGAAAGATGAGTTCATCGACGGGCCGACCCAGGGTTTCGGCGGCGGAAAAGCCGAATAGGCGCTCGAACTCAGGATTGACGCACTGAGCGCGAAACGAAGTGTCGGCCACGATGATGGGGTCGGGAGAATTTTGAACGATTTGCTCGAGATACTGGCGGCGAATATCGAGATCCGCCGCGGGAGCGGTCGCGGTTTGCGAACCATTCGTTTCCGACAGACGCCACGAGAGCGACGGAGGCTGCGGAACCGAATCCGGAATCTCGCGGGGAATAAACGAAGGGGCGTCTCCGTGCTCCAGGGCTTCCCGTAAACCCTTGGCGCGCGCGAGTTCCCGCGACTGTTTGGAACGGGTGACACGTCCACCCATCGTGAAAGCTCCCCCTCTGAAGCTTGCAAAGGAAATGGTAGAACGGCAGGGGGTGACTCGAAAGTTACTGAGGTAATTGTGCGCAAGCGTGCTTGGACGCAGGTGCTTATTGAGCCCTATGCAGTTGGATAACGACGTCGGATGACGCCAACAGCGATGAATTCTTCCCAAGATTTTATGATTTGGTGGCGAGCATTTCGCAGACGCGCAGCAGCATGTCGCGCTGAGCGGCGGTGAGGGTGAGGAATTCGAAACCGTAGCGGAGGCCGTCGCAATAACGCACGATGGCGCGCACCTTCAAAGGATAGGGGCTGAGCGGCAGAGGAATTTCGAGCGAGACGATTTCCCCGGTTTCGAGTTTGCCGGTAAGCGTGGCGCCGATGCCATCCTGGCCGAGCTCGGTGGCGTGGCCCCAGCAGGTGCGGAATTCTCCGTCCTGAAACATGCGAACCCGCAGACGAGCATCGATCGAGAAGCGAGGATAGCGGCGGGCGTGGACTCCCTTGCTGGGTTTTGCGGGAACGAGTTTTTTGCCCGGAGCTGCCATGATCGGTCCCGCATTGATTCTTTCCGGGGCTAAAGCCCCATCCATTTTGACGGCTTACGCGGCGCTGAAGCGCCGCTCTTTCCACCCTTGCACCGCTGTCCAGGTCGCGATTGAGTTCAGCATCAATTGGAGTCCGAAATGTTTTTGCCGGCGAAGATTACTTCCCTAAAGTCTATTCGCGGCTCCTTAGTTGCCGTGCAACAAATAGCCGGGCTCGAGGGGAAGTTTGCCTGCAAGCTTTACCACCGCGACGCTGCTGTTGATGGAATATACGTCAACCACGCCTACCGCTCCGGGGAGAGCCGCGACCTTGTTGACCAGATCGTCGTCGGAAGCGGCGACCAGAATGGCGGGATGGCCAGGGCGTCCGCGATTCGAGCTGGCGATCAGACCGTTGACCTCGTTCTCAGACATGCCGTAGAGCTTTTCCAAAACCACTTTCATCTCGGGAGCGGAAGGCGAGCGCATGACAAAGGTGATGGGCTTGCCGTCAGGCCAGCGATTGTTTTGCGCTTTGCAAACCCTGACCAGCTCCGGAAGAGTGATGGCGCCGAGAGCATTGGATTTGTTGGAGACCAGGGCAAGATCGCGCGCCGGCGCCAGAGAGGCGGCGATCATCAGCGATACGAATATGACTACACGCAGAAAGCGTTGGTCGAGCACTCTTCGTCTCCGCAGGCTGCAGAAATGCTTGAGAGCCATTGTGGGGGAAGGATGGTCATGAGTTAAAGGTAACCAAGGTCACACGGAAGCCGCGGCGGGAATGAATCCGGAACCAGGAAAAAGGGCGCGGAGTGAGATTCCGCGCCCTCAGGTTGCGCAGCGAGTATTTTCCTGGCTTATTTCGCCTTCTGCCTGGCCGCGTGTTGCCGGGACAATGGCGGCGGCACGAACATGTTGTGCGCTCTCGCGATGCCGGGAGTAGCGCCCGCCGTGGGATTCTGCAGCACGAAGACTCCGGAGGCTATCTGGCCACCGTTGTCGGTTTCGATGAAGGGGAAAGTGGTGCCATCGACGGTGTAGAAAGTAATACCGAAGCCGCCATTCAGCGTGCTGTTGGTGGAGTTGCCGGCCGTGGCCGCGACCTGGCCGCGACCGTTAGTGTCGGGGGCGGAGTAGGTACCGGTGAGAGCCTGATCAAAGATGGGGCCGCCAGAGGGAGCATAGTTTTCATCGACGAGACCGGTGACCGTGGTCCCGGCGCTTTGGGCGGCGAACTCGGCAATGTCATCGACTTCCTCGGCCGAGCCAGTCTGGGCGGCGACAGCGATATTGGTGCCGGCAAGATTTAAAGCGTAGCCCTGGCCGGTGGCGAATGTGGTGCTCGATTGCGGATAAGCCGCGCCGAACATCAGCCCACCGCTATCGATTTCGAGCAAGAGCAAACCGCCGCTGGAGGGGTAGGCGGCATAGTCGGTTCCACCGATGAAGTTAGAAAAGGTCCCGAGAGTGAAGCGGCCGGTGCCGGCGGCGGTGTACTGGGCGGAGAAATTTGCCGTGGCGGGAACGGTCCCGCCGGAGTTGACATCTTCAGAGGACGCGTTGGTGATGTTGCCCGCACCGTCACTCACCATGAAGCCGCCCGCGGCAACCGGAGTGCTTATGCCACCCTGCAGGCTGAAAGCCATGGTGCCCGCGGGTATGGTAGCGGTGGTCTGGGAGAAGGCATCTCCGGAAAGAGTTCCGCTGGTATCCATCTCGATAAACTTCAGATGGTTGGCATTAATGGCAAACACGTCGTAGGTGACCGCGATATTTGTGGTGGTAAGCAGGGTCGCGGGCGTGGACGAGGGGCCGAGAACCACGGTGCCGGAAAGCCCCTGATCGGTATTGTTGGAGATGCCGCCAACGTTGAAATCTTCGGTGCCGGTGATTGCGCCGCCAGCGCCGAGAGCGAAATTTCCGACCGTGGCAAACAAGCTGCTGCCACTATCGCCAGAGAAGCCGAATGCGTAAGTGCCGACGGGCGAACTGCCGGCGGTTTGCAGGTCGAGGGTGCCGCTGCCGCTGGCGTTGGCGTCGAATTCGGTAACGAAGCCGTGCGAACTATCCTGGAGGACAAAATCGAGAGTGATGGTACCAAAAGGCGTGTTGGTGCCGAGTTTGGCGGTTCCGCGGCCATCCACGCTGACTCCGTAGGTACTGCTGCTGCTGATTGGGGAGTTGGGCACAGTGCCGGAAAACTCGAGGTCATTGAGGTCCAGCGTGCCCGAGGTAATTCCTCCGCTGCCGTTGGCCGTGAACGTGCCGACCATGGCAAAAGGTGCGCCCGCCTCGTCCGTGCCCGAGACCGAGAAAACGTAAGTGCCATTGAGATTGCTTTGACTGAAGGCGCCAGTAGGCGGAGCCTGTGGGTTGGTGATGGTGGTGCCGTTGCCGCCACAGGCAACCAGAAATGTGAGCGCGCAGAGCGCGACGAAGAGGACGAATCCGTTGCGTACAGGCATAACTTCCCCCTGGGAACAATCAACATTGGAGCGGGTCAAGGTTAACTCCGAGGTTAGCATAGGAATTCCATTGCCTTTAACCCAAACTGAAGAAATAAGTAGCGCACAGCATAAATAAAAAAAATAATTGACGATGCAAGCTATACATATCTTTACACTCCAGAGTTGGGCACATGATAGGTTGGATGCAGATGCTGCGGAAAATGAAATTGCGCCAAGCAAAATATCTAGGCGCGCTGCGTTGTTCAATGACGGTGTGCGTGGTGGGCATCGCCATCAGCACGGCAGCGGTTGGGTTAAATGGAGCCGGTGCGAAAACGGCGGCGGACAGCCGCGCTCAACAAAGCCCGACACCGGACAGCCCGACGCCAGATAAAGATAAAAACGGTGGACTGGTGATTACTCCGAATGAGTTGCCGCCGACCTATCCCCACGGCATTTACCAGGTTCAGTTTCATGCGCGCGGAAACTATGTGCCGGTGCTGCACTGGAGGGTGGAGAAGGGGACTTTGCCGCCGGGCATCAACATGGAGGAAGACGGATTGCTGCACGGCGAGGCCCAGCGGGCGGGGGAATTTCAGTTTGTGGTGGCGGTAAGAGATGGAGGAAAGCCGCAGCAGGCGGTGCACAAGGGATTTGCCATCAAAGTGGCGGAGGGGATGACGGCGGCGTGGAAGGTTCCGGCGCACGTGACTGGAAACCGGATCGAAGGCAGCGTCGAAGTTTCGAACACAACGGCGGACGACCTGGATTTAACTTTTGACGTGAAAGCGATCGCTGAAAACGGGCGAGCGACGGAAATTGGCTACCAGCATTTCTCGCTGAACAAGGGTACGATTGCAATGATGTTGCCTTTTGGAGAAACCCTGCCCCATGGAGGATACGTGGTGTACGTCAATGTGGCGGGCGAATTGGCCAAGCGGAACGTGATCTACCGCCAGCGATTGCAGACGGCTGCGCCGCTGCAAGTGGTGGTAGGGCCATAGGCGTCCGGTTTCGGTTTACGGCTTTCTTGCGGTAACGGTAGTTACGTTGACTTGAAATTGTGGTTTCTGAAAAACTGAGTTGCACCACTTGTTTGTGTTGTATGTTCCGGGCACGTGCAATCGCCAGGCATGGAACTTCTGCTCAATCTCGCGTGGGTATTGCTGGCTCTGCCGGCGTACTGGGTGTGGCGGCGAGGGACGACCACGCGCTCGCCGCGCATCGCAAGTCCGCCGCAATGTCTGCTGGCTCTGGGATGCGTGCTCGTCCTGTTGTTTCCTGTAATTTCAGCTTCCGACGACCTGCATGCGATGAGAGCCGAGATGGAAGAATCGGCCAGCAGCAAGCGCGCCCTACGGCAGGCAGCAACCGGTAAGGATTCCGCCGGGGTGAGCCAGGTACAAGGGCCCGCGGCAATTGCGGCCGGTGCGGCCTGGCTGCCGGTTTTGGAGACCACGCGACTCAAAATCTTTGTTATTTCCTTATCCCCGCTGGCGAGGCCTTGCGGTTTGCATATCGGCCGCTCGCCACCTTTTTCCTTTCCCGGGTAGTTCGCCGAATCTTTCACCAAACCTATTTCCCACTCGCTGACGGAGCGAAGTAAGAACTCCGCCACGAAAAGCGCTCATCCCTCGAAACGGGGAGCGATCGCAGGGCCCGCGGTCCCATAGCCGAAATGCCACGATGGAGTTATTGATGCGAAGAGAACTTTTGCGGAGTTGCCGTGTGCTGGTCGCGCTGGCCGCGGGAGCGGGCTTCGCGACGCTCCCGGCGTCATCGCAGACTGCGCCGGCCCCGCCGAAGGCGTGGACCTGGGAGCAGGTGAAAGACCGGCTGGAACTCAGCAATCCCACGCTGCTGGCGGGGAAGCTGAATATCAGCGAACTGCAAGCGGATGAGATTACGGCCCACTTGCGGCCCAATCCGAATCTGGGATTGCTCTCGGATCAGATCGCTCCTTTTGCGGTCGGGCAGCCGCATGGCCCCTTCGCCTACCTGCTGCCTTCGGCCACGGTGAGCTACCTGTACGAACGTGCGCACAAGCGGGAGCTGCGAACGGAAAGCGCGAAGAAGGCGACGGCGATTGGGGTTTCGCAACAGGACGATCTGGAGCGGGGACTGCTGTTCAACCTGCGCAGCGCGTTTGTGCAAACCCTGCAGGCCAAGGCAGTGCTGCAGGTTTCGAAAGAGAATCTCGATTACTACGACCACGTCCTGAACATCAGCCGCGATCGTTTTCAGGCGGGAGACATTGCGCAGATCGATCTGGACCGACTGGAGCTGCAGCGGGTGCAATACGAGTCCGATGTGCAGACGGCGGAAGTAAATTTGCGGACGGCGAAAATCCAGATGCTTACTCTGTTGAACGATCGTACTCCGGTGGAGCGGTTCGATGTGGCGGGGATTTTTGATTTCAACGATCAGGTGGATGCTCTGGACGTTTACCGGCAAATTGCGCTGGACAACCGTCCTGACTTGAAAGCGGCGGCGGAGGCAGTCGACAAGGCGCAGACCGACTACAAGCTGGCGGTTGCCAACGGGTCGACGGACCCAACCCTCAGCTTTGACGTGGGGCGGAACCCTCCCATCGATTTCTATTTTGGATTTGACGTCGACATTCCGTTGCGAATATTCGACCGCAACCAGGGTAACAAGCTCCACACCAAGCTCGACATCGCGCGCAATGAAAGGTTGCGCGAGGCGGCGCAGGCGCAGGTGTTCAGCGACGTGGATTCGGCGTACGCCACGCTCAACAGCAATTTCATTTTGCTAAGACCCTACAAGCAGAAATATCTGGCGCAGGCAGTACGGGTGCGCGACACGATTTTATTTTCTTACCAGCACGGCGGGGCATCGCTGCTGGATTTCCTGAACGCGCAAAGCGACTACCGCAGCGTGCAGTTGAACTATGTAAGCCTGGTGGGATCGTATCTTACGTCTGCGGCCCAACTGAACCAGGCGGTGGGTCGAGAGGTTATGCAATGAAGAATCGAAAGTTTCAATGCCTTGCCGGGCCGGCAGTTTCCCTGGCGCTCTGCCTGGCCGCCGCTTTTTTTCTTGCCGGCTGCAATGACAGCAAGGCGGACCCGAAGGCCGAGGCTCCGCCCACGGCAAAGGTCGAGCCAGATATGGACGCCAATAATTTCAAGGCGGACCATCCCGAGCAGTTTCCTTTGGCCACCGCGGTGGAATATAAGGCGGCGCCGGCGCTCAATGTTACAGGCGTGGTGCAGCCCGATATCGCGCGTGCCGTGCCGGTGATTTCGCTGGCCGCCGGGCGAGTGGTGGAAGTGAAAGCCAAGCTGGGCGACTTCGTGAAGAAAGGCCAATTGCTGCTCAAAGTGCAAAGCAATGATGTTTCCGGCGCCTACCAGTCGTACCGCAAAGCGGTGAATGACGAACTGCTGGCGCGGCTCCAGCTTCAAAGACAGCAGACTCTCTACGACAAAGGCGCAGTCGCCAGGAGCGCCGTTGAGCAGGCGGAAGACGTCGCCAAAAATGCGCAGGCGGATCTGGATTCCGCCACCGAACAATTGCGCCTGCTCGGCATTGACAAGGATCATCCCTCGGGGATCGTGAACATTTTGGCTCCCATCTCGGGTGTGATTACGGATCAGCAAATTACCAACGCGTCAGGGGTGCAGGGATTGGGTTCGCCGAATCCGTTCACCATCTCCGACCTGTCCTACGTCTGGATCATCTGCGATGTTTACGAAAATGATCTCGATGCGGTGCGCGTGGGGGAGGTCGCCGATATCAGGCTGAGCGCCTATCCCGAGAAGATTTTCAAGGGCCGCATCGATAACATTCTGCCGGTGCTCGACCCGAGTCTTCGTACAGCGAAAGTTCGGATTGAAGTCGCGAATCCGGGATTGATGCGAGTGGGCATGTTCGTTACGGCGACGTTTTACGGGAAGCAGGCGGCGACGCGGGCGGCGGTACCGGCGACCGCCATTATGCATTTGCATGATCGCGACTGGGTATATGCGCCGCTGGGCGCGGGACATTTCAAACGCCTGGAAGTAAGCACGGGAAAAATGCTGCCGGGAAACCTGCAAGAGGTGACGGCAGGGATCAAGCCGGGAGATCAAGTGGTTTCGAATGCGCTGGCGCTGCAGAACACGGTGGAGCAATAACGGTGGAGCAATAGGTGGAGCAATAGATGATTCGACGGCTCGTCGATTTCGCCCTGAACAACCGGCTGCTGGTGCTGGCCTTTGCGCTGATCCTGTTTGCCGGGGGCATTGTCGCGTTTCATGATCTGCCGATCGAGGCTTATCCCGACGTGGCGGATAACTATGTGGAGGTCATCACGCAGTGGCCGGGAATTTCGGCGGAGCAAATTGAACAGCAGGTCACGATTCCGCTGGAGATCGTGATGAATGGTATCCCCGGGGTTGTCCATCTGCGATCGTTCTCGCTGTTCGGGCTCTCGGATCTGAAGCTGATTTTTGACGATGGAACCGATGACGCATGGAACCGCGAGCGGGTTCTCGAACGGCTGAGCCAGGTGACGCTGCCGCCGGGAGTGAATCCGCAAATGGGCACGGACTGGAGTCCGGTTGGGCAGATTTATTTTTTCACGCTGCACAGCAGCAATCCGGCGTACGACGCGATGGAACTGAAATCCATTGAGGACTGGGTGGTTGAAAAGAGCTTCAAATCCGTGCCCGATATTGTCGATGTTTCGAGCTTCGGCGGGCCCACGCGCGAATACCAGGTGCGGGTTGATCCCAATAAGCTGGTCGCCTACGGGCTGAGCCTGGCCCAGGTGGAGCAACAACTCACCAACAACAACGCGAATGCGGGGGGAAGCTTCATTCAGGAGGGGCTGCAGCAAATCAATGTTCGCTCGGTGGGACTGGTGGATCGTATTCATGACATCGAACAGACGGTAATTTTCACCAAGAATGGCACGCCGCTTCGGGTAAAAGATATTGGCATCGTTTCGCAGGGCCCCAAAATTCGGCTGGGACAATTCGCTCGCGCCATTCATCGCGAGGATGGAAAGATCATCGATAACGACGATGTGGTGTCGGGCATCGTGCTGTTGCGCAAGGGCGCGGTGGCCGATACGGCGCTTCAGGGCATTCACCGGGAAGTGCAGGAGCTGAACGATCACATTCTGCCTCCCGGAGTGAAGATTGTTCCTTTCATCGATCGCAGCGATCTGGTCCACTTCACCAGTCATACGGTGCTGCACAACCTTACGGAAGGAATGATCCTGGTCTCGATCATTCTTTTTTTATTTCTGGGAAATATGCGGGGCGCTTTGATTGTGGCGGCGACGATTCCATTTTCGTTGCTGTTCGCCTCGATTTGCCTGGACCTGCGGCACATTCCGGCAAACCTGCTTTCGCTGGGTGCGCTGGATTTTGGCATGGTAGTGGATGGCGCGGTGGTGATGATCGAGAACATTGTGCGCCATCTAGGGCAGAAGAATGGAGATATTAAAACTCCGGCGGAACGAATCAGTGAGGCCTCGCATGAAGTGCAGCGGCCGGTGTTCTATGCGATCGGGATCATCATTACTGCGTATTTGCCGATTTTTACGCTGGAGCGGGTGGAGGGGAGGCTATTTCATCCCATGGCCTGGACGGTAGCGTTTGCGTTGCTGGGGGCGCTGCTGTTTTCAATTGTGATTGCGCCGGTGCTGGCCAGCTTCGCTTTTGCCAAGGGAGCCAAGGAGTGGCACAACCCGATCATGCAATTTGTGATCGAGCGGTATCGGGTGGCAGTGCGGTGGGCCATTCGACATCGGGCGATCACGGTTGGCTCGTGTTTGACCATGTTGTGCCTGGGCGCCTTTCTGGCTTTCGGAGGCGCCATTGGTTCCGAATTTTTGCCGCATCTGGATGAGGGCGCACTTTGGGTTCGTGGCACGCTTGCGCCCAGCACCGGCCCTGACGAAGGTATCCGAGTGGCGAACCAGGCTCGGGTTGTACTTTGCTCCTTTCCGGAAGTGCCGCAGTGTACCAGCCAGGTGGGGCGGCCTGACGACGGAACGGATACGACCGGATTCTTTAACACTGAATTTTTCGTGGACCTGAAGCCAAGAGAAGAATGGCGCGGAGTGTTTCACCAGAACAAGGACGAATTGATTGCCGCGATGCAGCGCGAACTGGACAAGATTCCCGGAGTGGTCTGGGGATTTTCCCAGCCCATTGAAGACAACATGGAAGAGGCCGTGAGCGGAGTGAAAGGGGCGCTGGCTACGAAGATCTATGGTGACGATTTAAAAGTTCTCGAGGCGAAAAGCGATGAAATCGTCAACATCATGCGCGGCATCCGAGGAGTTGAAGATCTGGGAGTGTTTCGGGTGCTGGGGCAGCCCAACCTGAATGTGGCGGTGGACCGGGAGGCGGCCGCGCGCTATCAGATCAACGTCTCCGATGTGCAGGATGCGATTCAGACCGCAGTGGGAGGAAACGCGCTGACCCAGGTGCTGAAGGGGGAAGCGCGCTACGACCTGACCTTGCGCTACCTTCCGCAATATCGCGATACGAAGGATGCGATCGAAAATATTCGATTGCTCTCGCCGACCGAAGGGCGTGTATCGCTGGCGCAGTTATGCAAGATCACGGTGAGCGATGGCGCTTCAGAAGTCTATCGGGAGGGAAATCGGCGTTATGTTGCCATCAAATACAGTGTCCGCGGCCGCGACCTGGGCAGCACGGTGGAAGAGGCGATCAAAAAAGTCAACCAGCAGGTTCAATTGCCGGTCGGCTATACCGTCGATTGGGAGGGCGAATACGCCAGCCAGAAAAGAGCGAACGCGCGACTGCTGATCGTGTTGCCGATTACGATCCTTATCATCTTCATCATTCTTTATACGATGTTTAAATCCTTTAAATGGGCATCGTTGATCATGGCCACTGTTGCGATTGCGCCCATTGGAGGTTTGCTGGCTTTGTGGTTCACCGGGACCAATTTCAGCGTGTCTTCCGGTGTGGGATTTCTGGCGCTGTTCGGGGTGTCGGTGCAGACCGGAGTGATCATGCTGGAGTACATCAACCAGCTTCGCGCGCGGCGATTCACGGTCGAGGATGCGGCAGTAGAGGGCGCCGTGCTCCGGCTGCGTCCGATCATGATGACGATGCTGGTGGCGACCCTAGGATTGCTGCCGGCGGCGCTCTCGCACGCAATTGGCTCCGATTCGCAGCGACCGTTCGCCATCGTGATCGTGGGCGGCTTGATCGCGGCGCTCATCATGAGTGTCTTTCTTTTACCAACGCTTTATGTGTGGGTCGCCCGGGAGCGCGATGTGTTGCCCATGGCCGAGGAAGGGTTCGAGGCAGGAGAGCACGTGGATTGATGGCTTCCGGCTTCGGAAGAAATCGCGTTTCAGGTGGGTGGCGGATGGGTACGAGCGTTTAGGTAGGAAGCTGGAGCAGAAAAAATTAAGAGTTCCGAGGTGGTGTTGGGTCCATTCTTCTCGGCCAGTAGCTCGCGTTAGACCCTTGCTTGACCTGCGACGTAGCTTCCCTTGCGGGGTGCCGCGTGCGATCTTCGCTCGGGCTCCGGGCTTACCGCCAACCGGAAAAACCTACCCAACGCCTCGGAACTCTATCCTGCCTTCGACTGGGTTTCCCGTTCTCCTCGACCAGCGCTTTGCTATAGACCCTTGCTGGCCTTCGCTCCTCATCTTTCGATGTGAGCGTGACTCAGCTTGAGCCCCGGACGCCGCACCAACCGGAAAAACTTAAGAAACTGTCAAAGAACGAGTCTGTTCTACTCCTTCTGATTTTGAAGTCAATAAAAAGTAGCCGCCTTTATCTGATTTGTTTTCTATGGGGTGCAGGCCGTCCACAGCCGGGTGACCGGATTTGGTGCAGCCCGCCGCAGCCATTTCGCCCAGAAGGCTTGCGGGGCGCGGCTTTTCCCAGTTGCCCGTAAGTTGCGGCCCTGCAGAACCTTGCGGCGGCCGTGCGCGGCGATGTGAATATCTGTTAGAAACCGCGCCGGGCACGGGATCCGAAAAAGCTGCAACTCGTCGGAACTTGCCCTATAGGGTAGAATCGATTGAGCGGAGCGGAATACGGGGAGTTAGGGCGTAATCCCTTGACAACATAGCCAACTCTGCTACAGTTCGAGAAAAGCTGCTGAACCCTACTATCGACCACAGGTGCCCTGTCTATGAAGAACGTCTATGAAGTGTTGCGGCAGAAGGAGATGGAGCTGACCCGCCTGGAAAAAGAAGTGGAGGCGCTTCGTCTGGTGGCTCCGTTGCTCTCTGAAGAAAAGGAAATGAACTCCGATATGCTGAAATCGGTATTGCCAACCGCGGTGAACGGGCCGCAGACCTCGCTAAGGATACCGGCGCCGCCGGTGGTGCCGGCAGCGCAGCCGGTGCGAGCCGCGGGATGGGACGATGCCGCCAAGCGCTGGCCCTAGAGGCTGACGCTGATTCAGGATTTGCCGCGAATATTTGTGCTCCCTGCCAGCCTGGGACTTGCTCCCAGGCTGAGGTGTTTTTAGGCAGGCGATTACTTTACGATTTCTCTCAGCGCGAAGAGCAGGCGGTCGATTTCTTCCGGGGTGTTGTAGTGCACCAGGCCGATGCGGAGGAAGCCGCCGGAGGCTTCCAGGCCTAAATGTTCAGTGAGGTTCAGGGCGTAGTAGTTTCCGTCCCAGGTGAAGAAGCCGCGCTCGCCGAGTTTGGTGGCGAGGGCGAGCGGGGTTTGCGCGGCAGTTTGATTCACGACGCGTACTGCGAGCGTGGGGCAGCGCCACTCGAAACACGAGGGATCGGTGATCCCGTAGATCTTCAGCTCCGGAATCCTTTCCAGACCCGCGATCAGCCATTCCATCAGTTTATGTTCGTAGCGATGGATGGATTCGAAGGCATCGACCAGCGCGGCGCGGCGCGAAGAAACCGCGGTCGAGCTGCGCTCGACGGACGGCCGGGGGCGGCCGTCCCCACATGGTTCGTTATTGTGCCCAGCGCGGCGGCCGAGATCGGCCAGGTAATGCACGCAGGCGGTGATGCCGGCGATGCACTCGTGGTTGAGCGTGCCCCACTCCCAGCGGTTGGGGATGGCATCCGTAAGAGGTCGGACCTTGTAGGGCCTCAGGCGTTGCAGATGTTCACGCTTGCCGAAGAGCACGCCCATGTGCGGGCCAAAGAATTTGTAGGTGGAGCAGACCAGAAAATCGCAGTCGAGGTCGGCCACGTCAATCAGGCCATGGGGACCGTAAGTGGACGGCATCGACGTAGGCGAGCGCGCCAGCGGAGTGGGCGAGGCGCACGATTTCCTTCACCGGATTGATGGTGCCGACCGCGTTCGATGCGTAGCCGATGGCGACGAGTTTGGTTTTTGAGTTGAGCTTGGCGGCGAGGTCCTCGACGTCGAGAGTGCAATCCTGTTTGTGGATTTCAGCCCAGCGGATGGTCACGCCCTTTTCCGCGAGCGCCAGCCAGGGGGAAACGTTGGCGTCGTGATCGAGGCGGGTGACCAGGATTTCATCGCCGGGGCCGAGATCACGGCCAATCGCTCGCGACATGGCATAGGTGAGCGTGGTCATGTTGGGCCCGAAGACAACTTCGTCGGCGGCGCAGTGGAGAAAGTCGGCCATAGCCGCTCGGGCATCGGCGATCATGGCATCGGTGTTGTGACTGGTGGAGTAAGCTCCGCCGGTGTTGGCGTTGTCGCGGCGCAGATAGTTGGAGATGGCGTCGATGACGCGCTGTGGCACTTGCGTGCCGCCGGGGCCGTCGAGGAGAGCTGCGGGATTTCCATTGACGGCTTGAGCGAGCGAGGGGAATTGCGAGCGAACGTAGGTGAGATCGAGGGCGGGAGCGGAAGTGATTTCTGTGGTTGGCATATGCGCGCTTTAGTTTACCGTGGAGGCTCAGGGCTCTTAGTTTGGGCTTTGTTTACGACAGCATTCTTATCAATCTCGAAACGTACTGTTTCTAGGCGAGTGTTTTCCGTGCTGTCGTCATAAGAATATCCTTCAAGGCAGTTGGCGTAGCCTTGTTTCAGCCAGAGAATAAAACCCATTCCGTGCTTTAAACCGTCGATCTTGAATTGAGGGCCTTCTCTCAGTCGGACACCTCTGATTGGTGAGCTAGATGAGGGGTCCTCGCTGAAACGAGTATAGAATCCTGCTCCGGTGTTTTCGCGGCTGCTAAGGCGTGCACTATCGAGTTGAGATTCGAGCACTTCCCGATCTGCGGGATGCATCTCGCAAATCGCGGCGAGCACGGCACATTCTAACGGTGTGAAGATGAGATCGGACATTGCGTGTAGAAAGAATAGCTCACCGTGGCTAGCCGGTCTTAGATTCGAGCGCTGAATTAGAGCATCCCTTCGGGATACGATTCTACCTTCTCGCTTTACGCGGTGCTGAAGCGCCACCCTTCCACGATTGCGCAAAGGCTCAGTCACGAATTTAAAATCGGAAGCGCCCGCATCCTCTTTTTGGTGGCGGCGTAGATGGCATTGCACAGAGCCGGCGCCAGCGGTGGCACGGAGGGCTCTCCGATCCCGGTGGGCGGTTCGGTGCTGGGGACGGCATAGACTTCCACGACCGGCGTCTCATCCATGCGCAGGGGTGCGTAGTCGTCGAAATTTCCCTGGACGACACGGCCCTTGTCGATAGTGATTTTTGCGCGCAGCGCGTTCGTGAGCGCGTAGACGATTCCGCCCTGGATCTGCTGCTCCAAAATACTGGGATTCACGACTTGTCCGCAATCGACCGCGGCTACCACGCGGTGCACGTGCGGGGTTTCGCTTTCCATGCCGATCTCGACCACTTCGGCCATGTAGGAAGAAAAACATCCGAAGCACGCGATTCCACGGAAGCGGCCGGAGGGCAAAGGATTTTTCCAGCCGGCTTTGTCGGCCGCGAGTTGCAACACGCCGCGCATGCGGGCGGTGCGCCAGGTGGTCGAAAAATACTGGATGTCCAGATCTTTTGCCAGCAGATGCAGACGATATTCGAACGGATCTTTGCCGGCGGCGGCCGCCAGTTCGTCGACAAAACTTTCGCTGGCGAAGCCTGCCTGCAGCGCATAAACGGAGCGCATCCAACCCAGCGGAACCGGAGTTTCGGCGGCAGTGTATTCCAAAGAAATATTCGGCAGTGCGTAAACCAAGGCGGCTTCGTCGGGCAGATCGGGATCGATCCCGTTGGGGCCGGGTGGGCCCTTCTGTCCGCTGATGGAGGGCGCAATGATGCGATGGGTGAACGCCACCGGAAAGCCAGCTCCATCGAGAATGGCGCTCAACTGATGCAGGCTGGCGGGGCGGTAGGTGGAGAAACGCATGTCATCTTCGCGAGTCCAAATCACCTTTACTGGACTGCCGGTGTTTGATTCACTCAATCCCGCGTCATGCAGCGCTTTCGAGACCAGCGCGGCTTCGACAGCATAGTCATGCTCGAGGCGGCGGCCGAAGCCTCCACCCATCAGAGTGACATTTACTTTCACCCGATCGGGATCGAGGCCAACGGCTTGCGCCACGGAATCGCGGCAATCCTGCGGAACCTGCGTGGGCGCCCACAACTCGCAGGCGGTTCCCGAAAAATTTGCGGTGCAGTTTCCCGGCTCCATGGGTGCGTGGGCCATGAAGGGCAACTGGTACTCGGCCGAAAACCGCCGCCCGGCGGCTTTTGAAACATCGCCAGCAGAATATAAAGGCGCGCCCTTTTTCGTTTTCGCCGCAGCTTGCTTCAGCGATTCCATGACCGCCGCCGTATTCAGATCTTTGTTGGGACCGTCATCCCACTGAATGTCGAGCACGCGGCGCCCTTCCATGGCGCCCCAAACGCTGTCGGCGACCACAGCAACAGCGGCATCGCTGATCTTGCCGACATAACTGACGCCGGGAATCTTTTTCGATTCCTTGTCCTCGAAGCGCAGCAGTTTTCCGCCAATGACCGGAGAGCGCGACAGCACGGCATACTTCATGCCGGGCATCGCGAAGTCGATACCGAAGATGGCCTCGCCTTTTACTTTTGACGGAGTGTCGACGCGGGAAAGGCGCTGGCCAACGATTTTGTAATCCTTGCTTTGCTTCAGAGCAACGTCGGTTGGAATGGGGAGGGTGGCGGCCTTGGCGGACAGTTCTCCGTAAGTGAGCCTGCGCTTGGAAGGACCATGGACGACGCCTCCCTCCTGCGCCGTACAACTGGAGCGGGGAACATTCCAGGTCAGGGCGGCCGCCGAGATCAGCATTTCGCGGGCAGCGGCTCCGGCCTTGCGCATGGGATCCCAGGTGGTACGAACACTGGCGCTGCCGCCGGTGGTCTGATCGCCGTAGAGGGTGCTGGCTCCGGCCTGCTCGATTTCAACTTGCTTCCAATCAGCTTCGAGTTCTTCAGCCAGAATCATGGGCAAAGCTGTGCGAACTCCCTGGCCCATCTCCGAGCGCGCCACCACAATTGTGATCCTGTTATCGGGAGCGATCCGGAGATAGGCATTGGGAGAGAAAGCTCTACCGGATTTTTCGCCGTGCGGCAGATAGAAACCAACCACCAGGCCCGCGCCCGCGGCAACTCCGGCGGCAACGAATTCGCGTCGGTTCACGGGACTCATCGCGTGCCTCCCGTTCCCCCGCCCGCGCTCGCGGCCCAGTGAATGGCTTTGCGAATGCGTTCGTAGGTGCCGCAGCGGCAGAGGTTGCCGTTCATAGCCTGGGTAATCTGGTCGTCGCTGGGATTCGCATTCTTCGCTAACAGCACTGCGGCAGCCATGATTTGTCCGGTCTGGCAATAGCCGCATTGCGGAACCTCTTCGGCGATCCATGCCTGCTGCAGAACGTGCAGCCCGTTGGCCCCAAGACCTTCAATCGTCGTGATGTTCTTTCCCACGACCTGCGAAACTGGAATGGAGCAGGATCGCACCGCCGCTCCCTCAACGTGGACGGTGCAGGCCCCGCAGAGCCCGGCCCCGCAGCCGAATTTTGTTCCGGTGAGTGCGAGTGAGTCTCTCAACACCCACAAAAGCGGAGTTTCGGCGGAGACGCTGACTTTTCTTTCGCTTCCGTTAACTCGCAAAGTGAAGTCGGCCATAGATTTCCCGAGGAGTGCAGGCTGAACCATCATCCTACCCAACCGGCCGGGAAAGTGGAATGGGAGCTCGCAAAAAACGACATTAAAGTGATGTCATTTTCCCGCCGATGATGATTACGTCGAAGAGAGTCGAACATTGGAAGCAAACAAACAGCCGACGACCCACGCCCTTCCGGAGATGGTGGACGCACGGGGCAAACCGCGGTTCAAAATTGAGGTTGACATCAAGATTGGGACGCGGACCTGTGGCTTGCTTAAAGGGCGCACAGTGGACCTGAGCGAGTCTGGAATCTCGGCCATGCTGAGAATGGAGGTTCCTCTGGGCGAGGTTGTGGAACTTGATTTCACGCTTCCCTTCGGGCGGGTCACGATCTTTGCCATGGTTCGGCAAAGAAATGCGTTTCGCTACGGCTTCCAGTTTGTTGAATTGAACTTCATGGAAGAAGTGATCCAGCCAACCTGCCGGCAGCTTGCCATGGAACAGTCATTACTCGAGAGGCTCTGACCAAAGAGAATGAAAGTCAGGGCTGAACCTAGTTCGCGATTTCAGCCATCGCTCCTACCATCTCGCGTCCAACCTGGTCCGCAAAGATTTGAAATGCGGGCATGGCCAGCAGGCGCAACCCGATTTCATCCGGCTGCCGGGAATCGGCCTGGGCCGGAGCTTTCGCGTCGCGCAGCGCGGTGAGCAAGCGGGCGGCAGTAGCGGTATCGAAGGTTTCTGAGATGACAACGCTATTATCTTCGAGGTGCTTGACGATCACCGGGCCCTCTTCGGTTTCCATCTGGGCAATTGAGACCGGGCAATTGTTACCGGAACAGGCTTGCACTTCCTGCGCCACCGCATTCTGATAGCGCTGGGCTACCGCGCCGGCATAGAAGCGGGCAAAGCGCTCCGCCGCCTGGGAAGTCTTCCAGCGGGAAACGTAGAGCAAGGCAATATCGGCCGTGCCCGGAGAAATATCGGCCTGCGCTTTGTCTTTACGTCGGAAGGTGGAAAAGGCTCCGCCCTGCCATTGGGAGGCAAGCTCATCGGCAATCCTGCGCTCGCCATATTGTTTCAACAGGGCGCGTACATCCAGTTCGCCGATTCCGCCAGAATCGTAAACCTCATACTGGTCGTTTAAAACTGCGCCCATGTCCGGAATGCGCACGGCCGGAAGTTTCTCATTACGAATATAAGCATCGGGCTGCAGAACCTCATGCGAGTTGCGGGGAGGACGGGCGAAGGCTCCGGCAAACGCCATCTTCTTTCCGCCCTTGTGCAACAGTTCCCCCTCGAAGATGAGACCTTGCTGGTAGGAGAAGCCTCCCATTTCGCGGAGGATCATGGGGGCATCATGCATGAGTTGCGAATCGATCACCGCGTGGACGGCCGGATCTTCCATCTGATAGACCAGACCCGGGGTATCTTCCAGGCTGCGCCCGACGGGTTTGAGAAGATAATCCACATACACAACCATTGCTTGGCCCTCGACCACGGCTTTGCGGGCAATGGCGCTGTCGTCTGTGGTGCCGGTTTCGTCGGCTTTCTTGCCGCCCTTCATCCACTTCATCAGGTCGTAGTTCTGATCCTGCAGCGCGTGGGTTAACTCGTGGGCGAGAATCGGCTCCTGGCGGTCCGGGGGCACCCAGTTCAGCATGGAAATGGTTTTAGTCTCGGGGTCGTAATATGCGGCAATTTCCTGTCCGGTGGACTTGACCAAGAATTCCTTGAGATTGAAATCGCGGGGCAGGAATCCCAGCTTTTTCATGCTGAGCTCCTCTTCGGCGAAGCTCTTGGCATATTCTTCTTTAGCCAGTTGTCCGGTGGCGTATTTTTCCACATCCGCCTTGCTGACCAGCCGGCGCTTGACCACGGCGTGCTTGGGCATTTCGCTGTCTTCCGATGCGAAGGCAAAAATACGGTCGACGGAGTCGAAGAGCTTCTTGGTGTCGGCGTCGGCCATTTTGACTTCGCTGGTACTGTCTTTGCGAAGCTTGCGGGCGACATCGGCCAGGCTTTCTCCGGAGTCGGCCTGCTGAGCGCAGGCGGCGGCCAGGAAAGAGGTGAGAACGAAGAAGGCAAAGAATCCACAGCGCCGCGCAGATATTTTCACGAAGCCTCACTTACTCGAGCAGAATGCACTGGTTGCAATTCTGCTTCAGGCATGAGACACGGCTCACTGCAAAAGTGGGAATTGGACTTACGAAAGTAAGCTGGGCGATCGACGGAATGGGCCCCGTATTGCTCCGGCTTATTAGCTCGCCGTAATGGCCTTACGACGAGCGGCCGAGGTAGGGACTACTTCAACTGGGCCAGCTTTTGCGTGGCCAGTTGTCCGGCTTCCGTACTGGGATTGTCTTTCTTGATTTGCTCGTAGAGGCGTTTGGCGTCGAGCGGCTGGTTATTGCCCTGGTAAAGTTCCGCGAGTTGCAACTCTGCGGTCACCTTGCTCACCGAAGTCGTGGGATGGCTGATCAATTCCTGGTAGAGGGCGATGGCATCCTTGGCGCGGTTGGTATCGCCATAGAGGCCGGCCAGCGCCAGCTTCGCTACTGAAGCCAGTTCCTTGCTGCCGGTTGAGGCTGCGGCTTTAAAATACTTTTCAGCCGCGGCATTGTCGCCCATGCTGGCGGAGGTTACGCCCAGAAAATATCGCGCCATGTCGGCGGTGCGGGTGTGGGGATAGCGATCGATGATTGCCTGGAATTGTTTCTGGGCGGCTTGCGCTCGCTCTTTCGCCGAAGTAAAGCTTGGAACATCAGGCTGGGCGGGAACTCCAGTGGGACGGAGTTGAGCTTCGAGAGTCCTGGTCGCCACCGTGAAATCGAGGCTGGCTTTCTCGTCTTGCGCGCTGTAGTAATACCAGCCTCCGCCGACCCCGGCAACCATTACGATGACGGCGACGGCCGCGATGATCACGGTGTTTCTGTGCTCAACGCTCCAGTGAGCGGTCTTTTCCGCGGCGCCGAGGGTGACCCGGCTAAATGTGTCCTGCTTGAGTTGATGGCGGGTTTCTGCGCGCACTTCTACCTTCCAGTCTCAGTCTTATCAGTCGACGACCATGACTCTTCTGTTTTGGTGGGGCAAGCTATTCGCTTATCGACTTAGTTTAACAGCCGGAAAATGGCACCGTCAAAGCTCCAGCCGCTAGCGGGGAGCTTCTTCCAGTAAGCCCTGCTCCAGCTTCTCCTGGCACTCGATGCAATGGCGCGTCCAGGGCACAGCCTCGAGCCGCTTGGCGTTGATTTCCTTGCCGCAGTGAATGCATTCCCCGAAGCTGCCTTCGCGAATGCGGGCCAGAGCCCGCTCCACCATCTGCAGAAGCTGGCGTTCGTTATTGCTTTGGCTGAACAGAAATTCTTTGGTATAGGAACTGGCGGCGCGGTCGGCAATATCCTGGGCCGTGTCTTCGTCGGCGGAGCGGCCGTCGGCCTGCGTGCGCGAAACGGTGCGGCGCAGATCCTGCTGGCGCGTTTCCAGCCGTTTCTTAAACGCTTCCAACTTCTTCTTATCCATAAGGTCACTTAAAATTCTGCGAGGCTCCGCAGAGCCGCGCGCGTAGTTTGGGCCAAACAAAAATGATAAGCGCGTGAAATGAGATGCGTCAACCGGCGCCGCCGCTCAAAAAAAATGTGCAGAAATTTTGGGGCGACTGGATTGGCGACCGCCGTGAGCTGTGGGGACGCGCCCGAAGCAACCTTCTCTTGCCATCGCGGAACCTAAACTCGACGCGCGCTCTGTTCTGATCCCTTTGTTCTGATCCCTTTGTTTAGATCGGTGTGATCATGTCCGTTCAGCGGAAAGGATTCAGCCACCTGGCTGCGCCAACCGCTGCTCCTTGCGCTCGAGCAGGGCATTGAGTTCGTCCACCAGGGCACTAAATTTGTGAAGATCTGACTCAACCGCGATCCGCTCACAAAGAATATGCATCAACTCTCGTTCGTCGGGCGTCATGTGTCGCCTCCATTGGCGGGAACGTGCGAACATCAGTTGGCACTAGAAACCGTCCCCTGGAGGGTGTTGGGGGATGCAAGTGGACTTGATTCGAGCAGTCTACTCCCAGGATGAGCTTGAGCGGTCCGAAATCTTTCGCGCCCTATTTTGTCGGCCTGGCTTTGTGCCGTTTCGGGATTTTTTGTGGCTCAATCTTCGTGCTTCGTGCGAAGCAAATGGGAACTGCGCTTGTGAGCTCCGCTTTGCATTCTTGGAAACCCGCGAACCGGACCACTTTGGCCGGAAACACTTAACCTAGTTCACGGTGAGAGCGATCGTGGTCGTTTTCGAAAGCGACTCTCCGGCGCCGCCGATCAAAAAGTGTGAAACACCGGGAGCCGCATTCGATTCCTTGGTCAAAGTAAGCGTGGAAGAGCCTGTGCCAGGCGAAACCACAGTTGGAGGGCTGAATTTGGCGGTGATGCCTGCAGGCAATCCTGAGACCGAGAGAGCGACTGCGGAACGAAAGCCTCCCAGGGCGCCAGTGGTGAGCTTGAGTGTGCCCGTGGCGGTCGAACTCACGCGTATGTTAGCGGCGCTTGCGGTCAGCGATATTCCGGGCACGCTGATGTTCAGGGCTTGCTTTTGAGAGACTCCACCGCCCGCTGCAGTGAGGGTTACCGCATACACCTTGGGGGTCACCGCTGCGGCAACGGAAAAAGTAACCAGAGTGGATCTAGCGCCAGGAGCGGAGACGATGCTCGACGGCAAAAACTGGGCGGAGATGCCTGAAGGCAGCCCGCTCACAGTCAAGGCGATGGCAGCATCGAAGGTGGAATTTGGCTTCGTGGTAAGCGACAGGGTTCCGGAGGTTTTGGCCGCAATGCTCACAGAAGCTGCAGAGGATATAAGCGTGAAAGTGGGAGCGGGAGCAACTGTCACCGCCAGCGGCATGGCTTTCTTGGCAGCGCCGCTCGTGGCCGACACCGAGACGGAATAGACACCCGTTTTGGTGTTGCTGCCGGCGGTGAGTTTGAGAAGACTGCTACCTGATCCGGGCGCGGGTAGGGTTGCAGGAGTGAATGCGGCGGTCATGCCGGCGGGTAACCCGCTCACCGAGAATGCGACGGCGGCATTGAAACCACCGCTGATGGTTACTTTCAGGGTGACGCTATTGTTGGACCCGGCGGCCACCGAGAGAGAATTTGCCGTTGGAGCGGCTTGAAAGGCGGGGACAATGGCGCCGTCGCTCCAGTGATTAACCAGGACGCCTGCGTCGACCGAACCGAGACCGGTGCTCTGGTCGTATCCGGCTGTAGCGCTGAATCCGCTTTGCCCGGGGACGCTGTTGTTGCCGGTGGTGATGTCGTGAAAAACCGAGGCTCCGCCGGAGCGCTGCCGTGTGGCCAGAGGATAGAGAACGGTATTCGCGTTACCCTGGCGGGCCCTGGCATTCTCCACCACCAGCGCCATGAGGCTGGCGAATGAGGGTGAAGCGGCCGAGGTCCCACCCACCACATAAAGGCCGCCATTCTGGACGATGATGTAGCCGTCGTGGCCGGCAGCCGTGAGCGAAACATCGGGAACGTCTCGCCTGCCATCGGCCGGGACGCCGGTGCCGTTCTGCCACACTGGCTTAGCGTAAATGGTGCTCATTCCGCCACCACTGGCCCACAGTCCGGAGCCGGAGCCGCTTTCGTTCCACACGACTTCGGGAATATAGGTGAGCGCCGAGGCCTGGGTGCCGGCAGCATTCGAGGCCGACCAGTAGAGCGATGGATGGGCGCCGTCGTTGAACTCGCTTCCACCAACACAAACGCTGTAGGGGGTAGAGCAGAGGCCGTTGACGGCGCGTCCGTCGGTGGCGCTGGAGGCCGACGCGGAGTCGCAACCGGCGGCCCCGTTATCTCCAGAAGAAACGAATACGGTAATGCCCTCGGCTGCGGCTTGTTGCCAGAGGCTGTTGAGAAAGCTGTTTCCCGAGGAGCCGAGCGCAGCTTCGCAGAGGCCGAAGCTCGTGCTCATGACGGGAGCAAGATTGTGGTTAACGATGTATTGCGCCGAAAGGTCGACGCCGTCGCTGGAATTAGTTGATTTCGAAACTACGAACTTAATGCTCGCACTTTTGGCCAGGGCTCCGGACCATTCGACGTCGAGATCAGCTTCGGTTTCTTCGCCGGAGCTGATAATTCCAGGATCGGTTCCGTTGACGATAATTTGCGGGTCATTGGCCGGCAATCCAGAAAACGAGCGGAACTGGCGCACGTCGGCAAGGTTAATGTTGGACCGGGCAACGATGGCGATGGATTGGCCGCTGCCAGTGATGGATTGCTGGTAAAGAGGGCCGAGATCATAGATGGTGGCGAAGTCGGCGGGCGCGAGATAGTGAGTGCTGCCGCTGGTAAACTGCGGCGAAATTTTTTGCACAGAACTGTGCATGGCCTGGCTGCGAAAGTCGTGAAGTGAAACCACGCCTCCGACCACTTGCGCCAAGGCTGCGGGAATTTCAGGATCCTGCGCGTTGGCATGGTGGAGCTCCGCTCGGACGTTATAGAAATGTATCGGAGTATGGAAGGCGGCCTGGACCTGGCCTGCCGTACCGCTGAAGATGATGGAGCGGCGGCCGGCAGTGACCTCCTCGATCTGCATGCCGTGTCCCTGCAGCCAGGCAACGATCTGAGCCAGGTCGGCTTCAGAGACGCCGAAGCGCTCGGCATATTGCTCGGGTGTAAGCCACTGATGGTAGTAGGGCGACTCGGAGTTGTGCTGGGCATCGACCAACTGCTCGAGAGCTTCCTGCTGGGCGGAGTCGGGCAGCAAGGTGAGGAGCATGGAGCCCATGGGATAATCGGGCGCGACTGCGCCGGCATCGTATTGCGCCAGGGCCAGAGGATGCCGGTTGCCCCGCAGGGTCACGCGTTGTTCATCGTTGACGAATGTGGTGATGCGATCTTTCGGTTCGACGTAAAGAGGATTGGGGGAATCGGCTTTGGACTTAGCCTGGGCCAGAGAAAAATAGGCCAGAGAAAAGAATGATAAGAAGATTATTAAGGTTGAGAGGAAAAAGGCGCGACATCGCAGAAACGCAGCCCATGTGCCGGACATTCAGCCTCCTGAGCCGGGTTCGACTCTGGTGGTTTATCGGCAGGGGCAGGGGAAACTTTAGGGATCGGCCTGGCAGTCACGTATAACCGAGGTCGCCGATCGTGCTGCGTAGATGCGGAGGGTTGAGACTCGAGAAGCTTGCGCCGAAAAAAATCCCCCATCCCTTTCCGTGAAAGGGATGGGGCGATTTGGCAGCCAGAATCAAACCAGGCTCGAGAGAGCGCGGGATGACTCCAATGGCATAACTCAACCTCAGTGGTTGTCGTGATCGTGATCCCAGTTTTGTTCGGTCTCCCAGCGATGATCCTTGCCGTTCCACCACTGGTGGTACTGATCCCAGCAACGTTGGCGTTCGGCGTTCAGATCGCGGCGGCGGTCCTCGGCCTGGCGGCTGTGTTCGCCATTGTGTTGAATGGCGCTATCCAGCCTGGCTTCGGCTTTCTCCACTGCATGCTGACAGTGCGACCGGTCGTCGGCGTGAGCCAGCGGGGCGGCGACAAACCATGAAAGCGCCGCCACCACGACTGCTGCCACTGCGGTTTTTCCAATTCGTTGAATCAAGGCATTCTCCTTTCGATTGCGACATCTTCGTGGTCTTAATTTTTTAGCGCAACAAAAAACCAGGGTGAACCACAAAGATCTCGATCTTGCGCGAAGGAATTTCGAATGATGAAAATTCCCACAGCCCCGGGTGCTGTTCCAGAACTTAGCGGATTCTATGGACCGCCAAAGCCACATTCGATAGGGTGCATGCTGTATAGCCAACCAGTTAATGGAGGAGGCCGCGCGGCAGAGTGATTCACCTGGCGCCGTTGCTGCTTCTGGCCTTCGGGCAATTCACCCGATAGCAACCTTTTTGCTGAAGACGGGTTTACCGAAGGCGTGTGCTGCGGCCCGCGTGTCGATTTGATGCTGTATGAACAATAAGAAGGTGGCTGCGATGGCAAAGGCCGCCTTGATGAATCTTTACCTTTCTCTACTCCGCCGAAACATTCGCCGGCGGGTATCTCGCATCCAACGATAGCGGGCGGCTGACGCGAAGGCCACAAAGTAGGACAGGCGAAGGCCACAGATCAAGCAGGGATCGTAAAAATTGATGCGTCAGACAGAAGTTCACATGGAAATGAGCGCTCCTTCATCCCGCAGCACGCTTCCACGCCACTGTCTGTGCGGGCTTGGGTGGTTGGGGCTGGCAGCATTTTTGTCGTTGTCGGGTTGTTCGCGGAAATCGGCTCCCGCGCCCGACGGGGTGGCGCTTTTTGCCAAGAAGTGTGCCGGCTGCCATACCTCGAATAGTGACATGCGCGCGCCGGCGGTTGAAGCCTTGCACCACATGACGGCGTCGGCGATTTTGGCGGCGCTCGATTCCGGCCGGATGCGATGGGAAGGCAAGTTTCTCACCAAGGCGCAGAAGGCCGCGATTGCCAATTCAGTGGGGGCGCCCGATGGTTCCACGACGGCACAGATGACTGGCTTTTGCGCGCGAGATCTCGACCCGCCGGCGAATCCGCCGGGATGGGACGGCTGGGGAGGCGGTCCGGAGAATAGCCGGTTTCAACCGGCGGAAGCCGCGGGATTGAAGCGCGAGAGCGTCAAGAAGCTCAGATTGAAATGGGCGTTCGGTTTTCCCGGCGCGGCGGCGACATTCGGGCAGCCAACCTCCTATGCGGGAAAACTGTTTGTAGGCAGTGAAGACGGCAACGTCTACGCTCTGGATTCGGCCACGGGGTGCCTGTGGTGGAGATTTCAGGCATCAGCTACGGTCAAGACGGCGATCTCCGTAGGCGACCACGGGAGCACGGCTTTTTTTGGCGACACCAACGGATACGTGTATGCGCTGAAGGTTTCCGATGGATCGGTGGTGTGGAAGGTGCGCCCGGAACCCCATCCGGCGGCGCGCATCACGGGGTCGCCGTTGTTGGTCGGCAAGAGCTTGTTCGTACCTTTTTCTTCCGGAGAAGAAGGGGCGGCGGCCGACCCAAATTATCCGTGCTGCACCTTCCGCGGCAGCGTGGTAGCGCTGGAGGCGGCAACCGGCAAAGAAAGCTGGAAAGCTTATACCCTGACGGAAACTCCAAAGCCCACGCGCAAGAGCGCACAGGGAGTGCAGTATTTTGGACCTTCGGGGGCCGCGGTTTGGTCGGCTCCAACCGTGGATCGAAAACGGAAGGTGATTTATGTGGCCACGGGAAACAACTATTCCGGTCCGGCAACCGCGTCCTCCGATGCGGTGATTGCCTTTGATCTGCGCTCCGGAAAAAAATTGTGGTCGCGGCAATTCAGCCCGAGCGATTTATGGAATGCGGGCTGCGTCGCCGAGAAGAAAGACAATTGTCCGCCGCAGCACGGCGACGATTACGATTTCGGAGCGCCGCCGATGCTGGTTTCTGTTGCCGGGGGCCGAAATATTCTGATCTTGGCGCAGAAATCTGGCATGGTATACGCGCTCGACCCAGCCCGTCGCGGTGCGCTCCTCTGGAAAAGCCGCATAGGAAAAGGCGGGCCGCTCGGCGGTGTGGAGTGGGGCGGTGCGGCTGACAGGCGCCATGCCTATTTCACTTTGTCCGATTACGACTTTGATAATCCGTTGGTCGGCGGCGGGGTATTCGCGCTCGATCTTCGCAATGGAAAGCAAGCCTGGTATGCGCCTCCGGTAAAACCGGCTTGCGCCGGGCAGTTCGGATGCAGCGCGGCCCAGATGGCGCCTCCAACCTTGACTCCCGAAGTGGTATTTGCCGGCTCGCTCGATGGGCATTTGCGGGCCTATGACACCCGCGACGGGATGGTTCTGTGGGAGTTCGACACGGTTCAGGATTTCCGCACCACCAATGGCGTAAAGGCCCGCGGAGGCGGATTAAACGGAGCGGGACCGACCATCGTCAGCGGGATGGTATACGTGAATACCGGTTACACCAACGCCATGGCGGGGAATGCGCTGCTGGCGTTTTCCGCCGATCCCAACTGAAACGCACTATCGCGGGAGCGGTTGCTTCATGTTGGTCAGCGCGTAAGCCATTACCGCCATGGCGGCCGAGTTTTCACGGAGTTCTACCGGCACCACTTTGTCCAGAGTATCGGCGGCGGTGTGATGGTAGTTGAAATAGGTGCGCCCGTCTTGCATCACGCCAAAGGCAGGGACTCCGGCATTGGACATGGCTTCGATGTCGGCGCCGGGGGGATAGGTGGTGGGCATGAGAACAGTCGCGCCCACACTCATAAGAACCGATTGCACGGGACGAAGTAAGTCGATGGCGGCCGCGGAGGCTTTCACGTCGAAGCCCAGAGGATGCGCGGCGCCAGAGTCGCTTTCGATGGCGCCGACGTAATTAGGAAAGTCGGCGGAATATTGGGCGGTGTAGGCTTGGCTGCCGGAACCTCCGGTTTCTTCATCCATCCAGGCGATCACGCGCAGAGTGCGGGCGGGGCGGAGGTGAAGGCGCTGCAGAATTTCCGCGGTCTCCATCGCCATGACCACCCCAGCTCCATCATCGATCGCTCCGGTGCCCAGGTCCCAGGAATCGAGGTGGCCGGAAGCGACCACGATTTGTTCAGGATGTTCGGAACCTTTGAGGTCGCCGATCACGTTGTAACTGGTTTCGTTCGGGAGCTTCTGAGGAGTCAGCGTGAGGTGCATGCGGACTTTGCCCTGGGCAGTGAGGTACGCGATCAGGTCCGCATCTTCGGCGGTGACAGCTCCGGAGGGGATCCCGGCAGGAATGCTGAATCCGGTATGCGGAAGGCGGTAGTCGGCACTGCCAACGGAGCGAACCAGAGCGGCGATGCCGCCAAGATCGGCGGTGGCCTTGGCTCCTGCAGCGCGATACCGGACAGCCTCACCGTACGAGGCAAAAGCAAATCCGGCCTCGGCTTTCTGCTTGTCGAAAGGCACGTTGAACAGAACAATTTTGCCGGCAACTTTGTCGCGGCCGAGGGCCGTGAGCTCATCAAAGCTATTCACCGTGATCACGTCGGCGGTCAGACCATCAGGCGGAGTCGACGAACTGCCACCCAGAGCGGTTAACACAATCTTTTGCGACGTGCCCGGAACCATGCCGGGATATTCGACCAGGCTGGCAGTCTCGGCGCCCCGCACCCAATGCGGGACCGTGACCGGCTGCAGCCGGACATCGAGACCGACCTTGCGCAGTTCTTCGGCGACATATTCCGCCGCGGCCCGTGCCTGGAGCGACCCGGTGGGACGCGGACCGATATTTTCGGTGAGGTGCTCGAGTTCGTGGTAGGCGTAGTCGTCGTTGAGCGCAGCCGCCTTGATGGCGGAAAGCTGTTGCAGCAGCAGCGGAGGAAAATTCTGCTGGTCGGCCGCGCTGCTCGGCGGGGGCGCCATCCACGTGGGAACCGGTTGTGGCTTCTGAGGCGGAGTTTGGGCGTCATTGAGGGCGGGCGAGACCAGAAAAAGTGCGCAAAATGCTGCGAGAGAAAGGCGGAGACCCTTTGTCATAGGTGTTGGCAGTGTATCTGAGAAGGACGATTGTCGAAAAGAGGCAGCGTAGTTGGAGCCGGAAGCGCATCTACCGTGCGAACCCGATGGATGGAGCGGCGCGTGGTGATACGGTGAGGATTATGGATAAAAAACAAATTAACTCTCCGAAGATGACGTTGAACTTCCTGATCTGGGTTGGGGGAGTTTTTATGCTGTTGATCTTCGCCTTTCTCGCGCATTTTGTGTGGAGGGTCATTTAAGAGCCCAGGCAACTGGCGGCCGCGCGCATCATCGAAACCGCCGGCGTGCCCGGTTGTGGCTTGCGGTTCCGCAGCGCACACGGCATGTAGTAGTCTTGAAGGTTGAGAAATTCTTACTGAAGGAACTGTATGGCGCACACTGTTTTTTGCGTGAAGTTGCAAAGGGACATGCCGGGGCTGGACGAGCCTCCGTTTGACAATGATCTCGGGAAGAAAGTTTACGACAACGTTTCCCAGGAAGCATGGCGCATGTGGACCGAGCACTGCAAGATGCTGCTCAACGAATATCGCCTGAACCCCGCCCGCCGCGAAGATCAGGAAGTAATCGTGAAACAGTTGGACCAATTCTTTTTCGGCGAAGGATCGGCAGCGCCGAAGGAGTACGTGCCCCCGGCGAAGTAGGCGCCCGCCATCAAGAGCAGCTGAACCGTTACAAGTGTTCGGTCTTCCCGTCCAGCAAATTCAGTGCGTGGGGAATTACCGCGGCTACCGCTTCGAGGGATTCGACGGCGCCGGCCGGGCTGCCCGGGAGATTCAGGATCAGGGTTTTGCCGCGGACGCCGCACAGGGCGCGGCTTAGGACGGCGTAGGGAGTTTTTTTTGCGCCTTCGAGGCGCATGCGCTCGGCGATGCCGTTGATCAAACGATCGCAAATTGCTTCGGTGGCTTCCGGCGTGACATCGCGTTCCGCGATTCCCGTGCCTCCCGTGGTCACAATGAAACGGGCTTCGAGCGCGAGGTGGACCAGGGCATTCTGAATCTGCATGGAATCGTCCTGCACGACTTTGGTCGCGACCAGGTTGAATCCAAGTTTCTTCAGGGCTTCGACGACGGCCGGGCCGGAAACATCGACGCGGTCGCCCCGAGCGCAGGAATCGCTGACGGTGACGACGGCGGCGGTGAAGGCCGCGGGTATTTCGCTCACTCGATCAGTTATCGAGGAGGACATCTTCTTCCTCTTCCCTGCGGCGGCCGCTCGAACTGGGGACGGCCGGAGCGGCACTGCCGGAACTGCCGGCGCTGCTCGAACCGGCGCTGCTCGAATTGGCACTGCTTGCGCTCTCGGCGGCCATGCTTGCTTCTGCGGGTTCGGCGCCGCCTTCGCGCTGCGATTCATCGAGCAGGCGCAAGCCTTCCATCAGCAGGCCCTGGGTGTTGAGCTTGGTGGTTTCCTGATCGGTGGTGCCTTCGAAGTTGAGTTCGAAGTTTCCGCCGGTCCAGCGCAGAACTTTGAAGACGGCCTCGTCGCCGGTTGATGATCCGTAGGTGGCGTGCTTGACCTGGCCCTCGACAAAGAAAACTTCGCACTTGTCGCCGGCGTTGTTGAGCTTGAGCTGGCAGCTCTTGCGTCCCATTTCGAGGGACTGCATGAGGTCGATGACATTCATCTGGGAAAGATTGCCGCGCACCACGCCGTCGGAGGGCGCGGTCTTGGCCATTTTTTCGAGGGCGATGCGGTCGACGGTGCGCTTGATGCGGCGCGTGGCTTCTTTCAGGAAAAAAGGCTTGGCGATGTAGTCGTCGGCGGCGTCGACCGGCGAAAGGCGCTCGTCAATGTCGGTGCGGCTGGCCAGCAGAATGGCGGAAAAATTCGCAGTCGCGGGGCGGCTCTTGAGGCGTTCGACCAGCTGGCGGCCATCCATGCCGGGCATGCGGTAGTCGCAGACGACGAGCTCGGGAGGATCGTCGACCGCCTTGAGCAGGGCGTCGGCGGCGTCGCCGGCCGAAACCACGCGCGCGAATGGCGTGAGCGCCTGCTCGAGCATGCCCAGAACCATCGGATTGTCATCGACCAACAGTAGTTTGACGTCGTTCGCCATGGATCACTTTGCGGGTAAATTTTGGCCGCGCTTCTTGGCACCGTTTTTGGAGCGGCGGTAGTCGCCGCTCTTGCCGCCGGTCTTGCGCTGCAGCATGATTTCGCGAATCTCAATGCCCTTGTCGAGCCCCTTCGTCATGTCGTACAGGGTGAGGGCGGAGATGGAGGCGGCGACGAGGGCTTCCATCTCGACTCCGGTGGTGGCGGTGGTTGCGACTTTAGTTGCGATGGCGACGCCATTCTCGCACAGGCGCATTTCGACATCAACGTGGGAGAGCGGCAGCGGATGGCACATGGGGATGAGGTCGGAAGTGCGCTTGGCGGCCATGATTCCGGCGATGCGCGCGACTTCGAGGGGATCGCCTTTGGGATTTTTCGGGAGCGCTGCGAGGACGGCGGGCTGCAGGCGGACGAAGGCACTGGCCTGGGCTTCGCGGCGAGTTGGAGCCTTGCCGGAAACGTCGACCATGCGGGCGCGGCCAGCAGCGTCGTAATGGGAGAGCCTGGGCATGCGGAATCTCTATCTTACATGGATAAGGCGCATGGCGAAGGCGCTGGCACGAAGCTGGTCGGAAGGTCACCGCGGCAGCACGGAGACCCACTCGCCGGCGAGAATGTGTTCGCGATCGGGGGGGATGACGAGGTAACAGTTGGCGCGGGACTGGGCGGCGATGTCGCCCGAACCTTGGCAGCGGACGAGTTCGGCCTGCGAGTTTTCATATTGGCCGGTGAGAATGGCGGGGAGGAAGCGAGTGAGTCCGGGCTTGACCCGGACATCTGATTTCAGGCGGGTGTGAAGGAAGGTGAGCGGAAGTGGAGAGGCTCCGGCAAGGGCTTCGAGGATTGGGCGGGCAAATAATTCGAAGGTGACCATGGTGGAGACAGGATTGCCGGGGAGTCCGAAGAAATATTTCGGTGATGGTGGGGCTGAAGCCAGTGAGCGGGCGGGTCGCCCGCTCCCACACGAGTCGCTTCCAGACAAGTCGTTCCCATACAAAACCTGGCCGAAGACTACGGGATGGCCGGGCTGGATTTTTGCGCCGGTGAAAAAGAATTCGGCTTGCAGATCGGCGAGGACTTGCTCGACCAGATCGTAGCGGCCCATGGAGACTCCGCCGGTCATGATCAGGAGATCGGATTGCAGGCCTTGTTCCATCAGTTGGCGGAGGCGGCGGGGTTCGTCGGGGGCGATGGGCAGGAGGACGGGTTCGCCGCCAGCATGCTGAATTTGGGTCGCGAGGGAATAAGTGTTGGAGTTGCGAATCTGGGCGGGCCCGGGTTCGGTTTCGACGGCGACGATTTCGTCGCCGGTGGTGAGGATGGCCACTCGCGGACGCCGAAAAACGTCCAGTTGCGATTTGCCGACCGAGGCAGCGAGAGCGATAGCGGCTTCGTTAAGCCGCGTGCCGCGAGCGAGCAGAGGGCTTCCGCGTTTGGCTTCGGCGCCTTGCGCGACGATATTTTCTTCGGGCTCGACCAGCCTTGTAATTTCTACGAACTGGCCTTGTTGCGATGTGTATTCCACCATCACCACAGCGTCGGCTCCGGGCGGGACTGGGGCGCCCGTCATGATGGAGAAAGTTTCGCCGGGATGCAGAGCATGTGGGATGTGGCCGGGTCCGGCTTTGATCTCTCCGATGACTTTTAGTTTGGCCGGAAGATTTGCCAGGTCGGAGGCGCGGACGGCGTAGCCATCGCGGGTGGAGCGGGGAAACGGAGGGATGTCGCGATCGGCATTGACGGGCTCGGCGAGGATTCTCCGGGCGGCCTGCAGGAGGGATATGCGTTCGAATGCGGTTGGAGCGATGCGCGAGCCGTGATCCTCGACGACGCGGCGCGCGTCTTCGAAAGTCAGGATCAGGGATTGGGTTGGCGGGGCGGACATGGAAAGATGATAGATCAAGGGCGCGGCTATCCACGACCAGGCAATGGTGCGTGCCGGTTGGCGCGAGTGGAACTCATGTCCTTCCCGGTTTGTTGGCTCACGAAAAAGGGGTCGAGCTTCGTTCGATGGACAGCCGGGGCGGCTGTCCCCAGATAAGGATCTCCGCAGTGCTGCGCTATGGCTATCGAACCAGTTCCTGGCCGAGAATGGTGGGATTGCTGGCGTAGGAGAGGCCGGTTTCGAGATCGACGACGCGGTCGCGGACCAGTTGAGCGATTTCGCCATCGAAGTGCTGCATGCCTTCGGCGGCGCCGGCTTTGATGGCGTCGAGCAAGGTCTTGCCGTCGCGTTCGCCCTTCTCAATGGACTCGCGGGTGCGAGCGTTGGCTTTGAGAATTTCGGCGACAGGAACGCGGCCGCTGCGGTCGTGCTTGGGCAACAGGCGCTGGCAAATAATGTAACGGAAAGATTTGGCGAAGCGCTGGCGGATGCCTGGCTGCTCTTCAGGGGCGAATGAACTGACGATGCGCTCGATGGTTTTCGGCGCATCCATGGTGTTCAGGCTGGAGAGGACGAGGTGTCCGGTCTCGGCGGCTTCGAGAACGATCTCGATGGTTTCGCGGTCTCGCATCTCGCCGACCAGAATTACTTTTGGCGCCTGGCGCAGGGCGGACCGCAGCGCATGGGCAAAGCTGGGAGTATCGCTGTGCAACTCGCGCTGATGAATGGTCGAAGATTTGTGATTGTGCAGGAACTCGATGGGATCTTCAATGGTGATGATGTGATAATTTTTTTCGCGATTAATGCAGTCGAGCAGGACGGCGAGGGTGGATGACTTGCCGGAACCAGCGGGGCCGGTGACCAGGACGATGCCATCGCGCAGTTTGGTTACGTCGGCGAGGTGGGTAGGCAGACGCAGAGAAGCGAAATCAGGAATGGCGGTGGGTATCACGCGCATCACCACGGCGCAGCTGCCGCGCTGGATGAAAATATTGACCCGAAAGCGGGCGACGCCGGACAACCCGTAAGAAATATCGCAGGCCCCGTGTTCGCGGAGCGTCGCGACCGCTTGTTTGTTATCGCCAATCAGATCGGCGGCGATGTGGCGCGTGTCGTCGGGAGTAAGGGTTGCGAGCCCCGGCACCTGGACGGCAATGAGCTGGCCGTAGACCTGGACCTGCGGAGGCTTGCCGGGAGAAAAAATCAAATCGCTGATCTTGTCGTCGGCGCGCAGCATTGCGCCCAGCAGAGCGGGTGTCGCCACCTTGCCGCTGCCGGAATAGTCATCCAGAGAAACTGAAACTGACGCGATGCCAGGCGACGCCATTCCATCCTCGTACTGGTTTCCCGGACAGCCGGTCCCAGCGGGAAACGAACTGTCCTAATTGGTTAGGGAATTGAGAAACCCACAGAAGGGAGAAAGTTACGAACCGAGTTAGGCTAACTCTACCGTGCCTGTGCGCGAAATGTAAGGACAGGATAGGACATAGCCCTTGGTAACGTAGAACGCAGAAAAGGGCGGCGGTTAAAGCCGCCCTCTCGAGGCATAAACGCTGGGAATCCGCCGTTTATTTCTTGGCAGGTTTCTTTTTGCCAAATCCGGTCTCTACGGAAGCGCCGATGCTGGTAAGCATTTGTTTGGCAACGTCGGCATAGGGACCGCTGGGCTGCAGTTCCAGATATTTCTGGAAAGCTTCAGCCGTGCCCGGAGGCGCAACCATCTTGTCGCCCTGAAGCGTGGCCTTGCCGATCATATTTACACCTTTCTGATAGTAGGCATCGGCTTTGGTGGGGTCGGCCGCGATGCATTTGTCGAAGGCGGCGATGGCATCATCGACTTTGCCGGAGTTGGTGAGGACGGCGCCCATATTGTAGTAATATCCGGCGGCGCCTTCAGGATTGATTTGTGCAGCCTGGGTGTAGGCTTTTACGGCGTCATCGACCTTTCCCGCTTTGCTGGCGGCTTCTCCGAGATTGTTGTAATAGGCGGCCAGACGTTTGTTATCTTCGGGATCTTTTTTTGCGCTGGCTTCCATGGCCTTCTGTTTGAGATCGACGGCCTTCTGATAATCGGCTACGGCTTCCTGATAGCGCTTCGCCTTTTCGGCGGGGTCGGTCTGTTTGGGGGCGGAGCCGCGATAGGCGTCGCCGAGTTGCGCCCAGAGTACGTCGCGGGTGGCGTCGATTTGTGTGGCTTCGGTCAAGGTACTGATCGCGGAGTCGAAGTCGCCGGCCTTGGCGGCAGTGTTGGCGGCCACGATTTTTTCGTTGAGCGTCTTAACCGTGGTGTTTTCCTTCTTAATTTTCTCTTCGGCTTCCTGGCGCTGCTTGATTTGTTCCGGAGTCAGGCCCTGGCCCTTGGCGTTTTCTTCGGCCTGTTTTTTGAGATCGATGTCAAGATTGTTGTCGCCGAGAGCGACGGGGAACCTATTGATGTGAAATGTTTCCTTGTTGGCCTTGGCGTCATCGGCGTTTTTGTAGAGCGTGACATTGTAGTTGCCGGGTGCAACCCCGAGAGAAAAATACTCTCCCTTCTTATTGGTTTTGAGAGTGTATTTCTGGCCGGTGTCCTGATTGGCGTAGGTGACGACCGCGTCAGGGATGGGATTGCCCTCGGCATCCTTGCATATCCCTTTGACCGATCCGGAAGCCTGCGAGAAAAGCGAAGGCGCACAGAGTCCCAGCATTAGGAGAACGGCAGCGAACACTGCGAAATGCTTTTTCATCGTGGCCTCCCGGCGCAACCTAGTTTTGGATGCTGAATGGTCGACAATCGATCAACGATCCAGCATCAGGACGATCCAGCATCAGAATTCAACAATCTGGCTCACCGGAGCGTACCGAATCGGATCTTTGACTCCGGCTTCAGCAAACGCCCGCAAGCGTAGCACGCAGCTATCACAGACGCCGCACGCATGATCCTGGCGGCTGTAGCATGACCAAGTTAAATCGAATGGCGCGCCCAATTCAAGGCCCCGGCGCACAATTTCGAATTTGCGCAGGTGGATGAGGGGAGTAACGATTTCGATGGACCCTTCCTTGGTTCCAGCCTTGATGACCCGGTTGAAGGCCTGGTAGTAGGCGGGGCGGCAATCGGGATAGCCGGAGCTATCCTGCTCGACGGCGCCGATAAAGATTTTGCTCGCGCCCAACACCTCGGCCCAGCTTACGGCGGCCGATAAAAAATGCGCGTTGCGAAAGGGAACGTAGGTGACCGGGATATCGTGGCCAATCGCCTGGGAGGTGGGCACGGCAATGGTTTCGTCGGTGAGGGCCGAACCGCCGATGGCGCGGAGAGCGTCGTTGCGAACGGCGAGTTTGTGGTGAATGTTGAGACGCTCACAGATAGCGAAGAACGATTGGCGCTCGCGGTCTTCGGTGCGCTGGCCGTAACTGATGTGAAGAGCGGCGGCAGCGTAGTCGCGGGCGGCGAGGGCCGCGCATACGCAGGAATCCATGCCTCCGCTCAGCAAAACTACGGCGCGTTGGGAAGAGGGCGGCATGAGGGTTAAACCCCTTTGAGCGCGGGGTCCCAGATGAATTTGTGGAGTTGCAGGCCGAGGCGCGCGGGGACGTCATCGGCGAGCATCCATTCGGCGAGTTCCCGGGGGTCGAGCAGGCAGTGGGAACTGGCGCGGGTTCCGGTGGCATCTTTGCGAAACGCCGGGGAGAAGAGCACGGCAGTCACGCGCTCGGCGAGATGGTGGCGGCGCGTGAAATCGCGGGCGAATTCGTAATCGGTGCGGCTGGCGAGGACGAACTTTACTTCGTCGTGTTGGGTGAGGGCGCTCAGATTTTCCAGGTGGAAAGTATCGGGCTCGCCGGAGTCGGGACATTTGACGTCGACGATTTTGATGACTGCAGCGGGAACCTGTGCCAGCGGGCGCTCTCCGCTGGTCTCGATCAAGACTTTGTATCCGGCTTGCAAAAGCTGTTGCATCAGCGGCAGTAGTTCGCGCTCCTGCAGCATGGGCTCTCCGCCGGTAATTTCGACCAGGCCGCCGTTAGGACTGAGGCGCTGGACCTCGGTGAAAATTTCTTCCCGAGACATTTTCCGGCCGCCCTGGAAGGTGTATTCGCTGTCGCACCAGGAGCAGCGCAGGTTGCATCCGGTGAGGCGGACGAAAATGCAGGCGAGGCCGGCATGGCTCGATTCTCCCTGCAGCGATTTGTAGATTTCGGTAATTACCATGGAAGCAGCGGCCGGGCTATTCGCTGTTCGGTTTATTCACCCTACGGCTATTCGCTGTATCGGGCCGTAGTGGTTTCGGTTTCGAAGACGGTTACGTCTTTCACACGCACACGGCCGCTGGTCGCGGCCTTCAGGCGCGTATTGGATTCATCATAAAAATATTTTGCCAGGTTCTCAGCCGAGGGGTTGATTACGGTGAAAGGCTCAATGTCGTTGATCATCCGGTGATCGAGGCGGTCGATGACGTGGCGCATCACTTCGCGGAGATCTTTGAAATCGAGCAGAAGTCCGGCCTGGTCGAGTTCGGCGCCGGCCAGGGTGACACGAATCTTGTAATTGTGGCCGTGCGGATTTTCGCACTTGCCCTTGTAGTTGCGCAGGTAATGGCCTGCGGCGAAAGTATCGTCAACCGTGACTTCGAACATGCATCCCTCTGCGGCCCTGCGTGGATACAGGCTGGGCCGCGCAGCCTAGTCAAACCTCTATTGTATCGCGACGCGGGGGCTGTGCCGCTTGACTGAGCGCAGGTGAGAAAGGTAGTTTGCCTATTCGGCTTTATCTTCGATTGTTTCACCCCATTTGTTTCACCGCGTCATTTATTTCACCGCGTTTGATCGCGCGAGGGGTTGATCGCGCAAAGGAGCAACATGATACGCCGCGTCGCGGTCCTTCCAGTTGTGTTGGGCTTCATTTTACTTGAGGCGGTTTTGCCGGCACGTAATTCACTATCCCGTCTGTTATTGCCGGAGGCGGCCGCCCAGAGCAAGTGGGATCAGCCGGAGTTCGAGGTGAAGGAACATTACACGAAGTATGAATACAGAATTCCAATGCGCGACGGAGTGCATCTTTTTACTGCGGTTTACGTGCCCAAGGATAGTTCCCGTACCTATCCGTTTTTGATCGATCGAACTCCTTACAGCGTGGCGCCCTATGGCGTGGATTTGTACCGCAAGCAATTAGGGCCGTCGGTGGAATTCGATAGGGCGGGATACATCTTTGTGTTTCAGGACGTGCGCGGACGCTACATGTCGGAGGGAACATTTGTGGAAATGACGCCGCACATCGACAACAAGAAATCGAAGCGCGATGTGGACGACAGCAGCGATCTCTACGACACCATCGAATGGCTGCTGAAGAATGTTCCCAACAACAATGGAAACGCCGGCATCTGGGGGATTTCGTATCCCGGATTTTATACGGCGGCGAGCATGATCGATGCGCATCCGGCACTGAAGGCGGCTTCGCCGCAGGCTCCCATGACCGATCTTTTCATGGGCGACGACGCCTACCATGGCGGAGCGTTCATGCTGAACGCAAATTTTGGATTTTACAGTTCGTTCAAGCCACAGGAAAATCCGCAACTGCCGCCGAAAACTTTCACGTTCTTCGATTACGGGACGAAGAGCGGGTATGACTTCTATCTGAAAACCGGACCGCTTTCCAATTTCTCAAAATACCTGGAAGGCAGAAGCGCGCTTTGGGATGACCAGGTGAAGCACGATACTTACGACGATTATTGGAAAGTGCGAGATCTGGTGCCGCATATGAAGAACATTCATTGCGCCGTGCTCACGGTTGGGGGATGGTTTGACGCGGAGGATCTGCAAGGGCCGTTTAACACGTTTCACGCTGTCGAGAAATATAACTCCGGAATCTTCAACGCGCTGGTGGTTGGGCCGTGGGTGCATGGGGGGTGGGCGCGGTACGACGGCGATCATTTGGGGCGAGTGGAATTTTCCTCCAACACCGGGGATTACTACCGGAAAAATATTTTGTTTCCGTTTTTCGAGCAGTATCTGAAAGGCGGCAGCGACGCGAAACTTCCAAAAGCGTTTGTTTTTGAAACTGGAACCAATGTGTGGCGGCGGTATTCGGCGTGGCCGCCGAAAGAGGTTGAGACGCAGACCTTGTATTTCCGTGCCGGGGGCGGACTTTCATTCGATCCGCCAGGGGCGGACGCGCCCGCCTTCGATGAATATGTAAGCGACCCGGCGAAACCGGTGCCTTACGTGAGTTATGTTTCAACCGGCGTGCCGCAGGAATATATGGATTCTGACCAGCGCTTTGCGGATAGCAGAACCGATGTTGCGGTGTATGAGACACCAGCTCTGCAGCAGGATGTGACCATTGCGGGGCCGATTTCGCCCCGCCTTTTTGTTTCGACCAGCAGCACGGATTCGGATTGGGATGTGAAGGTGATCGATGTTTATCCGGCGGACTATCCCGATAGCAAGTTTGACGAATCCAGGATGGAGGACACCGGCAAACCTCGAAGCGATGTGGGTCCGCCGGCGTTTGCCATGGGCGGATACCAGCAACTGGTGCGCGGGGAGCCGTTCCGGGGAAAGTTTCGCCACAGCTTTGAAAAGCCGGAGGCCTTTACGCCCGGCAAGGTGGAGGAGGTCGACTTCACCATGCAGGACGTGAACCACACGTTTCGGCGCGGCCACCGCATCATGGTGCAGGTGCAGAGTTCATGGTTTCCGTTGACGGACCGGAATCCGCAAACATTTGTGAACATTCCCGACGCGAAAGCTTCTGACTTTGTGAAAGCTACGGAGCGGGTTTATCACGCTCAGGGAGAGGCTTCGGGAATTGTCGTGGGGGTGATGCCAAATCCGGGTGCTGCAGAAGAGGGCAAGTAGCAAGATTCTGAAGTGGTGGCTTAGCGTGTATCGTGGCTAGAGCCGATAATCGCGAGATTCCTCGCCCCGCTGGTGAAAGCGCGGGGCCTTCGCAATGACGCCGGCGCTGGAACCACGCGCCGGATTTCAAACTGAGCCCGTACTGCGACATACTCATTACAAGCTGGGGTACAATTACGGGCACATCATCGCCAGCTGTTTTCGGCCCACGCCTGCGGGATGAACAGCGAGGCAGTAAGGACAGAACTGATGAACGTCCTGTTGCTTTCCATGCCAGACTCCTTCGAACACATGCCACCGGTGGCGATTCGCATGCCGAACGGCGCGCTCACGTCCCTGGCGGGCAATGTCGATCCGCATCACCGCGTGGCGGTGGCAGACCTCATCCTGGTGCACCGGCGGGTTCGCGAAACCGTGACCCGGCTGGTGAGCGAGGTTCAGCCGGATGTGGTGGGGCTCTCGATCATGACATTTCAGCGGCGCACCGCCGGACGCATTATCGAACTTGTGCGTGGGATGCGGCCGGGAGTGAAGGTGGTGGTGGGGGGCTACGATCCGAGCCTGGCGCCCGAAGCGTACGAAGATATGGGCGTGGATTACTTGGTGCGCAGCGAGGGAGAAGTTACGTTCCGCGAGCTACTGCGCGCGCTCGAGCAGGGAACCGGAGTGGAGGGCATTGGCGGGCTTTCTTACAAGAATGGCGGGAACTGGGTGCACAATCCGGCGCGGGCGCCGCACCGGCTGGAAGACAGCGAGATTCGGCTGCCGAAACGCGATGCGCGCGTGCTCAAGGGTTACACGCTGCTGGGGCGGCAGGTGGATGTGATCGAGACTTCGCGAGGGTGCACGTTCGATTGCAGTTTCTGTTCGATTATCGAAATGCGCGGGCGCAACTTTCATACTTATTCGTTTGACCGGGTGCTGGCGGATATTCGCGATGCGCGCGATCATGGGGCGCGAACCATTTTTCTGGTCGACGACAATATTACGCTCAATGTGAAGCGCTTTGAGGCACTGTGCGAGGCGATTATTGCGGCCGGATTGCACACAATCGATTACTTCGTGCAGGCCATGACTTCGGCGATTGCCAATCACGGTGAAACGCTGGCTCCGCTGATGCGGCGGGCGGGATTCCGCTACGTGTTCTTGGGCATTGAAAATATTATGGAGGGCGACCTGGAATTTCTGAAGGCCTCGGCCAAGAATACCGAGCGCAGCAATGGCCAGAATACGGGAAACGCCACGCTGAAGGCGATCGACTATCTGCACCGCAACAAGATGCTGGTGGTCGGGGGATTGATTGTTGGCAGTCCGGGGGACACGCGCGAGTCGATTGAAGCCAACCTGAGATTTGCGCGGCAATATGTGGATTGGCCTTACATTCAGCATCCGACGCCGTATCCGCGGACGCCCATGACGAAGGACTTTCGCGATCAGGGGCTGATCATGAACGAGCGACTGGAAGAATACGACGGAACCACGGCGGTGGTGCGCACGGAACATCTGCCGGCGGAGGAAGTGGAATTTCTGCGATGGAAGGCGGAGCGCTGGATGAAAATGCGGCACGTTCCGGCGGCCTTGGCGCATGATCCGGGTTTTGTTCTGACGACAGGGTGGAAGATGCTGGCCCATACATTTCGGGGAAGTTCGGTGCGGTCGGCGCTGGGACTGGAGAGCGAGAAGAAAGTGTTTGAGCGATATCGCAAGATCCGAAGGGCGGAGCGGGAGTATGTGTGACGGGACTTCGGTACTGGCTGAAATTCAGCCACTACCGGAGACTTCCAAATGTTGGCAGGTTGTCGAATTCCTTACTATAGTGTAAGGAATTCTTTATTTTGGAAGGAAACGTTCAAATGGCTGCCGCCGTTTGACCGAGTTGCGGCGGCGACGGCCGGCATGCGCCTGCTCACTTAACAAGACTCCTGGTTGCCCACTCCGAAAAATTCCTCGACCACGCGCAGGTCAGTAGTTTTTTTGTAATTGGGCAGGCTCTCGATAAAGACCCGGCCGTATTGTTTTTTGAGGATGCGGTTATCGAGCAGGACCAGCAGGCCGCGGTCGTGGAGAGAGCGGATGAGGCGTCCAAAGCCTTGTTTCAGGGTGATCACGGCGGCGGGCACTTGATATTGAAAAAAGGCATTACCGCCTTCGGCATCGATCGCCTTCACGCGCGCGGCCACGACGGGATCGCTGGGCACGGCGAACGGCAGGCGGTCGATGATGACGCAACTCAACTGCTCGCCCTGCACGTCCACGCCCTGCCAGAATGAAGAAGTCGCAAACAGAACGGCGTTTGGAGTGAGGCGGAACTCGTCGAGCAGCGCGCTTTTCGGCGCGTCGCCTTGCCGGAGCATGGGAAAGTCCAGTTCACCGAGCAGGCGATGATAGACGTCATTCATTTGCGCGTAACTGGTGAAGAGGACAAAGGCGCGTCCGCGGGTGATCTCGAGCAGTTTGCGGATACGCTCCGCAGCTTTGGCGGTGAACTGCGGCGTGCGGGCATCGGGAAGGTCGGGCGGGACGTATAACAGGGCCTGGCTTTCGTAATCGAAGTGCGAAGGCAAAACCGATTCGCGGGCGTGCTCCAGACCGAGGCGTTGACGGATGTATTCGAATCCCCCGCCGACGGCAAGGGTCGCAGAAGTGAGGACGGCGCACTCGAGCTGGGACCAGAGGCATTCGCGCAGGATTGGACCAACGTCGATGGGAGTGGCCTGAAGAAAAACATTTTGGCGGGCGGTTCTGTCTGGGGCAGCCTGTTTCCGTGATGAATTGGGGCCGCGTCCGGCGCGGCGTTCGATCCAGAAGACGGTGTTGCGATCGTCCGACTCCATGGCGAAGGTGAGTTGAACCTGGAGCTCCTGGGAACGGCGGACGAAGTTGAAAACTTCCTCCGGTTTTTGCGGCAGGTTTTCGAGTTCGCCCGCCAGCCGAGTGAGAGATTGGTTGAAGGCGAGAAATTCGTCTCCATTTTCTTCGAGGAATTCGCGGCGGGTTTCGAAGGCGAAGCGGCCGACTCCGGGCGGCAACAGGGAAAAGAAAAACTGCGACTTCTCGCGGAGGCTGCCAAGCGCGCCGGAGAGCGAGGCCGACATGATGTGATGGTGCTGCAAGGATGCTTCGATATCGCGCGCCAGATCGTCCACGCGGAGATTGCTTACGGAAATTCCGAAGTAGTTACCGGCTACGTCTTCCAGTTCGTGGGCTTCATCGAAAATCACGGCCGCGGCTTCGGGCAGGATTCCCGCGTCAGGAGCGCCTTCAGCTTGCAGCTTGATGGCAAGGTCGGCGAAGAAGAGATGATGATTGACGATGATGATGTCGCTCTCCATGCCGCGTCGGCGCATTTCAGTGACGAAGCAGCGCTCCCACTCGCTGCACTTTTGTCCCAGGCAGGCTTCGGCGCGGGCATCGAGCTTGTGCCAGAGAGCGCTGGTTTCGGGCAGTTCGCCAAGTTCGGCGCGGTCGCCGGTCGCGGTAGTTTTTTCCCATGCGGCGATGGCGCGATATTGCTCGATTTCCTCGAGCCCACTCAGCACCGGCTGGTCGGTGAGATCGTAGAGTTTTTTTCGACAGAGATAATTGTTGCGGCCTTTCATGTAGCAGACGGAAAGGCCGCGGCGCGGAGTGTCGCTACTGACGCTTGCCGCGTCGGATGTGCCGATCAGGGCCTGCTCAAGAAAAGGCACGTCTTTGTAGAAGAGTTGCTCCTGCAGATTTTTGGTGCCGGTGGAGATGATGACGCGCTTGCCGGAACGGATAACGGGCAGGAGATAGGCGAGGGTCTTTCCGGTGCCGGTGCCGGCTTCGACGATGAGATGGCGCTTTTCTTCGAGCGCCTGCTCGACCGCCTGGGCCATCTGCAACTGGCCGCGGCGGAATTCGTAGGCGGGATGAGTGTGCGAGAGCACTCCGCCGGGAGCGAAGAATTGGTGGAGAGTCGCAGTTTTCGCCGCAGGCGCGGAGCGCTCCGGTTTCGAGGGCGACACGGGTTGGCGGCTTAAGGACACGGGAGTCTCTATAATAAACATTCCCGGCCACTCACACCGGTCGCCGGTAGGGACTCGGTTTGAAACAAAAGTGAGACGATAATCGCGAGATTCCTCGCCCCCCTGACGAAAACGCGGGGCGTCGGGATGACGCTGGGCGGCGAAGCATGCGTGGCATTTCATACTGCGCCTTCGCCGGAATAGTACTTACTTTGACGCAACCTACTTACAACTCGACAAGCACTTTGGCCACGACCGCAGCCGGGGTGCCGACGCTGGCGATTGTGGGCCGGCCGAACGTGGGCAAATCCACATTGTTTAACCGCATGGTGGGGTCAAGGCGGGCGATTGTCGGCGACGAGCCGGGCATCACCCGCGACCGGCTGTATGGCGATGCGGAGTGGCGAGGGCGGCGGATTCGAATTATCGATACGGGCGGGATTCTGCCGGAAGATAAAGATTTTATTCCGTCGGAAATTTTTCGCCAGGCGCGGGTGGCGTTCGAGGAAGCCGCGGCGATCGTCATGGTAGTGGATGGGCGGGCGGAGATTGCGGGACCTGATCTTGAACTGGTGCGACTGCTGCGCAAGACGGGGCGTCCGCTGTTTTTGGCGGTGAACAAGGCGGACAGCGAGAAGCAGGCGTCGATTGTGGATGAGTTTCACCGGCTGGGAATCAAGCGGATGTTTGCGATTTCCGCCGAGCATGGGCGCGGGATTGACGATTTGCTGGATGCGGTGCTGGAAGTGCTGCCCGAGAGAGAAGAGCTGAATGCGGAGGGAACGGAGAACCCAGAGGGCAGCGGACAGGCTGACGAGGGTTCGGCGGAATATCCAGCGGCGGAAGCTGAACCGGTTTACGAAACCAAGGTTGCGATCATCGGGCATCCGAACGTTGGGAAGTCGACGCTGTTGAATTGCCTGACCGCTTCAGATCGGGCGATTGTCTCCCCGATTCCTGGGACGACGCGGGACGCGGTGGACGAAATTGTGGAGCGCGATGGGCGCCGGTTCCGGTTTATCGATACGGCGGGGATTCGGCGCAAGGGCAAGACGCACTTGATGGCCGAAAAACTTTCGGTGGTGATGGCGCGCAAACATCTTGAGGGCGCCGACATTGCTCTGCTGGTGATTGACGCGACCGAAGGGGTGAGCCAGTTGGATGCGGCGATCGCCGGTTATGCCCATGAGAGCGGCCGCTCAATGATTATCGTGGTGAACAAATGGGATCTGGTTACGGGGGGCGCGCAGAAACCGGGAAGGCCCTCGAAGGCGATGCGGATGCGCGAGGGCAAGCGACCGGGCGACCGTGAGGCGTATGAAGAGCGGCTGCGCTACGATCTGAAATTTTTGAATTATGCGCCGATTGTTTTTGTTTCGGCGAATACGGGCAAGGGAACGGAGAGAATTTTTCCGCTGCTGGAGCAGGTGGCGGCCGAGCGCCGCAAACGAATTTCTACTTCGGCCATGAACCGGTTTATTGAGAAGGTGGATTTCGAGCGGGCGTCGGTTCCCATGCGGTCGCGGGTGAAGATTCTCTATATGACGCAGGCGTCGGTGGCGCCGCCGACGTTTGTGCTGTTTACCAACCGGGCGGTGAAGCTGCATTTTTCTTATCAGAGATTTCTGGAGAATCAGATCCGCGAGGCGTTTGGATTTTTGGGGACGCCGATCTGGATTAAGAATCGGGCGAGGAATGGCTAGGCTCCGAGGCATTTCGTTGACTAGCTGAGGAATTTTAGAGACTTGTTCGACAAGATACGAACTAGTGACTAACGGTCAGCTGATCAAGGAGAAATCCAATTTTTCCAATTCCTCCGCCGCGAACACCATCGAGAACATCCTTAACCGTGGCGTACCGAGCACGCCCGTCGGCCCGAACGTAAACTTTCCGTTCCACGCCTCGGTCCCTTAGGCGATCCAGAATCTTCGAAGTTAACTCGGTCGGCAGAACCCGTTCGAATCCCAAGTAGACGCTGCCGTCGCGCATTACCGTAACTAGCATCACGTCGTCCCGAAGTGCTCCGGGCATCGGCACTGCATGCGAGACACGCGGCAGATCAGCGCCGTATGCGTGTTTCGGAGCGGATTCGGCCATCATTATTACAATGGCTAGCACAAACATCACGGCTGCAAGCGCGGACGCGTCAATGTTGCAAAAGAGCCTTACTGATCCTGTGTGCTCTGGGAGCATGCGGTCCCGAAGTTCCTCTGCTTCTATTCTTCTAATGCGGGAGCCAACTCGGCAAGATCACCCCCGTAACCACGCATACCTAGTTTCCCCCTATCTCCCGATCCGTCGTCAGCAGCCCCACTCGATCCACGCCGGCGTGGTGGGCCAGGTCGATGACGTCGGCTACATACTGGAAGTCGACGTCATTGTCGCCGCGAACGAAAGCTACTTTTTCTGCGCGCTTTAGATAGATTTCCGCGAGGCGGGTCTCAAGGTCGTTCCAACTTACTTCATCCTGATTAATTTTCACGGTGGGGGGCTGGTCCGGTTTTGTCCACCCCACCTGAATCACGATGGTGCGCGACTGCGAGATGTTCTGCGTCTGTTTCTGATCGGGTTGGGGGATCTGGGCGGTTTCGCCTTGTTCTTTGTCCATCGAGACCACCACCATGAAAACTATGATCAGGGTGAGCAGCACATCGATGAGTGGAGTGACATTGATTTCCGGACCATGCGCACCACCGCCTGCCATGGAGAACGCCATAGAAAGCTCCCTCTGTAGCACGCGCGTGTCTGCTACATCAGACACCTGCACGGGTAAAGGAGTTCCCGCAGGGGCTAAAGCCCACGCGGCTCGGAGCTGGACGCGGCCCTAAAGGGCCGCTCTGCCACGGTATTCCCACGAACCGTTTCAAAGTACTTTCACGGCACCATGCTTCCACGGGCCGTTTCATATTATTTTCACGGTGAGTCCGCTGCTCTTTGCATAGTACTTTCACGGTGCTGCCACGGCTCTTGCGCGGGTGAGGGGCTGCCGCGCATTATTGAGGGACTAGTCGCGCGCGGCGGCGAAACGCGCCCTGGGAAAATAAATTTGAAGATTGATCTCATCATGCGGCGGGTCGGGCTCGCGCTTTTTTTTGCGCCGTTTGTGGCTGGCGCATTCGCTTCCCACGCTGAAGCACAGGACAATTATGAGATTCAGGTTTACGGATCGGAAACCGTGACGCCGCGCTCGACTATGTTTGAAATTCATTCCAACTTTACCGTTGAGGGCAGCAAGACCGTGCAGGATGGAATGCTGCCGACGAACCATGCTGAGCACGAGACATTGGAGATTACGCAGGGAATCAGCGACTGGGCGGAAGTTGGTTTTTACGTTTTTACCAGCATTCAGCCAAACGAAGGGTGGCAATGGGTGGGCGATCATATTCGGCCGCGGGTGCGGGCGCCGGAACGGTGGCACTGGCCGGTGGGCGTAAGTCTGTCGAATGAGATTGGCTACCAGCGCGCGGCGTTTTCGCCAGATACGTGGACGTGGGAGATTCGTCCGATCGTCGACAAGAAAATTGGTCCGTGGTATCTGGCGTTTAATCCGGCGCTCGACCGGTCGTGGCACGGGCCGAGTGTGAATCAGGGAGTGACATTTTCGCCGAATGTGAAGTTTAGCTACGATTTCACCAAGAAGATTGCGGGCGGGCTGGAATATTACGCGTCGTATGGATCGCTGACCGGCTTTGAAGCGCTGCGGGATCAGGAGCAACAGTTTTTCCCGGCAATCGATGTCGATTTTGGTCCGGAGTGGGAGTTTAATTTTGGGGTGGGGGTGGGCGCGACACGGTCCACCGATCATTTGATTGTGAAGTGCATCATCGGGCGAAGGTTTTCGTGGCCGCATGGCGGCGGAGCCCGGCTGAAAGATCCGCAGCCGTAGCGCGATCTGAGTTCACCGAAACGGTCTGACACTTATCCCGCAGGCTGAGGGGATGGCGGCAGCGGCGGCGGAGTTGGCGGTGGCATTGGAGCGGCGGGAGCGGGCGGGTAAAGCCCCGCGCCGAGCGGACGATAGCGAGCGGCAAAGAAATAAATGGAATACGCCGGGAAGAATACGATGATGGGCACGGAGATCAGAGAAATCAGATAGAGAAAGCCGGCGAACAAGAAGCTGCCGACCACGATAGCGAGAGTGATGGTGTAAGCGTTCCACGTGAGCCCGGCAGACTTGCCGGTGAGAATGGCGATAATACTCAGTCCCGCAGTAGGGATGGCGATGAACAAGCCGAGGACGATGGCGGCAATTCCAATCAAGATGCCGGCGCCGATGGCCATGAGGATCTTCATCACAATGTAGCCGGCGTAGGCGGCTTTTTCTGCCTCGATCATTGGCCAGAGGCGCCGCCAGCCTTCGAATGCTCCAATATTTTCCAGAGCCATTTGGGGCACGACAAAATCCTTTGTGAATACGAAGATGATTCCGATGGCGATGATGAAAGCCACCAGTATGAAAAAAAGAATGATTGCGGACACCACCAGAGGGAATACGTGCTCTTTCGGCGCGGTGAACCAGCCCGCGGAGAATGCGAAGGCCGCCGGAATTCCCAGCAAGACGAGAAACCCCGCGCAGGTGAATACCAGGTAAGCCAGCTTCCATAAAAAATAGCGCCATCCCGGACCTTGCCGGCGGCCCCAGCCCATACGAATGTGACACTGCCGGGCAAGGACGCTGTCGAAGAGGATGAAGCGCATAACGCTGCTGACGTACATGAGCAGTAATCCGAAGACGAGGGCCGCGACCACGATTACGCCGATGAGCGCGGCGAGCAGCGCGAGATTGATTTCGCCGAGCCCGGGAAAATGTGGATGCGCCGCACCCGGAGGACGAAACGAGCGGGAATTACAGCCGTTGAAGCCGCCGAGTTCACCGGCCAGCAATCCGACCACTGCGAGCCTGGTCCACTGACCCAGGCGGAAGGGCTTAAACAATTGCCGCTTGGTGTGCTCAATGGCTGGACTAATGGCGTCAATGGCAGAAAATGACAAAGCGCACCTCGGGCGGCAAAATCGCTCAGCAGCAAGGTACTAAGAATTGCGCGGGGGATCAAATCAATTCGGAAGAGAAAGGAAAAGTAAGAATGCGGAAGCGAGAAGCACAGGGCAAAAAGTGACATGCTTTCGGGAATGGTGTGAAGGAATCGCGCTTCTTCATTCGTAGCGCAGGGCTTCGACGGGATCGAGTTTGGAGGCGCGCAGGGCCGGAACCATACCGCTGAGAACCCCAACCACCAGCAAGACGGCGGAAGAGAGCATTACGGTCATCAAGGAGATGCGCAGGTGAATATCGCCCTGGCCGGAAGTGTCTTCGAAGAGCGGGCCCATGAGGGGCATGGTGCCGACGGCCCAGGCGATGAAGTAGGAAAGGCCTACGCCGATGGCGCCGCCCAGCAGCATGATCAGCAAAGTTTCCGCGAGGAATTGAAGTTTGATGTGGCGCTTTCTTGCGCCCAGCGCCCGGCGCAAGCCGATCTCGCGAATGCGCTCGTCGACGGTGACCAGCATGATATTCATCACGCCAACGCCGCCGATGCCTAAAGTCAGGGTGCCGATGAAAGCGAGAAGAACTTGCAGGCCAATGGTGAGCGCGTCGATGATGGGGCGAAATTCATCGCGGCCGAACATCTGGAACGCTTTGGGATCGGTGGGCGAAAAACCCTGGCGGGTGGCGACTGCGGCCAGGACCTGGGCCATGGCTTTTTTCTCGAACTGCGGAGCGATCGGTTGAAAGACCAGCACGGCGGCGTAGCGAGTGTTCCATAAATCTCCGGCAGTGGAGTAGGGGATCCAGGAGGATTCGTCGTCGCTGCTGAAATAGTTGCTGAGCTGAATCTTGCGGGCCATGACGCCGATCACGGTGAAGTGAACACCCGCTACGATTACGGTCTCGCCCACGGCGGGGCGGCCGCTGAAGAGTTGTTCCTTGAGACGGCCGCCGAGGAAGATGACACGGCGGCGTTCGAGTTCGTCATTGGCATCGATCCAACGGCCTTCGGAGGGCACTTCGTTGCGCATCTCGCCATACTCCGGACAAACGCCGCGGACGGGAGCGGTGCCCACCATACGGTCGCCGTAGGCAATGCCGGGACGGGTCACGGTTTCGCGGCAGACGTATTTCACCATCGGGGCCGTGGCTTTGACCATGTCGACATCGGCTTGTTCGAGGACAACTTTCTTTCCGGCACGCTGGCCGCCAGGCTGCTCGCTGGTTTGCTGCGGCCAACAAATGACCACGCTCTTGCCGAAAGCATCGAAGCCATGCACCAGAATGCTGCGAAAACTGTTGCCGTAGGCAATCAGCAGTGTGACCGTGGCGATTCCCCAGACCACCCCTAGCATGGTGAGCAGGCTGCGGGTGACGTTGCGGCGCAGCGCGATCCAGGCTTCGATCATGATCTCAATCAGCATGGGTCCGTGGTTATCCTCCCGCCTCGTAGCGCAACGCTTCGATCGGATCGATGGATGCGGCTCTGCGCGCAGGATACAAAGCTGCGGCCACGGCAATGGTGCCGAGAAGGCCGGTGGCGACCAGACCGGAGGTCCAGTCGGGAATCAATCCGGCAAAAAAATCGGGCATGGGCAGGAGATTCACCAGAGCGCAAAAACCGAAGGCGACGCCGAGGCCGATGGCTCCGCTGAGCAAGGCGATGATGAGAGCTTCGACGAAAAATTGCCGGAGAATGGTTCCGGCGGGAGCGCCAATCGCTTTGCGTACGCCGATCTCACGTGTGCGTTCGCGCACCGCAACCAGCATGACGTTCATGACGCCCAGTCCGCCCAACAAAAGTGTAACGATGCCGACCGCGCCGAGAAAATATTTCATCCCGTCGGTCATCGCTTTAAAAGCCTGGGCTTCCTTGACCGTGTCCCAGATGGGGCAGGCTTCCTTGTCATTAGGATCGTAGTGATGCATGCGGGCCAGGACCGCGCGCACTTCGCGTTTGCAGGCTTCGTGCTGATCGACGGATTGCGGAGTGACCAGCAATTGATCGAAGGTGGTGGAGGTTCCGGGGGGTTTATCGGGGAAGTCGCGGCGCATGGCGGAGAATGGAATGAAGATTTTGTTGACGTCCCATCCGTCGTAGCTGGAGTCTTGTTTTTTCTTTTGCATCACTCCGATCACAACGTAGGGAAAATCGTTCAAATAGACGTTGGCGCCAACGGGATTGCGGCCGGGAAATAATTGTTTGGAGGCGTCGGAGCCGAGGAAGGCGACGCGGCGGGCTTCGCGCATGTCGTCCCAGTCGTAGAAACGTCCCATGCCCACGTCCAGGCTGCGAATGTAGGCGAACGGAGGGTTCGAGCCGGTTACGGTGAAGGCGGCGTTGTTGAAGTCGCTGTGGGCGCGCACGGTGTCCTGCTCGAGTTCGGGGATAGCGTATTGACAGTCGGGCGAGTCGGCCTGGACCACGGGCACATCCTCGTCTTCCCAGTGGACCCGGCGTCCGGCATGGATTCCGCCGGCTTGCAGGCTGGTGCGGCCGTGGAAAACGATCATGACGTCCTTGCCCAGAGTTTTCGCCTGCGCTTCCTGGCCTTCGCGCAAACCTTCGCCGGCCGCGACCATCAGGACAATCGACACTATTCCCCAGGCAATGCCGAACATGGTGAGAAATGCGCGAAGCTTGTGCGCCCAGAGAGTGCGTAAGACATCGCGGAAAAGGTCTACAAAAGTCATCTGCCTGATTGATTGGACGCGAAGCAGTACGGAACGTAAGCCTCGCGCCGGTTTTGCCTGCCTCTTTACTGAGATACGTATTCGAGGCGGGGTTTGTTGCAAGGAAATTTAGCTGGCGCGAGAATGGCCGCCGGGTCCGGCGGAAGCGGGAGAGCTGCGCTCGATCAGCGGGAGAGATGTTTTGTCATGGTAAACAGGGGAGTGCCGAAGAGATCGTGAAGGCCGTGATCGGTGCGGCGGTATCCGAATTTTTCGTACAGTTGAATCGCCGAGCGAAGAAATGGAGTGGTGCTAAGAAATAGCGATGAACACCCCCGACCGGTTGCCCACTCTTCCACCTGGCGCAAAAGGGCGGCGCCGGCGCCCGATCCGCGGGCCGATGGCAGAACCGCCATGCCGCGGATGTAAATCGATTCACCTTTTACAACGGCAGCCACTGTGCCGAAAACTGCGCTCTCGCGGAACGCGACCCAGACCGGGCCTTCGCGCATGCGAGAAAGAATCTGGTCGGCATTGAGGACGGTCGCAGCAAACCCCCGGTCAGTGTAGAGAGATTTAAACTCGACGAAAGAATCGTGGAGCACGCGGGAAATTGCGGGGGCGTCTTCCGAGGTGGCAAGGCGAATTTTGGGGTTAATCGCATCCGGCATGGGTTGATGCTCCGCGCGAATTATGCTTCGACTCCCTGCTGGCTAAGAAATACGGCCAGCCGGCTCACGGGCAAACCGGTTATGAAGTTGAAGCTGCCAGAGACGTGCTCCGCGAAGCGGAGTACACCTTCGCCCTCGAAGGCCCCGGCCAAGTTCAATACCGGATATTTTTCCACATAGCCGCGGATTTCACGATCGGTCAATTTACGAAAGCGAATTTCCGAAGTCTCGACGGTGGACAACATTTTTCCAGTATCGGAGCGGATCACAACCAGTGAGGTTACGAAGTGGAAGGCGCTCCCCGAAAGTGCATGGAGAAACTCTACGGCCTCATCACGGTCTCTCGGCTTTTCGAAAATCCTTCCATTTTTTTCAACCACGGCATCGCCGGCAACCACCACGGCGTCGGGGAAAATGGCCGCAACTTTCCGGGCTTTCGCCTCGGCGAGTTTTTGAGTGAGCGCAACGGGGTCGGAGTCTCGAATGGATTTTTCGTCGATCGCGCTGGGATGGGCCTGGTAGGGAATGCCAAGGATATCCATCGCCCGCCGCCGCGATTGCGATTCAGATGCAAGGACAACTTTCATCACCGCACTACCTTTCGCTTTCGAAGAATTGCGCCATCGTATTCTGTCCAATCTCAGAAGAGCGATTCAAGCTTTGCACTCCGGCACGCCGAAACCCTGCAACCAGAGGTCGAATTCTCGTAGCGCCAGCTCACACTGCAAACGATGACGCTCATGGCGATCTCGGATCTTTTTCTCAAGCGGAGGCAAAAGATCGAAGGTGATATTCGCAGGCTGAAAATTCTTCGGGTTGGCGTGCGTCACGTAGTGAGTGAGCGATCCGAACGCTGAGGCGCGGGGCGGAGCGGTTGGGGCTTCGTCGCGGACGAGGGACGCGGCATGCATGCCAGTCATGAGGCCGGTGGCAATGGATTCGACGTAGCCTTCCACGCCACAAATCTGTCCGGCGAAGAAGATTCGGGGATGCGCCTTCATCTGCAGGGTTTCGAGAAGCAACGCGGGGGCGTTGATGTAGGTGTTGCGGTGAATCTGACCGTAGCGCAGGAAACGGGCATTTTCAAGGCCGGGAATCAAACGCATCACGCGGGCCTGCTCGCCGAACTTCAGATGATTCTGGAATCCCACCAGATTGTAGGAATCGGCGCGAAGATTTTCCGGGCGCAGCTGCACGACGGCGTAGGGCATGCGGCCAGTGCGCGGATCTTTCAGGCCCACGGGCTTCATTGGGCCGAAGCGCAAGGTGTCGCGACCGCGGCGGGCAATTTCTTCAATGGGCAGGCAACTCTCGAAATAGTTCAACTTCTCCCAATCGCGCTCTTCGACCGACTGTGCGGCGATGAGCGCGTCGTAGAAGCGGCCGTAATCTTCGGGAGTCATGGGGCAGTTGATGTAATCCGCCGAGCCCTTGTCATAACGGGCGGCCATGTAGACACGCGACATGTCGATGGAATCGGCTTCAACAATCGGGCTGATGGAATCGTAGAAATACAAGTGAGGATGATGAGCCATCGGCACGCCCGAAAACGGCGGAAAAGTCTGCCCGGGGGGCAGCGCTGCGGTCCGATCGCTGAGTCGCGCAATTTCCTCGGCCAGGGCTTCAGAGGTCAAAGGTCCGGTGGCGACGATGGTGATGAAATCTTCCGATGGCTCGATCCGGGTTACTTCTTCGCGGCGCACGGTGATGAGGGGTTCGCGGGAAATCGCTTCAGTGACTCTCGCGGCGAAGGCGACGCGGTCTACCGCCAGCGCATGTCCGGCGGGAACCGCGCAGTCGCGTGCGATTTGCAGAAGCAGCGAGCTGGCGCGCCGCATTTCCTCCTTCAGCAGCCAGGGCGCTGTATTTTCGCTATCGGACTTCAGAGAATTGGAGCAGACCAACTCGGCGAAGTCGGCGGTTTGATGAGCCGGCGTCGAGCGCTGGGGACGCATCTCAAACAACTCCGCTTCGACGCCGGAGCGGGCGCACTGCCAGGCCGCTTCAGAGCCGGCGAGCCCGGCGCCGATAATGCGAACGCGCGTTGTCATAACGCGTTTTCAGCCAGGCGGCGCAGGGCGTCGTCGGTGAGCAGAACCGATTTCCAATGATCGCGAAATTCGGCCCCCAAAGATTTGTAGAGTGCGATCGCGTTCTGATTCCAATCGAGAACTTCCCAACACAGGGAACAACGGTTTTCCTGCAAGGAGAGGCGGGCGACGGCAGCAAGCAATCTCATTCCAATGCGCCTGCCGCGAAAGTGCGAGCGCACAAACAAATCCTCAAGATAGAGTCCGGGGCCGGTCCACGTCGAATAATATTCGAAAAACAGGGCGTAGCCGGCGGGCTGGTTTTCCCATTCGGCAATCAAGGCATGGAATTTAGGGCGGGTTCCGAAACCATCGCGCGCCAGAGCAGCCTCTCCGATCACGCAAAGATGCAACTCGTGTTCAAACTCCGCGAGTTCGCGGATCAAGGAGCGCAACAGGGCGACGTCGGCGATCGTAGCAGGGCGAATCGAAATCATAACAAGCAAGAATACATCAGGCGAAGAAAGATGCGGCGGGTGAAGCCGAATCATGATGCATGAACGATCGATTCATGGAGAGTCGATTAATGAGTGATCAAAGTCGACTGGCTGGAGACGCAGACCCACACATTATTCTGTTGAACCCACGCATCCACGAAGCGCTCCCGCAGCGTATAAGCCTGGCCCTTCTTCAAACCTTTTTCGCGATAGATGCCGGTCACTACGACGCTGTCGCCATAGGCGTGGGCCTGCATCGATTCGCTGACGACGTGCTCCGGATGCAACAGCGGCGCGTTAATGTGAGCCAGGTACTGTCCTTTATTCATCATGCGGCCGTCATAATCGATGTAGACCAAGCCATCGACCAGCATGGGCTGCAGGGCTTTGCTTTCTCGCAATTGGACGGCCTGGTTCCATGCGTTTTCCAGAGCCAGAACATCTCTTTCCGCCAAGTCCGTGGGTGTGACTGTCTGCGCGGCTTGGGAGGGCGCCAGGAGCAATAACAAAAGAAACAAGGTGATCTTCAAATTTTGCTCCCTTCAAGAATTCGTGCGCGGCAGTTGCCAGGCTGTTCAGCGATGGATTGGGGTTGACTGGGCAGCGACGCACAACCACGCACGGTTGCGATAAACCCAGATATCGGTAAAGCGGCCATCGCGTTGGTAAGTTTTGCCGCCCTCTATCCCTTTCAACCAGCAGGTTCCGGTGACCACCGCCGTCGAGCCATAAACCTGGGCGTTCATCGATTCTGTGGTCAGCGATTGCACGTGGGCACCTGCAGCTTTCGCACGCAGCAGAAATTGTGCTTTGGTGAGCAGTATGCCGTTTTCGTCGACGTAAACCAGGGAGTCATCGAAGATCATGGCCAGGGCCGCTATGTCGCCTTTTGCCTCGGCCTGGTTCCACACATTTTCGGCGGCAAGAAGTTTTGATCCTGCGCTGCGGCCAGCATCGTCTTGTGCGGCGACGAGCGCGCAGAGAATGCACAGTGTGGCCAGCGGCAGCATCCGTTTTTTCATCGAAGCAGAAATCCTCTGATCCACTACATCGGCCGCCATCCTGAATCCCTTGAGTCGGATTCTTCCGGGGAAAGAGCCGGAACGGCTCCTGTGTATGATGAAGGCTGAAACTTGTTCGAAGAGGTCGTCATGGCGCGTATTTCCCTCATCACCCCTGAAGCGGCAAATCCCGAAGTGCGGGAAATCTATGACAAGGTCTTGCGCGGTAAGCCGGGAAATATTCAGAAGGCGCTGGCTCACCGTCCGGAGATGCTTAAGAATTTTCTAACTTTTTATGCCAGCGTGGGGCGGTCGCTTGACCGCAAGCTTTACGAAATGATCTATCTGCGAGTTTCGCTGATCAATGGTTGCCGCTACTGCACGCAGCACCATGTAGCTTCGTCGAAGCGCGCCGGGCTTGCCGCCGAGGACTGGTCGGCGCTGCGGGCAGGGAATTATTCGCATTACAACGAGAAAGAGCGGGCGGCGCTGAATTATGTGGAGAAGCTGACGCGCGCGCCGCGCGAGATTACAGAGACGGATTTCGACGAGCTGAAGAAACATTTTTCCGAGGCGGAAATCGTGGACATTCACATGCTCGCGGGCCTTGCGAACCTGACCAACCGCGTAACCGATCCTCTGGGCCTGGAGCTGGAGTTTCCGGAAGAGAAGATCTGAGGGCGGCAACGGCGCACGGATTACAAAATTTCACGGGCATCGCCGACGCGCCGCGTCACACGCTCGCGATCGAGATATTCCAGCAGCGGGATGGCGTACTTGCGGGTGACGCCGGTTAGCTCTTTGAAGTGGGCGACATCGATTTTGGTCGATCTTAGTTTGTAAGCGGCTATCTGGCTGCGCAGAGCCTCGAGAACGATGTGATGAAAAACCAGTTCATCGGAGACCTTTATCAATATTTTATCGCGCAGCAGCAAGGTCACAATTTTCTGCGCACGCACCCGGTCGATCTTGAGGCCGGCGATCACTTCCTGCAGGGCTGGAACTTGCAATCCCGAAGAAGCAAATGCGTCTTCGATTTTCTTTTTTGATTCGGCCTCTTCGTCTTTCATGACCACGCCGTGGCCGGGAAGGCGAACCAGGTCGGCGGCCACTTCGATTTTTTTGTCGCGGGCCATGATGTTAAGAACGGCGTCGAACACTTCGGATGATGGACCGACTTGTTCGCGCAACTCTTCTCTGGCGATTCCGCCGACCAGCGGATTCTTTTTGTGAAAGGCCTCAACTGTGGCGAGGAGTAAAAGTTGAAGGCCGGAAATTGCGGGAGCGTGCACCAGGCGGTCGGCGATTCGGAGCATCGGATCTTGCGGGTCATGAGCCCCGTGTTTTTCGATCACACTCTTTTTCCAGCCAGTCTCGGCGACGAGTTGCGAGATTGAGATTCCTTGGTGGGACCGTCGTGCGACGCGGGCTTTCAGAATCTGTTCGGCGTCGCCGGCGGCGAGAACTTTGAGAAAATCGGCTTGGCCGGGCAGGCGCGGGATGGGAGCCGCGTCGAGAACTACACCGCCTCCGATGGTCACGACGGGCGAGAATTGGCGGATGATAAAGCGGTCTCCGGGCAGAAGGAGCGCGGGTTGCGGCAGTTTAAGACGGGCGAATGCCTCGGCGCCGGGGGCAATTTGTTTTTGCGCCGCATCGAGGAGGATGACTTCGGCTACGGTCTCCATGGTGTAGGAGTGAAAGTGCACGCGAGCGCGATTTTTGAGCGGTCGCGGGGCCGAAGGCAACAGACGAAGCCTGACGTCAGCCAGGCGCGTCGACCGGAGCGTCTCCGCGGCGGCGAGAGTCATTCCGCGCGATAAATCTTCGGTGCTCGCGCCGGCAAGATTCAGCGCGGTTCGTTGACCGGCAATGGCAGAGTCGGATGTTTGTCCGTGCACCTGCGTGCCGCGGACGCGCACCCGGCGGCCGGTGGGGAAAACTTCCAACTCGTCTTCGCGGCTAATTGCGCCGGCGACCAGAGTTCCGGTGACGACCGTGCCGAATCCTTTCATGGTGAAGACGCGATCGATGGGGAGACGCGCGATGGCTTGAGAATCGCGAGGTTGGGTCTGGCCTGCGGCGATGAACAAGGCGCGCTTCAGGTCGGCGAGACCTGCGCCGGTGAGAGAACTGACGGCGATGATGGGAGACGTCGATGCATCCAGAAACGTGCCATGAAGGAATTCTTCGACTTCGAGACGTACCACGTCGAGAGTCTCGGCATCGACAGCGTCAGACTTGGTGAGCACGGTGATTCCGCGCTCGACGCCGAGCAGCTGCAGGATGTCGAAGTGCTCGCGCGTCTGCGGCTTGATGGCTTCATCGGCGGCGATGACCAACAACACGAGATCGATCCCGCCGATGCCCGCCAGCATGTTGCGCACAAATCGCTCGTGACCGGGAACGTCGACGAAGCCGAGGCGAAAGATCTCGCCGCTGGGGGCGGGCAGCTCGGTGTGGGCGAAGCCGAGATCGATGGTGATGCCGCGCCGCTTCTCTTCTTCGAGACGGTCCGCATCGATGCCGGTGAGGGCTTTGACCAGGGCGGTCTTGCCGTGGTCGATGTGGCCGGCGGTGCCTACGATGACGGATTTCATCTGGGGAAAGTTTACAAGAAGGGAGGGCGGTTGCTGCGTAGCACGCTCAAGGGGCGCCTAACACCACGATCCCTCGCGGCGCAAAAAATGCTTGCTCGGGATGACAACCGCCCTTGACCGTTCCGGTTGCTCGAGACGCTGCCGGCCGCGGGCGGCTCTTCCGCGCGGGGCCGCTAAGTGCGACAATAGAGCTTCCCCATGACCACCTTTACAACTTCTGCATTTTCTCCGGAGACCCTCCGGCAGCACGGGCTTACGACCAAGGAATACGAAAAAATCAAACAGCTTCTGGGCGGGCGCGAGCCCACGCTGACCGAACTGGGGATTTTCAGCGTGATGTGGAGCGAGCACTGCTCCTACAAATCGTCACGGGTGCATCTGAAGCGGTTGCCCACGCGCAGCAAGCGCGTGCTGCAGGGACCGGGAGAGAATGCCGGCATCATTGACATTGGGGAGGGATGGGCGTGCGCGTTCAAGATTGAATCGCACAATCATCCGTCGTTTATCGAGCCGTTTCAGGGGGCGACAACCGGGGTGGGCGGAATTCTGCGCGACATTTTTACCATGGGCGCGCGGCCGGTGGCGGTGATGGACTCGCTGAGGTTTGGTCCGATAAGCGGCCGCGGGAACCGAGCCGGGCTTGGTCCGGCCGGACAGCCGAGGGCGGCTGTTCCCACAGAAGGCGCGACGACGCAGGCTGAGGTTCACAAGAATCATTCCATTCTCGAGGGCGTGGTGAGCGGGGTGGCATCTTACGGGAATTGTTTCGGCGTGCCCAACCTGGGCGGAGAAACCAAGTTTGAGCCCTGCTACTCGGGCAATCCGCTGGTGAATGCTTTTGCCATGGGACTGGTGCGCAAGGATGAAATTTTTTATGCGCGCGCGGCCGGCGAGGGCAATCCGGTGATTTATGTGGGCGCGAAGACCGGCCGCGACGGAATTCACGGGGCGACGATGGCGAGCGAAGAATTCAGCGAGGGGTCGGAAGCGAAGCGGCCGAATGTGCAGGTGGGCGATCCGTTTCTGGAGAAGTTGTTGCTCGAGGCCTGCCTGGAAGCCATGCAGACGGGAGCGATTGTCGGCATTCAGGATATGGGCGCGGCGGGGTTGACCTGCTCGACTTGCGAGATGGGCGGGCGCGGCGGAGTTGGGATCGAGATCGAACTGGATCTCGTGCCGCAGCGCGAAACCGGAATGAGCGCCTACGAAATCATGCTGAGCGAATCGCAAGAGCGCATGCTGCTGGTGGCGCAGAAGGGGCGTGAGCAGGAAGTGTTCCGGGTTTTTGAAAAGTGGGGGCTGGATGCGGTCGAAGTGGGCAAGGTGACGACCGGCAATACATTGCGGGTGCGGCAGCATGGCGAGATGGTGGCGGAAATTCCGAATCAGGCGTTGACGGATGATGCGCCGGTGTATAAGAGGCCGCTGGCGCGGTGGGAGCCGCCTGTGGAGAGGGAGATGCCGGAAGGGATTCGGTGGAGCGAACCTCAGGGGCTAAAGCCCAAATCAGCGGCGGCCTCTGACGGCGCGGCTAAAGCCGCGCCCCTTCAAAGCCATGCTGGAACGTCAGTTTGGAATAGTGTCGCGTCTCTTCAAAGCGATGCTGGAACGTCACGTCGGAGCGGTGCCCCCTCTGGCGCAGATGATTTTACGACGAATCTGAAGCAGCTTTTGGGCGCTCCGAATATTTGCGGGAAGCGATGGGTGTGGCAGCAGTATGACCACATGGTGCAGACCAATACGGTAGAAGCGCCGGGAGCGGGCGATGCGGGAGTGATTCGGATTAAGGGTTCTGAGCGCGGCCTTGCGATGGCGCTCGATGGGAATGGACGGTGGTGCTATCTCGATCCGCGGCTGGGGGCGATGCACGCGGTTGCCGAGGCGGCGCGCAAAGTGGCATGTTCGGGAGCGACGCCGGTAGCCGCGACCAATTGCCTGAATTTCGGCAATCCGGAAAAGCCGCACATCATGTGGCAGTTCTCGCAGACCATTGATGGCATCACCAAAGCGTGCGAGGAGTTGGAGATTCCGATCACTGGGGGGAATGTAAGCTTTTATAACGAAACGCTGGGCGAAGGAATTTATCCCACGCCAGTGCTGGGCGTGGTGGGAATTATCGAAGACGTGCGCAAGACGGCGAAGATGCATTTTGCTGCGCCGGGACGCACGATCGTGCTATTGCGTGGCGGTGAAGCGGGCGATATCACCGATGTAGAGAGCGAGTTTGGGTCGTCAGAATACGCGAAAGAAATTCTGGGCGCGGTGTGGGGATATCCTCCGGAACTCGATCTGGAAAAGGAAGCAGCGCTGCAGAAGGCGGTCATTGAATTGGTCCAGCAGGGGCTGGCGGAGTCAGTGCACGATTGCGCGGACGGTGGATTGGCGGTGGCGCTGGCGGAGAAAGCATTTGCCAAGGGAGTTGGCGCGCGGGCGAATCTGGCGTCGGGCGGCCTTCCAGCGGAGTTCGTCCTGTTTGGGGAAGATGCCAGCCGAATTGTGGTCTCCTGCGACCCGGAGAATGCTGGGCGAATCAAACAGGTGGCGGAGAGCTTTGGCATCGCGGCGGATGTGTTGGGAGAGACGGTTGCGGAGCGTTTGGAGATTTCGCTTGACGGCCGAATGGTAGTGTCGTCGATGGTTTCAGAGTTAAATGCGGCTTATGAATCTGCATTGGAATTGAATTTGAAAACCAACCCCGAACTGGTGGCGGTGGGTTGAGTCGATAAAGCTCTACCACAAGATGTTTGCTGATTAAGGTCTGAATGCTGATTTCTGACAAATTTCGCGATGAGTGTGGAGTGGTGGCGATTTTTGGTCATCCTGAGGCGGAGAAGCTTGCTTATCTGGGGCTGCATGCGCTGCAGCATCGGGGGCAGGAGTCGGCAGGGATTGTTACGTCCGATGGGTTGACGTCGCGGGCGCACAAGGCGATGGGATTGGTCGCCGACATTTTTACGGAAGATGTGCTGTCGAAGATTCGCGGCACGCTGGCGATTGGGCATACGCGGTATTCGACGGCGGGAGATTCGGCGCTGCTGAACGCGCAGCCGATTCTGGTGCAATCAAACAAAGGCTCGATTGCGGTGGCGCACAACGGGAACCTGGTGAACGCGGTGGATGTGCGCGGGCGGCTGGAGCGGCAGGGATCGATTTTTCAGACGAACAGCGATACGGAAGTGATTGTGCACCTGATTGCGCTGTCGCGAGAACATACTTTGCCGGGAGCGATCGCCGATGCGCTTTCGCGGGTGGAGGGCGCGTTCTCGCTGGTGCTGATGAGTCCGGACCGGATCATCGCAGCGCGCGATCCGCGGGGATTCCGGCCGCTGGCGATGGGACGCATTTCGGCGGTGGATGGACAGAAGCGCGACACCATTGTTTTCGCCTCCGAAACTTGCGCCTTCGATTTGATCGGAGCCACGTATGAGCGTGATGTGAAGCCGGGCGAATTGATTGTGGTGGGACCGGAGGGGATTACCTCGCGTTTTTATTCGACCGGGGCGCCGCAATCGAGCTGCATCTTCGAGCATGTGTATTTTTCGCGGCCGGACAGCGTTGTATTTGGCCGCGCGGTGCAGACCAGCCGCGAAGAACTGGGAAGGCAGTTGGCGCGGGAAGCGCCGGTGGAGGCGGATCTGGTGGTGCCCGTGCCGGATTCGGGAGTGACGGCGGCGGTGGGGTATGCGGCGGAGAGCGGGATTCCGTTTCGGTTTGGATTGATCCGCAATCATTATGTGGGACGGACGTTTATCGAGCCCAGCCAGAGCGTGCGCGATTTCGGCGTGAAGCTGAAGCTGAATACGGTGCGGTCGCTGCTGGAAGGCAAGCGTGTGGTGCTGATTGACGATTCGATTGTGCGCGGCACCACCAGCCGGAAGATCGTGCGCATGATCCGCAACGCAGGGGCGAAGGAAGTGCACATGCGGATTTCGTGTCCGCCGACGATTTCGCCCTGTTATTACGGGGTGGACACCCCTTCGAAGGATCAACTGATTGGAGCCAATAAATCGGTAGATGAAATTCGCGAATATATTCGGGCGGACTCGCTGGCCTATTTATCGCTGGGGGGGTTGAAGAAGGCTTGCGGCGAAGGTGAAAAGACTGCTTATTGTTCTGCCTGCTATACGGGGAAATATCCTACCAATGTTGTGGATGTGGAAGAGATTCTGCCGGCGGCAGTGCAGAGGTAGGGTGGTAGGAGTGGTGGTGGCGCACGGGGAACCAAGATCCCTCGCTGCGCTCGGGATGACACTCCAATTGCGATGACACTCCCACTGCGATGACACTCCGATTGAGACGACATTTCTGATGATCTTTTCTTATGATTTCTGCCCTTGCGCTACGCGCGGGATCGATTGCAGGTCCGGGTTGATTTGAACTTCTTTCCACTCTTTCAACAGCAGTTGCACTTCTTCTGCAATCGTTCCACTGATTTCCATGATTAACCAACCGCCGGGCTTGAGCGCGGCACGGGCCTGGGGGATCAGGCGCGCGATCACCTCTGTGCCCGTGGGGCCGGCGAAGACGGCGTTGCGCGGTTCAAACTTGCGGACTTCGAGTTGCACCTGATCTGCTTCCGATTCGCCGACATAGGGAGGGTTTGAAACGACGAAATCGAAGGAGTTGTTCGCAAATCCGGTGAGAAGGTCGGCCTGGTGGAATCGAATGCGGGATTCGAGTTGATGGCGGGCGGCGTTGGCGCGGGCAATTTCGAGGGCCGCGGGAGAAATATCAGTGGCGTGGATTTCGGCTTGTGGGAGCTCTTTCGCTAATGCGAGTGCGATGGCGCCAGAGCCGGTGCCTACGTCGGCGATGCGGAGTGGGCTGGCCCTCAGGACCGGCCGCTTTACATGAGCGGGCCGGACATGCTGCAACACCGTTTCGATCAGGTGCTCGGTCTCGGGACGAGGGATGAGGACGGCAGGGGTGACGACGAGATCGAGGCCCCAGAATTCCTGATGGCCGGTGATGTATTGAGCAGGGACGCCGCGGGTGCGTTCGGTGAGCGCGGCTTCGTAGCGGCCGGCTTCCTCGCTGGTGAGTTCGCGCTCGGGATGGGCATAGAGGTAGGCGCGGTCAGAGCTCAGAGTGAACATGAGGAGCGACTCTGCGTTCATGCGCGGGGAGGGAACTTGCTCCGCGGTCAGGCGAGCGATTGCGGAGCGGAGGGCTGCTTTCAGGTGCACAGGGCTATTTCAACACAGAAGGGAGAGCGGGTTATCGCTTCGTTGCCGAGCGGCTATCCCCACATGCGTCCTAAAGCGCCTAGGCGCGGCGAAAAAAATTGCGGCGGGCAATTTCTGCGTTGAGAACGGTGGCGAAGCCGACCCAGGCGGCGTAAGGGACGAAGGCGGTGGCGGCGATGGGATCAACTTTGCGGGAGTGGTTGATGTAGGAAAGAATGGTTCCCTCTAAAGCGACGGAGTCGGCCACCGAGGCGATGAGGCGATGTTCGTCGAAAAATAACTTGGACCATTTGGCGTTGGCGGCGAGTTGCGAAATCCAGAGCTGCAGCGCGGCGGTGCGGTGGCGGGAGGGGGCGGCGTTCCAGACCCGCCATCCGGAAATGGCGATTAGGACATAGAGTGAGGTCCAGACGATGGGGAAAACCTGATCGCGAGGAGTGAAGTCGGGTTTATCGAGCTGGCGATACCAGGGGTCGCGACTGCCTCTGCTGTAGTGGGAGCCGTACCAGGCGGCGCCGGCGGTGGCCAGGCCGAAGCCCGCCAGAGCGAGCAAGGAATACGAAGGACGCCTTGATATTGTTCTCGCCATAAAAGATGTTCGGTGCCGGAACCGAGGCTCGGGGTTGCCCGGCTGGGGTTCGCGAATTCCATTTAAAACTTATCGGGCTTATTCCTTACATAAAAACTTTACACCGCGGTGGTGGCTTCCTGCTTCAGCTTTTCAGCCTGGTAGTGGGTGGTTAACGCTTCGAACAGAGGCTGGAGTTTGCCATCCATTACGGCTTCGAGTTGATGGAGGGTGAAACCGATGCGGTGATCGGTGACGCGGTTTTGCGGGAAGTTATAGGTGCGGATTTTTTCGCTGCGGTCGCCGGAGCCGACCATGGCTTTGCGTTCTTTGGCCAGGGCTTGCTGCTGTTTTTCCATTTCGATTTCGTAGAGGCGGGAGCGCAGGACGCGCATACCTTTTTCGCGGTTCTTGATTTGCGACTTCTCGTCCTGGCAACTGACCACCGTGTTGGTGGGAATGTGGGTGATGCGGACGGCGGAATACGTGGTGTTTACCGACTGGCCGCCCGGGCCGGAGGAGCAGAAGGTGTCGATGCGTAGGTCTTTGGCTTCGATTTTGATGTCGACATCTTCGGCTTCGGGGAGCACGGCGACGGTGACGGCGGAGGTGTGGACGCGTCCCTGTTGCTCGGTGGCCGGCACGCGCTGCACGCGATGGACGCCGCTTTCATACTTGAGCTGAGAAAAGACGCGTTTGCCTTCGATGATGGCAATGACTTCTTTCAGTCCGCCGGCGGAAGATTCCGAGGAAGAGAGCACTTCAACTTTCCAGCCCTGAGTCTCGGCGTAGCGGGTGTACATGCGGAAGATCTCGGCGGCGAAGAGGGTGGCTTCGTCTCCGCCAGTGCCGGCACGGATTTCGAGGATGATATTTTTTTCGTCGTTAGGATCTTTGGGCAGAAGCAGAACTTTTAATTCTTCTTCGATGGCGGCGACGCGGGGCTCAAGTTGGTTGAGTTCTTCCTGGGCATAGGCGCGCATCGCGGGATCTTTTTCGTCGGTGAGCATGGCTTTCGATTCGGCAATGCCCTTGGTCAGGTCTTTGTATTCGCGGTATTTCTCGACGATGGGCGCGACCTCGCTGTGGGCCTTGGCGGTTTTCTGGTATTTCGCCGAATCGTTGACGATCTCAGGCGAGGCGAGAGAGCTGGTCAGCTCTTCGTAGCGGGATTCGATTTGGTCTAAGCGCTCAAACATGGGGCTAGTCGTTGGTCGTTCGTCTTCGGTCGTTGGCCTCGGTCCGCAGGGGGGAACCCCTAGGCAATTACCAGTTCGCCGCTGTGGTCTTTTTCGAGGGCCATGGCGTGGTCGAGGGCGGTGATGGCGCATTGGGCCATTTCGTCGGATGGTGGCTGGGTGGTGATGCGCTGCAGCCACAGACCAGGGGCGGTCATCAGAGCGAAGAGCGATCCGCGATGTTTGGCGGCGAAGCGGATGATCTCGTAGGAGACGCCCGCGATCACGGGCAGGAGCGCGATGCGTGAGGCGAAACGCGCCCAGAACGTGGTGAATGGGATCAGCATGTAGAAGCCGATCGAGATCAGCATCACGGTCATCAGGAAACTGGTGCCGCAGCGTGGATGAAAGGTGGAATATTTCTGCACCGCCGCAGTTTCGAGCGGCTTGCCATCTTCGAAGGCGAATACAGTTTTATGTTCGGCGCCATGATATTGGTAGACGCGGCGAATATCCGGGAAGAGTGAAACTCCCCAGATGAACAACAGGAACAGGAGCAGGCGGACTGCGCCGTCGACCAGGTTAAAGACCACCTGTCCGCCGAGGGCGGGGTTGGCTTTTTTAAGTTCCGTGGCCGCCAGGAGCGGCAGATATTTGTACATGAAAACGAAAAAGGCTAGAGAGAAGATGACGTTGACGGCGGCGAGCCATCCGCTGATGGCGGCGGCTTTTTCGCGGGAGGGAGACTGGGAGGATTGTGGGGAGGGATCGGCTGCTGCCGCGAGTTGCGTCTCGGCTGTCTCCACACGAACTGTCGCGGCTTCATCGTTTTGCATCACGTCTTCAATCGCGACGTTGGCGGAGAAGCGGAGGGCGCGGTAGCCGAGGTTCATCGCATAGCCGAGGGTCATCACTCCGCGGACGATGGGCCACGCCATCCATTTATGCTTTTCCGAGGGACGCGCGAGCGGTTCGCTCATGGTGACCACTTCGCCGGAGGGTTTGCGACAGGCGATGGCCCAGGCGTGGGGCGAGCGCATCATCACGCCTTCGAGCACGGCCTGGCCCCCGACCAGAGTTTCTTCGCCGCTTTCAAGGGCGGGTAGAAGTTGCACGGCCACGAGGAAACGCACGAGATTTCGCAGAGAACGCACGCGTATTGGATGCTCCAAGGTGTGGAAACGGCCCAGCAGATAGGGTATCACAGGGGTCGTCGGTCTTCGGTTTTCTGTCGTCGGCTGTCGGTCTTGGGTCGTTCGTCTTGGATCTGAATCGGCTATTTTATCTTGAAAGGGTTGCCGGAAGGCATCTTAGAACGATATGCGAAAGTTTGTGGAAACCTGCGAGGCGATTGCAGCTACCACCAAGAAGCTGCTCAAGACGGGGATCGTCGCGGAGTATTTCAAGACGCGCGCGCCGGATGAGGCGGCGGTGTCGGCGGTGTTTCTCTCGGGGAGAGCGTTTCCGGGGTGGGAAGAAACCACTTTGCAGGTAGGCGGCGCGCTGTTGTGGAGCGTGGTTGCAGAGCTTTCCAGGAAGGAAGACGCGGAGTTGACCGCCGCTTACCGGAAGCACGGCGATCTGGGGGCGGTGGCTGGGGAAGTGTTGCCGGCGCGGGCCGGGCAAGGGGTGGAGATTTTAGAGGTCAGCAGGATTTTTCGGAAGATCGCGGGGGCACGGGGGACAACAGCCAAGAGTGTGTTGGTTCGCGATTTGCTGGCGCGGGCGAGGCCGCTCGAAGCGAAGTACATCGTCAAGATCATGACGGGCGATTTGCGAATTGGGCTGAAGGAAAGCCTGGTAGAGGAGGCGCTTGCAAAGGCCTTCGGCAGCACGCTGGCGGAAGTGCAGCGGGCGAACATGCTGCTGGGAGATATCGGAGAGACAGCGGGGTTCGCGATCAAGGGCAGGCTGGGCGAGGCGAAAATGAGGATGTTTCATCCGCTGAGCTTTATGCTGGCGAGCCCGATTGAGTCGGCGGAGCAGGGGCTGAGCTATTTTGCGGAGCCGGAAGTGGAGGACAAATATGACGGGATTCGGGCGCAGGCGCATGTTGCGGGCGGCGAGGTAAAGTTTTTTTCGCGGACGCGGGATGAGATTACCGAGTCGTTTCCGGAATTGCCGGAAGCGCTGGCAGGATTGACGCAGGATGCGATTCTCGATGGGGAGATTGTGGCGTGGGAGTATCCAGTTCCTCAGGGGCTAAAGCCCCAATCTTCTGGAGCCTGGAACGGCGCAGCTGAAGCTGCGCCCCTTCAAAACGAAGATGGGGCTGCGCTCCTTCAACAACAAGATCGAGATGGAAGCGCGCATCTCCAAGGCCGGATGGGTGAAATTGGAGATGACGGAGAAACAGAGATTGGAAGGGCGCGGCCGTTTTCGATATTGCAGCAGCGCTTGGGGCGAAAGAAGGTCAGCGGGAAGATGCTGCGGGAGATTCCGGTCGTTTATCTGGTGTTCGACGTTTTGTATGCGGGAGGAGAGTTGCTGATTGATCGTCCGCTGCGGGAACGGGCGCAGATTCTGGATGAATTGTTGACGGCTCGGGACACGAGCATTCCCCGCACAGAATACGGAAGAGCTCATGGCAGTAGGAGGACCGGTGCAAACCAGGGGCTTTTCGATTTTCAGGGGGAAGACGCTCCAGCGAGCGAGGCAGCGACTGGCATAATTCGAGCGCCAGTGTTTCGGGCTGCTTCTCCGGAAGTTCTGGAGGAACTTTTCGTCGCGGCGCAGGCTCGGGGGAATGAAGGATTGATGATCAAGGATCTGGCGTCGGCGTACCTGCCGGGAAAGCGCGGGAAGTCCTGGCTGAAGATGAAGCGCGAGCTGGCCACGCTGGATGTGGTGGTGACGGCGGTGGAATACGGGCACGGAAGGCGCGTGGGAGTGCTCAGCGATTACACCTTTGCGGTGTGGGATGGAGAGCGGCTGGTGAATATCGGCAAGGCGTACTCGGGATTGACTGACGTTGAGATTGCGGAGATGACGGAGTGGTTTTTGAAGCACACCGTGGAAGACCAGGGATTTCGGCGAACCGTCGAGCCGAAGATCGTGCTGGAAGTGGCTTTCAATAACATGATGCAGTCAGAGCGGCATGAGAGCGGATACGCGTTGCGCTTTCCGCGGATTGTGCGGTTACGGCCTGACAAGACTGCGACGGAGGCGGATACCATCGAGAGGGCGCGGGAGATTTTCGAGGGGCAATGAAGCCCCTCTCGGTTCCCTTGGACTGACTCAGTGAAGCATCGGCGTTGCGGAAGCCGCGATGCACACCCAGGAACCGCCCTTTTGCACCCAGGTATCGACAAATCGGTTTCGCCTTACAAACGGTTTGCCGTTCTCAACGCCTTTGGTGCGGAAGACTCCCGTCGCAATGGCAACGTCGCCAAATAAGTGTACCGAGATAGACTCAGGCTCGGCTTGCTGGTCATCGGACGGCCGGGCCCCGTCGACAGCCTTCAGGAAAACGCCCCTGGATTGGAGGCTTCCATCGTCATTCACCAGAATGATGGAATCGTTCAGGATATCGAGCAGTGCCTTTTTATCTCGCAACTTATAGGCCTGGTTCCATGCTTTCTCGAGAGCGATGATTTTGGACTCAGTGGCGTCGGGGCGTTCCTGGGCAAGGACGGGAGCAATCATGATCAGGATCAAGGCCGAGAGACTCGCGAGCTTCATTAAAAATCCTCCTTCTGCGTGAGCATATCAAGCATGTTCGAGCGTGCGAATTGGCGACGGCTTTTCGAAACTATTGGCTATGGTGGTGATGTTCTTCACTCTCACCGACGGGGATTACGCAACCGTGGGCGACTTCACAGATTACGTGCTCAAACTGGATGGTGGTGTGGTCGATGCGGAAATCGTGGTGCAGGCGGTCTTTCACGTCGCGAAGGATGCGCTCGCTCACGGAGGGGGGAATATCGGCGATGGAGATATGGCAGGATAGGGCGCGGGTTTCAGAGCCAATGCACCAGACGTGAAGATCGTGCACGTCGTTGACTCCGCCGATGGAGCGAATGGCGTCTTCTACGCGTTCAAGCTTGAGGCCGCGGGGCGTGCCTTCGAGCAGGATGTTCAGAGTTTCGCGGACGATGCCGAAACCTGACCACAGGATGAGGACGCCGATTCCGACGGAGAGCGCGGAGTCGATCCAATACTCCCCGGTGGCGAGAATGGCCCAGCCTCCGGCGATGACGGCGGCGGTGGAGAGCGTGTCGCCGACTTCGTGCAGCAGGGCGCTGCGGATGTTGACGTCGCCGCCGGAGTGTCCGGCCGAACGATAGAGAAGAAGCGCGATGATTCCGTTCATCACCACGCCGGCGGCCGCAACCCACATCATCACCGAGGCTTGCACGGGCTGAGGATGCTGTAAGCGGCGGAAGGCCTCGTAGAAGATAAAGAACGAAACCGCGACCAGCGATACGGCGTTGACCAGCGCGGCCAGAACTCCGGCGCGATGGTAGCCGTAGGTTTTGGTGGAGCTGGCGGGACGCGACTGCAGATAGACGGCGACGAGCGAGAGCAGCAGAGCCAAAAAGTCGGAGAGATTGTGTCCGGCTTCGGAGAGCAGGGCCAGCGAATGCGAGCGGATTCCCGCGACGACCAGCAGCACGATATAGGCGAGGGTGACGCCGAGCGAGATCTTGAGCACTCGCTTGGGGCCGCTATGAACGTGGACATGCATCTTTAGCTAGTGTACGGGCGGCGGAGGCAGGCTTCAAGTTTGCTTGGTGGTGGCTCGGTCCATGCTGGATCCGCGACGATGCGCCGCGAGATCTCTCGCCCCGCTGGTAAAAACGCGGGGCTTCGAGATGACGCCCGCGGAAAAGCTGATGCTGAAGGTGACCGGAGTTGTCGAGCTGCGCTCGACGGACAGCCGAGGGGCGGCTGTCCCCACATGTTTGTAAGGGCAGCGTCAGCGTTTGAGACCTTGCATGTAGCGGTCGTTGTACATGGTGGTGGTGCTCTGGATGAACTCGAGAACCTTGTACATTTTTTCGCGGGATTCACGGCTCATTTCCTTGAACTGAATCGCCACGCCGGAGCCGGGATGGATGCGGGCGATCTTGCCTTCGGTGCTCAAGGTGCCGTCGTCAATGGAAAAGACCATCTTGAGAGTGGAACCGGGAGAGAGTATTGCGCTGGTTTCCACATAGCAGCCGCCCAGGCTGATATCGATCAGATTGCCGAAGATGGGGCCGCCCCCGGCCTGCGGATGCAGTTCGATGGTCAGTCGGCATTTCATGCGGGTGTGCAGGCGCTGATCTTTTTGCGTAGGCTGTTTTTGCTTCTCCACGTACATGCGGCGATCGGCCTGGGTGAGGAGTTGCTCGGCGTCATTGCCATCCTCGGGAGAAACGGCCACTCCCACGCTCAGGGAAAGGATTTCTTCTCCGCAAACATCGAAACCCGCCTGGCGGGCGAGAGGGCGAATCTGGTCGACTTTCTTGGCCGCGGCATCGGCTTGCAGGCCGGGAGCGATCACAACAAATTCATCGCCACCCATGCGGGCGACATAATCGTATTCGCGGCAAGTATCTTTCAAAGCCTGGGCGAACAAGCGCAAAACGCGGTTTCCCTCGAGGTGGCCGAAGCGGTCGTTGATCTTCTTGAAACCGTTCATATCGCAGACCATCAGGGTGAGAGGTTGTTTATCGCGCTTGCAGCGGGCTAATTCGCGGTCAAGCTGCAGGAACAGCGAGCGGGCGTTGGGCAGACCCGTAAGGTAATCGGTGATGGCGGAGCTTTCGGCTTGCTGGTACTTGAGAGCGTTATCGATGGCGAGCGCCATCTTTCCGCTGACAGCAAGAAGCAGGCGAAGATGATCGGACGTGAAGGCGTCGCGCTCGGCGCGATAGAGAGCGAGAACCCCAATGACTCCGTTGACGCCTTCGAGAGGCACAGCCAGGGCCGAGCGCAAGGTACTGAATTTGTCGGGATCGTTCAGATAACCGGGCTCGACCGAAGGATTGCCGTTTACGATGGCCTTCTTGTTTTGCGCCACCCAGCCGGAAAGGCCATCGCCAAGGGGAATGCGGAGAGAAGAAAAGAGGCGGTAGTTATCGCCATTCACGTATTCCGGCATGAGCAGGTCGTCGCGCAGGATGTAGACGGCAATGGCGTCATAGGGAACCATGGGCTTGAGTTTTACGGAAAATACGGAAAGGGTTTCACCCAGGCTGAGGGAGGCGCCGAGATCCTGGCTCAACTCAAACAGAGATTGCGCTTCCTGGCGCGCGGCCGCGATCGAGGAAAGGAACGTTGCTTCGCGTCCGGGCGCGTCCGTGGCGGTCGCGCTTTCATATCCGGCGGCGGGCGCTTGTCCGCGAGTCATTTTTAGTTCGGAGGGCAGAGCCTGGTTGTCGGCTTGGGCGGACTGCGCCAGGGCTAGATTTTCCAGTGTTTTATAACGACGCTTGAGCACGTCCACCACTTTGGGGTCGAAGGATTTTCCCGACTCGGCTGCGATTCGCTGCATCACTTCATCGAGCGGCATGGCGCGGCGGTATTGGCGGTCGGAGGCGAGCGCGTCAAGATAGTCGACCGCGGAAAGAATGCGCGCGCCGAGGGGAATTTCCGCGCCTTTCAGGCCGTAGGGGTAACCCGATCCGTCCCACTTTTCGTGGTGAGCACGGACGATGGGAACCACGGGATAAGGGAAGCGAACTCGTTCGAGAATCTCCGCGCCCACAACGGTGTGAATCTTCATCTTCTCGAACTCTTCGGGGGTGAGGCGGCCGGGCTTGGCGATGATGTGTTCGGGCACGGCCAGCTTGCCGATATCGTGTAACAGGGCGGCGGCGTGCAGGGCTTCCAGATCGGTTCCGGCCATACCCAGTTCCTTGCCGACTTCGATGGCGTAAATGCGAACGCGCTGCAGGTGTTCGTGGGTGGTCTGGTCCTTGGCTTCGATGGCGAGGGCCAGGGCTTCGATGGTTCGCAGGTGCAGGTTGGCAATTTCTTCTACGTGTCGCTTCTCATCCTCCAACTTTCCCAGATAAAGCCGGTAGGAACGATAGATGATGTACATCGCGGGGACGAACAAGAGGGAGGTTTCCCAGTTGAACTCGTGATTGAACCAGCCGATCGCGCCTGCGATTCCGGCGCCGACCAGATAATAGGGAAAAGACCACAGATAGCAATCCACCAGAATGGAGCGTAAAGGCTTGCCCTCGCTGAAAGAGATTACGACGGCGATGCATCCGGCATTGGCGATGAAATATGTCGAAGCGGCAATGCACAAGATAAGAGGACGGCTCACAATGACCTGGTTGGCCAGAGGGTTGTGATAGACGATGTAGGCGAGTGCAGTGGAAAGCGAGCCCGCACAAACATTGAATGTCAACTGGATGGCGCTGGGGCGATGGGGATAAAGCGTCTGGGCCAGCATGGAAATTGCACCCAGCGTGAGCGCCTCGGAATAGCTCAGCTCCGCAATCGCCACCAGAATAAAGAGGAAGTTGACGGAAAGCGTCCCGGTAATGCCGGGCAGCGTCACCCGCAGGCGCGAGGCTAGAATGGCTACCCCGAGATAACAGATAAATTCAGCGATATTGTTGCTGTTGGGGTGAATGGCTGCCTGGACGAGCGCAGCCATGCCAGTAGCGATCACCAGGGCGATGAAACCCTGAGCGCCGACAGGCAGGCCTTGCCACGAGTTTTTTCGCGTGGACATGGTCAACAACTCCGGACTGCGCAGCTTCGCCTGCGCGCCGGAGCACTGCAGCAAGGATACCCAGCTAACAGCTTTAGTAACAATGATTTGTGGCGGGCACGATACACTTCGGTAATGCCCTGGGGTTCCTAAAATGATCCTTGTCAATACAACGACTTGCAGAATTCAAACGCAGCACATCGGCATCATTTAGGCCCATTCGTTCGCTTTGGCGCGGATGCTTGGGGCGGAGTTCTCGAGCTTCGCTCGACGGACAACCGGGGGCGGCTGTCCCACATATTCTCAGGTGGCGCGGGCGGAAGCTTCGGAGATCGGCCGAGCAGAAGGGGCGAATTCAGAACGCAGGGTAGAATATCTTAAGCACATGCGCACGATTTTGGACATTTTCGCGCAAATCTTCCGCACACTCTGGGCGCATAAGCTGCGTTCATTCCTGACGATGTTTGGCATCGCCTGGGGAGTGGGATCTCTGCTGCTGCTGGTGGGGTTGGGCGAGGGATTCCGCTCGGGGAACAAGCGTGAGCTGGCGCAGTACGGCAAGGACATCATGTTTATTTTTCCGGGGCGGGCGCCGGTAGTGGAAGGCAGCATGAACTCCGCGCGGAAATATCTGCTTACGTATCAGGACTATCTGGACATCCGGCGGGAAGCGCCGCATGTGAGGAACGCGTCGCCTTTGCTGATGCGCAATGATGTGCGGGCGGTGAGCGAGTTTGCCAGCGCCAGCGGAGAGATTGCCGGGGCGGAGCCGCAGTTCAACGGGATCCGTTATCTTCCGCTGAATCAGGGGCGCTGGCTGAACCCGGAAGATGAAGCGCAACGGCGCAACGTTATTGTTCTGGGCGATGAGCTGGTGAAAAATCTTTTTCCGGGACGGCCCGCTGTGGGGGCCAGCATTATTTTGAACGACATCAGCTTTGAAGTGATTGGAACGGTGCAGCGGGTGGGGCGGGGCGACGATAATTCGACCAACATGCGAGGCTACATTCCGTATCACGTGATGGCGAGCTTGTTTCCGCTGAAGGGCGAGAACCATGAAAATTCCATTTCATCCATTAACTACCAGCCGCGCACTGCCGATGAACATTTGCTGGCCCAGGCAGAAGTGGAGAAGATCGTGGCGCGCAATCACGGATTTGATTATCACGACAAGGATGCATTCGAAGTCTGGGACACGATTCAAAATTCGCGAGCCGTGGGAACCATTTTCGATGCCATGAACATGTTCTTAGGAGCGGTGGGACTGGTGACGCTGGCGTTGGGCGCGATCGGAGTGATCAACATTATGCTGGTGACGGTGAGCGAGCGCACGCGGGAGATTGGGCTGCGAATGGCGCTGGGAGCCACGCGGCGCAGCATTCTGGCCCATTTTTTTCTGGAAGGAATCATTCTGACCTTATTCAGCGGATTGATTGGGATGGGACTGGCGGCGGGACTGATGGCGATTCTTGGGACGCAACAGGGGCCGGGAGGTTTTGATCCTCCGAAGCTGGTAGCGTCAACCGCGATTTTGGCGATTGGGAGTCTGACGCTGGCGGGGGTGGCGGCCGGACTTTATCCCGCGCGCAAGGCGGCGAGACTGCAACCGGTGGAAGCGCTGCGGCAGGAGTGAGAGAGCGCAGACGACGAAGTCGCAACAGCAAAGAAATATGTTCCGTGATTTGCTCTATGAAGCTTACGGCGCGATGCGGCACAACCGCCGCCGGACTGCCCTGACCATGCTGGGCATGGCGTGGGGCATTGCCACGGTGGTGATGCTGCTGGCTTACGGCAACGGTTTTGGACGGGCTTGTGAGGCCATCTTCGCCAACTTTGGCACCAAGCTGATGATTCTGGTGCCGGGGCGTACTTCGATGCAGGCGGGGGGGCAGAAGGCGGGGATGCAGATCCGTTTTACGCTCGACGATGTGGATACGCTGACCACGAATCTTCCGCAGATCACGCACATCACTCCCGAGGTGGATAAGCAATGCAACATACAATTCGACACGCGGACTTTCACGTTTGATGTGACTGGAGATTATCCCAACGTCGATTCGGTTCGCGCGCTGAAACTGGGGCCGGGACGTTTTTTCAATATGCAGGACGAGATGCAGCACGCCCGGGTGGCGGTGATTGGCTCGGAGGCGAAAGACAAACTGTTTTCCGGGCGGAACGCGGTCGGCGAACGCGTCCGCATCGACGGCTTGAGCTTTGAAGTGGTGGGCGTGCTCCAGGCCAAGATGCAGGAAGCCGACGATGACATCAACCGCACCGTGTACGTGCCATTCACGGCAATGAGCGATCTGAAAGACACCCACTACCTGGATTCGATCTGGTTCAACTATGAAACTCCGGAGTACGACAGGCTGGAGCAGTCGTCCCGCGCCATCCTGGCGAGCGAGCACAAGTTCAGTGTGACCGACCGGCGTGCGGTGCGGGTGTTTAATCTGATGGAGCAGGTTCACCAGTTCGAGGTGATCACGATTGGATTGAAGATTCTGCTGGGATTTATCGGCACGCTGACGCTCGGCATCGGCGGCGTTGGGCTGATGAATATCATGCTGGTCTCGGTCACCCAGCGTACGCGGGAGATTGGCGTGGAGAAGGCGCTGGGGGCGCGGCGCGGAGATATTCTGCTGCAATTTCTGGCCGAGGCGCTGACCATTACGTTTATTGGCGGAGCGGCGGGAATCGTGCTGGCATACGCGGTAGCGCTCTCGGTGGGAAGGCTCACGTTGTACAGCGCGATGGCGAAGAACGCGCAGGCAGGCGATATTCGTCTGATTATCGCGCCCAGCACAGTGATAGTGGCGACATTGATCTTGACTGCAGTGGGACTGATCAGCGGAATGGTACCGGCGGTTCGCGCCTCACGCTTAGACCCGATCGAAGCCCTGCGATACGAGTAGTTTTGCCGCGTGACAGGGTCGGCGCCTACCTAGCGGAATCATCTGCATAACATAAACTGTCGGCCGCCAGGACTGATTTCATAATCTAGCTGCTAAAATCGAGCCGCTTGATGTTTCGCCGCAGCACCGGTGGCGAGTTCTGCCTGACAGAACAAGACAGCAACCCGGCACTGCCCGCAACTCATCAAACAGGAACTCGTAAAGGAGTCCTCAAAATGGCTGGGAAAAACACGGCAGTTTTCGGAATTTATCAGACACAGGCGGATGTGGAATACGCAGTGGATGCGTTGCGGGCGGAAGGCTTCCGCAATACGGATGTATCTGTCTTATTTCCAGAAAATAAAGGCACTAAGGATTTTGCGGTCGAGAAAAACACGAAAGCTCCTGAAGGGACGGCGGCGGGAGCCACCACCGGCGTGGTCGTCGGTGGGGTGCTGGGCTGGCTGCTCGGAATTGGGGCGCTGGCGATTCCGGGGCTCGGTCCATTTATCGCGGCGGGGCCGATTGTGGCGGCGTTGGCGGGCGTGGGTGTAGGCGGCACGGTGGGAGGAATTGCCGGAGCTTTGATCGGAATGGGAATTCCGGAATACGAGGCAAAGCGTTTTGAGGGGCGGATAAAAGATGGCGGCATCCTGCTCTCGGCGCACTGCGACGATCGCGATTGGGTTACCAAAGCGAAAAATATTCTGGAGCGCACAGGAGCGCAAGACGTCGCCTCGGCGGGCGAAGCTGCGGCTGACTGGCAGAAAAGCGACAAGCCATTGCCTCGAGCCAGTTGAATGGCCGGGTCAGTGTGGGCGCGGTTCTGACAGAATTATTGCTGGAGGAGAGTATATGAAAAAGATTTGGTTCATCCCATTGCTAGGAATCGCACTTTCGGCAGCGATGTGGGCGCAGGATAATTCAACTCCGCCGATCTATCCGGCCACTCCTCATCCGGCGCAGCCGCCGGTTACCGGGCAGGACGCCGCGCCCCAGCAGATGAACCAAAATACCGGGCAGAACGATCAGATGCCGGTCTTCCGCGTGAACGTGTATGCGCGCACCACCAAAGCCGTCAACTACCGGCATCGCGGAGGGTCCACGACGGTGGATTTTCGCGGGACGGATTTGATGCCGCAAGTGGCGGGACATGCCAAGGTGGACGGCAAGGGCGGGCGTCTCGCCATCAGCGCGGAACTCACGCATCTGCCGCCCGCGACCACTTTGGGAGGGCAATATCTGACCTACGTGCTGTGGGCGATCACGCCGGAAGGACGGGCGGTGAACCTGGGCGAAGTTTTGCCCGGAGACAACGGCAAGGACAAGATTGATGTCACCACCGACTTGCAGGCCTTTGGCATGATCGTGACGGCCGAGCCCTACTATTCAGTAACCCACCCCAGCAACAAAGTGATAGCGGAAAACGTAATTCGTCAGGAAACCAAAGGCTTCGAAGAACCCATTGACGCCAAGTTCGATGTGCTGGAGGGAGCACAGTACACCATCGATGTGCCGGCAGACCAGCTTCCCTCAAGCCAGGCGAGCGCCAAAGTTCCGCTGGATTTGCTGGAAGCGCGCAACGCCGTGGCCATTGCCAAGGCGGCCGGGGCCAAGCAGTACGCGCCCGACAGCCTGACCAAAGCCGAAGACATGCTGCAGCGCGCCGAGGATTATTACCAGCGCAAGCAGGGACGAACTCCGATTGGCACGGCGGCCCGAGGCGCGACCCAGATGGCGGAAGATGCGCGGGTGCTGACGCTGCGGCGCATCGCGCAAGAAAAACTTGATGCAGAAAGACGGGCTCATGAAGAGGCTCAGGCGAAAGCCGAGGCCGACGCCAGGGCCGCGCAGGAACAAGCGGCGCAAGCAGAAGCGCAGTCCGCACAATCCCAGGCTCAGGCTGAGGAAGATGCCCGCCGCCGCGCGGCGGCTGAGCAGGCACAGGCGGAGGCGCAGCAGCAGCAGCAGGCTGCGCTGGCAGCGCAACAGCAGGCTCAGGCTGCCGCCGCGGCGGCGCAGCAGGCCGCAGCCGATGCCGACCGCCAGCGGCAGGAAGCGATTCAGCAAAAAGAGGCGATGCGCGCCCGGTTGCTGGCGCAGTTGAATCAGGTGCTGCAAACTCGCGATACCGTGCGGGGATTGATCGTCAGCATGCCCGATGTGCTGTTTGCTTTCAACAAGTATGAATTGAAGCCGGAAGCGCGCGAGCGCCTGGCCAGGATTTCAGGGATTGTGCTGGCGTATCCCGACCTGAAACTGCAAATTGAGGGTTACACGGATTCCATCGGCAGCGACGAGTACAACCAGACTCTCTCCGACAAGCGCGCTGAGGCGGTGCGCGATTATCTGGTGGGCGCGGGAGTCTCGATGAATAACGTTGCGGCCGTGGGCAAGGGCAAAGCCGATCCGGTCGCCGACAACAGCACAGCGGCGGGGCGCAAGTTAAACCGGCGAGTCGAAATGATTGTATCGGGCGACGTGATTGGAAGCTCGATCACTCCTGGAGTGCCGGCTGATAACGGGCAGACGCCGCAGCCGCAGCCTCCGCCTCCGACAAATCCGCAATGATGTGAGGCCGCCTAATCTCGCGTCCGGTTCGGCGAACCATTAAGCGGCAATCAGACCGGTCAGCGCGCCTTCGAGCTCGAGCAGTTTGCGTTTCACATCGAGTCCGCCGCCGTAGCCGCAGAGAGTTCCATCGGAAGCGATGACGCGATGGCAGGGCACGACGACTGCGACTGGGTTGCGATTGTTGGCCATGCCCACGGCGCGAAATGCGTTGGGCTTGCCGACGGCTCGGGCAATATGGGCGTAGGTGCGAGTCTCACCGTAAGGAATCGCCAGCAGCGCGCGCCAGCAGGCAAGCTGGAAGTCGGTGCCACGCAGGTCGAGCGGGAATGTGAAGTCGCGGCGGTCGCCGGCAAAATATTCTTCCAATTGGCTCACGTATGGCCGCAAAGCGTGAGTTGACTCCTCGAGCGCGAAGCCATTCTTTTCTTTCCTAAGATGACGAGGGTTCGGACGAATCGATTGCTGTCCGGGCAGTCGGCGGTCGAATTCAAGGGCAACGAGTCCGCGGGCGGAAGCTGCTAAAAACAACGGGCCTATGGGCGAATCAATGGTTGTGCCGTTGAGAGTTTCCATGGTCGAACCCCTGGACAACGATACCAGACGGTTCGCCGCTCGGCAGGGGAGTTTTATCGGAAGGGGCAAGGCCGCCGCAGTTGACAGAAGTCAGATTTTGCCCCAAAGTGTGTGCGACGCGTTTATGGACTCAGCTCCCTCCCCATTTAAGAAAAGCCTGTTTATCCTTGTAGCCATAGTGCTGGCGCCGATCCTGCTGGTGGGATTGATGGCGATGGCCGCCGGCGACTGGCAGCAGGCGGGTGCAACCGAGACTGGCGATCAGGTTCTGGTCAGTTCGGTCACGCCCCAGAAGAACGGGCTGCGGACGGCGTGGATCCGCGTGGAGTATAAAGAGCCGATCCGATTGCCCCAGGGCGGGCCGTTCGTGGAACTGCGGGCGCGGGTTCGCTTCAACTGCTCGAGCAGCAGCGCGGCCGGGATTGTGGCGAATTCCGAATGGTTCTATTCCCGAGACCGCGGCGGAAAGCTCGTGGTCAGCAAGAAGACGCGGCGCGATGACCATTTCGGGCAGCAGGCGGAAGGCGGCTTCGGCGGGATGGCGCGAGAATTTGTTTGCGGGCAGAAATAAGCGGCTATAAGGCAGAGAGCCGGGCGCTCGGGCGCGCCCAGATCCTTCGCTGCGCGACGAACGCTTCGCTCAGAATCCCACAAAGTACCTAGAGTTCAGATTTCCACAGACCCACACACCTCGGTAACTGCCGCACCTACTTCCGCAGACAGCGCTTCCGTCATATGCTGATAAAGAAATGCAGATGGCGGCGCGGGCTGCCACTCCCTGGTTATGAATTCAATTGCGGTTTATTCCCTGGTTGCAGCGGGCGGTGCGGTGGTTCTCGGCGCCTACGCCCTACTGCGGCGCAAGCCCAAAGGGCCGGCGGAGCTGGAGCGCGAACGCCGCAGCTGGCTGGACCGAATCGGACGCATCACCGACGGCACCGTGATCGATGTGCAGGAGATGCCGCCAAGTGACGGCCAATATGCCGCGGTGTTGCTCATCTACAAATATGACGTTGCGGGCGTGTCCTATGAGTGCTCGCAGGACGTCACCTACCTGAGGCAGTGGATTAACTTACATTCCTGCCGGCTGGGGCTGCCCACGTCAGTGAAATACGATCCGCATAATCCGGGAAATTCTCTGGTGGTCTCGGAGAGCTGGATGGGGTTGAGGCAGTAGGGGCAAGTCTCCGATACGAATCTCGTATGATATGAATTTCGATTCCCAGCCGCTAACCCCTGCCTTTCAGATCTGATAATCATCCTGAAATAAATCTTGTGCAGAGAGGTTCGGGGTGGGAGTGCCTTCGTCGATCTTGAGGTCTGGCTCGGCGCCCAGCGCCTGGTGCGAGTGCTGCTGAAACTTCTCGCGCAGCTCGTGCAATTCCGCAGCCAGCTTGATGATTACGTCGGAGAGCGGATCGCGAATATCTTTCGGATCGGTGATGACGACGCGTTTGCCGTCGCGCAGAACAATGTGACCGGGCACGCCGACGATCGTGGAATTGGCGGGCACGCTGCGCAGCACAACCGATCCTGCGCCCACACGGCAGTTGTCGCCGATAGTGATGTTGCCGAGCAGCTTGGCTCCGGAGCCGATGGAAATGTTGTTGCCCAGAGTGGGATGGCGCTTGCCTTTTTCCTTGCCGGTTCCGCCCAGCGTGACGCCCTGGTAAAGAGTGACGTCGTCGCCGAGGATGGCGGTTTCGCCGATTACGGTGCCCATGCCGTGGTCGATGAAGAGACGGCGTCCGATCTCCGCGCCGGGATGAATCTCGATGCCGGTAAACCAGCGGGAGATTTGCGAAGTGAATCTTGCCAGAAAGCGCATGTGGTGACGCCAGAGCCAGTGGCTGAGATGATGCGTCCATACGGCGTGCAGGCCGGGATATAAGAAGAGGACTTCCATGTAGGAGCGTGCGGCGGGGTCGGACTCGAAGACGGCGGCGATGTCTTCGCGCACGGAATGGAAGAAGCTGTCCATGGTCCCATGAACGTAGCGTAGCAGGGGGAAGAGTGCAAGAGGCGGAGGCTGAAGCCCCTTTTTCGGGCAGCTTAACGCGGCCCTGAACCGCCGCTCTTCCACGGTGCTGAGGAGACCAAGCGCCGCTACTCCACGTTGCTCCCGGCGGCGGTGGCGGGTTGGTTTTCCTAATCTGTTGGGGAGGGCTGAAGCCCCTTTTTCGGGTCGCTTAACGCGGCGCTGAAGCGCCGCCCTTCCACGAAAATGTGGGGGCCTAGCCGCCGTTTTGGAAGCCGCCGCTATGGGCGACCGTCATGCGGAGGTATTTGTAGGGATTGACCGGGGTGTCGTTGATGCGAACTTCATAGTGGAGGTGCGGGCCGGTCGAGCGGCCGCTGAGGCCGACATATCCAATTGTATCGCCGCGATGGACCTGCTGTCCGGGAGCGACCGCGAAGCCGGAAAGATGGCCGTAGCGTGTGGAGATGCCGTGACCATGATCGATCATGATGGCCTTGCCGTATCCACCCATGAAATCCGCGAAGGTGACAACGCCGTCGGCGGGGGCGATGATGGGATGGCCATAGGTGCTGCCAATATCTACGCCGCTATGAAAAGCGCCTTCCCCGTTGAAGGGATCGATGCGCTCACCGAAGCTGCCGGTGACCTGGCCATCGACCGGCCAGAGATTGGGAGCGGAGTTGGCCCGATACCAATCGGCGGTGGTGGCGTTGCGCGTCATGCCCAGGCTGATGCCGACGGTGGCGGCGCCAGTGAGGGCGGAGTTGCGCAGGGCGCTGAGCTGATCAAGGGAAGAAGTCACGTCAGCATCCTGAATTTCAACCTGGGAAGCGGTGACCAGCGTGGGTTGCGATTTCAATCCATAAAGAGCGGAGACCTCACTGGCAATCGAACCCAGGGAAGCGACCTGGACGTCACGCTCTTTCGCGACCTCTTCCAGACGGGAATAACGATCCCTAAGCTGCTCTTTTTCAGTGCGAAGTTCGTTATAGTGCGAAACCTTGAGCAGCATGCGGGTATAAGAGCTGGCAATGCCCGTGAGGCTTAAAAAACCAATCGCCGCGCCTACTACGAATACATAAAGATAATGAACGGGAATGGGGATCTTGCGTAATTGCCCGTCGTCGCCACGGGCCACAAATAGGATGTAAAAGCGCTTTTGCAAATGCTTTCCTTCTTCCGTTTTGAATGCTCAGGGCCGGAACTCCAGGCAAAGTTCTTAAAACTGCAGAAAGCCTGTTCGGACACCTGACGCTTTGGGCTACGCCTCCCATCGTGGGAATGGAACTTATTAGCGTGCCCTCACCCTACCAGAACCAAGACACTGGCCAAGAACAGCTCGTCTGCAATTGATACGTAATGCAGAACTTAGCGAGTCAACATCACCCGGCCAGAGGTTTTTGTGAAAGACAGGTAAACGGTATCAAACTGGGTTCCCCCTGTCAACGACCGGCGGTGGAGTTGGAAGTTACTTAAGACGGAGTAACCAGAAGCTACCATCCGGAGGTTACCGGAGCGGATGGGCAGTTGGGCACAGTGGCCAAGCGGCCGATGCAAGGGCCTAGTTGAAAAAATAAATATCGGGGTATGCCGGTGTAAAACCGAGTGGTCACCAGCGTCAGAAAACCGGCTCGATTATATTGGTTTCCTGTGGCCATTGCAGAAAAAGCCCTGATTGCACAGATTCGCGAAATGGCGAAGCAGAGGAAGAAGTCTGCGATTCCGACCGGAATCGGGGACGACTGCGCGGTGCTGCGGATTTCTGGAGAGAACGATGTTCTGGTCACGACCGACTTTTCGCTCGAGGGGGTCCACTTCCAGCGGAAGTGGCATTCGCCGGAATCGATTGGGCACCGGTGCCTGACCCGGGGGTTGAGCGATATTGCCGCCATGGGCGGGGATCCGGTGGCGGCATTTCTGTCACTGGCTCTGCCGCGAGATTTGCCGGCAAACTGGGTGCGGCGCTTTGCGAAAGCCTTCATCGACCTGGCAAACAAAAATGACGTGGCGCTGGCCGGGGGGGATACGGCGGAATCCCGGAAGGGAATACTGGCGGACATTGTTGTTGTGGGAAGTGTGCCCAAAGGAAAGGCGGTGTTGCGATCGCGGGCGCGAGTGGGCGATCTGATTTATGTGAGCGGGGAATTAGGCGGTTCGGCGGCCGCAGTATCGCGGATGCGGAAGAAAGGGAAAGTGAATCCCGGAAATTATCCGTGGCATTTTTTTCCTGAAGCGCGAATCAAAGTGGGCCGCATGCTGCGTGAAAAAAATATCGCTTCCGCCATGATCGACACCAGTGACGGTCTCTCCACCGATCTGGCGCACATCTGCGAAGAAAGTGGTGTAGGGGCGGAAGTGGAAGCAGAATGCATCCCGCGGGCTCGAGTGGGTAAGCCTGCGCGGGAAGTGGATCTGCAGCTTGCCTTGCACGGCGGCGAAGACTACGAACTTTTGTTTACCGCGCCGCGCAGTCGGCGCGTTCCTCCGGAAATCGCCGGAGTGCGAATTACACAGATCGGACACATCACGAGGGGACGGAAGATTTTTCTAACCAGCCACGGAAGAGTTCGCCGCGAACTCGAACCGGGAGGATGGGAACACTTCAAGCAATAGGTACTTTCGTTACCGGTCATCATCTGTGTCTCTACCTTCGGGGAAAAAACGGGACTAGAGTAAGGGCATGTCGTCTCCCCAGAAGTTTTCCTTCACTGTGTTTCTTGGATTGCTCGCGATGTGCGCCGCCACGGCAATGCTGGCCGCCGACAAGAAGCCAGCGCCTCCTCCGCCGGCGCATGCCAAGGCTCCGGTGCCGGCCGTCACCGACGAGTACATACACAAAGAATTTGGCGATAACTGTGCGCTGCTGGGCGGGCCGGCGCAATTCGTCGGCGATCTTGATGGCGATGGCATAGATGATCTGGTGGTGGCCGGCCGCTGCAAGAATCCGATGGCCGATCAGGCGGAGTACGGATTTCGGGTGATCGATCCCTATAACAGTTTTATGGGCTTCGGCGATGTCAAAGTTACATCGACGTTTGCCTCCGATGAGCCGGAACGCAAAGGCGTTTGCCTGCTGATCGTGCACGGAGTGGGCGCCGAGGCCTGGCGATCCGACAAACCGAAGACCAAATTTTTGCTGATCAATCTGCCCTTCAAAACTCTGGCGGTAAAGCGGCTGGCCTTGAAGAAGAAAACTGTCCTTGGAATTTATATGGAAGAAAAGGGCGAGGGTGAACAGACATCCTCGGTCGTCTTCTGGGATGGGAAGAAATACCGGTACCAGATTCTGGGCTCCGACTTAGAGTAATGCTTGCCCGCCTGACTTAGCGCCCGCAGTTGCCACGGCTGTGGCTCTATCGCTGCTTGCGATAGGGCGCACACTTCTGTGACCGAGCGATGGGTCGCTCTTCGCTTCTCGCTCCTCGCCCAACGGCCCTCGCTCGTCCACAGCACCCGCTATAATTCTCCCGCCATGAATCTCGAGGAAAAAATTGCAGAACTGCGGAAACGCAACCGGCTGGCGGAAGAGGGCGGAGGCGCAAAGCGGCGGGAACGGCAGCACATAGAGGGAAAGATGTCGGCGCGGGAGCGCATTGAGTTTCTGCTCGATGACGGCACCTTCGAAGAGACCGACAAACTGGTGACCCACCGCTGCAACGATTTCGGGATGCCCGAGCAAAAGCTGTATGGCGACGGCTTTGTAACCGGCTATGGACGCATTGAGGGGCGGCTGGTTTTCGTGTTTGCGCAGGATTTCACCGTGTTCGGCGGATCGTTGTCGGAGACGAATGCGGGCAAGATCGTCAAGATCATGGATCTGGCGGCGAAGATGGGTGCGCCGGTGATTGGATTGAACGATTCCGGAGGCGCGCGCATTCAGGAAGGCGTGGCGTCACTGGCGGGATACGCCGATATTTTTCTGCGCAACACAATGTACAGCGGAGTGATCCCGCAGATTTCGGCGATCATGGGGCCCTGCGCGGGCGGCGCGGTCTACTCGCCGGCGATCACTGATTTTGTGCTCATGGTGGATAAGACCTCTTACATGTTCATCACCGGGCCGGATGTGATCAAGACGGTGACGCATGAGGAGGTGACCAAAGAACAGCTCGGCGGCGCCACAACCCACAACGAAACTTCAGGAGTGGCGCACTTTCTGGCGCACGACGATGCCGAATGTTTGTCGATGGTGCGCGAGCTGTTGAGTTTTGTGCCCTCGAATAATTTGGATGATCCGCCGCGCAAAGCGTGCAGCGATCCGGCTGATCGAGCCGATGCCGCGCTTGACCAGATCGTTCCGGCGCAGTCGAATATGCCCTATGACATGAAGGATGTGATTCATGCGGTGATTGACGATGGATATTTTTTTGAAGTGCAGGAGCACTACGCCAAAAATATTGTTGTGGGATTTGCCCGGCTGGATGGACGCTCGGTGGGCATCGTGGCCAATCAACCGGCAATGCTGGCGGGCACGCTCGACATTAACGCGTCGGTCAAAGGGGCGCGTTTTGTGCGCTTCTGCGATTGCTTCAACATTCCGCTCGTCACGTTCGAGGATGTGCCGGGATTTCTGCCGGGTACTGCCCAGGAGTACGGCGGCATCATCAAGCATGGAGCGAAGCTGCTCTTCGCCTTCGCCGAAGCCACCGTGCCGAAGATTACGGTGATCACGCGCAAAGCGTACGGCGGGGCCTATTGCGTGATGGCCTCCAAGCACATTCGCACCGATGTGAACTATGCATGGCCGACCGCGGAGATCGCGGTGATGGGGCCGGAGGGCGCGGTGGATATTGTTTACAAGCGGGAACTGGACGCGGCGGGCCATGGAGCAGCAGGCGCGGAAAATCGCGACGCGGTTCGGCAGAAAAAGATTGAAGAATTCCGCGACTGCTTCGCCAGTCCGTATGTTGCGGCGGATCGCGGGTTCGTGGACGCGATTATTCAGCCGCGGGAGACGCGCAAGAAATTGATTCAGGCGCTGGCCATGCTGGAGACGAAGCGGGACAAGAACCCGCCGAAGAAGCACGGCAATATTCCGCTGTAGGCGCAAAGCCCTTGAGTCAAGGGCCCAAATCTGTCAGAATGTTTTCTGGGGCGAACAAAAAGAGAAATAAGAGATCCTGAAGATGGATGTCGTTGACGACGGGCTGTTCTGCTCAACTCCGGTCGGCAAGTGGGCTGAGGAAAAGCACAGCCTCGTCTCCCTCTATGCGAAACTTTTCGCTACGGGAATGAAGGACAAGTGGGATGAGAGAGTGTACATCGAACTTTACGCTGGCGCGGGTTATAGCAGGATAAGGGATTCGTCGAGAACTATTGCGGGATCTCCGATTCAAGCGCTCTTGCTTGAGTATCCGTTTGATAAATACATCTTCTGCGAAAAGGGCATAAAAGAGATAGAGGCATTGAAAAAGCGCGTAGAAACAATCGCTCCGTCGGCGCGGGTTGCGTTTGTACGTGGCGACTGCAACCAAAAAGTCGAGAATATCTTGGCTGAAATCCCGGCTCACTCCCCGAATCATCGTGTTCTTTCTCTGTGCTTTGGCGATCCTTACGACATCGGAATCAAGTTTGAGACGTTGCGCCGACTTTCGGAACGACGCATCGACTTCCTACTTTTGCTGGCGCTGTACATGGACGCCAATAGAAATTTTGAGACTTACGTCAAAGACGAAAAGCTGAAGATTGACGAGTTTCTTGGGTCGCCGACCTGGCGTGAAAAGTGGAAGACGGAGGCCAAAAAAGGGATCCCGTTCCCTCAGTTCTTGGCTGAAGAGTTCTCGCGCAGCATGGAATCTCTGCAATATAGGTCTCAGCCGTTTTACAAAATGAAGCCGATTAAAATTCCCGAGATGAACGTTCAACTTTACCGCTTGGCGCTGTTCTCACGGAGTTCTCGCGCTTACAGTTTCTGGGATCAGGTGCTGAAATACAGCACACCGCAACAAATCCTTAAATTTGAGGGTACAGTTGGCGAGTAATTCCAAAATCGAATGGACCGACGCGACCTGGAACCCAGTCCGCGGCTGCACGAAGATCAGTCCGGGCTGCAAGCATTGCTATGCCGAAACGTTCGCAGAACGCTTTCGCGGCGTCAAACGCCATCCCTACGAGCAGGGGTTCGACTTGCGGCTAGTCCCTGAAAAACTGACAGAGCCGTTCGTATGGCGATCGCCGAAACTCGTCTTCGTGAACTCCATGAGCGATCTTTTCCAGGACAGCGTTCCCGACGATTACATCGAGGCGGTTTGCCGCGTAATGGCTAAAGCAAACTGGCACACATTCCAGGTCCTTACGAAGAGATCAGGAAGGCTCAGAGAACTGCTGAACGGACGGCTCCGTTTCGCCGCCGAGCAAGCGCATATCTGGTGGGGCGTTAGCGTGGAGGATCGCGACTACGGTTTGCCGCGAATCGCCGATCTACAGGCGGCTCCGGCGAGCGTTCGTTTCCTGTCAATTGAACCGCTGCTCGAAGAGTTGGGAAAGTTCGATCTCTCGGGCATCCATTGGGTGATCGTCGGCGGTGAGAGCGGGCCGGGCGCTCGTCCTATGGAAGAAGAGTGGGTGCTGCCTATTCGCGATCAGTGCCGCGAATCGCACGTGCCATTCTTCTTCAAGCAATGGGGTGGTGTGCGAAAAAAACTGAATGGCAGACTTCTGGCAAAGCGGACCCACGATGAATATCCGCGGCGAGTGCTTGCTCCTGTGCCTGACCGTGCACGCTGCGTAGAGTTCGCGCGCAACACTGCATCAACTCTGCGGCAGATTTTTCAGGGAAGCGCTCTCGTTCAGATTACTGCTTAGGCCGGCAAAAAATAAGAGTTCCGAGGTGGTGTTGGGTCCATTCGTCTCGGCCAGTAGCTCGCTTGTAGACCCTTGCTTGACCTGCTGTTGCAGCTTCCCTTGCGGGATGCCGCAAGCGATCTTCGCTCGGGCTCCGGGCTTACCGCCAACCGGAAAAACCTACCCAACGCCTCGGAACTCTATCCTGCCTTCGACGTTTCTTCTTGTTCTCCTCGACCAGCGCTTTGCTATAGACCCTTGCTTGCCCTCCCTGCTCATTTTCATGAGGAGGGTGACTGCGCTTGAGTCCCGGACGCCGCACCAACCGGAAAAACTTTAGAAGCTGTCAAAGAACGATTATGTTTTTACTCTTTTTAAATTTCGAGTCAACGAAAAGTTTGGGTTTATAACTGGCGTATTTTCAGGCGAGTGCACGTCGTCCACAGCCGTGTGACCGGAATTGGTGCAGCAGACGGAACGGGTTTGCGCGAGAGATGTTCTGGTGAGGGCTTTCACGGCGCTTTTTGCTTCTGAAGTTCAGGGAGGGTGCGCTTTGATTGAGTCGTCGATTTTTTGGGCGATGTGAAGGCGGCGGCGGAAAAGCTGGTCGAGCGGCGCTCGACGGACAGCCGGGGGCGGCTCTCCCCACATCGCCGTTTCCGATTGCCTAACCCCCCGTGGTGTTCCCACATTTGCTGTTCCCGCATGGGTTACGAAGAACTTGTCTCGACGATTTCGATTTTTTCATCGACGAACTGTTTCTCGGACTCGTCGGAACCGGCAAGTTCGAACGAGTGGGTGATCGCCGACTTTCCCTTTTCCACCGCGGTGATCACATAGGAGCAGCCGATCCAGTGCGCCTCGGCGAAATCAGTCTCCGACCAGTGCGCCGGGTGATCGGGATGCGAGTGGTAGAAGCCAACGATGTCCTCGTTGCGCTCGCGGCCTGCGCGTTGGATGCGGACCAGTTCGCGCGGATCGATGTTGTAGCGATTCTGCGGCGAATCGGTGCGGGTGTTGCCGCAACGCGCGGTTGCGGTCACGATGCGAGTGCCGTCGTCGTCGGTGTGGCCGAGCAAAACGCCGCAGCACTCGTGGGGGTAGGTCTCTTCCCCGTGGCGGCGGAGGGCAGCGTAGTCTGTGCGGGCGATCTTCAGCATCGGGTTGGCGCGGAACCTTGGGCTGACGCTCCGCCGCGATGAAGCGAAAGATCCTTTGCTCCGCCTGAAAAGCGGCTTCGCTCAGGATGACCATTCTTGTGCAAAAGTGTGGCAGCGCCGCCGTGGTGGGTTTTCATTCCTCCGTCCAGAATCTCTCACTTAAATATTTGTCGCCGGAGTCGCACAGGATGGTGACGACGACGGCATGGCGATCTTTTCTGAGTTGCAGCTGTTCCGAAATCTGGAGGCTAGCGGCAATGCCAGCGGCGGCGGAGATTCCCAGCAACAGTCCGCAATCGCGGGCGACGCGCCGGGCCATGGCATGGGCGTCTTCGGTGGCGATCTCCAGATTTTGATCGGCCAGCGTGGGGTCGTAGATTTTGGGAACGATGGCGGTGGCCATGTGCTTGGCGCCTTCGATGCCGTGAAAAGCGGAATCGGGCTGCAGCGAGATGCAGCGGATTGTGGGATTGAGTTCTTTCAGGCGACGGGTGGCGCCCATGAAGGTTCCGCTGGTGCCGAGCATGGCGACGAAGTGAGTGATGCGTCCTTCGGTCTGTTGCCAGATCTCATTGGCGGTGCCGTGATAGTGCGCGAGCCAGTTGGCATCATTGGAGTATTGATCGGCATAAAAATATAAATCGGGATGCCGGGAGGCGAGTTCACGAGCCATGCGGATGGCCCCGTCAGACCCTTCGCCGGGGTCGGTATAAACAATGTTGGCTCCGTAGGCGCTGAGAATTTTCTTGCGCTCGGCGGAGACATTGGTCGGCATGCACAGGGTAACGGGAAATCCCTCCGCCGCTCCGAGCATGGCATAGGCGATGCCGGTGTTTCCGCTGGTGGCGTCGAGCAGGGTTCTGCCGGAGGTGAAGCGTCCACTGCGGCGCCCCTCAGAGACGATATTGGCGGCGGCGCGATCCTTGACAGAGCCGCCGGGGTTATACCATTCGGCCTTGCCCAAAAGTGTGACGTTGGGAGTCTGTTCCGTGAGGCGATCAAAGCGCAGCAGAGGAGTGTTGCCAATGCGATCGAGCAAAGTCTGCCCTGGGCGCGGAGGCGTGGGCTCCGGTGTACGGTGCGCGGAAAATGTTGAGGCCAAGTGGGTTGAAGTCTGACGCATATTGGAACTGTTCGCTCGTGACTATCGTAATATGCAAAGCAAAGCGAAACAGGCTATGTAGTATGGTGTCTTTAGATGACGCGAATTGCAAGTGGATGCAGGCGTAAATAAGCGAGGCACAGTTTTGCAGAGAGGTTGCATCTAACAGAGAGGTCGGAAGCCTAGAAAAATGCCGAAAGCAATTGAACCACGAACCTATGAGGAAGCGCTGGCTTGGGTGCGCGAGCACGGATTCGACGTAACCGAAGCGCCGGGCACGAACGGGCGAGTATTCCTTCGAAAATACAACGTGTCGGCCGCTCTGCAAAAGACCCCGGAAGATGGGGTAAAGATTTTTGCCTACCCGGGTTACCTGGTCGGCAGCGAGATTTCGAAGCTGGTGAACAAGGGATACCAGCAGTTTTTAAAGAACTCAAAGACAGAAATTCCGGCGACCGCCGAACACTTGAAGGCGCTGCAGTCCTTCACCGAAGAACTGAAAGAAGCTTTGGGACTGCCAAGTCTTTATAACGAATCGCTCGGGACGGTGAGCGAGTCCTACCATTACGACCGGATTCAGGACCGCGACAAAGCTCCTGCCAATCGTCCGAAACGTCCGTGGGAAGTTGCGGGCAAAGCGGTCGCGGCAAAAAAGGGCCGGGCGTAAGTTCGAAAAAACGTCGCAGTCTGGTCCGAAAATCCTTTCGCATTTTCCCATTCTTCCGCCCTAAGTTGTGCGACACTGGTGCGCTCTTGCCTGGCGAGGGCCGGAGGTCCGCGTGCGCAATCGATCCGTCCTTTCCCGCATCTCTTCTATTTGCCTGTGCTGCTTTCCAATCGTGGTGCTCGCCACTGCCAGTCAGGCTTTTGCCCAGATCCCGCAGGGAGACTACGGCAACGAGGCCAAGGCCATTGAGCGCGTGTTGCACAAGCAGCAGCAGGCGTGGAACCGGCATGACCTGGAAACCTTCATGAAAAGTTACTGGAATTCTCCGGAGCTTACTTTCTTCTCGGGGGCGAACGAGCATGATGGATGGCAAGCCACCATGGATCGCTATCTCGCAACCTATTCGAGTCCGGGGCACGAGATGGGAAAGCTGGAATTTTCCGGGTTGCGGGTAGTGGTGCTGGGTCAGGAAGGGGCGTTTGTGCGCGGTGCGTGGAAGTTAACCATGTCCGCGGGCAAGTCGCCCCATGGATTGTTCACCCTGGTGTTTGAAAAGTTTCCGGATGGATGGAAGATCGTGCACGACCATACTTCGGCGGCGGAGTGAACGGGGCTTGCAGTTCCGGGTGCTTGGGAACTCGCTCTCCATTTTCTATCCCGGTTTTTATCGCTTAGGCCTCACCTGTACTCGCGTGCCTTCCGGCAACCTGCCGTTGGTAAATTCGACCACACCGTTGCGGATCACTCCTTCCAGTTCTTGAGCGGGCGGGTTTTGAATTGGGGAAATATTCGCGGGCGTCGGCACTCTCGCCACACTGCGTTCCATGCCTTTGTCCATGGCTTCATTGGCCAGGCGGTCGGCTTCCTGGTTTTGTTCGCGCAGGGCGTGCCCAATGGAGAACCAATCGAGTTGGGCGATCAGTTCTTTGGCGCGGCCATGGAGATCCTTTAGCGTGGCGTTCTTCACCTTGTAGATGCCTTTGATTTGGCGGACCAGCAGCTCCGAATCGCTGATGAGTTTGAGAGCTTTCGGGCCGTGCTGCAGGGCGTATTCGAGGGCCGCGATCAGTCCCTGATACTCGGCGAAATTGTTGGTCTGGTGCCCGAGATACTCGCTGAGGTGAGCGACTTTTTTCCCCGCCTGATCCTGGATGACGACGCCGTATCCGGCGGGGCCGGGGTTGCCGCGGGCGCCGCCGTCGCTGTGCGCGATGAGGTAATGCTCGGGAACGCTCTCACGCGGAGAGTGGTGGTGAAAGAGGGATTCGCTTGCGGAGCGGCGGGGATAGGGCATGTTCGAGTTTACACGACGGGCTGCTCACTGCATGTGGGAACTGCATCCCAGCGAACCGAGGGATACTGGTTCTTGCTTGCGGGGGCGCCCTCGATGGTGCACGAGGAAACCAGGGTCCCTCGCTTCGCTCGGCATGACAAAGGCGTTTTGGGCCCGGCTATATCTTGAGGCTAGGTCAACGGCCGGCGGCGAGCCGCGTGGCCAGCCGTGGTGGCAGGTTAGCGGCGAAGATGCGGTCCTGTGCGGACTTCAAATTGTAGGGCGTGCGGTGAAAGTGGATCACTTGAGCGTCGGTGTCGAACAGGGCGAAGGCGGCGCGCCAGTCTCCATCGCGGGGCTGGCCGACCGAGCCGGGGTTGATGAGATAACGAGTGTGCGGCTTGAGTTGCAGGGCGATCGACTCCGCTTTTGCGATGGTGCGGTATTCGGGACGGAAGCCATCGGCGCTATCGCCGTTGGCGAAAAATCCGCCTTGCAGGTGAGTGTGGCCAAAGAAAGTAAGCGGCGCGGGGCTGGCCAGTAGCGGGACCAGGGCGTCGCCGAGCGAGACCACATAAGCATCTTCATCGGCGGGCGAGCCGTGGACGAGCTGAGCTTGAGAAAATCCTTCCAGTGAAAGCGGGCCTTGCGGCAGAGCGTGCAGCCAATCGTGATGCTCGGGAGTCAATTGGTCGCGAGTCCAGAGGGCGGCTGCGGCGGCCATGGGATTGAAGTCATCGAGCTGCAGCAGCCCGGTGGCGGCTTTGTCGTGATTGCCACGGACGAAAATCTTACCCAAGCCGCGAGAGCGATCGACAACTTCGTTGGGCGAAGCTCCGTAGCCTACAAGGTCGCCGAGATTAGCTACAAAATCATAAGGCGGAGCCGCCGAGAGGCAGGCCTCCAGGGCTTCGAGGTTGGCGTGAATGTCGCTGAGCAGCAGTATCTGCAATGAACACCAGACGGATGGCGATTATAGACCAGTGACGCGATTTGGATTCGGATTGGGTGGCTGATGTTACAAAATCGTGACATAAAAGCGACAGAGCGACGTGGGACGAGGCTTAGTGGTTCCCGTTGATGACAGGGCAGCGGGCCCAGTGTCCATGGGCGACCTCGATCAGAGGCGGGAGCGCGCGCGAACATTCGGGAATGCGGAATTGACAGCGCGGCTCGAAGGCGCAGCCCGGCGGCATAGCATGCAGCGGAGGGACTGTGCCCTCGATGGTTCCAAGGGGCTGTCCGCGTGGCGTCTTAAGATCAGGCACGGCGTGCAGAAGACCGCGGGTGTAGGGGTGAGCGGCGGACTGAAAAATTTCGCGCCGGGCTCCGAGCTCCGCAAGGCTTCCGGCATACATCACGGCCACGCGGTCTGCGACCTGGGAAACAACGGCGAGGTCGTGGGAAATGAAGAGCATGGCCAATCTGAACTTGGCGCGGAGCTCGGCGAGCAGTTCAAGAATCTGGGCTTGAATGGTGACATCGAGCGCCGTGGTAGGTTCGTCGGCGATGAGCAACTGCGGGCGATTCACAATGGCCATGGCGATCATAACGCGCTGACGCATCCCGCCGGAAAGCTGATGAGGATAGTCGCGGGCCCGGCGGTCGGGCTCAGGAATGGCAACGTCATGCATGGCTTGAACAGCCAGCTTGGCAGCGTCACGCCTGGAGCGGTTGCCGTGAGCGCGGACGGCCTCGGCGATCTGATCGCCGACGCGCATCACTGGATTGAGCGCGGTCATGGGCTCTTGAAAGATCATGGCAATCTGCGAGCCGCGCAACTGGCGCATGGAATTGGCGCTCAGGGCGAGAAGATTACGCTGACCTTCGCGATCGGAGAAAAAGATTTCGCCTGAAACCTGGGCCTGGGGCGGCAGCAGGCGCATGATCGCGAGCGAGGTAATGGATTTGCCCGAGCCCGATTCGCCGACCAGGCCGAGCACCTCGCCGGACGCGATGGAAAAACTGAGATCACGAACGGCGGGGAGAGCCTGGGTGAAAGGATGTTCCACGGTTCGCGCATCGCCTTGCGGTGCGGCTGCGAGAAAATCAATGTTTAAATGGCGAATTTCGAGAAGCGGAGGCACGGTTTCATGGTAGCAGCCTCTGCGCCGAGGCTGAGCAGGAGGGTTTTCAGACGGCGCAGGGGTGAATCTTCCGGATTGGGTGCGGCATCCCTTATGCTTAGACCTATGAGCAAGATTCATATTCCGACGCCCCTGCGACAATATGTGGGCAAGCAAGCTACGGTGGAAGTACCGGCCACGACGGTGGCGGAGGCCATGACGGCATTGGTGGCGCAGCATCCTGAACTGCGGCGGCACCTTTATACCGAAGAGGGCAAACTGCGGGCCTTCGTCAACCTCTACGTGAACGACGAGGACATTCGCTACCTGCAGAAAGAAGAGACCAAGGTGAAGGAAGGTGATAACATTTCGATTGTGCCTTCCATTGCTGGAGGCGGGTTTTGAGTGGGCCGCTTTCGCATGGGGAGTGAGCCGAAGATTCCGGAACTAGATTTTGTAGGTCGATATTTTATGGGTCAGGATTTTATGGATCAGCTTTTGAAAGCACCGTTGAGAGCATCCGCTCCGCATCGCTGTTGTACGTTTCCTGCCTGTTGTTAGCGCCGCGATAGTAACGATCCCCGAAGCGCGAAAAATTAAATTTCAACTGAGGACTTTATGGCCACGATCACCGCAGAAATTCCCGTCACGCTGAATAAGGATGAAATCTTGCGCTACTCGCGCCACCTGATCATGCCCGAGGTGGGCATGGAGGGGCAGCAGAAGCTGAAGGCGGCGCGGGTGTTGTGCATCGGCGCCGGCGGCCTGGGATCGCCGCTGGCTCTGTATCTGGCGGCAGCGGGGGTGGGCACGCTGGGGCTGGTGGATTTCGATGTGGTCGATTACACCAACCTGCAGCGGCAGATTCTTCATTCAACCGCCGACGTGGGCCGAAAGAAACTGGATTCCGCCGCAGAAAAGCTGGCGGCGATTAATCCGTTTTTGAATATCCGCAAGTTCGATACCCGGCTGAGCAGCGAGAATGCGCTGGAAATTTTTCGTGACTTCGACATCATTGCCGATGGCACGGATAATTTCCCCACGCGCTATCTGGTGAATGACGCGTGCGTGCTCACGGGTAAGCCCAACGTTTATGGATCGATTTTTCGCTTTGAAGGGCAGGCCAGTGTGTTTGCCACCGAGGATGGACCGTGCTACCGCTGCTTGTATCCCGAGCCGCCACCGCCGGGCCTCGTGCCTTCCTGCGCGGAGGGCGGGGTGCTGGGAATTTTGCCGGGGCTGGTGGGAGTAATGCAGGCGACCGAGGTGATCAAGTTAATTCTAGGCGCGGGTGAACCGCTGATCGGGCGGCTGCTGCTGATTGATGCGCTGGGCATGAAGTTTCGCGAACTGAAGTTGCGGAAAAATCCCGATTGCCCAGTGTGCGGAGAGCATCCCACGGTGACCAAGCTGATAGACTACAACCAGTTTTGCGGCATTCGCGGGGAGGAAAAACCGGTGGGAGCTGGAGTTCCAGAAATTCAGGTGGAAGAGTTGAAGCGCCGGCTGGATGCGAAAGAGGATCTGTTCGTCCTGGATGTGCGCGAGCCGCATGAATATCGGATCTGCAACCTTGGCGGACACCTGATCCCGCTGAACGATCTGCCGAAGCGGGTGAATGAACTGGATTCGAGCCGCGAAATCGTGGTCCATTGCAAGATGGGCGGACGCAGCGCGAAAGCAGTCGCATTCCTTCAGCAGGCCGGATTCAGTAAGGTGCATAATCTCGCGGGCGGGATCAACGCGTGGGCGGAACGCGTGGATCCGAAGGTGCCAAAGTACTGAAGTGGCGCAGAAGCAGAAAAGGTTCAGCAAACAGGGGAGCGAATTTCGCTCCCCTGTTCTTTGCTCACAGGTAAAGTTAATTACTTGCTCGATCCGCCTTGCATGCCGTCACTGGCTTCGGCCAGCTCGAGGGCGAATTTCTTGCCCTGGAAACGCAGGCCGGTGAGTGAGTTCGGTCCGCTGCCATTTTTCTGGGTCACGGCGGCATCGTTGGGCGCCGGGGTTTGCAGGTCAACCACGTGAGCTTGAGTTTTTACCGCCACATTCTTGCCGTGCAAGATGCTCAGCTCAACGTTGGGGCCGGTCCCTTGCCACTCAACTTTGTAGTCTCCCGGTTGCAGCGTGGTTCCGTTGACGGTTACCGGAATGCCGAGTTGCAGGCTGCCTTTGGTGGCGGCGAAGGCGCCGGTGGCCAACAGTAATGCCAGACCCATCAGCAAGCTTTTCGAAATTGTCGCGAACTTCATAACTGCTCCTTTTTCTTCCCCAAATTTCGTCGGGGAGCGGTTTGAGGCGGCCCGGTTCACGACTGGCGCGAGAAAACTTTATGTTTTGCCGCGAATCGCCTACAATGCAGCCGTCGGGGTTCGGCAGACAAGCCGCAAGGCTTGCCTGGCTGTGCGTGGGGGTTTTCTCACCTGGGCCGCCAAACCGAGCGTGAAAAAATCTCCTAAGCCCCGTTGAATTTCTTGTGACACGCGGCCTGTTCCGAACCCGGTTCCACCGGCCGCTTCCTCAGTGCGCTTTCTTAATCACACTACGTAGATCAAAGCTAAAAAGTTCCGCTTACCCTAACTTCGTCTCGCCTCTTTTGACGAAGCGCGTGCGCCTCGGTTAGCAAGAATGTGGAGCTATCCGGTTCGCCCACAGTTCCAACATGTTTTGTATGGTGCGAAGACAAACTAGAACTGAAGCGAGCGACAGTCGTTTTTGGAACACTTGATGATCGGAATGAAATTTCAGGAAATGAAATTTCAGGAATGGAGTGGCGCGTGCTAATTGAGTGATGGCGCGCTGCGGCCCGGCGTCAATTCTCCGGCTGATGCTGCGCTCGCCGCGCCGGCGACGAATCGGATTCATCAATCGCCATGCTGGCGGTCGACTGACCAGATGCTGGCCTGGTCTTTTTCAAATGGGTAGAGGTGCACCATCCAGTTGAAGATTACGGGATGAAAAGTTCCGCCGGCGGCATCGCAGGCTTCCTGCGTAGTGATCGACCCTTTCAAGCCGAACAGCGGATGCGGCCCAAAGTATTCGCCCTTCCGTCCGGCGGGCGCGGTGCAGAAATTTACGTGCTCGTGCCACTGCGCGACACTGAGTGGAATGCGCTGGTCAAGTTGATCCTCGGTGAAGCGCTTGGGCGCGGTGTACATGACGCCAATCAGCTTGTAGTTGTCGCCATGCTTTTCATAGAGCAGCGACGTGGGGTGGTCTGGGTCAAAACGGAATGCGGCTTCGAGCGCGTATCCGTAATTGGTGAAGTGGTACATCTTCTGGGGAAGCTCGGGATGGAAAATCTTGAAGCCGTCGGCCAGGGCGGCGCGATAGTCGATATATTTTTCTGAAGCCTGGCGCGCGGCTTCGGCGACTTCCTGGGCGCGCGCGGCATCGCCCGGCCGCGGCGCACGCAGAGTGGTCATCTTCATGTGCGGACCCATATCCATAGGGCCCTCCATGGAGTGCATGGCATGGGCGCTGGCGTCGCTGTCTTTAGCGGCGTCTTTGTCCGCATCTTTTTCCGTACCCATGGGCATGTCTTTGTCGTGGTCCTGCATGTTCGACGTGTCGTGACCTGACATGTCCATGCCGGGCATGCTCTGCGGTGCTGGTTGCTGACCCCAGGCCACACTGGCAAAGAGGAAAAATGAGATCAGGAAAATGATTCGGTCGCGCATGGTAAATCTCCCGGGTTCAATTGTATTAACACTGGAGCAGCGGAAGTGTTTCGGCAAGAGAACTCAGGTTACCTGAGATTACAGAGGTAACGGCGCGGCAACTTCAGCTCCTAAGATACTGGCACGGAGACGTGTTCGTGAACGATGACCCACTTGCCGTCCTGATTTTCGAAAACCGCGGTCCAGCGGAAGTTGCCCATATCGATCTTGCCGGATTTCGCAGTCATCTCTTCTTTTACGGTGGCGGTGACCCAGACTAAATCTCCGTGAGGATGGATGGCGAGGTCATCGTTCAAGGTGAACTTCGCGCTCTTGTATCCGGCGAGCACAGCTTTCACGCCTGTTTCGTATTCATCCCAGCTGTTGTATTTCAAGGGAGCGATGTCGAAAAAGGTGTGTGGGCCGGTGGCGTAGAACCTGGCCACGTTGTCAGGGTTGAGGGTGGACCAGCCGTCCCAGATTTGTTGCAGGTAGGCTTTGTCGGGTGGAGGCGGAGCAACGGATTTTTTGGGCGCGGATCTACCCAGACCGGACAATGGGATGGCGAACAGGCAGAGCAGGATGGCGGAAATGCGCTTCATTTTTCGTGAGTCCTCGATTCGGCGGAATTCTCGCATAGAGCGCGCGATCTGCCAAGCGCGCATTGACCGATTTCCGCAGCGCACGCTAAAATGGTTGAGTTTGCCTGTACTCGCCGACCCGTTCTGGGGACGCCTGCCCTGGCTGCGAACGCCGAGGCGGAAAACACAGCAAGCAGAAGAAGTTCAGCGGAAGTTTGATCGCTGCCCAGGATTGCGCCCGCGTGCGCGTGGTGGGCTTTTGGTGAGCTGATTTTCAAGACATCTTGATGGAGGCAGACGTATGTACGCGGTGATCCGCGCTGGTGGAAAGCAGTACCGGGTGGCGCCCGGGGATGTGATTCGAGTGGAAAAATTGGCCACCGGAACCGATGGGCAGGTGAACTTCCCGGAAATCCTGGCGGTGTCGGGCGGCGACGGACAGATCGGCAAGCCGCAGCCGGAAGCGCGGGTGGTCGGGGAGTTGGTGGAAGAGGGACGCAGTCCCAAGATTTTGGTCTTCCACTACAAGCGCAAGAAGCAGTACAAAAAGTTGCGCGGGCACCGGCAGTCCTATAGTGCGGTGCGCATTACTGAGATCGCATTTGACGGGCAGAGTTTCAAGGCTCCGGAGCTGACGAAAAAACAGCCCAAGCCGAAGAAGGCTGCGGCCGAGAAGCACGAACACGCAGCTCATGCTCACGCTGCCGAGGGTCATGCCAAGAAAGCGCATGCCAAGAAAAAGGCCACGCCGAAAAAGAGCAAGGCCAAGAAATCTTCACCGAAAAAGAAATAGTTTTCCAGAACGAGGACGAGATTTCCTCGCGACAGCCGGCCGCATGCCGGCGCTACTTTCCGAAGACTGAGAGTTGAATCGATGGCACATAAAAAAGGACAGGGCACTTCACGAAATGGGCGCGACTCGAACGCGCAGCGGCTGGGATTCAAGGCATTTGGCGGGCAGATCGTTCCCGGCGGCACCATCATTGTTCGTCAACGGGGTACTCGCGTGAAGCCCGGGCTTAATGTTGGCCGCGGCAAAGATGACACGTTGTTCGCCAAAATCACGGGACGCATCAAGTTCCTGAACAAGGGCTCCATGGGCAAGTTCGTGATGGTCGAGCCGATGGAAATCGCGGAGTAGCGCGGGCTACGAGGGGCGGATATCAAGCGCGATCCAAACTGGCTCGTGTTCAAACAGCAGGGGAAGCTCCATTCTCACATCGTCGACCCGCGAACGAAGCTGATAGTCAGTGCCGCTGATAACGGTTGGTATTGAGAGGACGCATCGGTCGCCCAGGCCGATCTTGGCTTTGAAATAACCTGCCACGATGTTGCAGATTTCGCCGACAGCATCGCATTTTTGCGCCGTGGCTTCATCCGCGGGAACTCCGAGCATCTGCGAAGCGATCATGGTTGCCGAGGCCAGGCTGCAGCGAAGGCTGAAGGTCGCGCACAGAGAACCGGCAATTCCGACCATGCCGGTCACTTGAGCGATGACGGGAAGATCGTTGGCTTTCGGGATAACCACTGCGACTCCGACCATGGTGGAGAAGACTTCGATTGCGGTTTCGCGGAGAATGGCGGGCCAGGCGGCGCGGGGAGCAACGTCACAGGCTGCGGGAATAGGAACTGGTGCGCTCATCGGCGAGTGAGATCAGGTTCGATTCTCCTAGAACCCATCGGCAGATCGGGCTGTGGCATGAATTTGTGCTTGTTAATATTCGGTAAGCGGGCGTTCGACGGCTGGCGGGCGATTGTGGAGATGCGGACAGGAACCAAGATCCCTCGCTGCGCTCGGGATGACAAGTGGGACTCGGGATGACAAACGGTGCGCGGCGATGACGAATACCTGAGGGGATTTCGAATACTGATCATGTTCATCGACGAGGCCAAAATTCGGGTGAAGGCGGGCGATGGCGGAAATGGCTGCATGGCCTTCCGGCGGGAGAAGTATGTCCCTCGGGGCGGTCCTTCGGGCGGCGACGGAGGCAACGGTGGAGATGTGATTATGGAATCCAGCGAGCGCCACAATACGCTGGTGCACTTTCGTTTCAATCCAGAATACAAGGCGGAACGCGGACGCCACGGCGAGGGGTCGAACAAGAGCGGACGAGAAGGCGATGACGTGGTGCTGAAAGTTCCTGTCGGGACCATTGTCTACGACGAGGAAACGGGCGAGAGGGTTTTCGATTTTTCGGCTGCCGACCAGCGCGTTGTGATTGCGCGGGGCGGCCGCGGCGGCCGCGGGAATGCGCGCTTCGCAACTTCGGTGCATCAGGCGCCCCGCGAACACGAGGACGGGCGTCCCGGGGAAGAACACACCTACCGGCTGGAGTTAAAGTTGCTGGCCGATGTTGGACTGGTGGGCTATCCCAACGTGGGGAAGTCGACGCTGATCTCGCGAATTTCAGCGGCGCGGCCAAAAGTTGCCGACTATCCTTTCACGACGCTGCAACCCAATCTCGGCGTGGTTGCGGTGGGCGAGCCGAACCACGAAATCAGTTTTGTGGTTGCCGACATTCCGGGGTTGATTGAGGGTGCGCATACGGGGTCGGGTTTGGGGACGCAGTTCTTGCGACATATCGAGCGCACGCGGTTGCTGGTCCATCTGGCCGACGTTTCGGATGCGAGCGGACGGCCTGACGTGGTGAAAGACGTAGAAGTGATTCTGGGCGAGTTGGCCAGCTACGGCGCACACCTGGAAGAAAAGCCGATGATCATGGTCGCATCGAAGATCGATGTGGCCAACAAAGAGAAAGTCGCGGCGCTGAAGCGTTACTGCAAGAAGCGAAAACTGAAGCTTTACGAGATTTCCGCGGTGACCGGCAAAGGAATCGAAGAACTGAAATACGCCATGGCCAACAAGGTCGAGAGCTTGCGCCAGAAAGCGCTGCCCGAGGCCGAGGCAAGCGACAGCCGAAGCGCCTGATTCAGGGCGCGCAAACCCGCTTTCCGGGGAAGGCCCGGCCCTTAGACCTTTGGGATGAGAAGGCCCTAAGCGCGCGGCAACTGTGGGCCATGTTGAAAGCGATATTGAAGAATCTTGGCGGCTAGAGCCGGTGGCATTTCCTCCTGATCGGCGGTGACAGTGCGCACAATTTCTCCGCGGCAAACCACCTCGGTGGGGGAAAGCCCCGCGATTTCGGCAGGCAGCACCAGATTAATCTCGAGCACGACATTCGGCTGCACCAGGTCTTCGGCTTGAAACAGCAAACCGGAGCGGCTGATGTTTCTGGTTTTTCCGTCATGCCACTTTTCTTCGTCGAGACGGCGATATTTCAGAGGTAACTGCAACTGAAAACGTTGAGCGCGCGAGAGTGGCAACTGGTGCGCCGAAGTAACATGAGCGGATCGAACTGGCATGGCAACCTCCCGGGGGAATGGAGTTGAATCGAGCACTTCGCGAACCCGGCTTTGCAGGTCGCGAAGGGTGAAGGGCTTCTGGAGCAGGCGAATGCCGGCATCCAGAGTGCCGTTGCGACCGATTACATTTTCGGTGTAACCGGACATGTAAAGGACTTTGGTGTTGGGGCGAATTTCTGAAATGCGCTGCGCCAGTTCGCGGCCATTCATGCCGGGCATGATCACATCGGTGAGCAGCAGGTGGATGACTCCCTCGTGAGCCACGGCGATCTGCATGGCGGCTGCGCCGTCCGCAGCTTCGATCACGCGATAGCCCTGTTTCTCCAGGAACTGGCGGGCGAGATAGCGCAGGTTGGCTTCGTCTTCGACCACAAGGATGGTTTCGGTTCCAGGTTCTATGGGCGCGAGTTCAGCGGCCGCGGCAATTTGCGAGGGGATCTCGGCAATTTCGGCGACGCGAGGCAAATAAATCTTGAAGGTGGTGCCCTTGCCGAGTTCGCTATGAGCCCAGATGTAGCCGCCGCTTTGCTTCACGATGCCGTACACCGTGGATAATCCGAGGCCGGTGCCCTTGGGCCCTTTGGTGGTAAAGAATGGCTCGAAGATGTGCGACTGGGTTTCGGAATCCATACCGGCGCCGGTGTCGCTGATGGAAAGCATCACGTAGTTTCCTGGCTTGAGCGGGGCGTGAAAGCGCGCATACTCTTCGTCGAGGGAAACATTGGAGGTTTCGATGGTCAATTTTCCGCCCGAGGGCATGGCGTCGCGGGCATTGACGGCGAGATTCATTATGACCTGTTCGATCTGACCGGCGTCGGCGCGCACCGCGCCCAGAGAGGATCCCGGAGCCATAACCAGATCGATATCCTCGCCGATCATGCGAGTGAGCATCTTCAGGTTCTCGGTGACCACGCCATTCAGATCGAGAATCTTCGGAGCCAGCATCTGCTTGCGGCTGAAGGCCAGGAGCTGGCGGGTAAGCGAGGAGGCTCGGCCTGCGGCGCTGGCAATCTCCTGCGCCGGAGCGCGCAGCGCGGGGTCGGGACCAAGGCGATCGAGCAGGAATTCCGAGTAGCCCGAGATGACCATCAGCAGATTGTTGAAATCGTGAGCCACGCCGCCGGCGAGTCTTCCCACTGCTTCCATTTTTTGTGACTGCTGCAGTTGCTGCTCTAGGGCGCGGCGCTCCGTGACATCTTCGGCAAACAGTTCGAAGGTTTTGCCTTCGCCGCCGTCGGAGACAGTGCGGCCGGAAACCCGAACCACCGTGCCGCTGCCGTCTTTGCGCTTCCAGTCGACAATCAGTCCGTTAAAGGGAGCAGCCTCACGTAAGTTGTCCGCCAGTGCGAACCAGTGCTGGGTGTCTGTGTACAGTTCTCCCAAATGGGTTCCGAGCAGCTCGGAGGCCGAGGAGTATCCCAGCATGGCCAGGAGCGCGGGGTTGAGATCCAGAAGCTTTCCCGCTGAATCGCAACGGCAAATTCCATAAGGCGCGTTGGTGACCAGCGAGCGGAAATTCATTTCGGAGTGCAGCAAGTTCTCTTGGGCAGCGCGCAAGGCGGCATTCAACCAGCAGATCAGGATGGCGAGCAAAACGAAGAGCGTCAACCGGATCATGGTCGAACGAAACTGAGCGGGCGTGTGTTCTCCGGAGAACGAGAAGTAGGCGCTTACGGTGAGGGCAAACGATGTGGCCACCAATCCTGGCTTCCAGCCGCCATACCAGGCGCTCACCATCACGGCGACGGCGAAGACGGCGAGGCGGCTTTCGGCGATGTTGGGAAGCAGTAAAGCCGGGATCAGCGCCAGCGTCGTGCTGAGGACGGCTACACCGTAGCGCAGGATGGGCGCACGAGTCGGTTGAATGCGAAGTAGGGGGAAGGGTACCCGCATTAACGGATGCTAATCCTGAGCCTGTGGACGTGCGAGATTACAGGAGTTCATTCCAGATTCCCGGAGGCGCTGCTCTCGTTTGCCACCGATGGCATGACCAGGTAGACAAGCTGTCAATGGCCGTTCGGACAATGCCTGGCCTTCTCATTCAGGGGGGAACCCAGAAAGTGACCCCCTGCATCCGGAGACTTTTAACTTGGTTGGGAGTGGTTTTGACCGGATGCGCTTCGTTTGCCATTATGGGTGGGTAGGCTTTTTGTTCAAACACATTCACTTTTAAGGCATTCACTTTTTCGCAGCGGTTATCAACCAACTTAGCGAATGCAGTATTCCTATAGCTTCGTGCTGCTGTTGTTTGGCGCGTCCTGCCTTGCCGGGCTATTGGGAGCGCTGCTGGGGGTGGGCGGCGGCATCTTTTTGGTGCCGGCGATGGTGCTGCTATTCCATCTGCCTATGAAAATTGCGGTCGCGGCCAGTGTGGTATCGGTGATCGCGACCTCGAATGCAGGCGGATCGTCGTATGTCGACCAGCGGATTACCAACCTGCGGCTGGGAATGTTTCTCGAAATCTTCACTACTGTGGGAGCGCTTTCGGGCAGCATCCTGGCGCTTTATCTGCAGGATTGGACAATGCAGCTCATTTTTTCGGCGATGCTCGGGTACATGGCATATTCCGCTTTTTCGACCCGCAATCTTGATGACGAGCGCATCAAGGCCGGCGGATTCGCCCATGCCCGAGCGGACCGTTTCTCGGCCTGGCTTCAGCTCCGCGGCGATTACTACGACGAAGCGGCCAAGCGAGATGTGGAATATGTGGTGAATGGTGTGCCGGCGGGCGCCTCGGTCGCTTACCTGGCGGGTATTGCTTCTGGCTTGCTGGGAGTCGGGGGCGGGGTCTTGAAAGTCTCTGGCATGAATCGCTATATGAATGTCCCCATGAAAGCGGCGGTTGGGACCAGCAAATTAATGATTGGGGTGACAGCGGCGGTAAGCTCGATCTTATTCTTCCTGGCAGGGCTGATCCATTTCCTGGTGGTGGGACCGATCGCGGTGGGGACCACGGCCGGCGCGACCGTCGGAACTCTCATCATGAACCGGCTGCATAGCGCGTGGCTGAAATGGCTGCTTGCGATATTGATGCTGTACCTGGCGTACGAAATGTTGGCAAAGGGACTGGACCTGGGTTTCCATGTGCACCTGCCGAGTTTGGGATAACCGTAAATGGAAAATCACGATAACAAGCCAAAACCGGGCAATGGCGAGGAACTGAACGTCTACGCGGATGTTTACAAGGTATTGCTCGGCGGGATGCTGATTAGTACGGGCCTGTTCGTGATGGCGATTGTGCGCGCGCTGCTGCGGCCGGAGTTTGTCCCGCTGACGCCGGAGTGGATCAGGCAGCATTATCACTGGCGGGTGATTGTGCAGGGGATCCGCTCGTTCGATCCAACCGTGATTATGCTGATCGCTACGGCGTTGTTGATCCTGACGCCGGTCACCAGGGTGATCGTGTCGATGTGCGCGCTCGCGGTTGATCGGGATCGTAAGTTCGTAGGCGTGACGCTGATCGTCCTGCTGGTGATGGTGGCGACGGTTGTACTCGGCCTGTTCGGATTGAAGTAGGGCAACTTTCAGCGTTCGCCAGATACCAGGGTACGGCTTGGGCTGCGCTCAAGATGCCAGAGCGAAAAGCCGAGCTTGCCAAGTAAGCCGGCAAACAAAGACACTAGTTGCGCATGAATATTGGCCTCTTCGGCGGTACGTTCGATCCCATCCATCGCGGGCACATTGCGCTGGCGCGCGCGGCGCAAGAGCGTTGCAAGCTTTCGCGCATTCTCTTCGTGCCTGCCAACATACCGCCGCACAAGCAGCGGCAGCCTTTGTCGCCATTTGCCCACCGCTATGCCATGACGGCCCTGGCTACCGCTCAGGAGAAGGATTTCGAGCCCTCGCTGCTGGAAGCTCCGGAAGACGGCGCCTCTGGCGGCGGGGGGAAAGACAACGCGCGAGGGGCGAAGCCGAACTACACCATCGATACGGTCAAGCGTCTGAAGCGGACGTTTAAAAAAGCGGACCGGCTTTTTCTGCTGATCGGCATTGATGCGTTTGCCGAGATTACGAAATGGCGCGAGGCTGAAGCATTGTTTCGCGAGTGCGAATTTCTGGTTGCCAGCAGGCCGGGATTTTCGCTGGCGGATGTGGCCAATGCGCTGCCCGCGAGTCTGCGTCCGCGGACCGAAGTGACAACTCCGTTTCACAAACAGGCGGCCACCGGGGATCTGGTGCTGCGCGGTGTGAGCATTCACTTGCTGGAAGAGGTGTATCAACCGATTTCCTCGACGGCGATTCGCGAAGCGGTAAGCGCGGGCAAGCCCCTGACGCGCTTCGTCGATCCGATTGTTGCAAATTACATTAAGAAAGTGGGGCTTTATCGGGGTCGGTAGTCGTTGCGGTCGTCGGTCATCGGTCGTCGGCAATTCGTCTTTTGCCAACGTTTACGCCGGCGCCGCACCAACACGCGGAAATGCAGCTCTGATTTACAATTACAATGAAGACACCACACCCGACGCGCTTATATCAAAAGCCGACGACCAACGGCTGACGACCAACGACCAACGATCAAAATATCAACGACCGATTCTCTGCATGAAAAAAAATGAGCTGAAGCAACAGGTAGCGGCGGCCATCCAGGCCTGCCTGGACAAGAAAGCGGAAGAGCTTTCGATCCTTGAAATGGAAAAGGGGTCGGGAGCGTTTACCGACTACTTTGTGCTATGCAGCGGCACCAATCCGCGGCAGGTGCAGGCGATTGCGGATGAAGTGGAACTGCGGCTTAAAGCGGCTGGAGTGCGGCCGGCGCAGGTCGAGGGATATCGGCAGGGCGAATGGGTCCTGGTGGACTACGTTGATTTTGTGGTGCACGTTTTTTCAGAGAAGGCGCGGAAGTTTTACGATCTGGAGCGTTTGTGGAAAACCGCCAGGCGTCTGGAGCCTTCGGAGCTGACTGCAAAGAAGCCGGCTGCAAAGAAAAAGAAGGCGAAGATCCCGGCCAAGAAAAAAACCACAATCCACAAGCGAACCCCCGCCGCTCGTCGCGGCAAGAGAGCCTAAGGCAGTGGAACGCCAGCTTTTCCGAGATTGAAGATTTTGACAACCTCGTTCAAAGACGGTCTAGTGAAGGCGGAACCCAGCTGGGGCAACTCTTACCGCCTGATCGCCTCCGACAAATGGAAAGCGAAGTCGGCAAAGATGGGCAGGGCGGTGACGGATGCGCTGGTGGAATATGCGGCGCCCCAGTCCGGCATGCGAGTACTGGACCTGGCCAGTGGAACGGGCGAACCCGCCATCAGCATCGCCGGGCGCGTCGGGGCCGAGGGGCAGGTGACCGCTCTTGATCTGAGCACCGAACTGCTAAAGATTGCCCAGGCACGGGCGCGGGAGCGCGGACTGGAGAACTTTGTCGCGCGGCAGGCCGATGCTCACGCGCTGCCTTTCGCCGACAACAGTTTTGATTTGGCCTCTTCGCGCTTCGGCGTGATGTTTTTCCACGATATCGATCTTGCCATGCGCGAGCTGATCAGGGTGTTGCGCCCGCAGGCTCGCGCCTGTCTTTTGGCATGGGGACCGTTCGACCAACCTTATTGGCAGAGCATGATGGGCATAGTCCACCGGCACGTGGGTGGGCCTTTGATGGCGTCTGGAGGCGCCGATCCATTTCGCTTTGCTGCGCCGGGAAGCCTTTCGGAAGTGCTGCGGCGCGCCGGCTTCCGCAACGTGCAGGAAGAGTCGAAAACCGTGCCGTGGACTTGGCCGGGGACGCCCGAAGAGGTGTGGGAACAGGCGCAGGCAGTGGCGGTTCCCTTCCGCCCCATGCTGGATCGAGTGCCTGCGGAGCAGTGGCCGCAGATCCATGCCGAGGTGCATGCGGCGGTCGGGAAATATGTGCGCGGGCAGAACATTGAGTTCGGAGCTGCGGTAGTGCTGGCTTCGGGAAGCAAATGAAATTCAGGTCATCGGTGGTTGTGGAAGAAGCCATTTGTGAATCCATATGGTCCGACGATGAAATCGTCATGATTCAATAAAGCACTGGGCTTCGCCCCGCATAGCAGTTGCCACATCGCTTTTCTATGGTCCCCTCGAACTCTGCTACTCTCAAGCGCGCACATGCGCGCTGCCGCCATCTTCGGGCTGGGGTGTTCTGTCAAGAATCTCAAGCCCTTTCAAAGCGATGAATCCATCCAATGGTGCGTGGGGATTCCTGACGCGGCTGATCCGTCAGACGTCATTCTGCTGTTCGGAGGAGATGGAACCATCCACCGTTACCTGAGCTTGCTTGTGAAGCTGGGCTGGCCGGTTCTGGTTGTGCCCACGGGCAGCGGCAATGATTTTGCCCGCGCCCTGGGCCTTCGCAGTGTCGGCGACGCGGTCATGGCTTGGCGGCGATTTTGTTCCACGCAAGAGAATGTGCGAGCCATTGATCTCGCAGTCATCACGCCACTGAGCGCCGGGGCGCCGGCGTCTGAGTATTCTGGCAACTCGACACCTGGTGTTCAACATTATTTCTGCAGCGTGGCTGGCCTGGGGCTCGATGGCGAAGTCGCGCGTCGCACCAATGCACTGCCGCGCTGGCTCCGCGGACACGGCGGCTACGCGCTGACGCTGCTTCCCACAATTTTTGGCTTTGCTCCAGTCGCCGTGAGAATTTCTACGTCGGATGGAGCCGGGGGCTGGACGATCCGCAGCGATCAGCCCACCATGCTTGCGGCCTTCGCCAACACATCGACCTATGGCGGCGGCATGAAGATTGCGCCTCATGCGAATTCGGAGGATGGACAACTTGATGTCTGCGTGGTTGCCGGCATCGATCCCTTCAAACTGGCGTGCCTGCTCCCCACGGTTTACTTTGGCCGCCACCTGGGCATTCGCGAAGTGAAATATTTTCAAGCCGCCCACCTGAGAGTGGAAACCGGAACTCCCCTTGAGGTCTATGCGGATGGAGAGTGCGTCTGCCGCACGCCAGTCGAACTCGCCCTGCGGCGCGAAGCCTTAAAGGTGCTCACGCTCCGGTCGGCGGGGTGCTAAACTTTCTCAATGCCTGAACGACAATCCCGCACTCTGCTCTGGATTCTGATTGGTGGCGGAGCGTTTTTTCTTTTTGTGCTGGCCGCGTTTTCCCTGGTTTATCTGACCTTGCACGCCGGCGGCAACGAAGAGGGCTTCGGTGGATTTGGCGACCGCATTGGAGTGGTCGACCTGGAGGGAGTGATTCTTTCGCCTCAGCCGGTGGTTGGCGAACTGAAACGTTTTGCCGATGACTCTTCCATCAAGGCCATCATCCTGCACGTGAATTCGCCGGGCGGGGGCGTGGCCGCCTCGGAGGAAATTTACCGCGAGGTCAAGCGCATCCGCGAGGAGAAAAAGAAGCCAGTTGTGGTTTCCGTGGAGACGGTGGGCGCCAGCGGCGCTTACTACGTTGCGTCGGCGTCGAACAAGATTTATGCCGACCAGGGCAGCATCGTGGGATCGATCGGCGTGATCGCCGAATGGATGAACTATGGCGACCTGCTGAAGTGGGCCAAGCTGAAAAGTGTAGTCATCAAAACCGGAGAATTTAAGGATACCGGCAATCCGGCCCGCGACCTCACTCCGGCAGAGCAGGCCTATATGCAATCGCTGATCGATAATATGTTTGGACAGTTCATTCAGGCGGTCGCCGACGGACGGGGCCTGAAGGTGGAGGATGTGAGGGCGATTGCGAACGGCAAGGTGTGGACCGGAAAAGAAGCGCTCTCGATGAAACTGATCGATAAAGTGGGCGACTTTGAAGCGGCGGTGAAAGACACCGCGAAATCGGTTGGAATTTCAGGCGAGCCAACTCTGGTGCATCCCGAGAAGAATCGGACGACGCTGCTCGATCTGCTGCTGGGCGACGTCTCGAAATATATTCCGACCCGCGAGAAAATGCTCGAGCAACAGGTTGGGTTTTATTATCTGTGGAAGTAGCGGGCAACGCATTGGGGAGGCGAACATCGTCTTCCCGTGTGGGCGACACTTGCGCAAAACCCCTGAAATTTGAGAAGGTTATGCAGGTTGCCGGGCTGAACCCAGCGTCGGCGCGACTTACGGCGAGGAGCAAAGAGGAACTATGACCAAAGCCGATCTGATCGATGAAGTCTCGCGTTTGGCGGAGCTTACACGCAAAGACAGCGAAGTAATTGTGGAGACCATTTTTGATAGCGTGGTGCGATCGTTGCGCGCGGGCGACAAAATCGAGATACGCGGCTTCGGCAGCTTTCGAACCCGGCAGCGCAAACCGCGCATGGGGCGCAATCCCAAGACCGGCGAGAAGGTTGAGGTTCCGGCCAAGAAAATTCCGTTTTTCAAACCCAGCAAAGAGTTGAAAGATCTGGTGAATGACGGAGCCGCGGAGCCGACAACTCCCGCGCCCGCAGCGGCTCCGCCTTCGGTGTAGAAGAGCGCAGAAGTCAGAACGCTGCAGCCTTCCCGCATCTCACTCTTCAGTTCGTCTTTCCTTTTCGCATTCCCACCACCGCCATCATGCGCCCGGTCTTGCCTTGTTCGGCGCGGTAGGAAAATAACAGGTCGGTGCGGCAGTTCGTGCACAGAGGCGAGGCCTCGATATTTTTTTCCGGCACACCGGCGGCGCGAAGTTGCCGGCGATTGGCTTCCACCAGGTCGAGAAATATTTTCTTGGGCAGAACACTGTGACCCGGCGGGCGCGCCGTAAGAAAAAGCATGGGATATTTTTCGCGCACCGGATCGATCACCTCGGCCTCGCGAAACAGTTTCGCGGCGTAGGCAAACTGGCTTTCGAACTGCTCGCGAACTTCCGCGCCCACTTCATAGCAGCAGCCATGAATGCCGGGGCCGATGGCGGCCTTGAGATCGCGAGCCCGACTGCCGAAGCAGCGACGCATCTCCCCCACTCCCTTTTCAACGATGCGCTTGTTGGTGCCCCGCCAGCCGGCATGAAAAACTCCCAGGGCGCGCCGCTTGGGGTCAACCAGAATGACGGGGAGGCAGTCGGCGGTCTGAATGCCGAGCAACAATTCCGGCGCCGCCGTAATCAGGCCATCGCCGGCAAGTTGCTGCGCCGCGGGCGAGTCGACGCGATGAATCACGTCGGAGTGAACCTGCCGCAGAGTAATCAGCGGCCAGGCATTCTTGCCGGTAAGAGCGCCAACCTCCCGCACAAACGCTGCCCGGTTGCGGACAACCGAAGCTTGGGCATCGTCTTTGGTGAATCCGAGGTTGAGCGAACCCCCGCCGTAGACACTCGAAAATCCGCCCTCGCGTGTAGAAAATCCGTGGACCAGCCAGGGTAATTTCTCCAGGTGGTGGGCGCGAACAACGGTGAGTTTCTCACGTAGGGAGAGCCGCTTGGGCACCGAACCATCTTACTTGAAGGCCGGTTACTCGAAGCAAAGCCTGGTTACCCGAAACCAAGCCGCGCCGCGCGCGGCCTGCAGAATGCTTCTAGCGGTGCGCGGCCCAGCGTTGCCGTACGCCAGCCAGAAATTTTTCTTTATCCGCTTTCATTCGCTTCACCAGTTCCTGGTTGCCGGTTTCTTCGTGCGCCGCCGCCCACAGCACCATCTCGGTGAGCACCGGAGCCAAATCGATTCCCTTCTCGGTGAGCCGGTAGGTGAGCTTGCGCCCATCGGAGGGGTCCGCCTCCGGTCTGATAATTCCGTAAGCCGTCAGTTTTCGCAGACGATCCGCCAGAATGTTGGTGGCGATGCCTTCGTAACAGTCCATAAATTCCGTGTAGGTTCGAAACTGGCGCAGCATCATGTCGCGAATAATCAACAGGGACCAGCGGTCGCCAAGCATCTCCACGGAAGCGTTCAGCGGACACGCCGACCTGCGTCTCGGCTTAGGCTTCCTGGGCATAAAAATATTTTATCGAAGATCACTTGCAATTCGCAAGTTATATATTATAAAGTTTCGTAAAGAAAACCTTTCTACTTCATTCAAGGAGAGCGACCATGCAAATCAATCCCTATCTTCATTTCAACGGCCAATGCGAGGCGGCATTTAAGTTTTATGCGAAGACGCTGGGCGCCAACATCGACGCCATGATGACCCATGAGGGCACGCCCGCCGCCGATCAGGTTCCCCCGGAGTGGCGTAAGAAAATCCTCCATGCGCGCTTAACCCTCGGCGACCAGGTGCTGATGGCTTCCGACGCGCCGCCGGGACATTACCACAAGCCGCAGGGCTTTTCCGTCAGCCTGAACTTGAAAGATCCGGCGGAGGCAGACCGCCTGTTCCGCATCTTGTCAGAAAACGGAAGTGTGCAAATGCCGATTCAGGAGACATTTTGGGCCAGGCGATTTGCTATGCTCGTCGACCAGTTCGGCATTCCGTGGATGATTAACTGCGAAAAGCCGAGCTGAAACTGAACTCTGGTCATTGTGATTCCAATGCGAGGCGAGCCCTCGCACTAAACCGCTTCGATTGAGCTATCCGATGGACTTGGCAATCGTCTGATAGAAATATCGTCCGATGGAGATGGTCCCATAAAAACAAGAATGGAAAGGCAAAGATGAAACCGCTCCGTCCGTCACTTCATACGGAAGTCACTTCATAAGAAAACAAAATCAAATTAAGGAGACGTACCGATGGAAACACGACCGACTCACGAACAGGCTCAACTTCACATGCAGATCTACGAACAACGCCGCGAGGCGCGGCTGCGGCAGGCGCGGGACTGGTTCTTCAAAAACTATATCGTCGAAAATGTCGATGATGCGATGCGAATTGCCGCTCCCGGAACGGAGGGAGGAACGTTCGCGATGATGGTGCTCAGCTACTGGGAGCAGGCCTGCGCTATGCTCAACTACGGTTTGCTTCATGAAGATCTGTTCTTTGAGACCACCGGCGAGTTTTTTGGCGTTTGGGAAAGCGTCAAAGCTGTGGTCCCGCAGATGCGCGAGCGCTTCCAGAACAAGCAATTCCTCGCACACCTCGAGCGCGCCGCGCAGCGTTATGAAGTCTGGGTCGAGAAGCGCTCGCCTGGCCATGTCGAGGCAATGCGTCAGATGATGAAACAGATGCGCGGTCAGACCAAGAAGGCAGCGTAAGACAGCTATAATTTGCGGTACGCTTAGCCTCTGGAAGTTTTGGATGGGCGTACCGCATCATTCGTTCGTAACAGGTTCGCCTGCAACAGCGAGCAGAGGAGCGCAGCATGAGCAAAGTACGAGTGCTGGTGGGAACCCGCAAGGGTGCGTTTGTTTTGACGGCGGATGGGAAGCGCGAGAAATGGGACGTCAGCGGCCCTCATTTCGCCGGTTGGGAGATGTATCACATGAAGGGCTCGTCGGTGGATCCGAATCGAGTGTACGCATCGCAATCCAGCGGATGGTTCGGGCAATTGATTCAGCGCTCCGATGACGGCGGCAAAACCTGGCATCAGCCGGGAACGCCCGCCGGCGAACCCGCCGCGCCCGGACCGCCGAAGAGCCAGAGCAATAAATTCGCTTACGACACATCTTCTGAAACGGGCAAGCCGCTGACCACGCACCAGTGGTATGACGGCACCCAGCATCCGTGGGAGTTCAAACGAGTGTGGCACATGGAGCCCTCACTCACCGATGCCGACACGGTTTACGCCGGCGTGGAAGATGCGGCCTTGTTCCGCTCGACCGATGGGGCGGAGAACTGGCAGGAACTTCCCGCGCTGCGCGGCCATGCCACGGGCCCGCACTGGCAGCCGGGCGCAGGGGGAATGTGCCTGCACACCATCATCCTCGACCCCAGCGATCCGGAGCGGATTTATATTGCCATCTCGGCGGCCGGCGCCTTCCGCACCGACGATGGGGGCAAGATGTGGAAGCCGATTAACCGCGGGCTCTATTCCAAATATATTCCGAACCCCACGGCTGAAGTCGGCCACTGTGTTCACCACATTGCGATGAACCCCTCCCGCCCGGGCGTGTTGTTCATGCAAAAGCATTGGGACGTAATGCGCAGCGACGACGCAGGCGATTCCTGGCAAAAAGTCAGCGGCAACCTGCCCACTGATTTTGGATTCGTGATCGACGTACACGCGCACGAACCGGAAACCATTTACGTGGTTCCGATCAAAAGCGACAGCGAGCACTTTCCGCTGGAGGGCCGGTTGCGCGTGTTCCGCAGCCGTTCCGGAGGAAACGAGTGGGAGCCATTGACCAAAGGTCTGCCGCAAAAAGATTGCTATGTGAACGTATTACGCGACGCCATGGCCATTGACCGCCTCGACAAGTGCGGGGTGTATTTCGGCACGACCGGTGGTCAAGTTTACGCGTCGGCCGACTCCGGAGATAGCTGGAATCCGATTGTTCGCGACCTTCCGGCCGTACTCTCGGTGGAAGTGCAGACGCTGGCATGACCGAACTGACGCGGCGGAGCTAGGATGATCCGAATCATACTGCCGCAACATTTGCGAACGCTGGCTCACAGCGGCGCTGAAGTGTCGATCGAACTCGAAGGGCCGGTAACCCAGCGCTCCGTGCTCGACGCGCTGGAGGCTCGCTATCCCATGCTGCGGGGCACGATTCGCGATCACGACACGCAACAACGCCGGCCGTTCCTGCGGTTTTTCGCCTGCGAGGAAGATCTGTCGCATGAGGCGCCCGACGCTCCGCTGCCCGATGCCGTGGCCTCGGGCAAAGAGCCGTTTCTTATTATTGGAGCCATCGCCGGCGGCTAGCCTGCGGCTGAGCCGAGCGAGCGGCGCAGTCTGAGCATTTGCTCAGGTCGCATTGGTCCGCTATAGTTTTGCTAGTTATGTTTGAGGACTTCACTGCCACGGACCGCTGGACGAAAAAGCCCGTGCACTGCGTGTATCAGGCGCTGATCGTGGCCATTGCCACACGCCACGCTGATGCCGTCGATATCAAATTTCTGGTCGATGGAAAAACCGTTTGGGTGGCGCTGCCGCATCCCGGCTGGGTGGAGTACAAAAAACGCACGGGCAAGATGATAACCGACTCACTGGCGGTCGAAATTGCCGGACACTATCTGAAGTCGGCGCTGGAAGCGGGCGAGGGCCTGGGCCGGGAAATGTACTCGCTCACGATTGCGGAGATGCTGGCCCATCTGGAGGGCGTGGTTAACGCAATGGAATCGCCCGCCCTGGCATAACGGCACAACGCCGATTCCGCCGGGGCAATGCTTCGAGCTTTTCTTTGGACTCGCCTGCGAGCTTTTCTTCAGCCCGCTTCTGACTTTTCTTTGAACTCGTCTTCGATTTCTTCTGCTGCCTGGACGCGGATTACCTGGTGCCGGCGCTGAACTCATACACCGTCAGGCTGTGAAATTTCTGTCCCGGCTTCAATTCGGTGGAAGGGAAGCTGGGATGGTTCGGGGAATCCGGGAAGTGCTGCGTCTCCAGGCAAAGCGCGTAGCGACGTTTGTAGACCCGGCCTTCTTTTCCGGTGATCGAACCATCGAGAAAGTTTCCGGTGTAGAACTGCACGCCGGGTTGATCGGTGAGCACGCGCAAAATTCTTCCCGAAGTCGGCTCATACACCTCGGCGGCCTCAGAAAAATGTCCCGGGGCATGGTCCAGCACGAAATTGTGGTCGTACCCGTGCCCCAGCTTCAACTGAGCATCGTCGGCATCGATGCGCTCTCCCACGGCATGCGGAGTTCGAAAATCGAATGGCGTGCCCGCGACGGACTTCAGCTCTCCGGTGGGAATAAGATTCGCGTCGACCGGCGTCATGCGGGAAGCATCGATTTTCAACACATGCCGCAAAATGTCACCGTTGCCCTGTCCGGCGAGATTGAAATAGGAGTGGCTGGTCAGGTTGACGACCGTATCTTTATCGGTGCTCGCAGAATATTCGACTCTCAACGCGCCGCCGTTCACCGTGTAGCGGACGATTGTGGTGAGAGTGCCGGGAAAACCCTGGTCGCCATCCTTGCTCACATAAGTGAGCTCGATTCCGTTCGGAATTTCTTTGGCGGTCCACAGCACTTTGTCAAACCCGACTGGCCCGCCGTGCAGAGCGTTGTCGCCATCATTTTTTGGGATGGAATAAGTATGGCCGTCAAGCTGGAAGGTTCCATGCGCAATGCGATTGGCATAGCGGCCGATCAGCCCGCCGAAATGCGCAGTCTGCGCGATGTAAGCCTCCACCGAAGTGCAGCCCAGCACCACATCGTCGAGCTTTCCGTTGCGATCGGGGGTGCGCAGCGAAACCACAATTCCGCCGTAGGTGATAATGCCGGCTTCGATTTTGCCATCGTTCAAGGAATACAAATCCACTTGCGTCCCATCCGGCATGTGCCCGAAGGCCCGCTTGCTGACGCTGGTTTTTGCCGACATGGTTCCCGCTAGCATAATCACTAATAGAAATATTGCGAAGCGATGGCAAAGCCTGTTTGAAACCATATTTCCTTTTCTTCCTCGTGCGGAGACTGCAAGAAAGTGGAAATGCGTGATGTGCCGCTGATCACATCCTCAGCGTATCAGGCTCGGCGGCCTGCAACAACACCGCCGCCAATCGGGACAGTGGCGCGGACTGGCAACCGCGGCCCAGAGGGCGAACCGGTTTGTATTTCGCAGCGTGGTACTCTCGTCGAACGTGTCCGCAACTCCCCAATTCGCTACCGCCGCTTACGGCATGGCTACAGTGCTGACTTGGGGCACCAGCGATTTTCTGGGCGGCTACGCTACCCGGCGCGCCAATGCGTTTGTCTTTACCAGCGTGGTAAATTTCGGCGGCCTGATTCTGATGTTGATTCTGGCCCTGGCCAGCCACGCTCCCATGCTTACAGGACGCAGCCTTGCCTGGGCGCTGGCGGGCGGAATTTCCGGAGGAGCTTCTCTCGCCATCTTTTATCGCGCGCTTTCTTCGGGAAGAATGGGATTAACCGCGCCGGTTGCCGCGGTTTTGAGTGCCGCGATTCCGACGATTTTTTCCATATTCACCGAGGGCTTTCCCGGAAAAATCCCGGTCATCGGCTTTGCTCTAGCGGTGACGGGACTTTGGCTGATCACCCGGGCGGAAGATGGCAACAAGCCCGAAGGCATCGGCCTGGCCATGCTTGCCGGGATTGGCTTCGCCGGTTTCTATCTTTGCATCCGCCAGGCCGGCGAGGGCTCCGCGTTATGGATGGCGACCTTGAGTCGCGTCGGTGGCCTGCTGGTGACTGGATTGATTGTGCTGGGGCAGGGACGTTTGCGTGAGATCACTCCCTCGGGTTTGCGGTGGGGCGTGCTGGTTGGGTGCATCGACTCGTTCGGGACCATACTGTTTGTTCTGGCCAGCCAGACCGGGCGATTGGACGAGGCGGTGGTGATCTCATCCCTGTATCCCGCGGTAACTGTGTTGCTCGCCCGCATTGTTTTGAAGGAGCATTTTACGCGCTGGAAGTTCGTGGGCTTGCTGGCCGCGCTGGCCGCTGTGCCGATGATTGCATCGCAATAGTTGAATTTGTTTCACGCTTTAGAACTTTGGAAAAAGCGATGGCTCTGGTTGAGATCCGCAATCTGACCAAGATATATTCGCGCGCCGGCTCCATGCTGGGAGGAAGCGCCGGAGGCGCGAGTGAAGTGCGCGCGGTCGACGATGTTTCGCTCGACATCCATGCCGGCGAAACCCTCGGCCTGGTGGGCGAATCAGGCTCCGGCAAAAGCACGCTGGGGCGGCTGATCCTGCGGCTGGTCGAAGCCACTTCCGGCAGTATTCACTTTGAAGGCCACGACCTTCTCGCCGCCGGGCGTGGCGAAATGCGCCGGCTCAGGCGCGATATGCAAATTATTTTTCAGGATCCTTTTGCCTCGCTCGATCCCCGCTACCGCGTTGAAGACATTGTCGCCGAGCCGCTGATCATTCATGGGGTGGGTGCTGCGGGCGGCGGGATCAGCACCACCGAGGGCGCTCCAGCCCTCGCTTTTGCGAAACGTGGGAATAGGGGACGCCTACGTCGTGCCCGGGTGCTCGAACTGATTCGTGCGGTCGGACTTGACGAATCCATTCTGCCGCGCTTTCCCCACGAATTCAGCGGAGGGCAGCGCCAGCGCATCGGCATCGCCCGCGCTCTTGCCCTGCGTCCTAAATTCATCGTGGCGGATGAGCCGGTCTCCGCCCTCGACGTGAGCGTCGGCGCCCAAATCGTCAACCTGCTGGCGCAACTGCAGCGCGATTTTGGGCTGACTTATCTCTTTATCTCGCACTCGATGCCGGTGGTGCGTTTTCTCTCGACTCGCATCGCCGTGATGTATCGGGGAAAAATTGTGGAAGTCGGTGAGAGCGGGCAAATCACCGAGCGTCCGCGGCACGCCTACACGCGCTCTTTGCTGAAGGCGACGCCGGAAGTCGCCGTCTAGAAGCTCATGCCGCCCTCGGCTGTCCGCCGCGCGAAGCTCGGCAGCGCCTGTGCCATACTTTTCACATGTCCCGCCTACTGGCCGGCCGCCGCGACCTGGTCGAGCTCATGATTGGCTACGGTGCGATTGTTGGCGTCATCTGGATGCCCGAACACCTGCAGCGTATTTTCTCTCCCGTAGCCCTGTTGGTGACATTGTTCATCGTGGTGGCGCGCCGGCAAACGCGAGATGAATTGGGCCTTGGAATGCGCGGCCTGATGCGCTCCCTATGGATTCTGCCCGCTGCCTTCGCGCTCTGTGCTGTGAGCGTTTTCGCCGCGGCGAAATTCGGCACGCTGCACCCGCTCTACAAGTCGGATTTCGCTCACGTTTCCGGTTATGTTCTGTGGACTCTCTACCAGCAATTTCTTCTGCAGGACTATTTCATGGACCGCCTGCTGCGGCTGCTCGCGAGTGAATCTGCGGCTGTGGCTCTTGCGGGCACGCTCTTCGCCGCCGCGCACCTGCCTAATCTCGTGCTTGTCGCGGCAACCCTGGTGTGGGGCGTCGTGTCGTGCGCGCTGTTTTGCCGCTACCACAATCTGTGGGCTCTTGGCCTGGCGCAGGGATTGCTCGGCCTGGGTTTCGCTATCTGCGTGCCAGACGCGCTTCATCATCACCTGCGCGTGGGGCTGGGATACTTGCGTTACCACGGGACGCCTTTAACTCGCTGAATCAGAAAGAGAAACCGAAGGCACGTTAGTTACCTTGCCCGGCGCGGACGGCGCAGGCATTCTGGAGCGATGTGGGAAGTCGAACAACTTGCGAGCCTGGATTCGTCCGACACTACGCCGGACTCGCTCTGCGCCTGCGTGGCCCAGATATTTCGCGTGAGGAAAACGGAAGTCGCGCTGCTGGAGTTGAGCGGAAGTCTGCTGAACTTTGTCTATCCGCCCGAGTTAAGAACCGCGGGAGCGATTCCGCTTTCGAGTTCCGCGGTAGCGGCCCGCACCGCGCGCACCAGAGAGGCGGAGCTTTTCAACGGCTTCGCGGAAGTAAAGCATTTCAGCGTTTTTGAACTGGTCAAGCTGGGTGACATCGGACTGGACGATCAGGTCATTCAAAAACTTATGTCCGCGCCCATCCCGGGAAAAAATAGAGAAATAATCGGAGTGATTCAAGTTTGCCGCAAGGCCCCACGGCTGGCCGCGGCCGGGCCGGACTTTGCTCCTGAAGATCTGCAGAAACTGGAATCGGTTGCTCGCTTCATGGGCAAAGTGATGGCCAACAGAACCTGATCGTCAGACGCTGAGCGCTCGTTTCAAAACCATAAACCCCAAATCCAATCCACGGTGGCGTGAGTAATGGTTGAGGCGGGCACGCGCCGGTGATCGCGCCAGGCGCGCCCGTAGAAAATTCCCGCGATGGTTGCGAGCAATACGTAACGCCAATTGAAATGAGTGGAGCGTTTGTTGAAGTGCGACAGCCCGAAGACCACCGACGCAACGGCTAACGCCGCCCCGCGCCCGACGCGGCGTTCCAGCAAATTCTGCAGCCAGCCGCGAAAGTAAAGTTCCTCGGGCACGGCGGTGAAGAAAAATATTCCCACCCAGCGCAGCAGTGCAGCGCCGATTCCCGGCAAGTTGCGATGGGGATGAATGAATCCCAGCGCCAGTCCCAAGACAAGAACGATGGGTGCGACGAAAGCCAGTTCGCGAAGGCCGGATTTCCAGTCACTCCAGCGCGGATGAAAATCGAAGCCGGTGCCGCTCAACCGCCGGATCGCCATAAATCCGTACAGGCCCGCATCCACCAGAAACAATTCATTCAGCGCGCGCAGGCCGCTCGGCCAGGCGGCGTCAAACCAGCGCAAATCGACGGCCAGCCCGAACAGCAGCAGAATGAACCAGTCCCGCCAGTCGCCGCGCTGCTCAGGATCGGCAGCAACGGCGCGCATCAGCAGCCATGCCATTGCCACCGGCAGCAGCGCATAGAGCGCAAACCACTGCCAGCGAAACACGCGCTGCGAAATTGAAACCAGCAGGTAAGGCGCGACCAGCAACCCGGGAAGACTCACGCGCACCGCGGCAGGCCAGCGGCCAACAGCGCGCGTGATCTGCTCGGCCGCGCAGGCGAACCCGACCGCCGGGGCCAGTTCCAAGCCCAGCGCTGCGATCGCGAGCGGGGTTACATTCTGCATGCCCGATTTTAACTTGGCCCGATCTTAACTTGATCCCAACTTGGATGTGCTCCGAAAAAAGCCTCGCTCGTTGCGATCGGGTTTCGCCGGGCGCATTCGCCGCGGATGGCGTAAACGGTTTATCATCCTCCATGCAGCAGTTCAGCACTTTTAGGAGGCTACTCGTGAAATACGCTCTGGCTGTATTTGTTATCTTCGTCTGCGCCGCTTCCGGTTCGCTTCAGGCGCAAACCGCAGGTTCCTCGGCGGCTGCGGAAACTAACAAGGACCCGGTCGCCAGTTCGCTGCGCACTCTGTTGCAGCGTTCTAAAGGCAACACTCTGGGCGCGCTCAGCGCCATGCCCGGCGATAAGTTCAATTACAAACCCACGGCCGATCAGATGACCTTTGCCCATCTCGCCGCCCACATTATCGGCTTCAACAACTCCTTTTGCGCCAAAGCGGCTGACGTGGCCCCGCCGAAAGTGGATGAGGCCAAGGAGAGCGACGGCAAGGATAAGCTGGTAGCCGCCGCCACGGCTTCTTACGATTTTTGCGCCGAAGCGCTGGGCAAATTGGACGACTCCAAGCTGGGAGACAATATCGAGCTCTTCGGCGGAAGGCGAGCGCCACGCGCCATGGCCGCGTTGATCTTGGCAGGTGGCTGGTCTGATCACTACGCCGCCGCCGCGCAGTATTTGCGGCTGAACGGAATTTTGCCGCCCAGCGCGCAGCCGAAAAAGTAACAGCCGAAAAGTAGCGGATGAAGGGCTCTCCAGTTGTAGCGGATGAAAGGCTCTCGAGTCCGGCGCATATCTTGTCGCCCCGGGCGCGTCTCTTGTCGCCCGGGCGCGTCTCTTGTCATCCCGAGCGAAGCGAGGGATCCTGGTTTTTGCCGGCGCCGTTACTTGATTTGAACCAGCTGGCCTGCCGAAGCGGTGCCAGGGGCAGCGGGATGCTGCGGCGCGCGCCAGCCGTCGAAGATGGAAACCTGGTGCACGCAGGAAACCGTGCAATGGGGCGCGCAGCCTTTTTCGGTGAGATATTCGCGGCGCAGGTCGTCGCGGGTATAGGTCGCGAGCGGCACCCCGGGATAGCCGCGTTGCTGCGAACAGTAGTGCACGAGGCCGTCTTCGCAAATGTAGAGATAGCGCGCGCCGGCGCGGCAGCGCCATTCATTCGGCAAACCCTCGGCAATATTGTCCTGGAAGGCATGGATGCGGGTGAAGCTGCGCTTCTCCATCGACTTCATCTCATGGTAGATGCGGCGTTCCTCGCCGCCCAGCGGCTGCAACTGGCCGCTGCCATCGTGAATGATGCCAATGGTCGAACTGAATCCCAGTTCGATGGCGCGCTTGCCAATGGTCAGCGCATCCTGCGGATTTGAAATTCCGCCGCCTACCACCGAATTAATGTTCACGTGAAAATCGGCGTGCTCGGCAAGATTCTGCAGCTTCTTGTCGAGAACTTTCAGGCTCTTCTTTGAAACCTCGTCGGGATTGACGTTGTCGATGGAAATCTGCAGCCACTCCAGGCCGGCACGGTTCAGGCGCTGGATGCGCTCGGGCACCAGAAAATATCCGTTGGTGATCAATCCGGCGATCATGCCGTTGGCGCGAATGCGGCGGATGACGTCGTCAAGCTCCGGATGCAGCAGGGGCTCACCGCCCGAAATCGTAACCACGGCCGTGCCCAGCGCCCCCAGCTTGTCGATGCGCTGAAACATTTCTTCCATGGGCACGGGCTTTGAGAAGTCGTCAAACTCGTTGCAGTAAGTGCAGGCCAGATTGCACCGGCGAACCGGAATAATGTGCGCCAGCAGCGGATGCTCCGTCGAGGCCAGAGCGCGCGCGGCCATGGCCGCTCCGCGCAAATTGCGGTGCAGGGCTTTGGCGCGGCGGCGCAGGGTTGTGAGAATAGACGGCATGTTCAGAGACTATTCATTTATTACAACATAAGCCGCCGCGAAGTGCAGTCCGGTCTGCAGCCGATGGGTAAATTCCGCAGCGAGTGGCGGCGCCGAATCAGGGGATGAGCTGATGAGCGTTCCCTTGGAGCTTGCTGATCGCAGCCTCTGCGAATTCTTCCGGCACCAGAAGGCAACCTGCATCGATTGAACGGGCGAGTCGCCCGTTCCCACACGGTTCTTGCTCGTCTTCTATGTGCCTTGCACTAGCGCTCTGGCTAGCCTTCTACTGCCTTGCGCACCGCTGCTCGCGCGAGCAAGCGCGTCGAATCGAGCGTTGGCAGCGGCGAAGATTCCGGCGTCACCAGCAGTGGAATCTCAGTGCAGCCGAGCACGACCGCATCGCAGCCTTCATCTTTCAGCGCCCGGATCACTTCCACGTAGTAGGCCAGCGAGCGCGGCAAAAACTGCGCATTCACCAATTCGTCCATGATGATCTGATCGATGCGTTGGCGCTGCTCGGGGCCGGGAATGCGTTGCTCGATGCCGGCGGCCTTTAGCGTTTCGCGGTAGACCGGGCCCTCCATCAAATAGCGCGTGCCCAGCACCGCCAGGCGCGTGCCCTGATGCCGTTGCGCCTCTTTTGCAACCTCCCGGGCGATGTGCAGCCAGGGACGCGGCGAGCGATGCTCAACCAGGTCGAAGGCCTGATGGATGGTGTTGTCGGGGCAAATCAGAAAATCGGCGCCGGCGCGCGCCAGCTTTTCCGCCGAACACAGCATTAGTTCCGCCACTCCAGCCCAGTCGTTGGCATAAACGCACTTCATGTATGTGGCCAGCGAGTGCGAGTGCAACGCGACTTCGGGATGATCATGCTTGCCGAGAAGCTGCGCCCCTTCGAGTGAAATGGAGCGGTAGCAAAGCGCGGCTCCCTCGGTGCTGCAGGCGACAATGCCGATGCTTAACACAGTGGTTGGGACCTCAGAGGCTCGATTTCTTGCGGCCGCTATCTCGCCGCCGCGGCATCGAACAAATTCAGGAACTCCAACTTTTTTTCTGCCGGTAGAAACGAAGCTTCAAACGAGTTGCGGGCCAGCTCGCGCAAGTGTTCGTCAGTGAATCCAAAAGTTTGCTGCGCCACCTGATACTCGCGCGCCAGGGTGGTGCCGAACATCGCGGGATCGTCGCTGTTGAGCGTAATCATCACGCCGTGATCGAAATAATTCTTCACGGGATGCTCGTTGAGGTTCGGGCAGAGACCAGTGCGCTGGTTGCTGGTAAGGCAAATTTCCACCGGGACCTGGCGCTGGGCGAGCTCTTCGACCAGATCGGGATCGTGGAACGCGGTGAGGCCGTGGCCAATGCGCTCAGCCCGCAGGTTGAGCGCACCCCACACGGATTCCGGCGGCCCGGTTTCGCCCGCGTGCGCGGTCAGCCGCATGCCGTGGTCCGCAGCCCATGCGTAGGCGTCGCGAAAAAGCTCGGGCGGAGCTTTTTGCTCATCGCCGCCAATTCCGACGCCGGCGACGGCCTGATCGCAGTAGCGAACCGCGAACTCGAACACGTTCTGCGCCGCCTCCGGACCAAACTGACGGACGGCATCGAAAATCCACAAAAGCGAAATACCGAAATCGCGTTGGCCGCGAACCCGTCCGCGATCCAGCCCTTCGAAGATGGCTGCAAAATCCTGTTTGCGCCACAGGCAGACCCCAACCGAAACGTACACTTCCGCGTGCAGAACATTTTCTTCTTTCAGTTGCTGCATCAGCCGGTAGGTGATGAGCTCGTAATCCTCGGGCGTGCGCAAGTGCTCTGTAATGTTTTTGAAGGCGGTAAGAAAACCGGCGAAGTCAGCGTAGCGGTAAAGCGCATCGATCTCCGCCGGCGTGGTCCGTTCGCCGCGGCGCGCGCGCAGTTCGAGCAGAGTCGCCGGCTCAATCGCACCCTCGAGGTGCAGATGCAATTCGGCCTTGGGTAGAAGTCGAAGGAAGCTACTCGGCGGCCGATGGGATACGGAGGACACGTGTTCTTGATTGTAGTTTCTTCCAGCTTTTTTTGCATCGCGCCCGCGGCCGCAGTTGCAAGCCGAGAATCCTGCGACCGCATTACTTTAGTTGCAACTGGTCTGCCAACTATTTGCACTCCCCCTATTGCTAATTCATGGGAAGTTCTCCTAGCATGCTCAATGAAAGCCGGCCTGCGGGGTTGGTGATGACGGTAACCGATTTTTGAACCAATGCTGAATGAACGGGGACTCGACTCGAACTAGGATCCGGTGTGCGACGCTCCGCCATGCGGAGATGCCTAAAGGGTCTCGGCGGGTTCCCAACGTCTACCGACGGGTTCATTCTCGGCCCGTCACACGGCACAGTGGGTCGGCTTGATTTTTTGAATTTGTGGCGCAGGGTGTCCGCACCCGTGAGTGCTGCGCCGCTCGTGACCGCCCTGGTCGAATAATTTTTATTTCCTGCTAGACTGGTGGAAGTAGCAAATCCCAGCTTTCGCGCATCCAATTTAACTGTGTATCCGCAATTAGTGCATTTCGGGAAATTTTTTCTGCCGACCTACGGCTTCCTGGTTTCCATGGGAGTCCTGCTCGGCTTGTGGGTCAGCGTGCGCAATGCTGAGCGCCTCGGCCTGGACGGCGAAAAGGCCTGGAACCTGGGCATTCTGCTGGTGCTGGCGGGGATTGTAGGCGCAAAGGTGCTCTACATCGTCAACGAGTGGAGCTACTATTCTTCTCACGTGTCGGAAATTTTCAGCGTCACAACTTTGCAGGCTGGCGGAGTTTTTTCCGGCGGATTGCTCGCCGCATTTGTCGCGGCCTGGTGGTACGTGCGCAAAAATCACATGCCCGCGCTGGGAACCTGCGATGCCTTCGCCCCCGGCCTGGCCCTGGGCCATGCCATCGGGCGCATCGGCTGTTTTGCCGCGGGGTGCTGCTACGGCAAAGAGACTCACCATTTCTGGGCGGTGACTTTTACCAATCCGCTGGCCAATCAAATTACCGGCACTCCGTTGAACGTGCCGCTCGAACCCACGCAGCTATTCGAATCGGCGGTGGAGTTCGCAAATTTCATTTTCCTGATGTGGCTGCTGAAGCGCAGAAAATTCGATGGCCAGGTCTTTGGCGCGTTCATGTTCATCTACGGTGTGGCGCGATTCTTCCTGGAATTTATTCGTGACGATCCCGGACGCGGCTCGGTCTTCGGCGGCACCATGTCGGGCACGCAGTTGATCGCACTTGGATTAGTCGCTGCCGGCGGCGTGATCTGGTGGCTGCGGCCGGGGGCCAAGGCGAAGAACGTCACGGCGCAGCCCGTCAGCGCCACGCGATAGTGATTCACTCCTGCCGGTGACATTGAAATTTTGGGACTCGCCAGCTCGGAATTCGTGACGGTTCGATTTTCCCGGTAATCTCGCCCTGGTGGTAACCTTATTACCGCATGAAAAAAATCACTCGTCGCCGATTCGGCAAGACGCTGGCTGGCACCGCTGCGGCTGCCCTGGCCAGCGCTTCATTCCCCAGATTCGTGTGGGCGCAAATGCCCGCGCCGGCCCTGCTGCAATTCCCGGCAAACTTCATGTGGGGATGCGCCACCGCCTCCTATCAGATCGAAGGCGCAGTGAATGCGGATGGCCGCAAGCCCTCGGTGTGGGATACTTTTTCGCACACGCCGGGAAAGACTTTTCATGGCGAAACCGGCGATGTCGCCGACGATTCCTACCATCTCTACAAAGAAGATATTCAGTTGCTCAGGAATTTGGGGGCGAAGTGCTACCGCTTTTCGATTGCCTGGTCGCGCATCTTCCCCGAGGGCACCGGTCAGCCCAATCCTAAGGGCCTGGACTATTACAACCGCGTGGTCGACGAATTACTGAAGAACAATATCGCTCCCTACATCACGCTGTTCCACTGGGACCTGCCGCAGGCGTTGCCCGGCGGCTGGCAATCGCGCGACACGGCAAAGGCATTCGGCGATTACGCGGCATATATTTCGCGGCAGCTTTCCGATCGCGTCCAGCACTTTTTCACCACCAATGAATTTGTCTGCTTCACCGACAAGGGGTATCAAGACGGAAGCTTCGCGCCCGGACTGAAGCTGCCCGACGCGCAGGTAAACCAGATTCGTCACCACGCCGTGTTGGCTCACGGCATGGCGGTGCAGGCGATTCGCGCCAACGGGAAGGCCGGAACGCAGGTCGGTCTGGCGGAAAATGCCACGGTCTACGTTCCCGTGATCGAGGACCGCGAGCAGATCGAAGCGGCGCACCGCGCCACCCGCGAGGGAAACGCGCAGTTCCTGACGGCGGTGATGGAAGGCAAATATACCGACGGCTATCTGCAGCGCGAGGGCGCGAATGCCCCCAAGGTCGAGGCCGGCGACATGAAGATCATCGGCAGCCCGCTCGATTTCGTCGGCCTCAATGTCTACACGCCGGAGTATGTGCGCGCGGATGCCTCACCTCAGGGTTACGTCATTGAAAAACGGCAGGCTTCTTTTCCGCGCATGGCTTCAGACTGGCTTTACATCGCACCCGAGGTGATTTACTGGGCGGTTCGCAACGTCAGCGACATCTGGAAACCGCGCGAGCTCTACATCACGGAGAATGGTTGCTCGGCGGATGATGTGGTCACTGCCGACGGACGTGTCGAAGACACCGATCGGGTGATGTATCTGCGCAATCACCTTGCGAACCTGCATCGGGCGGCTTCGGAGGGATATCCGATCAAGGGATATTTTCTGTGGAGCCTGATGGATAACTATGAGTGGGCCGACGGTTACAGCAAGCGCTTCGGCATCCACTACGTCGATTTCAAAACCCAGAAACGCACGCCCAAACTGAGCGCGGAATGGTACCGGGATGTGATTGCAAAGAACGCGGTGGAGTAAGGGCCCGTCGTAGCGCCTGAAGCAGTCCGCGCCGACTCCACCTTTTCGACGCCGTCATCCTGAGCGCAGCCGTTCTTCAGGCGCAGCGAAGGATCTCCCGCTCCACTGCCACGGCGCGGCAGACAAGTGCATCCGCTGTCGACACGGCATGTCTGATCCATTTCCCATCACGATCACCACCGCGCCGGAAAACGCCGGCCAGCGCCTCGACCAATTTCTCGCCACGCGTCTAGACCACATCAGCCGCGCTCGCGTGCAGCAACTCATCTCCGAAGAAAAAGTTCTGGTGAACGACTCGGCCGCGAAAGCCTCGCTGAAACTGCGCGGCGGCGAAACCATAAAAATTTTGGGCGAGGCCGAGCGCGCACCGCTCAAAGCCATCGCCGAAAATATTCCGCTCCACATTGTTTATGAAGACGACGATCTCGCGGTCATCGACAAGCCTGCGGGAATGATGGTTCACGCCGGCGCGGGCGCGACCGACGATGCGCGCAATCGCGGAACGCTGGTGAATGCGCTGCTGCATCATCTTAAAAGCTTGTCGACGACGGGCGGGGAGCTGCGGCCGGGGATTGTGCATCGTCTGGATAAAGAGACCAGCGGGCTGATTGTGGTGGCAAAAAACGATGAGGCGCATCGCAATCTCAGCGCCCAGTTCGCCGCGCGCGAGGTGAAAAAAAAATATGTTGCACTGGTGCATGGCTGGGTGAAAAAGGATTCCGGGACGATCGCCCAGAGCATCAGCCGCGACCGGGTGCGGCGCACTCGCATGACCACGCGGCTGGCAGGCGGCCGCTCCGCAGTCACCCATTACAAAGTAGTTCGCCGCCTCGACACAAAATTCGGCAAATTCACCCTGCTCGATCTGAAAATCGATACCGGACGCACTCACCAGATCCGCGTGCACCTGGCTGCCATGACCCATCCCGTGGTAGGCGATGCGCTGTATGGCGCTCCGCGCCAGGCGCGCGGCAAGTCGGCGGTCATCAGTTTGCCGCGAAATTTCCTGCACTCCGCCGAACTCGAGTTCCGCCATCCCCGAACCGGCCAGGCGATTGCCCTGACGAGCGAACTGCCTGAGGAATTGCAGGGGTTTCTGAGAAAAATCGAATCTTGAAAATCGAGTCTTAAAAATCTCCCCAGAAAGCTGTGAATAATCAAGGATCGGCGCGACTAGCCCCTACCTGGGCGGTTGCGGATATAATAAGCATCAGATGAGGGGCTTTTGCTGTAAGGACTTTTTCCCGCAAGTTTGGCCAGCCCGCTGCGCAATGATTGTGCTGCTGGGGATAAGTCTGTGCCAATTCGGCGTGGCGCAGACGGCAACCGAGCCGGCGGCGGAGTCAAGCTCGGCGCCTTCCGCGCAATCCACGACCACTGCCTCGGAAAAAAAGACTTCTGAGGAGCCGCAACCGCCGGCGGCGGAAAATTCTGCCGAGCGAAGTTCTGCCGAACGAACTCCGGCTGCGCCAAATTCATCCGATCAGAATTCCGGCCCTTCTGACGCCGGAGCCATTCCGCGCATCCGGGTGGGCATCAACGAAGTGAATGTGGTTTTCACGGTGACCGACAAACACGGCAAGCGCGTGACCGATCTCAAGCAGAATGATTTTCGCATCGTCGATGACAATAAGCCGGCGGTGGAAATCCACAGCTTTCGCGCCGAGGCGAATTTGCCGCTGCAGGTGGGATTGTTGATCGATGCCAGCAATTCGGTGCGCGACCGCTTCAAGTTCGAACAGGAGTCGGCCATCGAATTCCTGAACCAGATCGTGCGCCGGCGCTATGACCAGGCCATGGTGGTAGGCTTCGACGCCACTCCGGAAGTGACCCAGGATTTCACCGATGACAGCGAAAAGCTCGACCACGGCGTGCGCGAACTGCGCCCGGGCGGGGGAACCGCCTTGTACGATGCGCTTTATTACGCCTGCCGCGACAAGCTGATGAAGAAGCAGCAGTCCGGGCCAACGCGGCGCGCCATCATTTTGCTGAGCGATGGCGAAGATAATTTAAGCCATGTCACGCGAGAGGAAGCCATTGAAATGGCGCAGCGGGCCGAAGTCGTGGTCTACGTCATCAGCACCAATGTGAGCGGCACCAAGGGCGCAGGCGACAAACAGCTGGAGCGAATTGCGGATGCCACCGGCGGGCGAGCGTTTTTTCCCTTTCAGCTTCGCGACGTGACCAACGCGTTTGCCGAGATCCAGGATGAGCTGCGCAGCCAGTATGCGGTTTCCTACAAGCCAGCGGACTTCAAGGCCGACGGGCACTTTCGCACCATTGAAATCGTCGCCAATGACCGCAAGACCTTCCGGGTAAGAGCGCGGCGGGGATATTTTGCCCCGACTTCACAGTAAAATAAGGCCTCCAGCTTTCACCGTCCGGCTTTCGTCCGATACTATCGTTTCTTCTTTTTCTACACGCCAAAGCCAATGCCGGGATACTCGGGCACTCCGCTTCCGAAAAAATTGGGAATCAAGGCGGGATTTCGCGTGTACCTGGTAAGCGCTCCGGCGGAGGTTCGAGCGGAGCTCGGCCCGTCGTTGGCTGAGTGCGAGACGTTGGCTCAGTGCGAAACCTTGCAGCGGGGGAATGCGCTTGATTTTGCCATGCTGTTCACCCAGTCGCGCAAGGAATTGGTCAGGGAGTTTTCACGAATTTCCCAATTGCTGGTTCCGGCGGGGATGTTGTGGGTGAGTTGGCCCAAGAAGAGTTCGGGCGTGGCCACCGATGTGGATGAAAACGCGGTGCGGGAAATTGGACTGAACGCGGGACTGGTCGACGTGAAAGTGTGCGCGGTCACCGAAGTATGGTCGGGACTGAAATTCGTGCGGCGAGTGAAGGACCGAAAAGCGATCCGCGCCTGACAATGCCGGAAGATTCACGAGCAACGCAGAAAACCCCCGGCAACGATTCATTAGGATCGTCCCGAGGGTCCTGGTTCCGCAACTTCTCCCATTGCGAAGTGCATCGAGCCTGGCTGCCGGCGATGGAGCCGGTTAGCTCCAGCCGGCCAGCGTTAGCTCGAATCTTTATGCCGTTCTGGCGCCCATCAATAGATGGGCCACAAAGGAAATGACGGCAAACAACAGCAGCAGGTGAATCAATCCGCTGGCCACGTGAAACATCAGGAAGCCGCCGGCCCACACAACGAGCAGCAGTAGAGCAATAATCAGGAACGGTCCGAATCTCATTACTGCCTCCTCAGCGTTAGCATCGAACGTGCAATCCAACGGCAGATTACTCACTGTTTATACGACGAGTGCGAAAAAGACGATATCGGCAGAACGCTGTAAACCAGCAGGACCTTGATAGTAGAGACCAGGAAGAAACCAAGGAGCGGCCATGGTGCGAGTGGGATTGATTGGCTTTGGGCTGGCGGGGCAGGCGTTTCATGCCCCCGTGATCCGAGGCGTGCCGGGGATGGAGCTGGCTTGCATTCTGGAACGGCGCGGAACTCGCGCGCAGGAGAAATATCCCGGCGTGCGAGTGGCGCGGACGCTCGAAGAATTGCTGGCGGATAAAACCATCCAGCTCTGCGTGGTGGCCACGCCGAATGACTCACACTTCGAATACGCCAGAGCGTGCCTGCTGGCGGATAGGGACGTAGTTGTGGACAAGCCGTTCACTCCGACGCTGGCGGAGGCCGAGCAACTGGTGCGCCTTGCTGCCGAACGCGGCCGGTTGATCAGCGTTTATCAGGACCGACGATGGGATGGTGATTTCGGCACCGTGAAAAAACTTTTGGCCTCGGGCCAGCTTGGGACCGTGGTGGAGTATGAATGCCGCTATGATCGATTTCGCCTGGAGCCGAAAGCGAATGCCTGGCGGGAGCGTGCAGACCAGCCCGGAGCCGGCATTCTGTTTGACCTGGGGCCGCATGTAATCGATCAGACGCTGGTGTTGTTCGGCGAGCCGCGGTCGATTACGGCCTCGGCTTTTTGCCAGCGGGAAACTTCCACGGTGGACGATTCGTTTGATGTTTGCCTGGAATATCCCGCACTGCGGGCGATGTGCCGCGCCCGCATCATCGCCTTTGCGCCAGGGCCCCACTTGCTGATTCACGGGACCAAGGGGTCGTTCGTGAAGTATGGAATGGATCCGCAGGAGCCCAGGCTGCGGGACGAGAATATGCCGCAGGGAACGGATTGGGGCGCGGATTGGGGAGCGGAGCCGGAAGAATTGTGGGGAACGCTGAGCCGGGTGGGCGAGCCCAGCGTACAAATTGAGACCGACCGCGGCGATTATCGCGGCTTTTACGCGAACCTGCGGGATGCGATCGAGAAGCAGGCTGCTCTCGACGTCACGCCGCAGCAAGCGCTGCGCACCATGCGGGCCATCATATTAGCGCATAAGAGCAGCCGTGAGCGCAGGACGGTGGCGTGGGACGAAGCTGCGGAATTGAACCGCGGGGATCGAGCCGCAACCCAGGAGCGGGCACGGGCTCCTAGCCGAACTCGGGCCGCGCGGGACAATCGACAATGATCGCCCGTCCATCGCTGAGGGCCTTCACCGAATGGCGCGCATTAGCTGGCACGATTGCGACCGTGCCGGAGCCCGCAACCCCAGCCACGCCGTCGATCGTGATTTCGAGTTCCCCCTCGATCACTTCGTAGACTTCTTCCTGGGGATGAAAATGCTCATGAATGGTCGCGCCGCCAGTGAATTGGTAGTGCGCGAAAGTCATGCTCGGCGAGTGGAAATAGCGTCCATGCCAGCCCGGCAATCGCTCAACTACCTTCAGATTGGCGGTATCCACAAAGGGCATACGACGAATGTTAGCACCGGTGGGCTAACCGGTCTTATGGCTGTTGACTGTCTGTTTTACCGGGGGCTTAGCAACCATGGTTTTCAGCAACCATGGTTTTCAGCAACCATGGTTTTCAGCAACCATGGTTTTAAGAGTCACTGGTTTTAAGCCTGGCGATATTCAGCAATCATGCAGGCAATTCCGCGGCTTTCCCGCAATAGGGAGCGGACCGTATTGACAGGGCATTTCGGTTGGTAAAGCATTGGGGCATGGCGGCCGCGAAAATTTGTTTTTCGGCTGATCGCCAGCACCGACCCGCCCGACATAGACGTGCAGGACATGGACGTGCAGGACGCAGGACATAGACGTGCAGGACATGGACGTGCAGTACATGGACGTGCAGTATGAGCAACCACTTCAAACTTGATCGAGAGTCCTTTCAGCAGCTTTTAGCCAACGCCTTTGCGGTGCAGGAGAGTGAAATCGATAAGGAGACCCTGACGGCCTTCGTCGAAATCGAGCGTCTGGTCGCCAGCGGAGAGCTGGATGTGGCGGGCGTCATGAATCTGATCGTCGAGTCTGCGCGCTGCGTGGCGAATGCCGCCGGAGTGGCCATCGGACTTTTGTACGGCGGCCAGCTTATTTACTGCGCCGGGAGCGGAAGCGCGGCGTCCGATGTTGAGCGGCGGGTGACGGCTTCCATCACCGCCTCGGCTGACATGGTCGCCAACCGGGAAATTCTTCGGGTGGAGAACGCCGACGAGGACACTCGGATCCAAGCGGCGATTTGCCGGCAACTTGAAGCCAAGTCGCTTCTGGTGCTGCCCATTTGCCGCGAGGGCGTGTTAGCAGGTGTGCTGGAGATTCGTTTCAGCGACGCGCATTGTTTCCAGGAGCACGAGGTCCGAACCTATCGACTGATGACCTCGCTGATCGAGGAGACGGCGCTTCGGGCAGCCCAGCGTGCAGCGAGAAACGAATCGCTGGAGCCGCATGCTCTGCCGTTAGCCCAGATTGCTCCCGGGGAAGAAATCCAGGACACAATGTTGTTCAGCTATGGATCGATGGCAAGCCCCGCCGACACGTTTTTCGAACGTTGCGCGCTGGCCCTGGCCACGATGAGAGAGGCGCCAGTGTTCCGGCAATCGGCCACGTGGGCAAAGATGTGGGCGAAGATGTGCGCGGCAAAGATGTGCGCGGCAAAGATGTGCGCGGTAAAGACCTGGCCGAACGTACGGTCGAAAATACGGTCGAACTTGCGGCCTGCCGCGCGGCCCGCCATGCTGGCAACCACGCTGGCCACAACCTTTGCAACCGCGCTGGCCACAATAGCGGCGCAGCGAGCGAAGAAAGTTACCTGGCACAACAGCCGAAACTTGGCCTTCGGCGGAGCCACCGCTGTACTGCTCTTTGGCCTTGGGATCGCTTACAAGAGTCGCGGACCGGCTGCGCCCGGCGGATTTTCAGCCCATACCGGAGCTGCCATCAATCAACCGGCACTGTTGCAAACCGCGAAACCCTCGCCGTCGGATGGATCCTCGGAGCGCCTGGCCACGGCGCTCCCGCTGCAGGGGATCAAGTCTTCTGGCATGACTGGCCGCCGGGCGCGGGTGGGAGCCAATGAGGTCGATTACGTTCGCGGCGACGTCACCGTGCGGTATTTCACATCCAAGTCTGCGGCCCAGTGGAGTCCGGCGCGCAAAGTCCGGGTCACACATATTGGACAGGACGTTACGGTGCGCTACTTTGCGCCGGAAGCGACGCTGCGCCCCGCCAGCCAGTAGTTTTATGACGGTAAAGGCGCGCCCTTCCGGCGACGCTTTTCCACCGCCGGCTGCAGCCAGAACGCGGTCGTGTTCCGCATCGCTTTCTGCAACGCTCCCTGAAATTGTGACATCTCCTCCTGCGTCCCTACCGTGATGCGGACCCAGGTCGGCATGATCGGCCAGATGCGTCCGATAAAAACTTTCTGCTGCGCCATGGCATCGATCACTTCTTTCCCCGGCCGCTTGGTGTTCAACAAAAAGCAGTTTGATTCCGAAGGGATGTAGGTGTAGCCATTGTGATCGAGCCACTGAAAAGTTTGCTGCCGCACCGCCGTGTTGATGCGCTTGCGTTCGGGGATGAGGCCGGGATCTTTCAGACTGGCGCTCGCGCCCACGACAGCGGTGATGGGCATAAAGTTCCAGCCCGCGGAGTGCATAACCTTTTCGAGCAGGTCGGGGCGCGCGATGGCGAATCCGCAGCGCAATCCGGCCATGCCGTAGGCCTTCGAGAACGTGCGCAGCACTACGATATCTTTGCCGGCCTTGACCAGATCGATGGTGGTGGGCGCGTCGCAGAAATGAATGTAGGCTTCGTCGACCATCACCACCGAGCCCTTGGGTTTGTTTTCCAGCAGGTACTCCACATCGGAGTGCGGGGTCAGAGTTCCGGTGGGATTGTTGGGGGCGCAAATGTAGAACAATCCGGCGTCGGGAGCGGCCGCGATCATGGCCTTGACGTCGTGAGCGTAAGTTTTCGTGAGCGGAACTTTGACCACGCGGGCCTGGGATACGGCCGCGGCGAACATACCGGCCTCATAGCCGGGATCGGCGGTAACGTAACTCTTTTGCGGCGAGGTGAAAGTGATCACGCCGAAGTGCAGCGCCGGGGTTGAGCCGGGAAAGGCGTGCAGCCAATCCGGGTTAAGCCCCTCCTGCTGGGCGAAGGTATGAACCAGATCGTCGGTGAGGTTATCGGAATAGCGCCCGCCCTGGGGAATGATGGCGGAAATAGCCTGCCGCGCCGATTGGCCGGGGCCGAGGGGATTCTCGTTGGAATCGATCATCACCGCGTCGGCAGTGAATGGCCGGTGCACCGCCGCGGCGGCCAACATGGGCTCAGTGACCATATGAAACGCCGCGGCCGCGGCGGAGAACTGCAGGAACGAGCGGCGGGAAAACGGCGATCGGGCAACCGACGACAGATTTCGGGATGGCATGGGGAACCTCCGGTTCAGCCAGCGTCCTACAGGCTAAATCTTTTTCGTCCCCAGCGACAGAAGAATTTTGCCCATTTGCCGAAAACTTATTGCGGCAGCCGCTGCCGCGGCGTGGCATAGTAGCCGGCGCGCGCCTGGATTTTGTAGTTCTGTTTGCACTTGATTTCCAGCTTGCGGTAGCTGCCATCGAGAACGGCGTTGTTGGGGGTGTATCCCAGGTTATATTGGCTGCGCAACTCGGCGGCAATCTGGTCGAAGGCTTCGCGCAGCTTGTCAAACTTGTTGCCGACGTTGATTACGCGCCCTCCGGTGGCCTCGGTAAGCTTGCGCATCTCGCCTTCGCCGGAGTATCCCACCTGGAACGATCCATAGAAGCCGCGATCGGCGCACAGCAAAACGTAAACAATGGCATCCGCTTTCTGGGCGGCCTCGATCGCGTCCTGGATTTTGAGCCGGCTGCCCTCGTCCTCGCCATCGGTCAGCAAAATCATCGCTTTGCGCCCAACTTCCTTGGAGAGCATGTCATGGGCGGAGAGATAAACCGCATCGTAGAGCACGGTGCCGGCCTGATTGCCGGTAGGGACTGGATTTCCCGCACCGGGCACCGGGTTCACGAAGCCGGTATTGATCCTCACTTTGTTCAGCGCAGCTTGCAGGCGATGCACGTCGCGCGTGTAATCCTGGGCCAGCTCGGCGTCGACGTTGAAGTCGATCACATAGGCCTCATCCTTGTCGGTGAGAATCTGCCGCAGGAACGCGCCACCCACTTCTTTTTCCATGTCGAGAACGTTGCGCTGGCTGCCTGAGGAATCGATCAGGATGCCGAGAGTGAGCGGCAGATTCGATTCGGCGGCAAAGTATTTAATGGTCTGCGGTTTGCCATCTTCGAGCACCTGAAAATCGTCTTTGGTGAGATTCGGAATGAGCATGCCGTGCTTGTCTTTCACATTGAAAAAAACTCCCACCACGTTGACGTTCACCTTCAGGGTTTCAGCCGGCTCCTGGTCTTCGGGTTTCTGAGCATCGGATTTCTGGCCTGCCGGCGCTTGCGCCTCGGGCGTACCCGGAGGAATCGAAGAACCCGGATCCTGCGCCAGCGCGGACCGAACGCCCGCCGTCAAGACCGCAAGAAGAAACGCAAGAAGAAATACGTGAAGCGCCGCCACCCGGGCCCGGATAGTTTTCTGCGAGGCCGACAACTTTGTCATGCGATGATTCCCTCTGAGGATTTTGTTAGTCTAACCCCAGAAGTTAGATGCACCAAATCGTGCCCTTCGGGCATCCCACTCATGGGACGGCAAGTTTTTTCTTTTGCCGGCGAAGGCCGAGCCGCACTGGCCTACGCCCGAAATTAGGGCGACGCGAGGTTGGTGGCAGGGTTAAGATGGCAGGACGGACGGTGCTTGTGACCATGGAAACGGCGGCGAGCCACAAGATGGACAGGAAGAATGCGGGCAGCAAAGTGACGGGCAGGAAACGACGGTGTGGCGGGGCCAAAGCAATCGCCCTCGGCGTGGTATTACTCTGCATCGGCGGAATTCTTGGGCTGGGCGTCTCGCAACTGGCGGCGCAGACTTCCGGCAGCCAGACCACCAACCAGACCACCAGCGACCAAACCCAATCTTCGCAAAGCCAGTCCTCGCAAACCCAATCTTCGCCGGATGTTCCCGACGCGCCCTCAACCGTCCAGCCGCCCTCCGCGAACCCGCAACCGGCGCCCCCGGCCCGACCTCCGGAGGCAAAACCGCCGGCGCCGGTGGAAAGAAATCCGTGGACCAATCAGCCTGTCAATCAGCCTGTCAATCAACCCGGCAGCCAGCCCGGCGATACCGAAGCGCCGGCCGCTGATGGCACCACGCCGCCCCCGCCCATGCCTCCAGTCAAGACCCTGCCGCCCGGCACCGCGCCGAAACAAAACGGGCAAGAGCAGCTTTACACCCTGGTGGTCCACACCAATTTTGTACAGGTTCCGGTCACGGTGAAGGACAGGGACGGGCGCACGGTAGACGGGTTGCTGCCGCAAGATTTCAGCGTCTATGAGAACGGAGCCAAGCAAAAGCTCACGTTTTTCAGCGCCGACCCCTTTGCGCTATCGGTGGCCATTGTTCTTGACCTGGGTATGCCCGATGCCGCGGTGCAGGAAGTGAACCAGACCTTCTCGGCATTGATCGGGGCGTTCGCTCCCTATGACAACGTGGCGCTTTACACCTACAGCAGCACGGTGAGCCAAGTCAGCGGCTTCCGGGAACCCACGCCGAAGCTGACCGCGCTGCTGAACCAGATGAAGACGGTGCGCGGAAATTACGACGGCGTACCGGTATTGAACGGTCCGCTGGCGCCGAACGGGCCCATTGTGAATGGAATTCCAGTGGGCAGTCCGACGGCCCCGGTATATACGCCTCCGAAGGAGTCGCACGTATTGAATGACGCCATTCTTCGCGCGGCGCTCGATCTGAGCAAACAGGACCGGACCCGGCGAAAAATCATCTTCGTCATCAGCGATGGCCGCGAATATGGCAGCAAGGCCGGCTACAGCGACGTGCTCAGGGTGTTGCTTTCGAATGAGATTCAGGTGAGGGCGGTCGCGGTTTCGAACGCAGCCCTGCCCATCTACAACCGGATCGAGCGCCTGCGCCTGCCCAAGCAGGGCTACGGCGACATCCTGCCGAAATACACCTGGGCCACGGGCGGAGGTAGCCCCTACGCCAAGCTTTCCCGCAACGCGATTGAAGACACCTACGCCCAGGCCATGAGCGAGGCCCGCAACCAGTACACCCTGGGCTACACGCCGACGCGTCCGAAAACTCGAGTCACATCGGCGAAGCGGGAAATCGAGGTGCGGGTGGATCATCCCGGCCTGATCATCGAGGCCAAGGATGGTTACTACGCGGCGCCGACCGCCCGGTAGATCACGCTGTTGAGGTTTTTCATGCAGTTGGTCGCGTCCGGAAGCCAGGAATCTTGGCTAAAACCGGAACGGAATCGAAGTGGGACAAACTGGTGGGATAAACTGCTTCCCCGCAGGGGGTCACCTGAGTAACCTGCCTTGCATCCGCCGCGTGTGATATAAAAGCCCGAAGCCCCCATAGGGATATTTTTGCGCCGGGAGCGCCCGCGAGAGTGTGCGTTCCGCGCTTTTTGAGGAAAGTCTTGAGTTTCATCAACTTCGCAGCCCGCGAAATCAATTGCAAGATCGTGTATTACGGCGCCGGGTTGGGCGGCAAAACCACGAACCTGCAGATGATTTACCAAAAAACCGCGGAACAACAGAAGGGCAAGATGATCTCGCTCGCCACCGAAACCGAGCGTACCCTCTTCTTCGATTTTCTTCCGCTCGATCTGGGCTCGGTGCGCGGCTTCAAAACCCGGATCCATCTCTACACCGTGCCCGGCCAGGTTTTCTATGACGCCAGCCGCAAGCTGATTCTGCGCGGCGTCGATGGCATCGTCTTTGTCGCCGACTCGCAAGAACAGCGCATGGATGCCAACGTCGAAGCGCTCGAGAACCTGATGTCAAACCTCAAAGAGCACGGCTACGACTTCAACAAGATTCCTTATGTGCTGCAGCTCAACAAGCGCGATCTGCCCGATGTTCTCTCCGTCGAAGCGCTCAGCAAAGAGCTTCGCAAAAAGAATGAGCCCGTGCTTGAGGCGGTGGCGTTCCAGGGCACCGGGGTCTTCGAAACCCTGAAGGAAATCGCCAGGCAGGTTCTGACCGAGCTGAAGGCCGGCGGGTAGTCTGGGCGTCCGGTCGCAACGACCCCCTTAGCGTCCTCTTCCATCGAGTTCCCTCAATCCAAGGGTCGGCGGCTTACTTATATTTCAGCCGCTGATACGGGAAGAGCTTGCCCGCATCTTCCGGGGAGATTTTCACCCCCGTTATTTCCGCAGCGTGAGCCAGCACTGGATCGCGTCCGGCGGCCAGATCGACGCCCGTCGCGATCGAAACTTCGTCGGGAGCCACGCCGACATGTTCCAAACTCTGGCCGTCAGCCATGATCAGGTTGGCATCGGTAATGGATGCGGCATAGAAGATGACCATGTCGTAACCGGCAGCGTAGGAGTACCGCCTCGCCTCCATTACGCTACCGGAACTGCGGTCGCCAATGACCACGCCGCGCTTCTCTAGTTGCACAACCCGCGCCAGCAGTTCGGAGGCCGACGCCGACTCGCTATCAATCAGCACATAGAGCTTGCCTTCAAAGGGATGATGATCCGACTTGGCAACCATCGACTTGGTTGAGTCACGTCCCACGCGGTCGCAGATCTTCACGTCATGATCGAACAGCCCTCCCACGAGGAACTTCAATGATTCCACGCTGCCGCCATGATTCTGGCGGAGGTCGAGGATGAGGGCTTTATGATTACGCGCTTTTGCAATCAGCTTGTCGGCCTGTTCCTTGTCGAAACTAAACGACGGGATCCTGACGATCATCAGATCGCCGCCATACTCCTCGGTGCGAATGCGCTGCTCTTCGAACCAATCCTCCTCATCAAGCGACATATTCTGGATCGTGTTCATATCCAATTCTTTCATGTGAGCCCGATCACGGAAGGTGGCGTCAACTACAACCTTTCGTTCTGCTCCCTGGGGATCGCGCAGAGTCAGCGTCAGTTGCGGCAGAGGCCGGAGGGTATTAAACGCGTACTGGATCTTCCACAGATTGTCGCGGCCGATGCGGTAGCCGTTGATGGCCAGCAGCTGGTCTCCGGGCTTGATGCCCTGGCTTTCCGCGGTTGCGGTCGGCCGAACCCGGGTAACAAAGCACCTATCGCCCACCATCTGCGCCGTCCAGCCCCGGTCGAGAATGTAAGGCCGGTTAGGCGGAATGAGAAAGGTGTGGGAATCGTTCAAGCTGTCGAGCGCCGCCGCCACATGCGCCATCGCCATGTTGAGCGATTTTTCCTGCTTGATCTGCTCGCGAACCTGGCCGACTCTTGCCCGCCAATCCACGCCGTGCAGATCGCGGTCGTAATAGTGTTTGGTGAGATCGGAGGAGACCTGCTCCACCATGGAGTCAACTTGCTTGCGTTCGTCGTTGCTCATGTCCTTCGCCTGGGCCGCAGCGAAGACGGATGGGATGAGCAGCGTCAGCAGTAGCTGGGCGACGGTTCTTATGTGGCGCATGCGAACTCGCTCCCCGTGACGGAATGTGAAATGCGCTCTAATTAGAACACTGCCGTCAAGGCGATCCCAAGATTCCCAGTTCTACGAACTGGCCGGGCACCGGCGTCTTTGAAACCCTGAAGGAAATCGCCAAGCAGGTTCTGACCGAGCTGAAGGCCGGCGGATAACCCTCCCCTTGGAGACCAGCCTCTGTCTCCCCAAAAGAAGAGCCTCTTTCGATTTGAGCTCGCCGGCTGGCCATTTTAGGCACAAATCCGGGGGAGCTTCTTCGAACTTAATGCACTCGCTCGAGGTCCGCGGAGACAGTGATTTCTCCGCCACTGGTGCTAATCTTCCGGTCCCACTGCTCGTATCCGCCCTTGGATATCTTGATCGAGTGTTCTCCCGGTGGAACCGGAATGGAAGATGGGGTTTGGCCGACAAACTTTCCATCTATCTCAATATCTGCGCCCAGCGGTGCGGAAGAAAACGCAACAACAGTCTCTTCGAGTCTAGGGCTGCTTTTCTGCGCTCCCTCTTTACTTATCGGGGTTGAGGCCAAGATCGCAAAAGTAGTTTCCTTGACCCTGCCGTTTTTCTCGTGGAGTATCTTAAGTCGACCTCCATCCCACCTGGCCTTGTACGTTCCGGGAGGCGCGAAACAGCCCGTTACGGTCGCGGCACCCGTGCCTGCGGCGAATCCCTGCGCAAACCGGGCGCCTGCTCCCTGCAGGCAGGAGATCATGTACACGTTTCCGTCAGCCCCGTCGGCAAAAGAAACTATCTGTGTGCGTTGCGACGCCGGAACCTGATTCGAGTCGCATGTGAGGGTGTCAGGACCAGCGACAGTGCAGGTAGTCGTGGTCCGGCTTCCATCCGGCCTGTAGGAGATTGCGTCGGTTTCTATAATCTTAAGGGCAACCGGGTAGGTCTTATTTTGTGAGGCGCTTGAGCTCGCGCAAGCCAGCAGTAGCACTTGGCACACCGTTGACTTGACACTCTTCGTCATGCAACACCGCGCCCTACTATAGCCCAGAGATTCTGCTCCCCGCGAAAGGGATCGTCAAGAGGATGCGGTCCCTTCTCCCGGTCGTCTTGTGCTTCCCTCCAACGCGGGTAGCCTAACAGAGGCGTGAACCCTGCCGCTCGTCTACAATGGCTTCGGAAACATTCCCGCCAATCCTCTCGGAGAACGAATGCGCGTCTTTCCACTTTCATTGCTAGCGTCGCTGTTCATTTCGTTGTCGCCAAACACATTTGCCCAATCCAGTTCCCTCCACGGCATCGATCTCACCGATCTCGACCGCAAAGCCGACCCCTGCAACGATTTCTTCGAGTTCGCCAATGGCACCTGGCGGGCGAACAATCCAATTCCAGCATCCATGAGCCATTGGAGCAAACGCTGGGCCGCGGGGGAATCCTCCAAAGGCGAACTCAAAGAGATTCTCGAGGCCGCCGCTGCCGACAGGACTGCGGCTCCTGGCAGCACCCAGCAGATTATTGGCGACTACTACGGCGCCTGCATGGATGAATCCCGGGTCAACGCCCGCGGCATGGAACCGCTCAAGCCCTGGTTCGCCCGGATCGACGCCGCCAAAGATATGCCGGAACTGCAGCGCGTCATGGCCGACATGCACGACATCCTGGTGACCGATCCTTTCACCTTATCGAGCCAGCAGGACTTCCACAAACCCACGTGGGTGCTTGCCGATGTTGGCGCCAGCGGCCTGGGTCTGCCGGATCGCGATTACTACTTGAAGCCGGAAGCTCGTTTCAAGGAAGCGCGCGAGAAGTATGTCGCGCACATCGCCGCCATGTTCGAGCTCGCGGGATGGAACGATAAAACCGCCGCCGCGGCGGCTCAAACCATCATGGGCATGGAGACCAAGTTGGCCGGGGCTTCGCTCGATAACGTGGCCCTGCGCGATCCCGCGGCCATCGACCACAACACTACGTTCGCGCAACTGCAGGCCATGGCCCCGCACCTCGACTGGGTGGAATATTTCAAACACAAACAGATTCCCCAGGATGTGGACATGAACGTCGACCAGCCAAAGTTCATGCAGGAACTGGATCGCCAGGTGCACGAGGTTCCCTTGGCCGACTGGAAAGTGTATTTGAAATGGCATCTGCTGGATTCGACCGCCAGCTCGCTTTCAACCCCGTTCGTCGAGGAAGATTTCGCCTTCAACGGAAAATATCTCAGCGGCACCACCGAGATGAAGCCGCGCTGGAAGCGCTGTGTGGAATCCACCGATGAGTATCTGGGCGAGGCGCTGGGCAAAGAGTACGTCAAGAAATATTTCCCTCCCGAAGCCAAGGCCCGCATGCAGGAGATGGTGCGCAATCTGCTGGCGGCGATGCGCGATGACATTCTCAGCCGTCCCTGGATGAGTGACGACACCAAAGAAAAAGCCATGGCGAAGATCGCCACTTTCAATCCCAAGATCGGCTATCCCGACAAATGGAAGGACTATAGCCACGTCGAGATTCGCCGCGATGCCTTTTTCGAGGACGTGATCGCGGGCAGGGAATTTATGGAACAGGATGACCGCTTCACCATCGGAAAGCCGGTGGACCGCGGCCGCTGGGGCATGACGCCGCCCACCTCGAACGCGTATTACAACCCGCTGTTGAATGAGATTGTTTTTCCCGCCGGCATCCTGCAGCCTCCGGCCTTCGATATGAAAGCGGCGGATGCGGTGAACTATGGCGCGATCGGCGTGGTCATCGGCCACGAGATTTCGCACGGCTTCGACGACCAGGGCGCGCAATTCGACTACCTCGGCCGCCTCAGAAACTGGTGGACCGAATCCGACCTGAAGCAATTCCAGGCTCGCGCCGCTTGCGTGGCCAACCAGTTCGATAACTACTTCATCGAGCCCGGCGTGCATCACAACGGCAAGCTGGTGCTGGGCGAAAGCATTGGCGACCTGGGCGGCGCCAAAGTTGCGTTTCTCGCCTATCAAAAATCGCTCCAGGGCAAACCCCGCCCCGCCGATATCGATGGCTTCACCCCCGAGCAACAATTCTTTATCGCCTGGGGACAATTCCGCGGCGATGAGATTCGTCCCGAGGCGCAGCGGCTGATGGTCCAGACCGATCCCCATCCCATCGCGAAATTTCGTGTGATCGGCCCGCTCTCCAACCTGCCCGAGTTTCAAAACGCCTGGAGCTGCAAAGCCGGTTCAGCCATGGTGCGCCCGGAAAGTAAACGATGCGACGTATGGTGAGCCTGTGTGGTGAGCCTGTGAACGATTCCCAATCTCCCGAAACTCCCGATTGGAAACTGCACGGCCTGCGCATCATCCGCAGCGGCGAACTCGATGGCAACACGCCGCAAACCTCGGGCATGACTCGCGCCGAAGCCATCTCCCATGCCAAAGTCGGCGCCCAAAAACTGTGGGCCGGGACGGTCGTGGTTCATCCCAATGCCAGGACCGGCCCGCATCATCATGGAGAACTCGAAACCGTCATCTACGTCGTGCGCGGCCGCGCCCGCTTTCGCTGGGGAAATAATCTGGAGTTCGTTGACGAAGCCGGACCCGGAGATTTCGTCTATGTCCCGCCCTACGTTCCTCATCAGGAGCTGAACGCGCGAAAAGACCAGCCGGTCGAAGCCGTCGTCGTCCGCAGCGGGCAAGAACCGATCGTCGTCAACCTGGATATTCCCAGTCCCGAGGAAGCGGCCGATGCTTCTTCGGACGATTCTTCTCCAGACGACCCGTTTCATTCCACGCTGGGAAAGCGCTGAAGCTAGGTCAGGGGAATAATCACGCTGCCCACCTCGGCGGTGGCCGGATCCTCCACCAATATCCGCAACGTGGTGGCGCCGGCCTTGGGCTGCAAGTGTTTGGTGAAGTGCATGCCCGACTTCAGAAAAGCCTGGTATTGCTGCTCAGTGAGCTGCAGGTCGATGGCGTTGCTCGATTCCCGCAGCACCTTGCCGCTCTGGTCCTGTTCAATCACGAAGACGCTCACCGCGCCTTTGTGCACTCCGCCTTTTTCCGCCAGCCGAAGGGCGCGAACGTCGACCGAGCCCACCAGGTTTAGCGCATCCGCCGCCGAAGCGTTGGCCCGATTCACCGTGACCTGCAGCGGAATGGTCGAGGATTCCACCGGACTGCGCAACGCCGTGACTACGCTGTTCCGGTTCTGATCCTTGGTGGCGGCACTATCCTCAATTGCGTAATATCCTTTGGGATAACGCACGCTCACACCTTTCTGTTTCACCTGCACTTTGAGTTCATGGAACTTTCCATCGGCCGCAGCGCGATCGATGTAAAAGCCAAGGGTGTAGGTGACCGCGGAATCCTCCACCGCTTTGCGAATCGCTCCGGTAAGGTCGTTGGTGTTGACGAAGGCCTCGCCGCCGGTTTCATCCGCCAGCGTTTTCATGGTGTCGATGCCCACGGGCTCAGGAGAGTCTGGACGCGCGAAAGTGCCGAGCGCTTCCGCGTTTGAATCCTCCACCCCTTCCATGGCCTCCAGCGAGGCTCGCGGCAGCAATCCGCGTCCGTCCACGGGATAGGCTGCAATCTGCGCCGGGCTCAGGATGCGCGCCATGGCGCTGCCGGAGAAAGGAAGATTTGCCGTCAGCCATACCAGATTTTTTCGTCCCGGAATGTTGGCCACGTGGTCGGCGATCGCCTGCAGTGCGGCCATGGTCACCCCCGCCCGTCCTTGATCGGAGATCCCCGCCACCTGCTTATCGCCTTGATTCACGGTCGCATTGATGCTCCCGCTCCTCGGCCCCAGATTTGGAATATGGACTCGGCTGGGGTCGGTTCCCTCGCGGCTCGTCATTCCGGTCGCGTCGTATCCCTTTACAATCGCCAGGAGTTGGGCGCGATTGCTGGTGAAGTCGCACAGCACATGCAGAGAATTGGTGAGGCCGTAGATGGCGACGCGATCTCGCGGGTCAAGCTTTTTTATGAATTCGATCAGATGCGTCTTGGCATTGCTGAGGGCGGCGTCCTCGAACCAGTAAGGCGTGTGCTCATAAGCCCCCGGCGTGCTTCCGTAAAGAGTGTTCAGGTTATCGAGCAGCACCACGGTGACGCTGCGGGGCGCGTGGATGCCGTATCGCGGAAGGTCGGAGTAAGTGTTCAGCGGCAGCGGCGGGACGGGCTGGTCGGCCTCCTCGTCATCCTCAACCTCGGCATCGCCCGATTCGGTCGAGAAAACTGCGATTTTCTGCGGCTTCCCCCGGTCCAGCACCACGAAATCGTCCTTGGTCAAATCCGCGGCCGGACCGTTCTTGTCGCGGGCGATGACGCTTACCTGAACCAGCCGGGCCGACGAGTTGAATGTCGGAACCGCCGGCGCATTCTGGCCGGAAGCGGCGATGGCCGAAAAGGCTAGCGCCAGCAGCGCCGGCGCACATGACACACGGGACACAAAGGCCTCGACCGGGGTCAGTTTTGTGATGCGAAAGCGCGGTAAATCATAACCCCGGCTACTCTTTCCCATCCTGTTCGCCGCCATCGCGTCCGCCTTCGCAGCAGGCTCGTAAGATTTAAGACTAGGATAATGCATCTCGGCGCAAACGACCCGCTCATTCCGTTGCAGGCGGGCTCGGCAATCCCATCTTCGCGCGTAGTTGCTGCCACTGTTCCATGACCCGGGGTTGGTGCGAGATCTCGGCCGCCCGATGGAGCGACTGCTCGGCCTTCGGAAAATCGTTCAGTTGAACAAAACAATCCCCCAACCCCGCCCAGGCATACCAATCCTGCGGATACTCCTCGGTGACTTGCATGAAGACGGGCACAGCTTCGCTGCAGCGGCCCTCCTCATCCAGTTGCAGTGCCGCTTGTACCTGCGTGTTGGCAAGATTTTCAGCCACGGGCACGTTGCGCGGAGCAAGCTCGTGGGCGATCGTGAAGACCGCCGAATCGTCTTTCCACTGCCCTTCCTGCGCGAGCGTGAACGCAGTGAATGCGGCGGCTAATAACCCGCAGGCAAACAACAGTGGAATGCGCGCCTTCCCCGCCATGTGCCATCCCATTGCCACCACGAGCATCAGGCCCGCCGAAGGCAGATAGGCGTAGCGGCCATGCAGGAAGTCGCCGGGATTGAGCGCGTTCAAATCAAGGGCAAGAAAAAGCGGAAGCGCCAACAAGAGTGTTCCCATCAGCAGACCGCACTCCACTCCGGCTGCCTCTCGAGGCGGAAGGTCTCGTCGAGCCAGCTTCCAGGTCCAAAACACAATGCCCGCCAAGACTGCAACTCCGCATCCCACGCCAATCCCCGGCAGCAGCACACCGCGCACCGAGAACGACGCTTCCACCGTGGGGTCGGCAAAAGCATGAGACCGAACCGGCCACATCAGCACTCGCAGGTAGAACCAAAGAGTCGCGGGCCAGGACAGCAGCACGGTCTTCCACGGCAAATGTTGGGTGAGCGCTCCGATCCTTCCTCCGAGAGCGTGAAAGCGCAGAAGCAGATAGACCGCCGTCACACCTGCGAAGGGCGCGGTCTGGCGAAGCGCCTGCTCCAGCCGGATTCGGAAGCTGGCATCGTTGTGGCTTCTGCGACCCGTCCGCCCCGGTTCTCCCCAGGGCCGGCAAAGTGCCAGCACAAAGATCACCGCGGGCAGTATGACGGCGGTTTCCTTCGCCAGCATCGCCGCCAAACCAGCAGCCGCGGAGCCAAGCAGCCACCACGGCGAGGGCCCGGCAGCTTTGTGAATCCGGCTTGCTTTGCGCGATTTTTGCGGCTGGAGCTGCATTCCGGAAGGGCCCATGACGTACCTGAGGTACAGCAGCAGTGCCACCAGCACACCTGCGGACATTAATGGATCGGGCACCGTAACCCACGCCACCGATTCCGTGTGAGCCGGATGCAATGCGAAAAGAACCGCAGCAATCACGGCAGCCACGCGATCGCGCACCAGGCGCCACACCAGTAATCCCAGCAAAATCGCCACGAGCGCGTGTTTCGCAATGCTGAGCAGGTGCCATCCCCAGGGCGACATTCCGCTCACCACGAAGTTCGCCCTCAGCCAAAGCACGAACAGCGGCCGGTAGAAAGTTGAAGGCCCCCCGGTAAATTGCGCCCAAACATAATTGGCAAAGTAGTCCCAGACATAACCGGAGGACTGAATCCGCGGGTCGCTCAGGAAGCGGTGATCGTCGAGGATGAATTGAAAATCCAGGGAAGGGCCGTACAGCACGAAGACGGCGGCCGCCGAACACAATGCCACGATGAATAAACTTCGCGGCGAAAGCAACTCCGGCTTCCGGGCGGGCGGCGTCGCGATGGAAGGCTTCTGCGATCGAATCCGGGCTGAGAGATTCATCTCAACAAGAATGCTGGAAGATGAAGAGGATTGTCTCACAGCTGCCCGCAACCTAAGCCGAGTCTCGGCTCAGCCAATAAAAAAGGCGCCGGAATATTTTCCGGCGCCGGTGACGAAGTGGCTCGCGAGATGCGGTCTAGCGAGTCTTTTCGAAAAATCTATTTGCTCTCCGCGATGGGGCTGGCCCCAAAGTCGCGGCGATTGTTGACGGCGGTGCGCGCGGCGCGGGCGGCGGGCATATTGGCGGCCGCGGCCCCGTAGCGCTCCAGCAGCACCGGCGCCATGGTATTTTCAGCTTCCTTGACGAAGATCATCTGACTCTCCGAAGCCATGTCCACGCGGACGAAATCTCCCAGCTTGACCTGGCCCGTCGCCACCAGATTCGCCAGTGGGAAAACCAGGTGCCGCTCGATGGCGCGCTTCAGATGACGCGCTCCATAACGCGGGTCGGTGCCTTCTTTCAGCAAAAATTGCTTCACCCCGCTGGTGCAATTAAAAACAAACTGATTGGTGCCCGCGGCGGTCAGTACGCGCTGCTGCACCATCCCCAGTTCGATATCGAGAATCTGGGCCAGGTGCTCGTCGCGCAGCGTCTTGAAGACCACTGTCTTGTCGATCCGGTTCATGAACTCCGGGGTAAACTTGCGCCGTGCGGCCTCGACCGCGGTGCGCTGAATTTTGTCGTCAAAGTTGTTGTCGACTTCCACCACTTTCGGCGCAAAGCCCAGCCCGCCATCCACCAGATTGGTCATCTCGCTGGCCCCCAGGTTCGAGGTCAGGATAATGATGCACTGAGAGAGATCGACGCGCCGGTTATCGCCCAGGGTCAGCGTGGCCTTGTCCAGTATGCCGAGCAGCAGTTGCCAGAGCGAGTCGCTGGCCTTCTCGATTTCATCGAAGAGCAGAATCGAAAGCTTCAGCTTCTCGGTGAACCACTGGTTCAGCGCTTCCTGGGTCAGCAACGGATGGGTCTCGCGGTGCCCCAAATATCCCGGAGGCGAACCGATCAGCTTGGCGATCTCGTGCGAGTGCTGGAACTCGGCGCAATCGATCTTGATGCAGGCGTGCGAGTCGCCGAAAAGTGCCTCGGCCATGGCTTCCACCACCCGGGTTTTGCCCGATCCAGTAGGCCCCAGGAAAAGCAGGTTGCCCACCGGACGCCCCGGCGCATTCAGCCCGGCCAGAAACATCTGGTAAATCTCAGCTACCTTCTCGACGGCCTGGTCCTGGCCAACGATGCGGCGGCGCAGCGCGGTTTCAAACTCCCCAGCATCGCTGCTGCGGCGGTTCGGATCGAGCACAGTAGCCAGATTCGTTCTCATAATTTATTCGTCTTTTCCCGGCCGTATCCTCGGCCTTTGTACTGCTCTTCCGGGATATTCCAGCTCTTTTCCCGGCGGTTGCCGCCACATTCCAGAGTGACAAAATCTGTCAACTGAAACCACCCTGCGTTCCCCACTCCAGGGCTGCCTTGGAATAAGCAAGCGTCTGGCCACGGGCGGGGAAGCGTTGATTTGGCCGGAAAGCCCCATATATGGCTGATTTAGATGGCCGCCGACGATCTTAGTTCAAGACCCGGTGGAAATATAAGACTGATGAAGAGAAATACTTTGCGCAAGTTGGAAAGCGCAATACCAGCCGTAGGACCCGCCGTAATCCAGTGAAAGAGGAGCGCGGCCAGGAACTTCCCAAACTTTCTCCTGCGCCTTGTGAGCCGCGGCTTTAAGCACGCAAGTCAAAAGCGGGCGCTCGATCGGAGATGACCGCACGTAACTTTCCGCTCCCACCGGCCCAAGTTAGCATCGCGATCAAGTCGTTCTAGGGGGACCTCTTGCGCCGCTCGTCTGCTCTCACTATCGCCGCCGTTTCCTGTTCTCTGTGCGCCGTCGCCGCACTTCGACTCGACCCCAACTTTTCCCTGGCCTTCGCCGCGAAGCCGCAAACTGCCCAGGCCGTGCCTGCAGCTTCCGCTTCGCAAGGCTTCGAACTGAAGCCGGCAAGCGCCACTATTCCCTCTCCGGTGAAGTTAGCGGACCTGCCCCGCCAGCCGTTGCGGCAGCCTTCCGGCACTGGCAGCGAAATTTACACCGCCAAGCGCGGCGAAAGCATTCCCGCCGTCGCCCACCAATATCTACATCGCACCGCCTATCTCACCTCGTCCGAGCTTTCCGACGCTATCCGGGCGGTGAACGGAAAAACCGGCGGGGAACGCTCGGGCAATATCTTGCGATCGGGCGAGCAGATCACCATCCCCGGCATTCTCCCGGCGCCCATCGTCGAGCACACCATACCCGTGCCCAAGGATTTCGAAGTCCGCGCCATCTATCTGACCGGCATCATGGCTGCCAGCGACCACGGACTTCGCATCATCCGCCACTGGCGCGAAGTCGGCGGCAACGCCGTGGTCTTCGATATCAAAGATTCCGACGGCAGCGTCAACATTCCTTTTGAGCACCCGCTGCTCGGCAAGCACCAGGTCTATATTCATGACCTGCCCAAGTTCGTCCACTTCCTGCATTCCGAAAACATGCACGCCATCGCCCGCATCGCCATCTTCCGCGACGAGCACCTGGTGGTCGAGCACCCCGAACTGGCCGTGCAGTCACGCAAGAATCATCAACCCTGGCGCGAAAACGGCAAGCTGGTTTGGACCGACCCCTCCAACCCCAAAGTGCAGGATTACGACATCGCCCTGGCCAAATTCGTGGCCCAATCCGGCGCCGATGAAATTCAGTTCGACTACGTTCGTTTCCCCGCCGAAGGCGACCAGAAAGACGCCGCCTTCGTCTTCCAATCCGATAACAAGGCATGTGGCGACGAACCATGTGGCGACGGGCGACTCGCCCGTCCCGCCGATGCGCAGCAAGGCGGAACGGCCACGAAAGATGCAGCCTCTACTCCCGAAACGGCAGCCGAAAACTCGAAACATTCAGATTCCAGGCATCACGGAACGAAGCACGCAGCTGCCGCGAAGCATCCCGAAGCCGCGCCCACCGGTCCCCAACGCTCCGACGTAATCACCGCCTTTCTGAAAAAAGCCTACGCCGAGCTTCACCCCACGGGCGTGCTGCTCTCGCTTGACGTTTTCGGCGTGATGGCCTGGCAGCGCCCCGTCGACCTCGCCCACACCGGGCAGGACATCGTTGGCATGGCCAAGTACTGCGACGTGCTTTCGCCCATGATCTATCCTTCACACTTTTTCGGCATGGATAACATCGCCCACCCCGGCGACGCGCCCGAACACTTCATCGGCGAATCCATGCAGCGCTTCGAGCTCATCACGAAAGGCAGTGGAACCACCATCCGTCCCTGGCTGCAAGCCTTCCGCTGGCGCACCAAGACCTACTCGCCGGAATACATCAAGGTGCAGGTCGCGACCGCCCGAGAAAAAGGCGGCATCGGATTCCTGTTCTGGAACGCCGCCAACGACTACTCCAAGCCCTACGAAGCCATGCCCGAAATGAAAGCCGCCGACGCCAAGGAAGGATCGAAGGAAGGATCAAAGCTGAGCCCCAAGTACTTCCGCGGAGACGAACTGCCAACGATGCCCGTGAAAGCGAGCCTCGCTATCCCGTAGCACGTCGGAAGTCGAGACGCGCCCCATCCCGACGCCCAACCCAGTCGCCCTGTGCCGGCGCCCTATCCCGCCACAGCGGCGCGCGCCGATACGTAGTTTGATGGCTGCGGTGGAGTTTGCTGCAGCTTGAACCGGCCTACCAATGCCTCCAGTTGCGATGCGGTTCCCGCCAGAGCACGCGACGCCTTCTCAGTGTCGCTGACTCCTGAGGCGGTATGTTGCGCCGCTTCGGCCACGCGGGAGGCGTTACCCGCAATTTCTCCCGCCCCTCGCGCGGCTTCGGCCACGTTGCGGCTGATCTCATTGGTCGTGGTGGTCTGCTCCTCCACCGCCAACGCGATGGCGCTCGAAATATCGCTGATTTGGCCGATGATCCCCCGAATCTGCTCAATGGCAGAAACCGCCGCCTTGGTATCGTCCTGAATGGCCTCGATTTTCTTTCCGATGGTCTCGGTGGACTGCGCAGTTTCCTTCGCCAATTCCTTCACCTCATTGGCCACGACGGCAAAGCCTTTGCCGGCTTCGCCTGCCCGGGCGGCTTCAATGGTCGCGTTCAGGGCCAGGAGATTGGTCTGCTGCGCAATCGATGCGATCGCTTTGACCACGGCCCCTACCTCCACGCTCGACTCTCCCAGTTTCGCCACGGTTCGATTCGTATTTTGTGCGACCTCCACTGCCTTCTTCGCTACTCGCGCGGCCTCATTGGCGTTTTCTAAGATCTTGCTGATCGAGCTCAGCATCTCCTCCGACCCCGCAGCCACTACGCCCACGCTTTTCGATACTTCGTTGGCTGAGGCCGAAGCGATGCTCGATTGCGCCGAGGTTTCCTCCGAGCTGGCGCGTATTTGTGCGGTCACTTGGGTCAGCGACTCCGAGGCTTGCTGCACCTCGGCTGCGACCCGGCTGGTTCCCGTCATAGCTTCGCCAATGGTCAGCAGGAATTCTTCGATGCGCTGCGCCGAGGTTCCGGCCGCGGCTTTTCTTTCCACCCGCAAGTCGATTGTTCCCTCCGCGCCGATGCGCGAGCCCAAAGCCTTCACTTCCCCCGCATCCAGCGCATCCAGAGCCTCCTGCCGGCTTCGCATGGCCATATAAACCAGCAGCCCGGTTTCGAATACCACGTACGCCGCGTGCACCAGGACCATGTTGATTCCGTGCAGTTCAGGGAACACGTACACCGCTGCTCCATGCGATTGCAACAGATAAAAGGCCAGGTGATGAACCGCGATCACCAGCGCCGCCACCACCAGCGGAACCCAATCGCGGTAAAACAAGAGAAAGGCCAGCAGAACGAAGATGCCAAAATGCATCTCGATCATTCCATGCATCTGCTGGATGGCAAGCGCGGCAAATCCCATAAAGGCGACCGCATTAACCACTCGAGTCACGCACCGTGTCGGTAGCAGCACCGCCGCCGCCGTCGACGCCAGCGCAAACGCCAGACCGACGGTCAGCGCCAGGACCCATGTGTCATAGGATGAGGCCAGCGCCAACGACAAAACAAACAGCGTCCAAACCACCCCCAGCATAATTCGGTCGCCTTCTCGGTATATGCGGGAAAGGGAAGTCTCCACGGTGATTGCCTCCGGAAAAATCGTTCTGCGCTGGTGCGAAGTGCACAGGCGCTTTTTGAGGCATCGGCTCAGTTTGCTGAAAACATTAGATCGACCAATTCCTTCACCGCAACAATGAGTCCCACACGGGGATCCCCTTGCGTTTCTGGAGTGGTCATAATATTATGACCATATGAGGAAATTATGAAGCAGATGCCTGCCGGCAAATTCAAGGCGCAGTGCCTGGCGATTATGGATCAGGTTTCAAAAAGCGGTGAACCACTAGTCATCACCAAGCACGGAACGCCCGTGGTCAGACTGGTCCCCGTTGAAAGCAACGCGGACGATATCTTTGGCTATATGGCCGGAAAGTCAAAGCAGGTCGGGGATATTGTAGGCCCGGTCGTTCCCCTCGAAGATTGGGAGTGCAAATGATTTTGCTCGACACGCATGTCCTCTATTGGATGACGAGCGACCCCAACCGGCTGTCGAGACGGGCAGTTGCGGCGATCCGGAGGGCTCGACAAAATACCGGCATTGCCGTCGCAACCATCACTCTTTGGGAGTTGGCGTGGCTGGCGCAGAACCGCCGAATCGTGGTCACCAGCAGCGTCGAGACATTCGTTCGTGAGACTGTCGCTCGGGTAATTCTCAGGGCAGTGACCCCTGAAATTGCGGCGCTGGCAGCCGCCTTGCCCCAGGATTTTCCCAGAGATCCGTCAGATCGCTTGATTGCAGCCACCGCCATGGTGGAGGGCTGCCGTTTGGTCACAGCCGATGGGCGCATTCAGCGGGCCGGGGTGGTTGAGACACTGTGGTGAGGACCGCGACGACCGGTTCAATCTCTCCGCTATAATGTTTGTGACGGTCGGCCAAGGTTTCGCGTCTAACAGTGAAGACCAGCCGAAGGAGTAAGCATGGCGATCGAGAAATCGGAAAATATCTGGCACAATGGCAAACTCATTCCCTGGGATGAAGCCACTATTCATGTGATGTCGCACGTGGTTCACTACGGCTCCTCGGTGTTCGAGGGGATCCGTTGCTACGCGCCGCCCTCCGGGCCGGCGATCTTCCGCGCCCAGGAGCACATTCAGCGCCTGCTCGATTCCGCCAAGGTCTACCGCATCGACGTCGACTATACCCGCGAGCAGATCGTGAAAGCCATGCTTGAAACCGTGGGCAGCAACGGGGCGTGGCCGTGCTATGTGCGGCCGATCATTCTCCGCGGCTATGGCGAGGCGGGAGTCAACCCCTTCAATTCGCCGACCGAGGTTTACATCATCAATTATCCCTGGGGAAAATATCTGGGCGGCGAAAGCGAAGGCTGCGACGTGTGTGTTTCGTCGTGGACGCGCATCGCGCCGAACACCCTGCCCGCCATGGCCAAGTCGGGCGCGAACTACATGAACTCGCAGCTCATCAAGATGGAAGCCATCGTCAACGGCTTCGCCGAAGGCATTGCACTCGACATCAACGGATTCGTGAGCGAAGGCTCGGGTGAGAACGTATTCATCGTGCATCACGACAAACTGATTACGGCGCCGCTGGGTAACTCCGTGCTGCCCGGCATCACTCGCGATTCGGTGGTGCAGATCGCCCAGGACCTGGGCATTCCGCTGGTCGAACAAATGATTCCGCGGGAAATGCTCTACATCGCCGACGAGGCCTTCTTCACCGGCACTGCCGCCGAAGTTACACCCATCCGCTCGGTCGACAAAATCAACGTTGGCAAGGGCATGGTCGGGCCGGTCACCAAGGCGATTCAGAAAGAGTTCTACGCTATCGTCCGCGGCGAAAAAGCCGATCGCCATGGCTGGCTCACCCCTGTCCCGGTGCGCAGCAAGCAACCTGTGGGAGTGTAACTTTGCGAGTATAGAAGTGAAGATTTATCTTCTGGTTTTCGGCCTGAGCTGCGGGCTGCTTGGAATCGGCGCCGCCGGCGCTCAAACCGCGCAATCTGGGATGGCGCTGACCGAGAATCCGGTCTTCCGGAAAAACTGCGCCAAGTGTCACGGCAAGACGGCCGAGGGGCGCCACTTTGGCGGGCCCTCGCTGGTGTCCGGAAAAGTCACTGCCATGTCTGCCAACGACCTGCGAGAGATCATCAGCAATGGCAAAGGACGCATGCCAAAATATTCGGGCAAACTGGCGGTCGAAGAAATTGATACGCTAATACGGCAGATAAAAGCGCAACAGACAAGAGCGCAACAGACAAACGCGCCGGACAAGAGCAAGTAGTTCCCATTCCGAGAAATGCGGATAGCCTCGCCGGCTGGCGTTCGCACGCAGGGCGAGAACGTAAGGCGCTGTCCCGCTTCCAATCCAGAACATTACTTAGGTCATCTTGGGGAAGGTGACGATTCGGTTCATCATACGGAGAGCTTGGAGGTAAACCACCTCCCAGGAAACTTCTGCGATGAATATTGATGATCTGCTGCGGATTGCCACGGAACGCAAGGCTTCAGACTTGCACTTGAAAGTGGGAAACTATCCCCACCTGCGCATCGACGGCGAACTGGCTCCGTTGACCGACCAGCCGCGGGTGAGCGCCGAAGACATGCTCACCATGGCGTTCAGCATGATGTCGGCGCGACAGAAACAGAAGTTCAAAGAGACCACGGAAATCGATATGGCCTATGGCGTCGCCGGACTGGGGCGCTTCCGTGTAAATATCTTCCAGCAGCGCGGCAACGTTGGACTGGTGCTGCGCGTCATTCCGACCAAGATACGCGCGCTCGATGAGTTGTTTCTGCCCAAAGTGGTGGAGCAGATTTGCGAGATGCCGCGCGGGTTGGTGCTGGTCACGGGCGTAACCGGCTCCGGTAAATCAACCACGCTGGCTGCCATGGTCGATCGCGTGAACTCAAGCCGCGCCGAGCACATTATCACCATCGAAGACCCCATCGAATTTCTGCACCGCGACAAAAAAGGCTACGTCAACCAGCGCGAAATTCAGGTGGACACGCCTTCGTTCAGCGCCGCGTTGCGCGCCTCGCTTCGTCAGGATCCGGATGTGATTCTGGTCGGCGAAATGCGAGACCTGGAGACGATCTCAACCGCGCTGCACGCGGCCGAAACCGGTCACATGGTATTTTCCACGCTGCACACGCTGGACGCCGTGGAAACGGTGAACCGCATCATCTCCATTTTTCCGCCGCCGGAGCAAAAACAGATTCGCCTGCAGTTGGCGGCCGTGTTGCGAGCCATCGTCAGCCAGCGTCTGGTACGGCGCTGCGATTCAGATGGTCGCGTCCCCGCGGTCGAAGTAATGATCAACACCGCGTTTATCCGGGAGTGCATTCTGGTGCCGGAAAAGACGCGGTCGATTCGCGACGCCATCGCGGCGGGCACCTCGCAATATGGTATGCAGACCTTCGACCAGTCGTTATGGGATCTGTTCCAGGCAGGGCTGGTCAACTACGAAACCGCGCTGGAGAATGCCTCCAACGCTGACGACTTCAAGTTGCGCATGCAAGGCATCGCTTCCACCTCGGATATTTCGCGGCAATCGATGCAGTCCGCAGGATTCGGACGGTAGGCGAGCCGCTTCCCGGCTTCCGGCAATTTCCAAATTTGTTTTCGAGTGTTAGGGCGCGCTTTGGAAGCGCGCCCCTTTTTTGTGTAAGACGCAAGACGAAAACGATGCCGATCCTTACTTCTGTGAGACGCTTCCGAACTGGGCGAATGTGATGAAGTGTCCAGCAGGGTCTTTGATGGTGATTTCGGTTGCGCCATAGAACGTGGTGTGGACGGGCACCGCGATCTCGGCACCTTTTATGGCCGCGATGGTCTGGTCCAGGCTTTCCACCTCGATATAGAGAAATGACGGGCCTTTGCGGATGAACTGCGCGACGGCGGCAACGTCTTTGTCGGCACTGGCATAGCTTTGGTACATCAGTTCGGCATTGTCTTTCTGCAGCATCGCGAAGGCCAGCTTGCTGCCGTCCGGAACTTCCGCGGTTTTCTGGAAGCCCATGCGGTCGACCCAGAAATTCAGGCAAGGCTCTACCTCTTCCGCAAACAGTACAGGCGTGATTCTTTTCACAATCATGGTTTTGTCCTTTTCTCGATCCTGATCTGCGCCAGGGGCAGAGCGGCGAACGAAATACAGATCGCCGGCACCAAGGCCCCTTGCCGGCTTATTTTCGTTGCTTGCTGAACTAGTCTCATTTAGACTAGCAAACAGTATCGAATTCTGATTACACTGTCAAGGAGGATTTTTTATGCCAGAACGCCGGCTGCAGGATTTGGTCTCGGTGGGCCGTGCATTTGCACACGATTTCGAAGTGCTGGGAGTGACGAGCGTCGCACAACTCGCGAAGCGCAATCCGGAAAAGCTTTTTGAGCGGCTCTGTCGCGTTACTGGGCAGACCCAGGATATTTGTTGCCTCGATGTTTTCCGCGCGGCGGTGGCGCAGGCGCGAAATCCTGAGCTGCCGACGGAGCAGTGCCAGTGGTGGTATTGGAGCCGTCAGAGGAAAGCGCGCGATGGCCGCAGTTAAGAGGGCGGCACTCACCACGCCGGACCTGGTGTTGCTGAGCCTTTTGGCGGAGCGGCCGTGGCACGGCTACCAGGCCAACCTGGAACTGGAGCGCCGCCAGGTGCGGGACTGGGCGGGCATTTCACGGCCGCAGGTGTATTACTCGCTGGAAAAGCTGGCAGGAATGGGACTGATTCGCGCGGGCAAAAGTGATGACCCCGTAACCGGGCCGGAGCGCAGTGTTTTCGCAACCACTCCCCGAGGGCGCGCGGCGCTGGCGGATGCGCTGGAGCGCGAAGAATGGGCCGCGGCGCGGGACCGGCCGCCGTTTCTGACCTGGCTTGCGCTTTCATGGCAGGCCCGACCCGGCGTGTTCGGGCAACAACTGCGTCGCCGGCAAGAGTTTCTGAAAAAAGAACTGGCGCGAGAAGAGACGACCTTGCGCGGCATTCAACAGGAGGTTGGTCACAAGTTTCACGAAGCGGTTTGGATGGTGAGCCTGGTGATCGAGCAGTTCCGCGCTGAGTTGCGCTGGCTGGTGAAATTGTCGCGGGAGGTGCGGCGGCGGGCGCCGGCCCGGCATCCGCAAGCTGCGGGTGAATACGAGCAATGATTTCGTTTTCAGGGAACGATTGTTTTGCCGGGAGGGCTGGTTCGCATTTGGTATGCGGTTGCGCTATGGTTGAGGGGCATGGCATTTCCGCGACCTAAAAAGAAGTTTTACTCCGAGGATGAACTGTACGAATACGCCGTGGGAGCGCTGGCGCGGCGCATGCGGACGGTGGCGGAGCTGAAGCGACTGTTTCGATCGCGGATTGAAGACGCGGACGCGGAGTACGGGCGGACGCTGGTCGAGTTGGTGATCCGGCGGCTTAAGGATCGCGGGTATTTGAACGATTCGCAGTATGCGGCATATTTTTCGTCGCTGCGACGGGACAACCAGAAGTTCGGCCGGAGACGCGTGGTCACTGATTTGAAAGCCAAGGGCATGCATGCCGACGTGATCGACAAAGCGGTGGACGCGGCCTTCGAAGGCGTAAGCGAAGAGAAGCAGGCCCGGGAATTTCTGCGGAAAAAACGCCTGGTCAAGCCGAAAGATCAGAAACAGGCGGCACGCATCTTCCGCCAACTGGCACGGGGTGGCTTCGGGACTAAAACTATCTTCACCATCCTTAAGAAATGGGATGTGGATGAGGAGACGCTGAGCGAGTTGGAAAGCGAGTCGGCATAACGTTGGCGGTTGAAAAGATCGAGCCAAGGCAAGAAACGGAATGTAGTTGGCAAGAACCGTTTCCATAGGGCATACTCCAATCCGTCCCTCACCCATGTCTAAGGAGAAAGTTATGAATTTCCGCTTGAAGACCATCCTCGCCGCCGTGTTGCTGAGCGCAGTACCGGTCGCGCTCGCTCAGGACGTAGGTTCCGATGTGAAAAAGACCGCGAAGGATACCGGCACCGAGACTAAAAAAGCCGCCACCAAGACGGGCGACGCCACCAAGAAAGCTGCCGATAAAACCGGACACGCGACCAAGGCCGCCGCCAAGAGCACCGGGCACGCCACCAAGAAAGCTGCAACCGCGACCGGCCACGCGACGGAAAAAGCCGCCGACAAGACCGGAGCCGCTACCAAGACGGCGGCCGACAAAACTGGCAGTGGAGTAGAAAAAGGAACCAAGGCGACCGGCCATGCGATAAAAAAAGCGGGAGAGAAGACTGAAGACGCCGTGAAGTAGCTGAGAGTCCAGAAGCAGAACAGAGCTTGACGGTTGGGCGTGGGCTGCCGGGGATTACGAAGCAGTTTCGGGTCATCCCGCCTTGCGGCTCTCGCCCAACACTTCATCCAGGGCATCGGCCAGTAAGTGGGCGCGCTTCTGGTAATCGGTAGAGCCGCCATCCTGCTTGCGTTTTAAAAGATGGTACTCGTCGGCGATGTTGAGGGCGGCCAGAACCGCCAGCCGAACCGTATCGATGGTATTGGTTGCCTCGGCCACGGCGCGCATTTTGGCGTCGACGTAGTCAGCCAGCTTTAAAATGTATTCGGGATCGGACCCGCGCAGGTTGTACGCCTGGTCGAAAATCTCTACGCGCACGCTGCCGTTCTGCGCATCCTTCAAAGTTGAATCCTTAGAAGCCGTGGCCATGATCTTCCTGCTCCTGAATTTGCGTCGAGGCTTCAGTCAAGCGGTCTAACTCGCGCGCTCCTCGGCAATCGAATCGATTTGCTCGAGCATCTTCTCGACGCGGCTGCGAATTTCTTCCCGCTCTTTCTTCAACTGAACGGCCTCGCGGCGCAACATTATCAGTTGCTGGTCGCGCTCTTCGAGTTGCTGCCTTACTCGCTCGACATCGCGTTCGGCCGCGTCCTTCGCCTTGCGTGCGGCTTTGTACATCTCGATGGTGCGATAAACTTTATCTTCGAGCGCCTGAAAATCATCCACTGGAATTTGCTCGGTTGCCCGTTCCGCATTTAAAGCCATGAGTGCACTCGCCCAAAAAAGATTTGAAACTTTCCCGCAGTATACTCTACAAACTTGTCGATGGAGATGGCACGTTGGTGCCTCGGCCAATCACCGTAGACGCAATTTTTCCAATCTTCCGGCGGCGGCATCGAGGGTTTCCAGTTTCTTGCAGAATGCGAAGCGCACTTGGTTCGCTCCAGCCCGCGGATCGCGGTAGAAACTCGATCCCGGAACCGCAGCCACGCCAATATCTTTCACCAGATAGCGAACGAACTCGAGGTCATCGTGGAAGCCAAAGGCGGAGATATCCGTCATTACGTAATAGGCGCCTCGCGGACGAAAGCACTTGAAGCCGGCGGCCTGGAGCGCGGGAATCAGATGATCACGCCGCAGGCAATAGCTTTCCGCCAGCTTTGCATAATATTCCGCCGGCAAACTCAAGGCGGCGGCGCCGGCTTCCTGCAGCGGCGCGGGCGCGCCTACTGTCAAAAAATCGTGCACCTTGCGGATGGCGTTCGTGATCGTTTCGGGGCCGACCGCCCAGCCGACGCGCCATCCCGTGACGCTGTAGGTTTTTGACATGCCGTTGATGGTCACCGTCCGCTCGCGCATTCCTTCGAGCGTGGCCATCGAAATATGTTCGGCGCCGTCGTACAAAATATGTTCGTAGATTTCATCGGTGATGGCGAGGACATCGAACTGGACGCACAGATCGCGAATCAATTCCAGGTCAGGCCGGGTGAACACCTTGCCAGTCGGGTTGTTTGGCGTATTAAGAATAATGGCCTTGGGGTTGTGGTCGAAGGCGGCGCGCAATTCTTGCTCATCGAAAGTCCACTCGGCGCCGTCATGGGCGGGCGGATGAAGCTTAACGAAGCGAGGCCGCGCTCCGCTCAATACCGAATCCGGTCCGTAGTTTTCATAGAACGGTTCGAAGATCACCACCTCGTCGCCGGCATTGCATACCGCCAGCAGAGTCGAAATCATCGCTTCGGTCGATCCGCAGCAGACGGTGACTTCTTTTTCCGGATCGATCGCGATCCCTTGCCACACTCCCATCTGCCGCGCGATGGCCTGGCGAAGACTCTTCGCTCCCCAGGTGATGGCGTACTGATTCACGTCGGCGTCAATGGCGGCGCGGGCTGCCTGTTTGATCTGGGCCGGCGCGGGAAAATCGGGAAATCCCTGAGCCAGATTTACCGCGCCGTAGAGCGCAGCCTGGCGGGTCATCTCGCGAATCACCGACTCGGTAAAGTGCCCGACCTTATCGCTGAGAAATTGTTTCGGCTGTGCCGCGAGGGGACTTTCCTGGTGAGAAGTAGTTGCATCCGCCATAGCGGGCAGATTAGCACAGGCGCGAGGGTTGGGGCTCAGGGCGCGGGGTGGGCTGCACTCGGGCCTCTCGGAGGCGAGTGTTAAAATTGATATCCGATCCCGATCATGCCGACTGGCTCAGAAATTCGACGTAAATTTCTCGACTTCTTTGTGCAGAAGGGGCACAAGGAGTTGCATTCGTCGTCGCTGGTGCCAGCGAATGACCCCACGCTGCTATTTACCAACGCGGGCATGAACCAGTTCAAAGACGTATTTCTGGGGCTAGAGAAGCGCGACTACTCGCGCGCCACCACGTCGCAGAAGTGCGTGCGGGCGGGCGGCAAACACAACGATCTGGAAAATGTGGGGTTCACCAACCGGCATCACACGTTTTTCGAGATGCTGGGAAATTTTTCGTTTGGCGATTACTTCAAAAAAGATGCCATCGCTTACGCATGGGAGTTGATTACTTCGCCGCAATGGTTCGGGATTGCGAAAGACAAGTTGTATGCGACCGTCTTTAACGGCGAGGGCGGCATGCAGCGTGACGCCGAGGCCTATGATTTGTGGGCCGGGCAGGGAGTTCCGAAGGACCGCATCTTTGAGATGGGGTTGAAAGATAATTTCTGGCAGATGGGCGACACTGGTCCGTGCGGCCCGTGCAGTGAGATCCACTACGATATGGGGCCCGCGGCGAGCGAGCAAGGGCATGTCGATTGCCGTTTTCCGTGCGATTGCGGAAGGTATGTCGAGATCTGGAATCTGGTGTTCATGCAGTTTGACCGCGACCCGAGCGGGAAGCTGAATCCGCTGCCCAAGCCGTCGATTGATACGGGGATGGGGTTGGAGCGGGTGGCGGCGGTGCTGCAGGGCGTGATTTCGAATTATGAGACGGACTTGTTTGTGCCGCTGATCAAGCGGGCGGCGGAGTTGACGGGCGCGGCGGGCGAGTCGCCCGCCTCCACACAAGCACCGGCACGCGCCGGCACGAGCCATGTGGGGACAGGCGTCCCGCCCGTCCAGGCCGGGGAAAGCTCGGCAGGCTCGCCCAGCCACAAATCAGCGGCGTCTCTCAGAGTGATCGCCGACCACTCCCGCGCTGCTACGTTTCTGATTTCGGACGGAGTGCTGCCTTCGAATGAAGGGCGTGGGTATGTGCTGCGGAAGATTATTCGGCGGGCGATTACGCATGGGCGTCTGCTAGGGCAGACGAAGCCATTCCTAAGTCAGATGGTGTTTGCGGTAAGGGATTTGATGCAGGATGCGTATCCGGAATTGAGGGAGGCGTCAGACCATGTCTCAAAAGTATTGGAAGGCGAGGAGGAGCGGTTCGCCCACACGCTCGTCACTGGTGCAATGCAACTTGAGAGATTGATCTCCTCAACTAGGTTAGAGCGTGAAAAGCGACTGGCGCAGGAGTTACTCGAGTATGCACGCCGGAAGCATCTGGATCTTACGGCGGCCCAAGCCGAAAACCGGGCGAATATGTATTCCGACGTCATCCTCTATGGGGAAGATCCAAAACTCCTTCACAATGATCTGGAAGCCATCGCTAGAACGATCTTTGGGGAGAGCGATACCTCTATCGTCTTCTACAGGGACTTCCAAAAGACTGTTGCTGGGCGCCGTCTGGCGTTGGCTGGCGAAGAGGCATTCAAACTCTACGATACCTTTGGGCTGCCTCTGGATTTCATGCAGGACGCGGCTCGCGACCAAGGGATCGAGTTCGATCAAAAAAGTTTTGATCTTGCGATGGAGGAACAAAAGGTCCGCGCACGCGCTTCCTGGAAAGGCGCGGCGAAACAGACTGCTAATCCTGTGTATCAGCAGCTTCCGAAGTCGATTTTCGAGGGGTACCGGCAGACTCGGTCCGACGGCTGTGAGGTGCTGGCCATTATTCATAACGGGCAAGGGGCGCGGGAACTCAAGGCTGGAGAATCGGGCGAAGTCATTCTTGATCACACGCCGTTTTATGCCGACTCGGGCGGGCAGGTGGGCGACACGGGATGGTTTTATTCGGACGATCACAATACCGTGGTCGCTGAAGTCGCGGGATGTTATGCGCCGATTCAGGGAGTGCGGGCGCATCAGGTGGTTGTGAAACGAACTCTGCGTGTCGGCGACAAAGTTGATGCCGTGGTGAATGCCGACGTTCGGCGGGCGACTATGCGGAATCACACGGCTACGCATTTGCTTCATGCCGGGTTGCGCGAGGTGCTGGGCAAGCATGTGAAGCAGGCGGGATCGCTGGTGGCGCCGAATCATTTGCGTTTTGATTTTTCGCACTTCACCGCGGTCGAAGATGAAGAGTTGCAGGATATTGAGGACATTATCAACAAGGAAGTGCTGCGCAACCAGATCGTCGAGACCATTACGGATGTTCCCATCGAAGAGGCCATCAACCAGTATCATGCCATGGCGCTGTTCGGCGAAAAGTACGGTGACAAGGTGCGGGTGGTGCGGATTGGCGATTTCTCGACCGAGCTTTGCGGGGGCACGCACACGGGCGCGACCGGAGAGATTGGGCTGATCAAGATTCTGAAAGAAGGCAGTGTGTCGTCTGGCGTGCGGCGGGTGGAAGCGGTAACCGGCGAAGGATCGCTGCGGCATTTTCGGAAGGATCATGAGTTAGAGAAGGTGGTGTCGGCGTTCGTTGTTCCCACCTTTGCCCAAAGTACGGGCAAAGATGGGGTACCCACTGCTCATGAGATTTCGGCATCCCCTGCGGAGGCTTTAAAGGCCGAACTCGATAAGAAGGACGCCGAAATCAAGCGCCTGGCGCGGGAACTGGATCAGGCACGGATGAAATCGGCTTCGATCGGCACGGCCAACATTGGCGACAAGATCAAAGATGTGAAAGGCGTGAAGGTTCTGACGCATCGCGCGGACCATCTGGAGCGCGGGCAACTGCGCACGTTAATCGATCAGCTCCGGGAAAAAATCGGCTCCGGCGTGGTGGTGCTGGGCTCGGCCTCGAACGGGAACGTTTCGCTGATTGTGGGGGTCACGAAAGATCTCACGAGCCGGGTGCAGGCGGGAAAAGTGATTGGGCCGGTGGCGCAAAAAGTTGGCGGCAAGGGCGGAGGCCGTCCCGACCTCGCCGAAGCCGGCGGCAAAGATGCAGGCGCGCTGGATTCCGCTCTGGACGGTGCTTACGCAGTTGTGGAATCTTTACTGGCATGAGTACAGAAGGCAATCCGATTGAGCAGCGCCTGCGATTCATCAAGCACAAGGGCCATGTTATCTACTCGGTTGACCTGGCGCATTGCGCGGCCAAGGAATTGTTGGTGCTGATCGATCAGGTGCGGGCGGAGGTGGCGCGGCATGCTCCCGGATCGCTGCTGATCCTGGCCGACTTTACTGGCGTACAAATGGACAAGAAGGTGGCTACGCGAATGAAGGAAGTGCTGGTGCTCGACCGGCCTTTTGTGAAGCGCTCAGCGTGGGTGGGCGCGGATAGCCTGCCCCAAGTGTTCTACGAGCACTTCAAGAATTTTTCCCAGCGCGACTTTCCGGCGTTTAAGACTCGCGACGAGGCGTTGGAGTGGCTGGTGAGCTGAGGCCGCTGCGGTTTCTTGGTGATTGCGATCTGATTACCTGTCGTCTGTGCCGCTCTCGGATCCGTCATCCTCCCATTCGATATTGCAGGAGTGGCAGCGCCAGGCGGGTCGCTGCATGGGGATTGGCACGCGCAGGAATGCGCTCATGAAGGCGATGGGACGGTCCAACTCCTGGAAGTTTACATCGAGCGACTGGCACTTAGGGCAGCGCGGTTGTTCGTAGAGGCCGATGCCCTGCACATAGAGGCCTTCGAGAATCGGTTCGTCCAGAAGCTGGCGCGCGATCTGCTCGTCGGTGGGGTGGACATTGAGTTTGATGCCGCCGATGAAGTTTGAAATGAACCAGTCGAGGCGGACCAGATTTTCGTCCGCGAGAAAACATTCGATGCCGGCCGACTCCAGGCTGCCCTTAGCCAGCAGCGCCTCCGGCAGATCGCGAAACTGGCGAATGGTTACGAGCTCGCGAATCTCTAGCTGCGGGCGCGGGGCGGGGTCAGGGGAATCGTCAGGAAGTTCGAGGTGCCGGCGATCGAGTTCGTCTTCAAGCGCATCCCAGGCGAGATCGGTCAGCGACTCGGCATGGCGAGCCAGTCGCAGCAACTCGCCATCGGCCATGCCGGCGTAGTTGGCTGCCAGACGGCGGCTTTCGCGCTGTGCTTCGAGATAGGATTCGTCCCGGTGCGACACCTGGAAAGCATACTGCGAGCAGGCCGGATTGGCCAACTGCTTTGGGGGATGGGCCTTGAGGGTATGGGGGATTGAGGCTAGCAGCGGGTTTAGTGATGAGGCAGTCGAGCTGCGCTCGGCTGAGACTGCCGGGGGCGGCGGTCTCCATAGAAGCAACAGATTATCCACACAAGCAACAGAGTCTCCACACAAACACGGGCGACTCAAAGCAAACGGCCCGCAGGAGTGAACCTGCGGGCCGTCCGGTGGACTGGTTGGGATTGACCAAGAGGTGGTCACTCTACGTGGCCTCTCACGGCAACTCCCGGGTCTGGGTTGAAGCGCTGCGCGACCAATGCAGCCGCTTCATCCCTACTCACCGGCTAGTGTGCGGGCTGTAGCTCACGGCGCTTGCACGATTTGTGCAATCGACGCCTGAGCCCCGCTTAGAGTAAACCAACTCTAAGTCTCAGCCACCTCACCTGGTCTTAGACTCCCACACGTACCACTACAATCAGAACTTGTCATTCGACCACCTCCTTTCCGGTGTAATTGCAGAGTAGTACGGAGTGGCGAAGTAGTCAACTAAAAGCGGGGCATAAAAATTCTTACAAACTTTTACGTTGGCATTTTGCAACCTGGCGGCGTGCGCCAAGGTTCTCAATCTCTTCCTACGTCACGCTGATAAGCGACGCCGCCGCCATTTGCAGAAGGCGGCTTGGATGCTAATCTCAAAAGGGAGAAGGAAAGAATGATTCGCTTGGCGAGCGCAACTTTTAGTTTGATCTTCCTGATGGGTTCGTTTGGCATGGCCCAGGAAGCGGTGCCAAAGGTGCAGGTGTTCGGCGGTTATTCGCTGTTCCATGCGGATTCTGGCGGTCTGAACGGCACCGTGGTCGACCTGGACCTGCGGCAGTTCCCCAACACGTTCGAATTAAAAACGTATTTCAGCGGCTGGAGCGCGGAGGCGCAATACAATCTGGACCGTTGGTTTGGAGTGGTGGTTGACGTTGGCGGCCGCTATGGCACGCCATTTACCTCGTCGGGCGCCAATGCGGTCACGGGAGTGCCGAACGGAAGCACGTATTCGATTCTGGCCGGGCCGGTGATTTCCTACCGTGCCAAGAAAAAAATAACACCCTTCCTCCATGGCTTGTTCGGTTGGGACCGCACCAGCCTAAGCGCCAGCACGCTTGGCGGCGCATCTCCCCCGGTCTCGTCGGTTGCGACCACCTATGACGATTTTGTGATGGCGGCGGGTGGCGGAGTGGATTACAAGATGACTCGCCGTTTTTCTATTCGCGTGGCACAGTTGGAGTGGTACCACACCAGCCTGAACCTGAATTCGTTTTACCAAAGTGCCTTTGGAGTGACCACGTTTCAGGGTCTGTCGACTCACGAAAGGAACTACCGGCTCTCAACCGGAGTGGTGGTGAAGTTCTGACCCGGCCGTTCAGGGCAGAGTAAAGGCGTAGATGGCGCTGCCTGCCGCGATGGCTATGTATTGTTTGCCATCCACGGCGAAGGCCATGGGCGCGGCATAAACCGCGCCACCCATCTGGAAGTGCCAGAGCGGCTTGCCCGCGGCCGCATCCAGCGCAATAAAATTTCCTTCCGCATCGCCGGTAAAAAGCAGCCCACCCGAAGTTGAGAGCACGCCCGACCACGTGGGCGAAGTGTGTTCGAACTTCCATTTGATTTGGCCCGTGGCCGGATCGATGGCCTTGAGAAAGCCGCGATAGGGCTCGGCATCCTCCGAGGGAAAATATGCGCTGCCGTAGTAGGCATGGCCGGCGTCGTAAGGTTGCGGAGCGGTGCTGAAAATGTCGCATTGATCGCGCGCGGTGACATAGAACAGCCCGGTTTGGGGATCGAAGGTTGGCGCCATGAAGTTGGTGGTGCCGAGCGCGCCGGGACATACGGTGCGGCCGGCGAGAGTGGGCGATGCTTGTTGGTTGGCGATGGGGCGGCCTTCGGCATCTTTGCGGTCGCTCCACGTGGTCTTACCATAAGCGGTCGCCGAAATCAGTTTGCGGGTGGTGCGATCGATAACGTAGAAAAATCCGTTGCGGTTGGCTTGCGCGATCAGATGCTTGCCGCCGGCGTCGATCACGACTGGGACTTGCGTGGCATCCCAATCGTGTTCGTCGTGCTTGGTGAATTGAAAATACCAGTCCAGTTTTCCGGTGTCTGCATTCAACGCCAACAAGGAGTTGCTGTAGAGATTGTCGCCGGCGCGTCCTTCCCCGCGATTCGAGGGCGCAGGATTTCCCGTTGGCCAGAAAATCTGGTTGGTTGCGGAATCGTAGGTTCCGGTATTCCACGCGGGAGCGCCGCCGACCTTCCACGAATCGCCCTCCCAGGTTTCATGCCCGGGTTCGCCCGGGCCAGGCACGGTATAGAAACGCCATTTACGTTCGCCAGTCGCGGCATCGTAAGCGTCGATGAATCCGCGCACGCCGTACTCGCCTCCGGAAACTCCGATTACCACGAGATTCTTAACCGCTAAAGGTGCGACGGTGAAGGTGTAGCCCTGGCGATAGTCGGCGGAGACCACATCCCAAATGACGTTGCCGGTTTTCGTGTCGAGCGCAATCACATGGGCATCGAGCGTTCCCAGAAAAACTTTGTCGCCTGAAATGGCGAGACCGCGATTCACCCGTCCGCAACAGGGACGAATGTCTTCGGGCAATGAATGCTGGTACATCCAGATAGCGCGTCCGGTTCGGGCATCGAGAGCGAAGGCGCGGTCGTCTTGCGCCGTCGCGTAGAGGATGCCATCGACGACCAGCGGCGTTGTTTCGAGCTTGCCCGTGGCTCCGGTCTGGTAAACCCACCTGGCTGTGAGCGAATGAACATTGGCGGTGTTGACCTGATCGAGCGAACTGAAGCGTCGCCCGGAGTAATCCCCGGAATAAGTGAGCCAGTTCTGGGGCTCCCGGGCGGAATTCAGCAGCCGGTCGGGGGTAACCTGGGCTGGGGCCGCGGATGCGAACATCGCACAGATAAAGCTTAGGGTCATGAGATGAGAGCGAGCCCGCGGTGTCATTTCGCCCCCACGCTGATTAGGTAGGCCACGATGTCGCCGAGATCTTTGTCACTCAAAGTAACGGGGTCGTATTTTGGCATCAGCGACTCTCGACTCTTTTTGAAGGAACGCAACTGGTCTTTTTCCAGCAGGTGAATCTGTTCGCTGGAGTCGATCATTTGCACGCTGAAGTTGTCCTCGTTTAAGGCAACGCCCTTGATTTCTTTTCCGTCGGATGTGACCACGGTGATGGTCTCGTATTCCTGAGGAAATTCTTTGGTCGATTCAGTCAAGCCCCAGGCCAGCCGGCGGCTGGGGTTGCGCACTGAGTCGATGATGGCTTCACGGGTTCGCGACCCGCCCACCGCAGTCAGTTCTGGACCGACGCGGCCGCCTTTGCCTTCCACCATGTGGCAGAGTGAGCAGTTCGCATCGCCATAAAAAAGTTCTTTGCCATGGGCAGCGCTGCCGGCGGGAACGGCAGGCGCCTTCACTTCTACGCTGCGAATGTAAGTGACGATCTGCCAGATTTCTTCGTCGGTCATGCCGACGCCCTGGCCGTTGGTTCCGTTGGCGGGCATCGCGGTACCGGGGATTCCGTTGCTGATTACCTGGAACATCTCTGCATCGGAATGGACATGTTTTTTCTGGGCTGGGGTGAGATCGGGCCCGCGCCCGCCGCCGTGGGCGCCCAGGCCGTGGCAGAGCGCGCAGTTGATACGGAACTCGTACTCGCCCGCCTTGGCCGCTTTGGCCTCGCCCGCGTAGGGATTGCGGTCATCGGCGGCATAGCCTGCGGTTGCAGCCAGCACCAGCGCTGCACAGAACAACGCCACTCGAAATACCCGCCAGCGAACATCCGGCGTTACGAATGTTTTTTCGCCCAGACTTGCACGTCGATCAGTCAAAGACATGAATCACCCAAAGGAGAATTTGGCCGAATTTTACGCCTGGGGGGACACGATGGTCGCTTTGAAAAATTACGCAGCTCAGTCAGAGCAATTCTGGCGATGGGTTTCTTCGGTCGTACATGGCCGCTGGACATCTGTAACCAGCACGAATGGCTCTCTACACTTGAGATCCCCCTACACTCGGCCGATCTTGCCTTAGGTCGAAGGCTTTTTACCTGTAGCCGGGTAAGTCGCTGATAATTCAGCCCTTCCAGCGAAAGGCGCCGGGCTGGGGAAGGCCCAGATGGGCCAGCACGCGATAGGCGAACTCACGCGCCAAGTCATCTAAGCTGGCCGGCCGGTAATAGAAGGCGGGAATAAGCGGAAAGATAGTGGCCCCGGCATCGGCGGCCCGGTACAGGTTGCGGATGTGGATTTTATTGAGGGGCGTCTCGCGCACGCACAGAACCAGGGGACGCTGCTCTTTGAGGCAAACGTCGGCGGCGCGCTCGATGAGTTGCGAGGCGATGCCGTTGGCGATACGGGCCAGAGTGCCCACGCTGCACGGGATAACCACCATGGCGTCGGCGGGGTAGGAGCCGCTGGCCACGTTGGCCCCGATATCGGAGTTGGATTGCTCTTTGATTTTCGAAATTTTTGAAGCCGTCGGCCTTCTCGCCGAACTTCTCGAGGAATTTCGCGAGGAACTTCTCGAGGGCTGGTTTCTGGAGGAAAGGATCTGGGCCACGAGATTGGCCCGGCCCTGGAGACCAAGTTCTTCGGCTATCACGCGCAGGCCGGAGTCGGAAGGGATGAAGTTCACGGTTTTGATACGAGCTTCGCGCTCGACCGCGAGCAGGAATTGCCGCAGAAAGATCGAGCCGCTGGCGCCAGTGGTCGCGATGGTCAGGTTTTGCGGCGGGTGATTGGGCAAAAAACCTCCGGCGATGAATGGTCGGCCCGAATTTGGAGCATAGGGAGTCGCTGAAGGCTAGTCAAGGTTGGGGGTCGGGAAGAGTGAAGAAAGGAACGAGTTAAAAGCCGACAGAGAAGAGCTTTTTATGGCATCCACGGCCAATTTACGTTCCCGCCGCAGCGCCGGGCAGTTGCACGCGCTGGCTGGAGTGGAGCGCGAAATTCGTGCCCAGGACTCGCATAGCCGCCGTAAATATCTTCGCGAGTTCAGTGAGGCTTTCCGCCGCTACGACTCAGTTCTGGATTCGCAGCAAATGCAGAACGCTTTACGGGCTGCCGATGTGATTCTCATCGGCGATTATCACGCCCTGCCGGTGGCGCAGCGTTATGCGGCGTCGCTGTTCGAACAGCGCGCACTGGCCGGAGATCGGCCGGTGGTGCTGGGAGTGGAGACTATCTTTGCCCGCGATCAGCACATTCTGGAAGAATGGTGGCGGCGCGAAATTGACGAGGCCGAAATGCGCCAGCGTATTCGCTTCGATCTCGACTGGGGATATGATTGGGCGCCCTTTTATGAGCTGCTTCTGGCTGCGCGCGACCATGGCGACGCCATCTACGGCCTGGATTGCATGCCGCGGGAGAACTTGCGGAAGATTGGCGCTCGCGATCGTCATGCGGCCGCCAAGATTGCTGAAATCCGGCAGCATCATCCCGAGGCCGTAATCTTCGTTTTGTTCGGCGAATCGCACCTTGCTCCGGGACATCTGCCCCGCGTGCTGCAGAAAGAATTGCCGGACGCAAAAATTCTCACCGTGCTGCAGAATGTCGACGCGCTTTATTGGCACGCCGCCGGCGAGCGCGCCGACAACGTGGATGCGGTGCGGGTTAGCGATGAGGTGCTCTGCGTCTTCAATGCCACGCCGCTCGAAAAATACGAAAGCTACCGGTTGTTTCTCGACCAGTGGAGCCGCTGCGACAGCGGTCCGGATTACGCCCCCACTATTTACAATCTGATTGACAGTCTGGCCGCATTTCTTGAGATCAACCGTTATTCGCCGCACAACGGCACGCAGCCTAAGTTTCTCGTCGACTTGTTGCCGGAGGTTCACGGCAGCCCGTCGGACGCCATGATGCGCCGCCTGCTTTCGCGGAAGGGAATTGACGCGTGCGAACTGGAAGCCATGCTTGCCAGGGTGGGCGAGCGCGGCAGCGCCTATCTTCCTAAAGTGAATGCGTTTTACGTTCGCGAATTTCAGATGATGTATGCCGCCGAAGATGCGACCCGCTTCCTGCATCATGCGTGCCGCGGTTTGCCTCTGCGGCTGAACGGCGAACGCAAAGATGCTAGTGCGACCGCAGCCACCGCGCTGACCACGGATGCTTTCTACACGCGAGTGGTGGAGCACGCCGTGGCCTACTTCGGGTGCAGGGTGCTGTATCCTTCAAGGCCCACCGCCGAAACTGAAGATTCACCTGGGTTGTCGCGCGCCGCGTGCGAGAAGGCGGCCCAGGCGGCCACGCGGGCGGCCGATGCGGAGAAGTTTGAAGCCATTGCCCAAGGCTGGGGATACCGCATGGGAAGTCAGATCTACGCAGCCTATCTGGCGGGCAAGGCGAAGCCGGCCAGCCTGCGGCGTTTATTTCTGGCGCACCTGGAGAAGCCGGGCTCTGCCCGCAAAGTCTGCATCGCAGTGATTGCGCGAATCCGCGCGGCCTCTCGCTGATGGGACGCGCTACAAATCAAAAAAGCTACCCAGATGCTAATCTAGAGAGCGCTCGGCTTGCTGCCGCCCTCTTACTGTGAATGCTCCGTCTGTGAACGTTCCGTGAACGCTGAATCCATCCGCAAGCTTTTCGTGCAGGTGCGGCGCGGTGAGCTCGCGCCTGATGACGCCGTCGATCGCTTGCGCCATCTACCTTTCGAGGACCTGGGTTTTGCCAAAGTTGACCACCATCGTTCGTTGCGCGCAGGCATGCCGGAAGTAATTTTTGGCGAGCGCAAAACTCCGCGGCAGACGGCGGAGATTTTCGCGCGCCTGGCCAAACATGGCGGCAATGTTCTGGCCACGCATGCCGACAAGAAACAGTTTGCCGCGGTCAGGAAAAAAGTTCGGGCGGCGGAATATCGCGAATTGGCCCGCGCCATCGTGTTGCAGCGCGACCCGCGCACCTACGGTAAAGGTACGGTGGCCGTGGTTTCGGCAGGAACCAGCGATATCCCGGTTGCCGAGGAAGCAGTCGTAACCGCAGAAATCATGGGCAACACAGTTGAGCATTTTTACGATGTAGGGGTCGCGGGAATTCACCGGCTGTTGGCCAATCGCGAAGCGTTGACCAAAGCTCGCGTGGTGATTGTCTGCGCCGGCATGGAGGGCGCGCTGCCCAGCGTGGTTGGAGGCCTGGTCGGCGTTCCGGTAATTGCCGTACCGACGAGCGTAGGGTACGGCGCATCTTTCAAGGGATTAACCGCGCTGCTGGGGATGCTGAATTCCTGCGCCTCCAACGTAAGCGTGGTGAATATTGATAATGGGTTTGGCGCGGGGTACGTGGCCTCGTTGATCAATCGCCTGTAAGCCGCGCCTGGAAATTGCAAGCCGCGTCCGGAAATTGTCAATTCTTCCTGTCTTCCATTTCAGTCTTCACTTTTGAGCAATTTTTTTCTCCGTCTCGCTGCGCGGACTTTGCCGGCGCAAAGCATTCAGGCGGATCACAGCGGCTGCCGCGGTGTAGCGCACGTGCGCGTTCACGTCGAAAAGGCTGAGTTCGATTTTTTCTTCCAGCCCGGGATCGCCGCGCTGCGCAATGGCTTCCACCGCCGCGGCACGCACGATCCAGTCTTTGTCGTTCAGAGCCGCCCTTACCAAAGCTCTGCCGGTGGCCGGATCGGGATCGTGGGCCAGCAGAGTTGCCGCAATCGCCCGGGCCGGGTGGGGGTTTTTCTTGTGCGTGTAGCGCCAGGCATCCCACCCAATTCCGGCGAAGGGAACGTATCCAATCCCTTGTTCGATTCCCATCATCGCCAGCTCTCGGGGATTGTGCAAGGTATCCAGTTGCTCTTCGATCAAGCTGTCGCCCTTGCGTTCTCCGCTGAGCACGTCCAGGTAAATGGCATTCGCCGCGGTATTGTCCTTCAAGTCGTGAAGGGCGCGGGCCGCCGCCATCACCACCGCCATGCGGCGGTCGTGCAACAACTTCTGCAGCTTGGCGATTGACTCGGTGGCGTGCATCTCTCCCAAAGCTGTGGCCGCGGCTGCGCGCACCTCGGGTCTGGCATCTTCGAGCACGCTTTCGGCAAGATCGCGCGCGTGCGCATTGTTGCGCAACAGTCCAAGGGCGCGGATGCCAATCGATCGTTCCATGGCGCTGCGGGACCGGGCTGCAGTTTCAAACATGGCCCAAGCTTTTTGTTGGCCGCTGACCGCGTAGGAAGGGACGCTCAGAACTGCACAGATGAAGGCCGTGATCGAGATCCGCGAGAGGTGGTTGAGGAACACGGCGGTCCTCCAAACTCAGTTTTCCAGTGCCAAAGCAGCAACGAGCGACCGGACGAGCAAAGCTTAAGATGCAAGTTGAAGAACAAAAGGCAAGCTGCCAATGCGTTGGCAGAGATACGGTTTTCGCTGTATGCGATTCGTCGTGGGTATGATTGAACCCCGATGTCAGGGGCGGGATTTGGTGCGATGGGAGGTCTTTCGAGTGGAGCGTGGGCTTGCCGGCTTGCGGCTTCTGCCGCGGTTTTCAAAGACGCGAGCGAAAATCTTATTGACGTTTTCTAACTGCCGTCCGAGATCGAAGGCATGTTCAATCTGCTTGCGCGGAACTTTTTGGGTGATTTCTTTGTCGGCGAGTACCAACTCATGGAAATCCAAACCTTCCTTCCACGCGCGCATGGCATGAGACTGCACGGCGCGATAGGCATCTTCCCGCGATACTCCATGCTCCACGAGATCGAGCAGAAGCTGTCCGCTGAAGATCAGGCCGTGGGTGCTTTGCAGGTTGGCTAACATGCGTTCGGGATAAACGAACATGGTCTCGATCAGATTGCTGGTCTTATTCAGCAGGTAATCGATCAGGGTGGTGGAATCAGGAAAAATCACGCGCTCGGCGGAGGAATGGGAGATGTCGCGCTCGTGCCATAAGGCGACATTTTCGAATCCGGCCTGCGCGTTGCCGCGCACCACGCGAGCCAAGCCGCTGATCTGCTCGCTGGTCACTGGATTTCGCTTGTGCGGCATGGCGGAAGAGCCTTTCTGCTTTTCGCTGAAGAACTCCTCGGCCTCGCGCACTTCGGTGCGCTGCAGGTGGCGAATCTCGGTGGCGATCTTGTCGAGCGTGGAAGCGATCACGGCCAAGGTCGCCAGATAGTGCGCATGACGGTCGCGCTGGATCACTTGCGACGAAACTGCGGCGGCCTTCAGGCCCAGCCGCGCGCAAATTTTCTCTTCGACCTCCGGCGTCAGGTGGGCGAAGATTCCGACTGCTCCGGAAAATTTTCCTACGCGCATGTCTTCGGCGGCGGCGGTGAAGCGCGCGATGTTGCGTTGCGTCTCCGAATACCAGTTGGCGAGCTTGAAGCCGAAGGTGATGGGCTCGGCGTGAATACCGTGGGTGCGGCCCACCATGGGTGTGTCTTTAAATTCCCAGGCGCGGCGTTCGAGCACATCGGCCAGGCGTTCGAGATCCCCGGCAATCAGCGCCGACGCTTGCTTGATGAGCAGCGCCTGGGCCGTATCAACCACATCGTTCGAGGTGAGGCCATAGTGAAACCAGCGCGCATGCGGACCAACGATTTCGGCAACGGCGGTGGTGAAGGCGATCACGTCGTGGCGCACCTCGGCCTCGATTTCGTGAATGCGCTCCACGCTGAAATCGGAGCGCTCGCGAATGGCCCGGGCCGCCTCTTTCGGCACCGTGCCGGCTTCGGCCAAAGTTTCGGTGGCGGCAACCTCGACCGCCAGCCAGGTGCGAAAGCGATTTTCATCGCTCCAGATGCGGGCCATCTCCGGGCGGGTGTAACGCGGAATCAAGGCGGCTACGCCTCCTGTGAATTGCGGTGAAAAGCGGGACAGAGGATTCTAAACGGAGTGGAGAAAAGAGGAAAGCGGGTGAACCGCGCAGCAGCGGTTCGTTCTGAAAATGCACGGTTGAGCGAGGGATCTCGCGAGCGTCGGTTCACGCCTGATCCGAATTGAGGAATTGTCGGATGCCTCCCCGCGCTGGCACCCCCCCACCCAAACGGCATACAATATCTAATTGACGAGATTTGCCATGTCGCCCACGCCGGAAGATTTGACCACCCATAAAGATGACATGATCGCCTTCATCGAAGGCCACGGCATGCGCCGCTTTCACGGCTACGTGGACTACGAAGAGGTGCAGTGTGTGATGTGGGAGACGGGGGCCAATCCCGATGGCTGGAAGGATTTTGTCGAGCTAGCCAAGAGCGCGGGGGCTCCGTTTCTGACCATGCACTCCTGGAAACTGGAGCGCGACGAGTTGGACGAACTCGTGCAAAGGCTGGCTCACTCGGAGTTTTCCGACGGAGACGATGTGGAAGATGCGCGGTGGCTGCGCGCCCACGTCGGTAAAGTTGGATTTTTGCAGCTGGGCTGGGCTTACCAGGGATCGATGTTTCTGTGCGAAGTGAGCACAGAATGGTATGAACGTTACCAGCGCCTGCTCGAAATGTCGGAGGATTTTGGCGGTATCCCCATCGATGAATCGGATCAGGACGACGAGAGCTAAGCGTGCGCTGGGAGTTGGCTGCGGAGGATCCGGTCCGAGTGCGGAACCTAGCGGCCGCGCTGAGCGAGCTGCCGGAGCTGCGGTCAATCGTTTCTGATTCCACATTCCAGCCGGCGGCTGATGGTGCGCGACCTGGCGGTCCGCTCTACACCCTGGCTCAGCTGCTGTTACGCCGCGGCCTGAGCGATCCCGAAGCCGCGTCCCGTTTTCTGCTCCCCTCTGTCGATCACTTTCATTCTCCTGAGCAAATGACCGGCGTGCGCGCCGCCGTGGATCGGCTGGATGCGGCGATCGAGCGCAAAGAGCCAATGCTGATCTACGGCGACTTCGACGTAGACGGCACCATGGCGGTCATCATTCTGAAAACCGCCATCAAACTTTGTGGCGGAACGGCCGACTTTCATGTTCCGCACCGCATTCGCGAGGGCTACGATCTGCGCGACGACGTGATCGAGCGCGCGGCAGCTGCGGGCATTCGCCTCATCATCAGCGTTGATATGGGGATTCGGGCCTTCGCGCCGGCCGAGACCGCACAGCGGCTAGGGGTGGATCTGATCGTTACCGATCATCATTTGCCCGGGCCGGATGGCGTGCCCAAGGCGCTGACGGTGGTGAATCCGAATCAGGCGGGATGCGCGTATCCCTTCAAGCAACTCTGCGGAGCCGGAGTGGCGTTCAAAGTGGCGCAGGGATTGATGCACCGGCGCCTGGATGAAAAAGATCACGCAAGAATGTTGCGATCGTTCATGAAAGTGGTGGCCATCGCGACCATCGCCGACGCCGTGCCGCTGACCGGCGAGAATCGGGTATTTGCCAAGTTAGGGCTGGACGAACTGCGCCGGGCGGTGAACCCGGGATTGAAGGCGCTGCTCGAAGTGGCGCAGATTTCGAGCAAACGTCCGCCGAACTCGAGCGAAGTTGCGTTTCGCATTGCGCCGCGCATCAATGCCGCCGGACGGATGGACGTTGCCCGCGACGTGATCGAACTTTTCAGCGTGAAAGATGCCGATCGAGCCCGGCTTCTGGCCGGCAAACTGGACCGGCTCAATGCTGAACGACAGGAAGAGGAACGGCGGATCCTGCTTTCGATCGAAGAACGCATTGCCGGCGATCCTGCGCTGTGCGAGGCCTACTGCATTGTGGTCGATGGCGAAGGCTGGCATCGCGGCGTGATCGGCATTGCGGCCACACGCGTGGTTGAGCGCTATCACCGGCCTGCGCTGGTGATCTCGCGCGATGGCGAGGAGGCGTTTGGTTCCGGACGATCGATTCGTCCGTTTCATTTGCTCGAGGCAGTCGAAGCGTCGCGAAGCCTGTTCACGCGATACGGGGGGCACTCGCATGCTTGCGGATTTTCCATGCCGGCGGCGAACATTACCCAACTGCGAACCGAGCTGGATGGATTTGCCCGCGCCCGGCTGACTGCGGCGGATTTCGATCCGGCGATCGAGGTTGAGGCGGAGCTGGAACTCGATGAAATTACTCCCGCGCTCTATCGGGTGTTGCGCATGCTTGAACCTTACGGGACGGGAAACCACGAGCCGGCCTTTTGCGCGCGCGGGGTGCGCTTGATTGCGCCGCCGAAGATACTGAAGGACAAACACATTAAGTTGAGGCTGAAGGCGAGGCAGCGCGCAGAAGAGGCGCTGCAAGAAGAACTGTCGGCGGTCGCGATTCTCACGACTCCGAATTGTCATCCGGATGGCGCCGCAATCCGCCGCGGCGAAAAAGCCGAGGCCGCGGGAAGCCAGCGGAAAGCAGAAAGCCGAAAACTAATCCCTGTTTTTGACGCCCTCGGCTGGCGCATGGCCGAGCGCCTGAAGCAGTTGCCGCTGTTGGCGGGAGATGCCATTGACGTCGCTTTCACCATCGGCCACAACGATCATGATGAATACGGTGGATTGGAATTGTCGCTGCGCGATTTCAGAACGAGTCTCGCGAGGGCCACTGGCTAGCGCGTGCGCGCATTTTCGGGATTGTTTTGAGCCGGCGATGGCTTGTCTTCATGCTCGATGGACCACGGGGGCCGCGGTTGGAGCACATCCGGACCCCGACGGGCGAGTCGCCCGTCTCCACATGGCCGGTTGGTGACACATGGCCGGTGGTGACACATCGGTGGTCACACATCGGTGGTCACACATATCGCCCACATCGGTCCTCTTAGCCTTTGGATTAGACTGAAGTTGGAATGCCGCTCCCGGTCTACCATCTACGGCGCTGGCTGGTGGCGATCGCCATCCTCTTCATTGCGGTGGTGGCCGGGATGTATTTTTATGCCCGCATGCGCGCCCGAAATGTGCTGAAGGAAATTCCCAACAAGATTGGCATCGACATCAAGCAGACGGCTTCGGGCTTTCAATTCTCGAAGTCTGATGGCAAGCGGACTCTGTTCACAATCCGAGCCAGCAACTTTAAACAATTCAAACTGAATGGCAGCGCAGAGCTGCACAACGTAAGCATTGTTCTTTATGGCCGCGACTCGTCACGCTTCGATCAGATTTACGGCGACGACTTCACCTATGACAAGCAATCGGGCGACATCATGGCTCGCGGCGAGGTGCAAATCGACCTTGAGGCCAATCCCAGTGGCGTGAACGGTCCCGACCAGGGTACGCCCAAGGAACTCAAGAATGCCATCCACCTCAAGACTCGGGATCTGAAATTCAACCAACAAAGCGGAAATGCTTCCACCGAGGCGCGAGTGGACTTCCGCACGCCGCAGGCCAGCGGTTGGGCCATGGGGGTTGAGTATGCGGCCAAGAGCAACACGCTGACCCTGGTCTCGCAGATACATGTGACGTTAAGCGGAGAGAATGCAGCCGAGATTTTTGCCACCCACGGCGCCCTGACCCGCGATCCGAGGGTGGTCGTGTTGGACCACGCGCGCATGGAACGCGCGAGCGGAACTGCGGAGGCGGACCAGGCGACCTTTTTCCTGGGGCCGGACAACAATGTGGAACGCGTGCTAGCTACGGGAAATGTGACGGCGCAGGGCGCCACGCAAAACGCTTCCCTAAAAAGACCCGAACAAAGCGGCGGCGGCCAACCAAAGAACGACCGGATGCACGCCCGCGCGGACCAGGCTGACCTGTGGCTTACCGGCAAGCAGAACCTGCTGCGGACTGCGACGCTGACTGGAAACGTGCAGGTTGAGCGCAGCGGGTGGCAATCGATGCAGGGCGATGCCGGACGAGTGGTGCTGGACTTCTCGGGACAAAACCAGCTGCAGAGGGTTCATTCGTCGGAGGGAGTCCGGCTGAAGCAGCACACTTCCGCCGTCGAGGCACGGGCAACCGCATCACCGCCGCAGCAGGATTTTGAAATCGCGGCCCCGGCCATCGACTTCTACGTTGCCCAGGGACGCCGGCTCGATCGCGCCGAAACCTCCGGCGATGCCAGGATTACGATTTTTCCGGCGCAGAATTCGGTATCGGGCGAGCAATCTGCCGCCCAACGCACCGTCATCACTGCCGCTCGGTTTAACGCAAAATTTGTGGGCACCGAGGGGGGCGCGAATCGTCTGACTTCGATCCATGGCGCGCCCAACGCGAAGATTATAAGTTCGGCCCCGGGAGCGCCCGACCGGGTGAGCACCAGTGAGGTGCTTGATGCCCAGTTTCTTCCTGAAGGAGGGATCGCGTCCTTAGTCCAACAGGGAAATGTCACCTATACGGACGGCGAGGCGCCTGAGAAACGGACGCAGGCCTGGGCGGAGAAAGCTCGCTACACTCCTGCCGACCGCATGCTGGTGCTGAGCGGGAGCCCGCGCATCGCCGATGGCGGCATGGTCACAACCGCCAAGACGATTCGCATCGACCGCGCCAGCGACGATGCTTTCGCGGAAGGAGACGTAAAGAGCACTTACAACGACCTCAAGGAGCAGCCCAATGGCGCATTGCTGGCGTCGGCCTCGCCGATTCATGTTACGGCAGCCAGCATGACGGCGCATGGCAGTACCGCGATCGCGCTCTACCAGGGTAAGGCCCGCCTATGGCAGGACGCGAATGTGATCGAGGCCCCGTCGATCCGCTTCGACCGTGATCGCCGGTCTTTGGTGGCACAGGGAACCCCGGCACAATCCGTTTCTACGGTTTTGGTGGAGGCCCCGGACAAGGCGGCTAAGTCCGAAAAAAGTCAGCCCCGGGGCGAAGACAAAGCAAATAAAGTTCCGGGCAAGCATTTGGCCGAGGTGGTGGCGATCACTTCCTCCCGGCTCACCTATGCCGACAGCGAACGCCGGGCTCACTTCGAGGGCGATGTGGTAGCCAGGGGCGCCAACTTCACCGCTACCGCCAAAACGATTGATGCTTACCTTCTACCTCGGGCGCAAACCTCTGGCGGTCAGCAAGTTACAGCTCCCGGCCAGCTTGACCGCATGGTAGCGCTGGGCAACGTGGTCATTCTGCAACCGACGCGGCGGGCCGAAGGGCAAACGCTGGTATACACAGCGGCTGAAGACAAATTCGTCCTCACCGGAGGACCGCCTAGCATTTTTGATGCCGAACGTGGCAAGATTACCGGGGTTTCGTTGACTTTCTTTCGGGCCGATGATAGGGTGCTCGTAGAAGGCGAAGCAAGTACTCCTGTGGTAACGCAAACGCGAGTGGCACGATAAATGCAGGGACGATAGATGCGTACTCTGGCCACGGATGAGATTGGCAAGTCGTATCGCGGCCGCCGCGTTGTAAATGGTGTAAGCCTGCGAGTGGAGCAGGGCGAAGTGGTTGGTTTACTTGGCCCGAACGGCGCCGGCAAGACCACAACTTTCTACGCCATTGTTGGCCTGATCCCCCCTGATACCGGCCGGGTGTTGTATGACGGCGAGGATATCACTGACGTTCCCATGTACCTGCGGGCGCGGCAGTATGGCATCAGCTATCTCCCACAAGAAGCATCAGTTTTTCGCAAACTCACGGTTGAGGAGAACATCCTCGCGGTGCTGGAGGCGCAGCCTATGTCCTGGCACGAGCGCCGCGAGAAGATGGAAAAGTTTATCGATGAACTTGGATTGGAGCACATCCGGCAGAATCGAGGCTACGCGCTTTCGGGCGGCGAGCGGCGGCGCGTGGAAATTGCCCGATGCCTGTGCATCAACCCAACTTTTATCTTGCTGGACGAGCCGTTTTCCGGCATCGATCCCATTGCCGTTCTCGATCTGCAGAAGATCATCAGCGGTCTGCGGGCCAGCGGCATTGGAGTGCTGATTACCGATCACAACGTGCGGGAGACGCTCTCCGTGACGGATCGCGCCTACATCATCGACGACGGCAGAATCTTCCGGCATGGCCAGCCTCAACAGCTGGCGAGCGATCCGGAAGTGAGAAGAGTGTATCTGGGGGAGAGTTTCTCGCTGGTGTGAAAAGAGCGGTCGTTAGTTGTCGGTCGTCGGTGGTTGGCCAAGCCGATTAGCCGGCGAGAGCGGCGAACGAGCAACGACCAACGACAGGATTTAGGGCCGAACTCATGGTTTTGTTGCAACACAAACTGAGTGTCAAGCTGTCGCAGCGCCAGATCCTCACTCCGGGGCTGGTGCAGATGGTCTCCGTCCTCGCGCTCAACAAGCTTGAGCTCAAGGACATGATCAACAGCGAGATGGTCGAGAACCCGGTTCTGGAAGAACTCGAAGAATCGGTTCCATTAATTGATGAAGTCGGCCGCAAGGAAGAAGACCGCGACCGGCTCACGGCCAAGACTTCCACCGAAGAAGCTCCCATCACCGCCGAGAAGAAAGATCCCTTCGAAGAAATCGACTTCGGTTCGTTTTTCCAGGATTATCTCGATCCGGGTTACCGCACGCGCGGCGAGATGGAAGAGATCGAGCGGCCATCGTTTGAGAATTTTCTCTCGAAGCCGACCACTCTGACCGATCATCTCGCGTGGCAACTCGGCGCGTTGAGCCTCAGCCCGGCAGTGCGCGAGGCGGCCGAACAAATCATCGGAAACTTGAACGAAGATGGCTACCTGATCGCGAGCGATGAGGAGATGTTGGGAGTTGTCCCACCGGCCCCGCCGGAAGCGGATGCGGCCGCCGCGAGAAATATCGTCAGCGAAGCGGCAGCCCTGGGATTGGGGCATGAAGAAGCATCGGGCGAGACCACTTCGGAAGATATTTCCGTGAGCGATTCGGACCGGCTGATCGGCGAGGAACTGATCGGTGAAGAACTAATCGGCGAGAAACCCGCCGGTGAAAAACTGAATCCAGAACTGTCGGCTTTTCAGCGGGCGAGCGAGGATGCTTTTCCTCGACTCAGTGCGTCACCGGCCGCGCCGCCCGCTGAGACTTCCTTCGGTTCATGCAACGGAGATTCTGCGGCTGCGGTTGCGCCCGCAACCGAGCCGGCTCCGCGGCCGTTGTATAAATCCAACTTCACGCTTGCGGACTTGCACGAGGCGCTCGAAGTAATTCGGCAGCTTGATCCTCCGGGCGTAGGCTGCCGCGACCTGCGCGAGTGCCTGCTCCGCCAGTTGCGCTATCACCAGCAACAACTCTTGCAGCACAAAAGTTTAGAGAAAAGCGGAAACGGCACCGCGCAAGTGCTGCTGGATGCCATTGCCATCGTCGACCAACATCTGCGCGCAGTTCAGGGAAAAAATCCGAAGGAAATTGCCAAAGCAATCGGCCGTCCGCTCGAGGCGACGCAGCAAGCGCTCGATTACATCCGCACGCTCGATCCGCGTCCCGGCCTGCAGTACAACAAAGTCCAGGCACGCCTGATCGAACCGGATGTGGCTTTCATCAAGCATGGGGATGAGTGGCTGGTTCTGATGAACGACGATGACTTACCGCAGCTGCGCCTCAACCCAGCGTACAAGAAGCTGATCACCCGCGACACGAACGACAAGAACACGCGCGACTACGTGAAGGAGCGCTACAAGAGCGCCATTCAGCTCATCAAAAATATTGAGCAGCGGAAACAAACCATCACCAAGGTGTGTTATTGCATCGTTGCCCGGCAATACGATTTTCTGGAACAAGGCATCGATTACCTCAAACCCATGATGATCAAGGAGGTCGCCGAAGAGATTGGCGTGCATCCTTCGACCGTGAGCCGGGCCGTGGCCAGCAAATACGCGCACACGCCGCAGGGTGTGTTCGAGTTGCGCTACTTCTTCAGCGAGAGCGTTCAAGGGCCTGAAGGCAGCAATACGTCCTTGTTGATCTTGAAGCGCCGCGTCAAGAAATTGATCGAAGAGGAAGATCCTGGCCGTCCGTTGACCGACGAGCAACTCACCCGCATCCTGCAATCACAAGGGATTCAGGTGACGCGCCGCACGGTCGCCAAATACCGGGAAGACATGCGCATCCCCAGCACCCACCAGCGCAGGGTGAAGGAATAGTGCCCATCGTTGGCTGATATCCAAAGCGCGGGCCGAAATGCAAAGCGCGGGCGCAAGGCCGGCGCGACATCCACCAAACCCTTCGGCTTCGTAACTTGGTGCAGTGCCCAATTGTCTCGAGCAAGAATTTAAGGAGGGGCGCTCCATGAACGTGGAATTCACCGGCAGGCATTACGAAGTAACTCCCGCCATTCGCAAAGAAGTAGAAACGGGCCTCGCGAAAATCCGCAAAATGCTGGGCGACAGATTTGAGGCCAAAGTGATTCTTGCGGTCGAAAAGCACCGCAACAAAGCCGAAATCACCATCACCCCGCGCAACGGGCCGCTGGTCGGTCTGGCCCAGGCCAAGGAGATGAGCATCGCCGTCAGCGAAGCGCTCGACTACCTCGAGAAACAGGCGGTGAAGTACAAGACGCGCTGGCAATCGAAGAAGCGTTCGGCGCGCAAGAGCGAAGAAGTAAAAAAGTGGAATGGCGACTCTGCGCCGCGGGAAGAGGTTCAGACCATGATCGGATTGACCGAGAAAACTGCGGTACCGGTCGCGGTGCATCGCTATCCCGCAGTCGCCAGAACTACGGAAGTGCACCTGGTTCGATCGAGCGAAGCGGTTTCCATGCGTCCACTGACACTCGAAGAGGCCATCAAAGAAGCCCACTTTCGCGACCGCGATGTTTTCGTCTTCCGCGATCCCAATGGCAAAGTGATGATCCTGCACCGGACCAGAGACGGCAAGATGGAGTTGATCGAAGCGCCTTAAGCGCCGCACTTTTGCCCCACTTTTGTGGAGCGACGGTCATCTGCAGAGGAGCCACCACACTTCTACCCTATCGTCACGCTGATCTTTTCGTCCTTCTCCCTGCGCGCCTCTTCGGGTTCACTTCAACGCTTCAATCGGCTCTACTTTGGTTGCGCGGCGCGCGGGCAGGTAACTACCCAGCAGCGCGATGCCGAGAAACAGCAGCGGAGCGAAAACAAACGTCAGCCCATCCCGCGCGCCCACTTTGTACAGCAAGCTCGACATAAGCCGGGTGAGCAGCAGCGCAATGATCAGGCCAATCGCAATACCGGCACTCGCCAGCAGAAATCCCTGGCGCACCACCAGTCGCAGAATGTTTCCACGTTCCGCTCCAAGCGCCAGACGGATGCCAAACTCCTGCCGGCGCTGCGCCACTGAATAGGAAAGCACTCCGTAAATTCCGATCATGGCGAGGGCCAATGCCGTGAAGGAAAAAGTTCCGATCAGCAGCATGGTGAAGCGCGGCTGGGCCCGGGAACTGTCCATGAGTTGGTTGATGGTTTGAATGTGGGTTACAGGTTCCTCGGAGTCCACCGCGGCGATCTGGGCGCGAACGGCTGAGATCATGCTCTGCGGGGGCACGGCTGTCCGTACCAGCAGATTCATGTTGCCCCAGGGAAGCTGGGGGAAGGGAAGATAAAGCTGCGCTTGCGTGTCCTGGTCGAGGCCGCTGTTCTTAATGTCGGCGGCAATGCCGATTACCTCGGCTGGATCGGGCCACCGGCCTATGACAATGTGTTTGCCCACCGGGTTCTGGCCTGACCAGAAATGCCGGGCGAAAGTTTCGTTCACAATTACGACTTTGGGCGAGCGATTATTGTCGGCGGCGGTGAACTCACGTCCTGCGCGCAGCGGAACGCGCATGGTTTGGAACCACTCCGGACTGATGGCCTCAATGTCGATGAATGGACGCTGGGGCAGAGGTATGTCTGGTTGGCCTTCGGGCAACACCGGCGTAATGCGCTTCCAACTGAGCGGCAAGGCGGCCGATATGGCGGCATTTCGAACGCCCGGCAATGAGGAAACGCGGCGCAGCATTTCGTCGAAGAACGCAATCTGCTGTTCCGGCTTGGCGTATTTCACGGTCGGCAGTGAGACGTTCATGGTAAGGACCTTCTCAGGGTCAAAGCCGGGATCGACACGCAGCAGCCCGATAAAGCTGCGTAACAGCAATCCTGCCCCGATGAGAAGCAGCAAGGAGAGAGCGACCTGGCCGATCACAAGGAAATTCTTCATCTGTACCCGCCTGGCGCCGACCGAGGCCCCTCGACCTTCATCCCGGAGTATGGTGTTGGGGTTGGCGCGGGCAAGCTGCATGGCAGGAACGGTTCCGAACATAATTCCAGCGAGGAGCGAAATGATCAGGGTGAATAGCATTACGCGCAAATCCATGGCGATGGGAATCCCTTGCGGAAGCTGGCTCGCTCCCCACGCGGCCAGCGCCCGGGTGGCGGCCCAGCTCAGCCCCACGCCGACTCCCCCGGCAACCAGTGCCAGCAGCATGCTCTCGGTGAGGAGTTGCGCAACCAACGTCCCTCGGCTCGCGCCGAGAGCGGTGCGGACGGCAATTTCTTTTTTACGGGCGAGCGCTCTAGAGAGCAAGAGGCTGGCTACATTGGCACAAGCAATCAGCAGCACTACGATGACGGCGGCCGAGAGCATCAAGAGTTTGCCGCGCAGGTTTGCTACGACGAGGTCCCGCAGAGTTTCGGCGGTCATTACGACGCCGGGATCGGCGTCGGGCGCCGCGGGGTTTTGTTCTCGATACCGACGGTTGAGTACGGCAAGCTCAGCGTTGGCCTGCGACAAGGTTGTTCCCGGCCGCAGTCGCGCCACCATATCGAGATAGCCTACGCCCATACGCAGCCTCTGCGGAGTCATGAGCGAGTACTCGAAGTACCGAGGCGTCCAAATGTCGGTTGGACCGACGAAGGGAAACTGAACGTTGCCCGGCAGAACGCCGACGATGGTGTGGGGGGTTGAGTCGAGAGCGATGGTTTGGCCAATGATGTCGCGATCACCGTTGAAGCGGCTTCGCCACATGGAGTCGCTCAATATGACCACCGGTTTGCCCTCTGGACGACCTTCGTCTTCGGTGAAGACGCGTCCGATTTGAGGGTGAACCTCGAGCACCGAGAAAAAGCTGGGGGAGACGCGCGCCACCTGCGCCTGCAGAGGTTCCCCGTACCCGGTAAGGTTCAGGGTATCGCTCGTCCACACAGCCACTGACTGGAATGAACGGTTGAGGTCGCGCACCAACTCGTAACGCAGCAAGGTGCCGCCGAAGTCTTTGGTCTTATCCCTGGCGCTCAGACTTACGAGTTGCTCCGGGTGGGGGTAAGGGAACGGCCGCAGCAAGAGCGCGTCAGTGATGGTGAAGATGGCAGTGTTCGCGCCGATTCCCAATGCGAGAGTCAGGATCGTCGCGAGGGTAAACCCCGGAGTCTTGACCAACATGCGCGTGCCAAAACGAAGATTGCGGAGAAGAGCTTGCATGGTGGGAGAAATTATAGGCTGAAGAAAGCTCGGATGGCAGGCAAACAGCGTGCTTATCAAAGGCGTTTTTGTTGTACGGGTTGTGTCACGCTGGCCCTGTGCTAAAATTCGCCGCTTGGAAAGCTTAATTCGAGACTGCGAAAATGGCATGGACAACAAGGGTCTAATCCTGCTTTTGGTTTCTCTTTTCACGTTACTGAGCACACGTTCTCTTCCAGGGCAGGCCGTGGCGCCGCAAGCGAAGCTATCGGTTCACTGGGAAGAACTCACCGCCGCCGATTTCCGGGAGGGGATCCAGCGCTCGCAGGGCACATGCCTGCTGCCCTTTGGCATCCTCGAGAAACACGGCCCACATCTGCCGCTGGGCACCGATCTTCTGGATGTCCGTTATGCCACGCTGCACGCGGCCGAAAAAGAGTATGCCGTCGTCTTTCCGGAATACTATTTCGGACAGATTGCCGAGGCGCGGCACGAGCCTGGCACCATCGCCTATAGCCGCGAGATGCAACTGGCGCTGCTGCAGGAAACCACCGACGAAATGGCGCGCAACGGTTGCAAGAAAGTGATCATCGTCAACGGGCACGGCGGCAACGAACACCTGCTTCCATATTTCGCGCAGACGCAATTAGACAAACCGCATGACTACGTGGTCTACATTTTCGACAAGCGCAGCCCGGATTCAGGAGGGCCGCCGAAGAAGACCTCGATCGACATGCACGCGGGCGAAAGCGAAACTTCGAAGATGATGATCGCGCGGCCCGACCTGGTTCACATCGATCGCGCAGCCACTGAATCCGGAGCCGATCAGCATCGCCAGAATCTTCCTGACGATGTTTACACCGGCATCTGGTGGTACGCGCGCTTTCCCAATCATTATTCCGGCGAGGGCTCGGCCGCGACCACAGCGCTGGGCCAGTTTCAGATGGATTGGTGGATCGATGCTGTAGTCAAGACTATCCGCGCCGTGAAAGCTGATGACGTCAGCCTGAAGCTGCAGAATGAATTCTACGAAAAGAGCAAGCACCCGCTGGACACGCGGCCGTGAATTTTTTCTTTCCTCTCGACAAATCCAAACCGCGACCTAAGACGTACTCCTTCTAAGCGACGGAAATCGTATTGGACCCCAGGTCCGAACAGTGGAGGAGTCGTAATGGGAGTCATGGTGTGCTTCAGCGGTATTCCGTAAGTCCATCCACGGCAGCATTCAATCGCTGATCTGCGTAACGACGCACTGAACGCGGTGAGAACTCTTTCACTGAGCGCTCGAATTTTACTTACATAAAAATCAGGAGAGAATCGTGGACAAACTCAAATCGATAATCGATAAGGCACTCTCGCGACGAACTTTTCTCGCAGGCGCGGGAGGCGTTGCCGCGGCAACTCTGGTCACGGGACTTACCAGTTGCAGCAGCAGCAGCAGCCCTACGAGCCCAACCAGCCCCACCCCGCCGACTATGCCAAGCAGCAGCTTCACGGACGCCGACGTGCTGAATTTCGCGCTGAACCTCGAGTATCTGGAAGCGCAATTCTATCTGTACGCCGCGACCGGAAGCGGGCTTGCCGCGGCCGACACGGCAGTTCCATCGGGATACACCGGCTCCTACACCATGGGTACGGTTACTGTGGGAAGTGCGGCCGCAGTCGCCGGGCTCACGGCGCAGGAACAGGACATCATCAACGAGATCGCCTACGAGGAGCAAGAGCATGTGCGCTTTCTTCGTGCCGCACTGGGCTCGGCAGCGGTACCTATGCCCTCGATCGATCTCTCCTTTTTCGGGCCGCTAGCCACCGCTGCCGGCATCACCGGCGCAACTTTCAATCCTTTTTCCAGCTTCGATTACTTCCTGGTCGGCGCCTTCATTTTTGAAGACGTTGGGGTCACAGCGTACGCAGGGGCTGCGCCGCTTATTACCGCAGCAGGCGTGACGTCCGGCTATCTCGAAGCCGCTGCGGGCATTCTTGCGGTCGAGGCTTACCACGCCGCCTACATACGCACGGCTATCACGGCCAATGCAATCGCCGCAGGTTCGGCGTCGGCATATCCATACTTCACCGCCGCCAATCAAGTTGCAGCCCTGCGCGCCATGCTCACAGTGGGCAACGCAGGAGCGCCCAGCACGGCGACCGGCAACACTGGAGCACCGGGCTCCAGTTCGTCGGTTGAGACCGCTCTCACGCTTCCCACCGCGAAGACCATGGCCAGCGCTATCGTGGCTGCGGACCCAACCAACGCGATCGGCTTCGCCCGCAACGTGAATCAGGTCCATCACATTGTGTATGGTTCGCCCACAGTCGGGGTCGCCAAAGGCGGCTTCTTCCCCAACGGCACCAACAGCATCTTCTCGACCACAACAGCCTAAGCGGCAAAGGACGGACACTATATGGCAAACCAGGAAACAGAAATTCTCGATGATGTAATCGTCAAAAACCGCCGCAAGATGCTGAGCATTGGCGGATTGGCCCTCGCCGGGCTCGCACTCCGCAGCGTTGGAAGCGCCCGCGCCGCGGCATCCTACAGCGACACGGACATTCTTAACTTCGCGCTGAACCTCGAGTTCCTCGAGGCCAACTTCTACTACCTTTCGGCTTTCGGCTGCACCATCGACATGCCGAACGCGGCGGCCATCGCTGCCGGAGCGCCCTCCGCGGGTATCCCGATTACGGGGTCCGTGGGCACGGCGGGAACGGTTGCGACCGGTACCGCGGTGGTCCCAGTCCCATTCACTACGATTCAGGTAGCATCGTACGCGAATGAAACTGCGATCGAAGAAGGCAAGCACGTGCTGTTTTTGCAGTCCGCGCTTGGCAGTTCCGCTGTCGCCCAGCCCGCGATCAGCCTGGCTCCTGCAACCTGGCAGGCACTGGCGATGGCGGCCGGGATCAATGTGAGTGGCGGCTTCTCGCCCTATGCGAACGATGACACTTTCCTGGTCGGCGCCTATGTGTTCGAGGATGTCGGAGTCACGGCCTACCACGGCGCGGCATCGCTGCTCACCTCTTCCGCGAACCTGTCGGCGGCAGCCGGCATTCTTTCGGTGGAGGCATATCACGCCGGCTTGGTGCGCACCGCTATCAATGCCATTGATCCTGGCAACACCAGTATCGGCGGGTATACCAACCAGATCTCCACGTTGCGCGCGCAGCTTTCACTGATGGCTTCTCCCGTTACTTTGATGGGGGCAGCCCAGGACCCCTATGACACCAACCCAGATGACTACGGCTTGGCGGATTTCACCACGCCATCCGGCCTGGGCGGAGGCGCAGCAGTCACGGCTACCCGCATCGTGGATGCCGACGCTACCAATTCCATTGCCTTTTCCCGCAATCCCACGCAAGTGCTCAATATCGTTACGGGCGGTGGCGCGGTGAGCGGCACTACGGTGAAAAGTCCGGCGGTTGGCGTCTTTTTCCCGGCTGGGCTGAACGCCGGCCCGAACGGCTTCAAATAGACCTGCGCCGCAGACCATTTTCCGCTGAATTAAATCGCGGGTTGACTTTTATGAAAGTCAGCCCGCTTTTTTTCGACTAGGAATTTCCAATGAGCACGCCGGTAATAAAAACCAGCACACCGCCCAATCCGATTTGCAGCACCGCCGAAATCCATGGACTGTCCATGAACCGGCGGCGGATCCAAGTGATCACTCCCAGTTCGACGACGACCACAGCGCCCGCCGCCCACAAGGCCACGCGAAAATCCTTCAGCAGAAACGGCAATGTATGTCCGATGCCGCCGAGCGCGGTCATGGCTCCGCAGATTACCCCGCGCACCCAGGGGTGGCCGCGGCCAGTGAGGCTGCCGTCATCGGAGAGGGCTTCGGTAAATCCCATGCTGATGCCCGCACCGGCCGAGGCGGCCAGGCCCACCAGAAAGGCGTCATTGGTGCTGTGGGTGGCAAATGCGGCGGCGAAGACGGGCGCAAGCGTGGAAACCGAACCGTCGATCAGGCCTGCCAATCCCGGCTGCACAATCTGCAGGACGAACAGACGGCGCTGCGCGCGCTCCTCGTCGGCCTTCACGCTGGCGGGAAGTTTCTCTTTGTCCAATTCCAGAGCCCGTTCTTCATGCTCGCGCTCCTCATTGATGAGATCGTCAAGCAACTGGCGGATGCCGGCATCCTGCGTGCGCGCCGCGGCTTTTTCATAAAACCGCCGGGTCTCGACTTCCATCGTGCTGGCTTCTTTGCGGACAGCGTCAATACGCAGCGGTCGAATCAGCCAAAGCGCGGGACGCTCGACGAACCCACGCACGTCCTGGCGGCGGATCAACGGAATGTGTTCGCCAAATTTCTGCCGGAAAAGTTCGATCAGCCGCCGGCGATGCGCCGACTCTTCTTCGCGCATGCCCTCGAACATTGCCGCCGAAGCAGGGTAATCCTGGCGAAGCCCTTCGGCAAAATCGGCGTACACCCGCTCGTCTTCTTCTTCTAACGCGATGGCCAGGGCCAGCACTTCGCGTTCGGTCAGATCGTGAAACTTCTTCATGGCGACCTAGCTTACCTTTCCGAACCGGGCTTAGACAAATCGAAAAGGGTCGGGTTTGCTGCTACTCCCACATGCGCCGGTCGCAATGCTACTATCCAGTGCATGAGGCCCCGGAAAACGCCCGCGTCCCGCAAAGGCCGGAGCGGACGAGCCAAAAAAAAGACAAGCCCGCGCTCCCGGCTGCATTCTCCGGAACTGGTAATCATTACCGGCATGAGCGGTTCGGGCAAGGCGTCGGTGTTGAAAGCTTTCGAGGATTTGGGCTACTACTGTGTGGATAATCTTCCGGTCGAACTGATCCCACGCTTTGCGGAGATGGCCTTGCAGTCGGCTGAGATCCGGCGCACGGCACTGGTAGTGGACGTGCGCGAAGGCTCCAAACTGGATCAACTTCCCGGCATTCTGAAGGCGGTGCGGCGCATGATTCCCACCAAGGTCGCCTTCCTGGAGGCTTCCGATGCGGTTTTGCTGCGGCGCTACAGCGAGACCCGGCGTCCGCATCCGCTGGGGACCAACACGCCGGTCAATGCCTCGCTCAAGGCTGAACGGCGCCATCTGGCGGGCATTCGCGCGCTGGCGGATATTGTCATCGACACCTCCGAGTTCAACGTTCACGAATTGCGGGCCCACATCACGGAGCGCTTTCGCGAGCAAACCGCGGAAAAAAGTATTCTGGTTTCGAGCGTGAGCTTCGGATTCCGCCACGGAGTGCCGGAAGAAGCCGACCTGGTTTTCGACGTCCGCTTTCTGCCGAACCCGCACTTCGTGCCCGCATTCCGGTCGCTTACGGGCAGCGATCCGCGCGTGGCGAAATACATTCGATCGTTTCCGCAGACGCAGGAGTTCATTCTCAGGATTTCGGATTTGCTGGTTTATCTGCTGCCTCACTATATTCACGAAGGCAAAAGCTATTTGACCATCGCATTTGGCTGCACCGGCGGCCAGCATCGCTCGGTGATGATCGCCGAAGAAGTGGGCAAACGGCTTCGCGAGGCGGGATATCGCGTGAAGGTTGCGCATCGGGATATTCCGAAATGAGAAAAGCGTTGTTCGTCGATGGTGGTTGGTCGTTCGTCGTTAGCCAACTGGACTGAAGCACGAAAGCTAACGAGCAACGACAAACGACCAAGGACCGCAGTAAAATAAGTCACTTGCATTCCATGCTCACGCCATCGTCCGTAAGCCGCTGCGGCCTGCTCGGAGCGTTATGCGCCAACTGACCCGGCTCGTGCGCTACGCGTTGCCGTACTGGTGGCAGATTCTGGCCTCCGTGGTTCTGATGGCTTTGGTAGGAGCGCTCGACGCGTTTAAGTATTTGCTGGTTCGTCCAGTATTTGATCGGGTGCTGAATCCCTCCACCGGATCCAAGGACATTCAGCTGTTCACAATTCCGCGAACCCATCACGTGGTCTTTCTTCATCAATTTGTTCCCGCACGCTTTACTAACGCCTGGGCGGCGGTGGCCTTTGCCCTGGTGGCGTCGACGGTGCTGAAGGGAATTTGCGATTACAGCGGAACGTACCTGGTGAACCACGCCGGTTTCGGCATGATCACCGACCTGCGAGACGATCTTTACAACGCAATGATGCGGCGGTCGGCGGCGTTCTTTTCCAGGCACGCGACGGGAACCCTGCTCTCGGCGATCATCAACGACATAGAACGCGTGCAGTACGCGATGTCAACCGTGCTGGCGGAATTTCTGCAGCAATTTTTTACCTTTCTCTCGGTGGCGGCGGTAGTGGTGGTCTATGGCGGAAATTTGGCCTGGGTGCTGTTGCTGTTTGTACCCATCATTGTTTACTCGTCGCGCAAGATTGGTTCCCGCGTGCGCAGTACCACCCGGCAGGGTCAGGACAAACTGGCCGAGATCCAGAATATTCTGCACGAGACCATAACCGGCAATCGTATTGTGAAGGCCTTCAACACTGAAAAATGGGAGATCTCGCGCTTTCGCGGAGCGGCGCGCCGTCTATTCCGCGCCAACCTGCGCTCGGTGGCCGCAACTGCCCTCAGTTCGCCGCTGATGGATATTTTCGGCATCGTCGGAATCGCATTGCTCCTGTTGCTGGGCCGTGACCGGATTGCGCACAATCAAATGACGCTGGGAGCTTTCGTGGCCTTCATCACGGCCGTTTTCAGCCTGTACAATCCCGTGCGCAAGTTCGCTCTTTTCAACAATAACTTCCAGCAGGCTCTGGGCGCTTCCAGCGAAATCTTCAAGTTTATGGACGTCGAAGACGATGTCCGCGAAAAGGCACATGCCAGGCGGTTGCCTCCATTCGCGAAAACTGTCCACTTCGATCACGTCAGCTTCAGCTACGGCGGCGAAGGCGCAGATGCCGGCGTTCTGCACGATATTAATCTCGAAGTCCGCCGCGGCGAGGTGGTCGCAATCGTAGGGTCGAGCGGCTCCGGAAAGAGCACGCTGGTTCATTTGATTCCACGCTTTTTCGATTCCTCGCAGGGCCGCTTGCTTATTGATGGCTGTGATGTGCGCGACGTAACGCTTTCTTCGCTGCGCGAGCAGGTTGGAATTGTTACCCAGGAGACGGTTTTGTTTAACGACACGGTTCGCAACAACATCGCCTACGGGCAGCCGCACGTGGCCCTGAAGGAAGTGGAAGCCGCGGCCCGCGCCGCTTTGGCGCACGACTTTATCAAGGGGCTGCCCGCGGGCTACGATGAAATCATTGGAGAGCGAGGGGTGCGGCTTTCCGGCGGCGAACGGCAGCGCATCGCCATTGCGCGCGCAATCTTGAAGAATGCGCCGATTCTGATTCTGGACGAGGCTACCTCCGCTCTCGACAGTGAATCGGAAGCGCTGGTGCAATCCGCGCTGCATAATCTGATGAGCGGGCGCACGGTTTTTGTGATTGCGCACCGGCTTTCTACGGTGCGCCGCGCAGACCGCATTGTTGTGATCGAGAATGGCGCCATCGCCGATATCGGCGCCCATGAAGATTTGATGACGAAGCTGGGCACGTACCGCCGCTTGTATGAGTTGCAGTTCGCCGACTTCGAGCAGAAAATGGAGCCGGCGCAACCCAGCTAAGTTTTGCAGTCGAGTTCTTAGAAGCTACTCATGCCGATTCGGTCGATGACAGGTTTTGCGCAGGTAAAGGGCGAACTCACAGGTTCGCCGGGCGCGGCTTTCAATTCTCCGTCGTCGGCATTGGCCTCGGCGCAAGGCAACGGGCACCTCGCCTTCGCGCTCTCTCTGAAGTCGGTGAATCATCGTTTTCTGGATCTGCATTTTCGGCTGCCCTCGGGCTCCGACTCGCTCGAAATGCAACTGCGACGGCTGCTCAAAGAAAAGATTGCGCGGGGCCACGTGGAGGTAACGCTCAGTCTGGAGCGCGGAAGCGGCGAGAGTTTTGCTTTGAATCGTCCTCTGGTCAGGGCTTACATCGCAGCCTTTCGAGCGGCGGCTGGCGAGTTTTCGGTGCCCGCGGAACCGGATCTCAATGCCATTCTGCGCATCCCCGGCGCTCTCGATTCCGCGAAAGATCCCGAAGATGGAGCGCTTGAGTCGGCGGTGATGGCCACGGTGGGCGAGGCGCTCGATCGTTTGAATCAGATGCGCGAGCAAGAGGGCCGAAGCATTGAGCACGAGCTGCGGCAGCGCATGGTCCACTTGGGGGAAGCAGTGAAGACGGTGCAAACTCATCGTCGCACGGTTTTGCAAAGTTACGTGGAAAGGCTGCAGACGCGCCTGCAGGAGTTGCTGGGCTCGAGTGCCGACCGGGAGCGCGTTCTGCAGGAGGCTGCGCTGCTGGTCGACCGCAGCGACATTCAGGAAGAAATCGTCCGCCTGGAAAATCATGTTCAGCATTTTCTCGGCCTGCTCGATCAAGATGGGGAAGTGGGAAAGAAACTCGATTTCCTTCTACAGGAAATGAATCGCGAGGCCAACACGCTACTGTCGAAGACATCTGGATTGGCGGGCGAGGCGCTGAAAATTACCGAGGCTGGACTGGTGATGAAAGCGGAGATTGAAAAATCACGCGAGCAGGTGCAGAACCTGGAATGAGTTCTCCGGCACACAAGCCCCTGGTGTACATCATCTCGGCCCCCTCGGGTTCTGGTAAATCGACGCTTGTCAATGAGCTGTTGAAGTCGGTGAGCGATCTGGAGTTTTCGATTTCCTACACTACGCGGGCTCCGCGCGGCAGCGAGACGGACGGCAGGCAGTACTTTTTCATCTCGCGACCTGAATTCGAGAAGATGATCCGCGAGAACCAGTTCCTCGAACATGCCGACGTTTTCGGTAATTACTACGGAACGGCGCGCCGATTTCTGCACGAGGCTGAGAATAATGGACGCGATCTTTTGCTCGACATCGATGTCCAGGGCGCCGCGCAGATTCAACAGAAACTGCCCAACGCCACCAGCATTTTCATATTGCCTCCGAATCGCAAGACGCTCGAGGAACGATTACGCAAGCGTAGCGAAGATTGCGAGGAAGTAATCCAGCGCCGTCTGCATACTGCCAGCCGTGAGATTGAGAACTACGATCGATACGATTACATTCTCATCAACGACAATTTGGAAGAATCGATCGGGATGCTGCAGAATATTGTTCGCGGCGAGCGCTGGCTGCGCTCCGGAAAGCCGCTTTCCGCAGAGCAGTCCAGGATCGTTGCGCTGACGGAGTGTTGCCGCCTTGCCAACGTCGGCGAGCGGCTGAAGCCAATTCTGGCTTCCTTTAAAGGCCCGGAGGGTTCCCGGGTCGGATAGTCGTTCGTAACCAAAATAAAGTTGCGCGCCCCGCGCAATTATGAGTTTCGTGGGAAAATAGGTGAGCAGTTCTTGGCTTCCCTGGCGAAGAACGAAGCGTACCAACTTTCGGCAATCACAATCTTGCATCCCGGCATTTAGGGGGAGAGAATCCATGAAGTTGATCGAAGGCTTCGACAGCAACTATCGTTACATTCTGGTCGCCGCCCGGCGCGCTCGCCAACTGCAATCCGGAGCTCCGCCGGTGGTTCAAACCAACTCCCGCAAACCTTGCCGCATCGCGCAAGATGAAATCCGCGCGGGCAAGGTGAAGTGGGAAATCCCCGAAACCCGCAGCGCTGCCGAGCAGGCCGCCGAAGCACTGGATCAGGCCTTCGGGCACGACGCGTAAGGGAAACTGGCGCAGGAAGCGATGTCTCAACCATGAAAGTTGCTCTGGGAGTGACGGGTGGCATCGCGGCCTACAAAGCGGCCGAGATTGTGCGGCTGCTGCAAGACCGCGGCATACGCGTGCAAGTGATCATGACGCGCGCGGCACAGGAGTTCATTCGCCCGCTCACGTTCGCGGCGCTCTCGGGCGAGAAAGTAATTACGGGCATGTTCTCGCCCGGCGAAGAGCCCACAGCCAACATTGATTCCGCCATCGAGCACATCGCGGTGGCGCAGTCGATTGACGTGCTCGTGGTTGCTCCCGCGACCGCCGACGCGGTGGCGCATTTCGCGCAAGGCCTTGCCAGCGACTTTCTGACCACGCTTTATCTCGCCACAACCGCTCCCGTCGTGGTGGCTCCCGCGATGAACGTGAATATGTGGAACCACCCTGCGACCCAGGCGAATCTTGAAATTCTTCGCCGGCGCGGAGTAAAGATTGTTGAACCTGGATCGGGATATCTGGCCTGCGGAATGACCGGCTCGGGCCGGCTTGCCGAGAATGAAGCGGTGGTTGCTGCGGTTCTCGAAGCGCTCGGCGTTTCACAGGATCTTAGCGGCGAAACAGTTCTGATTACCGCCGGGCCGACGCGCGAAAAAATCGATCCCGCGCGTTATCTCACAAATCGCTCTAGCGGACGCATGGGCTATGCCCTGGCCGAAGCCGCTTTACGCCGCGGCGCCCGCGTGCTTCTGGTTAGCGGTCCCACTGCGCTGACGCCGCCGGGGGCAGCGGAGATCACGCGCGTGGAATCGGCTGAGCAAATGCGCATTGCGGTGCTCGATCTTCTGTCTCAGGCCACGATCGTGATCAAGACCGCCGCCGTTTCGGACTATCGCGCGAAATCCATATCCGCGCAAAAGATCAAACGCAAAGGACCGCTTACTTTGGAACTTGAGCCGACGGCGGACATTCTCCAGGAGATTTCTGTTCGCAAGCAGTCGCAGATTATCGTCGGCTTCGCTGCGGAAACCGAGAATTTTCTCGAAAGCGCCCGACAAAAACTTGCCGCTAAACGCCTCGATGCCATCGTTGTGAACGACGTTTCTCGCGCCGAGATCGGCTTCGACTCCGATCGCAATGAAGTGGCGATTATCACCCACGATGAAGTCGTCGAGGTTCCCGAGACCACGAAGTGGGAAGTAGCGCAGCGCGTCCTCGACCAGGTTGTCCGCCTGCGCCAGCGGCGAAAATCGGCGGTGAAAGCCTAAAGCGTCTTTCTTTCATCTCAATTACAATCGAGTTTCAATGCCCAGCATACTTGACCCGGAAGTGCGGCGCGCTCTGGCTGAGCGCCTCCGCTTCTACCATGAGCTGGGCATTTACGATTTCTATCGGCGCGGGCCGCGACTGGCGCAATCCGAGGCAGCTGATCTGGCCTCGGCCGAGAGCAGCGCTGCAGCTTCGGCGTCAACGGGATCTTCAGCATCCCAGTCAGAATTGCGAGAGAAAATGGCTGCCAGAAAATCCGCTGTGGTCCCGGCTGTCGTCGAAGGCAAGGTTTTCGAAATCACGTCACCGAAGCCCGAGGACGGAGTGGCCGACCCCGCGGCCGCGCTCAAACTGATTCGCGAAGATCTGGGTGACTGCACTCGGTGCAAGTTGCATAAGCAGGGACGCAAGCAGATTGTCTTTGGCGTGGGCAATCCGGCTGCCGAATTGATGTTCGTGGGCGAAGGTCCGGGCGCCGACGAAGATGCGCAAGGCGAACCCTTTGTGGGGCGCGCCGGACAGTTGCTCAACAACATGATCAAGGCGATGGGCCTGCGCCGCGAGGATGTTTACATTGCGAATATCGTCAAATGCCGTCCCCCCGGCAATCGTCAACCGGAACGTGACGAAGCGGAGACCTGCTCGCCATTTCTTATGCGCCAGATTTCGGCGATCAAGCCTAAAGTGATTGTGGCGCTGGGCGCGGTCGCGGCGAAGAATCTGCTGGCCATCAATGCTCCCATGTCTGAACTGCGCGGCCGCTGGTACGATTTCAAGCCCGGCGGAAGCGAGGCTACGTGGCCGGGTGCGCGCCTTGCAGTGACCTACCATCCCGCATTTCTGCTGCGTGATCCGCGCCAGAAAGGCGAGGCCTGGAAGGATCTGCAGATGGTGATGAAATACCTCGGAATCGAGCCTCCGAAAAAAACCGCGGAGCAAGAGTGACCGCCGTTATCGGTACGAACTGTCGATCAGTGACGAACTGTCATTCCGAGCGCAGCGAGGGATCATGGTTTCACATGCGCCGGCAATCCTGATGCCTTGTTCTTGCGTTACTCTTTTCAATTCATGCCCGAATACTGCGACGTTGCTCTGCCCGTGCCGCTCGACATGGTATTCACCTACCGTGTTCCGGTCGATGCCACGCCGGTAATCGGCGGCCGCGTGCTGGTGCCCTTCCGGCAGCAGCGCATGACCGGCATCGTGGTCGAATTGCACGACCGCAAACCAAGCGTCAAAATAAAAACTGTTCTCAGTGTTCTCGATGCGGCGCCGGTGCTGGATGACCAACTGCTGCGTCTTGGGGGCTGGATTGCGAACTACTACCTGGCCCCGATCGGCGAAGTGTTTCGCACCATGCTGCCGTTGAATGCCGAGTTCAAACGCGCCGTGGCTTACCGCATCACCCGGGAAGGCCGGATGGCTTTGCATCTTGCCGGAATGTCAGGATCGCCCGCGCGCTCGCGGCGCACACCGGAAGAACAGGCCGCGGAATTTCGTGTGCTGGATTACCTGGCCGCACAAGAGTCCACCGGCGAAGAAGTCGCGGCAGTTCGCGAGGGGAGCCTGCGCTCTGCAACTCGCGTTTCTAAAATTATTCTGAGCGGGATGGCACGAAAAAAGTGGATTGCCCGCGAAGATGTTTCCGCTGTCCGCGACGCGATCCGCACCGTAAAGATTGCGCTGCTCAAATCTGCGGAGGGAAAACTTAATCAGAATCAACAAAAACTCATTGAGACCCTCGCCGCATCGGGAGGCCGAGTTCCGGTGGAGACGCTGCAAGGGCCCGGCGTCCCACGAAGCAGCCTCAGCACGCTGGTTCGACGCGGACTGATAGAGATAAAAGAAGAACCTGCCGGTTTTTCCATTTCGCGCAGCACACGCCCGCCGCCGTTCACATTCGATTTCAATGCAGCGCAGCAAGCCGCATTGAATCGCCTGCGCGAAGACGTTGCCGCGAAAAAGTTCTCCGGCATTCTTCTTCATGGCGTTACCGGTTCAGGAAAAACCGCGGTGTATCTCGCGGGCATGCGGGCGGTGCTTGATGCGGGTCGCTCGGCAATTCTTCTGGTTCCTGAAATTGGCCTCACGCCCGCTGTGGCGTCCGATCTGCATCAGATTTTCGGCGACGAAGTCGCCATTCTGCACTCGGCGCTGTCGGATAAAGAACGTGCCCAGCAGTGGCACCGCATCAAGAATGGAGACGCGCGCATGGTGGTGGGCACGCGCTCTGCCGTATTCGCGCCAGTAAGCGATCTCGCGCTCATCATCGTCGATGAAGAGCATGACTCCTCTTACAAGCAGGAAGAGACGCCACGCTACCATGCGCGTGACATTGCGGTCATGCGCGCCAAAATGGCGAATGCTGTGGTGGTGCTGGGTTCGGCGACTCCATCGCTCGAATCGTATTTCAATGCCAGGAAAAATAAATATGCGCTGATCGAACTGCCTGACCGCGTGGAACAACGTCCGCTGCCGGAGGTCGAGATTGTCGACATGCGCCAGGAATTTCAGGAAACCGGCCATGAGCAGGTGATCTCGCGCAAGCTGGCGGCGGAGATCGCCGAGCGGTTCGAGCGCAACGAGCAAGTAATGGTATTGCTCAATCGTCGCGGATACGCCCCGGTCGCCCTATGCCGCACTTGTGGCAAAACGCTGGAATGCCAGAATTGCGCCATCGCCCTTACTCATCACAAGCGCGAACATAAAATGATCTGCCACTATTGCGGCTACACCGCTGCGGTGCCGAAGGCATGCGTGCACTGCGGGAGCGAGTATTTGTATTTCATCGGAACCGGGTCGGAGAAGCTGGAAGAGTTGCTGCACGGCATGTTTCCTCAGGCGCGCATCGCGCGGCTTGATCGCGATACGGTCCGCGGGCATGAGGATTTCGAGCGCACGCTAAACGCGCTGAGCGAAGGCGAACTCGATTTGCTGGTGGGCACGCAGATGATCGCAAAAGGTCATGACATTCACGGGGTCACGCTGGTGGGCGTGGTGGGCGCCGACAGCGCGCTCGGGTTTCCGGATTTCCGCGCCGCAGAGCGCACCTTCCAGTTGCTCACGCAGGTTGCGGGGCGGGCGGGCCGCGGCGAATCTCCCGGCAAAGTGATTTTGCAAACCTATTTTCAGGATCATTACGCGGTGCAATATGCGGCGCACCACGACTTCGCCGGATTTTACGAAAAAGAGTTACGCTTCCGCAGTTGGATGCACTATCCGCCGTACTCCGCGCTGGCCAATGTTCTGATCCGCAGTGACAAGCTGGACGAAGCTCTGCAGTGGTCAGGCGTGTTGGGAAAATGGTTCGAGCAAAATCGCCACGAAGGGGTCCGCGTGCTCGGGCCGGCGGCGGCGCCGATTATGCGGCTGAAGCGAGATTATCGTTACCACTTCGTGTTGAAATCGCCGAGCCGTCAAAAGCTGAATGCGACGCTGCGGGCCATGTTGGCCCATGCCACCACGCAGAAGATTCCGCGCACCCAGGTGATCGTGGATGTGGACGCGCTTTGGCTGATGTGAGAAAAAACTTTTGAGACTCGGCTGCCGGCGATCCTTCACGGAGTCGTCATTTCACTCCACTTATATTTCCTCGAATCACCATCACCGAGGCGGGCGGCACATCATAAACCGTGTCTTTTGCCGCAGACACTTTAGAGTGAGCAATTGGCCCGTCGGGATCGGCCGACCCCCTGGTGGTGGCAACGATTGTACGCTCACCACTGTTTTCGGCGTGCGCCATAAAGCGCGTCTGCGCCGGATGCCATTGATATTGCGCGCTGCCAAAAGTTGAAACTTCTACGGGACCGGAAAAACCGCTCTCTTTATCGTCCGCTCCCTCAAACATAATTCGCACCCGATGTGCATTCTGTTGATCTCGATTCACGACCATCAGTGCGAATTTTCCATCCGGCCGCTTCACCGTGTATGCGGTTATCAATTCATGACCTGCGCCATCGGTAACATCGCTCTTGGCGCTAAATATTTGATGTTCGCCGCCGCCGGGTTGCACCCACTCCAGGTTGATCAACTGCGCTACGAAAAACTGCGCCAGCGGCTGCTGAATCTGGTAGTTGGCGGCGACCGTAAACATACCAAACGTACCCGGAGAGCTGTCGCAACCCGGCTCCATCTGCAACGGGAGGTAATGGAAAAAGTAAACCGCGTTGCCTCCCGAATTCAAAAACGATCCGATGTAATCCGCCAGCCATACTCCGGCAAAAATATCCTGATAAGTTTCACTTGCTCCCGAGGAAAGATTTCCCTCGGTGATGAACATCGGCATAGTCGCCGGAATTCCGTCTTCATGCCAAACGTCCATGATGTGGCTCACCAACTCGGGCTCGTCATACAGCACGCCCCACGGGGTTCGGCACGGGTCATAGGGATAATGTTCAAAGGAAAAAAATGCCAGATCGTTCATCCGGTCATGGCGCTTAAGATAATCGATGAATCGTCCCGTCCAGGAAACTCTCCCGTCCGCATCGGGCCAGACTTCAATGTCCTTGTTCACTCCCTGAAACGAGGGTCCGCCCAGTTTCAACGCCGGGTCCACGCGATGAATCGCCGTGGCCCACTGCAGATACAGCGCGGCATAATCTTCCGGCAGCATGTATTGCCCATCAGCTTCCTCGCCCATCTCGACGTAGGAAATCGGATAGTTGCGTTTTTTCAAATATGCAATTTCGGCGGCGGCATTGTCCGGAGTGTCATACAGCATGGCAACTGGCACCATTGCCGGCAGGCCGCGGGTCACTCCGCTGGTGAAGAACAGGTCGAATCCCATCTGCGCCTGTTTGTCTGAGCCCAGATCGGAGGGCTGATGCCAGGGATCGACTGACGAACAATACGTCGTTGTCTGCTCCTGATCGGGCGTGTGACGCGTAATGTCGTGAAACTCTCCATCGTCGGTAATGGTGCCGAGGTAGAGTTCGCGGATGGCATAGCCTGCACAATTTCGCGGATCATTCTGCGTATCGGCCTTGGCATCGGCCGAGCCCTCCGCTACGCATGTATTCGATGACTCGGTCATCCAGATGCGCAAGAAGCGCGTCGCCACGGGGCTGGAGTTAAGGCGGATGGTCTCGGTTTTGCCTTTTCCATTGGTAGCCGAGCCTTGCGCAAAGGCCTGCCAGGTTCCGCGGGTCGGCGCTTTGATGGGATCTTCGCCGGTCCAATATTGCACGATGTAGTTCCGGGCATAAGGTTCTGCCCAGGCGATGCGAATGGCGTCAATCTGCTGGATCTGCGCCAGGTCCATGACCACCCACTGCGGATGCAGCGCATCGCTCTCGCCGGTGAAGTGCTGAGTCAGGTAGGGATTGCTCTTCCAGAAAGTGTTGAGATCGCCATCGGTAAGCCGCGAAAAACCTACATTGTCAGTTCCGTCGTTGCGGGTGAAACCGCGGCGCGGCAATCCATAGCCGTATGAGTAACGAAGCATTTCCGTGGGAGTTGCTGAGCCGGTGAAATATCCTTTACCGCTCGGGTCGCTCCAGCTTCCTTGTGGATTCCAATGCCACGCCTCAACCGCGAGTTCAGTATTCTGGCGGTAGGTGACCGGCTGCCACCCCGAGGCCAGCGTTTGATCCAACGTAGGCTGCTGCAGATCTTTGTCGATGGCCTCGACCGCAATCCGGTCCACCCCGGCTCCGAGAGTTTGGTTCGGGACAAAATGATTGGTGGGATGCGACAGATCCACTTCGATAGTCTGAGTGGCGGCGGAAATAACCAAAGCCACGCAACTCACTCCGCAGCCGAGGATGGCGGCCAGTTTTTTCACAATAATCCTCCAGCTTCCATTGAAACGATTGAATACAGGAGTATACGAGATGGACGCGGTGCGTGTGTTCTCCTGGCGAACTCGCTTGGTTCTAGCGTTGGCGAAACCCACTTATCACTTCAGGCAACGACGTGTGCAGGAACGGCGCCGGCGTCAGTGTGAGCATCAGCATCAGCAGCGCAAAAATAGCCAGCCACATCCTTCCGCCCGAAACCCTGGGCCACTCAGCCACCTGGGGGTGGCGGAAGCTGCTCGCCTGCAGCAGAATCGCCCACACAAACCATCCGGTCCAGAGGTAATAGCCCATGGGCAGAAGGATCAGAATGGTGAGACGCGACACGATCTTGTGGGCTCGCGGGGCGATCGAAAAAACAATGTGTCCACCGTCGAGTTGTCCGCCTGGCAGCAGGTTGAGAGATGTGGCCAGCATTCCCACCCAGGCGGCAATGGCCATCGGGTGCATACGCACGCGATCCAGCGGGAAGGCCGCAATGCCGTGGATCAGACCGGCGGAGACGAGCAATCGGTGGACCAACGGGAAAATTAAGGGAAAGCCAAAGTCATAATCCGAGGCTCCGAGACCGGGGTGTATCGGCTTCGACCACCCCAGCGATACCACCAAGACAGCCAAGGCGACAATAAATCCCGCGATGGGTCCGGCGATACCGATGTCGAACAGCGCCGTGCGGGAGCGAATGCGGGAACGAATCAGAATCACCGCTCCCATGGTTCCGATCGGAGTCGGCATCGGAATGAAAAACGGCAGTGTCGCGTACACCCCGTACCGCCGGCAATACAAGTAATGCCCCATTTCATGAGCCAGGAAAAAAAACATCAGCGTGCACATGAAAGGCAGACCACCTAGCAGGCGCCTGGGATGGGTGCGCATCCAACTGGCAGGAAAAAACGGAATGTACTCACCGGCGATGGGCGCTTCGCTGAAGGAGAGCGCCGGCCGGTCATTCTGGAAGTTGTATTGCATGCGCGCGCCCATCACCAGAGTGGTAAAGCAGGTGGCAAGCAGCAGAAGCGCATGCAGCCAGTATCGCGGATTTGGCGCGGGCGGCACCCACTCCGGCGCCGGACGGAAGTATTCAATAGAAGGAGAAGTGATGGGAGGAGTGGGTTCCGACATGCGATTGTTGGGCTTCGCGTTTTCGAGGCCTGTTTCTAGATGCTACTACGACTGCCGAGGGGAATACAGGCGACGAACTCCGGGCTTGAGTTTTCTTCGCAAGCTGCACGGTTGGCGCAGAACGTGGAGAAAGCCGTCGGCGGGAAGCAGCGGCCAGGCAGCCATTCAATCGATGGATTGCAATTCTTTGCCGGGCTTGAAGCGCACCGCCTTGCCGGGAGGAATCGAGACTTCGGCTCCGGTGCGCGGGTTGCGTCCGATGCCGGTCTTGCGCGGGCGAACGTTGAACACGCCAAATCCGCGCAGTTCAATGCGATGGCCTCCGGCCAGCGCCTTCTTCATGCTCTCAAAGACGGTTTCCACCGCCAACTCGGCTTTGGTCTTGGTGATGCCGGTTCTGGCCACCACTTCGTTGATGATGTCGAGCTTGATCACGCAAGGCTCCCGGATACGGTCTGAGGACAATGCTTCAAGTGACTGATGCTATGGGAGATAACTTAGATTGTCAACGGGAGCATCTGTGCCGTAAACGGGACCGGGCCGAAAAGAGGTTCAGCCAATGTCGAAATCGCTCAATTTCAGTGATTTTTCCCTGGTCGTCTTTTTTCGTGGTCGTCTTGGTGATGATGCGGAGTGCCGCTTATTTCGCTGGGGTGTCGCCTACCGCCCACCCTCATCTTCCTTGAACATGTACTTGATGGCGGGCTTGTAAATCATCAGGTTCGCACGACCGTTATCGCGAATCACTTTGATGCAGGTCTTGTCGTACCACTCGATAATCCCGTGCACTTCCTCGCCGTCGCGCAGCACAATCACCATTGGAGTACGCGACTGCATCTGTTTCTGATAATAGAAATTTTCTGCGTTGGTCTGCTCCGGAGGGGCTGCTTTGCGTCCGCCGGCCGCACCGCTGGAACGGTCGCCGCGATCGAATCCGCGATCGAATCCGCGTTCTGGGCGCTCATGCCGGTCATGGCGGTCCCGCCGTTCCGCGACCTGCAGGTGATTGGGGTTGGCGTGATTGGCGTTATGGTTGCCGTGGTTATGATCCGGACGCGGCAGCGCCGGACGGATCAGCTTGCGGTTGGCGAAATTCTCTTCGTCCACCTGGGGCTGAGCCGCAATTGCATCTATAGCTTCCTTCATAGTGGCGTCACTCCTGCACACGCATTCTGCCAAATTCGCTTATCGATGGCCTTGAGAATGTATTTACGAAGGCGTGAAATTTCCCTACCGTACCACAGGAAACCGCCGATGACAATGCTACCCTCGTGCCATAGACCTGCCAACGACCGCCGCTGTGGGCGCTCTATGTATGGGACAGGTCCGCGCCCCGGCGTTCTCGCCCGCTCATGGTAACCACGGCCGCTAAACCCGCTGTGATCAGGACGGTCCAGGCCAGCACCGGCGCAAATAAGCCTCCATAGCGCTGCTCGGCCAACTTGGCCTGGATCACCACATTGCGCGAGGAGAGAAGATTGCCGATCTGGTAGGCGAACCCAGGAAAAGTTCCGCGCACCGCGGGCGGCGATAGTTCGTTGAGATGCGCCGGAATCACTCCCCACGCGCCTTGCACCATGAATTGCATCACGAAGCCGCCCAGCGCCAGCATGGGCGCGGTGTGCGAGTAAGCCCACAGCCAGGTGACCGGAATCGTCAGCAGGGCCGCGATGACAATCGCCTTCCTCCGTCCGACGGTTTCCGACCAGGTCCCAAAAAAAATCCCTCCCAGAAGGGCACCAATATTCGCGATGATCGCGATCAACCCTACGGTCTGCGGGGAAAAGTGATGATCCTTCTGCAGGAATGTGGGATAGAGATCCTGGGTGCCGTGGCTGAATGAATTGAAGGCGAACATGAGCACGACGAGAAAAATGAAGGTGCCCACATACGTGGAAATATCCTTACGCCAGTGGCCTTTGGTCTCTCTTGATACCTGGCCTTGCAGCCATGCCGGGGATTCATCCACCTTGGTGCGAATGTAGATCACGAGAAATGCGGGCAGCGCGCCCACGATAAACATTCCGCGCCAACCCACCATCGGGAACAGCGTGCGGTAAATGACCGCCGCGAACAAATAGCCCACCGCGTAGCCTTCCTGCAAGAGTCCGGAAAAAAATCCTCGCCCCTCCGCGGGAAGCGTTTCGAAGGCCAGTGCGGCGCCCACACCCCACTCTCCGCCCATGGCAATTCCAAACAGAGCCCGGGTGATGAGCAATGCTTTCAAGGAAGGAGCAAATGCCGAAGCCAGTTCAAACACGGAGTAGGCAATGATGTCGACCATGAGGGTGATGCGCCGGCCGAAGCGGTCGGCCATTACCCCGAACAAAAAGGCGCCTACCGGCCTCATCGCCAGCGTGAGAAAGATCGCCTCAGCGACCGCTGAGATTTTTGCCTGGAATTGGGTCGCAATAGCGCTGACGCAGAAGGTCAAGATAAAAAAATCAAAAGCGTCCAGCGACCAGCCCAGAAAGCAGGCAATAAACGTATTGCGTTGCACCGGCGTCAGCCTGCGAAAATGGCCAATGAGTTCCAGTGGCTCCCCCTCCCGCATTTCAGTAGGCGATGAAATGTCCTGCGGATGCTAGCATATGTTTTTCAATCGGCAATCAAAATCAGCGATCCCCACTCCATGCCCGATCTCGACTCTGTTCAACGCCAGGCGCCCGATGCACTGATGCTTACCGGTTTCTGGTATCGCGCTCTACCCGCCGATCGTGTGCATCGCAACCAGTTGCACCAAGTGATGCTGCTCGAGATTCCGCTGGTTATTGGCCGCGACCGCGCCGGCCAGCCCTTCGCCCTGCGCGATGCCTGTCCGCACCGCGGCATGCCCCTGCATTGCGGAAAATTCGATGGAGAAAATGTCGAGTGCTCCTATCACGGCTGGACCTTCGACGCGCACAACGGCCAGTGCCGGCTGATCCCTTCGCTCACCACCGAGCAGAATTTGAAAGTCGATCGCATCTACGCGGGCAGCTATCCCTGCGAAGAGCGGGATGGTTTTGTCTGGGTGTATATACCCGACAACATTTCTCAGAGCGCGGGATTCAGCAAGCCCGACGAAGCTCCCGAGCCCGCGCCTCAGATTGAAAAATTCTCCGGCAAATACGAACTCGCCTACCTCACCGCCGACATGCCGGTCAGCATCGATCATGGAATCATCGGCCTGATGGATCCCGCACACGGGCCCTTTGTGCACCAGGCCTGGTGGTGGCGCAGCCGCCACAGCATTCACGAGAAGAGTAAGAATTTCGAGCCCATCCCGAACGGCTTTCGCATGAGCGCGCACACGCCCAGCTCAAACTCCGCGCCCTACAGGCTGCTGCGCCTGTACGCCGACGCCGATTCCATTACCACTACCATCGATTTTGTTTTGCCCAATTTGCGCCGGGAAGTGATTCGGGCAGGAAAGTACTGGTTTTCTTCGCTCACCACGGTGACGCCGATCACGCGCAATCAATGCCGCATCGACGTAGTCGCGGCCTGGAACATTTTCCGCTGGCTGCCCTTTGGTCCCGATCTGCTGAAATTCGTCTTCGCCAAGTTCGTCGAGCAGGACCGGCGCACCATGGAACTGCAAGCGAAAGGGCTGAAGCACCATCCGCATCTCATGTTGATCGACGATGCCGACCGCCCCGCGAAATGGTATTTCCAGTTGAAGGCCGCACACCTTGAAGCCAAACGCACCGGCAGCGCCATGCAGCATCCTCTGTCAGGTCCTGTAACTCTGAAGTGGAGAAGTTGAGCCCGGCTACTGCCTACGGCTTGCATTCCGGGCGGACCGCGGAGGTCGCATCCAGCCAGTGCAGGTAGGTCTCCATAGCGTGCCAGCACACCAGACCGTTTTTAGCGAAGCCGGCGGAGGTGAACGGGTACGCCGTATCCACGTGGTCGTATTCAAGGACCACGGGAATATGCGGCGGCAGCATGGGCACCCGGTCGAGTGTATTTACGATGCGCCAAGCATCGATAGGCAACAGATCGAACAGCCGCGCGAACTCTTGGTTGCCAACCCGTGGTGAGGCGAACGTACACAGAGTCGAGATATCGAACTTGTGCTTGCTCGAGTTTTCCATCACAAACAAAGTGGTAAGCGCCCCGCCCAGGCTGTGGCCGGTAACCACTGTGGGGCGTTGCCTGCGCCCCGCGGCTACAGAAGGCGCGACGCCGCGCGAAACTTCACGGCTGATTGCCAATTGCTCGAGCTGATCGGCGAACGAACCAGTGAATGTTTCGGGCGCTGCTGCCGCGCCTGTTCTAGCCATCTCCGCGCGTTCGCTGGGCAGCGTGCGCTTCAGCACTTTCAGCGTGCTATAGATTTTGTCGAAGCCGGCGGCCACCCGCCCCGCCGAAGGCACTTGCCGGAAAGGGATCGGAATCGCGAAAGCATCATCGAACCATTCAATCAGGTGTTCGGTGCCGCGAATGGCGATGACGCGCGCGTCCGGATTTTCGATTGCATGAGCCACAATTCCATAGAATTTCGGTTCCACAATATTCAAAATAAAATCCGACATCTGGATCCATGCTCCCAGCTCGTAGCCGTCGGGAATGCTGGCAGGATCGGGCCTCAGCGGATCCGCTCCCTGAGGGTTATTGAACATGGTGTAGGCGGCCTGCACAAACTGGCCGTAAAAAAATGCCTTTGAGGGATCGAGTGGTTGGCCCAAAACGCACCTCCTCGAAATTGATCCTATAGATTTGCCGGGATTACTAGATTAGACAACGAGGGCCGCGAAGAAACAACCAGCGATGCCTTGGATGCCGCCCAACCCGAAAGCGATCCGGCAGCGGCGGCGATCCTGCAGCAGGCGGTCAAGTCCATCTGGACGAACCAGGGCTGCCTTATGAACACTGCCTCTTCTCCGATAGTCCCATCCCATTAGTTATCTAGTAACCCCTCTACTTGACCGATAGAGTCCTGCTCATAGGACCCTCCCGATGAGTGTCCTCTTGGACACTCCCTTCGAGAGGTGGATTAAATGCATTTTGTCGCACCCGGCCAGGTAGGAGAAGGGCGCGCAAATCGGCGTGTTTTAAACCTGTGCGCGGCATTGATAACCCTGGGATTACCTCTGCTCTGGCTTACGGGATGCTCGGGCGTTTCTGTTCCCGCGAACGCCAGTACTTCATCTCCACCAACTTCAACGGAAGGATTGAATATTACTGCCGCGCTTCCTTCGGCCACGGTGGGATCGTTCTACAAGGGCGCGCTGAGCGCGACCGGCGGGACTGAGCCTTACAACTTCTCCGTAGCGTCTGGCCAATTGCCAACCGGCGTGCTTCTTACCGACGGCACAGGAAGCATTTCAGGCACGCCGAGCGCGCCTGGAAGCTTCGGCTTTGTGGTCTCGGTTTCAGATGCCAAGGGACTTTCTAAGCAGCAATCTTTGCAAATAATGGTGGCAAGCGCGGCCAGCCCCGGCGGAAGCCCGGCGAAATCATTTTCAAACTTGCAGCAGAGCAGCGGATGGGGTACTTACGGTCAGGGACCGCCCGATTTTATCGATTGCTCGCCCTCGCCCTGCGACGGCATCAGTTTCGCCATGAAGCAGGGCGTCAGCTCTCCTTCCATGAGCGGAGCTGCAACCCAATACAGCCTCGGCGGAACCGCGGTGTATACCGACGCGCTTTTCAATAACCACTTGATCGGAGCGCTTTCGTCAGAAGGCCTGCCCGACAACAATAAAACTCTGGTTCCCACCTACCACGATTTCACCTATGACGTGTATTTCTATGGAACCAATCTTGAGCTCTCGCAGGCAGTCGAGTTCGACATCAATCAATTTTTCGATAGTCTCGGGTTCATCTGGGGTCACGAGTGCCGAGTCGCGGGCGGGCATGAATGGGATATCTGGGACAACGTAAACGCCCACTGGGTTCCCACAGGAATCGCGTGCAATCCCGTCGACAATTCGTGGAACCACTTGACCATTCAAGTGCAACGAACCTCGAATAATCAACTGCTCTACCAGTCCATCACTCTGAATGGCGTGACCAACTCCGTCAACCAGTACTACAATCCCGGCTCTGCACCGGGTTGGTATGGGATCACCATTAATTATCAGATGGACGGAAACTACCAGCAGACGCCCTATACGGTTTACCTGGATGATTTGAGCTTCACCTACGAGTGAGGGACACCGCACCGGTGCTTTTTAGAAGGTAGCCGCTTACTTGCCGGCCGATTCTAGTTTGCTGAAGCCTTTGCGGATCACATCCAGCGTGTCTGCCGCCAACTTCAACTCCGGTAACTGTTCGCGCGTGAACCAGCGAACCTCAGCGGCATCGCTGGCGGCCGCGAGATTTCCCGCAACCCGGCGGCAGAGAAAATCAATCAAAACATAGTGATATTGCACGCGCTTTTCCGGATTGCGCAGCACCCGGTCGTACACTCCCAACAATTCGCCGGGTTCGACGGTGAGTCCAGTTTCTTCGCGAGCCTCGCGTACGGCAGCCTCGCGGACCAGTTCGCCGATTTCGAGCACGCCGCCGGGGATCGACCACTCGGCCTGCAGCGGCGGATGCGCGCGCTTGACCAGAACGATGCGAGCCCCTTCGATAATGATGGCGCCCACGCCAACCAGCGGCACTTCGGGGAATTCTCGTTGCATAATGTGCGATGCCGAAGGAATTCTATAGCATGGTCTTCGGTGTGACTTTGTATGTCTGTGTCTGTGTCTCTGTATCTCTGTGGTTAAATGGTGTTCGCTATGCCACTGGAAGAATACAAACGCAAACGGCAATTCGAGCAAACCCCCGAGCCCGCCGGCCAGGTCGAAAAAAAATCGACGCACCGCTTTGTGGTGCAGAAACATGATGCCACGCGGCTGCACTACGATTTTCGCCTGGAGATGGAAGGTGTGCTGAAATCGTGGGCGGTGCCCAAGGGGCCGTCGCTTGACCCAGCCGACAAACGCCTGGCCATGCAGGTGGAGGATCATCCGGTTTCCTACTTCGATTTCGAAGGCATCATTCCGGAAAATAACTACGGTGCGGGCACGGTGATGGTGTGGGACGTGGGGACGTGGCAGCCGCTTTCTCCGGTTCCGGTCGAAGGAAAATATGTGCCAGGGACGGAAGCTGAAGCGGTGGCCATGCTGGCCAAGGGGGATTTGAAATTTCGCCTCAATGGAAAAAAGTTAAAGGGCGATTTCGCGCTGGTAAAGATGAAGGGCCGCCGTCCGGGAAGCAAGGGAAACGAGTGGCTGCTGATCAAAAAGCACGACGATCATGAGGTGGAAGGATATGACATCGATGCTTACGACGAGTCCGTGCTCAGCAAACGCAGTCTGGCCGAGATTGCCGGCGATTCGGGATCAAGAGAATGGACAAGCCGGCCGGCAGGGGGTCGCGGCAAGCTGAAAGCCGCGTGGCTGGCTGACGCCGTGGCCAAGCTGGACAAGAAAAAGCTAGAGCAGAAGAAAACCAGCAAGAAGTCGGCGGCTAAAAAAAAACAAAAGAAGTAGACACAAGGGACACGGAGGAACAAAGGGGAACCCAGCCCAGAGTTAGGAGTGAAGCGACGGCAGTACCCGCAGACCAGAAATCCTCTGCCCCTGTGCTTCTTGTGGATAGAGCGATTTCCTCGGCCGGATCACCTTCAGGCGCGATCAAGCGCTCCATGCCCGCGGCAATTTACCCGATGCTGGCCACATCCATCGACGAGCCTTTTGATGGCCCCGACTGGCTCTTCGAAATCAAATGGGATGGTTACCGCGCCATTGCTTTCATCGAAGAGGGCAGAGTTCGGCTGGTCTCGCGCAATCAGAACGAACTTACTCCGCGCTATCCTGAACTTAAAGATCTTCCCAGGTTCGTGAAGGCCAAGACCGCGATCCTTGACGGCGAAGTGGTTGCCCTCGATGAACAGGGGCGAGCGTCATTCAGTCTGATGCAGCAGCGCACTGGATTTCGGCCGGGAGGACGTCGCGGAGTCAGTAACGCCGGCGTCCCGGTACTGTACTATGCATTCGATTTGCTCTATCTCGATGGCTACGACCTGCGAAAGGTTCCGCTCGAAGAACGAAAGGAAAAATTGGCGTCGTTGATCGTCACCGGCGACTCTGTTCGCTATTCCGATCATTATGAGCGGCAGGGAAAAGCGCTCTTCGAAATCGCGCGCGAGAAAGGACTGGAGGGCATTCTGGCCAAGAAGCGCGACAGCATTTACCAGGAGCGCCGCAGTAGTGAGTGGCTGAAGGTCAAGGTCCGTCATCGCATGGAATGTGTGATCGGGGGATACACCGAGCCCGAAGGCACGCGCGCGCATTTTGGATCGATCGTGCTCGGACTCTATGACAAGCAGGGAAGGCTGATCCACGTGGGACAGGCAGGGAGCGGATTCACGCAGAAATCGCTCGGCGAGATCTGGAAGTTGCTGAAAAAACGCGAGACCAAACAGAAGCCTTTCTTCGGAGAGGTGGAAGCCCTGCGAAAAGTATTCTGGGTAAAGCCCGACCTGGTTGCCGAAATTGAATACGCAGAGTGGACTGAAGGAGCCAGCGGCGGTAGTGGCCCGAAGCTGCGCGCCCCCGTATTTCTAGGCCTGCGCGATGACAAGAATCCAAAAGAATGCCTGCTAGCAGAACAATTGAAAGCTGAAAGCTGAAAGCTGAAAGCTGTCTATTTAATATCCTTCATCGCCAGCATGGTTCCGTAGTCATGTCCATTGGGATCGACGGCGCGAGCCACGACCGCGGAAAAGGCATCGCGCAGTTCTGGATACTTCGTGAGCAGCGCTTTCATGACCGCGACATTGCTCTGGTAATCCTGATTTGTATTGGAAACGTCGGCCACCTGGTATTTCACGACCAAATCAAGGTCGTTGCCCACGACGTCGGGAAACAGCATGGTCAGTTTGTAAGTGGTCGTGCCGGCGGAAATATCCGCAGTTTTTCCGTCAGCCGGAAAGTCGCTCGGTTGCAGCTTCTGCGATTCATCGTAAAGCCGGTCAGTGGCCGCCGTGCTCATGAACGATAAAGGCGAAATCAGGGAGCGTGCCACCACATAGTAAAGCCAGGCGTTGTGCATTTGGCCTTTGGCCCGGAAGGCCTGGGCGCGGCTGATGAACCAATTGCTGTCGTGGCCGTTGAATTGTCCGTCCCTGATGTAGAGGCCGCCGAGTTTCCACTCAGCACCCTGCTGCTGCAGGATTTGTGAAATCGTGTAAGAGGCCTTGGCCGTGGGCGCATCCAAAATAACCACGCCATATTTTCCGGGGGCAAGTCCGTCAAGAAAAAAAGCGGCACTGTCGGCGGTCTGCCCATTCTTTCCGAAGACGCCACAGAGAAACTCCGCATGCGGAATGGTGGTGGCGCCTGCCGCTTCCAGCAAGAATGGCGGCCGAGCCGTGGCCTTGGCTCCCGCGAGAGCCGGCTGGTTCTGCTTTATCGTGCCTCCGAGGCCCGAGAAATCCGCCGCTAAACTGGGAGTCGCACTCTGGCGGAGCGAAGCCGCATCGCCTTTGGCGATCAAGTCAAAATAGTGGAGAGCCGTATTGGTGAGTGCGGTGCGCGTGGCCGCGTCCATGTCGGTGGAAGTGAGGCAATCCTCGGCCATGGCAACCGATGTGGAAAGCATCAGGAGGCAGAAGGCGGCAAACGCGAGCAGCGTCTGGAATTTTGGGGAGAACGGCTTACAGTTTACGGAGTAATGTTTCGAGCAATGGGCAGACACTTCGTTCGATCTCCAATCGTTCGACCTTCAGAAGAGTATCTTCCGTACATACCGAGCAGCGCAAGATGCTGGATATCTGAATCCGGACAGGCGAATCTTCCGCCTATCGAACTTCGACCTGCAAGACCACAAAGTCAATACGTTCTGCAGGGTATGGAGTCAATGGTGCCGGGGCTGGGGCGGCGGTGCTAAAATCTAGAGAATGCTGGCAACTGCGCAAGAATTGCAGCAACACATCCAACTGACCAGAAATATGCAAAAGCAGTAAATAAGGGGTTTGTCATGAGCGCGCGGATCAATTTCGCATGTTTTCTAATGGTGAGTGTCCTGGCTCTACCGGTCGCAGCCCAGGCTGACACGCCGACCACGCATCGGGCACACAAGGCTAAGAAACAACCGCCCCCGCCTCCGCTGCCCTCAGGTACCCGCGGACCGGTGCCCCAGGTTCCGCTTGATGCCATGCCAGCCGTAGCGCCGCAGGTCAGCTTCCAGGATGGATTGTTGACCATCGTTGCTCCCAACTCCACGCTGGGCGACATTCTGCGCGGAGTGCGCAAGAATACATCCGCCGAGATCGATATCCCTTCGACCGCCAACGAGCGCGTGGCGACGCGGCTGGGTCCGGGGCCAGCGCGGCAGATTGTGGCCGAACTGCTGAATGGATCGCACTTCAACTACATATTGCTGGGTTCGCCGGGAAACGCCAGCTCCCTGGTGCGAGTGGTGCTCGTGGCCAAGACTGGGCCCGACACTCCAGATGCTCCGGTGCAGGCTGTCAGCGCTGGCGCCGCCAATCCAGCGGGTGCGGCGGAGGCTTCCGATAGCGCTTCGGGGGATGAAAGCGTCGACGAAGCCGCGGATCAAGCCGCAACCGACGCGGACCAGACGCCGCCAGACCAGCCCGGCGTGAAGACGCCGCAGCAGATGCTGCAGGAAATGCAGCAGCGGCAACTCCAGATGCAACAACAACAGCAGCAGAATGGGCAGAGCGGCCAACCCCAGGCCTACCCTCCGCCAGGCGGGCCGGCATCGCAGCGGCCACAGCAATAAGAGAGGCTACGCCGAACCCCGTGCAGAACTCTGTTCTTGCTTTTTAAGTTGGATTGATCAGGGTTGATTGCCGGGGCGCTCAGTGCGTGGCTGCGAAGAACCCGCGGGTCTGTGGCTTTGCACAGCCACTTCCTCATCGTTACCGTTCAAGGCTTTCTGCAGCAGATTCCAATCCCGGGTGACGTCGCTTTCCGAAGCCTTGGGCGAGCCACGCCGCAACTCCTCCCGGAGCCGGGCCTCGAGAAGCTGCTGCACGATTGTGTCCTGGTCGCCGCCTAAAATGTTGCTGCCGGAAACGCCGACCGTGACTACTTCTTCGCCGTCCCGTATGCGCAGAACTGGATGTCCCTCGGCGTCAAGGTCTGGCGCCGCTTTGCGCAATAGGCGCCCTAATTTCTCTGAACGTGCGGCGCTGCCGTCGGCCGGAGCCTGCAGATGATTCAATTCCAGCTGGTAGGAGCGCCGATCCTCCGATCCGATTGGCAATTCGAGATCGCGCTCGGCGCTGTACACCAGAGCATGCCTGGCCGGATCAAAGTGGCCGGCGCCCGTCCCTACATAGACCGCGGCGACGCAACCCGCGAAAATCGGGCTTACGACCACACTGGGAACAATATATTTCTTCGATTTAAAAAAGGACTCGACCACTCCATGCACCGGGGTGCTACGCGACCCGGTGCCAGGGATTTGCGGAATTACGAACCGCGAAAATTCCAACTTCGGATGGCGCTCGCTGAACTTGATCAGAGTCTTGGCCATCTGCTTTGGAGTGGTAATGCCCACGTCTGCGACCACGCTGCGATGCAGCGCTTTGGGGTAGTAAAAGTTGATGACGTCCTTGGTGAAGTCGGCGCAGTTGCGTGAGACAGTACGGAAGTGGGATCGGTTCAAGGAGGCGTTATATTTCTTGATAAAAGCTCTGTCCTGAGCCGAAGAAGTTTCGATTTCGAAGGCGTAGGTCGCGCGGTCGTAGGCTGTGCCTACCAGCTCATACCAGTTTCCATCCGGCGCCTTTCCATCGGCCAAATCCGGCGCAACGCCCTCCAAATGCTTTCGCCGGTATTGGTCGCGCAGAAAGCTGACCATCTTCGGGTCAGTAAATAGCGGAATATCATCCGGCTGCTCGACCGCATACAGGTAAGGGATCAGCGGAATTGCGACCCAATCGTAGCCGCCCACTCCGTCATAGCGGCTGATCACCACTCCCAGTTCTCCGCGGGCGCACGGTCGCAGCACGAGCGGAGTGGTGGCGCAAACTCCGGAAAGATAGACAGCCGCGTGTCCGGTAGCGGTAAAGAATCCTAGTCTGCCGTAAGGCTCTTCGAGAAGCAGCGTGGCCGAGGCTCTGGCGAAGCCGGCAGACATCACCAGCAGCACGGCCAAGGTGCCCAGGTTGCGCCGAATTCTCCCTACCCAAAACATACGCATCCCCTACGATGGACCCTGTTAATAAGAACCCGTTATGGAAAGATTAGTTGCTGGTAATCACAAATGCGAGTTACTGAAGTCAGCCACTTTTCTGTAATACCCGATTGACAAATCAAGAGAAATTCGACGCGGTTTTTTCCCATTTGCGGACCAACTGGCATCATTCGGTTAATTATTAACCGAGATTACCTCCGACTTAGGGTTTCAGCTAAGTACAGTTAGTTCGTGGACCGGCCTGCCCTCTCGGAACATGCGATTTCCAGGCGCTGGTTGGCCGGGCGGCCGACGAGGACGCTGCTTCGCTTTCTCGATTGGCTGGCGGAGCGTGCGCTGCCCGCGGAGAAGATTGCGGCGCATCACCGGACCGGGAGAAGGGGCGAAGAGGAGACGTACTTCCATTTGAGGAAACTGGGTTACACAATCGTGGCCCGCAACTTCCGGTCGCCGCGCTGCCGCGGAGAAATTGATCTGGTCGGATGGGAAGGCGATGTTCTTTGCTTCGTGGAAGTCAAGACACGCACCACGCGCGATGTGAAACCCGGGGAAGCGGCTGTGGATCGTCACAAGCGAAGCAATCTGGCGGCGGTGGTGCGGGAGTATTTGCGGCGCTTTCCACCTTCCTGCCAGTGGCGCTTCGACGTGGTCAGCGTATACTACGACCAGTCAAAAGCCAGCCAGCCGCAGATCGAAGTTTTTCGGAATTGCTCCCTGTCGGCGTAAGACATAAAGATTCGTCGATTCCAATGGATGAGGTTCGGTAGTGCCGGAGCTGAGAAAAGATCCTATTGTTGGTCGCTGGGTGATCATCTCCACCGATCGCGCCAAGCGGCCCACAGATTTTGCCCGTGAAAATACGAAGTTGAAGGGTGGTTTTTGTCCATTCTGCTATGGAAACGAGAGCAAGACGCCCCCTGAAATTCAGGCGTATCGTCCGGGCACGAATGGAGGGCCGACCTCGCAGAGAGACACACCGGGATGGACAGTACGCGTGGTGCCAAACAAGTTTCCCGCACTGGGGATTGAAGGCACCCTGAACCGACAGGCGGAGGGCATGTTCGACCGGATGAACGGCATCGGCGCCCATGAAGTGATTATCGAGACGCCCGACCATAATGCCAGCCTGGCCACGCTGCCTCCGAAGCGAATTGAAGATGTGCTGTGGACATTTCGCGATCGCATCCTCGATCTCAAAAAAGACCGGCGGTTCAAATACATTCTGCTATTCAAGAATCATGGCGAGGCCGCGGGGGCATCGCTAGAGCATGCGCACTCGCAGTTGATCGCGCTGCCGATTTTGCCCATCAATGTGACCCAGGAACTGGAAGGCGCGAAGCAGTACTTTTTATATAAAGAGCGCTGCGTGTTCTGCGACATCATCTGCCAGGAAATCGAAAATGGGAGTCGCGTGGTGGCTGAGAACGAGAACTTCCTGACCATCGCTCCCTATGCTCCGCGCTTCCCGTTCGAAACCTGGATTCTGCCCAAGCAGCACGAATCGGCGTTTGAAAACTCTTCCTCGCACATGTTCGAGAATCTGGCCAAAGCTTTGAAAACGCTTTTGATCAAAGCCGACCGGGTGCTCGATAACCCGCCTTACAATTTGGTGATCCACACCTCGCCGGCGCAGGATCCCACCAATGACCACTATCACTGGCACATGGAGTTCATGCCCAAGCTGACCAAAACTGCGGGTTTTGAGTGGGGAACAGGCTTCTACATTAATCCCACTCCGCCGGAGGAAGCAGCCAAGTTTCTCCGCGAGGCCAGCGTGGAAGAGGCGGTTCCAGCCGCGGTTGGCCAGAAGCCGTAGATCAGATCGACCTTGAACAAAAAAATAGGGCTCGGCCTTACAGCCGCGCCCTTTGCAGTTGGACGGAGAGAGACAGAAGGGCGAGGATAGCGTAGCGCTCGCCACAACGTGTAGACCCACACTAAGCTGGCGCTGCATAACCAATTGTCACGGAAATGTAAAAAGATTGGCTGAACCGAGGGCAGGTTGGGGCGATTGATATCCGGCGAGCGCATTTATGCATGCCGGAAAGCACGCAAGAGGGGAATCGCCCCAACAGGGGCCGGACTGCCCGATCGTACGCCGATCAACCTTGAGTACGATCCTGAAATTCTTCGTGCCAGGCCATTTGAATGGCTTCGAGCTTGCCCTCGTTCGAGGTCTTGGGATCGCCTTTGAAATCGGGCAGTTCGGTCACGTAGCGGTGGAGATCGGTAAAACGCACCGTCAGTGGATCGACCTCAGGATGGCTTTCCGAAAGCAGGATGCCGATGTTTTCGGCATCGTCCCACGTGAGAGATTTTGGCATGGGTGCTCCTTGCTATGTTTGGCTTACGCTCCGAGCCGGATAAGCGGGAGATCCTTCGCTTCGCCTGAAGGGCGGCTACGCTCAGGATGACGCGGCAACGGAAGCGCCAAACTACTCTTCCAAACTATTCTTCCAAACTATTCTTCCAAACTATTCTTTCAAACTATTCTTAGTGATGCTCTTCTGAAATGTAATTGCGATTCCAGGCCGGGATCTCAACTACAACTTTCCCCGGCTTGGTGATCTGCACTTGGCAGCCGAGACGCGAGTTTAACTGTAAGTCGGCAGCCATGTCCAGACGGTCGGCTTCGTCGTCATCCATGGGCGAGAGATTTTCGGCGCCTTCTTTGATCCAGATATGGCAGGTGGTGCAGGCACAGTTGCCGCCGCAGGCGTGGTCAAGGGGAATTCCATAATTCAGCGCGATGTCGAGAATCGACTCTTCCTTGCCATGATCTTCATACGGAAGCTTGCCGTGCTCGAACTGCACCGTCTTGCCTTCGGGCAGGAACGTGACCTGCACGGTATTTTCGCCGGGAGCTTCTTCGGTTGCGGTTCCGGCGCCTTGCGATTTTTCGTTTTCCATGCTATTTCCTCGAATGTTGTCGTGGCCTCGGCGGCTAAAGCCGGCTGCTCTTGGAGCCACTCTCGGCCCGGCTAAAGCCGCGCCCCTTCAAAACAAAACCCTCAAAAACAAAACCCTCAAAACAAAACCCTCAAAACAAAACCCTCAAAACAAAACCCTCAAAACAAAACCCTCAAAACAAAACCCTCAAAACAAAACCCTCAAAACAAAACCCTCAAAACAAAACCCTCAAAACAAAACCCTCAAAACAACCCCTCACGACCAACGTCTCAAAACCAGCCCTTCAAAACCAATCTTCAAAACCAGATCCTCACAATGTCATTCAAACTCCGCCTTCGCCACGGGATGCGGAGCGGTGGGGCCTTCGCCCATATCCGCCTCTTCCATAGTTTTACCTTTAAGCGCGGTTGAGACGGCGCTATCCATCATCAATTCGGCCAAGCGGGTCGTGCCCTGGTTGAGCGCGTCGATAGCTTTGCGCATCGCCTGGTAATCCTGTTCAGCGTTAACCGCGATCAGGGCTTTTTCCATCTTAGCAATCTTTTTCTTTTCGTCAGTGGTCAGGTGTCCCCAAGCCGGACTCTTTTTACCCTTTTCGAGCGCGGCCAGGATGGTGGCAGCTTCGTTGCGCGCTTCGATAATTTGCCGCTGGCGGAAATCTTCTTCCGCGCTGTCAAACGAATCGAGAATCATGCCCTCGACCTGCTCGTCGGTGAGGCCGTAACTTGGCTGAACTTCAATCTCCGATTCTTTGCCGCTACGCTGCTCGCGGGCCGATACGTGCAGGATGCCATTGGCGTCGATCAGAAATTTCACTTCGATTCGCGCCATTCCCGCGGCCATGGGCGGAACGCCCTTGAGATCGAAACGAGCAAGAGATCGGCAATCTTTTGCGAGTTCGCGTTCGCCTTGCAGCACGTGAATGGCGACATTCGCCTGCCCGTCGACTTGCGTGGTGTAGAACTGGGTGGCGGACGCGGGAATCGTGGAGTTGCGCAGGATAATTTTATCGGTGACGCCGCCGGCAACTTCGATGCCAAGCGACAGCGGCGTGACATCGAGCAGCAGCATATTCTCGGTGGCTTCCGAGCCTCCGCCAAGAATGTTAGCTTGCACTGCCGCGCCCAAAGCCACGACTTCATCGGGATTCAAGCCGGTGTGCGGTTCGCGGTGAAACAGTTTCTTGACCAGCGCGCGAACTTTCGGAATGCGCGTCGAACCGCCGACCAGAACGACTTCGTCAATCTGTTCGGGCTTGAGGTCGGCATCTTTCAAAGCCTGTTTGCACGGGCCCACGGTGCGGTCGATGATGGGCTGAATCAGTTGTTCAAACTGCTCGCGCGTGATCTCGCGCAGGTAGCGCTTGCCGCCGGGGAGTTCAACCTCAAGCTTGACGGATGGCTGCGAGGAGAGCGCAATCTTGGCCTCGATTACGGCTTTGCGAATCGCCTGCACGGCTTCGGCGCTGCGGCGGAGGTCGTTATCACGGAAATCGAAACCCAGGTCGCCGAGTATGTCGTCGAGCGCGATCGTGATCAGCAGATTATCGATATCGTCGCCACCGAGATGCGTGTCGCCGTTGGTGGCGATGACTTCGAAGATGCCGTCGTGCAATTTGAGAATCGAAATATCGAAGGTGCCGCCGCCCAGGTCGTAGACCGCGACGATGCCGTTTTGTTTCTTGTCGAGACCATAGGCCAGGGACGCGGCGGTGGGTTCATTCACCAGGCGCAGAACCTCGAGGCCGGCGATGCGGCCAGCATCTTTTGTCGCCTGACGCTGCGCGTCGTTGAAGTAGGCAGGGACGGTGATGACGGCCTTGGTAACCGGCGCTCCGAAGAAGCGCTCGGCGTTGCGTTTGAGCTGGCGCAGGATGAGTGCGGAAATTTCCGGCGGGGTGAAGGTTTTGTCGCCCAGCGTAATCCGGATCACTTCGCCAGCCTGCAGATCCTGGGCCAGGCGGAAGGGAAAGAACTTCAATTCTTCCTGTACGTCGTCAACCCCGCGCCCCATCAGGCGTTTGATCGAGTAGACGGCGCGCTCCGGAGTTGCAATCAACGAATTTCGCGCCGAATTGCCGACGACCGGTTGATTGTTCTGATCGAGCGCCACCACCGAAGGAACAAGATTTGAACCATCGTCGCCCGGGATGACCACAGGGCTCTCCCCTTGCATAAAGGCCACGAGAGAGTTCGTGGTGCCCAGGTCGATGCCGACGATGCGATCCGATGCCATGAATGCTAAGACTCCAATACTTCGCTCACATCCCTTACCAGGTTGCGGATGTAGTTGCGGCGGTTCAGCAGGTCGACCATTTTGTCGCGCGCCTGCTTGCGTTCTTCTTCCGGGACGATTTGGCCGGATTGTTCACGGTCAATCAATTCGTCCCATATCTTCCAATGAGATTGCAATTCGTGCAGCAGGGCTTCGTTCTTCTCTTCCAGTTCAAGCTTTTGCCGCCCGATTTCTTCGATCAGGGCGGGATCGTCTTCGCCCAACTTTTTTTGTCCGCGCAACTCTTCGAGCTGCATGTTCAACTCGAAAACTTCTTCCAGCAAATCTGGTGGAACGATCTGCTTCTTCATTTGCCCGCTGGAGCGCGCCTGTTCCGTCGCGCTTTTTGATTGCTCCTCCAGTTCCACGCCTTCCAGCTTCAAAAGATATTGCGTGCGCCGGATCGGGTCTTTCAAGCTACGGTGAGCGTCGTTAAGCAGCGAACTCTGCTGCAGGCTCCATTCCTGCTCCTTGCTGCCGGCGCGGGCGTTGAGATCGGGATGCAGCTTGCGACTGAGTTCGTAAAAATCCTTTTCCAGTGCGGCGACATCGAGATTCAACTTGCGGGGCAGTCCGAAGAATGTGAAGTAGTCGACGGGAGCCGGAGGCTGAACCTTGCCGCAGGCTTCGCAGAAATGCACGGCGCGCATGGTTCCGCACGCCCAGCAGGATTGAGTTTCCTCCGGCGCCGGTTTTGCGGTAATCGAGGTTAAGGACGAGTTGGTCATTTTCGATCTAAATTCTGTTCGATCTAAATTCTGTTCAATCTAAATTTCGTTCAATTTGCGTGTCGTTCAACCCGCTTTCTGTTCAAACCCATGTTTCGAATTTCTGTTCAAACCCACGTTTCGAACGAAAACACCATTGCTTACCGTCCGCTCGCGCGGAATTTGTTGGGCGTCGGCGGTCGCCTCGTGGCGAGAGTTCGCGGGCGAGGCGCCCGCGCCACACAAACCTAACGATCAAGCCGAGAACGAAGTCCCGCAGCCGCAAGACTTCGTGGCTTGGGGATTCACGAAGACGAATCCCTGCTGCATCAGCGTTTCCTGGTAATCCAGGATCATGCCATGCAGATAGATAAACGACTTCGGATCAACGAACACTCGCACATCGCCGTATTGAAAGATGCGGTCGCGCTCGCGAGGTTGCGTGTCGAAGCGGATGTTGTAGCTTAGACCAGAACAGCCGCCACCTTGCACGCCCAGCCGCAATCCGCCCGCTTCGGACGAAATGCCCTCTTTAGCCATTGCACTGCGCACCTTGGCCAAGGCCTTGTCGGTGACCTGAATGCCCTTGGCTGGGGCGGCTTGCGAAGGCTGTGTGGGCTGTGTGAGTTGTTCCGTTGTCGTTGTCATAAATCAAGGTCATAAATCAAGCTCATAGCGTGAGTCTCTTCCCTCAGCGGCTAAGGCCGGCGAGGGGGAGGGCCGCTCGATCGCAGCGCTGAAGCGCCGCGCCACCCAAAATCAGCTCCGGGACCGGCTTGCCACTATTACTGCGCGACTGCCGAGCCAACTGGCTTCGCGCTCTCCTGCTTTTTCTTCCAGTCACCAATGGCGGCGCGGATGGCGTCCTCGGCCAGCACCGAACAATGGATTTTCACCGGAGGAAGCGACAGCTCCTTCACGATATCCATGTTCTTGATGGCGAGGGCTTCGTCCACGGTCTTGCCCTTCACCCATTCGGTTGCCAAGGAGGAGGAAGCGATCGCCGAGCCGCAGCCGAATGTCTTAAACTTGGCTTCTTCAATGACATTGGTGTCGCGGTTGACCTTGATCTGCAGCTTCATCACGTCGCCGCACTCCGGTGCGCCGACCAGACCGGTGCCCACATCCGTGCTGTTCTTGTCCATGGAGCCGACGTTGCGCGGATTGTTGTAGTGATCGATTACTTTATCGCTATATGACATTTCTTCTCCTTCGAGAAATTGTGCCGTCCCTAACGGGACTGGTTGAATTCTGACTCCGAATCCCGGCACTCAGTGCCGGGGCTATCACATTCCGTCCCTTTGGGACTGGACTGATTACTCCCCAGCCCACTTCACATCTTTCAAATTGATGCCTTCTTTCGCCATTTCGTACAGCGGAGAAAGCTCGCGCAGGCGCTCAACGGTTTCGATCACGCGGTCGGCCACGTAATCGATTTCAGCCGCGGTGTTGAAGCGGCCAATGCCAAATCGAATCGAACTGTGCGCCAGATCGTCGCCGGTGCCAAGAGCCTTCAATACATAAGATGGTTCCAGCGTCGCGGAGGTGCAGGCCGAACCGCTGGAAACTGCGATATCGTTAATCCCCATCAGCAGCGACTCGCCTTCAACATAGGCGAAGCTGATGTTCAGGTTGCCAGGCAATCGGTGCTCCATGGTGCCGTTAATGTAAGTCTCATCGAGACGGCTCATGATGCGGTCGCGCAGGCGATCCCGCAAGCCGGCCAATTGAACCGCTTCGCGCGACATTTCTTCAGAAGCAATGGCGCACGCTTTGCCGAGGCCGACGATGCCCGGAACATTGAGCGTGCCCGAGCGCATACCGCGCTCGTGACCGCCTCCATCGATGATCGCGGAAATCTGCACCCGGGGATTCTTGCGGCGAACATACAAAGCACCGACCCCCTTCGGCCCGTACATTTTGTGCGCCGAGATCGACATCAGATCGATATTCTGCTCGTTCACGTCCACCGGAATCTTGCCGATCGCCTGTGTCGCGTCGGTATGGAAAATGACGCCGCGCTCGTGGCACAGTTTGCCGATCTCGGCAAACGGCTGCAGCACTCCGATTTCATTATTCGCGGCCATGATCGTCACCAGGATGGTCTTGTCATCCATGGCGCGCTTCAAGTCATCCAGATCGACCAGGCCATCTTTCTGCACCGGCATGTACGTGACTCGATAGCCGTACTTCTCCAGGCGCTTGCAGGTATCGAGCACCGCTTTGTGTTCGGTGACCGCGGTAATGATGTGGTTGCCCTTCTCGCGGTACATTTCGGCGACGCCTTTGATGGCGAGGTTGTCGCTCTCGGTGGCGCCCGAGGTGAAGATGATCTCCTTCGTGGTGGCGCCGACAAGCTTGGCGATGCGCTCGCGTGCCGTCTCCACGCCTTCTTCGCCGGCCCAGCCGAACGAATGGTTGCGGCTGGCGGCGTTGCCAAACTTCTCCATAAAAAACGGAAGCATCTCTTCCAGCACGCGCGGATCCATGGGCGTGGTGGCGTGGTTGTCCATGTAAATGGGCAGCTTCACTCCCTGGGGAGCGGCGTGCTTGGTAACTGGGAGCTGTTGGGGGACCTTTACATCCGTGCTCATAATTGCTTCTCCTACCTCGATCTTAAATTTCTTGTCTCTTAAACCGGGCCTAGACGATCGTCACTAATTCATGCACCTTGGCGGCGACGGCTTCCGGCGCCTCCGGCTCTTCGCGCATCTGGGAAATCTTGATGCGCTTCAGCACGGCTTCGATGCTGTCATTTACCTTGCGCAAGGGCTCGCGGATGTTGCACCGGTTGCTCTGGCCGCACTCCCCACGAACCGTGACGCAGGAAGTGATGAACAGCGGGCCGTCGATGGCTTGAATCACTTCGAAGGCCGAAATCGTGTGCGCCGCGCGCGCTAACCGGTAACCGCCGTTGGTACCGTGCTGCGAATGCAAAAGACCGGCCTTGGCCAGCCGCTGCAAAATCTTTGCCAGGGCTTCCGGAGGAATGCCAAAGGAATCGGCAACATCTTTTGCGCTGGCGCTGCTGGTTCCCTCGCGAGCATGGTCGGCCAAATGTTTCATGGCCATCAGCGCGTAATCCGCTTTCTTGGTTAACTTCAACATGCTCTGGAAAACTCCGACGCACGAGCTTGAAAGTTGAATTGCGACCTTTTCCGTCGTAATTCATTCTACGTCCGCCACGAAAGTTTAGGCAAGCCCTTGCAGGGAGTGGTTGATCCTAGCATTCAATGGTAAGTATATACCCCTCAATGGTTTATGATTTGGCGATAATTTTGGTCGGAATTCGCGACCAAGGCGGGCTAAACCAGACGTTGAATGCCAGAACGGCAGCGGAAGAAATTTGCGGCATTCCTGTTCCTGGGACTTGACAAGTGGAAAAGCAGGGCTAGAATACCGTGAAATTCCCGCGAATCTGCCTTCCGCGCGTTTCATGGGGGGCGGCGCTCTCGGATTTATGACCTCAAAGCCGTTCTCGCAGCCTCCACCAGCAAGCCGACCCCCGTGCAAACATCCGCGCGTGCAAATTGTGAGCCGCGAAGAAGATGCTGAGTTTGTGGAGTGCCTGGAATGCCGCGAAGTCTTCGAGGCAAGCGAGCTCAAGGATATGAGCATCGAAGAAAACGCCGACACGGAAGCACGAGAGTCATAAGAACGCTGCCAAACGTTTGATCACTACAGTAACCACACCTGCTCGATTCCAGTTGTTACCGTCGAAACAGCCCTGTTAGTCTGCGGGCCGGGGGCGTGCGTTCGGCACGTGTAAGCTTATGTCTGGCGTGGTGCTGGTGGTCGACGATTCCATGTTGATCCGCTACACCGTTTGCCGCTTTCTGGAAGAACGCGGCTTTACGGTGGAGTCGGCGACGAACGGCCTGGAGGCCCTGCAGATCCTTGAGCGGGTGCACGCGGACCTTATCGTCACCGACATGCAAATGCCCAAGATGACGGGCAGCGAACTGATCGCCGCGCTGAAGAAAAATCCGGAAACCGCCAACATCCCGATCATTATTGTTGCCGGCCGCGCCAGCGGCTTCGACGTTAAAGAAACCCGCGCCAACTTCGCCATCTATAAAGATATCGACATTCAGGGACAGCTCGAAAAAGCGCTGGATGCGGTAATGGGAAAAAGTAACGGAGCCGCCAAGTAAGCTTTCGGCGTCATCATCCTTATCTTTTGCTTCAGTCGAGTAAATCACCGCAACGCGAGGCTGGCCTCAGCCGAAAAGTCCATTGCGGCGAACTCTCTTGCCAGGAACTTAGGATAAGCGGCCGCCGCGATCATGGCGGCATTGTCAGTGGAAAGCGGCCGCGAGGGGAAGTACACCGCTAAACCGTCTTGCGTGCCACTTCGCTCGAATGTTTTCCGTAATTCATTGTTGGCCGCGACCCCGCCGGTTACAAAAAGGGTGGCCACTTCGTAGAAGCGGGCCGCCGCTAGAGTTTTGCCCACCAGGTCTTCCACAATCGCCCGCTGAAATGAGGCAACCAGGTCGAGTGTGCGCTTGTCGCAATTCGCGAGGTAGTCCTCTAACTTCGGTTGAGAAATTTTCGCCAGCTCCTGTCGCCGGGTCACGATGGAATTCTGCATTTCATGCACTTCGACATAGCGCAGCACGGCCGTCTTGATGCCGCTGTAAGAAAAATCGAAGCGCTTCGCATCATTTTCCATATCTTTTTTTTCGCGGCGATCCCGCCGATCGTGGTGCTTGATTTGCGCCGGCGGGAACTTCACCGCCGCCGGATCGCCATGCGGCGCCAGCCGGTCGACAATCGGGCCTCCGGGATAACCCAGGCCGAGCAACTTCGCTACCTTGTCGAAGGCCTCGCCGGCCGCGTCGTCGCGGGTGTGGCCGATATTTTCGTAGGTCCAGCCATGATTTTTCTGCGCGGCCAAATACAGATGTGTGTGCCCTCCGGAAACCACCAGAGCCAGCACCGGAAATTGCAGCTCGCGGTTCCCCTTTTGCCGCTCCTCGAGCAAAACCGCGTGGATGTGACCTTCGAGATGGTTGACTGCAATCAGCGGCTTGTCGAGAGCAAAAGCCAGCGCCTTCGCATAACTGATACCCACCAAGAGCGCCCCAGCCAGACCCGGGCCCTGCGTCACTGCGATCGCATCCAAGGAGTTGTAAGTATGATTAGCCTCCGCCAGGGCCTGCCGGACCACGGGAACGATTGCCCGTAAATGCTCGCGCGACGCCAGCTCGGGTACAACCCCTCCGTAAGGCCGATGAGCCGCAATCTGCGAGGCCACCACGTTCGAGATAAGTTGCTCGCCCGATCGCACCACCGCCGCAGCGGTTTCGTCGCAAGAACTTTCAATGCCGAGGATATAGGCGTCCGCCATGGCACTATATTATTAGAATTCTATCAATCGACGTGGAGTGAACGGTTTGAGTTGTGACATGCCTGAAGAGTTTGCCACCAGCATTATCCAAACCTTGCGCCAGCGTGGCTTTCAAACCTACCTGGTGGGCGGATGCGTGCGCGACCTTCTGCTCAAGCGCGAGCCCGCGGACTACGACGTCGCTACCAGCGCGACGCCTGCGCAGGTGATGGAGATTTTTCCTGAAACCTACGCCGTCGGCGCACAATTTGGTGTGGTTTTGGTACCCCTGCCACGAGCCCAGCGCGCGATTTCAGATAAAAATGCGCCACCGAAAGCCGACGCTATCGAGGTGGCGACTTTCCGCAGCGACCTGGGTTACTCCGATGGCCGCCGCCCAGACGAAGTGCGCTTCACCCAGGATCCGCGCGAGGATGTGGCACGCCGAGATTTCACCATCAACGGCATGATGCTCGATCCGGTCACGGGCGAAGTGCTCGATTTTGTTGGCGGTCGAAAGGATCTTGAGGCGAAACTTGTCCGCGCCATCGGCGACCCAGAGCGGCGCTTCTCAGAAGACAAGTTGCGCATGCTGCGCGCCGTGCGCTTCGCGTCACGCTTCGAGTATCAAATCGAAGCGGAAACGCTGGCTTCGATCGAGCGCCTGGCGCCGCAAATCCGGGTGGTCTCGCATGAGCGAGTCCGCGATGAACTCACGAGAATGCTCACGGAGGGTCATGCTCGACGCGCATTCCTGCTGCTCGATCAGACTGGTCTGCTGAAAGAAGTATTGCCAGAAATCTCGGCGATGAAAGGGGTCGCGCAGCCGCCGGAGTTCCATCCCGAAGGCGACGTTTTTGTGCACACTCTGATGGTGCTCGATTATTTGCCGCATCCGTGCCCGCCTACGCTGGCCTGGGGCGCGCTGTTGCACGATGTTGGGAAACCAGCGACGTTTCGGGTGGCGCCCGACCGCATCCGCTTCGATGGGCACGTAGAAGTGGGGGTGAAGATCGCTGAAAAAATTTGCGAGCGCCTGCGCTTTTCCAACGACGACACCGAGCAGACTCTCGCGTTGGTCGACAATCACATGCGATTCGGGCAGGTCACGCGCATGAAAGAATCGACGTTCAAGAAATTTCTGCGCATGCCAAAGTTTGAAGAACATCTCGCGCTGCACCGCGCCGACAGCCTGGCCAGCCACGGAAATTTGAGCACCTATGAACTGATTGAGGAGAAGCTTACCGAAATTCCGCCGGAAAACATTCACCCGGCTCCGTTGGTCACGGGCGACGATTTGATCGCTTCCGGATACGCTCCCGGCCCCAGGTTTCGCGAGATTCTTGAAGCCGTCGAAGATGCTCAACTGGAAGGTCGATTAGCGTCGCGGGATGCGGCCCTGGAATTGGTCAGGCGCGAGTTTCCGCTCTGAATGGACGAGCTCGCCGCACTCCACTCACGTGCAACTGAATGCTAGAATCAACTTCTAAAAACAGTTCGCTTAATCTGATTGCAGGGTCAAGACCGTTGAAAAACAAAATCGCCGGAGGTTCGAGATTGGAGCAGGCAGGACGTGGATTGGAAAAGCTGATGCTCACATCGCTGCGGCGCACGCCGCAGGGAGAAGCTCCATTACTGGCTTGGCCGCTGGTGTGTGGATCGGTGGTGGCGGAGCGCACGCGCGCCCTCGATTTTGCCGGCGCGGTGCTGCGCGTTGAGGTTCCCGATGCTGGATGGAAGCGAGAAATGCAAGGGCTCGCCTCGCGTTACCTCGCCACACTGAACCGTTATGCCGGACAGAAAATCGAGAGAATCGAGTTCGTGATTCGGCAGGGTTAATGGCGTCATTCGAAAAATCTGTTTTAACCGGATATGTCCGCAAGATTATGAAAGTCACAGAAAAAGAAGTTACCTACGTCGCCGATCTGGCCAATCTGGAACTGAGCGCAGAGGAGCGTAGTGGCATGGTGCGCGATCTTAACTCAATCCTCGACTATGTCGAGAGGCTCAACCAATTGGATACAACGAACGTCGAGCCCATGGCGCAGGTTTCGGATCGATACGGTGTTGACCACGCCAAACAGGGAAGCGAGAGGTTCTCCTATGCCAGTCGCGAAGATGTGCTGGAGGGATTGCGAAAATCCTTGCCGCAGGAAGTCGCGCTGGCAAACGCTCCTGACGCGGACGGAACGTTCTTCCGAGTTCCCAAAGTGATTGAGAGATAGTTTGCGGTTGCGGATGGAATGAAGGAATTCGAGCCTTTCGGCGCTTAAAAGCAACATCACAAAAACGATGGAACTCAGCCAACTCACCATCGAGGCAGGCCGCTCTGCTATTCAGGAGCGCAGGACCACCGCCCTGGCGCTGGCAGAAGCGCACTACGAGCTCATAGACAAAGAAGATGGAGAGATCGGAGCGTTTCTAACTCTTTCCAAAGAGCGCGCGCTTGAGCAGGTGGACCGTATCGACCGCATGGCTGCCGCGGGCAAGCCGTTGCCACCGCTGGCCGGCGTTCCTGTGGGCATCAAGGATGTGATGAGCACGCGCGGAGTGCGCACCACCGCGGGATCGAAGATTCTCGGCAACTACATTCCGGCTTACGACTGCACGGTGGTGGCACGCATGGAAGCCGCGGGCGCGGTTATTCTCGGTAAGACGAACTGCGATGAGTTCGCCATGGGCTCATCGAACGAAAATTCTGCTTTTCATCCGGTTCGTAATCCGCGCGACTTGAGCCGCGTGCCCGGCGGATCTTCAGGCGGTTCCGCCGCGGCCGTCGCCGCGGACATGGCAATCGCTGCCCTAGGTTCAGACACGGGCGGATCGATCCGGCAGCCCGCTTCATTCTGCGGCGTGGTCGGACTGATGCCCACTTACGGCCGGGTTTCGCGCTACGGGCTGATTGCCTTCGCATCGTCGCTCGATCACATTGGACCACTGACGAAAACGGTGAAGGATGCGGCCATTGTGCTCCGCACGATTGCCGGGCGCGACCCTATGGATTCGACATCGGCAGATCTGCCGGTGCCGGACTACGTTGCCGAGCTGGAAAAACCAGTGCGCGGGTTGAGGTTGGGTGTGGCGAAGGAATATTTCGGCGAGGGCCTCGACAGGGAAGTTCGCGACGCCGTCGAATCCGCCATCGACAAGCTGAAAGGCATGGGCTGCGAGATCGTGCCGGTTTCATTGCCGCATACGGCCTATGCGATTCCCGCATATTATTTGATTGCAACCGCGGAAGCATCTTCGAATCTCGCGCGCTATGACGGCGTGCGTTACGGTTATCGCGCTGCGGGTGTGAAGTTACTTTCCCAGATGTACCGGCGCAGCCGCGATGAAGGCTTTGGCGCCGAAGTGAAGCGCCGCATCATGCTGGGCACGTATGCACTGAGCGCAGGCTATTATGATGCGTACTATGTGAAGGCGCAAAAAGTTCGTACGCTTCTCACGCGTGATTTTGAACAGGCTTTCGGCAAAGTTGACGCGATCGTCACACCAACGTGTCCAGCGGCGGCGTTCCGGCTGGGCGAGAAATCGAATGATCCGCTGGCTATGTATCTCGCCGACATCTACACCGTCACCGCGGATTTGGCGGGAATTCCGGGAATTTCCGTACCTTGCGGAGAGACGCGCGAAAAGCTGCCGATCGGATTGCAGGTTCTCGGAAAGCATTTTGACGAGGCGACGATTCTGCGCGTAGCCCACAGTTATGAACAGTCGCGTTCGATTTAGATTGTGGCGGCCTCGATTGAAAAGGTAAATCGCTAACCTTACATTGGCTGGTAATACGATTCACCCGCGCAAGAGCGGCAAAGAATCTTATCGCCGGCGCGCACTTCTCGGCGGAAGTTAATGCCCTCGCCGCACTGTTCACATACCACACGTTCGCCTTTGTATCCGGGAAATTCTTCCGCCGGCAAATCGACCTTTACCCACTGAAATGTGAATAGGTCGTCATCATTAATTTCGCGGTAGGCCCGCATCTGCTGCTGATTCTTATCTGCGATTTCGGGGTGCATCTCGCGGGCAAGAACTTTTGATGATTCTTTGGCGGCGATGCGAATCGCCTTCCCGGTGCTCACGTCGACGAACGTCGCCGCAACTTTTCCCCAGTCGCGAAACTTGAGAGCACGCTTGCCCAACCGGCAGCCGGTGACCACGGCAACCGCATCGGTGGCGCAGCGATCGATTTCCACGAACGTGACCAGCCGCTTACGGTCCTTGCCATGTGGATCGTCAATGCCGAGTTTGGCCAATCCCAGCATTGCCAAGCGTACCCCAAGAACTTGCCCCGCGCACAGATGCCCGTGGGCTTGCTCGGCGTCGCGGAGAAATTCGTCGAAGGACTTCATAGGACCGCACTTTCCTATCACACCTTATTACGACAGAAACTATTTTCTCCTCCAGCGTACGCCGTCTTTCGTGTTCTCGATGACGATTCCGGCACTGGTCAGTTCCGCGCGTAAACCATCGGAGTGCTTGAAATCGCGGCCTTTGCGGGCTGCCTCCATCTCCGCGACTTTTTGTTCGATATCACTTTCTGAAAGCTCGTCCGACTGTACTAATGCACGCAGCGCGGGGCTTACATCTTTCTCTCGTCCCTCAGTCGGAGCCCACTCGTATACCAGCTTCATCTTGGCATCGTCGTCATCTGCGAGCACTGCAAAAATCTCGTCGAACTTCTCCAGCGCTGCGAGCAATCGCTCCGCATCTTCTTTCTTGACGCGGCCCGAATCGAGGGCGGAATTGGCGCTGCGCACCATCTCGAAGATCGCGGCCTGCGCTTGTGCGGTATTGAGGTCATCCTCGAACGCAGCCCGCATGCGATCCATGGTCGCACTCGCCAGTTCCTGCATTTCGGCGTTCGCGCCGAGAGGAAACTTGCCTGCCTGCAGGCGCTGCCTGAAATTACGCAAGCGTTCGACGGAGACTGTAGCTTGTTTGAGCCCGTCGAAGGTGAAGTTGAATTGATTGCGGTAGGGAACCGACGCAAGCAGGTACCGGATTGACGAAGGTTTATAGCCCTTCAACACCAAGTCGCGCAGAGTATAGAAGTTTCCCAGACTCTTCGACATTTTCTCGCCTTCGACCAGGAGAAAACGCACGTGAAACCAGAAGCGCGCAAGCGTCTTCCCGGTTAGCGATTCGGACTGCGCAATTTCGTTTTCATGGTGCGGGAACACAAGATCTTCCCCACCGGCATGCAGATCGAAGGTCTCGCCCAGTTCCTCCATCGACATGACGGAGCACTCCAGGTGCCAGCCCGGGCGCCCGCGCCCAATCGGCGTATCCCACGACGCTTCTCCCGGCTTCGGAGCCTTCCACAGCGCGAAATCGCGAGCACTGTCCTTATCGTATTCATCAACGTCAACTCTTGCTCCGTCGAGCATCCCGCTGAAATCCTTCTTCGAGAGCATCCCGTATCGAGGAAAGCTGGCAATGCGGAAATAATAGGATCCGTCGTCCGTGCGGTAAGCGGAGCCTGCTTCCACCAACCTGGCGACGAAATCAGCCATTTCCGGAATATGTTCCGTGGCCCGCACCAACAATGGTTGCTCGATGCCAACCATGGCGGAGTCTTCCAGAAATGCTTTCTCATACTTGGCCGTATATTGCTGGACGCTGATTTGGTCGCGCGCCGCATTCTTGATAATTTTGTCATCCAGGTCCGTAATGTTCATCACATAGCGCACTTTGTAGCCAGATTGCCGCAGGAATCGCTGCAGCATGTCAACGGCGATGAAGGTTCTAAAATTGCCGATGTGTCCGTAGTCGTAGACAGTTGGTCCGCAGGCATACATCCGCACTTCGCCGTCGCGAAGCGTCTGAAATTCCTCAACCTGCGAAGACATGGTGTTGTAAAGGTGTAAGGCCATAGGTTGATAAGGTGTTCGGAGAAGAATCCCAATTCTAGGGGGAGGCCCGAAACAGGGTCAACTGCCGCGCACGCCGGCGGCGGAATCCGAGACCAGAGCGGGCGATCGCAGTCTGTGTTGCACCAGAAAGACGTAATGCAGGGCGGAGATAATGGTGAAAGCGAAAGTGGCTCGCAGGAATACGGTGCGCGTAATCCAGATCCAGCGCGTGGCCCGTATCGAAAAAAGCATGACGAAGAACACGGCGGCGATTTGCGAAAAGGTGTTGGCTTTTCCGAAGATGCTTGGCCGGAAATCTCGCAGCCCCGCAATCGCGAACAAAACCGCGCTCGCGGCCAAAATCGAAATATCACGGCTGAAAACCAGCACCGTAAACTTCCACGGAATCTTATGCAGAATCGAGAGCACCGGGAACATGGTGCTCAACAAGAGCTTATCCGCGATGGGATCAAGATATTGGCCGAGTAAAGTCTGCTGATGCAGTTTGCGCGCCAAAAGCCCGTCCAGGCCGTCGCTGAAGCCCGCAATCACAAGCAGAACAAGGGCCCAGAAATACCGGCCGTCGACCAGTTCAATCACGATGAACGGAACAAAAACCATGCGCAACAGCGTGAGCTGATTGGGCGCGGTAAAAATTTGGGAGAATTTCATGCTGGCTTTCTGGAAGAGCGAACTGCGGTCTTCGTGGCGCCGGCGCCTTCGCCAAGCGTTTTATTTACTGCGCGCCAGCCCAGCATCGCGGTGGGATCAAATCCGGTTTTCGCTGAAAATCGCTGCGAAAGCGACGGCAACCTGCCATCCGGAAGGTCAAGTTCGATTCGTTCGATCCGATGCATGGGAAAAAATATCACTGCCCGAATGAACGCTTCCCCGCCTTTCACCATCACGACCAAGTCTTCAAACGACGCCAACTCGATGCCGCTCAGGCTCAGTCCTTCCGGCGCCGATGCCAGAATCATGCCCCAGAATTTGTCTCGGGGATTGCACAGGGTCACCACCACCATCGATCCGGGCAAAAATGGCGCAGGCAACCGGGGAGCGGGGCCGCGCAGTGAGGCGCTGGATTGGCGATACCCTTCCCGAGAGTCTCTGTCCATGGAACAATTGTCGCCGCCGCAGGCAGGACTTGCAACTGGCAGCCCGATTATCGCGTCGCCGACCACGGCCCGCCCACCAACATTGCGGGAACCGGCTAACGACATTAGAATAATTCTTGCGTAGGCGCGTAGCTCAGTTGGTTAGAGCGCTACCTTGACACGGTAGAGGTCGCTGGTTCGAGTCCAGTCGTGCCTACCATTTATCCCTTCCTCGCCTATACCTGCAGAACGTCGCCATCGCGGGCCACCATTTCGTAGAGCACAGGATTGACGAAGAAGCCGATGAAGAGCCGGGAAATCAGTCCGGCCACAATGACGATGGCGAAGGGCTTTTGGGTATCGGAACCGATTCCGGTGGAAAGCGCGGCAGGGAGTAATCCGAGGCAGGCGACCAGCGCGGTCATCATGATTGGACGAAGGCGCAGCAGCGATGCTTCCCGAGTCGCTTTGCGGATATCCAATCCTTCCTGCCGCAGCTTGTTGATGTAGGAAACCAGAATCACAGCAGTCTCCACAGAAACTCCAAGCAAAGCTAGAAGTCCCAACACTGAGGAAACGCTGAAGGGAGTGTGCGTGAGCTTGAGCGCAACCAACGCGCCCACGGGTTCGGTCATGATCACGCCCAGGGCAATGGTGACGGGAAATTTGAAGTTTCCGTAGAGCGCAAACAAGATCATGAAGATCAGCACCACGGCTAATGGACCGATGAAGTACATCTGCGACCTTGCCTCGAGAAACTGGCTGTACTCCCCACCCCAAGCCAGCCGGTAACCCTGAGGCAAACTTACCGCTTTATCGACGGCCGCCTGGCCATCGCGAACCGCGCGTTCCAAGTCGCGCCCTTCAATGCTGTATTGCACGCCGATATAACGCGAGTTATTTTCCCGATAAATAAAGGATGCGCCGTTGCCCTGGCTGATGTTGGCCAGTTGACTGAGCGGAATCTGCTGCCCATCTGGCGTCCCCACCAGTAAGTTTGCGATCTCATGGGCGCTGCTGCGGAATTGTGGCTGCATGCGCACCACCAGGTCGAACAGCTTTTCTCCTTGAATCACCTGCGTGACTGCCTGTCCACCGACTGCAGCGGAAATCACCGCCTCCACATCGGCCACGTTGATTCCATAGCGCGCGATTTTGTCCCGGTCGACATCAATGAGCAAACTCGGCTGGCCCAATTCGCGCACCACGGTCAGGTCCGTGAACCCGGGGACGTTGGCAAGGGTGTTCTTGATCTGTATCGCTTTATCCTGAAGCACGTTCAGATCATCGCCGTAGATTTTCACGGCCAGCGAACTCTTAAGGCCGGTTAACGCCTCATCCACCGCGTCTTCCGCGGGCTGGGTGTAGTTGAAAATAATTCCCGGGAAGGCGGTGAGCTTATTGTTAATGGATTCGATGAGTTGCTTCTTGTCGCTGGCATCCCCGTGCCAGGACTTATCTTTGTACGATTTCAGGCCGACATAGAACTCGCAGTTAAAAAAGCCCGTGGGATCAGTGCCGTCGTCGGGCCGCCCCAACTCCGACCCCACCACGGTGACCTGCGGATAGGACATTAATATGTCGCGGATCTGAGGAGCAATCCGGCTGGCTTCCTCGAACGAGATCGTATACGGCATGGTGGCCCGCACCCAGAGCGCACCTTCATCGAGGTGGGGCATGAACTCGCCGCCGATAAAAGGAATCAGCAACAGGGTCGCGCCAAAAATGAGGGTCGCGATGGCCAGAGTTGTCTTGGGCCTCTCCAAAGCCCAATCCAGCTGCTTGGCATACTTTTCTTTCATCCACTCATAGGGCCGGCTCGGTTTTTCGCGCACGCCATTTTTGAACCAGTACGAGGCCAGTACTGGAACGAGCGTCAATGTTAGGATCAGCGCGCCGACCAGCGCGAACGACATGGTCTCGGCCATGGGATGGAACAGTTTCCCAGCCGGCCCGCTCAGCGCATAAATTGGCAGATACCCTGCGAGAATGACGGCGACAGAATAAAAGATGGGGCGATCGACATCCTTCGCGGCCGCCAGAATCACGTCGTTGAGCTTGTATTCTTGACCTTCGCGCAGTGCCAGCTCGCGGTAAATGTTTTCCATCATGACGACTGTGCCGTCGATGACTATGCCAAAATCGATGGCGCCGATGGAAAGCAGATTCGCCGCAACATCGTGCGCATGCAGCACGATGAAGGCAAACAGCAACGCCAGCGGGATGGTGAGAGCGACGATAATCGCGGCCCGGAAGCTGACCAGAAAGAAGATCAGCACGATCAGCACCAGCACCATGCCGCGAAGCAGGTTGTTCTCCACCGTGTCAGTGGTCAGACTCACGAGTTCGCTGCGATCGTAATAAGGACGAATTTTGACGTCGGGGGGAAGAACGTGATGGTTCAGTTCATCCGTTTTTGCTTCCACTCCTTTGAGGACGTTCTGCGTCTGCTCGCCACGCAGCATGAGAATGACGCCTTCGACTGCGACGTCATTTTTCTGAAAGCCGAATTCGCCAAGTCGTGGCGCGTGGCCGATCGTGACATCGCCCACGTCGCGCACCCGAATGGGCACACCTTTGTTGGCCCCCACCACGATGTTTCCAATGTCATCGGTATTTCGCACCAGCCCAATGCCGCGCACGTAATAGAACTGCCCGCCCTGCGAATAGAACCCTCCGCCGGCATTGGCGTTGTTAGCGGCCAGCGCCGCCGTTACCTGCGGCACCGTGAGGTGGTACCCATAAATTCGAGCGGGATCGAGCAGCACTTGATACTGCATGACGGTGCCGCCGAAGCCCGAATCGTCGGCCACGCCGTGCACCGAGCGATACGCCCGTTCGATTACCCAATCTTCAATGGTTTTCAATTCCTGCGGGCTGCGATCTGGACTTTCCAGCACATAGCGGTAAACCAAACCACTGGGGCTGAACAGTGGCGCCAGGCTTGGAGTGACACCGCTCGGAAGCGTGGCCTGGGCAAGCCGCTCAAAAACAATTTGTCGCGCAAAGTAATCGTTGGTGCTTTCTTCAAATGTCAGAATCACATCAGACAATCCGTAGAGGGAGATCGAGCGCATGATCTCCATGTGCGGAACGCCATTCATCTCCAGTTCCAGAGGAAGCGTCACCAATCGCTCGACTTCTTCCGCTGCATGATCCGGCCATTGCGTGATGATTTCGACTTGCGGAGGCGAGAGGTCGGGATAAGCGTCCACCGGCATCCGCTGAAATGAAAGGATGCCGCCAACCGTGATAAACGCGGTCAACATCAGCACCAGAAACCTTTGACGCAGCGCCGCTTGGACGATTCGATGGATCATTCAGATTTGGTAGACACTACCCTCATTTGAGTTTCTAGGAATGCTTTCTATTTCTGTGTGCTGCGTTAGCGCTGCAGCGAATTCGCAAACTGCAGGAACAAGCTGCCATCTCCAATCACCTGGTCGCCAGCCTTCAGGCCGCTGGTCACTTCGGTTTGCCCATTCAAACTTTCTCCCAAGGTTACCGCGCGTCTGCCGAACTGGTTGGGCGACGTCGCGACATAAACAAAAGGTTGATTCTCACTGTCACGCAAGATGGCGGCATCCGGCAGCGCGATGGCATTCGGGATCGTGCCTGCGTTCACCGTGGCAATCACGAACATATCTTTTTTCAGCTTCTCGCCAGGATTGTTGGTCTCGATGCGCGCCTGCAACGTACGGGTGTTCGGATCGAGAGACGCCGCGATGTAAGCGATCCGTCCGGGAAACACGGCCGAATACGCATCTGTCTGAATCTTGACGGCATCTCCGGGATGCACGTAGGGCAAATCTTTTTGGTAAATATTCACCAGCACCCAGACGTTGCTGGTGTCAGAAAGCATGAAGCATTGCGTGGTGCCGGGCTGAATCAATTGTCCCGCGGAAACATCCTGTTCAACAACCTCGCCGTTAATCGGCGCCTTTACCGGAACTTCAAAAGAGGGCGGAGCTTTCACCAGGGCATCAGGATCGGTTATTCCCATTACTCTTAGCGCAGCTCTTGCCGCCACCAGGTCCCCCCCGGCTTGCACTTCGGCGGATGCGGCCTGCTCCAGATTCTGTTCGGCGATCGCCTTGTGTTCGTACAAATCCTTGGCGCGCGCATAGGCCTTTTGAGCGAGCGAGTACGCATCCGTGGCCTTCAGATAGTTGGTACGGAGTTGCGAATAATCCGGACTGGCCACATACAACATGGGGTCGCCTTGATGTACGTGCTGCCCGGGAACCACCACCACTCGGCTCACCGGCCCGCTCACTTGGGTGATCACCGGCGTAGTGCGAAATCCGTTGTAAGCCACCGCTCCCGTTAGCCGCAGGGTACGAGTGAGAGCAGTGGGCTGAACCTTTATGACCTGAACGTGCGACATCTGCTCCGGCGGAATCGTAAACAGTTGAGCGTCGTTCGAGCTTTTCGGATTCGCCCCGGCATTTTGCCCCGATCCCTCGCATCCGGTTAGAACGAGCATGATTCCGGCGAGACCGGCCAAAACCAGCCACCATTGCCGCTCCATGCTCCTGACCTTATTCTTCGGCCGGTTCATTGCAGATTCCTCGTTCCTAGCGCTTCTTTTAACTGCTCCAGCGCGGTCATGTAAGAGGCCAAAGCCTGGCGATAGGCCAACTGGGTGGAGCGGTAGCTGCGCTCGGCATCCAGAAAATCCAACAGGCTGGCGGCGCCGCGTTTGTAAGCATACGCGCTGATGTCGCGCGAATCCTGCGCCTGCTTGAGATATCCAGAGGTGTAGAGTTCCACGATTTCGTCATTACTCCTCACTGCCTCGTACGCGTTTGCGACATCGGAGAGCACGGTATCGCTGGACGACTCCTTTTGCTCCTGCGCCTGGGTCAAGGCGTATTTTGTTCGCGCAATCTCGCCCTGATTGCGATTGAAGATGGGCAACTCAAAATTGGCAAAGATTGAAGCGGTGTTCTCCCCGGAGACATGAGTGAAATCATAGGTCCCGTTCACATCGACTTTCGCGTTCGCCTTGGCCAGCAGAATCTGGCTCTGGGCGGCGGTCACCCCCAATTCCGCGGCGCGAAAATCGGGACGCTCGCGCATGGCTCGCGCTTGAAAATCCTCCAGATTGCCTTTTAGTGGCTGATAGGCGAGATCGCCCACCACATCGAAATCCGCCGGGACTGCGTCGTAGCCGAGGAATTGTCGCAGTGCCACCAGGGCTTGCACTTTCGCAAGGCGGGCAGAGGAGACATCGGTTTGAAACTGCAGAAGCTGCAGTTTGATTTTGAGATAATCGCCTTCCCCGATATAGCCGGCCTTGAGTTGCATTTCGCTAATATCGACAGTCTGCTGAAAACCTTTCAGATCTTCGAGCGCGAACCGCAGAGTCGATTCCGCCAGCAGAACGCTCACAAACTGCTGCCCTACATTGAAAGCCAGAGTGCGTTCCGAGTCAGTGACCTGGGCGCGTGTGACCGCGGTTTGATCGCGGGCCGCTTGCAGCCTGCGCTGGCGTTTGTGGCCGCGCTCGAAAAGGTAACCGAGCCCAATATCAAATTGCTGAGTTTCGTCTAGATTCTCGCCGGAAAAATCCTGGGGGCTGAAGAATGGAACGAACTGACTATCCGCACCTAAGGTTGGATTGGGGCGCAAATTGGCTGTAATCTCCTGTGCCTGATTCTGCAAAATCATGGTCCGGGTGGCTTTGATCGAATGATTGTGCGCCAGTGCCAAATCAATTGCCTGATCCAGGCTGATGAGAGTCGCGGTTTGCCCAGTCGCCGGATTGATTATCAGCAAAAAGAGCGACGCCGCAACGGCGCGCATCAAAAAGTACCGTAGACGCATAGGAATCAATCAACGTACGCTACTTGCTGCTGCAAATGCAAAACTGATAATTGAATAACTTTCGGGGACCAACGAATCGCCGGCGTCCGCAAGTTCCTTGCCGGTGGGAGTCGGCTTAACTCGGGCATGCCATTGTAAATCGAGAGCAGTCGAGCGAAGCCACAAACTTAGATGCGCCCGACGCTCCATCTGAAGAGTGTTTTGGTCAATTATTTTGCATTGAAGGCAGCCGAAACGCAGGGTATCAGAGGAAGCAGCTCCTTCTTGTGTGTCCTTTAAGGTCTCTGTAGACTGTGTAGTTCGCATTGGCTGGAGTTTGACACGCGAGATTCGAGTGTCCCCTGCCGTTTTCGTGCTCGTCCCAGATTTTAACCATGTCGAACCCGATCATTCCAGAATCCCAAACTAACGTCGCATCGAGCAGTGACTCCGATCAGTCCTTCGGCGAAATGCTTTCTCAGTACGAGAAAAGCCATTCGCGCAAACGTGAGGACGGTGGCAAACAACTTGTCGGGACGGTGATTGCAATCTCTGGCGACTCCATCTTTCTCGATATTGGCTTCAAGAGCGAAGGTACTCTTCCGCTCGCAATTTTGCAGGCCGGCGAAACCGTGAAGCCTGGCGACAAGCTTTCAGTCTCGGTGAAAGGCCGCGATCCTGAAGGCTACTACCAGTTGACTCGCGCCAAGGTGGAGCGGCCAAGAGACTGGTCGGCGCTGCAGAAGGCCTTCGCCGAGAAGGCAACTATCGTCGGCACCGTAACCGGCATGATCAAAGGCGGCCTCAGCGTGGATGTTGGAGTCCGCGCATTCATGCCTGCCTCTCGCAGCGGAGCCCGCGACGCTGCCGAGATGGAGAAGATGGTGGAGCAGGAAATTCTTTGCCGCATTATCAAGCTCGACGTGGTGGAGGAAGATGTTGTAGTCGATCGCCGCGTCGTCGCCGAAGAGGAAGAACGCTCCGGCAAAGAACGCCTCTATTCAGAGATGAAGGAAGGCGACACCATGAGTGCCAAGGTTCGCAGCCTTACCGATTACGGAGCCTTTGTCGACCTCGGCGGCGTGGATGCGCTGTTGCATGTCAGTGACATCGCCTGGAGCCGTGTGAACCAATCGTCCGACGTTCTCTCCGTCGGGCAACAAGTTGACGTGAAGGTGCTCAAGATCGCCAACGATTCCGGAAAACGGCGGGTTTCTGTCGGCATGAAGCAGTTGCAACCGCATCCCTGGGATGCCATCGCCGGAAAATATAATGCCGGCGAACGCGTTCGTGGCAGCGTGACGCGCGTGGCCGAATTTGGGGCGTTCGTGGAACTCGAACCCGGGATCGAGGGACTCATCCACGTTTCGGAAATGTCATGGGGAAAAAAGCTAAGAAGCGCCAGCACGTTGGTGAAGCCGGGCGAAATCGTGGACGCGGTGATCCTGGGAGTCAATCAGGCCGAGCGCCGCATCTCACTTGGGCTGAAGCAAGCGCTCGGAGATCCCTGGGCCGACGCGGCGCAGCGCTTCACTGCGGGCACGGTGGTGGAAGGGCCAGTGGTCAGCATCACGAAGTTCGGCGCATTCGTTCAGCTCGCCGACGGTATTGAGGGAATGATCCACATCAGCGACATGAGTGCTGAGAAGCGAATCAACCATCCGCAAGAAGTAGTCAAGGTTGGGCAAGTGATCAAGGCCCAGGTGCTTGCGGTTGATACTGAAAAGCGGCAGATACGCCTGGGAATAAAGCAACTGGTTCCGAGCGGCCTCGACGAGTACATCGCCGAACACAAGCCGGGCGATGTGGTCACGGGCCGCACCATCGACGTTTCCGACGGACGCGCGCGCGTGGAACTGGGCGAAGGCATTCAGGCGATGTGCACGATGGATGCTGCGACTCTGGGCGCCGAGAAAAATGCGCCGGCCGAGTCGTTATCTCCAGCACGCAGCGCAAAGCCCGATCTCTCGGCGCTAGGCTCCATGCTGCAAGCGCGATGGAAGGGCGCTGCGAGCGCCGGAAGCGACAAGCCGGAAGCCGTGCGCGGCGGTCAAGTCAGAAAATTCCGCATCACAAAACTGGATCCGTCCTCTAAGAAGATTGAATTGGAACTGGCCTAACAGAAAGCAGATCCCCACCAAGTAAGCGAACGCTGGCCCGGGCGAACACCTTTCCGTTTTTCCCGCCTGACCCACAGTTTGCCTTGCAGTTGTTGACAGGCGCGCCCGACCAGGTATATTACGAAACATTACCTTTGCTTTCGTTTTAGCACGACTAAAAAACGCTGCCTTTGCGCCGTGAGGAAACCCGCGATGTGCACAACCTCCCGATTATTGCTCGCCCTGATTCTCGCGACATGTTTTCTGACTGCATCGATTGCCAACTCCGCCGCCGCAGAAATGGCAACGATTGAAAACTCCAGCCTCGCCGTCGAGGCCAATCAGAAAGCCGGCACGTACTCCATTCGATCGAAGGAAAATGCACGAGTCTGGCTTACGGCGGCGGTGGCGGCGCAGGTGAATCATCGCTGGCTGCGTTCACGCGATTATCCGCAACATCAAGTTCAGCGGTCCTCCTTCAGCGATGCCTTTGGCCCCGGGTCTCAGCTCACAATTACCTACAGTGAATTGTCCGGTCAGCCCGATCTGGTTTGCATCATACGGCTCCGTGCGCAAGCCGCATCTACTGACATCGAAGTCGTGGTTCGCAACACAACACCGGCGCAGATTACCGTGCAGAGCATTCGCGCACTCGAAGCGACAAGTCCCTTCTTCTCTCTCGATGGACCCTCGTCCGCGGACCGCGTTTTATCCGATAGTTTCAGCGAAGACCGTCCGAACATGGTCATCCATGATCTCGGGCAGCCAACCGATGGTATGCACCGCGCCGTCGGCAGCCAGCTGATTTACAACCGGCAGAGCCGCCGGAGCCTGTTTCTCGGGGCTCTGAGTTCTGAAAAATGGCTGACCGTCCTGCGCCTCCGACTGAACGAAAAGCAAACTATCACCGGCTACGAAGTGGATTCGACCGGCACTACGGAACTCGCGAAGGAAAATTCGCTGCGAACGTCGCCGCAGGAGGATCAAATCGAGCTAAGCCTTCCGGTCGAAGCCGGCGAAAGCCTGGCATCCGAACCGCTGATGGCCAGCCTTTCGTCCGATTACCATGCACAACTGGAATCGTATGGTGAGGCGGTCCGCCAGTTACATACGGCCAGAGTGAGCGCGCCGACCCCAATCGGGTGGTGGAGTTGGACTGCGTATTACTTCGGTCTGACCGAAGGTCCGGCGCTGACCAATGCGGAATTTCTGGCCGCTCACCTGCGAGATTCAGGCTACAACTTTTTTCACATCGACGAAGGTTATCAGTACGCGCGCGGCGACTACACTTCGCCCGTGGCCAACAAGTATCCGCACGGAATAAAAAATCTCGAAGACCAGGTGCAAAGCCTGGGCCTAACCCCTGGAATATGGACCGCTCCGTTTGAAGTCTCTGACCGCTCGTCGGTCTATGCCAATCACAAAGAGTGGCTGGTGCACAACGCAAAGGGCCAGCCTATTCCCGCAGGCTGGGTGACCGAGCCTCCCGATACGGCGACCAACCAGGACCAACTCTACGTGCTCGACACCACCAATCCCGGCGCGCAGCAATACTTGCGCGACACCTACACCACGCTCACCAGAGACTGGGGCATTCGCTACATCAAGCTCGACTTCATGGATGACAGCGCCATCGAGGGCTATTACTACCGCGCGAATACAACGGCGCTTGAAGCCCAGCGCATCGGTCTCGCGACCATTCGCGAGGCCGTAGGAGAAAACGTGCTGCTCGACAAAGACGGCAGCCCCATGTTGAATCCGGTAGGGCTGGTGGATACTGGACGCATCTCCTGCGATACCGGCCACACCTTTGAAGCCAGCCGTGACGCGGCGCCCGGCATCGCCGCCCGCTACTACATGAACCGGAATTTTTTCGTCAGCGATCCGGATGCCTTTTCAGTTTCACAACAAGCAAGCGCTGGAGAACTCGATCACGGAGGGCCAAAGTCGCTGACCCTCGAAGAAGCGCAAACGGCGATCGCGCTTGCGGCCGTCTCTGGGGGGATGTACGAAATCGGCGACGACCTGCCTACATTGTTTCTGGATGCCAGCCGCATGGCACTGCTGCAAAATCGCGATCTACTCGACATGGCGCGCTATGGCCACGCCGCCCGGCCACTCGACCTGATGAGCTACGCTCCCGAAGACGAGATGCCGAGCGTTTTTCTGCTTCGCGAAAGCAAACGGAAATCCATTCTTGCGGTGTTCAACTGGACCGACAAAGAACGAGAGCATACCTTCTCATTTTCTGATCTTTTCTCTGATCCTGGATTCGCCGGGCACAATACGGTTTCAGATGTCTTCAACTCCGATGCGAAAATGGCGGAGAACCAAACTTCACTATCTCTGAAATTGCCACCGCATTCCGTGCGAATGATGAAGATTGTCGATACGTCGACTCCAGCCTCTGGGCCTTCGGTGACCGTGCAGGCTTCTGAAAAGATCGAGACCGGTAAGCCAACCGTCTTTTCCGCGCGGAGTGCCGCTGATGGCGTGCCGGCGCTCTCCTATCGCTGGGATTTCGGAGACGGAACCAGCGCCGAGGGCGCCTCCGTCACACACTCCTATACTCACGCCGGCACTTTCAGCGTTCATCTGAATGTGGACGGGATCGAGGGTGTGCCCTTCGAAAAGAGTTTTCAGGCATTAGTCACGGGGACAATCGAGACTAAGTTTCGCCCTGATCTATATCAGCGTTATATGGAAAAGCGCTAAAACTGACAGAAAAGAGGTTGCTTTTTTATTGTTTCCTTTTGTGTTGTTATTTGTTAGTATTCGTTGCGTTTCATTTCGCAACTTGAAAGCTCCATGAATCCCCTGGCGAATCTGCTGGCCTTGCCGCGAGACGAAAAGCAATCGCGCGGCTTGTTGCACACTCCGCAGGAGATCGCGCAGCAGCCTGAAACCTGGCTGGCAACTTATGCACGGTTTCGCGAGCAGCATGCGGAGATTCGTCAGTTCCTGCAATCGGCGGGTGTCAGCTCGGATCCTGCCCGGCGGCCGACCGTTTTCCTGGTGGGCGCGGGAAGCTCCGACTATGTTGGGCGCTCGCTCACCCTACTGCTGCGGCACTCTTGGCAATGCGAAGTGCTCTCGGTTCCCAGCACAGATCTTCTTACGAATCCGGACGAATGGTTGGTGCCGGGTCGAAATTATCTTTGGATTTCATTTTCCCGATCCGGTGAAAGTCCAGAGGGCATTGCGGTTGTCGAACGAGCGTTGAAGATCCATCCTGGCATTCATCAGCTGCTCGTGACTTGCAACGCACAAGCCCGCATGCTTGAAATCGCCGCCGGGCGCAAGCAATCGTTAGGAATTGCCCTGCCAGACCAAGTCCACGACCGCGGCCTTGCCATGACCAGTTCGTTTTCAAATATGGTGGTCTTCGGACAATGCCTGGCCCACGTCGAAACCCTCGATTCGTATGAGAGCATCCTGCGCCAACTGGTGGATGCGGGAGCAAACTTTCTGGAATCAGCCGCGAGGGCCGCGGCTGAAGTTGCCGGCGAAACCTTCACCAAAGCGTGTTTCATCGGGTCCGGCTCGTTGAAGGCCGTGGCAAAAGAGTCAGCGCTCAAAGTGCTGGAGCTTACCGCCGGGCGGATACAAACCATGTCGGAGTCGGCGCTGGGCCTGCGCCACGGCCCAATGGCCGCATTGGATGAGCAAACCCTGCTGGTCGCTTTTCTCTCGAAGGACGAAAAAATTCTCAGATATGAAACCGATTTGCTCGAAGAAATCAGCAGGAAACAATTAGTCAAGACTCGAGTACTGGTGAGCGCCGTGCCGAACTCGCACCTTGATACGAAGGCCGAGCACGTACTGATGCACACGCCTCGATTCACATTGGCTGACGACTGTCGGCCGCCACTCGATGTAATGTTTGGCCAACTGCTTGGCCTGTTTTTCTCGATCAATCACGGCCTTAAGCCCGATTGCCCAAGTCCCAGCGGCGCGATCAGCCGCGTTGTGCAGAATGTTCCGATTCATTCGTGAAACGAAAGTATTGCGCACGAGAGGGGGATCTACTATGAACAACCCATTGCACCGCTCGCAATTGAAGCCCAAGACTTCTGTGAAAAATCTGTGGCTGCCTCTTGCCGCAATCTTCCTGGTCGCATTTGCCGGAATTCCAGCAGCGGCGCAGAAAGATACCGGAAGCATTGTCGGTCTTGTGAAGGACTCTTCCAACGCCGTGGTCGATGGGGCCAAGGTGACGGTCACGGATGTCGACCGGGGAACATCGTTAGTGACTAAGACAAACAGTCAGGGCGAATATTCGGCTAGTCCCCTCAAAGTTGGCCGCTACCAGGTCACCATCGAAAAGGTGGGCTTCAAGAAAGCCAGCGCCGGTCCAGTGAGGGTTGATGTGCAGGAGCGACCCGCCGTCGATGTGACCCTGCAAGTCGGCAGCATCTCTGAATCCATGACCATCACTTCGGTCACGCCGCAACTCGAAACAGAGACCTCCGAACTGGGCCAGGTGGTCGACAGCCATACCATGACCACTCTCCCGCTTAATGGACGAAACTATGCGCAACTTGCTCTGCTCGGCGCCGGCGTCGCCCCCGCCGAACCGGGTTCCCGGGTGGAGACCAGTTACGGCTTCAGCGCAAACGGCGCGCGCTCGTTGCAGAATAATTTTCTGCTCGACGGCGTCGATAACAATTCAGACCTCGGAGATGTGCTGAACGGCACCGCCTACGTAATCCAGCCTTCGGTCGATGCTATTGGAGAATTCAAGGTACAAACCAACGCCTACAGCGCTGAGTTTGGCCGCGGCAATGGAGCGATTCTGAATGCGGTTATCAAATCCGGCACCAACCAGTTCCATGGAGATGTCTACGAATTCCTGCGCAACGAGGATCTGGATGGGCGTAACGCCTTCGACATATCGCGGCAGCCGTACAAACAGAATCAATTCGGTTTTACCTTCGGCGGCCCCATCATAAAGAGCCGCACTTTCTTTTTTGGAGATTACGAAGGCCTGCGCATTCGCGAAGCTACGCCTTGGCTCGTGAGCATCCCCACGCAAGAGATGACCGCCGGCAACTTTTCCTCATTTCTGACGAACTCTCCGGCCATGGCCGTCGATATGAATGGCAATCCCACGACTCAGACCGCGCTCGATTGCTTCGGGAATCCTACGTATCAGGGAGAAATCTTCAATTCGCGTATGGCCCAGGCGTATGCGGGAAATCCCGACGGTCTGTGCGGCGTTCCCATCAGCGGGGCCGGGGTCCCTACCAACGTTTTCCCCGCCGGCCTCGTCGATCCGTTGGCAGCGCGTCTTGCGGCGCTCTATCCGGCGCCCAATGTGAATATCAACGGCAGCAATTTCCTGTCGGATCCGGAAAAGAGTGAGACTCGCAACAACTTCGACATTCGTGTGGATCACAACTTCTCCGACAGAGATACTTTCTTTACCCGCTTCAGCTACGAAAACCAGCCAAGCTTCATCCCCTCGCCTTTCAGCAACGCGCTCGACGGCGGTAGTTTCGCCGACGGCTCCGAGGACGACTCTTACCGCAGCGTCGCCATCAGCGAAGTTCATACCTTCCGCTCCGACCTGATCAACGAATTTCGTCTGGGTTACAACCGCATCAATTCGCACCGTTTGAATCTCAACTATAACCAGAATATCTCGGCTCAGCTTGGCTTCCCCGGGGTTCCGTTCGGTCCCGATATCGGCGGTTTGCCACAATTGAGCTTCGAGGATGGCACCCTCACCATCGGCAGTTCCGGCTTCCTGCCCTCGGTCGAAAAGCAAAATGCTTTTGTGGGGGACGAAGATCTGACTTGGGTGCATGGACGCCACAGCGTCAAGTTTGGCGTGGAGGTTCGCCACGAGCAATTCACCATGTTTCAACCGGCCGCGCCGCGTGGAACGGAAAGCTTTGGCAGCGACTTCACCGATAATCCCGCGGCGCCCGGAACCGGGGGCGAATCTTTCGCGACATTTCTTCTCGGCATCCCCGATGGCGGCTCGATCAACAATCTGCACACCGTGGATTATCGCCGCTGGATCACTTCTTATTTTGCCGAAGACGACATTCAGGCAACGCCGCGGCTCACCCTCAATCTGGGATTGCGCTATGAATTGTTCGGAACCATACACGCCGCGCAGAACCAACAGGCGAACTTTGATTTCGCCACACAATCGCTGATCGTACCTTCCGGCCAAACCGCGCAACTTACGCCCACAATTTCCACCGAGATTCCCATTCTCCGCAGCGGTACGCCGGGATTGATTCCTCCCGACCGCCTGGACTTTGCTCCACGCGTCGGCTTGGCATTCAAGATCACAGACAAGCTGGTCTTCCGCGGAGGGTATGGAATTTTTTACGGCGGAGAAGAAAACGGCCCGTTCTCCAACCCCAGCCCCGGCTTTAATCCGCCGTTTTTTGTGACGCAGGCATTTATTCCAAACTGCTCGTCTCCCTCGGCGAATCCCGCGCAGACCGATTGTTCGATTCCGGGTCTGAATGTTCTGGCGCAGGGTTTTCCGGCCAACTCGCTGACTGACCCAAACACCCCCGAACTCTACTCACTTGATCCTCATTTGAAAACTCCGTATACCCAGCAATGGCATGCCGGATTCCAACGACAATTGGCTTCGCAGACGCTTCTTGACGTTTCCTACGCGGGCTCGAAAGGCTCGCGCCTCTACGGTTTTTTCAACGGCAACCAGGCCGTGCCCGACCCCAATCTGGCGGATGCTACCGCGCCTCGCCGGCCCGCGCAGGCAACCGTTCCGGGCTCGCCGTCTCCCTGCAGTCTGGTGAATCCGCAGTATTGTGATCCGGCCTTCGACACCGGCATCGACACCCTCCGTTCCAACATCATCTCGAACTACAACGCGCTTCAGGTTCGTTTGGAAAAGCGGCTGTCGCACGACCTGCAATTCGAAGCTTCCTACACTTACAGCCATGGTCTCGACGATGCTTCCAGCGCAAGTTTGGGTTCGCTCAACAATGGAGACTTTCGCGATCAGCGCTTTCCCATGGAGGAATATGGCAATGCGGATTTTGATGTGCGCCATCGCTTCGTCATCAGCTACGCCTATGGTCTTCCTTTCGGCCATGGTAAGGCCTTCGCAGGCAATGCGACTGGAGTTTTGAATCAGATCGTCGGGAACTGGCAACTCGCCGGAATCGTGACCGCGTCTACCGGAAATTGGTATACCATCACCGACGCCGTCAGCAACGTATCGAATTCAGATTGCGGAGGGACGGTCGCTTTCCAGTGTTCGCGGCCGAATCTGGTGGGCAATCCGAACTCGAAACCGTGCGAGCCCGGCACGTTGTTCAACACCTGTGCCTTCGCTCCAGACACGACTCTCGGCACTTTCGGAAATGCGGGCAGAAATATTGTTCTAGGGCCCGGTCAGCAAGACTGGGACATTTCGTTATTCAAGATCGTTCCGGTGCACGAGCAGATGCACTTTGAATTCAGGGCGGAATTTTTCAACGCCTTCAACCATGTGAATCCCCTGTTCGGAATTCCCGGCGAAATCAGCGAAGAGCCGGTGCCGCTGGAACGCGGCGCACAGGTTTGCACTCTGAATTCGTGCTTGTCGCCCTTTGGATTTGCCGCAGCCGCGCGTCCGCCGCGGCAGATTCAGGTGGCGCTGAAGTTCTACTTCTAGAACTCGCGAACTTTATTTGCGACGAATCTAATCCGTCTCCCGCATCCGGCCTTCGGCCGTACGCATTCCAGCGCCGGCGGCCGCCGAAGATTCTTCTTTCTTTTTCTGCCAGTCGGCTTCAGCCGGAACGGTAATGGATTCGAGTTTTCTCTTTTTCAGTCCCGCATTGATTGCAGGCAGCTCTTTGCCGGTCTTCTTCTGGAAGTCGTCGACCACATCCTGCAGCTCACGGCCCAGCGATTCCGTTCGTGCCGCCTGATAGTCCGTCGGTTTGCCGTCGTATCCAGTGATCGCTCCATAGAGTTGTCCCAGATGTTCGCGGATACGCTCTTCGCCGGTGATCATGCCGCCCTCTTTGGTGGCTACGATCTTCCCGCGTAACTCGTCGCACTCCGCTGCGAGTTGCTGGAGTTGCTTGCGCAGCGGATTTTTCTCCGGCAGCTTTGCTGCCCGCGCATTGGCGGCATCGCGCACGGCTTCGATCGCCTCAACCGCGTAGGTCATGTGCTCAAGTTCTTTGTAAACCTTCATCGAGAGTTCGAATTGTGCCTTGCGTTCCTCGATCCCATACTTCGCCCGCGGATCGATCGCCACATTCAGTTGCTCGGTGTAGGTTTGATCGCCTTTCGTCAGTTTGACCGTGTAGGTGCCGGGCAGCACACGTGGTCCCTGGGCCGCTTCGAACAGGGCTGATGCTGCCGGCGCGACCGTCGGCGGTTTCAGATGCATACTCCATCCGGCGCGGTTCAATCCGCGATGCTTGCTTCCCGCCACCGTGTCCACCAGTTTTCCGTCCTGGTCGAAAATCTCGATTTTCAGATCGCCAAAGATGTGCCGGCTCTTCTGGTAGTAAGTGATCTGCGCGTCGGCTGGGCGATTGCGGCCGCGAAATGTTTCGTCGCCTTCCGGCCATCCCCCTTGCACGTCGAAGTATTGAGTCGCGGGCCGGCCCGGAATCAGGGTCGCTTCTTTGGCCATCAATTCCGGAGTCAGTGCGCGCAGGGGTGAAATATCGTCCACGATCCAGATGCCGCGCCCGTGGGTCGCCAGCACCAAATCCGATTCGCGCGCCTGTATCACGATGTCGTCCACAGGCACGTCGGGGAAGTCGGTGCCTTTGTACTGCGCCCAGTGCTGTCCGCCATCCACCGAAATCCAAAGCCCAAACTCGGTGCCCAGGAACAGCACCTCGCGGTTGACCGTGTCTTCCTTAATTACGTGAGCAAATCCACGCACGCCGCTTTCCTGCGCCGGAAGCGCCGTCCAGCTCTGCCCGTAATCCGTGGTCCGGTAAACATACGGCTTCATATCACCAAACGTGTGCCGATCAAATGTGGCATACGCGGTGCCCTCGTCGAAGCGGCTGGCTTCGACAGTCGAGACCCAGGAATTTTTTCCCAGCCCGGGGACGTTTCCCACCACGTTCGTCCAGGTTTTGCCGCCATCGCGAGTGATCTGGACATTGCCGTCGTCAGTGCCAACCCAGATGATCTCTCCATTCTTCGGCGACTCTGAAATTGAATAGATGGTGGTGTACATCTCGGCCGAAGAGTTGTCGACAGTCACGCCGCCGGATTCCTCCTGCTTTTGTTTTTCCGGATCGTCCGTGGTCAAGTCGGGGGAGATGCGATCCCACGATTGTCCGTGATCGCGCGAACGGAACAGGAACTGGGCGCCAATGTAAAGCGTCCCCTTTTCGTTCGGACTCATGTGAATCGGGGTGTTCCAGTTGAAACGCAGCTTGCCCTCGTTATAGTTCGGCCAGGGATGCAGGTCGCGAATCTCATGGGTATAGCGGTTCACCCGCCCAATCTCGCCACCCTGGGCCTCGGCGTAAAGATAGTCCGGATCGGAAGTATCCTCGAACATCCAGAAGCCGTCGCCGCCGTACATGTTCTCCCAGCGCGAGTTGGTAATGCCGCCCGGATAGGTTGAGTCGCCCACCCACGAACTGTTGTCCTGCAGGCCGCCATACACGTGATAGGGATCGGCGTTGTCAGTGCTGACGTGATAGAACTGCGAAACCGGCAAATTCATCTGGTGCTTCCAGCGATTGCCCCCGTCTTCGCTGCGCCACAAGCCTCCATCGTCGCCGGCAATCACAATGTTTGTATCCTTGGGATTGATCCACAGATCGTGGAAGTCTCCGTGACCCTCCCGGTCAACCACGTTGAAACTCTTTCCGCCGTCATTGCTCAGCAGCAACGGCCCATCGGGTTTGAAGATCTTGTTTTCGTCTTTGGGATCGACAATCAAATTGCCGAAATAAAACGGGCGCCACACCATGTAATTGCTGGCATCGAGTTTGGTCCAACTGGACCCGGCGTCGTCGGAGCGGTACAAGCCTCTTCCTTTTTCCGCTTCGATGTTGGCGTAAACCACATTGGGCTTCGATTCCGCCACCTGCACCGCAATGCGCCCGTAGGGTTTCGGCGGCAATCCCTTGGCGTTGCTCTGGCTGATTTCACTCCAATTGGCCCCGCCGTCAGTGGATTTGAAAATCCCGCTGCCTGGGCCTCCTGAGCGGAACGTCCATCCTTGGCGGCGGAAATCCCACATCGCGGCATAGATGGTTTTCGGTTCCTGCTTGCTGCGCGCAATCATGGCGCATCCACTCGAACCGTTCGCTCCCGCCAGAACTTTTTTCCATGATTTGCCGCCATCGGTGGTCTGGTAGACTCCGCGCTCGTCGTTGTCATCCCAAAGATGTCCGGTGGCGCAGGCCAAAACGTCATTGCTGTCGCCGGGGTTCACCAGAATTTTCGCGATGTGCTCGCTATCCTTCAGTCCAACGTTGTTCCAGTTTTCCCCGCCGTCGGTCGACTTATAAATGCCATCGCCCACCGACACACTGTTTCGCACCCAGGACTCGCCCGTGCCTACCCAAACAATTTTCGAATTCGAAGGATCGATGGCCACCGCGCCAATCGACTGCACATCCTGCCGGTCAAACACGGGTTTATAAGTGGTGCCACCGTTTACCGACTTCCACACTCCGCCGCTGGCCGCTCCCACGAACACAGTGATGCGCCCGTTCTCTTCCACCGCGTCCAGCGCGGCAATGCGCCCGCTCATGGTCGCCGAACCGATATTTCGCGCCGGCAATCCTGAAATGGTGGCGGCATCGTAACGATACGGAGCCTGCGATTGAGCCTGCAAAGAAACGCACAGCATAGCCCCGGCGAACAGCACAGTCACTGGCCAAAAATTGCGAGCGGATGCTTTCATATTTACGAGTCCTTTTCCAAGCAAATGATTTTCGTTGTAGCCTTCACCCGGCAGATCAGTGAACCCCGACCATCCCGGACTTCTTTTCTTCGGTTCTCAACGAGGCCGGGAGCGCAAAATCCGCGGGATCGATGGTCACGTTCGCGTCAATTTTCTGCACCGTAGTCATTTGCGCGTTGGGATTGTTCTTTGGTCCCTGTGACATCGAGAAGGGAAACATCACCCCGGCCACCGGCTTATATGAGCCCAGGCCCACCACGCGATCCCGCACCGACCCGCGAATAAACTGCTGAATCTCTTTTTGAATTTCGATAAACGTATCGGGATCGAGGTAGTCGTAAATGATGTCGCCGTTTTTCAGCGTGATCTTCAACCGCAGCGCATCATCTCCGTCCACCACATCGTGTCCCAGATACTCCACCGTGCTGCCTTTTTCCTTGTAATCCACCAACGGGCCGTCGAAATCGGCGTCCAGCAGCAGGTCTCGCAGGTCGTCCTCGCCCATCAATTCCGGATCTTTCTTGCCGCCAAAGGGCTGAATCTGCCAGCCGGTCTTTCCGTCATAGGCCTGCACGGCGGTCATGCCCTGCAGAGTGAAGGTCTCCCGGACCAGATCGGGCCGTTCATTCTCCTGCCCCACCGACGCAGTGAAGCCGTCTTCACCTTCGAACCTGCCGGTCATGCGGAGGGTCTTGATCGCCTTCATTTTCTCCATCCCTCCGCGGGCCTGGATGTTTTTGGCAATGAGCTCATCTGCGGTTTGTGAAAAGGAAAACACTCCCGAGCAGCACACAGCAAGCAGCACAATCAAGGCGTGACGCATCGAGCCAACTCCTATTTGTTAAGGGACTTGAAAACCCTGGAAAAAACGGAAACAGTACTCTACTCGGTAGTAGACGGATTGTTCAAGTATTGGTGAGCGGCAGGAGTGGAATCGCTGGCGACGGAAATTTTCCTACACCGAGAAAAAAGCCGCTCCCGGCGGGCGGCTTTCCAAAGTTCGTTCTTGATTTGTTTGATTTTCTCAGTGGTTGAACGAAAAGTTCAGTCCCGTGGTCAGGATCACATCGTTCTGTTTGGTGTCCAAGGGCGGGTTCGAGACATAAATATCGCTGAACTGGTTTTGCCAGCCCAGCCACTTGCTAATCTTGGTCACGGTGCCGAGGTCGAACTCGCCGCGATATTCGCCGGTATTCGAAAGATCAGGATAGAGGTAAAGCTTTTCCGTGATCACGGTTGACTTCCCGGCTTTGTGCATCAGCTCTTCGCCCAGGGTGAGCGCGGCGAATCGGTTGGTCACGCCGTAGGAGACGTAGGTTGGAGGCACGGTTGGGGGTGCGACCTGAGGGCCGTTGGAGTAAGTCTCATGCGTATAGTTAAGCCCGGCCAGCAGGTCGAGCGTGGTGGTATCTGATTTGATCGCGTGGAAGCCAATACCGCCGCCATAGACTCCCCGCAGATCCAAATCCTGCAGCGCGTTACTCATGAAGTCCGCGCCCACAAAGCCAAAGAATCGCGGGTCAAGGTTGTGATCGTAGCGGATGCCTCCGGTCACCAGATCGGCCACAGTGCTCGGAGTCGCCAACTCATTATTGGTATCGATCGAGGTCAGATAAATCGTGATCTTGTCGTTCACTGTGGGATGCACGGCATTGATCGCCAGCGCCAGATTCGTAGTCTGGCTGTTGCCGCGAGCCAGCGAGAATCCCACGTTAGCGCCGCCGTTCCATCCATGCAGCAACCCGGGATGCAACGACTTATCGTAAGCGGCCTGTTCGGCATCATTGCGAATCAACACTACATTTCCCGCCGGAACTTCCACCGTACCGCTCTTGGTGGCGACCTCGAGTTTCCCGCCACTGCTATTGACGGGACCTACTACGGTCTTCTTGTCCGATGTGCTGATGTGCAATTGCTCATCGGTTTTGATCTCCGTGATGGCCGTGAAATCGACCGTGACGTCTCCGGCGAAGTCGGTGTGCAGCACCAGCGTTTTGCCGTCAGACTTCACGATTTTGCCGCTCAGATGATCGCCATTTTTCAATGTGATCTGGTCGGCGAACATCGCCGACGCGGCTGTCAAGAACGAAATGAGGAGAACGAACTTGCATCTACACAACACTGCATACCTCCAGCTTTTTAGAGAAATTTTACGGCTGACAGCAGATAGACAGGGAACCCGATTGCTTGGAATGGAACATGAAGCAGAGACAGGGCGGCGGCTCGAATCAAAAACCCCCGACGGCCGCAAAACTCACGCTGTCAGCCCTTGATGTCTTTGGAATCAGTGGTTTTGGCCTGCTCGGTGGAAGCCGGAGGAGTGTCCTTCATGCCTTCTTTCAAGGCACGAATTCCCTCGCCCAGTCCTTTGCCGAGTTCAGGTAACTTCTTGGGACCGAACACCAGCAGGGCAATCGCGAAGATGATGATCAGGTGCGTTGGTTGAAATAGACCCTCTAACATGGGAAACCTCCACAGACACCACAACACCTATACGGTACCGGACGGGGTCGGCGAAGTCAAACCCGACCATAAAGGCTGAGCCCGTCACTTGGCCGCCAGGGAGGAGCGTCACAGGTTCCCATTACCTCCGTGATCTTACCTCCTGTTCGATCCCCGGGCTAATGTGGCTTCAGCGGTTCAGAACACCCGCGAACCGCGGAAATCAACCGAACTCAGCACCTCAAACCGTTGCCCGGAGATCCGAGTGAAGCGCAAGGGCCTGTCAGTTTTTCTGTTTCTTCTTGGGGTCGCTCTCTCGGCCTATTCCAGCGACACCCAGCCGGTGAGTTCTGTCCAAATCATGGCCTGGCTCACGGCCGCCGTGCCCAGCAGTCGGCTGGTTCGTATTGTCGAAGAGCGGGGAATCACGGGCCCTGCGGGCAAGGAACAAATTCGTCAACTCGAGTCCGCCGGGGCCGATGCAAATCTCATCCGCACGCTGAAAAGTCTGAGGCCGTCCGTCGGCGGGGGCTCAGCGGCTCCGAGCGCGGAGATCCCGGAACTGCTGGTGCAGGCCGCTGCCGATGGCCGTGCGAAGCGCTTTCATGAGGCCGAACTCGCGCTGCGTAAAGTCCTGAGTTCCGATCCCGAAAATGCCGCGCTGCACTTTGCCCTGGGTTACATGCTTCGCCAGCAAGAACTTTGGGACGATGCCTTCGACGAGGTCACGCGCTCGGCCGAACTGATGCCCGATCTGCCCGAAAATCACAGCAGTCTGGCTTACATTTTCTATCGTCTCGATGACGGCCCTAACGCGATTGCAGAGGCGCGCACCGCTCTCAGCATGGATCCGCAGAACGCCGAGGCTTACCAGTTTCTGGCGCTGGGTCTTTACTCCAACCAACAATACTCCGCTGCGGTGCATGCATTTCTCGAAGCGCTCGCCCGCGATGGCAATAATCCCGACACATATTATGACTTGGGCATCACGCTGCATGCCGGCGGAAACCAGGTCGCAGCGATTGACGCCTATCGTCACGCCATTCATCTGAACCCGGCTTTCTGGCAGGCCCATTCGAATCTTGCGCTGATTTTGCACGAGCAGAACCTGTTGGGTGAGGCCATCCTCGAATATCGGGAAGCCAAGCGATTGGCGCCGCAAGATGCTTCGGTGCGCAACAATCTGGGCAATACCTATTGTGATAAGGGCGACTTCGATGCCGCCATGATTGAGCTGCGCGAACTCTACCGCGAGCACCCGGAGTGGCAGCAGGGACACACCTGCATGGCCCGAGCCTACATGGCCAGGAAGGAATACGGCAACGCGGTCGATGAGTTCCAACTGGCGGTTCGCCAAAACCCCACCAATTCTGCGGATCACCGCATCCTGGGCGAAGCCCTGTTGATGGATGACCGGCTTGAAGAGGGAGTCCAAGAGTTGCGCCTGGCGGTTGCCCTCGGTCCTGATTCCGATTCCGCTCATCGAGCCCTGGGCACGGCGCTGTTTCAGCAGGGCCAGCTTTCGACGGCGGAGAAGGAATTTCGCGAGGCCCTTCGGCTCAACCCCTCTCCCGATAATCATTACTCTCTTGCGGCCTGCCTGATGACCATGGACCGTTATGAGGAAGCTTTATCAGAACTGGAGACCGCCGCGAAGCTTGATCCCGAGCGCACGCTCTACCGCGCCCGTCGCGACGAACTCCTGAAGTTGATGAAGGAGTCGGGTTCGCAGTAATTGAGCCGCTAGGACAATACCTGCAGTGTACTCCGGTCATTTTCGACTGGAAGGCCAACTGCCTACACTGAAAATCAGTAAATAACGCCACGCAAGGACTTTGCGCCAGACGGTTTCAACGCTTCGGATAAAGAGTTTCGGATAACGAGTTCGGCGATAGATTGGGGGATCTTGATCATGGCCTTGACGCAATCGGGAACGTCCGCTGCGAAAACCGCGCCGCCAGTGCTGCAGCCCGACGCCAAAGTTCACACCGAGGTTCGAGCAGAAGCCCGAGCTGAGGTTCGCAGCGAAGTCGCAGCGAAGCCCGCACCAACCTTCGAAACGCCGTCCGGCGCGGCGCCAATGCCGCGCCACCCTCTGGCTTTGGCCTGCCCTGCGCCGACTGTCGCCTGTATTATCCGGCCAGCCTCGATACCTGCCCAGCCTGTAACAGCACAGAGCGGGTTTCGCCCAAGGTTACGGCGGCTATTCCGGTGCCACAATCGGTTCCCGAGATCGATCCCGATGACGCGATCCTCGAGCAGGAGAGGGAAGCTTTTCTGAACGAATTCAAATCGCAACTTTTCGAGGCGCACAGCGAAGCCAACGCGCCGGTGGTTTGCAACCTGGCGGAACATCAGGATCAAACCCCCGAAGCGGCCTCAATCTGCAAACCTTGTTATGACCGCCTGCAGGAGCGAGTGGATGTATTCGAAGCCGCCCTGCATATCGACCTGAAAGAAGCGGCGCAAATCGTCTACGATGCGGTGTGGGCCGATCCTTCCGATCCCGGCAAGACCTACACCAACGCAGCCAGCGCCTTGCTCACTGAATTGCGCAAACGCTCTGGAGTTTCCAGCCTGTTTGGCCCATTCCATCCTCTTGGCAACTGAAGGTTTCGGATCTTCAATTATGAACGCGTGTCTGGAATTATGAATGCGGCTTTCGGCTGTCTACCGAGCCCGGCCCGGCTTCGTCCCTAGGCCAAAACATCCAGTCCACTCTGGCTCCCATAGACACCTTCCAAAATGGAAGTCGTGAGATCGGCGCTGGTGGATGCACTGGCAGATGCGCTGCTGGAATTCACCGTACTCAGCAGTTGTTCAACCAATTGCAAAGATTGAGACGCGGCATTGGCCTCGTTGATCTGCGCCGGCGAGGCAGAGTTCTTCAGATCGCCCAGAACCGTCGCAAATGCGGACTGGGCGGTGGAGAGATCGCCCGAGCTGAGTGCGCTGCCCAGCGCCGTCAGATCGCTGCTCAGTTGAGAATCGCTCGTCAGGCCGCTTCCACTAGCCGTCGCAGAGTTTTGCAGAACACTTTGCAGGTTTTGAAACGCCGACTGGGCGCCGCTCAGGTCGCCCGACGCCAGAGTGTTTTGCAACGCCTGCAAGGCCTGTTGCTGAGTGGAATTGCCGGATGAGAGCACATCCTGACTAAGGCCCACCGCCGAAATCGAACTGATGGTCATCGTAGCTCCTTGGCGCGCTGCCGCATGTCAGCCCTATCGGCAGCACCGCCGGAAAACTTTAGGGCTTCGACTCAGCTATTACACTTTGCCCGCAAGATCCGGATAGTCCGCTCGATTCGGTCGCCGTAGGCTGTTCCTATCATGACTACTGCAAACACGACTTTTCCGATCACAACCACAGATGCCATACTCGCAGAGGCAATTCCTGGCGAAATGACAGTCACACGCTCCAACTCGACCAACCCAGCGAAGGGGCAGCCGGCCATGGATCACAGCGCCGATCGCAACGTCGATCGGGGCAACGCCGAGTCACGCTGGAATGCGGTCATTGCCCGCGACTCCGCGCACGATGGCGAGTTCGTCTTCGCCGTCGCGACAACCGGCGTCTACTGCCGGCCATCATGCCCGGCGCGCCGTCCGCAGCGAGGAAACGTGACCTTTTTCCAGCGTCCGGCGCAGGCGGAAAAGGCCGGTTTTCGCGCCTGCCTCCGGTGCCGGCCGGCTTCGGTCAGCGGCAATCCGCAATCCGACTCGGCGAAAGAGATCTGCCGTTATATCGAGCAGCATCTCGATGAACCCATCACGCTCGAGCGTCTGGGAAAGAAATTTCGGCAAAGCCCGTTCCACCTGCAACGCCGCTTCAAGGCTGCGCTGGGAATCAGCCCGCGCGAATATGCCGATTCCTGCCGCCTGCGCCTGCTGAAACGCAACCTGCAGGCCGGCGACAACGTGACTCGCGCCATGTATGACGCCGGGTACGGTTCGAGCAGCCGGCTTTACGAAAAAACTTCGTCGCAGCTGGGCATGACGCCCGACAAATATCGTCGCGGCGCTATCGCTGCTGCCATCCGTTATGCCGTCGCCGATTCGCCGCTCGGACGCATGTTGATCGCAGCCACCGAAAAGGGGGTTTGCTCGATCCAGTTCGCGAGCTCCGATGGCGAATTGCTGGAAGGCCTGAAGCGCGAATTCCCATTCGCCGTGCGCAAGCCCGACGAGGCCGGACTGAAGGCCTGGCTCGCGGCTTTGCTCAAGAAAATGACGGGCCGCCAATCGAACGCCACGCTTCCCCTGGATATACGCGCCACTGCATTTCAGCGCCGGGTATGGACCTATCTGCAATCGATCCCGTTCGGCGCCAGCCGTTCCTACAGCCAGGTAGCCAAGGCTATTGGACAGCCTCGCGCCCGCCGCGCCGTGGCTCGCGCCTGCGCCACGAATCCGGTTGCCATTGCGATCCCGTGCCATCGCGTGGTCCGGAAAGATGGCAGCACCAGCGGGTACCGCTGGGGGGCCGAGCGCAAAAAGGTATTGCTGGAAATTGAGCAGAGAGGTCTGTGACTCACAATTTTACGGCGCATCGGGCAGCGATAGGATTAGCGCGAAGCTTAGACTCGCCTGTCTTCGAAATCGTTTTTGCGCACGGCCAACCAATTGAGCAGCCCCACGGCCAGGGTGGCAATGAGAATTAAGGATTTGCTGAGATCGGTTCGGATCAAAAGACCGAGACAAAGCAGCACTCCCAACCCCGCAAAAAATGTGCCTCCGGGCAACCGGAAAGCCGCTGCCGCAGGATTTTTTCGTCGCAGAACGGGAAGCGCAGCGCACACCAGGCCGTAATACGACAGGCGCCCGACCGCCGACAGCGTGGCATTTCCGGCAAAGCTGCCGAACAGCGCCAGTAGCCAAAGTAGGAACGAGAACATCAGAATCGAGAAATACGGAGTGCGAAATCTGGAGTGCACTGCGGCGAAAACCGCCGGCAGGTCTCCCCGCTCGGCCAGTGCAAACGTCATGCGTGGGATGGCGAGAATATTTGCGCACAGGTATCCGTAAACCGAAACCAGGGCTCCCACTGCCACCAGCGCAGCTCCGCCTTTTCCCATGGTGATTCGTGCCACGTCGGCGATAGGACGACCACTGCGCCCCGGATCGGACAACACACCCACCACCACCCACTGAATCAAGAGATAAATTACAGCGCAGATAATCAGGGCGGTGAACAGAGCGAAGGCTGCATCGCGACGCGGATCCTTCGCCTCGCCCATCGGCATCAAAGCAGTCTCAAATCCGCCATAGGCAAACACCAGCAATACCAGGGCGTGCAGCCAGGCATTTTTATCCGGGAAAACGCTGGTCGCCGCAACCGCGCCGTGAGTCGTCAAATAAAATGCGCCCACGATGCACACCAGACCGAGCGGCAAAAGCTTGGCTACGGTAAAAGCATCGCTTACGTGAGTACCCATTCGTACTCCGCGATAATTGATGGCCGTAAGTATCCCGATGAGAATCGTCAGGATCATCAATCGCGGCAGTGGCTGTTGCGCGCCTGGCCAGAATTCTCCGAGGTAAATGACAAAAAGATTGGCATTGGCAGCGCACGCCGTGAGCCGGACCAGCCATGCCAGCCAACCCACTTCGATTCCCAGCAGGCGTCCGAATGCCATCCGCACATAAAGATAAGGACCGCCGGTATCACTGAACTGGGAGGCAACTTCGGCGAAGCAGGCCATGACGATGGCGATGGCCGCTCCCGCCAACAGGACCGCCAGCACGCTGGCCCGGCCCACCAGGCCGGCAACTAACGAGGGTAGTCCAAATACTCCGCTGCCGATCACGGAGTTCACTACCAGCGCAACCAAACTCCAGCGCCCGATGGCGCGGACCAATGAGCGCCGTGGCTGTGCTGCAACAGGTTCCATCAAGGCGCGTTTGTATCACAAACCGTCGACCTCCGGACATCGAAACCTCGCGCTCGGCGAGACGCTCTCTGGCAGGCCTTGCCAGGGCGCGGTGACTTGATTCCGAAAGTGTTTCCGCTGAGGCAGTGACCTTGGAACAAAGACAGACTGAACTGTTGGTTGCGGAGGAGAAATCCTGCGCCGAATGTGCCGGTTCTTGGCTTCCGGCGCAGATGCAGCATAACGCGGAAACCCTTGCTAGTAGCGGCGTTTGCTCCATTTGCCGGCTCGTGGTTACTTTGCAGACCGAGGTAATCTCTTGAATTACGAAAGCGCATGATCGTGGGACATCTATCCGCATTGCGGCCTCGATGAGATGTTGATTCGGCGCGCGAATCATCGCATTACCATCACGCGAACTCATGGGGAACAACACAGAGATGGACGATCTGCACACCCGGATGGTGCGAGTTACTGAAGATTTGCGCGTGATCCAGCGCGAACTGAATTGCGCCGCCATGCAGGCGCCCAGCGATCCTGAACTGATGGAAGCTTTGAGCGCGCTGCCGGAAACCGAAGCCATCCAGACCTTGTGCAAGTCGCTCGACCAGATGCGCCACTTTCTCTGGTTCTATACCCAGGTCATGAGCAACGATCCCGAGCTGGGCGACAAGCTGCGTCAATCGAGCGGATCGAAAACGGTGGAGGACGCCAAGGTGGATACCTCTTTCCTCGATCAGCTCACACGCTCCGACGAGGCTTTGCTAATGCGCTACCTGGCCGAAGCAAAAGAGCGCAAGCCGAATTAATCCGTTCTCACAATTCCTAATCGAATTGCCCGACCTGTTCTGCCGCAACCAACGCACCCGCAAAACAGAGCGTCAAAAGCCGCAGCCTGCGACGATAGTTTTCTTCACTTCTCCGTCCGAGCTAAGCACTGCGATATTGGCCGCGGCGCCTTCAACCAGTTGCCCGTGTCGCTCGAGCCCGACCGCGCGCGTGGGATTTAGGGTCGCCGCTCGAACTGCATCCCGTAAGGTCCACCCCGCAAACCGGGTCACATTACGAACTGCGCGATCCATGGTGAGCACGCTGCCGGCGAGTTTTCCTTCCATCGTGCACCTGCCGTCTTTCACCTCAACGGTTATGGGGCCGAGTTGATAAGTGCCATCGGGCATGCCGGTGGCGGCGGTGGCGTCAGTGATGAGCACCGAATTTTCCAGCCCTTTGGCCGCCAGGAAAAGCTGCACGACTTCGGGGGCAACATGAATTCCATCGACAATAATGTCGGCGCTGAGTTGGCTGTCCGCAAGTACTTCGCCAAGAATTCCGGGATGGCGATGATCGAGCGGGCGCATGGCGTTAAAGGTATGGGTGGCGTGGCGCGCGCCTGCCCGCACCCCGGCGCGAGCCGCTTCGAGCACCGCGTCAGAATGCCCGATGCTGACGCAAACCTTGCGCCGCGCCGCCTCCGCGATCACTTCCAGTGCGCCGGGAAGCTCCGGTGCAATGGTCAACATGCGCACGTGCCCGCGTGCCGCTTGCCACAACCGTTCAAAGAGTTCGAGCGTGGGCTCGACCAGATATTCCAGAGGATGCACCCCAGGGCGCTGATGACTAAGAAATGGACCCTCCAGATGAATGCCCAGCGGCCGGGCACCAGCAGCGTCGCCATCGCCGTCAGCTGAGGACGGGGTTTCGATCGCATCCGCCAATCGCTCTAGAGCCTGGCAAGTCTGATCCAGGGGCGCCGCGACCGTGGTAGGAAAATATCCGGTGACGCCATGCTTGGTGAGAAATTTATTGAGGTGCGGGAGTTCGGCAGGCGCGGCGCGCATAACATCGAGCCCAGCCCCGCCGTGTATATGAATGTCGACGAAACCCGGCGCCAGAATGCAGCCACCGAAATCGTCGCTGAAATCCACTACCCGCCCATTCCGCGGAAGCTCTCGTTGCGCCCGCGAGCACACCTCCGAGATGACTCCATCCTCGACAAATAGGAGTGCGTTCTTGATCTCTTCCTTTGGCGTGTACAGACGATCGGCGCAGAATACGGTCATGTTGGCGTGGAATCGAAGCGCTTTCACTTCGGTGCGTTCTTCAGTGTAGCGGAAAAATGTTTGCGAAAAAATGATTCATCCGCGGTCACTTGGGCCAGGATGATTCTCAAGCGGAGTGGAGTAATGTTGGCTGAAATGATTTTCGCGTGAAAAAAGTCGCATACCGGAGTTCCTCTCGTGATGCCAAAATGCGTTGAACGAGCAGCTCTGTCAACGCCCGCATATGCAGAGAAAAGCGATGTTATAATCGTTGCAGTCTATCGAAAAATGAGCGTGCAATCGAAGCATCTTCTACAGCGCGGCGCACGGCATGTCGGGGAGTGGCTCAGCCTGGTAGAGCACCTGGTTCGGGACCAGGGGGTCGGAGGTTCAAATCCTCTCTCCCCGACCAATTTTTTCAAGCAGTTGCAAAGATCTGAGCCGGGTGCAATTCGGGTGCACTGGGTGCAACTGGCAATTTCGTAACCACAGATATGTGGAAGGCCAGGCCAGCTTCTTCCGGCGTCGAGCTCCGAAACTCCGCATCCTCCCTGAGCGACTCTATGGTGTAGTTGTTCGTGATGCCGTGCGTGGAATGCTCTACCCAGATTCGCAATAGGACCTCCATCACGCGCTGCTTCCTCGAGTGAGTGATGCGATAGCGTCTGAACCCATGGAGACCCCGATTTACCCCGGTCCATCTCCTGCAGGATTTTGTGCAGGCATCGTGAGGCGTTGGAACTCGCACTGGGCGGGTTGCGTAGCTGGATTCGCTCCTGAGAACAATCAGCCGAATCACCAAAAGTTGACAAAATCGCCCGCGACGACGGTTCGAAGTTTCCGGTTCCAGCATGCCCGGCAACTGAGATTGAGACTAACCGTGCTACAATCCCGTCGAAATTCCCCCCTGACCGCCAGGTGTCGGTGCGGCAAGAATAGCCTTCTCTCAGCATGCCGGAAGGTTGAATCATCGGTCCGGCTCGGAATGTTCCGTCTCCATTGCCGAGGAAAACTGCGACGGACCCGGATTACGTCATGACGCACTCACTCTGGCCGCGAGCTGTGGATCGTACTGAGGTGATCTGCGAATGGCATTTCCACCCTGGCGAAATGGCGAAGCCAAACTTTGAAGCCGACGATGCAGTTGACTTCTGGGACACTACCAACCGTGAAGACTGGGCCATCTCAGAGCTCTCGCACGCCGGAATCAAGTCGCGCGCTTACAAACCCGGACCCTACTCTCGCTGCGAATCACTGCCCCACGCCTTCGATCAGATGGTGCTCGATCGCGAAAAGGAAGGACTGAAGAAAAAATCGCCTGGGAACAGTTTCTAGAAGCCGGCTTCTGCTCCGGCATAACTATTGAGATGGTCCGCGCCTCTGGCAAGAGCAGCCGGGGATAAGAGGAATGATTCTTGCATAGCCCGTTGTCCTGCTCGCAATCCGGTGAATTGAACGAAAAGCTGACGGATAGCGTGTTGCACGAGGCATTGGGCCAAGGATATGCTCACCGCGAGGATTGAGTGTTCAAACAGCTAAATGAACTAAGGCACGTCTACCGTCAATGTCGATTGGAATACGCGTGAAGGCTCCCCAATTTTTCAATGAAGACGATGTCCGCGCGCGGTTGCAAATGCCTGATCTGATCGAGGCGATGGAGCGGGCGTTGATCGAATTCTCAGCCGGACGGGTGCATCAACCCGTTCGCACCGTGCTCGAATTCGGCGAGGAGCGTTCGCTTTTCGGGTTGATGCCATCATACGTGCCGTCGCTTCCGGCGCTCGGCGTGAAGCTGGTGACGGTCTGCGCCGGCAACGCGAGGCACGGTCTGCACACTCACCAGGCAATGATTGTTATGCTCGATCCGGCAACGGGGGTTACCCAAGCGATTCTCGACGGGCGTTACATTACCGAGCTCCGCACCGCGGCGGTTTCGGCGGTGTCGACCCGCCGCTTAGCCCGTAATGACGCACAGGTATTGGGGATTCTGGGCTCGGGAGTGCAGGCCCGCAGCCATTGTAAGGCGCTGCGCCTGGTTCGGGGATTTCACGAAGTGCGGGCATGGAGCCCGAACGCGGACCGGCTGCGGCAATTCGCTGTCGAAACCGGCTCCCTTGCGATGAAAGACGCCGAAGCAGTAGTGCGCGGGGCCGATGTGGTGGTGGCAGTCACCGCATCGCCAACTCCGGTGATTCAAAGCGAGTGGGTTGGTGACGGCACCCATGTAATTGCGGTCGGGTCCTGCCTGCCATGGCAACGGGAACTCGACCCCGTGCTGGTCGAGCGTGCCCGGCTGGTGGTGGACTCGCGAGCCGCGGCATTGAAGGAAGCCGGCGACGTCGTAATGGGAATCAGCGAGGGGCGGTGGACGGCGCAGCACATCGCGGCGGAACTCGGTGAACTTCCGGCCAGGCAGAATGAGCGTGAGATTACGGTGTTCAAATCGTTGGGGCTGGCGGTTGAGGATATTTTTGCAGCGCAGTTGGTCTTGATGAACTCAGCGTGAAGCAGGGAGAGCGGAACGGCCTACTCCCGTCTCGTCCTGGTGCCCAATTGGCTTAAAGCTCACGGGACCTCTGAAGGTCAACATATGGCGATGCCCGTCTCGATCTCTCAAGCTGAAGAAGCGCGCCACAACATTGCACCGATCGCTTTCCGCACCCCGCTCGTCCTCTGCAACACGGATGCTCCCGTGGGTTTGTATTTGAAGCTGGAGAACCTACAGCCGATCGGCTCGTTCAAGATTCGCGGAGCGGCGAACGTGATGGCGCAGATGTCGCGCGAGCAGTTAGATCGAGGAGTTCTAACCGCTTCAGCGGGTAACATGGCGCAAGGTGTGGCATTCTGCGCGCAGCTTTTGGGAATTAAGGCAACAATCATCGCTCCCGATACGGCCCCGGCTACAAAGGTTCTCGCAGTGGAACGGATGGGCGGGCGGGTAATCAAGGTTCCCTTCGCGGAATGGTGGCAGACCTTCGAGAGACGGTCCTACCCCGGCATCGACGCCACCTTTATTCACGCCTTCGACGACCCCCATGTCATGGCGGGCAACGCCACGATCGCACTGGAACTCCTGGAGGATCTGCCGGACTTGGACGCGGTGGTGATCCCATGGGGCGGAGGAGGCTTGTCGTGTGGCATTGCGGCGGTGTTGCGAGCACTCGCACCTCGAGTACGGATCTACGCCGCCGAGATCGAAACAGCTGCCCCGCTGGCCGCGTCCTTGGCCGCTGGCGAGCCGCGTACGGTCGAATACCAGCCGTCCTTCGTCGATGGTATCGGCAGCAAAGCGGTATTTCCGAACATGTTCGAACATGCGCGCCAACTCCTGGATGGTTCCCTGGTTGTGACCCTGAATGAAGCCGCGCAGGCCATGAAGCTGCTGGCGGAGCGGAACCGCATTATCGTTGAGGGTGCGGCGGCCTGCGCTGTAGCCGCCTCTCAGTCGGGCCGGGCCGGCTCCGGGAAGACGGTTGCGATCATCTCTGGCGGAAACATCAATCTGGATACGTTCGGTAAGCTGGTTGCTCAAGCCTGATCGGCTGAGCCGGTGGGGTCCGCAGGCAAACAGTACCGTAAGCCTTCGTAATACTCTTCTCTAAAATGCCAGGAAGAGCTATTCCCTTAGGACACCCGGAACGTTTCGTATCAGACCACTTCAAGCTTCGGCTTTCGGAAAGTTGGGTATCCGGGAGGCACCTGATCGTCGAGTTTGTCGTCGATGTCGCATGCTGGTTCGTTATTCTCTCGGGAGGTATGTTCTGGAGACGTCGTTCGTAGTGCCTGCGCCGCCGGGCGCACACCGAAGTGACGAGCGAACATCGGCCGAGATTCGTGGTACTTAGCTTCGCGTGTTTTGCAAAGCTGGGGCACCACGGGCGCGGAAGTCCGGATTGATTTTGATGTTTGTCGCGTCGTGCCGCCGGCGGCGCACCGAGAATCTCCGGAAATCTGGACTTTGCCATATTCCTCTTCCGTTTGATGTACTCCTACAAACTGCTGGGACAGTCCTACAGGCAAGTAATTTCACGCGCAGGCAATGCATTGTGGGAGCCCGCAACTGACATTCGCCATTTCATAACTGCACATTTGTTGATCGCTGTAATCGATTGAAAAGTCGACGACTGCGTTCTGGTGCAGCAATTGCTAACACCCAACAATCGTGCAGGAGGAAATGATGAACATGCGAAGCATGAAGCTGACTCTGGCTTTGCTTTTGGTGGTGTGTGCGGGCGGCGCTGTGGCCGCGTGGGCGCAATCAACCTCAACCGGCACCGTTGCGGGTGTGGTGAGTGACCCGTCGGGCGCCGTGGTGGCGGGAGTTACCGTGACCCTCACCGATATCGCGACCAACATTTCGCGAAACTCAACCACCAACGCCGAGGGGCGATACTACTACGCGGACGTGACCCCAGCCATCTACAGCATTACGGCCGCTAAGAGTGGCTTTCAAACGACCAGAACCGATCGCCAGGAAGTAAAAGTCGGCGTCGGCCTTACGGTCAATCTCTCTCTGCAGGTGGGCGGCGCCAGTGTGGTGGTGGAGGTGACGGCCGTCGGCAACGAGTTGCAGACGATGAATGCCACCGTCGGCAACACGGTTACCAGTCTCACCATTGACTCGCTGCCGAGCCTCGGCCGCGACGTCAGCACATTCGTCGAGTTGCAACCGGGCGTGAGCCCTGATGGCAGCGTTGCCGGCGCGGTGATGGACCAAAGCTATTTTTCGCTGGATGGCGGCAACAATAGCAGCGACATGGACGGAACCCAGAATGTGTATTTCAATAGCCTTGCCGGCGACCCGTCTGGCGGCGTTGCCGCTCAGAACCAATTAGGACAAGGAGGCAACGTGGCTGGCCCCACCGGGGTGATGCCAACGCCGCAGGATAGCGTCGAGGAGTTTAAAGTGAACACCGCCGGCCAGACCGCTGACTTCAATAGTTCTGCCGGCGCCGAAGTCAAGGTGGTCACCCGGCGCGGAACCAATGCCTGGCACGGCACCGGATACGAATATTACAAAGATAACAACTGGTCATCCAATAGCTACCAGAATAATTACGACAAGGCACTCTTCGGTCCGTCGCAAGGCGGGCTCCCCAGCTTCCATTACAGCCGTTTCGGCGGAGCCGTCGGCGGTCCGCTTATCCCGAAAGAAATACTTGGCGGCAAGACATACTTCTTCGCCAACTACGAGGGTTTTCGCTTTCCCAACTCTGAAACCATTTTTAGAAACGTTCCGTCGGCGAACTTGCGGAACGGCATCGTGACCGATCCGGTCAGTGGCGACACGTACAACCTGGCAAGCATTGATCCGCGCGGGATTGGACTCGACCCCTTGGTTAAACAAATATGGAGCAAGTACGAACCGGTGTCGAATGCCACTTGCAGCGCCACAAACTCCCTGTGCGATGGAGTGAACGTTCAAGGATTTTCGGCGAACCTGGCCATACCCACGACCAGCAACTTCTTCGTTACTCGCATTGACCACGACTTTTCCGCCAAGTGGCACTTCATGTCGAGCTTTCGTTATTTCAAGATCAATACTTCGAACGATAGCCAGGTCGACATAGGAGGATTTTTCCCCGGCGATACACTGGGAACGCCGGTATCTCAGTCCAAGGTTCCGCAGAACGCATTTTTCTGGGTAGGGGGACTGACAACCAACATCAGCACCAACACCACCAACGACTTTCACTATAGCTTCCTGCGCAACTACTGGGCCTACGCCCGCACCGGAGACACTCCGCAGACGCCCACACTGGGGGGCGCCCTCGAATTTTTCAGCGGCCAACTGAACGGGCAAACCAACGACTTAGGGCCCTATAACGTGAACACCCAGCAAACCCGAAATCGTTTTTGGGATGGGCATGATCAGATGTTTCGCGATGACCTCTCAATGCTGAAGGGTAACCATCTGTTTCAGTTTGGCGGCACCTATCAGCACAACTGGGACTACCACCAACGCAGCGACAACGGCGGCGGAATCAACTACCAGCCGGTCTATATGCTGGGCAACGGAACTTCCGGATCCGGACTCGCAAAAGATTTATCGATTTGCAATAGCGGCGACATTCCGAACTGCGGTTCGCTTACCGCGGCGGCCCTGGGCATCGTTTCCATCTCGCAGGTCGCGTATACGAGGTCTGGACCAAATCTGACCTTGAATCCTCCGCTGACACCAGCGTCTGACCAGAGCACCATTCCTTTCTACAACGTATATTTCAGCGACACCTGGCACATGAAGCCGACGTTCACGCTGACCTATGGATTGGGCTGGACGCTCGAGATGCCACCGACTGAAGCCCAAGGCAAGCAAGTAGTACTGGTGGATCAATCGAACCAGCCGATCTCGGCGGAGAGCTACCTTGAAACTCGGAAGCGCGAAGCGCTGCTGGGTCAAAACTACAATCCTGAAATCGGTTTTTCTTTGGTGGGCAACACGGCGAACGGGCTGAAGTATCCCTATAACCCGTTCTACGGTGAATTCAGTCCGCGCGTTGCTGCGGCCTGGAGCCCGCATTTCGACAGCGATTCCCTGGCAGGCAAGATTTTTGGCCATGAGGATACCGTGCTGCGTGCCGGTTACGGCCGCGTCTTCGGCCGCTTGAACGGGGTCGACCTCGTGCTGGTGCCATTGTTGGGCACTGGCCTGATTCAACCGGTGCAGTGCACGCAAAATCTGATAACCGGGTGCGGCGGAACCGGTTCAGCCACTCTTAAGAATGCGTTCCGTATCGGCGTGGATGGCCTCAATGCTCCACTCCCACCCGCCACCGCCACTCTGCCGCAACCGGTGTTTCCTGGATACAACTCGGTTGCCTCGGCGACCGCCGAGGGTTTGGATCCGAATTTCAGGCCGAACCAGGTGGATTCAGTCGATGTGACTCTGCAGCGGCAATTGTCCCGGAAGCTTACTTTGGAAGTCGGCTACATTGGGCGCCGAATCACGCACGAGTACCAGCCGATCAACCTCAATGCTGTGCCCTACATGATGACCTATGGCGGGCAACAGTTCGCGCAGGCTTATAAGAACGTGGTGCTGCAATATTGCGGTGGCATCGCCGGGCTGGCTGGTGGTGGTTGCGCGAGCAACGCCGCGGCCGTCACGCCGCAACCCTTCTTCGAGAAGGCGCTGAAGCCCGGCTACTGCGCCGGATTTTCAAGTTGCACCGCCGCCGTGGTGGCCAATGAAGGCGCGAACCTGGCCAGCGCTCAAGTATGGACGATGTGGAGCGATTTGGATGCCGGCATCGAACAGACTGCGAATGGACCGGTCTCCTGCGCCGGTTGCGGAAACGCCGGTTTCAAATTCGGGAACAGCATGATGAACACGGTCCAGGGGCCTATGGGACCCCAGATGACCTCGGGGCCTGCGCTGAATGCCAGTGTGGGCTATGGAAACTACAACGGTGGTTTCGCCACCCTCAAGATGGCTGACTGGAGGGGCGTGACCATGCAATCGAACTTCACGTATTCCAAAGCCCTGGGAACTGGAGCGGTGGTTCAGGCCAGCAGCGAAATCACTCCGGACGACCCCTTCAATTTGGGGACGATGTACGGCTACCAGAACTTCAACCGCAAGTTCGTGTACAACTTCTTCTTCGTGTACCAGCCACCCTTCTTCAAGGGCCAGTCCGGATTCCTGGGACGAGTGCTCGGGGGATGGACGTTCTCCTCCGTATTCGCTGCGGGCAGCGGCGAGCCGCTCGAAGTGTTGACCGATACCGGTGATGGCCAGGAGTATGGCGCGGGAGATAACAGCAATTACTTCGGCAACGAGAACGCTCTCGAGATTGCACCCATCAAGAGCGGTCACGCCTACTACAACCGGCCCTCAGGCGGATTACCGGTCAACATTTTCGCCGCTGGTCCGGCTGCGGTAAGCGACTTCCGCAATCCGATTCTGGGGCTCGACAACAAGGATGGCGGCTCCGGAAATCTGATTGGTCTGCCCTACTGGAATATGGACTTCAGCATCAAGAAGGGCGTCAGGGTCGCCGAAAACGTGAACCTGGAATTTCAAGGCGTCTTCGCTAACGTTTTCAACCACGATCAATTCCTCGATCCTCTGGGCCTGGGACTGTTCCAAGGCTCGACTGGATTTGGCGTGATCCCGGGCTCGGCGCAGGAAACAACCGGAGGTGACCGGCAGATCGAGTTGGGCGCGCGGGTTCGCTTCTGAACTCCTCTTCAATTCGGGCCACGAATTAGAGAGGCATCCCAGTGAACCGGTCTGTTGCATCTCCATTGGCCGCACCACTCAGGTGCGGCCTTTTTCTTGTCGACAACGAAGCTGGTCGCATCCCGCAATGAAAATGTTGAAGACCATTTTTCAACGTTTACACATCGAATCTGCGTATGCTCACATCATTTTCTTGTAAGTTCCTTTCGGCGGTGTAATAGGGAATACAAACCGGAATAGAATGCGGGGGATGAACCTGAACCGATTTCGGCCGATTGCGCGCGCCTACGCCTTTTCGATCGCCTTATGGTGCGGGCTCTCCCTGCTGACGGGCTGGCAATATCGCATTTTTGATCAACAACTGAACATAGCCTCGTCGCTTTCCGACATGATACTTCTGGCGGAATCGCGAGGTTTCGCTTTTGCCCTGCTGACGCCCCCAATCTTCTATCTGGCTCGTCGCTACATTGGAGGTGCCAGGCAGCGGTTTCGCTACGTGTTCATCTATTGCCTCGGCGTGGGCCCTTTCATGCTGCTCTACGCGTGCATTCGTTGGGCGGTGTTGCCGCCCTGGGATGCGGGCCTCCAGCAATATGTCCCGCGATCGTCGCACGGGCCACTGGAGTTGATTCATCAGGGCTTTGCCGACCAGATCACGATGTACATCGCCATCGTGGTTGCCGCGCATGCCTATCAGTATTTTGAAAAAGTGCGCAATCAGGAGATGGAAAAGGCTGAATTCCAGAGAGCCCTGGCGGCGAGCGAACTGCAGGCTCTTAAAACGCAACTTCATCCCCATTTTCTCTTCAACACTCTGCATGGAATTTCAACCTTGATTGACACCGACCAGGGGAGTGCAAAGGCGATGGTCATCAAACTCTCCAGCCTTTTACGTGGCACCCTGGAACACGGCAGCTCTGACCTGATCTCGCTGCGGGAGGAATTAAAATTTGCCCGCGGCTATCTCGACCTCGAAAAAATGCGCCTCGGTCCCCGCCTCAGCGTGGATTGGCAGATCGATCCCGATACCGAACAGACTCTGGTTCCACAGTTGATCCTGCAGCCTCTGGTCGAAAATGCGGTTCGACATGGAATCGCCTGCTCGCGAGATGGAGGCTGGATTGAGATTTTGTCCCAGGAACGCGAAGGCGCAATTGAACTGCGGATTCGCAACAGCATCGGCGGCAAACGCACTGCGGGATTGGGAGTAGGTCTGCGAAACACGGATGCGCGGCTGAAGTATCTGTATTCGGACGACGCAACTTTTTCCTTTGTCGAAAGCTCTGACCAGGTAGCAACGGCGACGATTTTATTGCCGGCATTGGGCTCTGGCCCGCAGCGCCTGACCAAGCTGGCGGCGGAGGATGCGGTAAAAAGTGATCACGCAGACAGGCGCGTGCGTCCCGCCTGAAGATTTGCATCGTGATTGAGAAGGAAGGCCATGCGCGTGTTAATCGTGGACGACGAGCCTCTTGCCCAGACCGCCTTGGCAAATATTTTGTCCGCGAGAGGCGATGTCGAACATTTTGACTCGGCCAACGATGCCATCGAAGCGCTCGATTTGCTGGCGAAGAACTTCTACGATGTTGTGCTTCTCGACATCAATATGCCTGAATTATCGGGCACCGAACTCATCGATGAGATCCGGAAACGAGAGTATCCGTTGCCGTCCATTGTGTTTGTCACCGCGCATGGTAAGCACGCAATTGAGGCTTTCGAAAAACACGCTGTCGACTATGTGCTGAAACCATTTTCGCGCGAGAGAATTGCCGAAGCCCTGGACCGCGCCGTGCGTCGTGAAGCGGGCGAGCGGGCCGCGAAATTAATCGAAGCCCTGCCACACTTGCAAAAGCTCTCTCGTCCGCAGCAGTCGAGGATCGCGATCAAAGCCAAGGGAAGAATTCTGTTCATTAATCCCGGCGACGTGGTCGCGGTTCAGGCCGAGGGAAACTACGTTTTACTCCAACGGGAATCGGGTTCTTATCTGCTGCGCGAGTCAATTTCGGAGTTGGCGGAAAAGCTGAAGCCATACGGATTCATTCGCATCCATCGATCGGTGCTGGTGAATACTTCCTTTGTGGAAGAGATCAAACCGTACGTGACCGGAGAATATGGCCTGCGGGTCAGGGACGGGAAAGAATATACCGTGACCCGAACTTACAAGAAGAATCTCAAATCGCTCGCGGAATTCTGGATTGGCAGCGATACCTTTCTCGCCGAATAGATCTTCTTCGGCACGGGAAAGTCTTATCGCAGTGGCGTGAGCGCAGCAGCTTCGGCAGAAAGGCCGAACCGGGCCAGCATTTCGCGTCGGCCAACTCTGGTGACGGTCAAGGCGCGGCTGTCGAGATCCTGAACTACCCATTTTCGCTTCACCGCAAGGTTGAGCAAAGCGGCGCCGACTGCGCCACCGACATGCGGCCGCCGCTCACTCCAATCCACGCAGGCAGAGGCAAAGCGCCGCCGCTGCCTCCGGGTTGCTTCAACATCGATGCCCAGAGATTCAAACGCCTTCGCTCCCTTTGGCGTGAGCTGGTAAGTGTGGTCACTGGCCGGGGCGTCCGAAAGCCATTCCAGCGCCCTGAAGCGGTCGTGGAGGGTTACGCCGAGAGTGCCCGCTATGTGGTCGTAGCAGGTCCGTGCGGCTCGCAGACGGCTGGGAGTGCTCGGAACAAATACTTCCCGGGTTCCCCCGGCGATGACGCTTAGAGCTTCCAGCGCTGCCGCGACATTGGTCCCGCCCAGGCTGTAATAACGATGCTTGCCCTGAGCGAACACCGTCACCAACCGTTGCGTGCTGAGTCGATTGAGGTGCGAGCTGGCGGTTGAGGAACCGATGCCGGCCACGACCGCCAACTCGGTGCTGGTGCGGGCGCGTCCATCGACCAGGCAGTAAAGCATGCGAGCTCGTGCCGGTACACCGATGGCGGCGGCAATTCTTGAAACCGCAGCGTCGGCGCATGGCTCAACATCCATACTTCGATGCTAAACGAATTGTATTCGGCCAGCAAGCGATACATTTCCAACAAACAGGAATGCGTTGGCATCGACTATGTTTACGGCAGGTTGTTTTTAGAGATATGAGCGGGAAGCGAGGTGAAATGTGCGGAAAACATGGATGACCCTTGGAGTGTTGGCGGTCGCCGCATTTTTGGCGCCTGCCGGTTCACGAGCGCAGTGGAGAACCCACTGGAGTTATGAGGGGGCGACCGGCGCCGAGCATTGGAGTGCGCTCGATCCAGAGTATGCTGCCTGCAACGGCAGGGAGCAATCTCCCATCGATATTCGAAATGCGCAGAAAGCCGACCTTCCCGCCCTGCGATTCGAATACAAAAGCGGGCCGCTCAAATATCTAATCAACAACGGCTACACCATCCGCGTGAACTACCACGATGCGCCGGGAAGCGGCAACTTCCTGATGGTGGGAGATAAGCGCTACCACTTAACCCAATTCCACTTTCACCGTCCCAGCGAAGAGCACATCCACGGCAAGCCATACGAAATGGAGGTGCACTTGATGCACAAGTCTGATGACGGAGAAATTGCCGGGGTGACGGTGCTGCTGAAGGCGGGCGGTGCGAATGCCACCGTTCAACAGATTTGGGAACATATGCCAAATACCGAAGGCAAGGAAGAGGAGGTTGCCGGAGTCGAGGTGAATCCAGCGGGCCTTCTGCCCCACGCCGCTGCCTACTACAAGTACATGGGATCGCTAACGGCTCCGCCTTGCACCGAGGGGGTCGCGTGGTTTGTGCTTAAGACTCCGGTGGATGTTTCGGCAGAACAGATCCAAGCTTTCGCCAAACTCTATCCGCACGATGTGCGGCCTCTTCAGCCACTGAACGGACGCGTTGTGACGCAGAGTCGGTAAGGCATACGCTGCGCCATCCAAGTCATTGTTTTAAGAAATTGTTCTAAGAACAAGAGACTTCGCCGCAGCGCGTGATGAGAGTTTCGCCATTCCCGCTACACCTGTAGCACCGGCGTCGGGTCAGACATGTTGACGCACGATGAAAAAGTCGCGGCCTTTCATCCGCCGGAGTCGTACCAACCATCTCGCAGACGAACGGCCAGAATCGCAATCAAGAATAAAGGGACAATCTTTTTCATCAATCCCGGGGACATCCGGACGGTTGTGGCGCATGGCAATTACGTGTTGTTGCAGTGCGAATCCTCTTCGTATATTTTGCGGGAGTCGATTTCAGCGATCGCCAAAAAGCTGGAGCCCTACGGCTTTGTCCGCATCCACAGATCGGCCCTGGTGAACCGGTTCTGGGTCGAGGAAATGCGCCCCTATCCGACCGGAGAGTATCGACTGCGTTTGCGGGGCGGGAAGGAATTTACGGTCACCCGAACTTTTAAGAGAAATCTTAAGTCCTTGGCGGAACTCTGGCTGGGCAACGAGACATTTCTTGGAAGCTGAATGGTCTGCCGGCTTTTATCCCTGAGGAGAGCGGCGCGCGGAAGCTTTGGTCTACTTTAAGTGCTCGACAAGAAATAAATCTGAGAGATTGCGCACGTATCCGAAAACGTAATGCTCTTCGTCTGCCGCAATTCTAGGGCACGCCACGCCGACCACTCCGGCCAAGTCAGCCGGCCGGACTGTTTTCCACGGAGTTCTAGCGCCCGTTTGAGGATCGACACGCCAGACCGGGCAAGAGGTTTCGCCCCGCTGTCCGACAAACAACGCGCTTCCATTTTTAGCCCAACGCAGCGGAGAATCGTTGGGTAGTGTGCCGGGGACAAGTTGCGGATTGCCACCATCGACCGAAACCAGGGCAATGCCATTGGGGGTAATAGTGGCGACCTGTTTGCCATCGGGAGAAACCGAGTGCGCGTGCGTCCCCAAACTAAATCCTTCAGGAGTGATGGGGCGCGGCGGACCGCCGCCCAGGGCGTAAAGGTACACTCGCTGGGCATGTCCGGGTTCGTGCCCATCAAACAGCAGATGCTTGGAATCGCCGAAGAACTGGCCCCCGGAGGGAATCACGTTGCCGGTTGAAATGGCTTGCAGCTGTCCTACTCCGGTGGGAAGAAGCACAAAGTCGGGTGGAGACATGTTCTGGCGCAAGACCAGAGCCCATTTGCCGTCGGGCGACAACGCTTCCCCGGAGCCTTGGCCCAGACGCACGGCCGAGGTGCCGTTGGTATCACGGCTAAAAACTGCGTATTCGCCGCCGCCAGCTTCACCTGCCTCGATGAACAGGATCAGCTTCCCGTCTTCCGAAATATCAATGGGGACGGTCCAGTCTTGCCAGCTCAGATCGCGTTCCTTGGTTTCGCCCGGCGCCAGCCCGATTGCGCCGGCGCGCAAGGCGTCCCGCGAAATCAAAGCTCGTCCCCCGGCGCCCACGTCATGCAGGGTGAGCGTTCCAGGGGCGCTGAGCAGTTCCCGAACCTTGCCCGACAAGGTGACCCCGCGCAGGGAACGGCTGAAGCCCGTGGCGGTGGCGGTAAACCAGATCTCGTCGCCGGAAGGCGACCACGCCGCTCCAAAGGCGCTCGCCCAACGTTCGGTCAGGTCGGACTTATTGCCTTTAAGGTCAACCACGCTGATGGTGCCACCGTCGTCCCCAAGGAGATTGTGGTCAATAAAGGCGATGCGATCTCCCTTGGGAGAAAAGTGCAAGTGACTGATCCAGCCGGCGGTTTCGTACAACACTTTGCCGATCGGGTACTCCACCCGGCTTTGGCCATTCACCACGTGGACTGCGGCTAAAGCTTCTCCGCCGGGCGCCCAGTCCGCGCCTTCCACATTGTCGAGCAAGTCGCGCGGAGCATCGGCTCCGATCGAAACCTGAGCCAGCGTACCGCGATGAGTGAAATGATTGGGACTGACCGTAAAACGACGTAACACCGCCATTTGTCCAGACGGCGACACGGCCAGTACTTCGGTCTCCGGCAAGCCGAGGTCGCGAGATTCAGTGGAGTTGGCCGAACTGATGAAAATCGATTCCGGGTTGCCCTCCCAATCGGCACTGTAAACCGCCGATCGAGGGTCTGGTGCAAATCTGGCTGCCACCAGCGACCCGCGGCGGAAACTCAATTCACGAAAAGTCGGCACCGCGGAGGTGGAACTTCGTCGACCCGCCAGAAAACTACCGATGGCAACCGCGACCAGCACCACGAATGCTACGCCGGCCAGCAACGGGATGTTCGTTCGCCTCGCTGCGGGTGCGGAAATTCCCTGGCTTCCTTCCACCGGCTTCGCGCTGGTTGCGGATGCACCGGATTCCGCGGCCGCCGCCATTTGCCGCGAGGAGGGATGCCAGTCACGCTGCAGGCGCTTGAGATCAGACCGCACTTCGGCTGCGCTCTGATAACGCAAATCGCGATCTTTTTCGAGCGCCTTGTTCACAATGCGTTCCAGCTCCGGTGGAAGCTTGGGGTTCAAGGCGAGCGGCGCGGCCGGCGCTTTGTTAAGGATTGCATTGAAAATTGCCGCGGATGTGCTCCCTTCAAACGGCAGTTGCCCGGTGCTCATTTCATAGAGCACCACGCCGAACGAGAAGACATCGGTGCGCGCGTCCACTTCCTCGCCGAGCGACTGTTCCGGGCTCATATACGCTACGGTGCCGAGCGCAGAGCCTGGCGAAGTCAGTTGCGCGGGGCTGACTGCCACCGTAGGTCCGGCGGTAGCTTCCCCCGGAGCCGCGAATTTCCCGCGCTCCGCCATGACTTTTGCCAATCCAAAATCCAGAATCTTTGCATGATTGCGCTCGGTCACGAATATGTTGGCGGGTTTAATATCGCGGTGAATAATCCCCTTGGCATGGGCCGCTTCGAGGGCATCGGCAATTTCTATGGCCAGGGTCAGCAGCGGACCAACCTCGAGCGGGCGGTTGGTAATCCGGTGCTTCAGCGTGCTGCCGTCCAGAAACTCCATGGCAATAAAGGACTGCGTTTCATGCTGCCCGATTTCATAAATGGTGCAGATATTGGGATGGTTCAAGGCTGAGGATGCCTGAGCTTCCCGCTCAAAACGGATCAACGCCTGGGGGTCTCTGGCTACGTCATCGGGCAGAAACTTCAGCGCGACAAACCGGTGCAGGCTCAGGTCTTCGGCTTTGTAAACCACTCCCATACCGCCGCCGCCCAACTTCTCAACAATGTGGTAGTGCGATATGGTCTGGTCGATCATTTCAGAGGAAGAGAATAACCTTTAGAGTCAACCCATATTACGGAGGCGGCATGGGCTAGTCAACGAATGGTTGGCGGCCGTCCGCCGCTGTGAAGATCTCACAACTCGCCTGTCAGTACCGCTTTCCACCATGTTAGAATCGCCGGAAGCGACTTTCCTCTGAGAGCCCGGGTTTGATTGAGCTGGCACCTTCGATTCTTTCGGCGGACTTTGCCCGTCTCGGTGAGCAGGTGTGCGCCGCGAGCGAAGGGGGAGCAAGTGTCATCCATGTCGATATTATGGATGGACATTTCGTTCCCAACCTCACGATTGGGCCCCCGGTGGTAAGGTCGTTGCGCCGGGCAACCAAGCTTCCGCTCGACTGTCATTTGATGATCGAGCATCCTGACGAATTCATTCCAGCCTTCGCCGAAGCCGGTGCGGACTGGATTTCGGTGCACCAGGAAGCCGTCCGGCACTTGAATCGCTCCTTGCATCTCATCAGGGCGCACAATTGCCTGGCGGGCGTGGTGATTAATCCAGCGACGCCGGTGGATACGCTCACCGAAGTCCTCGATATTGTGGACTATGTGCTGGTCATGTCGGTGAATCCCGGTTTCGGCGGGCAAAAGTTTATTCCGGGCTCGCTGCATAAGATGCGGCAACTGGCGGAAATTCGCAGCCAGCGCCGGCTCGCCTACCGGATCGAAGTCGACGGCGGCGTGGCGCTCGATACCGTTGGCGATGTGGTGCGGGCGGGCGCGGAAATCCTGGTGGCGGGCAACGCGGTGTTCGGCAACGGCGATCCAAGAAAGAATGCGGAAGCGCTGTTAAAGGCGGCCACGGAAGCCACAATGTTGAAGGTGTAAGCCCCACAAAATTTCTTCGAGGTCCTTATGTCACGTCGAGTTTCATGCATTGCGACGCTGTTCACGCTGCTGATGATCACGGCGGCTTGCACCAATAGGAAAGCCACAAATCCGCTGGCCAACGTGGGGTCGAAGCAGCCCGATAAGGTGCTGTTCGACAAGGCCATGGATGCGATGAAGCACAACCGCTTCGACGTGGCGCGCATGACCCTGCAGACTTTGATCAACACTTATCCGGACTCGGAATTCATCGCCCGAGCCAAACTAGCCGTCGGCGACTCCTGGTACGCGGAGGGCGGAACGGCTTCTCTCGCCCAGGCCGAGCAGGAATATCGCGACTTCGAAACCTTTTTCCCTAATATGCCGGAAGCCGCCGAGGCCCAGTTGAAGATCGCCAACATCCAGTACCAGCAGATGGAAAAGGCGGATCGCGACTTCACCCATGCCAAGCGCGCGGAGGATGAGTACCGCAACCTGATCATGCAGTATCCCGACAATGCCAAACTGGTGAAGGAAGGCAAGCAGCGCCTGCTCGAAGTGCAGGAAGTGTTGGCAGAGCGCGAGTTCGGCATCGGCAAATTCTACTATTTGCGCCAGTCTTATCCCGCGTCGATTGCGCGTCTAAGGTCGCTGGTAGAAAAGTATCCTTTGTACAGCCAGGCCGATGAAGCGTTATTTACTCTGGGGCAGGATTACGAAGGGCAGATTGGGCTGGTGCGGGCCAGACCGGCGTGCAAAGGCTTCAATGAGCCTCGCGGCTGCGTAGGAGAGACCGCAAAGGCCAGCATGATTACCGTTCTGACCAGGGACGCGTCTGCAGCATATTCCCAGATCATTACGCGCTATCCGCTGATGGACCGCGAAACCGACGCGAAAAAGCGGTTGGTAGCCCTGCATCAGCCGGTTCCGCGGCCAACCAAAGCGGCCGTAGCGCAGAACCGCGCGGAAGAGGATAGCCGCCACGAAAGCGGAACCGTGGATCGCGCCATGGGCCTGCTCAGGAAGGGTCCGGACGTGGCTAACGCGGCCAAAGTGGGAGATCCGACGCTCGTCGACCCTACGCCGGTTTCGGCCAATCAACTGGCGGCGGAAAGTATGCGGCAGGCGATGGGACTTCCGGCCGGCGAACACGGTCTCAGTGTCGAGACGGTTAAGACTGGTGCTCCGGGGGCAAGCGAGCCCGCGCCCAGATCAGATGCTCCGCCGGCAGCCAAAGGCGATCCTTTCGCGCAGCCTGCCACGGCGGCGGCTGATCCCAACGAACTCAAACCCACTGCAACTTCGGATGCGAATCCCGCGGCAGCGCCGGATCCTAATGAGTTGAAACCGAATGCCGACGCTCAAAGTGCCTCATCGGATCAAACTGTGGCGCCTCCGGTGCAGATCAATGAGATTCACCAGGGGCAGCCATCCTCGGGGCAGGCCGCAGCCTCCGGCGGTAATTCTTCTACCGCTTCGGCTGCCAACTCCGACCTTGCCACCGATCAGGATATTTCGAGCAGCAAGAAAACCAAGAAGAAGGGATGGAAGAAAATCATATCCTTCTAACCGGCCAACCGGCTCGACGCCCCCATCGCTCGAAGCCAGCCTTCGAATCGCTGCCGTCGCTTTGAGAAATGAACGATCTGAAAAAATTGACGATCTGAAAAATTGACGATCTGAAAAATCGACGGATCTAAAAAATCGACGGATCTAAAAAATCGGCGATCTGAAAAATCAAGCATCAAGCTTGCCGGTTTGCGGATTCTATGGCTGCATCCTCTGCCGCATACTCGATTTTCATTTCGGGCAAAATGTCTGGGGGATTTTCCCGCTCCCACGCTATGGTCTTTCGCATTGCCTTGTGAAGGCTTACCGGCTCCCGGTATCCCAGCTCACGCCGGATGCGTGCTGAACTTGCTGTCCAGTGCTGGGCGGCGTTACCCGGCCTTAGCAGGTGGGGAGGTGTCCTTTCCACGGGAAGCACCATGAACTCGCCATGCCACTGCAGCTCTTCGGCGATGTTGCGGGCCCACTCCAATTCGCTAAACGTGGGGTTGTCGCACACATTGTAGATGCGGCCCCGAGCGCTTTCATGGATCGCAGCTAATGCTATAGCCGCTGCCACGTTTTCCACGTAGCCTCGCGGCGATCGCCACGCGGCCAGCGTCTCCGGGAAAATAATGTGGCGCCTTCCATCCGCGATGCGCTTCACAATGGGATAAAAGCGATGCAACCGGTCTCCTGGGCCGTACACCATGGGCAGCCGGAGCACCGTCCCAGAAATTTCGCTGTCGCCCATTACGCTGCGCTCCGCTGGAATCTTGTCGTAATCATCCGTGACCCAGGGGAAGACTTTCCGCAGTAGCTCCATATTGGCCGGCGGATAGGGATGCAGCTTGCGCCTTAGATCGGAATCTTCCGTTAACGGCACTTTCTGCAGCGGACCACTCTCGGTGCCATGGGAAACGCCAACCGCGCGGTACACGTCGATGCTGCTCAGCATAACCACTCGTCTGGTCGCGCCGCGGAAGATGTTCATCAGCTCCTCGGCCTGCGGCCCTGAGCTGAGAACCATATCAATGACTACGTCCGGGGCAAACCGTTTTAGTTCCTGAGCGCTGGCGGTGAGCCGGCTACGGTCACCCAGGATTTTTTCGACTTCGTCAGGCGCAGGGGTGCTGCCGCGGTGAAATACAGCCACGACACAGCCCTCCCGCTTCAGAGCTGCCACCACGTGTCGCCCGATAAAACCATTCCCGCCAATAAGAAGCGCGCGCATGTAAGGCCAAATCATCCCAAGAAAACGTCTTCGCCGCCAGAAAATTCTCTTTTTTGTGCAAGATCATTCGACGTGCCAGGAGGTGTCTTGCTCGATATCGTTCGGAGTTCGCTGGCTGCGCACGGAAGCCTCCATCTCCCCCGGTAGGTGCTGACCGCTGGTAACGTATTACCCCCCGTTGGATCATTGACTTACGTCGACCGGCAGGTTACCTTCGCGATATCTCCCCTCATCAGAGGAATTTCCTTGGCCCGGAAGATATTGCTCGCCGACGACAGCGTGACCGCCCAGAATATGGGGCGCAAAATCCTTGCGGATGCGGGCTATGAAGTGATTGCCGTCAACAACGGCTCGGCCGCGCTCAAGAAGATCGCCGAACTCAAACCCGACCTGGTTATCCTGGACGTTTATATGCCCGGCTATAGCGGGCTCGAGGTGTGCCAGCGCCTGAAAGAGTCGCAGGAATCGGCGAGAATTCCCGTGCTGCTGACCGTCGGCAAACTGGAACCTTTCAAGCCGGAAGAAGCGCAAAGAGTGCGCGCCGAAGGTTATATCGTCAAGCCCTTCGAGGCCAGCGAGTTGTTAAGCGCCCTATCGAAACTGGAAGACAAAGTGGTGCCTCGCGCCGAACCCTCCAAGCCAGGTCGCTTTGCCCGCGCCATTGCGGCGGTGGAAGGGTCTGGCCGCTCCAGCAGTGGCGAAGGCTCAGGCGGAGACAATGGATGGAAGAGCCGGATTAGTTTCCCGCATAAGAAGACGGAAGCCGAAGAACAGAAGGGGGACGAGCCATCTACCTATAACCCGGTGAACCGCGATCTCCGCACAGTTGTGGAAACGGACCAGGAGAAGGCAGAGGACCAAAAGCGGCAAGCCGCCGGACGCGAGACAGAGGCAACGGTCGATGTGGCCGCTGTGGCACCCTCCGGGCTGCCAAAGGATGTGACAGAAGAAGAGATTGCGGCGATGACGGCCGCGGCTGCTCAGATGCAGGTGGCCAGCGCGGCCATCCAGGAACATCCTCAGGTTTCTGAAACTGCAAGCCAGGCCGGCCCTCAGCCCACGCTGGATAAAGTTGGGTTCGAGCCGCCCATGCAGGAGTTTGATCCAGACGCTTTGGCTTCGCGCGACACGGAAGTGAACACGGCCGCTCCCAAAAATAGCAAAGAAGAAGAAGAGGGCAAAGCCGGCAAAGTCGAAGAACAAATTTCTGCCCCGGCCGCGGATGGGAAATACTATCGCCGCAAAGACGACGCCAGGCCGCCGGAGGCGGAGCAACCGCAGGACGTTCCTGTAACCATGGCGGTCGGCACCGAATCCGTGGCTGTTGGAAGTGAAAGTGCCGGCGCAGGTACGCCACGTTGGCAGGCAGTGTCCGTCGCTCTCGAAAGCGATGAGGCGTCTCTGTCGCTCGATCATGAAATGCAGAAGGCGTATGCGGCCGCCCAGGTGTATTCCGCTGTGGCGACTCCGCCGGAGGCAAATGCCGCGCTTGCTGAAACTGCTTCTGCCCATGCGGAACCGGTTGTTGAAGCGAGCATTGCTGCAATTTCGAATTCTGAACTTACGTCGCTGCCCGAGCCTTCCGCCGGCGTGGCGGCAACTGAAGCTCGAGGGTTTCAGGCTTCCCAAACCGAGCAGCTTTCAGCTGACTCACGTCCCGATGCGGAGCAGAGAACCGGCTCCGAAGTTTCTTCAACTGAGTCTTTGCATCCGATCGCGACTGAGCAGGTTGCTGCTTTTACCTCGGATATTCCCGCCTCCGATGTGCCTGTAGCTACGTCCGTGGTACAGGAGGTTATCGAGGCGAATTCATCTCCGGTGAATGCATCTGAAGTTCCAGCGTCCGCAGGTTCGGCCTCGCAGTCGGACGGCGCCAGTTTTCATTCGCATGGCGCGCAGGGATTGCAATCTGCACAGGTTAATGAGGGCGCAGAAGTCGCAACCTCGAACGAGGTTTCTCACGCAATTGCCGAGCACGCGGAAGCCGATCGCGAGCCGGATGCGGCGCAGTATACGGAAGTGGAACCCGCAGTCGAAAACGAAACACTCAAGAACGCGGCCGCCTGGGCGAACTGGCGTCAAGTCCGCGATAGCAGCCAGGGCGGCGAACCCTCGCAAGCTCCGCCTGCCGACTTCGAAGCGGTCGCATCAGTTCTGCCTGAGACCAACGCCAAAGCCGTTGCCGCCGGCGCTGAACAGATCATGCAGGCGGTCGCAGCCGCCGAACCCGGTAACAGTCCCGCGGATGTTGCCAGCATCGTCGATAGCGTGCTCGCAGGTCTCCGCCCCAAGCTCATGGAAGAAATCTCCCGCAAAATGGCAGAGAAGAAGTAGAAAACAGTCGTTGCCCCTCTACTTCGTCGCGCAGGTTCCGCTCCGGGGTGACGTGTCACGCTCCTCCCGCCGCTGTAGGCGGCGCGCTTTTGACCTTCACCGCAGCTCTCGATGTTGTTGCCCGAAACGTCGCTGCGCACGCGGAACATGCCGAGCCAATCGCTGTTGTCGAACTCCGTAGTGCCGTTCGCGTAAGTCGCCACATGTGATGCGCCGGGAGCAAGGTCCGTGGTGCCCAGCTTGGCAAAACAGGCAAAGCTGGGGCAGCCATTTCGTGGTCGCGTTCACAAAAATTAAAGCTGGGCCAGCCCCCATCCCAGCGCGCGGGCGGGCTCAGATCAAAACCGGCGGGGGGTGGGGGAAGGGGGGTAGCCGAATTTTTCCCGAAGTGTACTACCCCCGCTTCGGTTTGACCCTTCTTTTCTTGCGCCTGTAAGATCAAATTTCATCGGCATCTGGACCAAGCCCTAACCGCACGGTCTCCCACAGGATCAAAGGATCTACTCCACGACCCCTGTGTCCTCTGCGGTTAAGCCTTTTCCTGCTACCCGATATCACGCCAATGCCACACGAATTACCAAAAGCTTACGAGCCGGGCGCGATTGAAACACGCTGGGCCGAATACTGGGTTAAAGAAAAGCTTTTTTCCGTACCCACGCCGCCTCCCGGGGAGACGCGTCCGGTGTTCACTTTGCTGTTGCCGCCGCCGAACGTCACCGGCCGGTTGCACATGGGCCACATGCTCAACCAGACGCAGATGGACATCATCGTGCGCTGGCATCGCATGCGCGGCTTCATCACGCTGTGGCTGCCCGGCACCGATCACGCCGGCATCGCCACGCAAATGATGGTCGAGCGGCAACTCGCCAAAGAGGGCAAGAAGCGCCGCGACCTGGGCCGTGACAAATTTATTGAGCGCGTGTGGGAGTGGAAAAAGCTTTATGGCGGCGCGATTCTCGACCAGATGAAGCGCCTCGGGGCCTCGGTCGATTGGGACCGCGAATACTTCACCATGGACGAAAATCTTTCGCACGCGGTGCGCGAAGTTTTCGTCCGTCTTTACGAAGAAGGGCTGATCTATCGCGGCAAGTACATCGTGAACTGGTGCCCGCGCTGCGAGACCGCAATCTCCGATCTCGAGGTGAAGCACGAAGAGGTCGCCGGAAAGCTGTGGGAAATTCGTTATCCAGTCGTCGGCCCGCCAGCTGGAGAAAAGACCGAGTTCATCACCGTCGCGACCACGCGCCCTGAGACCATGTTGGGCGATACGGCGATCGCTGTGAATGCGAAAGACGAGCGTTACCGCCATCTGCATGGCAAAAAAGTTTTGCTGCCGCTGATGCAGCGCGAGATTCCCATCATCACCGACGAACTGGCGCAGCCCGAATTCGGTACCGGCGCGGTAAAAGTGACGCCGGCGCATGATCCCAACGACTTCCAGGCCGGCAAACGCCACAACCTTCCGCAAATCGACGTGATGGACGAGCACGCCCACATGAACCAGAACGCCGGGGCGTATTCGGGTTTAGACAGATACGAAGCGCGCAAGCGCGTGCTGGCTGATCTGCAAGAGCAGGGCTTCCTGGTGGGCGAGAAAGATCACACCCTTGCTCTCGGTAAGTGCGACCGTTGTGGCACGGTGGTCGAGCCGCGTTTATCGGAGCAGTGGTTCATAAAAATAAAACCGCTGGCGCAAAAAGCGATCGAAGCGGTCGAGAGTGGCGAGATCACCATCGTTCCGGAGAATTACAAACAGATTTATCTGAACTGGATGAATAACATCTACGACTGGTGCATCTCGCGCCAGTTGTGGTGGGGACATCGCATCCCGGCGTGGACGTGCGAAGGCTGCAAAGAAATCATCGTCGCCCGCGAAGCTCCGTCGCAGTGCCCAAAGTGTGGCGGCGCCAAGCTCGAACAGGTTTCCGACGTACTCGATACCTGGTTCTCCTCCGGGCTGCTGCCGTTCACAACCCTGGGCTGGCCGGAAAAAACTCGCGACCAGGAAGTTTTTTATCCCACCACGCTGCTCATCACCGCCTACGAAATTCTATTTTTCTGGGTGGCGCGCATGATCATGTTTGGCTGCCACTTCATGCAAGGGCATGAGCAGGACGCGGCGATCAGGAAGGCGAGCGGCTGGGCGGGAAAAAAAGACGATAGCGTGCCCTTTCGCCAGGTTTATATCCATGCTCTGGTGCGGGACGCGGAGCGCCAGAAGATGTCGAAGACCAAAGGTAATGTCATCGATCCGCTGGAGATTATTGAGCGCTTCGGCACCGACGCCACTCGCTTCACCCTGGCCGCCATGGCCGCGCCCGGCACCGATATTGCTTTCAACGAGAGCCGCACCGAAGGTTACCGCGCCTTCGCCAACAAAATATGGAACGCCGCTCGATTCATGTTCATGAATGTGGATCGAATTGAGCCCGACCTGCGTGCCAGCTTCGACCCAGACCGGCCACCAGTCGGCATCGCGGCTTTCACTCTCCAAACTCTAGAAGACCGCTGGATTCTCTCGCGCTTCAATCGCGTCACCAAAGAAGTGAACGATGCCCTCGCCACCTATCGCTTCCACGAAGCCGCCAACCGCATCTATGATTTCTTCTGGGGAGAATTCTGCGACTGGTATCTGGAGTTGATCAAGCCGAGGTTGAATTTCGAAGAAGGTGGGGATCCATCTCATGCCCGCGCCGCGTGCGCAAATCTGGTCAACCTGTTCGATGCGTCGTTACGGCTCTTGCATCCCATCATGCCCTTCATCACCGAAGAGATCTGGCAGGCGATGCATGAAGGCAAACCCCCGCTGCGGTCGCTTGCTTTCGCCGCATATCCGCAGCCGGACGAGAAACAATTCGATTTCGCGGCGGAAACCGAAATGGCAATTCTTCAGGATTTGATCGTGAACGTGAGGAATGTTCGAGCAGAGTTAAAAGTCGAGCCGAAAATAAAAGTTCCCGTCGAAGTATTTGCGCACGAGCCGGCCATTCGCGCCATGATCGAGCAAAATCGCGGAGCCATTGAACGTCTCGCCAACGTGGAGAGCATCAAATTCGTGAACCAATCGCTATCCCGACAGGCCGGCACCCGCAGCACCGCGCGTTTCGATATTCACGTAATCTATGAGAGAAAGATCGACGTCGCCGCGGAGCGCGAACGTCTCAAGAAAGAACAGGACAAACTGGAAAAAGAGTTTGCCAACAATCAACGCCAACTGGGCAACGAACAATTTTTGTCGAAGGCTCCGGAAAAGGTAGTCGAGGGGCTCCGCAGGCGCGCCGAAGAATTGATCAGCCTGCGAAAAAAGATAAAAGAGCAGCTCGATGAACTAAAGTGACAGGTGTGGGGACAGCCGCCCTCGGGTGTCTGTCGAGCGCAGCTCGACTTGGCTTTTCTTGCCAACCATATCGCGCGCCGGCCTTAGATGGTTCTTTTGGGCGGAAGAAGAGTCGAGGGTAGCGTCTCCCATGAACACAACTGGCAACTGCCAAGTTCGTTATGGATTTCAATAGCCGACGCATTACCGCCATCATCGAGAACGCGCTGCTCGAAGACCGGGCCACGAGCGATGCCACCAGCTATGCCTGCATCGATCCTAATCAGCGCGCCTCCGCCACCATCCTGGCGAAACAGGATTGCATTCTGGCAGGCATCGGCTGCGTGGGACGTATTCTCGACGTTTATGCCGCTCTCGACGGCGCCGTCACTTCGCATTATGAAGTCACCACGCATCCCGAAATTTTCGATGGGGTGCGCCTGCACAAGGGACAATCGATCGCTGTGATCCGCCACAACGCGCGTGTGCTGCTTTCTTGCGAACGCGTGATCTTGAACTTTCTACAGCGTATGAGCGGAATTGCCACCTTCACCCGGAAGTTTGTCGACGCCGTCTCGGGGACTCGCGCGCGCATTCTCGACACCCGCAAGACCGCTCCCGGCCTGCGGGTTATCGACAAGTACGCGGTGCGCTGCGGCGGCGGACAAAATCATCGCCTCGATCTCTCCGACGGAGTGCTCATCAAGAACAATCACATCGCGCTGGCCGGCGGCATAGCGCCGGCTCTGGAACGGGCAGTACACAACCGCCGCGGGGCGCAACCCATCGAAATTGAAGTCCGCACCATCGATCAGTTGGAGGAAGCTCTGGCCCGGGGCGCGGAGGCCATTCTTCTCGACAACATGTCTCCCGAGGATGTACGGCGCGCGGTTGAGCGCTGTGCCCAGCTTCAGCACCGCATTCCGGTGGAATGTTCTGGCGGCATCCGTCTGGAAAATGTTCGCGCCTACGCCGAAACCGGCGTGGATTTTATTTCCGTAGGCCTGCTTACTCACTCACCGCAAGCCAGCGACATGAGCATGCGAGTGGTTCCCGCCTAGCCTCGGGCTTAGGGGCTCAATGTCCGGGTTTGTGCTTTTCCGCGCGCTCCCGCATAATTCCCGCATTAAGCAGATGAGAGCAATTCCAGCGAGGAAGCCGTCGCGGCGGGCGCCACGCGAACCGGCCACCGACATCCGCCTTGGCCGCATCGTTCGTCTGCTGATGGAACATGCGACGGTGGTGGTAAGCGGCACGAAAATCGCACAGGAAATTTCCTCCAACCGCTCGGAGGTCTGGCGATTGATTCAACAATTGCGCAGCCTCGGTGTGGATGTCGCAGGCCATCCCGCAACCGGATATCGTCTCAAGTCTGTTCCCGATCTTCTGCTACCGGAAATTCTTGCTCCACTGCTGCGCGGTACCCTCTTTGACGCGCACATCCATCACTTTTTTAAGATAGGTTCGACCAACACCGCGGCCATGGCCGCCGCCGCCGAGGGCGCGCCTGAAGGCAGCGTTTTTCTCGCCGAAGAGCAAACTGCCGGTCGCGGCCGCGGCACGCACACCTGGCAGTCCACGCGCTCCTCGGGAATTTACTGCTCGGTCGTGGTCCGTCCCGCCCTTTCTCCCTCCGAAGTGTTGGTGCTGGCGCTCGCCGCCGGCCTGGCGGTGCAGGCCGCGATTGAGCGTGTCGATCCGCGGGTTCAACTCGATTTGAAGTGGCCCAACGACGTGCTGATCGAAGGCAGGAAAGTGTGCGGCATTCTTACCGAAATGAACGCGGAAGCTACTCGAGTGCGCTATATCGTCATAGGAATTGGAATCAATGTAAATGACCCGGGCTTTCCAAAAGAACTGGAAGCCCAGGCGACGTCGCTGCGCTTAAGCACCGGCAGCGAGTGGTCGCGAGTGGAACTGTCCGCCGCTTTGCTAAAATCGCTGGACCGGGAGTATCGCCGGTTAATCGAAGCGCCGGACGCGCGCCCGTCAATTCTGCGTCGTTTTACCGAGCATTCAACCTGGGTGCGGGGTAAGCCGGTTCGCATACAGGAGAATGGGTCGACCGTCGAGGGAACGACGGAGGGTCTTGATGAACGCGGCTTTTTGAAAGTGCGAAGCGCGCACGGTCTGCAGACCATCTTGAGCGGCACAGTGCGAGAAAAATGAAGCGGCAGTGAAACGCCTGGCAGTTGGAAGGCAGAACTCCGATTGCCAAGGCTGTAACTTTTAACCACCATGCTTTTCGTCCTCGATGTCGGCAATACCAACACGGTGCTGGGGGTCTTCAGCAAGGCGGAGAATACTTCTGCTGAGGCCGACGCCGCTCCGCGCTACGAGCACCTCGTGGCCCACTGGCGGGTCGCGACCCGGCAGGGCAGCACGGTGGATGAGTATGGAGTACTGTTTCGTAATTTGTTTTCCATGGCCAGCCTGCAGGCGTCCGGAATTCACGGCATCGTGATTTCGTCGGTTGTGCCGCCGCTCGATCCCGTGTTGCGGCAGGTTTGCGAGCGCTACTTCAACACCAAACCACTCTTGATCGAGCCCGGCGTGAAAACCGGTATGCCGGTGCACTACGACAACCCCGCCGAAGTGGGCGCCGACCGCATCGTGAACGCCGTGGCTGCTTTCGAAAAATATGGCGGGCCCTGCGTAATTGTCGATTTTGGCACCGCAACCACTTTCGACTGCGTTTCCGAAAAAGGCGAGTATCTTGGCGGAGTGATTTGTCCCGGCATTGGCATTTCGGCCGACGCGCTTTTTCAACGCACGGCTCGTTTGCCGCGGGTCGAGATCCGCAAGCCCGGCCGCGTGATCGGCACCAACACGGTGGGTAGCCTGCAGTCGGGCCTTTATTACGGGTATCTCGGACTGGTGGATGGCATTCTCGAACTGCTGCTCGGCGAAATGGGCAAGGATACAACCGTAATCGCCACCGGAGGTCTGGGCCCGATGATCGGCACGGGGTCGAAGTACATTAAGAATGTCGATGATTTTCTAACCCTCGAGGGCTTGCGCATCATCTGGGAGCGCAATGCAGCCGCGCGGCTAGGCATGGCGGCGAAAACCGTTCCAACGCCTCGTAACGTGAAAAATGGCGCCCCGCGCGGTTCTTCTCCACGTTCCCCCCGCTGAAGCTCTGTGGACGATCAATTCAATTACTTCAGCTACTTCACCGAGATTGAGGAGCAGTTTTTGCGCCGTCGCGGCGGTGGACTTCTGCTCACCACTCTCGACTGGGCGTTGATCGAAACCTGGAAGGATGCGGGCATTCCTCTTGAAGCCGCGCTGCGCGGAATCGATTCCGCATTCGATCGCTACGATCAGAGGCCCGCAAAAGCCAAGAAAATAAATAGCCTGGCCTATTGTTCGCAGGAGGTTCTGGCGGCCGCGGAAGATATGAAAGAAGCGGCTGTGGGCGCAGCAGAATCCTCATCGCCCAGATCGGCCGCGGGGCAAGGTTTCGAGCCGGAGCTGATCTCGATTTTTCTCCGGCGCAATGCCGACCTGATTGAGGCCGCAAGGCTGCCCAGTAGCGCAGTAATCTCGGTGCATGCCGTCGCTGAAGAGTCGGCCTCAACCCTGCGCAAGCTTGCTCAGGAAATCGAAAAGCAGGGAAAAGTGTTGAAGCTGGAAGACCTGGAACGCCGCCTCACAGTTCTCGAAGAAAAATTATTTGCCGCGTTGCTGGCCGCCACTCCGGATGAAGAAATTGTGATGGTGCGCGCCCAGGCCGACCGCGAACTCGCGCCCTACCGCCGCAAGATGGCCGCAGCGCAAATCGACCAACTGCAAAAACAATACGTCCACAAGCGTCTTTTGGAAAAATTCAATCTGCCACGCCTCAGCCTGTTTTATATGTGAGCGCGTTATTCGATTCATGACTCAATCATTCGATGGACTCATCCTCGGCGGCGGCGCTGCCGGACTGATGTGCGCCATCGAGGCGGGCAAGCGCGGCCGCAAAGTTGCTGTTCTCGAACGCGCCGGCCAGGTTGGCAAGAAAATTCTGATCTCGGGCGGCGGACGCTGCAATTTCACCAACCTCTACTGCCAGCCGGAAAACTTCATTTCTGCAAATCGGCATTTCGCCAAGTCAGCCCTGGCTCGCTACACCCCGGGCGATTTTATCGCGCTCGTCGAAAAGCACGGCATCGCCTATCACGAGAAAACGTTGGGCCAGCTTTTTTGCGATCGGTCCGCGCGCGATATTCTCGCCATGCTCGAGGCCGAGTGCCGCGATGCCGGCGTGCGAATCTTTTTGAATACAAAAATCAGCAAGGTTGAGCGAACGAATGAGTTTGTTGTGTGTGCGGAGAATGCCGAGCTCCGTTCTCGATCATTGGTGGTTGCCACTGGCGGCTTGTCGATTCCAAAGATCGGCGCAACCTCATTCGGCTATGATCTGGCGCGCCAATTCGGCCTTGCTATCCGTGAGCCCTGGCCGGGATTGGTTCCAGTTCTCTTCAATGGCGAGGATTGTTCGCGTTACAGCAACCTCGCAGGGGTCGCCGCCGAGGTCATCGCATCCTGCGGCGGCGAGCAGTTTCGCGAGAAAATGCTGTTTACCCATCGCGGATTGAGCGGCCCGGCAATTCTGCAAATCTCGTCGTATTGGAAAAAATATTCCCAGAGCTGCTCTGATAAATCATCAGAACCCATTCTGATCGATCTCGCACCCAGTCGCGAGGTCACCAGCGCGTTCGACAATGCGCAGACTCCGCGAACTTCCGCCAATCTTCGTGCGGAGTTGCGAAAAATTCTCCCCCAGCGTTTCGCCGACCGCTGGATGGCGTTTCACGCACCAACTTCGTGGACGAATCACGCGCTCGCTGATTTCGAATCGCGGCTGCATGCGTGGACAATCTCACCAGCGGGAACGGAAGGCTACGACAAAGCCGAAGTCACGGCCGGCGGCGTCGACACCGACGAATTGTCCCCGCAGACAATGGAGAGTCGCAAGGTGCCAGGGCTGTTTTTTATCGGCGAAGTCGTCGACGTAACCGGCCATCTTGGCGGCTTCAATTTTCAATGGGCGTGGGCCTCCGGCGCGGCTGCGGGGCGCGCCCTCTGACAATGTCAAGGGCACAGATACCCTCGATTGCCGGTATCAAGCATCTAAACGTTGTTGCACTTGTTTTTTCTGGGTTCCCATTTTGGGAAACCAGCGGGAAATACAGAAACGACTGTATGGGCCGGGCAACTTCCACCGCCGAAAATTCGAAGTTAAATTTATTCAGGAGGAACCTTTGTGAGTCCAAGGCATGAACCAGAGGGTTGGCATCGTCTGCAAGCCATGGCGCAGAGCGCCACCGACGCGCAGAGCCTTGCCCTAATTATCGACGAAATGAATCGTATTCTGGATCGACACCAGGAGATGGTTGACACCATCGATTACAAAATGGGCAAGCCTGAAATCGGTTTGCAGACTCAAGCTTCGCAATCTGACTGAGTTAAGCTTTATACGCGTTCTCGATCGAAATGATTCCAAGGCTTCTTGTCGCTGATTTTTATGCCGTAGAATCAATTCTTGCTCCTAAACATTGAAAAACTGGTCTATGGCGGCGACGGACTGGCTCATCTACCTGCCAACGATCGCGGCCGTGGGAAAGCCGTCTTCGTTCCCTTCGTCTTAACCGGCGAAAAAATTGAAGCAACACTCAGTGAGGAAAAGCCCGGCTTCGCGCGTGCCCACGCGGCTGCCATTATTGAAGCGTCGGCTCACCGTACTTCTCCGAAATGTCCCTATTTTCTCCGCTGCGGTGGATGCCACTACCAGCACGCCGACTATCCGCATCAACTCGAAATCAAGAAAGAGATCCTGCGTGAGAATTTGCGCCGCATCGCCAAGCTCGAGTTGCGGTGCGAAATTCAGACGCATGCTTCGCCGCCCTGGAACTATCGCAACCGCTCGCGCCTGCAGATGCGTACCCAGCCTGAGTTCGCCCTGGGATACTTCAAGTTCGCATCGCACGAATTGCTTCCGGTTGAGGAGTGCCCCATTAGCTCACCGCTGATCAACCGCGGCATAGCGGCCCTGTGGGAATCGGGACGGTCGGGCAAGGCAGTTGACGAAATCCGCGAGGTTGAATTATTCGCCGCTGCCGGCGCCGATACAAAAGAAAGCGGCTTGCTGCTCGAATTCTTTTGCGCTCCTGAGGCTCGGCGCGCCGCAGTGCGGGCCTGGGCAGAGGAGTTATGCGCCGCCATGCCAGAGATTGCGGGCGTCGTCGCGCTCAGGGAACCTCAAAAAGGAGTATATGAGCCACTGGTCACGGTGGGCGCTTCCGAGTTGACCTATCACACGCGCCATGCCGCCTACCGGGTGAGTTCAGGATCGTTTTTCCAGACCAATCGATTTTTGCCCGACCAACTGATCGACATCGTGGCCAAAGGCCGAAGCGGTGAACTGGCGCTCGACCTTTATGCCGGGGTTGGCTTGTTTTCCACAGCCCTAGCCTGTAATTTCCGTCACATAGTTTCTGTCGAGTCGTCACAGACAGCCGCCGGCGATCTGCAATACAATTTGCCTACTAACGGAAAGTCGATTTGCTCCGCGACCGAGCGGTATCTGCAAGCGACTCATGCAGGTTCGGCTCGTGCGGGTGCGGGCGATAGGCCCGCGCAGTCGCGCAGCGAAGTGGAACCGGGACGGGTCGGGAAGGGCGCACTCCCCCAAGTAGTCCTTTATAAGCCTGACCTCGTCGTAGTAGACCCGCCCCGGAGCGGTTTGGGAGATGGCGTGGCGCGTACCGTTGCGAGTGCGGACGCGCCACGTGTGACTTATGTGTCATGTGATCCGGCTACCTTGGCCCGCGATCTGGTGCCCCTGCAAGATGCAGGCTATCGAGTCGAGGAGGTCCACCTGATCGACCTGTTTCCCCAGACCTATCACCTGGAGAGTGTTGTGCAATTAGTCCGGTGATGCGGCCGGTCTGCCTGGCGCAGCGCTTCACGCCACCATAACTCATCTTTCACTCGCTCGAGCCGGGGAAATCACCTTCTAAGCCCGCCCGAGCGAGGGGAGAAGCATCAACCTGCCGACCATGAATGCCGCTAACGCTCTCACCTGCGCCGGCCGCCTTTCGGCCATCCGAATTTCAACCTAAGGGTCAACGCCAGCCCATGCTTTGGGCGGCACTCGCCTATGCTGCGGGAATTATTGCTGGAGCCTACCTTTGGCGTCCCACGTCGTGGTGGGTTGTGGCGGCTATCGCGTTTCTCGCTGCGGGTCTGTACTTCGTCAGAAAAGAGCGATGGCTCGCCGTACCCCTGGCGCTGGGCGCGTTCTTCTTCGCGGGGGCCCTTTACATTCAACTGCGAGGGCCAACCAGCGTCATCAATACCAGCCTTAACAGTTTCGCCGACGGCCCGCAGGTTCAGATGACGGCCCACGTCACTCGAGAGGGCAGGCTGCGTGACGCTATGGCCGATGAAATCCGCCAGAGTCTCGACTTAGAGACTGAAGAGGTCATTACGGAAGATGGGCAGCGGTCTCCTGTGCATGCAGGAGTGCGGCTTGGCATTTACGGCCGAGGTGAATCCAGCGCCGCGGTGCGCCTGCTCCGCTACGGCGAGCGTATCAGCCTTCGGGTCAAGCTGAAACTCCCGCGCAACTTCCGCAACCCTGGAGCATTCGACTATCAAGGGTATCTCGCGGCCAATGGCATTGCTGCACTCGGCTCCGCCAAGGCCGAAGACGTGGAATTGCTTCCCGGCTTTGCAGGAAACCGCTTCGAGCTCTGGCGGAGCCGCATACATTCGAGCATCATCGCAAAAGTGCGCGCTCTTTGGCCGCCGCCGCAAGCCGCCTTGATCGATGCCATGGTCATTGGCGAAGAGGCCTTTATCGACCGGGACACGCGAGTCGATTTCCAGCGCTCCGGTACCTATCACATCCTGGTAGTTTCCGGGATGAACGTGACCATCCTCGCGTTTGTCGTTTTCTGGACGCTGCGCTGGATGCGTTTTTCGGACATCCCCGCGATCCTGCTGACCATTTTATTTTGCGTTGCCTACGCTTTTCTCACGGAGGTTGGCGCGCCAGTTTGGCGAGCCACGCTGATGTGCGCCATCTATCTGGGTACGCGTTTGCTCTACCGCGACCGCGGCATGGTCAACGCGCTGGGGACCGCTGCTTTGGCCCTGCTCATCTTCGATCCTCGACAACTCTTCACAGTCAGCTTTCAAATGACATTTGTCTGCGTGTTCATCGTGGCGGCCATCGGCATACCCATGGTCGAGCGCACCTCGCGCCTCTATCGCCGGGCCCTGGCACACTGGGGTGCAGACGACTACGGTCCGTTGTTGCCCCCGCGTGTCGCCCAGTTCCGTCTTGATCTCGGTTTGATCGCCGGCCGGGTCGGGCGCTTTCTCGGAACGCCGACGTCTTTGCGAATCGTAGAGGCCGCAACCATCGTCTGCCTGGCTGCTTTCGAGTTACTGTTGATATCCACGGTGATGCAAGTGGGCTTGGCTCTGCCGATGGCCTATTACTTTCATCGTGCCACCACTATCGGGCTTCCCGCCAATGTTGCCGTGGTTCCCCTTACGCAGCTTCTCATGCCCACAGCCGTGTTCACCGTCGGATTGGCTTATATTTCGCCAGCGCTGGCAAAGCTTCCAGCGCTTCTGACTGTCTTCGCGTTGCAGGCGATCACGGGCACGGTGCATGGCCTGGGCGGCTTGCGGCTGGCCGACCTTCGGGTCGCCACTCCGTCGCTGCCGATCATCGCAGCGTCGTCCGCAGCGCTGGTGCTCGCCCCGGCGCTGGCGCGCCGCCGCATGGTGCTGGCGCTCTCGGGACTGTTTGCCCTGCTTGTGGCGTCTCTGACGCTGGCCTTCGTTCCTCCCAAGCCTAAAATCCGCGCCGGAGTGCTCGAAGTAACCTCCATCGACGTGGGCGAAGGCGACTCCATCCTGCTGGTGATGCCGAAGGGCCGCACTTTGCTCGTCGATGCCGGCGGGCCCATCTGGGGCGCCGGTTCCCAGCTCGACTTCGGCGAAGACGTGGTTGCGCCCTACCTATGGACTCGCGGCATCTCCCGCCTGGATGCCGTCGCGATTTCGCACGGCCACTCCGACCACATCGGCGGCATGGCTGCCGTGCTGAAAGATTTTCGTCCAAAAGAATTATGGATCGGTTTGTTGCCCCCAAGTCGAGCCCTGCAGAGCCTGGTCGCAGAGGCGCATCAACTCGGAATCAAAGTTGTGCGCCACTGGGAGGGAGACGAGATTGAGCTGGGAGGAGCCAGAGTCGATGTGCTGTTTCCGCCGCAAGACTGGCCCCTCGGACTCGAGCCTAAAAATAACGACTCGATGGTCTTGCACGTCAGCTATGGCAAGACTTCGGTATTGCTCGAAGGGGATGCTGAAAAGGCGGTTGAGCGCCGTATCGCCCGCCTGCATGATGCGCACGCCGATCTGCTCAAGGTAGGTCATCACGGCAGCGCCACATCCACGACGCCGGAAATCCTCCGTGCGGTTGAGCCCACCTTTGCCGTGATCTCAGTCGGCTTCAGAACATCTTTCGGGCTGCCGAAGCAAAGCGTACTCGAACGCCTGCAAGCCGCAGGAGCCCGCGTCTATCGCACCGATCTCGACGGCGCGGTCACCTTCTATCTCGACGGCCACTCCGTCACGCCTTGGCTGGCAGCTCTTCAGTAGGGTCGTCGTCGGCATCCTCGCCGGAATCACCGGATGGGAAAGACTGCCGCGATTCCGCGATCAACTGGCGCGCTCTTTCTGCGTCTTCCTCGCGCACCTCAATGATCATGCCGCCCAATCCTGGAAACATCTCCTGCACCAGGCTGCCCGACATGAGGTCGCTTTGAATTCCGGCGGATTCGAGCAAGCCCTTCACTACCATGGCTTCCGACTCCTGCTCGCTGTCAAAGACCTTCACCAGTTTTTCATTGGGATCGGGGCGCGGTTTCTGTTCCGCGGTGGGATAGGGTTGCTCTGCCATGGATCTCCTCTTCGCGAAATCCGCGGTCGACCAGGGCGGATTTCGTATCACAATTTTAACCCTTCTTCATTCTGTCCGGTAACGTCTGATCGCTAATAGAAGGTGGATGAGCTTTCCGCTCGCAAGGTTGCGGCCCCATGCCGTGAACCAGCACTTTCGGGCCGTTTGTTTTTTTGCCGCGCGGGAGCAGAATGCTAAATACAGGCGCAACGTCGCGCTGCGCCGCCACATCCAACTTCTGTGTAACTTCGTGGCGTGGGCTTTAAGGGGACAAAGAGGCCAGCATGAATATCGGGGAACCGGCAAATCATGAGAAAACTTCACATCTGGCAAGTCAGCCCGTAACCGAATCCGACGACGAAGACCGAAGAATCAGGCGTCTGCAGATCATGATCAGCATGGTCAGTTCCGTCATCAGCCAGGATCCCAGCCTCACCGTGGAAGAAGCCTCCGAGCTCGCAGCCGGCGCCAAACGTGCTGCCCTCGCCATGTTCCCTGACAAAGAACTCGCCTACGATCTCCTCTACAAACCGCGCCTGCAGCGCCTCATGCGCGAGCGCTTCCGCCTGCAGTAAGGCAGAAGCCGTTTGCATCACAAAATGCGGAGCCCATTTCTAGCTATCTTTGCGAGATAGTGGGGCCTTCGTGCGAACCAAAGAACGTCTCCGCGTTCTTATTCATCCGCCACAGAATTCCTCAGCGTCCCCACTCCCTCCACGCTGATTTCGATTACATCTCCCGCCACTATAGGACCGACGCCTGCCGGAGTCCCGGTTGCAATCAAATCTCCCGGCAACAGCGACATGGCCTGTGAGATATAACGAATCACCACATCCAGCGGAAAGATAAAATCTTTTGTATTGCCCGATTGCCGAACCTCGCCATTGACCCGCGTCTCCACGCCCACCCCCGCCCACGGATCAAGCCCATCCGCCACCACCGGGCCCACCGGGCACGAAGTATCAAACCCCTTGGCCCGCGCCCACTGATTGTCTTTTCTCTGAATGTCTCGCAGCGACACATCGTTCAGGCAGGTGTAGCCGAGAATGTAAGGCCGCACATCTTCACCGTCGGCCAGCAGATGGCATTTCTTTCCCACCACCACGCAAAGCTCGCCCTCGAAATCCACGCGCTGCGAAATCTTGGGCCTTTTTACGAGCCCGCCATGCGCCAGCAGTGCGGAGTTTGGCTTAAAAAAGAGCAGTGGTTCGGTCGGTACCTCGCTGCCCAGTTCCGCCGCGTGTTCCCGATAATTTCTTCCCACGCAAACAATCTTCGTGGGACGCGCCGGAGGCAGCAGTTCGGCTTCTTCGAGAGCAAGCGCTTCGATGCGGCGGGTGCGCAGCCCTTCCACATCGCCATTGGATTCTTCCGGAGGAGTCAGGAGTATTCGGAGAATTGAATCGCGTCCTGCAACCGGCTCCACCAATCCATAGTGAGCCTGACCATTGAGTTGAAATCGGCAATATTTCATCGCAAAACTATCTAATCACGAGAACTGAAATCATGGCAAAATTTTCTCCGCCCCAAGTCCTGATCGGCGGCGGCACCGGCGCAGACGGCGAATCCGGGTAAAAAGCAAAATTCATGGGCTAGCCTCAATGCTTTCGTTCGTGCACCCCGGGCCGCATCCGCAGAAATATTTGGAACGACACCGGAAAATTCCCATACGCCGCGTCCAGTACCGCTGGTTTCGAGTACATCGTCACATCCGCGCCCAGACCGAGTTGCCACGCCCGGCTCTGCACCACATCGCGTACTCCGCCGAACGTGTATGCCCCAATGCGGTACGCGGGATGCACTGCCGCCTGGGGAAACAATTCGTCCTTATCCACCAACTCCAGTCTGGTAAAAGCGTAATCGCGCTTGAAAAAATTTAGCGTCGATTCCACAAGGTAGCCGTTTAGATTTACCCCATCAGAAAGTTTGTGAACCCGTCCCCATACCAACGAGGTTGCCCAATTGCCCGCGGCCAGAGGCCGGTCATACTCTACCGAAGCGGTCTGCCGCCACTGGCTGCCCGGTTCGAGCGCTTCCGGATGCTCCAGCCGTCCAATGCTGTACTGCGCCGTCCAATCGCGCGACGGAGCCACGCTCGCACGCCCTGACCAGGAATCCAGCGCCGCGGGCTGGATGTTCCAGCGCTCTTCATTCGGCTCACGCCCGTTGAAGGCCGAGCCCTCCAATTTCACCCGTTCGATCGTGAATCCGCTGGTGACAACTCCGAAACTGATGTGGGTTGAATCCTGCAAATGATGAGCCAACGGCGCCAGCGGCAATTCGGCGGCTGACGTGCGATGAATGTAGGTCACCGGTCCCAGCGCGGGCTCGGCCGCCGGCCCGCCGTAGAACTCCCACTGGATTTTCCCGGTCAGCGGGAGCGTGTACAACAGCGACAATTCCGCAAACACGTTGTGTGGATGCTGGTGGTCGACCAGCGGCGCCCCGTGATAAGTCTCGCCGGTCTGAAACAGTTCAGGAAACCCAGGATGCGGCGAGGTCAGCGATTCCGCCGAAAACATTTGCCGCAACAGGATCGTCCCGCCCCCCAAGCGGTGCTGCTCCATCAGCATTCCCCAATTTACCGACTCCGCTTTGCCCTCGCCTCGCGGACCACCTTGCTGGTTGTAGTCGATAAAGATCACGCCGTGGGCCATCATCTCCCACCCACCACGCATCAGCATCCAGTCGTGTTCCGGCACGGACGCGGGCTCCCACGCCGTTCCCGACCCGTCATGGGGCGAAGGCAGTTGCGCCGGCGCTTGCTCCTGCATATGCATTTCGCCAGCGGAGTCTCGTTGAGACTCTGCCACCGATGAAAACAGCGCCGCGACAATGGAGCACAAAGCCGTGAAACGAACGACTTCCCTGAACATTGAAACCTCGCCTAAAAAGAATGAATGCATGGCGGCCAGCGCGTGCGCAGCAGCATGCGCACGCCGAGCAGGGGCAAAAAGGATTGGAGGATTAGATTCTGAGGGACCGAACTCCAGGTGGACCGCCTGAAGGCGAAGGCGAGGCGGCTGGCTCTCGATCGCGAACGGCAGCGGGAAGCGGCGGTGAATCAGCCGCGCCAGGCGGCAAAACGGAGTTCAGCACAGAAACACTCGATAACAGGGCGGAAGCAGGACCGATCACGCAGCAACGGTAATGGGTCGACCGAGGGGATGGGGCAGGGAATTGAGAAGCAGGCAATGGAAAAGAATGACAATGTGATGCCAAGGCAGCTTTTTTCTGGGCAGGCGGCAAACATAGCGACATCGCGCTGCCGCTAACAGTCGCCAAGCACAACAGAACCGCCACAAGCCTAAAAACATTCCCCCTTGCTGCCATTCCGCCTCACCCGTTTTGCCTACCTGCTAGGTTCCTGTGATCTTCACGCGCAGCTCCTCCGGCAGGCGCTCGCGAATCTCCGGGGGCAGCCGGTCATGCACCCGTCGCGCCCCTTCCCGGGCCGCGTCCAGCATGGTTACCGGCGCAGGCGTGGCCACGGCCACGATCAGCCAGATCAGCGCCGACAACGTGAAACCACCCAGCGCCGCGACCTCCAGCCAGAAGGCGTGCCGCGGCCCGAAGTGCCGGATAACTCCGAACGCCAGCAGAAACACTCCCCCTGAAACCGAAGCCAGCGCGATCAGCCCCACGTCAATCATGCGGTGGATGCGCTGCCAGCCGCGGCAGCGTTCGCAGGCCGCGAAGTGGCTCTCGTAGTCGCCGCGCATCTCCGCCGCCAGGCCGGAAATGTCATATCTCCAGCCCGCCAGAATTTTGCCTACAATCGGATCGATGCACTGCTGACTCATAAGGAACTACGGCGGCAGATCTTACAGCTGAATGGGCGGCAAAACTTCCGATTGCACCGCCACCAGCACGCGGTTCTGAAACAATCCGCCCCGCTCGGCCAGCGCTTTCTCCGCCTCTCTCCTCGCTATTTCTGGGTGATTATTCTGCTCAGAGAGATGCGCCAGCACTACAAACGCTGCACTATTATCATAGTCCCGGGTAAAGAAATCCGCGAGTTTTTCATTGGAGAGGTGCCCGACATTGCTGGCCACCCGCTGTTTGACCTGCCACGGGTAGGGGCCCCCGCGCAACATCTCGACATCGTGATTCGACTCCATGATCAGGATATCGGAGCCGCGCAAGTGGTCGCGGACATTGACCGGCAGGTATCCCAGATCGGTGGCCACGCTCACCTTCGTGCCCTCGACGCGAAAGCTGAAGCCCACCGGATCAGCCGCATCGTGAGGGATGGTGAACGGATTCACCTCGATATCCCCTACCTGAAAGCGATGCCCCGACTCGAAGCGCTCCAGCTTTTCCAGTTGCGGACGCTCTCCATTCACCGTGCGCATGGCCCGGGCCCAGGCAGCGTGCGTTGCCCCGGTCATAAAAATTGGGATGCGCAACTTTTTCGCCAGGGTTGCCAGGCCGTAAACGTGATCGCAATGCTCGTGTGTAATCAGGATGGCGGAAAGCGATTGCGGATCTTCGCATAGCGATTTCATGCGCTTGAAAGTTTCCCGGCAGGAGATTCCAGCGTCCACCAGAATCCTGGTTCGCGTGCTCGATACCAGGGCGCAATTTCCGTGGCTTCCGCTGGCCAGCATCGATACCGATACACACATGCTCGTACCATACCCGACCGGGCTGTGGATTAGGAGTAACTTTTGGGTTATCCGAGACCTAGGAGCAAGCCGGACCTAGGAGCAAGCGAGACCTACAAGCAAGCGAGACTTGGGAGGCCTTGGAGCAGCGGGAACTGGCAGCGCAATTTAGGAGCAGGCATACAGACGTCCCACCCTCGGCTTCAGGCTTTTGCACTCGGAACTCTTTACACCGAGTTCGGAAGCCGAGAGCGCCCTCTTACCGCAATCCTACGCCGTAGTAGTAGGTGTACGGTGCGTAGCCAGTAATGGGCAGCCCGGTCTGGAAGCTGGAGAAGATGACTGCGTTGCCCTGGAACGAAGCGAACACATCTTGCTGTATGCCGGCGGCCGACATGCGAAAGGTGAACATACCGTACAGCGGGTCAGAGAGCGTGTTCGGTGTGCCATCGTAGAGATAGGGCGTGTCGGCAATCGCGGCCAGCGTTCCGGTGGCCAGAGTGTTGTTCCGGTCGTCGGTAATCGTCATCAGTCCGTCGGCGGAAATTGTCACCGTTCCCTTACCCTCGCTCGGCGTGCCGGTTTCGATGTTGCCCTGGCCGGTTTGCGCATTGGCCTTCTCGTAGTAGAGGGCGGTATAGCTTCCGGCTCGGGCGGCATCGAAGGCTTTGGTGGAGGCTTTCGGCAGGCTGAGAATCGTGCCACTGCCCGTATCCACGACGAAAAAGCCGCTGGGCGTGCCGAAGGCGTAGTCCGAGCCCTGGCTTTCGTTGATGGTAAAAAAGTCCCCCGAAGCGTCTTCGGTCACGCTGGAGGCGGAAAAGCTGCCGCCGTTGAACAGGTTCTGGCTAAAGACTCCAAAAGGCCAGTAGCCGTCATGCTGAGTGTTGCCGTTAGCCGCGATCGTGATCGTGCCCACCTCCGTTCCCCCGGCGGCGGTGCGGAATTGGAGATAATTGAAGTTTTGTCCGGCAAAGGTATTGATCGTAGCCGACGCGGTCTCGATCGCCGTAATCAGGGCGGCGGTGTCCCTATTCGGCCCCGCGTTGGCCGCTTCAATCATCATCACGAAGCCCGGTACTTCATAGCCGGCCAGCAGGTTGCCTTTGGGATCGGTGATCGCATATGTCCCATCGGAATTGATGGTGTAGGGCGCCGTCCCGGCTTCCCCGTTGGTATAGTTCTTATAGGTAATATTCTGCGCGTTCGAATCGATGGAGATGGTCAGGAAATCTCCCACCGACGCCGTGGCGCTGTAAGCCCGTACCGCACTCTGCGGAGGAGCCGTCACTTTCGGGGTTGTATTGCAACCGGCTAAGAAAAGGATCGCAAGCGGCACGATCGCAAGCAGCACAGCGGGCTTTGCAGGTCTCATCGTTGAATAGCCTCCACTGAGTACTATTCATCGGCTCTGCCGGGGAAGACCTTAATCGTTCCAAAATCCTTCCAAATTCACCAAGGTAACCGTGTGTCTGTGACTCCAAGCCCAGAACAGTGCGAAATCGTGGCGACCAGCGCTGACTCTGAAGCGCGAGGTCTAATAGAGTCGAGGTCTAACGAGTCGACGCCTCAGGAGTCGAGGCCGGGTCTGAGCTTTGTCACGGGCCGGTTCTATTTTCCCTGGCGCAGGTTATCAATGGCGCGGCGCATCACGGAGCCGCCGTAGGCGCCGGCAATTCCTGGCAAGGCGGTGAGGAAAGAGCCAAACTCCTGGCTGCGGGCAGGTTTTACGCTCATGATCAGATAAGCAGTCAACTCCGCAACCGGAATGAAGATCACCACCCCCACGACCCAGCGCCACGGGCGGAGCGGCCGCAGTGAGCCCAGCAGCATGCAGCCGGCCAGCACCAGCAGCGCGGTGAACAGCAGGTCATTGACGCTCACGTCGACCCACCCGGTGCCAATGCCGCAAAGCGCCGCCAGAATATAAATCGGCACATCGCTGTGGCCTTTGGGCGAAACTGGCGCAATTGTCATGCGATGAGGCTGGTTTCAATCGCTAATCGGGAATTCACACTTGGCAATGGCAAAGCTCCAGGTTCCCGGTTGTTGGCGATCACTAAACACCATATTTGTAAAAACCGCGTCCACTCTTTTTTCCCAGCCACCCCGCATCCACCATCTTGATCAGCAGCGGGCACGGCCTATATTTCGGATCCCCCAATCCCTCCAACATGACCCGCATGATATCGAGGCAAACATCCAGCCCGATAAAATCCGCGAGGGTCAACGGTCCCATGGGATGGGCCATTCCCAGTTTGAAAACTTCATCCACTGCCTCGGCGGTCGCGACGCCCTCCATCACCGTATACATGGCTTCGTTCAGCAACGGCATCAGTACGCGGTTCGAAACAAATCCCGGCGCATCGTTCACCTCGACCGGAGTCTTTTGAAGTTTCAGAGCCAACTCGCGCACCGTAGTGAAAGTTTGCTCCGACGTAGCCAGCCCGCGAATCACCTCCACCAGTTTCATTACCGGCACGGGATTGAAGAAGTGCATGCCAATGACTTTTTCCGGGCGCCTGGTCAGAGCTGCGAGCCTGGTGATGGAAATGGAAGAAGTATTCGAAGCCAGGATCACGTCTGGCTTGGTCAGCCGGTCCAGGTCGCGAAAAATCTCTGTCTTGATTTCGAACTTCTCGGTGGCCGCTTCCACAATAAAGTCGCAATCAGCCAGCCGGGCGCGATCCGTAACCGAATCAATATTCTTCAGAGCGGAAGCCTTGTCCGCCTCCGTGATCTTGTTTTTTGCAACCTCGCGGTCAAGATTTTTGGTGATCGTAGCCAGCCCGCGCTCCAGGAATTTCAGTTCAACATCGCATAGAACTACGGCATATCCACTGCGCGCGAACACATGGGCAATCCCGTTGCCCATCGTGCCCGCGCCGATCACTCCGACCCGTTTGATCTCCATGATTGCCTCGGCGAAAACGTTTGAGTCTATCACTTGAACCCAGTCCGCTGTATCACCGCCCCGGTTGGGATGTTAAAATGAAGTGTTTGCCGCCCGTCAAAATCGGCGCTGAATTCCTCGAGGTGCACTCATGGCAACGTTAGAAGCTCCCGTCCGGCCGCGCGCGTCTTCCCATCAGGGCCCGTTCGTCAACGAGCCTTTTTTCGATTTCCGCCAGGAAGACAATGCCCGCAAGATGCGGGCGGCCATCGAGCGGGTTCGCAGCCAGCTCGGCCAGGAGTACGACCTTATCATTGGCGGGCAGCGGGTCAAGACAGGCGACAAGATCAAATCGCTGAATCCATCGCGTCCCTCGCAAGTGGTTGGAATCCACCAAAAAGCCGGCAAGGAGCACGTAGAGCCGGCCATGCAATCCGCGCTGCAGGCCTTTGATTCATGGAGCCGGGTTCCGGTTGCCGAGCGCGCCAGCCTGCTATTTCGCGCCGCTGATCTTATGCGCCAGCGCAAAATGGATTACATGGCCTGGCTGGTTTTCGAAGTCAGCAAGAACTGGGGCGAGGCCGACGCCGACATCTCCGAGACCATCGACTTCTGCGAGTTTTACGCCCGCGAAGCGCTGCGCCTCGCGAAAGCAGAAACCCCGGTGCAACTCCCCGGCGAGCACGATTCGCTGACCTACATCCCGCTGGGTGTCGGTGCGGTCATTCCTCCGTGGAATTTCCCCTGCGCCATCATGGCCGGGATGACGGTGGCTTCCATCGTCGGGGGCAACACCGTGATCCTCAAGCCCTCGAGCGATTCGCCGACCATCGCCGCAAAATTCATGGAACTGCTCGAAGAGGTGGGCCTGCCCGAGGGCGTGGTGAACTTCTGCCCGGGCGCTGGGGCCAGCTTCGGCGATGCCATTGTGGCGCACCCGAAAACGCGGTATATCGCCTTCACCGGCTCCCGCGAAGTTGGCTTGCACATCAATCAGGTTGCGGCCACGCAGGCTCCCGGACAGCGCTGGATCAAGCGCACCGTGCTTGAAATGGGCGGCAAGGACGCCATTATCGTGGACGCCGATGCCGATATCGACGCCGCCGTCGAAGGCGTGGCGCAAGCCGCATTCGGCTTCCAGGGGCAAAAGTGCTCGGCCTGCTCGCGCGCCATCGTAGATGAGCGCGTCTATGACAAATTCCTCGACATGCTCAAGGCGCGCGTCGAAAAAATTACCGTCGGCGACCCTGCGGAAAACGCCAACATGGGTGCCGTCATCAACGAAGGCTCGATGAAAACCATTCTGCAATATATCGAGCAAGGCAAAAAAGACGGGCGCCTCATTACCGGCGGCGAGCGCGCCACCGAAGCCGGAGATGGCTACTACATCCGCCCCACCATCATTGCCGACATTCCGGCCAAATCAAAACTCGAGCAGGAAGAAATCTTCGGCCCGGTGCTGGCGGTGATCAAAGCCCGCGGCTTCGACAACGCGCTGGCAATCGCCAACGACACCGAGTTTGGACTCACTGGCGCTATCTATACCAAGTCGCGCGACAAAATCGAGCGCGCCGTCCGCGACTTCCACGTGGGCAATCTCTACATCAATCGCAAATGCACCGGCGCCATGGTGGGAGCGCATCCCTTTGGCGGATTTAATATGTCGGGAACGGATTCCAAATCCGGAGGGGCGGATTATCTCTATCTGTTCACGCAAGCAAAATCGGTCGGGGAAAAAATAAGCTGAGGAGATTCTGGATGATCGAAGCATCTCCGCCCTGACGTCATCTCGACGGCCCGCGGTTTCATGAGCGGGCTACGGGGCATAACCAAAGAAGAATCTGCTAACATAAGAGCTCGGCGAGGCCGACATGCCGCAATACGTAATTGAGCGCGAGATCCCGGGCGCGGGCAAATTGACCGACAGCGAACTTCAGGAGGTCGCCAGAAAATCGGTCGGCGTGCTCAAGGATATGGGTCCGGAAATCCGGTGGCTCCACAGCTACGTCACCGGAGATAAAATCTATTGCGTTTACCTGGCGCCGGACGAGGAGACGGTTCGCGAGCACGCGCGTCGCGGAGGGTTTCCGGCAAATCGCATTTCTGCCGTGCGGCGCCTGATCGACCCCGACACCGCAGGTTGATCTAAGCGTCTCTCTCTTCTGAAACGCCCTTAGCGGGTTAACGCCTCCTGAACTGCCTCCTCGACCGGCATTTCCCAGCCTTCCATCCACGCCGTCAGGCTTGCGGCACTCCCCAGCGTTCGGCGGGCGAATTCCAGGGCCTTTTCCAGCCGGACTTGCTCCGAAGGCGTGAGCGCTGCGCCCAGTCGTTGGCGGAGCGCGGCGGCGGCTCCCGCGACGTGCAGCGATTGCACGGCGTTCGATTGCGCTGCGGCACTCGCGGCCAGGCATTCCAGAACCCTCGCGATACCCCGATTGTGACCTAGATTCTGGAACATCCGAATGCTTTCACCATACAGTCGCCGCGCCTCGTTATTATTCCCCTGATCGAAGCTCAGCCCCGCCAGGTCGGAAAGCGCGGTCGCAATTCCCCAGCCGTCGCGGAGTTGGCGAAATGCCTCCAGGCTCCGTTCGCAAAACAACCGCGCGGCGGCAAAGTCCGCCTTTTCGCGGGCCACGTCGCCTAAATAGTTCAAAGTCCAGGCAGCGCCGGCTTCGTCTCCGATCTGGCGGAACATCGCCAGGCATTCGTTGTACAGCGAGGAGGCGCGTGCATATTCGCCCTGCAATTTCAGCACGCCGCCGAGATTGCTGAGGGTGCGAGCGATGGCGGCGGCATCGCCAAGATTTTTCCAGATGGCGGTGCATCGCTCGAAAAGTATGGCCGCGACTGCCAGGTCTCCACAGTCGCGAGCGTTCACCCCCATGGCGTTCAGGGAGACGGCAATGCCGTGTTGATCCTTTAATTCAATGCACAGGTCGAGATTTTCTTCGAATAATCTCTTTGCTGAGCCGAAATCGCCCTGCTCGCCGGCCAGAACCGCGGCTGCGAACAAAAGCCGGCTGAGCAGCTTCGGATGCTCCCGGGCCTTCTCTAACGCCAGCAGCCTGGTAATGCTGTCACGGCCCTCGGTAAGATGTTCGCGCGTCTCCCAGAAGCGAAACAGGGCGGCGCCCAGACGGAATCCCCACGCGGCATCTCCGGTTTTGATCAGAGAATCGAGCGCCAGACGAAAGTTATCGTGCTCAACCTCAAAGCGATCGAGCCATTCGGGCTGAGCGATCGCGTCCTCCGCGCCTTCTTCGGCAAGCACCAGGTAATACGCGGCATGAGCCCGCCGGGTCGCAGCCTCATCCGCACTCGCGGCGAGGCGCTCCAGAGCGTACTCCCGTATGGTGGAGAGCATAAAAAATCGCGCTTCCGCATCCGGTTGTTCCAGGTGCTGCACCAGGCTCTTATCCACCATCGACGCCATTCCGTCGAACGCGTCGATGCCCAGATCGCCTCGGGTATCGCACACCGCTTCGGCCGCTTCCAGCGTGCAAACTCCAATAAAAACCGAGAGCCGGCGCAGCAGGGTTTGCTCCGCGGCATTGAGCAATCCGTAACTCCAATCCACGGTGCTTCGCAGAGTTTGTTGCCGGGTGGGAAGATCGCGCGCCCCTCCCGTAAGCAGGTTGAGGCTGCCTTCCAGACGCGTCAGCATCGCCGAGGGCGAAAGCAGCTTGCTGCGCGCCGCCGCCAGTTCGATGGCGAGAGGCAGGCCGTCGAGGCGGGCGCAGATGGCCGACACTGCCGCCGCGTTTTCCTTAGTGAGCCCAAATTCGGGTCTTACTGCCCGCGCGCGTTCCACAAAAAGCGCAACCGCCGCAAGCTGTGCAAGCGCCTCGAGCGGGGGAATGGATTTGAGATCTGGGAGCGCTAGGGTGGGCACAGGAAACTCATGTTCCCCATACACGTGGAGAGGCGACTGGCTGGTGACCACGATCTTCAAGTTTGGGCCTGCAGTAAGCAGTTGCGCCACAACTGGGGCGCCGGAGATGAGGTGCTCGAAGTTGTCAAGCAGCAACAGCATCGGCTGCTCCAGCCCGGTCACGTATTCTTTCAAAATCTCCTCGGGTGATTGTTTGCCGCTCTCGTGCAGCCCCAGTGCTTGTGCGATGGTGGAAGCGATCAAACCTGCTTCCTCTACTGCGGCCAGCGCGACGAAGCAAACGCCACCCGGAAACTGGCCGGCGATTTCGCCCACCACCTGTAGGGCTAGCCGTGTTTTCCCTATGCCGCCCGGACCGGTGAGGGTGATCAGACGCGCGTCGGTCCGTTCCAAAAGCAGGCGCAGGGCAGCCTCTTCGTGTTCGCGTCCGATGAACGCTGTGCGCTGCGGCGGCAGGTTATTAGGACGGGCACTGGCATGGCGCGCCGGTGCGTCGGCGAGGCGGTCGCGGACCGCGGCGAGGTCGCGCGCCAAATCGCGGGACGACGCGTAGCGCTGTTTCGGGTCCTTAACAAGGCAGCGCTCCACGATCCACACAAAGGGCGCCGGTGCCTGCAGCATTCTGCCGCCCAGCCGTTCTGGCTCATCGCGAAGGATCGCAGCTATGGTCTCCGCGCGATTCTGCTTGCGGAACGGAGAGACTCCGGTGACCATTTCGTAGAGCACGGAACCCAGGGAAAACTGGTCCGAGCGAAAATCAACATCGCCGCCGGTGGCTTGCTCCGGCGACATGTAAGCGAAGGTGCCCATCACCACTCCCTCAACGCTGATGCTGGTGGAGGCATCGGGTTCCGGGTTCGCCTCGTTCGCCAGTTTTGCGAGACCGAAATCTAAAATCTTGGCTGCCCCCTCAGCAGACACCATCAGATTCTCGGGCTTCAAGTCGCGATGCACGATGCCGATTTCGTGCGCTTTGGAAAGAGCATCGGCAACCTGCACCGCGATCGCCAGCGCCTTGCGAAATGGAATTGGGCCAGACTCCAGCAATGCACGCACGGTTTCGCCATGCACCAACTCCATGGCGATATAGTGCGTGCCATTCACCTGCCCGAGTTCATAAATCGTGACAATGTTTGGATGACTAAGCGCACTCGCGGAACGGGCCTCGCGCTCGAAGCGGGATAAGGCCTCCGCCTGGGAATGGAGGTCCAATGCCATGGTTTTCAGCGCCACCTGACGGTCGAGGCGGGTGTCCCTTGCGCGGTACACTTCCCCCATTCCGCCACAGCCCAGCCGTTCCAGGATTTCGTAACTTCCGAATGTGGCACCCGGCGACAGACTAAACGACACGGAAGCTGATGTGGATGTGTTCATGGACTTCGCCCAGCGACACAAAGGCCGCCCCTCAGGGCGGCCTTTAGTTTACAAAAAACTGGTTACGGCATGACTCCCGCCGGAGCCTGTGGCCCCGGCCCCGCGGTGGTCGCGGCGGCCGCCTCGTTCAAAATGCGGTGATGGATGGTAAACAGCGCCAGCTCCAGGCGATCCGACACGCCGATCTTGTCGTAGACGTTGCGCAGATAATTCTTGATGACCTGCTCGGTAGTTCCCAGTTGCGTGGCGATTTCCTTGTTCTTGTAGCCTTGCACAATCAGCGCCACGATGCGCAGCTCTTTCGCGGTGAGGCGATCGCGCACGCGCAGGCCGACCATGTCGTTTTCGGTGAGCTCGCTGGGGACGGCGACATCCTGCACCCAGGTTTCGCCCCGGGCCACCTTGCGAACGCAATCCACCAGCGCGGCGCTGGTTACGTTGCGGTAGACCACGCCATGGGCACCGTTTGCCATGTGCCGCTGCGCGCTCTCGCCGGTATCGGCCAGCACCACCACGCGGGTCTTGGCTTTGTTCGCCGCCAGCACGATGGCCGCGAAATCGTTGTGAAAGCCGGCGGCCACCACCAGCACTGCGGCGCGAAACTTATCCAGAGCCATAAACATCTGCTCCGGAGTCTGAGCCTGCGCCACAATGCGCATCTCGTCTTCCACCGCCAGCACCTTGGCGATGCCCGCACGGAAGATTGCCTGGTTATCCGCCAGTATCAGTTTGAGCATGTTATCGGCGCTCCAAAATTTTTAACTTAAGAGTTCCTGACGAACTCGTACGAATCAATCACGCAAGCCACGCCCTTGCCATCCGGAGTGCTCCCCGTCGGATCGCTGCGCACTACGCGCCCCTTGCACTGAATCACAACGCTTTCCTGCCCGCCGGTGACGTCGGGTGGAAGCGTAATCTCAAATTCCACCGGAGAGCCGATCTCCAGCGAAGCGTCCGCGCGAATGTAAACTCCCGCGGCGCTCAAATCCCCTGTGGTTCCCTTGGCGTCGCCGCTCACACCTTCCTTGTGGATCTTGATCGGCAATTCCAGCGGAAATCTTTTTCCGGTCCGCGCTTCGGACACAGTGCCTCCTCTTTTGTGGTTCGATGCTTCCGGACCTGAGTGTTGCTGACCAGTCCCATTTCCCTTTGCTGCTTGGGCCATGTCCATCAAAATACGCTCCTGGCAGCCGGATCGACCACAATTCTCGCTCACGGCAGGTATATCACGGATGGCAGCGCTATAAAAGCCTGATAACGAGTTAGTTAAGGGTAGAAGCTAGATTCCCCCTGAGAAGCCGGTGTTTGCCGGCTTCATTCACCTCAGATTCCCATCTTTCGTGCGGACTCGCCGCTAAAGTCCTGCAAACCGAGTGCCGAAGGGACAATCAGCGCAACGCTCATGCGCTCGCCCTTAGAGAGACACAGGCGCTCCGGGAAAAAATATGAAAAAAGTCTGCCTAAGATTCTATCCATTTCATGCTTGCAGCTTGATTTTAATGCTCGCACTGGTTCTTTCCGTGTCCGCCCAGCAGACGCCTCCTCCTGCAGCGAATCAGGAAACGATCAACCAGCAATTGCTGCAGCGCATTCAGGAACTGGAAAAAGAGGTCCAATCCATGAAGGCGCAAACCCAGAGTGCGGTGGCCGCTGCCCCAGTCGCCGCCACCACCCCTCCGCCCGCTCCCGCACCGCCCCCGGTGGTCGAGGAGCAGCCCACCGTGAACGAGGTTGCCCCGCGTCTCAAGCTGAATTTTTTCGGCGACACCGGTTTTGAGATAGGCCATTACTTTGGGGCTAACAGCACCTTCGAGCTCGGAGAGTTCGACATGTTCGCCACCGCACGACTCTCCGACAAGGTGTCAGCGCTGGGCGAAATCCTGTTCACTTCGCAGAGCGATAACAGCATTGGGGTCGACGTCGAAAGAATGTACCTCAAGTACCGGCAGAACGATTCTTTCGCGGCCACCATCGGCCGCATCCACACCGATATCGGCTACTACAACACCGCTTTCAATCGGGGCGATTATTTTCAGACCGCCGTTGGCCGCCCCACACTGTTTGAATTCGACGATCAGGGAGGGTTCCTGCCTCTGCAGGATCTCGGCATTGTCCTCGACGGCAAAATACCCTCCGGCAAGCTGGGCCTGAACTATGTATTTGAACTCACCAACGGCCGGGCCTTCGGGATTAATGCGGAACCGGCGCAAAATAATGACGACGGCAATAACAGCAAGGCGGTCAACGTCAACATCTCCGCCAGACCGGAGTGGGGTCACGGCCTGGATCTGGGTTTCAGCATTCGCCACGACTATCTCAGCGACGTGAACGATCTCCACGTTTCGGAAATCATTCCGATGCTGTATGTGGTGTTCGCCAACTCCAAATATGAATTTCTCAACGAGGGTACGATCATTCGCCACACCCTCCCTGCCGGGCAGGTCTTCCACACTAGCGCATTTTATACCCAGTTCTCGCGCGGCTTTGGCCCTTACCGGCCGTACTTCCGCTATGACTACGTGAATGCCCCGCTCGACGATCCCATCTACGGGAATCCGACGGAGATCGCATTGGTCGGCCGCGTCAACGGACCCACGGCCGGTCTGCGCTACGATTTCACGGCCCACACGGCGGTGAAATTCCAGTACTCGCGCCAGGACTTGAACTACCAAAAGCCAGCCAACGGCGGCGCTGCCCAGTTTGACTTCACCTTCTGACGGAGAAAATCTTATGAAAAAAAGACAGGCGACTCTGCTCTTGCTCCCTGGGTTGGTGATGCTGGCTGCGACCCTCCTGACCTTGGCCTGGGTTCAAGTCACGATTCCCTCAGCGCAGGCCGCGGGCGACCCAATCGTGGTCATCGTCAACTCCGCAAATCCGGTCGACAACCTGAGTATGGGCGAACTGAAGAAGCTCTTCATGTCGGACCGCAGCAAATGGGACACGGGCAAGGCGGTGGCGCCGGTCATGGTCACTGCCGGCGCGCCTGAACGCACCGCGTTTCTGAAGATGGTCTGCGGCATGAACGATGCCGAATTCGGCAAGTATTTTGTGGCCGCCGCTTTCAACGGCAAATCCGCCACTCCGCCCAAAGAAGTGAGCAGCACACAAAGTGTCAAGAGCGTTGTGGCGAGTTCTCCAGGCGCCATCGGCTTCGTGAAGGCTGGCGACTTTCATGGCGATGGCAGCGATGGCGGGGTCAAGGCGGTCAAGGTGGACGGCGTGGCGGCGGGCGAAGCCGGGTACAAGCTCAGGATGTAACCTCGCCTCGCGCACGTGGAGAGACGGCGGCCAATATGCAACTGACAATCAAGACCAAACTATTCGGCTTGACCCTATGCAGCCTGGTGTTCGTGGCGGGGGTGAGTGCCACCGGATACTGGGGAATTACTTCGGTCGAAAAAACCAGTGAGAACGTGGCCAGAACCGGTTCCGCAATCCGCAACCACATCGAAGCCGGCGTGTACAACGATTTGTCCCGAACCGCGGTCTCCGCCGTCTTCAGTCAGAAGGGCGACGAGCAGCAGAACAAAGTTGACGAATTCACCCTGGACAGCAAATTGCTGCAAGACCGGATCGCCAAGGCGCGCCAGTTCGCCGTGGATCCCGCCAGCCGAGCCTTGCTCGACGAAGAAACCGAGATGAGCGATCGGTATGTGCGGGCCGGAAGCGCGCTGGTCGATGCCATTGTGCACAACCCCGGCGCCGCCACTTCGCAGCTTGGCCCGTACCTGCAGCTCTACAAAGATCTGCAAGGCAAAATCGAAAACGCGAGCGACCAACTTTCCAAGAGCGCCAAAGACGCCGAAGCCGAATCTCGGGTCAACGCGGCCCGGGCCACGCACGCCATGTTTGTGATGTGCGCCGTGTCGCTGTTGATGCTGTTTGTCGGCAGTTCGGCTTTAGTGCGAGCCATTGCCCAGTCGCTGCGGCGATTGACCCAGATGATTCAAAACATTGCTGAAGGCGAGGGCGACGTCACTACGCGCCTGGAGGCGGCCGGCGGTTTCGGGCACGACGAACTGGGCGAAGTCAGCCGTCTCTTCAACCTGTTCATGGACAAGCTGCAGGAAATCCTTCGCGGGGTCTCTGGCCACACTCAAAAACTTTCCAGGGCCAGCCAGCAACTGCTCGAAGCGAGCCAGCAGATTACGGTTAACTCCAGAGAGACCGCCGCTCAGTCGAATTCGGTTTCGCAGCTGACGCAGCAGGTCACCCAGAATCTTCAGAGTCTTTCAACCGGGGCCGGTGAGATGACTTTGACCATTCAGAGCATCGCGGTGAACGCAAACGAAGCCGCGAAAGTGGCGGGCTCGGCGGTAAGCGCAGCCCAGGCCGCCGATTCCACCGTGGCCAAACTCGGCCAGTCTGGGGCCGAGATTGGAGTCGTGATTAAGGTCATCACCTCGATCGCGCAGCAGACCAACTTGCTGGCGTTGAATGCCACCATCGAAGCGGCCCGCGCCGGAGAAGCGGGAAAGGGTTTTGCCGTGGTGGCGAACGAAGTCAAAGAGTTGGCCAAGCAGACGGCGAAAGCCACCGAAGACATCAGCAGCAAAATCAATGCCATTCAGAAGGACACCAAGGGAGCGGTGGCGGCGATCGCCACGGTGAGCGGGGTCATCCATCAGATCAACGCTATTTCCGCGACCATTGCGGCGGCGGTCGAGGAGCAGAGCGCAACCACCAATGAGATGACCCGCAACACCAGCGAAGCGGCCAGCGGAGCGGGCGACATTTCGGTGAACATCGGAGGAGTGGCAAAGGCGGCCGATGGCACCTTGTCGCGCGCACAAGAATCACAGAAATCGGCGCAGGAACTAGCCTCCATCGCGACGCACCTGAGTAGCCTGATGCGTCAGTTCAAGATCGAACGCAGCGACCGGCGGTTCGATATTTCCTTGCCAGTCAGGCTGACTGCCAACGACATGAACGGAGATCCTTTCGAACAGGAAGTCATGACCATCAACGTCAGCCGCACGGGAGCGCTATTGAACGGTATTCGCGGCAGACTTCAGCTCGGCAGCCAGGTTTCTCTTGTCCGCCTGCACAAGCAGGAACAATTTCTCATTGTCTGGGTGGGGGAAGAGAACACTTCCCGGGCGCACCAGATTGGCGTTTCCGCAGTCGACTCCGCAAGTTCGTTCTGGCGAGATGTAATCGGGACTGACTCCGAAGCCGGTGCGGAGGCGGATGCTCCGCACGAGATTACGGCGAAGCCAAAAGCAAAAGCGCATGGAGCCTAGTGAAGAGCCTAGAGAAATCGCAATCCCGTATTTACAACCAACCGTCATCCTCATGGGGCCGATTAACTCCAACTCCCGTGGGGCGTTGAGGAACTGTCCTGAGGATTATCGCGACCTGGCTTCTGGCTTATCGTTCCGGTTTACGACTGCCCGTTGACCTGGCTTTGGGGTTGCAACCCGAACCTCCGTGATACCGTCTGATAGAGCTGTTTCCTTTTTCAGGAGAACCCGTCATGCTCGATTCATTCCTCTTCCTTCAGACGAGTCGCCTTTCCTGCTTCATCCTTGGCAGGGTGGCACTGCTTCTGATCGCAAGCACCTGCATTCTGGCTCAGGAGCCTTCGCAAAACCAGCCGAGCCCGACCGCGCTGGGCAGCGAAGAGAAGCCGGGCGCTTCTGCATCGTCGCAAACTCTGGTTCAATTCAACGACGCTCTCGAAGCTCTCGCCTCCAAGGTCTCTCCTGCCGTGGTTCAAATTCTCGTTACCGGCTACGGCTCCCTCCACGAAGAGAGCCGAACCCAGACTGCTCTGATCGTGCGCCAGCAAGCGGTCGGTTCCGGCGTCATCGTCGATCCTTCCGGCTACATCATCACCAACGCTCACGTCGTAGAAGGTGCACAGCGCATTCGCGTCGCCCTGCCCATTCCCGGCGATTCAGGGCATGCCGTCCCTATCGGCAAGCGCCACATCCTTGAAGCTCGTCTGGTTGGCGTTCATAAAGAAACCGATCTCGCTCTGCTCAAGATCAGCGAGACCGATCTACCCACACTGCCGCTGCTTTCTCAACAGCGCCCGCGCGTCGGGCAACTCGTCTTCGCCATCGGCAGTCCGGAAGGGCTGCAAAATTCCGTCACTATGGGCGTGGTCAGTGCCGTCTCCCGTCAGGCTGATCCCGATAAGCCCCTGACTTACATTCAAACCGACGCGCCCATCAACCCCGGCAATAGCGGCGGACCGCTGGTGGATATGAATGGCGCCGTCGTCGGCATTAATACTTTTATTCTTTCGCAGGGCGGAGGCAGCGAGGGCCTGGGCTTCGCCATTCCCGCGCGCATCGTCGATTTCGTCTATCACAGCCTGCGCAAGTACGGACACGTGCATCGCGTCGAGATCGGGGCGGTCGCGCAGGAAATCAATCCCACTATCGCCGAAGGGCTTCACCTCGCGCAGCGCTGGGGAGTCATCGTCGCGGACGTCAAACCGGATGGCCCGGCCGCCACCGCCGGCCTGCAAGTCCAGGACATCATCCTCACGGCCGACGGTCGTCGCGTTGAAACCCTGCCGCAACTTTCTTCCGCGCTCTACCTTCACCGTCTCGATCAGCTGCTGAAACTCGAGATTTTGCGTGGTCAGGAACGGAAAATTTTGTATGTCCCGGCGATCGAGGAGCGGGATCCCATGGATCAGCTCTTCGACGCCGCGGATCCCCAGAAAAGCCTCGTCCCGCGGCTGGGCATTCTTGCGATTGACCTCACTCCCGAGCTGCGCAAGCAGATTTCATCTCTGCGGATTTCGTCCGGCGTCGTCGTCCTCGGCCGCGCCGCGGACCTCATCACTCCCGAGACCGGTCTGCAGACCGGCGACGTTATCCATGCCCTCAACACAACCCCGATCGCTTCCATGGAGGCTTTGCGGGCAGCCGTGCTCGCGCTCAAAACCGGAGATCCCGTGGTCCTGCAAGTCGAACGCAGCGACGGTCTTACCTATCTGAGTTTTGAAATGGAGTAATTGTGAATACCGGTTCCGAATTACCGGCGTAACTTTCGAAGCGGGCTGGGAAAAGCGACCATAGCAAGGCGCCAAGTTTGATGTGGCGCCGCTGAACCCTGTCTATGCCAGCCTTTTCCCACGGCACAATCCGCCTTTCCGAAGTAGTCTCCGCGCTTTCGGTTGCCCTGGATCTGACCGAAGGCCAGCCCATGGGTCACGCCGTGCGCAGTTGCATCGTAGGCATGCGCATTGCCGAGGAATTGCAACTGCCGGCGGAACAGTGCCGCGATCTTTATTATGCGTTACTGCTGAAAGATTCCGGCTGCAGCAGTAACGCGGCGCGCCTCTACCAGATCATGGGCGCGGACGAAATCAAAGCCAAGGGTGAAGTGAAATTCGAAGACTGGACGAAGGCTTCTCTTTCAGGGTTACGCTATCTGTTGCGCAACGTTTCTCCTGGCGCGTCTTTTCTGCGCCGTGTGTCGAAGATCGTCCAAATAGCCCTGCACATGCGAGGGAACAACGCGGAACTCATAGGCACCCGCTGCGAACGTGGAGCCGAGATTGCCCGCAAAATCGGCCTGAGCGAAGCCACTGCTCAAGCCATCCACAGTCTCGACGAGCATTGGGATGGCGGCGGATATCCTGAAGGTCTTCACGGCGAGGCAATCTCTGTGCTCGCCCGCATCCTGAATGTGAGCCAGACCATCGACGTGTTCGCCCATCGGTCCGGACCACCGGCGGCAATGAAGGCGGTTGCCCAACGCTCCGGGCGCTGGTTCGATCCACAAATTGTCCGCGTCGTTCAGTCTCTCGAGTCCGACGCCGAACTGTGGAAACGGATGCAAGGGCCGCATGCGCGCGAATACGTGCTCGCGATGGAACCGGGCGCAGCCTTGCCTGCCTCCGCAGAAAGGATCGACAGTATCTGTGCGGCATTCGCGCAGGTGATCGACGCCAAGTCGCCCTACACGTTTAGCCATTCGGTTGGAGTCGCCGATGCATCGGCGGTAATTGCCGCGCAAATGGGATTGTCAATGCCGATCTCGACGCTAGTTCGCCGGGCTGCCCTGCTGCATGACATTGGGAAATTAAGCGTCTCGAACGCAATCCTCGAGAAACCCGGGAAGTTGACCCCGTCCGAGTGGGCGGTCATGCGAACGCATCCCGCTTACACGCGAACCATCCTGCGCGAAATTCGGGGCTTCGACGACCTCGCCTATGTGGCTGGAGCGCATCACGAGCGCCTCGACGGCACCGGCTATCCCGAAGGGCTGACGGCGAAAGACATGTCGATACCCGCGCGCATTATCGCCGTGGCCGACGTATACCAGGCTCTCTCGGAAAAGCGCCCCTACCGGGAAAGTCTTCCCCTTGAAGTTGTATTCAGCATTATGGATCGCGATATTCCCCACCGTCTGGATGCAGACTGTCTGGCCGCACTGAAGCGCGGCAAAATCCAGTTCCAGCCAGCGGGGAAGGCGAAACATCAATCGGCCGGAAGCTGATTGGATTTTCGTTTTTGTGGCCTGCGGTGGTCGCGGATTGAATTGTTTGAAAAGAAATATTGGCCCTAGTTGCCGCCCGCTCTTGCCGCCGCCGCGGAGCTTTTGGCCACAGGATCTTCTTTGCGGCCATGACGCAAGCATCCCTCAATCGCCTGCCCAGCGCCCTCTGCCAATGTCTCCAACACATTCAAATCGTCGCGCGTAAACCCGTCTTGCGCAGCCCGGTAAAGAGCCAGCACCGCAACCACGCCTGCTGTCCCTTCAAGCGGAACCGCCAGCGCCGAACGCAGCGTGCTGTACTTGGTGGGGTCGTTAAGATATCCCGGCTCGACCGACGGATTGCCGTTCAAAATCGCCTTCGAATTCTGCGCTACCCAGCCCGATAGTCCTTCCCCAACCGGTATGCGTAAAGAGGAGAATAAGCGAAAGTTTTCGCCGCCCACAAATTCTGGAATCAAGACTTTATTTTTCAAAACGTACACCGCCAGTGAATCATGCGGCACCAGTCGACTCACCCGCACGGCCAACAGAGCGATCGTGTCCTCCAGACTGAGCGCGCCACCCAGCTTGATGCCAAATTCTGAAAATGCTTTTACTTCATTTCGCGCCGCGACCATCAGCGCCTGATAATCCGCGTTGGGCTGCGAACTGGTTGCGACCGGCTTTTCGGCCTCCGCGAACCCCGCATCCGGAGCCAATCCCCGCGCCACTTTAATGTCGGTGGATAACTTCGGCGGCGCCTGGCAAGGCTCCGCGGTCGCAAGTTTCTCCAGTTCCACATACCGCCGCCCAAGAATCGCAACCACGCGTGGGTCGAAACTCACGCCCGCCTCGGAAACAACTTTCGCCATTGCTTCATTCAATGGCAATGCTCTGCGGTATTGCCGGTCTGAGGCCAGCGCGTCCAGGCAGTCGACCGCCGATAGAATGCGGGCGCCAATGGGTATCTCCTCGCCTTTCAACCCGTTTGGATATCCGCTGCCGTCCCATTTCTCGTGATGCGCGCGCACGATAGGCACCACCGGATAAGGAAAGTCCACCTGCTCCAGAATCTCCGCTCCCACGATCGGGTGGATTTTCATTTTTTCGAATTCTTCGGGAGTAAGCTTTCCAGGTTTGGAAATAATGTGTTCTGGCACCGCCAGCTTTCCAATGTCGTGCAGAACCGAAGCCGCTCGCAGCGCTTCAGTTTCGTCCTCGGTCAAGCCCAGTTCCCGCGCCAGCTCCATGGCATAAATGCGTACGCGCTGCAGATGTTCGCCCGTCGTCTGGTCTTTGGCTTCAATCGCCAGGGCCAGCGCTTCGATGGTTCGCAGGTGAAGGCTCGAAAGTTTCTCAGCGTGCGTTTTTTCGGCCTCCAGCTTTGCCAGGTAGAGGCGATAAGAGCGGTACAAGAGATAAATCGGCGGCAGCACCAGCAATGAAGCCTGCCAGCCGATGTGCCGGTTCAGAAAGCTCACGAGTCCGGCAATGGCGGCTCCCACCATGTAATAGGGGAACAACCATAAATAGCTTCCCCTCCAAACCTTGGCAACCGCTTTTTCCTCGGTTAGCCCGATGATGGTCGACATGGCCGCCGTGCCGCACGCAAAGTGGGTAATCGCCGCCGCCAACAAGGCCAGCGGACCCGGCGCATGCAGCACATGGATCGAAATGAATTTGTACGCTCCGTAGGCCGCAGCGCTGCAAATCGTGACCTGGGATAAATTAAATGCCAGCTGAATCAGTTTCAGCCGCCGGGTTGGCCTCCAGTAAAACTGAGCCAAAGTGCTGACCAGCCCGATCAGCAGCGTCTCCGGCAGACTCATCTCCAGAATCCCGATCAGGGTGAACAGGAAGTTCATCGACAGAGTGCCTTCAATCCCCGGCAGACTCACTTTGAAGGACGAAGCCAGAAGGGCGGCGAGCAGGTAGCAAACAAATTTGACAGGATCACTCGATTGCCAATGAAAGAACGCAAAGGCAAAGCAGCCGCAGGCCGCCATCGCCATCGCGGAGATATACACACGAGCGCCGATATGTCGTGCCCAAGACATTTGGAGTTGCTTAGATTTTTGCCGATGTGAGGGCCAATGTCCGAACAAAAGTGCCCCTGGGTGGTTACCATCGTGCTCGTGGAATCTCCAGATTTAGCAACCCCGCGTAATGCGGAGGTTATCTAAGCAGCTCGTTCACAGAACTGAGCCATTCTGTCCACGCCCCCGGGCGATGGGACAACATGTCCCAACCAAAATACAGACCACGTTGTAAGTTATTGATTCCAAACACATAATCCGTTCCCACTTTGGAACTCCATCTGCACCTCTATGCCCGCAAGCGCCGCCCGCCAGCGGCTATGTTGTCTGCTTTTTGAGGGAGATATGAAAAGATTTCTAGCCTTACTGTTGATCGTCAGCGCAACGCTCGCGTACGCCGACGACTCCAAATTATCGCCCGAGTTGCGCAACTCGAAGTCGTCGACCCAGAAGGTCCAAGTCATCGTCCAATATGCGCCCGGAACCCAGCTAAACTGCAGCGGACTGCTCGGCCTGGTCGGTTGCGTTCTGAATGACGTTGTAAAACTCGGCGGTAGCATCCTCGGACAGCTGCCACTGGTCAATGGTGTGGTCGCTCTGCTCGATGGCAATGGCCTCGTCAACCTCTCGAACCAGTCAAACGTCGTCTACATCAGTTCCGATCGCCCGCTGGCGCCCACGCTCAACAATGCCACTGGCGCGGTGAACGCCGAATTCGCCTGGCAGTCGAACTACACTGGCGCCGGCGTAGGCGTCGCCCTCATCGATAGCGGCGTGAATAATCATCCCGACCTGAATATGGGAATTCTGCCGCTCTCCCGCGTGGTTTATCAGCAATCGTTTGTGCCGGGAAATTCCAGCGCTGCCGACCAGTACGGACACGGCACCCACATCGCCGGGCTGATCGCCGGCGATGGTCTCAGCTCCACCGGGCCTCTGTTCACCAAGACCTTCAAGGGAATCGCGCCCGGCTCAAGCATCATCAACCTTAGGGTTCTCGATGCCAACGGCTCCGCTACCGATAGTGTTGTGATTGCCGCCATCAACCAGGCGATCGCTCTGAAATCGCGTTACAACATTCGCGTCATCAATCTTTCATTGGGCCGCGCGGTTTACGAAACCTACAAACTTGATCCACTGTGCCAGGCGGTCGAGGCGGCCTGGAAGAGCGGCATCGTGGTGGTGGTCGCCGCCGGAAACAACGGCCGCTATCAGCCGACCGATGGCTATGCCACGGTTACGTCGCCGGGCAACGATCCCTACGTACTCACCGTCGGAGCCATGAAGCCTATGGGCACGCCGCAGCGCACCGATGACGTTATGGCCAGCTACAGCTCGAAAGGGCCGACCGTGGTTGACGCGGTGGTGAAGCCCGATCTGGTCGCGCCCGGCAATCTTCTGACCTCGCTGGCCGCGCCCTCTTCAACGCTCTATACGCAAAATCCAGGAAATCGCGTTCCGTACAGCTATTACGTCAGAGGCGGGAACAACTCATCTTCGCCCACCTACTTCACGCTCAGCGGCACCAGCATGGCGACCGGCGTGGTCAGTGGAATTGTTGCCGACCTCTTGCAGCAGAGCCCGCGTCTGACTCCCGACCAGGTCAAGGCGCGCCTTATGAAAACGGCATGGAAGTCGCTGCCCGCCTACAGCAGCACCATCGATCCGACCACGGGAATTACCTACACCGATCAAGATGACGTGTTCACCGTCGGCGCCGGCTACGTGGATATCGAAGCCGCCATGATCAGCACTGACGTGGCCAAAGGGACGGCGATGTCTCCGATCGCCACCTTTAATTCGAGCACCAATCAGGTCACCATGACGGACGATCCTTCCGCGGTGTGGAACACATCGTCCACGTGGTCGAACGCGGCTGTTTGGGGATCCTCGCAGTTTGTCGCCGTTCCATCGGGATCGAGCAGCGCGTCGAGCAATACCACTGCGGGCAGCAACGTGCTCTGGGGATCCAATGTTCTCTGGGGCTCCGACGCGGTATGGGGATCGAATGTTCTCTGGGGATCGAATGTGCTCTGGGGCAGCAACGTGTTGTGGGGAAGCAATGTGCTCTGGGGCAGCAACGTACTCTGGGGCAGCAACGTAACCGGAGGCGAGAACTAGAGGTTAGTTTTTTATCCAGGCATCAATTTTAAAAGGAGGGGCCCAGACTCTTTCGGGAGCGGCCCCTTTTGCCTTTCAAGGGAGAGAGTTTGCGGGGGCCGTCCCATCGGGCGAAGCTTGAGAGCTTTTGTAAGGACTGTGCAACCCTGGCAGTCTGGTTCACCAGATGGCGTTTGCCGTAGAATGTCCTCTGGCCGCGCCCGTAGCTCAACTGGATAGAGCATCTGCCTTCGGAGCAGAGGGTTGGGAGTTCGAGTCTCTCCGGGCGCACCACTGATCAAAATGCGTTAGAACGCGCCACCACCGCCGCCTCCAAATCCGCCGCCGGAAAATCCGCCGCCGCCGCCAAAGCCACCACCGCCAAATCCCGATCCTCCGGAACTCGCTCGCGGCGCCGAGACAAATACCTGCTGCATATCCGTTGCCATTCCGTGCATGGACGAGGAAAACAAAATTGGATTGAACGCCATCCCGTATGCATATCCAGCCGGCGCCGCATACCACGTCGGCGGACTCTGCACAATTCCGGCAAAGGCCTGCGCCCAGTGATGTTCCACTCCCAGCGCCATCGCATAAGGAAGGAATTTCTCGAATGTGTCGGGCGGCATGGTTTTCAACCGTTCCCCATCCACGCGATTCATGAACTCCTGAAATCCGAGCACTGCAATGTGGGTTCGTGCGCCCTTGAGGGTTTTTGCGGTCATCTGCCGGGCAAACATCCACCAGATTGCCGCCGAGATCAGCGCGCACACCACCAGCACCGGGACCGAACTCAGAAAGTCCGCCCACCGTATAAATTGAATCACCGCGAATAGCGCCGCAATGCAAAATGCCGCACCCAGGCTGTATCCATTCGCAGATTCCGGGTCAAGCGTGTAAATGCCCTTCTGTTTCAGGGCTGACATGATGTCGGTGCGAATCACGGGCACCGCCGTGTAGAAGCGATTCTTCAGGCTGGAGAGCCGCGTCTCGTTAACCTCCCCAGGAAAAATATTTTCCAGCATCACTCGCTCGTGGGGCGCAAGCCCGCTCCACTCCTGACGTTGCCGCAGCAAGTGAAGAATGTAATCTTTGTGGTGAAAGATCAGAACCTTGTCGTCAGTCTCTTCAATTTTGATGAAGCCCCGCACGGCAAGATCGACGATGGTCGATGTAATATCCCGCGGGTGAATGCGATCGTCCAGCAAAGTCCCGGTCTCCGCCGGAGTAAACCCCGCGGGCGGTTCATACATCGGAGCAACGGACATTCCAGGATCCGGATCGCGCCCCGCATACCACCACAGCCCGAACATCACAACCAAAGTCACCAGCGGCAGAAACACGACAGGATTGCTCTCCACGAACCACAGCAATTTCGTAAGTCTACCCGGCGCGGTCAGTACGCCTTTTGGAATGTAAACATCAATGGTCATTCCTCCGCGCATGGGCAGCGGGTAATTTGTCCCAAATTCAGCGTCCGCGCCATTCACCATCGCGGTCGCATCGCGTTCGGTTGACCCGTACACCCCGGTAAATGCCTGCGCGCGCAGCGATCCGCTGGCCGCGGCAGGGAAGTGCACACTGGCGCTGGCGTGGTCGATTGGCACCGGCCAGTCGTTGCCGGTCACATTCCAATAGAACTCATCGTATTGGTCGAAAAAGCGCGCCCCATTGCGAACGCGATAAGAAATCTGCACTGTGCGGGTGGTGTCAACTGCGTTGGGAATGTAGATTTTCAGAACTCGGTAGGCGCCGGAGGTCGACGAATCATACTTCAACTTCGTTCCACCGTCGTCGGTGACGCTGGTGACATTTATGAAGAGCTCGTAGTTGGTACCGTCCGGGCCGGGATACTCAATCGGGATTTCGCGGTGAATCCCATGCCACTCGCCTAGAAAAACCAGGGTAATGGTTTCGTTCACCAAAGCGCTGCCGTCGGCATTCACCGTGATGTTGTCCTGAAAGTTGGAGATTCGCCAGGATTTCGCGGCCGCGGGCGCAGCCAGCGTAAGAACCGTGCCGAGCAACAGCAGCATGCAATGAGGCAGCTTACGTCTTGCCGGCGCCGGCGCGAGCCGCGGCGCAGTCCGCTTCAGAGTCATGGCCTTAAAACTTGACCGCGACCGGCTCGCGATCCGCCTCTGTGGTCTCAAAGTACTGCCGCGCCTGGAAGCCAAACATCCCGGCAAGAATATTGGTCGGGAACACTTGAATTTTGGTATTCAGATCCCTCACCACCGCGTTGTAATAGCGCCGCGAATTCTGGATCGAGTCTTCCGTCTGGCTCAGCGATTCCTGGAGTTGCGTAAACTGCTCGGAGGCCTTCAATTCCGGATAATTCTCTGCCACGGCGAACAGACTCTTGAGCGCGCCGGTGAGCTGATTCTCAGCCACCGCCTTGCCTTCAGGCGTAGTCGCCTGCATGGCCTGGGAACGGAACTTGGCGATGTTTTCAAAGGTGCCTTTTTCGTGTGCTGCGTATCCCTTTACGGTTTCGACCAGATTAGGGATCAGGTCGTGCCGTCGTTTGAGCTGCACATCAATATCGGACCACGCCGAGTCGCAGCGCACCCGCAGCTGCACCAGGCTGTTGTACATGCCGACGAGCACAACCGCGATGATCACCAGAATTACGAGCAAAATAATGCCGACCATGGGTCTCTCCAGGAGGATTTTGGAAGACGTCAACCCTAATCAATGGGACGTTAGCACAGTGAAGGCAGAGGCGCAAACATTCACGCCACAGAGCGCTGGCAGATGATGGATTGGGTGGATCAAGTCGGTCCAGCTTTCAACCGCCGGAAAGCAGCCGAGTTTTCGACAGCAACCAAGGTGATGGGATCAGCCTCCAAACTTCATGGCTTCCTCCACCGCGGACCCGCCTGCTAAATTCAAGACGGAGAGGCCTGGGGTCAGGCGCAGTTCCGGCAAGCTTATCCTGTTCGCAATTCTTGCTCTCGCCGTAACCTGTACGATGCTGCTGATATTCATCCGGCACTGGCCCTTTGCCGAGGCTCCGGTTCTGCAGAATCTGCATGAGGCCAGCGATAGTCAAGTGACGGCGCGCCGCTTTCACGAAACCTATTTTCCGTCCCCCGGTTGTGTTCTCGAGGGGGTAGTTTTTCGCCACGGCTCACCCGGAGCCCAGCCCCTCATCGCGATTGACAAGCTGACAATTCAGGGCAGTTACTCCGGCCTGCTTGCAAATCACGTCAGCCGAATCGTCGCCGAAGGGATGCGCGTTGAGATTCCACCCTTCGGCACTGGGGAAGCTTTTCATACGACGCAGTCAAACCTCACCATCGGTGAGATTGTTGCCAACGGTGCGGCGATTGAGTTTGCATCCAAGACCCCGGACCGACAGCCGTTGCGTTTCGATGTTCATGAAGCGTCCCTGCGGAACGTGGGATGGAGTGGACCGCTCACCTACCGAATTACGGTCCACAACCCCGAGCCCCCGGGAGAGGTGACGGCTGCAGGAAAATTCGGGGTCTGGAACAAGAACGATGCGGGAGAGACGCCAATCTCCGGAGAATACAAATTCGAACAGGGTGATTTGAGCGTTTATGACGGTATTGCGGGCAAACTTTCTTCTACAGGAAAGTTTGGCGGCAAGCTGAGCCACATCGACATTTCCGGCGCCACCGACACTCCTGATTTTGAAGTGAAATCGGGCGGGCATCCGATGCGCTTAACCGCGGAATTCAGCGCCTACGTCGACGGCACGCACGGCGATACTTTTCTGAAGCGCGTGGATGCCGATTTCTGGAAAACTCACATCGTGGCCGAGGGCAGCATTGCCAAGTCTCCCAACGGTGACGGCAAAACAGCGGTGATCCATCTGGGTTCGAATCAAGCCCGCATTGAAGATCTTCTGCGCCTGTTTGTGAAGGCGGACCGGCCTCCCATGTCAGGGAAATTCAGCTTCCGGGTCCGAGCTGAGATTCCGCCGGGGCCGGAGACATTCCTGCAAAAGGTAAAGTTGCGGGGAAGGTTCGGAATCGCGGCCGGAAGCTTTTCCGAGCCATCCACTCAGCAGGGCATAAACAAACTTAGCGCCGACGCGCGCGGGGAAAAGGTTGATCCTGAGACCGTACTTACCGATTTGACCGGACGCGAAGATCTCGTCGGAGGCACGGCCAGATTCAGCGATCTCTCCTTCGGCGTACCTGGGGCTGCCGCGCGCATGCACGGAACTTATAACTTGATCAACGAAAAGATCGACATGCGCGGGCAGATGAAACTGGACACAGAAATCTCCAATACCCAGAGCGGAGCCAAAGCTCTATTGCTGAAGGCGATCCAGCCATTTTTCAAAAAGAGGAAAAAGAAGGAAATCGTCCCCGTGCGAATCTCCGGGACCTATGACCATCCGACATTCGGCCTTGATCTGAGCGACAAGAAGGCACAGAACGTGGGGCCGCCCAGACACAAGTCGTCCAAAGCCATGCCGCCTCCGCATCACCAGCATGCAGCTCTTAACCAGTAGTTTGCCGAAGGAAGGCTATTGAGCCATTTGTGAATCGGCTCGGCTCTGCCAAAATTAATCTTGACAGTAAATTTTGGCCTTGACATGAATCTATATTTCTGCAAATATAGAAATATGTCGAACACGTTCGCCAATCGAGCTTCCGACAGAGTTGCCAAATACGCGGACATGTTTTCCGCGATGGGAACCGAAGCCAGACTCCGCATTATGCAACTGCTGCTGTCGGCTCATCCCGACGGGCTCGTAGTCGGCGACATTCAGGAAGAACTGGACATTCCGAACTCCACTCTTTCTCACCACCTGGACAAGCTCAAAAATGAAGGCCTGGTTTTAGTGCGCCGGGAGAGCACCTTCTTGCGCTATACCGCCAATACCGCAACCCTGCAGGAGCTTTTGCAATTCCTCTACGCCGAATGCTGTACCCGCAATAGCGCCGTAAAACCGCGCGATATCGTTCAAATTTGCAAATAGGAGACAGGTATGAGCACCGCTGACATAAAAGAAATAGTCAAGGAAAAATATGGGCAGGCTGCACTTCGGGTGAAGAGCGGCGGCAGCAGATGTTGCGGGGCCTCTCCTGCAGGGGGCGGTTGCGACCCGATTACCTCCAACCTCTACGACGCTTCCCAGACTGGCCAGGTTCCCGAAGAAGCCATGCTCGCGTCTTTTGGTTGCGGGAATCCCACGGCATTGGCGAAACTAAATTCCGGAGACGTCGTTCTCGATCTGGGATCGGGCGGGGGCGTCGACGTGCTGCTGTCAGCCAAACGAGTCGGCCCGACCGGCAAGGCTTATGGCCTTGATATGACCGACGAAATGCTGGCTCTGGCCAACGAAAACAAACGCAAGTCCGGCGCCGAGAATGTTGAATTTCTGAAGGGGGAAATCGAGCATATCCCATTGCCAGACAATTCCGTTGACGTGATCATTTCTAACTGCGTGATCAATCTTTCCGCCGACAAAAGCCAGGTTTTGCGAGAGGCCTTTCGCGTACTCAAGCCTGGGGGCCGGTTTGCAGTTTCCGACGTTGTCACGCGTGGCGAAATCGATCCTGCGATCCGAAAAAGCGTACTGCTGTGGGTCGGCTGCGTAGCCGGAGCGCTGGGAGAGGCTGAATACCACGACCAGCTCACAGCGGCGGGTTTCGAGCAGATCGAGATTGAGCCCACCCGCGTCTATCGCGCGGAGGATGCGCGAGACATTCTCGCGGCCGAGGGTATCGATGTGGACGAGTTAGCGCCGCAAGTGGAGGGTAAGTTCATGAGCGCGTTCGTGCGGGCCGTAAAACCGGCCAGATCGAATTCTTGTTGCGGGCCTACCTGCTGCAATTAGACAGGCGAGACATGCAAAGTCATTACAACGTTCTCTTCCTGTGCACCGGGAATTCGGCGCGATCGATCATGGCCGAGGCTATTTTGAACTGCAAAGGGAAGCCGAATTTTACCGGCTACAGCGCCGGCAGCCATCCCAACGGAAGAGTTCGACCGGAGGCGCTCCGTCAACCGAAGCTGCGCATATTGCCACGAAAGGACTGCGCAGCAAAAGTTGGGATGAATTCTCTGTCCCGGGGGCGCCGAAGCTCGACGTTGTTTTCACTGTATGCGATAACGCGGCCAAAGAAGTATGTCCTATCTGGCCGGGACAACCCTCAACTGCGCACTGGGGTATCGCGGATCCGGCTGCGATGCAAGGCCATCGGACGGACGCGCAGCGTGCGTTCCGCGATGCCTTTTTCATCCTTGATAGGAGAATCAGTCTGTTCCTGTCTCTTCCCCTATCCAGCCTGGATAGACTTGCACTCCAGAGAGAACTAGACATTATCGGGCAGATCACGATGCCCTTAGCGTACAAACAAAGTAGTTAATCTGCTTTTCGCCAAGTCGCATCCCGATCGTATCGGGTGAGAGTTTTTGCGATTTCGGCCGTGCGGCGTCCAAGGTCTTTTTCGTAGACAATTCCGTCTTGATCGACGATGAACGTCATCACCCCCGACGACCGGTACTCAGCCGGATAGGCGAGAAACGCGAATCCCTTGGTCATCTTGCCGTCAACGATATAGCTGTTCGCGCCACCCGGCCCTTTTTTTCCGGTCAGGACCCGAAAGTAATAACCATGGAACGGCTCCGCCTTCTGATCCGCGGGATAACCCGCCGCGGCGGCCGCGGCCACCAGCGGGCCAATCGGGCTCTCGCTTTCTCCCGCGCTTGCCTCCCAGTAAAGCCCGTTGTGTTTACCGGGATCGCTGAAAAGTTTTTGCGCGTATTGATTGCCCGAGTCGCCGTCGTGGGGTTGGCCGTAGTACTCCTTTTGCGCGTCCACCAGTTCACTGCAAGTCTGGATCACCGCCAGTTCATTTCTCCCCACTCGGCGATACAGAACTTCCTGCTTCCCGGCGCGGGTATCGAAATACCAGGAATTGCCCTTGTGCTCGAGGGGAATCGGCGTCGGCCAGTTTTCCGCACCGATGTAGAGCGTGGTTTTTCCGTCCGGCTCATTTACTAGCCGGTGCATTTGTTCGTATTTCTGAACGAACTCCTCCCGGTTAGTTTTGTCTTCGACCGAATCGCCGGAGGAAACAATGTCTTTGGCGTCCGGGCCCAGGATGCCGATTAAAGCCGCCTGATCCTCGCTCTTCACCGCTGCTACTAAGGCCCGGCTCGCGGCTGCAGCAGATGAGAACGTCTTCTGGCCCGCTTGCTGCGCCGCCAGCGGAAATTGAAGCAGCGTAACTCCGGCGACCAGAATCGTCACCGCAGCCACCTTGCCGACGACACCTGAATAGGCTTTTGTATTTCCGTGTCGATCGTGAAACATAGTTCTTATCTCCTTGCCATCTCTCTGAACCCGTTTTGGGCGCGTCTCAGCTTTTGGGCGTGCAACCGATTTTAGTGGTGCCCGCCACCGTGTCCCCCGCCATGCCCGCCACCGCCATGTGCTCCGCCGCCATGTGCTCCGCCGCCGAAGCTGGCGCGTCCGCGTGAAGAGAAGCCTCGTGAGTCGCCGCCGCGGGCGATGCCGCCAAAAGCGCCGGGACGACCCCGCGCACCTCCGGCAAATCCCGAGCGCCCTTGTGCGTGCATGTTCGGAGCGCCTTCTCGTCCCCTCGCGCCAGCATATCCTCGGAAGCTCCGATCACCGCGTGCAAATCCCGGGCCACCGCGGTAACTTCCGTGGAAGTACGCGTTGCGGTCGTAAAACGCATGGCTATGGAAGACGTAAGGACGGCCACCGTAAAAGAGCCCGCCGTGGTGCCAGTTAAATCCCCATCCATGCCAGCCCCAGCCAAAGCCAAAGAAAGGCGAGATACCAAACCCCACTCCAAAAGAAAGATAAGGCCCGCCAACGCCCCACCAGGGATAGAAACCCGGCCACAGTCCTACCGGATACCCGTAGACAAACTGCGGATTGTATTCAGGCACGTACACCACATCGGGATTCGCCGGCTGAATGTCGATGTCGTCTCCCTCAGTTGTCACGTTTTGCTGCGGCGTGCTTTTTAGATTTCCCGCCTGCTTCGCCTTGTCACGCATGAACTGAATTGCGTTCATGACGTCAGCCTGCTGGTTGTAATTGGCATCCCCCAGTTCCGATGTCCAGGAGAGATCTTTATCCATATTTGCCAGCACGGACGGAAATTGGGTTAAAGCCTTCACACTGGGATCCCAATCCTGTTTGTCGACGTCGGCGCCTAGGGCCTCTCCTTTGAGGTCGGGATTCCCCTGAAGAAAGCGTTCGGCTTCAACAATCTCGGTCGGATAAGCCGACGCCGCCAGAATCTGGGCAACCAGCGCGTCCGGATACAACGCGATCGGCGCAACCAGTTCTTGCAACTGCTGCGCTGTTAGCTGGGAGGGTTGCGGTTGGTCCGGCGGAGGCGGCTGCGTCTGAGCCGGCGGTTCATCCTGCCCGTAGGCGAGAGACCCTAGCTGCGCCGGATTCATCGCCAACGCAACCAAGCACGAAGCTGCACATGCCAGAAGCCTGTTCTTAAAAGTATTTATTTTCATGCCAAATCCTTCCTGCTTATCCTCCGTTTTCTGACCAGAAGATATTTGCGGTCAAATCCGCCGCATTTGGACCTCATCCTTTAACAATTTAGATGCTGGTTGGCGAAAATGGGTCTATGCCTTAGAAAACTCTTGAGAATATGCAGGTTTATAGAGGTTGGCTCCGCACCGAAGGCTGGACCCAGACCTTCATAGGGCAGCTCTGAATGGAGGTCCGGGTGCCCCAAAATTAAGTGAAGTTCACGAAACCTTCAGATTATGTATGTTCCCAAGGGGCAGGTGCATGATATCCATGACTACGAAAGAATCCGCCGACTCGCCGATGGAGTTCAGAAGTCAAAAGCCTCAGACTGCGATAAGCCGAAAGCTAGCCAGTTTGAAGTGTTGGCATCGACTCTCCTCTCCGATTTCGTTAGTCCACTGTCGCTTTCAAAAGCCTTAACGTTTCCGAAGGCTCAGGCCGAACCGTGTAATCGGCGTTGACGTCCGCTGCCCGGATCAAACGGTTCGAATCAATGATGTAACGAGCCGGCATTGGCAAGCGATACTCCGATTCGTCGTGAAATCTGTCGAGCGTGCTCCCGAAAGACCGGTAGAGATCTCGCAAATAATCCGGAAAGGTGAATACCAGGCCGAATTGCTCAGCGAATTGCTCAGCGATCTTGAGATGAAGATCGCTGAATATCGAAAGGCAAATTGAGCTTCTTATGCAGCGCGCGTGTATCGCTCCAGTTCCGGAGTGAGAGCCACAATTCGCGCTCCCAACTCTTGCACTTCAGAGTCAATTTCTTTTAGAGCCTCCAGCTCCATGTTGCAGTAGGGTCACCAGTGTCCGCGAAAAAAACTCACGATCATCGGACCCTTTCGCAGCAGATCTTTCGACGACACCTCGATGTGATCCTGATTGAAGAGTTCGAAATCGGGAGCGTAGCCGCCGATTCTGAGTGCACCTCTCAAGCCCATCAGAAAGAGCCGAAGGCAACAGACACACGTATCAGCTCGATTTGGCTGGTCGTCGCTTTTCCTCGATCGTGAATCCCAGCTTTCCGAGTACGCTTACCGCACCGGTCTTCCCGCCTTCGAAATCGCCGGACTTAAGGCGGTGTCCAGTCGCGAACTCAAAAGCTACCCCCAATAACGCTTTCGGCGGATAGCGGTGTTTATCGAAGACGAGCTCATACGTCGTGGTAGGAGCGAAACCATGCTTGGCGAAGAACTCCTCCGCGCCAAGCCGATCGTATTCACGTATTACGCGCAACACATCACGTCGCCTCACGCGGTTCCATGCCACCATGCGTTTTGCCTCCCAAGGCTCTTAGCCGTCGTCACTGCGACCCCTTGAGCTATGCTCCACTCGCTTCGAACGATGATGTGCTCAAGCAGAGAGGAACTGCTTGACTAGAATCAAAGTGTCGTCAGGGTTCTCTTCGGGAAAGAAGTGGCCACCCTTGATTGATTGTCCGTGCGCTCGCGGAGCCCACTGCCGCCAAATGCCAAGTGGGCCGCCATCTTTCTCATAGAAAGTGTCGAGCGGGCCACCCTCGGCCCAGAGATGCAGCATCGGGCATTCGATTTTTTTGGAAGCTTCTTTGTCCATACGGTGGTGTTCGACATCAATCGTCGCTGCGGCGCGATACTCTTCGCAGATTCCGTGCACGCGGGATCGATCGCGATACGTCGAGACATATTCGGCAAGAATCTCCGGGCCGAAGGAACCTTGTCCGAACGGATTATGAAACACAGCTTCGGGCGCGCCAAGGAGATAGCTTTCAGGAAGTGGATCTTTTTGCGACAACAAAATCCAGGGCCAGTATGTTCGAGCGAAGCGCGCGTCGGAGCGGTTCCAAGCTTCGAAAATCGGAATCACGTCAAACACCGCAAGACGCTCTACGCTTTTCGGATGGTCGAGAGCCATACGGTAGCTGACGCGCCCTCCGCGATCGTGGCCGATCAGCGCGAATGTCGGAAAGCCAAGCTTGGCCATTACTGCAACCAACTCTTTTGCCATGGCACGCTTTGAGTAAGGGTAGTGGTCATCTGTAGAAGCGGGAATTCCGCTGCGGCCGTACGATCGCAGGTCGACGCAGATCACGGTATGAGTTTCGGCAAGCTTTGGCGCCAGGAAACGCCACATCAAGCCAGTGCGTGGGAACCCGTGTACCAGCAGAATGGCGGCCCCTTTTCCGTAACGGCGGACAAAGATAGTGTTTCCCGAAACTTCAACTTGCGAGGTCTCGAACGAATCCTGCCCGGCCATCATTGCTCCCGTTTGACTTGAGTGCTGTGTTCTCGCAGTTTCTCCGAAAGTGTTCTCGAGCAATGCACCGAAAGATGTAGCGGTGAGACCCCCAAGAAAATTTCCGCGCTCCATTGATTTCTCCATATCCTAAATTCCTTTGATCTCTCCGCCGTCTATCCGCACCGCAGCGCCAGTCACCCACGTTGTTGCGGGAGACACGAGATAACTCATCAGGTTGGCAATTTCTTCCGCGTCCCAAAGCGATTGATACCGGCCTGCTCCGAAAATCTCTTGATGGCGTCTTCCACGGTAAGATTGTGGTCAGCGCCCACTTTTCGAAGAATGCTTGCCGCCGCCCCGTCATCACTGCTCCCGGCGATACGCTGTTGACCTGAACTCCGTCTTTGATTCCCTGCTCTGCGAACGCTTTGGCAAGCGCATTAATGGCCGCGTTTATTGCTGCAACTGCGGCATACGCCGGTTTGTCTCCTGATAGGCTTTTGTGGGAGATTCCACCGCTCTCTCCATGAATTGTCTCTGTCTCTGACCCTAGATTCGGTGAAGTCGAGTTTTGATGTACGACAAGAATAAGGACGACGGAGCTTGATTCCTTTCCTTCCGAATATCATACGGGATTCGACGAATTGAATACGCCGAGTGCGACTCGAGCCACCTGTTCCAATGCTTTTCTGTCTGACTTGAGCCTGGCCGTCGACCTCATGCCTTGAATCGTCACGATGAAGAAGCGCGCCAAAGCGGCAGGATGGTGCTGAGGCGACAATTCTCCCTGCTTTCGCGCTCTCACCAGAGCCTCGCGAAAGATTGCTTCCACTCGCGCCTGATTATCACGCAAGAAGTCCCTGATGACTGCGTCCTTCACGTCACGCTGCAGATTGGCGCTCAACAACAGACAGCCTCGTCCATGTTGTTCCCGCGTCTCAGCCGCAATCCCATATAAAAGTTTCGCAAAACCGTCTCTTACCAAGGGAGTCTCATTCAACATCATCTGCCCCTGGCTATTGGTCTGATCCCGGTAGTGCGTGAGCGCTTTCAGGTATAAGGTGCGCTTGTTTCCAAATGTGTCATAGAGGCTCTGCTTGGCGATTCCCATCTCCTTCATCAGCGCTTCGAGAGACGTATTTCCGTACCCCAAACGCCAGAAAAGATGCATCGCTTTGGCTAGCGCGCGCTCGGGATCGAACTCCTTGGGTCGTGCCATATTTGGACTGTCTAGTCTACAACCGTGCGAGGTTGACAGGTGTGATTCTAGACTCTATAGTCTGGAATCATTCAAATGGGACGTGAGTTTAGATTGCCCACAGAAAGAATCGTCATGTGTGGAGGGAAACCGATGAGAGCGCGTACGAAACTTCAGACAGGACTCCTGGCTTTTCTCCTTGTGACGTCCGTTGTGACGTCCGTTGCAGCCATGAGCCCAACCAAGCCCGCTTCCGTCGCGATTGAATCTCGTTTCGGCGAGGTCGACGGAATCAAGATTCACTACCTCACAGCCGGCCACGGACCTGCCGTCATCCTGCTTCATGGCTATACGCAAACCTCACGGATGTGGAGGCCGTTGATTCCGAAGCTCACCGATAAGTTCACCGTTTTTGCACCCGACCTGCCGGGAATTGGCGATTCCGACATTCCCAAAGACGGCCTCGATATGAAGGCCGCGGCCATTCGCATCCACGCCCTGATGAAATCACTCGGCATCAGCAAAGCAAGGGTTGTCGGACACGACATTGGACTGATGGTCGCATACGCTTACGCAGCGCAGTTCCCGAGTGAGGTGGAAAAACTCGTGGTAATGGACGCCTTTCTACCCGGAGTGGAGGGATGGGAATTGGCTTATGACAGCCCAGATTTTTGGCACTTTCGGTTTCACGGCCCCACTCCTGAAGCGCTGGTGCAAGGCCGGGAGAAAATCTACTTCGCATATTTCTGGAACGACTTAGCTGCGGACGGAACTCATTCGCTTCCGGAAGGAGACCGCGCGGCGTATGTTGCTTCCTATTCTCGACCAGGCCGGATGCGAGCCGGGTGGGCGTATTTTGCTTCGTGGCCCGACACAGCAAAAGACTTCGCTCAAATGGCACAAACTCAGTTAACCATGCCTGTCCTGTCGATTGCAGGGGAAAAGGCAAGCGCCGCGATCCTTAGCCCCCAAATGAAGCGCGTGGCTACCGATGTCAAGGTAATCGAACTGCAAGGATGTGGTCACTGGCTGATGGAAGAGCGACCGCAAGAGACGATAGACGCGCTCGTCAAGTTTCTCTGAGTTGAAGATCCGCGCACTACCAGCGTGGATTTGTGCTGCCTAAACCGAACAGAAGGGTCTTTCATCGTCTGCACTGCGTTGGTGCGGGATCTAAAACTCTGTAACAGGTATGTAATCTGTGCTCAATAGCATTCTGTAGATAAACCGCTCTTTTTCCAGTGGGATAGCTTTTAACTCCCAGGCTACATAGGCACAGAGTCCGCTGCGTCTGACGTACGAGCCAACCCATGCGGTGAGGTGGGAGCTACGTCTGCTTATTATCAGTGCTTTGTGCTGGTGCCGGGAGGGGGAGTCGAACCCCCAAGACCCGAAGGTCGGCGGATTTTGAGTTCCACAGTGGGTTCTGAACCGTTAGGAAAATTCTATACTCTACTATATTTCTCAACGGGTTACTAGAACCGCAAGTTGCACCGATTTGATCCAAGATGACCCATTCTGAACATGGAACTACTACAGTTTTACTACAGTGTTTCGCTCTGGCCTAACAATGGGGACCCTGCGGAAGGGTGGTGCCCTAATTTCGCCGTGGCAATTTGGCTGAGTTGAAGTGGCAGATACGCCTATTAAGCCTTCTCCAATTAAATCCAGTGACTCGGTTTGCTGGATGTGGAATAGCCAAGCACCAAACTAGAGTTCCATCTGAGAGCTTATACGCCTTTCGATCCCTGCACTGGACAGAAGGGGATGGCATCTGGTTCCACAAGGTCCTGCCAGTGACGATGACTTTCAGCGGGCGAGTTTTCTCAAGTAGTTTGAGGAAGTGGGGTCGAGCATCTCGAAATTGTTTTTGGGTAGGCCTGCTTCGAGGGCCGAAGCCGACGGTACCCTGTACATAGATGCTGTAGGCGTATTCATTCCACGCGGCCAGCATCTCCTCAACCGCAGGGCTCTTGCTTCCGCAAAGCGCCCGACTCATCTGAGTAAAATACCGGACCTTGCCGAAGTTCTTAATATTCCAGAGAAGGGATGTCTTGGGGTGTTGGGGAGAAGGAGTTCGGAGCTGTCCGTCATCGCGCCAGTTGTAGGCTGACTCGCTGAGAATCAACAGCTTTGTAGTGCTGAATTTCTTGCCCCTCCAAGGTTTAAAAATAGCGTCCATTGACGACCCCAACATCAAGAAAATTTACGACTCCGCGTATGCGCCAATTATCGTGTACTCATAAGCAGTAGCGAACAACCGTGAAGCGTCGAAGTTTCGCATCGACAGATTCGCGCTTGTTTGTTCGGCAAGCCATCTCTCGAAGCCCTTCATGAATTGAGGATGCGCATGCGCTAACAAATATGCCCCCCAGCTCATGTAATTCCTGTAAAACATTGGGGTGTCTCCGAAATCCCACGGTCGGCTAAAGGCTAGGCAGAAGTCTCTGAACTCATCTTTGAAACGCGTCAGCACTTTCTTCCAAATAACTTCGCTATCATAGACGGGAAATAACTCCGCGTTGTAGAAGTGCAGCACTTTTGAAATTGCCATCGTCGGCCAGTCTGCGACCGGTTTAAAACCTCTCATTCGCTCAAGGCTAGGCAAAAGATTCGACTGAGCACTGCCGTTGCGGAAGTTGAGCAGGTCTATCGGGCCACCCCAGGAAAAGTCCGAGAACCCAGCTTTGATGTTCACAAATGTTTGCTCGGCAGTCCAAAGGGGACCAGCCGCGTTGCGACCGATGCCCCAGCCGCCAGCACGGGCAGGACGCACGAGCTGATCATAAATCTGGCGATACAGGCTTATCGCAGCGTCCGCCGGCAGCCCCGCACCAAACGCCCGGCGGGACATTTCGTAAAGGTCCAATCTCTCTCCCACGCCCCAGTCCTTCGCGCCCAGGAAATCGCGGCACGCCTTCAACGCTCGCTTCTGTGCCTCCCCGCTTTGGAAATAGCTCCTAACAGTCTGCGACATAGACCGATTTAATCACAAAAGGAAAAGGGTAGTGACCATAAGTTCTGGGGAATTCCGGATTATACAACGCGATTCCTCGTCCGGAATTTGTTGGTCTCTATGGCGCGCGAAAGACGAAGCCCACACATCATCGTGCGATGCATAGGGCAAAGGTGGCGCGATCTTTAGGATCTTCTGGCTTCATTGCTGGCAGCCCGCGCGCTTTCCCATCTACGATCAGCACGTTCACCGGGCGATGCGGTTCATAGAAACGGGCTTGCGCGATGAAATACCGGAAAAGGACCCGGACAAGATCTGTGCCTATATCGTCCCAGCAGGATCGTTGTTCTACTGCACAGGTCGCGAGTTGGTTTGCGAGTTCTCGCTGGCCATCGGGAAATGGTATCAGCAACGCCCCGCGGGTAGGGTGGCCTCTCTCATAAACAAATCGATAATGTGCTGGGCCATTGTCGCTATTACCGCTTTCTCATAATCGAGGTTGCCATAGACTTCAGCCCTTCCACCGGCGTGGATAGCAAATTCGTGCGCCGTCACGCCATTTTCGGAAAGAGTCGTCGTGCACAAAGAAAACGAAAATCCAATCCTATATTGGGGCGGTCGAAAGTGTGACAAATTCGTCCGCTGTTACGAAAAACCGAAAGTGGGCTTCCGTGTGGAAGTGGAGGCCCATTCGCCACTCTTGCGCCGTGAAGAGATTTCCAGCCTGGACGATTTTGACGGCTTGCCAGGCACGATTTGTCCCAAGCACTTTCAGTTCGTCACCCTCGATTGGGATCGCTTAGAGCAACATCTGATGCGAAAGCGTGATAGCAAAGCCATAATCGCCGGAGCCCGGCAACGAAGAAGCTCACTATCTCGCTTGCGCCACTATCTGCGAAGACATGGCGTCACGAATTTCCATCGCTTTCTCCTGCCTCATGCCATTAACAAAAAGATCCATCGTGCGTTCACCAGGTGGATTCGACAGTTTGAGGATGCCCTGTGAGTCGGCACAAACAAAAAGTGAGTAGGTCTGAACGGAGGAGAGCGGAGCGCGAGGCCAAGGCGCTGCTGCGATCCCCGCGGTTCTTCAACGAGTTGCTGAATGCGCTGGAGAAAGATGGCCTGGTCGGCGAAAAAGAAAACGCACTCGTGGTGTACACGGGAGCGTCGTCTCGGATACTTCCGCACCCCTTGAACGTATTTGAGAAAGGTCCGAGTTCGGCTGGCAAGAATTTCTTGATTAAAAGAATATTCCGATTATTGCCAAAGGACGCCATCGTAGATATCGCCAGCGTCTCCGACACGGCTTGGAGTTACATGGGTGATCGATTGGCCCACAAGGTCGTTTATATACCCGAACGAAACGAAACAGTCGGGAATGTGCATCCCCTGCGACTCTTAATAAGCGAAGACAAAATAACTCGTTACGTTACCAGTTGGAAGGCTGGGAAGCTCTCGACTAGGGAATACGTAGCTTACGGACCGGTAGCGGCGATCTCGACAGGCAAAAGGCAGCTTGACCTCGATGATGCCACTAGACATATAACGATCTCGCTCAATGAAACCGCCGAGCAGACACGGAGGATCGCGAAGTCCTATACACGGCAGACCACGATTCTTGGTGAGGAGGAGCTAAGGACTTGGCACATGGTTCAACGGTTTTTGGAAAACAAGATGGGAACCGAAATCGACCTGCCCGAGTGGTTCGACGAAGTGACCAATCGCCTTTTCGTTGGGGATCTGCGTGTTAGACGCTACTTTCCCGCCTTTATCGAGGCATGCCGAACGGTTTGCTTGATTCGATCTTTTCAAAAGCGGGAAGTCAAAGGAGAATCGGCTAACAGTAGAATTTCGCTGATTTCGCAATGGCAGCTTTGATTTTTGATCACGTCTTCGTTGAGAGCCTTCGTCTGCGAAAAGGCGTGAATGAGTCAACTCGGGACCTTGTTGACCGTCTTTCTGCCCAGACGGGGAAGCCAGTGGAGAGCAAAAGACGTTGCTCGCGCTCTTCAGAGTCTCGAAGAATCGTGCCTATCGGATGCTAAGCAATGCGGCAAAGGCAGGCGTCATTACACGGTCAAATGAACCCGAAAAAGCGAAATCTCAAAGAGTACCTGGCCGTGCCGGCGCCACGCTTCGTGCCCGACCCGAAGCGGCTCTTTCGGAAATTGCATTTGAAAGAGACGGTTCGGATTTTCCATCCGATCACTGGCAAAGAGATCATCTATCGGCATGGAAAATAGATCTTTTCTAGTTTTTTAGTTTTGCAAGTTTTGCTGGCAGGACACCCCTATATGGATCGATTGCTCACTGTTCGGGAATTGGCAGAACGGCTTCGTATCACCCCCACGTGTGTCTACAGATGGCTTGGTGAGGGCCGTCTGCCGGTTGTTCGTTTGAGCAAACGATGTGTGCGTTTCAGGGAAAGCGACGTTCAGCAACTCTTGAATGAGCTCAGAAACGCCGATGCCGATTCAAGCAGAACGACGCCAGCATCGAGGGTTGAACGATTCAAGTCAAGTTCGCGCGCCAAACCGCTGTAGAGGACCTGTGCTAGTGGCCGCCATATGTGTGCGGGGCGAATTTCAAAAGATGATGTTGCATGCTTCGCAGCGCAAATTTTCGTTGCTTCTTTTCTGGTCCCTCGATCGCTTGACGCGTGAAGGGACACTTGCCACATTGCAATATCTCGAACGCCTGACGTCTTACCAGGTGGGCTATAAAAGTTTCACTGAGCCGTATCTTGGATTCCTGCGGCACCTTCAAAGATGTTGTGATTTCCTTGCTGGCGACCATGGCTAAGCAAGAACGGATTCGAATGGGCGAGAGGGTCAGCGCAGGCATAGACAGCTGGAGCGTGCTAAGGGACACGCCTCGGACGTCCGCCTCTTGCGTGTGCTAACAGCGGCGGAGGATGACGCGAATCTTCGTAGGGAGCGAGCGCAGACCAAAGCACCCTTCAGGACGCTGGCCGCGAAATACGGCCTATCGGTCTGGACGGTACACACTCTGTGCGGAAAAAACCGGATCGCACTCTGACCATTTAATGGGCACCCTCTACAAACGCGCTGGTAGTTGAACTGGATGATGGCCGTGACGGTCGACGGCTGCCAAGTGTGCAAGAGCACGCATACATCGAACAAGCGCAAGGCCGATCAACTACTCTCACGGTGGGAAACCGAGGTATTCGAGCGTCGTTATTATCTGCCGAAATCTTCTCCTCCACTCTTCGAGGATTGGGCCGACGACTTTCTCGCAAAAGTGACGCATCCGAACACCCGCAAGCGATATGGTTCTTCCGTCAGCAAACTGAAGACTGCATTCACTGGAGGCACGAGTTTCAGACATCTCTGCGGAGCGCATTGAGAGACTACAAAGAAACGCGGTTGTCCGAGGGTGTAGAGCGAGCGACGATCAACCACGACCTTCGAGTCCTAGACGCATGATTCGACTTGCTGAGCGCAAACGTCTGATTTCTCGGAATCCTTTCCTCGAGGTCGATTTCCTCAAGCAGAAGAATCAGCGGCAACCGCACATCCTCACTTTCGAAGAGGAGGAGAGGATCTTGGCCGTTGCGCCCCCTTCCTTCGTGTACTTGTGGTTTTAATTCTCGAAACAGGGATGAGGTCACACCGCGAGGCACTGGCTCTAATGTGGGAAGCAATTAACTTCGCCAATAATTCGATTGAGTCCGAGAATCGAAAACACGAGCGGGCATCAGAAATATCCCGCTCACGGCACGGTGCAGAAATGAACTAGTACGTTGGCGCGAGATGCATGGGCCAAAATTCTCACCGTTTGTTTTTCCTAACATGTGGACCCCTGAAAAACCGAGGAATGATATCCGGCACGCATGGGAAAAGGCACTGAAGGATGCCGGCATCGATCATTTCTGGATTTACAATCTCCGCCATACTTTCGCCAGTCGTTTAAGTGCGGCGGGAGTGTCTGACCTCTTCGTCGCTCAAATGATTGGCCACAACTCCCAGGGATTTGCAGAAATATTCCAAAGCAATTGACGAGTACCGCAGAAATGCGGTGAGAAAACTTGAAGGAATGCGGGCTGAATATGCTCTACAGAGGCACGAATCCGTCAAAATTACTACAGTTTTACTACAGTGACAAGTTTTCCACAGAGAAAGAGGCCGTTACGAATATGCTTTCTCCGCTCGTAGCTCTCTCAAAACAAATGAGAATTCGTGGTGCCGGGAGGGGGAGTCGAACCCCCAAGACCCGAAGGTCGGCGGATTTTGAGTCCGCTGCGTCTGCCAGTTCCGCCATCCCGGCACTTCGTGGAAGTGCATGATTCTAAGGAAGTCTCTCTACTAATTCACTGCAGTGCTCAAGGCAGCAGATGTGAAACCGCCTAACAAACCGTGAAAGTTTCGGTGATTTCCACAGCTTCTCGTCCCCGCCCGTGAAGCGCTATACCGGCGATTCTCGGTCTCAGAGCCCATTGTCAAATCATAAGAGAGGGCGCTCGTTCGAGATTCTACCACTCACACGTGCATACGTCCTCACAAGCAGAACGGTTCGCCGCCGCTCAGATCCTTCTAGCAAATTAAGAGCACCAAATCGAAGCGAACTTCTTCGGATCGATTCACAGCTTCCTCGCCAACGCCGGCATCCCCGAGCTCACAAATGCCCTCTGCTCCCCGCCTGGCGGTGCTTTTTTCTTCACCACCCACGTCGTCATGCACCGCTGCCCCTGCACCACGGTCGTCTTCAGCGGATCTACTAGCTCCCCGTCCAGACGGCGCGTCAGTTCCATCAACAGCGCTTCATCCACCAGCAGCCACTCCGCGCCGTGGGACATCCGGAACCGCCTCCCGCCCACTGCCTCAAACGCCATACCCTGTGCCGCCCCAATCGTCGACGCCAGTCGGCAGAACAGCATCCCGCCAGGCCGCAGGACCCGCCACAGCCCTCGTACCATCGTCTCCAGTTGTGCCTCATCCTGCGCAAAGTGCAGCACCGAGTGGCACACCACCACGTCCGCAAACCCATCCGCGAACGGCATCGCCTCCACGCCCACCACCTGGAAGTTCTCAGCCGGCAGTCCCGGCGCCAGTTCACTCGCCATCTTCCGCGCCGCCGCCACGGCTTCGGAGCTTACATCCACGCCAAACACTTCATATCCCTCGCGCAGCAGATATTGAATATTCCGCCCTCCGCCGCACCCCGCGTCCACCACCCGCATCCCTGGCGAAATATTCCCTCGCAGAATCTGGTCGAACAAGTAGACATCAATCTGCCCAAACTGCTCCTGCACAGTCATCTCGACCCCTCTCTCTACGCCGCCTGGGGGGGATTTCAGCGCGCCGTCTTTGCCGCATCCGACCGGAGTTTATACCTTGCGGGCTGTTTTTGGCTGACTAACCGGTAAACCTTCAGCAATCCAACATGTCCGCGTTGGCGGGCAATTTTCTGGCCGGGCTACACTAGAGAAGAGGCGCCGTGCCGCAAGTTGCTCCTTCAAAATGATCTCTTTCTCAAACATTAATAAGCAGTATGGCAAGCAGTTGCTCTTCGTGGACGCTTCGTTTCAGTTGAATCCCGGCGAAAAAGTCGGATTGGTCGGTCCCAATGGGTCGGGCAAGACAACGCTGTTCCGTATGGTGGTCGGCGAGGAAACTCCCGACGAGGGCGCGGTCTCTGTCCCCAAGAAATTGACGATCGGCTACTTTCGCCAGGACGTCGAGGAAATGCGGGGCCGCTCGGTCCTGGATGAAGCGATCGCAGGGAGCGGACGCGTCGGCGATCTACACCACGAACTCGAAGCCTTGCAGCGGGAAATGTCCGACCCTGACAAGGCTGACGAAATGGACCGCATTCTTGATCGCTTCGGTCACGTTCAGGAGGAGTACGAGCATTTAGGTGGCTATGCGCTCGAATCGCAAGCCCGTGAAGTGCTCCACGGTCTGGGATTCCATGGTCTGACATTCAAAGACGATCAGATCGACGGCGACGTCGGCGCTCTCTCCGGCGGATGGAAAATGCGCGTCGCGCTGGCGCGGGTCCTGCTCGGAATGCCGGATGTGTTGCTGATGGATGAGCCGACAAACCACCTCGACATCGAATCCATCATCTGGCTCGAACAGTTCCTCAAGTCATTTCCTGGCGCGTTGCTCATGACCTCGCACGACCGCGAGTTCATGAACCGTCTGGTCTCAAAGATTGCGGAGATCGATGGCGGCGAAATCATCACCTACTCGGGTGACTACGACTTCTACGAGCGCGAGCGCGCGATCCGAGAGAGCAATCAGCAGGCAGCGTTTGCACGGCAACAGTCCATGCTTGCAAAGGAGCAGCGCTTCATCGATCGTTTCAGAACGCACGCCGCCAAAGCGGCACAAGTGCAGAGCAGGATTAAAGCGCTGGACAAGATCGAGAAGATCGAACTGCCCAAAAAACGAGAAGTAGTGAAGTTCGATTTTCGCGTGCCTCCGCGATCTGGCGAACAGGTGGCCGTCCTTGAGAATCTGCACAAGAGTTACGGCCCGCGTGTGATTTATGAAGGATTCAACCTCACCATCCGGCGCGGAGAACGCTGGGCCGTCATGGGAAGAAACGGCGCAGGTAAGACGACGCTTCTTAAAATGATTGCCGGGGCCAGTGCTCCAGATGCCGGAAGCGTACGGCTCGGCGCCAGCCTGTATATGGGCTACTTCGCGCAACAATCGCTGGACGTGCTCAATCCCGATCTCACCGTCGCCGAACAGTTGCAACAGGATTTTCCCCAGGACAGTATCGGGTCGCTGCGGAACCTGGCGGGAGCATTCCAGTTTTCCGGCGACGACGTGGACAAGAAGATCCGCGCACTCTCCGGCGGAGAAAAGTCGCGACTGGCAATGGCGCGCATGCTCTACAACCCGCCGAACTTTCTGGTGCTCGATGAGCCGACTAACCACCTGGATCTTGCGACCAAGGAGATGCTGGTGGACGCGCTGAAGAATTTTGAAGGCACGATGATCTTCGTGTCGCACGACCGCATGTTCCTTCGCGGTCTCGGCTCACGTGTGCTGGAACTGGGGGGCGAGAGCGGGACCGACCGCCATCCCACTATTTATCCTGGGTCGTACGTGGAGTACGTGCAGAAGCTTGGACACGAGGCACCGGGAATCTATTCGTAGGGGTTTGTGCGGCGGGGTAGGTCCACTGTCTGCCCCCGTATTTTCCCGTCTCCGAGTCCCTCGCGCCCGCCATCACCGGGTGCGAGCTATAATTTGTGCGCATGTGACTGGAGCCGAGCGTTCTATGAACTCTGAGTCGATGCAATATCCTGCCAAAAAACGCACCAGCTTCTACACACGGGTTGCAATCGCTACGTTCCTGATTGTTTTTGCGGGCTTCGCCCAAACCTATTATTTGAAGACTCTGTTTGGAACTCGTGCTCTCCCATTTTATTTACACATCCACGGGCTGATTTTTACGCTATGGTTCGTGCTGTTTTTCATTCAGGCTCGTCTCATCGCACGGAATCGCATCGATCTGCATCGTCGACTGGGAGTCCTGGGAGCGATTCTCGCCCCCATCGGAGCATGTGTAGCAATTGGAGTCGCCTTTCACGCCGGTAGAAGGATCTATCTTACTGATCCAGCTTCTCTCACAAGGCTACGAGTTCGTCCTCTAGCGTTGGATTTCGGAACTAGCATCATGTTCCTCGTATTCGTCACTATGGCGCTATATTTCAGACGCCGCACAGATATTCACAAACGCTTAATGGTCCTGGCATCTTGCAGCCTGCTGCTTCCGGCGATCGGACGCATCCCTTTTTTGTTTGACGCAGCCGGCCTGTGGGGGCTCGTGGCGCTTACCGAACTTCCTCCCCTTGCGTGTATTGCCTATGACGGAATCAAACATAACCGCCTGCACCCAGCCTTTGGGTGGGGCGGCGCGGCGCTTTTGTCGTCCTTGCCTTCATTCATGTTTATCGGCGGCAGCAATCTCTGGCTGCGATTTGCGTCTTGGCTGGTGAGCCGATAATCGATTGCATCGCGCCCCCCCGCAGCGTGTTTCAAATGCATCGGGCGAATGTGTTCACGGAACGGTTCCACAGAAATGCGCTGGTAACGCACTTCCAGCACGGCAAGTATTCTATGCCGCCCGGCACGTGAAGGACTACGTTGTCACCTGCTGCCGACTTCATCAACGCGCGCCCCAGAGGTGATACCCGACTGATGTGGATATCCGACCGTCGGGAATACAATCATGGAAATGGCCTACAACTTTTGTTTTACACCACGAACAACCCGTCAAATGGGAGATCGCGGTTTCTATGAACGTACAAGAACAAATCACAAAGTACATTACCAGCCAACCTGAACCAAAACGCAGCAACATGCAAGAGTTGCACCTGCTCACACTTCAAGTGTTACCAGGATGTAAATTATGGTTCTCCGATGGTAAAGATAGTAAAAATAAAACTGTCAGCAACCCAACGATAGGTTATGGATTGCACACGATCAAATATGCGAACGGAAAAACGAAAGAGTTTTTTCAAATTGGCATGAGCGCAAACACAACTGGAATCTCTGTCTACATCCTTGGTCTCAAAGACAAGACATACTTGGCCAAAACCTATGGGAAAAAACTAGGCAAGGCGAGCGTGAGCGGGTATTGCATTAAGTTCAAAACCCTAAAAGACATAAACATTGATGTACTTGAGGCGGCAATACGGTTTGGATTTGAGGCTTCGAATGAAAAGGTGAGCTGAGAAAATCATCCGCCAGCCGCCGATTGGACATTAGGCGCCGGGGACCTATTCGTAGGCGCTTGTGAAACGGGGTACGTCCCGTCAGACGGAATCTTTTCCCGTGCCTGCTGTCTCGCTAACCTTCGTCAGGCGGATTAGCCCCGCCGAGGATGTCCCTTTGCCAAGGCCTCGGATCCAGCTGGTTCACGGAACGGTTCCACAGGAATGCGCTCGTAACTGACTTTCAAGACGGTGAGGTGTTCCGTACCGCCCGGCAGTTGAAGGACTACGTTGTCACCCGCTGCCGACTTCATCAACGCGCGCCCCAGAGGTGACACCCAACTGATGTGGTTGCGGTTGAGATCGATCTCGTCGGTGCCTACGATACTCACCTCTCGCTCCGCGCCCGCGGCATTGGCATAGCGCACGGTCGCTCCGAAAAATGCCCTCGTCGCCGCCTGCCCCGGACCTTTCGAGCGGGGTCTCGGAGCTTCCGGGTCCACCACTTCCGCGGCTTCGATTCGCTTGGTGAGAAAGCGAATCCGCCCATCGATCTGCCGCAGCCGCCGCTTGCCGTAGCGGTAGTCGGCGTTGTCACTGCGATCGCCATTGCTGGCAGCCCACGCCACCACTTCCGTCACCGCCGGGCGTTCCCGGGTGAGCAGAAACCGGTGCTCATCTTTGAGGCGCTCGAGCCCGCTCCGCGTGATGTAGTTCTTGATTGGCGTCGCGGGCTCGTCCGCCTGTGGTTTTCTGGTGAAGCCTTTCCGCATTTCTTAGTCCTTGCACTCCCAATTGGACTAGATTAGCGTTTTGTTCGGTTTTTTTCATTTATTTCCACCGATACAATAATGCGAGCCGAGCAACGAACGATCGGGAAACCGGCCGGATCTGTTTTATTTCTTAATCCACGCCGCGGCATCTGCCTGAATGAATTCTTTCGTGCCTTTTCTGCCCGTTAGGCGTAACCACGTGGGGCCTCCTTCCGATTCCATGCGCAGCTCGATATTAAAGAAAGGGCAGCACAACCGTTCTCCAGCCGCCCACTCCGCCACCAACTGAACCGTGGCCAGATCGGGGGCAAACTGGAATTCATATCCATTGTCTAACTCTCGAATGCTTTTCTTCATCGAGCGCAAGGTCGGGCCTAGCTCGTCAAAGTGACGCTTCCTTTGCGCCGGAGTAAGAGCCAGCCGGTCACACGCAAAAGGTGAGTTCTGTTTTGCTGATGTCGCAGCCGGGCGCGAGCCAGTATCTTGCGAGTATGCGGGTCCGAGGAGCGCCGCGATTGTCAAAACGACCATTAGACGCGTCTTCATGTGTTTTCCGCCTCCCTGCGGTTCGGTATCCTGATCGTTCGTCTCAGTCGAGCCTCAATGCGTTTTCAAGCTATGCTCATCTGCTTTCTGGCGGAACGATGCCGTTCATGCGCAGGTATTCCACCATTTGACCGTAATGATTAAAAGAGTGGGCGATCGCATCGATTGCGAGCCCAAGCCGAGCCCGCTGCCAGGTGCCGCTGCTGCCGTTGAGTGCTTCCAGTTCGTTCTTTTCGTCGATTGTGGCCACGGCTTTGTGAAGGGCCGCAAACGAAGCCTTCAGGTATTTCACAATTTCTGCTTTACTTCTTGCTGAATCTGGTCCTTCTTCATTCTCCTGATCAGCAGTCGGTTTCTCTCCCAGGATTTTCGCAGCCATGCGGTAGTTATTCGAAGCCACATGTTTTATCTGCTCCGCGAAAGTGCGCACCCCCTTGAATTCCCCATTGCTTGGGGCAAAGGAGTACTTGTCCTCTGGCATCGCATCAGCGACGCCTACGAGGTGTGTTTCGGTGATGGACATCCAGCTATCGATAACCTCACTAGCGCTCAATAACGGTATAGCGGCATGCTCCGCAGGTTTGCTCGTTTGTGCACAAGCGAGCGCAGTGCATCCTAGAAACAGCAGAGACGCAAACCTTCTTTTCATTTGCTTCATATCCTTCTCCCGGCCCTCTGAAATCACGAAAACGGAGTTGGCCTTCATCACGAAATATGAGGCCTATTGGAACCTTACGACTTAAAGTCGACTTTAAGGCAAGAGGAATTTGTGTAATTGTTTGTCAATCGATGGAAGGCCGATTCGGAAGACGGTGGTCTAGAATGTAGCGGTGGCCCATTTAACGATTTCCGAGGTCGCACGACAGCTCGGACTTCAGCCGTCTGCGATTCGCTATTACGAGCGGATCGGATTGTTACCTCCTCCACAACGAATGAGTGGGCAGAGACGTTACGACTCTACCGTCCTTTACCGGCTCGCAGTCATTCAACGGGCGCGACAAAGCGGCTTTACGCTGGATGAAATTCGACAGTTATTTTTCGGGTTCGGCAATGTCACTCGGGCATCGGAGCGCTGGAAAAAGCTGTCGCGGAGAAAGCTCGCAGAACTCGACAGTTCGATGGAGAGCATTAAGACAATGCGTGGATTACTGAAAAAGATGATGCGGAAGTGTCGTTGTGACACGCTAGAGCAATGTGGAAGAGGAATATTTCGACGCGGTTGCTTGGGGATTATGGTGAAGCCTCGACTTGCGAACCATCGTCACAATAAAATAATCGGATAAATGTGTAAGCGCTGCGGGACGCGGTAGAAGACACTCCCCGCAGTGTGCGCCTTCGAGTTGCATTGTAGAGTTGCTTGTATTCGCCTAACGAGAACCATGCCCGATGAGAGATCTTGGACGACCTCCGATACGGTTCAGACAAATCGGGAAGGCGGTCAAGCCATCCATAGAATCGAATCAGGCTTTCTTCAGATCGCCAATCCAATCCCTACACGGCATCGTGGCGGAAGCATTCCACCACATGATCGTTGACCATACCCACGGCTTGCATGAAAGCGTAGCAGATGGTGGATCCCACAAAATTGAACTCTCTTTTCTGGAGTGCTTTGCTCATGGCATCGGACTCGGGAGTTCGTGCGGGAAGTTGACTTCGTTGCTTCCACGAATTCACCCGCGGGCGCCCACCCACAAATTGCCAAACGTAGCCGTCGAAGCTGCCGAATTCTTCCTGCACGCGCAACAATGCACGGGCATTCCGCACCGCTGACGCTATTTTCAAGCGGTTGCGCACGATTCCTGGATTCTTCAGCAACAGCGCCATCTTTTTCCGCTCGTAACGCGCTACCTTCTCAGCGTTAAAGCCATCAAAGGCTGCGCGGTAACATTCTCGCTTGTTGAGAATCGTCTCCCAGCTCAATCCGGCCTGCGCACCCTCCAGAACGAGAAATTCAAAAAGCGTGCGATCGTCGTGGACAGGCACGCCCCATTCCTCATCGTGATAGCGAATCAACAACTCGCTTCGCGCCCAATCGCAACGAACCAGTTGCCGCTCGTTTGGTGGGGTTTTGCTCATAAAAGAAAAAACTCCCAGCCCGCAGCCTGCTCTCAAGCCACGAATTCCGGGGCCGTGCTTGGTACTCGGCCGGCGGCCTATTCTAGCGGTCTATTCCAGCGATTTAGGATCAGATCTGTTTTTCGGCGATTTCGTGTCCAGCAGCGAGACCAATTCGCGGGCGCTGGGCGGTACTCCCACTTTGTGCTCTACGATAATTTCCCTGGCAGTCAACTTCTTCCCATAGAGTTTTTCATTGGCATTGCCATCCGAGCGCAAGGTTGAGCCCTCTAAAGATATTCCCGCAAACAGACCCTTGTTGCGCGAATAGGAAAGAATCTCGGCATCCATCACCACGTCGGTCGCTCCCTCCGCGGTTCGGCCCTTGGGACCGGCGGCGGCCGAAGCGTCTGCCCCCAATTTAACTTTGCTCGAAAGCAACGAGCGCGCTCCTTTGGGATTCATTACCAGCAGGACAAAATCCGTGGCCTGGCCTCCCAGTTGGAAACCGATGCTCACGCCTTCCAGGGCATAGAGAGCCGGAGGTCCCCAGGGCCCCGTATAGTGTTCGCCACTGCGGCACACCATCACTCCACGGCCGTAACTGCCCCCAACTCCGAAAGCGCCCTTTTTTACCGAAGGCAGAATCACCACACACTCGGCTTTGTCGAGGAGGTCTTGAGGAATGTCGTCGGGAATATTCAAAATCTCCTTCATCACCTCGCCCGCCTCCTTCACCCGATCCTCTTCCTTCTCGTCGTTGGCGGCGAATGAAACGGGGGCTAGCAGGCAAAGCGTGAGAAGCAAGGCAATGATTCTATTCGTTTTCATCAGTAACGGTTTCCTCCGCAGTAGTGCTCGAAAATTCCGTGGCTATGGTTCATCATCTTAAACCCTTGTTAATAAATGTCATCGAGGAATTGTACAGAGTGATTGCTGGAGCGATGACCGTGAGTCTTGGGTTGGCCATGACCAAACGTGTGCTCCTTTTGTAACTTGGCACTGGGCTTGATGCCCTTCTAAAGTCAAGCTGGGACAGGGCAAACGACGGCCTCCGTTCGGCACTCGGCGTGCATCTAATCAGTTGGATGGTGTGGTTTGCGTTCGCTGGAAGGAATTTTTTGGATTCTTTGGGAATGAAGTACACGCACTCCATTGGTCGCTTTTCGATGCTGCTGATCCTGGCGCTCCTAGGAAGTCTGGCCTGCGCCCCGGCCGGTTTCGCTCAGTCCCAGGCCTACACCAGCGGCGCAGCTGCTCTGAACGATTACGGAGCCGCCTCCACTTCTGACGATCCTCAGTCCGGCCCGCTGCTCACGATTCACAAGCGGGTTGACGAAGTGAACGTTCTTTTCATTGCCACCGATAAGCATGGCAAATTCGTACGCGACCTCAACCAAAGCGATTTCTCGATCCTTGATGATCACAAGCCGCCGCAATCGATCATCAACTTTCGCCGCGAGACCGATTTGCCGCTGCACCTCGGGTTGCTCATCGACGTGAGCGGATCGGTGCACAGCCGTTTTGGTTTCGAGCAGGATGCGGCAATAACCTTCCTGCAGAAGACGGTTCGCACCGGTTTCGACAAGGCCTTCGTGGTCGGCTTCAACAAGCAGAGCCAGATGGCCCAGGATTTTACCGACAACGTTTCCCTGCTTTCCGCGGGGGTGCACCGATTGCAAGATGGCGGGGGCACGGCGCTCTATGACGCCATCTACCGCGCCTGCAAAGAAAAATTTCTAAAGGATCGTCCGGAACATCCCGCGCGGAAGGCGATCGTGGTGGTCAGCGACGGAGAAGACAATCAGAGCGAATTCTCCCGGGCGCAGGCGATCGAAATGGCGCAGCGCGCTGAAGTGATTATTTACGCCATCTCAACTGACGATAGCGGACTGATTCTGCGCGGCGACAAGGTTCTGGAACAACTAGCAGCAGCTACCGGCGGCCGCGCCTTCTTCCCGTTCAAGATGAAAGATATTACCCATTCATTTGCTGCTATCGAGGATGAGTTGCGCAGCCAGTACGTCGTTTCCTACAAGCCGGCCGACTTCGACGCCGACGGCCGCTACCGTTCCATTGAAATTTCTGCACTGAAGAAAGACCTGCAAGTTCGCGCCCGCAAAGGCTACTTCGCCCCGGAGCAGTAATACTCACCGCCACTTTCATTGGTAGGGAATCAAGAGCGGGTGGCAATTTTTATTTCGGAGGCCGGGTAATTGCTCCCTGCGCCGCGGAAGACACCAGCGCCGCGTACTTGGCAAATACGCCTGTGGGATAGCGCGGCAGGGGTCGCCTCCACTCTTTCATTCGCTGACGCAGAACTTCGTCGCCGATCTCAACTTCCAAAAGGCGGTGGGTGACATCGAAGCGGATCATGTCGCCATCGCGCACCGCGGCAATTGGGCCGCCCAGCGCGGCTTCCGGGGAGACGTGTCCGGCCATCAATCCATGGGTAGCGCCGCTGAAGCGGCCGTCAGTCAGCAAGGCGACTGAAGATCCTAATCCTTCGCCAACGATCGCGCCGGTAACGCTCAACATTTCGCGCATGCCGGGTCCACCCTTGGGGCCTTCGTTACGGATAACGACGACATCGCCGGCTTGGATTTTCTTGCCGGTCACCGCCGCCATGGCGTCTTCTTCCGATTCGAAGACGCGTGCGGGTCCGCGCTGCTCTAGCCGCTCATGTCCGCTGATCTTGGCCACGCAACCTTCAGGCGCCAGGTTTCCCTTCAGGATGACCAGCCCTCCGGTCTTCTTCAACGGTTTTTCGAGTGAAGCGATCACTTCCTGGCCGGGAGCTTCCGCGGCGCTTGCGGCCTCGGCCTGCAGAGAAAGTCCAGTTACCGTTTTCGCCTCAGGGTGAAGAAGCTTTCCTTGCAACAATCGTTGGGCTAGCAAGCGCACGCCGCCCGCCCGGTGCATATCGGCGGCTACGAATCGTCCTGAAGGCTTAAGATCGGCGAGCAGGGGAGTGCGCTCGCTGACGGCCTGGAAATCATCGATTTCTAAATCGACGCCGGCTTCGCGTGCGATGGCGAGCAGGTGCAGAACGGCGTTGGTTGAGCCGCCGGTTGCGGCCACGGACGCGATCGCGTTTTCAAAGGCGTCGCGCGTCACAATTTCGCGTGGCCGAATCCCTTTCTGAAGAAGGTTGAGCACGACCTTACCGCAGTCGAAGGCGATCTGATCTTTCTTGGGGTCCATCGCGGGCACGCTGTTGAAGCCGATAGGGGAGAGTCCGATCATCTCCATTACCGTCGACATGGTGTTTGCCGTATATTGGCCGCCGCACGCGCCCGCGCCCGGACAGGCCACGTTTTCGAGATCGTACAATTCCTGGTCGCTGATTTTTCCCGCCGCATTCGCGCCCACAGCTTCAAACACATCCTGAATGGTTACATCCTTGCCGCGGTAGCTCCCGGCTTTGATGGTGCCGCCATAGAGTACAAGGCCGGGAAGGTCCATCCGAACCAGAGCCATGGCTGCGGCAGGAATGGTTTTGTCGCAGCCCACCACGCATACGACTGCGTCGAATAATTGTCCGCGGCAGACCAGTTCGATCGAATCGGCGATCAACTCGCGGCTCACCAGCGAGGCCCGCATGCCCTCGGTGCCCATGGTTTCGCCATCGGAAATGGCGATGGTATTGAATTCCATGGGGGTGCCACCGGCGGCGCGGATGCCCTCCTTCACCTTTGCCGAAAGCCAGCGCAGGTGAAAATTGCAGGGCATGGTTTCGATCCAGGTGTTGGCGACGCCGATCAGCGGTTTGCGCAGGTCTTCATCGGTGAAACCAATGGCTTTAAACATGGAGCGCGCCGGGGCACGGTTGCGTCCATCGGTAATTCCGCGGCTGCGATGCTTGAGATCCATGATGAAAGATTACAACAGAGGTGAACCGGGCCTGGGTTGAACCGGGCTTGGGGTGAATCAGACTTGGGTGTATCGCCTTTCAATGCCAAACAGCGTTTACGGATTAAACAGCGTATTGCGGATTGTCGTCCCGAGCGAAGCGAGGGACCATGGTGTTTGTCGCCGAGCGCAGCCGCACGAGAGAAATAATCCTACGCCAGCGCAGCCCGCGCCGATTGCTGCGCCACGCTTTCTGAAGCGGGTGGATGCGGCGCCCAAACCGGCTCTTCATGAGCGAGGACAGCGGCGCTGGAACGCACTTCGATCACATCCACGATCGCATACCACTCGCGGTAAAGCTGACCGGTTTGCTTGTGCGAAACCTCCAGCAGCAAGGTCACGGCATGATCGTGCCCGGCGTACTCGGCGTGCACCGAGGTGAGATCGAGTCCCCGGCGCGAGACCGCGTTGAGAATGCGCATCAGCGCGCCCTGTGCGTTGCGATAGCGAATGTGAAACACTTGCATGGTTCGTTCCCCTCAATTGTTATTCGTCGCCAAACACCATCTCTGAAAGCGCCGCTCCCGCTGGAACCATGGGGTAAACGTTCGCCTCGGGATGACAATCAAACACCAGTAACTCCGGCTCCGGCGAGCGCAGGAAATCGTCGAGCATATTTCCCGTCTCGGCTGACACCGGAAACTCCGCCATGGCAGCTTCATTCAGCCGCCATCCATGAATCTTGTAAGCCTTTGCGATCTCCACAAAATCCGGATTGTCGCTCAAATCGGTTTCGGCATAGTTGCGCTCATAAAAAAGCTGTTGCCACTGCCGCACCATGCCCAGATATTTGTTGTCGACGATCACCATTTTTATTGGCAGGCCGAGGCGGTGAACCGTCGCTAGTTCCTGGATGTTCATCTGAAAACCGCCATCGCCGGAAACACACAGCACGCAAGTCTCAGGCTTCGCCAGTTGCACGCCGACGGCCGCCGGCAAAGCGAAACCCATTGCGCCCAAGCCACCCGAGGTAATAAATCCGCGGGGCGAGGAAGATCGATAACGTTGCGCCGCCCACATCTGGTGCTGCCCAACGTCTGCAATCACCACGCTATTTTCCGGCAGGCGGCTGAACAGTTCGTCGAGAAAGCGCATGGTCGGCTGCGCCAGCCCGCGGGGATCTGCTTCCGCGCGCTCCGCTCCGCAGGCCACCGCGCGCCACTCGCTCCAGTCGGGTAGGGAAGCGTTCCGTACCTCAGCATGAAATGCCGGAATCGTATCAGCTAAATTTCCGATCACCGGCAGCTCACAGGCCCGCACCCGATCCAACTGGGCGGGGTCGATTTCGAAGTGGACGATTTTGGCCTGCGGCGCAAAGCGCGTCGGCTCGCCGGTTACGCGATCATCCAGCCGGGCTCCGAACACCATCAGCAAATCGGTCTCGTGCAGGGCTGAGTTCGCCGCGCGAGTTCCGTGCATCCCAACCATGCCCAGGTAATACGGCGATTGCGGCGGGACCGCGCCCAATCCATGAACTGTTGCGAAGGTAGGAATATTCAAATCATCGAGCATCCGCCGCAATTCCGGAATCGCTCCGGAAAGCTTCGCGCCTGCGCCCACCAGTGCGACCGGCCTTGTAGCCCGTTGCAGCAAAGCCACAATCGTGTCGCCGAAAGCGCCTTCGCCTTTGGCATCGGCGGTCCGCGCGTGCGGCGAAAACCGCACCGGACCGGAAAATTCTTTCTTCGCTTTGAGTATGTCAGTGGGAATGTCGATTACCACCGGCCCCGGCCTGCCGCTGCGTGCCCAATGAAATCCCTCCGCAATTACCTCCGGAATCTCATCGATCGTCCGCACCAAACGGCTCCATTTCGTCAAAGACAAAGTCACGCCGAAAACGTCGGTCTCCTGAAACGCATCGGTGCCGATCATTGCTGTTCGCACCTGACCTGTAATGCACACCAAAGGCACCGAATCCATTTTGGCGTCGGCGATACCCGTCACCAGATTGGTCGCGCCCGGTCCGCTGGTGGCCATGGCTACGCCAACTTTTCCGGTAACCCGCGCATAACCTTCCGCGGCAAAGGCCGCGCCCTGCTCGTGCCGGGTCAGGACGTGCCGCACACCGCTGCCATCCAGTGCGTCATACAGCGGCATGATCGCACCGCCGGGATACCCAAACACCAGGTCGACCCCTTCGGCCCGAATGCACCGCAAAACGATTTCGGCACCTTTAAGCATTGTTCTGATAAGCATTGTTCTGATGAATCATTGTCATCTCGACCCTTCGGCTGCGAGTGGCTCTAAGCATTCACCGCCTGCTTGATCTCTTCTTTCTTCGCCTCAGCCGGCTTCTTCGCTTCGCGCCCCGGCAGCCAGCTCATCATGCCCCTCAATTGCGCGCCGACAATCTCAATCGGATGTTGCTGCTCTTTCTCTCGCAACTCGGCAAAGTTGTATCCACCTTGCTTGTTTTCCCGGATCCACTCCCGCGCAAAGGTTCCATCCTGAATATCCGCCAGAGTCTTCTTCATGGCCGCCCGGGTAACATCGCCGACAACTTTCTCGCCGCGCGTCAAATCGCCATATTCGGCGGTATTGGAAATCGAATATCGCATTCGTCCCAAACCGCCTTCATAGATCAGATCGACAATTAATTTCATTTCATGCAGGCACTCAAAGTAAGCGATCTCGGGTGCATACCCCGCCTCGACCAGAGTTTCAAAGCCCTTCTTGATCAACGACGTTAATCCGCCGCAGAGCACGGCCTGCTCGCCAAAGAGATCGCTCTCGGTTTCTTCTTTGAACGTGGTCTGGAGCACGCCGGCGCGCGTCGACCCAATACCGTGCGCGTAAGCCAGCGCAAATTCGTGTGCCCGCCCGCTCGCGTCCTGGCTGACCGCAATCAGCGACGGCACCCCGCGACCTTCGGCATAGACCCGCCGCAGCAGATGCCCGGGCGACTTCGGCGCAATCATGACCACGTCCACATCGGCCGGCGGAACGATGGTTTTGAAATGGATGCTGAAGCCGTGCGAGAACCCGATAATCTTTCCCGGGTGAAGATAGGGTTTGATGTATTGCTCATACACTTCCGCCTGGGTTTCGTCCGGCGTAAGCACGTGGATCCAGTCTGCCCGCTTGGCGGCCTCGCCGGGCCCGACCACCACCATGCCATCGGCCCGTGCCTGCTGAGCGCTCGGACGGTTCGGCTCCAGGCCCACAATGACCTTGCAGCCGCTGTCGCGCAGATTCTGGGCCTGCGCATGTCCCTGGCTGCCGTAGCCCAGGATGGCGATAGTTTTGCCCTTCAGGGCCTCAGGATTCGCGTCGTGCTCATAGAAGATAGTAGCCACCGGGGAAGCTCCTCTCGTGAATGCTAAGATGCTGCGAAAAACCGACCGGTCGGTCGGTTTAGTAATCCTAGTGGAGGCGGAATCGGCTGTCAAGGAGAAGTTTTGTCGGTAATTTGAGACTTCCCGGTTTTTGCGTCCTGCCGAATCGGTTTCGGGGGCTGGCCCATCTTTCGCGTGACCACTACTGAGGGTGCCACATCTTTCGGGTATTCTGCGAACGGTGGGACCACGGACCTCGATCTATTGGTGTTTCGTCGCAACTGATCCCGCGCCTCGCGCCAGATACTGATGATCGAGCGCTTGGCGGATTAGTGTCTTAATCACGGCCTGCCGACTGATATTCAACTCCTTGGCGGCCCTGTCCAGCTCCTCCAGCATACCCGCCGCCAAGTCAACATTCACTCTCTGAATCGGACTCTGCATGCGCCCCCGATTGGTGAAGAACCGCGATACATCCTTTCCCTCGTCGGCCATCCGTGCGATCGATTCTGCCTGTACCGCTTTTTCTCGTCTACGAGTGTTCGGCATAAAGTTCCCCTTTCCTGTTTGGTAGCCTTCCAGAGAGTGACCAGGTGGTAGTACTCTCCTTGCTTATCCTCCCGCATCTCGAAAACGACGCTATATAACCGTTCTCGCACCCAGCCAATCGCGGTATTGCTCAGGAAAATCCGAGCGCTCGTCAAGATAGTAGGGGTGCGAGAACACCTCCTGAGCCTCCTCGAATCCAATCCCTCTCTTCGGATTCGCGCGCAAGCGTCGGCTCTTCCGCTCGTCGAATCGGAACCGCATGAGTATAACAGTTATACCACATTGACGGCTCTTTTGCCGGATGCAAACCGCCCACCCGATGGAAAAATCGGAAGCTGGTCCCTCCACTCCGCATCCCGTTCCGCTCAGGTGCCGGATGGCTCCGATGGGGATGACAGGGCTTACTTGCCGCGAGTGGAGGCGTCCCCTTCGCAACTAGGTACTCGGCACTGGGTACTCGGTTCTCGCACACCGCGGCAAGTGGCATTCCTTCCCGCAACTGTTTACCATGTCAGCCGATGGCCCGCGAGACCGTGGTCGATTCCCGGCAGGAGATTTTGCGCACCGCTGCGCGCCTGTTTCAGCAGCGCGGATACGACGCGACCTCCATGAACGATGTGGCCGCCGCACTCAAGCTAAGCAAGGGCGGCCTCTACCACCACTTCCAGAGCAAAGACGAGATCCTTTACGAGATCATGAACCATGCCATGGAGATCACCGAGGAGCGCGTGCTGAATCCGGTGCGCAGCATTGCCGATCCCGGCGACCGGCTGCGCGCCCTGATCCGGCTACACATTGAGGTCGTCCTTAGCCCCCGCGACCGCGAGATCACAGTCATGCTGCATGAGAACCATCCCCTGCCCCCCGCTCTTCGCAAACGCATCAACTCCCGCAAGAAGGATTATGTGCACTTCCTGGAAAACCTGATGCGGGAAGTACAGGGGAAAGGGCAAGTCAATAACGAGCTGCCATACTACGCAAAAGGTAAAGTCAGCCCGCGCGCCGCAGCTTTCGCGCTGCTCGGAATGATCAACTGGATTTACCAGTGGTACAAGCCGGAAGGGGACTTGCAGGCGCCGAATCTGATCCCCCAATTTACCGACCTGATCTTCGGAGGCATCTTCGCGTGAAGACGTTATTCGCGAGTCTTTCGGAGATCGAAGAGCAGCGAGCCAAAAGTGACAAACCCTACCGTGAGTTCCTGCGCGCGCCGGCGATGAGCGCTGGACTCTACGTCCTGCCCGCCGGAGCCACCGACCACCAGAAGCCGCATCGCGAGGACGAAATCTATCATGTGGTCCGCGGCCGCGCGCGTTTTAAAGCTGGACCAGAAGATCGCGAAGTTTCAGCCGGGAGCGTGATCTTCGTTGCGGCCGAGGTTGGACATCGCTTTTACGACATCACCGAAGAGCTCGCGGTGTTGGTTTTGTTCGCACCCGCCGAAACCTAGATTGTTACGGTGTCGGGGCTTTTGGGGCGGGCACTTTGATCCGCCAATTTTCAGCTGAATCCTGCGCGTGGGCGAGGGCGCCCGCACCACGCTACTTCGGCGGAATCCAGTAAATCTCTTCCTTAATTGCGGTCTTGTCCAGGAAGCCGCGGCGCTTGAGGATGGCTTTGCTGTTAGCGATCATGTCGGGATGTCCGCAGAGATAGGCGTGAGTATTGGTGGCATCAAGTCCCCACTGGTCGGCGTATTTGCGTAGGATGTCGTCGGCGCGGCCAATCTCGCCGGGCCAATCGGCGTGATCCCACGGACGGCTCACGGTGGGCACATATTTTAGCCAAGGCAGTTCTTCGGCGAAGCGCGTGAGTTCATCTCGGTAACCGAACTCCCAGGGACGGCTGGCTCCGTTGAGCAAATACAGTCTGTGAGCGCCGTCGAAGCGGCCCTCCTTCCAGTCTTTGGAGAGCGCACGGACAAAGCTGACGAAGGGGGCGACGCCTGTCACCGTCGATACCAGCAGATGATTCGTGCGGCCATTTCCCATTTCAAGCGTGAAGCGACCTTTGGGCGCTTTGCGCATGAGCAGTTCATCGCCCGGCTGCAGCTTGTGAAGGCGCGGCGTGAGCGCTCCCTCGGGAACGAGTTCAAAGAAAAATTCGACTTCATCTTCCGAGGGCGAGGATGCGATTGAATAAGGTCGCTCGATGCGCTTGCCACCTTCCTCGACCCCCAACGTGGCATATTGGCCGGGCATAAAGTTGAAATGCTCTCCCGACTGCACGCGGAACATCCAAAGATCGGGGGCAAAGTCGACACGTTGCGTGACCCGCGCGTGATAGAACCTGTCGTCCGAAGCAGTCATCGCAAAAACTCAAAGCCTCCAGAGAAGGGGGCCGCCAGTGAATGGCACGTTCCGGCAGCACCTGAAGTTCTCAGATGATATACAGAGAAAAGCAATTTGACAACCGAACGGTCGTTCGAATCGGTTCTTAATAAGACTTGATTAAGACTTCATAAGACATGGAAAGCTAAATTGGGCAATAAATACCTTGACTAACCATGCCGATTTTGCTAATCTGCACACATGGAAATACCAAAGACACTTCAGCAAGCCATCCAATACTACAGCGATGAACAGATTTGCATTGATGCCGTGGCTGCAATGCGTTGGCCTAAAGGAGTTCCGGTCTGCCCAGCTTGCGGACACAAAGAGCATTACTATCTTAAGACTCAGAAGCGGTGGAAGTGTAAAGAGTGCCACAAGCAATTCACGGTGAAGCTGGGAACAGTTTTCGAGGATAGTCCCATCTCTCTCACGAAGTGGCTGCCTGCTCTCTGGATGCTCTGCAATTGCAAGAACGGAATCAGCAGCTATGAACTATCGCGCGGATTAGGAGTAAGCCAGAAGGCCGCATGGTTCATGCTTCAACGATTGCGCCTTGGACTGCACGATGATTTCTTTGGTTCCAAACTCGGGGGCGAAGTCGAAGTTGATGAAACCTTCATCGGTGGCAAGGCGCGAAATATGCACGTTAGCGAACGCAAGCGCCGCATCACAGGCACGGGCACGAAAGACAAAACAGCCGTGATGGGAATTCTTGAGCGCGGTGGAAAGGTTCGCGCTGCGGTCGTTCCTAACCGGAAGAAAAACGCCTTGCAATCTGAGGTCTATCGGCATGTCGAAGCTGGGGCCGCTCTCTACTCCGACGCTCTACGGTCCTACGATGGACTCGCCGGGGATTACGCTCATCAGGTCGTCGATCATGCCGTCCAGTACGTTGACGGGCGAGTTCACACGAATGGGTTGGAAAATTTCTGGTCACTCTTGAAGCGCGAGATCGCTGGCACTTATGTTAGCGTCGAACCGTTTCATCTTTTTCGGTATCTCGATGAGCAGATGTTCCGCTTCAACAATCGGAAGGATGCAAGCGGGAAACAGATGAGCGATGCCGACAGATTTCAGTTAGCCTTATCGCAGATCGCGGGGAAGCGGTTGACGTTTGCTGAGGTTACTGGCAAGGTGGCTGGCAGTCCAGCGAATTGTTAATCCTTCTCGCGGGAAGCGCGGGCGGAAGCCCTTTTCCGGCGCTGTCTCGCCTTCTTCGCGGCATCAAGCCTAGCTTTGATTTCGGAGTGCGAAACAGACAAAACCTTTTTCAGCGCACGTTGAAAAGTCGCGTACTCATCGGGTTGATCGCTCTTGTTTGCTTGGCGGCTCACTAGCGTATGCCCGTCCTGACCGCATCAGTCTAACACGATGCGGGAAAAGACGGGAGTGTGCATTACGAGGACTTACGGGAAGAATCGCACAAATCGTGGCAGCACAGTGTCAGCGACGAAATTGTATATCTCCCTGAGGCTGTCCCTGTTCTCGACGAGCGCATTGGGATCGGTGACAGGATCGCCCCCGCCGAAATTTACCGTAACGGTGATGCGTGGGTGGAGTTGCAATTTATCCTTGTGGGCGAGAGGGGCGCTTACTATGTGGCAATCATCGAGAGTCTCAACCGTGATGTGCTGCCTTGTGGCTTTAGGAAGGTGAACCAAAATTTCTCCCCCGTTGGCCGGAATCCGCCGGTGCTTGTCGAGGTTACACATAGCGTTGAGCCGCCACAGAGGATGAGCTTTGTAGGATGTCCCTCTGTGATAAGGCTGAAACGCTTTGATCTCAGCGACGGCATCGTCCGGGACATCCTTGACTTGAGCCGCCCACCTCTCGATGTCCCTGTCGGATTCGGGCAACTGCGGGAAGATCGGGAACTGGGTGCTGTTAGCAGGGAGTTTCGGAATCTTGAGCGTCAGGTGCGCCAGACTCCAGACCAGTTGATCCAAGGCGGATCGCATACAGTAGAGCGCATCGCCCACGACCAAACTCGGGGTGTCCGGGACATCGTTATGCTTGAAGCGAAGGACGTGCCTCTGAGTTTTCAGATCATCGTAACGCTCAAAAGCATACGGCTTTCCTTTCGTGATGAACCTCTTAAGTTCAACATCGAGGGCGTCAAGATGCACCTTCGCCCGACCAAGTTTCAAATAGGGATCGAGGAGTCCGGGCATAGCCCCAACAACTTACCACAGTTTGGTTAGTCATGGTATTTATTGCCCTAAATTGCGCTCGCTCAAGGTCGCCCCGAAAACACGGAGAGAGCGCGCCTTCGTCTAGACCTTTCTCAGAAGCTGTCCTTCGTCGCCGGCGCCGCTTCGGGCAAGGCGCGCAGCTTTTCCAATTCGTCTTGGGTTTTCTGCCAGTCTTTGGGTTTGTTCTTGGTGGTCACTGGTGCATTCGGGTCGGAATAAAACGCCAGAATATTGTTTCGAAGATCGGGCGTGATCTGGTCGAAATTGTGTTGCGCCAGTTGGTCAAGCAGATGCGCATAGGTCTGGTCGGTGAGACCATATTCGCCGGCTCGGGTATCGCGCCCGGTGTCGAAATCGGTGTTGGTGAGATGAAGTGTGCCATCGACGGTTTCGTGCAGGAGTTTTTTGTAATCTTCCACTGTGAGATCCACGCTCTTGATGTAGAGATCTTCGGTTTGCTGAGTTGGAATCTTAAAATCCAGCGCCTTGAACGGTCCAATTTTCGGCACAAATCTGAGGAAAAACGCCAGCACGCGGGTTCCGAAGCCAGGGCGCCGGTAACCCTTGCCCCATTCCTTCTGGTAACTCGTGCGCGACAGATAGTAGCGGAACTGGCGCGCCCGGAAGTTCGGCGTCTCCGACACGATCTCTTTGCGGCGCGCGATCAGCGCCACGCGGGTCATCTCGGGGATCACCTGGCTGATGGCGCGGCGGAAGGTGCCGAACGCCAGATCCTCTTTTGTAAGCACGGTGTTTAAGGGAATTCCGTAGGTATCTTGAAACGCGCGCTCCAGCACTGGCTGCGCGATCTCGAAGCCGATGAAGTCGTGATAACGGTCGGAGGTATAGCGGTTCTTCGCAACCTGAGTTACATCGAAGCCAAATTCTGTGCGGATGTGGGCTTTTGGATTGTCCTCGTAGGTGACGACGTTTCCATACTTCTTGCGAAGCTTGGGAAATTCGAGGCCCACAGCCTGGTTGACGGTAGGATGTCCGCAGTTATCCGCGGAGTAATGAGCCAGGGCTCCGAGGGCGAAGGCAAATTCGTCTAAATCCGAAGCTTCATTGACCATGTTAACAATGAAGTCGCCACTGCGCACGTAGTGAGTGAGATCGCTGAAATATTTGCTGCCGAACGGATAGTACCCCATGTCCTGTATGAGCGATCCGCCGTAAGCGAAGGCGTGCGCCTTTTTCAGGTCGTCGTCGGTGGCAGTGGGGAAGCGTTTTTTCAGCAAAGGAATTAAATTATCCTTCCATACCAGATCTACGACCTCTTCGTGCGTCAGCACGGAGTACGCGGCACATCTCTGAACCGCGAAGGCCTGCACTAGAAAAACTATTAGTCCAAGCCAAAAGACAGTCCGCCAGGAATGGAAAAAGCGATTCCTCATTTGCCCACGACGAGAACCACAAAAGTGTCAGGCAGGATGCTGTGGCGGGGATGAGGATTTTCGGCTGTCGCGGCCGGAGGCGGCCCGAATTTTGCGGTCACCACGTAGACGTTGTTGGTTCTGGAATCCAGGGCCAGCGTGCGTGCGCCCGGCTCTGTGGACACAGTTTCCGCCGCGGTGAATTTGTCCGGCGACTCTTCCCGCACTACCGTTAATACACCTTCGCCGCACGAAGCAAAGGCCAGGCCGGTTTGGTCATCGAATGCAGTGGCGTCGACGCCATCGCCGATGGCTGGCATAGCCACAATCTTTCCAGTGTCCGCATTCACTACAGCCATCATCTTATTGTCGCAGCCGACAAATAAGCGCCGATGTTTCCGGTCCATCGAGAGGCCGGTGGGAGACTCGCAGGGCGCGAGCGGCCAGGTCGTCTTGACCTGCAGTTTGTTGGAATCAATCGCGGTCAGTTCGCTCTTGTCCTCGATATTCACGAAAATCCCACCTTGGCCGTCACTGGCCGCAAATTCCGGTTTGCCATCCAATTTGATCGTACCCAGCACGGCCCCGGTGGTGGCATCGAGAGCGGTGGAATCGTGACTCTTGCCGTTAAATGTAAAAATACGCTTGGTCGCGGGGTCGTAAAGGATCGCGTCGGGGCCGTCTCCAACTTTTACTTTGGTGCGGGTGGCGAGCGTCTTGAGCTCGAAAATGCTGACGGTGCCCTCGCGTCCATTGCTGGTGAAGCCTCGGCCCAACTCCGGCGCCAGCGCAATGCCATGAACCCCGGGCGTGTCTGCAATGTCACCCACGGTCTTGCCGGAATCGAGATCGAGCACGATGACGTGAGTGGCTCGCGAGATATAGAGACGGCGTGCGGCCGCATCCGCCGTTATGTAATCCCAGCCGCCGTCGCCACCGATTTTATAAGTATTCGTTACTTTGTAGCCCGGGCCGGCGGCTGCCAACGCTGCGGCGGCCGAAAATAGTACGAGCCTGGAGAACCAACGGCCCACGATCTTTCTGTCGAACATGATTTCCTCCGTATCTTTCTGGTACACCGCCGCGCTTCTCTCCGATGCAGGTTTTGAACCACAGGTGGCCGTCATTCCGCATCTAAATTTCATTAGGGGAGTCCCGAAGTAACTTTACCCTATTCAACACCGATCCTAAACTCTGGCTTATGGACGGGTTTCGAATCAACCTACCGGGCGGGGAAATTTCCCGCGACAGCCAGGTTTCGCAGCCGCTCGCTCCGCCATCGGTGACTTCACAATCGTTCGACCCGCGATTGCAGACCACGCCGGATTACGGCGCGCTGGGGCCGGATTTGGATTTTGCGAAGTGCGATGGCGCATCTTCTACGCCGGCGGCCACCGGTCCTGCAAATGCTCGACCTGCGTCCGCAACTTTGCTGTTACTTGGGTTTGTAACCATTGGGCTTCTAACCATGATGACCGGATTGACGGTCGCTCTGATTTTCGCAAAGAGCGGATCCCATGTCGGTGCCTGGGAGAAGATCTCAGCCATTGTCGCCACGCAAAAAGATTCGCCAGCCCTGGCTGCAAAGTTTTCGGAACCCGATCTGGACGGGCAGAAGCCGCAGAAGCAAGCCGAGATACTGCTCACGCGCGCGGTGAGCCACAGCGATGGCTCCAGCGCTCAGATCGAAGAACAAATTCAATCCCGCATCGAAGGCTGGCGGGGAAAGGTCAAGTGGAATTCCCAACTCAGCCAGCTGACGATGGCTGCTTTCAATTCAGAGGATGAAAATGTGCGGAGCTCTGCCATCGAAGTGCAGCTCGCCGCTTACGGATTGGGCAAGAACAAATCGAGTGTCGATTTCCTGGTTCGGAAGGCGGACTCGCCCGATCACGCCCAAAAAAATTGGGCCTTGTGGGCGCTCGGATTATTGGGCAACCGCGGGATTGCGAGCGATCGCGTGGTCCAGGTATTGAGCGAACATATCGCAGGGGCCCGAAAAGATCCTGACGAAGATTCGCGTCATTGGGCGGTGGAAGGGCTGGCTTTGGTAGGAAATTCTTCAAGCATTGCGCCCTTGCTCGAAGCCATGCGCGATGATCCCTCTCCGCTGGTGCGCGAGCGGGCGGCATGCAGTCTGGCGGAGTGCGGCATGTTAACCCGCGAGCAGCGCCTCACCGCCGTTCCGCAACTGATCAACTATACCGACGATCCTGCGCTGGATGCTCAAACCCAAGCCTGGGCCTTCCAGGCCTTGTCCGACATCACCAGACAGCGTTTGCCGCGCGACTCCGCCGCTTGGCGTCATTGGTACCAGACGACGGTAGCTAGCGGCCGGTAATGGGCCCAGCCGAGTAAGCGTGTCCTAGATGGGAGGCAAGTCACCGTCCCTCCAGGACTAAAGCCTATGCTTCACCTGCGGCAATGGAGAATCTGCTGGGGGTTGAAGCACTCATGCGGCTTTGTTTCCGCCTCCAGAGGACGCGCAAGAAAGGCCCGGGGTTGCGGGGAAAATAGTCCAGGTCGCCCAAATGAACATTACGAGCGTCTAATGAATTGGTAGCATGAGAGCAGTGCCGTGTCCCGTCCTTCCGCAATGAGCCTTACGAAACCGAGCTCCGCCGTCGTGCAGTCTGCAGTGGCCCGGTTGCTCCCGGAGATACACGCGAAAAGCGGCTGCGAGCAGTTTGGTCTGGCCCGTGAAAGTTTCGCTGCGATTCTCTACGAAGTGGCTACGAAGTACCTTCCTGCAGGTGCGGGACAGGCCGAGGTTCATACTTTCATTTTGACGCTGCGCCTCGAAGAGCTGGCGCTTGCTCGCGCCTGCGCAGCTGGCCACAATTCCGCCTGGGAGATCTTTCTCACTCGCTATCGCGAAAAGCTCTATCATTCGGCGCTCAGCATTGCGCGGGAAGATTCAGCCGCCCGCGATCTGGCCGATACCCTTTATGCCGAGCTTTACGGAACAACCATGCGGAATGGAGAGCGGGTTTCGAAGCTGGCATCGTTCACTGGCCGGGGCTCGCTCGAAGGCTGGCTGCGCACTGTGTTGGCGCAGGAATTTGTGAATCGTTACCGGCGCACCAAACGCCTGGTGAGTCTTGACGAAGAAAACGAAGAAGGCGAGCGCATGGCCGCGCCCCAGGCGGAGCCGCTGCAATCCGTCGACTCGCGGCTGGAAACAGCCACGGACGCGGTTTTGGCCTCGCTTGCCAGTGAAGACCGCCTGGTGCTGGCCGCGTATTATCTTGACGGGCGGACGCTGGCGGAAATCGGGCGCATGCTGGGAGTACACGAGTCCACCATCAGCCGAAAAGTTGACAAGCTGGCAAGATCATTGCGCAAGAAAATTCTGGCTGCCATGGTGCAACAGGGAATGGCCCGGCGCGAAGCCGAGGAGGCTATGGACGTGGATGTTCGCGATCTACAGCTGGATATTCGCCGCAGCCTGGCGCAAGAATCATCACCGGCAGCGTTCTCAGACCAGAAGGATTCTTTACAGTTCCAACCGAAAATTGCTCCACGAGCGAAAGGCTAGCCCCCGGACCTCGTGCGCAGAGACTGGAGAACGAGAAAAGCCCGAGTCGAAATGCGGAACGTTCCTAAAGTCGTGCTGAGGCGCTTACACGAAACCGGGAGGCAAGAGTCTCATCCGGAAGCGGAGCTGCTCACCGCCTTCGCCGAGCAGTCGCTGGCTGACTTCGAGCGCGCCCGGATGGTCGAGCATCTTGCCGCTTGTAGCCACTGCCGCGAGGTGGTTGCGTTCGCTCTGCCAGCAAGTGACACCGTCGCCCATGCCGCGCCGTCCCGTCTCCTACGCCGCAGTTGGCTAACGTGGCCGGCTTTTCGTTGGAGCGCTGTGACAGCAGGGATTCTTCTCCTCACATCGCTCGGAGTGTTGCAATATAAGCAGGGGCGGAAGGACAAAATGGTTTCCACTCTCGTGATGCGAAACGAAATGCAGCCCGCGGCGCAGGCGCTCGCGCCCTCTGCAGCCACGTCTGAACCACAGGCGGGAAAACAGTCGAACTTGGGCAAGACTGCGCCCTCGAACCATCGAGATATCTGGCTTGTCGACAAATCATCTGGCTCGTCCAATGCAATTTTTCCAGCGCCTCATGACATGCGCAATGCCGAGCGAGGATCAGGGATCGGCGGCGGCGCGTACATTGGTTCCGGTTCGGGCGGCGGAAACGCACCTCGAGCTGCGGCGACTTCCTCGACGGGCGGTTTGGTCGGCGATGCCAGCCCCTCGGCGCCGGCGTCAAAAGGTGCGATGAAGGATGCAGCGGCAAAACCGAGCCCATCCTCCAGCTCCGGAGCGCCGGTTGCGGTCTCAGGGGCTTCGCAAGTGGTGGAAGTACAGTCGGAAGCTGTGAGCGTACAAACCGCGGACGGTCAACCGCAAAGTCAGACCCATCTGCCTTTAGAAGGCCGTAACCTCACGAGTTTAGATGTCGTCAAAGCAAAAGAGCCGGTTCCCCCGGAAGTTGTCTCTTCCGCGATTCCAGTTTCAAGCCCAGCACAGCAGACGGCGGCGCCCGCTCTGCCACGCTGGGCCATCAGTCCCGAGGGCGCTTTGCAACGCTCGGTTGACACTGGCAAGACCTGGCAGGATGTGAACGTCAACCAAGCCGAAGCGGCGGCCGCCAGCACGCAAGCGAGCACTGCGGAGTATAGGGAAGAAAACGCTAAGAAGATTAAGAGGACTCAACCCCTCAAGGCGATGGTATTCCATGCGGTGTCGGCCATCGATGCGGAAGTTTGGGCTGGAGGCTCTGGCACCCTGCTCTTCCATTCGGTCGATTCCGGGATGCATTGGACCCGGGTGCTGCCCTTCGAAGCCGGGGCAGTATTAAGCGGCGATGTCACCACCATTGAGTTTTCCGATCCGCAACACGGAAGGATCGCAACTTCTGCTGGCGAGCTTTGGGTCACGGCCGACGATGGCCTAACCTGGCGACGGCAACGATGACTCGAGCCGCAAGGTCTTCCAATTTTTGAATCAATCCCTTTCGATCCCCTTCCATCCTTCGAAAAATCTCATTACCAAAGTGACGTTTACACAAAATGAGAGGTTCTCTAGTATCGATTTGTAGTTTGGCAGTTCTGGGGGAGGGCTGCCGAGGCGTCTTGGACTGAAAAGTCTGAGGCGCTTTTTTATTGTGCATGACGCTGCCGCAGTTGGCGGATCCGCGACCTCATCCGAGAGCGGGCCCCCCCAGGGCCATGCGGAAGTCCCGCCTCGTGCAGAGGCCCCGGAAAGCCCTCAAGGAGTCGTTTTTGCGACCTTCGCACCGCCCCACGCATCGAATAGCGGTGGTACCATAAGAAGGTTACCCCGGAATTTGGGGAGCATTCATTCATAAATCGCTGGGCCCGGCTACGACTGCTCGTTATTCCGAGTGATGGAGCGTCCGCCGATAACGCGACGTAAAAACGAGGAGAAACGAACATGGCAGGCAATGGAATTGTCGAAGTGACCGACGCAAACTTCGATCAGGATGTTTTGAAATCAGATAAGCCCGTGCTGGTGGACTTCTGGGCGACATGGTGTGGCCCTTGCCGCGCTCTCGCTCCGATCGTGGACGAGCTGGCCAAGGATTATCAAGGCAAACTCAAAGTGGGCAAAATGGATGTCGATGCCAACAGCTCCACGCCTATGCGCTACAAAGTGACAGGCATCCCCACGCTTCTGGTGTTTAAGGGCGGACAGGTGGTGGAACAGCTTGTTGGCTATCGCCCCAAGGAAGCCATCGCGCAGGCCATTGACAAGCACGTCACAAAAGACGTCGTGGCGTAGAAGCCCCCGGCGACGGCCGGTACCGAACATTTGGCTCTAAGAGAATTGAAGGCCCGGGATTAGTCCGGGCCTTTCTATTTGCAGCCATTTCTCAGGGTGCTTCCGGCAACGTATATTCGAAATCGTACGAGTGGTTTCCCTGGTCGATCTTGATCGTCATTGCCCCTCCAATGCCAGCCAGCTGGCCGGTACCGGAATCCGGAACAACGGTAATGCTTAGTTGCGGCACGCTACGAGTCATGGTTGCGGTGTGCTGCAGTATGAAGCTGCCATCGCGGCCTTGCAGCCGGCCCGTGATTCGCTCCATGGCTACGTAGCCTCCGGAACCCTTGTCGTTGTTCATGGTCGAGAGCATCTGTCCCTGGCTTGTGGCGTCGAGATCGCCGGAGATTTTCTTATCGATCAACATTCGAGCGAGGGCCGTATCCCCTGCGTCCGCGCTGGCCGGCGGAGTAAGTTTCACTTCGAAGCTTCCCCGTGCATGACTCATCACAACTTTCTCCTTCGGAGGCGGATTCGGCGTCGCCGGTTTCATTTCTGACAGGGACTGAAACAGCCGGGGGAAACCATAGAGATAAATTCCAGCTATCTATTGAGGAGTATTCCCAAAGACGAGAAGCCGTACCTCTGGACGCCTCACGAAAAGGCGCTCGTAAGTGGTGTGAACTCAAAGCCCGCTAATATTTCCGCAGCACTCCAATTACCCGGCCCTGCACCTCGACCGATGCGGCCGGCACGATGATCGGCTTCATGTTTGTATTGGAGGGCTGCAGGCGGATGTTGTCGCCTTCGCGGTAGAAGCGCTTCAGCGTGGCGTCGCTCGAATCGACCAGCGCGACCACAATGTCGCCATTGTGCGCGGTCTTCAGTTTCTCCACTAGAACGTAGTCGCCGTCAAGAATAGCCTCATCTTGCATGGAGTCGCCGCGCACTTCGAGGACGAACACTTCTTTGGAGCGGACGAAGTCGGCGAGCGAAATGGTTTCTGGATTCTCCACCGCTTCAATGGGCTGCCCGGCGGCGATGCGCCCCAGCAGCGGCAGAATCACGCCCGTGTTCACATTCATCGACTGCTTGAGGCGTCCCTTGGGCGGCAGCAGGTCGATCGAGCGGCTGCGGTTATAGTCGCGAGTGAGCAGCCCTTTTTTTTCAAGATTGGTGATGTGCTTGTGCACGGTGGCCAGCGAATTGAGCTTAAGACCGTTGCCGATCTCTTCGAATGATGGAGAGTACTGATGCTCGGCCACGAAGCGGGAGATGAAGTCATAAACTTCGCGCTGCCTGCGGGTGATCGCCATGCCCGATATTGTTGGCGAATATAAGGCGAATGTCAAGTGGAATCGAAGCGACGGCTTCGCGGCAACGTGTGCTCATCTGGAACTGTCGCTTTATTCTTCCACAGTGAAGACAATACTTTTTCTGCAATTAACAGGCACCTAAAGTAACCCATTCGATCTTCTAAATTGGAAGAAAATGACGGTAGACTTCAAGTTGGGCAATCCGAAACTTCCATTAAACTCGTAACTCTAATGGGTGAGGATGGCTGTAATACATAGGCTTGGGGGGATTATGTCCAGAGTTTCGGTTCGCGTGTTTGCCATGGTGCTTACAGTGTTGGCGGTTGCGGTAGCGTGCCGCGCAGGCAGCGGCACGGCCGTACCCGCGCCGACCGCGGATGAGGCAAAAGCCGCGACTTCAGGGAAAGAAACCGCGGTGGTAGCGGGAGGATGTTTCTGGGGAATCCAGGCCGTGTTTCAGCATGTGAAGGGCGTGCGCAGCGCCACTTCAGGTTACTCGGGCGGGTCGGCTCGAACGGCCGAATACGAAACCGTCAGCACGGGACAGACCGGCCACGCAGAGTCGGTTCAGATTGTCTACGATCCGTCGAAGGTCACCTACGGAGAGTTGCTGCGGGTGTTTTTCTCGGTGGCACTTGATCCAACCGAATTGAATCGGCAGGGTCCCGATGAAGGCACGCAGTACCGGTCCGTGATTTTTTACGGCAACGACGAGCAAAAGCGCATCGCCGAGGCGTACATTGCGCAACTCGACCAGGCCAAGACTTTTCGGCGGCCGATTGTGACTCAAGTGGTGCCGCTGCAGGCGTTCTATCCAGCAGAACAGTATCACCAGAATTATGCGACGCTGCATCCTTACGATCCCTACATCGTATATAACGATGCGCCGAAAGTATCGAGCTTGAAGAAGGAGTTTCCGGAGTTGTACAGCAAGTAGTGCGGAGTGCATTCCGGATTGGCTGAGTGGGAGGAAATCCATGTTTGAATCGAGCGAGCGTGACGAAAACAAGCTGGATCAGACCGGGCTGGGCACAGTAAAGCCAGGGCGGCGTGCGTTTCTGGTGGCCGCGGGGGCAGCGCTGGGAGGAGCTGTGCTGTGGTCCTGGCGAAAGCCCCGTACGATCGTGGCCGAAGCGAAATCGGAACCGGGCGAGGTGACCGTTGTGCAATTCTCCGATGATGGCAAGCGCCTAGCCAAGGTGAAGATTGCGAAGGTAGTGAAGAGCGAAGACGAATGGAGAAAGCAACTGCCCGCAGGGGTCTTCGATATCACGCGTCACGCGGATACCGAAATCCCGTACACAGGCAAATATTGGAACCTGCACGATAAGGGAATTTTTCGCTGCATCTGTTGCGACAATGCGCTTTTCAGTTCGGCAACCAAATTCGACTCTGGAACCGGCTGGCCAAGCTTCTGGCAACCGCTGGCACAGGAAAACGTGCGGGAAATTCGGGACACTACGCTCGGCATGGAGCGGGTTGCGGTTTCCTGCAAAGAGTGCGACGCGCATCTCGGCCACGTCTTCACCGATGGTCCGCCGCCGACGGGGCTGCGATACTGCATGAATTCGGCTTCGCTGCGATTCGTGAAGGCGGTGTAGATCCGCTATCCTAAATCCGGGGAAGAATTTTGCAAAAACTTAAGGAGAGACAGGATTTGATTCCCGTCTCTCCAAGCTTCGATCCGCTGAAGAGTTGAGTTGCTGCTGGTTATTTGCTATTGCCGCCTTGGTTAACCTTGCCTGAACTCTTCAAAGTTACGGTGTCTGAAGGTTGCGGAGCGCTCTTCTGCTGCGCCTGTTGTGGCTGAGGTTTGGGGGCTGCCGGTTTGGCGGCTTCGCTGGCTGGGCTGGCTTGCGAACTGCTGACTGGAGTTAGCATATGCCGGATGAATCGGCGGCTGACTGAAAAACTTTAGCCCATGCTGCGGGCGAAATTAAGTTCTTATAACCGTTCCTGGCTCCGCAGCATTGATGGCGCGCCTTTTCTACTACGTCAACTTCGCTTCTATCTTGAGTCACGCTCCGGTTACGAAAAAATTTGACTCTGGCGCGCCGCTCGGTTGACTGGGTGCGGTGACATCTTGCACGAATTCGCGCCGCCGTTCCGGACCTTTGCGCTCTATGACTCGCACTCGCCGGGCCGGCATGTTGCTGGGTTCGAGGCTGAGAATACGCCCGTCGCGTACTTTTACGTTTGACCGAAACCAATCGGTGCGAAACATGCGTCCCGCGGCATAGAAGGTGATTGAAGCCGCAATTGGTCCTTCGAACTCGTTGTCGGTGCAGGCCAGAACGCGTTTGCCCATCTCCTGCGTCCAGGTCATGCCGCCCACGAGCGGATCATTCAGCCTGCAGCGCTCGAACGGAACCGCGTGTGAGAGTTTGCGCAACTGCAAGAGTTGCAACAGAACAGACCCCTTGGCCAGATTAGTGACGATGACTTTAGCTTCGGTGGCGGAAACGCGCTCAAGTTTAATATGCAGATCGGGAGTCCATTCGCGCTCGAACTCTTCGCGCGCCAGCGCCAGGCCTTTATCGGTGGCCTCTACATAACGGAGCGTGGCCCGGGCGAGAATTACGCTGAAAAAGCAGGTCACTACGGTCGCGATGACTGGAATATAGCTGACGAGAGTAGAAAGCGGAATGCGGAGAGCATGGATCCACGGTCCGGACATTACTGTTGCGACTCCTCGCTGCGCCCAGGAACACGATTCGTATTCGCAGGAAGAAAGGCGGCGCCGTTCCCTTCGTATTACAACTTTTTAACTTCTCAAAAAGTCTAGCGAGCGGGAGCTCGCCGCTCTAGATGCGCATGGTGCCGCGGCGACGAACCGTAAAGGCCAACGACTTTAGTAACTGAAGAAAAGATTTTCACTCTAGAGGCGCAGCAAACTGCTGAGCGTTTCCGGGCTGAAGCTTGAGAGCCGCGCCTGATCTATTCGAGGACGCTATCGTCCAGCTTCTTACGTCCCCAGTCGGCTGCGGCTTGGACGAAAGCTAAGACCACGGGATGCGGATTTTTCTCGGTGGATGAGAGTTGTGGTTGAAACAGGGTTGCGATGAAGAAGCGGTGGGTAGGGGATTCGACGGCCCGGATCTCTCCCGCCGAGCCGCGGGCCACCACTGGGAATCCGGCTTCCATGGTGGCCCATTCGTATTCTGGATTGACTTCGAAGTTGCAGAAAAATTCTTCGGTGACGACTTCGTTGTTTTTTCCGTAGAACGATTGCAGGTAGGAGCCAGGGCGCAAGCGAATCTCCGGTACCTTACCCGACAGCTTGGGGGCGTCCCCTTTGCGGCCGGGGACGGCGCAGGCGACGGGATAAATCACGATGTTCTTCGATGCGGAATTGTTTTCCGCGCTGTCGGCGTCAGCGATGCCGAGAACGTTACGGGCAAATTCAATCACGGCGTACTGAAAACCGGCGCAGGTTCCGAGAAAAGGCCAATCGCGGCGGCGCGCAAATTCGATTCCTTTCAGCATGCCATCGAAACTTTTGTAGGGACTGCCGGGCGAGGCCCAGAGGCCGTCGAAACTCTCGAGAATCTTTTCTGCTCCCGGGGCAGTGAGCGATGGAGTGGGAATCCACTGGGTTTCGAGTTTCAGATCCAGTTTGCGGGCGGCATGCTCCAGAGCTTCGGGAGTGGCGTGGTGAGAGCGGAATTCGGGATTGAAGTCACCGAGGATTCCGATGCGAACGGCATTACTCACGTGGCCATTGTACTAGAGCAAATCGCCGGGGCCGGATCACGGATGATTAGAAGATTGGTGCGCCGGTAGTTAAAACCAGTGCGTGAGGGTCTGCAAGCCGTAGATGCAGAGCAAGGACAGAATTGGTCCGCCCCAGATCATGAGTGTGCACTTCCAGCCGAGCGAACGGGCCAGGTCTCGCTGGCTGCGCCAGGAAATCAGAAAGGTTGGGTTATTTTTTCCTTTCATCAGCACCACGGGCGGATGGGAATCGAAACCATCAGCGACCTGCACGCCGCCGCTTCCCACGGTGACCTGGGCTGGCCCATTGGGATCGGTGTGGACAACGACCTGCGACTGATTCACCCCGGCCACGGCCCAGGCTGCAGAACTGGATATGCCTGCCTTCAGAAGAGCGGCCGCAACCTTTTCCTGCTGCGTCATTTCCGTGGCCTTGTCCGGTGCGGAATTTGGCGAAAGGTGAATGACCTGCCCGGTGGCACTGTGCGCTGACCTGTTAAAACCTGTTCGGTATAAATCCGATTTATCAAAACCCGCTTCGCGAAGTGTGTGGCCGCCGACGCGTAGCTCGCCCAACGGGGGATCCTCGCGCGGTGCGGCGCCAAGGCCGCTCTCCGCCGTCATCTGCGACAGTTTTGAACCCAATGAAAGCGAAAGAGCGTTGACTGTGCCGAGCGTCGAGACCTCATCATCCTGAATCGGTTTCGGAGTGAGTTCCAGACCGGGATTTTCGCCCAGTGTTCCCAGCAGGAAGAGAGCGTTTTTCGGCTTGATGCAAAATTCTTCAACTTTAATTTTGTTGGTGCTGCTGACCCCGTGGCGCGCCAGGAAACTGTGGACGTTGGGCGGCGCTTCCTGTTTGGTGGTAAAAAAAGAATCGCAGAATTCCTGCTGAAAGTCGCGATGCAGGTCGAGCTCGGCGCCGCGCGGATCGACCATCACTTTGGCAGTATTGTCGTCGAGAAAAAATGGCACGTGCATGCATTCGGCAGCCACTTTGACCCATTGGTTGCTTCGGCCGCGGCGTTTCCACTCCCAGGCCAGGGTGCGATAGTAATAGCAGGGGCGCTCAGTGATGGGCGCAACCATGGTGTACGGGCCTACGGCCAGTCCGGTCAGTTCGACCATGCCAAGCGATGCGCTGCGAATTTTTGAGACCGGCGTATCGAGAATGAGATGCCGCCGCTGCAACAGGCGGAGGCCCTGAACAAACAGGTAGATCCCACCAAGAAATCCAATGATGCACCAGGCGATCGGCCTGGTATCGGACGAGCGAAGTAACAAGATCGACAACATCGATGTGGCGAGAATCAAAGGTTCGGCCCGGTGGAATGAATTTGGCGAGACACTCCGAGATCGAGGCTAACGGAATGAATGCGCGGCTGGCAGCAGAAAAGGACGAATGTGGCTTACGTTGGTAATGGAGCGGAACTCGGTTCTTGAGGCCACATCGTCATTGGGATGGTTGCCGGGATGGTTGCCGACGACGCTTCAGCACGAGGTAAGCGAGCGTGAGTCCTACGAAGAAAACGATCGCGCCAAGCTCATTTATCCGGGATGAGAGAACCGTGTGGAGGATGGCGATGGAGACCAGAACGAAGCCAATCATCGATCCCCATATCCCCAAGGGAGAGCGCATGAGCATGGCGGATTTTTGTTCATGAGAGAGCCGTCGGCGAAAGCTTATATGCGCCGCCAAAGACACGGCCCAGGACAGAATCAGGCCGGAGAAAGCTGCGCCCATGATGTAGAGAAAGGCTTGCTTCGGAGCCCAGTTTTCAATGATCAGCGCGGTTACGATTCCGTAGGAAGAAACCAACAACGCCAAGCGCGGAGAACCTGCCTTGTTTAATTCTCCCATTCGCGCCGGCGCCCATCCCGAACGTCCCATCGAAAATAGCAGGCGAGAGGCGACGTAGAGTTTGGCATTGGCTCCGGAGAGCGCCGCGGTGAGCACCACAAAATTCATGAAGTAGGCAGCCGCCGGAATCTTCGCCAGACGGAGAACGGTGACGAAGGGACTCTCAGAGACGCCGGCGTGGTTCCACGGCATCACGCCCACCAACACGGTAATGGCGCCCAGGTAAATACCGGCAAGCGAGAGAAAGGTGAGGCGGGTGGCCCGTGGAATATCCTTAGCCGAACGCGATTCGCCGGTCGTAATGGCTAGCATCTCAATGCCACCGAAAGAGTAAATGGCCCAGAAAACCGCCAGCAAGGGAGCTATAGGACCCTTGGGCAGAAAGCCGCCGTGCGCACTGTACTGTGGAGCGACTCGGGCCGTCGCGAGCAGCGCCACTCCCGCCAGAATGAAGGCGACGATGGTGGCGAACTTGATCATGGAGAACCAGAACTCGAAGCGTCCAAAAGTGTTCACGCTGCGCAGGTTCACAAGGACGAGCAGAGCGGAAAATAGCAACACCCAAACTTCCCCGGGTACGGCGGGAAACCAATAAGTCATGTAGGTGGCGGAGGCGACCAGTTCTGCTCCGATCGAGAAGGCGATGGCGGCCCAATATCCCGCGCGGCATAGAAATCCCACATATTGATTGAGATACATTTCGCCGTAGACGCCGAATGACCCGGCGGCCGGGTGCGTGCTGGCCAACTCACCGAGCGCCATGGCGACGGTGTAAGCGATGAAGGCCGCAATCACGTAGCTGATGATTACCCCGGGGCCAGCGATTTCAAGGGCCGCGGCGGAGCCGAGAAGGAGTCCGGTCCCGATGGAGCCGCCAACCGCGACCATGGTCATCTGTCCAGCGGTGAGTTGATGGTGAAGACCGTGTTCCCGAGCTTGTTCGGAGGAAACAACCGGCGGTGATGCGGTGGGAGGCATGCGGCACAATAACAAAAAGCCGAGGATTTTCCCAAACCCGTTGAGCCGAGTCAGGGCAGCGGGGGGAGCATCTTGAGTCCCGGACCATCAGGACAATTATTCAGCCCAGGGTCGAGAACCGATTGGCGGTGACTTTCGTAATTGCGGGTTCGGCCTTAGCGATTGCTGGGGCTGGAAGCGGCTCCTAGAATCGAAGCAGCAGCACTCTGCCTAGAACGCCCATGCCCGAGATGACAAAGCGCGTCGATCGAGCCGAATTGATCCGGCGTATTGAGCGCGCGGAAAAGCTCTTGCAGAAGGGAAAAGCTGCCGAAGCCCTCGAAGAATACCTGCTGGTCCTGCGGGATGATCCAGAAAACGATACGGTGCGGCAGTTGTCGGCCGATTTGTGTTTATCCCAGAACCGGGGCCGCGATGCGGTGCGGTTGCTGGGCGAACTGTTTGAGCGGCAGGTAAACGCCGGGGACGCTACTCGCGCCAGCCTGACCTACAAGAAATTGGCCCGCCATGGCAACCCGACGTGGGAGCAGAAATTCCGCTTCGGCCAGTTGCTGGAGGGGTCGAACAAGAAGCTGGCCGTGGGCACCTATGAGTCGGCGTTGAGCGACCTGGCAAAGTTGAATGACAAAAAGGGTGCGTTACAGGTGCTGGGCCGGATCGTGGAACTGGAGCCGGTGCAGGGAAATTTTCTGCGGGTTGCGGAACTGTGTTCCGAACTGGGGGAGAGCAAAGCTGCGGCGGAAGGCTTCAAGCGCGTGGCGCAGTTCACGGCTGTGGCTGGCGGTGATCCCGCGCAGTGGTATGAGCGCGCCTACCAGGAGGATTCCTCGGACGAGGAAATTGCCCTGGCCTACGGCAAGAGCTTGCTGGGGCAGGGCCAGGTAGGAGCGGCGATCTTTATTCTGGAACCGCAAGTCAGCGCTGGGAAAAATTCGCCGGAGTTGCGGGATATCTATGCCGAGGCCATGCTGGCCGCGGGCCGTTACGCCGAGGCCGAACCCCTGGTCTGGCAATTGTTCGAACAGAATCCCAACCGCATGCCACAAGTGACAACCTTAATCGGACAGTTGCTCGAAGCCGAGCAGGATGAAACTGCCGTGGCCTTGGCGCGCAAGCTTGGGCAATTCCAGGCGAAACGCGGCGAGCGCCGCCAATTTCTTGCGGTGATGCAGGAACTCACCGCAGCCCGGCGGGCTTCCTCCGAAATGCTCGAGTTCCTCAGCGAACTGTTCAACGCGGCGAACCGAGAGGGCGATTACTGCCAGACTCTGCTGAAGCTTTTCGATGTGTACTGCGGCACCGGAGATTTCGCCAAAGCCGCCGAATGCATGGATCGTGCGGCAGAGGTGGATCCCTACGAGTCTGGCCACGCCAGGCGGTTGGAGATGTTGAAAGGGAAAATCGACGAGAACAAATTCAAGGAAATCGCTTCCCGCTTCACGTCGACGAGTCCGAGCGCGGCCCAAAAGGCGATTGAGCACGAGGCCACCCTGGGAGCCTCCACTCTGCAAGATTTAATGTTGCAGGCGGAAATCCTGGTGCAGTACGGAATGCGCAACAAGGCAGTGGAGCGGCTGCAGAGGATTCAGGAACTTTTTCCCCGGGAAGAAGAGCGTAACGAGGATTTGCAACGGCTTTATCTGGCTGCAGGTGTAACCCCGAACAGTTCGGGTTCTGCGCCGTTGCCGGCTCCGGTCGCGGCCTCGAGCCCAGCGGCAACGCCGACTGCAGATCCTGCGGCGGAGATGCGCAACGTGACCCGGGTGGCGGAAATCACTCGCAAGCTGTATCACCAGGCGACTGCGCCCGCGGTGCTGACTACGGCGGTCAACGAAATTGGCGCGCACTGGGACGTGTCGCGCTGTGTGGCTTTGATGCGCACGCGCGGTTCGGCGCCTACGGCGGTGCAGGAATTCTGCGGCAGGGGAGTGAAAGAGGGCAGCTCCGCGGCGATCAAAGAAGTAATGATTGCGCTGCAGGATTTGGTCGCAGATGAGCCCATCATCATCAATGACGCGCAAAAGTCCCCGGAGTTGCAGGGCGCGCGCAAGGCGGTCGCGGAACTGGGAGCCACAGCCGTGCTCGCCCTGCCCCTGAGCAATGGGGAAGATTCCGTAGGGGTGCTGGCGCTACTGCATAATAAGGCCCGCGCCTGGCCCCATACCGACGCTGTTGTCCTGAAGACTCTTGCCGATCAAATGGTGATTGCGTTGAACAATGCCGGCTTGCGGCGGCTAGTGAAGAATCTCTCGGTGACCGAAGAGAAGTCGGGATTGCTCAAGCGCGGATCGTATCTCGACTTATTGCTTGCCGAAAGCAAACGGGCCGTGCAAAACTCCGCGCCGCTCTCGGTGTTGCTGCTGCAGTTCGGACGAAGCGCCGCGCTGGTAAAGGAATATGGCGAAGCCGCCGTGGAAGCCACGATGGATAAGATTGGGCAACAGATCGCGGCCAACATTCGCACGAACGATCTGGCGTTTCGCTACGACATTACGACCATCGCGCTAATTCTGGTAGATACCGCGGAAAAAGAAGCAATGATGGCGATCGAAAAGCTGCGGAAGGTTATTTCCGGAGTGCATCTTCCTGCCAAAGATGGATCGGCGAAAGGCCACGCGCTGGAGTTCTCGGCGGGACTGGCCCAGGCCGTGGTGCTGGAGAGCTATGATCCTATCGACATTGTGACCGAAGTAATCAATCGCGCCGAGCATGCGCTGGCAAGCTCGATGGCGCAGGGGCCGGGCAAAGTTGTGGCTTTGGGTGCGGCGCTGGCGGCGGGCGCAGTGGCGTAAATGCGTTGCCCCATAAGGTATTACGTCAGGCTCCAATCCTCAGTTCCGGTCGCTTCCCCGTATAGTCAAATCTGCTCGGGCGCTGCTACACTAAATGGTTTGACCGTCAGTTTTAATCCGCTCTGAGCACGCGATCCGCAAGGAAAATCATGTTGAAACCAGGTGATATCGCAATCATTAGTGGGGCACGCACGCCATTTGGCCGGTATTGCGGCAAGTTGAAAGATTTTACGGCGCAGGAGCTGGGCGCGGTCGCGGCCAAGGGTGCGATTGAGCGATCGGGGATCGACCCGAAGGAATTCGATCACGCTGTATTCGGCAATGCGCAGCAAACCTCCGGCGACGCTCTATACGGGGCGCGGCACGTGGGTTTGCGCGCGGGGCTGCCCATCGAAACTCCCGCACTCACGGTGAACCGGCTGTGCGGGTCAGGGATGCAATCGATTGTGAGCGCGGCGCAGATGATTCAGACCGACGAAGCGAAAATTGTGCTCGCCGGCGGAATGGAGGCCATGTCGCAGGCTCCGTTTGTGATTCGCGGCCGCGATGGATTTACCCTGGCTCCGGGCGGGAAGCTGGAAGATTCGCTGATGGTGGCGCTGCTCGACAGCTACTGCGGTTCGTACATGGCAAACACCGCCGAGTTGTATGGTGAGCAGCAGGACATCACTCGCCAGGCGCAGGATGAATTCGCGTTGCGCTCGCAGCAGAAGGCCGACGCGGCCTATAAAGAAGGACGCATTCAGGAGGAGCTGGTTCCGGTTCCGTTGCGAAACTCAAAGGGCGAGGCTACGGGAGAATCGCTAACGGAAGATGACCACCGGCGTCCGCAGACCACGATGGAAGGTCTGGCGAAGCTGAAGGCTGCGTTTGGAAAAAACGGCACGGTGACTGCCGGTAATGCGAGCGGCATTGTCGATGGCGGCGCCGCAGTCGTGCTGATGCCGCTGGAAGAAGCGCGCAAGCGCAGTATCGAGCCACTGGGACGCATTGTGAGCTGGGGGATTGCTGGGGTTGAACCCAAGCTGATGGGACGCGGTCCGGTGCCGGCGACGAAAATTGCGTTGCAGAAGGCCGGGTTAAGTTTGGATTACATCGATTTGATCGAAGTGAATGAAGCATTCGCGGCGCAATATCTTGCGGTGGAGAAAGAGTTGGGGCTCGATCGAGAAAAGGTGAATGTGAATGGCGGAGCGATTGCGCTGGGGCATCCGCTGGGCGCGACCGGGACGCGGCTGGTGATTACGCTGCTGTATGAATTGCGTCGGCGAAAAAAGAAATACGGTCTGGCCACGGCTTGCATCGGCGGCGGGCAGGGGATCGCGATGATTGTGGAGAGCTTGAATTAGAACCACCAAACACCATTTCATCCTGAGCGAAGCGAAGGACCCATCCATTTTCTTCGCGCCGGCAGGGCCGCACAGGTTCTTCGCTTCGCTCAGAATGACAAGATTTTATCCGTATGAAGGAAGTCATTATGGAAATTAAGAAGGTTGGGGTTCTGGGTTGTGGACTCATGGGTTCCGGCATCGCCCAAGTTTGTGCTACGGCCGGATTTGATGTAACGGTGCTCGAAGTCGAGCAGAAATATCTCGACAAGGGCTTTACCGGGATCGAAAAATCGTTGGCGAAGTTTGCCGAGCGCCCGGTTGAGAAGGGCGGGATCACGGCGCAGCAGAAAGATGCGATCCGCGCGCGGCTTGAGGGCACGACGAACAAGCCTGACCTGGCCGATTGCGACATCATCGTTGAGGCCATCATCGAGAATGTGGAAGAGAAGAAGAAGATGTACGCGTCGCTCGACTCCATAGTAAAAAAGGACGCGATCTTTGCCTCGAACACATCGTCGATTTCGGTGACTGAACTTTTGACCGCGGTAAAACGGCCGGAGCGATTCATTGGCCTGCACTTTTTTAATCCGGTGCCGCTGATGAAACTCGTCGAAGTCGTGCGCACGATCGCCACTGCCGACGACGTTTACCAGACCGCTTGCGAGTTTGCCAAGAAGCTGGGCAAGGTTCCGGTTCGGACATCGGACAAGACGGGGTTCATCGTGAACCGGCTGCTGGTGCCGTATCTGCTCGATGCCATTCGCGCCTATGAAGAGGGCGTGGGTTCGATTGAAGATATCGACAACGCGATGAAACTAGGTTGCGGCTATCCCATGGGTCCGTTCACCCTCCTCGATTTTGTCGGGCTTGATACCACCTATTACATTACTCACGTTATGTACGATGAATTCAAGGAGCGGCGTTTCGCTTCGCCTCCGCTGCTGAAGCGGCTGGTCATGGCAGGGTGGTACGGGAAGAAAACTGGTAAAGGGTTCTACGATTATTCCGATCCGAACCAGCCAAAGGCGAATAAACTCTAGTCGGCTGACCACTTCGCCGAGGCTCCCGACATGGAAAATATCGAGGACACGAATCAGACGAAGGCGGCGAATGAACTCAGCCCGCAAGACCAGCAGCGCTATGGCATCGCATGGCGGAGTTACGCATTGCGGCGCAACCTCGTCGTAGTGCTGTTTGTGGCGTTTGTTCCGCTCGGTGTTCTGATCGCAAAATTGAAGCTGGGCGAGAAGGCCAGTTTTGCGATGCTGGTGGCCTGGACTATTGTCTACCTGACCGGCGCGTGGTGGCTTACACAGTGGAAATGCCCTCGCTGCGGGAAAATCTTCGCCAACCGGCTGTGGTCGCAACGCTGCGTCAGTTGCGGTTTGAGCAAGGACGATGTGGCGGCCGCGGTACGGGGAAAGAATTAAGCACGCCGGCCACGGCTCCCACAAGCTTTATGGTCACGGAGTAGCGGAGACGCCGCAGGATTCCGAATCCGTAAATCGGTCGCGGCCTTCAAATTTATGAACTTCGAAAACATTCTCTTCGAAAAGAAAAACTCCATCGCCTACGTCACGGTCAACCGGCCGAAGGTGCTCAATGCCCTGAACATGGCCACCATGGAGGAGTTGCGAGCGGCGTTTCATGACATCAAGAATGATGCGTCCGTTCGCGTCGTCATTCTGACGGGCTCTGGCGAGAAGGCGTTCATTGCCGGAGCCGACATCGCCGAGTTGGCTAAGAACGATGCGGTTGCAGCCAAGGAATACACCCATCGCGGACAGAACGTTTTGAATCTGATCGAAAATCTGGGCAAGCCGGTGATTGCATGCATCAACGGATTTGCTCTCGGCGGCGGATGCGAGATTGCGCTGGCTTGCACTATGCGCCTGGCCAGCGAAAATGTCAGGCTGGGACAGCCGGAGGTGAAGCTCGGAATTATCCCGGGCTACGGGGGCACCCAGCGATTGCCGCGTCTGGTGGGTAAAGGCATTGCCATGCAGATGGTGCTGGCCGGCGAAATGATCACAGCGCAGGAAGCCCATCGCATCGGACTGGTGAATGAAGTCACGGTGGCCGCGGAGTTGATCCCCCACGCGGAGGCGATTGCAGCGAAGATTATTGCTAACGCTCCGTTGGCGGTGCAGTATGCTATGGAAGCGGTCAACAAAGGCATGGAGATGACTTTGAGCGAGGGCCTGTACCTGGAAGCGGTTCTCTTTGCTGTTGCCTGCGCAACCGAAGATAAGAAGGAAGGGACTACGGCGTTTCTGGAAAAGCGGGCGGCGGCGTTTAAGGGGAAGTGATTTTTCAGTCACGTACTCTCGATAATCGGCTCCAATCGAGAGCAAATCCAATGCGAGGAAACTAAGCCACGAAGAAGAGGCAAAAAAAGGGTTTCGCGGTTCAGCCTGTTCCAGAGCCCGAGTTCAGCGCGCTCGAGGGCTCGCTGAACTCTTCCGGTCGGCGTTTCGCGATCGTTGTGTCTCGCTTCAATGCTTTTATCACCGAAAGACTTTTGCTTAGTGCAATCGACGGCTTAGTTCGCTCCGGAGCGAAGAAGAAAGATGTTGCGCTCGTGCGCGTTCCCGGGGCATTCGAGATTCCTCTCGCTGCGCGGAAGCTGGCCGAGACCAAGAAGTATGACGCGATTATCTGCCTCGGTTGCCTACTGCGCGGCGATACCGCGCACTATGACGTGATCGTCAATGAGGTCACGCGGGGCATCGGTCAGTCTGCTCAGGAGACCGGCGTTCCTCACTCCTTTGGCGTGCTCACTTGCGAAACCTTAGAGCAGGCTATCGATCGAGCCGGGTTGAAGATGGGCAACAAAGGATTCGAGGCGGCGCTGGCAGCGGTGGAGATGGCGTCGCTGAAGGACGCTATCAGCTCTCAGCGATCAGCCGTCAGCGGTGAGCAATCTACCGTCAGCGAAACCAAGGTTCCTCGCTTAGCTCGGAATGACAAAACTGCGGAGGGTCGGAATAGCAAACTGCACAGCAAAGCTGCCAAGAGAAAGCGCGAATAGCCCTCCTCTGCAGTAAACTGGCAACTGACCACTGGCAACTAGCTACTAGCAATTGTTCCTATGGGTACTCGACGCAAATCTCGCGAAATGGTTCTGCAGATGCTATTCCAGGCGGACATGGGAAAGCAGTCGGTGGATCAGGTGCAGCGGACGTTTTGGGCGGAACATGCCGCCGCCAGCGCCGAAGTGCGCGGCTTCGCCGAAGACTTGTTTCGGGTGGCGACCGATCGCGTAGCGGAGATTGACAAACTCATCGAAGGGCACGCGCAGCACTGGCGCATGGAGCGCATGGCGGCGGTGGACCGCAATCTGCTGCGCGCCGGAGTCGCAGAATTTCTGGGCTATCCGGAAACACCGCGGGCGGTGGTGATTAATGAAGCCCTTGAAATTGCGCGGAAATTTTCCAGCCCGGAGTCAGTGCAATTCGTCAACGGAGTACTCGACAGTGTGGCGAAAGATCTGACAAAGCCGGCGGAGACGGCAATCTCCCCGGCCGCCGAAACTGGCTGATTTTTGCTGATCGTTGGGGCGCCGAGTTTTGGTGGCACAGGACTGTTTTGCTTCAGTCCGCAGACATAGGCGCAGGGGTCGCGACTACCGGACGCGGCTTCGCGGGAACCATGCTTTCCGCTGATGTCTCCAGCCACTTGCGCACTTCTGGCATCGCTTGGCGCATCGCGACTTCGCCGCTGCGAATCAGTTCATCGGAGCGCTTAAAGTCGTCGTAAGCGAAGCCGGCAACGTCAGGCTCGACCACCACGTCTGCGGCGCCTTGCCACAGATGGCGCATCATGTCCTGAGCAATCGCGAACGACTGGCCGATCACGTCGAAAAGATGCCGCGGCGCCCCGCCTTTTGACCACTGCCCTCTCAAATGGATCGCCAGCACACGGTCGGCTCCCATCTCGCGTAACGGGCGCGTAGGCACCGGATAGGAGAGCATGCCATCGACCAGCCAGCGCCCCCGAATGTTGACCGGCAAAAACATTCCAGGATAGGCACAACTGGCGCGCACCGGATCGATGATTGAGCCGGAGTGAAAAACCACCCCTTCTCCACTGTTGAAATCCGTTGCCGTCACTCCCAAGGGAATGCGCAACTCTTCGAAGGTCTTCACTTTCAAAGTGCGGCTGAGAAACGAAACCATGCGGTCGTTGCTGGCGAAGCCATAACGGGAGACCGTCCATCGGGCAAAGGTGGTGAATCGAACCGAGCGCGCGAGTTTTTCGAGCTCTTCAATCGAAAGGCCGCTGCAGTAGGCGGCGCCAATCAGCGCGCCCACGCTGGTGCCCGCTACGATGCGGATCGGGATTCCTTCTTCTTCGAGGACTTTCAGGACGCCGATGTGAGCCATACCCCTGGCGAAACCGCCGCCGAGGGCTAATCCAATCGCAGGGAGCTGGCTGGCATCGGTTGTCCCAGGCTTGCGGGACAATTCTCTGCCGAAGGCCTGTACGGACCGGATGATCTTGCCAAGACTCTTCACCGGAACCCCACGTTCTACCCACCTGCTTGCAATAGTTATGATGCCAGTTCTGGGCAGAATGTGTAGTCCCCGTTGGTGCTACATGAGTTACGTTTGGCCTCTACTGTGGTTACGGCATGGTTACCCGTGCTCCTCGCCCAGATGACTAACCCCCGTAATGCTGCTAGCTTGCGGGTATGGTTCGGGAGATTTCGGCCGGCGGGGTGGTGATTCGAAAACGGGAAGGAGAATGGGGGGTGGCCGTCATTGAATTACCTCACGAATCCGAGCGTTCAGCCGGGAAGCCCGATAGCGCCTCCAGGAAGGCGAAGCCGGTGCTGGCATTACCCAAGGGTCTGGTTGACCCGGGCGAGAAGCCGCTGGAAACCGCTCTCCGGGAAGTTTATGAAGAGACTGGTGTGACCGCAGACCTGATCGCCAAGCTGGCTGATATCAAGTACGTGTATACGCGCACCTGGGGCGACGGTGGGCGTGTTTTCAAGATTGTCACCTTCTACCTGATGCAATATCGTTCCGGTCGAATCGACGACATCGCCCCGGAAATGCGAATTGAAGTCGCACGCGCCCGGTGGGTGAGGCTGGAAGACGCTCAGCGTCTGCTGGCATACAAGGGAGAAAGGCAAATGACTCAGCGCGCCCTGGAGTATCTGGGCCAGCATCCGGAACTCTAGAGAAGACGGTACTGAGTTTTGCGCCGTCGCATCGCGCATAATGTTTTCTATGGTTTTTCTCCTAGCCTTCCGTCGATTAGCGTCTGTGCCCCGCAGCCTGATGCTGCTTCTCTGTGTGTCGATGTCGCTGTCGCCTTTGCCGGCTAGAAGTCGGCCCGCTCCAGTTCTGGATTCCGGCTATGTCTTGGCCCTTGCGGCCGCCAATCACTTTCTGCAAGCCTGGCAGTCGGGCGACGTGGAGAACGGAATGGCACTGCTCACCACTCATGCAAAGGCGGCGATCAATCCAGAAATGCTCGATAGATTTTTTTCCGATCATGAACTGTCCGGCTATGAAATCGAACGAGGCAGGCCGCTGAAGGGCGGCCGCTATGGGTTTTCGGTCGTGCTGGTTACTGGCAGTTCGAAAAATATCCACATTCGCCGCCGCTTCTCGAGCATCGTGGTGGTGAATACTGGCAACAATGACTGGGCTGTGGATAAACTGCCTTAGGGTCGGATGTGGTGATGAATTGATTGAGGATCGTTCATGAGACGCATTAGTAGTGTAGCAATTCTCGGCGCTGGAACCATGGGTGCGCGTATCGCCGCACATTTCGCCAATGCCGGCATCCCCAGCCACCTGCTCGATATTGTCCCCACGGATGTGCCATCCGGAGCGGCGGCGGCGGCGCGAAACAAAATTGCAGCCGCAGGACTGGAGGCCGCGAAGAAATCCAAGCCCGCGGCTTTCATGGAGCCTTCGCTCGCGCGCCTGGTCACTGTGGGCAACTTTAATGACGACCTCAAGAAGCTGGCCGAAGTCGACTGGATCATCGAGGCTGTCGTCGAAAATCTCGAGATCAAGCAGACGCTGCTGCGCAAGGTCGAGGCCATCCGCAAGCCGGGCACCATCATCACCACCAATACCAGCGGGCTGCCGGTCGGAAAGATTGGCGAAGGCTTTTCCGACGAATTCCGCCGGTCATGGTTTGGTACGCACTTTTTCAACCCACCGCGCTATATGCGGCTGCTTGAACTCATTCCCACTCCGGAAGCCGACCCGGCTGCAATGGATGTGATCGCTCATTTCTGCGACGTGCATCTCGGCAAAGGTGTGGTGCTCGCCAAAGACACGCCCAACTTCATTGCAAACCGCATCGGCACATTTTCGGTATTGAATGTGATGCGCCTGATGCAGGAGATGGACCTCACCATTGAAGAAGTGGATGCGCTGACAGGGCAGGCCGTCGGCTGGCCCAAGTCGGCAACTTTCCGCACCATCGATTTGGTCGGGCTCGATATTCTTGGGCACGTGGTCGGAAACATGACCAGTAATGTCCACGACGAGCGCAGCGACCTTCGCCTGCCCGACTTCTTTACCAAGATGCTGCAAAACAAATGGCTCGGCGACAAAACCCGGGGCGGCTTTTATAAGAAAGCGAAAGGTGGTGAAGGCAAGGAAGACGAGCGGTTGGCGATTGATTGGAAGACTCTTGAATATCATCCGCGAAGCAAGCCGAAGTTTGCAGCCCTCGACATGGCCAAAAATGTTGAAGACACGAGTGCGCGGTTGCGTATGCTGCTCGGCCTTGAAGGCAGCGGTCCGCAGAAAGGCGACAAGGCGGGAGTTTTCCTGTGGTCGGCGCTATCCGATCTATGGACCTACTCCGCGAATCGCATTCCCGAGATTTCCGACTCAATCGTTGAGATCGACCGCGCCATGCGCCTGGGCTTCAACTGGGAACTCGGTCCCTTCGAGCTTTGGGATGCTGCCGGAGTGGAGCCGACCGTTGCCCGCATGAAAAGGGAAGGGAAGCCGGTTGCAGCCAATGTTGAGAAGTTGCTTTCCGCCGGTCATAAAGGCTGGTACATCGACGACGCAAAATCGCCATCCGGCCGCAAGTTTTGGAACCTCAAAACAGAGAGTTGGCAGCCGGTGCAAGTGCCCTCCGGCGTGTGGTCGGTCACGGTCGCCAAGAAATCGAATGGAGTGGTCAAGAAAAATTCGGGTGCATCCCTGGTCGATCTCGGCGACGGCGTGGCCTGCATCGAGTTTCACAGCAAGATGAACTCGCTGGGCGCTGACATTGTCGGCTTGATTCTTCAAGCTCTCAAGCCCGGAGGCCCCGGCGACAACTTCGAGGCTTTCGTGATTACCAACGATGCCGCCAATTTTTCCGTCGGCGCCAACCTCATGCTGCTGCTGATGAGCGTGCAGGAAGAGGAATGGGACGAGGTTGACCTAGCCATCCGACAATTCCAGGGCATGACTCAGGCTATCAAGTTCTCTTCCAAACCGGTCATATCTGCGCCGTTCGGATTATGTCTGGGCGGCGGCACTGAAATTTCTCTGCACGCCGCGGCCCGACAGCCGCACGCCGAACTTTATACGGGCCTGGTCGAAGTCGGCGTGGGCCTGCTTCCGGGCGGTGGCGGCTGCAAAGAGATGCTGTTGCGTGCCGTCGACGGCGCCGCCGCCGCGCGCGGCGGCAAAGGTTCCAGCGATGCGTTTGCCGGGTCGATTGAAATGCTCGAGGCGATGAAGCGTGCCTTCGAGACGATCGCGACCGCCAAGGTAGCCACGTCGGCGCATGAAGCCCGCTCTTTCGGATTTCTTAACGACATCGACCGCATCACGATGAACCGCGATCGCGTGCTCTCCGATGCCAAGGATCGAGCTCTCGAACTGGTGCGCGTAGGGTATGAGCCACCGGTCCCGCGCACTGACATTCCAGCTCCCGGCGAAAATCTTCTAGCCACGCTCAAACTGGGCGTTCACCTGATGAGGCAAGGCGGCTATATCACCGATTACGAAGTCAAGTTGGGTGCGAAAATCGCGGAAGTGCTCTGCGGCGGCAATATCACCCCCGGTACGGCAGTAAGCGAGCAATACATCCTCGACCTCGAGCGTGAGGGCTTCAAATCGCTCTGCGGCGAAAAGAAAACGCAGGAGAGAATTCAGTACACGTTGAAGACCGGTAAGTCCCTGAGAAATTAGCCTCGAGCGGCGAGCGCCGACTGTCATCCTCTAAAGCTTCTGTTAAAGCTTCTGTCGAACAACACCGCTTGCAGCAGCGCGAAGGTCCGAACCAGCAACTTGCGCCGGGGCAATCCAAACGGAGTCCTTTTTCGTACTTCAAGTGAGGCGTTAAAAGATGAAAGGAAGGTCTCACATGAAGACTCGAACTTTTGCAGTTACGATCGTTCTGTTCGCCCTGGCCTTCGCTGGCTTAGGTGTTGCGCAGAATCCTATGGTCGGCGGACATGATATGTCACCCATGAAAAACATCGTGCAAAATGCGATGAACTCGGATGACCATACAACCCTCGTCGCGGCCGTTAAACAAGCTGGACTGGTCGAAACCCTTGAGGGCCCTGGGCCGTTCACAGTTTTTGCGCCCACCAACGAAGCCTTTGCCAAACTTCCCGCGGGAACGGTAGATAACCTTATGAAGCCGGAGAATCAAGAGCAACTCAAAAAGATCCTCACCTACCACGTAGTGGCGGGAAAGCTTACGTCGAAGGATCTCATGAAGAAAATTAAACAAGGGCACGGTACCGCCGAACTGACAACGGTTGAAGGTGGCAAGCTGGAAGCGATGATGCAGGACGGCAAAATTGTCCTGAAAGACGAGAAGGGTGGCACAGCGACGGTAACGATTCCCAACGTAATGCAGTCGAATGGAGTCATTCACGTAATCGACAGCGTTCTGCTTCCTTAGGCTCGGCCCCAGGCAAATTAGTTTAAGGCGCTCGCAGGAGCGCCTTTTCTTTTGCGGCGAATTCATTAAGGTGGCGCTACAATAATCCTCCATGCGAAGACTTCTTTCCGTGACGGTACTCCTCGGTGTGATCGGCCTGGTTTCTGGAATCTTACCGGCGAATGCTCAAACCAGTGCCGCCGCGCATAAAGAATCCGCGCCCGACGTTCCGGATGCGATTCAAGTTCCCGCGGGCGAAGAAGTTGTGCTGTTCACGCACGCATCCGGTTCTCAGATTTATACCTGTCAGGCGGGCGCGGATGGAAAGTTCAGCTGGACATTAAAAGCGCCCGACGCCGAACTTCGCGATCGCAAAGACAAAGTCATCGGGCAACACTCTGCCGGGCCGTCATGGAAACTGAAAGATGGCAGCGAGGTGGTAGGGAAAGCCGCCGCCAAAGTGAATTCGCTCGATCCGGATTCGGTTCCGTGGCTGCTGGTGAAGGTCGTGAGCCACTCCGGCAAAGGCGCTCTTGACAACGTTACTACGATTCAGCGCGTTCACACTCACGGCGGCCAACCGCCGGCGGATGGCTGCGACGCAGCTCATCACGACGCTGAAACCAAGAGCGCCTATACCGCGGACTATTATTTCTACGCTCCGGCTAAGTGAAGCCCGCCAGGCGCACGCGGCATCAAATCATTTGATCGCCGAGCTCTGAAGGTCGCCGAGCCTGAAATTTGAGAAGCTGGGGAATGCCATGCGAGAAGTTATCATTGCCTCATCGGTCCGTACTCCCGTAGGGCGCGCCTACAAAGGCACCCTCCGCGCCACTCGTCCTGATGAACTGGCGGCAATCGCCATCAAAGGAGCGCTGGAGCGAGTGCCGCAACTCGATCCCAAAGAGATCGAGGATGTAATTCTCGGCTGCGCGATGCCGGAGGCCGAGCAGGGAATGAATGTGGCCCGCATAGCCTCGCTGCGCGCCGGTTTGCCCGTCGAAGGTTCGGCGCTCACCATCAACCGCTTTTGTTCTTCAGGATTGCAATCGATCGCCATGGCGGCCGAACGCATTATGAGCGGCGGAGCGGAAGCCATCGTCGCCGGCGGCACCGAATCGATGACCATGATCCCCATGGGCGGAAATAAAGTTTCGCCCAATCCCTGGCTTGTCGACCACTATCCCGATGCCTATCTCAACATGGGTCTCACGGCGGAGCGCGTTGGCCAGCGCTTCGGCATCACCCGCGAAGCAGCGGACGAATTCTCTCTTTACAGCCACCAGAAGGCGCTGGCGGCAATCCAAGCGGGAAAGTTTGACGACGAAATTGTGCCCGTGCCGGTGAGTTTTACAGCTCCCAATGGATCGAAACCTAAACGCCAGGAAATTATTTTCAAAGTGGATGAAGGTCCGCGCGCCGATACTTCGCTGGAGGCGCTGCTTTCACTGAAACCCGCATTCCACGTCAAGGGTACGGTGACCGCCGGAAATTCTTCGCAGATGTCAGATGGCGCGGCGGCCGCCGTGGTAATGTCGGCCGATCGCGCCAAAGCTCTCGGCATCAAGCCGCTGGCCCGCTACATCGCATTCGCCACGGCGGGCTACAAGCCCGAAGAAATGGGATTAGGCCCGGTGTTCGCAATTCCGAAGGCTTTGAAAATGGCCGGACTAAAACTCTCCGACATCGATGTGATCGAATTAAACGAAGCTTTCGCCGCTCAATCGCTCGCGGTGATCAAAGAAGCGGGGCTCGATCCGGGGAAAGTAAATCCCAATGGCGGCGCAATTGCATTAGGGCATCCTTTAGGTTGCACTGGAGCCAAGCTGACGGCAACAATTCTCCGCGAACTCTCGCGCCGCCATGGGCGCTACGGCATGGTGACCATGTGCGTGGGCGGAGGCATGGGCGCGGCAGGAATTTTTGAGAGTCTTTCGTAACCGCGAAGAGCTCACGCAAGGAACCCCACAGGTCGCTTTCTCGCATACAATCAAGAGTTCTCCATTGCGGCGCCGCTTGTGAGCTAATCAGGAAACCGCTCCGCCGTGGAATCTATCGCTGAAGGGATATGGAATGGCAACAACCACCGCAGTTCTCAAGTCCAGGATTTCCGGCGGCAGTTTTCTGCTCGAATCCCGCCGCCCCGAAGAAGTCTTTACTCCCGAAGACTTTACCGAGCAGCAACTGCTGATCGGGCAGACTGCCGAAGAATTTACCATCAACGAAATTCTGCCCAACATCGAAAAAATGGAGCATAAGGACTTCTCCATTTCCCGCGACCTGATCAAGAAAGCCGGTGAACTGGGCCTGACCGGAGTGGAAATTCCCGAAGCCTACGGCGGCCTGGAAATGGATAAAGTGACCGCCGCGGTGATCGCCGATCATATTGCGCAGTACGCGGGATTTGCCACCACCTGGGGCGCGCATAGCGGCATCGGTTTGCTTCCGCTGGTTTACTTCGGAACTGAAGACCAGAAAAAGAAATATCTGCCGCGCCTGGCTGCAGGAGAAATGATTGGCGCGTACGCATTGTCAGAGGCCTCTTCCGGTTCGGATGCCATGAACTGCCGCGCCCGCGCCGAGCTCTCTCAAGACGGCAAGCACTATATCCTGAACGGCGAAAAGATGTGGATTACGAACGCCGGCTTCGCCGATCTGTTCACGGTGTTCGCCAAAATCGACGGCGAAAAATTCACTGCATTCCTCGTGGAAAAAACTTTTCCCGGCTTTTCGATCGGCGGAGAAGAGCACAAACTCGGTATCCGCGGATCCTCTACTTGCCCCATCATTCTCAACGATTGCAAGGTCCCGGCGGAAAACCTGCTCGGGGAAATCGGCAAGGGACACATCATCGCCTTCAACATCCTGAACATTGGACGCTTCAAACTGGGCGCCATGTGCGTGGGTGGAGGCCGCGTGTCTCTGGAACACGGCATTGCCTATGCCAGGCAGCGCAAGGCTTTCAACAAAGTCATCGCCGATTTTGGCCTGGTGCGCGAGAAAATCGCGAACATGGCGGCGCAGATTTATGTCGGCGAATCGCTGGTTTACCGCACGGTCGGCATGATGGATAGCGCGCTCGGCGAAGTTGATAAATCCAGCGCGGACGCGATGAAAGAAACCCGCAAGGCCATTGAGGAGTACGCGGTTGAGTGTTCCATCATCAAAGTGTGGGCTTCGGAGATGGTCGATTACGTGGTCGACGAAACCCTGCAGATTTATGGCGGATATGGTTTTGTTGAAGAGTATCCTGCGGAGCGTGCTTATCGCGACGCCCGCATCAATCGCATTTTCGAAGGTACCAATGAGATCAACCGACTCATCATCACAGGATTTTTGTTGAAGCGCGCCATGAGCGGCCAGTTACCGCTTATGCCCGCCATCAAGAAGTTGATGGATGAAGTTCTGTCGGGCCCCTCGATGAGCGAGGATCTTGAAGGTCCGCTCGCCGAAGAACGCAAACTGGTTGGACAAGCCAAAAAACTCGGCTTGTTCGCCGCGGGAGCTGCCACGCAAAAGTATATGCAGGCGATTCAGGATCAACAGGAGATCATGGGCGCGATCGCCGACATGACTATCGAAACCTATGCCATGGAGTCGGCGGTGCTTCGCGCGCAGAAAATCGCCGAATCAAAAGGCGAAGCCGCCGCCGCTATTCCGATCGCTATGACACGAGTTTATCTTTCGCAAGCGATGGAGAAAGTGGAGTCAGCTGCCCGAAAGGTGATTGCCGCCGTCGCCGAAGGCGATATGCTGCGCACCCAGCTCGCAATTCTGCGCCGTCTCTCCAAGTATGAGCCGTTCAATACCATCGAACTGCGGCAGCAGATTGCCCAGAAGATGATCGAGTGCGGAAAATACTCGCTCGTTTAGAACTCGAATACCTTAACCGCAGCGGTATGCAGGAGTCGAGACTGCTTCTTGTGCTCTCTGTGGTCTACTTCTTCAATTCTTCCATCACACTCTGGATCAGTTCTTTGGCGTCGGTCAGGCTCTTCATAATGATCTGAATGTCCATCACGGGCTTGCCTGGCCAACGCTGGCTCTGGCAATAGACGCCGTGCTGTCCGACCAGCGCCATGGCATCGGTAATCGTATCCATAGTCACCGCCAAACGTCCGCGCGGCACGCCCATCATGGTCTCGTAGTGTTCCAGTTCTTCCTGTTTTTCGTCGAATACCGGCATCCGGCGATTGTAACCGCTGTCGCGATTGGCGCATAATTACAGGTCTGCGGAGTTATGTCTTTTCCTTCTCCGGCACGTCTAACGTTTTGGTCATTACGAATTTCTCAAGAGGAGACTCCATGCAAAAGCGAATCGCCCTTCCCACACTTGTGACCGTTTTGTTTGCCACCGCTGCCTTCGCGCAGATGGGTGGAAGCGGAACCCGACCCAGTCCCGCTGCTTCAGCCACCTGCGATCTCGGCGGCGGCAAGTCGATTAAGACCGATTATTCCAGCCCGCGTATGAAAGGCCGCAAAATCTACGGCGATCTCGTACCCTTCGACAAAGTATGGCGCACCGGCGCTAACGACGCCACGACGTTTGTTCCCACAGTTGACGTTGTGGTTGGTGGCAAGACCGTGCCCGCAGGAAGCTACACAATTTTTACCGTGCCTACCGCCAACAAGTGGACGCTGATTATCAACAAGAAAACCGGAGAGTGGGGTATCCCTTACAAATATGAGAATGATGAACTGGCGCGCGTGAATATGAAGGTTTCGAAGCTGCCTTCACCTGTGGAAGACTTTACGATTTCCTATGGCAAATCCGCGAACGGCTGCGTCATGCATATTGATTGGGAGACGACGCGGGCTTCGATTGACATTGCCGCGAAGTGAGGGACTGAACACCCGACGAATGCTGACTCTAGCTTGTGGATTCTAAACTCGCAGGCCGGCGTCAGCGCGGCGTCAGGAATGTTTCATTTAATTACTGGAAGTCGGCGATCAGGCTCCCGGCTTCCAGCGTAGCACCGGCTTTCTCGCGGCCGCGGTTTCATCCAGCCGCGAAACTCGCGTGGAATGCGGCGCGTCGAGAACCGTTTGCGGCTCTTGCTCAACTTCTTCAGCGATCGATTTCATGGCGTCGATGAACAAATCCATCTCTTCCTTTGATTCGCTCTCGGTCGGCTCGATCATGAGCGCCCCGGGCACGATCAGGGGGAACGCTGTCGTGTAGGGATGGAAGCCATAATCAATGAGGCGCTTGGCGATGTCCATGGTGCGGACGCCTTTTTTCGCTTGCAACCTGTCGCTGAAAACCACCTCGTGCATGGTCGGCGTGGAGTAGGGGAGATCGTAGGTGCCCTCAAGTCCTTTGCGAATATAATTGGCGTTCAGCACCGCGTCCTCGGTGGTCTGCCGCAGGCCATCCGGTCCATTGGCCTGGATGTAGGCCAGCGCGCGGACGAACATGCCAAAGTTTCCGTAGAACGCACGAACTCTTCCGACCGACTGCGAGCGATCGTAGTCGAACCCGAGGCTTCCATCGGTTTTTGTGACGACCACTGGAGTCGGTAAGAACGGCTCCAGAATTTTCTTGATTGCCACTGGCCCCGATCCTGGGCCGCCCCCGCCGTGCGGAGTGGAAAAGGTCTTGTGCAAATTCAGGTGCATTACGTCCACGCCAAAATCGCCCGGCCGCACCTTGCCGACCAGAGCGTTCATGTTCGCGCCGTCCATATAGAGCAAGCCACCCTTGGCGTGTAGAATATCGGCGATTTTATGAATCTGCTGTTCGAAGACACCAAGAGTATTCGGATTGGTGAGCATGAGCGCGGCCACATCCTCATTCATCTGCGCTTCGAGCGCTGCAATATCCACCATGCCACGCGAATCCGACTTCAGATTCTCGACCGCATAATCCACCATCGCCGCGGTCGCCGGGTTCGTTCCGTGCGCGGAATCGGGGATCAGGATTTTCTTCCGCGGACGCCCCTGCGCGTGGTGATAGGCCCGCACCATGAGCAGCCCGGTCATCTCGCCGTGGGCGCCAGCAGCTGGCTGCATCGTGATCGCATCCATTCCGGTGATGTCGATCAGGCACTCGCTCAACGTTTTCAGAATTCGTAACGCACCTTGCGAAATCTTTTCCGGCTGATAGGGATGCCCGTTGGCAATACCCTCCACCCGGGCCACGGCTTCGTTCACGCGCGGGTTGTACTTCATGGTGCATGAGCCTAACGGATACATTCCCAGATCGATGGCGTAGTTCCAGGTTGAAAGCCGCGTGAAGTGGCGGATAATCTCGATCTCGCTCACTTCGGGCATGTTGCCAAGATCTTTTCTTTCCGATGAGCCTAAAAGCTTTCCTGTATCTGCCTCCGGGACATCAAGCGGTGGCAACCTCCATGCAGCCTTTCCCGCCGAAGACTTTTCAAAGATCAACCCCTCATTCTGATTGACATGGCGTGTGGCTTTGCGAATCAAGTCTTTCATCGCGTCACCTCTTCCACCCCGGCTTCATCGGCTGCCGGAGATTGCTCTGAACGCGGACTCTTGCCGAGCAATCCCGCCGCAGTGTCAATCGCCTCGCGCGTTGTGAGTTCCGTACAGCACCACAGCGTGCCATTCCCCAGTTCTGGATAAAACTTTTTCAGCGGCAAACCGCCGATAATCTTGTGCTCCAGCAAACGCCGGTTGAGAGAGTGGGAGTCCTCTTTTGTTTCCAAAACAAATTCATTGAATCGCGGCGAGCCGGCAAACAAGACCCTTCCGTTTTTCCCAAACTGCGCGCCGGCATATGCCGCCTTGGCAAGATTCTGCTTGGCCAACTCTTTCAATCCAACTTTGCCATACACTGTCATGAAAATATTCACCATCAACGCGACCAACGCCTGGTTGGTGCAAATGTTCGACGTCGCCTTTTCGCGTCGAATATGCTGTTCGCGAGTCGCAAGAGTGAGTACGAATCCGCGCCGTCCTTGTTTGTCGACAGTTTGGCCTACGAGGCGCCCTGGCATCTGCCGCACAAACTTTTCGCGGGTTGCGATCACGCCGCAATACGGGCCACCAAATCCCATAGGCACGCCAAACGACTGCGCCTCCATCGCGATGACATCGGCTTCTCGCGGAGGTTCCACAATTCCCAACGAAACTGCCTCGGCGATCGACACCACGAGCATCGCACCGTTCTTGTGCGCGATCTCGGCAATGGCCGCGACATCCTCAATCGTGCCGAAGAAGTTTGGCGATTGAATCAGTACACAAGCAGTTTCGGAAGTGATCGACTTTTCCAATTCCTTAACATTCACGCGCCCATCACCACCGAAGCCTGCAACCGAAAGCGGCATTCCCTGGTGCGTGGCATAAGTCGCAAGCACCTCGCGATACTCCGGATGCAAGCTTCGCGCCACCACCACCGACCTCCGGCCCGTCAGGCGCACGGCCATCATTACGGCCTCGGCGGCAGCGGTTGAGCCGTCATACATGGAGGCATTGGCTACTTCCATGCCGGTCAGTTCGCAGATCATGGTCTGAAATTCAAAAATGGATTGCAGCGTGCCCTGCGAAATCTCTGCCTGGTAAGGGGTGTAGGCGGTTAGAAATTCGCCGCGTGAAATCAGTGCGTCAATCACGATTGGGCGGTAATGAGCGTAAGCTCCCGCGCCCAGAAAACTGGTATAGCCTTCGCCATTTTCGCGCGAGCGCTCGCGAAAGTAATCGACAATCTCCGATTCCGCCATCTGGCGCGGAACTTTTAGGTCGCGGTTGAGCCGGTATTCCGCCGGGATCGGCGCGAACAATTCGTCGACCGAGTGCAGTCCAATTGCCTTTAGCATGGCTTCGCGGTCGGCGGGAGATTTTGGCAAATAGCGCATAGAAAGTATTTAGATGTAGTTGGAGGCCAATTCGATTGCGACCCACCCGGCGTCACACCGGCAAAGCTTAGCGGGCTCTGAGTCGACCGTCAGTGCCCACCCTCTTCGGCCACGAACTTATCGTAATCAGCGCCGGAGAGCAGCGAATCTAGTTCCTTCGGATTTTTCAAGGCGATCTTCAGCATCCACGAGCCGTGCGCATCCTTATTCACTGCCTCGGGCGAGGTGGCCAGATTCGCATTCACTTCGGTCACAGTGCCTGACGCCGGTGCGAATAGGTCCGACACTGCTTTGACCGACTCGACCGTGCCAAATGCTTTGCCCGTCGCCAACTCTGCGCCCACTTTGGGCAGTTCGACAAACACAATGTCGCCCAACGATTCCTGAGCATGGTCCGTAATGCCGATGGTCGCCGTGTTCCCGTTCGACTGAATCCACTCGTGCTCTTTGGTGTACTTGCGATCTGTTGGATAGGCCATGATGGCTTCCTGCTCCTGGTTTTCGCTTTCTATCGAATCTCTATTTTTCTCTGCTCTGCATGTCCTGTGACTAAGCGGTTTTTTTTGAACGCTTGTAGAACGGCGTTGGAACCACTTGCGCGCCCACGCCTTGCCCCCGAATTTCAACTCTCACTGCGGTGCCCACTTCTGCAAAAGCGAGCGGCACATAGGCGAGGGCAATATTCTTCTTCAAGAACGGTGCAGGCGATCCACTAGTAACGTATCCGATTTCGCGGCCACCGCCATCCAGTACTTTATATCCATCGCGCGCGATCCCGCGCTCCGTCATCTCCAGACCGACCAGCGTGCGTTTCACGCCTTCGGACTTCGCTTTCTCCAGGGCGGCGCGGCCGACGAATTCCGGCTTCTCCATTTTGCAGAAGCGATCGAGTCCGGCCTCCCAGACATTGATCGTATCCGAAATTTCGTGTCCGTAAAGCGAAAGTGCGCCCTCAAGTCGGAGAGTGTTGCGCGCGCCCAGACCGCACGGCACCAGCCCAAATTCCTTACCCGCCTTCAAAATTTCGTTCCAAACTCGCGCACTCGTGGACTCATCTGCCGGAACGTAGATCTCGAAACCGTCTTCGGCGGTGTATCCGGTTCGCGCAATGAGAATATTGTTCAAGCCGCACACCGACCCCCGCGTGACCCAGTAAAACTTCACCGCGCTCAAATTGGCGTCGGTCAGCTTCTGCAGCAGATTCACGGCTTTTGGTCCTTGAATCGCAATCTGTGTGAAGTCGTCAGAGAGATTTTCCACGGCGCAGTCGAAGGTCTGTGTATTGTTGCGCACCCAATTGAAATCTTTTTCGCGCGTGCCCGCGTTGATTACGAGCAGGTACTCATTCTCACCCAGACGATGAACGATGACGTCGTCCACAAAAGTCCCTTGTGGATAGAGCAGGGCCGAATATTGCGCCTGGCCGACCGATAGCCGAGACGCATCATTCATGGAAATCTGCTGCGCTGCAGCTAGTGCCTGCGGCCCTGCAAGGCGAATATCGCCCATGTGGCTGACGTCAAAAATGCCGACCGCTGTGCGTACCGCCAGGTGTTCGTTGATAATGCCGCCGCCGATCGATGCGGGGTATTCTACCGGCATGTCCCACCCGTTGAAATCGACCATCTTTGCGCCCATCTGGCGATGGACCGCATTCAGCGCCGTTTTGCGGACGGCGGGAGTTGTACCGGCGGGAGTTGCTTCCACAGGAGACAAAATCCAAACCTCAAGCTGCGAGCAGTGGCTGTTGTGCCAAGATGGCGTGACTGTTTACCGTATCACGCGGTTTTTCGACGGGTCAAACTGAAGGGCTCAACATGCAGAACTCAACGCCGCACAAAATTTGGCTCGAGTGATTTTCAACGTCCGAACTGCACGGTCACATGTGCCCCTGCGGCGACGTGCGTGCCAGCCGCAGGAGACTGCTGCTTCGCAATGCCACTGCCGACGGCTTCCAATTCCAATCCGGCTGCCTCCGCCGCTTCAACGGCGCCACGGACGGTCTTGCCTGCAAATGACGGCATTTCGATCCCGCCTTGCTCAACTTCCAAGACGACGGTCCGGTTGGCCAGAATCGTAGACGCGGCGACTGCATCAGACTCTCCAGTCTTTATCGTCTCATGTCCGCTTGACGACGCGGCAGGCGCTTCTTCTGAGTCGGATTGTCGGATGGCAGCCTGGATCACTTTTCCTGTACTGTCTGCGCTCGCGGGCAAGATCCCGTCCGGAGTCCGTCTGAATTGGGCCCGCGCTACAGTTGGCTTCGTCTGCTCCGAAGAATCTCCGTTCACCTCCGCGGTTTCCAGCGGTTCTCCGGGGTGGTCGGGAGTTCCTTCCTCCAGATCCTTCTCTTTCATTTTTGCTTGCGCTAGAAGTAATTGATGTTGCGGCGCGAGCGGCAGATCATGCGGCGTGTGGAGATACTCAAGCACCTGCTGGGTCACGCGCCGAAAAACCGGCGCCGATACTTGCCCGCCCTGATGCAATCCGACTGCCGAATCCAGAATAACCGCAACCACGATCTGCGGATTGTTCACGGGCGCAAATCCCGCGAACGAGCCGACGTATTTCGTTTTGGAATACGCGCCCGTCGCCGGATCAACTTTTTGCGCCGTCCCGGTTTTCCCGGCCGATGAGTAACCCTCCAGAATTGCTTTGCGTCCGGTGCCTTCGAGCACAACTTTCTGCATCATCGACCGCATCTCGGCCGCGGTATAACTCGAAATCACGCGATGCGACGCACCAGGATGAAACGCTACGGCTTTGGGTGATCGCGGCTCGACTTCCCCTGTAACGATTCTTGGCGCGACCCAAACCCCGTCATTGGCAAAGGTCGAAATCAGTGCCGACAACTGCAGGGCGGAAATCCCGATCTCCTGGCCCATCGAAATCGCGGCGATGGAGACTTTCGACCAGCGGCTTACCGGCTTGGTCAGGCCACGCGTCTCTCCCGGCAGTTCGATTCCGGTTTGCTGCCCGAATCCATAGGCGCGAATGTATTTGTAGAAGCGGTCCTCACCCAGCCGCAGCGCGATTTTGATCGCGCCTACGTCGCTCGATTCCGCCAGCACCCCCCAGACCGGCAGCAAGCCGTGCGGCTTCGAGTCGCGAATGCGCATGCCGTTGTAGACGATCGATCCCATCTGGCAGTCGAATATTTCGTTGGGATTGGTCAGCTTCTCTTCGAGCGCCGCTGAAATCGTCACCAGCTTGAAGGTCGACCCGGGCTCGTAGACGTAGCTCACGGCTCGGTCGGTGAGCGCGGCGGGAGTGATCTGCCTGCGTAGATTTGGATTGAAAGTCGGCCGGTTGGCCAGCGCCAGAATCTCCCCGGTGTGCGGATTTTCCACGATCACCGTGCCCGCAATCGCCTGCGTATCGTGAATCGCCTGATCGAGTTCTTTCTCGGCGATGTACTGAATATTTTTATCGATGGTCAGGACCAGGTTCTCGCCGACCTCGGGTTGTTTCTCCACATCGGAGAACCACTGCCGGCGCGCATCCACCGAGATCAGCATCCTGCCTGGGCGCCCGCGAAGTTCGCCGTCAAATTCGTGCTCGATGCCGCTCTGGCCGGAATCCTCCATTCCGACGGTTCCTACGACTTGCGCGGCCAAATCGCGCGCCGGATAAAAACGCTTCGGCTCTTTTTGAAAATGAATGCCCTGCAGGTTCAACGATTTAATGCGCTGGATGGTTTCGTCATCCGCTTTGCGCGCGACCCAGCAGAAAGTCTTGTGGTTGCGGCAATCGGCGAGCACAACGTTGCGGTCTTCGCCGGTGATGCGCGTGATCAGGGAAACCGCAGTGGGCAGATCTTTTACTTCGGTGGGAACGGCGAAGGCAGAATCCACCAGGACCGACATCGCCAATTCGTGGCCGGCGCGATCGTAAATCACACCGCGCTTGGCGGAGAGCGGAATCTCGCGTTGCTGCTGGTGTTCGGCCTGTTTTACAAATCCGCCGTACTCAAAAATTTGCAAATAAACCAGCCGCATGCAGATCGCGGCGCACCACAAGAGGAGCACTGCACCCAGCAGGTTGAGTCGAGAATTCTTGCCGAGGTTGGAGGTAACCGCCATGAGGCCGTTGTTATTCTTGGTTGTCGGTCGTTAGTCGCTGGTCGTTAGTCGCTGGTCGTTAGTCGTTAGTCGCTCAGTCATTTGCGTTACTGGTTCGGATCAAACGATGGATCCTTACCCTTTTCCGCGCGACGTCGTCACCGGTCGACTGTGCCGTTCGCAGCATCCAAACGAATTCTGACATCGGCTGTCGCTCGTTTCCCTGAGAAAAATATGGCGGCCCAATAGCAGCCGCACTTCCACGCGACACAGCTTTTTCTCAGAGAAACTCAAGCGGTCAGTCCCTATACTTCACGCCCCATAGGGTGCCCGCAGTCTTCGCGGGCTACTGTCCTATTCCTCTCACCGGCCCAACACTCGCCATCACTGGCGCACTCGAATCCACCGGAGCGCTATCCATCCGGATCACCTGCCCAGGCTCGGGCGGTACCAGTCCCATTCGTCGGGCCATTACATCGATTCGCTCCGGATCCCGCAACGAGGCGTCTTCCAGGCGCAGGGCGCGGTTCATCTCCGTGAGGTTGTTGAACTCGCGCTTGGCCGACTCAATCTGGTAACCATATTCAATGGCGCGGAAGTGCTGCCAGGCATAGGTGAATACCAGCAGGAACAGGCAGGCGAGCGCGGTGCCAAACTGCTTCATCTCGCGGTTTCGTCTGGGATCTTCCATCTTTACCAGGCGTGAATTGTCGATGGCCTTGGCAAAATAAATTTCCGGGGTTCCAGCGAAAAATATATCGCGTCGAGTCGCCGGGATTGCGCTGTGGATCGCCGCTGCTGCTGCCATTTAAGCTGCTCCTGCGAACACCGGTTCACTTTGCATCTGCGGAAGCTGCAGATCGAACAACCTCCGCAGTTCGGTTTCGTCGACGGTTGATGTGCGTCGCGCGCGCCACTCCACTCGCTCTACCGTCGCCATTAAATCCTTAATCAACGTTCCCGTGTACATTTCCCAACCTCAGAATTGGATTCCTACCACGGAACCCGCATTCGCCTCCGGCGACCAGCTTCCGGCCGCCGAATTTTTCTGCCGGCGGATCTTTGTCCGCTTTCTCAGAACCTGAACGCCCGGCACGCCTATTACAGCTGTGCCGGGGGCCCCGGCAGGTTTTCCGGAGCCAAACTGTTTAACCTCGGCTTCCGGCTTTGAACTGGCCGATCCGGAAATCCGAAACCCATTTCTAAATTCTCTCCGCGGCGCGTAATTTTGCGCTGCGCGATCGAGGATTGCGATCTTGCTCATCTTCGGATGCGGTCACTGGTTTCCTGGTCAGTACCCGGAAGTACTTGTCCTTAATTCCGCCTTCGCGGAAGGCATCCTTTACGATGCGATCTTCCAACGAGTGAAAACTGATCACCACTACGCGTCCTCCCGGCTTCAAAATCCGGGGCACGGCATCGAGCAGTGCCCTCAGATCGTCCAGTTCGCGGTTTACGAAGATTCGGAGAGCTTGAAAAGTCCTGGTCGCTGGATGAATTCGCCGGTCGTTTTTATTTCGAACCGAATTCATTGGCCGGGCCGCGGCTGATATGACATCCGCAAGATGTGCGGTAGATCGTATCGGCCGCGACCGGACAATGGCTCTGGCGATTCTCCGCGACCTCCTTTCCTCTCCGAATTCGTAAATCACATCGGCAAGCTCGCGCTCGTCGAGGTGGTTTACCACTTGTTCGGCGGTACGCTCCGACCGCGGGTCCATCCGCATGTCGAGCGGTCCATCCGCCTGAAAACTGAATCCGCGTGCGGCATCTTGCAGTTGCAAGCTGCTGACTCCGATGTCGGCCAGGATACCGTCGATGGTTGCTGCTGGTTGACCGTTCGCAATATCTGCGAATGATCGTCGCAGCAACGTAATCTTCGGCCAACCCTCCAACGCCTTGTCACTCCGACCGAGCATTTCGTCCCCGCTAAGGGACGAAAGCGCAGTGGAGGAACCTGTTGGCCGGAGCCGCTCTGCCGCAATCTCCAGCGCCGCCGGATCTTTATCGAGGCCAATCAAATGTCCCGGTGCGCCGAGGCGTTTTGCGATGTTGTAACTGTGCCCGCCCAGGCCCACCGTGGCATCGATATAAGTTCCGCCACGCCGCACGTTTAAAAAGTCGATCGCTTCTTTTAAAAGAACTGGAACATGGCCAGCTTCCTTGCCGCCATGCCCAACCCCCTGAGGGGTGTCTGTTGAACCCTCGCCCACTAGATGCCCAATTCGTCGAGCGTCTTCTCATCGTCAGGCGTGAACTTTTCTTCCTGAACTTTCCGCTGATAGGCTTCCATGTTGCGAACTTCCAGGTAAGTCTGATACCCGCTGACGGCGACTTCGCCCTTGAGCTTGGCCGCGTCGCGCAACAGTTGGGGAATCAGTAAGCGTCCCTGCCCGTCCATCTCGACCACCTGGCCCCAGTAGTTCACCTTGCTCAAAAACTTCTTCTTCGTGGGATTGAAAGTGGAGAGCCCTGCCAGCTTCTGCTCGATCCGCTCCCACTCCTCGAAGGGATACACTTGAGCAACATCCCCATCCAGACTTGTGATGTAAAATTGCTGGCTGTACTTCTCGTCGATCACCCGCTTGAACTCGGCCGGAATCTTGAGCCGTCCCTTTTCGTCGACGCGAGTTGGGTGATTGCCGCGAAACATATGCTTTTTCGGTTGTTACAATTACAACGAGGGAGGGAAAAGCGACGCAGAGTCGGGTCAAAATCTGGTGGTTCGGGCTGTTTGTCGTGCTTTTGGGTCGGTTTCGCACCGGCTCCTCTTTATCAGCTTTCCGTCCCACCGCCCTAACTGACTTTCCCACTCCGTACCACTTTCTACCACATCTTAACTGTAAGTTGTTGATTGTCAAGAGCAAACTTACAGGTAAGACAACCGCTCCTGATCGCTCTGCACAAACTACGAGGCCTTGTGGTTTACTAGAAATACGACCACAAGTAATTGGGTTTAGAGCTTCGATTCCTTCGCTGTTTATTCGCTAAGATTTCGCTTGCATGCCGCGCCGCTGGCGCGCTTCCCTGTGTAAAAACCGGGCGTATCAATTTTGGGTGGTCTGACTCCAATTTGAAAAACTGGGTTCGGTGCAGTACCCACTTCTAGCCAACTGAGCAATCGCGGAGCATGTAGCGGCAGGTGTACACTGCATCCGTTTATTCAGCGAGGAGTTTCGGAGGATCTATGCGCCTGAACCGAGGCAGAATTTGGCTGGGCGGTTTGGCAGGTGGTGTTGTCTGGATTATCTGGAGTTATCTTGTGGGCCGCTACGTCATCACCGATGCGCGCTATCTGGCTGCCCAGAATGAGGGGTTATTCCTAAGAACTCCGCGCTATCCCTATTTCGCGGCGCAGTGGATCGTACTTCTGCTGATTCTTTCGATTGCGCTCGCGCACCTGTATGCCTGGACGCGGCAGAGCCTGGGGCCCGGCCCCGGCACGGCCTTGAAGATCGGATTCTTAGGCGGATTCTTTGCCGGGTTCCCCGAAAACTTCGCACAGGCCACCTGGTTCGCCGGCGGTCGCGCTCTTCCTTTCGGCTGGATGATCGAAATGTGGCTGGGAGCGATTCTGGCCGCGCTGGTGGCGGGCGGATTATACAAAGACGCAAATTGGCGCGCCACTGGCTTTAGAGCGCCCTAAGTTTCGCGTGGGATTCGTCATGCTGCAGTTCGGCCTCCGGGCGCTGGGGATTCCGGGGGGAGTGTCCAAGATTTCGAAATCTCAATGCGCCGAACCGGGCCGACTACTTTGATGGTTCCACAACCACCGCCGTACCGTAGGCCAGCACTTCGGTGACGCCCTGCATCACTTCGGTGGCGTCGTAGCGCGCGCCCACCACCGCATTGGCGCCCAGTTGGGCGGCATGGACCAGCATCACATCGAAAGCCTCGGCGCGCGTCTTCTCGCACAAATTAGTAAGCAATGTAATATTGCCGCCAACCAGCGTCTGTAGTCCGGCGCCAATCGTCCCGAAGATTGAGCGCGAGCGCACCACGATGCCGCGCACCACTCCCAGCGTACGGGTCACCCGGAAACCATCCAACTCGAACTGCGTCGTGACCATGTTGTGCGCCACCATCCGTCCCCCGCCTGTATAGCTGGTTGCCATCGCCTCTATTCCTCCCTTCTCCCGCTACCGCTCGCCAAGCCTGCGCCGGGCAGCTAACTATAACGCGAAAGCGAAAGTGGCAGGAAGAGAATTGCGGACGGGGCTTGAAGGTCACCAGTATCAATCCAGGAAGATGCGTCGACCGAAGCTGGACCATCCATCTATTCCAGCGCGGCCACAATGAGAAATTCTTGCGAGGCGCCATCGTATTCAACTTGCAGCAGGTTTGGCTTGCAGCAGACCTGGCAATCCTCAACGTAGCTCTGCCGTCGTCCTGCGGACTCATCCACCGTAGTCGCGTTCCACTCACCACAGCCGGCGCATTGAAAACCCATTTCCATAATTTAAGTCTTTAGCCGTTTAGCGCCTATAATGACCCGATCTTATTCCAAACCTGGAGGGTTCATGATTTCACGGCGGCGGTTTCTCGAAGTGGGCGGCGCAGCGGCAGGAGTTGCCGCGGTGTCTTATCCTTTGCTGGCATCCGCCACTAGCACAGACGAGAAGCCGGATAACGCTCCGCTGCCGCCGTCGCTAGCGCAGTTGAAGTCACGCCAGAGCGAAGCCATGCCCATTACCCGCGAAGAACGCCGCGACCGCCAGGAGCGCGCGCGCAGGTTGATGAGTGAGAACGGACTCGATGCCATCGTCCTGATGGAAGGCACTTCGCTCAAATATTTTACGGGCATGCACTGGTGGGGCGGTGAGCGATTGTTCGCCCTGGTGCTGCCGGCAAAAGGAGCGGCATTTTATGTGTGTCCCGCATTCGAGGAAGGCCGCGCCCGTGAACAGATCGCCAATGCTCCCGATGGCGAACAGCCAGATATTCGCACCTGGCAGGAGGACCAAAGCCCGTATCAGCGTGTGGCGCAGGGTCTGAAAGATCGCGGCATGGCCAGCGGCAAGCTGGGAATGGAGGAGACCATTCGCTTCGTATTCTTCGATGGCATTTCGAAAGCTGCGCCGCAGACGGCTCTCAGCAGCGCCACTCCCGTCACTGCGGGCTGCCGCATGATCAAGAGCGAGCACGAACTGGCGCTCATGGGGTTGGCGAATCAGGTGACGCTGGCCGCCTACAAAGCGGTCTATCACGCGCTACGCGAGGGGATGACGCAGCAGCAGGTCGGCGAGTTGATCACAGCGGCGTACGGGCAACTCGGTTTCGTGGGAGAGGCCAGCGTGCAGGTAGGAGAATATTCCGCGCTGCCTCACGGTTCGACGACCCCACAGGTCATTCGCGAAGGCTCCATCCTGATGATTGACGATGGCTGCACGGTGGAAGGGTATCAATCCGACATCACACGAACGTTCGTATTAGGGAAGGCCTCCGACAAGATGAGAAAAGTGTTTGAGATTGTGCATCGCGCGCAGGCAGCCGCGTTAGCGGCGGCGCGCCCCGGTGCTGAGTGCGGCTCGGTCGATGCTGCAGCGCGCAAAGTGATTACCGACGCCGGCTACGGACCCGACTACAAATACTTTACTCACCGTCTCGGCCACGGCATTGGCATGGACGGTCATGAATGGACCTACCTTGTCCGTGGCAACACAACGAAACTTAGACCCAACATGAGTTTCAGCGACGAACCCGGTATCTACATCCCCGGCGAATTCGGCGTGCGTCTCGAAGACGATATGCACATCACGGAAAACGGTGCCGAACTGTTCACGCCGCAGAGCCCATCGTTGGAAGATCCCTTTGGAGAGGCATAAGAACGCCAATCTCACTAAGAAAAAATATGCGCGAGGCCACTAGCGGCCTCGCGCACCACCCAACCTGGAGCATCCATCTACTTCGAAGCTGTAGCTTGCAGGTTGTTGGTTACCGAGAAAATACCCGGGACGCCGTTGGCGCGCACGCCGGCCATATTCTTATCAGCCTCACTGTCCACCACTCCTTCCAAAGTGACCCGTCCATTCTTCACGATGATACGAATCGGCTTCTGCACTCCCAGGTCATATTTTTCCAGCGGTGCATATCCGTAGATCGCGCGGAATAGCTGCATGCGCAATCTTTGGTCCATGGGGGACGGCGGAAGTATCTCGATCTGGTTATCGACTCTGTCGACGCCTTCGATGTGTTTCACGGCATTCTCGGCGTCGGACTTAAGCGTGGGCCGCACTACCTGTCCCAGCAACGTGACGGTGCCGCTGTCCACTTTATAAGCAATGTTATCGAACACGCCGAAATATGGGAGCATGAGAAGCTCGTGCCGAACTTCTCGTGTAATACGGTCTTGCGATCTCGCCGTAGGCTGCTCGCGATCCTGAGAAACTCCTAACGCAGCCAGCGAAAATAAAATGGCAACCACTACCACGAACTTGCGCTTCATGACTATCTCCTTGCTCGACCACTTTGTCGATATTTTACGCTTCGGTCCAGCAGGGAGAGTTAGAGTGTTTGCTGTAATACGGAGGGCGTGCGCCATTAGCGTGCGGCGTGGGTCGCGGTTTGAAAAGCGACCGGCATAAACAAACTCAGCGGCCGCAGGATAGGAGATATTCTCAGTGCGGACGATTGGAAGGGGCGCGGGATCCGCCAGGTGTGGCCGGGCCGATCATCGTCCACAACGAAGCCAACAAAAATGTCGTGCAGTGAGCAGCGTGGAGAGGGCTTAGCCACTGCTCACTGCACGAGCCTGCCTGGCCGAATCAAGCCGAGACGTTGAGGCTTCCAGTCGACGACGAACCGCTTGAAGATCCGCCGGTTGAAGTTGCTGTGGAGGCGCCCAGCAAGTTCAGGATAATTTCTTCGTTTGTATTGGAATTCAAGTTGAATGTAATCTGCTGCGCATTCGAACCCTGATTACCCACACTCAGCGAGACTTGTTCTCTACCGCCGTTGCTGGGGTTGCTGATGTTAATCGTGACCTGCTCCGGGGTGGCGCTGGTGCCACCGCCGAGGTTGAGTACGATTTCAGGGCCGGAGCCGGCAGGTGACGCGTCAACCTGCGGTTCTATCCCGCTGCTGCCGCCGCTGCCAGCGCTGCTCAGGTTAACGATAATTTCGGGGCCGGAACTGGCACTTGAGCTGACAGGCGAAGGATTGGCCTGCTGTGCCCCAGAGCTGCTACCAGTGCTCAGATTAACGATAATTTCCGGGCCGGCGCTGGAACTCGGAGCCGTGGAATTGAGGTTCGGAGGTAACGGATCGATCTGTTGTTGCACCCGGTTTCCGAACGTGCCCGCAAGGGAACTGAAGGCTTGTTGCGCGCCGGCCAGGTCTCCGGATTGCAAAGCCTGTCCGACCGCTGTGAAATCCTGTTCGCGCTGGTTGGCCTTGAACGGATTCCCGCTGGAAAATGGCCCGCCCTGGCCCAGTGAAACAATATTGTTGTATGCCGTCTGAGCGCCGGCTAGGTTGCCTGATCCGAGCGCTTGCCCCAGTTGTTGCAAATCGCTCTGCCGGGTTTGAAAATACTGCTGCAGTTGTTGATTCAACGAGCTTGTGGAAACGGCTGACGTCGACATGAATGTCTCCTCAGAAATCGCATGGTCTGACAAGGAATGCCGCTTACCTCTTGCCATCCAATAGCCAGATCGGCCCTTGTGGGGAGAACTTTAGAGAAACTGCAATCAGACTTAGTCGGCGTTCAGTTCGACCTGCCGCGGAGGCAGCGCCGGCATCTCGGGATGTTCAGGATCTCGCCAGAAGACCTTAAAGCACTCGCCCTCGCTGAGAGGACGCCAGCTCGATCCATCCTGATATTTCACCAATGACGGGAAGTAGACCAGGCCGAAAATGTTCTGTGCGCTGGAGGCGCTGACCCCTGGTTTCTCCCAAACTTGCTCTTGTCCGGGCGCGATCGGCAGGGTTGAAACCCACTCGGCGCTGTAGGGTCGTCGCAAATCCTGAGGGGCAAGAAACATTTCAGGTGTGATCGTCACACTTGCGATGGCTTTGTTGCTTGTGTTTTTTACCTTCAAGGTCGACTTTTCGGGGTGATTCCAGAATTCCGCGGCAACGAACTCGACAGGGCACGGGCGCGTGGGCGGGGCATAAATGGTGTAAACCGCAATCATCCCAGCTTCCATATGATCTTCCACGTGGCAATGAAACATCCACGTCCCGGGATGATTGGCCACCATGTCCACGGTCTTCATACTTCCGGGAAGAAGCTCAATCACATCCGTGTGCACTCCGCCGGTGCTCACGGTTTCACCGTGCCAATGGGGCGAGTGCACGTCGATCTCATTTCCCATCCCCAGCAAATACCATCGCACCCGGTCGCCCTGTTTCATCATCAGGCCCGGAAGATTGCCGAAAATATAACCGTTGATGGCGTAAAAAAGGCCCGCGGGCTTTCCGTTCATTTGATCGAAGATCATGAACGAGGCAACAAATTCGCGGTCAACGTCTTTCGGAGACCCGTCGGGGTTAGCTTTCCCTTTGGCCGTCACGATGATCGGTCCGAGCAAGCCGGCGTTGATCTCGACCGCGTCGTGAGCGTGATACCACCATACGATCGAACTGGGTTGCGCGGGTCCGGGACCGCTGGCTTCGTCGGCAAACCAGTGATACGTGTACCTGGCTCCCGGCACCACGCGGTCGCCCTTGCCAAATGGAATATAGAAAGCGCCTTCGCTGTTCTTGTCGTAGCGCAGGCCGTGAGGATGCATGTTGTGCGGGTTGCGGCTGCGGTTCAGAAATTCGACATCTACCTGGTCGCCAACTTCTGCTCGAATGATCGGACCAAGAATTCCCAGCCATTCAGGCTGCGGTTTGGGAATGGTGAAGGTGTTGTCCGTGTATTCAATAAAGCGCGTCTTCGGCCACTCTTTTTTTAGCATCCACGGCTGCACCAGGGGTTCGCCGGTGAGGAGGTTGCGGCCGCTGGGGGCGTAGTCCCAAGTGACGTCTTCGGCGGCGATGTAGTAATGCCGGGTCGCCGCCAGGCAGCAGGTGGATAAAAAGATAAAGCACAGTCCAAGGGCTCGCCGGAGTCTCACAGAGTCATTATCCCATTGCCGGCGAGCCGGTAGCTTATAACTTCACCACTTTCTCGCTACGGCGTAAAAGTGGCGGTAACTGCAGCGTGGCCCGTTGACGCGACCGCACAAGCGGCGGTGCCGGTGCATGCTCCCCCCCAGCCCGTAAATGTCGATCCTGATGCCGGCGTAGCCGTGAGAGTGACAATGGTACCGGTGGAAAATACCCCCGTGCACTCGGTGGTGCAACTATTGATGGCAGAAGCCGGGCTGCTGGTAACGTTTCCAGAGCCGGTAACCGTCACGGTTAACTCTGGTGGCTCGTTCCAGCTCGCCAGAGGGGTCTGATCGCAGGTTCCAGACGTGCTTTGCGCAGGTGGCGTGGGCGGCGTTGCCCAGGGCTTGTTCACGAAATCAAAGAACTCGTTCATGTCGGGCTGAGAGGCATCGCGCGCGGTGAGCGAAGGCACGTTGCCGTTAACATCGGCTAAAAAGCGGGTTTCAACCATCTTCAATACTGCCGTAGTGTCGCGCACCGTGTGAGAGACAAAGTTCTTGACCGAGTAAGGCGAGATCACAATCATAGGTACGCGATAGCCGGTCCAAGCGAAATTGCAGTTGCCTTGCCCCAGCGTCTCACCAGGCTTGTCGCAAATGTCACCCGATACCAGGTCGATCGGAGTGGTGTCACTATCCGGAGCGATCGCCGGTTGCGGAGCTACATGGTCGTAAAGGCCACCGGCTTCGTCGTAGGTAAAAATCATCGCGGAATCGTTCCAGATGTTGCTTTGTATGAAGAAATTGATGACTTTGTTCTCCGCATAAGTCGCCCCAAGCTGGACGTTGACAGGAGAATCGTCGGCATCGGAGGGGTGCTCATCAAGGCCCGCGGCTGAGGCGGGCTCGATCAAAGCGAATTGGGGAAACGTCGCATCGGCGCCCATGTCGGCGTTAAGTTGCGCGATCGGCGCAAAATGCTGCCAGAGGCCCGTGGATGCGTCTTGTATCTGCGACTCATAGGTGAACATGTTGATGTAGGAGACGCCCGCAAGACAAGTGTCCTGATCTTGTCCCGGGGAAGCAGTCTCACAATTTTCGCCGGTGACCGGTGAGACCGCATTTGCGGGATCGACGTAAACTTTCCAGCTGATGCCCTTACTCTGTAGCGCCTGCAGAATCGTCGTGTTGCTGAGTGGGTTGTAGGGCGGAGCCAAAGGATACGCATGTCCTGCGGACGTGGCAGCCAGGATATACATCCGGTTGATCTGGGTGCGATCCATCAGCGGAGAGAACCAGCGGTCGGATGTTCCAAACTGGCTGGCCATGAAGTAATAGAAATTCAAGTCCGTGTTCGTGTAATACCCCATGCCTCGAACGCCATTTACATCCATGAAGCCGTTGGAGCGCGCGTCATAGGCTGAAGTGTAAACGAAGCCGTCAAGCGCAGCCGGTTTTCCGGTCTGATCCGCGGGGTCGGCGAGGGACCAGTCGTTGCGCGCTTCATTCCAGAACGGGCTCTGATTTTCCTCGCAAACGGAGGCGAAGTGGAAGGAGGTGATCGGATTTGTCGGGTCCGGCGTGCAGCTGTCGGCATCGGTCGAGAGCTGGCAACCCGGAACCGACGGCGCAACCCCTCCGGGATTGAACTGCGGCAGGCCGTCGAAGGTTACGCCATCAGTTTGATGAAGCCCAATCGACGCCCAGTAAGGAAGCATCGCGCCAAAGTAGTGGTCGAGCGATCGATTCTCTTGTACGAACAAAATAATGTGATTGATGTTGGTTTGCAGCGAGCCGCCAAAAGTTGCGGTCACCGAACTCGCGGCGCTCAGGGTAACGCTGCAGGGCGTGGTTCCCGTGCATCCGCCCGACCACCCGGCGAACGTATTGGTCGCAACTGGGGTTTCGCTCAGCGTGACGACCGTATTCTTCGGAAAAGTTGCGGAACACAGGGACGGCGAACTCACCGAACAGTTAATCGCTGCGGGACTGCTGGTGACGGTTCCCGTTCCTGGTCCAGAAAGAGCCACCGTCAATTGTTGACCGGAAACTGCGTCGAAGCTGTCCGTGACGCTCTCCGCGGCAGTCATAGTGACGGTGCAGGTCATGCCGGAGCAGGCGCCGGTAAAACCTGCGAAAGTGTAGGTCCCGCTCGGTGCCGCCGTGAGCGTAACTTTGGTGTTTGCGGCAAAACCGGCTGTGCAGGTGCTGGGACAAGTAATTCCCGACGGGTTGCTGGTAATCGTTCCCGCACCGGTGGGCGGGGGCGCGACCGTCAGTTGGTACGATGTGGGTGGAGGGGGAGTAGACGAATTTGAGCTCGTACCCGACCCGCAGCCGGCCAGCAGCAGGGTGGGCAAGGCAAACAACGATATTAGCCAGACTGAACGCAAAGAACTCATGGCGCACATCTCCAAAAACGATCGCGTGCTTGGATGAAGGCGCGCAGAAGGGGGTTGGTTGCTTTTTGACCGGGATTGCCCCGGTTAGCCCCTCAGACGGCTCTTTGGAGGGTTTCGGTTAGTTGGTTTTTGTTACCTAAATTTTCGGTTACTTGGATTTCTGTTCCGCGATCCACTTGTCCGTGCGGGCTTCCAGCATATCGAGGGGCAGGGTTCCGCCGTCGAGCATTTCGTCGTGAAATGTTCGGATGTCAAACTTCGGTCCCAACTCTTTCTGGGCGCGTTCGCGCAGCTCGCGGAACTTCAACTGGCCGAGCTTGTAGCTCAAGGCCTGCGCCGGCCACGCAATGTAACGGTCGGTCTCGGATTGAATCGTGGGCTCGTCTACCGCTCCTGATTTGCGGAAGAACTCGACCACTTGATCACGGGTCCAGCCTTTGGAGTGAATTCCGGTGTCGACTACCAAACGCACGGCGCGAAATAGTTCCGAGGAGAGACGCCCGTAATCCGAGACCGGATCTTGATAGAAACCGACTTCCTTGCCAAGTTGCTCGGCGTACAACGCCCAGCCTTCGATGTAGGCGTTGAAGCCCAGCCCGTGCAGCCGGAACTTGGGCAATCCGGTGAGTTGCTGTTGAACGGATAGCTGCATGTGATGTCCGGGAACGCCTTCGTGATAGGCGGTTGCCTCGTCATCGATCAGCGATCGCTCGGCAAAATTGGAGGTCGCAACCACGACGCGGCCCGGCCGCTTGCCATCGGGAGTGCCGGTTACATAATGAGTTGCGGACGCAGATTGAAAAGGCGGTATGGCTTCAACCGTGACCGGCGACTTGGGAAGAAGCGTGAAAAGTTGCGGGAGTTTCGGCTCCATCTGGGCGATGTAGCGCCGAAAATCATCGAGAATCTGCTCGGCGGAAGTGGGGATATATTTCGGATTCGTTTTGAGCGAAGCGCGGAACGAGGCGAGGTCGGCAAAGCCCTCTTTCTTGGCGATCGCGGTCATCTCCGCTTCGATGCGTTCCATCTCATGCAGCCCGAGTTGATGGATCTGATCCGGCGACATGCGCGTAGTTGTTCGGGCATAGATGTCGTTTTCGTAGCGTTTCTCGCCGTCGGGCAAAGACGTGACGGAAAGAGTTGTGCGTCCCTGCGGAGCGTAGTCGGTGCGCAGGAAGACTGCGAAAGTCTTATAGGCGGGGATGACGTCAGTGTTGATCGCATCGGTAATCTGCTGCGTCAAACGCTTTTGATCTCCAGCCGAGATGCTTGCAGGATATTTTTTGGTCGGCAGCAGGAACGGATCGGAGTCGACGATTCCCTGACACTGCACCGGAAGCTTCTCGAGCAGGAAACGCACCGGCATCAGTTTGTCTTTCATCCCGGCGCGCAGCACTTCGGTGGTCTGGCTGAGCACCCGCGGAATCTGGTGAAGGCGGGCGATGTAGTCCTCATAATGCTTGACGGAGTCGAAAGGAACAGACAGCGGCAGATCGGCGAGGCTGGTATGGATTCCGTTCATCTGGTTGATCGGCATCTCGTATTCTTTAAGATCGAAGTCAGCCACGCGCTGCTGCAGCACGCGAACCAACAGATCATGAGAGAGCTGATCCTGATCGGTGAAACCGGAAGTCGGAATGGCCTGGAGGCGCCCCAGAAACTCCTCGTCGGTCTTGTTCCGCTGGATGATGGCTTCCAGGGAGTACTCGGCGAGCTTGTCGTTGTAGCGGTAATCGCCAAAGGCGGTGGCTCGCTGAGGAAAGTTGCGCAGATCAGACTCATATTGCTCATCAAAAAGAGCATTCTGCGCGGCAAGGCGGTCGGCAACCGGTTTCACATCCTGCGCGAAGACGGCAATGCCCGTCGAAAACAGGAGAAGCAAGCTCAGTAGTAGGCGCATGGCGTAAGCAGAGTACCAGAGAAAAGCCGGTCAAGAGAAGGAGCAGAGCCTTCGCTGCGAAACTAATCCGGAAGAGCAGGGTTCAGTTTAAGTTCTATCCCCGCGCGAGGAATTTCCATGACCCCTGAAGAACGAGAACGCATGGCCGTGCTGTGTCAGCAAATAGCTGTAGAGCAAGACCGGGACAAGTTTACAAAACTCGTGGATGAATTAAATGAGCTCCTGGAAGAGAAACAGCAGCGCTTGCAGCGCCCGGCCGCTGCTCCTGAAAAGCGACGCCCTTGAAATCGTAGAGCTTCCGCAGTGTCACTTTGGAGACAGTAAGTAGAGGTCAAGCCACGCGAAGTAGCGTTGCAAACGGTCGTGGATGTAGCTGGGGCGCGTGAACAGGTGAGATTGACCCGGGTAGATGACCAGTTCGGTAGGGACGTGAAGTGTGCGGAGCGCTTCATACATCTGCTCGCAGCCGATAATGGGAACATTAAAGTCAGCTTGGCCGCCCATGAAAAGAGTGGGCGTATGAATACGGTCGGCGTGGAAAAAAGGATAAGAAACTTTGATCCAGGTATCAAGCGATTTCCAGGGTGGCCCGATCTCGTTGTTGTACTGAACCACGTACTGATCGCTGCCGTACATGGCAAGCTCGTTGCCGATGCCCGCGCCACTGATGGCGGCTTTGAAGCGCGAGTCGGACGCAATGAGATAGTCGGTGAGCATGCCGCCATAACTCCATCCGCCCACGCCGAGGCGGCTAGGGTCGGCAATCCCGCTGGCGACGGCGAAATCCACGCCGGCGAGCAGGTCAGCTACTTCTTTGTCTCCCCAATCCGCGAAGATGCTGCGCGTGAAGTCCGCTCCGCGGCCGCTGCTGCCCCGATAGTTAATGGCAAGGACAACGAAGCCGTGTGCGGCCAAAAGTTGGCGCTCGGCCTGCATGGGATAGGTATTAAAGTAGAGCGCGTGAGTATCCTGGCCGTTGGGCCCGCCATGAATCCAGAGCAATGTTGGATATTTATGTGAAGCATCAAAAGATGGCGGCTTGATCATCATGCCGTGGATCTCCGTGCCATCTTTGCTCTTGAACGAGATATCTTGCACCGCACCGAGTTGTAGTTCGGAAAGCAGGGCGTCATTATGCGAAGTCAGCCTGCGAAGTTTTCCTGACTCGAAAGCAAAGATCTCCGCGGCAACAGTATCGCTCGCGGCAGTGACCGCGGTGTGGCCCGCAGCACTGGATTTCTGCGAGACGACGAAGTCCGGCCCGGACGATCGCTCCACGACTCCGCCGGACACGGGAACGCTGGCAATGTACTGACGCTGGTCATCGGCGACCAGGAAGGTGATCGCGGAATTGTCTGGGGCGAATTCCGGTAACGAGACGCCCCGGTCGAGCTTCTCGGTCAAGACCCGCGCGGTTCCTCCCGCCACCGGTATCACGGCGAGCCGGTTCTGATTGTAGGCGTCGTATTTTTGTTCAAATCCTTCGAGATAGGCGAGGAGTTTGCCGTCGGGACTCCAAGCAAGCCCGTGTCCGCTAGGCCGATTCGCGTGAGGCAATTCCTTCGGAGTGGCTCCGGGATGCGCTTCAATCAGGAAGATCTTGTCGTTATCAGATTGGTCGGGATCCGTGTCGTGATTGCTGACGTAAGCGATGCGGGTACCATCGGGCGACCAAACCGGGTCGCTGTCGTCGAATTTGCGATCCGCGGTGAGTGGGTCCAGCTTTTTAGTTTCGACGTCGAAAAGATACAGCTGGGTATTCGACGCCGCGGTAAGGTAACCCTCCCCATCTTCCTTGAAATGGTAACGATCGATCACGATCGGCTTGGGAGCTTTCGGAGTCGCACCGGAAGAGGGCGCGGCCGAGGAGTCGTCCTCGCTCGGACTCATCTTCAGCACCAGTCTTCTTCCATCGGGAGACCACGCATAGCCGGAGAGGCTTTCTTTTACCTGGGTAAGCTGTCGCGCTTCGCCTCCTCGACGATCAAGCAGCCAGACTTGTTTTTTCCCTTCTGAACCGTGCGAGGAAAGGAACGAAAGATACCGGCCGTCGGGACTCCAGCGCGGGGAACTGGCGGATTCAGTCGAGTAAGTGAGTTGTAGATCCTGAGTGCCTTCCCAGTTGACCATCCAAACCGAAGAGTGGCGTTGGTCGGCTTCGCGATTTACGGAGGTAACCGTGTAAGCGATCCATTTACCGTCTGGTGACATCTGAGGGGTGCCCACTTCCTGCATGCGGTAAATGTCGTCAATCGCGATGGAGCGTCTGGACGAAGCTTGTGCGGCCGGCGAGGTTGCAGGTGCCGCCTGCGCTGACGATGGCAGGGAAGCACTGAAAATCAGGGCGCCTAAAACCAAGTCTCGCATCAGGTTCAAGGAGTCCTCCGTGGCTTATTTGTTCTTGTTCGTATAGTCCGCGCCGCCCGGCAACGTCGAATGTATCGTGCCGGCTTCTACCGAGAGCGTGTAGGAGATTCCCTCGTCGCTCGACCACTGACGGACGTTGAAGCGCTGGGCTGCGCGAAGGCTGCGCACGGTGATCCCGCGAAAAGTCAGGGGAGTATCGGCCTTACAGACTTCCGGGCTATGAGTCGCCTGCAGGAAGTAGGCCGAACCCTCGCCCAGAACGGTGGCCATCCCGTCCGGCTCTAGCAGCACACCGGCGCCTTGATCCACCGCAATGTCGCGAATCTGGCGAGCCTTGCCGTCTTGCAGAATGCGCGCCATGAACACCAGCGTCCGCCCCATTCGATCCCGAACGGAAAAATGAGTGTCAGTAATTACTTCCTTCAGCAATGGGATATCCACGAATTGACTCACAATGGTCACCCGCGGACTAAATGGATTGGACAACACCTCAGGTGATTTGAGATCGGGGCCATCCGGAACGTCGCCCTGCGCTGAGTACACAAACTGACCCAGAACGGCCAGCCCCGCGCTTGTGCCGCCGATCGGAACTCCTCGCGCCACAGTCTCATTCAGAGCCTGCTGCACCGGAGTTCCCATCCAGAAATTGATGTAGTTTGCCTGATCCCCGCCGGCGATAAACACCGCTTCAGCGCTTCGTATGGTTGTGGCTACAAATGGATCCGCGGCAGCTTCGCGACTGGGAATCACCAGCGTCGAGACTGAGTTGACGTGACACAGGCCCAGAATATAAGGATTGTAGGCATCGTCTCCGCGGGCGCGAAGAACCAGAAAGTCACCTCCTCCGGAATGCTGGCACATCCACTGGAAAGCGCGATCAAGGTCCTTACCCCCACCGAGCAGCGCATAGCCAGCTTGAGTCTTCGTTTGGACGTCTGTAAGGCTCCCCGCTCGAAAATACTTGTAATGTGAGTCGGCGGCAAACGAGCATGCAGATAACAGCACCACCAACACACCTGCAAGCGTAACGAGCCGGAGGGTTTGCCGGACCCTTCTCATTTTCATTTTCAGTTCCAGAATGCGGAATTCCTTCCTGTCTTTTAATCTTTAATCTTTAATCTTTACCAAATGATTTTCGCCGCCAGCTGAATGTGGCGAGAGCCGCCGGAACCAATCACGGGATTGGCCGCAGCCACGTCCGGCGTGTAAACCACGGTTCCCACAGTGCTGGGAGCGGACAAGTCGGTGTTCATCGTAAACACGTCGAAGTTGGCGTGATTCAGAATATTGAAAAACTCCCCGCGCAGTTGCAACCGAAAGCGCTCATTCAGTTTCCACGCCTTCGATAACGACATATCCCAATTCGTGAAGCTGGGTCCGCGAAAGATGTTCCTTCCCATGTCACCTTGAGCACCCAAAGCTGGAGGCGTAATCACTGTGTTCCCGGAGACGTAGCATCCCAAATCATAACCATTGGGACCACCGAGGTTGTCCGCAGCCCCGACGCCGCCGGTGGTGTAAGCCTGACTCACGCAAAGCTGCGCCGCCGGGGTGGCTCCGCTCACGACGTCGCCATTGGCATTCACGTTGAAGGGACTGATGTTTGCATCGGGATTGATGTAGGGAAGCGGCGCAGTCTGCGACCAATGAATATTGCTGGCCGGTCCCGTCATATTCCAGCGGTCGTTGAACTCGCCGGTGAGGCTGATGTCATCGTTGAAATCGCCAAGGGTGTAGGGCTCGCCCGTCTGCAGATTCACGATGCTGGTGACTTGCCAGCCTTCCAGCATCTGCCACTTCGACTTCACCGCCGGTAGTTCGTAGCTGGCCGAGAGAGTGAAGCGATGGCGGAGGTCGAAATCGCCGTTGCCGCGCTCCTCGTTGTAGTTGTTGCTGTCGGGAGGCACGTCTGCCAGATTACTAGTGGCCGTGTCGATCGCGTGCGCATAGGTGTATCCCGCGAGCAGGTAGAGTCCATGCGAATAGCGTTTCGTGAGCGTGACCTGTAACGAGTTGTAATTCGAATTGGAGCGATTGCCGAGATAGTTGAAAAAGCCAAGCCATGGAAAACAGGGTCCGCCGAAGCCTTGTCCACCTTGAGAGACAGGGCAGTTCGTCGCCAGTGGGCGGCCAATTGTCTCCGAGCCATCATCGTAAACAGGATTTACCTGATTGGTATCGGTCACGCTGTAGAGGTGCACGCCGTGATTGGCGACGTAGGCGACTTGCAGCAAGGTGCTCGAATTGAGGGCTTGCTGCACGTTAAAATTCCAATTCATCACGTACGGAGACTTGAGGTGCGGATCGACAGCAAAGATATTGCACTGGCTATTTACACTGCAGACATTCCCCGAGTTCGCAGCATTGGGAAAGATGGTGGCCGACTGGTTCGGCGCCAGCCAGTTAATCTGTGTGCCGTCACTGGACTCTTGCAAGAACGCGGTAATCGTGCCGGTTGGGTTGTGCTGAACGCCGCTGCCGTCGACAAAAGGCACGCCGGTCGGATTTAGGTTCAGGCCCCCGCCGCTGAACATGAAAGTGCGGATCGAAGGTTGCTCAAAGATGATGCCGTAGCCAGAGCGAACCACTGTTTTTCCGGTACCGAAGACATCCCAGGCAAGGCCAATTCGCGGAGAGACATTGTTGTAATTCGTGGGATAAGGAGAACCGATGCCTTGGCCGACCTGGGCGAGTCCACTCGCGGAGGCTGGATCATAATTGGCGAGCAGGTTGCGGGAATCTTTGATGGGGTTGGTGATGTCGTAACGAAGTCCGAGATTAAGTGTGACTCTCTGGGTTGCCTTCACATCGTCTTCGAAAAAGAAGCCCATAGATCGTTGGCTGACATCCCGATGCGGATCTCCGTAAAGCAACCGCCAGCGTTGGACGTCTCCATCCAGAAAATTCCACAGATGCCGGAAGTCGATACGGCCGCGGCCATAAGTGGCGCGATAATAGTCGACGTCCCCGTAATGGAATGTGCCGCCAAATCGAAGCGTTTGCCGGCCTCGAGTGTAGGAGGCGGTGTCGCCGAAACTGTAGGTCTTGCTGGGAGTTGTTTCCAATGGCCAACTGGAATTGCCGCCCATGTAATTGAATTCTTCGCCGATGCCGATGCGAGGGAATCCGAACAGACGAGGGTCCGTCACTCCGGTGTTGAGTCCGTACTGCAAGGGATTGACGGCGTGATCGATGGGGAAGATGGCTTCATCGAAGATGTTGAAGCTGAAGCGGGCTTCATTCGACCAGGCCGAACTGGGATTCGAGGCCCAGTTCACGCCGAACACCTCGGTGATGGGACTGGTGGTCGACAGCCATTCGGGCCGAAGAGGGATGGTATCTTCTTCCGATTGAGTTGTGTTGCCATAGATCAAGCGTGCGCTGAGGACGTTCTTCTGGTTGAGAACGAAGTCCGTCTTGGCCACGAGATTGTCCCCACGGTTGTGGTTCACGAAATCAAAATCGATGGCCGCCGGATCGCTTTGCGACTGAGTGAAACCGGGATTGGGAAGAAAAAGCTGCGTGAGCTTCTGGCTCAGCGAATTGAGAGCGCAGGTCGGAATGTTGTCATAGTTAGCCTGACAATAGGCAACGCCAGTTGCAGAGTTGACATAGGAGATTGCATCCGGGAGGCTGTAAAGAGCTGAGTTGGGGCTGCCATCGGAATTCGCGATTCCGCCCAACTGATTCGCCAACGAGACCGTCACCGGGCTGTCGGTAACTCCCGGATTCCCCACCCGGTCACGGATTCCTTCGTAGTTCACGAAGAAAAACCACTTGTCTCTGATGATCGGTCCGCCCAGCGAGGCTCCGAATTCATGCATGAGAAGAGCGGACACGGGCTGCGGAGCGGGATTGAAGTAGTTGCGGGCGTCAAATGCACTGTTGCGGTGGAAGTAATAGGCCGAGCCGTGCAGGTCGTTGGTTCCAGACTTGATGCCGATGTTCATGACCATGCCGGGCTTGACGCCGTAATCTGCGGTTGGACTTTCTTGCGTATTGAATTCCTGAATCGCATCGAGCGGCAAAAAACTGGCCGGCGTCCCCTCGATGCCGGCCTCGTTGGCCACACCTTCACCGTAATAAGCGTCGTTGTCATCGGCACCATCGATGAAGAAGTTGTTGTCGTCGGCGCGGTTACCGTTGGAAGTGATGGACTGAAATCCTCCGCCCGGGGTGCGCTGCACTCCCGGGTGAAGCTCCAGCAGGTTCTGAAAGTCGCGACCTTCCACCGGCAGTTCAGAGATCGCCTTGTTTGAGAGCACGCCATTCAGCGTCGCGTCAGTCGTATCGACCAACGCTCCCTCGGTGCTCACCGTCACACTCTCGCTGACCTTGCCGGGCTGCAGCTTTAAATCGATGCGGACATCCCGCGAGACTTCGACAATGAATTTCGTGCTGACCGCCGTTTTAAACCCAGGAGCTTCCGCGGCAACCGTATAAGAGCCCGGTTCGAGGTTCGGAGCAACGTATTCGCCCCCGCTCGTGGTGCGTAATTCGCGACTCACGCCGGTGGCGGTGTTTGCAATCGTGACTCTCGCGCCGGCAATCACGGCGCCGCTTTGGTCGTACACGGTGCCGAGAATTCTGCCTTCCGAGGTTTGTGACATCAGAACACCGGCCGCCACCAGCATCCACGCGAATATAAAAGCGAGTTTCATGAAGCCCCCTGGGATCCCCTGACCAAATTCGGAGGGAGAAGAACAAGGACTGAGGAATTTCATCCACCACTTTCGCAACTGCGCAGCCACCGAACCCGATTTCATCAGGCAAATCCTTCCTTGCGAGGATGCAGCCGGGTTCTTTCTGCCCCCTCCGGCTGCATCTTTTGTTGCGCACCTAGTCCGGCATACTCTAGTAATCCTCTACGATTGATGTCAAGTTAAATGTCACGGTCCGCGGCGAATCGCAATGTTTGTTGCGACCCAAGTGTTGGTCTCGGCATTCTCCAAATGATCTCTTGACAGACCGCGGCGGTTCGGCGATGCTCCGCGACAGGTATGAAAAATTCACGAAGAGATCGAGAAGTTCCCGTTAACCCTCAGACCTGTATCGAGCGGCTCAGCCGCAAAAGGCGGGAGACGATTCGGCCTGCATTGGAAAATCCCAAGGACTTCGTCCTGCTTAGCGCGCGCTCTCTGGGTCAGCGTCTGCAGATTGATGCTGCGACCGTCGTCCGGATCATCCAGGCCATGGGCTTTCCAACCTATCGCGACTTTCAACGCTTCCTGCACCATCTTGCCATCGCCAGGGCAACTTCTTTGGACACCATGAAGACCAGTGCTCCCCGCGATGGCAGCATTACGGCGCTCATCCGCGACTCCGTGGACCAAGATCTCCAGAACCTGAACACTCTGCGCCATAGCATTGCCTTCGAAGCCCTCACCGCGCTGGCCCCCAAATTTTACAAAGCCTCCCGCGTTCTCATTCTCGCGGGCGACCTGGCAGGTGCTTTGGCGACCTATCTTGAGCACCACCTGACCATTCTGGCCCTTCCGGTGGTCAGCGCCACATCGTGGGGGCGAACCATGCATCTTGTCAGGAGTGCCAGCAAGAAAGACCTTGTAATCGCAATCAGCTTTCGTAAAGGACTGAGGCAGACGGTTGAAGGCTTGCAGTTAGCGCACCGCAAAGGGGCATATTGCGTGGGGATTACGGACACTTATGTCTCACCGCTGGCGCAGTTTTCCGACCAGTGTTTCCTGGCTTCCATAGAAGCTCCGCCGTTCGGCGCATCCTACATCGCGCCCATGGCGCTCCTTAATGCCATCCTGGTGGGATGTGCCAATTACCGGCGTGCTCGTACCCTGTCACTGTTACGCGCGGCGGAGGAAGAAGAGCGGCACGGCGCACGCTGGTATCAAACCTGATGGCAACGTTTTTCCCGCGCATCGCATGCCACGGGTCGCTGTCCGTGCTCACTCTTGACAGTTTTGCGATGACGCCATAAAGTGCTCCTGCTATGCTCCGCAGTAAAAATGCAACATACGTTGCATTCCCTGCTATCGCCGCATGAAAATCGAATGCATTACCGCTCGCGAACTTCGGATGCAGCTGAAGGCGCCGTTCGAGACAAGTTCTTCGATTACTCGCGTTCGACGCGTCCTGCTGATTGAGGTCAGGTCGGAGGGACTCTCAGGCTGGGGCGAGATCACGGTCGACGAAGAGCCTTACTACAACAGTGAAACCACCGACACCGCCTGGCATGTTCTGACTGATTTCATCGTGCCTTTGACTCTGGGAAAAACGGTCGCAACGGCGCAAGAAGCAGGCAGACTCATGAGCCGCATTCGAGGACACGAGATGGCCCGGGCCGGATTGGAAAATGCCCTCTGGGATATAGAGTCGCAGAGACGGGGCGTCCCGCTCTATCAACTGCTGGGCGGAACCTTGCAGGAAATTCCCTGCGGGGTTTCCTTGGGCATTCAGCCTGTGGAACTTCTGATAGCAAGAATTGCGGAAGAGTTGGCGGCTGGTTATCAGCGGATCAAACTTAAAATCAAACCTGATCATGACGTGAAGACGGTCAGAGCTGTGAGGAAAGCATTCCCAACCATCAAATTGATGGTAGATGCCAACGCCGCCTACAGTCTTCTCGACGCAAATTTACTCCGGCAATTTGATAGCTACGATTTGCTCATGCTCGAACAGCCCCTTGCATGGGATGAACTCTACGAGCACGCAGAGCTGCAGAGACAACTTGAAACACCGATTTGTTTGGATGAATGCATCCATAACGCGCGGCATGTAGTAGCGGCAATCGCACTTGGAGCCTGCAAGGTCATCAACCTGAAACTGGGCCGTGTTGGCGGTCACTCCGAAGCCAAGCGTGTGCACGATGTGTGCCGCCAGTGCGGGATTCCAGTGTGGTGCGGAGGAATGCTCGAGTCTGGAATTGGCCGCGTTCACAACATTGCGATGTCAACCCTGCCTGCTTTCGTGCTGCCCGGAGATCTGTCAGCCAGCAAGCGCTACTGGGATGAAGACATTATTGAACCCGAGGTTGAAGTCACTCGAATGGGCACTATACGAGTCCCCCAGTCACCGGGGCTGGGCTATTCCGTTCGGCGCGAGCTTGTTGAGCGGCTCACCGTGGAAACTGCCATGTGGCGAGCTTGACGTTGGCGCAAGGCAAAGGCTCCAGGGAGCCCAGTCGGGTTCGCAACGCTTGCGGTTCGTGACCGCCAACAATCTGCCCGATTAGGTCGTCAGAGTCGAACTGCTGCCTTGGGCTCTCGAGAAATTTCTGTAAAGCGCCTTGTTATTCCGCGAGACTTGCGCCGGCAGTTTCTTAATGAGAGATAGCGTTTGCTGTATTCCGGGATCGATCGAGTTCCGAAGCCCCCGCCCCGGCATTTGATTCCTTCTCAAAAGATTCGACGGGAGATAACTGCGTGGATCCGCCATTTGTCCAGCGTGCAGCCCGATAGGGTGGGATGATGCTCAAATTGGCTCTTTCGCGCATATGTTGGCGGCGGACATGGAGCGCAAAGGCGTCGATCAGATCTTGAGCGAACCCTTCACTTCCAAACTTCCACCCACAGGCTGAGCAGCGGGGATTTCGTGGCCTGAGAATATTGATTCTCAGTGTGGGTTTCTCCCGAGACATAATTCATTACTATCACAAATAATCCCTGTTCGTAAACGTTTACGCTTAGAACAAGCCGGAGAATGCCAGCGGCATGGAGACTGAATACCGGGAGGCCGCAAAGTCGCGGTGTAGTCCGGCAACCCTGAGGGTTCTCATTGACGCCGTTCGCCGAAAACGTTTACGCTGTACCCCGCCACTCTTCTCAATCGCACAAATCGTGATGCAGAGGGGTTGATATCAATCCTGAAAACAACCGGCCTCTTCTCGCGCGGACGTCTCTGCTGGCGTGCTATGGAGCCTATACTTGCACACCGTCGCAAGTTTCGTTTAACGTACCTCCACTTGTGTTCTTCCGGCAGACTACCCACTGGCCTAACGGCCAAGGAGGTTCGCTGGTTGCTGTCACGGCCTCTATCTCGGTAGCAAAGCATGAATCGACGAATGGGCAAAGAGCCGACCACTCTGCTTGACATTGCGAAGGCTCTGGGCACCTCGATCGGTACGGTGCATCGGGCCTTGCATGACAACGCAGACGTGAGTCCAACCACGAAAGCAAAAGTATTGCGGATGGCGAAAACGCTGGGCTATCGCCCCAACCTCGCGGCCCGCTATTTATCTTCCAAGAAAACGCTTCGTGTCTCGGTGAACACCTTAGAGGGCACCACATCGTTTTGGGATGAAGTTCGGGCTGGTATTCGCGAAGAAGCGGCATCGGTGCCGCTGGAAAACATCGAACTCGATTTCCGGACTTACCTTCATCTTGGGGACTGGCAAGAAGAAGTTTTTGAAAAGGCCATCAGCGAGAAAGTGGACGGGATCATCACCTTTCCGAGTCATCCCAAAACTTTTCGGCCTTGGATACGGCGAGCTTCGCGCGCCCGTATTCCAGTAGTATGCGCGGTCACTGATGCTCCCGAGAGCGGACGCCTGGGCATTGTGGCCATCGATACACTTGCCAGCGGATCGATTGCAGCGGATCTGATGGGCAGGTTTATTGGGAGCCAGGAAGGCGATGTCGCGATTACGCTGTTTGATACCGCGATTACGGAACATGCGGAAAAGGCAGCGGCTTTCGAAAAGACGCTTCGGACTTTCTATCCCAAATTGCACCTGTTGAGGCCGGTCGAAGACCATGGCATGGAAGCCGAGGCTTACAGCAAGTGCCGCACTCTGTTCGAAGAACACCCGAATCTGCGTGGCGTCTATGTGACTACCGAGGATTCAATTCCTGTATTGAAGGCTGCGCGTGACCTGAAGATATTGAATCACCTGACGACCATCACCACCGATCTGTTTCCCGATCTTGTTCCGCAAATTCGTTCCGGCGCTGTGGCCGCCACTATCTACCAACGTCCCCGCACCCAAGGCCGCATGGCATTTCGAATGTTGCATAAGTACTTGGCGGATGGCGGCGATCAGTCTCTTGAGGTCGCGCTGGCGCCCCATTTAGTGATGCGCGGGAATCTGGATTTTTTTCTGCAGCAGCAAACCCGGGAATCATCCATCAAAGAAAAAACTGCGAGAAACGGCAACGAACTGGCGGACGGATTCGACTGAGTCCAGGTCGCCTGATTCTACTCCGGCAATCGTTGCTCACCGCGAATCGAGAGTGGTGACTCAACCTGCATCGCTGTTGTGCCGGGTTGTCCTCCGCCTACCGTGACGATATAATCGCCCGCCGAAATGACTCGATCTCCTGCCTCGTTTACGTAACTCAGGTCGCGCGGCTGCAGCGCAAGCTTCACATGCCGTAACTCGCCGGCATCCAGATTAAGATGGACGAATCCTCGAAGCGCCCGTATTGGCGCGCCGGATAACTTAGGGAACGTTAGATATAGTTCTACAACTTCATTCCCGGCTCGCGGGCTGGTGTTTTTCACCTCCACTTCGACAGCCAGCGGATCTCCTGCCTGCAGGTCCTTAGTGGATAACTTTAAACCGCTGTAGGCGAACGTCGAGTAGGAGAGCCCGTAACCGAAGGAGTACAGCGGCTGTCCGGTGAAGTAGCGATAGGTGCGATTCTCCATCGCATAGTCATCGAATGCCGGCAACTGTTCCACTCCTTTGTAGAAAGTAACCGGCAGGCGTCCCGAGGGATTATTAGCCCCAGCCAGCGTCTCAGCAATGGCCGTCCCTCCTTCTTCTCCCGAGTACCATGCTTCGAGAATCGCGTTGGCGTGATCATTTGCCCAATTCACCGCCAGCGCGCTGCCATTCATGAGCACCACGACCAGCGGTTTTCCTGTACCTTTTAGGGCTCCAAGAAGCGCCTCTTCCTCTGCCGGCAAATTGAGGCTGGTCCGGTCACCACCCTTGAACCCCGGCAGATCGACTTTCATCTCTTCGCCCTCAAGCTTGGATGTGATGCCGACTACGGCGATCACTTCATCGGACTTGCCCGCCGCGGAAGCCGCTTCAAAGAGAGGATTCTCACTCACCGGCGCCCACACCAATTTGCATTCACGGCCGCCCCGCTGATACTCGATTTTGACTGCATAGCGATGACCCTGTACTAATTGAACGGTGGTCGTTTGTGGGTTGGGATCGTGCCCGATCATGTCGTCTACGATCAACTTGCCATCGAGCCACATGCGTTGCATCGATCCTGCCAGTCCGATTGAATAGCGGCCCGATTCCGCCGGAACCAGAAACCCGGTCCAGCGCGCGGAGAAATCTCTCAACCCCGCGGGCAGCTTGAGCGCATGCGGGTTCGGATGAAAGGTTTGGAGATCGACATAGGGATCCACTCGCACTGCAGCCGGCACGCCGCTGAGATCGTCCTGGAAGTATTCGCCCTTCAGACCGGGCTCGCCAGCATTCGTCGACAGAGCGGAGGTCGGAATCACCGTCGGCTGGCGCAAAAAATTGGTTCCAGGCACGTACGAAACCTGGGCGGCAGCGAATTGCCTGCGAATGCCCTCCAAAACGGTGACCGCGTGGGATGCGGTGCCGCTATAGTTTCCGTGAAGAACTTCCACCGACTCGGCGAGCGGCCCAACCACCAGAATCTTCTTGACCGCGGGGGCTAACGGAAGCACTCCGTCATTTTTCAGCAGCACCATCGATTCGCGGGCAGCCTTAAGAGCGAGTTGGCGGTGCGCAGCGCTGTCAATCTCCGATTCCGGAATTTGCGCATACGGTACCTTGTCTGGCGGATCAAACATGCCTAGCCGCATCCGAGCGGTAAAAAGCCGGTTCAGTGCGACATCGATGTCCGCTTCGGAGAGAACTCCCTGTTTCACGGCATCCAGATACTTCACGTAGTCGGAGTTGTCCTGAGTCACGGTGAAGAAATCCGCGCACTCGTTGTCCATCCCGCGCTTCAAGGAGATGGCAGCCGCTTCGGATTGGGTTTTGGTAAAGTGGTGCCCTTCGAACACGTCAACGATCGCATCGCAATCCGACACGACATAACCATTAAACTTCCAGGCGCCTCGCAACTGGTCTTGCAGCAAGAACGTATTGGCGCATGCGGGTTCGCCATTCACACGGTTGTACGCGCACATTATGGATTCCGCTTTGCCCTCGGTAATGGCGGCGCGAAACGCCGGCAGGTACGTGTCTTCCATGTCGTGCTTGGAGACCGAGACATCAATGCTATGCCGCGAGGGCTCCGGACCGCTGTGCACGGCATAATGCTTCGGCGTCGCGATCACGCGAAAATACTTTGGGTCATCTCCTTGAAGTCCGGTAACGAATGCCACTCCCATCTGCCCGGTTAGGTAAGGGTCTTCGCCGTAAGTCTCCTGGCCGCGCCCCCAGCGCGGATCGCGAAAAATGTTGATGTTCGGTGACCAAAAATCGAGTCCTTCCATAATGTCTCGGCGGCCCGCGCGGACGGCCTGATTATGTTTGGCGCGGGCCTCAGTGCCGATGACGATCGCCATGTCGTGAATGAGGGGAGCGTCAAAGGTTGCGGCTAGCCCGATCGGCTCTGGAAATACGGTTGCTGTCCCGGCATTGGCAACGCCGTGCAAGGCTTCACTCCACCAATTGTAGGCGGGGACTTGAAGTCTTGGGATTGCCCGCGCCTGGTTTACTAACTGCGAAGCCTTCTCCTCTAACGTCATACGGCCGACCAAATCATTGACACGGGCCTCGATCGGCTTCGACGGGTCGAGGTAAATTGGACCGCCCCCTGTCTGTGCAGTCGATCTCACGAAAATAAAGAACAACCCCAAAGCTACCTGGAGCACGGTTCGAGTGCGGGTTTCCATGGAGAATCTCCTGCGCCACTCGCACGCCAGGTAAAGCGGCGAGAGTGGTGAATGAACGGCCTTTATGCTTTTGTTTCGTAAACGATTACGGTTTGCCCCGTCGCTTGTAGCACAGCAAGAATCCCAAGGTCAAGTTATCGGGTAGGGTATCAAACCGACTCTAGGGCCACCGTAGGCGAACAGAATCTACTTTTTCGGCGACAGATCGCTGGCGGCAAAGACATAAGTCGTCAATTTATCCAGCTTGATGTTGGTCCGTTTGGAGACGAGCGCCAAAGCCCCGTCATCGGTGCTCACCGACTCAACCTCTTTCATGAGGACGCGATGGTCTGAGGTCTTGGTGGCATCTGTGTCGGGAACCGAATTCTTATCGGCATCTGTGTCGCCGCCCCCCGGAAAAGGCTTGTACGACCCAGAATTCGGATTTGGGTACGCGCCTTGTCCGTTCCACGTCCTGGTCGGGGATTGTGGCGGTCCATACTGCAGGTTCTGGCCCGCCTCAGCCGTCGTGGGGTAATACCAGGCAGTCAGGTAAACTTTGATCGCTGCCGACCCATTCTTCCATTGGGCTGAGTCCATACAAATCGCCAACTGTGAAGGCGCGCCAACGCTCTTCCGCGTGGATTCGATGACCTCTCCGGAAAGCACCGTATTCCGCGGGAATACCGTGCCATTCACCAGGGTGGCTACTTCGAGCCTCGCGCGAACCTGGGTTCCGGCCAGTGTCTTACCCGCAACTACGCTTTGCTGCATCACCACGGGAAACTCTGGGGCGCCAGCAACCGCCGCGGCCGAGGGCTTCTGCTGTCCGAGCAGGCCGGAACAAAAAAAACCGATGACGAGGCATTGTGCAGTAATGGTTTGTCTAAGCATGAGAGCGCTCCTGATTGTTTGCGTCATAGGCGCGTTTGTCAAAGCCTTTTCTGAATGGCAGGGGCCGCTTGCGGCTCTGCTTCGAGGTTGAATGTGCTTAGGTCCCTCCGGCTGCCCTCTATGTCTCGTAGAAAACCACGGATCCTTTTCACCGAGGTACTCGACTATCGGAGCCGCAACCTCTGGGGGCTCGGCTGTTGGTTTCCGGGAAGCGCGACTCCAGCCTCACCGGTTCAAATGTCTGTAATTTGTCATATTCGAGGCCTAAGTTACTTTTTTGCTTGACAGCTGACCCAAAATGAATGTATCACCGTTAACGTTTCCGGACCAACGGAAATCGTTGTTTCCAGACCGCGCAAACTTTTAATCGGAGGCTGGTCAATGAAGTCTCTCTCGCCCACGTACGCCGGGAGTCGTGGTTTTACTGTAATAGGCCGTAACCTACGCCTCACTTTTGTTCTAACTGCGCTGGTCACGTTTTCGGCCATGCACGTTTTGGCGCAGGAAGCCACGATCGTGGGAACAGTCACAGACTCCTCGGGTGCGGTCGTTCCCAGCGCAGTCGTGACCATCAAGAACATCGACACGGCGACGGTGCGTAGTATTACCACCAACAGCGCCGGCCAATATGTGGCTCCCAGTTTGAGCATTGGCCGCTACGACGTGCGCGCCGAAGCCAAGGGCTTCAAAGCTGGCGAACAGAAAGACATCGCGTTGAATGTGGCGGATCGCACTCGCGTCGATTTCAAGTTGGAAGTCGGAAGTGCGCAGGAGACAGTCTCCGTCGAAGCCAGCGCCGTGGCTGTGCAAACCGACACTGGCGAAGTCAGCACAGTTATCAATGGCGAACAAATCAGCCAGCTTGGTGCCAATGGGCGAAGCTTGTATTCGCTGTTCGCGCTTACGCCAGGCGCCTCCAGCCTTCAGGGAGACAAAGGTGCCTTTACCCCGGTCAGCGGCGACAGCACCGTAAGCATTAACGGCCAGCGGGCCGGCCACAACCTGCAATTGCTGGACGGCGGAGAAAATCTTGACCGCGGCGGCAGCAGCGCCAGCGTCATGCCCTCGATCGACGCAATTGCCGAGTTTAGTAATTTGACTTCTAATTACAGCGCCGAGTATGGATTATCTTCGGCGGCCACCATCACGACGGCCGTCAAGTCAGGCACAAAAACCTTCCATGCTTCGGCCTGGGAATACTTTCGCAACGATGACCTCGATGCGCGCAACTACTTCAACCCCGCCCCGGCCAAAGTTGCCGAGTTGCGATTCAACGTTTACGGCTTCAATGCCGGCGGACAGGTTCCGCTGATGAAGGAACATCCGACCTTCTTTTTCTACAATATGGAATGGCGCAGCGAAATTGACGGCGGCTTGCTCAATTTCCCGGTTCCGTTTGCCAGCGAGTATCCCGACGCCGGTGGCGCGGGAACCGGCGCAGTCTTGCCTACAAGCTATAACGGCAAGACGCTGGATTTCGTGGTGCCCACAAACATCGTTGGCTTCGGTTCGGGATGCCCGGGAGGAAAACCTCCCGCTGGCGTTGTTGCAGGTCTACCCTTCCCCAACAATACTATTCCGGATTGCCTAATCAACAGCAACGCCAAAGCCTTGTTGACCGCCGGCGGCAAGTACGGCGGCATTTTCCCCACGCCCAATAGCGGAGTGGATTTTATCGGCGGCAATAATTCTCCCACGACCCTCCGCGAGGAGATTGCCCGGATCGACCACCAGTTCACTCCGAAACTCTCTGTGTTCGGCCACTGGGTCTCCGAGCAAGTTTCGCAAACCTACGGGACCACTCAGTGGAGCAGCGATAACGTTCCATCGGTGGCTGACGTTTTTGGCAACCCCTCCTACAGCGCGGTGGTCCATACGACCTACGTAATCAGCCCCACACTGCTCAACGAAACGGCCTTCAACTATAACGGGAATCGAATCCATATTATTCCGAATGGACTGATCTCCGCCCCGTCAACGTTTACGTTCAATCGGCTGTTTACCGGGCCGAATGCGGACAATCGCATCCCCTCGATCGATCTGAACGGCGGAACCGGAGCGGATTACACCGCCAACTGGACTCCCTGGAACAACAAAGCAGATGATTATCAACTTCGAGATGATGTTTCCTGGAGCAGAGGCGCGCACCAGTTGAAGTTCGGGTTTAGTTGGGCGCTTTACAAGAAATCCCAGGACGCTTTCGCCAATACCGAGGGCAATTTCAATTTCAACGGAACCTACACCACTCCCACCGGATGTAAGTCCTCTTCTACGGTGAGCTGCGGATACGATTTCGCCGATTACCTGCTGGGATACGCTCAGCAATATACGGAAGACGCCGTGAAAATTACCGGGCAATGGAATAACATTTCCCTCGCCTCGTACATTCAGGACAACTGGCGCGTAACTCCCCGCCTGACTTTGAATCTGGGATTGCGATGGGATGGCATTCCGCACACCTATGAAGCCAATGAACAGTCCTCGAACTTCTATCCCAATCTGTATAATCCGGCCGCGGCCGCGACTTTTGACGCGAACGGAGATGTTTGCAGCGCCAACTCGACTCCAGCCTGCCCTGGCGGATCAAGCCCTGGCCTAAGCACGAGTCCAAATCCAATCCTTGCGGGCGTGCAGTTTTACACCAACGGTATTGGCGTCGGCGGGAAGAACGGAATTCCGAAGGGCTTGGTGAATAACTCTTGGGCTAACTTCGGACCTCGACTGGGCTTCTCCTATGACCTCACCGGCCAGGGCAAGACGGTTGTCCGAGGTGGTTTTGGCATCATGTACGAACGCATCCAGGGCAACGATATGTACAACGGGGCGGTAAACCCGCCAGGGGATCTAAATCCAACCCTGAACAACGTATCTCTGACCAATCCCGGCCTCAGCATCGTCCCTCCCGGAAATACCATCTCTCCGGCGCAGTTGCCCGTCCTTCCACTGAACGTCACCGGGATTTCGCTGAATTACCCGCCACCGGTCAGTTACCAGTTCAGCTTGGGTGTCCAGCAGGCGCTGGGAGCCCGGGCGGTGTTCGGAGTTTCCTACGTTGGAAGCCAGAACCGGCACGAGAATTACTACAATGAGATCAATCTTCCGCCCCTCGCCGACGTTCCAGCATTGGTGACGGCAAATGGGGCTGGCATCAACCAGTTGATGAACTACCGGGGCTTCCACGGAATCAAATTAGCGGAGAATGGAGCCAATTCGAATTACAACTCTCTCCAGGTAGATCTGCATGGAAGAGTGAGACGCGATCTTCAACTGCAATTCGCTTATACCTATTCGCGAGCGATTGATGAAGTAGGAGCCGCGAGTAACAGCGGTGGCGACCTCTCAAACACAACCAACCCCTATGCCGGGCCGGCTTATGACCGCGGCCCCTCCAACTATGATCGTACCCACGTGGCCTTTGTCAACTTCGTCTACCAACTCCCGTTTTTCAGGGATTCCAGCAACCGATTTATGAAAACAACGGTGGGAGGGTGGGAGTTTTCAGGAATCATCACCATGGAATCGGGGGCGCCACTCAATCTGGGCGTGAGCGGGAACAATGCAGCCAGCGTCATTCCGAATGCCGGAGGCAGTTCGAGTATTAGTAACGGGAACCGGCCGAATGTTATCGCACCCATCTCCTATCCGAAGACTGTCGCCGAATGGTTTAATCCCGCCTCGTTCGCGCCACCAGCCTGTCAAACCGGACCCGACTGTTGGGGCAATTTGGGTTTTGACGGCTTACGCGGACCGGGGCGCGACAATTGGAACCTATCGCTCATAAAGACGTTTGCCTTCACTGAGCGTTTTAGATTCCAATTTCGAGCGGACAGCTTCAATATTTGGAACCACACCCAGTTCAAGGGTGATGCCAATAACGGAGGCATCAGTCTCGACCAGGGCTCCAGTAACTTCGGGGCAGTGACTAATGCGTTTGATCCTAGAGTTTTCCAGCTTGCGCTAAAGCTATTCTTCTAGGTTCATTGCGAATAGGTTCATTGCGAAATAGGTTCACTGCGAAAACTGACTCGGCCCCGCTTGCCTTCGGCAGAATGCAAGCGGGGCATTGTTTTGAAACGCGGTTTCTTAGTTCTGTGACAATGTCCGCATCGGAGTTTACTTTCATGGCGATGGATGTCAGATTGATAGAGACATGGTCCGCCTGCGGCTGACAAGAAATTGGACATCGCTACTCACCGTCCTCCTGGTTGTGGTGCCGATTGTTGCGAAAGCGCAAAGTGCTACTCCTTCTGAAGCGATCGCGCTCCAGGACCAGGGAAAACTGGAGGAAGCCGCCCAGGCTTGGAGAGCAGTAACACGCCGCGATCCGCGCGATGCTGCCGCTTTTGCCAGTCTCGGTGTGGTCCTGTCGAGGCAGCAGAAGTATCCGGAAGCCGCGGCCGCTTACAGAAAAGCGCTGGCACTTAATCCCAAACTGCCTGGGGTTCAGCTTAACCTGGGAATCTGCGAGTTCAAGCGCGGCCAGTTCCACGCGGCCGCGAGTGCGCTTCGCACTGCTTCAGCCGCAGACCCTTCCAGCACCCAGGCACGTACGCTTCTGGGATTAAGTTACTACGGCGAAAAACAATTTGCTCTGGCAGCGCAATCCCTGGAACCAATCGCGAAGCAGAGCCCGGATAATACCGAGCTGCAACAGACGCTGGCGCAGAGCTGCCTATGGGCCAAGAAATATTCTTGCGCTGTGGAGGAATTCCGCGCCATCGTCGAGCGGAGTCCAGACTCGGCTGCCGCCCATGTTCTCACCGGCGAGGCGCTGGATGGGCTGGGCAAGACTGCCGAGGCCATCGCCGAATTTAAGGCAGCCGCGAAAATCGCTCCCAGGGATCCGACCATCCATTTTGGCTTGGGCTATCTCCATTGGAAGTCCCATGAATATGAAGAAGCGAAACAGGAGTTCGAACAGGAATTATCTCTTGATCCTCACCATGCTCAGACGCTGGCATATCTGGGAGACATCGAGTGGAAACAAGACCACGCGGATCAGGCTTTGATCTTCTTCAGGAAGGCTCTGCAGGCGAACCGCGACCTGCGCATGGTCTATATGGATCTGGGCACGCTCTATATGCGGCAGAAGAAGTATAAAGACGCTGAGCCGGCACTTCTCCGTGCTATAGCTCTCGATCCCGGGCTGCCCGACGCTCACTACCTGCTCGGACGCCTGTACCAAGCGCTCGGAAATACGAGGGACGCGAAAAAGGAGCTCGCCAAGGTGCGCGAACTGCACCAGAAGGCGGACGACAGTTTAGCTGGCAAAATGCCCTCGGCCCCAGTTGCGGCGAGCCCGCTGAAAAATGAATAATTGCAATCGGCGATCCGGCTGTGGAGTTAGTCTTTTACTAAGACAAGCTAGTGAAAGCCATTAGTGGGCAGTAACTTAGACTACTTGTGATAGCTTTCCGGTGGCCCTAGATAACTCTGCTTCATGCCACCCATGTTAACTATGAGTTTCTGCAAAACCACACCCGGATCTACCATCCAGAACTTCAAAGTGTGATATCCGGGACTCTCGAGAGTATGTTCCGATTGAACCTGGCGCACACTGTCCTTTGCCGCAGTTGCCCAATTTGCCGGCGAGTTATGAGCCAAAGCATCGATGATTCGCGGCGGTTGATTATCGAACCCGATCGCGTACCTTAGGCCGCGTCCCGGGACAAAATTCAAGGTTGGAGCTAGAATGGCGTTTACCTGCACGTTTCCGGCGCTGAACAAATACATTTGATACTCGAGACAGGGAGAGTCCTGCCACGCGGTCACGCTGGCTGCCGTGACAGGAAATATTGCCATCGACGATAGAGTTCGTCCGTAGTCGGTAACTTCCTCCCATCGAGCGTAAGTCTTGTCGATTTTCTTCGTATAATGTGCGGCTTCCATGGAAACATACCCATCGGCTTCGACAAAACCCTTTAACGAAGCGCTTATTGTCGATTCCGGATTCAGCACCCTCACCTTCACGCTTACCGTTGCTTTGCCGGTACCAGTCACAGTCACCATGCCCCGACTGAGTCCCTTCGGAGCCTTACGCCAGTCCACCTCGACCCAAAGGCGCTTCTCCTTTTCGATGGTTCCATGTGTCGTATTCAGCCTGATCCAAGGATCGTTTGAGCGAGCTGTAAACTCGAATGGCGTTTGCCCCCGATTGAATATGTCAAAATAGCGGCGCTGTCGATTGAAGACGTCGATCGCCGGAAGCGCAGGCTCAGACTTAGTCCCGTTCGGCCACGCCAAAGAAGAACCTTCAATTGCAACACCCATCCCGGCGGAAACAGGGATTTCCGTCTCCACAAGCGTGGGCATCACGTTCGAGGGCGGATCGTGCCAGCCGGTGTAACCAATGTGCGGTTGATCCATCATATGGTTCCACTTACCATGTGAAAGGACGTGATTGTATTCAGCAGATAAGTCAGCGTCTGCCTGAAAAAGCGCGCGTGCTTTTGCGGCCTCGTCATTCGCGCTGGAGCGCCCTTGACTGGCATGTAAGTGGTTGTTACCTACCATAACGTAAAGTTCAGTAACTTGAGCAGACGCTTTTACGGGATATAAAACCAGCTGGAAAAAAGCATTTCGCTCATTGTTCGGCAACTTACCGTAGAGTTCTTCCGCTTGGCGCGTGATCGCTTGCCATTCCGCCACCACCCGGTCAGCTTCTTGATAATTGACAAGACTGAAAGTGTCGGGCTCCATTAACTCCGGTTTGCGCCGTCCGTTGTATTTTGTGTACTTGGCGATGATGCTGGCAATTTCCGTTGCGTATTTCGCGCCGAACTCTCGCTGCGCCCACATTCTGGAGTAGTCCGAGAGTCGCTCTTTCGGCCACCGGTCAGGGTTCCAGGCCATGGTCAGGAAGAATTCCATGGGGAATTCCATCGGCTTCAGGTCGCCAACATTGACGATCCAAATGCGATTCGCGCCATAGCGGTCAGCCAGATTCATCTGTTCCCACACCTTGGTGATCGGAATGGTGTTGAGCCATTTGTAAGATCGCGGCTCGCCAACATAATCAAAGTGGTAATAAATTCCGGCGCCGCCGCTTCGTTTGCGTTCCTCGGCAGTTGGAAGCCTTCGAACGTCACCCCAATTGTCGTCGCACCAGAGCAAGGTCACATCGTCTGGAACACGCATCCCTTTTTCGTAGTATTCCTGAACCTCCTTGTATAGCGCCCAGTCCTGCGGCACCGCGGAAACATTGGGGTTCATCTGGCTGGCAATTATTTTGCGCTGGTCGGCCACGATCTGTTCCAGCAACGCGATGTTGGCGCTGTCACTCATGGGCAGGTCGCCGTCGCCTCTCATGCCAAGGGTTATCACGCTCTCGTAGTTCTTGTTGCGCTGAATGCCCTCAGTCCAAAACCTTTGCAGGGCCTTCCCATTGGTGGAATAGTCCCAGGGCCCGGTGCCATGTCGTTTCCACTCCTGCTGGGCCCGCAGCATGGGCTCGTGGTGCGATGTCCCCATAACGATGCCATACATATCGGCCGTCTGCGGATTCAGGGGATCGTCTTCGTTAAACGCGTTGTTCCACATGGCCGGCCATAAATAGTTCGCCTTGAGCCGTAGCAGTAGTTCGAAAACTTTTTCGTAAAACTGATGGTTGTAGGTGCCAAATTTCTCGTGTACCCAACCAGTAAGGGATGGAGCCTCATCGTTCAGAAAAATTCCGCGATATTTGACCGCCGGCGGTCCACTGACGTGCCTGCCAGCCTTTACAAAGAGCTCGCTCTTGTGTTGAACAGGAACATCCGCCCACCAATACCAGGGCGAGACGCCAATTTGCTCAGAAAGGTCATAGATGCCGTAAATCGTTCCCCGTTTGTCGCTGCCCGCGATGATCAGACCGCTCGCGACCCCCGGCAGAGGGTTCTGCACACTCTGGACGAGGAACGATTCCCACTTGCCGGCGATCTCCGAGACGTCGATCTTCTTTTCGTGGATGAGACCGTCGATAACGGCGCTCTTTCCGATGGTGCCGATGAGGATGAGATTCGCAACGCGGATAGCGTTCGGGTCGATTGTGTTGAGGATCGCAGGCGTGTGTCCGGTGACGCGAAACACGTCCCCCTGCAGGTCCCGAGCGGCGCGAACCACCCCCGCATAGTCGTTCGCATCCACATGGATAGTCGCCAGCTTTTCTGCGTTGGCAATGCTAAAAGCCCTGGGGTGGCGTATGGTTTCCACATATTTCTCTTGGCCTAAAGCGAACAGGGCGGCAGGGGAAGCAAGCAGAAATAGGACGAGCAGGATAGCAGCGGCGCGGAAGCTGGCATGAATTGCGGGCGTTATTCGACGCGCCATTGCCGGGAACACGCCCAAACCAGTTGTCCAGCTTTGCTCTGCGATTCCACGGCTTGGCGCATCTTGTGCCGGGTTCCTTTTCTGTTGCATCTGGGTAGGCGTGTGCTACTATATCGCCGTTAACGTTTACGCTCAAGGCCGATTGTCGAGAGATGCCCAGCGTTCATCCGCTCGCACCTGGCGGGCTGCGCCCAGGAACGAAATTACCGGATGCGACAGTATCGCCCAAACAACGCAATGAAACTGCCTCAATCCGCTTCTGCCTCTGGAAGATTCCCCGCAAGCGTTGCCGCAGATTTAGGGGAGGTCGATGACAGCGGGCGCAAAATCCGGATACCCGCTGAAACCGGCCTCTTTCGTGAGGCGAGATGGACGACTTCGACCACGGTCTGGCGATCGACGCGCGTCCGCAAAAAACGAGACTGAGTATGCCCGAGTATGTTCTAGGAATCGATGTCGGCACGGGCGGGACTCGCGCCGTAGTCGTGGACGAATCCGGGCACATACTCGCCTCCGCCACCGAACCGCACGAGCCCTTTGCCTCTCCAAGAATCGGCTGGGCGGAACAGCATCCTGAGGACTGGTGGCGGGCCGCTGGCATTGCGGTTCCTAAAGTTTTGGCCGAAGGGAACCTGCGTGGCAATCAGATCTCCTGCGTCGGTCTTTCCGGGCAAATGCACGGAGCTGTCATGCTCGACAGCAAGGGCGAAGTGGTTCGTCCGGCCCTCATTTGGTGCGACGTTCGCACCGAAGAGCAATGTCAGGAACTTAACCAACGGATCGGTTCTGCGCGGCTCATTCAGCTCACGTGCAATCCGGCGCTCCCGAACTTTACCCTCACTAAACTTTTGTGGGTTCAGGAAAACGAACCGGATAACTGGAAGCGCGTTCGTTGCGTGATGCTGCCCAAGGATTACATTCGCTTCCGCATGACGGGAGAGCGCGCGACCGACATGGCCGATGCTTCCGGCACCTTGATGCTGGACGTCGCGCACCGGCGATGGTCGAGCGAGATTTTGCAGATCGTGGAAATTGATGCTTCCATGCTCCCGGCGCTGCATGAGTCGCCGGAAGTGTGCGGAAATATCTCCTCCGCCGGTGCGGCCGCGACCGGATTGGCCGAGGGAACGCCCGTCGTCGCTGGAGCCGGCGATCAGGCGGCCGGAGCAACAGGTATGGGTATCGTTCGCCCTGGGTCCGTCAGCGCCACTATTGGAACCTCCGGAGTTGTCTTTGCCGCCACAGATTGCCCAGCGATTGACCCGCGAGGGCGATTGCACACTTTTTGCCACGCCGTTCCCGGACGTTGGCACGTCATGGGCGTAACCCAGGCCGCCGGTCTTTCGTTGCGATGGTTTCGTGATCGCTTCCTGTGCGGCCAAACGAAAAATTCCAGAGACCCCTATGAACAACTCATCGACGAAGCCGCCAGCGTCGCCCCTGGATCCGACGGTCTACTTTGGGCTCCATACCTGATGGGGGAACGTACTCCGCACCTCGACCCCAACGCCCGCGCTGCCCTGCTGGGCCTGACTGCCTCGCACACCCGAGCTCACGTGGCGCGAGCTATCCTCGAAGGGGTGGCTTTCAGCCTGCAAGATACGTTTAGTATTTTTCGCGAGATGAGGGTTCCCGTGAACAGCATCCGTCTCGGGGGAGGCGGCGCCCGCTCCCAATTATGGCGCCAGATTCAAGCGGATGTTTACGGACGGGAGGTAGAACGGGTGGAAGCCGAAGAAGGAGCGGCCTATGGCGCGGCCATTCTCGCCGGAGTAGGCGCCCGCATCTGGCCCTCGGTCGAAGCTGCCAGCGACGCGGTGGTCAAAGTGCGTGATCGCCTCGCGCCGAATCCGGTAAGTGTGGAGGCAATGGCGGCTAACTACCGGCGCTACATCCGAGCCTATCCAGCGCTGAAGTCGATTTTTCAAGAGCATACGAACTAATCGTCAGTGGAGATTGAATGACAGAACACGGGCAATATCAACCCAAGCCAGAGCATAAGTTTTCTTTCGGTCTATGGACGATAGGGAATCGTGGTCGCGATCCCTTCGGCGATTTTGTGCGTCCGACGATGCCGCCGGTGGAGATCGTTGCCCTGCTCGCCGAGGTCGGAGCATGGGGAGTGAATTTGCACGATAACGATCTGGTTCCCATTGATGCCACTCCCGCCGAGCGCGATTCCCTCGTGCGGGAATTTTCCAAAGCCTGTAAAGACAATGGGATTGTCGTGCCCATGGCGACCGTCTCCCTGTTCTTTCACCCGGTATTTCGCGATGGAGCTTTTACGGCGAACGACCCTGAAGTGCGCGCCTACGCTCTGCAAAAAACCATGCGCGCGATGGACCTGGGAGCGGAACTGGGCGCCAAGATGTTCGTGCTCTGGGGCGGGCGCGAAGGCGTCGAGACCGATGCTTGCCGCCGTGCCGATGAAGCCATCAAGCGTCTGCGCGAGGCCGTCAATTATCTCTGCGAATACAGCCTGGATCGAGGCTACGACTATAAATTTGCCTTGGAAGCCAAGCCCAACGAACCGCGTGCGGATATTTATATGGCCACGACCGGCCACTACCTCGGATTTATTCCCACGCTGGATCATCCCGAGATGGTAGGAGTGAATCCCGAAGTCGCCCACGAACAGATGGCCGGCCTGAACTTCATGCATGGAGTGGCCCAGGCCTGGGAGTGTGGCAAGCTGTTCCACATCGACCTTAACGATCAAATGCCTGGACGCTATGATCAGGACCTGCGCTTCGGTTCGGCCAATCTGAAATCAGCGTTTTGGCTGGTAAAGTTTTTAGAAGATGTCGGTTACACCGGCTCTCGGCATTTCGACGCGCACGCCTATCGCACGGAAGACTACGACGGCGTGCGAGACTTCGCCCGCGGATGCATGCGCACTTACCTGATCCTCAAGCACAAAGCGTGCCGGTGGAATACCGACCAGGAAATCCAGGCCATTCTCAAAGAGATTTTGCCCGCCCCCGCTGCCACTCCCGCAGTTGGACGCTTCTCAAAGCAAGGAGCCTCGGCTCTTTTGTCGCACGTCTTTGATAAAGACGCCATCATGAAGAAACGCTTGCCCTATGAGCGGCTGGACCAATTAACCGTAGATATCTTGACCGGCGTTCGTTGATGCGAGCTCACAGGGTGAGGTCCCGGCAAAAAAGCAATCCTCTCTGGATTGCAGAGAAACCATCGAAAATGCCGCCAATTTCCTTTGTTTCGACGGCGATTCGGGGAAATCTTTCTGCGGCTGCTGAATGGTAGAGAGTGCAGTCTGGCGCTAACCTCTCTCCGCTAAATTCCCTGCTAACAGGGAAAATTACAGGGAATTTGTTTAATCTGGAGCTCAAAATCAGATTCAAATCTCTCTAAACTGCACATCTCAATGGAGAAGATGGCACCCTCAGTACAAATCGTAACAGGGAATTAACAGGCCCACATGAGGGAACGCATTTTCTGCTTCGGGTTTGGAACAGGGAATTTATCTAGACTTAAACAATGTCGCGGTCGCTCAGCCAAAGAAATCAACGTACAGCTTCCAACTGGCGAGGAGGGAATCCGAGTTGTGCGCGCTGCTCGGCCCAATCAAGCGGCAGCCGACGGGAGCAAATTTTCTTGAGGGTCAGACCAGCCGGTTGACCGCTATCGAGAATGGCTTTAACAATGTCCGGAGCAAGGAAGGCACACCCCAAAACTCTGCGAAGATAGTCATTCTTGAATTCCAGGCGTCTCGCAGCCAAGGTTCGGTTCGCGGCGTTCCCGCGTAGCACTTCTTCCCGCCATTTGTGAGCTCGTATAACTGCCTTCAATATTGGCGTCACAATCTCAGGCCTGGAAGATTCGGGACTGACGACAAGCCGCATTTCGCCGCCGCAACGCTTAAGCCGGGTTTCGACGGCAAGACGAATCAAGTCATCCGACCTCTCCTCTGGCTGCTGCAATGCCGTTCCAGTTGACGCACCGAGCTGGTTATTTGTAAAGGAATCGCGGAATTCGCTCCTGCTTGTTTCTACTTCCATCCTGTCAGTCTGAACCACGACCCGCCTGACTACCTTTCTGACAAAGACTCGCACACTGGCGTCCGAGGTCGTTGATAACTGAGCAGCTTGATTCTTGGCAGCCGTAATGAGTTGTTGCGTTAGCTCGGGATGGTCTCCGGGGATTGTGAAACTCTTCAGTACCTCATTTGGCGATCGCAAAAAGGACTGCAGCCGAAGCAAAACCTGTCTTTCAAGATCGTATGCGGGCAGCCGTATCGCCTTGCTTTGACTATTGGAGTTCTCAGTCGTCGCTTGGCAGAAGTAGTAACGATATCTCTTCCCGTTCTTCACCGTGTGAGAGGGGCGGAACCGATTGCCCTCGACGTCCTGCAGCAAGCCAAGGAGCATGCTTGCGCAGTTCGCTCTGACGCCATTCCTCCTTCCGCCGTTGTCGCTTCTTAGTTGAGCTTGCACCCGCTCGCACAGGTCCGGGGGAATAATGGCTTCGTGTTGCCCCGGATACGATTGGTGCCCGTGTCTAACTTCCCCGCGATAAATCCGATTTTGCAGGATCAGATAAAGGGCGCCACGAAAAAACGACACACCGCCCGAGCGCTTCCCATCCAGGCTGATCCTTTCCTTGCTCTTGATCCCATGCTGGTCGAGGTATCCCTTGAGCTTGGAAACCGATCCCAGTTCGAGGTACCAGCGATAGATATTCTTCACGAGCTCTGCTTCCCCTTCGTTTACAACCAGCTTCCTCTGCTTCACCTCGTAGCCGAGAGGTATGCCTACCCCGAACACCCACTAAGCCTACCGAGCGTGCGAAAGCTCATGTGGAAGACACGCCGCCGTAATGAGCGGCTCCGGCAAAGGCTTTTGAGCAGCATTTGCAAGCTATTCCCAGGCGAGATAGCCGTACGCAGAAAAGAGCCTTTCGGTCGCCCGGTTCTTTGTTTTCAAGATGGACTCCGGGTAGTTGCAGTTATAGTGCCATCCTTGAAGACGCACTTAGGCAAAATACGATGGACTGTTCCCGCACTGCATGCTTCAGGAAGTCATGTGACTCTGCTTTGCCGGTGTGACGCGATGGGTGATGCGTTTCAGGATCTGTATCTGATTCCAAGCGTGGATAAACCTGGATTTGTGCGAATCAAGGAAGATGATAGTTTGTTAGCCAAGGGCAAACGCCTCGAGCATTTGTCGCATCTGAAGCGTCTTGCCTCACTTGTTGCCGAGGGTGCCTCGGGTCTGATCGCACCTGTCACAATCCAATAATGCCGAGCGTTGCGACTAGAAGCTTGCTCTCGTCTCCTCCGCCACAGCCCAGTGATTGACAATTTTGTTCCCAACACAAGTCGGAATCCCCGCTCGCACCCTCCCACACGCGTGGGGCGATCTAAGGTGTCAATGTGAAACTGATTTTACGGATACCGAACAAATTCCTGATACCGTGAACTGTCGCTTTATCCTCTGCTAGAGTCTCTTTGCTGTTGCCGCGCTTCCCCCAAGAATGAAGTGCAGCATGAGCAAGAGTTTCAGAGTGTGCCCTTATTGCGGCGGAAAAGGCTATGTCTCACTGCCGATTGAAGACATTTCAAGCGGTCCGCGCGAAGAGCCACGCAAAATATCCTGGGTTCGCCAACGATGCCCACTATGCGACGGAGAAGGGCGCATTTTCGTTGATGGTACTCCTCCCCAATAATGGCCCCGCTTTTCCAGGCACTTTGATATTCGTTCCGCAGAAATCGGTTTTGCCGCTTTTCAGGTTAGATCAACCATTCGAAAGCTTCTTGTTTCGTCTTGAAGATTTGGACACAGACACCATCGATTCGCATGACCCGGTACATTCGTGCGGTTGCATAGATCGAGTTGGGTGAAATGCCCACCAATGCTCGTTTCGAGCTGGTTCAAGAAAGGATCGATTTCCGATAGCGATATGAAGTCGCCATAGTCCATCCGAATTTCCGAGACCCTGCTTAGATCAACTAGCTCGGGGAAGCCTGGGTCGAATTGACCTGAACCCCGCTTTCCGAACAAAGCTGAGTATGATTTCAGCGAAAGGAAGGGGGAGCGGGAATGTCGAGGAGCAATAACACCACCGAGGCGCAGATGATCGGGGCGCTGAACAATGGGAAGCGGGACGTAAAGCGGAAGACGTGGCGCGGGAAGTGGGGGTGTCGAAGCACAGGATCTACGCTTGGAAGGCGAAGTACGGCGGTATGGATGTGAGCGAGGCGCAGGACGCCAAGCAGTTGCGCAATGAGAATGCGCGGCTGAAGAAGCTGGTGGTGGATCTGAGCCTGGACAAAGAGATGCTGAAGGCGGTGATCGCAGAAAACGGATGGAGCTCGTAGACCAGCGGTGCGGACGCGAGCTGGCTGCGAGAGCTATACGCAGCGAGTGAGCGCCGGGTGTGCGGGCTGATGACGATGGCAGTGTCGAGTTACCGCTATCGAACAAAACGAAGCGATGAGCCGTTACGCACGCGGCGGCTGGAGTTGGCGCGATCCAAGCGGCGCTTCGGATATCGGCGGTTGCATCCCGGTCCCCATCCCGGCTCAAACCGGAGATGCCGCAAATTCAAGCCCCCATTTGCGAAATAGGCACAGTCAGAGTTTGCTGGTGAACGGGGGAAGGCGACTATACTCATTGACCCCGCGATGAGTGTGATGATGATGATCTGTGCTTCCGCTTAACACGGTTGGCGAACATGTACCAGAGAGCCAATCCCAACAGGGCTCCGAGAAACGCTGCGGTGAAGATGTGGCCCGGTGACGGGTGCCCGCTGAATTTGGAAAAGTGGAAAAACAGGAAGGAAATATATGCCATCGAGGCAGTCCAAAACGCGAGCCGCAGATACATGGCTGGGACCCCCGGCGAAGAACTTTACCACATTTCCCCAAGACTAGGTTCGCTCGCTAACCGAGTGACCACACAGAGCAGACTACGATTTGAGATTGATAGGCAGGGGGACAAAGATACTGCCGGGCGGAATACCTGCTCCATTTTGACGATAATCCCACTTGGGAAGGAATGATTTTAGCACTTGTACTCCCTCGATGAATAGCCTCTTGACGCGATCCTTCCCTGTTTCCATGAAAGGGTCATTAAGTCCCAGCAGAGAAGTGAGGAAACCGTCGAGGATACCTGGCAAAGGAGCACCCGGGATCTCAACATAGATTGCTCCGCCACATAAAGGCTCGCGTACGCCGCCGTCACGAGTGTCGATCTCGAAAATTCGACTCGCGCCGCGTAGTAGCTCCAGCAAGTGAGGCCGTTTAGTGATCCGATAGCCATGAACCGGAGCACTGATTGTCATGCCTTGATCATAGGCGGAGACCCATGGTGCCAGCAGCTTGCGATACACTTCAAGCGGGTAGTTAAAACGAAATTCAAGAGATTCTCGCCGAAGAGCGCGCAGTGCCTAAAGCAAAGAGGACATATGCGGAGCGAAGAGTCGAAATTTGTTTGACCTTCTGCGGCAGCCGAAGATTAGCACATTGAACGGGTCTCGCGGTTCTGGGAATCGGTTCTTGCAACAACTGCCCTTTACTGGTGAAGCGCCATCTCATCTACGTCTCTGTGGCGAAGTGCCAATAGGAACGGGGCTTCACTTGAGACACACCATCCTTGAGACTTTCAGCAAAATCACTGCGAGATGCCCTTGTGCGCTTTTGGGATGATGCAATCGCGCTGCGCAATCTCTGCAGATCGGTGTCGTCCATTGCGATGAACCGGAACGGCTGTAGCCCTAGCGATACGGGCCCCGAACATGGATCGAGTAATACAGCCATTCCTAATATTGCTGGGTCAGTCCAGACCATCACTTCAACTAAGGCCCCCGGGCTGAGCGGCTTGAGAACTCTTAGCAAGCCTCCCGTTACAGAAATGGTTTGAAGTCTAGCTAAGGGGCTTTGTCCGTCTTCCAATCGGAGCGTTGCCCAAGGAATGCCAGGAAGTTGTACACGAAGGGCACGTCGAAGTGTGTGCGGCGTCGGGGAGGGGGTCATACACAAAAGTATATTGCTGGAGAATGAGTAGCGCGAGATTACGAAGGAACCTGTACGGATTTTGATTCTCTGCTGACGAAACTCCCGAACCGGACGCCTTTTAGACAAATTGCAACGGTTCAGCTTGCGGAAGCGTATGGAAGCATGGTCCTGCACTTCTTGTACCCACGCGCGGTGAGTCGAATCACTCCCCGGAGTTGCTCCTCCACGAGACCTTCATTTCTCAACTCTGCGACTGCCATACGAGCCGAAGAGGAATCGAGAGTCTGACTGGACAAGGTCACGAATTGATACGGGTCTTCTTCATAGCGGAGGATAAGCGTGACAACTAGCCCGCCCTGAATGTCTTGGCATGTCATGATGCGATGTTATGCACGTGAGCAGGACCCCGGAATGGCTCTTCGGTGCCAGTTTGTGGTTACCTATGTTCATCGTTCACATGGCCCTTTCAGAAGTCTGGTTACAACAACCAACTGAAGGCTCCAGGCGTTAACGCTCTTGAACCAACGGGGACGATCTCCTACTTCCTGCCTCGCAGAACAGTGTCATCCTCATCAGGAAGACGATTGTGCCCTGAACGATTGTCATTGTTTGGATCGAACGCAAACTTGATGACTTTAGGAATCTGGCATTGAAGACATCTACTCCTTAGGATTTCTCACGTGCACTTGACGTCCATACTCCGATGGCTTCCATTCCTGCTCGTCGCAGTCTCAGTTATTGGACTCGTCTACTTCTTCCTTGTACGCTGACGGCAAAACCGCCCGCTGGATGACTGCCACCGCACGATGGCAGAATCGCCACAGAATCGGCCAAGTATGAACTCTTAACCGTTAAAATCGATGGCAGCTTGATAGAATTGTGGGAGTGTGTTCAATCTTCGACCGCTTTGCATCCACGAGCCTCCTGCCCGGATGTTAAATCGGCTGTGACGATTTATGAACGGAAGAAGATGCATCTCGAACACTGCGCTGTTCTCGTGGTTGAGAAGCACCAGCAAAGTCATCAGACGGCATTCCCTGAGAACAGGGTCAATCTGCCAAATCGCGACGCTCCCCTTTCCGACTGAACGAGCGACGAGGACTGTGACGAGCTTGGCATTGCTCATCCGAAGGTACTGGGCCGCCGGTATATCGAACTGATCCATGGCCTCTAGTCCTGGCGAGACAGTCCCACCGAATGCCGAAAACTGGGCACTCTGCCGATATTTCGGCAGCTTGTACTTTGTTCCAAGAAGCTCTCCCTTCAAAATCAACCATTTGCGGATCGCTAATTGCGGTCCATCAACTGCTAACTGAATGCAACGAATGAAAACAGGTTCTGAATCATCGGATTGTCTGGAAGGCCGCCGATACGACTACGCAAAGGAGCAATTACGGAAACGGCATCGGGACCTTGAGTCCCTAGAGTCTGAATTCCGATCAACCTCTATCCCGCTATCCGAATACCTTAGCTGTCGTTGCTCCCTCTTGCAGGCCATAAACGAACTCGAAAATCTGCTTTCGGATCAAGTCTCCGAAACCTTAAAGGCTACGAAATCGAGAGAACTGAAGTAGAACAAATGCCAGCGCATTCAGTTATCGACATTGACAATCGTATAGTCCTGAGTGTGTTTAGCGGAGTCTTAACCCTACGCGACGTAACGGACCAGGTGGCAACGCTTCGGGATGACCCAGCATTCGATCCGGGCTTCTCCGAGCTGGTCGATCTAAGCATGGTCTCGGAAGTTCGGATGGACGACGCCGATTTCAAATCGCTATCAGAAATCGACCCTTTCTCGACCACGGCGAAACGGGCATTAGTGGGCATTTCACCTCACTCGACGTATGCAGCCGCCCGGATGTATCGGGTGATGCGAAACGATGGAGTGTGCGTCCAAGTCTTCAAGACGAAACAAGAAGCTTTCGGATGGTTGGTCTAAACGGAAAAGCGGCACTCACGTCCACCCAACGAGTATCAAGTAGCTGGAGAAGCATGACTATTGTTCCGGTGGGCTACCATTAGCGAAGATCTGACCTTTCCCATCGCAAAGTGGGTAGCTTGCTCGGACCCATGATACTCTATGCGGCTCTTCGCGCGGACCGCTAAAAGGTCTTCAATCGGCAATGAAACATAGCCCTTCCCCTCACGGTAGGGGCAGACTCTACTGCTTTCGCTCATGCTGCACTTCATTCTTGGGGGAAGCACGGCAACAGCAAACCAACTCTACCGCAGGATAAAGCGAGTACTCACGGTATTCAGAATCTGTTCGGTATTAGTAACATCAGGTTTGTATTGACGCCTTACCAAAGCATAGCGGGGTTGAGCCAAGGGCGGCGGGAGGTCATAGAGCCGTGTTTGTGGCAGCTGGGAACAGCTTCTCTAAAAAATTATTCGTAAGATGAGGGGAAGGGATGCCTACCCCTGTTGTTCTCAACGTCGCTTGAAAAGACCCTTAAGTCTACAATCCAAATCTCGGCTGCTGATCGGCTGTTATATCGGTTTCCGGCAAGCATTCGCAGGAGAATCACCGGCATTTTTCAAATTCCACGCAGTTGAGGACATCTACATTGAAGAGCTAGGTAACTACTTCAGACGTTTCGACCAAGCCTACGTTTTGCGAAGGGGAGCGCCCGTATTTATACCACGCTCGTCTCGTATCCCAGCAATCACATCCTGAATATCCGTATTGATCGTTGTGAAATCTGCTTCAGTCGGCTCAATGTCTTCGCCGCTTTTGACGGCAATATCAGCTGTCTCTTTTTGCAGCCGACAGATCTTTGAAGAATTCGGGAGCTCGCTGTGTGTCGGAACCAACGTCCCTAAATTGCTCGGGCTGGCGTAACATCGCCATTTAACTCATTGATCGGGGTTTTGAGTGCAATCGCCTGTTTGCGACAGCTAGCTTCGAATTGTCCGTCTTTCGATAGTGTTCGAATCGTAGAATATCGTGATGACGAATCACGAGATCTTCACGCAGATTGCTTCCGACCTGCTCCCAGTGTTCGAAGAACTCCGCCGCCGCGAGCCCATCTTTCACACACCGGAGTTCGGCGCCACACTCACGGACTTCGAACGGGCCACTGCACCCGAATACTGGGAGGTTGGCGCATCTGGTCGTCGCTACAGCCGTGAGTTCATCCTCCGCGTTTTGGATCAGACTCCGCCTATCGACGCGGCTTCTGTAGGTTGGCAAAGCTACGACTACGGTCTTCGCCGCCTCGGCCTTGACACTTGCCTATTTACTTGCACACTGCGGCAGGCCGAGCGTCTCACTCGTCGCGCCACTATCTGGCAGACTACCTCCGAGGGTTGGCGCACGCTCTATCATCAGGGAACAATCGTCTCTGCTGATGAGGATGACACTGTTCCGCCTGAGCAGGAAATAAGAAGATCGTTCCCGTAGGGGCAGCGCTATACTTCGCCGCATGATCGACGATCAGCCCGATGCTACCTCCCGAGCCGTTCTTCTGGGTCATTTGGCGATCACAGTTCCTGTGATCGCACTCATTCCGCTCGCTCTTCGCTCTGGGTTGTAGGGAACCCCGCCGCAGTGAGCATCATTTCTAGCGCGGCTCGGGTTCCCACTCACTGCTCGCGCCGGGGTACCCGGATCGCCGACCGCAGCGGCACTTTCATGCTCGATTTCCTCAACGCGAACCTCAATGATTCTTCCAGGCCGCGTCGAAATCGCAGTGTCAACGATAAGGCTTACGGGCTTCAAGTGCGCAATTTTTCCGAGCATAGCCATATGGTCGATGGTGTGATACAGGAAGCCAAAGCAGAAAACGGTGTCAAAGCGCCCGCTTGCGAGTTTGTCTAGTTCGACCATCACGTCGCCCGCAGTGTGATCAGGATGGACAACTCTCAAGCGGTTAGGCACGTGGCTCACGGCTTCCTTGTGCTCTGTACTCCCATGCTCACGACGAAAAAGCATCTCCGAGAGTGGTCGCCGGTCCCCCAGTTCAATGTGTGCTGCCGCTCATCTACGCCACTGGCAGGCCCTGGCTAAGTTGGTGGATGTTTCGCCCGCTACAGGACTTGGTCATGAACCCTCCTGGACGTCGACTGACACTCTTAATTGTGTCTCGTTTACGAACGGTTTGTCCGAACCTTAGACAGCGTTCGACAACGAACAATTGCACTCACTTGCAGAATGAGTGATTTACCCATCCTTCCGTTTGGAAATTTGGGTGCATAACCACCAGGCATGGGTGGGTCTGCATTTCTGCGTTTACGGGTCGGCTTGCTGTTTCTGGCCGCAATCATCACTTCATTGACATTGGCTGGGTGTGGCGGAGGCTTCGGCGTTGGGATGCCCACGGTCACCATCGCTCAAGGCCTGTCGCAAACAGTTAAGGTCGGACGGCCAGTGACTTTCACGGCGGTTGACACCGGCACTGGCCCGTTCACTTATCAGTGGTATCTCAACGGAGTACCCATTAGCGGGGCTACCTCCAGCATTTATACAATTGCGGAAACGATTGGCTCCATGAATGGCTTCGTCTACACCGTGACTGTAACTGACGCGGCTGGCTCAGCCACCAGTCAGGCTTGCACATTGAAGGTGAATACGCCACCCTCGATCACGGTTCCGCCGGCCAATCAAACCGTCTATGTCGGACAGGCTGGCACCTTCTCGGTAACCGCCGCCGGCACATCGCCGCTCTCCTACCAATGGTATCTCAACCGGACCCCAATCAGCGGCGCCACGTCAAACTCCTATACGACACCATCCACAACGACCATTGGCAGCAATTTTTCTTATACTGTTACTGCGGCGAATGCGGCCGGGTCAGTTACAAGCAGCACGGCAACGCTCACGGTGATGCCGCTAGTCCCGACTCTGGTCTTTGCCTCCATCCCCACTGAAACGTATGGCAATGCGCCTTTCACGGTCTCGGCCACTTCAGCATCGAGCGGCGCTATTACCTACAGCCTCGTTAGCGGTCCTGGGAATGTCACGAGCGGCGGAACGGTCGCCATCACCGGCGCTGGAACTATCGTCATCGCGGCCAGCCAGGCGGCCAGTGGAAACGATGCCGCAGCGAGCACGACCACTAGCGTTCTTGTGGAACAGGAGGTTCCCAATCTGGTTTTTGCTCCCGTCCCCACTAAAGCGTACGGCAGCGCGCCCTTCACGATAACGGTCACTTCGGCATCAAGCGGCACTATCACCTATAGCCTAGTTAGCGGCCCGGCTACCGTCAGCAACAGCGGAACGGTCACGATTACTGGCACTGGGACCATCGTCATCGAAGCCAGCCAGTCGGCCAGCGGAAACTATGCCGCTGCTAGTGCTAATACCAGTGTCACGGTCAGCGCCGAGGCACAGACCATAACATTTGCCAATCCTGGAACCCAGACCGTCGCAACCCCACTCGCACTCTTGGCCAGCTCCACCAGCGGCCTCACTGTCGTTTTCAGTTCGACCACTCCCAGCGTGTGTACAGTTTCGGGGACATCCGCTACGTTCATGGCGACGGGAACCTGCACCATCGACGCCAACCAAGCAGGGAACAGTGTTTACGCGGCAGCGCCCGTGGTCGCGCAGAGTTTCACAGTGAATGGCGAAGCGCAGACCATAGCCTTCGCGAATCCTGGAAGCCAGATTGTCGGGACCCCGCGCACGCTCTCGGCCAGTTCCAGCAGCGGTCTCAGCGTCGCTTTCAGTCCGACCACTTCGAGTGTGTGCACGGTTTCGGGAACATCAGCTACGTTCCTCACCGCGGGAACCTGCACCATCGACGCCAATCAGGTAGGCAACAGTGTTTACGCCGCCGCGCCCATAGTTGCGCAGAGTTTCACGGTGGCCAACTCAACCCCGGTAGCCTCGACTCTGGCAGGCAGTTCTGCCGCGCCGCCTTTTAACGGCTCCATCAACCTGACCCCCACTTTCTCGGGTGGTACCGGCGTCATCGGAACCGCGGGCGTTGGCAGTTCGAACATTACAGCGTCCGCGACAAGCGGACAGTCGTATCCCACTCCAGGAGTAACCAGTCACACGATCTTCACTTTGACCGTCACCGGTAGTGGCGGAACCACGGCGAGCACAACCTTCGCCGCGACACCGACGAGCGTGAGCATCACGCCCATTAGTCCGGCCAATCAAACTTCGGCTCCGGCGACGGTAAACTTCGGCGCCATTGCCAACGGCGGCGCAACCGACAATTTGACCTGGAGCGCCAGCGGAGGCAGCATCACTTCGGCCGGCGTATGGACCGCACCCAACACGGCGGGAAGCTATACCATCACGGCGACCAGCTTGGATGACTCGGCAGTCTATGTCACCACGACAACCATCATCAGCCTGCCAGTGATCACGCTGCAACCGCTGAGCAAGAATGTTTGTTCGGGTTACAATCCGTCATTCACCATCGCCGCCAGCTACGCCGGCGGCTATCAGTGGTACAAGGGCGCGTCTGAGGTTGGAACCGGCACCACTCTCACCTTTAGCGAGGTCACCAGCGCAAGCGACGGCAGTTACATTTGCAATGTGAGCAACGCGGCCGGGACTGTAACCTCCAATACGGCAGTGCTCAACGTGCTGACCGCGACCACTCCGGCCATCGCTTCGAATCCCCAGTCCGTAAGCGTTTATGGCACGCAGACAGCGACCTTCTCTGTCTCCGCCACCGGTACCGGCGCGCTGAGCTACCAGTGGTACACCGGAGCACCGCCCAACGGCACCGCGATCAGCGGCGCGACTTCCAACACCTATACCACCGCGGCGCTAACCACTGCCAACAATGGAACCGAATACTACGCAACGGTGACCGATAATAACTGCACGGATACAACCTTGACGAGTACCGCAGCGACGCTCACCGTTACCGATGAGGACACCGCCCTGCCTCCCACCATCACAGTCCAGCCGACGGCGCAGACTGCCACGGTGGACGGCACTGCAACGTTCTCCGTTACCGCCACCGGCGGCGGCGCGTCCCCGCACGAACTGGTCTACCAGTGGTACCGAGTGCCGTATTCCGCTTCCATGGCAACTAGCGCCGGGACGGCGATCAGTGGGGCGACCTCCAGCACCTATACCGTTCCCGCCGCGGAGACCGCACAGAGCAACGACGGAGACAACTACTACGTCATCGTCACCAACGGCTATGGATCGGCCTTATCTACCCGCGCCATGCTATCCGTCGGTGCAGGCATTTCGATGAATATCACGGGGCAGCCAACGACGGAATATATACCAGTCGATACCTTGGCCAGCTTTACCGTCACGGTCAATTGCGTTGGATGTACTCCGGCATATCAATGGTATTGGCTTGTTCCCGGAGCGACTACGGGCACAGCCCTGACGGATGGAGCGGTCACGAGCGGCCAACTTAACGGTGCGACGATCTCAGGATCTGCAACTTCTTCACTGACGCTGGAAAACGTGCCCTCTACCGCTTCCGCTGGGCTCTTTTATGCGATCGTCACCAGCACCAACGACGGCACGCAGATCTCCGGCACCAACCCGCTCACCAGCAACAAGGGCGGACTATTTGTGGGTTCGCTGGGTTCGATCGGCAACCCCACTGCCGGAGATGGTTTGTGCAACTCGACATTAAACTGGGTTCTGAACGGCACGCTCCCGGGCACAGTTTCTGGCGACGTCCCCTATCAGAACACGAGTAATTGCTCGATGGAGCTCACCAACAATGGAGGGAGCGAATACGCTTCCGTCTATTGGCCTACGTTGATTTCGACCGCCAATTTCAGCGTCAGCTTCACGGTCGCGATGAGCAGCGGTGTAACTCCGGCGGATGGTTTCACCATGATCCTGGCCGATCCCTCCCAGGGCGCGACGACCGCATCGGTCGGCGCACTCGGTGAAGGACTGGGGGCAGCGGGAATCCCAGGATTCGTGCTGGGCTTCGATACCTTCCAGAATGGCAATGATAATGGAGGGCCGCTGCAAAACGATTGCAGCGTCGCTGGCAATTCCTTCAACGGGGCGTGCGACCCGGTTACTGTTCCTTACATGGCGGTAGGATCGGGGGCAGGACCTCTCTGGGAGAATCCCTGGACCTATGTGAACGGCAACCTCAACACCCAGTCCAGCAATGACTATTCCGCCCAGACATTTGCCAATGCAACCCACTCTTACGTGGTAACCGTGGTCGCGGGAGTCATGACGGTCACGATGGACGGCTATGAGCTATTTACAGGCTCGGTAACCCTGCCGCCGGTTGCTTATCTCGGTTTCACAGCATCCACGGGAGGTGCTTTCGAATCGGTAACCTTCTCCAGCCTTACCGCCACCGTGAGCGCGCCTCACTAAGAAATGATACCGTAAATCGCGAAAAACACAATTTTCGCGTTCGCGGACTAGTTCGGAATGAAGAAGGAGAAATGACGGTGCGATTGATTGCGCTAGCTTTAGGATTGCTGTTCGGCGGAACACCGTTGGCTGCGGGTCAGGCAGTAGCACCTCTACCTTTCGCCCAACATGGCGACGTGACCCTGACCTATGACTGGGTCCGAACCAACGCCCAGCCAGGAGATTGCGGATGCTTTGGCCTGAATGGAGGCGGAATCTCCTCCTCTATAGACTTCCGGCCCAGTTGGGATGTGGTAGCCGACATAACCGCAGCAGCCGGTAATTCCCTTACGTTAGTCTCCTATCAGGCCGGGTTACGCTACCGGATTGCAGAACCGAGGATGAAAAGCCGCCATGTCCTTCAGCCCTTTGCTCAAGTACTTTTGGGAGGCGCACATGCTGGTGGGGAACTTGCGGGCGCGGCCAATGGAGACACGGGTTTTGCCCTCCGCGCCGGCGTCGGGATCGATATGCCCGTCAGCCCGCGCTTCGCGGTTCGTCTCATTCAAGCCGACTACTATTTGACCGCGTTCAATAACGGCATTAACGATCGGCAAAATAACCTTTTGTTGGGAGCTGGTATCGTCTACTACTGGTCCCGCCAACAACCGTCGAAGAAGTAAGTCGATGAGATCAGTTAGCCGTATTCGATAGCGGCATTCAGGGTGAATGCCCAGCGATCGCACTCTGCGAAACGGACCGAGTTTTGTAGTTGGTAGGGCCCCGTTTGTTTTCTCCCAGAGCGCCATTTCTGGGGGCCAGGCGGCGATGTGCCCCGTTCAAGCGCTTTTAGAAAACGACAACCGGACCCTCGAAAGAAGACAAGGCTTCTCCCCCGCTGACGCACCTGACGTAGGAGCGGAAGATCAAGTCATGTTTTTTGCAGCGCTGATTGCTCGGGCAGCAGCTTTTTAAGACAGATCCTCCGCTCGGAATGCAAAAGGAGTTAATGCTCCAGTTTCTGGCGCATCGCATGAAAGAGCAAGAATTCGGCGGGCTCAGCGACCCCAGCCATTGTCGTCTAAGGGAACTCGCAAATGCAGTCGAAGTCCGGCTAAGTCGGCGGGGACTCGACGATGCTTCCAGACGAAAGCAGCATACTCTGAAAGCCGGCGACACAGTCATGCTTCACGCCTCCGTGCACGCGGTTAGAGAAATCGCCGGCGGCCGGACGGAGCACCTCCTGCGCAGTTCGCGGAATAAACCCAAGCACTTGAAATGCGTGGCTATCGGGTGGATTGTCGGCGATACGGAAACTATCCATAAACGTCGTTCGAGGACATGTCCTGAGTAGTGCACGGGTCCGATATCACGTCGTCTGGCCCGGGGAGTTCGAACAGGTAATCATGATCGCGGTAGGTGATCGAAGAGATGGCTGGGTCGGATCGAGTTTCTGACCCCAACGATTAACAGCGAGCCTAGGTTGAAAGGCGCAAACCTTCAACGAGAGCGAAATGGCGCTCTTCTTGGAGTGCACGCCGTCGTGTGCCGAAAAGAGTGCTTGACACCGCCGACGTTGTTAGAGATCGCGGCGTTACTGCAACAACCCAGCCAGTTTTTTAAGTGGACTCCAGGGCAAAACTTGATAGAATGCGGCGAATCGAGGAATTGGTTCCTCATGCGGCCTAATCTACCCGCTCCTCGAAGTCTTTACGGCGAGATGGTCTAAGCGGAGGTTGCGATGACTCTCACGAAGCGCTGTTTCGCAGAGTTCCTGGGAACATTTTGGTTGGTATTCGGCGGCTGTGGAAGCGCGGTTTTTGCGGCAGCTTTTCCTAACTTGGGGATCGGTTTTGGGGGGGTTGCCTTAGCCTTTGGGCTGACCTTGCTCACCATGGCTTTTACAATCGGCCCTATTTCCGGATGCCATATTAACCCCGCAGTATCGGTAGGGCTTGTAGTTGGAAAGCGCTTTCCAGTTTCCGAGTTGGTTCCGTATGTTGTGGCGCAGGTTGTGGGAGCGGTTGCCGCCTCGAGCGTGTTATACCTCATTGCCAGCGGCAAAGAAGGATTCAGCTTGGCTGGGGGATTTGCCTCGAATGGATACGGCGCTCACTCTCCAGGTGGGTATTCCTTGCTGGCATGCTTCGTAGCAGAGGCTGTGCTGACGCTGTTCTTTTTGCTCGTGATCTTTGGTTCGACGGACGATCGCGCTCCCAAGGGTTTCGCCCCCATCGCCATAGGACTGTGTCTCACCCTGATTCATCTGATTTCCATTCCCATCACAAACACTTCCGTCAACCCAGCGCGGAGCACCGGCCCGGCGATTTTTGTTGGTGGATGGGCGACGGCTCAGCTGTGGCTATTCTGGGTAGCGCCCATCGTCGGAGCCGCGCTCGCCGGCCTCATCTACTCTGGTCTATTTGCCGAGGGTCCGCAAAAGGCAGTTCGTGCCGCCGAGAAAGCGCGCTGACCCCAATCGATGCACTTCTTATGCTAGCCTGCGCGTTTACTTACCAGGCTATCAGGCATTTACACTCATGGCATTGTTCACCGCATTTTGACAGCGTTGCTTGCAGCCCCGTTGACAGCTTGGTTTCAGCCATGCCCCGTCTGCCGAAAGCGTGTGAGTCATCGAACTGAGAACCCTGCCATCCTTCTTGATCACCATCTTCCAGTTGTTGGCATCCACGGGGGTGATCGCTACCGTGTTTCCGAACTGGGTCGGCTGATCGGTGCCGTCGGCTGTAAACGTGTTGGTCACGTTACCGGATGTCCATTTGTATTTGCTGTCGCCGAGGTCCTCAATTTTGGTTTGCTCGCCGGTGAATTTGCTTTTCTCCATGTTCAGTTTCCATTTCCCGACAAAAGGATCGTCCGCGGCCCAGAGTGTGCTCACGAGCAAACACGCAAGCACCAGTGAACAATAGAAATGTTTCATGGTTTCCCTCCGGCGGCGGATTATAGACCTTAGCCCGGCAAACGCAACCGGGAAGATTACCGGGAACTTTAAAAGCTTATCGCAAGAAAGTCGTTGGGCTAGAAAAGTGGACTGTGGACCCTGCTTAGGATGACTGTGACTCTAGGATAAGGCTGGCACAGAGCTGCTGTTCGATCAGGTCAGCTAATTCAGTTTCACCATGGGTTGCTGTGGCGGAACCCGGCGTTTACACTCATCAACCTCAATGAGTGAAATCGCGATTTAACGTCAACTGTTCGCATTTCCTGATTCCCGTCCGTTTTGTGCTAGCATCCGTGGCACCTCTGAAAGGAGAATCCAATGAGTGGTCCGCAAAGGTTGGTCTCATTGGTGTTGGCGTGCGCTTCGTGCGTAATCGTAGCTCGCGCTGAGTCTCAGACAACGCCTGGCCCGGAAGTGACGAAGCTGGCAGTAATGGTCGGCAAGTTCAAAATCGAAGACGAACTGAAAGCGGGATTCCTGGGGCCGAACTCGCCGGCGATGAAATTCAGTGGCACTGATGATTGCAGATGGACGGCAGGCGGCTTCGCCGTGTTCTGCGAGTACGCACTTTATAGACCCGGAAGGAAATACTCGGGAGCTTCCTTCGTCTACTATGATCCGACTTCCAAGATATACCGATCCCACGCAGTTGACAGTTCAGGAGGAACAGAAGACAAGACTGGTAGGGTGAGCGGCGACATATGGACTTGGCTTGGGGACAGCGTTTTTGGCGGGAAGCTGTATCACACCCGTTACACCATGAAGTTTGATTCCGCAGACTCCTTCGAATACACCGACGAGTCGGGCGAAAGCGAGACCTCCATGAAGGTGTTCGTGAGTGGAAAGGAGACTCGCGTCGCGGCCACCCAGCCTGCGACATCGCAACCGGTGCATTGACTGCGCAGGTTAATGTCAATTGACGCTATCAGGCGATTACACTCATTGACCTTGGATGATGAGTGTAATGGGGATATTACGACAGTTAAGACAATCTTCGTGGCGGGGCAATTCCAAGTATTGGATGCCGTCTTGAACCGTGCCTTACTTTTCTTGACTGGCGCGTGGACGGAGTTCGTGGAAGAAACGATTTTCAGGCAGAAAGCGCATCATCGGTGAAATACGTCCCGCCGTTGATTAGAGTTTCGATGGCGCGCAATAGACACGTAATTTCATTCTTTGCACAAACACCCTTTATTCCGGCTCGTCGGGCCTCGTACTCCAGTTGCCTAGATGGATCGGTTGTCACTAACAAAATGAGGACATCGGGGTATTCCCTGGTAAGGTGACGAGCTGCTTCCAGGCCATTCATTTTGGGCATTATAAAATCCATCAACGTAAGGTGAGGCATGTGGTGGCGAAAGATTTCCAAGGCGTGATGTCCGTCAAATGCTTCCCCGACCACGACCCACTCGGAGCGTTGACCTAGCGCAGCTCTCAGTGCGGCTCTAGCCATCGCGTTGTCATCAACAATAAGAATGCGCACCCAAGCGGTCTCTCTCTCTTGTTAAATCGTTATTGACGCTGCCGGCTCCGCCAGATTCCGAATGAAACATCGGGACGAGAGATAAAGGCTGGAAGGGTTGCCCCTTGCCATATTGCCCAACATCCCTCGCCCCAGTTTCGGACAAAGAACACTCACGGAGCAAATGTACTAGCGCCGCGCTCGACTCTTCGATACGTCGGAAGCTGTAATCTAAACGCGACGACTCCGTATCAGGCCCGGTTCTTTTATCAAAATTAAAAACGGCGTACGGGAGGTTGATTTGGGAATGCGAGCGGGGGCTTACGTGAGTGACGAGAAACAAGACTAATCAGACCGATGTGGCTGGTTCGGAACTCCTCTGCCGCTCCGCAAGTGCTTTGATGTCCTCAATGATCTTTTCATGTCTCTGCTGCCGCAGCCGATACGCTTCCAGCTCAGCTTCGCTGGGATTGGCTTCGTATTGCTTATTTTGTTCCTTAAGCACAGCGAGTTCTGCGAGGAGTGCCGTTACCTGTTCCGATTGCGTCGTGCCCATCTCAATCCTCTCCGCGAAGTTGTCATTGGATGCGAATACGGCGTCGTGGGTTTTGGCGAAACATTCTCCAAAGTGGTTGCACCGAGTGTTCATCCCGACGGATGCAACTTGCATGGTTCAGCTCCATCAGTCGGTGTGTCCGATAGGCTGTATGCATTCTGGTCGCGATTTGCACTTGTGCCGCTCGAAAAGAATCTTGATTTCCCACTCGGCCTGCATGGTTGTCTGTAACCAAGATCTAAACTCTTTATGACAAGCGCTGCAAATACCAACTGTCAACGCCGGTCCGCGCTTTTCTATACGAAGGCCCATCATCACGGGTTCGCCACATAGCGAGAGAATTACTGGGCGAAAGTTTGGTTGCTTGTTGGCAGGGCTCCACTATAGAGAGTTAGCCCGCCGCCGACTGTCCGACATCGAACCCTTTTGACATTCATGCTGGACCGCGAGTAGGCTTTCGGTGCTTCTCGGGAGAGTCGCCGTCCCGTTACCTGGCGAAACCTGTTAAGAGGAGGCGTATGAGAACAATCGTCCTGGTGATTCTGATTCTGCTTTTAATTGGTGCTCTTCCAACTTGGCCCTACAGTACTGGGTGGGGGTATTATCCGAGCGGTGGCTTAGGTTTGGTTTTAGTGATCGTGCTTATTCTTGCTCTGATGGGTCGTTTGTGAACAACGACCTCTTTGGAGCGGGCCGATCTGTTCGACAGGATACAAGCTTCTCAGAGTGGCAACGCGGAACGGGCGTTGACGACCGCCGGATACCAGGTAATTTCCGTCGGGCACGGCGAACAAGCTTCGAGGCTGGCACGCGAGCATGCGCCTGACTTGATTCTGCTGGACGTTATGCTGCCTAAGATGGGCGGCCCAGATGTGCTGAAGGTCTTGAAGAAAGATCCGGCAACAGCCGCGATTCCGGTGATGATGTTGACCGGTCTCTCGCAGAGAATGCCAAGCAGTTCGAGAAAGAAGGTGCGATCTGCTTTTTCGAGAAGTCTGACTCCATGCTAGAGAAAGGGCCTGCCAACCAAGGGCTCTAGACATTCGCTAAGAAGATAGCCTAGGGTTTACGCATTTTCAAGCCAACTGTTGCTAACAGGCATTTCGCTCATTGACCGGATGATGAGCGTAATGGCGGTATTACGCCAATTCCGCCAAAGGCCGAAATGATAGCTGGCCTTCTTAGGCGGCGACAGGGAGCGTGACGAGGACTGACGTGCCGCTTTCGTTGGACTGGATCGTCAAAGTACCGCCGATCTGTTTCACTCTTTCCTGCATTCCCCTGAAACCTACGCCCGAACTGCGTCCGGACTTTACAAGGGATTGAATTTCCTCTTTGATCCCATGCCCCGTATCTTTCACTTCGAGTTCAATTTGTTCAGGCATTTTCGATAGGCGGACGCGGGCGTTGCCACTACCTGAATGGCGGTGGACGTTAGTAAGGCATTCTTGCGCAATCCGAAACAAAGACAATTCATAGTCTTCCCGCAAGCGTCCCACCTCGGGGTCTATCTCCAGCACGATGTCGATGTTGCTTCGCTCTGTAAACCCGTCGACATACATCTTCAGGGCCGATTGTAGACCAACTTCATCCAACAGAGGGGGATGGAGTAAGTAAGCGACAGTACGAATCTCGGTTGAAGCCTGTCCGATGAGAACCGAGTTCTCTTCCACGCATCTCGCCGTTGTCGGATTCAGTTTGTCCTTCTCGTTCAAAACTTGTGCAACATTCATACCGATTGCAACGAGCAGTTGACCGACGCCATCGTGCAACTCGCGAGCGACACGCCTTCTTTCGGCGTCTTGAAGTTGGAGCAGACGCGTGGAGACCTCAGTTTCTTTTCGAGCTGCTTCGGCTCCTTTGCGCTCCGTGATGTCCCGCGCCACCTTCGACGCACCAATCACGTTTCCGATAGCGTCTTTCACGGGAGAAATCGTGAGTGAAATATCCAACCGCGTACCATCCTTCCGCTGGCGAACGGTTTCAAAGTGATCGATACGTTCACCCCGTCGAAGCCGGTCAATGATCATGGTTTCTTCGTCGAGGCGGTCGGCTGGAACTATGAGGGTGATGTGCTGGCCGATAGCTTCTTCGGCGGTATACCCAAACAACCTCTCGGCGCTCGCATTCCAACTACCGATGATGCCGTCGAGATTCTTGCTGATAATGGCATCGTCAGAAGACTGAACGATTGCCGCGGACCGTCTGGACGCATCCATGTAAGACACGCATTGATAAGCCGATGCAGCAAACTGGGCTAAACTCACAAGCTGTCGCTTGTCCTCAGCGTCAAATTCATGGTCGTCGTGTGCGACAGCCCAAACCGTACCGACCGCGTTCCCGGCAACATAAAACGGAACCAGTAGCGCTTCTGCGACTTGGGGGGTGACTGGCGCAAAGTAGGTGTACCGTCGCTCGACGTTCTTAAATAGAAGAGGCCGGTTGCGGTCCAAAACGTCGCCGCAGGGTCCAAAATCACGAGGTGTGCCTCCGCCGATGTGTGGTTTCCAAGCCCCGGCAATCGCAGGCCAGAAGAATCTCTTACCACCGTCGTGAATGGTGAGCAAACTGATGCCAGCCGAGCCGCAATCTAAGACATCGAGGATAGTATCGGCCAACGTTTGCAAAGTGCTTTCAGGCGAATCGGCGAGTGATCGGAGGAGGGCGGCGAGAGCTCGATTTTCCCGTGCATGATCAGGAGGACGCGAGGGTCGGCGTTCCAATTCCTCGGTGCAAAGAATTGACTCCAACGGGACTGGTGCAACCTCCGTCTTCGCCATAATCCTCCTCCGAACAGGAACCGCGAGGCTCGTCTAATATCTTACACTTCCCGTCAACTGTTGTTAACAGGCGATTACACTCATTGACTGCGTGATGAGTGTAATGGGGATGTTTCGCCAGCTATGGCAAGCCGTGTGTGTATTCCCACGCGCGCAGAGCAAAAAACGCCAGGGCAATGGCGGCTACAGTCACAGCGCACGCCAGCGAAAGTCCATACACAGAGCTTCTTGGATATAACCTCTTGTAATGGTTTCTGACCCGGTTCCATTTCCCCCAGAAAAGCGAGTGCGGGATTCTCTCCGATGCCGCGAGCTGTTTGTTCACTGCAAAAACCATGAACTGGTACAGGCCAAAACCCGCAAGTCCGAACGGCAGGAAGGCGACAAACAACGCAGTCTCGTAGCGATTCACGCCTACATGATAGCGCCCCGGTGACTGACGAAACCAGGCGTTGGCGCTCATTGACTCGGTCGTGGGTGAAAACCGCATGGTTCGAAGCTACCGTGCTCCGCCAGTCTTGTTGCTTTGCGGGCGGAGCAGAAAACGAATGAGTCTCTTGCGAATCATTTCCACCAACTATCCGCTGATTAGTTACACGCTGCAACCGCGGGAAAAAGTCCGACCTTAGAGCCGTAGGGAACCGCAACCGGGGAACCACTGATCTCTTGCAATCCATTGTTCGCCACGGAATACACGGAAACCCCGTTGTCGAGGTCGTGCGAAACCGCTAGATAGTTGCCGTCGCAGGTGAAATTCATTACGGCGGGCACTTGTGAGAGGGTAACCTGCGCAACCTCGGTCAATGTGGCGTTCGTGGCATCGAAATTCAAGAGCGTGAGGTTTGAGTTGTTGTCGATAACGGCCACTCGAGTGCCGGTCGGACCAACCGCAATCCCAAACGCCCCATTCACCCCTTGGTAGCTACTCACCCGCTGAACCTCGCCGCTCGACAATTGAAATACACCGAGTGTGTTTGAGGAAGTAGGAAGCAAGTTGCCCAACAGATAATCTCCTTTGACGAAGGGCCCGCCACCCGCAGCCTTACCCGCCAAACCCGTTACCACATTGCCCGGACCGCTTAGGATGGCTCCGGTCGCCGGATCGCGCTTCACGGAGTCAATACTGCCTGCAGAGCCCGGCCCGTTGAATGCGACCCCGGAGATCCAGGTTCCATCCGGCGAGAAATTAGAAGAAAGCGACTCAAGAAGTGGCGAGTCGACCTGGAAAGGCGATCCTGCTAATGGAGTTAGTTCACCTGTCTGCTGATCGATGGAAAAACCATAGATGCCACCGAAGCCGTACAGGAACTTACCGGTTGGATCAACCGCAAGTCCAAGCGCGGTTTTCCGCGTAGAGGTCGAGGAAACCTGCGTCAATGCACCGGTCTGCGCATCTACTTTCCATCCGAGAATCGATGACGATGAACAGAGGCAATCGGTGAAGATCAGGGCGCCCGCGGCAGCCATGCTGAACTGTTGATTCGGAGGAGCCACGGTGAACGGAGATCCCGAAATAACGGCCACGCTGTTATTCGATATTTCGATCCCCGAAAGCCAGTTGTACACTCCGCCATAGTAGACAAACTGCGGGTTTGCGGACGCAGGAGTTGGCGCAGGCGGGTGGACCGTGATCGTGACCGTGGCGCTGGCATTGTTGTAATTGTCCGTGTTGGTGGGAGTGAAGGCCACCGAAAGCTTTTGCGTTCCAGCGGCAAGCAAAGTACCCGCCGGAGGCGTATAGACGAACGTGCCCGCAACATTGGCTGTCGCGTCCAACTGCATTTTGCTAAGGGCGGCTGGATAGGTGATCGGCGAAGGCTGCGCCCAAGTGATCGCCGGCGTGGTCTTGACCGCGGAAGATGGAGATGGGGTGCTTCCCATCGCGGCATTGGCGCTGGAGGAAATCCCACCGCAGGAGGTGAGAATCGATGCTGCCAGCACTGACGCAGCCAGCAATGACGCAGCGAAGACCGACGCCGCTAACCCAGGAAAACACAAACGAGAGGAAGTGTCGCGCATGACGATACCCTTCGCAAAGACCCAAAAATGAGCCGCGAATTCGATGTCCGCGCAGGGATGGGAGGTTGGTTGTGTGACGGTTCTCTACGGAATCGATGTGCCTCCAGTCCATGTAAAACCCTACTTACCTCCGGGGTATATCGGAGTCGTCATCCCTCGTTCGAAACACCGTAAAGGTAAAGAAAAGGAAAATCGTCAATGGTAAGCCGCAGACTATCGCAATAATTCCGGCGACGACCGAATGCCACTTCGCCAACCCGAACAGGAAGTCGACCACGGCGCAAATTGAAAAGAAAGCAAAGGGAGTGGGGCGGTTCATCTCGCCACCATCATGCTCCCCTCTTCACCCGCTAGTTGCTCGGCATCACAGGCCTTCAGGTCCCCCGCAACAATCTCGTTAACTTCGTCTGGGTTGGGCAAAATGCTTTGCTCGCCTCAACGAATGCGGTTGCTTCAAGCCGGGGAAAATTATCACGGCCCTACGTCAGGCCATGGAAGAAGGCTGGCCGATCGATCCGCGATTGCTGGACGATGACGATCCATTGTTTTCCGATGCGCCCGCGATCTGCCCCGGGTGCCACAGCGGCGGACCTGCACAATACGGACGGAGATTCCACTGCAATCAGTGCGGATACGAGTGGCAAGACGTTCGTACTTGGAGGCTGAATCCGGATATCATCCGGTGCACAGCGGCTGACGGCGAGATCCTGGTATGGGACGAGGGGCGAAGGCTATGGATCGGTACAGAAAGCGGTGACCTACACCGGCCCAGGGATGAACAGGCGGATAACTAATTTTGGCGCAAACCGCGACCCGCCTGCCGATGTAGCAGATCGACAAGGTGCGACAAGATGCTAATTCGCCTAGCTGCAGTGACGCTACTCGCCCGGAGCCTTTCAAGTTTGTCGCACCTGCTCTCTGACGTTGGATCGGAGAACCCTCTGAACCTTATGGTATCGCCTCGATTGTGTTGATTGTGGTTAGCTGCTTTGGCTGGTTACATGGCCGTGCGCCACGCGGCCATGTCGACCCCATGGAGGCGCTGCGCTACGAGTACGAAACCCCCTCAAGATCATGCGCTTGCTTGCCAAGGGTCGAAAATCCCATGCGGTTCCCGATATGCATATGTGACCCAACACCTGGCTCATCATCTAAGCCGCTCCCTACTTACTCTAGGAACCCGGAAACCGGAAAAACGATCAAAATATTTTCAGGATTTTTCCTCCGGCTGCCCTTCCGACTCTGCCGCCTGCGCCAGCCGTTCCCGCGCCCTCTTTAGCTTGTCCGAGTCGGCCCGGTCGATCAGCCGTTGCATCTCCTCCGCCGTCAGCTTCTCCCCCATTCGCTTGCTTGACGGGCACGTTCAGTAGGATCGCCCTCAGGGCCACCGGCTTCCGCCACCAGCTTCCGCAGCTTCGTGTTCTCGTCGCGCAACTGCTTGGCCTCCTGCGCCTGGCTCACATCCATCCCGCCGTACTTCGCTTTCCAGGCGTAGATCGTGTGCTTCGACACCCCTGCCTCCCGCGCCACATCTTCCGCTTTACGCCCCGCCTCCAGTTGTTTCAACACCCCGATGATCTGCGCCTCCGTGTGATTGCTCTTCGACATACCCTCTTTTCCTTCCTTTCGCCGAAATCATATTACAACAACATAGGCCCGGTTAAACTCTCTCAGAAAGACTACCCCAACGAGCGGCGAAAAACTCCAAGTTGTCGTCTCCCGGAATGGGTAACGGCGGAGGCCATATAATCTCTTTCCGCGAAAATGTGTTCCGAGGCCAAATAGGAACGGCGACCTGATCCCAATTCGGTTCCGGGATCAGCAGAGGGTTCAATTTCGGACGCTTTGCAAAACTAATCCAGCGAGAAGCGGTCACTTGAATTACGAGGCAGCCTACTACATACGTCAGCACGTACAACTCAAAGCCTCTGAATCGACCGCTAAGAATCTGCGTGTAATAGGCAGTTAGTCTCCCGCTCATCAAGAACTCGCTTCGATAGGATGCAAGCCAGATTTGCACGCCCTCAGGGATTTGTAAGGTTTCAGAGAAACTCTTTCGCGCCCGATGTGAAAAGAACGGAGTCTGTCGAGGCCGATTGTGATCCGCAACGACCGCTGTTTTGAAAGCAAAGACTGAGATCGCTTTCATCCCGGAAGGCAATAAGCACAGGGATGTTCTGTGCTGAATCATGGCGGACATCGCAGGCTTTGCAAGGCTATGTTCGAGGTCACTCATCCACATGTTGTTACATTCTTCGCAGACGACTTTGACCGTCATATCAGGGGATGCGCTCTTCCAGTGTTTTTCACTCTTGTCAGCGGTCATCGTTCTCATTGAGAAGAAGTTGTCCGGGCCTGGGCAGTAGAGCTTCTCGACCCACGCACTCCATACGTGCTCCCGGCTCATCTTCGCTGGACGGAGACAGAACGCACAGTGTTGCTGCTTGGCTCGGTTCCTCATGCGAATGTGGCGTTGACTTTCTCGCGTACCGCTTGGCTCCGCGCCGGTTTCAAGTAACGCATTGTGGATTCCATATCTTTGTGTCCCAACCATAACTGCACGGTTCGGAGGTCAACACCGGCCCACAAGTGCCACGTCGCAAACGTCGCTCGGAACGGAGCGCCGGCATATCGCAGGTGTAAACCGTCCTCCTCAACAAGGAAAATCGAGCACAACATTCCCTCACTCTGGGCTTCGATCAACCGAGTGACGCTCGTCAGAATTTCGTCCAGGGGTGTGCCGAGGAGGATCATCTTCAACGCATCGAACACTGCCTCGCTGGGCAGAGTTTGAGCTCGGGCAGGCGACGAAAGAGACGCCTGATCCTGAAGAGATGATGGTGTTCTGACGTCTGCCATAAAACTTCCTGGCTTACCAGTGCTGCCCAGCAGTATCGCATAAACACAAACCGAAAGTGCCCGACCATAATGCCGGCCGGGCCCGATCGGGAAGTTACTCCAAGGTCATTGGCCGCCGATTCCGGAAAGGTGACAGGCAACCGGAAGGTAGCGTCCACCCCACTGCTTCTTTTGCTCGGACTGTCAAGCGGCCTTCGAAACCCATGGTGCCCGTGGGCCGGGTGGAGCGGGAAGCGACCAGCTTGTGGAGCAACCCGAGCGTCTCGAACGCCAGCCAGAGCGCGACCGGAATCACAAGGTACGTGGGCACTCAGCCGTGCTCCACAGCCATGCAAAACAGGATGATCGTTGTTGCTTTCAGCATTTTGAGCCTCCTAGACACCAGTACTGTGCTACGAGGCTAATTGTTGCAAATTGTAAATGGGAATCGTAAACACTTCCGTACCCATGCAGAAAATACAGGGGTTAAGGGTTGCTGGCGGAGAGGGAGGGATTCGAACCCTCGGTTCAACTCCGTCGCCTCGAGAAAAGCGGGAAGTCAAGTCGGATTCGCAAAGCCTTCGGTCTGTGATCGCCAACCAATCGCCCAGGCACATTTGCAAAACAGGACGTCCCGCGGGTCTTGGGAGAATCTGCGATAAAGACACCTTGTGCTTACCAGCAGCAGAAATTCTCTGCTCGGGTTTCCATACGAACTATCGCGAAATGTGGGCAATTTTCGACTATTTCGGCGACTATCCGGCGCGGCTTCTCTGCACGGGAGACTGTCTGGTAGCGCTACCGGGAATCGAACCCGGGTTTGAAGATTGAGAATCTTCCGTCCTAACCCCTAGACGATAGCGCCATCCGGAGAGCCTCGATTATAACAAAGCTAAACGCTCACGATTTTTTTGACAGAACAGGTTTCCACAGCCTGTGAAGGTTTATACTGGCTCCACTCAAATCAAATTTCCACTGTCCTCCTACGTCGTAGGGCCATGGTGTATGTGGTTCGCTGAACAACTCAAACCCAATTCCTAACTTATCAAAGATGAAATTGTAAGGAGCATTCAATTATGGCAAGGTCAAAATCTAACGCGGGTGGCAAGACGAATCGTTCATCCGAAAATGAAAATAAAGAGCAAAACGCAGTTGCTAATCTGACCAACCGGGACCAGCGCGTGGCGGAAACCGCGGCCGAACTAAAGGCGACGCGGGAGCCCAGCGTCACAGCGGAACCGAAAATTGTGTCGGAGCCGAAAGTTGCGACCGAGACTAAATTCGCGTCCGACGGCCGGAAGCTCGAAGTCATGAAGACCGATTCGCGCAAGAATGTCGTGCCCATCAATCTGGAAGACGAAATCCGGCGCCGCGCCTTCGAAATCTACCAGCAACGTGGCTCGGGCTCGGGCAGCGAATCCCAGGATTGGCTGACTGCGGAATACGAAGTCCGGCAGCGTTACCGGCAGCAGAGCGCATAACCTCATCGGGATCGAAACCTGGCGGCAGCGCCACCCGGTTGCCGCTGTTCCTTGACCTCAGGCGGTTGGAGTGTGCATCAGAAGCAACTTTCAGCACCGGCCCCTGCCGGATGAGAGTATTCTGCTAAGGTCGTCGATCCCGGCGGCAATTCATCGACACCTCCCGAGAGCTTCGGTTTATGGCTCCTCGCGGTTGCTTCATGGGTACATTTCTGGAAAAATAGGTGCGGGTTCCCCGACATGGCGGAGATAGGTAGTTTTGCGCTGCTTCTCGCATTGGCTTTGAGCGTTTATTCGTTCCTGGCCGGGCTGATCGCGCTGGTGTTTCAGATCCGGCGTCCTGAGCTATCCTTGCAGCCCGGTCCGATCACCGGACACGCCGGCATTTCGGCCTCCAGGGATCAGACTTCGCTGGCCGCGATGCTCCGCCAGGGTTCGGAGCGCATCGGGGAGACCGCACGCCGCGCTGGAATTGCCACCTTCGGCGCAATTCTTCTGGCTTCTGTGGTCCTGGTCATCTGTGCCTTCAATAACGATTTTTCCATTGCCTACATCTTCCACCACAGCAACCGCGATCTGCCCGGTCCTTATAAATTCGCCGTTCTATGGTCGGGTCAGGAAGGGTCGCTACTGTTCTGGTCGCTGCTGCTCGCAGCCTATGGATTTGTCTTGCGGCTGCGCTACAAGACCGATCCTCGTCTCTTCGCCTACGCTTCGGTAATTCTGGCCGGGGTGCAGATCTTCTTTTTGTTGTTGCTGGATTTCGCGGCGCATCCCTTCGCCATCATGCAAGGCGCACTTCCGCCGGATGGCAGCGGCCTTAACCCCCTGCTGCAATATCCCGAGATGGTGATCCATCCGCCCATGCTCTACCTCGGGTATGTCGGCTTCACCGTTCCCTTCGCCTTCGCGCTGGGGGCATTGATCATGAAATATCCCGGCGAGAAGTGGATTCACATCACGCGCCGCTGGACCATGGTCACCTGGGCCTTCCTAACATGCGGAGTTTTTCTGGGCGCGCACTGGGCGTATTCCGTGCTGGGGTGGGGCGGCTACTGGGGATGGGATCCGGTCGAAAATGCCTCGCTCATGCCCTGGCTGGCCGGCACCGCTTTTCTGCATTCCGTAATGATGCAGGAAAAACGCGGCATGCTGAAGATGTGGAACATGTGGCTGGTCTTTGCCACATTCTGGCTGGCCATACTTGGAACGTTTCTGACGCGCAGCGGGATCATCAGCTCCGTCCACGCCTTTGCGCAATCTTCGATTGGCGACTGGTTCGCGTGGTTCCTTGCCATCACTTTGATTGTCTTCCTTGTTTTCTTCTTCAAGAACAAATCTCATTTGCGCAGCGAGCACAAGCTCGAATCGCTGGTGTCGCGCGAATCCAGCTTCCTGTTTAACAATCTGCTTTTTGTTCTGCTCACCTTCACCGTGCTGTGGGGAACCTGGTTCCCGAAGATTTCTGAGCTCGTGCAAGGCAATAAGGTGACGGTGGGCGCTCCATTCTACAACCGGGTCGCCATTCCGGTCGCGTTGCTGCTGTTGATCCTCACTGCGGTCGGGCCGCTGCTGGCCTGGCGCAAGACATCGATCGAGAGCCTGAAGCGCAATTTCATGTGGCCGACCATCGGCGCTATCGCGGTGGCAATCTTTCTGATGCTTACGCCGCAAAGCTGGGGATCGGCCTTCGGGCTGAAGCCGTGGAAGGACATCGCGTATTTCTATTCGCTGATGGCGATCTCGCTTTCCGTTCTGGTCACGCTCACGGTGGCCAGCGAGTTCTACCGCGGCGGCCGCGTCATTTCAAAACACACCGGTCAGGGCATGTTCGCTTCCATGGTGCAATTGACCCATCGCAACACCCGCCGCTATGGCGGATATATCGTTCACTTCGGCGTGGTCGTCGTCATCATCGGCTTCGCCGGCTCTGCTTTCAATCTGGATAAAGAGCAGGAGATGGGATACGGCGACAAAATGAACATCGGCCCCTACACCCTGGTCTGCCGCTCCTATACCGATGACGACGGGCCCAACTACGCCAGCGAATGGGCTCTGCTCGACGTTTATAAAGGTGGCAAGGAAATCGGCACCATGACCCCGGTTCGGCGCTTTTACAAGGCGAGCCAGCAGACCTCGACCATGCCCGACATTCGCTCCACCTTGAATGAAGATCTCTACCTGGTCTTTGAGGGGCTGAACCCGGATAATGGCCATCCCATCCTGAAGGCGCATTTGAATGCGCTGGTGATGTGGATCTGGATGGGCGTGTGGATTATGCTCGGCGGCACGATTCTTGCGCTGGTTCCGAACGCGCCTGCGCCGATGCGGGTGCCAGCACCGGCGCGCCTCAAACGAGCCGAACCTGCTCCGGTGGCCACAGGAGACTGATGCCCACGAGACTGATGCCCCGGAGAGTGATACGCAGGACGGAAATGTTTTCGAAGCGCGGCCTTCGGCAGCGGAGAGCCCTGCAAACCGTTTTACTCTGCGTCGCCGTGGTCGCCCTTCTCGGCGCTGGCGATCCGGCCACACGCTTCAACGAAATCGGCCATCAGATGATGTGCATCTGCGGCTGCAACCAGATTCTTCTGGAGTGCAATCACGTTGGCTGCCCTGCCTCCGACGGTATGCGCAACGAACTGATGGCCGCCGTCAGTCGCGGAGATAACGACGATCTGGTCGAACAAGGCTTCGTGCAAAAATATGGGCCGACCGTATTGGCCGCTCCTACCACGAAAGGTTTCGACCGGGTAGCCTACGTTATTCCATTCACCGCGCTGATTTTTGGTTTTGGCTTGATTGGCCTGGTCATACGCTCCTGGAAGCACCGGCCCGCGCCCGCCATTGCCGATGGCCTGCGTCCGGTGCGCGGCGCCGAACTGGAACAGTACCGCGATCAAGCCACGAAGGAGACTGACCTATGACGTTGCTCATCTGTTCAGCGCTCTTTTTGGCATCTCTGGTTTATGTCTTCTATCTGCCCGGAAAACTTTTTCTGGGCCCGGAAAAAACCCGCGCCGGATATTTGCGTGAACGCAAGGACGCAGTCTATGAAAACCTGCGCGATCTCAATTTCGAGCACAAGGCCGGTAAAATTCCCGACGCTGACTATGCTTCCCTGAAATCTTCGCTCCAGGACGAGGCCGCCGCCATTCTGGCCGAAATCTCCCGCCTGGAAGCCAACCTCACGCCACAAAAAGGAACTAAAGTTTGAATTCCAAACCTGTCATGCTGACCGGGCACCGTTCTTGGTGCGAAGAACCATCGCAGAAGAAGCACCTTTTCTTCATAGGTGCTGCTGTTCACGTTATCAAGGCGTTCTCCTTTTTCTCCTTGCTGCTCGCCGCAATGGCTTTGCTGGGCGCGGTCTCATCCGCCCAAACCCTTACCGGAACAGTCAAGAATGCCACCACCGGCAAACCGGCCGCTGGCGATGATGTGGTTCTGCTCAAACTAGGGCAGGGCATGGAGGAAGCCGGTCGCACCAAGTCCGATGCCAATGGCCATTTCAGTTTCAAGCTCGATGACGCCGAGTCCCCGCACCTGATTCGCGCCATCCATCAGGACGTTACCTACCACCGCATGGCCCCTCCGGGAACCACTTCTGTGGAAGTGGAAGTGTATGACGTCGGGAAAAAGATCGACGGCATCACGGTGGTCGCCGACATCATGCGCGTTCAGGTGGAGCAAGGGCAACTCGAAGTGATTCGCGAATTTGGGGTGCAGAATACCTCCAAGCCGCCGCGCACCCAGATGAACGAGCGCAACCTCGAGTTCAACATTCCGAGCGGAGCGCAGATCATTCCAGATTCGGCCACCGCCACTACCGAAAATGGTAATCCTCTGAAATCCGCGCCGGTGGCTGAGGGTGAGAAGAATCGATATTCTTTCATCTTTCCCTTGCGGCCCGGACTCACCCGCTTCGAAGTGGCTTACCAGCTTCCTTACTCCGGCAGCGCCAACATCGATCCCAAGTCGTTGTATCCTCTGGAGCACTTTGTCGTCATGACCCCGAAGGCGATGCAGTTTACCGCCGCCGCGGCTTCAGCCGGCTTCAAACTGATCAACTATCCGAACGAGCCCGACGCTAGCGTGCAGGTGGCTTCAAACACCACGTTGGGGCAGAACCTGGCATTCAAGGTTTCTGGCGAGGGCACGCTCGAGGTTCCGCAGGAAGGCGGAGGGCAAGGCTCGAACGAAGGTGCGCAATCTCCCCCACCCAGCAGCGGGGCTCAGGCAAACAGCCGGCCCGGCGGTGGACTGGGCCCGCCCATCGATGCTCCCGATCCTCTGCAAAAGTATCGCTGGTGGATTCTGGGAGGCATTGCGGCGGTGCTGGCCATCGGCGGAGTTTATGTAGCTTCGAGACAGCAGTCCGCGGCGCGCTCTTTGGCGCGGCAGAAGAGTGCATCTTCGATGCCGTCTGCCATGCTGGAAGAAGAAGATTACGAAGCCGCCGAGATTCCCTTGACACGTACGGTTCGCACCGCGGCGCGTTCCAGTTCCATGCTGATGGAAGGAATCAAGGAGGAGCTTTTCCAGCTCGAAGTGGAGCGCAAGCAAGGCCAGATCTCTCGGGCGGAATACGATAAGGCGAAATCCGCTCTGGATCAAACGCTGGAGCGCGCTCTCAAGCGCGAAGCGCAGAAGGCATAGAGATTCAGGGCCTCGGGTGGTCACGCTTTGCCCGGTTCGCGCGGTAGGTTTTGCCCATCAGCATTGCTCCAAGAGCCTCTTCCTCGACCAGCGAACTTGCTAAGTAATGGCGAATCTGTGGATCCCGAGATCCGGATCCGAAACGTCCGTTTGGCCCAAGAACTGCCACAGCGCTGATAGCACGCGGACTCAAGCTCGGCGGGACAGTTGCCGATAATACCGGCAATTCGCGGAGCTAATCGTTTCCCATAAATTGTTCCCCGTAAATCGTTCCCCATATTAAGGAGACAGCGTCATGTCAGTTTCGGGCATTTCCAGCAGCAGCCTTTTCGACACTGAGAGCGTTCAGAATAATCTTCAGCAGGCTCAGCAGGAGTTTCAACAACTGGGCAAGGACCTGCAATCGGGAAATCTTTCGGCGGCGCAGTCGGATTTCGCGACGCTGGAGAATTTGGCGCCACAGTCCAACTCGACGACGGCATCGCAGAGCAGCAACCCCATTGCGCAAGCCTTCAGCCAACTGGCTCAGGATCTGCAATCGGGCAACCTGTCGGCGGCGCAGCAGGACTTCAACACCATCCAGCAGGACTTCCAGAACCAGCGCAAGAACAAACGCAAAGTCAAGCCACGCCAGGGCACCATCATCATCACGGCGGCGGCGCATCGAGCGAAATCAGCCAGTTATTCGACCAACTGGGCACGGCGCTGCAATCGGGCAATCTTTCCGCCGCGCAACAGGCCTACAGTTCGTTGGCGCAGCAGCTCCAGCCCTCGGCCCAGAGCAGCACGCCAACGGCGGAGTCGTCACCTTCGACCTCAATCACGGTCTCCGTCAGCGCGTGAGTTTGGCGAATTCAGGTCTCCGAGTGACGTAATCTCCGCGCTGGACAGCGGCAAGCGCGGAGAGCGCCTCCTGATGTTTAATGCAGTATGGCTTTTACCTGGTTCATCCTGCTGCTCAGCATTGCTGGGACGGCCGTGCTGCTGTTGGTGTTTCATCGGACGTTCCTGGGGCACGTTCTTCGCGAGCGCATCACCGACCGGCCACGCCGGCGGTTGTTTGTGGCTTCGGTCAGTTTCTTTCTCACCTTCGCCGGCGTGCGAGGCGTGGTCTATTGCATCACGCACCAGATTCCGCCATTTCATTTCATCGAGATCGGTGGGCGGCACATTCATCATCTGGTCATCGGCATAGCTCTTCTTCTTTTCGTGGGCTACGGATGGCTGGCCGAAATCGGCACCGGCACGGATGACTCCTCGATTTTTCTCAGCCGGCTGATGTCAATTCTCTACGGCGTGGGGGCGGCGCTTACCCTGGACGAATTCGCTCTCTGGCTGAACCTGCGCGACGTCTATTGGTCGCCCCAAGGCCGAAGCAGCATCGACGCCATTATTCTTTTCGGCGCGCTGCTGAGCGCCGGCGCGTGGGGTGCTCCACTGTTTCAGAAACGCGACGGGAAGAAGGGAAAGAGTTAGGCGCTGCGGGAGTTGACTATTCTGCTATCGATCACGCCTTTCCCCTCGCCTTGAATTTGTAGATTTTCGAAAACCGGCATCCAGCGATCCCTTCCCGCCGCAGCTCGACGTACCGGGGGGATGACATATTCGCCATCTTCATTGGATCGGGGTTTTGGAGTAGTCTGGGTGGCGTTTCATCAAGGAGGTTCGGATGGCACAAAGCGTTTCGGTTGCGATGGGGCGGAGCGGCTCGACGATTTCCATTTTGTGGGGAGCTTTGCTGATCGTCCTCGGCGTCATGGCGATTTGCGCGCCATTTCTGGCCGCAGTGGCGGTCAGTGCGGTCATCTCGTGGCTGATAGTGATTGCAGGCGTGGTCCACATTGTGCTCGCCTTTCACGCGCATGGAGCAGGCAGCGTGATCTGGCGAGTGCTGGTGGGGATTGCGTATCTGGCATTCGGTACCTATATGATCCTGCATCCCGTGCTGAGCGTGGCGTCGCTGACGCTGGTGCTGGCGGGGCTGTTTGTGATTGAAGGCGTCCTGAACCTGATTCTCTACGCCCGGATGCGCCACCTGCACGGCTCAACCTGGGTGCTGATCGACGGAATTATCAGCTTGCTGCTGGGGCTGATGATCTATATGCAGTGGCCGTCGAGTTCGATCTGGGCGATCGGCATTCTGGTGGGCGTAAGCCTGATGATCAGCGGCGCCGCTCGGATCGGGATGACGTTCGCAGTGCGCCGGGCGCTGGCGCCGGCGGGCGCGAAGCTGGCGGCTTAGCGTTTCTTCGGATCGTTGGCGGGTGGTTAAGCGGTCGCCGGCAAGATCCGGATCAAAAAAAATCACAGATCGCCTCTCGTAAGATATTGGTGTCATTGGAGTTGCGCGATATTTGATCTGGCGGTGCCTTGCCAAAATCTTGATGTCAAAGAACTTGTTTTCAAAATCTTGATAACAAACCGGTTAGTAGCCATTTTTATCTCGATTTGATCGGCGCTGAGGGGCTCGCCTTTGGAATAATCCGCGAAGCGGCGGCGCCGGACAAGGTTAGATGTCACATGCACGCGAATTTAGCGGTGGAATGGCTATCGGGTGCCCACGTCTCGACCACTAGCCTTTTTGCCGCGGCACCGCGGCTGACCCTGGCGCAAGGGGAAGTGGGCATAAAGGTGGCGATCCGGTAGGATCAGTCAACCGTTTTGCTCGAACTCCAGAAGAGATGGCTACTGCTCGCATAAATTTCAAGGTCATCTGGTGGGCACTGCGTCGAAGCGGCGCCACTCTCGAATCACTAGCCACGCCTAAATTCTCGCTCGACAAGATAAAGGCGTGGGCGGATGGTAGCAAATTCCCATCAGAGAGTGACGCCGAGGCTCTGGCGGAAAGGTTGGGTATCGCCTATCCGATGCTGTACATGGAGGAACTTCCTCACGAAGAGCCACTCGAAGTCCCTGATCGAAGAACGGTGGATGGAGGACCATTACTTAAGCCATCCTTAGATTTGCTCGATGTATTAGATAGGACTCGGGCGCGTCAGGAATGGTACCGCACCGAGATCGATCCTCCGCGCCTCGGCTTCGTCGGGAAATTCCCTAAGCTGAACACATCACCAAAAGTCGTGGCCTCGGACATGTGGCTGAGTCTGGAAGTGGATGAACCAACTCGGACTCGTATACCTAACTACGAGGAATTCCTAAAGCTTCTTGTATCGAGGGCCGAAAAGCTGGGGATTTTAGTCATGCGTAGCTCGATAGTCGGCTACGACACACATCGTTCGCTCAATGTGGAGGAATTTCGCGGGTTTGTTCTAGTCGATCCATCCGCGCCTATTGTTTTTATTAACGATAACGACGCCAAAGCCGCGCAGATATTCACACTCGTTCACGAGCTAGCTCATATCTGGATAGGAGCGTCCGGAGTCTCGGATAGGAACCCAGATGTCTCGCGTGACAGCAGGAACAAGGTGGAACTGTTATGCGACAAGATAGCAGCCGAATTCCTGGTGCCTGAAGGTGTCTTTGCAGCATTATGGTCCGACGCGAGGACTACTGAAATGAATATGAGTGCAGCATCCCAGCATTTTCGGGTGAGCACTCTTGTAGTCTTGAGGCGGGCTTTGGAGCTCAACCGAATCAGCTCGAAAGTATTTTTCGAAAAGGTGAGAGAGCAGTACGAAGCTTATAAAGCCCACGAAGACGAAAAGAATAAAAAGCCGAAAGAAAAATCCGGAGGAAATTTCTGGGCGTCTTTTGAAATACGCAACGGAGTTAAATTTAACAAAGCTGTTGCTGAGTCTGTTCGGCGGCAGAAAACAACCTATGCGGAAGCAGGAGCGCTCTTCGGAGTCGGACCAAACACTGTCGGGAGGTACCTCGACCATTTGGGTGTCAGTAAGTGAGCAGGTATTGGCTCGACGCCAGTTCCGTTATTTGGTGCCAGCGCGAACTGTTTCGTCTCGATCACAATCCTCAGTATTGGGCTTGGTTGGAAAAGAAAATGCACGATGGGTCGGTAGTAACCCACAAGAAAGTTTACGAAGAGATGATTCGGGGAGCTGAAGCGAAAAGGCCAGACCCTGTCGCTGTTTGGGTAAAGAACCGAAAGGGGGTGTGGTGTTCCTATGGATGTACCGATGAAAGCAAGCAATTGATGGGAGAAATATCCATCTATTGCGTCGAAAAATACGGAGTGGCGAGGGGCAAGGACTTTCTGTCAGCGGGGGACCCGCGATTGATAGCAATAGCGGGTACCGACAAAGAAGGAGGAATTGTTGTCACGCAGGAAAGCGTAAACAAATCACCTAGAATACCCGGCGTGTGCGACCATTTTGGAATCAAACACATGCCAATGAACTTGATGAACATAAAACTCAATATGAGGTTATGAGCGGCCACTGGGCCAAATACATTAGCACCCCGGCATCTGCTTGACAATGCGCAAATCGGGTGTAGTGTAGCCTTGCTCGCTCTGAGCAGGCCGGTTCCGGCCCGGTTCTCCACCGACTCCTCTGAGGAGTAGCGAATAAGGAGGAACTTCATGAAGCACCTACCGCGGATACTCTCGATGATGGTTGTGCTGACTTCGATCAGCGCGTTTGCGGATTCGGCGAGTTACACAAATCTGAACGCCAATTTCTACCTCGGTCCCAACTATGGAGTCGGCGACAATATTGGAGGCACTATCGTTGGCCCGGGAGTAAATCTGACCTGGGGCGGAGGGACTCCGTTCTCGTGGTTCAACAACATGTTCCCTAACATTCCGCCTGGCTCGGGAGGAGGCGGCGGAACTACGATCTATCCCGACCTCGCTAACGGAACAATCGGTTCGCAGTCTTTCTCGGGAGGCTTCGAGGTCCTGCTCTACGCCTTTACCTTTAACGCGGGTGAGTTCACATTCCCAGCCAATGGGCAACAGAACTTCACTGTCACGGTGCCGGCGTCCATGGGTTTGATTTACGGTGAAATTGATGAATATTGCCCCAATAACATATGCGAATTCACCCTGGCAACGGGGCCGGGTCAGTTGACATTGTCGTACTCTTATATTTCGTCACCGTTCGGGAGCGGATACTATGGAGTCTCGGGATATTTCACCACCACCCCTGAACCCGGCACCTTCGGATTGATTGCGATTGGTATGGGCGCAGTGGCGTGGTGCTGGCGCCAGCAGAAGTGGGTATAGAGACCGCCTCACGTATCCCCGCGCTTACCTTCTACGAATTCACCCTCTGGCGGACCTGCGAGCCATCCGGCCATTTGCCAAAAGCGCGATAAATGGGCGTTCCAGCGATCCGCCTCGGGCAGGTGCATCCGCCTCGAACTGCTAACATCTAATACAGGGAAAGCTATCGGACTTGCGATCCACACATTATGGGAAACACATTTAAGACCGCGTTTCTGCTGACGGCGCTGACGCTGCTGCTGATGTTTTTTGGGCGCTATTTTGGCGGGCAGAGTGGGATGCTGCTGGCGCTGGCGTTTGCCGCGGTAATGAACTTCGTCAGCTATTTCTTTTCGGACAAGATCGCTCTGGCCATGTACCGGGCGAAGCCGGTGACGCGCGAGGAGTTGCCGCGGGCCTACGCGGCGGTGGAGCGACTGGCGCCGAAGATGGGCATCCCGATGCCGAAGATTTATGTGATCCCGACGGAGTCGCCGAATGCGTTTGCCACGGGGCGGAATCCGAAGCACGCGTCGGTGGCGGTGACCCATGGAATTTTGGGGCTGCTGAACGACGAAGAGCTGGAAGGCGTGCTGGCGCACGAACTGGGGCACGTGAACAATCGCGACATACTGATTAGCTCGGTGGCGGCGACGGTCGCGGGCGCGATTACGATGCTGGCCAGCATGGGACGCTGGGCGATGATTTTTGGCGGGATGGGTGGAGACCGCGACGACCGGCGCGGAGGCGGGCTAGCGGGGCTGATCATGCTGATTGTGGCTCCGATTGCGGCGACCCTGATTCAACTGGCGGTGTCGCGTTCGCGGGAGTATCAGGCGGACGCGACCGGGGCGCATTTTACGGGGAATCCGTATGCGCTGGCGAGCGCGCTGCAGAAGCTGGATGCTTACTCGCGGCGGGTGCCGATGGCGGCGTCGCCCTCGACGGCGCATTTGTTTATTATCCAGCCGCTGCTGGGAGTGAATTTTGGGAATTGGTTTTCGACGCATCCTCCGATTGCGAAGAGAATTGAGCGGCTGACCGGCAGGCCGGCGCAGTTTTTGCAGTGAGGTCTCGGGTTTCAGCGATCGGTCGTCAGCTGCGTGATGCCGGATGCGACGGTGTTCGCGTTCTGAGTTCGCTATGGCGGAGAGGAGACCAAGTTTCCTCGCTGCGCTCGGAATGACAAGCGTGAGGAAGACTGTTTTGGTGAAAGCTGACGACTGACGGCCGACGACTGACGGCCGATGGCTGATGACTGACAGCTGACAGCTGAAGTCCTGTGACATCGGTAACTCCGCCGGCGGCGCGCCTGATAGTAAAATCCAGATAATGTCTCCTGAGAGTGCGATCGCGGTATCCCATAAAGCTGCTGAGCTGGAAAAGGCGCTTCGCCATGTGATTCGCGGCAAGGACGATGTGGTGCGGCTGGCGCTGGTCAGCATTTTTGCGCGTGGACATTTGCTGATCGAGGGTGTGCCGGGAGTGGGCAAAACCACGCTGGGCCAGGCTTTGGCGCGGGCGATTGATTGCACGTTTCAGCGGGTGCAGTTTACCAGCGACATGCTGCCCTCCGATGTGCTGGGGATTTCGGTGTATTCGGCACTGGAGCAGGAGTTTGAATTCAAGCGCGGGCCGGTGTTCACCAACGTGCTGCTGGCCGACGAGATCAATCGGACGACGCCGAAGACGCAGTCTGCATTGCTCGAAGCAATGAATGAAGGCCAGGTCACGGTGGACGCACACTCCTACGAATTGCCGCAGCCGTTTCTGGTGATCGCGACGCAGAATCCGGTGGAGCATCATGGGACGTATCCGCTGCCAGAGTCGCAGTTGGACCGGTTTCTGATGCGGGTGAGAATGGGATATCCGGAGGCGGCGGCGGAGCGCGAGATTTTGCGGTCGGAGGCGGGTGCGGAAGTTTTGCAGCACACGCGGCCGGTGCTGAGTGCGGCGGACGTGCTCGAAATGCAGGAAGCGGTGAAGGGCGTGCGCGTGGATGAATCCCTGGTGACCTATGCGCTGGAGATTGTGCGGCGCACGCGGGAGTCGGAATATTTGTCGCTGGGAGTTTCGCCGCGCGGAGCACAGGCTTTGTATCGAGCGGCGCAGGCGATGGCGTTTTTGGATGGGCGCGGGTTCTGCACACCGGAAGATTTCAAGCCGCTGGCGGTGCCGGTGTTCGCGCATCGCGTGGTGGTGAATGGTGGATATGCTTCGACACTGAAAAAGTCGGAACAGGCGGATCAGGTGGTGAAAGAAATTGTGGAGAGTGTGGCGGTGCCGGTGTAGCACGGCGGCACTCAGTTGTCAGTTCTAAGTTCTCGGTTTCTTGTTTCCACGGCAGACGCAACCATGGCATTGAAACAGCCTTGTCATCCCGAGCGGAGCGAGGGATCCTGGTGTTTCGGTGCAGCCCAATCACCTTGGCGCACGCAAGCACCAAGGTCCCTCGCTTCGCTCGGGATGACAGTCCGGAGTGAAGCGATATAATTCTTCGCTATGTCCTTCCTGCGGTTTCTCATGCTGCTGTCCCTGGTGTGCTGGATTGGCGGGCTTATCTTTTTTGCGTTTGTGCTGGCGCCTACCGCGTTCGACATCCCGGCGGTCTTGCCGAATACGCATCTGGCGGGAAACGTTGTGGGGCGTACGCTCGGAAAGCTGCATTGGATTGGGTTGATCTCGGGTGTCGTTTACCTGGCCAGTTCATTGATCTACAGCCGTTTCACCGATGGTACGGCGCATGTGTTCGCGCTGCGGCATATTCTTCTCTGCCTGATGCTGGCGCTCACGCTGATCTCGCAATTTGGGATTATTCCGCGGATGGATGTCTTGCGGGCGTCGCTGGGAGATGTACAGTCTGTGCCGGTGGATAATCCTGAACGGGTGCAGTTTGATGCGCTGCATGTCTGGTCGACGCGGGTCGAGGGGGCGGTGTTGCTGCTGGGGCTGGTGGTGGTGTATATAACGGCAAAGAGCTTTTAGGCACACGTCGATTGAGCGTTTTGCCATCCATCGTTTATTCTGACTAGTTGCTGCGCGATTGCTGAACTCCTTGGGCGAGCCGTGGTGGAAACTCCTTTCGCAAGCTCTGGCTCTGTAAAAGCGAACGGGATCCTTCGACTGTGGTTTTGCCTGCTGCCGCAGGACAAAATTCTGGCTCAGGATGACAAGTCCTGCGGGATTCGGCTAAGAGCCAAGAGCTAACAGCTAAGAGCTTCCCTTATGAAAACTGGCATTATTGGCCTGCCGCAGGTGGGCAAGACATCTTTGTTTCGGATTTTGACCAAGGCGCATCTTTCGGATTCGGCGCGGGCCAATCCGCGCGAGGCGCACATTGGTGTGGCTAAGGTTCCGGACGATCGACTGGACCGGTTGGCGGCGCTTTACAACCCGAAAAAACTTACGCACACATCGGTTGAATATGTTGACGTTGGCGCGATTGGACAGGAGGCGTTGAAAGACAGCGCGTATGCGGCGCATCTGCGCAATGTGGATGCGCTGGCACATGTGGTGCGGGTGTTTGATGATCCGTCGGTGCCGCACGCGGGCGAGATCGATCCGCTGCGCGATATTAAGAATGTGGAGTTCGATTTGCTGGTCAGCGATCTGGGGCAGATTGAAAAGCGGCTGGAGCGCCTCGAAAAAGATTTGAAGAAGATGAAGACAGCGGAGCTCGAAAAAGAATTCGAATTGCTGAAGCGAGCCAAGGCACAAGTGGAATCGGACAAACCGTTGCGCGAAATGGAGATGACTGCGGAAGATAAGAAGAGAATCAAGGGCTTCATGTTCCTGAGTGAGAAGCCGATTTTTTATGTGCTGAACATTGGCGAATCGACCGAACTGGGAAAAGAACTGGAAGAAGCGGTGAGCAAGTACAAGCTGGGGGAAATTGCGGCGCGGCCGAATGCCGCGGCCACCGCGATCTGCGGCAAGGTTGAAGCGGAACTGGCGGAGATGAGCGACGCCGATGCAGCTGAGTTTTTGTCGAGCTACGGGCTCACGGAAAGCGGCCTGGTGCGCCTGATTCGTACGACTTATAAATTGCTCGGGTTGATTTCATTTTTCACCGCCGGCGAGGATGAGTGCCGCGCGTGGCAGGTCCCGGCGAATTCGCGCGCGCAAGAGGCGGCGGGGGCGATTCACTCGGATTTAGAAAAGCATTTTATTCGAGCCGAGACGATTCGCTGGGATCAACTGCTGGAAGCGGGTTCTGAAGCAAATGCGCGCGCGAAGGGCACGCTACGGCTCGAGGGCAAGGACTATATTGTGCAGGATGGGGACGTGATGCATATCCGGCATTCGGGGTGACTAGTACCTAGTACCGAGTACCTAGTACCTAGTACCGAGTACCTATGTATCTAGTACCGAGTCTCAGGCAGCGAGTGCCAAGTTGGGAGAGGAGGTCAGATTGCAGAGCAGGGACTTGTTTATTTGCGACGCTCTCGTTATAGGCTTTAAGCCATGGCAGCGCACTACAAAGACTTGATCGCATGGCAGAAGGCGATGGAGTTGGTTAATACGCTCTACGATGCGACTGACGCATTTCCCAAGCATGAGATTTACAGTCTGACGAACCAGATTCGTCGGGCGGCTGTTTCCGTTCCCAGCAATATTGCCGAAGGGCAAGCTCACTACAGTAAGCGCGAGTTTCGACATTTTCTTCAGCACTCGCGAGGATCGCTGGCTGAACTCGAAACCCAGCTTCTGATCGCCCGACAAGGGAATTATCTATCCGAGCCGGAAGCCGCCGAAATTCTGAAACGCACTGACGAACTTGGTCGTATTTTAAGTGGGCTCATCGCCTCGCTTGACGCTCGAAGTGCCGCGTGAGATTTGACTAGGTACCAGGTACTCGGTACTGTCTTACTCCATGCATCCCATTGCAACCAGCATTCTGCTGGGCCTGACGGCCGCGGCCGCCAATGTCTTTGGCGGGGCGATTATTGTGCAGCGCAATTGGGAGCGGCGGTACCTGCGCTACTTTGTAGCGCTGGGCGCGGGCTTCATGCTGGCCACCGCGCTGATGGAGATGGTGCCGGAAAGTCTCGAGCTGCGGGGGAGGAGCGCGGCTTACCTCATTCTGCTGGGATATCTGATCATTCATTTCTTTGAGCACACGGTCACGCCGCACTTTCACTTTGGCGAGGAGACGCACCAGGATGAGTTCATGCACTCGCATAAGGGATACTCGGTGCTGCTGGGGCTGATCATCCACACCTTTTTTGACGGTATAGCGATTGCTTCCGGGTTTCTGGTTTCGAACGCGCTGGGCTGGTTGATTTTCTTCGCAGTATTTCTGCACAAGATTCCCGAGGGTTTCACCGTGAGTTCGGTAATGCTGGCCAGCGGTCGCAGCCGCGGGACGGCATGGGGCGCGTCGGTGATTCTGGGAGGGGCGACGCTGGCAGGAGTTTTAACCATGGCGCTGTTCCGTCATCATGTAAACGCGGGGCTGCCGCTCTCGGCGGGGGTCACCATTTACGTTGCGGCGTCCGATCTGGTTCCTGAGGTGAATAAAGAGCCGGCGATGAAAATGGCGCTGCTGGTATTTGTGGGAGCAGGGGTGTTCTTCCTGCTGGAGCAGTTATTTCACGCGCATTAGAAAGGGCTGTCCGCTCGCAGCTGTCGGCTCCTCAGTTCTTCCGTTCTTCTGTCCGTTCTTCTGTCGGAGCAAGGCTGGGGAAATTGATGGGCGCTGGCGCATTAACTTTTCTTCTTGTGTTCTGGGAGCGGCAGCACATGAATGCTGGGGAGTTTCTTGAAGTCCTTAGCGTCCGACGTGACCAGGACATCGTTCTTTCCGACGGTGGCGGCGGCAAAACAATCCGCATACGGCAGGCCGTAACCGGCTTTGAGTTGGGCCGCTCGCGCGGTCACGGTTTCGTCCGCGTCGAGAACTGCGACAGGCAGTAGCCTGACGCGGTCCATGATGCGGGCGGTCTCAGCAAAGCCTTCCACTTTGGCGATTGTGTAGTAGACCTCTCCCCAATTGATTACAGACATACGGAGCGGCTGCTCGGCATCGCGCGCTTCCTTGAAGAGGCGACTGACGGTTTCGGCGCCGGGTCCGCCGATTAGAAAACGGTAAAGCGCATTTGCATCGAGAACATAAAGCTTCATTTCAGATCGCGGTCTCTGGTTCGCTCGACCCGGCCCGGAAGGCCGCGAGCGGCAAGGGCGCCCTTCATGGCGTCAATGAACTCGTCGGTCAGGGGTTGAATGAATAAACGACCGGCTTCCTCCAGAAATGCGACACGCGTGCCATCGTCAATCTGGAACTTGCGACGGATCCCGACCGGGATCACCACCTGGCCTTTGGCGTTTACAGTTGCGTACTCAATGGTCATAGTATGACATCATACGTATTTGTCATACTTTAGTAAATAAGTTCGACTTCGAATCGGCGGTTGGAGCTATGAGGTCGAGTCGGACAGGTGGCGACGCTACAGACGACGCCGTCATAAGAGCGGGCGAAGGGGATCCTTCAGTCCACCGAATGTTTGGCGGTGTAGCCGTCGCGGGCTACGACGTCGATTTTCTGTTCTTTACCCTTCTGGTCTTTCACTTTCAGCTGGCCGCCGTCAGGAGCAACCACTTGCACCTTTAATTTGCGGTAGGTTCCATCCAACTTGGTGTTGGTGGGATGATAGGCCAGCGAATATTGATTGCGGATGTCGTTGGCGATGTCCTGAAAGTCTTCGGCGTACTCGGCCTGAAAACGAGGGAAGTAGGCGCGGCCGCCGGTTATGGCGGCGAAGTTGCGCATTTCGTTATCGGCCTGGAGGTAATCCATGTTGCTAACGGGAATGCCCATGCCGTGGGGCGCTGCGCGCCCCTGGGCCTCATACATTTCGCGGATGATCCATCCCACGCTGACGGGGAAAATGGTTACGTCCTTCGTGTCTTTGATCTTTTTGGTGATCTTGTCGAGGGTGAGCTTGCTGAAGGTGTCAACTCCGGTGGTCACGAGGATGACGTACTTCTTGCCTTCGACGCGGTCGAGGCGATCGAGGGTGTCGTACAAAGCGTCGAACAGATTGGTTTCGGCAAACCCGGGAATGCGCAACTGGTTCAGCGCTCCGTAAACGGCTCGCTTGTCCTGGGTGAAATCGACGAGGATATGCGGCTGCATATCGTAGTAAGCGACGGCGATCCAATCATCTTTCTTAAGGCTGTTGGCAAAAGCATAGGAAGCCTCAAGGGCCTGGATCATGAAAGAGTAGTTGGTGGAGGCGAATTCCACGAGCAGCACTGCCGTGATGGGAGCCTGGGAGACGTTAAAGTTCGAGATCTGCTGCGGCGAACCGTCTTCGAAGAGGCGGAAGTTGTCTTTCTTGAGCCCCGGGACGAACTCACCATTCTTGGTGGTAACCATGACATCGACGTTCACCAGGGGGACATTGACCTTGATGGAGTAGTCGGGCATGCCTTCAACTTTTTTGGCGGTGACGGGGGGCGGCGGCGGGGGTGGAGCTTCGGGATTTTTCTTCGGGATGGCGTAGGGACCGACATCGCCGCCGGGGCCACCAGCTTCCGGGGGAACGTCCTGCTTGGGCTTGCCGTTATCTTGATCCTGAGGCTGATCCGGCGATGATTGCTGGGCGTGGGCAAAGCCAGGAGCGATAGAAATCACAAGCAGACAAAACAGGAGCGCCATCAGGGCAGTGCAACGTTGCAAAAGCGATGGCCGATGCGGGGGCATGGGTTGGGAAGACATGAAAACCTCTTGTAAAAGTAGGTAAAAGACTGTTTGGAGCAAAAAGTCCCTGTGCTAGTATAGACGCAAGGATTCGCGATTGGGATGTTTTGCCCGGCTCCCAGTAATTTCCCCTCGTGGCAACGACTTACAATCTGGCGAAGTCTAAATCAACTAAGGTGGAGCTTGTCCAGTCCATCCGGGCGTAGTTCATGAAAAAATTTGCTGTTGCGGTCTTGGTTACGTCGCTCTGTTTTTCCTCTGCCACGTTTGCGCAAAAGGCGGCTTCCGTAGAAGCGGTACAAAACCCTAAAACCATTGCCGTCAGCCAGATTCACGCAGGTATGCGCGGGGTTGCCTATACCGTTTTCCAGGGGGTGAAACCCGAGGCGATGGAGGTGGAAGTACTAGGAGTGCTGCGTAACGTCAACGGGCCCAAGGGCGACATCATCCTCGTGCGGCTGCACGGACAGAAAGTGGAATACACGGGCGTGGTCGCGGGCATGAGCGGCAGCCCGGTTTATCTGGATGGGAAGCTCGCCGGGGCGCTGGCTTTCCGCATCGGTGAATTTTCTAAAGAGCCGATCGCCGGGGTCACGCCAATCGCCGACATGCTGGAGATCAGCGCGCTGGACCGGTCTCCGGCGGAAGAGAGCGCGGCTGCCAAGCCTAACGTAAATGTTGCGGCCGGGAGGACTGCTTCTCCGGGGGAGATTACAGCGCTGCCGGGGTCAGGCCAGGAGGGCGCGGCGAGTTTTGTAAATTACCTGAAGCCTATTGAAACGCCCCTGGTGTTCAACGGATTTTCGCAAGAAGCGGTTCAGCTTTTTTCGGGACAGTTTGCCAATGCCGGAATTGTGCCGGTGATGGGCGCCGGCTCGGTGAGTGATGACAAGCAGCCGGAACCGCTCGAGGCGGGCTCTGCCGTGAGCGCGATTCTGGTGCGCGGCGACATGGATATCGAAGCGACCTGCACGGTCACCTATGTGGATCCGCAGCGGCTGCTGGCCTGCGGACATCCTTTGCTGCAGTTTGGCTCGGTTGATTTGCCGATGAATAAGGCCGAAGTGCTGGCCACGCTGCCCTCGCCGCTCAATGCCTTCAAGATTGTGAATACCACCGAACCGGTGGGAACTTTTGTGCAGGATCGGCATACCGGAATTCTCGGCGTGTTTGACCGGCAGCCGGAAATGATTCCAGTCACGTTGAGCATTCATAGCGGAACCGGGGTGAAGCAATTTCACTACGAAGTGCTGAACAATCCGAAGCTGACGCCGGTGGCCCTGATGGTGACGGTGTTCAACGCGCTGCACGGGGTGAATGAATTTGGCGAGGAGATCACGTACCGGCTGGCGGGCACCATTGGGGTGAAGGGCTTTCCGGAAGTGACGATGCGCAATATGTTCTCCCCGGAAGAGAACGCGCAACCGGCGGCGATGCAGGCCGCAGCCTCGCTAGGCGAGCGTTTTGGACGCATCTATGACAATCCTTATAACGCACCGGCGATTGCGGGGGTGAACCTGGATTTCGATCTGGTGCGGGAACGGCGCTGGGCGCGGCTGGAGAGCGCGCGCACCGATGTGAGCGAGGCCCGGCCTGGCGACGAGATCATGCTGGAGACGGTGCTTGCGCCTTATCGCGGCGAGCGCATCGTGCAACAGATTCCGGTGAAGATTCCCACCTCGGCGAGCAAGGGAACGCTGCGCATTCTGGTGAGCGATGGGGAGACGCTGGATCGGATCGGGCACGGCAATCCGGCGTTTGGACACAAGCTGGACCTGGCTTCGACCATCGCACTGCTGAACAAGGAGCACTCCAATAACCGGGTGTATGTTTCACTGCTGGAGGCCGATCCTGAGGCGCGGGTCGCCGACAAAGTGATGCCGACGTTGCCGATCTCGATTATGAATGTGATGGACGGCATGCGGGGCAATCAGGAGATGGTGGTGAGCGGCGAATCGAACGTGGATGAAACCGCAACCGCTCCGCTGGATTATGTGGTGTCGGGAGCGGAGCTGCTGACGGTTACGATTAAGTGAAGTACCTGGTACCGAGTACCGAGTACCGAGTACCGAGTACCTAGTACCCAGTACCCAGTACCGAGTACCTGGTTGTGAGTCTCGAGCTGACGAGATTCAGTTGTTCACGAATCTCAGGAACACTCCCACTTTCTCCAGGTGGCGAAAGCCGTCTGTGGCCATGGCGGCCAGGGCCATGAGCGTCGCGTTGTAACCTACGTGGGCCAGGAAGCTGGAGGCTACGGATTTGGTCACCGCGCGCAAGGTGGTGAGAACAACCCCTACAAAGAAGATGATCAGGACCGCGCCCCAGGCGTAGCCGTACTGCACTGCGTGGATCAGGCCAAAGGGCAGGGCGGTGAGAAAAATTCCCCAGAAAACTCCCAGGCGACGGGCGATTACCGGGTAAAGGAATCCGCGAAAGAAAAGTTCTTCCATCAGGGGGCCGAGAGTGATGGCGAAGATGGCGGTGAGGTAGGCGTCAGAAGTGTGGGCGAAAAACTGATCGAACGGCGTGCTCTTGGGCATGGGCAGGAAGCGGCCTAAGAGGTCGAGGCCGAGCATGAGAACTCCTATGCCGAGGAAGCTGACGCCGGCGATTCCCGGCCAGTTCCAACGAATGGCTAGGCCGAATCGGACTTGGTATTTGCCCTCGACCAGCAGAATCATATAGAGCGCGACGGCGACGTAGGTCAGCAACTCGGAGAGCAGGGCCAGGGATGGTTTTTGGGCGACCTCGATCCAACTCTGATGCGGAAACGCGAAGTGGCGCGCTCCGAGGACGATTAGAAATTGCGCGAGAAAAAGGGTGAGCGCGGTGAGGCCGGCGATTTGCAAAACGTCCCAGCCGTTCCAGACGGGGTTTTCGCCGGCTTTGGGTGGTGGCGATGGAAGCATGGCCGGGGAGGGGGTTGGTTCGGGGAATGGTCGCTCTCTGTTTGGCGGCTCTGGATCGAACTGCGGATTTTCAGAGGATGCCAAAAGAGTCCTTTGCTGAATGAAGGTGAAACTCCCTCAGGGGCTAAAGCCCTGTTTAGAGTTAGGCGTTTAATGGCGCGGCTGAAGCCGCGCCCCTTCAAAGCTTCGCCTTTCAAAACCCAGAGACAATTCAAAACCAGAGACCCGACAGTCCTCAGGCGATGCGTGTAACCCTGCGCTCGGGCGCAGGACGATTCTAAGCGCTCCGTTTTCCGTTCCCCGCAAAATATCCAGTCAACGCTTGGCCCGTGTAGGACTTCTTCACCCTTGCCACCTGCTCTGGCGTGCCTTGAGCGACGAGGCGGCCGCCGTCTTCGCCGCCTTCGGGGCCGAGGTCGATGATCCAGTCGGCGTTGCGGATCACGTCCAGATTGTGCTCGATGATGATGATCGAATTCCCCAGATCGGTCAAACGGTGGAGCACGTCGAGCAGTTTCTTTACGTCGTCGAAGTGCAGGCCGGTGGTGGGTTCGTCGAGCAGGTAAAGAGTTTTGCCGGTCTGGCGCTTGCTGAGTTCGCGGGCCAGCTTGATGCGCTGGGCCTCGCCGCCGGAGAGCGTGACGGCAGACTGGCCGAGATGAATGTAGCCGAGGCCGACATCGACCAGGGTTTGCAGCTTTTGTTTTACCTGCGGAATGTTTTCGAGAATGGGCAGCGCGTCGGAGACCGGCATCTCGAGCAGATCGGCGATGGAGTTGCCGTTGTATTTTACGGCGAGAGTTTCTCGGTTGTAGCGGCGCCCGCCGCAGACTTCGCAGAGCACGTAGACATCGGGCAGGAAATTCATTTCGATGCGGCGCTGGCCTTCGCCCTGGCAAGCTTCGCAGCGTCCGCCGGAGACGTTGAAGGAAAAGCGTCCGGGCTTGTAGCCGCGCTCGCGCGACTCGGGGAGCATGGCATAGAGATCGCGAATGGCAGTGAAAACGCCGGTGTAGGTTGCGGGATTCGAGCGCGGGGTGCGCCCGATGGGCGACTGGTCGATGCGGATGACCTTGTCGATGTTTTCCGCGCCCATGATGGCTTTGTGTTCGCCGGATTTTTCGCGGGAGCGATAGAGCTGGCGCGCCAGGGCTCGGTAGAGAATGTCATTGACCAGCGTAGATTTGCCGGAGCCGGAAACTCCGGTGACAACGGTCATTACGCCCAGCGGGAAGGTTACGTCGAGATTTTTGAGATTGTTTTCTTTGGCGCCGAGAATGGTGAGTGCCGCTCCATTTTTCTGCCGTCGCTCGGGGCGCATCTCGATCTGCACCTTGCCGGAGATGTAGGCGCCGGTGAGCGAGTTCGGTTCGCGCATGATTTCTTGGGGAGTTCCGTGAGCGACCAGGCCGCCACCGTGGCGTCCGGCGCCGGGACCGAGATCGATGACGTAGTCGGCGCGGCGGATGGTTTCTTCGTCGTGCTCCACCACCAGCACGGTATTGCCGAGGTCGCGCAAATTTTCGAGCGCGGTCAGCAGGCGCCCGTTATCGCGATGATGCAGGCCGATGGAGGGTTCGTCGAGAACGTAGAGAACCCCGCGCAGCTTGGAGCCGATCTGGGTGGCCAAACGGATGCGCTGGCCTTCGCCGCCGGAGAGCGTGGCGGCGGAGCGGTCGAGCGAGATGTAGTTGAGTCCCACGGCATTGAGAAATTGCAGGCGCTCGACGATTTCGTGCATGACGCGTCCGGCGATTTTTTCCTCGCGGCCGGCAAGTTTGATGCCCTGCGCAGCTTCGAGAGCTTTCGAAATCGGAAGCGCGGTGAAATCGGCGATCGACATTCCGTTTACTTTGACGGCGAGGCTTTCCGGGCGTAATCGCTTGCCGTGGCAAGCAGGGCAATCGGTTGCGGACATGTGATCCATGAGCCAGTCGCGATAGCCTTCCGAGGTGGACTCTTCCAGATTCTGCTTCAAGTAGCCGAAGATGCCGCGGAAGCCGGTTTTTCCGCGGCCGGACTCGCCGTTGAGCAGGAGATCCTGAACCTTCTCGGGAAATTTTTCGAACGGAGTATTGAGATCGACGCCGTGGGCGGCCGCAGTTACCTGCAAGGCGTGAATCAGTCCCTGGGAAGCGGAACCCGGGCCCAGGCCGCCATCGAGCAGAGGCTTCGACCAGTCGGTGATGACTTTCGCGGGATCGAAATCGTAGCGGCTGCCCAGGCCGTGGCACTCGGGACAGGCTCCATACATGCTATTGAAAGAAAATGAGCGTGGCTCGAGCTGAGGCACACTGATGCCGCAATCGGGGCAGGCGAGTTTTTCGGAATAGAGTTGTTCGTCGCCGCCGACGACGGCGATCTGCACCAGGCCGCCGGCCAGCTTCATCGCCAAACCGACGGACATTTCCAAACGGTGCTCGATGCCGGGCTTCACCAGCAGACGATCGATCACGACTTCGATGGTGTGATTCTTGCGCTTATCGAGGGCGAGGTCGTCATCGAGGTTGACAATTTCACCGTCGACGCGGGCGCGAGTGTAGCCGTGTTTGAGCAGCGTTTCCATTTCTTTTTTGAACTCGCCCTTGCGGCCGCGGACGATAGGAGCCATCACCATTACACGGTCCTCAGGAGTGAGTTGCATCACCCGCTGGACGATCTGTTCGGCGGACTGGCGGCTGATGGGACGGCCGCACCTGGGGCAGTGTGGAATACCAATCGAGGCGAACAACAGACGAAGATAGTCGTAAATTTCGGTAATGGTGCCGACGGTCGAGCGCGGGCTGCGGCTGGTGGTTTTCTGTTCGATGGAGATGGAGGGGCTAAGTCCATCAATGGCATCGACATCGGGGCGTTCCATCTGGTCCAGAAACTGGCGGGCGTAGGTGGAAAGCGTCTCCACGTAGCGGCGCTGGCCTTCGGCATAAATGGTGTCAAAAGCGAGCGAGGATTTGCCCGAGCCGCTGAGGCCGGTAACCACGGTAAGGGTGTTCCGGGGGATCTCAACATCAATGTTTTTAAGGTTATGCTGGCGCGCGCCGCGCACCGAAATCTTCGTAATGGCCATCTGGTTTGGGGTCGATTGCCCTTCCGTAACGTCGACAGCCCCACAGAGTTGTTCGACAGTAGGAATGCGCAGCTCTACTCCGTATCTTACTACGGCGCATCTGGGTCGTCACTAGCGGCGGGCGTCAAGGCGGGTAGATTGAAGAAACCCGAATAGACGAAAGTTGGGCTGGCAGCATCTGATTACTGCAATTTCATAAGGTGGTTGATTGTGATTTCGCTCTTCATGCCTCTGATTCTTTGCCTCACGGTAGTGCTCTCGGTTGGAATTGGCGTGCTCGCGGCTTATGCCGCAGTGTTCAGCATTCTGCAGGCATGCGGCAGGGCGGCGCAACCCCGACCCCTGGAAGCGCGTCCACGGCTGGTTCTGATGCCTACGCAGAATCATGCCAGCGGGGATTAGCCTGCCTACGATTTCATCGCTCAACCCCTTGGATTAAATCTGGCTTGATTGAGTCTGGCTTAGATTGAGTCTGGCTTGGATTGAGTCTGGCCTCAATTGACCTCGAGAGCTTCCGCGACATTGCAGCGCACCCCTCGTGTTAGCATTTTAGAAACGGTTCTTCCTAGTCGGCGCAAACGCGCATGGTCCGCACCTGTTCCATTCCGATTGGTTTTCTTGCCGCCATGCTCTTCGGGCTTGTTCTGCGTGCACCCGCCCGCGAAAGCCAGCCCTCGCCCTGGCTTGAGATCCACTCGACGCACTACACCGTCATTACCGATGCGGGAGAAAAGAAGGGGAGGGAAGTCGCACTGCGATTTGAGCAGATGCGGGCGGTCTTTGCCACATTGCTAATGAAGGATCGGCTCAACGAGTCTTTGCCGCTGACGATTCTTGCCTTCAAGAGCGACAAGAGCTACTACCAGAATGCGCCGCTGCGGCAGGGACAGCCGATTGCCGCTCCCGGCTTTTTTGTTCCCGGGCAGGACCAAAATTTCATCGTGCTGAACTTGTTCGAAGTCGAGCCGTGGCGCGCCGTGGCGCATGATTTCGCACAAATGCTTTTGAGTTACAACTACCCGCCGGTGCAGGGCTGGTTCGACGAAGGTCTGGCGGAATATTTCAGTTCGATCCGCGTCGACGACAGGCGAGTTGAAATCGGTGGCGATCCCGAGTTGAATCCCGGGTTCACTGCGCACGCGACAGCGACTCCCCGCGACCTGCGAAACCAGCCCAAGTCGTTGACGGGATTGCTGAGCGGCCAGGTTTGGCTCACGCTGCCCGACCTGCTCACCATGAAGCACGACACCTCAACTTTCGGCGAGGAAATGCGGCGTACGCTTTTCTACGCGCAGTCCTGGATGACGGTGCATTACCTGATCCATGAAAAGAAACTGCCGGAGACCGGAACTTATTTTGATTTGGTCGAGAACCAGCATGTGCCGGCGGAACAAGCCATCCACAGCGCGTTCGGAGTGACCGCTGCCCAGTTTGATCAGGCGGTGAAGGACTATTTTCACTCGCTCACGCCGTTGTTCACCGCGCTGGACGCTTCCATGCGAGGCTCTGAGAACAATGCGCCACAGGTCTATGAGTTCCCTGAGTTGGTGGCGCCGAACGACAGCGTGATCACCGCCAAGACGCTGCCCGAGGCCGAGGCGCACGCACTAACAGCTGAGATCGAGGTGAGAATTCCTGACCGCCGCGACGCAGGGCTGCGGGAATTGCAGGCCCTGGCTACGGCGCCCGATCCGGCGGCTGCGAAAGCATCGAGTAAAAAGGAAGCCAAAACCGACAAGAATAATGATGATGCTCCGCTGGTGACTGCCAGTGGAAACGAGACGGCCCACCGCGCCCTGGCCTGGGACGAGATGCAGCGTGGCGAGTTCGATCACGCTCTCGAGGAACTGCGCGACGCTTCGGTACTCAACCCGCGCGACATGTGGATCCGCTACTACGTTTCGGTATTGAAGTATCGCGTGTCACAGGCAAAAAAGACCGATATTGAGGGCTTGCCGAACATGCTGCAGGATCTGCGCGCCGTGATCGAATGGTACCCCGAATTCGCCGAAGCCTACGATCTGACGGCGGTTGCGCGGATGGAAGGCGGCGGACCGGCGGCAGCGATGCAAGCGGAGCGCGCGGCCATACAACTCAGCCCTCGGAATCAGCGGTATGTCTTCCATCTGGCAGAGATTTACGTTTCAGACAAGAAGTGGGAGGCAGCGCGAGAACTGCTGGCGAGGCTGCAAAACAGCGGGAATCCGCAGGTGGCGGCAGAGGCACGCGAACGGCTGGAAGAGCTTTCGACCGAGCAGAAATATGGGGTTTCCGCAGCCACCGCGGCTTCCGCCAAAAAGCTTTCGAGCCAGAGTTCTCCCTTTGACGTGCTCGACCAGGACGCTGCCAAACGCGCGGCTGCGCAAAAGGCTGAGGCGGCGGAAGAAGATAAGCGGCCTGCGAAGTTTCTCCAGGGGCGGCTGATCGATGTCGACTGTTCGCAATCGCCAGCCGCAGTTCTGACCGTCTCCTCTGGCAAACAGGTTTTGAAGTTGCGGACTGCCGACTACAAGTCACTGCTGCTCATTGGAGCCGGTACGTTCTCGTGTTCCTGGAGCGACCGGTCGGTCTCGGTGAACTACAAGCCGGGAGGAATGTCGGATGGAGATCTGGTCTCCGTGGAAGTGCGGTGACGCTTAACTCCTTGCGGGCGGTAGCTTCTATTCTGCGGATTTCCCGCGAAAATAAAGTTGGGTATGGGCACCTCAGGGGCTAAAGCCCGCAATGTCTAATGCCGTTTATCGCAGCGCATGAAGCGCTGCGCCACCAAAAGGAGTATTCCCAGGTCTCGCAAAGGCGGTGCTAGCGGGTCAGAGGTCCTTCGACTGCGCTTTAAGGATCACATGGGGTTGCGTCATTTCATTCCTCCGGTGAACATGCTTGCGGTCTCGTTTCCCAAATGGACGAGACTAAAGGCGGAATCTGGCGCGAAGCAATGAAAAACCCTCCCGATGGGGCGGGAGGGTTGAGATTCCAGAACCAGCATTTAGGCGCGGACTACATTGCCCGCCTGAAAGCCTTTGGGGCCCTTGAGCAGATCAAACTCCACGGTCTCACCCTCGTTGAGCGAGCGATAGCCGTTCTCCTGTATGGCGGAGAAATGTACGAAAACGTCTTCCCCCGTGGAGCGCTGGATGAAACCATATCCCTTCGCCCCGTTGAACCACTTTACTGTTCCTTTCTCTCTCACAGAAAAACTCCTTTCCCCTAATCATTAAGAATAAGTTTCCCGGATCTCTCGTATTGATCCTCCTCGAAAGGAGGTCCCCCTCAAGAAAGCCGGTGAAACTCGGTTGCGTCTCTCTGTGCTGAAGAAATTGCCCAAAAGCAAAAGACTCCTCGGTTCGGAGCCGCATAAAGAAAGTGCGGCGCAAACTCTCGGAGCCCTGGACCATCGGCGCTGATTTCTACCGCCCTGCTCAAGACATCAACCTGCCTTACACATCATGTCCCGACCTTCGCCGGTTCATGAGCCCCAGATAATAAGCAGTATTAAATCGTTTCGCAACAAAAATTAGTGGGCAAGGTCCAAAAATAACCAATCGCGGCTGTTTAATCTTTAACGGAGTATAAGAAATGGCCTGTTCCGGCCCCGGGACTTTCGTGCTGCGGGAAACCGTTGATTACCCGCAACCCTTTGATAAGATTGAGTGAAGCTCATGCTTGATCGTGCCACAGTCAGCGTTTCTGAAGCCACCGGAGGTCGCGCCAAAGCTCCGAAGCGGCCGGGACGCGTTCGCTCGTCGAACGTGGCGATCTCCACGGCAAGGTACTTGCTGCGCACCGAAGTGCACACTTTTGCCTTCTCGGTTGCGGCCAACGCCATTCTTTCTTTTTTCCCTTTCGTTGTGCTGGTGATGACCCTGGTCCGACGGGTCTTTCACTCGCGGGTGATGTATGACGTGGTGGTTGAGTTGTTGCGTGACTACCTTCCAGCGGGCCAGGAATTTGTCATCCGTAACCTGAATGCGATGGTGAATACCCGGCAGCGCGTGCAAGTGGTCTCGTTAATCATTTTGCTGGTGACCTCGTCGGGAGTCTTCATGCCCCTGGAGGTCGCGCTTAACCGGATCTGGCGCTTCCCGAACAACCGCTCCTATCTGGGAAACCAGTTGATCTCGCTGGGATTGGCCTTGGGCTGCGGCGTGCTGGCCTTACTTTCGATTGCCATGACGGCGGGAAACGTGGCGCTGATGGGATTCCTGCTGCGCGGCCACGGCAGCGGATTTATTCGGGTGGTGGGATTTGTGGGGATGAAGGTTTTTGCCTTCGCCGCCACTATTGCGATCTTCTTTCTTATCTACTGGGTGCTGCCCAACGGAAAGGTCCCGGCGCGGGCCGTGCTTCCAACTGCGATCATTATCGGACTGCTTTCCGAAGCGCTGAAATATGGTTATATTCTGGCTCTGCCTTGGCTGAATTTCGGCGAAGTTTATGGTCCGTTTGCGTTGTCGGTAAGTCTGATGTTCTGGGCCTTCTTGACTGGACTGTTGCTGCTGGCGGGAGCCAACCTGAGCGCGGAAGAGCATCTGCGGCGAAGGCTCTAGCAAACTTCTATCCGCAGAATCAAATCTAAGTTCCGGATAGGCCAAGTTTTTTGTCCGAGGCAACGCTGTCGATCACAATGCTGCGTTCGCCCGGTGCGATTCTAAGGCACGGTCAATCTGCCAATTCAGATCAGGAACAGCCGGTGAATCCACAGGCTGATTGTGATATCCGTCACCGCTATAGCCGTTGGCCGGCAGTTAGGATCACTTCGGTTTCCCACGTTTTTCCTCCGAGCAGACACTTATTTTTGGAGGATCGCTATGACCTCGGCTGGGTGGCGTCTGCTCGCCGCTTTCTTGCTGATTTTCGTGGTTGCGTTGCTCCGCGGACAAGACAGCGCAGCGGATCGACCGGGCGTTCCGACGCCGAACTCAGACCTTCAGCGTTACGCTCCCCGCAGCGCTCAGGTATGGGTTCCCGTGTCTGAGGCGCCGCGGCGTGATCCCGTTGAGGGTTATCCGGTTGGAAATCATCCGATTGGGAATCATCCGGTTGGAAATCATCCGATTGTTTCCGGCCCGATCGTTTCAGGTCCTATTGCCTTCCCGCAAATCGTACAGGCTGCCGGGATAATTTTTTCGGGCAGTGTCTCCTCGGTTGCGCGCACCGGTGCGTCCAAAGGGCCTGCCTCCACTGCGGTCACTTTCAAGGTTGAACGTGCCATGCGCGGCGCATCCGCGGGCCAGAGTCTTACAATCCGCGAGTGGGCGGGGCTTTGGAGCCGCGGGGAGCGCTACCGCGTCGGCGAACGTGTGCTGCTTTTTCTATACGCCCCGAGCAGGCTGGGGCTGACCAGCCCGGTCGCTGGGGCCATGGGCAGATTTGCGATCGATTCTGCGGGCCAAATCGCGCTCACCCCCCAGCATTTTCAGATTTTGTCCACGGATCCAATCCTGGGTGGAAAAACTGTGGTTTCTTCTACCGATTTCGCAGTGGCCCTGCAGCGTTTCACCCGTGAAGAGTGAGCGAGATTTGACTATGAAAAAGATGTTGGCGCTCTGCCGTAGTCTTGCTCCACGGGAAGCGACGCGCCCGGCACTCGTCGTCGTTTTGGCTATCGGGTTGGTTTTGAATTTTGCGGAACTCGCCCGCGCCGGCGGTCCTAAATATGTTGCAGGCTCAAGCTACTTTAACCCGTCAGCCATGGGCCAGCCCCTTACATGGTCCCTGGGCAAGATCGAGTACTACACCGATCAAGGCGATCTGAGCCCGATTCTACCCAATGCGGCAGCCAATGCGCTGGTCGCCAACTCCTTCAGTCAGTGGACCTCGGTTGCGACGGCGTCGCTCACAGCGACCAACGCCGGACCATTGGCCGAAGACGTCTCCGGCGCTAACCTCGTGGTTGACTCGAGCGGAACCATCAGTGCCCCTGCCGACATCACTCCCGCCGCCACGCAGGCGCCGGTTAGCATCGTTTATGACTATGACGGATCAGTGACGGACGATCTGCTCGGGGCTGGGGCCGGCGACTCTTCGCAATGCTTTTGGAACGCAGTCTATGGAGGCGTGGACAACTTTGGCCCGGGAGCAAATTTTCTTCACGCCCTGGTGGTAATCAACGGCCAGTGCGCTTTGCAGGCGTCACAATTGACAGACGTCGAGTACAGGCTGGTGCGGGTGCTCGGGAGTGTGATCGGTCTGGATTGGTCGCAGCTGAATCTGAATGTTATCACCCGTAAGCCGCCCCCAACTTCGGATGACTTTGCAGGCTTTCCGGTAATGCATTTCACCGATTTGTCGAGTTGCGTGCCGATCACGGTGTGTTACTCCAACCCGTACCAACTTGCCTCCGATGATGCTGCAGCGTTATCCCGGCTGTACCCTGGCACGAGTTCGGGCTCTGCCCGCATTTACGGCTCGGTTTATTTTGCCGATCGGCTCGGAAACCTTGGCCAGCCGATGCAGGGCGTGAACGTGTTCGCACGCTGGATTGATCCCTCGACCGGGCAGCCCTCGCACCAGTATGGCGCATCGTCGGTTTCAGGATCCTTGTTCACGGGCAACGCCGGCAATCCGATCACAGGCCTGGACGATCCATTGGGTAATCCCTATAGCGAGTTCGGGTCGTCGGAGCAGACTCTTGAAGGGTTCTTCGATCTGGGTGAACTGCCGATCCCGAACGGCGCCAGCACCGCGCAATACCAGCTCTCGGTGGAAGCGCTAGATCCCTTGTACTCTTCGGGGGTGTGTCCGTATGACCCTGCGCAGGTAATACCCTCTGGCAGCTTCCAACCGGTGGTGGTGACGGTGAGCGCCGGCGGCCAAGTTGAGCAGAACATACTGATGTCCGACAGCGCTCAGGGCGTGCCTTCATGGGCTGCAAGTGAGACCTGGAGTGCTCCTGCGCCAGTTCTTCCCCCGGGCGATTGGATTGGCTCATTGAGCGGCTACGGAGATACGGGCTATTTCTCGATTGCGGCACAAGCCAATCGCACTCTTTCAATCGCCGTCACGGCCATCGATGAAAGTGGCGTGCCGAGCGAATCGAAAACCGCCCCGGTGATTGGAATGTGGACTCTCGGGGACCCGCCGGGTACGCCTCCTCCGGCGTTTACCGCCGCTCCGTTTAATTCGCTGACATTTGGCATGAGCCGGCTCGACACGCAAATCCTCAATCCGAACAGCTTCATCATCGGCATCGGCGATATGCGAGGGGACGGACGCCCCGACTACCATGCCCATGTGCTTTATGCGGATTCGGTGTCGCCCCCGCGGATCGCAGCCAGCGGCGGTGCTGTCACTTTGCAGGGTATTGGACTTGGGCCCGGGCTCGCCGTGATGGTAGGCGCCGTGAATGCACCATTGCTAGCCACCAACGCCAGCCAGATGCTGCTGCCTGTCGCCCCGCAAGGCGATGGGGTACAAACCATCACCGTGACCGACCAGGTGAGCGGCGCCTCCTCGACTATGACAAATGCGCTTACCTTCGGAGCGGCAGCCACGGATAGGCTCGTTCTGCTGCAAGGAGCGAATCCCTCTACGCCGGTCGGAACCGAGGCCACGAATCCCGTAATTGTCCGGGTGGTCGCTGCCGATGGAGTGACTCCGGTGATTGGAGCAACCGTGGCGTGGCGGACGACGAACGGCGCGACCCTCTCCGCCTGCAGTGGCGCTGCGACCTGCTCGGTGTCGAGTGACGAGAGCGGAATTGTTTCTACCGGGGTTACTCCTGATGCTACGGGCAATGCCGCGATCACTGCAACGCTTGCGCCCGCCGTATATAACCCAGCGCAGTCGATCAGTACCACGATCACGGCAACGTCGACTGCTTTGGACATTGGAGTTGCTACTCCCTATCTTTGGATCGCTCAAGGAGCGTCGCTCAGCGTGCCGATTACGGCGAGAGTGGTAAGCCTGGGCGTGCCGAAGAGCGGCGCCACGGTAAATTTCTTCCTCGATTTGGGATCGGCAGCGCTCAGTTCTGCCAGTGCGGTCACAAGCGGTAGTGGATCTGCGTCGGTTACGCTTACGCTGACAAACTTCATTGCCAATGTGCAAATCAGCGCTTGCGTTGCTCCCGCAAACAATCCCTGCCAAACCATCTACGGAAATGCCGTGGCTCCCGCGATGTGGAAACTGCAGGCTGTTGCCGGAGCAGGGCAGATAATTGCCGGATCGGTATTTCAACCCCTGACCATCCGCGTGACCGACTCATCGTCCCCACCAAATCCTGTGCTGGCGGCGAGCGTGTTATTCCAATCCACGGTGCTGCGGCCTGCGGGCAATGGTTTAAGCCTGGCGCCGGGAGATCCAGCCACGTCGCAAACGGAAATGCCGGTCATTCTAAGTGCTGCGCAAGCCAGCGTACCGAGCGACATTAACGGCCTGGCAACTATTGTTCCGTCAGTAGGATCGTTCAGCGGAACGCTGGAGATTGAGATCCAAGTCTCGGCCGGAACCACTGCCGCATTGCAGGACGTTTTGGAGAGCTTCCCGCAAAGTATTGGCGCAGGTACCCTTTTACCGGTCGTCGTTTCGACGACCACTACTTCGCTGGGAAATGATCCGCACGGCGGAACTGTTCCTACTCCGAGGGGTGCGCCGCCACGAACCCCTGGCGCCGAGGACTACTGAGGGCCGATGGTCGAGGATCGTGCGCGGGTGCTTCTCCTGGCGTCTTCGCGGCGCTTGCATCACTGACTACTTTTTGGTCCACCGATCTTCGTCCACTGATCGACCCAGTCGTTCACGGTCTTGTACCAGAGCTCGGAATTCTGTGGCTTGAGCACCCAGTGACCTTCGTCGGGGAAATACAACATCTTCGATGGGACGTCTTCCATTTGTAACGTCGTGAACAGATCGAATCCCTGCGAAACGTCGAGGCGATAGTCTTTCTGTCCGTGGATGACCAGCGTGGGAGTCTTAAAATTTGTCGCATATTCATGCGGCGACCATTTGCGATACAGCTCACGGTTGTCGTAGGGAGTGCCTTTGAACTCCCAGTCGTTGAACCAGAGTTCTTCAGTGTCGCCCCAGGCTGATTCGGCGTTGAACATGCCGTCGTGGGTGACGATGCACTTGAAGCGGTCGGTGTGGCCGAGGATCCAGTTGGTCATGTATCCGCCGTAGCTGCCGCCGAGCGCGCACTCCCGGTCTTTATCGATGAACGGGTAAGCCTTCTCCGCGTAGTCGAGTCCCTTCATCAGGTCTTCAAAAGGAGCGCCACCCCAGTCGCCGTTGATGGCGTCGATGAACTTCTGTCCGTAGCCGGTCGAGCCGTGGAAGTTGATCATGATGACCACGTATCCGCTGCTCGTCGCGGAAGTTGGTGACGCGAACAGTTCAGGATTCCAGCGAAAGCTCCAGTCATCTCCCCAGGCCCCCTGCGGGCCGCCGTGGATGAGGAACTTCACGGGATATTTCTTGGCGGGATCGAAGTTTGGCGGCTTGACCAGGAAGCCTTCGACTTTGTCATTGTGAGCGCCTGTGAACCAGAAGGGCTGAAGGGGAGACATTGAAACTTGCGTGAGCACAGCGTCATTGGTGTGCGTTAGAGGATCCGCCCTTGAGAGTTGGCACTCGGGCGCCTGGTAGGGCCTCTCCGGTCCACTGCCGTTTGCGTAATCGACGTGGCAGGGAGGCATTGCGGCATACGCGCTGAGTATTTCGATTGGGGCTGAAATCGACATTCGGGTGAAGACAACACGATCGCCATTTGCGATCACCGCGAGATCATCATTGAATCCAGCCACGACCTCTCTGGGCCAAAAAGCTTCTTTCCCTTCAGGGTGTTCCTTAACTCTTAGCTCGTAGATCGGAGCATTGCCTCCGTCCTCCGACGAAAAGTAAATCCGCTCCGAATTTGGCGACCAAGCAAATGTTCCTATCCAGCGATCGAAACTCTCCGTCAAACTCTTCTTCTCTCCCGTCTTGCGGTCATAGAGCATCAACCGGAAGCGGTCGCTTTCGTATCCCGGACGCTGCTGGGCGCGGTAGGCGATGTAGCGGCCATCGGGTGAATAGAGCGGGGTTGAATCGCTGGCGGGATTGTCGGCGGTGATGTTTTTGGTGTGGGCCAAGACCTGCGCGGGCGAGTCGCCCGCGCCCACATGAACCGTCCACAAGTCGTTGTTGGTGGAAGCGGCTGGATTCTTCTCGTGATTCGAGGAGTAGCAGATTTCTTTTCCGTCGGGCGAGAAGGCGTAGTCGTCCTGGCCGCCGAGCGAGAAGACGGGAGCATCGTAGTCGCCAGGAGTCAGATCGCGGGGAGGCTCAAGTATGTGTGTGACAATGGTCACATTAGCGTCGCCCCTAGGAACCTCAACCACGAATATGTGGCTCCGCTTTCCTTCCTTGTAGGCATTCCAGTGGCGGTAGAGCAGATGATCGAAGATCAGGGCTTTGACCTTGGACTGTTCGTGCTCTTTCAGCTTCTTCGCATTGCAACCCTGCTCGTCGAAAGGGGTGCCGTCGCATTCGGGATAGACATCAGAAGTGAAGAGAATATTCTTTCCATCTGGCGACCAGAGTTCGCCACTTGCTTCCGTGGCAATTGAAGTCAGTTTGTGCACAGCCGTCACACTTCCCGCGGTACCATCAAATTCTGCGATCCAAACCTGTGAGCCGCCTTCTTTGGTTGAGATAAATGCGAAGCGCTTGCCATCCGGCGCCCAGCGCGGACGGTCGGCATCGTGGTCGGCGATAATCTCTTTCTCCTGACCTCCCGCCGTTGGCACGATCCAGATATGCGGCGTCTTGGTGTTCGCCGCGAGATCGACATCCACCACGCTGAAGATCACCCATTTGCCGTCGGGTGAAATCTCCGGCTCGCCCACACGCTTGAGCTTCATCATGTCTTCAAAGGTGAAGGAATGTTTGGCTTGGGCGAAGCCTGGAAAAGTAAATGTGATCAGAGCAAGAAAGGTTACGAAGAAACGGCGCATCGCGGGATCTCCTCGGCAAACCGATGAGTGTAGCAGGATAGCTGCAGGTTCCTCCACTACGCTCGCTTCACCGCGTTCAGGTAAGCAAGGCAGAAGAAAACCGTAGGGTTTGTCCCAGGCGTGGCGGCAAAATCGGGGCGGCAACCCTGCGGATGAAACGGCATCCTATTATGCGGCAGAACTGCAGCGCCCTACCCTCGGCCTCACTGAGCGGAGAGGGGTCGGGGGAGGGTTGCCGCGGTCGGGTGTTTGCCGTAGCAGAAAACAATTAGGTGGTTTCCCCTTCAGTTTCATTTCCATTCGCGATTTATCCCGCTAAAATATAGGCATGAAACGCACGCTTCGTAATTTCTTCTGCTGCGCCGCCTTGGCTGGTTTGTTACTCGGAACTTTATCTCTTGCCGCTCAAGAAGGTCCTCTCGAGAATACTGATCCCAAGGGAACCACTGCGGAGGAAATTATCCATCGCTTCGCGGCCAAGGAGAAAGAATTCAAAGAGGCGCGCGATCAATACACCTACAGGCAAGACATTACGGTAAAGACCTTGGATGGAAGCACCACCACTGGCGAGTATCACGAAGTGTTCGACGTGCTGTTTGACGATAAAGGCCGGCGCATGGAAAACGTGGTGTTCGCGCCGCAGTCAAGCCTGGAGCAGGGCGGACTATCGCTGGATGAGGGCGACGTTCAGGACTTTCGAAACCGGCTGCCTTTTGTGCTGACCAGCGATGAAATTCCGGAATACAACATTCTCTACGTGGGCCAGCAGCAGGAAGACGAACTGCACTGCTATGTCTTCGACGTGGCCCCCAAGCAGATTGAAGGCAAGAAGCGTTATTTTCAGGGACGAATCTGGGTGGACGATCATGACTTCCAGATTGTGAAGACTTACGGGAAAGCAGTTCCGGAAACGCGGGGAAAGAAGGGCAAGAACGAACACCTTTATCCGAAATTCACAACCTGGCGGCAGCAGATCGACGGCAAGTACTGGTTTCCTACCTACACCCGCGCCGATGACACGCTGCATTTTAACCTGAACGACGTTCATATTCGCGAGATCGTGAAGTACGAAGACTACAAGCGCTTTGGATCGAGCGTGAAGATTTTGTATAACGGGCAACAAGTGGAAAAAGCAGCGCCGAATGATCAAAAGCCGCCCGATCAAAAGCCGCCCGATCAGAAGCCGGACGAAAAGAAGCCGGATACGCCGCCGAATCCGCAGGGGCCGCAGAAGTAGCTTTCGGTCGTGAGCTGTCAGCTAAAACCATGATCCCTCGCTTTGCTCGGGATGACAGTGCTGTAGTCCGCCGATAGACGACCGGGCTCGGTGTGAAACTCTGGCTGAAAGCTGGCAGCTGACAGCTTAATAGAACAAATATTTCCGCCACTTATCGTCGGAGCGGCCCATGAGGCGCATGATGTGGCGGCTAGTGTGGAGGTTGAAGGCGCGCGGCTCACGCATCAACTTCATGCCGGCTTCGAGCGGAAACTGATTGCCCTTGCGGCGATTGCAGGCGTGGCAGCACGCGACCAAATTTTCCCAGGTGGATGAACCTCCGCGAGAGCGGGGGATGACGTGGTCGAGCGTCAACTCGCTCGATGACAAAACCGTGGCGCAATACTGACAGATGTTGCGGTCGCGCAGCAGGATATTTTTCCGCGAAAGAGCGCGACTCTGATGGGGAATACGGCGATACTCGAGCAACCGGATCACGGAAGGCACGCGGATGGCGATGCGGGCCGCGTGCAGGAAGTGGCCATTCTCTTCTTCGGTCATGGCCACGCCCTTGAGCACCAACACCAGAGCCCGGCGTGCGGCGCAAACATTAATGGGTTCGTAAGATGCATTCAACACGAGGACAGGAGCGTGCAACGAATTGCCGTTGCTATCGCGATGCATTGCCGTCGCCGCAAACAGGCCGGCGGCATGCCTGCCTGTTGGTCCCGCCTCGGCTTCGCCCCTGGGTGACATGCTGTGCTTTTTCTCCTGAACCAGGCCGCTTCTCCAACCTTTCCTCGCGGCATTAACTCCGAGCTTTACTCCTATCCATTATCCCTAAGATGCCCTGTTCCCGCAGCGCGTCACCATCAACCCCCGACCGCTCGAGCCATTGGAATCTCGGGTATCGCGGAAAGTTCGGCGGTTTCAGTCCCGGTGAAACCGGGTTCAATCGCCACATGCTGCGCCGAAATCTTGAGCGTACGCGCCACGGTTGCAACCCAAACCCTAGTGGCGCCGGCGCGGCGCAAGACTCGCGCGCACTCTGACACCGTGGCTCCCGTGGTGTAAACGTCATCCACAAGCAATATTTCGCGCCCGTTTACTGCTTCAACCTGGGCAACGCCGAAAGCTCCACGCAAGTTTTCGCGGCGCTGGTGGCTGGTGAGGCCAATCTGCGACGCGGTTTCGCGCTTCCTTTCAAGAACCTGAGCGCCCAGGCGCAGGCGACTACTCTGCGCGCACATTTTCAGCGCCGCGCGCGCAATCATTTCCGCCTGGTTGAAGCCGCGCTGGCGAAGCCTGATGCGATGCAAGGGCACCGGAACGAGTACCACCTGATCTGTGTGAAAATGAGGCTCTAACCCCGCGATCACTTCCGCCAGCATGCGTCCAAGAACATTTGCGGCCGGCCGCACGCCACCATACTTCAGCAGATGAATCAGCTCGCGCAACCCGCCCTCATAGCTGCCGTAAGCCAGCGCGCGGGCAAAGACCGGCTCGATGCGACGGCACAAGCCGCATTTTGGCTCAGCCTTGGAGTCGCCCAGCGCGTAGGGAGAATAAATTCGCTCGCCGCAGATGGAGCAGAGACCGCCCGCGATGGGGCGCATGGCGTCGAGGCACTCCTGGCAAACCGGGAGCCGTGAAATTGTGATTAGCGGTGCGCTGCAGATGCGGCAATCGGATGGGAACAATACCGCAAAAAGACTCTGGGCAAGGTTGCCCGTGAAAGCCCGCCGAATCAAACTTCGATCATTTTGATTTCGATCATTCTGATTTTGATCGTTGTGATTTTGATCAATGAAACCAGTGTGGGGGAAAGCAATGCTGGAAGCAATAGAAGGGCCTTCTACTGCCGTTCTGGCTTGGCTAGCCCGAATTCTGTCCTCACTACTGCTGAAGACGGCCTCCGTTCCCGCAGCACATTCCGGCGGGGCGACCCTACGATCCTGTTGGGTAGAGTATAACGGTGGCCGGGTCGGCTAGGCAACGTTACGGTTGGTTCGGGGTTCCGGAGCGGCCATCTTTTTGACCGTTTCGGGCAGTCGATCGTTTACCGGGGTGAATATTAAACGATAGTCGCGCCTGAAGCATTCTGTGCAGCGGACCGGCTGCAGCAGAAAAATCGGCAAAAGATAGCGTTCAGGGAAGGTGCGGCGACGTGAGCGAAAACCGACATCGTTGCCACAATCGCCACAATGAAATTGAATATATTTATGGAACCACAGCTGGTTGGGGGAATTTCCTGTCACACTGCACCTCCGGTCAACGTGCTACAAGGGAGCGCACAGAACAACTGACAGTAATTTTACGCGCAAGAATTACCGATGCCAATCTGCCGGAAGTACCTGTGCCTGAACCGCGTTGCACTTGTAATGCATGCGTCTCGCGTGCTAACGTGCGCCGTTTAGTGTTTTGAATGAGTTAGCGAGGCAAATTGCTTTCATCTCTCAACAGACGAGGATTTCATCTATGAGCGGTCCCGTCCCTGGATCAGGAAGTGGCGTTAAGAAACACGTCCCTTTTGTCCCCGAAAACATGGAGATGAAGGAATTTACCCTGCGTGCGGTTCTGCTGGGACTGTTTCTGACCGTTGTGCTGGGCGCAGCTAACGCTTACCTGGGCCTGCGCGCCGGCATCACGATTGCGGCAACTTATCCCGCTGCAGTGATCGCGATGGCGGCCATGCGCGCCTGGAAGGGATCGCTGCTCGAAGAAAACATAGCCCGAACGGCGGGTACGATTGGGGAGGGCCTTGCCGCCGGGGCGATTTTCACCATCCCGGCCTTTGTCATCGCCAAGGCGTGGCCCTCGTTCCGGCCAGCCGACGCGTACTGGAAATCGACGGCCTTGATGATGGTCGGCAGCATTCTAGGAGTGCTTTTCATTTCGTTGGTGCGACGGGTGATGGTGGAAGATCCTGAACTGCCGTTCCCCGAATCGGTGGCAGCGGCTGAAATACACAAGGCGGGACGACGGGGAGCCGAAGCCGCGAAATATCTCTTCTGGAACATTGGCGTGGGTGGTCTGATTTATATTCTGGGGCGCTTTGGACTATTTGCCGCCGACAAGGACATTCATTTTGCCGTGGGCAGTCTGGGGCATAGTCAAGTGCGTCTGGGGACGACGAGCAGCGCCAACGTGGTCGCCGCCGGAGGAACCAGCACTTTCGCAGCTCCCAGCGTGAGTCCGGCGTATCTGGGCGTAGGCTACATCATCGGATTGAGGCTGGCATCCATCCAATTCGCCGGCGGAGTGCTGGCTTGGGGACTGTTGGTTCCCATGCTCATCTTTTTTCTTGGGCCACAGGTCAGGCACTATCTTCCGGCGGATACGCCTGACAATTGGGCCAATATGTCGATTGCGGTGTGGAAGTTTGTGGTGCGTCCGATCGCCGTCGGTGGCATGTTGGTGGGCGCGGCCTACACTCTTTTCAAGATGGGGAAGAGCCTTACGGCAGGCATAGGCCGGGCATTATCGGAATTGCGCCAGACCGCCGACCAGCGGGCTAAACTCTCTCGCACGGAACAGTACATGAGTTCCAAAGTGGTTTTTGGTTTGATCGCTTTGATGTTCGTGCTGATGTGCCTGCTCTACATTCGAATTTCAGGTCTGATTTGGCCGGCGGTTCTGGCGGCGGTGGTGATGCTGGTGGTGGGTTTTTTTATGGCCACGGTTTCCGGCAGTCTGGTGGGGTTTATCGGCTCTTCTAACAATCCAGTTTCCGGATTGACGCTGTCGACGTTGCTGATTGCGGCCCTGCTTATGGTCTCCCTCGGCGCTTCTGGAATTAAGGGAGTGGCAGTAGTGCTGGGCGTGGCCGCGGTGGTTTGTGTTTCGTCCTCGGTGGCGGGCGAACTGCTGCAGGATTTCAAAGTTGGTTACATTCTGGGGGGCACGCCACGCAAGATTCAGATGGCGGAACTGATTGCCGTAATTGTGGCAAGCCTGGCCATGTACTGGCCTCTCTACCTGTTGGACACGGCGTTCGGATTCGGCAGCCGTCAGCTTTCTGCGCCGCAAGCCGGCTTGATGGCCACTTTGGCCATCGGCATTGTGGGCGGCGATATGCCCTGGCCGCTGGTGGTCGTTGGAATTCTACTTGGCATCGCCATGATCATGATGCAGGTGAAGAGTCCGATGCTGGTGGCGGTTGGAATGTATTTGCCATTTGAGACGACATTCGCAATTTTCCTCGGTGGAGTTTTCCGCGCGCTGGGAGATTGGATGGCCAAGCGGCGCGGGTTCAACGAGGCCCAGAGAGCGCGGGTAGAGAATGCCGGCGTTCTTACAGCCTCGGGATTGATCGCCGGCGAATCAGTTTTCGGATTGCTCTGGGCGGCGCTGATCGCGTTGGGTTTTGCCCACCAGTCGTGGCTGAAAACCGCCTCAGAATGGTCCACGCGGATCACCTCGGCGCAGATCTTTGAACACCCGCTGTATCTTGCCGGAATGGGCGTGATGGCGTTGCTGGCAGCATTGCTAATCTGGTTGCCGCTCTCGAGCGCAGGCGATCCGAACGAACCGGCGCCACCCACGGCCATTATGTAATGATCGAGTTGCCGGGTCACTTCGTGGAGAGCGGGCGCGCGCATGTTGCTCCGGCAGCGAAAGATCCATCCGCGATCGAGTTATCTCATGTCCATCGCCGCAAATATTTCCTCAATCAAAGAGCGTATCGTCGCTGCGGCAAGCCGATCTGGACGCAGCTCCGAAAAGATTGCGTTGATGGCAGTGAGCAAGACTCAACCGGCAGAGCGCATTCGCGAAGCCTATGATGCGGGACAGCGGCTGTTCGGCGAAAATCGAGTGCAGGAATTTTCCGCGAAGGCCGGCGCTCTTCAGGATATGGCCGCCGCCGAATGGCACATGATCGGCCACCTGCAGTCGAACAAGGCGGGGAGGACAGCCGAACTGTTCCGGGCCGTGGATTCCGTAGATTCGCTGAAACTCGCCGAGAAACTCGATTTGACGGCGTGCCAGCTGGGCAAGAAGCTGGAGGTACTTATCGAAATCAACGTCGGCGGGGAAGCCGCGAAAAGCGGTGTGGCGCCCGGGTCGGATGCGCTCGAAGAATTGCTGATTGCCGCGCCTCGGCTGGAGGCGATGATATTCCGCGGACTGATGACAGTGCCTCCATTCACCAACGATTCCGAAGATGCGCGTCCTTATTTTCGCAAGCTGCGCGAATTGCGTGATGCGATTGCCGACCGCAAACTTCCCGGCGTCGCAATGGATAAGCTTTCGATGGGTATGTCGCACGATTTTGAAGTGGCGATTGAAGAGGGATCGACCTGCGTGCGCGTGGGTACGGCCATCTTCGGGGAACGAGCGAAAGCTCAATTGCAGGTGAAGTGATGCAGCTGAGTAAGACGTTGAAGCTGGTTGATCGCCTTTGCGCCGGGATTTTGTTTTTCCTAGCGATCGTCGACTGCATGCTCGTGCCCAGGACCTACACCGGCAGAATCTGGATCTTCGGAACCGGCCTGGCGTTATTGTTCACGGCAATGCTCGATATACTCCGCCTTCGAGCGGGCGTTGAAGTACGAGGTTTGAGATTGTTTTGCATAACCGCGAATCTGGAGATGCTTTGGTTCGCGATCGGGCTCATGCTGAGCATTGGACGATGGCGCACATGGCAGCACCCACAAGTGCCGCTGGTAGGGGCGCTGCTGCTGGCCGAGACGGCATTTTCGCTGGGAAAGAATTCTTGATTCTCAGGCGAGAGTCCGGAGACGCCGTGAAGTTTGTAGTCAAAGTTCATCCTCGCGCAGGAAGAAGGCAATTGCCGGCCTGGCGAAAGTTTTCCCTGAGAACGAATCACGATTTGAACGTTGGCGCGCTTATCAGGCAGGATGGATCGGCGAGAAATGCGGGCGAAAAGCCGCGCCACCACAGTGATCAGGAGCGACATTGAGCTTTTCTGAACGTTTCCACGATATTCGCACCGGGTTTGAGCGGCCGTTCTGGGTCGCCAACATCAGCGAGATTTTCGAGCGCCTTTCCTACTACGGGGCATTTGCTTCACTCGCTCTTTACCTGCAGGAACGTCTGAATTTTTCAACGCAGCAGACTGGCACTCTGACTGGCATATTCGGCGGGATGGTATGGTTTCTCGCTATCTTCGGGGGCGCCGCTGCCGACCGCCTGGGCTTTCGGCGGGCGCTTTCCATTGCGTACCTTATCCTCGCCGCCGCTTATTTTTTGATTGGCTCCATCGGAGCCGCGTGGCTGGCTCCGGTGCGCAACGCGGTGCCGCTCAGCTTGTTCGTGGGATTCATTCTGGTCCTGCCGGCACTCGGCATCGCGCTGGTAAAACCTTGCGTGGTGGGCACGACGGCGCGCGCGTCCAAAGAGAACGTTCGCTCGATCGGTTATTCGATTTACTACACCATGGTCAACATCGGCGGAGCGGCCGGCCCGTACTTTGCCTCCTGGGCACATCGCCACCTTGGAGTTGAAAGCGTTTATCGGGTTGCCGCGCTTAGCGTGTTCGCGATGTTTTTTTTCGTGCTGTTCTTTTTCCGCGAGCCGCGCAAGCCCGGAGATGCGCCTCCGCCTTCGATTGCAACCGTCGCGCGAAATTTCTGCGTGGTCGTGGGCAACCACCGCCTGGTCCTACCGGTTCTGGCCATCGCATTTCTCTTGCGCATCGGCCTCTGGATTTATCCGAGGTTCACAATCTCGTGGTGGATTTGGAGCTTCCTTCTCGTGCTGGTATTGGCAGGTATCAGTCGCTTTATGTGGTTTCTCGTGCTCTTTACCGGTTACTGGGTGGTGTTCTGGCAGCAATACATTAGCTTACCCGGGTACATTCACGGCTATATCAACCCCCACGCCGACGTGGAGATTATTCTGGTGACGGACGGGCTGACGGTGATCTGTCTCACGCTGGTGGTGAACTTTTTGACACGCAAGATCCCAGCGTTTCAGGCCGTAATACTGGGCACTCTGATCACTTCCGTTTCCTGGCTGATTCTCGTCTTTCGGCCGACAATCTGGGGAGCCGTGCTCTCACTGTTTGTGCTGGCGCTGGGCGAAATCGTGCAGCAACCGCGCTACTACGAGTACATCGCGCTACTTGCGCCTCCGGGACAACAGGGCACATACATGGGTTTTGCATTCCTACCCATCGGAATCGGCTCGCTGATCGGCGGATGGTTTGGCGGAACGCTGGTCCATCATTTCGGAGAGGTCACACACCAGCCAGCGCTCATGTGGTGGACGATCACCGGAGTCGGCGTGGCGACCACGGCGCTGCTGTGGTTGTACGACAGATATTTCAGAGTGGCTGCCATCTCGCCACAATAATCGAACCTGCAAAAGGATAACTGCGGGAGTGGGTCAGTTTGAACAATGACGACCTTAGCCCACGCGAGATTCCTCGCCCCCCTGGTGAAAACGCGGAGCTTCGGAATGACGCCGATCAGGGGCCCGATCTTTCATTTCCAAACTAACCCACTACGAAAATTCCCACTCAATTCGCCCAAATCCTCTCCATTGTTTACAATAGAAGTTTGCCCATGGACTTGTCGGCCATTCAGTCTGCGCTGCGCGAACGCAACATCGATGCGTGGCTTTTTTACGATCATCACCATCGCGATCCCATAGCTTATCGTGTGCTGGGCTTGTCTGCGGGGCTGATGGTGACGCGGCGCTGGTTCTACTTGATTCCGGCGCAAGGTGAACCGGTAAAACTGGTTCACAAGATCGAGGCGGGCCACCTCGATTCGCTTCCAGGGAGCAAGCGACAGTATTCGGGATGGCAAGAGTTGTTTGACGCTCTCAAGACGATGCTCGGCCACTACCGCGACGTCGCCATGCAGTATTCGCCAAACAATATTGTCTTCACCATCTCCCTGGTCGATGGGGGGACGATAGAACTGTTGCGAGGCCTGGGAAAGAACATCATCAGTTCGGCGGACCTGGTTGCGCTGTTCGAAGCAACCTGGAGCGAAGAGCAAATCAAGACGCACTTTGCGGCGCGCGATGCGATCGACGCGATCACCACGGAGGCGTTCAAGGAAATCGGACGGCGGGTGCGTAACGGTGGCACCACGGAGCATGAAATCCAGCAGTGGTTCATGGAAGCGTTTCAGCGCGAGAACCTGCTGGCCGACGATCCGCCGATTGTGGCCGTAAACTCCAACGCGGGCAATCCGCACTATGAGCCGCGCGCCGATCATCCAGTTCCGATTCGTGCGGGCGATTGGGTGCTCATGGACGTGTGGGGAAAGAAAAATAGTCCCGGCGCGGTGTATTACGACATCACGTGGGTAGGTTTTGTGGGCAAGGCGCCGAGTGGCCGAATGCACCAGGTGTTCGAAGTTGTGCGCGACGCGCGCGACGCCGGCGTGAAGACGGTGGTGGAGGCGATCGGCGCGGGACGCCGCATCGCCGGGTGGGAAGTGGATCGCGCCACCCGCAACCACATCAAGCAAAATGGTTTTGGAGAATACTTCATCCACCGCACGGGACATTCCATCGGCACCGACGTCCATTCCAATGGGGCCAATATGGACGATCTGGAAATTCACGACGAGCGGCAGATTCTGCCGAACTCTTGTTTCTCGATCGAGCCTGGCATTTACTTGCCTGAGTTTGGCGTGCGCAGCGAGGTTAACGTGCTGGTGCGGCCGAAGTCGGCGGAGGTCACCGGCAACATTCAACGCGAGATTGTAATTATCTGATGGCAAATCCAATTCCAGCAAAGACAAAACCAGCGGCTGCGGTGGCGCACGCCGGCAGCATGATGGCGGTGATCGCGCCTGTCGTGGGCTGGTTCATTCCAGGCGCCGGCCACATCATTCAAAAACGATGGATACGAGGCGTGTTGCTGTTGGTATCTGTCGGGGCGTTGTTCGTGCTCGGCCTGATGATGCAAGGCCACATTTACAAGGCAAACGGTGGCGACATTCTCGACATTCTGGGCTTCATTGGCGATTTGGGCGCGGGCGCGCTTTATGTTGTTGCGCTGGCCATGAACTGGGGTCAGGGCGCGATCGCCTTCGCGATCGCAGATTATGGAACGAAGTTTATGATTGTGGCGGGGCTGCTGAATTTCATCGCGGTGGCCGACGCCTATCACATCGCGATCGGGAAAAAGCAATGAAAGATTTTTCAGGCGTCCACGGTCAATCCTCGCTTGGGGCTTTTCGTGACGCGGGGCAACTATGACGGTTCAGCTTACTCATTTCAGCGCAGCCCTGGTTTTCGCGTTGTTTGCTTCGGTCGTTTTCGGCATCACACATCGCGAAACTACGCGCGATATGGTCCGCTACGGTTTGTATTGTTTCGCGATGTTCCTCGGTGGAGTTCTGGTGGCGGGCTGGGCCATGTGGCTGGTGCGAAGATAGTTTTGGGGGAAGCCCTCATTTTCCAGACATAGTTCGGGGCTCGGAACTCAGTTCGCATCACCCTTGCCACACGAAGGCATCGAATACCCGCTTCGAATCAAAATTCAATCGGCGATACAGCGCGACGGCGCCGGCATTGGCCTCAGTGACCGTCAATGACAGCATGGAGAAGCCGCGTTTGCGGAGGTTCGTGGAACTTGCGGCGAGCAAGGATTCACCGATGCCGCGCGAGCGGTACTCCGGCAATACGCACACCTGAGTTACGTGTCCAACATCTCCGCGCACTCGAGAGCACAGAATAAGCCCGATCAGGTTCTTGGCTTTGCGATCTACTGCCACGAATGACGATTCGATATCGAATAAGCCGCACCCCGGAAAGCGGACAATGTTATTCAGAAAGCGCAGAGAACCGCTCAGCGTGTGGTACTGATCGTTGATCTGGGCGTCGACGTGGCCACGATAGGCGGCGGTAATCACGGCGGCCGCGGGCTGATAGTCGGCTTCCGTCCAGCGGCGGATTTCGATCTCCGGATGTTTCGGCGGAACCTGGGGCAAAGCGTTTCCCAGCGGGAGAACCATGAATAACCGTGGATGGCGCTGGAATCCCTGATCGAGAAACGGCCGGGCAACGCTTCCCGCCTCGTGGGCCAGCAGTTGCGCTTCGACGCGATGAATTCCGGGAGACTGCTGCAGGGTCTCGATCACATGGGTCAATAACTTGAGTTCGACCTCACGCGAGTCAGGAAGCCGGCCGCCGTTCGCGACAAAAAGATCGCCGACCACTCCCTTGCTGCCTTCATACACGAAAAAGCTGTAGCCGAAAATGCGGCCGCGATCGATGGCGGCGTATCCCGGGAGGATTTTCGCATCGACGTAGCGCAGGATCATCTCGGCCGATCCGTTGTAATCCCATGAGAGCAGGCTCGCCCAGGTTCGCGCCTCGTCGTCAAGCAGAGGGCGTAAATCGACGGAGGAAAAATGCCTGAGATCGAGAATCTCCACGGGGCTCCTGCGAAGTCAGCCGAGATCAAGTTCGGCATGGTTCGCGATAGCAGAACTTTGAGTTTAGTGTGTTTCGAGGATGAGAGGCAAACCGGCGGAAGTCAGAACGGCAGTGCAACCGAGCGGCAAGCATCCATGGGGTTTTGGATTCAGCGGGGATTCGTACTCAGTCGTCAGCGGGTTGAACCGGGACTCGCCGCTGCCACCCAGAAGAAATCCACATGCTGCGGCGTGTAGTTGCCCAGAAAGGAGACCCGGCGCCCCGCAACCCGGCTGACAATCTCCACCTGCGAACCTTCGGGCGCGACCAGCAAGTGCTCTTCACGCGGGACTCTGCCCCAATCGTAGTTAACGGTTAACTGGTTGCGGTAAAACGTGAGACCGTATTCCAGTTCGCGCCTGACATGGTAGACAGCCAGAGGCAGTGGATGCGTCTGCATGGCGGCGATTTCCCGGGCCAGAGGACGCGCGGAAAGCGCCTGGTCAATCGCCCCAGCGCCAAGCTTTAACACCGCGCCCACCGTCAGCACGACGGGAATTAAAGTGACAAAACGCAGCATACGCAAACCAGACTTGCCGGCCAGCGTAAGCGCAATTCCAACGCAGAGCACGAATGCGATCGCAAGCGCCACCAACATCGGCTGGCCCCCGGGAAGGCGATGCTGGGTGATGAGGTAGGTAACCAGCAAGGCGGGAACAATCGGCGCAGAAGCCAGCAGAGCGTGCAGCACGATCAGGAGCTTCGAAATCGGTTCAGTTTCGGTTTGCTCCCAATACTTTTGCAGACAGTCCGCTAGCAGGAGCGCGCCAGCAGGAATTGCTGGAAGAATGTAGCCCGGCAGTTTCGATTGTGAGAGCGAAAAAAATAATAGGGGCACGATGAACCAGCAGCAGGCAAAAACGGTGAACATATCTTTGAGATCGTCTCGGTTCGCGGCAGCCTTCTTTCGTCCAGCCCACCATTTACGAAGCGGGTGAACCAACGCGGGAACCACGAAAACCGTCCAGGGAACCAGTGCCAGCGCCGTTACCGGAAGGTAATACCAGAATGGCTCGCTATGGTGATAAAGGTCGTGGGAAAAACGGCCGAGATTATGTTCCAGGATAAATTCGCGAAAGAAATTTGGATTGCGCAACTGCACCGCGAGATACCATGGCAATGCGATCGCGCAGAAAATAACAATTCCCGGCAGCCAGAGCGTCTGAACAGCAAGGCGTGAGTCGCGAACCGCGACGGTGTAAATGACGATAACCAGTATCGCCAAAAACGGAGCAACCGGGCCTTTGGCAAGCATCCCCAACGCCAAGAAACCATAAAAAAATACAAGATAGATTTTTGCTTTGCTTTCGCGCCAAGCCCACCATGCGAGCATTGCAATGGTGAAAGTCGCCGCCAACGCCATATCCATTGAAGCGGCGCGTGCGTAGCCGACGATTCCCGCGGAAGAGGCTGCGATCAGTGCGCCATCCAGCTGAATTCCCGGCCGGAAACGGCGCAGAAAGAAAAATACTGCGAGCACCAGAAGGGTAGCGTCGAACGCCGAAGGCAGGCGGGCAGCCCAGTCGCGGACGCCAAAGATCCGGTAGGCGAGCATGGCCTGCCAGTAGTAAAGCGGGGGTTTTTCGAGCCAGGGCCGGCCGCCCAGCACCGGCGTGATGCAATCGTGACGCTCAAGCATCTCGCGCGCCACTTGCGCGTAGCGCGGCTCATCGGCGCCCACCAGGCCGAAATGTCCCAGTCCATAGAAAAATAAAAAAGCGCAGAAGCCCGCGAGCAGAAGTGAGTCTATGCGGGTGCGATTGGTCATGGCTTAGGGTTTGGGAGCGACGGCATCATTGCTGCTTGCTATTGTACGGAAGGATCGCGGCGTAACATTTCTCGAACCTGGCGAACCGCGTTGGCCAGTGGTCCGTCGATAGAACAACCGCTGGCGCACTCGTGGCCGCCACCTCCGAAACGCTCGGCCACTCGCGCTACATCAAGTTGTCCCTTGCTGCGCAGACTCACGCGAAAGCGCCCTTCGGGAAGCTCCCGGAAAAATGCAGCGACCTCAACTTCTCCGATCGAAAGCACATAATTCACCAGGCCTTCGCAGTCTTCCTCCTTCGCCCCCCAGCGGTCCATCTGGGTTTGGGTTACCCAGGTCCAGGCAATGTTGCCTTCGGTGTTGAGATTGCGCAGCGCTTCACCGAGCAGCCTCATCTTGGCCACAGAATGGGCGAAATAAATGCTGCGTGCGCAGTGCGAAGGATCGGCCCCAGCCAGAACCAACTCGCGCGCCAAAGCGAATGTATGCTCGTTGGTTCCTTGAAACATGAACGAACCTGTGTCGGTCATGAGCGCGGTGTAGAGGCAGGTGGCAATCTCCGGCGAAAACGGAGTGCCGGCTTCGCGCGCCAGACGAAAGACCATTTCTCCTGTAGCTACGGCTTGCGGATCGATCCAGTTGACATCGGCGAACGGACGGCCGCTGACGTGATGATCGATGCTAATCAGGTAACGGTTCTCCAAGCCTTCCAAACGCGTGCGATGGATGCTGTCACACTCGAGGATAATCGCAGCCTCGTAGTTCCCATCGACGCGGTTGGCCTGCAAAACCTGATCAGCGAAGGGCAGGGAACGATAGATGCGGGGCACGCCATCGTGCAGCACCACGTCGGCTTGCTTGCCCATGGCGCGCAGAACCTGGCAGCAGGCCAGCGCCGATCCCACGGCGTCGCCGTCGGGCCGGGCGTGCGAGGTAAGCACGAAGCGGTCACGCTGCTCGATCTGCTGGAGAACCTCCTGCAACATTTCTAAGCCTTCTTGTCGCCGGATTCGGCGCTGGATTTCATTCGCTTTTTTGCCCGCGCCAACAATTCTTCCACGCGCGCTTTTTCACGCTCCGAACGGTCAAGGCGGAAATATAACTCGGGCGCGCGTCTGAGACGCAAACGTTCCACCAGTTCGTGTCTTATATATTCTTTGGCGGCGAGCAAACCCTCGAGGCTTCGCTCCGCTTCCTGATCATCGCCATCCACATCCACGAGAACCTGCGCGGAGCGGCCATCATCGGCTACGTGGACCGCGGTGACGCCCACCAACCCGATGCGCGGATCGGCCAGCTCTCCTTCCACCAGAGTTTCGATCTCCTCGCGCAAGGCCTCGCCTAACCGGCCGCGGTGATATTTCAGCCCGCGCTTCTCCACACCACTCACCTCGAAGTAAAACGCATGAGAATATCAGAAAATGGGCCGCCAGTGTTGGGCCTCGTAGTGCTATTGTCGCGCACAAATGACGGGTTCGGGTAAGTACAGACGTAACAGGGGGATGGAGGGCGGTGGTTCTAAGCGAAAAGGCCTGTTTACAACAGCTGGGGAAGTCCGTAAGCTGTTGGTTCTAAAATCCTGACAGGCACTGTCCATGAAGCCAGAGCACGACGAGATCGCTTTCGACTGGATTCGCAGCGGACGCAATGAACTGGCTAAGTCTCGAACGCCAGAGTGGGCCGGAAATTTTGTCTCTCATCTGATGCCCCCGGTATTTGAGGCGTACGCGAAAGCTCTCCATCGCATCGACGCTCAGTACAGCTTCCTCGACAATCCACTCACAGCACCGGAAAAGGCAATCCTGGGAATTCCATCTTGTGAACCGCTGAAGTCTTTCGTGGAACGTCGCAGGTCTGAATCGAGGGGAGATCGAGTTCGGTGGAAAGAGTTGGCTGAGTTGCTAAACGTCCCGTTTACTCCGGCGATAAATCACGAATGGTATCGAAAGAAACTCCATGACCCATGGTGTTGGCCCAGACTTCTCAAAGGGCCAGACGACGGCTGGCTTAGCCAAGAGGAATGTCAGACACTCATCTCGATGCTGAAATCTGCGGGAAGCGAAGATTGTTTTTTCCGTTTCTCTGATATTCCGTTCTACGCCCCCATTAACTCTGGGAAGCCACAGTTGTTCAGGGGAACTCTGGACGCAGTTTGCGGCTTTCAGAAAGAAAGGGGCAACTGTTTCGAATATTTGTGGCCGTCCGACCGGAGTTGGTGTGTGTGTTCCGACCATGACATGACATTCACGGTCATTGGCGGCTGTCGTAATCTGGTATCCGCATTCTTATCGGATGGAGTTCTTGAGTGCATTGAAGTGACACCGCAGACACGCATCGACATCTTCGCGCCTATGCCATAAAACAAGCAACCGAACTCAGAGGAATTCCGCGAACGAGTCGGCAACATCCGCTCCGTGATTATTAGCGATGCGCGTGGCCGCGCGCTCCACATTCTTCATCAAGCCATCGAGATAATCCCGCGAATCGGAGATAGCGACCACACCAACCGTGGCGCGATTCCACAGACTGCTGGGGTCAAGTTCGGCGACCGAAACGTTAAAGCTGTTACGCAGACGATCTTTCACACTGCGAACAACCTGCCGTTTGTCCTTCAATGATTGCGCTGCTTCGATGTGGAGCTCGAGGGTGAGGAAAGCAATCATGGAGCAGTGGCCAGTGATCAGTGGCTAGTGGTCAGTAAAACCACAACGGTTTTAACTGGCCACTAATCACTGACCACTGGCCACTGTCTTCAAGCAATTACTTCCGCGGCGATTCTCTCGGTGACGAAAGCCTCAATCACATCGCCAACCTTGATGTCTCCATAATTAGATATGGAAATACCGCACTCCATGCCGTTTGTGACTTCTTTGGCATCGTCCTTAAAGCGGCGTAGCGATCCCACTTTGCCTTTGAACACCTGCGCGTTGTCGCGCAGCAAGCGTACTTCGGAGTCGCGCTTCACCAGGCCATCGCTTACTCTGCAACCGGCCACGGTTCCCACTTTCGGGATGCGGAAGACATTCAGCACTTCGGCGCGGCCCTGGTAGTGTTCCTTGATCGTAGGTTCGAGCAAGCCGCTCATCGCGCGCTTGATCTCATCCTGCAGTTCGTAAATGATCGAGTGCAGGCGAATGTCGACTTTTTCCTGCTCGGCAATTTCCTGGGCCTTGCGCTCCGGACGCACGTTAAAGCCGATGATGATCGCGTTCGAGGCTGAGGCCAGCAGAACGTCTGTCTCAGTGATCGCGCCTACGCCGGAGCGCAGCAGCTTCAGCCGCACTTTGTCGTTCGACAGCTTCGTCAAGAGATCGGTGATCACTTCCACCGAGCCCTGCACGTCACCCTTCAGAATGACGTTGAGTTCTTTGGTTCCGGCGAACTTGATCTGCTCCGCTAGTCCTTCCAGCGATACGCGGGAACTCTTGGCCAGAGCCGCTTCGCGCGACTTCTGCTCGCGGTATTCGGAGATGCCGCGAGCTTTGTCGCGATCAGCAACCACAACGAACTGATCGCCGGCTTGCGGCAGGGCTTCAATACCGATAATTTCCACAGGAGTGGAAGGGGGAGCGGTTTGCAACTGCGCGCCGCGATCGTCAAACATGGCGCGCACTTTGCCATACACGTTGCCGACGACGAAATTGTCGCCCGCGTTCAGGGTTCCGTTCTGCACCAGCACGGTGGCCACCGGACCGCGGCCGCGATCGAGCTTTGCTTCGAGCACCACGCCAGTGGCGGCGCGCTCGGGCGTGGCTTTCAGTTCGCCAAGATCGGCCACCAGGCAGATCATTTCCATCAGCAGATTCAGATTGGTTTTCTTTTTCGCCGAAACATCGACGAAAACGGTTTTGCCGCCCCACTCCTCGGGAACCAAGCCGCGATCGGCAAGCTGTTTTTTGACGCGATCGGGCAGGGCATCCGGCTTATCGATCTTGTTGACGGCAACAATGATAGGAACCTCGGCAGCGTGCGCGTGATCGATGGCTTCGAGGGTTTGCGGCATCACTCCGTCATCGGCCGCAACCACCAGCACCACAATGTCAGTGGCTCTGGCCCCGCGCGACCGCATGCGGGTGAAGGCTTCGTGACCGGGGGTATCGAGAAACACGATCTCGCGCCCGAACGCCGGCGATTCGTTGTCAGTAATGCGAACTTTGTAGGCACCGATGTGTTGCGTGATGCCTCCGGCTTCGCCTTCGGCAACATTCGTGACCCGAATGGAGTCGAGCAGAGTAGTTTTCCCGTGATCGACGTGTCCCATGATCGTAACCACGGGCGGACGAATGCCAGTCTCAGGAATGGCCTCTTCGCTGGCAGCGGCGGCATCGACCTCCTTCGCTGTCTGTTCTTCGAAAGTGATTACATTCGTATCCGCGCCGAAGAAACGCGCCATTTCACTGGCCAGCTCTGCGTCGAGAGTTTGATTGATGGTGGCGAAGACGCCCTTCGAGAGCAGCCGCGAAATTAGATCCTTGGCGCGTATCTCCAGCTTTTCCGCGAGATCCTTTACGCTGATACCTTCTGCAATCGTAATGCTGCGAGTGATCGGCTGGGGCTCATTCGACACCACCATGCGCGGAGGCGGCGTATAGCCCTTCATCGGGCCTTCCTTCACACCACGCGGAACGTAGCGCTGGCCGGGCCGTCGCGCCGGACCGCCCGGACGGCTGCCTGGCCGCGTAGTTCCCGGAGGCGGAAGAGCCGGGCCGACCCCGAGAGGACGCGCCCCTGCGGGCGATTGTCGCGTGGGATGCATGGGCCGGCGCTCACCGGGACGCAGCGGCGGACGCGGCGGACCCCCGCCGGCGACTGGCGGACGGCGTTGAAAAATTGGCTGGCCGGGGACGGGGCGTCCAGGTGCGGAACGCATTGCGCCACCGATCGGAACACCGGGCTGTACTGGCGGCGGGGCAGGCCGAACCGGCGCTTTATAGACTGGACGCGGGCCGGTCTGGGGAACAATCATGCGCGGCGCCGGAGGCGGAGCGACTGCGGGACGCGCCGCGATCGGAGCCGCCGGAGGCACGCTTACTGAAGCGACCGGAGGCGCTGCAGGAGGAGCCTGAATCGCGGGCGGGGGAGTGACAAGTCTCACCGGAGTTGCAGTCACGGGCGCGGATGGCGACGGGGCTGGAGCCACCGGGCGCACAGGAATCACCGGAGGAGCCGGAGGGGCAATCGTCGAGGGAACGGGTGTAACCGGCTTGGTCACCGCGGGCGCAACCGTTGTGGGATGGCTCACCGCAGCCGGAGGCGCTGCGGCAGGCTTTTCCGGCGCTTGCACTGCAGGAGGCGCGACCGGACGCGGCGCTGGCGGCGGGGCTACGGCTTCTTTGCGCTGGGTAATTGCCTTCAACACATCTCCCGGCCGGGAAATGTTCGACAGATCAATTTTAGTTTTGATTTCTTCTTCGCCGCGAAGCGAGCGGGAGCTGGATTTGCCGGCCTGAGACGAGCCTTCCGCCGAGGAGCGGAGGTAGAGACGTACCTTCTCCGCTTCATGCTCTTCCAGAGAACTGGAGTGGGTTTTTTTCTCAGTCACTCCGACCAGCGGAAGCGTGTCGAGAATAGCTTTACTCTTCACTTCCAGCTCTCGGGCAAGATCGTTAATTCGAACCTTACTCATCCGGCCTTTCGTATCTCCGCGTTTTAGTTAGGTCATCATTGCGACCTCACGGAGTTAATTTCTTTGCTCTCACGCTATTGAACTTATCCCAGCGTGCCATGATTATTCTCTGGTTCCGGAAGAGGATTCCTCTTCGGGAGCGGGCTGCTCATCGGGACGCTCCGCCGGGTCTTCGCCCTCTTCGGCAGAAGCTTGTACCTCACTGGCGGACTCTGCAGGCGATGCGCTTTCGTCGACGATAGCAGCCGCTTCGCCGCCCGCCACTTCGGCGGAAACGACATCTCCGGCAACTTCACCCGCTTCCAACTCTGGGACTTCCCCTTCACCAGCAACTTCGCCCTGCTCCAGGCTGGCAAAGTAATTATTCACCGCAAGGCTGATTTTTTCCACTGTCTTTGGACCGATTCCCTCGATCGCCTCCAGTTGCTCGGGCGTCATATCGGCCAAGGATTCGACGGTGGTCACTCCCGCGGCATTCAGCTTCTCCACCAATCCGTCGCCTAAGCCAGGCACACTCTCCAGCGGCGTGGAAGTTTGCGGCACCATTGCCGACATCTGCTGCTCAACTTCCTGGCGCTTTTCTTCCTCGCTCTTGATGTCGATCTTCCATCCCAGCAGCTTCGCCGCCAGCCGCACGTTCTGGCCTTTCTTGCCGATGGCCAGGGAGAGTTGGCTGTCGTCGACCACAACTTCCAGATGCTTGCCGCCGGAATCGACCACCGTAACCTTGCTTACCTTTGCCGGCTGCAACGCTTTTTCGGCGAAGGTCACGGCATCTTCGTGATACTCAATGATGTCGATCTTTTCTCCGTGAAGTTCGCGAATGATCGATTGCACTCGCATCCCCTTCATGCCCACGCAGGCGCCGACGGCATCGACATCTTTATCTTTCGACATGACGGCGATTTTCGTGCGTTCGCCGGCTTCGCGGGCAATGGCGCGAATCACCACCGTGCCGTCGTAAATCTCCGGCACTTCAGTCTGGAATAAATGCTGCACCAGATCAGGAACGGCGCGCGACACCACTACGCCCGGACCCTTTGACGCTCTTTCCACACGCGCAATCACCACTCGTACCCGCTCGCCGATGGCAAACGATTCCAGCCGTGACTGCTCTTTGCGCGGCATGCGCGCTTCCGCCTTGCCGATGTCGAAGATCACATCCGGCCCTTCTACACGCTTGACGGTAGCGTTTACCACTTCGCCCACGCGCCCGATGTACTCGTTGTAAACCGTGTCGCGTTCGGCCTCACGCACTTTCTGAAAGATCACCTGCTTCGCCAGTTGTGCCGCGATGCGCCCCAGAATTCCTTCCGTGACCTTCGGAATGCGCAACTCTCCGCCAACTTCCAAACTCGGATTCGTCTTGCGCGCATCTTCCAGCGTGATTTGCAGCGCGGGATCTTCCACCTGTTCCGGCGTTTCCACCACCGTCTTCACGGCGTAGGCATTGATCTTGCCGGTTTCTTTATCCAGTTCGGCGCGCAGGTTTTCCTGGGTCTTGTAGTACTTGCGCGTCGCCATCACAATGGCATCTTCCACCGCGCTGACCACAATCTGCGGGTCGATCCCTTTTTCGCGGCTCAATGCGTCAATCGTGTTGTAGATCTCACTTGCCATAAATCAGTTCCTGGTGGCCAGTACCTGTTACCAGCCCAACCGAACTCGTCTAAAGAGTTTGCACACAATACCCAGTCGCAATCAGCACCCGGGACTGAGTACTACGTACTCGCAACTACAACTCGGGCACCAGGTTCGCCTTTTCCACGTTGGCGAATTCGATGCCGATTTTCTGCCCTTCATCCGCAGCCGCGCCCATTCTCTTGCGCGATTTCTTGCTCGCAATGCTCAGGTCGAGCGTCAACCGGCCTTCGCGAAAACTCTCCAGCCGGCCTTCGAAATACCGGTTGTTATTCACCGGTTGTCGCGTCATCACCTTCATCCGGCTTCCGGTGAAGCGCTCAAAATCAGATGCCTTGGTAAGCTTGCGATCCAATCCCGGCGACGAAACTTCGAGCGTATAGCTGCCAGCGATTGCATCCTCAACATCGAGGATGGTGCCAAATTCGCGGCTGAAGTTGGCGCAATCCCCATGCGTCACTCCAGCCAGCGGATCGCCACTGGCGGCTCCGGGCTTATCCAGAAACACGCGCAGCATTCGGGCTTTGCCACGCCCGCGAAACTCCACTTCGACCACTTCCAGCCCGCTCGAGGTGGCTACCCGCTCAGCAATGTCTCGTACGCGATCAAGCTCAAGTGCCATGCATCCAATAACTTGCAGTTCCGCTCACCGGCGGATTTCTCCGCAACGAAAAAGTGGGCTTGCGCCCACTGGTGTGCTTCGCCAAATGCTGGTACTACACAACAGTTCTCAGTTTTCTAATATACGCTGGGTCGGGGGTAAAAGACAAACAGCCCCGGATAGTAGAGAACGCCTCCGGAAGGTCGCCGCTTCTTAATGCGCCGCCATGCCCAGACCGCGATTTCCGAATTGGAATATTTTTATGGCACATCTTCATCTTGGCAACATCTTGGCAACGGATAGTGAACGGCACTTCGCAAGCGGATGACAAAAAGGCGGCCGGATTGTGGACCATTTGCCGAATTCCTGCCCCCTCTCTAGAATGAAGATCATCCTCACGGCGGAAGAATTCCAGAGAAACTTATGATTCATTTTCCGGTGCCCGAAGCGCTCACTTTTGACGATGTTCTCCTCTTACCCGCGCGCTCCGATGTAATTCCAGCGACCGCAACCACCCAGACTCAACTCACACGCAATATCAGCCTGAATATTCCGATCGTGAGCGCTGCCATGGACACGGTTACCGAATCGCATATGGCGATTGCGCTCGCCCAGCAGGGCGGGATTGGCATCATCCATCGCAACCTCAGCATCGAGCAGCAGGCGAATGAAGTCGATAAAGTGAAGCGGTCGGAGAGCGGCATGATCGTTGACCCGGTCACCATGTCGCCGAGCGACAAAGTGAGCGATGCGCTCGAGGTTATGCGCAAATACAAGATTTCCGGAGTGCCCATCACCGAGCAAGGGAAGTTGGTCGGCATTTTAACCAATCGTGACCTGCGTTTCGAATCCCGATTCGACATTCCCATCGATCGCGTGATGACCAAGAAAAACCTGATCACCGTTCCGGTGGGCACCACGCTAAAAGATGCGGAGGAAATTCTTCACGAACACCGCGTCGAAAAATTGCTCGTCGTCGACGACAAGTACAACCTCAAGGGATTGATTACCGTAAAAGACATTCAGAAGAAACTAAAGTATCCCAATGCCGCCAAGGATTCTCATGGCCGCCTGCGCGTGGGAGCGGCCATCGGCGCCACCGGGGATTTTCTGGAGCGGGCGCAGGAATTGGCGGAGGCCAAAGTGGATGTGTTGGCCATCGACAGCGCGCATGGACACTCGACTAAAGTGCTCGAAGCCGTGAGGTTGGTGAAGTCGAAGCTGCCCGAGATGCAACTGCTGGCGGGCAACGTGGCCACTTTTGACGGCGCCTGCGAACTGGCGCGGGCCGGGGCCGACGGAATTAAAGTTGGCATTGGCCCCGGTTCGATTTGCACGACGCGCGTGGTAACTGGCGCCGGAGTGCCGCAGATCACCGCCATTGCCGAAGCTTTTCGCGCTACCAAGGATGCAGGCATTCCAATCATCGCCGATGGAGGCATCAAGTACTCCGGCGACGTCACGAAAGCTCTTGCCGCGGGAGCGAGCGCGGTGATGATCGGTTCACTGTTTGCCGGCACCGACGAAAGTCCGGGCGAGCTGATTCTTTATCAGGGCCGTTCGTTCAAATCGTATCGCGGCATGGGTTCGATCGGCGCCATGGCTCAGGGCTCCAGCGAACGATACTTCCAGAACACCGAGGGTGATTCCTCGGCCGCGGTTGCTTCGATCGATGGCGAATCCAACCGCCTGGGCAAACTTGTTCCCGAAGGCATTGAAGGTCGTGTACCTTACCGCGGATCGGTGGCGATGATCGTGCATCAGATGGTGGGCGGATTGAAATCCGGGATGGGTTATTGCGGCTGTGCAACCATCTCCGAACTGCTGCAAAAAACGCGGTTCGTCCGCATCAGCGGCGCCGGACTGCGCGAGAGTCACGTTCACGATGTCATGATTACCCGGGAGGCTCCCAACTATGGCGTCGAGTAACCTGCACGCTTGAACTCCGATCGGCAAAATATTTTGAAGGCGTGGATCGCCGCCATTCTCTGGCTTATCGTGATTGCCATTGAATCGACCTCCATGCTTTCTTCGGCCCATACCAGCCGGATTCTCTATCCCCTGTTGCACTTTCTTTTTGGCATGAATTGGGTGCGGTTTGAGTACTGGCACTTTTACATTCGCAAGGGCGGCCACGTTGTTGGCTATGGCATTCTGTGTGTTCTGCTTTTCCGCGCGTGGCGAGCAACGCTACCCGCAATGGACGATGCAAAGTGGACGCCGCGTTGGGCGAGCATCGCGGTTCTGGGCACTGCAATCGTAGCCAGCCTGGATGAGTGGCACCAGAGTTTTATCCCATCCCGTACCGGGAGATGGCAGGACGTTGTGCTCGATACTTGTGCCGGAATTGCGGCGCAGTTGCTGATTTTTTTGTGGTGGAACTGGAAGCGGAAAAGTTACGGCCGTTCCTAGTACATCGCGTCGTACTTAGTGACCACCCACTGACCGTTTTTGTCTTCGGTAGTGACGGTGAAGAGTTCCTGGTAGGTGCCGGATTGGCTTGGGCTGTTCAGTCGTTTGCCGCGGTAGTGGAGAATGGTGAGGGGCGGAGCGCTCTCCCACTCGGCAAGCTCCCAGGAGAGCAAAGGATGCTTCGCTTCAGAGTCGCAGATGAAGTGGGCATATTTCTTGTGGTAGTCGTGCTCCCACACCGAGAGCAACTGGTCGCAATGTCCGTCGCGCAACTCCCGGAGAAATTTATTGGCGCTGTGCTCAATGGTGCGGTCGCGCAGCGGATTCATGCGAATGCTGACCGGCAGACCGCTTAGCGGATCGCGGTCTTCGGAGCGTGCCAGCACTGGTCCTTGATTGCTCAGCCACCAGATATAGCCGAGAAATCCAAAGACCAGCAGCGCCCCAACGCCGACGGCAATGCCGAGCTGTGTGCGAGTGAAACCCATCTTTAATTTGTGACCCTGAAAGAGAGTTTATAAGGTTGGCAGTTTACGGCAAGATTACCGGCGTGAGACGCGGAAGGACATGTACGGGCGGAGTATCAAGGCTGGGATGGTGGCAATCGCGCGTTTGGGTGCGGCGTCGCCCGGTCAAAAGCGCACCAGCGAAGCAAAAAAGGCACGGCTTTCGCCGTGCCTGATGATCGTCAAACAGCGATCTCGAGTCGCAGCGCAGGAAGCGCTGCGCCACCCAAAAACTACTCTTTCTTATCTTCTTCGTGATCCTTGGTGGGTTCGACGCCGCCATCGTGCTGGGCTTGCGCCTCGGCATCTTCCATTGCCTTTTTGGTTTCCGCCGCTTTCTTGGCGCGGGCTTCGGCGCGTTTTTCGCGCTTCTCGTCCAGCACTTTTTCGCTGCCCAGCAGTTCGAGAAACGCCTTGTCGGCGCCATCGCCCTTGTTCCAGCCGGTGCGGATAATGCGTGTGTAGCCTCCGTCGCGGTCGCCGAAGCGTGGACCGACGGTGTCAAATAACTTCACCAACGCCTCATCGGTCATGAGATACGCCGACGCGAGACGGCGGGCCGCGAGGTCGCCGCGCTTGCCGAGGGTGATCATCTTCTCGACAATCGGGCGCGCAGCCTTGGCCTTGGGAACGGTGGTCTCGATCCGTTCTTCGACAATCACTGATGTGACCAGGTTCCGCAGCAGCGAGCGCCGGTGCGCGGTGTTCCGTCCGAGTTTGTAGCCTGCTACCTTGTGACGCATGAGAAACCCTCAGGGGCTAAAGCCCGCTTAATCTAAGCTTGAGCGGCGCGGCTAAAGCCGCGCCCCTTCAAAGCAAGTCCTTCCGACGCAAAGCAGAAAGCAAATTCTTCGGCGGCAAAATGCCCTCCTCAGGATGAGAAAGCAACCATTACAGCTGATCGCCTACCGTTGATCGTTACGACTGATCGCCTACAGCTGATCGTCCGGTCCGTAGGCCGAAGCTGGAAGAACCAGATTTGAGGTGGGCCCGGGCACAGCGTTGCCATGCTCGTCGATCTTCATGCCCAGGCTCAAACCCATCGAGGAAAGAATCTCCTTGATCTCATTCAGCGACTTGCGGCCGAAGTTTTTGGTCTTGAGCATTTCCGATTCTGTCTTCTGCACCAACTCGCCGATGGTCTGGATATTTGCATTCTTCAGGCAGTTGTAACTGCGCACCGAGAGTTCGAGCTCCTCGACGGAACGGTTCAGGTTCTCGTTGTGAATCTCAGGCTTGCGGTCATCCGACGACGACGTGCCAGTTTCGATTTCTTCCTCGAAGTTGATGAAGATGTTCATGTGGTCCTTCATCAATTTCGCAGAGAGCCCGATGGCATCCGCCGGAGTAATGGAGCCGTTGGTCCACACTTCCAGCGTGAGCTTGTCGTAGTCGGTGATTTGCCCGAGACGCGCAGCTTCGACCGTGTAGTTGCACTTACGCACCGGGGAGTGCACGGAATCGATAGGAATAAATCCGATGCCGAGATCTTCGTCGAAGTTTTTGTCGGCGGAGGTGTAGCCGCGGCCGCGCTTCAGGCGCATTTCCATGTCGAGCTTGCCGCCTTCGCTGACCGTGGCGATGTAAACATCCTTATCGAGAACCTCGACGTCGCCATCGGCTTCGATCATGCCGCTGGTGACCACGCCCGGCTGATCGGCGCGCAGATAGATGGCTTTCGGCGCATCGCCGGCCAGCTTGAAGGGAATCTGTTTCAGGTTGAGGATGATGTCGGTTGCGTCTTCAACGACGCCGGGGATCGATTGAAATTCGTGCAGCACACCTTCCATTTTTACAGCGGTGACGGCCGCTCCTTCGATCGAACTCAGCAGCACGCGGCGCAGGGCATTGCCCACGGTAGTGCCAAAGCCGCGCTCAAAAGGCTGCGCCCAGAAAATTCCGTACTTGTCGGTGAGGGTTGAGGTATCGACTGCGAGACGTTTCGGCTTCTGAAAACCTTTCCAAAGCATGTGTTTCTCCTTCGGCCGTTTGGCTCGATCCTGACTCGCTGAGTGGTCCAACTCAGGTCGGCGTCAGAAAAGGCTGATCTGGCTCGAAATGTGGACCAAAAAGTTTGGTAATTGTTCCGTTACTTGCTATAAAGCTCCACGATCAACTGCTCATTGACCGGCAGCTGAATATCTTCGCGTTTGGGCAATGACAACACTTTCGCGGTGTAATTATCGCGATTCACTTCCAGCCAATTCGGCTGCGTGCCGTGGCTGGCGAACTCCTTGGCCATTTCCAGGATCACCAGCTTCTTGCTGTTCTCGCGAATCGAGATCTCTTCGCCCGCGCTGACTTGATAAGAAGGAATGTTGACCTTCTTGCCGTTCACCGCGACGTGTCCATGCCGCACCAACTGGCGTGCCTGGCGCCGCGATTGGGCGAAGCCAAGACGGAAGACTACGTTGTCCAAACGCCGCTCCAGCTGCTGCAGAAGCAACTCACCGGTAACGCCGCGCGTGCGCGCAGCCTTCTCGAAGTAATTGCGGAACTGGCCTTCGAGGGTGAAGTAGATTCGTTTGGCTTTCTGCTTTTCGCGCAACTGCAGGCCGTAGCCAACAATCTTGGCCTTGCGGTCCTTCCCATGTTGTCCGGGAGCGAAGTTGCGCTTTTCGATGGGACACTTATCGCTGAAACACTTCGCGCCTTTGAGGAAAAGCTTCATGCCCTCGCGGCGGCATAGACGGCAAACTGCATCGGTATAACGGGCCAAGTTGTTCTCCTTTTAGATGACCGGTTTACGGGTTTGGCTTCACCCTTCGTCCCGGACGAAAATCTGTCGTTTAGTTATTGACCATTGGTCGATCGCCGTTGAGATTTTGCTAACCACCAACGACCAACGACGTTGTTCACACTCTTCTTCTCTTCGGCGGACGGCATCCGTTGTGCGGGATGGGCGTTACGTCGCGAATCGATCGGACTTCGATGCCGGACGACGCCAGGGCGCGGACCGCCGACTCACGGCCGGAACCGGGTCCACTCACGCGAACATCCACGCTGCGCACACCATGATCGCGCGCCATGTTGGCCGCGTTCGAGGCGGCCTGCTGCGCGGCGAAGGGCGTGCCTTTGCGCGATCCGCGGAAACCGAGCGACCCTGAACTCTTCCACGACAGAACGTTCCCGTTCATGTCGGTAATGGTCACGATGGTGTTGTTGAAGGAGGCCTGCACATAGCAGAGTCCATGTGGGACGTGCTTGCGCTCCTTCTTCTTGAAGGTTTTCTTCTTGCCTTTTTTCTCCGGTGCGGCGGTGCCGCCCGCTGCTGCTGGTTTTGCCATAAATTCGCTCTTCGCTCTTAAGCTCTTAGCTATTAGCGATTAGCTCCAAGCCAGAGGCCAAGAGCCAAAAGCCAATAGCGGATTTACGTTTTTGCCGTAGCCTTCTTCTTCTGCGCGATCGTGCCTTTGCGCGGGCCTTTGCGGGTGCGCGCGTTGGTGTGGGTACGCTGACCGCGAACCGGCAGGTTGCGGCGGTGACGGAAGCCGCGATAGGAGCCGATTTCGATGAGCCGCTTGATGTTCATCGAAACTTCCTTGCGCAGGTCGCCTTCCACCATTCCTTGCGCCTCAATCACGGTGCGGATTCGGTTGACTTCCTCTTCGCTGAGGTCCTGAACCTTTTTCATGGGATCCACGTTGGCCTCGTCCAAAATGCTGCCGGCGCGAGGGTGCCCAATGCCGTAGATGTAGGTGAGCGCGATGTTGATGTGTTTCTGGCGCGGTAAATCGACGCCTGCGATACGTGCCATAAATTCTCCTGGCTCTTGAACTTTCGCGCCTTTGGCCCTTAGCTAAAAGCCAAGAGCGAAAAGCCAAAAGCTGCTAGCCCTGCCGCTGTTTGTGTTTTGTGTTGACGCAGATCACCCGCACTACACCTTTGCGGTGGATCACTTTGCACTTGTCACAGATTTTCTTTACCGATGCTCGTACTTTCATAAGTTCGTTTCCACTCTCACTCGCTCCACGCGAGATCCTTCGCTCCGCTCAGGATGACGCCAGCCCGGCTCGGACCCCTGGCTAAGTGGCGTCACTTGTAGCGATAAACAATCCGGCCGCGATTTAAGTCGTAGGGCGAAAGCTCCACCGCCACTTTGTCGCCGGGCAGGATGCGAATGAAGTTCTTGCGCATCTTGCCGGAGACATGCGCCAGCACCTGGTGCTTGTTCTCCAGTTCCACCTTGAACATGGCGTTTGGCAGGGGTTCCAGCACCACCGCCATCACTTCAATCGCGTCTTCTTTGCTCATGCACCTCTCAGAGCTTTCAGCTATCCGCCGTCAGCTTCAGCTATTGGTTCTTCGCCGAAAAGTCTTACTTCGTCAAAATAACCGGGCCATCTTTGGTAACGGCGACGCAGTGCTCAAAATGCGCGCTGAAACTGCCATCCACCGTCACCGCTGTCCACTTGTCTCCAAGCACGCGGGCTTCCGGCTTACCGTAGTTCACCATCGGTTCGATGGCCAAAACCATGCCTTCGCGCAATTTCGCGCCGTGACCGCGGGCCCCGAAGTTCGGAATTTGCGGCTCTTCGTGCAAGCGCGTACCGATGCCGTGTCCCACGAAATCGCGAACCACGCTAAAGCCCGCAGCTTCCACATGCTCCTGCACCGCCGCTCCGACATCGCCAATCGTGTTTCCGACTCGCGCCTGTTCGATGCCGCGGTACAGCGATTCCTCGGTCACGGTAAGCAGTTTGCGCAACTCCGGCTTCACCGACTCGCTGACTGGAACCGTGATGGCGGCATCGCCATAATATCCATCGAGAACCACTCCGCAATCGATGGAAACGATGTCGCCTTCCTTGAGCGCCCGTTTTTCCGACGGAATGCCGTGCACGATCTCATCGTTCACCGAAGTGCACAACACGCAGGGATAATCGTAATATCCCTTGAACGCCGGCTTGGCCCCGAGTTCGCTGATCTTTTTCTCGGCGGCGCGTTCCAGGTCCATGGTCGTGACCCCTGGCGCCACCATGGCGCGCACTTCATCGAGCACCTGGCGCACGATGCGGCCGCTGTGCCGCATGCGCTCAATTTCCGACGCCGATTTGCAAACGATCGCCATTCCTCAATCTTAAGCGTGATGATCTTCGAGGATCCTGAAAATCCGCGCCGTGACCTCGTTCACCGGCTGATCGCCATTCACCGAGATCAATCTTCCCGTACGCTGGTAGTAGTCCGCAACCGGCGCAGTCTGCTCCTGATAAGCTGCCAAACGGGGCTGAATCACTTCCAACCTGTCGTCATTGCGGGTTACCAGCTTCGACCCATCGACATCACAGATTTCATCGACGCGAGGCGGCTGGAAGTAGACGTTGTAGATCCGCCCGCAGGTGGGACAAGAACGGCGTCCAGTAATCCGGAGCAACAACTGATTATAATCCACGTCCAGCCGGATCACAATCGGCCAGGCCCGGGTCGGCCGCGAATTATCAAAGAGCCGGTCATCGAGCAGTGCATCCAACCATCCCGCTTGCGCCGCGGTCCGCGGAAAGCCGTCCAGAATATAACCCCGCTTGCAGTCGGGCTGTTTCAGCCTTCGCCGGACGATTTCACAGACCAGATCGTCGGAAACCAACTCTCCCCGGTCCATGACCGCCTTGGCGACCAAGCCCAGTTCCGTGCCCTGAGCTACGTTGTACCGCAAGAGATCTCCGGTGGAGATCTGTGGAATCAGATACCGTTCCATGATGCGCTTGGCCTGCGTGCCTTTACCGGCGCCCGGCGGGCCAAGCAGAACTACGGGACCCACATCACGTGAGGTTTCCTGCGCCATCGAGTTGGCCAAAGCCTCCCGAACAGTGTTCCCGGCTGGCCTCGTAGAAGGCTTCCAGGTGCAGCAACCCCAGCACGAACCATTTGTAATTTAGCAACCGGGCAGCAGCCCGATTCCTTAATTTACGAAATTACCAAATTACTCAATTCCAAAATTCCTAGGACCAGTTGCGGCGGCCGCGAATGCGTCCGCTGCGCGGCGTGAACCCATCGTAATGCCGCATGATCAGTTGCGCCTCGACCTGTGTAACCGTATCCATGGCCACGCCCACTACGATCAGCAGCGAGGTTCCGCCAAAATAAAAATTCACTCCCAGGCCGTTGGTCACCCACACCGGAAGCCGCTCAAACATCGTGCCTCCGAGCCAGAACGGCAAATGGTTCAGGTGAATGCCGGCGATCATCCACTCGGGAATAAACGAAATGATGATCAGGTACAGTGCGCCCACCAGGGTAATGCGAGTCATAACTTCATTGATGTAATCGGCGGTGCGCTTGCCCGGACGGATGCCCGGAATGAAGCCGCCATACTTGCGCATATTGTCGGCAACTTCACTGGGATTAAAGACGATTGAAACGTAAAAATAGGCGAAGAAAATGATGCCAATGGCATACATCAAGGTATAGAGCGGCTCGCCCCAACCCAGCATGCGAAACAGATCGCCGAAGTAGCGGCTGTTCTTGACTCCGTAGCCGATGGTCTGCGGCAGCGTAAGAATAGAAGACGCGAAGATCACCGGCATTACTCCGCCTGCGTTCACCCGCAACGGCAGGTGAGTGGATTGGCCGCCCATGACTTTGCGTCCCACCACACGCTTGGCGTACTGCACCGGGAGGCGACGTTCGCAGCGCTCGACGTATACGATGAACGCCACCACTGCAATCATGAAAACGATCAGGCCGGCCATCAGCACCGGGGTGATCGCTCCCCAGGTTCCGCTCTTCGCTTTTTCCAGAAGGTCCTGCACGCCCCGCGGCAGGCCCACCACAATGCCGGCAAAGATCAGCAGCGACATGCCGTTGCCGATCCCGCGGTCGGTAATCTGCTCGCCCAGCCACATGACGAAGGTGCTGCCAGCAGTCAGGGTCAGCATGGTCATCAGGATGAACGGGATCCCCGGGTGCAAAACAAAGTCTCCCGCTTTCTCGAGGCCGATGGCGATGCCGAACGACTGGATCGCGCTCAGCATGATGGTGATGTAGCGAGTCCACTCGGTAATCTTCTTGCGCCCCAGTTCGCCTTCTTTTTGCAGCTTGGCGAGCGGCTCATAGACGACGGTCAAAAGCTGGAGAATGATCGATGCCGTGATGTAGGGCATGATGCCCAGGGCAAAGATGGTCATGCGCCGAAGATTGCCGCCGGAAAACAAGTCCACAAAGCCGAGCAGCGAACCCGCATTTTGACTGAAAGCCTGCTCCAGCTTGAGAAAATTCACTCCGGGCGTGGGAAGATGTCCGCCCAGCCGGTAGATTGCGAGCATGGCCAGCGTAAACAGAATGCGCTTGCGCAGGTCTGGAATGCGAAAGATGTTCGCCAGCTTTTCAAACATTACTGCAAGACCTCAACCTTGCCGCCTGCCTTGGTGATTTTTTCCTGCGCCGACTTGGAGAATTTGTGGGCGTGCACAGTGATGGCAACCGTCAGTTCGCCATCTCCCAGAATTTTTACCGGATGCTTGGCCTTGATGACGCCCGCTTTGCGCAGCACGTCGGGCGTGATAGGTGCGGCGTGCAAGTCGGCGCCCAGCGCCGCCAACCGTTCCAGGCTGACAATGTTAAATTCCTTGCGGAAGATGTTGGTGAAGCCGCGCTTGGGCATGCGGCGGTGCAGCGGCATCTGGCCACCTTCAAAGCCGCGGATCATGCGCGAACCAGTGCGCGAGCGCTGGCCCTTGTGTCCGCGAGTGGAGGTCTTGCCCATGCCGGAGCCCATGCCGCGCCCTACGCGCTTGCGCTTCTCCGACGCCTTCTTGGGTGCTCGAATATTGGATAAATTCATAAATAAGCTCCCAGCCACTCCGAAATCAGCCATCCGAAATCAGCGTTCAGCCAGCGCGATTTACGCTGAGGGCCGATCGCTGAAAACTGACCGTTATTGCAAAATCTCCACCAGATGAGGAACCTTGGCAACCATGCCACGAATCGCCGGATTATCCGGACGCTCAATCACCTGATTCAACCGGGTAAATCCTAAACCCTTCACGACCAGTTTTTGCTTCACCGGAGCGCAAATGGCGGAACGCACCCACTTGAGGTGAATCTTTCCATGAACCGCTTTCGGCTTTTTCGTTGTCATCGATAAATTCCTCAAAAATTCGCTACTGGATACGGCTTCGCCTACAACTCCTGCGCAACTTTGCCGCGCATGGCGGCAACGCTCTCCCGGCTCTTCAGGTGACGCAGGGCATCGAAGGTCGCCTTGATCACATTGTGCGGATTGGTGGTGCCAATCGATTTGGTCAGCACATTCTGAATTCCCACCGAAGTCATGACCGCGCGCACCGCGCCCCCCGCGATTACTCCGGTTCCTTCAGGCGCGGGCTTCAGCAGAACCTTGCCCGAGCCGTAGCGTCCAAGAATCAAGTGCGGAATCGAGGTCTGAGTCAGGTTGACCTTGATCAAATTCTTCTTCGCCGATTCGATGGCCTTGCGAATGGCCTGCGGAACTTCCTTGGCCTTGCCCGCTCCATGGCCGACCACCGCGGCTGACGGGTCGCCGACCACCACCAACGCCGCGAACGACAGGTTTTTGCCACCCTTAACCACTTTGGTGACACGATTGATGGCCACGACCTGGTCCTTCAACTGATACGAATTTGCATCCAGCTTCTTGATAACGGTTGGCATTTTAAAAAACCTAGCCTTTAGCTCCCGGCTCCTGGCGTTTTAGCGAACAGCTAAAAGCCAAAAGCTTAAGAGCGATTAGAATTCTAATCCTGCTTCGCGCGCCGCATCGGCCAGCGCTTTCACGCGGCCGTGATAAATGTAGCCACCGCGGTCAAAAACCACTTTGCTCACGCCCTTAGCCTTGGCCCGCTCAGCAATGGTTTTGCCCACGGTCTTGGCCGCAGCTACGTTGCCGCCGGTGCGTCGATTTTCCTTCTCGCCCTCGGCGGAACTCGCGGAAACCAGCGTCTGTCCGTGCAAGTCGTCGATGACCTGGACGTAAATGTGGTTCAACGAACGGTAGACATTCAACCGCGGGCGCTCCGCCGTGCCCTGCATCTTCTTACGGATGCGATCATGAATGTGCCCGCGCTTCTGATTCTTCGATTTCCTGGTAAACATAGTCTGTCCTTCGTCAGCATGCCGGCCAACAGCACAGAGATCCTTCGCATTCGCTCAGGATGACGCCGGCAGGCTCCCGCTGGGCTCACGCCTGCCAAACGGCGTCACTTCGCTCCGGTCTTGCCTACTTTCTTCTTCAATCGTTCGCCCGCGTAGCGCACACCCTTGTTCTTGTACGGGTCGGGCGGACGCAGCGATCGCATCTCTGCCGCCACCTGCCCTACCTGCTGGCGATCGATTCCCGTGAGCGAGATCTTGGTCTGCTTGGGATCGACCGCAGCGTCCACACCGGTGGGCAATGGGTATTCGATGGCATGCGAGTATCCCAGGTTGAACACCACCATCCCCTTGCCCTTCATCTCGGCGCGATAACCGATGCCGACGATTTCCAGGTCGCGCGTCCAGCCCCTGGTAACGCCCTCTACGGCGTTGTTGACCAGGGCACGCGCCAATCCATGAACCGCCGCCTGCGAGTCGTTCTCGCGCACGGCGACGAGGTGCCCGTCCTTCTGCTCAACTTTGATGCCGGCTGGAAGGGCGGTATCGAGCTTGCCCTTTGGTCCTTGCACCAGGACAGTGTTGCCTTCGAGTTTAACCGTCACCTCTTTGGGGATCGGGATCGGTTTTTTTCCAATTCGTGACATAAGATCAGCTCTTGGCCTTTGGCTCTGGCTTTTTAGCTAAAGGCCAAAAGCCAATAGCCAAAAGCGATTTTCTACCAAATCTCGCACAACAACTCGCCGCCCACGCCTTCTTTGCGCGCCTGGCGTCCTGTCATCACCCCGCGCGGCGTGGTCAGGATGTTAATTCCCATTCCGCCCAGCACCCGCGGAATCTCGCTGCGGCGCACATAAACCCTGCAGCCGGGGCGCGAAACCCGCTCGGCCTTTGAAATTGCCGCCTCGTTATGGGCGCCGTATTTCAAATAAATGCGGATGACCTTGTGACCCTCTTCTTCGGTAGCTTTGAAGTTCGAAATGTAGCCCTCTTCCTTCAGGATGCGGGCAATCTCCACCTTCAGCCGCGAAGCCGGAACGTCCACCTTCTGGTGCCGCGCCTGCAGCGCGTTCCGCACCCTCGTGAGCATGTCTGCGACCGGATCGGTCAACCTCATCGTTTGCTTCTCCTCTCGCCACCCGTTCGCTCCGCACTGGCGGAGAACCTGCGGCAGCTTGTTGGTCGTTGGTCGTTAGTCGTTAGTCGTTGGTCGTTGGCCAACAACCCGTGGAACGCCGCTGCAACTTGGAACTGCTGCCATCATCAATCTCTGGCTGGCGAACGACCAACGACCAGCGACCAGCGACCAGCGACCAGCGACTAACGACGCCTTTTCTGCTACCAGGACGACTTCGAGACTCCGGGAATCTCCCCGCGCAGCGCCAGCCCGCGGAAGCACAACCGGCAAAGCCCGAACTTGCGCAGATAGGCCCGCGGACGCCCGCATATCTTGCAGCGGTTATGCCGCCGGGTAGAGAATTTCGGTGTCTTCTCTTTATTGTTGCGAGCCGTTTCAAACTTCTTTTCGATCTTGGCGTCCTTCACTCGTTTGGCTGTAGTCATGAAATCCTTAAAATAATCGTTGTTCTCGAAACTCGACTTCGAAACTCTTATTGCGCACGGAACGGCATACCCAGATGTTTCAGCAAGGTGCGCGCCTGGTTGTCATTCGCCGCGGTGGTCACAATGGTGACGTTCATGCCTTTCATCTTGTCGACCTTCTCGTAAGAGATCTCCGGGAAAATCAACTGGTCGTGCAAGCCCAGCGTGTAGTTGCCGCGCCCATCGAAAGACTTGGTGGAGACCCCGCGAAAGTCGCGCACGCGGGGCAGGACAATATTCACCAGCCGGTCGAAAAATTCGTACATGCGGTCGCCCCGCAGGGTCACCATGGTTCCGATGGCCTGGCCTTCACGCACCTTGAAGGCGGCAATCGATTTCTTGGCCTTGGTAACAATGGGCTTCTGGCCGGTGATCTGGCCCAATTCGTTCACGGCGGGATCGAGAATCTTCGAATTCTGCGTCGCTTCGCCCATGCCCATGTTGACCACGATCTTGTTCAGCCGGGGAACCGCCATGGCATTGTTCAGCGCAAGCTCCTTCAACAAAGCCGGCGCAACTTCCTTGTCGAAGCGCGTGCGCAGCCGCGGCCGCTCCTTGGCGCTGTGCCGCGCCTGCTCCGGCTTGGCTTGTTCCTGCCCCGAATCCTTCGAACCTTTTTTGTCTTTATCTCTCGCCATCGTATCTCTCTTGAGCTGTTAGCTCGTGACTCAACCTTGTTCGTGAAACGATTCCATCGCCGCGTGGCCACGAGTTGCGCCATAACCGAAGTGCCCGCGGCCGGCCGCTATTTGTCCAGCGTGGTTCCGCACTTCTTGCAGACGCGCACTTTTCGATCGCCGCGGATTTCGTGTCCAATGCGCACCGGCCCGCAGGTCGGACACACCAGTTGCACATTCGAGATCGCGATCCGGCTCTCCTGTTCGGCGATGCCGCCGGCGATGTTGCGTTGCGGGTTGGGGCGCACGTGTTTTTTTACGATCATCACGTGCTCGACCAGCAGTTTCGCGTCATTCGGAAACACGCGCAGCACGCGTCCTTCCTTGCCCTTATCCCGCCCGGTGATCACTTTCACGTTATCGTTGCGGCGGATGTCCACTCGCTTATGTTCGGTGCTGACAGTTCTCATTTTTATTTCTCGCTACTCGCTACTAGGTACTGCGTACTCGGTACTTGGCACTAAATGACTTCGGGCGCCAGCGAAACGATTTTCAAAAATCTCTTCTCGCGCAGTTCCCGGGCCACCGGACCGAAGACACGCGTGCCCACCGGCTCTCCCGCATCATTGATCAACACGGCCGCATTCTGATCGAAGCGGATGTAGGTGCCGTCGCGCCGGCGATGCTCCTTGCGGGTTCGAACGATCACCGCTTTTACCACTTTGCCTTTCTGCACCTGGCCATCGGGTGAGGCTTCCTTTACCGCGGCGGTGATTATGTCGCCCAGCCCGGCATTCAATCCGGTCGAACCGCCAAGCGGCAGAATCATCTGCAGCTTGCGGGCGCCGGAATTGTCGGCGACTTCCAGCATGCTTCTCATCATCACGGCCATGGCTTCAATCTCCCTCGTTCCCTGTCATCCCGGGCCAGCGTTCGTTTGCCGAATTACTTGCTCTCCCGCTCCAGAGCGATCTCGGGCACCAGCGTGGTCTTGCGCACAATGTCTTTCAGCTTCCAGCGTTTTAACTTCGAAAGTGGGCGGGTCTCTTCAATCCGCACCACATCGCCCACGTGGGCTTCGTTTTTCTCATCGTGCGCATAAAACTTTTTGTTGCGCGCCACCACGCGACCGTAAAACGGGTGGGCCTTTTTTCGCGTCACCTTGACGACGATGGTCTTTTGCATGCGGTTGGCTACCACCTCGCCGACAACTTCCTTGCGGCGTCCCTGCACCTGCTCAGCCGGCGGGGTCGCGGACTTTCCGGACGGGCTTTGCGCCATTAGCGTTTCTCCGTTGCGGCGCGTTCGCGCTCGCCTAAAATGGTTTTAACTCGCGCGATATCTTTGCGCAGGCCGCGAATCTTCTTCAGGCTCTCGGTCTGGCCCATGTTCAGCTGGAACTTCAGCTTGAACAGCTGGTCAGCCAGATCCTGTCCCTGGTGTTGCAGTTCCTCATCGGTCGAATTCCTGATCTTGTCCGCCTTCATAAATTCGCTCTCAGCTTTCAGCCATCAGCTTTTTCCGCCAGCGCTTTTGCTAAAGCTGACGGCTGATGGCATTCCTTAATGCGCGGTTTCGCGCTTGACCAAAGTCGTGCGCAGTGGAAGCTTGTGCGATGCCAGTCGCATGGCCTCGGTCGCGTCCGTAATGGTGACGCCTTCCATCTCAAACAAAATTTTTCCCGGACGGACCACGGCGACCCAGTGATCGGGCGCGCCTTTGCCTTTGCCCATACGGGTCTCGGCGGGCTTCTTCGTCACCGGCTTGTCGGGAAACACGCGGATCCAAATCTTGCCGCCGCGCTTGACGAAGCGAGTCATGGCCACGCGGCTGGCTTCAATCTGGCGGTCGGTGATCCACCCTGGCTCCAGCACCTTCAGCCCGAAATCACCAAACGCCAGGGTGCTTCCGCGCCAGGCCTTGCCGGTCATGCGCCCGCGCTGCTGCTTGCGATACTTCACTTTTTTCGGCATCAACATAAAGTCAGCTCTTCGTTCTTAGCTCTTCGGTTCTTAGCTCTTCGTTTTTTTTCGCTGTCAGCTCTCAGTGAACCCTTCTCCATTTGGCTGACGGCTGAAGGCTGATCACTGACAGCTTGATTAGAACGCTCCCACCCCTGCCGTCTGTTCGCGCTTCTTGGCCGGCAGAATCTCGCCTTTGTAAACCCAGCACTTTACGCCGATCACGCCGTAGGTCGTCCTGGCTTCCGAAAATCCGTATTCGATGTCGGCGCGAAGCGTGTGCAGCGGCAAACGCCCTTGCAAATACCACTCCGAGCGAGCGATTTCGTTTCCATTCAACCGTCCGCTCACCCGCACCTTGATTCCTTTGCAACCAAAGCGCAGCGCCGAATCCACGGCCTTGCGCATGGCGCGACGGAACCCGACTCGCTTTTCCAATTGCAACGCGATCGCTTCCGAGACCAGTTGCGCATCCAGCTCCGGTTTGTGAACTTCCTGGATGTCGACAAACACTTCGCGCGACGTGCGCTTTTGCAGGTCGCCCTTCAGCTTGTCGATCTCCGCGCCCTTGCGCCCGATAATAATTCCTGGCCGGGCCGTCTTAATAATGATGCGCAGCTTGTTGCCGGGCCGCTCGATTTCGATGGCGCTGACACCCGCCGACTTAAGCTTGTCCTTCAACTCGTTCTTCAGCTTGATGTCTTCAAACAGCAGCTTGTCGTAATCCCGCTCCACAAACCAGCGCGACTTCCAGGGCTTGGTGTAGCCGAGACGAAAACCGTAAGGATGGACTTTTTGTCCCATTGCTTCTCCTAATCAAACTTGCTCGAACATTCGTGAAATCCTTCGCGAAGAACGCTCAGGATGATGGCAAGCGGTCTCCCGCTTCGCTCACGCCCGCTCAACGCGATCATTTCGCAGCCGTCTTCTTTTTCTTGCCCGTGGCTGCCGCTTTCTTCTTGGCCACCGGAGTCCGCCGCCTGGATGGAGCGGCAGAAGCAGCAGCCGTTCGCGTCTCTCCCGGCCCCCGCTCGGCTCCATTGCCGCGCTCCGCCAGCACCAGGCTGATATGCGAAATACGGCGCACATAACGGAAAGCGCGTCCCTGCGGCGCCGGACGAATCCGCTTCATCCGGGGACCGTCGTTTGCAATCGCATTTTTCACGTACAGGTTGTCGATATCGACATCCAGGTTTTTCTCCGCGCTCAAAAAATTCGCATTATCGAGCGCGGACTGCAGCAACTTTCCCACCTGCGCGGCCACGCGTTTTTTGGTGAACAGCAGCGTGTTCCGCGCCTCTTCCACCTTGCGCCCTTTGATCAGTTCCAGTACCAGGCGCGCCTTCTGGGGCGAGACCCGCAAGTACCGCATTTCGGCTCGAAATTCCATTCGCGTCTCCCCTTATGCCTTCGGCGGCGCCGCCGGTGCCGAAGGAGTGATCGCTCCCGGTCCGCCCGGAATGCCCGCCGGCTTCGCCGCCACTTCGGTTGCCGCCCGCATGGAGTGGCCTTTGAAGTTGCGGGTAAAGCTGAATTCGCCGAGCTTGTGCCCGACCATGTTTTCGGTGACGTACACCGGAATGAACTTCTTGCCATTGTGCACCGCAATGGTGTGGCCCACCATCTCAGGAACCACGGTCGATCGCCGCGACCAGGTGCGCAGAACCTTCTTCTCGTTGCGCGAATTCATGCCTTCCACCCGCGCCATCAGGAAGCCATCCACGAACGCGCCTTTTTTGGTTGAACGTGCCATATATTCAGCTCTCAGCTTTCAGCCATCAGCTCTCGCCGACCGCTTGATCTATTTCTTCCCTCTGCGGTTCACAATAAACTTGTCGGTGCGCTTGTTATTCCGCGTCTTGTAACCCCGCGTCGGCTGTCCCCACGGCGTTACCGGATGCCTTCCACCCGAGGTCTTGCCCTCGCCACCGCCATGCGGATGGTCGACCGGGTTCATCGATACCCCGCGGTTATGCGGCTTCTTGCCCAGCCAGCGCGACCGTCCGGCCTTGCCGATGGTGACGTTCTCATGATCCAGATTTCCCACCTGGCCGATGGTCGCCATGCAGTCCTGCGAAACTTTTCGCGTCTCGCCCGAAGGCAATTTCACCAGCGCGTAATCGGACTCCTTGGCGACCAGTTGCGCCGCTCCGCCCGCCGAGCGCACCATCTGCGCACCTTTGCCCGGCTTCAGTTCGAGATTATGAATGGAAGTGCCCGGGGGAATATTGCGCAGCGGCAACGCGTTACCCACCAGAATGTCGGCCTCGGGCCCGCTCACAACTTTTTGTCCAACCTTCAGCCCTTCCGGCTGAATGATGTAACGCTTCTCGCCATCCGCATAGGCCAGAAGCGCGATGCGCGGCGAGCGGTTGGGATCGTATTCGATGCTGACCACGGTCGCGGGAATGCCGGTCTTATCGCGCTTGAAGTCAATGATCCGCAGCTTGCGCTTATGCCCGCCGCCGATGAAACGCATGGTCATGTCGCCGGAATTGCGCCGGCCACCGGTGCGCAGCTTGGGCTCGACCAGCGGCTTGTGCGGATGCCGGGTGGTGATGTCGTCGTTGACAATCGTCGTGCGGTAGCGCAACGTCTGGGTCGTCGGTCGGTAGGTTTTGATCGCCATAATCAGATCTCAGCTCTTATCAGATCTCAGCTCTTAGCTGTCAGCTCTTAGCTGTCAGCTCTCAGCGTTTTCTTACTGCACCGTCACCGTTGTTGAAGGCTGACGGCTGAAAGCTGATAGCCGTTTTCTACAAATTCTGCGCGTACTCCGGCATTTTCTCGCCGGCGCGCAGCCGTACGTAGGCTTTTTTCCAGTCGGAACGATAGCCGGCAAATTTTCCGCGCCGCCGTTCTTTTCCGGGATAGGTCGCCGTACGCACGGAAAATACTTTTACCTTGAAAATCGTCTGCACCGCCTGCTTGATCTCGGTTTTCGTCGCTTTTGGCGCAACCTGAAAGACCAGCGTGTTCTGCAGTTCTTTGATGGCCAGGCCTTTTTCGGTGATCACCGGACGCCGAATGATCTGATATGCGGATTTCATTAGGCTACCTCCGCTGCTTTTTCATGCCGTGTGCGCTTCCGTGGAACCACCGATGCCTTCTTGGTTTTCTTGCCGCTTTCCTCTTCCGGCTTGCGCTGCCGTTTCGGCAAATTGTCCTTCAACGTAATCTGCAACTTCTCAATGGCGGGATGCGAGAAGATCACGCGATCGTAACGCAGCAAGTGATAAGGATGAACTTCGTTGCCCGCAATCAATTCCAGCCCTTCGATATTTCGCGAGCTCAATTCCAGATTGCGATTGCCGGCGTTTGCCGCTTCCACGATCAACACCGTCGATTCCACCTTCAGCGCATCGAGTGCCGCGCGGAACTGTTTCGTCTTTGCATCCTTCAACTCAAACGCGTTAACTACGGTCAGTTTGCCGTCGGCAAATTTGGCCGCCAGCGCCGATCGCAGCGCGCCCCAGAGCTTTTTGCGCGGGAAGGCATAGTCGTAGGAACGCGGAACCGGACCATGCACCGTGCCGCCGTGGCGCCACAATGGCGAACGAATCGAGCCGATACGCGCCCGTCCCGTGCCCTTCTGCTTCCACAGCTTCTTGCCCGATCCCGAAACCTGCCAGCGGGCCTTGGTGGCGTGGGTGCCGCGGTGCTGCCCGGCGCGGTAGTGTTTCACCGCTTCCCAGAGCAGATCTTCATTCACCGCGCCGAAGATTTCATCGGCCAGATCGAAGGTTCCGACCTTCTTGCCGCTCAAATCGTGAATATCAATCGTTGCCATTGTTTCTCACTCGGTACTCGGTACCAATTACCAGGTATTAAGCTTTCTTCGCCGCGCGCTTCGCCGCCTTCAACGGATCAACCGTAGCTGAACCGGCAAATCCACGGCGCTCTCGGGGTGGCTTCTTCGCTTTCGTAATGACGATGTAGCCGCCCTGCGGCCCCGGCACACTGCCTTCCACCACCAAAAGATTCTCGTCTTTGTCGACACCCAGCACGCGCAGGTTACGTTGGGTCACGCGGGAATTCCCCATGTGCCCCGACATGCGCATCCCTTTGAATACGCGCGAAGGAAACGCCGAAGATCCGATCGAGCCCGTGATCTGGAACATGGATCCGTGCGACTTGGGACCACCGCCAAAGTGATGTCGCTTGACTACGCCCTGAAATCCGCGCCCCTTGCTGACTCCCACGATGTCGACAAATTTTTCGCCCTCGAAAATTTCGACCAGAACTCGATCGCCCACCTTCACCGCGCCGTCTCCATCGCCATCGCTCTCCAGCGGCACCTCACGCATGAACTTCACCGGCGGTAGATTATTCTTCGCCAAGTGGCCCAGCGCCGGCTTAGTCAGCTTCGATTGCTTGACGAACTCGACCAGGCCAATCTGGGCGGCTTCGTAACCATCCTTCACCGCCAGCTTGTGTTGGGTGACTACACAAGGGCCAGCCTGCAGCACCGTGACCGGGCGGACGTCGCCCTTGGAGTCAAACAACTGCGTCATGCCGACCTTTTTGCCCAGAATGCCCGTAACCTTCGTCGCCATTTCCTTCTCCATTCCCAGCGTGGCTCGCTTTCGAAGCGGCTATTGGCTGGGATGTGCCGCGGGCGCCCTCGCCCGCGAGATTGGGTCGAGCCTTGGCTCGACCGGACGGCCGAGGGCGGCCGTCCCCACATCAGTTATTTGTGTTCCTTCCCGAATGCCTTGATCTCCACATCCACGCCCGCGGGCAGATCGAGCTTCATCAGCGCGTCCACTGTCTGAGCGGTGGGATCGAGGATGTCGAGCAAACGCTTGTGCGTGCGGATCTCAAACTGCTCCCGGGATTTCTTATCCACATGGGGAGAACGCAGCACGCAGTACTTGTTCTTCATCGTAGGCAATGGGATTGGCCCCGCCAGGCGCGCCCCGGTGCGTTTGGCGGTCTCCACGATCTCCGTGGTGGACTGATCCAGAATGCGATAGTCGTAGGCCTTCAGTCGAATTCGAATTTTCTCGTTTCCAATCACGTTTCACTCTCTTTGCTCCTCCCGCCTCAGCGGGGGGAAAGAACTGGCGGCAAGTTGCGAGCCGCTCTTGCTTATGGAACCCTCAGCCATCTTGCGTCTTGCGCGCACCACCGATAGAACCTCGCGGGCGCCCGCGCCACACAGCCTACTGCACAATCTCGCTGATGGTTCCGGCGCCGACGGTGTGGCCGCCTTCGCGGATGGCGAAGCGCAGGCCTTTCTCCATCGCCACTGGCGTGATCAGCTCGATGACCAGGCTCACGTTGTCGCCCGGCATCACCATTTCGGTGCCGCTCGGGAGTTCCGCGACACCCGTCACATCCGTGGTGCGCAGATAAAATTGCGGACGGTATCCTTTGAAGAAGGGCGTATGCCGTCCCCCTTCTTCTTTGGTCAGGATGTAGACTTCCGCCTTGAACTTGGTGTGCGGGGTGATCGATCCACCCTTGGCCAGCACCATGCCGCGCTCGACATCTTCTTTGGCAATGCCGCGCAAGAGCAGTCCGGCGTTATCGCCCGCCAAGCCTTCGTCGAGCTGCTTTTTGAACATTTCGACGCCGGTGACCACGGTTTTGCGAGTGTCGCGGAAGCCCACAATTTCCACTTCTTCGCCGACTTTCACTTTGCCGCGCTCGATTCGTCCGGTGACCACGGTGCCGCGGCCCTGAATCGAAAAAATATCTTCGATCGGCATCAGGAAGGGTTTATCCAGTTCGCGCGCCGGCTGCGGCACGCTCTTGTCGACCGCCTCCATCAGCGCGTCAATCTGCTTCTCCCACTTCTCTTCTCCGTTTAGCGCGCCGAGAGCGGAGAGGCGAATCACCGGCACATCGTCGCCGGGAAACTTGTAGCTCTTCAGCAGTTCGCGCACTTCGAGTTCGACGAGATCGAGCAGTTCAGGATCGTCGACCGCATCGCACTTGTTCAAAGCGACAACGATGTAGGGCACGCCCACTTGCCGCGCCAGCAGCACGTGCTCACGGGTTTGCGGCATGGGACCGTCGGTGGCCGCAACGACTAATATGGCGCCATCCATCTGGGCGGCGCCCGTAATCATGTTCTTAATGTAGTCGGCGTGGCCGGGGCAATCGACGTGCGCGTAGTGCCGGTTCGCGGTTTCGTACTCGACGTGCGCGGTCGCGATGGTGATGCCGCGGGCCTTTTCTTCCGGCGCGTTGTCGATGGAATCAAACGACCGGAACACAATCTTCGGATTGTGCTTCTGCAACACCTTGGTGATGGCCGCGGTCAACGTGGTCTTGCCATGGTCGATATGACCAATCGTCCCTACGTTGCAGTGCGGCTTGTTACGATCAAATTTCTCTTTCGCCATTTCTCTATTCCTCAGGGGCTAAAGCCCCGGATTTTTTGTCCGTTTTCCGGCACGGCTGAAGCCATGCCCTGATACTGCCTTACTTTGCCGTGCCCTGCACCTTGGCGATGATTTCCTCTGCGACCGATCGCGGAGCCTCCTCATAACGCGCGAAGTGCATCGAATACTCGGCGCGGCCCTGGGTCGACGAACGCATGTGGGTCGCGTAACCAAACATTTCCGCCAACGGCACGATCGCCTTGATGACTTGCGAGCCGGCGCGATGTTCCATGCCTTCGATGCGTCCGCGGCGCGAACTCAGATCGCCCATGATCACTCCGGCATAATCCTCGGGAGTGACTACTTCGACTGCCATCACCGGCTCGAGCAACACCGGCGAAGCCTTGCGCGCAGCTTCCTTGAACGCCATCGAACCGGCAATCTTGAATGCCATTTCGTTCGAATCGACATCGTGGTAACTGCCGTCGTAAAGGGTTGCCTTCACATCGACCATGGGATAGCCGGCAAGAATTCCGCCTTCGAGCGCTTCCTGAATTCCCTGATCGATCGGCTTGATAAATTCTTTTGGCACCGAACCGCCCACGACATCGTTGACGAATTCGTAGCCCGTGCCCGCGGGTTGCGGATCCAGCTTGATCTTGGCGTGCCCGTACTGCCCACGTCCACCGGTCTGGCGAATGTATTTGCCTTCAGCCTCGGAGTGTTTGCGAATGGTCTCGCGATAGGCCACCTGCGGCTTGCCGACATTGGCCTCGACTTTGTATTCGCGCATCATGCGGTCGACGATGATTTCCAGATGCAATTCGCCCATGCCGCTGATGATGGTCTGTCCGCTGTCGGGATCGGTGTGAACTTTGAAAGTGGGATCTTCCTGGGCCAGGCGGCCAAGCGCCATCCCCATTTTTTCCTGATCGGCCTTGGTCTTCGGCTCAACCGCAACCGAAATCACGGGCACCGCGAAGGTGATCGATTCGAGCGCGATGGGATGCCTCTCATCGCAAATGGTGTCGCCGGTACTGACGCCCTTGAGGCCGACTGCGGCGCAAATGTCTCCTGCCAGAATCTCGCTGATCTCCTCGCGTTTGTTGGCGTGCATCTTGAGCAACCGCCCGATGCGCTCGGTGCGGCGCCGACCGGTGTTCAGCACCGAATCTCCGGTCTTGAGCTGGCCGGAGTAGACCCGAATAAAGGTCAGCTGACCCACAAAAGGGTCGGCCATGATTTTGAACGCCAGCGCCGAAAACGGTTCCTTGTCATCGGCTTTGCGGATAATCGGCTCGCCGTTGTCCGGATTCAGTCCATGCGTCTCCGGCACATCGAGCGGCGACGGCAGGTAGTCCACCACCGCATCCAGCAGCGGCTGCACTCCCTTATTCTTGAAGGCCGTGCCCACGACCACGGGAAACACCTTCAACGCGATCGTCGACTTGCGCAAGGACGATCGCAGCGCCTCGGCGCTGATTTCTTCGCCTTCCAGAAATTTGTGCAGGATTTCGTCGTCGTTCTCGGCGATGCTCTCGACCAACTGGGCGTGGAAGGCTTCGGCTTTCTTTTTGAGGTCGGCGGGAATTTCTTCAGTAAGGTATTCTGCCCCCATGGTGTCGTCGACCCACACGATCGCCTTCATGTTAATGAGATCGATGACCCCTTTGAACTTATCTTCCTGCCCGATGGGAATCTGAATCGCGACTGGCTTCGCGCTGAGCCGTTTGCGGATGGTATCGATGGCATGCTCGAAGTCCGCACCCATCTTGTCGATCTTATTAATGAAGCAGATGCGAGGCACGCCATACTTGTCGGCCTGCCGCCAAACCTTTTCCGACTGCGGCTGTACGCCGTGGACAGCATCGAACACCGCGACCGCGCCATCGAGCACGCGTAGCGAGCGCTCCACTTCCGCGGTGAAATCCACGTGGCCGGGGGTATCAATAATATTGATGCGAATATCGCGCCAGGTGCAGGTAGTGGCGGCGGAGGTAATCGTGATGCCGCGCTCCTGCTCCTGCTCCATCCAGTCCATGGTAGCCGTGCCTTCGTGCACCTCTCCGATGCGGTGCGTCTTTCCCGTATAGAAAAGGATGCGCTCCGTCGTAGTGGTCTTGCCGGCGTCGATGTGGGCCATGATGCCGATATTCCTGCAGCGTTCTAATGGGACTGTTCTGGGCACGACTCTTTAACTCTTTCTGGGCTCCGAAATCAAAATCAGCTGCCAGCTTCTAGCTAGAAACCACTGCTAGAAGCTTTCCTACCACCGGTAGTGCGCGAACGCCTTATTGGCCTCGGCCATGCGGTGTACATCTTCTTTCTTCTTAATGGCCGCGCCTTTTCCGTTGGCTGCGTCCAATAACTCATTACTCAACTTGTCGACCATGCCACGCTCGGCTCGCCCGCGCGCATAGGTCAGCAGCCAGCGAATTGCCAGGGAAGTGCGCCGATCGGCATTCACTTCCACCGGAACCTGATAGTTGGCTCCGCCGACGCGGCGAGTCTTCACTTCGAGCAGCGGCTTGGTATTCTCGACGGCCTTGGTGAACAGCTTGAGGGCTTCGTCCCCACCTTTTTCCTGCACCTTGGTGAGAGCCTCATAGAAGATGCCCTCGGCGGTCGAGCGCTTGCCCTGCCACATCATCGAGTTAATAAACTTCGTCACCAAGTTCGAGCCGTAAACGGCGTCGGCTGGCACGGTCCGCTTTGCTGTATGTCCTTTACGAGGCATTCCGCTTAGCTCCTCTTAACCCTTTTAACCCTTCTTCGCCCGCTTGGCGCCATACTTCGAGCGCCCCTGCTGACGGCCGGCCACGCCCACCGCATCGAGAGTGCCGCGAATCACGTGATAGCGCACGCCAGGCAGATCCTTGACGCGGCCGCCGCGAATCAGCACAATCGAGTGCTCCTGCAAGTTGTGTCCAACGCCGGGGATATAGGTCGTAACCTCAATCCCGTTGGTCAACCGTACGCGCGCGACCTTCCGCAATGCCGAGTTCGGCTTTTTCGGCGTCTGGGTGTACACACGGGTGCAAACCCCGCGCTTCTGCGGACAGCCTTCGAGAGCCGGACTGGCTGTCTTATACCGTGGCCGCTTGCGGCCCTGGGCCACCAATTGATTAAAAGTAGGCACTCTTTCCCGCTCCTTGTCGCGTACTGGATCCGTGCAATCGGTCCATCTACAGGCGGACAGCGCGCGGCGCCATCAGCTTTCCCGGCGCTGGCTGCGCGATCCGGGCTGGCAGGCGCAATCGCCCAAGCCATGCTTCTCGCCGTGATTCTCTCGACACACCGAATCACGCAGAGAGATTCTGGGTTCCGAACTAGATTTATGCTGCCGACGGTGGCACCCGGCCAAAATCCGGGGGTACTCCGTATCGCCAGCTCTGTCCTGCATATCCTTTCGCAGACCGCCGTCGCGCCAATTCAGCACGCGTCAGAAGCCCTCGCGATAGGGCGAAAGGCAGCGCAGGAACGTTTCAGCGAGGAAAGTTTCCGGATGGTACTTCCCAAATTCTACTCGACCGGAAACGCATTTCTCAAACTCAACCGCCGGCTCCGCACAATTCTGCGGAACTCACGGCACACAGCAAGCCTGGATTAACTCGCGGAACCTAACAACTATAGCAACTCCACCGAAATGTCGTCAACCCATCTTTCATCGCGTGATTTTGTGGGTCGTCTCAATCCTGCTCCCAGACTCTGCGCAAGCCAGAATTTCAGTCGCAGGTGGGGCAACAACGACTCTTCTTAAGGGCAACCAGAAGGTTGCGTTTTTCTTTTGCCTGATCTAACCTGCAACCCAAACAGGACTACTCCCAGGAGCCGCCGACTCTTGTCGAATTCCGATTGGAGAACTCCGCCACTGGCACGGTACTAATGCTGACCGAGTCTGGCTTCGACCAGATTCCCAGCGGCCGCCGAGCTGAGGCTTTCCGTAAGAACGAGGGTGGTTGGACGGAACAAATGAAGAACATTGAGACTCATGTTGCCCAGAGGTCGTAGCCGCCCGGCCGCCCCAGGACGCCGTCATGCGCCGGTTTTTGCCGCGCTCGGCGACCAGACCCGCTTGTCGTTGGTTGCGAAGCTTTGCCGGGGAAAGCGACACTCGATCTCTCGCCTTACCGAAGGCTCCAAACTGACCCGGCAGGCGATTACCAAGCATCTTCGAGTCCTGGAGCGAGCGGGAATCGTGCGCTGTGTCCGGGCCGGTCGAGAGAGCCTTTTCGAACTGGATCCAGAGCCAATCGAGGAGATCAAGCAACATCTGAATCTGGTCTCTGAACAGTGGGATCGGGCGCTATCTCGACGGAGAGCATTCGTCGAAAACTGAAGATTGCGCGAATCGACGAAGCAGGCTGGATACCCGAACCGCACCGGAACCGTGAAGGATAAAAAAGCGGAGCAGGGAACTCGACGATACATCAGACATCCGGCGTTTTGCATCCCACAGCAAATGAGAAGCGTGAGAGGAGCGTCTCTGCGGCTTGCTGAATCTGTCTCCATTCTCTAAACTACGAGTTTCCATTCTATTGAGCGGCGCGCCCATCGGATAGAACCATGAGGCGACGAAAGGGTGCATGGGAAGGTTGCGTTTGGTTCGATCGGCGTCCGTGCTGTTCTTTGCCGTCTCATTATTCTTATTCCTGCCCGCCTGCGGCAAAGGTAAGCCCCCCGGCGCGTCGCCATTTCCGGTGAGCATCGCCCTTACCCCGCCGATCAGCTATTCGATGCAAGTTGGGGCGACCGTACAACTGACTGCCACCGCGCGAAACGGCGCGAATACGACGATCTCGCCGACGTTCAGCTTTTTCTCCAGTAATCCTGGGGTGGTCGACGTCGCGCCCAACGGTGCTGCTTGTGCGGGCACCTGGAACTCACCGCTGTACAGTATCTGCACTCCGGCCGCTATCGGCACGGCCTCAGTGACGGCCACGGCGCTGGGCGCGACCAGCCCACCCACCGTGATTTTCGTTCATCCGCCAATTGACAACATTCAGGTCAGCATTGTTCCTCCGGTCAACTCTCCGCCTCCGGCCTGCCCCAATCAGCAGGCATTACCGGCGGCCTGTAATCTGGCCTTTACGGCTACCAACCGCTGCCTTTCGCAGAACCAGACTGAAACCTTGCAGGCCACGGCTTACAGCCAGGGAGTTGATATCACCGGATCGGTTGGTCCCTTTTTCTGGAGCGAAGTGACGCCTACGGTTGCGACGATTACTCCTATCGTCACTACTTCCGACAACGTTGCCACCAACCAGGCCACGGTCGTGCCTGGCACTCCGGGTCAGACTCAGCTCGTCGCCTCCGCTTCAGGAGTATCGAGCCAGCCCTACTACTTCGAGAGCTGCCCTGTGCAATGCATTGCTCTCGAACTCGGAGTGAACGGATCGCAACGCACCGGTCAGACGAGTTTCGTAACCACCAAGGGAACATCGGAAACCGTCACCGCAACGGCGGTCGATGTTCAGGGTTGCACCGTGGCCAAGCCGCCGCTTACCTGGGTTTCCTCTTCCCCTGCGGCGCTTGACGCGGGCGGCACCACTGGGTGCGCCGCGGGCACAACCTGCACCATCACCACGACCCAGGCCGGAGTCGCAGCGATTACCGCTTCGTGTTCGCCACCGACCTGCAACGTCGGCTTCCCCTTGAATTTGGCAGGGCTTCCGGCGCCCTATATTCCGCAGCCCGTGTATCCTGTGACCGCCATTTCCGGCCTCGTAACCCCCGCGAATTCAAGCGGAACTTCGTCCTCCGGCAGCGCCACCACCACGCCGACCAGCGTATTGGTCACCAGTCAGGATTGTTATAGCAATGCCCAATGCAACGTAGGCATTTACAACGTCTCGACCTCCACGAACCTGCCCGGCCCTCCGAACCAACTTCCTACTCCGCCCAATTCTCTGATGTTTGATCCCGCGGGAGACAAAGCCTTCATGGGCAGCGAATTTGGGGCTCTCGCTGTCGCGTCCGCAAACCTCGGAACCTCGACCAATCCGTTCACCTTTCTCGCGGCTCCCGGCACACCTCGCGGGCTGGTCACGGGTAGAGTGATTGGAGTCTCGCAAAGCGGGGATGTAGCCATCTTCTCGGACACGGTTTCGGTTCCGAATCAGGTATATGTCACTACCGTAACCTCGTCGTCCTCCTCCTCGGCCGCGAGCACCGTGGCTTTGGATATCAGTAATGCGACGTCAGCCACATTTTCTCCCGATGGACTGAAAGCCTTCATCCTGGGCAACTCCGGCAACTCTCTGTACGTTTATTCCACGCTGCAAGCCTTGCAGGCACCGATCCCGTTGGGGAGCCCTGCCAGTGGGGTTACTTTTAACTCGACAGGCTCCTTCGCACTACTCTCGGGGGGAACTCCCGCCGGCAGTCCCGCTGGCAGCCTTGCCCTTTACAACAGCTGCGACAACTCTTCCGTAACGCTCAGCCCGCCAGTCGTGACACCGCCCCCGCCCCCGCTACCCGCAACCCCGATCTTTCTGAAGATGGTTCCTGCGGGCAACGTTCCGATGGGCAACACAACAATTCCGCTCCTCGATCCCACCGGCCTCGATTTTTTCTTCGGCCTCGACGCCACCGGCGTTGACATCATCGCCACCAACTCTTCCCTGGCCCCACTGGTCGCGCTTTGTCCCCAGACCGTGAGCCTTGCCACCATCAACACGACGACGAGTACCTTTGCGCCGGTCCACATCAACATCGGTCAGGGCACATTTCACCCGATTAATTTCTTTCTTTCGCCCGACTCGACGCAAGCCTACATTGTTGCCAGCGATCGCAGCAGCATTCTCGTCTACAACTTCACCACCCACTCCACTTCCGGAATTCCGCTGGTGAACGGCGCAAGTCCGGTGGGTGCGGACATTACCGCGGACGGAATGCTGATCTATGTCGCCGGCTCCGATGGCTTGTTGCACGAGCTCAATACCGCCTTGGCGCTCGATCAAAAGCAAGTTACCTTTTTTCCTCTTCCCGACTCCACCAATAATTTTTGCTTCACCGGCAACAACTGCCAGCCGAACCTCGTGGCTGTGAAACCATAGCCCAAATCCTGCCTGCTCATCACCAACATAAGGAGCATGGCTGATCTGGAGCGGCGATTGGGTCCGCCATTCGTTGCGCGCCCCCGCGAGAGTGGTATACCGTAAACAGTCCGGTTTCTTCATTCCCATGGCCGAGCGCAGCGAAACCCTCCCCGAGCAATCGTCCAGGACGTCGAACGTCCTGACCACGAAAGTCGATCCCACCTCGGCCAAATACGAAGCCAACATGCGTTTTTTGGCTGACTTGATGTCCCAGGTGCGCAACGAGGGCGAGAAAATCTGCGAGGGCGGGGGCGCCAAAGCCATTGACAACCAGCATGCGAAAGGGCGGCTGACGGCGCGTGAACGCATCGAGTTGCTGGTCGATCCGAAGACATTTTTCGAGCTCGGCATTTATGCGGCGCATGGCATGTACGAGGAGTGGGGCGGTGCGCCCGCCGCAGGCGTAATTACGGGTCTGGCGCGGGTCCACACCCGTATGGTGATGATCATTGCCAATGACGCAACGGTGAAGGCGGGAGCATTTTTTCCCATGACGGCGAAGAAAGTGATTCGCGCCCAGAACATTGCCCTCGAGAACCGCATCCCGACGATTTATCTGGTCGATTCCGCGGGAGTTTTTCTGCCGCTGCAGGAGGATGTTTTTCCCGACACCGACGATTTCGGCCGGGTTTTTCGCAATAACGCGGTCATGTCAGCTCTCGGGATTCCGCAAATCGCGGCCATCATGGGCATGTGCGTCGCCGGAGGAGGATATCTGCCGGTGATGTGCGATCACGTGCTCATGACCGATGGAAGCGGCTTATTCCTGGCTGGACCGGCGCTGGTGCAGGCGGCGATTGGACAGCAAGTCTCCGCGGAAGATCTGGGCGGGGCGGCCATGCACTCGGCCATCAGCGGCACCGTAGATTTCCGCGAAGCCGACGATCCGGCTTGCCTGGCGCGTATTCGCTCCATCATCGAGAAGTGGGGCTATCGCCGCCAATCTCCCTGGGACCGTAAGAAGCCGGTCGAACCGGTGCTATCGGAGGAGGAGATTTACGGCATATACGATTCCTCGCCGGCGCGACCCTATGACATGAAGGAAATTCTCGCTCGTGTCCTCGATGGTAGCCGCTTGGATGAATACAAACCAGAATACGGGAAGACCCTGATTTGCGGCTACGGACGCATCGGCGGATTCGCCGTGGGCGTTGTCGCCAACCAGAAACTGCATGCGCAGCAAACCGATCACGAAGGTCACAAGCGAATGGAATTCGGCGGCGTGATTTATACGGAGTCAGCCGAGAAAGCCGCCCGCTTCATCATGGACTGCAATCAGAATCTGATACCGCTGATTTTCTTCCACGACGTGAACGGCTTTATGGTGGGACGCGACGCGGAGTGGAGCGGCATCATTAAAGCCGGCGCGAAAATGGTGAACGCCGTGTCGAATTCCGTGGTGCCAAAGATCACCGTGATCGTCGGAGGATCGTTCGGCGCAGGGCACTACGCGATGTGCGGCAAGGCCTACGATCCGCGGTTCGTATTTGCCTGGCCCACCGCTCGCTATGCTGTGATGGGCGGGGACGCGGCGGCTGGAACTTTGGTGGAAATTAAAGTGAAGCAACTGGAGCGCGGTGGCAAGAAGCTGAGCGACGAAGACAAGAAAGAGTTGTTCGACTCGGTGAAGCGCAATTATGACGAGCAGACCGATCCACGCTACGGGGCGGCGCGTCTGTGGATCGACAAGATCATCGATCCCATTGAGACGCGCGATGCAATCACGCAAGCGTTGGAAGCGGCCGCGCTGAATCCCGATGTGGCCGAGTTCAAGGTAGGAGTGCTGCAAACCTAGGCCATCGAAAAAAATTGGGCCAGTCAATCATTAGATGTATTCGCTTGGCAGTTAAGTTGGCAATAAGCCAACGATTCGTTCACTCCGTAATTCAATATGTCTGTCGTGAAACTAATCGAATGTCCGCGCGATGCCTGGCAGGGTCTGAAGGGTCAGATTCCCTCTGACATCAAGCGCGCCTATCTGCAAGCCTTGATCAGCGCCGGGTTCAAGCATATTGATGCGGTTTCATTCGTCTCCCCGAAAGCTGTGCCACAGATGGCGGACTCGGAGGAAGTGTTGAAGGAACTGGATCCGCCCGACGACGTGGAGATTATCGGCATCGTGGTGAACGAAAAGGGGGCGCAGCGGGCCGTCGAGACGCATGCTGTCCATAGTCTTGGATTTCCGTATTCGGTCTCGGAAACTTTTTTGCGTAAGAATCAAAACCAATCCGCCGAAGAAGCGCTCGACGAGTTGGAGAAGATCCAGAAAAAAGCAGATGATGCCGGGCTCGACGTGGTGGTCTACATCTCGATGGCATTTGGCAATCCTTATGGCGACTTGTGGAATGCAGACGAAGTGATCGAAGCGATTTCGCTGATGGAAGTTGACAACTTGAAGATGATTTCGCTTGCCGATACGGTAGGCTTGGCCACTCCTGAGCAGATCAGCGAACTCGTCGGCGCAGTCATGGCGAAGTATGATTACCTCGAGATTGGCGTCCATCTGCACAGCCGTCCCGAAAATGCGGCGGCAAAAGTTCTGGCAGCCTACGACGCCGGCTGCCGCCGCTTTGATTCCGCGTTGGGTGGACTGGGAGGTTGCCCGTTTGCCCAAGATGCGCTGGTCGGCAATATTGCCACCGAAAAAGTGATTGAGGCTTTGCAGCAACGCGGCGCGGAGTTGCCACCTCTGAAGCCGCTCGATACTTTATTACGCGCCACTGCCGAGATGGAATCGAGATATACGAATGCGGTGATCGATGATTAAGGGGCTCCATTAGAGGTCGCCCCTTCAAAGCGGCGCACAGGAAGCTCCAAGCCTGCTCGAGTTTGTCAGATATGAACCATTTCAGCTTATGAACTATAAAACGATCCAACTCACTTACGATTCCGGCGTCGCTACCATCACGCTGAATCGTCCCGACAAGCGCAACGCCATCAGCTTCGAATTGATCGACGATCTGCTGCACGCGCTGAAGGAAGTGGAGAAGTCCGATGCGATCGTGCTCATCCTGACCGGGGCGGGGAAAGCGTTTTCGTCGGGGATGGACCTGGACAATCTGAAAGCCTTGATCGGCCGCTCGCCTGAGCAGAACCAGCAAGATTCAGAGACCATGGTACGGCTCTTCCGTTCACTCTACGAATTTCCCAAGGTCACGATTGCGGCGGTAAATGGGGCGGCCATCGCCGGCGGCACCGGACTGGCATTGCTCTGCGACTTCACGCTCGCGGTGCCGGAAGCCAAGTTCGGCTATACCGAGGTGCGCATCGGATTTGTGCCCGCGATTGTTTCGACTTTTCTTTTGCGGCAAACCGGAGAAAAGTTTGCGCGCGATCTTCTGCTGACGGGCAGAATTATCGGCGCGGAAGAAGCGGCGCGGATGGGATTGGTCAATGAAATCGTTCCCCCCGCGGACCTGATGGCGCGCGCCCGGGAATGGGCGGCGTTGCTGATGGAGAACAGTCCCGCCTCGCTGCGAGCCACCAAGAAATTGCTGAACGATCATGCCCGCGCCGAGCTGGATGGGCAAATTGAAGCCGCGGTGCGGGAGAATGCCGCAATCCGCACCACCGCCGACTTCCGCGAGGGCATTACTGCATTTCTCGAAAAGCGCAAACCGGCGTGGAGCGGAAAATGACTGCCGGGCAAGACAGGGTGAACGAGACTCGGATTCGCGTCCGCTATGCGGAGACCGATCAGATGGGAGTGGTTTATCATTCCAACCATTTCATTTGGTTCGAGGTAGGGCGCGTCGAATTGTTACGGCAGTTGGGATTTTCTTATCGCGAGATGGAAAGCCAGGACAATCGCTTCATCGCCGTGGCCGAAGCGAAATGCCGCTATCGTGCTCCGGTGCGTTATGACGAAGAAGTTTTGGTGCGCACGCAGTTATTGAATGTACGGGAGTCGGTAGTCCATTTTGGTTACGAGTTGCGGCGCGCGTCTGACGATACCCTCCTGGCCGAGGGCGAGACCACACATATTGTCACGGATGCGAATATGAAGATGGCGCCGCTTCCGGAAAAGTATTTGGCGGCGTTCCGGACTGCGCTGGGACGGTAACCCTTCGCGAACGTTACTGGAAACTGGAACTGTTTTGAACGCACTTCACATCAACGGGAATGATCTCGCGCTGGAAGCGGTGCGCGAGGTCGCGGCCGAGCGCCGTCCTGTACTTCTGTCCGCCGATGCTCGCGAGACTGTGGACCGGGCTCGATCTGTGGTCGATGAAATCGTCTCCAACAACAGATTGGCCTATGCCATTACCACCGGGGTGGGCAAGCTTAGCGACGTCCGCATCGCTGGCGAGCAGATTCGAGAATTGCAAGTCAACCTGCTGCGCTCGCACGCAGCCGGTGTGGGTGAACCTCTCACCGCGGCGGAGACCCGGGCGATGATGCTTTTGCGCGCCAACTCTCTAGCCAAGGGTTACTCGGGGGTGCGCGCAATTGTCATCGACACGCTTTGCGAAATGCTCAATCGCGGGATCACACCCTTTGTGCCGTCGCAGGGCAGCGTTGGGGCCAGCGGGGATCTCGCTCCACTGGCGCACCTGGCGCTGGTGTTGATCGGCGAGGGAGAATGTATCAATGAAGCCGGAGCCCGCATTTCCAGCGGCGATGCGCTGAATCGGGCGCAGATCAAGCCCATCGCACTGGAAGCGAAAGAATCCATCTCTCTCATCAACGGGACGCAAGGCATGCTGGCCGTTGGCACGCTGGCGCTGCTGGCCGCCGAGATACTGGTCGATTCTGCCGACGTGCTGGGCGGCCTGTGTTGCGACGCATTGAAAGGCACTGACGCCGCGTTCGACGAACGAATCCACAAGGCGCGGCCGCACAGCGGGCAGATGAAGACTGCGGCGAATCTGCGCAAGATGCTCGAGGGCAGCCAGATTCGAGAGTCGCACCGCGAATGCGGCCGCGTGCAGGATGCTTACTCGCTGCGCTGCATACCGCAGGTGCACGGCGCAGTGCGCGACACGCTAGCTCATTGCCGCGGAGTGTTTGAGATCGAAGCCAATTCTGCCGTGGATAATCCTCTAGTGTTCATCGATCCCAAGACTTCTGCGGGCGATGTAATCTCCGGCGGAAATTTTCACGGCGAGCCTCTGGCGTTTGCTCTGGATTTCCTGGGCATCGCGCTGAGTTCGCTCGCGGGAATCAGCGAACGCAGAATCGAACGGCTGGTGAATCCGGCGCTCAGCGAGGGTTTACCGCCGTTCCTGGCGCAGGGTGCGGGCTTGAATTCCGGTTTCATGATGGCGCAAGTCACGGCGGCGGCGCTGGCCAGTGAAAATAAAGTGCTGGCACATCCCGCGTCGGTCGATTCGATTACGACCTCGGGAAATAAAGAAGACTATGTCTCCATGGGCATGACTGCCGCGAATAAGCTGAAACGCATTGTCGAAAACACGCGCAACGTGCTGGCGATCGAGGCCATGGCCGTGGCCCAGGCAATCGACTTTCTGGCTCCGCTCAAAACCTCGAAGCGAGGGCAGGCGGCGCACGCGGCGATCCGCTCAGTCTGCCCGACGGTCGACCGAGATCGAATTATGTACGAAGACTTCGCCCGGTTGGCGGAGCTGATCCGCAGCGGGAAGGTGGCGGAGGCGATCCGCTGAGAAGTTTTGCCGCATGCATTTTCCTATGCAGTCTTCGCCGCGCTCCCGTCCAATCCCAACTCTGCCGCGATCGCTTGCAACGCAACAATGCAAAACGCGATGTGCTCGTCCAAATCCACGCCCAGCGCCGCCGCGCCGTTTACGATGTCGTCGCGATTCACTTTGCGGGCAAAAGCCTTGTCTTTCATCCGCTTCCTCACCGACCTGGCATCAACCTCGGCCAGCGACTTGCCCGGCTTGATCAACGCTACGGCGGTGATGAATCCGGCGAGCTCATCGCAGGCGAATAGAGCCTTCTCCATGGGCGTATCGCGAGTGACGCCGGTGTATTCGGCGTGCGACAGGATGGCGCGCCGGATCACTTCCGGCCATCCCCGCTCTTTCAGAATCTCGTTGCCCTTATAAGGATGGTCCTCGAGGCTGGGATACTTTTCGTAGTCGAAATCGTGAATGAGGCCAACGATTCCCCAGAGCTCTTCTTCGGATAATCCAAATTCTGCTCCGGAGTTGACGGAAGCATCCGCGAACCGGTGGGAGCAGGCGCGCATGCAGGCCTCAACCGCCAGCGCATGCTTGCGCAAACTTTCCGACTGGGTGAACTCAGTTAGTAAACACCACGCGCTCTCGCGATCAATCATTCGTTTCCCTTGTCTCGCACGGGATTTGCCATCTCATATCGCTGCCTGCCAGTAAGGATTTGGAGCTCTACGTATTTTAACCTTGACATCCACAGGCGATGTATCGCAGATTGTCCCTGCGGTCGGAACCTCTCTCCCCCAATTTGTAAGGTTCCATGGCTAGTTTTAAGGAGTAGCCCGCTCTGGCACTCCCACAACCCGATGGCTACGACTCTTGCCCCGGTAGATTCTAGGGAAGTCGTTCGTTGCGATCACTGCCTGCTGGTTCAATTCCGTACGGTCAATAACAATTGCCGGCGCTGCCACTCGTCCCTGGACGAGGAACCAGAACCTGAACCGGTGGTGATGACGCCGCCTGTAATGATGCCCATGCCGGGTACCGGCCGCGGGCATCTCAACCTTGCCACTTCGATTCGCTCGCTGCGCTTGCGGGGCGGGATGAGCCAGCGGCAACTTGCGGGACGCATGTCCGTGCCCCGGACCTACGTATCCAAAATTGAAAACGAGAAAGCCACGCCCACGCTGTCTTCCCTGGAGCGCCTGGCGCGGGCACTGGAGGTGACCGTGCCGGAACTGCTCAGTGGCGGAGAAAAGAGCCGCCAGGACGAAATCAGCGAACTGATGAAAGATCAGTTCATCGCGGAGATCCTTCCGTTCGTCTCGCAGCTGAACGGGATGCAGATGTCGAGCATCCTGACCCAGGTGCGCGATTTGACGGTAAGGCCGCGAAGGACCGCGTAAAGCGTAAAGAGAGTTTGTGTCGGGGCCCTAACTTGCCCCAGTGGTGGGAGTCGAAAGGGCGTTTCGCCGGGCGAAGCCCGGCGGTTCCCGCTAACTAAGAGTTCATCCGGGCAACCAGCCAACTGCATGCCGGGACCATTGTTTTGGTCCCGGCTTTTTTGCGCTGTTTCGTATCGTGTTGCCCCGATCCCGTATCCCACCCAGGAATCGCCTCGTAATCCTTCTTACCCCTTGCTAACCGAGAGGTAACAGGTCTAGTCTAACTCGGTAACCGAGGGGAGATCATGTGACCAAGCCTTCCGATCTGGTCCAGGGAACCCTGGATCTGCTCATCCTGAAAATACTGGCGTTGGAGCCGCTGAATGGCTGGGCGATCAGCCAGCGTCTGAAACAAATCTCCAGAGAAGTGCTGGGCGTCAGCGACGGCTCGCTCTATCCCGCGTTGCACAAGCTGGAACAGAGGGGTTGGATTACGGCCCACTGGAAGTGGAGCGAAAACAACCGTCGTGCCAAGTTTTATTCGATGACGCGGCTGGGGCGAAAGCAACTCGGAAAAGAGGCGGCTAACTGGAATCGCGTCTCGGCCGCCATCTCCGCCATCGTAAAGCTCAAAGAGGCCTGAACATGAACTTCGAACACATGAATTTTAAAGAATGGTTGTATACCCTTCCATTCCGTTTGCGCTTACGCTTCCATCCCACGCAGGCGGATCAGGAAATGAAAGAGGAACTTCGCGATCATCTCGAGCAGCAGATCAAGGAAAACGTTGATCGGGGCATGCCGCCGGAGGAGGCGCGCTACCAAGCCCTGCGCGCCATGGGAGGAATGACACAGGTCGAACAGCAGTGCCGGGATGCACGAGGCGGCAACATGATGGAAGATTTTGTTCAGGATGTGCGCTATGGGTTTCGGCAGCTCGGCCGAAGCCCTGGCTTCTCGGCATTGGCGATTCTGTGTCTTACGTTGGGAATCGGCGCCAATGCCGCGGTGTTCAGTTGGGTTGAAGGGATCCTATTCCGTCCCTACCCGAAAGTAGCCCACCAGGAGCGGCTGGTGGCCCTGGCGGGAACGGCGCGGGGCGAGAGCGGCGCGACGGAAGTTTCGTGGCCAGATTTCCTGGATTTGCAGAAAAGCTGCAACCTGTGTGACGAATTGTTTGTAAGCAAGATTACCGGCAGCACGCTGAGTATCGGGGACCACGCCGAAGTCGCGCGCGGGAGCATTGTTTCAGCCAACTATTTCGATGCGATCGGGGTTCGTCCCATTCTTGGCCGCGGCTTCGAGCCGGGTGAAGATGTCGGCAGCAACGCCCATCCCGTGGTGGTCATCAGTTATCAGCTCTGGCGAGATCGCTTCAAGGGTGATCCGCAGATCATCGGAAAGATGCAGCGTTTGAATAACCTGCCCCACACCATTATCGGGGTTGCACCCATGGGGTTTTACGGGACTTTCGTCGGCTGGGCGATGCAGTTCTGGGTCCCAGCCTCGATGGAGGAAAACTTCGAGAGCGGGGGATACAAACTGGAGGATCGTGGTGCGCGATGGATTGAAGCTTATGTGCGACTAAAGCCAGGGGTGAGCCGCCGGCAAGCACAGGAAGAAATCTCGGCAGTTGCCAAGCGATTGGAGACTAGCTACCCGGCTACGAACCGGGGCCGCGGCATTGGACTGTGGCCACTGTGGCAAACCCCATTCAACAATGCTGGCACGCTGTTGCCGACACTCGAGATCATGGTCGCAGTGGTGGCGTTTGTGTTGCTCATCGCCTGCGCGAATGTAGGCAATCTTCTGCTTGTCCGGTCATTTGCCCGTCGGCACGAATTGACGGTTCGGCTCGCCATTGGAGCCACCCGTGCCCGCTTGTTGAGGCAACTTCTCACCGAGGGCCTGATTCTCTCAGCGCTGGGGGCGGCCAGCGGGCTGGTGGCGGCGTATTGGTGCCGGCAGGCGCTTGTGCTTATGTTGCCGACTCGCTCCGGAGTGGCAATGTATCTGCCGGGAGAAATCGACTGGCGGGTGATTGCGATGAGCGTAGGTATATGCGTGATCGCTACGCTCATTGTTGGCCTGTTTCCAGCGTTCCAAACCCGCAATCTCGACCTTGCGGGCGCCCTGAAAGTGGAATCTTCGTCGGTGGCCGGAGCGCGCAACCGGGCGCGGATACGTTCAGGTCTGGTTATTTTTCAGGTTTGTTTGAGCTACATTTTGCTGGCTGGAGGGGCGCTGTTGCTCGAAAGCTTGCAGAAAATACGAACCACCAGTCCGGGCTTTTCAACCACCAGCGTGGTGACGACCGGCGTCTCCGTGGTTGCGGCGGGATACGATGTTCCGCGCGCCAAAACCTTTCAGGACGAGCTGATTGACCGCGTCAGGGCGCTGCCCGGGGTCCAGTCTGCCGCTTACGCCCGATTGACGCCGCTGGGCTATGGCACATATTCTTCCACCGCAATCGCAGTGGATGGCTACCAGCCCGCGCCTGAAGAACAACCCACGGTCGACTACAACCAGGTCGGCCCTGCTTACTTTGCTACCCTGGGCATCCCGCTGCTCTCAGGTCGCGAATTCGCGCGCAGTGACGATGAAAATGCGCCCTTGGTCGCCATCGTCAATCGAACCATGGTCGCGCGCTACTGGGGTGGTGAGGATCCCATAGGCCGACGCCTTCAGGTGAAAGGCGGCTGGGCGCGAGTCGTGGGTGTAGCTGCTGATTCCAAGTATGAAAGCATGCGCGAGAGTCCAAGGCCATTTTTCTATGTTCCGCTGCGGCAGGACTTCACCAGAGGGCCGGTCCTGAACATTCGCACAACTGAGTCTCTGCAGAGCATTTCTGCCGCGGTGGTCCGCGAAGTGCATGGCTTGGACAGGAATCTTGCACTCTACGAGATGATCACTCTACAGGAACAAGTGAATCGCTCAACCTCCCCGCAACTGGTGGCCGTAACCCTGGTTTCGATTCTGGGAGGGTTGGCGCTTCTGCTCGCCGCGGTCGGCCTCTATGGGGTGATGTCCTATGCTGTGGCGCAGAGCAGGCGCGAGCTGGGGTTGCGCATGGCGCTTGGCGCCGGAGCGGCCAACCTGCTTCGTATGGTCATTGCGCGTGGCCTGAGGTTAACCGTGGGAGGCGTTCTGTTCGGCGCCATTGCAGGGCTTGTTCTGACGAGATTGCTCGGAAAGCTTCTCTACAATGTGAGTCCGTACGATCCGCTGGCATTCGGATCGGCATTGGTGGCCATGACGATCACTGCAATTGCGGCTTGTCTGGTGCCGGCATGGCGGGCCACCCGCACCGATCCCGCGCGAGTGTTGCGGAATTGATGATGGCGCAACGATTTATGTCGAAAGGCATCGAAGGTCCGCGAGGCTCGTGCCAGCCGAATTGCAGGAGCGCCCGCTTACCGTGGGCTGTGAATCTTCAATAGATCGATTGACATCTATCCAGCATGAACTTGGAAAAAGCTGGAGATGTTTCGGTTTTTTCGGCCCATCTGTCATCTCTTAATCAACCTGAAGAGAATACGTGGGAAAACGGGCCGCGCGACGCTTCCTCGCCGATCGGGAACTCGCCTTCGCCCGATGATTTGCTGCTCGATGCGTACTCCCGTGCGGTTACAAGTGCGGTAGGGCACGCCAGCCCGTCGGTGGTGAATATCGAAGTGCACTCGGCTTCGGGGCGCACTCGCTCCGGTGAGCCCCGTGAACGCCGCGGCGGAGGCTCGGGTTTTATCTTCACTCCCGATGGACTGATTCTCACCAACAGTCATGTCGTGCACGATGCGCGCCGCATCGAGGTCACGATGGTCGACGGGCAGCGCATGCCGGCGAGCGCGATTGGCGACGATCCGGCGAGCGACCTTGCCGTGATTCGCATCGACCAGGTCCGCACCGACGAACCCGCCCTGGCCGCCGCCGAGCTCGGCGACTCGCAGCAGCTCCGTGTAGGGCAGCTGGTGGTGGCGATCGGCAATCCTTATGGTTTTCAGTCAACAGTGACAGCGGGGGTAGTGAGTGCGCTGGGCCGGTCTCTGCGGTCATATTCCGGACGGCTGATCGACGATGTTATTCAGACCGACGCCGCGCTGAACCCGGGTAACTCCGGGGGACCGCTCGTCGATTCCGCAGGTCGGGTGGTGGGAGTGAATACGGCGACTATTTTGCCGGCCCAGGGAATCTGTTTTGCCATCGGGATCAATACGGCGAAGTTTGTGGCCAGCCGGTTGTTGCGCGATGGACGAATTCGCCGCAGCTTCATTGGAGTCTCTGCGCAGACCGTGCCCGTGCATCGGCGTGTGGTGCGGTTCTACGATTTGGCAAAAGAGTCGGGCGCGCTGGTGCTGTCGGTTGAAGAGAATAGTCCGGCGACACGAGCGGGACTGCGCGAGGGCGATGTGATTGTCGCGTTGGAAGGCCATCCCGTGGCTGGAGTGGATGACCTGCATCGGGTGCTGACCGACGTTCGTGTAGGAGTAAGCTCCTCGCTGACCGCGCTGCGCCACACGGAGAAGCTGGAATTGAAAATAGTCCCGGAAGAATCGGCCACGAGCTAGGGCTAAGCTTCCTTCGGCGATGGCTCGCAGGCGGTTTTGTAATATCTCCAGACCGCATTGCGCTACGCGAATCTGCTAATTGCTTCCCCATGCCCACTGTGTTAGCGTCATCGTTCGGAAGGGGATAAGCCTTGCGGGCAGAAATTCCCGCCGGCCTGGATCGCAAGGAAACCGAAGTCTACCGGCAGCTCGATCCAGAGCGGCTCCCAAAACACATCGCTATCATCATGGACGGCAACGGGCGCTGGGCGAAACGGCGCCATATGCCGCGCGTGGCCGGACATCGAGCCGGGGTGGCAGCCGTGCGTGCCACCGTCGAAACGGCGGCGCGCATTCACATTCACGCGCTCACGCTTTACGCCTTCTCGGAAGAAAACTGGAAGAAGCGGCCGAAGAGCGAAGTCGACTTTCTGATGCGCCTGCTCAGCCACTATCTGAAGGCGGAAGTTCCTACGCTGAACCGAAATAATATCCGGCTGGAATACATTGGACGGCAGCACGAACTGCCGGAAGATGTGCAAGAGCGCATGGCATGGGCGCGGGAGAGCACGGCGCAGAATACCGGCACAGTGCTTACGCTGGCGCTGAACTATAGCGCGCGCAGCGAACTGGTGGATGCTTTCCGCTCCATGGTGAACGGCGCTGCGCAGAACGGCGGGCTGGAGCATTTGCAGATTGACGAAGACACAATCGGCGAGCACCTTTACACGCGGCATTTGCCTGATCCGGATTTAGTGGTGCGGACTTCGGGCGAAATGCGGCTCAGCAATTTCTTGCTGTGGCAGTTAGCCTATGCAGAGATTTTTGTGACGCCAACGCTGTGGCCGGATTTCCGCGGCATGCACCTGCTGGAGGCGGTTGCCGAATATCAGAAGCGGGAGCGGCGCTACGGCGGATTGAACCATAATCAGCCGAGTCACAGTTTGCCGAATCACAGTTTGCCCAATCATGCAGCGCCGAAGCGCGGCGATTTGCCGGTTCACAAGACCCACAAATGAATTCCCGCGCGGGGATGGCGTAGCCGTGTAACTGCAGATTCCTCGCCGGCCGAAACTGCCAGGAATGATCGGAACTGTGTAAGGATCGAATCGGCAGATCGTATTCTGTAAAATCGTAATCGGTAAGGACTTGGGCGCGGCTTTGGCTGCGCCCTTTCAAATAGAGCCGGAAATTCATAAAGGTGGGCGAACTCTTTTGCTGAAGCGCATCGCGACCGCGGTTGTGCTGATTCCGATTGTGCTGCTGCTCATTCTGTGGGCTCCTGTGCCGGTGCTGGCGCTGGTGGCGGCTGCGGTCACGTTGATCACGGTACAGGAATTCCTGAAGCTCACCGAATCCTACGGGGTTCAGCCATTGCGCCTGCCAACCTATATCTTTGTGGGATTGTTATTTATTCTGCTGGCGCTAGGCGCGGCGCAGGAGTCGCCGCAGCTCTCATCGCTGAAGTTTCTCTTTGCATTGGTAATTGCCGCTGCCATGGCTCCATTTGTTTTTCTGACGGCCGCCACCCGCCGCCCGCAACTGAGCTCTGCCTATCCAGCGGCGGCAGCGGCGGCGTTCGCCTTCGTCTATGTTGCCGTGCCCATGGCCATGCTGGTGCAACTTCGCCAGCAATTCGGGGGAGCGTTCTGGCTGCTCTACCTGCTGCTGGTGGTTTGGGCGGGAGACATTTTTGCCTACTTTGTGGGGCGCTCCCTGGGCCGCAACCTGATGGCGCCGCGGATCAGCCCCAAGAAAACCTGGGAGGGTGCGGCTGCGTCTCTAGCCGCAAGTCTGGTGGTGGGAAGCCTCTTGTTCGGCCATGCCCTGCAGATCAGTTCATTCTTATTTCGGGTGGGATTGATCCAACGGCGCGACGGCCTGTTCGGGCTGGAGCGACAGGAGTTGTGGCCAATTATTTTGTTGACGATCGCGCTAAACGTCGCAGCGCAGTTGGGAGACTTGGTGGAATCGTTAATCAAGCGCGGAGCCGGCGTGAAGGACTCAGGAACGATTCTCCCCGGCCACGGCGGCATGCTTGACCGTATTGATGCGCTGCTGTTTGCCGCACCGGTGCTGTGGTTATACGCTGCCGTACTCTTCCCACCCGCGCGTCCCTGGTAACGCGTAAAATGGTAATTCGATTCGAGAGCTGCCTTAAGAGAATGTAGCAGGAGAATTTGGCGGGAGAAGTGAGTCGGCATGAGACGCATTGCCATTCTGGGATCGACCGGTTCGATCGGCCGAAGCACGCTGAGTGTGGCGGAGTCCTATCCGGACCGCTTTCAGGTGACCGCCCTCGCTGCCGGCGCCAACCTCGACACGGCGTTCGAACAGGCCCGGCGTTGGCAGCCGCGGCTGGTTTCTATGGCGGCGGAGCGAGATGCCAAAGTGTTGAGTTCCCGGCTGAAACAGGCAGGGTTCGGCGATATCGAGGTAGTTTACGGCGCGGCCGGGACGGTGAAGGTTGCCACCCATGCCGAGGTGGACTTCGTGGTGAGCGCCATCGTGGGAGTGGCCGGGCTTGAGGCCACCTACGAGGCGGTGAAGGCGGGGAAGATCGTCGGCATAGCCAACAAGGAATGCCTGGTGGCAGCCGGCGAGTTGATTACCGCCGAGGCGCGACGCCAGGGTAAGCCCCTGCTGCCCATCGACAGCGAGCACAATGCGGTACACCAGTGTCTTCGTGGCGGAAGGATCGAGGAGGTTGAGCGCGTCTGGCTGACGGCTTCTGGCGGGCCGTTTTTGAACACGCCGCGCTCCGAGTTCAGCCGCATTACGGTGGAGCAGGCCCTGAATCATCCCACCTGGAAGATGGGCAAGCGCATCACCATCGATTCGGCGACGTTAATGAATAAGGGTTTCGAGGTGATTGAAGCGTGCAGATTGTTTCATATTCCGGCGGCAAAGGTGGAAGTTATTGTCCACCCTCAATCGACCATTCATTCCTTCGTTGAGTTTATCGATGGCAGCATACTTGCTCAATTTTCGGTGACCGACATGCGGCTGCCGATTTTATACGCGCTAACATATCCCGAGCGGATTCATTCGGATATGCGTTTTCCGGTGGGTAACTTGCGTCATCTGGACTTCTGCCCTCCAGACATGAATAAATTCCCTTGTCTCGGTTTGGCATACCAGGCGGCCGAGGCGGGCGGAGCCAAAACGGTGGCCTTGAACGCCGCCGACGAAGTTGCGGTCGCTGCGTTTCTGGACGAAAGCATTGGCTTCGATGAGATTCCCAGAATCATCGAAGATACGGTTTCGGCATCGAATTGCCGGGAACTGGAATCGATTGCACGAGTGCTTGAAGTCGATGCCGAGGCCCGCCGATATGCGAAAGAGCGAATTTTGCGAATTGCCAAGAAAACTGTCCAGCCCCGTGCAACATCTGTATTTTAGGCGAATCTAACAGAGGAGCTGTTACGTACCATTTTTATGTCTGATTTCATAATCTCCGTGGTTGCGGTCGCCGTGGTGCTGGGCTTCATGATCCTGATCCATGAGTTTGGCCACTATGCGGTGGCCAAGTTGCTCGGGGTTCGGGTGGAGCAGTTTGCGATCGGGTTTGGCAAGCGTCTAGTGGGCTTCCACCATGGAGGAACGGATTATCGCATCAACGCATTGCCGCTGGGCGGCTACGTAAAGATGAGCGGCGAAAATCCCATGGACGAGCGAACCGGCGATCCGGCCGAGTTCATGTCGCACTCGCGCTGGCACCGCTTTCTGATCGCGATTGCTGGTCCATCCATGAACATTCTGCTGGCGATCTTCCTGCTGACGGTCGTGTACATGGTGCACTATGAATATCCGGTTTTTCTCGACAAGCCGGCGGTGATTGAAGGCGTAAAGCATGATTCTCCCGCGGCCCGAGCCGGTCTGCAGCAGGGCGACCGGATTGTGAAGGTCGATGGCATCGAGAACCCAACCTGGGAGCAACTGCAGCCCCGGGTCTGGCTGAGTCCAAATCAACCTCTAACGGTGACTGTCCAGCGCGGAGATCAGAGCTTTCAGAAAACCATTGTGCCTCAGCCCGTGACCTCTTCCGAAGTGGGTTCAGCCGGTTGGTTTCCTGAGGATCCGGTCACCGTCGACCGCGTGGAGCCGGACACTCCCGCCGCCAAGGTTGGCATGCGAGAAGGCGATCAAATCGTTGCCCTGAATGGAAAGCCTCTACACTCCATCGAAGCGATGATTGATCAACTCCAGCAAACCAAGGATGCCCCGGTCGATATCGCGGTGCTTCGCGGCGGGCAGACTTTGAACTTTAGCCTGAGCCCCGTACTCTCGAAGACCGAAGATCCGAAAGAGCAAAAATACCGGCTGGGATTTCTTAACAAAAGCAGAATGACGGTCACCACTTTGCCGTTCGGACAAGCGCTGAGCCTGTCGCTGCAGCAAAACAAGAAATACTCGCTGCTGATTCTGGAACTGGCCAAGAAAATTGTGCAGGGAAAGGTTTCGATGCGCGCGGTTTCCGGTCCCATCGGCATCGCGCAGGATGCGGGCTACGCCGCCCAGCAAAAAGGTTGGACGCCGCTGATGGAGCTGACAGCCGGAATCAGCCTCAACCTCGGCATCTTTAACCTGCTGCCCATCCCCATACTCGACGGCGGCGTCATCATGTTCCTTTTCATCGAGGGGGTCATGCGTCGCGACGTCAGTCTGCGCATCAAAGAACGCGTCTACCAGACGGCATTCGTATTTCTGGTATTGTTCGCCGTCATGGTCATCTACAACGATCTGATGAAAACCTTGCCCGGGCTCATGGACCGGCTGCCCTAGCTGCAGCGGTTTTAGAGCTAGAAACCGACTCACTCTGATTCGTTTGGGTAATCAAAAACGAACGGTCCAGCTCAATCCCCTGGATGGGCCAGGGCTTTCACCGCCAGATCAGACCGGTTGCGCAATTTCTGAACGGTCTCGCCGATCGCTTCGGCGGACGCAGCATCGTTACTCGCAGCCATCTTGGCGGCGCCTCCAGCTTGTTCCGTAGTGCTGCTGGCAATATCGAGCAAGACCACCAGCGCATCGGCGTGCAGTTTCCATAACGACGACATGCTCTGGCTGCGCTTGAGTTCTTCCAGTTCGGTGTTGATTCGGGCCACGCAGGAAACCAGCCGGATCAGCGTACGGGCGATATCGGCGCGCAGACTTTTCTCTTCCAGAAAGCTGGCGTTATACGCCTCGGCTTCCGCAGCGGTCAGCGTCAGGTTGAAAAAGCGCATGGGAACGATCTGCCGATATTTGGGATCGGCCACGCGCACAAATACTCGAATCGACTCTTCGACCCGGCGCAGTTTGCCTTCTTCGGCGGAGATTTGCTGCGCAGTGATGGCGGGCGGTTGAAACGCCGGAGTCGCAACCGGAGTCTTGGGGACGGCAACTCGCGCAGCCTTGGCCGCGGCGGCCGTCCCGCCAGCGGATGGCACGCCGTTTCCGGCGCTAGGAGCCAGCAACGACTTGCGGATGGGCGGACGCCGGTCCAGCTCTTTTTTCAAGCGCGAGACCCGCCGAAATTTTTCCAGGGCACCGTCGTAGTCAGCCTTGAGCATTTCCTTTTGTTCAATCGCGGCCACGTGCTCCACGGTGACTTCCACGCCATCCACTGTGCTGAGAATGCTGCCACCCATTTCGTCCAGCGCCTGGGCAAACTGTTTGATCTCGGACAAGGCCTTAGCGAAGAGTTCGTCGAAGCGGGCGCCAAACTCGGCGTTGTGGGCGGCGATGGTAGCCAGGACGCCGGGATGATAAAAGGAAGCATCCAGCCAGCGCTTCAGTTCGCGCACTCGCGAAACAATGCCGGAGTCCATCAGCGCATTGAAATCGCGGTAGTGGGCAATCTCTTGCCGCAGCGGATCGAAGTTTCGCAACAGCTGTACGTGCTCTTCCGGAAGGGACGGCACATCGGTATCGGCGAGAATTTCGATCAGTGCGATTTCAAAGGGGGAAAGCGGCAGTGAACCATCCAGCCCGTAGCCATGTTGCTGCCACTGCCCGGCGACGCGGGGATGGCGATAAAGAAAAGTAGAAATCAAATCGGTCTTATCGCGGTTGACCTCGCTCGGCTCCCGGCGGCGCACAAAGTAGCGCAGCAGAGCTTCAGCGACCTCGGAATCGGTATCAGGAGTGAGCGCCTGCCGCAGCATGGCCGGAGTAATGGCCATATCCAGCATGTGCAGCCAGCGATACATCCGGGAGAGAGTTTCAGGAAGATCACCCTCCGAATGACGCAACGAAACCTCGTCGAGGCCGCTCGGAACCGGCACCTCGCCGCCCAGCGCGTCGCGCATCAGCTTCTGGTAAAACCCCTGGACGGTTGCCAGGATCGACAATTCAAACTTCAGGTCCTCGGCCAAGGAAGCGCTCCACGAGCGAGATTCGGCTCGTCCTCGTCGATTGAGGGAATTCTTTACTGCTGTTCAAGTAAAGACGAAAGTCACCAGGGTCGCAAGGTTACTACCGGGGCGGCACTGTCATGCGGCGGGCTTCCGTTTCCGGAAGTTCATGGACTTCTGCGCGGATGCGAGAAGCGGTTTGAAAAACCTCAGTCTTATTGTCATCACCTTTTCAATTGCTTCAAGATCTCCCGCGCGGCGTTTGCCCCCGAGCCTCCCGTCAAGCCAGCACCGGGATGAGTGCCGCTGCCGCACAAGTATAAATTCTCAATCGGCGTTTTATAACGCGCCCAGTCGAGCAGGGGACGCATAGTGAAGAACTGGTCGAGCGCGAGGTCGCCGTGGAAGATTTGGCCCCCGGTTAATCCGTAAACTTCTTCGAGGTCGAGCGGCGTGATGATCTGGTGGGTCAGGATTTTTTCCGGCAGATCGGGCGAATATTGGGCGAGCGTCTGCACTACCGTCTGGCCCAGAGCTTTGCGTTGATCTTCCCAATTGCCTTTTAGTTTGTAGGGCGCGTATTGCATATAGATCGACATCACATGCTTGCCGTCGGGTGCGAGTGTGGGGTCGGTGAGCGACGGAATTGTGGCCTCGAGATAGGGCGCACGAGAAAAGTTGCCGTACTTGGATTCGTCAAAAGCGCGTTCCAGGTAATCGATTTCGAAGCCAATATGAATGCGCCCTCTCAGCGCACCGGTCTCTCCGTTTTTCAGCGCGGCGAAATCCGGCAAGCTGGAAAGCGCGAGATTCACCTTCGCCACCGTGCCATTGCCGCGGTAGTGTTGCAACTTTTGCACAAAGTCGGGGGAAAGATGCGTCGAATCGGTGAGCTTGAGCAGCGTGTGTTTGGGATCGGCGTTGGAAACCACGGCTTTGGCGCTGATTTCTTCGCCAGTGCCAAGGAAGACGCCGGTTGCCCTGCCGTCTTTCACGCGAATCTCGATGACTTCGGCGGCCGTGCGAATTTCGACGCCGGCGGCTTGCGCAGAAGAAGCCATGGCTTGGGTAAGCGCACCCATGCCGCCAGCAGCGAAGAAAGCCGAACCGGCTGGATGAGCATCTCCGGCGGCGCGAATCAGCAATTGCAAGGCGCTTCCCGCCGACCATGGCCCGAGAAAGGTTCCGAAGATTCCGCGAGCCGCGATGACGGCGCGCAATAATTCAGTCTCGAAATATTCCGCCACCAGGTCGGCTACGGCCATCGGTCCCCAGCGCAGCACACGATACATGTCGCGCTTCCCGAGGTTGCGCAGCGCGCGTCCCGTCTGGAGCATGCTCCACAGGTCGCCGCGGCTGGGGTGGTCGATATCGGGCGGAGTGGTGGCCAGAGCGTCGGCAATTACTTTGCTGATCTTGCCGAGCGATTTCTCGAACTCGGGATATTTGGCTGCGTCTTTCTGCGAAAAGGCGGCGATCGATTGCGCGGATTTGCCTTCGTCCTGGTAAAGAGACAAGGCGCGACCGTCGGGTGAGAGCGCGGTAATGCAAGTCTCCGGCGTGATGAATCTCAGGCCATGCTTTTCCAGTTGCATGTCGCGAACGATGTCGGGGCGAATCGGGCCTGCACTGTGAGAAAGAGTGGAGCAACGAAAGCCGGGATGAAATTCATCGGTGATGGCAGCGCCACCCACTTGCGCGCGGCGCTCGAGTACGAGCGGTTTAAATCCTGCTTTAGCCAGATAGAAGGCAGTGACCAGGCCGTTGTGGCCGCCGCCGATGATGACGATGTCGCGCCTCGTCTCGGGCATGTTATGCCGCTCCCTTGTCTTTCAGAATTTCGAGAGCCGCGAGCCGGCCGGGCGCACCCATGATGCCGCCTCCGGGATGCGTCGCGGACCCGCACATGTAGAGATTCTTGATGGGAGTGCGGAAGCGCGCATATCCGGGCGCGGGGCGCAGAAAGAAAAGCTGCTCGAGCGAGAGCTCGCCCTGGAAAATGTTGCCTTCGCTCAGGCCCCACTCGCGTTCGAGATCGAGCGGAGTGATGACCTGGCGGTGCAGGATGATGTCTTTGATATTGGGCGCGTATTCGGCGATGGTGTTGACCACAGTGTCGCCGAAGGCTTCTTTTTCGGTGTCCCAGTTTAAGCCGGGGCGCAGCTTGTAGGGCGCGTACTGCACGAAGCAGGAGAGCACGTGCTTACCCGGCGGCGCGATCGATGGATCGGTAAGCGAGGGGATCACCATGTCGATATAGGGCTTGCGCGAGAAATTTCCGTACTTTGCATCGTCGTAGGCGCGCTCCATATATTCGACCGAGGGCGAGATGGAGATGGCGCCGCGCAGGTGTGCGCCGGGGCCAGGGATGGCTTTGAAGTTCGGCAGGGCGTCGAGCGCCATGTTTACCTTGCCGGAAGATCCGCGGTACTTGAAGCGGTTGATATCTTCGAGAAAATCGGCGGGCAGATGTTCGGCCTCGATGAATTTGTTGAAGGTAAGCCGAGGGTCGACGCTGGACGAAATTGTCTCGGCATAGATTTCATCGCCGTTGGCCAGGACCACGCCTTTGGCTTTGCCATCTTTCACGAGGATTTTTGCGATGGCGGCCAGGGTGCGAATCTCGACTCCGGCTTCGCGGGCGGCGTCGGCGATGGCGTTGGAGATTGCTCCGGTGCCACCGCGCGCGAATCCCCAGGCGCGGAATGCGCCGTCGATCTCTCCCATGTAGTGATGCAGTAGAACGTACGCGGTTCCTGGCGAGCGCACGCCGAGAAACGTGCCGATGATTCCCGACGCCGACATCGTGGCCTTGAGCACGTCGGTCTCGAACCATTGATCAAGAAAATCGATGGCGCTCATGGTCATGAGCTGGACCTGGTTGTATTTGTCGTAGCTCGACATGCCCTGAAAGCGTTTGCCGATAAAGAGCAGCTTCATCAGTTCGCGCGGGTTGAGCGTGCTCGGGTCGGGCGGGACCATGCTGAGAATCGGCTTCACGAAGCGGCACATGGCTTGCATGGCTTTGCCAAATTCGTCGTAGGCCTCGGCGTCCACGCGGGAGTGGCGGGCGATCTCGCGATGAGTTTTGCCGTGGTCGTTCACGCGCCAGAGGTAATCGCCGCTGGGCATGGGGGTGAACGTGCCGTCGAGTGGGAGGATTTCGAGGCCGTGGCGCGGGAGGTCGAGGTCGCGGATGATCTCCGGTCGCAGCAGTGATACCACGTACGAGCACACGGAAAATTTAAAACCGGGAAAGACTTCCTCGGTGCAGGCCGCGCCGCCGAGAATGTGGCGGCGTTCGAGCACCAGAACTTTTTTTCCGGCGCGGGCCAGGTAGGCGGCGTTGACGAGGCCGTTGTGGCCGCCGCCGATCACGATTACGTCGTATGAAGTAGACATAAGGTTTTAACCCTTTAGCGGTTAGCTTTTTCGGGTGAATGCGAATGATAACGCAGTTTGCGGGATTCGCAGGTCTGGAGGGATTACAGGCCGCTGGGAAGGACGCTCCAACTGCGGAGGGTATTCGATAGTGTGGGGATGATTGCGCGCATGGCTGAAGTCGAACCGACATTCTACCGGGAACGGGCGAGTTTGTCTGCAAGATTCCTAGCTAGCTCGCGTGTAGAATTATCGACGTCCCAGGGACGCTAGCCAATCGTAAAATTCCTTCTTGCTTCTGCGCAGCTCTTTGCCGCTAATTGGAATTTTAGTATTGAGCTGGGCAACAAATGCCCAAGTTCCCGCGAGAAAGGCTGCGAGCCAAACGCCAATAAAAATCGATGCTGCCAGCGCGGTGTTCATCCCAGGCCAGAAATGATAGACCACGCCTGTAACAAGAAGCGCGTAGACCGTCCCGAGGACCACGCCAAAACCTCGCCCGCTTCCCTTCTTGCCTAGCATGCTCTCTCCTTCGCGTGTTTTGCCGTTTAATAATCCCACCAATTCCCGCAAACTCCAAGCGTTTAGATCCTAAACTTCACTATCGACTGACAACGCTGCGTCATCCCGAAGCCCCGCGTTTTCACCAGCGGGGCGAGGGATCTCGCGCGGAGCTTCATTGATCTCAGGCTTGTAGATGTCCTGCCACTGTTCGGCCAGATCGTGCCAGCGCGGATTCATGGACTCGATAAGCTTTATCTTCTTGCTGCGGCGCCAGCCTTTGATTTCCTTCTCGCGGCTGATGGCAGCGTCGGGATAGTAGAAGAGTTCGTAATACACCAGCCGGTTTAGGTTGTAGCGGCTGGTGAACCCGGGAGCGACTTTGTTCTTATGCTCCCAGACACGGCGAGTCAGATTGCCCGTGATGCCGATGTAGAGAACATGGGAACGTTGGACATTGGTCATGATGTAGACGTGGAATTGTTTGGGCGGGCGCATCGTTCGCTTCTACTACTGCGCCTGGCTGAGTGTCTGTGACGTATGAACATTGGGCACTGCACGCGGGATCCCTCGCCCCGCTGGTGAGAACGCGGGGCTTCGGGATGACGCAGTCTCTTAGGGGATCTGCATCCGGACTGGGAAATCGCCCGGTTTGCCGCCCATCTACTTCAGTGCATATAATCCGGCAGCGAACAAAATTCTTGTCGAGGCTACTCCTTTGCCTATTGGAACTGCGTTTCACGAGAGAACTTTTCCGGTTTGCCAGAGCTTGAATTATCGCGAGTGGTCGGGATACTACACGGTCAGCGTGTATGAGGTGCATCACGAGCATGAGTACAATGCCATCCGCAATGCGGCGGCGCTGATCGATATTTCTCCACTCTATAAGTATTTGATCACAGGCAAAGACGCGACGCGGCTGGTGAACCGCGTGATCACGCGCGACATTAACAAGGTGAAAGTGGGGCAGGTAATTTATTGCTGCTGGTGCGATGAAGAAGGTAAGGTCATCGACGACGGAACGATTTCGCGCCTGGAGGAAAATGTCTATCGCTGGACGGCCGCCGACCCCAGCCTGCGCTGGTTCCGGCAGAACGGCCTGAACATGGATGTGCAGGTTGAAGACATCTCAGAGAAAGTCGCAGCACTGGCATTGCAAGGGCCGACTTCGGCGAAGCTGCTGAAATCGGTGGCCGAGGCGGACATCGCGAATCTGAAATATTTTCGTGTGACCCACGGCAAGATTGCGGGTGTACCAGTCGACATTTCGCGTACGGGATATACCGGCGACCTGGGATACGAAATCTGGATTCCATTAAAAGGAACGAACGATGCGGTAAAGGTTTGGGATGCCCTGGCGGAAAGCGGTAAACAATTTGATTTGCACGCTGCCGGCATGCTGGCCTTGGATGTGGCTCGGACGGAAGCGGGCTTGCTTCTGATTGAAGTCGACTATACGAGTTCCAAAAAAGCTCTGATCGCCTCCCAAAGGCATTCACCCTACGAGCTGGGCTTCGGCAAGATGGTGCATCTGGAAAAAGAAAACTTTATTGGCAAGCGGGCGCTGGAACACGACGCCAAGAAGGGCGTGGCTCGGCAATTTGTCGGGGTAGAAGTGAATTGGACCGATGTGGAAGCGCTCTATGAGCGTTACGGGCTCACTCCGGCCGCGCCCACTCAGGCTTCGCGCGTGCCGGTGCCGTTGTATTCCGGAGAAAAGCAAGTGGGCAAGGCGACCACCACGAGTTGGTCGCCGGTCCTGAAGAAGATGATTGCGCTGGCCAGCGTCGAGACCGAGCACTCGAAGCTGGGGACAGAGTTACAGATGGAGATCACGATTGAAGCGATCCGGCTGAAGACGAACGTTAAAGTGACCGCACTGCCATTCTTTAGTCCTGCGCGGAAAACGGCGACTCCAGTTTAATGGCAGGAAGATATTGGAAGATATTGGAAGAGCTCGTTGGATAAATTTCTTCCGCGCTCAGCGCGGAATGTAATCGTCGAGAAGCGGGACGACGCGGGAAGTAAAGGGAAGAACGCGCTGCTCGGCGGCCTCGGCCGTCTCTCCCGGCATCATGGCGATTGTGATACGCACCAGCGCCCCATCGCTACGGTTCATGCGTATCGCGTCCTTGACTAGATAGAATTTGGCCCAGTACTCGCTGGCCACGCCACGATCATGAGCCCAATACCAATAGAGGACCAGGCGGCGAGACTCAGCCTTGGTGATGACGTAGCGGTTGGCAGGGAAGGGCGCGTGACCGGGCAGGGCAATCGTGATACGGGTTTTTTCTGCCGGATTCCAGCCTGCGCCGGGCAGACAGTTCTGAGGAGAGTGAATGGTATCGCCCGTGCGCTGGCTGGCAAAATACGCCAGGAAGAGATCGACCGCGGGCAACTTGCCCGCGGGATCCTGATAAACGCGCTCCATGAAGTCGCCGGCTCCCAGCACTGCAAGGGTCTCCTTATCCAGCGGAATCTCGGTGCTGTCCCAGTTTCCCAGCTGCGCGGGAAAAGACGAGAGCGGCAAGTGGGCGGGAATGACTTCGGTGCGGCCCCGAGCCTGCAGCAGAATAGCCGTGAGGGCAATCAATCCAGCGGCCAGAATGAAGCGCAAAATGCCGGCTGCCTTCATCAATCCTCGCCTTCTTCCGTCGCGAACATGCGAAAGATTCGATGCAGCAGATAGAGCATGACCAGCGAAATCACAAAGATCAGCCAGCCGGAAAATTCGTGAAAGAAGCCCTGGGCCTTTCCCGGATCCCAGTACTGCACCAGCAGTCCGGTTCCCACGATGCGAAAACTGTTGGCAGCGACGGCAATTGGAATGGAGGCAATTGCCAGCCACACCCGCACGCTTACCTTTCGTTCCATCAGGTAGCCATAAATGATGGCCAGCGTCATCAGCGACATCAGCGACCGGATGCCACTGCACGCCTCGGCCACTTCGAGGGCCATTGCGGGCAAAATGATTACGTTGCCCTCCCGCAGCACTGGCACTCCCATCCACGGCAGCGTGGTGCTGGCCACCTTTGAGGCCAGCAATTGCAGTGGGAACGTGATCTGGTTGAACACGATGGCGGGGAAAGGAATCATCAAGAATAGAAACGCCCACGGGAACAGCAGGGCCTTGAAAAGATTCCATCCGAAAAACAGGACGATCAAGCCAGCCAGCACAATCAGCAGCGAGGTGCGCGAGAGAAAAATCTCAGCCCCCATCTGGCCGACGATAAGGACGCCCAATCCGAAGCTCAACAGCAACAAGCCCCACCACGAGGGGCTCAGCTTGATGCTGCGGAATCGTGACCATCCCTGCCAGATGACAAAGGCGGAAAACAGGGGAACGAAGAAACCGTGTGAAAAATTGGGATCGTTCCACCATTGGGCAACCAGGTGGACCAGGGTGGGGATATAAATCCACAACAAGAGGGCAGCGATAATGACCGCCTGCCACAAGGCAGGCCGCCGCCAGTCAGGGACAGAGGCGCGCGCGGCCCGGGGTGCGGATTGAAGCACTTGGCCCACTCGAAAACTTTATCACTTAGGGGGAGAGTCTCCAGCATATGCGAACCGGGTGCGTGCTGCAATGAAAAGCTTGGGTCTGGGAGGAAGCGGGTATTGCTCCAGTTACGGCTGGTCGGAGCGCTCGGTGAAGGGAGTTGGGGCAATATTTCCTCATGGTTCAGAAACCGTGCACCTTCGCGGTCACCCGTGGTTGAGCAAATACTTTCTCTTTTATGCGGAAACGTGTAGGTTAAAGCCAGCGTATTCGGTGCCTCTCCGAGCTGGGTTTTGGCTTGTATGTTTTTGAAAACATGGCGGTAAAGGAGGAACTCCATCCGTTGCTTCCAGGATGGGATATGGCATTCGCCGTGCTCCAGCAATCTTCTTGGCTTCCGCCGAGTTTTTAGCCTTTGTCCGCGAGAAAAATAGATGGAATCACATCTCCGCCAGCATCTGAAGAGCGCCCCCATCGCCATGATTCACGAGCCGGTGGGAGTCGATTTCGTGGAAGGTATAAGTCCCGGCATGCGAACCGTAGAGGCGGTCATGCTGGAAGTTGCCCAGAGCGAGGTTCCTGTTCTCTTGCTGGCCGAGCCAGGAGCAGGTAAGAAGGCGCTGGCCCGGCAGGTGCACAGGCTCTCCCGGCGCGGCGGGCAGTCCTTTCAGGTGATTTCCTGTGCCGCTTTCCCGTCTGAAGGTGCCGGTTCGGCCGGCTGGGGAAGCTTGTGCGGAGGCGGCACAGTTTTTTTGGAAGAGTTAGCAGAGTTGAGTGCGGAGGGTCAGACGTGGCTGTTGCAGGCCCTGACTCGCGGGAACCCAAAGGAGGGGATTGGTGGGTTGTCCCGGCTGATCTGCGGCAGCGCCCGAGATCTGGAGGCGGAAGTGAGGACGGGAAACATTCGTGAAGATTTGTATTACCGCCTTAGCGGCGTGTGCCTGCGGCTACCGCCCCTGCGCCAGCGCCGCGAGGATATTCCCCTTTTGACAGAATACTTTCTGCGGAAGTACGGGCACGATTTTCAGCGGGCGGTGCCAACTCTCAGCGAAGAAACGCATCGCTTGTTTCAGGAATATTCATGGCCCGGAAACGTTGGGGAACTGGAGAACGCGGCCAAGGCCATTGTGGCTTTGGGAGATGAACGAGTCGCGATGGGCGGCTTGCGGGCGATGCTGTTGCGTGCCGAACATGGCGGGAATGGCAGCCGGGTTTCGCTGAAACAGGCGGCCCGAGCCGCTTCTCGGGAGGCGGAAAAAGAAATGATCTTGCGCACTCTGACCCGCACCCGCTGGAACCGGCGGCGGGCGGCGCAGGAGTTGCAGATCAGCTACAAAGCCTTGCTTTACAAGCTCAAGCAGATGGGATGCTCGGAGTACGAGGCATCTTGACTCTACGAGGAGAGTGTATGAAGAAAGTCATGAAGCTGGCATGTCTGGTGCTGTTGGGAGTCGCCAGCATTGCCATGCGGGCGCAGAACCAGACTGATGCCAACGCCGGCAGGCCGCCAGCGGCGCCCGACGTACGTTCGTCGGCCTCAGCGGTGCCGCCGGACTATGTCATCGGCGCAGACGACACGCTGAAAATCACGGTGTGGAAAGAACCGGATATGAGTGTGGAGCTGCCGGTGCGGCCCGACGGGAAAATTTCCGTGCCGCTGCTGGACGACGTGCAGGCCGCGGGGATGACTCCCATGCAACTGTCAGGATCGATTCGAGAGAGGCTGAAAAAATACATCGCGGATCCGAGAGTTACGGTGGTGGTGACGGCGATGAACAGCCAGAGAGTGTATGTCCTCGGCGAAGTGCTTCACACCGGCCCGATGGCGCTGCTGCCCGGCATGACCATGCTGCAAGCGCTCTCCGGTGCCGGCTTCACTCAGTTTGCCAATGTGAAAGGAATTTACCTGTTGCGCAGGGTGAACGGCCAGCAGACAAAGATACCTTTTAACTACAAGGACGCAATCAAGGGGCGGAATAACCAGCAGAGTCTGGTTCTAAAACCGGGAGACACGATCATTGTCCCGTAATATTTATAAACAGACCGCTGACGAGGAATTCGGATGAACAAAGTCCACATCATTTTGACCCTAACGCTGACCCTGCTTGCGGGCAGCGTGGCCTGGGCGCAGGGCGATCAACAGCCGGCATCCTCGCCCGCACCCGCCTTCGGGCAGGAGAGTCCTGCGCCGACGGTGAGCGAGAACCCGCCGATTTCCGCGATTGACCAGCCGGTGCTCGAACCGCATACCGCGCCCGAGAGTTTTCTGTTGCCCGGTCTGCATTTAAGCGAGTCGGTGGACTCCAACGTGGCCAATTCCCTGGGTGGCTCCTCTGCCAGTTCGGTCACGACTGCTCTCGGAAGCCTGACCATGCAAAAACTCTGGAAGACCTACGACGTCGCCATGGATTACATCGGGGGCGTGTCGTACTACGACCGCACCGGTATCGGGCTCCAGCAACTGCAGCAGTTCGACATCGATAATCGCATCAACTGGAAGCGCGGACAGCTGGCGATCCGCGATTCGTTCAGTTATCTCCCCGAAGGGGCTTTCGGCTTTGGAGCTTACGGCGGGGGTGGGGCGTTTAACTCGGGCCTGGGCAGCATGGGGGTGGGCTTGCTGGGAAGCAGCGCATTCGGAGGACAGAACAGCGCCTTTTTCGGGGGAAACGGGATTGGGGTTGCCCTCGGCCTGGTGCCGCGCCTTACCAATACAGGACTGGTCGACGTCATTGAAGAACTGACCCCGAAATCTTCGGTGACCTTCGCCGCGGGATATGGTCTGGTGCATTTTTATGGCAGTCTCGACGAGAATACCCTGGCCGGTCTGCTGCAGCAGAATTTGACTTTCGTTGGCAGCTCCGAATTCAGCGGCCAAGTGGCCTACGACCGCATCTTGAACGCGAGAGATCAGATCGCGGTTAGTTATGGCTATCAACAGTTTGACTTTTCAACCGTGGGCACAGCCTTCCATTCCAACGTGGTGCAGTTGATGTACGGACACCGTATCTCCGGGCGGATGAATTTCATGATCGCAGCGGGACCGCAGTTTACCAGGGTTAACTCGGAAGAATGTGACATCCCAACCATTCCGGCAACGTCGTGTACGGGATTGGGTGGTACGGTGACCAGCGGGGGCGCCTCCCGAACCGGCGCTGCTGGCACGGTCTCGCTGCACTACCGCTTCCCGCGAACCACGCTCTCAATCAGCTACCAGCGCTACGATACGAACGGCTCCGGAATCTTTGCGGGCGCGCAGACCAACATCGCACAGTTTACGGCGGCCCGGCCGTTGAGCCGGGTTTGGGATATTTTTGCCGACGCCGGTTATTCCAGGAATAACCAACTGCAGAGTCCAGGCTCCGCCGTCACCGCCACCACCTACACCTATGCCTATGGGGGAGTGGGGCTTCACCGTCAGTTCGGCCGCACTCTGCGTGCATTTGTCAGCTATCAGTTCAACGAGTTGTTTTTCAACAATGGATGTCCCGTGGGCACGACGGGATGCAGCAATACCTCGCAGAACCATGTTGGTTCCGTTGGACTGGATTGGACTCCCCGGCCAATACGGCTTGACTAGTTTTCAGGCCGGCCATTGGGCCGGCAGAACGGGTATGCAAATGATGGAAGACCGCGAACTAACGATGGACGACTATCTGGCGATGTTGCGCCGCCGGATGAAAGTGATTCTGATTCCGGCGCTGCTGGCGCCCCTGGCGGGTTTTTTGGTCTCGTATCTGTTCTCCGCCAAATATACCTCGAAGGCGCTGGTACTAGTGGAGGCGCCGAAGATTCCAGACATGGTGGTGCAGCAGGTTTTCACCGAGGATTTGGCCCAGCACATTGCCACGATTGAGCAGCGGGTGCTGAGCCCGGCACGGCTGCGACCGATGGTGGAAAGGCTCGGCCTCGCCAGAGGCGGCCAGAACATCGACGACATAATCGACAACATCCGGCTCAACATGACCATTGAGCCGGTGGTCACCGATCTCTCCCTCAGCAAGAAACGGCCGGGACAGAACGGGACTACGGTTCCGGGGTTCAACGTGAACTACACTGCGTCGACGGCGCGCGAAGCCCAGCAGATATGCACCGATCTGACCTCCATGCTGCTGGAAGAGGATCTCAAGTCCAGGCAGGACGCAACCCAGGGTACAACCCTGTTTCTGACCAAGCAAGTGGATGATGCCAAGGACAATCTGGACGAGATGGACAGGAAGCTGGCGGCTTTCAAGAATCAACACATGGGGCAGCTTCCCGGCGACGAGGATAACAATCTCAAGATTCTGATGGGGCTCAATTCGCAGCTCGACGCCAACACCCAAAGCCTGAATCGTGCGACGCAGGATAAGTCCTACACCGAATCGATGCTGGCCCAGCAGTTGGCGGCGTGGAAATCGTCGGAGTCATCGAACAATCCTCAATCCTTGCAGCAGCAGCTCTCGCAATTGCAAGCTCAACTGATCGATCTGCAGGGGCGTTATACCGACGATCATCCGGATGTGATTAAGACCAAGGCGGATATTGCCGCCGTCAAGAAACAACTGCAAGGCATCAACGATACCTCGGGGAAGGCGGCCAGCGGCGCCGGCGATAAAGAGTCTGCGTCAGAGCCGCCGGAGATTCGTCAGCTAAGGTTGCAGATTCATCAGTATCAAGATCTCATCGGGCAGGCGACACGCGACCAGAAAAAACTGCAGCAGGAGATCGGTTTGTATCAAGGCCGGGTGGCATCGAGCCCGGCAGTGGAAGAACAGTACAAAGAGCTGGCGCGCGACTATGACAACGCGCAGAAGGTATATCAGGACGACCTGGCCAAACAGAGCACATCCAAAATGGCGACGCAGGCGGAGCAACAGCAGCAGGGGGAGCAGATGGCGCTGCTGAATCCGGCGGACCTGCCGGATTCTCCGAGTTTTCCGAATCGCTTGTTTTTTGCAGGAGGAGGCTTGGGCGCGGGCCTGATGCTGGGACTTGGTCTGGCGATGTGGCTGGAGTTGCGCGAGAAGTGTATCCGCACCGAGGCCGACGCCGAGGCTGCGGTCGGACTTCCCATGCTGGTCGCCGTTCCATGGGTGATGGAGACGGAACCGGAAAACGGTGCCGGCAAAAGATATTTTTGGCACCGGAAAAAACAGCTGGACGAGAAAGACGAGAAAGAAGAACCGGCCAGAGTTTAGGCGAAGCGCAAGGCAAAGACCATGTACAAAGAGTTCTACGGTTTACGGGCAAATCCGTTCAACGTGAACCCCGACCCGCGCTATCTTTTCTTGACGCGGCATACCGAGGAGGCATTGGCCTGCCTGACTTACGGCATCCAGAGCCGCAAAGGTTTTGTTCTGCTGACTGGGGAAGTGGGCACGGGCAAGACCACGCTGATCAACAAGCTGCTGGAGTGGTTGCGCCTGCAGCAGGTGGCGACCGCGTTCATCTTCAACTCCCGCCTGAACACGACTCAGTTTCTTGACTACATGATGGCGGACTTCGGAATTCCGTGCGATTCCAAGGCCAAGAGCCAGATCCTGCTGCGGCTGTATAACTGGCTGCTCGATCGCTACCGCGCCGGTGAGACCGCGGTGTTCATCGTGGACGAGGCGCAGAACCTGACCGATGAAGTGCTGGAAGAGATTCGCATGCTCACCAACCTGGAGACTTTCACGGAAAAGTTGCTCCAGATCGTGCTGGTGGGCCAGCCGGAACTGGAGCAGAGATTGAAGCAGCCGCAACTGCGGCAGTTACGGCAAAGGCTGACGCTGCGCGCGCGAACCCATCCGCTTACGCTGGACGAGACCAAGGCTTACGTCCAGCAGCGATTGCGCATCGCCGGTTCCAACGGCCAACAGATTTTCGATCCTGAATCGGTGGCAGCGATACACCGCTACGCCAGCGGCATTCCGCGGGTCATCAATTTGCTATGCGAACACTGTCTGGTCAGCGCCTTCGTCGATCAGCAGAGAGTCATCGCGCCGGCAGTGGTTGACGGAGTGGCGCGGGATTTCGATCTGAGCGATGGCACGGCCGCAGGAGTGATGACTGCACCTCCGCCTGCCGCGCGACAGGAGAAAACGGACTTAGTGGAAACTTTGCGGTCGCTCGCCAATTTAGCCGATCGCTTGCGCGAGGAAGAGAAAGACGACCTCCCCAGGGAAAGGAAAATATGAGCAGAATTCACGAAGCGCTGAAGAAAGCCGAACAAGAGCGGGCGGCGGCGCAGGGGGGGCAGGCCCAAACCAGTTTCGCTGCGCCGGAAGCGGCTGACCTGTCCGGGCTGGCGGTAGAGAGCCCGGTTGCCGTAGCGGCGGCCTCTGTATCCAGCACTCCGTTCACCTCCGCGATGCCATCGTTCGCCAGTCCTTTCAGTCTTGACGCGTTGCTGGCGCGCTGCCCGCAACTGGAATGGCATCCGGATGAGAAGACGATGCTGTTTTTCAACGATGACGACAGCGCTCGCGGCACTGAGGAATTTCGCACGCTGCGCTCCCGCCTGTACCACATGCGCGAGAAAATGACGCTTAAAAAAATTCTCGTAACCAGCGCATTGCCGAAAGAAGGCAAATCCTTTACTTCGGCGAATCTGGCGCAGGTGATGGTGCGGCAGCACGGACGGCGCGTTCTGTTGATTGATGCCGACCTCCGCGGTCCGCGCCTGCATCTGATGCTGGGAACCACTTCTTCTCCTGGGCTTTCCGATTATCTGCAGGGCACCAGCGACGAATTTTCGATCATGCAGCGCGGACCCATGGAGAACCTCTTCCTTCATTCCCAGCGGTCATCGAGATCTCCGATCCCGCGGAATTGGTGGCCAACGGCCGTCTGAAGCTTCTGTTGCAGCGTGTCGAGGCGCTGTTTGATTGGATCATCATCGATTCGCCGCCCGCCGTGCCGGTTTCTGATGCCAGCGTTTTGGCCAAGGCCTGTGACGGTGTGTTGATGGTGGTGCGCTCCAATTCGACCCCCATCGATATGGCGCGGCGGGCGCGGCAGGAATTTCCCGACCAGGCTCTGGTCGGGAGTGGTGCTGAACGGTACCGACAAGGAATCCTCTCCTTATTCGCGTTACTACTACGATACTTACGTAAAGAATGTGACCGAGTCCAAGTCCTAGGGAAATAGGGAAACGTGATCCGGCTGTTCAAAGTTTATTATCCGCTGCGCACCCTGGTTCTTCTTGGCGGGTGAGGCCCTGATCGTTTGGCTTTCGTTTCTGCTGGCAACCATGTGGAGAAACCAGGACAGCTGGCTGTTGCTCAACGTCGATGGTGGCTACCTGCAGGTATTGTCCGATCTGGGGCCGAAGATTCTGGTCGTGACCACAGCCGTGCTGCTGCTTTCGCACTGGTTTGATCTTGTACGATGCTTCCAGCCTGAGCGCAAAATGGGAGCACGCCTTCCGGCTTTTGCTGGTGCTGGGTTTTGTGGCGCTCGCGCTGGCGCTACTGGGTACTCGATATCCGAGGCTTTTACCGGGAAACGGTTCGGCATTTTGGGGACTCATCATCCTCACCTTCACCCTGTTCTGTTGGCGTTCGGCCTGTTCCTGGATCGTGCAACAGCCCTTTCTGCGGGAACGGGTTTACGTTCTGGGTACGGGAGAGCGTGCGGAACGCCTGGTCACCGGGCTGCGAGAGCGTTCCGCTTTGGGGGTGGAAGTGGTGGGATGGACCGGGCGACGTTTCAGGCGACCTGACCCGGGATTCGGTGGCTTCGCACCTGGTGGGCTTGGCCCAGGGAAAAAAGGGAGTGCATCGCGTTATCGTCGCCATGCCGGACCGCCGCGGCACTTTGCCCGTGGAAGAGTTGTTGGCGCTTCGGCTGGCTGGCGTAAAGGTGGAAGAAGCTACCTCCTGGCTGGAGAAGATTTCGGGGAGAATTGAAGTCGAGCAGCTATATCCCAGCTGGCTGATTTTCGCGGATGGGTTTCGCTTCAGTACAGTCTTCCGGCTGGTTCGTCGAGGCGTGAATTTTTTGGTTGCGCTGGCCGGGTTGGTGATTGCGTTGCCTTTGCTGCCCTTCGTTATGCTGGCCGTCAAGCTGGATTCTTTCGGGCCAGTGCTGTACCGGCAGCAGCGCGTCGGGCGGGGCGGAAAGATTTTTTATTGTTACAAGTTCCGCACTATGCGGGTGGACGCAGAGGCGGATACGGGTGCGACCTGGGCAACCGACGATGATCCCCGCATTACCCGGGTGGGTAAGTTCCTGCGTTCCTCGCGGCTCGATGAGATTCCGCAGTTATGGTGCGTCCTGCGAGGCGATATGCATTTTGTGGGCCCGCGCCCGGAGCGTCCGGAATTTGTCGAGTGGCTGAGTAAGGAAATCCCTTACTACGGAGTCCGCCACGTGGTCCGCCCCGGAATTACCGGCTGGGCTCAAGTGCAATACAAGTATGGAAACACGCTGGCCGATGCGCGAGAGAAGCTCCAATACGACCTCTTCTACATCAAAAACGCCTCTCTCGGTCTGGATCTTGTGATCATGTTCCAGACCATCAAGATCGTGCTGCTGGGACGGGGAGCTCAATGAGCGTGCTCTTCTGGGGCGCAGCTCTCCTGATTACCTATACCTATGCGGGTTATGCCGCGTGGTTGTGGTTGCGAGCCCGTCTGTGGCCCTGGCCGGTGCTTCGTTCGGAGCAGGAGCCTTATGTTTCCATTGTGATGGTTGTTCGCAACGAAGAACGATGGCTCGAGAGTAAGCTGCGAAATATGCTGGATCTGGATTATCCGCAGGACCGTTGTCAAATTGTAGTGGTTTCGGATGGATCGAGTGATCGCACCGAGGAGATCCTGCATCAGTACGCAGACCATCCGCAGGTGCGGGTGCTGTTGAATCAGTTATCGCGGGGAAAGGCTTCCGGGTTGAACGATGCCATTCCCCTGGCAGGGGGGCAAGTGGTGGTTTTTACCGACGTCCGCCAGAGGATTGAGTCGGGTGCGGTTCGCTTGCTGATGCAGAATTTTGCAGATCCGGAAGTTGGTTGCGCGAGCGGAGCGCTAATGCTGGGTAATCCGGAGTCGGGCGAGTCGGGCAAAGGAATGGGGCTGTACTGGAGAATCGAAAAGCAAATTCGGGAATTGGAATCGGAATCGGGATCGGTGGTGGGTGCGACTGGCGCTCTGTATGCCGTACGGCGGGAGTTGCTGGGCGAAGTGCCGGAAGGAACAATTCTTGACGATGTCTACATCCCAATGCAGGTCGTGCGACAAGGAAAGCGTGTGATCTTCGACGAGCGGGCGCGGGCCTGGGATAGCCCGGATCTTGGCGGTGGGCTGGAGTTCGCACGGAAAGTGCGGACGCTAAGCGGAAATTATCAACTGCTGCAACTTTCGCCCTGGATTCTGAGCGGCAACGATCCGGTTCTCCTGCGGTTTGTGAGTCACAAGTTGCTGCGTCTCGCGGTTCCGTTCGCACTCGCGGTGATGCTGATTGCCTCTTTGTTGTTGAAGGCTCCGGTTTACCGGATTGCATTGGTTTTGCAAGTGGCCTTTTACGGGTTGAGTCTTGTGGCTCTCGCGCGCTTGGTGGAGCGAGGGCCGGTAGCGCGTGCAGGCGATGCTGCAGCGACGTTCGTATTGCTCAATACCGCCGCGGTCGTGGCTTTTGCCAACTTCATGACTGGGAGAAAAGCCGCGTGGACGCGTTGAAAGGTTTCGCAAAAATGAACCAGCGGCCCTTAACGAGTCCGTCGAGATTTGCTCCGGCGATCAAAGCACGCAGGAGCACAACGGCTTATTACGCGCTCATAATATTCTCTTTTATTTATTTCGCGCGTCCTGAGGACTACGTCCCTGGGCTGGCCTTTGTGCCGATCAACAAAATTGCGGGTGGAATTGCGTTGTTGGCTTTAATTTTCGGGGTTCCCGCCTCTCGGCGCCACAAGCTGACCCTTGAACTCAAAGTCCTGCTCGTTTTGTTGTTTCAAATGATTTTGTGTATCCCATTCGCGGCGTGGCGTGGCGGGGCTTTCGATGCGGTGATAAATCGATTCTCAAAAGGGGTTATCGTCGCCATCTTGATTTATATGGTTGCAACCTCGGTCAAGGAAGTGCGCAAGTTGCTGGCTGTTCAAGCGGGGACCATTGCGGTGGTGACGGTGGTTTCTGTCTTTGTTCACCATACGGATTACGGCAGGTTGATGGGAGTACAACGAGGCATTCTGGAAAACCCGAATGACCTGGCGATCAACATAGCCATTAATTTTCCGCTATGTTTTGCTTTTCTGCTGGCAGCGAAGAAACCGCTCTCGAAGTTGTTTTGGGCCGTGGGCCTAATTTTCATGTCGTGGGGAGTGATTGCGACGTACTCTCGAAGCGGTCTGCTGGCAATGATGGTCACGGTAGCAATTTGTGTATGGGAGTTCGGAATCAGAAGAAAGCGCGCGATTGTTTTAGTCAGTGCAGTTTTCGTCGGAGTGATTGCATTGGGAGTCGTCGTTGCCACTCCGCACTACCTGACCCGCATTTCGAGCATGGTGCGGGGTAACGTCGAAGGCTCCGGTGACAAGGGTTCCCTGGAGGCGCGTGAGGGTCTTCTGAAGGAAAGCCTCATGCTAATGGTTCAGCATCCCATTCTCGGAATTGGACCGGGTAACTTTGCCAGCTACACCGGGTCGTGGCGTGTAGCGCACAACACCTATACAGAACTGGGAGCCGAAACCGGAGTGCCGGGCCTTATTCTGTTTGTGTTAATGCTCGGCCTCACCCTTCGGAAAATAAAGCGCATTCGAAAGCTTCCCGCGTATCAGACGAGCGAAGACATACGCTTGTGGACCAGCGCACTGTGGGCGGCGATGGCGGCGTATATCGCGGGCGCCATGTTTTCTTCGACGGAGTATAACCTCTTCCCTTACTTCATGGTGGGTTACATCTGCGCCCTTTATCAGATTGCGAGCGTCACCCCAACCACCAGCGATTCTGAACAGGACGGAACCGCCCGGCGCGGCAAGGGGAAGTTTGGAGATGGCGCAAAACGCGAGCGAACGCTGGCCTGGACGCGCTAGCGAACCAGTATGCCTCTGCATTGCGATACGAAAGAGGAACCGGACGGAGAAATTGGAGAACAGTGAAGAATAATCCTGGCTTCCGGAACGATCTTATAGGCAAACTCTCGTATGCGCGATGGCTGCCGAATTATGCCTGGCAAAGGCTTTTTCGATCCGTCCCGGGAGGCCCGCTGCATTTGATCGTGTGCCTTGCCGATCATTTTGAACCGTCGATTGTGCCGGAAAATGGCCGAGATCGCGCGCCCCTCCCGGAACAGGAGCGCCGGGTAGAGCAGTGGTGCTCTCAGTATCCCGGCGCGGTTGGGAAATGGCGCGATCATGAGGGTCGCCCCTTTGTACACACCTATTTTTATCCTGCTGAACAGTATGACCGGGGATTGGTTGAGAGGCTGGCCCAACATTGCCACACGGGCTGGGGAGAACTAGAAATCCATCTGCATCATGGAATGGATGTCCCCGATACCGCCGAAAACACCCGCCGTCAGTTGTTGGAATTCCGCGATACCCTGGTGTCGAAGCACGGATCGCTTTGTTTCGTAGACGGTTCCAGCCAGCCCCGGTACGCGTTTGTCCACGGTAATTATGCGCTGGCGAATTCGGCCGAGGGTTACGCCTGCGGCGTGAATAACGAGATGGAAATTCTCGCTGAGACCGGATGCTACGCCGATTTCACATTACCCGCGGCTCCATTCCACCCGGCACAGATTGGGAAGGTGAATTCCTTATACGAGTGCGGTCTTCCGCTCAATGCAGCCGCACCGCATCGCAAGGGACGAAATTTGCGGGCCGGGCATGCTCTAAAGATATCCCCCTTCATCGTGCAAGGCCCGCTGATGTTGGATTTTGACCGGAGCGCGCGCAACGGCGTAGGTCGTTTCGAAAATGCGGCCTTGTTTACGGCGAATCCTCCGAGCTTGCGACGCCTTAAGCTTTGGAAGAAGGCAGCGATTTCAATTCAACACAGGCCCGACTGGTTTTTTATCAAGCTTCATTGCCACAGCATGGATCCCACCCAACGAGAGGGTGTGATCGGGGAACCGATGCAACGATTTCTTAGCGACTTGGTTGGAGGGGCTGAGGACAGAAGAGAGATTATCCATTTCGTTACCGCCCGGGAAATGGCGAACATAATTTGGGCTGCATGCGACGGTCGCGAAGGGAATCCAGGAGAGTATCGCGACTACCGCCTAAGGCTGGCGGCAAAATCTGGAGCTCAAATGGGCCCGCGTGCCGCCGCTTTGATAAGCGTGAGAGGATAGCGCATGTGTGGAATCGCGGGCATTGTAAACACGGCTGCGGATCATCGAATTGAAGCGGCCGCGATTCACCGCATGTGCCAGGCGATTGTCCACCGCGGGCCGGATGACGAAGGCATCTATGTCAAGGACGGCGCCGGCTTTGGCATGCGCCGGCTCAGCATCATCGACCTGGCTGGCGGGCATCAACCGGTATTTAATGAGGACCGGACAGTTTGGGTTGTCTACAACGGAGAAATTTACAACTACCCGCAACTCCGTTCGCAGCTTCAGTCTCGCGGTCACCGGTTTGCCACGCAAAGCGACACAGAAGTCATTGTTCACCTTTACGAAGAGGTGGGCCGCGACTGCGTACAACAGTTGCGCGGCATGTTCGCCTTCGCCTTGTATGACGAACGTCGTCGCAAGGTGCTGATCGCGCGAGATCGTCTGGGGGAAAAGCCTCTGCACTACACCTTCGACGGGCGGAGGATGCTTTTTGCTTCGGAAATTAAAGCGATCCTGGCGGTGGCGCCGGAACTTGCGCAAGTCGACCGCCAGGCGCTTCGGCAATACATTCAATTCGGATACATTCCCGATCCGGCGACCTCTTTCTCGACCATCAGCAAGCTTCCGCCCGGGCATTTACTTGAATTGGAAGATGGCAAGCTTTCCGTGAGTCGATATTGGGACTTTCCGCAATACGGCACGCATTCGCCTGGCAGCGAGGAAGAATGTTTGGAAGAGTTGGAAGCGCGCCTTGAGGAAGCCGTCAGAATGCGGCTTATTGCCGATGTGCCACTGGGCGCTTTTCTGAGCGGCGGCGCGGACTCATCCACCATCGTTGCCCTGATGGCGCGATCCAGTTCCAGGCCGGTAAAGACTTTTTCCATCGGCTTTCGGCACGAGGATTTTGACGAGACTCCGTATGCCCGGCTGGTCGCGCAGAAGTTTGAAACCGAGCACCATGAATTGATTCTCGAACCTAATGTCGTGGATTCGGTGGATACATTAACTCATTCTTTGGAAGAGCCATTTGGAGATCCGTCAGCATTGCCGACCTATTATGTGTCATGCCTGGCGCGCCAACATGTGACCGTCGCTTTGTCTGGCGATGCCGGGGACGAGATATTTGCCGGTTACGACCGCTATCGGCTATGTCTGAGAGATCGATCATTCGGCTGGATTCCAGATTGGGCTCGGCGAGTTTATCGTGAACGCATTCACAAACTGGTTCCTCGCAGCGCTCCGGGGCGAAGCTTGAGCTACAGCATCTCGCTGCCGTGGCAGGAGCGCTATCTGGAGGATATTTCGGCTCGGCCGCTCCAGAGACAGATGGCGCTTTTCTCGAGTGATTTCATCGCCCCGAGTCCGGGCGAGGTGGATCCATTCGATTTGTTCCGCGGCTATATCGAGGACGCACCGGCGAGCGACGCGCTGGGCCGCCTGCTGTATCTGGATTCGAAGACCTATCTTCCCGCAGACATTCTCACCAAGGTAGACCGAATGAGTATGCTAACTTCCCTCGAAGCCAGGGCTCCGATGGTGGATCACGTCTTTCTGGAGTGGGCCACGGGCTTGACTTCGGAGTGGAAAATGCGGAATGGGAAGCAAAAATATATTCTTAGAAAACTTGCGGAGCGCCTGGGCGTGCCCAGAGAGGCGCTGCACAGGCCGAAGCAGGGCTTTGCTTTGCCCATTGTCCACTGGACCCGCAATGAATTAAAAGACCTGATCTTGACCGTGCTGCTCGAGCCGCGCACGCTGCAGCGGGGCTATGTCAATCCGCCAGCTCTGCGGCGGTTGCTGGACGAACATTTTCGCAAGCGCCGGAATCATGTTGGACGGATCTGGCGCTTACTGATGCTCGAACTCTGGCACCGCAATTATCTGGAGAAAATCCCTGCGTTTGACCCAGTGGGCGGAGCGGAGAGTGGGGTTCCGGTAAGCAGAGGCACCGCATGAACCGGGATGCCACGGAAGTTGTGGGAGTGAATTCGGAGCGACTTGTGCCGGACGCGGGCGGCGATATTGATTTGCCCGAAGTCACCGATGGCCTCGCGTCCACACAACTTGGCGTCTTTCTGATGACCGACAGCTTTCTGACCGGAGGCAGCGAGCGACAGTTCGTTGAGTTGGCGCGGGCGCTGCGACCCTCAAGGTTCCGCGTTCATTTGGGCTGTCTGCAACAGAAGGGCAGGTTGCCCGAGGATCTTGGACCAGTGCGGCATTTCGACCTTGGCGGGAGCCTTTATCGCCTGGAGTCCATCCGAACTCGGTATCGATTGGCTTCCTATCTGCGGAGCTCGAAGAGTGTCGTGGCTCATGCCTTCGATTTCTATACAAACCTGACATTGATTCCCGCGGCGCGGTTGGCCCGCACACCCGTCGTAATTGGAAGTCAGCGCCAGTTAGGCGACCTGCTGACTCCCGCTCAACGTCGCGCTCAGTTGGCGATGTTTCGCTGGTCTGACTGTGTGGTTTGTAACTCCCATGCGGCCGCTGAGCGCCTGATCCGTCAGGGACTGCAAGCCAAAAAAATACGAGTGATCGGCAATGGACTTACGCCGGAAGCATTTGGTGAGGTTGATGCGGCTGCACCGCGGCCTCCCCAGGCTTTCCGCGTGGGTATGATCGCGCGCATGAACGCGCGCTCCAAGAACCACCGAATTCTGTTAAACGTTGTGCCTCGGCTGCAGAATCGCATAAGCGGTCTGGAGATCGTTCTCGTGGGCGATGGTCCGCTGCGGCCGGAGCTGGAGCGCCAGGCCAGGGACTTGGGAATCAGCGGGCGGGTGCACTTCCTGGGAGATCGGCGTGATATACCGGCGATTCTAGCCTCCCTCGATGTCACTGTATTACCCTCGGCGTCGGAGAGCCTTTCCAATGCCATTCTTGAATCGATGGCCGCGGGAGTGCCGGTGATCGCGAATGACGTCGGAGGAAATGCTGAACTGATCGCAGCCGATAGGGGAATTTTGTTTCCACGTACTGACGAGGGCGCGCTGGAAGCCGCGCTTCTGCGGATCGCGGCAGACACACCCCTGCGGCAGGCACTGGGCCGAAATGCGAAAAAGTTCGCTCAGGAAAATTTTACGACTGAGCGGATGGGGAATAAATATGCCGAACTCTATGCCGAACTCCTGGAGAGAAAAACCTGGCGCTCGAAGGCAGTGCCGGGTCGCGTGGAGAAAGCGAACTCTGGTTTACGAGTGGCAATTGTGGCGGCCTCGCTGCGCTATGTGGGGGGACAGTCAGTTCAAGCCGATTCACTCCTGAAGAACTGGCAGAACGATTTGGATGTGCGGGCGGAACTTATCCCCATTGATCCGCCATTTCCGCGCGGTCTCAAGTGGGTGGAAGCAATCCCAGTGCTGCGGACGCTGGTACGCGAGCCACTGTATGCGCTTGCGCTTTGGCGAAGCTTAAAAGACTCCGATGTTGTTCACATCTTTTCCGCCTCGTATTGGTCGTTTATGCTCGCTCCCGTTCCCGCATGGCTCGTGGCACGATTGAGAAAGAAAAAGGTTTTGCTGCACTATCACAGTGGAGAGGCTCGCGATCACTTGCGGCGGTTCCGCACAGCTCGTCCGGCGCTCTCCAGAATGGACGCGCTGGTCGTACCTTCGGGATATTTGGTTGATGTATTTGCGGAGTTTGGCCTTAAGGCGGAGGCTATTCCCAATATCGTGGAACTGTCGCAGTTTTCTTTTCGAAAGCGTACTCCCCTTCGCCCTCACTTGGTCTGCACGCGGGGATTCCATCCGTACTACCGAGTCGACCTGGTAGTAGATGCGTTTGCGGAGGTCCTGAAAGAATTTCCTGATGCGCGTCTGGATCTGGCCGGCAGTGGGCCTTTGGAGGCAAAGATTCGCGACCAGGTTCATCGGTTGAATTGTTCCGGAGTGAGGTTTCTGGGGGTGGTATCACGATCAGAGATCAGCCGGGTGTACGACGAAGCCGATATTTTTGTGAACGCTTCCTCGGTGGACAATATGCCGGTGTCGGTGCTTGAAGCTTTTGCCTCGGGCACGCCGGTTGTAAGCACAGCACCCGAGGGAATGAACTACCTGGTGGTTCACGAGCACACGGGTCTTTTGTCCCAGCCAGGAAGCGGGTCACTGCTTGCGAAGAACGTGCTGCGATTGTTGAAAGACGGTGAACTTGCCTCCCGGCTGGCTGCGAATGCCTATGAACAGTGCAGCCTTTATCAATGGAAGGCCGTGCGAGAGCAGTGGTTGCGAGCGTATCGAAGACTGACAACAGGATCAAGCGGGCAATCGATAGAAAAATCCGAAAGTGTGCGCGTTCCTGCCGTGAAATGAGGTTTGAACACTCCACCCTAAGTGCAAAACTGCCGATTTAGTCATTCAATACGCTGAAACTCGTTCTGATGTGGAAGCCTGCCCCGGCCATTCGTGAGACTCTCCTTCAAGACAGACCCGGTGCCACAACTCCAAATTGAGCAACCGCCAAATCCGGTCGTAGTGATCGCGAGACCGGGTACGATGTTCATGAAAGATTTTCTGTATGGCTGCGGATCTGAAAAATCCGCGGTTCAAACTGCGCGGCTCCAATAGCAACTGCTCAATGGTTTCAAGTTGGGCGCCGGCCAGCCAGCCACTCCAAGGCGTCGGAAAGCCTAGCTTTTGCCGGTAAATGATCGAATGGGGCAGCAAGTCCTCCATCGCTTTCTTCAGGATCCACTTTCCGGTCGTGCCGTGTATCTGAATGTTAGCGGGAATGCGGCTGGCCCATTCCACCAGAACATGATCGAGAAACGGCACGCGGCTTTCAATCGAAGCCGCCATACTCATGTTGTCTTGTTTCATCAAAAGCTCAACCAGATAAGTTTTGATGTCGGTGTAGAGCAGTCGCTGAAGAAGACTCCCGGAAGAGTTCTCCCAGTATCCAAGAGCATTGCGGTAGGCCGAGCCATTCGCGATCCCGTCGTGAAACTCATCCATCAGCAAATCTCTCTGATCTTCTTGATTGAACGCGCAAAAGAAATTATCAAAATAAAAGGAGGTCCACGATGCTCCGTCGCGGCCGAGAAACGTGTGGGAAAGCTTGCGGCGCGTAGCGGCGCCGATCCATGAAGAAGTGGAGATGGAGTCGCGGAGCAAACTTCGAACACCCCGCGGCACCAAGCCGCGGTATACACGGTCGAGAGAAAGATTCTTGAGCGTGAATGCGTAACGCGAATATCCGGCCAGCGTTTCATCGCTACCTTCGCCGGTGAGCACCACTTTCACCCGTTCTCGGGCCAGTTGGGCGACAAAGAACAGCGAGACGCTGGACGGCCATACGATGGGCTCATCCTCGTGCCAGATCAGCTTTGGAAGTGCGCCGAAGAAATCTTCGCGGCTGACGAAGACCTCATGGTGCACCGAGTTGAGATGCTGAGCTACAGCTCTCGCGTAGGGCAATTCACTGTAGGCTTGTTCGGGATATCCGACAGAGAATGTCTCGATCGGCTCTTGCCTGATTTTGGTCATCAGCGCCGCGACGGCGCTGGAATCCAGGCCTCCGCTCAGGAAAACCCCGAGAGGCACATCGCTCATCAGGTGGCTATTGACAGCTCCCTCAAGCAACTCGCGGTAACTCTCTACATAGTAGCGCTCATCATGCGGCTTATCCTGGCTATGATGGTTCGCTCCAGTTTTATCTTCTTGAGATGGCTGTAAATCCCAGTATTGCTGGATGCGCATAGCTCCGTGTTGGTCGACTTGGAGCCAATTCCCAGGCATGAGTTTGCGGATCCCACTGTAAAAAGTTTCGTCTCCCGAGAGGTAGCCGAAGGCAAGAAATTCGGGAAGCGCGCTTCGATTGAATTCAGCACGAACTCCGGGATAGGCCTGTAAAACTTTGATCTCGGATCCGAAAGTAAAATTCTGGCGAGTGCGACGATAGTAAAGTGGCTTGATGCCCAGGCGATCGCGAGCAATAAACAGAGATTTTCGTTTCCCATCCCAGATGGCGAAGGCAAACATCCCCTTCAAGTGCTGCACGCAATCTGGACCGTATTCCTCATACAGATGAACAATGGTTTCTGTGTCGCTTTGGGTGCGATAGCGGTGGCCGCGAGCGATCAAGTTCTCGCGCAGCGATCGGTGATTATAGATTTCACCGTTGAAAACAATCCAGATCGAACCATCCTCATTGCTGATCGGCTGATGGCCGGTGGCGAGGTCGACGATGCTCAGGCGTCGCATTCCAAGGCCGATCCCATCTTGCGTAAAAAAGCCGTCGTCATCCGGACCGCGATGAGCCATCACGTCGCACATGCGTCGCAGAATGCCGGAGTCAACCCGTCCGCCCTCGCCGAACTCAAGTATTCCCGCAATTCCACACATGTCGTTTTTCTACCCTAAGATGTCAAGAACTTCGAAATCGCTGATGACGGAATCTCCCTCTCCGGTACTTCCAGAAGATATCGCGGTATTCGATCCCGGAGGGCTCATCCACTCGAAAATCTCGGTGCGCAATGGATGCGAAACAAACTGCTTGCCGCCCCAGGCGCCGAAACTGCCTGAAACCATAATAACGTGGGAGAACCTGCCGCGTTCCAGCTTGCAGTAGAGCAACTTCGAATCGCTGCTCCAAGGACCGCATGACCACGAACCGCCCTGCGCAAAAAAAAGAAACTCGTGGGTCTCAAGCGTCTGGTAACGATAACCGCAAACTCCGCCGGTCGAGCTTTCGCCAAGCGCAGTGAATACACCTGGTTCTGAACTTGCGCCCATCGGCAGGATCAAAACTCCGCACTCTCGGGGCAGGGTCGCATCGCTGCTGATAAGCAGCACTGGCGCGACCTGTTTTGACCCATAGGCAGGAGAAACTAAACCTTCTCTGATTTCTGTAATCCACTCGGAGTTGGGATCGGTGAGGAGGGCGATACTTGGGCCGTGCATACTGTCGCCCGGGCGGGCGGACTTCGCGAAGACCGCGCCACGTTCTTGCGCGACCTCTAACCCCGGAGCGAAATGCCAGAAGACTTCGAGTCGATGGCGACCTTCCCCCTCGGCCTGATCCCGCACCAACCACAAACCGCCTTTCACATGGAAGATAGACCGCCGATGCACGACGGGAGCGGCAAGCCTACGATACCCGTCATGGCTGCCGACAAAGTAATCAAACGTCTTGCCGTTCAACCAGGTCTCGGCGGCCACTTTCGGGATATGACTCCAAGCGAATGGCCCTTCCGCAACAGCTTGGTCGAGGTTATCAACTCTCAGAGTATTGTGCGCCGCCGTGCCGCGGAACGCGCTACGCTCATCTCCATCTGAAACATAGCAATAGGTTCCGGAATCGACAAGAATGCGCTGGCTGTCGAGAGAAAAACGAATGCTCAGTGCGTCAGCGTGACCGTGGCCAGAATTTCCGATCCCTTGCGGCCCTGCGTCGATCATTACCTGTTGCGGCCGTGGTTCAAAATCGCTGATGAGATAGATGCCTCCGTTTGGGAACACCCTGGATGACCCGTTCAACCCCGCATGTGGCTCTTTGAATTCTTGAATGGACTTATCGCCGAAGAGCCAGATCGATTCTTCGGTCAGGGGTGCGGTTGGATAGGTGTGGCGACCGTAAAGAATTGCGCCCAGGGCAAGAGGGTCGGTCATGCACTCCAGACGATTGCGTTGTGGATCGAAAACTCTGCCTCCGTCATCGTCTCCGAAACCTTCGATGGGTCCGACTGCAGACAGCGCTTGCACCACATCCAGCATTTTCCTCAGCACGCTATCGAATTGCGGAGAAACGGCAAAGCCGTTACTGCCGGCGAGGATTCGCGCATGCAGGAAAAAATCAAGCGCGTATACGTGATAATAAAGCGCCTGTTCGAAGTAAACCCCGTCGGGAAGAACCTGCCGTTCGGACTCCTGGAGCACGATTTTCCATCCCAGCTTCCGCCAGCGTTCCGCTGCGGCAATCTCCGGACATAACGTTCCAATGAAGAAAAGTGCGACCGCCTCACCGAGAAGGTGGGTATTAGGTGAGAAATATGTCGACAAATAACGCTCAATGTAGCGTCCGTGAAGTTGGAGAGCAAGAAGGGTTCTCGTTTGGAAGCTTGCCGGCAGGTCTGAACAGCCAACCAGCAGATTTCGCACCCAGAGCCAGGAGAGGCTGCGGAATGCTACTTCGAGCGTGCTGGCCCAGTTGATGCCGAGAGGATAAGGATTGGCCTTCTGCCAGGAACCCCACTGCGCGACCAGCTCGTTTGTATACGCTGCATTTCCACTCAGAAGACGCGCCTTGGCGAGCGTAACCAGATGTTGGTGGCGGTTTAGCTCCCAGATGACTTTGTGATCGCCGACCGCCTCAAAATCCAGAAAATTAATTTTGAACCATGGGGCTAGTGGGTTACTGCGTTTTCCCGGAGCGGCGTGCCACGCGATATTCGCGCCGTAATCGAGTTTTTCATGTCCCAGCAAGCGAAACTCATGCCGGCAAACTTCGTCGGCTTGGCGGATAATGGCTTCGGCTTCGCGGGGAAGATGAGTGAGCAAAAGCGCGGCGCGGCGCTCTGCTTCCGAATGGTCGGCAAAGAAGAACCTGAGTTGCGCTGCGGATTGCGGGTGGAGACGTGCGGCTCGCGAACCAATAGGGGCGCGGTACAGGGCTAAATCGAGCCGCTTGTAGAACTCCTGGGCGATGCGCACGTATGCTTCATCCCAGTTCATCCCGACCAGGCGCGACCATTTTCTTTGCCAGGCAGAAGCCACGAATTCCATGTTACAGTGCATTGACAAACGAGGGCGGATCAGGCTTGCCATGCGCCCTTGCCACGATTCGCGGGTTTCGGATGCTCCGCCCGTAACTAATTGAAATTATTGCCAATAGTTTAGCGGCCGACCAACCTCCGGTGTTGCAAAGCCCTGCACGGCGGTGCCACGGTTGCTATAGTGGAAAGGCGCGGGCCGTGCCCGAGGTGACAGAAGCGAGCGCAGTGCAAGTTGCGTACTTCAGAGGAGCTACGATTGAGCGTGTCGATCAGCGTGTTTGGTTTGGGCTATGTAGGCTCGGTTTCCGCTGCTTGTTTCGCATCGATGGGCCACCGAGTCATTGGCGTGGACGTAAATCCTGCCAAGGTGGAGATGATGGAAGCTGGCCGCAGCCCAATCATCGAAGCGAAGATGACGGAGCTTGTAGCCGAAGCAAATCGAGCCTGCCGGCTTCACGCTACCGTCGATTCGACTGCGGCTGTAATGGACTCCGATGTTTCGTTCGTCTGCGTCGGCACTCCAAGTCTGCGGAACGGCAAGCTGGACTTGAGCCACATCGAGAAAGTCGCGCGGGAAATTGGCGCCGCGCTTAAGCAGAAAAAATCTCCACACGTCTTCGTTTTGCGCAGCACCGTCTTGCCCGGAACCACCGAATCGATCGTTCTGCCGATTCTCGAACAGGCCAGCGGGCGGCGTGCCGGAACGGATTTTACCGTGGCCTATAATCCCGAGTTCATGCGCGAGGGCAGCGCCGTGGCCGACTTCCTTCAACCTCCGTATACGATTCTAGGAGCCCAAGACCCTTCTCATCTAACTGCGTTGCGCGAACTCTACAAGCAAACTCCGGGCAAAGTGTTTGAGACCAGCATCGGCGTTGCCGAGATGGTGAAGTATCTCTCCAATGCCTTTCATGCCGTCAAAGTTACCTTTGCGAACGAGGTCGGAACTTTGTGCAAGCACCTGGGCGTGGACGCGCAGGCGGTGACGGAGATATTCACCTCGGATACGCGACTGAATGTTTCGCCCGCATATTTGTCTCCCGGATTTGCCTTCGGCGGATCGTGCCTGCCCAAGGATGTGCGGGCGTTGACCTACAAAGCCAAAGAATTGGATCTGAAGCTTCCCATGCTCGAGTCGCTGCTGCCCAGCAATTCTGAACATGTGGAACGTGCGGTGGAAGCCGTGATGCGCACCAAAAAAAGAAGGGTCGCGCAACTGGGCCTTAGCTTTAAAGCGGGCACCGATGACCTGCGGGAGAGTCCCCAGGTGCAGGTTGTGAAACGGTTGCTGGGAGAGGGACTCGAAGTGAGAGTCTGGGATGAGGATGTGAGCCTCGGTCGACTGGCCGGGTCGAATCGGCAGTACATCGAAGAGGTGATACCGCATATTGGATCGTTACTGTCCGCCAATCTCGAGGATGTATTGAGCTGGGGGAGTGTGGTTATCATTGGAAATAAATCAGCGAAGAAAGCTGAACTCGCCAAACATCTTCGCAAAGATCAAGTTGTCATCGACTTGGTCAATCTCGACAAAGCTCTCCGTGCCGATGGCATTTCTTCCTATGAAGGAATCTGTTGGTAATCCGGTTCGGTTCGGCGCACGGAAACCATCATTCGCTTGCCGTGGTCGGAGAGCGAGATATAACTTCCTGCAGGATTTGAGCGAAGCTCTCGGCCACTTTCGGCCAACTGTACTTCTCTTGCACCAAAGCGCTTGCTGCCGAGCCTAATCGCTGCCGCTGCTCCGGATCGCGCAGCAGCGTTACCACGGAATCGGCGAATTCTTTTGGCGAATCTGCCAGCAAAATATTCTCCCCAGACTGGACCGGCAGACCCTCGGCTCCCACTGATGTCGAAACCACCGCTTTGCCCATCGCCATCGCTTCAAAGATCTTGAGCCGTGTACCTCCGCCGATGCGCAGGGGTACGATACAGATCGAGCCACGCGCGACGTACGGACGTATATCTTCCACCCATCCTGTCAGCCGAATGCTCTCCTCCTTCGCAGCAAGTGCCTGCAACTTGCGGGAAGGGCTGCGGCCGACCACTTCGAGAGATATCTGAGGGCATTGCTGCTTGATGAAAGGAAGTATGGCCTCGGCAAAATAAAAAATTGCATCCTCATTTGGCAGCCAATCCATGGAACCGGTAAATACCAGGGAATTCTCAGTTTCTTCCACGTGCATGGGCCGAAAATAATCGATGTCCACGCCGGTTGGAATCACGTTAATTCTGGCTGGATCAAGAAATGCAGCGAACCCATCACGATCGGTCTCAGAAACCGTGAGCACGCGGTCGGCACGGCGCAGATATTGCGCCTCTGCAGCCCTCATTTTTTTCCATTCCAGCCACGAAATGATTTTCCAAAGAGTATTCGAAGCAACTTCGTAATGCCGCCGCCAGATGGTTGCCTCTACATTGTGGGTGAACAATACCTTGGGAGTCGGCAGCGTCCACGGGACTACCCCCGCGGCAAAAACGAAATCGCATACGATGACGTCATAGGTCTCATGGTTGAGCAAATCGCGCAGCCTGCGCCGAACTTCCTGACGGCAGAACTTCGCAATGCCGTAGGGCTGCGAAGAGAGCAGGCGAATCGCATAACCAAGCATTTCCGCGGGACTCTTCGGCGCGGGCAGCCTCAGAGGCACGCACTCTACCCGCTCAAAAATGTTACGTAATTCTGGATGCGAGTCATTTTTGTGCGCGCTATAAAAAGAAAAGAAAGTGACGGAATGCCGCCGCGCCAGCTCACGAAGAATGTTGTAGCTGCGAATCTTCCCGCCGGTATCGGGTGGAACCAGCCCACCGGCCTTTACCCAGAGGATCTTCATTGCATCCCTACGCTCAGATCTTCGTCGATGCAGATGGCAGCCGGGCTGGAGATCATTTCGTGACCTGGTAATAAGTCCGATGTCCAAGAATGCGATTGAACGGGGGCAGATAAGAAAGTCTTTCCAGCGGAAGGAAAATGCTGGGCAGGCGATAAAAAAAGCGCCAGAGGACGGGCACGACCGCGCTTCTCACCTTGACCACCTGGCAATGGTCGCCGATAATATATTTGGCTTCCGAAGGCAGTGTTCCAGGTTCATCCCCGAAGAATCGTTTGTACAGGCCAACCAAACCCAGCCCGTGAAGCGCGTTGTCAAACTCCAACACCAGTGTTCCTCCGGGCCTTGTGACCCGCTTCATCTCTGCAATCATCTCGCGCTGGGTTTCGAGGCTAAACAGGTGCAGAAAGTTAAGCGTAATCACCACATCAAAAGCATCGCTCGCGAAAGGGAGTTGTTGGGCATAGGCGTTTGCCAGCGACCATCGACCGGCGCCGCCGGTGAGTTTGTGGGCGGTCACTCGCAGCATATCCTTCGAGGCATCACAGCCGACAGCGAATTTCGCTTCCGACGCCAGGCCCACAATCCCTCGACCGGAACCGCAGCCAACGTCAAGAATCCGCTTGTCTTTCAGTGAGCCGAGCAGACCCCTGTACGCGTGAGACATGACGATCTGCTTGTATTCGTTGGCCGCTCCCGTGTACCGGTGGTCGTAGCTGGCGACGTCGCGATAACCCTCTGCTCCGACCTGATAATCCACAACCTCAAGCTCTTGATCTTCCGGACTTTTTGTCATGTAACGTTCCGTCCTCAATATTAAGGACCGGCAGTGAAGACTCTGCTCAGTCTTGAAACAATCTGGTGATACGCTCCGTGAGAATTTCGGGTGTGCCGAGGCGGCGGGAGGCGCCATCAGCAATGATACGGACAGCGCCCTTCGCGATGTAAGTGTTCAAAAGAGCCCGATCGAAAGGAGCCGCTGCCAGAAAACCCTCGAGAAAACCCCGGCGAGCGGCATCCAGCGCCCGCTTCGAGTAGGGTGCACGCGTCCCTAGAACCATGAGATAAGCCAAAAACATCCCTGGATCATCGTAAATGGGTTGTCGTTCACTGAATCCTTCGAAATCCACCACCGCAACGGAATCGTCCTTGACGAGTATGTTCTGAGCTATAAAGTCTCCGTGTCTGGCAGCGGTGAGAATTAATCTGCCCTCCAAAAGACTACTCCGACGCGATGCTTGCCGGAGAATCTCTCCGGTCAGGCTCGATTTGAATCCTCTGTCGTGTAATTGAGCAAGCCGCTCTTCGAGATCCTCCACATAGGTAGCTGAGCAGTAGGGGACCGGTTCTGCAGCGGTCGCCCTTTGGAAACTTCGAAGCCAGCTTCCGACCCGCTGTGCGGTTTCAAAAATAGCGGACATACGAAAGGGAGCGGCGAGATGGTTGGCCTGTCTTTTCAGAACCTCTGACAAAGGAACTCCCAAAACTTTCGTAGTGACCAATATTCCTTTGTTAGGCAACGTGAACAGCGGTTCAGGAATACTGCGTGCGAGCGCGCGTCCCACCAAGCTTCTGGCCGTACGTAGGTTCGCGAATTCTTGCAGGGTTACCCGCTCCGCATCGCAAGTCGCGCCCAGTTGCTTGACGAGGATATGTTTGGTTTTGTCGCGCGAGGCCACGCTGTATTCCAACAGCTGGGAGTGGGTAGCGGATAGTCGTCTTACAAACTTAAGGCTGGCGCCCGCGAACCCGGGCTGGGCCAGAATCTCATGTTGGAATTCTCGATCGTCAGTGGCGTCAATTCTTTGTCGCATGCGGTATCGCCGCGGAAAGCCGGCGAACGAAGCTCTATTCCGCTCCGGCGGTAGCCGAATGGATAGCGTCCATATCCGCGCCGAGATCTTTGCCGTCTGTCGCCTTGCCTTTGTAAGGACTCGAGGATGCAAGACGGTAGTCGCCGCCAATGCCCCCGTTGTAATTTGCAAATCGGAGCGCACCCGCTGATGCCGGAAAAAAATTTTTCTTAGGCCAACTGAACTTTGGAGAGGTCGTAATGATGGCATTGCCGACAAAAGTAACCCCAGAGAAGCAAGTGCTGAAGGTAATGTCCGGATCGTCGTGGAAGGCGCAGTTCGCAGGACCGCCGCCGGTGGACCATACCGGCGTTCCGCCGGCATTTACGATGCTGTTGGTAAAGGCGAAGTTTTTCATGGGTGTGCTGGCGGCCACCATATCCCCGATCATGAACAGCATGTTTGACGGGAAAGCTGTGACATGGTTGATGGCCACGTTCTGAATAAGAGGTGCGCCCGGACTTACCGAGATCTGCGCAAATCTTCCTGGTCCCCGATATCTCGTGCCATCAATGTCGTCGATCACGATGTCGTGTATGCTATACCGTTCGCCATCCCGGGCAGCGGTCCCATTATCCGACAGAACATTGGCGATCTGGATTCCGGCCCCCACATGGCTGATCCAGTTGTAACGGATGGTCACGTCCGTGACCCGACAATCGGGGCAGGGATTTCTGCTACCTGGATTCTTTGGGGTGAGCAGGATGCCAAAGCCCACCTGGGTGAACCCGCCCCAACTATTCTCCATAATATTGCCGTCGAGCAAAACTCTTTGCGCGTTTTTCAGCTCGAACAAATTCTTGACGATAAACGGGTTTCCGTTGGTTCCACCCACGTATCCGGGCTGCCCCTTCATCCAGGTCAAAGGCTTGAACATGTGATTGTGACGGACCTCAATGTCCTGCGGTGTCGCCGTCGCCTGGCCGCCACCGAACATAATGTTTTCGCCCGAGGCCTCCAGAAAGTTGTCGACGATCTTGTATGGTCCCATGGGGCCGTCGCCAATGCCTCCGGCGATGGCTTGCGCATCGCCGCACGCGCCGGTTCCCGCGACGCAATGAAAATCAGTAAAAAAGGAATCGACCACTGCGACATAACGGCTCTGTCCTAACAGGATGCCGCGGACGGACTCCGCTTGGGCAGTCCCATGGATCCAAACCCGATCCAAAACAATATGATCTGCCGAACCGGCGAATTGGATCAGGTTGTAAACCGGGCCCGGAGAATCCTCTCTGGTTATTTCCAAACCTATCAACCGATAGTGGTTAGCACCCGGTGCGAATGAGATTGGCCCGGAACCCCCTCTGGCGTTGAATTCGATCTTCGCCAGGACATTCGCGGTGGAAGTGCAATTCAGCGGAGGTCTGCCAGGCAAAGACGAGACGCCCCCATAGCAGGGCGTCAGGCGCGTGCCCTCGGGCGGTAGACTGGAATCGGGAGCGCTGGTTCGAATGATGATCCAGTGCGAGTCATCACACGGTTTCGCCGGCACTACCATGTTGCCGCTAAACGTGGCGCCAGCCTCCAACTGAATAATGTCGCCGCAAGAGGCCTCGGCGAGAACCTTTTCGATACTTTGCCCCGACGCCACGTTCCAGATTTTTCCGCGCGCGGGCGTATCTTTCAGGGAACTCTTCACAAACTCCCTGGGCAGTTCCGCCGGACCGTCAAAATTCGCATTTGGAGGAGTGGACGGCGGATCCAGACTCACAGCCGGAAAGGAACTCGCCAGGATTCCTGCCAGCAAAGCAACGCCTGCCGCCGCCGCACGTCGGCTGAAAAACATCACATTCATCGTTCTCTTCTCACGGCCCTTAAGGCGGTAACTCGCCGAAACTTGATCTCGAACTCGCAGAGCAGCGCAAGCACGGCGACGAAAGGGCGACCTAACAAGTTTATCAGAGGCGGCTGGCTCTGTACGCGAACCCGTCAGAAGCCCCGCGCCTGGCGGGACGGAGTGGTGGAAGGATCAGCCTGTGGCACGCGGGAAATGCCGAGAGAATCAAGGCCCGGTCTTACTCAACACTTGCGACGGCGGAATTGACTGCATCGACATCCGCTCCCGGGTCCGTGCCATCGGCTCCTTTACCCTTGTAGGGACTGGAGGGCTGCAGGCGGTAATCGCCGCCCATGCCATCGTTGTAATTCACGAAACCGACGCTCGATGCTGATTCGGGAAAAAAGTTGCCGGAGGGCCATTTCACCGCCTCAAATTCCGCGGGGGTTGCGATGATTGCATTGCCGGAAAAGGCAGAATTAGCGAAGCAAGTGTTGAAGGTAATCAATGGAATTTCGGAGAAAGCACAATTCGTAGGGCCACCACCTGTGGACCATACCGGACTGGCGCCGGCATTCACGATGCTGTTGGTGAAGACGAACTTCTTCATTGGGTCGTTTACAAGCCTATCGCCGATCAGAAACAATGTGGACGCCGGGAAGGCTGTAACGTGATTAATGGTCACGTTCTGAAGCGGAGGCGCGCCAGCGCTTACAGAAACCTGGGCAAATTCGCTGGGACCGTCGAACTTTACTCCATCGATGTCGTCGACGACGATGTCATGGATGCTATAGCGCTCTCCATCAAGGGCGGCGGTGCCGTTGTCCGACAGGGCATTTGCGATCTGCAGCCCGGCCCCAACATGGCTGATGGTGGAATAGCGAATGGTTACATCCGTAACCTGGCAAATTGGGCACGGAGTGGTGCTGCCGGGATTTTTGGGCGTGAGCAGGATGCCAAAGCCCACCTGCGAGAATCCGCCCCAGGTATCTTCGAGGATGTTGCTCTCGAACAAAACCCGTTGCGCATTTTTCAGTTCGAACAGGTTCTTGACGACGAACGGATTTCCATTTCTTCCGCCCACGTATCCGGGTTGCCCTTTCATCCAGGTCAAAGGCTTGAACATGTGATTTTGGCTTATCTGAATGTCGGCGGGTATGCTGGTGGCCCCGCCCCCGCCAAATAGAATGTTTTCTCCGGAAGCCTCAAGAAAGTTGTCGGTAATCTTGTAAGGACCGGTTCCGCCGCTTCCAATGCCGCCCGCGATCGCCTGAGCGTCCCCACAAGATCCGCTGATCGCGACGCAATGGAAATCAGTAAGGAACGAATCCACAATGGATATGTAAGTGCTGCCTTCGAGCCAGACCCCGCGGTTGGTTTCATCCTGAGCCGTGCCGTGCATCCATACCCGGTCGAAAATAATATTGTTGGCGTTGCCCGCGTTCGTGACCGACGACAGCGCGTAAACGATGCCGGTTGCAGCGGCGCGCGTAATCTCCAGACCCATCAGACGATAGTGATTTGCGCCAGAGGCAAAGACAACCGGACCAGTGCCGGTGGTCGGCAATATCAGCTTGGCCAGAACGTTGTGGGGGGAAACGCAATTCAGGGCCGGGCGCGCGGGCAGTGAAGCGACACCCGCATAACAGGGGGTCAGGCGCGTGCCTTCCGCAGGCAAGGATGAATCGTCAGCGCTGGTCCGCACAATAATCCAGTGGTTCTCGTCGCAACTCTTGGCCGGAAAAGTGAATGTTCCGCTGAAAGTTGCGCCAGCCTGCAATTGTATGGTGTCGCCGCAGTCGGCATTATTCAGGGCAGACTGTAAGTTTCCTCCAGCATTGACCGTGATAGTGCTGCCGGGCGCGGGAGTGTTCGACATTGCCGATTGAATGTAGATCCGAGGCAGTTCCGCTGGCCCATCAAATCCAGTGGCCGGAGAGGATGTTGTTCCTGTGTTCGAACTTGAAGAAACAGTCAGTTTAAGGCTGGCTGTGGCGCTGTTTCCCGAAGCGTCAACCACTTTCGCGGTAAGCGGATAAGAACCGGCAGCAGGCGCGGTTCCGGCGATTACCCCGGTCGAACTCAGCAAATGGATTCCGGATGGCAAAGACCCGCTCGCAATGCTCCACTGATATGGCGTTTTGCCGCCCGCTGCTGCCAGCGAAGCGGAATACACCACGCTGGCGTCAGCGGCTGGAAGCGTCGATGTCGTGATCGATAATGGACGCTCAGGTGTAATCGTTACCGTCGTGGAAGCATGAGTACTCACGCTGGCTATGGTGGCGTCTTTTATCGTGACCGGGTTGCTGACGCTGGTCACGGTAATGACGACAGGGGTGTTGGCCGCCACCTGAGGCGCGGTAAAGAATCCGTCCCTCGAAATGCTTCCAGCGCTGGCCGACCAGGTAACCGCCGTATTCGCGGTCCCACTGAGGCGCGCCGTGAACTGCATCTGCTGCCGAGACCCGACCGTGGCACTATCCGGCGTGAGCGAGAGAGCGGCTGAACTCATGGAAGCATTGGGCGAGTTGGCATTCGCGGACCCGGAGCCGCACGCAACCGTCAGACTAGTAAGGCAGATGAGGAGCGCAGCAAATGCAAAATTTGCAATAACATTTCTCGGTTGGCTCTCATTTTTCGCCACTCGCAGGAGCTCGGCGTTACACATTTCGGATGACCTCGGAACAGAGAGTTGGGGGGACTATCGTTCGAGTCCTTAGTAATCACTGTAAGGATGTTGAGGCGAAGATGGGAGATAACTCAGGGACAAGGCCCAACAGGTCACACTAGTACATGACCAACGTACGATGCACTTCCGGGTTGCAGCTCGAGATCTGTCAATTTCAAATACGGAGAAACAGTATCTTGTTGTGATGTTTTGTCCCGATTGAAGTGAAAAATATTGCCATTTCAAGAAGAGAGCGGCGCCGGGCTCAGCCCCGAATCCGCGCGATCAACGAAGCCATCTTTCTGGTCGCGACTGGGGCGACTGACAGTCCAAACAGTACCAGGCTTATTTTGCTTCGTCGAAGAGATAAATTTGCCTGGGAAAAGAATTTCCTGGCCTCGTCAAACTGTCCCTGCTGCAGCCGCAGCCTGCCCTCTTCCAGAAGATATTGCCCATGAATTTCGTACGCCCGCTTTTGAACGATGGCGCGATCGGTCGGAGTTAAGGGAAGAGTCTGTTCCGCCTTCTGCAGGATATTCCAGTAAGCCTCAACCATTCTCGCGCTCGATGCGCCCAAAGAGCCGGGTCGTCCGTCGGCCAGGCGTGCCTGCACTTTTCGGGTGTAACCAATTTTGGCGCCATGAAAGGCGGCACGAAGCCACATGTCATAGTCGTCGCATCGCGCCAGGCTTTCATCGAACAGGCCGGCTCGTACGAGCGCGCTCTTGCGGGCCACGACGGTGGAAACCGGAATTTGACAGTCTTCCACCACCAGCGCGAGAAAAGTCGCTGGACCGTAAGACGGACACCGGCTCATAAACTCATGGGGGCGATCGGGGTCGCCCACCGAGAGGCAATTGCTATACACCAAGTCCAGCTCCGCATCCTGCTGGAACAATTGCATCTGAGAAGCAAGGTGATCGGGGAGCCAGAGGTCATCGCTGTCGAGAAAAGCGAGAAACTCTCCCCGCGCTTTGGCGATGGCGGTATTCCGCGCTCCGGCGGCGCGCTTGTTCTCTTGTTTGATGTAAACAATCTTGCCGCCGTACGGCTTCAGGACCCGTTCCAGCTCTATTGTGTCCGGGGAACCATCGTTCACCACGATAATCTCGAAGTCCGAAAAAGTCTGTTGCAGCACCGAATCGAGCGCAGCAGCGATGAATTGCGCCGTATTGTAGGAGGGCACGATCACGCTGACTTGGGGATTGGAGGCGGCGGCGGTATTTTGCATGATTTGAATCGAGGTCTTGAATCTACGAACTCACGAGCTGTAGACCGCCTCTTTTTCTCCCGCTAAAACGTGGTTGACCGCTTCCACGCCCATCATGACGGAGTGGTCCATGTTGCCGATCTCGTAGCGCCAGGCGCCAAAGCGGCCGCGCGAATAGATTGCTTTCTCCATGAGCGCAGGCTGCAATGTTGCGAGCGCGCGGTCGCGCCCGAGAGTCGGGATCGGATAAGAATACGCGACGGTGCGGTGGTAGCGTGAAACCACGCGGTTCCTATCCTGCTCGTCGAGCATTCCGGTTCGGATGAGGTACGCGATGACCTGATCGAGCACCAGCGAGGGATCGGGCGACTCTCCGACACGGAAAGACATCTCGCACATCAACGAACTGTAACGCTCGGTATTGCCGTCAGGAACATTGAAGGGCGAGTAGTGGGAAAAATACGTCGCCCGATAACAGGGCATATCCTGGTCGGCAAAATAGATCCAGCACTTGTTGGTCTCGATTTTTTTTTCCAACCCGAGACCGAGAACCATCAGGTTGTTGTGGTGGAGATCGGCCGTTGCATCCAGGAGTTTGTTGTCAGGCGATTTTAGCATCCCGACCAACAGGTCCAGGGGCCCAGTCGAGATCATTACGTCATACGTGTCGCCACTGCCATCGGAAAACGAAACCCGGCGGCGTTCCGCATCCACCGCCGAAAGCCGCTTGCCGGTCTTCACCTTGCCAGGAAAGCGTTGCGCCATGCGGCGGTAAATCTCTCCGGTGCCTCCGTAGAGCGGGAACCGGAATTTATTATTAGGACCCCACGCCACATCGTCGCGCTCGTACAGCACATTCTCCAGCAGCCGCTTGAAGTCGACCACGGAGACGCGCTCAGCCATCCAGGACTTCGACATTTCTTCCAACGGGGTCGTCCAAACCTTGAGGTTATAGGGAAACATGAAGGCTTCGGCGATGCCCTCGCCGAATGTGGCCAATATCCAATCACGAAAATTCGAGGCTTCCTTAGATTTTCCATTGGCCGCAGCTTTTGCAGCACCCAGCAGGCAACTCACCTGCACCGATTTTGGCAGGTAACGCAGGTTGTTTTGAAAAGGGTAGGGAATCCAGGAATTCTCTTTCACGATCCAACTTTCGCGAACCAGCTGATTTTCTTCCTTTCCCAGCATGTCATCGACCAGTTTGTCGAAGTAGGGATAGTGAGAAAAAATCACATGGCCACCCTCGTCCCAAACGAAGCCCTGATCATCGACGTGGGAACTCGCATGGCCTCCGACATAATCGGACTTTTCGTACAGCACCCAGTTCTCGTGGCCGAGTTCATGAAGTCGGTAGGCTGCGCCCAATCCTGTGGGGCCGCCCCCGATAATAACTATTTTTTTAGCGTTCATGGATGTCGAATGAAGAAGAGCTCTCCTGAGTCTTAAGGGCGCTGCACCGATGCTGCGTCTTGCTGCAAATCGCTGGTTAGAGGATAGCCCAAGAGTTTCATGACCGGTCCCCATGCTGACTCGATCTCAGCAACCGATGCAGACGGGAGCGTCTTTTGCCATTGACCCGACTTGGCCGATCGAACGAAAGGAATGTCTTTGCGGGTTTGTTTACTGGTCACCCACTGGTCGCCAACCGCAACCTCGAGCTTCTTCATATTTTCCGCGGAACTGAGCTCGACGGCTCTGGCAATCTGCTCCGGCGAGATGTGCGCTAAACCGAGGAATTCGGAGATCCTGGTCATCTCGCGCTGCGCATCTTCCAGCAGATCTTCGTAGCGTACCAACAGGAACTCTCTGTCATGACCACGGGCTCCCAGCCAACTCATTACGTTCTCGCCCCACGATCCCATTGTGCCCATGTATCCGTTATTCAGACGGCTAATCTGGAAAATATTCTTGGAGTTAACCAGCCAGCTGCCGGCATGCTCTCCCCACGTACCGAAATATTCGTCGGTCTTCATGAATCGAGTGGATACATAAGTGTCAATGGGGAACCCGTCGGGAATATTTCTGCCCTTTCTGTCGTAGTGATATGCCGACAGAGCAACGTCTCGGGGATCGCGCACAATATAGATCACCCGGCGATAGCGAGGATCGAAACATTCGTGGCTCTTGATGACACGAGGACGCGGGGTCTTCTTGAGCGTCATTTTCGATTCGACATAAATATCGGGCACTTTCCTTTCCACGTTCGCAAAGGTAATGCTCTCATCCGGATTCATCAGATTGCCGAGAAGAAATCGGGTCCAGGTGTTGCCAGACTTGGGATAAGAAACCAGAAAAACGTCATCGGGAAAAACCTTCAGAGCCCGGCCGGCAATATCTTTTTCAAGAAGATAATTCGCGATATATAGGATCTTTCTTATAGTTTCAGCCATGAGTGTAAACGCGATTCAGCCTTTCGTCGCAATCACGTCCGTGGCTACGTCTGCCAGCGGACAATTTCCGCATCGCTTAGTCCCAAACCCAGATTTCCATAAAAATCTCAGCCTGTCTAGATTACTCCTCACCGAGGTTTGCGCATGCCAGGCGAGAATAATCATCCTCTTCGATGTGTCGCGAATCGGTTGAGCGAGCGGGAACGCCCCGTACTGAGCGTGTTTATTTCATTTCTATAGCTTAAAATCAGCCAGACGACTCTCTTCCGCAGACCGATGAAGACACTTCTGATATGCCACGATGGAGCTCAATTGGATCAGGTAGTATTGGCGCGGTGGCTGAATTCTTTCTCGAATCTGGTTGGAGTTGTCGTCATCCAGGAGCCGCCGAGCCGACTCTGGCGCCGCGTGCGACGGGAGATCAAGCGAATCGGCATCCTTCGGTTCTTCGACGCGTTGGCGTTCCGCTTCCATTATCTAATTGTTTCCGCCGGCAGGGACCGGCGCTGGGAGGCGCAAGAGCTGCGAACGATGTGCGCCCGCTATAAGGCCATCCCGACCGAAACCCCGATCTTAAGGACGCCGAGTCCAAATTCACCAGAGACAGAAGCGTTTATCAGAAGAGCAAGTCCTGACATCGTTCTGGCCCGTTGCAAGGTGTTGCTGAAAGAAAGCATTTTTTCGATTCCCAACAAAGGCACGTTTGTTATGCATCCCGGCATCTGTCCCGAGTACCGCAACGCGCATGGATGCTTCTGGGCACTCGCCAATGGCGACTTGAACAAAGTGGGCATGACGCTTCTCAGAATCGACAAAGGAGTCGATACTGGACCGCCCTTCGGCTACCACACGTATCGGTTCGACGAAGCCAAGGAATCTCATATCGTGATCCAACATCGAGTGGTTTTGGAGAACCTGGATTCTCTGCGCGACAAGTTTTTGGAAATCTTTCACGGGACTGCAGTTCCTTTGAACACTTCAGATCGGCCGTCGGCCGCCTGGGGACAACCCTGGCTTACGAAATACCTGCAGTGGAAATCTCGCGTTAAGAAGGGGCGTCATTGAGGGTCGCCAGTCTTCTGTATCACGACGTAGTTGAAAACGCCGATTGGGAATCGAGCGGCTTCACCGGCCCCGGCACCGCGAAATATAAATTGAACCGCGCCGAATTCGAAGCTCACCTCAAAGCCATCGCCAGCGTCAGGGACAGTGTTCCCAGCACGGCCCACGAACTCGCCCAGGCCAGCAATCTTCCGTTGCCGTTCCTCCTGACCTTCGACGATGGAGGAGAAAGCGCTGCAACGGGTATCGCCGAACTGCTTGAGAAATACCGATGGCGTGGCCATTTTTTTGTAACCGCCGGGCAAATCGGCAAGAAAGGCTTTGTCAACCCGGAGCAAATACGCAGCCTGCGGAAAGTCGGACACGTGATCGGCAGCCATTCCTTTTCTCATCCCGTCCGGATGTCGCACTGCAGCCGGGAAAAATTGCTCGACGAATGGGCCAGCAGCCTGAAATCTCTTTCGGACATCCTAGGAGAAAGGGTTGATACTGCTTCGGTTCCAGGAGGCTACTATTCGAAGGCAGTAGCTGAGACAGCGGCCGCTTCCGGTATCCGGGTCTTATTTAATTCTGAACCCATTACTAAAATTCATAATGTTTTCGGATGTCTGGTGGTGGGCCGGTACAACATCTTCAGGGGAACGCCGGCCGCCGTGTCGGGCGAGTTGGTTTCTCAGCACTCCGCCGCGCGTTCCCGGCAATGGCTGTTTTGGAACTTAAAAAAAGTTGCCAAGAAAGTCGCGGGCCGCCCATACTTGGCAACTCGAGAACTGCTTTTGCGGAAGGGATGATGCGCGGACGCGATCAAACATGCTCACGGCCCGAGGTTACTCTCGGGTGCCCGGTGGCCACGGGTTCCTAGATCTCATCCTGATAACTTTCGAGAGCAGGAAGAATCGGCGCCGCCTGGGGTATTGCGTTCTCGGTCGCGGTAGCCAGTTCTGCGACATGGAAAGCCCGCCCCGTGACGTAAGCCCAGCCCACACCGATCGCATAAACGAGCCCACCAATCAGCAACTGCACCGCCAACTGCAAGTAGGTATGGGGTACAAACCAATGTTGCATGAGCATAAGAACAACTGCCAGAGGCGCGCACAGCAGCAACGGCAAAAGATAAGCCTGCCTCAAATAGGGCAAAACCCGCAAGCCGAGGCGCGAGCAAATATGGTAGGGCATGAACAGGATGAAGGTTGCGGCCAGCGGAATGGCCGTACCCACGGCGTCGCCCATAATTCCGTAACGCCTCACCAGCAATATGCTGAGAACCAGGTTCGCAGCTCCTTCGATCATCGTAACCACAGCCAGCGTTCCGTGTTTACTGATGCCGAACAATACTCGGCTGGAGGCAGCTTGAACCAGCATTAAGGTGTAAGGGACAACCAGCACCACCAGCACGGGATAGCCCTGAGCGACATATTTTTTCCCGACCCAGACTTCAATGATTGATCTGCCCAACACAAGGAAGATGGCTGTGATCGGCAGCATAGTAAAGGCGCAGCTGCGATTTCCCGCGACGAAAATTTTGCGCAGCCGGGCAAGATCTCCAGCGGCGTCGGACTGGCTTGCCATGGGAATGAAAATCTGCGCCAGACTGCTTACCACTTCGCCGGCATAGTCGACCAGCCGCGATCCCGCATAAAAATAGGTGATCGCGGCAGAAGAAAGAAAAGTACCGATCACCACAGCGTCGGTCTTAAATCGCAGCTGGCCGGCAAGGATGATCATGAACGTCACGGCGCTGTAATTCGCCATGTGGCGGAAGGCATCGCGATGAACGTATTTCCACGAAAACCTGACCGGCATGGAGTGTAAAGCCAGCCCGGCACGAACGAATGAAGCCAACAACGGCATCCCCACCGTAATCAGGGCGACGGTTAGAAGCCCGTAGCCGCGGTTCAAGTAGAGGACAATCAATACGACGCGCAGCGATGTGGAAACAATGTTGGTCCAGTTCAGGATATAAAATTTTTGCAGACCCTCGAGTATGCCGCCGAACATACCCAGCGGGAAGCCCAGAGCCACGGACACGCCCACCACCAGCAGCAGCCAGCGTGCCGTGGTTTGGAGCGCCGGCAAAATGTGGAAGATGCGGTCCACGTAAAGGCATCCAACCAGAGTGATGACCAGGCACAAGCCGCCGACGCAGGTGTAGGTAAACAGGGCCGTATTGATCAGGCCGCTTACCTCTTCGAAATCATTGGTCGCGGTGTACTTCGAGACATAGCGAATGATGGACGATCGAATTCCAAAATCGAAAATCCCGTAGTAGCCGGTCAGGGAAAAGATCAGGACCCAGATTCCAAAAGCCGCATCGCCTAAATGGTGGAGAATGAAAGGAGAGAGAAAAATCCCCACCAGGATGTTGACGCCAAGGGCGAACCAACTGGAACCGACATTCTTGATGATTTGACGTTTTTCGAGCCTACGCATGCATCCGCTTCGTGTGGCCGGCGATGGGGCATCTCAAGAATCTCACGGTTTTTCTATCATAACCCATGAGAATTTGAGGGACGGCGTTACGAGCGGTCTCAGATTTTGCAGCGCCGTGCCATTTCTGACGAGGTTCCGCCGGAAACAAGAGTAAACTAAAACGCCGCTCCAGGCCGATCCATCGCCGGTGCAACCAATGAAAGAAGTCCGGACTGAGTGTCAAATCTATGGTTGACGCTTTTGCTTCGAAGCAATATGTCACGCCCGCCGATGCAAACGGTGATCGCCGAGTGCCCGTACTTGAGCACGATAGGGTTGGAGTGACCCTGGCCGGCGCTTTTGTGGTTTTGTCATTCTGTCTTGTCTTCATATTGCCGTGGTGGAACCGCTACCTGGGCCTGACGAACGAGGGTTGGTTTCATTGGTTCGGATTTCAAATCCTGCAGGGCCGCGTGCCCTACCGCGATTTTTATTTGCATGTTCCGCCCGGTCAAGCGCTCACCACAGCCGTCCTCATCAAAGTGTTTGGCAATCGAATTGTCGTAGGGGAGATGTTTGGCCTGGTCGCCGGAGTGTTCGCAGCGCTGTCCTTATATGTGTGGCTGTGTCGCATCGTGCCGGCATTCTGGTCGGTTGTCGCCGTAGTCACTGCGATGTCTATTTATCTCGATCTTTCAGCGGAGTCGCTGGGCGGCGTGCATCTGGTATCCATTTTATATCCGGCATTCGCAATTCTTGCGGCCAGCTTTGCGCTTGATCGCGACGATGGTGGTTTGGTGTGGCTGCTTCTTGCCGGAATCCTGGCCGGCATTTCCCTCTTAATAAAGCAAACCGCCGGAGTCGCCATCACCCTTTCTTTGGGCGTGGCAACACCGGCCATTCTGGCCGCGCGGGGGCACAAATGGCATGGCCTGCGCGCCGCCATCGTATTTGCTGTTGGCTGGATCATACCGGTGGTCTCAACCTGCGCATGGCTGGCCGCGCACGGTGCACTACGCGATTTTTTGGCGGACGCGTTTCTGCAGGGTTCCTCGAGCAAGGGATCCCTCGCATCTCTGTTGTTGCGGCAAGCGGTTGGCATTGCCGGCGACTACTACTTGAGAGTCTGCGCAGTTTTGGCGATCGGCGCCTTGGTGTTATTGGCTTTCGTGGTGAAGCGCGGCGGCGCAGCGAAATGGACGTTCTCCCGGCGGTCGACTGTCATTCTTATTTTAGGGTTTGGAATCGTCTCAGCGGTTCTGGTAATTGTCACTGACCGCTTGCATGTGCTTCCTTTCGGGCTTCAACGGCCCGGCATTGTGTTCCATAACGTGCCGCTTTTCTTTGGGGAGTTTGGCAGCCTGATCCTGCTGCTGGGGTATGCGTGGCTTTTTTTTCGACGCCGGTTGAACTGGACCGAGGAACAGTGTCTTCTGGCCAGCACGGTCTCGTTCGCCTATGCCTATTTGTCCTCCTTTTCCTGGGCGAATGCGGCAAACATTCTCATCCCGGCGTTTCCTTTTGTTTTTGCCTTCGCACTTTCGCATGTGCGCAGTGGACGAGCGGGTAGGATTGTGCAAGGGCTGACACTGGCAGCCGTGCTGTCGTGTCTGGTCACCATGGCCGGCTTGAAAATGCAATCGCCCTACAGCTGGGCCGACTGGCAGGAAGGTAATGTGCGAAGAGCAACCGTACAGCCGCCCTTCCCCGAGCTTCGTGGAATCGAGGTTACGCCCGAGACGGATCGTTTTCTGGAGCGCCTGGTGGCCGATATTCAGCAAAACTCACGCCCCGATGATCAAGTCGCAGAGTTCTGTTGCATGCCCATTCTTTATTTGCTGGCGCACCGTGAACCAGCGACTTTCGGATATGTCCACTATATTGACGTAACTCCCGATACCGTCTACAACGCCGATGCGAGCAGGCTTGAGAAAAATCTTCCCGCAGTGGTGGTCACCGTCGAACGTTCGGACGAACAACTTCGGGAGGATGAGATATATTTCCGCGGCGGCAAGCCCAGTGGTGAGAGAGCGTTGTGGGAAGTGTTACGAAAACTCGGCGCCGGATATCGTCTGCAAGACCGTCTTACAACGCCCATAACCGGGAAGCGGGTTGAAGTATGGGTCAGACAAAGCCGTCCCGAGGCCGGCCGCCGCTGAAAAGCGTATTTCGGCGCCATCCATTTGTCTAAGCTGCGAGCGGTAAGACAAAAGTCAGAACACACGCTTGCGTGAAATACTTCCTGCGGAAACTTGGTGGTGGCGCCGAAACAAAACGACCGACACTTCGAGTGAGCTTGGCAACTGAGTACCTTCAAAACCCTCACTCATAAACCATCCTCGCATCCAGGCGTTGAACAGTTCATCCTCGTTTCTAGTGACCATTACAAACCGGTCAGCAGGGTGCAATACATCCGAGGAGATTTCTTTCAGATAGCGAATCGATCCTGAATTGAGACTGTAAGGAAGAGGGATGATCCGGCCGGGCATCGGGTATTTCGCAAGCGGGCACAGCAGAGGGCTATCCAGGTCGATGTTGTTAAGGTCCCAATGAGCGTTTGCTGATTCCACGAGGCCTACGCGTATCAGCACCGGAGTGGTCGGAGATACGTCTGCGGCGCGCACCGTGCGTGCGGCCGCTCTCCAGTCTTCTCGGTGAGGAGAAACAAACAGGTGGTATCCCGAGTAACTTATGATCGAGCCGGTCGCGATAAAGGCCGCAAGGATCAGCCGCATCCGTGGAAAGGCGAAGGTCCTGATCCCGCTGCCCACAATCAGCGCCAGAGCGGCGAAGGATGGCAGGTAGTAACGTGGCACGAACACTTTAAGTGGGCTAATCCGGGCGGCGATAAAAAGCGTGACTATCGGTATGGCAAGCCAGCTCACGAATAAGAAAATTGCAGGACGCGGGACTCTGGCTGCAATCGTTGTCATCGTGCGGCGCGCCAAACAGCCGGCTAGCACCCCAAGAAGCAAACTCGCGGCCAGCACCGGTGGAATAAACGAGGTGACCAACTCCATGGCATCGGGAGTTGACGCCCAGGAAGAGGCGGCAGTGGTACGATGCGCGGATAACGAATTCCACACGAGTGGAGACAACAGAAGCGCCACCAGCGCGGCCGCGGCAAGTAACTCTCGTATTCGGAGCCGGCGGTCAGCGCGCCAGATGTAAACCGCGTATGCCAGAAACGCCAAATAAATGGTTACAAATAAGAACTGGAAATAAGGGATTGCCGCAGCTGTCAGCACGAAACCGATCATGTTTCGAAGCCGGCGCCGATCCAACCACCTGACCAACTGCAGGAAACTTGCAACCACCAGTAGCAGAGCGATTCCGTACGGCCTGGCATTCGTGGCTGCCTGCTTTGCAACTTCCTGTAGCGAGGCGAAGACCACAAACACCAGAACTCCGGTTTCGCGATCGAAGAAGTGCTCCCCCAAGCGGAACAACAGCCACGCGGTCAGCACCGTGGCCAGCAGCGAAGGCAAGCGCAGAGCAAATTCGCTGGTTCCACCGAAATGAATAACCAGAGCAGCCAATACCGTGTAGGGCATGGCCTGGCCCGGCCAGAACTGGCTGCGGGAAACAGCAGGGACCACTCCCTTGTAAGCGCTCCAGTAGGTAACTAACTCATCCAGCCAAAAACTCGAACCCATGGGAACGAGCCAGAGCCGAATGCTTTCCAGAACCCCAAGGAAGAAAAGTATTGTTATCTGGTACTGGGGCAGGCGCGGGGCAACTGCGAATGTTTCCTCCGGCGCGTCGCTGGGAACAGATTGACGCGCCGTTGCCATATCACAAACTGCCCTTCTCGGATTGCAGTCACTTAGGTTTCAATATTGGCCAGTTAGGTTGCCATTATGTAGGCCGCGCGGCGATATGGCAAAGCCTAATTCCACGGAGAATCAAGATTACATCAATCGCAGATGAGCGCAATGGTCTCGGGTGGGCTAATTCGAAGAGGTTGGCTGCTGCTTCCGAGACCCAGTTTCGGCCACACGGATATGGGGCTCGACCAGGGCGAGTAGTTGTTCCTTCAGAAAAGGTCCGCTGGCAAGCAGGCCCGACAAAAGTGGATCGTGGCGATTGGCGGTGAGCCTGGTATTTTCGAGAGTGCTGACAAATCCTCCCGCACTTAGCACCAGAGCGCTGCCCCCCACCACGTCCCATTCATTTTTTGGAGTCAGAGTGAAGGTTGCGTCTGCCAGGCCGGCCGAGACCCGAGCCAGTTTGTACGCTACCGAACCCATGGGACGAATCGTGAAAGCGCAGTTTGCAAAGTTTCCCCATTCGCCGCGATTGACCTCGCTGCGGCTGGCCAGAACCAAGGCTCCATCCAGGCTTTTGCGCTGGCTAGGTTGGGCAGGCTTGCCGTTATAGCGAACGCCGGAGTCAATCGTTCCCAAAAAGGTTTCATCGGTGGCTGGATTGTAGATTCCCCCGGCCACGGGGCGTCCATCCTCGGCAAAACCGATCGAAACGCAGAACTCAGGAATGCCCTTCACGAATTCGCGCGTTCCATCGAGAGGATCGACAATCCAAACGTGAGAGCGCTGCAATCGGGTGAGGTCATCTACACTTTCTTCCGAAAGCCAGCCCTCACCCTCGCGCAGCAGTGCCTTACGCAATACGGCATCGAGCGCGCGGTCTGCTTCTGTCACGGGATCGTGCCCGGCTTTATATTCGGTTTCAATCGCGCCTGGGGTAAAGCGGGCAAAAACCGCGCGGGAGGCCTCCAGCGCGGCCTGAATCCGTGCCAGTATTTGATCGTAGGAAGTTGACCGCATAATCTTGCTGTTCTCTCCCGCTGGCGCTACTCGACACCTTCGCGGTGAGTTTTCTCTCGATCTCTCTCTCGGTCTCTGTCTCGCGACGATCAAGCCATCAGCATGCGTGCGCCCGTAGCCAGCAACACTGCGCACAGCACGCGTCTGAGCCATGGAACCGGAACCCGCGTACTCAAATACGAACCCAGCAATCCTCCCGGAATCGAGCCGAGCAACAGCGCCCCCACCAGGTGAACATCCACATTGTGCAATCGAAAATGAAGAAAGCTGGTAACCCCCGTCAGGATGAGGGCGTGAACAATATCGGTGCCCACCATTACTTTTGGCTGAAAGCTGTAAAACAGCAAAAGCATCATCATGACAATGCTGCCCGAGCCCACCGATGTGATGCCTACCAGAAATCCCGCTACCAGTCCGATAAGACCCATCCAGGCGAACGACTTCATCGTCGGGGGGCGCGCCGCGGCCCGGTCCTCAATCTTCTTCTGGAAAAATAAGAAAGTGGGAATGCAGATCAGCAGGACTCCAACCGCGACCGTGATGAAGTGATTGACGCCATTGCCATATAGGTTTCGCAGGTGGATAAGAAAGCTTACACCCAAAATCGAACCGGGAGCGCTGCCGACAGCCAGCGCCAAGACCACTTTGCGCCGGACCGTTCCTCTGCGGAGGTGAACGATGCTCGCGCCGATTTTGGTGAGGAAGTTGAACAGGGCATCCGAGCCGACGGCGCGGAGCGGCGGAACACCCAAACCGAAGATCAGGATGGGCAGCAACAGAACGCCGCCACCCACTCCGGTCATTCCAATCAGGGTTCCAACTCCTAAACCTATCAGGGCTTTGATCAGCAGATCCATGACAGTAACGACGCCAGCCTTGTGTTCACCTGCGTTACAGGGGGATGCGGCTCAGATTGACTCGGCAGCAGTTCCGATGAAGCCCTCGCGCTCCAGGTGCAGGATGATCTCCTGGGCTGCTTCTTCGGGCGACAAGTCGCCGGTATTGATGGTAACTTCGGCTTCCGCGGGAGCTTCATAAGGATCGGAGATGCCAGTGAACTCCTTGAGAATTCCGGCGCGCGCTTTCGCATACAAGCCCTTGCGGTCGCGTTGCTCGCAAACCTCCACCGAAGTGGCGACGTGCACCAGAATGAAACCTCCATAGGGTTCAATCAGCTGCCGCACATGTTTGCGGGTTGCGTCGTAAGGCGCAATGGGCGCGCAGATCGCGATGCCGCCATTTTTCGTAATTTCGGAGGCAACGTAGCCGATACGCCGAATGTTGATGTCGCGGTGCTCCTTGGAAAAACCCAGCTCCGATGAAAGATTCTTGCGCACCAGATCGCCATCCAGCAGCGTGACCGGGCGTCCGCCGGCTTCCAGAAATTTCGTCATCAGCACGTTCGCGATGGTCGACTTGCCGGAGCCCGAAAGTCCGGTGAAGAAGATGGTCACGCCCTGTTTGTGCCGGGGCGGAAAACTGCGCCGCAGCTCCGCCACCACTTCGGGATACGTGAACCACGCAGGAATCTCGCGGCCCTCGTTCAGCCGCTGTCGAAGTTCGGTGCCGGATATGTTCAGCACACGTTCGCCCTTCTTGACCTCATCGTCGGGAACGTATTTATCCTGGTCCTCGAGATAGACCATCATGTTGAACGGCACCATGGTGACGCCGATATCGGCTTCGTGTTTCTTGAACACTTCCTGCGCTTCGTAGGGGCCGTAGAAAGGCTTGCCGTCCGTGTCTTTGCCCGGACCAGCATGATCGCGGCCCACGATGAAATGACTGCAGCCATGGTTCTTGCGGATCAGGGCGTGCCAAATGGCCTCACGCGGTCCACCCATACGCATTGCCAGCGGCAACAAAGAAAGTTTGGCGGTAGACTGCGGAAATTTTGAGAGCAGCAACTGATAGCAGCGCACACGCGTGTAGTAATCCACATCGCCGGGTTTGGTCATTCCGACCACGGGATGAATCAGAAGATTGGCTTCGACTTGCTTGGCGGCGCGGAATGCGAGTTCAACATGGGCGCGGTGCATGGGATTGCGAGTCTGGAAGGCCACCACACGTCGCCAGCCCAGGCGGGAAAATTCCGCCCGCAACTCGGCGGGAGTCAAACGCAGGTTGCGAAAATCATAGTGCGAGGGACCCTGGATCCCTTCCAGTCTTCCGCCAACGTACCAGGGATTCGCCTTGTTAATGGCATAATCCGCGCCGGGGTGGGCGGCACTGGTGCTGCCGAAAACCGCTTTGGACTCAGCCTTGCGGTCAGGCTGCCAAACTTCCTGCACATGCAATACGGCCAGCATCACCCCTTCGGGATCGCGCAGCGCCACTTTGCTGGAGCCCGGCGTAAGCTTCTTGGCAAATTCCTCGGTCACGTCCAGCGTGATCGGCATGGGCCAGAGGGTGCCATCGGCCAGGCGCATGTTATGGCAGACGCCCTCGTAATCGGCGCGGGACATGAATCCGCGCAAGGGGGAAAATCCGCCCGTCAGCAGCAACTCAAGGTCGCAGAGTTGGCGGCTGGTCAAATCCCACGACGGCCATTCTTTGGAAGAGGCCTTGAATTCTGCGATGCGCTCGGGTGGGACGGAAAGTTGAACAAGTTCTCCGCCATGGGGAGGGGTAAGATGGCTGGCTGAAGCTGTCAAGTGCGAAGCCTCCTGAACGGTTGCAATTATAATCTCTACTATATCTATTATATTTGACTGGATTACTTTCCAGATTTTATCAGGGCCGGGCAGGGCCGGGCGAAACGAAATGCGGTGGATCTTAAGCGAGAGGAAATACGCCCCGAAACGTTACCTCACAGAGTAACACTCCCCCGCCACAGGTACGAAAGCAGTTTCATATGCGAATAGCCACAGAATGAAGCAATTCGGAGACCTTCGAACGACGAAGCACGCGCGTGTAAACCTTTGAAATCAATGATCTGTTCGAATGGATACGATTCAAGAAACGGGTCCCCGGCATGCAAATGTGAAAAATATTGCGATAATGACAAACCGTTTTGCCTCGCCTTCCTGTCTTAGCCAAGCCGCTTCAGGATCGAGCCGCACTCGCGTCGATTGTCGATCTACTTGTTCTGGTCCCGGATCTGGACGCTCCGGAGCGGGACAGCTGAGCGTCCATCGATCACTTCAATATTACCGGCCGAGTTGTAGGTATGAATTCCCGCGATCTTCCCACCCGGTTGAGGAGCGATTGTCTTCAATTCCTTTTCAGAATACGAATGCCGCGACAGTTTTGTGATCTCATTGAAAGCAATGCTGTGGCCATAAGAGGGAGCGCAGCTCTGGCTTGGCCTGATCAGGCGATTTTCGCTTCGGAAAACGCGGCCCGCCCCGCGGTTGCGTCGAATGTCGGTGGAGATGGGATTGGCCGGGTGGAATTGCCATTCCCCAGTCAGAGAAGTGGAATAAAAAAGCAAAAGACAGCCGGCGCGGGAACTGCATTCGGCGCTGGTCGTGGCCAACCACCATAGTCCCTCGTGTTCCCAGATCGTAGTATCGACAAACTTGCCCGCCAGTAGAGTGGTTTCACTGACCCACTTGTCAGGGAATTGCTGGCAGCGAAAAAGATCGACAGAATTGGAATCGACCGACTCCGGAATCATAAAGGTTTCAGATCCGACCTGAAAAATGTGAGGATAGGAATAATGGTGACCGGGCCGATCGGCGCATGGGACCGGCGGCTGCATTTCTCCCCGCGGAGAAATCTCAGAGCACGCTATGATCGCACGCTTATGCTTATAAGAATAGTCTTCGAAATAGACCCAGTATCGACCCTGGTGTTCGCAGATAAAAGGATCTGCCCAGAAATGGCCTCTCGGAGAATCGATCCAGCGAAAATCAGACAGATCAGAACCAGAATGGAGATCATAGAGCGGTTTTGCGTCGACACGGACGCCGATTCTCCAATGAGTTATAGTCTTTTTACGAAACCCAGAAGCGATCGCTTTTCTTAACAAGATAGGGCCCAGCCAAGGCAGCATGTCGCGATTGGTGGGGGTCTTGTATACACGACGCTTGCCCCGGTAGGGAACCGGTGCAACCGATTTTTCCAACAGATAATCCCAACCGAAGCGATGGAGCTCATTGAGTTTCCGCAGAACCATGTCTGTGGACCCCCAATAAGGTGTGTCTCGATTTCGAGAGACGCTCACAGTGCGTTCTGTCGCGAATAAGGACTTGCAGAGCACGAGGCCGCTGTCAAGCTCCTCGGTGAGAACCTGAAGAATCGCACCGGACAGCGGAGAACCTTCACGCAGTTCCCAGAAATATGCGGGACCGCCACGGTAGAACTCGTTGTCTCCGTGATGATAGGACCAGATGCCGTATCGGGCGGCTTTCAAGATGTCGCCGTGGAGGATGTTGAAGCCAAATCGAATCAGCACGTCCAGATCCTTCGACCGGATCTTTTCCACGGCGTCCGCGGGAAAGCGCTGGATGAATTTCTTTCCTTCCGGTTCAACTCGGAGACTTTCGATGCCCGCAAGCAGACTCCTGCAATCGCGTTTGGCTAGCGGATCGTTCGCCGGTTTCATGCGCGCGTCGAGCCGGAGATAAAGGTCATAAAGCAGGTGCTGTCTGAGTTTCGGGTCGGATATGCGACGAAGAATCTTGCCTGCGACGGAGCGCCGCGGCTTTGCGGGAGCGGATTTATCTGCTGAAGTATTTTTGACAATCAACAACGCGATTTCTGCAAAATCAGAAGATTTGATGTCTTCAATGATCTTTGTAAAAACCGCTGAAAGTTCATCACTCGAATCCAAGAGCAGGCCGATCCGAAGCGGAGCGCGATCGGCAGAAGACTTACGATAATAATCAGCTGGATTGCTCGACATGTTTCAAAATCATACTAGATCGCAATCTTTCAAGAGCGCCCTGGGCCGTCCACCCTTGACACGCGGGCGGTTTCGCTGAATCCATCCGGGCCCGCGAGAAACAACGGACCATGGCCTATTCTGCTTTGCGCAACGTGTTGGATGGAGCGGGAGCGGTGAGTGGAGTTGGGGGAGTGGGGGTGGTCTGTCGAGCAGCCACTGCCGGTTCGGTGATGCAATATTTGATCAGGCACCACAGCGCGCTAATGCCGTCCTTCCATTGGATCTTTTTCCCTTCCTCGTAGGTGCGGCCCCAGTAGCTGATGCCCACTTCGTAGATGCGGAGCTTCCGCTTGGCAACTTTGACGGTGATCTCCGGCTCGAATCCGAAACGCTTTTCCTGCAGCGGAATCGATTGGATAACCTCGCGCCGAAAAGCCTTATAACAAGTCTCCATATCGCTGAGGTTGAGGTTGGTGAGGGCATTGGAAAGCACAGTAAGAATCCAGTTGCCTACCGAATGCCAGAAGTACAGCACGCGGTGCGGCCGCGCGGAGAGGAAACGCGAGCCATAGACAACATCGGCGCGACCTTCGATCAGGGGCTCCAGCAGCACCGTGTACTCCGCCGGATCGTATTCCAGATCGGCGTCCTGGATGATGACGAACTCTCCGGTGGCTTCCCGAATACCGCGATGCAATGCTGCGCCCTTCCCCATATTCACAGGTTGAAACAGAACCCGCATTTGAGGGCGCTCGCTTTGCAGTTTTGCAAGAATCTCGCGGGAACCGTCACTGGAACCGTCATCCACGCAAATCAACTCGATTTCGAGTGGAACGGCGAGCACGCTCGCCACCACTTGCTGCAGCGTGGCGCGCTCGTTGTAAACCGGCATGACCACTGAAAGTTTCATTTCTTTGGAATCAGTGTAGCGGAAACCTGCGGCGTAATCACAACTGAGTTGCGTTCATCCCGTGGCCGCGCTCTGAAGATGTTCGCGAAGAATCTTCACAATTCTTGCCGCCGTTTTTCCGTCCCAGAGCGGGGGCCGTAAAAATTGCGGCGAAGGTTTTTGCAGAACGGATCGTGCCGCCGCCAGTATGCAATCAGGATCCACCCCCACGATTTGATTCGATCCCTGCTCGACGGTGGCGGGCCGTTCAGTGTTCTCACGCAGCGTAAGGCACGGCACACCAAGCGCAGTGGTTTCCTCCTGAATACCGCCGGAATCAGTGAGCACAATGCGGGCGTGATGGCTCAGCGAAAGAAACTCGAGATATCCGAGAGGATCAAGGGTCACGAGTCCGCCCCGGCCTGCGACTGATCCCGGAGAAGGGGTTAGACATCCCGGCAAACTAAAACGCTCGATACTCTTGCGGGTTCGAGGATGTACGGGAAAGAAGACAGGAAGATCGGCAGCCAGAGAGCAGATTGCGCTCAGAATCGCCCGCAGGGTTTCAGGATTGTCGACGTTCGCGGGACGGTGCAGAGTAAGAACCGCATAGGGGATGCAAGCGCCATTTTCGCGCACGCCGAGGCGGTCGAGAACCGGCGATTTCGCAGCCAGGTCGCGATAACGCAGCAAAGTGTCGATCATGACGTTGCCGACGAGAAAAATTTTCTCCGCGGGCACGCCCTCTCGTTTCAGATTCCTTACCCCGCTTTCCTCAGTTACAAACAGGAGAGACGAAATGGCATCGGTAAGTTTTCGGTTGATCTCTTCGGGCATGGCCATATCAAAGCTGCGCAGTCCCGCTTCGATGTGGGCGACCGCAATGCCCAATTTCACTGCCGTGAGCGCCGCGGCAATGGTGGAATTTACGTCGCCGACCACCAGAACCATGTGCGGCCGATATCGTAGTAGGACTGGTTCGAGGCCTCTCATGATTTCGGCGGTCTGTATGGCATGGCTACCCGAGCCGGTTTGAAGATTCACGTCCGGCTCGGGCAAATGCAGATCGACGAAGAAATTCCCGGAGAGGAGTTGGTCGTAATGCTGCCCCGAATGCACGAGACAGTGTTCGACATCAGAGAATCTCTTTAGCTCTTCGATGATGGGAGCAATTTTGATAAAATTCGGGCGCGCGCCAACCACGCTCAAGAGGCGGATCATCGCGAGACCCGGGGATGAGGCGTATGCACGTGAAATGTCTCTTTCCACTCGGAACCCCGACCGTTTTTCCCCCAGGCGCAACATCGAAGGTATGATCTGGAGAGTGCCATTGCTTGAAGCAACAGTGTAGAGCAACCGGCGGACGCAGGGTTGCATACATCGCCTGGACTGTCGAGTTTCGATTGGGGAAAAATGGCTGCAGGCGTGCAATTCCTTTGTACACAGGCTCCAGCTTGTTCGCAGATCATGTAAATTGTTCAACTCCGTTTCACCCGACTGGCAAATTTCACATAGGGTATTCACCTGAGCCAATGGCGCCCACGGTGCACTGGCCCTGCACAATCCGCCTCTTTAGCGCACCAAATTGAGCCGAGTCAGTTTCGCTCAGGTTGGGAAAAGGCCGGGCTTGCCGCACGACAGGCCTTCTGACGAACGCTTCAACTTGCGAAATTCTGGGTCTTTACGTGGTGTTTTCAGCCTGGATGCCGCTCAAGTTGCCGAAACCGGACGATCTGGCTTCGTCCGCCACGTGCGGTTATCCGGCTATCTCGGCGGTGATTCCCCTTTGCAAGTGCCTGTGGAAATGGCTGTTCTTCAGTCACAGCCATTTTCGCCGGGAAGTGGCATTGTGGATGCTACGTAATTTGGAAATTACCCAGTGTGCGCAGTTTGTAGAGCAAAAAAACAAAGGGGGAGTCGGGATGACGGAGCAGTCCGTTCGATTAGGACCGCGCGAACAGCAAATCGTCGAGTTGCTTTTGCAAGGCTGTGACAATGCCGAGATTGCCAGCCAGCTCAAGATGGCGCGCAGAACTGTGAAGGCTCACTTTAACCGGCTGTTTCTCCGTTTCGGAATTACCGGTGGAATTAAGCGAGTAAAACTCGCGACCATGTTGTACAGGAGGCAATCATGTTTGCAAACGAACGTTATGGACCACGCACCCCAAACCAGCGTGAAAGCCGAGTCATCGAGCTTGTTGCCCAGGGTTTGAAGAACCGCGACGTAGCCGATGCCATTGGCACCACGGAACACGTGGTGAAGAATTATCTCCGCGTGATTTACGACAAGCTGGGGCTGTGGAACCGTGTGGAACTTGCTCTGTGGTATGAATCACGCCGCCAGGGGCCAGAACTCTCAGCGTGAGCAATAAACCTTCATAGAACTGACGGGGGAGGCTGCAGGATTTCCTGCAGCCCGCCTTCAACGACAACCAAAAGCTTGCAAATTCCTCAGTCGCTCTCCAGCCCCTCTCACTCCCTTTTGCGCAGCCGCATCCAGCAGTAAACGAGCCTGATCGCAGTTCTTCGGTACTCCATCTCCGTGCAGATACAAGTCAGACAGAACAATCGTGGCTGCGGGATTGCCTTTGCTTACCGCTCTCCATAGCCACGGGACGGCTTCCCCACTGTTGCGGCCGGCTCCCGGCGTGGTGTTCAGGTACCTCTGAGCCGTCGCCAGCTCTTCCGCGCCGCTTTGCCCGGAACCAAAGACGGAAGGATTTTGAGCCATGGGCGCCGTCCCAGCCGCTGGCCTCAGCGCCGGTACTCTGGTGGGTACCCTTGCTTCCCTTGGTCTCTCGCGTTGAAGGGCCGGTGCCGGCAAATTGGCCGGCTGCTCGACTGGCGGTTTCTCCACTTTTTCCACCGGCACAACCGGCGGCTTGGCTGAAGGCTGCTCGGCAGCGACGGGTGCGGGCTCAGCGGGGACGGCTTTTGCGGGAGGGGACGCTTGGTCGCCTGAAAGGACTGCCTTGCCGCGCCACGCCAAATAAACCAAAGCTGCCAGCAGAATGGCCAGCGCCGCACCAATATAGAGCCGATGACGATAGGCAACCGGCTCCGGTTCCTGGGCGAAGTGCGGAATATCATTTTCCGCCAGTCGCCAAACCGGCTCCGCACTCTCCAGGTTCCTCCCGGTCGCAGTAAAACTCCGCTCCGGCCGGGGCGCCGAATCCAGTGAATCGGTAAGAAAAGCATGCCGCGGTTCTTTCCATTCTCTCCATCCCGATTGAGTAATTGGCGGAGAGTGCGGCACTTCGATCGCTTCATTTTCGGGAGGAATCAATGCGCCGCCGCACATCCCGCAAAATCTTTGTCCTTCCGGATTATTGTGACCACACGCGGCGCATACCGGCTTGTCCTCCGGAGCTTCTGGCTGCGGATCTGGCGCCCTCGCTGTCTGTGTTTTCCGCGAAGCATTTGCATTGTCGACGGGCGGCGAAGCCGGTTGGGTGCCGGAGTCTGTTTCCAATTCTCGAAGCAGCTCCGCGACAGCCTGATCCCGTTTCTCGGGAGGACTGGTGAAATAAACCTCTGCCCAGCGTCCCATATGGGCCGCAAGCAGCGGATTCAGGAGCGGGTTTAACTCAGGATCCGGCAACGTAGTTTTGTCAGACTTGTCCGTCGGATAAGACACTGGCACGCTCCGGGATACATATGATTGCACTACCATAAAGGAAGGTTGTCAATTGGAGGGCATGGAATTGGCTGAAACCGTCGCCAACCTTTGCCAAATCAGTCGCAGGCCTTGCGATAGGCAGGTTCGAACTGGTCGAGTTGGGCGTCGCGCTGGCTGGAAAGTCTGCCTTTCGTCGTCTTCGCATACAGATCGGAGCCGGGGCAGTAGTAGAGCGCGGTGTTCAGATCGACCCAGACTTGGGTGTCCGGATTGCCCTTGTATTCCGGAGCCTCGGGCGCCTCCGCGAGCCCCAGGCCGATGAGCAGTTGATCGAAAGCGGAAAGGTCGTTCTCAGGAGCGGGCCGCTTCCTGCGATTCGCGCTTCGAGCCGCACTGCTTCCGCGAGCAGAGGCGCCGGCGGAGTGGTTCGACAAGAACCCCCACGTCAGCACAACCACTACCAGAATGACGGCGACCGCGAGATAAATATCGCCGCGCCGGAATCTCCAGAAGCGAGCCAGCCCGCTGGAAGTCCGCGTGGTCAACAAGGAGTCCAAAAAATTCTTAGCTTTCCCCGCCGAACTCCAGACAACGTCTTCCCGTCGTGACAGCGCGAGCGGCGCATCGGACCGAGTGTCGACATTTTTTGCGTCCACTTCGGCCAGCGGGGGTGGAGATGGCTCTTCTGTAAACGAATCCTGAGCTTCGTTCGAGGGCAACGGATGATCAAACGGATCCGCAGGTTCCTCCAACTCCGGCAGTGACTGAAGGAAGTGATCGGCCATGCTATCCAGACTGGGATGGATCTCATACGAATGGCTCGCGTCAGCGTAGGCCGATAAGGGTGAGCTCTGTTTGGCCTGTTCGGTTATCGCTTTGGTTATATTCAACCAGTCTGCCGCCGGCTTCAACGACGGTGGCTGATTCGCCTGCTGCGTGTGCCAGGCGGAGGCCACTTTGCTCTGCAGCGTGGGTTCTTCGCCATCCGCGGCCCGCGCGGCTCCACATCCGCCGCAAAACGGCTCCTCTGTCGTCACCGGGCTTCCGCACTTCCAGCAAGGGGATTTCGGCGGAGCGTCTACACTCGCAGTCTTGGCCGGTTCGGCATTTGCGCCGAACTTATCTTCTGCCCATGCCGCCAGATTTGGCTGCAGCTTTTCGATGGCTGCCAGCATGGTCGACCGTTCTGCCGCCATCGAGGTTTTTAGTTTTAGCTCCACATCCCGGCCGATCGCTTCCGTTACCAGACCAGCCATCAGTTGGCAGGTGTGAATGTCCTGTTCCACGAAACCGCGAATCCGGTCAAAATAAAGCTCCAGCGCACCGAGCACCTGGCCATCGCGGTAGATGGGCACTGCGATCAAGGAGCGAATGCCCCGTTGGCGGCACAATTCCGGATCAAACCTGGATTCCGCGTTCACGTCCTCGACGCGAATGATCTGCCCTTCGCGCACGCTCGGTCGACAGATCGCTTGGGTGAGTGGAACTTTGCTGCTGGCGGGCAAAGCCAGAGTGCCGCTGGCGGCGGCATACCGCACCATTGCTCCCTCGAGAATTCCAATGCCCGCTCCGCCCGCCCCGGTAATTCGGACGACACTCTCGGCAACCACGGCCAAGGCTTGATCCAGTTCGAGATGGCGAAGCTGAATTTGTCGTTGAGCTTCGACAATCTCGGCCAAGATCAGCGTGTAGTCGCTGTTGGGGTGGACGGCTGATGCGGCATGATCGTCCGGCGGAAACGCCTGGCTTGCCAGCGCTTGCTGTTCGAGTTGCTCGCTCTGGGATTCCAGGCTCTCTTCGAGCGCCTGCATTTTCTGGCGATGTTCCTGGACCACAAAAGCCGCCGCCAGCAGCTTCTGAAAAGTCTGCTCGTCAAGGACCGGCTTGGAATGATCCGTCACGATGTTTGCTGCCGCCTGCTCGCCAGTGTTCGGACACGAGTCCGCAGGAGACGCCTATTTTAGTGCAATTCTCAAGCCAAAAAATTACAGTTCAAGCAACTCGATCCGCCAATCTCGGCGGGTTCGGATAGTGCCGCTCCAAGTCATACAATCCATGATGAATCGCAACCCTGCCGAATTCAAGAGACTATGAGGGACTAGTCTGGTACCGGGCGAATCCCATCCGAAGATTACGTGACAAGAAAATTTAGGATAGTGACGACGGTCATACGAGGAGCGGATAGCCCACTGCTTGGAAAGCCCACGGCTTGCCCCCCCGACGGCGGAATCGTTATCCCGGCACTCAATCTGATCAGAAATAAAAATACCGGTTGCGTCCAACTGTCAGCAAATCTCCACTGCTTTTGCTTTGGCCCGCTGTGCAAAACTTGCTGAGCTCACTGAAGAACCCCAAAACGAACAAAACCCTTGCCCAGAGAATCCATTCTGGAACGCCGGTTTCTTGTCCCGCGAATGGGTGGTGCCCTCCTCGGGGTTTTAGCCCTGAGACCCCACTCTCAAGTCGGCGATTCTGTTCAAGAATCAGAAGCGAAACACCTTATCTGAAGATTGTAGCCCTCTAGCAGGAATCTCTTCTGGGGCCTGATCCGACTTGTGAGAACTCTGTGAGAGCCCTTTATCTTGGCTAGCACCGCTCTGCGTTGGATGGGCGTGGCCCGATTTGGGAATGACCCGCCCGCTACGGCCTTTCTGAAAGCCCTTCGGAAGCCATGGTTGGCGACCCTAAGTGCCAGCACCGCCGAATCTTAGCGGCGCAGCGGTGAGGAGGTGAAGGTTTGGCGAAACATTTGCTTAACCTGAAGAACGGAAGCAGATCGAAATCAAACAGGACACAGATTCAGAAGGAGACCCGATGCAACTCGACAGAGTGAAAGTAACGCCTCGCGATCAGCAGGTGCTGGACCTGCTGGTTCAGGGCTGCAGCAATAAGGAAATCGCAGGGCAACTCAGCATCAGCCCACGCACTGTAAAGCAGCATTTGCGCACGCTTTTTCTGCGTGCCGGGATTCGCGAAGGCCGCAAGCGCGTTCGGTTGGCAACCGCCGCCTTCGAGAAGACCGGGGTGAAATCATGACTCCACGTGAGCGGCTGACTCCAAAAGAAGTTCAAGTGGCTACTTTGGTCTGGCAGGGACTCACCAATCGTGAGATCGGCAATCTGATGGCAACTACCGAGCAGGTGGTGAAGAATCACCTGCGCAATACTTTCGACAAACTGGGCGTCTGGAGCCGGCTTGAGCTGGCAATGTACGTGGCTGGCCACGGCGGCAAAGACTGGCAGGAAGAGCCAAGGCCGGGGGCTTCCGCCCTGGTTCGCGAAGCCGCTAGCTAACCTTGAGGAGAGGAGCGGCCTCAATTCGAGATTTTTCGTCCTTGCCCCGGATAACTTGCTGCAAAAGCTTTGCACTCCGCGCTCTACTTGGGGCAGGCTGGATTACCGTAAGCTATTGAAAGGAAACTATTTGAGCTTCCTTGAGGCGAGGCCCGTGAATTGCACCGGAAGACACCGACCCGGCGAAGCGGTCTGAGCAGCAACTGGCGCGTTATCGCAGTCTCCTGGTGGGCTGGATGCACTATCAAGAAACTTTCTGGATGGCATGCGACTCTACTGAACAACTGCGCGCGGAGTATGGTCCTTTTCATACCCGCGCGGAAGCTGAGGCCGAGGCCCGGAAGTTGGGATTCTCGTACCTACTGCGGTATGAACACCTGCTCGATGAAAACGAGGAGATCCAGGAAGTGCGCTGCGTCTTCATCGAGTTGCCCGGAGCCGGGGCGGGGCCGGTCAGCACTACCAGTCTTCACACCCGTTGTGCCACTTGTGGCGAGTCGGCCACGCACGAGAAGCAGTGGCAGGCTGAAGTCTGGGCAGACATCCATGAGTTTGAACACATGCGGCATCTGGTCCGCCTCTTCGAGCATGCGCGCGGGAAAGGCCTGAAGGAAATAGCGGGCTGGCGCGGATAGCCGTTGACGTGGTTGAAAATTCTTTTACGCCGCTTTCGACAGTTCGCTTGCGGCAGCCCGGTCCACAAACCAGATCAACTTGCCCTCGCGCGGTCGAACCAACTTGGAGGGGTACTGTTCGCCCGGGCCGTTGCCCTCCAGCACTTCGCGCAACACCGATGCCTTATCGGTGCCGCTCACCAGAAATGCCACCGTGCGGGCTGCATTCAGCAACGGCAAAGTGAAAGTAATCCGAGTAGTTTTGAGTTTCTCCACCCAGTTGGCCACGACCAGCCGTGACTTCTCCTGCAACGCCGCAGTCTCCGGGAACAACGACGCTGTATGTCCATCCGGTCCCATGCCCAGCAGGATGAGATCGAAGCGGGGAAATTCTCCGGGCCCGACTTCGAAAAACTTTCGCAGCGTCTGCTCGTAGGCCTCCGCTGCAGCCGATGCGTCCGGGTTCTCGGCGGGAACCCGGAAAACGTTTCCCGCCGGAATCGGCGCCTTCGACAGCAAAGATTCTTTGGTCATACGGTAGTTGCTCTCTGCATCAGTCGGAGGCACGTGACGTTCATCGCCCCAAAAAAAATACATACGGTCCCACGGCAGAATGGCGCCGGCATTCGCCGCCAGCAGAGTGTACAGATTCTTGGGCGTTGATCCGCCGGACAATGCAATGGAGAAGCGGCCGCGATGCGCCACCGCTTCGGTCGTGGCGCGAATGACTTCCTCTGCCGCGGCGTGAAAAAGATCTTGCGGCGTGGTGAGCTTCCTCAGGTCGAGCGCTTCGCTCACAGAGCACCTGTTCGTCCGTTGCTGGATTTTGCCGCCGCACACCGGGCTGCTCCCAGCAGACCCGCGTTCTCATTGGTGACGACTTGTACCGGTATACTCTCGAGCAGCGGGCGCAGCCTGCCCTTATCCAAAAAAGAGCGCATGAAAAGCGGCCCGGTAAGTTTGGGAAGAATCTTTGGAGAAATTCCGCCACCCAGAAAGATTCCGCCGACCGCCATTGTCTTCAGCGCCAGATTGCCCGCTTCAGCGCCGTACACTGAGACCCAGAGATCCAGCGCCTGTTCCGCCAGCGGATTGGAACCGTTCATGGCCGCGCGGGAGATCTCCGCGGCTGGGTCCTTTCCGCTCAGGAGCGCCGCAAATCCGGCGGGTTCGTCGGCACAGCCCTTTCCCCGCAGAAATTCATAGACGTTAACCAAGCCGGGACCCGAGAGGATGCGCTCGTAACTGACATGGCCATAGCGACCGGCCAGGAAGCGCAAGAGCTCGATCTGCAGATCGCCCTGCGGCGCGAAATCCGCATGACCTCCTTCACAAGCAAAAACCTGATGCTGACTGCCATTCCAGAACAATCCCGCCTCTCCCAGACCGGTTCCTGGCGCAATTACCGCCTGATTGCCCACGGATGGCGGCACCTGGTTCAGAGCGACCAGATCTTGCGGGCTTAGCGCCCCAATGCCCCACGCGCTCGCTTCCAGATCGTTGATCAGCAAAGTAGCCGGCAGCTGTATTTGTTTTGCGAGGCGGGACTGTTCGATGACCCACGGAAGGTTAGAAGTCTCGACGCGGCCATTATGCACCGGGCCGGCAATCCCAAAGCAGGCGATCTCAGGTTTTGGGGAGGCGCCTTGCAGGAACTTGGAAACAATCTCACCCAGTTCGCGGTAGTCGCGGCTGGGAAAAACGCGTTCGGAAACCAGTCGCAGCTTGCCGTTCTGTGGCAGGAAATAGGCCAGTCGAGCGTTGGTTCCCCCAATGTCGCCGGCCAGGATCATTGTTCGAAGTTCCTCCAACGGCGGCCGTCGCGCTCTAGCAACTCGTCGGCTTCTTTCGGTCCCCAGGTGCCGGAAGCGTAATTGGGAAAGTTGCGCGGAGGCAAGGCCTTCCACAGATCGAGCACCGGATTTACCACGCTCCAGCCGGCTTCGACCATATCCGCCCGTTGAAACAAGGTCTGATCGCCAATCATGCAATCGTGAAGCAGCCTTTCGTAGCCGGTGCTGGGCTGCTTTCCAAAGTATTGTTGATACTCGAAGTTCATGTCCACGGTGCCCAGGCGCATAATCGGCCCCGGCACCTTGGCCGCGAATTGCAGCGAAATTCCTTCCTCGGGTTGAATGTGCAGCACCAACTGGTTGGGCATCATGTGTTCCACCGTAGTGTCGCGGAACAGCACGAACGGAGCTCTGCGGAACTGGATTACGATGTGGGTGTTGCGCGCGGGCATGCGCTTGCCGGTGCGAAGATAAAAGGGAACATCCGCCCAGCGCCAGTTGTCGATGAGCAACTTCATGGCGACGAAAGTTTCGGTGCGCGAATCCGGCGCCACATCGGGTTCGGCACGATAAGCCGGAACGCGCTCCCCATCCTCCATTCCCTCGCCATATTGCCCTCGCACCGAGCGGTTCAAAACTTCCTCATCGCTGATGGGCTGGATAGCATGCAAAATCTTCGCCTGCTCGTCGCGCACCGCATTCGCGTCAAAAGAAATTGGCGGCTCCATCGCTGTCAGGCTGATGAGCTGCATCAAGTGGTTGGGAACCATGTCGCGCAGCGAGCCCGCGTGGTCAAAATAGCTGCCGCGGCCCTCCACTCCCACGGTTTCGGCCACGGAAATCTGAACATGATCGATGTAGCGCCGGTTCCAGATGGGCTCGAAGATCCCATTGGCAAAACGGAACGCCATGATGTTCTGCACGGTTTCTTTGCCCAGATAATGATCGATGCGATAAATCTGCTTTTCGTCGGCGACCTTGAGCAGTTGCTGGTTCAGGGTTTTGGCCGACTCCAGGTCGTGGCCGAAGGGCTTTTCGATGATCACTCGCCGCCAGTGATCGTTGCTCTGCTCCATCAGTCCATTGGCGGCCAGCTTTTCTACGATGGGGCCAAAGAAACTGGGAGCGGTTGCCATGTAATAAAAGAAATTCTGCCGCGTCGAATGGTCGCTGTCAATCTTGGCGAGATGATCCTTGACCTGCGGGTAAAGCTTGTCGTCATTGAAATCGCCGGCGAAATAATAAAAACGGCGGGAGAAAGCATCCCAGAGCGAGTCATTCACGCAGTCGCCGCAGTACTGTTTCACATCTTCCAGAAGTCGCTTGCGAAAGTCCTCATCTGACATCTGGGCGCGCGCCACACCCAGAACGGCGAACTCTTTTGAGAGCAGGTCTGCGCGAGCCAGATTGTAAAGCGCAGGAATCAACATGCGGGCGGTGAGGTCTCCGGCCGCGCCGAAGATCACCATCACACAAGGATCACCCTGCTTGCCCACGCGGGGTGCGGTCGCCGTTGGTTTTTCCGCCAATTGAGCCATGGATTAGTCCTTAATGTTAATGTTCGCTGAACAATATTGCTTATGCACTTTTCTTTTTCGCAGCTCCGGCCTCGATGTGGCCGCCGAATTTCTGCCGCATCGCCGAAAGCATCTTCTCGGCAAAAGTATGCTGCTGGCGCGACCGGAAGCGCACGTACAACGCGGCCGTCAACACATCGGCAGGTACGGCTTCGTCCACCGCGGCTTGAATCGTCCAGCGCCCTTCGCCCGAATCCTGCACGTATCCCTCGTATTCCGAGAGTGTGGGATTCTCGGCTAAAGCCATGGCCGTGAGATCAAGCAGCCACGAACTGATCACGCTGCCTCGCCGCCAAACTTCGGCGATGTCCGGCAGGTTCAAATCGTAGCGAATATTTTCCGGCAATTCTTTGCTGGTCGCGTTCTTGAAAATATCGAAGCCCTCGGCGTAGGCCTGCATGATTCCGTATTCGATTCCGTTGTGGACCATCTTCACGAAGTGTCCGGAGCCCGATGGACCGCAATGGATATAACCTTCTTCAGCGGATCCCCCCAGCTTTTCCCGGCCAGGCGTACGTGGAATATCGCCCCGTCCCGGCGCCAGCGTCTTGAAAATAGGATCCAGACGCTTCACCGCCGGGTCGGGTCCGCCAATCATCATGCAGTAACCGCGCTCCAAACCCCAAACTCCACCGCTGGTTCCGACGTCCACATAATGAATACCCTTGCTCTTGAACTGTCCCGCGCGCCGCACATCATCTTTGAAATAGGAATTGCCGCCGTCGATGATGGCGTCTTCGGCCTGCAAATGTTGCGCCAGCGTCTGCACCGTTTGTTCGGTCGGGCCGCCCGCCGGCACCATTACCCACACCGCCCGGGGCGGCTTCAGTTTGCTGATCAGATCTTCGAGTGACGATGAACCGCCCGCGCCTTCGCCGGTAAGTTGCTTCACCGCTTCCGGACTCAAATCCGAGACTACAACTTGATGTCCGCCGCGCATCAGGCGGCGCGTCATGTTCGCGCCCATGCGGCCCAGACCCACCATACCCAATTGCATAACTCGCTCCTTACGTTATCGCCAGCGTCTCGCCGGGCTTCCCGCCGAACCAAGGCTGCAGGCTCACGCGGTCGTTCCTTTTTGCTGCGTATTTTTTTCTACCGCGGCCAGCAATTTGTGGAAGGCATCGGCGAACAACTTCACTCCATCCCTGGTCAGCTTCGAGGTCACTTCTTTAATCGAAATGCCGGCCTTTGCCAGATCGTCCATCACCGTCTGTGCGCCTGGCACGTTCTCGGTAAGACTCTTGCGCAATTTCCCGTGATCGCGGAAGGCATCGACCGTGGCTGGCGGCATGGTATCGACCGTATCAGGTCCGATCAATTCTTCGACGTACATCACGTCACGGTAGGCCGGATTCTTTGTGCTGGTGCTTGCCCACAGCACGCGTTGCGTTTGCGCGCCCTTGCTTGCCAGGGCGTCCCATCGCGTCCCGCTGAAAATCTTCTGGTATCGCTGGTAGGTCAGCTTGCCATTGGCAATGGCAACTTTGCCTTTCAGGCTTTTCAGCAGCGCCTGCTGCTGAGCGTCGGTCGTGGTTTTCAGTTTGTCGTCAATCATCGAATCCACCAGGGTGTCGATGCGACTAATGAAGAAGCTCGCGACCCCAGCCATCTTCTTGAGATTGCCATTGCGCTTGGCCAGGTCTTCAACTCCGGCGATGTAGGCTTCTGCAACTTTCTCGTACACTTCCTGCGCAAACAACAACGTTACGTTGATGTTGATGCCCTCGCCAATCAACTGGCGAATGGCAGGAAGTCCCTGTTCGGTGCCCGGGACTTTAATCATCACATTCTCGCGATCCACGGCCTTCCACAAGCGGCGAGCCTCGTCGATGGTCTCCCGCGTCTGGAGCGCCAGTAGTGGAGAAACCTCCAGGCTGACATACCCGTCGCGATACTTGGACTCTTCATGCACGGGACGCAAAAGATCGGCGGCGCCTTGAATATCGCGGATCGCGATCTGTTCGTAGCGCGCCGTGGTATCCAGATCGTGCCGCGAAGCCAGCGATTGTAATATGTCGTCGTAGAGCGAGCTTTCGGCAATTGCCTTCTCGAAAATCGAAGGATTCGAAGTCATCCCTCTCAGACCGTCGTCCTCGATCATCTTCTTGAGGCCCCCGCCGGTGATCAAGTCGCGGCGAATGTAGTCGAGCCACATCGATTGCCCATACCCCAGTAATGCCTTCAAAGGGTTGGTAACTTTTGCGTTTTCAAGAACTCCAGTTGGCTGCATAATGATTTCTCCCTGATGAATCGACGGCGGAGTCGTCTCCGATTAAATCTCAGTTCGGCCAGAATTAGTTTGGCAGAATTAGTTCGGCCAGATTGTCTGCTACTTTTCCGCCATCGCTTTGTGCGCTTCCGCGACAACGGTATCGACTGTGAAACCGAAAAACTTAAGCAAGTCTTTCAAGGGTGCGGAAGCGCCGAAGCGGTGCATGCCGATCTTACGTCCCTTGAGCCCAACATAACGCTCCCAGCCGAACGTGGCCGCCATTTCAACCGAAACTCGCGCCGTAACCGACGCGGGGAAAACGCTCTCTTTGTAAGCCGCGTCCTGATGCTCAAAGATCTCCCATGAGGGCATGCTCACCACCCGCGCGTTGATACCCTCGGCTTTTAGTTTCTCAAAGGCATCCACGCATAACGAAACTTCGCTTCCCGTCCCCATCAGGATCACATCCGGTTTACCCCCCGCCGCGTCGGCTAGAACATAGGCTCCCCGCGCCGTCCCCGAGGCCGCGCTGTATTTGGTCCGGTCAAGCGTGGGAACCGCTTGCCGTGTCAGCACCAGTGCCACCGGCTCATGCTGCAATTGCGCGATAATCTTCCACGCCTCGACCACTTCATTGGCGTCGCACGGACGAAGCACTATCAGATTCGGCATGGCGCGCAACGATGCCAGTTGTTCGATTGGCTGGTGCGTGGGACCGTCCTCTCCCAGGCCGATCGAATCGTGCGTGAAAATGAAAATCGAAGCAGCCTCCATGAGCGCAGCCAGCCGGATGCTGGGGCGCATGTAATCACTGAAATTAAAAAAAGTCGCTCCGAACGCGCGAATTCCGGAAACTGTCAGCCCATTCACGCTGGCGGCCATCGCGTGCTCGCGTACGCCGAAATGCAGGTTGCGCCCGGCATACTGCCCCGGCTGAAAATCGCCGGCGCCCTCAAATTTGAGCGTGGTCTTATTCGAAGTTGCCAGGTCGGCCGAACCGCCGATCAGCCACGGAATATTCTGTGCCACCACATTCAGCACCTTCCCTGAACTCTCGCGCGTAGCCACTCCCTTCGGATCGGCGGGGAATGTGGGCAGGTTCTTGTCCCAGTCATCGGGAAGCTCACGCCGCTGCATGCGATGCAAACGGTCGGCCAACTCTGGATGCTTCTCGGTGTATGCGGCAAACATCTTCGCCCATTGCGCGCGCGCATTCTGTCCGCGCTTCCCGATTCCGTCTCTGAAATGCTCACGTACGCCTTCGGGCACAAGAAACTTGGCATCTTCGGGCCAGCCGTAAAACTTCTTCGTGAGCCGGACCTCCTCCACGCCCAGCGGTTCGCCGTGGGCTTCATTCGTATCTTGTTTGTGCGGCGATCCGTAGCCAATATGGGTGTCGACAATGATTAACGTCGGCCGGTCCGTGGTCTTCTGGAAGGTCTCAAAAGCCCGGGCCAGCATTTCAAGATCATTGGCATCGGCGACGCGGGTGACGTTCCAGCCGTAACCCACAAAGCGCGTAGCCACGTCTTCGCTGAATGACCAATCTGCGGGGCCGTCCAGGGTGATGCCGTTGTGGTCATAGATCCAACAGAGATTCGAAAGTTTCAAATGCCCGGCCAACGATGCGGCCTCGCCACCGATCCCTTCCATCAGATCGCCGTCCGAGCACATGGCGTAAATGTTGTAATTGAAAACTTCAAACCCTGGACGGTTGAAATTTGCAGCGAGCCATTTGCTGCCAATGGCCATTCCCACACTGTTTCCCACTCCCTGCCCCAACGGCCCAGTGGTCGTCTCCACGCCGGTAGTGATGTGTGATTCGGGATGCCCCGGAGTCCGGCTTCCCAGTTGCCGGAAGCGTTTAATCTCTTCCATGGGCACAGACAGTTCTTTAAGAACTTCCCCATGTTCGTTGACCTGCCGCACCCCGGCTAAATAGAGCAGGGCGTAAAGCAGCATGGAAGCGTGACCATTCGACAAAACAAAGCGGTCGCGGTTCAGCCACTTCGGATCTTCGGGGTCATAGCGCAGAAATTCCTGCCAGAGGCAGTAAGCAACGGGAGCTAAGCCCATGGGCGCACCCGGATGTCCGCTGTTGGCTTGTTGTACCGCGTCGATCGCCAAGGTTCGGATCGTGTTGATGCTCAATGTGTCAAGTTGCTGACCGGTCACTAACGCCTGTTCGCTGACTGCCATGGGTGCGCTCCAGGGAACTACTCGCTTGGATTTGTTCGGTGATCTGTGTCTTAAACTAGTTAGAGTCCCGGAGACAGAAAAGGGTTTCAGATACAAACGATTTAGACACGCCCCGAGTGTATCAATTTCTCGCGAACCCATGTGACAGATGTGTGAAAAATAGGCGCGGAAGGAGAAACCAGATGCTCGAAAAGCATCCCAGTTATTTCAGCAGTTGCAGATAGTTTCTTTCGCTGTTCCAGGCTTTCGTGGTTTCCTGAACATATTTGAGGAATTGACGCAGGTTTTCTTTTTCCCGGGGATCCAGTCCGGCGAAGCGAACGCGTATGGCTCCCGCATCCGGGGCGCTGCGGGTCACCACCCCGTTCAATGCCAAACCTTTTACCCAAATCTTGCCGCTGGCCACCCAGAGTCCGAGATCGACCTTGGCGCCGCCGCTGACCAGGGTCGCGGTCTCAACCCTGCACCCTCCCAAACTGGTATTGGATAAATTGCCCCAAATTGGAGCATCGGTCTCATTAACCCGTAATTCGACCGCTACAAAACACTTGATCCTGGGATACCGGCGTCGATCCTGTCCCCAATTCGGACTGAATACGTCGGGCTCAAATGGAGGAATGGACGTTGCCAAAGTTGGAAGTGACGGAGGAATCTCCTCGATTTCAGGCGAGGCCGGGGTTGAGGTTTGGACCGCGGCGCCGCTCGCAGCTTCTCGTTTGATTTCGCGCATTGCCGCCAGCAAGTCCTGTTCCCGGCGCTCGGGAGGAGCGTCGCGGTAAGTCTGCAGCAGCCTTCCAAGGTTTCGAGCGAGGTCCGGATCGGCCAGTAGTCTCGTCCAGTCGGTGCCCACCGCCGTATTGGATTTGGAGTCACTCATGACGAAGCGATACTGCAATCGGTCTCGCGAACGAGTCCCGGGTTTGAGTTTGAATTACAGGTAATGAACCTACAAGTGACGGAAGTCATCGGTCGAAAAGGCTGATCTTTCGGTTTCAGGGGCAAGGTGCCTTGTCGAACGGCGCCAGACCCTTAAGATAATTTCTCAGGGCTTCTTGTTGCTCATTGGTCAGGGACAGGAATTCAAAACCGTAATGATATCCGCGCCGGTAGCGGACCACGGCCCGCAATTCCCAAGGCAAGCTGGATCCCGGAAGCGAAAAGCTCAAGTCGACCACTTCACCGTTATTCATCTCGGTCGCCAGCAGTATTCCGATACCCGCCTCCGATAGGTCGCTACAGTGTCCATCCAGCTTTTGATAGTGATTGGCCAAGTAACTGACGATGACTCGAAAATTGTCACGGTATCTCGCGTGCCGCCTCCGGCGGCGCGCAATCTGATCCGTGACTTGCTTTCGGCTTGGGGCAGGCATGAGGTAGACGATTATTTCCGGGGCAATTCCCAGGTCGGTTTCAATGGCTGTTTGCGGGATCGAATGTAAGCTCCACAATCCCGACGGTTTCTTCCGATGTGGTCTCAAATTTCCACTTCTGGACCGCATCGATTGCAGATTGGATCAGCACCGGATTTCCTCCCACAACCTTGGTTGACCTGACGCTGCCATTCGCGCGAACCACAACCTCCAGCTTCACCGCTCCGCTGATGTGCATATGCTTCGCGAGATTCGGATACACTGGGGCGATTCTCTGAACTACCTTTCGTTCTGGGCGAGCCTGCGATTGCCCCGCGCCGGTGACTAGACCTGCAAACAGTACGGCCGCAACCATCAAACTAATTGCTCGACTCATGGGGGGAGGAGCGTTCGCCTTTACTCTATCGGCAGGCCTGTGGCATGGAAAGTGTCTAAAGTAATGGGGTGGATGATGTTTTCGGTGGTGCTTCGGTGGATTCGTTGATTTTGCCAGATCCTTAAATCGCCTGAAGGCATCCAAGTCAAACCGACGGTGGCCGGGTTTTTGCATCGCCCGATGTCCCTATAGAATCAATACGAAGACGATAGGTTATGAAAAAGAAAGAGAAAGGCTGTCCCGAAGATTGTTTTGCGACGGGACTTTTTCGAAACTGAGATGCCTCGGCGCTTGTCTCATCCAAATCGTAGTGCTCTGGCCCTTACGCTGGTGCTTCTCTCCGTTAGCGGGCTTATGGCTCAAAGTTCTACTCCCACGCCATCCATTTCCCTGCCCGGTTCGCAAAGCCCCTACACCGGCAGTGAGCCTGAGGGCAAAGCCACGCCAGAAGTTTTGCAATTGGGATTCCAGGAGGCGATTGAGCGCGGACTGCGCAACAACCTCGGCCTCCTGCTCTCCAGCGATCAGACCATTACGGCGCGCGGCGAAAAGTGGAAAGAGCTCAGCAGCCTTCTGCCCGATCTTTCAGCCAAAATCCAGGAAGATGCTCAAACCCAAAGTCTCACCGCGCTCGGCTTCAAGAGCAATGTTTTCCCGTTTCCTGTTCCTCGGGTAATTGGCCCATTCAATTATTTTGATGCGCGTCTTTCGCTAAGCCAATCTCTTTTCAACTTCAAGCAATTTGAGCAGGAGCGGGCGGCTTCCGAGAGCCTGAAGTCCGCCCAATACAGCTACAAAGATGCACGGGAGTTGGTGGTGCTGGCCGTCGGCAATGCCTACCTGCTGGCGATTGCCAACGCTGCTCGCATTGAAGCCACAACCGCGCAGGTGACCAATGCCCAGGCCCTCTACGATAAGGCGGTCGACCAACAAAAGGCCGGCCTGAACCCGGCCATCGATACTCTACGTTCTCAAGTCGAACTGCAGAGCCGCCAACAACAACTTATCGTCGCGCGTAACGACTTTGCCAAGCAGAAATTGTCCTTAGCCCGCATTATCGGCTTGGCTCCGGGTCAGGAATTTGTCCTGACCGAGAAAGCGCCATATCAGGCGCTGACTCCGCAGCCCCTGGAGGTTTATCTCGAGCGGGCCTATACCTCGCGCTCAGACTACCAGGCCGCGCAAGCGCAGGTCCGCTCCGCTGAGCTTTTGCGCCGGGCGGCGACCGCCGGTCACTACCCGACCATGGATCTCGATGCAAATTTTGGGGACGTTGGGGTTACACCGGCACAGTCCAATGGCACCTGGCAGGTGAACGGAAGCCTGAATATCCCAATCTTTGCCGGCGGGAAAACTCACAGTGATGTTCTCGAAGCCGAAGCCCAATTGAAGCAGGCCCGCTCCCGCTTGGGCGATCTGCGCGGCCGCATCGATTACGAGGTGCGTAGCGCGTTGCTGGACCTCAATGCCGCCGCCGATCAGGTTGCCGTGGCCCGAAGCTCGGTCGATCTGGCGGAGCAGACCCTGGCACAATCCAGGGATCGTTTCACCGCGGGAGTGACCGATAACCTGGAAGTGGTGCAGGCACAAGAGGCAGTCGCCAGCGCCCATGAGAGTTATATTGAGAGCCTCTATGCCCATAATCTGGCAAAAGTGGAGCTGGCCCGCGCCATTGGTGATGCTGAACAAGGAGTCCGGCGATTTTTGAAAGGCGAACACTAAACTCAAAATTATGGAACAGACGACGCAAAGCCCGCCCGCCGCGCCACCGGATCAATCGGAAGGCCGCCCCAAGCCCCTGCCTTCGACGGAACGAGACTTCCACACTCGTCCCAAGCGGACCGCCAGCCCTGGCTTTCGGATCGGCATCATCATTGCCGTGGTGGTATTGCTGGTGGCAGGATTTTTCGTCTACCGCTATGTTTCCAGTTACGAATCCACCGATGATGCCGAAGTGGATGGCCACATCAATTCCATCAGCCCGCGGGTTTCAGGACACGTCATAAAACTCAATATCCGCGACAACCAATATGTTGAGGCGGGCACGGTTCTGGTGGAAATCGATCCCGCCGATTACCAGGTCGCCTACGAAAAGGCCAAAGCCGAGTTTGAAGACGCGCAGGCCGCGGCCGCTGCAGCCGGCGTGAACGTGCCGATCACCTCGGTCACGACCACCACTCAAGTGTCGTCAACCGAAGCCGACGTAGCCAGCGCGCGGGCCGGCATCGCCGCCGCCCACCAGCAATTCGACGCGGCCAAAGCGCAGCGCGACCAGGCCGAAGCCAACAACGTGAAAGCACAAAATGATCTGGTCCGCTACAAGCAGCTGGTCGAGAAGCAAGAAATTTCGCAGCAGCAATACGATCAGGCGGTGGCCTCGGCCACGGCCAGCGCTGCCGCCGTTGTGGCGGCTCATGCACTGGCGGACGCCGCTCAATCGCAGGTGACCCAGGCACAGGGAAAACTGGTGCAGGCGGAAGCCAACTACCACAATGCTCAAACCGCTCCCCGGCAAATGCAGGTGATTCGTTCCCGGGCGGCCGAGGCCGAAGCCCAAGCGCTGCAGAAAAGGGCTGATCTGGATCAGGCCAAACTGAATCTGCAGTACACCAAAATTATTGCCCCCGTCGCCGGTGTCGTTAGCGATCGTACGGTCGAAGTGGGACAGAACGTCGCTCCCGGCCAGGAACTGATGAAGCTCATTCCCCTGAACGATGTCTGGATTACCGCCAACTTCAAGGAGACCCAACTGCGTGAGATGAAAGTTGGGCAGCCGGTTTCCATCGACGTCGACGCCTCCGGAAGAAGTTACAAAGGAAAAGTTGACAGCTTTGCCGGTGCCAGCGGCGCCCGCTTCAGTTTGTTGCCTCCCGAAAATGCAACCGGGAACTATGTAAAAGTCGTACAGCGCATTCCGGTCAAGATTGTGCTCGATCCTGGCGAAGATAAGGATCAGTCGCTGCGTCCCGGCATGTCGGTTGAGCCCAAGGTTTGGATTCGGCAATGAGTTCTCCGGCGTCCACGCTGGACAACGCCGACACCTGGCGTCCGGCAGTCAATCCCTGGATCATCGCCATAACCGTAACCCTGGCGACGTTCATGGAGGTTCTCGATACCTCCATCGCAAACGTCGCGTTGCCGCATATCGCTGGCGGGCTCTCCGCCGGCCAGGATGAGAGCACCTGGATTCTCACTTCCTATCTTGTTTCCAACGCAATCGTCCTTCCGTTGAGCGGATGGCTTTCTTCGATCCTGGGCCGCAAAAACTTCTACATGAGTTGCGTGGCCTTATTCACGGTGAGTTCTTTCCTTTGCGGTTTGGCGCCCAACCTGGCTACGCTCATCCTGTGCCGCGTGCTGCAAGGTGCGGGCGGAGGCGGCCTGCAGCCCAGCGAACAGGCGATCCTTGCCGATACTTTTCCCCCCGCCAAACGTGGCATGGCTTTTGCGGTTTATGGCGTCGCCGTGGTCACGGCTCCGGCCATCGGCCCCACCCTTGGAGGATGGATCACCGATAATTTCACCTGGCGCTGGATTTTCTTCATTAACATTCCAGTGGGAATCATTTCAATCCTGCTTACCTCGCGGCTGATTGAGGATCCTCCCTACTTACGGCGCCGCAAGCTGAGCGAAACTTCCATCGACTACATCGGACTCAGTTTTGTGGCGCTGGGCCTGGGAGCTTTGCAGGTCGTCCTCGATAAGGGGCAGCGCGACGATTGGTTTGACTCGCATTTCATCGCAATCCTGTCAGCAATCGCCGCGGTTTCGTTGATCTTCGTGATTTTCTGGGAGTGGTACCAGAAAGATCCCATCATCGATTTGCACCTTTTCCGCGATAGCACATTCGGCATTTCGAACCTTCTGATGTTTATGCTGGGCTTCGCCTTGCTGGGCAGCACGCTTTTACTGCCCCTGTTCATGCAGACTTTGTTGGGGTATACCGCCGAGCGCTCGGGCTTGGCCTTGATGCCCGGCGGGTTCACCATCATGCTGTTGTTGCCTTTGGTGGGATTTCTGCTCTCGCGCTACAGTCCGCGCTGGCTGCTGGTGTTCGGCCTGGTCATGCTTTCCGGTTCGCTGTTCAACATGACCGGCTTCGATCTTCAAATGGATTTTCGAACTACCGTGGTGGCTCGCATATTTCAGGCCGCCGGAATGGCATTTCTGTTCGTTCCCATCAACACCGCCGCCTACGCTTATCTGCCGCGGGACAAGAACAACGCGGCCTCCGGCCTGATGAATCTGGCGCGCAATATGGGCGGCAGCGTCGGTATTTCGCTGGTCACTACCCTACTCGATCGGCGCACCCAGGTCCATAGCAATGATTTGTCTCGCCATCTCAGCGCCTCCAATCCGGCATTCCGCTCGATGCTGCAGGGCACCACACAGGCGATGCGCGCGCACGGCGCGAATGCCGCGTTTGCCACGCGGCAAGCCTACGCTCTGATTGAAGGTACGGTGCAGCGGCAGGCGACCATGCTGGCTTACATTGATGACTTCCGCCTTCTTGGCTGGGCCATTCTGGCCATGGTCCCTTTGGTTTTCCTGATGAAAAAAGGCAAACCTGGAGGCATGGTTGTACACTAACCTCTCGTTGGGCCCGGTTGGCGGTACACTGAGGACGGCATGTTTCGCGTGATTACGATCGAGCGGGAATATGGCTCCGGCGCCGGTGCCATCGCCCAGCAACTGGCGGAGCGTCTCGGCTGGAATCTCTGGGACAAGCGACTTACCGAAGAAATTGCCCGTCTGGCAAATGTAGAAACTTCCGCTGTGAGGCGCTGCGACGAGCGTATGGACAGTCGCCTCTATCGTTTGGCCAAAACTTTCTGGCGGGGCAGCCACGAACGCAGCGCCCATCTCGCCAATCAGGCATTCGACACCGATTGCATGATGTCATGGATGGAACAAATTGCTGCCAGGATTGCCCAGGAAGGAAAAGCCGTGGTTGTCGGCCGTGGCGCCCCGTTTTTCCTGCGCGAGAATCCCGACGCTTTTCACGTATTTCTTTACGCGCCGCGGGCTGAGAAAGTCCGGCGCTTGCGGCAAGACGGATCCAGCGCAGCTGAAGCAGAAGAAATGGTCGATTCCGTCGATCGCGAAAGAATGGCCTTCGTCAAACACTATTTCAATGCCGACTGGCCCACGCGCTCGCTGTATCACATGATGATCAATACCGCGGTGGGCAATGAAGCCGTGATCGAAACCATTGTCGATACCATGCATCGCGTTGAGGGCCGCCCCATCGCCACGGATTACGACGCTCCCAAACTGGCAACTCCTATCTAAGTCTTCTGCTGCCGCGCCGGTCGCTGCGGCGCTGGGCAGCAATCCTCGGCACAAACATCTGGCCGCGGCCCGAGCGATCCTAACGCCCGCCGATCTGCCGCTGGATCCATCCGCTCCAGAATCAACTCGTGAATCATCCCGATAAATTTGGGGTGAACGCCGACCGTCTTAGCCCGTGTCATGGACAATCCCAGCGAATCGCAGACCTGCCGCGCCTCCACGTCCAGGTCGTACAACACTTCCATGTGATCGCTGATAAACCCGATCGGTGCCAGCACCACAGCCGAAGCCAGGTTTCTCGACTTCACTTCGCGCAAGTAATCGAGAATGTCCGGTCCCAGCCACGGCTGGCCCGGAGCTCCGCTGCGACTCTGGTAGACAAGAGAATCGTTTTGCTGCCCCAGCGCTCCGGAAACCAGGCGCCGCACTTCTTCCAGTTGCTTCACGTAGTCACTGGCGCTGGCCATGGAAAGCGGAATACTGTGCGCGGTATAAACAAGTTGCACCTTTCCTAACCCCTGCGATGGAACTGCCCGCAGCGCCTCACGGACGCGGTCGGTCGTGGCTTCGATGAATCCTGGATGATTGAAAAATGCCCGTAGTTTGCCCACTTCAGGCGCGCCTGGACCCACTTCTCTTTGCGCCCGCGCAATGTCTTCGCGGTACTGCCGGCATCCCGAATAAGAACTGTAGGCGGAAGTTACGAAAGCCAGCGCGCGCCGGATTCCATCCTGCTCCATCGTGCGCAGCGTTTCAGGCAGCAGTGGATGCCAGTTTCTGTTTCCCCAATACACTGGAAGCTTCGGCCCGTGTAGCGCCAACTCGGCTTCCAACGCCGAGATCAGTTCGCGCGTTTGCTGGTTGATCGGGCTTTTCCCCTCGAAGTGGTAATAGTGTTCAGCCACCACCAGCATGCGTTCACGTGGAATATTCCTTCCTCGCAACACATTTTCGAGGAAGGGTATCACTTCCTCTCTTGATTCGGGCCCTCCGAAAGAAACCACCAGAATGGCGTCGTAGTTCATGTTGAGTGTTGGGGCGTGATCTTCGAGAGCGAACCACGAAGCTCCGCAGGGAGTTCCATTTCTGGGGGCCGACCTCAGAATCAAATACCGTGGCTCAATTCAGTTCCCATACACGATTATCGCCCAAGCGAAACCGAAAGCCCAAAGTTGCATCTTCTATTTGGTGTGCGAAATATATACAAGCGCCGGTCGGACTAAAACCCGTCGAAAACGTCAATCATACCGAACCAATTAAAGTCGCATGTTACGCTTTTGCGGGGACTATGGAAGCTAGAGTGATTCGCCGGGTTTTTAAAGCCTTTCAATATCGCGATTTTCGTTTGATGTGGTTTGGCGCCTGCACCTCCAGTATCGGCACCTGGATGCAGATCGTGGCCCAGGGCTGGCTGATCTACCGCCTGAGCCACTCCGCTTTCCTGCTCGCGCTCGATCAATTTCTTGCCGGCATTCCTATTTTTCTCTTCTCCCTGATCGGCGGGGTTGTGGCCGATCGCGTGGAGCGCCGGAGAATTCTGCTGGGCTCGCAGTACGTGCAAATGGCGAGCGCAGGAATTCTTACCATTCTGGTTGGCGCCGGAACCGTGCATGTCTGGCACATTCTGTGCCTCTCATTTATTTCCGGCTTCGCCCAGGCCTTCGGCGGTCCAGCGTACCAGGCGCTGATTCCCACTCTGGTCGACATCGAGGATATGCCGAACGCCATCGCGCTGAATTCCATCCAGTTTAACGTCGCGGTCATGGTGGGGCCGGCGCTCGCCGGGCAGGCATTGGCCAAGCTGGGAGAAAAATGGTGCTTCGGCTTGAACGCGCTTTCCTTTCTCGCTCCTATCATTTCGCTCTCGATTATCAGCGCGCGCTTCCTGCCGGCGAAGACCACGGAGTCAATGTTCAGCAGCCTGAAGCAGGGCATCCGCTTCGCTCGCAAGCAAAATGGGATGGAAGCCCTGATTGTGCTCGCCTTCTGCATGACCTTCCTGGCCATGCCCATGCGCACTTATATTCCTGTATTTGTGAAGGACATTTTTCATCGCGGTCCGGAAACCTACGGCAATCTGCTCTCGCTGATGGGCCTGGGCTCGATATTCGGTTCGCTGATGATCGCCGGCGCCGGCAACATGCGAAGAAAAGGAGCGGTCGCTCTGGCGGCGCTGCTTTTTCTCGGCGCGGGGATTTCCGCCTTCGCTCTCTCCAAGTCAGTCCCCTTCAGCGGAAGCGTCATCGTGCTGGTGGGCGCAGCCATGATGGCGGTTTTCGCCACGGTCAATTCCCTGGTGCAGTTGATTACCACCAACGAAATGCGCGGTCGCGTCATGAGCGTCTACAACTTCGCGTTCCGCGGTGGCATGCCCATGGGAAATCTCTTGTCCGGCTGGCTGGTGCCAATGTTTACGGCTCCCGTGGTGCTGGGCGTGAACGGTCTACTGCTGGTTTTGCTCGCGCTTTACTTTTTGTTGGTGCAACGCCGCCTGGCTGCGCTGTGAAGCGCTCGGTCAATCTCATCGGCTCGTTTGAAGGGAAACGCTTTAGCGGTCCGTTTGCGATTTATGCTGAGAGTGTGGTGCGCCAGGAGAGATTCGAACTCCCGCTGGCACTATGTCTGATAAAGTGTAGGGCGCGGCCCACGCTCAAGGCGAAACCGCCAGCGCACAAACACCGAACCAAAAAACACAGAAAGGCAGTAAGCAACAGCCATGAAGAGAGCGATCTATTGCGCTTTTATCTGCGCGGTTGCCGGATTCTTCGTCGCGGCGTATGTGGGCAAAACCAATTCGTCCTCCGCGCCACCGTGGATGTCAACGCCGGTCGCTTATATTCTGTGTCCGCCCGGTATCCTCGCAGGAATAACGATGACTGATCCTGATTCAGAAAGCATTTGGTTATTGTTTGGACCCCTCAATGCTTGGCTGTATGGGTGCGGCGGCTTCATCCTTTGGCGAAAGTTTCACCGCGTTGAAGAATGATTCCCAAAATATCCTTGCGTTAATTGACCCACTGCCTAACAGTTCCGCGCCGCAGTGGGAACCGCGTAACTACTTGGTTTTAATGATGGTGCGCCCGGAGAGATTCGAACTCCCGACCTATTGCTCCGGAGGCAATCGCTCTATCCATCTGAGCTACGGGCGCACAACCCGTCAATTATACGACGGGGGCCCCGCTAAAACAGGATTGCCGGGACATCGGCGAGTTTCGAAATCCAAACTTCTGCTTGCAAATCACCAACCTTCGGCGAGTGCCGGAGGATTGACTCGCCTGACCGACTTGTTCACGAAGATGCTTGCGAGCTGTGCGTGAAGTGAGTCACGCCTCGATTGGCCAGCAGATGCTCAGTACGCCGCATCGTGTCCCAGTCGTACTCGTACGCGGCTCCGCAATGCGAGCAGATCTGATAATGACAGCCCTTATCATCGGTGCGCGGCCACGAGAATTGATGCGAGCAACCTCTTCCCAGCAGCATCTTCAGAAAATTCATTGTCCTGCTCCTTGGTTCCGTACTCTCCAATGGTCCAGCCAGCGAAAGAAAAATGGTTGGGGGGGTGCATCCAACAGGTTCTGCAGGGTACATAGCAAAACCTTCGAAGACTCGGACTTGGGTACCACGCTATCTACCGATTCCAAGTTTCTCTTCGGCAGTCCCTCGTCACCGCATAACAGCACGATTGGAATCTGTGAATTGATGTGTTTGATTTTAGCGGCAACCACGCCGCCGCTCATTCCCGGCATTTCGTCCTCGAGAACCACCGCATCCACCGGGTGCGAGCGCAGCAGTTTGAGCCCCTTGCGTCCACTGGTCGCGTCGAGAACGCTATAGCCGTTCTGCTCAAGCATCTTCTTCCGGTTGATGAGTCCGTTCCAGCGATCGTCAATATAGAGAATTGTCGCCTTTACGCGTGACATGCCTGCTCGTTTTCCGATCCGGCCAGGTTTGATTGTTGTCAGCGGGCACGCTCCCCAGATAGGGAGCCACCATTTGCTGGACTGTGTAGAAGTGGGCAAACCGATTCTGAATGCACCACGATGTATTTTCAAATTACGAACGTGCATTCAGGCTGTAGTTACTGCTCCAGTCTTGGAAAACTCAGTGGGAAGTGGGCGTGCGGAGGCGTCTGGCCCCACTCTCGGCGGTCAGACCTCGGAGCAAGCAATGTTCGCGAGATCGATCGGACCCCGTAGCCCGCGCGGGTTCTCTCGGAAGGAATTATTTTTGGAAAGCGCTTGAAATAATAAGGAGGGAAAGACTTGGGATCAAAGACTTGGGATCAAAGGCCTGTGATCAAAAACCGTATTCAGGATGAGAAAAAACAACCTCGCCAAGGCCGGCCGCCGCTGCGCACACCTTCTGCGCTTACGGCCTCTGGATAATTTTATGCACGCCCCTTCGGTCGCGAAGCGGCACAGCATCGCCCGCAATGGTGATACGCCTGTCGCGCTGGTTTTAGCTAGTAAAGGATTACCAGCGGCCGCGCCCGCCGTCGCCGCCACCCCGTCCACCACGATCGCCGCCGCGGTCTCCACCGCGCCCGCCGCGGTCGCGGCCGCCGCCGCCCGCGTGCTCGGTTTTGGGTCGCGCCTCGTTCACGTTGAGGGTGCGTCCAGCCACTTGCGATCCATTCAACGAGGTGATGGCCTTGTCTCCGTCCTCATTGCTGGCCATTTCCACAAAGCCGAATCCGCGCGAGCGTCCGGTATCGCGGTCCGTCATGATGCTCACCCGGTCCACTTGCCCGAAAGGTTCAAACATCTGACGCAGTTCGTCTTCCGATGTGTTAAAGCTCAAGTTGCCGACAAAAATATTCTTCACGGGTCTTCCTCTGCATTGAGCTGTCGAAGTGCGAGCTGGATACGGCGGACTGGCAGGTCGGGGACGCCTTCCTGAAAATCGAGACCGGAGCTTGCGAACAGTCAAATGCGGCCAGAAGTATAGCAGGTTTGTGCAAATCCACAGTCAAAATCAAGAAATGTGGCAGTCCCGGTTTGACCAGAACCGGAAGGATCAGCTCAGGTCCGGTGCGTCGATCGCTCGGCTGGGGCGATCGGCCGAAGCTGCGGGTTTCTATTCCGACTGATTAGCGCGACTTGGCCGGGTTTCCCCTCAGCACTTATCCACCGTCCAATATCCCTCGCGGTGATATCCAACTTGCAGCAGCCGGTTCTTTGGATCGTGCCGCTTGCCGCAATCCGGGCAGACTAAATAGCGGCTCCACGCCGTTCCCTGCCGGTCGTAGCTTTCTGCCACCGCAAATGTCACCCCGCAACTGCACGGGACCAGGAACATGCGTAGCGGAACTTGGCCCGCAGCCTTTCCAAATCGACCGATGGATTTCACCCTTCCTCTACCGTTGCCATCGCGCTCTTCTTACGCTTGTTCGATTGCAAAACCTTTTTTCGCAGCCGCAGGGACTTAGGGGTGATCTCGACGAACTCGTCATCGGCGATGAATTCGATCGCCTGCTCCAGATTCAACTGGCGGAACGGAACCAGCCGGATAGCCTCATCCGCCGTCGAAGCCCGCATATTGGTGAGTTTCTTTTCCCGGACGGCATTCACGTCCAGGTCATCATCCTTCGCGTTTTCGCCGATGATCATGCCTTCATAAAGTTCAACGCCCGGGCCGACGAAAAGTTCACCGCGTTCCTGCAACCCCCACAGCGCATACGCCGTCGAAACCCCGTTCCGGTCCGCAATCAGCGCTCCCGTAAGCCGGTGCGGAATTTCCCCTTGCCATTCGGTATATCCATCGAAAAGCGAATTCATCACGATGGTGCCGCGAGTGTCTGTCAGTAACTGGCTGCGCAGCCCGATCAGCCCACGGCTGGGCACGCGAAACTCAACCCGCACCCGCCCGTAGCCATGATTGTGCATGTTCGCAACCTCGGCCTTGCGCGAGCCGAGTTGCTCCATGACGACTCCGACAAAGTTCTCCGGCACATCCACCGTCAGATGCTCCACCGGCTCCATCAATTTCCCATCGATGCGCTTGGTGACAATCTCAGGTTTTCCGACCATCAGCTCGTAACCCTCGCGCCGCATCATCTCGATGGTGATCGAAAGCTGCAATTCGCCGCGCCCCAGAACTTTGAAGGAATCCGTGGTTCCCATCTCTTCCACTCGCAAGGAAACATTGGTGAGCAGTTCTTTCGCCAGGCGCTCCCGCAAGTTGCGCGAGGTGACGTAAGTCCCTTCCCGCCCCGCAAACGGCGATGTGTTCACCGTGAAAGTCATCGCTATGGTTGGCTCATCGATCACGATGGGCGGCAGCGGTGCCGGATTTTCGGCGCCAGTAATGGTTTCACCGATCGTGATTCCTTCCACGCCAGCCACCGCGACAATATCGCCCAGCACGGTTTCCGTGATATCCGTGCGCTTTAACCCGGAGAAAGAAAAAAGTTTTGTAATCTTGGTTTTCTGCATCGATCCATCGCGCTTGGCAATAACGACATCTTCGCCCGTATACATGGTTCCATTGAACACGCGCGCAATCGCCAAGCGTCCGAGATAATCGCTGTAATCCAGGTTGGCGACCAGAATCTGCAACGGTCCGGCCGGGTCGCCCTGCGGCAGCGGGATGGTGTTCAGGATCGAGTCAAACAACGGACGCAGATCCTCGCCTCCAACCTTGATGTCAGTCGATGCCGTCCCCAACTTCGCATTCGTATACAGAACCGGGAAGTCGAGCTGATCTTCCTTGGCGTCGAGGTCGATAAACAGATCGTAGATTTCGTTCAGCACTTCCTGTGGACGCGCGTCCGGTCGATCGATCTTATTAATCACAACAATGGGCGGCAGTTTGGCCTCCAGCGCTTTGCTCAGCACGTAGCGCGTCTGCGGCAGCGGCCCTTCGCTGGCATCCACCAGCAGCATGACTCCATCCACCATTTTCAGCGCGCGTTCTACCTCGCCGCCAAAGTCGCTGTGGCCCGGCGTATCCACAATGTTGATCTTTACATCGTGATAAAAAATGGCCGTGTTCTTGGCGAGAATCGTGATCCCGCGTTCGCGCTCCAGTTCGTTCGAGTCCATGACCCGCTCGACATGGTGCTCATTCGAGCGGAAGGTTCCGCTTTGCTGCAGCATGGCATCGACCAGCGTAGTCTTGCCGTGGTCCACGTGCGCGATAATGGCGATGTTGCGAATGCTCAAACTCAAAGTATGGTTGTCCTTTATGGATGACTCGGATGATGGAGACCGGCAGCTTTCCGCCCGCTTCGATGCGCCCCATCTATAACTTTACTATGGGTGGCGGCTTCGCAGGAGATTACATCGCACTTACGTGCCAGCAACAACAGCCGGCGCGCAGTTGAAAATAAAGACCGGAGAAGCAGCTTCAACCAGATACTGCTCTCTGTCGGACGGCTGGTCTGCCCGCGAGGCGCGCATCCACTTCCTTTACCGCTCGTTGGGCCGCGAGGATTCCACTGTTGGTGGTCGATTCCGGACCCTCGGAATCCGTGTTGGCGAAAAACACTCGATCCATGGGATGCCGTGCCAGAGGCTGAACCTCGGTCCACAAGCCAGGCGTCGACATATATAGAGGATGCCCTCGGCGGTAGATGTGAACTTCGACCGGATCGACGTTGAACTGGGGCATCAGCTTTTGGAAGTCGCTCAGCACATTGGCTGCAACCCGGCGTGCGCCGGTATCACTCAAGAGTTGGTGGCGATCCTCTTCCTTCATCGGTGTGTAGCAGCTGAGAATGTTGAATTTCTGTTTGTAGCCGGGCTGCTTCTGAATCACCCAGTCAGCCACCACGAAATCTGTAAAACTATTGCCCGGACACCACGTATCGTACCCATGATTGAATACCGGCTTATCGAAAATCAGATTCACCACTGGATAAGGAATGTAGCGGATCTCATGCATGGCATCGCTTTGCTTCTCAGGAAGGCCGTCGACGATACGCCGCGTAATGAACTTCGGCGTTGCCATGATCACGGCTTTGGCAGCTACGGTTTTCAATTCGCCGCCCGCTATATAGGTCACCTGCACCTCTTCTTTTTCGGAAACCACCGCCACGGTAGTCGCGCCAGTCAACATGCGATCTTTGTATTTGGGCTGCAGAATGTCGGCCAGTCGTTTCGTAACCGCACCCAACCCTCCAGGCCAGGTGTAGCGATCGCCAACCCGGCTCTCTCCAACCATTTCCTGCAGCGCAAGAATGGCCAAGCCCGCCGCTGTATCTTCGGTGGCCGCGCCCCAGTTTGAGGGCCCGAAGCCGTCCCACCACTGCTTTAGCTCCGCCGGATAACCCGTCATGAAATCGGAAAACGGTTTGCCAAAAAGTTCTTTGCGACGGTGATCCACATCGATCGCCAGCATTTCTTTTTTGAACTTCTTGAAAGCCTCTCGAACGGCCGGCGGATACGGCAACTGGTTGACCCCGTCTCCCCAGGTATCCAAAATCAGTTCGCCTCGAAGAATGCTTGGGTCCGGGTCGTCGATCGGCAGCGGCGTCAGGCCGATCTCTTTGGCGAAGTGATATGCGTATTCGTCTTTGGCCAGAAACGCTGATCCTGTGGCGTAGACGCTGCCTTCATATTCCATCTCGTACGCGTTGCCACCCCAGTGCGGCTCCTTTTCCAGAAGTAGAAAATCGCGATGCTGCGAACGATAGGCTGCTGCCAATCCGCTCACCCCGCCGCCCACAATCACCACATCATGCCGCGCCGAAGCTGGAGGCCGCGCGAACACTTTTCCATCCCGCACCTGGTGACAGATCCGGTTGTCTTCACTATCCACTTCCGCAGAAGGATTGGTTTGCGCGTTATCCGTCTGCGCCGAGACCAGCGAAAGATCGATTGGACATCCCGCCGTCACCGCTCCTGCCACCACAAACTTGATGAAGTCCCTGCGATTCGTGCTCATGCCGCATCCCCTTCCAGAACTTCCACAATTTCTGCTCCTGCCTCTGCGCGCTCTTCGCCGCGCACGCGCAAGCGGTACCAGAGCACAATCGCCACCAGAGAAAATACAAAAATGACGGTCGATATGGCATTGATCTCCGGAGTGATGCCGCGCCGCAGTCGTCCCCAAATCTCCAGCGGCAGAGTGTTGTCGCGCCCGATCAGAAAAAAACTCACCGCGATCTCGTCCATCGAAAGGGTGAATATCAACAGCGCTGCGCCGATAATTGGCAGCTTCAAGTTCGGCACCGTAATTCGCCAAAACGTCTGCCAGTAATTCGCTCCCAGGTCGAGAGAAGCTTCTTCCTGCGCCCGGTCCAGTTTCTGCAGACCCGCGAACACTTCGGTTGTCGCAACGGAAATAAGTGCCGTCCCATGGCCCAGGATAATTGTCATCAAGCTCAGTCTTTCTCCGACGACGTCGAACAGCATCAGCAACGACAGTCCCGTAATAATCCCAGGCAGAATCAGCGGCAAAAGCACCAATCGCCGGAATAACGCCTTTCCCGGAAATTGCGTCCGCTCCAGTGCCAGAGCGGCCGGCACTCCGAACGTCAGCGAGATCGCCATCGCCGCCAGCGCGACCTTCAGGCTATTGAACACAGAATCCCAGATCGGCTCGTCCGCCAGCAGTATGCGATACCAGTCGAGCGTGAGGTGATGCGGCGGAAAGCCGCCCACCCCCTCTCCATTAAAGGAATAAAGAATAAGCACCGCGATCGGCAGATACAGGAAAGCGAACACCGCCAGCGCATGGCAGCGGAGCCAGCGCGAGCCCGAGTCAGTTTGTGCGCCGCTCACGAGAAGCTCCATTTCTTTTCCAGCCGCTCGGAGAAAACCAACATGCCAACCACCAGCAGCAGCATGCAGAAGGAAATCGCCGCGCCCAGCGGCCAGTTATAGGCCGCGCCAAACAAGCTCACCACGATGTTAGAAATCATGATGCCGCTCGGCCCGCCGAGCAGGAGCGGCGCCAGAAAATCACCCAGGCTCAGGACAAAAGCAAATGTCGCCCCGGCCACGACCCCAGGAATCGAAAGCGGCAGAATTACTTTCCAAAATGTCTGCCCGGGACTCGCGCCCAAATCGTTCGAAGCTTCCACCAGATTGCGGGGAATATGTTCCAGAGCCGCAAAAATCGGGAGAAACGTGAAGGGCGTGTAAATGTGCGTCAGGGTCAGCACCACGGCGAACGGGCTGTATAGCAAAAACTCCAGCGGATACTTCGTCACGTGAACATATTGCAACAGGGTATTCAGCACACCGTCCGAGCCCAGAATCGTTTTCCACGCGTAGGCCCGAACCAGATAGCTGACCCACAGCGGAATAATCACCAGCTGATACAGCAAATCTTTTTTCTTCCCCGCATGAAAAGAAAGAAAATACGCAAGCGGATACCCGAGCAGCAGCGAGAAGAGGGTCACCCGTGCGGCTATCCACATCGAGCGCAGCAACGTCTGCCAGTACACATCGATCCGCAGAAGTTCGGCGTAGTTGTCGAAGTTCCAGGAATGCACAACCGTCTGGGTCGCCGACACTGACCAGAAGCTGTAGCACAACATCAAAAGATACGGCACCAGCAGGAACGCCGTGACCCATACCAGTGGAGGCAATGTCACCGCCGTTTTGTACGCCCGCGAGAACATCAGATTCTTTCCGGAGATTCCCGCACCTGAACTGCATCGCTGGGAAAAAACTCAAGTTCCACATCATCCAACTCGTCGGCGCTGGCCGGAGTCCGCACCACAAGCACCGCTTCGTTTCCGCACTCTACGCGGATTAAATCTGTAGATCCATGAAATGCCCGGTCGCAAACCTTGCCGCGAATCCGTACGCTGCCATGCGCCTCACTATTTTCCGCAAGCCGGATTTTCTCCGGCCGCAGCGAGAACAGAACTGGGCCATCGGCGATCGCCGTCGGCCAACTCAACTGGCCGCTGCGCACCACTCCGGCTTTCACCTCGCCCTTCAATAAATTCGTGTGCCCAATAAATTGCGCCGCATAGGCGGTCGCCGGACGGCCATAAATTTCCCGAGGCGCAGCCACCTGCTCCAGTTCTCCCGAGCGCAGCAGCGCGATCCGGTCCGACATCACCATGGCCTCTTCCTGATCGTGAGTTACGAAGACGAACGAAATGCCGACCTCGCGCTGCAGCGATTTCAGCTCCACCTGCATCTGCCGCCGCAAATTGGCATCGAGCGCGGAGAGCGGCTCATCCAGCAGCAAAAGTCGAGGACGGTTCACCAGCGCCCGTGCCAGCGCGACGCGTTGCTGCTGGCCTCCGCTGATTCTTGACGGCTTGGACTTCGCCAGCCTCGACATTTTCACTTTCTCAAGCGCCTCAGACACCCGGGATGCAATTTCCGCCGCAGGTCTCTTGGCGACGCGCAGCCCATAGGCCACGTTCTCTTCCACCGTGAGATGTGGAAACAGAGCGTAGCTTTGAAAAACCGTATTCACGCGCCGGCGGTAGGGCGGAAGCCGATCCAATCGCTCCTGCCCCATCCACACTTCGCCGGAACTCGCAGTTTCAAAACCCGCGATGATTCGCAGCAGCGTCGTCTTGCCCGATCCGCTCTCACCCAGGATGGTGAGAAATTCTCCTTCCGCCACGTCCAGGGAAATATTTCGCAACACCGGATTCTTGCCGAAGTGCTTGGCTACGTTGCGAATACTAAGCAACGTCGCAGCCGATGTAGGATTCCCAACGCTTGCTGATGCTGTTGTTGCGGTGGATGACATTGGATCGAGCCGTTCTTAATTTCCTATCCACTTAATTACTTGCCCACTTGATTACTTGCGCACTTGATTACTGGGCCGCTTTCACTTCATTCCAAATCTCGTTATATTTGGCGCGTCGCGGCACGTTTTGCCAGAAGGAGAGCCGCTTCTGGTAGTTATCGACATCATCGAGATGAAGGCTCTTTACTTCCTGCGGCGTCATAAGCCTCGCTGCTTGCGGATTCGCCGGCGTGTAGCCGGTCACATCCGTAACCTTTTTCTGAGTCTGCGCTTCAATCATGTACTCGAGAAATTCGTAGGCAAGATCTTTATTCTCCGTGCCGGCTGTAATCATGAGGTGATCGATCCATCCGGTCGTGTTTTCTTTCGGAATGGTCTCGCCGACCGGGAAGCCAATCTTGCGCAATTGGTTGGTCATCAGTGGCCATCCCATGGCCGCCACGATTTCATGGTTTTGAAAAAGATTGGTCAATTCGCCGCCGGTTGACCACATCTTTCGAATATTCGGTTTCAATTCCAGCAGTTTTTTCTTCACCGCCTCCAGTTGATCGTCTGTCAAGTTGTAGAGCTGCGATGGATCGGGTTTGTCATAGCCCAGAACCTGGGCCGCCATGTAGATGGTCGACAGATCGTCCCATACCGAAATCTTTCCCTTGTACTTCGGATCCCATAGCACATTCCAACTATCAGGAGGAGCGGAGAAAACGGTGGTGTCGTAGATAAGCGGATCGGGTCCCCACATGAACGGAACCCCATACACTTTGCCCTTCATGCGAACGAGGGGCAGGGAAGTGAGCTGAGGTGAAAGTTGCTCGTAGCTTGGAATCTTCGACAAATCGAGCGGGGCCGCCAGTCCCGCCGCCGCGATCGATGTTGCCACATCGCTCGAAGGCGAGATCACGTCATAGTTTCCGGCGCTCCCGCCACGCAGCTTGGCTACCAGTTCGTCGCTCGATCCCATATACGACGCCGACACTTTGCAATGATGCTGTTCCTCGAAAGCCTTGACGAATGTGGGATCGGCATACCCCTCCCACACCAGCAGATTCAGCATCGGTGTCTTTTTGCCGCACGAACCGGCGAACACGATTAACGCCATCAAGGCCGGCAGGACCAGTCGTCGCGCTTTCATCGTGCCTCCATAACCATGCCCACTCAGAATGTCGGCGGGGTATTCACCCACAACACCCAGGTTTCCGTCCGTCCCGGATTTTTCCAGCGATGCGGTGTTGCACTCTCGAAATAAAAGCTGTCTCCTGACCTGAGCCGGTATTCTTCGCCCTCCAGTGTGATCACCAACTGCCCGCGTAACAGATAGAGGAATTCTTCGCCTTCATGAGTATAAGAATCTCCGCTGCCCGCTTCGGGAGCCACTCGAAATAAGTGCGGTTCCATCACCGTATTTCCCCAGGCCAGCAACTCCATGCGCACACCGGGACCGGCCTGCAACACCTTTCGCTGCTCGGGCTGCACCTGTCGACTGCTGGCTCCGGTGGCGTCAAAAAAATCCAGAATGTTGGTTTTGTAAAATCGCGCCAGCTTGCGCAAAGTTCCCACCGACCCGCTCATCTGCGAGCGCTCCAGAGCGCTCAAGAAGCCCACTGAGATTCCCACCGCGCGGGCCACGTGAGCCAGCGACAGCCGCCGCTTGGCCCGCAATTGCCGGAGGTGAGAACCAATCGCGCTCGCGTTGCCATCCTTCGCAGGACGTGTCCTCCCCTCGCGCCGCAACAATTCAACAATCGCTGCCGCGTTCAGTCCGCGCACCCTTCGCAGAAACCGCGCTCGTTTCAACAATTTCACGTCATCCGCGGTGTAGAGGCGGTATTTGCTTTCCGTGCGCTGAGGCCGCGTCACTCCAAGGTTCTCCCATGACCGGATCACCGAGGGAGACACTCCCACCTTCCGGGCCACGTCCCCGATCTTTAAGTAGGCTCGAGCCTGGAATGCACTCATCATTCACCGGATGGAGATAAAAGTTTTCTATAAGAGAGAGCGTTTTTTTCTTCTTGACAGTTTATAGGCCCGTTCTCTAACCTTGCGGGATTATAGCAAGGTTGCGGCTTCACACAAGCGGTCGCTTTCAATAGAAAATTAAATCTTCCCAAGATGCCTGGAGGTTCCATGCCGTCACTACGAGCCCGCTGGACCCCGATGTGTCTAAGTGCGGTCTGCCTCGCCGCCCTTGCGATTTGTTTCCCCACGTTCCTTTCCGCACAAGGCACGAGTGGCCGGATCCTTGGCCGAATCTCAGATCCCAGCGGCGCGGTTGTGGCGCACGTGAAAGTTGTCGCGACCAACGAGGCTACCGGCGTGGCGCGCGACACGCAAAGCAATGACAGCGGCGACTATGGCTTTCCTGACCTTCCCGTCGGCACCTATACCGTTAGTTTTGAACTTACGGGATTCAAAAAAGATCTTCGCCGGGACATCAAGCTCGACGTGAATCAGGTTCTAACCTTGAACATGTCGATGCAGCTCGGCCAGGCGCAGGAAGTGGTCGACGTCACCTCCGAAGCTCCTCTGGTCGATACCACGAGCACTCAATTGGGCGCAGTCATGGACAACCGGCAGGTGGCCAACCTGCCGCTCAACTCGCGCGACACCTATCAGCTTCTGCAATTGCAGCCCGGTGTGATGTCCACGGTGGGTTCCAGCGACACCATCGTTTATGGAAGTGATAGCCCAGGCGCCGTCTCGGTCAACGGTGGCCGCGGTCGCGCCAACAATTTCAGCGTCAACGGCGGCGACGCCAATGATCTGTTCGTCAATCTACCCACGGTGCAACCCTCACCTGACAGCATCCAGGAGTTTCGGGTTCTCACCAACACCTTTGACGCGGAGTACGGTCGCAATTCCGGCTCGGTGGTGAATGTCGTAACCAAGTCGGGCGAGAATCAATTTCACGGGGATGTGTACGAATTTTTTCGAAATAAGGTGCTCAACGCCAATAATTACTGCCTCACTGAGGCTGAAGGCCTTCCTTGTGTAAAGCCTCAGTTCAATCAAAACCAGTTTGGCGCGACTTTCGGTGGACCGATCGTAAAGAACCGCACATTCTTCTTCGTCAGTTATGAAGGCCGGCGAGTCCGTCAAGGCATTCTTTCGCCGGTGGTCACCGTTCCCACCTCTCAGGAGACTCCGTCTTCCACCAACACAGTCAACGGGCAGATTGTTTCAAATTTTTCCGATGTCAACGCGCCCGGTTCCTTCGCCGGTATTCTCACCAACTCATCGATTCTCACGAACCGTCCTGGTTGTCAGGCCGCCACCACCGCGATAGGCGGCGGTACTATTGCAGATAACGCCTCATACGCTTCGATCTTCCCCAACAGTCAGATTCCCCTCGCTTGCATGGATTCTACCGCGGTTGATCTTCTACAGTTCGTTCCTACTCCGCCAAACGGTGGCTCTCTGATCACCACCACGCCCACGAAATCCGTGCGGGGCGACCAGTTCACCGCCAGGGTGGACCACCGCATCAACGATAAGCAAAACCTCAGCATTTACTATTATTTCGACGATGACGACACACTGAATCCCTTTGCCGACTTCGAGCTGACCGGCGCTGACGTTCCGGGCTTCGGAAGCAGCGTGGCCGAACGCATCCAGCAATGGAACGTCACTCACTCCTGGACCATCAGCAACACCACCGTGAACGAGCTACGATTCAATTACAACCGCGAGGGACAGGAGACCTTCCAGCATCCCGAAAACACCAACCTCGTGCAGAACACTTGTCCCACGCCTCAGTCGTGGCTTAAGGCTCCCGTGCCTTGCTTTTATGGTGATACCGCCAGTGATGTCTACGGCATACATCCGTTTCTTGGGGCTAACCGCGAGGGGCTGCCCTTTATCTCTATTTCCGGGGGATTCTCGCTCGGCAATGACTCGGAAGGGGAACTTCCTCAGGTTGGCAATTCGTTCCAGTGGTCAGACACCCTCACCAAAGTTAAGGGTAATCACACCCTCAAGTCTGGCGTCGACGCTCGGCGTCAGCAATTCAACCAGTTTTACTATTACAACGTGAATGGAACCTTCTCCTATTATGGCGGAGGGCCAAACGATGTCGGTGCGAACAGCCTTTATCCGAATTACTTATTGGGCCTTCCCGATCAGTTCGGACAAGGCGCGGGCCAGGTCGAGTACGTCCGCAACACTGGACTCTATCTGTTCGCGCAAGATAGCTGGAAGATAAAGCCAAACCTTACTCTGAACTATGGAATTCGCTGGGAGTTGGACACTCCCTGGGCCGACAAAGCTCAGCACGTTCAGACTTTCCGTCCTGGACAAAACTCCACCGTATATCCCTGCGGAGGTCCGAACACGGATTGTTCTTCGCAGGCTGCGGTCGGTTTAGTGGTTCCGGGGGATCCCGGCGTTCCCGCCGGACTCACGCAAACTTATTACAAAGCATTCGCTCCACGCATCGGCATTGCCTGGAGCCCGGGGAGTTCCGGTAAGACCAGCATTCGCGCCGGCTGGGGCCTTTTCTACAATCCCATCGAACAGTTGGTCTTGGCTCAATTCGGCGCCGAGCCTCCCTTTGGAGGCAGCACTTTCGTCTATGAGACTCAGTTTAACCAGCCCTTTCTCGGTCAGGATGGCGTCACTGGTTATCTGAATCCCTTCAATGGAGTCCTCGATGCAAAGCGAGGTACTCCGCAGAACTGGGCCCTATTCGAGCCCATCGATCTGTTTGGTGATTTCCAGCCGCACATGCGCTCGCAGTACTCCGCGCAGTACAACTTCACCGTCCAGCGTGAGTTGGCCAGAGACATGAAGCTCGAAGTCGGCTACGTCGGATCGCAGGGACATCGATTGCTCGCGACCCACGACATAAATTATTCAAATCCCCAGACCTGTCTGGATATCAATACCCTCGACGGAGCCGGAACCTGCGCCCAGTTTGGCGAGGATGCTGCTTTCACCGTGACCGTGCCTGCGGGCTTCAACTTCCATATGCCCAGCGGTTCCATTCTTCCAGGAACGGGCCAAACCCTGAATTTTGTTGGCCTCCGGCCCTATTCTTCGCCTCAGTGCAGCGCCCTTACCGGCGTCGGCTGTCCCGCTAACGGGATTCCGGTCTATAGCAGCATCTTCGCTCAGGACACGATTGCTAACTCAGCCTACAACTCGTTGCAGGTTTCATTGGAAAAGCGATTTGCGCACGGACTCCAATTTTCTGGTGCGTATACATTCAGCAAATCCATCGATGAAGCTTCCAGCTTCGAAGGAATCTTGAATCCGTTGCCGGGCGCTGACAACCGTTCGTTGTCGCTCTTTGACGCCCGCCATCGCTTCGTTCTCAGCTATTACTGGGAATTGCCGGCTCGCAAGTACAGCGGATTTGCTGGCAAAGTGGTCGATGGCTGGGCTATATCTGGCATCACCACCTACCAGACCGGGTTCCCCATTCGTATCACCTCCGCTGCCGACAACGAACTGATGAACAGTTTCGATTTCGAATTGCCTGGCGAACCTGACCAGTTGGGTAAATTCAGCCACCAGGCCCCGCAGAGCAATGGCAATTACTATTTCAATCCGCAGCTGTTCACCGAGAACACAAGTGATATCACTTGCGGGGGCAACCCCTATCCCGGTTGTTATGACCCCAGCTTGCTTGGCCGCGTCGGCACTGCTCCCCGGACCATTTGCTGTGGACCGGGCATCAGCGAAACCGATTTTGTCGTCATCAAGAACGTTCCCATCAGCGAAAAGAAGCACTTCGAATTCCGGGCGGAAATATTCAACGTATTCAATCACACGCAGTTCTACAATCCCGATGGCAACAGTACGGACGGCTCTCAATTTGGCCAGGTTACGCAGGTCAAAGATCCTCGCCTGATCCAGTTTGCTCTGAAGTTCTACTTCTAGTCGAAGAGAGTAGAGTAAGAAAAAACCGAACATCCCGGGCGGTTCTGCCGCCCGGCAATCTAATGGCCCGCGGTCCAAACCCAGCGGGCTTGAGCTATCCCGGAGAACCCGATGTACCCCGATCTGCAGAAAGAGCTTGCAACATTCGAGCGGCGCACGCCTAAATCCGCCGAAGCGCACAAGAAGAACCTCAAACGTATTCCCCTCGGCGTGGCCAGCAACTATCGCCACTATGATCCCTGGCCCATCTTCGTGAAAGACGCCAGCGGCAGCAAATTTCGCGACCTCGATGGCAATGAATACATCGACCACAACCTAACCTTCGGCGCGCTCATGGCCGGACACTGCCATCCTGCCGTGATGAAGGCCGTCGAAAAACGTCTCTCCACCGGAACCATGTTCGGTATGCCTCACGACATGGAATGGGAACTTGCCGAAGAAATCTGCAAGCGTTTCCCGGTTGAGATGGTCCGCTTCGGAAACAGCGGCACCGAGGCCACCATGCATGCCATCCGCCTGGCGCGCGCCGCCACCGGTCGCGATAAGATCATAAAGTTTGAAGGCGCCTATCACGGACTGCACGATTCCGCGCTGGTCAGCGTGAAGCCGCACGCCCCCGACTTCGGCGACGTCGACAATCCCACAGCGGTTACCGGCGGTCTGGGCGTTCCCAAATCTGCCATCGCCAATGTCAAGATTGCAACCTTTAATAACCTTGCCACCGTCGAGCGCCGCTTCAAGGAAAATCCCGGAGAAATCGCCGCGATCATCCTCGAGCCGATTCTTATGAACGTCGGCCTCTGCATGCCGGAACCCGGCTTCCTCAAAGGCCTGCGCGAGCTCGCCGACAAAAACGGCGCGCTGCTGATCTTCGACGAAGTAAAAACCGGCGCTAAACTCGGCTGGGGCGGCGCCAGCGAATATTTCAACCTTCAGCCCGACATGATCTGCCTCGCGAAGTCCATCGGCGGAGGCTTTCCGCTCGCTGCATTCGGCGCCAGCAGGTCTGTCATGGACCTAATCTCGCAGCATAAGGTCTTTCACGGCGGCACTTACAACACCAACCCGGTTTCGATGGCGGCGGGCCTGGCGACATTCCGCGAAGTTCTTACCCGAGACAACTATTCGCACGTGGATAAGCTAGGCAAAAAGCTTGCCGATGGATATCGCAAGACCATCGCCAAAGTCGGCCTGCAGGCTTACATCGCGCAAGCCGGCGCCAACGGCGCGCTGATGTTGTATCCCAAGGAAATTCGCAACTACCGCGACTGGACCACCGTCGATATCGACCTCTGGCGTCACTACTGGTTCGCCATGGTCAATCGCGGCGTGATGCCGCAGCCCTACTGGTGGGACGAGCAGTGGACGATTTCGGTGCAGCATACCGACGCCGACATCGACAAGCATCTGTCCGCTTTCGATGACATCGCCGCATCGCTCGCCAAAGCCCAACAGGAGCGCATAGGCCAGCCGGCGTTAGCCGCACATTGAAAATGGTCGTCGGCCGTCAGTGCTCGCTTGTCAGCTAAGAATCTGATGACCGATGACTGGCGGCCGACGGCCAACGACAGTTTTGTCCACCGCCGCCCAATCCGACCAGCCCCACCTGATCCGCGCCCTCGGACGTCGCGATCTGGTGCTGCTTTTCGTCGTGGCGGTTTTCAATCTGAACGTCGTCCCTTCGATTGCCGCCAACGGCGGCGTTACCATCTGGCTGTGGATCATTTCTCTTATTCTTTTCTTCTGGCCGCAAGGCATCGCCGTCATCGAACTGGCGCATCGTTATCCCGGCGAAGGCGGCGTCTATCTCTGGGCCAAGGAAGTTTTTGGCGACTTCCACGGATTTCTTTCCGGCTGGTGTTACTGGACCAATAACATGCTCTATGTGCCGACTGTCATGCTCTATTTTGTCGGCGTGTCGGTGTTTGTTCTCGGGCCAAGCCATACCAATCTTGCCGATAATAAGACGTTCGCTCTCGTCACCTCGCTCGCGCTGCTGGCGCTGCTCACCATACTCAACATCGTTGGCCTCGGAGTGGGGAAGTGGATCAACAACGTGGGCGCTATCGGAACCTTCGTCGCCGCAGCGGTATTGATCGGCCTGGGCGTGGTGATCTGGCCGCGCTTCGGCACCACCATAACTGCCGCAGACTTTAAAATTCCGGCCAACCCGCGCTTCGTCATGAATTCCTTTGGCGTGATCTGCTTCGGTCTGGTCGGCCTCGAACTCGCTTCCGTCATGGGGGATGAAATCCAGGATCCCAGTCGCACTCTTCCCGGCGCAGTCGCATGGGGAGGAGTTCTCTCCGGCGCACTCTATGTCGGTGCCACGCTCACGCTGCTGATCGCGGTCGGAAAAAGCGTGAACGTGCTTCAAGGAATCGTGCAGGCGGTCAGCCACATGGCGAGCCGGATCGGTCTCGCGTGGGTGACCATCCCTTTTGCGCTTATGCTCAGCCTGTCGATCGCCGGCATTGGCTCGGCTTGGATGGGAGGCTCCGCCCGCATTCCGTTCGTCGCCGGCCTTGATTCCTACATGCCGTCCTGGCTCGGCAAGGTTCACCCGCGCTACGCCACTCCGCATGCCGCGCTGATCGTGCAAGCCATTGTCTCAGCTGTTCTGGTCATCATGAATTTCTTCGGCGCCGGCGTGCAGGAAACATTTCAAAAACTGCTTTCACTGGCCGTCGTGCTGCAACTGGTGCCCTTTCTGTACATGTTCGGCGCGCTGGTGAGGTTTTCAATCGTTGAGTCCGCGCCGCGCGGCCAGTACGGCCGAACCACGCTGTTTCTTGCGGGTACAAGCGGCCTGCTCACCACGATCCTCGGCATCGCGCTTGTATTTTTTCCGGCGCAACAGATCACTTCGCTGTTGTCCTACGAATTGTGGATGTTCGGAGGCACGCTGTTCTTCATCGGCCTGGCCGCATTTTTCTTCTTCGTCTATGGCCGTCACAAAGCGACACAAGAAGCTGGGAAGGGCACGACTTCAGTCGTGCCGCTGGCCGCTGACAAGCTCTGATTTTGGGTGGCGCAGCGCTTCAGCGCTGCAGTACAAGGTAACAAATCGATGGCGGCTTTAGCCGCTGAGGTAATCAGGAGGTCGAGAAACATGCCCGGCGGAGTCACCACGGAGGTTCGCACCTATCAGATGTACATCAATGGCGAATGGGTCGCGAGTAAATCGGCGAAGACCTTCCCTGTCTACGATCCTTCCACGGAGGAAATCATTGCCCAGGTTCCCGACGCCGGCCCGGAAGACGTAAACCGCGCGGTCGCCGCTGCCAAAGCCGCATTTGAAGACGGGCCATGGGCCGGCATCACCGCGCAGGAGCGTGGGCGCGTCCTGTTCCGCCTTGCCGAAAAGATTCGCGCCAATGTCTCCGCCCTCGCCGAACTCGAATGTCGCAACACCGGCAAGCCCATTGTCGAAGCCGAATTCGATATCAACGACGCCGCCACCTGCTTTGAATATTACGGTGGCCTCGCAACCAAGGTTGTCGGATACGTGAATCCGGTTCCCGACAATGCCATGTCTCTCTCGCTCAAAGAACCAGTCGGCGTCGCCGGACAAATTATTCCGTGGAACTATCCGCTGCTCATGGCTGCGTGGAAATTAGCTCCTGCCATTGCCGCGGGCTGCACCTGCGTCCTTAAACCTGCCGAACAAACCCCGCTCACTGCTCTGGAATTCGCAAACTACTTCTCCGACTGCGGACTGCCCCCAGGGGTAGTCAACATCATTACCGGCTTCGGAGAAAGTTGCGGCGCTCCACTCGTTCAGCATCCGGATGTCAATAAGATCGCTTTCACCGGCAGCGCGGCGGTCGGCAAGATCATCGTCAAGCAGGCCGCCGACACGGTAAAGCGCGTGACTCTGGAACTGGGCGGCAAGTCGCCCAACATATTTTTTGCGGACGCCGATTTCGAAGCCGCCATCGACGGCGCGCTCTTCGGCGTCTTCATCAATCAGGGAGAGGTCTGCTCCGCTGGAAGCCGCATCCTGGTCCAGAAATCGATTTACAAGAAATTCGTCGAGGCCATGACGGAAAAAGCGAAGAAGATCAAGCTCGGCCCTCCACTCGATCGCGAAACAAAAATGGGACCGCTGGTCAGCAAAGAACAATACGATCGCGTCAACCAATACATCGAAATCGGCAAGAAGGAAGCCAAGCTTGCCTCCGGCGGCGGCCGCCCCGAAAAAATCGGCAAGGGTTATTACGTTCAGCCCACAATTTTTTCGGATGTCACCAACTCGGCCCGCATTGCCCGTGAAGAAATCTTCGGACCGGTCGCCGCTGTAATTCCATTCGACGATGAGAAAGACGCACTCAAAATCGCCAACGACTCCCCCTATGGCCTCGCCGCCGCCGTCTGGACGCGCGACATCTTCAAAGCCATGCGCTCGGTAAAAGCTCTGCGCGCAGGCATCGTTTGGGTGAATCATATGCAACCAACTTACGTCGAGGCGCCGTGGGGCGGCTATAAGCAGTCCGGCTTCGGCCGCGAGCTGGGCCCCTGGGGCATCGAAGAATATCTCGAAACCAAGCAGGTCTACATCAATCTGAACGAGCAGCCGATCGGCTGGTACTGATGAGTCTGTTAAGTATTGTCATCCTGAGCGAGGATTGGTCTTTGCGCGATGAGCGCGAAGGCCAACCGCAGTCGAAGGACCTCTGCGCGGCGTGTACGGCTGGCGCCATGTCAGGGATTTCTTACGAGAAACTGAAATGAGCACGATAAAACTCAACACTTTCATCCCCGGCCCGAAGTCCCGCGCGCTTTCCGAGCGCCGCGTACAATCCGTGCCCCGCGGCCTTTCGCACGGCACCCCCATTTATGTGGCCAAAGCCGAAGACGCATGGCTCGAAGACGTCGATGGTAACCGCTACATCGATTTCGCCGGTGGCATCGGTTGCGCTAATGCCGGCCATCGCCAGCAGGCCGTCGTCGATGCCGTCCGCAGCCAGCTCGACAAATTTCTCCACACCTGCGTGCAAGTCACGCCCTACGAAGGCTATGTTGATTTAGCCGAGCGCATGAACCAGGCCACGCCCGGCAAGTTCCCCAAGAAGACTCTCTTCGTCAATAGCGGCGCCGAGGCTGTCGAAAATGCTGTCAAGATCGCGCGCGCCTATACCAGGCGCCCCGCCATCATTGCTTTCGAGGACGCATTCCACGGCCGCACCATGATGACGCTGGCTCTCACCAGTAAGACTCATCCTTATAAAGCAGGCTTCGCACCATTTCCCGGTGAAGTTTGTCGCGTCCCTTTCGCTTACTGTTATCGCTGTTCTTACAACTTGAAATATCCTTCCTGCGATCTCTACTGCGCGCGGCATCTGGAAGACACTTTCAAACGCGTCGTCGCCAACGAAGAAGTTGCTGCGGTGATTGCAGAGCCGGTCCTGGGCGAAGGTGGTTTCATCGCACCGCCGCCCGACTATTTCAAAGTGCTCATTGATCTCTGCCACAAGCACGGAATTCTGTTCATCGCCGACGAAGTGCAATCCGGCTTCGGACGCACCGGCGCCCTGTTCGCCAGCGAGCGTTACGGCATTGAACCGGATCTCATCGTCACGGCCAAGTCACTCGGCGGCGGTTTGCCGCTGGCCGCGGTCACGGGCCGCTCCGAAATCATGGACGCGCCCGCTCCCGGGGGGCTTGGCGGCACCTTCGCCGGCAATCCGCTGTCGTGCGCCGCGGCCCTGGCCGTGCTTGATTTATTTGAGAGCGAAAACTTGCTGACCCGCGCCAACGAACTCGGCGAGCGCTTTCAGCGCCGCGCCCGCGAATGGCAGCGCCGCTGGCCGATGATCGGCGACGTGCGCGGACTGGGAGGCATGCAAGCCATCGAACTCGTGAAGTCGCAGGAAACGAAAACTCCAGCAAGCGAAGAGACCAAACAGATCACCCAATATTGTTACGAGCACGGCCTGATCACCATCACCGCCGGTTCGTATTCGAATGTGATCCGTGTGCTGGTCCCGCTGGTGGCGACCGACGCACAGATGGATGAGGGGCTCGACGTGCTCGAGTCGGCGCTGGCAGCAGTTTGCGCCAAGAAAGGCGCAGTCGCTCAACTGGTTTAAGTTTGTCATCCTGAGCGAGGATTGCCCTTCGCGCCTCAAGCGCGAAGGCCAACCGCAGTCGAAGGACCCCTGCAAAGCATGTATCATTATTGCTGTATCAAGGCGTCCCTCGGGATGCTCCAAAAGTTTCTTGTTTAGCACCGAATGATCTGTTGCCATCAAAATTGATTTGTCATCCTGAGCGCGGTTTTTGCACGAAGGACTTGTGCAACTCGCGTACGGCGCCAAAAATCACGCAGAAATTGGAAACCAGAGGCACTTATGACAACCACCTTCGCACCACCCACGATTCGCCTCACCAATTACATCAACGGCCGCTGGACCGATTCGTCCGCTCGCGAATGGCGCGACGTCGTCAATCCCGCCACCGGCGAAGTCCTGGCGCAAGTTCCGCTTGCCGACGCCTCCGAGGTCAATCAGGCTGTCGAAGCCGCTGCCGCGGCCTTCCCGGAGTGGCGCCGCACTCCGCCCGAAGACCGCATCCAGCCGCTGTTCAAGCTCAAGATGCTGCTCGAAGAGCACCTCGATGACATTGGCCGCATCATCACGCAGGAAAACGGCAAGACTTTCGGCGAGGCCAAGGCCGAGATGCGGCGAGCCATCGAGAACGTCGAGGTCGCCTGCGGCATCCCCATGATGATGCAAGGCTACAACCTGGAAGACGTGGCGCGAGGCATCGATGAAATGATGATCCGCCAGCCTATTGGCGTCACCGCCGCCATCGTGCCCTTCAATTTTCCCGGCATGATCGCCTTCTGGTATCTGCCTTACGCCATTGCGACCGGGAACACCTTCATACTCAAACCGTCAGAGCGCGTTCCGCTCACCATGCGCTATGTCTACGAACTGCTCGAAAAGACGGGATTGCCAAAAGGCGTAGTAAATCTGGTCAATGGCGGCAAAGCCGCTGTGGACGCCCTTCTCGACCATCCGAAAGTGCGCGCCGTCAGCTTCGTCGGTTCAACGCCGGTCGCAAAATACGTTTACTCGCGCTCCGCCGCCAACGGGAAACGCGCGCAATGCCAGGGTGGAGCAAAAAATCATGTCATTGTTCTCCCGGACGCTGACATGCCCATGGCGACGCAGATCATCAGCGACAGCGCCTTTGGATGCGCCGGCCAGCGTTGCCTCGCCGTCTCCGTGGCTGTCACCATTGGCGAAGCGCAGAAAACGTTCCGCGACTCCATCGCCGACGCCGCCTCAAAACTGAAAGTCGGCAATGGTCTCGACAAAGACGTTCACATGGGACCGGTGATCACGCCGCAAAGCAAAGAGCGCGTCGAATCGCTCATCGGCCTCGGCGAAAAGCAAGGAGCCAAAGTTCTACTCGATGGCCGCAATTCGAAGATTCCGAAATACGAATCTGGCAATTTTGTAAATCCCACGATTCTCGACAACGTCCCGGCAACCAGCGATCTCGCCGACACAGAAATTTTCGGTCCCGTCCTCAGCCTGGTTCATGCCAACGATATGGACGATGCCCTCGCCTTCCTCGAGCGCAGCGCCTATGGCAACCAAGCATCGCTGTTCACGTCGAGCGGGTCGGCCGCGCGCCGCTTCCGCTACGAAGCGCCCGCGGGCAATATTGGCATCAACATCGGCGTCGCCGCGCCCATGGCTTATTTCCCGTTCAGCGGATGGAAGAACAGCTTCTTTGGCGATCTCCATGGCCAGGGCCGCGATGCCATCGAGTTCTACACCGACAAGAAAGTCGTGGTCGAACGCTGGGCCAAAGAACACTCGCGCAAGTTCTGAGTACAGAAATGCGTTTACTGACCACAGAGTCACAAAGAGGTGAAAAGATTTTAAAAGGAATTAAAGGAATTATATGACCACGACTATCGCAAATCCCGTCGTCGAAAAAATGACCGGCAAAGAAATTGTCGACCTTTCCCGCAAGCACACGCTCTACGAATGGTCGGCGCAGTCGAAGGTCGATCCCATTCCCGTCGCCCGCGCCAAGGGAATTTATTTCTACACGCCGGAAGGGAAGCGCTTTATCGACTTCAACAGCCAGCTCATGTCCGTCAACATCGGACACGGCGACGAGCGTGTCATCCAGGCCATCAAAGATCAGGTCGAAACCCTCGCCTATGCGAATCCCTTCATGGCGACCGAGCCACGCGCGCGCCTGGGTGCGAAGCTTGCCGAAATCACGCCCGGCGACATCGACACTTTCTTTTTCACCAATGGCGGAGCCGACGCCAATGAGAACGCCATAAAGCTGGCGCGCTTCTTCACCGGACGTCACAAGATTCTGGCTCGTTACCGCTCCTATCATGGCGCAACTGCGGGCGCGATCAGTCTTACCGGCGATCCGCGCCGATGGGCTGCGGAACCTAGCATTCCGGGCGTGGTTCATGTGCTCGATCCCTATCACGGCATTGAGCGCGGATGGGAATCGGCGGAATCTTCTCTCGCCATGATCGAAGAAACCATTCAGCTCGAAGGCCCGCAGACCATCGCGGCGTTTATTCTCGAACCGATCACCGGAACCAATGGCGTCCTCGTTCCGCCGGACGGATATCTCGAGGGCGTCCGCCGTCTCTGCGACAAATACAGCATATTGATGATCGCCGATGAAGTCATGTCGGGTTTCGGACGAACCGGCGAATGGTTCGCGGTCGATCACTGGAAGGTCGTTCCCGATCTGCTGTGCATGGCCAAGGGACTGACAGCCAGCTATCTTCCGCTGGGAGCGGTTGGCATGCGGCATCACATCGCGCAGCATTTTCAGGACAAAGTTTTCTACGGAGGGCTGACTTACAACAGCCATCCCATGGGATGCGCGGCGGCGCTGGCGACCATTCGCGTGTATGAAGAAGATGGGCTGATCGACAACGCGAAAAAAATGGGCGCCATCATGAAAGAGCTGGGAGCGGGGTTGCAGGCAAAGCATCCGTCGGTGGGCGCGGTGCGTTCGATCGGACTGTTCGGCATCGTCGAATTAATTCGCAATCGGAAAACACGGCAGCCCCTGGCTCCCTTCAATGGCACCTCGGATGAAATGACGGCCCTGGGACGATTCTTCCGCGAGCAAGGTTTGTACACCTTCGTCCGCTGGAATACTTTTTTCACCAACCCTCCGCTTTGCATCAACGAACAGCAGTTGCGCGAGGCGTTTGCGATTATCGACCGCGGGCTTGAGATTACGGATAAGGCTGTCGTCGGTTAGTTGCTGGAGCCCGGTACCCGGTACCGAGTATCTAGTACCGAGTACCTAGTACCTGTGCCTGGGCTCGTGCCGCTCGGCCATCGGTTAATCCGGATTGAAAAAAAACACAGATCTTGCTTCTAAAATATTGGGTTGGTTGGAGTTACTGAAACGGATCTTGTGGTTGATCTGGCTAAAATATTGAATCTGAAGAATTTGCCTGCAAAATATTTCGTTTCTTCGACTTAGCTTCTTTCCTATTCCGTTGTCGATGAGCGCGTACATCGTTTCAACCATCATGAGGCACGGTAGCGTAAGTCACAAGGTCAGATGTCACATGGTAGGTGGATTTCCGACGCGCACGGCGTTAGTCAAATTCCCACCCTTGCCGCAACGGCGCAGGTTATAGTTCCCGGCTGCACAGAACGCGGCAAGGATTGAGGCACCCGGCCATTTGATAGCTGGACTATGGCCGGGGTAGATCCAGCAGCACTACATCCGAGCGCTCTTGCGCTCGTTCGAGGACGACCTCATGGCCGTCGGGGGAAATATCGAAGTCGCGAATGTCGAAGTCTGGAGTCAGCTTGGTCAACTGCCGTTCGGCTCCCGTGTCCAGGTCGATGAGCCAGAGATTCTTGTGTTGAATGTCGCCTCGCAGCAGCACCAGCGCACGTCCTCCAGGCAGGAAGGCCAAATGCCGAGCGCCGCGAGTGAGGGTGAGGGCCGGCAGGGGATAGGCTGCGGCCTCGGCGGTGACGGCTTTTACTGAAAACGTGGTGCCGATGTCGGGGCCGGAGTACACCACGAAGCGCCCATCGGGCGACCACGCGGGATCGACCGAGTACTCGCGCAGAAAATTAGTAGGCTGCCCGCCATCGAGCGAAATGCGGAACAGATGGGGAGCGCCATGGTCATCCCCGCGCGAGGTGGGCGAGGAGATCGCCGAAGAAATGATCGACTGGCCATCGGGCGCCCAGGCGGGAGCGCCCTGCAGATCGAGCGCAGCGGATACGATCCGCGGGTTCGTGCCATCGGCTTGCATCACGTACAACAACGTTTGCCCATGTTGGCGGACTGAGAATGCGACATTGCGGCCGTCGGGAGAGATTGCGGGGCCGCCAAAGACTCGCGCTTCCTGAGCGCTCCACAACTCCGCGGCATTGCCGTTGGCGAGCTTCCAGATACTTTCGCTGGTGCCCGTCGCAGAAACATATAGGAGATAGTTTGGGCCGAGCCGCGGCGAGAATCCGGTGCTGGTGGTTAATGGGATTGGAGCGGCCGCCGATGCCTCCGTGGATGAACCGGCGATCTGCAAGCGCCAGAGCGTTCTCTTCGGGCTGGCGAGAGTGGCCACCAGCCGGCGACCATCGGCAGTGGCTGCGAGCGATGTGTACCGGTCGGGCCCGGAGGTCAGTCTGTGGGCAACGCGGCGCTCAACGTCCATGCCGTAGAGCGACGGCCCGGAACCATCGGGATCGCCAGCCAGGTACATCAAGGTCCGGTTATCCAATAGAACCGGATAAGTCACGCGTGCACTGTGCGAGGTAATCCGCTCCGGAGTTCCACCGGCTGGAGAGATGCGCCAGATGTCCAATTTGTCGGGGAGAGAACCTTGGACGAAGTAAATGAATGCCTTGTCGGGCGACCACAAGGGAAAGTGAGAGTGAAGGCCGGCAGGGGCAGTGAAGATTGGGCGATCCCCGGGCCGCTCGCTTCCGTCGGTGACGAAGAGCGGGTCTCCGGGTCCGGGAGTGTGGTAGGCGAGGCGGGAGCCGTCGCGCGACCAGTCGAACTCGGCCACTCCTTGAAGGTAGGGCCGGGGCTGGCCGCCCAGGGTTGGAACCGCCCAGATGCTGATGTCGCCGCCGCTCGATGCGCCCTGGTTGCGAACCCAAAACGTGACAACGGAGCTATCGGGCGAGAACCCCAGGGTGCGGACCGATGGGTTGACGAGTTCAGGCGCACTGCCGCGGGTCAGGTTGTGGAACTGTCCCGAACCGACCTGGGTAACCCAGACATCCATGTGTCCGTCACGGTCTGACAGAAACGCCACGAAATGACCGTCGCGTGAGACCGCCGCGTCCTGCGCAACTCCATCGAAGTCCGTCACTCTCTGAAATCGAGCCTCGGAGATGGGATTTCGCCAGAAGTACTCCGTTCGCCGAAGCCAGAGGCTGGTGCCAATCGCCAGCAGCGCCACTCCCACGAGCAGCAGTACCAGCAGGCGGATAGGAACAACTTTCTGCGGGGTAGCTTCTGGCGGAGACAGAGTGGCAGGATTCGAAAGTACCTGAGGCGGCAGTGGTAGCGGCTGCGCCTGCGGATTTGAATCTCCGTTGCTGCAGATCACCGGGGCGGCAAAGCGGTATCCCTTGCCGACTACGGTTTCTACAAATCGGGGTTTGTCCGGGTCATCCCGGAGCACCATGCGGATCTTGCGGACGGCAGTGTTAATGCTGTGATCGACATCCAGGAAGACGTCCTTGCCCCAGAGGCAGCCGGCAATCTCCTCGCGCGACACCAGCTCGCCGCGGCGTTGCAACAGCAGGATCAGCAACTCCATCGGCAGCTTTTCCAGGCGCAGAAAGTCTGCGCCCCGTTGCAGTCGATAACGCGACTGATCGAGTGTGAAATCGCCGAAGCGGAATTCCTGGAGCGTAAAGCCCTCGCATGCTTGCGACGTGCGTGCTCGAAATGATGCCCCATAATCCGGCAAGAAGCAACTGTGCCAGTAACTTAGGGGGTTATCTAATCTTTATCTCTCCTTCATGGGACCTGCATTGCATGGCCGACGGCTTTCAGCGATAAACGCGACGGCAAAAACTCAGACTTGGAGGTCTGTCATGAAGAGTAGGAATTTGTGGGGTGCGGCACAGATCGGGCTTCTGGTAGTGGCGGCAAGCATGGTTGCGCTGGCGCAGAATCCGAGATGTGAAAGACTTAGCGGGGTGATCAATGCATATTCGCCCCAAACCACTACAACGGGCCCGTATGAAGTTCGCGGTCCGTGGTCGATGAAGGTAAACAGAGAGTCAGGCAAGGCAGATTTTTCGGCAGCGCTGAACATGGAGCTGTCCGATGGATGGGCGATAACCAAGAACGGGGGGGATTTTGATCCGGACTCCAGAGGCGCCCATACGCACCATATCACTGTGATTCAGGGCGAGGTCACGCTGCTGGCGGGCGGAGGATTTCAGGTATACGGCCCAGCAGCAACGGTCACGCTCAATGGAAACACGGCGCCGGTTTCACCCACGCCGCTGTTGATAGTGGTTACGGGCGGAAGCATCGTCGAATATTCAAATATCGCCCTGACTTTTGGATCTCCGGGCTCCAACCATTTCGGAAACGAGCCGCTCCCGGGAGTAGTTCGCCACGTCAAGAAGGAAAGGTAAGCAGCCGGTGGCGTTGCGGGATTCGAGTATTGGCTCGTCTATGAATGCTTCGAGAAAAAAAATGGGGGAAAAGAAATACGCCGCTCTTGAGGGGACTGATCCGGCACGGGTGGGTGCGCTTTCGGGGGAAAGCGCATCGCGCCCGCAGGGATTCGGAAACCAGTGCGCGGGGTGGGACGTACGAAAAGTGTTATTTCGATTGTGGGGATGGCTCAGCCACGCCAGAGGCGTTGCTGGGTGTCGAGCGAGGAGAACATCACGGGTTCGTGGTGGACTTTGGTGGCGTGCTGGTTGATGGCGGTAGCGGCCTGGGTGCGGAGGTTGCCGTCACGGGCATCGAAGTCGAGGGTGCTGACGTGGTGCGCGCAGTGGGAGCAGGTGAACTTCATGCCTCCCTTGACGCGGGCGATGGTGTAGAGGCGCTTCACAATTCGAGTGTAGTCTTTCGGCCAGGAAGCGAAAGACACGGGGGTGGGGCGGCGAAGGTAACGATGGGAGAGTTCCAAAGTGGGAATGCCGCGCAGAACCTCCTCAGGAATGCTCCGGGCAATTTAGGAGTTTGCTTCGGCCAGCGGGGTTGTGTTGTGATGGGCGGCATGCGGGTAACCCAAAAGCCGGTGGGGCGGTTAGGCGCCTACGTTGAGCAGCTTTGGTATTGTGACGGGCACGGCGGGGGTGATCACAAGGGACGGTTACTGCCGCACGGAAGGTTTCAGCTCTTCTTTAGCCTTTCTGACAGCCCCATCGGAGGCGTGGCGGCTGCGAATTGGGAGGTGGGCCGGGGGGCATCGTCGCTGGTGGTCGGAATAGAAACGCATTGCGTGGTAGTTGAGACGAAGGCGCTCCAGACGGCGATGGGGGTGCTTTTTCGCCCGGGTGGGGCGCGAACCTTCTTTGACGCTCCCGCCGACGTCTTTTACAACGAGAGAGTGCCGCTCGAACGACTGTGGGGTTCCCGAGCCGACCGAGTGCGGGACCGCCTGCGAGAAGCCAGCACCGCCGCGGGGAAGTTTCAGGTTTTGGAAATGGCGCTTCTGGAGCGGATGAACCGGCCGCTCGAGTTGCATGCCGCCGTGAGATATGCGCTGGGGGAGTTTGGGCGCGCGCCGCACCTGCGCCGCGTCCTCGGGGTGGTGAAAGAAACCGGTCTCAGTCGCCGTCGCTTTGCCCAGTTGTTCCGGGAACAGGTCGGGCTGACGCCCAAGCTCTTTTGCCGGCTTCACCGGTTTCAATCAGTAATGCGTCAGATCGCCACGGGCGCACCCGTGGACTGGGCTGACCTGGCCCTGGCTGGGGGCTTCTGCGATCAGTCGCATTTGGCCAATGAGTTTCGAACTTTCTCAGGCATCTCACCCCACGCCTATCTGGTCAAGGGTGGCCAATAATTAAGACCGCACCGTCCGATCAGAGGTTGGGCGGAGTTCACATTCTTACAAGACGCCAATGCCCAGTTCTTGAGAGGGTAACGGAGATCTCGGAGGAATGGACTGTGAAAATCAATCACAAATTTGTTCTGGCAGTGCTGGCTAGTCTATTGATCGGCGTTTTGGCCGGAAGGGCGATTCATGCCCAGGAGGTCAAGGCGCCTCCTGCCTACATTATTTCGGAAGCCGATGCTATTACCGACCCCACTGCCATCAAGAAATATGGAGAACAGGTCGGGGGCACGCTGGCGCCTTTCAAGGGCCACTACCACTTTTTGACTCGTGGCAAGAGCCAGAGCCTCGATGGCGACGCGCCGCCGCAGGGAATCGTCGTAATCGCTTTTGATAGCGAGGAGCGGGCGCGCGCCTGGTATGACTCGCCAGCTTATCAGGCGATCAAGCCGATCCGGCTAAGCGCCGTGAAGGGCCGCATGTTTATTGTGGAAGGTGTTGTGCCGTAGTAAAGCGGAAACCGCCAGGATGCGCCGCGACCGCAGGGCGGATGAAGTTTATTTTTCGAGGCGGTTGTATTTTTTTAATACTTCGCGGAGGCGGTCGTGCGGGAGCGCGATGACTTCGTGATCGTCGATGCCTTTCATGGTTTCAGCGGCGACCATGGCGTTGACCACGGCTTCCTCGGTGGCTTGCACGGTGGCCAGAAAAATTGGGTCGAGCGAGTCGTTGGGCAGCATGGTGAGCTGGTGCAAGCCCTTGCTGCCGACCGCTCCGGGGTTGGCGGTGGAGAAGGCGAGAAAGATGTCGCCGGAGCCATCGCCGGAGTAGCTGCCGTCGCGGCCGAGGCCAAGCGAGACTTTTCTCGCGACCCGCTTGAGTTGTGTGGGAATCAGCGGGGCGTCGGTGGCGACGATCACGATAATGGAGCCGGTGTCGCTGCCGTAAGCGGGCTTTTCGGGAATCTCTTTGCCGACGGGAACGCCGGCGATGCGGAGCTGGTCGCGGCGTCCGTAGTTGCACTGGACCAGCACACCGACGGTGTAGCCTCCAGCTTTAGCGTCGAGCACGCGGGAAGAGGTGCCGATGCCGCCTTTGAACTCATTGCAGATCATTCCGGTTCCACCTCCCACGTTGCCCTCTTCGACTGGGCCGGAGTGTGCCACGTCAAGGGCGTGCCAGGCGTCTTCGGGATGGACGTGGAATCCGTTAATGTCGTTGAGCCAGCCGTCCCAGGTTTCGGCGACGACGGGCAGAGACCACCAGTAGCCCTCCATATCGGGCGTGCCATGCTTCACTTTCCAGGCGATAACCGCATCGCGGACGACGCCCACGCTGTGCGTGTTGGTGATCATAACGGGGCCGTTGAGAAAGCCGGAGTCTTCGACCCAGGTGGTGCCGGTCATTTCGCCGTTGCCGTTGAGGGTGAACCAGGCGGCAAAAACGGCGTCGTTGCTGGTTTTGCCGCGCGGATGAATGGCGGTGACGCCGGTGCGCACCGGGCCTTTTCCAACTACGAGCTTGCCTTCGCCGGAGATGAGCGTGGTGTGGCCGACTTCAACACCTTTGACGTCAGTAATGGCGTTGTTGGGGCCGGGAGTTCCATCGAAAGGAACGCCGAGATCACGCGCCCGGGGCTTGGTTTGAGCGCCCAGCGCGCAGGAAAGAATCAGAGCTGCCAGGGTTGTGCGGACTGCCGGATGGAGAAATATTTTGCCGATCGAAGGTTTGCGGATGGACAGTTTGCAGATGGACAGTTTGCAGATCGAGAAATGGCGATTGGACATTGGGGCCCTCAGGGTGAAGGGAGCAGTATATAAGGACGCGCGTGGGCTGAGATTGGTGCTTGTGGTGCGGCGCGGCACGAAGAGCGTGACAACACTGGAGAAGGAACCGGCATCGGAACTAGGTGGCGTGATAATTCAATAAGCAGGGGGTAAAATCACATGAGGAATATATTTCGCAGGAGAGATATGGAAGCGTGGAAGAAAGCGCTGGTGGCGGGGTCGATTACCGCGGCGACGGTTTTATTTTTGAAGAAGAAGTATCCGGCCGGCGTGCTGGCAACCGGGATTGGGCTGGCGGTGCTGGCGGCGGAGTATCCAGACAGGTTTGAAAAAGTGCGAAGGTCGCTGCCGGATTATTTCGACCGCGGCATGAGAGTGATGGAAATGGCGGGACGTGCCGGCAAGCGTATTTCCGACCAGGGAGTGTTGGATTGGGGTGAGCTCGGAGTATAGAGCTCTCGGAGTATAGAACTTTAATGAGAACGTCTCCGGCTGCGGGGACATGGATGGGTGTACTCTGCTTCGGCTCAACTGACGCTGCAAGGGAGTCCAGTCGCCCACGGGACGCGAGTTTACTCGATTCCTAGTTGTTTACGAGCGTCAGGGCTGAGGCGTTCGGGCGTCCAGGCGGGAGTCCAAACCACATTGACGTTCGCGTTGCGGATGCCCGGCAATTGCTCGAGGCGCGATTGGACTTGCGCCCTGATGTTGACGTGCTCGGGACAGCCTTGCGCGGTGAGAGTCATGTCAACGGTGACATCCTGTTTGGCTTCTTCCGGCGTAGCGCCGGGCGCGGGGGCGAAGTTGACGGTGTAGATAAGGCCGAGGTCGACGATATTGACGGGAATCTCGGGATCGTAGCAACTTTTCAGCGCGCTCAAGACATCTTGCTCGGTGACAGGGGGCATTGAGGTTTCCTTCTGCGGCGAATCCGACTCCCGGTATCCGGCCACGGGCTTTGATCGAAATACTGGCTTCTTTCTTAGTGTAACGCAACTTCCCATGCAGGAATAGACTCGATGCCCTTGCCGGCTGCGATCTGATAGAGTTTTTGCGCATGATGAGCGAAGAGGCAAAGAAGAGGATTCAAATTGCTTTGGCGCTGGCACTGTTGGCGGTGGCCGGGCGCACCGGCTACATCCTTTACCAGCGGCATGAGGATTATCTGGCGGCGCAGCAGCAGCACCAGGCCAAGAACGCCGGTTATGCGAATGCCGATTATTACGTCATGCCGAAAAAGCTTCATCCCTTTGACTTGCAATCGGCGCAGCAGTTGACGCAGCAGCCGGTGTGGGTGAAAGAAGGATACCGGTATACCTATTACCGGTACGTCCCGGTGGTAAAGACTGTCGACTTTGCGCACGACGCCGGAGTGCTCGGTCCGATCGAGCGCCTGGATATCAAAGATGTAATGGCGGTGCCAGCGCCAGGCGGGCGGAGGCAGGTGGTGGCCACGTTTGAAAAAGATGGACATAGTTATGCGGTGCCGGTCGGGTTCGAGAGCGGGAGTGGGCAGTACAAGATTTATTCGGACGAGATGTTTTACGTGGAAGATCCGCACGACTTGTACAAGCATTGGCCGGCGGATATTTGGCAGGCGGTGGCGCAGCATGCAGTGAAGCCGGGCATGAATGAATTGCAGGCGGATTTCGCGGTCGGGATGGGTGTGCCGGACGCGGGGGCATCGTCGGCGGACAAAACCGTGCGCTATCCGAACGGAGGCAAGCCGCTGGTGGTGACTTACAGCGGCGGGAAAGCGACGGAGGTTAAGGCGGGAGCATAGGAAGTCAAAATCCCCACCCTGTCGTCAAGAGAGCGATGAGGATGGGGCAGCCTCGGATTTCTATTTGACTCCGGCCAGCGCCTGCGAAACTTCTTTTATGTCCGGCACGACGGGAATGTCATAGTTTTTGTGCCAGGCGAGTTTGCCATCGCGGTCGATGATGAAGATGGCGCGGCCGGTGATGCCTTTATCTTCCAGATAGACGCCGTATTTTGATGCGACGGCGCCGCGCGGTTGGAAATCGGCGAGCAGCGGATAGTGGATGCCCATTTTATCGGCGTAGGCCTTGTGCGACCACACGCTGTCCACGCTGAGACCGAGGACCTGGGCGTCGAGGTCTTCGAATTGCTTTTTATCATTGACCATGCAGGCGTGCTCTTTGGTGCAGACCGGACTCCAGTCGAGGGGATAGAAAACCAGGACCACGCGCTTCTTGCCGCGGTAGTCGCTGAGCTTCACTTCTTTTTGATCCTGATCTTTCAATGTGAATTCTGGGGCCGGGGCGCCGATGGAAGGGGGCATTGTTTCCTCCGTTGTTTCTTTTTCTAGAATGATTTCTCTAATCCATCATAAACCGAAGTTGCGACCGATTAATTTGTCGCGAGAAAAAAGGGTCGAATCGGAAACGCCTGGCTTGGCCGAGGGTGACGCATCCGGGCCAGGGATCCTTCGACTTCGCTCAGGATGACAAATTTTAAAATGAATTCCCGAGCTACTTCACGACGGGCGACTTGTCGTCGGCGGGCTTTTCTTCGTCAGCGTGGATTTTGCCGTCGTCTTCGGCGTAGAACGAGCGATGGGTGGCGTCGAGCTGGTTGGGAGTCATGCGCAGAACGTAGCTGTCTTTCTTTCCTTCGAAGCTGGCAATGTAGTCGCCGCGGTCGGGGTTGACCATGCGCTTGGTGAACGACCCGGAATGAACGAGTTCGGCGAGAGTGGTGGCGTAGTGCCCGTACTGCTTGTTGAACTGATGCTGAGCGCGGATTACGACGCGCATGTAAGCCAGAGCGGCCGCTTCGGAATCCGAACGGGCGGGGTCGCCTTTAAATTTTGGCTGGTAGGCGGGGGTCGGAGCCTGAGCGGCCAGGGCTGAAAACGGCGCCAATAGGGCAGAAAATGCGAGTGCGAGGGCGCCAATGATGGCGAGCGAATGAAGGAAGCTTTGTCTCATGCTGAATTGTCTCCGCGAGTTGAGGCGCTGGAACTTGCCGCCAACCTCGGCTGCTGGAGGGTTTAACCCCCTTGTTTTTCATGTTACTCCCGTAATTTCACTTCGGTCATCTTCTGTTTGCACAAGGGGCAATTGCCGCTATGCTCTAGTTACGTAACTACGCCCTACAGGGAAACCTATGAAAGCAGCAGTAGCGAGAAAACCGGTCATCAAAATCGCCGTGGTGGAGAGCGACCCGCTAAGGTTCGTGGGATTTCGCGCCTTGTTCGACACCGAGCCTGAGTTCGAATTGATCTCCGCCAGCCTGCCCGAGATTTCCACGTTGCAGGACGTGGACCTGATCCTGCTGGGAAATCGCTCCGGCCAAAATTTGTTTGATGTAATGGCGAGCCTGAAGGCGACCCGCCCCGATCTGCGAATTATTGTGACCGGGTCGGGAGTGGACGAAGAAACCATTCTGAAGGCCATCGCTTCCGGAGCCAAGGGGTATGTGGACGAGGCAGCCTCGCCGGCGGAATTTGTACAAGCCATTCGGATTGTGAGTCAGGGATCGGTGTGGGCGCCGCGCAAAGTGCTTTCCATGTTCATTGAGCGGGTGTCATCGGCGCCGGGCAGAATCTTTCCGGCCGGCCGCGTCACCTTTACCGACCGCGAAAAAGAAGTGCTGGAGATGCTGGTCGCGGGCCGCTCCAACAAAGAGATTGGCGCGCAGTTAGGCATTGAAGAGCGCACCGTGAAAGCGCACGTAGCGAAGCTGATGCGGAAAGTGGGGGTGCAGAACCGGATTGCGCTATCGGTGCACGCGATCACGCATTCGCTGGTAGCGGCGAAGTAACGAGGACATTTTCAAGGGTTGCGGGTTTGGGCGGGGCCTGATTCTACGGGGTTTTCCCGGCGTGACTTGGGTTACTTCAGGACATTGACCTTGGTGATCTTGTAGGGAAATCGGGGCAGACGCATACTCGCGTCACCTACCACAGAACCTGGGAGACGGGGTTGGGAGTGGCGATTAGGGTCACCACTTTCAGCCCCGATTTTTTTGCCTTCTTGGTCTTCTTTTCCTTCTTTTCCTTCTTTTCACTTTGATTTTGAGCGGCGCATCCAAGCGTGCCTTCCATCGTTTACAATCCAAATACCAAGATCCCAGAGAATTTTGTGTGACGAGGAACAATGAAAAAACTTTTGCTGTTGATTCTGATCGTGTGTCTAGGCTGTTTCGCTTTTGCAGTGGACGATGAAACCAAAGAGACGAAGGCGTCCGACCGGGTCCAGGCGGCAGCGGACGTGCTAAACGAAATTCAGGGAGCGCCGGATAAAGGGATTCCGCAGGAAGTGTTGGGCTCAGCGGAGTGCGTGGCGGTGGTGCCCTCGTTGTTGAAGGGCGGATTTATTGTGGGCGGGAAGTACGGCCGCGGGCTGGCCAGTTGCCGAACCCCGAAAGGATGGAGCACGCCGGCATTTTTTGTGGTGACGGGCGGCAGTTTCGGTTTTCAGATCGGCGGGCAAGCGGTGGACCTGGTGATGCTGATCATGAATAAGGACGGGATGAGGCATCTGCTCTCGAGCCAGTTCGCGCTGGGTGCCGACGCCTCGGTTGCGGCGGGCCCGGTGGGGCGCCATGCCGAGGGCAATACGGACTGGAAGATGCGAGCCGAGGTGCTGACCTACTCGCGCGCTCGGGGTCTATTTGCCGGAGTGAGCTTAAACGGCGCTGTCATTAAACAGGACAAAGACACTACACGCGAGTTTTACGGGCGTATGGTGCCGTTCCGGACCTCGCTGACCGGAGAGATTGATCCGCCGGCTGGAGCGAACGCATTCCTGACCTCGCTGTCGAATTGGGCGCAGGCGGCGGCAAAATAGGTTTCTGCTTTCAGGCCTCGAGACGGAAGCGGGTCGAGGCTCTTTACTGACTTGCACTCTTCTTCAACCGGGAGCGTACGTGGCTTTGTCGCTTGGCTTTGCAAATAATTCGGGACAGTGGTAGCGTCACGCTTCCCGATGCGGCAGCGACTTGAGTACGCGGCAGCCTGGCCGTTCATAAAAATTCTCGGCGTGTTGCCCCGGCCGCTGGCTCGAGCTGCGGGCATCGGTTTGGCTCGGCTTGTTTATCTTCTGCACGTGCGATTGCGGCAGGTAGGAATGCGCAATCTCGCCATGGTGTTTCCGGAAAAAAGTGAGGCGGAGCGCAGGCGGATTCTGCGCGGGGAGTTTACCTCGCTGGGGCGGCAATTGGCCGAGGTATGTCATTTTCCGAGCTATACGCTGGAGAACGTGGAGCAGGTGGTGGTGTACGACGGCTTCGAGAATTACCAGCGTGCGCACGCTCGCGGCCAGGGCGTGCTTTTGTTTGCCGGACATTTTGGCGGATGGGAGCTTTCTTCGTTTGTGCTTTCGATGCATGGCCACTGGATGCACGTGATCATGCGGGGCATGGATAACGAATATCTGGGCCGGCTGATCCTGCGCTATCGCACCATGCACGGAAACAAGGCGGTTGATAAAGACGATTTTGTGCGCGGGTTGCTTTCCGCAATGAAGGCGGGTGAAGTGGTGGGCATGTTGATGGATACGAACATGACTCCGCCGCAGGGCATCTTCGTGGATTTTTTGGGAATTCCTGCATGCACGGCCAGCGGACTGGCCCGGATTGCGTTGCGCACCGGCGCGGCGGTGGTGCCAACGTTTACGATTTGGGATGCAGAGCTGGGAAAATACCGGCTACGTTTTGATCCGGAAGTGGAGTTGGTGCGAAGTGGCGACCTGGAGGCCGACATTCAGGCGAACACCCAGAGATTCACGACCATCATTGGAGAGTATGTGCGGAAATATCCGGAGCAATGGCTGTGGGTGCACCGTCGGTGGAAGACCCGGCCACCGGGAGAGTCTCCGCTGTACTGAAAGGGATCAGGCTTCGGTGGGCGATCAGTGTTTCTTCTTCGCGTCCGCTGGTACGGGCGTACCTGATGCTTCCTTCAAGGTGTGAATGGCATCGACCGACGGATTGGTGAAACGCTCGGCCAGGCCGCTGGGCCAGTGGATCTCGATCCAATCGACTTTGGCCAGGCTTCCCAATCCGAAGTGCACTCTCATATCACTATTTGAAATGTAGCTGGAGCCGCTGCGGACCTCGTTTACCAGAACACGCGATCCGGCTTTGACCAGAATACGCGCGCCGATGCCGTCACGATTTGATTTTGTTCCCACGGTGCGAATGGCGATCCAGTGGTTCGGGCTCCGAATCTGGTTCACCAGCAGACTGGGAGCAGCATTCATGTTGCTGATCACCGCGGAAATTTTGCCATCGTTCCAGAGATCTCCGACCGCCAGGCCGCGAGAGGAAGCTGCGGTGGTGATGGCGGCGCCGGCTGCGGCCGAAATATCAGTGAAAGTTCCGTCCCCGTTATTGTGGTAAAGAATGCGAGGTTCTTTGTAGCTGCTGCCCAAATGCTGGCTGTCGACTTCGGGATAGACGTGGCCGTTTACCAGAATCAAATCGGGCCAGCCGTCGTTGTCGAAGTCGAAAAACATGGTGCCCCAACCGAGATACTGCGTGTACAAACCAAGACCCGCGGCGGAGGTTGCATCGGTGAAGGTTCCATCACCGTTGTTGCGATACAGGGTAGAAGTATCGTCGGAAAAATTTGTCTTGAAAATATCGAGATGGCCATCGCCGTTGTAGTCGGCGATGGTCGATCCCATGCCTGCCTGCTCGCGTCCATCCTCGTTGAAGGCCGCGCCCGCGGTCACGGCGACATCGGTGAAAGTTCCATCGCGGTTGTTGTGGTAGAGGATGCTGGGAGTGCTGTCGCAGGCGACAAAAATATCGGGCCAGCCATCTTCATCGAAATCGAAAGTAGATACGCTGAAGGCGTAGTGGCCGTCGGTGCGATCGATGTGGGCCTTGGTAGTGACATTTTCGAATGTGCCGTCGCCCTTGTTGTGGTAGAGAATATTTTTCGCGCCGGGCAGGCCGCGCGGGCCGCACATCACGGGAACGCCTTTCCATATACAGGAGGCGCGCTCCCCGGGCGCGGGCGCGGTGGTGAGATCGAAGTCGACGTAGTTGGCGACCATCAGGTCGAGCTTGCCATCGCGATCGTAATCGACAAAGGCGCAGCCTGAGCCCCATGCTTTTCCCGAGCCGGCGACTCCGGCTTTCTCGGCAACCTCAGTGAAAACGCCGCTGCGGTTGTGATAGAGGCGATTTTTTCCGTAATAGGTAATGTAGAGATCTTCCCAGCCGTCGTTGTCGTAGTCTCCCACGCACACGCCCTGGCCCCAGCCGGTGGCGACGAGGCCGGCTTTCACAGTAACGTCGGTGAAGGTGCCGTCGTGGTTGTTGCGGTAGAGATGATTGCTCGGAGCTTCTCCCGAGGGCATCCGGTCGAGCCGGGTGCCGTTCACCAGAAAAATGTCGGGCCAGCCATCGTTGTCGTAATCGAAGATGGCGACGCCGGTGCCGGTGGTCTCAATGATGTATTTCTTGGTTTCAATGCCGCCGAAGATTTCCTGCATGGTGAGCCCGGCTTTCCTGGCGACATCGGTGAAGTCCGCGATGGGCTTGGCTGCGGGCGAGAGCTTTGGCTGTTGCGCCTGAATGACGAACGGAAAAAATAGCAGCGATGAAAAGTAGGCGATCTGGTTGAGGACACGCGGAAGAGCGAAACAGCGATGAGTGCTCAAGCCCATGATCGCAAGTGGCATGATTCGAAATACGTGATCGCAAAATAAACGGGGCGATAGGTTTTGATGTTAGGGTGCACGGAGGCTGCGGTCAATGCTCAGGCAAGCTGGCGTGGTCCGTGAACAACACCGCATCCGCCTGGGCAACGCCGATATTGGTGTCTGCGCCGCCATAATAAAAGAGATATCGTTTTCCCTGCTGCACCATGCCTTCGACGAATACGACATTCGGAACCTGCCCCACTTTTTCCCATTGTTTTTCCGGAGCGAAGATGGGAACCCCGGTGCGGTAGATGAGGGTTTGCGGGTGGTTGCGATCGAAAATCGCGACGCCGGTGCGGTAGACGAGGTTATCGTCGGCGCCGTTGTAGATAAGAATAATTTCCTTCGGCGTAAGGATGGGCGGAGGTCCGGGCTCGGCGACGCGAGAATCAAATTCCCCCGGCCTCACCGGCAACACGGGCACGGTGGTGGCTTCGGTCCAGTGCAAAAGATCCGTGGAGGAGGCGAGTCCCATCTGATCTTTGTTGTCCGCGCTTGTTCCCAGGAAGTACATCCAGTATTTACCGGCGATTTTCTCGGGCACAATCGCTCCCGACTTTGTCCAGCGAACATTCCAGTTTCCCTGGTAAGCCGGAAGGATCACGCCTTTTCGCTGCCAGTGGATAAGATCTTTGGAGGTCGCCAGGCAGAGTTGCGCATCTTTTTTGTTGTAGCCGGTATAGGTCAGATAGTAGGTATCGCCGAACTGAACCAGCCTGGGATCTTCGACGCCTCCATCTTTTTCGTAAACTTCTTCGGCCGAAAAAACGGGCTCACTGCGGCGTGTGAAATGGATTCCATCCGAACTCTCGGCATAGCCCAGGCTCGAAGTGCCGCATTTGTCCTGGGCGCGGTAGAGCATGACGATTTTGCCGTCGCGAAAAATCACCGCGGGATTAAACGTGCCGGCAGATTCCCATGCGTTGCCGCGCGGAGAGAGGATGGGACTTTCGCTGCCCCGCTGCCACTTCCCAAAGGGCAAGACCGAACTCTCCTGTGAGGCCAGCGCCAATATCAGCGCCAGCAGCTTTATGGCGACCTTGGAATGTATAGAATGGATCATCGCGACCGTGACGGTTGATGTCGACCAGTTGTGAGTTTTAGAGATGCATTTGTCCCGACCCTGATGCGTGCCCTCCGATTCTCCGCCAGTTTGCTGGTTCTCGCAATCGTATGGGTTGCGGCAGCCGCATTCGCTCAGACAAAGTCGACGAACGCTGAGCCTTCGACCCCCAGCGCTTCAGCGCCCTACAGAGCTGGGGTTGCCGCATTTCATCGAGGCGACTTGCCGGCCGCTCAAGCAGCCTTCGAAAAAGCGGTAAAAGCCAATCCCCGCGATGCGGATGCTCAAAATATGCTGGGTCAAGTTCTGCTGCAGCAGGGAGAAGCGGATGAGGCCATCGCACACTTTCGCCGTTTGGTGAGTCTACGGCCCTCATTGGCAATCGCTCACGCCTATCTCGCCCAGGCTCTAGAAGCCAAAGGACAACTCGATGACGCAATCGTTGAGTTTCGCCTGGCCGTGCAATTCGCTCCCAAGCAGTGGCAAGCTCATCAGGCGTTGGGACGCGCCCTCAGCCTGCAAAATAAAACTGATGACGCCGTCGCGGAGTTCAAGCAAGCCATTCTGCTCGAACCCAATCAAGCGGAGTTGCACGATGAACTTGGATCGCTCTTCGCCCAGGAATCAAGGTTTGGGGATGCGGAAAAGGAATTTCGACAAGATCTGACCCTCAAACCGGACTATGAGCCGGCGTACTTCCACTTGGGGGCCGCGCTGTTCAGCGAGGGAGATGCGAAGCAGGCTCAAGCGATGTTGGAGCGTGCGGTGCAGCTTGATCCGAAGGACGGGGCGGCCTGGTATTACCGCGGAGAAGCGCTGGAAGCCGAAGGCAACGCGGACGAAGCAATAACTTCGTATCAGCACGCTGCAGAGCTGCAGCCAGACGCCGCCGCCATGCAGACTCGCTACGGACTCGTGGTGCAGCGGCGCGGCGATTCCGAACGCGCAGTGGCCGCCTTCCGCAAAGTGGTTGCGCTTACTCCGGGCGACGCCGAAGCCCACAACAATCTTGCGCTGGCTCTGCTGCAGCGCGGAGATGCGGACGCAGCCATCAAGGAGTTTCAGGAAGCGATCCGGCTTCATCCTGACGATGCCGGATTTCAGGGCAACCTGGGGACGGCGTATTTGCAAAAAACCGATTTCGCCGCGGCGATCGATCAGTTTCACGCGGCGTTGAAGCTTGATCCGGAAAAGGCCAGCCTGCACCATGATCTGGCTCTTGCTCTGAAACTTTCAGACAACCTTACCGCCGCGATCGCGGAATGGAAGGAAGCGATTCGTCTGGATCCGAAATTGGCGGACGCTTATTACAGCCTGGGAGTCACGCTATGGCAGTCGGGAGATTTTCCGGCGGCGGCGGACGAGTTGCAGCAGGCCATCAAGGTTCAACCAACCTACGCGGAAGCCTACTACACGCTGGGCACGGTTTTGAAACAGATGAACAAATTGCCCGAGGCAGCGGATGCCTTGCGCCGCGCGATTCAACTCGATCCGGATTTCGCGGGGGCTCACACTACCCTAGCCGGGGTGCTGCGGCAACTGGGAGACAGCGCCGGCGCTGCTGCCGAAAGTAAAGCCGGCGCGGCCATGGCGAAGCAGAAAACCGATCTGCAGGCAGCAACGTTTGCCACCAATTCCGGCCGCCGGTTGCTCAACGCCGGTGATCTTGATGGAGCCATATCGCAGTTCCGCGCCGCGATTCGCGCGACTCCCTCCTACGCGCTGGCGCACTACGAACTGGGTTTGGCGCTGAGTCAGAAAGGCCTAAAGGATGAGGCGAGCGGGGAGTACCGGAAAGCGGCCGAGTTGGATTCCCATCTGGTGCCGCCGCTGAACCCGGTTCAGTAGGCGTAAGCGCAAGGCCGGCGTCTGGGCGAAAAACCTAAATCCCTCGCTCGCGTACGGCCACCAGATCGGCGATCACCGGAACCCCGTGGGTAACTTTCACGCGCAGCAGGGCCTCAAACGGCTTCATGTCTTCGGCCTTGGAGATTCCCAGCCGGCGCAATAATTGGGCCAGCGAATCCTCGCGACATACATATTCCGCGGCGGCCTGGGTACCGAACGTGGTGGTGCCTGCCAGGATCAGGACCGACCGGGCCGGGTCGATGCCGGGCACTAATGCGATGACGGCATAATCCTCGGTAGTCGGCTGGCTGGAGGGGCTGGCCAGAAATATTGGCGGCTCACCGGCCTGCGGGTGGACATTGACCACGCCCAGGTCTCCCTTGCGGGGTCCTGAAGCGACGCGCTGAAAGATAAAGTCCTGAGTTCCGGGGAGATCGAGAAGAGTGAGGTTTTCAGCCGGCGAGCCGACAAAAATAAGATCGTTGTTCTTGGCATCGTCCAGCGAAAACAGGCTGCCGCGTTTGATTCGCAGCTGGTGGTTGAGCTGAACGAAGACACGATCGAGTTGGTGGACCGCCAGCACCTCTCCCACACCGGTGTAATGATCGAGGATGAAGGCTCGCGAATCCACCGCAGCGTTGAAATAGCGCATGCCGGTTTCCGGGCGACCGACGAAATTTCCATTGCTGAAGATTACCCATGGCGGCTGTGCGCCGCTCACAAATCGACTCCAGAAGACCTGGTAGGGAACTGGTACGGGTGACCTGGAGCTCGATTGCAAGTGAGCGCGACCCGCGAGCAGCAGTGCACTTGTCACCACTGCCGCCGCCAGCAACACGGACAACGCCACGACCGCGATGGCCCAGCCGCGTTTGGAGGGCACGGTAGTTGTGGTTCGATCGCCTCCATCTTCCCGCGGAGCCATTGCCGTTAATCGGGAGGTCGGGGTTCGTACGTGAAATGTGAGAGCGTACGATCCTTTAGGCAACTCGACTACAACCGCATCGCCCGTTCCTTCGTGGGCATAGTACTCCGCCAGTTTCATGCGCAGCCGTCCGGCCTGCACTCGAACCGTCGAGTCGCTTTGTGGATCGAAGCCGCCCGATCGTCCGAGCACTTCGGTGGCAATCTGGTATTCCTTGAGGGCTACGCCGGGATGATCAAGGGAGTGTTCGGCGAGGTAACGAAGCAGTTTGCAAAGCGATTCCGAACTGTGGAGGCTATGACTATTAATAAGTTTATCTGTTTGCTGGAAGCATTGCTCCCTTCCAGCGGCGAAACCATGCGTCAAAGCCATGTGACAGAGGGGTAACCGATGCTGTATGTCGCTGCAGCTTAAGCAGTTTACGCCTGTAACGCTATAAAACCTAATGAAACTTAATCCAATAGTGCTTTTGTACTAGCACTTGCAGGACAACAACACAGCATCCGTCCGTTTGGGGCAGTCGTTTTGGGGCAATCGCTTTCACACAACCGTTCCAGGAGGAGTTCCATGAAGAGGTCAGCACTTGCGGCCGTTGCAGGACTTGCGCTTCTCTGTGGTCTATGGACGCCAATCGCATTTGGGCAAGCGGTTTTTGGCAGCATCTCAGGAACGATTACTGATCCTTCGGGTGCGGCGGTCCCGAACGCAAAGGTCACGGTGACAGATCAAGCCAAGGGGTCTGTCGACCAGACCACCACCAACGAAAGCGGCAACTACACGGTCACCCATCTCATTCCCGATCCGTACACGGTGCGGGTCGAGGGGGCCGGCTTCAAAGTAATCGAGTTTAAAGATATTGCAGTATCTGCCGACACGGCGACTCACATCGACGGTCAGTTCCAGGTGGGCTCGACCAGCGAGCAAGTCGAGGTGACCGGCGAAGCCGAGCAACTCAAGACAGACCGCGCCGACGTGTCGATCGAATTCAACCAAAAGTATGTAGAAGATCTGCCCATCATGAACCGCAACTTTACCTCGTTTGAACTGCTCTCGCCCGGTACACAGAAGATGGTGGGATGGAGTCATGCGGCGACGGAGAATCCCCAGGGCAGCCAGCAAATCTTCGTGAACGGCCAACATTTCAGCGGCACAGCTTTCGAGTTGGATGGCACCGACAACCAAGACCCAATCCTGGGAATCATCGTGGTCAATCCGAATCTGGATGCCATTCAGGAAACCAAGATCGACTTGCAGAACTATGACGCGGAGTTCGGCAAGGCTTTGGGCGGCGTTGTAACTGTGCAGACCAAATCCGGCAGCAACGACTTTCATGGCGAGGGTTTCTGGTTCCGGCGCACCGATGCGACTGCTGCGCGCGATCCTTTCACCCAGTTCGCTGCGAATCCGATCACTGGCAAATTCATTCCTTCGGACAAGTGGCAACAGTTCGGTGGCACCATCGGTGGCCCCATCATCAAGAACAAGTTGTTTTTCTTTGGCGACTATCAAGGGACCCGCGAAACTAACGGAGCGACCAACCTGCTGACGGTTCCCACTGCGGAAGTCGAAAAGACTTGCAACCCGGCGACTAACACTACGGGATTCTGCGATTTGAGCCAGTATCTGGGAGTAGAACAAGGCGGCAGCGGGACTGTTCAAGGCGGGCAAGTCTATCAACCCGTTCCCGGGGATGGGGGAAACGGACGCACTGCGTACGCCAATAACCAGATTCCGATTGGCAATATCTCGAAACAGGCGGCGGCGGTACTCGCTGAATTTCCAGCGCCTACCAATTCTCAAGTATTCAATAACTTTATCGCATCGGGCGACGGCTCATTCAAACAAGACAGCTTCGACACGCGAATTGACTTTACTGCTGCTCCGACGGTCCAGATCTTCGGACGCTTCAGCCGGGACGTTTTCAACGTTGCTGGAAAAGGGTCGTACGGCCCGCTTGGGGGAGTTGGATTTGGACCGGGCGGTTTGTCCGGGAGTTCCATCACCCATAATTACAGTCTGGCCACTGGAGTGACAAAAACGTTCAGCTCGACGCTACTGGGGGACTTCCGCTTCGGCTATTTTAAGTACAATCCGGTGGCATCAAAGCCGGACAGCGGAACGGCTCCGATGACAGCCTTCGGCATCCCCAATGCGAACCTTACCGGCGCTCAAGCGCTTGAAACGTCCGGTTTGGGTGGCTTCATATTGAATCAGACGCCGTCTGCTTCTTCGGGGAACGCCGGGAACTTTTCGCAGTCCACTTTGAATTTTGGCGATGGTTTGGGCGTGGCTCGGTGCAATTGCCCGCTCACGGAGAGTGAGCAGCAGTTTCAGTGGGTGGGTAACATCACCAAGATCCGTGGGAACCATACCTTCAAGTTCGGGGCGGATTTCCGTTACGCCATGAATCTCCGTGTGCCGAGTGATGCCGGACGCACTGGAGATTACACCTTCGATTACCGCACGACTTCAAACGCCGGTATAGGCGGGCTTGACCTGGGGACATTCCTGCTGGGCGACGTCACTCAGGTTAGCCGCTACGTGAGCACCAGCCTGGACGCAGCGGAACGGCAGCATCGCATGTTTTATTACGGCCAGGATACCTGGAGAATCACTCCCAAGCTCACCCTGAACTACGGCTTGCGCTGGGAAGTTTATTTCCCGGAATACGTCAATGGCAAGGATAAGGGCGGATTCGCCAATCTAGTTCAAGGCGAGGATCGCGTGGCTGGCGAGGGCGGAATTGGTCTGAACGGAAATATTAACAATGCGTGGGATGCGTTCGCTCCTCGTTTCGGCGTGGCTTACCAGGTGAATCTTAAAACAGTGGTGCGTCTGGGTTACGGTCGCAGCTTCGACATGGGAGTTTTCGGCTCGAACTTTGGACACACGGTCACACAGACCCTGCCTGTGCTTGCCGCCCAGTTGGCCCAGGGCGCCAGCCAGGAGGTTCCTGCTTTCACGTTGGCCCAGGGTCCGCCGATCTTTAACTTCCCAACCATTCCCGGGAACGGGCTGTTGCCGGTGTCAGGACCGAACTGCTATCAACAGCCGGTTTTCAACACTGCTGGGCAAAATACCCAACTTTGCGTGCAGCCTCATATCCGTCCGACCACCCAGCGTCTGCCAACTCTCGACGCGTGGAACGCAACCGTTCAGCGCCAGGTGACCAATACTATTTCTCTCGAAGTGTCCTACGTCGGAAACAAAGGCACGCATATATTTGCTGGTGATGGGCCCACCTATAACGTCAACAATCCCTCGATGGTGGGGTACTGCGGTGATCCAACGTGTTCAGCCGCGCTCAAAACACCGCAAGTGTACCGGCGGCCGTATTTCAACGCCTTTGCTTATTCCGGTTTTCCCGACACCACGAACACTTTGGCGGCGTATAAGGCTGAGTTTCCGAATGACCCGGTGCCTCCTCGCCTGATTCCTGGCGTCCTGCAGTGCTGCTCCACAGACGAGAACAATTACCTGGGCAACGACGCCAGCAGCAAATACGATGCCCTCCAAATCAAGGTGGAAAAACGTTTCGCCCATGGCCTGCAGTTCCTTTCGCACTATACCTTCGCCCACGCCTACAAGTACGACAACAACTATTACCCCGACGACCCAGCTGTCGCTTACGGACCGGATGACCAGGTGCGAGACAGCGTGTGGGTGAACAACGTGGTATACGAATTGCCGTTCGGCAAAGGAAAAATGTTTGTCGGCAACGCGGGCCGAGCTGAAGATCTGATTATCGGAGGGTGGCAAATTACTGGCACCACGACTTGGGGCAGCGGTCTGCCCTGGACACCGAGCACCAATGAATGCGGTGGCGAAGAGGATGTAGGCATATGCCGTCCCAGTAAGGGGACAGGATCATTCCACACGGGCGCAAGCGGACTCAAGATCTCGGGAAGTGGCACTCCGTATGAGCAGTTCTTCACGGCATTGCCATCTCTCACCGGCCCATTTACCGATCCGGGGAACGGCAAGCTTGGAAACGTGGGAGTCTTCAGCTACACCGGTCCTCGCGTGTTTTATGCCGACGCCTCAATTCTGAAGAACTTTGCCGTGCTGGAGCGTGTAAAGCTTCAGTTCCGCATGGACGCTTTCAATGTCTTCAATCACCCCGTGCTCGGCTTCAACAATAACCAGAACGGTGGAACCTGCATCGATTGCCCAACACCAACTGGAGCAGCCCTTCCATCTACCGGCATTATTACCGACATCGAGCACGATGCCACGCCCGGGTCGGCAACCGGTATGCGGCAGCTTGAATTCGCGCTGAAAGTCATCTTCTAGCGGTGGACAAGCTTTTCTCAGAGGGAGTCCTTCGGGACTCCCTCTTTTTGTCTCGCATACAATGGGGTCGCATTGACAGGCAGGGACAGGTGAAGCGTTGGGAATGGCGGTGCGTGCGGGCTGCGGCTGTGGGGATACTTTACGCGGTGGCATTGTCTGCTGCCGGATCAGCGAGGCAAGATCGAGCGGGGAGTAAGACTGCGACGGCGGGCGCCCAAGCCGCCAACCACAGCAGTGATGCCGGGAATGAAGCTTGCGCTCGCTGCCACGGCGCGATTTTCAAGTCTTACCAGCAGACTGCGATGGCGCGCGCCAGTGGCCCGGCGATCGATGTGCTTACGCCGGCCGAATTCACGCATAAGGAATCTGGCGTCCACTATCGCATCTATGCGGAGAAGGGACGCGCCTGGTTAAGCTTTGAGCGGCCGGGCGATCCTCAACTACGCGGCAAGCGCGAGCTGCTTTATTACATCGGCTCGGGACGGCGAGGGCGCAGCTATCTTTTCGAGACGGATGGATTCCTGTTCGAGTCTCCAGTGAACTGGTATGCGAATAAACAAGTGTGGGATATGGCTCCCGCCTACCAGACGGCGCGCGAGATGCCGCTGAATCTTCCGGCTTACACGAGCTGTCTGCACTGCCATGTGAGCGGAATGAAGCCTCCGGCGGAGGGCACAGAGAATCGCTATCCCGAGCCTCCGTTCACTCACAATGGCGTGGCGTGCGAACGCTGCCACGGCGGCGGAGCTGCGCATGATAATGACGGCGCAATCGGGACCACCGCACATCCCGCCATCGTAAATCCGGCCAAGCTGGCGCCGGCGCGGCGCGACGACATTTGCATGCAGTGCCACCTGGAAGGCAAGGCCGCGATCGAACGGCCGGGACGGCACGTGTACGAATTTCGGCCGGGCGATGCGCTCTCCGATTACGTGCGATATTTTCTTTTGGTCGATGCCAATGGTTCGGGACTGGGCGCCGTCAGCCAGGTGGAAGCATTGGCGCAAAGCCAGTGCAAAAAGAAGTCGGGCGACGCCATGTCGTGCACCAGTTGCCACGATCCTCATCAGTCGCCCTTGGCGGAGGAGCGGGTTGCATTCTATCGAGGCAAATGTCTGGCGTGCCACGGCGCGGCGTTCGGAGCGAAGCATCATCCCGAGCGGCCGGATTGCACCGCGTGCCACATGCCGACATCGCTGAGCACCGATGTGGCGCATACCGAGGTGACGGACCATCGCATTCTGCGGCAGCCGCAGATTTCGCCGCAATTACTGCAAAATGCCGCCGAGACGCCGGCTTTGCCGCGTCTGGTGCCATTTCCCGAGCCCAAGGCTGAGCCCGATCCGCGAGACCTGGCGCTTGCGTGGGAATCGGTGGTCGAAAGCGGAATGTCGGCGGCCGAGCCCAAGGCGAGGGAACTACTGGCCAAGGCGGTTCAGCAATCGCCGGACGATCCGGTTCTGCTATCGGCGCTGGCTTATTGCGAACAAAGGGGAGGATCAATCGAGCGGGCGCGCGAGTTGTATCAGAAGGCGCTGGCCCGGGATTCAACCCTTGTTGATGCCGCAACCAATCTCGGCGTGATTGAAGCGCAGGCCGGCGATCTGCCAGACGCGGTGAAACTGTGGAAGAACGCGTTTGAGCGCGCACCGGCCAGAAGCAGCATCGGACTCAACCTGGCTCGAGCATATTGCGCGGCGGAGAAGTTCGATGAAGCTCGCACGTACACGCGTCGGGTGCTGGAGTTTAATCCTGATCTGGTTTCGGCGAGAAAATTACTGGAGGCGTTGAATCGCAGCCCCGCGAACTGCGGCCCTTGAAACGGCCCGAGAAGCCGCAGGCGCAGGGCGAACAGTGTAGACAGCCGGCGAAGGCAGCCCTAGAATTTCAGTTTGACCCGCGAGCGGAAAATGTCGATGTGTTGCAGAATGAATTACTGGCCGCGAAGGTTTGCGTGGGCGCTGACATTGCTGGCGGGAGCGGGTGCTGTGGGCACGCTATTCGCCAAGGCGCCGTTGGTTTCGAAATCGAGTTCCCCGGGCGGCGCGGATTCTCAGGTAACGTTTGATCGCGATATCGCCCCCATCATTTTTCATTCTTGCGCCACCTGTCATCATCCGGGCGAGGCTGGACCGTTTTCACTCCTGACTTACTCCGATGTTAAGAGGCATGCCCGGCAGATTGCGGATGTTACCGAGGCGCGGACGATGCCTCCGTGGTTGCCGGCGCCGCAGGAGCTGAAATTCGCGGATGAACTTCGGCTTCCGAAAGAGCAAATCGATCTGATCCAGCGATGGGTGGCGCAAGGCGAAGTTGAGGGAAATCCGGCCGATCTGCCTCCGCAACCGAAGGTTAGTGAAGGCTGGCGGCTCGGAACCCCCGACCTGATTCTTACCGCGCTCAAACCACTGGTTTTGCCGGCGCAGGGAACAGACACGTATTGGAATTTTATTTTTCGCGTTCCGATCACAGAAACGCGCTGGGGGAAGGCAATCGAAATTCATCCCGGCGACAAGCATTATATTCACCACGCCAACATTCTCGTGGACCGCAGCGGATCATCGCGGCGCCGGGAAGCCGAGCCGGGCGCGGGTTTTGGAGGCATGGAGATTCGCATCGAGTCGCAGGTTTTCGATCCGGACAGTCATTTGCTGTTCTGGAAGCCAGGGACCGTTCCCTACCTCGAACCCGACGGCATGGCTTTGCGTCTGGACAAAGGCACGGATCTTATCCTGAACACGCACATGCAACCCTCGGGAAAGCCGGAAATCATTCAGCCCAGCATCGGTCTATATTTCACTTCGCAGCCGGCGACCAAATTTCCGATGCTGCTGCAGCTGGAGAACGACATCAAGCTCGATATTCCCGCCGGGGATAAGGATTTTCTGGTGACGGATCAATTCACACTGCCAGTTGATGTCGATCTGCTGGCAATTTATCCGCACGCGCATTATCTGGGCAAAGATATTCAGGCGTCGGCGACTCTGCCTGACGGCACGAAGAAAGCGCTGATCCACATTCCGCGGTGGGATCTGAACTGGCAAGCGGTCTATCGTTATGCTGAGCCGGTCTTTTTGCCGAAAGGCACGAGCGTGGCGCTGCGATACGTGTACGACAACTCCAAAGACAATCCTCTGAACCCCAACCATCCGCCGGTTCGGGTGCAAGCGGGCAATCGTTCAACCGACGAAATGTGCCACCTGTGGCTGCAAGTGTTGCCGGTGAATTTTGACGCCAGGCAAGGCGATCCTCGCATGCTGCTGCAGGAAGCGCTGGCGCGACATGACGTGGAAAAAAATCCAGCCGACTTCGAAGCTCACTACAATCTCGCGGCTATGCTGGAAGCCAGAAAAGAAATAGACGATGCGGTACGCGAATATGAACTGGCACTACGCCTAAGACCTGAGGACGCTGCGGCCAACAATGCTCTGGGAGCGGCGCTGCTGGCCTCTGGAAAGGCGGACCGAGCTGTTGCCTATCTTTCGCGGGCATTGAAAACCAGGCCCGATTATTTTGATGCCCGCTACAATCTGGGAAGCGCATTAGCGTCGCAGAACGATTTCGCTGGAGCTGCGGCACAATTTGCTCTGGCGTTGCAGTTGCAGCCCAATGATGCGAACGCCGAGGCGAATTTGGGCAGCGCGCTGGCCGAGTTGGGGCGCTTCTCCGAAGCCAAGACGCATTTCGAACGCGCGCTTCAGATTAATCCGAATCACGCTCTGGCCAAAGAGAACCTGCAGGAACTGCAACGCGCGATGAGCCAGTAAGCACGCTGGAAAACCACAAGCCAGCGCGGTCGCGAGGGAAGCCGCGCATGTGGCCTAACGAAACGATGCGATGTACTCTAATCCCATGAAGCCAGTGATGCGGCGTTTCTCGGTTGCGCGATGCTTCCAAATCTCGGCTTGCGCGTTGATTGCTTCAGTCGCGCTCGCACAGCAATCCGCGCTTCCTGAAGCACCCGGGGCGCAATCCGCTAAGACTTCGACTGCTACGGCCGCCGATTTCGCACGAGCTCGATTGCTAATGCAGCAAGGAAAAATCGATGAAGCCATCTCTGAGCTGCAAGGGCTGCAGGCGAATGCGCCCGATGCAAAGGGACTGGACCTCGAACTGGGCACGGCTTATTACAAAAGAGGAGACTACGCCAAGGCGATTGATTCCCTGAAAAAGGCAAACGCTACTGACGTCAGTAACGGCGAGGCGATACAGATGCTCGGCCTTTCCTATTACCTGGGAGGACATCCGGGGGAAGCAATTCCGCTTCTCGAAAAGGTTCAGACCTGGTATCCCAGGGCCAACGTGGATGCTTCCTACATTCTTGGGATCTGCTACATCCAGACGAAAGATTATCCGCACGCGCGTGTGGCTTTTGCGAAAATGTTTGAAGTGCCCGCCGACTCCGCCGCCAGCTATTTGTTCACGGCTCGCATGTTGTTGCGGCAGGAGTTCGATCCTATTGCCGAAGAGTACGCGCAGAAGGCGGTGGCGCTCGATCCGAAACTGCCGCTGGCGCACTTTTTGCTGGGAGAGCTTTACCTTTACAAGTCCCGTGTACCGGAAGCGATTGCGGAATTCCAGAAAGAGCTTGCCATCAATCCTGCGCATGCGGCCACTTATTACAAGCTGGCTGACGCCTACTCTCGTATGCAGAAGTTCGACGACGCCGAAAGGCTTTTGCAGCGGTCGGTGTGGCTCGATTCCACTTCGACCGGTCCTTACATTCTGATGGGCAAAGTGCTCGAAAAAAAGGGAGAGTTCGAGCTGGCGGTGCGGGCATTGCAGAGGGCGGCGACGATGGATCCGAATAATCCCACCACGCATCATCTGCTGGGGCAAGCGTATCGCGACATGGGAAAGAAAGAGGAAGCGGAGAGCGAGTTGAAGCTGGCCGAGCAACTGCAAACCAGACAGGACGCCCACCCTTAGTATGAGATTAACAGTATGAGATTAACAATTCTTCCGCGGAAAAAAGGGCCGAAAAAAAGCACAGATTTTTTCCTGGCTCGCGAAACAACGCGCCAGTCCCTGGGTTTAAAATAGTGGATAGTTCCCGCCGGGTCGAAAGATCACCTGACGGCGGCTAGAAATACAGGTTGCCGACCAACGGCAAGCCTGTATGAGCCACTGAAAGGCGATTCATGCATCCCCCAAAACCCCTGCCCGCACTGAGTTTTGCGCCAGCTGAGTTCTTCCATCCGGGCCCCAGCTTATTCGAATACTCGTCGTTTAAAAAGGAATTCGCGCAAGCGGGAAGGGCCGCAAGCTGGCTCATCGCGGTGGCCGTTGCACTGTTTCTAGCGCCCGAGCTGTCGGCGCAGCAGCCGCAATACCAGGGGCAATACGGCGATTCGTACGCGCCGCAACCGCAATCTGGTTACGGGCAGCCAAGCTATCCCGAGCCACAACCGGGGTATGGGCAACAGGAGCAGGATAACGCGCAGCCGCAGCCTTACGCAGAACAGCCTTACGCAGAACCGACCTATCCAGTCCCGAGCCAGAGCGATGATCAGGCGGAGGAGCAGCAGGATTCCGGGCAGCCTCAGCCGCTCAATGCGGAGGATCTCGAGCAAATGGTGGCACCCATCGCTCTTTATCCCGATGCGCTGTTGGCGCAGGTTCTGGCCGCCTCCACCTATCCGGCGCAGGTTGAGGATGCCGACCATTGGCTGCGCGCGCAGGGCTACGCGTCTTCCGATCAGATTGCAGCCGCGGCCGACGCCCAGCCCTGGGATCCCAGCGTGAAGGCGTTGACCGCGTTTCCGCAGGTGCTCGCGCTGATGGATGAAAATCTTCACTGGACTTCCGAGCTTGGCGATGCCTATTACAACCAGTCGCAGGACCTGCTCGAAGCGGTGCAGGTGATGCGCCAGCGCGCGCAGCAAGCCGGAAACCTCAACAACACTCCGCAAGAAAGCATGAGCTACGATCAGGGCAACATCGTGCTGGCACCGGCGAATCCGCAGATGGTGTATGTGCCGGCCTACAACCCCTGGAGTGTCTATGGGGAATCTGTCTCTCCGTATCCGGGATTTTCACTGGTGGGGGCACTGGGATCGTTTTTTGGCTCGTCGGCGGTGCGATTCGGCTTGGGGGTCGCGATGACGGCCTTCACCCACACTCCGTGGGGTTTTCTGGGATGGGGATTGAATTGGCTGACTCAATCCGTGCTGTTTAATGGATCGAATTACTATTCGCATAGCAATACGGTGGCAGATTGGGGTCTGCGGCGCGGCGGGCCGGGGGCGTTTTCACGCGGCGGAGCGTTCGCCAACGGGTCGCATGGAGCGTACCGTCCCGGGTACGGAAGGCAAGGCGGCTATGGCTGGAACCGCGGCGGATACCAGGGAGTGCGCGCGCCGGGATTTGCCCGGATGCCTAACCGAGACGCGTATGCGCGAAACGGGGGGGGTGAACGATATGGCCGTGGTTACCAGACTTCTGGAAGCGGATACGGCCGGAGCTCATTACCCGGCTTCGGAGGATTCAGGCCCGCGCTCGGCCGGTCACCACAGTATGGCCGTTCGGCAGAGCGCCCCGGCTTCCACGGCTCCAGCTTCCAGAATAGAATTGCGCAGAATTATGGTAGCCGGGGGGGCACAGGCTACGGCAGTTGGATGCGAGCCTCTCGGTCGCCAGGAGCGAGCTTCCAGCGGAGCGGTTTTGGCCGCGAAGCTTCACACGGCTTGATGAGCTCCTCTCGCGGGTCTTTTCACGGGTCTTTCCACGAGTCTTCGCACGGGTTTATGGGCAACAACTTTTCCCGGTCTTCCGGTAAACAGGGACACTCAGGCGGGAGTTCTCATAGGTTCGGTGGAGGGCACGCGCCGAAGAGTTTTGGCGGAGGGAGAAGTTTCGGCCACGGGCATTCCGGGGGAGGCGGTCACTCCCACGGAGGCGGCCACTCGGGTGGTGGTAAGCATCACCGCTGAAAATCTGGAGCCGACGAGCGGACTTGAACCGCTGACCTGCGGATTACGAATTCGCGGCAGCGAACGAATCTAGCCTAACCGCATTTCTTATCTCTTGTCTCTTATCTCTTCTCTTACTCTCATGATGCACTTTCCTATGGGGGTGTGCCTGTGGAGGTGCTAACGCACCTCCTGTGGCATAGCGCCCAAAAGGCATCGTTTCAACGAGGTGAGGCCCTAGATTGTTCGCGGTGGGTATGGAAGGTTTGTATAGAGAGAGTTCGAGCGCCTGATCGTAACCTCCTGGCCAAAGGAAAAAAGAACGATTAGCAAAAAAGCTGCGAAGGATACCTTCGCAGGATTCGGTCAAGTATTCGAGCGCCGCCGCGTGGGGGGAAGGTCTTGGGCTTTTTGGTTAGTTTTGTGTCTTCGAGGGACAGCGGTGGCCGCGAACTCTCGGGAATGAGGCCGATTCCATTGTTTCTTGCGTTGAGTTCGGCTTCGTCGGAGCTTACACCCGTTTCGTCGCTTTTCCGTCTCAAATTGACACAATCGCTCCACGTATTGACTTAATTTGTAAGTTGTTGAAAATAAAGACATTTATTTACCAAAAATTGCTTGACACCCTGCTTTTTCGGCTCATAAGATTTTGTCCAGAAAGTTTTGACGGAATTTTTTGCCTCCGTTGGAACTATTCTCCCTTGAAAAGAGAAGGTCGCCCTGTTGCCGGGCGGCCTTTTCGTTTTTTCATTTCAGCATCGGAGTGCAAATCGTTCACAACTGAACAGAGTTGCATCGCAGAGAGCGGAACTTTGATGCCGCCGTTCCGTATTCTCTGTTGTCGGTGTTATGCGATGGCCCAAGTCAACTGAAGCGCGGGAGGCAATGATGTTCTGCGATGGATGCGGCACAGCCGTACAACCCGGGCAATCATTCTGCAGTCGCTGTGGCAAACAGATTGTAGGCAATCTGGAAATCATGCAACCGCGTCCCGGCCGTGTGCGGGGGCACACTCATCTGCTGGGGATTCTGTGGCTGGCTTCGTCGGCGCTGAGCACCGTCGGCGGAGTTGTTCTCTTTGTGATCGCCAACACCTTGTTTGCTCACATGCACAATCTCGGCGCGCCGCAAGCGCCCACAGTTTTTCTGCGCCCGCTGTTGAGCGTGATCGGCATTTTCATTTTGGCCAAAGCGGCCGTCGGCTTTCTCGCCGGATGGGGCTTGTTGCAATGCGAACCATGGGCTCGCCTTCTCGCGCTGGTCCTCGGTTTCGTCTCACTTTTTAGTGTTCCCTTCGGCACGGCAATCGGTGTGTATACCCTTTGGGTCCTTCTGCCCGCGCAATCGCAACAGGAATACGATGCTCTGGTCTCCGCTCGCGCCGCCGCGTAACAAACCGGTCGCTGAAAACTGCAACGGTGCGTCGAAATTTCTTAGTGGCTCTGAATTCAGTCACGGATCGAAAATTCTCCGGCTCTCCTTTTCACTCACAGGTCCGTTCTGGTACTGTTTGGGGTTCGTTGCATGGCATTTGTTTGAACCATAGCCGACGCCTCCTCACTTCGTTCTATAGTATTCACAGCGGGTCGAGACGGCGTTCATCGCCGAGTTTGCGTTTTGTCCCACCGGGGAAAGGACAACTGTGTGATTGTTGGAGTTCCAAAGGAAACTTATCCCGGAGAGCGCCGGGTTGCGCTGGTTCCCGCAGCCGTACCCACGCTCGCCAAAGCCGGACTCGAAGTAGTGCTGGAGTCAGGCGCCGGCGAGCCAGCCGGCTATCCTGATTCGCTTTATATCGAAAAGGGAGCAAAGATTGCGGATCGCGCCGGCGTATTCGGCGCCGCCGATATCCTTGTGCAAGTGCTCTGCTACGGCTCCAACGACGTAACCGGGAAGGCCGATCTTCCTTTGCTGCGCCGCGGTCAGGTGCTGATCGGTTTTCTTCGGCCCTTCGGGTCGGCCGATGTGATGCAGCAGATTGCGGCCACCGGCGTCACCTCATTTTCGGTCGAACTAGTTCCGCGCACCACCCGCGCCCAAAGCATGGACGCGCTCTCCTCCATGGGCACGATCTGCGGCTACAAAGCGATCCTGCTCGCGGCTGAAACCTCGATCAAGATTTTTCCCATGATGACCACCGCCGCCGGCACCATTACCCCGGCTCGCGTCTTCGTGATCGGGGCCGGGGTGGCCGGTCTGCAAGCCATCTCTACCGCCCGCAGACTCGGTGCCGTGGCTTCGGCCTACGACATGCGCGCCGCTTCGAAAGAGCAGGTCCAAAGCCTGGGAGGCCGCTTCGTCGAGTTGCCCATCGAAGCCCAGAACGCTCAGGATGCGCGCGGTTACGGCACCGCTCAGGATGAAAATTTCTACGCCCGCCAGCGCGAGCTCCTGACCCGCGTAGTTGCTGAAAGTGATGTAGTCATCACCGCCGCCGTTATTCCCGGAAAGAAGTCGCCGGTGCTGATCACCGCCGACATGGTCAAAGGTATGGCTCCGGGATCGGTCATCGTCGATCTCGCCTCCGAGCGCGGCGGCAACTGCGAACTCACCCGCGTCGGCGAAACCGTGCATGCGCACGGGGTCTCGATTATCGGCGCCATCAATCTGGCCAGCAGTGTGCCCTATCATGCCAGCCAGATGTACGCCCGCAACCTGTCCACCTTCCTCGCCTACCTGGTGAAGGAAGGCAAGCTGCAACTGAACCTGCAGGATGAAATCATCCGCGAAACCATGGTCACGCAGGCCGGCGAAGTCGTCAATGCAAGAGTGCGCGAGAGTATGGGTTTGCCGGCGCTGGTGGCCAGCAGTCAGTGATCCTAAGTCAGTGACTGATCTCAGAGTGATGTTATCGGGGCCGGCGAACCGGCTACCGCAGCAACTGCAAAGGAGCGATCATGCCAGCGGATTTCATTTCCAATCTTTATGTCTTCATTTTGGCAGGCTTCGTCGGATTTGAATTGATCAAGCGCGTTTCTCCACTGCTGCACACCCCGCTGATGGCGCTCACCAACGCCCTCGACGCGATTGTGGTGGTGGCGGCCATCATCATCGCCGGGCGCCATGAGACCCGGCTTACCACGGTACTGGGCGCGATCGCGGTGGCTGCATCGTTCAGCAATATGGTGGGCGGATTCCTGATTACCGACCGCATGCTGCGCATGTTCAAATCCGGCAGGTCGAAATAATCATGACCACGCTGGCCCTTCAGCAGTACCTCGATTTTGCCTACATCGCCGCCGTCGTCCTCTTCATTCTTTCTCTCAAGCTGCTGAGTTCCCCGGTGCTCGCTCGCTGGGGGGTTCTGGCGGGAGAGATCGGCGCTGCGCTGGCAGTCATCGTCACCCTCTTCAACCCCGAGGTAGTGCAATACCGGTGGATCCTCATCACCCTTATCATCGGTGCCGGAGTCGGCGTTCCCTTGGGCATGGTACACATGACCGCCGTGCCGCAGCGGACCGCCTTGAGCCATGCTTTCGGCGCGCTTTCCGCCGCCATGATCGGCGTCGCCGAATATTACGTGGGCACCGCGCCGGTCACGCGGTTTCAAATGGGCGAGATCGCCCTGGAAGTCATTATCGGGTCACTCACCTTTACCGGCAGCCTGATCGCCGCGGGAAAGCTGCAGGAACTATTGCCGCAGCGCCCTATCGTCTATCGCGGGCAGAATATCGTCAGCCTTTCTGCGCTGGCCGCAGCCCTCGGTTTGGCGGTTGCGCTGGTGGTGAATCCCGCGCACGCAATTTTGTTTCCCGCCATGGTGATTGTGGCCTTGATTTTTGGCGTGCTGCTGGTCACTCCGATCGGGGGTGCAGACATGCCGACTGTCATCTCCCTGTTGAATTCCTACGCCGGCTTTTCGGCCGCGCTGCTGGGATTTGTACTGAATAGTAAAGTGCTGGTCGTGGCCGGCGCGCTCGATGGCTCTTCCGGCTTCGTTCTATCCGTAATCATGTGCAAGGCCATGAACCGCTCTTTTACCAACGTAATGTTCGGAGCCTTCGGCCAAGTGCAGACTTCCTCGGCTGCCACTAAAGAAGAACGAGTCGTGCGCAGCGCGACGCCGGAGGAAGCTACATCCATTCTGGAAGCTGCTGGCAGTGTCGTCATCGTCCCCGGCTACGGCATGGCGGTCGCCCAGGCCCAGCATAAAGTCCGCGAACTCTATGATGTCCTCACCAAGAAGGGAATCGAGGTTCGCTTCGCCATCCATCCTGTCGCCGGACGCATGCCCGGCCACATGAACGTGCTGCTCGCCGAAGCCGACATCCCCTACGACCGCCTCATCGAAATGGACGAGATCAACGGCGACTTCCCCCAAACCGACGTCGCCCTCGTGATCGGCGCCAACGACGTCACCAACCCCGCCGCCCGCAGCGACCAATCCAGCCCCATCTTCGGTATGCCCATCCTCGACGTTGATAAAGCCCACACCGTCATGGTCATCAAACGCAGCATGAACCCAGGCTTCGCCGGCATCGACAATCCCCTCTACTACCTTCCCAACACGCTGATGCTTTTCGGCGACGCCAAACAATTCGTCGGGGCGATCGTAAGGGAGTTGAGCGGCGGACACTGATGCGGCAAAAAGTGCCACTGCCGTCGTCCGTTTTTGAATCCAGTGCGATGGGATGCCTGCCTATATCCGAGGCTAACCTTCGAGATGGCTTCATGAATTGGACGGGCAATGATAAGCCTGATCGGAGGCGACACCAGCCGGTTCTGCTAGCGCCCGTCGGATCGATCGAGTCTGTTTGACACTGTCAGCCAACGTTCCTACACTTGTCCCATGGAAGTCCATCTCCAACCCGAGAAAGAAGCGCAGAGCGGAAGCAATTTATGACGGCTGCGGCAGTCTCTGAAACTCCCCAGGCGCGGCCGGGTCGGACGGATCGAGGGCACCCGCGAACTGGTTTTTTCAGGGCTTCCGTACGTCGTTGTATATAGAATTCGTGCTGAGACGGTGGAGATCGCACGCATTTATCACGGAGCCCAGGACTGGCCATAACCCGGCATCGCCTGCGCTTGTGGCTCGCAACGCTCTTCCATCTCGCCCCTTCCCATCTTTGGTGACAATTACCATCTGTTACTGATGTAACGTAGGGATACGAGTTATCCCGGCTGTCCTGCGCTTCGTCATCAATAATGTTATTCGAACCCATCGCTAGCAGCCATCGGTACGCCTTAAATTCGGCGTAGAGCGAAAGACAGCGAAAGCAAGAATGTTTACCGGTATACAGAAGGCCGCGAACTCGACTGGAAATCTAGCCGAAAATTTGGCGCAGCTCGACGAAAAAGTTCTGGCCAAGGTTGTGGCCCAGGCTCCTCTTCCTGAGATTTTGGCCACCTTATGCTGCAGCATTGAAGCGCAATCGAGCGGCCTGTTGTGCTCGATTCTGCTGGTGGATGCCGACGGCAAAACCCTGCGCAACGGGGCGGCGCCATCTCTGCCCGCCGAGTATAGCCAAGCCATAGACGGCGTGAAGGTTGGCCCCTGAGCCGGCTCTTGCGGCACCGCTGCCTACCGCCGTGAGCCGGTTTATGTCTCCGATATTGCCACCGATCCGCTGTGGGCGGAGTACCGCCATCTGGCGCTTGCTCACGGTCTCCGCGCCTGTTGGTCGTCACCCATCGCCGCGCAGAATGGCCGCATGCTGGGTACCTTTGCCATCTATTATCGCGAGCCACGGCTTCCCGATGCTGAACATCTGAAGATCATCGCTCACGTCACCCGTCTCGCCGCCATCGCCATGGAGTGGGACCGAGCCCGGGCCGAGCTCAGCGCCGCCGAAAGCCGCTATCGCACCCTGGTGGAGCGCCTGCCCGCCATCACCTACATCGCCGAACTCGGTGCCGTCGGCCGCTGGCACTACGTCAGCCCTCAAATTGAATCGATGCTCGGTTTCTCTCCCACCGAGTGGCTCGCCGACTCTACCAACTGGATCAACCGCATTCATGCGGAAGACCGGGCGAGCGTGTTGGCCGTGGAAGAGCATTTTCAGAAGCATCGCGATCTGTTCCAGACCGAATACCGCATGTTCGCCCGCGATGGCAGGGTGCTATGGTTTCGCGATGAGGCTGTTACCCTGCCCACGGCCGAAGACCAACCGTTTCTGATGCAGGGCGTGATGTACGACATCACCGAGCGCAAGCGTCTGGAAGACCAGCTCCGTCATTCCCAAAAGATGGAGGCCGTCGGACTGTTGGCGGGTGGTATAGCCCACGATTTCAATAATCTGCTCATGCTCATTCAGGCTCACAACGAACGTTCGCGAGCCTCTCTGGTTCCCGGTTCTGCCGGTGACAAAGAATCCCTGGGAATCGAGCATGCTGTGGCCCGCGCTGCCAGCCTTACCGGCCGTTTGTTGGCCTTCAGCCGTAAGCAGGTTCTTCAGCCCAGAATCATGGATCTCAACGAACTCCTGGGCGATGTGGCGAAAATGCTGGACCGTCTTTTCGAAAAAAATATCGGCGTGCGGGTGTTGAAGGCGGCGCAACTTTGGCCCATCAAGGCCGATCCGGGACAACTCGAACAACTCATCATGAACCTTGCCGTCAATGCGCGCGACGCGATGCCGCAGGGAGGGGAGTTGCTGATTGAGACTCGCAACCAGGAAATCGGCAGCGATACTTCTGGCGCTCATGACCAAGTCCGTGCAGGCTCGTATGTCACTCTGATCGTCCGCGATACCGGCGTGGGCATGGACGCTGAAACTCAGGCTCATATGTTTGAGCCGTTCTTCACCACCAAAGCGCCGGGAAAAGGGACCGGATTAGGCCTGGCCATTGTCTACGGCGTAGTCAAACAAGCCGGGGGATGGCTCAACGTGCGGAGCAATCCGGGCGAGGGTACGGCCTTTGAAATCTATCTTCCCCGTGCGGAGGAATCCAAAGCCCCGTCGGCGATCGCGGAAATTGAATCCGATCTTGCCGGCGCGCCCAAAAGTGTTCAGACGGTTCTTTTAGTCGAAGATGAAGCCGGCATTCGCGAGGTGGCTTGCGATTTTCTCAAGCGCCGAGGTTATACCGTACTCACCGCCGTGGATGGGAACGAAGCTTTGAGAATTGCTGAGGGTTACCAGGAGCCGATCCACGCCCTCGTCACCGATATGGTGATGCCTAATATTGGCGGAAAAGAATTGGCCCATCGCCTGGTGCAGATGCGGCCGCAGATCAAGGTGTTATTCATGTCGGGCTATCCCGAACACCCGGCGTTGGCCAGAGCAGAGGCCGAGGGGCAAACCACGGTTTTGCAGAAACCTTTCTTATTGGACGCGCTGGCGCAAGCGGTACGCAGCTTGCTCGATCAGCCCTAGGCCCGGCGCGGCAAGGGCGCGGCTTGGTGTGGAAGCAATTTGTATGGAAGCTAATTCCGTCGTGTTGAGAGAATTCTGACGATCGTCCCTTCGCACGGGCTGGTATCCCCGGCCGCAACGAGGCGGCGTGATATTCTATTAACTCCAGCTGCGCACCGTTTTAGCGGAATTCCCTCGCAGATCTAGAACAAGCTTCCCTAGAAGCCCATAGAAGAGAAGCCCAAAGAAGAGAAGCCCAAAGAAGAGAAGCCAGAAACCATGCTTTCGGTCAGTGATGTTTCCATGCGCTACGGCGCCAAAATTCTGTTCGATGAAGTCTCCGTGGCGTTCACGCCCGGCAAGCGCTATGGCCTTACCGGCCCCAATGGCGCGGGTAAGTCCACATTCATGAATCTGCTAAGCGGCGAGCTTGAGCCCCAAAAAGGCACCGTGGTTCGCCCGCGCAAGATCGGAGTCCTCAGCCAGGACCAGTTCGCCTTCGACGCCTACACCGCCATCGACGCCGTCATCATGGGTAACAAGCGGCTGTGGGCGGCCATGCAGGAGCGCGACCAAATCTATTCCAAAGCCGACATGACCGACGAAGATGGCATGAGGCTCGGCGAACTCGAAGGCATCGTCGGCGAAGAAGATGGCTACACCGCCGAAGCTGACGCGGCCATTCTGCTCGACGGTCTGGACATTCCCGAAGAGGTCCACAACCGCAAGATGAGCGAACTTCAGGGCGGACAAAAAGTTCGTGTGCTCCTGGCGCAGGCCTTATTCGGCCATCCCCAGGCATTGCTGCTCGACGAACCCACCAACAACCTTGACTTGGATTCGATCCACTGGCTGCAGGGATTTCTCAACACCTACGACGGCGTCGTCCTCGCCATCTCCCACGACCGCCACTTCCTCAACAGCATCTGCACTCACATCGCCGACATCGACTACGAGACCATCATCACCTACACCGGATCCTACGACGAAATGGTGCTCGCCAAAACTCAAGTCCGTTCGCAGATCGAATCGCAGAATGCCCAGCGTGAAAAGAAAATTTCGCAATTGAATGAGTTCATCGCCCGTTTCTCCGCCGGCACCCGATCCAGCCAAGTGCAATCCCGCCGCAAGGAAGTCGAACGCCTGCAGGTTACCGAACTGGCGAAGTCGAACATCGCTCGTCCCTACATCAAGTTCGAGCAGAAGCGTCCATCGGGCAAACACATTCTCGAAGTCGAACATCTCAGCAAAGCCTACGATGAGAAAAAAGTTATTCGCGATTTCACCGCCAGCATCACCCGCGGCGAGCGCATCGCCCTGATGGGACGCAACGGAGCGGGGAAGACCACGCTGGTCAACGCCCTTCTGGCGAATTCGCCCACCACGCCGGAAGCCGAGTTACGCCAGACCAGCGGCTACGACGGCGCCTTCGTCGACTCCGGCAAAGTCATCTGGGGTCACGAAGCTGCCATCGGCTACTTCGCGCAGGATCATCGCAGTCTGATCCAGGGCGGCATGACGGCGCTCGAATGGCTGCATCAGTGGAACCCCGCCGCAGTCGGCGAAGAAATCCGCGGACTTCTCGGCCAAATGCTTTTTCAGCGCGACGAAGCCACCAAATCCACCAGCGTTCTCTCCGGCGGCGAAGCCGCGCGCCTGCTCTTCTGCAAGCTCATGCTGCAGAAGCCGAACGTGCTGGTGCTCGACGAACCTACCAACCACCTTGATCTCGAAGCCATCAACGCACTCAATATTTCTCTGCAGCGCTATCCAGGAACGGTTTTCCTGGTCAGCCACGACCACGATCTGATCGATGAAGTCGCGACCCGCATCTGGCACTTCGAAAATGACCACAAAATCACCGACTTCAAAGGCACCTACGAGGAATATCAGGCCGCAGTAATGGCCTAGCCGCCACTTAAACGCCTGTCATTCTGATAAACGCCTGTCACTCCGATAAACGCCTGTCATTCCGAGCGAAGCGAGGAACCCTGGTTCTTGCCGCCATCTACCCCACCCCGCCCCACTGCACCATTTCCGCTGCATGTAAATCAACCAGGTTCTCCACAGATTTCCACAACCGTTTACTGTTGCGTTTGCGAGCGCAACTTGCAGATAATAATCGCGGGGACGTACTTGCGCAGCCGATGCGCGCAGGACTTTGTGTACCGTCGTGTACAGTCGAACCGACTTACTTAGAATTCTTCACCTCTCGCCGCGCCAGTTGGCCAACTGGGAGCGCGCTGGGCTGATTGTTGCCACCACCACTTACTGCTTTTCCGACCTGCTGAAAATCAAGAAGGTGCGCGATCTGTGCGCCATGAAGGTCCGTCCCGCGGTCATCCGTGAGTCGCTTGAGGCCATGCAGAAGCAAGCATCGGGCATGGGAAATCCTCTGCTCGACGCCGGAATGTCTTCCACCAACAAACATCGCGTCGCCTTCCGTCACCAGGGCAGGCTGCTCGAACCCATCGCCGGCCAGTTTGTCATGGATTTCTCCTCATCGGAAAGGGTTGTGACCCACGCCTCCAGCCCGGTTCCTGACTCCAGGCCCCGCGAGAATGAGGCCGCAATTTGGTTTGCCCGCGGCATCGCGCTCGAAGAAGATCCAGCCATGCAGACTGAAGCCTTGGCTGCCTACCAGAGAGTCCTCGAGTATGATCCCGGCCACGCCGCCGCTCACATCAATCTCGGCACCCTCCACTACAATCGCCAGGATTTCACCCTCGCCGAAAAGCATTACCGCGCCGCATTGCAAGCCGATCCCCGTTACGCGCTCGCCTACTTCGATCTGGGCAATGTTCTCGATGAGACCGGACGCGTGGCGGAAGCCATTCAAACCTACAAAACCGCAATCCTGCTCGCTCCCACCTACGCCGACGCCCACTACAACGTCGCGCTCGCCTACGAAAAAACCCGCGAGCCCCGCAAAGCCCTGAAACACTGGCAGGCCTACATCAAGCTCGACACCACCGGCCCCTGGTCGGTTCACGCCCGCAATCAAATCCAGCGCATCCTCCAGGCCGACGGGCTAAAGCTCGTCCACACCCGTCGCAACTAACCGCCCGATTGCGATAAACAACCGCGTGCGCAAGAACCGTGGGAATCCTCATCGAACTATTTACGATCCTTGCGGGGTACTGTGGAAGAGCGGCGCTTCAGCGCCGCGTTATTCGCCGAGAATATATCGGGCTTTAGCCCCTGGAGGCTCAGTGTATTCATTCACGAGAAGCCATTTAATGCGCCTTGGCGCTGTAGATCGTACTGTGACTGGGCACCAGAACTCCCACGACGGCTCCCACGATGAACCCCAGGGCTGCACCGACCGCAGCCCCGGTTCCCTTGCCGCCGACGAATCCGCGGTCCTCCCACAGCCCCGCAACTATAGCCGCCCCTGCGCCCGCGCCCACTGCTGCGCCAATCAGAGTGTTGCGCAAATGGTGTCTGTTTTTGGAAAGTTTTACGGTGCGGATGTCAGGCCTCTGGATCGTCTGTTCGCCCGCGGCGTTTGTGTACGAGATCGCCGTGTCGGAGGCTTTTACAAAAGTTCCGGAATGCCTCGCCGAGTTCATTTCTACGATTTGAATTTTTTGACCGGCTTGCAGAGAGGTCACATTTGCCCAGGATGACCGGCTATTTTGAGCCCAGGAAACGCAGGACATTGCGAGAACACAAATCAGGATCAGTGACTTTCGCATCATCTCACTCCTGTTTGAAAGTTCTTGAGATTGTTGGTTCGCCACCCCCCGGGTTCTTCAGCAAAAAGCGCTGACGAGTGTACCACCCATCGGGTAGTGGAGTAGTTGGTCGCGTTTGAAGTTCGGCAGCCGATCCTTGGAGGCGTCATTCCGGGCGCAGGCGCTGTTCAGGCGGAGCGAGTGATCTCCCTCGCGTCACTGCCAGATACCAGGGCTTTAGCCCCGGCGGTCACCACAGCTCCAGCTTGACCTTGCAGTGCTTGTGAATCAGCTCGAAATCTCGACGATTGGAAGTAATCAGGCGCGCTCCGTGCGATCGCGCCGTCAGAGCGATGAGCAGGTCGAAGTGTAAGTCGCGTAGCTTTTCCGGAGAAAATCCTCGTTCCGCGCGCATCGCCTCCAACATCCGTCCCGAGTCCAGCCAGTTCTTTTCCGTTGGCGTGAGAATGGGATGGTTCTTGCCCAGCGCCCGCAGGAACTCGCGTTCGGCAGGTTTGGTGGCGCCACGCCACAACTCCGCCAGGACCACTGCGGAAGTACGAATCAGGCCAGCGATGGATTCGATTCTGCGCCGGTTGCGGCCGCTGCGAAGGTCGTCGACAAAGATCGATGTATCGAGGATTACCAGATCACTCATCGAGTCCCGAAAACCTGAGCTTGCCGGAGTTCTTCTTCATCAGCGATTTGAATCGCTTGAGCGCGACCATTTCGCGCAGCGCAGTGTGAATTGCTTCCGTGCGGGACTTTGCCCCAAGGACCTTGACCGCCTCATCGGCCAAGTCGGTATCCAGGCGGATTGAAGTCATAGTCACGGCCATGGCAGCGCTCCTTTTGTATATATACACAATAGGCTTCTTATATATACGCGTCAAGCGCCGATAATCCTCCCAACGGCGTCATCCGGCAGCCGTTCTTCAAGCGGAGCGAGCGATCTTTCTCGCGTCAATACCCGATGCCAGAGAGTGCTAGACTTAGCAGTTCGCCATCCTCCGCCTAAAGGTAGCCTTATGCCCGAAACCACGCTCCAAGCCGCCGTTCCGACCCCTCTGACCACCCTCACCGATGATGAGATTCTTTTCCGCGATAACATCCGCCAGTTCGCCGACGACAAAATCCGCCCCCACGTCAAGGAAATGGACGAGAAGGGCGTCTTCGAAAAAGATCTCATCCACCAATTCTTCCAGCTCGGCATCATGGGCATCGAAATCCCCGAGCAATACGGCGGAGGCGGCGCAAAATTCTTCGAAGCCATCCTGGCCGTCGAAGAATTGTCGCGGGTTGACGCGTCCGCCGGCGTCATCGTCGATGTACAAAACACTCTGGTCAACAACGCTCTTTTGCGCTGGGGCACCGCCGAGCAGAAAAAGCGCTACTTGCCCAGGATGGCTTCTGAAACCGTCGGCGCCTACGCGCTGAGCGAGGCCGGCTCCGGTTCTGACGCCTTCGGGCTCCAGACCCGCGCCCAACTCAAGGGCGGCGACTATGTTCTAAACGGCCGCAAGCTCTGGATCACCAACAGCAAAGAGGCGGGACTCTTCGTTCTCTTCGCCACTCTCGACCCGGCCGCCGGCTACAAAGGCATCACCGCCTTTCTGGTCGAGAAAAACGCTCCCGGATTCAGCGTCGGAAAGAAAGAAGACAAGCTCGGCATCCGGGCTTCTTCGACCTGCGAACTCATTCTCGAAGACTGCCGCATCCCCAAGGACAACGTTCTCGGCGACCCCGGCAAAGGCTACAAAATAGCCATCGAGACATTAAATGAAGGCCGCATCGGCATCGGCGCGCAGATGATCGGCGTAGCCCGCGGAGCCTGGGAGTTCGCCGCGAAATATGCCCAGGAACGCAAACAATTCGGCAAAGCTCTCACCGAGTTCCAGGGCATCCAGTTCCAGATCGCCCAGATGGCCACCGAAATCGAAGCCGCCCGCCTTATGGTCTACAATGCCGCCCGCATGAAAGATGCTGGCATGAACTTCGTCAAGGAAGCGGCCATGACCAAGCTCTTCGCCTCGCAGGTGGCCGAGCGCGTCACCTCCCTGGCCATCGAAATCTACGGCGGCTACGGTTTCACCAAGGACTATCCCGTCGAAAAATATTGGCGCGATGCCAAAATCGGCAAGATCTACGAAGGCACCTCCAACATCCAACTGGCAACCATCGCCAAGCTGCTCTTGGGCGGGAAATAGCTCGGTTGGCTTCTAGCTGTCAGGCACGGGTGAGCCGGAAGGCCCCATTTGCGCCGCTTATCCGCCCTCTGGCCAGCTTCAGACACAATCTTGCTTGCTCAATATGTGCACTCAATTGCACTTAAGGTCATAGAGCCTGACTCGCGGATTCCTACTAAATCAATTAAATTCAATGTCTTCTCTGCAGTAACCTCATTGGCTGACAAGCTGCAATCTCCAGTTCGCCTGCCCATACGAGGCATGGCCGGGGTGGCCTTTGACGACTTTGTCCGGCAACACAGCAGCGATTGCAACTCCTGGAGCGATTGCAACTCCTAAGAAGAAGGGCAGCCTTCTTCCCTTGCTCACCGTGCTCTTCGTATTCTCCTACGGACTGATGACCATGCTCATCGTCGAACAGGGCCGCACCATCCAATCCCAAAGCAACCTTATTAAGATTTTGGTGCCCGAGAGCAGGGAGCTATTGGGTCAAAGAGGCAAGGCCCTTGCCGACCGCCAGAAGGCCGACGCCCAGGCCCAGGCCCGGGCAGGCCAACCCACTTCGTCCGGCCATTCCCCGTCTAACCCGGTAGCACCCCATGCCGATAAGAACGTGAAGCCGCAAACTCAGTTCCCCCCGGTGCCGGCTGCGGATTTGTTAGACCAGCGTCGCGCCTTGCATTCGATTTAGCATTACGCTCGATTTTGGTAGGCAACAATCGTCCCTTGGACGTGGTTTTAAAAGTAGGCGGCAATGAAGGTTCTGACCCTAGCCTTGTTGTTTAGTTTCACGGTTGCCCGGCCGGTGCTGCCTGAGCGCCGGCCATCCGACCATCTCGAACACCACTCCAAGGGCGGACGCTGGTACTTTGCCGCCAGCGGCCACGCGGTTTATTGCTATGGCCCGGTAATGATTCTGCCCCGCGCCAACGGCGATCTGCAGCGCGTCGCCACCTTCTGTCGCGAAGGCCAAGCCGTAGTTCCCTTGAAAGACTAAGCCCGAAAATTCCTAAGGCGCCACGCTGACTCGCGCCGAACCTAACCAGTTTGCGGCTTCCGAATCGCCCTGTAAACTAAGCAGTCATGCCGGAGCTTCCGGAAGTCGAAACCATCGCCCGCGGACTCGCCGCTCGTGTCTCCGGCGATGTCATCGAATCGATCTGGCTGGGCCGCAAGCCGGAGCCGCTGAAATCTTCCGCCCGGGAAATCGCCGCCACTCTGGAAAATGCCCGCATCGCCGCCGTGCGTCGCGTCGGCAAGCACATTGTCTTCGATCTCGAAGCCCAGGGCCGCCGTTCCCAGAAAGCTCAATGGATCGTCCATCTCGGCATGACGGGGCGCCTGCAAGTTTCCGAGCCGCAGTCAGAAATTCTCAAACACACTCACGCCATCGTGAAGCTGGCCTCGGGCAGGGAACTGCGCTTTGTCGATCCTCGCCGGTTCGGACGCTTAAGCGTGGCCCGCGCCGGAGGTTTCGACGCCGGCGGCATCGAACCTCTTGAAGTCGATCTCGACCGCTTCACCGCCTTGTTTCGCGGACGCAAGACTCCCATCAAGAGCGCGCTGCTGAATCAGAAACTGCTGCGCGGCGTCGGCAACATTTATGCCGACGAATCTCTGTTCCGCGCCGGCATCCGCCCTCGCCGCCGCGCTTCCACTCTCACCCGCCAGGAATCCACCAATCTGCTGGCCGCGCTGAAAGCGGTCCTGGAGGAGGCCATCGCTCTTGGCGGTTCCTCCATTTCAGATTACGTGAACTCTGACGGCGAAGAGGGCTTCTTCCAGTTGCAGCATCGCGTTTATGGCCGCGAAGCCGAGCCCTGCCTGGTCTGCAAGGCGCCCATCAAGCGCATCGTGATCGCCGGCCGCAGCAGCCACTACTGCCCGGCTTGCCAGAAGTGACGCGGGCGGCGTGAAGCACCCCTCCAACGCATGGTCATCTTGAGCAGCAGGCCGACGAACGCAGCAGGCCGAAGAACGCCGCGAATCGGCGCGCGTCGTCGAAGGATCCCTGCCCCTCCACGCTGCCGGACACTGTGTCAATTGAAAACATCTCCCCAAAAGCTTATCTTCTCCCGCATGCCCGATTTCTCCATTGGAGTCGATCTTGGTGGCACCAACCTGCGCATTGCCGCCGTCAGCAGCGGCGGAGAGCTCCTCGAAAAAGTTACGCTCGGCACCAAAGTGATTCTCGGACGCGATCAGGTCATCAACGAAATGTGCGATGCAATTCAGCATCTCTCCGCGAAATATAAAGAAACCGGAAAATTTCTCGGCGCCGGAATCGGCGTGCCCGGCATCATCGACCTCGCCAGTGGCATGCTGCGCAAGTCGGCCAACCTTGCCGGCTGGGAAGACTATCCCGTTCGCGACGAAATCGAGCGCCGCTTGGGCGCGCGGGTAGTTCTCGAAAACGACGCCAACGTCGCAGCGCTCGGCGAGCAGTGGCTCGGCGCCGCGCGCGGTGTTCCGAACATGGCGGTGGTAACCCTCGGCACCGGAATCGGCGGCGGCATCGTGCTCGGGGGAAAAATCTGGCACGGCATGAATGGTATGGCCGGCGAATTCGGCCACGTCATCCTCGAACCCGAAGGCTATGCTTGCGGTTGCGGCAGCAGCGGATGTGCCGAACAATATGCCTCGGCCAGCGCCATCATGCGCATGGCCCGCGAAGCCATTGCCGGCGGCCGTGCGCCGGCATTGGCCAGGGCCGCTTCATCCGACGGCGCATTCGGCGCCAGCTCGATCTACAATCTCGCACTCCAGGGCGATGAACCTGCCCGTCTCATCTTCCGTACCTTCGGCCACTACCTCGGCCTGCTGCTGGCCGCTCTGGTCAGCATTTTGAATCTCGATATGTACGTCCTCGGCGGTGGCGCTTCCAGCGCTTGGAACGCCTACGCCAACACCATGTTCGAGGAGCTCCGTACGCGCTCCGTGGTTTACGCTGCTACCGCTCCTGCCGATCCTCTGCGGGAACCGAGTATCTCAATTCATGCTGACCCCATGTGGGGAGAGCCGCCCTCGGCTGTCCAAGCCGAGCAAAGCTCGGCTGCTCCCGGCTCTCCTGCCGACTCGGGATCCGCATCACCGAACCCGGGCAGCGCATCGAAGCCCACTCAACGAAAAACCATCATCACTCTCGCCCGGCTGGGAAGCGATGCCGGACTCTATGGCGCTGCGCGCGTCGCCGCAGTGGCGGGATAAAATTCATTTTTGCCAAGGAGCCCATGGCGCAACACACGTTTAGGGTGAAGCTGCTCAGTCAGGCAGGCTCTGAGATCGCGGCTTTCAAGCCGCCCTTCGATGTGGTCGAGGTCTTCCAGCGCAAAGGCCGGGTTCCGGTCAAAGGCACAGTCAATGGTTTTCCCTTCCGCAGTTCATTGATGAACATGGGCGAAGGCCACATGATGGTGGTCAACGCGGAGCTTCGCGCCGGCGGTCGCTGCCAAGCTGGCGACACTGTCACCGTCGTGATGGAACTCGATGAAGAGGCGCGCACGGTTGAGCTGCCCGCATATCTCAGGAAGATCATCGACAGTGATGCCAAGGCTCGGGAGTTCTGGCCGAAACTCTCTTTTACCCATCAAAAAGAATATGTGCGTGAAATCGAGGGCGCCAAACGCCCCGAGACTCGGGAAAAGCGCATCGCCGCCTTGATGCATGACCTTCGCCAGAACCAGCGCAAGAAATGACGGAGCCTATCGCCCCATTTAAATTCGAAGCTCGGGCCTTGAATTACGTCGCACCCTTCCCACCGTCTGCAGGAAATCCCGATTCTGTTCCGGGGTCCCAATCGTTATCCGGATGCAATTCTTCGCTCCCCAATGGCCCAGCGGCCGCACCGCCGCGCCCTCCGCTAACAGGCGGCTGGCGAACCCCGCCGCATCTTCTCCCACATCGCAGAACAGAAAATTTGCCGATATCGGCGCCACCCGATATCCGCATCCCACCAATCCCTGCGCCAGAACTCGCGATTGCGCCGCATTATTCTCTACTGTGCGCTGAATATGTTCGTGGTCATCAATCGCCGCCATGGCCGCAGCCTGCGCCACCGACGAAACCGAAAACGTATTGCGCATGTGCGCGCAATATCCCATCAGCTCCGCCGGACCCAACCCGAATCCGATCCGCAGCCCGGCGAGTCCGTGCGCCTTTGAAAAAGTTCGCAGCACCACCACACTCGCGCCCCGCCGCACATACTCCAGCGAGTTCGAGTAGTTCACTCGCCGTAACCCCGCGAAATGGGCGGCGAACTCGTAATAGGCCTCGTCCAGAACCACAACCACGTGGCCCGGAACCTGCGCCAGAAAGCACTCCACCGCCGCCGCTTCCACCATCGTCCCGGTGGGATTGTTCGGGTTCGCCAGCAGCACCAGCCGCGTATCTTGATCGATCGCGGCAAGAATCGCATCCAGGTCAAACTGGTTTTCGCGCATCGGCGCTTCGATCAGCTTTCCTCCCGCCGCTTGCACCACCATCGAATAAACAATGAACGACCGCTCGCTGGTCACCGCATTCAGTCCCGGAATCAGCAGCGTCTGGCACAGAAGGCTCAGCATCTCGGTTGATCCTGCTGTAACCAGCGTCTGCTCCGGTCGCAGTTCGTGATGCGCCGCCAGTTTTGACCGTAGCCTACGGCAGTTATCGTCGGGATAGTAATTCACATCCGGCAGCCCGCGCCGCAGAGCTTCGAGGGCGAGGGGCGAAGGCCCAAAAGGGTTTTCATTGGAATCGAGCTTCACCAGCGCCGCACTCTCACTCAAAGGCGGCGCCGCCAGCGGCACATCCGCGCTTCCCAGGTCTCGCGCCGGTTTTGTGACCAGATCGATGAAGCGGCTCATGCTTGCCGCATCATGCCACGGAATGCTTTGTCCGCGCCAGCGGTTTGTTGCAGGCAGTCCGCAGTCGGTCAACTTCCTGCAGAGTCAGCGCGCGAAACTCCCCGGGCGGAACGTCCAGCGTCAGCGGCCCGTAGCGGACTCGCTTGATTTTCTCCACATGATGCCCAACTTTTTCAAACATGCGCCGGATCTCGCGATTGCGGCCTTCGATCAAAGTCACCTCATACCACGGGTTGTTGGCTTCCTTGATCAGTTTTATTCCCGCTGGCGCCGTCCGCACCCGCCGCCCATCCTCGGTCGCGATCGAAACTCCCGACCGCAATTTCTCCAGGGATTCACCGCTCAGGGTTCCCGCAATTTTCACCACGTAGGTTTTCGGCACTTGCGACGCCGCCTTCATCAACTTGTTGGCCAGCGCGCCGTCATTGGTCAGAAGCAGCAATCCCTCGCTTGCGTAATCCAGCCTGCCCACCGGATATACCCGCTTCTTCACTCCGCGAATCAATTGCATCACCGTGGGCCGTTTTTCCGGATCGCTCACCGTGGTCACATAGCCCTTGGGTTTATTTAGCAGCAGATAGACGTGGTGCTGCGCGCCCTGCAGCAATTTTCCATCCACCCGGATGTGATCGGTCTCGGGGTCGGCCTTGCTTCCCAGCGCGGTCACCACCGTGCCGTTCACCTTCACATGCCCCGCGCTGATCAGTTCCTCGGCTTTGCGTCGGGACGCAATCCCCGCCGCCGCAATAATCTTCTGCAATCGTTCAGTAGGCATGGATGTTTTTTATCCTTAGGCTGGGCACGACTGTAAGGTCGGAGCACAACCTCCGTAGCTCCGTGGAAGAGCGGCGCTTTAGCGACGTGTGAAAGGTGAAAATTCCGGAGGGCTTTAGCCCTGAAATCTACAATTCCGTTCGACCCACAGAGCTATGCAATCTCTTCCGTCGCCGTATCCGACTGCGTTTCTACCTCGGATGCTTGCTCAACCGGGTTCGAACTTTCCTGCGCTGCCTCCGCCGCCGGCATTAACTCTGCCTGAAACGATTCCGCCACCAGCTTTTCGAATTCTTCCATGCTGGGCAACTCATTCACGTCCTTCAACCCAAAGCGCATCAAAAACTCTTTCGTGGTCTTGTAAAGAATCGGCCGCCCAATCACCTGTTTCCGGCCGCCGGTTGTAATCAGTTTGCGATCGAGCAAGGTTGCAATCACCCCGCCCGAATCCACTCCACGAATCTCGCTGATTTCGGGCACAGTCACCGGCTGCTTGTAAGCAATCACGGCCAGCGTCTCCAGCGCCGGCAGCGACAGCCGAATCGCCGGCTTCAAACTTTTCGCGAAGCTGCGCACCATTTCGTGCTGCTCCGGTTTGGTGGACATGCGATATCCACCCGCCACTTGCCGAATCTCAATGCCGTGATCGGAGGCGCCGTAGTCAGAAACCAGTTCATCCAGCGCCGTCCGCACCCGCGATTTCACCTCAGCGTCGTCCGCCGCGCCTTCGGCAGAAACCGATTCCTTCACCAGCACGATCGCCTGCTCGGTCGTGATCGGCGTCTCCGCCGCGTAGATAATAGCTTCGAGTTGCGCCTTTAAACTCATAAGAAGTTGCCAGTACCGAGTACCTAGTTGCTAATCAGAAACCTCGAATCAGCAAACTCTGCTCGTCTTACTAGCTACTAAGCACTAGGTACTAGGTACTGCCTCATCTCCAATCATCCCTCACCGCAGCCTGTTCCGCCATCACCGCGTCGAATCCCACATGTCTACGCACCGCGATCTCGCCAAACAGCTTTTCCTGCCGGACCTGGATCGCCTGCAGTCGCACCAGTTCAAGCAGCGCCAGAAACATGCATACCAGCGCCTGCCGCGATTCCACCCGCATCAGCAACTGCTTCAGCCGGATCGGCCGTGACTCCAGCGCCAGCCGCTGCCGTAAATAGTCGATCATCTGTCCCACCGTGACCGTCTCTTCGTTCACATTGATCATGGGCCGCGTGCGCACGCGTTCCAGAATCTGCTGAAAAGTCTTCACCAGGTCGATCACGTCCGCCGCAATCTCCGGCTCGGTTCCTTCCGCGTCAATAAATTCTTTGAGCGAAGGATTGCTCAATACCGCGTCTTCAATCTGCTGCTTCTGCAAAAGCATCTGCGCCGCCGACTTGAACTTCTCATGCTCCAGCAGCCGGTTCACCAGTTCGGTTCGCGGATCCTCCAACTCCTCCGCCTTCGCCGATGGATCGCGCGGCAGCAGCATCTTCGACTTAATGTGAATCAGCACCGCCGCCATATAAATAAAATCGGCCGCCACGTTCACATCCAGCTCGCGAATCTTTTCCACGTACGCCAGATATTGCTCGGTGATGCGCGCGATCGGAATGTCGTAGATGTCGATATCCTGTTTGCGAATCAAATCGAGCAGCAAATCCAGTGGCCCCTCGTACACATCGACCACCGAAACCGCAAACGGCGAATCGCTCTCTTCTTTTTCGTTCTTCGCCGCCTGCTCATCGCGGCCACGCGTGGGCCTTGCCTGCGCAGGGTGGTCCTCAACCACGAACGGAAGAGCCTCCGTCGCGTTCTCTGCCCGTACCACATTTTCCTTCATGCTACTTCCCATCATTCACCGCCCGTGGCTCATAGGCAATCGACATTCCCATCGCGTTTCGCACATCGTTCATGGTTTCGGCCGCAGCCTTCCGCGCCCGTTCCGTGCCTGCTTCCAGAATATCCCAAGCCAGCCGCGGATTCTCCTCGAATTTCTTGCGCCGCTCCTGCATCGGACTCAACAGTTGCACCAGCGCGTCCGCCGCCCATCCCTTGCACTCGATGCAGCCAATCCCCGCCGACCGGCAGCCGCTGTTCACTTTCGCCATGGTTTCTTTGCTGCTGAAAATCTTGTGCAGATCGCCCACCGGACACACATCCGGATTCCCCGGGTCCGATCGCCGCACCCGCGCCGGATCGGTCACCATGGTCTTCAACTTCTGCCGCACCACCGGCTCCGGGTCGGTCAGCAAAATCGTATTGCCATACGATTTCGACATCTTGCGCCCATCCGTTCCCGGCAGCTTGGGAGCGATCGTAAGCAACGACTGCGGCTCCGGAAAAACCTCTCCATAGAATCCATTGAAGCGCCGCGCAATCTCCCGCGTCAGCTCCACGTGCGCCACTTGATCTTCTCCCACCGGAACTACGTCGGCCTTATAGACTAAAATGTCCGCCGACTGCAGCACGGGATAGCCCAGAAACCCGTACGTCCCCAGATCTTTGTCCTTGATATTCTCCCGCTGCTCCTTATACGTGGGAACCCGCTCCAGCCAGCCCAGCGGGGTGATCATCGAAAGCAGCAAGTGCAGCTCCGCGTGCGCCGGAACATGCGACTGAATAAAAATCACCGACTTCTCCGGATCAAGCCCCGCCGCCAACCAGTCGAGAGCCACGTCCAGCGAATTTTCCTTCACCCGCGATGTGTCGGCATAGTCGGTGGTCAGCGCGTGCCAGTCGGCCACTTCAAAAAAACACTCGTACTCATCCTGCATGCGCACCCAATTATCCAGCGCGCCCACATAATTGCCCAGGTGCAGTTTTCCAGTCGAGCGCATACCGCTAAGCACGCGCTTACGCAAGTTGGTCAAAGCTGTCATCGGTTTTTCAACGAGTTGAAATCAGGCACAACGGACCGCGGAGCCAAAGTTATAAGTAGCAGCATGACGCGAGGGTACTGTCGATACTACCATGCCGATGTGGGGACAGCCGCCCGGGTCAAGTCGAGTGAAGCTCGCCAGCTCTCGCCGTAAGCGGCATGGGCCAATGCTTTATAATTCGCCCTCCACCACGCTCGAATGCCACTCGCCCGCAAACTGCGCCTCACCGACTACTTCACTTTAGGCTGGGGCACCATGGTCGGCGTCGGCTGGCTAGTCGTCATGGACGACTGGCTTCTCCGCGGCGGCGCCCTCGGCACACTCCTCGGCTTCGCCATCGGTGGCGCGCTCTTGTTTCCAATCGGCTGGGTCTACGGCAGGTTGGTAGCCGCCATGCCAGACGCTGCCGGCGAAATTGCTTACACCGCCGCAGCTTTCAACCGTCCAGTCAGCTTCTCCACCGGATGGATGATGATGCTAGCCTACTTCATTGTCTGCCCCTGGGAAGCAGTCGCCGTAGGCCGCATCGCAGGTTATATCGTTCCCTCACTCGATTCGCTCGAACTCTACCGCATCGCCGGGCGCCCGGTGTATCTCCCGCATCTCATCATCGGTCTCGGCCTGACCGTGCTGCTCACCGCGCTGAACTATCGCGGTATCCGCCTGAGCGCGACCTTTCAAAACTGGACTTCTTTCGGCACGCTGGGCCTCTTCATAATCTTCGTCGCCCTCGGCGTAAGCAAAGGATCGCCGCACAACTTCCCGCCACTTTTTACGCACGCGCCCTTGGTCTCATTCCTGCTAGTAGTTCAGATCGTTCCATATTTCATGACGGGATTCGAATCCGTAAGCAAAGGCGCGGAAGAATGCGCACCGGAGTTTCGCGCCCAGGCATTTTCCAAAGCCATCTGGATGGCCATCCTGATCGGCATTCTCTTTTATACAATCATCATCGCCGCGGTCGCCTACGTTGCACCCTGGCGCGAATTGACCGGCGAAAGATTTATGACTGCCGTTGCTTTTCACAATGCAGTAGGGTCGCGTTGGATCGTCAACGTCATCCTCGTGGCGGCGCTGCTCTCGCTCGTCAAATGCTTCAACGGAAATTTCGTAGCCGCCAGCCGGATGGTCTTCGCCATGGGGCGCCGCAGTTTGATCAACCAACGAGCGGGAAGTATTCACCGCCAGCACCAGACTCCGTCGATTGCAGTTCTCTGCATTGGTCTGGCCACGGCCGCGTGTATGCTGCTCGGCGATGCGATCCTGGTCCCAATCACCGAAGTCGGTTCCGTCGCCTGTGCGATAGGATGGTCCGCAACCTGCGCCGCCTATCTGCACATGGGACGCTGCGGATCGCTTCCCGCCAGTTCGAAGCTATCGGCGGTCGAATCCGTCGTAGCGGGTCTTGGCCTGCTCGTAGCCATCGCGATGATACTGATGAAAATCGTTCCCGCGATCCCCGGCCATTTCACAGCTTACGAATGGATCGCCCTGGGAATTTGGATCACCCTCGGTGCCATCGCAAGACGCCGAACGGCGGTGGTTTAGTCAATCGGCAGCGCAGGAATCCTGATCAATGTCAGATGTTGATTCGTATCAGGGCCGCCTTCACGCGTGCTGTAAGATGTCAGATCGTGAGCCGCCTTTAAGCGCTCTAGCATAAAAGGATGTTCGGATGCAGTTTGGTCTTTGCAGGGGCGCGGCTTTCAGCCACCGTAGCGGTTGCAGCTTCGTCTTTGAAGGGGCGCCGCTTTCAGCCGCGCCGTACGTAGCTAACGATAACGCCGGCTTTAGCCGCTGAGGTCAAGCGCATTGCGAAGAGGAAACCCTATGAAGTTCCACAGGTCATCCGTTGTACTAGTAATGGCTCTCGTGCTCTTTGCATCTCTCCAACTGTCAGCCCAATCTGCTGCTCCCTTCGATCTCGTCATCATCAACGGCCACATCATCGATGGCACCGGCTCTCCCTGGTATTCCGGCGATCTCGGCATCCGCGATGGAAAAGTCGCGGCCATCGGCAATCTCGCCGACGCCCCGCGCAAGCGCACCATCGACGCTGCCGGCAAGGTCGTCGCTCCCGGATTTATCGACATGCTCGGCCAGTCCGAACTCTCAATTCTGGTCGAGCCGTCTCTGCCTTCGAAAATTTACCAGGGAATCACCACCGAGATTACCGGCGAAGGCAATTCCGTCGCGCCGGTCAACGATGCCATCCTGCAATCCGATCGTCTGGGCTACGATCACTATCACATCACCCCCGACTGGCGAACCTTTCGCCAGTATTTCGCGCGCCTCGAAAAACAGGGCATCGGCATCAATCTTGCCAGCTACGTTGGCGCCACGCAGGTTCGCCGCATGGTTCTCGGGGACGACAACCAACAACCCACTCCCGAGCAACTGGAACAGATGAAAGCCCTGGTGCGCGACGCTATGAAAGACGGCGCAGTCGGCGTCTCCACCGCGCTGCAATATGCGCCCGCTCCCTACGCCAAGACGGACGAACTGATCGCGCTCGCCGCCGAGGGCGGCAAATTCGGCGGTATCTATGCCACTCACATGCGCGACGAAAGCGGCTCCGTGCTCGAAGCCATCGATGAAGCCCTGCGCATCGGCCGCGAAGCCCACGTCCCGGTGGAAATCTGGCACATCAAAGTGGCCGGCAAAAATAATTGGGGACGCATGCCCCAGGTCGTCGCCAAAATTAATGCCGCGCGCGCCGCCGGCGCCGACGTCACCGCCGACACCTACGCCTACACCGCATGGTTCAACGATTTCTCCGCCTTCATTCCACCCTGGGCCCACGACGGCGGTTCCGCGAAACTGGTCGAGCGTTTGAAAAATCCCGCCATGCGCGCCCGCATTCGCAAGGATATGCTCACGCCCTCTAAAGACTGGGATAACGAGTGGCAGGAGATCCCTGGCCCCGAAGCCGTCATGATCGGCGTGGTGCAGAATCCGAAGTTACTTCCTCTTCAGGGCAAGCGCCTTTCGGAAATGGCCCGGCTCTGGCACAAAGATCCCATCGATGCTCTCTTCGATTTCCTCATCGACGATCCCTACGCGGGAGTCGCCGTCTTCGGCATGTCACAGCCTGACGTCACCCTCGCGCTGCAGCAACCCTGGGTCGCCATCGACAACGATTCCTCCGGAACTTCGCCAGAGGGCCTTCTGGGTCAGGAGCATCCTCATCCCCGGGCCTATGGAACTTTCCCTCGCATTTTGCGGAAGTATGTTCGCGAAGAAAAAGTTTTGTCGCTGCCCGATGCGATTCGCAAATTTTCTGCCTTGCCGGCTCAGCGCATGCGCCTCACCGATCGCGGCGTGCTCAAGTCCGGCATGTGGGCCGACGTGGTCATCTTCGATCCCGCGACCATCCGCGATGTGGCCACATTCGACAATCCCAATCAACTCTCGCAGGGAATGGAATACGTTCTGGTAAACGGTGTGCCCGTGATCGATCAGGGAAAAATGACCAAGGCGCTTCCAGGAAAAGTTCTCCGCGGCGCAGGATATATTCCATAAGCCAAAGATGCTCATGTGGTGACAGCCGGTTTCGGCTGTCCATCCGGGCGGAGCCCGGATCACTCGGCCTACGGCTTCAGCCGCGCCTGAGTCTCCGGCGCCGGAGTCAGCGCCACGCGCGGATTCGCCAAGGTTCCTGTAATGCTATAAACCATCGCCCCGGCGTGCTGCGGTTTCGCCTCCGCCCCCTGGATTAGCTTGAAGTCCAGCACCCGCGCCAGGGAGGCATTGCCGCTGATTTCATAAACTCCGGACGGCGAAATCAGCTCACCCTTATCGATCTCGATCGTACCCTCGCGTAAATGCGCATCGCCCTGCCAGCGCTCGACCCGCAACGGTGGATCGTCTCCGCCCAATGCAATGTGCGAAAAAACTCCGTCGCGCAAATCGAATTGCAATCCACCCTCGGCCGATTGCCAGAACGCCGCCGAATCCGCCCCCGTAGCTTTGAAATGATAGGTGGCGCCCGCAGTTCCTGAAATCCACCGGTCCTGCATTGCGTTTGCGATCTGATCCAGCGAGATCGCCGTCAGGGTTCCGCTTCCCGCGTACACCGCAGGGCTGGTGGTGAAATCGATCGTCCAATCGCCGCGATGCTTGCCACCCAACAGATCGGCGCGCCAGTCAGAAATCTTGAGCTGCCCGCGCTCCAGGTTCAGAGTTGCCGAAACCCGCTTCGCAACCAGATTGCGAATCTCAAACTGCCCGGCGGTAATTGTTCCTGACGCTCTCAAGTTTTCCAAAAACGATGGCGGCTTGGGTTCGGCGGCCGACAACGCCTGGTACCAGCGCCGCCGGTTCGCAGGGGCACGCAGCCACTCATGCAGACCACTCAGCCCGACTGCGTCAGTATTCAAATTAAAATGAACCTGGCATGCTCCCGCCGTTCCACAATTGCGCGGCAAATTGACCCGCCCCGTCCAGTGCGCGTCAGCGGCCCGCGCGCTTAATTTCTCCACCCGCGCTTCATCCGGAGAAATCTCCAGCTCACCCGAGAGAATCTCAATCGGCCCGTTCACTCCCTGCACGCTTGCCCGCAGATTGCGAAATTGCGCGGTTCCGGTGACTTGCGGCGAAGAAAAGCCGGAATCATCCGTCGATACATCTTTCGTCCACCACCCGCCGACCAACAGATCCATCTGCGCCACGCCTTCAACATTGGCCTTGATTGCCGGTAATCCAATCAGGCTTGCCATTCGCAGAGTGTGCGACACTTCACCTTCTCCGCGGATCGCCAGTCTGTACCCCGATCTCCCTATCCATCCTCGTACTTGTGCCGGCGTTGGTCTCCCCAGCGCCAGTGGAAAAGGTCCGTACTCGAGATGCAGTTCATTTTCCGTCGACCAAACCTCGCTGCTCAGCCGGCGAGCCATCCGGTTCGACCTTCCCGGCGCACCGCCATCCGCACTTACCACAAACGGCACGCTCCCCGGAGACACATCCACCCGGCCGCTCGTCGAGCGCAGCCGAAGTCCGGTAATTTCACCGCGGCCCTGAAACTCCGCTCCTGGAGCGGATTTGCCGTCTTCTTTTGCCACAAAATCACCCTGCACGGTTCCCGCCGCTACCAGGTCCGCCGGAAGATTCTTCTTGGCGCGTCGAGCCAGTTGTGCCACCGCCGTCATCGGAACATTTTCAACGTCCAGCGAAAGATTGACCCGGTGCACTCCCGGCAGGCCCGCATCGCCGTGCAGCGTGATCATCCCGTTACCCACCGGCGCGGTGCAGAAAATCTGGTGCATCATGTTTTCGAGCGAACTGTAGTGCGCATCGCAGTGAACCTTTAGCCGCATGCCTTCGACGCTCGAGATGTCATAACGATGGAAATCGTCGATGGCCGTATCGGCGCTGACTTGCATCGCCGCCGGAGTGCCGCTCAAACTTGCGTCCAACCGCACCGCTCCCCGCCATCCTTTATCGTTTCCCGTTATCAGCTTGCTCACTTGTCCTAGTTGCGCGCGATCCCATTCCAGGCTGAACTGCAGCGGTGTCAAACGGAGGCTGCCGGCTCGCTCCCAGCTTCCATTCATCCGCAGCACTCCGCCATCGCTCAAACTCATATCGGTGCGCATGGGTTCGGCCTGCAAGCGCACCCCCCAGGTATTTTCTGAGTCCTGCCACAAGGAAAAATCCGCATTCAAAAGTGAGTAGGATTTTTTCTCCGCCCCCGATTTGAAGTTGATGCGGCCCGAACTGGCCTCGATGTAGGGAAAGCCCGGTCGCGCTTCTCGCTTCGATTTGGCCGTGGGCGCCAGCGGAGTGCGCGCCGTGCGTTCCAGCAGATCTTCCAGGTTCCAGCGCCCATCGGCTCGCCGCACCAGATTCAAGCTCGGCTCCGCCAGCTCCAGGCGCGCCACGTCCAACCTTCCGCGCATCAGCGAAACCAGTCGCACGGAAGCCGTAACCTCCGCCGCGCGCAACATGGGCTCCTCGCCGAACGCGGGATCTTCATAGATGACCAGATTTTGCAGATCAAAGCCGGGCGGCAAGAATCGAAGATGAACCGAACCCACTTCCACCGGACGCCCCAGCGCCCGGCTGATGGAGTTGCCGATGCGCGCCTTTAGACGCGACACCCCCGGACGCAGCAGGAACAGAAATACCAGAACCACTGCTGCCGCAATCACGACCCGCCGCTTGGATGAGAGAAACTTCACCGCACCACTTTCAGGGTTCGCCGCCAGCGCGTCTCGTCAAAAAAGTGCAACACTACATGCGCCAGAAATCCTATGCGATCTCCAAAATCGGTCTTGCGGTATTGGTCGCTCGGCGTCTCAAACGACCAGTAGATGAACATCGGGCGCCCGATAATATTCTCCCTCGGAATGAATCCCCAGTACCGGCTATCCAGACTCACGCCCCGGTGATCGCCCATTGCGAAGTAGTGATCGGGCGGCACCACCAGATCTCCATCCTGTATGTGCGATGGCAGCTCGGTCTCCCAGATCGGGGAGATGTTCGGGTCCGACGGCGGAACAGCGGGAAAGTTGTTGCGATAGTAGTCGGAGGGATCGTCTCGATCATGCAGCACATAGGGTTCGTTCAGCTTTTCCCCATTGCGGTAAACCTCGCCATTGCGCAGGTGAATGCGGTCGCCGGGTATGCCCATCACCCGCTTGACCACGTAGGTTCCGGCGTAGGCTGGGTCGGGATGCAGAAACACCACAATATCCCCGCGATGAACACTTCGATAAGGAATTACGGGGCCCGTCCACGAAGTTCTTGGCGCAAATGAGATCCGGTTCACGAACACATGGTCGCCAATCAGCAGCGTATCCTCCATGGAACTGGAAGGGATCTCGAATGCCTGCACCACAAACGTGATGATGAATAATCCCGTCACCAGCACGGCGGCCAGCGAGGCCACGAATTCCACCGTAGTCTCGCGCGGTTTCTCCTCGACTTCGCTCTTCGCATTGCTATCTTTTTTGGCCAATGTGTTCATTCCATCCGATCTTGTTTTCCGGTTTCATCCGCCAGCGGGACGACGCTCCCCTTGCAGCCATCATCATCAATATCAATTCACCAACCGCAGCGTACGGTCCCAGCGCGTGATTTGATACAGATGCGTAATTGCGTAGGCAAAGTGAGAAAGTTTATCGCCGGCTGAAGCGGACGTCGCCGCCTCGCCTTCAGCGCCTCGCACCGACCAGTAAATCACCAGAGGACGCCCAATAATATTTGCCCGCGGCACAAATCCCCAATACCGGCTGTCATAGCTATCGTCCCGATTGTCTCCCATCACAAAATAATTTCCCTCAGGTACGATGAGTTCTCCATCCTCCACCAGTTTACGCAACAGCAGCCACCACTCTGGCATTTCGCCTGGGGCAACATCGAGCCTTGGAAAATTGTCGCGAAACAGATCGTTCGACGGCCGGGTGAAGTGCGCATAGGGTTCTATCAGCGGCTCTCCATTCACAAACACCTGTTTGTTCACCAGTCGTAGACGGTCGCCCGGCACGCCAATGACCCGCTTCACGAAATGCTGCGCTGGGGTTACCGGATAATGAAACACCACAACATCACCCCGCGTTACCCGCCGGTACGGCATCACGTAATCTCCGACGCTGCCCGATCCGTAGCAGAGCTTATTCACCAGCAGATAATCGCCCACCAGCAGGGTATTCTCCATCGACGGTGAGGGAATCTGGAAAGCCTGCACGATGAACGTAATCACAAATACCGCGATTACTACCGTTCCTATCAGCGATTGCAACGAAGCAACCACATCCGCGCTTAGCGTTCCCGGGAGACGCTGCGGAGAATGCGGTTCCGAAACCTGCGGGTCCGGAATAGGCCGATCCGGAAAATCACGCTGCGGCAAATGCTGATCGGTAAAATCCTGATCCGGCAAGGGCTGACCCGGCAAGGGCTGACCCGGCAAATCATGACCCGACAAATGCTGATCCGGCAAATTCATTGACTCTGCTCTTGCGGTCCTTACCGCTCCGCGGGCCGCGATCCCCGTGCCAGCCTGGCTCCCGCCGATTGCGGTCGCGATGCCAGATAAGCCAGCAACTGCCGCGCCGCATCCTGCTCCGCCATTTTCTTCGTGGACCCCTGCGCCCGTCCCACGAATTCTCCGCCGCCTTCGCCATTCTTCGGATTCAGGCGGACTTCGACGGTAAAGGTCTTGCTGTGTTCCGGCCCCGCTTCCTGCACCAGAACGTACGAAGGCTGCGCGATCCCCAGTCCCTGCAGCGTTTCCTGCAGCGCTGATTTGAAGTCGGTCATGGGCAGCGAGCCGCCCTCGCGTTCCATATTCTCCAGTTCGGGTACCAGAATCTCCCGCAGGATGAATTCGCGGGTCGGCGCCATTCCTCCATCCAGGTACATGGCCGCCAGCACCGCTTCCAGCGCGTCCACCAGGAGAGCCCGTTTGCTTCGGCCTCCACTTTTTTCTTCCCCGCGTCCCAGTCGCAAGTAGTGCCCCAGTTCCAGCCGTTGCGCCACTTCAATCAAATGCCGCTCGCTCACCACATGCGCCCGCAGTTTCGAAAGCTCACCCTCGCGAAATTGCGGAAAGCGCTGGAACAATTCTTCGCTGGTCACCAGCGACAAAATCGCATCCCCTAAAAATTCCAGCTGTTCGTTATCGTTAACCTTGTACTTGTTCTCCGCCCCTTGTTGCGACTCCTGTTCCCGCGCCTGCGAGCTGTGGGTAAGGGCTTGCTCAATCACCGCCCGGCGGCGAAAGTGGTAGCCCAACGCCGTTTCCAGCGCGGAAATTTCCCGTTCCTTCATGGTGTTGGTTCGAATTAAGTCCCGGTCGCTACTTCGCGGGTGGCGCGCTGCCGCTAGTCAATTGTGTGAGCCGATCTTTTTCCTTACGCGCGGCATCCCCGGCATTGGTCCCTTCCTTCGTCAGTTCCACCGCCTGATTGGCAAACTTCAGCGCTTCGGGATATTTGTTCTGCATGTCGAGCGCGACCGACAGCCGGAACACCGCAATCGGGTCCACCTGCTGCGGAAAAGCGTCAATCGATTTCCTCAGGTTGGCGTCGGCTTCCGTCCAGTCCTTTTTGTTGAAATAGATCGTCCCGATAATCGCATACGCCTCGGAACGCAGAAATCCCTTGTAGGCATCCACTTTTTCCTGCGGCACTCCCGCTGTAGGAAGGTCGGTGTCCACCGTCGCCAGCGCTCGCTGCGCGTCCTTCGTTGCCTCGGCCAGGCGCTGGTCCCGGTCCAGGTCGGTTTCCCGCGTGCGCTCCGCCAATACCTGGGCCACTCCCAGCAAGGCTTCCGGATCGTCGGGATCGAAGCTCAAAATCTTCTGCGCCATCTCCATCATCTTGTCGGCGTTGTTGGACTGTTGATATCCATGCATCACCGACTTGAACAGCAACGGTCGCAGTTCGCTCTCCGGATACTTTGTCGCAAAATCCTCGGCCGCTTTTTGTTGTGCCGCAGCATCGGTGATCGCCGCCGCCGTCTTATAGGCGTCGAACTCGGGCTGCGTCTTCGCCTGTGGAGGCCGTTTGCCGGCCGGCGCCGCTGCCTGGCCCGTCGCTTGTCCTGCCGCCGGCGCGCTCTGCCCCGCCGGCTTGTCATTACTCTGACTCTGCGCCAAACCGATCTGCCCCAACCCCCACACCATCGTTCCCAGCACCGCGATAATCATCGCCACTCGCTTCATGCTTTCTCCTTAAAGTTTTGCCGCTCAATCCTAAACCACCTCGCAACCCCAATTCACACCTGAACTTTGGAATCCTCACTGCGTCTGCGGTCTGGCCGGAGGCTCGTACGCCTGGGCCAACCCGCGCTCGGCTGCCGCCCGGACCTCTGGCAATCCGGCGCCGCTGTTCAGCGCCGCCCGGTACTCCTGCAGCGCCGCCGCCCGATCTTCCTTCATGTCCAGAATTCTTCCCAGATACACATGCGACCATCCCACCACCTTCGGATCCTGCGAGGCCGCAATCGCCTTTTGAAAATTATCCTGGGCTCCATCTCGATTCCGGTTGGCTACGGCCACTTGCGCCAGGATGAAAAGCGCCCGCCCCTGATCTCCGATTTTTTTATCCAGCGCCGTCTGCGCCAATTCCTGCGCTCCTTTCGGATCGCCCGCCGCCAGCCGTCTCTCGGCCGTCACCAGCATCCGCCGTTCCTCCGGCCGCGATAGCCTCACCAGTTCCGGCACCGCCGCGCTGGCAAACTGAACCTCCGACGCCGCCTTCTCCTCTTTCTTCAGGTCAACATTTTCCACCATGCCGCCGTACACTCCCCGAATGCCCGCCGGATCTTTTTCAAACACCACCACGGCGTTGTAAAAGTATCGGGTCAGAATATATCCCTGCTTCACCGCATCATCCACCGCCTGCGCCCGCATCGGCTCCTCAGCCTTGCCCCCTGACCTGCGGATCTCGATCGCCCGCACCAGGCACTCCGTCACCAGCAACGAGATATCCGTCTTGAAGCTCTCTTCCAGCGGAGCCAGCTTCACGTCCTGCAGCAGCGGCTGTAATCGTTTGATCGAGGCGTAATGCTTTTCCGCCAGCGGATCCATCTCGTAGTGCAGAAAAGTATGCCGAATCTGGTCCATCTTCAAGGTGAACTTCGGCTCCGTTCCCGAGGCCGTAAGCGGAGCCGGAAACACCACCACGTAATAATCCGCTCCATAGTTCCGCGCGTCGGTCTCGTTCGGCGAGCCCATAAAGTCCAGATACACCGTGAATCTCCGCCCCAAGTATTGCGACCCCGAAGGCTGCTTCAGATAAATCTCGGTGTCCTGCACCATCTTGGCCAGCGGCGCGTGGTATCGCCTCATCGCCGCCGCATAATCGTTGCGATGCCGCTCCCAGATCGAGTGCAATCCCGCCTTCTCGTAAAAACGCTCCAGCAGCGTTCCAAAGCCCGCAATCGCGGCCGCATCCGGAGGCAAATCCTCCTCCTTCAACCGCGGCATAAAGTGCGGAGGCCCGTCCAAATACAGCGCCAGCGAAATGTATTGCGACAGGTTGCGATTCGGATCCGACGATGAGATGTGCTTCTGGTAGAAGTCGCACACCGCCGTCGATGTAGCCTGCGCCTCATCGGAGTTGCTCAGATTCCTCTGCACCTCGGCCCGCACATTGCTGCGCGTCGCGTCCGAGATGGTCAAATCCTGGTCATAGCCGCAGGCGTTCAGCGCGGTCAAAACCGAGAACAGGGTCTCGCTGCTGTCCAGCATGATCGGAATCTGATTCTGCTGCGCCTGATTCCGTGCCGCTGCGTTCTGTCGAGCCCGATCCTTTTCTGAAGCCTGATTCTGCGGAACCTGATCCTTCGACGAAGACTGGCTCGGCCGCGCCTGATCCGGCGGAACCTGATCCTGCGACGAAGACTCACTCTGCGGATTCTCTCGCGGTGGGTTTTGCGGCGGCGAATCCTGCCCCGCACACACGGGCCCCAGCAGTCCGATAAACGCCATACATAATAATGTGATTCGCAATCGCAACCTCAGGAACCTCCGGAAAATGAGTGCCGTTCCCAGCAGAAAGCACCCTCAAGTGTAAGGACTTCCCCGCAGAGGGTCAAACCGGAAGAGGGGGGTGTATACAGACCGCGAAATGCTCCCTCCCTCGACAGTCAACAGCCTCAACCGACCCCTGCGGGGTCGGTTGAGGCAAGGGCCGATCCGCGCGCGTGGGGATTCGCGCGTGCGTGCGCGGGTTTTGAGTGTAATCGCCTGATTGCGTCAGTCACAGCTTTCTGGAATCGGAACTACTACACTGGGTCCAGAGTCAATATCTCCATGAGCTTTCATGAGTCGTTTCCTGCGACCTTCTGGCTTTGGAGAAAGCTTTCTTCGCCTGATTTCAACAGTTACTCGCGTAACGATGCTAAACCAAATCCGCCGCTATGATGTTTGTATGAATTTTGCGGCGGTCACCCTCGCTATCCTTGTCTTCGCCGCCCTGTGTGCATTCGCGGTTTTTGTACTCTCAAGGCGCTGTTGCTGCATATATCAGCTTATGAAAGTGAACGTTGGAAGCGAGAGCGATAACAATTTGTGATAGGTCGTAGAGGAGAGATGGCAGGATCACTGTTGCAAAATCCCCATTACACTCATCGACCCCTGAGCCGGGAGTTTTGAGTGTAAACGCCTGATTGCAACATTTAGAGAGCTTAACCAGTGGGAACCCGACTCGATTCGCGTTAGATTTAGCAGAGGTTAGCTCATGCTTGCCGATTCAACGTTAGACCGCATTGGCGAGTGTCCAGAGTGCAAAGGCATTCTAACGCCTCAGACGATACGTCCCGGACCGTTCGACTGTCCGTACTGTGCCAAATACATCAGACCGGTTCGGCGGCGCAGCTATCTCTGGCTGCGTATTGTCGTCTGCGGAGTCATCGCTGTGGTGACGGCAAGGCTGCGCGGTTGGGACTGGTCCTTTCTGATTTTCGTCGTTTCCTTCTACGCCATTCCGGTATTGGTGCTGTGGGATGTCATCGTCTTCAGGCTTTTTCCGCCGAAGAAATTTGAACCTGTTTCTTCCTCCCCATTTCAGACACTCGGCATCAATAAGAGCTAATCCGCACCAAGGGCAGTACCTGTCGCTGAAGGGGTTTGAGCGAAATCGCCTGATTTCATCAAGTATGGAAGTTCTGCCTTGCGCAGGTGTAAAGTGTGGCCGTGATGAACGTGAACACAAACGATGCGCCAGCGGCGCTCATCATGGGTGCCGGTTTCTTGGGGTTTGGATTGACGATGATCCTGCGACCCGCTTTCGTGAGAGCGAACTTTGACCGTTTCGCCGATAGCTGGAAACAGGGCAGCTGGCACCCGTATAAGATGCCTTTTTGGGGTCTACGCCTGGCTGGCGTGATGGTAATCGCGGTTGCAATGCTGTTCTTCTATATCGCTTACCCTGGGTTCAGTCACTAGCTGTTGAAACATCCCGATTACACTCATTGACCCCTGAGCCGGGGGTTTGAGTGTAAACGCCTGTTTACAACAGTTAGAATCAATGACCGATGAACAAGTACCGAATCAGCCTATTTGTTGTGACTCTCTTCCTGCCCTTGTTTGCCGGCACAGCGGCTCGCGCACAGACTGATGTTGCCTTAAGCCTCTATGGCACGTTCAGCAGCACAACCAACTACAACATCGGCTTCGAACACCAGGAGGCAGCTGATGCCGTGGGAGGGCTGTTCGAGTTCCGCCATATCATCAGCCCGTTCGTTGGCTACGAAGCTACCTATTCGTTCAACCGCGCCAACCAGGTGTACACCTACGCCGGATTGACCCCGGTCGGGTCCGCGCCTGAGACCTTTTCTGCCGCCGTCTCAGCCGACGCACACGAAATCACCGGCGACTGGCTATTCTCAGCTCAGGTGGGGAAGCTCAGGCCGTTCGGGCTGGCAGGCATCGGTATCCAGATCAACAGACCCGTGAGTGGACAGTTCGAAACCACAATCTCAAACGAGCCAGTCTATGTCTATGGTGCGGGACTCGACTGGAGACTGGTTTCGCACTTCGGCTTGCGTTTCCAGTACCGCGGAAATGTGTACAAGGCTCCCAAAGTTACCACGGCATACGGCTCCAACGGCGCCTTTACGCACACAGCGGAGCCGATGATCGGGGCTTACTTCAAATTCTGAGAACATCTTGGAATGCTCCCCCTTCACCAATTGCCGTAACATCCCGATTACACTCATTGACCCCTGAGCCGGCGGTTTTGAGTGTAAACGCCTGATTTCAACAGTCGACCGAAACCGCCCGTGATTCCACCTGAATGAATCATCCCCAAACTTCCCAGAGCCCGACTTGTGGACCGGAATTAATGAGTGGGGATGAGGACGCGGGCAGCACCGAGCTAACATTAATATTGACATAAGATACATCGTAAGATATATTGTGAGACATGTTAAGACAAAACTGTTTCAAAGACTTTTCAACATCAACACGTTTCGATTGCGGCTTCGGCCGTGAACACGACCGTCATCACGGGCGCCGCGGATTCCGTCGTGGACGCCCGGGGTTTATGGGAGACTTCGCCGGCGGCGATTTTCCCGGCGGGCGCAAACTTGACGCGATCGACATTCAACTGGTGATACTGGCGCTGCTCGCCGATCAATCAGCGCACGGCTATGAACTGATCAAGAGCCTCGAAGAACGTTCGGGCGGATTCTATACGCCCAGCCCGGGCGTGATTTATCCCGCGCTGACTTACCTGCATGAGATCGGTCACACCAGCGTGGAGCAACAGGGTACTCGGAAGCTCTACAGCATTACACCTGAGGGCAAGGCCCATCTGGAAGCAAATCACGCGAACGCCGAAGCGATTCTCGAAGCTCTGGCGCGAATTGGAGGACGAATGGATCAGGTGCGCGAAGCATTTGCCGGCGTGGGCGATTCTGACGGAGGCGCTTCCGATGAGGTGCATCGCGCGCGCCACGCTCTGAAGCACGCGCTGCGCCGCAAACACGGGTGCGATCCCGAGGAAGCGAAGCGGATCGCCAAAATTCTTGATCGAGCTGCGGCGGAGATACTGGGAAGGTAGCGGCGACCACAGCGCGCACGTCAAACCTGAAAGGACAGAACAACAGAAAAGAGAGATTCATGCCAAATACTTTGCTAAATGAAACCTTCAAGAGCGTAGTTCAGGATGAACGCGTCCGCGCGGTAATCGAGCGACTTGAGGCGGAACGTCGCGGCGCGCGGGCCAGCAGTCCGAACGACGACGGCCAAAGCCGGGATCCGTATGACTATGCGGATCGGGGGTTCTCAATTCGTCCCGACCAAGGTGACCTCATTTATCTTTTGTGCCGCGGAATGCGCGCGACGCGCGTGGTCGAGTTCGCGACTTCGGTCGGAATGTCGACCCTGTATTTCGCGGCAGCAATGCGCGACAACGGTGGCGGTCGCGTGATCGGTTCGGAACTCGTCCCGGCGAAAGTCGCGACCGCGAAACGCAATCTCAGCGAGGCAGGTCTCGCCGACTATGTGGAAATTCGCGTGGGCGACGCGCGGCAGACGCTACGCGATCTCGGGGGTTCGGTGGATTTTGCCTTGATCGACGGTTGGCCGCGCGATGAAGAGCCCTCGCTCGCCCGCGAGGTGATCGAGATAGTCGCTCCACAACTTCGCGTTGGCGGGTACGTGATGAACGACAATGCGGAGCCGGATTTTCTGGAGTTTATTCGCGATCCGGACAATGGGTTTATTTCGGTGACGCTACCACTCAAGAAAGGAACGGAGCTTTCGGTGAAGGTGACGTAATTCAGAGAACGAGCGTTGCTTCGACACAGTGGTAAACCAATCCCTGAAACAAATATGGCGTGGAGTTACATCCGCAGAAGACGCGGAGCACACGTTAGAAGAAGTGAAGGACATTGTGAATGAATAGTCGGCAACCGGAAACTGAGACGCCGCTGGTCAATTGGTGTTAAATCCCCATTACACTCATTGACCCCTGAGCCGGGGGTTTTGAGTGCAAACGCCTGACGGAAGTATGCACTTTACGCAAGGGACTGTTTTGAATTCTTTTGATCGCTTGCGGAAAATCTAAAGTACAGCATCAAGCAACAAGCAAATCCGAACACGTTTATCCCTACGTCCCTCAAATCCCGAACGACGTGATATATCGGGAAGCGATGGTATCCCGGTACGTAAAAATGCGGAGCGGGCTGGCGGTAAGTCTCGATGTACATGTATACAAGAACCGGAATTTGTACCGCTAAAATAACGCCCAAGACCGTGCTACCTACTAACGCGGTTAAACGCAGTGCCTTTTTCAAATTTCGCGCTCCACTACTTCGGCCAACCTTCGGCAGGTTTTTTCTTAGACAGAGATTTTTTCACAAGGTATTTCCAGTTTCCGGATAGCTTCAGTCGATCCGCCTTCGGTCCCGGAGTAGCCTTCTTTTTAGAATGGTTCGAGTTGCTCACCGCTTTCTTTTTTCTCAATCGTCCTCGTGTACTCCTTTTCCGCCTCTGGGTCTTGATAACGCAACCGCTTGCCTTCGGCTGATTTTATCGCAGCGATGGTACGCTCACTATCGTTCATCTGGCGATTGTTCCAAAGAAAATCAAACCGCCACAAGTACCGATGCAGGTATTCGCGGCTGACATTGTGATAGATGCCGATCAAACCGCGACGAATTAGAGCGTGGCTGCTTTCGGAAAGGAATTTCGCGAACTATTTTCCTAGGGTTGCCAAGTAGGTACAGGACGCGAGGAGGGCGAGGTCCTAGGCGGGATTGCTAGGGCTGCGATTTACTGGGCTTGCGTAAAGTTCATACTTCCGACGCCTGATTACGTCAGTCACGAGTCCGCAAAGCCGGAAACAACTACACTCACCGCGGGGTCTTCATCTCCATGGCGTTCCGCAAATTGTTCCCTGCGACTACGTGGTGCTTGGGACGAATGGCTTCACGTCCGGCCCGTCGCTTTTATGTTTGGGTTTTTGCCCTCGTCTTCATTTGGGCAGCCACTACATTCGTGCATCTACGACACTCTGAAGCTCAAGCCCAGGAGCTTATACACGCTCTGGAATTGTTGGATGTAGGAAGCAGTAGCGATGCGGACGTTGAACGAATACAGAAGAAGTTCAATCAGTATGAGGCCTCCAGCGAAGACCGGTTAGGCGTTCATGAGGTTATCTTTGAAATCGCAGAGACCTCAGTCGTAAGACATGCGGTTAACTCCGGAGCGATATTGCGCGCAGGCGTCGGCACTCGGGACGGCAAGGTGGTTACTGTCGGTGTCGATTTCGAGCGTCAAGTGTCGGGTGGCAAGCTGGCTGCAATCATTTCAGAGGCCCGCGAACAACCAGGAACCTGCCAGAATCCCTACTGCATCGGCAATCCGATTGGAAAGCGGTTCATTTTCAGCAGACTCGACATGCGGGCGACACCGGAGCAAAAAAGACGCGCCTTTGATCTGAACCTTAACTGGCTGATTCGCTTCAATGGCGAAGCCAGAATCTGCGACTTGTCTCCAAGTGCTTGGCTGGAATGGAAGGTTCAGCGCCCTGACGATGTTCCCCTCCTCCGGTCCACATACGAATGCCCCTAAATTGCGCTGGCTGGCGTAACATCGCCATTACACTCATCATCGGGTCAATGAGTGGAAACGCCCGTTCTCATCAGTCATGCCGGTCTGAGATAATCGTGCCGTGCGGAACCGTGCCCTCGAGATTCACGACTCCGCACTGGACCAAATTGCTTTCGAACATGGCTCCGCAGTGCCGCGATGCAGTTTCGAAATGACTGCGACGCGGGTAAGCCGATGACGATAACCCTATGACGATAGCCTGATCACAGCTTCGGAAACGGATATCCGGTAATAAGGAGAAGAAGTCATGAACCGATTTCTACGTCTTTGCTTGTTGGCTGCGTGCGGTGCAGGCGTGATGCTGGCAGCTGCCAAGACTCCACAGCACACCTCGATGGAGGGTGAAAGAGCCAATGCCTCGCAAGCAACAATCGAGGGCTTGGTTCGGGATATCGCCTGTCCCATTCAGAACCTCGATTCGAATGCGACTCACCTCAGCATGAAGTGCGTGCTGGGATGCGTGAGGGGCGGATCGCCGCTCGCGATTCTGACCAAGGATGGTGACCTGTATCTGCCGATCTCCGACAAAATGCCTGACATCGATCAGCGGGAAAAACTCATGCCATTCGTGGGCAAATACGTGCGCGCTAGCGGAACCGTATTTGAACGGAAAGGGACCCGCGCGATCGTAATCGCCAAAATCGAGGAAGTGAAGAGTGTGCATTTGACCATAGAGGAGAAATAACCGGGGCCGCCGCAGCAGCGGCAAGAAACTCTGATGCGAGCGTGCCCACGAGTACGCTCGCAAGGTCAACGAGCGTAGGCGCCTGATTTCCCCTTCAACAAGCGCAGGGAAAGTCATTCTGCGCGGGAGCCGGCCGATGGTGCGCCGCCAGGTGATGGTTTATTCGAGAACTGATTTCGGCGCTGGCTCACGTCCACGAGAGATCTCTTGCCGTCAACCATCTCCCTAACGGAGTCCTGGTCTTGAGGAAAAACTTCGTGCTGAAATACGTGTGATACAACAAGTGCAATCGCTGCAGCGACGCTTGACGATCCGGTTTTCCCCGCCCGCTTTTGTCTGAGTATCCCAGCTCTTCTAAAGTGTCCCCTACCAGGGCATCGATGGTTTCTTTTTGCTGTTGCGACAGGCAATTTTTCCAGCGGCCTACCGGATGAAATTCTCCGCCATGCAGATCGGCCGAGAACGATGTGTTCGGCCGCTGTACCGAGCCAATCCCCACTTTTCGAATCTGGTCATAATCCAGCGCGTGCTCGACAAAGTCGCTAACCACCCTCATGCTTCCGCGCGAATCCGTAACCAGTTCCTCATACCGTATCTCCAGATAATCTTCGCCCAGGCTGCGTCCCACCACTCGCCCTCGACTCACGATCCAGTCCCAATAAAGCGCGGCAGCTTCTAATCGATGCCTGGGGGCAAACGGCTTGATCCATCCCTGTTTTTCCAGTGAGAGCGCCACATCGCGTCCGTCGCGCACCACGTGAATAATCAGCGCATCGGGAATCGCTTCCTTGATTCGCCGCAGATAAAGCACGTGCTCCGGCGTGCAGTCCGCCCAACGCTCCGTGCCCTGCCGGCGTCCCATCGCTTCCATGACAAGCCGCAGAAAGTCGCCGCCGTTGCGGCATTCCGCCATAATTAGCGGTTCAATCTCTTCTCTGTTCAGCCCCGTCTTTTGAAACAGAGGACTTCCATACCAGGCCTTCAGCATCGCCCGTTTATTGGATTCCACACTGAGGTTGCCGAAGCGCGGCTCCAGCAGGTTGAATACTTGCGATTCTGCCCGATAGATGGCGAAGTTTCCCGCCGACAACAGCATGTGGTAAAGCAGCGTGGTTCCCGAGCGCGGGCAGCCCACAACGAACACCGGCGCCTGGCGGCGCACCTTTCTGCCTGCTTCACTTCTTGGATCACCTCTTGGATCCCACCAGACTCGGCCCCGTGCCATTGCTTTTGCTCCGCCAGAATCGTGCCAGTCGGGCTCAACCCTCGCCCAGTTCGCTATCGACGCTCCGGGAGGAAAGGAGTCTCCCGGGGCATTCACGATCCTAGGTGAGACACTATATGACTGCAATGTTACGGGAGTGTTTCAGCCGAGTGAATGGCGAGTGAAAACTTGGGTAATCGGCGCCCCGCTTTTCCCATTCCTTGAAGTGCGGCGGCAACCCCCCGGATTGAATGCTCCGGGTGCCATTTCAGAGGCAGATTGATTGTGCGGGCAGGGTCGAGCCGCTAACTTCTGCCGCAGCAGCAACTTCAAACGGAACACCACCTACAACCGTATACTCTTAGACATCACAACCGTATTTGATGTACACTTCTCAGTCCATCAGGGGGCGTAAGGGTGCAAGTCAGACTCTGTAGCGGCTTAGCACGACAACATGGAGGACGGATTCTCCCACCAAGACGGACTCTCAGGAAAGTGATCGATCATGAAACGTTCTGACCGCTCGCGGATTCTTTTCCGGTACGGGATGCGATCGAAACCTTTGACGCTCTCCGGCTACCTTCCCACCGCGGCCGCACTACTGGCCCAACTCTTCCTGCTGCTTTTGTGGCTTGCGATCGCTGCGTCCCTGGTGTGGGCCCAAGCTGGAACTCCGGCAGTTCCACCCACCCCCGACCCCTGCGCCAGCGGCCACGAGTTCGCCACCACCGATTGCACGCTGACCTGGCACGGCATCACGCTGTACGGGGCCTATGACGTCGGCTTCGGCTGGGTGAGTCACGGCTTACCCGAGAATGGCTATAACTACGAAGGGGAATCTCTGGTAAATCGAAACGGCTACGAGCATCGATTCCTGGTTGCCCCCAACAACCTCTCGCAGACGGGGTTCGGCGTCAGAGGGAAGGAAGAGTTTCGCGATGGCTGGTTCGTTGTGTTCAACGCTTCGAGCGGCGTCAATCCACAGTCCGGCTTGCTCGCCAACGCATCAGCCACCGACTACATCAACAACGGCCTTCCCCGCAGCAGTTATTCGATAGCCATCGACGGCGCGCGCGCCGGCCAACCCTTCAATGATGAATACTACGGGGGTGTATCCTCCACGCTTTTTGGGACGCTGACCTTCGGTCGTGAGCGCTCGCTCGGCACCGACGCGATGCTGCTTTACGATCCCGCCAACGGCAGCTATGCCTTTTCCTACATCGGATACAACGGCACGATGGCTGGTGGCGGCGACACCGAGAACTCCCGTTGGGACGACGCCGTAAAGTATCGCCTCACCTATGGCCCGGTCCATTTCGGCGCGATGTATAAATTCGCCGACGGTTCAGGCGGCTGCTACTCCGCCTCCTCAACCTGGACTGCCGCCACCTGTACGCCGGAATCGGCGCATAACAACGCCTTTGGGTTCGACCTGGGCGGAGGCGCCGGCAAGTTCTCCGCCGACCTCGTCTACCAGCATTACAACCAGGCGATCAGCGTATTGAATCCCTTGCTGGGCCCGCAGAGCGAGACTCAGCCCTATCAGTCGACTACTAACAGCATCAATACAAATCCGATCGTTGGCGACAATGTGATCGGAACCACCAATACCGTATATGGCATCGTGACCGACAACAGCGCGATTATGGTCGCCGCGAAGTATGCGTGGAACCCGTTCAAGTTCTATGGCGGCTACGAACACATCCTGCAAGATAATCCTGTGAACCCGCTGGGAGTTGGCGCCCCCGACCAGGGCGGCTACAACATGAGCGGCGTCGAAGACGATAATCTCGATTCTCCCAAGCACGTGCAGATCTGGTGGATGGGCGCGAAATACGCTTACGACAGCAAAACTGACATCACTTTGTCCTGGTATCATCAGCGGCAAAACGACTTCCGGGTTCCGCCGACCTGCACGCCCAGCAGTTTCCGCGCCTCCTGCGCGGGCAGCCTCAACGAGCTCTCGCTCTATACCGATCATCACTTCACCAAGCGTTTCGATGGTTTTGCCGGACTGGCGTATTCGTTCGTGAACGGCGGTCTGGCCATCGCCATTCCCCATGGACCCGGCGTCCCCTATCAGCACAACAGCAACTTTGCTCCGACCGTCGGCGGCCGTTTCGTGTTCTGATCATTTCTCCGCCCAGGGCTGGCCCGTCGTCTGACGTTGTCGAAAATCAGCGAGCCGAAGGCGGTGGTAAACTCTCGCCCATGTCTACGTTCCTGCTGGTACACGGCGCCTGGCAGTCGACCGGCACGTGGGATCTGCTGGTGCCTTTGCTGGAGAAGCGCGGCCACCAAGTGATTACCCCTGTCCTGCGTGGGCTCGGCGCTGACCAAAAGCATCTGTCTCCGAACATTTCGCTAAAGCAACACGTGGACGATGTTTCTTCGCAATTGTCAGAGTGTACCGACCAGGTGATTCTGGTCGGTCACAGCTACGCCGGAATGATCATAAGCGGCGTCATTGAGATAAACCCAGACCGAGTGCAGCGGCTGGTTTTTCTGGACGCCTTCATTCCGGACGATGGGCAATGCGTTCTGGACCTGCTTCCGCCTGAAACGGGCGCCTATTTTCGCGATATCGCTCGACAATGGGGTGATGGCTGGCGATTGCCTAGCGGCGACGGACAACTCGACCTGTGGGGTTTGACGCCGGGCGCAGCCCGTGATTTCGTTCGTGCCAGGCTGTGCGACTTCAGCTTGCGCTGCTTCGAAGAATCACTTCGCCTTCCCCTCAACCGAAAGGCGAGTGTTCCCGCCACCTTCATTACCTGCGTTGCCAAGAATTATCCGGCGAAGCCATTCTTCGAGCCATTCGCCAGGAAAGCCCGCGCTTCGGGCTGGGAGGTCGCCGAACTTGACACCGGACACGACTGTCATGTCGAACGCCCGCTCGAGGTCGCGAACATTCTTCTTTCCTCCGCTGCAAAGTCGTAGTCAGGCGGGCTTGATCCCCCCTATCTAAAAACCGTGGATCAGGAAATAAGCAGACAGGTCACGTCGTTCTCGTCAAAACGCAGGATAGTGACGAAAATAAAATAGTGAAAAATAAATGGGAGAAACACGCGGTGGGAAACACCAGTCTCGAAAATCTAATCTTGCGAATTCACCCGGCAGATCCAATCATGCCACGGCTGTTCGCTGCCGAAAGTAAGTGCCGCCCTTAAGCAGGGCTTCCACTGCTGCCTGAAGTGACCCAATATCCGCTTTCTGAACCAGACCCTTAATCCCGGCTTTCTTGGCTTCATCTTCCAATTGCCGCGTAGGATCGATGGTCACCATCAGAACCGGCGATTCCGGGTGCTGCGCTGAAAGGCTGCGGCCCGCCTCCAGTCCGCTCATTCCGGGCATCACAAAATCGATCACCGTAACGCTGGGAGAGTGCTCACGCCACTTCTCGATGGCTCCGCGGCCGTTTTCCGCTTCGCCCACAACGCGCCAGCCTTCTTGCCTTTCGAGCGCAGAGCGAAGGTGCGCCCGCATCATCGCATTATCTTCGACCAGTAAAATTCGTACCAATGCGCCTCCGCTGTTCGGTGGGAGCGGCCGCCGACCAAGGTTTAGTTGTTCAGGCTCAGCTAAAGGTAAACTACCTTGGTTAACAAAAGAGGGCCATACAGGTGCCACCTGACCAATGCACTGAATCCACGCCAGATCGGTATCCCCGATGACTGATCGCCGCAACAATGCCTGAGATTTCTCTGCGAGGAACGCTGAATGTTAAAGAAGTGTTAATACTTGGGCCGAAATCGCCGAAATCCGAAGCCGAAAACCCGTAGCTGCCTTACCCCCGCACGCTGATCCGCGAAAACGAGAGCACCGCCTTCGACGATATCGGGCGCCCCATCGACATGGCCGGACGGAATGTCGTAAAGATCAGCATCCTTTTCACCTGTGGCAGCAACGCCTGCGATTCTCCCGGGTCGGAAAGAATTTTGTAGTCCTCCACCCGTCCCTGCCGGTCGACATAGGCTTCGATCACCAGCGAATCGGTGTTCATGGGGCTCAACGTTGTTCCAAACACGCTCTGCTCAAGCTCCGGACCGGTGTTCAATACCAATGGCACATCCTGATTATTTGCCTGCAGCGGCCCCGGCATCGCCAGAATCGCGGTAACCAAACCAAAGATCAGCAGCGCGCACGCCAGTCCCGCCGTTGCCGGCACCATAAACGCCTTCAGGCTGTTTTCCAGGCGCATGCGCAACCCTTCATACGGCCGCCGTGTCTCTGCCGCCTCCCGCGAAATCGCCAGTCGCAACTTCAGCCCCAGGTCTGCCGGTTCTTTTACTCGGCCCATGCTGGCCAATAATTGCTGCGTCTGCCGCAACAACTTGTACTCCCGCATGCAACCTGCGCACGCCTCCACATGTTCCTGCAAAGCCTGCATCTCCGCTCCCGTGATCGCCCCATCCAGGTACGGAGATAACAATTCCTTTACCACCGCACATCGCACTGTCCCGTTCTTCGTGGAACCGGACCTTATGGCCACATACTTCATGGCATCACCTCGACCCTTCTGCCCCCTCCAGCAACCCTGCCTTTCAACAAATCCGATGGCAACTCCGCCTCATCCGTGCTCAAGCCCAGTTCTCCGCCCACGTCGCGCACATACGCCGCCAGTCGCTGCTTTAGGGCCTGTCGCCCGCGCGTTAATCTGGATTTCACCGTCCCCAGCGAGATCTGCAGCACCTCGGCAATCTCTTCGTACGACATCTCTTCGAGGTCACGCAGAATCAGCGTCGTGCGGTAGGGCTCCGGCAGCCGCCGCAACTCCTCGTCTACTCGCTGCTGTACCTCCCGGTGGGCCACATTATCGAAGGGCGAATCGTGCGGATCGGTTAGCGCATTCTGCATGGCTTCATCGTTGCCGTTAAATCCATCCGATTCCGCCGGCTCAATCGAGGTCTCCTGCGCCTTGTGCCGGAACCACCAGCGCTTCCGGTTCGCCGCCTCATGCAACGCGATCCGGTAAATCCAGGTCTTCAAACTGGACTCTCCATGAAAATGCTTCATCCCACGAAACACCTTCAGGAACACCTCCTGCGTGGTGTCCGCGGCGTCTGCTGGATCGCTGACCATGCGGTACACCAGTCCGTACACCGGACGTTGAAATTCCCCGATCAGCCACGCGTAGGCTTCTTCCGAGCCCGCCTTCAGTTCAGCGACAATTGCCGCTTCTTCAATCCGTGCTCCGATCGCGCTTGCTAGTTCTCCCAAGGTGGTCACTCCCGCACTGCTACCGGTTCGCTCTGCCTGCTTCGATGATTATAGGTTTTTCCGCCTCAACCGGTACCGAAAAATCGTCGCCCACCCCACCTGCCTATCAGCATAGACCCCGCTCAGCCGCTCCAGGTTCCCGACTTTGAAGGCATTTGCGGTAAGATTGCACCTTTAGTAACCAAGCCGCATCTTAACTGTCAGTTTTCCTGCCGTCCGCTTGGGGTGCTGTATGGCCGCTACGAAGTCGCCTCTCTTCTTCGTTTCAGTGTCGCCCGTTTTAGTGTCGCCCGCGCTATTCGTTGTTATTCTTATTCTTGCTGGTTGCGGAGCAGGCACTGCCCCGCCCCCCGAACCCTCCGACTTTCAGCTCACAGTCTCGGTTCCAGCGGGAGGCGCTGGGACCGTCACCAGTACTCCGAAAGGGATCAGCTGTCCCGCCACCTGCGGCGCCAGCTTTCCTCAGAATACCCAAGTCAAGCTCACCGCAACTCCCGGCAGCAACTATGTTTTTTCCGGCTGGACGGGCGCTTGTACGGGCATGACCTGCACTCTCACCGTCACCGCGACTACTGCCGTCACCGCAAAGTTTTCCGGTTCCTTGGGCAAGCCGCTCGCCTTCATCTTCACCCCGGATGCACTCACCTTCATCACTTCCGAATTCGCCCTGCTCGCCAACGGAAAGCTTCGCTCTGTCAATACGATGCAGCCCTGGCTGATGGCTGCTACCGCTGACGGCCTGGTCGTAGATCTGCCCGGACCCGACGGCAGCCGCTGGGCCACTGGCAATCTGCAATCCTATGCCATCAGACCCAACGGATCGCTGCATGCTCGCGGAAGCCCGGTGTCCTTTCCGGTTGCCAAACACGCCTCCTCTCTCGCCAGTGACAGCACATATGTTTATGCCGTTTCCGACGAGGGGCTGTTTGCTTTTGAAGACACAACCGCCGGGCTGACTCCGCTGGCGCCCATTCCACAATCGGTTCCGCCCCCATGCACCGCTGCGGAAGAAAATGCAGGGGAATGTTGGTACAACGGCTCCTTCACTCTCGGCTCGACGGTCGTCTTCCTCAGCGAAGCTGCGACTTGGCCAACCGCTGCTCCCTCGTATCAATTGAGCGCTTTCACTCGCTCCCAGGGAGAGCTGACTGGCGAGCAGTTGCTCTCGCAGTCGCCCCCATCCGTGCAAACCATCGCCGGCAACTTCGCCTATGCGATTTCCAACCAAACCTCCGGCGCGTTTATCAATCTCTGCACCCTCGCGGCCGAGTTCGCCTGTTCCTCCAACGTCCTCGCCAACGGCCAGTCCGTATCAGACGGCTTCGCCCAACTTCTGGCGAGTCCCAATGGATCGTTGCTTTTCGCCTTCGTCTTCGACGGATCAGCCGCCCCTCGCGTGCGCGTCTTCCGGATTAATTCCTCCTCCGGCTTGCTCACCGAGGTGGCTGGATCTCCATTCCTCACTGGCGAGTACTATTTTCAATTCGCCAGTCTCGATCCCTCCGGCCATTTCCTGCTGGTACTCAGCGCATCCTGCGACGGTTCGGGTCCGTGCAGCACCTCCGGACAACTGGCGGCCCTGCGCATCAACTACTCCACCGGCGCACTGTCCCTGGTCAGTGTCGTGAACGACGGGCAGGACCCTTACACCATCTACTCCGCGCCGATTTCCCAGTAGCCGGCAACTCCAAATCTCCGCACCGCAACTGGCGTGCAAAAAATTCCGCGGGATCCGCCACACAAGCCTGGTCCAGAAGGCCAAGACTACCTTTCTGAACCCATCCGCATCTCACATTCACCTTATTGCGCCTTGGGGTTGAGCATGCCTGGACTGAAGTCACTTCTCTACGTCTTGGTCTCCATTTTTTCCGCGCTCGCCATTTTCTTTCTTACCGGTTGTGGGGTTACGGTGCAATCTTCCCCACCGCAACCGCTTCCGGCTGCCTCCTCATTCCAGTTGACCGTCACCCCTCCCCCGGCTGGCGCCGGAACCGTCACCAGCGCCCCGGCTGGCATTCGCTGTCCCTCGACCTGCACGGCGACTTTCCCGCAAAATACGCAAGTCAAGCTCACCGCAACTCCGGGCAGCAACTATTTCTTCGAAGGATGGAGCGGGGCTTGTTCGGGGACTTCGACTTGCAGCGTCACCGTAACCGCAGCCGAGAGCATTACGCCCGCCTTTACTCCGGGCGAGGCATTGACTGTGACCATGGCAGGCACGGGCAGCGGAACCGTTACCAGCACTCCGCCGGGAATCGATTGCCCGGCCGCGTGCTCTGCAAATTTTCCCCCCAATACTGAAGTGACTTTGACCCAAACTCCCGCCAGCAATAATTCGTTTTCATCGTGGACCGGCGCTTGCACCGGCGCCGCAGCCTGCAGTCTGACCTTGACCGCGTCCGATTCCGTCACCGCCAACTTCATCGCCGCCAGCGGAGGCAATGGCGCTGGCTCTTTCGTCTATGTTTCCAGCAACCCGCTCGCGGGCAGCGGCCAGATCACTGCGTTCTCGGCCGCGTCCGACGGCCAGCTCATCCCGCTTCCCGGTTCGCCGTTCCCCGCCAATGCAGTCGCCCTGGCGGGCAACGGAAAATATCTCTTCGGCACCGACGGCGTCAATATCGATTCATTCTCCGTCGCCACCGGCGGAGCCCTCGCCGAGGTCTCTTCCATCAACGCGCAGCAGTTCAACGGCGATGGCCAGTGCGGAGGCGGCCCCTATGCCCTGTTCCTCGATCGCACTGGCACAACCTTCTACGATGTCGATGGCAATAGCTGTTCGAACACCGCCTATCAATCTTTCAGCATCGACGCCTCAACCGCGGCTCTTACTTATCTCGGAATCACCGCCGCACAAAGTCCCACCTTCGAATTCCCTCTAAGTTTTGTGGAAAACAATTCCTACGCGTACAGCTCGAGCTGCTATCACTGGTACCCGCTCATCTTCGGCTTTAAGCGCAACAGCGACGCCACGCTGACCGAGTTGACCCTGAATCCGCCGTTTCCAACTCCGCCGTCAGGCGATACCTTTTGCCCTTCGCTCGCGGCCGCGGATTCCGCCAATCACCTCGCGATCCCGCTCACCCCGATGAACCTTGATTCCATGCAGGCGGATGGCCCCGCCCAGCTTGCCGTCTACACCGCCGACAGCGCCGGAAATCTCACCACTGCCAGCATCCTCTTGACCATGCCCCCGGTCGCGACCAACGGTGCTACCGATCTCGCCATTTCTCCCTCGGGCAGCTTCCTGGCGGTTGCCGGCACTGGACTCCAGCTTTTCCATTTCAACGGCGCGAACCCGATTACCGCATTCACCGGTCTGCTCACCACCGATCCCATCGATCACATCCTCTGGGATAACAGCAACAACCTTTACGCCATCAGCCTGTCCACCAACAAACTGTATGTTTTCACGGTCACGGCCACCGCCGCGACCCCGGCTCCCGGTTCGCCCTACACCGTAGCCAACCCGCAGAGCATCGCCATTCTTCCCCAGAGTTAGAAGCCGGAATTAGAAGCCAGAGTTAGAAGCCGGAATTAGAAGCCGGAGTTAGAAGACGGCGTTAGAAGCCAAGTCAGAAAGGAACAGTCAGAACTTCACGCCGGCCTTGCCCCTCGATTGTTCTACACCGTAGCTTTTCGTGCCTGCCCGCTCGCCAGTCCCTTCACAATCTCCCGCAACGCGGTCAGCAATTTCTCCGGTCCCTGGTCGAGGTTCAGCTCAGATTTTTCCAGGAACCCGGCCGCCCCGTCCTCCTGCAGCCGCGCCGCATTCTTCTGCGTCATCCCGGTCATAACCACAACCGGAATCGCCTTGGTCGACGGATCCTTCTTAAGCGCCTTCAGCACATCCGGACCGCTCATTTTCGGCAGCAACATATCCAGCAGAATAAGATTGGGAAGTTTTTCCTGCGCAACGCGCAACGCTTCTTCGCCATCACCGGCGCTGCTCACTTCATAGCCCGCCCGCGCCAGCGCCCGCTCCGTTGCCAGTCGCAAGAACTTGCTGTCCTCCACCAGCAGAATCTTCGTCATTTTCCCTGACCTCTCCTCACGCCGCCTGCACCCTCTGCCGGCACGGGTCCCCTATTTCCTATCGGCATGTCGGCAGTTCCCATCACCGCCATGCCGCAGGAAGCGAATCTTTCGTGCCTCTCGAGACTGATGAAAATTTCCTCAGAATCTGTTCCTCAAGAATATGGTTCTAAGGGGAATCCTGATCTCGCCTTTGCTGCACGGTGCCCAATCGCCCGCTCTAAAGCGACTCAGCGCTTTGCAGCAAAGCAGTCACCGCTGCGGCAAATGCCCGGCGTGCCTCTGCGCTATCCCGCGGCAGAATGTTTTTTGCGATCAGCAGCATCGCCGCCCCATGCACCAGCATATGCAGCGCCACCAGAAGCTGCTGGTGACCGTCAGGCGATCTGCCAAGCCGTTCCGTCAAGGTTCGCCTCATGGTGTCCCGCACCGGCTTCCCTACTGCCTGCACTCCGGAGCGAATCGATCGCGATGAATAAAACAGCTCGTACTCTTTCTGAAAAAACAACTCATATTCGTGGGGATGGCTGACCGCGTAATTCAGGTATCGCTCGCAGCCCTCTTCCGGAGAGCCCACTCCTTCCAATCGCATCGCCATGTCCAGCCGGATCCGTTGCAGCAGCGCCCGCAAAATATCATCCCGGTTGCGGAACCGCCGGTAGACCGCCGGAGTGTTGGTTTGCGCCGCGTCCGCCACGTTTCGCATGGTCAGCGCCTTGTCCCCGGCTCGCTTCCACAGTTTCTGCGCCGCGTCCAGGATCTTGCCTTCCAGTTGCGGGTTTGGTTGCCGTGCCACCGTTTCCTCCGCCGCGGGCATGGCCGCTCGCCATGATGTTTACGGCGTAAACATAACATAACGCCATAAACATCAATCCTTCTCGGGGCCACTGCGGCCTGGCGCGGCATTTTCCCTGGCCTGCGAATTATGTTGACGGCGTTAACATAACTTTGTATAAATCATCAGCGGCCAGCGCTCCTTCGTGCCCAGTGCCGCCCCATATTCCGAAGCCTCCGCGCCTCGGATTCGAATGTCCTCCTCCAAGGACGGTTTTTCGGAGCGGCGCCAGCCCTTCCGGAAGCCTGTAAAAGCACGTCAACACCCCCCCCAACGCTGAAAGGGACGGCGCAAGCCGTCCCGTCTTAATGCTAGAAGCCATCGATGGTTGATGCTTGGGCTTCATCTACGGCAGCCCATCCGCCGCATCCTTCTCCGCGCACGCTTGCATGCCTGAAATGGCCTTCGGTGCTTTACCGCGCAACAAATCCCAGGCCTCCTGATATTTTCGATATTTCGCGCTCTCCAGCTTTGGATACAGTCCCACGCTCCACATCCCTCGCACCGTTTTCTCGGGAAGGATGAACCACACATCCTCGGGAATTACGAACGCCGCTACGAAATCAAACGAATTCCTTTTGTAGGGTCCGCGGCTGTCTTTCAGGGTGCACGAATATCCCTCGCCCTGGCGAAATATCGTGGACTTCACCTGCACCCTCACCAGATCCCCGCACTCCTGATCCACAACCCAGTCGTAGCCTGACGATTCGCCCCAGGGACGCCACAACCGCAGCCCTCGCTCAATCGCCCGCATCGCAAATACCAACTCCGCCCACTCTCCCCGCTTCTTGCAATTCTTCAACTTCATCCCCGTCCACCGATTTTTTTTCATAGCTCTCCTCGAACCCATAATCCCCTGTCATCCTGAGCGGAGCATGGCGCCCACGAAGTGGGCGCGATGCGCAGTCAAAGGACCCCCCGCACCGCCAGCCCCGTTCCACCGCAGCCTCAGGGAGTTCTCCCGAAGGCCATTCCGCAAACCATGCCCCAATAAAAAACGCGGCCAGCAGTGGCCGCGCACTTTTCTCGGAAGCTACTCCACTCTTACCTGCCCCCGGGACATTCGCCCAGTCTACGAAAGTAGACAATTCCCCAATCCCTTCCCATTTCGGGAAAATAGCGTGTGGGACGGACCATCCCTTCGACCAGCCGCATCCGAGACTTTGGGTGGCGCAGCGCTTTCAGCGCTGCGATAAATAGCTCCCGAAATTCGCCGGCTTCAGCCGCTGAGGTACGTGCAAATCCTCTGTCATCCCGACCACAGCTGGAGAGCCCGCGGCGGCGCAGCGGAGCGACCCGCTACTTCTGGCCCCTCGCACCAGGCTCGGACGGGTGCCGGGTGCCCCATGTCTCGCCTCCCTCGCGAGACGTGGGATTCCGTCAATCTCTCGAAAAATTTGCCCGCAAAAGATTAAAAGCTGGAAGGGCACAATTTCCGTTCACGCCGCATGGAAGCATTGTGGGTGGCGCAGCGCTTCAGCGCCGCGATCCGTGCAGAAGATAAAGTGCACCCGCGCCTCCCAAAACAAAACGGGGCAGCTCACGCCGCCCCGCTCAAAACTAATCCCAACCACCGCCCCTTACGTTCCCTCGCTCCACCCCGCCAGATACTCCTCCTGCTCCGGCGTCAGCCGGTCGATCTTAATCCCCATCGACTCCAGCTTCAGCTTGGCCACACGCTTGTCGAGTTCGTCGGGAACCTTGTACACCTTCTTCTCCAGCGTCTTGAAATTCTTCACCATGTATTCGACCGAGAGCGCCTGGTCGGCGAAGCTCATATCCATCACCGACGCGGGATGCCCCTCCGCCGATGCCAGATTGATCAGCCGTCCCTCGCCCAGCAGATTGATCTTGCGGCCGTCCTTCAGCGAATATTCGTCGACGTAGGTACGCGTGGTCCGTTTCGACGATGACATTTTTTCCAGCGCGGGAATGTCGATCTCCACATTGAAGTGTCCGGAGTTCGCAATGATGGCGCCGTCTTTCATCAGGTCGAAATGTTCCTTGACCAGCACGCTCTTGTTGCCGGTGACCGTGCAGAATACATCGCCAATTTTTGCCGCTTCCGGCATCGACATAACCCGGAAGCCGTCCATCACGGCTTCGAGAGCCTTGGTCGGGTCCACTTCGGTGACGATCACTTCCGCTCCCGCGCCCCGCGCCCGGCTCGCCAGTCCGCGGCCGCACCAGCCGTAGCCGGCCACCACAAATTTTGAACCGGCCAGAAGAAAATTGGTCGCGCGGATGATGCCGTCAATGGTCGACTGTCCGGTGCCATAGCGGTTGTCGAAAAGATGCTTGGTGTCGGCATCGTTGACCGCGACGATGGGAAACTTCAGCACGCCTTCCTTGGCCATTGCCCGCAGCCGGATCACGCCCGTCGTCGTCTCTTCCGTTCCACCGATCACGCCTTCCAGCGCGTCCGTGCGCTTGGTGTGGAGAATCGTCACCAGGTCCGCGCCATCGTCCATGGTGATGTGCGGCTTGTGATCGATCGCAGCCATGATGTGCTGGTAATAGGTATCGTTATCCTCGCCCTTGATGGCGTAGACCGCAATGCCCTGATCGCGCACCAGACTGGCCGAAACATCGTCCTGGGTCGAGAGCGGATTCGAAGCGCACAACACCACGTCCGCTCCCCCATCGCGCAGGCAAATCGCCAGATTCGCCGTCTCCGCAGTCACGTGCAGGCAGGCCGAGATTCGCATCCCCTTCAACGGCTGATTCTTGATGAACTCTTTGCGGATAATCTGCAACACCTTCATGGACTGGTTCGCCCACTCGATCCGCTTCTTGCCCAGTTCGGCCAGTTCCAGATTCTTAATATCGGAATTGATTTGTGCGGCTGTTGACATACGCCTCCTGTGGCGCCTGCTTGCTGGAAGATTGTGATGGTTTACGAAGAGTAGTTGAAATAAAAGTGCTCACTCAGAATACACGATCCATCCGTGATGCCGACATATTCAAAATACCCTTAGGGGAATAGGACTCTTGGGCTATCACCCAAGTTGTACTTTCGGTTCACGACCATCACTCCGGCAAGTAACGTCAACCGCGTGCGGTCCGTCATCCCGAGCGAAGCGAGGGACCTTGGGTTTCTGCCTCCCGCTTCAGGTCTTTGCGGTACCCGTGCGAACGTGGAAGAGCGGCGCTTCAGCGCCGCGTTAGCCGTCAAAGATCCGCTGGGCTTTAGCCCTGGAAGTCGCTCTTACTTACGCGCTCCCACTGACTCCCGCACCCCCGCTTCACTGGCTAGCTTCGCAGCCTTATCCGTTGCTTCCCAGGTAAAGTCGGGATCGTTGCGTCCAAAATGTCCGTAAGCCGCCGTTTTCTTATAAATCGGCCGCCGCAGATCGAGCGAGTCGATAATTCCCCGCGGCGTGAGCTTGAAATTCGCGCGGATTAAATCCGGAATCATGGTGGGATCAATCTTTTCGGTTCCGAATGTGTCCACTCGCACGCTCACCGGATCCGCCACCCCAATGGCATACGCCAGCTGCACTTCGCAGCGATCTGCCAGCTTGGCTGCCACAATGTTTTTGGCGATGTGCCGCGCCATGTATGCCGCCGAGCGATCCACCTTGGTCGGATCCTTGCCGCTGAAGGCTCCGCCGCCATGGCGACCCATCCCGCCGTAAGTGTCGACGATGATCTTGCGCCCGGTCAGCCCGGTATCGCCCATGGGCCCGCCAATCACGAAGCGTCCCGTGGGGTTGATGTGGTAGTGGGTATCTTCATCCAGCAGATGGGCCGGAATCACCGCCTGAATCACATGCCGCAAAATTCCCGCCCGCAACTCGTCGTTGGTCACGGTCTCGGCATGTTGCGTGGAAATTACCACCGCATCCACCCGCAGCACTTTGCCCTTGGAATCATATTCAACTGTGACCTGAGATTTTCCATCCGGACGAAGGTAGGGCAGGGTTCCATTCTTGCGCACCTGGGAGAGCCGCATGGTCAACTTGTGCGCCAAAGAAATCGGCGTCGGCATCAACTCCTCATTCTCATTGCAAGCGTAACCAAACATCATGCCCTGGTCGCCGGCGCCGCCGGTGTCGACGCCCATGGCGATGTCGCCGGACTGTTTGTTGATGCTGGAGATGACGGCGCAGGTGTTGCAGTCGAAGCCATGGAGGGCATTGTCGTAGCCGATGGACTGGACGGTGCCGCGGACGACCTGCTGAAAATCGACATAAGCTTTGGTGGTGATTTCACCGGCGATGACGACCAGGCCGGTGGCGGTAAGGGTCTCGCAGGCGACGCGGCTGAAGGGGTCGTCGGCGAGGCAGGCGTCGAGGATGGCGTCAGAAATCTGATCGGCGATCTTATCGGGATGGCCTTCGGTAACGGATTCGGAGGTGAATAAAATGCGGTTCTTCGAGGTTGGGGTTGGGGACAAAATGGTTCTCCTTAGAAAATGCGTCGGACTTTTCTGGTTCAGGTTCCAGTTCTGGTTCAGGTGCTCGCTTGGGCTCCAAGTCGGGCCACTTCAAGCGCTCTGGTTCAGGCTCGCGCGGCGGAAGTGCCAGCCGCTGGCAGACAAACCGCACCTCAAAATCATACCATCCGCGGTCACACCATCCGCGGTCATGCTGTCCGCAGTTGATCAGTCACAAAATCGAAATAAGAAAGGTCCACTCAAAGGCTAGCAGAGGGCTGGCGGCTGGGCAACGATTTTTGCGGCAAATGCTTCTGGGGGAATTCAATAGCGGAATTGTCGTGGTGGACGGGATGAATCCCAAGTTGAGCGGAGGGAAGGAAAGAAGTGGCTCGGGGAAGACCCTGGTCAGCGTATGGATGGTTCCGGCAACCTGACCACGACCGGCACCATATCGAACATGCCGAAGAGTTCGGTGACGCAGGTTACGGACATGGCGATGGCGCCGTCGGGCAAGCTGCTGGCGGTGTCGGGAACGACGGGGTTGCAGGTATTCCACTTCAACGGAGCGAGTCCGATTACGAATTAAGCCGGAGTGCTGGCTTCGAGCGAAGTGGACCAAATGTTCTGGGACAATGACAATCGCCTGTACGCGATCAGTCGTTCGGCGGGGAAACTGTTTGTGGGTAGTGGGTTCGCATGATTTCCACAGGTGATGCAATGCCAGTGAATCCGTGGCATGATGGAACCATGCCTAAACGTTCGAGCCCGAGGCGCGACTTCATGGAAGTTGCGCGCGGCATTGTCGAAGTCGCCATCGGTGAGCAGATGGATGGCAGCCCACTGCCGGTACCCGAACCGGATACCAGGAATCCTCATGCTGTTGCTCTCGGAAGCATGGGCGGTCAGAAAGGTGGAAAGGCGAGAGCTAAAGAAGCTGACAGCGGCGAAACGAAAGGCCATTGCGAAGCGCGCCGCGCGTTCCAGATGGGACTAGACATCAGTGATAAACAATTCACACAGTCGTAAACTTTCCAGTGTTATGTAAAGAATAACCCTACCGTAAATTTTATTGCATCAATGTCCAGAATCTGTGCTACAGTGCTTGGGCATGGACAACAACTCTTGGAACCCTTGCGACGACTACGCGGAATTAACGATTGAATATCTTTCCATCGTCCAAGATATTATTCGTCAGGCGCGAAAGCGGGCGCTGGAACGCTACGATCCGGCCAACGGTGACGATAGTTGGACTCACGGTGTACGCGCCTTCGGATGGAGCAGGTTTGCACTGACACAGGGGACCAAGGATTATCCTTGGCTTACATCGCTCGATGCAGTTCCACGGCTACGAGCTACATTCGCCATCAATGGCCGACCGTTCCGTTTCTATCGAGGTATGCCGGACGAACCGCCGACCCGTTACCTGACTAGAACTTTTGCTGAAATCAAGCAGTTTCAACTCGTTCTCAAACTCGATGGGGTTGGTTCAATCGACAAAATACTCCGCCTTGCGGTGGAAACCAACGAACTAGGCGAGACAACCGATGTCACGTTAGTGGAAGTAGACAAGCGCGGTCGCGTCACGAACAGCTATTTGATTCCGCAGGCCGTCGCCAAGTCCAACGTTGTACCCGCAACGGCTCCCGCGGTCGATGTGAAAGCTCCTTCGGTGACACCCAAGAAGTCCGATCAGCAGCAGCAGAAAGCGGCAGAGCAAGCCCAAAAGAAGAATGGATGAGCACGACCCTATTTCCAAACGAGGCTTTCTGGGGAGACCGCCTACAGATTGCGAGGGAATTTTGCGATCTGACACAAGCGAAATTGGCCGACGAGGTTTCCGCCTCGCCCGCTCTGATCTCTCTCTGCGAAAAAAGCAGAAAGCCGTTCCCCGCTACTGACCTTGTACAGGCATTCGCAGAGGTACTCGGATTCGAGCCTGAATTCTTCTATGGGCCTGTCGAAGATATTTTCCGCGAAGAAGAATGCAGCATGAGACACCGGCGATCAACGCCGGAAGGGCTCAAAGCGAAGATCAGGGCGCATGGAACGCTCATCGGCATGGTCATCAACCGCTTGCGCTCGGTTCTGCATTTCCCTGAGCAGAATATCCCTCGTATACCTGCTACCACCGTTGATGACATCGAGAAGGCAGCAGAGCAATCCAGAAAGCACTGGGAGCTAGGCATTGACGGCCCCATAAGACAAATCGGGCGCGTACTTGAAAATGCCGGAGTGGTGATAATCCCAAACCTGGTTAAATCGGACGTGGATGCATTTTCACGTTCCGGTCGGACCGCAATCGTGTTCTTAAACCAGGCTATCCAGAGCACGTCGCGTTGGAACTTCGACCTAGGGCACGAGTGCGGACATTTGGTCATGCATCAGGGTGTCCCCACTGGCAATGTCGAGACCGAAGAAGCCGCAAACAGATTTGCAAGTGCATTCCTGATGCCTCGAAAAGCGTTCGGACGCGAGTTCCAGATGGCGAGTTTTGATTGGAAGCACATTTTCTCGCTCAAACGTCGTTGGAACGCTAGCGCACAGGCAATCGTGAGACGCGGGTACGATCTCGGCCTGCTTAGTGCGGTCGAGTATCGGAAAGCCTACAAATACATGTCTTGGAAGGGATGGACAAGTAACGGGGAACCTGAAGAACCCGCATTTCAAGAGCCAGAGCTTTTGTCGTTAGCCCTCAGTTCACTCGGCAATGGCGTGGAACTCACGATGGAGGCTCTTTGTAAAGACCTGAAGTTCACGCCTAAGACATTCAAGGCGGTGACTGGTTTCGCTATCCCCTCCGGCGATTCCAAACGGACAAATGTCGTGTCCTTCAAGTATTCTACCTAATTTGACTTGACATCTTGCACGCTCAAGCAAAGACCCACTACCCAGCGCTGAAGCGGCTGGACTACCCTCTTGCGCTGTTCGGGTTTCGTAACTGGAGTGAGAAAACTGGGCGCGGTCCGGGTTGTGGGTGGTATGGTTGGAAGCATCTAATGGGCCAGCACTGATCGCAGAATCTGCAGAGGGCTGGGCTCCTTCCTGGGCGGGGTTCCGCACGTGGACTCCGGTGGTGGCGCGCTCTGCTGTTCCTTGCATTTCCTGCCAAATAGCTGTGTCCACCAGAAAGGAGAACTATGTCTACTCCGAAAAAACTTGTTTCGGTTGCCGGTAGTGAGCGGGCTCCGATGGAAGGGGCGCGAGAAATTGGTCCAGCGAATCCCAAAGAAACGGTGGATGTAACCCTACGATTGCGAACGCGCGGGGGAAAGAAGCCGATGGTCAGCGCGAATGAATTTACCAAACCGGTTCAGGAACGCACGGTGTTAAGCCGCAAAGAATTTGAGCAGCGGCATGGGGCCGATGCGGAGAGTATCGCCAAGGTGGAAGCATTTGCCCGCGAACACAAATTGACGGTGAAGGAGAAGAGCGCGGCGCGGCGGACGGTGATTTTATCGGGCACGGTGGCGGCGATGGATGAGGCCTTCGGGGTGCAGTTGAAAGAGTACCAACATGCCAATGGAAAATATCGCGGGCGCACCGGCGCGGTGCAATTGCCGGCCGATCTGCGGGACGTGGTGGAGGGGGTGTTTGGATTGGATAACCGTCCGCAGGCAAAGCCGCATTTTCGTAGGCGGCAGGGACGAGGCGGGGTCCGTGCCGCGGCGGTCGACGTGTCGTACACGCCGCTGCAGGTGGCCGAATTTTATGACTATCCCACAGGGGTGGACGGATCGGGAGAGTGTATAGCGCTGATTGAGTTGGGCGGAGGATACAAGCCGGCGGATTTGAGCAGCTACTGGAGTCAGCTCAAGTTGACCAAGACTCCGGTGGTTTCGGCGGTATCGGTGGGCAACGGAAGCAACCAGCCGACCGGAGACGCGAATGGGCCGGATGGGGAAGTGATGCTGGATATTGAAGTGTCAGGAGCGATCGCGCCGGGGGCGAAGATCGTGGCGTATTTTGCGGAGAATACGGACGCGGGATTTCTGAACGCGATCACGACGGCGGCGCACGACAGCACCAATAATCCGTCAGTGATTTCGATCAGCTGGGGTGGTCCGGAATCTTCGTGGACGCAGCAGGCGATGACGTCAATGGATGAGGCGTTTCAATCGGCGGCGGCGATGGGAGTGACGGTGTGCGTGGCCGCGGGAGATGATGGATCGACCGATGGAGTGAGCGATGGCGGAAATCATGTGGACTTTCCGGCATCGAGTCCGAATGTGCTGGCGTGCGGAGGGACCAAGCTGGAGGCTTCAGGCGACAGCATCACGAGCGAAACCGTGTGGAACGAGCTGGCAAGTAATGAAGGCGCGACCGGGGGCGGATTCAGTGATGTGTTTCCGCCGCCCAGTTGGCAGACGGGAACGGGAGTGCCGGCAACGGCGAGTGGACGAGGAGTTCCGGATGTGGCCGGGGATGCAGACCCGACCACGGGGTATGTGACTCGCGTGGATGGCAAGCCGGACGTCATTGGAGGGACCAGCGCGGTGGCTCCGCTGTGGGCGGGACTGGTGGCGCTGATTAACCAGAGCGTGGGAAAGCCGGTGGGTTTTGTGAATCCGCTGCTGTATCAGGAGGCTGGCTCGGGCGGTGATTTCAACGACATCACCTCGGGCAATAATGGGGCGTATTCGGCGGGTCCGGGATGGGATGCATGTACCGGGCTGGGATCGCCGGTGGGCAGCAAGATTGCGGGGATTTTTTCCTCGGGGGCGGAGGAGCGGAAGACGGGCACGTAAGAAATAAAGAGAGTGAAGAAGGAAAGCTCCTGCGGGATTGATTTAAAAATCCCGCAGGAGTTTTTTTTGTGCTGAGTCAGTTGGTGACGAGTTAGAAGGGGAAGATGGGGCCAAACTCGTCGCGCCAGTTATGGGGCTGGCGAGTGAGGGGAAGGATGGGAGGCCGCTTGGAACGCGGGCAGGATTAACGATTTGCGGAGAAAATGGCCGCTAGGGTGCCGATTGGACCCCGCCGGCGCCGAAGACGTAGGTCTTAACTTCTCCGGGGTTGCCGGTGGCGGCGATTTCCTTGCCGTTGAGGAGGAAGCTGATGCCTTGGGCGTTACCGGTCTTAACCACGATGTCATGAGTGGCACGAACGGAAGTGTTGGCGGGAGCAATCAGAGTTTCCTCGGCTACGGTTTTGCCATCGGCGATGATCGAGATCCAGGTGGTCTTTTCGGCACGAATCAGCAAGGTGAAGGTGGGTGGAGGCTTCACGGGAGCAGTGTGAGCTGAGGGTTTTGCCGGAGGCGGAGCCACAGCGTGGGAAGTCGTGGTGTTGGCCGCAAGTTCGGTTGAGCTGGGCGCGGCGACCGCTGCGGCGAGGGTTGAAGTATGGGCGGGGATTGGCGTTTTGTTGGCCGCGGAGATGGGCGCTGACGCTGCTGTGGTTGCGGGCGATGCGCGCCGGACGTTCGGCGCGGCCGGTGGGGCCGATGGCTGTGGCGACGAGACAGACGATGCTGTGGCCGCTGAAGGCGGAGTTTGAATGGAAGCGAGCGGGGGCGCCGACGCGGCCGTAATGTGGCCCTGACGACGGAGATTCCAGAAAGCAAGCGTAGCGGAAACCAGTAGAAGAGCTACGGCCAGCTTTCCCCATGGTATGTGGCCGGTGGAGCTGTTGGCTGAATCGGGCTGAGCATCGCCGAGATTTGCGGCCGCGAAATTAGGTTTGGCCGGGCGGCGGGCCTGGTCGTTGTGGTTGCGATCTGGATTATCAGGACCCTGATTCTGGTTGCCGTTTTCTGTAGGGTGATCTTTATTTTTATCTTTACCTTTATCTTTGCCTTTGCGATCGCTGCCGGGGTTGCGATCCAGGTCGGGGAGGGACGAGTCAGCGCGATCATGATTGAGGCGGCCTTCCTCTGAACGACCGTGGTTGCGACGATCTTGTTGGCGACGGTCCCGCCGGGGGATCTGGGTGCCGCGATCAGTGCCGCTTTGGTTTATGAACTGAGGCTGATTTCTTGGCGGACTGTCCGGCGAAGCACTGCCTGGCCCGGGAGTGCGCGGAAGGCCGCTTTTCTTTAAATCGTTCTTCGGGTGAACCGGGTTTCGGATTTGGTCACCGCCATCGGTGGGGGGATTGGGTTGCGGAGGGGCCGTGGCTTCGAAGGGTTTGGGAGCTGAAGCGCGGAAATCGGGAAGAATTTTCTGCGACTGAATGTGGCTCTCACGCAGTGCGGTGAGGTAGTCGGTAATGGCTTCTTCTTCGTCGAGCCCGACCTGACGGGCGTAGGCGCGGACAAAGCCTTTGTTGAAGACTCCGCCGGGAAGCTGGTCGAAGTGTTCATCTTCGAGCGCCCGCAGCATGCGGGTGCTGATTTTGGTGGTGTTGGAAATGGCGTCGAGAGCGATACCGCGCTGCTCGCGCTGTTTGCGAAGTTTTTCCCCGAATGCTGCCAAGGCCCGCTCCGGCGGGGGAGACTAGATTAACCCCCGCATCGAGATGGGAACAATAATAGGCGAAGGCGAACGCATACGCCAGAAGAGCTTCTGAGGGGGTGCAAACCGAGGGTCAAAGACCACGGGATCGAGGGAGGGAGGCTGGGAGTGGGCTCGCAGTTGAGCGCTGGGCTTGGGGGCTTCGAGGGCGACCGTGAATTGTGCCTTGCAGGTCTTGTCGGTGTCGTCGAAGGCGGAGCCTTCGCGATGATCTTTGACGGCGCGGAAAAATAATCCGTGCTTGGTTTTGGCGGGCAATCCGGTGAAGCGAGCTTTGCCGTCGATATTGGTTCCTACTTGAAGGTCCAGCTTCGAGGTGCTGAGGAATCCGTAGGCGATATGGACCTGAATGGTGGCATCGTAAAGCGGAGCCCCGGCGTTATCGGTAATGGTGAAGTCGGCGGAGCAGGGACCGATATCGCCGTCGATGACGGGAACGGTTTTGGGGTTGGGAGGCGGGGTGGTTTGAGCTTGCGGGGCTGGCGATGCAAGCAGGGCCAGAACGAGCGCGGCGAATATGGCAAACGCGAAAAAAGTGGTTTTGGGCATGGTAGATAAAAGATGAGCCTATTAAGGATACGCCGCCCGTCAAATCGGAGGGGAGCGGCTGGAATCGAACAGGATAGCGGCGAAAGTTGCGGGAGGGATTGGCTTTAGGGATTCCGGTTACCAAGGTTTATTGCTCGTGGGGCGGTGCGACCATATAATTTTTTGAACCGTCACTCCGTCCAGCAGGCAAAGAATCTAAGGAACCGAGATCAGGGAAATAAGGATGCCCGAGGCCACCGGCACTCAATTAACCCGCCACAGCCAGGAGCTGACGATTTTCCACGACGTGGCGAAGGCGCTGACGTCGTCGCTGGATCTCGATTCCATTCTGCAGACCATCATGGAAAAAATGGCGGAATACTTCCGTCCTGACACCTGGTCGCTACTGATGGTGGATGAGCAGCAGGATGATCTTTACTTTGCCATTGCGGTGGGCGACGCGGCGGAAGCTTTGAAGAATGTTCGCCTGAAAGTGGGCGAGGGGATTGCGGGCTGGGTGGCGAAACATGGGGAACAGGTGATCTCGGCGGATGTGGAACACGATCCGCGCTTCGCCAAGCGGGTGGACGATAGCACACAGTGGGAGACACACTCGGTGATCTGCGTCCCGCTGCGCTCGCGGCTGCGGGTGCTAGGCGTGATTCAACTGGTGAATGTGGACCTGGCGCAATTCAACGAGCCGGAAGTTTTCTTTCTGCAGGCGCTGTGCGATTACGCCGCCATTGCCATTGAAAACGCGAAGTGGGTGGAGAAGATTCAGGAACTGACGATCACCGACGACTGCACCGGACTTTACAACGCACGCCATTTATATAAGACGCTGGACACGGAAGTGTATCGCTCATCGCGTTTTGGCTACGAGTTCAGCGTGCTGTTCATCGATCTCGACCACTTCAAGTCGGTCAACGACACGCACGGACACTTGATTGGAAGCAAGCTGCTGGCGGAGATTGGCTACCTGGTAAAGGCGCAGCTGCGGCTGATTGATTTTGCCTTTCGCTACGGGGGCGACGAATTTGTGGTGTTACTGCCGCAGACCGGGAAAGATCAGGCTTTGGTGGTGGCGAAACGGTTGCGCGACGGTTTGCGCGCCAGCAACTTCTGTCATGAAGAAGGCCTGAATCTGAATGTGCGGGCTTCGATTGGGCTGGCTACTTATCCGCACGACGCGCGGGATACGCATGACATCATCCGGCAGGCCGATGAGATGATGTATCTGGTGAAAAATACCACGCGGGACAATATTGGAATTGCGCAACGCGGAGTGATGAAGTAGGAGTTTCAGCTGTCAGCTCTCAGCTTGCTGAATTAGGGTTGGCTTTTTTCGGTTGCGTCTGGATTTTTTGGGTCAGGCTTCCAGGGGTTGGGGTTGGCGGGAGCTTTGGGGTCTACGCCGAAGTCCCAGACATAGATGTTCATACCTTCCTTTCCTTTCAGTTCAATCACAGCGTATTCGCCGGGAGAAAGGTCTTCGGTAGGGGTTAGCTTGAGCCATCCGCCGGTGATGTGGGCGGTGGTGGTCTTCACGTAATTCTCATCCTCGTGCACCTTGCCGGTGGCGGAGCGTTTCATATCGCCCACGATGCGCTTTCCATCTTTCACCTTGACTTGAACAATGCGGAAGCGGTCGGGAGGCGCGGCCGGCGCCTGCGGGGTGCCTTGTTGCTCAGGGCGGGGAGCGTCGAGGCTGGGCTGTGACATTTTGGCGGAGGCGGTTTCACCGGGCGGCGGCGCGGGGTTGGAGTCATCCTCGACGTTGATGTAGATGGAGGGAATGGCTACGTGGGCGTGGATGGCAGCGTGTTCGCCCGCGAGTTCGATGGTTTGCCGGGCGTTGGCGACGGGGTTGACGACTCCGCCGAAGATGTTGCCCTTGCTGTTGCGGTTGATGTCACTCTCAGTCTGCTGCATCTCGACCAGTTGCGGCTGGCCTTGAAAATTGTCGAGCAGGAAGATTCCTGAATCATCGGGAAGGCGCAGGCCGGGGGCGACCTGAGGAAGGCGGGCGAGATCGGCGTCGGTTTCGGAATCTTTGTCTTTGTCTTTGTCTTTGTCCCTTTCTTTTTCTTTGTCGACGGCGGCGGCCTCGGGGATGGCGGAGGCGGCACGGTCTTTTTCGTACTTCTCGGTGGCCGGCCAGTCCACCAGAGCGGAAGGAAGTTCCTCCCATTCATTGCGCTCGGCGCTCATGTAGCGGACGCGATCGCCTTTGACTTCGTAGGTCGTCACCGATTGATAGGAGCCATCTTTCAGGATGAGCCGGCGCGAAAGATCCTGCGCGGGGGCGTGGACCGGCAGGAACGCGGCGAGGGCAAAGATAAAGATGAACGTACGGAGAGAAGCAGAGCGATAGATATTGGGGCGCGGTCGGGCTAGCGATGACCTGATTGGCAACGACATAGAGTGATCCCACTGGATTCGTGAATTCCTAATATCTGTGTATTTTAATTTATTCGGCGATGTCCGGGAGGTCGGTCTTGTCCTAAATCGCGTTGGGATTCGGCGCCGCATATCGCTCGATGAGATCGGAGACCGCGTCTGGCTGATCCTCGACGACGTAGTGAACGGCGCCGGGAATCAGCCCGGTTTGGACATGAGTGCATCCGTGAGCGCGAAGATCTGCGGCGATCTTCGGGAGCAGTTGGGCAAAAGGTGACCCTTCACCAGCGCCGAGGAATAACGGCACATCGTTTCGCTCGCGCTGGGCCTGGTTGAAGCGTGCATTTTCAGGGAACGCGCGATACATCTCAAACACCGAGTGAAGCTGGGCGGGTGTAGCGTAAGCGTTTAAATAATGATCTACTTCGGGCGGCGTGAATTTGCCGAAGTGGAAGAAATAGCCGAAGTAGTCGGCCTGCCTGCCGTCGACAAGCTTTTCGGCGAGACCCGGGACCTGCATGAAGTGCACGTGCCACATGTGCGGGTCGCCCTGAATTTCCTTCCACCCGTCGATTCCGGGAATTGGGGTATCGAGGATCATGGCTCCGCGGGTGATTTGCGGATAGCGGCGAAAGAAGGCAAAAGCCACATGGCCGCCGATATCGTGGCCGACGATGTAGACGTGCTCCAGTTTGAGGGTAGATACGAGTTGGCGGATGTCCTCGGCCATGTTGGCGGCGTCATAGCCGGCGGCCGTGGCGGTGGAGCCGCCTATGCCGCGAAGATCGACGGCGATGACCGTGAAGCGTTTCGCCAATCGCGGCATGATGGGGCGATACTCGAACCAGTCTTCCGGAAACCCATGAATGAGGATGACCGCGGGGCCGTGGCCGCCGCGAACGTAGTGCAGCGTGATGCCATTGACGTGGGCAGTTTCAGAGGCGAATTCCTTGCCCAATCCTGTTTCCAGCGAGCTCATTTGGCCATAAGCCTGTGCTGCAGAAAGAACCGCGCCACAAAATGCCAAGACCAACGCGCGCACGAAGTTCAGGCGGGCGAACCGCCGGCTCGTCTGCAATATTCGTCTCCCCGTCTTTTCTCCGAGCTCCTTCTCCACGTCCCTCTCCACATCCCTCTCCAGCTCGCGGCGGCCAGCCAATAATTATAGGCGCAACACGAAGCTGGTCCCCTCCGAAGTCGAGGACACGGCCGGAATGGATGAGCCGCGAGAGATGCGATCTGCGGGCGTGGCCTCGCTTGTAGTATTCTGAACCGTCGAAATCGCCACTGACTCTGCCATCCATGAAAATCAAACTTTTCTCGCTCTTTTTGATGATGCCCGCGCTGCTGGGGAGCGCGATGGCTGTGGGACAAAATTCGGCGGCGCCGAGTAATGCCGGTGCTCAATATTCGACGCAGGGCAGCATTGCGTCGGCGGCGGTGCCGCCGCAGGGCGCGGTTTCCTACGCTTCGGTGACGCAATTGAACGGGCTGCTGGGGCAGGTGGAAGCCACGTCGAAAACGACGCAGGCCGACCTGACGAGGTTGCGCATTGAACACTGGAAGACGGACAACTCTTCGAAGAAGCAAGCACTGGCGGATGTGGATTCGGTCCAGCGGAATTTGCAGAATGCGCTGCCGGAGATGATTGGGCAGTTGCACAATTCTCCGGAGGACCTGCCAGCGACTTTCAAGCTATACCGGAATCTGGATGCGCTGTACGACGTTCTGGGCGGGGTGGTGGAATCGGCGGGTGCGTTCGGGCCCAAAGACGATTTCCAGGCGTTGTCGAATGATCTGAACAGTTTTGAGAGCGCGCGGAAACAGATGGCGGAGCGCACGGAAAATCTGGCGGGATCGAAAGAGCAGGAAATTATGCGGCTGCGCGAAGAGTTGAAGACCGCGCAGGCGGCGGTTCCGGTCGCACCACCGAAGAAAATCGTGGTGGACGACACCGAGCCCGAGAAGAAACCGGCGGTGAAAAAGAAGCCTGCAGCGAAAAAGAAGAAGCCCGCGACCCCGGCCACGCCAGGCACGACGCAGACTCCGCCGCAAGAGCAGCCGAAGCCACAGTAAAAAATTCGGCTTTCGATCTCCGGAGACTCGCGGACCCATTGGCTTAGTGGCAGGGGGGAACGCCGGAAGTCAGCCTCCGAATCTGATACCCTTCTTTTCGCAGCCCTGCGATCCGAAAAACCGGCATGAGTTATCACACCATGAACTATCACACCAGCGTTCCTGCGATTGTTTTTGGCTGCGTCATTATTGGCGTGGTACTGCTGGACGCGTTTGAGACGGTGGTGCTGCCGCGGCGGGTGACGCGGCACTTCCGGCTGACGGCCTGGTTCTACCGGCGTACCTGGATTCCGTGGAGGAAGATTGCCGGGCGCATAAAAACGTTTTCGCGGCGGCAAAATTTTCTGGGGTACTTTGGGCCACTGTCTTTGATTCTGCTCATGGAGTTTTGGGCGGTGAGCTTGATCTTTGGCTTTGGCTTGCTGCAGTACGGCATCGGCGGGCACGAACAACTGGGCAACGAGCCGCTGACTTTTGGCAAGATCATGTACCACAGCGGCGAGACATTTTTCACGCTGGGTTATGGCGACATTGTGCCGACCTCGAGCGCGGCGCGCGTACTCTCGGTGCTGGAAGCAGGGATGGGCTTCGCGTTTCTGGGGGTGGTGATCGGCTACCTGCCGGTGGTGTACGCTTCGTTTTCGCGGCGCGAGATTCAGATCTCGATGCTGGACGCGCGGGCGGGATCGCCTCCGACGGCGACCGAGTTGCTGGTGCGCCTGGCGGGAAGATCGGAGAATCGGGCGATCGAACAGACGGTTCTCGACGAAGTGCTCCGGGATTGGGAACGCTGGGCGGGGGAATTGCTGGAGAGTCAGTTATCGTATCCGGTGCTGACTTTTTTCCGCTCGCAGCACAGCAACCAGTCGTGGCTGGGAGCGCTGATGACCATGCTGGATGTGACCTCGCTGTTGCTAACCGGCATCGAAGACATTCATCCCGGGCAGGCGAAGTTGACGTTCGCGATGGCGAGACACGCGGCGGTGGATCTGGCGCAGGTGGTGAACGCGCGCTACGATCCGCAGGCGCCGGAGCGATTGTCGGAGGGCGACCTCGTGGGGTTGCGCGAAACGCTGGCCGGGGCGGGATTGAAATTGCGGAGTACGGAAGAAGCGCGGCAGAAGCTGACGAAGTTGCGATCGATGTATGAACCTTATCTGCAGGCCACGGCGAAGAATCTGATGGTGACGCTGCCGGTGTGGAGCAATCCAGAGAAAACGAGGGACAACTGGCAAGCCGGGCCGTGGGACCGGATGATCCAGGCGAAGGGGTTGGCAGTGCTGGGACAGAAGCTGGGGCAGCCGCAGAACCTCGAGGATCATTTCTAGTTGGCGTGAGAATGCGTGCTAGCATTCTTTTTCAGGATGGTCTCCCAGATATTTGTTTCTCAGAAGTTCGTTTCCCACAAGTTCGTTTCTTAGTACTCGTTTCTCAGATATTCGTTTCTCGGATATTCATGGCATGAAAAGTATTGGCGAGAATGTGGTGCGCATTGAAGCGGAGGCGCTGGGCGCGCTGGCGGATCGCATTGGCGGGCCGATGGCGAAGCCGTTTCAGCAGGCGGTGGAGTTGATGTTTGGCTGCGGCGGGCGGGTGGTGGTTACGGGGATGGGGAAGAGCGGGTTGATTGCGCGCAAAATTGCGGCGACCCTGAGTTCGACGGGAACGCCGGCGTTGTACATGCATCCGGTGGAGGCGCTACACGGGGATTTGGGAATGGTGGTGCGCGGCGATGTGGTGCTGGCGCTCTCGGCGTCGGGTGAGACTGAGGAGATTCTGGCGTTGTTGGCGACGATCAAGAGGTTGAGGGTGCCGTTGATTGCGATGACGGGGAGTGGAATGCAAAATCCCCGGGAAGGATCAGAGGCGAAATCAAAATCAAAATCAAAGTCAAAGGCAGCGGGCGGGGGCGCTCGCTCCACACCAGCAAAATCTACGCTGGCTGGGGCGGCGGATGTGGCGCTGGATTGTTCGGTGGCGGAGGAGGCTTGCGCGCTGGGATTGGCACCGACGGCTTCCACTACTACGATGCTGGCGCTGGGCGATGCGCTGGCGGTTACGCTGAGCGAGAAGCGCGGGTTCAAGGAAGAAGATTTTGCCAATCTGCATCCGGGAGGGAAGCTGGGGAAGAGGTTGGCGCGAGTGGAGTCTTTGATGCATTCAGGCGAGGCGCTGCCCCGCGTTGGTTCGCACACGAAGATGCCTGAGGTAATCTACGAAATGTCGCGAAAGAAACTGGGAGTGGCGGCGGTGGTGAAAGGCGAAAAGCTGGTTGGCATCATCAGCGACGGAGATTTGCGGCGGCTACTCGAAAAGCGCGGGAAAGATGTGCTCGATCTGACGGCGGGCGAGGCGATGACGCGAAGTCCGAAGACGATTGCGGCGGGAGAGTTTGCCGCAACCGCGTTGGCCTTGATGGAAGAGAAAAAGATTACGTCTTTAATGGTCGTCGATGGCGGCGGGCGGCTTCTTGGAATTGTTCATCTGCACGATTTGTGGGGAACGGATCTGGTGTAGCGCCCTTCTCGGCGGCTCGCTACAGCCAGCGGAGCTTACCCTTAACGAAGTCGAACCGGACGCTGGCGCTACAATACAGACATGTATCACTATGACCCAAATACCGCACTGGAAGAACTGACGGAAGACGCAACCCTGCCGAACCCGGTGCATGTGCGCGACATGATTCTGCGCAAGCATCCGTCGGCCGACAGGGCGCTGGAGTTGAACCGGCTGTTCGTCGAGTATCAGAAGTTTTTCGGCGAGGCGCAGAAGCTGGGGAAAGAAATATTGCGGCAGTTGGCTGCGTAGAGGCTAGATCGGAACCTGATCCAGACCCACGATGAACTGGATGCCGTCCACGTGTTTACCCCGGAGACGGTGGTCATTGGTGACGAAGAGATCAACCTCGGCTTCGCTGGCACAAGCGAGTTGGACCGCATCCGGTCCTTTCGCCGAGGTGCTGCTGCGAATCGCAGCATAACGACGCGCGGCCTTCAGATCGAAGGGAACGATCACAGCCGTAGTTGCCAGAGCCCGCTCGTACTGGCGGCAGAGCGCTTCGTCTCCCCTTGCAGTCGGTTTGACTAGAATCTCTGCCACCGTGAGAGTGGAGGTTACGAGCTGGTCACGACGCTCGATCATCTTTTTCCACAAATCCTCCACCATTGGCGCAAAATCGGGATGGTTCTCGAAGATGTAGAGGAAGAGGTTGCTGTCCCAGAAAACCCGACTCATTCCCAACCCTGGCGCAGGCGCCGGATGTATTCATCGGCATGCTCGTCGGCCCAGACCTGCTTGCCGGAGCCGCGTAGCGCCAGCAAAGGATCATTCTTGATTCTGTCCTCAATGCTGTCCTGGCTCCAGTTTCGATACCAATCCAGAAGCGGACGGTACGGTTCAGGCAATTCTTCCCGTTCGGGAACACTCTTCGATCCCTCGCGCTGAGGATGGTACGGGTCGCTCTGCCGAAATAGACGACGGCGACCGGGCGCTGTCTCAAAGAGCATTCGGTACCTATTGGGATAAGGGCGGCGGTTGGCAACGCAATGCTGGGAGGCGTGAACATAGACCCCAGGACTGGGAGGTCTGACCAGGCCCTCCTTCTTCGCTCGTTCGACGATCTCCTCCACTGCGAAGTCCGGCTGTTCGGGATGCTCTCGATGGAGGAGAGCGGTAGCGACCCAAACCTCGTCAGCGACCTTGATACGTTCCGCACGGACGAGGGCAGGCATTTTAGTTTTACCTGAGTATTTTATACCTCTACTAAGTATGATAAGTCAATACTAGTTATTCTTACGTAGAGCTCGACGGAAACCGGCGGATAGGGAGATCATTTACAATACCCAATTCCTCGTATTTGGTACTTAGCTATGCATCGTTGGTCAGAACTGTTTATTCCTACACTGCGCGAGGCGCCGGCGGATGCCGAGGTCGCCAGCCACAAATTTCTGGTGCGGGCGGGATACATTCGTCAGCTTTCAGCCGGGATTTATTCGTATCTGTTTCTTGGCAACCGGTCGTTCAACAAGATCATGGGGATCGTGCGTGAGGACATGGACCGGATCGGGCAGGAGTTTTTTCTGCCGGCGCTGCATCCGCGGGAGATTTGGGAGGCGAGCGGGCGCTGGGATTTGATGGGCGACAACTTGTTTCGGCTGAAAGACCGTAAGGGAGCCGACATGTGCCTGGGCATGACCGAGGAAGAAGTGATGACTTCGATCGCGCTGAAGGAGTTACGCAGCTACAAGCAGCTGCCGCAGATCTGGTACCAGATTGCTGCGAAGTTTCGCGATGAGCCGCGGCCGAAGGCCGGGCTGCTGCGGATACGGCAGTTCATGATGAAGGACGCGTACTCGTTCGACATGGATGCGGCGGGGCTGGATGTTTCTTACAAGAAGCATTACGAAACCTACTGCCGGATTTTTGACCGGTGCGGGTTGAAGTACATGGTGGTGGAGGCGGATTCGGGGGCGATGGGAGGGAAAGAATCGCACGAGTTCATGGTGCGGACTCCGGCGGGTGAAGACCAGATTGTGAGCTGCGATGGTTGCGATTACGCGGCGAACATGGAGAAGGCTACGTCGAAGCTGGAGGCAGTGGAGGAGTTGAAGAGCGAGGGAGATGGCAAGCTGCTGGAGGTGCACACTCCAGGGCAGAAGACGATTGAAGATGTGGCGCGGTTTCTGGGAGTGTCGCCGAAGAACAAGATCAAGACCCTGGCGTTGATGGCGGACGAAAAAGATAAGAAGACGGGAAAAGTGAAGTCGCGAGCGATGGTGGTGCTGATGCGCGGCGATCATCAGTTGAATGAGGCCAAGCTGAACGCCACGGTGGCAATGGCGACGCGGCCGATGGAGGAAGCAGAGATCAGGGCGCTGTTCAAGTCTCCGGCAGGATATTTAGGGCCGATGGGAATTGAGTGGGCGAAGGAGTTCAAGAAAGATGGGACGCTTCCGGTGTTGCTGGCGGATAAGGCGCTGGAAGGACGGGCGAACTTAATCGCGGGAGCGAATCGCGAGGATTATCACGTCAAGAATCTGACGCCGGGAAAGGAATTTCATCCCACGGTGTATGCCGATCTGCGGGCGGTGACGGCGGGGGAAGCATGTCCGAATTGCGGGAAGGCGCTGCGCATTGACACGGCGGTTGAGATCGGACACATTTTCAAGTTGGGCTACCGGTATACGGAGGCGATGGGAGCGCGGGTGCTCGACAAGAACGGGAAAGAAGTGACGCCGATCATGGGGAGTTATGGGATTGGAATGGAGCGCATTCTGACGGCGGCGGTGGAGCAGTCGAATGACGAGAACGGATTCTGGCTGCCGGCTTCGATTGCGCCGTTTGAAATTGTGGTGACGCCGACCAATGTGAAAGATGAAACTTTGCTGCGGGCGGCGATGGACATAGGGACGCGGTTGGAGGCGGCGGGATTTGATGTGCTTGTCGATGACCGCGACGAACGGCCTGGAGTAAAGTTCAAGGATGCCGATTTGGTCGGCATCCCCTTTAGAATCACGGTGGGAAAGAAAGTTACCGAAGATACGGTAGAAGTGGTTATGCGCTCGACTCGGGAAATCCGCGATGTTACGATCACGGCAATAGTGGAATATTTTCAAGGAGTGCTGCGAGCCAAGGCTTGAAAGTTGCGCCGTGGCGAGTGGCGCATTTTCAGACTATGGGGATTATAAAAGCAGCGTTCGGATTTCTTGCGATTGCGGCAGTGGTGCTGGGGCTATTCCAAGTGGCTCCGCCGATGCTGGCCAATTATAGTTTTTCCGACGACCTGAAAACGGTCGCCATGATGGATGGAGCGAACTTCCAAAAGACCGACGATGATGTTCGCAATGATGTGCTGCGCAAGGCCAAAGAGCACGACCTGCCGATCGAAGAGAAGCAGGTAACGGTGCAGCGCATCAACTCACCGGGCGTGGCCGCAGTGTACGTGGCGGCGGATTACAACGTGACCGTCAACTTACCGGGTTATTCCTTCGATATGCACTTCACCCCGAACAGCGGCAACAAAGGCTTCTAGGCGGGGACATTCGCCGGACGATGGGATGGGCCACCATTCCTAAAGTAGTGTTTTTTCCTGTTGTGCTTTCTCGCCCGATACGAGTCTGACCGGACGATTGCGCCAGTGACATTCGTAACGTTGCCATCGGGTTACCTTCCTCTTAATATCGCCGACAGGTGAGAAATTTCTAAGGGACCGCGACCAGCCGGCCCGCATGGCTAGGCGATTTCAGAAGGCTCAACCAAAACAGGAAGCAGAGATAGGCCGTGGCGTAAACGGTTGCGGGAAGCTTAGGTGGAGGCAGTTCATGACGATGCGAGTGCGAACGATCCTGGCGTTGATCGCGGGGTTGGCAATGATGGGGCTAGCCGGTTGCGACCATTACAATTGCGGCAGCGGGCTCAACTTTGGCGGGTCGAATTGCACCAGTTCCAGTTCCGGCCTCTCAGGCGGGAGTGGCAGTACTACTACCAGCGGGCCGTCGGCATATGTCTTTGCCGGAGATGAGGCAGGAACGATTGATGGCTTCACGTTCAGTTCGTCCGCCGGAACGTTCGCGGCCACTACCAACTACACCGGGCCAGCCACTCCGTCCAACATACCGACAGCGGCCATGGCTGTAGCGCAAGGCCTGTACCTGTACGCCGTCTATTATGAAGCCGGCGAGATCTTCGGCTGGTCCATCGGTTCAGACGGAACGCTGACGGCGATCGCCGGTAGTCCGTTCCTCGCGTCTTATTTGCTGAACTCCGCGTTCCCCGGCGGGACCCAAAGAATGATCACCAATCCAGCGGGCACTCTGCTGTTCGTGGAGGACCTTGGCGGGCAGGCGATCTACTCCTATCAAATTGGCGCGGGTGGAGTGTTAACCGCGGCGAACAGCGGCACGCCGCAGATTGTTCCGCTCTTGCCGGAAAACATGGCGACGGATGGTTTGGGAAAGTACCTTTACGTTACGCTTATACCGAGCGGGATTCCGGAGATTGGAGCTTACGCAATCAGCAGCACCGGTTCGCTTACGGCCGTGCCGGGCAGTCCCTTCTCGTACCCGATCTATACGATCGCGGGTGAACCGTCGGGCAAATATCTGCTGGGCTCGACGAACAACGCGACGACTCCTGCTTTGTATGTGTTCGGCATTCAGCAGACGGGAGCGAATGCCGGTGCGGTTGCTCAGGTAACTGGATCGCCTTTTTCCACTACGAACGAGCCGAACAGCATGGCGGTTCAGCCGAATACTGGCGGCGATCTGGTGTACTCCTTTAGCATGGACAGCACCGGGGTGCCCGGCCCGGTCGAAGGCTACCAGTTGAACGCGACGAACGGTGCGCTTACCGCGCTATCCGGGTCTCCATTTACAGCCGTGGCTAGCGGCACCCTGGGACAGTTCGACCAAAGTGGAACCTTGCTGAGCGTGTACAGCGTCAGCGGAGGTACGGCGCAGCTGGCAATCCTTGCCGTTGGTTCGGGCGGCAGCCTGACACAGCCGGTTTCTCCGCTGAATCTCGCGAACCTGGGTCCCTGGGTTTTGACCGATCCGAACTAATAGACATTGGCTGTTGACAGCTTAGAGACCCGCATGAACTGCGGGTCTCTTTTTGTTGGCGGGTGCGGCGTTTACAATTGGAAGCATCATCCTGGTTTTCGCATTTGGAAGTGGCTGAGTTTGGATCATGGCTGGGGGCGATGCTCGCGAGATCCCTCGCCCCGCTGGTGAAAACGCGGGGCTTCGGGATGACGCAGATTGGAAAGCCACGTGGGACTTCGAACTGAGCCAATATCCGCGTTTCTAGCCATTGGACGAGACAGAATTAAAGCGTGGAAGAAGTTGAGGCTTTTGGCGCATCTCCCAGGCGCATCCAAGTAATCTTGGCCCGTCTCAGCGGCGCGCGAGGCTGTGGGATATAAAAGAGGTTCGGGGTAAATTTTGGCGATTAAGATCAGGCTTCCGAAGATCGGCGGGAAAAACGTAACCGGCTGGACGGGGCTGCCGCGCGACCCGGTGGTTCGGGCCGCGATTATCGTTTTTGTGGCGGTAGCGGTTGGTCTGGGCGCGTCCTTTTGTTACTTCTACATCAAGTACGACCGCATTATTACGCAACGCTTCCGGAGTCCGGTCTTCAGCAATTCAGCGAAAATCTACGCTCTTCCCGAGACGGTTCGCGACGGCGAAAAGGTGGAGGCGAAGGAAATCGCGGCGGCGTTGAGGCGAGCCGGGTATTCCGACGAGGCGCATTCGGAAAAGGAAGGGGAGTCGAAACTGGGCAGCTTCCGGCTGATCAAGGACGGGATTGAGATCACGCCCGGGCCGGAGAGCTACCACAGCCAGGAAGAGGCGCGGATCACGATTCATGACGGTGAAGTGCAAGGGATCAGCAGCCGGGGCAACGAACTTTCGGCATACGAACTGGAGCCGCAACTGGTGACCGCGCTATTTGATTCAGGACAGCGGTCGAAGCGGGAGGTGGTGAAATACAGCGAGATCCCGAAGGTGATGCTTGATGCAGTGCTGGCGATCGAGGACCGGCGCTTTTTCGAGCACGGCGGGGTGAACTTTATCCGCATGTTCGAGGCGGGGTGGATCGATGTGACACGGCAGCGGCACGAGCAGGGCGGTTCGACCATCACCATGCAGCTTTCGCGAGGATTTTTCCTGACGCCGGAAAAAACCGTAAGGCGCAAGCTGACGGAGATGCTGATTGCCGAGGAGATGGAACAGAAGTTCAGCAAGCAGCAGATTTTTGAGTTCTATGGCAACTGGGTGAATCTGGGGCAGCGCGGGTCGTTCGCGATCAGCGGGTTCGCGGAGGCGTCGCGAGCGTATTTCAATAAAGAGCTGAAAGACATCACTCTGCCGGAGGCGGCGTTGCTGGCGGGCATTATTCAGGGGCCGAGCCGGCTCTCGCCCTACCGGCATCCGGAGCGAGCCCTGGAGCGGCGCAACCTGGTGCTGGATTCGATGGTGGAAACCCACGCCATAACCCGGGAGCAGGCCGACAAGGCCAAGGCGACGCCGCTGAAGCTGGCGCCACCGAATGTGGAGGCCAGCGACGCGCCCTACTTCGTGGATATGGTGCGGGATACCCTGATTAACAAGTTCAGCGAACACGATCTGAACGATCAGTCCTACCGCATCTATACCACGCTTGATCCGGGCTTGCAGAAGGCGGCGGCGCAGGCGGTGGAGGGCGGCATTAAGCTGGTCGATCAACAAGTGACCAAGCTGCGCACCAAACGGGAGAGAGTGGGCAAGAGCAAGAAATATGAAACTCACGTGCTGCCGGGACCGCAGGCGCAGGTGGCTTTGGTGGCGATGGATCCGCATACGGGGTCGGTGCTGGCGCTGGTGGGTGGGCGGGATTACGGAATCAGCCAGCTGAATCACGCGTTGTCGAGACGGCCGACAGGCTCGATTTTTAAACCCTTCGTCTATGCCACGGCGATGAATACCGCGATTGACGGCTCGGCGAACGTGATCACTCCGGCTTCGACGGTGACCGATGCGCCGACGAGCTTCGCCTACGGAGACCAGATCTACGAGCCGCGAAATTACAAAGAGGAGTATCACGGCGATGTGACCCTGCGTTATGCGCTGGCCATGTCGCTGAACAATGCGACGGTGAAAGTCGCCGAAGAGGTGGGCTACGACAAAGTGGCCGATCTGGCGAAGCTGGCGGGAATCACCTCGGTGAAGGCGACGCCGGCGATGGCGCTGGGCTCCTATGACGCGCCGCCGCTGGATATGGCGGGAGCGTATACCTCGTTTGCGAATAATGGGACGCGGCTGTCGCCGATCCTGGTGAATTCGGTGCGCAACGCCAAGGGCGATGTGGTGGCGAACTTCAAAACCGATCAGAGACAGGTGCTCGACCCGCGCATCGCCTACATCATGACCAACATGATGGAGAGCGTGATTAATAACGGGCTGGGCTACACGGCGGTTCGGCTGCGCGGCTTCATGGAGCCGGCGGCGGGCAAGACGGGCACTTCGCACGATGGCTGGTTCGCGGGATACACCTCGAATTTGCTGTGCGTTGTGTGGGTGGGCTACGACGACTACAGCGATATCCGGCTGAGCGGCGCACAAACGGCGGCGCCGATCTGGACGGAGTTCATGAAGAAAGCCGCGGAGCTGCCGGAGTATTCCGACATGAAGGAATTTTCGCAGCCCACCGGGGTGGTCGACGTGCAACTCGACAAGGCGACCAACCGGCTGGCCACCCCGACCTGTCCGGACGATTATGTGGCCGCCTTCGTGGCCGGAACCGAGCCCCGCGAGACCTGTGACCAGCCGGGCGCGGTGGCGGGATTTTTTAATCGCATCTTCGGCGGCGGGAGCAAACCCGTAACTCCTACGCTGGCTACCGGACAGGAAGCGCAGGACCCGAACAAGAAGAAGGGTTTTTTTGGCAAGATCGCGGGAATATTTAAGGACGACAAATCGACCACCACGACCCCGCCACCGAAACCACCAGACACTTCGCAAGCGCCGCCGCAATGAGCGAAAGGTAGGGCAAGCCCACCGTGGCGCGAGTTTTCATCACCGGATCATCGGACGGGCTGGGCCGAATGGCTGCGCAACTGCTTGTTGAGCAGGGGCACGCGGTGGTGGTGCACGCCCGCAACGAAGCGCGAGGGCAGGAGGCAATGGCAGCGATTCCTGGCGCGGAGACGATGGTGGTTGGCGACCTGTCGAGCATGGCTGCAACCCGCAAAGTGGCGGAGCAGGTCAATGCCCTGGGCCGCTTCGATGCGGTGATTCACAATGCGGCCGTGGGATATCAAGAGCCGCGGCGGGATGCCACGGAAGATGGGCTGCCTCGAGTGTTTGCGGTGAATACGCTGGCACCGTATATTCTGACGGCCCTCATTCACAGGCCGAAGCGGCTGATCTATCTGAGTTCCGGTCTGCACCGGAACGGGGATGCAAGCCTGGACGATCTGGCGTGGGAACGGCGCGTGTGGCAGGGAACAAGGCCTATTCCGACAGCAAGCTGCATGACGTGCTGCTGGCCTTTGCGATAGCAGGGCGCTGGCCCGAGGTTTTCTCGAACAGTCTTGAGCCGGGATGGGTGGCTACGAAAATGGGAGGGCCGGGAGCTCCGGATGATCTGAACCAGGGGCACCGGACGCAGGTCTGGCTGGCGTCCAGCGAGGACGCGGCGGCGAAAGTAACGGGCGAATACTTCTTCCATATGAAGTTGCGAAAGCCGAATCCGGCGGCGCGGGATCGCGAGCGGCAGGAGAAGCTGCTGACCGCCTGCCGAGATTTCTCTGGAGTCGAGTTGCCGCTGGGCTGATAGCTTCGCGGCATCAAAAGCTGAAGCCCTTCGGCTTCGGTCGGGACAGGCTTTTGTCCCCCGCTGGTGAAAACGCGGGGCTTCGGGATGACGCCAAGCGGGGTAGGCAGGGATGGGGCTTGAAACTGAACCCGAAATTAAATATCCGTGCCGGCAGGCGGAAACTGTGGCAAAATGGCGGTAAGTTGGTCGCCTGGGGGTATCTCATGTCCTACGGGAAAGCCTGCCTGATTTTCCTTCTGATTTCTTCCACACCAGCACTCACGCAAGTTTCTCATTCCGAGCAAGTGCAAGTTTCGTCGCCGCTGGTGCGAGCTATCGAGCCTCCGGCGCCGGAGGCGAAGCCGGCCGACCTGGAATTGCAGGGCGACCAGTTACGAGCCGCAAAGCTCTACCTGGACGCTCTCGACTACTATCGTGCCGCGCTGGCGAAATCGCCGAACGATGCGCGGGTGCTCAATAAAATCGGCATCACCGAACTCCTGATGCAGCGCTACAAGGAGGCGCGAAAGTCGTTTGAGCGCGCGGTGCGAAGCGATCGCCAGTTCGCCGACGCCTATAACAATCTGGGCGTGGTGTATTACGAGGGCAAGAAATTCGGTCCGGCGGTGAAGCAATATCAGAAGGCGATCGAGCACGATAGTGCCTCGGCTTCGTTCTTCAGCAACCTGGGCGCAGCCTATTTCTCGAAGAGAAATTTTGATGCCGCAGTGGTGGCTTATCAGCATGCCTTGGAGTTGGATCCCGAGGTGTTTGAGCGGACATCGCGCAGCGGAGTGCAGGCGCAACTGCCGAGCCCGGAAGATCGCGCGCGCTACGACTACACAGTGGCGAAGCTCTTCGCCAAGATGGGATTGTCGGATCAGTCGCTCGAGTATTTGCGCAGGGCAATGGAAGCCGGCTACAAGGATTTGAAAAACGTGTACAAGGATCAGGAGTTTGCGCAGTTAAGAAAGAGCCCGCGCTTTGCGGAGCTGATGGCATCGAAGACTACCGCCATCGCGGATTAACGGAAAGTGAAACCTGTTTTGCGGGAGTGCAGCCGCAGCCAACAACTATTACAAAGATTTACAAAATTAGACGGAACTTGATCGGCTTGTGGAGTTTAATCGTTTTAAATACTCCTGAAAACAACAGGGTGAGTAAGGAGAAACGGTAGCCCATCGGATGCTGACCCGAGCACGCCCCAAGCAAGCGTCCGGTGGGTTTTTTGTGGGTAAAGGCTAATCTCTTCTATTCCTAACTGTATTCGCAAATCAGCCAGGCCGAAGGTTCGCCGCTCTCTTCTGCAGTCAGTCGTTCTGCAAACCGCGCAGAAGGCCTCTCAGGAACCGGCGATCCACAGAATGGGAAATTGCTTTCCGAGCTTTTCGAAGTCGCGGTCGGAAGTGACAAGAGTCGCCTGGTACATTGCGGCGAGGGCAGCCGCCATGCAATCCACGCAGGGGATCTTGTGAAGCGCCTTGAATTCGCCGGCCTTAAGCACGTGGGGAAGATCAACCGGGATAAGTTCGGAAAGTCTTAGGTTAGGCTCGGAGGCGAACAGTTGGCGAAACCTCAGGTTCGCGATAAAATAAGGCAGTGCCTTCGTTTCCTGCTTCTCTAGCCTGGGCCCATCCTCTGGTGGCGGAGTGGTTTGTGCAACGCTTCGCCACTCCGACCGAGCCCCAGGAACTGGGCTGGCCGCATATTCTTGCCGGGCGGACGACTCTGATTTCCGCGCCCACGGGGTCGGGAAAAACTCTGGCTGCATTTCTTGCCTGTATTGACCGGCTGGTTCGCAAGGCGCTGGCAGGCGATCTGGCGGACCGCACCGAAGTTCTTTATGTCTCTCCGCTGAAGGCCCTGGGAAACGACATCCAGAAAAATCTGGAAGTGCCGCTGGGAGAAATTCTGGCCATGGCAGGCGAGCGTGGGCTGCTGATGCCGGAGATTCGCACGGCGGTTCGCACTGGCGACACCTTGATGCATGAGCGGCGGGCCATGTTGAAACGGCCACCGCATATTCTGGTGACCACGCCGGAGTCGCTCTACATTTTGTTGACGGCGGATAAGAGCCGGGCAATTCTGCGCGATGTCGAAACCGTGATCGTGGATGAAATTCACGCGGTGGCGGATGACAAGCGCGGGGCGCATTTGACTTTGTCGCTGGAACGGTTGGAGGCGCTGACTTACAAGCGGCCGGTGAGGATTGGGCTTTCGGCCACGCAGAAGCCGATTGAAGAGGTGGCGCATTTTTTGACCGGGAATCGAACCCCGGCGGCTAAAGCCGCCAATCCTAGGGACGGTGTGACGGCGCGACTGGAAGCCGCGCCCCTTCAAAACGGTGATGCCATCATCGTCGATCAAGACGATGGCGCCATCATCGTCAATATTGGGCACAAGCGGAAGCTCGATATCGCGGTGGAAATTCCGCCGATGCCGCTGGGGCCGGTGGCTTCGAACGAAATGTGGGACGAAGTCTACAACCGGCTGGTGACGCTGGTGGAGCAGCATCGCTCGACGCTGGTGTTCGTGAATACGCGACGCATGGCGGAGCGGGTGGCGCATCACTTGGGCGAGCGCATTGGGGAAGAGAATGTGGCGGCGCACCATGGAAGTTTGTCGCGCAAGCTGCGCCTGGCGGCGGAGAAGAAACTGAAAGAGGGCCAGGTGCGGGTGCTGGTGGCGACGGCGTCGCTGGAATTGGGAATTGATGTGGGCACGGTGGACCTGGTGGTGCAGATCAATTCTCCGCGGGCGATTGCGGTGACGCTGCAGCGCGTAGGACGATCCGGGCACTGGCGTGGTGCGGTACCGAAGGGACGACTGTTTGCCACGACGCGCGACGATTTGCTGGAGTGCGCGGCGCTGGTGCGGGCGATCCGGCAGGGCGATCTGGACCGGCTGATGATTCCGGAAGCGCCGCTGGATGTGCTGGCGCAGCAGATTGTGGCGGCCTGCGCGGCTGAGGAGTGGGGCGAAGAGGAGATGTTTGCGCTGGTGCGGCGCGCGTATCCCTATCGCAATTTGACCCGGGAGACTTTCGATTCGATTCTGGAAATGCTGGCGGAAGGGATTGCGGCGCGGCGCGGCAGATATGGCGCGTACATCCATCGCGACCGGGTGAACGGGAAATTGCGGGCGCGGCGCGGGGCGCGGCTGGCGGCGATCACCAGTGGAGGAGCGATTCCCGACAATTCTTTGTACGCGGTGGTGGCGGAGCCGGACGGGCTGGTGGTGGGGACGGTGGATGAAGATTTTGCGGTGGAGAGCAATCGCGGCGACATCATGCTGCTGGGAAATACCTCGTGGATGATCCGGCGGGTGGAAACCAACTCAGGGCGGGTACTGGTGCAGGATGCGCATGGTGCGCCGCCGAGCGTGCCGTTCTGGCGGGGCGAGGCTCCGGCGCGGACGGAGGAGTTATCCGGGCACATTGGAAGCTTGCGGCAGAACATCAGTGAAATGCTGCCGCATACTTCGCCGGTGGGATTTTCGGCGACGCAGCCGGATGTGGCGGCGACAGTTGCGTGGTTGAAAGAAGAATGCGGGCTGGATGATTCCGGGGCGGAGCAGACGATTGAATACATTCTGCAGGGGCGGGCAGTGCTGGGAGCGGTGCCGACCCAGACGACGGTGATTGCGGAGCGATTTTTTGATGAAGGCGGGGGGATGCAGTTGGTAATCCACGCGCCGTTTGGCGGACGGATCAACAAGGCGTGGGGACTGGCGCTGCGCAAGCGCTTCTGCGTGGGATTTAATTTTGAATTGCAAGCGGCTGCGACCGACAACGGGCTGAATATTGCTTTGGCCGAGCAGCACAGTTTTCCGCTGGGAGACGTTTTTAATTTTCTGCAGGCGGGGACGGTGCAGCCAATTCTGGAACAGGCGGCTCTGGATTCTCCGATTTTTGCCACGCGCTGGCGCTGGGACGCGAACCGGGCGCTGGCACTGCTGCGCTTTCAGAATGGAAAAAAAGTCCCCCCGCAGATTCAGAGAATGCGGTCTGACGATCTGCTGGCGTCGGTGTTTCCCGATGCGGCGGCGTGCTTTGAAAATATTCAGGGGGAGCGGAAGATTCCGGATCATCCGCTGGTGGGCGAGGTGATGAAAGATGTGCTCACCGAGGCGATGGATCTTGAAGGGCTGAAGGCGGTGCTGGGCGGGCTGGCGAATGGAAGGATTCGATGCATTGCGGTGGACACGCCGGTGCCCTCGCAATTTTCGCACGAGATTCTGAATGCGAATCCGTATGCCTATCTTGACGACGCGCCGCTGGAGGAGCGGCGGGCGCGCGCGGTGCAGATGCGGCGGATGCTGCCGGAATCGGTGCTGGAGGAAGTGGGCGGGCTGGACCCGGCGGCGATTGCGCAGGTACGGGATGAAGCGTGGCCGGATGTGCGGGATGCGGACGAGCTGCATGATGTGCTGCACACGCTGGTGGCGCTGCCGGAGAACACGATTAAATTTGCGGCGGGAGAGTGGCGCTTTCATTTTCAGCGCTTGATTGCCGAGGGGCGGGCGGCGTCGGCGGTTGCGGATGGGCGGACTTATTGGGTGGCGGCGGAGCGTGGCAAGAGTTTTTCGATTTTATTTCCGGAGGCTCGGTTTGAACCCGCCTTGGGAGATGTGGAACCGGCAACACCAAGCCGGGACGATGCTTTGCTGACGCTGGTGACTGGATGGATGTCGCATCTGGGGCCGACTACGGCCTCGGAACTGGGGGAAGCTTTAGGGATTGCCGCGCCTGATGTTTTGAATGCGCTGCTGCGGATGGAGGCGAGCGGGACGGTGCTGCGGGGAAACTTTAGCGGCGCTGCCACGCGGGCGAGTCGCCCGCGTCCACACGAGCTGAACGGAGAACTGGGGGCGGCTGTTCCGATACAAGCCGTTGCTGCACAAGAACCGGAGACGGAGTGGTGTGAGCGGAGGCTACTGGCGCGGATTCATCGGCTGACGGTGGCATCTTTGCGGAAGCAGATCGAGCCGGTCTCGGCTGCGCAATTTATGCAGTGGCTGCTGCAGTGGCAGCATGTGGCCCCGGGGACGCAGGTGGTGGGAGAGCGGGGGACGCTCGAAGTGCTGCGACAGTTGCAGGGGTTTGAGATTCCGGCGAATGCGTGGGAGCGGCAGGTGCTGACGCGGCGCGTAGTGGATTACGACCCGAAGTGGCTGGACCAGCTTTGCCTGACCGGGGCGGTGGGGTGGGGAAGGCTGTCGCCGCATCCGGCGACGCTCGATTCTGGAGGCGGGGGAACTGAGGCGGGTGCGACGGCGCGGCAGCGACGGGTGATTCCGACCAGCGTGGCGCCGATTACTTTTTTTGTGCGAGAAGATGCGGATTGGATGACGCCGCGACATCCGGGAGCCGAGCTCTCCGAAAATAATGGGCTGAGCCATGGGGCGCAAAGAGTGCTGGATTTTCTGCGGCAGCGCGGGGCGTCATTTTTTGCCGATATTGTGCGGGGCACGGAAAAGTTGAAGGCGGAGATCGAGACCGCGCTGTGGGAACTGGTAGCGGCGGGGCTGGTGACGGCGGACGGCTTCGATAATCTGCGGTCGCTGATCGATCCGAAACGGCGGGCGGGGCAGGGCAGCGGGCGGGCGACGCGTCCGCGGCACAGCGCCGGGCGGTGGGCGTTGCTGCACGCAGAGGAAGTGGTGGAGAGGCCGCGCGCGGTGGAAGCGGCGTGCTGGATGCTGTTGCGGCGCTACGGGATTGTGATCCGCGATGGGTTGGCGCGGGAGGCGAACCTGCCGCCGTGGCGCGAACTGCTGATGGCATTTCGCCGGCTGGAAGATCGCGGCGAGATTCGGGGCGGGCGTTTTGTGGATGGATTCCTGGGCGAGCAGTTCGCTTTGCCAGTGGCGGTGGAGTCGGTGCGGGCCATGCGACAGCTGGATGCGGCGCAGGGGGTGATTACGATTTCGGCGGCCGATCCGCTGAACCTGGTGGGAATTCTGGTTCCGGGAGATCGGGTGCCGGCGATCTCGGGAAATAGCGTTACGTACCGGGACGGCGCGGCGGTGGAAATGCCGATTGTAGCGGCGGTAAGCGACCAGGCCGTGGCGGGCTAGCTTCCAAAAAAATCAAGGACTCGATGAGGGGGCCCCTCGAGTCCTTGATTGCGCAAGCCCGGCAGAACATATCAGAAAAGCGCTTCCCCCATCGCTTTTTGCCGAGTAGTGGCGCACATGGACAAGTGCACGCGTGCTGCCATGGCGAGCGGGTTTTCGGGGGAACTGTCGATATCCTTTCAAGTATCTGTGGATAAAGCATTTAGTCGCCTGGATCGGGGCGGGCGGGGAGTGGGGGCTGCTGGGGCCAGCTTGGGCGGGACGCTATCCGAACGGATAGTGGTCTATCTGTTCGGATACCGGAACAATCTCGCTTCGGGAATGAATTCGGGTGCGAAATGTGATATGAAGGGCGCGAGGTAGAAAGCTTGCGTCCCAGACTGGTAGTGCTTTCCGGGCCCCTAAAGGACTCGACGATTCCCCTGGCCGAAGGCGAGGTTACGATCGGACGGGAAGCGTCGAATGGCATCGCCATCACCGATCCTTCGGTTTCGCGCAAACACTGCCTGATCGACCGGGAAGATGGACGGTTTCGGGTGCGTGACCTGGACAGCCGGAATGGGACCCTGGTCAACCGCACCGAAGTTGAAGAGCAGTGGCTGGAGCACGGAGACGAAATCGCCGCCGGCGACTCCTGTTTTCTTTTTCTGCTGGAAGATGACGAACCCTCACCCTCTGCCGGGCGGGTGGAGTTCGAGGATGCGCAGTTCAAAGCGGAGACCACGATCATCCACCCCAGGGACGTGGTGTACCTGCAACCGGAGCGGTTGCTGCAGGAGTTGCCCGCGAGCTCGCGGGTGGCGCGCAATCTGAATGCTTTGCTCAAAATCAGCCGGATCGTGCATGCGATCCGCGATCTCAACGAACTGCAGGGACAATTGCTCGACCTGATCTTTGAAGTTGCTCCGGCGGGGCGGGGCGCGATTCTGTTGGCGGACCGGGAGGGTCACCAGTTCAACTCCATGTTCGCGCGCATGCGGCAGGCTGGACAAGGGCAGTTGGTGAAGGTGAGCCGCACGGTCGCGCGCCAGGTTTTGGAACAGGGGATTGCGATCCTGGGCAGCGATGTGCTCAGCCACGACGAGTTGCGCGAGGTGGAGAGTCTGGCGGAGTCGCAGGTGCGATCGGTGTTGTGCGTGCCTTTAACCGTTTTTCAGCGGGTGATTGGATGCATTTATCTGGACAGCGACAGCCTGACGGGACGCTTGCACGAGGAACATCTGCAACTGGTGACGGCGATCGCCGGAATCTCGGCAGTAGCGCTCGAGAACGCGCGCCGCGTGCAATGGCTGGAGGAAGAGAATGAACGGCTGATTGTGGAGATCAGCCAGGAGCGGAGCCTGGTGGGTGAGGGCAGCCGCATGAAAGAGGTGTACCAGTTCCTGAAGCGGGTGGCGCCCACCGAGGCGACGGTATTGATCGAAGGTGAGAGCGGAACCGGGAAAGAACTGGCGGCGCGAGCCCTCCACCGCAATAGTCCGCGAACGAACAAGCCGTTTATGGCGATCAATTGCGCGGCCATTCCGGAGACGCTTCTGGAAAGCGATTTATTCGGCCACGAGCGGGGAGCGTTTACCGGGGCTGCGTCGCAGAAAAAAGGAAGGTTTGAAGTCGCCGACGGGGGAGTGATTTTTCTGGATGAAATTGGCGAACTCGCGCCCACGCTGCAAGTCAAACTGTTGCGGGTGCTGCAGGAGCGGGAGTTCGAGCGGGTGGGCGGGACGCATCCGATCAAAGTGGATATCCGGCTGATCGCAGCCACCAACTGCAACCTGGAGCAGGCGGTGCGCGCTGGCAGATTTCGGCAGGACTTGTATTACCGCCTGGCGGTGCTGAAGATTACCATGCCCGCGCTGCGCGATCGGCGCGAAGATATTCCGATGCTGGTGCGGCACTTTGTCCAGAAACATGCGAAGCGCTGCAAGGTGAAGCCGCGGCCGATTTCCCGCGAGGCGCTTTCCTGTCTGGTGAATTACGATTGGCCGGGCAATGTGCGGGAGCTGGAAAATGCGATCGAGCGGGCGCTGGTGCTGGGTTCGTCTGACATGATTTTGCCGGAGGATTTGCCGGAATCATTGCTGGAGCGCGCCCCGGCGCCGGAGATGACCGAGGCAAAATATCATGCGGCGGTAAAGGAGTTGAAGAAGCAACTGATTCTGGATGCGGTGGAGCAGACGCAGGGCAGCTATGCCGATGCGGCGCGAATTCTGGGAGTGCATCCGAATTATCTGCACCGGCTGATCCGGAATCTGGAGTTGAAAGAAAGCTTGAAGGAGGCGCTGCGCGATATTCCGGCGCGGGGGTTGAGCGGCCTTTCGGGCGGAAACGCGTAGGGCGGAACTCGAACCGCTGCTCAGCGCAGACATCAGGGCAGACGCAGGAGCAGGAGTTTTGCGGGATCAAGGTAAGTGCCCTGCCAGCGAACGGCGACGTGCAGGTGCGGACCGGTGGCGCGACCGGTGCCGCCGCTTAGACCGATTTCCTGGCCGCGTTTTACCTGATCGCCTTCCTTCACTTTGAATTCGGAAAGATGCAGGTAGAGAGTGAGCAGGCCCTGGCCATGATCGAGCACGATAAAGTTTCCCTCAAAATAAAGCGGGCGCGCGAGCAGCACTGTGCCCGCATTCATGGCATCGACCGGAGTACCGCTGGGGACGCGGAAATCCAGGCCGAGGTGCGGGCTTGAGGTCTTGCCGTTGAAGACGCGCTCGGAACCAAAGACATCAGAAATTGCGGCAGTGACGGGCGCGGCGAATTGTCCTGACCACTCGCGCTCGGGAGTGACCCGGTTCAGATAATTTTTTTTGACCTGTACTCCCTCGGCAATTTCCTTCTGCTGCTCGGGGCTGGGTTCGGTGAACTTGCCTTCGACGCTGAGCTTGACCGCGATCCTGGGATACTTGCCGCGGGCGATCGTGAACTGTTTGCTGAAGGAGAGTTTTTTGGCTTCTCCGTGGGTCGGCGGAATTTCCCCGCTTAGTTCGAGGGAGTAGTGCCCCGGCTCAGTTTCCAGACTGACGCCAGCCAGCGCATACCAGGTTTTGCTCTTGGCGTCGAAGCTGAAGGGAATCTCGTGGCCGAGCCAGGATGCGGTGAGCGACTGCAGATGTGCAGGCGACCTGACCTGGAACAAAACCGGAGCGCCGGTGACCAGGCGCGTGGGTTGGGCATGGACGCTCCAGTTGGTGGCGGAGGCGGGGATGGTTGTTAGAAAAAATAACCAGAGAAAAAGAAGGAGGCGGTTGGACGGAGGAATTGGTAGACGAGGATTCACCTGGCTAAGCGTAGCACGGGGAGATTTGTGGATATTTTCGCGGTGATGGCTTTAGGCTGGCGGGGAAGGATCCCACTTCTCGCAAAGGACGCGAGAAATGGGGCACCCGGCGAGAAATGGGGCGTTTCGTCGCTGTGTGGGGCTCGGTCACGCGCCACAACTAATCCTAGGGTGGCGGGTTTAGCAGATCGAGGCTGGAATCTGGTTCTTGAGGCTTTCGGTGCGCCGCGCCTCCGTCAATGGTAGTCAGCGAGTTTGGGGGAATCAGGTGAGAAAGATAATCGGTATCTGGAAATCTTTGGTGGCTCGGGTAAAGGGCGTGCACCGGGAGGCGGCTCTGGACTCAGTGCGCAACGTGCTGGCGATTGTTGGAGCGGCCACAGTTTTGGCTGACTTTACCACGATCAAGGCGTGGCTGGTTGTGCCCATGATGGGGTTTGCTTTCTTGATATGGTTTCTTGACTACGAGCGCCATTTTCGGGGGCAGACGGTCGAGGAAGCGAAGCTGGAGCAGTAAGGCTGTACCCTCCGAGGGCCACCTCGGCTGCGGTCGATGCATGCGTGGTTGCGCAGAGGGCGAGCGTTCTAGACATGCTATGCTTCCGACGTGGCCGACGACGCCTGGCTCGGAAATTCGGAAGCTCCTCGGCATGCCGCACTGGTCCGCGTGACGCACTGGATCACGGCGATCTGCTTTGTTGCGCTGCTGGTCAGCGGAGTTGAGATCCTGATTTCTCACCCGCGCTTCTATTGGGGCGAAACCGGCAATGATCTGACTCGTCCGCTGTTCAAAATACCGATTCCCGCTTCGAGGAATATGGTGCCCACCGGCTACGGCTATCTGCTGCCCGACCAGAACGGCTGGAGCCGGTATCTGCACTTTCAGGCGGCATGGGCGGCGCTGCTGACCGGGCTGGTTTATGCGATCTGGGGTTTGTGGAGCGGCCACTTTCGCAGCAACCTGTTTCCGGCTCCGGGGGAAGGAAGCTGGCGGGCGGTCATGGGAGTGATCGGGAAGCACCTGCGGCTGCGGCGGCCGGATGAAGCCGACGCGTTTTCGTACAATGTGGTGCAGCGGATGGCATACCTGACGGTGATCTTCGTTTTGTTTCCGCTCGTGATCTGGACCGGGCTGGCGATGTCACCGGGCTTCGATTCGGCGGTTCCGGCGGCGGTGAATTGGCTGGGAGGGCGGCAGTCGGCGCGCACGCTGCATTTCTTGGTCTCGGGATTGCTGCTGCTCTTTCTTGTGGTCCATATTGCCATGGTGATTTTGGCGGGATTTGTGAGTCGCATGCGGGCCATGATTACCGGGACGGCGACTGCGGGAGTCGCCGCCGTGCCCGCGGTGCAGATCGAGGAGCGCACATGAGCAAGATCTCGCGCCGCAAGTTCGTTACGGCCGGCCTGGCGGCGACTGCAGGAGTATCGGGCCTGGCCGCGGCCGCCGGCCTGGCGCGGCGCTATGGACTGATTCCGCCGGATGGCGTCGGGATTTACGGTCCGGGAGAAGCGCTGACCTATGCGGCACAGCGGCTACTGACCAGGCACTCGCTGGCCCGCGAGTTTCCCCGCAGCATGATTTCGAAAGTGCCTTTCGCCAACGAGATTGCGCCCTTCAACGATGCGTTCAAACGCCACCTGGCCAGTGGTTTTGCCGACTGGCGGCTTTCGGTCGATGGCATGGTCGCGCGGCCGGGATCGTTTTCGCTCGGCGACCTGAGAAGTTTTCCCGTGCGCAGCCAGATTACCGAGGTGGTGTGCGAAGAGGGCTGGTCTTATATTGCGGAGTGGATTGGAACGCCGCTGGTTGAGGTGCTGAACGCATGCGGAGTGCTGCCGCAGGCGCGATACATTGTTTACTTCTCGGTCGACCCCGACGACTGGTGGGAGAGTATGGATATGGCCGATGCGCTGCATCCTCAGACGCTGTTGACTTACGCGATGAATGATGGAGATTTGCCAGTGCGCTTCGGGGGACCGCTGCGCATGCGTGTGCCACGCCAACTGGGATACAAGAGCGTGAAATTCATAACTCATTTGACAGCTACCGACTCCATGAAAAGCTTCGGCAAGGGTCTGGGCGGGGCCAACGCAGACGGCGGCTATGCCTGGTACGCGGGTATCTGAGACAGGCGTCGATGCAGACAGAGTCGTGTCCCACCTGCCGAAAACCGCGGCGGGATGCGGCGGCCTCATTCGTGGTTATGCTAATGTGCGCCAGCCCAATGTCTTCTGACACATTAGAATTCTTCCTTTGACATTGGTAACGTATATGTTACCATCCTGTGGGTTGGGGCGGGCCCCTTTGCTGGTTTCTAAACAATACACAGCCGTGAACGGCAAGAGTCCTTTCGCGGAGTGGTTCGATGATCTAAACGCGCACGCCGCCGCTAAGGTGGCCACGGCTATAGCTCGAATGGTGCAGGGAAATTTCTCCAACGTCAAGGGAGTTGGCTCAGGCGTTCATGAGTGCAGGATTGGTTTTGGACCCGGATACCGAATTTATTTTGGTAAGGATGGGGAGCGACGGAAGAAACAGGGAGAAAAGTGAGATGCCTTTGACCAAAGATTTCAAGGAAACGGTTCAAGCTAGAGTTCACCGTGATCCTGCATTTCGCAAAGAGCTGCTTCGCGAAGGTGTAGAAACCTTCCTTAGCGGAGATGTGGAAACTGGCAAGATCGTGCTTCGTGATTACATCAACGCGACGATTGGTTTTGATGAACTAGCCGACGCCACACGCCTCCCATCCAAGAGTCTAATGAGGATGTTGGGGCCTTCAGGAAATCCCCATGCTCGGAATCTCTTTGGCATTATCAACACTCTTCAGAAGAAAGAGCATGTCCGGTTTGAAGTGAAGGCGTTGAAAGCAGCGACTGGGAGATAACAAAGAACCCAGCAGGCCCCCTCGATTCTTCTCAGTGCTGGCGATGGTGCGGGTGAACAAACTTGCCGGTCATGGGGTTCTGTTCAATGACCTCGCACGGAACAACCACGGCTCCGGGAGACTAATTGGAGGCCCTCTGCCGCATGCGTCCAGACACCCCTTCTTCCTGTAAGATCAAATCTTCCTATGAAAACTTTTGAACAGATCGCAGAGTTGGAGCGGCGGTATTTGCTGGGGACTTACAACCGGTATCCGGTGGCGTTTACGCGGGGGAAAGGCGTGTTTCTTTACGACCTCGACGACCGGCGCTATCTCGACTTTGTTTCGGGGCTGGGAGTGAATGCGCTGGGGCATGCGCATCCGCGGATCGTGAAGACGATTCGGGAGCAGGCGGCGCGGCTGATTCACGTCTCCAATCTCTATTACCACGAATATCAGGGAGAGCTGGCGGAGAAGCTGTGCAGGCTGGCGGCCGGGGCTTCGGGAGACGGAGCTGGCGGAGAAGCGTTCCGGGCATTTTTTTCCAATAGCGGGACCGAGGCGATTGAAGGGTCGATCAAGCTGGCGCGGCTGGCGGGACATCGCGCGGGCGGCGACGGGAAATCGCGGCTGGTGGCGCTGCAAGGTTCGTATCACGGGCGCACGTTTGGAGCGCTGTCGCTGACCGGGCAGGAGAAGCATCGCAAGGGATTTGAGCCGATGCTGGAAGAAGTGACCTTCGTTGGCCAGAATGACATCGAGGGGTTGCGGGCGGCGGTGAACGACGACACCTGCGCGATTGTGCTGGAGCCGATTTTTGGCGAAGGCGGAATTTATGAATGCTCGGTGGAATTTTTGCGGGAGTGCCGGGCGCTGGCTGACCGGCACAAGGCCGCGCTGATTTTTGACGAGATTCAGTGCGGGCTGGGACGTACCGGAACCATGTTTGCGTTTCAGAGTTTTGGAGTGACTCCGGATATTGTGGCGATCGCCAAGCCGATTGCTGCGGGGCTGCCGCTGGGGGCATTCATCGCGAAAGAAGGATTCGCTTCGGCGATTTCGCCGGGGCAACATGGGACGACGTTCGGCGGGGGTCCGCTGGCGTGCCGCGTGGCGCTGGAATTTCTGGCGATCGTGGAAGAAGAGAAGCTTTTGGAGAACGTGAATCGAGTTGGGGCTTATCTGCAGCAGGAGTTGAAGGCGGTTGCGGAGAAAAGTCCGGTGGCCAAGGAAGTGCGCGGGCGCGGATTTATTCAGGGGATCAATCTGGAGATAGCGGCGCGACCGATTGTGGATGAGGCGCTGGCGGAGGGCGTGCTGTTTAATAGTACGCACGATACGGTGGTGAGATTTTTGCCTCCGTTTTTGCTGGAGGAGAAGCATGTGGATAAGGGAATTCGGGTGCTGAAGAAGCTGCTGAAGAGGGCGAGGAAGAAGGCGGCGTGAGCTTGGGTAGAGATGCCTTGCGGGGCCGGAGGGTGACATGAGGGGGTAGGGGTCCTTCGACTTCGCATCAGCTTCGCATTCGCGAAGCTGATGCTGCGCTCAGGATGACAGGGAGCTTGAGTGGCTGCGCTCAGGATGAGGGCGGAAAAAACGGGGAGCCGAGGCTCCCCAAGTGAAGCGAACAGAGGCGATGTTCATATAAATAGAATCCGCGGAGAAGCAAAGAGTTGTCCTTCGAGAAGAAGATTGAGGTGAGAAAAATTCGAAGCGGGAAAATTTGGCCGTGATGCCATCGAAGCTGGAAGTTTCCGATCCGCGGTTTCAAGGCGCAAGCGTGGGAGTGGAAGAATGCTGGATGGAAATGGATGGGGCGCGCATGCGTTATCTGCGCGCAGGGTCGGGGCCGGCGCTGATTTTGCTGCACGGACTTTTGGGATATTCGTTTTCCTGGCGGTATACGATGCCGGCGCTGGCGCCTTACGCTACGCTTTATGCGCCTGACATGATGGGCGCGGGATTTTCAGACCGGCCGGCAGGGCTTGACCACACCCTGCGAGGTACGGCTGCGAGGGTGCTGCGATTCGTCGAGCGTTTGGGAGTTTCGTCCTTCGATCTGCTGGGGACTTCGCATGGCGGCGCGGTGGCGATGATGGCGGCGGCGGAATGCCGGGAGGGCAATTTTCCAGTGCAGGTGCGGCGGCTGATTCTGGTTGCGCCGGTGAATCCTTATTCGGCGCAGGGCCGGCGGCTGGCGTCGCTGGTGGGCAGCGATCTGGGTTCTTCCTGGTTCCGTCGTATCGCTCCGCACATGAGGTTCCTGTATTCGTATTGGCACCGGCGAATGTATGGAAACCGGCGGCTGATTCCTGCCGATGCCCTGGAGGGATATCTGGCGCCGTTCGCGAAGCCCGGATGGTTCGACAATCCTCTGGGCATTGTGCGCAGCTGGAGTGAAGACCTGCGGAAACTGGAGGCGATTTTGCCGAAACTGGCAGGTGTTCCCACGCTTCTGATGTGGGGCGGCAACGATCCCGCAGTGTATGTATCGTCGGCAACTCCGCTGGCGAAATGTTTTCGGCATGCACGGCTGATTGTTTTTCCGGGGATTGGTCACCTGCCCTACGAAGAATGTCCGGAAGAGTTTAATCGGGCGCTGATCGAGTTCCTGACTGAAGCGAAGCCCTCCGCCTGAGTGCGACCGGTTCGGCATGGCATCGAGCGATAGCCTGTAACGTTAGCATCCGACAATAGCATTCCAACATTGGCACTCCAACATGACCCACCACATCATCGAGTTGCTGCGCGAGGCGCTGGTGCACTACGGATATTGGGCCGTGGCCGTGGCGCTGTTGCTCGAGAATGTTGGGTTGCCCTTGCCGGGGGAGACGGTGCTGCTGCTGGCGAGCTTTCTGGCGTACACGCAGCGCGAGCTTCAACTGGGATGGATTATTTTGGTCGGCACCGCGGTGGCTGCCGCGGGCAGCAGCCTGGGCTATGCGATTGGCGAGTATGGAGGGCGTCCACTATTGGAGCGCTATCGCGAGGCGTTCCACCTCGATGGAGAGAGCCTGGCGCGAGGCGAGAAACTGTTTGCCCGGTATGGCGCCCTCACCATTTTGTTTGCGCGATTTGTCTTTGGATTGCGCGTGGTTGTGGGACCGTTGGCGGGAGTGCTGCGCATGCCATGGAAAAAATTTGCGGTCTACAATCTGGCGGGAGCGGCACTGTGGGTAACCGCGATCTCCTTTGCGGGATACAGCTTTGGCAGCCGGTGGCGACTGCTGATGCACTTCATGAAGCGCTTCGACATTGTTCTGGTGGTGGCGTTTGTATTGGTGGTGGCGGTTGTGTGGTGGCGAAACCGCCAGCGGAGCGCTTTGCACTCGGGTTAATGCGCACCCTAAGAGTCAACTTATGCACAGGCGAAACTTTGAGCGAGCGCGACTATACTGTGCGGGTGTCACGGCTCCGAGCAGGATTCCGTGGGCATTCATTTTACCGGTGGCGATGAGCGCCGGAAATTCGACGAGGAGGATCGTATGAAGAAAATCGGGTTCTTGACGCTATTGATCAGCGCAACTCTTCTGTTAACTCTCGCCTTCCCGGCGGCGGCGGCTGGTCCGAAAGGACCTACGGCGGCTGTGGCTCCGGCGAGTCCGGCGGCTGTAGCTCCGGCGCCGGTGCCACCACCGCACCCGCGGGTTCACGATGCCATTGAAGAGATGCGACACGCGAAAGAGCATATGGAACATGCCGAAGGCGAATTTCACGGCCATCGCGCCAAAGCCATCGAGCACCTGGATGCTGCCATCCACGAAGCTGAGATGTGCATGAACGAGCCGTAGACTCGGGTCAGATAAAACAGAGGCGGCGCCGAAAGGCGCTGCCTTTTTTATTTCAGCAGGAAGATGGTTGTGACGACATTGCAGGTTGAAATCTATCGGGGAGCAAAGGTGTATCCGAGCGACGCGCCCATGCGAATCACATTATCGGTATGGAACTCGACATAGTTCTGGACGTGATAGTAGTTGATTTCCGGGCGAACGAAAAAGCGGCGCCAAACCCGATAGCGAACCCCGCCGCCGATGTGCTCCATGAAGTGGTTGCTGCTGGTGTAGTTAATGCAGCCGGTGGTGGACGAGCAAGAATTGCCTCCGGGCAGGGAGAAGGCGGTGGTAGCAATGCCGACGCCACCCATCAGGTCGAGGCCCAGCTTCTTGCTCAGACGGGGTTGATAGAGGACATTTACGTCGCTAAAAATTGGGCGGTAGCTTTCGCCATTGAAGGGGTACGGCTCCTTGCGATATCTCCATGCGGTTTCGGCGCTGAGGCCAAACCGGCGTTTTCTGAAGCCAACAAAGTCGGCGTTGAGGCCCACAAATGTGCCACCTTTTTGGACCGGCTGATTAAAGCCGGCCAGATCACTGGGAGGTGAGGAGGCCAGAATGGTGGATCCACTAACAGCGACGTCATATTGCTGGGCATAAGCGAAAGCGGCGAGCAGAAAGACACACATGGGTGCAACGAGCGCGAACCTTCTCAATACCGTCCCCCTGTTTTCAGCAGTTAGAGCGTTTGCCCGGAGCAGGGCATCAGACCGTGCGGCGCAACTCCGGCAGATCGACGCGGCACAGGCCGACAGAATACATCATTGGCCCGAGTCGTTGTCCCTGAATCGTTGTCCCTGAATCGTTGTCCCTGAATCGTTGTTCCTGAATCATGGTCTGTGAATCAGGTCTTTGATCAGGCTTTGCATCCGAGCTTCGGATTTCGACAGTCGCGGCCTCGGGCGAAGCTGGGTCTATTCTGGTCCACCGATGGTGTAGCCGATGGAGGCGCCAACGCGAAACAGACTGTCGGACGTGAAGTCATTGGTGTTGTTCAAGACGTAGTAGTAATGGACCTCAGGACGCACAAAGACATGTCCCCACACGTAGTAACGAATTCCGGCACCCACATCGACGAGGAAATGGTGGCTGCTGACAAAATTGTCGCAGGTGAAACCGTTGGTGCAATAAGGCACATAGAAGCGGGTGCTCTGCCAGCCGACGCCACCCATCAAATCCAAGCCGATCTTCTTGCTGATGCGGGGCTGATACAAGCCGTTGAAGTCAGTGAGAATGGGGCGAAAGGGCTGTCCGCCAGGTCCGCCGTAAGAGCCCTGGCTGCCTTTCCAGGCAGTTTCAAAGTTGAATCCTACGCGCTTGTGGAAGACCACGTCGGCGCTGACGGAGGGATAAAAGCCTCCCTTTTCAGGGCAGATGAGGAAGCCGGGACTATTGACGTTGCAGGTTCCGGAGGACATGAGTGTGCCTCCGCCGAACATCGCATCGCCCTGCTGAGCCGAGGCGAATTGGGCCAAGAACAAGAAAGCCAAAAAAGGTGCGAGGATCGCTAACTTTCTCAAGATACCCTCCAATCAGTTGGTTGTGAGCGATGAGATGCGTTCACGAAATCCCTAGGATGCTTTAGAAAGGGGTTACGGCTCATCATAATTTCAGCCAGAGCGAGATTCAACAGCGATGGGTGCGCTTGTAAAGAAACGTCAAGCACGGGAATCCCAGAGCCGCGACTCCGCAACGAGTCGAACCCGAATACTGCCGATTAGTTGCGGAGGGTCGACTTAAAGTCGATCGCTGGGGCCGGAGAGGTTACTTGCCGGATTTCGATGCACCGGGAGCGCGGATGTGGTCCAAGGCGATCGCTCCCCCGCCGAAAAAGATAAGAGCGAAAGCGAGAGTAGCCACGGACAGGGGTAATTCGTAACCGCCATTTCCCATGAGTCCGTTATGAAGATGAACCTTGGCGATGGCGACGCAGAGATCGATGCAGATAGCAAAAGCGGCGGCGCGAGTGAACAGGCCGATCAGGACAAGGATGCCGCCGAGGAACTCGGCGAAGGCGGAGAGATAAGCAGACCAGCCGGGAAGGCCGAGGCTTTCGACGAACTGAACGTGATGGTGAAGGCCGCCGAAAACTTTGTGATATCCGTGGCCGATCATGATGGCGCCGACGGTGAGACGCATGACGAAAAGTGCCAGAGGTTGCAGACGATCGAGGTAGCGCACGGGAGTGCCTCCGAAGGGTAGATTACAGCAGCGCGGCGCGGAGGTGTCAATGAGAGCAGAGTCAGTTTTAATGGCTGGACGATGCTCGTGAGATCTCTCGCCCCGCCGGTGAAAGCGCGGGGCTTCGAGATGACGGGCGTGGGTCTAAAGGTCTATGACGCCAAACTGTGAGGGCGGGCGTGGGATTTCAGACTGAGTCACTATCCAGATGCCGGATTTGGGGACAGTGGCCAGAGAAATATTGCGCCCACGGCCAACTTCTGATAACGTTTTTGCGCCTCCAGGTTGCCGGGTTGCCGCGGCATTTTGCTGCGAAATGAACCCCCCGCTTCCTGCAGGCGATCCCACCATTATTGGAATTTAATTCCTTGTGGAAGGCGCGGGATACGTCCGTTGTCGGAAGATGGATCGAGAATTATCGCTGGGGATGGATAGAAGCATCACGGCGAATCTGCATAGAAAAGTTTTCGAGAGCCAGGAGGCTGTAATGAATCGCATTTCGAAATACCAAGACATGCTGCGGAAGTCAGGAATGCTTCTGCTGATGGTGGCAATTCCAACGTTTACGTTGGCCCAGCACAAGCCGAGCGCTCCGAGCAAGCCCAGCGCTCCTGCACACACCAGCGCGCCAGCGCACTCGGCACCGGCGGCGCGCAGCTCGACCACGAGTCATACGACGACCACCAGCCACGCCACGACCGGGCACTCGCCTACCACAGGCCATACAACGACGACTAGCCGGACGACTACGACCAGTCATACGACAACGGGCGGGCACACGACGGCCGGGCGCACCACGACGACCAGTCACACGACCGCGGGACACACGGCGGTGGGCGGGCACGGGGCAGTGGGTGGCCATGGTGCAGTGGGTGGCCATGGTGCAGTGGGAGGCCACACGACGACAGCCGGGCGTGCCGGGATGGGTCACACGCCTCCGGGCCGGACGGTTGCATTGAAAGGCGGAGGACGGGCGAGCGTTCGTCCGAACGGACAGATTCGATCGATTGACCGCGGCGGCATGCACATTGAGCATGGAGTGCGCGGCGGGCGCGTGGTGGTAAGTGAACGTAACGGAGCGCGGATCGTAACCCGAGGGCGCGGCGGTTATGTGCAGCGCGCTTACGTGACGCGAGGCGGCCATTCGTATTACTCGCGCACCTACTATGACCATGGGCATTACAGAAGCGGCGTCTACCGCGGCTACTACTACGGTGGGCACCCGTACTATGGCTACTACGCCCCGTACTACTACCATCCTGGCTTTTATGCGTGGGGCTACCATCCCTGGGGCGCGCCGGTTTATTGGGGAGTGGGCGCGTGGGGTTGGGGAGGAGCGCCGTGGTACGGCTACTACGGAGCCTATTTTGCGCCATATCCGGTGTATAGCTCGCCGGCATTCTGGCTGACAGATTATCTGCTGGCGTCGAGTCTGCAGGCAGCTTATGCGGCGCGGGCTGACGCCAATGCGGACGCGATGGCGGGGGACGCCCAGGCGAGCGGCGGCGGCAGTGATGGCGGCGGCGACCCCGCGCCAGCGCCGGCAGCAGCTTCGAATGCAGTGACGCTGACTCCCGAGGTGAAGCAGGCGATTGCGGAGGAAGTGAAAGCACAACTGGCCGCGCAGCAGGCAGAAGCGGCTGCTCCGGCCCCGGCAGCGGCGTCGGGCGGCGCAGCCCCGGCGGCGGCGAGCGGCGAGGCGCCTCCAGCACTCGATCCGGCACAACGCACCTTTGTCGTCGACAACGATGTAACGGTTGTGGCGAACGGGCAGGAGTGTGCTCTGACCGCAGGGGACGTCATTACTCGCCTCACCGATACGCCCGATGCGGATCAGACGGTAAATGCCAGCGTGGCGGCCAGCAAGAAGACGGATTGCGCGTCCGGCCAGACGGTGGCGGTCAAAGTGGACGATCTGATGGAGATGTACAACCACTTTCAGGAACAGCTGAATAGTGGCATGGGAGAACTGGCCAAGAAGCAGGGTACAGGCGGCATCCCGAAGGCGCCAGATACGACAACGACGGCTTCGGATGTACCGCCTCCCCCTCCGGATACGAGCGCGGGCAAGACTCTGCAGGACCAACAGCAAGCGGCTGACCAGGCTGAAACTCAGGTGAAGCAGGAAACCGCGAACAACTCGGGCGGCAGCACGCAGTAGGGTCGGCGGGTCCGAGGCGAAATACGGGGAGCGCCGTCTGACGGCGCTCCTTTCTCCAATCGCCGTGCAGCTTTTTCTGTGCACGGCCGCAGGTGTCAACTCCCCAGGGAATTTGGAAGCAGGCCGAGACGGAGGGTATTACCGATGTCAAAGAAAATTCATCATCTCATTGCAGCGTTTGCAGTCATGGTTGGAATCTTGGTGTTGCCGCAGGCAAGTGGGCAGGCTCCGTCGCTGCAGGAACAACTCTCGGCGCAATACAAACTGGTGAAGATGGGGTCGGATACGAGCGGCTATTCGGTGATCGATAAAGGTACGCTGCTGGCGATTCAGAAAGGCGGAATCCTGGCGGTGCCTTACTCCGACCAGAGCATTCTTTCCACCAAGTATGAAAATGGAGCGGTGCACACGCCGAGCAGCGTTTTGTCGAAGGGTCTGGGCTTCGGCATGAAGAAGTTCGGCAAGGAGCAGACGACGCACTTGTTTCAGACGGGAGACAAAGTTTATCCCTCGAAGATCGAGGTCAATGTAAGCAAAGACATCGTGGTCGTCGGAGTGGTGGCGTGCGATACCTGCAACAAGACCGATCCGCCGACCTACAACAAGGCGAATGTGGTGTTTCAGTTTCCCAAGGGAAGTCTGGCTACGGCGAGCGCGGGTCAGGTGGAAGATACGATCGGGCAACTGCTCTCCGTGAGTAATGACGATGCTCAGCAGGGCGGAGATCAGGGAGCCCAGCAACAGGGCGGCGACCAGCAGGGCGGAGATCAAGGCGGCGGCCAGCAGCAGCAGGGAGCGGGAGCGCAGCAACCGGCAGCGCCGGAACAGCCCGCGGCCGAACCGCAAAGCATCGACAAGGGGATGACGCCCGATCAGGTGCAGGCGGCGATGGGCAAGCCGGACAAGATTGTCAATTTGGGATCCAAGCAGATTTATGTGTACAAAGATCTGAAAGTGACTTTTTTGAATGGGAAAGTGAGTGACGTGCAGTAGGCGGCTGCTCCTGGAGTGATTCCTGCCCGTTGTTCGTGGATGAAATCAGATGGCAACGCGGAAGAATGGCAAACATCGCGAAGGGTGAGAGCGGGCGATCCAGGGGCTAGGCGAGTTTTGACAAAGGCTGTTACGGCAACAACTTAGACGGGCGATATAGTACTTCCGTACCGTCTCTAGTACTTCAGTTACCGACTCTGAAGTGACTGATTCGGGCTCCTGGCCTGACTACCGCATATTGCGGGCTTCCAACTTAAGACCACAACCTATAGATTCAGCCTTCCAAGGGCCGTCCGGCCCAATCCAGAAAACACGTACAAAAGCCCATAAAACGCGGAGATTCGCTTGGGGGAAGGGCTTTCCGAGGCTGATATATGCTCTGGACACCGAGCGCCTACCGGACACGCATGGTGGGCGAGGCTGCTGCGGGGAAAGACCGTGGGCCGAAGGCGGCGCGGCGCAGGTTCTGGTGGAGCAGACGCAGTACTGAGCGTAAGGAAACATGGCCGACTCGCGGGAAGTGATGAATATTCGCCAGGCGTCCCAGTATCTGGGAGTGAGTCCGGACACGCTCTACAAGTACGTAGGGGAACAAAAGATTCCTGCTTTCAAGCTGGGCAACCGCTGGCGCTTCAAGAAATCGAAGCTGGACCAGTGGATGGAAGAGAAGTCGAGCGAGATGGAATCAGGGATCAAGCATAAGGCAAAGGCGGCCACGAAGGCCGCCGGTTCGCAGTAGGTTGAAGATCCGGCGAGATGCCGGCGCAACCCAAAAATGCGCTGCAGGATGAGCGCAAGGAAAAGGCGGGCACACATGTTTGGAATGGGATCGAAGACGATAGTAGGTCTGGATGTGGGCTCTTCCAGCATCAAGGCGGTGGAGTTGAAGAAAAAAGGCGCGCAGATAGAAGTGGCGCACCTGGGCCTGGAACCGCTCTCCTCTGACATTGTGGTGGATTCGATGATCGTGGACTCGGGAACGGTATCGAGCGCGATCTCAAAGTTATTCACGGATTGCCTGATCAAAACCAAGGCAGTGGCCACGGCGGTAAGCGGCCACTCGGTGATCGTGAAAAAGATCTCGCTGCCTTCGATGAGCGATCAGGAACTGGCGGAAACCATCGAGAAGGAAGCGGCCCAGCATATTCCCTTCGACTTGTCGGACGTGAGCCTGGATTACCAGATTTTGTCCGAGGAAGCGGGCAGCCCGCAGATGGACGTACTGCTGGTGGCTGTCAAGAAGGACAAGATTTTGAACTACACCAACGTACTCTCGATGGCTGGGCGCACCCCGGCTATTGTCGACATCGATGCCCTGGCCTTGCAGAACTGTTACGAGTACAACTACCAGCCGGCTCCGGGGCAGGTGGTGGCGCTTTTGAACCTGGGCGCCAGCGTAATGAACATCAACATCGTGAAAGGGACGACGCCGCTGTTTCCGCGCGACGTCAGCGTGGGCGGGCACCAGTACACGGATTCGCTGCAGAAAGAGCTGGACCTGAACTTCGACGATGCCGAGAAACTGAAACTGGGGGAGAAGGTCGGCACGGTGAGTGAAGACGCGAAGGCGCCGATCCTGCAGCAGGTGACCGAGATCATTGTGCTCGAGATCCAGAAGACGTTCGACTTTTTCCGGGCGAGCGCGGCGGGCGAGCACATTGAAAAGATCTATCTGGCCGGAGGCTCGGCGAAGGTGCCGGGACTGATGGAGGCGTTACGGCAGGAATTTTCGATGCCGGTGGAATTGCTGAACCCATTCCAGCGCGTGGTGCCGCCGACGACCGGGCCAGGAGTGGAACTGGTGGAGCAGAATCCGGGCCAGCTGGCAGTGGCGGTGGGCTTGGCTTTGAGGAGCTTTGAATCCCTATGATCAGAATCAATCTGCTCGAGAATTCCAAGGGAAAAAACAAACGCGCTGGAGGCAGCAGCGTACCCACTTTGCCCACAATTGAAATGGGCGACATGGGTTCGCCGAAGCTGAAGGTGCTGGTGGTCCTGCTGCTGGCCGGGGCGCTGAATTTCAGCTACTGGTACCGGCTGGACCGGCAGGCGAAATCGATCACCGCGCAGATGCAGGCGGCGGAGCAGACAAACCGGGAACTGAGCGACGTGAAGGCGCGGTATCTGGAGCGGCAAACTCAGGCCAACAACTACAAGCGACGGGTGGATGTAATCGACCAGTTGCGCTCCGCGCAGGCGGGCCCGGTGAACTTGCTGGCCATGCTCGGCCAGACGGTCAACGAAACCGAAGCGGTGTGGCTGCGCAAGATGGACGACACCGGTCCGAGCGTAAACCTGGAGGGCACGGCCCTGAGCGCGGATGCAGTGGCGAACCTGATTGCGAACCTGCAGAAAACGGGATTTTTTAAAGCGGTCGAGATCAAAGAAACCTTTCAGGATGACCAGATCAAGGACATGCAGGCATTTCAGTTCACTCTGACCTGCGAGAAGGGGAAGTCGTAGAGGCAGACCTATGGCGACTAACTTTAACGAACTGTCGGGCCTGAAGCAGTGGGCAGCGGTGCTGGCCGGCGCAGCGCTGGTAACAGCGGCGCTGTACTACACCGTGTTCAAGAACCAGAGCGACAAGAATGCGGCGGCCGAGCATGCGGTGCAGGAGAAGGTTCGGGAGAATAACGAACTGGAAGCCTACCGTCCTAAGTTGAAAGACATGGAACGGCAACTGGCCAACCTGAAACAACAACTGGAGATCGAGCGGCGCATCGTCCCGGATGAAAAACAGGAAGACACCTTCATCGAGACGATGGATGGCGAAGCCCAGAAAGCCGGGGTGGAACTGCGGCGTTACGTGGCGCAGCCAGTGAGCAGCAAGGAATATTACACGGAAGTGCCGTTCGAGATGGAACTGGATGGTCCGTACTATTCCATGCTGAATTTCTTTGACCGGGTGGGCAAGCTGGAACGGATCGTGAACGTCAGCGGCTTGCTGGTGTCGACGACCAGGAATGCCACCGACGCCAAGGTAAAGCACACCTACCAGTATGCGCCGAACGAGAGCGTGGCCGCGTCGTTTACGGCAACCACATTCTACAGTCACGATTTGAATGCACCTCCTGCAGCGAAGCCAGGAATGGCGGCCGCAGGCGTGAGCAAATAGGAACCGCTTATGAAGCTAACCCAAGGCGTTTTGGCAGTGGCCATGATGACGGGCGGAGTCTGGGCACAGAATCCGAACATCATCAATAACGTACAGAACAAGATGACGGCGGTGGAGCAGAAACAGAGTGCAGACTCCAACGCCGCACTCAGTGGGATGGACACTCCGGTGAGCGCGCAGACGAGCAAGCCAGCGCCCGGCGCTCCGGCACCGGCGGTGAGGCCGGCGCAAATCCCGAGCTCGAAGCTGGTTGCCGCAAACAAGGCGGTGAGTTCCGCAGCCGCGAAGCCGACGAAATCGACCGCGCCGAAAGCGGCCGCAGAAGAGGATTCGGATGCGAACGCGAACAATAAGCTGGAGCGAGTGAATGTGGTTCGCCAGGCGGATGACATTCAGATCGAAATCAACTCGCGCGACCAAGTGAGCGCGCGCGTGAGCAAACTGCATTCACCCGAGCGGCTGGTGGTGGAATTGCCGGCGACGGTGATGGCTACCTCGCAGAGCAAGATTCCGGTGGGAAGCGCCGGAGTGAAGGGCGTACGCATCGGCATGAACGGGAAAAATCCCCCGACCACGAGTGTGGTGATCGATTTAGACAAAGCGGTCGGGTACGAGTTGACGCCCGGGCCCTCGGATAAGTTCATTCTGACGCTGCACACGCAAGCGGTGGCGAAGAGCGCTCCAGTTGCGGTTCCAGCCAGGGTTGCGCCTGCGAAGGTGCAAGCGGCAGCGGTGAAACCCGCGGTTGCGGTAACTCCAAAAGCAGTGAAGGTGGCAAGGGCAGTGCCGCCCGCTGCTCCAAAGGTGGCAAAGGCGGCGGTAGTTGCTCCGGCCATCGCTCCTAAAGTTGCAAAGGCGGCAGTGGTGGCACCGATGATCGCTGCCAAGATCGCAAAGGCACCCGCGGCGGCTCCGAAACCAACCGCCGTCACGATTGCCGTCTCGAAGCCGGTGGCCAAGGGCACGCAGGCTGCGACCAAGGTTGCGGCAGATGAAGATCTGGCTCCGATTGGCGGGACTGAGGAAGCGGCAAAGGCGTCGAAGCCGGAAGACAAGAAATGGGCGATGAACGGAAAGCGCGATCCTTTCTTCAGCCCGGTGGTGCAACAACAATCCGGCTCCGGCTGCTCGACCGGCAAGAAGTGCCTGGAGATCGGACAGATCAATGTGCGTGGCGTGGTGAAGGCGGAAAGCGGCTTCATTGCGGTGGTGACCAACAGCTTGAACAAGGCGTATTTCCTGCACGAGAACGACCCCGTGTTTAACGGGTACGTGATGCGAATTACAGGAGACTCGGTGGTATTTCAGGAGACAGTGCAAGACAAGCTAGGCAAATCGGTCACGCGGGAAGTGACCAAGAAGATCACTACACCAGTGGTATAGGGTCGGCGGCAAAATGCCGCAAGAAAAAATCGAGTTCAAAGTAAGGACACGCGGGCCCGGCCCGCGAGTTGGGGAGAGGCGAAATGCGAAAGCAATTCCTGAGTGTATTCCTACTGTTCACGCTGCTGGGGCTGGCGGCTTCCGCCCAGACGCCGGCGTCACAACCGGCCAGCCGGCCAAACGAACTGCAGCGGGTAAATGTGGTGCGGGGCGCAGACCAGACGCGAGTCGAGATCAGCGCTCAGGGCGCAGTCGTGCCCAAGGTCAGCACCGCGAACTCGCCCGCGCGGCTTATTGTGGATTTGCCAGGAACCATTATGGCGACCGGGCAGAGCCACATCACAGTGGGTAGCGCCGGGGTAAAGGGCGTACGCATCGCCATGGATAGCCACAATCCTCCGACCACGCGGGTGGTGGTCGATCTGGAGCAGGCCTGCCGCTATGAATTGAACACGTCGGCGGATGGCAAGGTAGTTCTAACGCTGCACGCGCCCGAGGCAACCGAGGCATCTCGCGTGAGGGTTCCTAAAGCCGTGGTGGCAGCTCTTCCGGCACCGGCGGACAATTTGCCCGTGTTGACGCCGCGAGTTGTCGCTGGCATGACAGCGGCGGTTGCGCCGAGCGCCGCTCCGACGGCCTCGAGTGATTTTGTGTTCGTGGAGCCGACGTACCAAGCTAAGAAGCAGAGCGAAGAAGCGGTAGAGCCAGCGGTGCGAGCGCAGGATGCGGCAGCGAAGTTCTCCGACAAGACCGCGGCTGAGCTTTTGCCGGTGAGCGTCCACGCAGCGCAGCTAACGCAAGGAGGCTCCGCGGCCCCGGCCATTCAGCCGGCGGTGAATCTGGCGGCGGAACAGAAGGCCCAGGCAATGCAGCAGCCGGTCGCCGCTGGACCGAAGTACACAGGCGAGCCGATCTCGGTGAATTTGAAGGATGTAGATTTGAAAGATTTCTTCCGCCTGATTCACGAGATCAGCGGCTTGAACGTGGTGCTCGACCCCGATGTGCACGGAACCCTGACGATTGTTCTCGATGATGTGCCGTGGGATCAGGCTCTGGACATCGTGCTCAAAAACAACGACCTGGCGCGGGAGCTGGAAGGCAACGTCCTGCGAATCGCCACAGTCGACACGCTGAAAAAAGAAGCGGATAGCCGGCGTGCCCAGATCGAAGCCGAAGCGCTGGCCGTGGAAAAAGTATCGATCACGCGCTTCCTGAGCTACGCCCACGCCAAAGATGTGATGATTACAGTAAAGAAGTTTCTCTCGGTGCGCGGCGATGTGGTGGCCGATGAACGCACCAATGCGATCATCGTGAACGACATTCCGAAAGTGATTCCTGTGATTGACCGGCTGCTGACCCAGCTTGATCGCAAGACGCAGGAAGTGGAGATTGAAGCGCGGGTGGTGGCGGCGACGCGGCAGTTCGCACGCGACATCGGCACACAGTTCGGCTTCGGCTGGGGCGATGGCCACAGCGCGATCGGCGGCGCCTCGGCCGTGGGCTCCTCCCCGACGACGGTCGGCGGCGGTACTCCCGGCTATATCACGGTACCGGGCACGGGTTCGTCGACGACGGGAAATTCGATTCCCTTGTTCTCAAACCTGGGGTCGACTTCGCCGAGCAGCGGGTTAACTTTCCTGAACGCCAGCAACACCGTACGAATTGATGCCGTTCTTTCCATGGCTGAATCGCGCGGCTTGCTGAAAGTTCTGTCGCGGCCACGAGTCGTGACGCAGAACAATATTCAGGCCCTGGTAAAACAGGGCGTGCGGGTGCCCATCGTTACGCAGGCGCAGTTGGGTGGTCCTCCAACGGTTACCTACGTCGATGCGTTCCTGCGGTTGACGGTGACTCCGCAGATCACTTCGGAGAACACCATCTTCCTCAACGTGGACGTCGAAAACACGACGCCGAACTTTGGCCAGGAAGTGCAGGGCAACCCGGAATTGATCACGCAGCAGGCAACCACGCAAGTGCTGGTGACCGATGGCGGCACGGTGGTGATCGGCGGCGTCATCCAGACGCAGAACTCGATCAACATCGACCAGGTGCCGGTGCTGGGCAATATCCCACTGCTGGGCAACCTGTTCAAACACGTGCAGGTCAATACCTCCAACCAGGAATTGATCTTCTTCATTACGCCGCGAATCATTCAGACGTAAACAGCGTCAGAGCAAGCAGCGCAGTTGAAGATTTGAAACCGCCGGCCTGAAGAACCTGTCAGGGCCGGCGGTTTTGTTTTTTGGGGGGAAGTGCTGGTATCCGGTAGCGGGTGGGGCGTGGTCAGTCTGGATCATGACTCAGACGATACTCGCGAGATCCCTCGCCCCGCTGGTGAAAACGCGGGGCTTCGGGATGACGCCAAGTGGGGAAGCACGCGCGGGATTTCAAACTGGGCCACTCCCAGCTGGCGCCGAGTGTTAGCGAAATTGTCCCTTCCTGTTAAACTCAGCAGAAATGAATTTCCCTCTGCGCCAGAAGAAGCTACGGGAGCAACTGGCTTCCGCCGGGCTGGATGCTTTGCTGGTCAGCCATCTTCCCAATATCCGATACCTTTGCGGCTTTACCGGGAGCGCTGGTTTTCTGCTGGTGGCAGAAGCGGGGAGCGTCTTTTTTACCGATTCGCGATACAACCGGCAGGCGCACGAACAGGTGAAGGGCGCGAAGGTAGTCATTGCCCGAAAGGCGGTGCTGAGCGAGCTCGGCAAATGGCTGGGAGAGCGCGGGAAGAGGACGAAGGGATGGAGGGTGGGAATTGAACCCGAACACCTGACCGTGGGGGAAAGAAAACGGGTAGAGGATCTGCTGCCCTCGGGTCTGCGCCTGCGAAATGCGCCGGCGCTGGTGGAACGGGGGCGCCTGGTGAAAGACGAGGATGAGTTGAAGCTGATCCGGGCGGCGGTGCAACTGGGAGCAAAGCTGTTTGACCGGGCGGTGGAGGTGTTGAAGCCGGCTGTGAAAGAGACTGACGTTGCGGCGGAGATGGAATACGCGGCGCGCCGGGCCGGGGCGGAGGCGATGTCGTTCCCTACCATTATTGCTTCGGGGGCAAGATCGGCGCTGCCGCACGGGAGAGCGACGGAGAAAGCCATTGCCGCTGGCGGATTCGTGGTCTGCGATTTCGGTGTTATACTCGGTGGTTATTGTTCGGACCAGACCCGCACTGTATGGGTAGGCGTGGCTTCGAAAGAAGCCCGAAGCGCCTACGAAGGGGTAAAGGAAGCGCAAGAGGCGGCGATTGCGGCGGTGCGGCCGGGTAGAAGCGTGGCGGAAGTCGACGGGGCCGCTCGCAAAGTCTTACGCAAGGCCGGGCTGGGACGATATTTTACCCATTCCACCGGGCACGGCGTCGGCCTGGAGATTCATGAAGCGCCCAGGGTTGCGGCCGGGCAGAAGGAAGTGCTGCAAGCTGGAATGGTCATCACGATCGAGCCGGGAGTATACTTCCCCGGCAAATGGGGCGTGAGGATCGAGGACATGGTGGCCGTTAACGAAAACGGCTGTGAAGTCTTGACTCCGACGCGTAAGGATTTTTTGGCGGTTTAGTCTTCTTTGGCACTAAGCGGCAACTAACTTGGGCTGAATGCGGGCCTGACATCTTCCGACTTGAGTTGCGGCGCAAACACTTGGCGGCAAGCGGTCCCACCGTATACGAATGAATCAAAAAGAGCTGAAGGAACTCATCGAGTTCTTAATCGAAAAAGACATTGCCGAGTTTGAATTGGAGCGCGGCGATGTCAAGGTGAAGATCAAGCGGGCGGGAGAGCACACCGTGGTGCACACGCACGCGGAGGTGCCGTACGTAGCCGTGCCAGTGCAGACATCGGTGCCGGTGCCGGGGGCGCCAGCGGCTGCTCCGCCACCTGCAGCGGCGGTTGAAGCGACGCCGCAAGAGGATCTGCACATCGTTAAATCCCCCATTGTAGGCACGCTTTATGAGGCGCCGGCGCCGGGAGCGCCACCTTTCGTGAAGGTGGGCGATGCGGTGGAGGTGGGCCAGGTTCTGTGCATTGTGGAGGCGATGAAGCTGCTGAATGAGATTGAGTCGGACGTGGCCGGCGAAATCGTGAAGAAGATGGGGAGCAACGGCCAGCCCATCGAATACGGGCAGGAGCTGTTTGCCATTCGGGCGAAAAAGTGAAACGTAGCGAGAGCTACGCGGAGAACAATCAGGCGCGCACCTCGCGCGCCTTTTGCGTCTGAGGAGGCGCAGTCAAGGCCTGGCGGGGCGCCGAGGCGGCTGTCGTACGTTTAATCGACAATGTTCAAGAAAATCCTGATTGCGAATCGTGGGGAGATTGCGCTGCGCATTATTTGCGCGTGCAAGGAACTGGGCATCGGCACGGTTGCCATTTACAGCGAAGCGGACCGGCATTCCCTGCCGGTGCGTTTCGCCGACGAAGCTATTTGCATTGGCCCGCCGCAACTGGCGCTGAGCTACCTGAACATTCCGGCGGTCATCAGCGCAGCGGAGATCGCCAACGTGGATGCGATCCATCCCGGCTACGGACTGCTGGCGGAAAATGCCAACTTTGCCGAAGTATGCGAGACCAGCGCCATCAAGTTCATCGGGCCGCAGCCGGAAGTGATGCGGTTGATGGGAGAAAAAGAAAAAGCGCGGGCGGCGATGAAACGAGCGGGGGTGCCGATTCTGCCGGGCTCGGACGGAATCATCGCCAGCGAAGGCGAAGCGGTGGAATGGGCGCGGCAAGTGGGTTTTCCGGTGATCATGAAGGCTTCGGCGGGGGGCGGTGGACGGGGCATGCGCATCGTGCGCAATGAAGGCGAGCTGCCGGGTTTGTTTAAAGCGGCGCAAGCGGAAGCGGCGGGCGCATTCGGCAACGGTGACTTGTATATGGAAAAGTATGTCGAGCACCCCAGGCACATCGAATTTCAGGTGCTGGCCGACGAGCACGGCACCGTGGTGAGCCTGGGAGAACGGGAATGCTCGATCCAGCGGCGGCATCAGAAACTGCTGGAGGAGTCGCCCTCGACGCAGGTGACGCCGGACGTGCGCGACCAGATCGGCGGCGTGCTCTGCAAGTCGCTGACCGAGATCGGTTATACCAACGCAGGAACGATCGAGTTTTTGATGGATCAGGATCGGCGGCTGCACTTTATCGAGATGAACACGCGCATCCAGGTGGAGCATCCGGTGACGGAGATGGTGACGGATGTGGATTTGGTGAAGAGCCAGATCATGATCGCGGCCGGGGCAAAGATGGGCGATGTGCTGCAGGGGCCGATTGTGCACCGTGGTCACGCCATCGAATGCCGCATCAATGCGGAGCACCCGGAAAAATTCACGCCCTCGGCGGGAAAGATCACGGCGTTCAATCCGCCGGGAGGAACCGGAGTGCGCGTGGATACGGCGGCCTACGCTGAGGGCGTGATTCCTCCTTATTATGATTCGCTGATTGCCAAATTGATCGTGCGCGGTAAGGACCGTGGAGAAGCAGTTTCGCGCATGACTCGGGCGCTCGAAATGTTTATTGTCGAAGGCGTGTATACGACGATTCCGCTGCACCGGAGGATTATGGCCGATCCGGACTTTCGTGCGGGGAAGTTCGATACGGGGTTTATCGAGAGATTTCTGGCTTCGACAAAGAAGGATTCTGCCGCGTGATCGCGGTGCCGCTACTTTACGCCATTGTGGACGCGGCGTGCTTTTCAACAACCGGTGAGTTGGCGGCTTTCGCAGAGCAACTGGTAGCCGGCGGGTGCACGCTGTTGCAATATCGCAACAAGGGCGGCAATTCACGAGTCATGCTGGAGCAGGCACGGGAATTGAAGAGACGCCTCGACTCCCACCTCTCGCAAGAGAAGCGAGACATGGGGCACCCCAGTGTAAAGCTCATCATGAACGATCGCGCCGATCTGGCGCTGGTGGCGGAGTTCGACGGCGTGCACGTGGGGCAGGACGACCTTTTGCCGGAATCGGCGCGAGGTATCATCGGCGCTGAGCGATGGCTGGGAGCTTCAACGCATAATTCCGAGCAGGTCGCTCTGGCCGACAAAACTTCGGCAGATTATCTTGCCATCGGGCCGGTGTTTTCGACCTCCCGCAAAGAGCGACCGGATCCGGTGGTGGGCCTCGAAGGCGTGCGCCGAGCGCGGCAGTTGACCCAAAAACCCCTCGTTGCCATAGGCGGAATCACGCGGGCGAATGCGGCCTCCGTGATCGAGGCGGGGGCGGATTCGGTGGCGGTGATATCTGATCTGTTACGGGATCCCGGCAAATCAGCAGAGGAATTTTTCCGCATCTTGAGGTAAAGTCGGGTGACCGCGATTAGGTTTGCGCGGCAAGTCTTAGCCCCTCGGACGAAGGGGCCTGGGCCACGTGAAGTACGGAGGAATCCTGAGTACACCGACCACCGCCGCCGGCAGCGATTGGGAAATTCACAGCCATCAAGATAAGGAACTGGTCAAGGGCCTGGGACTGACCAGCGCCACCATGCTGGTCATGGGGTCGATGATCGGCTCTGGCATCTTTATTGTTTCGGCGGAGATTGGCCGCGAGGTGGATTCGCCGGCGCTGCTGATCGGGGCGTGGGCGGTGGCGGGGTTCATGACCATTGTCGCCGCGCTGAGTTATGGCGAACTGGCGGCGATGATGCCGCGGGCCGGCGGGCAGTACGTTTACCTGCGCGAAGCGCTCGGGCCGTTGTGGGGATTTCTCTATGGCTGGACGCTTTTTCTGGTGATCCAGACCGGTACGATTGCCGCGGTGGGTGTGGCTTTTGGCAAATTCCTTGGAGTTTTTTTTCCTGCGATTTCTTCTTCTCACTGGATTCTGCATTTGTGGAAAGTGCCGCCGATTCGTCTGGGGCCCATGGTTCTCGGGAACATGGATGTGGGTGTCAACACGCAGAATCTAGTGGCCATGCTGCTGGTGGTCGTGCTCTCGGTGGTAAATATTTTCGGGTTGAAAACCGGGGCGCTGATTCAGAACGTATTTACCGCGGCCAAGGTTTCGGCGCTGCTGGGGCTGGCATTGTTTGGCCTGGCGCTGGGACGAAACGCGCAGGCTTTGGCGGCGAACTTCGGCGCGAATTTCTGGCAGAATGCGGGGCTCAGCGCGCGGCACGCGGTGCAGGTGGGAGTGGGCGGTCCGGTGGTGATGGTGGGAACGCTGACCATTCTGGCGGTGGCGCAGGTGGGATCGCTGTTTTCGGCGGATGCCTGGAACAATGTGACCTTCACCGCGGGGGAAGTGAAAAATCCCAGCCGCAATTTGCCGCTATCGCTGGCGCTCGGAACCGGGGTGGTGATCGCGCTGTACATTGCATGCAATCTGGTTTATTTGAATGCGCTGCCTTTGGATGGGGCGGCGGGCGCAACTACGATTTTGGGGCGCGGGATCAAATACGCCGCGGAAGACCGCGTAGGCACGGCGGTGATGACGCAAATGTTTGGCGCAGCGGGTGGATTGCTGATGGCGGCGGCGATTTTGATTTCGAGCTTCGGCTGCAATAACGGGCTCATTCTTTCTGGGGCGCGGGTTTATTACGCCATGGCGAAGGATGGGCTGTTCTTCCGCAGCGTTGCCAAACTGCATCCGACGTACAAGACTCCGGCGGTTTCGCTGATGGTGCAGATGGTGTGGGCGTGCCTGCTCTGCGTTTCGGGCAGCTACGGGCAGCTTCTGGACTACATTATCTTTGCGGTGCTGGTGTTCTACATTTTGACGATTGTGGGATTGTTCGTGCTGCGGCGAACGCGGCCGGATGCCAAGCGGCCATACCGCGCGGTGGGTTATCCGGTGCTGCCGGCGATTTATATTGTGATGGCTTTGTTTATCGATGTCGTACTATTGCGCTACAAACCGCAGTTCACGTGGCCGGGACTGATTGTGGTGTTGCTCGGCATCCCGGTATATTACGCGTGGTCGAAAACGGAAGGCTTCGGGAAGGGTGAGCAATGACGCTTAGAACTGTTCGCGACCAAAGATCTTCCGACACTGATGAAAGAAGCGGTTGAGGTTGAAGGCGAACAAAGCCTGCGGCGCGCGCTGGGACCGTTGAATCTGCTGACCCTGGGTATCGGCGCAATTATTGGGGCAGGCATTTTTGTGATCACCGGGCAGGCCGCGGCGCAGTTCGCCGGACCGGCGATTGTGATCTCCTTCGTGCTGGCCGGCGTGGCCTGCGCTTTCGCTGGACTCTGCTACGCAGAGTTCGCTTCGATGATTCCGATTGCGGGCAGCGCCTACACCTATTCTTACGCCACGCTGGGAGAATTGGTGGCGTGGATCATCGGATGGGATCTGATTCTGGAGTACGCCTTTGGCGCGGCAACGGTGGCGGTGGGATGGAGCGGCCATTTGCGGGCTTTCATGCACGACCTGGGATGGAGCTTGCCGGTGTTTCCCACTTCCGATTTCACGCTCTTTGGTATGCCGGTGCATCTGAAGTATGACTACATCGGGTTCCTGGTGATCATGGTGATCACGACGATCCTGGTGATTGGGATTAAGGAATCGGCGAACTTTACCACTGCGGTGGTGATTATGAAGGTTGCGGTGGTTTGTATGTTCGTCGTTCTCGCGGCGGCATTTTTGTACTCGCACGCATGGAAGCCGAATTACTGGCATCCGTTTATCCCGCCAAATACCGGCGAGTGGGGGCATTTTGGATGGTCGGGAATTCTGCGCGGAGCCGGAGTGGTGTTCTTCGCTTACATCGGTTTCGATGCGGTTTCGACCGCGGCGCAGGAGGCGAAGAACCCGAAAAAAGATATGCCGCTCGGCATTCTGGGTTCTCTGGTGATTTGCACGGTTCTTTATATTCTGGTTTCAGGCCTGCTGACGCATATCGTGCCCTACCAGCAACTCAACGTTCCGGATCCGGTGGTGGTCGGTGTCCGGGTTGCGGGGCAGCAGTGGGCTACGTTTCTGGTAGAGATCGGCGCGCTGGGCGGGTTGGCTACGGTGATGCTGGTAATGCTGCTGGGACAGTCGCGAGTATTTTATTCCATGTCGCGCGACGGTTTGCTGTGGCCGTGGGCGGGGAAGATTCACCATCGCTTTCGCACCCCTTATCTGAGTTCGATCGTGGTGGGTATTTTTGTCGCCATCCTGGCCACGGTGATTCCTCTGAATGTGCTGGATGAAATGACGAGCGTGGGCACGCTGTTGGCGTTTGTGCTGGTCAGCGCGGGAGTGTGGGTGATGCGGAGGACGCATCCGGAACTCAACCGTCCGTTCAGGACGCCGATGGTGCCGCTGGTTCCGATTCTTTCCATTCTTTTTTCGGGAGCCTTGATCGTCTTTCTCTCGCCAGCTACGCAGATTCGGCTGGTGGTGTGGCTGGTGATCGGGCTGGTAATTTATTTCAGCTATGGAAGCAAGCACAGCAAGGTGCAGCGGGCGATACGGGCGGAGTCCGCGGAAAAGGTCAAGACTTAGGGTCAGTAGTGTCGTTTGATACAGGCTCTCCGCACAGCGCGGTGAGCTTTTTTGTTTTATAGTCGGACTCAGGCGATGGAAATTGAATGCAGTCGATCATGAAGATTGTTAGCGCGGACGAAATGCGAGCTATCGATCGTGCTACTGGCGCGCGCTTCGGCGTGCCCTCGCTGACCCTGATGGAGGATGCCGGCGCGGCGGTGGCGGAGTTCGTGCTTTCACATTATTCCGCGGCTACGCGCGTGGCGGTTTTCTGCGGCAAAGGGAACAATGGCGGCGATGGCTTGGTGGCGGCCCGAAGGCTGCATGAGAAAGGCAAGAAGGTTCGGGTAATTCTGCTTGCCGATCCGGGCGACCTGCGCGGCGACGCGGCCGTGATGTTTGGCAAATTGCCGGTCGCGGCAATGGCTGTACATTTTGCCGAAGAGTTGAAGAGCGAGCGCGTGCTGACGGCTTTGCAGGCAGAGGTGTATCTGGATGCGGTGCTGGGCACGGGTTTCAAGCCGCCGGTGAGCGGGTTATATGCCGAGGCCATCGCCATCATGAATGCGAGCCCGATTCCGGTCGTGGCGGTTGACATTCCTTCCGGCGCGGATGCGGATGCGATGGGACCGCAGGAGGGAACCATTGCGCGAGCGGATGCGATTGTCACTTTTACCGCGCCGCGTCCGGCGCACGTATTCAGCATGCTGACGAAAGGGCCGACGGTTGTGGCCGGGATTGGTTCACCGGAGGAAGCGATCGTCTCTAAGTTGCAATTGAATGTGATCACAGATCGCGATGTGGCGCCGCTCATCGGCCCGCGGCCGGCGGAATCGAACAAGGGAAGCTACGGCCATGTGCTGGTGATCGGTGGATCACTCGGCAAGGCAGGAGCGGCGGCGATGGCAGGCATGTCGGCGCTGCGCGCGGGCGCCGGACTTTCGACGGTGGCGACGGCGAAGTCAGTGCTGGGGACCGTGGCCGGATTCCATGCTGAATTGATGACTGAGCCGCTGCCGGAGACGGATGCGGGAACGATTTCGACGGCTGCGCTGGATCGGATTGAGGAACTGGCGAAGACGATGAGCGTGCTCGCGATTGGGCCGGGTATTTCGCGGAATCCTGAGACCGCAGAGCTGGTGCGGGTTTTGATCGGGAAGCTGAAAGTTGCAACGGTTCTCGACGCCGACGGGCTGAATGCTTTTGAAGGGCGCACGAATGAACTCAATGGCAAGGGCCGAACGCTGGTGATCACGCCACATCCTGGGGAGATGGCGCGCCTGGCAGGATGCAGTATTCCGGATGTGCAGAAGGATCGGCTGGGCACGGCGCGGAAGTTCGCGCGCGAGCATGAGTTGATTGTCGTGCTCAAAGGGCACCGAACGCTGGTGGTGCAGCCGGATGGGGAAGCCTGGGTGAATACGACCGGCAATCCTGGGATGGCGACTGGCGGCACGGGAGACATTCTGACGGGGATGGTCGCGGGGATGATGGCGCAGCATTTGAAGAATCCTTTCGCGGCTGTGCTGGCGGCGGTACATCTGCATGGACTTGCCGGAGACGTGATGCGCGAGAAGGTGGGCGAGCATTCGCTGGTTGCGACCGATTTGCTGCGCGGACTGCCGGAGGCGTTTCTGCGCACGCGGACCATGGCGCAGAAAAAGCTGGTTGGCTGGGGCGGATGATGCTACCTGGGTCGCGCTCGTTTTTAATTTTTATCCGATCTTGAAGGTGGTAGACGAATCGTCTCTCCGGAAGCGGCGGAACGGCGGGCTGCGTCGAGGATCTCGGTGACGGTGAGATTGGTCTCGAGGGATGACGGGCCATCGGGTTTCATTCCATCCAAAACAACCGCCCTGAGATAAGACAGTGAGTTGTCGTAGGGTGAGGGCAGAGGCTTGGCCGCGATTTGTTCTTCCTGACCGCCGGCCCGGCGCAGGCGAATGTCATCGCGCTTGACGGTGATTACGTATCCCGTCTGGCCATAGACCTCCATATCTTTGCGGTCGAAGGGCCAATTCCAGCTGGCCTGCACGATGGCCTGAGCCTTGGGATAAGTGAGAATGATGGTGGCTTCGTCATCCACGTGCGGGTAGAGCTGAGGCTTGATGTGCTGGGTGACGGCGGTGACGGTTTCGGGGCGCTGGCCGTTCATGAGCCAGGTCATCAGATCGGCGCCGTAGCATCCGAAATCGAAGAGCGCTCCGCCGCCATCCAATTTTGGATCGATGAGCCACGCCAGAAACTCGGGAGCGACGTGGATTTCCTGCGGCCCGCTGTGACCATCGTGCACAACCACCTTGCGCACATCGCCCAGCGCATTTGCGTGGAGCAGGTCGTAGGCGGCACGGTTGCTGGCGTACCAGGTAGTTTCATAGTTGACCAGCACCTGAATTTTGCCGAGGCGCGCGGCTTTTTCTATGGCGAGAGCATCTTCGAAGCTGACTGCGAGCGGCTTTTCCATCATCACGGGGACGCCGTGCCGGGCGCAGATCTCCACGACGCGGCGATGGTCATAAGTATTGGTGTAAACCAGCACGGCCTGCGGGTGGGTGCGTTCGAGCATCGATTCCAGGTCGGAGAACAGCAAGCGGCGGTCGAAGCCGTAGCGGGCTGCATATTGCGCGGCGAGTTGCGCGTCTGGTTCGGCGATGCCGACGATCTCGATCTGCGGATTGGGGAGCGAATGTTCGAAGAATCCCTGGACATGCCCGTGAACCAAACCAGCAATGGCGGCCCGGAGCGGGGTCGCGGTCTTGGCAGGAGCAGCCTGAGCCGAGCCATGTGCGACGACAAAGAGGGCAAAGATTAAGACCAGGAGCGATGACAGAAAGCAGCGCATAATTTCCTCCAGGGAGCAGCCTAGCGGAAGGCAACATCTTAAATGCGGCCATGCCGATTGAGAAAATGGACACGTCGCTTCGCGCCGCGATCAGAAATGATCGTGGCATTGGGACATTATCCTGAAAGTTAACAGCAAGCTAAGGCATAGGATATCAGGCACTTGCATGGGTTCGAAGCCGCGCCCATCGCGGGAATCCGGGCATCTGCTTCCGTAACCTGTTACCCGTACCAAGAGCGTGGCATAGTGCCATTACCTTTATGACCCACTTCCCCCAACCGCACCCATCGCGGCGCGCGGCCCGGATCCAGCTAGGAGCAACGGTTACAGCTGCGATTCGTTTAGAAGACGGCCGCCACGCCAAAGCTAAACTCCAATCGATCTCAGTCACCGGTGGCATGTTGCAAATGCCGTCTTCGCTGGGCCAAGGCGATTTTGTTGAGGTTGCGTTTCAAACGCAATCCGGCCCCGTGCACGGCATGGCTGAGCTTCTGACTCCAATACGGAGAACGACGGCCGGCGTGCTGCAGCCGTTCCGCTTCGTGGCGCTGGAGGATGACGATCACCGCCGCCTGCGCACTTCGCTGGATCAAGTGGCGGACCGCGGCCTGCTTGGGCTGAAGTCGGCGATCTTGAGCATCCCGCGGACGATCTAGCCGTAAGGTTGACGGCGCTCTCGCTATACTGGTCCTGCGCTGCGCACCAGCGTGGCTGCGACCAGGATGCGGAAGATGACGCGGGAGATTACGACTCACTCGGCTGAAGAAACAATTGCACTTGGACGTAGCCTGACGGAATTGCTCGCGCCGCCGAAGCTGGTGTTGTTACGCGGCGATCTGGGCGCGGGGAAAACCACGCTGGTCAAAGGAATCGCCGCCGGGTTTGAGGCGGCGGAAGAAGAAAACGTCACCAGTCCTACCTTCACGCTGGTGCACGAATATCGCGGGCCGCGAGCCAATCTCTATCACATTGATCTTTACCGCGTGGATACGCCGCGCGAACTGGAAACCCTAGGCCTGGATGATTTTCGCTCGGATCGCAGTATTTTATTGATTGAGTGGGGAGAAAAATTCCCGCGTTTTGTTCGGGAACGGGATGTGGAAATTGCGCTGGAGCGTCAAAGCGAAAACGAGCGCAGGATCAAAATCGTGAGCTAAGCAGGTGAGAGTGACTAAGAAAATCCGCAACAGCGTAGGGCTTGTGATCCTTTTGACATGGTCGATGGCTGCCCAGCAGGCGCAGTGGTGCAAGAACCTGCCCCGCCCGGCTTACAGCAAGCTGGAGCGGGTTTCGATTGCCGACCCGTGGTTTGAGGTGTACCGGATTCGGCCCGGGGTATTTGCGATCTACGAGCCGCACCAACTGGAAGAAGTGATTTCCTATTTGATCCTCGGCGGCGACAAGGCCGTGCTGTTCGATACCGGCATGGGCATCAGCAATATTCATGCGGTGGTCGCGGGATTGACCAAGCTTCCGGTGAGCGTGGTGAATTCGCACACGCACAACGACCACGTAGGGGACAACTGGCGGTTCAGCGATGTCTACGGAATGGATACGGATTTTACCCGCGCCAACGCTCGCGGTTCGAAAAACGATGCGCAGGCTGAACTTGCTCCGGAAGAAATCTGCGGAGCGTTGCCGGCGGGTTTCGATGCGAAGGCCTACGCGACCAAGCCGTTCCACATCGCGCATTGGCTGCACGACGGCGACAGGATCAATCTGGGTGGACGCAGCCTGAAGGTGATTGCGACGCCGGGCCATACGCCGGATGCGATCGCGCTGCTGGACGAGAAAAACGGACTGCTGTTCACGGGAGATACTTTCTATCTGGGACCGATTTACTTATACCGTCCGGAAACTGATCTGGACGCTTATGTTGCATCGGTGAAAAAGCTGGCTGCGCTGACGCCACACCTTCAACTTCTTTTGCCAGCGCACAATGTGCCGGTAGCCGATCCCGGCTATTTGCCGAAGGTGGTTGCGGCGATCGGGCAGGTTCGGCGCGGGGAAGTGAAAGCGGTTGCGAAAGATGGGAAGCACGAATACGTGTTCGAGGGTTTCTCTTTTCTGATGCAGTGAGACAATGCCGCGGGGTTGGCCGCGTTCCGGTTCGAGGATTAGTGGCTGGCTTGCGCGGAAAGCGATGGAATCAAAATCGACCTCGCGCAGGCGACCGGGGCATTCCACTCGCGCACCATGGAGAAGAGGATGGCGGCAGCGAAGAGGGCAAGGGCTAGGTGATTCGTTCTCATGGGTTTAATTATCCCATGGCGGGTTTGCTGTTTTATTATGAGATCACGGAATCGAGCTTGCGAAATAGTATCCACTCGGATACAATTTATCCGGTGAACACGCTGGTTCGCTCTTCCGATTTTGACGCGTGGTTATCGAGTTGGGCCGATCAGAAGGCAAAAGCCAGAATACTGGCCCGGATTCTGAGCGCGACGTTTGGAAATTTTGGCGACTGCGAACCGGTGGGTGAAGGCGTTTCCGAGATGCGAATCCATGTGGGAGCAGGATATCGGGTTTACTACACGCGAACGGGATCGACGGTGTATGCCTTGTTGGCTGGGGGCGTAAAAGCATTTCAGGCGAAAGACATTGCAAAGGCGAAAGAAATGGCTCGCGAGCTAAAGAGGACGAAACGATGAAGAGAAAGACAACCTACAAAGCATTCGACGCGGCAGCGTATCTCGATAGCGACGCGGTGATCGCGGAATATCTTTCGGCGGCGGCGGAAGACCCGAACTCTGATGTATTCGTTGCCGCCCTTGGCGACGTTGCGAAAGCGCGCGGCATGGCGCAGATCGCCAAGGACTCGGGGCTGGGCCGGGAGAGCCTGTACAAAGCTCTGAGCGCGGGCGCACACCCGCGTTTTGAAACGATCAATTCGGTGCTGCGGGCGTTGGGGGTGAAGATCGCGGTGGTGGCGGAACGGTAAGTGAACGCGATGCGGAGTCTATGAATCGCAGCCGAGTCGAGGCTCCAGCGGCTAAGGCCAGATTCGTTTTCGATTCCTAATGGCGCGGCTGAAGCCGTGCCCCTTCAAGGCAGGGCCGAAGAGTTGTTCAAAATCCCATGATGTTGTAGCCGCAATCGACGTAGATGACTTCGCCGGTGATGCCGCTGCTGGCGTCCGACGCTAGAAATACTCCCGTCGAGCCGACTTCTTCGACTTCTACTCGGCGGCCGAGCGGGGCGCGTTCCTCGTGACCTTTGAGCATGTCGCTGAAGCCGGCGATGCCTCGCGCAGCGAGGGTTTTGATGGGTCCGGCGGAGATGGCGTTGACGCGGATTTTCTTTTTCCCAAGTTCATAGGCGAGATAGCGGACGCTGCATTCGAGTCCGGCTTTGGCTACGGCCATCACGTTATAGCGGGGGACAACTTTTTCTGAGGCGTAGTAGGTCATGGTGATGATGGAGCCGCCATCTTCCATCAACGGAGCGGCGGCGCGGGCGACGGCGATGAGCGAATAGACGCTGACATCGAGCGCAACCCGAAAGCCTTCGCGCGTGGTGTTGGTGAAGTCTCCCTTGAGTTCGTCGGCGGGAGCGTAGGCGACCGAGTGCACCAGCGTGTGCAGCTTGCCGTTGCGCTCTTTGAGGGTGGCGAAGAGGCGGGCGATTTCTTCGTCTTTGCTGACGTCGCACATGTAGCCTTCGGCGCCGGGTAGCGAGAGGATGAGGTCTTTGGCTTCCTGCTCCAGGCGCTCGTTCTGGTAGGTGATGGCGAGTTTCATACCGGCGGCGTGAAGTCCCTGGGCGATGGACCAAGCAATTGAGCGCTTGTTGGCGACTCCGAAAACGACGCCGTTACGGCCCTGCAGATCAGAGGACATGAGCGCTCCTTGGAATGGGAAAGAATACCAGAAGAGAAACTACAAGTCAGAATGCACGAGTTCATAAGGATGCGAGCCACACGCGCGATGATTGCGTCGCAAAGAGCGCGACGCTTCGACGCGGCTCGGCCAGATTCCCTTCGATTTCGCTCAAGCAGGCTCTCGCGGCGTAAAAAACGTTTGCTCGGGACGGTAATCGAAATTATCTCGACTGAATAAAGCGCAGCACTGGCGCCCACCAAGCGTCCGTCGGAGTTTTATAGAGGGCATTGTGCGGAAAGCCGTGAAGGATGGCTAATTGCTTGGGCTGCGGCGCGGCGTCGAAGATGCTTTGGCCCATGGCAGGAGGGTTCACTGTGTCGGCGTCGCTGTAAACCACCATCAGCCGGACGTGAATACGCTTTGCATTCTCGAGATTATTCCAAGCGTCCGGGATCATATAGAGCAAAATAGCCGATGATCCGTGCTTCCGGCCCGCATCCCTGAGAGACGAGAAGGCATTGGCGACGACCACGCAAGCCGGAGGGGGATTAAAACGTGCAACCGATTCAAGCAGCGGTCCGTTGCCCATGGAATGGCCGAGGATGCAAAGCCGCTCGCCGGAAAACTGCGAAGCGAAGGTTGTATAAGCCGGAAGCGCATCCTCATCGAGATGGGTAATCGTTCCAGGGCGCGAACTGTCCCCATGACCGGTGTAATCGAATACCAGTGATGAGACGCAATGGTCGTAGAGGAACTTCTGCGCGCCGACCCATTCGGAAATGGTTTCCATGACACCATGGAAGATCAACAGGGCTACACGAGGCTGGCACGCGGCAGGGGCGCGCACCAGATAGGCGTCCAGAATGCGGCCGTGACTGGGAATTTTCAGGCGGTCGAAGGCGAGGCCGACCATAGCCGGCGTTTCGAGGCCGTTGCGGCCTGTATTCAAAAACATTTTGGAGGACAGGTCGAGAATCGTGGACCTTGACGCGATGGCGGCAGCCAACAGACAGAGCGCTCCGAGAGCGAACTTTGCGCGCAGCGTCATGCTAGTGTGCACCTCCGCCTGAGTTATACACGAGGCTCGGCAGTTCCAGATTTCTAACCCGCTGAAACGGTCTCACGCGTAGGCGTTCCCACCGGCCAACTCGCCGCGACAAACGACAGGCCGTAAACGCAGGCCAGAATAGCGAAGGCCGCGACCAGGCTGACGTTGTGCGCGACCGCGCCGACGGCGAGGGCGAGGACGAGTTGCAGAAACGTCCCGAAAAAATAAAAGGCGTTCTGCACGCGTCCCATGAGATGCGGAGGAACCATTTCCATGAGGCTGGTGTTCATGGCGATGCCGCCGACGCCGCGGGCCGAGCCCATCACAGCATAGAGGAATATCGCGGCAGCCAGCCAGTGGGAGACGGGAGCGCAAATCACAGTTGCGGCGATGATGGCCATGGAAAACGCAACCGAGCGGCGCCCGCCGAGAGCGCCGATCACCGCGGGAGCGTAGAGCGCGCTGAGAAATGCGCCGGTGCCCCATCCGGCATTGAGCCAGCCGTAGCCGACGGCGCCGGCGTGGAAAATGCGATCGCTCAACGAGGGAGTGACCACCACTCCAGTAATCATGGCGCCAAGAAACAGCGCCCAACTGATGCCGAGCAAGATGACGGGGCGACGATCGCGAAGAAAGTGTAAGCCCTCGCGCATCTCGCGCCAGAAGCGCTCAAACTGGGTTTCGGCAGCGAGCAGATCGGCGCGCAATTCTTCGGGACGGAGCACCACGTGGCGTCCTTTACGCACTGCGAAATAACATAAAAACGAAACCACGTAGGTGGAAACGTCGAGCAGGAGCACGCCACCGAGACCGATGTGGTTGTACATGAAACCGACGAGCGAGCCGGCAATGAGCCATCCCCCCTGAACGCCCGCTAGAAGAAAAGTGTTTGACTGCACGAACTGGCCTTCGGGTGTGAGTTCCTGAATGAGGGCAGTGATGGTCGGCCAGAACATCCAGAAGCCCGCGGCGACCAGAGTGTTCATCAAATAGAGTTGCCAGACTTGTACGCGATGGCGAAATGCGAGGATGGCGACGATAACGATGATGACGGCGCGGACGGCATCGAGCCACATCACCAGGCGGCGGCGATCTTCACGGTCGATGATGACGCCGGTGAAGGGCAGCATGAGCATGGCGGGCAGGGTCTGCAGCACGGCGAAGGTGCCGAGAGCCATTTCGGAATGGGTGGCTTCGAGAATGTACCAGGCGACGGCAGCCGAATTCATCCCGCTGCCCAACATGGAGATCACGTTGGCGGCGAAGACAAAACGCAGCGGACGGCGGCCGAGAATCTCGCGCATCTTGATACTTTAACCGAAGGGCGCGAATTCGAGGCTTGAGCATCGGGCCGGTTAAGCGTGAGATCCTTCGCTTCGCCTGAAAAACGGCTCCGCTCAGGATGACGCCACACTCCAGTTTCAGACCCCCGGGAGCTCAGAGCTTGGCTGATCGCTGCTCGCTCTTGCGCGAGGACGCATTCGGCGCTAGGATTCGCCTGCGGTTGGCATTGGAGATACCGTTCCCGGTACGGCGGAGGTGAAGTATGACACGCCACGCAGGATTACCAGTGATGGTTGTGGCTTTGAGTTTTCTCTTTTCAGCGGCGCGAGGCAGCGCGCAGATGGATAAGATCGTGATTCCGGCGGGCACGCCTGAGGATCACGATCTGCAGGCGATTTCGAGCGAGCAGGACGCGGCCAAGAAGCTTGCCATGTATCAGGACTTCGTGCAGAAATTTTCGGCGAACCCGGCGGCGGTGGCTTACGGAGACTGGCAGATTTCACAAACTTACCAGACAGCGGGCGACTTGAGTAAGGCGCTTGACTATGGAGACAAGGCGCTCACCGGGGCTCCGCGGAATTTGGATATTTTCGTGTCGCAGGCCAGCATCGCACAGCAGGCGAAAGACAACGCCAGGCTGATGAACTACGCCGCAAAGGGTGGTGAAGTTTGCGGTTCAATCGCGAAGCAGCCGAAGCCCGAGGGCATGAGCGACGACGATTTCGCTCGTCAGGTGGCGGAACAGAAGGCCGGGGTGAAGAACTCCTGCGATTTTCTGGAGTCCTCCGGCTTCAACGTGATCGCAAGTGAGAGCGATGCCAAGAGCCGCATGGCCGAGATTGAGGAATTCTCGGCGGCGTTTCCGGATTCGAAGTTTCAGAATGACGTAGCCAGCTACGCGATGTATACCCTGGGCCCGGGGCAGTTGAACGATCAGGCTCGGCTGTTTGCCTATGGAGAAAAAACGCTGGCGGCAAATCCTAATTCGCTGCCCGCCCTGTTGCTGCTGGCAGGTTCCTATGTTGACGATCCGAAGGCCGGCAGCCTGGGTAAGGCGGTCCTATATTCACAGAAAGTGATTGCGGTCGCGAAAGCCGATGAGGCGGACGCCGACAAATCCCGCAAATTGTCGGGCGGAATGGGACATTCGATTTTGGGATATGCCTATATCAAGCAAGACAAGACGGCGGCGGCGATTCCTGAATTGAGGTCGGCTACGGCGCTGCTGAAGGGGCAGGACGAACAGCAGTATTCGATTGCGCTGTATCGGCTGGGATTTGCTTACGCCAAGCTTAATAAAATAAGCGAGGCGCGCGACGTGTTGACCGAAGCAGCGAAGATCACGGGGCCGGTGCAGGCCATGTCGCAGGAGTTGCTGACGAAGGTGAACGCGGCGCGGGCGAAAGGGAAGTGACGCTCGGCAGCGAGCGGTGTGGCGATTGGCAGTCTGAGCGCGGCGGGCTGTACTTTTTTCAACCTACTTTGCCCCAAACCTGAGTCGCAGGTCGCGAGCCAGAGTATCGATGAGGCGAATCTTTTCCGTGACCGGTGGCGGCACTCCGGGAATGGTCATGGCCAACTCGCAGGAAAGCAACATGGTCGTAAGCGATCCAACCATTTCGCTGTGCATCTGTTGCTCGACCGAACGCCGGGCCTGAATCTCCTCTCGCTGGCGACGGTGCACTGCCGAACGAACTTCTCGAAGCAGCCGCTGCATACCGCTCACCGCAAAGTTCAGATAGACCGGAAAAGCGGTGCCCAGAAGATCCAGCACATGATCACTCTCACTAGGTTCACTTTCGAGCAGCAACTGATCGAGCACTACGATTGAATAGGTGGATTCGCGCAACCGCAGGAAAGCCTGCGGCAGATCTTCTGCCCAGTGGGTTTCTTCGCCGGTGGCTTCTTTCAAACTGGCAACGCACTCTTGGCCGCGCGCCGAAGGTGTGATGAGAAGAATCATGCGCTCTCAATAGCACGCGCATAACCATTCCGGCGATCCTGAAAAGGCGAGACTTACATAGCCTGATGGCGGGCTCCTTTCCCGTTGCAGAACGCGCATGGCTCCGCATCGCTTTCCAGTTCCCCAACCGCATATTCTCGGGACCCATATTTGATAAACCGCGCTCACGCGGGTTAGATCTGAGCGGAGTAATCTTTGAGTTTCCGGTACAACGTGGTCTTGCCGATGCCCAGCAGACGGGCGGCCTGCAACTTATCCCCGTTGAGTTCCGCGATGGCGCTGAGAATCGTCTGCTTTTCCAGTTCTGCCATGGGAACAATCTTGTGACCGTTTCCATTTCCGTTTCCATGACCGTTAACGGGCGCCACGATCTGGGTGCTGGCGATCGCCGGGGGGAGATCGCTCACATGGATTAAGGGTCCGCTGGTGAAGGCAAACGTGCGCTCCAGGCAGTTTTCCAGTTCGCGGACGTTGCCTGGCCAGTCGTAAGCCAAAAGCACCTTCACCGCGTCGTCGTCGAGGATTTTTTCCTGTCCCGAGGCGCGCGAGCAGCGCGCCATGAAGTGGGCCAGCAGCAGCGGTATATCTTCACGGCGTTCGCGCAGCGGGGGAATTCGCAGGCTGAGCACATTGAGCCGAAAGTACAGATCACGGCGGAAAGTGCCCTCGGTCACCGCCTGCTCCAGCATCCGATTGGTCGCGGCCAGGATGCGCACGTTAATCGGAATGCGCCGGGTGCTGCCGACCGGGCGAATCTCCTTCTCTTGAATGGCTCGCAGAAGTTTGGCCTGGAGATCGACGGGAAGCTCTCCAACTTCATCAAGAAATACGGTTCCGCCTTCCGCGATGGCCAGCAATCCATCCTTGGCTTGATTGGCGCCGGTAAAGGCGCCTTTCACATAGCCAAACAGCTCGCTCTCGATCAAGGTCGGCACCAGCGAACCGCAATCAACCGGAATGAACGGTTTGTCGTGGAAGCTCCCTGAATAATGAATCGAGCGCGCCACCATCTCCTTACCGGTGCCACTCTCGCCCAGAATTAACACCGGGTGAGAGCTGCTGGCGGCCTTGGAAATGATGCGATAGAGCTTTTCCATCTCCGGAGCCCGCCCGACGATGCCGCCATAGCCTTCCTTGGATTTCAGCTTTTCGCGCAGCGTTCGGTTTTCGGTTTGCAGCCTCAAGTGGCTCGACACTCGCTGCAGCAGCAGCTTCAGTTCGTCGACGCTGAAAGGTTTGGTCATGTATTCGTAGGCTCCCTGCTTCATGGCCTGCACCGCCGACTGCACCGTGCCGCAGCCGGTCACCACAATGACCAGTGCTTCGGGGCGCTGGCTCTTGATGTGCCGAAGAGCCTCCAGTCCGCTGGCCCCCGGCAATCGCAGATCGAGCAGAATCGCGTCGATATTGTGGCTTTCCAGAATCCGATAGGCATGTTCGGCGGAATCGGCGACATGCGCCATAAAGCCCAAAGACAATGCGACTTCGCGGCACGCATCACGGATCGATCGTTCATCATCGACGATAAGAAGGTTGAGAAAATTGGCGGCCATGATCTGGGGAGCCGGCAGATTGGAAGCGAGAGGCCCTACTGCAGCTGAAGTCATAAAAGTGATTCCTTCTTAAGGTTCGGTAATGGTGTTTCAAGGTTCATCCCTGAATCTGTGCCAAGTCTCGCCTGGGAATCGGGCTCGTCGCATGATCGGGGAAACAGGATCATGGCCCGGGTTCCAGAGCCAGCTTCGCTTTCGAAGTGGATCAGTCCGTGGTTGGCAGTAACAATGCTGCGGAGAATGGTCAATCCCAGGCCGCCGCCCTGGCCCGCCGCCTTGGTGGTGAAGAAGGGTTCAAAGAGCCGTCCGCGGGTTTCGGCATTCATACCCTGACCGTCGTCTCTGACCGCCAGAAGAACGCAGGGAAACGCCGGCGCAGTGTTTTGTGAAGTAGTTCCGGCCACGGGCTGGAATCGGCAGTTGCTGGTTTCGATGGTGATCCGGCCGCCATTCCCCAGCGCATCGCGGGCATTGAGCACCAGGTTGAGCAGCACTTGTTCGACCTGGGCCCGATCAATCCTCACGGCGCCCAGTTCCGGATCCAGCTGAAGTTGCAGGATTATGTTGTCGCCAATCAGGCGGCCCAGCAGCTGGCGCATGGCTGCGGCAATTTCATTGAGGCTCTGCAGCTGTGGGGATGCGGTCTGTGGCCGCGCGCCGAGAAGCAATTGCCGAACCAGGCCGCTGGCTTGCGCAATGGCGCAGCGAATCTCGTCCGCGTACCGGCGCCGGCGGTCGCGCGCATCCAGGCTTGAAAGCAGCAGAACGCAGTAAAGCGTGACCCCGGTGAGCAGATTATTAAAGTCATGCACCACCCCGCCCGCCATGCGGCCGATCGTCTCCCATCGCTGAGCTTGCGGAACACTTTCCTCCGGCCCAACTTCTGTTCGGGGTTCCACCATGAACAAGGCGTGCTCAGCTTCCCCCGCCCGACCTGGCTGGCGCCATCCCGTCCACTTCGCGATGGTCTGCCCGTTGCCTGTCCCTTTGGCGTCGATGCCAATGCGGTCACGCCTCGAATGCAGGAGCTCGTGCAGCTGCGATTCGAGCTGTTCGCGCTCTGGCGCAGGAACCAGCTCCACCAGCCTTAAGTTCCGCCCACCAGCAAGGTTTTTCAGGCTGCGCTCGCAGGCCGGATTCATCTCCACGATCACGCCTTCGGAGTTGCAACGCGCCACCGCAATGGGAAAATGTTCGAAGCAGGAACGAAAGCTGCTTTTCTCTGCTTCTGCCAGACCCGGCCACGGAAACGGAGTCGCAGTGTTCATATTGTTAATATGGCGCGGGACGAATCGCGGAAGAAGCCCGCGATGGGCTACTTGATACCTCGGTGTTCCCGAAACGGGCCGATCCATTCAATGTGCTCAATCGTGTCCCGAATCCGTTCTCAATATAGGAGGACCAATCTGACACTGCGAAGGGCACACGTCACTACAACTGAGGAAAACTCTGTGGAAAACTAGCGAAGCAGCTCTTTTGAGCCTACCTGAACACAAAATTAGGAAATTCAGATCTTTCCGGGGATAAAACCGAGAAGAGCGGCGAACCTATTCGGCGATGGAAGCAGCCTGCCGGTGACTGATTGCGGGATCCTCAAAGGCGACCGGAGCGGTCAACCGGAAAGTCAGGCGGCGGCCCTTTTGGACGCCCGCGCTTGATCCCGAAAAGCCGTTGGGCTGAATCGTTCCCCGAGTATAGAGGCTGGAGGTCCGAAGCGAGATGAGTCTTCCCCCGACGGTCATCGCGTCTAATGTCAGCCGGAAGTAGCCGGGAGCCTGGGCGCCGTTGGTTTCCACCTGAGCGATCTCAACGCTTCCTACCACCGGGCTTCCACGTTCGACCAGGGTTTCTCCATCAACCGTAAGCGGTGCGGCTACCGATGCGGCGAACTGATCGCCGGCGTGCACTTTTGCGGCGGAGAGTGAGCGGTCCAACTCAACCGTGACCAGGGTTCCTGCCGCCAGCACCCGCGATTGTGCCCCGCTACGGAACGGCATGCCGCTCGATAGCTGTGGGGCCGCTGGTACCGCCGGACGCTCGGCATCGCTGTCGGAAGCGAGATGCGGATCGGGATGGAATGGAAGATTTTGTTCGCTGGCCGGCGCGGCTGCCTCCGGATGATATAGAGACTCTCGGCGAGCACACCCCGTGAGGGTCAAGACAAAACAAAAAATGACGAATCCGGAACAGCGCTTTCTATTTCTTCGCAGCTCGGTCATCGCATACATCGTCGCCCGATTTTCCGTCTGGCCGTAAGTGGCAAGTGAAGTACCAGAGTGGCTTTAAGAAAATCAACCACTTACAGGCTGCAAAAGAACGTACTCATGTAGAAATTGCCCGACACCTGGCTCCCAGTGCCAATTCTGAGCCCGCAAGTTTGAAGTTCGTCGGCTGACGCTAGTTTTTCTCACGGTCCTCAGCCTGCCGGGCGATGGCTTGCGGCCAAAAAAATCGCGGAGGACGCCATGCGCCCTCCGCGAAAGCCTTCCCCGTTCAAATACCCAGCTATTTCTTTTGCATCCTCTTTCTAGGCGCCGGCCGGGTTGCTTTCTTCTTCGCTTCACCTTCCCTGCCACCGATCAGCGTTAAGGCATCCGCCGCATTGAAGGGGAATTGCCGAACCGAGGACTGGCCGGTTGTGCTCAAAGTAATGTCCACCCTCCGGTTACTGGCCAGCCGGATGGTTCGGATATTCCTGAGCACTCTCTGCCGTTCTTCCGTCGTCAGTTCGGAATTGTTGTCGACCGTGTCTCGCACCTGGGCATCGGTCATGTTGTCTTGTTTGCCGTATGCCTTGGCGTCGATATTGGCCTCAGGAACTCCCTGTTCGACCAGGAAGCTCTTGGTGCGGTTTACCCGGCGCTCAGAGAGCGCCTGGTTATAGGCATCGGAGCCGCGCACATCGGCGTGCCCGCCCAGAATCAGGTGAGCATCCGGCTTGCTTTCAAGGTATTTCTTGAAGTCGGCGGCGAGCCCAACCAGAGTCTGCCGCTGGCTGGCGACCAAACCGCCGTTAGGATTCGATGCCGGCGGCATGGCCGTCGGGAAGTAAATACTGTGCAATGCCAGCCGCGCCTCCAGCACCTTGATTTCAGGATTGGGCGGCGGGGGCGGATTCTCGACCATAACCTCGCCCGACCCCTGGCCGGTGAGCCCGCGAGAATCGGTGCAGGTTGCGCTTACCGTGATTGAACCTGGAGGCGCGCCGGTGGTATTCAGCGTAGCCGAAGAGCCATTGCCTGAAACCGTCCCTCCATTCGATGTCCATCCGGAAACCGTGACCGAAACTCCGTCAGGACTGGTGCAGTTGGCGGACAAATTCACCGTTCCACCCGCCGCTACACTCGACGGCGTAGCCGAGATCGACATGGTCGGGGGATTCTTTGGCGGCAGCGGCTTTACCGTGAAGTTGGCCGAGCAACTCGCCTCGTTATTCTTCTTCTCTCGGGCATCGGTTGCGTGAGCGGTCACGGCATAGCTGCCCGGAGCCGCATTCGTAGTATCGATCTGGGCGGTCGTATCCTTGCCGGTAATCTGGCCTCCGCTGGCGCTCCAGGCATAAGTTACGGTGTGCTTCGGATTGAAATGGCTGGCCGTGACCGTCGCGGTGATCGGCTCACCCACCATCACTTCACTCGGCTGCACCGAACAAGTAGCGGCCGGGGCTACTAGCGCTGCGCCACCCCAACTGAATACCAGTCCAGCTCGCAAGCGTACCCCTTCCAGGGATGGACGCCGCAGGTCGGGAAAAGAGGGTGCCGCAAAATCGGCATAGTTGTGGTGACCCCAAACGTAGTCGGCTTCCACCAAACGCCACGCCAGCCACTTGCGGATCGGCAGGTCGACGCCTCCGCCGAGGATCGCTCCGATTCCATTACTGGGATTTAGTCCGTTTACATTCAGGCGATTCAGGCTGATCAAGCTGTGCAGGAACAAATCCGCATGATCGGTGCGCCACATCAACCGCGGCCCGACCGAGCCCGTGGTTTCGTAATTGCTGTTACTCCAGTTGTGACCCAGGTCAAATTCCAATCCCCAGTGCGGAGCGTAGTTATAGGTGAAGGCGGCGCCAAATCCCGGGGCCATGTTGGGAATATCATAAGGAGTCGGATTGTTCGGATCGCCGAATGGCGACGGTACGGTGCCACCAGGATGCAGCCACTGATAGCCAACAAATAAATCCCATTTGGGATTGTTGTCGCTCTGCGCGATTGCAGGATTCGAGATGAGTCCCACACCCAGAACTGCGAGCAGGCCTATGAAGAAGCGGGCTTTTTTTCGACAAGAAGCACCTGACATTCCATCCTCCTATGTGATTAAGCGCATCGCTCGGTGACTTGACCACTGACGCGCAGAAAAAATGGCGTGAAACTCGACCTAGGGAATGTGCAATTCTACACTGGCATCCTGTTGAAAAGAGTTGTTTCCCGGCGGCGTGCATAGTTCAGCACCATGGTTGGGCACCTGTCTCAAAATGACGCGCCAGGCGCGGTAGCTGACGGCATGAAACCGAAGGCACCTGCACTGCGACCGCAGACCTTGCCCCGCGGGAAGCTGGCCGAGTATGGTTGTATTCTCACGTTGGACAGTCGGATCGAATACTGGCGGCCGGTGTAAGAACTAAGGACAATATCGAAGGACAATATCGAAGGACAATATCGAAGGACAATATCGAAGGACACTATCGCAGGAATGAGCCACGAGAAAATACTGATCGTTGAGGATGAAGAGAACGAACGCACCGGCCTGGCCGAACTGGTTTCCTCCTGGGGCTATCGCGCCGAGACCGCTAATGATGGAGTCGACGGCCTTGAAAAGGCGGTGCAATGGAGTCCCTCGATCGTGGTCACGGACCTCAAGATGCCGCGCATGGGAGGCATCGATCTGCTGCAACGGCTGGCCGAACAATCGCAGGCCATGGCCGTGATTCTGGTGACTGCACAAGGCACAATTGATAGTGCGGTTCAGGCGATGCGCCTGGGCGCCTACGATTACATCACCAAGCCCATCGACACCAATCGCCTGCGCACCATGCTACAAAACGCATCCGCGCTGATTGGAACCCGCGCCGAACTGGAAAGCGCCCGGCGCAAGCTGCGGGATTCCGGCTCTCTCGGACAGCTGCGCGGGGCCTCAAGAAAAATGCAGGAGATCTTCCGGCTCATCGAACTGGTCTCTCCCAGCACTGCCTCCGTGCTGATTACCGGCGCCAGCGGCACTGGCAAGGAACTGGTGGCGCGCACCATCCATCAACTGAGTCCCCGCCGCGAGCGTCCCTTCGTCGCCATCAATTGCGCCGCCATCCCTGAAACCCTGATCGAAAGCGAGATTTTCGGCCATGAAAAGGGAGCCTTCACCGGGGCCCTTGAGCGCCGCACCGGATGTTTCGAACTGGCTGAGGGAGGCACGATCCTACTAGACGAAATTGGCGAAATGCCGGTCGGGACTCAGGCCAAGCTGCTGCGCGTGCTCGAAGACCACAAACTGCGCCGCCTCGGCAGCAAGGTGGAAACCTCAGTCGACGTCCGCGTCCTGGCCGCAACCAACAAAGTTCCCGAGGAAGCCGTTTCCAGCGGCGAATTGCGCAGCGACCTTTATTACCGGCTCAACGTCTTCAACATTCACATGCCACCCTTGCGCGAGCACAAGGAAGATATCGCCGACCTGGTCGATCTTCTGCTCTCGGAAATGAGCGAGAAACACTCGCGCAAAGTGGCCGCCGTCAGCGAGGCGGTGATGAATATGTTTACCGGCTATTCCTGGCCGGGCAACGTCCGCGAGTTGCGCAACACCATTGAGCGCGCCGTAATTGTCTGCGATGGCGGCATGATTGAGACCAAACACCTGCCTCCGGGGTTTGGCCATGCCCCCGTGCGCACCGCCGCCAACGACCCCGACGCTGTGCGTCTGGGTGTGGGCACGACCGTCGGAGAAGCGGAAAAAATGCTCATCCTCAAGACGTTGGAATCCACCAGCAATAACAAGACGCGGGCCGCGGAAATTCTCGGCATCAGCCTGAAAACCCTGCATAATAAGCTGAAGGAATACGGCAGCAGCTCTGCCGACGGAGAGTCAGGCAAGGAGGAATCTTGACCGCGTTTGGCCGATAGCCGATTGGCGGCGATCAGCAGATTTTCTCAGTGCAACCGGATAGTGGTCTCCTGCTTTCCGCCGTAACCGGCAACCCAGGGCCGGAAGCTGACAACGATTTTTCCGCATGCGACGCAAAATCATCATCGTGCTGACCATCACCTTCATGGTGACTGTGATGGTGACTGCGTTCTCCTATCTCTACATCTCCCAGATCCTTCGCCAGCGCATTACCAATGCTTACGAAAGCGCCAGCCGGCTCACCCAGCAACTGGCCTACTTCGCCGAAAATGATCTTCCCGACCTGAGCAGCACCCGTATCGATACCAACGATCCCGCGGCGGTGCGGCGCGCCCTTGCCGAATACCTGCCCATGGATACCAATCTGCTGAACAATCTGGAATCGGAAGTCGCGCTTTGGCCCTACGTATACGACGCATCCGTGGTTGACGCCAACGGCAAGGCGCTGCTGCATACCAATCCACAACTGGTCGGAAAGCAAATCTCTCCACGTCCGGATTTTCACGCGGTCACCGGCGCGCGCTTCCGCGAGCAGCTCCGGCTGGTCTACAGCCCGTCCGCGGTTTACGACGTAAGCTTCCCGCTGCAACTGAATGCCGCTCCCTTCGGCACCATTCACATCGGCGTTTCCACCGTCTTCCTGCAGAGTGAGATCACACCGCGCCTGCTGCACGCGGTTTATTTTTCCATTGCGTCGATCTTCGCCTCGCTGTTGCTGGCCGCGGGCATCTCCAATCTTGCTCTGGGGCCGCTCAAAAAAATCAGCCGTAACCTCGATAGCGTCACTGCGGGCACGACCGAAGCGCTCTCCGGAAACGAATCCGAGCACGATGAGTACGGACTGGTCACGCTGAAGATTGCAAATCTCGGCCGGCAGATGCGCGACAGCCGCGAAATATTTTCCGCGCTCAAAGACAATGTGGATCAGCTCATGTCCACCCTGCAGGATGGCTTGATGCTATTCACCCGCGATTCTCGCGTGGTGCTGGTCAGCGCTCCGGTCGAGCGCTTTCTGGGCCGGCCCCGCGGAGAATTGCTGGGCAAAACCGCTCGCGAGATTTTCTCCCAGGATCCTCATCTGGGCATGCTGGTGCTCGATTCGTTTGAACGCCGGCGTCCCCTCATTCAGCGCGAGATGCCTGCCGCCGCGGGCCGGCGCGTCCAGATCTCGCTCGATTTTCTCCAGGAAAAAAGCACTCAGATCGGCGCTCTGCTGATCATGCGGGATGCCGAATCCGTCAGACGCATCGGCGACGAAATCGAAACTTCCCGCCGCCTCTCCGCCAGCGGACGGGTCACCGGCGGGGTCGCCCACGAAGTGAAAAATCCCATCAATGCCATTGTTCTGCACCTGCAGCTCCTGCAGAACAAACTGGCCCAGCTCGATCCCGATACCCGCCGCCACATGGACATCATTGGCAGTGAGATTCATCGGCTCGACCGGGTGGTGCAAACTCTCGTCGATTTTATGCGCGCTCGCGAGTTGCACCTGGTGGAACTCGATTTCCGCCGCATGCTCGATGATGTCGCCCAGCTCGCCTCCCCCGATGCCGAACAGCACGGCGTCACCATTGAGCGCGCGCGATGGCATGAGCCGCTTCCAGTGAAGGCCGATCTCGATTTTATGAAACAGGCCTTGCTCAACGTGATGCTGAACGGAATCCAGGCCATGCCTCGAGGTGGCCGGCTCACGCTGTCGGCGCGCCGCGACGATGATGTAGTGGTTGCTGAAATCCGCGACCAGGGCACCGGCATTCCCCGCGACGTGCAAAACAAAATCTTCGAACTTTATTTCACCACCAAAAAAGACGGCAACGGCATTGGCCTCGCCCAGACCTATCAGATTCTCGACTGGCATTATGGCTCGGTGGATTTTGAATCGACTGAAGGTGTGGGAACCACGTTCCGCTTTCGCCTTCCTCTGGCGGTTGCGAATTTGCATTCGGAGCCGGAGACCGCGGCGCATTCGAATCCGTAATGTTGCAATGCGGCTTGATTTCTAGGAAACTCTTCTCAGCGTAAGATTCAAAGTGCTTCACCGAAAAAACGGGATTGATATGAATCTGGCCTCGATCCTCGCGTTTTTCCTCCTGGGTTTCGGGTGGTCGCGGCCCCTCGCTGGATCCGCTGCGCAAGCGGGGCAGCAGCAGACCCCGGCCGCTGCCGATTCGAATTCACCCGCCCCTCAAAGCCAAGGCAGCCCCTCAACGCAGCAAGCGGCACCAACCGTAAAGTCTGCGCAGCCTGCGCCCGTTTCGACCTCGCAGAAGCCGAAGGCAGCGGGTCACACCAAACCCTCCGCCAAACGCCGGCGGGCCAAAAAAGCGATCTATCCCGATTGCTTGATTGGCCCCACCGCACTCAACCCCACGGTGGGCAACTCCGGCACATCACTGAAAGCTACTCGCGCTGCGCCAACCAAGGCGGGCGGTGCGACGGGCTCCGCTTCCAGCAACAGCAGCTCCACCAACTCTGGCACTGCGGCCCGAGGCTCGACAAAAGGCTCCGCCAAGCCTGGCTCCGCAGCTTTGAAACCCTGCCCGCCGCCTAAGAAAGTTGTGCGCAATGGAGGCTCCGATGAGCCCGCGATTCAACTGCAGGGGGGCACTCCCGCCGAGCTGGCTTCGAACGAGCGCTCTACCGAACAACTAACCGCCGCAACCGAAGAAAATCTCAAGAAGATCGCCGGACGTCAACTGAACTCAAGCCAGCAGGATATGGTCAGCCAGATCAAGGAGTTCGTGGAGCAATCGAAACAAGCCATCGCCGCCGGAGATCCCGAGCGCGGCCACAATCTCGCCATGAAAGCCCGCTTGCTCTCCGATGAGTTGGTCAAGCCTTGAGGGTCTCCAAGCGAGCCTCAACCACGGCATCATCGGATTTCGTGCAACAGTAAGCGGCACTGCTCCGCAGCAAGAATCTACTTGTATTGTTGGGAAAAAAACGGCTGAACCTCGCCGCGGCGCGCGCTCACTACTAGCTCCGGGCCGAACTGTCCACCCGAGTTCACTCCGAACAGTCGATGCCGCAGTTTGCTCTCCTGTAGAAATGGCCAACGGATGAGAGCACCAATTCGCTGCTTGATGGTCGGACGGAAAAGAGAGCCTTCATGGAACTTGATGTCATCGAAGCCGCAGATATCCAGCAGCGATCGCAGGTTGGAGCCGCAAAACCCGTATTCGTGCGCAAGGGTAACGTACAGGCTGGAGTTCGCCGTCGGCCCTTCCATGTTGGGCGTCCGCAACAGCAGCACACCATTCTGTTTTAGAGCCTTGTAAAGGGCATCGACCACCCAAAGCAATGAGTACTTGGGAATATGTTCAATCACGTGCGACATGTGTATGAAGTCGTATTCTTCGTTGCGGCTGCTGAGGAAAGTCCCGATATCATTTTCAATCTCGTGCAAAGATATCGCCGGCTTCGCCCAATCACCGATGTGGGCCTTATGGAGAATGCCGAAATCGGCGCCAGAGACGTTTGAATATCCCAATTTCAGGCTTGCGGCGATAAACCAGCCGCCACCAAATCCGATGTCCAGGATTGCGGCGGTTTTGTCGGCGGGCAAAAGCTGGGCGTACTCGGCCGCCGCCAGCAAGACCTGCCTGTCATCCTTAATTTGTGCGAAGCTCGGCCGGGGGCGTTCTGCCTGATGCCGCAGGGACATGCGGCGATAGACTTCAGCAACAAAGGCATTGGGCTCCACGACCTAACCTTAGGTGCGGATTGGTCCGCTCGTCAACCAGGATCGAATTCAGCACCAGTAGAATCTCAAATGCTTAGACACGCGACAAAGTCTTTTTTGGCCGATTGCGGTTGCACTCGCCGAATTCTGCTGAAATTCGGCGAATAACCCGGTTTCAGGCAAAAAAACATCGACGTGTCATCGCGTTCCGCACTAGAATAACTCTGCGACAAAGCCGGATTCCGCTTCTACCGCGGCCTCCGGCAACCCCTGTGGAGGTCCCTGTGCACGTCCTGGTTACGGCGGATACCGTCTCTGGTTCCTGGACGTATACGCGCGAACTGGTTACCGGGCTGGTAACGCGAGGGGTGCGGGTCACGCTGGTCAGTTTCGGCGAAATTCCTCTGCCCGAACAGACTTCGTGGATGGATTTTCTCCACGGTCTCGAATACCGGCCCACGGCTTTCCGCCTGGAGTGGATGGACGAAGCGCCGCAGGACCTGCTCGAATCTTCACATTTTCTGGCCAGCCTGGTACGCGAAGTGCGGCCGGACGTGCTTCACCTGCATCAGTTCTGCCACGGCAGTTTGCCGGTGAATGTGCCCCGGGTAGTGATGGCCCATGGCGATATCGTCAGCTGGACCCAGGCGGTGCAAGGTTGCGCACCCCGGCCCACACGCTGGCTGAAGTGGTATCGCGACACGGTAGTCGGAGGCATTGCGGCGGCCGATGCCGTGGTCGCGCCCTCGGCCTGGTTGCTGGACAGTATTTGTTACAACTACATTCATCCCCGGCGATCGACGGTGATCTACCCGGGCCGGAATCCCATCTTCTTCAATCCCTATGTCAGCAAGGATGATTCCGTGCTCTCGGTGGGGCGTTTGCTCGATGCAGGAAAACAGGTCTTCCTGCTGACTCAGCACTCCCTGCCGTTCTCGGTTTGCATTGTGGGAGCCGAGCAGACGGTGCCGCTGCCGCGGATTCCGATCCGGGCAGATGTTAAGGTGGCCACCGATCAGAGTTGCGTTGCGATTCGAGGCCCGCAAACCGAGGCTCAACTGCGGGCCCTATACAGCCGTGCCGCCGTCTATGCGGCCACGGCACGTTACGAACCGCTGGGCATGTCGGCTCTGGACGCCGCTTTTTCCCGCTGCGCCATCGTCGCCAATGACATCCCTGCATTCCGCGAAGTCTGGGGAGATGCGGCCCTGTATTTCCGCACCAACGATGCTCGCAGCCTGGCAGAGACACTGCGACAACTCGATTCCGATCGCGGGCTTCGCCACGCTTACTCGGATCGCGCCTACAACCGCGCCCGCGAGCGTTTCACCGCCAAACGAATGATCGACGACTATCTGTCTCTTTACCGCAGTCTGCTCTCGGCAGATTCTCTGGCAGCCTGAGAGTCTCTCTTCAGAAAAGGCGAGTGATTTACTTTTCCATCCATTTGCGAATCGTCTCTCGTCGTCCGTTTTCCGGTCGGATTTGGATTTCAGGTAAGGCAATGCCCCAAACTGTCAGCGGAAGCATTCCTCTATGAAAAATCGGCCGCTGCGACGCCAAGATTTTGCCGTTCGCGCGACAACCCACGGCACAGGGCCAAGCTTTGATGATATGGTTTAAGCCTTACTAGAAATTCGCAAGGTTGGAGAATACACGATGGCTCAAGTCAAAATTACCGTACGTCCTAACGGTCCTTACCGGGTCGAGGCGTCTGAGGGTTCGATCGAACTGGTGGATGTGAACGGGACCGCGTACGACCTAACCGGCAAGCCGGCTTTCTCGCTCTGCCGCTGCGGCGGGTCAGTGAACAAGCCGTTCTGCGACGGGACGCATAGCCGCATCGGTTTCCAGGGCGCGGAGCTCGCAGTCAAGAAAGCTGATGGCTAGCGGCGGCAGCCGTTGTCATTGATCCTGAGAGGTCGATCCCGCGCTGAAGAGCGATCGGGATTAGTTGTCGGATTGTCCAAAGGGTACCCGCTGCAGGCGAAACGGAACATGGTAGTGATGGGCTAATTGCATGGCGCCACCTGCGAGCGCGAGAATCACAATCAGAAACACTCCCGCGCGGCGCGGACCCTGCTCTTGCCGCGGGGCGATGACTGCGACCAGCGCCCCCACGATTAATCCAGTGACGAGGCCGCCGATGTGGGCGGCGTTATCGATGCCGGAAATGGCTGCGCCGAAGATGAGGTTGTAGACCACGAACGCCCCGAGGCTGCGCAGCGTGCCAGAGAGCGCCGAGCGGGGAACGGAAAACTCGCCTAACTTGAAACCTGCGAGCAGCGCGCCAGCGAGTCCAAAGATGGCTCCGGAGGCGCCGACGCTGGGTGTGTAGGGGTGCCAGGCTGCGCTGGTAAGACTGGCTCCCACGCCGCAGATGAGATAGATGGCGGCGTAGGTCCAGCGGCCGTAAAGCGCTTCGGCGAGCTTGCCGAGATACCACAAGCACCACATGTTGAAGCCGATGTGAATGATTCCGCCGTGAACGAACACATTGGTCAGCAGCCGCCACCATTCTCCGGAGATGGTAAGCGCTCCCACGTTGGCTCCCCAGCGTACAAGTTCGGGCACGGGGAAGTTCATGATGGTGGAGGCGGAGAAAGCCATGCCCAGGAAAACCGCCGCATTGATGCCGAAAATTATCTGGGTGAGGCCGATGGTGGATTCGTTGTGGCGGACCCAGGGAGTACGCATGACGGGCTGTCGTGCGTCGTCGACGATTTCGCCGCGCTGAGCAGCTTCGTGCTGCACGCACCACGGGCATATCTTTTTGCCGAAGGTAAAGCCGGGAAGCTGTCGACCGCATCGAATGCAATTTGCCATGGATTGTTAAAAGAGTATCAGCAGTTAGGCGGGAAGGAAAAATCTTGGACACTGAAAGTACTGAGGGCACGGGTAATGCGGAAGTGAATTGAGATGGTCCGACTAGTGAATCGTCTTGGTTTTCCGCGACATGTAATCCATCAGCAGGTATTGGCCGAGGGTGTAGGGAGTGGTGAAGTAGGCTTTGCCGCGGCACATCTCGGTAACCTTCTGCACGAACTGCACGAGACCATAATCGGATGCGAGCATGAAGGTGTTGATGAGGATGCCGGCGCGCTTGCACTTGGAGACCTCTTCGAGCGTCTGGCTGACGACGAGGGGATCGAGGCCGAAGGCGTTTTTGTAGATGCGTCCGTCTTCCAGGGTGAGGGCGGAGGGCTTGCCATCGGTGATCATCACGATCTGCTTCATGTCTTTGCGCTGGCGTTGCAAAATGCGTTCGGCGAGGCGCAGGCCTTCGCGGGTGTTGGTGTAATAGGGACCGACTTTGACGCGCGCGAGTTGCGAGAGCGGGACCTCTTCGGCGGAATCGTGAAAGAGGACGAGCGAGAGCGAGTCGCCGGGATACTGGGTGCGGATCAGGTGCGAAAGCGCCATGGCAACTTTTTTCGCGGGGGTGAAGCGGTCTTCGCCATAGAGGATCATCGAGTGGGAACAGTCGAGCATGAGCACAGTGGCGCAGGAAGATTGATATTCGCACTGGTGCACTTGCAGGTCGGAGTATTCGATATTGAGGGGCAAGCTGAGGCCTTCGCGCTGGATGGCACTGGAGAGCGTGGCGGTAATGTCGAGATTGAGAGTGTCGCCGAATTCGTAGGTTTTGGCGGAGCCGCTGGTCTCGATGCCGGTGGCCAGGTCGCGAGTGTCGTGGCGTCCAAAGCTGGATTTGCCGAGTGAGCCGAGCAGGTTGCGCAGCGATTTGAAGCCGAGAAAATCGAGACTCTTGTCGGTGATTTCGAATTTTGCCTGGGGGGTGTTTTCGCCAAGCTGGCCTCCGACGCCGGAAGGGCGGGAAGGATCGGGAGCCTGGTCGATGGAGATGTAGTCTTCCTGCTGCATGCGCTCGATCAGCTTTTCGATGAGTTCGTCGAGTTCGCCATCCATCGCCATTTGTTGCAGGCGTTCCCGCATGTCTTCGTCGAACTGGTCGCCTTCCATCAGGGCCTGCTCGATGGCGCGGCGAAGATCGTCGAGATTTTGTTCGCCCTCGGGCATCTCGTACCACATGTCGCTCTGGAAGCCGCTCTGCAACAGATAGTCCGAGAGCGCGCTCAGCAGATCTTCCATGCTCATTTCGCCGGCGGGGTCGGGAACGTATTTGGAGTAGCGGATGCGTTTCATGGGAGCAGCCAGCAGCTTCTCAGTTAAACTGCCTTCTCTGCCGGTACGGCGGTTCTTCTTTCTCGAAAGATTTTTCGCGTTGCGGCTCCGGCTTTTTTTCTCCCGCTTTGAATACGCGCTCTTCGTTGCGTCCGATACGCTTGTGGGCGTGCAGGCCTTCGAGGATGAATTCGGCGGCCGAGACTTGTTGCTCGGGGCTTTCTTTTTGTGAGGCGCCGAGCGGTCCGAGTTTCTCGGTCAAGCCCTGAATTTCTTTCAAGTTCTCGAGAGCCTCCGAGGCCGAGACGGAATCGGAGAGCTGAATCTCCCCGCCAAGATCGAACCATTGCACGATCTGCTGCACGTTGGCGCCGGTGAAATATTCGTCGTAAGTTTTGGCGATGGCAGAGCGGATAAGTTCGCGGCCAACGAAATCCGCCCCTTTCATCTCGCCTTCATATTCCAGTTCGAGCTTGCCGGTGATGGCCGGCAGAGCGGCGTAGACATCGCTGATGCGAGGCACGACGAGTTTCTCGTCGTTGCGGAGGGCGCGACGCTCGGCATTGGAAATTACGTTTTCCATCGCGGAAATGGGCAGGCGCTGGCTGACGCCGGAGCGTTTGTCAATTTTCTTGTCTTCACGAGCGGCGAAAGCGATGCGCTCGATCACCTGCTGAATATAGATCGGCAGGTGCAGGGCGTGGCCGTTGCGGCGAGTCGTATCCCGGGTGATCCAGGCCTCCTGCGCGGTGATGGCGATGCCTTCGTCGACGGTGGCGGGATAGTGAGTTCGGATTTCGGAGCCGATGCGATCTTTGAGAGGCGTGATGATTTTACCGCGAGCGGTATAGTCCTCGGGATTCGCGCTGAAGACGATGGCGAGATCGAGCGGCAGGCGGATGGGATAGCCCTTAATCTGCACGTCGCCTTCCTGCATGATGTTGAACAGACCGACCTGGATTTTTCCGGCGAGATCGGGGAGTTCATTGATGGCGAAGATGCCGCGATTGGCGCGGGGCAGCAGGCCGTAGTGCACGGTAAATTCGCTGGAAAGTTCGTGGCCGCCGCGAGCGGCTTTGATGGGATCGATGTCGCCGATGAGGTCGGCAATGGTGACATCAGGCGTGGCCAGTTTTTCCACGTAACGGGCGTCCGGCGTGAGATAGGAAACGGGAGTGGCGTCGCCGAGCCGGGCGACTTCTTCGCGGCAACGGCGGCAAATGGGCGCGTAAGGGTCGTCGCGAATCTCGCAGCCGGTGAGATAAGGCATGTGAGGATCGAGCAGCGTGGTCAAGGCGCGCAGGATGCGGCTTTTGGCCTGGCCGCGCAGTCCGAGCAAAATAAAATTGTGGCGGGAGAGAATTGCATTCACGATTTGAGGGACGACGGTGTCGTCGTAGCCGACGATGCCGGGGAAGATGGAGTCATCATCGTGCTGACGCAAGCGGGCGATGAGATTGTCGCGGAGTTCGTCTTTCACGCGGCGAGTGCGCGATCGTTCTTCAGAAAATTCGCTGCGGCGCAAATCGCCTAGTGTGCGCGGAAGACTCATGAGGGAACCCCCAGATACTTTCCTGAATTATACGCGGGGGAAGAAGGCATCGTTCGGCGTTGGTCCTTAGTGGTTGGCAAACTCCGGCATGAAGGGATTGACGCGCAACGCCAAAGGGCCAACAGCGGACGACGGGTTCAGTGAACGTGTCCGTTGCCGCCGGCTTTCTGACGGGCTTTGGCGGCACGATGGAGATTGGGAATGACAGTTTCGAAATAATTGATCAGCACCGAAAGACGTTCGGCTTCGGAGCGGAGCGAGAGAAGTTTTTGTTTGAAATCAAGATCGATCGGCAGAGAACCTGCCAGATGAAAGGAGAGCGAAGAGGGATCGGCTGTGGAAAGATCCTGCCTCGCGCCCGCAATGGCAAGCAGTTCGGAGTGCAACTGAATCGCGCGGGCGGCGTCTTCCTGCGGCGGGGCGCCAGGTTCGTCATCGATCACCAGAATCTCGCCCTGCAGAAAAGAACGTTCCTGGCTGACGCGCACAAGTTCGAAACGTTTGCGGCCTTCGGTGACCAGATCGAGGCGGCCGTCGGGATATTCTTTGATGACGCTGACGATTTCGGCGGTGCATCCCACTTCGGCAAGACCGTCGGCGACGGCGCGCACTACGCCGAAGGTGCGCCGCTGGGCGAGGCATTCGGCAATCATTTCTTTATAGCGCGGTTCAAAAATGTGCAGCGGCAGAGAGGTGCCAGGGAACAGAACGACATCGAGCGGGAAGAGAGGGATGAGGGCGTCCAAGAGGTCTCCAGCAGGGTAGCGTTGCCTGATTGTACGCCAGGAGATTGGATGAGGGGCGGCGATTTCGGAGGAGTGAGAAACTTTGGTCCCACCCGGACGGTAAAGATGAGGCCTGTCGCAAGCGATCGCTGCGGCGGCCCAGGTTTGACTTCAGAGATTGAGGAGAATAAAAGCAGGGGATGGAACTTGCAGGCAAAGTGGTGGTGGTGACCGGCGCTTCGATGGGAATTGGAGAAGCCATTGCAAAGAGCTTTGCCGATCGAGGAGCAAGCGTGGTTTTGCTTTCACGAGATGCCGGGCGGGTGGAGGCAGCGCGCGGAAGGGTGGGACATGGCGAGCGAACCTTGGCCATGGCTTGCGACGTGCGACACCGCGAGGATATCGACCGCGCGATCGGTCTGACGCTGCATCACTTCCAGAGGATCGACGTATGGGTGAATAACGCCGGGCATGGCTTGCTCGATTCAGTGGCGCAGATGGAGATGGCGGCATTCCGGGAAATGTTTGAAACGAATTTCTTTGGAGCGGTAGCGGCGATGCAGGCGGTAATTCCGGTGATGCGGCAGCAGGGCGGGGGGACGATTATTAATATATCGAGCGTCGCGGGGCATATTCCGCTGCCGTTTCACGCAGGCTACAGCGCAACCAAATTCGCCTTGAACGCGATGGGCAAAGCGGCTGGGGTGGAGTTGAAAAACGATGGGATTCATGTGCTCACGGTTTGTCCGGGCTACGTGCGGACGGCGTTCAGCGAGAATGTGGTGCGGGGCAACGAATTGAAGCGAGTGCGTCCGGATTCGGTACGCGGGATTACGGCCGAACGTGTGGCGCGGGCAACGATGCAGGGGTATCTGAAGCAGAAAAGAGAAGTGATTGTGCCTTGGACGATGTATGTGCCGCAGAAAATTTATCAACTCTTCCCGACGGTGGTGGAGCGGGTGATGGCGAGGATGGCGAAGTGAATATCAAGAAATGAGTGTCACGAGAATGCCGCGAGAGGGCAATGGACGGGTCGGGCCTTATCCCAACTCCGCCAGCATAGCTTCCATCTCGGACTGTGCGTGCAGGTTCCCCGTGCGTCTTGCTGAATTGATGCCGTCGTTGAGCATAATCCTGGCCTCGGCCATTCGGTCGGCACGGGCGAGGGTTTGGGCTGCCATAAAGTAGCCGGGAGTGTAGTCCGGACTGGCTTTGAGCAGAATGGAAAACTCGGCCAGCGAGCGGTCGAGATCGCCCTGCTTGGAGTATTCCATCGCCAGGCCGTAACGGGCGAAAGAGTCGTCGGGGTTGTGGGTAAGAATGTCATTGAGTGCGGCGATGCGGTCCATGGAGTGGGGTCTCGGTTCTCAGTCGGTCGTCGGATAGATGAGGTTACTACAGGTTGCTTGCATTGCGGAGGGTTTGGCCTGGGTTGCACGCTGGCCTGCGGCTGGCTCGGTGAGTAGAATGGGCACTCCTTAACAATTGACTTTAACAATTGACTTTTTAATCTTCCGCGGGAGGTGCGTGGTGGCGTGTCCGTTTTTTCTGCCGATAGAAAAGTTGGAGAATGGAGCGTGGCAGCACGCATCGCGGCTGCCGCTGGGCTGCGGATGGAGCGGGCAATGCACCGCGCCGGAACACGTGGGTGAGGTTCCCACGGTGGAAGAGTTGCAAGAGTTCTGCAACCTGGGTTACGCGCAAGGCTGCCGGCGTTTGCCGCGGGAGCGAACCTGGGATTCGGTGCGGTTTGCGGCACGAAGCACGGGCAATGGCGGAGAGGACGGTCTCGCCCGGCGGATTCAGGTACGGTATATTTGCGAGCGCGAGCATCGCCCCGCGGAGCACGGATTTCTGGAATTCGATATGACGGAGTCGCGTTGGGCAAAGCGGCACTCTGACGATCGAGTGCAGCGGTTGGCGGAATGTTTTCTCATATCGTACGTTGCGGGGAAGAAAAATCATGAGGTGCGGCAGGCCGGCGCGAACTGAAGGGGCAGGAGCTATGCGCACTAAGGGCAGAGCTTCAGACTAGAAGCGAGTGTGAACGGAGAGATGATGAACGAAGAAATGATGATGCCGCGTCCGGTGCGCGATTCCCAATCGGAGATGGCGGAGATCGTGCTTCCGAATGACGCCAACCCGCTGGGGGCGCTGCTGGGCGGCCGGCTAATGCACTGGATCGACCTGGCGGGCGCCATGGCAGCTCATCGCCATTCGCGCAGTTACGCGGTGACCGCCTCGGTGGACCACATTGACTTCCTGGTGCCGGTGAAGGTGGGAGATCTGATCATCCTGCGCTCGTCGGTGAACCGGGTGTTTCGCACGTCGATGGAAGTGGGCGTAAAAGTGTTCGTAGAAAATTACATTGCGGATACATCTGAGCATGTGGCTTCAGCTTATTTGACATTCGTGGCGGTTGACGCCGAAGGAAAACATGTGAAGGTGGCGCCGGTAATTCCAGAGAGCGAAGACCAGAAGCGGCGCTATGACGATGCCGGGCGACGGCGCGAGATCCGAAGAACCGAACTGGGGCGCAGACAGAAAGTCAGGCGTTAAGTCGTAATCAGACAGGAATTCGTTCTCCGCATACGATCATTCTCATTGCCGTTCGAATCCGCGAGTTGCCGCTCACGCTATCCCGCATGTCTCTCTGTATAATTGAGGTATCGCGCCCGATCTCGCGGGCTGACATTTGGAGTGTGATCCCTTGAGTGCACATATGCCGTCCCATCCCGGACAAGCCGCGCCGGGCCCTCAACCATTGCCGGGAGTTGATGCCATCATCGCCGTAGGTTCGGGTAAAGGCGGCGTGGGAAAGACTACGCTGGCGGTGAACCTGGCGGTGGCTCTGGCGAAAATGGGGCACAAGGTCGGTCTGCTCGATGCCGATGTTTATGGGCCGAATGTGCCGCTGATGCTGGGCGTGAACGGGCAGCCTAAGATGGTCGGCGAAAATCGCATTGAACCGCTGGAGGCCTTTGGGCTGAAAGTTATTTCGGTGGGATTTCTGAATCCGGGCGACAAGCCGATCATCTGGCGGGGACCCATGCTGCACCAGATCGTGAAACAGTTTCTGGGATTGGTGGAGTGGGGACACCTCGATTACATGGTGGTTGATTTGCCGCCGGGCACCGGCGATATTGCGTTGTCTCTGGTGCAATCGGTGCCGCTGACGGGTGCGATTGTGGTTTCAACTCCGTCCGACGTCTCGTTGCAGGACGCGCGCAAGGCGATCGAAATGTTCCGGCAGATGAAAGTCGATCTGGTGGGGGTGGTGGAAAATATGAGCTTTTTTACCTGCCCACACTGTAATCATGAAATCGACATCTTCTCGCGCGGCGGGGCGGAGAAGATGGCGCAGCATTATGACGCCTCGTTTCTGGGAAGCATTGAGCTTGATCCCGAAGTGCGCAAGGCCGGTGATGGCGGGAAGCCGATTGTGCTGCAGGGAGAGGATTCGCCGCACGCCAAATCGATTTTCGAATTCGCACGGAAGGTTGTTTCGCGCGTCGCCGAGATCAAAGCCGGCGAAGGCGCGAGCGTGATTCAGATTCAATAGGACCGGAATTGGGTGCGTGCTGTCGTCGCGAAGGGGTTTGGACGCGGGGAAACCAGGATCCCTCGCTTCGCTCGGGATGACAACGGGGGTTGGCCGCCGCTTTATTGGCCACGGCTTTAGTTGTCTTGTCGCTTGGGGAAGCGCGAGAGGCGCCAGGTTGCCATGGGTTCCTGATCCTTCAGGATTAACTCTGCCATCATTTCTCCGAGGGCGGGACCGTGTTTGAAGCCGTGTCCCGAGCCTCCGCCGAGAATCCAGACATTCTTCATCCCAGGATGCCGGTCCATGATGAAGTGGCCGTCGGGCGTCTGCTCGTATTGGCACACCCGCGTCTCGATGAGTGGAGCGTCTTTCAGGGCGGGAAAACGGAGGGCAAGATATTCGCGGACCTGCTTGATCGAGCCCGGACTGATCGTGCGCTCGCCAAAGGTGGGGTCGAAGACAGGACCGCGCGTATCATCGGCAATCTTGAAGCCGCGACCATCGCTGCCGGGGATGCCGTAGAAGAATCGTTCGGAGCCCCCGCCTGAGAGACGATCTCCCCACACCGGAAGGTGCGCGTCGGTAAAGCGGGAGTCTCCGGCGGGCGGACCAAAAAACAAGATGTCCTGCTTAGTGACCTGAATGATGTGACCCAGGACTTGGGGAAATAATTTGCCGAGCCATGGACCGCAAGCGAAGACATAGGAATCCGCTCTAAGCTGTGAACCGTCAGAGAGTGTGAGCTGGCGAAACGGCAAATCTTCCAGACCATCCGGCAAGACCGAGAGCTGCCGGTAGACGCCGCCGGCGGCAATGAAAGCCTCTACCACGGCCTGGCAACTGGTGCGGGCATCGAGATATCCGCTTTCGGGCTCGAAGATGCCCCAGCCCACGCCGGTGAAGTTGATTTGCGGCCAGCGTCGTTTCATCTGGGCAGCGGAGAGTTGCTGAAACTTGATTCCCGCTTTCCGAAGCATTGCGATGGAACCACGCTCAAAGGCATCGTTCTGGCTGCTGATCATCCACAGGACACCGGCGCGATGGAGGAAACGTTTCTTCCAGCACCGTTCGTACTTTCCCCAAAGTTTTAGGGCGCGCGCGGCGGTTTCGGAGTAGGGTTGGTTAGGACCGTAGGTGCCGCGCATGATCCGGGTTTCGCCGCCCGACGAGGCGCGTGAATTGCCGGGCCCCCAGGCGTCGAGCAAGGTGACGCGGGCTCCGCGCTCAAGCAGTTGGAGCGCGGTCCAGCCGCCGAAGGCACCGGCTCCAACGACTGCGACTCGAGGGTTGGAGGGCGAATGCGTCCGCGACATGCGAATCGAGGATACGCGGTAATCAGTCGACAAGGGAAGAGGCGGATGGAGGTTGCAACGAAGGAACAGGGCATGCGAGGAGCAAGCTGGCAGTCCTTGACAGGAAGGTGGGGCGTTCCTAGAATCCAACCAGAGCGCGGCCTTGCGCCTTTAGCTAAGTTTTTGCATCTAATATAGTTAGCTTGGATGTTCGGTTTCGCCGATGGGGGGAAGAGGTCAGCGAATCCGCAAAGTTTGAATGCCATCGGACCCAAATATCGGCAAGCGAGGACGCGAAGTGCTGACCGCGATTGTGGAAACTTTCATTTCCACGGGCGAACCGGTGGGCTCGCGAACGCTGGCGCGTTCGAATCGTGAGGGACTGAGTCCGGCGACGATTCGCAATGTGATGGCGGACTTGTCGGACGCGGGCTTTCTGGAGCAGCGCCACACTTCCTCGGGACGCGTGCCTACGCCGGAAGCCTACCGCTATTACGTCGAGCAGATCACGGGAGATGCGCGGCTGGCTCCGCAGGAAGAAAACATGATTTCGGACTCGCTGGCCGGCATTAATGACGTGCAAGAGTTCATGGAACGCACCTCTCGCGTGCTCTCGCTGATCTCGCGGAATGTGGGAGTCACAGTGGCCGCCAGCGGGATCAAGAACGCGCTGGAGCATGTTTACTTTTCACGGCTGGGCGACCAAAAGGTGCTGGCGGTGTTGGTCACGCGTTCTGGTGTGGTGCGCGACCGGGTGTTGAGGCTGGATCTGGGGCAAGACGAACTCGATCTGGCGGCGCGCTACATCAACGAGAATTTTCGCGGATGGACCATGGAATCGATGCGCGCAGAGCTGGCGCGACGGATTGACCAGGAACGCAGCGAGTACGACCATTTGATGAATTCGATCGAGAAACTTTATAAGCAGGGAGCTCTCGCAGCCGAACCCGGAGCGCAAGTGGTGTTCGTGGAAGGTGCAGCCAATCTGGTGAGCAGCCAGGAAGATCGCAAACGTTTGCAGGAAATGCTGCAGACGCTGGAGGAGAAAGAGAAGGTTGCGCAACTCCTGGGGGCGTATCTCGACGTGAAACAGGAAGCGGTGCGGGTTGTCATCGGCCTGGATGAAACGCTGCCTTCGATGCAGAACTTCGTGCTGATTGGCGCGCCGGCGCGTTCGGGAAGCGACATGGTGGGTTCGCTGGCTGTGATTGGTCCGACGCGGATGGATTATCAGCATACGATTACCGCGGTTTCCTATATTGCGCGTCTGTTTGACAAAATCTTGAATGAATCGGAGTGATTATCGTTGGTATGGCAAAAGTGAACGGCAAATCGGAAGCACGGAATAGTGGCCTGGATTTGGAGCACGAGCTGCCGGCAGCGTCTGAGGATGGAAGTGAGACTTCTACCCAGGCGGCGGGCGGAGAATCGTCCGCTCCGGAAGCGGAATTGCAAAGGCTAAAGGCGGAACGCGACTCGCTGCTCGAGCGCCTGGCGCGGGCGCAAGCGGAGTTTGAAAATGCCCGGCGCCGAGCCAGCAAGGAGCAGCAGGAGTACCGCGATTACGCCGTGACGGACGCGGTGAAAACCTTGCTGCCCGTGGTGGACAGCCTGGAGCGCGCGCTGCAAGTGAAATCGGATGGAACGGAGTTTCGCGGCGGCGTGGAACTGATTTATAAACAATTGCAAGCGGCTCTGGGAAAACTCTCAGTGCACCCCATCGTGGCGAAGGGCGAGCCATTCGATCCGCGTTATCACGAGGCCATCGAAATGGTTGAGACCAGCGAAGCCCCGGATCACCAGGTGATTGAAGAACTGCAACGCGGCTACAAGTTTAAGGAACGGCTGCTGCGGCCGGCGATGGTCAAGGTGGCGAAGAATTCCGGCAAATAAGTTCCCAGCCCAGTTGTGATTTCACATTTTTTCAATAGAGAAAGGCGCCTGTTCTGGCCACAAACGCAAAACGCGATTATTACGAAGTACTTGGAGTGAGCCGCGCTGTAACCGAAGTCGAACTGAAAAGCGCTTATCGCAGGCTCGCGATGCAGTGGCATCCCGATCGAAATCCGAACAATCCAGATGCAGAGGAGCGTTTCAAGGAAGTCACGGAAGCCTACGCAATCCTAGCCGACTCGGAGAAGCGGTCGCTTTACGATCGTTTCGGGCATGCCGGAGTCGGCGGCGCGGGCGGCCCCGGTGGAGGTTTCGACGCTACTGCTTTTCAGGATCTGGGCGACATCTTCGGCGAGTTCTTCGGATTTGGAGATGCGTTCGGCGCGGGTGGGCGCCGTCGCAATCGAGTGCAGCGCGGCGCGGATTTGCGCGAAGACTTAACCATCGAGTTCGAAGCGGCGGCATTCGGCACCGAAACCAGCGTAATGGTGCGCCGCCATGAAGCCTGCGAGGAGTGTCACGGCTCAGGCGCCGCGGCCGGCAAAGGCCCGACCCCATGCCGCTCCTGCAATGGCCGCGGGCAGGTGCGTTACCAGCAGGGATTCTTCAGCATTGCGCGGACGTGTCCCACGTGCCAGGGCAGCGGAAACGTAATTACCGATCCTTGCCCGAAGTGTAAAGGCGAGGGACGCATTTTGCGGCAGCGCACGGTTGAGGCGAAGATTCCGGCGGGAGTCGAAGACGGCACTCGTATCCGCTTTAGCGGTGGCGGGGAAGCAGGGCCTTCGGGCGGACCCGCTGGCGACCTTTACCTTGTGTTGCATGTGAAAGAGCATCCGTTTTTCGTGCGGGACGGGAATGATCTGCACTGCGTGGTCCCGCTCTCGGTTACGCAAGCGGCGATGGGCGCGGAGATTCAAGTTCCCACGCTCGAGGGCGAACATGCTCTTAAGATTCCCGAAGGAACGCAGCCCGGCACCACGTTTCGCATCCGCAATAAAGGTGTGCCGGTACTGAACGGGCATGGCAAGGGCGACCTGTACGTAGAAGTGCGGGTGCAGATTCCAAACAAATTAAGCAAACGCCAGAAAGAACTGCTTCAGGAACTGGAAATCACGGCTAAAGTCGATAACCAGCCGATGATGCGTTCGCTGCTCGGCAAAGTGAAAGATATGTTCGGGTAGGGCAGAGCTGAAGGCATTGAGCTCTTGTCATCTGAGGTCTGCACTCGATTCGGGCGAGATATTCTTTCAGGCATATCGTGAATGTTGCTTCATCGATTCGCGCTGTCAGGCGCTGAGATTTCCCTCCATGACCCGCCGCCGTTGGATTGCCGACGAAGTGTCAGGTGATTGTGCCGCCTTGATTGGCGAACATGCGGATCATCTGGCGCGGGTGCTCAGGGCTCGTCCCGGTCAGGAATTCGACATCGTCACCGGCCAAGCTGTGCGCCGGGGACGAATCACATCGTTGACGGCGGACCGGGTTGAATTTGAATTGGGTGAAGAACTTGCGCCGGATAATTTAGTGGAAATTACCTTGTTGTTGTCGGTTTTCAAATTTGACCGCATGGAGTGGGCGATAGAGAAGTGCACCGAGCTTGGCGTCGCCCAAATTGTTCCTTTGATCGCGCGGAGGACCGATTCTCATCTCGCGGTCGCATCTTCGAATCGAGCCGAGCGTTGGCGGCGGATTGCCCGCCAGGCGGCAGAACAATCGCGCCGCGCGACGCCGCCGGAAGTTTCTGCGCCGATTAAATTTGCGGAAGCGTTACAGGTTCCGGGGTCGCCGCAGATTGTGCTTGCCGAATCGGAAGAGCGAACCTGGCTGCGCGATGTTTTGAAATCCCCGGAACCGGATGTCGAACGCACAAAGGCAATAGCTCTGGCGGTTGGGCCGGAAGGCGGCTGGACCAAAGATGAATTGCAATCGTTTCGGCAAGCCGGCTGGATTTCCGCGTCGCTGGGCAAGACGATTCTGCGCGCCGAGACGGCAGCGATTGCCGCCGTCGCAGTTGTGACTTCTGTTGTGTGCGCGATGTGAATTTCCACGATTTCGCCCATCCGCACGGCGCTCACGCTGGTGGTATTCTGGCCGAAATGGCTGTATCCAAATTAAAAACTCATCCCGCCGCATTTGTTCCCGACGATCGCCAGCGGGAAGCGATTGAACACGTTGACGGCCCCATGCTGGTGGTGGCGGGAGCCGGAACCGGCAAGACTTCGGTTCTTATCCATCGCATTGCCGGCCTGGTTCAGCACGGCCACGCCAAGCCGGACGAGGTTCTCGCCCTGACGTATACCGTGGCTGCCGCCGCGGAGATGCGTGACCGGGTGAGCGACCTGCTTGGGCAACAAATTCATTCGGTGACCTTCCATGACTACTGCCAGAACCTGCTGAAGCGTGCGGGAAAAGATTTCGGAGTGCTCGATGAAAAAGATTTGTGGATTTACCTGCGCAAGAGAATTCACGAACTTCATCTGGAGCATTACATTCGGGCGGCGAATCTTGGCAAGTTCCTGAATGACTTGCTGGAATTTCTCAGCCGGTGTCACGACGAGCTGATCACCCCGGAACAGTACGCGGAATATGTGGCGCGGCTCGAACGCAATGAGTTGCCGGTGGCGCGGGTGGCGAAATCGAAAGATCAGTTAAGCGACGAAGAAGTGATCGGACGCTGCCGGGAAATCTCTCGAGTATTCGCCACCACCGAGCGCTGGCTGCGGGAGGAAAATCTGGGCACGTTCGGCCACATGATAACGCGGGCGCAGGAACTGCTCGGGAGCGATGCGAGCGTTTTGGCGGCGGAGCGGGCTCGGGCGCGCTTCATTCTGGTCGACGAATTTCAGGATGCCAACTTCGCGCAGATCAAGATCCTGGCTACGCTGGCCGGCGAAGAAGCGAACATCTTCGGAGTGGGGGATCCGGATCAGGCCATCTACCGTTTTCGCGGAGCGTCGAGCGCGGCGTTTCATCTTTTCCGGCGGCATTTTCCTCAGACCAAGCTGGTCTTGCTGGGCAAGAACCGGCGCTCAACGACTCCCATTCTGCGCTGCGCCTTCGCCGTTGTGGATAAAAATCCGCCGGTGTTTGGAGGCCGGGGGCCGGACCCGCTGGCGTACCACCGCGCTCCTCTGCAATCAGCACGCGAGGAAGATGCGAGGCAAGAAGGGAAGAGTCTGCTTTCATTTCCGGTGGAAGCAATTTCGTTTGCCGGCAAGAATGCGGAAGCGCCGGACGTGGTGCGCATGATCGAGGAGACGAAACGTCATTCGCGTTGCAGGTGGAGGGATTTTGCCGTTCTCTACCGGACGCACGTTCATCGCGATGAAGTTGTACAGGAGCTGGCGGAGCACGAAATTCCGTTTTCCATTGAGAACATGGATGTGAGCGATACGCCGGAAGTGCGGGATTTATTTGCCTGCGTCTCGGCGGTGGTCGACCTGGGATCCGATGCCAGTCTTTTTCGCGTGGCTGCGCTCCCGCAGTTCGAGGTGGATCCCGAACAGCTGCGCGCCGCCTTGCGTGCGATTGCAAAAGAATCGAAGGAGGGCGTTGTTGTGCCGCTGGCTTCGGTGCTTGACACCGTCGCCGGTGGACACGCCGTACTCGAATCGGTGCGCCAGGCGCGAGAAGAAGTGAGCCGGAAGAAGGCTCAGACCCGCGCGGCTCTGGAGCTGATTGGAAAACAATTTCGCCTCAATCTGAACTCCGCCGTGCTGAAGACGGCCCTGAAATTCGCCGCCGACTGGGAGACGAAGCCAACCACCAAGACCAAGGAACTCGGCGAATGGATTGAGTACCTGGAATATTTTCGCGAAGCCGGGGGCGTGATTCCCCTGGCTTCGAATGGCAACGAAGACGCGGTCCGGCTTATGACGGCGCACGCAGCCAAGGGCCTTGAGTTTTCCCACGTATTCCTGCTGCGCGCGATCAGTCCCTCGTTTCCAGCCGGTTATCGGGAGACGCTGGTGGAGTTTCCCAGAGAGCTGCGAGACCGGGATTCGGCGGCTGCGGGGGACGACAAGACGCTGCACGATCAGGAGGAGCGACGGCTTTTCTATGTCGCAATGACGCGGGCCAAAGACTCGTTGCACATTTATGGAAGGCAAGGATTGGGCCGCGATAAAACGCCGGCGGGATTTATGCGCGAACTGATTTCAAACGCTGCACTTCAACCGTGGCTGCGTGCGCGTCCGGCGCTGGCCTCGCAACCGGAGTTGATAGAGATTGCCGCGGTGGCGGGCGAGGCTCAGGCCGCGGATTCACGCCTGGCTGCATGGCTTGCCCTTCCCGCAATCGACGGACTGGGAGCGCGCTTGAGCGCCACGGCCGTTGAAACCTATGAAACTTGCCCGTTGCAGTTCAAGTTTGAAAGGGAGTGGAAGCTTTCGCGCCAGCTGCACGCGGCGGCGCAGTATGGAGCAGCCATGCACCGCGTCCTGAGAACCTACTTCGACGCGGCTCAGGCGGGAAGGGCCAAGACCGACGACGAACTGATACAGATCTTTCGCGAAGACCTGGCTGGGTGTGGCATTGAGGATGAATATCAAAGAGATTTGTACCTGCGACAGGGCTTGCAGCAGTTAAGCGATTTTCTGGCCGGGGCGCGGTCGGTCCCTGCGCCGGAGGTTCTGCACACCGAAGAATGGTTTGACGTGGAGATTGCCGGAACCAAAGTTGCGGGCCGGATCGACCGAATGGATCGAGCCTCCGATGGAGGCGTTAACATTGTTGACTACAAAACGGGCAAGGCTCGATCGCAGGAAGATGCGGATGAGAGTCTGCAACTTTCGATTTACACCATGGCGGCGCGCGAGAAGTGGGGATACCGGGTAGGGGAATCTGCTTTTCACAATCTCGAAGGAAATGTTTCGGTGACGTCGAAGCGCACGGAGTTTCAATTGGAGGAGGCGCGGGAGCGCGTACGGAATGTAGCACGCCAGATCGCCGACGGAAACTTCGGAGCTAAGCTTGGCTTTCACTGCACATTCTGCGCCTTCCGAGGATTATGCCCAGCCCGCGAAAAACGGGTTCCGAATCCAGCCGAGGACGGTGCCGGGAAATCAAGCCGGCTGCACCAATCGTGAGCTCAAGGTCAGTGACACATCAGTTGAACATTGAAGGGCGGGCAAAAACTTAGGGGACGCTTTTTAGCGTCCCCCCTTTGTTTCAACTTCGTACTGACTTCTTAATGCTTCTTTTTCTTCTTTGCCTTTTTCTTGGTTGCCATTGTTTCTATTCTCCCTTCCATTGTTCATGGAAAAATCTGCAACGAATGTTTTGTTGCAACTTATTTGATTGTATAGAGTTAATGAAAAACGAAGTCAAGAAAAAAATGAACGCGCTGTAGCGTGTGGTGCTGTACCAAAGTCACACAGAAAGAAATAGTCAACAAAAAAATTGCGAGCAACTTCATCGAATAGTTCGAGAGTGACAATCCACCAGCGAAGAACCGGCGACTGACCATCCCTCTCGCGTCGTGCAATCGTGCGAACGAACAGGAGTGAAGAAGCCGGGCGACAACTTCGCGGAAGTTCATCGTTTTCCTGGGTGGCGCATCTATAATGACAGTTGCGAAATCTTCGTGGGAGCATGATCAATGGCGGCTTTCGACGATGTTGTCATCATTTCCGGTTGTCGTACAGCGGTAGGAAAATTTCAAGGGAGTCTCAGCGATTTGAGTGCTCCACAGCTGGGTGCAGCGGTGGTGCGCGAGGCAGTGAAGCGTGCGGGATTAAACTCCGACCAGATCGATGAATGCATCATGGGCAACGTGCTTCCCGCGGGACTGGGACAAAATCCCGCGCGGCAAGCGGCAATCTTCGCGGGATTGTCTCCGGCGACAGGTGCCATGACTATCAACAAGGTTTGTGGCTCGGGATTGAAAGCGGTGGCGCTGGCGACGCAAGCGGTGCAGACGGGAAACAGTTCGGTGGTGGTCGCAGGGGGCATGGAGTCGATGACCAATGCGCCCTATCTGCTGCCACAGGCGCGCAAAGGATATCGCCTGGGAAACGGGCAGGTGATCGATTCCATGGTGCACGACGGACTCTGGGATATTTACAACGACTATCACATGGGAGTCACGGGTGAGAACGTGGCCGAAAAATACGGCATCACGCGCGAAGAGCAGGATGAGTTCGCGGTGAACTCGCATCGCAAGGCGGTGGCGGCCATGAAAGAGTGCCGCTTTAAATCTCAGATTGTGCCGGTAGAAATTCCCGCGAAGAAGAAAGGCGCAGCTCCGGTGCTGTTTGAGAGAGACGAGTCCCCGCGAGAGGATACGACCGCCGAGACGCTGCGCGCACTGAAGCCTGCGTTCAAAAAAGATGGGACGGTGACCGCGGGCAATGCCCCGGGAGTGAATGACGGCGCGGCGGCGGTGGTAGTTACCAGCGCGAAGCGGGCGAGCGAACTCGGCGCGAAACCCATGGTGCGCATTGTGGCGCAGTCGACCAGCGGAGTGGAACCCAAATGGGTGATGATGGCGCCGGTCGACGCGGTAAGAAAAATCTGGGAGAAGACGGGATGGAAGAAAGACGAAGTTGACCTTTACGAACTCAATGAAGCTTTTTCAGTGCAGGCGCTGGGCGTGATGCGGGAGCTTGGCCTGGATGCCAACAGAGTCAACGTCAATGGAGGCGCCGTCGCCCTGGGACATCCTATTGGGGCCAGCGGAGCTCGGGTGCTGGTGACTCTGATTTACGAGATGATGCGCCGCGATGTGAAGCGCGGCATTGCCGCGCTATGCCTGGGCGGCGGCAATGCGGTGGCGATGGCAGTGGAAAGAGATTAGTGAGCGCCGGCCGAAGAGGCTGCTTTGCGTAAGGTGACGGTGAACACCGATCCTCCGCCCGGGACATTAGCGGCTTCGATGGTTCCGTTGTGTTCCTTCATCACCGATTTGCAAATGCTCAGCCCGAGTCCGGTGCCGCGGCCGGGGCGCTTGGTGGTATAGAAAGGATCGAAAATGTTGGTCAGGATATCGGCCGGAATTCCCGGGCCATCATCCTGAAAGCTCGCGGAAACCGCCTGCCCGCCATCACTCAGGCGAATGCGCAGGGTTCCGCGGTCGCGGACCTCGCGGATGGCCTGCTCCGCATTCAGAATCAAATTCAGAAAGACCTGCATCAACTGGTGCGGATCACCATCGACATAGGGCAGGGCCGGCTCGCGCAGAAAGTCCACGGTAATGTTGTTCTTCCGCAGCGAATAAGAGTGCAGATTTAAGGTGCGCTCCACGACTTCTCCGAGGTTGACGCGAGTTTTTCCCGCCGCCGGGGGGCTGGAGAAATAGGTCAGATTGTGAACGATCTCAGCAGCGCGGCGCGCCTGCTGCTGAAGAATACCGATTTGCTTGCGGGCGGCATCGGTGGTTTGACTATCCTGTAAAAGTTCGCTGACTCCTAAAATGCTGGTGAGGGGATTGTTGAGTTCATGGGCCACGCCTCCAATCATCGCGCCCATGGCGGCCAGCCGCTCGCTCTGAACGATTTGCTGCTCGAGCTTTCTCTCGGTGGTGATATCGCGCACAGACACGATAACGCCGGCGGGCTTGGAATCAGCGTCGAAAAATTGGCTGGCGGAGGCCCGCATGGTGCGCCAGGTGCCATCACGATGCCGGGCGCTGTACTCGGCCGATCCGAAGACCAGCGCACTGGAAGCTACATCGCGATAGAGCGTCGCCAATTCCGGTGAGTGATACTGAAGTTCAGAAATCTTCTTGCCCAGGAGATCTTCGGATTGATAACCCAGCAGATCCCGAACCCGCGAGCTGACAAAAGTGTAGCGTTCCTCGAGGTCGACCACAAGAATGAGATCGGGAAAGCTTTCGAGCAGGCGGCGGCGGAATTCTTCCTGCTGCAGCAGTTGCCGCTCCAGCTTGCGCCTTTCCGTGATGTCGACCAATGTTCCCTGGTAACGAATCAGCCTGCCGGAAGCATCCCACACTGCACGCGAGGATTCCAGGAATACGGCTGCCGCTCCATCTTTTTTCCTCAGCGTAATTTCTCTCGCCCGGACTCCACCGCGGTCGTCAGGCGCGCGGCCGAGAGCCGGCGGCGCGGCAGCATCCACATTCAACTTGACGGGATCGACTGCCAGCAACTCGTCCTTCGTCGTGTAACCCAGAATGCTCACCAGCGCGGGATTGGCATCGAGCAGCCGGCCATCCGGCGTGCTGAAGTAGGCACCTTCCTGCAGCGTCTCGAAGAGTTCGGTGAAACGGAGTTCCTTCTCGTGCTGTCCGGTGACATCGCGCCCCAGCACGCTGATTCCAACCACTTCGCCGCCCTTGACGATGGCGTTGAGAACGCAATCGAAAAATAGGGGACGGGAGTTGTTCTTCAAGCGCAAGCGGACCGTGCCAGCCCAGTGCCGCTTCTCGAGAAAACGGGAGAGCCCGCTTTCCAGATTCTCGCGGCCGGGTTCCTCGATGAAGTCGAAGACTTTTTGTCCCACGATGGCGGTGTAGGGAAGTCCCAGAAGGGCGGAGACACTTTTGTTGACGGTGCGCAAGGTTCCGTCCAGGGATACGGCGCATGCGGCATCCTCGAAAGAGTCGATAAGCTCCTTGAAGCTGCGCTGCGAACGCGCAATCACCTCGTTAAGCTGGTCAAGTTGTTCTTCCGATGGAGCCGCGCCTACGTGTTCTTGCAAGTCCTGAAGCAGGGTTTTGAGTTCGACGACTTCGCGCCGCCGTCCGTAGGCATAGACCGCCAGAAGCACCGACAACACCAGCACTCCCAATGCGGCCGGACCCAAATGGTAAGGCAAAGCTTCCAGACGCTCCCACGCCAGAACGGCGAAGCCCGTAGCCAGCAATACCATGAAGAGTAGAATCCATCGCCATAGCTGAGATTCTTCGCGCTCTAGATTCTGAGGCGGACGAGATGGTCGCGGAGCGCCGGAAGAAGGCTGGATCATCGGAAATTATCGGGTCTGGTTTGTAAAAACCACGACAGTTCACTGTTCGTTCCATCGTAATGATACCGAGGCATCGGAACAACCCTTCTTGTTGGAGAATCAGGTTACTTTGGGTCAATTTAGTGAGTGCGATTGACCCGGCTGCCCCGAAATCGGTGTTCGGCTGCCAGACTTTTGTCCTGAATCGGTCCATTCTGACGATTCACAGGGGCTGCGAGTGACATCCGTCACAGCGCGAAAATTGGGCGAGGACCTACTCTGGCTTGATTCCGGAATCAGGCCTAAGTGTGCTAACGGCGGCACGAAGGATGTCTCGCCCGGAGCTGCCATGCTCTACAAGACCCTCAGCGCCGCAGTCTATGGCATTGACGCCAACATCATCCAGGTGGAAGTGGACTGCTCGGGCATTAAGACCGATCAGGATCACTTTCACACGGTGGGCCTGCCCGATGCGGCGGTGCGCGAGAGCCGTGACCGGGTGCGTGCCGCCTTGAAAAATTGCGGCTACGACATTCCTCCCACGCACATCACCATTAACCTGGCGCCGGCGGATCTTAAAAAAGAAGGCTCGGGGTTCGACCTGCCGATGGCGCTCGGCATTGTGGGAGCCTACGGCGGTCTCACCAAGAAGGAAATCTCCGACTGCCTGTTCATTGGAGAGTTATCTCTGGATGGCGGGGTTCGGGGCATTCGCGGCACCCTGCCGATTGCGTTGGAAGCTCGTTGCCGGAAAATTTCACGCCTGGTCGTTCCCGAAGCCAACGCCCGCGAAGCCGCCATGGTCGGCGGCGTGGATGTTTACCCGGTGCGCTCGCTGCTAGACGTGATTCACTTTGTGAACTCGGGGAACGGAATTGCACCGCTGAAAGCGGACGGCGACGCGCTGCTGCGAGAGTCCCAGGAGTTTCTGGTTGACTTCAAAGATGTGCGGGGGCAGCAAACCGCCAAGCGGGCGATCGAGATTTCCTGCGCCGGAGGGCACAACATATTAATGATCGGTCCGCCGGGCTCGGGCAAAACCATGCGGGCCAAGCGCATGCCCACCATTCTGCCGCCGCTCACCTTCGAAGAGGCGCTTGAGACCACTAAAATCCACAGCGTCGCCGGAGTGCTTGACCCGGGCAGCGGCCTGGTGGGCAAGCGTCCCTACCGTTCACCGCACCACACCATCTCTGACGCGGGACTCATTGGCGGAGGTGTGATCCCGCGGCCGGGGGAAGTGTCGCTATCGCATAACGGTCTGCTGTTCCTCGACGAGTTGCCGGAGTTTCCGCGCAATGTTCTTGAGGTGTTGCCCCAGCCGCTCGAAGACGGCTCGGTGACGATTGCGCGTGCCGCCATGGCACTCACATTTCCCGCACGCTTCATGCTGGCGGCGGCGATGAATCCGTGCCCCTGCGGCTTCCGTAACGATCGCACTCGCGAGTGCCAGTGCACTATGCCAATGATCCAGCGCTACATTTCAAAGATCTCCGGCCCGCTGATGGATCGCATCGACATTCACATCGATGTGCCCGCGGTCAACTATAAGGAAATGCGGTCGAGCAATGAACCCGAGAATTCGGCAAAAATTCGCGAGCGCGTGATGCGCACCCGCCAGAAGCAACTTGAGCGCTTCGCTTCCTCCCGCGAAAAGATTTACTGCAACGCACAAATGTCGTCCCGGCACATTCGGGCGTTCTGCGAACTTTCCGCCGACTGCGAACGCCTGCTGGAACGGGCGATGACCCAGCAGGGACTGAGCGCCCGGGCCCATGACCGCATTCTGAAAGTGGCGCGAACCATCGCCGACATTGAAGAAACCCCGGCCATCGAACCCAAGCACATCGCCGAAGCCATTCAGTACCGGTCGCTGGATCGGACCTATTGGACCTGAAAGCCGCCGAATCCTATCGTCGCCATAGCAGAAATCGAACAACACAACGGCTATTTCACGTATTTGGGTCCAGCGGTTGTGTCCCACGGATCGTAGTGAAGACAGAAATGAATTCGCTGTTGAATCGAAGGATGACTATAGGACCAGAAGACGAGCAGCGGGTTCGGGGTGGGATAGTCGTAGCTTTTCTCTCCGAGCTTTTGAAAGGCAGAGGCCGCGACCTCGCGGTTATCCCGGAATAGACCGTGGGTGACTTCCAATCCATAGATATCGGCTTGATGTTCCAGGTGACGGCTGAAAGCGTTATCAATGGGTTCGGCGGCAAAAGCGAGCAGGGAGAGAGCCAACATCAACACGGGAAGAGCGGCCAGGTCATCGACGCCGCGGATATGCCAACCGTGGCCCCACCGCGCGAGCATGGCCAGCACCATCTTGCGTCCCAGCCAGAAGCCGGCGAAGGTCATTGCCGCGTAGAAGGCCAAGCCTTTATAGATGTGATCCAAGACGTAGTGGCCCATCTCATGTCCGAAGACGAAAAGCGTTTCAGGGATGGTAAGGTCGCGGGCGGTGTTGTCCCATACAACCACGCGCTTGGTGGCGCCGATTCCGGTCACGTAGGCGTTGTAAGTGGTGACTTTTTCGCTGGCCAGCATTTCGAACATGTGGTCGCGTGGGATGTTGAGCCCGCCACGGTGAACCACAGTTTCGATTGCCGCGACCAACTGCGGCTGCGTCTTCTCCAACGGTTCGAACTTGTTGAACATGGGATCGAGGATGACCGGGGCGATAAAGGTCAGCAGGAACACGAAGGGAAGAGTGAGCAGCCAGAAATAGAACCACCAGCGCCGGGGACTTTTGCGGATAATTCGAAACAGGCCGAATACCGCCGGCACCATGACTACCAGTAACACTGCCTCGCCTTTTAACCAGTCTCCCATCCATGATGCCCAGCCCTGCACCGAGAGACCATAAGCGCGTGAAACATGCTGCTGGTAGATATCGAGGGGCAGAGAGATTATGGCGATCAACAGAATTAGCAGCGGCACGAAGATGAGCGCCTGGATGAAGCCATTCTTGCTGGCCCGCTCGGTGAGGTCACGGAAGGCGGGCGCAATGCGCAGCCTGAGCAGCAGCCACAGAACTACGATTCCGAAGACCATGCCGAAGAGATAAAGCACGGTGTTGGTCTTATACAGTGCTTCGGCTTTAGCCAGTTTAGCGGGCGGCAGGCGATATTCGGTGACGTTCAGTTGCTGCGGCGGCTGGGCGGTTTGAGATTGCGCCGGAGTTGATTCTGCACCGCCTGTCTGCCCGGGCACGAACGTGCACGATGAAGCTACAAAAACCAAAACAGCCAGCCACGATGCAATTGCTTTCACGAATGTCTCCTTCACCGTTGGATGCAACTGGGATGATATGTTGCGGGAGACTTATAATCCAACGGGTTCGGTTGCGGGCGTACGCACCCCATGAAAACGCCATGACGAAAATAGACCTGCAGAACGAGGTCTTGCGGCTGTTGCCGGCGAAGAAGGGACACTTCCGCCTGGAATCCGGTCATCATGGCGACTTGTGGCTCGAGCTCGAGTTGCTTTTTCTAAACCCTCAACCGGTTCGGCGCCTGGCGACGGAAATGGCTGCGCGCCTTGCCGCGCACGATGTGGAGATGGTATGCGGGCCGTTGGTGGAAGGCGCGTTTGTGGCGTTGATGGTGGCTGAGGAAATGAGCTTGCCGTTTACTTATGCGGAACGGTTTGCCGACGAGAAGACGGATACTCTTTACCCGGTGTTGTACCATCTTCCGCGTGCTCTTCGTGAAGTGGTGCGGGGTAAGCGGGTGGCGATTGTGAACGATGTGATTAACGCGGGTTCGGCTATCCGGGGAACGTTTGCAGACCTGAAAGCCTGCGGCGCACAACCGGTTGCTGTCGCTACACTGGCGGTGCTAGGAGAGTCAGCGGCGCGGTTCGCAGCCGAGCAAGGATTCCTCCTGGAGACACTGGCGACGGTGCCCAATGAAATCTGGACGCCGGGGAATTGTCCGCTTTGTGCTCGCGGAATTCCGCTGGATGATGCCCTCAGCTCAAAGGCAGGTATAGTATGAAGAATTTTATTTCCATCGCAGCCGCTGTGCTGCTGCTTACTTCTTTCATGTCGGCCCGAGATCGATCAAGTGCGCGCTCGATGGTGATCACCCGCTACGGCATTGTGGCGACGAGCCACGTGCAGGCTTCGCTGGCGGGGGCGCAGATTCTGGCACGCGGAGGCTCGGCTGTGGATGCGGCGATTGCCGCGAACGCGGTGCTTGGCGTGACCGAACCCATGATGAACGGCATGGGTGGCGATTTGTTCGCGATTTACTGGGAGGCGAAAACCGGCAAACTCTATGGCTTGAATGCCAGCGGGTGGGCGCCGCGCGGGCTGACCATTGAGCACTTAAAAGCTAAGGGAATGACGTCCATGCCGCTGCAGGGCATTGACTCGGTCACCGTGCCGGGCGCGGTCGCGGGCTGGCATGCACTGCACCAACGTTTTGGCCGGCTGGCGTGGAAGGAGCTTTTTCAATCGGCGATTTTTTATGCCGAGGAGGGCTATCCGGTTCCGGAAATCATTTCCTCGTATTGGACTGACTCTGCCGATTGGCTGGCGAACGATGCGGAAGCGCAGCGGATTTATCTGCCTAGGGGCAAGGCTCCCGCGGTCGGTCAAATATTTCAGAATCGCGATCTCGCGAAGGCTTTGCGCCTGGTCGCGCAGGATGGACCGGAGGCTTTTTACAAAGGCGAGATTGCGCGCGCGATTCTGAACACGTCGCAAAGTTTGGGCGGGACGATGGCGGCGAGTGACCTGGCGGAGTTTTCGCCGGAGTGGGTTGAGCCGATTTCAAGCACGTACCGCGACTGGACTATCTACGAGCTTCCTCCTAACGGACAAGGCATGGCGGCGCTGGAGATGCTGAATATTATGGAGACATCGCCAGCCTCACCCGACGGGCCGCTCAGCGCGGCGGAGTTGCATAAGAAAATTGAAGCGATGAAGCTGGCGTATGCCGATCTGGGGCGTTACAACGGCGATCCGCGATTCGCGAAGATTCCGGTCAAAGGCATTTTGTCGAAAGATTATGCCCGGGAGCGCGCGAAGCTGATCGATCCTGATAAAGCGAATTGTGAAGTCTCGCCGGGCGCGCCTCCTTTCAGTGACACGACGTATCTTTCGGTGGTCGATCGGGAGGGCAACATCGTGTCGCTCATTCAAAGCAACTATGAGGCGTTCGGCGCGGGCCTTGCGGTGCGGGGCATGGGGTTTGTGCTGCAGGATCGCGGCGCTCTGTTTTCGCTGGATCCTGCGTCTCCGAATGCGCTGGCCCCGCGCAAGCGGCCGTTTCACACCATTATTCCGGCTTTCATGGAACACGGAGATGAACATATTGGCTTCGGAATTATGGGCGGGGCCAACCAGCCGCTGGCGCACGCGCAATTTGTTTCCAATGTGGTCGACTACGGCATGAATATTCAGGAAGCGATGGAGACGGCTCGATTCACCGTCAGTCCACAGCGTGGATGCAATATTGTGATTGAATCGCGAGTGACCCCCGAAGTGCGGCAGAAACTTTCCTCGATGGGGCACAAACTGGATGTGCGGCGTGAATACACTACGGCCATGGGACGCGGCCAGGCTGTGTTGCACGACTCGAAGGCTAAAGTAAACTACGGGGCTTCCGACGCGCGCGCCGACGGCGCCGCCGAGCCCGAGCCGCCGCCAATAAAATAATGCCAGCCGGGTGCAGGGAAGCAGAGCCAGCTCACGGCTGGTCAGCGCGTCCCTTGGACTCTTCTGTCAGCTGCTTCGCGATACGGTCCTGCAACAGGCGAAAGAACTTCTGGACATCGGCGAAAGTGGTTGTGGGATCGTTGTTGTAGTCCATCAGCCGGTGGTGATAGCTCTCGCGGTTGGCGGCAACCTCATCGATCACGAAGCGTGCTTCCTGCATTGCCGCGCCACGATGCTCGAATTTCCCGTTGACCTCATCCGTGGCTTTTTCCAGCGCACAGTAGAGAGTGAACGCGGTGGCAGCCGCTGCGCACTCACGGGTATCGGCCCGGTTCCATTTGGATTCAGAACTCAATATCTGGCCCGCGCGCCGCACGATCCGCAAGTCAGCGTGGGTGACGGGTGGCCGGGCGTCGGGGTCATCATTGGCGCTGGCAGCGCTTTGGGGTGGGAGTGATTGCGTTTTCAGGGCTACATTCTGGCCGCGGAACTGCTGGAAGATGCGCTCCGCATTTTTGTGGTAGATCTTTTCAAGCACGGAGTCGGGAAGATTCAGGCCATAGATTTTCCAGCGGCCTTGCCCGGGATATCCCCAGTAATCGAAGTATTCATCGGCGGTTTCGAGCCAGCGGAAGTGGTTGCGATACATGGCCTCGTCCATGCCATTATCGGTGCCGAACATAATGCGATCCTGATATTTCAGGAAGAACTCGCGGGCGCGGCCCGGCTGACGGCCGAGTTCGGCTTCGCGGGCGCCGAATTCCACCATCACGTTGGGCAGGGTATCGAGCAGGTGCGAAACGTAGTCGAGATTTTCCGGCCAGTTCGCCATGTGCAAAGCCACGAAGGTTGTGTGGGGATGTTTGGCGAACATGCGATCGCGGGCCGCGAGAATGGATTCTTTGGTGGGGAACTGCGGTCCGTAAAAACTCCAGTCTGGATGTTCGGTCAACTCTTCATAGCGCTCGTTAGTTTTGTCCACGGGATGGAAGAACGCTTCGGGATCGGTGGTGTGAATGGATACTGGAATGCCGAGCCGTCCGCACTCTTCCCAGATGGGGTCAAGGCGCGGGTCATCGACTGCGATCAGCTTCCCAGATTTATCTCGATCAGTGAGCCCCAGATCCTTGAGCTGTTTCAGGCCGCGAGCGCCGCGCGCCACCGAATCGTCGAGCTGCGCCACCATTTCCTGGCTAAAGTTTGGATCGTCAATCTTGCTGAAGTCGATCTGCTCAAAAACCATGAAGCGCCCGGGATAGGGCTTGACCATCTCGTCAATCACCGACTGCAGCTTGGTTCCCCACATGCCAGTCAGGATGACCACGGTCTTAACGTTGGTTTTGTCCATGATCTCGATGACGCGCGCGGGCGGCATGTGCTCGTCGATTCCGAGCGCGTCATTGACGTGATTGTGAACGTCGATCACGTAGAACTTGGCGCGATCGATGTTGTGCTCCGGCGCATGCAGCATGGAGCGAGGCTGAAAGTCCTTGAGCAGGAGAGTTTTATTCTTATCGGCATCGGCCGCCGACTTGTACCCGATCTGCTCCTGTGGTGGGTTTGACGATGGCTGCGGACTCTGCGGCCACATTGGAATAATGAAAACGAGAAGCAACAATGCATTCAGTCGGATGAACATATCGCAACCCCAAGACCCGCAAGTTAGGAACGCAACAAATTCCGCGCGATAAACAGGACGTTGGCCGGGCGCTCGCCCAAACGCCTCATGAAATATGGATACCACTCGGTGCCGAAAGGAATGTAGATGCGAAGACGCCATCCCTTGCGGACCAGGCTGTGCTGCAAATCGCGGCGGATGCCATAGAGCATTTGGAACTCGAATGAGTCCGAAGAAATTTTCTCGCGGAGCGCGAACTCCTCGGCGGCCCGGATCATATTCTCATCGTGCGTGGCCAAGCCGTGATAGATGCCGCTTTTCATCAGGATCTTGGTCAGCTTGACGTAGTTGGCATCGACCTCGGACTTGGCGGCGAAGGCAATTTCGGCGGGTTCTTTATAGGCGCCCTTGCAGAGGCGGATGCGAATGCCCTCGGCGAGCAGCTTTTGAACATCACTTTCGGAGCGTTTGAGGTAGGACTGGATCACGGTGCCGACAGAGTTGGCATTTCCCGGCATGCGGTGAAGTTCATGAACGAAATCGAGAGTGCGTTGCGTGTAAGGCGAGCCTTCCATATCGACCCGGACAAAACCGGGAGGGTCCATGGAGGCTGCCTTGACGACCAGTCCGCTGACGATCTCACGCGCCAACTTCTCATTGACATCGAGCCCCATGTGAGTGAGCTTGAGACTGATGTTGGCGTTGAGTTGGTTGACGACGATGGCATCGAGAATCTGATGATAAAGCTGCGCACTGTGGCGCGCCTCATCCGGATTGGTCACATTTTCGCCGAGATTATCGATGCTTACACTCATGCCTGCCCGGTTAATGGCCTGAGTGGCGCGGACCGCATCGGCAATCTGGGTTCCGGCAACAAAGCGGCTGGAGACGCGGTGGCCGAGGGAGGAACGCTCGGCGAAATTGCGTAACGAGGGATTTTCAGAAAGACGGACGAAGAAAGTTCTTAACATTCCGCCCCCAAAAAATTATGAACCGAAAGCGATCGATGCATCAGGATGAAGAGCACAGAAAGTTGTATCACAAGCCAGGGGCTCCGCCCCCAAGAAGCCTTGAGGCAAGGCCGCGGGGAAATGTTGCCGGCGGCTGGAGAGCACTCGATCGGATCGCAGAGCCTTAGCCGCCGTGTTCTTCGAGAAACTTTTCTACCTCGATGGCGGCCATGCAACCGGTTCCCGCGGCGGTGATGGCCTGGCGATAGCGGCGGTCCTGCACGTCACCACAGGCGTACACACCGTGAACTTTGGTTAATACATAGCTGTGGGTTTTTAGATAGCCATCTGCATCGGTGTCGAGGTGCCCGGCGAACATTTTCGCGTTGGGTTCGTGCCCGATGCCGAGGAAAAGAGCGCTGGTAGGGAAATCCCAGATTTTTCCGGTTTTCAGGTTTCGCAATTTCAGGCCCGTAACTTCGTGCTTGGCGTGATCGTAGACATCTTCGACCACGGTATCGGTGAGAAATTGGATCTTGTCGTGTTTTTGGGCGCGTTCCAGCATGATCTTCGAAGCCCGGAAACTTTCACGCCGGTGAATGAGAGTGACTTTGGTGGCGAAGCGGGTGAGAAATAGAGCTTCCTCCATGGCCGAATCGCCGCCGCCGACCACCACGATTTCCTTTCCGGAGAAAAAAAAGCCATCGCAGGTGGCGCAGGAGGAGACGCCGTGGCCAATTAGTTTCTGCTCGTTGGGCAGGCCCAGCCACCGGGCCGAGGCACCGCTGGCGATGATCAGCGCTTGAGTGTGCACCTGGTGTATGCCGAGATGCAGCAGAAATGGACGCTGAGTAAAGTCAACGCTGGTGAGGTGGGCCATGCGATACTCGGCGCCGAAGCGTTCCGCCTGTTTGCGCATGTTCTCGACCAACTGCGGTCCCATGATCCCTTCGGGAAAGCCGGGAAAATTCTCTACCAGCGTGGTGAGGGAAAGCTGGCCGCCGGGCTCGTGACCTTCCACCACCAGAGGCTTCAGATTGGCGCGGGCAGTGTAAAGCGCGGCTGTGTGTCCGGCGCAGCCGGAACCGATGATGACGACATTGCGAGTTTCACTCATGTTTTACGTGTCAGCGGTTAGATTGCCGAATTCAGATTTCGATGCACAGCGGCTACTTCAACCAAGCCGCCAGGGACTTTACCTTACACGAAGAATTCCAATCACTTCTTCTTTTCAGAGGGCCTGAGAGATTTCGATTTTTCCGCCGGTTTTACCGCGCCGGGAATCTGTGCCAACTCTTCCGGGACCGTACGACGAACGCCCAGCAGACTTCTGTAATCGGCCAGCACGGCGGAGGCGCTGCGAAATAGCGGCTCGTATGCACTCTGGTCCGGTGCAGGTCCGTTTTCGGGCGCGGGACACCGCGCCAGAGCGACCGACGACTTCCCGAAGCGCTCAAGGCGGATGCGGCTCGCAGGAGTATTGGCTGTGACCATGGTTTCGGCGCTGCTGATGGCTGAAGCGCTGTCTTCCATGGAGACCTGGACTAAATCCTTAGGGTCACGCACGTGCAGCACCAGAGTCTCAATCATATTCTGCCCGTCATTGCTGAAAGAGTACTGCACGCTCGAGAACAAGGCTTGCACGGCAAACTCGCGGCGGATACGAACATAGTTAGCCACCGAGGGTTCGTCAGACTCTTGCGCGTTATGCCCGGGCTGAAGGAAGTTCGGAGGCTCGCTAAGCGTGGAGCGACCATGCGTCACTTCAAAATCGGCGCTGAACAGCGGCTGCTTCGGGACGCGGGCCAGCGCAGCCGCGATTTCTTTTTGCTCATCCGCGGACGGGGTACAAACATTGAGCACGTTCACTTTTACCTGCGGTTGAGTCGAAGAAGGTTCGGGCAGCTGCTGAGACACGGCAGGAAGAGGCACTACAGCAATAGCCACTGCAGCAATAGCCAGGAAGAAAAGGAGTTTTTGGGGCACGGCAGAATTCTAAATGATGAACGCGAAAAGCTTAAATTGAAGTGCCACTACTGTCACTTCGAGGGTCGCCCCATTTTCCGCTTCTACGACGCCCCGGCAGCGAACAGTTTCGCCCGGCTCTGAAGGCGATTAGAATTCAAGCATGGCGAATTTGACGTTAGTTTATGGCATGCGACTGCTCCCTTCGGAAGATGTGAGCGAAGTGGGCGCGGCTCCGGTGAAGCTCAGTAATGGACGCGAGGCGCACGTGACCATGCACGTTCTCGAGGGCAGTAAGGAAGAGATCGAGAAGCAATTGCGCACGAGTCTGGAAGCGTTCTTCGATCTGTATCCAGAGATCTAGCGGTTGGACTGAAGGCATTCGATCAAGGGCGGCGCACCGGTGGGTTTGTAATATAGCCTTGCGCGAAGCTGGAAATCGAAAATCCATGAGCAAGTTTTACTGGAAAATGCGCGAAAGAATGCTGCGGGCCGGCTTGTGGCCGCAGGGTTGGATCGCGAGTGGGGCGTGGTATTCGCTGGCCCTCGCCGTGGGATTTTTCGCTCTGGAAATGTTGCTGAACCTGTTTTCTCCGAAGTGGGGCGCCAGCCTTGCAGGCTGGGTAAAATTTCTAGTTTTCGACACGATCGTACTTTTCATCATCGCTTTTTTTCGCACACTGAAGCGAAAAGTCTTGTGGCGCCTGCGGAACCGGCTGATCGTTACGTATGTTTTTATCGGTGTGATTCCTGCGGTACTGCTGGTGGTGATGGGTTTGTTCACCGCGTATTTATTTGCCGGACAGTTTTCCGGTTTCGCGGTCACCTCTGAAATCAACACCCAACTACGCAGCATGGAGGCGGCGAACGCGGCCATAGCCAATGAACTGGCTGCGAAGCTTGAGCGAGGAGAGAAAGGCAAAACCGAGTCCCTGGCGGGATTGCGGAGGCACAATGCGGTTTGGGGACGCCGGCAAGTGTGCGCCTGGTACGACACCCAGCCTCTCCCGCTCTGTGACGAAGGCAAGGGTCCCTCCGCATTTGCATATCCCGCGTTCTTCGACCAGCCGGATAATGCCTATGCCAAGGCACTGGTCGAAAAGCAGCCTTTTCATGAGATCGTCCGTGATCACGATCAACTTTACCTTCGCGTCGCTTCGGTTGTGGGAATCGATTCCCAAAAACTGACGGTGGTTACCAGCGAACTGCTGGACAAGAATTTGGTTTCGCAATTTGCCGAAGGTCTGGGAGAGATCACGCTGTATGCCGCCGGAATTCAGCATGATCCTACCTTCACGGTGGGCAAACTGCCGGCGCCTTCGAGCATCATGGACCACGAGATCTGGTTCGGCACGCCGCTGCGAGTGGTCGATTGGAAGACGGGACGAAACGAAGTCATCGGAGCGCCGGTGTCGCCTGTAGTGAGGGTCCGCACTATGCCGTCGTTGCTCTACGGCAACCTGTTTGCGTCTCTCGAGGACTTCGCCAAGGGCATCGAATACATTTTGTCAGGAGTGCTGGTCTTTTTCGCCATCATAGAATTGATTGCGCTGTTTACGGGCACGAGGATGACGCGCACTGTGACGGCGGCGGTGGCAGAGCTTTACGACGCGACCAAGCATGTGAACCAGGGCGATTTCAGCCACCGAATTCCAGTGAAATCGAAGGATCAACTGGCGGAGCTTGCCTTGTCGTTTAACTCCATGACTGAGTCGATCGAAAAACTGATCCAGGAGCAGAAAGAAAAACAGCGACTGGAAGGCGAGCTGGTCATTGCGCAGGAGGTGCAGGCGCAATTGTTTCCGCGTCAGGTTTCGGAGTTGGAGTCGCTGGAAGTGCATGGCTTTTGCCGGCCGGCGCGCACCGTGAGCGGCGATTACTACGACTTCCTCACGGCCAGCAAGCACAAGTTGATTCTGGCGGTAGGCGATATCAGCGGAAAGGGAATTTCGGCAGCGCTGCTGATGGCGACGATTCACTCCGCCGTGCGTGCTTACAGCGTGGAAAGTTTGCCACAGATGCGAGAAGCGGTTGCGGTGGGCGCGTCGGCGGGGCCGGACAGAATGATGGCGGCGTGGCCCGAGGGCATTGAAGTTTCTCCGGGAGCGCTGCTGGGGTTGCTCAATCACCAACTCTATGAAAGCACTCCGCCGGAAAAATATGCCACGCTGTTCCTGGGAATCTATGATGGCCGTTCGCATCAGCTGACTTACAGCAATGGCGGCCACCTGCCTCCCATTCTGATAGGGAAAGATGGCACGATGCGCAAACTGGATGCGGGCGGAACCGTGGTGGGATTGTTTGACAACATGGCGTACGAAGAAGGCTCCGTGCAAATGCACCCCGGCGAAATTTTTCTGGCCTACAGCGACGGCGTCACCGAGCCGGAAAATGAATTCGGCGAGTTTGGCGAGGAGCGGCTGCTTGAGCTGGTGAGCTCGAACCGGCGGCTGCCGCTGGTTCAGATCAGTCAAACCGTAACCGCAGCGGTCGACGACTGGATCGGCGACAACGAGCAGCCGGACGACATCACACTGGTGCTCGCCCGGGCGCGCTAGGCAAAGCGGTTGGCGGTTCGTACCACGGCTATTTTTGCGGCAGCTGCAAAACCCTTGCGGTGACGGCCAGGTTTTTTACCAATCCACCGATGATCAACTGTCCGACCGGCGTACTCACAACCCCGCGGGCATTGGTCCGAGGATCTTCGGTGGCGTCGCTGATTGTCTCCCATTTGTGACCATGCAGTTCGTAGGCAAAGGTGACTTGCGAAAGCTCGGTGGGTTTTTGATCGTAGGCGACGCCTTTGTAATCATGAGGTGTCGTGGTGCCGCCAAAAAAGAAAACTCGGTGCTCGTGATCGGATCCGCCGCCGGCGATGGCAAAGCGCGCGTTGCCAGGATGGGTCGAAAGCTTGCTCCATTCGATCGTGTAGGGATCTTTGTGATCGATCTTGCCGAGCCAGCACTCGTCTGAAGCCACATACCGTGGACCACCGGGCGGCCCGGCTTTAGCGCCATCAACGAGCACGATGTTGCCATCGGCAACGCCACCGGCCAGCCCGAAGACCGGAGTGCCGGGGAACGGGGTCGCCTGAGTCCAGGTATCCTTTTCGATATCGTAAACTTGCACATTATTTACCGGACCGTTGGGCGAGCGGCCGCCAATCAGGTAGACAAAACGATCATGGGCCACGCCCGAAACCGCAGAGTCAACCGCAACCGGCAGATCTTTAGCGCGCGACCAGCGACGCGCGCCGGGCTCGTAGATGTTCACGTCGGGAACAATGAGTTCGAGCCCCTGACCATCGACCACATACCCGCCCATCAACACCACCAAGCCTTTGGCTCCGGCCGCGGCAGAGCCCAGGCGGCCGGCTGCGCCGGGTACGGCGCGCCCCTCGCGCCACTTCGCGTGAGCCAGGTCCATGACAAACAAGCGATTGGTCACGTCATCCCAAGTTTTCCGGGGGCCGACTCCCATCATGGAGAAAATCTCCACGCCATTCTTGAGGCTGGCGACGGCGTTGTCGGAGACCGCGGCCGGCAGGGGAGGGATTTTTTTTTCCGCGCCGAGCACGGTCGCGGTAGCGAATACGAGAACTAGGAAAACGGAGAATATTTTCATTGCAGAGATATTACCCCACCCGGGCGCGTAAGGTTCCACTCGGGAGAAGGTTCGCTAGAACCATGTTCTGCGGCGATAGGCGCGGTAGGCGTCACCAAATGCGGCTTCGAGCACCTGCGCTTCGCGACGGGCGCGAAGGGCTTGCATGAGGATGAGCGGAGGGAGAAGCAGCCAAAGCACAGGCCGGCGCAAGACCAATACAAATCCTGCGACCATCAACAGTCCAAAGGTATAAATCGGATTGCGTATTTTTGAATAGATTCCTCGGGTCACCAACTGACGGGCTTCGGGCTTCACGGAAAACGACTTCCCGAGCTGGTAGCGCGAGATGGCGATGCCGCCCATCCCTGTGGTGACCAGCGCCGTTCCGAAAACACGCTGTAGATCCCACAGTCCAGATCTGAAAAATACCACCCACAGAAGCGCCGAGCCAGCGATAACCTGCAACACGGTGATGATGTAGAGCGACTGTTTTTCCATTCGATCCGCTCCGCGCGATGTGCCTTCCGCGCTTGATTTCACCGATCGGCGCCGGCCTTATTCGATTAGGCCCTGGCGCGCGGCCTGAATAAAATCGGTATAAGCTGGTTGGCCGCCGGCGGCACGGATATCGCTGGCAATCTGACCGCGATGATAGGCCGAGTGCAGCAAAACATGAGACAAAATATCTTCCACAGTGTTGGTCCAGGCCTCGCCCTTGCTGTTCTTGTAGGCTACTGCCTGCGACAGCGCGTCGGGAGAGAGATGCTCCAGATGTTCACGCCACAGCGAAGCGGCTTCGGCAAGCTGCGATTCGCATTGCTCGAAGCTGAAATCTGGCCAGACCGGCAGGCTTTGCGGTTGCGTGCTAATACGTTCCAGCCAGAGCCGCTCGGCGGAAACAATGTGCGCCAACAACTGCAACGGACGAGCGTTGTTGCGGGCGTCTGTGCGCAAGCCGGCAAGCACTTCCTGGTTCGCCCACGCATTGTAGGTAAACTGGCGGCGCAAATGTTGGAGCAGTTCCATGGTGTTCATTCGATACGATTCGGCAGGGCAGACTTCCGAGCCTCTCACCATCCCACACTCTAGTAGGCATGGAGCACGATCGCAACCGGGTATTTACGGTCCTTTCACATTTCTTAAGTAAACTGCGTGCCGGGTCAGGAGTGCGATCCTCTGAACAAGAGGCGACCGAAAATCGCCGTCATCGAAAACATGCCTCGCAAAACCGCAATCTCGCGGATCCTGGCGGAGCCCGGCGCTGAACCCGACTCTCCGGATGTACTGCCGGCTCAGGCTCAGGGCGCTGGCAAGAAATCCGCGCGCAAAGGGAGCGGATCGCTGGATGATCTGGCGCAGACCGGCCTCAAGGCTTTCCTCATCGCTCGTGATGCAGCCTTCAATGTTCGTGATCTGCTCACGCAATCGTCGCGCATGGCCTTCCTCGCCATCAAGGAGTGCGAGCAGGAACTTGACGTCATCGAGCGTTACATTGACGAACGACTGCCTGCGGCCATCACGCGGGTCAATGAAGCGCGGGCCCGGCAGTTACTGACCAGCCTGAAATGCACCACCGATCTGGAGCGCATCGGTGACTTGATGATGAGCGTGGCCATGCGGGTGCAATCCCGCACCGAAAAAATGTCAGCTTCCGATATCCGGCAACTGGTGGAAATGTCGACCATTCTGCGCGAGATGCTGGATCTGGTTTATCGCGGATTTCTCGATCTCGATCTGGAGCGCGCGCGCAAGGTTCTGCAAATGGATAAGGACATCGACCGCGTCTGTCATACGCTTTTTCAGAAACACCTCACCGATCAGGCGTTGCAGAACAATCCCTCAAGCTTCGATGTGCTTCTGATGGCGCAGGCTCTGGAGCGAGCTGGGGATCACACCACGAATCTCGCCGAAGACTTATATAGCCTGATCGAAGGCCGCAGCCTGCGGCATCCGCCCAAGAAACGCGCGGCAACTTAGAAGCGTTCAGGCCTGCATTCGCGGCGGCTCGCGGCACCGCTAACCCTCCGGATTTCTGCGCGTCTGTAGTATGTTGATAATGCAATTAGGCTGGAGTGTGTTTCTTTTCTCCCGCGCCCCGCTCATGCATTCTGGAAGTCATTGCACTGCGCTTCAATCTCGCTTGCTCGTGGAAAGAGGCCAAATGTCTACTCCTAAAACCCTTCTGTGTCTTTTTCTGCTGACTTTGCCCGCAGCGATGCTCGGACAAAATGTGGCGATCACGGTGGCCAACGCAACCACTGGAGCCGCAGAAACAGAGCAGGCTCCCAAGCTCGAGCACTTTGATCCGAATCTGGTCGACAAACAACTGAGCCCTTGCGACGACTTCTATAAATACTCCTGCAGCAAGTGGATTGCGGCCAATCCCATTCCCGCCGACCAGGTGTACTGGAGCACCGGAGGCAACCTGGAACTTTGGAACGAAACCGTGCTGCGCGAAACCCTGGAAGCAAGCAGCAAGAACGATCCAGCACGCACCCCGGTGCAGCGGAAGATTGGCGATTACTGGGCCGCGTGCATGGACGAGAGTGGCATTGAAGCCGCCGGGTTGAAGTCGCTGCAGCCGGAACTCGATCGCATTGCCGCCCTCAAATCGAAGAAAGAAATTACGCTTGAAATCGCCCATCTTCATCACCTGTTTCCGGGCGCGTGGGATCAGCAGGACAATCAAACCAGCGCGCCGTTTTTTGGCTTCACCGGACAACAGGACTATGACGACGCCTCCAAAGTCGTGGCGCAGATCGATCAGGGCGGTCTAAGCCTTCCTAATCGCGATTACTACATCAAGACGGACGAAAAGTCGGAACAAAGTCTTAAGAAATTTCACGACCACATTCAAAAGATGTTTGTGCTTACGGGAGAACCGGAGGGAAAAGCTGCGAGCGATGCTGAGGTTGTGATCGAAATCGAAACTGCCCTGGCCAAAGCGCAGATGGACAACATCAAGCGCCGCGATCCGAAAAACATCAACAATAAAATGAGTCTGGCGCAGATCCGCGAATTAGCCCCGTCCATTGACTGGGATGTTTATCTGAAAGCGGTCAAGGCCCCGGCCAGCGATCACTACATCGTTACCTCGCCCGATTTTTTCCGCGCCGAGAGTGAACTGCTGGCGCAGTATCCGCTTGAACATTGGAAAATCTACATGCGCTGGCAGGCCATTCACCGGGCCGCGCCTACGCTGACCAAGGCGATGGTGGATGAGAATTTCAATTTCTTTGCCCACACCCTCGCCGGCCAGGAAGAAAACCAGCCGCGCTGGAGGCGCTGTGTGCACAATGCCGACCGCGACCTGGGCGAAGCTCTCGGCCAGGCCTATGTCGACCGCGCCTTCCCACCGGAGAGCAAGGCGCGGACGCTGGAAATGGTTCATGCCATCGAGCAGGCCATGCATAACGACATTGAAAGCGTCAGCTGGATGACGCCCGCAACCAAGGAACAGGCCATCATCAAGCTGAAGGGAATCGAAGACAAAATCGGCTATCCTTCGCACTGGCGCGATTATTCCAGCGTGAAGATAACGCGTGACAATTATCTGGGCAACGTTGAAGACGCCTCGGCCTTTGAATTCGAGCGTTGGGTGGCGAAAATCGGCAAGCCCGTCGACCGCAGCGAGTGGACGATGACGCCGTCTACCATCAACGCGTATTACGATCCGCAGCTCAACACCATCAACTTTCCGGCCGGGATTCTGCAGCCGCCATTCTTCGAAAAGAACATGGATGATTCGGTGAATTTCGGCGCCATCGGCATGGTCATCGGTCACGAACTCACGCATGGCTTCGACGATCAGGGACGCAAGTTCGACGCTCACGGCAACCTGCGCGACTGGTGGACTGCGGAAGACGCCAAGCAATATGACGAGCGCGGCAAGTGCATCTCCGATGAATACACGCAGGAGGTTCCTGATGCCGGTTCTGGGGTCAAGCAGAATGGATTGCTGACCCAGGGCGAAGACACGGCCGACAATGGCGGGTTGCATCTGGCACTGAACGCGCTGGAGGCCGACCTGAAGAAACAGGGTAAATCGCTTGACGATAAGGGTCCCGACGGATGGACTTATCGCCAGCGGTTTTTCCTTTCTTATGCATACTCGTGGTGCTCGAACATACGTCCGGAGGTGGCACGCCTGATCGTCACCACCGACCCGCATTCGTTGCCCATTTTCCGCATTGATAATGTGGTCTCGAATATGTCTGAGTTTGCCCAGGCTTTCGGCTGCAAGACGGGACAGAAAATGGTTCGGGAAAATGCTTGCCGGGTATGGTGAGTGAATCTATCTCGAAGTGAAATTGCACAAGAAGGATCGCACATAAAAATGGGCCAGTTCTCAAGCTGGCCCATCGTTATTTCTTCTGGTGTAACTGATCAGCGGTTGATGTCGTCCTTCGACTGCAGACGCTTCACATAGTTCTCTATTCTGGACTTGTTGCCCTGGTCCGGCACGCCGGTGAGCGCGGCCTGCATTTCCTTTACAGCATTATCAAAGTCGCCCTGTCCGCTGTAAACGCGGGCCAGGCCGACGTGCGACGTCCAATAGTCGGGGAACTTCTTGGCATTGGAACGATAGAGTGCGAAGGCTTCATCCTGTTTTTTCTCTCCCTGAAGCCGGCGGCCATAGACGTAAAGCTGCACCGCGCTGCCTTTGTCTAATGCTTTATTGCGGATTGCCGCAGCGTCCTCCTGACGGCCCATGGCATCCAGAATCCTCGACTTGTTGAGCAAATTATCGAAGCGCTCTTCGGCCTGGATCGACTGATCTTCATCTTTCAAGGCTTCGTCGAGGTCGATTTTGTTGGCCAGTAAGTAGCCGGCGGCATCGTCCCAGCCTTCCCAGTAATACTGATTGAGGCCGTGGATTTGCCGGTGAATGCTGGCGGTGACGATATCGTTTACCTTGACTGCAACTTTGAAGGGCACAGCGACCTTATCCCAGCTGAGCGTCACTACGGCAGAATCCGGTTTCAGATCGTAGAAATCGTAAGCCAGGGCATCGTGGAGTTCGGTGGTTTGCGGCTTCACGGTAACCCGCAATGCATCTTCATCCTGCTTGTAACTGAAGCTTCCCCAATCTTTCGAGGCTTTGGAGAAAATCACCGTCCACTGGTTTTCGCCGGGAATCATGTGGAGGCCGTAGGTGCCCTTGTCGAGCGGTTGGCCTTCAATCGTGACCGGGTCGCTGAAGGTAATGGTTGTGTTTTCGTTTGCCCCTGCGCGCCACACTTGTCCGTAAGGCACCAGCTTGCCCCACACTTGGCGTCCATTGGCGAGCGGCCGGTGATAATTGATGGTGATATCGGTGATTCCGATGCGCTGCGTGACCAGCGCATGCTGGCTCTGCCGCGGCAGATCGAGCATAAGGGTTTCGCCGGTAGCGGTTTGCGCGTGGCAAACACTAGCCATGGTCAAAATACCGGAGAACAAAACAAGCAGACAGGTTCTGTGCAGACAAGTTCTGTGCATGGAAAGCCTCTTCTCTGTGGGAATGGAAACAGCCGATCAGCCGCTACCCTGGGATCAGTACATTTGGATGTAACACGTGCGCCTGACCACTGTGCTGTTGAGCTTAGACGAGTGCCCGATGCCAAGGTGAGCAGAGGCGACTGGGCGATAAAGACTTTCATGAGGGCCTTACCCGAGGCCGGTGTTTGGGCACGGCGAAAAACGGATGGCCAGCTCAGCTTATTTCTTTATTTTTTTAAGACAGCTTGACAACTTCCGCGCCCGGGAGCAGAATTTTAAAAGGCGAACAAAAAGCGAATAGCCTCTGGGTTTCCAACCCCGGTGCTCCCTGAAAATTTTCCGAGGATTTATGTCTTCCGCAGTGATTTCCACTTCGGCGGCCCTGGGCCGCCCTTTTGTCTTTGATGGTGAAAGTGAAGCTGAAGTATGCCCGCAGCTTTCCGGGGCAGAGCTTTTCGGTGAAGCTCGTCCACCGCAACGGGTTATTTCCGCAAACCTTTCCCAGACCTTAAGAGATTCCAGGCTGGCCAGGGTTACCCCGGCCTCGCGGTTGGCACTGCGTCCCACGCCAGAAATGGTCTCCAGCGGCATTGCTGAGATGGACGCACTTGCAGGAGGTCTGCCGCGCGGTTGCCTGACCGAAATTTGCGGCCCGGCTTCTTCCGGCCGCACTACCTTATTGTTATCCGCGCTGTCGGCTGCCACCCGGCGCGGAGAATTCTGCGCAATTGTGGATGCCAGCGATGCTCTCGATCCCCAGTCCGTCGATGCCGCAGGAATCGAGTTAGACCGTTTGCTGTGGGTGCGGTGCGGAGAGAATTCACATCCTGCCGAGCCTCGTCGGGCCGGACAAAGCCATTCTGAAAAAAACTATGGGGAAAAGAGTCTGGAGCAACTTCTACGCGCCGCCGACCTGCTGCTTGAAAGCGGAGGCTTCGGCCTGATCGCCCTCGATCTCGGTGATCTGCCGCCGCAGGCGGCTCGTCGTATCCCGCTGACCACATGGTTCCGTTTCCGCCGGGCGGTGGAGCATACGCCCACGGTGCTGTTAGCAATCGAGCGGCAATCCATTGCGGGAAGTTGCTCGTCCTTATTAATCAAGCTGGGGTCGCCACAACATTGGGTAGAGCGGCCCATGGATTCTCAATTCCCTGCGCCCTCCCATGTGCAATTGCTGACTGAACTGGAAATCAAAGCGGAGATCGTGCGGTCCCGTTTGGAGCGCAAACCAGTTGGTTCCGTCGAAATCGCATTCGCCAGCAAAACTGCATGGGCGGGATGAAAACAGTTGTCAGTACCCAGTACCCAGTTGTCAGAAAGGAACTGGGTACTGGGCACTCGATACCAGGTACTGAGTATGCCTTTTGCTTGCATCTTCGTGCCGAATTTTCCCGTGGCGGCGATACTCCGCTCAGAACTGGAGTTGCGTGCGCAGGCGGTGGCAGTTTTCGAAGGCAAGCCGCCGCTGGAAAAAATCTTTGCGGTGAATGAGAGCGCGAGCCGCCTGGGCATCGCCCCCGGTATGACCAAGGCTCAAGCCGAACTTTGTTCGGAGTTGACGCTGCGCCCGCGTTCACTGCTGCAGGAATCGGCCGCTCATGCCGCACTGCTGGATTGTGCGCAATCTTTCTCGCCGTGCGTGGAAGATGCCGCAGCCGATATGGCAATTCTTGACCTGGCCGGCCTGGAATCTCTTTTCGGCGCCTTGCCGGAAATTGCCAGTAACCTTTTTGGCTGCGCTGCCGCCATGGGGCTGGATGGGAACGTTGCTGTGGCTTCGACTCCCGATGCGGCTGGGCTTGCGGCTCGCGGGTTTTCCGGCGTTAGTGTGATTTCCTCTGGTAAGGAAGCGGAATGTTTAGGACCGCTGCCAGTGGAAGTGTTATTTGCCGATCCGTCGACTGATCCGCAAAAAAGCGAGCAGAGAAAAGAAGCCGTCCAATTTCTCAAAACGCTGGAGCGCTGGGGAGTGCGCGATTTGCATTCGCTGGCTGCGCTGCCAGAAGTCGCGCTGAGCGAACGTCTCGGGCAGGAAGGTTTGCGCTGGCAGGAACTGGCGCGGGGCACTGCTTCTCGCACGCTGGTTCCGGTGGAGGCGCTGCCTGTATTTGAAGAAGCCATCGAGTTGGAATTTCCCATTGTGCTGCTCGAGCCGCTGGCCTTTGTGCTGAATCGTCTGCTCGATCAGATTTGCGCCCGCCTGGCCGCGCGGGCGCTGCACACACAGGAATTGCGGCTCACTCTGGAACTGCAAAATTTAACCGGAGTCGACCCGCAATTGGATGCTGCCGGAATTCCCAGCGAGGGTGACGAATCCTATTGCGCACCTCCATTACAATCGCCTGCACAACATTTTGTTTCCAGCCGGCAAAACAAATTCTGCCGGACTTTGCGACTGCCTCTTCCCATACTCGACTCCAAACTTTTTCTCAAGCTTTTACAGCTGGACCTGAACGCGCACCCGCCCGGCGCGCCCATCAAAAAAATTCACCTCAGGGCCGAACCGGCGCGGCCGCGATCCACTCAAGGCGGCTTATTTCTTCCTCCCTCGCCGGAGCCGGAAAAACTGGAACTCACGCTGGCGCGCATTGCCAGCCTGGTCGGGGAATCCCGCGTAGGCTCGCTGGAGTTGTTGGATACGCATGGCGTCGAAGCTTTTCGCATGCGGCGCTTCGTAGCGGCGGCTTCAGAAAAGAATCGTAAAAAAGTTTCGGCGGAAGAAAAACCTGCCGTCGCCGCCCTGCGCATGTTCCGTCCGCCGCTGCGGGCCACGGTGACTTTGGAAAACGGTGAACTGGTACGCCTGTGCTCGAAGAAAAAAGAAGTGCAGGGAAGTGTGCTTTGGAAAGCCGGTCCCTGGCGGAGTTCCGGCGATTGGTGGGAGCGGGAAGCGTGGGCGCGCGATGAGTGGGACATCGCCTTGCAAAATGCTGACCATATCGCTCTCTATCGACTGGCGCACGATCTGCTCCGCGGCGGCTGGTTTGTAGAAGGCACCTATGACTGAGGTCGACTTAGGTTTTTAACAGAGAACGGATGCACTATACCGAGCTTCACGCCCGCTCTGCCTTCAGCTTTCTCGAAGGCTCTTCCTTGCCCGAGGATCTGGCGGGGATGTGTAGCCGTCTTGACATGCCCGCCATGGCGCTGCTCGATGCCGACGGCGTGTATGGCGCTCCGCGTTTTCATCTGGCCGCGAAAAAAATTGGAATCAAGGCGCACATCGGCGCAGAAGTCACCTGCGAATGTTTCGATTCTGTCATTCTGAGCGAAGGTTGCACCTTGCGAAGCGGAGGGCCATTGCAGGCGCAGGCTTGCTCTGAGCGCAGTCGAAAGGATCCGTATGCCCGGCAATCCGCCCGCCTTCCTCTTCTAGTTTCCTCTCGCACCGGCTATCAAAACCTGTGCCGCTTGATTACCAAGATGAAGTTGCGCGCCAAAAAAGGCGAAGGCGCGGTCTGTGAAGAAGAACTAGAGGAGCACGCTGAAGGCCTTATTTGCCTGACTGGCGGCGCGGATGGGCCGCTGGCTAAAGCTTTACAGCATGGCGGTAGCGAAGAAGCCCGCCAACAGGTCGAGCGCCTGATCGGAATATTCGGCCGCAAAAATGTCTTCATCGAGTTGCAGCGTCATTTTCATCGGGAAGAAGAAACCCGCAACCGCGCCGCTGTTGCAATTGCGCGCGCGCTCAATCTTCCGCTGCTCGCAACCAATGGCGTTTGTTATGCCACCGCGAAAGATCGCGAACTCTGCGACGCGTTCACCGCCATCCGCCACCACCGCACGCTTTCGACTGCTGGACGCCTGCTGGCGCGCAACTCCGAGCGCCACTTGAAATCTCCGCAGGAGATGCAGCAACTCTTCGCCGACCTGCCGGAAGCTATTACGAACACACTCGAACTTTCTTCGCGCCTCGAATTCACCTTGAACGACCTCGGCTATCAATTTCCTCTCTATCCCGTTCCCCAAGGCGAAACCATGAACTCGTTCCTGCGAGACCGCGCCTGGGAAGGCTTTCAAGAGCGTTATGGCCGGGCGTCACAAGACCTGCAAAGCCGCGCCCGCCGCCAGATTGAAAAAGAATTGGCGCTCATCGAAAAGCTTAAACTTGCCGGCTATTTTCTTATCGTGTGGGACCTGGTGCGCTTCTGCCGCGAGCAAAAAATTCTAGTGCAGGGGCGAGGGTCGGCTGCCAACAGCGCCGTCTGTTATTCGCTGGCCCTCACGGCTGTCGATCCCATCAGCATGGAACTTCTGTTTGAGCGTTTTCTTTCCGAAGAGCGCGGCGAGTGGCCCGACATCGATCTCGACCTGCCCAGCGGCGACGAACGCGAAAAAGTGATCCAGTATGTTTACCGCCGCTATGGCGAGCGGGGCGCGGCCATGACGGCTAATGTGATTACTTATCGCAACCGCATGGCGGCGCGCGAAATGGGCAAGGCGCTGGGATTTGATCCGGAAACGCTGGCTAAAATTTCCGCCGCAGTCGCTACTTGGGAATTCCGCGACGAAAACGACGCGCTCGACCGCCGCTTCCGCGATGCCGGACTCGACCTCAACCATCCCCGCCTGCGCAAATATTACGAATTGTGCCTGGCGGTGCAGGACATGCCGCGCCATCTTGGCCAGCACTCCGGCGGCATGGTCATTTGCCAGGGACAACTCGACTCGGTGGTTCCGCTCGAACCTGCATCCATGCCCGGCCGCGTGGTGGTGCAGTGGGATAAAGAAGATTGCGCCGACATGGGCATTATCAAAGTCGACTTGCTCGGGCTGGGCATGATGGCCGTGCTCAAGGATTCCATCGAACTGGTTCACAAGCACTATCCCGCGGAAGTGGATCTGGCGCATCTTCCGAAAGATGATCCCGAAGTTTATTCCGCGCTGCGGCAGGCCGACACGATCGGCTTGTTCCAGGTGGAAAGCCGCGCGCAGATGGCCTGCCTGCCGCGCCTGCAACCGAAGCGCTTTTACGACATAGTGGTGCAGGTGGCAATCATCCGGCCGGGACCGATTGTCGGCCAGATGGTGAATCCTTTTCTCCAGCGCCGCCAGGGACGCGAAGAGGTTACCTATCCGCATCCCTCGCTCGAACCAGTGCTGAAGCGCACCCTGGGCGTGCCGCTTTTTCAGGAGCAACTACTGCGTATTGCCATGATCGCTGCCAACTTCACCGGCGGCGAGGCCGAAGATCTGCGCCGTGCCATGGGCTTTAAACGATCCCAGGGACGCATGCGGGAGATCGAAACCAGGCTGCGCGCCGGCATGACGCAAAATGGAATCTCGCCTAATGCGCAGGAGCAAATTATTCTCTCCATCACTTCTTTCGCGCTCTACGGGTTTCCTGAATCGCATGCCGCCAGCTTCGCGCTCATTGCCTACGCCAGCGCTTATTTGAAGTGCCATTACCTGGCCGCGTTCACCGCCGCCCTGCTCAATAATCAGCCGATGGGATTTTATTCTCCGGCCACGATCGTGAAAGATGCGCAACGCCACGGCTTAAAAGTTCTGCCGGTGGATGTGGCTTGCTCGGAGTGGATGTGTACGTTGGAAACAGTACCTAGTACCCAGTACCTAGTACCTGGTAAAGCCTTTGTCATTCCGACTCCCGAGCGAACGCGAGGGGCGGAGGAATCTTGGCCTGGCTCGCAATTGGGTACTCGCAACTCGCAACTTCGCGCCCGAAAGCCAGAAACTGAAAACTCTGTCCCCGCGCTTCGTCTCGGCCTGCGCTATGTTCGCGGATTGCGTGAAGAAGCGGCTCAGGCGCTGGTGCGCGAACGGGTTTGCGCACCATTCACTTCGATTCACGATCTCACGCGACGCGTTCCGGAACTGCGCAAGGATGAACTCACCACGCTGGCGGAAATTGGAGCGCTGAATTCAGTCGCCAGTACCGAGTACCTTGTACCCAGTAAAAACCATGTCGTTCCGACTTCCGAGCGCAAGCGAAGGGCGGAGGAATCCCGATCTTTGATAAATACTAGGTACTGGGTACCAGGTACTCGGTACTCGCGCCTTCACCGCCGCGACGCTCTCTGGCAGGTGGAACGCGCGGTACGCGGCTCTGGACCGCTGCTTGAAAATTTGCCTGAACCCGATTTGCCTTCTCCGCTTCAGCCCATGAACCATGAGGAGCGTTTGGTTGCCGATTTCCACGGCACCGGCCTTACGGTGGGGCCACATCCCATGGCCTACCGCCGCGAATGGCTAAAGGCCATGGGAATTCGGCGCGCCATTGACCTTCGTGAGATCCCCAGCGGCAAGCGGCTTCGCATCGGAGGTTGCGTAATCACCCGCCAGCGTCCTGGAACCGCGAAAGGCTTTGTGTTTGTCAGTCTGGAAGATGAAACCGGAGTGGCCAATGCGATCATCGCTCCCGACCTGTTTCACAGCAACCGTCTGCTGCTGGCCTCCGAGCGTTTTCTGGCGATTGAAGGTATTTTGCAGAATCAGGACAACGTGATCTCAGTGAAAGCAGAACGGGTGCTGCCCCTGTTTGTCACCAAAGCGGAAACCACCTCGCATGATTTCCACTGAGGTCAATCACAAACTGCCAACTGCTCGCCACTCATTCCGGAGGCGAGCCTTCCTCGCTGCGGCGTTCCGGAGGTATCAGCGGTAAGCTCGCGGCTTTGTGCATGATGTCGCGCTCCAGCGGCGAGAATGTGCCTCGGAAGCGTTCGGAGTCGATAATGCGCTGCCGCTGGTCAGGCGGCATGTAGCTTAACTCGCGCATCGCTTCGGTTACCATGCGCCGCCGCTCTGGAGGAAGCGATTGCATCTCACCGTGAACCTGCCGCGCCTCATTTTTCTGCCATGGAGTTAAATGCTCCCAGATCTCCATTCGCTTCAACATGCGTTCCTGCTGGTCCGGCGGAAGGCTCGAGAAATGGCGCAGCCGTTGCCGCAAGATCTGCTGACGGAAGGGAGGTAAACGCCGGAATACCGGATCGCTCTCCAAAGCACGTTCTTGCTCACCCGGAGGCAGTTTGCTATAGCGGCGCAGCCAATCGCCGGCGTGCCCCTGGCCGGGATGGACCGGACGATTTTGGGGAGGCGCATACTGCGCCAGGCAAGGCGAGAGGGAGCCCGCTGCGATGGCCACACACAACACGGCCATTGCCTTCCATCCAGTTATAGAATTCGCCAGCCGCATCTCCCCCGCCGTTTGCCAGGCCCCAACTCAGGTTCTATCTACATACGCGATAGCGGCCTTATGGATTGGCCGTCACATTCTGCTGCACTTCCAGGTCATCCAACAAATCGAAGTCGGAATACAGATCATGATTGGTTTCCAGAGCCTGCAGATCGCTTACCGCCGTGCCCGGACTCGCGGATTGCGATACCGAATCATTTACCGCAACCACATCATCCCGCTTGTGGATTCCGCCGTCCTCGGTAAAGAACAACCCAACTCCGATGGCCATCAGCACGGTGAGCGCCGCGGCCAATACCGGTCGCCGGAACCATGCCGCCCATCCCGTCTGGGGCTTGGCGATCTCCTCACGCAGCCGCGCCTGCAAGCGCACGTCGAAGTAGGGCGACGGCTCAGGAGCTTGCCATTCATCCAGCAACGCCATGGTCTGCCGGAACTCTTTCAGTTTGGCCGCGCAGGCACTGCAACTCTGCAGATGGTTGCCGATCTCCGGGGTTGTCCCCACCAGACCGCCGGCCAAGTCCGGCATCATTTCACGAATTTCCTCGCACTTCATAACCGTTCCCCTTAATGTCTTTTCGCCACGATCACTTCGCAAAAACAAATTACGTTATCCTAGATAAATTCTTTTAACTGTTCCCGCAAACTCTCATAGGCCCGAAACAACAATGATTTCGTCGCCGATTCGCTCAGCTTGAGCACATCGGCGATCTGTTTGTAATCCATCTGCTGGTACTTGTGCATGATCACCGCCAGCCGCTGCCGTTCGGGAAGGGCCTCTACTTTGCTTCGAATGGCCGCCAGCCTTTCTCGCCGCACCAAATTTTCTTCGGCCGTCATTTTCGCGTCAGCCACATCCATGGTGGTTCCGGTTTCCTCGTCCGGCTCGTCCAAACTGAGGGTGACGTCGGGGCGCTCCTTACGGGTATCGCGCGCGTGATTGACCGCCAGGTTGGTCGCAATGCGATACAGCCAGGTGGTGAACTTGGCGCTGGCTTCATAACTCTGGCGTGAGCGATAGACCCGCAGAAACACCTCCTGCGCCAAATCCTCCGCGGCGGCCGCGTTGCGGGCCATCCGGTACATAAAGCTCACCAGCGGCCGGCGATATTTCTGCACCAGGAAGTTGAAGGCTGAGTCATCACCGGCCTTAACCCGCAGCATGACCTCGGCATCGGTGTAAGTTTCAGCGCCGGCCAAAAGCGGCTGTAAGCCACCCGCCGGCCGCGGACCGAGCGAGGCCATCAGAACGCTTCCGTCCAGGGCAGCAGTGCTCACATCAGATTGAACCCCGTTCCGGGCAGAAAGTTGCTCATCTTCGGCATCGCCCGAAGTATTGGAAGTCCCCGGCGGTAAGGGAGATAGGGTGGACCGGAGTGGCCTGGTTTCGTCCGCCATGGGGGTTACTTTAGGCATGCGGGGTTCCGCCGACCCGAACCCGTGTTTGCCCCAGCAGCGGATAGGCTACCACGCCGGCTTTCCCATATCCAAGCTTCCCATATCCAAGCTTCCCATGTCCAAGCGCGGCGCTTTTGGTGCGCTGCGGGACTGGTGGGGGGGCACCCGGCGAGGAAGCCTCTCTACAACCGGCTTTGAGCCTATTAATGCGCCGGGATAAACCGGCATGAAGCAGAGAATGCAAAATTCTTACGAGATAAGGAGTAGCGATCCACTCGGGCCCGGGGGGATGGGATCGATGCGAGAGCAAGAATCGGAAGATAATGGAACTTCTATCGACTCGATGTCGTAGCTGTTAGTCAACGTTTATGGGAGTTCACACGAAGGCCAAACTTGTCTACGTGTGCCGGGGTTTGCTGAACCTGGTCATGGTGCTGGGGGTTGTATTTGGGCTGCGTTCGATGATCCTCGGGCGCGTCTCGGACACAACGCGGCTCGATGCTCTATCCGTCGCGCTGGTGGCATCGTATCTGGTCGGGGTGCGCTGGATTGAGCATCGGCGGGCGACCGAGTTGGCAACTCACCGCAGCGGCGTAGAATTGGCGGCGGGCGTCGCACTCGGGATTGGTTTGTTCGCGACACTCATGGTCATCCTATGGTTGTTCGGCGTTTACCATCTCTCGCGATGGGGGGCCGTTGCGCCACTCTTTGGCGGATTTTGGTTTGCCCTCCTTACCGCCATCAATGAAGAGATTGTCTTCAGGGGCCTGCTGTTTCGCTTGAGCCATAAGTTGCTGGGCTTATGGGGCGCACTCGCGCTTACCTCCGCGCTGTTCGGTATCGCGCACGCGTTTAACCATGGAGCGACTATAGGCAGCACGGTCGCAATTGCATTGGAGGCTGGAATTCTGCTCGGTGCTGCCTATGCTTCGACGCATAGACTATGGCTTCCCATCGGACTGCACCTCGGCTGGAACTTCGCGGAGGGCTCCATTTTCGGCATGTCTGTTTCGGGAGGCAGAACAAGGGTTTCTTTGATTGCCGGCAGCCTACATGGCTCGAATCTCCTGACCGGAGGTATGTTTGGACCTGAGGCTTCGATCGTTGCTGTGGTGGTCAGTCTCGCCGCGTCGCTACTCCTGCTGTGGAAGATGGCGGCCGGGGTGTACCAGCGTCGGACGACCTCGCATTGCCGTCCTCATCAAAAACTGGCGTGCACCTAGGGGTTTCGCGGTGACCTGATCGTGCCGTGCGAGGCAGACGACACGTCCGCGCCGCTACCTAATCGTGATCCCGTCCCAACGGCCAAAAGTTCTAGGGGAGCGAAGGAACTAGGTCAGTTGACGTTAACAGGCGATTACACTCAAAACCCCCGGTCAATGAGTGTCATCGCGATTTAACACCAGTCGACCGGCAGAACGGCGTTTCCGGGTTGACGATGTACGGGTTGGCAGCTCGCCCGCTTAAGGTTGCGCCACCGACATCACCTTGGGGTACTGGGTAGCGGATGGCATCATGAGCACCTGTGTCGGTGACACGATGTAGAAAATGTCTGTTTGGGCCCCATTCGCGCTCACGACGCCTCTACCTGACGACGCCACCGTGTAGGTCGAAGAGACCACCACCACCGATGGACCGTTCCATTGATCATCGAGATAGGAGGTACCGGTCAGGCTGCTCACTCCGTCGGCCGAAAAGTTATCCAGTTCTGTTTCAAGTGTCGGCAAACAGCAATTGCTTCTCGTTGCGTAAGTGTTGAGCATGCGTCCTAGAAAACTACCGGAAAAGGAACTGCCTTCAAATGGACCAGCAGCCTGTTGACCTATAATGGATCCTTGATTGGGGCCGGAGAGGTAAAATACGGGAGGCAACGATTCTGTGCTCGACGTGAGTGTCACGCGCCCATCGGACTCCACGCTGTATGTGCCGCTGTAGCTCACGGTGGTCAAAGTGCCGTCCTGATTTTGATCTGGCGTCAGCGTAAAGTTGGCGGCCCCATCCCATGTAATCAGCCCGATTTGACTCTTTAATGGCGCGCCGGAAACGAGAGCGCTTCCTTGCAATCCGAAAACGCTGATACCGTTCAACGAGCCGTTCGTGTAGGGGCCTCCGGTGCTTTGGACGATCGGGCCCGCGATGTATGCGGGGGCGGCCACGGCGAACAACTCCGAAGAATTCACCACATAAAAGATCTCGGTGGCCGGCGCTCCACTCGACTCGGTCAGCGTGACTGTGCCGCGCCCAAAGGGTGCCACTGCAAAATCTTTTGCTGTGAACGTGACGTTATAAGGGTTGCCGGGCCCCTGATAGTCGAGCTCGCCATTAGTCAGATTACCGGCACCATCGTTGGAGAATGTGCCTGCCTGAATCTCGCCGAAGCTACTGGTATCACCGGATAACCCAAATGAGTACTGGCCGACAAAGTCCGAGGCGCTGAATGCTGTCGTGTCTTGTTTCGCAAGGGTTCCGAAACCAAATGCCGGCTGAGGTAATATTTCGCCCGGATTCTGGTAAACAATGAAGTCCGCGTTGCCGCTCGAACCCAGATTCATCAGGTATATCGTATTTTGATATGTCAGGATTCCCTGGTTCGTAGGGTCGATGCAATAGGTGCCGGTTAAACCGGTGCTCGTCACGTAATCGCCATTGTCCAGGTAACCTTGCGAGATATTCCCGGCTCCGTCTGCTACAAAACTTCCCACGAATAAAGTTGGCGCGGTGAAATTGTCGCCAACTTCGCTGGGTCCGTTGAACAGCATTGCGTAATTCCCCTGGAAATGCGCGTCATCGGGGCAATTTGCGGGGCCTACCGTCACGTTGAGCGTAGTGCTGGCGCCATCGCCCAACGAGTCCATCACTGACGCAGTGAAGTTCTCCACGCCAGTAGAGGTCGGCAGGAATGCGATCGTTGCATTGGTTCCGTTCTGCGATGGCGAAGAAGCGTTGGTCCAAGTGTAAGGGGGCGTTCCACCCGTGACTTGTACGGCAGCTGTATAGAGCGTACCAACGGTTGCCTCTGGTGAGCCGGTCGTCGTGATGGTAAGCGGCGGAGGGACGGGGGCGACCGTTGTGCTAAAACTTGCGGTCACCGTCTGAGGGGGAATGGCAAAATCCGTCACCGCGTAGGTAAAGTTATAGGTTCCGGCCGTCGTGGGCGCACCGGAGATAGTGCCAGTCGAAGTATTGAGGGAGAGTCCGGGCGGAAGTGCGCCGGCACTTATGCTGAATGTGTAGGGCTGAATGCCTCCGGAGACAAGCGGTTGCTGGGTGCCGTAGCTGACCCCAACTGTTCCGTTGGGCAGCGAAGGAGTCAAAACTGCGAAGGTACCAGCCGGGTATATCGTGATGCTGAAATTCGCGTTCGCCACATTTGGCGGATACGAAGAGTCCAAGGCCTGATAGGTGAAATTGTAAGTGCCGGCTGTCTTTGGAGTGCCGTAAATCTCACCAACTGGATTTACGGAGCCTGTGGATATGCTGAGCCCAGGCGGTAGAGTTCCGGCAGTGATGTTTACCGTGTAGTTCCCTGTTCCACCTAATATCGCCGGCAGGTCTCCGTAGAAAACCCCCAGCATGCCGTTGTTGAGAGCGGGGGTGAAAATTGTCAGAGTGCCTGCCGGGTTGATCGTGAGGGTCAGATTTTGCATCGCTACGTCCGGCGGACTGGCGGAGTCGGTGACTGTGAACGTGAAACTTGAAGTGCCGGCTGTCGTGGGAATGCCGTAAATCGTCCCACTTGGGTACGGGGTTCCATTGTTGTTTCCGAGTATGCGGAGCCCCGGCGGCAGACTTCCAGTGGAGAGGCTATAGTTATAGGGAGGCACTCCTCCCGAGACAAACGCAGGTTCGACGTAGCTCACCGACGCAACGCCGTTGGGCAGCGAGTCATTCAGGATCGTCACGGGTGTGCCACCAACTCCGCCGGGGCCGCCAAGAACGTCGACTGTTACCGACTTCGATATCTTGGGATCGCTGACCGACGTGGCGGTCACGGTCGCGACAAATCCAGTCGAAACGCTACTCGGCGCGTGATAGGTCACCGACGTGGAGGTAGCCCCGCTCAGCGAGCCTTGCCCCGAAAGGCTCCACTTCACGCCTTTCGGATCGGTCGTGGTTGCTGTAAGATCCACGGTCTGACCGGCGATGACGCCCCCGGAACTCGACGCGACGACGCTCACAGTGACTGAAGGCGTCGTCGTCCCCGTTCCCGGAGGCGTTGTCGTTTGTGGGGGCGATGACGATCCGCATCGGCTAAGTGCGAGCGCCAACAGCAGCGTTCCTGATAATTGCACGAGTATCGAAGAGTTCGGGGTTTGTCTCTTCATGGACTCACTGTCGCCGGGGGAGGGAAACTGCTGACGTATATAACCACCGTGACTTTATCCCCATAATCGCGGCAAATCAAGGTAATTGGCAGTGGCTGCCCCGCTGCTGCCCAACCCTCCATCGCAACATGAGGATGGCTGGCGAGAACAGGCGATTACACTCAAAACCCCCGGCCAATGAGTGTCATGGCGATTTCACCAACTTGGGCGGTGCAGCTAGAATCGTTTACAATGAGGACGTTCCGCATGGGAGCGAGTCAGGATGGCAAGAGCCATTATTGCGGCGCCTTATGTGGTGGCGATGATTGCCGTCATCGTTACTGTGGATGCCTTGATCTTCAGGAACTATTTCTGGGAGCGACTGATGGTGAACATCGGAATCGTTCTGGTGTTTGCAGCCTTCTATCTGCGATTTCTTAGGCACCCATAGAATCCTAGAATCTAGAGTGACGTGCCAAGGCGTAAGCCGCACGCTTCCGGCGACACCTGCGAAACGCAAGGCGACACAGCCGTGTCGTTTCCTTATTGGCACCAAATGGCCCCACGGGGTTGACGGGGGCTGCTGCAACTGCTTGAATGTAAAAGGTTGGGCGCTTAACTCAGCGGTAGAGTGCCATCTTCACACGGTGGAAGTCATAGGTTCGAATCCTATAGCGCCCACCATTAACCAATTGGCATCCGAGAACTTACCGCGCTTTGTATGTCCCGAAATGTCCAATTGGCTCATTTTCCTTGCTTTCTCTTACGCTAGCACCATTCGCACGACCTGGGAATGGGCTAGTCTTTTCTGTTCGCTCACCGCTTGAGTGTAAACGTTCAGAGTCGTTCGGACGTCCGCGTGCCTTAACAATTCCTGCTGCACTTTTACATCAACCCCCAGTTGCCGAAGAGCCGAGGAATAGGTGTGGCGGAACGTATGCCAACCCACCTTGCCCACGATTCCGGCCGCAATCGCAGCCGGCTTGATATGATCCGCCAAGACAGCCGTAGGACGTAATGGGAGTTCTCCAGCTTTTTGTGGGCTGGCAAACACCCAATCCTCGTCTTTGCCAAATTCGGAACAACGCTTCCAGGTGAAAAGAATTTCGGCCAGAGCGGGATCCAACGGCAATCCGGATTGTGAATATTTTGTCTTCAATTCCCCAACAACACCGTCCACGATCGCCCGTCGCACTAAGATGGACAAGCCATCCCAGTCGACATCCAGCCACCTAAGCGCGAACAGCTCGCTGCACCTCAAGCCAGTGCTTAGAGCCGTAATCACCATCGTCCGTTGCGGTTCCTTTGGCAACGCAGCGATCAGCGATCGGATTTCGGTATTAGATAGGACTCTCGGTTCAGCTTGTCTTCTGCTGATACCGTTTACACGCACCAAAGCGATTGGATTAACGCCTAGATCGACAATTCCCCATCGCATTGCGCACTTGAACACTACTGCCATGACGTTGCGGATATTGCCTTTCGTTTTAGGAGCTAGGTCCAATGATTTCAACCATTGCTCCACCGAGAACGAGGCGCCTCTTACGACCAACCTGCTGAGTGGGAATACTCCCCACTTAGGACGGATATGATTGTTGATGTAAGACCGATACGCCAAGCTCGTCGAGTGCCGTTCTGGCATTTCCTCCTTTGTGTACCTGTCCAAGAGAGCTCCGAAGGTAATGGTGCGGGCTGCGGGATTTTCACTGTTGGCGGTCAGACGTAGGTGTTCACTGGCTTTTTGAGCATCGGCTTTGCTGGGATACTTTTCAATCGTTCCGATCATCTCTCCTCGTCGTTGAATCTTCCCAGCTGGCGAGTATTCGCGCCAGCGATAAACCCAAACGTCTGGACCGTTTCGGCGTTTATCGAGTTGCAAGTTTCCGTGCTGATACCGAGTCCTCATTGAATGGCCTCCTTTTTTGGACTCGGGTGGCCGCAACACTGTAACCGCGCACACATCCATGCGTCTAGTGATGATTCTCTAAACCGCCAGACGCGCCCAATCTTCATTCCAGGCAAATCACCGGTCTGCGCTAATTTCTTTACTGTCTTGGGGTGAAGCTTCAGCAATTCCGCCGCACGATCAGCGTCAATCAGGGGCTCGCACATCACGCTAGTCTGCCTTCCTTCTGCACTTCGCGGCATAAGTTAATCTCGTCACAAGGCTCGTCTGGCCAATGGCCGTGCTTGATGAAAAATTCCATTTCCTCGCCACTGCGGCCAGCCCAGACCAGTTCGTGGTCTTCCCAAAGCTTCAATAGCGCCTTCCGATCCAGTGCATCCAGCCGGCTCACGCCAGGCGCAGGTTCTGGCAGCGGCTCCGGCCAGCGCCCATAGGCTCTAATGTCTTCCAGTTGCTCATCCGTAAGACTCTCAAGAATTCGTTGCATACGCACCCACGTCTTAAATCGTCTTTCCCTTTCCAGTCGCTCAATTCTGGCTTTGAGTGTCGCCATCGTTGTGGTCTCCCTATCGAGCCGGCCACCCGTCGCTGATTGTGCCGACTGTTGCGTTGCAGGCATGGATGAGTTTTCGGAGGGCCGCTTTCTCTTGCACAATGCGCAAGTAATGCCTGATGCTCGGACGCTCCGGAACGCCGGCGATCAGGTCCCCGAGGCAGGCATACCCACCGACCATATCGAGTTCCCGTCGGCTCTCCAATTCTGCGGGCAACGTCACAGTGTCGATCGGCCGAGCCGATTCTGCGATAAACTGCATCGCCGAGTAGATGCGCCGATGTGAATCCAGAAAAAAATCAGTAGCGATCAGTCCGGCAGCCGCGGCTTCGTCATATGCCTTGGCGTCCAGCAAGATTGCGCCGAGGACTGAGCGCTCTGCATCCACGTTGGCCGGAAGGCTGGCGATCTGGTGCTCGATAGTACTCACTGCATACCTCCAGCGCAGCGTTCCTGGAGTAGCTTCTCGCTTGCGGGCACGTAGGTGGCCGGCAATGGCACGGCTGCCACGTTCTTTGACCCCTTGGGCCTAGCCTTCAGTTCAAGTTGATCAAACCTGGCGCGAAGCTTATCCATGCTGAGCACATTGGCCATCTCGAACTCATCCTGCTGTACCCATCGAATTAGCTTCGCAATGTGCTCTGGGGCGCGTTTGTCGATGTCCAACATCCGTTGAGCCGTGACTCCCCAGGCCCGTTCGTGAGCAGGGGTAACCCGGTAATCGGCTTTGTTGCGACGTATCTCCGACTTCAGCAGAGCTGCGAGCCTGGCTGCCTGTTGAGATGGAACTGCGGTAGGGTTCTTTCGAAGAGTGACTTTTGTGACGTCCGAACAGACTTCTCGTTCGGACAGAGGGTTTTCTTTAAGAGCGGGAGCGGGAGCGGGAGCGGGAGTGAGATCAACTACCGCCTGGCAGTCCGGAGATACGCGCCGTTTTCCGGTCACTGACCGGTCGTTGTCCGGACTAAGCTCACAATCCATTCCGACAGGGTCTGTTTTTGACCGCCGCTCAGCCTCGCGTTTCCGCCGTTTACGAACGTAGTCTGGAGCGTGATGCCATAAGTCATGAACCATGTAACGTTCTGCGCGATCAGGGATCGCCTCAATGAAGCCTGCGAAGTCTTCACCACCAGCATCGAGCAACGCGATGACCAGTTCGCCCGGCGCTCCCGACCATCTTGCCGCGGCCTCGACGTCGTGGGCATCGCCGAGATAGTCATCGCCATTCTCATAACAGGAGTCCCAAAGAAACTCCAAACATCCACGCGCTAGGCAGTCACTGCCGAGCGCCCGTGCAAGTCTTCGGAATTTGCGATGCTGAGTTAAGCCAGGGCGTCCCATCAGTAACCGCTCTCTTGCAAATCCACCCAACTCGCGGGAACAGTTGGAACTGTGCCTTTGGTGAAGATCCCGACGGTTTCGCCCCCCTTACCGTAATCCGTCACCTTGCCATCGTGCATCCATGCCGCTGCTCCGGCGGACGGATTTTCACACTCACCCACCGCAAATCGTCGAGTCCCTTTGGCTATAGGCGCCGGCCAGACCGCTCGAATCGATGTAAGAGAGGTCGTCGGCCCAGCGAGCGTCGGAGCCTTAGGCGGGCTCACCCTATCACTTCCCGGCAACGAATCGCTTTCTGCTACGCAGATTGTTTTCGATGAAGTCACGGGCCTAGCCGCGATCATGAAGTTGTTTGATCGAGAGCCGGATGACCATCCCAAGAACCACATGCTACTGGCCCCTATGATGGCGCTGAGCCAGCCCGACCAAGCACTAGCTTTTCCCAGCGGGACGACCCTGATTCCAAAAATCTTCTTGCGAAACGCTGGAGCGGGGCAAGCTCAGATTTCGCTGACAGTCGATTGGCGGAGCGAAAGTAAGTCAGGGGAATTTGTACAGCCCTCGCTAGCTCTATTGCCCGGCGAGATGAGGGTCATTAACCTAGTGGACGAACAGAAGTTCGGGCAAATACCGGCAGAGAGTACTTGGGGCACTGTGAAACTGAGCTACACCGGCAGGAGAGCGGACTTGGTTGCTGTTGCCCTTAGCTACGACAAAGAGAACCGATACGGGTTGCAGACTCCATTCTCAGAAAGTGTAAGCCGCATGTGGGCAGGCGGCATGTGGCATGTGGATTCCACGCACAATACTCTGATCACCACCGGAAACGCCAGCCCCGAATCCACCGCAGCCGAAGCCACTCTCTTTTATAATGACGGGAAGAGCAAGTATAGGCTCGAAAAGACGCTATCGCCCGGACAACAGTTGTGGCTCGACGTAGGTCACCTGATACGCGATCAGATTCCGGATTCCGATGGCCACACAATGCCGCCCGACACCATGGCCGGTTCCTACGAGTTGCGCGATCTCGACCACGCGACCGTAGGGTTTTTGTATGAAGGAAAGCTGATCATCGACAAGACGTATGGACATGCTGCGTACGGATGCGGCACGTGCTGCGGATTAACCGTCGCCGAGTTGATTCCTGACCCGTTCGACGGACCAGAGGGAATCGACTATACGGAGGTCATGCAGTCTACCGAACAGTGTGGCGGGCAGATTGTTGATCTGGCGGATGACGCCTATGATTGGCACAGCAGCAATACGGCGGTCGCCACTCTGCCTACCAAGGTCCTCCACACAGTGGCCATAGGCTCCGCAACCGGCAGCGGTGAGGTCACTGTCCAAAATACCCACCCGGCTCCACTGTGTCCGCAGGTTACTTATGGCCCGACACAGCCTGTCGCAGTCAGCTGCGCGGTTCCAACTAATTGGAAACAGACATCTTGTTCAGATGATGGAGGAGGAGACCTTCACTTTGAATACACTTGGACCTCTAGTTCAGGGAAGCTCGCTGATCTTTCGAGTTGCACAATTGGAGAGATCGTGACGTACCCGGGCGGCGGTCAGACGTATGTCTGGCCGGTACCTTTCCCAGCCACCACCAGCACTAACCCTACCGCGATAAATCTGGCCAGTGCCACCACTGGATCCGCGGCAGACGACCACTCCCTTACTAGCACCGAGTTCAGAACTCCGTTCAGCGCGGCATCTTTTACGGCCACTCAGTATTATCGCTACGCGTGTATATGTAATGGCAACAGCTGGGTCAATCTCGCCGGGCCGAACTCCATTGTGAGATCCACCACGAAGAATAGTAACGGCAGTTATACGTTCACCGTGACAAAGTCAGCATGCACCGCGACAATCAACCCGATCCAATAACCGGAGTAATATGAAGTTCCTTCGACCGACAGCGCTGTTGCTTGTGACTCTTTTAACCTCAGCGGTTTGCCAGACATCGATCCACGATGAGTGGGTTGAGCGCTCTCTCGTAAGTATTGAATCGATCAAAGTGGGTATGACGAGAGCCGAACTGGAACTGGTGTTCAGCAAAGAGGGAGGCTTGTCTACGCTGACCCATAGAACCTATTCCTACCGCGGGTGCCATTATTTCAAAGTGGACGTAGTATTTGAACCGGCTCCCGGCCAGAACTCCGAGGCCCCAGATGACAAGATCAGAAGTATTTCGCGGCCTTACCTAAGTCGACCCACGTCAGACTAATCACTCGGGACGTGGCAAAGTATAGGCTCGAAAAGAACGTGCCTATTGACGTGAAGAAAGCACCAGTATGATTCGGAAGCTGCATTACGACCTTGTGGACGAATGGATTGCGATGAGTTTCCGTCCTGGCTACTCGCAAACTCCCACATCTCCTTTCTTGCATCGCTGGTATATCGATTGACTTCAACCTCCGTTCCAGAGAACGCTTTGCAGGGTCAGCGGCCAAGACCCATCGGAGATGGATGTGCGCCCGGCGCACAGGCTGTAATTTCAACGGGAGCGATTGGTTCGGCACTCTGGGCTGTCTTCTGGCGCGGAAGCCCTCTGTGGCAAAGCCTGCAATATTTGTGCGCTCGAGCTCGGCGGCGTTCAATCTTGTCCTGGCGCCGGCACTCATCTGAGCAAAAACACGAGCCTCGCGCCACTCGCTTTTCGGATATCTGCGATCTGCAGCGAACACAGAAGCGGTCAATTTGCGGCATGGAATTGAGCACCAACGGCTCTCCTCAGTTCAGATTCGGTCGTTCCACAATCATCAGATTCTGGAACGTGGTGGACCACCAATTCCCGACGTAAAGAATCAGCAACTTGGCAACCTGTCTCCCGCCGGGGTTTTTGGAACACTTGCGCGGACTATCCCTATCGTTGAACGATTCGGTCTGGTGTGCCCTGTGCCGCGACCTTTAACCAATGAGAAATACTTTCTTGGTCGTCGTCTGGTTCGTCAGCCACGCATCCTCCGCGCTTTGCGCAACGCCAGATCGAATAAAGGCTTTAACAGAGCAACAATCGTTCGACTCTTGGCCGCACGCTCGCCGTGTTTGATATAGAGCCCGACGATGAATCGACCGAACGCGCTCTTGGTAAACTCCGTGGTGAGCCACTCGCGCACCAGAACGGTGCGAGGCTCGTACCAGCCGCCGTAAATACGAGCAGCCACCCAACAGGCTTTGATTGCTGCCGAACCCACCGCGCCAGCCGACCCGATCGCTGCCGTCAAATCTCCGGGCAACGTGTCCGCAAAGCTGACATCGGCTGCCGAGGCTTGGTTCGAAGTTCCCATGGCAGCGTTTGATCCGCCGAGAGACGTTCCGTACAATCCCGCCTGCACTTGGGCTGGCAGCGCGGAAGCCTGCACGCCATACCGATTGACGTTGGTTAATTTCTGTAGTCGGGTTGCGTCCGCATTGGCTAATTGGGTAGTGAGGTCCTGTTCGCCCTGACGCTGAGACGACGCTACGGTCGGAGCGTAATTCGCTGTGTTCGCGCCTGTGCGCATTGCATTCAGCGCGAGATTGCCTTGAATCGATTTGTTTCCCGCCGCAGCAGTGCTATTGGCGATTGTGTTCTGATCAGCCGCGAATTCTCCATTCTTGCCGTAGGTGGACCGGCCAAACTTCATGTAGTTGTTAAGATTGCTGGAGTACTGCTTCAGCGCAGTGTTGGTGGCTCCGAACGATTGGGTTGCGTTGGCCTGGTCCGACGCACTATTCGAGGCGGCTTGCTTGGCGTTCACTCCGCTTTGTGAACGATCACATAACGCGAGTGGTCCGTGATACTCATACCCTTTGGTTTCGACCACGCGATAGGTGCCATCCATCCATTCCGCACGCGCAAACGTGATGATTTTCATTCTGTCTCCGGTGCTTTCAGAGTCATCGAACCTCGCATCGGCGGCATAGGCCCTACGGCCGGCTCGGCGGCAGGGCGTCATAGCGCTTCTCCTTGTTTGGGCGTTGGTTTCTTGGTGCATGGGTGGTGCGGATGTTTATGAGAGTCTGCCAAGAATTGCTTTGAAGGCGAGAAATCCTCGGAATCTAGGCAGTGTCCGATTCGTGTCCAGTAATTGTTCCGTTGGCTTCCGTTGCGGTCGTTTGGTTGCCACCCGAGTCCCGCAAGTACTACTATTTGTTGAGGCGGGTTAGGTTCGAATCCTATAGCGCCCACCATTAACCAATTGCAAATGTGGAATCCACCCCGGATATCCACAAATATCCAATCGGTTTCATCCTGCGTTGTCTCTAAACGGCGAGACCATACGCCGAGACCATACGCCGAGACCATGGTGGCTACGCTGGAGTAGGCCATCTCGCCTGTGGTCAGGATAAGAACCTGGCAAGTGGCTATTGCCACCGAAACCGTTCACGCCCAAGATATTGCTATGTGGCGAAGTATTTGTGTGTCGTCTTTCATCGGTGCGGTGTTATTGGTCAGCTCTCTGACTTCTCAGACAACGCCTGCCGATACATCCACCGCAGTTGCGCATCCGGTCCTGGTTGAGCTGTTCACCTCTGAAGGATGTTCCAGCTGCCCTCCCGCCGACGCTCTTCTCGAAAAAATGGATGGCTCCCAACCCTTTCCCGGCGAGCAGTTGATCGTCCTCAGTGAGCACGTGGACTATTGGGATCACGATGGCTGGAAGGATCCGAACTCTTCAGCGGCGATGACCGAACGCCAAGCCGCCTATGTTCATGCATTGGGACTGCAAACTCCCTACACTCCGCAGATGATCGTCGATGGAACCAGCGTGGTGCGCATGGGCGATCCCCGGCAGATCATGAAGGTATTTCAGGATGATGCCGCCACCGCCAAAGATCCGATACGGATCGGGGAGGTGAGCATTGAGGCGGGCCGTCCCGATGTTCTTCAGGCACGCATTGAGGCGGATGGAAGTTCCGACAAACGGAACGCAGAGGTTTACGTCGCGATCGCCCTCAATCGCGTGGATTCCCAGGTATTGCGTGGGGAGAACGGCGGCCGGCATTTGACGCACGTGGCCGTGGTGCAACAACTCACAAAAATAGGGAAACTGCAAAAGGGAAAGAGTTTTGAACAGACGGTTCGCTTGAAACTCAAGCCCGGCACCGATTCGAAGAATGTCAGGGTGGTTGTCTTCGTGCAGGAATCCGGGCCCGGCAGGTTACTTGGGGCAGCTCTCTGGAAGCCCTCAGCGTGACAGACTTTCATCTCGCTTCGAGCAGGTTGCGAAGCTTGCGAACCGCGCGTGGAATCTCTTCGATTGCTGTGCTGCCAAAACCCAGGATGAAACCGCGACGCGACGGTTTGCCGAGATAGTGGAGAGACAGCGGCCATATCCAAAGGTTTTGCCCGCAGGCTCGTTCGGCAATGCTCACGTCGCTAGCTCCATTTTGCAGGTTGACGGTCAGGTGCATACCAGCTTCGCTTCCCACCAATTCGACCATCGATCCTAGCTCGTTGCCGACGCTGGCTGCGAGCGCATCCCGGCGCTTGTGATAGAGAACGCGCATCCTGCGAATGTGGCGCCCGAAATGCCCGTCGCCAATAAAATCCGTGAGTACCTCCTGATAGAAATTCGGGGGACCGAGGTCCATCGCCCAGCGGATCGCGAGAAACGCGTCCACCAGGTCCGGTGGAATCACGAGATAGCCCAGACGCAGCGACGGAAACAAAACTTTGCTGAAGGTCCCGATGTAGATGACGCGAGCATTGGCATCGATTCCCTGCAACGACGGGATGGGAGAGCTCTCGTACCGGTACTCGCTGTCGTAGTCGTCTTCAATGATCCACGATCCAGTGTTTTGGGCCCATTCCAGCAATTGAAAACGGCGGGAAGCGCTCATGGTTACGCCCAACGGAAATTGATGAGAAGGCGTCACAAAGGCAGCCCGCGCCTGGCGATAGCGCTTAATACCCTCGGCAACGTCCAAGCCTTCCTCATCCACCGGAACCGGCACCAGACGACAACCGTTGATAGCAAAGACGGCTCGTGCCAGGTGGTAACCCGGTTCCTCCACCCATATCCGGCTCCCAGGCTCGAGCAGAACTCTTGCCGAAAGCTCGAGCGCTTGCTGAGAGCCGCTGACAATCATGATCTGATCCGCTTCGCAGCGCAGAGATCGTGCGGTTCGCAGGTAGCTCGCTATGGTTTCACGGAGGGCTTTCAACCCCATCCGGTCGCCGTAGTGAGACGACTTGGCATTCATGTTCCGGCAATGGCGCGCGACCAGACGGGACCAGACCTGGAGCGGAAATTGATCAAATGCCACCTGCCCCACCCCGAATGCCCCCCAACCCGCTAGCCATGGGGATCTTTCGCGATCAGGCAGCAGCGAACAGCGTTGTGCGACCGATCGCGGTCCAGGCGGGCGCATGGAACGAGCTGCGGGATGTCGTGCAGGGCTCCCGGCTGCACCCGAACTGAGGGGTGGGCTCGAAGTAAGCTGGTCGGGAAGCGAACTGGAAACAACCGTTCCTGCGCCCACGCGGCTTTCAAAGTAGCCCTCTGCCAAAAGCTGGCCGTACGCATTCAAGACCGGGAAGCGTGAAACCTTGAGTTCCGCCGCGAGCACGCGGGTTGAGGGAATCCGCTGCCCCGGTCGCAAGCCACCCTCTACGATTGCCTTGCGATAGGCATCGTAAATCTGCCGATGCAGCGGCATTGGACTCTTCCGGTCGAGCGCAATCATCGGCAAAATTCCGGAGGCCACGCGCTTCATTTGGGCGGATCATAATGGCTATGTCCAAATGTCGTCAAGTGGATATTGCCACCAACCACTTTTCGCATCATTCTGGACTCAGGAATTTTGCTTGTCCTCCATGAGTCTGTCCCGCCCCACTTTTCCGCCGCCCGCCGAAGAACAAGTCGCGAGATCGCCGCACGCATTTCGAGAGTGGCTTGCGCTGGCAAAACAACCGTTCCGGGTTGCCATCAAAGTCAAAGGGCGGATTCTCTTCATTAATCTGGGTGACGTGATCACGGTTCAGGCTGAGGGCAATTACGTATCGCTGCAACGGAACGGGAGTTCCTACCTGATGCGCGAGTCGATTTCTGCCGTGGCGGAAAGGCTTGAGCCCACCGGTTTCATTCGGATCCATCGCTCGGTGCTGGTGAATTCCGCGTTCGTAGAGGAAATCAGGCCGTTCCCCACCGGGGAATACGGCCTGCGGGTCAAAGGCGGAAAAGAATATACGGTCACCCGTACCTACAAGAAGAATCTGAAGTCGCTTGCGGAATTCTGGATCGGCACCGGCGGGTTCTTTCCCGGTTAGCTCGCGATGGGCCGACGCGCGCCGGACTCCCGAACGAAAAGCTTATAAATCCTTTCCTGACCCTGCGCCTGGTGCCCGGTAATCCCATAAGTTCGAGGCGCTAACAGTGACTCAAATTCTGGATTCGAGAGTCGGGACATCCTCAACCCGTCGCAGCGGCCGGAGCCGAAAACCGCCAAGGTTTTTCCGGAGGGTATAACATCGTGGGCTGAAAGGAGACTCCCCATGATCTTTGGGATGTCAACAGCGACCTATACCTTCTTGCATGTATTGATCAGCCTGGTCGGAATCGGCTCGGGGTTGATCGTCATGTTCGGATTGCTCACCGGCAGGCGGCTCGATGGCTGGACTGCGCTATTCTTGGCAACGACAGTGGCGACGAGCGTGACCGGATTCGGATTTCCCTTCGACCATCTTCTGCCTTCGCACATCCTCGGCATCATCTCGCTGGTGATGTTGGCGGTTGCAATTGTGGCGCGATATCCGCTTCGCCTCGCTGGTCCCTGGCGCAGGACGTATGTGATTACCGCGTCGATTGCGCTCTACCTCAATGTTTTCGTTCTGGTGGTGCAGTGTTTCGAGAAAGTGCCGGCGCTGAAAGCCCTGGCTCCAACCCAGAAAGAACCGCCGTTTCTGATTGCGCAGCTGTTGGTGATGGCACTTTTTGTGGTGCTCACCACGTTCGCGGCGAAAAAATTCCGTGAGGAGTCCGCGAGCCCGCTGGCAGGCGCTGCCTGATCGGGCTCCTTTATCATCCGTCGATCCAGTAAAAAACCAATATCGCGGCGACCGGACTCCATCCGATTCATCTGCCTGCGGAGCTGATTCGCCAGATGGAGTTCGAACCGTCGTCGCTGACCAAGAGCGAACCGTCGGGAGCCACGGTTATGCCGACGGGACGGCCCCAGACGTTCCCATCGGGCAGCACAAAGCCCGTGAGAAAATCCTCATACTCGCCGCTGGCATGGCCGGTCTGGTGAAGTGGCACGCGGATCACTTCGTAGCCGACGCGCACGGCTTTGTTCCACGAGCCATGTTCGGAAGCGAAAATATCGCCCTTATATTCGGCCGGGAATTGCGCGCCCTCATAAAAGGTCAGTTCCAGGGATGCATTGTGGGGCTGCAGCGGCACATCCGGCACAATTACCTTATCTTTCAGTTCCGGGTGCTTGCCTTTGTGCCGCGGATCCTGGTGTCCGCCCATGTACCACCAGGGCCAGCCGTAGAATCCGCCTTCCTGCACATGGGTAATGTAGTCAGGAACCAGATTGTCGCCCAGTCCGTCGCGCTCATTCACTGAGCACCACAGTTCGCCAGTCTTCGGATTGACGGCAATCCCGCCGCCGGCATTGCGAATGCCGTAGGCATACACGCTCAACCGACAATTCTCAGGGTCGCAGACCAAAATGTCGGCGCGGTCCTTCTCATTGGGATGGGTATCGGGATCGTCGATGTTGGAGCCTGAACCATCGGCCACAAACATTTTCTTCCCATCCTGCGAAAACACCAGCGAGCGCGTCCAGTGGCCTTCGCAGCACGGGAGATCGGCGATATGTTGGGGAGAGCCGCTGGCCTTCAGATCTCCATTGTGATAGGCGAAGCGAACCACTTCGTTGGTATTGCCGACATACAACCACTGTGGGTCAGGACCGGGAGGATAGAAGGCCAGACCGTAGGGGCGGCGCAGGCCGCTGGCAAAAACTGCCGCCTGCTCCGGCTTGCCATCGCTGGTCAGGCCGCGAAACACACGAATGCGCCCAGGCTCACTTTCCGCCAGAAAAATGTCGCCGTTCGGCGCCGTGCGCAACGTCCGAGGATTTTCGAGTCCCGAGGTATAAAGGTCCACCTTGAATCCAGCAAGCGGCACGGGCCAGACATTATCGGGGCGGCCGACTAGTTTCGGGCCGTTCTCCGCGGATGAAGTCGCGTAAGGTTGCGGCAGATCCTTTACGGTAATTTTGCGGACCGTGCCTGGCTTTTCGTAACGGAAGTCGGTAAATGGAGGCGTCGGCGGCGGTGCTTTCAACTTTGATGTGCTCGCATCAGCCGGAGCAGAGTTTGCCTCAGGCGAGGCCGGGGAAGATTCCATGCCTTTGACGTAGGTCACGATCTGCCAGCGCTCTTTGACGGGCAATTGCGCCCATGAGGGCATTCCGTTATCTTTGTCGCCGCGAGTGATGAACCAGAACACTTCTCCGGGGGCGACCGCATCGAGTTTTCCCTCAACCAGCGAAGGCACGTTACCCGTGCCTTTTCCCATCTTGCCGTGGCAGGACAGGCAATTGCGGGCGTACAGGCGTTTACCAGCCTGTGTGGCTGCGGCGTTTCCTAGGTAAGGATTTTTCGTCGCCTTGGTGGACTCCGGTGCGTTATGAAACTGGGTATCAACATCGGCGGCAAACAGCAGCGCCAGCGGCAGGAATAGCGCGCCGGCAATCAGTGCAGAAACACTGGGGAACTTGCGCATGGATTCTCTCCGAGAGATATTTCTAGATTCGACGGCCTGATTCGACAATCGTGATCCCACAGTCATGATTCGATAGTTCTGATTCGATAGTCCTGATTCGATAGTTCTGATTCGACAGTTCTGGACTGAGATTTGGATGCCCATGGATTGCCCGAGGATTGTGGGAACCCAACCCGCTTGCGGCCTGTCTTTGGCGGCAGCCAGATAGCTGGAGAATGGACGCTCCAACCCCGCCGGGATGCTCAGGAATCGGAGTTGGATCGCAATGCATAGGCCTGTCGCCGCTCCCGCTCAGATTGTAACTTTTCGACCGTCGTACAACCTTCGTGCCACCAAACTTGATCAGAGTGGCTAGAAAGCCGTATAAGCTAAGAAACAAACGGCACATAAAACCCCCGGATCCCAGACGGAGATTTCATGCGTTCTTGGAAGTTCCTATTTCTGCTTCTCGCTCCAACCCTGTGTCTGGCGGCGCAAACTGATCGCGTCGCCGGCGCCGTTGACCCCGGCCAGATGGTCCAACTCCAAGGCAACATGCATGACCTGGCCAGAACGGAATTCGACCAGGGCCGAGCCGATGGCAGCCGCATGCTGAGCGCGGTCTCGCTGGTGTTCAAACCCTCCGCCGCGCAGCAAAGCGCGCTCGACCAACTGCTTGCGCAGCAAGAGAATGCGAGCTCGCCGAATTATCACAAATGGCTGACTCCGGCGCAATTCGGCAATCGCTTTGGAATGTCGCAGAACGACATCGACAAGGTGGTTTCCTGGCTGCAATCGCAGGGGCTGACGGTTACGCGCATTGCCAACGGCCGCAACCAAATATTCTTTGCAGGCACGGTTGCGCAAATCGAAGCGGCGTTCCGGGTTGAAATTCATAATTACCTGGTCGATGGCGAATTGCACTATGCAAATGCCGCCGAACCCTCAATTCCAGCCGCGCTCGTGGGGGTTGCGCTGGCGGTGCGGAATCTGAATAATTTTCAGCCCAAACCGCGGGCCATGGTTCGAAAAATCGCAGCCGGCGGAGCCAATCCGAATTTTACTTCTCATATTTCCGGCGATCATTTCGTGACGCCCGGCGATTTCACCACTCTCTACGACCTGCAGCCAATTTATACCGGAGGTGCAGACGGGACCGGACAGAAGATTGCGCTAACCGGGCAAAGTTCCATCGCCCTGACTGACGCAGCGAACTTCCGCAGCGCTGCGGGCTTAGCCGCCAAGGCGCCCTCGCTGCTTCTGATCGGCGGAACCTCAACCCGTTGCGCGGGAGACGAAGGCGAATCCGATCTGGATGTAGAGTGGTCGGGCGCGGTAGCCAAGAACGCGAGCATCACTCTGGTTTATGCGGGGTTGGAGAGTGGCGACACCTGCACGAACCGCCAACTGGGTGCGTTTGACGCCCTGCAGTATGCGATCGACCACAATGTTGCGCCAGTGATCAGCAATAGCTATGGAAACTGCGAGTCGGCCGTCGGACTCTCCTTCGCCCAAACCATGCAGGGGTGGATTCAGCAAGCGAACACTCAGGGACAAACCGTCATTTCGGCGTCGGGCGACTCGGGCGCGGCCGACTGTGACTACCAGGTTACATCCGCGACGCAAGGGCTCGCGGTTGATATGCCGGCCTCGATTCCTGAAGTGACCGGAATGGGGGGAACAGAGTTCACCGGCGATCCTGCGGCCACGGTTACCAGCGGTAACGCAGCCGCTACAACGTATTGGAGTGGTACGACCGGCGGCACCGACACTATTTCCTCCGCACTTTCCTATATTCCAGAGACGAGCTGGAATGACACCACCAACGCAGACAATACCGGCGGAGACATTCTGGCTTCCGGTGGGGGCGCCAGCATCTTTTTCTCAAAGCCATCATGGCAGACGGGCACGGGCGTGCCGGGCGACGGCAAACGCGATGTGCCCGACCTCGCGCTCAACGCCTCGCCCGACCACGACCCTTATTTATTCTGCTCGGAAGACGGAGCGAATGGCACAGTCGTAGCCAGTTGCACCAGCGGCTTCCGCACCGGCAGTGGCGGAGATCTTACCGCTGTGGGAGGGACATCCGCGGCGGCGCCCACCTTTGCCGGTATCGTCGCGCTGATCAGCGAACAGTTGGGATCGTCAGGGCTGGGAAATATCAACCCTACTCTTTACGGGCTGGCTGCCAGCAATCCTTCGGCATTTCACGATGTGACTACGGGCAATAACATTGTGCCTTGTACCAGCGGGAGCACGGGTTGTCCTGCGGGCGGCAAATATGGCTTCAGTGCCGGAACTGGTTACGACCAGGTGACCGGGCTTGGTTCAGTCGATGCCAACGCGCTGGCTGTGGCCTGGGCTGCGTCGCTGAAGCCGGACTTCCAGCTTTCGCCCAGTCCGGCGGCGCTTACAGTTGCGGCGGGACAGGCGGTATCCGCGACCTTGACCATCTCGGCCATCACCGGCTCGACGGCCATGGTTGTCAACTTCAGCCCTAGCGGATGCAGCGGTCTGCCGGCGGGGGTTACGTGCAACTTTAATCCGGCGAGCGTTAATTTTGACGGGACCGATCCGGTTACCACAACCGTGACCTTCTCAACCGCCGCGAATATGGCGCTGCCTACGGCGGCGCAGACCATAACCATTACTCCAGTGAATTCGGCCAGCACTTCCGCATCTTTTGGCCTGACGGTGACGAAAACTACCGAGACTTTCACCATCTCGTCGACTGCCGCTACTTTCCCCATTGGAGTGGGTGGAACCGCACAGATTCCGATTACGGTGAACAGCACAACCGGCTTCCTTACCACCAACGGAACAACGGCCTTGCCGCTTACGTATTCGTGCTCCGGCATTCCCGCTACAGCTGAAATTTCCTGCCAGGTTTCGAACAATAACCAGCCGACCACCGCGAGCACCGTTACCGTCAGCCTGGTGACCACACCAGTGACCACGCAACTGGCGCCATCACCGTTTGGCCGCAGCCGTATCTTCTATGCCATGCTGCTGCCGGGCTTATTTGGAGTGGTGTTTGTGCGGCCGCGTGCGCGCAGCCTGCGGCTGTTAACCCTGATCGCAGTTCTTGGATTCTCTACGCTTTGGATGAGTGCTTGCGGCGGCAGCAGCAACAGCAATAACAGCCTCAGGAATGCGGGTACGCCTCCTGGAAACTACGTGGTCACCATCAACGCTACGACCGGTGGAGCGGTCCCGATCGCCGACTCGAACGCTCCGTTTACGGTGACGCTCGCAGTGGGCGCGCAATAAGGGCTGGGTCAGCGCCGGGGAGAAGCTGGAACTGCCGTCAGTGAAGTGGTTGCGCAGATTTCTCAGGTCGAGTGGGTCTAGGCCCGAAACTAAGCGTCATGTCCTCCTGTGCAAAAAAGGTCCCACTTTACCCCTTGCGCGTCTGCCCACGTACGAGTACGATTAATTTGTTCTCATTGGCCTCGTTCCCGCGTTGGCCTTCCGCGCCCCAGGCCGTTCCCGGCGGCGCGATGGATTCCGATAACGGAAACTGATACGCATCTTTTAGGTTTTTCGCTCAGTACGAGTTTGTTTCACCTTGTAGCGGACGATTGCGGTTGTGCTCACGATTGTGTCCAGCCCAAAAGCGCAATCGCGCATGGAAAGTAAGCTAAGCCCCCGAATGCATTCGCTGCTTTAAGGTTTATCGATGGGATCAAATTGCGGCAAGACCTGCTAAAAAGTGGGCGTGCGCCCAACATTATCAGAGCCCGCCGCAACCAAGGGGAATCTGAAATTGCAGAATGTTTCAACACTGCGCCGGGCCGGAGTGCCGGCCGCGCAGTTATGAGAGGATTATGAACGCAGGACCAGGAAGACCCTCCGGTGGAGGAGGCAGAAACCGGCGACGTCGCGGACGCCGCCAGAACAATCAGCGCGGACCCCGCCCGAGCGGCCCCAGCCAAGCCCGCCACAATCAGGATGGCATCTATACCGCGCCCATGGATCACAGCTATCGGGCCGCGCTGGCCGGCAACAACAATGGCCAGGGAGCGCGCCGTGGGTCGCGTCCCGGTTTTGCCGCACCCTTTGCTCCCGCCGACCCGGAGCCTCTACCCGCGGGTCAGGATTCCAGTTCGCGCATCTTTGCCTTCGTCGACGATTTGTTCTTCGCCGCCAAAATTCAGGAAACCGCGCGGAAATTGAACGTCAAGGTCGAGTTCGCCAAGAACGATAAAGACCTGGCGGAGCGCATGGAACAGAATGGCGAGGAGAAACCCTCCCTGATCATCTTCGACCTAAACAACGTCAACGCCAAGCCGCTGACGCTGATTCCCAAACTGAAGGCGAAGCTCAAAAAGGGAACTTCAATTATTGGGTTTCTTTCCCACGTGCAGGGCGATCTGAAGCAGAAGGCTCACGAGGTAGGCTGCGACATGGTGCTGCCGCGCTCGGCCTTCTCACAGAACTTGCCGCAACTGCTTCGCCGCCACGGAGCCCCGGAAGAAGAAAATCCCACGGTGCAGTAGCGCATCGAGGGCAAGAGCACTTGATCGAGATCGACGGTTGCCTATCCCGGCGGCCAGCTGAGATGGCGTCCACCTAAGAGGTGGACGTGAAGGTGAAATACGGATTGTCCCGCTCCTGGGCCCACGTTGAGAACGGTGCGGTATCCATTCTCAATTTTTCGCTGGCGCGCGATTTCCGCTGCTGCCAGGTGACAGCGACCAATCACCTCGGCATCTTCAGCCTGCGCCTCCTTTAATCCTGCAAAATGTTTTTTCGGGATTACCAGCACATGGGTCGGCGCCTTCGGATCGATATCTTCAAAGGCCAACACGTGCTCGTCCTCATAAACTTTCTTCGCGGGAATTTCCCCGCGAAGGATTCGGCAGAACAGGCAGTTGCTGGTTGTGTCCGTCATTCGTCAGTTCCTTGGCGAAAATGAGAAGCCTTTCGCCGTCGAATTGTCAGTTCAGGCGCGGTGTCAATCCAGTCTTACCACGAAGACAGCGCCTTCTGGAGTGTGGGTTTCAGCGGCTAGTTTCTGCGCCCGGGCGCGATCGTCATCGAGCACCCGGACCCGTACCCACCAGTCTCCGGCCGGGCTGGGGAAGCGTTGAACTTTAGCCGTGCGGTAGCGACGGATGAGATGTTCAGCCAGTTTGTCGGCGGCCTCTTCGTGGGGAAAGCCACCAATCTGTACCGCCCACTTTCCTCCCGTCGCCAGCGGCGCCGGAGTTTGCATGACTTCCACTTTCACCTCGGCCACTCCTGGCTGATAAACGTCGAGCTTGCGCGCGGCAGCTAAGGATAAATCGATCAGCCGGCCGGAAATAAACGGTCCACGGTCGGTGATGCGCACTAAAGCGCTGTGGCCGGTCTTCATATTCGTGACGCGCACGATGGTGCCCAGCGGCAGGGTGCGGTGTGCGGCGGTCATGGCGTGCATGTTGTAGACTTCGCCATTCGATCCGCGCCGGTTGTGATAAGGGGGACCGTACCAACTGGCCCGGCCGACTTCGGTCGCCAGCGGTGTGGCGCCGGAGGGAATGGCGGGCTCAGCGAGATCGGCGGCGTTTTCTTCGGCGCCGGGCAAACCGTCATTTTTGGCGGCGCCCTTCGGGCGTGCGACAGGCTCGTTTGCCGAACCTGCAGCTGGAGCAGGAGGAACATCAACCCGCGCCTGCTTGGGATGACCGCAGCCGACCAGCGTCCACAGCACGGATAACAGGCCCAGAATGCCGACAAGAAGAACCAACGTCGCTCGGTGCGTCTTCACTTGCGCGACGCTTTTTGCTGTTCCATGTAGTCGGCCAATTCGGTGAGCTTCGTGCTGGCGGTGCGCAATGCTTTGGTCGAGTGCTGGCGCACGGCGGGGATCACCTCGTCGTTCAAATACTTGATGAACTCGGGTATCTCTTTCTCGATCCGGTCGGCAGCTTCGGCGACGGTCTTCGAGACGCGTGCCGACGCGTCTTCCACCTTGCGGTTGAAGTCGTTCATAATTCTCCTCGCTGCTGAGCGTGAATGACCGCACGCGAATATATTGCGGATGCCGAGCCCTGTTATTATTTCGTGCTCTGGGAGCGGGGTCAATAGCAGCGCATCGGCGGTTGGAGTAAAGGACGGGATTTCGTGATCCGAGCGTATTACTGGATTTGGTGAAGGAGAACTTCAGCCTGGGAGTCATGAAGAAGCCAGCCGTGAAGAAGCCACAAGCCAATGCCGGCGTACTTGCTCATCCCCAGCGGGTGCGGTTTCGCCGCAGCCTTCTGGAATGGTATGGCCGTCATCGGCGCGAGTTGCCGTGGCGCGAGAATCGTGATCCTTACCGGGTGTGGATTTCGGAGATCATGCTGCAGCAGACGCGAGTGGCGGCCGTCATCGAGCACTATCAGGAGTTCCTGCGACGCTTTCCGACCGTGCGGAAACTGGCGGCCGCGCGCCAGGCGAGCGTGCTGGCGGCCTGGAGCGGCCTGGGATATTACCGCCGGGCGCGTATGCTGCACGCGGCAGCAAAAGTAATCGTGCGCAAGCATGACGGCAAACTACCGGCGACGCAATGCGAATTGCGAGTCTTGCCCGGGATTGGCCGCTATAGTGCCGCTGCAATCGCAAGCATTGCATTTGCCGAGCCAGCGGCAGTGGTCGATGGAAACGTGGAGCGTGTGTTGCAGCGAGTCTCGGGACGAAAGTTGACGGGCGAAGAATTTTGGAAGGCTGCCGGCGAACTTCTGGATGGTTCAAGGCCCGGTGACTTCAACCAGGCGATGATGGAGTTGGGTGCGACGGTATGTACACCGCGAGCGCCGGGCTGTTTGACGTGTCCTGTAATCGAGCTGTGTATGACGCGCGGGGAATTCCAATGCGCAAGCAGGACCGCAGTACAGAAGGAGCGAGAGATTCACTATGCTCTGGATCGCCGGAATGAAGGATCGCGGGAGGAGAAAGTATTTCTGGTGCAGAGGCCGCTTGACGCATCGCTGATGCCCGGCATGTGGGAGTTGCCGGAAATTTCTACCGGATACGGAGCCGCACCGTTGCTCACCTTAAAGCATTCGATTACGCTGACGGATTACACGGTGCGAGTGTGGCGTGCCGTTGTGCCATTGCCCGACGGCCAGTGGATCCCAGCCCGGAGACTTGGGCAGGTTGCCTTGACGGGGTTAACCAGAAAAATTCTTCGAAGAGCAGAAATAATCTCAAATGGCAGACCTATTTCGACCGACAAACCTATTCTCGGTTGAGCCTCATCTAAAATGAAGACAGCATTTGAAAAAAGTAGACGAAGCTGGTTGCGGCGAATTCTAGGATCACGAAGCGGAGGACGACCAATGGCGGCACTGACCGCGGGCACCAAGGCGCCCGAGTTTGAATTGAAAGCGATGGACGGCAAGGGCTTTGTGTTAAGCCGTGAGTTGGCGAAGGGACCTGTGGTGCTGGCATTTTTCAAGGTGGGATGTCCCACGTGTCAATATACCTTCCCCTTTCTGGAACGGCTGAAGCAGGCGTACGGGAATAACGGCGTCCAGGTGATCGGGGTTTCGCAGAACGATGCCAGGCAGACCGCCGAGTTCAACCAAGAATTCGGTGTTACGTTTCCAGTGCTGCTCGAAGACACCAACCAGTATGCCGTCTCCAACTCATACGGACTCACGAACGTGCCCTCTATTTTCTGGGTTGCGGCAGATGGCGAAATCGAGATCTCCAGCGTCGGCTGGGTGAAAGCCGATTTCGAACAGATTAGCCGTAAGATGGCCGAACTGGGGAAATCGGCGCCGACTCTCATATTCAAGCCTGGCGAAGATGTGAGGGATTTCCGCGCCGGTTGAAGCTCGAAAAATTGATCCCGCGGTCGCGGGACATTTCACGAAAAGCGAAGCCACAAGGGAAGCAACCGCAGGTACACGAGGGTGGCTGTCTGAAGGTTCTCGGCGGGAACTGACCTATGGTGCGGATCCCCGCTAACGACGAAGCCCTGCTTATCCTTTACAATTCCTTCAGTCTTTACAACAGACATTTCTGACTATAAGGAAATGCTTCCGCGCCGAACGCCACTTCGCCGGGGGAGAGGATTGACCATACAAGCAATTGCAAGCAGGAGTTTTCTTGTCTGTGCGATCGCCGCGATAGCTTTGCCGATGCTGGCGGCCGGGGGTGCGGCGCCGGCTCCCGCTGCGGCGAAGCGCGAAGCGATCTCGGTTCGGCTGCCTTCGGCAGCGTTCGCCGCGATGCAGACCATTGATCCCGAACACATTCGCTGGCATGTACGCTATCTCTCGCTTGATCTTCTCGAAGGCCGCGGCACGGGCCAGCGCGGCGGCGACATTGCCGCTGAATACATCGGCACGCAGCTGGCGGAATATGGATTGAAGCCTGCCGGCGACAACGGGTCCTACCTGCAGAAGCTGCCGCTGGTGGGAGTTACAACTCTTCCCGAAACCCGTTTTTCGCTCTTGCCGAAGCAAGGCGCAGCCATGAATCTAAAACCGCTGGAGGATTACGTGGCCTCCGACCAGACGCAGCAGCCGCAATCCGATGTTGACGCCGAGATCGTCTACGTCGGATACGGTATTGAGGCCCCGGAATATCATTGGGACGACTACAAAGGCGCAGATGTGCGCGGCAAGGTTCTGCTGATGCTGGTGAATGAGCCGCCGTCGGACGATCCCAATTTTTTCAAAGGCAAGGCCCTGACTTATTACGGCCGCTGGACCTATAAGTATGAAGAGGCGGCACGTAAAGGGGCGGTGGGCGTAATTCTTGTCCACAAGGAAGACATGGCGAGTTATCCCTGGGATGTGGTGCGAAACTCGGACGCGGGAGAGAAATCTTATTTGAAACTGGAAGGTCCGGCGTTGAAAGTCGCTTCGTGGGTGCAGCTGGATGTGGCGAAAAAACTGGCGGCGGCTTCCGGCATGGATCTCGACAAGATGATGGCGGATGCGGGCTCGCGCGATTTTCATCCCGTGGATCTTGGTGCGAAGCTGAAGGCGCACATAGTAAGCAAGGTGCGAAATTTTGAGTCGAACAACGTGGTGGCGATGCTTCCCGGCTCGAACCGCAAAATGAAAGATGAAGCGGTAATGTTCACCGCACATTACGATCACCTGGGCATTCGCCCCGATATGCCAGGCGACAATATTTATAACGGCGCCGCCGACAATGCGACGGGCTGCGGCATTCTGCTGGAACTGGCTCGCGCCTTCAGCGTGGCCAAAGATCGTCCCGGGCGCTCGGTGATTTTCGCAGCGGTCACGGGCGAGGAGCAGGGATTGCTCGGGTCCGAATATCTAGGCAAGCATCCTCCGGTTGCGGCGGGGAAGATTGCGCTGGACTTGAATTTCGACGCGGTGCAGCCGCTGGGAGCGCCGGAAGAAGTTGAAGTTTCAGGGGCTGAGAGGACCACGTTTTATCCATGGGTGCAGGCCACCGCGAAAGAATTTCGCCTGGCGATCCGTCCGGATGCGCGGCCGGAAGCCGGACACTTCTACCGCTCCGATCATTTCAGTCTGGCTCGGGTGGGCATTCCGGCTTTCTCGATCAACCAGGGATTGAAATTCAAGGGCCATGACGAGGCTTGGGGGCAGGCCCAAGACAAGGAATTCGTAGAGAAGCGTTATCACCAGCCGAGTGACGAATACCATCCAGAAATGAATTTCGTCGGCGACGCCGCGATGGCCCGCTTTGGATTTGCTTTGGGCTGGGAGGCGGCAAGCTTGTCGCCTCTTGTCGGCTGGCAGAAGGGCGACGAGTTCGAGGCGGCGAGAATCAAGAGCCAGTAACCGGGTATCTCGTACCTGAAAATTAAGTCTGTAACAGCTTCAGTTGGCCGGGCACGGCGCGCCTGCGGCTTGCCACTGCTTTACTTTCGCGGAAAATTCATAGTGCGGCATGGGTACAGGGGTTCGACCCTGGCCCGGATTCCAGCCCCACAGTACCAGCTTACTTTCCGTAAGGTGCTCGACGAGTTGATCCAGGGTGCGGCCCCGATTTTGCTTCGGATCTTTGATCGATTCGCAGAGTTGGGCATCGGTGAGTCCCTCCCAGATCATCGGCATGCTTGGCGGCGGAAGATGCCAACCCGGCGCGCCCGGCGGCAGATGCGCTCCGCCGAGATTGTGGTCTTGATGGCAGGTGTTGCATTCTTCCGCCGGCCCTCCAAACCCCTCGGGACCGCGACGTATATTCATGGCGTGTGGACGCCCATCGTCTCCCTGCCGGGGATAATCTCCGCGGGAATGGCAATTCATGCAGCGCGGGTTCCGCAACACGGAAACAAAGGCAGTGAAGAAAGCGCCATCGTTGCCGGCGACCGCCACGGTCCCGGCCGTATCCGGTCGTTTTTCGGAACGTTTTTCGGACGAACGTTCCTCGGCCGCCGCGGAAGGAGCAAAACGCAAGCCTCCGGCCGCGAACGGCAGTACCACGAGGCTGATCACCAATAGCCGAAGGGCTACCCGCGGGCACTTCATACCGGCTTGGCCCCGGCGGATAAAAAGGGCTGCAAATAAGGCGTCGAACACAACCGATTCGCCTTCGAGCACGATCTTGCTCAACTTTCGACTCCTTTTTCGACCGAGCGCGCGATCCACAAACCTTAGAGAGACAAACGCTGCTTGCGGTTGTTCTGGAAGGCAAACCAGGATCACACGGTAAGAACTGGGCGGATAACCTAGGTAACTTTAGCCGCCCGCGCCGCGCATGCTAGCCTCGATATGCGCTGACATATCAGTAACTTCCAACATGCCACGGCTCCCTATCTTTCGACTCGGCAAGCAGCCCGAAAAGCTGCCACTTCCGGAATTGATGGCGGCGACGCCATCGATCATCATGGAAGGGCTGGCGGTTGGCGTCGACAACCTGCGTCATGATGTTGCCTTGAGTTCCCGCTTTGTGGATGCAGGTCGCGCCGAAGTGATGCGCCTGATCGTGCGCCACGGCAGCCTGGAGGGGTTGCTGGCGGCAGAGGCTCCACAGCGGAGTCAGGGGCCATCGTGGATGCGAAGCGCGGCTAGCGCAACCCCGACACCCCGAAGCCCAGTGGAAAAAGGAGACTGGAAGTCACTGCTCGCCGAGTTGCATCTGGCAACCCTGAACCGCGCCAAGAAGGAAGAAAAGATTTCCATCGATCTTCTGGCGCGCCTGGCCGTGACCAAGTTTTTCCGTGCCGAGATGAATCAGCAGTTCGCCCAGGTTCTGGAGCGGTGCCGCGTGCTGCTCAAGGCTTACGAAGGCATACGACAGGGAAAGGCGGTGGAGTACCGCGACCTGGTAGCGGCATTCCAGGTGCGCAAAAAAATTATCCTGCGCAAGACTGGGCAAGACCTGTTTGAGACGGTACGCGAAATTGAAAAGGAAACTCTCTCGCGCACCCGGCGGTCTTTCTTTGGAGAGGCCAAAGCCGGCGAAGAAAAAAATAGAACGGCGAACGGCGCGGCCCTGGCCAGCTACGGCCTGTTCGTGAATCGCCTGGCATTTTCCGAGGATGGCCGTGACGATTACCTGTGCGCCGAACACTACGTCATGCTCGGCAACTGGGATCGCGATGCCGACCGGTACCCGCGCCTGCAGGACGTAGTTTGGAATTTCGTGCGCTCGCTCTACGGGGAGGAAATTACCACGGAGACGATCGACTCCTGGCTGTGCGCTCCAGAAAATGCGCGTGCGCTGGTCGGTACGGGCACGCCTGACGATTCCACAGCCGAGGGCATTGCCCAGCAGGAGCGGCTGACCAAGTGGGTACGCCTGCTCGAAGATGAGCAGGTGATGGAGTGCGTGGTCGCCTCATACCACACCGTGCCTTTGCTGAGCGAGTATGCGCCGCTGATTAATCCGCAGCAATTGAAAAACGCGCTCATCTCGCGGGTGGAATGCGACCGTGTGGAGCGCATGATCCAGGAGCATGGCAAGCTTTCGCCTGCGAGCTTATATGCGGCGGTGGGCAAGGTCGCCGGCTGCCGTGGCGCCGAGCGAGCCAAGGTGGCGGCGCGCTTTCTGCAGGATTTTTCTCAATATCATCGCGATCTGCGTCGACTGGAGACGCTGAATGCCGCGCTCGACTCGGTGAACCTGGTGAACACCGAAAAAGTGCGCGAGCTTTCGAGAATGAATGGAACGCTCTACGAATTTCTCCTGCCCGAGGAGCAGCAACAGCAGCCCGAGGAAAATCGTGTGTTGCGGCATGTCGTGCTTAAGGCCGACGTGCGCGATTCCACGCGGCTGACCAGAACATTAATGGAAAAAGGGCTGAATCCGGCCTCCTACTTCAGCTTGAATTTTTACGATCCGGTGAACAAGCTTCTGGGCAAGTACGGAGCGCAAAAAGTATTTCTCGAAGGCGACGCGATTATCCTGGCGATTCTCGAACGTTCGGGAGAGCCCGAGCTCGCGGTGAGCCGGGCATGCGTGCTGGCCCGCGAGATGATTGAGATCGTCCGCGGCTACAACGAATTGATGCAACGCTCGGGGATGCCGGAGTTGGAGTTGGGCGTAGGCATAACTCTGCAGGAATCGGCGCCGCTGTATTTGATGGACGGCGAACACCAGATCATGATTTCTGAAGCTCTGAATGAAAGCGACCGTCTTTCTTCGTGCAACAAACGCGCCCGCAAAATCATGGAGCCGCAGGCTGGACCGTTTCACGTCTATGTGTTTCAGGCTGCGGACGCGGTAGAGTCGGGGAATCCCGAGGATTCGGTAATCAGCTATAACCTGGGCGGTATTCGCATGAACGAGGCTGCCTTCCGCAAACTCGAACAGGAAATTTCACTGGTGCCGCTCGCGGTCAAGCTGCCGCCATCGGCCGCGTCGGACAAGGGAGAGTACCGGCTCTCAAGTGGAACCGTCCCGGTAGACCGCGACATTTTCCGCAAGATTGTCGTGCGCCAGAGCCGCGTGCCCAGAGTGAACGCCGAAGATTTCTCGGTGCAGGGCTGGACCGACCGCAACTACTACGAAATCTGCACCGACCCCGCAATCTACGCCGCTCTGGAAAAAAAGAAAGCGGCGTCGCGGTAAACTCTTTCCGGCAAGCGCGCAGGTTCAGAGGATCGTGCTCAGAAGTTTGACCCGGTCCGCGCCGGTTGAAAAGGAATCCAAAAAGTAGCTTCCACATCCACCGGCATGCCGTTTTTCATGGCGGGCTGGAATTGCCACTTGGCGATAGCCTGGCTGGCGAAGCGATCGAGACGCTCGTCGACGCTGCGCAGCACGCGGATGTTACCCACCGTGCCGTCGGCGTGGATCACGCCACAGAGGATGACGGTTCCGCCCACGTTCTGCCGCATCAATTCCAGAGGATATGCGGGATCAAATTTTCTCGTGGCCGACGGCGCGGAGAGATCGCCGGAAGATGCATTTGGAGCGGTCGCGCGAGAATTGGAATCAGCGGAATTCGAATCGGCCTTGAGCGCGGCAAAGCGGATGATCCAACTGCCGCCGGCGGAATTGAGATTCGGCATGTTGAGACTGAGAGAATAAAATTTGCGATCGCCGAAGAGAGCCCGCTCCTCCTGCGAAAGCTTCGTCTGATTGTCTGGCTGCAAGGTGTCTGGCTGCAACGTGTGCGCCGAAAGGCGGGGCGGGCGGAGATTCGCGATCAGGTTCGGGTTGACCGCGTAAGCGTTCTTGCCCACGTAGAGTCCAGATGGCAGTTCGCCGATTTTCTTATTTGCCGATTCGCTTCCGTTTGCTTTTCCACTGCCAGCGCTCGCGCCGGCGGCTGCGCCCGACGCGCCACGATGCCCCTCCGGCGTCGCTGCGAAACTGCCATGACGATTACCCACGACCGCTTCAGGTGGTGCGCTCACGGCAGGATGAAGGTTCAGCGCGATCAGTCCCCTGCGCGATCGAGAGCTTGCGGACTCAGCCATGGCAGGCGGCGGTGCGATGATTTGCGGAGATTGGCGGCTGAAGGCTGCGGAATTTCTTGCCATGACGACACGCTGTTGGTCGAGAGTAAGCTGCGGAGCGGGCGCAATCACCGAACTGCGTCCGATATCGATGTCGCCCCGACGCCTGGCGGAGTCGGCCTGCAGGGCGGGCGGGGGTTCGATCACAGCAGATTGCGGGCCCTTCACCGTCGCCGCTCGCATGGGGTCAGCCACATCCGGCGGCGGAGCGATGACAGGCCTCTCGATTCGCGGAGCCAGGCGCGATATCTCCGACGCCAGAACAATCGGGACCGGTGCGATTGGGATCTGAGGCTTTCTCTGCCATGCGACGAGGTTGGGCAAAGGAATTTCGTGTTGTAGCTGCACTTCAGGTGGCGTGACCACAGTTTGCGTGCGGTTGCGGGCTTCCGGAGGCAGGGAAATGATGGGCTGGGCAGAGTATTCCGGGTCAGACTTCTGTATAGCCGCCCGCGTCGGCTCTCGGGTGTCAAGCGGAGGCAGATACTCGGAGGGCTGGTAGTAGACAACGTCGGCACGTGTGAATGTGTTCTGGGTAGCTATGCGAGGCTGCATGGCGAGGAATCGCGATCCCGCCCAGACCAGCGCGAGCGCCAGAATGTGATACGCGCCGGATTGCCCGAAGCGAAGCCAAGGCACTCTGGCTTCGACGAAAACGTCTGGCCAGAACGTCGCGGAAGAGCCGTCAACCGCAGTCAAGTCGCTCCGGCTAAATAGTTCGCGGAAGTTCTGCACAAAGTCGCGAAAGGCATGAGACCCGCCATCGGGCGCAATCAGAAGTAAATCGTCTGCCGGCGGTTCGATGGGCGCTGCTTCGAGGATGCCCGGCGCTTCGCGCATCGCTCTATCTTAGATGCTACGAAGGTTCTGCGCTCGGATAGTTGGCAGTCGGGAGGGCAGGTCTGTGTTTGGTCCTGGTAGTACGATGGATGGGACCAAGGACTTTCTTATGAAAATGTTGTGCGCCATTCTCGCTGTGCTCTTCGCCGCGTGTATTTCTGGTTCTGCGGCATCCGCGCAGGCGTCCCAGGCTTCTGCACCGACCGCCGGAACCCCCCCACAGCCGAGCCTGAGGCGAAGGGCGGCAAAGAGTATTCCGGGATGTACAGTTTTTTGGAGGATGGTGAGTTCGTGCAGATCAGCGTGGAAGATGACGGTAAAGTGACAGGATTTATATCCCGCTACTCGGAAGGAGAAAGCGACAAGAGGGCGTTTCTCGATCAATTTTTCCGCAGCGGCAAATTGGAAGGCAACAAGCTGAACTTCACAACCGACGCGGTGCACGGGCTATGGTTCGAATTCAAGGGAACTGTGGAACGCGGCGAAGAGAAAAGCTCCTCAGACGAGGGCCGTTACGTGCTGAAAGGAACGCTGACCGATAACGTCAGCGACGCGGAGAAGAAAGTAACGTCTCACTCCCGCGAAGTGGTGTTGAAAATGTTTCCGGAGGAACCCCCACCACCCGCCAGAAATTAGCAAGGAGCATTGAGTTCGGGCTTGGTAACGAACTGAAGAACCACTATCGCTTAGTACGTCTGATCCGATCCGCTCGCCCTTCGTTATTAGCCAGGAGCTTGGGATTTGTGATGTCACGCACGCGCCCACTCTCGACATCCGCGAGCACAGCGCGAAGCCACTTTCGGTCGAGGCGATGCTGAAGATCAAGATGCTGTAGAAGATGAAGCGCGCCGGTCGAGAGAATCCGCCTGAGTTGTTTCCGAATCTTGCCAGTCTCTCGAATCGCGTCTGTCTCTCGGACAATTCTCATACGCAGCAGGTCCGCGATCACGGTCAGGTTGCCGAAGTGTAAAAAAAGCATTGCACCGTAAAGCGTTTCTGCTACCGACCCCTCCGCCGCGAATTGCTCGTTCAGGAGTTGCTGAAATCGACGCTTTCCAGAGGCCGAAATCCCGTACACGGTCCGCATGCCTCCACGGGCCACGCGCTCCTTTCGAACCTCCACGATGAGCCCGTCTTTTTCGAGTTGCCCAATGGCGTAATACAAGGTACCCACGTCCACATCGGTATAGCACTCAACCATAGCGTTTCTCAGCCGCCGCTTGATTTCATATGGGTGGAAATCACCCCTATGCAGAACTCCCAGGATCAGTAGCTCGGCTTTCATAGTCTGAGTATACTATTCCAATTAGACTATTATTGTGCGACTCCGTGAGGAGATGTATATGAAACGATCGATATTGGCTCTGATTGCCGGCCTCGCCGTCTGGGTGCTTGTAGCATCCCTGCTCAACCGTGGGCTGCGCGCCGGACTTGCAGGTTATGCCTTGGCCGAACCGGCGATGACTTTCACACTAGGTATGAAAGTAGCACGCCTGATTCTGGGCGCGCTCGCGTCGCTGGCTGCGGGCGCCGCAACCGGTCTAATCGCGCAGTCAAGAACCAAGCTGCCATGGGTGCTGGGCGGCATTATTCTCGCGATGTTCATCCCGATACACACCCAACTCTGGCTGAAGTTTCCAGTCTGGTATCACCTGATCTTCCTGGGAACTCTGGCGCCGCTTGTGGCGCTCGGCGGAGCACTTGTTCGCGGCCACTCCCGCGAAGATGCCATCGAGACGAGAGGAAAAGTTCCCGTCAACAATTGATCCGGGAAGAGCCGTTGATATCACAGCCCTTGCTCGAAGAATGAAAAATGAAGAATGAACAATGAAGAATGAAGAGTTGGGGAGTAAGATAGCGCGCCGCGTTCATAGGGACCAGGTATCGGGCGGTGGCTGCTACTGTCCGGCGCGGGCGGGAGAGACGACGAGCCGGCTTGCGGCTTTCTTTCTCACGTCAGACTTTTCCTGAGCATAGACCAGATCGAGTCCGCCTTCTTGCGTGGAGGACGCTTCTGCCAACGCAGCCGCCAGAGCGCGGAACGAGCGGCTTACTTCCTGACTCTCCTGCAAAACCACGGGGGTACCGTGGTCGATTGCGGGAGAGACCGCCTGAAACGCGTTCGGGATTTTCCACAAGACCTTGCAGCGGGTGGAGTGTTCGATATCTTCGTCAGTGAAGCCGGGAATCTTTTTGTAGCGATTCAGAACCATGCGCAGCCGGTTGCGGCCGGCGCCTTCTTCAAGGAAAGCATGGATGCGGCCCGCACTCCACAGCGAGACCACGTCGGTTTGAGCGACCATCAGAACCGCGTTCGATAGATCCGAGAGCAGCCGCGTGGTGGCATCGAGGCGGCTGGAGGCATCGATGACGACGTAGCGATAATGATTCACCAGCAGATCGAAGAGGCGCGCCAGTTCCGCGGGGGTGGGCGCCGACTGGTAAGGCTGCTGCGGACCGGCAAGAAGATGCAAGCCATCCTTGGCCGTGGTCATCAGGCCCTCGAGCAGGGAAGCGTCAAGGCGATGCAAATTTTGGAGCGCGTCGGGCACTCCGAAGCTGGGACGCAAGTTGAGATGCACCTGGGCATGGCCCACCGGCGCAAAATCCACCAGCACAACATTGCCATGAGATTGCTGCAGCGCGACTGCGGTGTTGACGGCGGCCGTGGTGGCGCCGGCGCCTCCTTTGGCGCTGAGGAAGGTAAAGATGCGGGCCTTCCCGGCTCCGCTGCGAGTACGGGTGCGGTTGGAGCTGAATCGGGTTAAAGCTTCGAGCAGCGCCTCAGAGTCTGCGCCGTCATCCAGATACTCGCCGGCTCCGGCGCGCATGCTGGCCACGATTGTGGCCGGTTGCTGCATGGTTCCATTGGCAAAAATCGCCAGCTGCAAAGTGTTCGCCTGGATCAGTTCGATGGCCTTGATGGCGCGCTGCGGATTCTCCGGAGAAATATCGACGACTACCACCTCGGCCCGCAAATCCTGAATCTGACGCAGGATCGAATCGGTGGGCCCGGCAGGGAAGGCTACACTGCTGAAGACCACGCGGGCCAGGCGTGTCGCTTCCAGACGATTTTGCAACTGCGACAGGTGTTCCCGGTCTTCGGTCAGGAGCGCTACGGCGATCCCATGCATGGCGCGGTTCTCGCTGGTTTCTCTCGGTGTTTGCATGTTAGATAGGGAATCTACCTCGGGCCAAGTGACATAAGTAACCTGGCAAGGGCAGACACGCACACCCTTTCGCGCGGAAACCTCAAAGCATCGATCGGCAAGATTGCAAACCTAAGGGACAGGTGCACCGCAGGAACAACCCCCAAACGACGCCGCACAAGTGAAAGCATTCTAAGCGAACTCGAAGAATTTGAAAAGGGCTGAGGCTCAATTAAGGAACTAAAGTGCGGCCGGAACTCCGAGAAAGGTTTTGAAACTGAAATAGTCGAGATGGGCATGCTGCAAAGAAAGCGTAAATGCATCCGCGGCGCAAACGAAATCAATATTCAGGGCTAGTGGGCCGCGTCGCGCGGACTGACAGGCGAGGGCGTGACCGGACGATCGGTCTCGACGGGACCGTGCAGCGCGGAAATGCGACGGAACTCGGCAGAGCTGTCCTCGGCTTCGGGAAGGTATTCGTATCCGTTCAAACAGACGGCCACGCCAATCCTGGTTTCCGTCGACTTCACATCGGGTAATCTGGTTCCGGCCGGGCCTTCCGCCTTCCAGCCGTTATCTGCAGGTTTTACGATGCGCAAAACGCGGCCCCGGCAGCGAACGCGCATATTTTCGCCGAGGGTGATTTCGGAGGGCATCTGCAACGTAAGCTCGATCTCGGATCCGGCGATGAGTGCGATGTCGGTGAAGAAAAAAGCGCCGCGGGAACTCAGGTTCTGGGTGAAGCCGAGTCCTTCGGTTGCGGTGGTAGCGTCACGCAAGGAGACGGGCAAGTTAAAATCGAAGCGCTGCCCTATACGGCGTTCAACACCAACCGGAGGCGTCGTCATGGTCGGCCCTTCCTGAGGCAATCGCCGGCGAAAAAGCAACTGCCACTGTAACGCAGTCCGGCCGCTGTGGGAAGTCAAAAATTTGCCATTCTTTCGATGCCGGCAATGCGGCAAATCTGGCGCCCAACCGGCTACCCGGTTCAAGTAATAGTTGGTCGAAAGCCGGGTTGGCGTCATCCAAGGAACTCAACGTGTCGGAGTCAAAAAACCCAATTCAAGAGAGCGTGGAGATCAAAGGCGGGGAAACGATCGCCGAGAGCGGATCGCGTTGGCAGGTAGCATGGCGCGCACTGCGCCACCGTAACTTCCAGCTGTTTTTCAGCGGACAATTGATCTCGCTGATTGGAACTTGGATGCAGACCGTAGCGCAGTCCTGGCTGGTCTACCGGCTGACCGGTTCCGCGTTGCTGCTGGGGTCGGTGGGATTCGCCAGCCAGATTCCGGTATTTCTGTTTGCCCCATTGGGCGGGATTACCGCCGATCGCTTCGACCGCCGCCAGATCGTGATCGCCACACAAGTGGCGTCGATGCTGCTCGCCTTCGTTCTGGCGGCGCTGACTTTGACCGGCAAGATTCAAGTCTGGCAGATCTTCGTGCTGGCAAGTTTGTTGGGCGTGGTGAATGCCTTCGACATTCCCGGACGGCAATCGTTTCTGGTGGATATGGTGGGCAGGGACGATTTGATGAATGCCATCGCCCTGAACTCTTCCATGTTCAATGGTGCGCGCGTGATCGGGCCGGCCATCGCCGGTATTCTGGTGGCCAGAATTGGTGAAGGCTGGTGCTTCTTTGCCAATGCGGTCAGCTACATCGCGGTGATCGTCGGGTTGCTTTTGATGAGAGTGCAGACCCCGGTTCGCGCCGCCATGGCGTCCCCGTTCGAGCACATGATGGAGGGCTTCCATTTCGTCAACCGCACTGCCCCGATACGCGCACTGTTGCTGCTGCTCGGCGTGGTGAGTCTGGTAGGAATGCCCTATGTGGTGCTGATGCCGATTTTTGCCGACCAGATTCTGCACGGCGGAGCGCGCGGCTTGGGCATCCTGATGGGCGCAACCGGCGTGGGTGCTCTGCTAGGCGCGCTGACTCTGGCCTTCCGCGAAGGAGTGAAGGGCCTGGGCCGCTGGGTGGCCTGGTGCAGCGCGGGATTTGGAGCCAGCCTGATAATTTTCGCGCTGTCGCATACATTCTGGATTTCTGTGATTTTGCTGTTGCCGGTGGGCTACGCCATGATGCTGCAGATGGCTTGCTCGAATACGCTGATCCAGGTGATGGTGCCGGACGCGTTGCGTGGCCGCGTGATGGCGGTTTACTCGATGATGTTCATGGGCATGGCTCCGATCGGTGCGTTGCTGGGAGGGGCTGTGGCCGAACGGTTGGGCGCTCCAGTCACCGTGGCCGTTGGAGGCGTGGCATCGCTGGTGGGCGCCTGGTGGTTCGGATTGCAGCTTCCCAAAATACGCATCGAAGCGCGACGGTTGATCATCGCGCAAGCCGTTGCCGGCGGCGAACCTTCGGATATGACGCCGCAGGCGGTTGAAGATTAGTCCGCCAAAATGCCGACGCGTTCTTCCATAGGCGCGGCCTCGACGCCAGTCGCTCGCCTAACATTAACAGCAACGCAATGTCTTCCCTATCAAGAATCCAGATCGTCCGTATTCGTCGTGTGCGTAGTTATATGCGCGCATATTTCTTGAACATCGGCGGAGGGTCGTGATATATCGCTTGTTACCGCACCACCCTGTCGTTCCACCCAATTTCGCCGTCCGTGGGCTAAGGACGATTGCCTAGACCGGAGGACAAGATGAATTCACTTCGCAAGATGATGGTGGCATCAAGTCTTTTCGTAACGCTCTCCGCCGGAGTGATGTTCTCGCAAGGCGGCGCCTCGGGCGCGATCGGCGGCGTAGTTCAAGATGCCTCAGGAGCGGTAATTGCGAATGCAAAGGTGAGCGTAAAGAATGAAGCTACCGGGGAAGTGTTGCGCCAGACCGCGACCGACGCATCCGGCCTATTCGTGGCGACGCTTTTGCCGGTTGGCACATACTCCGTGGAAGTTACAGCTTCCGGATTTCCCGTCACTACTTTTCCCGGGGTCGTCGTGCGCATCACGGAAACCACGCGCATGACCGCCGTCCTCAAAGTGAATACGGTGAAGCAAGTTGTGGAAGTGCAATCCCAGGTGGAGCAGGTGAATACCACCGATGCCACCACCGGCCAATCGCTGGGCGCCCAGACCATTACCGATCTGCCTTTGGCTACGCGAAACTTCCAGCAGTTGCTGACGCTCTCCGCAGGCGCGTCGTCCGACTTGAACGGCGCGGCGCAGCTTGGCCGGGGCACGGTTTACATGCACGTCAATGGCGGCAGAGAAGACAATAATAATTATCTGATCGATGGCATCACGGTGGCCGATTACGCCTTCGGCGAACTAACCTACACGCCTCTGCCCAGCCCGGACGCGATCCAGGAGTTCAAAGTCGGCACCAGCCTTTACGACGCTACTCAGGGGCGCAATGGCGGGGGCAATATCAACGCCACCCTTAAAAGCGGGACCAATCACTTTCACGGCGATCTGTGGGAGTATTTCCGCAATACCGCGCTCGATGCGAACGATTATTTTCTGGGTAAAGTAGTCGTCAAGCAGAACATCTTCGGCGGCGACATTGGCGGGCCCATTGGCCCCGCAGCCAAGCTCGGCTATTTCTACTTCAATCTGCAAGGCACGCGGCAGCGCAGCGGAGACTCGCCGGGAACCTATATCAATAGTCCGAATGTTCCCGTGCTGCCCACGAATCGCGACGAGGCTACTCTGCTCAGCACTTTTTTCTGTGGGGTGAATTGCGGAGGAACGACCGCTCCCTCGATCGATCCGGTCGCGCTGGCCCTGCTTCAGGCAAAAGGAACGCAGTTCGGCCCGGGCGTGGATGGTGCGGGCTATTTATTTCCCACCGTGGCGGGCACACCCGGCTTTACGAATGGTCAACTGAACACTGGGCCTCTCCTTATTACCGACCCCGGCAAGTTCACCGACAATCAATTCACCGCGAACTGGGATCGCGAATTCCGTGGCGGCAAAGATCGATTGTCGGAGCGCTTCTTCTGGTCCAATTCCGACACGTACCAGCCTTTTGGGGCCGATTCTTACGGCATACAAACCGGAGGTCAGCCCGGTCCTAACAACCTGAACTTTCCGCTGGATATTCCGTTGCACAGCCGCTTCGGCAGTATCACGGAAACCCATGTGTTCAGCAATGACCTGATCAATGAGTTTCGCTTCGGAGTTAACATCATCAGCGACAAACTCAATAACGAAGCTCCCATTACCGGGGCTGACATCGGCATTAACCTGCCCACCGCCATCGGAGTGAACGGACAGGCGGGCGATCCCAACATGTACCGGCTGCAATTCGACAGTTTTGCCTTTGGCGCCTATCCCACGCAACTGCAATCCGCCCTTTCCAACAACTACACCTGGATTGACACCGTGAGCTGGACCCACGGAGCGCATCAGTTGCGTTTCGGCGGCGAGCTCGACCGGGTCGCCATGCGCCGAAGCCTACCCATTGCCGATAACGGACTGATATTTTTCATCTCCGGTGCCACCGGATTTGGCTCCGATTTCCAGAGCTTTATGGCAGGCGCTCCGCTGCTCGGTGAAGGTGGCGGCGGCCTCGGCAACCACGACTATCGCATTCCTGGCTACTCCTGGTTCGCGCAGGATGACTACCGGGTCAGCAAGACGCTGACTGTGAATCTCGGCTTCAGAAACGAATTCCTCGGCGCCCCTTACGATACTCTTTGCCACACCGGCAACACGGATCCTTCGCTGGCAATCACCACCGGGCAACCTTATATCTATCCGAAATGCATCAGTAAATTCGGGCTCTCCGGAATTGCTGGAACGCTCAATCCGGCGGGACTCGACAATGAATACGCCACCGTCTGGGAACCGCGCCTGGGTTTCGCTTATGACGTGGGTGGGCGCCATACCACCTCGATTCGCGGCGGCTATGGCATTTACAGCGTGCGCGAGGACCTGGGCGCGGTCGACAATCTCGCCATCGTTCCTCCGACCTATCCCTTTCTGGTTGGCTTCGATCCCGGTGAGAATAGCCTGGCAAATTTATTTGCGCACAGTGCAGCATTTCCCAATGGGATTCCGGCTCTGGGCGCGAATCCCACTCAAACGTACGTGCCGACCGCGGCAATCCTGCAGAGCGTGAATGCGCCCTGCACCTTGGGAAATACGGCGGCAGGCACTGGAACGCAATGCGGCCCAAATTTCAGCGGCAATGTGAACGGCCTGATTCAGCTCGCCGTACCTTTGCATTGGGTTGCCGGCACAACCCAGCAGTGGAACCTAACCATTCAGCGCGAGTTGGGCCGGGATTGGTTCGCTGAACTTGGCTATGTCGGCACCAAGGGCAGCCGCTTGCGTTCAACCTATGATCCCGATCAGGCGACTCTGGCCACGCCGCAGACTCCGGTCACGATTCCGGGAGCGGGCTGCGCCAACCTCACGGCTCAGGGCCTGTCATGCACGGTTGTCGATTCAACTGTCGAAAACGCCTCGTTGCGAGCCCCCTATCTGGGGATTGCTCCTGGGGATTTTGAAGATTTTGCCCCGAACTCCGATTCCCATTACAGCGCGCTGCAGGCTACCGTGGCCCACCGCTTCGGCAAGGGTTTGTATTTCCAGAGCGCTTACACCTACTCGAAGTCAATTGACGATGTTTCCACCGCCTCGGTGGCATTCCTTACGCGAGTGAATGATCAGAACAACCCCCGCGCTTCCCGGGGCCTCTCTGATTTCGACCGCAGAAACCGTTTTGTAACCAGCGCCGTCTATCAGCTTCCGTTCTTCGAAAGCGCCAGCGGCCTTACCCGGGAAGCCTTGGCGGGATGGGAGATCAGCGGGGTCGTGGTGCTGCAGTCGGGAGCGCCGTTCTCGATCTATGATCCTGCCGGGGGTACGGCCTACGCGTTGGCAAGCACTCCATCATCAACGGCAACGTTCACTCCCAGCTTCGGTTGCGCCAATGCGCCCAGCAAAGGCAGCCCAGAGTCGCGACTGGCCAATTGGGTCAATCCTTTGGCGTACACGCCGGACCCGTTGGCCACGCTCTCGAATGGCGCTCCCAGCGATGCGACGGTTTACGGCGATACGCCGCGCAACTGCATTATTGGCCCGCCGCAGAAAAATGTCGATCTGACATTGGGCAAATCGTTCAAGCTTGGCGAACGCCAGGAACTGCGATTCCGGACGGATTTTTTCAACTTGTTTAATCATCCGTCGTTCGCCCTTCCGGCCGCGACTTCAGTGTCCCCGATTGTGAATGGAGTTGGCGGGGGATCGGCGCCGATCACCTCCACCGTGGGCACGCCCCGGCTGATTCAGTTTTCGTTGAAGTATTCGTTCTAGAAGATACGAAGAAGGGGAATCTTACCTATAGGCTTCCGGCGGCAGTCCGGTGATACGGATGCCGCCGTGACCTTTGTGGCAAATATTCAGGCCAATGAGAAGCGCGGTGATCTGTTCGAGTATCCGCGCGTTTTCCAGTTTGCCGCCGTCGATGGCGCGCACCCCGGGAAGCTTGGCAGCAAGAGTGCGCGCAAGTTGAAGGGCCTGGGCATCGTCGCTGCAGACGATGACATCGCAGTCAAGCGCGTCGTCTCCGTTGAGCAACTCCGCCGACAAATTGTGAAACGCCGCGGCCACGCTTACGCCCTTGGGCACCAGCTCCGCGGCTTGCTGGGCTGCTGAGCCTTGCCATACACCGAGGGTGCGTGAGGCGCGCCCACCAACTCCCGCGGCCAGCGCGACTGTCGCGTCAATCAGAATGCTGCCGGGACGAATCGTGGGCTTGAGTTGCTTCAGCAGAGTGGCCTGACCTTCGAAGGGAACGGTCAGCACGAGAATATCTGCGGCGGCGCAGGCCTGGGAATTTTCCACGCCCGAGACGGCGCCCTTGCTTCCCACCTTTTGCCTGATCTGGGCAGCGGCATCTTGCGCGCGCTGCGCATCCCGGGAGCCGATGACGATTGTTTCTCCCGCCCGCGCCCAACGCAGCGCCAGGCCCATGCCCGCGGGCCCGGTACCGCCCAGAATCGCGATGGGGCGCGAATCCGCGCCGCTCATGCCCTGTTTCCCATGTAAGCACGGTTCAGCAAGTTCTGGCCTCAGGCAAATTGCGGGTGCAGCATCTCTTCCGCCGTGACTGGCTCTACCGGCAACTTGAGTTTGATGCGTGTGTATAGAGTGTTGCGCTCCGCCGGAATACGGCCGGTCTCGAGAATCAGTGATTGAAAATCCTGCGGAGTGGTGTACTGGCCGGCGGTCGCGCCTGCCTCGCGCGAAATGTTTTCTTCCATCAGCGTGCCGCCGTAATCGTTGGCGCCGGCCTGCAGGCAAAGCCGCGAGACCTGCCGGTTCAACTTCACCCACGACACCTGAATGTTGTTGATGGAGCCGGCCAGCAACAGGCGAGCCAGGGCGTGCACCTTCAGATGTTCCGCGAGCGTTGCACCGCCGCGCGCCAGACCTTGATGAAATAGCAGCGTATTCTGGTGCACGAAGCCAAGAGGAACGAATTCGGTGAAGCCCCCGGTTTCATCCTGAATTTCCCGCAACAAACCCATTTGCCGAACCCAATGCTCGGGCGTTTCTGTGTGTCCGTACATCATGGTCGACGTGGAGCGGATGCCGCAGCGGTGGGCTGTGCGAATGACTTCAATCCATTGCGCGGTGGAGAGCTTGTTGCGCGAGAGGATATTGCGCACTTCATCGTCAAGAATTTCCGCAGCCGTGCCAGGCAGCGTGCCCAGGCCGTTGTCGCGCAGCATCGAGAGATAGTCAGCCAGGGGCATGCCGGTGAGCTCGACACCGTAAACAATTTCCATGGGGGAGAAAGCATGAATGTGCATGCTGGGAACTGCAGCCTTCACCGCGCGCAGAATATCGCGGTAGTAAAACGGAGGCAGGCCGTGCGGGAGCCCGCCCTGAATACAAACCTCGGTCGCACCGAGCTGCCAGGCTTCAATGGCTTTTTGCGCGACCTGATCGGGCTCAAGAAAATATGTGTCGGATTCGCGCGGGCCGCGGCTGAAAGCGCAGAACTTGCATCCCACGAAACAGATGTTAGTAAAGTTGATATTGCGATTCACGACATACGTGATGAGATTGCCGCAGAGTTCGGCGCGCAGCGCATTCGCGGCAGTGAGCAAGCCGAGCAAATCGTCACCCTCGGCATGAGCCAGCGAATAGGCCTCCTCCTGCGAAACGGCGTTGCCGTTTTGAGTTTCGAGAATTCTTTCCAGCGAGTGGCGCAGGCCGGCGCTGAGCGTCGGAGCGACGTCAAGCCAATCCAGCGCGGGAAAATCTTCCAGTTCCGAAGTCGAGAGTTGCCGCGGCACATTTCCTCCAAAGCCTCAGGTACTCCAAATTACTCCTTGAGGATGCCCTTTGGCGAGAGCCTAGCGGAACAGGTCTGTGGCTGCCGGTCGCAGCAAGTCGCGAGCGCGGGCGCGTGCGGGTTGGTAGCGAAATCCGCGAACGATGCAGGCCGGCGTGCGGTTCAACTTGCCGCATACCAGCCCAGCGGCGCAGGCCAGTTCGTCAGCTATGGCTTCAAGGCTGGCTTGCAGCAAGTAGCCGTGAGGATCGCGGCGCCCGCGATCGTCGCGCAAAGCTTTCATGCCCGCGATGCCGATGCAGAAATCGACCAGGCCCTCGCGCCAAGGCCGACCAAATGTGTCGGTGATGAGAACGGGAACGGCGAGAGCGGTCCGCTTCCTCAATTCGCGATAGAGTTTGCGAGCGGAACGATCGGGATCGACCGGAAGCAACAACGCGTGGGTGCCACCATCGACATTGGAAACGTCAACACCATTATTTGCGCAGATGAAACCGTGCTCGGTCTCGGTGATGAGGACACCGTTCTTGCGGCGTATGACGGCCCGACTTTCCCGCAGCGCGAGTTCGATGACGCGGGCGTCAAGATGAAACTTTTTCGCCCAGGCTGTCGAAGCAGCGGAGGGTTGGATGGTCGCGAGATCGACAACACGGCCCTCCGCTTTGGAAATGATCTTGTGTTTAACCACCAGAATGTCGCCGGACTCGAATACGAGATCGAGCCGGCGAAGCGATTGCATTAATTTATCAGCCAGCGAATCACCGGCTTCAATTTCGTCGGCGACACGCAGGGGAATAATACGAAGCTCCGCGCTGACCGGGCTTGACCGTGGTTTCGTTCCTGCGTTCGGCGCGGGTTTCACAGGTTCTCCGTTCCGGTGGCAGACCATCGGCTCTCGATCGACCACCGGCGGATCAGGCTCTGGGTGCGGGTTTCTCCTGGAAGCGCCGTGAGACGCTGCAAGTCGGTCGGGTTATCGACATCGAGTGCGATGCCCGGAAGTTGCAACACCTGACAGGGCTTGCCGGTGGCTCGCGCCGCGGCGAGATGTGGTCGGAAGCTGTCATTTCCAAAGTGCAGCGGAAACAAATTAGCGGGCCTGCGGAAGGCGGCGTTAGTTCCCCGTCCGTCGGCCGCGGGCACCAGAAGCGAGCCTTCCTCGGGAGCGTGCGCAAGAATCTGCTCAAGTTCGCCGGCTTGAATCAGGGGAATGTCTGCGGGAATGACGAGAGTGCTGTTGACGCCGCGCGAAACACAGAGCTCTGAGGCCATTTCAATGGCGCCAGTTTCGCCGGGGTTTGTGGGGTCGGGGAGGATTTCGAAATCGTACTGCCGCGCCAGTTCGATCGCGAACGGGTCGCTAGTCACGAGAGCACAGGGTGGGCGCCGCTCCCACAAAGAGATTGCGGCCACCACATCGTGCAGCATGGCTTGCGCCAGTTCCGTGCGCGAGGGCTGATCGAGCACGCTGGCAAGCCGCTGCTTGGCGGTCGACAGATTCTTGACGGGAACGAGGATCACGATTGGTCGGCGGCCGCAGTTTTGTCTGAAGAGGAACTATCAGCAACGGGCTGTTCAGAAACGATTCCGCTTACTGTCAATGAAAGTACGGTTCGAGCCAGCGCCGCCCGGTCTTCAGCGGACCGCATGATGGTTTGAGTGCATTGCACGCGCAAGCCGCTGTTGCGGAGCGCTTCCGCCGCGCCAACGTCGCGCGTATCGCAGATCAACAGATCCAGAAAGTCTTCGTAGGTTTTGGCTACGCCCGCAATCGAACACGGAAGTCCCTGGGCAGTCATCAGAATCCCCGCGGGGCCGGCAACCGGCGCGTTGGCGACGATCGGACTGACGGCGGCAACCTTGCCCCGCGCGCTGCGCAGGGCATCGCAAATTCCGGGTACGGCAAGAATCGGGCCTATACTCGTAATGGGATTGCTGGGCGCGAGGATGACCACGTTTGCCGAAACGATGGCATCCACCACTCCGGGCGCGGGTTCAGCATCGGAAGCGCCGGCGAAACGCACCGAGTTCACCGGATCCTGATACCAGCGTTGCACAAAATACTCTTCGAAACTCAATTCGCCGGAAGGAGTATCGACGCGCGTCTCAACCCGCGAATTGCTCATGGGCAGGATGCGCGCCTTCACGCCCAGCTTCTCGCAGATCATCGATGTGGCCTCAGAAAGCGTTTTACCCTCGGCCAGCAGCCGCGAGCGCAGCAAGTGAACCGCGAGGTCGCGATCACCGGTATGAAACCAGGTGGGCTCGCCCAGCTGTCCCATGGCCTGAAGACAGAGAAATGTGTCCCCTTTCACGCCCCAGCCGCGTTCGCGGCTGAGCAGGCCCGAGAGAACGTAAGTGATGGAATCGATATCCGGCGAGACGTAGAGCCCCCACCACAGCAAGTCGTCCCCGGTGTTAACGATGAGTGTGATTTCTTCTGCGGGAATAACCTGCCGCAGGCCATCGACAAATTTGGCTCCCCCGGTTCCGCCCGTCAGAACGCAAATCATGCTGCCCTCTTTTCTCTGGCGAGGCCTTGGCCGTTGGATGACTGCGCAAGTTTTTCCGCAAGCAATCCCGGCCGCGAGAGCAGCGAAGACAGAAATTCAGGATAGACGGGCAAGCGCTGTTGAAGCTGCATTCCCTTGCTCTCGGTGCGCAGGCGCAGTTGCTCCAGATGAGGCCAGGGCTTTTCAGGATTGATGTAATCCGGGGTCAGCGGTGAAATTCCTCCCCAATCATTGATGCCAGCCTCCAACAACTCCTCATAATATGGCGCATTGAGGTTGGGTGGCGCCTGAATATTGACGTTGGGCATTAGCAATCGAGCTACTGCCACGGTGCGCAAAATCTCTCCCTGGCCGGGTTCGGGCACATGAGCCATGGGGATATTCGGCTTGGCCCGGAAGTTTTGGACGATCACCTCCTGGATGTGACCGTAGTGCTCGTGCAACTCGCGAATGGCGAGTAAAGTATCGACGCGGTCCTCAAGGCTTTCGCCAATGCCAATCAGCAGACCGGTGGTGAAGGGAACTCGCTGCTTCCCGGCGTTCTCGATGGTGCGCAATCGTTTTGCCGGGACTTTATCCGGAGCATTGTCGTGAGCCGCGCCCGGAGCCAGAAGGGAACGATTGGTGCTTTCAAGCATGAGGCCCATGCTGGGCGAAACCGCACCGAGGCGCGCAATCCATTCAGCGCTGAGCAGGCCGGGATTGGGGTGCGGCAGCAATCTAGTTTCGCGCAGCACCAGTTCACACATAGCTTCCAGGTAGTGCAGCGTCGATTTGTAGCCAAGATGCCGCAGAGTCGCCCGCATCTGAGGAAAAAGCAGTTCCGGTTTGTCGCCAAGACTGAACAGGGCTTCGGTGCATCCGAGCTTTTCGCCTGCACGCGCCGCCGCAAGGACTTCTTCAGGCGTCATGGTATGTGCGCCGCGCTCTCCGGGATCCCGGCGAAAGGTGCAATAGCCGCAATAGTCGCGGCAAAGATTCGTCAGCGGAACGAAAACCTTGCGGGAATACGTAATGACGCCAGGCTTAAATTTTTCTTTGGCGGCGCGGGCGGCTGCGAGCAGCGTGGGTAAATCGGCTTCCGAACAGCGAATGAGGCGCATAGCCAGATCGCGCGAGATCGGTGATTCGGCCGTTCGATCGGCGAGCTGTGAGCCGCAAGTTGGACCGGGCCTTGAAGCGGTGGTTGCGAGGACGGTTGCAGTCACGATGGTCGGTCCCGCAGACGTGCGGATGCATCGAATAATACATCAGTTGCGCTGCCTGCAGGCTGGCGACTGCGGCGTGGCCAGCGTGGTAACGTAGGCAGTCGCGGGCAGCAGGGAAAATCCTACAAAATCCGAACAACTACGATGAGTCTGAGTCAGGCTAAATTCCGCAGCGCAATGGGATGCTTCGCTACCGGCGTGACCATCGTGACGGTTGACCTGGACGGCGAAGTTCACGGCATGACTGCCAATGCCTTTGCCTCCGTATCCCTCGATCCGCTGTTGCTGCTGGTCTGCGTTGACCGCAGCGCCCGCACCCACGCCCATCTGCATACAAAAAAGCGCTTCGGCATCAACATTCTGGCGGAAGACCAACGAATAGTCTCCGAATATTACGCACGGCCGGTATACGCCCATGAGCACGCCGAGGCGGAGGCTGGAGCAAGATTTGACCGCACGGCGATGGGGACTCCAATACTGCATGGCGCGCTGGCTTATCTGGAGTGCAGGCTGCAGTCAGCCCAGGAGGCCGGCGACCACAGTATCTTCATTGCGGAGGTGGAGGATGTTGTTGTGCGCGAGGGCGACCCCCTCCTGTTTTTCAGGAGCAACTATCGCAAAATTGGAGGGGAGCAGTCTTGACAGGTAGAGCGGCACAATCAGAACGGCCCGGAGAGCCCCATGGAGGGGTACCGGGCCGGGTGGTACTCGCAGACGTTGCGACAATATTGGCCGATCAGGATTGCGGAAGACAAGTCCAGATATCACAATGAGGTTGTGACCAATATCACAGACAGCCCATACCTGCATGTGATCTGACGCTGCCACTTTTTCTACGGCTGAACATCTAAACAGAACATCAAATGAATGCATTAATCTGTGGCTGAGAAGTTTTCTTGATTGGAGAATACATGGCAGAAAAATTGGAACAAAATGAAACCGAGTGGAAACAGAAGCTTACGCCGGAGCAATATCACGTAACCCGCGAGTCAGGAACCGAGCCGGCCTTCACGGGGAAGTACTGGAAGACCAAGGACGCGGGGACTTATCACTGCGTCTGTTGCGGGGAACCGCTGTTCGATTCTTCAACGAAATTCGACTCCGGGACGGGCTGGCCGAGTTTCTATAAGCCGGCGGATGAGGGCAAGGTCGAAGAGCACAAGGATTCAAGTTATGGCATGGTGCGCACCGAGGCGCGCTGTGCTCATTGTGGGGCTCATTTAGGTCACGTATTTGAGGATGGACCCGCGCCCACTGGACTGCGGTATTGCATGAATTCCGCGGCGCTGGATTTGAAGCCCAAGGAAAAAGAATAAGAGCGGAAAATTGTGTAAAAAAGGGCACGCATTTGCGTGCCCTTTTTGTGCTGCGATGGAACCTTGTTCGATGTTACGCGCCGCTGGTTGCAGCCAGGGCCTTCGGCAGTTCTGCCGGAGCGGCCTTCGGCGTTTCGGCCGGCTTCGAATGAGACTGCGCCTTATTTTGTTGTTTGTGCTCGCCGCTGCGCACTTCGATGCCGCCCTTAAGCACGGCGCCATCTTCCACGCTGATGCGTATGGTGGAAACGTCTCCCGTAACTGAGCCTTCACTGCGGATATCCACGCGATCGCTGCATTCAATGTTTCCGTTCACCTTGCCCAGAACCACAACTTCGCGGGCGGTGATGTTGGCCTGCACGCTGCCGTTGCGGCCGATGGTGACCCGATTGTCGGGCAAAGAAATTTTTCCTTCGACGCGGCCATCGATATAAAGAGCTTCAGAGCCGCTGAGTTCACCCTTGATAACCAGGGTGCGGCCAATGGTGGCCTGCTCGATAGGAGCGCTCACCGTTTTGACCGGATTGAAGGAGTTGGGGTTCGACGCCGGCGAACCGGATTTGCCGTTGTACGTATAGTCCGAGGGTTGCAGCATTGCGACCTTCCTTGATTCCGCGCGGCACGTTTGTGGGTGCCACTTCCGCGGTGGGTCTGAGATTTTGAGCCGCCGGTTGGTTCTTGTCCGTTAGGCCACCCTGACTATCGCACAGGGGTAAGTGATTCGCCGAGATTACGGAAGAGGGTGTACGGTTGCGCGAGAACACAGGCCGTTAGTCGGCTTCCTGCAGCGACTGGGCAAGACTTTCCCATTCCTTTACCAGCGCGCTGTGTGCGGATTTGCCCCGCTCCAGATCCTGCGACTGGCGCTGGTTTTCCTCCGCGCTGACGAAGTCCTGCAGGGCAGCCTCACATTGCGCGATCAGAACTTCGGCATGGCTGATTTCCGCTTCCAGCGCCTGAACTCGGTCTTCCATCTGTTTGCGTTTGATTGGATTCAGCCGCTTCCCCTTGGAGGAGGCGGGCGCTGCCTCACCGGAGCGCTGGGTTCCATTTGAGGGTATGTGCTGGGTCGCTTCGCCACCGCTCAGTTGCTGGCGGATGGCCTCGTTCTGTTTCGCGCTGCCGCCCTGTTTACGCCAGAGATAATCCTCATAATTGCCGGGATAGACTTCAACGCGGCCCTCGCCGATCTCGAACACCCGCGTCGCCAGTTTGTCGATGAAATAACGATCGTGAGAGACGAAAACCACGGTGCCGGTATATTCCATCAGCGCCTCGAGCAGCACGTCTTTGGCGCGCAGGTCGAGGTGGTTTGTGGGTTCGTCGAGCAGCAGGAAATTTGCCGGATGAAGCAGCAGGCGCAGCAGAGCATAGCGTCCGCGCTCGCCTCCGGAGAGCACGCCAATCTTCTTAAATACGTCGTCTTCGGAAAACAAAAAACAGCCGAGCAGGCTGCGCAGTTCGGTTTGAGTGGAGCGCGGAGAGGCTGCGCCCAGATCATCGAGAATCCGCGCCTGTTGATCGAGTTCCTTGTACTGATCCTGTGCGAAATAATCGGGGTCTACGTTGTGCCCGAGCTTGAATTCTCCACGAGTCGTCGGCTCTGCGCCCGCCAGCACTTTAATCAACGTGGATTTACCGGCCCCGTTCACCCCGACCAGCGCGATTCGGTCGCCGCGCTCAATTAGAAAGTTGACGCCGCGGAAAACTTCTTTTTCCCCGCCGCCTTCAGGGTCACCATTTTCCGCGATTTTTCTGGCCGGGTAACTCTTTGCTACTCCCTCAAACTCGGCCACAATGCGTCCGCTAGGCTTGGGCTGAGGGAAGGAAAAGTGAATGGTTTTTTCTTCCGGCGGAATTTCAATGCGCTCAATTTTTTCCAGCTCCTTGATGCGGCTCTGCACTTGCTTGGCTTTCGTGGCCTGGTAGCGGAAGCGGTTGATGAACACTTCCAGTTGCTCTATCCGGTCGCGCTGGTTGCGGTAGGCGGCCTGCAATAGTTCGTTGCGCTGAGTTTTCTGCGCTAGGAACTTGTCGTAGTTGCCGGTGTAGAACCAGAAGCGCTTGTTCCAGATCTCCGCAATTTTGTTGACGGTTACATCGAGAAAATAACGGTCATGCGAAATCAAAACAAAAGCGTGCGGATAATTATGCAGATATTCTTCCAGCCAGTTGCGCGCCTCGAGATCGAGATGGTTCGTGGGTTCGTCAAGCAGCAGCAGGTTGGGCTTCTGCAGCAGTAGTTTGGCCAGGGCCAGCCGCATCTGCCAGCCCCCGGAGAATTCGTCGGTTTGCCGCTCCCAGTCTTCCTTGCGAAAACCCAGCCCCATCAAAACTCTTCCAACGTTGGCTTCGATGGAATAGCCGTCGCGAGTTTGAAATTCGTGTTCCAGACTGTGATAGCGATCTGCTACTTCGGCGTATTCCGGGCTTTCATGGTCAAGCTCAGCAAAACGGTGCAGAAGGGTTTCGAGTTGTTCTTCCATGGTTCGCAAATCGTCAAACACTGACATGCACTCTGCGAACACGGTTCGGCCTGAAAGCGAGAGCCCATCTGCGGAGGTATGGGGAGGGGGGGGGCAATGGAGCCATCAAAACTCTTCCAACGTTGGCTTCGATGGAATAGCCGTCGCGAGTTTGAAATTCGTGTTCCAGACTGTGATAGCGATCTGCTACTTCGGCGTATTCCGGGCTTTCATGGTCAAGCTCAGCAAAACGGTGCAGAAGGGTTTCGAGTTGTTCTTCCATGGTTCGCAAATCGTCAAACACTGACATGCACTCTGCGAACACGGTTCGGCCTGAAAGCGAGAGCCCATCCTGCGGAAGGTATCCTGCGGTAGTGCCTTTGGCGACGGTAAGCGAACCGTAGTCAAGCGTGTCCAGCCCGGCAAGAACCTTCATCAGGGTGGATTTGCCGGTGCCGTTCGCGCCCACCAAACCCACACGATCGCGGGATGGGATGAGCCAGTCGGTGTTCTGAAAGAGAAGTTTGTGGCCGAAGCGTTTTCCGGCGCCAGAAAGCTGAATCATGGGCTGGATTTATGGTCTCACAAAACCGCCGAGAGGCGAGAGACGATTCAGGAATGCGCGACGGCGCGGCCAGCGGGCCTTTCCGCATTGTTTCCCGGCAACCGGCCGCGGAACTGGATCCGCTCGAGCGCGCGATCAATCACCGCCTCCATCTCGCGGGCGTACTTGACTTCACGGCCCTTCGCCAGGAGGCGGCGGGCTTCCTCGGGGCTGCACCAGGTGGGGTTGCGCAACGGTTCATCGGCAGCGCGCAGCTCGTGGACTTCCATCAAGAAAGCTTTGACCACGAATTCCTGCACGCCGCCCGGCTGCCAGAACACGCCCTTGGAGTGCAGGTAAAGATGAAAGTGACGGGGTTCAATCGTCCCGAAAGCGCCGGCTTCTTCTGCAGCTTCACGCTCAGCAGACTGGCTGTGCGAGAGGTGGGTATCAATCGAGCCCTTGGGGAATGTCCACTTATTTCCGCCATTGGTATTGACCAGCAGAAATTCGATCAGGGTTCCGCGCCTGCGGAAACACACCGCCGCCACCTGCAAGGGAAGCGATTTCGGAACGCGCGGCGAACCCATCCCACCCTCCTGCACTTATCTTAGCTGCTAAATATTTCCCAGATGTGAATATGCAACGAAAATTGTGCAGCTGGGCGGTTACGAAAGGGATAACCTGATCCATCAGAAGCCTGCTTTCCACGCGGTTTTTCAGAGTCCGGCTCCGTAGATCGGGATCACCGCTCCGGTCACATCCTTGCCGGTATCGCCCGCCAGCCACACGATAAGGCTGGCCACCGAGGCTGGCTGCACCCATTGAGAGGTATCCGCTGCGGGCATGTCTTTTCGGTTGGCGGCCGTGTCCATGGTTCCCGGCAGAATTACGTTCGCTGTAATGCCGGCATCTTTGTTCTCTAACGCGACCGTATTCAGGAGCGATACCAGTGCCGCTTTCGACGCGCTGTAAGCGCCAACGTTGCGCCCGGGATCTTCGGCGGCGCGGCTGCCAATGGCAATGATGCGTCCTACTTTAGCCTTGCGCATTTCGGGAATAACGGCACGGAGAATGTGAAAGGCGCTGTTCAGATTCATATCGAGCATGCGCTGGAAGGTGGAGTCATCGGTCTCGGCCACAGATTGGCCGCCGGCGAAACCGCCGACCAGATGGGCCAACACATCGATTTTTCCGAAGCGCGCGATCACGCCGGCAACCGCTTTCTTCGCCCCGTCCAGGCTGTTGAGCGAGGCCGGAAACGCGATGAAATTTGCGTCGTTGAAGTCGGACTGCTGGATTCGAGGTGCGATTCCGGCGACCGTGAAACCGGCATCCAGCAAGGCTTTCGTGACGTGAGTGCCGAGGCCGCCGTTGGCTCCGGTGACGAGGGCGATCTTTCCGGTCATAAGCACGGTAGCTCCTGACTGGAAATGATCATAAATGCGGTCGCCTAAAGAAGTGAAACCGCGCCCTTCCAGCGCCAGACGTAAACCTTACCTTCCCGGAGCCTCCAGCGTTTTCACCAGCCACGGGATAATGACCTGCTTGAAAATTAAAGGATCGGGCCAGACTCCGACCTGCCGTCCAAGATGGCCTCCACGAGGGTTGATCCAGGCGTCTTTCGGCACATCGCCTTTGCTCAACAACAGGTATTCATCGTCGATAGGAACTTGCGTGTCGAGCACTCCGGCAATAACCAGCATGGGCGCCATTGGCTTGCCAAGCAATCCCTGATGGACCAGCGACAATTTGGGCAGGTACTCGCCCATCTCATCCAAGGTGTGGACCCCATCAAGAATGTTCATGAGCGCCGGCACTTGATCGAACAGGTACTCGCGATTTCCCAGCAGCGAGTTCATCAAAAAATCCTTCTGGAAGAATTGATCCACCGGAGGAGATTGCGCGCTGCAGCCGCGCAGGCGAGCGCGCTCGACGATAGCCATCTTCGTTGCCCAGTAGGCTCCCCAGCTCACCCCGTGCATAGCGATGCGATTCTTGTCGATTTCAGGCCTCGATTGGGCGTAGTCGATCACGCGCGAGAGCATGCGGTCGGAGCTTTCGCTGACTTTGATGGGCGCTTGTCCGGTACCGGGGCCATCGACCGCGAGATAGCCGATTCCAAAGGAAAGAATCGCGCCGAAGCTCTCGGCCAGATCTTCCTTGCGGCTATCTAAACCATTGACCGCAATGACGAGCGGCACCGGGCCTTTGGCATTCTTTGGCAGACGCAGGTACCCGACGATTTCTTTGCCTTCGAAGGGAATGTGTACAACCTCCAGCGGCGGATCGAAGAAGCGCGCGTGATCCAGAAATGCTTCGATGGCTTTTTCATACGACCGCTGCTTGCCCGGGGATGACGGAATCGGCCAGCGTCCGAAGGAATAAAGCCGCCAAGCCCGGATGTAATCGGCGTTGGCTTTGGTCGGATCTGATTTTTCGAGCGACTTGGCTTGGTTAAAATAGCGATCGGCCACGCGCATGAATCCCGCGGCCCATTCGTCCTTGTCGCTGGTATGGATGCTCTCCAATGCGTCTTTCACATCCCCCGGATCAAGCCCGATTAACGGATACTGTCCGACCTCGGCGCGGTGGATGGCCTCGGCTTTGATCTCATCGATGTTACGTTCACGCCGCTCCGGCTTTTGGGCGGACGCGTTCGAAAAAATTAGTGCGAGAAACCCGAACAGAGAAACTGCAAAATAAATCTGTGGTCGTATCATGGCATGGCCTCTTTTTGCTCCCGTGGTGTAAGCATCTACGAACAAAAGCCGGACGGAAACTCGTCCGGCTTTCCTGCACTTTTCTGCATCATTACTGCCAGACTAAAACGTCAACTTCAACCCTAATTGAGTGGCGCGGCTGCCGCCCGATCCGATTACCGGATTCGAGGCCGCTACGTCCGGCGTTGCGCACGAACAACCAAAGAAGCCGCCGCCGCCCGAAGGATCGTTATGCGCCCATCCATTTTGTCCTCCGAATGGATTGGCGAAGCTGGGGTGGTTCAGGACATTAAAAAACTCGATCCGGAACTGAGCAGCCAGACGTTCGCCCCACTTGAAGTTCTTTGCCAGTGACAGGTCGGCGTCGCGGAAACCGGTGTCGCGAAAAATATTGCGGCCCATGGTGCCGAATGTTCCCGGCGTCGGAGGAATCAAAAAGGACTTGCCCACGGCATAGCAGCCGAAGTTGGAGAGCTCCGTGCTGGTGGGACCACCCGGCACGCCTCCATCGAGAGCCAGGGCCTGGGCGTTGCAGGTGCTGTTGCTGGTGGGCGCGCTTGCGACGCCGCTGCCGGCAAAAAATGGAAGCCCTGTCGGGGTGGGTTTGAAATCTTTTGGATCTCCATAAAAATCCCAACGATCGTTCAGTTCGCCGGTCTCGCTGACGTCGGTTCCAGCGTCCATCACTCCCCAGGGCTGCGCTCCGTCCAGAGAAATGATCGAATTGATTTGCCAGCCTTTCATCATCTGCCAGGCGCCGTCTTTGCCGGGGATCAGGTAAGTCAGCGAAACGGTTAAGCGTTGGCGCATGTCAAAGTCACTGCTGGCATACTCGCGCTGGTAATGAGTGCTGTCGGTAGGCAGGCCATTGCCCGCGCCGAAATCCCAGTTGGCTCCGACCATGTCCAGGGCGTGCGAGTAGGTGTAGCCGGTGACCATGCTGAGGCCGTGAAAGTTCCGCGAAGTGAGGGTGGCTTGTAGACCATCGTAGTTCGAGCGATAAATGTTGCCCATCTGAAAAATCTGCGCCAGATAAGGGAATTGCGCGTTGAAGGGCCGCCCAGCCTGCTCGCAGTGGCCGCAGGCAATTTCCGCAGCCGAGTTGGGATCGACTTGATTGATATCTCGAATGCCGGCCAGTCGCGATCCATGGTCGCCGACGTAGCCCACTTCGAGAATCAGGTTCGGAGTAAACGAGTGCTCCACATTGAAGGTCCAGGTTAGAACATACGGCGTCTTCATGTTGGGATCGATTCCCATCATGCTGCAAGGAGCGTTGAAGCAATTGAGCGGCGTTGTCGGGAAAACGGTTCCCTTGATGCCAGTGACCGCCGGATCCCAATTGATTCCGCCGTTGGTTGGATCGGAGCCGGTAAAGTTCTCGGTGCCGACGGCAATGGTGCCTCCAGCCGTGCCCCCGCTGGCATTGATGATTGCGCCGGTGGGCACGGTAGAAAGACCGAGCGAATTTTCCAGGGCGAGAAACGATTCCCAGTTCAAGGTTTCGTACATCATGCCAAAGCCGCCGCGCACTACCGTTCGTCCATTGCCGGTCGTGTCCCAGGCGAAGCCCAGACGCGGCGCGAAATCCGTGTGATCGCCGTTGTAAGGATTTTTGATTTGCATCCCGACCTGTTCCAGTCCGGTCGTCGGACTGAAGTTCCCGAGAAGGTTATGCGCTTCTTTGATCACCGTATTTAATTCATAGCGCACGCCTAGATTGAGGGTGAGCGTCCGGCTCACGCGCCAATCATCCTGCAGAAAACCGGCGTAGCCCCAATTGTGGATGTTCCTCGTGGGATCTCCGACCAGTAGGCTGGCATGGGAAGAAAGGCCGGCGAAAAAATCTTCAATCGGCTGGCCCAGGGTTTGGCCGCCAAGGCCAAACTTTATTCGGCCCCGGACGCCACCATAAGCCCCCCCCGTGAAAGCATCGTGATGCAGTTCTCCGCCAAACTTAATGGCGTGCTTGCCTCGGATAAATGAAACGTGATCGATAAATTGCACGCGCGTATCTGGTCCTTGCACCTTCGGCCAATTGAAGCCGCCCAACTCCTGCGGAAAAATGTAATACGGAGCGATGTTGATGCGGGGCAACCCGCCATAGAGTGGGTTGGTGACGCCGGTGTCTAATCCGTAGGATGACGCCGATACATTGTGATCGTCGGTGAATGTTGGCTGGTAAAGCCGGTTGTAACCAAAGCGAGCTTCATTCACCCAATTCCCATTGGGCACATAAGTCCAGTTTTCCCCCAGAACTTGCGCCCGGGTGTGAATCTGAGTCAGCCATTGCGGCTGAATCTCGCTCGCGTCGGCCACGGTACCGGAATTGTTGCCGAAAAAATACACGGTGCTGAATGTGTGGCGTTCAGTCGGGCTGAAATCCACCTTACCCACAGCATTGTCGGAACTGACTGTGTTCGACAGATTGTAGGGGATGGTTGTGCCGCCGCCGACATTGGTGGGAAACCCTTTGCCGTTGCAACTGACCGTGCTGGGCGGGGTAAATGTGCAGCCCGCGATCTGCAAGCTGACTGGACTCACAGTGAGGCCCTGCGCGTAAACGTCGGCGATAGCATTGGGAATGCTGTTGGCGCAATCGCCGCCGGTCAAAGCGGTGCAGGTGGTGCCGCCCGCCGGTGTGGGAAGCGGAATGGTGGCCCAGGTTGAAAGATATCCGGAATTTCCCACGGTGTAGCGCTGGCCCTCGTAAGCTCCGAAGTAAAACAATTTGTCCTTAATGAGAGCGCCGCCCATGGTGCCGCCGAACTGTTCCAGGTTCCGCGGATTTTTTGGCGCGGGTGTGATTCCCGGCGGACAGGAATTCACTGAGGCGCAATTAAAATAGTTGCGTGCGTCGAGCGGCGTGTCGCGACCGAAAGCATATGCGCTGCCGTGGGCCTGGTTTGCGCCGGACTTCAAACCCACATTCACGATCGAACCAGGCTTCCATCCATATTCCGCTTCGGGATTTTGTTGCAGGTTGAATTCCTGGATGGCATCGATCGGCAGGATGGTCGCCGAGTCGCCTGCAATACCGGCACCGTTGATGATGCTCTGGCCGGAGAAGGGTTCGCTGTTGAACAATCCGTCCACCAGGTAGGCATTGTCTTCCGCGCGAAGACCGTTGCTGCTCGTGGTCGAGAATCCCCCACCCGGATAACGCATGACGCCGGGGCGAAGCTGCAACAGATTCTCGTAATTGCGGCCATTCAAGGGAAGATCGTTGATTTCCTTATTGCTGAGTGTTCCTCCTAAAGTGGCTGAGGTCGTGTTCACGAGGGGAACCTCTTCGAAAACCGTGACAATCTCGGAGACGTCGCCGGGCTGAAGAGTGAAGTCGGCGCGAACGTCGGTGGCGACTTCGACGGAGACGGCGGGGCGCTCTACTGTTTTGAAGCCCTTGTCCTCGACGCGAATTTTGTAGGTTCCCGGAATCAGATCGGGCGCTGCGTAGTCTCCGGCGGCATCCGTCGTGAGGCTTCGCGAAGTGCCGCGCGCGGTATCGGTGATTACAACCGTCGCACCGGCTACGGCGGCGCCACTCTGGTCGACAATCGTGCCGAGCACGCGTCCAGCCGTGGATTGGGCGGGCAGCGGCAGAGTCGCCAAAGTGAGCGCAAGCGCAAAGACAATCCCGACGACAGCAAGCTGTTTACCCGCAGACAGAGCAGTCCTACGGAATGTCATGAGGAAGTTCCCTCCGTTTTGTGGTCCGACAGCCATACCACTGCTGGAACAACGAAGTCAAGGAAATTCTGGCGCTTGGGGACCGATGAGATGCTGCTTGCCTTGTTGAAACACAGTTAAATCAATTTATTTGCCGCTTGCAGCGGGATGCGCGGCAATGGTATTGTCCAGCTGTCATACCACTATACCTGCAGACCATAAATGACTCTGGGAAATTCAACGATGCCTGATTGCCTTCTAGACGCGCTGGACCTGCGGTATAGTAGCCAGACCAGCGCCAGTTCCCTACTGGTTCGTGCGGGAGATCTTCCTGTGTACAAAGTTGTCCGGACTTCGCGCTTGTACGAGCAGATCGTGCAGCAGATCGAAGAGTCGGTGCTGAATGGCTCGCTGAAACCCGGCGATCAGCTTCCGGCTGAGCGCGAACTGGCGCAGCGACTTGGTGTCAGCCGTACCGCCGTGCGCGAGGCGGTGAAGGCACTCCGCGAAAAAGGTTTGGTCGAAGCTTACTCCGGCCGCGGCACTTTTATCACCGATGGCACTTCTCACGCCGCGCGCCAGTCCTTCGACCTCATGGTTAAGATCGGACAGCAGGAGGGGTCGCCGCACTTGGCCGAGCTGCGCTTGATTCTGGAACCCGGGATCGCTGCCCTGGCTGCGGAGCGCATTGAAGAAGAGTATCTGTCCGCGATGCGGGATGCCGTCGCCATCATGGACCGATCCCAGAAAGATCCTGCAGCCTATATCGAAGCCGATCTCGATTTCCATCTCGCGTTGGCGGAGGCAGTGGCCAACCCGCTGATTCTCTCTTTGATCGATTCCATCGTCGGTCTGTTACGCGAACAACGGATCAAGATATTCAACGTCGAGGGTGGACCGGAGCGCGGCCAGGTGCATCACAAGCGCATCCTCGATGCCATTGAGCGGCGCGACCCGGAGATGGCTCGCAGCGCCATGCGCGCCCACCTCGAGCAGGTGCGCCAAGATTCGCAGGTTTCTGCCGGCGTTAAGCCTCCCAGAAAAACAACGCCGCCGGCCTCAAGGCTCCCATCGTAAGAGTTTCCGAAGGCGTGAGATCCGAATCAAGATCGGAATCGAGGATTGGAGGTTAACGGCGGGATGGCGAAACTTGGATTTATCGGTCTGGGGACGATGGGCGGACAGATGGTCAGCCGCCTGCTCGGCAAAGGCCACAGCGTGACCGGCTACAACCGCACCCGCACCAAAGCACAGTGGCTGGTTGAAAAGGGAATGCAATGGGCAGATTCCCCGCGCGCCGTCGCCAGTGCTTCCGATTTCACTTTTGCCATGGTGACCAATGCCGCGGCCACCACTGCCATCTCAGAAGGTCCGGATGGCATGCTGGCCGGCCTAAGTACCGGCAAAATATTGATTGACATGAGCACGATCAGTCCAAACGCGAGCCGCGCCCTGGCTGCCAAAGTGCGCGAAAAAAGCGCGGATATGATCGATGCGCCCGTCTCCGGAAGCGTGATCACATTGCAGGAAGGGAAGCTCTCGGTAATGGTGGGCGGCCGCACTGGGACGTTCGAGAAGGTCAAGCCGCTATTGCTCGACATTGGGCCGAAAGTTACGCACGTCGGCGACAACGGTCTGGCGCTTTCCATGAAGATCGCAGTGAATCTGAGTCTGGCGGTGCAGATGCTGGCGTTTTCCGAAGGAGTGTTGCTGGCCGAGAAGAGCGGCATCGCGCGCGACACTGCCGTCGATGTACTCACGCACAGCGCCATCGCTTCGCCGATGATCCAGTACCGTGGCCCGTTCGTTCTGCAGCAGCCCGAAGAAGCCTGGTTCGATGTGAACATGATGCAGAAGGATATGGTTCTGGCGCTGGATTTGGGCCGTCAGCTTGATGTGCCCTTACCCACGACCGCGACCAGCAATGAAATTTTGACCGCGGCGCGCGGTATGGGTTGGACGAAATACGATTTCGCTTGCATGTTTGATGTGCTCGCGGCCATGTCGGGAGTGTCGACGCCGGTCACAACGGGTGGCAAGAAAATATGACGACGGCGACCTCCAATCCCGAAGCCGGCCGCGAAACCTCCGCCGAAAAAGAAAAGTGGCTGCACGCCTACCGCCAGATGGTAACCATCCGTCTGTTCGAAGAGCAGGTGAACGAGGTTTACACCCGCGCCCTTATGCCCGGACTCGCTCATTTGTATAGCGGGGAAGAGGCCATCGCGGTTGGAATCTGTGAAGCGTTGCGCATCGACGACTACATCACCAGCACACATCGCGGCCACGGCCATTGCCTGGCGAAAGGCGCATCGCCGGACCGCATGTTCGCCGAGTTGCTGGGGAAAGAAGCTGGCTACTGTCGGGGCAAGGGCGGATCGATGCACATTGCCGACCCCGCCACCGGCAACCTCGGTGCCAATGCGATTGTCGGCGGCAGCGTGGGCATCGCCACGGGCGCTGCGTTCGCCGCCAAGACTCTTGGCACGGACCGCGTTGCGGTCTGCTTTTTCGGCGAGGGCGCGCTTGGGCAAGGATCGCTCTACGAGGTAATGAATCTGGCGCAACTGTGGAAGCTGCCCGTCATCTATGTGTGCGAGAACAATCAATACAACGAATACACTCATTATCAGGAAACCACTGCCGGCAACATCCTTGCCCGCGCCACCGCTTTCGGCATCGAAGCCGCCGGTGTTGATGGGCAGGACGTTCGCGCCGTGAACGACCTTGCGATCCGGTTGGTAAAACGCGCGCGCTCAGGCGGCGGGCCGGCTTTCCTGCAGTGCGATACCTATCGCTATGGCGGCCACCACGTCGGCGACATCAATCGTGAATACTACCGTTCCAAGCAGGAAGAGCAATCGTGGAAGACGGAGCGCGATCCGATCCAGGTGTTAGCAAAATGGTTAATCGAGCAACGCTATGCGGATGCCGGCGCTCTCGATGGAATTGCTTCCGAAGTTCGGACCGTGATGGAGGCGGCAGTAAAGTTCGCAATTGACGCCCCTTATCCGGCGGTGGAGGAAGTGGGGAAACACGTTTATGCCTGAGCGCGAACTGACATTCGCGCAGGCGGTGCGCGAGGCGATTGCGGAAGAAATGCGACGGGATGCACGCGTCTGCATCCTCGGCGAAGATGTCGCCGAGGCTGGGACCCCTTTCAAAGTCCTCTCCGGGTTAGTGGAAGAGTTTGGGGCCACTCGTGTGGTTGATACTCCCATCTCCGAAGCTGGATTCACCGGTGTGGCCGTGGGTGCGGCGATGGCGGGACTGCGTCCCATTGTCGATATCATGTTTGGTGATTTCATCACCCTGACAATGGATCAGATGGTCAACCAGGCTGCCAAAGCTCACTACATGTCGGGCGGCCACTGGAAAGTTCCCATGGTGATGCGGACCACGCTGGGCGCGACCAGGCGTTCGGCCGCGCAGCACTCGCAATCCTTGCACGCCTGGTTCAGCCACGTACCCGGACTGAAAGTCATTTTGCCTTCCACCCCCTATGACGCTAAAGGGCTGCTAAAAGCGGCAATTCGCGACGATAACCCAGTCGTCTTTTTTGAAGACAAGATGATGTACAAGCTGAAGGGCCCGGTTCCGGAGGGGGATTACACTATTCCTTTGGGCGTGGCCGAGGTGAAGCGCGCCGGTGACGATGTCACATTGGTCGCGACCAGCAGTATGGTGCAGGTTGCCGTGGCCGCTGCAATCCTATTAGAGAAGGAAGGCATTAGCGCCGAAGTGGTCGATCCGCGCACCACTTGGCCGCTGGATGAAAAAACTTTGATCGATTCGGCCAAGAAAACCTCGCGCGTGATCGTTCTCGACGAAGGTTATGGCCGCTACGGCGTGACCGCTGAGCTTGCCGCAGTGATCGCCGAAGGCGCCTTCTACGACCTTGATGCGCCGGTGAAACGGATGGGCGCGATGCACGTTCCCATCCCGTTTTCTCCGCCGCTTGAGGACGCGACCGTGCCGACGGAGCAAACGGTGTTCGAGGCCGCAAAGTCGATGTGCAAGCCGTCGTGATATCAAGCAGCCGACGTAGAAGCTCAAGCTAGAAGCTGAGGGCCGAAAGGCGCCGGCCGGAGGTTTTTTATGGCACTCAAGACTCACGGAACCATGGCCGTCGATTGGGAGACCCGAATCGACTTCGAGCGCTTGCGCCGCGAGCGCCTGCAAAAGGCGAAGGATCTGCTGAAAAAATCCGAGATGGGCGCGCTGCTTTGCTTCGACATGAATAACGTGCGCTATCTAACCTCTACGCACATTGGCACGTGGGCGCAGGACAAGGCAAATCGCTTTACGCTGCTGCCGCAAAACGATGAGCCGATTCTGTGGGATTTCGGCTCTGCCGCCAAACATCATCAATTGAACTGCCCCTGGCTCGGGGAGCGCTCCCGCCCAGGAATTTCGACGCTGCGCGGCGCCATGACTCCGGAGATGGGGCGGGCGGAAGATGTGGCCAAGAAGATTCGCATCGAACTTGAAATGCGCGGCCTTCATAAAGAGCCGCTCGGCATTGACATCATCGAGCTTCCGGTTCTTTTCGCGTTGCAGCGCGAGGGCATCAAGGTCGTCGACGGCCAGCAGTTGATGTCCAACGCGCGGGTCATAAAAACCCAGGATGAGATTTCGTTGCTCAACACCTCGGCCATGATGGTCGACGCCGCCTATGACGAGCTCTACCGCGCCATGAAGCCCGGGCTGCGCGAGAATGAAGCCGTCGGCCTGGTCAGCAAAGTTCTCTACGATTTGGGCTCCGAATATGTCGAAGCCGTGAACGCAATTTCCGGCGAGCGCTGCAATCCGCATCCGCATGTGTTTTCGGACCGAGTGTTGCGCCCCGGCGATCCCGTCTACTACGACATTCTGCACTCCTACATGGGATATCGCACCTGCTACTACCGCTGCTTCACCGTGGGCTACGCTTCGCACGCCATGGTCGATGCCTACAAGCGCTGCCGCGACTATCTCGACGCCGCGATCGAACTGGTTCGCCCCGGACGCACCACGGCGGAGATCGCCGCCGTCTGGCCCAAGGCGGAAGAATTCGGTTTCCCCAATGAAGAATCCTGTTTCGCGCTGCAATACGGCCACGGCATCGGCCTTGCAATCTGGGAGAAGCCGGTGATCAGCCGCCTGGTTTCGTTCGAGCATCCGGTTACGATCGAGCCGGGAATGGTTTTCGCGCTCGAAACCTTCTGGCCGTCGACGGACGGATGGAGTGCGGCGCGAATTGAAGAAGAAATCGTGGTGACGCCGACCGGACACGAAGTGATCACACGCTTTCCAGCCGAAGAACTTTTGGTGGCGGGCGCGCACTATTACACGGTCAATGGACCGTTGCCCACCACCCGCGAAACTGAAGCTCCGCCTAGCGCGCGGGTGCTCGATATGATCGAGGCCAGCGCGAAATCTGAGGGGGTAGGAGTTTCGGACTGAAGGCCATAGTGAGCCTTCCCCTGTAAACCACTATGGCCTTCAGCGTTGTTATGCCTGCCCTCGAGATGGCGCAGGAAACCGGCAAGCTCATCGCCTGGCGGAAGCAGGAAGGCGACCCTGTCGCCAAGGGCGAGCCCCTTCTCGAAATCGAAACCGATAAAGCGGTGATGGAAATCGAGGCGCCGGCCGACGGAGTGCTGGCCGGAATCACGGGAACGGAGGGATCCGACATACCGGTCGGCCAGATTATCGCGTGGATTGTTGCGCCCGGAGAAAAACCTCCGACAGAAAATAAATCTGACGCTCTCTCGGCAAGAGGCAAGACAGGATCACACGCGGCACACGCGGCGGTGACATCTTCGGAACCTTCTGCTATTCAAGGGGCGAGAATCTCGCCCAAGGCACGTCGTCTGGCTCAGCAATTGAATGTGAATACCAACGCCGTGCGCGGATCAGGCCCCGGCGGCGAGATTCTCGCAGCGGATGTGCAAGCTGCGGCTGCGCTCGGCGCAGCATCGGCCGACAAGAAATCAACCAGCCTGGAAGTTCCGAGCACTCTCGGTCGGCTCATGGCCGAACGCACTACGCAGAGCTGGACCACGGTCCCGCATTTCTTCGTGACCCGCGAAATTATCGCCAGCGCGCTCAATCACTATCGAAAGAAGCTGACCCCTGAAATCGAGCGCACACACAACCTTCGCATCACGCACACAGATCTGCTGGTCGCCCTGGTGGCACGCGTGCTGCTGAAGCATCCGCGATTGAATTCGAGCTGGACCGCCGAAGGCATTCGCCTTCACGATCAGGTGAACATGGCTGTTGCTATGGCGGTGAATGACGGCGTGGTTGCCGCGGTCATCCCCAACGCGCATGTTGCCGGCATCGCCGAAGTTGCGCGGCAGCGTCGCGACCTCACGGAACGCGCGCGGACTGGGAAGTTGCGTCCCTCCGACATCACGGGCGCCACGTTCACCATCAGCAACCTCGGCATGTATCACGTGGATCGGTTCACCGCGATCATCACCCCGCCGCAAGTGGCAATTCTCGCGGTGGGCAGCATCGCCGACCGCGTTGTTGCGCTCGAAGGCGAGCCCTCCATCCGCCCAATGATGACGCTGACTTTGTCTTGCGATCATCGCGTGGTCGATGGTGCTCGGGCGGCGCTGTTCCTGGACGAACTGGCCGAAGCCGTCGCCGATCCCCAGAAATGGCTCGCCTGAGTCATCTCTCCATAACCATTTACCCTTGTCAGAAGGCCCGCCAAAAGCACTGAGAAACTTTCGTGTCTGGACGACAGTCGATATTCCGACAGAGCATGTTCCGCGCGCGCATCGTAACGATGTCAGGCGGCATCACACTTCCTAGGACGAATTTGTGAAGGCCGCCATTCTCAAAGCTCCGAAACAGCCGCTTCGAATCGAAGACATATCCAGGCCTCAGCTCGCAGCCGGCCAGATTCTTCTTCGGGTTCGAGCCTGCGGCGTGTGCCGCACCGATCTGCACATTGCAGACGGGGAGTTGCCGCCCCTAAAACGGCCGCTTGTCCCCGGCCATCAGATCGTGGGAGAAATTATTGACGGCGCTACCTCTGACTTGCCGGTTGGTACGCGGGTTGGAGTTTCCTGGATGGGCGGCGTCGACGGAACCTGCCCCTATTGCCGCCGCGATCGCGAAAATCTTTGCGACTCGCCGGTGTTTACCGGATACACCGTCGATGGCGGCTACGCGGAGTACGCCGCCGCACGCAACGATTTCGTCTACCCGCTTCCGCCGGAGCTCGATGACCTTCACGCCGCGCCCTTGCTGTGCGCCGGAATCATTGGTTTCCGCAGCCTGCGAGTTGCCGGGGTCCAGAGTGGAGACTGCGTTGGGTTGTTCGGTTTTGGCGCTTCCGCACATCTCGCCATCGCAGTTCTACATTCATGGAACTGCGAGGTGTACGTGTCGACCCGGGGCGATTCGCATCGCCGGTTGGCTGAGTCCTTAGGTACGAAATGGGTTGGCAGCGAGACCGACAAGCCACCCCGCGAGCTCGATTGCGCAATCACCTTCGCACCCAGCGGAGATGTGGTAGTGGCTGCTCTTGCCAGCTTGCGCAAGGGAGGGGTTGTAGCCATTAACGCCATCCACCTCGATCGAGTTCCAGAATTCGACTACGACCGGCTTCTGTGGGGCGAGCGCCAAATCCGCAGCGTGGCGAATATGACTCGCAAGGACGCGCGCGATTTTCTCGATATTGCCGCCAAGATTCGCCTGCAGCCGAAGATAACCGCTTTCTCGCTGGAGCAGGCTAACGAAGCGCTCGCCGCCGTCAGACATGACGCCATCGACGGAGCCGCCGTCATCGTGCCTTGAGGACGTGCCTTGAGAATTGCAGTCAGCCATGCGCTAAGATCGTTGCTGCAGCTGCCCGTCATCGTCAGGCTTCCGGGCGCTGCGCCATTCTTGTGGATGGCTCGTCTTGCGTTTGTCGCCAACACCGCGTGCGGTAATGGCAACTAACGGTTCGGATTCGAGCCACACAGCTCAGTCTTGCAGAACACGGACCGGGCCGGATGGTGACAAACAAGCGAGTTGAGGAGGAAATAACTATGCTTTGGACGGTCTTCGTTGTGCTTTTGGTTCTGTGGCTCTTAGGATTCAGTCTGCACATCGCGGGTGGCCTGATCCATCTGTTGCTGGTGGTTGCGCTTGTGGTGCTGGTCATTAACCTGTTGAGCGGTCGTTCCAGCGCGGTCTGAGACGCCCCGGGGATTTACAAGAGGGGTTCGAACTGTTGAGCGGTCCCGCCAATGCTGCAAAGGCAGGGACCGCTTTTCTATGCAAAAGTGGTAACGAGCTCACTCGCGCACGGTTCTGTCGTGCAACAGGACTGTTCCCAATCCTCATCTTGAACAAAAAGTGAGTTGGTCGGGGCGCGCGGATTTGAACCGCGGACCCCCTGCGCCCAAGGCAGGTGCGCTACCAGGCTGCGCTACGCCCCGACATGATCAGCAAGATTCGATTCTAAAGCACCTTCTGACATTGTTCCACTTCGGTTCATGATTTCTGGCTTCGACCTATCCTGTGTTATGCAGGCCAGCGGCGATGCCATTCATGGTCGCGCCCAGGGCATAGGTGAGGGAGGCGCCGGTAAAGGAGGCGCCATCAGGAGGGTCGGCAGCGCCGGCGTGCTTGCGGCGCAGAAGATCGACTTGAATCAGGCTCAGCGGATCGACATAAGGATTGCGCAGGCGCACCGATCTCCAGAGAACGGGATTGTTTTCCAGCAGTTCTTTTTGACCGGTGACACTCAGGATTGTCTCTGTTGTGCGGTCGAATTCAGCGCGCAGCATTTCGAACACGCGGTCGCCCAGGGCGGTGTCGCTTACCAGATCGGCATAGAGGCGCGCGATCGTGAAGTCGGCTTTGGCCATAGCGATTTCAACACTCCGAACCAGACTGGCGAATAGTGGAAAGTCGCGCATCATTTCACTTAGAAGTGTCCGTTGGGCGGCGCTGTGTTTTGCGAAGCGGGCAAGCGCATGCCCGACGCCGAACCACGCCGGCACGGCATGGCGGCTTTGCATCCAGCCGAAAACCCAGGGGATGGCGCGCAGATCGTCGAGGCTGCGATGCTTCCCATCATTGGAACCGCGACGCGCGGGCCGGGAGCCGATGCGGGCGTGCTCGAGTTCGTTGACTGGCGTGGCTTGCTCGAAGTATTCGAGAACCTCGGAATTCTCAGCAATGTGCTTCCGATAGAACGCAAAGGCGTCAGCCGACATCAACTCCATGGCGTCGTGCCAGCGCTGCCTGGTTTCGGTTGAAGCCTGTACCGGCATGGCCAGGGCCTCGAGGCAGGCTGCGATCATGATTTCCAGATTCCACTCGGCGAGAACCGGATCGGAATATTTCCAGCTTAAAACCTCGCCTTGCTCGGTAATGCGAATCTCGCCGAAAAAATCGCCGGCCGGTTGGGCGAGGATGGCGGCGTGGGTAGGACCCCCACCGCGGCCCACCGTGCCACCCCGGCCGTGAAACAGGCGCAGATGAACTCCGCACTCGCGCGCGGCTTCGTGCAGATTGTGCTGCGCCTTGTGCAATTCCCAGGTGCTGGTCAGCATGCCCCCATCCTTATTGGAATCGGAGTAGCCAATCATGACTTCGTGACGGCGTCCCGAGGAGTCGAGAAGCAATCTGAATTCATCCGATTTCCATACGCGCCGCATGATGGCGGGAGAGGAGCGAAGCGCGGCGATCGATTCAAACAACGGCACCGGCATTAAGCCGGGATCACTCTTGTGTGCGGCTACTGATACGCCGCCGAGCGCGGCCAGACGGATCACGGCGAAGATGTCATGTTCGGATTCCGCGCCGCTGATGACGAAATGGCGGATTGCCCTGGCTGAGTGCGTCTTTTTTAGCTCGGCCACAGCGCGGAAAGTCGCCAGAAGTTCCATCGACTCGGCGGACTGGTCTGATCGAAGTCGAGTCGATGGAGATGGATTTTCCGCCGACGGCGTCGACGACAGCTCCACCAGCGATTGCGACAGTACCCCGGCATGCTGGCGAATATCGAGCGAGTGAAGGTGAAGGCCGAAGGTTCGGACTTTATTCTGAAGCGAAGAAACCAGTTCGGCCAATCGCCCGCCACGGTTGGCGCCGAGACTATCGCGAATCAGGCCCAGGTCATCGACGAATTGTTCCGGTGATTTGTAGGCGTGCGGATGTTTTGACGAGTTGCGGCTGAAGCGTAAGCGGGCGACCAGATAATCAAGGAAGATGCGGTAGATTTCGGCATTCGTGATTTGCTTCCAGCGCGAGTATTTTTCGCCCAACTCGCGCTCGTACTCTTGAACCCGCGAAACCAGGGCATCGGATGCCGCAATCCGCCGGGTTGACATGCTCAAATACTCAATCAGATGCGCGGTCTCGGCGATGTAATGATCGATGATGACATGGCGCGCCATGCCGATGGCCGAACGCGTGGAGTCGGAGGTGACGAAAGGATTTCCATCCCGGTCACCTCCGATCCATGATCCAAAAGATAAAGGCAGGGAAGAGAGCGGTTCCGAAACCTCAGGGAGCACGCCGTAGACCGCCTGCAGCCCTTCTTCAAGTTCTGCATAAAGACGCGGAAGGGTTTCGAAAAGGACCATCGGAAAATAGTCGAGACCCATCCGAATCTCGTCGCGCACCGTTGGTTTGTTGAGGCGGACCTCGTCCGTCTGCCAGAGCGCCGTGATCTCCGCCATAATCAGCGATTCGTATTCACGGGCGTCGGAGTCAGAAAGTGGCAACTGGTCCAGTCGCTCGAGATACGTTGCTATGCGGCCACGTTTTATGCGGATGGTATGGCGCGTGATTTCGGTTGGATGCGCGGTGAAGACGGGCGTCACTTTCACTTTGCGCAAGCAATCGAGCAGGGAATCGGTTGAGATGCCCGCCGCGCGCATGCGTACCAGAGTGCCCCGGAACGATCCCTTTACGGGGACTTCTCCGGCTTGCATGCGGGCAGCGCGACGGCGGCGCTTGCGGTGGTTGGTTTCGGCGAGGTTGGTCAGCTCGAAATAAATAGCGAAGGCCTTGGTGACGCGATAAGCGTCTTCGATGGACAGGGCGGCGACAATTTCACGGGCGTGAGTCATCAAGCCCACGCTGCGGTCGAATTTGGAAGTAGTGGGCAACTCGCGGTGCTGGATCAGTTGCCGGCGCAACCGCTCTACAACATCAAAGAACGCCTCGCCCTCTTGCTCGACCAGCACGCGGCCAAGCAAAACCCCGAGCGAACGGACGTCGCGGCGCAGAGGGAGTTCCTTCGCGGCATCGCCGCGGTCTGCCGTTAACTCGGCGAGCCGGCGGGCCTGGTCGCTGTCCTTCCAGAGTGGATTGTCGAGCATGGGATATTTTAGCGGAAGGAGCCGGGAACGATACCCCCTCCAGGAAAGACGCCGGCGACCCTCATAACATGCTCGGGGGGTCTCAAGACGGCTTTCCCTGCAGATGTGCTACAGGCTGCGCGAGGGCTCGGCGTTTGCGAGCGACTCTGGTCCATCAACGGTGAGCTTCGATCACAAACGGCGGGACGCGCTATAATTTTTTACTGGATATGCCGAGCCTGCGGTATGCGTTAGTCGCGTACGTGAAAAGTCCTTTGGGAGAGTTCGTGGAGAATCTCCGCCGGGAGCTGCATCCCGAGCTTCCTCATTTTGCGGCCCATCTGACATTCCTGCCGCCGCGGCCCCTACAGGGAACAGAAACCGCGGCGTTGCAGATGCTGGCGCGGATCTGCGGTCAAGCCGAGCCCTTCGAAGTGACGCTCGGCGATATGGAATCGTTTGTTCCTACAACGGCCACGGTTTACATCGGGGTGGGTCTTGGGGCATCGCGCCTCGAGGAATTGCATGCTCAACTGAACAACCAAACACTCGCCTCCGCCGAGGAATGGCCTTATACCCCTCACCTCACGATTGCAAAAATGGCCACCGCGATCGCGGCCGAGCGAGCCTTGGAAACTGCACGCCAGCGTTGGAGCCTGTATTCTGGCAGCCGTCGCATCCGGCTTGACCGGCTCACGTTTGTGCGAGAGGACGCACCCAACTGCTGGGTGGATTTGGCCCCCGTGCTGCTCGGGGGGAGCCTGGTTCTACCCTGAAACCCGCGCGTTCGAACGTAACCTCCCGCCTGGTTACCTGCCCATTACGTTACTCGGCGCAGAGCCTGGATGGCCCCTGGTACATTTCCCTCCCGTGCATTGCGAAGCCTTCAAGGGCACTGTAAACAGATTGAGAGGGAATAGTTGAAATCCCGCGCCGGGGGCGGACTCTGGCGTGGACTTCAGCTAAGCCGGAGGGCAACGCATGCAGATCGGGGTCTACGGTTCGGGCTATCTGGGAACGGTAATTTCGGCTTGTCTGGCAGATTTTGGCACCCCGGTTTCCTGCTGTCATCCTGACCGCTCGCGCATGGTGGAAATGGCGCAGGGCAATATCCCTTTCTTCGAGAAGAACCTGAAAGAAGTCATCCGGCGCAACGTGCGGGCGGGGCGGCTAGCCTACTCCACCGACATCGAGTCGTTTGCGCGCAAGACCCAGGTCATTTTTCTGGCCGAAGATGGAGCAGAGAATCTGGCCGATGTGGCGACACGGATTGCGCGGCTGGCATCCAAGCCTCCGATTCTGATCATCGTCACTCCAGTCGCCGTAGGCACCGCCGGCGCGCTGGAAAAATCCCTCAAGGATGCCGGACTGCAGGGGACGATCGTCTCTCAGCCCATGTTCTTCACCGACGGCTGCGCGGTCGAGGATTTCAACTGGCCCGACCGGCTGATTCTGGGGTCGACCTCCAGCGAAGCAGTGCAGGTTCTCAAACAAATTTTTCATCCTCTGGTGATGCGCGGCGTGCCGGTGATTGTAACCAACCAGGCTACGGCGGAACTGGTGCGCGAGTCGGCGACCGCTTTCGTCGCAACCAAAATTTCCTTTATCAATGAAGTTGCCGCCCTGTGCGAGCGGGTTGGCGCTGACGCGGTCAGCCTGGCGCTGGCCCTGGGCCTGGACAAGAAAATCGCTCCACGCTGTCTGCAGCCGGGAGCGGGCATGGGCGGTGTTTTCGCCGAATCAGACATGGATTCTCTGGCGGAGTTGGCGCAGAAAAATGGTCTCCCGCTGAAGGTGCTGGGCGCCGCGCGAGATGTTAACCATACCCTCGCCGACCGCCTGGTTGAGAAGATCGCATCGGCCTTGAATTCGGTCGAGAACAAAGACGTTGGAATTCTTGGCCTCGCCTTCAAACCGAACACCAATTCAGTCGCAGGGTCGTCGGCAATCCGGCTGGCCGAGTCGCTGGTGGCCAAAGGTGCGCGCGTGCGCGCTTATGATCCGGTCGCGCTCGGAGACGCCAAGACCCGGCTGAATGGTTCCGTACGCTATTGCGAATCGGCCTATGCGGCGGCGGAAGGCGTAGATGCCCTGGTGGTTGGCACGGGCTGGCCTGAGTTCCGCGCGCTCGACTTCGATCGCATCAAACATTTGCTCAAGAAACCGGTAATCGTGGATACAAAAAACCTGCTCGATGCGGTCCGGTTGCGCGCCATGGGATTCGAATATGTCGGCGTAGGGCGAGGATGAGCGAAGAAATCGCCGCCCTCGAGCCCAACCCCGGGTCATCGAGGTTATTGTCGAGGCTATCCGCGTTCTGCCATGACCTTCTCGATGGCCTTTCCTTTGGTTTCTTCTCGCTATCCTTTTCCAGCCTGACCCATTTGCTTGGCTCGTGGTGTTTTCATTTCTCGCCCGACGATTAATCGCTCGGCACAGCCTAAGCCATTGCTTCGCAGCCCGTCTGCGCTAGCTCTCTGCGCCGCCTCTTCCTTCCGCAGAGTCCGGTTGTATAATCACCCTGGCGGTGGGAATAGCTCAACTGGCAGAGCACCGGACTGTGGCTCCGACGGTTGCGGGTTCGATTCCCGTTTCCCACCCCAGATTCCTTTCTTCGTGATTGTTGAAACGGCATGAAGCGTATTTGGCATTCATTTCGAAAGTCTCCCCGCCAGTTCGGTCCGCTGGAGCAGCGGGTGCTCGACGGGTTGTGGTCGAGGGGCAACGCAACGGTGCGCGAACTGGTGGAAACTGACTACCAGGACCTGGCGTATACCACCCTGATGACCACTCTCGATCGTTTATACAAAAAGGGCTTGTTGTCCCGGTCCGAAGAGGGTAGGGCATTTCGTTATGCTCCCCGGTTCAGCCGCGAAGAGTTGAATCGGGAGGCGGCGAGCCGCGCGTTTCGCCAGCTGTTGGATGCCAGTCCCGCGTCGTCTTTGCCGCTTTCGTTTCTGGTAGAGATCGTTGGAGAGTGCGACGCGCGCCTGCTCGACGATTTAGCCAAGCTGGTTGAACGCAAGCGCCACGAACTCGCGCAGCAACCGGAAAAAGAAAAATTAGAAAACGGCGTGAAGGAGAGCAAGTGATGTTCGCGGTGCGCGGGATCGCCGTTTCTTTGTCGATTTTCGTCCTGCTTTACTGCGCGCTCTCGATCGCCGTGATCGTTGTGTGGCGAAAAGTATGGCTTTGGAGCCAGCGCTATTCGGCCGGAGATTGCGCGGACTTACTTCTAATTTTGCGCCTGGCTCCATTTACGATTGCGGCCGGGCTAACCCTCGCCCTGGTCGTACCTTCATTTCTGCTGCTTGAACCCCATACCGCGAGTGAACCCATGAGCGGTGTTCCCGTCGTTCTCGGCTTCTGCGGAATCGCCGTGGTGATGGTAGGGATTTGGAATGCGGTGCTGGCGTTGAGAAAGGCTTCGCGAACCGTTGCGCGCTGGTCGCAAGCGTCATGCGCGATCACTTCGAGCTCTGCCGCCATTCATGCAGTCTGTTCGTTGCGCAGCTCCGCGTCTGCGCCCCCGCTGACGGCGGCGGGCATTCTCCGGTCTACGGTCTGGCTGTCTCCGGCGGCGGAGCTTGCGCTAAGCACGAATGAATTGGAAGGCGCGCTGCGGCATGAGGTCGTCCACCTCCGCCGCCGCGACAATCTTCGAAAGCTGATTCTGCGCCTGGTGGCTTTTCCTGGAATTGCGAAATTGGAGCGCGCCTGGCGGGAAGCCACCGAAATGGCTGCTGACGACGCCGCAGTGTCCAGTGCCTCCCAGGCATTGGATCTGGCCTCCGCGCTGATCAAGCTATCCCGTCTGGCGCCGCCCGAGCTGCCGGCGGAGCTGACCACCGCGTTGGTCCACGGTCCCGCCGAATCGGTGAATGGCCGCGTGGAGCGGCTGCTTACGTGGGCGGACCGGCGGCAGGTTGCGGCGGAACGATATTCGCCAGTGTCCGCGTTGTATGTGGCGGCAGCAATCGCGCTCACTGTGGCTGTGAGCTACAGCCAACTGCTGGTGCTGGTGCACGCGGCGAGTGAGTGGCTGGTCCGGTAAAATCGTGCTCGGTAAGAATCTGGTCCGGTAAGAACCCCGCCTACGATCGGTCGCGTTAGAAAATCACACGTACTCCCAACTGCGCGGCGAACGGAATTCCTACCGTTGTGCCCGGCCCGAAGAAATCTCCCAGACCGCCTCCGGGCACACGCAATTGATTGATGCTGCTGATGGGTTGCGTGGTAGTGCAAGCCGCGTTGGTGCATATGTCGGTAATGTTGCCGCTGGCTGCCTCCGCTGGCGGAACCGGAAGGTCGCCGATCGCGGTGACATAATTCGCTCCGGGGTTGTTGCGATTGAAAAGATTGAAGAACTCGGCAAATGGCCGAACTTCCCAGCGGTCGCCGAACCTGAAAGGACGGCTCACCCGCAGGTCCGCCTGGATGTATGGAGTCCCACGCACTTCGTCCAAGCTTTCCGGTACTCCATTCACGGAAATTCTTCCCGTATTATCGGCGTTGGTGATGGTGAAAGGGCGCGCGCTTTCCGCCTGCGTGATCGTGGTCAGCTCAAATCCACCCGGCAATCGCAAAGTTCCGGCGAGAACGAAACGATCGGTGACATCTTCGCCCGATGGCCCGTAATCTCCCGGTCCGAAGGGATCAAGCGGGTTGCAGACACCATTGACATAATCGAAGAGCTCGCCGAGCAGGCATCCCCAGGTCTTTGCCTTGGAAAGGGTGTAGTTCGCCGTGAGGCTGAAGCGCCGCGAAACGTTGCCCTGCAAGTGCAACATCAGCGAGTTGTATGTCGAGCGGTTGTCCGATTTGAACAGGTTCAGGTCGGGAACCACACTCGCCTGATCGCCGGCGTAATTGGGATCGGTCGTCGGGATGAGCGGCGTAAAAAGATTCGTGCCTCCCGTGTAACCGTAGGCGCGATAGCCGTGATTACCCTCTTCATGGGTGTAGTCGGCGCTCAAAGTCCAGTGCTGATTGAAGGCATGCTGGAATCCACCAGTCACGTGGATGGCGTAAGGCGTTTTGTAGTGCCCGTCGATCAGATTGCCCGCCCCACCGAAGGAATCGCCGGGGATGCACCCGGCATTTTCACTGCCGGTTGGATTTTGAACCGGATCGACGCACGGTCCCGGTGGGGCGTTCACCGCCTGCAATGCCGTGGCCCATCCATTCTGCGCAAGATCGTTGTAGAACATGCCAAAACCCGCGCGGATCACGGTATTGCCGCTCTCGCCGGGAGAATAGGCGATGCCCAGGCGCGGACCGAATTGCTTGCGGTCGTCATGGGGCACGCTCACCGGAATCTGCAGCGCCTGCAGTGTCAAGAAGGCTGGATTCTCCGCCTGGCTGCGGCCCGAGCCCACGAACAAATCGTAGGTCGTCTGCCAGCGCAAACCGTAGTTGACCGTGAGATGCGGGGTCACGCGCCAGGAATCTTCCGCATAGAGAGCCAGCCGCTGCACGCTTTGCGAAAAACTGCCGTTGCTGGCCGGGGCGGTGGAGGCGCCCGCTGCCAGGTCGCCGATAAATACCGATGCCGGCTGATTCACATAATACGTCGGATTTTGCGGAAAGCTGACCAGCGTTTCCGCATTGCCAGGAAAGGCTCCACTGAGCACCGGTTCGTGAATGAAGTTAACTCCGAACTTGAACGAATGATCGCCGCTCACGTGGGTCACGTCGTAGCGCAGCTGATATTTTTCCTGGTTGCGCAGATCGGGAAACAGAGTAATCGGCGTCGCAAACTGGTTGTCGCCAAAGGTTTCAAATCCAGAAATGGTCTGCGAAGTGGAACTGAAGGGAAACGCCAGAGCGAATCCGAGGGTCGAGTTGCGCGCCTGGGTCAGATGCAATTCACTGGCGTCGAACACGAAATTGCCCAGCCATGTGGGACTGAACACGTAAGTGTTGCTGACCACAGTATTCCAATAATTGTTATGCGTGGTCAGGCCGGTCGAGGGCAGCGTAGCTTGCTGCACCAGAGCGTTGTGGGTAAGGTAGTTGTCTTCCGAGGTTCGAAGAAACCATTGCGATTTCGAGGACTGCGCCCAATCGAAGCGCAGGGAACCGATGTAATCACGGAAGGGAATGGGAACGTTTTGCGGCACCGCAATCGAGGGAACGGTGGTTCCGTTCACATCGATCAGGCCTTCCGACGCCAGAGTCGAGAGGGCATCGAACTGGGTCGTGCTGTTGGGGCTGTAAGCAATGCTGGCGTTCTCATGCACGTATTCGATTGAAGAAAAAAACCATAGCTTGTTCTTCTTCAGCGGCCCTCCCAAGGTGCCAACATAGTTCTGCCGTGAAAACGGCTGCTTCGGATTATGCGTGCAGACTCCTGCAGCGCACGTCTCTGCCGGGTTTTCGATGGGAAAGCGCGCGTTCAGCGCAGCCGCACGCTCGTAGAAGGCGCCGTCGCCGTGCCATTCGTTGGTGCCCCGCTTGGTGGTGATGATCACCGATCCGGCCGTGGTGCCCCCCGTATCGGCGTCTTCTTGTGCGGTGCGCACCGCGAATTCCTGGATGACGTCAGGAGAAAAGTTCTGCAAAAAGCCGCCAATCCAGTCATCGGAATTGTCGCCGCCGTCCACCGAAAGCTCGTTATTCAAACCGGAGCTTCCGCCGGTTGACACCGCAGTGATCCGTGCTTTCGTCGGATCGGAAGGCTCGACCGGTTCGGTCCCGGGCACCAGGTAGGCGATATTGGCGAAGCTGCGCGCCGCAAGCGGTAGGGTTTCAAGATCCCCGCTGGAAATTACCCCCTGATGGACGGCGCTAGCCAAATCGATAGGCTCGGTGGTGATGGAAGACGTTTCCCCTTGAACCTGCACCCTTTGTTGCACGGAAGACGGCTTCAAGGTGACGGTTATATCGCGCACGGCAGCCACTGCAATCACCAGGTCCGCCTGGGCGGCGGCAAAGCCTGCAGCGCTGATCGTGATGCGATAGTCGCCGGGCGCAAGGTCATCCAGGCGAAACTCACCGCGGTCTTCACTGCTGGCTTCGCGTTCGATGGAGGAGCCCGCAAGTTGCGCGACAATTCTCGCGGAAGAAATGCGGGCGCCTGTCGCGTCCTGCACCGTGCCACGCAGCGATCCCCGCGGATTCTGTGCGTGGAGGTTTGGGGTAAGCAGGGTTGGAAACAACGTCAGAGCGAATGCGATCGTGCGCGGAATGAATTTCATGTTCTGGACAGAAGCGAGACTAGACTGCGGAGCCAGCTACTACCAGAACTCGTAGTATCGCCTGCATTGCGGCGGAGCGCCGCTAATCCGACCAGCGCTGCGGCGCCCGGTCCCAGCGATGGTTTTTCAATTCGGCGAGTAAGCCGGAGTCAAGCGACCCGGCGTCGCTGGCGGCAATGTTCTGGCGAACATGTTGGGCGTTGCGCATGCCTACGATGGTCGTGCTCACCGCCGGATGAGACAAGGTGAAGCGGAGAGACATCTCTGGCAAGGTCATGCCGGCGGGCAAAATCATCTTGAGTTTTTCGACTCGCCGAATCGTATTTGGCAAATTTTCCGGCCCGAAATATCCGGCGCGCCAATCGCCTTTCGGGAAGCGAGTTTCAATCGTCATGTTGCCGCCCAGGCTGCCTTCATCGAGGGGAACGCGCGCAATCACGCCGACGTTGAGCTCCTGACACAGAGGCAGCAGCTTGTCCTCCGGCGCCTGATCGAAGATGTTGTAGATTACCTGCACAACGTCGACCAAGCCAGTGCGCAGCGCTTTGATGCCGTTCTCCGGCTCCCAGCGGTTCAGGCTAAGGCCGAAGTTGCGAATCCAGCCCCCATCTTTCAGCTTTTCGACGGTAGAGCGAAACTCCGGTTCATCCGCCCAGCTGTCATCCCAAACGTGGAATTGCAGCAGGTCAATGCAATCGACGCGTAATTTCTTGCGGATCAAATCGGCATACTTGATCACGTGAGCGCCGGAGAAGACATCACGGTACTTATATTTTGCCAGCGCGGGCCACTTGTCGTTGGCCGGAGGAATCTTCGATGCGGCATACAACCGCTTGCCGGAATTGCGTGCCATGGTTTCGCCGAGCAGGCCATCGCTTTTTCCGTTGCCGTAGGCCCATGCAGTGTCGAAGAAATTGCACCCCGAATCGACCGAAAGGTGCAGCGACTCCAGCGATTGCTGATCGTCGGAGCCGCTCCAACCGCTCATTCCCCAAAGTCCATACGCGATGTCGCTGACTTGAAATCCAGTCCGGCCCAACTTGCGGTACTTCATGAAAGGTCTTCCTTGACGAATAGATTTATGAAGTTTGAAGCAACATTACGTCACTGACATCGTAGCAGCTTCCTGAAATGGTCTTGAAGTTCCCTGAACTGCCGCCAGCAGCGCCATCTTCGCAGCATTCAATTTTTCGATGCATGGTATTAAGATTTTGCGGGCTCACCGCACCGCCTGCGGTGTTTCAATGAATTTAGATCATAAACTCTGTGGAGGTACCGATGAACTCAGAATATTCTTCTGCTTCAACCCCGAATTACAGGGAAGAAGACCTGCAAGCTCCTTCGTCCCGTTTACAGGACGAAAAAATATCGGACGATTCCGGCACGGAAGCAAAGTCGAATAGCGCCCTCGCGCCCGCGGGGCTGAACAATCCTTTTTGGAAGTAGTGCGCAAAGTTAAGATCATCAAAAGCAAATTTTCCAGAGAGGGCACCGCTCTACCGCAAGATCGGCAGGCACAGGCATGGGCGCACGGTGAACGGCAGGGAAGACATTTCCTGCAGAGCCGGCTGTAGCTGGGTATCGCGGCATGGCTCCAGGGTGATCACGAAGGGCAGTGCCTTTTTCTCGAATCCCGGCTTCTGCAGAACCGCATCGATGTTCAATTGATGAGTCGAGAGAATCGCAGCCAGGCTGGCAATAATGCCTGGCTGATCTTTTACTACCAGGCGAAGATACCAGGACGTTTCGAAGTCGCAACTCAGCTTTGGCGAAGCAAGCCGCGGGGGGCGATTCGGCGGCGCATCTGCGGCCAGACTTTCCGCAACGAACATGAGATCTGAGACTACCGCAACTGCGGTTGGGTCTCCTCCCGCGCCGGCGCCCAGGAAGGCCATGTCGCCGCCATATTCGCCTGAAGTCAAAACCAGATTCAGATTTCGCTGCACCCGTCCGAAGGGCGACGAGGTGGGAACCAGGCTGGGACCAATCTCGGCAAACAGCGTCCCCTCTTTCAAATCGGCGCGTGAAATTTGGCGGATGGTGCATCCCAGATCGCCGGCATAATCGAAATCGACGGCTTCAATGGTGCGAATCGTGCGCGCTCGAATCTCAGCCGGCGAAACCCGCACCTGCAGACCAGCCAGCGCCAGGATGGAAAGTTTCGCGCGGGCATCGCCGCCATCCAGGTCTTCGCTGGCATCAGCCTCGGCATAGCCCCGCGCTTGCGCTTCTTCCAGGGCCTCACTGAAAGGAATGCGGGCGGTTTCAATCCGGCTCAGAATGTAATTGCACGTGCCGTTCAAAATGCCGGCGATGCCGTGCATTCGGTCCCCGCTTAACCCGCTCCGCAGCGCGGGAAGAACCGGAACTCCCCCGGCCACAGACGCTCCAAATTCAAGCTGGCAGCCATTGGCGCTGGCAAGCTGCAGCAAGTCCGGGCCGTGGCGCGCGATCAGCTGTTTGTTCGCCGTGACCACCGACTTGCCCGCGTTCAACGCGCTGCGCACCAACTCTTCCGCCGGCGTCAAGCCCCCAATCAGTTCGATGACGATGTCGACCTCAGAGTTCAAAATGTCCCGGAAGTCTTCCGTCCAAATTACATTATCCGGCACCCAAGCCTGTTTCTTGCGTTCAACATTGCGATTGCAGATGTGGGTCAGGCGGAGCAAGCCGTCAGTGCGCTCACAAAGAATTTTGGCTACCGGCTGCCCAACCGTGCCGAAGCCAACCAGCGCAACCCGGCGTGCGGGAATGGCTTCCCGTGCAGCGGGCTCTGCGATCGCCCGCCCCTGCGCTAATGGAATCTTGTTCAAAAATCCCGCTCTCGAGTGAGACTCAGTTTTATCATATGCATTGCGTTCAGCTTCGATGTCGCTACACGAATTGCCGGCTCGGGCGGCTTGTCAGGCAGAGTCAGCATCAAAGTTGATAAGATGATGCGATCCGACGCAAGGACTGCTAAACACTTCTTGCGAGGAATCATAAGCGGGACCTTTACCAAACGGCGCCTCTCCATGCCGAGCGCTGCGGTCCGCCACCACGCCCGGTAATGGGAGGAGAATGGATGATGGGAAAGTTCGCGACTGCGACTGCGTTGAGGCTGCCGGCTTTGATGGGTCTGGTTCTGGCAAGTCCGTTTTTGATATGCCTGTTGACCGCACCAGCGTTAGCTCAGACCACCGCTGGCGATCAGACTCCGGCTGCCGCACCCGCGGCATCTTCCCCTGCTGCGCAACAACCCGCGTCGCCAACTCCCTCCGCACAACCGGCACAACAGCCCGCGACCGCCGACGAGGCGGCGGACGAAGAGTCCACGTCCCACCGAAGAAAACGCCTGCACGAATACAAAACCTGGAATTACAACGTCGGCGCGGGCGCCAACGTAGACAGCGGCAGCACCAAAACATTTGTAAGAGGCGGTGGCGTAGTAGCCACCGTCGGCGTAGCTCGCAATGCCAACAAATATCTTGGATTACGCGGAGATTTTATTTTCGCGGATCTGCCGCTTCGCGACTCAAGTCTCGAGTTGGCTCAGGCCAGCGGGGCCACCAGCTACCTGCTGTCCTTCACGGTCGGTCCCGTCATCAACATTCCTGTAACCAAACTCTATAGCGGATATTTGTTGTTTGGGCCGGGCTACTTCCATCGCGGCGGCAGTCTTAACTCGGATACTACGGTTCCAGGCGCGGGGTGCAATCCGTTCTGGATGTGGTGGGGCTCTTGCGCCAATGTCAGCGTACCTCTCAGCGGCAACTTCGTGAATTCCAGTCAGAACGAATTTGGATATAACGCAGGAGCGGGCGTCGCGCGCAAGATGCCGAGTGGCGTTGAAATTTATGCCGAGTACCGCTTGATCCACGGATCTGCGAACCGCACAACTAGCGATATACGTCCCATCACGATCGGCGTGCGCTGGTAGGCGGGGCGGCCGCACACATTTCGTCGCCGTATTCCCGAAGTTCACTTGGGGTTGGTGCGATAGCTCCAGAGATTTTGCTGCAACTGCACCAACGAAGCCGCTGGAACTGCCTGTGAAACTGCCGCGCTGGAATTGGCTTCGGCCAATGCCGCTTCCACAATGGGATGCTCCGGAGCGAGTGAGCACGCCGGATCGGTAGCGGCGGCGTTGCCGGTAAGCAGCAGAGCCTGGCAGCGGCATCCGCCAAAATCTACGGTGCGCTGGTCGCAGCTGCGGCAGGGCTCAGGCATCCATTCTTCTCCGCGAAAGCGCTGGAACGATGATGACTCCCGCCAGATGAATTCGAGGCTGCGATCCTGAACATTTTCGAAGATCATGCCCGTGATCACTTCCGCGGCATGACAGGGAAGAACTTTCCCTGCAGGATTGATCAGCATCAATTTGCGCCCCCAGCCACCCATGCAGGCTTTGGGAAAACGCGCGTAATAATCCGGGACCACGGAATCAATGCGAATGTGGCCGGCAAGGCGCTTTTCGGCGGCCGCCACAGTCTCCATTGCTTTCTCCAGTTGCGCCCGCGTCGGCAACAACGCGGCTCGATTCTGTAATGCCCAGCCGTAATATTGAGTGTGAGCAATTTCCATGCGTTCCGGCCCTAACTGCTCGATGAAAGAGATCATCTCGCCGAGATGGTCGATGTTCTGCCGATGCACCACAAGATTCACCGTAAACGCGAGCTTGTACCGGCGGATGAGGCGCGATAATTCAATCTTGTGCGCGTGGGCTTTGGCTCCCGCAATCCAGTTCGCAGACTCTTCTCGCGAATCCTGAAAGCTGATCTGAATGTGATCGAGCCCGGCATCGGACATGCCTTGCAACCGCTGTTCATTAAGGCCGATTCCAGAGGTGATGAGATTGGTGTAGAGGCCGGCGGCACGGGCGCCCGCAATCAGTTCCGTCAGGTCCGGCCGCGCCAGCGGTTCGCCGCCGGTAAAGTGCGCGTGCAACATTCCCAGTCTGCCGGCTTGCTGAAAAACGTCGATCCATTGTTTCGTGGAAAGCTCCGAACTCACAGCCGCCATTTCGAGAGGATTGGAACAATATACGCAGTGCAGCGGGCAGCGGTGCGTGACTTCGGCAATTAGGGCAAGCGGGTTAGGCATCATGAGCGCCGGTGCATCGTGCTAATAATCGACGATCCGCTTGTGCCGCAACTGCTCGAGAAATTGGCTGATATCGGTCCGGATCTTGGCCGGATCGGCGACCCCGAACTCGGCCTGGAGTTCTCCAATGATCTCACCGAAAGTGTGCTTTCCGTCGCAGCGCTCGAGCACTTGCCGACCTGTCCCCTGCAGCTTGATCGCGCCTTCAGGAAAAAGAATTACGCGATCCTGTTCGCTTCCTCCCCATCGGCAACCGGCTGCCAGGCGCGGTTGACTGGAGTCCTCGGGAGCAGCCATGTTACGCGGCCTCGATTTGGAATGCGCCGGGCGGCGGCCACCCCGGCTGCACGTAAGCAAAGTAGAGCGCGTCGAGCTGCGCCCACAGAATGTCGCATTTATCGCGTAGCGCCTGAATCGCCAACTCCTGCTCGGCCCGCGTTTTCGCGTTGTCATATACATAGCTCAACGCAAACTGCGAATCTTCCGGTGCCTGAAAAAGTCTGGCTTCGAAATAATCCAGGCCACCAGAGAGCCAGGGATAGTGTTCGCGCAACCTCTCGACCCGCAAGGTAATCAGCTTCGTCGAAAATAATTCCGTTAACGATGAAGCCACCGCTTCCAGCAGCGACCGGCTGCGAACAATGTTCACATATTCGTTGACCGCAAACCGCGTCGCCGGAAGAATGCCTCGTCCGGCGCGAACCTGCGCCGCATCTAGACCGGTGGCTTCCGCCAATTTTATCCAGCGCTTGATCCCGCCCTCGCTGGTGGCGTCTCCGTCATGATCCACGACTCGTTTGCGCCATGCGCGGCGAAAGACGGGATCTGGTCCGCGCGAGAGAATAATCGAATCCTTAACCGGAATGATGCTCTGATAGTAGTAGCGGTTCAGCGCCCAGGCCTGTAGTTGCCCGCGGCTGAGCTTGCCTTCGTGCATGCGCAGATGAAACGGGTGCTGGTGATGATAGCGCTCTTCCCCAACCTCCTGGAACTGTGCGCGCAACTCTTCGAGCGAAAGCAAGCGGGCGCCTTGCGATACGATTTCGGTCTCTACAGGTCGAACTGCCATCCATCCTCCGCAACCTCCCAGCCCGCGCCCCGCACCTGGCGATACTGAGGACCTGCCTCGTCCAGCATGGGATTGGTGTTGTTGATGTGTAGAAATATTTTACGCGGGCGCCGCACTTCCGCCAACCTCGCCAGCGTGTTTTCAACCGGGACGTGGCCCATCTGCCGCGCCGTCGAACCGCCGCCTTGCACGCGAATCAATTCGTGGTCGTTCCAGAATGTGCCGTCAAAGAGCAGGACGTCGCAGTTGCCAATTTGTTCCAGCAATTCGTCGTTCAATTCAGGAACAGCGGGCATATACGCCATCCGCGATCCTGAAGGAGACTGGAGGATCAATCCCATGGACGACTCGCCGCCAGCCAGTTGCGCCTGTCGTTCCGGCCTAACATACGCGGGATAGTGCGCGCCGAGTGGCCACGCCAGGCAGCTCAGACCTGACTCTTCCCCTTCAGAATTGCGCAGACGGAATTGCGTGCCCGCCTCGAAGTCGGTCCATTCGACCTGGCGCGGACTTCGCTGCAACATTCCGAACATCGAATTATCCTCGCTAAGAATTCGCCGAATCGAAGCGGTGGCATGAATTCGCAGCGGCTGCAGTTCGCGAAGCAGGAGGATTCCGAGAACATGGTCAAGATCGGCGTTGGCCAGCACCACGCCGGCAATGGGCGATTGGCGCACGCCGTCGCGGGGATGCAACTCTGGTGTAGTTTCGATTTGCCAGCGCAGGTCCGGAGACGCACCCAGCAGAAACCATGAGCGGCCGTCTTCGCTGATCGCAACCTGGGTTTGACTGCGGGGCTTGCCGTGGAAGGTTCCGGCTCTCACCGATTGGCAATTCGCGCACGCGCAATTCCATTGCGGAAACGCGCCCCCGGCGGCTGTTCCAAGAATCTTGATCCGCATCCCTGGAGTTTACAGAAGGAGGCGAGGAGCGGCTAACCTTGGCCAACCGCTGCTGCACAACGCAGCGGATCGACATCCCAAATCCTTATGTCAGAAACGTTCTCCAGCCCCACTTCTCCGGCGGTTTCGGTTCCCGCCTTTCCGCACCACACGATGCGAAATTGTCCTTTGGTACCCTGGTAGAGAACATCAATCACTTCGCCCGGCTTCAGTTGCGCCTCCACACATTGCAGAGTGGCTCCGCTTCCGCTGATGGAGCGCAGGCTGGCAGCTTGAGTAAAGGGTCGGCAATGCGCATCCATACCCCAGATTTGTACCGGAAGGTCGACAAAAACACGAGACTGGCGGCGTCGGTCCATGCGATGCTCCTTGGTCTGGGGGCGAGTTCCAAGGCATCGTAGGGGCGCCGGGCAGGGAAACAAAGGTAACCGCAGTCACCGGTAAGGTGTGCCGAAAGTTTGCTTTCAGGATTACGAATCGAAGCAACTTGTTAGTCGAGGTCGCCCCGGGAGCAGGCGCCAGGGCCGCGCGGGTCGCCGCAAGAGCCGCAGGCTCCGGTAGAAACTGACGCACTTCCTGCGCTTTTCGCCGAGACCGCGAACACGCTGAGTTGAGGGCTCAACTTCCTGCTTTCACACTTAGGACACTTTGCCTTGTCGCGACCGAAGACCAAGGCCTCGAACTCGTGCTGACATTCCTGGCAGATGTATTCAAAAATCGGCATGGCGCGCTCCGTGGATTGGACTGCTGCTATTAGAATTCATCTTGTGGGAACTTCGCAAACTGGCGCGGCAAAGCCCGAACCGCCTGACTCAACGACTGGGCCGGTGCGTGTTTCGAATTCGCCACCACAGCCGGTGCGCGATTTCCAGCCTCGCCGCTACCTTCGGGGCGGCCATGTGCAGACCCTTGCCGCCTTTTTTCTGCCGCGCCGAATCGATTTGCCGCCCGCGGAACGGCGATTGATCGAGGTGGAAGCGGGCGTTCCCGTGCTCTGCCACTGCCACTGGCAAAAGGACCGGCGCGCGCTCACCCTCATCGTAGTGCACGGCCTCGAGGGATCGAGCGAATCACAATACATGACGGGAATCGCGCGCAACGGTCTGGCCGCCGGTATGAATGTGGTGCGCATGAACCAGCGTAACTGTGGCGGCATGGATCATTGCGCCCCTACGCTCTACAACTCAAGCCGCTCCGCGGATGTAGCCGCCGTAGCCCGCAACCTTGTCGAATGCGATCGAATCCCTGCTTTCGTCCCTATCGGCTTTTCCATGGGCGGCAATCTGGTTCTGAAGCTCGCGGGAGAATGGGGCAATGACGGCCCGCCGGAGTTTCGAGGCGTCGCGGCGGTTTGCCCCGCGGTGAACCTGGCGGCCGGAGCTGACGCGCTGCACGAACCCGCCAACCGGATCTACGAATACTATTTTCTTCGGCAATTGTTTCGGCGGTTTCGCCTCAAGGCGCGGCTCTTTCCCGGCAGCTTCGACTCTTCCCGTCTGCGCGGCGTAAGAACTCTGCGAGACTTCGACGATCGCGTGACAGCCTACTACTGCGGCTTCTCAGGCGCGGACGATTACTATGCGCGAGCCGCGGCCGCCAATGTGATCGATCGCATTGCGAAACCCGCACTCGTGATCCATGCGGCCAACGATCCTTTTATTCGCATTTTGCCTGACACCCGTCGGGCTTTGATCTTCAACCCTCACATTCACTACGTCGAAGTTGAGGATGGCGGCCACTGCGCCTTCATTGGCGACCGCGATGGCGATCCCGCCTCCGATGGCCGTTGGGCGGAACGCGAAGTGGTGGAGTTCGCAAAACAGTTCCGCTAAGGCATCTCGAGGTCGACCAGCGTTCAGAGATCAATTCGCGCGAACCGGCCGCCAAACCCATCCCAGAACTTCTGAGCCGCGTCCCTTCCACCGCGTTCGAAAATAGGCCAGGGCAAGCATGGCGAGAGAAATGGTCAGCAACCCTAAGGATGCGGTGCGTATGGTATCGCTGCGCTTCGGCAGAATCGACGCGCGGCCGTAGACAAATTCCAGATGCACCCAATAAACCAGCAGGGAAGCCTGTCCCAACTGAACCAGAGGGCTGAAGCCCCATTCCCCCGCCCCCCAGCGGCACCAGGCATAAGTCGCCGTCAGAATAACCAGCAGCATCCCCACCCGGATCACGAAAAAATCCGGACTCGTATGCCAGTAATCATAGACTGCATAAAGCTGATAAGGCCGGGCATCGAGCCAGCGCGCGGCCGCAATCAACGCCAACCCTGCTGCGCCCGCGAGGACGAAAATCGTGACCTCGCGCTTGCGTGCCCACTCCGCTTGCAAAACAAATCCGGCAGCCAGCCCGGCGAAGGCGAACGCGGACCAGGGAAAAATGGGAAACAGCCCAGCCTGCGGCGTCCCCAGATTGTGTACGCCGTTGATGTAAGACTCCAGTGGCCACGGAAGCCAATCCGGACGCCAGGTTGTCCATAGTGGCGGAGTGAGCAAAGAAATCAGCATGGCCGTTCCCGCCGATGCCAAAACCAGTGCGAACCGGGCCTGCGCTCCGCGCCGAAACAACAGCACCAGCCAGCACAGCACTCCCATCAGCATCATGGAAAGACCGATGGTATTGAGCACATCCACGCGCAGCAAGTCGCTGAGCGGCGCCCAGCCCCATGCGATTACATATTCCTGCAGGCGAAACAGCAGGCCGAAGCCGAAGATCTGCGCGCCGCGCCGAATCGTCGCGCCGGCGATTTGCCCGGGCGTGAGGTTCTTTTTCCATAGCTTTTCCGTGACCAAAGCAAACGAGATGCCTGCCAGGAACAAGAACAGCGGCGCCGGGAAAGTTCCACCCAGTTGTGAGTACATAAAGAACTTGCTCTGGCGCGCGCCTGGGCTCAGCCATGAGTCGTAACAATGGGTCTGGAACATCAGCACGCAGGCCAGTCCCCGCATCCAATCGATATAGGCCAGCCGGCGGGATGGGACGGCATGCGTCATGTGACCTCGCATCATACTCTGCTGCAACCTTATGATAAATTTTGCTAGGGGGCGCGTAGCTCAAACGGATAGAGCACCGGATTTCTAATCCGGTGGTTGCAGGTTCGATTCCTGCCGCGCCTACCACCCGGTCTCCTGTGCAAAGAAATCTTGCCGAATCACCAAGGAAACAAGCGAAAGTTGCCCGCATTCTGCGATAGTTGCGAACCAGTCAGTGAGGACCGCAAGCTGATCTGGACGCAGCGGTCCCTTGTCATGGGCGCGATCGAGTGTCTCGTAAAGCTTTACTGGGTCGGTCGGTTTTTCCGCCTTCTTGCCAGCGAGGCGTTTCTTGAAATCGACCAAAGCAATCCTCTCAATTTTTTTACAACAGCCGCCCTTTGCGACCGACGGCAGCGGACATATTAAGCGCGGAAGCTGGGCATATCGCGCACATGTAACATTCTAGTTGTGCCCGGGTCAACGATTTGAAATCACCCCTTGGTAGGCGCACCGAACGCCGTCTGCAGATCCTCATACTCAAACGCTGACGCCATGCGGTCGATCTCGCTCTTTGTGAGATCGTGGCGCGCGGCTTCGTCGCGCCATCGGGAGACGGCCGCGCCCACCTCTTTGGCGATGAGGCGGGCCTTCTCATCGTCCAGCTCGAAATAAGGCGCGACTTCCAGGGCGAGCGCAAGTGATGCCGTGTTGTCATCCTCGTTGATCGCCGTGCTGAGGATGCGCGGCTTGATGTCGGTCGGCACCGGGTTGAGGTCGTAGGCCGGCGAGAGCCGCCAGCCCTCCTGCCCCGCGTAGAGAAAGCCGTGATTGCGCAGATGGTCGTCGGTGTTGGAGATCAGGATGTTGAAGACCAGGCGCCGCCACAGCCCCTCCATGTCTTCTTGCGCCGCCGCCCGCGGTTCGGACGAAGGCAAAGCAGGTTTTTACTTGGAAGTCTGACCGCAAGGAAAGCCGGGTAGCTACAAGGCCGGACGTCCGATTGCGATGGACTTGAACGCTCGGGTGGTCGCTGCGATTGCAGTCTCCACCGGGAGTCGCTCCATTGATGATGCGCCCACAAATCCAACCGCGGCACACCGCCCAAGAACGTAGGCAGCATTTTCGGGAGTCGCAATCGGCCCACCGTGGCACAGCAGTATCACGTCTGACTTGACCCTCTTGGCGGCATCACCGATTTGCTGGACGATGACGGGTGCTTTTTCAAGACTCAAAGCATCATTCTCAGCAAGGCCGATGGTCCCCCCCACGGTCAATCCGAGATGCGCGATAATTACATCCGCACCAACGCTTGCCATAGCTATTGCCTCGTCTGGATTGAATACGTAGACGACCGTGAAGAATCCGCGCTCATGCGCGAGACGGATCATCTCAACCTCTTTCCCAAATCCCATCGCGGTGCGCTCGAGCTCCATGCGAAAGCGACCGTCGATAAGTCCGACTGTCGGGAAGTTGTTGATGCCAGAGAAACCCAACGTATCTAACTCCGCCAAGAGATGTTCCATGCGACGCATGGGATCGGTGCCCATGACTCCTGCGATGACGGGCACGTTGCGTACGACCGGCAAGACCTCACGTTCTCCCATCTCCTTGACGATCGCGTTGGCGTCCCCGTAGGCAAGAAGCCCCGCCAAACTCCCATGACCCGCCATGCGAAAGCGGCCCGAGTTGTAGATGATGATGAGATCGGCCCCACCTTCCTCGGCGAACTTGGCCGAGATGCCAGTTCCCGCACCAGCGCCCACGACTGGGCATCCTTTGGCGATCTGGCTATTTAGCTGGTGCAACACCTGTGCACGAGTGAATTTCATTGGCGTTCACTTAAACTCACGAGTTGGAATTGGCGACCGGCTGCGAAACCCGCATGCTCAGCAACTCAAGCAGCTCCTGCGCGGCACGCTCCGCAAAAGCGGCATCGTTAATGTTGGCCTTCAGTTCGATTACTGGAATGTCGCTGCGCAGGTGCTCTTTCAAGCTGTTGAATAAGGATTGGTCCGATTCCGGCCACCAGAACTCGCGTCCGACGCTGTCGAGCTGAGATACGCCACCCAATGGTATCAGCACCCTGACTGGCCCCGTACTCTGATTGATTTTCCCAGCGAGAATACGTCCCAGCTCGCGATTCTCCTCCACATCCGTCCGCATCAGGGTGACGTTCGGATTCCAGCGAAATAATTTCCGCCCGGCATATTTCGACGGCACAGTCTCCGGCGCTGCGAAATTGACCATGTCCAGGCACCCAGGCGCTACTACCTGCGGAATACCAGCCAGGGCGGCAGCCTCAAGCCTCTTCGGGCCCGCTGAAAAAACGCCGCCGCAAAGCTGATCCGCCAACTCGGTCGTCGTGATATCGAGTACACCGTCGACGTAGCCGTCGGCGATAAGGCTCTCCATCGTCATGCCGCCTGCACCGGTCGCGTGAAACACCAGTACTTCGAAGCCAGTGGCCTCCAACACGCCGCGGGCCAGGTCGACGCAAGGCGTTGTGTTCCCGAACATACTCGCGGCTATGAGCGGCCGCTCTTGCTGTGATGGCACTTCGGTCTCGACCATTCCAATCACCGCGCCCGCAGCATTGGCGAGTATCTGGGTCACGATTCTGTTTAAGCCTGCTATATCGACGACCGAGTACATCATCGTGATGTCCTTGACGCCAACATAGGGCCGAGTATCACCCGAGGCGACTGTCGAGACCATTACTTTGGGTACGCCGATCGGGAGTGCACGCATCGCATTTGATGCGATCACCGTGCCGGCGCTGCCACCAATACCGATAACGGCGTCGAAGCGGTGTGCCGCGTAAAGCTTGGCGGCCACCACCGCCGCACCGCGAGTCATGACTTCCATCGCATGCGCTTTATCGGCTCTGCGACGGAGGTCGTCCAGCTCGACACCTCCTTCGTGCGCTACCTCCGCGCAGTTGACATCTGTTCGGTGCTTCGAATCTCCCAAGACTCCAATGTCGATGACAAGACTGCGATGGCCCCGTGCATGAACAATGCGTTCAATGGAGCGTGCCTCGGCACCCTTAGTATCCAGCGCTGCGATGATGGCGATCGTCTTCGCTTGCATTGTATTGCCGCATTCTCACTTGAGACCAGTCACATACCGTCGGTAATCGTCAGTTTGGTCCCTCGCGCGCCTGCATTTAGAGTGGTCCCGCCTTCGATGCAAGAGCGTCGGCTTCGCAGTTTCTATCACAGCGCGCGCATCTCTGCTGGCATTCGCCAGCTCGCATTCGGCTCAACTCACCATGCTTGCGAGGCAGTTGAGTCGCAACAGCGCGATGCATGCCGATCGTCGTGGCCTACACTCTGCGCGCATGTTTCACTCGTCGGTAGAGGTGAGGTAAGTCGCAACGGCTTGGATCTCCTTATCGCCGAGCCCCACTGCCATGTCTCGCATAAGACCATTTACGAGCACATCGATTATCTTCGCGGGAGGCAGCTGAGTCAGCGTTTCCTTGGGAGGCGCTCCGGATTGCTTATTGCTGTGGCACATCGCGCACCGCTGTTTGTAGACTGATCTGCCCGTTTCTAGAACCGTCTTGTCGACGGTCGACGCCTTTATGGGAGCGGCTGCCAGCTGAGTTATGAACCGCCCCGTGAAGTCAGGAGGAGCCGTGAGCTCTTTGACTTCAATATCCTTGAATTGGACACCCATCGGCGGCCCTGGATGAATCTGTAGGGCAAAAAAACCTTCACTAGGGCGGTCGTCGAAATCGTCGTCCACTACGTCTACCGCCAGCAAGCCGTTGACCGCATGGATGCAGCGATTTCCATAGGCAATGACCACATAATCGTTCCAAGCGGGATACGGTTTCACTGCGGCGTAAATAGTTTCAGGCGGGTTCACAATACCGAGCAGTCTGCGTTGAATTTTGCCATTGCGACTAAAGACATCGCTCTTCTCTCCCAACAGGGCCAAGACGCCACGTGCATTCTCATCCGATAGCATCGCGAACCGCTCTTTCGCGTCGACGGTCGCAACATTCGCCTGGTACCCAGGAACCGAAACGTTGTGCTCAGGTGCAAGGCGGCTGCGATATTCGATGCCGGAATTACCCGACGTCGTGAGAAATCGGTACTTGAAATGAAGCTCAAAGTCGCGATAGGTACCGTCGTGAATCAGCGACGTGTCCTTGGTATTGGTCTCCGAGGTGCGGCCAGTGATTGCACCGTCGTGCACAGACCAGAGCGTGGAATCGCCGCGCCAATGGTTCAGCGTCTTGCCATCGAATAGGGGCTTGAACTTCGCTTTGGCCTTTGCCGAGCGTAGCCCAAATGCCTGGACGCGATCGGTGCCGACGAAAACAGCGCCGTTCACGACGGTCGGTTCGTTATATTTGCCGCTGGGCAATAGCACCCCAGGCGAGCTTTTCCACAAGAGCTTCAAGTTCATGGCGTCGAAGGCATAGAGAATTGGCTGCGGTGCGTGGATCCCATACAACGTGGATTGTTCTGGGGCATTCATGTCCAGTACCCACACAATCGCGTCCTTCCCACCGCGGCTGCTCGTCACGATCGGTGACCCTGGGTTTTGGAAGGTCTGGGTCTGCTCCAATTGATCTATGTGCAAATACGCCGGCTGGCCTGGCGAAGTGACGATCTTGAGCTTTGCAAGGCCTGGTGGCGTACTGACCGAGAAGTCCTCTCCCCGCTTCCTACTTCCGGTAATGTAGACATAGTCGTCGCCGCTCCGAGCGCGGAAGTATGCCAGGGTCGTACGACTTCGTGCCTGATTCAACATGGCGTGCTCATCCGTGTACGGTCCAAATATATTGATGGGACCACGCTTGTCGAATTGGGGTTGATTTTCTGGTGGGAGAAGTGACAGGTCGCTCGAGGAGTCATCACTGCATGGGTGCCGCTTGATCACACCTCCCGGCATGCGAGTGCGATCCAACAAGTAAGCGTTTCCCTGTTTGGCGCCGCCCAGCGCCAACAAGTGAGGCGTGGAAGTCTTGCTTGGCTCGAGGTCGATGACGACCGTCCCGCTGCTGCCCAGGTCAATGTCATTCGCCGCGGCCAGGCAGTAGTTGAAAGGCGTATAGCTCCCCATTAGTTCAAAACCCGCTACGGGATCATCTTTCAACTGCAATATCGATTGTCCCCAGCTATGAGCAGTCTCGGGGAAAACGCCAGGGATTCCCGCGTGCCTCTGCCACTGCGTGTAGCTGGCGCCAGTCGCAATGTAGACATTCCCTTGCAGGTCGACTGCCGGACCTCCCGAGGCCCACATGCCGCCTTGGATTTCACTGGTGATCGGCGTACTTGAGAACGCTGTCGCCACCCTAGGACCATTCGTGTCCACGGCGACCAGCCATCCGCTGGAGTTATCTAGGCCGAAACTCACATAAAGACGTGTCCCGTCGAGGCTTAGGTTGAGGGCACCACGTTGTGTATGTCCATCTTTCTCAGAAAACTGCGTGGTGCCATTGCGGTTGATACCAGGTACGTTTAGCGCCTCGTGACCAAGCTCCACGGGCCATCCGTGGAGCTCATCTCCGCTTCGGATGTCGATCGCATGCACCTGCCATTGCTCTTCACCGCCGCAGCTGGTTACATAAATTCGCTCCTTCTTTAGGTCGATAATTGGCGTGCTAAGATTTCCCATCTCCCCCTCATCACATGGCTTTTCGGTCAACCGTGTGCGCCACAAAATCGCCCCGGGCGGTGTCGTATCGGACTTAAAAGCGCTTATCGAGTAGATAAATCCGGTACTCGTAACTAGAAAGAGGGCAGGAAAAGTATGGCCGCGATAGGGACCGGCCGAAATTTCAACCCTGTCGACATAAAGTGGAGAAGCGAAAAGACGCGGGGGGATACCTTCGAAATAGTCAAGTGTCGGCGTTTGCCAAAGTAGACCGAAAGAAGAGCCCCGTACGGCTTTAGGTGTCAGCACTACCTCGTGATCGTCCCACCCAGTGCGCTGGGAATTATAGTGATAGGTTAGCTTGTCGACGCCGGCCAATCTTCCCGGCAGAAATGCACTTACGATGAGGGTTAAGGCCCATAGCCATTTCGGTACGTTGGTGCCACCACTCATTCTGGTTACTCTCCGATCGTTTTTCGCGTGGCCGATGAAAAACTGATTGCCAGCACCGCATTCTCTGTCCCGATATTCTTGGCGTTATGGCGGATCCCCGCCGGGATACTCACGGTATCGCCTTCGTTCATCTCCACCGACTTATCGCCCACGGTCTGAAGGATGTGGCCTTTGATGACGTGCAACACTTCGTCGCAGTTCGGATGAAGGTGGCGCGGGTTTTCTAGGCCCGGTTTGATCACCGCCTCACCCACCGTCATGGTGTCGGAATTGTTGAGCTCACGAGATACGTACCAGGTGAGATGTCCCCAAGGATATTGGATGACTTGATTATTCGTGGCCCGGGTGACAATAGCCGCGTCAATCGTCTTTTTCGGATGAGATGTGGCTTCTAGTTCAGCTTGTAGTTCCTGACTGACGAGTTTCTGTGCGGCGTCGGCTGGTGCCGTGGTCTTGACGCCATCTTTCGGAACTTCGATCTTTGCAGTCCAAAAAATGGCGTTGAGCACGAGCTTGCGGAGCGCCGGGTTATCCAGCCCAGCGAGGTAGTGCAGGCCGGTAAACGTGAATGCCCGTCCGCCGTCGTCGCGCTCGAATGCCCAAGCCACGACCCGGACTTCTGCTTTATCGATTACGACGGGCTTGTCATCGCGGAATTGAGGGTGAAGCTTTCCAGTGAGAATCGGAGTTACATTTTTGCCGTTCTCAAAAAAGCGGATTGTCGGATAGAACTCGTCGGGTAGCAGGAACTCGCCGACCCCGTTGCCGATCGGGTGCGCGGCTGGCGTAAACAGAACCGGTTCGTCGGTACGGTCGAACATGCCGTAGCGAGCGCCGCCCAACCAACGCTCCAAACCGATGGTCTTGTCATCTGCAGGTACCGTCGACGCTTGATGAAATGCAACAACGCCAACTCCACTTTTCATAAGCGTTTCAAATTGAACCCGGTGTGCGACGTTGAGGAGCGGATGTGACTCCAGGCCATCAAAGCAGAAGACGATGGTAGATGCGCCTTCGAGCGCCGAGGCCTCCGATGGCCACCCGTCAGGATAGGCCAAAATTTTTACATCCTGTGCGTCTGGCGAGTCATTCAGGAGCTCTTTTAGAACGGCGACGCAGTTAGGGAGGTCATGCTGGCCGATGCCACCATGGATTTTCGGACCCCCTATCAGCACGATCTCCTTTGCTGGCGCAACACCCCAAGCAACACCGCGAATGAAGACCAGGGTAAGAAAAACGGATAACTTTACGAATAAGAGCGGTGATCGGTACATTTGTGTTTCTGGCATTGCTCCTCCGAATACTGTGCACAGATGGCGCAGAGCTGCGGGCGGTGCCTGCTCTTAGCTCACCACGCTGTGGCCGTCATAACAGAGCGGAAAGCGTAACAATCGCGGCCGGGCAAACGCATTCTCGGCGACCGTCACCCAAGCGGCCAATCTGAGTGCACCGCGATCTCCAAAGCCTCGACCAGCATGATTTCGGTCATCATTGTGAATAGACAATACGATTCCTTGACGACCTTCGCACCCTCGAAATAGTCCTCCCGCCGTGCCACGCCCAGCTGATCCTTGGCGTTACTTTGACCTGTTCCCCAACCCGGTACGGTTACGCCGATCCGGTAGGTGCCAGGGCAAGTTGAAGAAACTCGCAAAAGAATTCGCGTCCGTCTTTGTCACTTCGTGAAATCGACAGTCAGCTCCTCGAAAGTGACGAACTGCACCCGGAATCATGGCGCCCGAGTCAGATTTATTCTTCGGCAGGACAGTTGACACCTCGTTTGGGCATGTTGTCAAGGAAAAATAATCGATTCTATTTTTGACATTTCTCGGAGGGAGAAGCTTGAATGAACCGGAAAAGATTGCTTCCCAGTCGGGCACAAAAGGCAGGAAACCCCGTAAAAATAGGGGTAAAGCCCTATCCCGCGCCTGAAAATCTATAGTCTCCCTAAGTGACAACATAAATGAAACGATTATTTTTTTTCTTGACAAGCGAACGTGATGCGCGTATTGGGATGCATACCAGTTTGCTGTGCGGTTCGGAAAGTATCTGCTCGTGAACGGTACTAAACAGCTGAAGAGTAAGCCAACATTTGAAACAGAACGTTGATGCGCAGGTCGAAGCACGCGCGATTCGGTTTCGTCGCACCGAGGGGGCTATTTATGCAAAAAGCAATGTCGAGGGTTCTCACACCCATGCGGAGTGGACTCGTCTCGTTGGTCTTCGTTTTGGTCGCTATACCGATGTGGCCTCAGTCTTCTACAACCTCAGTGAGTGGGACTGTTCAGGATTCCTCCGGCGCAGTGGTGGCGGGGGCAGTTCTTACACTCAGCAACAAAAGCAATGGCTTTCATGCGACCACTCAGTCTGACACCAAGGGGCTCTACGGATTCGTCCAACTTGCGCCCGGCACATATGAGATTACGGCGAAAGCGGCCGGCTTCGGCGGCCAGATCAAAGTTGCTCAACTGCTGGTAAACCAGCCCGCGACGGTTGTGTTCGTCATGTCGCTACAGGCTGTGACGCAGGCGGTGAATGTTTCCGCAATGACGGAAACTTTAAATACCACCGATGCTACGATCGGCAACGCAGTCAGCAACGAGACGATTCAGGCCCTGCCCATGGAAGGGCGAAATGTGCCGGACCTTCTGAGTCTTCAGCCTGGCGTCTTGTATTTGGGCCGGCAAATCAACCAGTCGGTTGATAGTCGGAGCGGCGCAGTTGCCGGCGCACGCTCAGATCAATCCAACATAACCCTGGACGGCATCGACGACAACGATCAGGAAAACGGTTTTGCCTTCACGTCCGTACTTCGTTCAACCCTCGATTCCGTTGAGGAGTTTCGAGTGACCACCACCAATTCGAACTCGGATTCGGGCAGAGGTTCCGGCGGCCAGATTTCACTCATTACCAAGAGCGGCACAAATCAATTCCACGGTAGTCTCTACGAGTACAACCGCAACACGGCTACTGCTGCGAACGACTGGTTTAATAAGCAAGCGGAATTGTCGGAAGGTTTGCCCAACAAGCCGGGAGAACTGATCCGCAATACATTCGGAGGCGCAATTGGCGGCCCGATAAAAAAAGATCGTCTGTTTTTCTTCCTCAACTATGAGCAACAGCGCACTGCCGAAAATCAGCAGGAAACACTCACCGTGCCGACGAATTCCCTTCGCGCAGGTCAGGTAAAGTATTTGAATGCGAACGGCGCCGTGGTCACTCTCACTGCAGCGGAAATCGCCTCGATGGGTCCCAGCTGCGCTGGGTGCGCAATAGGCCCGGGCATCGATCCAAACGCGATCACGCTTTTCAATCAATATCCGCAGAGCAACGGTCTTGTAGTTGGAGATGGCGGCCTGAACACAGCGTCTTTTACGTGGTCGGCTCCCAATCCCATCGTGCTCAAGACGTACATTGCCAAGATCGACTATTCCGCAGGCGAGCACCACCTCTTCGTCCGCGGGAATCTTCAGGGCGATTCGACCCAGGGGTCGCCGGAATTTCCCGGCGAATCCGCGAGCTATAACCTTACGAATAACAGCAAAGGGATCGCTGCGAATGACTCCTGGGTTATCAGAAGCAATCTCATTAACTCGGCCCGCTATGGCTACATACGGCAGGGGATTGGGAATCGCGGAGCCGGCGACGGCCCATACGTCGACTTTGGCGGATTGAGTTCAATCGATGCCGAGAACCGCACCACGCTCCAAACAGTACCCGTCCACAATTTCACCGACGATCTTACCTGGGTTAAACATGAGCATACGCTGCAATTCGGCGTAAATTATAGGTTGATTCACAATCTCACTGCGACGGATGGTACTTCCTGGAACTCCGCAGTGGGTAGCTACGGCTTTTTCCCTCTTTCCGGCATTGCGAATACAGGGCAGAACTACGATCCCGGCACATACGGTTTTCCGGCCGTGGGTTCGTCGTTCACCAACTCCTATAACAACGCAATAATCGCTGCGACCGGGTTGATTAGTGGCATCTACTCGTCAGCCAACTACTCTGTCTCGCAGGACGGGCAGGAAGGAAACCTGCTGAACCAGGGAACGATGGTCAACCGAGACTTCAAGACGAATGAACTTGAGTATTATCTGCAGGACCAATGGAAAGCGCGGCCTAACCTGACCATTACCTTTGGGCTGCGTCATACCCTGCTGCAGACTCCCTACGAAGTGCATGGCCAGCAAGTGCAGTCGGTGACCGACCTACAAAACTGGTTTGAGACCCGGACCCAATTTGCTAGGTTAGGAGTACCTGTTCAGCCGAACATAGCGTATGCGCCCTCCGGCCAGGCTCGCGGATTGAAGGGCTATTGGCAAATGGACCCTTACAACATCGCACCCAGGTTGGGTGTAGCGTATTCGCCTTCGGCGGATCATGGAATCCTTCATACTCTCTTCGGAAGCGGGCACCAGAGTGCCATTCGAGCTGGAGTCGGAGTGTATTACGATCACTTCGGGCAGGGAATCGTAAACTCGTTTTCGCAATATGGGTCATTCAGCCTTTCCGCAACTACTACGAGCGCACCTTTGCAGGAAGGCGTCAGCTTTGCTGACGATCCCCGCTTTACCGGAATCCACAACGTTCCGCCTCCGGTGGGACCGTCGCCAGCCCCCCCAGTGGTCAGCTACCCGACCCAGCCGCTGACAGGAGTGCACAATCAAAACGCGATCGGAGTCGATAACCACGTCACAACCCCTTATTCCTTTGCCTTCAATACATCGATTGAGAGGCAATTGCAACGAGGCTTCACTCTCGAGGTCGCGTATGTCGGCCGTCTCGGGCGGCACCTGATGCAAGAGTACGACTGGGGGGAGCCGCTCGATCTGGTCGATCCCGCCTCCGGCACGGATTACTTCACCGCCGCGACCGAACTCTCCAAGCACGTGTATGCCGGCGACACGAATGTAGCGCGTATACCCTACTTTGAAAATGAATGGCCGGCCGCTGCCATGAATGGTCTGACCGCGACCCAGAATATCTACAACACGTGGAAGACGCTCCCCGGGAATGAGACGTTCGACATTTGGAACCTGGATATACTCTGCACCCCGGTATGCAGCGGTAACCCTCAACAAACCCAACGCTTTTTTGCGCCCCAATATGGATCGCTGGTCATTTGGGATTCCAATGGGTACAGCAGTTACAATGCGGGCCAGATCCAGTTGCGCCACCCAATGACAAAGGGTCTTCAGGTCGATTTCAGCTACACTTTCAGCAAATCGCTCGATCTTGGATCGGATACGGAGCGTACATGTGAGTACTGCAACGGCGGAGTTGCCAGCCCGATTATCAGCACTTGGCGCCCACGTGATAACTATGCCGTATCTGACTTCGACACGAGGCATATGTTGAATGCGGATTGGGTGTTTTCACTGCCCTTTGGCCGGGGCCGCCCGCTTCTCGCGGATGCCGGAAAGGTCGGCGAAGCTATCCTAGGTGGATGGCAGCTGACCGGCCTTTCCCGCTGGACGAGTGGACTGCCATTTGGGATCAATAACAGTTCGAACTGGTCAACAAACTGGACCCAGGTAAGCTGGCTGGTGCAAACCGCTCCTGTAAAAACCGGCAAGCATATTGGCAGCGCCGGCGTTCCAGAGGCTTTCACCGATCCTGCCGCCTTGGAAACCGGCTATATAACCAGTTCTCCCGTCCGCAATGCCTATCCTGGAGAAGCCGGACAGCGGAACCGATATCGCGGAGATGGTTACTTCGGCATTGACTCGGGACTCTCGAAGAGTTGGTCGATTCATGAACAACATACTCTCAAATTCGCTTGGGAGGTTTTCAATATAACCAATTCCGCGCGCTTCAATGTCTACTCAATTAACAGAGATGTGACGTCCGGCGGATTCGGGAACTACGGCGCGATGCTTACAGCTCCCCGCGTCCAGCAGTTCTCGCTTCGCTACGCCTTCTAGCGGTGCGCCAGTTTCCACTTACGGGTGCCTCGGACGTTAGCCTGAGGCACTCTTTGCAAAGGAGAAAAATCCTGTGATCTCCTTCTTAAACGGGCCCATCAGCATGCCCAAGCAAACCGAGCCTTCAACCATCCCCATGCACAAGCTGGCCATAGGTCTACTTCTGCTCTTTTCAACTGCAGCATGTGCGCAGACTCCGGCCAACGACTACCTAGATGCCATGGGGCTGGCCAAGCTAAAGAACTATACGAGCCATCGAATATCGAGTGGCAACCGGTACGCCAATAGCAACGACGACGACAAGCGCATTATGCCTGGCGAGACGTTGGTCGTCGCCAATATCACCGGAGCCGGCATGATCACCCACATCTGGATGACCGTGACGCAGAATGAATACGGCTGGCCGCGTCTGCTGCGTATTCGGGCCTACTACGATGGCAGCAAAACTCCGAGTGTGGATGCACCTTTGGGGGATTTCTTTGCAGTTGGACATGGTGCCGAGCGCGAAGTGAACTCTATGATGGTGCGAGATAGTTCATTTGGCCGCGCACGCAATAGCTATTGGCCGATGCCATTCAGAAAATCCTGCCTCATCACTGTGACGAATGAGGGCCATCGGTATGTGCCCGATTTCTTCTATCATGTCGACTATAGAAAATATGTCTCTTTGCCCGCAGATATTGGGTATTTTCACGCCTATTATCGCCAGGAAAGACCGGCCCGCAAGGGACAGAACTATGCCTTTCTGGACATCAAGGGCACGGGACATTATGTGGGAACGGTTCTAAGTGTCCTTTTGACCCAGATATCCTGGTTTGGGGAGGGCGACGATCTTTTCTACATTGATGGAGCTTCGTTGGCGGACATTTATGGTACCGGTACCGAAGATTACTTCAATAGCGCATGGGACCTGCGTGTTGACAACGGGCTTTGGACGGGGGCGCCGATCGTGGAAGGAGAGTTGCCTGGGTCGCGGATCTCTGCATACCGATGGCACGTTCCCGACCCGATTGCGTTTACGCGATCGATCTGGGCGGGAATTGAGCACAAAGGATGGACTGCCAACCCGGACGGTTCGGTGCGCGCTGGATTCGAGGATCGGCCAGATTATTTCTCTAGTGTCGCTTTCTGGTATCAGCAGGGGGTCAATAAAGGACTGTCTGAACCGCCTTTTGGGGATGACCGCCTTCCATTTGGAAATGCTATCCAGATTCCGATCGAGAATTCGATTGCGGAGGTTACGACCGAGCAGGGACATGCTTCGGTGCTAAAGGATGTGGACTGGGCGAAAGATATTCTGTATTTTCAAGCCTCTGCGGTCGGGGCAAAAATGAACGTCCCAATCGACGTGGGCGAGGCTGGACTTTATGAGATCGTCGCAGAGCTTGCTGAAGGGCCAGACTATGGAGATTACACCGTCCAGGTCGACGGGCAAGCGGCTAATCTGGACACCCGGCAACCAGCGACTTCGGAGACTCCTCTGCCTGGACCGGAGATCTTTCACAACTACCTTCCCGAACTCTACGTCGCCCAGGATCGAACGCTAGGGATGTTCCAACTCAAACCGGGCAGGCACACGATCACATTTATTGTTACAGGTAAAGATCAGCATTCGGTGGGTTACAACCTTGGCGTGAATGACGTGGTATTGGAAAGGATGGAGAACGCGCCCGAAGTTCCCGATGTTCGTGAAGGAATGTCCAGACAGGGAGAGGGGCCGGTGTTTCGAGGCTTTCCTTTGGGCTCCTATGTTGCAAAGCTGAAGAGTGCATCGCAGGAACAGCGTCCAATTTTGATTCGAGCTATAGGCAGCTTTGGCGCCGATGCGGCGTCTGCCTGTCCGCAGTTGATTGTTGCGCTTTCCGATCCGTCGGCGGCCGTTCGCGAAGCCTCTGCGGCCGCACTGGCGCAGGTTGGTAAACACGCTTCCTCGGACGCATCGGCTGCTCTCTCTAAGGCGCTTACCGATACTGACCCAGAAGTACGCGCTCCGGCCGCGGTCGCTCTGCGTTCGATGGGGCCAAAAGCAGCGCGAGCGATTCCGCAGCTGGTTGAGGCTTTGAACGATCCGGTGGATTATGTGCGAGTGGTCGCGGCCGAAGCTTTGGGGGCCATGGGTGCGAGCGCCAGCGCAGCGGTAGCTCCGCTGGCCACCAAGCTGCTCACCCAGGACCAAGTCTTCGTCTTGTCCGCCGTTGCATCCTCGTTGGGTGATATTGGCCCCGCTGCAAAGGACGCTTTGCCCGCGCTCAATGAAGTCTTGGCAAAACGAAGAGTTGGCAGCGCCGCCGAAGAGGCAATCCTGAGAATTGAAGGAAAGCCGGTGCCGGAGTACCACAAATGATCAAACTGCCTATTTGACCATGGAGCTTCAGCCCCGACTTTAGGGTTGGCTTTTCTCTGCCCATCGTCACAGAGCCAGAAATCCCCGAGTTCACTTAACCGATCCGTGGACACTTAACAAAACTGCCTACTTCGGGCCTTACGAAACTGGAGCGGTTGTAGAGTCTCTCACCCTTAGTTCAGCTTTCAGTCTCACAGTAGTTTCGCGGATTCCGTTAGCGTGACCATCGTTCCCGGCCGGCTCCTGTAGGATGCGCAATAACATCTGCATTGCTTGTCTACCCATTTCATAGGTGGGCTGCGCGATTGTGGTTAAGCGTGGAGTGAAGTAGGCAGACCATTCGAAATCATCGAAACCGAGAACGCTTAAGGTCTCCGGGCACTTGACGTGCAGCTCTCCGAGAGCACGCATCAAGCCCAAGGTCATCTTGTTGTTGCAGGAAAAAATTGCAGTGGGCGGTACCGGAAGGCGCATAAGCTCCAGCCCGCACTGGTACCCGCTTTCCAATTGAAAGTTACCGTGCTGCAAATACTCGTCGGGAAGCGCAAGATGCTGCTCCTGCAATGCCTTCCGAAATCCCTCTAGACGATCCAGGCCATTCGAAAGGCTCAATTGCCCCGTGATGATGGCGATCTTGTGATGGCCAAGCTCAATCAAATGGCGGGTGCCTTCATACGCAGCGCTGAAGTTGTCTGTAATTACCGCAGCCCCGGCGAATCCAGGCGGAACACGATCAATCAGAACGATGGGAAAGCGCTTATAAATGCGCGATTCCCGAATCGAGGAAGAGCTTGTCTCCGCCAGCAAAACACCGTCTACCCGCCGAGCGAAGAGGGTGCTCAGGTAATGCTTCTCCAAATCCGCGTCTTCGTTTGCATTGCAGAGGATAACCGAGTATCCCTTGCTTTGCGCCTCCTTTTCCACCCCACGGATAACCTCCGTGAAAAAGGGGTTCGTGACGTCCGCGATCACCATTCCGATGGTTGAGGTGCGGCGGACTCGCAAGCTACGAGCCACTTGATCAGGATGGTAGTCCAACGCGTCCATCGCCTTCTTCACGCGTTCTACCAGTGCAGGTTTCACCGTGGGCTTGTTGTTGACGACCCCGGAAACCGTAGCAACCGAAACTCCGGCCAGTCGAGCGATGTCACGGATCGTGTACAAACGTCTACCCCCGATCAAAGCTCCGCCACGACTGCCCACGGGATTCATGTGGAGCGAAGCTTAAAGCACAGGATACCAGATGAACTACCGAAGAAGAATCGATTCTATGTTCTGGCCACCGGGAGCCTTCGAAGGCAGCTTTGCTGCTCTGAAACGGGATTCTGACAGAGAGCTGGACACCTCCAACGGCTAAGACGTTCTTGCCCTATTCCGCGGTCGAGACCAGGCGTACGGAGCAGATGGATACGTCGATCAGACGAAGATTGGCCCAATACCGATCGCTCTAGATGTCAAACATGTATGTTTCCTTCAGGTTAGCACGATTCTATTTATGGAAATTGTGGGTGGGTCAATGGCGGATGCTCCCAGCTGTCGACGCAAGAAAAGCAGTTTCTCCATTTCGGGATAGCGGGCTGAGTAACTAGTTGTTGGTAAATAACTTTCCGCATCAGCTGTTTTCGAGGACGAATACCTCGTGGCGCTTTTTTTCAGAAAGTAGTCATCGGCGTGAAGTAGCTGTAATAGTATCGATTCATTGCACCTGAACTGGTGGTATCACCCTCGCTTCCATAAATTAGAATCCGGGCGGACGTTCGTCGGCTACTCCGAAAGCGCGCTCCAGCGCGAGGCCTGCCTGAGCGAGCGTGCCTTCGTCGAAAAGCCTACCGATCAGTGTGATTCCGTGCGGTACTCGGCGTGGCGTGGCAAAAGTTGCAACAGGATTATTCGGATCCGGCGCCCAATCGCTACGCGCCTTTGTCACTTTCACAAATCCCGCACGCAACGTAAGCGACGGGTGGCCGGTGAAATTAGTGATCGTGAGCATTTCATCTCGCAGTGACGGGACAAGCAGAAGATCAACCTGAGAAAAGACCCTCCTCATTTCTTCTGCCACTTTGCGGCGCAAACGATTGGCTTGTACAAAATCGACCGCGGAAAGAAAACGCGCCTGACGAAAGATATTCGGCCACGCATCTGCAACCTGAACTTCGAGCTCATTCAATCTGCCACTGAGCGTAAGTTCTTCAAATGCTGCCGCGCCTTCCGCAAACAAGATCAGATTGAGGCAGTCGTAAGGCCAATCGGGGATCGAGACTTCGATCGGCATCATACCAATCTCTTTCACCGTTTCGAGCGCCGCGCGGTCGACATCAGTTGCCGGCCGGGTTTTCATCCAATTAGGAAAGTAACCGACGCGTAAGTGGTTCACGCTAGCGCCGGCATTGAAAGCTAGTGCACTGGGAACGCTGGCCACATCGCCGGGATCAGCCCCTGAGATTGTATTCAGAACCATGATCGCGTCCTCGACGTGTCGCGTCAGTGGGCCTAATTTGTCAAGTGACCAGCACAGCGTCATTGCGCCAGTGCGTGCGACGCGGCCGAACGTGGGACGAAGCCCTGTAACTCCACACCTCATGCTTGGAGCGACGATGCTTCCACTAGTCTCGCTGCCGATTGCGAATGCGACCAAACCAGCCGCTGTTGCCGCGCCGGGGCCCGCGCTGGATCCTGATGAGCCTTCTTCGATTAGCCAGGGATTCATTGTCTGCCCGCCAAACCAGATATCGTTGAGTGCCAATGCGCCAAGGCTAAGTTTGGCGACGAGTACTGCGCCTGCTTGCTCTAGCCGTTTCACGACTACCGCGTCCTGGCTGGGAATACGGTTTCTGAAGGGCTCGGCGCCATAGGTCGTCGGAATGTTCGCCGTATCCAAGAGGTCCTTCGCGCCCCAAGGAATTCCGTGAAGCGGGCCTCGATAGTTCCCGGCTGCGATCTCGGCATCGGCCTGCTTCGCTTGCGAAAGAGCACGATCGCGGGTGAGTGTGATCACGCATCGCAATTTGGGGTCGAATCGTTCCAGCCTCGAGAGGTAAATATTCGTCAGGCGCTCGGAAGTGAGTTTTCGCTGCTCGATCCAACGGCTCAGCTGAGCGACCGGAGCGAAGGCAATGTCCTCCTCTCTTTGAGGCAAGGGTCCCGCATCGGTATTGCTACGAACGAATTCATTCATACTGGGACCGGAATACTCGCCGGGCAGCAGTGGATTCCACTTCGTCGCCGGAGCGAGTGTCGGGTCCAGCCCCACTTTGAGCGGCCCGGTGCGCCGCTCATAAAGAGATGCCATGTTCTTGCGCCAACTGCCGGCGGCCTGGGTGCGTTCGCTCTCACGTAGGGGGAATTGCACGAGCTTTTCAGCTTCTGCAAACGTCTGCCTAGAAACTTCAGGCCCGACGACCGGCCCCGTGCCGAATGCCGGTGGCTCGCCGGCTGGCTCTTGTGTTTGGGCGTGAGTTTTTGAAACGGACACAGCTCCAAGCAGACTCAATGAAGCAGTCGCCAAAAATTTGCGACGTGATTTACGCATGGTCCTCCTCTAAGCAACAAAGCTCGACATTTTCGCATGAAAGCGGGAGCGAGGCTTCATGCCAGCCGACGATCCAGTTCCGCCTTCCACTCAGCTGGGTAGTGGAAGCAATTCGTAACGATCACAGTCACTAAGTCTAAGAAAATCTCCTCTTCTCAAACGTCGCGGCGAAAACGCATTCCTTCTCACAAAGTGAGCTACGCCATCAACGAGTTCCTCAGCCAAAGGAGGGCTTGACGAAAGATTCGATAATCCGGTGAACTTCCCCGGCTTCCCTAGAACTCAACTTGGACAAATACGGGGCGCCGGTCGCGCGCTCCGCGATCTTCAGATAACGTAATGCTTCGTCAAATCCGCCCCAAACTTTGCCGTACTCAAATAGCCGCCAGGCCTGACTCATGACTCGCTGCAGATCACGGGCGATTTCGAGGTGTCCTGCGCAGAAAGCGTCATAAAGTCTGACCGCTAGATGAGGGCATATATTGTGCAGGCCTCCAATGAATCCAGAGCAGCCCATCTGCAAGCCCACAAGGCTCAGGCATTCGTTACCTGTAAGAACGGAGAACTCCTCATCATCGCTCGTCAATGCGAGGAGGTTCTGCAAGTTAACACAGTCGGAGTCACTTTCCTTAATGCCAATAATGCGAGGAATGCATTTACGCAGAGTGGCAACCGTTTCTGGAAGAATCCGGTTCTTGGTCATCACCAGATTGTTGTAGACAAGGATGGGGAGCTCAACCGCAGAAGCAATGTCTGAGAAATAGCCGATGAGATGTTCCTGAGCCGCAAAAAAATAAAAAGGCAGCAACACTGAAAGACAAGTCACTCCACATTTCTGGATTTGCTGCGCTCTCGGAATTGCGCGGCTGGTACTTGTTTCCGCGACGCAACCGATTACAGGAACGGCCCCATGGACCTCGTCGACTACAACGGAGATCGCCCGGATTTGTTCTTGGTCAGTGAGGAAAGCAAATCCGCCCATTGTGCCATTGGCCAGAATGCCATGCACGCCGGCGCTCAACAGGAAGCGGACTAATCGCCGTAGGCTGGGTTCGTCAACGCGGTCCTGGTCGGTCAACGGCGTCGCGACCGGTGGTATAACACCTCTGAGAACTGATTTCTTAGGCATCTGTGTCCCTCAAACAAACGGCTCAATGTTTTCTACGTCCTCCCAAAAGCTAGTTGACATCGAGAGGGAGCATCCTAACTGCGGGTAGTCTGAATCAGTTTGGGCAATACGTCACCCAAGAAACTCTGCGGAAAAGGTTCCCTATTGCGCATACACAGCGCTTTACCTGCTTTGGCTCGGAAATCCCGCAGAGAGTGGCCGCGACCATATCGCGATGTTCGAAGGTGCAAGGATTCCTCAGGCATCAGCTTGCCCTACCACGCCCTCAGTACCTGCACGTCTTTTTCAATTTCCGATATGGAGACCGGTGCCAAGCCAGCTCCTTGCAACGCCTGATTGAGTGCGACTAGACGGGTTTTCTTCGCGGTACCCCACGCGGCAATTTGCTTCCCTGCTTCTTGTTTCGACTGCTGGTAAAGCGTTAAGACTTGCATAGGTACGGTGCGGTCTCCTCCTTCGACAGCGTTGAGTGCCCCGTCGAGACCAGCATTGGCGCTAATCAGCCCCTTAATGTCAGACGGTTCCTTCGCATCACCGGACAGAATATGACGCACGAGAGTTTCGAAACCCGACAGTTGCGCCACCAGTTCCGGATGCTGGGCCACCTTGTCTGGCTTCAAATCAGCCAGCTCGCTGTGCACGGAATCGACTTCCGCCAACGCCGTGCGGCTTTGCAAAGACTGATCGAGGATTTCCTTGCTCAGGCGGAATTGTTCGTTCAACAGGGAGGTGCTAGCCGATGATCTCGGATCCATTCGGACGGCCACACGTTGCGTGAAGCTCTTTCCATCCACGGTCAGCGTCACGTCATAGGTTCCTGGGGGCACGCAGGGACCGCTCGGGGCCGCGCTGCCACTCTCATTGTCCGCTGCCGTACTCCCTGAGTATCTCCATCGCAGGTCCCATACAAAGCGGTGCATTCCGGCCGCGTTTTCGATACGGAGTGGTCGCGGAAACCAACGCTCAGCTACGGCCTCGTGGTGGTGGCTTACCGCCTTCTGGTCAGTGCTGGCGAAGCGCCGCACGATCTCGCGATGTTGGTCGAAGACTGTGAGCGAGACTTCCCGTGCCTGCGTTGGCAGAATATAGTCGAGAATCGCTCCGTCAGGTGGATTCTTTGCCGCAGGCTCCTCCGGAGGCAGGGGCGTCCCGGCAAAGCTGTTGTTATCCACTCGGACTACAGGCGCGGGCAGGAAGAAGCACGCACCGGGACAGCTAATTCCGGCGTGAATCTGCCGCAACGGTTCCATATCATCGAGGATCCAGAAGGAGCGGCCGTGGGTCGCGACCACCAGGTCATCCCCATGGACCTGCAAATCCCGCACGGAACTGACTGGCAGATTGAGTTGGAGTGGATGCCAGTGGTTCCCATCATCAAAAGAAGCGTAGACGCCGAATTCCGTGCCGGCGAAAAGCAGACCCTTCTTTTTAGAATCCTCGCGAACCGCGTGCACGAAGGCTTCCGGGGCTATCCCGGTGTCGATCCTCTGCCAGCTGTTGCCGAAGTCTAGCGTGCGGTAGACGTAGGGCTGATAATCATCCACTTCATGACGATCAATGGCGGCGTAGGCTTCGCCTCCGCTAAAACAGGAAGCTTCGATCATCGAAACGTTACTCCAGGCGGCGAGACCTTTCGGAGTTACATCTGTCCATCTTTTTCCCCCGTCTAGCGTGAGGTGAATCAATCCGGTATCGGAGCCTGCCCATACTTCACCTTGCTTTACCGGTGAAGGCGCGATGCTAGTGACGACACCGTACCCTCTCTCTCGCGCATCCGCAACCGAAGGAGGTCCGACCATCTGTATCTTCGCAGCTACCGAACCAGTCAGGTCGGGGCTAATCTGCTGCCAGTGCAGTCCCCCATCGTTCGTGGTCATTACATATTGCGTCCCCAGGTACAGCGTTTTCTTATCCAGAGGCGAAAAGACGAGCACCGGGGTCCATGGGGCGCGGTACTTGCGATCGGCGATCGTTGCACCCGCTACCGCCGCCCACGGAAGCGAACTGGGAGCGGATGCCAAGGGGACTACAGGCCACGGCGCAATGTTTTGGCTGAGAGAGGTGCGTCTGTCGATGCGCTCTACTGCGCCGTAGGAGTCTGTATCATAAAGAATATTAGGATCGCGCGGATCTACCGCAAAGTATCCGCCTTCCGCCGCCGACGTTGCGATCCAATCCCGCGCAGTGATCTGGAGATGGTCGGTCCGGCTGGGGATCGCGACACTGCCCGAATCCTGCTGCGCTCCATAAACCAGATATGGAAATTGATTGTCAGTAACCACGTGATACATCTGCGCCGTCGGCTGGTTGTACCAAGAGGTCCAGGTGCTTCCGTCATCAAGGCTGATGCTGGTGCCCTGATCCGAACCCAGGATTAATCTCGAGGAATCCTTCGGATCCACCCATAGTTGGTGATAGTCATCGCCGCCCGGGGCCCCGCGCAAGACCGAAATCGTTCTGCCGCCGTCACTGGACCGGTATAACGCAATGTTCGGTACATACAGCACATCCGGATTGCTGGGATCAATCGTGACCGAATTGAAATACCAAGGACGGCTGGTGAGGCGGGAATCGCTGTTTTCCAGAGCCCAGCTGTTTCCGCTATCGTCGGAGCGGTAGAGTCCCGATGCTTTCGCTTCAATCAGTGAGTAGACCCTCTTGCCATCTGCCGAGATGGCCACTCCAACGCGCCCCCAATCGCCATCGGGCAGTCCATGGTTGGTTAGCTGCACCCATGACTCGCCACCATCGGTTGAGCGGTAGAGTCCACTCCCAGGTCCGGCTATCGGGGCGTAAGTGCTCCACGGTGGCCGCCGCGCATTCCAGGTTCCAGCAATAAGCACTTGAGAGTTCCCCGCCGCAATTGCGAGGTCGGAGACCCCTACGTTGGGTCCTTTATTCAGAGCATGTTTCCAAGTGATACCGCCGTCGGTTGACTTATAAACACCGCGCTCCTCATTTCCGCCGTACGCGTGACCCAGCACACCGACATACACGACATTGGGATTCTTCGGATCAATGACAATACGGCTGATCTGTCGTGAATTCCTCAAGCCAACATTTTGCCAGCTCTTGCCTCCATCGCTAGATTTGTAGACTCCGTCTCCGGACGCCAGGTCCGACCTGATGTCAGATTCTCCCGTGCCTACATAGATGGTATTTGCATCGGATGGGGCGACTTCAATCGCCCCAATGGAGGCGACCGGTTGTTCGTCGAAAATCGGAAGCCAGACTGTACCTGCATCTGTTGTTTTCCAGACGCCACCGTCGACCGCTCCGAAATAAAAGGTTTTGCTATCGCCGGGAACGCCGGATACCGCAACCGCGCGTCCTCCGCGAAATGGACCAATCAATCGCCAACGTAATCCAGAGAAAAGATCGGGAGACACATCCTGCGAGAACAGGCTGTGTGGACTTGCGCCCAGGATCAAGCCGATCAGGGTGAGAGCTAAGACTCGCGATTTAGAGTGCGACACAACTATGCGAGCCGATCTATTCATAAGCACCCACGAGAGGCATTGGCGAAACTGGAATTTCATGAACGTAATTTTCCAGATCACGTCATTCGACCTCATGCCGGTACTTGCTGAGGTAACAATGGTTTCTCACGTCCGCGGGCGTGTACCTGTTCAACCGCCACGATTTCTCCTTCTGCAATGACCAGCGCCCAGTCAAAATTATTCACAGTCGGACAGACGTGCCGTGGAATCAAGTACACAAGATCACTCAGCTCGGGAGATACGGCTTTCTCTGGCACACGAATTGGCAAGTGTTCCTCGGAGGGACGCAACGGTTCCAGATAATTCATCCCGGCCACCAGGCAATTGGGAACTCCACAGTCAACCGAAAGCGTCTTGTGCCCGGCGTCGCATGTAATCACTTCGCTCGTAGGCTTACTAACCACTCGGCTCAAAACCAGAGCGGCGGGCACGTAACCAAGTTTTTCCGGCAGTTGCTCCAGCGCAGTTGCATCGCAATAGACCACGGTACCCGGCGAAGACCGATGCACCAATCCAGGCTGCGAAAATTTTGGATAAGAAAGCGTGCATGGAAAGGTGGGTGTACCTGCTGTAACGATTTCCCTCACCGGAAGGTTTTTCGCTTCCAACGTCTCTACGATATGCATCAATCGATCGTATCCCGCGTGCGCCTGTGCTTTACGCTCCGGTAGCGGCAACGCTCCAAGGTGACCGTCGTAGTAATGCAGGCCTCGAAACTCGAGCCCTACACTGCAAATGCGTTTTACCAACTTCACTATTTCTTCAGTCCGATCCTGACCAACTCCCGTGCGATTCATTCCTGGATTTATGTCGAGAAAAATTCCGATGCCGGAGTCAACCCAGCTATCAAGTTGACCTTCGCTTTCTACCAGCACCGAGATGGCAACCTGCGGGTGCTCGGCCGAGATTTGTCGAATCCGTATCGCGTTCGCGCCCATTACCGGATAAGCCACCAAGACGTCCCGGGCGCCGGCGCGAACCGCCGTCAAAAGTTCGAGGCTCGTGGCGCACTTGAACGCAGTCACGCCGCGAACCGTCAGCATCTTCATGACATAACCGAGCTTCGCAGTCTTTACGTGCGGCCGCCAACGATCGGGATTGCCATTCAACAAGCGAATTGTCGTGTCGACGTTGGCCAGGACAAGATCCCGATAGATGAGAAGGGCGGGAGTCAGAATGTCTTTTGTGACGCGCACCTCATATCGATCCTTAGAGAAGGCCGGCTCCCGGTTGTCAGTATTCAAAGAATCGACCTTTCAAGCGGCGAGTATGAGTTAGATTACGATTCCCAATCGCCACACAAATTCACAGCGATGCCGAGTTCGTCCATCATGGCGGCCTTTGCGGCAAGCGCTGAACGTGCACCGTTCGCGTCGGGCGTGTAAGCAACCTGTATATGATTCGACTTGTGCCGCGCCATGAACTGATTCCGGCTGATGCCCGGAAGAACCGCGTGCATGATGGGCCACTGCGGCGTTGTGATCGACCAGCGCCGCTGAGTTTCTGAATCGGGCAGCGATAGCGCTCGGGCGCGGCCGATATCGGCGTTCAATTTTCCGTTTTCAACGAATACCCGGCTCCACACAATTTCTCCCGCTTTACTAACTCCTTTGATCGTGCCGCCTCCCAGCGGAAAATACATTGGAGGCTGGCGTTCACTGACTGCACTTTTGTATTCATTCGCAAAATGCCTCGGCGGAACGGAACCTGAGATTTCGAGCACCCAGACGAATTCCTCGTGGCCATTCGTCGTGAACAGTTCGCCGTAGCGCACGTCGTGAAGCGTTGTTTCGGGGTCAAATCCGAAGCGCCGCCAAACACGATTTGTTACCAGCGCATCAAGACCCGCGCACTCGTCTGCTTCGTTGAAATGGGGGAGGGCTAGGCCGTCGAACAGGATTTTATGTCCGTCAGCATCCTTGATCGGAGGACGATCGACATTGTTTAGAAGGCCCTCGGCGAGATCCGAAGCCGGACAGATATCCTTCAGGCCTTGCTGATACTGAATGCCGATCGCATCGCAACCAAATTCGTCCGCGATGCGCAGGGCGGCAATGTACATTCTGCACTGCTCGAGAATCTGATCATCTGTGAGATCACGAGCTGGATCGGATCCGGTGCGGAATGTCATACCCTTGCTGCCAAGCCAGGCGCGAACTTCTTGCGCTTCATCGTGAGATGTGCGGCGCATCTCCGCGTATAGGGCAGATTGACTGAGACGTTCCTTATACACTCCAACTGCGTTCAACAGCTCGTCAGGAATGATGGCGTTGTACATTCCCATGCACCCTTCATCAAAGACACCCAGAATTGCTTTGTTGCGCAGCAGTTCGCGGCCTAACTCGCGGCCCGTATTTTCCGCTTGCGCTGACAAACGGCACGCCGCGAGTGGCCGAACATGGCTCGCGTCATGGAACACCGGTTCGTGATTCAGCCAGTGGCGAAGTCCATTGAGGAAATAGTCGTCTGTGAAATTAGCGCTCCACAGAGTGCTGTATTTGACGCCGGCCTTCGCCATCGACGCGTTTAAGTTAAGCATGCCAACCAGTCCTGGCCACTGCCCGGACCAATTCGCCACCGTCAGGATCGGTCCCCGATGCGTCATGAGGCCGGGCAGAACATGATGGCTGTACTGCCACACCGCTTCGACCACGATCAGCGGAGCCTCGGGCGGAATCGTGCGAAACACCTCGATGCCATGGCGCTGGCTGTGAATGAAGCCGTGCTGCTGTACTGGATCAAACGAATGTCCGCGGCGAACGGAATGTCCGCACTCGCGTATGGCGCTCATCACCGACTGTTCAACATGGTTCTGGGCAGGCCAGCAGGCTTGATTCGCCGACAGTCTTAAATCGCCACTGGCAACCAGGATCACTTCTTCGTTCTGCATGCTCTACCTTTCAAGCAAAAGCCGGCTCACGGATTCTTTTTCTTCGGCCAAAAGCGGACGATGTAGCCTGCGCCAAGAAGCAGCATGCCTGATCCCCACCAGATTCCAATGTGCAGGTGAGACATCACGACCACGTGATTAGGTGCCACAAAAAGACCATAAATTCCGGAGCCAAGAATCAGGACGCCATAAATTAAGAGCAGCGCGCCGATGAAAAACCACACCGAGATAAAATGCTTCTCCACGTATGCCTTCTCACCAAAACCAGATGTTCAATGCCACGAACGCACCCCCAACGGCTGCCGCCCATATGATCGGCCGCTGGAAAATTGGAAATGCGCTCTCAGACGGCAAATCCGTCATTCCGTACACCAATCCTTCAAGTTCATGATCGGGCTTTGGTTTGGTGACCAGAGTGACGACTACGGTGACAAGAACATTTGCGATAAGCGACCACATAGCGCGATACATGTTCTCCGACATATCCTTCGCGTAACCGGAAAACGCAACATAGTTCAGCGCGGCGGGATCGAACCTCACCCAGAGCCATAGCGCAAAAGAAGTCAAAATTCCCGCAAGCAACCCCCAAAAACCGGCAGCAGGCGTGGTTCGTTTCCAAAGCATACCCAGGATCACGGTGCCGAACATGGGCACAATAAAGAATACGAAAATAACCTGCGCATAGATGATGATGCTGGAGAAATTCATGACCAGATATGCCGTTCCGATGCTAACGAACACTCCCACCAGCGAACACCAACGGCCCATGGAAACATAGTGCCGCTCCGAGGCTTCTTTCCAGATGAGCGGCTTGTAAATGTCATAAGTCCACACTGTCGTAAAAGCCGTCACGTTGCCGGCCATCCCCGACATGAAGCCGGCGACTAGCGCCGTAACTCCGAGACCGAGAAGCCCTGGTCCACAGTAGCGAGCCAGCATCAAGGGAAGCGCTTCGTTGTATGTGTGCACATTGGGGAGTCCGGCCTGACTCTCGGGAACCAAGTGATAAGGCAAAACCGCGAGCGCAAGTAAGCCTGGCACGATGACGATCAGAGGCACAATCATCTTGAAGAACGCGCCAATGATCGTGCCTAACTGGGCTGAGCGAAGGTCCTTCGCCGCCATTACCCGCTGTACCACGAGAAAGTCCGTCGTCCAGTAACCGAACGAAATCGCCAGGCCCCAGCCAAATATGATTCCCGTCCAGTGCGCCCCCATGGGATTGTTAGAAAATGTTCCGGTCGTACTCCACATGTGCAGGAAATCCTGGCCCGGAAAATTCGCTTGAATCCGATGAACCATTCCGGCCCAGCCTCCAGTTTCGATCAATCCCACCACCGGAATCACGAGACAGCCAATCCAGATGAGAAAAAACTGAAGCACCTCATTGAAGATTGCCGAAAGCAGCCCGCCTGCTGCCACGTAAATCGCCACTGTTAGTGACGAAATCCAAATACTGAAGTGGATATTCCAGCCGAGAATGACCTTCATGATGATGGCCATCGAATACATGTTGATGCCGCTCATCAGGATCGTCATTACTGCGAAGGAGATCGCGGAGAGCGTCCGCGCACCTTCTCCAAATCTCAGCTTTAGATAACCGGGTACGGAGTGAGTCTTGCAGATATAGTAAAACGGCAACATCACCAGCGCGAGAAACAGGATCGCAGGGATTGCTCCGATCCAATAAGCGTGGGCGACCAGGATTCCGTACTGATAGGTTGCCGCGGCGTAGCCCATCATCTCCAGAGACCCTAGGTTGGCGGAAATAAAGCTGAGACCGGCAACCCACATGGTCATTTCGCGGCCAGCCATAAAAAACTCTTCGGCCGTGGAGGTGAAGCGACGCAGGTAGACACCCAGTCCCAAGACGAAGACGAAGTACAAGACGATGATGACCAAGTCAATCGGACTGAGGGACAGACGCGCTTGCGCCGCCGGGAGAAAGCATGCGGCCGCCATCTACTCGTTGCTCCCGGTTGCCTGCACCAGTGGAAGGAGCGCGCGATCCAGTTCTTCGTCGGTCAGGTTGCCGGGTTGCGCTCCCCGGAACATTCCCCAGTGCTCCACCTGCTCTACCGTATGCCCCGGGGATATCTTTGTGACCGGACCGAGGGTCTCGACTTCCAGAAAATCGCTGTTGGTGAACATTTCGAACGAACAGCCAAAATCTGTATAAGTCTTCGACGGATCAGCCTTGACTCTCTTTACGAACACATCACCGTTCAACAAGTACGCCACCCAGGTGTTGGGATTGAACGAGCCCAGCTTCTGCGGATCACTGTTGTTGGGGTCTTGGCGCAGCGTCAAATATTTCTTCGTAAACTTCCAGCGCGGATCAGCGAGGTTGGTGTATGCCCACATGACCAGCGGGTTTGTCGCTTCGAGATTAATCGGGTGCCGGCCGCGGGGCGGAAATCCACTCACCGCCAAACCGCCTGGAGCCATCATGGTGAGCGCCCAGGGAGCAAACTCCAGCGTGAACAACGAACGATTCGTGATGCGATGCGAAACCGTCACAGTTGTCCCAGAGGCCGTCAGGCTGACCTCGATTTCTTTCTGCAGGCCGGTAAGCGGTTCCACTGGCTCGCGAGCCACCAGCCCCGAAGGCGTCACCCGGATTTCGACAGGAACGTTGTCGGGCGCCCAGGTCGCGATCGGATCTTCAGGCGCCTTCCATACGCGATCCCCACCTCGCAGCTGGAATTTTTCCTCTCCGCTTTTTCCCAACTGCTCCGCAAACTCTTTGAACACATTTTGCCCGCCAACAAATCCAAAGCGGATAATGCGCGGGCCCACGTCTGCGGTAACAATCAGTTCGACCTCGCCATTGCTGACGCGGTAACAGTTCTGCCAGCCTTTGTATTCCGTTTTTTCAACTTTTACAGTGGCGACCATATTTGTCGTTGCAAGTAGTACAAGCAGTAACGCCCGTAAAATCCTGCGAAGCATCCAAACTCCTCCCGGGAAACGGTCGTCGGCAGTCCGGACTTCTGACGCGTGCGATTGTGCCAAACCAGTCTTAAAAGACCTCCGCCTGACTCTTAATCTTCCCCCTTTGCCCACATCACGGTTCCGCCATCAGTTGGTATTGCTCGATTTTGCCATCGGGCATTTCACGAACCCATATAGCAAGGTTTTTTTGGTTGAGTTTTGCCTTGTAGCTGAAAAAAGTCATTCCGCCACGCGGTTCTTTTCCCGTTTGCACAAACTCTAAAGGCGGTCCCAAGGGAGCCAAACTTGTCGCGAAATCCTGAAGTGCCTGCTCGGTAAAATAACTGTTTGCGTTCGCTGTGAGCCGAAGGCGGTCAACCGTACCTTTTTGCAATTCGTCGAATATCTTGCGGGCTTGCTGTTTCTCTTTGCTGGCTTGCACCTGATCTTCTGAAAAAAGTACGGCGGCCACTTTAGCGGCGATCTCTGAAGCCGCTTCTGCCGGCATCTCGTTGGTGAGGACGGCGACTGCCATACGATCGTCGGGGAAAACCATGTTCTCAGCCGCGAAACCCGAGACCGCCCCACCATGTTCAAGGACGCGGTGACCCAGTTCGTACTTGACCGCGATGCCCAGCCCGTATCGAGTTCCCTCCCCGTTTTTGAGCAGCACTTCCGTCTGCATTTCTCGATAGGAAGCTGGCTTCAGCAATCGTTGATTGATCATGCCAACATCCCACTTGGCCAAATCTTGTGCAGGCAAGGCGAGTTCCGCCGCGGCATAGAGCCATCCTTTCGCCTCCTTGGGAGCGACTCGAAGCGGACCTAGTCCGTATTGGAGATAGCCCGTTGCATCGGGATCACGGAGCGGCCCTTTATCCACATCGACAACGCTCTCCATCCCGATGGGCGCAAACACGCGTTCGCGGAGAAACCGCAGCAGGGGCATGCCGCTCACTTTTTCTACGATCAGTCCGGCGATCACAAAATTCGTATTGCTGTACTGCCACTGGGTGCCGGGATCGAAATCCAGCGGTTTTCGCGCCCACTGCTCCAGAATCTGATCTGGCGTCACTTGCCCCAGCATGAAGGGAGGGACATAATCTTGTGGCCAATAATCCTGATAGCCCGACGTGTGCGAGAGCAGCTCGCGGATTGTAACTTCATTTGCTCGGGTCAACGACGGCAAGAAACGCGAGACCGGGTCCTCGAGAGACAATTTGTGTTCGTCCGCCAACATTAATATGGCAGTCGCGGTGAACTGTTTGCTAATCGAACCAATGCTATAGCGCATTTCTGGACGAGCGCGGACACGTGGTTCAATACGGGCATCACCATACGCCTGGACGTAAGCAATCTGGCCATCTTTGACGATCGCCACCGAAGCGCTCGGCACACCCGTACTTTCCAGAGCCGTCTTTGCAATCTGGTCGACGCTCTCTCGAAATTCACTGCCCAGCGGAGAACTCGCCTGTGTCTGGGCGGAAGACGCCACCGATAAAGACACTGCCGCCAACAACATCCAGACCGGCTGCGACCTTACACCGAAGAACATCCGTCACTCCGATTCGATAAAAGGAATTCGCATTGATTTGGCGCTTTGCAAGCAAACTAGAAACCGAAGGTTCCGTCGCACAGCCGCAAGATTTACAAGTTTCGCCGATTATCAAGGATGATAGGTCGGTACCGGTTTCCCCTCAATTTTGAGAATGGCTTCTTCAGCTGCAGCGCCCACGCGGCGCTTGTCGTGAACCTGATGTAGCGCGGGGAGTGCATCCTTTGCGGCAGAGCCAATATCGCCCAAAGCATATGCCACGCTGGTCAACACAAATCCCACTTCGTTTTGCTGAAGCAGTTTCTCCGCCAGCGCGGGAACCGCGGCCTGAGCCCCAGGTCCAATGGCGCCCAACGCATCGGCTGCGGGAGCGCGCACAAAGTCTACCGGGTCGTTCAGAGATCGAATAAGTTCGGGCACCGCCGCTGCCGCTTTAGGGCCCATTACCCTTAGCGCAATCGCCGCCAAATCGCGCACCTGCGGACTGGAGTCCGAAAGCGCTTTTGCCAGTGCTGGAACCGCCTCCGGGGCCGCGGGTCCAATCTGAGCGAGCGAACCCGCGGCCGCAGAGCGTACGACGGGGGACAAATCCGCCAACAAGGTTGTGAGTTCGGGTACTGCCGAGACTCCGTCGTTGCCGAAGTAGCCCATGGCGCGAATCCATTCCACGTGGCTTTCCACGGAACCGCGCTTGAGGTTGGTCACGTAATACGAAAGCGGACGACCGCGATAGACAGGTCCGCCCATGGCTTTTGTTGCTTCCTGCTTTTCTTCCATCGGCAAGCCGTCCGTTGACGCTTCGGCTGCCGGAACCTTTTCCAGCACGACCTCGTTAATGCCAAGGTTGTACCCTACTGACCGCGAATCCTTGCTTTGGCATACAAAGGTCATGATGTGCCGCCCCTTCGGCAAATTGAACACCCCAAGCGTCCGGTCGCGTGCTACATAAAGCTCATTCCAGTAATTGCGAAACACTTCCGGCCCCGGAAGTGGAATTTCAGAAACCGTTGGCTTGCGGGTATCCACATTGGTTTGATTTCCATCCAGCAGCACGGTGTAGTCTCCGTAGTCGGGGCTTAGAGCAATTTGGGCCACAATCGCATACTTTCCGCTGTCGGGAATGTCTATAGGGACATTGATTTTCGATCCCACTCCTTCTGCGGTGAAGAGCAACAGATCCTTCGCCCAGTCCACATCGCGCAATACAGAGGCCGTCCCCCGTTCTGTGGTCACGTCCTTAATCGAATCTTCCACCGCGATTTGTGTGGCATTGCCGTAGGGAAGGCGCGCATCTCCGAACGGAGGTTCAGGAAGATTTTCGTTGACGCCTTCCTGGTACCAGAACGCCACACTGGAAAAATAGTCGGGACGCTCTTCAAACCCTGATCGAACGCTGCCGTCGGGATTCGAAGTCCAACCTGAATGTTCAATTCCCGCCCAGATCGACTTGGTAAATGGGATTGGATCTGGAACATGCCAACGGTATGCCGAAAGCCTTGATCCCGGAAGCTCTCCTTCGGCAATCGGGGTGCCCGTCCATGTGGCACTGGCATCTCGCAAGTCCCAGGCATCGTTGAAATAATCTTCCGTTCCCGTGCCGTAAATCTGGGGTTGCTTGGCGCCGTCGATGTAGAACAGATCGTCGCCCTCACCGAACCAGGAAATCTGTGTCAGCACAACGCTAAGCACGGTGCCAACATAGTGTCCGGTCCCTTCGGTGTCGAGAAATGCATAGTTGCGCCCACTGTGGGCAGGACGCTCCTGCCGGTAGTAAGCGTGAAAATAACCGATGTCGGCGGGCAGAGAAGCGTAGGTACGATAGTCGACGTGGTAATAGAACATCGGCAAAAGACGCCGGCCTTCGTTCGTGATGGTGATGCGGCACGACTTTTGAAATGGCATGGGCCAGTAGCTGTTGCGTGCCCGGCCAAAGGAACTGTCGCGCACCATCATGGAATTTACGTCGCGCTCCGCACCATGCCCCACGGCAAAAAAATCGCCGAGCGGAGCGTCCACGCTGGGCGTCTTATGGCCGTCGTAATAGACGCGAATTCGGGCCAGCCGCGGCCACCCAAACTCATTTGCCGCCACCGTCAGCCAGATGTGGGTAACCATGCCAGGACCGGCCAAGTCGGCCATAACGAGGGTTTCTCCGGGCATGATTCGCTTGCTGTCATCATTGCTATACACATAGCGGTTCCCACTGGACTCCCGGCCGGCGGAATAGTTTTTCAGCCGCGCCAGGCCGAATGAGTCAAGGAAGTCATTGTCCGCCGTCTGTGCCGAAGCGGCGACAGCGGCCATCACGAATGCGACGAACAGCGCCATCAATTTTATGAGGATCGTTGATCGTTGGTGTCGCCGCATCCAGAAGTCCCCTCGAGCTTGCGCGGAAAGTGCGCAAAATCATCTTTTTTGCTACTTGTCCTAACTACACGGCTTCCGCAGAACCCTTTCTGGCTAGAAGCAATAGCGCAGAGAAAACTGTTGTACGCGCGGCGTAGTCATCGTCGAGATATAATCCCCGAATCCTGCCTGCGACGCATCGTTATTGATCGAGTGATGATCGAGTGAACAGCCCTCTGTCATATCTGGCACCGGTTTGCACCAGTACAGCGTCTCTTTAGTCTGCTCGAAACTATCCGTCACGCTTCCACTTTCTCCCGCCAAAACAGATCTCAATGGAAAATTTGTTTGGATTTTTTATGCAGGAAAGAAGTACACCTGGCAACCTTTGTTTGTCAACATGAAAAATAATCGTTATTTTTATGAAAAAGAGTAGGTCGCCGGGACAGACGATGAGTCACCGATCCAATATATTTAAGCTAAATTATTGAAGTACATGTATTTAACATATTGCAGCGAGGTGGTAAGAGATCTAAGAACGAACCCGGCCCAGAAACCGTACTAATCAAATCGATATCGTTTCATCTGATATAGCTACCTGGTCAAGGGTTTGATTGTATGTCCAAGGAGGATGTTCGGCGCTGCTACGGGTAACAAATTCACCCCCAGACCCGGGGCTTACTCACTATTACGCGGCGGGAATCCAATTCGATTTCCGAAATGGATAGGGAAGCGCACAGCACCCCGTTAGCGGGGCCGCCGCCGATGTGGCGCTGGGGCAGACACTGGGCGAATGCTTGTCCGAGAAAATCCGTGAACTCGGCGTCCGACATTTCTCCAGAAGCCATTTTGAACTCCCGAGGTTGAATTACCCCAAGGCCGGTCGCATCTCCTGTGATCGGGACATTATACGGGGGATCGGTGAAGACCATGGAAGCCTTGCGACTTTCCATAAGCACGGAGTAGCTGTCGGCATTGAGCGAGTTCTCGCAGAGGACACGCTTTCGCCCCAGCAACCACGATTCTCCAGCGCTCGTAACCTCAATGGAGTCAACCGCGGGAACGTCATCAGCCGGATCGGCCTCAACTTTGGATACGGGAAAAGACCCTCAATTAATAAATCGATCTCGCCCACTTCAAAACCGGTCGCTTCCAATTCGAAGTCTAGCTCTGCTTTGGAAAGAGCCTTGATTTGGAAAGAGCCTTGAAGTGTTCGCCCAGCAGTTTTTCGTCCCAGGACGCCTGCTCTGCCAAGCGGTTATCAGCGATCATAAAGGCGCGGAGCTGAGATTCAGAAAGATGATCGACGATAATCGCAGGCACTATTTTTGCGACCCCGTAATTTCATCGCCGCTATTCGACAGTAACCAGAAGTGAGTCCTTTATCCTTCAGAGTGTGTAGCTTAGAGAGATTTCAACTCGATTTAGAGAGGCAAGAAATCGCAAATTCCCGGTATTTTTCCCTGCTAGCAGGGAATTCATCGGAGAGAAGTTAGCGGCAGACTGCACCCTCTATCACACGACCGTCGATTCCAGCCCATGAAGCTTTGCCGAGAGCAACTTTTCGCAGGACCTCTGCGAACCTGAATCTCGCGAAAATCACTGGGATCGAAGGTTAGACCCGGTTTTTCCTCACGCAGGGGTCTTTTCACTCATTGACAAAACGTTAAGGCAGCTGCTAGCGTCGTGCGCGGTCCAGTAACTATGGATAGTAGTACTGGTGTCATAGTACTCCGTGTGTAGTACGCGAACCGTAGTCCTCGATTTGCGCCACTTTTTCGACCCCGCTTTTGTTGGTTTTTCGAGCAGTGCTGAATTTCCAGATTCGCTCAGGGAGGGATCCAAATGCTTGCCGGTAAAAATAAAAAAAATGAAAAACAAAGATCAATCCGGTTTTTGACCGCAGTCCTGCTGATGACGGTCGCGAGCGGCCTTCTGCTGCTATCCGAAGCAGCGACGGCTCAGAGCACGGCTGCGGCCGGTGCTAAAAAAGTTGTTACATCATCGAGTTTGGGAGAATCTTCGCCCACCTTTGTTGGTCCAGCCGCCACTGGTTGCACCGCGGACGGCTGCTCGCTGCTCACGGGTCCCTTCTTTTCGCCGTCTACGGAACCTCTCTCGGCGATGGAACCTGAGGTCGCAAATCTCCTCAATGGATCTCTGTCCGGCGGCCGCCGTGAAATGCCGGAGCCGAAACGTCCTCGTCCCCCAGTTAGGGCGGAGGGTGCGGCAGCGCTTGCGGCAGCGGCTACGGCTCCAACGGTTAGTTGCCAGCCGCTCGGTCCCGGGTGCGACTCCATTAGTTCAAACGCCGGCGGAGCCAAGGGAGTGAAAGCCTTGAACGCGGTCGACAGCGCCTCGCAGAGCACCAATGTATTAGGGCTGGACATTGAACCCCCGGATCAGGGCCTGTGTGCCGGTAACGGGTTTGTCGTCGAGACTAACAACATCGGTGAGATTCTGGTTTTCGATACAGGCTTGCACCGGGCGTCAGCCGTCATCCCCATGGACACCATTATGGATCTGACCAGCAGAGGATGGAGCAGCGGTGGAGATCCCTCGTGCGTCTATGACGCCGACAATGGCGGACACTTTTTCTTTACCGAGATTGTCTCCGCTTCCTCCGAGCTTAATGAAGGCGCTTTTGGTGGATGCTTCGCCGGGCTGTCGAACAGCTGCTATGAAGGGATTGCCGTGACTGACGGCGCAAGTCCCTATGGCCCTTACAGCGTCTATTACGTCAACGCCAATTACAACCCATCCGAACCAGGGTATCCCTACCTGTTCAACGACTTTGCGAAGATCGCTACCACTCAAGACGCCTTCCTTCTGTTCTACGATGAATTCCCCAACAACGGGAACGTACCTGGCTTGGGGGGCGGCTTCTTCAACGGGGCACAGCAATTTGCGTTCAACAAGAATGCACTCGAACGGGGCCTGCCGGTTACCGGACGCTTCGGGAAGCCGAACCCTGCTTTCAACGTTGCCATCGAGAATATGGGTTTGCTACCAACGCCAAACGGAACCTGTTTTTCCGATAACGAGTTCCATGCGCCAGGCATCACATGCTGGTATGCCGTAATTCCGGTACACCCGCCCGACCCGAGCCAGTTTGATAACAGTCATGGAGGCTCCGGATTCTTGCTTGAGTCTCTCGACTTTTATGGCTCGGGCGACGACCGAATCGCGGTCTTCGACTGGACCGGCCTCAGCAACTTGAATAGCTCCAACTGCTCCAAATGCGGTGGTATCCAATTCGGCGGCCAACTTTTCTCCGGCGTGTTGTCCTACTTAGGCGAAGGATTCCTGGCTGAGCAAAAGAGTGGGCCAATACCGCTGGGCGACGAATGCGGAGCCGCAGGCCTTAGCGTGGGAAACCCTGCGCCGGCGAGCTGCCCCGAGGGTGGAATCGCCACCAATGGCGATGACTTCACACAGGCGGTGCAGGCTCAGAACCAGATCTGGGGTGCTATTTCCACGGAGATCGACCAAACCTACTCCTCGGAAGCAAGCACCGAGACGCACCAGGGCGCTGCTTACTGGGTCATCGGCACCGACACTTTCGACAAGTTCGGGTTCTTCAGCCTCACAAGCCAAGGGTATGTTTCGCCCAGGCATGAGGACATGGAATTCCCGGGATTGGCCGCGGAAGGAAATTTGGTCCAGGATGGAGGAAACGGCGGGGCCATCATGACCTTCTCCATGTCGGGGGATGGCGGGCCAACCGCAGCTCGTAACGGTGGCTTTTTCCCCAGCACCGCCTTCGGCAGACTGACCAGCACTTCGAACGGCTTGTCGGGATCTGTAGTCAATGTGGTGGATACCGGCGAATCGCCTCAGGACGGCTTCACGGAGTACGACGGCTATCCTGATTCTCTTCGTCCCCGCTGGGGAGACTATAGCAATGCAATCTTCCTGCCGTGGTCAGGCGGTAAGATTTTCTTTGCTACCGAGTACATCCAGTATCAAAACTGCCTGGGATCTGACTTTACCCTCACCCTTGGAACCTGCGACGGGACCAGGGATGGTTTCGCAAACTGGGGGACGTCAGTTAACGTTGTCGTACCCTAACAAGATCTTGGGCAATCAACTTATCGGGGCAGTGGCCACTAGCCGCTGCCCTTTTTATGTTCGCACGTCGCTGTATTGAGGCAGGAGTCGGCCAGCATCAAACGCTGGACCGGTCTGCCGCCGATAATGTGGGACTCGATAATTTCATCGACGTCGGCTTCGGTCACGTGTCCATACCAAACGCCCTCCGGATAGACCACCAGATTGGGTCCGTGCTCGCACTGATCGAGGCAGCCAGACTGGTTGGCTCGCACCCTTCCCTTGAGGCCGCGTTCCGCCAGTTTCTGTTTAAATAACTTTTGCAGTTTTGCCTGTCCGGATGGATCGCAGCATCCCCGCGGACTTCCCGGAGGCCTCTGGTTCCCGCACACGAAAATGTGTTTTTCAAACTTGGGCATGAAAGCGAGGTTTGAATTCAGCGGTAGGGATTCACGCCACGTCCTCTTTTTTGATGGGTTGCGAGCCGGCGATTTCGGCATCCCATATTCCTTCAAAATCGACGAAGTAGCCTTGCACTTCCATTCCTGGAATCGCCTTCGACAGATAAGCGGCGGCACTAATCAGTTCGCGCTCGTGGTGTGCGGCTTCGGTTTTGGCGTCACCGTCGAAACCGCTGGCAAGGCCTCCATAGGCGCCGCAATCGGAATGCACCATGAGGATTACGCGCTTCGTACCATGCAGTTGAATGGATTTGCGAATCTGCTCCAGCACAAATTCGCGGTCAGCTTCGCGCTCCGGTGACGACAGGCATTTGGCGCCGCCCGCCACTTTGATGGGGTCGGGGTACTTTACGCCAATTCGTTTCAGGAATTTACGAAACCCCAGATCAAATCGATTATCAAAGCACCAGAGTATGGCTGCGTCGCATTCATACCTCGCTTGCGGAGAGGCGAAATGAAAGACCTTCTTCATAAGGGAACTCCTTGGTGCCCGGAGCAGTGTTTTCATACCGGCTACGCCGCCGGGGACCTATCGAACCAAAAGGTTTAGTATCCGACTTCGGCGCTCACATCGCATATCCAGTGTACCGTGTCAAAGTTTCTTTGTTCAAAAGCTCACCGTACGACGCGTGGCGTTGCCATTCGCCGCGCAGGCACGATAAGATGTTGGGTACACATCTTCTCCGCTTTTCATCCCAGTTAGCCTGTTCAACTTTTTGCCGCGGCGGCGAGACGTGTGCGACCCCCGGGTGTTCCTATCGACGTGTCGCGTCGACGTGTTCGTATCGACGTGTTCGTATTGACGTGCGGCACAGTGGTTCTTCCGCGAATCCCGGTTACGGAGTTGGCTTTGAAACGAGGCAAGACCGCGGTCATTATCGGAGCTCAGTGGGGCGACGAAGGCAAAGGCAAAATTGTCGATGTCCTCTCGGAAAGCTTTTCGGTTGTTGCCCGCTACGCCGGGGGCCACAATGCAGGCCATACCGTCATCATCAACGGCAAGAAATTTGTTCTGCAGTTAGTTCCGTGCGGAGTGTTGCGGACCGCCTGCCGCAGCGTGATCGGCAACGGTGTGGTTCTCGACCCCATGGCCTTTTTGAAGGAAGTGGGATCGCTGCGCGATGCCGGAGTGAAGGTTGACGGAAATCTTTTTGTCTCGAACCGCGCGCAGGTAATTCTGCCTTATCACCGCATGATCGAACTGGCCGCCGAGAACGCTCCTGGACGCGTAAAAATTGGCACCACATCACGCGGCATCGGCCCCGCCTACGAAGACAAAATGGGCCGTCGCGGATTACGGGTCGCCGATCTGCTCGATCTTCAGCTGCTGAAGAAACACATCGAGAATGCCGTGCGCGAAAAGAACATGATCGCGCATGCGCTTTTTAACTCCGAACCGCTCGACGCCGACAAAATGTATGGCGAGTACGCCGCCGCGGCGGAGAAGATCGCTTCCTTCGTCTGCGACACTGCCCTCCTTCTCAATCAGGCACTGTCCCATGGCGAGGCCATTTTGTTCGAAGGCGCACAGGGCACCATGCTCGATATCGACCACGGCACGTATCCCTTCGTCACTTCTTCCAGCGCGACTTCTGGCGGCGCCGCAACCGGCACCGGCGTCGCTCCCAATGCCATCGATTCGGTCATCGGACTTACCAAAGCCTATTGCACGCGCGTAGGAGAAGGGCCGTTCCCCACCGAGGAGAAAGGGGATGCCGGCCAACAACTGCGCCAGCGTGGCAACGAATTCGGCGCGGTCACCGGACGTCCGCGGCGTACCGGTTGGCTGGACTTGCCACTGCTGCGCTACGCTGGCATGATTAACGGCATCTCGTGGCTGGTGATAACCAAACTCGACGTGCTCGATGAACTCGCGGAGATTCCGGTCTGTGTGGGCTATAGCATCGACGGCAAGAAAACGGTGGAGATTCCTGCGCAAGCCAGTGGTTACGAAAAAATTGAATGTGTTTACCACAAAATGCCCGGCTGGCGGACTTCCACGCAGGGGGTCACGAAATTTGACCAGTTGCCCCAGACGGCTCGCGAATATCTGGCGTTCGTGGAAAAGGAAACTGGGGCAAAAATCGGCATGGTCTCAACCGGTCCCGACCGCGACCAAATAATTTTTACTGATGAATTCCGCCAGGATCTAAAGACAACTTCATCCCAAAAAGGCTAGAATGATTTCCCATATTGCAGACGGGGAAGCTGTATAAGGAGCGCATGATGGTGGTTCTGGCGGTAACCTGGATGGCGAAAGCAGGGCATGACGCCGATGTGGTTCCGATTTTTGCAAAGCTGACCGAAGAATCCCGCAAGGAGCCGGGCTGCTTAATGTTTCAGGTTCACCGGCACAAGACCGAGCCGCGGCGGTTCTTCATTTACGAGCAGTACAAGGACGACGCGGCCCTGGAAGCCCACCGCACCACCCCGCATTTTCTGCAGTACGCTCGCAAAGAGCTGCCTAAAGTTGCCGACCGGTTGGAAGGCCAACTGTACGAAGCCCTCACCTAGCCGGGGAGGCGGCCCGGAGGGGCTATTGCGCCAGTTCATACCCCGCGAAGAAAAAACTCAACTCAAAACGCGCCGTATCTTCGGCATCGGAGCCATGAATCGCATTGTGCTCGATGCTCGAAGCCCACTTCTTTCGGATGGTTCCTTCCTCGGCGTTGGCCGGGTTGGTGGCGCCCATCAGCTTGCGCAGGTCGGCGATGGCATTTTCTTTTTCCAGAGCCAGAGCGACAATCGGTCCGCTCGACATAAAGTCAGTAAGTGAGCCATAAAACGGCCGGCTCGCATGCACGGCATAAAATTGCTCTGCCTGATGCTTCGAAATTTCCAGCATCTTCATGGCAAGAATGCGGAAGCCATTCTTTTCGAATTGTTCGATGATGTCGCCCACGGCGTTCTTGGCGACGGCGTCAGGTTTCACGATAGTAAGTGTGCGTTGCAGAGTTTTCATAGTTGGTCGTCAGTCGTCGGTCATTTGTTGTTAGCTTCAGGTTGCTTTTGCTGGATGCTGGGTACAAGGTACTCGGTACTGCTAGACCTTGACTCCCAGCGCAGCCACCAGCGTTTCGCCAATCGCCGCCGGAGATTTCGCCACGCGGATGCCGGCCGCTTCCATGGCCTTGATTTTCTCGGCAGCCGTGCCTTTCCCGCCGGAAATGATCGCGCCGGCATGTCCCATGCGCCGCCCCGGAGGCGCCGTTTGCCCGGCGATGAAGCCAACCACGGGCTTCTTCATTTTTGTCTTCACAAATTCCGCTGCACTCTCTTCGGCATCGCCGCCGATTTCACCAATCATGATCACGGCTTCGGTCTCCGGATCGCGATTGAACAAGTCGAGCGCATCCAGAAAATTCGTGCCGATAATGGGATCGCCGCCAATCCCAATTGCCGTGGATTGCCCGATGCCGCGCTGGGTGAGCTGATGCACGGCTTCATAAGTCAGAGTGCCGGAGCGCGAGACGATACCGACTGAGCCCTCTTTGTGAATCGATCCTGGCATGATTCCGATTTTGCATTTGCCGGGGGAAATGATGCCGGGGCAATTTGGCCCGATCAGGCGCGAGCGTCGGTTCTGCAGAAACTCCCATGCCTTCACCATGTCGAGCGTAGGAATACCCTCGGTAATGCAGACAATGAGGTCGAGTTCGGCGTCTGCCGCCTCCATGATCGCGTCGGCTGCGAACGGCGGTGGAACAAAAATCACAGTCGCGTCAGCGCCGGTTTTTTCGACGGCTTCCTGCACCGTGTTGAAAATGGGCCAGCCTTCGTGCGTGGTGCCGCCTTTGCCGGGAGTAACTCCGCCCATCACTTGCGTGCCGTAGGCGGCGCACGCTTTCGCATGGAATGTGCCTTCGCGCCCAGTCAGCCCCTGCACGATTAATCGCGTTTTCTTATTTACCAGGATTGCCATAAGTAAAATTCCTCACCACGTGCACTGTCCGACTTACCGCGCCGCGGCGACAACTCTATCGGCTGCATCCTTCATGGTGTCACACACCACGAAGTTGAAACCGGATTCCATCAGAATCTTCTTGCCCTCTTCCACATTCGTTCCTTCCAGACGCAGCACGATAGGAAGTTTGATGTTGGTTTTCTTCGCCGCTTCCACCACCCCGGTCGCCAGCGTATCCACCCGCAGGATGCCGCCAAAAATGTTGATCAGCACGGCTCTCACGCTCTTGTCGCTGAGCAGGATTTCGAACGCGTGCGCCACCTGCTCGGCGTTCGCTCCGCCGCCCACGTCGAGAAAATTCGCCGGCATCCCTCCTGCATACTTGATGATGTCCATGGTCGCCATCGCCAAGCCTGCTCCGTTGACCATGCAGCCGACACTGCCATCGAGCTTGATGTAGTTCAAACTGTACTTCGAAGCCTCGACTTCGAGCGGATCCTCCTCGGTAATGTCGCGCAATTCCCGGATATCAGGATGGCGGAACAACGCGTTGTCGTCGAAGGTCAGCTTGGCATCCAGGGCAAAGAGCCGTCCGTCAGTCGTGGTGATGAATGGATTGATCTCGAGCAGAGAAGCGTCGGTGTCGAGAAAAGCCCGATAGAGATTCGAAAGAAACTGCACTGCGGGAGTGATCTGCTGCGGTTTCAGCCCAAGCTTGAAAGCCATCTTACGCGCCTGAAACGCTTCCAGACCCATGCCGGGATCGATGTGCTGCTTCAGGATGGCTTCGGGATTTTCCGCAGCCACCTGCTCAATTTCCATCCCGCCCGCCGCCGAAGCCATGAATACCGGCTTGCCTTCCGCGCGGTCAACCAGTATTCCCAGATACAGCTCTTTGTCGATGGGCAAAGTTTCTTCGATGAGCAACCGCCTCACTACGCGGCCCTCGGGGCCGGTCTGGTGCGTCACCAGCTTCATGCCCAGCATCTTGCCGGCCAGTTCCCCCGCCTCCGCCACTGACTTGGCAATTTTTACGCCGCCACCTTTGCCGCGTCCGCCTGCATGAATCTGCGCTTTTACCACCACTCCCGTAGCGCCCGCGCTGAACAATTCTTTCGCCGCGGCGTCAGCTTCTTCCTGCGACGTGGCCATCGTGCCCCTCGGCACGGTTACGCCATACTTCTTGAGAATTGCTTTGCCTTGGTACTCATGGATTTTCATAAATGACTCGTCAACTAAGAATTGGAAGGAATCTGCTTGCAGCTATCGACCGAGGCCAGCAAACCTTTAATTTTATAGAAGGGCGGCAGATTAGGGCAAACCGGCGGTCCGCTTCCTTTCATCGATCAATACATCTAAGCCAAATGGAAGAATCGAACTCCAGCAAACCCGAATCCAATTTCAACCGAAACGAGAGCGCGAAACTTGAGACTAGTCTCCTTGAACGTGGCGCGGCCGCGGCGGGCAGTTTATAAAGGTGCGACCATCAACACCGGCATCTTCAAAAAACCGGTCTCCGGTCGCGTCATGCTTCGCACGCTGAATCTCGATGGCGACCAGCAGGCTGACCTCAGCGTCCACGGCGGTCCCTACAAAGCGGTCTATGCTTACCCCTCCGAGCACTATGGGTACTGGCGAAAGGAACTGCCCGCGCCCGACTTGCCTTGGGCGGCTTTCGGCGAAAACTTTACAACCGAGGGCCTTGCGGAAGAAGACCTTCACGTGGGCGATCGCCTTCGCATTGGTTCCTCAGTCATTATGCTTCGCCAGCCTCGAATGCCCTGCTACAAGCTCGCCGCCAAGTTTCAGCGAGATGACATAATCGAGCGATTCCTGCGCAGCGGACGCAGCGGATTTTATTTTTCGGTGGAAGAAGAAGGCGAAGTCGGGGAAGGAGACGCCTTCGAACTTGTTTCCAGCGATCGCGGCGGCATCACGATCGCGGAAATCAATCGGCTGTTCGTCCACGAAAAATATAATCGCGATCTGCTGCAGAAGGCGATTGCCACGGCTGCCCTGCCGGAAAGCTGGCGGGAATATTTTCTGCCGAGGCTAAACCAGTCCGCTGCCACACAAACCTAGAAAACATGCTCACCCGGCAGATACCGTACAATTTCGAATAATCCAATGATGCTAGACCTCCTGCATCGCATTGCCAATCACGGCCAATCGCTGGCCCGCGCCGAAGCGCGCGCAGTCATGGCGGAGGTGCTCGCGGGAAACTGTACCGATGCCCAGATCGCGGCCCTGCTGGTGGCTCTGCGCATAAAAGAAGAAACCGTCGAAGAAATTGTCGGCTTTGCAGAGGCGATCCGCGCGGCCGCGACTCCTCTGCCTGTCTTGTCGGCGAGCCAAGGCGCTGAACCGAACGCGCTCGACCTGAGCGGCACCGGCCGCGATGCGCTGCTCGAGTCCTCTCTGGTCGATACCAGCGGCACCGGCGGCGACGCCTGCGGCACGTTCAATATTTCGACGGCTACGGCGTTCGTGACCGCGGGCGCGGGTGTTCGAGTGGCGAAACACGGCAACCGCAGCATCAGTTCGAAATGTGGTTCGGCTGATGTGATGGAGGCCTTGAGTGTCAACATCCAGTTGTCGCCGGAGCGCTCGGCTCAGTGCCTGCGCGAAGTCGGAATTTGTTTTCTTTACGCGCCCGACCTGCACCATTCCATGAAGCAAGTGCAAAAAGTTCGTCGGGAATTGCGACTGCGCACCATCTTCAATCTTCTGGGCCCGCTCACCAATCCGGCACACGCTTCGGGGCAAGTCGTTGGCGTGTACGCTCTCGATATGGTCGAAAAGCTGGCCCAAGCGCTCAGCATGCTCGGACTGCGTCGTGCGCTAGTGGTCCACGGCCTTGATGGACTCGATGAGATCACCGTCACCGGACCGACCCGCATTGCCGAAGCCCGCGACGGATCGGTGCGCACCTACGAAGTCGATCCCGAAGAGTTCGGCATGAAGCGAGCCGCGCTCGCAGAGATTTCCGGCGGAGACGCCGCCGAGAACGCAGCTATTATTCGCGAAGTGCTGAGCGGCAAGAAATCCCCGCGCCGCGATGTAGTTGTGCTGAACGCCGCCGCGGCGTTGGTGGCGGCGGGCCGCGCCGATCGTCTGGCCGATGCAATTCCTGCGGTGGTGCGATCAATTGACTCCGGCGCTGCCACGGCTAAACTCGCAGCCCTAGCGCTGTTCACCTCGGCGCGTGTCTAGCCTCTGCGAAATTCTGCGCAAATCACTTCTCCGCGTCGCCACTCGCAATCTTAAACACATTGTTCGCGGTTTTGATCTCGGGTACGCTGCCGTCGTTGACCACAACTTCTTCGGGCGGCTTCGGAACCTCCACTCGAATCACGCCGGCGCTTTTGCCGCGCACCACCAGCCGTTGCGTGACTTCTCCACCGTCAAACTTTACTGTGAGTGGAACTTCGGCGCCCGCGTCTCCCAGATTGTCCACCGTGACCGTGAGCATGTATCCCTGCGGCAGCATCTTCCGCGTAAAAGCCGACTGCACCTTGAAGTCAGGCAGGCCGCGATCGCGGTAGACCCAGTCGTCAAAAAACCATTCCAGATCACGCTGCGTCTGCGCCTGAATCAGCCGCGGCATGTAGGACGGTTCCTTGTCCTGTTCGGGATGATAGGACGCAAGAGCTTTCTTCAATGCGGCATCGCCGATCATGTCGCGCAGCATCCACCACACAAACATCGCTTTGCTGCGATACAGTTCCTCGTCCGATGTGTTGACCAAAGAACGGCTCGTTTCCTCTTTTGAGTGCGGCGGCGAGATCTGCGGATCTTGTTCTTCATGAACCGCGCCGAACGCATGGCGGTGCAATCCCATATAGTCGAGCGCCGCCGGGCGTCCTCGCTGATGTTCGAGATAAAGAGCCTGCGCAAAGTGAGCGAGACCCTCATTAATCCAGGGCCGCGGCGATGAAAAAGCCGCATGAGTGAGTTGGTGCGCTGCCACCAATCCCGCCACCTTCGAATCGGTCCCGTTGAGCGGCGTCAGTAACAGAGACCCACTCTCGAAGGGCGCGGCATCAGGATCGGACAAATCTGCGGTCTCCGCTTTATTTCGCGGCGTTCCGAACCAATCGCGGATAAACGGCAAAACCTTTTCAGCCGCATCGGCATAGGTTGCCGCCGCTATGTCATGACCTCGCAAAAAATGGACTGCGACCGCAGCTCGATCCACAATTTCATAGCTGGCCATCACAAAAGTCGGCCCGACCAGCCCCACCGATCGGTAGGTGCAATCCGCAACAAACTGAGGTCCAACCTGGTGCGCGGTCGGGCACGAGGTGGCATTGACGATCAGTTCCGGTTTCTCCTCTTCTTCACCGCTCGACACCGCGACCCGCAGGCGCATGGTTGAGGCGTTCTCTCGCGCTTTCCAGCGAGCTAGCACTTCAAACAAGTCCTCACCTTCCGAAAGGCTGGCCGCCTCGGTCGCTATCGGATACCACGCCACATATCCCGTTCCGCGCACCGCGGTAAAGTTCGCGGTGATCTGGTCCCAATCTGTGCTGCGAGCCGTCGCCTGCGGTGTGCCGATGCGCACCAGGCGCTTCGCATCGAGCACAACCACGCCTTCGTATGCGATTTCGAGATCGACACTTTGCCTGGGCGAAATCGCCTGCGGCAAAGTCACAATTGCCTCAGAGAGCGCTCCAGTGTGATCAATGTCAGAAGTATAGGGTTGCGAGACAAACTGCAACGGTTGGTTGCCCGCCCTGATCGAGAGCCAATCCAGCGAAGAAGAAATCTGAAGAACCGCGATTTTCTGGGGCGTTGCGGAATCGTTTCTCAGGCTAATCGTGCCGCGGACCCCCAACCGTTGCTGCTCCGGTTCGAGGCGCAGATCAAGATCGTACCTAGTGAAGGTAAATGTCTCGCGATCGAGAGAGAATGCATTCGAGGCCGCGGTTGCAAGAAAAAAAAGAATGCAGACAGACCGAAGTCGCAAACTGCACAACTTCATTTTGCACCCAGAGAGATTTCTTTGCCCGTGCGCTCCCGTGCACGTCTCTGGCGCACAATTTCATACATCACCACAGCTCCCGCTACCGACACGTTCAGCGAGGGCACTTTTCCGAGCATTGGAATCGAAACCAGAAAGTCGCACTTTTTCTTTACCAGGTCGTGCAATCCTTTGCCCTCGGCGCCCAGGATCAGCGCGCAATCCATGTTGTAATCGAGAGCATCGTAGGTCTGTTCGCCACGCTCGTCGAGCCCGACCGTCCAAATATTGCGGTCTTTCAATTCTTCCACGGTGCGGGCAATGTTGGTGACCCGGGCGATGGGCAAATGTTCGCTGGCACCCGCCGAAGCCTTCGTGACCGTGCCGGTAACGGGTGCGGCCCTGCGTTCCGGAATCACCACACCATCGGCGCCCGCAGCGTCGGCGGTGCGCAGAAGCGCTCCTAAATTGTGCGGGTCTTCTACTCCGTCGAGGACGATCACAAAAGAAAATTGCCCACGTTTGGCGTCGACCACATCATCGAGATCGCTGTACTGCTTGGCCGAAGTTACGGCCACCACGCCTTGATGAGCTGCGTTGCCAGCCATGTGGTCAAGCTCCACACGGGAAAGAAATTTCACCGGGACGCCCAGCTTCCGGCACTCTTCGATCATCCGCTGCAGGCGGATGTCGTGCCGCTCTTTCGCCATGCCAACCCACTGGAAAGCCCGCCCCCGGGCCTTGAGCGCCTCGCCGACCGCGTTAATGCCGTAAATGTAATTCATGAAGTATCAGTGTACCGAAAGCGGACGATTCCAACAGGAGCCCGTTTTGAAGGGGCGCAGGCTTCAGCCGCGCCGTCAAGTTGTTTGGTAATTGGTAAAAGGACTGCTTTAGCTATTGAGGGCCGCGAGCAAACGTAGGATCGCCGTCGGTTCCGGCCGCTCCGCGTAATCCTCGTTCGCGGAAGCGTAAAGCACCGTTCCATCGCGATCGACAATGTAGGTCGCCGGAATCGGCAACTCCCAGCTTTCATTGCCGTTCACAAAAGGCAAATTAACAAATGCGCGCTGATAGATCGCCCTTTGCTCATCGGGAACGCGATACGTCAACCCGAACTTCCGCGTCACGTCGTTGCCCGCATCTGACAGCAACGGAAAGTGCAGTTTGTGCTGGTCGCGCATGAAATACGATTGCTGCACCGTCTGCGGAGAGATCGTCACAAAGCTTGCGCCCGCGTGCTCGATCTCAGGCAGGACCAGATTCATCGCCTCCATCTGCGCCACGCAGAACGGGCACCAGCGCCCCCGGATGAAGCAGATCACGACCCGCCCCTTCGCGAGCAAGCTCGATGAGGAGATACTCTCACCGTCATGATCTGGAAGTTCGAATTCCGGCATCCTCGCGCCCACCGGCAAAATATTCGCCGCTAGATGTTGTTTCTTCAGTTCGGCGACGGCCCGCCTGTGAACAGCCTGCGTCTCCGCCGGAACGTACTTCGCGATCAGTTCCTTGCGCTCAGCAAAAATCTCCTGCAGCGGTCGGGTGTCGGAACACGCAGCCAATTCTTCGAGGGAACGCCATTTCATAGGACCCGATCTTGGACCCTGCGCTTCAGCAATCGGACTTTAAGTCGCATTTCGAACCTTGAGGACTTGCGAAGGATAGACGACCGACCACGGTCGACACCTGCTGATTGATGACTGCCTTCCTACATTCCCGGCAGCTTCATCCCTGCCATTCTCCGCGCGAAGCTCGGCTTGCCCATCTGCTTGAACATCTTTTTCATCTGCGCGTACTGGCGAAGCAAATTGTTCACTTCTTGTACGCTCGTGCCCGACCCGCGGGCAATGCGCTTGCGGCGGCTGCCGTTGATCACTTCATGATGATTGCGTTCGTGCGTGGTCATCGAGTTGATGATGGCCTCGACCCGGTTGATCTGCTTTTCGTCCACGTTGTCGGCCGCTTTCTGCAGTCCGGAAAATGGACCGATGCTCGGCAGCATCCCGATCAGGTTCTTCATCGAACCCATCTTCTTAACTTGCCGCAACTGATCGCGAAAGTCCTCAAGCGAAAAGCCGTCGCCAGTAAGGGCCTTGGTGGCCATCTCCTGCGCTTTCTTCTTGTCGATCTGCGATTCGGCGCGCTCGATCAGCGAAAGAATGTCGCCCATGCCAAGAATGCGTGACACGATGCGATCCGGATGAAACGGCTCCAGCGCATCGTATTTCTCACCCACGCCAATGAACTTGATCGGCTGCCCCGTAACTTGCCGGATGGAAAGCGCCGCGCCGCCGCGGGCATCGCCATCCATCTTGGTCAACACCACCCCCGTAAGCGACAGTTTCTTATGGAACTCGTCGGCCGACTTCACCGCGTCCTGTCCGGTCATCGCATCAGCGACGAACAGAATTTCCGACGGATTCAGCAGCTTTTTCAGCGACTGCATCTCGTTCATCAGTTCGTCGTCGATGTGCAGGCGTCCGGCGGTATCGACGATCATCACATCGCAACCCGAAACCACGGCCTCGCGGCGAGCTTCTTTCACCAGTCGTTCGACAGTTGCAGTATTCGCCTCGCCAACTTCGCCTTCATAAATCTGCGCCTTCACCGCCTGCGCCACAACTTTCAACTGCTCGCGCGCCGCCGGCCGGTATACGTCCACCGAGACTAGCAGCGGACGATGCCCGCCCGCCTTGAACCAGTTCGCCAGCTTGCCCGAGGTGGTGGTCTTGCCTGAACCCTGCAGCCCGGCCATCAGCACAACCGTGGGCGGCTGCGAAGCGAACTTCATGCGCGCCGTGTCTTTGCCCAGCGTCTCGACCAGTTCATCGCGCACAATCTTGATGACTTGCTCGCCCGGAGAAAGCGCGGTGAGCACTTCCTGCCCCACGGCCTTGGCCTGGATGCGATCAATCAGCTCCTTGACCACCTTGAAGTTGACATCGGCTTCAAGCAGCGCCAGCCGGATTTCGCGCAGCGCCTCGCCAATATTCTCTTCACTCAGCCGGGCCTGGCCGCGAAGCGACTTGAATGCACGCTGCAGTTTTTCTTGTAGATTCTCGAACATAGAAGGTTAAGAATGTATTTTAGCAGGCAGACAGCGGGCTAAGAACCAAGGCGCCTTCGCACGCGCCTCACTTCACCTTCGGCCTCACTATCTCAAACCGCTGCGTGGTCCGCGTGTACTGCGCTCCGCCCATGCGCCCGATCAGATCAAGCGAGTTCCGATCCAATCGCCCATCTTGGATATGCGCCTCGTTGATGTGAATCGCAACAATCTCCCCGATTACAAGACTGCTGCTCGTGGGTGCCGGAGAGAAGTCCAGAATCTGATGCAGCTTGCACTCAAAGCTGACCGGAGATTCGCCGACTCTTGGCGGACGCACTATTCTCGACGGCTCCGGAGTAAGCTTGGCCAACTCGAATTCGTCGACCGAGGGATCGTATTCGCCGCTGGTCAGATTCATCGCCTCGGCAAGTTCATACGTGACCATATTGACCACGAATTCTTTAGTCTCGCGAATATTCCGCAACGTGTCTTTGGCTTCACCATCCACAGCTTCGGCCTGTTTAGATCGCCGCAGACCCGGTGCAAATGCCACCAGCGGAGGATCGATGCATACCACGTTGAAAAAGGAGAACGGGGCGAGATTGCGTTCTCCCGACGCGCTCACCGTCGAAACCCACGCAATCGGCCGTGGCGCCACAGAGTTCAGCAGAATGCCGTAGATTTCACTATGGGACAGGTCTGACGCGCTGACGTTCATTCCATCGAGTATATCTTCGTACGACCTTTGCTACTTGTCGGCAAACACTTCCTTGGCCGCGATCACGGTATTGCTGTGAATGCTTACGGTATCTTCGACCCTGCGCGCATATCCTCCGGCGAAGGTCACCATCACCGGAATATTTCGCGTGCGGGCTACGCGGAACACCAACTCGTCCCGCCGCTTCAATCCTTCAACGGTCAGTGAAAGCCCGCCCAACTGATCTTCGCGATAAGGATCTGCGCCGGCAAGATAGCAAATCAGCTCAGGCTCAAACTGGCGCAGACCGGAGCTCAGCGCATTGTCAAGCCATGCCAGGTAATCATCATCGCCGACACCATCGGGCAGATCCACGTCAATCGATGACGCCGGTTTCCACATCGGATAGTTGTTGTGCTGATGCAGGGAAATGGTAAAAACCTCACCGGCCTGCGGGCCGCGCATTTTTCCCAAAAGCCCTGACCTTAATTCCGCGCTCTGCGGCGAAGGGCCGAAAGTCGAGGCTCCCGCCGAAGGCAAAAGCGCACTCGCGGTTCGGGTGCCGGCAAAAATTGCCGCCGTCCCGTTTCCATGGTGTACATCGCAATCCACCGTCATCGCATTAAGAATTTTATCGTCGCGCTGCAGTCGCCGGATCGCTACCGCTACGTCATGAATCATGCAGAAGCCCTCGCCGTGGTCGGGAAAGGCATGGTGAAATCCGCCGCCAATATTGACCGCCACGCCATCGGCCAGAGCTTGTCGTGCCGCCAGGATCGACCCGCCTGCCGCCAGCCAGAACGCTCGAACCAGCTCCTGCGAGAAGGGAACTTCAAGCTCCATCTCTTCCCGCGCGCTGAGTGTGCCGGTCGTTAGTTTGCGCACATACTCTGGCGTGTGAACCAGCAAAATATCCTGATCGTCCGCCGGAGCGGGCTCGATAAAGTCATCAGCCTCGGCAACGCCCTGCGCCAATAGCCGGTCGCGGATGCGGCGATATTTTTCGGCAGGGAAGACGTGTTCGCCGATCGGCAAATAATAGGCGTCGCTATAGACGAGCTTGAAGGGAAGCATGAGAACTATCGCTTCTTCGCGAGCGGAATGGCCGGCACCACCATTGCTTTGCGCACCGGAACAATTGCCCCTTTGGCCGGATCAGCCGCGGCCTGGGCGCGAGTGAGCACTTCCTCTTGAATGTACTGCACGAAATCCTGAATCTGGCGCTGCATCTCCTCCATGCGCTCCCGCATTTGCAGAATGATCGCCATGCCGCTGATGTTCACGCCGAGGTCGCGCGCCAGAGAAAGAATGAACTCTAACCGCTGCAGGTCTTCGTCTGTATAAAGCCGCGTATTGCCCTCGGTCCGCGACGGCTTGAGCAGTCCCTCGCGCTCATAAAGCCGTAGCGTCTGAGGATGGATGCCGTACATCTCGGCCACAGCCGAAATCATGTACGCGCCTTTGGACTTGCGCTTGGTCATCAGTCGAAAAATCCTTCGCTCTGCTCAGGGTTTCGCCAGCGGACTCGCCCGCCCGCTATACAGCTCAATTTATAACAAAAACAGGTTGGCCACGAACCATCGCAGATTCCGGTAGTGACTTAGTTTGGAAATGGAGATCAAACCCGTGATCGGCGTCATTCCGAAGCCCCGCGTTTTCACCAGCGGGGCGAGAAATCTCGCGTAGGCTGAGGCCGTCATCGTTCACACCGATCCACTACCCAGATTCCACAGGATAGAGAAAGCCAAATCCGTATTCATCGGGATAAATCCGTGGCGAACGGTCTGATTACGAAGCGGGTTCAGCCTTCCGGTCGGTCGCCCACCCTTGCGGTTTTAACAGATGATTCACTCCATAGGCCGCAAAGCCCGCCGCGATCAGGATCATGCCGAAGGCCAGCGAACTCATGTTCCATACCTGTTCATGCTCGCTGCGGATGATCGAAAAACCCAGCAGCAGCATGGGAGGAATGCCAATCGCAATCGCACCGAACAATCCGCCGGGAACCCGGAAGGGGCGCGGCAGATGGGGCTCGCGGAAGCGCAATACCGCCAGCGCCATAAATTCCAGCATCAGGCTGAAACCATAAAGAAGAATGTCCAGTGTCACCAGCCGGGCAAAGCCCAAGCCGAGGCACATCGCCCAACACGCCGCCAAAGCCAAGATCGCAACCCAGGGCGCACGCGACTTTTTCTGCAACTTGGCAAAAACGCCCGGCAGCATTCCGTCCTGCGCCATCGCCAGGGGCAGACGCGAATAGCTCATCACCAGGGCATTAAACATGCCGAATGCGCTGATAACTCCCCCGAGCACGACTCCGATGCGCAGCAGCGGTCCGCCCAACAACCCGGCGATGTCTGCCCACGATCCCGTTTCCCATGCCGTGGGTTTAAGGCCGGTCATCCACATGGCTGCGAACGGAAGCACATAGCTCAACGCCACGATGCAAACCGCAACCAGCATGGCCCGCGGATAAGTTCGCTGCGGCCGCTCCACTTCCGTGGCGATGGTCGAGGCATTGTCCCATCCCATGTAATTCCACATGCAGATCAGTAGCCCGCCCAGAATGTCGACGGTTGAAGTGGTCGGCTTGGTCACCGCGTTCGCCAGAGCGCCCAGCTTGAAAGGCGCTAAGAGTACGATGGCCACGAACGGCGCCGACAATGCGAAGAATAACCACAGCGAAGTCAGGGAAACCACTTTTACGCCGGCAATATTCAGCAAAGCACAAGCAATCACCACCACCAGCGCGACCCACCAGCCCCGGTTCCCCTGCTGAAACCAGGGGAACATTCGCGTCAAATAGACCACGAACAGCGTGGGATAAATCGCCATATCGAAAATTGACGCCACCAGCGAGAGCCAGGCTTCCTGAAATCCCCAAAAATTCCCCATGGCCCGGCGAACCCAGGCGTAGTAGCCGCCTTCATAGGGCAGCGCGCTCGAAAGCTCGCCAATCATAAAGGCCGTAGGCAGGCTCCAGAGCAGTGGGGTAAGCAGCAAGATAAGAATCGCGCGTCCGTAACCGGCTCCGTGCACAATGTCTTCTGTGCCATAAGTTCCGCCAGACACCATGAAAAAAGTGGCGGCGACCAGTGGCCACAGGGTAAGCCTGACGAATTTTTTCCGGTGGGGAGCTTTATTCGGAACGGCGAGAGGTTGGGGGCTCTCGGTTTGTTGACGCGGGGCGCTAGCGGTTGCCAATTTCGATGTCTTCCTCCTCGAGCGACTCACTCTCAGCTACTCCACAGCGGGCTGGCTGTTTCTCTCAAGAAACGTGTACGAGTTTTCTGGTTTGGTTAGATTCCAGAAATCGCGCTGGAGTTAGTTCGCAGTTGTGAGATTACGGGAAATCTCCGGAGATGCAAGAAAAATGTGATTTTTACGAAGAAAAGTTTGGTCAAGGAGGTCAGCGACGGAGGTAACGGAAATGCGACCTCACAGTTTCAGCTCCCAGGTCTCAGCCACCAGGCCTTTTCTGCCCCAGCTGGAGTGTTTCTCTTGGCCCACGACTTTGAAGCCGGCCTTCTGATAAATACTCCGGGCCGCGGTCAGCTCGCTCTGCGTCCACAAGAGAATTTTCTTGTAGCCGGCTTGCCGGGCGAATCGAATGCACTCCGCGACCAATTGTTTTCCCAGACCCAGCCCGCGGGCAGAAGGTTCCACCAGCAGCAGGCGAAGCTTGGCCGCGGTTTTTGACTTCTTCACCAAGAATACCGATCCGACATTTTCCCCGTCGTTCTCGGCAATCCAGCAGCGTTCGTGCGCGGGATCGAATTTCTCGATAAACTCGGCTACGATTTCAGCCACCAGCGCCTCGAAGCGCTCGTCGTAGCGGTACTCCTGGGAATACAGCAAGCCGTGGCGCCATACCACCCAGCCCATGTCTCCCGGCCGGTGCGGCCGAAGGGTGCATGATTTCGTGCCTTCGCTGCTTGGATTCAGGATCGCCTCCACGGTCTGCATGGAGCGAAGAAGATCATGCTGCTTTGTAGGAGGCAAATTGTTGAGGATGCTTCTGACTTGCCCGTCAGACCTGGCGTTCAACGGCTCGAACACCTGCCGGCCTTTCTTGGTCAGCACCAGCAGAGTCTGGCGCGTGTCCTTTGGCGACTGCTTTTTATCGATAAGGCTGTCTTTCTCGAAGCCGCTCAGAATTCGGCTCAGATACCCCGCATCGAGACCCAGAGTGCTGCACAGCTCCGCCGCCGTCGACTGTTCACGGTTCGCCAGTTCGTACAGGACTCGCAGCTGGCTCAGGGAAAACGGACTGCTGAGCAAGCCTTCGTCCAGCAGCCCAATGTGCCGGGTATAGAAGCGGTTGAAGCGGCGTATGGCCGCGACACGATCGGGAGGAAGAGCAGAAGGGGCCATGCCTCAGTATCCGTTAGAGTAGTTGACTAAGTCAAGTAAAGTATATGACGCAGTCAAACATACAAAGAGTCGTGGGATCAGCGGGATCTGAGCTAAACCTTCTTCCACAATTCTTCCCGCGGATCCTCGGGGTTCAGTTTGGCCAGCTCTTTCAGTAGCTCTTTGGTCCGCTCGTCGCGCGGCATGGGCACGCTCACCGTGATCTCAACAATTTCATCGCCGCGCACGCCTTCTTTGGTGGCCGAAGGAACACCCTTCTCGCGCAAGCGCAGTTTCTGCCCGGGCTGGGTTCCAGGAGGAATCTTCAGCAGCGCCCGCCCATCGATCGTGGGAACTTCAATCTTGGCTCCCAGGGCCGCCTCATTGACGGTGACGGGAACGGTTAAATAAATGTCGTCGCCATCCCGCCGGAACACCGGGTGCGCGTCGATCCGGATAATCACGTAAAGATCGCCGGCGGCTCCGCCGTGAGATCCCGCATTGCCCTTGCCGGCCAGCCGGATGCGCTGACCATCTCGCGTCCCCGCCTTGATGCGAACCTCCATCGGCTCGGTCCGGCTCACCGTGCCTTCGCCGTGGCACACCGGGCACATGGAAATGTTCTTTCCCGTTCCCTGGCAGCGTGGGCACTGCACATTGAACTTCATTCTTCCACCGGTCTGCGTGATCTGCCCCGTGCCATTGCATTCCGGACATTTTCCCGGCGCCTCAATGTAGCCCTGCCCGTGGCAATTCGCGCATACATCCTGGCGGGTAATGTTGAGCCGCATGACGCCGCCGCGGATCGCCGTCCAGAAGGGAACATTGACTTGATATTCCAGGTCGGAGCCGGCCTCGGGGCCAACTTCCGTCGCCGTTGCTCCGCGCCCTCCACCAAAGATTCCCGAGAAGATATCCCGGAACCCGCCGCCACCGCCGCTTCGCCGGCTCCGGCCCGCGCTGTCGGCCAGATCCGAAAAATCGAAGCCGCCGAAGTCAAAGGGAACACCTTGCCCTCCGGCCTGGCCGCTCCCGGCGCCGCCAAATCCCTCCGGCCCGCCTCCTGCAAATCCGCCCTGCCCTCCGCCCCGAGCATAGGCTTCCGCCGTCGCTGGATCGATGTTGTCCGAATAGAATCCGACCTGGTCGTAGATTTTTCGCTTCTTGGGATCGCTGAGAACGTCGTTCGCCTCGGAGAGCGTCTTGAACTTCTCCTCAGCGGATTTGTCCCCAGGATTAACGTCAGGATGGTATTTGCGCGCCAGCTTGCGAAACGCTTTGCGAATGTCGTCGGCCGACGCGGACTTCTTCACGCCAAGGATTTCGTAATAATCTTTTTTGGGGGTAGTGGCCATGGCGAGCGATGGAATTCTTCCTAATCCTTATACCGCATCCGAATTGTCAGTTCGGCATCCTCTGAGATTTCTCTTCATCTTCCAGCACAATTAGCCCGACCGACTCTGGAGTATCCACATAAACCGGAATCTGCTGTGCTCCCGTCGGCGTCGACACAAAAAACCGCCAGCGCTTTTGATCTTCCGCAAGAGTTAGGAAATAGGTCTGCTCATTCACCTGGAAATCCATTTCACTCCTCCACCGTTTCAAAAATAGAGTTCGAAAATAAAGTTTGAAAATGAAGCTCGAAAATGAAGCTCGAAAATGAAGCTCGAAAATAATAAAGATCGAAAATAATAAAGATCGAAAATAAACCTGCAAACGTGTGGCGCGGGCAATTCTGCCCGCGCCATAAAAGACCTGCCATCCAGAACGCAGTCGTAGCGTGACAAAACTTACTTCTTGTCTTCTACATCCACGTACTCAGCGTCGATCACGCCTTCATCTTTCTTCTGACCGCCGCCGTTCGCGCCCGCTCCAGCTCCCTCTGTCGGAGCCGCGCCGCCTTCTGGACCCTTCGTCTGCGCTGCCTTGTACATCTCCTCGGCCAGCTTGTGCGAAGCCTTGGTCAGAGTCTCGCGTGCCTTTTCCATCTGCGCCTTGTCGTTTGATTCCAGCGCCTTCTTGGCGTCGGCCAGGGCATTCTCGACATCGCCACGATCGGAGCCTGAGATCTTATCTCCCGACTCGCGCAACATCTTCTCGACGTTGTAGACCATGCTGTCGAGCTGGTTCTTGGCTTCGATCGCGTCGCGCTGTGCCTTGTCTTCCGCCGAATGCGCGTCCGCTTCCTTGGCCATGCGCTCGACTTCTTCCTTCGACAATCCCGAAGACGACGTGATCGTAATCTTCTGGTCCTTGCCCGTGGCCGTATCTTTCGCGGTCACGTTGAGGATGCCGTTGGCGTCAATGTCGAACGTCACTTCAATCTGCGGCACGCCGCGCGGAGCCGTCGGAATCCCGGTCAAATGGAACTTGCCCAGAGTCCGGTTCTGCGCCGCCATCGGACGCTCGCCTTGCAGCACGTGCACCTCAACCGAGGTCTGATTGTCGGCCGCGGTCGAAAACGTCTCCGTCTTCTTAGTAGGAATCGTCGTGTTGCGCGGAATCATCGGAGTCGCCACGCCGCCCAGCGTTTCAATCGCCAGCGACAGCGGAGTCACGTCCAGCAGCAGCAGATCTTTCACTTCGCCGCCGAGCACGCCGCCCTGAATCGCCGCTCCAATCGCCACCACTTCATCGGGATTCACTCCCTTGTGGCCTTCCTTGCCAAACAGCTCTTTCACCAGCGCCTGAATGCGCGGCATACGAGTCTGCCCGCCGACCAGCACCACTTCGTTGATCTTCGAGGCATCGACGCCCGCATCTTTCATGCACTGCTTGCAAGGCCCCACCGACTTCTGAATGATGTCTTCCACCATGCCTTCCAGCTTCGCCCGGGTCAGCTTCTTCACCAGATGCTTCGGCCCGCTCGCGTCCGCCGTGATAAACGGCAGATTGATCTCAGTCTCCATCGTGGTCGAAAGCTCAATCTTCGCCCGCTCGGCCGCATCGCGCAGCCGCTGCAAAGCCATCTCGTTCCCCTTGCCGCGCAGATCGAGACCTTCATCCTTCTTGAATTCGTCGATCAGCCAGTCAACAATGCGTTGATCCAGGTTGTCGCCGCCCAGGTGCGTGTCGCCATTGGTGGCCTTTACCTCAATCACGCCCTCGCCCACTTCCAGAATCGAAATGTCGAAGGTGCCGCCGCCAAAGTCGTAAACGGCGATCATCTCGTCTTTCGTCTTATCGAGACCGTAGGCCAGCGCCGCTGCCGTGGGCTCGTTGATAATGCGCTTCACCTCGAGCCCGGCAATCTGCCCGGCATCTTTCGTGGCCTGCCGCTGTGCGTCGTTAAAATACGCCGGCACGGTGATGACCGCCTCGGTCACCTTCTCGCCGAGATAGTCTTCCGCCGCCTTCTTCAGCTTCTGCAAAATCAGCGCCGAAATCTGCGGAGGCGTGTACTCCTTGCCCTGCGCCAGAATCGCGACATGGTCGCCCGATTTGACGACCTTGTAGGGGACCATCTTGATCTCTTCCTGCACCTCGTCGTAGCGGCGTCCCATAAACCGCTTGATCGAATAAATCGTGTTCTCCGGGTTGGTAATGGCCTGCCGCTTCGCCACCTGCCCCACCAACCGCTCTCCAGTCTTGGTAAACCCAACCACGGAAGGCGTAGTCCGCCCTCCTTCTTCATTAGCGATCACTTTGGGCTCGCCGCCCTCCATCACCGCCACGCAAGAATTGGTGGTTCCAAGGTCAATCCCAATAATCTTGGCCATAAATTGTCTCCTTCTTATCCTTCTTAGATCGTTCTTGAAGCTAATAAGTGCTTTGTAATCAATGCAGTTATGATTGCCAATAGGCTCATGCTAAGACCTGAGTGGATCGCTGTCAAGGTTTAGATGCCGTAGGAAATGAAGAAGTTGCGAAGAAATGGAGCTCCTATCGAGCAGGGAATTCGATAGCTGGCAAAGCCCATGTGGGGACGGGCGCCCTCGCCCGTCCATGCCGAGCGATGCTCGGCCCGCCCTTTAATCCTTGAGGCTCAAATCCCTCCGCGCTGCTTTCAACAATAGGCAATGACGGTGGCCAACCCTCCGGATCTCGCGAACCCAACCGAGACGCCCCACTCCTTCGCGTTCTTGGCGAAAGAGCCTGCCCTGAGCGAAGTCGAAAGGGTAGGTAATGACGCCGCGTGCAACAGAGTTCTTCACCGCCGCAACTCCGGCATAAGCCATTCCAGCAGCTCCCGCGCATTTACCACCGCCGTCGGCCGCCAGTGCTTCGGAAAATGGCGCTTGTTGCCGGTGACCAGGAAGTCCGCCCGCGCCGCTTCGGCGCATTCCAGGAAGCGGTTGTCGGCCGGTTCGCCCGCGATGGAGAGTTCGCGCTGCGGTGCGACGATCCGGCTCTCGCATGTAATTAATCGCAAGGACGCGCTCACCTGTCGCGGCCCCAAACCAAATTCTGGCCGCCGCAGCACGACTTCATACTCGGCAAGGATCGCAGCGGAAACCGCGAGCCGAAGCTTTCCCTCGAGCGCAAGATCGAGAACGGCGCGTTCATATCCCTCGTCGTTTAAATGTGCTGAGACGACAACGTTAGTGTCGACGACAACCTGAATTGTCCTCACACGGCTAGAGCGAGCGCTCTTTGCCTTTGCGGGCTGCTCGGATCACCCGATTGATGTCCCGCAGAGTGAGCCGATTCGTGCCCTTCTTGCGCGCTGTGGCGCGGACGGCGGCCATAACTTTCTTTTCCGGTGCGATGGTCTGGATGAAATCGCCAATGCCCATGATGACCACCTGCGGCTGACCGCGTTTGTCCACGATAAAGCGGGCATTCTCCGTCCGTGCGCGCCGCATAATCTGGCCGAATTGCGTCCGCGCCGCCAGCGCCGAGACAACTTTAGGAGCCGAATTGGGTGACGTTGCCATGAACTGATTAATTACTTCGCTCATCATACCCGCTCTGCTAAACTGCCCCCACTGGAAGTCTATTTTCACGCCCGAGCAGGAAGCGATGCTCTTCTCCGCACCTTCTCGACCTGGAGGTCGCGCAGGTTCTGCGCCGACTGGTGCGGGAGACTACCATTTCAGCCCAGCGCGCCGACCAGGCCATTCAGAACCTGCTGGATCTTCGACTGACGCGCTATCCCCAGTTCGTTTTCCTGCCTCAGATTTGGCGGCTCCGCCACAATCTGTCGGCTTACGACGCGGCGTATATCGTGCTCACCGAAGAGCTCGGCGCCACGTTGCTGACGCGTGACGCCCGGCTCGCCTCCGCACCCGGCTCCAGGGCGAAAGTCGAATTGTTCTGATTCACCAGCGGTCGCCGGGTAGGAGCCGATGACTGACTTCTCCGCGATGGCCAGTTTCCGGCTGATTCCACTCCCGCTTCTGCCCACTCAAAATTTCGACGCTTGTTCAGATTCAAAAAACTCTTGGGCTCTCGCCTTCCGCTCCGAAAATGGCCGGGCGCGAGAAAACTTGCCGCTCAGCCACGCCGAAATAGTCCCTATCGCGGTGAGAAAAAGAAATGACGCGCGTGTGACACCTGACCTTGTCGCCCACAGGCCAACCCGTCGACTATTGTGAAGGGGAGATTACACACGAATGATCGACCGTCCATTTGCCATCGGACCCAGTTCTTTCTTACCGCGATTCTGCACGACTATTGTCGCAGTCTCGGGATTTCGCACGCTGATCGCATCGATAACTCGTTATTGCGGAATATTTTGCGCGCAAGATCTTTGCTTTCAATATTTTGCTGATTTCCGTCACAGATCGATCATCCGCAACCCAAACGAAGCAAGGAATTTAGCGGACCGATCTGTGAATTTTTTTGATCTGGATTCCGCGCCGAGAACCGGAAAGTCTTCGTTGCCGAAGTGCCATTTGCCGAATGCCCCACTTCCCGCAATTTTGGCGAGAAGTGGGCCTCGCGAACTGCCACGCCCGCGCTACTTCGCTGGAATCAAATCGAACTTCCCGGACGATTCCTCATAAAACAGCGCGCCGTCTTTCTTGTCGCCGCCGCTCCAGTGTTTGTGTCCACCGGGGACGCGTAAGAAGTCGCCAGCGGCCACGCGCTTCTCGCCGGCTTCGTCCTTGTACAAATATGCGCCCTTCAGCACGACGATCCAGACATCGTTGGTGTGCGTGTGCATTCCGTTATCCTGTCCCGGTTCGAACTTGGTAAAGGTGGCGTGCGCTCCCTTATCGGAGTCACCCCAGATTTTAGCCGTGGAAACACCCCTGTTCGTAGCCGTGTAGTTCGCCTGATCAGCCGACACAAAGAGAACTTTCTTCATCGCCGATTGGTTCTGCCCGTGTACCCGCCCCACGGACCACGCAACCATGATCGCCGCCGCTACTCCTGCCACCAACAGTGATCGTTTCATTTACGCACTCCTTTTTCCAGTGCAGTTTCTGATTTAACCTCAAGGCAGACGCATCTTACACCTAGCAGCCAGATCGGCATCGCCTGCTTCCAATTTTTTCTTGGGCTGAGCTTCTTCTGAGCGACGGAAGACTCGTGCATCTTGCAGCTAAGCAGCTAACCACGCCCTCCAACCAATCCCTAATAAATCAAATACTTCTTCCTCACCGCCTCAAACTTCTGCAACCCCTCCTGCCAATCCTGGGCAATCTGGCGCGGATCTTTTCCCGCCACCAGTCCGTCGTAAGCCGCTTGATTCACCAGCAACTCGGTGATGCGCTCCAACTTAAAATCCGCCGGATATAACTTCCGCAATGCCGAAGCCAGCTCCATCCCCAATTCCGGGCCATCCAGCGCGTTCCGCTCGGTCAGAACCACATTCACTCCTTCACACTTCTGTCCGCTATAAACGGCAGACGTCGGCGTGAACGTCACGGGCACAAATCTCACTCCGGCGATTCCGCGCGCATTTAAATAAGCCGCCAGTTCCCGGCCTTTCATCCACGGAGCGCCCACCAACTCAAACGGAGTGTCAGCCCCGCGTCCTATGGAAACATTCGTTCCCTCGATCACCGCTACGCCCGTATACAGCGCCGCTTCCGTTATGCTCCTCAAATTGGGCGAGGGATTCACCCATTCCAGACCGGTCGAATCAAACCAGTCTCCACGCTGCCATCCCTCGATCGGCACTATTGTCAGTCTGGCGTTGATATTGCGCTCAGCGTTGAACATCTTCGCCAACTCGCCCATCGTCATGCCATGTCGAATCGGCTCATTCCCGTAATTGTTAAAGTTCTCCTTCCCGGCATCTGATACCGGACCCTGCACAAACGATCCCGTCACCGGATCAGGACGGTCGAGCACAATCACCTCGATTCCGGCCTGCGCCGCCGCCTCTAGAAAATATCCCAACGTGGTCTCGTAGGTGTAATAACGCACTCCGGCATCCTGAATATCGATTACCACGGCATCCAGTTGCTTCAGCAGATCGATCGAAGGGCGCCGCGCCGCATCCCTGCCGCCGTAAACGCTGTAAACCGCCACGCCGGTCGCTTCATCTTTCGTATCGCCGACGTGCAGCGTATCGAACGTTCCGGTGACCCCGTGCTCCGGACTGAAGATGGCATCGAGTTCAACTCCCGGAGCCTGCGCCAGCACATCAATGGTTCGCCGTCCCGCTACGTCAAATCCTGTCTGATTGGTCAGCACGCCGATCTTCTTCTTGTTCTTGCGCCCCGCAACCTGCAACACGTCAAAGCCACGCGCTTCCAGAACATCTATTCCGTTCTTCACGCTGCCATTGCGCGCAATCATGTGCCGGGCCGCGCTCTCAGCCTCGTTATAGCCGGTAATGCTTTTCCAGCGCAGCGCGTCTTTCTCGCTGGTCGTCAGGGATAAAGCTGCCGCGACCGCCGTCGCCACTTTTGATCGCACTTCGACGGCATTGCTCTGCCCGCGCGGATGCACCGCATTGGTCAGCAGGATGATATAGGTCTGGGTTGTGGGATCGATCCACAGCGATGTTCCAGTAAAGCCCGTATGTCCGTAGCTGCCCACCGGCAGCAGAACGCCGCGGTTGGTCGAAAACGGAGAATCGATATCCCACCCAAAGCCGCGCAGCACGGGCGCTGACGGGGGCTGCTCCGGGGTCGTCATCTTCTCCACCGACAGGGGAGACAATATCCCTCCGCCACCATTCAGCAACGCCTGGGCAAATTTCGCCAGATCGTCGCCAGTGGAAAACAGCCCCGCTTCTCCGGCGACGCCGCCCATACGCCGCACCGTGGGGTCGTGCACCACTCCCCGCAACATGTGCTCATTCTCGTCATATTGTGTCGGCGCGATCTTTGATCGCCACGATGCCGGAGGCAGGTATGTGGTGTGCAACATCTTCAGCGGCCGAAAAATATGCCGGGTCGCGTACTGGTCCAGCGGCTCACCCGAAACCCGCTCCACCAGCGCGCCCAGCACAATAAAATTAATGTCACTGTAGGTAAACTTCGATCCCGGCGCATCCTGCGGTGTCTCCGCAAACGCCATGCCGTAGGCTGTCTCCTTTCCCTCCCACGGAGTTTTTAGATCCAGATCCGGCTCGAGGCCCGAGTAGTGCGTCAACAATTGCCGCACCGTGATCTCCACCTTTCCATTCTGCGCAAACTCCGGCAAATAACTCGCCACCGCATCGTTCAGCCGTATCTTGCCCTGCTCAACCAACTGCATTATTGCGGTCGTGGTTACGATCACCTTGGTCAGCGATGCCAAATCAAAAATCGTATCCAGCGTCATTGCCTTGCGCCGCGGCTCCAGCGACTGCTCCCCGTAAGCTTTTCGGTAAACTACGTGCCCGTTGTGACCCACCACCAGCACCGCCCCGGGAATGCTTCGCTCCGCGATCGCCTGCTCAATCACCGCATCCACCGTGGGCAGACGCAATGCCGCAACCGGAAGTTTCGCCACGGCTGGCGCGGCCAGGGCGGGTAGCGCCAGAGTGGTTGCAACAATCACGACGCAGGCAAACAGGAACGTGCGGAGGAATGTGAATTTGCCGGACTCACGTCTCGGCCTTCTTTGCCGAAGACAGAGCGCGCACGAGTTTGTTTTGAAAGCAAAGATACTTCTGACTTTACACAACTCCGGCGGGATGTCTCAAGGAATTCAAGTAAGGGGATGCTCGCCTTGCAAACAGCTTCATTCCCGGACTGCCTAAACGAAGCTTTTCCTGAACAAAGGATTCAAACGCTCATAAAGACCCTTGACCGCGTGAAACAGCGTTTCGAGCCCCTGGGTTTCCAATCCCAATTCGAGCGATTCCAGATCCAAGGTCAAATCTTTCGTAATCTGGGTGGCGCGCCGTACCCGCTCGGTCGACAGGGTTCCGAGGACGGTGTAAGGGTCGCGATGCTGATGCTGCAACTCCGTCCATTGCTGCACCGCCCACGCGGTTTGGCGAATACTATCGACCGCATCGCGGAATTCCGCCAGTACTCGCGGAGCGCAGTCGCCGGAAAGGACCAACTGCTCCAACTTTTGCAGCTCATCAGTCGTTGCTCTCAGCCGTTCCGATACCGACCGTCTGTCGTTTCCGGATATTTCCATGATTTGCGCTCGCAGTCGCCGCCACGGAGTTTCATCCGTCTTTCCAACGCCCGGTCGGCTCGGCACGTCATTCATCGGCGCGCGGCGCCAAAACTTGAGTCTGGAATCCATCCCTGCAATGCAGCGGCGGATGAAGAACGCTTTGGAATACTCATAGCGGCTCCCGAGGGCGCAGCCGTCGGAAGAGGAGCCCTACGTCTTTTGCCTTTGAAAATAGCCCAACTTATCCCTCTGCTCTTCGGCCAGGGGAATTTCTCGCGGTAATATTTCCCGCAGCGCCCAGTCAATGCGGTCCACGGCATCGGAAATGACATGATTTAGATGTTGATTCTCGGTTTCATCCAGGGAGAGTGAAATAGGACTCAGCGCGTTCCGGATGTGATGATTCATCTCGGCAATCACCTGCATCCTAGCCACCATGAGCCGGTGTCGTTCCCTCGTTATCTGGACTAATTTTGCGGTGAGCAAGGTCACCAGCAAAGCAGAGAAGCCTTCGGCCAGCCATCTCTCGTGGGATCGTCCAATATCTGGAACCAGCAGATAGTGCATCACTTCGGTTGCCAGGAATGATACCGCTCCCACCCCGAACGCCGCCCCGATCACGAATCGCCAGGAACTTGGCTCGCTCGGCGAGCGCCCGCGACCCGGTGATCCACCGGTAATGTTCGCACTCCGCTGCGCCCTCGCCGGGACGGAAGGCAGTTGCCGGGAATTGCTTGGAGCAAAATCATTTGCGGCCGAATTTTTCATGAGCATGGTGTCCCCTCGGTAGCACGGACGGCTCTTCCGTTTCCTCTATTCCAGCCTGCCTGTTCTTCACTTTCCAGAACCTGGTTGAGCTCTTTCACGAGTTTCAGCACCTCGTTGCTATCTGTTGCCTGTATAACGGCACGACACAAATCCTTCCAGCTTTTACCGGATTCTTCAATCATGTTTACTTCTCCAAGATGGGCATCTCCGCGGGCCGTCTCTGGATATAGTTTCGGCTGCGGTAGCAGGGACTCTCGCCACAGCCGTTGCGGCTGCGGACTCTCTCTGACATGGGAAGAAGTCACCACCTTTAGGCAATCGGGGGCGGACGGTCGTAGTGCAACCCGTTAGTCACGATCTCAACCAGCGGCTCCTGGCTCCTTAGCTCAGGCACCGCACTCCGCATCGGCGCGGCCCGAACCACAACCACCGGAGCCACCCACTGCGCATCCTCATGATCAAAAAATTGCCGATCAGGATTCCCGTGCGACCTGACTGCGGTTCGAGCGGATGTGCTGGAGAGATATGGCGGTGAGTAGCGCGCCAGCAAAGCAGCCAGCGCGAACGCACAAATGATCACGGTGCGGCGAAGTGTCAATCCGTGGTTTGTTTTTTGGATTCGCGGAACCAGCGACATGCCTAAACCCTACCTTTCACTGGATGACTCTTCTGCCCATTTGGTTACCCGTTAACAAAATTTTCTGACCTCGAAAACCGGTGATGTTTGAAAACCGGTGATGTTTAAGGATTAAGCGGTTCTGGCGGGATTGGGTGCTTAAGGTCCAGTTGTCGAAGGCTTTCAGCAAGTAGGATTTGCCGGCAATGCAGGTCGGGCCAGGTCAGTGGTTGACCACACCGCTTCCAAACTCTATAGGGTAGATAGATGGGGACCCCCATGCGAACGGCCGCGTCGATCATTCTATTGGGATTGCTAGCCGCTCCAATCCTCCTAATCCGTTTTCGCAGCAGGTGGGTGGCGTCTTTCAATCGTATGGCCACCAATCGGGTGACCATTCACTTCGCGGGCCGTCTGGCCGGCTTCGGCATTCTCACCCACCGAGGCCGCAAGTCGGGCCGCCTCTACCGTTCACCGGTAAATGTCTTCCGAGTTCCCAATGGGTTCCTGATCGCACTCACCTATGGGCCCGGAGCCGAATGGGTCAAGAACGTGCTGGCCGCTGGCGCCTGCCAACTCGAAACTCGCGGAGCGCTCTATGAACTCACGGCCCCGACCGTGAAGCATGATCCGACCCGGCGGCGTTTCCCGCTGATCGTGCGTACGGTTCTCTGGTTCATTGGCGCCAACGATTTTCTGCAACTTTCAATCTGCGGGGCGAACCATCCATTACCAAAATGAGGGCAAGGGAAACGCGGGCCCGGCTATTTCAAATTGAAAAGCGCGTTTACATGGGCGGTCACCGTGACGTTCTGAGGGGTGAATTCTTCGGTTGGAGGGGGAGCGGCGTTGGACATTGCGGCCATGGCGCGGGCCATGTGTGCGACAGGCACGCGCTGATTCTCGAAGGTATCAATGGAGGCGTAGGAAAGTTCTCCGACGGTGCGGCCGCTGGCGCGGCCCAGAGCCGCGGCCAGGGCACGAGCGCGACGGTAGGCGTCTTCCACGGCCCTGTCCTTGGCTTCATCGATATTTTCCAGAGTGTAGTTCAGGGTTTGGGATTCGCCGACGTTGGCTTCGGCGAGTTGCTGGGTGATGGGACCGATCTTCGAAAAATCCTTGAGCTTGAGCGTGACGTTAGTGGTTACGCGATATCCGATTGGCCTTTGCTTGCCGTTTTTATATTCGTAGGCGGGCTGGACGGAAAAGAATCCGATGGTGGCGGCTTTGGGTTCGATGGCGTTGGCGCGCAGAACCTCGCGAACCTGTTCCACTTCTTTCGATGCGTGCTGATAGGCAATTTGAGAGGTGTCATCCTGCACCGAGATGTTGAACCCGATGACAGCAGTGTCAGGCGCGGATTCAAATTTGCCGTCGGCTCCAACGTAAATGGAATTCGAAACAGCGGTCACAGCGGGATGTTCTTGCGCCTGCGCTGTCGTGACCAAAATGCAAAGCGCGAGAAGAACGAAGGACGATTTCATGGAATGCCTCCGGGTGAATATTCAATTCTAAGCTGAGCTCGGGGCCTAAGGGCCCACGGCTTCATTGAAGCTAATTGCGGGGCTGAGGCGCCATGCAGCACAAAAAATCTTATTCTGCTCTCTCTGGAGAACGCTGCGCCGCGGGGATCTTGCTGGGGGCGAAAGAATAAGGAAATGAGAAAACCCAGGAAAAAGTCCAGTCAGGACGGCGATTCCCATCGAAATCGAACGTGTGTCAGGAACCTTTGGCCGAGGCGGTATAGCTCAGGGGGTAGCCTTGGGAGTTGATCTCTCGCCGCAGGTCTTCGAAGATTTCATCGGGCATTTTCTGAAAGATCTCGACGACCTCAGGATCGAACTGGCGGCCAGTCCAGACCTGAATTTCGTTGCGAGCTTCAGTGAGAGTCCTTGCCGGACGGTAGGGACGATCGGAGATGATGGCGTCGAGCGTATCGGCCACGGAGAAGATGCGGGCGCCCAGGGGAATCTCGGTGTTTTTGAGGCCGCGAGGATAGCCGCTGCCATCGAAATGTTCCTGGTGAGAATAAACAATGTCGCAGGCTTCGGCGAGGAAGGGAATTTTACGCAGCATCTGGTAGCCGTGATAGCAGTGCTCGCGCATGATGGTGCGCTCATCGTCGTCGAGCTTCCCGGGTTTGCGGAGGATGTTATCGGGGATGGCCATTTTTCCGATGTCATGGAGGAAAGCGCCGCGGGCGATGACCAAAATTTGTTCGCGGGGCACGCCCATGGCTCGCGCAATGGCGATGGTGAAGGCGGTGACACGCCGCGAGTGGCCTTCGGTTTCGGCGTCCTTGAGATCGAGGGCGTCGCCCAGGGCTTGAAGCGTGATGTCGTAGGAGCGCTCCAGATCAGCCATGGCGGCGCGCAGCTCATCAGTACGGGCTCTGACTAAGGCTTCTAAATTGGTTTGATAGGTTCGGTTTTCAACTTTGAGGCGGCGATTTTCCAGGGCGCGGCCAACTGCGTTGAGTAATTGTTCACGCTCGAAGGGCTTCAACAGATAGTCATAAGCGCCGTTACGGATGGCGGCGAGCGCGACAGAAATGTCGTGGACGGCGGTGACCATCACGACTGGCATGTCAGGAAAGCGTTCTTTGGTGCGTTCCAGCAGGCCGATGCCGTCAAGGTCGGCCATCATCAGGTCGGAAAGCATCAGCTCGAAGGTCTCGCCGGAGTTGAGGACCGCGAGAGCTTCCATGCCGGAACTGGCTTGTTTCCAGGAATAGCCGGCGGCAGCGAGAATGGCGCAGACAATCTCTCGGATTGCGTCTTCGTCGTCGACTACGAGAATTCGGTCAGGCATGGCTGTGCAAGTATACTGTCGGCTATTTTAGCCGTTAGCACAGGTGCCGAAAGTAACCAGCGTGGTCCGAAAACGCGTAAATAAAGGGGGAAGGCATGATATTCAAAAGCAGGGCACGCCTACGTCTGCCACACAGGCCCGGAAACTAAATGAACGGTTCGCTCTGGTCCACTTGGAACACCGCACAGCCGGCCCTCACCGGGCTGAAGGCCGGGGAGTGGGCGCTGTTAATCGTGCTGGGAGCGACCCTGCTTGTGTTCTCGGCCTTGCGCGAACGCTACGTTCTCATCTGGACGGCTGGCTGGGCGATGTTGCTGACTTCGCGACTAGCGGGCCTGCACGGGACCGCAATGCGGATTCCCTCGCGCTACGGTCTCGCCGTTGAGCAGGCCGCATTTGTGCTTGCAATCGGACTTTTCGCGGCCGCGGTGTTTGTCTATATCCGTGAACAAAATCTAATGATGCCGTTGGTGGCGATTACAGCTTCCGTGACGGGCTTCGCGGCGGCACGAGTACTGTTATGGCCTGATTCGCTGCCCTTGCGCGTCGCTCTGGAAGTTTCCTATCGGATCATTCTTCTGACTGCCGCAATTGCGTTGTTACGCGCCCGTCGCGGCCGCTGGGAACCTTGGGCTTGGCTGCTGGCGGCTGGTCTGATTGCGCAGCATTTGCGTTGGTCGTCTTTCACAACTCAAGTTCCGGCGGGAATCTTCGCGGTCGCCGATGTGCTGCTCGGTGTGAGCATGTTGCTGGTTGTGCTGGGCGAAGCGCGCGCTGAGGGCAAGAGATTGAACGTGCTGCGGGCTTTGACCGAAAGTACGGTTCTGGCCCAACAGCAGGGCGGCATGATGGAAGTTGTGTTGGAACAATTGCAGAGGCTGACCACCAGCCGGGCTGCGTGGTTCCGCTTGATTGAGGGTGGGCATTTGGTGGCGACCCATGCGGTGGGGGTGTCGACGGACTTTTTGCGCGAAGCTGGCTTGGCGGAGTTGAGCGAGAGTGTCTCGCAGACGCTGCAACGCGGAAAACCGGTGATGGCGCACCGGGCAGGAGCCGCTCCCGAAGATGCGGGACTGTTGAAGTCGGAAAAAATTCTTTATGTGGTGATAGTGCCAGTGCTAGGGAAACGGGCGCCGATCGGGCTGTTAGTTTTGGGCAGCACATCGGCAAGGAAACTGACCACCGAAGAGTTGGAGTTTCTGGAAACCTGCGGACGGCAGTTGGGGATCGCCATCGAGAACTTCCGTCTGCAGGAGCAGTCATTGCGCTCGCAACGCCAGTGGCGAAACACATTCGACTCAGTGCACGACATCATTGTGGCGCATGACGCGGAGTTTCGCATTATCAAGGCGAACCAGGTGTTGCTGGAGCAATTGCAACTGGCCGCAGCGGACGTGATAGGCAGCACTTGCGAATCGGTGTTACCGCATCGCATGGGCGAGTGGACGGGATGTCCTTATTGCGCCCGTGGAAACGCGGAGATCACGGAAGGCGCCGACCCGTGTTTCGGCGGGTTCTCAACCGTGTCGACTTCCTCGTATACCGAGCAGGGCAGCAAGCAGAAGGGAACTATACACATCGTCCGCGACATTACGGATCGACGCTCGGCGGAGGAAAAATATCGCCTACTGTTCGAGCAGGTGCAGGAAGGAGTTTACGTTGCGACTCCTGCCGGCCGAGTGCTTGATTGCAACGACGCATTCGTAAACATGCTGGGGTACGAGCGCCGGGAAGAGTTGCTGACGCTGAACCTGGACGAGGACATTCGCGTGGATGCGGGCCAACGGGATGCATTCCGGCGAGCGATCGAGCAACAGAGTTACGTGCGCAACTTTGAAGTCACCATGCGGCGCAAGAATGGAACGCTGCTGCTGGCGGCCGAAAGCAGCTTCGCCACGCGGGATGCCGCAGGCAAGGTGGAGCGCTATCAGGGATTCGTATTAGATGTGACGGAGAAGCGGCGCACCGAAGACGAGATGCGGCGGCGCAACCGCGAATTGAACGCGCTGAACGCGATGGCGGTGGTGGCTACGCAGTCGTTCGATCTGGATGAAATTCTAAATCTGACGCTGCGGCAGGTGGTTTCGTTATTCGGTGCGGAAAGTGGCGCAGTTTACCTTTCCGACTCGGACGCTCCAACCTACCGGCGTCGAGCTGCGTGGGGACCGCGCAGCCGGGATAAGTCGCGGCCGGCGGAAATCAGTTTTGCGGAAGGCTTCGGAGATCTGGTGATGCGCTCCCGAGCCGAGGTGATCACGGCGGAGTACCTTCCGCATTTAAAGGGAGCGGTTGCGGATTTCATCCGTTCCGACAGTGACGGTTCGTGGATCTGGGTGCTGTTCTGGGGTAAGGACAGTCCGATCGGAATCATGGGCCTGCGCAGCCATGCGGAATACGAGTATTCCAACGGAGAAGAGAATCTGATGGTGGCGATCAGCCGGCAACTCGCCACCACTATTGAAAAGGTTCGCCTGTACGAAGAGACCTGCAAGGCGTATGAAGATCTTCGGCGTACGCAGGAACAACTCTTGCAGAGCGAGAAAATGTCAGCCGTGGGCCAGTTGATTGCGGGAGTGGCTCACGAACTGAACAATCCGCTGACTGCGATTCTGGGATATGCGCAGTTGCTCGAAAGCGAAGGCCTGAGCGAACGCGCGCACGATTATGTGGGAAAGGTTTTCAAACAAGCGCAGCGCACGCACCGGGTGGTACAGAATCTGCTTTCGTTTGCGCGGCAAAGAAAGCCAGAGCGGACGGAGGTGGATATCCGCAACGTGCTGGAAGAAACGCTGACGCTTCGCGACTACGATCTCAAAGTCAATAACATTGCAGTGGAAAAAGATCTGGGAAGTGTGGCAGCACTGGTGGTGGCCGACTCGCACCAGATTGAGCAAGTGTTTCTGAATATCATCAACAACGCCGTGGATGCGGTGCTGGAGACTGGCCGCTCGGGGAACCTCAAGATTAGCGTTTATTGCCAGAAGGGCGATGTTTGCGCGCGCTTTGTCGACGACGGGCCGGGAATTAAAGATCCCAAGCGAATCTTCGATCCGTTCTATACCACGAAAAATGTGGGTAAAGGAACCGGGCTTGGTCTGAGCATCTGTTACGGAATAGTGAAGGAGCACGGTGGCGACATCACAGCGCACAATGCTCCCGAAGGCGGGGCCGTGATTGAAGTTCGGCTCCCAATGGCAGTGGCGGCAGAGGCCGTGGAGGAAGCGGCTCCAGCCGCAACCCTCCGACGCGAAGGGGCGATTCAGGGCCGGGTATTGTTGGTGGAGGAAGAAGAAGCGGTGTTGGAGTTTGAGCGCGACGTCCTTACTGGAGCCGGCGCCAATGTAGTGACCGCCACAAAAAGCGAAGATGTGAAGACGCGGTTACTCTCCGAGCCGTTCGATGCCGTGATTATGAGCGGCAATATGCCCTCGGATTGGAATGCTAAAGAAGCTTATCTGTGGTTGAAACAGCACTGCTCGCACATGGAGAACCATTTGCTGTTTACGTTCTCTCATGGCGTTGAGCAAGGCGACGAGCGCGGATTTCTACAGGAGAACAACGTGCCGTATCTGGTGAAACCTTTCGAAGTAGCCGAACTGATCTCCCAGGCCCGGCGTTTGCTGCAGAAAGCCCACGCTGCGGCTGCATCGGCGGACTAAAGCCTTCGTACCCTGCAGCCATATTGACTAAGATCCATCACAATTGCGCGCGCAGGCTTTTCGCGAAGCGGCGGAGAGCTTTCTCGTTGCGGCGGTACCATCGCCACTGGCCTTGCTTTGCCGCTTCCACAAGGCCGACTTTGGTCAGGATTGCCATGTGATGCGAAATGGTGGGTTGCGAAAGCTGGACGCGCTCCTCAATCTCGCCAGCGCAGAGGCCGGTTTTGCCGATAGAGGGCCCATTGGATGAGCCGGCGCCGCGGTGTTTGAGCGCTTGCAGGATCCGGCGGCGAGTGGGATCGGCGACTGCATGGAGCGTGTGATCGAGAGTCGTGGGGGTGGTCATGGGTATGTTAAGGAATATCTCTTAAATTGACGTCTGTCAATATACAGAATGACGTTCAACCATCTAGGCGCGGGACCGCGCCGCACGCAGCCACTCGATGCGACTGAACTCCAGGTAACGTACGTCATTTTCAGGCAGTGAGCAATCAGCATGATCGAGATGAGGCGGCAGGGTACCGCCGCGAATCCAATAACCGGCCTCGTCTTTCTTGAGAATGGTCGAGTCGAATGGGTCCATGCCGTGCAGTTTGAAGATGACGCGGCGGTTCAACAGGGAATGAGTCTTCATGGGTTCGTTCACGTCGAAATTGTCAGCTCTTACTTTTTGAGGATTGGGTTATATCCGTCATTGATCAGGCGTGTGCGGATACCTTCCGCGTCTTTGATATCAGCGAAAGGACCGAGTTGCACCCGGAAGAATTTGTCGGCGGAAGAACTGGGGGCGACAAAAGCCGGATATTGTTTCTTTTTCAAAGCGTCGACCAGGGCTTCGGCGTCCTCCTGTTTGCTGACTGCGGCAACCTGGACAAAATAACCACCGGCCGGAATGGGGGCCATAGGATCAGGCGGGTTCGTAGTCGCCGATGGGGGCGCCTGCGTTCCACTTGACGATGCTGCAGTCGACGTCTGATCCGGAGTCGCTGCACCGGTCCCAGCGCTGGCAGAGACTGAGTCGGTGGCCGGCGTGAGCTGCGGACTGGCATCTTTCTGCTCGACCGCCTTGTAAAACGTCATGGGCTGAGCTGGTTGGGATGCGGATCCCGCCGGTTTGGAGGAGTTGGATGCAAGTTGCAAGGGCGCGGCGGCGCTCGCGGTTGTGAGCCCTGAGTCTGCCTTGCGCCCCAGCGTGTAGCCGAGCGCAAAAAAAACGGCGCAGACCATCACCAGGCCGAAAAAGAGAGCGAGCAGTTTCGTGGTGCCTAATGTAATTTCCGTATCCTGCGAAGAATCCATAACCGCATACCTCAGGGGCTAAAGCCCGCATGCATTGCGAAAGTCTTTACCGCAGCGCTGCGCCACCCAAAAGCTTATTCCACCAGGCTTGCTTCACTATTCTGCTGGAACAATCTTTGGTCACAAACCTTATCCGGCAAATCCTTTTCACACGCCTTGTCCTGCAAAAACTCTTGACAGCCCGTGCCGCACAAAACCTTCTTCGCTTGCGTTGCGAATGTGTTCACCAAGTCTTGCAAAGTGAAAATTTGTCACGCGGGCTTGGCGGCAGGAGCTTTCTCGTCCCCGCCGCCTTTGCCCAGCATTTTCTCCAGTCCCGAGAAAAAATCCACCGGGACCGGGAAGATGACCGTGGTATTTTTCTCGACGCCGATCTCGGTCAAAGTTTGCAGGTAGCGAAGTTGCACGCTGACGGGTTCGGTGGCGAGCAGATGCGCGGCATCGACCAGGCGCTGCGCGGCTGAAAATTCGCCTTCCGCGTGAATGATTTTGGAGCGTTTTTCGCGCTCGGCTTCGGCTTGCTTGGCCATGGCCCGCAGCATCGATTCCGGCATGTCGACCTGCTTAACCTCAACGTTGGTCACTTTCACGCCCCAGGGCGAAGTGTGCTGGTCGAGAATGCTCTGCAGGCGCAGATTGATTTTTTCCCGGTGCGCGAGAAGTTCGTCCAATTCCTGTTCGCCCAGGACGGAGCGCAGGGTAGTCTGAGCGAACTGCGAGGTTTGATAGACGTAATTGGAAACCTCAACCACAGCTTTGCTGGGATCGATCACGCGCAGAAAAATTACGGCATTCACTTTCAGCGTCACGTTATCGCGGGTGATGATGTCCTGCGGCGGAACCTCCAGAGCTTCCTGGCGCAGCGAAACGCGCACCATGCGATCGATGGGGGTGAATACCAGAACGACGCCCGGCCCCTTGGCAGCGCTCAGCAGGCGGCCGAGGCGAAAAATTACGCCCCGCTCATATTCGGCCAAAATTTTGATCGAACTCAGCAAATAGAGGGCGATGATGACAATGACGACGGTGCCGAAGCCAAAACTCAGTTCTCCCATATCGATATCAAAGCCTCCAGCGACTGAGGCGCACAAGCGCTTCTGAGGCGGATTGTAACGCAATGCGGGGACGCGGGCGCGGAATTCGAAGGCTGGCGGTTGCTTGCGTTGGTGCCTGGCCGATTACGGAACGGCCTGCGCTGGAGCGGGTCTGGCAACGGCCAGCGGCTCGACCTGAAGGAGCAGACCATCGACCTGGCGGACCACAACGGACTGCCCCGCAGAAACTTCGGAGGAAGACACGGCGTCCCATAGTTCGCCGTGGACGAATATTTTTCCGCGTGGAGACAACGGGCTTTGCGCGACACCGGTTTCTCCGATCAGGCCCTCAGCGCCGGAAACTCTTTTGTTGCGGCGAGCCCTGAGCGCGATGCTCATCAGGAAAGCAGTGATCACCCCGAGAGGAACGCTGACTGCCAGAGCGGTCAGCAGATGAACGCGCATTTCAGGGATGGGAGAATCGACGAGCAGCAGGCCGCCGAGTGTGAACAGGACAATTCCGCCAACCGTGAGCACGCCATGAGTGGCGAACTTGGCCTCGGCGGCGAATAGGCCGAAGGCGGCGATAATAAGTCCCAAAGCGGCGAAGCGCGTAGGCAGCAGGTTGAGCGCAAAGACTGCAATCAGAATAAACACGATGCCGACGGTTCCCGGCACCACGGCGCCGGGATGATTAAATTCGGCATAAAGCGCCAGCGCTCCGATGGCAAGCAGAATAAAAGAGATGTTCGGATCCATCAAATAATCGAGGATGTGTTGCTTCAACGTCATGCCGAAAGCCACCACGGTCTGGCCGGAGAGTTCCAGGGTGACCTGCTGGCCGTTGAAGCGCTTAAAGCTTTTGCCATCGATCTGATGGAAAAGATCGTTCTCACTGGAAGCAACGTAGTCGATAAGGTGCTGCGAGAGGGCTTCCTGCTCAGTGAACGATTTGGATTGGCGTACCGTGCTCTCGGCGACCTCGACGTTGCGTCCACGCCGGGCGACCACAGAGCGCATGAGGGCAGCAGCGTCGTTCTCAATTTTTTGTTTCATCACGTCATCGACGCTGCCCCCGCCGAGAGTCACGGGGTGCGCCGCGCCGGTATTGGTTCCGGGAGCCATGGCGGCGATGTCCGCCGATTCGAGGATGAAGAATCCAGCGGACGCAGCGCGGCTGCCACTGGGTGTGACGTAGACGATGACGGGAACGGCGGAGTTAGTAATCTTTTCGATGATCTTGCGAGTGGAGTCAACAAGACCTCCTGGAGTATTGATTTCGATCAATACGGCCTGGTCGTTGCGGCGCTGAGCTTCGTCGATGGCGCGCGCGATGTATTCCTGGCTGATGGGCTGGATGGTATCGTCAACCACAATCTTGAGGACCTCCGCGGAAGCGACGGAGGTTAGAAACAGAGCGGCTACCAGCCCGAGAATCATTGGTAAAATTAAAGTGCTCTTCATAAGCGGTGGCCCTGCTCGACATTATTCTTGCCCTAATTCTTACTCTATTCTTGCCCTAATTCTTACTCTTTATTTGTGAATCGCGGCAGAGATTTTTTGTTCGGTTTGGCGGGGAGGCGCGGAGCGAGGCTCGTTCCAGCCGGGAAGAGTAGTGCTGCCGGTAATGAGGCGAGCGCCACGCTCATAGGTGAAATAGGACCAAGCCCACTGGATGAGAACCAGCAGGCGATTCTGAAAACCGATCAGAAAAGAAATGTGGATAAAGAGCCAGGCGAGCCACGCCGCAAATCCAGAGATGTGAATCTGGCCAAATTGCGCGACTGCGGCAGCGCGGCCGATGGTGGCGAGTGTGCCCTTGTCGTGGTAGTGAAAAGGCGGGCGCAGCGCGGTCGTATCGCGAAGCGTTGAGGCCTCGGGTCCGCCTTGCCGGCGGAGTTCGCGGCGAATTAACTTGGCCACATACCGGCCCTCGAGAATTGCGACGGGCGCCAGGCCGGGAAGCAACTTGCCGGAAGCGTCTTTTAACGCCGCGAGATCTCCGATGACGAAGACCTCCGGATGGTTCGGAATGCTCAGGTCGGGCTGAACCAGCACACGTCCGGCACGATCAGTGGGTATGCCGAGCTTTTTGCCCAGATCCGATGCCGCTACGCCCGCGGCCCAAAGAATGACGGCGGCTTCCTTTCGCGTTTCACCCATATAAATCGCGCCGGGCTCAACTTTCGTGACCATCGTGGAAGTGAGCACTTCCACTCCCAGGCGCTGCAGTTGTTCGAGCGCGCTTCGTGAAAGGTCTTCGGGGTAAGCGGGAAGGACGTGTGGACCACCTTCAACCAGATAGATGCGGGCACGGCTCGGATCGACGAAGCGAAAATCGTGAGCCAGGGCGTGGCGGCAAATTTCGGCGAGAGTACCGGCAAGTTCAACTCCGGTCGGTCCACCACCCACGACGACGAAGTTCAGAGGGTCGAAGGATTCTCCGGCCGAAGCCTGGCGCTCGGCGAGTTCGAAGGCCAGCAGAACCCGGCGGCGGATTTCGAGCGCATCTTCGATGGTCTTGAGACCGGGCGCGAAGGGTTCCCACTCGTCGTGGCCAAAATAGGCGTGGCTGGCACCGGCGGCGACGATCAGAGAATCGTAGGGGATCTCCCTCTCGTCATTTTGATTCTGGCCGGCGCACCGCACCATGCGGCGTTCGAGGTCGAAGCCCGTGACCTCCGCCATAAGCACTTCGACATTTTTGTGCCGGCTGAGGATCGAACGGATAGGTTCGGCGATCTCGCCGGGTGAGAGACCGGCGGTGGCAACTTGATAAAGTAAAGGCTGGAAGGTGTGGTAATTTTTCTTGTCGATGACAGTGATGCTCACGGGGGCGCCAGCCAGAGTCTTGGCGGCGTTCAGGCCGCCGAAGCCCGCCCCTACGATTACCACGCGATGAACCGATTGACGCGCGCCGTGATGTGCAGAGTTGCCGTTCATAGTCCTACTCTATAAGATTCAGCGCGATGGTCATGGGCTCCACAAGTTCTGCTGCCGATTTGCCACCTTTCTGGATGCGCTGGCTCTTGCCCTCGATCGGTGACTTGCTCTTCGTGACCTTTCTGGCGCTGCTTGCCTTTACAAGTCTGTCGCAACGCTTGCTGGGCGATGCCGGGACTGGCTGGCACGTTCGGACGGGTCAGTTCATTCTGGCGACTCACGCGATTCCTCGCGTCGATCCATTTTCATCGAGCCTGCACGGCCATGCGTGGTTTGCGTGGGAGTGGCTCTACGATGTGCTGGTGGGGTGGCTGGATGGCCTGAGCGGGTTGAACGGCGTTGTACTCCTGACAGCTTTGATTATTGCCGGAGTGTTTTCCTGGAGTTTTCGACTGCTGCTGCGCCGCGGAGCGAATGTCTTCATAGCTCTAATTCTGGTGTTGCTGGCGGCATCGGCGGCGATGATTCATTTTTTGGCGCGGCCGCACGTAGTGAGTTGGTTGTTCACCGTAGCCTGGTTCTGGATTCTGGAGTCCTCGGAGATCGATGGTAATTCTGGGCGGGGTTCATCCAATCCCGCTTGTAGCGCGCGTGATCGGCATTGGCTTTTGTATTTGCTGCCTTTGCTAATGGTGGTGTGGGTGAATCTACATGGCGGGTTTCTGATTGGCTTCGCGCTTTTGGCCATTTATTGGGCGGGCGCTGCGTGGCAGTGGTCAAGGCTCGGTTTGAGCCTGACCGGGGAACGGTTCGAAGATATTGTGCGGACGATCAAGACAGGACAGCGACTTCGAAGTCTGACTTTGACTGGCATTTTGAGCGTAGCTGCAACCCTGCTAAACCCCTACGGCTTTAGGTTGCATATTCATATTTATGATTATCTTTCAAATCATTTTCTAATGGATCACATTGACGAATTTCAATCTCCCAACTTTCATTATGTGGCGCAGAAATGTTTTGCGGCACTGCTGCTGTTGACGCTGGTGGCATTGGCGGCGAAAGGATACAAATTCCAGAAGGTCAGCCCAAGCGAGGGGCTGGTCGTAATTTTTGCGGTGTATTCGGGACTGTATGCGTCGCGAAACATTCCGGTGTCCTCGCTGCTGTTGATTCTGTTGATTGGGCCGTGGTTGTCGGCCGCGTTGGCGCGGTCCAAGAGGTTCGCGTATGTTGACTTTCTTCGGCGCATGGAGACGATCGAGTTGAACTTGAAAGGTCACCTGTGGCCGGTTGCCGCCATTGTGTTGACCTGCTGGGTTGCCATGCACAGCGGCAATCTGGGTGCAGCGCGATTGATGGATGCGCACTTTGAAAGCAAGCGCTTCCCGGCGGCCGCAGTCGATTACCTGGAGACGCGAAGTATCCGCGGCGCGATTGCAGCTCCCGATTATTGGGGGGGCTACTTCATCTACCGGCTTTATCCACGGGCGAAAGTGGTGATCGACGACCGGCACGATTTCTACGGCGAAGAATTCTTAAAGTCTTACTTGAAGATGGTGCATGTGGAGCCGGGCTGGGATGGTTTTCTTCAAGAGTATCCGGCCCAGTATGTGGTGGTCCCCAAAAATTCGGCGCTGGCCAATATTCTGCACGAGACGGCGACCTGGCGAGCGAGTTATCAGGACGATGTCGCAGCGGTTTTCGAACCGGCCGAGAGGAAGCACGAGTAAGTTCGAAATAACCAGGTTGTCGAAGGGGTGTTCTATAGCCGTTCCAATGCCATCGCACCGCAGCGCCTGATAGACTCTGTGCGTGTCGCGCCTGACTCATCTGGAATGCACGCGCTGCGGCGAACACTTTCTCGCCGATCGTCCGCAAACGGTTTGCCCGAAAGATGGAGGCATTCTGTATGCGCGGTACGACCTGGCCGGCATCAAGAAATCTTTTTCGCCGGCGTCCCCGTTGGCGCTGGCTCCAAGCATGTGGCGTTATGACGCCGTGCTTCCGGAGGCCGCGCCGGTTACGCTGGGCGAAGGTTTCACGCCTATGCTGCGCAGCCGCGAGTATGCCAGTGTCTTCATCAAAGACGAAGGGTTGAATCCCACCGGCTCGTTCAAGGCTCGCGGCCTCTCTGCCGCGGTTACCATGGCTCGACATTTTGGGTTGAAAAACCTGGCCATTCCCTCGGCCGGAAATGCCGCAGGAGCCCTTGCCGCCTATGCGGCCGCGGCGGCACTTGAAGCTCACATCTTCATGCCCAAAGATGTGCCGATGGCCAACCGCATCGAGTGCCACTATTACGGAGCACACGTCACGCTGGTTGATGGGCTTATCTCCGACTGCGCCCGCAAAGTTGCGGAATTGAAAGAGACCGAGGGTTGGAAAAAAGACGGATGGTTCGATGTCTCCACCACCAAAGAGCCCTACCGAGTTGAAGGCAAAAAGACAATGGGGTACGAAGTCGCCGAGCAATTGGGGTGGAAACTGCCGCAGGGCATCGTTTATCCCACGGGCGGTGGCGTGGGATTGCTAGGCATGTGGAAGGCCTTTGATGAGATGGAACAACTGGGTTTTATTGGGCCAGAACGTCCCAACATGATCAGCGTGCAGGCGGCGGGATGCGCGCCGATTGTTAAAGCATGGGATGAAGGGCGGACCACGGCGGAAGTGTGGGCGCATGCTTCGACGCTGGCCTCCGGTCTGCGGGTTCCGAAACCCTATGGCGACTATCTGATTCTTGACATCCTGAAAAAAAGCGGAGGCCTTGCCATTGCGGCGACCGACGCAGAAATCCTTGAGGCCACTCGTCACTGGGCGAAGATGGAAGGAGTTTTCGCGGCGCCGGAAGGCGCGGCGTCGCTGGTTGCCTACCAAAAACTTCTAGGCAGCGGCTTCTTTAGTCCCGACGATACAGTTGTGCTGTTCAACACGGGCTCTGGGCTGAAATATCTGGACGTGCTGGATACAAAGGACACGCAAGCCCAGCCCCCGCCCGCCTCTCGCGCCATCGCCGGCATTATCGGGCCTTACTAAAACAGACGCTCCCCGTGGGAAACGATCGCAGCGACGATCACACAACAGAAGCAAGAACCCGGAAGTGAGAACTATGAACCCTGCGGTAACCCTGGGATTGGTCGGCGGACTGCTGGTGCTGGCCTTTTTGGCCAACAGAGTATTTCGGGTCAGCCGCATTCCAGACAGCATGTTGCTGATGGCTCTGGGCGTTCTACTAGGGCCGGTGCTGGGCGTGGTAAACGCAGAGAAATTAACCCGAACCACAAACCTGCTGGGAACGCTGGCCATTATCCTCATCTTGTTCGAGGGCGGACTCGAACTGAACCTTCGCAACGTAATCCGCCATTTTCCGGGCAGCCTGCTGCTTTCAACACTCAGTTATATATTCAGCACGGTGTTCGCGGCCTTTGTCGCGATCAGGATGCTTCACCTCGGCGTTGTCGAAGGCTTGCTTGTGGGTGCTGTATTGGGGTGCACCAGCAGTACCGTGGTCTTGCCGGTGCTGCAGCAACTGGAAGCCCCGGAGGCGGTCACGGCGACATTGCTGCTCGAAGCCGCGTTTGGCGATGTTCTGGCTGTGCTCACGGTGGGGCTGCTGCTCAACTTGCGCGGCGGCTCGGGACCGCTGTTGAGCGGGCTCGCGCACGGGCTGCTGCTGCAAGTTGGACTGGCGCTGCTCTTCGGGATTGTGGGAGGTATTTTGTGGTCCCGGCTCTTGCGGGTTCTCTCCGAACAGCGTTTCTGGCAAGTGCTGACCTTCTCAATAGTTCTGGTGCTCTTTTCAGGAATGGAGGCCATCGAAGCCAACGGCTTGATCGCGGTGCTTGCGTTCGGATTAACGCTTTCCAATTTTCCCGGCATGGATCCGCGCCTCGGGTTGACCGGCCCGGCGCTCGAAGCGGAAGAGTCGCAGGCAGCATTACTGAGTTTTCATTCCGAACTGGCTTTTCTGGTGAGGAGTTTTTTCTTCGTGCTGATCGGTGCGGTGGCCAATCTGGGAAGTTTTCGCCGCTATCCGTTGCTCATGGCAACTACGATCGCGGCCCTGCTGGTGGCCCGGTGGCTTGCGGTGCTGTGCAGCCGCTGGTCATGGCGCGGGATCGACAAGGATGGTCGAGAGTTGATCTTCTGGATGCTGCCGCGAGGATTGATCACGGTGGTTCTGGCAGTACAGGTTCTCGAAGTCAAGGGACAAATCCTCGCCTTCATTTCGGATCTGGCCTTTGCCGTGATTCTGGTGACGAACTTCATGGCGATCATCGCCAGCATCCGAGCAAGACCCGCCCAGGCTTCGGCGGAGGTGGAGAAACCTTCGGGCGAAGAAAGCAGTCATAGTGCGGTGCAAATCAGCCAGCCTGCCGCCGCGAAGTTGACTCTTCGCCACTGGCGGCTGGATGCGCTGCTGTTGATCGGCCTGACCGCGGGGGGCTTGCTGCTTTGGTATGGGAAACACGAGCCTGGCTCACGCGGCAAAGCGTTGCAAATCTGGCTCTCGCAACATGTGCATCGCGTGAGAGTCAAATAAAGAACCGGACGGTTCAACGCCGGGGGAAAGTCGTTGGGCGGAAGTCGTGGTAAGGAGGAATCATGAGTCAAGATGGTTTTATCCCAGTCGAAACCAACGCGAGGTCGCGAAACGACCTCGTTGAGCGGGGGTTTAGTCGTCAGGCGCTCGGAATTGACCTGGACGTAGCTCGCACACTGGAAGAGTTAGCTCATGCTGCCTGGTCCATTCCGAGAGACAAATACTACGATGGCGGCGACCGGTATCGTTCCTTGAATCGTCTACGGGCGGAGATTGTTGAGGGCGGGGTAGAAGTTTGGCTGACTGAGGAGACCACGCCTTATGTGCAGCTGGAAAAATATAACACCACACTGGGCGGGCAGCCGAGAGAGTACGCTCCGCTGGCGCCGTCGATCGCCGGTTCCACAGGCCTTCGCAAGATGATCGCTTACCACCTTCGATCACTGCCGCTCTCGGACGTAGGGACGAGGTATTTGGTCAACATGCACGTAATCCGATTCTCGGCCACGCCCGGCCGGCCGTGTGACACGAGCCCGCCGGGCTGGCATAAAGACGGGGAGAAGTACATCGCCACGCATCTATTGGCCCGCTGCGGGGCTCTGGGCGGCGAAGTCGCCATCACTGACAATGACAAACACGAAATCGATCGCTTCACCATGCGCGAAGCGGGTGAGTGCTACATCTTCGACGATGAGCGCATCTGGCATATGTTGACGCCGGTCGCGGTCCTGGAGGGCAATCGATATGCTTACCGTGACACTCTGGCATTTGACATCCTGCCCGAGGGTTGGGAACCCTCGAAGTGATCTCCGGCGCCGCCGCGAAGGGTAGCGGCCGATTTGTTGGTGGTTGAATGCCGATTTTACGACGGCCAGGCAAGAGCCGTGCCGATGGCTTCCGGATTGCCGGCAATCCGTCCCGAATCGCTTTTTCTGTCGAACTGCGGCGCACGCTATAATGATCCGCGGAAATGGCCTTAACCGCCGGTACAAGATTCGGCCCCTACGAAATCCAGTCCCAGCTGGGTGCGGGTGGTATGGGTGAAGTGTATCGGGCCAGGGACACACGCCTTGACCGCACCGTTGCCATCAAGGTTCTCGCCTCGCACCTTTCTTCTTCACCGGAGCTGAAGCAGCGCATGGAACGCGAGGCCCGTTCCATTTCTGCGCTGAATCATCCGAACATCTGCCATCTTTACGACATTGGCTCCGAGCATCAAACCGAGTACCTGGTCATGGAGTTTCTCGAAGGAGAAACCCTGGCGGACCGGCTTCGAAAAGGAGCCCTACGTCCCAGCGAAGTGTTGAAGATTGGGATCGGCGTTGCTGAGGCGCTCAGCGTCGCGCACCAGCACGGGATCATCCACCGCGACTTGAAACCGGGGAATATCATGCTGACCAAGGCCGGTGCAAAGCTGATGGATTTTGGCCTGGCGAAGTCTGCGGCAGGAGCCGGGCCAGCATCGGGTTCCGCGGCGCCGCTATTATCGGCGGTCAGGACGATGACGGATGTCACTCCCGTCTCACCGCTAACGACCGCGGGGACGGTGATTGGAACGATCCAGTATATGTCGCCGGAGCAGATCGAGGGCAAAGAGGCGGATGCCAGATCCGATCTGTTCGCGCTGGGCGCCGTTTTGTACGAAATGCTAACCGGCGCAAGGCCATTTCAAGGCAAGAGCCAGATCAGCGTCGCAAGCGCGATTCTGGAACAAAATCCAGCGCCTATTTCTAGTGTTCAACCGCTCACGCCGGCTGCCTTAGAGTACGTAATTCACACCTGTCTGGCGAAGAACCCAGACGAACGTTTTCAGAACGCGCACGATGTCGAACTGCAGTTGCGCTGGATCGCCGAGAGCGAACTCCCGACCGCCGGATCGACGGACACAAATATCAGGAACCGAGAGCGCCTGGCGTGGTTGGTAGCAGCCGTACTTGCCTGCGTGCTGATCGCATCCGGTCTGTGGTGGCTCAGTTCCAACGGAACGAAGAAGGTTTCATACTTTGCTGCGCCGATGCCATTTGAGGCTCAAGATGTGGCGATATCGCCCAATGGCCACACCACCGTGATTGCCGGCCACCAGGAGTCTGAGCGAACCGCCTCGCTGTGGACCTATGAGCCCGGTTCGGAGGAGGCCAGTCGCATCCCCAATACTGAGGGAGCGAATTTTCCCTTCTGGTCTGCAGACGGTCGTTCTCTCGGATTTTTCGCAGACGGAAAACTCAAGAGGCTGGATTTGGCTGGTGGACCAGTGCAAACGCTGTGCGATGCACCAACCGGGCGCGGCGGCTCATGGAATAAGAATGGTGACATCATTTTCACTCCCAGCGGGTTGCTCGGCGTTGGCCTTTACCGCATCCCTGCTGCGGGCGGAACTCCCACTCAAATTGCCTCACCGGACAGAAGCATGAAAGAAGACAGCCTGCGCTGGCCGTTCTTTCTGCCTGACGGTATCCACTATCTCTATTCGGCCATTAATCTTTCTGGCCGAAAGGATCTCTACGCCATTTATGCGGGCTCTCTGAAATCTAGCGAGAAGCACCTCATTCTGAAAACTCAAGGCAATGTCGCCTACGTTGATCCCGGTTATTTGCTTTTCTATAGGGACCGAACGCTGTTTGCGCAAGGCTTCGATCCCAAGAACTTAAAGCTGACCGGCGAGTCAGTCCCCATCTTCACCGATATCGGCTTTGCGCCTCGCATTTCTAAGGCAACCTTCTCGGCCTCAAGCAGCGGCCTGCTGCTGGCTCAAAAGGCTGGAGAATCCGCCGTTTCTCAGTTGGTCTGGTTCGACCGAAAAGGTCATGAGGTGGGAGTGGCAACTAAGCCCGGCATCTACGGCAACGTTGCTTTGTCGCCGAATGGGAGACTGGTTGCGTCAGATACGACAGATCCGGGCAGTCTGAACACCGACATCTACACCTATGAGGTTGACAGCGGGGAGAGCAAGCGGCTGACGTTCGACCCGGCGATTGACTCCATGCCGATTTGGAGTCCGGATGAAAGGCAATTGGTGTTTGCCGACAACCGCGAGCCCAGGTTCGACTTGTATTTGAAAGACAGCGACGGAGCCCATGAGGAAAAAGCCATCCCGCAGGAAGGCGCTGACCGTTTTCCGAACGACTGGTCCCGCGATGGCAAATATATTTTGTATGAGCGCGGCCCTGACCTTTGGTATGTAAGTATTCCGGATCTGAAGCCGGCCGAGTTCCTGAAAGCCACTTCGACTCTCAGAACCGGACGCTTCTCCCCCGATGGCAAGTGGGTCGCGTACTCTTCAAGCGAGAGTGGGAAATGGGAAATTTATGTTACCTCTTTTCCTGAAGCGCATGGTAAATGGCAGGTCTCCAACGCGGGCGGGACTCAGCCACGATGGCGAGGCGATGGCAAAGAACTGTTCTATCTCTCGCCCGATGACAAGCTGATGGCCGTGCCCGTGAAGACCGGAGCGAACTTCGATGCGGCGACGCCCACCATGCTTTTTCAGGCGTACCCCCGGGAAACCGTCGCGGCAACCTCTGAACAGTTTTTTTATGACGTTGGGCAAGATGGACAAAAATTCCTCATCAACACGCAACTGAAGTCCACGAAAACACCGATGTCAGTGATCATGAACTGGCGTTCGAAGTTGAACAACTGACCCCGGCTGGGGCGCGGGCTGGGGTAAACATAGTTGCCACTCGATTGCTAATCGGTAACGAAGAAGTCGCGGCCGCTCAGTTGGGGTGAGAATCCGTCCACGTCACCCCCTGATAGTGGCTCAGATTGAAATCCCGCGCATGCTTCCCCACTGGGCGTCCTCCCGAAGCCCCACGTTTTCACCAGTGGGGCGAGGGATCTCGCGAGTATCGCTTCCAGCCATGATCCAAACCGACCCACTACCCAGTTCTGTCCATTTATTGACTTGCCGCGGCATCGCCCCTAAGATGATTCGGCACGGATGATCGGCAAGACCATCTCGCACTACCGCATCGTCGAGAAGTTGGGCGGCGGTGGCATGGGCGTGGTTTACCGGGCCGAGGACATCAAACTTGGCCGCTCGGTCGCGTTGAAGTTTCTGCCTGAAGAACTCGCCAAAGATCGCCAGGCCCTCGACCGTTTTCAGCGCGAGGCTCGGGCCGCATCGGCACTGAACCATCCCAACATCTGCACCATTCACGAGGTTGACGAGGAAGATGGCCAGGCTTTCATCGTCATGGAGTTTCTCGATGGGCAGACGCTGAAGCACCGCATCGCCGGGCGGCCAGTGGATACCGAAACCCTGCTGAATCTGGCCATCGAGATTGCTGATGGGCTCGATGCGGCGCATTCCCGGGGCATAATTCATCGCGACATCAAGCCGGCAAATATTTTTGTGACCAAGCGCGGGCAAGCCAAGTTGCTGGATTTTGGCTTGGCGAAACTGGCTCCGGAGCAACGGGGAAACAGTTCGGAATCGGCGCTGCTCACCGCCACCGACGGGGCGACGATGATGACGACCCCCGGATCAACGGTGGGTACCGTGGCCTACATGTCGCCGGAGCAAGTTCGCGCGGAAGAGCTTGACCCGCGCACCGATCTGTTCGCCTTTGGCTCGGTGCTTTACGAAATGGCTACGGGAAGCGTGGCATTTCCCGGGAGCAGCAGCGGCGTCATCTCCGAAGCGATTCTGAACCGGACGCCACCGTTGCCCTCGATCACGAATCCGGCAATCCCCGCCAAGCTTGAGGAATTAATTTTCAAGGCGCTCGAGAAGGAGCGGGAATATCGCTACCAGACCGCGGCCGAGTTGCGCGGCGACTTAAAGCGGATCAAGCGCGGGCTGGACACATCCCGCGTGCAAAGTGGAAGCTCAAGCGCCGTCGTTTCCACTCCAGAAACTGCAGCCGCTGTCTCCGGCGGAGCCGGCCGGCCGCAAAAACGCGTGCTGCTGACTGCACTGGTGGCCGCTGCGATTGCGCTGATCGCCGGCCTTGGTGGGGGAAAGTTTTTGTTGCAGCGCCCGGTGGTGCAAGCCGTGCTGCCCGTCTACCACCCGCTGACATTCCGGCGGGGCATGGTTCACGCGGCACGCTTTGCTCCGGACGGCAAGACCATCATCTACAGCGCGGCGTGGGAAGGGAAATCGCTGCAGCTGTTTACCACGCGGCCGGAAAGTCCGGAATCGCACGAACTGGAGCCGGCAGGGGCCGATGTGTTAGCCGTTTCATCGTCCGGTGAAATGGCGCTGTCGCTGCGCAGCCATCCGGTCGCGCAATTTCTCTACTCGGGAACTCTGGCGCGCGTGCCCTTGGTCGGCGGCGCTCCGCGCGAGCTCATGGACAACGTGGAATGGGCGGATTGGGCTCCGGATGGAAACACTTTGGCGATTGTGCGACAGGACCAGGGCCGGCATCGTTTGGAGTTTCCCGCCGGCAAGTTGCTGTATCAGGCCGATGGATGGATCGGTCACATCCGTATTTCTCCCAAGGGAGATTCCATTGCCTTTCTCGACCATCCTCAATTGGGAGACGATGGTGGTGAAGTTGCCATGGTTGATCTGGCGGGAAAGAAGACGACTCTTTCCACAGGTTGGGACAGCATTCAGGGAATTGCCTGGTCGCCGGGCGGCGACGAGATTTGGTTTACGGCGACTCGGACTGGAGGGGACCGCTCTTTATATGCGGTGAATCTTTCGGGCGCGGTCAGATTGTTGGCGCGGGTGCCGGGAGAACTGACGCTGCTCGATGTTGATCGCGACGGACAGGTGCTGTTGACGCGTGGTAATGACCGGGCTGGAATGATTGGACTGGCGCCGGGCGAGACCAAGGAACGCGATTTGTCTTGGCTCGACTGGTCGACGCCAGGAGACTTGTCTGCCGATGGCCGCACCGTACTTTTTGGCGAAACCGGCGAGGGTGGAGGACCAAAGTATGCGGTGTATCTCCGCAAAACGGATAATTCGCCGGCGATTCGTTTGAGCGAAGGAATTGGCATGGCATTGTCCCCTGATGGCAAGTGGGCGCTGGCAAGGCCCAACATAACTCCGTCTCCGATGGTCCTTCTGCCTACTGGGGTCGGCGAGGCTCAGCCTCTCACCCATGATTCCATTAATCACCTTTGGGCGCGTTGGCTTCCAGATGGAAAGCGAATCGTGTTTTTGGGCAACGAAGCCGGACACGGGTTTCGGCTCTATGTGGAATTGCCCGCGGAAGGCAAGCCGCGTGCGATCAGCCCTGAGGGAGTGAATCCGCCGGTGACGCTCTCTGCCAAGGGAGACTTGGTTGCCGGCGTCGGTCCCGACCACAAGATTTATCTCTATCCAATCACCGGCGGCGAGCCTGTGCCCGTGCCCGGCGCAGCGCCAGATGAAGCGCCGACGGGTTGGTCGGAGGATGGCCGATTTCTCTACGTGTTCCGCTTCGGAGAAATTCCTGCCAAGCTGACTTTGCTGGAAATATCCACCGGGAAAAGAAAGCTGTGGAAGGAGCTGGTGCCGGCCGACGCCGCGGGAATCGATACTATCCGGGGAATCACCATCACGCCGGATGCCAGGGCCTATGTGTACGGCTATATTCGAACGCTTTCGGATTTATATGCGGTCGATGGGCTGAAGTGAGCGGTGATTGCGTTCGCGCGAAGTTTTTCCTGACTACGTTCCGACTAAGCAAGCGTCCTCTAGAAAAGAACCTTGTCCTTCCAGTCCTGCGCAGCCTGCGCTAGATTCTCCGGCCGGCCGAGGTCCCGCCAGTAATATTTGTCGGCGCGAAATGCAACGATGTTTTCTCCCTGGGCGGCGAGACGCAAATAGGAGTCGATGATCGAGAACGCGCCTTCCTCTGTCATCAGTGAAAAAATTCGAGGAGAAATAATGTGGATGCCGGTAAATGCTAAGGCTTGAGGATCCGGACAAGGCCGGTGCGGTTCTGGAATTCCATCCTGACCGGTGCGCCGCCCGCAGAGTTGAAGCTCGCGGTCGAATAGCAAGTACCGCGAGGTCTTGCGGTCTTGCACGGCGAGCGTAGCCAAGGCGCGGTGTTCGATGTGAAATTTCACCATTTCCTCGAGGTTGATGGTCGTGATGACATCGACGTTGTGAATGATGAATGGCTGGTCGGAAGTTGCGGGATCGCCGAGAAAAAAATGGGCAGCCTTTTTCAGCCCGCCGCCGGTGTCGAGTAAAGTTTCTTCCCGGGAAATCTCAATGCGCATGCCGAAGTCTTTGTTCACCTCGAGATAGTCGACGACCTTCTCACCGAAGTGATGCACATTGATGATCACGTCGCGAATGCCGAATTCGCGCAAGCGCAAGAGCGTGATTTCGAGCAGCGTGCGGCCTGCCACTTCAACCAGCGCCTTGGGTCGATCGTTGGTGAGCGGGCGCAGGCGGGTTCCCAGGCCTGCGGCCAGGATCATCGCTCTCATTGTGGCGGGTTCTCCAACTCACGATGATTCAGGATGACTTCGATTCCGGTTCGGTTGCCGAGACGTTTTGCGACCTGCTCCGCCAGATAGACGGAACGATGCTGGCCGCCGGTGCAGCCGAAAGAAACCATCAAACTCTTGAAACCACGCTGCTGGTAGTTGCTGATGCTGGCATCCACCAATGACATTACGCTGGCCAGAAACTGGTGGACGCTCTGTTCCTGATTGAGATATTCGATCACCGGCGCATCTCTTCCGGTAAGCGCTTTGAAGCGCTCTTCGCGGCCGGGGTTCGGCAGGCTGCGGCCATCGAATACGAATCCGCCGCCGTGTCCGCTGTCATCTTTCGGCAGGCCGCGGTGAAACGAAAAGCTCATGATCCGCACGGCTAAATTGTCCGCGTCGGAGGCCAAGCCCTGCAACTTCTCCGAAGCCAGCATGCGGTGGAAGGCTTCCATCAGCGTGGGCAGTTCGATGGGCAATTTGACGTTATGCAGGAGCCAGCGCAAATTCTTCAGCGCGTAGGGAACGCTCTGCAGAAAATGAGCTTTGCGCTCGTAGAATCCGCGAAAACCGTAGGCTCCGAGGGCCTGCAAAATGCGGACATAAACGTAGGCGTAGTAATGCTGCAAGAAGATTTCGCGATCGAGTGCAATAAAATCGGAAACCGTTTCGATGTAAAGGTCGAGCAGTTGTTGCCGCAATTCTGGCGGCAGGTCGGCTTTGGCATCGTAGAGAAGCGACGCGATGTCATATTGTAGCGCGCCTTTGCGCCCTCCCTGATAGTCCAGGAAAAACGGCTCTGCGTTGGTACGCAGCATGATGTTGCGGGATTGAAAATCCCGATACATAAAATAACTGCAGTCGGCGGTCAACAGGAAATTTGTCAGGCGGTCGAAGTCGTCTTCCAAAGCTTGTTCGTTGAAGGAAATGCCGGCGAGGCGGAGGAAATAATACTTGAAATAATTCAGGTCCCAGGAAATCGATTGCCGATCGAAGCTGGCTCGCGGATAGCAGACTTTGTAATTCAAATCGCGGCCGGCCTCGATTTGAAACCGCGGCAGCACGGCTACGACTTTACGATAGGCTTCAACCGACTGGGCAGCGATAGTCTCACCTTCTCGATGTTTTGAGAGAAACTCAAAAAGCGTAGTGTCCCCAAGATCTTCTTCTAAATACGCTCCCTGGTTCAGATTCTCAGCATAAATTTCAGGAACGGGCAGTCCGTGCCGACGAAAATGCCGGGAGAATTCCAGAAATGCGATGTTCTCTTCGCGGACGCCATACAGAATTCCGATCGCACTGAGTTTGGCGGTGGAAAGCCGGATAATCTTCCGTCCCGATCCTCCCAGTTCGCCCTGCAGCGGTTGAATCCGCTCCGGCTGGACGTGGAAGTGCTCGTCAAAAAGTGTTTTGAGAACATCCATAGCCGAATTGTCTCTCAGCGCAAGCACTTAAGATAACATCGACACTCGTTCCAAAGCGGAGAAGGTTACCAAGGATTGCCCTCACTTGATAACGCCCCGCCGCATTCCATATGCTGAAACCAGCATGACCGAGCGGCTTTACTATCGCGATTCTTTCCTCTACAACTTCGATGCCGAAGTGCACGCGGTGATCGACAACCCGCGCCCGGCACTGATTCTCGACCGCACGGCCTTCTATCCCACCAGTGGCGGTCAGGTTCACGACACTGGCTGGATCGTTACCGGGGAGCTTACGGCAGAACATGCCGCGGACGGTACTCCTCAACCCACAGCGAATTCCGACGCCAAATTTCGTGTTACAGAAGTCGTTGACACTGAAGATGGCCGCATCGTCCACTACCTCGACGCGCCCCTGAAGAACCTGCAGCCCGGAAGCCGCATCCGAGGGAAAATCGATCCCGTGCGCCGCCGCGATCATATGCAGCAACACTCGGCGCAGCATGTGCTTTCAGCTGCTTTTGTTCATTTGTTCGATATGCCCACGGTATCTTTCCACATGGGCGATGAATCTTGCTCTATCGATCTCGATACGCCTTCGCTCGGTAAGCAACAAATCGAAAGCGCCGAACGCCTGGCGAACGAGATCGCCTTGGAGAATCGTGGAGTAAGCGTGCGCTTTGTCACGCGCGAGGAAGCAGGAAACCTTGGCCTACGCAAGATTCCGGCAGCCGAGCGCGATGAATTGCGGCTGATCGACATTCGAGATTTCGACCTTACCGCTTGCGGCGGCACGCATGTGAGCAACACCGGCCAGATCGGTGCCATTCTGCTACGCAAGAGCGAGAAAGTTCGGCAGGGATATCGGGTGGAATTCGTTGCCGGTGGACGCGCGGTTGCAACCGCGCGCCGCGACTTCAGCGCTCTCACTGAAACTGCCGCCCTTTTTTCCGCCCACATTTACGATGTTCCGCAGCAGGCAGTCAAGGCCCTGGACGAAATCAAATCGCTTCGCAAACAGCGCGAGCGATCCGACGACGAATTAGCCGCGGCGCAGGCCACAACGCTATTAGCGGAGACTGCCGAAAGCGATGGTCGCAAAGTTGTGTTGCGAACCTTCTCTAATCGCGATCTCAACTCTCTCAAGCTGCTGGCGCAGAAGCTGACGCGGCAATCTGCGGCGGTCGCGTTGCTCGGCACTACCTCACCGCAGCCGGCGCTGGTTTTCGCCCAATCCTTAGGTCAGCTTTACGACATGGGAGCGCTATTGAAAGAAACCATCGGAAAGCTCGGTGGACGCGGCGGGGGTAGCAAAGACCTTGCCCAGGGAGGCGTTCCGAAACCCGAAGACATCGCGGCCGCTCTTAGCAGCGCCGCCGAAATGCTCAAGCGCTGATGCAATTTGCCACAAAATAAAAACCTCCAACGGATTTTTCTCGGTGGAGGCTGTGCTTCTGGATTTAGGGCTGCAGGTGGCTAGGCAACGCGATTGCGGCGTCCGCCCTTTTCCCACCACACGGCGGGATCCTCGGGACGGTTCAGCATCTGCGACAGTTCTTTTTTTATTTCAGCCAGCCGGTTGGCGCGCATTTCCACCGCCGACTGATCGATTTGGCTGTCCGCGCTGCGATTGACCGAGCGGGCATTCATGTTCCGCAAATCCGTAATTTCCTGACGAAGGCTGGTGAGGTGCTCCAAAATGTATGGCATCTGTCCATGATACCCCATATTCCGGGAGCCGCCGTGTAATTAATATGGGCACAAACGACGAAATCCACCTCACAGAAATGACAAAAAGTGGCTACTTCCCCGGGGGTTGGCGACCGCGGCGACTACATCTTTTCCGCTTTCACAAACAGGCAAGTCACATCATCGTGTTGCGGGGTGGCGCCGACAAAAAGATCCAGATTTGCCATGAGATGGTCGAGTAGCTCCTGCGGAGTTCCTCCCGCGCCCGCCTGCAGCGCGCTCAGCAGCCGTGATTCGTCGAACTCTTCATCGTGGGCGTTGACGGCTTCCACCAGCCCGTCGGTAAATATGAGCAGCCAATCATCCGGCGCAAGCGTAACGCTCGCCGACTCATACTTAGCCTCGGCCTGAATGCCGAGAGGCAGCCCTCCCACATCCAAACGCTCGATCAGTCCGCTACTGCGGCGCAGGATGGGATTATTATGACCAGCGTTGATGTAAGTAAAAGTCCGCCCCGCGGCGTCATACTCCGCCAGAAACGCAGTGGTGAAACGTAATCCACCCTGGCTGTTGGAACAAGCGTACTTGTTCATGTTGGCGACCAGTTCGGGCAACGCGACCTGAGCGGTCGAGAGCGTTTTTAGACTGGCTTGAAACGTGGCCATGAGCATGGCCGCCGGGATGCTTTTACCGGCGACGTCGGCGACCACGAAGACGATGCGGTTCTCTTCGTTGGTTTTGCCGGGCCGTGGAAATACGTCGTAGTAGTCTCCGGCAACGGTATTGGCGGGGCGAGTCGCATAGGCAATCAAGAGCCCGGGAATCTGCGGGGGCGCTCCGGGCAGAAGCCAGGTCTGAATCTCGCGGGCAATCTGCAGATCGCGTTTCATTACCACGCGGTCGGCAATCTCCAGCATGAGCAACAGGAACAGCAGCAGGGCGCCCCAGAAATGGAGGTCGAGTTCGACGACGTGAAGTTCGTGCCCCGAACGATAGCTGAATCCGCCGCCCGGAAACACCACCATAATCAGAGCCGCCAGCAGCAGGACGCGGCGCGCGGGCGAAAGTTTTTCAAGAACCGCCCAGAAAAACTCCTTCACCACGTGCAGACGGTGCCCTCGCCGGGTGAGGCCTTCGGGCGTTTTGGCAGCCACGTCGCGCGAATAAAGGCGATAACTGGCCCGCGCCTCGGTTTCGAACTGCGACCAGAGCTGAGTAAGCTCCATGCCTTCGGTGACCCGTTGCCAGAAAGTTTGCATCCGCACCCGCAGCGGGGGCCGCGGAGTGGAATCGGGTTCAGCCGGTGGGAAACTGGTCGCCATGAGTCTGTGATTATAGAAGAACCGAGGAAAGGAATTTCCGCCGCACGATTTTCCCGTGCGCTGGATAACTGGAAGCGCGCTATGGCAAACCGGAAGCGTTTTAGAACAGCGGCAACTGCTGGTTCAGGGATTGCCGCGGCCACTTATCGGCAAACGCCGGTTCGCCGCCTCGGTTGCCTCGGCGGATGCCATATTTTTCGCGAAATTTCGCAACCAGCTCCGAAATACGCTTGCCGTAAGAAGCAGGCAGAAATGAACGATCCTGATAGCGCTCGCGGTAGTTCTCCACCAGGTGCGGGAAGTGCTGCTCAAGGAAAGGAAGAAAAACCGCAGCGGAACAAGGCTTTAAGAACAAAGGCCCCGCAAATATGTGGCGCGCTCCCGCGGCGGCTGCCGCCCGTACCACGGCTTCCAGGTTTGCAGCTGAATCGGTAATGCCTGGCAAAACTGGTGAGCAACTCACGCCTACGGTGATGCCTGCTTCAGCCAGTTCACGAACCGCAGCCATACGCAGATCCGGACGCGGCGCGCGGGGTTCCAGAATGCGCGCTAATTCCACGTCCAGCGTCGTTACCGTAATGTGGACCGACAGCGCGTTATCCGTCGAGACTTCGCCCAGAAGCTTGACATCGCGCACAATCAGGTTGGACTTGGTGACAATGCCAAGTTCAAACCCGCGGTGGCGAGCGAATTCTTCCAGGATGCCGCGCGTGACTTCATAGCGGCGCTCGGCGGGTTGGTAAGGATCGGTTGCCGTTCCTAGCGCGATCGACTCACCCGGCTTGACCCGGCGCAGGTCGTGGCGCAGAAGATCGGCGGCGTGCTGCTTAACGTAAATCTTCTGCTCAAATTCCATACCGTCGCGCATTTCCATGAATTCATGGGTATAGCGGGCATAGCAGTAGCGACAACCAAACTCGCAGCCGCGGTAAGGGTTGATGGTCCAGGTAAAGGGCATGTTGCGGCCGCTGGTGCAGCGATTCAGCAGAGAGCGCGCCGGCAGGGTGAAGTATTCCACGTTGTGTCCTTCGCGCAGCGAGTCGCCCTCGGAGGCAAGCTTCGCAATGCCAATCAACGCCGACTTCTGCGGTGCGGGGAACAAGGGCAGGGAAGACATAGGGATATTCGCCTTTTGTTCGCCAATCATAAAGCTCTTGAATGCGATTCGTCAAGCGGCCGCCTGACGCTCCACGGAGATTACTGCGACCGGTTACTTCAGGTGACTTTCGAAGAATTACGACGGAGCCAGCCGAAACCGATCGTGCTCCCTCAAGGTGCAAAGTGTTTCAGCCCACCGAACTTTATTAGAAAGCAACTCGAACATTCGACGGTCAATGGATTTGGCTTGTCGGTTGCACTTATCAAGTGCGGTACGCGATCGCAGGAATTTCTGCATCGGTGCCAGGCGTCCGCCGCAGGCCTCAACTCAGCACCGCGAGGTTACTTCGGCGAATGGGGCAGACCTGTTAAATGCCTGCAAAGCACGGGCAAAGGATGGATTGGTTTACTGGGAGGCTTCACTTAAATGCATCGACTTCGTTTCGCAATACCTTCACTTTTCGTTTTGGCTGCGTTCTGTCTGTGGCCGGGTTCGGCTCTGGCCAATTCGACTCTCAGTTCGAAACTCACCGGCGTCAGCGGCAACAACGTTGGAATCCCCAGCCTGAACGTGAATGCTGGATCATTCTCAACCATCACGCAGGGCGGGCAAGCGGAATCTCTGGGCCTCTCCGGCGCTAGTCCGGATGGCGGGATTTCCCTGAATGCACCGATGGCAGGACCGCATAGCCGGAACTTAGTTCTGCGGGAATTCGCCATTCTTGCTCCTCCTCCGGTCCCCGAGCCGGCAACTCTCACCCTGTTCGCCACCGGGCTTTTCTCTCTGGCTGGAGTAGCGCGCCGGAAGCTCGGCAAAGGGTAAGCATGCAGACGATGGGCAGTTTAGGCGAGGCGCTCGGACTGATTTGTGTCGCGGCCGTTTTCCTGTTTTCCTGGCGTCGTCGTCACGGCTGAGTTGCCGGTTTCTCTGGCGGCTTCTCGAATAATTTCAGATCAATGGCAGGATTGAGTTCGAGCGCCGTGTACTCCGCGGTGCTCGAGTCCTGCCCATTCTGTTTGTTGTGGCGCACAAGTGGAAGCGTGAGGCCGGCAATGGGCTTCCAGTCATCCATATCAGTCTCACCCTGAGCTGGCCCGCCCTGACCGAGGGTTTCGTAGGTCTCCTTCAAAATGTGGCCGCTCTGCGGATCGACGAACCACCGCAAGGCGGCGCCGTCGGCATTGACGTCGACAATTCGAGTGTCGGTGTCGCCCACCTTTTCGCTTCCGCCGGCATGGAAGAACATATTGGGATCTTTCCAGTGTGCGGCAATGAAGATGGGATCGCGCTTGATCTGTTCCAGCATCTCCATTCTTCGAGCCTCGGGGAATGTTTGCACGTTCCCGCCTGGAAGCGCGACGAAGGCAATATTCGGCGTAACTACAACGCTCACGTCCCCGTTCGGAGTTTGCATTTCCGCATGCAAATGATCGGGAAATACGATCACGGTTTCCATTGGCATCGGGAAATCGCCCTGCGGAGTCTTCTGGGTAAGAGTGACCTTCGCCTTTAACGCCTTGACCGATGACAGTTTGCTCTCACCACCAATCGCGGCGACAACTTTCGCTGCCAGTGCCTTGCCCTCTTCATTCGAGGCCGTTGGCTTCTCGCCCTCTTCGGCTTTGACAGCCGGCGGAGGTGGAATTGCAATATCGATTTCCTTTACTGGCCCGAGTGACGAAAGAGGTTTGTCGAATTCTTTGGTATTACCGACCACCAGCACCGCCAGTTGGTCGCGATGTACATACTTCGCCGCAACGCGATTCACGTCTGCTGCAGTGACCTTCTGAATCTCCGCGGGCAGCTTGTCAAGCCAGTCCGCTGGATATCCGTAAAATTCATAGGTCATACGTTCGGCAAGGACTTTGTCAGGTGAGTCCAGTCGAAAGATGAAGGCGTTCAGAATCGCGTCTTTTGCGTGCTTGATTTCGTCATCGGTGATCGGTCGCTTGGTCAGATCGTCGATATCTTCATCGAGAGCTCGGATCGCTTCAATCGTGCTCTGGCTCTTGGTGCCGGCGACGAATTGCAGAATGCCGGGATGGCCGAAGTTGGCGCCAATGCCGCCGCCGACGTTATAGGCCAGGCCGCGCCGGGTGCGGATATCGTTGAATAGCCGCGACGAGAACCCGCCGCCAAACGCCTCATTGAATACCGAAATCGCGTAGAAGTCGGGATTGCTGCGGGTGGTGCCGAGCGCAATCATGTGCACGCTACTCTGATTTACGTCTTCCTTGGAAATCTGGTAGTAACCCGGCTTGGCGGGATCATAGTGAACTTCAACTTTCGGAAGTTCGTCGCCTTTTGGCCAGGAATCGAACGCTGCCCGCAGCTTCGCTTCCATCGCCGAAGAATCGAAATCCCCGCTGATGCCCAGGATAATGTTATTGGGATGAATGTAGGTTTTATGCCATTCGATCAAATCCGCGCGGGTAATGGCAGCGATGGTCGAGTATTCGGGTTCACGGGCGTAAGGATTATTCGTTCCGTAGGCCAGCTTGGCGGTTTCGCGCGCGGCAATTTCTCCAATCTCGTCATTGCGCCGCGAGATGGCATCATAAGCCTGCTTCTGCGCGATATCGAGCTTGTCGGCGCGGAACTCTGGATTTCGCAACAGGCCAGCGAACACCTTGAATACATCGTCGAAGTCACCCTTGAGGCACGACAGACTGATCGTTGTCGAATCGGGACCGCTGCCGGTCTCCACTTTCGCGGCGCGCACTTCCAGAAAATCATCGAGCTGATCGCCAGTCTGCGTTTTGGTGCCTCCGGTGCGCCACACTTCGCCGTAGATATCCACGAGTCCGGTTTTGCCTGCGGGCTCGTCGTGAGAACCGCCACGGATGCGCGCGGTGCCATCAATCAGCGGCAACTCATGATCTTCCTGCAGAAAGATCACCATGCCGTTTGCCAGCTCGATCCGTTTCGGCTGGGGCGGATGAAAAGCCGGCAATGGCGGAGTCGGAATTTGCTGCCAGCGGACGGCTTGTGAGCTAGCTCGTGGAAGCGCAGCGAATAGGGCGGCAGCGACGATGATTGCCGAAAAAATATTCTTCTTCGAATTCATCGTACTCCTCCTTGATTCGACTGAGGCTGATTCGACTGAGGCTGATTCGGAGGAGCTTGATCCTGTGAACCCTGTTCATCGCTGGGCGCAGCGCCCTTCGCGGTCACGATCACGCCCACCGTTCGGTTTGTGTCATAGAAGGTCTCGTTGGCCACTCGCCGGATGTCCGCCTTGGTCACTTTCTCAATACGGTCAACGGAGCGGAACAACTCCCGCCAGTCGCCATAGCGCGTCTGGTAGGTCGCCAATTCGGTCGCAAGCCCCTCATTGTCTGCCAGGCCGCGTATGAGGTTGGCTTTTGCGCGCGTCTTGATCATCTTCAATTCGTCGTCGCTGATGTCTTCCTTCTTGATCCGATCGATCTCGACGTGAATAGCATCCGCCACTTCCTGCGTGGTGTGTCCCGGCAACGGGAAAGCATAAAACGCGAACAGGTGCGGGTACTTGATTCCCGGCAGCCCGGTGAAACCCGCGGAGAAGGACGCGATCTTTTTATCGCGCACCAGCGCGCGGTAAAGGCGGGAGGTTCGGCCTTCCGACATCAGATCGGTAATTGCGTCATATACCGCATCATCCTTCGACATGTAGTCCGGGCGATGGTAGCCCTCCAGATAAAGCGGCTGAGTTTTTTCGATCAGCTCCACTCGGCGCTCAGAGTTTTGCGGAGGCTCGGTGGTGGTGGTTTCATCGGGTTTGTGGCTCGCGGGCAAACGGCCAAAGTACTTCTCAAGAATTGGCATAACCTCCGACGCTTTCACATCCCCAGCGACCGCGACTACCATGTTTGCGGGCACGTAATACTCATTAAAAAACTTCTTGGCATCCGTCGCTGAAAATGAATTCAGGTCCGACATCCATCCCACGGTCGGCCGGTGGTACGCATGGGCCTCAAAGGCGGCAGCGTCAAACTGCTCGAGCAGCCGCCCAATCGGATTGCTGTCGGTGCGCATGCGCCGCTCTTCGATTACCACGTTGCGCTCCTTGTAGAACTCGCGCATCACGGGATGAAGAAAACGCTCGGATTCGAGATAGGCCCATAGCTCCAGCCGATTCACGGGCAGCGAATAGTGATAGGCGGTTTCGTCGTAATCGGTTGAGGCGTTGAGATCCTGTCCTCCGTTTTGCTCGATGATTTTTCCGAACTGATTGGGCACCACGTACTTGTCCGCCTCAGCGATAGAGTCTTTCCACGCTTTTTCAAGCTGCTCGAGCTTGGCTTCGTCGCGATCTACCCGTTTGTCTCGCTCCGCAATGTAGGTTGCGTAGGTGGTTTCCACCTTTTCCAGCGCCACCTTTTCGGCAGGATAGTTGGTAGTGCCGATGGTGTCGGTGCCTTTGAAGGCCATGTGCTCAAACATGTGCGCCAGTCCCGTTTGGTCCAGAGGATCCTGCGCCGAGCCGGCGTCCACCAGGGTGTAAAAAGAGAAAACTGGAGCCTCCGGTCGCTCACAGATCACGATAGTCAGCCCATTCGGCAGCTTTTTCACGGTGATGCGCTTTTCAAACGATGTCACATCCTGCGCGGCTCCGAGCGCAGTCAGAAACAGAATGAAAAAGAGCAGGTTAAGCCAACGATTTTTCATCGGACCTCCGGAAGGCAGACGACCATCTGCGGGCAATTCTGTTTAGACGAATAGAAACGGCAGAAGTTTGAAATTACGTGGCAGGCAGGGACGTTGTCAAACCGGTCTGTAACCCACCGCGAAAATGTAGGGAGAGGGCCGTATTTTGCGCGGCGCGCTGTTTGAGGCACAATGCCTGTTGGAGCGTGCTCGCAATGGATTCGACCATCGAGGTTCAAGGCAGGCAACTTAAGTTGTCGAATCTGGACAAGGTTCTTTATCCAGCCGCCGGTTTTACCAAACAGCAGATCATCGACTACTACGTGCGGATTGCGCCGGCGATGATCCCCCACCTGGCCGCTCGTCCGCTTACGCGCAAGCGCTATCCCAACGGCGTGGACGCCGAATTTTTCTACGAAAAGAATGCGCCCCAACATCGGCCCGATTGGGTGAAAACTGTGCCCATCTGGAGCGAGGGCAACCGGCGCATGGTCCACTACATTCTGGCCAACGACCTTCCGACGCTGGTGTGGCTGGCCAATCTGGCCGCCATCGAACTGCATCCTTCACTCTCTTTGGCGAAAGACATTACCTGTCCCACGATGATGGTGTTCGATCTTGATCCGGGTCCGCCGGCCAGCATTGTGCAATGCTGCCAGGTTGGATTGTGGCTGCGCGAGATCTTCGAACACTTCGGCCTGCAAAGCTTCCCGAAAACTTCCGGCTCCAAGGGCCTGCAAATCTATGTGCCGTTGAATACTCCAACCAGCTACGAATCCACCAAGCCCTTTGCCCACGCGCTGGCGCAGTTGCTCGAACACGACCATCCTGACATGGTTGTGTCCGATATGAAGAAGAAGGTCCGCACCGGCAAGGTTTTTGTCGACTGGAGCCAGAATGACGAACACAAAACCACCGTGGCGGTGTACTCGCTGCGGGCGCGGGAGCGTCCTACAGTCTCGACGCCGGTGACATGGGAGGAAGCGGAGCATGCCTTGAAAAAGAAAGATGCCGGCCTGCTTGTGTTCGAATCTGGGCAAACCGTAAAGCGCGTGGCAAAGATGGGAGATCTGTTTGCTCCGCTGCTGGCATTAAAACAACGCTTGCCTGATCTCAAAAATCTTGCGGAGTCGGCAAGCACGGAACCGGAGAAGCCAATCTCGATCGCAGCGCAGGCGGAAGAAGAAGAGCCAAAGGCTCCTCGACGCCGTCCGGTTAGAAAAGCTGTCAAGAAAGTCGCAAAGCGGCCGCGGGCTGGGAAGGCGAGACGCAAGGTATAATCCCGTCCGCAGCAAATTCTGCATTGAGACTTGGTATGCCTAAATTGTTCACGGGCACGTCGGGGTGGGCGTACCCAACCTGGAAGCCCGATTTCTATCCAGCCAAACTCGCGCAGAAAAAATTTCTCGGCCATTACGCCACCCAACTCAATACGGTGGAGGTGAATTTTACTTTTCGCCAGTTGGTGAAAGAATCCACCACTCAGAACTGGATTCAGGATACGCCTCCGCATTTCCGCTTTGGCATCAAGGCTCATCAGGTAATCACCCACATCAAGCGTCTGAAGGGATTGGAAGATTTTGTTCCACGATTTCTGGCGACGATCGAACCCCTGGCCAGTTCTGGCAAGCTGGGGCCTGTGCTCTTCCAGTTGCCCCCGAATCTAAAAGCGGATGCTGCTTTGCTAAAAGATTTTCTCGCGCTCCTGCCGCGCGCCCTGCCGGCAGCGTTTGAATTCCGTCACGACTCCTGGTTCGCCGATTCTACCTGGGACCTGCTGAAATCCCACGGCACCGCCCTGTGCGTGGCAGAGACTGAGGAGCGAACAACGCCGGATGTGGTGACCGCGCCTTTTGTCTATTACCGATTCCGCAAACCAAATTACACGCCCGAGGAGCGCCAGAGTATGGTGGCTCGCATCGCGGAACATCTCGCATCCAACCGCGACGTCTTCGCCTATTTCAAACATGAGGAAACGCCAGAAGGAGCGCTGTACGCGGTGAACCTGTTGCGGGATGCCAGCCAGATGTAGAAAGCCCTTCTCGACGACGGGGATTCCAAGCATTCCATTCATCACTTTTCTCTGGGTCCGATCACGTGCATACTTATCTACTCCCACCATGGCTGCGCAAGCCAACTCGCGCGTGCTCTCCGGCTTTCTCGACTATTTACGAATCGAGAAAGGATTGTCAGCACTTTCCATCAGCGCCTACACCACCGACATTGGTCAGTTTTCGGAATTCCTCGAAGGCCGCAATCGTCTTCTGCTGACGGCGCGGCGAACCGATGCGCGCGATTTCCTGCAACAGCTTTTTTCCCATCGAGTAGATGGCCGCAGCGTGGGACGAAAGCTCTCGGCGCTTCGCCATCTTTATCGCTATCTGTTGCTGGATAATAAAATCGAACACGATCCCACCTTGAATATCGAATCGCCAAGACAGTGGAAAGTTCTTCCGAAGGCCCTGGCACGCGACGAAATGCAGGCCACCCTGGCCGCTCCGCTTACCCTGCGCAGTTCGGTGCGCCCTACGAAAGATTCAGCCGCACTGGCCATCCGTGATAGTGCCATGCTGGAGGTTTTCTACGCGGGCGCGCTGCGCGTCTCGGAAATAGTCAGCGCGAAACTCGAAGACCTGAAACTCGATGCCGGCTACATGCTGGTGCGTGGCAAGGGCGACAAGGAACGTGTGGCGCCGCTTGGGAGATCGGCTCAGCAGGCTCTGACCGAATATTTGAATCAATCACGTTCGGTTCTGGCCGTACCCCGTCGAAGCGCATCGACGGGCGTTGCAGCTTCAACCAAAAATTCACCGTGGCTGTTCATTGCGCGCGCAGGACGCAAGCTCACCCGCCAGCGGGTTTGGCAGATGGTACGGGCTGCTTCGGCCGCGTCCGGGCGCAAGGCTTCTCCGCATATGCTGCGTCATTCTTGTGCCACGCACATGGTTGAAAATGGGGCTGACTTGCGTACGGTGCAGACCATTCTTGGCCACGCCGATATTTCCACTACGCAGGTCTACACTTATCTGGCGCTCGATCGTTTGCGAACCGTTTATAAAAAGCATCATCCCAGAGCAAAAGCGAGATGAAAGCGAATACCATCGTCGCCAAAGCTGTCGCCGATTTTCTCCGCCACTTGCGCGAGCGGAATGCTTCTCCGCACACGGTCAAGGCCTATAGCCGCGATTTATCGCTCTTCGCCACATATGCCGGCTCGCGCGCATGGAAGCAGATCGATCACATCGTTGTGCGAGGATTTCTCTCGCAGCTCTATGGGAACGGGCTAAGCAAAACTTCCGTCGCCCGCGCCTTGGCGGCAGTGCGTTCTCTCTATCGCTGGCTCGCACGCGAAGGTGTGGTGGAGCAGAATCCGGCCAAGCTGGTCGCCACGCCGAAGCTTCCCAAAAAACTTCCTCGCGTGCCCACCATCGAAGAAATGAATACCGTCATTGACGGCAAAATGCCCGAAGTGGCCGCGTTTCCCGAGCGTGACCGGCTGATGCTGGAACTGCTCTATGGATGCGGCATTCGCAACTCGGAGCTAACCGGCATCAATCTCGACGACATTCGGCTGAGTGCCGAGGCGATCCTGATCCGCGGCAAGGGAAAAAAGGAACGGTACGTGCCCTTCGGTGATGCCGTGAATACCGCGTTCACCGCCTATCTTCCCAGGCGTAGAGAACTTCTCGAAACCATTCGCAAGCCCTCGGCCGCTCTGCTCATTAACCGCCGCGGTGGACGGCTGACTACGCGAAGCGTGGGCCGCATCATTAAGAAAATCGCCGTAGCGAAGGGCCTGTCGCCCGATGTTCATCCGCACACGTTGCGCCATGCTTTCGGCACTCACATGCTGGAAGAAGGCGCCGACCTGCGCGCCATTCAGGAATTGCTCGGTCACGAACGCCTGGCAACGACACAACGCTATACGCAATTGTCGATGAAGCATGTGCTGCAGGTTTATGACCACACGCATCCGCGAGCGAAATAGGAGTGGTTACTTGGTCAAGGGATACTCTCGGCGCAATTCTCCCCACATTTCCACGACTCGCGCCCTCAACTCCGCAGTCAGGGTTTCGTAAACTTCCTCCGATGCCTCACTTTCCGGCGGCAGGACAATAGGATTGCCAAAAACCATCTTCAGAGGCGTGAAACCTTGAAATGATTTATTTCTCGGCCAAGCTTCGTAGAATCCTTCTATCGCCACCGGAACAATCGGCACCTGCATGTGAATGGACAAGATGGCCGCGCCTTTTTTGAAAATTCTTGGCGTGCCATCGATTGACCGCTCGCCTTCAGGAAAAAGCATGAGCGGCCGTCCCTGCCTCAGCCCAAATGCGCCGGCTCGCATGGCGGGAATCAGATTCGCATCCGGATCTAACACTACAATCCTCAGGGAACGCGCCAGCCGAAGCATAAACCCTTCGCCGAAGATTTCGCTGGTAGCGACGACAAAAAGTCTGTTAAAGACCGGAGGCGGCAGCATACTTGCCAGGATGAGCGGATCGAGATAGCTCTGATGATTGGACGAAATAATATATGCACCACTTTTCGGCAGGTTCTCAATTCCGCTAAGCTGCAAATCGAAGCGGTCGAGCGCGACCACCTGTATCAGTCGTGACGCAAGGTACCAGAACGCAGCGCTCAGCCGTTGCGGACGCACCAGCGCGATCACGTCTTCGGGATCCGGTTCTTCCGCCAGAATTGCTTTCCAACCGGCAAACGCGCTTCGAGTTTGCTGCCCATGGTTGCCGCTGGCCGCGCCATGAACTACGGCATCCACCAGGTCACGCACGGTATAAACATCTGCCAGTTGCGACTCTTCGACGTTGCCGCCCAGTTGTTCTTCGAGTTGGCTCAGCAGCTCCACACGCTGCATGGAGTCGAGTCCCAGGTCGAGTTCCAGATTGTGACCCGGCCGCACGGTTGCTGGCGGCGTGCGGGCAGCTGCGCGCACAACCTTGACCGCGCGCCGCACCTCAGGCTGCTCCAGCCACGCTGCATCCTCGACACTCAACGGCTTTTCACCAGGCAACTCGGAATTGTCGTCGAGCTTCCGCGCCTGATTCTCCTCCACACGTTTTTTGACTTCGAAGCGCTTGACCTTGCGCGTAGTTGTACGCGGCAAATCCTCCTGCCAAATTTCGTAACTGCCGATGCGTTTCGTAGTTGCGATCTGCTGCGATAGTCCTTCGATATCGAAACGAATGACTTCCTTCGCATTCACAATCTTTTTTTGCCGCAACGCATCGAAGTTGGGCACGATCACGGCGTACAGCCGGTCACCGCCTCCCCCGGCCTTGCCTTCCAGCCCGATCACGGCGAGTTCCTTGATGTATGGCGATTTCAAGTAGTGCGCTTCAACCTCTTCGGGATAAATATTTTTCCCGTTGCTGAGCACGATGATTTCTTTTTTGCGGCCGGAAAGAAATAAATTGCGATCAACGTCGAAAAAGCCGAGGTCGCCGGTGTAGAACCATCCATCGCGCAGCACGTCTGCGGTCGCGTCTGGACGATTCCAGTATCCCTTCATCACCACGGCGCCGCGCAGTGCGATTTCCCCTTCCGCGGGCCCACTCTGGTTTCGCGCTTGCGCCTCGACCACGTTTTCATCGACCGCTTTTGCTTCGGCCATCCCCGCTTCGACAGCCCCCGCTTCGACAGCCCCTGCTTCGACAATCCTTGCTTCGACAATCCTGGCCTCCACGCCCTTCATGGCCTTGCCCACAGAACCGATCACGTTATCGCCCGGCGATGTTGCAAACACCGCGGCGGTGGTCTCGGTCAGCCCGTAAGCTTGCAGAACGTCGATGCCGAGTTCATAAAAGTCCTGAGCAATGGCTGGGTCGAAGCGCGATCCCCCGGTTACCAGATAGCGCATCTTCTTGCCTAAAGTCTCATGAACCTTACGGAACAAAAGCGTGCCTGCATTCACTCCTACTTTTCTTAGCTTGCGGTTGGCGCTCATGAGCCCCCGTAAAATCTTTACCGCGATAAACCCTCGCTTCGCGGCTTCCTGAAATATCCGCTCATGAATCAGATAGAAAAACTGCGGCACCACGGCAAAGGCGGTGATGTTACGCTCCTGAAGAGATCGCAGCAGCTCAGTAGTGTTCAGCGTTTCGAGATAGACGACTCGCGCGCCCTTCACCAGTGGAAGCATCAGGTTCGCCATCTGAGCCAAAACGTGAAACATGGGCAGCACCCCAAGCAGCGCATCGTCCGGCCCAATATTCACCCAGTTAAATACTGCCTCCACTTCGCCAAGCAGATTGGCGTGCGTCAGCATTACGCCTTTCGGGTCGGCGGTCGTCCCTGACGTGTACAGCAGAGAAGCAATGTCATCGGCTGCCGAGGGATAAGGCCTGAATGCTCCCGGGCCCGACTGAAAAATCGCCGGGAGATTTCCCATCCACTCAACCACTGTGGGTTCCGGCATGCGGTCCGGGTCCATTAGGATCAGCCCTGTCTTCAGAGTTGCAACTGCCAGCCGCGAGACCTCGGCATGTTGCGTGTCACAAAACAACGCAGAGCTGCCGCTATCCTTCAAGAGCTTGGCGAGTTGGTCGGGATGCAAAGTAATATCCAGCGGGACAACCGTGCATCCTGCGGCAATGATTCCCAGATAGGCCGCGACCCATCGCGGATGGTTATCTGCCAGGATCGCCAGGCGCGATCCGCGCGCAAACTTACTCTCGGTAACCCATCGCCCGATCGACTCCGACATCCGGCGAACCTCAGCGTAGGTGTAGCTCTCGACGCGATGGCGGCGCTGGATTTCAAGAGCGATGTTATTCGGCCAGCGCTCTGCGCACTCGACAAAACGGTCGTAGAAAGTTGGCATGGGTCGTGGGGAATATACACGAAAAACGAGTCGGCGTGCGCCCCGGAATCGATCTACCTACCGCCAGTAAGCGCCATTATGATAACCATTGAGACGGCCAACTCGACACAAGGTACTCATGGAATTGCCGGGGAGCGGCAATCCCGAACGAGGTTCCAGTCAACCTTATTTTGCATCTATATATGCTAGGCTAAAGAGGATACGCCAGGGCAATTCCTGCCCTCCGAAGGATCAAAAAGTTTGATTAACACTCTGATTGGCAAGGTCTTTGGGACCAAGAACGAGCGAGTCGTCAAGAACTTGATGCCGAAGGTCCGGGCCATCAATGCTCTCGAGCCGCAGATGCAAACTCTCACCGACGCAGAACTTTTGGCCAAGACGAATGAGTTTCGGCAACGAATTCAGGAACGGATGAGTCGGGTCACGGCGGCCGCGGCGGCGAACGCGCAAACAGAAGTGGAAGACGATTTCGATCGTGTGAAGCGAATTCAGAAAGAGGATTACGAGTCTCTGCAGGAAGTTCTGGATGAAATCCTGGTTGAAGCGTTCGCGGTGGTGCGCGAGGCCGGCCGCCGGGTGCTCAACATGCGCCACTTCGATGTGCAGTTGATCGGTGGCATGGTGCAGCACAAGGGCATGATCTCTGAAATGAAGACTGGAGAAGGCAAAACTTTGGTTGCCACTCTTCCCGTCTATCTCAATGCTCTCAGCGGGCGCGGCGTGCACGTGGTTACCGTCAACGACTATCTGGCCAAGCGCGACTCCGAATGGATGGGTAAGCTTTATCGGTTCCTTGGCCTTACGGTGGGCGTAATCGTCCACGACCTCGATGACGAAGAACGCCGCGCCGCGTACGCCGCCGACGTGACCTACGGCACCAACAACGAGTTTGGCTTCGACTACCTGCGCGACAACATGAAGTTCGATATCAAAGACTGCGTGCAGCGTGGCCACAATTTCGCCATCGTCGACGAAGTCGACTCCATTCTCATCGATGAAGCGCGAACCCCGCTCATCATTTCAGGAGCGAGTGAGGAATCGACCGACAAATATTACCGCGTGAATCGAATCATCCCGAAGCTCGAAAAAGGCGAGGAGCTTGAAGTTGCTCCTGGCGAGCCTTCACAGCTCACCGGAGACTTCGTGGTGGATGAGAAGCATCGCAACATCTCAATTACAGACGAAGGTTGGACGAAGGTTGAGCAACTTCTCGGCATCGGCAACATTGCCGACCCGGAGAATTGGCCCCTCAAGCACCACGTCGAAACTGCGGTGAAAGCGCACGCACTGTATCGTCGCGACGTGGAGTACGTGGTCAAGGACGGCGAAGTCATCATTGTCGACGAGTTTACCGGACGCATGATGCCCGGCCGCCGCTGGTCTGACGGCTTGCACCAGGCCATCGAAGCCAAAGAGGGCGTCAAAATCGAGCGCGAGAACCAGACGCTGGCCACCATCACGTTCCAGAATTACTTTCGCATGTTCAAGAAGCTCTCTGGCATGACCGGAACCGCGGAAACGGAATCCGCGGAATTCGACAACATTTACAAGCTGGACGTCATTGTCATCCCAACCAACAAGCCGTTGCTGCGTCTGGAGAATCCCGACGTCGTTTTCCGCACCGAAAAAGAAAAGTACTTTGCGGTCGCGGATGAAATTCAGAAGCTTCATGAGAGCGGTCAGCCGGTGCTGGTCGGCACCACCTCGATTGAAAAATCTGAGCGGCTTTCCGAATTGTTGAAGAAGAAAGGGCTGAAGCAACACGTTGTCCTGAATGCCAAATTTCACGAGCGCGAAGCTGAATTTGTGGCCCAGGCGGGACGCAAGAGCATGGTCACAATCGCGACCAATATGGCGGGCCGCGGCACCGATATTTTGCTCGGCGGCAATCCTGAATTCATGGCCAAGCAGGAGTTGGTAAAAAAGGGGATCGCGCAGCAGCTGCGCGTCGCCCAAGGCAAGATCGAAGGTCCGCAGGAAGATGGGACTACTTCCATTTTCTACTACAACGGCAACGAATATACGGTGCCGACCGACCAGTGGGCCGATGTCTTCAGCCGTTACAAAGAGCAGACCGATAAGGAGCACGACGAGGTGACCGCCGTTGGCGGCCTGCACATTCTCGGCACCGAACGCCACGAGTCACGCCGCATTGACAATCAGCTTCGCGGACGCGCTGGCCGCCAGGGCGATCCCGGCTCCTCGCGCTTTTACCTCGCGCTTGAAGATGACCTGATGCGCATCTTCGCCAAGGAGTGGGTGTCTAAGCTTCTCGAACGCCTGGGCATGGAAGAGGGTATTCCGATTGAATCGAAGCTGATCAGCCGCCGCATCGAGACGGCGCAGAAGGCGGTCGAGAGCCAGCACTTCGAATCCCGCAAACATTTGCTCGAGTATGACGACGTGATGAATAAACAGCGCGAGGCCGTGTATGGCCTGCGCCGCCGCCTGCTCGAGGGCATGGACCAGAAAGATCTCATCCTCGAAGATTACGTCTCCGCTATTCTTGGAGACCTGATGGAAGAATTTTGCCCGCCCAAGGCCCATGCGGATGATTTCAACATCAAAGGGCTGAAAGATGCAGTGTTCACGCGCTTTGGGGTTGATTTTCTTGCCGAAGGCGTGAAGCCTGAGGTGCTGAACCGGCAGGAACTCGGCGATGCGATTTTCGAAAAGCTGAAGGAGCGTTACGACGCAAAGGAAAAACTGATCGGCCCCGATGCCATGCGCCATCACGAGCGCATGATCATGCTGAGTGTGCTCGATTCACAGTGGAAAGATCACTTGCTCAGCATGGACCATCTGAAGGAAGGCATTGGCCTGCGCGGCTACGGTCAACACGATCCGTTGGTCGAGTACAAGAAAGAATCGTTCGAGATGTTCGAGGCCATGCTGGAGCGCTTTCAGGAAGATACGGCTCGCTACCTTTACCTGATGCAGATTCTCGAACGTCCGCTCGAGCCAGGCCCTACCGGCCCGCAGGGAGGCGACCCCAGCAGTCGAGGGCTGGAGAGTGGAGTTCCGGCTGGACAGGGAAGCGGCGGCAATGGACATCGCCCGCGCCTGGTCGCAACTTCGGCCGACGAACTGGAAGAAGCTTTCATGCGCCGCAAGCGTCGCGAACTCGAACAGGCGCGCATGGCCGGAGGCGGTGACGCCGCTCCGGTTCAGCAAGTCGTACGCTCGCAGGAAAAGGTTGGCCGCAACGACCCTTGCCCCTGCGGCTCCGGCAAGAAATTTAAGAAGTGTCATGGTGCCTGAGGCCACAAATCGCGCGAGAAGTACGCATCGAGCTGTCTACGCTCGTGCCTTCACTGCTTTGAACGTCATATCGGCTGTAGGACTCTTCGTTTTCTGTTTCCACTCCAGAAACAGTTCCGCATAATTCTTCGTGATATAGTCGGCCGCCGTCACGCCAAGCTTTTTCGCCGTACGATCAATCCAGCGCGGGGCCCCCTCGATCTCGCAGAAGTTTCCAACCGGCGTTTCATCGACCACAACTTGCCCTTCCCCATCGGTCCACTCGGCGCGAAATTTTTCATAGCGGAAGGATGGCGCATATCCCAGTGCCCGCAGGATTGATTCTGTTTGTTTCCCATCGCCTATTGGCGTCTCCAACTCTTCGCGGCTACTGTGGCGTCCAACTTTTTTGCCGGCTTTATGGGTGAGTATCCACTGCTTGCCGTACTTGCGCAGCCGCAGCAGCTCCTTGCGCTTGCGCAACTGTTCGCCGGGAAGATCGTACAAAGTATTCATTTCATGGGTCCGGCGTGTAACCAGGCGAAATCCGGCTTGGTGCAGCTTGCGGGCTAGAGTTCGGGCTTCGGCAACCCGAAACTTGATTTCTATTTCTTTATTCGAGACCATAAAAGGGAGTATAGATTTTCCACGCGAATGCATCCAAATAAAAGGAGCGCGTGGGTTTGCGCACGACAAGGAGGAGTAATGTCACGTTTGCGGATGTTGCAAGTTTGGATGGCGGCCGTAATATTGTGCGCCGGATTGTCGGTTCTGCCGGCTCTTGCTGCAAGCACGAAGACTTTTACCGGGAAGGTCAGCGACGCCATGTGCGGCGCCAAACACCAGGAGGGAATCGACCCCGCCACCTGTGTTCGTGCCTGCGTAAAGAAGGGAGCCAAGTACGCTTTAGTGGTCGGCGACAAAGTGTATACCCTCGACACCTCGGATCAAGCCTCGCTCGACGAGCTCAATAAGCTGGCTTGGGAAAACGCGACGGTGAAGGGTACGCCCAACGGAGACACGATTATGGTGAAGTCAGTTACGCCGGCCAAATAGTGTTTCTTCACCCGTCGCACCCCGGTGGTTGGCTCGTGCCCTGGAAAGTTGCGGCCGCGCAATCGCAAAGGCGGATTTTCGCGACCGCAACTCGTTTCGTGTCGTCAAGCACTGGCCAGAATTCAACTAAAAGTCGGCAGTTTGACCAGATCGTTTTCTGGAACGGACTCCACAGGTTCACCGGCCTTTCGCCAGGCGGTTAATCCGCCGACGATCACGAACGTGTTGAATCCTTTTTCCCGCAGCAGGTGCGCCACCCGGGCGCTGGTCGCTTCGCGTGCTCAAGTGCAGTAAAGATAAATGTCCTTATCTTTGGGAAGATTCTTGATCTCCTGTTCAAGATTATTGGGCTCGATGCGGATGGAATTCTTGATGCGCGCTCCCCCGGAGTCGTAGTACCCGTGGCTGCGGACATCGACAATCTGCACCCGTTTCCCGTCCTCGGAAGCCAACCGCCGTGCCAACTCTTCCACCTGTACCCGCGGCACCACGCTATACACCTTGTTTTTGCGATATTGCAGAATGCGGTAAATCGCGTAAGCAGCCAGTGCGGCGACAATCACAACTTCCATGGCCCGTCCCGCTGCGTGAAAGCCGCGCAATATGGCCGCCAGAAAATCGCGGGAAAGATATCCCAGCAAAATGTAGGACATTCCATACACCAACGCGCCCAGGAAATCCAAACGCAGAAATTGCCAGAAGCGCATCTTCATGCTGCCGGCCAGGGGCGCTGCCATGGTATTCACCCCGGGAACAAACTTCGCAATGATCAGTGTGATCTTGCCACGCTTATAGAACGATTCCGCCGATCGCAGAATGCAAGTTTCCGGATTGATCGATACGCGGCACAGAAATCCCAGAAGGGCCCAACCCATGTATCGTCCCAGCCAGAACTGAACCGAATCTCCCAGCACCAAAGCCGTAATGGCCGCCAGGACTACGTAGGGACCATATAGTGCGTGGGCCCCCACTGCGGCTCCGGCCGCCACCAACGCGAGAGCAGCCGGAAAGGGAAGTCCCATCGCCTCCGCCAACAACAGCCCGAACGTCAAGGCATAGCCATGGTGCGACATAAGAGAAATCAGATTCATAGGGAAGGTTGGATAAAGAAAATCAGGAAAGGTTTCAATATAGCAAAGCCGACCGTTGCTCCGAAGCGCCAGGGAGTGGTGGTTCCAAAAAGTCAGAAAAAGCCGGCTTGTGTCTGAGACGCTAAAGCCGGTTTCTGGTGGATAGCGATTCGAGTGTCAGCTCGGAGCTCCGGCGCCTATTTCTCGCGCGAGATCACGAACTCGGGCGCCCACAGCAATGCCCGCTTGATTTCAGAGTCCGGGAAGGTGCAAATCGCTTTCTGCGCCGACTCCGCATAGCGCGCAGCCCGCTCGCTTGCTGCTTCGAGTGAACCGTAGCGTTGCAAAATTTCCATGATCTGCCCGTGGCTCACTCCATTGAAAGCCCGGTCGCGCAGGATGGTTTCAATTTTGCTTCGTTCCTCCGCGGTGCAGCGCTCCAGCGAATGGATCACCGCCATAGTGGCCTTGCCTTCCCGCAGATCGCTGGCTACGGGTTTGCCGAGCACGTTTTCTGACGCGGTCAGATCGAGTACGTCGTCCACGATCTGAAAGGCCATTCCCAGATCGTGTCCATACCGGCCCAAAGCTTCTTCTTGCGCGGGCGTCGCGTCTCCCAGAATCGCGCCCAGTCGCATGCACACCGAAAACAGGCAGGCAGTTTTTCGGAAAATCAGATCGAAATACTCGTCGAGCGTGATCGCCTTCCCCAGTTTTTCCATCTGCAGCAATTCGCCTTCCACCATCTGTTGCGTCAATTCGATGAGCGCATCGAGGATGCGGAAGTTGCGTTCCTGCACCGCAACCTTGAAGGCCTGCATGTACAGCCAGTCGCCCGCCAAGACGCATTTCGAATTGCCCCATTGCGTGTTGGCCGCAGGACGCCCGCGGCGGGTGCTGGCTTCATCGATGATGTCATCGTGCACCAGCGTGGCAGTATGAATAATCTCGACTACGGCTCCCAGTCGCACCGCTCCGCGCCCTTGGTAATGGAACAGCTTGGAGGAAAGAAAAAGAAGTGCCGGACGGATCCGTTTTCCACCGCCGGCGCGTAGATACTCGCCAATCTCGGTGATCCCCTGCACCCCGGAAACCGTATCCTGTCCGAACTCGTCCTCGAGGGCCGCAAGATCATCATGCAGCAGATCGAAGACTTCTTTGCCGTTAATGATCGGCGGTGCGCTCAAAACTTCTGCTCCCTGTCCGCTTTCAATTCGTTCTGTAATTCATAAACTGCAAGTCGATTCCGAAATCGTGTTGGCGCAGCGTTGCGATCACTTCCTGCAGCGTGTCGCGGTCCTTGCTGCTGATCCGCACCAAGTCGCCCTGGATCGACGCTTGCGCTTTTTTCTTGGAATCCTTGACCAACTTCACAATCTCCCGCGCCTTTTCGATGGCAATTCCCTGTTGCATAGTTATTTTTCGTTTGGCCGTTCCGCCCGCGGCGGGTTCCACCGCACCGTAAGTCAGCCCTTTCAATGACACGCCGCGTTTCACCAATTTCTGCTGCAAAATATCGTTTACCGCCTTCAACTTATACTCGTCGGCCGAGTGCAGCACGATCGCATCCTTCTCCAGTTCAATATTGGATTTCGAGTCCTTCAGGTCAAAGCGCGTGTGAATTTCCTTTAATGCCTGCTGGATGGCGTTCGATACCTCCTGCAGATCGATCTTGCTCACGATGTCAAAAGTATTGTCAGGCATCGGATTTCAATTCTTTCTGAAAAGATGGAATATGACTCTTGAGCGTATCAGAAGAAGGGGTTAGGGTGCCGAAACTTTGCTTTCAGTGATTTCAGCCAATTTGAAAAATCTGTAGAAATTCTGGCTTGTTTGCCGCCCGATTTCCTCTGTGGTCAGCCCGCGCAATTCCCCCAGCCTTTTGGCTGTTTCACTCACGAACGCGGGTTCGTTTCGCTTGCCGCGATGCGGCACCGGAGCGAGAAATGGTGAGTCCGTCTCGATGAGCATGCGCTCCAGCGGAATCTCGGCGGCCACATCGCGAATTTGCTGCGCCTTGGGAAACGTTATATTCCCGGCAAACGAAATCATGAAGCCCATATCGAGCGCGCTCTCGGCTTGCGGCCAGGCGCCGGTGAAGCAGTGCAGAATTCCTCCGAGTGCCGTGGCCGCCCAATGCTCCCGCATCAATGCAAGACAATCCTGCCACGCATCTTCGCTGGCTTCCGAGGGACGGCAGTGAATCACAATCGGCAGCCTGGCAGCTGCCGCCAACTCCATCTGCCGGATAAATACTTCCTTTTGCAGGTCTCGTGGCGAATGGTTGTAGTAATAATCGAGTCCAATTTCACCCCACGCAATGACTTTCGGATGACGCGCCAGGCGCTGCATATTCTGGTATGCGGCATCATCGGCAAGCCTCGCCTCATGCGGATGAATGCCGAGAGTCGCGTAAATGAAGTCGTATTTCTCCGCCAGCCGAATTCCGCAATCGACCTGATCGGGGCCGTCGCCGTTGCCGATGGCTACGATGGTTTGCACCCCGGCCTCGCGTGCCCGGGCAATCACCTGCTCGCGGTCGGAGTGGAACTGTTGGCCGTCGAGATGTGCGTGGGAATCTACAAACATGGTGAATTCGCCGTGTGGAAGCAGCCGCCAAGTGGGAACGCGTGCGACGAGCCCGTGTGGGGGCGCCCCCGGTCCACGCCGAGCGGAAGCTTGGCTTCAGTTTTACTTCCTATTCCGCGACTCGGCCTACTTCAGCCTCGCCCCCACCGGCACATCCTCCAAAAAGCTTGCCAGAACCGGCTTCCCGCCATCGACAGAAGCCGCAACGATCATTCCATTGGATTCCATTCCGCGCAGCTTGCGCGGCGCCAGGTTGGTGACGATCACCACCTTCCTCCCAACCAGCGTCTCTGGCGCATAGGCTTCGGCGATTCCGGCCAGAACCTGGCGCACTTCGGTTCCAATATCAACCTCCAATCGCAAAAGCTTGTCCGCCTTGGGCACTCTCTCGGCAACTTTCACCACTCCAACGCGCAGCTCAATCTTGCTGAAGTCATCGATGGAAATCTTGTCGTTTGCCGGAGCAGCCGCCGGAGCCGCGACCGAGGAAGCGGTCTGCGTCGAATCTGCTGGCGCGCGAGTCGCTGCCACTGGCGCCGGAACTTCCGCCGCCGGTGCAAGTTTTTGTTCTTCTTCCATCCTCTGCATCCTTTCAATCGCGCTCTTGTCTGCACGCGGAAACACAGGCCGCACTTCGCCGAGCTTCGTTCCGTGCGGCAGTTGTCCCCATGCCAGTTCGTTCAGTGCCAGTTTCTTGATGTCGCCTAATCCCATCTGCGACCAGATCTTCGCCGCCGCGTCGGGCATGACTGGATACGCGAGTGCCGTGACAATCCGCAATGCCTCCGCCGCCGTATAGAGCACGGTCGCCAAACGGGTGCGGCTCTGTTCATCCTGTTTCTCGCCCAGCGCCCAAGGCTCGTTCGCAACAATGTATTTGTCCACGGCCGCGACTAACGCCCAGGCGTTTTCAAGCGCGCGCGAGAAATGGAACTGATCGAACAGCGCCGCAAATTCGCGAATGGTCCTCCGCGCCGTCTCGGCGATGGCATCGTCAGCTGCGGATTTAGAGGCGGTCTCTGATATACCCGGAACCTCGCCCTTGAAATAGCGATTGATCATGGTCAGCGTGCGGCTGGCCAGATTTCCCAGCCCATTCGCCAGGTCGGAGTTGTAACGCTGCACCAGCGCATCGAAGGAAAACGATCCATCCTGACCAAACACAACTTCGCGCAGCAGAAAATATCGCAGCGCGTCGGCGCCCAGCACGTCCAGAATCGTCTCCGTGCGTACGATATTGCCGCGCGACTTCGACATCTTGCTCTCTTCAAACAGCAGCCAGCCGTGGGCCACGATCGCCTTGGGCATGGCCAGGCCCGCCGCCATCAGGAAGGCCGGCCAATACACGCAATGGAACCGGACGATTTCTTTTCCAATCATCTGCACATCGGCAGGCCAGAACTTCTTGAACGCCTCCTGCGCTCCGGCGTGCGCAGATCCATAACCGATCGCGGTAATATAATTTGCCAACGCGTCCAGCCACACATAAATCACGTGCTTGGGATCGTCAGGCACGGGAATGCCCCAGGTAAAGGTCGAGCGGCTGATGGACAAGTCGCGCAGCCCTGAGCGCACAAACGATATCACCTCATTGCGTCGCGCCTCGGGCCGAATAAATTCCGGACTCGCATAGAGCGCCAGCAACTTGTCCTGGAACGTCGACAGCTTGAAAAAGTAGTTTTCTTCCTTCACCGTCTCGGTGATGCGCCCGCAGGTGGGACATGGGTCGCCGGGCTGTGCGCCATCCACATAGAGTTCGTCCGACACGCAATATTGCCCGGTATAAGTCCCCTTATAAATGTAGCCGTTGTCGCGAAGCCGCCGGAAAAGTTCCTGCACGCGTTTTTTGTGCCGTTCTTCCGTAGTGCGTATGAAGTCGTCGTTCGAAATGCCCATCCGCTTCCACAAGTGCCGGAACTCCGCTGAAATCTCGTCGGCATATTGCTGCGGAGTTTTCCCGGCGGCCTGTGCCGCGCGTTCGATCTTCTGCCCGTGCTCGTCGGTGCCGGTCAAGAAAAACGTGTCTGCGCCCAGCAGTCGCTGCCGTCGCGCAATCGTGTCGCAGGCGATGGTTGTATAGGCGTGCCCGATGTGAGGGCGCGCGTTGACGTAGTAAATCGGCGTCGTGATGTAGAACTTTCTGCTCATGCTCGCTTCATTGCCAGCTTTCGCGCGAAAATGCAGGCCCGATGGTTCCGATCATTTTGTGCGTTGTGATCTATCGCCGGCCTTTGTCCAAATAGGCTTCGACTGCCTCGACCATCACCTGCTTCAGCGGCACATGATGCTCCGCGGCGATGCGCCGGCAATCTTCGTACTCCGGAGCATAGTTGGTGACCGTTCCGTTCATGCTCGCGATCTTGACTCTCACGTTGCCCCAGCGTGTTCCCACTCTTTCCCAACGTCTGGCTAAAGTCTGCCGCATCTCCTCACGGCGCCGCACTCCCAGGGTGGTGGTCTCAGTAAACACCAATTGCGTGAGTTTGCTTGCGTCTTCGGGTTTGCACAATATTGTCAGCAACATTCCCGGACGATTTTTTTTCATCTGTACCGGCATACCAAAAGCATCGAGCGCGCCCTCCTCCAGCAGCCGGTCCATCACATAACCGAACACCTGGGGATTCAGATCGTCCAGATTCGCCTCGAGCACCGTAATCGTCTCGCATGCGGTCTTCGCGGCCAGAGGGCTCCCGCGGGCTTCGCCAACTGTCAACCGCACCACATTTGGATGCCCGGGAAAATCCCGCGATCCCGCCCCATACCCGGACTTCACAATCTTCATCTCCGGAAACGCCGCGAAGCGCGAAGCCAGTGTCTTCACAATCGCCGCTCCCGTGGGTGTGACCAGTTCAGCCTGGATTCCGGTTGAGTAGACTGGCGCGTTGGCGAGCAATTCAACAGTTGCTGGAGCCGGAATGGGAAATGTTCCGTGCGCACACTTCACGGTTCCGCCGCCTACGTTGAGCGGCGAACAGACAATCTCATCTACACCGAGGGCTTCAACTCCCACCGCTGCACAGATGATATCGACTAGGGCATCTACTGCACCCACTTCGTGGAAGTGAACGCTTTCGATGGAGCTACTGTGAATCTTCGCCTCGGCCGCGCCCAGCCCCTCAAAGATGGCGATCGAAGTTTTCTTCGCGGCATCCGAAATCGATGCCGCAAAAATGATCTTGCGAATCTCGGCTAGCCCTCGACCGTGTTCATGCGAGTGAGAGTGCTGATGAGGCAGAGAATCAGCCAAAAGCGACGGATCAGCCTGATTCCCACGCGCTTCTCCGTGGGAATGCTCATGCGAATGCGTATGCGGTCGAGCCGCGGCTGCTTTTTCCTCCCAGTACTCGTCGCGCGGCAAATCTTTCTCACCATCGATCCAAACATCTACCTTCGTAGCCGAAATCCAGTTACGCAAGACGCGCGATATTTCCAGCCGTGCCCCTAATTTCAATGCCGCGACCGTGTCTGCCAGTAAGTGGGGCGACACTCCAGCGTCTACCAGCGCGCCCAGGAACATGTCGCCACTCATCCCGGAAAAACACTCGAGGTAGGCAATACGCATAGAAATTACGAACCAAGATTGATTTTTCATCATAGGGAAGGCTTCATTCTCCGTCAAACCAGCACCTGCTGCGCCCTCTGCTAAAATCACTATCTTCTCAAACAGCTCAGGGGAAAGCCTTGTATCTCGATCTCGAACAGCGTCTGGCCCAGCGGATTCAGGAGTTGCTCGTCCGCGTTTATCCGGGCGCAACTCTTCCGAAGGTGATCATCGAACAACCTCCAAAAGTGGAACTCGGCGACTTCGCTATTCCGTTATTTCCTTTTGCCAAGCCACTGCGCGCCGCCCCACTCAAGATTGCTGAGGCCATTCGCGCCCAGATCGGCGCCATCGAGGGCATCGCCGACATGCAAGTTGCCCCTCCCGGCTACCTGAATGTCAGAATCGATCGAGACTGGATGGCAACGGCCCTCGCCGCCGATCGTAATCCGCCAGCCTCCCCGGCGGCCGGAAAAATTCTCGTCGAGCACACCAGTATCAATCCCAACAAAGCCGCCCACATCGGTCATTTGCGCAATGCCATCCTGGGCGATACTTTTGTCCGCCTACTGCGCCATGCAAGCAGGGAAGTCGACGTGCAGAATTACATCGACAACACCGGCGTGCAGGTGGCCGACGTCGTCGTTGGCTTCACGCAAATCGAAAAGCAATCGCGGGCTCAGATTGTAGATCTCGCGCAGCAACCCCGCTTTGATTACTACTGCTGGGACCTCTACGCCCGCGTTTCGCAGTGGTACGAACAAAATAAGCAAAACCTGCAACTCCGCGCTCAAAGCTTGCACGCAATTGAAGATGCGGCCAGCGAAACGGCGGCAATTGCCGAGCTGATCTCGACCGCAGTGCTCCGCCGTCACCTCGAAACCATGGATCGTCTCGACATCGAGTATGACTTCCTGCCCCGCGAAAGCGAAATTTTGCATCTGCATTTCTGGGACGCTGCCTTTACCAAGTTGAAAGACTCCGGAGTGCTCACCTATGAGAATGAAGGCAAGAATAGGGGTTGCTGGGTGATGCGCCGCGCCGGAACGGCTTCAACCGCAGAGGACTCGGGAGCGTTAGAGCAGGCTGAAAAGATTTCCGAGGAAGATCAGAAAGTAATTGTCCGCTCCAATGGCACGGTCGGCTATGTTGGCAAAGACATTGCCTACCACATGTGGAAGTTCGGTTTGCTCGGACGCGATTTCGGATACCGGAAGTTTTACCGTTATCCGAATCAGCACGAATGCTGGATTTCTTCCACTCATGGTGAAAAAGATCATCCCCACTTTGGCGACGTCGCCGAAATCTACAACGTGATCGATGCCCGCCAATCCGAGGCGCAAAATACCGTGATCGAAGCTCTACGCCGACTGGGCCACAATGAGGCCGCCGATCATTACACGCATTTTTCTTATGAGATGGTTGCTCTCACCCCGCGCTGCGCCGCCGAACTTGGATACACGATCAGCGAAGAGGATAAGACGCGCTCTTACATTGAGGTGAGCGGCCGGAAAGGTTTTGGCGTTAAAGCCGATGACCTAATCGATCAACTCATCGTCTCCGCCAAGAGCGAAGTCGACTCCCGTCACCCTCAACTCCCCGATGCTGAGCGCCTTTCCATTGCCCGGCAAATCGCCGTCGGCGCGCTGCGCTACTTCATGCTGAAGTTCACTAAACAATCAGTGATCGCCTTCGACTTCAAAGAAGCGCTCAGCTTCGAAGGCGAAACCGGGCCGTACGCGCAATACGCCGTGGTCCGCGCCACCAGCATTTTCAAGAAAGCCGGGATCGATCCTGACGCCTTCTGTAAGGACATCGCGACCAGGCTCTTGCCCGCGGACTTCGCGGAATTTCTGAGCGGCGGGAATGGGACGGAGCTTTGGGAACTCTGGCTCGCCTCTTCGAAAACATCCTACGTTGTGAGCCAGTGCATCGCCGCGACCGAACCCGCATACCTGGCTAAGCACGCCTTCCAGTTGGCGCAACTTTTCAATACCTTTTATCATCGTCATCCCATACTCAGCGAAGCTGATGAGCAACGAAAGCAATTCCTCCTGGCCACAGCTGCCGTTCTCCGCCGGGAACTGATTCGCACCCTGGCGGTGATGGGAATCACCGTACCGCCGGTGATGTAGCCTGGAATGCGGAGTTCGGACGCGCTCACCCGCGCTGCTTCGATAGTAATGATTCGATAGTAATGAAATGACGCTTGCTCATTCCTCAACCCAATCCTCACCCTGGCTTCGCAACATCGGCATAGCCATACTCCTCTTCTTTGTCCTGCTCGCAATCGCCGGCGCAGTGTACCAGTCAATCGGAAAGGCCCGCGATCGTCACGCCCATCCCATGCCCGGTCGCCTGGTCGATGTCGGCGGCTACAAATTGCACATTGATTGCACGGGGCAGGGAAGTCCCAGCGTCATTCTCGACTCCGGCCTGGGCGATAGCTACATGATCTGGCGCAAGGTTCAGCCTCCGATCGCAAATTTCACGCGTGTCTGCTCCTACGATCGTGCAGGCCTTGGCTACAGTAATGCCAGTCCGCGCGCGCGCACCAGCAGAGACATCGCCGAGGAGTTGCATATTCTCCTGCACAACGCCGGCGTTCCCCCGCCTTATGTTCTGGTTGGGCATTCGATGGGCGGATACGATGTGCGCCTTTTCGCCAGCCTTTATCGCAGCGAAGTCGCTGGCATGGTCCTGGTCGACGCATCGCATCCCGAGCAGCGGAAACGTTTTCCTGCAGCTTTAAACGACCTGGACGCAAGCTGGCTGCGGGAACAAGAGTTTCTGGAATCCATCATGCCCTTCGGCTTGCCTCGCCTCATTGGATTTTGTGGCAACGACGCCGAGGTCCGCGCTGCCGAGTGCAATTTTCGCAACGCGCATGAAAGCGTGGCTGAACTCAAGGCAACTCCGGAGAGCGCCGCGGAAACCGCGACCTCCGGCACGCTTGGCAAACTTCCTCTTGCCGTCTTATCGCAGGACCCCGACACGCCTCAGTACGACTTGCCCGAAGATCTGGTTAAGCCCGCCAATGAGGCCTGGCAACAGATGCAGAATGAGTTGGCGCAACTCTCCACGCAAAGCATCCACGTGATGGCGAAGAACAGCGGGCATTACATCCAGCTCGACCGTCCTGACCAAGTGATTGAAGCCGTTCGAAAAATTGTCAATCAAATCCAGCAGCCAAATCCTGACGGCAATATTCAGCGCTAAAATTGTAGAAGCGAAAAGAACTCAAGCTTTTGAGGCTCTGACATATCGAGGTCTCACCGAATGTGCAGAAATATCAAGACGTTATTTAACTTCGATCCTCCGGTTAACGACCAGGAAGTTCAGGCCGCTTCACTGCAGTTCGTGAGAAAGATTACCGGTTTCAATAAGCCGTCGAAAACCAACGAGGGGCCGTTCCTGGCTGCAGTTGAGGAGATTGCCGAGATTTCATCTCGCCTGTTGCATTCTCTTGAAACCAACGCTCCGCCGAAGAATCGCGAAGAGGAAGCCGCAAAGGCCAAGGCTCGCGCGGCCGAGAGGTTTGGCGCCTGAATATGTCTCTGCTCAATGAGTTGTCGGCGGGCAACGTTGAATCGCTACGGGCCATCTAAGACATTAAGGTGTCGTAATCCGTCGTTCCTTTATGAAAAACAAAACCATCTGGCGGCTAATACCCGTTGTGTTGCTCGTGACGACATTGGCCGCGGCCACCCCCAAACCACCGAAGCCAGAGAGTACGCCGCCATTTCCCGGCACTCTGGTGAATGCTCGTTACGTCTACGTAACCAGCTACGATGGCAACCAATTCAATATCAATCTCTTGCAGGAAGATCGGCAGGCCATCAGCACGGTGCAGGATGCGATGCAGAAGTGGGGAAAGTTTATTGTTGTCTATGAACCATGGCAGGCCGATATCGTGCTCATGGTCACGAGTCGCCCGTCAGAGGACGTCCTTGCGGTCTACGATGCGCACGGCTGGCCGCAGGATCAGTATCTATGGCGCATGATGGGCCGAAACGGATTGCAGCAAGGCGAAGCTCCGCTGGTCACCAATTTAGAGAAAGCATTCGATCAAGCGACCATTAAGTAGAATCGCCGTGTTCCGGTTATCCGGACTAGCTCTTTCTCCCGGCAATCATCAAGCCGGCCCCCACGACAACTAAAACGATACTCACGAACGGAGGGACCATTTGATGGTCGTGGGTGGTGATTCCGACATGTGCGTCGCCAAACCTTACTCCGTGATGTTCGGAGCGTGGGAAGGGCACAAAAAACGAGATTATCCCCAACGCCACCAGCAAAACTCCAACCAACATTAATGTCTTCAATGACACCTCCAGAGTGATCGTTACACCAGGTTGTTTTACCAGCGCGGAGATTAGCTCGCGAAGCTTTTCACAAACTCAACCAGACTGCGCAGCGCAATTCCCGACGGCCCTTTCGCGATCCAGGGCTTTTGATCTTCCATCCAGGCAGTGCCTGCAATATCAAGATGAATCCAGGGCGTGTCTTCGGCGAACTCTTTCAGGAACATCGCGGCATTGATGGCTCCGCCCCACCGTCCACCGGAATTGACAATGTCTGCAATCGTCGACTTGATATTCTCTTTGTATTCGTCATCGACTGGCAGCCGCCACATTTTTTCTCCGGCTTTGTCATTGGCTTGGTGAAAGCGCTCGTAAATGGCGTCGTCGTTGGCAAAGACTCCCGCGTTGGTGTAGCCCAGAGCAACCACAACTGCGCCGGTCAAGGTTGCGGCATCGATCAGATGAGTACAACCGAGTTGCCGCGCGTAGAAAAGACCATCGGCCAACACCAGCCGGCCTTCGGCATCGGTATTGATAATTTCAATCGACTTGCCTGACATGGCAATTTGCACGTCCCCCGGCTTCTGGGCTTTGCCCGACGGCATATTTTCCGTGGCGCACACAATGCCGATCACTTTGACTTTCGGCTTCAATAGGGCGATGGCGCGCATGGCGCCAATCATGGTTGCGCCGCCCGCCATGTCGTATTTCATCTTCTCCATGCCATCGGCGGGCTTGATCGAGATACCGCCGGTATCGAAAGTGATTCCTTTGCCCACCAGCCCTAAGACTGGCTTTTCGGGAGCCCCGGCAGGTTCGTATTTCATCACGATCAGCGCCGGCGGCTCGTCGGAGCCTTGCGCCACGCTCCAGAATGCGCCCATCTTCATTTCCTTGATCTTGTCGGCGCCAAATACTTCACATTTCAACCCTACCTCCTGGCACATCTTCGTGGCGCGGTCGGCGAGAATAGTGGGGGTCATGCGGTTGGAAGGTTCGTTCACCAGGTCGCGAGTGAAATTCTGTGACTCGCCGACGATCTGCGCTTCGCTCGCGATTTTTTCCAGTGCCGCTTTATCGGCATCGCCTCCGGCGACAATCGTCAGCGCGTCGATTTTTTGATCTTTGCGGTCGCTGCGGTAGTAGTCGGGATCGAAATTGCCGACCGATGCGCCTTCTACGATGGCACGCGCCGCTTCTTCGGCTGGAATGCCGGACGGGGCGATGAAGGCGAAGCTGCGAATTCCGCGCGACTTGAGCGCGCGCACCGCAGTTCCGGCAACGCGCCGTAAATCATAACTGCCGAATTTTGACGTGGCGCCGCCGCTGATCAGCAGCAGCCGCTTCGCTTTTAGTCCGGCGGGCTTATGCAGCAAGTTAGTTTCGAAGCCCTTACCGCTTATTTCGCCGCTGGCCAGCAGGTCGGCCGCAACTGACTGCACCGCCGCGTCATCGGTGGCGAGTTTCAGATGAGGCCTTTTTTCTTCTTTCTTTTTGTTTTTCGACGGATCACTGTGATCCAGCACGATGGCGACAAGAGATTCGGTTTCGATTTGAGCGGGCGTCGAGAGAGAGATGGTCGTTTTCATGATGTCGTTTAGGTTCTTGCCAACCTCTTAGTATCGTCGGCTTGCAGGGAATTGCGCAAGCTTCGCGCCCGAATGTCAGGCCCCGGAGAAGCTTGCGGGCGCCGCACCCTTGCTTGCAACGCTCTGCGATGCCGGGTGCTGCAAGAGTTCGTCACCGCCCTGTCGTACGCGTTCCAGGGTGCGCTCCAAAGTTCGCTCCAATTTGATTTGGGATTGTGCGCGCTGCGCTCGTCAAAGGTCAATAGTTCGGGAAGCTTTCTCCGAACAGCCTCTATCGCATTTCTTTCAGACCCTCCGGGATGACTGTGCTCAACTGCCTGGGGTATGATCCATCCCACAGTGAGAACAGAGGGTGATTCATGAAGATACGGTGGGTGATTATTCTCCTCCCGGTGATTTCAGTGATCGCGATTTCGTTGGCCGTGCGTGAACATGAGGCCAGGGCCGGTTCGCCCCAGGCAACTACTCCCGCGCCAACCGCAAAGGTCGCGGCTCCATCTGCAGTGGCCTCACCCAGCAACTCTGGAGCGCTGGCGATTCCCGACACCACATTGGCCATCAATGCCGCCCAGCCTATGTCGCAGCGCGTTGTGCACTACGAGATCGACGCCCACTATAACGCGACCACGCACGTGGTTGACGCAACCGAGGTGCTCACCTACCACAACTTAACCGGGCAGGCGCTGGAACATTTTCCCTTTCATCTTTATCAGAATGCCTTCCAGCCAAACTCTACCTGGGTGCGCGAGGCGAAAGTCGCCGGCAGCCGCGATGTCGCCTACGACAAGTGGGAGCAAAAAGAATACGGTTCGGAAGATATCAAGAGCCTGGAGGTCGTGGGACAGGGCGATCTGACTTCGCACTTGCGCTACATCCAGCCGGACGACAACAACAATGATGACAAGACCGTGGTGGATCTGCCTCTGCTCAAGCCGGTTCCGGCGGGCGGTTACGTGCAATTCAAGATCGCGTTTCAGACCAGGTTTCCCGAAACCCAGGCGCGCTCAGGTTGGAAGCGCGATTTTGTTCTGGGTGGCCAATGGTTTCCGAAAGTTGGAGTGTGGTGGCACGGCGCCTGGAACTGCCATCAGTACCACGCCATGACCGAGTTCTTCGCCGATTTCGGGGTCTATGACGTCAAGCTCACTCTGCCGCAGTATGAAGTGGTCGGCGCGAGCGGAGTGAAAGTTGCGGAGGTGAACAATCCCGACAACACGAAGACACTCACTTACCACGGAGACGACATCCACGATTTCGGCTGGACCGCCAGCCCGCGCTACAAGGTGAAAGACGACGGCGTCTATCAAGGCCAGATGGGGCCGGTGAGAATGCTTATCCTGATGCAACCCGCGCACTGGAGCCAGGTGGATCGCCACGAAAAAATTCTGCGGGAGTCTCTGGAGCATTTTGAGAACTGGTACGGGCCTTACCCCTATAAGACCATCACGCTGGTCGATCCCGAGCCCGATTCTGCCGCTGGCGGAATGGAGTATCCAACCTTCATTACGGGTGACACCAGTTGGTTCATGCCCGAACGGAGCCTACTTGCCCGAGGTCGTGGTGGAGCACGAGTTCGGTCACCAGTACTGGTACGGCATGGTGGCCACCAACGAATTTGAAGATGCCTGGATGGATGAAGGCATCAACAGCTATAGCGAAGTCAAGGTTCTCGATTCAATTCTCGGCCGCGACACTTCGATGCTGAACATAGCCGGCGCTACCCTGGGCGAGCGCGGAGAGCAACGGCTCGGTTATATCGTTGCGGCTGACCTCGATCCGATCGCGCAGAAAGCCTACGACTATTACAGCTTCAACTCCTACGGAGGAATCACCTACGGCAAAACCGCAAGCGTGCTGCTGACCCTCGAAGGCATCATCGGCGAAGACACCATGGCGAAGGCAATGCGGGTTTACTTCATGAAATATCGCTTCACACATCCGACCAAGGAAGACTTCCTGAAAACCATCGAGGAAGTTTCCGGCCGGGATTTGCGCTGGTACTTCAACCAGGCCATCTATGGCTCGCAGGTGATGGATTACAAAGTGCTGAAAATCGAATCATTCCCGGTGAACTGGTATGACCAGAAAAAAAGTGTGGGGAGCGACGACAAGAATACTGTCTATCACTCTTACGTCTGGCTGCAACGCAAAGAAGATTTTGTCATGCCCGTGGAAGTCGAGATCAAATTCGACAATGGTGAAAGCGTCCGCGAACACTGGGATGGTGTAAGCCGTTGGACGAAGTTCGAATATCAGAAAAAAGCCAAAGTGGTCTCGGCGGAGATCGATCCCGATCACACCATCCAGATCGACCGCAACGACTTCAATAACAGTTACACCGTTGAATCGCACGTAAAACCGGTTTGGAAATTGGCGAACTACTGGGTGTTTATGACTCAGTGGTTGGGCCAGGCGCTGGCGTGGTGGGCGGTCTGACAGGCTGAGGGACAGGAAATTCATGAACCACAACCAGAGTTTGCTAAGCGCGGGCCTGAGCAAGGCGCGGCATAACAAGCGCTACATTTTTTGGTTCTATGTACTGAATGCAATCATGGCGTGGTTCGGCGCCGGCGCATTCAATAATCAGGTGCACGCCATTCTGGATCATAGCCTGCGTGCCGGCCGTCTGCTACATGGCCTTGATATAGGCGTGCTGATTGCCATGCTCGAAAGTCCCGAGTTTGGCCCCACCGCGGCTTCTTCCGCGTCGGCGTTTCATTTTGCTCTGCTGTTCTACGCTTTAACCGTAGTGTTCCTGCCGGGCGTGCTTCAGGGTTATGCCTCTAGTTACCGGCTGCCGCGCGAAGATTTTTTTCGCGCTTGCGGAAGAAACTTATGGCGCTTCATCCGTCTACTGATCGTGGCCGGCATCGTGATGGGGGTTGTGGCCGGAATACTGTTTGGTACGAGGGCTCCGCTGCTAAAGAGAGCTCAGGAGAGCACGAACGAATTGCTTCCGTTCTACGTCTCGCTCGCGAGTTGGTGCCTGATTTTTTTGGTGATGACCGCGCTGCGCATCTGGTTCGACCTGGCGCAGACCGACGTGGTTCTTAGCGACCAGCGCGCAGTACGCCGGTCGATCGGCGCGGGCTTCCGGCATGCGTGGCGCGATTTGGGACAACTGCTGGGCAGCTATGTGTTGATTACGATTGTGGCCGCAGTTATTTGCGTGGCCGGAATCCTTCTATGGATTAAGTTGGTGCCGCCCGCCAGCGTCTTGGGCGCTGTCCTTATCGGCCAACTGACGCTGCTTTTCTTGTTGATCCCGCGCTTTTGGCAGCGCGGCGTCGCGGTGACATATTATCTGCAGAATATGGTCGAACCCATTCCGTTGCAGCCCTTCACTCCGGCGCCCGTAGTGGTTGAGCCAGTTGCTTTGCCGATGGAACCGCCCTTACCCTCCGAGTCTGGAGCCTAAAGCGCGACAATCGTGATTCCTCGATTGCGGCGCCCAAGATCGGAGTCGCCCTTTAGTTCAGAATGCGATTGCAGAAGCTTCCAGGTTGACTCGTCCGATTTTGCCCAGTTCTCGCCGAAAATGCACGCGCGGATCTGGCCGTTCTGCGCCAGCTCCAGCAAACGCTTTTGCACCGCAATCCGAATATCGCCGCCCTCTCCGCTCGAGCCGTAGCCGTGTACCAGCTTCAGCAGCGTGGCTTTCTGCTGCCGCGCCAGCGCCAGCTCGCGCTCCAACCGCTGCAGGGCCTCACCCACCAGCGGCATATCGGTTTTTAGATTCACGGTTTTGATGGCAGTCGCACACGGACGCGCGACACTTCCGTCCGTTGCCGAGAACTCAACCTAAGGCTTCCGGCTTCGCCCAATCGCTTCACGGGCCTCCTTATCGGCTGTTCGCCGGCGCTCCGTTTCCCGTTTATCCCAAAGCTGCTTGCCCTTGGCCAGCGCCAGTTCCACCTTCACTTTGCCGTTCTTGAAGTACATGCGGACCGGAATCAGGGTTAATCCTTTTTGCTGGGTCTTGCCGATCAGCTTGCGGATTTCCTCCTTGTGCATGAGCAGCTTGCGGGTCCGCAGAGGGGCGTGGTTGTGGATATTGCCATGCTCATAGGGGCCGATGTGGGCATTGAGCAGCCAAAGTTCCCCGTCCTTTACCAGGCCGTAAGAATCCTTGAGGTTGGCCAGTCCGCCCCGAACCGATTTTGCCTCGGTGCCAGTAAGAACTAGACCGCACTCAAATTTTTCCAGCAAGAAGTAGTTATGCGAAGCGATCCTATTAACGGCGGCGTCTCGCTCTCCAGATGCGGTGGGCTCGCGGCGGGGAGCTTTCTCCGGACTGGGTTTGGTTTGATGGGTTGACTGGCGGGGCATGGAATGCTTTCAGCTTCATCTTAGCAGCGCATCGCGGCTTCCGGTATCAGGCTACCCACCGCCGGACACCGGAAGCCGTCTTGCTCCACTAGGACTAAGACCAAAGAGTGTAACTCTCACCGGTGCAATCACATGGGAGGTAGAGAAGGGCGATGCTATAATCGCAGCAAAAGATTCATCATCGGGTAGTTTCCCCGGTTCGCTGGCCGTAGGAACAAGACGACTTCTCCGGCGAAGATTTTACAAACGAGGACTGACGAATGAGACGTCTCAAGCCCGCGGCGGTGGTGCTGCTGGTCGTGGTCGCTATTCTGCCTGCTATTGCCGACAAGGCCAAGAGTATCTACGACAAGGGCCAGGACGCCGAGGCGCGCCAGAATTATGAGGCCGCCTATGACCTCTACAAGCAGGCCTACGACATGAAGCCGAAAGACTTGCGCTACCGGGCTTCGTTTGAACGTTTGCGCTTCAAGGCTGCGGCAACCATTGTCCATCGCGGGCAGAAGCTCAGGGAAGATGGCAAGCTCCAGGAAGCGGTTGTGGAATTTCAAAAGGCAGTGCAGATCGATCCCTCGCTGTTCATCGCGCAGCAGGAGTTGAAACGCACGCTGCAGATGATTAACGATGCCGCCAATCCGCCGCCGCAGGCCGCGGGCCCTCCCAACAGCCTTGAGAAAGAGATCAGGGAAGCCGGAGGCCCGGTCGAACTGGCACCCATCTCCAATGTTCCGATCACCGTAAAACTCACCGAAGACTCCAAGGTGATTTATCAGACCATCGGCCAGTTGGCGGGAATTAACGTTCTGTTCGATCCCGACTATACCTCGCGGCGCATCAAGGTCGAACTCAATGGAGTGACGCTGGAGGAGGCGCTGGAGATTACCGCGCTGGAATCGAAAACCTTCTGGCGTCCGGTGACCGGAAACACGATTTTTGTGGCCCAGGATAATCCAGCCAAGCGCAAGGAACTGGAGCAGAGCGTCCTCAAGACTTTTTATTTGGGAAACCTGTCGCAGCCCACGGAACTGCAGGATGTGGTCAACGCAATTCGCGCCGTGCTTGATGTGCAGCGCGTGCAGCAATTGCTTTCACAGAATGCGCTGGTGGTTCGCGGTACTCCCGACCAGATCGCTCTGGCGGAAAAGCTGGTCGATGATCTGGACAAGCCCCGCCCAGAGGTCATTGTCGACATCGCGGTTCTGCAGGTAAGTAAGGACAAGTCGCGAACCCTGGGATTGAGCCCGCCGACCAGCGCCACCGTCGCTCTGCAGAGCAACATCAACACCACACCGACTACGACAGCGACGAACGGCACGACTACTACGGGTACTACCGGTAGCACCGGGCTAGCGCTGAATACTCTGGGCAATCTGAACGCCACCGATTTTCAGGTCACAATCCCCTCTGCCAATCTTTCGGCGGTGATGGGCGATTCCGATACCAAGATGTTGCAGAATCCGCAGGTTCGGGCGCTGGATAATCAGAAGGCAACGCTCAAGATCGGCGAACGCGTGCCCGTTGCTACCGGGTCGTTTCAGCCTGGCATCGGCGGCGTCGGAATCAATCCCCTGGTCAATACCCAGTTTCAGTATTTGGACGTCGGCGTAAACATTGACGTTACGCCGCACGTGCACTCGGATCGCGAAGTTACGTTGAAGATCACCATGGAAATCTCCTCGGTGGTTGGCCAATCGAGCATCGGCGGAATCAGCCAGCCGATCATCGGGCAGAAGAAAATCGAACATGAAATCCGGCTGAAAGATGGAGAATCAAGCTTGATCGGCGGCATTTTGGACGATTCTCAGACAAAATCTCTGAGCGGCATCCCTGGATTAGCTCAGATTCCAATCTTGCGATATCTATTTGGACAAGTGTCACAGGATCATTCGCAGGACGAGACGGTTTTCGCTATAACTCCCCACATTATTCGCGGCACTGCGATCAGCGAGTTGAACCAGCGGGCGCTCGATATTGGCACGGCGAACACCATCGAGTTGCGCCACGTCAGCCTGCCGGTCAGCCGTGCGCCCCAGGCGCAGTCGAGTCCAGGCCTCCCCGCGCAACCTGCGCCCGGTCAAGCCGCGCCCACTCAGCCAGCAAGTCCAAACCCCAATCAGGCCGCGACTCCGTCGCCGGCAAACTTCGTCTTCGATCCGAGTCAGATCACGGCGGTTAAGGGCAATACCTTCGCCGTGAACCTGCAGATTTCCGGCGCCCAGAATGTCTATTCCGTGCCCGTGCAGATTAATTACGATCCTTCGAAACTGCAGTTGGTCAATGTATCGAATGGCGGATTCCTTTCGCAGGACGGTCAAGCGGTGGCGCTTGTGCACCGTGAGGACGAAACTACCGGTACCTTGCAGATTACCGCGACGCGGCCGCCGGGTGCGGGCGGAGTTTCAGGACAAGGCACAGTAGTTACGTTGACGTTCCAGGCCAAGGCCAGCGGGCAGACTCCCCTTGCCATTACTCGCGGCGGAGCGCGCGACCCCGCTTTGCAGGCGATTACCGTGAATGGAGCGCAAGCCTCGGTGACCGTGCAATAGGAGGGTCGCGCGGAGCCATGGGAGCCAAGATTTTAAGATGATGCTTCACAGATTGCAGCGCAGGCGAAGTACCGGGCCGCAATGCGGCTTTACGCTTATCGAGTTAATCATCGCTTCAGCCATCCTGGTAGTTCTCTCCACCATGGCGGTGCCGCTGGCGCGTGTGACCATCCAGCGCGAGAAGGAGCGCGAACTGCGAACCGACCTGTGGGAGATGCGCGACGCCATCGATCGTTACAAAGATGCGGCCGATCGCGGCGGCTTCCAGACCAAGGTGGATAGCCAGAACTATCCCCCGGATCTGGAGACTTTGGTCAAAGGTGTCGATGTACACGATAAGAAGCTTCGATTCCTGCGCAAGATTCCGGTGGATCCCATGACGGGGACTACGGAATGGGGACTGCGCTCGATGCAAGATGATCCGGATTCTGATTCCTGGGGCGGACAGAATGTCTTCGACGTCTACACCAAGTCGCAAGGCACCGGGCTCGACGATACGAAGTATAAGGACTGGTGAGATGTCACGAAGTTTCAAGACCGGGCGGAATGCAGGTTTCACGTTGCTTGAGATGATGATCGTGATGATCATCATGGGCGTCCTGATGTCGATTGCCCTGCCCATTTACAACACTTCGCTGATCAGATCCCGCGAGGCGGTATTACGCCAGGATCTATTTACTCTACGCTCACTGATCTCCCAGTACACGCTCGATAAGCAAAAAGCTCCGCAATCGCTCGATGATCTGGTGCAGGGTGGCTACCTCAAGACCCTGCCCAAGGACCCGATGACCAACGAAGCCAATTGGGAAGTGGTGCAGGAGGACATTCTGCTGAGCGTCGATCAGCAGGATCCCGGCATCAGTGACGTTCACTCGGCTTCGAATGCCACAGCTACCGACGGCACGGCTTACAGCAGTTGGTAGGCATCGTCATCTGCGGGCACGCAATCGACGCGACTTCCCGCGGGCGAACCGGCGCTAGACTGCTCCACGTGGCTACCTTCTTCAGAAACCTCTCTCCAGATCACCCTTCCTCAGAAACCTCCTCCTAATTGGTTCCGACTATGGACACTTTTCGTGGCAGCCGATAAAAACTTTGGAACTCGTTGCTATGTGGAGAGCGGCGGAGTTCCGAAAAACGTCAACTTAACCGCCTGAGCTTTCCCGGAGGTTCTGTGATCTCTAGAAGGCTGATAGGGTTTGTGTGCGCGATGCTACCGGTTGCAGGCTGCGTCCCATGCGCGGCGCAAGACCAACCGCTTGCGCTCTTCACGAATTGGGAAGACCGCGTGCGCGATACCCTGGCCCAACAGCCTTCGTGGCCGATTCCTCTGGTGACGGCGTCTTCCGGCTTATTGCAGGTGGCCCGGACCGATTTTGTTCGCCAGATTACTCCTGCTGGCACGGACACGTGGAATTACGGCAACGGGAAGGGCATCAATATTGTGCCGTGGTATAACGTGGAATTCGACGTATTGGCTCCTGCCTACATTCAGCATAATTCGGCCGTGAAGGATGGCGCTGGCGATTTTTCCATGTTGCTGAAGTACCGGATAGCGGCGGCCAATCAGGCTCATGGCGACTATTCCGTGAGTTTCTCGGTTGCGGGAACTCTACCCACCGGTAGCTACAAGAACGGCAGTCTGGCCGCGACCATTTCGCCCACACTGTGCGCAGGAAAAGGCTTCGGGCGCTTCGACCTGCAATCGACCGTCGGCGCAATCCTGCCCGCAGGCGACACCGCAAGACTGGGTCGGATTGTGCTGTGGAGTGTCGTGGGGCAATATCACATCGGTAAATGGTTTTGGCCGGACGTCGAAAACAACGCGACCTTCTACCACGGCGCGGCCAATGACGGGCGCCGGCAGAACTTTGTCACTCCGGGAGTGATGCTCAGCAAATTCAAGTTGGACCGCGATCCGCAAAACCGGCTGGCGTTGGTTGTGGGCGGAGGAATGCAGATCGCCGCTTCCCAATTCCACACTTACAATCATGGAGTCGTGCTCACGGCGCGAATGTTGTTCTAAGTCGCAGATTGCACCGTCCGGTGCGCTGCGTGACCCACTTCGCGTTGCGCTTGTGGCGCCCAGACACTAACATCTATTCATGCCCGTCGAATCGGAAATTCAGGCTCCGGCATCCATTCGCGCGCCGCGCGGCAACTCCATCACCTGCAAGGGCTGGCAGCAGGAAGCCGCCATGCGCATGCTCATGAACAATCTCGACGCGGAGGTCGGCGAGCGTCCTCAGGATCTTGTCGTTTATGGCGGAACGGGCCGGGCAGCGCGCAGTTGGGAGGCCTATCACGCCATTGTGCGCGCGCTGCAGGCCCTCGAAAACGACGAAACTCTGCTCGTGCAATCGGGCAAACCCGTCGGCGTTTTCAAAACTCACGATCATGCACCCCGCGTCCTCATCGCCAATTCGAATCTGGTCGGCCACTGGTCGAATTGGGAGAAGTTCAATGAACTCGAACGCGCTGGGCTGATGATGTATGGCCAGATGACAGCGGGTTCGTGGATCTATATCGGCTCGCAGGGAATCGTGCAGGGCACGTTCGAAACTTTTTCTGCCGCCGGCGAAAAGCATTTCGGCGGCGATCTCGCGGGTAAGCTGATCGTCTCCGGCGGTATGGGCGGCATGGGAGGAGCTCAGCCTCTCGCTGCAACCATGACGGGCGCGGCTTTTCTCGGTATTGACGTCGATCCCGAGCACATCAAGAAGCGCCAGAAGACCGGCTATTGCGACTTCATGGTCACTTCGGTCGATGAGGCCCTTCGCATTTTGAAGAACGCGGTGCGCAAAAAAGAAAATGTTTCGGTCGGGCTGGTAGGCAATTGCGCGGACGTGATTCCGGAACTGGCCGCCCGTGGCGTCGTTCCCGATATTCTCACCGATCAGACTTCGGCGCACGACCCGCTGAATGGCTACGTGCCGAACGGCATGACCCTCGCCGAAGCCATCGAGTTGCGAAAGAACGACCCCAAGGCGTATCAGGAAAAGTCACTCGACGCAATCGCCGCCCATGTGGAAGGCATGCTGCAATTGCAGAAGATGGGCTCGGTCACCTTCGACTACGGCAACAACATTCGCACTTTCGCCTTTCAGCGCGGCGTGAAAAATGCCTACGACTTTCCCGGGTTTGTACCCGCGTATATTCGCCCCCTGTTTTGTGAGGGACGCGGGCCATTCCGCTGGGTGGCGCTATCGGGCGAAGCCTCTGACATTCACGTCACCGACGATTTGGTGTTGGAGTTGTTCCCGGAAAACCGCATCTTGCGTCGCTGGATTGACCTGGCTCGCAACCGCATAAAGTTTCAAGGATTGCCCGCCCGCATTTGTTGGCTGGGATATGGCGAACGTGCGCAGTTCGGCCTCGCCATCAACGATCTGGTAAAAAAAGGCAAGATCAAAGCCCCCATCGTGATCGGCCGTGATCACCTCGACTGCGGGTCGGTGGCGTCTCCATTTCGCGAGACCGAGAGCATGAAAGACGGTTCTGACGCGGTTGCCGACTGGCCATTGCTGAACGCTTTGTTGAATACCGCCGCGGGTGCCTCCTGGGTGTCAATTCACAACGGCGGCGGCGTGGGCATCGGATATTCCTTACACGCTGGCCAGGTCACCGTTGCCGATGGCTCTGAGATGATGGCCAGGCGCATCGAGCGCGTGCTGACTACGGATCCAGGCACCGGAATTATTCGCCACGCGGATGCGGGATACGAGGAAGCGAAGGATTTTGCAAAGAAGAACGGTGTGAGCGTACCCATGAGCAAGTAGCGTTTGGCCAAAACTCGCAGTCTCGCCTGCTAAACTAATCGCGGCTTGAAATCGAAGACGAAGTCGAAAGCAGCAAAGTCCGGTCAGCCGTTGTTACTGATCAATATCAGTCAGCTTCTCACCCTTAGGACTTCCTCTAGCGAACCTGGCCCGCGCCGCGGTTCCGGCCTCAGAGAACTCGGAATCATCCAAGACGGCGCCGTGCTGTGTCTCGGCGGGAAAATCGTTTCCGTGGGCACGACCAAAGACGCCCTCCGTGATCCATGGCTGAAGAAAAATCGTAAGCGAGTTCTCGAGATCGATTGCGGCGGCAAAGTTGTTCTTCCCGGCTTTGTCGATTCGCATACCCATCCGGTTTTTGTGAGTCCACGCCTGGTGGATTTCGAGAAGCGCGTCGAAGGTGCTTCGTATGAGGAGATCGCCGCAGCCGGCGGGGGTATCCGGTCCAGCGTGGAAGCGGTTCGCGCGGCGCCCAGGCAGGTTCTGATCGAGAAAGTTCTCACGATGTTGCGCGACATGGCGACGCACGGCACGACTACCGTGGAAGCCAAATCCGGTTACGGCCTAACTGTGGAGTCGGAGATGAAGTCGCTGGAAGCGATTCGTGACGCCGCCGGGCAATGGCCAGGCACCGTAATTTCCACGCTGCTTGGAGCTCACGTCGTTCCAAAGGAGTTTCAGGGGCGCTCTAAAGAATATGTTGATCTCATCTGCCGGCAAATGATTCCTCAGGCCGCGCGGCGCAAGCTCGCGCAGTTCGTCGACGTTTTCTGTGATCAAGGAGCATTTACCGCTGCTGAGACCGAGCAAATGTTTGACGCCGCCGAACACCAGGGTCTTGGTGTGAGGGCGCACATGTGCCAGCTTTCGCACACACCGCTGCTTTCGTTTTTGCGCTTCCATCCCGCAGCCTTCGATCACATGGATCACCTCGATGAAAGCGACATCGCGCTGCTGGCTCGCCACGACACGGTCGCCACTCTCTTGCCCGGAGCGAATTATTTTTTAGGTTTGCAGCAATATCCCAACGCGCGCAAACTGATTGATGCAGCAGTGCCGGTCGCCCTGGCTACCGACTACAACCCGGGGACGTCGCCGACTCTAAGTATGGCGATGGTCATGTCGCTGGCCTGCACGCAGATGAAGATGTCTCCAGCCGAAGCGATTGCCGCGACCACCGTAAACGGGGCGTGGGCGCTTCGAATCGCCGGCCGGAAGGGCACCATCGAACCAGGGAAAGATGCCGACTTGGCAGTATTCGCCGTGGAAGACTATCGCGAGATTCCGTATTGGTTTGGCGACAATCGATGCGAGACGACCGTGATAAACGGGATGCCGATTCCAATGCAAAACTGAAGATGCCCCACCCTTGGAAATAATTCAAGGTGGGGCATCCGTCTTTCACTGTGCACCCGCGAATGGCTTACTGACCTTCGCAAGTTACCTGGTTGTTCCAGTCCACAAACGCACCCTGCGGATTGTCGCGCCACGCCCAGACGTGCAGCTCGAAGAAATCGGCCAGATTGAAGCGGTTCGGCGCAGCGACGAACTGGAAGTCCTGACCATCGAGTGATGGCGGGGTGTTGTTGTTATAGCGCAGCCAGGTTGCGGCGTCCACGATGTACTCCACGCCCACCAGCATGCGTTTCTGCCCCACCGGTTCGTAGATCAGCGCTTCCGGGTGCGCCACGTCAATTAGGCCGTCGCCTACCAGCGTGCCGTTGACGTAATGAATGCCCATGGCCCCGTGATCGGGCCCGGTGACGCAGCCAAACGCTGGGGCGTAGCCGGCCGGACCGGCATTGTTGACGTTGATGAACTGCCGGGTCGCCTCGCGAACATCTTGCACCAGCTTGGCTGGCATGGCATGAGCGTGCTCCGGTTCCTGCGCCAACAGTGGCGAGGCACTAATAAGGCTGCCCAGCAATGCCAGGGGCAGGATGGTTGTGGTGAATACGTGAATGAGCTTTGTGATTCGTGTCATATTTTTTCTCCTCTTGATTTTGTTCTTTGAGCGTCTCCTCGTCCTCAATTCCGTTGAGGACACTTACGCGGCCCTGGCAAAGCTTGGCTTTGCCGATTTGTTCTTTCCTTGGGTGAAATTGACAGCCGACGCTAGAGTCGTTCCGCGTTCACCGAGATCGGTACTCCGTGGTTCAGCGAATCAAATACCGGAGAGTGTCCCGTGCCCAGTTCGACAAGTTCCTGCAACCGCTCGTCGGCTACGTCAGCCTTAATCTTGAAGTTGACTCGAATTCCCTGGTATCCGTTGCGCACGTTTCTGTCGAGCTCGAGAAATCCATGCAGATCGATGTCGCCTTCAAAGCTGGACTCCACTTCTTCGATCTGAATGCCGCGCGCTGCGGCGTGGTAGACCATCGATGTGGTCACACAGGCAGCCAGGGCATGAAGCAGATGTTCAACCGGATTGGCCGCCAGATCCTTGCCCAGCAGAATTGCGGGCTCATCCGCCTTCAACACGAACGGTTTGTTCCGTGACAACTCCTGTCCGGCGCCGTAGAAACGGTCCACCGTCGAGTTGTTTTCGGCGGCTCCCTGCCACTGGTTGTGAATGCGAAACTTGAATTTCGCAATGGCCGGATTGCCCTTGATGGTTTCGATGGTGGTAAGCAGATCGTCAAGGTTCACGCCGTTGACTATGTTTGCCTGCGTTTGAACAGTCGCCATATCAATGGTTCCTCGCTTTTTCTTTGATCGTGTTGTGCTCGTACCGTCGCATTCGACGATTCAAGGTAGCGGCAAAACGGACTTGCAACAAGATGGCAGATATGCCATTGTAGGTAGGTTGTTAAGCCAAGGTTGTTACGCCAAGTCGATTGTCGCCATTCGGAAGGCAGCCATGAAAGAGATCACCGTCCTTCTTCTCGATCAGATGTTTTCCTCCACTGCTATTGGCCCCATGGAAGTGTTTCGCCATGCGGGTTCGTTGTGGAATGTTCTCACCGGAATGCAGCTTGCTCCCAGTTTTCACGTAACCACGGCATCGGCCGACGGGCGCCCGGTGAACTGCGATGGCGAAATTCAGATTCGACCCAACCTCGCCCTCAAGGATGTTGGCAAAACCGATCTCATTTTTGTTCCCACTACCGGTCTCAGCGTTGACGATGTGGTTGAGCGCAACGCACCCATCGTGCCCTGGCTGAAGCGACGTAGCACCCGCGGCGTCTCGATTGCAAGCGTCTGCTCCGGCGTGGGTCTGGTCGCCGCCGCCGGCTTACTCGACGGCAAGCGCGCTACCACGCACTGGGGGCTGGCCGAGCGCTTCCGCGAGAAATATCCCAAAGTGAAGTGGATGCCGGAGTTGATGGTCACCGAGGATCGGGGTTTTTATTGCGGTGGTGGAGTGAACGCCTCACTCGACCTCAGCATCTACCTGGTCGAGCGGTTCTGCGGACACGAAATTGCCATGCAAACCGCCAAGGCCCTGCTCATCGAAACTCCGCGCGCCTGGCAATCCGGATTCGCCATCGTTCCTTTGAAGACTGACCATACCGATGACACGATTTCCAGCGCCCAGGAATGGATACACCACAATTTCGCCCGGACCTTCTCGCTCGAAGACCCGGCCCGGCGCGTAGGCATGAGCGTGCGCAATTTCGTGCGCCGCTTTAAGCAGGCCACGGGCGACAGTCCTTTAATTTACTTGCAGAAATTGCGTATCGCCGCGGCCAAGCGCATGTTGGAAAGCAATCATCGCTCAATGCAGGAGATCTGCGATGCGGTCGGTTATCAGGATGTAGCGTTCTTCCGCTCGCTCTTTCAACGGCACACCGGAGTTTCCCCGAGCGCCTATCGAGAGAGGTTCGGGATATAGCAATGATTTTGCACCGAATGTTTATACCTAAATATTCGGAGGCCTTATGGATAAAACTGTAACTGACATCAGAGCGCTTCAAAAGCCCTTGAAGGAACAGTACCGGCGCGACCCGCAAAGCTCTCGCATCACCCTGACCGCAAAAGGCGGCGAGACCGGCACTCCGCTGTCCTGTTCTGTCGATATCGGCCGCGCCATCTATCAAGCGGAGGCCCACAAAGGAGTTGGCGGCACGGGCGGAGCCGCTTGCTCCGGCGATCTTTTGCTGGGAGCGCTGGCCGCTTGTGCGCAGCTTACCTGTCAACTGGTCGCGACTGCGATGGGAATCCAAACCCAGCACATCGAAGTTACCGTGGATGGCGATATGGACCTGTCGGGAACATTGGGCATATCCAAGGACGTGCCGATAGGTTTTGACGCAATCCGTCTTCACTTTAAAATCGACGCCCCCGAGGCAGATCCAGATCAACTGCGTTCCCTGCAGGAAAAGACGGAGCAATATTGCGTGGTGTTGCAAACCCTATTGCGCCCGCCGAAAATCGATGCTCGCTGGATCGCCGCCGGTTGACTGCAGCCAGTGGCAATCTGTTCGCGCGCAATCCGGCAAGAACGCGCGTGTTCCGATCAATCCGCTGGTTTCAAGACAGCTCACTCGCTGCAAACGCCGAGACATTGAGTGAACCCGCCGACGTTGTTATAATCAACAGCGTTCCGCGCACGTTCAATGAGCAGTTTCATTCGGTCGGCAATCCTGCAACAATCGGCGTGAAGCGAACAATCCTCGCAGCCCGCGCGGCAAACCGGGTTTCGAAACGTGGCCAGGTAGCTCAGGTGGTAGAGCGCAGCCCTGAAAAGGCTGGCGTCGGCGGTTCAACTCCGTCCCTGGCCACCACATTTCAAAGCAGTTAACTGCACTTTTCATTTTGCGTATTACCCGCAGTTTACCCGCAGTTGCCCGCACTACTGCACCAAACCCGTTACTGGAGCCGTTTTCTCCAGGTTTTTGACCGGATCGGGTTCAGCCGCCTTCCTGCCGCGGAATAACAACTCCAGGAACATTCCCTGCGCTTCGAGCTTGTCTTCGGTCACCGCCTTCGCGTAGACCTCAAGGGTCGTCTTCAGATTTTGGTGCCGAAGCATTTCCTGCACCAACTTCGGATCGACCTTCAGTTTGACCAAGACCGAAGCGAGCGTCCTTCGGAAAGTGTGGAATCCGAAGGTGCGCGGCGGAGCCACGACTCCCGCCTTCTTGGCAGCCACGCGCAGGTAATCGGCAACCAGCATGTTGGCCGCGGGAGGCTTGGTGCCCTTGGCGCGAAGACTCGGAAAAACCAAGTCTTCGTCGGAGGCGTAGAGGGTTTCCTGACGCCAAGCGAGCAGATGTGCCGCCAGCAGAGGATGCATCGGAACCGGAGCCTTCGAGGCTTTCGATTTCGGAGCTCCAAAACGGCGGTACACGTAAGCCCGGCGCACCCGTATCAGCTGCGCCACGAAATCCAGATCCTTCCACATCAGGGCCAGAATTTCGCTGACACGCAACGCCGTGGCCGCGTCCGTTAGGACCATAGTGCGGCGCATCAGATCCAGATTGTCGAAAATATCGAGTACCTGGGGCAGGGTGAGGATCACCGGCTCGAAGTCACTCTTGGACGATTGACGGACGAAATGAATTGGGTTCCCCTCGTCGGAACGAGGAAGAAGCCCGTATCGCTGTCCGTGTTTGTAGACCAAGTTCATGACTTTCCGGATCTCTACTAGAGTTGAGTTTTCAAGGCCATGTTTCTTCCTGAGCGCCTTGAGCCAACGCTCAACCTCAATCGGCTCGACAGTGAGCGCTGGCGTCGTCTCCCAGCGGGGCAAGGCCCAACGTTTGAGATAGCGCCGATACTTGAGGATCGTCGAATACGCTTTCTCGATCTGGGCATTCTCCTGGTTCTCTGGGAGTTCGTGTTGCGTGTAGTGCGCCGCAAGCTGACCAAATGTAGCCTGCGGGCTGACACCGAACGTTGATTGATTGGGATTGAGTCTGAGTTCTTCCACCCGCCGCCAGGCGGTTTCCTCGCTGGGAAATTCCTTGAGGGAACCTACGCGGATGGGTGTGGCCTCCACCCACTTGCCATCCTCTTGACGCCGCTGGCGGTAGCAAAATAACCAGACCTCCCCGGATTTGCGATGCTTCTTGCGAAGCCATCCGTTCTGAAACCGTGCCATCACTTCTCCCTTCGAGATGTGGCACGGGTGGCTGGTACAGAGTGTTGCTGAGTGCGAGCCCACTCGTCAAGCTCGCTCAACTTGTACCGCCATGTAGTGCGTCCTTTGCGGGCGCCGGTTAGGACCGGGTGTGCGGGAATTCTGCCCTCTCGCGACAGCCTTTGTATCGTCTTGCGATCGACAGAAAGGAATTCCGCCGCCCGTTTGCAATCAACGTAAGATTCGAAGGAGGCTGAGAGGGCCGGCGTGACCGGCCATGGCTGGGTCGACATTGCATCCTCGTTAAGCTTTCCTCGCGGAGTTTCGTGTTCGCGCGGTGGTTTATCCAGGAACTGGTCGAATCGACCAAGTGACGGACAGTCTGGCGAGCCACGCAAGCGCAGCCCATCTCCATTGATTCGCAGCGAAATAGTAACTTTGGAACCCTCCCCATAGTTCGACGCTATATAAAGCCTGTAGCGCGAGGTTTCTCTCCGTCGGCCCAACCAGAAAAAGCCACCGATCTAGACCAGTCCGATCCGCGAATTCTATTTAAGCTGAAAACGGATTTCGGTCAAATGGCCTCAGCGACCTGTGTCCCACTCTTGTCGAAGTTCATGATTCCCGTTGAATAACCTCTTGTGACGACACGCTTTAGCGCCTTCTGTCAGCAACCTCCGCAGGCAGGTGTTTGAGTTACACGCCGGAAGACCAAATTGGCGTTGAGAGGTCAAAGCGACTATCTCATTGTCACGCTTAACTATGTTGTCCCCCACTGTTTGCGGGAAGTAAGGACACCCAGGAGTTGGCAGGCGCTATGACGAACCGACGCAGGGAAGCACAGAGTCACCACCCATAGTGTTCTCAGTTGAAAATTCCTTTCGATGTCTGGTATCGGGATTCATGACCATGAAGGGGCCTGCCACCATAAGCTAACTTAAAACAAGAATTCCTCGGGGGTGGGCCGTGATCCATTGGAAATCGGGAAATTCCGGAGAATCTGCCAGCTTCCGCTTTCCCTCCAGATTTTCGGCGAAGCGGTGAGGCGGAAGTGAGGACGGCAATGCGGTACGTGAATTCTTTCAGAAATCGACTCGCTCACGCTCCCATTTTTGGGCAGAATCTATATAAGTTTCTGGTTTCCGATGATCCGGACGGAAACCTGAAGCTGACTTGATAAGCTCGCGCAACATGCAAGATCACTTCGACGCGCCCACCGGCTTCACCTGGTCGTATTCCGGGTTTTTCCACAGCGCACTGTGATACTCCAAAAGGTCGGCGGTGACCTGCGCTACCTCAGTGCCGTAGTATCTCGCAACGACGTGGAGTGCCAGATCAATCCCCGAAGTCAGGCCGCCCGCAGTTGCGATTTTGCCATTCTCGACGAAGCGGGTTCCACTGACGAAGCGCACAGCAGGAAATTCCTTCTGCATGCTCTGCTCAAAGGAGTGATGCGTAGTAGCAGTTTGGCCGTCGAGTATCCCATACCCCGCCAGCACCGAGGCGCCGGTGCACACCGACATGGTGACATCGGCGGTGGCCGAATTGGCGAGCAGCCATGCTTTCTGGGCCGCGCCGCGTCCGTGCTGCGCGGGAATCACGATAATCTGCGGCTTGGGCGCATTGTCGAAACTATAGTTAGGTACGATGGTCAGTCCATTTGCATCCACCGGCTTCAGCGAATCAGAGACGGTGTAGACGTTGAACAGCATCACCATGTCGTCACCGTCCGATGGGTGCCATGGCTTGCCTTTGGTTGTAAGCATGGAGTCGCCGAAGACCTCCCATGGGCCCGCGATGTCCATGACGTCCGCGCCCTCCGAGATCAGGAACGCTACGTTGATCTTGCCCGTAGCGGGCGGCTTCAGTGAGCCGGTTTGTTGCGTGGAAGATGGTAGTTTGTTGGGAGCCTTCCCGTGGCTCACGAGAACCATCAGGTTCAGAATTACCCCGATTACAGCGGCCATCCATATCCCTTTAGTTGCTCTGCGCATACGACCTCCTGAGGAACTGCTTGCGATAGGCATCGAGTAAAGCATTTCTTGTTCATCGGTTCCTACTGTCTTGGTTGGGATGCTTGGGCTCATTGCGATTTAATGCTCCACGCGCTAATAGTGGAAGCGGTAGCGGAATTCGGCGTAGATTTGACGCGGTTCGTCCCAGTGGAATCCGCCGAAGGTGAGGCTGTTGTCGAGCTGCACGCGGCGGTTCGCGACATTGATCGCGGTCACGGAAACCGTATAGTTCTCGGCGAAAGTCTTGCCCAGCGAAAGATCCACAGCGCTGTGGCTGGGCAGATAGTTGCCGGGATATTGCACGCCGGGCAACCCGTTGGTGAATCCTGATCCGTAATACACGTTGGTGGAGGCATAGGCATGCCCCGGCAGGCTTCCGTTGAAACCGACGTTCAGCGTATTGCGCTGATCGTGGTCCACGGGAGAAAGACCGTAGGGGATATCGAGGCCACAGGATGGAGTGATCGGCTGGGGGCAGACTAGACCGCCGGTGATGGGCGAGGTTGCCTGCGCGATCTGGTTGGAGTAGGAGAGATGGAACTGGCCGTGATGCAAAACGTTGGGCGAGCGCAGCGTGAGTTCCCAGCCTTGAATCTGGGCATAGGCCCACGTGATGGGCCAGAAGATATTCGACTCGCCAATGTTGTTGTGGTCGAGCCAGTTTTTGGCGCGGGTTTCGAAGTTGTCGGCGTCCAGAGTCCAGCCGTGATAAGGGATGGTCACGCCGAATTGCCACTCGATGTCGCGTTCACCGTGCAGTGGAGCGAAGGCAAAGCTCTGACCGGCGGCCAGAGTTTGCAGCTGAGTGGTTGGGGTTGAAAGCGGCGGAGCCTGGTAGAAGTAGCCGTAAAAGCCGCGGAAGACCCAATTGAGGCGAGGAATCCGGATTGCGGCGCCAAGACGAGGATCGGTGGCGTTTTCGGAGATGGTGGAGCTGAATGCGGTTTCGCGAAGGCCTGCAATGAGGGTGAGCCAGGGCGTGACTTTGAATTTGTCGTTGATGAAGAAGGCGGCGACACCTCCATTGACTCCGATCGAAGAGGGGGAGACGTTGGGTGTGCCGTCGGTGTAATCGTTGAAAAAGTAGTTGTACTGGTGCTGGGCGAATCCATAGACGCCAGCCTGAATATCATTGCGCTTGACGTTGGCATTGAGCGCTATCTGCGCTCCTCCATATTGGGCGGTCTGGGTTACGGTGGAGATGACGGGAAAGTCGTTGGGCCCGCCGTGATAGTCGGCGCCGTTGTAGTGATAGAACGGAGAAACGGTCAGCAGAGTATTTGGATCAAAGGTGTGAACCCACGAGAAGGTGGCGTAGCCATCGGGCTCGACCTCGGCGTCATGCAGGCCGGAACTGGGGTAGTAGACGTTGGTGATGGAGTTGGGATCGGGATCAATGGGAATCTGATAGTAGTCGCGGCGGAGAGAGCCTACGACTGCGGAACTGGTTTTTGGGATCAGGATTGAAGATGAGGGAAGTGAATCCGCCGAAGCCGTTGGCGGCATCGTTGACGGTCTGCGGAATGGGCGTTTGCAGGCCGTATTGGCTGCGGTTGCCGTTGAGGCTGGCGTAATAAGCGGTGCGGGCGGTGTGGGTTCCGCAACTGATCTGGTCGTTGGTCTGGTAGAAATTGCCGGCGGTAATGACGAAATCGCATTCACGATCGCGCTCGAATCCGGTGCGGGGCACGATGTTGAAGATGCCGTAAGTGCGGTCGCCGTAGTCGGCGTCGTAGCTGCCGCGCTGGACTTCGAGATAGTCAATGTCCTTGGGATCGATCTGAGGTCCGAGATTGTTGGCGATGTTGGTGTTGGGGATGGGAACGCCGTCGATGAGCCACTCGACCTGATGGCCTCCGCGCATGTGGAGCATGTCGTGCACGACGTAAGCGGCGGGGACGTAGTCGGTGATCATTTCCATGCCGTTGGTGCGGTCGGCTCCCGGAGTCTCCTGGATGTCGATGCGGTTGAGCATGACGGTAGGCGTGATGCTTTGGGTCGTGGCTTCGACGGGAATCTCTGAAACTTCAACGTGCTCGTTCCCTCCGGCAACAACCATGGCAAAATGAAGCACGGGACTCGTATCGGACTGAACAATCACATCCTGTTGCATCTCCCGGAAGCCCTTCGAAGACACCGTGACGGCGTAATCGCCAACAGGAACTGATGTGAAGTTAAATTCTCCGGTGTCGTTGGAATCGGAGGAGCGCGTCCAGTCCGAGTGTTGAGCCTTCAGCGTAATGTGTGCGCCTTGAATGGGACGGTGCTGGGGATCATGGACCACGCCGCGAACGGAACCGAAAATCGTGGCGAACGCAATAGCACCGAAGAAAAAAACAACTGCTGTCACGCTAGTAACCTGCCTCATAAAAGGTCTCCATTCTCTAGGGGGTTTACTTGGCCGCGAACAAGGGCCGCTACGGAGACATTCCGGCCCGCGGACTTCGATGGCAGGAAACTCCGTTTATTTTGAGCTGGCTAGAGCCAAAAGGCAGGCGGTCCACGTTGCGAATTGCAAGTGGCGAGGCGTGAATTGGAAAGGCGAGAATCTACTGCGAGAAGAAGAGCTATGAACGGCAGTTCCAGAGCGGAGATTGTTGGACTTTGTGCTCGTGGCACACCCGTAGGCGTTGCTATCTGTGAACGATAACGGCAATCAGAGGGTCTGGCGAGAACACTTGCAAGTCCGTCGGTGGATACCGCCGACGTGCCTGACATGCAGTGATGCTTCCCGTTCCGACGACAACAGGCCGGCGCATCCCGTCCGGTAGCCGCGAGAGCAACTGGACCCACGAAGCTCCAGGCCATCACCGCAATCACGAGACTAGCAACAAGCCGCCGCATACGATTCCGTGAACGCTACCACATCACAAGCCTATGTGACAAATTTGGATAATGCGTAGTAGTGGGGCTAGCCGGAGCGTGAAGGCTGGCGCAGCTTACGCAGAGCCTTGGCTTCGATCTGGCGAAAGCGCGCGCTGGTCACGGCTTACCCACTCGATAACTCCCGGATGGTCGGCAAACCTTACCTGACCGGTTTAGGTAAAAGTAGTCCGTCAGTCGCCCAGAACGCAAAATGGAATAAGAGCAAGAGTTGCTCCTGCCCTTAGAATTCAATTCGTCCCTGAAACGCAATCATGCGCGGCGAAGTGTCTCCTCCAAGTCCCACGCCAAGCAGTCCGGTAGGCGGTGAAGTCGCGCTTTGCAGCGTTCCGAATCTTGATATGGCCGAGCCGGGCACGCCAGCCTGCACCGTGCTGGGCAGCGCAAAGTTCGGATGATTGAATGCATTGAACATCTGGGCGTCGATACGCAGCTTGATTCCCTCCCTGATCAGAAAAGTCTTCGTGATGTACATGTCCGAATATGTAAAGTGCGGTCCTCGGACCGAGTTGCGGCCTGAGTTGCCGAACTGGCAGATCGTTGGATTATCGTTCTGCACGCCGAGTACGCCGGTGTAGCATGCCCCGGTCGTCGGATCGACAATTGAGACGAACGCATCGGGGTTGAGCCACTGTTTCGTCCCTGTTACGGTGACGCCGGGGTAGGGAGTCTTGCGATAGAGCGGCACACCAGGAACCCTGTTCGCATAGTTCGGCACGGCAAACTGGATCGTTTGCGCGGGATTAGATGCCTGAAGGACGCCATTGCCGTTCGCGCTATATGCCTGGCTAAGTACGCTGAAGGGCAGTCCAGAGTGCAGGAATGCCGTCTCCGAAAAAGACCATCCTCCGAAGACCTGACGCAGTATCGGGTTACCGGAGTGAAACGGCACCTGATACATCCCGAACGCGGAGATGTTGTGCCGCACATCATAGTCGCAACTGGCATATTGTTTGTTTAGTTCTCCAGGCAAGGGAGACTCCAGTCCCTGTGTGGAGAACGCGAGCAAGCCTCCGTTCGATACTTCGTCAAGGCAATGGCTGAAGGTGTAATTGCCGCGCAGAGTCAAACCACCCCATTGCTGCGTGTAGACAGTCTGCAATCCGTTGTAGATGCTGTTTGCACCGGTCTGGAACTCGGTGACGTTTCCAAAGCGCTGATCGAGCGGCTGCTGGTATGGAAATGGCGCAAAGCATCCGTTGCAGACGTTCTGATAGCCGTTGAGCTGTACCTGATACGGTTCATGCAGTCCACGGGTACCCACGTAGTCCGCGCGCAGGTTGCCGCGCGAGCCGACCTGCTGCTCGATACCGAGGTTGTACTGGTAATAGGACGGGGTCTTAAGGGTTCCGGTGGGGAAGGTATTCAGGCTGACGGCCAGCGGACAGGTTGCGGCGCCTGGCTGGATGCCTGCGCAAGGCGCACCACCAGAGCTAAAGATTGTGTGAAATGACTTATTGGCGCTGGCTGTGGCATCGACAGCGCTATCGGGAACACCCGGAGCTATCCCAATGCCACCTACCTGCCCGGCGAGACCACCAGTGAAGCTGGGATCATTGGGAGCGTTTATCAGACCACTGTCGGCAATCTGCTGCGGGATGATGTCGTTGAAGACGCCGAATCCTGCATGGACAGCCATGCGCGGACGGAGCTGGTAGGCAATCGAGGCCCGTGGCTGGTAGACGAAAAGCGGCGTTGCGGCAAACAGGTTTTGAACATTGCCCAGAACGACCTGATTCAGAGGCTGATTGGTTTCATGCGAAGCATCCAGGAAGGAGCCGGCGGTTCGGGAAAAGAGAGCCTGCGGACTGGTAACGTTGGTATTCCAAGTCACGCGCATGCCGTAGGTAACGGTTGCCCTCGAAGAAGGCTTGTAGGTGTCCATCGCGTAGTATTCGAGGTTGCCGACTCCCACTCTTTCCTTTAGAGAGACCGGGAAGTTCTGCTGTGCGGTATATGCAGCCCCGTAAGTGAACTCCGCCAAGTCGTTGTAAGTAACCGTCGGCACAATGCCTTCCCCAAGGTCGTAGTCGCTTGTGTCAACACGCCGCGTACTGACACCGAAGTGCAACGTGTGCCGTCCCCGCGTCCAGGTCAGGTTGTCGTTGATCTGCCACTGCGTGACCTTGCGCCCCTGCGGAAACGTATTGTTCAGGCCGCCGATTTGGGTGAAGGGCACGCTGTCGCTGCCCGAAGTGAGTACGATGGGGTACGTCTGCTGTACCTGGGGGTAATTGTTTGGTTCGAAGATGCTGGAATACCAGCTCGCTCCAGGATTGAACTGGTTCACGAGGGATGGACTGAACAGATGCGTGTAGCCCACGACAAGAGTCCGCTGCGGCTGCGGTGAAAAAGCGTTAAAGATTGGGTTGATCGGATCGGTCCATTCTGCCTGCAGGCCCGTATCCTGCTGGAAGCGGTACCAGATGCTGTCTTTGGCGTTGATGGTGTGATCGATCTTCAATACGATGAGGTTCTCGCTGTCGCTGTTGTTCAGAGACCGCTGCTGCTGGGTCGCGCAGCCGCTGCCATCGAGCTGAGTGCCATTTGGCGGAGTGGGCAACAGATTCCCGGACGCATCCAGCGGGCAGGCTGTGATCGCCACCGTCGATCCGCCAGGAGCCGGTAGCAGCGAGAACATGTTTTTATAGAACGGGATTTCCGCGGGTTGGGCCGGAAGGTGAGTACCTGTGACCGGGTCGTTTCCACCCGTAGCAAGCTGGCCCAGCACATACTGCTGATAGGCGGGCGTGGGCAACGTAGTTGGTGTGACGATCGGCAATGCGATGCGGAGGCCTTCATAGTGGGCAAAGAAAAAGAGCTTGCCCTTACGAATCGGCCCTCCCACGCTGACGCCGAATTCATTCACTACATCATGCGGTTTTTGGGCGATGTTGCCCGGCGTATCGTTCGCATGAAGAAAATAGTTTCCCGCATTAAATCGCGAGCCGTTCCACATTTCGGACACGTCGCCATGAAATGCGTTCGTGCCGGATTTGGTGATGTAGTTGACCTGGGCCACGGCGTATCGGCCCTGATCGACAGAAAAAGAATTGGTACTGACGGTCGCTTCCTGCACGGCATCGAGTCCGATGACAAGATTTGTGGAGAGACCGATATTCAAACCTAGCCACGGGTCGTTGGAGTCGTATCCATCGAGAATGTAGCCGTTGGAAGTCGCGGGCAAGCCATTGAACTCGACGTTGCCGTAGCCGCCGGGGGCCTTCGCATCGCTCGAAGAGCCAGCAGTGTTCATCAACGCTCCCTGCGCGAACTGCGCAAGATAGGTAAGATCCTGTCCGGGATTCGGCAGGTTCTTGATCTCCTTCACTTCGATAGTTGTCGTCGTATTCGGATTATCGAGGCTCAAAAGTCCCTGCTGTGCCGTGACCTCGACCGTCTGGGTTGAGGACTCCAGATGAAGTGAAAAGTTCAATGCCACGTTCCGACCGACCTCGACCGGCGTCGGCTCGGAAGCCGCTGCAGCGAAACCTGAGACCTGCACCGTGACTTGGTAGGTGCCAGGATTCACCTGGGAAAAAAGATAGTGTCCGCTAGCATCTGTTTTCCCGGTGCGGATTGCTTTGGTATTCGTCTCGGTGACGGTGACCGAAATATTCGGAATGACGGCACCGCTCGAATCCGTCACGGTGCCAGAGATGGCGCCGGAGGTTCCGCTCTGCGCATGCAACAAACATGAGTTAACTACGGTTAATACCAACACGAGAATGAGGTTGTATTTAGGTCCTCGAATTGCTTGCAATATCGGCCCCCGGTTGTTCTGTGGGTGTTTTGTCTTGGAAGGAATTCGGGAAGACAACCCCTCAAAAAGACATTTTAGGCTTACCTAAATTAATTAGATACGCCTAAACTAGAAGGATGTCAAATCGGAGAAACGGGAAGAGCAGGACAACTCGCCGCGTCAACGTGAACACGGAGTCCGTGGACAACTACCTGAAGGCCATCTTTACTCTCGGTGGATCGGAGGAGGAGCGCGTGACGAGCAACGCGCTGGCGAAGCGGCTTGGGGTCGCTGCGGCATCAATCACCAACATGCTGCAAAAACTGTCGTCTTCTTCTCCCCCGCTCGTGGAATACGAACGGCATCGGGGTGTTCGCCTGTCATCCGCCGGGAGACGGCGAGCGCTTGAGGTGCTGCGCCATCATCGCCTGATCGAAACATTCCTCTACGAAGTCTTGGAGTACCCTCTCGAAGAGGTCCACGAAGAAGCTGAGCGCCTGGAACATTTCATCTCGGAGCGGTTCGAAGAGCGCATTGCTGCAAAGCTGGGCCAGCCAAAGTTCGACCCTCACGGCCATTGCATTCCTGCGATAAACGGGAAAATGCCAAAGCAGGTTTCTAAGTCCTTGACAGACATTGAAGAGGGCGGGAAATTTCTTGTGGACAGTGTTTCGGATCAGGATGCGCTTCTGTTAAAGCAGCTCAAGGCTCATGGCATCACTCCAGGCGCACGTTTGCAGGTCACTACCGCATCCCAGGAAGAATTTGTTCTGCGCGCAGGCAGCACTTCGAAGGCATTTCGCCTCTCTCGTACTCTCGCGGGCGCAGTCCGAGTCCGTTCCGCGGATTAAAACGAGGGAATCACTTAGCCACCTCAAAGCTCAGTCCGCATCGAGGCGGAAAACCCCAAGCAGCCACAGCACAACCATGGCAATCATTCCAGCGGCGATCAGAGCCATCATCCAAAGCCCGTTACGGATCGTGAATTTCTCGACGGCCTTCTTCCTGCCCTTTCCTGGCGAATAGCTTCTCATCGCGCTGCTCCAACAAAAGCCAGGCAGGCGACTCTAGATGCGCATCCCCGTTCGGACGCTCAGTTGGTGCGGGTCGCCTTCTGCTGTACTCCATTGAAAACGGGCCCCGGTCGTACTTCTGCCGGGGCCCAGTCGCACGATGGGGGTTAGAAGTGGAACCCGAGTTGAGCTGTTAGGGCGCGCGGTGTGACGTAATGCGTGCCGCTGAAGGTGGAAAGGAAGTTGTAGAGCGCATAGTTGTTTGCCAGATTGATGGCCGTCAATTGCACACTCCACTTATATTTGTCGCCGTGAAACAGGTTGTCATGGCCCACCGACATGTCGAAGAGGCTCCGGTGTGCGATGCGCGGCGGCTTATGGTCGTCGTTCTCAGTACCTGGTGGAGGTACGTTTATGAGCGCAGAGCCGAACGCCGATGCGGGGCAGTTGTAAGGCAGTGGAACCGTCGGAGTTGCTCGGACGCCACTACAAGTGAACCCGGCTTCAGCCTCTTGATCAGCTGAAAGCGGAACCTGGCCCACGTTGGCAGCCATCATGCTTACGTTCGGCACACCGCCGATGAGGACTGATTGTGGACAATCGTTGCTTGCACTGATCCCGTAGCATGGAGTTGCGCCTGCAACCAGTCCGGTGTCATACCGCCAGTTGAAGCCCATCCAAGGACCGCGTTTCCAGGGTTGGTACTGGAAGTGGGTCGTCTGGTTGAAACGTTCGTCGTGGTCTATGCGAAAGGGAGTGCCCGGCGCCCCCACAGTCGCGCCCGCGCCGGCAATCTGCGGAGGGAAAAAACGTGCCGCCACGCTGGAGAAGACCATGAGTGCCGAGAATCCGTGGACTTCAGGCACACTCACGCGCCCCGCATATCCCGGAATCTTCGAGTTGTGCCACTCAATGGGGTAAGTGATCGGCGTGTTGCCGAGCACGCTGAAGTCGAAGCCGTTGTGCGTGTACTTCGAAATCCACTCGCCGGAAAAGACCAGGTACTTCCCGAAAGCCTGCTCCATGCCAGCGTGAAATTCGTTGCGAAAACCAACGCTCAAAGGATTCGTGGCCGACGAAGAACAGAGAAGCAGAGGGTTTAGGACAGCGTTGCCGCATCCAATGCTGGAGAGGATGAGGTTCTCATTGAAGGGAGATTCCAGAGTACGGGCGTAGGAAACCCGCAGAATCGTGTTGGTCTTCTTGATGTTGTAGGCCACCCCAACTCGAGGCTCGACTTGGTTCCCGCTGGTGATCCCGTTGTAGAGATCGCCGCGTAAACCGAGGTTCAAGGACCAGTTTCCTTTGGTGATGTTGTCGCGCACGTACAGGGCGAGTTCCTTGATGTCGGTGTGGCCACTGAAAACGTAGGAGACTCCGCCACGGGTCAGGTCGTACGGAGCCAGGGTCGTACTGTAATAAGGGTAAAGAGCGTTGCCGGGCGCGTTCGGGTTGGAAGCGATATTTGCCTGCAACGGGCCAGTAACGCCGGGGCAGTCCGCGGGAGTGAGTCCGGGAGCTGCGACCCACGGATATATGTTCACCGCACTCGTGCCGTAAGCGTTAGTGATGCAGGGTGCGTTGTAGGTAGGATCGACGATCCCGATGGGCTCGTTCTCGTTGAGAAACGTTTGTTGGTAGACGGCTCCCGCCTTGATTTGGTGAATGCCTTTGACATAGGAGAGATCGGTCCGCAGTCCCGCGTTGGTGAGCGAGCGGTCCTGACCGACCGACTGTCGCTGAAGACTCGGCGGCCCGAGGTCGGCGAACGGATCTTTGCTGCCATAGTAGTTGTAGTCGTCGCGGCGCACGAACGCTCCCAACGTGTAGACCGCGTTCGTATTGAGCACATGCGTCCACGAAGGCGCGATGTTGAATGTTCCAATTTTGGAAACCTGGTCGGTTGGTCCCACCGGATTTCCGTCCGGGCCTATGCCGGGTGCGCCGAAGGCTGCAGCCATCTGCGGCTCAATCCCAAAGAGTCCACTCCAGGGTGTCGCGTTTTCGGCATCTAGGCTATTCGGCGTCTGAAACCAGCTCCGGCTGTAGCCGAAGTTCAGGTGAATCGAGTCGGCGCTCGTGAGTTGATAATCGACGCGGTCGAACAAATTTTCTTCGTTGCCCTTGTCGTGGAACACTACGAATTCCGGAGGATCGAGAAAGCGGCCAGTGTTCAAACCGCCTACGGAGATGAAGTTCCCCCAGTTCTTGCCACCGTACGCAAGTTCGGCTTCCACGTTGGATGTTCCGAACGTCCCGTAAGAAGTGCTCACACTGCCGTGAGGCGTGGTCACACCCTGACCGGACCGCGTGGTCGCTACAATCACAACGCTGGTCTTGCCGCCGTATTCCGCCGGCGGCGCCCCCGAGATCACTTCCAAGGATTCGATCGAATCGACGGGAAGCTGGTTGGAAAAGACCTTGCTCTGCTGGTCAGTAATTGGCTGGCCGTCGATGCTGAACGAATTCGAGGCGTGGTCGCCGATCCCATGGAAGAGGCCATTGGAATCGGCAGCAATTCCCGGTGTTGAGAGGGTAACCAGAGAACTTAGTCCCGATGTAGTGCTCTCCAGGGGAAGCTTGTCGAAATAGCTTTTGTCGATGTCGGAGTGGAAGGTGGAATCATTCTCCACTAAGTCTCCGCCGGCCTCGACAGTCACTGTGGTGGACGAACCCGAAACGTGAAGATTGATCTTCAGGCTGACCGACACGATGGACCGGATGTCTACATCCTGAGCATTCGGAGCGAATCCGGCTGCGGTCACCGAGAAATGATATGGATTGAACGGGATATTAGAGAGACTGAAATTTCCCGACTTATCCGTTGTGGTTGACCGATCAAAGTGACTCACCGGGTTGTGAATTTCCACCGTGGCATTGGGAACGACGGCGCCTGTGGGGTCAAGCACGGTACCGTTGATTGAACCGGAGTTGCTGCCCGACTGCGCGTAAGTGTGAATGCCGAGCGCTAAAAGGAAAACCACGAAAAAAGTCGCACGAAGCGACTTCTTGTAAGAAGCCAGCATGATTCCTCCATAGAATTTGGTCGAAAAGATCAAAGAAAGAAAGGTTCGTCGAAACGAACCGAGGCCTGTACAGGGCTGAAATTTGATCTTTAGACGCTAGGAGGTGGGCGGACAGACAGGGCGAAGGCTATCAGGCGTTGTTTGGCAGCAGCTGCCTGCGACCGGAATGTGACGACGCGACGGAATACTGGTTTGGGCGTGGGAGCGGTGCTTGTTGGCGACGCTGAATGCGCCGCAATGCAAACCTGGCAAGTAGAGGACTCATCCTGGGTCGAATGGTGATGCACGGCAAACGCTAACGCTGACCACAAGGTCAACATTAGAGAAAGCCACGCTATCCGCTTCGAGATCGAGCGCATGCCCATTACCCCACGATGCGTTTCTGAGAATTTACACCGAAACGAGAACAGAATGCAACGAGAGAGTATCTAGCCCAGCAACTGGAGAACGGCGCTTCGGCGGTTCGCAAGATATCGACCGTGCCGATAAGCAAACCACTCGCAGAAGCACGGAAATCGACTTGCTATGAGGAGCTCTTCTCAGCAGCAGTCGCAAGGTCTGCCTCGTATTGCCTGCCAGCTTTCGCGCAGAACCAGTGGGATTATGAGTAGAGCGGCAACCGGATCGGCCCATGGCATGTGCCAAATCGCATTAACAGCCAATCCCATCAAAGCGATGAGCGAAAGATAGGCGCATAGTGCGGACTGTGTTGCGTCCGCTCTCAACGCTGCACTGCCTGTGGCTGCTGACAGACGGCGCTTCTCCTTCGCAAACCACGGCATGACTGCTAGGGCGGCAACCAGAATGGCTATCCCCGCCAATGTGGGTCTGGGTTCGCTGTACCCCCGCAGGCTCCAGGCCGAATTAACTGCTACATAGGCAGCAAGTGCGAACAGCAAGGCTCCCGCGACGCGGGCAGCCCTCCTTTCGACGTCCTCGCGAGCAGCAGCGGCGCGGAAATTCCACAGCACAACCACCGCTGAAAAGAGTTCGATGGCACTGTCTCCGCCGAACGCGAGCAGGGCTGGGCTGCGTGCCTTCCACGATGCAAACAGCGACACCACAGCCTCCACGGTCATCCAAGCGATGGTGAGTACTTGAACCCGCCGAATGCGATGGATAGCTTCTGGGGTAGCAATCTGCAGCACGGAAGCCATTTGGGTGAGTATTATCGCACGACGGAAGTTGACGGACGATCACGTCGTTTCTTCCTTCTCTTCGCCTTATTTTTGGTGTTTTCGCGGACGAAACGTACCGCGGAGCAGGCAAGGAAGATCACGAATGCAAGCCACAGCACAAGAAACACAACCTCAAAGACCCGCTCGCCTTGATCGAAGAACCGGTCCGACGGAAATGATAATGCTGCTAAGGCAAAGAATTGAGGTTGATTTCCAAACACTCCGTATGTGTAAACCGGAGTGCAGGAGACTGAGAATCCTATCTTGTGGAGTTGAGCAACATCTTTGGAATGTCCGAGGCTATCTTCCGGCTAATTCCTGAATCGGCGCGGACGCATCCGTGCTCTCATACGTCGACCGAAGATGGAAAGTCTAGTGATGGTAGTTTGAAAACACGATGCCATCAACCACCACGAGCACACCTGCTAGAAAAAGAAGGATCCCGAACGCACGGTACCAGTTTACGAACGTAGCTCTGCGTTCGGGCGCCAAGTTGGCGAGTCGTTGCGATCCCCAAATCTTAGCTCCGCGAAGCGGTGAGGCCGCCACAAGAGTTCCGAGTGCCATGGCGACGGCACTCACTAAAAGGTAGGTTGCCATTAGCGTACCACCGCTCAAGGATGCAACTAGTATCGCCTTCATAGTCAGCTCTTCGGAATATCGGTGCGGTTCCACCATCCGCCGCCAAGAGCCTGAAACAACGCAGCTGTGTCGGCAAAACGATTCGACTGAGCCTGCACAAGGTTAATGAGGGCTTGCTGATAGGCTTGTTCCGCGCTCAAGAGCGCGAGGTAGTTGGCGTAGCCGGATTCAAGCTGTTTCTTCGTCAGGTCGAGGGTGATGCTAGCGGCATCTTTTGCGGCCGCCGCGGCCTTTAAGGCATCGGCATCCTGTTGCAACGCATTCAGCGTGTCAGCAACATTCTGGAAAGCGATTAGGACTGTACTGCGATACTGTTCGTCGGCCTGCGTATAAGCGGCTCGCGCGGCTCGCTCCCGATGCATGAGGATACCCCCATCAAAAATGGGCTGGGTGACGCCAGCGGCGACATCCCAGAAGCCGGTGCCTTCTGAGAACAACCGGCCGAAGACCACCGCCATGCTGCCAGCATCCGCAGTCAGCGCAAAGCTCGGAAGGCGATTCGCACGCGCAATCCCAATCTGTGCGCTAGCTGAGTGCAAGTTCTCCTCGGCCTGGCGGACATCCGGGCGCTGCTCGACGAGTTGTGAAGGGAGGCTTACCGGCAGTTCCTGTGGGAGTTGCAAGCTCGACAGCTCAAACTTTTCGGCCAAATCCTGGTTGGGAAATCCGCCGGCCAGCACAACCAGCTGATCGCGTTGTTGCGCCAACTGCTTGAGCAGCGGAGGCAAAGTGGCAGCGACTTGCGCCAGCTGCGATTCCAGGGCTGCCACGTCGAGTTCGCTGGCATATCCCTTCCCATACTGCTCCCGCAAGATCTTCAACATGTTGGTATTGATGGTGATGAGTTCCTGGGTCGCTTCAATCTGTCCCCGCAATGAGGCCTCTTGAATGGCTCCGGCAGCGACGTTTGCGCTCAGCGTGATATGCGTCGCTGCCAGGGCAAAACGCGCTTGTTGTTCTTGTGCTTGCAACGACTCCACGGTTCGCCGGTTGAGACCGAATACGTCTGGCACAAAAGAAACGCTTACCTGCGGCGTATAGAGGCTGTAAGTCAAGGCGCTGGTGTTGGTGACAGGGGAAAGGTCAGCTGACGACTTGGCATGAGTCGCCGAAAAACCGCCGGTAACGCTGGGATAGTAAGCGCCCCGCTGGGCCAGCATATTTTCTCGTGCAACTATCAGTGCCGCCTGCGCCGCCTTCAGGTCGGGATTGGCTTTGAGAGAGCGCTCAATCAAATCGTTGAGCGGCTTCGAGTGAAACAATGTCCACCACTCGCCTGGAATGTCGTGACCTTCAACCAAGTGTTGCGCTTCTCCACCGGCGACGTTGCTGGCACTGCTCGTGGTCGTGATTGGAGCGGGTGTATAGCCGGAAACGTCCGGAGCAACAGGTTTCTTGAACCTGGGCCCGACCGCGCATCCTGCCGCGAACAGGAACGCCGAGGCTACGAGGAAGCTGGTGAGGCACGATTTGTGTTTGCGAATCATGCGAATGATTTCCTTAAGGCCTGCGGTGCATACCAGTTCCGTTGATTGCGCCGGTGTTGCTGTTACCGGAGTTTGCCAATCCACCAACGACCGCCCGGTTCGATCCGCGATGGCGCACATTAGTGGGTAATGGGTTGAGCGATGCCACGCTCGGCCGAACATTTGTCGACCGAACGGGCAGGGCGTGCTTGGCTGTTTCCTTCTGGATTAATGCACTTTTTGCGGCAGCACCAGATCTAGCTGAGGCCGGCTGACGAAGGCTGGCTGCGTTCCGAGGCAGGGGACGTTTCTGGGTAGCCGGAAGCTGCTTCGGACGATTTGACGCGATCAGGCCTGCACGGCTGTGCGGGTGATTCTTGTCAGAGGCGTGCTGCGGTGAGGCCGCATAACTTGTCTCCTGCATTAACGCGGCACAACTCATCGTCAGAAGTAGAAACAGAAGGCTGGTGACCTTCATAGTAGATCCTCTGACTGCGTGTGCGGGTGCTCGTCGCGGCCTAGAAATATCATTCTCAGCGCGGGCACAGCGAGAAGCAGCATGACGGGCCCGAGCAGCATGCCGCCCACGATCACAGTGGCCAGCGGACGCTGCACCTGGCTGCCGATACCCGTGGAAATTGCCGCAGGAAAGAGGCCGATGCAGGCTGAAAGTGACGTCATCAGGAGTGGGCGCATGCGGGTTGAGGCGGCGCGGTACATCGCCTCTACTGGCGCCAGACCCTGAGTTCGTTCATGGTTATAAAAAGTAATCATCAGGATGCCGTCCATGACAGACACTCCGAAGAGCGAGACGAAGCCGATGGCGGCGGAGATGCTGAAATTCTGACCTGAAAGATAAAGAGCGAGGATGCCGCCCACGACCGCGTCGGGAATGCCCGCCAGCGCCAGAAGGCAGTCGCGCAGGTTGTTGAACAAGGTGTAGAGCAACCCGATAATCAGCACGAGGCTGATCGGCACAATAATCTCCAGGCGTTTCTTGGCTTCCTGCAAGTCGCCGAACTCGCCCGCCCAAAGCAACCGGTATCCCGAGGGAAGTTGCACGTTCTTCGCGATTCGTTGCTGCGCTTCCTCGACCGTGCCGCCAAGGTCGCGGCCACGGACGCTGAACTTGACCGGGATGAAACGCTGCACGCTCTCGTGATAAATCCAGGCGGCTCCAGTATCCAATGAGATCGTGGCCAGTTCGTTTAACGGTATATAGGCGTTGGTGCCGCTGGCGGTGGTATACGCGACTTTGATGTTGCGAATTTTATCGATATTGTCGCGGTATGCCGGCGTATAACGGACGACGAGATCGAACTGCCGCTCGCCCTCCAGAACCTCTGTGGCTACCGCTCCGCCCAGGGCCGCTTGAATGACCGTGTTGACATCTCCGGAGTTGAGACCATAGCGGGCGGCTTTGGCGCGATCTACTTTGATGTTCAGATTGGGCTGCCCCAGTACCGGGAAGATGCCAAGGTCGGTGATGCCGCGCACCTGGTTCATTTGGTCGCGGACTTGCTCGGCCAGTTGCGTCAAGACTTCGAGATTGGGGCCGACGATTTTGACCGAATTGACGCCTTTGACGCCCGAGATCCCTTCTTCGATGTTGTCCTCAATGTATTGCGAGAAATTGAAGACTACTCCGGGCAACTCATTGTCGAACTCGGCTTGTACCTGCTCGGTTAGTTTGTCCTTCGTCAAGCCCCGCGGCCACTCGTCGAACGGCTTCAGCGGAGCAAATAACTCGACATTCGAGAACGGGGAAGCGTCGCTGCCGTCGTCTGGCCGTCCATGCTGAGCGACAACGGTAAGGACTTCGGGATGTCGCAGCAGAATCTCGCGCATTTTTTTCGAGGCCGCCTCGCCGTCTTCGAGTGAGAGCGTGGTCGGCATGGAAGCGCGAATCCAGAAGTTTCCTTCCTCCAGGTGCGGAAGAAACTCGCTGCCCAGTCGTGGCGCTATCAGTAAGAAAGTCCCAAGGGAAAGGGCAAGCTCAATTCCTACTACGAGAGCGCGGTGATTTAGAGCAAAGCGCAGCGCAGGATTGTATATACGGTGCAAAAAGCGGACGACGATCGTTTCGGTTTCCTTTAGGCGCTCAGGGAGCAGCATGGAAGCGAGTACGGGCGTGATGGTGAACGTTGCAATTAGCGCCCCGGCCAGCGCGTAGCCATAAGTGCGCGCCATGGGTCCGAAAATCTGGCCCTCGACTCCCTGCATGGTGAATAGCGGCACGAAACCGGCCACGGTGATGAGTGCCGAGAATAGAACCGCCTTGTCCACCTGGAGCGCGCTGACTAGAATCAGGCGCAAACGATCGGTCCATCCGTGGGCTGTGGTCGCATCTCCGGGGACTCTCGTTGGATCGGGCCCCCAATGGCCGTCAGTCAGGCGTTGCAGCAAACCCTGTCTTTCTTCCTGATTACGCTGAAAATTCCGGAAGACGTTCTCGACCAGGATCACGGCCGAATCCACGATGATGCCGAAATCCACTGCGCCCACCGACAGCAGGTTCGCGCTTTCCCCCATAATCACCAGCAGAATCGTGGCGAAGAATAGTGCGAAGGGGATGTTTATTCCAACAATGACCGCGCTGCGCAGATTCCCGAGAAAAATCCACTGAATGAGGAAGACCAGCACACATCCGAATATCAAGTTGTGCAGAACCGTGTGCGTGGTGATGGAAATCAGCGATGAGCGGTCATAGTAAGGAAGAACTTGGACTCCCGGCGGCAGACTTCCGTCGTGATTCAAGTTTTCGATCGCCGCTTCGACCTTCGGGATCATGTCGTTGGTCTGTTCGGTTCGCCGCATCACCACGATCGATCCCACGACATCACTCTGGTTGTCGCGGCCCAGGATTCCGAGCCTCGGCCGGTAGCCGATCGACACCTTTCCGACATCCTTCACCAACACTGGGACGCCGTTCTCCTGGTTCAGAACCACATTCTCGATGTCGTCAACCTTGTAACCTTGCCGCAAATCATCATTGCCGCCGTCATCCATTAGTCCGACGCCGCGGATATTGACGGACTGCTGGCCAATGCGGATCTCGCGTCCGCCCACGTTGATGTTCGCGTTGCCCAGCGCGTTCAGGATTTGGGGCACGGTCACGCTATAGGCTTCGAGCTTGTGAGGGTCCACCTCGACCTGGAATTCCTTGGTGGGACCGCCCCAACTGTTAACGGCTGCGATGCCGGGAATAGTCAGCAGTCGGCGCGCCACGATCCAATCCTGCACCGTGCGCAGATTTGCGACTCCGAAATGCTTGGGGCCGACTACCTGATAACGATAGATTTCGCCAGTCGAACTGTTGGCCTGGATATTCGGAATCTGCCCACCGGGCAGGTTAACGTTCTGTTGTATCGCGACCGACGCCTGGGCGTAGGCGAAGTTATAGTCCACCCCATATTTGAAGCTGACCCGCACAAAGGACAGCCCATAAAATGAAGTGGAGCGGATTACGTCAATGCCGGGGGTCGTGTAGAGCCCAATCTCCGTGGGACGGGTGTAGTAACGTTCCATCTCCTCGGCAGACAGACCTGGCGCCTGCGCCGTGATTTCCAAGATGACGGGTGTAGGGTTCGGATACGCCTCGATGTTGAGCATCTTGAAAGCAATGAGCCCAGCACCGACAAACAGAATCAAACCCACCGCCACAATCGGACGGCGACTCAGGCAAAACGCGAGGAGAGATTTGAACATGTCGTTTCTTTTATTGAAGTGAAAGTGGCGATGAACTAATCGCTTGGTGGCGCCGACAGCATGTTGCTGAGAAACACAGCGCCGTCTGCCACGACGAGTTCTCCTCTTCGCAAACCTTCCAGAACCTGAACCCGGTCGTCGTTTCGTAATCCGATCTTGACGATTCTCTGCTCAAACCGGCGGCGATCAGTGGTTACCCAGGCGGTCATCGTGCCATCGGCTTCGCGGACCACTCCATTCGCCGGTATGGCAGCGGCTTCTACCGGGTCGTGAACGCGAATGACGAAGTTGGCGAGCATTCCGGGACGCAGTTCATCGTGGGGGTCAGCGATCTCGGAACGGATGGTTACGCGATGCGTATTCGAATCAACGGTCTCATAGATCTTTGAAACCTTGCCTTTGAAGGAGTGGTCCGGATAGGCCATCACCTTCACTTGGACTGGCTGTCCCAAATGAAAAAGAGGTACATCGGTCTCGCTAACATTCGCCAGCATCCACTTGATGGCTACGTCGGCGACCGAGTAAGGCGCCGGTGTATTTCCCGGCTGCACCAGAAATCCGGGCTGTGCGACCTTGTATGTGATCTTTCCGGCAATCGGACTACGCACCACAAGGGCGGGATCGATCTTGCGCGAGGCGATCATTTGATCAATTTCGGCATTGGTTTTGCCAAAGACAAGAACGGCATCCCGCGCGGCTTTGAGAGCACCCTCGGCGGTTTGTTGATCGGAGGTCGCCTGTTCTTTCTCGCGCTCGGCAATTCCACCAAGACCCTGCACCCGCAGCAGTTCCTTGTTGGTCAGTTCGAAAGTCGCGGCCGCGCCAATCAGGTTTGACTCAGCCTGGATTAGGTCGGGGCTCTTGATCGTATAGAGAGCCTGATCCTTCTGAACCCTTGCTCCCAGTTCCCCAAACGTCTTTAGGATGGTCCCCTGATAAGCCGGGAAGACCTGAACCGAGAGGTCTTCGTCGAAATCAATGTTGCCGACCGCGTCCTTCTCCACGGGAAACTGGTAGCTTCCCAAGGGCTCAATCTTGATCGAGTTCAGTTGGCTGGGCGACAGGTCCAAGGTCGCTTCGGAGGCGGACGAGCTTGATTTTGCCGGTGTATCCGCGTTTGCAGCCTGACCACGACTGCAGCCGGATTCCAGAAACCCCGTTGCGACGATGATCGCCGCGGCTGTCACAGACACCACGGCAAATCTCTTGTTGACGTGAACCGGATATTTCATCATTTCGTTCGACCTTCAAGCCTTCCAGACAAACCTCAACCTCGGAAGATGCAGTGCTGGATGCGCTGTGGTGATTGTGTGAGAGACCGACTGCGAAGGGAATCCTATCTTTGGTGCTCCAACACTACCTTTCGACCGCTCTGAGCCTATCTTTTGGCCAGTTCTCGACAATGCTGTTTCATGGTGCGAGAAGATAGCGCACCATTAGAATGGCGATGAAAGACCCACTGCCTATCTACGCACCACCCATGAGAGACCCTCTGTCCATCTACGCGTCGGCCAATCGCGCCAGGCTGATTGTTGTTGCTGGTCTCTTGATAGCAGCTATCGCAGTGGTTGACTGGGCGACGAAGCCCTACATCTCATTGGGATTCCTTTACCTGTTCCCCATCATGATTCTGGGCGGGTTTTTGTCGAGGACTCAGCTTGTAGGAGTTGCGCTGGTTTGTGCCGTTCTGCAGGAAGCGTTCAGCAATTTGCCGGAGAATGAAGCTGTGATCCGCTTGCTGTTCAGTTCTGCAGGGTTTGTCGGTACCGGATTGTTTATTTCGGAGATGATCCGCAATCGCCGAATTACGATGGCGCACGTGGAAGAACTCGAAGGGCAGATCAAGCTGCGCGAGGATGCCGAGGAACAGTTGCGTTCTCTCGTCGAAAGCAGTCCAGCTGCAATCGTCACAATCGATGCAGCTGGCAGAGTTCTATTGGCCAATGAAGCAGCTCAACACTTGCTCGCTTCTGAAGGAACGCCTCTGCAAGGCCAGGAGATCAATTCTTATCTCCCCGCTTTGCAAACAGTCCTCAAGAACCAACGGCCGCGAGTATTTCGGACCACTCTGCAGTGCACAGGGAAAAGGAGCGACGGCGAAGTCTTCCTGGCTGGTGTTTGGTTTTCCACCTACAGCACGATATCGGGGCCCCGCTTGGCAGCCATCATTGTCGATCTTTCTGAGGACCTTCGGAACCGCGAGGATCTCAGTCTAGACCATTTGTTGAAGAACACGAGAATCCTGATGAGCGCAGTGGCCCATGAAATTCGGAACCTTTGCGGCGCTGTGCTTGTCGTGCATAAGAACCTCTCCCGAGTTAAGGAGCTTGAGTCGAACGAGGACTTCAAGGCTTTGGGGAACCTGATCCAGAGCCTCGAAAGAGTGTCCGCATTGGAATTGGGTTCTTCGGCATCTCAGAATGGTGAGGTCGTTGAGCTTAGGTCGGTGCTAGACGAATTCCGGATTTTGATCGAAACCACCTATCACGAATCAAAGATCGAGATGCAGTGGGACGTTCGAGAATCGTTGCCCCTCGTTTGGGCGGACCGGTACGGACTTATTCAGGTTTTCTTGAACCTGGCGAAGAATAGTCGCCGGGCCATGGCCTCTAGTGGAATGAAGCGCCTTCGAATTGCGGCGCGCGAGGAGCAGGGTACGGTCATAATCCGATTCGAAGACACAGGAACTGGCGTCGCTTCGCCAGAGAACCTCTTCCAACCGTTCCAGCGTGGCGCCGAATCCAGCGGTCTCGGTTTGTACGTTTCCCGCGCGATCATGCGCAGCTTTGGAGGAGAGCTTTCGTACGAGCCGAGATCGGAAGGCTGCTGCTTCGCCGTGGTTTTACCTCTCGGTGTCGCACAAGAGGAGATTGTGAATGCCTGAAACTGCGGCGAACACTGTCCACCTCTTATTGCTAGACGATCACACCCTATTTCGAGAGAGTGCAAGCCGTCTGCTCGCCGCAGAGTCCGGATTCGAGGTGACTGCTCACTGCGGCACAATTGGAGAGGCTCTGCAAATTCTGCGGAGCAAATCGATTGACGTTGTGCTTCTTGATTTTGATCTCGGCGAGGGCGATGGCCGGAAGTTTCTGAGATTGGCAAAGGATCAGGGATTTCAGGGAAAAGTTCTCGTTGTCACGGCAGGGGTGGATGCGGGAGTGGCTGCGGAGTTGATCCGGTCTGGGATTTCCGGAGTTTTTCGAAAACATGACTCTGCCACATTGTTGGCACAAGCAATTCGTGACGTGATGGCTGGTAAGGTGTGGCTGGACCAAGAGCAATTGCAAACTGCCTTCAGAACCGAGATCGCAAGCCCACAGGACAATCGAACACGGCCATTCACTGCTCGGGAACAGCAGGTGCTCTCATGTGTGTTCGAGGGTCTTGCGAATAAAGAAATTGCGGCGCGAATCGGAGTATCGGAGAGCTCGGTCAAAGCTACCCTTCAGCAACTCTTCTCGAAGACCGGCGTCCGGACGCGCAGTCAACTGGTGCGCATCGTCTTGGAACAACATCGGGATCAGCTCTAGCACGGCAAGCCGCGAGAGGGTCGGACATGGCACACAGGGAACTGCGACGCTGCCTCTTACCACTGGTTCTGCTCGCAACCGTTATCCTCGCGACGACTAGATACGGGAGCAGTTCAGCGCCTGCGCCCAGTTCGTCAAGTGGAAGTCAGCAGATCGGCAAGATCCTCAGTGTTCGAAAAGTTCTGGAAAACCGCTATTTTGGCAGCCGTTATCCCCAAATCCACTATTACCTGCTTTATGTTGCAGTACGCACTTCCGACCAGACATATTGCGCTGAGTACGAAACTCCCGTCCTTGACGAGATCGATGATCTCTTTTCTGCGAAGGACAAGCAGGTCGCGATTGCTCTCAAGGGCAACAGCCTCACGCTCAGAACGCTGAAGGGTCGAAAGATCAAGGCTCACTTGGTGGAACAAAAGCAGTGTTAACCACTAAGGGGGGTCTGTTCTTGCGTGGCTGGGCAGTTCTGCGCGGAGAGTTTACCTGGTACACGTCAGCTGTACGGACCGCCGTTTCAGGGAAATTAAATCTTTTGAAAAAGACAACTTTTTACGATTTGCGGGTTTCAGAGTTTACAAGTGCCCTCTCTTTGGTGCGAGGGGGAACAGGTACAACGTTTCGGAGGCTAAGAATCGAAGAGACAGAAGCAATGAATTGTACGAACAGGTTGCAGCACTGGGATGAGCAGCAACCGAAACACCTAAGCGACATCCGACGCGTGGGGCGAGGACTGACTGGATACGGCGTCATTCTCCTTGCTGCATGGTCAGCGTCGGCAGTGGTGAACCAACATGGGGACCTGGCCAGCCATTCAGCGATTTGCCGAACGGAACTCTCCTACCCGCGAAACCTGGGCAAGCATAACCGCGCGCGCATTTTCTTCGTCCTGCCTTGACCCGATAGTCCCTCAACTCAATCAGATGCAGCAACTTCGTCTTGTTCGTCAGTAGAACTGGCGCTGGAGATGCCCATACGGGCGCTCCTGTCGCGGATATCACTTTACGGAGATAACTAGAAGATGAGTGTCCGCAGTCGCCGCAGCCGTGTTTCTCGGAAGACAGCTGGCGCATACAAAAGCAGTCCCTCTACTTTGATTGGCGCAATCACACGCAGGGGCCCACGAGTTCGAAACTTGATCGCGGCTGCTCGAAGCGGACGATTTGCAGTGAGATGTGCTCATGGAAGAAGGTCCCGATCCAGGCAAAAAGGCAAACCAACCCTTTAGTTGGTTGCCGCAGATTGACCAGATTCTGGTCGTCGGGATGAAGTATGGTCCCAAAGGGACGCATGAGGCCCGCGTTTTCAGCGGTCGGTCTTTCAATTCCTTAATCGTCTTTGCAATGCCTTCCAGTTCCTTCTGAGGCCTTCTGGTGCTCTCCTGAGCCTTAGCGTTCCTATACGTACCTGTAAGTGCTCTCTTGTTCTTCTTAGTCTCTATTGTCCCGGACGGCGAAACAGACGGCTTTGTTTTTGATCTCGAACCTGCGAGGACGAAGTCGTTGACCGTGCTCGTGCCTACCTTGAGGCCACAAGCTTTCTTGAGTACCTGTGTGATTTCTCGATAGCTGTGACCTCGCTTTCGCATCTCAGTGATTAGCTCGCTGTACGGTTCCAAACGTGAGCGCGGCTCTTTGGCAGGCAGGCTGTTGAGTATCGCTTCAAATTTTGTGTCCACGATTTCCTCCGATGGACCTGGCCGGATGAAATCTGGCCGGTACTGATACAGACGCCGAACCGAGGTCAAAGGGATGGCCGGACAGTCACCGGATACATACCGGACATACACCGGACAGATGCCGGATGCACAGCGCACGGAATTCAGGTCGCGTACGTGACACTGGACCTAACGCGGAGCGTTAGGGATGGTGTCTTCTTGCAAATGAGCCGTTAAAGGTCTTCAAACATGCTCACCATTCGCGCCATGTCCAACGGAGCAGGCTACTCCGCACGCCATTTGCAGCACAGCGACTACTACGCCGAAGGGGAGCGTGTAACGGGTCAATGGCAAGGCCGGGGAGCGGAGATGCTCGGTTTGGCAGGGGAAGTTCAGTCGGAACAATTCGAGGCGCTGCGCCAGGGCGTCGATCCGCAGAGTTGCGAATTCCTCCGGCAACGCCACAGCGCCGACCGCACAGCCGCTGATGGCAGCACCCAAAGCCGAGGTCGAAATCTGTACGACTTCACCATCTCGGCTCCCAAGTCGGTTTCAATCATGGCCCAACCGGGTGGGGACGGACGACTTGTGGAAGCTCACAAGAAGGCCGTTGGAGAAACGCTGACAGAATTGGAGCATCGCGCAGCAAGCCGCGTCCGAAGGGATCAGGCGAATGATACCCGCACCACGGGTAATCTTGTATTGTCTGTCTACCATCACGACACGAGCCGCGAACTTGATCCCCAGCTTCACACCCACGCGGTTGCCGCTAATCTAACCTACGACGGTGCTGAGGGCCGCTGGAAGGCGTTGCAAGCCTCCGATATCTACGAGCAGCGGGCGTACCTGACTGAAGTCTACCGGAACGCGCTTGCCCGCGAAGTGCGGTCTCTGGGCTATGAGATCGAGGACCGTCGCAGCTCCAAGGGCAAGAACCTTGGTTTTGAGATCAAGGGTGTCTCCGATGAATTGCTCGAAAAATACAGTCAGCGTAGCGAGCAGCGCGACCGGGCCATTGCCGAGTTTGTCGAGAGTAAGGGTCGCCAGCCCAGCGACAACGAAATCGCCGTGCTGGTTCGTGAGTCGCGGGCCGATAAGCTGGTTGAGATTTCAACTGCGGAGGTGCACTCGCGCCAAACGGCTCGATTGACCCCAGAGGAGAGCCTAACCCTTGAACAAATCCGCGAGGCAGTCCGGGAGAGATCCGAAACGCAGCGACTAGAACCAGAGCGTGCAGTGTCTTCGCTCGATTACGCAAAACAACACGTCTTTGAGCGCGTCTCTGTGGCGCTCGACCACGAACTGCTGACTGAAGCACTCCGTCATGGCCGGGGCCGGATCGACTTGGCGGACCTGAAAGGTGAGTTTTTACTGGAAGAAAGCACCGGCAGAATCCTCCAGGCTGGGAAGGAAGTCGCCACACGCGAGAGTCTTGACCGTGAGCGCGACATGATCGAGCGGATCAATCGCGGAATCGGTCAGTTTGAACGGCTAGGTGGGCAGCAGCATGAATTCGCTGATTCCGCCTTCCTCCGCCCCGAGCAGAAACAGGCAATCGAATTTGTTCTCAATTCCCGTGATCTGGCCGTGAACATTCGCGGGGCAGCAGGCACCGGGAAAACCGCCACGCTGCAAGAGCTGCAACGCGGCCTCGAAGAAAGCGGTCGCGAGGTGTTGGCGGTGGCTCCCACGATGAGCGCGGTTGAAGAACTACAGAAAGTCGGCTTCTTGGATGCAATCACAGTGGAACGGTTGTTACAGGGCCAGAGTGCTCAAACAGACTTGTTCGGGAAAGCGCTGATCGTGGATGAAGCGGGGATGGTTTCCGGTCGTCAAATGTCCGAACTACTAGAGCTGGCCGATCAGCAATCAATGCGAATCATTTTCAGCGGTGACACTAAGCAGATTCGAAGTGTCGAGGCCAGCGATGCTCTTCGTGTGCTGGAAAGAGAATCTCAGTTGAGGAGTGTTTCGCTTAGCGAAGTGCAGCGGCAAACTGCTCAAGGGTATCGCGAGGCAATTCAGGAATTACGACGTGATCCTGAGCGCGGGTTCGAAAAGCTGGAACAAATCGGTGCTGTGCTTGAGGTCCCCTGGTCCGACCGGGCACAGGCGGTTCAGCAAGCTTACTTAGAGAGTCATGCTCAGGCCAATGCGAATGGGCAACCACGAAGTGTGCTGGTTGTCGCCGCCACACACGAAGAGATTGGCCATATCACCGAAGCTATTCGCGCTGAGCGCACGCGCACAGGTGAACTGGGACAGAGTACTCGCCAGCAGCACCACGTACCGCTGAACTGGACAAGTGCCGAGAAAAGTGACGTGCGGAACTATGCTGAAGGCCAGGTGCTGGAATTTCATCGGGCTGTCAAGGGTGTTGCGAGGCATGAATCGCTGGAAGTCAGAGGAGTGGAAGACGGCAAGATCATTGCCCGCAACGCACGCGGCGAAGAGCGCGAGTTCACAGTAAAGCAGGCGAAATGCTTTGATGTCTATGAGCGCCTCCCCATTGAAATTGCTCCCAATGACAAGTTATCGCTGACAGCAAATCGGCGGGTGCCGGGCTTTCGTGCTACCAACGGCGAGCTGGTGACGGTTTCCCGCATTGACGAGCAAGGTCGCATTCATCTGCGGGACGGTCGCGCTCTCCCGGAAAACTACAAGCAATTCACACACGGCTATGCGGTCACTGCCCATCGCAGTCAGGGGAAATCTGTCGATGCCGTTGTCATTTCCGCCGATGGGATGCGGCAAGAGTTGTTCTACGTGGCTGCTTCGCGAGGCCGCGAGAGCATCACGGTTGTGACCAGCGATAGAGACCTGCTGCGTGAGTCGGTAGCACACTCAGTCGCACGGCAATCCGCTTCCGAGTTGTCGCGCAAAGCGCAAGAACCGTCCCTCGAAAAGCTGAACCCGTCTTTACGCGAACGTGAACGCCGCGAACTGCCGGTTGCCTGCAAGCAAGGGTTCGACAACGTACCCGAAGGAAGGAGACCGCTAGGGAAAAGTCCTACTCCCGAAACAGTGCAGACCATCGACCGGGAGAATGCGACTCGCGAGCAGAAGCAGGAGCACATCATCGAACCGGGTCACTACTTTGGCATCAGCCGGTAAAGTCCAACGAAGTTCGCGAGACGGGAGCAGGCTGAGAGTGCAAATGAACGCTTGGCGGCTGAGAAAGGCTTCCGTGAAGAAGTGATCCTGTGCACGAAATGCGATGCGTTCCATTCTGCGCCACATCTTCAGTTGTTAAGGCAAAAGAAAAGCGCCCAGCAAAGTTGGCTGAGCGGTGAAGTGTAGGGTCCTTCACTTTAGTTCCGTCCGGATTGTCTGTACTAAGTCTGACGCCCTCTCTTTTTTCTTCCTACTCTCGTTCTCGTAACCCTGCGCCGTCTCTGCGCTATGCCGAGCCTCGCTCCGCTGGGCGTTTATGAGATCTTCCGCTTCTTTGCAAATTCGTACATCGAAGTCGTCCGTCATGGCTTCGCAAGGCGTCCCCTTGTCGGCTTCCTTGTGCAGTCGCTCATTCAAGCCCAGTGCAATCTGTGTTGCTTTCGCGTCCCGACGATACTTCTCTGCCTGATAATCATCCTGAGCAGCAGAGCGAACTAAATTCACTACCTCGTCAAGGATGGCAACCACCTCCGTGTCCTGCTTAGTGCGTGAAGCAAGCTTGGCGGAGCGCAGAAACTCGGTCAAATCAGCATCGGTCACGTGAGGGCCAAGCGCAGCCTAGACTGCTGCTTTTACTGCTGGAGAAAAAAGTTGCTGCTCTTGCTGCTGTGGTTGTCGTGTATAGCATCCGCTCAACATTCCGGCCAAGATCAGCCTGAACACTACTGCCGATGCCCGCTTCATTTTTGCTTTTCCTTCGTATGCAGTTTGCACGCTTGACGGCGAAATGAGATTATCGCTGCTTCGATTTTCTGTGCGTGGAGTGCCGCCCTGATTCGACGAACCGCTCTTCAAGCAGATGACCATGTGCACCGCACCAGCCAGTTTCAAAGTAAATCTCGCGCTCGTCGTATGAGGGATATTCACCGCAAAGCTGGCATCTGTAGCCCTTCTTTACTGCTACGTAATGCCAGCGACTTTCGAGCCTGTCTTCCTCTTCGAGTCGCAACTCGGTTTCTGGGTCCACGAACGAAATTTTACTACGCATTCAAAATGGCCCACAACCCAATACAATGCGGTACTGTGGATCGGCGTCCGTTTGGGACGAACCTCGTTGCGCTTGCGAGCCTGCTCCTACGCCTCTGCCTCGGCACGATATTCGGAGGCTACCAACGGGCGCAACTGCGGCACGGTAACGGCAAACAGAGCCTCTAATCAAGCGGCGGGGCACTTGATGCGTTCACCCGACCAATGGAAGAGGGTCTTCCATAGTTGGTGGTCGGTGAGCGCCAGTATCTCGCTTGCTTGGACAGGCGACGGACTGTTCAGCATGAGAGCGCTGCCAATCGTTACAGCGATGTGAAACCTCCCGCTGTTCCGATCAATCGCCGGGTTGGTTAAAATCTCGCAATTCGCATCCCACGCACCGCAGAATTTGGTGATCCTCTGAACTGCTTCCTGCACAGCAGCCGCCGCTGGACTCAGTTGGGATTTCATATTTTCTCCTCATTCTCATTATACAAATCGGCGTATTCTATTCCGTTGGCGGCGCTTTGAAGAACCAGCGTTTGGTTCGTGCTCAGGAACTCGAATCTCCGCTCAAGCTTGTCCCGCTCGGTTACCACTAATACGGAAACCACATATGCCGAGTCGATACGTGGATTTCACATTGATTGCGGTCTGCTGACGATGAGTCTCATTACAGGACGGGAATTGGGCAGCTTCTGCTGCTTACCGGATTTGTTCACGAAAAAACCTGCTTTCACGGTAACATGAGCAGAGTTTTACCAAATTGAAACGCAAATAGAAATAGCCTTTGTGCCATGACATTGCGGGACGGGCGGTACGGTATTACATTCATCCGGGATGCAGATATGAGCCTGACCAAGAATTCTTGGTTTTCAGCGTTGGTCGCAATCGCATTTCTGTTGATAGGGTGCGGAAAGGTTCAAACCACCCGCGTCTTAGCTGAGAGATGGGACATCGGACAGCATCGAACCTGTCTCTTTGGACACGAGAATATTTATTGCGCCGAACCAGGCGACTGGGAAGAGTTTGCGAGAAGCAGTTCGAAAGTCACGCGTTATGTCACACCTTACATGATTGAGACAGAGAGGGAAGAACTAATGAAGAATACCCCGAATTTCGACGGGGGGACATATCAGGCAAAGTTTTCGATTTCTCCGATGGATTATTCAATATGGGACTGCTACGAGACGGGAACAGCGAACCCTGCGATTCTCTGTAATCTAACCCAGAAGCCTACTCAGCAAGAAACGATAGACTATCAGAAAACTGAAAAAGATGAGGAGGCGCACGATCAACTTCTACAGAAGGCACACGATTATCTTTATGGACTCACCGTGGAGAGCTTGGTTCAGGCGTGTGGACAGGGTGAACGAAAGACGTACGGGTACAACGATTCTGATTTGTCACTGAAGTATGGCGCATCGGAGTTTCACTTTCTGAGTCTGGGTCAAGGCAGGTGGACCATCTACGAAATAAGTGAGACTGCCCCCGAATCTCGGCTCTGGAAAACCGGAAGCTCGAATGAGGAAGCTCTAGCCATAGTGCAGGACTTGCCTTGCTTAACAGCAAGATTGAGGCAGTGATCGTCGACAGTCTTCGGGTGATGCGCTGCTGCCGAGTAGAATATTCCGCGTGTTAGACTGTGCTCCGCTGCGTTCGGAAGTCCCAGGCTGCTGATCTGGGAAGGTCAACCGTGCCAAGCTCACTGGGCATTGGACTCAGCGCAGCCCTTCAACGTAAGAAATCGAAGATTTTTCCAATGAATCCCCGATGGATAATCGCAAGCTTTCTTGTCGCGTTTGTTTTCAACGCCGCAGCGATGCCAGCACAAACGCACCGAAGCACCCCATTCGCCACTGGAACAGTCGAAGGTCGGGTTTTTGGAATTACCCGCAGTGGCGATTTGAAGCCTGCGCGGATGCCAAACATATATCTGCTGTACAAAGGGCGCGCAGAGGGCCTCGAAAAGAACTCAGCCGACGAACATTATCAAAACACTTTAATAGCCACTTCAGTAGCCACTTCACGAAGGCAGCTCGAAGCCTCCGCTGGGGACGAAGATTTGCACTGTCGTGAAGGACTGCTCGACACCGACAAGACTTTGGCCGATACGGTGCAATGGGCATTGGACAACAAGAAAGGCAAACAGGTGCTCACGACAGATGGCGACGAAGACGGACACTTTAGGATCGCAAGGGTTCCGGTCGGACGTTACCGTTTAGTGGCACGCGGACAGGCGGGTGCAAACGACGCCTATTGGGAATCTTCTATTGTCGTAAAGGCAGGCGTGGTAACGTCAACAAAGTTGACCTCACCAGGCAAATCGTGCCTCCACGTCGAGTGAGTGTTCGTTTGATGAGGTACGCGAGTGGATCTCGGCTACTTCGGCACGCTGAAAATCGCAAGACGGTATCTCCCAACGTTGATGGTTTTGATGAGTGATGCCGGGAAGCCTCTTGCGCGCCTGCTTCCGACTACGAGCTTCCAACCATCACCTGCCGTCATGTTCTTACCGCGTCTGACTGGCTCACCCAAGACGAACAAGGGTTTCTTCATAGACATTTTCTCCTGCGGAATTTTTGTTCTGAAAACCCATACAAATCGTTCTCATGATATACAGAATCATTCGGGAATATCTGTTATCGGCCCGGCTTTCGACATCACGAGCCTTTCATAATCATTGTACAAAACGCCTTGTCCGATTTAGGGTTCCAACTTAGATTGACAGTGGGCGCCACACGATGTCGGCAACGGGCCGGTCAGAAGATTAGCCTCGCGCAGAAGGCGTGATGGGGCGAAGGTGAGGCCACGTGGCAACGGAGCTGCGGGCATGAGGAAAGCTAGTACAAGGCTGCCAGAGCAGGGGACTCAAACGCCGTCCCCCTGCTCCGGACCTCACCCCGCTGAAACCCACAACCAAAACAAGGACTCACATTGCGATTGGTACATCGGACGGGGGCACGTCAACGTCACATCCACCTCAGTGCCATAGCCGTGGCGCAATTCGCCAGCGATAATTATGTGCGTTTGGGCTTGTTGGCGTCCGGTGATGGAGATGAACAGCCATGCGGCGAAGAGCATCATCGTCCGCGCACGAGCGCGCGAGAAGGGCCGGCCTCTGGTCTTCCTCCTGTTCCATGGCGGCGTGATAGAGCTGTTCGAGGCGACTCCAGCGCTCAGGTTGCATGGCGTTGCCCCTCGTCCATTTCGCGCAATAGCCAGGCCCGCGCCATGCTCCAGTCCCGCATCACGGTATCGGGCGACACCTTCAACACTTTGGCCCCACCCGCATTAATAAGGATGCCTGTCCGGTTCGAACAGTTCTTGCGGTTCCAGCCAGGATGGGGTGCAGCGCTATAGAAGCAGCCGCCTACGATGCTTTCTTTTTCTGCCGCACCTCCAGGGTTCTGCGAAAGCGGTAGGATTCGGCGCCGGTTTCGATGATGTGCGCCCGGTCCGTGATTCGATCCAGCAATGCCTTGCACAAGCGCGGATTGGGAAACACCTGCGTCCACTCGGAAAACGGCAGGTTCGTGGTCACGATCAGCGTCGCTCGCTCGGCGCGTTCGGCGATCACTTGGAACAAGAACTCCGCTCCGATGTCGGCTAGCGGCACGTAGCCGACTTCATCGAGCACGATCACGTCATAGCGCAACCAGCGCGCCAGTACTCGCTTCACCGCGTTGTGTTGCCGGGCTTCCACCAACTCGTTGACCAGATTCGCAGCGGTGGTGAATCGCGCCCGTCGCTTCTGTCGGCACGCGGCCACGCACAGGCCCGTCGCGAGATGCGTCTTGCCCGTGCCGCATTCGCCCATCAGCACCACCGGTTCGGCGCGTTCGATGTAGCCGCCTTCGGCCAGTTCGCGGATCTTCGCCGCCGGAATCTGTCGCGCCTGGTTGAAGTCGAACTCTTCCAGCGTTTTCAGTCGGGGCAACTTGGCATCGCGCAGTCGTTGCTGAATGGCGTGCCGGTCGCGTTCTTCCGATTCCATCGTAAGCAGCGCTTCCAGATACCCGATGTGACTGCGCTGTTCTTTGATGGCTTGTTCCGCCAGTTGCACGAAGTGCGCTCCGATCATCGGAACGCGCAGCGCTTTGCAATACTGCTTTACGCTGGCGTGTTCGAGAGCCTGGGTTTGCTCTTTCATCGCGCCACCTCCGCTGTGCTGGCAGCGATGCTGAGTAACTGGTCGTACTCGTTCATCTGCGGCAACGGTCGCTCGTAGCGTTCCAGTCCATTCAGTTCGAGTAACTCGGTGCGCGGACGACTCAGTTCCGTTGCCGTCAGCAAGTGCCGCACTGCGGCCGCATCCGTGCAACCCAAAGCCAGCGATTGCTCGACAACTTGCTGCAGCCGATCCCACCCGTAGCGCTTGCCGAGTGTGAGTAACTCGATCATCTCCCGCGTGCCCGAGTGTTTGCCGTGTCGTTCTTGCAAGCTCTGCCAGAGCCGGTCGAAACTCTCCGGCCAGCGTCCGCGTTCCCGCCACTGCCGCAGCGGACTCGATCCCGCCAGCGCTCCCGGTTTCTTCTCCAGCACGTCCAGATAGTGCTCCAGATCGAGCACCTGCTCATAGCGACCGAAACTGCGCTCGTGCCGCGCCACGCACTCCCGTTCCTGCCAGATCTCGACATACGCCGGCAACAGTTTCGCTTGCGCACGAGTCCCCGGCCTCAAGGGCGTCGAGTAGAAGTTCGTGCGCACCTTCACGCAGCCCTTACCATCCACCGTCGGAAAACTGGTCTCCGCCAGTTCGAATCCTTCCGCCGCCAGCGGCAGCAGATGCTCGCGTTCGATCCGCATCGCCTCGCCCACCAACATCGGCTTGCCTGCGATCCGCCGCTGTTCGTCTTGCTGGCAATAACTTCGTAAGTTGTTCGTTCAGCTCTTCCAGGTTCTTCGCCTGCGGAATCGGCACCAGATGGTTCCGGCGGAAGTAACCGACTTCGCCCTCCACTCCACCCTTCTCGTTGCCTCGCGCCGGATTGCAAAACTCCGTCTGAAAGCCCCAGTGCGAGCGGAAGGCGATCAATCGTTCCGTCTCCTCCCGCTGATGCCCGCGCAGAATCTTCTTCACCGCGCTCTTCAGGTTGTCGTAGCGCAAGCACCGGAACACGCCGCCGAAATAGCGGAACGCCAACTCGTGCGCTTCCAGAAAAGCCTGCTGCGTGGCGTGATAGTAGGCCACGTGAAACGCTCCCCCACTCGCCATTGAGCGCATCGCAAAAATGTAAACCCGCAATCGTTCGCCCGCGAAATCGGCCATGGCTTCGTACCAATCCACCTGCGCCTCGCCGCCCCAGTCGTAGACTTGCGGCACAAACGTCTCTCGCAACGTGAGTCCTAACTCTTGCTTGCGCTCCCGCACGTAACGGCGCACCGTCGCTTCCGCCACTGCCTCGGTGCGCTCTTGCCGGATCCGCTCGCCAGATGCGATGCGCCGTGTGCCGCTGTTTGCGCGGAGCCGTCTGATCCTCGCGCAGAATCTCGTCAATGAACTCCATCACCGGACCCAGCCTCGGCTTGTTTCGCGCCGCCAGTTTGCGCTCCGGCGGAATCGAACTAGCCAGCGCTTGTCGCACCATCCGCCGATGCACGCCCAGTTTCTTCGCGACCGCACGAATCGTGCCCGCTCCATGCGCATGTTCCCGCCTGATCTCTTCGAATAGCTCCACCTTGCGTCTCCTGTCCATCGCCCTCCCCGTCCGCTTCGCAGACAGGGTAGGCCGATCTATCGGTTAGGGTGGGGCCAAATGTAATGATCGAAGTGGGGCCACTTCAGGGTAGCGAAATCAGCAGTCGGCCAAAACGGATTCAACACAGTGATCCCCGACCGACCTGTCAACCTTTCACAAGTCAACGGCTCTTACGCTTGGGTGCGGGGGCATTGGGTTGGCCCTGATATGACGGGTCCTTCAACATCAGAAATCTCCTGTGATCACGCGAACAAGACTTGCACAGATACGACGGCAAACATCGCAGTATCAGGAAATGCGTTCTCTATCAGTGGAAGCCAGGATAATTTTGTAAGCGTACGGTCGAGACCGCGCCACCCGCTCGGTGCCGCCGATGGGATTGTGAGCGCTATAGAGATTTTTCAACAGCCGCACACTTGTCGGGATCCCCCAAGAGAAACGCTCTGCATTGCAGAATAATCTGATCTATTGGGCTGACTCCTACGATGCTCTTAATCTGTTACAAAACGGTGACCCTCTGACGCAGTGAAGACGCCACAGCGAGTCGCCCTCAGTTGCTCAGGCTCGGGGGATGGCTGCAATCCAAGCCTCGACGGCTCTTTGCCGTTTCTCGGTGAGCGGGACCGGGTTCAAGCAAGTCAGGGCGGCCCGCTGCTCGCAGTAGACGATCACGGGGGCCTGAAGGGTGAAGGGCGGAGAGGGAAGCGGCCGGGTGGTGCAATTGATGTAGCCGGTATGAAGCGCTGTTCCTGAGAACTTACCAAAGAGGAGACGCGAGATGGCAAAGTCGACACTTTCATTTACCGCTTCTTTGCAAGGACCTTGATACACAGACCCGAGAGCGGTGATTTCGCCAACGAACACCATGGGCTTGTGATAACGGAGCTTCTCAGTGCTGGTGAGTGCTTTGTGTATCTTCTCGAAATCGGTGCGCTTCTGCGCTACCTGGGCATGCAACGCTGCGCTGTAGAACAAGCAGCACACGCACAGAGCAAGATTTCTACACAACATGCAAGGGGCCGCGACGATACCTCTGAGAGTGGCTCTGAACATGAACTGGCAGATTAGCATATCGGCATCCACAGTCGAATTAGACACCGCCAGTCCTACGCTTGGCGCTTACTCCCGCAACTGTTGTTAACAGGCGTGGCTGTTGAAAAACTCCGTCCCGCGAAATTCGCGAAAATAAAATTGCGTCAGGATGCCCTGCAAACGACTTTCTCGGTTTTCCTAGACATTTTCTATCCCCCAATTGTTCTCCGTTTTGAGGAAAGCGGACCTTTTCAACACCCACAGGCCATTGCACTCAGAACCGGGGCCAGGAACCACTTTGATCTTTGAGCCGGTATCTCACAAAGCGGTTCTGGGTTTCCAATCGGTGTCAAGCTTCCAAGGCAACAGCTCCTGAATCCGATTGACGGGGTGATCGGCGATTCGGGACAGCACCATTCGCAAGTAGGCTTCTGGATCACGGTCGTTCAGCTTTGCTGTTCCGATCAAGCTATAGATCGCAGCTGCTCGCTCGCCTCCGGTGTCCGACCCAGCAAATAAATAGTTCTTGCGACCCAGAGCAACCGCTCGCAGAGCGCGCTCCGCGGCATTATTGTCGATCTCCAAACGGCCATCATCGCAGTAGCGCGTCAGCGCTTCCCATAGTCCGAGCGCATAGCGAATCGCCGCCGTCGTGTCCGACTTGCGGGAGAGCTTCAAAAGCGTCGTCTCGAACCATTGGCGCAGAGACTCAAGCAGCGGCCTGGCTCGTTGGTTGCGAACTTCTCGGCGCTCATCGGGCGGCCGGCCGCGTATGTCTTTCTCGATCCCGTACAGGACAGCGATTCGTTGAATGGCCTCACTCGCTACGGGCGAAGCGTGTGCCTGTTGCAAATCATAAAACTTGCGCCGAACATGGGCCCAACACGCCGCTTCCTGAATAGTCCATTCGCGTAAAGCTGATTGAACCCTGCATAGGCATCGGCCTGCAGTGTTCCTCGGAACTCGCGAAGATGACGCTCCGGATGTTCTCCTTTGCGGTCTGGTGAGTAGGCAAACCATACCGCAGGTGGTGCCGTGTCGCCGGTGGGACGGTCATCGCGAACATAGGTCCACAATCGTCCCGTCTTTGTCTTGCCATTCCCTGGAGCTAGCACTGGCACCGGCGTGTCATCAGCGTGCAGCTTGCTCGCCGCCATCACATAACGCCTCAATGCATCGACCAGAGGCGTCAGCAACTGACTCGTGCTGCCCACCCAATCGGCAAGAGTCGAGCGCTCCAGTTCCACGCCCTGGCGTGCATAAATCTCCGACTGGCGATACAAAGGCAAGTGGTCCGCATATTTCGATGTCAGCACATGCGCCAAGAGTCCCGGTCCCGCCATACCACGCTCGATCGGACGGCTCGGAGCCGCAGCTTGCACGATTCGTTCGCAATGGCTGCAGCTCAGTTTGGGACGCACGTGGCGAATCACAAAGAAACTCGCAGGCACATACTCCAACACCTCCGACACATCTTCTCCCAGCTTGCGCAATACCCCGCCGCAATCTGGACATGCCGATTCCTTCGGCTCATGTCTCCGCGTTTGACGCGGAAGATGTGCTGGTAGCGGATGGCGCGCTGGTTTGGTGGAGGCAGTGTCCTTATCAATAAGGACGGAAGGTTTCGTCTCTGGACTGGAGTCTTCGACTGGCTCCGACTGCAGCTCTTCGAGTCGCAACTCTAGCTGCTCGATTTGCTGTGCGAGCTTTTCCGACTTTCGCCCAAACTGCATGCGCTGCAGTCGAGCGATCAGCAGCTGCAAATGCTCGACTTCGCGTTCTCGCGTGAGCAGGCGCTCGTGCTGAGCGACGATGAGTGCTTTCAACGCATCCAGGGTCAACGTGTTCAGATCCGGAAGCGTCGCACTAACCATGCGCGGAGTATCGCATGGACTCTGCTCTCTTCATCACCATGACGAGAAAATATCTGTGAAAAAGAACCTGATCTTAAACCGCCAGGTGCGGATCCCACGTGCGTTCGGGCCGGCGCCAGTCAATGCCTTCCAATAACATCGACAACTGCGCCGGTGTAAGACACACAGTGCCACTCGTCACTTGCGGCCAGATGAAACGACCGCGCTCAAGTCGTTTGGAAAATAGACATAGTCCGTCGCCATCGAACCATAGAAGTTTAATCAGATCGCCTCGACGCCCGCGAAACACAAAAACGTGACCGGACATCGGATTTTGCTCCAGCTTCGTTTGCACGAGCGCGCTCAGGCCCATGAAGCCGCGTCGCAGGTCGGTTATGCCGGCGGCAATCCAAATGCGCGTGTTGGCGGGCGGTGCGATCATCGCTGCAAACACTCCAGCAAAACCCGCAACACAGCGGGATCGGCGCTTCCCTCGATTCGCACCTGTGCATGCCGCAGTTCAATGTGAATCGTGCCAGCAGAACCAGAAACGGATTTAGCAGAAGCACGCTCTGGAAGTGAAGGGGCTGGTAGAGGCAAACTCTCCGATGTCACTCGGACCGGAAGCAGCGTCGCTGCGCCCAGCCGTCCTTTTCGATAGAGCATTCGCCAGTAGAAAACCTGATTGGCGTTGACACCGTGAGCCCGAGCGATTCGCGCCACGGATGCTCCTTCAACCATCGTCTCTTCGACGATCTGCCGCTTCTCCGCGATCGTCCGGAGTTGGCGTTTAGGATTCTTGGCTGGGCCAACGACTGCCCCTGAGACCAATTGAGTGTAAGTGTCCATCATCGCTCCAAGTGGACACTACTGAATGTCCACATCCGAAGCATGACTTCTATCTTTACGCGTGTCTAGACGGCGACGACCGGACGCTTACGGATAATTACACAGTCGAACGTTGGAACAACAGAGAGATCGTCGCAAGCAATCTCGCGGGAGACTGCAGAGTCCGAAACGTCATCAAGTTCGACCTCGTGCAGAAGCGCGTCCTTTTTATGCAAACGCTTTCGGAGCCGATTGATGATCTCCCGAAGGGCCTGCAAGATATCTGCAAACTGACGGGCATGCATCTCGAACTCAAAGACAGCACGATGTGGAGGAAATAATGAAACACTACTCAATATTTTTCTTGGCGATCTTCACCGCTTTGTCGTTCGGCCAGACGAAACCGCGGCAGGCAAAGGTACGGGCTATGCAGCGGGTTGCGGGCGATTTACTAGCGATAACACCGATAGCGTTCACACCGCGTCCATGAGCGTTATCGGGGATATTACGTCAAATGTGTACCGAGGTGCGGTCACTGCTAGTACTCGACAGATAGTCCGACGCACACTGAGCCAAGCTGGGATACTGTTCGACATCGCCTCGAACAGGTGAGACCGAGTCCAATTCCGCCGCAAAGTCATCGCTCCCTGGTTGTGATTCTGATTGAGACCACGAATCTGTTGCGGTTTTTTTGGGGCCGTCCGCATTTTTGGCGCAACCTGGCGCTGTTGTTTGTGCTACACGTTGCAGGGACTGTGTTTGTGTTGTCAACCCTGCCGCTGGGACGCTATGGCGTACCCAAACTCATCTGGAGTATTGCTTTAATGGTCGAGGGATTAATGATGATGAAAGTCTTATGGAGGAACTCAGCTACCTCCAAGTTAGATCGGCGAAATCGACGCGACGATATGAAGAAATAAATATGCCGTGTCGCGGCGCTAACAACAAGTCACTAATGTTGTAATACCGTTGAATTTTCGGGCGTGGTCTTTCAGACGGTTAAAATCACATCCTGATCTTTCAACAGTTATCCCCAAAATAGAAGAATCCGCAATTTGGCTATTGGCCAACCCCCTATCTTGTCTACGAAGGTTCCGTTCTCGAAATCGTTCTTATGAATCCGCCTAGTCTAGGACCTCTCAGGTTGGACGGCTATTTACCTGCGAGAGTGCTGATCATTAGACGTCGGAATCTCTCCGCATCGACGCCGACTCCTACGCTAACATTGGGTTGCACTCGTTGTAGTCCTACGGCCGCATAACGCTCTCCGTTCCACACATCATTTTCGAGGGTGCCACTACGGTTTGCGACCGTTTCTCCGCGGGTAAATTCGCCCTTGGTCTCGATGTCGACATGCATGTCTTGAGTCTGTAGGAGAGTAGGGTCGAAGGCAACAGCCACGGCGAGTGGATCGAAGATGACAGCCCCGGGATGCGCTGATTTGTCTGACCCGTGATAGCGAAATCTTAGCAGTTTTACGGCAAAGTCGTTCTGTGGTCCGTGGGTTGTTGCGAGTTCATCTATATCGGCCTTGGTTATCGCCGCCTGAACGCCCACCAAGACGTCCACCATGGTAATTGGCCAACCGGCGTTAAAAACGATCTGCGCAGCCTCGGGATCATAAAAAACATTCATTTCGGCGACCGCATTCGTATTTCCGCCCGTCAGCGATCCTGCCATTGCTACAACTCGCTTCACCAAAGGCACGATGGAGGGATCCCGCATTACTGCGAGCGCAATATTGGTTTCGGGGCCCACAGGTACGAGTGTGATCTGATGCGGATACTTGTGGATGATTTCGACAATCAGATCAGCCGCGAAATGTGGATCAGGGCTGCATTTCGCAGGCGGTAGGTCGATATTACCGATACCATTTTTTAGCCCGTGAAAGAACTCCCCCGTAATAAATTTCGGGCTGAGGTAACGCTGCGCTCCTGCGGCGACGGGCACGCTGCACTTATCAGCCAGCGAGACAATTTGCAACGCATTCTTCAAGCCCTGTTGCGCGGTGACATTCCCCGGTACAACGGTGATCGCCTTAAGGTCGACGGCTGGTGAGTTGAGCGCGAGCAGTATCGCTAAGGCATCGTCGACGCCGGGGTCGGTATCGAGAATGATCGGCACCGGCGCGATCCCCCCTGCATGGTTGTCTCGCTCGGTTTGCGAATGAGGCTCGGAGGGGGTAGCCCCCGCGGCAGTGACAGCAGCCAGTCCCAGGGCGGAGCGGACGAGAAATTGCCTTCGATCAAGTTCTGATTGAAATCCCACCAGTTGACCTCCTTCGAAAATCAATCCAGAAAAACCGCATTAGAGGCCGGGGGTGACCGCACGAGACCAAGCAGGCATATGCGGCGATGACGGAAACCACTTATTTAGAGGTCACCCGTTCGTAGAACAATTTCATGAATCGATCATTGTCAACATCGTATTGGACCGAGATCTTCTTCGCGCCAGGCCAATTCGGCCAGACCTTGATGTCGTCTGCAGCATCATTGTCCGAAGTCCTGTTGTAACCGATTGCCGCCCCGTAATCTGGTCCGTGGTTAATATCCACATCGACGTACATTTCCTCGGTTTTAACGAGAGTAGGATCAATGACGCCCGCGACTGCCAATTCGTCATGCATCGGGTGTCGTTCATCGGGTTTCGATGAGTATTCCGGGGCCATTAGGAGTTTCATCAGGTTCGTCAGCGGTACATTAGCGGCAACAACTTTGTCAAACCAGTACTTTGAAAAATTCGTCTTGCATGTCACGTTCAGTGGCGTCAAGCTGATCGGAATGCCAGAACGGAGAACGACATAAGCCGCCTCAGGATCAACCCAGAAGTTAAACTCTGTGTTCTGCCTTTCATCGCCCACGCTGAAAGGCAGAGGCCAAATTACACCCCCCATAATTGCGATTTTCTTGATTTTCTGGGAAAGGCCCGGAGCTTGACGAATCGCCGTGGCGATGTTTGTTAGTGGACCTATCGCGATAATCGTGATTTGGCCGGGATTTGCGTTAACCGTACGGATGATGAAATCAACGGCGCTCTCCTTCTCAGCTTTTCTCTTCGCAAACCCGCCGGGAGGCGGCGGCGTGGTTTCGGCGTCCGGTCCGGTGTCAATATTCCGGCAACATATACCATGGGACCACCTCCTCGTCCAATCAGCGTTCTCATGAACAAGAGGCTTGTTCGCACCGGGATACACCGGTACATCGACTCGACCAGCAATCTCCAACTCGCGAAGTGCGTCATTAGTGGCCCGCTGCATGGTGTCATTGCCAGCCACAGTCGTCACACCAAGAAGTTCCAGTTCTGGGGATCTTATTGCGAGCATCAACGCCATCGCGTCATCTTGGGGGGGCATTACGAAGTCAGTATCGAGAATAATCTTCTGCGGTTCAGTCGTAGGATTCTGAGCAAAGGCTCGTGCTGAGTATAAATTGATTGTTCCGACACAGAGAATCGCGAACAAAACTGTTCCGAAGGACTTCATGTTTCTCTCCTAAGTGTTGTGGTGGTCAAAAGTGCTATGCAGCCAATTCACGTATGCCCAGACCTGTCTTGCGAGTGTGACGTTATGCGTCGTACTAGGAGCTATCTTGGTCGGCGCTAGCCCGAGAATCGGAGTGCATTTTCAAGGGACGCGCTTCGTTCAAGCCGTTCAGAATCAAATCCCTATTTCCTCGCGATGCAGCTGATGAAGAGTTGCCGGAAGCGGTCACCATCTACTTTCAAAGTCACAGCTACATTAGGTTTGAGGAGATCCCTTGTTCCTGGATTGACCCAATGGTCGCCCTGTCGCTCAACGGTCCACGTACTGTTTGTTCGATTGGCGGCTGTTTCGCCGCGTGTAAATTCGCCCTTGGTCTCAACTTCCACAAGCATGTCTTGGGTCTGTGCAAGAGTTGGGTCGATCGCGACAGCTACTGCAATCTCATCGTCCATCGAAGCCCCTGGATCTTTGGAGTATTTCGCACTCGACATGTAGCGAAACTTCAGCATTGCCTCAATAGCGTCGTTTACGGGACCATGCGTTTTAGCAATTTCTTCAAGGTCAGACTTCTTCATCGCTGCTTGATGTCCCATAGGTGTGCCGACCATAGTGAATGGCCATCCGGCTTTAAAAACGATCTGGGCGGCTTCGGGATCTTCCCAAACGTTCGTTTCAGCCACAGCGTTCGCGTTCCCACCGCCCTCAATTGCTCCCGCCATGGCAACTACGCGCACGACCAAAGGGACGATCGAACGATCTTTTAGCACAGCGAGCGCGACATTAGTTTCCGGACCAGTCATCACAATCGTGATTTGGTGCGGATACTTGTGCACTAGCTCGATAATCAAGTCCGGACCGAAGTGTGGGTCAGCCTTGCACTTCGATGGGGGTAATTCGATGTCGCCAATTCCATTCTTGCCGTGATCTTCGCCGGTGGTTAAATCCTGCATCATCGGCTTTTGCGCGCCTGCGGCAATTGGAATATCACACCTGTCAGCCAACGACGCCATTTGCAACTCGTTCTTAAGGCCCTGGGTCGTGACTGTCATGCCAGCAACGATCGTTACTGCTTTCACATCCACTTCCGGAGAGTTAAGCGCTAGCAGGAATCCCATCGAGTCACCCTCATCCGCGTCACCGTCGAGAATCAACATGCGAGGGGATGCCTCCGGTACGACTGGAGCCGCATTCACTGCAGGGGAATTCGGTCCTTGGGATCGGCCATCCGACGCCAACAGTTTGGGACACGTAGCGAACATTGTCGTTACTAACAAAAATGCCGTCGGAACCAAGTTGCGGATTGTTCTCATAAAATCTCTCTCAGCCACGCGCCTAACACCGACATCTCAAATCCTGAGTCCGCCGCCGCAATGAGTAGGCAGCCGAGTTCGCGAAACATTGCTTTAGCATGTGTCATGTCGCCTTAGAAAATTAACTTCAAGGCCAACTGAATCAATCGGGGATTATTGATGGTGGAAAGTACTTGTCCAAACCCCGCTCCGCCTTCAGCGGTTCCCGGTGGTCCAAATTGCGGATGGTTAAAGACGTTGAAGAATTCAGAGCGGAACTGTATCTTCCCCTCTTCCCCTAGTTTGGGAACCGGGAAATTCTTGAATAGAGAAAAGTCGAAATTAATGAAATCGGGCCCATACAGCGTACTTCGTGAAGCATCCCCGAGCATGCCAGGTGCAGGATCGACAAAGCAGTTCGTGTTAAACCATTCGTTGATCGTCGGATGGCTCAGGGCTCCATTACAGACGCGATCGGGGCGATTTGACAGGTCGGTTCCGGAATTATTGACAGCCGCTGTCATAAAAAGTGGAAAACCCGAGGTGAGATGAGCAATAGTGTTGACTTGCCAGCCTCCGAGAACGGCATTACCAACAGGACCGAGCGTTGACCCCAGTTTCTTGGTCCGCCCAATGGGTACATCCCAGAGCAAAGACGCAACGAAGTTGTCATTGAGCTGAATTTCCGAGAGGCCTTTGTCCGCATTCTTAGGAAGATTAGGAAGCCCGTAGTATAAGGCCCCGTACAGCCCCGCCTGAAAATCGGGGAACCCGTCGTCGAATCCTCTCGCCCACGTGTATCCGACCGAAAAATAGAGTCCGTGACGAATATTTTTCGCTTCGGCCCCGATTTGCAAGGAGTCATAGCGTGACCAACCGTGATTACAAAAACACTGGATCGAACCGAACTGCGGATAGGGAGGTGGAGCGCCGGTAGTATTCGGAGGCGGAGTATTGAAATTTGTCCCGCCCGTTAGTATGTGATCGGCTCGTGAACCCACATAAGCAGCAGTTAAAAGGATCCCTGCCAGGCTGCGCTGAATATTAAGATTGAATTGCTGAACTGTACCGAGTTTCGGGTTCGGAACCTCGAATTGGAGGGAGGTTGTCAAAGCCGATCCCACAAACTGGGAAGGACTTGTTGGCTCGGTGAGGATAGGAAAGCCCTGCTCAGGGGTGAACGTAGTTGACGGATTGATGTTATCCGCAAACCAAGTCGGCGCGAGCACATAAGGAGGATTCAGCCACAATCCTTGGGTCCCCAAGTTCCATCCTGAGTCGTGGAATATGCCGTATCCTCCGCGAATCGCCCAATCCTTGCTGCCGAACGGGCTCCAGGCGAAGCCGATTCGGGGGTCGAAGCCTCCGTGATACGTATGGACGCCGACCGTCCTACCGGAGTGTATTCCATCAAAACCGGCAAACAAGAACTGACCCGTCGCGAAATTAAAATTGGTCTGACGGTTTTGTGCCTCGACCTGCGCGGTCGTAGTGTTGTAGCCCAATCCCAGGTTCAGAGTTAGGTCCTTTCGAATCTTCCAATTGTCTTGTACGAAGGGGCGGAATTCGATCCATCGTCGGGCTCGTACCGTTCCCTGGAATATCTGATCGTCGAAGCCCTGACGCGGCAGCCCTAAAAGGAAGCTGGCGATGGGGGAGCCGGTCGAAGGATCGAAGGTTCCGTTGGTGAAGCCTGCAGTGTACAAGTTATCGAAAAACCACATCCCGTCCTGCTGACCGTAGCCCAGCGTGTTCAGTTGGTCACGTCGAATCTCCCCGCCAAAACTGATTTCGTGTGCACCCCGGGTAAAACTAGCGACATCCTCATAGTGAAAAACATTAGTACCACCTTGAAAAGGAGAATATCCTGAATCGCCCAAACACGAAAAACCACCCGCAGGGCAGGCGTCTACCAAACCGGTCGCAGAGCCTCCCAAGTCCGAACCCGGGATACCCAGTTTGGTAGACTCGTTACTTCCTGTGCCATACGAGTGTATGTAGTTGAATATCCTGTTGAACCCTACAGTAGCCACATTGATTAGATGAGTCGAAAAGATGTGCGTTTCGGAAAGGGCGAAGTTGCGTCCGTGATCCGAAAAGGTTTCGGTGCTGCCATAGCCGGTCGCGTTGGAACAAAATCCCGGACAACCCGATGGCTCGAACGAATCCGCCTGATCGTAGCTGATTCGTCCGAAGAGAAAATCCGTGTTGGAAAAATTATGGTCAATTCGAACGTCAAATTCCCTGTCCGACAACATCCACCCTGTGGTCGCAACATAGTCCCCTGCCAGTGTGCCCTGTACATTGGGCAGAGGATAAAAGCTCATCAGTTTTGCCGCAATCGGATCGATCATGTTAGGGGGGATTACGTTGCCGGAAAAAGCGGTACGCGTCAGCTGTCCCCCAACGGTTCCGGTGGTGAAAGGATTAAAAATCGGCTCGGATGGGGCTCCCGGGAATGATTCCGTGAATATTCCCTGTCGCATCAAAGCAGTGGGCACTTCGAGTGAAGTAGTCACTCCATAGTTTCGCAAGTTGCGCTGAAAATCCATAAAGAAAAACGTTTTGCTTCTCTTGATGGGCCCGCCCAATGACGCGCCGAACTGGTTCTGGTGATACGGCTCCCTGGACGTCGCGAAAAAGCTCTTTGCGTCAAAGAGTGTGTTGCGGAGGAACTCAAATGCCGAGCCGTGAAAAGCGTTTGTTCCCGATTTTGTAGTCACAAGCACGGTAGGTCCGCCTCGGGCTCCGTATTGGGCTGAAGCGTTATTCGTAATAACCTTGAACTCTTGAATGGCATCGATTGAAGGCAAGATCGCTATGGCGCCAGCTGTCAGTTCATTATTGTCAACACCGTCCATAAGCCAGTCAGTAGAATTCTCACGCGACCCTCCCACCGACAGTGAATAGGCGCCTCGAATTGATGTTTCGTTGCCCGGCCCCCCGCTGAATTGGGTGCCGGGCTGAGAAGTGTTTGTCGTCGCGCCCGGCGTGAGCGTCGCCAATTGCACGAAGTCTCGGCCGTTCAGTGGGAGATCCACGGTCTCCGCAGGCCCGACGACGAATCCCAGAGTAGCATTTGAAGTTTGGACGGCAACCGGCATCGCGCTAACCTGCACAAGTTGCTTGACAGAAGCGAGAGCAATCCTAAAATCAACCTCTCGGTTCTGGTTAACCTCCAACGTCAAGTTCTGCTGGACAGCTTCCTGAAATCCGTTTTGATTGACCCGGATCGTATAAACCCCTACCGGTAATGACGTCAGCAGATAATGGCCCTCGGAATTCGTCTTGACGACTCTTGTCGCTGAGGTCTGCTCCGAAATGAGCGTTACGGTCGCGTCCGCGATCGCGGCGCCGCTCGTATCCGCGACAGTTCCTGAGAAGCTTGCCGTCGCTTGGCCGTAAAGACTGAAGGTCGTCAACTTAAATAGCAACAACAACGAAAGGAAAACAATAAAACGCCGTTCGTTAATGCTCATAAGGCCTGCTCCCGCTTCTTCTCATAACAGCTCTAATACAATTCCGCAGTCTGAGAATTTCGCGTGTAGAGATTCGGGAATGTTGCACTAAATCATCCCAGTTTGTTGTAAATGACAATCGACGAAGCACTGCGTTTTGAAACGATTCATTTCTTGTGCTGAAACAATTACTCTCCGTTCCACAGATTGTCAAGAACAAAATTGGAGGGGGTTGCGGTTACCACATGACATACGAGATAGCGATAAACACTCTTCCTTGAGATGAATCGAAGGGTCGAGGCATGCGAGGACGTACGGTGTGAAAGCGAACTCCTGCTGGTCGCTTCGACTTCGTTCGATCATAGGCTGCCGGCCCATGGTATCGGACAACCACTCGACCCGCTCCTTCTGGATCGTACCCAAAGCTTGTCTGTTACTCCCCGGGCTACTGATCCCCGTCTATCTCGGCCGTTGTCGAAACTCCCGGCCTCGAATTTGTAGGTTGTCGGTTGTAGGGTGGACAGGCTTTTACTCTGATATCGAACGGCCTAAGCAGTAACGGTCGACTGGGTCGCCGCTTGAAAGCTTTCAAAGTAGTATAGAAAGTAGTATAGGATGATGCGTGAGCTGAAGAGTTTCCACGTACAATCGGCACCTACGGAGAAGATGCATGGCCAACATGAAAGAGATTGCCAAGATGGCGCGCGTCTCCGTCGGCACGGTGTCGCACGTGTTGAATAATTCTGCAGCAGTTCGGGAGCCCGTGCGAAAGCGTGTCATGGAAGCCGTTCAAGCGGCCCGCTATCGGCCCAATGAACTGGCGCGCGGTCTTCGGCGCGATAAGACGAACATGATTGGAATGATCATCCCGGATGTTACAAATCCATTTTTCCCGGCTGTGGTTCGAGGCGCGGAAGACATGGCCTTCTCGAATGGCTATCGTCTCATCTTATGCAACACGGATAATGACCATTCCAAAGAGTTAGTCCATCTTAACGAGTTGCGCAGTTATCTTCCAGCTGGTCTGATCGTGATCCCATCCAACTTCAGTGATCTTACTTTGCTGGCGGAACGGCACCGAGAAGCGGGTACCAGTGTGGTCTGCGTCGACCGACTCCCGACAAACTGGAGCGGCGACAGCGTTACTGCCGATAACGAACAGGGTGCTTACGACGCAACGCAATGCCTACTTCAGTTGGGACACAAACAATTAGCGACGATTACAGGTCCGCTGCATTTAACCAACGCTAAAGAGCGCTTGGACGGTTTCAAGCGGGCTTTGCGGGCAGCTAAGGTGCCTCTGATGCCGGAGTATGTTCAAGAGACGACTTTCGACAAGCGCGGCGGCTACTCGAAGACTCTGATGCTCCTTCGGCTTATACCGCGTCCCACCGCTATTTTCGCGGGGAATGACATGATCGCGCTAGGGTGTCTTCTGGCCATACGCGAGGCAGGCCTTAGTTGCCCGAAAGACATTTCCCTGATCGGCTTCGACGACCTTGATCTTGGCGAAACGACTGATCCGGCGCTCTCTTCAGTGTCGCAATCAGGCTATCAGTTAGGCACCACCGCAGCCCGTATTCTGCTCGACCGGATAGCTGGCAAGATTGGCCCGGCACAACATGTTGTTCTCGAAACATCTTTAAATCTTCGCAACTCGGCTGCGGCCCCAACAAAGCGACAGAAGCCCTGAAGCGCTGACGACCAGAACTTACGCGACAGGCGTAAGTTGAATTACACGACTCGCACGATGCTCGTGCGAGGAGCGCACCACATTCTGGGACCGTTTGGCGTGGACAGTGACCTGCAGTGCTGAGGTCTGAAGTTGGCCGAGCGTGAAGGAAAGAACGGGAAGAAACGGGGCCATCAATGCCGCCCACGAAAGTTATTAGTCTTGTACATCATCTCAGTGGAAGGAAAAGATAAAGGCCTAAAGCAGAGTTCTGGTGACTGCGTTAATTCGCGTAGCCAAACTTTCATCTCCGCGGAATGGAACCGGAGGTCGATAATCAAGAGGCAGCACCGGCTGAATCTTGTCCAACGAAAACCAACGAGCCGACTTGACTCCACCCGGCCTTCTCATGGAAGGCGATAGCTCTCATTGAGAATTGGCCGATTCAAGCTCGCTGAGGAGCCTGTCTTATTTTCCAGCTCTCCCGATTAGCCAATCCTCTAGCGCAATCCTGATGACATTTCCGAGCGTCCGCCGTTCCTGATCTGCGATTGCTTCTAGCTGTCTACGGAGATGTGTGGGGAGTCTCACGCTAGTGGCAACACTCTCGTCGTCAGCCTTTTTTCGATCCCTGCTCATGAGCACATTATAACACGATATGCTTAATGTATTTCGCTAGTTACTTACGATTACTAACGTGCCATTGTAAGACGACATATGACAGGCTACGCTGATGACATGGCTGATTTTACAGTTCAGAACGAAGGAACCCGCAATGCCTCGAACACATGATCCACGGGGCGCACCCAATGTGCCGTACATACAAGGTCGAAAAGCACATGCGTCCCAATTTTGTGGTTGCCATTGTTTGTGAGCAGCATTTTTCGGGAGAAGCGCTGGTTTCCTTGGACGGAGATGTTGGCTTGTGTGGGCCTTGGAGACTGCAATCTGCACACGGAATGACGGTATAATCGTGACATGGCTGACCATGTGATCCATATCACGGAAGCGGAAGCCGCCAGCGACTTTGCTGGCCTGCTCGCGCGGGTGCGTGCGGGTGCGGAAATCGTGATCGAGAGTGGGAAGCTGCCGGTGGCGGTGATCCATGCACCAGTTCCGCCGCGCCGGTCCATTTCGGAGTGCATCGCGTTGCTACCCGAAGACTCGACGGCGACCATCGACCCTGACTTCGCTAGGGATGTGGAAGCGGCCGTCGAAAGTCATCGTGAACCGCTCGAACCGCCCGCATGGGACTAATCCTCGATTCCAGTGTGCTGATCACAGCCGAGCGCAAGGGGCAAAACGCGCGGCAGATGCTTGCCGCAATCTCGGGCAAGGCAGGGAATACCGATATCGCGGTCTCCGTGGTTACTCTGATCGAACTGGCCCACGGGGCGGCCCGTGCCGATACGTCGCAGCGAAAGGAGAAGCGGCAGCAGTTCATTCAGGAGCTTCTCACCGCCCTACCCATGCATCCGGTAACGGTGTCTCTTGCCCTTCGTGTCGGTCAGATCGATGGCGAGAACCAAGCCAAAGGCATTCGTCTTCCGCTCTCCGATCTGTTGATCGGAGTAACGGCCTTGGAACTCGGCTACGGCGTAGCCACGGGCAATCTCCGCCACTTCAAGATGATTCCCGGCTTGTCGGTCGTCCAGTTTTAGTCGCGGGATTCTGCAATCACTAGCGGCGAGGTAGACTTTTGCCACCGAAGCTAGCTGGCCACTTTTAACCGCAAATGTACCCACGCGTCGAGATCGGATGCGCGGAAGCGCCACAATTTTCCGATCCGCATAGCGCGTATCTCGCCTTTACGTGCGAGACGTTGCAGTGTCTTAGGATGGATTTGCAGCAATGCTGCGGCTTCGCGCGAATCGAGGAACCTCTCGAAATGAGGGATAGGCTGGCTGACTGCTGTCACTTCATGCATCTCGCTCATATATGACCCCACAGTAGAGAGTCGAGACGTGGCTGGAATCAAAGACTCGTACGAGAGCCGACTTTGGTGTTCGGCTCCATTCGATCGACTTCGAACTCCTTCACTACTCGGCTGGCGTTAGTTTTCGCGTCATGGACGGACGAGAACATTATTCGTATAGAAACCGTACAAGACGCATTTGTTGCTTCCTTGCAAAGAATCTTTTTTTTTGACTTTGAAAAAACTTCTCAACAATTGCTTAAAGTGCCTAAAGCGCCCAGAAGTACTTTTAGGTACGTCTGGGGAATCCAAGGGAACAGAGCAATGGCCGCACGCAACCACCCGCCTCGCGCGAGATTTTCCCCTCTATCTATAAAAGGAACCTGCGGGAGGAAAAATATGTCGAAAATATTTCGAACAAGTTTCGACGGAATGCACAGAATGGGATTGGAAGGAGCAGTGCGATCTCTTGTCCTATGGAAGAAACTGAACCGGTCAATCGTTCCTGACAAAAGCTGTTTTCTTATGCAAGATGATCCCGACTACTGGTCCGCAGTTCTAGTCCGCACTGAACGCGTCTTGCGATCACTTACAACTACTTGGCAGTCCCACGTGTCCTTGTAAGTTCTTAAAAACACTGGTTATACACACTCTGAAAAGGCTGGCGTCGGCGGTTCAACTCCGTCCCTGGCCACCATCATCATCTGAACTCAACGGTCGCTTGACACCAACCTTTCACGTTGAGCTAATCTTCTCGAACATCGATGATCATCGATCTTGGCAGCCCTCCGGTCCAAGTCTGAACGTCGCGTGTGTACGTTTGCCGACGGCGTTAATAGTGGCTTGATCTCAAAATGCCGGAAGGGTATCCGGAGCGGAGGTGTTACATTTTCTTTCGAAGCGAGCCTGAGCGTGTCTAGAAACGATGCTCCCGATCGTGTCTCCTGCGACCTCGGTCGTAGCCCTGAATACAGAAGCTGCGGCCACGCCACAGCAACCCGATGCCGATCTCGTTGCACTCTGCCTTACGACGCGCACCCTCGGTTCGGGTCGCGTCCGAAATTGTCCAGCATGGGCTGAGCAAGGTCCGCGAACGTCCACTCGGTTGGCATCTATTCCGCTATTGTTTCGCTATTGCACTGGGTACCGCAGCGGCCGAGCAACAGCGAAGCGATGGCTTGGGCAATTCTTCTTCGGTTAGAGCAGACCCGAAAATGGAGGCAACATGCGAGCGATACTGACATGCGTCACCGTGATCATAGCGATCTCTATATTGGCGATGGCCGTGCAGGTGGCCGAGGCCCAGCAGAAGCAAAATAAACCGCCCGACTATTACGTGTTTAACCTCGGAGCGCCCGGCGGCGGGAACACCGCCGCGGCAGCAAGCATCAACAATATCGGATGGATCGCAGGCGATTCCTACGAAACGGGCAATACCAACGAACATGCCTTCCTCTGGTCCGGAACCCCGATCGACCTCGGCACGCTGGGCGGCGCCAACAGTGCCGTGGCTTGGCCGAACAAGAACAATAAAGGACAGCTTGCTGGGATCGCCGAGACCGCGGATCTGAATCCGTTGAACGAAGAATGGAGCTGCGCCCAGGCTAACTTCTATCCGTTCGTAACTGGACATATCTGTCTTGGTTTCTTCTGGCAAGATGGCCTAATGTCGCCGCTTCCCCCGCTGCCGGGCGGTCTCGACAGCTATGCAGCCGGGATCAACAATCACGGGCAAGTCGTGGGCTGGGCGGAAAATGGGGTTCATGATCCGACCTGCAATAATCAGCCTCCCGCCAACCAAGTCTTGCAATTTGAGGCGGTCGTATGGGGACCGAAACTCGGCGAAATCGCGCAACTCTCTCCTTTTGGCTCGGACCCCGATTCGGCCGCGACTGCCATTAATGACGAAGGGCAGATCGTCGGCATTTCGGGCCTCTGTTCGAATGCTGTTGGTGGTACCAGCGCGGAGCACGCCGTCCTTTGGCCGAACAAGAACTCGAGGCCTGTGAACCTCGGCAACTTTGACGGTGGTCTGGCCTGGAACACACCCACCGCCATCAATAACCGGGGCCAAGTGGTGGGTTTTGGAAACCAGCGGGACACTCCGGCTACTTCGTTCAACCCCGTCGCCTTCTTCTGGGACGCCCGAAACAAGATTCAACAAATCGCTCCGGTCGGCGATGACACCAATAACATAGCTTGGGGCATCAATGAGCAGGGCGTGATCGTGGGCCAGTCCTTTGGAGGAGCCCAGGATCCCAATGGGAGGGCATTTATATACGAGGGCGGAGATGCAGCCACGGATCTGAATTCGCTCATCCAGCCGAACTCATCATTGCAGCTCGAGTTGGCAAATGACATCAACGATGAAGGTGAGATCGCGGGCTTCGCCCTCGATACCACGACGGGAGCAACGGTCGCATTCCTGGCCGTTCCAGTATATGGCAGCAATGCGAATACTGTGGCCGGTCGAACCGAGCGTGAAGTCCGCACGACGGCCGTTCCTCAAAACGCTCACCGCTCGTTCGAGGGAACCTTCAGCCGCTTTATCGCAGGTGCGGATGGATCACATTGACATTGGCAGGTTGGCATGCCGCCGCCATGGTGGCGGCGGCAGACCAGTAGTAAGCGATAGTGGGGCAGGACTATATACAATGAGGTCACTTGCCGGACAATGGCGTCGCACGATTCTCCTCATTCATATCTGGTGCTTAATCACCATGATGCTGACCAGTAGCTCGCTTTCCGCCTTAGACGCATCTCCGACACCCTGTTCAAATCCTCTCTATCACCAGTTTGATTTCTGGGTCGGGGATTGGGAGGTGTTCGACGTGGGAAGCCCGACCAAGGTTGCTCATGCCCGGATTGACTCCACACTCAATGGCTGCGTGTTTCACGAAGATTATCAAGCTGTCGATGGACATCGGGGGGAGAGTTTCACCATCTTTGACAACAGCAGAAACGTCTGGCACCAAACGTGGGTGACCAGTCAGGGAGGGCTGCTTGAGATCGAGGGGAAATTCGAAAACGGCGAGATGGTGTTAAGTGGAAAAGATCAACAGGGCGCCATGATTCGCGGGACGTGGAAACCAGTCAACGGCGAGGTTCGTGAAGTTGCCGTGAAATCCACCGATGGCGGGAAATCCTGGGAATCCTGGTTTGATATCGTGTTCCGCAAATCCGCGAGCCTCGCGTCGGCGGATGATAACGATTCAAGAGATGACCGAAACATTGTCGCCGCGCTCGACAGCCAGTATCAAGCTGCCGTCAAGCAGAATGACGCCGTTACAATGGGCCGAATTCTAGCCGACGATTTTGTTCTCGTCACCAGTTCGGGAAAGATTTATACCAAGGCTCAATTGTTGAAAGAGGCAAGGGATGCTCGCACGATCTACGAGCACCAGGAGGACACTGACAAGACGGTGCGACTGTGGGGGGATATAGCGATCGTTACTGCCAAACTTTGGGAAAAAGGCACCGAAGATGGCAAGCCGTTCGACTACAAGTTTTGGTTCAGCGACGTTTATCGCCGGACTCCTCAGGGATGGCTATATGTGTTTGCGCAATCCGCCTACCGGCCTGGAGAGACCATTCCGTAGGGGCGCGCTTGGGCTGATTCGTCGGTGCGCAGCATGGGTCAGAACTGCGGTTCCCGGCCCATTAATAGAAGTTTTGCTCTATCGAAATCGATTACTTCAGAACGAAATATTTGATAGACGCTGACGAATCGCTTATTGTGACGTGTTCAGATGAGTAAGGTCGCAATGCATAACTCTTCTCACGTCACATTAGACGTTCCAATTCTTAACACCGACCGGCTACGACTCCGCGGTCATCGCATGGATGACTTTGCCAGCAGCGCCGCCATGTGGGCGGACCCTGCGGTTACTCGCCATTTGGGTGTCAGTCCCCTCAGCGAAGAACAGGCGTGGACGAGATTTTTGCGCTACATCGGCCATTGGTTGTTGATGGGCTTTGGCTATTGGGTGGTGGAGGAGAAAGCCACCGGTAACTTCGTCGGAGAGATTGGATTTGCCGACTACAAGCGCGACCTGATTCCGTCTCTTAACGGCACTCCAGAAATCGGATGGGTCCTCGCCTCGCCAGCGCACGGCAAAGGCTATGCCACCGAAGGCGTCCACGCCGCGCTGGTTTGGGGGGACGCTAACTTCAAACTAGCACGAACAGCCTGCATTATCTCCCCGGAGAATGTTGTGTCCATTCGGGTAGCAGAGAAGTGCGGATATCGCGAAACGCAGAAAATGACATACAAGGGAGAGCCCATTCTTATGTTCGTTCGCTGAACCTTAGGCAAACGAACCGACAACTCTCGAAGAATGCGGCAGCATGGCTGAAACAGAGCGCGTCAAGACGATGCTTGAGATGTCGGAGATTGACGCCGGCTCATCTAACTTTCTCGCAAGTGCTCCGTCTAACCTCTCCCAACATCCGGTCCAGTTCGATGACGTCGAGCCAAGTGGATATGTGGGGCATTATCTGCTGCGGTACGACCCAGACAAAGAAGCAGGTAAATGAGCTGGCAGGTACCGATTGCCGAACCATGGGAACTAGGCCCGGCGGGAGAGCAAACCGTCACCGTTCTGTCCATTGATTCGGCAGAGCATTCGGTGACTTTGAAACGCGAAGGAAGTGGTGATGGATGGATTTTTCGACAACGACAGCAAGCAAGTTCATCTCTCCAGGAATGGCCGAAGCTATACCGCGGACATAACCGCCTAAGAGGAGAATCTCGATGTGTCCTCGAAGGCTGACGATGAACGCTGAGCGAACGGATGACGTTTTGGTTTTTACCCCGCAGAAACGGGAACAGATTCGTGAGGAACTGGTTGCCGCCGCAAAAGCAGACTCGCGCCTCGCTGCCGCTGCACATTTGGGCTCAGCCGCGCTTGGGCTGCAGGATCGCTGGTCTGACATTGACCTCGCTGTCTGTTTGGCTCCCGATGCTGATTTGAATCAGGTGGTGGTTGATTGGACTACGCGTTTGTATCGTGACCACGCCGCGGTTGCGAACTATGATGTCCGGCGTGGCGACATTTTATATCGCGTATTCCTGCTCGACGATACTCTACAGGTTGACCTTTCGTTCTGGCCGGCCACCGAGCTACGTGCGATCGGCCCAAAATTCAATCTGATCTTTGGACTGGCTGCAGAGTCGCAACTATCACCCGTTCCTGATTCAGAGGACCTGATTGGAATGGCGTGGCTCTACGCGCTCCACGTGCGATCGAGTATCGCGCGCTCTCGACGGTTGCAGGCAGAATACATGTTGAGCGGAATGCGAGATAACGTGCTTGCGCTGATGTGCAAGCGCCACGGTGTTGTTTGCGTCCAAGGCCGAGGTCTTGACGACCTTCCCGATCTACAGAGAACGCGAGCTGAAGAATGTCTGGCCCGCTCCTTGGAACCGGCTGAACTCAAACGCGCTTTTCGGCTAACTGTGGGCGTTCTGCTCGAGGAGGTACGTTGCGCTGACCCTGCCCTCGCGACGAAGTTAGAGCGCCCCTTGAATACCTTCGTGAATTGTTTGGCGTTTGATTAGTTCAACTGTTTGCAAAATCGAATCAGCTGGGCGGCAATATGACTTGGCCCATAACGCCAAGGAAAACGACGGTCCGCAACATTGGCGTGTATTCTGAAGCAGCGGGCTGAATCATTCCAGACGAGCATTTCGGCCTTGCCAATCAAACGATGTCGGTCGAGATTGCGGGAACTTGGGCGTCTCCGGGTCCTTCACAACGTTCGCCGTAATTGCTGAGCCCGAGCCAGTAATCGATCTGCAATCCTTTTGAGGTCGGAGATCTCCGCTGGCGTGGCGGTGGCAACGTAATCCCGGACCAATTTTTCGCAGTTCGCCCGAACCTCGTCATACGCCGCCGGATCCTGACCGCGAATGGCCAGCAGTTCCTTGAGCCAACGCTTGCCGTAACCGGCGTGGAGAGTTTCATCCGCCCAGTCGAAGTCCATGTCATGTTCGCTCAGGGCATCGCCGTAGGAGTGAAACAGACGCGTGCGATCTGGTTTGTGGCGGATGTTTTTGGTTTCGAAAAAAAAGAGCATGCCCAGCAGATTGAGTGGAACGTCAGCCATATTCCCCGCCGTCGCGCTCTCATAAATGTAGGTGCCAAGCGGTATCTCCGCCGGATCGAACGCCCACGCCATCAGACGTTCGTACCCCATTCGGCAGTGGCGTGATTCGTCGTAGGTCCAACGGGCGGAGTTGTAGATCCACTCCCATGGGAGCACATCTGCAAAGGCGCTTAGAATCACGCCACCCGCTTCGACCGCCCAAACTTCATTGACATGGCTGATGGCCGAACGCAGCTGCAATTGCATGCCCTCGCCATAGGGATAAGAAGGGTCGATAATGTCGGGCCAATAAAATCGGCATGGCCAGAAGCGCTGGTCTCGCGCGGGATGCACTGGGATTGAATACGCTCTCCCCCCCGGCATCTGCCCGGCAGGCAGCGAAGAAGTCGGCGGTTCCACTCCCACTCCGCCGGCCGCGGAGAGCCGTTTTGCAACCTCGTTTGCCCAGGCAACCGCCTCAGGGCGCGCCTCAGGATTTCGGGTTAGAGCGGCGTCAATCCACTGCCTGAAGGCCGCGATCTGCTCGTCTTTTTCGGCCAGCGCCAAGGCCAGAAATCGATGCGTGGGCCCGTCTGCGATCAAATCCGAAGCCTTCAGATACTCCTGATACGCCTGGTGTAGATCCGGCAACAGAATCGTTCCCACGGTCAGCAGGAACGCAGGAACCGAGGGCGAATCTTTGACCGCGTTGAAGAGTTCGATCAGAGCGTGGTCGTGTCCCTCTTCCTCGAGCAGGCGGCTGGGAAAGCGAAGCTCGAACACTCGTTCTCGCAAGGAGTCTGCGGTTTCCGCGCTTTGCCAGATGAAGCGGGCCATGCTGGTTTTGACTTCCAGGGGCGCTATCGCGGGAATCCAGGCCGCCTGGCTTACCAGAAGAGAGCGCTCGCAGAAAAAGAAACGCTTGAGGAGTTGAGCGGTGTCGAATCGCATCCATCGAGCGCGCCGTTGTGGCGTCAGTAGAAATTCGGATGCCTGTGACATGCTTTCCTTCTTGTGCGACCTGATTGTACGAAAACGGGAACCCGCGCTCGAAATCGCTCAAAACGATTCTAAGGCTGAAGCCGCCACGAATGCACGTCGCATTACTAGAGCAGGTTGCTGGTGGCGAGAACCACAATGGCAACCATTAAGACACCGAGCCCGAGGTTCAAGAGTCGTCGCGCACCCGGAGTTGACCCTTTCCACTCTCCTCGCCACAGTCCCCAAACATTGCCGACCGCAATGGAGAGAGAAATGAAAAGCGGCCAACCAACAACAACGCCCAAGCGCCCAAGGCGCGCCGCCCCTGCTCCGTAGAAATAGAAACTGCCGATCCACATCGCGGCCATCAGCGCGCTCAATCCCAGATTTCGCGGAGTAGCGTGACCAAAATATCTGCCCAAGGTTTTTCGGCTAAGCATCAAATACAGGCAATAGGCCAGATTTACCGCACATCCCAGCGTGAACAAGAGCGCCCAGACCGTATTCCCAGAGGATGAGGCTGAAACGCCCAACTTTTCAGCGGCGCCGATCACATTGCCGCCGAAAGCCACGCCTACGTTGGGCAAGCATGAAAGCACGCCAGCAAGGATCGCGATCACCAGTCCCCCCTTGAAAGAATTTGGCCTGGTGTCCATAGCTGTGCCGTCTGCCAGAGCTCTGCGCGAACCTCCGATCGAGCACACCACAATGCCAGCGATCACCAGAGCCGTTCCGAACAGGATGAGCGCTTTTGTCGTGGGCAGGACTGGTGGAGAGAAAAATAGAAGAGGAATCAATGCGCCCAGGCCTGCAATCAAGCCCATAATAATGGGATATCCCAGCGCCATTCCGAGCCTGTCCATTCCCAGACCGAACAGGACGGCGCCCACACCCCAGCCCATGCCGAACAATGCCAGGGTGGCAAGATCATGCGCGGGCGAAGCCGCATAGACCGCCAAAATATTTGGGACCAGCAGAAGGATAATGATCCAGTTCATCAAAAACATGCCGAGCAATGAGAATGTCGCCCAGGTGTGCTCCCATGACCAATCTTTTACCATCGTCATGGGAAGAACAAAGGTTCCTTGAAGAAAGGCTGCCAGGAGTACCAGCAGAAATCCGGAGACTAGCTGCATGTTTGCTCGTCCTGAATCGTTGTCCTGAGTCGTTGTCCTGAATTCTCGGTCTGAATCTACGACAGCCAACTTGGCGGTGTTTGACCGTGCTGCCGATAAAACTGCACGACTTCTTTGCGCCGTGGCAGCGAAGGGATCACTCCTTCGCGGGTAACTGCGAGGCCGCCGGTGACCACCGCGAAGCGCACCGCTTCTTCCAGCTTCGCGCCCGATGCCAAAGCCAACGCCAATCCGGCATTGAAGGAATCTCCCGCGCCTGTCGTATCTTCGGCCTGAACTTTAATCGCGGGAATGTGCACAGAAGAAGTCGCGGTTACCAATAGCGCGCCTTTTTCGCCCAGAGTCATCACCACATCTCTTACGCCGCTGCGAATAAGCTCCCGCGCCAATGTCTCCGGCTCAACCACGGCCTCTGGCGTGCGTCCCGTCAGTACCTTGGCTTCGCTCTGATTCGGTGTGAGAATATCGACCGATTGCAACACAGATTGCGGCAAAATTCTCACCGGCGCCGGATTCAGAATGGTTACGGCGCCGCTCTCGCGGCCGCCCGCCATCGCCGCCCCCGCCGCCGCGACTGGAATTTCAAGTTGAGTGAGGACTACTGCTTGCGGCTTGAGAGTGCCAAGACCCTGCGAGACTTCCGCAGCTGTCAGCAGTTCATTCGCGCCAGGATCTATGGTGATGCAATTATTGCCTTTCGCATCCACAATAATGAAGCCGACTCCCGTGGGTACGTCGGGAATCTGCATCACGGAATCCACATCGATTTGCTCCTCCCGATAAAGCCCCAACGCCATCTCTCCAAAACTGTCGCGCCCAATCTTGGCGACAAAACCTACGTGTGCTCCGAGGCGCGCGCAGGCCACGGCCTGATTGGAGCCCTTACCGCCAAAGTCCACGCGGTAGCCCTTCGCCAGAAGAGTTTCACCAGGACTCGGAAGGCGATCGACCCTCATGGTCAAACCTGTGGCATAACTTCCCACGACGACTATCCGTGGACCTGTCAACAATGGATCTCCGACATAGCGATTGGAGAGCGGAAAGTGGCGCGCTGCGGCATCCCAGACCGCGCTTTCCCACTGTCGAGCCCTAGCTAGACAAACGTCCGATCAACAGATTAAAAAAGCGGGAAGCATCCAACTCCAGCGCCACTCTGGAATTCGGTACCCATCGGTCACGGAGCACAGGAGAATTCTTGGTGCCGGCTAGCGTCGGAGCGGAGCCTCGAACCACCATGGCAGATTTGGCTTTTTCCTGCATTTCTGGCGTTCGTTTCAAGTCGCCCTGATTTGGGCTGTAGCCCAAGGTCTGGCCGGCAGTCAATTCGCCATTCACCTCAACATCGACGTAGTAGTTCTCAAAAGTCAGAATTGACGGATCAAGGAATGCGCTCAACGCCAGTGAATCATGCATATTCGGACCGATCAGAAATCCTTGGGCGCGATTGTGTTCGATCGCTTTGCTGGCAATCTTGGCGGCTGCCTGGCTGACCGCACTTTTTCCCGCGCTGAGTTGGCGAACGTGATCTTCGGTCAACGCTGTCTTGCGGGTCACATCGAGGCCGACCATCGTGATCGGAATCCCTGACTGAAAAACCATTCTGGCTGCTTCTGGGTCGACGTAGATGTTGAACTCCGCTGCCGGCGTGATGTTGCCTCCGGAAAGCGAGCCACCCATCATTACCAGACCCCGAACCTTGCTAGCCAGGTCCGAATCAGAGGCGAGAGCCGCGCCGATATTGGTAAGCGGTCCAATGGTAATCAGCGTCACTTCGCCGGGATATTTTCGAATAATCCTTCGAATCATTTCCGCCGCGGGTTCATCCACTGGTTTGATCGTAGGCTCGGGGAAAACCGCCCCGCCCAGGCCGTTCTCACCATGAGCGTACGTGGCCGTCACTAAACGTCTCACCAATGGCGTTTTGGCGCCGGCCGCAACCGGGATATCTTTTCGCCCAGCGATTTCAACCATTCGCAGTGCGTTGGGAAGAGTCAGTTCCAGGGGCACATTCCCGGCCACTGGAGTTATAGCTTCAATTTTCAGCTCGGGCGAGCGCATCGCCAACAGCAAAGCAAAGGCATCGTCCACCCCGGGATCGGTGTCGATGATGACCCGCGACTGGCCGCCCGCGCCATCGCGAGCCGAGGATTGCGCGAGCGCCGCAACTCCGCCCAGACCAGAAGCGAAAACCGCCGCCGTCGAAGACGTTACAAATTGCCGGCGTGTCACCGCCAGACGTGAACTCATAGCATCACTCCTTCAGAAAAAATTTGAAAATGGTTTTGGTTGAGTCGGTTGCTAATGGGCTCGCGGCGGCTGCGTCATCAGTTGGATGTAGAGAGCATAAAGCTTCTTGGTGTCGACATCGAACTGTACCGTGGCCTTATGTTCATAGGGAGGAACTGACGTATCCGGCGCCCAGAAAAGCGTCTCTCCATAACTCGGTCCATGATCGATATCGATGTCCACGTAGAGTTCTTTCTCTCCTGTGATAATTGAAGGATCGATCAAGGCGGCAGCGGACAGCTCATCCCACATAAAGCTCGGTTCTGAATATTTCGTCAGATATTGCGCAATCGGAGTGTCCGCCTTGGCAATGGCGTCGTGAATTTCCTTGCCCAGCGTAGTCTTCACGGAGATGTCAATGGGCGTGATCGTAACCTTCTTCCAGGGGGCTCGCACGGAAATGCGAACCGCCTCCGGATCGAACCACCAGTTGAATTCACGGCGGCCGTCATTGCGGTCAATACCCCCGTTGTCGGCGTACATTCCACTTCCCATCAAAACCAGTTCTTTCGCCAGCGAGGCCACTTCGGGATCGAGACGCAGCGCCAGAGCGATGTTTGTCATGGGACCGCCGGCCCAGATTACGACCTCGCCGGGATACTTGTGGACCATGCGCACGATAAATTCGGCAGCGCTCTCGGCAATCGGCTTGATGTGAGGCTCGCCTTCGACCAGCGGCGGCACCACCAGCGGATCGTGATATCCCGCCTTGTAGGCTTCCGATACATGCGGACGCTTGGAGAAATCGCTCCAGCAGCCCTTATAGCCGAGCTTGCCGTACAAATTTTCCCACCGTTCAGATTCTTCTTTGGAATTCAGCAGCGGAAACAGAGCGCCTTCCGCGACGGGAACATCCGTGCGCCCGGCAATCTCGAGCAGTCGCAAGGTGCGCTGGGTTTCCTCTTTCATCCACTGATCGCCGCTCACCGTGGTGATTCCCAGGACGTCAAATTTATCGGACTGCAGGAACATCAATATAGACTGCATGTCGGTGGTTGCCGGACCACGGGCATCCTGATCGACAATAATTTTTATTTTTTGAGCTTGCAGTTGAGGAGCGAGAATCAGTGTGAAAACGATAAGCAGAGCAGCCAGGCTGCGTGCCTTCATTGAAATACCCCCGGGGTCAGAACCGCTGCAGTTTTCAATTCGCTCGAAATGTTTCGGCGATGTAGCCTAGCGTTGCAGCTGATATGTGTCAAGTGTGACGGGCGCGAACCCGCATCCGAAAGGGAATTGACAAGTATCGGCGGCGAAAACTAAACTCCTCGTTCTTTATGAGCGATTATGCCGTGGACTGGTTAGCGCGGGGCGCGACTTGCTCCGCAGCCTGCGCGACGGGGGACATGTGACCTCTAAGAGCCTTCTTGCTCTCATCAGAAAAATTTCAGTTGCTCTCTCTGCCTGGCTTCTGCTCTGCGGGATGCTCTCGGCGCAGTCCAAGAAAATCAAAGTTGTTGCAGATCAGGATAGCGCCGGCCCGCAAGGCACTAACTTTCTTTCACTTCTCATGTTGCTGCGCGCGCCGCAAATCGACTTGCTGGGCATCACGACCGTTAGCGGCGATCAGTGGATGAAGCCGGCGACGGTCTTTGCGCTATGGGCCACCGAGCTGGCTGGCCGTACGGATGTTCCCGTGGTTGCAGGCGCTGAGATGCCGCTGCTGAATACGCCCCGGGAACAGGAAGCGCGCGAAACCTTATATGGTTCTTATGTCGGGTGGCATGGATCGTTCAACCCTGATGCTCCCAAGCCCACTGAGACCTGGGCCCCGCCCGGCGGTTTTCCCAAGGTGAAAGCTCGGCCGGGGCGCGCTGCGGATTTCATCATCGATACCGTTCGGGCGAACCCGGGAGAGGTGGTTCTGTATTGCGCGGGACCGCTGACCAACATTGCCCTGGCCATTCGGATGGATCCGGAGATCGTGGGCCTCACCAAAGCGATTTACATCATGGGCGGAAGCAGCGGCGGCGGCGCGGAACTCAATTGGTGGTGGGATCCCGAGGCCGCCGCCATCACGATGCGTGCTCCGTGGAAGCAGATTGTCGTCTCCCCGTTCGAGGCCGGCGCTGAGGTCTGGTCCAGCAAAGAACTCATGCAGCGGGTGGTGCGAGCCGGTGGACCGCTTTCGAACTACATTAAGAGTTCCTATCTGGAATTCGTTCCTCCTCTGGGAACGTCGCTCTGGTCCATGATGTGGGACGAACTGCTGGTCGCTTCGCTGATCGATCCCTCTGTCATCACCAAGTCGGAAACCATGTATCTCGACGCCGACATTTCCCATGGTCCGAGCTACGGTCATACCGTGGTCTGGAAAAAACCGGAAGACGTTCCGCAGTTCTTTCTTCCTTATAGTGGGCCGGGAGGGCCGGATCGCAGCAAGTGGATGGGACATTTGACGCCGCCGGCGCAATTGCATCCAGCAATCGTTCAAATGGAGGTCGATAAGACCAAGTTCGAAAAGATTTTTGTTGACCTCATGAGTCACTGAGCCCCTGGGTGAGAATCAAATCGGAGTGCGACCATACATAGTACACAGCATGGCGCGCACGGGTTCATGAATCGTGCTAATCTTCCTTTCTTCTAATCTTTCAATTCACGAAAATACTTGACTGTTCTCTTTGTGCAGATATATGGTCACGCAATCGTACTTTTCGCAAGCATCGTGATTGCTAGGCAGGCTGATTCGTTCGAAACCGAACGAAATTCTTTGCGGCAACAACACAATTTCCGGGGGAACCATCGATGGTCAGACGCGCGCTCGTCGCGTTGTGTTTTTCGCTCACTTTGTCCTTAAGTCCCTTGCTTTTCGGGCAGACTACCGGCAGCATCTCAGGCACGGTCACTGACAAAACAGGTTCCGTAGTTGCGGGTGCGACCGTGACCATCACCTCGCAAGCAACCGGGGTGGTCCGCGAGGCCAAGACCGATGGCTCGGGCCACTACGTGCTCACACTTTTGCCCGTGTCGATCTATACCATCGGAGTGGAATCTCAGGGTTTTCAGAAGACGCAGCAAAAAGACGTGAAACTGCAAACCGACGAGCAGTTGGAAGTAAACTTCACCCTAGTTCCCGGCAACGTCACTCAAACAGTTGAGGTCAGCGCCAACGAGGTGGCCGTGGAAACCACCACGCCGAGTCTGGGCCAGGTCATCACCTCTCAACAGGTCGCCGAGCTACCTTTGAACGGCCGGGACTTTGTGCAACTGGCAACCTTGACCCCGGGCACAACCCAGGAGACCAACCCGAACAGCTTTTTCAACGGCGGTCCGAGCAGCGAAGTCTCCGCCCGTGGATCGTTTTCTTTGTCGGTTGGCGGCTCCCGCGCCAGCAGTACCGACTGGCTGTTGGATGGCAACGACAACAACGAACTCACCGCCGGCGGAATCGCGATTTTGCCCTCCATTGACGCCATCCAGGAATTCAAAGTTCTCACTTACAACTATTCGGCGGAATACGGCACGCGCGCGGGTCCGACCGTGCTGGTCACCACCAAGTCGGGATCCAATCAGATCCATGGCTCATTGTTCGAATTCTTTCGCAACACCGATCTTGATGCGCGCAGCTATTTCGCCTCGTCGAGAGAGCAATTCAATTTGAACCAGTTCGGCGCCGCGATAGGCGGTCCAATCCGGAAAGACAAGACATTCTTCTTCGTCGACTACCAAGGCAAGCGGCAGCGTCACGGAACACCGTATGTTGGATTGGTACCGACGGCGGCGTATCGAACCGGTGACTACACGGACGATCCTTACGGGGTAGCTCGTCCGGGTTTTGGTCCCAATGCACCGGCTACCAATGCCGACGGTTTCGGCAACATCGCCAATCCATACACCAGTACGCCTCTCACTTGCGACGGTGCCGGCAACCCGACCCCGGCCGGCCCCGGCGGAGCCCAGGCGGCTGGCACGCCCTGCAACAAAATTCCGGCCAACATGATCGATCCCATCGGCCAGTCGATGATCAATCTTTTCCCTTTGCCAACTTCTACAATTCAGCATGCGGCCGAAGGGTTCAACTACGCTGACGTGCCCGTGCGCCGGCTGAATGAGGACGAATTCGACGTTCGCCTGGACCACACGTTCTCGAGCAAGGATTCGATGTTCGCTCGTTTCAGCTACGATCAGGCGGAGTCGTTCATCCCTGGTGGCGCTCCGGGATTTGCTGAACAAAACGCATTTGCCAGCACGCAGAATATCGATAACCATGGGCGCAATGCCAGCATTTCGGAAACCCACATATTTTCCGATCGCACCATCAACCAATTCCAGGTCGGTTACAACCGCATCTTCAACTACATTCTGTCGTTTGGAAATGCCACCTGCGAATCGGCCCAGCTCGGAATTCAGGGCGCCGACTTGGGCGCATCCTGCGACGGCCTTACCGGATTTCCCTCGACTCTAAACCAGTCCACCAAGTTCTGCATGAGCTGCGGACTGAGCTCTACACAATTGTTTGGCGGTTATTACAATCTCGGAGACCGCGGCTTCGCTCCGTTTCAAGGCGGCACCAACGTTTTCTCAGTATCGGACTCGTGGAACACGACCCGCGGCAATCACTCGATCAGTATTGGTGGGTCGATTCGAGCCAATCAGATGAACGTGACCACAAACGGCTTTCAGGATGGTTACTTCCTGCTCTTTGGCGGCTACACCAATGACGCCTCCGCCGATTTGCTGGTAGGCCAGGTTGGAGGAGCCATCCACGACCAGACCTTCGAAGGCGCAACCACAGGCCGTCGCTGGAAGTTGTTCCGTCCTTATGCGCAGGACGACTGGCGGATCACCAAGAACCTAACCGCCAATATCGGACTGGCTTGGGCCTTTGTCACTCCCATTGTTGAAGCTGACAATCGGCAGGCCAACTTTGATTTCGTGACCGGAAAGTTCCTGATACCAGGAGTAAACTCCGACGACCGCATCGGGGTTCAACTGGACAAGACTGCTCTCGAACCCAGGATTGGGCTTTCCTGGAAGCCCTTCGGGACGGATACAACCGCCATCCGGGTAGGATACTCAATCTTCCATGATTCGTCATGGAACCAGGGCGCTCAGGGAACCTGGCAGAATCCGCCGTTCTACGCGGAAAGCGACAACTTCAGTGGACTCTGTCCCTTCGGGAATGCGACTTCCGCGGCGCCGCTGAATTGCGGACTGGCGAGAAGTTTTCTCCCCGTATTTACCGCTCCTCCGAATCCTTATCAGTTCCAGGGAACCATTCAGTCACAAAATACCGATTTCAAGCAGGGACGCGTGCAACAGTTCAACTTGAACATCGAGCATCAACTCCCGGGGAATGTCGTTCTGACCGCGGGATACGCCGGATCGCGAAGCTCGCACATCCTGGTGGATGGCGTAAATCTAAACGTTGCCTCGCCGACGGCTTGCTTTGCCACCGTCGGCGGACTTGCCAATCCTCTGTATGACCCGAATTACACTTTGGGTTGCGGAGTCGCGAATATTCCCTGGGGACCGCCGACCTTTCCCAATGGCGCTCCGGTCATCGACAACATTACAGATACTGGCTCTGCCCGTTATGACTCGTTACAGGTCAAGGCGGAAACGAAAAGTGCCAGGCACGGCGTTTACGCGTTGGTCTCTTACACCTATGCCCGCACCTTCGATTCGGGTTTCCCCGATGGAGTGGGCACCAGCACCGGAGCCACCTACTGGCCGCTACCCGGAACCCAAAAGGCAGATTGGGCGCTCTCGCAGATCGATCTCAAGCACAACTTGAGCGCCAGCATCATTTATGACCTGCCCTATGGGAAGGGAAGACATTTCGGCGGCAACGGCAATGGTGTGGTCGAAGCCGTCCTGGGAAATTGGGAAATCGATGTGATCGAAAAAGTCACGTCCGGATTCCCGATATTTGTGTTCAACAGCGTAGACAATTCCGGGGTAGCTTTTAATCAAGGCGGCAACAACTACAACCGTCCTGACCAGATTTGCGATCCCAAGGCTAGCAGTGCCAGTTTGACCGAGTGGTTTAACACCTCTTGCTTTGCGCAGTCCGCCCCCGGCAAGCTCGGCGACGCCAGCCGAACTCCGGTATACGGCCCGGATTTCGTGAATACCGATTTTTCGGCGATCAAACATTTCATTCTGCCCTACCGCGACGGCATGCGGCTCGACTTCCGGGCAGAGTTCTTCAATTTGTTTAATCACGCTCAGTTCGGACAACCGGGCGCCGACATCTCCACTCCTTCAAGCTTCGGAGTGATCAACACAACCGTCAATAATCCACGTGTCATGCAGTTCGCTCTGAAGCTGAATTTCTGAGCTTTTCTGGAGCTTCACCAAAATCGCGGGAAACTGATGAAGAATTCTCAAGATTCGATTTCAGTTTCCCGCTCTTTCTTTGCCCAGCCGCTGTAAAGATCGGGAGTTCGTGGGGACTGAAGGCGGCACGCTTGCAGAGGTTCTGATGAAAGCGCTAAAACTGCGATTTGCAATTTCATTCCTCCTGGTTGCCACTAGCCTGGGCTTCGCCCAGCAACGCCGCAAAATTATCATCAATCAGGATTGTTCGGGGCCCGGCGGCAGCAATATGCAAACTCTGTTGACCCTGATTCAATCTCCCAGGGTCGATGTTCTGGGCATCACGGTCGTCAGCGGCAACCAGTGGCGAGATGAAGAAGTCGCCCACACCCTGCGACTGCTGGAACTCATCGGCCGCACTGATATTCCGGTCGTGCCCGGTGCCGTGTTTCCTCTGGTGCATCGGCGCAAGGAAGCCCAGCTATGGCAGGAGATGTATGGAAAAGTCGCCTTCGCCGGCGCCTGGGACGATCGCTGGTGGCATGAACATGACGTGATTCCAAAAATGCTCGAGGGCGAACCCACGACGAAGCCGGCCGACGAGGACGCCGCTCACTTTCTCATTCGCATGGTGCACAAGTATCCGCACGAAGTGACCATCTATGAGGGCGGTCCCATGACCAACCTGGCGCTCGCCAACGCCATCGATCCCCACTTTGCGGAACTTGCCGAAGGCCTGGTTTTCATGGGCGGAAGCTTGAGGCCACAGACCGACGACCCAGAATTCATCAGCTCGCCACGCCATGAATTCAATTTCTGGTTCGATCCCGAGGCTGCCAAGAGCGTGCTGGCGGCGCCGTGGAAAAAAATAGTCTGCACTCCAGTGGATATCTCGGTCAAAACCAAAATCACAGATGCGATGGTCGCGGAGATCAAGAAGAGTGATAGTCCCGCCGCGCAATACCTGGTGAAGTATTTTATGAAAGATCAGGGCGGCTTCTACATGTGGGACGAACTGGCTGCAGCCGCCTGGATCGATCCCACCCTGATCACCCAAAAAATAACCCGTTACATGAGCGTGGACATCGATCATGGCGCAGCCTACGGAAACACGCTGACCTGGACGGAGAAAGACAACCCCGGGCTTGGCGCGCGGCCGGTCGAAATCCAAATGGATTTGGACCTGGCAAGATTCAACACGATGTTTGTGGAATTGATGAAGGCGCCGACTCCAGGAGCGCACTGAGTCCATACTCTCGAGACCCGCAGTCATGAATGCTTTCAGGAATCTTTGGAGAGTCGCCGCGGTTGCCAGTCTCCTTCTGTTTCTGGCGACCTCAGCTTCATCGGATGAATGGAAGGCCACTCACGGACTGGTCTCCGTCACCGGGGTGATGAATCTCACCGAACCGCCGCCCCCGAGCGAGGTATTTTTTTCCGGCCCCGATAGCCCCTCTCAAGCTGCGGGGTGGCTTGAACGACTGCAGGCATGGCGTAGGGATCGCCGCGTGCGCCTGCGCTATGACGGAAGCCAGTACGAACGGCCCGATCTTGAGTGGACGCAACATATCTTCTTGCAAGTGCAGGTCCTGATCTGGGATCGCAGCCTCTACGACCCGCAAAAAGGTGAGTACACAGTGGACCGCTTTCTGCGCGAGACTGAGCAACGGCTGGGGAAAGTGGATGCTGTACTTATCTGGCAGGTTTATCCAAATCTCGGCGTGGACAATCGCAATCAATTCGATCTCTTGCGCGATCTGCCCGGCGGAATGCCCGGGCTGCGGCATCTCGTCGAGCAATTTCACAGCCGCGGCGTCAGAGTTTTCTTTCCACTTCTGGTTTGGGATACAGGGACGCGTGACCAAGGCAATCTCGCGGCCGCAATTTCCCAGGAACTAAAAGATATCGGCGCCGACGGAATTAATTTCGACACGCTGGAGACCGTTCCGGCGCAGTTTCGCCAGGCCTCCGACTCCATCGGCGCGCTTTTAGCGCTTGAGCCCCAATTTCAGCCGCGTGACGAATCCATTGCCTGGTCAAATCTCTCTTGGAACGACTGGGTGACCTGGGAGGGCACGCAATATCCCTTCATTCCCATGGTCAGCCGGGACAAATGGTTCGAGCCGCGTCACACCGTGAACGTGACCGACCGCTTCACCCGCGACAAAACCGACAGTCTGCAACACGCTTTCTTCAACGGGCAGGGATATGCCGTCCTCGAAAATCTTTGGGGCTTCTGGTACGGCATGAACCCGAACGATGCCGAAGCGGTTCTGCGTTTCACCGCGATCGAGCGGGCGATGGCGGATAATCTTCGCAGTCCGGACTGGCAGCCTCACGTCGCGGTTGTGCAGGATGGCGTCTTCGCAAGCCGCTTTCCGGATGCTTCCAGCACGCTCTGGACGATGGTGAACCGGAACGAATATGACGTCGCGGGGCCAGAGCTAGTGGTTCCATTCCGCGCCGGTCTTCATTTCTATGACCTGTGGCACGGGACTGAACTTAAGCCTGAGGTGCATGGAAGTAAAGCTGTTCTAAGTTTTGAAATCGAAGGCCGAGCCTTTGGCGCAGTCCTGGCGACCGAAGAGAATCCAGAAGCCGGCCGGCTCAAAGATATTCTGCCGCAGATGGCAGAGCGTTCCCGCCGTCCTCTGTCGAGTTTTTCGCGTGAGTGGACGGCAGTGCCCCAGGCCATGGTCGAGATCAAGGCGACAAAACCTGCGGCGGCTGCACCTTCGGGCATGGTCATAATTCCAGCCGGTGAGTACAACTTTCAAGTGCACGGCGTGGAGATCGAAGGCGGAAACGATCCTGGGGTCGATGTTCAGTATCCATGGGAAAACTCCGCCCGGCGCTTTCACACTCACTTCATGCATGTATCCGGCTTTTATATGGATCGCACGCCGGTTACGAATGGCGAGTTCGCAAAGTTTCTCGATGCGGCCGGCTACCATCCAACGGACGATCATAATTTTCTGCGCGATTGGAAGGATGGGCGCTATCCCGAAGGCTCGAAAGACACGCCCGTGACCTGGGTTTCGATCGAGGACGCACGCGCCTACGCCGCGTGGGCGGGCAAGCGACTTCCTCACGAATGGGAGTGGCAGTATGCGGCACAATCCGCCGATGGCCGCACCTATCCGTGGGGCAACGATTGGAATGCAAAAGCCATGCCGCAACCCGATCATGGGCGCACCATGTCTTCGCTAGCCAATGTGGGTACATTTCCAGCGGGTGCAAGCCCGTTCGGCGTGCTTGATTTAATTGGCAATGTTTCACAGTGGACCGACGAATTTAGCGACAATCACACGCGCGCAGCCATCGTCCGAGGGGGTGCGGCCTACCAGCCGCGCGGATCCATCTGGTACTTCCCGCAAACTTACCGCTTGGACGAGCATCAGAAATACCTGCTAATGTCCCCAGGACGGGATCGCGCCGGAACAATCGGTTTCCGCTGCGTCGTAGATGCGCAACCCTGAGGTGCCACTGGTCGCAGCGTGGTGATCGAAACTGAGATACGTGAGGTTGAGGTAACTTGCCGGTAGCAGCTCTCATCGAGGAGCAATCATGCGCAGCCTGATTTTCTCTCTTTTTCTGCTGGCGTTATCGACTCCCGTTGTGTCAGCCCAACAGTTCGATCTCGTGCTGGAAGGCGGACGGGTCATGGACCCCGAAACCGGTTTGGATGCCGTGCGCAATGTCGGCATTCGCGACGGAAAGATTGTCCGTATCTCGTCCGAGGGGCTGAGCGGACGCCGTGTCATCCATGCCGGGGGCCTGATCGTTGCTCCCGGTTTCATTGACTTGCATCAGCATGGCCAGGACCTTTCCAGCCAGCGCGTCAAGGCGCTCGATGGCGTTACCACGGCCCTGGAGTTGGAAATCGGCGTACCCGACGTCGCTGAGTTTTTGAAAGCGAAAGACGGCCGCTCGCTGATTCACTACGGCACCGCGGCCAGCCATGTCGCGGCGCGGGCTCTGGTGTTCGGTGCGCCGCTGCCGGCTGGGACGATCCTGCCGAAGAGCGGACCCGCCACCGATCATTCCGCCACGCCCGAACAAATCCAAGCGATACAACAGCGCCTGCGCGCAGAGTTGCGCGCCGGCGGATTAGCTATCGGGATGGGAATCGCATACACGCCCGGAGCAACTCGGCTGGAGGTGATCGACATGTTCCGTGTCGCCGCCGAGCAGAGAGTGCCGGTCTACACCCACGCCCGCAGCTCGGGCCGCATTGAGGGTGGCCCTACGGTTGAGGAGATCAGCGAAGTGATCGCAGCGGCTGCCGTCACTGGCGCGTCGCTGCACATCGTGCACATCAACAGCACCTGCCTGCGCGACGTTTTCGACTGTCTCTCCCTGGTCGAAGGAGCGCGCGCCCGCGGCCTCGATGTAACCACCGAGGCGTACCCCTACATCGCCGGCATGACGTCCCTAAACTCAGCGGTGTTCAACCCCGGCTGGCAGCAGCAACTTGGCATCAGTTACGGTGACCTCATGCTTCCCGACACCGGAGAGCGCTTGACCAAGCAGCGTTTCGACGAGCTGCATAATTCCAGCACGGCGCGCTGGGTGGTCATCTTCAACAATACGCAGGAAGTGATTGACAAAGTGATCCCTCACCCCCTGGTGATGATCGCCAGCGATGGAGCCGAAGGCCATCCCCGTAATGCCGGAACCTTTTCGCGCGTGCTGGCGCAATACGTCCGCGAAAAGGGAACGATCACCATGATGGATGCCCTCCGAAAAATGAGCCTCATGCCGGCGGAGATGCTGGAGCGCTCAACCCCCGCAGCCCGGCAAAAGGGCAGATTTCAAGAGGGCGCCGACGCCGACATCGTTGTCTTCGACGCTGCAGCCATCAGCGACCGCTCCACTTTCGAGAAGCCCATGGAGCCGAGCGTGGGCGTGCGCTATTTGGTGGTAGCAGGAACTGTAGTCGTCGACGAAGGCAAAATCGTACCCAATGTCTTCCCGGGCCGTGCCCTGTTGGGGTCAGCAAAGCGCTCAGCATCGCCCGATTAGCCACGGCCCGCACAACTACAGCGCAGGTTCGCCCTCTTAGTCGCTAAGTTCTACGACGCCTTGGCGTTCTCCACCACCTTGACCCACCGCGGGTCGGGGGAGGCACTGGCGGCATAGTTGTCGTGCCAGTTCCACCACTTGTAGGGCGGAGTTTGCGGGTAGCCCTCCGGCGAGTCCTCCCATTCCTCCTGTCGCCCGAGCGCAGTCAAGTCGAGGTAGCTCCATGTGCTCCCCATCGCCTCGTCTCCGCGGTTGTTGATGAAGTAAGTACGAAACACTTTCTCGCCGTCGCGGATGAACACGTTGTGGCCGTGCCATTCATCCACTCCGAAGTCTATGTCGAAGCTATCCGTAATGGTGTACCACGGCATCTTCCAGCCCATCCGCGTTTTCAGGTGCTGAATGTCAGCCTGCGGCGCGCGCGAGGCGAATGCGAGAGTGGTGTCGCGTGCGTTCAAATGAGAGAGGTGAGCAACCTGGTCGGCGCCCAGAGAGCATCCGCGGCAGGCATGGTCGGGCCAGCCAAACACGCCGGGCTCGAAGAAGGCGCGGTAAAGGATCAACTGACGGCGGCCCTCGAACAGGTCGAGCAGGCTGGCTTTGCCGTTAGGCCCGTCGAACTCGTACTTTTTCTCTACTGCCTGCCATGGCATCCGCCGGCGCGCCGCGGCCATCGCGTCACGCGCGCGGGTTAGTTCCTTCTCCTTCACCAGCAACTTCTCGCGCGCCGCCTCCCATTCCTGCGGTGACACGATTGGGGGCGTTTTCATTGCAATCTTATTAGTCGACATTTTGAGTGCTCCTTTCATTCGAGCTCGGAATGTTTTCTGTTGAACTGCTTTTTTTGCGGGACACTTCGAAGGCCAGCGTTGCCAACCCTCCAATAGAGACCGCGCCGGCGACGATCAGTCCCACGGTCGGAATACAGAATGGATGCATCGTTGTTCCTCCCTCAAGTGGCAAAGCTTAACCGCTAAGCCATCTCTGTAGTGGTGACCGGCAAGCCTGAAATGTTTCCACAATCAGGATAAACAATTTTGAAGCCTCTTTTGGAGCAGAAATTCTCTTACAGCCGGATCTTCGGCCAATCGGATTGCTCGGTCGTAAGCGTCTAAGGCTCCAGGTACCTTCCCGAACCATTGCAGCATGTGAGGGCGTGCTGACCAGTAGGGCTGATGGCTAGAGATAGGGTCCGATGCAATCGCATACAAGACCGCCAATCCTGCTTCGAGTCCACTTGCTTCGGCAATCGCCGCGGCGTAGCCGGTTCGCGTTCCCACCGTCGGTGTTGCCCCATCGTCTTCGGAAGGAATCAGGAAGGCTCCGGCAATCCGCGCCGCATCCAGGCCAAGGACGGCCTGCAGCATTAGAGGCGTGTGCATGCAGCGGAAGTAGAACGGGCAGATACTGCCTTCGAGTTTCGACCCTTGTGAGCGCGATGAAAGAATTTTCGCATCCCGGCACCAGGGAAAAAATACTGCTCGACCTGAATCACGCGATTGAATCCACCATTACGGTGGCACGGAATGAGTGGAAGTACGGAGAGAGCATGGAAAATCCAAGTGAACGCTGGTGGGCGCGTCCACAAATCTGGGTCGAAGGGTTTGCCATCGCGAATGCCGGCTTTCTCACCTTCGATATCTACCTTGCGCATTCCGTAAACCAGTTTCGCAACCGCGCGGAATACATTCCGCTTGTTTTCTCTGCCACCGCGCCACTACTCCTGATTCTTGCCTTGGCCGTGCGCTATCGCTGGCCGGCAGTGTGGAAAGATCTCGGTTACCTTGTGGGTTGGCTGGTTTTGTTTGTCGGGTTCACCGGCGTGATTCTCCACCTCCAAAGCCATTTTTTTTTATGAGCGCACACTGCGCAGCCTGACTTACTCCGCGCCATTTGCGGCGCCGCTGGCGTACACGGGATTGGGGTTCCTTTTGATCATGAACCGGATGGTCGACCCGGATACTATTGAATGGGCGCAGTGGGTACTACTGTTGACTCTCGGCGGATTCGTTGGAAATTTCGTTTTCAGCCTTGCCGACCATGCCGGCAACGGCTTCTTCAATCCTCTGGAGTGGGTACCGGTCGCAGCCAGCGCAATCGCTGTCGGTTTCCTCACCGTACTGTTGTTGATGCGAATCTCGCGCCAGTACATCAATCTCTGCGGTTCACCGGGGGTCCTTTCAGTTCAACGCTTCTCGTACGGGTGGAAGATGTAATCCTTCGCCTTGACGGCCGCATGGCACGCGTGTCCGCAGTCTGAGAGGCTCTTGGGATCGGCCGTGAACTGGTCCGATGCAGCTTCATAGTTGAACAGCGCGTATCCCCACCCGCCGCTTTTCGAAAATCTCTTGCTGTCCTTTTCGATGACGAAAGCCTGGGTAAAGACGTCAGGCACATCTACGACGAAGGGCGCCTCCGTACTTTTCTTCGGTTTCCACTGGAGCTTCACGATCATGCACCCATCCGGGAAAGTCCGGCCGTTGCCCGGGACGCCAGCCTTGTACGCCTTTATCATCGCCGGATTGGCGACGATCACTTTGAGCACTTCTTCGGTGCGGGCGGAAGAAACCACAGACCAGTCCTCGTATCCCCTGAAATCAGAGAATGCGATTCCGCTCGGTGATTTCAGCAAGTACTTGTCCTGCGCGTAAACGGCCGTGGCGATGAGGACGGTGGCTATTGCCAGGGCTCTGGCGACGACGCTAAAGCCGGCGCTGGGTTTCACGGCGGTGCGTGTTTCTAGCTTCCGTTCTGATTGTTCTTGCGCCACAGATTTCGTCAGAAATTCAGACACGGTGGGTCTCCTACGCAGAAAAGTTTTCTAAACTCGATCAACCTGTGTCTCGAGCGACTGCGATTAAGCCAGACCTGAGCGAATAAGGCAATTGGACGATGGTATCGCCAATACTTTCGTATCGGCTGCGCCGGACGAAGTCCGGTTCGCCTTGATCGATTTTCAGGGCTAGCTGGATGGAGAAAAGCCCCGTGCCTCGGGCATCATGGTTCTCCAAACCATACGAAGGTATTGGCGATACCATCGTCTAATTGTTCCGGGTCCACGCTTTTGGTGAAATGTGCTCGTTGCACTCGTTTCGATTCGAAGTTCACCACAAAACATCTGCGGGAACGGCGGAATTGGTGGCCGCGTGAGACCTTCATCGAGCACGGTCACTGGTGTCCAGAGACTGACAAATATCGAGGAGAATCCCATGACAGCTGTAAACGCGCCTGCGAAAGTCGCACAGATGAACGCACATACAAAACCCCAGCTTCGCCTGGCTCGGCGGTCGCCTGCCTATTGGCGTGTCACCATCGATAACCCGCCGATCAACGTCATGGGCCCGGAAATGGTCCGGGAGTTTCAGGAAGTCATCAATGCTCTCGAGGCCGACGAGCAGGTCAGGGTTGTGGTCTTCGACAGCGCGGTCGAAGACTACTTCCTGAATCATTCCGATTTCACGGCCAAGCTCGAGGAACTCACCTCCATGCCGGCTGGTCCCACAGGCCTGCCGCCGTGGCCGGATTTTCTCGCGCGTCTGACCCGTTTGCCAGTGGCCTCAATCGCTTTGATTCGCGGCCGGGCGACGGGCAACGGCAGCGAGATCACGCTGGCCTGCGACATGAGTTTCGCCAGCCGCGAAAAGACCATTATTTCGCAATGGGAAGTGGGTGTGGGGATGGTCGCCGGCGGTGGCCCCATGGCTCGTCTGCCCCGACTCATCGGCCGGAACCGCGCGCTTGAGGTGCTCTTGAGTTCGGAAGACATCAGGGGGGACCAGGCCGAGGCCTACGGCTACGTGAATCGCGCCATGCCCGACGCCGACCTGGACGCCTTTGTAGACGCGCTCGCTACCCGCATCGCCAAGTTCGACAAATGGGCGATCGCTCAGACCAAACGCCTGGTCAACACCAGCCTGCCGCCGGATGTCGAGCTCGGCGCCGGTTGGGATGCGTGCATTGCTTCGCTCGGGCGACCCTTCGCGCAGAATGGAATCAAAGCTCTGATCGCGCATGGTTTCCACAAGCCAGGGGACGCCGAAAATCGGCTCGGATATTATTTGGGCCAAATCCAGCGCTAAACAGCGCCGTGATGGACTGGAACAACCCGTGAAACAACAGCTCGGAGTAATCTCGCAAGATGAACGATCAAGAAGAGAAAGAGCAGTGTTCCGGGGTGCGAGACCGAGATATACGTGCGGCACTGGATCAACATTGGGCGGCATCCGATGCCAACGATTTCGTAACGGAGCACCTCATCTATCGCGAGGACGCGTTCCTGGACTACCCGCAGTCAGGCGAGCGAACTCGCGGTCGAGCAAACATCCAGGGGCAGCGCGCTAGTCAGCCGAACCAAAAGCGCTTCACTGTCCGACGAATCATTGGCAGCGGCGATCTTTGGGTCACCGAATTCATTCTGACTTATGACGGCAAGCCCTCCTACACCGTCAGCATCATGGAGTTCAAGGGCGACAAGGTTTCGCGGGAAACACAGTACTTTGCGGATCCATTCGCGGCTCCCGCATTCCGTGCTCAATGGGTCGAGCGGATGAACACATAATTTCGACGCGTGCGTGCCCCACTCTTGCGTCTTTGGCAGGGGTGGGATTCTGGAATACAGCATCGCTGAGCGTTGATCTCGATCTCCGCAGGCCGAAATCCCACCCTTTTGCAGAGAGGCGGGAAAGCATGGCCCCCTGGGGTGCCTCCCTAAATTTAACGGATCACGCCCCTAGAGGACAACTGATTGCAAACCATGCCAAAATATCACCCGATACCTTGGTCCAATTGTTTTGCCTTTCTTCGTCAGGCTTAATCGGCAGCAGGTAGGAATGCGAAAAAGCAGAGTCAGCGGGTGAGAACCGTTTATCGGAATTGGAGGCGTCGAAAGTGGAGTCGTCAATGAGCAGCCCACAAGTCGAACAAAAGAGCTACGAGATGCCCCCGCGCGACGGGTTCACCGTCACACTTTTTATCACTGTCGCCAACATCGACCGCTCGGCTGATTTCTATGAGAAGGTCTTCGGCGGCCGCATTCTCAGCAGAGGCGACAGCAAGGGCGCGTCTGGGCACATTCAGATCGCGAATACCTGGCTCATCGTCAACGTCGGGGGTGGGCCCACCCCCGACAAGCCGTTGGTGACGCTCAGCGTCCTCGCCGACCCGGATAAAATCAGCAGCTTTATGAATATCCGCGTTGCGGATATCCAAGCGTGTTACAAGTTATGGAAAAGTCGAGGAGCCGAGTTCCTCACGGAACCGATTGCCAAATACGGCGAGATACGCTGCTACATTCGCGATCCTGACGGTTATATTATCGAGGTCGGACAGAGCACCGATTTCAGCGGTTAACGCTCGGCTGGGACGCGGACTCAAACGCCTAACGAATTTCCGCGTAGCGCAGCCCCTCTGCGAACACAACACGATACCGCTCGGCAGCCGTCACCGAAGAGATCGAGCTATTGGATATCGCGGGTCATTACAGAACATCCTTCGATGGAGGGGCGAGAGATGGATTGGAAACGGTTGGTCCAGTTTGCCTTGCGGGGCAGCAGTGATTGGGAGCAATATGCCATCCTGCTGGTACGTGTTTCGATCGGGCTGTTCTTCGCCATCTCCGGGGCAAACAAGTTGTTCGTCGCCGGTGGCACCAAACCGGTTTATGACACGCTCGTTCAGGCCAAAGTCCCATTTCCCCGCCAGACGGCGTATTTCGTGGCAACCGTCGAGTTTGTTGGTGGATCTCTGGTGGCCGTTGGGTTTATTTCGAGCTTTGCCAGTGTGGCCTTAATGATCGATATGACTGTCGCCACCCTGACCAATGCGCTTTTCACCCTGCCTAAGGGGCTGCCACCGCTTAACTGGCTCGACGATTTCCTCTATCTTCCGGAAGTCTTATACGTGCTCTTTTTTATCTGGCTGATCTGCTCCGGTCCGGGAAAGTTCAGTGTCGATTACTGGCTCGCCGACAAGTTATTGAGGTGATCGAGCTTGTTCTGGACAGGAGCCGGATGGTGCGATGTTCCTTCATCGCCTCATGCGAGCGGGCCGCACTCCTTGACGGATCGCTAGTTTAGGAGTGACTGCCAGTCGGCCGGCACCCTTCCTGCGGGTCCAGGTGCGGGCTGACTCTCAGGATGCGAATGCGGCGGAGGCAACTCCGCACCTTTGACCATCCCCTGCTTCGCGTAATCGAAAAACCAGTCCTCACCCGGCTCAAAGCTGGTGATGATGGGATGCCCGGTAGCTGCGGCATGCTTTGATGCATGCTGACTCGGAGAACTGTCACAGCATCCAATGTGCCCACACTCTGCGCATCGACGGAGATGAAACCACCAACCTTTCGGTGACGCCAGGCATTCCACGCATCCGTTGCCACTCGGCTTCGATGCCGGATTGATTCCGCGCCGATCTTTTTTCATTTCGATTTTCCTCTCGAGGTTGCATGTCCCGCAAACGACTTCAAGCGACCAGCAGGACCTTCCCAACACCACCCTTTTCTGCCGCTGCTTGAGCTTCGGCTGCTTCACTGAGTGGCAGTTTCTGGCGAATCGGGATTACTAGCTTGCCATCTCGCACCGCGTCGGCCATGAACTCGAGCGTTCTCGCATTAGGGGTGGCGACCACCGGCACGACTTTTACAGAGGTGTATTTCGCTGCATTTCGCGGTGCTCCGAGGACCGACGCAAAGACACCTCCCGCCTTCACCTTGCCGATCAGCTTTTCGGCGGTCGTGCCGTTGACCGCATCCGCTACAACATCGAGCATCGGAAGATTTGCAATCGCAGTGTCGTCATCGGTTGCAACTATCTGATCCGCGCCGATGGTCTTCGCTTCCTCCATCTGGCTCTTCAGCACCCCTGCAATGACGACTGCTCCCCGTTGCTTCGCAGTGAATACGGCCGAACGCCCGACATTTCCAGCGGCACCTATGACCAGAACCGTCTGCCCCGCTTCGATTCCCGTAGCGGAAATGAGCTGGTTGCCGGTGGTCGTCACCAGCGGCAGGGCTGCCGCCTGGATCAAATCGAGCCCCTTGGGAACGTTTGCCAGAATTGCGGCTTTCACAACGCAAAGTTCGGCATATGTCTCCGCCGCCATAGCGAACACCTGGTCGCCGACGGAAAATCCTTCCACTCCTGGTCCGATCTTGACCACAGTCCCCGCAACGTCGACTCCTATCAACCCCGGGAATTGGATGGGGTAAAAATCCTTCCTCAGTCCGGCACGTCGCTTGTAGTCGATCGGGTTCACACTGGTGGCAGCAACCCGCACCAGCACCTCTCCCGGACCAGGAACCGGGTCAGGATACTCCTCGAACTTGAGAACTTCGGGGCCACCGTATTGATGGACTACGACTGCTTTCATATTCATCTCCTTGTACGGTCCGCAAACTATCACCGATCAAACTTAGATGAGCGAATCCAGAATTGGTCGCCGATCCGGCGGACTCCCAAAAAATGGAAAACTGGAAGCCGGCGGGATCGGCATCGCGAAGATAATTTAGTGAGAAACGACATGCCGATTCTGGCGATCAGCATCGCTCGTCTTCACGGAAGTTCGGTATTTCGCCCACTTCAGCACATCCCAGATCTCGCACTGCAAGTAAAAGCCTGAAGAGATAGAAGGCGCAATCACTCCTTCGCTAACGGCATCATGAAGCAGTTCGTGCACCGCTTCGTAGCCCGGGATCTGTACTCGCTTGGCGAGTTCGATCAGTTCTTGGGCTGGAAGTTCACGTTCAGCAATCATCGAAAGGAGCAACATAAGCCCGTCGGATCCCGCGAACCGGTCAAGAGCTAATCCCTCCACGATGCCACGGTTCTTTCTGAATTCGTCTCGCGGATTGTACTGACAGACGTGTGGCTCTCCCGAACTTGGGCTCGTGCTGTGACGATGCACCAACCGCAGACCGCTTACTTTCGGTTTCCTCTTAGTGTCCTCTGCCGCAAGCCACTCCACCCAGCCGGCCCGCATATCTGAAATAAGTTCGCCACAACTATCACATCGCCAACCGCATCGAATGGATTTGTCTCTGGGCATAACGTTCACCAACATCATCGATATCCATAGAACTGTTATCCATAGAATTGTTGTAGAAGATTCTTAGCTCTGCACTCTGTGTTCGCGGGTCACAACGGCTTTGGCGCAGCCTCTTTTCTATTCTTTTGAGGATGAATACCCAGGTCATGCCGTGAGGTTTCCGAGAGGTTGACGTCGTAGTAGTTTGCAGCTTTCTCGATGTTCGCGAACGCTAAAGCACGGTCGGCATCGGAGACGTCGATGACTTGATCGAACCGCGCCACCGCGTTACGCACGTGTTCTGCGTCGGTCAGTGGTTCTTTGCGCTGCTTCGGAAATGCGTAGACGCTGTCGGGTAAGTCGCTCTGCGTCGTCAGCCGTCCGTGCTTATCGTGAGGTTTCCAGGTTGCTTCTGGCATGTCTTTGCCATCCTTTCCTGAACATTTGGCCAGAACAAAGCACAACTGTCTTGCCGACAGGTCGTTTGCGATGTTGCGGTGCCAACGAACCGGCAGCATTAATCGATTACAACCCGATGCGCCTCGGCGAATCAATAGGACGATGGTATTGGCGATACCTTGGTATCGGGCTCCTGGGTATTGGGCTCCTGGAATAAAGTATCGACGATACTATCGTCCAATTGTTCATCTTCCGAACTTCTGTTCTGATGATTTTGCGTCGACCGAATTCAATCGGAATTGTTACAAACAGGAACCGGAACTGCCCAATGCATCCTGAACTTGACAAAGTAATGGTCGGGGTCTAAAAAAGCTGAATCCGCGTTTTGGCCGTGTGGGAAGGTGCTTCATGCAGACGACTCGCAGAGACTTCTTCAAGGTTGCGGCTGCCGGCGGAGTTGCCGCCACTGTCTTTGGCTTTGACCTTGAGCCCGCGTACGCACAACTCAAAGAGTTGAAGATCGCACGGGCTGCCGAAACACGTTCAACCTGCCCGTATTGCGCGGTTGGCTGTGGCGTCCTTATTTATACAATCGGCGACCGGGCCAAGAACGTCACTCCGCAGGTGATCCATGTCGAGGGCGACCCTGACCATCCGACCAACCGCGGAACGCTGTGCCCGAAGGGTTCCTCACTCGAACAGGATATGCTCAACCCGCGGCGGCTCACCAAGCCGCAAGTACGGCGTCCCGGCGCGACCGAGTGGGAAGACATTTCCTGGAACAGCGCCCTCGATGAGATTGCCCGGTGGACCAAGAAGACGCGCGACGAGACTTTTGTCGAGAAAGATACGAACGGCCATACTGCCAATCGCTGCGAAGGAATCTCGTTCATCGGCGGCTGCACCGACACCAATGAATTCAACTATCTAGCCGTAAAAGCAATGAGGAGCATGGGCTTGGTTTATATAGAAAACCAAGCCCGTGTTTGACACGGCCCCACGGTCTCAAGTTTGGGACCAACATTTGGACGCGGGGCCATGACCAATGGCTGGATCGACATCAAGAACACCGACATGATGTTGATCATGGGCGGCAACCCCGCTGAAAACCATCCCTGCGGATTTAAGTGGGCGATGGAGGCCAAGCGGAACCGCAATGCCAAACTGATTTCCGTTGACCCGCGCTTCACGCGCACGTCTGCAACAGCCGATCTTTTCCTTCAAATCCGCGCCGGTACCGACATTGCATTTCTCGGCGGGTTGATCCGCTATGCCATCGAGAACAACCGGATTGCAAAAGAGTATCTCGTCAACTACACCAACGCCTCTTTCATCGTAAAAGAAGGCTTCAAACTTCCGGAAGATGGGCTTTACTCCGGATTTAACGCTCAGGCGGGAAAGTACGATTTATCCACCTGGAATTACGAGGGAGTAGGAGGGGCTGGCGGGGAAGCGGGCCAAGCAGGAACGACTGGCCATGCACCCGAACCCGTGCCGGGCAAGGTCGGAGGAGCAGCAGCGCCGCCCGCTCTTCCCGCGAACGTGGCCTATGATCTGACGCTCCAGAATCCGCGGTGCGTGTTCCAACTTCTGAAGCAGCAGTACTCGCGATATACCCCCGAAACGGTTGAGCGCGTCACCGGCATCCCTAAAGAACAGTATTTAAAGGCCATCGATCTTTTCACGTCGATTCGTCAAGACGGTGATATGAAGAAGGTCGCCACCATCATTTACGCAGTCGGCTGGACGCAACATACGTTCGGAACTCAGATCATCCGAACCGCCGCCATGATTCAACTTCTGCTCGGCAACGTCGGAAGAGCGGGCGGTGGAGTAAACGCCCTGCGCGGCCACTCGAATATTCAGGGCGCGACGGACATGGGTGGGCTGGCAGATGGCATGCCTGGATATTTGAAAGTGCCAACTCCCACGGACACGGATCTTGCGGCCTACCTGAAGCGGACAACACCGAAAGCCTCGAAGCCCGGACCCTGGGATTCGTTCAACTATTACTCGAACACGCCAAAATTCTTCGTATCCATGTTGAAGGCGTTCTACGGGGATGCAGCGACGAAGGAAAACGCGTTTGCCTATGATTACTTCCCCAAGGTGGACCGCGATTATTCGTGGACCCACATTTGGGACGACATGTACAACGACAAGGTCAAGGGCATGTTTGCCTTTGGCATGAACGGGGTGATGATTGGTCCGGACACGAATAAGAACATCAATGCCCTGAAGAAAGCAGACTGGCTCGTGGTGGGTGAGATCTATCCGGATGAAACCAGCGAGTTCTGGCGAGCTCCGGGGATCACAGCCGACGAACAGAAGAATATTAAGACGACCGTGTACCGTTTGCCCTGCGCAGGCTTCGCAGAAAAAGACGGAAGCATGACGAACTCGGCGCGCTGGGTAACGTGGAAGTACGCGGCTGTGCCGCCTCCGGGAGATGCGCGGCTTGATCAGGACATCATTGCGCAGATTTTTCTGCGCGTCCGGGACCTGTACAAGAAAGAGGGCGGAAAATTCCCCGACCCGATTCTAAATCTGAGTTGGGCTTACGCCGACTCGGGACACCCCCCGCTCACTCAAGTGGCCATGGAACTCAACGGGAAAGCGCTGGCGGACCTGACGGACCCGAAGACCGGACAAGTGATCAAGGCGGGGCAGCAGTTGCCCGGATTTGCGTGGTTGAAAGACGACGGCACAACCATGTGCGGCAACTGGATCTACTCGGGTTGCTGGACGGAAGCCGGAGCCCAGATCCAGAAGCGTGGCACCGAGGATCCCTCCGGCATGGGCGTTTATCCGAACTGGGCGTGGTCATGGCCGGCCAACCGGCGGGTGATGTATAACCGCGCATCCTGCAACCCGGACGGGCAGCCGTGGGATCCAGAGCGCAAGCAGGTCTGGTGGAACGAAGCCGCTGGAAAATGGGCCGGGAATGACGTCCCGGACTTCAAGCCGGACTCGCATCCCAAGGATCACATGGGCCCGTTCATCATGAATCCGGAAGGGGTTGGGCGGTTGTTTGCTCCCATCGGCGTTGTGGCGGATGGTCCGTTCCCCGAACACTACGAACCCATCGAAAGCCCAACGAAGAATCTCTTTCATCCGGAACAATCAAACAATCCGCTCGTCAAGAAATTCAATACCCCCTATGACAAGTTCGGATCTCCGGAAGAGTACAGCATTGTCTGCACTACCTATCGCTTGACCGAACACTATCACTACTGGACAAAGAATAATCCAGTGAACGTACAGTTGATCCCCGAACCCTTTATCGAAATTCCCGTGGAACTGGCGGACGAAAAAGGAATTCACGGTACGGACAAGATCAAGGTGATCAGTGCGCGCGGAACTTACGTCGCGAAGGCTTTCGTCACTCGACGTCTCAAGCCCATGATGATCGACGGCAAGAAGGTTTATCAGGTCGGATTGCCGATCCATCAGGGCTTCCGCGGCATTCAGGAAGATGCAGAACGGGATGCACGTACACCGGCAAATCTTCTGACCCCAGCAGTAACCGACCCCAATGCTCACACACCTGAAAGCAAAGGCTTCCTGGTGAAAATCGAGAAAGCTTAGAGACGACCATGAGCCAAGCCTCGACGGAACTAATTCGAATTTCAGGCCACGCCGGGCCGGTTGCGGGCGCCGGGTTGAACCGCGAATTCCAGGTTTGCAAGCTGGTGGATACGACCACCTGCATTGGCTGCAAAGCATGCGAGGTGGCGTGCCTGGAATGGAACGGTTACACCTTTACCGAAACTACCTTCAACAACAGCTACCAGACCATGCCGGAAACGGCATGGAATTACTGGAATCTGATCAAGTTCAACGAACACGAGCGTGAAGACGGTAGCCTGATGCTGTTGATGCGGAAGGATCAATGCATGCACTGCGAGGATCCAGGCTGCCTCGCCGCATGTCCCGCCGATGCTGCGATCGTGCAGTACGCAAACGGCATTGTCGATTTTCAAGAGGCCAATTGCATCGGCTGCGGCTATTGCATGACGGGCTGTCCCTTCAACATTCCGAAATTCAGTCCGAAAGCGCGCAAGGTCTTCAAATGCACGCTCTGCAATGACCGTGTTTCGGTGGGGCTCGAACCGGCTTGCATCAAGGCGTGCCCCACTGGCTGCCTGCATTTCGGCACGAAGCCGGAAATGAAGGAACTTGCGGAAACGCGCGCGGCACAGCTTCGCGACAACTCCGGTTACCGCGACGCGGGAGTTTACGATCCGCCCGGTGTCGGCGGCACACACGTCATCTATGTTCTGCATGACGCCAAGAATCCTGAAGCCTATGGCGGCCTGCCAAAAGATCCCCGCGTTCCACTTGCCGTGCGTTTGTGGAAACACCCGCTGAAGTGGATTGGGAATTTTGGGATGATATTCGGGGTAGTAGGCGTATTCGTTCACTACCTGCGATTTGGTCCCAAGGTTGTTAAAGAAGACGAAGAGCATGGAGATACCCGATGAGCCCCAGCAAATATCTCCTCCCGAACGGCCGCATTCTGCGTTACACATTCCATGAGCGGGCCGTTCATTGGCTAGCGGGAGTCTCCTATCTGTATGTGCTGCTGAGCGGGCTGGCCTTCTGGAGTTCGTGGCTTTTTTGGCTCGCCATAATCCTCGGGGGTGCCACCATTGCACGTGAATTGCATCCCTGGTTCGGCGTCGTTTTCGTCATCGGAGTTTGCCTGATGTATCGCATGTGGGGCCGACAGATGAAGGAGACTCCGGCCGACAAAAAATGGTGGGCTTCAATCAAGTATTACATTCGCAATGAAGATGATAAAGTTCCTCCCGCCGACCGCTTCAATCCCGGCCAGAAACTTCTGTTCTGGGGATTCTTCATCAACGGAATCTTGCTGCTGATCACCGGGTTGGTTTTGTGGTTTCCCCAATACATTCCGTGGAACCTGCGAAGCTTGCGCCTGATTTCAGTTTTTCTTCATCCCGTGTGCGCTCTGTTCACCATCGCTCTTTTTATTATTCACGTCTATATGGGAACCGCCATGGAACGCGGTGCGTTCGGTTCCGTGATTCGCGGCGATGTGTCGCGCGCCTGGGCAGACCATCACCACCACAGCTGGTATCAAAAAGTTCTTCGTGAATCGGGCGAAACATCTGGGCAAGCCCCCACAACCACCGGGGCCGGCGATTGATCGCCGGTTGCGACAAGCCGGCTGCATCAAGAATGAAAGGCCGCTGGGACGCTCGCGTCCATCGTGCTACCGAATTGGTTTCGGTTTATCCATTCGCGGCGGAGGGTCTGCGCTTCTACACGAGCGTCGCAACCTTTCAGAAAAAACTCTATGCGGAAATTGAGAAAGCCATGGCGGATTCGCGGAAGCTTTCATCCGATCGCCCGCTGCGAGATGAATTGGATCTTTCCTTCCTGCTACCTCACTTTTCCGGATTTCTAAGCTTGATCCCGCAGATCGCGCCGGCGCCGCTTGCCAGAGCTTCCATTACCTTGGCGCAGATGGGGCCATCGGGATGGCAGCGTGCGATCGAGAGCTTCTGGTACGGGGATCTCGAATTGACCGAGGATGACGGCGAACAGGCAACCGATGGAAATCCTGCAACGAACTCCGATCGGTTGCTCGCATGGATGTTTCTTCAACCGTACGCCGAATACCTCGCCGATCACCGTGATATCCAAACCGCGGAAGGAACCCCATCGACCTGTCCCCTGTGCGGCGGTAAGCCTATTGTCGGGTTGCTGCGGCCTGAAGGAGACGGCGCAAAAAAATCCCTGATCTGCATGCTTTGCGCGCATGAATGGATCTTTCGAAGAATTTTCTGTCCCGCATGCGGCGAAGAAAGAGAGCCCCAAATGGCCTTCTATTCCGCTCCGGAAATCGCGCACGTCCGCGTCGATGTCTGCGATACATGTCATACCTATTTGAAGGCAATCGATTTAACCAAAACAGGGTTGGCGGTGCCCGTGGTGGATGAGCTTGCTACAATCCCGCTGGACTTGTGGGCACGCGACCATGGATATGTGAAATGGCAAATCAACCTCCTGGGAATTTGATCACAGAAATTCGAGGCTGCAACGGCGATACTCACTTTCAAAACGCCGAAAACGAGCTTCTGCCCAGCCCGCCTGGCGTTGATTGAGGAAATTGACATGCCCATCTGGCAGGCTGTCCAGACCGATCCGGAAAGCACATCCACGAAGCGACCGAGCTCGTCCTCCATTGTTCATGTCGGTCAGAGCCTCGACGCTAGTTCTAAGCATCACCGCGACCGGCTTTTCGCGGGGTGGGAAATTATCGGACTCGCCGGTGACGAGTTCTTCGGCGGTGTGGTCTTGTCCGTGGAGACTCTCGGGCGCTCCGCCCTAAATATTCAACCGATACTTAAGTATTGGTCGATACGTTCGTCCAATAGATTCTTCGTTGCGCTTTTGGCTTAATGAATCGTGATCGGAACAATTGTAAGCACTGCAACCACCGCGCCTCACATCCGGCGGAAACTGCGACGTCTTTTTAAAATGAGCACTGTATCGAAATGGAGTCGTCAATGAACAGCGTACAAATCGAACAGAAAAGCTATGAGATGCCCCCAAAGGAGGGGTTTACCGTAGCACATTTTCTTACCGTCGCCGACATCGGCCGCTCGGCTCGCTGGTACGAAAAGGTCTTCGGCGGTCGCATTCTGAGCACAGGCGACAGCGAGGGCGCGCCTAGTTATATTCAGATCGCGAATACCTGGCTACTGGTGAACGTCGGGGGCGGACCAACCCCTGACAAGCCGACGGTGACGCTCAGTACCCCCGACCCGAATAAGATCAACGGCTTCATGAATATCCGCGTTGCCGATATTCAGGCGTGCTACAAACTATGGAAAAGCCGAGGGGCCGAGTTCATCACAGAGCCAATACCCAAGTACGGCGAGATCCGCTGCTACATCCGCGATCCTGACGGCTACATCATCGAAGTCGGGCAGAGCACTGACCTCGTATACGGTTAAGCGTCGCGGCACGGAACGGATGCAGATCTAAACGCCTGTGGAAGCGGGGGCTGGCCCACCCTTTCCATCTATTGAACACGGACATCTTGCTTCAAACGCGGCTGCCCCACTCTGTTCCTGCGCCTTTGTTCTTTGCACGGACAAGAGGCATCGGCACATCTCCGGCATGGAAGTCCTTGGTTTGGGGAATGGTCACCGCGGTTGTCTGCTTGCTTCTGGCTGGGTTGCTGGCGAAGCTGACCGGCTATGGACACGGGCCGGCTTCGCAGACGTTTGCCAAGCATTGTGGGTAGTAACGGTCGTGGACTTTGTGGCGAACGTCCTCCCAGCTCTTTTTGCCTGAGTGAAGTTGTGTATGGTGTCCCGCAAGTTCGCGTCCAGGAGCCCACGTATTGAAAGGGCGCGGCGAGATTCGCTGCTACATTCGCGATCCTGACGGCTATGTTATCGAAGTCGGACAAAGCATCTAACTGACGTTGGCGTTGATCGGAGCAATTATGAGCGCTACAGTCACTCTCCCTCGCATCCAGTTGAAACCGGAACTCCTCGATCAAACCGTTATCGTAATTGGCGGAAGCTCCGGCATCGGGCTCGAGACTGCCAGACGGGCGCGCGCGGAGGGCGCAAAGCTGATCCTCGCGGGTCGCAAACCGGAGCCTCTCCAACGCGCCGCGAGCGAAGTCGATGCGCTGAGCACCAAAGCCTTCGACGCCACGGATCCTGCGCTGCTTGCGCAGTTCTTCCGCGAGCTGCCGACTCCTATTCATCACATCATGGTGACCGCTGGCCGCCCTTATTACGGGCGCCTGATCGACATGGATTCCGCACAGGCGTCCCGCGCCTTGAGCGAACGTTTCCTGCTTTTCCTCGATATCGTGCGCAACGCGGCTCCGAAGATGAGACCGGGAGGCACGCTGATATTTATGGGCGACGCTCCCGGTCGCCGCCCAGCCGTCGGCAACGGGCCCGAATCGACAGTGGCCGTAGCACTCCCTGCGCTGATAGCCAATCTCGCGCTTGAAATTGCGCCCGTTCGAGTGAACCTGATCGCCGCCGGATTCGTCGACTCACCCTTGTCCGCATCAGTCCTCGGCGATCAACTGGAAAATCGCCGCCAGCAGCTTCGAACCACGCTTCCCATCCGACGGGTTATCGAGCCCGCGGATGTCGCTGCGCTCGCCGTACACATCATGATCAACACGGCCCTCACCGGCGGGACTTATGATATCGATGGCGGGCAGCAGTTCCTGGACGCCTAGACAAGAAGACGATTCCCCGCAAAGGAGCTTCAAACATGCGCATCGCGCCAGGAGGCGTTGTTCCCGACTACGAACTGCCCGATCATACGGGCCAACTTCGCAAGCTCAGTGAGTTACAGGGTGACGACCCACTAATCCTCACGCTCGCACGCGGCCACTACTGCCCAAAAGAACACCAACAGCATTTAGAACTCGCCGCGTTTTACCCGAGAATCGCCGTGGCATACACGCAGATTGCCACCATTTCAACCGACGATCACCACACGCTCCAGGAATTTCGTGCGTCGATCGGCGCCGTGTGGCCTTTTCTTTCAGACCCCGGCCGCACAATTCAGAAGGATCTCGACATCCAGGAATACACCGACCCCGAGCACAACCCGATGATTCCGCACACGCTCGTCCTCAAGCCGGGCCTCGTGATTTACAGCATCTATAACGGCTACTGGTTCTGGGGCCGTCCATCTGTCATCGATCTTTGGCACGATCTCCGCGCCGTTACCAGTGAAATCCGCCCAGACTGGGATCTGAGCGCCCCTGGACTCCGGGAGGCATGGAATGCAGGGGACCTCTCCCGTTTTCACGGATGGAATAAACGGGCCAGTGTGGAAGCGCCTTCGATTGAGCGGAAGAAGTAGACAACGCAGCCCTTTGATACTTGATGCTGCTACCTCGGAGCGGCGATCAAATAAGCTCGTCCTACAGCAGTGAATTTAGCATCCCTTCGGCCTGACAACCTGGGCCAATCCGAAAATATTGACGATACTAACGTCTAATTGTAAGGCTCTCACCCTTGTGGTCTCATTGCCATCAGCCCGATTAAATCAAAAACCTGCGCAGCGGACGACAAGGAGATGAAATATGAAAATCTTGATGGTGCTTACCTCACATGACCAGCTCGGCGATACTGGCCTTAAAACCGGTTTCTGGCTGGAAGAAGGTGCAGCTCCTTACTTCGTTTTCAGAGACGCCGGCGTGCGGTTGACCCTTGCCTCTCCCAAGGGAGGGCAGCCACCGATCGATCCGAAGAGCGATAAGCCGGAAAATCAGACGCCTGCACAGGCGCGTTTTAAGAAGGACGCGGAGGCGCAGAAAGCGTTCGCTAACACCCTCCGCCTGGCGGATATGAAAGCGGAAGATTTCGATACGATCTTTTATCCGGGCGGGCACGGCCCCATGTGGGATCTCGCGGAAGACCCCGTGTCCATTGCTCTGCTGGAATCGTTCTACAACTCAGGGAAGCCAATTGCATTGGTTTGCCACTCTCCGGGAGTCTTGCGTCATGTTATGTACAAGGGCGAACCGCTGGTGAAGGGCAAGCAGATCACGGGCTTCACGAATGGCGAGGAAGAAGAGATGAAGCTTACCCATGTGGTGCCATTCCTCGTGGAAGACGAACTGCTGCGGCTCGGCGCCATCTTTGAGAAGAAGGCGGACTGGCAGCCTTTTGCCATCACCGATGGCCGTCTCATTACCGGACAGAATCCTGCGTCATCGACCGTCACAGCCGAGGCTCTTATGAAATTCATGGCCGCGGAAAAGGCAGCCTAGATCCAATCTCTGTCCGATGAATAAATTCAGAACCCCTCACTCGAATCGCATGAAGGATGCGCTTTCCCAGCGCCTGCACCGGCAACAAAGGAAACGCATACTTACGCCAGCCCTCGGTTTCAACGTCAATTAGAGCTTTAAGCGGAACCGGGCCACGATTACATTCGTATCTACACGTGTGGCAAAATTCTCGGTTCGAGTGAGAGGAAAGATGCCGTGAACCCTGGCGCCGAGGGCCAAACCACAGGAGCCATGCGGAAATTTCTGAAAATTGGCGGCATCGCATTTTGTGTCGTTCTGCTCCTCATCGCGATAGCGGGGGGAGCGGTCTATGCGATGATGCGCCACTTCTACCTGTCACCGCCGCAAGCCAGTTACCGCAAGCCAAAGGATGCGCTTGAAGCGCAGCGCCAGGATGTCGACTATTTCGCAAAGCTGGTGGCGATGGACCGCTCCTATTCCGCTGAGGCACGTGCTCAAGCACAGCGCCGCATAGCAGAGCTTGCAGATTCGAAGATCGTTATTCCACGCCCGAATTTTCGCGTTGCACTCATGGAAATTGCGGCGCTCGCCGACAACGGCCATACTCGCATTGGCTTCGATCCCGGTGCAGATCCAATGGAATTGCCGGTGCGCGTTGCCGGCTTCTCGGACGGCATCTACGTAATGCATGGGACCAAGCCATACGCTGATCTTCTAGGGGGCAAGATCGTCTCCATTGACGGCCATCGCATCGACGAGGTCATGGCACGGCTGGGGCAGCTTCGCGGCGGCACGCCGCAGTGGCGCAAGGTATGCGCGGAGTTCTACATGACCTGGCAAGATGTGCTGGTTGGCGCAGGCATCGCGCCCGATATGGAGCATTCGACGTGGACAGTCACCTCGCCGTCAGGCATGACGGTCACACGCACGCTGACGCCTTATAAGCCCAGCGAGGACGAGCCGTACATATTCGAGAACCGCATGTACACCAACGAAGCGCTCAAGGAATTGGGTCCCGACTGGATTGCCTATCAGCCGGACCGGCCCTTGCCGATCACATCTTCCGATTTCGATACGACATTTCGCCGTGTTCGGTTGCCACTGTCCTGCGTCATGTTGATCCAGTTCAAGTCTAACGATGACGTAGGCAACAACCACATCAAAAGTTTCGAAACTGCAACCGAGGCTGATATGCAAGCGGATAAACCCTGCCGGCTTATCTTTGACAACCGCCTCAACGCTGGAGGAAATCTCACTAAAACTATATTGTTTGCAAAAGATCTACCAGATCTCATCGCACCGGGCGGCCACATTTACCTCCTAACGTCCGGCATGACGTTCTCTGCTGGAATCACTACTACCGCGCTTATCAAGCACGCCGGCGGCGGCCGGGTCACCATTCTGGGCGAGCCGGTGGGGGACAGACTTGCATTCTTTGCCGAAGGAGGCTCGGGCTGCCTGCCCAACTATCATTTATGCATGAACTACCAGACCGGCAAGCACGATTACGGGCATCCTTGCAACGATTGGGACACGTGCTTCTGGTTGAACTGGTTGCTTCCTCTACGCGTGAAGACGCTTCAGCCGGACGAGACGATCACGATGAGCTTCGCCGATTGGCGACGGGGTCGCGATCCGGTGTTCGAGCGTGCGATGGCACTGGCGACTCGCAATTAGAAACTCGAAGCCAGGTTCCGAACAGGGCACCGACGGGGACTATCCACCCCCACCGGGCCGATCTTTCGGCGCATAAACACATTCGGTAAGACCTGGGGCGCAGGAATCGCTCCCCAAGCCATTTGGCACATCGTCAAGCTGCGGCCCCATGGGAAGTCAGCGCAGACTTCCTCGAACGCCGTTTCTGGATAACGTCCATGTAGCCGACGATCCATCCTAGATCGTCTGATCCTTTGGAACGCGCCCGGTTTGAGGTTATAATCGCCGTCATAAAAGTGCGCCGACTTCCAACCGAGAGAGAGGCTTCTTGAAGAGCGCTATGCGATTGACGGTCGGTTTAGCGGCCTGCCTGGGCGTGGGAGTCCTCCCGGCTGGTTGGCGCATAGTAGCAGCCGCTGCTGCAGCTAACCGTTCAGAAGGCATGGCGGCTCGCTCCAATAAGCCGGAAACGACAACCGCGAAATCCTGGGATCCGAAGGCTGCGGCCGCCTACTTAGACCGACGGCAAGCGTGGTGGATGGAATGGCCCCGAGCCCAGCGCGACCATGAAACTTTCTGTGTTTCGTGTCACACCGCTGTTCCTTATGCTCTTTCGCGTGTAGCTCTTCGAACCGTGCTTGACGAGCAAGTCCCATCTCCGAACGAGCAACGGCTGCTGATCAGCGTGACGAAGCGCGTGCGCCTGTGGAAGGAGGTCGAACCGTTCTACAAGGATGCGGACCGCGGGCCCTACAAATCGGTCGAGTCGCGCGGAACGGAATCCGTTCTCAACGCACTGATTCTGTCGAGCCGTGATGCGCAAAGCGGCCAATTCAGCAACGACGCGCATACGGCCTTTCAGAACATGTGGGCCGAACAGCAAATCGACGGCAAGCAGAAAGGCGCATGGCTTTGGTTGCGCTTTAAAAATGAGCCGTGGGAAGCGGACGATTCGGACTACTTCGGAGCCTCGCTGGCCGCCGTTGCCATCGGTAGCGCGCCGAAAAGCTATCAAGAAACCCCCGAAGTCCAAACGCATCTCACGCAGTTGCGCGAGTACCTCAACCGAGAATTCGCCGTGCAAACCACTGTGAATCGCGTCCTTCTCTTGTGGGCCGCGGCGAAGCTGCCCGGACTGGTTGAACCGGATCGCCAGAAGGCCATCATTGGCGATCTTCTGGAAAAGCAGCAGGCTGATGGTGGCTGGAGCCTGTCTTCTCTGTCTGGCGACTGGAAGCGCGCGGATGGAACTTCTCAAGAAACTAAGAGCGACGGATACGCGACGGGGCTGATCACTTTTGCTCTCCAGCAGGCTGGGATTTCGCCCGGAAATGCCAAACTGAAGCGGGGGCTCGCGTGGCTAACTGCGAATCAGGACAAGACAGAAGGTTCCTGGTCAGCCTACTCTTTGAACAAGAGTAAAGAGAACCATATCAGTCCGGAAACCGCACTCTTTATGAATGACGCAGCCACCTCATACGCCGTGCTCTCTCTGACTGCGGCCAGTCGCCGCGGAAAATGACTGGGACCGGATGGGCGAGTTTAAGATTACAATTTGCTGATCTCTTCCGAGCCCGACTATTTGTCGTATGCTTGCCCGCGCCCGTCCTGATCTCCTATCCTTTGCGCCCCCGGGGATGAAGATGTTTAATGCTTCTGCCATGATTCGCTGCCTCGCGCTGCTCTTCTTCACTTCCGGCGCCCTCGCCCAAGTCCCCGAAGGCATTCCGCGTCAGCTCGCCCGTGATCGCGCCGCAAACATCAGCGACGTGCATTACAAGCTCTCGCTGTCCCTGAAGGCGCACGCGACCGACGTTCCTGGGTCTGTCGAGATTACGTTCGCATTAAGGGAGCCGAGCGAAACGCTGCTCGACTACCGCGATGGTCTGCTGAAGAGAGCGGTGGTCAATGGTCAGACCGACGAAGCGAAAGTCCAAAACGGACACATCATTGTTCCCGCCGCGTTGCTGCACGCGGGCCAGAATACGGTGGACCTCGACTTCACGTCGCACGCCGGACCGGCGGGCAAGCCGATCATCCAGTACGAAGACAATGACGACGGCTCCGAGTACGTGTACACGCTGTTCGTACCGATGGACGCGAGCATGGCATTTCCCTGTTTCGATCAGCCGGACATCAAAGGAAAATTCCAGCTCACCATCGATGCACCCCTTGATTGGAGCGTGATCTCGAACACCAAAGGCAAAACGAGCACGCACAACGTGTGGGAGTTCCCTGAAACGTTGCCGCTGCCGACCTACCTGGTTGCCTTCGCCGCCGGGCCGTTTCAGAAAATCACGCAGGCAGGGGAACCAACCGTTTATTTTCGCAAATCGCAACTGGCGCGAGCGCAGCAAGAAGTTCCGGAGTTGCAGGAGATCACGGCAAAAGGGATCACATTTCTGGCTGACTATTTCGCGCAGCCTTTTCCCTTTCCAAAGTACGACATGGTACTCATTCCGGGCATGGCATACGGCGGGATGGAGCACGCGGGCGCGACGTTTTTGCGCGAAGAATCGGTGCTGTTCCGCACCGCAACGACGCACTCCGATATTTTGGGCCGCGACATCCTGACGCTGCATGAGCTGACACACCAATGGTTCGGCGATCTGGTGACCATGCGGTGGTTCGACGATCTGTGGCTGAAGGAAGGGTTCGCTCAGTTCATGGCATATCGCGCACTGTCGTCGCTGCGGCCCGAGGACATCGTCTGGAAGCGCTTCTACCAGACGATCAAGCCGGGGGCGTACGACATCGATCAGACGCTCGGGACGACGCCGATCTACCAGGATATCGCCAACCTGAATGTCGCGAAGTCTGCCTATGGTGCGATTGTCTACTCGAAGGCGCCCGGCATGCTCAAACAGCTCTGGTACATGCTCGGCGACGAACACTTCCGTGATGGTTTGCAGGCCTATCTAAGAGAGCACGCTTACGCCAACGCCGAGTGGAGCGACTTAGTACAAGCTTTCGAGCGAGCCGCGGGGCGGCCACTCGGGGAGTGGGCCGATGCGTGGATCCGGAAGCGCGGCATGCCTGAGGTCGATGTCGCCTGGTCATGCAGCGGTGGCAAAATGCAAAGCCTCACTGTCACGCAGCACGACGTTCTAAACGAAGGAATCGTGTGGCCGATGGCTATGGAAGTCGGGTTTTATTATCCCGACGGTTCTAAGTGGACCATGCCACTGGAAATTAATGCGGCGGCCACGAAAATCGCCCGCCCGTTTGCCGACGGTCACCGGCCCTGTCCTGCATGGATATTCGCCAACGAAAATGATTATGCCTACGGGCGTTTCCTGCTCGACGACAAGAGCCAGGAATACGTAATGACGCACCTGGCCGGTATCTCCGATCCTTTCCCGCGAGCGCTCTTGTGGGGGTCGCTGTGGCAGTCGGTCCAGGTGGCCGATCTTGACCCCCGACGCTACATTGAGCTTTCCACGGCGCTGCTACAGAACGAAAAAGATGAAATGATCTTGGCGCAGACGGTCGGGCATAGTGCCTCGGCCCTGCACCAGTATGTCTCGGACGACGACCGGCATCGTCTGACGCCGTCGCTGGATCAGATCGCCGCCGCGCGCATGCAGCAGGAATCGGACCGCAACCTTCGCATCGTCTGGTTCCGCGGCTTTCGGGCTCTGACAGAGAGCATGGGGTCGCGTGCGCGGCTGAAGGCTTTGCTGCAGCAGGGCGGACCGGAACTGATCCCCGGTATCGTTCTGCGCCCACTGGACCGCTGGAACATAGTGACGACGCTGCTCGCGCTCGACGATCCCGATGCGGATAAGATTCTGGCCCGCGAGAAAGAGCGTGACCACACCACCGACGGCCAGAAGTACGCCTACATGGCTGAAGCTGCCCGTCCCGACGCGGCGACGAAGAAGAAATATTTCGACGATTACACGAAGAACCCCGAGCGGCCGGAAGATTGGGTGCAGACCTCGTTGGGAGCGTTCAACTACTGGAACCAATCGATACTGGTCCAGCCGTATATCGAGCCGGCATTACAGGCTCTGCCGCAGATTAAGCGCGAACGCAAAATCTTCTTCCTGGTCGCGTGGCTGGATGCATTCATTGATGCTCAGCAGAGCGCGAAATCGGACCAAATTGTGCACCGTTATCTCGATACGGCACAGATTGAAGCCGACACGCGACTGAAGATTTTGCAAGCAGTGGATGAGTTAGATCGGACCGTGAAGATTCGGAAGAAATATGCTGGTGCCCAGTAGTCAACTGATGACAGCAACTGAGGCTGCACTCCGCTTCTGAACTCCCGGCACTCCGTATTGCGCCAGCTCACGGAAAGCCGGGGTTTCAGGGTCAACCCTGCGGAGTGGTGGAACTGCGACAACAAAGATTGGAAACAGCATCCAACCCTGAACGTGAAAGTTCGAAGATCTCAAACAGTAGATTTCAAGGCCGCTCAGCGCGGACGAGCGGCAGCCAAAGGCGGCAGTTTCCAGCGATTGGCTAGCCGCGCATATTCCGGCACCGGCAGTTGCACCAGCAGGGGCTTGCGCGCTGGGTCAAGCCAGGTGAGTAGCGTTTCCAGTTCGATTTGCGGCATGGCTGTACATCCCGCCGTGCCCTGCGTGAGACTCCGCCAGATGTGAAGAAAGACGCACGAGCCCCCTCCTGGCACAGGCCGATTGCGTTTGACACCCGTGACCGTGCCGTTGTGGTCTACGACCACGCCCCAACGGTACTCCTCAATGGCCCGCATGTGCTCCGAACTGTTCCAGTCGGGAGCGACGGTGGACCGGTCAACCAGGCGGTTGTAAGATTTCGAGCCCGGGTCGTCCACGCATTCGATCGAGGTGGTCAGATTCAGATACGGCATCTTCGATCCCAGCAATGGCTGAGGCGCGTAGCCGAACGCAGTGCCGAGGGCAAAGACGCCCGCGGGCGCCTTGCCATCTCCTTCTTTTTTCACCGGGTCGGACGTGCTGCGAATGTTCGGGTCATCGGTCGCCATCACACCTATTCCCCAGCCCAAGCCATTCTTGCCTACCACAACCGAGATCGGTTCACTTACGGGTGACCATGCGTCACGCCCAGTGGCGCGCTCGAATCGCTGCAGCCGCCCTTCGACAGCATTCCAATCTGACGTGGTCACCACAATAATCTGGGTTGATCCCGCGAACTCATTGGGTTCGGCAGCAGCACCGGCCTGAGCGTTGACAGCTTTTCCAGTTGCGATCGACAGGAGGCAAAAGACCAATGGCATAACTTTCATAGAGTTTGCAAACGAAGGCGAAGCTGAACAGCGAACTCGTACAATTTCTGCACGTCTGTATCGCAAGACATGTTGGCCAGGATCGGTTGGTGTACCCTTAACCGATCGGTCATCCCCCGTTACATTACCGGATGACGGTCCTCTCCGCCAACTCGCTCCATGTCCAGCAGGTATTGTCGGGATTCGGGGAAGTATGGCTCCGGCAAAGAGCATCGGTTTGCCTACTCTCTCCGTTGGGATGTAAGTCGAACTCTTGCTTTTCTCCTGTTCGCCATTTGCCTGCTTACCGTTGTCGTTAAGAGTCTGGCCGCAGACGTTCGCAATGGGCGCTGGACGATTAGCAAGTCGAAAGAGCCTGACAAGATTGACTTCTCGCTGATCGAGCACCACCGCGGCGGAGACTCGAGCTCCGAATCGAACTGGGGCACGGCTTCGTTCCCCGGTGTCGACTTTTCCAAATCCGGACTTCAGGACGTGCGCTTCACCATCTCGCGCGATGCCGGCAAAATCGAATGCGAAGGTTTCCTCAATAACGAAGAAGGCGCGGAGACTTTTCACTTCCAACCCGATCCCAACTATGCGCGCGAGATGCAAGCGCTCGGTTTCCTGGTGGATGAGGAAAAGCAATATGACATGGCGGTGCAGGATGTCAGCCTGGAATTCGCGCGTGAGATGCGCGACGAACGTCTCACGAGTCTGGATACCGACAAGCTGATCGCATTCCGCATCCACGGCGGATCGCGCTTTTATAGATGACCTGCGCGCGGCTGGCCTGCAGATTTTAGACTGCGAAAAGCGTGTGGCCTTTCGCATCCATGCTGTCACGCCGCAAATGATGCGCTTTCTTCATCAAGCCGGTTATTCATCGGGGGCAGACACTCTGGTCGCAATGAGAATTCACGGCGTCACGCCCGGGTGGATGACAGAACTGAAGAGTCGCGGCTACGATCACGTGGACCTGGAAAAACTAATTGCCTTCAGAATCCACGGCGTATCTCCGGAATTCATCGGCAAGTTGCAGGCACTGGGCTATTCCCATCCTGAGCCAGATGAGCTGGTGGCCATGCGGATCCACAATGTCACGCCGGAATACATTAGCGATCTGCGCTCCCGCGGGATGCAGGATCTGAGCATCGATCAGCTAGTCAGAATGCGCATGCACGGCATCGACTAAGGCTTCTCAACCGCCATCGTCAATACGAGGCCTCGGTGACCCGCCGCAGATCACTCCGAACCGCCGTCAATCTTGCTGCCCATCTCAGAGGCAAGCGGGAGACTACGTGGAGCGAGGACCAACCGGTCTTGTGCATTAGTCTGTACCGCCTTGCGGGAATACACCAGCGGAAAATATTCGCCTTTCTCCCATAACGGAAGCAAATCGGCATAATGCGGCGATCCTGGCTGTCCGCTCTGTCCCGGAGCATTCACCGCCAAGGACCGGTCCCAATCCGCAGTGTCCAAGATTTCTCTATAGCTCGCCCCGCCCTCCTGCTCGAACTTGCTGCCTACCCATGTGGCATTCACGGTGTCGCTGTCGCCCGGACGCGGCAACGGTCCCAAGTCGAATATCGACGCCCCCGGCAAACGGTCGAGCGAGTGCCGGAACCGGATCGTATGCAAAGTACCCCAGGACCACTTCCGCGGATCTGGTCCAAGCAACTGCTGGGTCTGTTTCCATGCGGAGTCGAGCGTTTCTAGCAGAACCTGGTTTCTGCTTGCGGCAGCGTCCGCCCCGAAAATCTGTGGCGACGGCTTCGAGAGCTCTTCGACTACGTCGTCTAGCGACTGATCGTCGTCAACCGCCCCGATCCCTTCCTTTTCAGAGACCGCCCTTCGCAGCTTCTTCAGCCACACTTCATAAAGCGCTGCAGGACCGGATTCTCTGCTGAGGGTCGCATCCCACGCGAGCATCATTTGCGCCGCGACTGTGGGGCTTGGCGGCGCCTCTTTCAACAGTTTCACAAGTTGACGCGCCGGCAACGAGACAACATCAGTCTGAAGTTTTTCCATATCGTCAAGAGTTATCGTCCTTCGGCTGTCACGAATGCCAGAGAGCACCTCTTCGATACGATGTACCCGGAAGGGAGGAGCCCACTCGAAACCGACGTTATATGGGTAGTTTTCCGGGATCATCTTATGGTTCGCTGTCGCGATAAAGCCGCTCGGCGGATTGAAACTATGTGGAAGTGCCGAGTTCGAAACATAACCCGACCACTCATAGTCGGCCGCGCCGGGGATCGGCAGTAGTCCGGTCCACGTCTTTCGCAGTGGCGCCAGCCCCGTGGAATGCTCGCCGATGTTGCCATCGACATCGGAATACACAATATTCTCCGACGGCACTTTCCAGCGCTTCATAGCCTCCTCGAACTCGTTCCAGTTTGTCGCCCGGTCGACGGCAAGGGATCCCAGGTAGCCGGCCGTGCCGGGCTCGGCTCCAACCCAGCGAAGTACCAGCGCCCGCTTCCCATCCTCCCAAAGGACAGGGCCATGGCGGGTGAATTTCAATTCGACTTCGAGAGGCAACTGCCCTTTGACTGTTATGGTTTCATGCTCAAGGCGCATGCGCGCCCATCCATTCGGCGTCTTGTACTGCAGCGGATTCTTGGGATTCAGATCCTCAAGATACAGATCCTGCTGATCGAGGCCGAAGATCGTGAATCCCCACGCGATGTGCTGGTTGTGGCCCAGAGCAACGCCGGGCAACCCCGGCTCGCCCGCGCCAATCACATCCCACCCCGGTGCTATCAGGTGAACGATGTAGCGCAGCGAGGGCAAACCCACCACTCGATGAGGATCATTGGCCAACATCGGCTTGCCTGTGGAGGTGAGTTTTCCTGAGATTGTCCAGTTATTACTACCTTGCGACGTGTCGGATGGAAACTCGATTCTTGCATCACTTCCGACGAGATTCTTGAGAAGTGAAGGATTCAGTCCTCCGAAGTCCACCCCCGGTGCGGGGTCGAGTTCTACCTTAGGATCAAGGCTTAGGACTGAGCTTGCCTTCTGCACCCCGAACTTCGCGACCAGCTCGGCGTCGCGGAGCTCGCTGAAAGCATTGCCAGTCATCGAAAATGCCGCCATCCGGTTGAGACAATCCTCCGGCTTCCACGGCTCTGGCAAAAACCCGGCTAGCTGGAACTCGATCGGTAGGCCCGGGCCGCCCTTTGCGGTCAACGAGCGTATTTCAGCATTGATCCCATCGGTAAAGGCGCCCACGATTGCTTCCGTATCCGGCGAGTAGCTCTGATACTCGGCTTTCATGTCGCCCCGATAACGAAGTAGCCTGGCATTGATGTCGCGCTGCACCGCCGATCTCCCGAGCACTTCGGCCAGACGGCCCTGTCCAGCGCGTTTCCACATCTCCATCTGAAACAACCGATCTTGCGCCACCACAAAACCCTGAGCAAAGAATAGGTCATGTTGGTTCTTCGCGTAAATGTGCGCAACGCCCCAGCGATCTCGAAGTACATCGACAGGCTCTTTGAGCCCCGGCACTACGAGATTGCCATGAATCGGCGAAAGCGACTGGCGCGCCCTGGACTTGAGTGACTCGGGCGTCTGTTGCGCCATCGATATAGCTACAGGCAAGAAACCGAGCAGGAAAATACCGATTTGTCTAAGCATGCAGCACCGAATTGTTGTGCAGTCTCAAAACGTTCTCAGGAAATCCACCTGATGCGTAGCCCCCCACGGCAAGAGAAGTGCGCAATCCACAGCAAGATAGAGCGTGAACCCGACGCTCGCGGCAAAAGCGGTAAGAGCAATAAGAGCAGCAAAAGCAGCATGACCGGCTTATGCCCATAGCTCAGATCTTCGCTTTCCGGTTTCATACCGCATACCACAATCGCGTTCTATCTTTCCGCCTCCTGCGCCCAGCCTGAGCCACTGCGAAAGATTGCCTGATCGGCGGGTTTTTGTTTGTCGGCCGGCGCGGCTTCGCGCGCAAGGTGTTGGTAGTTGAGGATGGCGTTGAACACCAGCGCGTAGGTTCCAATGGTCTCGCCGCGATAGACGGGGTTATTGCCGAAGAGCAGCACGTTTCCCGAGCCCAGGTGCGCGTTCACCACTACAGCATGCTCCGCAATCGACCCAGCCTTGTCGAGCAGGCCGTCAAGCAAAAGAGTCTTGGCATCGGAGAAGCGCAGGATGACATCGGGCCGGCTTTGCACCGGAATTACCAGAGGATTGTTACGTGTTTGTTCCTCATCTAACGGCTTTGGCTCCCAGGGCTGCTGCTTTACGAGCGGCTCGGGCTCGGTGATCTTTCTGCCCTGTGGTTCGTCGCTGTCTTCGACGCTGCCGCGCCCGGTGGCGCGTTTCGCATAGGGGTCGATGGGATCGGTCAGTGCGTCCATCAAAATGCGCCCTCCGCTGCGGCCGAGTATGCTGCTGACGTTGAACGCCATGCCACTGGCGCTGATGACAGGGACGCCCGGTCCGTAACCGAAGGCAACCGGATGGTCGCGGTCGGCGAAAACTGTGTTCAGCACCGTGCCGACAACGCGTGCATCGCCCTCCGGAGCCACGCTCACGCCAGGCGCGAGACCCGTATCGATGGCGAACTGAGCGGTGTCTTCGCAGGTGATCAGGAGGCCGCCTTGCTCAATAAACTTTTTCAGGTGATCGAGCCCGTCGTAACCCAAGCCGGGGCGGACATCAGAGGTGCTATCGATGGCGCCGAGGTTCGGAGTCAGCCCGGATTTCTGCCACGGCATCGGATTATTCCAGAGCGGAATGCCGTTTAGAATTTCGAGCGTAGAAACCCGACCCACGGGAGCGAAGATGATGACATCGTACTTTGCCCGCAGGTCCGGTTGGTGGGCTACGGTTTGCGTGCTGATGTAATCGAAGGGCACGCCCGCGCTATCAAAAGTATAGCGCCACCAACCTTCGGTCTGAGTGCCAAGCCAGGTGTGCATGAACGCGATGCGCGGAGCAGTGACCGCATGGACCGGTACCGACGGCACTGCGCCGAGTCGCGATGCATCGAGCGACAAGTCGTGCAGAACCTTGATCACGGCATCGTCTGCAGCGTTGGTGATAAGCAGCGAACCAGCCGCGAAATGTTTGCCGTCTGCATCGAAAGACTTCTCCGCCACTTGAATGGTTGCACCGTTAAGTTTGTAGACCAGCGGCAACAGCGAAATCTGGCCGGTGTTCGCGATGGCAAACACCGCGCCTGAACCTGAGACCTTGCCGGCTAGCGTCGCCGGATCCTCAAGCGGCGTCATCTTCGACTTGAGGATCGTGGGATCGAGGACGCGAACAACGTTCAGATTGAAGAGGCGAGAGAACGACCATCCAGTGTCGTCGTAGGGATGCTTCTGCGGATCGCCAGCGGCCCAGAACTGGCGATCGAGCAGCGCATCGGCGACACGGGAATAGGGCTGGTCCATGCGGACGACGATGCTGCCGGCAGGGAAGGTTTCCTGCTTCGGCTTGTCTCCGCGCTTTTCCGCCGGCGCGGCGGAAGTTACAGCGTCGGCCAGTTGTTCGACCTCGACATGCTGGCGCTTCAATACTTTGACCAACTCGACCTGGCGATTGGCGTCAGCAGGATTGGCGGTGATCACATACGCCGCCGGCCCTTCAAGCGATGGCTTTTCGACGGCGCGCTTGCTTTTGCCGTAGTAATTCTCGAGGAAGTGGTGCGTATTATGCGAAAAGTAAGAGAGGGTGGAGAGCAAAGAACTTTCTTCGTAGTTATTGTTGTCACGCTGGGACCAGTTCACTACTGGAAGAGGCGGATTCTGACGGTACCATGTGCGCGAGTAATCCTCGGGACGGAGGATGCGCCTCTCGGTATCGGCGCCGCCGTTGCCGAAAGTTTCATAGAGGCGGCTGATGCCGTTATGCATGCCGGCAAGAAACATCAGGTAACCGGGACTCCACGTATCAAAGTCGCCGTGAGTGAACACTCCGGGCATGCCGAAGCTCTGCATTTGGGCAACGTTATTCCAGCCCAGTTCCGCCCATTCGTCGGCAAGAGTCGGATCGACCCATGCGTTGTAGGGCCCATCGCCTACGGTATTGTCGTAAAGAAAAGGAACCGACTCGTGCAGATCGTGCAATACCTGAGCATGCCAGCCAAGATAGGCGTCGAGGACGTTGCGTGTCAGATCGAGGGTCATGGCCATGGCGTCGCGATTATTGTCGTGCCCGACGTAGTGTCCCCAGTACAGGAGGCGCGGCCAAATCTCGCCAGGATGAGCTTTGTGCCACCTGTATATGTCGACCATGCGATCGCGGCCATCGACTTCGACCACCGGGGTGATCAGCACAATCATGTGGGAACGGATGTACTTGATATAGGGCGCATCGTCGACGGCCAAACGATAGGCGAGTTCCATCAGGGCCGTGGGAGCCCCGGTCTCCGGCGAGTGAATAGTTCCGGTGATGTAATACACGGGCCAGGATTGGTCGATGATCTGGCGCGCCTTGACGTCATCGAGGCCGATCTTGCGCGGGTCAGCAAGTTGTGTCAGTCGGGCATCATTGTCTTTCGCCGCGGCCAGAAGCTTGGCGTCTGCAATGGCGACGGCGATCATCTCTCGCCCTTCTTCGGAGTGGCCAATGGTGAAGACCTTCACCCGCGGACTGCTGGCCTCCAGCAGGCGGAAATACTTGTAGACATCTTCAGCATAGGGCAGCATGTCGGGCGCTCCGGATATATCGCCGAGCAGCTTGGCCGGTGTGGGAACAGTTTTCGAGGAAGGTAGGTAATCAACCAGCGGAGAGATGAAGGAGGGATCGGTGGTGTATTTGTGAATCTGGTCGGTGTACTGCTGGTCAATGGGCTGGCCAGGATCACGGGCGAAGTTTGAGTTCAATTCCTGGGACAGGGAGGCGCTGCTGAAGATTAGCGTGGAGCAGACAACCATCAGGGTCAGTTTGGAGAAAGTCATTTTGCCTCGTTTCGGTTCGCTCTCTTCGGGGTCCAAGTGTCACACAAAGGGCCTGTCGGGAGAAGAAACAGTCTCGTTTTGTACCAGAGACTGGCATAGAGGGCGTCTCTGGGACTTCAACATTGCCCGCTGAGTCTCTTCATAGCACTTCAGGGTGTGAGAGCGATCACCCGCAGAGGACTGCCGGACCCTCCAACTATTTTTAGCGGCGCAGCAATGACGATGGCGCCCGTCGGTGGTAGCTGATCAAGGTTAGCGAGGCTCGCCAATCCAAACTTACCGCTGCCGTGCATCAGGTAGTGGTTTGGAAAAGGTGGATCAAAGGTGGCGGCTTGACCTGCATCGGTCCCTACCGTTTCCACGCCGACGCCTAACACATCCCGCTCGTGAGCCAGGAAAGCAGAGCTTTCCTGGGCCAATCCCGGAGTCTGGGGTCCGCCTTCCCTCAGATTGATGTAATCCTTGGCGTCTTTTCGCTTCGACCAGTCGGTACGCAACAAAACCCATGCACTCGCCGGGATCCGACCGTGCTGGCCTTCCCACTGCTGGATACGCTCGGGCGTCAGCAGGTAGTTTGGATTTGTTGTCACCTCCGCGCTGATGTCAATCACGCAGGCGGGACCGACAAACTTCTTCGGAGGAATGCGATCAACGGTGTTGTCGGGAAGATCCTTGCCGGAAACCCAGTGGACCGGAGCATCGAAATGCGTGCCGGTGTGCTCGCCCGTCTCGAATGCATTCCAGTACCAGAAAGGACCCCGCTCGTCATAATGCGACAGCTCCCAGATCTTGAATGCGGGCGTGTTGTTGAACTGCGGCGGCAGCGGCAGCAAGGGCGTCTGCGGGCTCAGGGGCTGGGTCAGATCGACGACTCGCAGCCGTCCAGTCGCGAGTTCTGCAAGCAGTTCAGTCAAGACGCGTGACATAGGCGCACCCCACAACTTTGTGTTCAGCGATCTCTTTATCACTAACGCCGATTCAGCGATTGAATATACCGCCGGAATTGAAATCGATTTTCCAGCAGCGCGAGGTCGGTGACATATCCGGCGGGCCCCCTGGCTTCAACCTTGGCGATGATCGTTGTCAGTTCATTGCCACGCACGGCTTTGGTCATGGCGGCTTTGAAGTTTTCGCAACTACTCACTGTATCGACTCGCAAAATACCGGAAGCACGGGCAATTTTTTCCAGGTCAGCACCTGTGCTCGTAGCGGTTGGGAAACCGCCGACCGAGAGCAAACTCTCGTTGTCGAAAACCACGTGTACAAGATTGTTCGGCTGGTACCGCGCCATCGTGCTAAGACCGCCCAGGTTCATCAACAGCGAGCCGTCGCCGTCGAAGACAATCACTTTTTGCCCCGGAAGACACAGAGCCAAACCCAACCCGGCTGAAGAAGCCAGTCCCATCGCGTGTTGCAAATAGAAAAAATTGGGACGATGCCCCAGGGAATGCAGCTCAGCCGCGACCGCTCCCATGATGGTGATGACCAGACAGGTTTCCAGTTCCGAATAAACTGAGCGCAGACAATCGAGCCGGAGCATCACTCCTCCCACATCAGGTCGCGCGTCAAGAGAAGAGCGACAGGTTGCAAACTGCTTTCGGCGAGGGCCTGCGCCTGTCGAATGCGCTTTTTGACCGTCTCCAGCGCATCGAGGAAAAAATAAGGAATGCCCAACGCCTTCAGCAGCGGTTCGGTGACGTTGCCACCTTGTGTTTGCCAGGGATCGCGCTCGCCGATGGAGCCGCGATAGCTAATGAGCATCAACAGCGGAATCTTGTAAAGATGTGCGAACGAAACGATCCCGTTAATGGATGCCAGGAAGCCGTGGTTTTGCATCAACATGGCCGACTTGATGCCGGCAAAGTGCGCTCCGGCCGAAATGCCGACACCTTCCTCCTCCTTTGCGAGTCGCACCAGAATCATCTCGGGATCTTCTTCCGCCGAGCGGACGAGATATACCAGCCAGGTTTCTGGCAGCGCCGAGAGCAGGCGGATGTCACACTCCTTCAAAGCGTCGTAGATCAGCTGAGAGTTAGCCAAAGATACGGGCATATGTCTCTAATCGATCACTGCAAACAAAGAGAGCATATTCTAGCCTGCGAAGATGCAAAATGCACCCTTGACGGGGATTTGCAGCGCAGTATAGGTTTGGCACTGCTGGTTCCGCAGAACTTCAGCGCTGATTTTCAAATGAATACCGGAGCAAGTGCTTGCAGCCTAAATCCCAGGCCGTTCTCAAACCCGAAATTCCGTCCCGACCAAGTGCAAGCTTTCCCGTTGAAGCCATCCGCGCTGCTTTCCCTGCATTGATTCGGACCCCGGGGTTTATTTTTTTCGACAACGCAGCAGGAGCGCAGGTTCCTCAGATCGTGCTGGACGCGGTGAACCATCATCTCCTTGAATGCAACGTACAGCGCGGAGGACGCTACGCCAAAAGCCGCGCAGTGGATGCGACCATCTTGCGCGCCCGCCAGAGCGTGGCTGACCTGGTGAATGCACGCGACGTAAGAGAGATCGCGTTTGGCATGAACGCCACTTCCTTCATCCGCTTGGTCAGTCTGGCGATTGGACAAGCCCTCGGCGACCGGAACGAAATTGTCGTTACCGATATGGATCACGAAGCTAACGTCGCCACCTGGCGGGCGTTAGAACGAAACGGTGCAACCATCCGTTGGTGGAAGATGAGGGACGATGGAGCTCTGCACGCCGACGACCTCGTCCCGCTGGTGTCCTCGGCGACCCGACTGGTGGCGTGCACGCTTGCTTCGAATGCCATCGGCTCGATCGTGGATGTCGCAGCGGCGGCACGGGTGGCGCATATGGCCGGGGCTGAGATTTTTCTGGATGCGGTGCACTACGGCCCTCATGGGTTGATCGACGTACAAGCCTTCGATTGCGACTATCTGGTGTGTTCGGGTTACAAGATTTTCGCTCCCCACATGGGATTTCTTTGGGGACGCTACGAGCTGCTTCAAGCGCTTCCAAGTTTCCTGGAGGATTTCATTCCCGACGAACCGCCCGGAAAAATCGAAGCGGGCACTTTTATCTACGAAAATGTGGCCGGTATGGACGCCGCAGTCTGCTATCTGGAAACCCTGGGCAGGATGAGCGCGAACGATGAAACACATCAATCGGAGTCAAGGCGGACCGCTTTGCGGCGCGCTTTCGATGCAATCCGAAGCTACGAGGAATTGCTTGCGCTTGAAATGGTTCGCGTGTTGAACGACTGCGGCGCCGTCGTCTACGGTGTGGCAGACGAAAAGCGGATTTCCGAACGAGTGCCCACGCTATGCTTCAACCTGCCGAATATTTCTCCCGCAAGAGTTGCCGGCGAGCTCGCGAACAGAAATATTGGCGTGCGTGATGGCCACATGTATGCGCCACGGCTCATGAAGCGATTGGGGCTCGAGCAAGACAGCGGCGCCGTCAGAGCGTCGCTCGTCCATTACAACACCCTGGAAGAGGTGCGCAGGTTCGGAAGCGCGTTAGTCGAGATCGCAACTTCATGCTGACCGATACGCAAATCCAGCAGATTCGTTCTCGCTTCAGCATCTTCCAACACAACATCTATCTCAACAGTTGTTCTCTGGGAGCGCTCTCCGATGCGGTGCAGGCCGGTCTTGAGAACTATCTCGCGATCTGGCGCGAGCAAGGTTCGGCGTGGGAAACATTTATGGATCGATACGAGGAGGCACGAACCGCCTTCGCGCAATTCATCAACGCCAGTCCGGATGAGGTTGCCATTGTGACCAGCGCATCGGCGGCGATCAATAGCGTTGCCAGTGCCCTGAATTTTCGGGAACGAAAAAAAGTCGTGATGGGTGAGTTCGAGTTCCCCACCATGGGTCATATCTGGCTGGCGCAGCGGGTTCGAGGTGCTGAGGTACAGTTTGTGGAAGCGGAAGGCAACTGCATTCCGGTGAGCAATTACGAAAAAGTTGTAGACCGTAATACCAGCATTGTGCCGATTACACACATTTGTTTCAAAAATGGATTTCGTTCCGACGTAAACGCCATTACCCAGATCGCCCACAGCTCGGGCGCTTTGGTGATACTCGACGATTATCAAGACTGCGGCACGCGTCCGATTGACGTAAAGGCTCTGGATGTCGACTTTTGTGTAACCGGAACTCTCAAATATCTGCTCGGCCCTCCCGGCCTCGCGTACATGTACGTACGCAAGGAACTGATTTCATCGCTGGTCCCAACTCTCACTGGATGGTTTGCGCAATCGCATCCGTTTGCTTTCGATTCCCAACATATTGATCCGTCTCCCACCGCAAGGAGATTCGAGTCAGGCACTCCGTCCGTACCTAATATCTATGCGGCTGTGCCAGGATTTCAGCTGCTGCAAGAAATCGGCATGCCGAATGTGGCAGAACACATCGGCAGACTCGCTCAATCGCTGCTGGGCTGCGCGCGCAATCTCGGCATTCGCACGAAAACACCCGCCGATAGCGCGGGACCACTGGTGGTGTTGCAGTGCAAAGATTCAACGCTGCTCGTACAAAAGCTGGCTGCGAGCGGCATCATCGCATCGAACCGTCACGACGGCCTGCGAATCTCGTTCCACGTATACAACACCATCGATGACGTGAAGGCAGTCTCCGAAGTCCTCGAGAAAAACCTCGATCTGATGATTCATGATTCCGCCAGTGTCGGCAGTTATGACTGATCAGCGGCGTTCCGCGATGGAAGCCACGGTCTCTGCTCAGCCGCCGCAGTTACCCGAAGTAGAAGGTCTTCATCGCCGCCTCGGCCAAAGACAGCTCACCATGATGGCGATTGGCGGTGCCATCGGTGTCGGGTTATTTTTAGGGAGCAGTGTAACCATTCGTCTGGCCGGACCCGCCGTTATCCTTTCTTATCTTCTGGGAGCAGGCATTGCTCTGATCATGTCCTATGCGCTGGCGGAGATGGCGGTCGTCCATCCCGTCGCCGGCGCATTCGGAGTTTACGCGGAAAAGTATCTTAATCCCTGGGCAGGTTTTTCAGTTCGGGCCACGTACGGGGTCGCACAGATCGTTGCGATTGGAGCCGAAGTCACAGCCGCCGCCATATACATTTCTTTTTGGTTTCCGAGCATTCCGCAATGGATCTGGGTGGTGTTGGTTTCCGCCGCTCTGGTGGCGCTCAATTCCATGCAGGTGGACCGCCTGGGTGAGTTTGAATATTGGTTTGCAATGATCAAAGTGGCCGCCATTGTTGCCTTCATCATGATTGGGCTGTCTCTAATTCTCGGCCTTGGTTCGGGCAGGGCGATCGGCTTGGCCAACCTAACCCGGCACGGAGGATTTCTTCCAGCGGGCTGGAAAGGAGTGTGGCTTTCGCTCACCATCACTGTCACCAGCTATATGGGAGTGGAGATTTTCGCGGTCACTGCGGGAGAAGCTGAGCGTCCCGAAGTTACCATTCCGCACGCCATGCGGAAAATTGTTTGGCGACTCATTCTTTTCTACGTATTGGCGATAGCCATCATGGTGACAATGGTGCCCTGGAATCAGGCAGGCAATTCGTCCACTCTCTCCGGCAGTCCCTTTGTGACCGCGTTCGCCGCGGTGCATCTACCTTTTGCAGCCGCGATCATGAACTTTGTTGTGCTTACAGCCGCACTATCGAGTGTGAATACGAACCTCTACCTTTCCACCCGCATGCTTTTCTCTCTCGGACGTGGAGGCTATGCCCCACCATGGATGGGCATTGTGAGCCGCAACGGGGTGCCGCATCGCGCGCTTTTTGCCTCAACCGTGGGGATTGTCGCGGCCACCCTTCTCGCTGTGTTTGCTCCAAGAAATGCTTTCCTCATGCTCTATGGCGCGGCAACCGCAGGAATGCTGTTCGTGTGGCTGGTGATTCTCAACACTCACCTTCGATTTCGGAAAGCTATTACACGCGCGCGGTTATTAAGCCTGCCCATGCGTCTGCGGGCCCACCCATTTTTCACGGTGGTTGGGATCTTGCTGGTGCTGGCGATCTCAGTCACAACCTTTTTCGTGGACGGATTGCAGTGGTCGGTTCCGGCATTTTCTGTTTTCCTGGGTTTGATCTCGCTCTTGTATGTGCGAAACGTGCGGCGCAACACTTCGCAAGGAGAAAGACGAAATGCGGGAAGCCAGTGAAGAGGTTCACTCTTCGCTCCGTCGCAGATTCAAAGGCGATCTGCTGCGCCCAGGCGAAAGCGACTACGAAGACGCGCGTGTCGTTTGGAACGGCATGGTCGCTCGCAGGCCGGGGCTCATAGCGCGCTGCGCCAATGTAAGCGACGTGCAAAACGCGGTCCGGATCGCATCTGAGACTGGAATCCTCACCGCCGTCCGTTGCGGAGGTCATAGCCTTGCCGGGTTCAGCACGTGCGATGACGGTCTGGTGATTGACCTCTCGAAGATGCGGCAAGTCCAGGTTGATGCCGAAGCGCGACGAGCACGGATCGCAGGCGGATGTCTGCTGGGATCGATCGATACGGCAACACAAAAAGCAGGACTGGTCTTTCCCTCCGGCGTCGTATCCCATACCGGCGCTTCTGGATTGATCCTGGGCGGAGGAACCGGATGGCTAACTCGCCGATTCGGTTTGTCATGCGATAACGTTGAGGGATTCACTCTCGTCACTGCCGATAGTTCCATCGTGCGAGCCACTGCAAAAGAGAACCCGGATTTATTCTGGGCTTTGCGCGGGGGCGGCGGCAACTTCGGCGTGGTCACGGAATTCGAATTACGGCTTCATCCACTTACCTCTGTCGTATTTGCCGAGGGAATGACTCACCAGGCTAATATTCGGCGGCTTCTTCAATGCTGGCGAGACTTCATGGCCGAAGCGCCGCCCGACCTGAAGTGGAATATCGACCTGCGCGTCGCCCCCCATACCAGCACAGTACCTGTCGAGCTCCGCGGACGGCTAGTGGCCAGCAGTTCCTTGATTTGGACTGGTGAGCCTGAAGCGGGGCGTCGTTGTTTGGAGCGCGCGCTTTCGATCTGTAGTGCGGATCCTGTGAGCCTTAGGATTGTGTCGTTTATGAATCTGCAAACGATGGCAGATTCCGGTTTTCCCCACGGACGACGTTATTACACCAAGTCAGGTTATTTCAATAATCTCTATGACAGCAGTATTGATCACATGCTGAAGGCAGTTTGTACCATGCGCTCAGCGGAAACCTGTATCGAGCTGGCCTATCTTGGCGGCGCGGCGGCGCAGATCCCCGCGAACGACACTGCATTCGGTGATCGCAGTGCTCCTTTCATTATCAACTTGCTGGCAAACTGGTCGAAAGCGTCCGCCGACGCTGACAATATTTCCTGGGTTCGCGGACTCTTCGACACCCTTCGGCCGGCCATGAAACCTGGAGTTTACGTAAATTTTATGAGCGCCGATGAACAGGATCGCGTGCCTGAAGCTTATCGGGAACGGTGGGACCACATGGTTGTGTTCTGCCTCAGTTGGAAATGGAGAAAGTGTTCGTCCGTTAAGATAACGGAGCGAACGTATGAGGAAGGAACGGAAGCATTTCACCCCGGAAGAAAAAGTAGCCATCCTGCGGCGGCATCTTGTGGACAAGGTGCCCGTCTCGGAGCTGTGTGAAGAACTGGGCCTGCGGCCAACGGTGTTCTACCGCTGGCAGAAGGAACTGTTCGAGAACGGAGCCGCCGCTTTTCAGTCTCAAGAGCGTCCCCACCGCCAAGTGGAGGAGAAGCAGAAACGGATCGAGTTCTTGGAGAAGAAGGTGCAGACCAAGGACGAGGTCCTGGCTGAACTGATGGCCGAGCACATCGCGCTAAAAAAAAGTCTTGGGGAACTCTAACCGGCAACTGGGTGCCGCATGATGTGCGGGATCTGGTAGTGGATTTCGTCCGGCGCTGGTCAGAGAAGGCCGAGATCGGCGTCGGACGGTTCATCCCGTGGCTGGGTGTGACTGCCAGCAAGTTCTATGACTGGCGGCAGCGGTACGGGTGTGTCAACGAGCACAACGGTTGGGTTCCCCGTGATTTCTGGCTGGAGACGTGGGAGAAGGAAGCGATCATCGAGTTCCATCTGAAGAACCCGCTGGAAGGTTATCGGCGGCTGACGTTCATGATGCTCGACGCTGACGTTGTGGCGGTCAGTCCGGCGAGCGTTTGGCGAGTGTTGAAGAAAGCTGGATTATTATCCCGGTGGAAGAGCAAACCCTCGCGCAAGGGAACCGGTTTCGAGCAGCCGCTGCAGCCGCATCAGCACTGGCATATCGACGTTTCCTACATCAACCTGTGTGGCACCTTCTATTACTTGTGCAGCGTTCTGGATGGCTTCAGCCGTTTCCTCGTGCATTGGGATCTGCGAGAGTCGATGAGGGAGACCGACATCGAAGTGATTCTGCAGCGAGCCAAGGAGAAGTACCCGGAAGCGAGGCCGCGAATCATCTCCGACAATGGTCCGCAGTTCATTGCCCGCGACTTCAAGGAGTTCATTCGCATTTCGGGCATGACCCACGTCCGAACCTCCCCTTACTATCCGCAGTCGAACGGGAAGCTGGAACGCTGGCACAAGTCGCTGAAAAGCGAATGCATTCGACCGGGGACGCCACTGTCACTGGAAGATGCGAAACGCCTGATCCAACAGTTCGTGGATCGCTATAACAACGTCCGGCTGCACAGCGCGGTCGCTTACGTGACACCGAAAGACATGCTCGCTGGGCGTCAGCAGGAGATCCACGCGGAACGCGACCGCAAGCTGGAAGCCGCCAGACAGCAGCGCCAGAGTCGCCGCCAGCAAGCTGCGTGAAGAGCGAAGCGGCCAGCCACTGGGATGTCGGACAGCCAGGGAAAGCTATTTTGAAGCACAGCAGATGAGCGACTATCCGTGTTCCACCGACGAACGTCAAAAGCCAAACGGTTCTTGCAAGCCTACTCAGGCTTACTTGTGCGGGCCACGAGTACCTGTGCCATCTTTCGCGGAATAGTCAGCCCATGCCGATGGTGCGAGTTCGTCGAATCTACAATTGCGAAACGGGTTGTTGAGACAGCTCAGGTGAACATCAAAGGCACGTTTCACGGGTACCCCGGCGGACTGCACAACGCAAGTTGCGAGCTCATTTGCGGGAAACTTAAAGCCGCCGTGACTAACCCACACCTGATAGTCCTGACTGCTGCATGGGCCGTACTCAAAGCTCGCTGCGTCTCTCCGAGTCTCGACGCCATACCCGAGGGGAACCAGCTGCCGATGGGCATTGTAGTCTACGCGTTCCATCCTATATTCCCAGACACCCGTTTGGCTTCTATCCAGCTTTCCGTTTCGTACGTCAACCTGCGCATAAACAACCCACGAACGGATCCCGATGTAAGGGAGAGTCGTATAAAAAAATCGTGCCTTCCTGTCTAGTAAGGGAATCCGTGGCAGCCGAGTCATGATCTGAAGAAAGAACGTGCAGTTTTGCGGGTTGCACGTGGACCCCCGTCTTTCGTACCTCGCACCGCCTCCGTTGCGAACCATGATGTCCCGAACCTCAGGAAAGCCAGCCGCCGCGAGGTCAAGGGATTTCAAGTCTGCAAACAGGGACTCGGCGCGCCGACGCTGATAGACCGAGTCGATATACAAGAAGAGCCAGCTACCAACAATCGATATGAGGACCAGTCGGGCCAACCAGCGTAAGGCGGCTCGGAATCGACGGCGGGTATCAGTTCCTTTTGAGTGGATGTCAGTCACTTCAAATAGTCTAGACCCCACTCAAAGTCCCTGAGTTCCCAGCACAAGTGACGTAAGCAAGCGATTACATTCACGATTCAGGTCTGGCCCGGTCTGGATTCTGGCGGAGTCACGGGCAAACCAATGTTGAGAAACGGCAGGTCGTTGCGGAGCTACAATGATCTTGCCGGGCGAAACAGAAGCGGGCACTGCGGGGACGCAACCATGCCGAGGGATAGCCCGGTGGGCTCATCGAGACGATGAACGGGGCGTGAGGACTCGTTCTTGCGCCGCCCAAACCTCCATCGGATCGAAAGACCCCATGCCTTGAAAATCCCCGCCCGAAGGGCGAAATACTCACTAACGGAGAACGTCGCTTCTCCATTTCAGGTTGAGCCAGAACAGTTGCGGTCAAGTCGCACTATGATCCAAACAATTTTTTCCGGTTGAATCAGAATGTTCCACCCCGGACCCTTGCAGAAAGGAGCTGAGCTCAAACAGGAAGCCGAAACGGGAGTCAGTTGCGACTTGTCGGAACTGCGGTTTTGGCTTTTCGCTGTGGCGCCCCTTCTTATTGTTTACCAGTCCTGTATTTCGAGCCGTCTAACCCGTGCCCCGCAACTCTGTGTAAAGCTCGAATTCGTTCTGGCCGTCCGAGGAGTCCGAATCCGGATCGTTGTATTGACCGCAGGCCCCAATTCAGTTGTAGCTGTCATAGGGTCAATGGGAATCTTTGCAGGAAGCGAACTGTCTTGCCCCCCACATTCTTGCCCCGCACCAAAAGTTCCGAGAGGAAGTGCGCATGATTTTAGAGGAAGGACGGGCGCAACTGCCAGTGCAAATAACGTTCTACTCGACACCGACAACTTCACGAGCTGCATGGCCACCGGCATAGCGCCACTTTAGCCATGCATCCATGTAGGTGTAGAAGACCGGCGTCAGATAGAGTGTTACGAATTGCGCAAAGATCAGGCCGCCGACCACACAGAGACCGAGTGGCCGGCGAGCGGCAGCGTCGGTACCAAAACCGATCGCGATGGGCAGGGTGCCAATGATCGTGCAAGCGCTGGTCATCATGATCGGGCGGAAACGGATCATGCAGCCCTGATAGGCCGATTCGCTGGCCGTGTAATTTCCCTTGCGTTCCAGGTCCAACGCGAAATCCACCATCATGATCGCGTTCTTCTTGACGATGCCGATGAGCATGATCAAGCCGACGAAGCCATAGATATCGAGCTGCGCGTGGAACAGGGAGAGAGTTGCCAGACCGCCGAAAGCCGCGGCCGGCAGACCGGTGAGAATCGTGATGGGATGAATGTAGCTCTCATAGAGAATGCCCAGGACGATGTAGATGACTACCACGGTCATGATCAGCAAAATGCCGAGGCCGCCGAGAGACTGCTGGAATGCCTGGGCAGCGCCCTGGAAGCTGGTGGTGATAGAGATTGGCAGCATCGAACCGGCCAGGTCTCTCACTTCGCCCACCGCTTGGCCGAGAGCCACGCTGGGCTTCAGGTCGAACGAAATGGTGACCGAGGGGAGTTGGCCGGTGTGGTTGACGGTAAGCGGTCCTACGCTCGTGGTGAATTTTGAGACGGCGGCGAGTGGAACCAGCTGGCCAGAGGAAGAGCGGATGTAAAGCTCCGAGAGCATGTCGGGATTGCTCTGGAAGCGATCCTGCAGCTGGAGCACGACCCAGTATTCGTTGTTCGAGGTGTAAATGGGAGAGACCAGGCGCTGGCCGTAGGCGCTGTAGAGGGCGTCTTCAACCTGTTGTGGTGTCACGCCCAAAGCAGATGCTTTGTCGCGGTCGACGACGATGTTGGCTTGAGGATTTTTGATCTGCAAGTCGCTGGTGACGTCGGCGAGACCGGGTAGAGTCTTCATTTTGGCTTCGAACAACTGCGCGTACTCATAGAGCTGATCGGTTGCCGGACTGGACAGCGTGAACTGGTACAGGCTCTTGGTGGAGAGGCCACCGATGCGGATAGCGGGGGGGTTTAGGAGAAAAAACCGCATACCGGTGACCGTGTCGAGCTTGGGCTGCAATTCGTGGATCACGTCAGCAATGGTCATGTGATGCTCAAACAGCGGTCGAATGAACCGGACCACAGAATCGAGGACGGCGACATGTCCGTATCGCGCAATTAAGCGATCGTATTCCGGGTTGTCGGTCCAGGGACGCGCGGAGCGGTCCTTCAAATGAAGGAAAGCATCGCCGTTATTGAGGCCGGTGCCGTTAGAGTCGCTGATGCCCGAGAAAAATTGAACCACGTTCAAATCGGCCTTGAGGATGCGGTTCGCGGCCTCCTGATGCGCCTTCATCGCGTCGAAAGAGATACCTTGATTGGCCTCGGTGGAGACGGCAATCTGCGAGGTATCCTCCTCGGGCAGGAAGCCTTTCGGAATCACCCAGAACTCCCACGCGGTTCCCACCATGATGAGAAGACCGAAAGTCATGACCAGAACCCGATGCCGGAGCGCCCAGTGGAGGCTCTGGCCGTACCAACGGAGCGCGGCATCGAGCGTGTTTTCCAACTTGCGATACATCCACCCGTGCTCCTTTTCGTGTTCCGGGCGCAGAAAGTAGCGGCAGAGCATAGGGCTGAGGGTGAGGGAAACCAGGCCGGAAACCAGGACGGCGGAAATGATGACTACCGCAAATTCGTGCAGAAGACGCCCGAAGACGCCGGGCATGAAAAAGACCGGCAGAAAGACTACGCCCAGCGACAGAGTCATCGAGAGAATGGTGAAACTGACTTCTTTCGAGCCGTCGAGGGCGGCTTGGAGCGCTCCCTTGCCCATTTCCATGTGGCGCACGATGTTTTCGAGCATGACAATGGCGTCATCGACAACGAAGCCCACTGACAGGGTTAGCGCCAACAGGGAGAAGTTGTCGACGGTATAGCCCAGCAGGTACATAACGGCGAACGTTCCCATGATCGCCATCGGGAGGGACATGCTCGGGATAATGGTGGCGGAAACGTTACGCAGAAAGAGGAAGATAACCAGAACGACAAGAAAGACCGCCAGCATGAGGGTGAATTTGACGTCGTCAACCGACTGGCGGATGGGAACCGAGTGATCGTATTCGACCGAGAGGTGAATCGAAGGCGGGACCACGGCGTAGAAATGCGGAATCAGTTTGCGAATGTTATTAACGATCTCGATGGTGTTGGTGCCGGGCTGTCGCTGAACGGCCAGCATGATGCCCGGAATATTGTTGATCCAGTTCGCGACGTACAGATCTTGAATTCCATCGGTGACGGTAGCCAGCTGCTCAAGCCGTACCGGAGCTCCGTTCCGGTAGGCGATGATGAGCGGGCGATAGACTGCGGCGTCAGACAGTTGTCCGTTGGACTCGACGTTATAAGTCCGGTGAGCACCGTTGAGCGTGCCCATGGGTAGATTCACGTTGGCGTTTTGAATCGCCTGTTCCACTTCGTTGATTCCGATCTGGCGGCTGGCAAGAGCTTCGGGATCCAGTTGCACGCGCACGGCGTACTTTGCCGAACCGTAGGCGTTGACCTCGGCAACTCCTGGCACCATCGAAATCTGCTCGGCGATGAGATTTTCGGCATATTTATCGACTTCGTAAAGGGGAAGCGTCGGCGAAGTGACAGCCAGCAGAAAGATGGCCTGATCCGCGGGATTCACCTTTCGGAAGGTCGGAGGGAAGGGCAGGTTGGGAGGAAGCTGGTTGACCGCTGCGGAGATCGCCGTCTGGACATCGAGAGCGGCGGAATCGATATTCCGGCTGAGGTTGAACTGGAGGGTAATCTCGATGTTGCCAAGCGAGCTGGTCGAAGTCATCGAGTCCAGACCGGCAATGGTCGTGAACTGTTTCTCGAGGGGTGTGGCCACGGAGGAAGCCATGGTTTCCGGGCCGCCGCCGGGAAGGCCGGCATATACCTGGATCGTCGGAAAATCAACGTTGGGCAAATCGCTGACAGCCAGATCGCGGTAGCCCAGTATTCCAAAGAGAAGAATGGCCAGCATCACGAGGCTGGTCATGACCCGACGGCGAATGAAAAGTTCACAGAGGTTCATCGGATCGATCCACTCCCGTCAGAGTCCCTTGTTGACATAGACTCTTGTCCCGGAAACCAAGCGCACCTGCCCGTCGGTGACCACGGTTTCCCCGAGAGAAAGCCCTTGCAAAACTTCAGTTTCGTTGTTGACTGTCTGACCCACATTTACCTGCCGGACATCAACCGTCATGTCCCCTTTGGCCACGAAAACGTAATCTCCTTGCTGCCCCGCTTGCACGGCCTGCGATGGGACAACCAGCACGTTCTGCTGCTCACCCAGCCGCAGCAAAACATTGGAGAATTGGCCGGGCCAAAGAAGTTGGTCGGTGTTGGGAAACGACGCCGTCAGAGCGATGGTGCCAGTGCTGGGATCGACGGTGTTGTTGACGAACGTCAGAGTCCCACGTTCCGGAGACGGGTCGCCGGTTGGAGTGGCCTGAACGGACAAATGCGAACGCGCCATGAGGCGTTTGACCGACTCCAGATACTGCTGGGGAACCGAGAAATTGACGTAGATTGGAGAAACCTGGTTGATCACGACCAGCACCGGAACATCATTGGCCTTCACCGCAGCACCCGGGTAGACAAGTTGGGCGCCGGTGACGCCGCTGATGGGAGCATAAATGGAACAGTAGGAAAGCTGAATTTTCGCGGTCTGGATGGCAGCCTCATCGACGTTGACGGTGGCTGCGGCGGCCGCCGAGGTGGCCAAATATTGGTCGTATTGTTCCTTAGACACAATGCCTTGTTTGTAGAGAGCCTCATAGCGCTCCAGTTCCGCCTGATCGAGTTGGGCCTGGGCTTTGTCTCTGGCGAGCGCCGCTTCGGACTGTGCGAGGGCGGCGAGAAAGGGACTTTTATCCAGCGTGATCAGCAGATCACCCAGGCGAACGAACTGTCCTTGCCGGTAATGCACTTCCCTGACGATGCCGGCAATTTGCGATTCCACCGAGACTGTCTTGTAGGCCTGGCCGGTCCCGATGGCGTGCAATTCGACCGGAATTGTTGTCCGCTCTACTTTGGCGACGGTGACCGGCACAGCAGAGGTATCTCGCGGCCTCTCGATCGCTCCGCTGCCGCTCGATTCCCGCGCGGATCTGTCGCTATCTCCGCAGCCAGCTAGAATCAGCATGGACAACAGTGAAAAAGGCAAGAGAATTTTAAGAACTCTGGTCATCGTCCAATTTCCGTTCTTTGCGGTACTTATGCTCTGGTGAGCGTCGAAAGAATCGAATGATCTCTCTCGTTAATTTTACATTGGTTACCGTCGCCATCGATCCTACTAGTATGCACCCTGAAATGTCGCCAAACGTGGCTCTGAGCACCAGCCGATGAACTCGTCGATGGCGTGATGGCAGGATTGCTGCGAACATCCCGGCGCGAGCGAATTCAGCACTACGTTTTTCGACTGTTCTAGATCGGGAAATCGAAATAGTGTCTTGGGCTTAGGTCGTTCGCTGTCTTGTGCCGACGAACCATACTCCCGACCTCTTGCGATTACCGAACAAGGCGATTCGTTTTCTTGCTCTGGTCATACACTTCGCGGATCGCGTTGATCACAGTCTCTGGCTCGTCGAACTGGATATATTCCGAGCTGTGACGCGCGAATATCTGCCGCGCGTTGGTGGAGAGTGTGAGCCAGCGCGCCTGTGCCAGCGTGGTCTGCTGCTCATAATTCACATGCTCGGGTGTGTCCGCAGGCTTCGTCTCCAGATGGCCAACGCCGTGGTTCCCACTGGTAAGGACGCGAACGGGCCGCGAGCCCATCGATCTCCGATGCTGCTCAAGGTAGGCTTCGTCCACCGGCATCTCCTCCATCTCTGAAATATAAGCGTCATACATCGCGACTTTGGTCTCTGCGATTTCCCGCAGCTTGGCGTTCAATTGCGGAGACCACGCCGCCTCCGGTAACCCCCGGAAAAACTGCTGAGCACAACTCCGCTGTGGTTGTCCAGGGCGCGACGGCAATGCCGGCAATGCCTTGTGTTCGGCGATCGCGTTACGACAATCGCGCAACCGGGAATCTACAATCTCCAATTGTGTCTCCTAAAACGATCTCTTTGGAAGTATTCGAAACAATCCATTTCCGATTGGAAAAACTCTTACGCCGAAGCGTGTCAGGACTGTTCTGTCAAAGATCAGTGTGGCGGCTTTTTCCAATGGAACACGAAAGTGCAGAGCCCTGGCATTCACACGATTGCGCCATCCGAGATCTAGGATTGACAATACGCCGTTCATCAACCCTCAAGCGCTGCTTTAGATGGTCACTCGGCAGGCGAATCGAGACGATAGATTGCATAGTTGTTACCAGCATACAATCGCGTTTTGTGCACACTATCGATAAAATCGAAAGCCACCCGATATCTCTTCTGATCAGCCGGTGAGCTGTAGATCGCCTGCTCAAGATACAGAAACGTCGCATGTGGGTTGTCCCGCACCAAATTGTGAACCAGAGGCCCCGTCAGATAAGGGAAACCAATCACGTTCACCGGCTTACGACAAAGCATGTGCACCAACAGTGGTTCGAGCGTGATCACAAACGTATTCTCTGTGCCAAGATCATCCACAATTTCCAAGGCCGACTCAGCTGGCTGAATTCGGACTGCAAGTTCGGTAGAAACCATATCTTCCTTCCACCGACTCGTCAGCACCCAACTGCTTAGGGCATAGGCTCCAACAAGAACCCAGACTATCCGTCCTGACCACCGTTGAAACCACGTCCCGAAAGGTCTTTTCGCCAGGATAAACGCACAATATGCGAAGCCCAGACCAGCCAATATCGACCAGACTCCGGCAAGATTCATTGAGTAGCGAAGTGTGTCGAATTGACCTACGGAACCGCTTTCCAATTGGTAATAGCTGCGCACATGGGATGAGTACAGCAGCAGATATGCAATCAACACGCACATCGCATACATGCCACCTCTCCTTGTTCGGACCGCAGCGATTAACCCGACCGCGACCAATATGCCACCGCCGAGATACCAACCCAGGGACACATACGATCTTAAGAACAACGGCAACATCGTCCGCAAAAGAGTAAAGCTGAAGGGAAAGGTCGCATACTCCACCATCTCCTTGCGCACCACTGTCACGAGCCGAAGCTGAACCGCAGCAAACCAAATGCATACACTAGCACTGACCAGCCCCAGCAGCTTCACGACCCGTGCCCTGCCGTGCGTCCCTCTCTCAAGGTTGAAAATTAACTCGATGAGCACCGCTACAGGCACGAGAAGCACATTTTCTCTCTTAACGGAAATGGCGAAGACCGCGGTAAATGTCAGCGCCAGCCAATTTATGACTAATCCCCGCAAGGAAGTTTCAGCGTTTGAACTGAATAACCGAACACAAAGCAAAAGGCACACAACCACGAGCATGTTTGAAACAGGCTCGGCGTATGTGCCAACGCCTTGTACTGCAAATACGGGAGTGAGGCCAAAAATAACGCAGCCCGCTAGTCCTGCAATGTCGCCATCGATCAACCTGCCCAAGAGAAACACGAACACTACGGTCATCATCGACGCCGTCAGGCTCAGGTAAGATGCTACTGCAGGGCGGTATCCGAGAACTCGCGAGACCATCGCGATCAGGAAAGGATAACCAACGAAATGCCCTGAGGAAGTCTCAGTCACCTTACACGAATTCCAGTTTCCAACGGCGCATACGCTCGTTAAATAGCACGAGCCCTCGCGTGTGCAGTTTCGTGTGCCAGAATCCAGCGACCGTGCCGCCACCGAATAGATGTAAGAGTCTTCATACTCCAGGCCGTAAAAAACAGTTCCTTCGAAGGGAAGTCGCCAAACGAGGGCCAGGAAGAGAATTAGCCCAAGCGGCAGCCATCTTTTTCGGAGAGCCTCGATGAATTCACGTTCCGCAGCGAAAAACAGCAAACAACTAATCACCGCGCCCCACAAGACAAAATAGAGTGATGTCGGCATTTGGTTTCCCGAGCGCTGTTCCCATTCTGAGTGAGCCAATCTACCACAGGGCTATCTTGGGTAGACACTTTCCGCATTTCCAGCTAGACCATGGAAGTGCACCTTCGGCTCCGACCGGGAATCTCAAGCGGTTTCTTCTTCGTAGGTGGCTTCGCGTCTTGCTTCCACTGCGCCCTCTTCCGGGTGGACGCCGCTCAGCGGCTCCGACGGGCGTTTCGGACTGCGCCGGTTTCGCGCCAAACTAACCCCAACCCGGTCGAGTAGCCGGGCGGGATTGCTCCCGCCCAGCCCTCTAAGAACCGTGCATGAGAGTTTCCCCTCACACGGCTCACGCCTTTCAAACGCCTGTCTGACGAGACGCGGAAACGATACTAATAAGGAGGCGACGGTGGAACCCAACACCTCGAAGGAAAGCCAGACCATTCGAGGACGGAGCGGTCGAACCTCAGCGGGCACGGGTGCAACCCCGAGTACGCTGCGAAAAGTACGACTCCCACACCGGATCATAAGGATGCGCATCCCGCTGAACCTTGATGTGCCTCCGAATGGGCACATACACAGCGCGGAAGAGCCAGACCGTTTCCGGGCCTGAGCCTTCCTCGTTTTTCGTGCCGAAGAACCACAATGATCGATTTCCGCGACGGCCGAAGTACTTGCGCATGGTCCAGTCGCTCGTCTTCATGGGGTGTCTTCGACGTGCCCACTGCCATAGTGCCCTGAAGATGGCGTCATCCACCTGGGCGAAGACTCGCTTGCTGACAACGTGCCGGTGATAATTTGCCCATCCCTGGATTCTGGGATTAAGACGCGTTATCAACTGGGCTGCTGTCAGAGACTGCGAGTCCCGAATGACTCCACGGACGCCCTCCAACAAAACACGAATGCTCTTGCGAGAGGGTTTAATGAGCAGCTTTCTATTTCTGTACTTGCGCACATTCTGTCCGAGGAAGTCAAAGCCATCCTTTATATGTGTGATGACCGTCTTGTCCGGCGAAAGTTCGAGCCCCCGCTCGCGCAGGAACCGCTCGATAAGGGGCTTGATCTCCCGCTCCAGCAGTTCTTTCGTTCTGCCGGTAACAACGAAGTCATCCGCGTACCGGACGACGTTCACACAGAGGTATTCGCCGCGTAATCTTTTCGTCGGCGGATATTTCTCTCGCAGACCTTTTTCGAGGCCGTCCAGTGCCAGATTGGCCAGCACCGGCGAGATAATCCCTCCTTGTGGCGTTCCTTCGTCCGTTTTATAAAAGACCTGCTTTTCCAGGTAGCCCGACTTCAGCCATTTACGAAGAATCTCCTTATCCATAGGAACATGAGACAGGAGTCCCACTCGTCAGGTTTGCGTGAAGCCGCACCAACAGTGTTCACTGTCGTCATCTGCCTTGCCTCATGTGTCGGTTAATCAAGTTCTCTCGTGACGAAAGACCCGAGGGAAGTGGGCTCGTTTCACGCCGGATCATGTCGCTCTCGCTCAATCCGTATCCGCTCTATTACCGAACGGCATTCGCTTTTTCCCTCATCCTCTACCCGCACCGCCTTCGTCGACCTCACGGTCTCCTTACTCACTCGCGGTGGGTGAGCCAACTACTTGCGCAGTGGGGTCACGAGGTGATCGTGGCCAATCCACGCAATCTCCGAATGATCGCTGACAGCATTCGCAAGTCGGATCAAGTCGACGCACACATGCTTGCCAGGCTCGCGCGTGTTGATCCGAAACTGCTCTCTCCGATAGTGCATCGCAAACAGGAGAACTACCCTGACATCATCCAATTGAAAGCTCGCGATCTCCTAGTCAAAAACAGAACACGACTAATGAATGCAGTGCGTGGCGTTCTGAAGTCTGCTGGATTACGTGTGCCTTCTTCCGGGACATCGTGCTTTCCGAGCAAGGCAGCAGTGTGCATTCCGGATGAGTTGAAGTTGAGCTTGACCCCGTTGCTCGAAACGATCTCACATCTGAACAAGCAAATCTATTCTTTGGACAAGGCGATTGAAAGCACGGCGCAAAATCGCTATCCAGAGACTAATCGGCTCCGCCAGGTAAGCGGAGTGGGATCGATCACAGCGCTTCAGTACGTGCTTACCATAGGAGACCCGGGCCGGTTCACCCATTCCAGAGATGTACCTGCATATCTAGGTTTGACACCACGTCGCCACCAATCCGGCTCGATGGAGCAACAACTCAGAATCAGCAAGGCCGGCAACAAACAACTCCGTTCTCTGCTGGTTCAGTGTGCCCAATATCTCTTGGGACGTTTTGGTCCGGACAGTGACCTCAAACGCTGGGGCACTCGAATGTTCGAACGGGGTGGAAAAAATAGCAAGAAACGAGCTATTGTGGCGGTGGCCCGCAAACTTGCTGTTCTTCTCCACCGCCTGTGGATCACCGGTGATACGTACCATCCTCTTTATAACGTGGCAATGAGTTCGCCCACACCATGATGTCTGAAGGTGCTTCAACGTTACCGATTGATGATCCTGCGAACCAGGAGGGAATTATAGAGGGATACCGTGTTCACGGTGACTGCGTGTTTTTTCCCGGGCCTTCGAGGCCGACAGAAAGATTGCAGCACCAAACTGAGACTGAGAACCCCAATGTGCACCCGGCCGAAAGAAACGCCGACTAAGTGCGAATGGAAGCGTGGCGAATCAGATCAAGGACGAAACGATCCCCCAACTGAAAGCACGTGAACCTGCAGAAGTAGAGAATTGAACTCGGCGGGTGTTAGCGCAAAAGAGGAGAGAACGCTCGCAGTGTGTTCCAACGTAGATATGATGCAGCCAAAACGATGACTACGCATTTAACCCGATTGATTTCCAATGAGCCTTCTCAGGTCAGAGCGGCCCGCTGCTGACTCCTTGGACCACAGGCACAGCCGTGACACGTATAACGGGCAGAATGGCAGTCACCCGTGTTCCGTGGCCGTTTGACCGGATTTGCAGAGTGCCACCTAACTGCCGCAACCGTTCTCGCATTCCGCGAAGCCCAACGCCACCGTAGGCCGAGGACCCCACCGCGGATTCCTTTTCAGGTGGGATTCCTTTGCCTGCATCTTCGATCTCAACTCTTAAACAAGCCTCTTCTTGAATAATGCGAATTCCAGCTGTGGGACTCCCAGCATGACGATGGATATTGGTGAGGCACTCCTGCACGATCCGGAAGATTGAAAGCTCGATCTCTTTGGACAGACCCACAAAACTCTGCGGGATGTCGAGCTTCGCATCGATTTTACTGCGTTCGGAGAATCCCTCTACATACCAACGAACCGCAGATGAAAGACCTGCTTCATCCAGCAAGGGAGGATGCAGCAGATGGGAAATGGTGCGAATCTGCTTACTGGCCTCAGCGACCAGCGCAGCGTTTTCAGAAAGGCGTTTGGCTGCGTTAGGGCTTAGCTTATGAGCTTCCGCCTCCACCGAAGCACTGTTCATAGCAATGGCGGCCAATAGTTGCCCAACGCTGTCGTGCAACTCGCGCGCGATGCGTCTCTGCTCTTCGTCCCGCAACGTAGTGATGCGGGCATTCAGCATTTCCAATTGCCGTGTTTTGCGATGCAACTCGGCAAATACGTTCACTTTTGCCCGAAGCAACTCCGGAACAACAGGAACGGAAAGGTAATCTACAGCTCCGTGTTGATATCCCTTCAGCCGATCGAGGTCCGTCATATGAATCCCGGAGATGAAGACGATGGGCGTGTTTTGAAAGCGCGGGTGATCGTGGATCATCTCGGCCGTTTCGAAACCATCCATTCCGGGCATGCTCACGTCCATGAGCACGACGGCAATCTCGGTCTTTAGGAGGTGTTCCAGGGCTTCCATTCCCGAATGAGCCTTGATCAGGTTCTCGCCTAGTTCACCGAGCATGGCTTCATAGGTGAGCAGCTTGCCTGGCTGGTCGTCGACCATCAGGATGTTGATCTTGTCATCCATGGCGCGCCTGGGCTCTAGAATTCTAGAAATCCGTGGGGGAAGCCACTGCGCCTAGGCAGTGTACAGGGACACTTTACACTACGTGCGGCCTGAATCGCGATGAAATACAGGGAACCCTGTATGTGGTTGCTCAGAACGGAACCCGCCAGCCTTGGGCGGAAAACTTTACCCTGTGGCCTCGCCCATACCGAATCGCGTCGGCGTCGCCAAGTCCCTGTCGCAGGAGGATTTTGGGGCGGCAATTTGCTTTGGCGGCACAATTGCTTCCTTACCTCCGCCGGTGTTCTTTTTCAAACAAGCGGGCGGCGGAAGTGCCGCCTCGTGACAACAGGTCGTAACAATTGTGAAGCCAAGCCAACTGCCGAGTTTGGAGGTGACACCTTTGCGAGGCGAAACCAAAGAACGTTGGAGAGAACTTTGTGAGCGGGCTGTTTTCGAGCAAGACCCAGACACATTTGAAGCCACAATCCAAGAGCTACTTCAGGTATTGGAGGAGCGCGAAGAAATGGCAGCCCAACCGGCCAGGGTACGCGTGCCACCAAGCGAAAAGCCTTTCAACATAAGTTGTCCGGTACATTAGGTACCCGTGTATCTCGGGCTGTTTTCTTCGTTCCGTCTTCCTGCCCGTGTTTATTTGCCGGCGAAGGGTCGTTTCGGGTTCGCCGTTCAACTAGGAAGGGATAGGCGCCAAAACGCTCGCGCATGCGTTCGATGTGCTGGTGCAGTGCGTCCCGAAGTTCGACGAGTAACGGCCTGACGTCCTCGTCGCCTTTCTTGGCAAGAAGTTCCGAGCAAAGTCTGCGAATCCTGTCTTCCATACGAAGCATCGCGCTCCTGCATCAGACGTGCAGTGGCGCCCTATTAGGTTAGTCAGGCTTCCCCTGCCTGCGCCATACGGCATACCCGGTAGACTTGGGCCGCATAATCTTGGCTAGGCTAATTTGACGGTCGAACCCGATTTTCTCCTCATCCAGAACCCAACAGCAATCTGGTAGTGTCCAAATAGTGCGTTGCTGGTCAATCTTTCGCAATCAATCGGCGGTCGCGATGCGGATTCGTGCGGGGCACGCCAGTGCTGAGTTCGCACTTCTCTCCCGGAGCTGCTCCGCAGGTCGGACAGCGGACGGTTAGCACTTGGTTTGGGCTGGGTTTTTTCGCCATGACAAAAAAGATAATGCCCCAACACCGGGGCGCAAGAATGGTCAATTTTGAACAGTCTCCTGATAGTGCAACCCAGCAACGCACTATTTGGACACTACCAACAGTTTCAGCACGGAAATCTTCTGAATCCCCCTGCGACGCTTGGCCTATATTCGGAAGATGCGCGACAACGAGCGTAGAGTTCACGAAGCCAGCGACGCTCCTAAGCCATCGGGATTTGCTGCGGTAGGCATTTTTCTCTTCTTCGGCGCCACCGTGGCGAGTCTGGCAGCAATTACATTGCTTTGGCGCGGCACGTATTTCGATCGTATTTGGGGTCTGAACCCGACAGCCTACACGCGGCTCGCGCCCTTGGGGCGCGGTGTGGGGGTACTATTCTTGTTGCTCGGACTGGCGCTCGCAGCGGCCGGTATCGGTTGGTTTCGACGCCACCTTTGGGGATGGAGATTAGCAGTCGCCATCATCGCTATACAGATTGTCGGGGATGTCACGAACTGCATCAGGGGCGATTGGCTGCACGGCGGAATTGGCGTCGTCATCGCCGGAGCACTATTGCTGTTTCTTTTGCGTCCAACAGTCAAGAACGCATTTGCTTAGAATCGTTTCCGAAGGAATTCGAAAACAACGTAACCGACAAGCGCGGAAACTGCGCCGATCTCAAAATTCGCAGCCGTGAAAACATCCGCAATCGCCCAAGGCAGCCCCTTCTTCTGACCCCAACCTGAACGCTCAAATTCGCCCATCAGGAGGTTGGAATAAAAAAGGAAGATGATAAAGCCCACCTCGATCACCGCTCTCCAGACGTTCTTTTTCATGGGTATAGGAATCCCTGGGGGCTTCCAAGAACAAATGATGTTAACAGCGATTTCCAGCTCCCATTCTGAAATCGATTCTGTCTCCTTGCCTTCGTTTTGCGGCGAATGATGCAGACGGGCAAGGAACCCGTCAAGGTTGCCCTTCGGCTCGCTTCGCTCGACCTGTGACTGAACCCTTGCCCGTCTGCACAGGACCTCTCCGCTAGAAAACGAAGGCACACAATCGAAGCCCAAAACCAAAAACTTCGGTTGACATCACAGCGCCTTCTCATGGAAGGGAAAAAAATATGAGATTAGAAGAAGTCAACACACGAACCAAAGAGGCCGTGGATTTCCTCGTTGCAGCATTGGAGTCCGGTCGTAGTGAAGTCCTCACCGCATACCTCGGAGCAATGGCGAAGTTTCACACCTACAGCTTCCTATGTGTTCAATAACATAGGAAGCTTCATGTCATCGGCCGGACTATTTGAACTCGCTCTTGCGCGCCTGCTCCCGTTCCCATGAACACTACCTGATGGCGTTGCGCCGATTGACATAGTGCGCGCAAACTTCTCCGCACCGGCAACCAGCCGGAGGAGAAGATCCATGCAGAATCCAACGACCGAAGGTTTGTCCCTTTCAATGTTTGAGTCGCAGTACGATGCCTACTTGCTAACGGTGCGGGGGCTGTCACGCTCAACTCGCAGCCTTCACCACCATGTAGTCCACAGGCTTCTCTCGTCGCGTTTTCCGACCGGCTGCATCAGATGGAGTGAGATTCGCTTCAACGATTTCGTGCAGTTTCTGACGAGTGAGTTCGCGAGGCTGCACAATCGGTCGACCCAGACAACGTGGCTGATGGTCCTACGCAGCCTGCTGCGCTATTTGTCTCGCGAAGGCCACCTACCTTCGGGCTGGGACACCGCGTTACCCGCTACGCCAAGTTGGCAAGAGGCAATCGTGCAAGCTTGCGCCACAAACGAATCGGGCCACACACCATTCGGCACACCACAGCTACTCACCTGTTGCGAGCCGGAGTCGACATCAACACGATCCGCGCATGGCTGGGCTGCGGCTTCGTCGATACCACGAACATCTATGCGGAAAGCGATCTGGAGATGAAGGCGAAGGCCTTGGGCATGTGTGAAGACAAACTGCGGCAACCGCGAAAACGCTGGCGGGACAATCCTGATCTGCTGAAGTTCCTGGCTCAACTCTGACCAACTTATGTGACGTTCGGCGCAGTCGGGACCGCTGTTGATCGACCATCACATACTGAACGTCACATAAATCTGGGGACAACATAATCCTGGTTATGTTGGGCCCAACATAACCAGGACTACATCCAGCTTTGGCACGGAGACGCCAATCTTCTGCGCGAGAGCTTGGAAGCCGTTCAACAAACCGCTGCCGTGATCCTCGGGGGCATTGCCCCCGAGCCAGCGGCACTCTCGGCAGCCGCATAAACACGCCAACACCTGCACCGTTTGGTTTTTAGGCCGGACGCGTGCGCTGAGTCTACGAACACCTAACCAAAGACACACGAGAGGAGAAAAGATCATGCCGAGTACGCAAAATGCAGTCAACAACCATGAATACCGCAGCGTTCCCATCACCGCGCTTGCGGAGTCAGCCACCAACCCGCGCAAACGCTTTGATCCGAAGAGCCTTGAAGAACTGGCCGCGAGCTTCAAGACACAAGGGATTCTCGCCCCTCTTCTGGTACGCGAACTGAGGAAAGCAAGTACGAGGTCGTGGCCGGGGCACGTCGCCTCAGAGCGGCGAAACTGGCGGAACTCGAAAAACTTCCAGTCCGCGTAGTCAAGCTGACGGATGCCGAGGCAATCGAGGCCCAATGCGTTGAGAACCTGCAACGCGAGGACATCCACCCGCTTGAGGAAGCTCTGGGTTTTAAGTCGCTCTTGGAACTCGGAGAGCCTGCCTACACCATCGCCACCATCGCCTCACGTGCTGGCAAGAGTGAGGCTTACGTCTACGGGCGCATCCGCCTCGCTGATCTCATACCGCCCGTGGCCGAGGCATTCTTGAAAGACCAGATTACCGTCGGCCACGCTTTGTTGATCGCCAAGCTCCCGGCTTCGCAACAGCAGGAGGCATTCTCGGCTGCGTTTCGGGGCTTGTGGACAAGCGAGGGCAACAGCCAAGTCCTCATTCCAGTGCGGGAGCTGGCGTTATGCGATGCACCGCATAATGCCAATAATGCGGAGTCCGCTGTTATGCGGACTCCGCACCATGGAGTGCTGGGTTGCCGTCATGGGATGACTCCCTTACTTCGCATAATCGTGGGAGCCTTCAGCAGAGCGATGAGCTTGTCCGTAGCCTTGAAGCGACCAGTGCGCAGCTTTGGGGCAATCGCAGCTTCTAGAGTTTCCAGCTTCACGGTCGGGTCAGCGCGGGTGTAGATCTCCGTCGTTTGCACGCTGGAATGGCCAAGCCAAAGGGAGACCTTCCGCAGATCTTTGGTGGCTTGAAGGATAGTCATCGCGCAGGTGTGCCGCAGGACGTGTGGCGACACTCGCTTCGATGAGAGCGAAGCGCAACGCTTTTCGGCCGTACGGACGTGCTTCCTGAGGATGTATTCAAACCCGGCGCGAGTCATACATCCGTCGCGGGCATTGAGAAATAGTTCTGGAGCCAGAACGTCCCCTCTGAGCGACAGCCAAGCGCGCACCGCCGACGCGGTCTGTTTCCACAGCGGAATACAACGCTCTCTCCGGCCCTCACTGACCGTCAGCGGCAGACTTCCCAGATGCCGACTTCTGGCCCGGAATAACTAATGGGATGGTCCGCCGCCTTTACCCAGTCAGCAGAAAGTTAACCCAGGTTGCACTCCGCGAACACGATCCGAATTCGTCTGGGGGATACGAGTCACTAGATGTAGCTCGCTTACCTCAAAGGTAAGGACGCCGAGGCTGAAGACGCGCAGGAACATGCGAACAGTAGCAGCTTGGCGTTCCTTTTGCGAAAGATCGATCCTTTAGTCGCACTTTCGGTGAACCCCCTTTCGGCCGCCAGGCGCCGGGTGGCTATTGGTACCTGAAGCCTTGCCCGAGAGACCATCTCTCCGGCATCCCGGATTCAGGCGCGAGTTGCGATAACTTCCAGATACTCTGCCTGAACTACGGTCAGCTCGTCACCCGCTCGATTGTGCGTTGCCCACAGCGCTTCGAGTTCTTCACGGAGTTTTCGGGCGGCCGCTTCATCCAACATTTCGAACGCGCGATTCGTCGGTCCATAGTACTGACGAAAAAACTCCACCACTTCCGCCGGCGGGAAGGGGTATGTAAAGTCGTAGTGGCGTCGCGTCATCTTAAGGTCCGACACCCCGTGGCCCAGCCTCTCGCGCACGACTGTCTCATCGCCCCACAGCACCGGAGCTGGCATGCCAGACGGTGCGATGTACGTGGCGAAGGTTTTGAACATCTGTCCTATGAATCCTTCGCGCGTCCAATTTCCCATGGCGATAGTTCCCCCGGGGCTGCATACTCGTAGCAACTCCTGGGCCACGAGTTCCGCCCGCGGGGCAAACATAGCTCCGACGAGGCTGATAACAACGTCGAAGGTGGCGTCTTCAAACGGGAGAGCTTCGGCATCGCCTTCCAAGAAACGAGCGTTGAAACCTTCTGCCTTGGCGCGTGCCCGTGCACGTTGAATCAGATTCGGCGCGATGTCTACTCCGGTAACGTTCATTCCATCCCGTGCCGCCCAAAGCGCAACCTGACCCGAGCCGCAGGCCACGTCGAGCAACTGGCATCCGGCGGGAATATCCAGGTGTTCGTAGAAAATGCGTGCGCCTTGTTCCATGTAACGCGAGAAACGGTCGTAGTCTCCAGACATCCAGGTCTCTTTCAGCCGTGTCTTCAGGCCGTCGATTTCAAGTGCAGTAGTAGTTGTGCTCATGTGTCCTCCGTTTTGTTTAGGTATCTACCTGCTCCCAGTGACGGACGCTGCCGTGCCTCGCGGGGTCACAAGAGCAAGGATGGCGGCGACAATAAGCAATGCGGGAACGTTGCCCCGATGGTGTCCAATCCCACCTAGCCACTATGCGGCGGTATTCCTGCGGGCACTTGTCCATACGTCCCGCTTTCTTGTCCACGACGTAACTGCCGTATGATGGCTTGATCCAGAGTCTGAAAAGATTTGCCGGCGCTCTATGGGAGACCGATATGGATGTGCTGTCGGAAGTCCTGAAAGTGGTGAAGCTGCAGGGAGCGATCTTCTACAACGGGGAGTTTTCCGCTCCGTGGAGCTTTCGCTCACCGGCATCGTCCAAGGTCGCGCCCCTCGTTGCCGCGGGCGGGGAGCACGTGATTGTCTATCACTTCCTCACGGAGGGGCGCGCTTCTGCCTGGGTGGAAAACGGCGAGCGTTTAGCTCTTGATGCCGGTGACGTGGTGATCTTTCCTCATGGCGACGCGCACATTATTGAGAACGGCAGGCCAATCAAGACCATTGACCTGTTGCAGGAACTAGCCCGGATTTTCTCCCAGGGGTTGAGGCTGGCGCGCTCAGGGGGCGGAGGGGAGGTTACGAAATTCGTTTGCGGCTACATGGTGTGTGAGCCACGCCTGAGTCAAGTCTTTCTCAACGGTCTACCACCGGTCTTCAAAGTCAGCATTCGCAAAGACGCATCGGGTAGATGGTTGGAAAACTCCATCCGCTTTTCGGTCGATCAAGCGGACGCTTCCCAGGCCGGGGGAGAGGCTGTTCTGGCAAAGCTGTCGGAGGTTTTGTTTGTTGAAACACTGCGTGTCTACATTGCGCACCTGCCACCGGAACAGACCGGTTGGCTGGCCGGCGCCCGCGATGCGGAAGTCGGAAAAACGCTGGCGTTGATGCACCGTAGCCCTGCCCACCCGTGGACGATCGCCGCTTTGGCCCAAGAAGCTGGAGTATCCCGCTCCGTACTCGCCGAGCGCTTCCGGCACTACCTCAATGAACCTCCAATGGCGTACCTGACGCGCTGGCGTCTCCAAGTGGGTGCGCAGATGCTGGCTTCAACCAGTTATTCAGTGGCTCAGATCGCCGCCGAAGCAGGCTATGAGTCCGAAGCTGCTTTCAACCGTGCGTTCAAACGCGAATTCAAGGTTCCTCCGGCGCGTTTCCGCAGTCAATCGAGATCGGCTCACGCAGCTCCCCTAAATAAGCGAACCACAGCCAGACCGTAGCTCTGGACCTGATAAGAAGCGGTTCTAGTCCGTTGAACGTGGTCGATCACGTTGTTGAACGCAACATTTGATGTGCTCGCTAATGGCGCGAATCCGAAGAAGCGCAGGAACATGCGAACAGCGGCAGCCTCACGCTGTACGCTTAAATCAAAAGCGTCGCGACGGGAGATCTGTGACTATCCTGGATTCCCGTGAGTGCCTTTAGACGGATGACTTCCGGTTTGCCCGTCATTCGCCCAGTGGAAATCTTCTGGCATGAGCATCGGGCCGACGGCGGGACTCACTTCGCGAGTTCCGCGGGCCAGTTCGTGAGCAAGGTAATTGAGGTGGATTTGGTGTGGTCGGTGGTTTGGACCACGAACTGTTTGGCGTCGGGACTGACGTCGTAGCTGATTCCGGTGAAATTTGGCAGATCGAGTTGGAGTAGAGGTTCGATGGAGGTGACGCGAAAACTGGGTTGCGTGACCGTGTGCGCGGCCATGAGGCGGTTTCCCATGGTGACGTAGAAGAGTTCATTGCCGCGGCTAAACATCGTATTCCACCCGCCGGTGGTGGAGACCTGGGTTTTGGCGCCGGCTGCAAAAGGCACAACGTAGACTTCGGGCCTGCCGGTCTCGTAAGAGAAGTAGGCCAGCCAGCGGCCATCGGAAGAGAAACGGCCATCGTATTCGCTGACTGTCATGTGAGAAGTTGCGGGCGGCTGGAAGAGCTTGCGGTCGCCGGTCAAGGGCAGAATCCAATTCGAAAAGACTCCCTCTTTCGTTTCCAGATCGAGAGAGAGAAATTTTCCGTCGGGCGACCAATCGATGGCTGATCCGTTGATATAAGCGTCGTTCTGATACAGAACCTCTTCGGGTTGGCTGCCGTCGAGAGAGCGGCGGCGAATCGAGGTCTTGCCGTTTTCATTGACGGCATAGGCGATTTGCTTTCCATCGGGAGACCACACCGGCCAGAAATCATTCGGACCAAAAGTGAGACGCGTGGGTTGACCGCCGGCGACGGGAAAGATCCAGATGTCGTCGTTTTGGGATTGTGGATCTTGGAGTGTCACGGCGATGGACTTGCCGTCGGGAGAAAAACGCGGATCCCCATAGATACCGAGCGGACCGGGAGTGGCGATCAGGTTCCCGCTACGGTCAAATACCTTCAGTTCCGATTGCGCTGAACTTTCATGGTAAGCCAGCACTGCATTCTGCGAGACGGAAAAGGTGCGGGCTTCGCCAAGGATTTGAGCATCGCCGGAAAGCTTGAAAGTTCGCGGGTTGAAGGGCTGCGCCTCAATGTGTCCGGCGCGGACAAACAGCAGATAACCGGAAGCGAATGCGGCGTTAGAACCGGGACCAATCACAACTCCATCTTGTTCGGGTTGGCCAAGCGCGCCCACTTTCATTTGGGGTGGCCCTCCGAGTGAATAGGAGACATAGAAAAAGTGCTTACCGTCGGGGAGGAACGAGGGATTTACATGGGCAACTTCGCCTGGCTGGAGTTTAGTGGCGGGCGTGATCGGACCGCCGGAGGCCGAGATCTGCGAGATTGGACCGAAGTTCTGTTTACAGAAAAGAATGATGCCGTCCGGACTCCAAGCGCCGTTGTCGCTATGAGTCTCGTCGGCGAGAGTTTGGGCATCTCCTCCGGAAATGCTGACCTTCTTCAATTTGCTGTCGGCGATGAAGGCGAGGTAATGGCCATCGGGAGACCAGAAGGGACTGGCTGCATCTTCCGTGCTGGGCAGCATGGTGGCTTGCTGGGCATCGAGCGGGCGAAGCCAGAGGTTGGTGTGGCCTTTGTCGTCGACGGCAGAGAAGGCTAGCGTCTTGCCATCGGGCGAAACCACGACCGGGCCTGCGTCGAAGCCCGAGGCACGAAACGTGGTTTGCGGCGGAGGCGGAATATAGGCGCGTACCGCGAGTGTGGGAGCGTTGCCGTGTTGCGAGAGTGAAAAGATGATGAGCGCCGCGATGAACAAGACAGCGCCGCCCATCGACAGCAGGCGCGGGAGAAGCGCAGGTGAGGTTGGAGGTGGCGCGACAGGGGCGGACAACGACGATCGCGAAATGGCTTTCAGTTGCAAGCGCACATCATGAGCGGATTGAAAACGCTCTTCGCGATCTTTTGCCAGACAGGCGGCGACCAGATAGTCGAAAGCCGCTGGAGTGAGCGGCTTCGTGGCACTGATGGGCTCGGGATCTTTTTCCAGAATGGCGGACGCCACGCCGATCTGGCTTTTGCCCTCGAATGCGCGCTTGCCCATCGCCATCTCGTAGAGGACCGCGCCGAACGCAAAAATGTCGGAGCGGGCGTCGGCTTCTTTGCCTTCGATTTGTTCCGGAGACATGTACTGAATGGTGCCGACAATGCTGCCGGCGGTGGTTAGTGGGCTGACGGGAGTGGCACCGCTCATGGTACGAGCCGCGGAAAGAAGAGGAGCCGATGCCGAACCGGCGGCGCCGACTGAAGTTGGTTTGGCCAGGCCGAAATCCATCAGCTTGGTTCCGGCCTTGGTCAGCATGATGTTGCCGGGTTTAAGATCGCGATGCACGATGCCGGCGCGATGCGCGACCTCCAATGCCTCCGCGGCTTCGATTCCAATCTTCAGCAACTCTGGAAAGTGTAAAGGACCCCGGCGCAGACGGTCGGCGAGGGTTTCGCCGTCGAGGAACTCCATCACCAGGAAATCGGTGCCGTCCTGTGAGCCGATGTCATAGAGATGGCAGATGTGAGAATGATTCAGAGAGGAAACCGTGCGGGCTTCGCGCTCGAAGCGCTGCTTGAATTCGGGATCGTCGGAGAGATGAGCGGGGAGAATCTTGATGGCAACCGTGCGATCGAGGCGGGTGTCTTTCGCCCGGTAAACTTCTCCCATACCGCCGGCGCCCAGCGGCGATTGAATCTCATAGGGACCAAGCCTGGTGCCAGAGGTTAGAGCCATGTGTCGGCGTAATTATAGTCTGTGCGCCACGTTGGAGCAGACTTAACGATTCTGGACGGATGGTCGGCAACCCGGAACCTATCGAGAAACGAGCTTTGGGAGATCAATGGCGGTTTCCTCGAAGCTGACTTCTGGCCCGGGACAACTAATGGGATGGTCCGCCGCCTTTGCACCGCTGGGGTAGCCCTGACCCCGGAAGTGACCATACGCCTGCGTCAAGTCGATATCGCCCCACACCCGATGCGGCTTGGACGAGCCGCTGAACGTCTTCTCTCGAATAAATGTAAGGAGTACGCCGCGGTCGGTCCTCGCTGCCAAAGACAGGAGGCGGCACTTCATGACGTTGGTCCTCCGCATGTAGGTACCGCGCCAATCGAATCACCAATCCTAGCCGTCTGGCTCGCGTGCGAACGGAGGGCGTCGATCCCGCCCACGTTATTGCGGTTTCAGAGCAGACGTGGTGTTGGCCCGCTGCGTCGGAAAACGCTGCGAACCCTCGCAACAGGTTGCCTGACCACTTCATTCCGAATCCCATGGCTCGGCGTACCGCCAGATACGCTTGCACGTCCTGACTCAACATGACTTCACCTCCGGCCACGGCTGCGCTACCTGGCGCAGTGTGATGACATCCACTTTGGCGTAAATCTCCGTGGTCGCGATGGAACGGTGGCGGAGCACACCAGCGATCTCCTGCAGAGACACTCCTTGCCGAAGCATAGCGCTGGCAACCGAGTGGCGGAGAATGTGAGCTGCCCCTCGCTTCGGGCAGTTGATGCCGGTGCGGCGCATCGCACGAGCAACGAGTATCGAAATCGCAGTGGAGTCAGCGAAGGCCCGATACGGAGCCGATGATCGGACAAACACTACATCGGTGTCAGCTTGGGGGCGATGGTCTTTGATGTAAGCCGCCGGCGTATCTCCAACCTCTTGGGTCAGTGGCAACAAGGTTTGGCGGCGTCCCTTTCCTGAAACCCGGATCATCCCTTCCCTCCAATCGAGGTCGTCGAGCCGAAGTTGAACAATGTCGCTCGCCCGAAGCCCCAGGCGTGCGAGCAAGAGAAGAATCGCTCGGTTTCGCCTTCCGAGCGAAGTCGCGAGATCGGGGGACGCGATGACCTGTTCGACCTCATCGGTTTGTAAATAGAATGGCAAAGCAGAGAGCCGCCAATGGGCGAAAGTAGGGATTGACGCATAGAGATACTCGGGGCACCTTCCCTGCGAGATCAAGAAGCGAAGCAACATGCGGATGGCGCAAATGCACTTTCTCGCAGAGGCCCATCCCGAGTGCTGACTCTTCTCCAAGACAAACTGCCGCAGGTTCCGCGCGTCATACATGCGGGGCTCTTCGCCGAGCTTCTTGATGAACACACGCAGTTCGAACTTATAGACGGAAAGAGTCGCATCGGAGGCCCCACGCTGTCGACGCATCCAGTCGCAGAAGGACACCAACATCGGTGCCTCGACCGCTGGTTCAACAAAGGTTGGAGTCGGGACAATGCCAGCACGCCGCAAATAGCTGAACCAAAGAGCGACACTATACTTCTGCCGGGGAGGTTCCAATGGTGGATGGTGTCCGCGACAACAGCATCGTTTCAAGTGATCGAGGAACTGCTGTGCATATCGTTCTTCAACGCTCGTGATCGACAGGTTTCGATGGGCGAGCCAATGGAGAAAGTGTTCCGCTGCCCGAATGTGCTTGCGCGCTGCAACCCACTGATAGCAGCCTTGGGACAGTTCCTTCGCGAATCCTTCAAGCAGATGACCACCGGTGCTACTGCGCAGTTGCTCGATACGTGATGGCCGTCTGAAATAGCGAACTAGCATGATGTTCCCCCTCCTTGGGAGCATCATGATTATGTGTGATAGCCGAGACTTGACGCTTCACGCGCTGTTGTGAGGGCGAAACGGAACTGTCGGACTCGGTGGAACCTCGATTTCCGGTTTGCTCGTCACTCTACAGCCAACCATGGATGATCGGGACTGCAGTTTACTGCAAATAGCTGCGGGGATATAACCCAACTATGCGCTTGTCTGAGGCGCAGTAAGGTGAAGGGCTCGTTCTTGACTGAGCGCCGGCCTCCGGCAGAAATGAGCCGCCCTGCGGGCGGCGGGTTGTGCAAGTCAGTATGCCTAACGCTAGTGATGCGAGTTGCCTTCTAGTCATCGCTTTGCGGCATCTTGTAAAGACTGCGCTCTCATGGACGCCAGCGGGTAGAACTTGCCGCCGAGCACCACGGCATGAATTTTTCGCGTGTGGCTGATGTCTTCCAAGGGATTCATATCCAATAAGACGAGATCAGCCGCCTGCCCTGCCCGAATCGTCCCATACATGTCCGTTTTGCCCAGAAACTTCGCCGGGTTCAGGGTCGCGGCCTGGAGTGCTTCCATGGGGGTAAAACCGGCCTCGACCAGAAGCGCCAACTCGTTATGCAGATCGACTCCTGGCACCAAGGCCCAATCCGAAAAATCTGAACCCGCCATGATTTTTACCCCGGCTTTGTGCATCATGCGGACCACTTCAATATTCTTTTGGTGAATTTCCAGTCGTGGCTTCAGATCTTCCGGATCGTTACTCCAAAGAACGAAGCCTCGTTCATATGCGACAAGAGTCGGCACGTACCAAGTTCCGTTCTTGACGAAGCGTTGAAATAACTCCTGCCCCACTGGGCCCAGGATCTCATCCACGGCTTGTTCAGTGGTCTTCGCAGTCGCTCCTTTGCGCCACAGGGCGCTCTCGTAGAGCGTCTCCACATGTTCGAGGCTGGCGACTCCGGCATCGGACGCCTCGGCGGAACTGAGGTTCTTCGGCAAATGGACGGCTACCGGGATGTGTTCGTTATGAGCTTCATCCATCAAGGCGAAGAAAGCTTCCGGCGCAAGCGCATTATGGACCTTGATAAAATCGACGCCTTTGGCTTTCAGATCGTGAACCGCCCGGCGCGCCTCTTCGGGAGTGCGCACCGTCAGGCGGTTGGTCACTCCCTCTTTCGGGCCGTCGACGAAGGGCCCGGCGCGGACGATGTGCGGGCCCACTCGCAGACCGCTGTCGATTTCAGAGCGCCAGCGATCAAGCTGAGCGAGGTCCCCGCCCATATCGCGCACGCCGGTTATGCCGTTCATAATGAGCAGCGGGAAGGCGTCTTCGGTGGCATCGGTGAGGTGTCCGTGCATGTCCCAAAGTCCCGGGATCAGAAACTTGCCGGTGGCATCGACTACGCGCGCGCCAGCAGGAATTTTGATGGCGTCGCTGGGGCCGACTGCGGTGATACGGCCTTGCACGACCACAACCGTCGAATTCGGCTGGGCGGGTGCGCCGGTGCAGTCTATGACGGTGACATGGGTTATGGCGAGAGCTGTATGTTCTTGAGCGAATGCTGGGACAGAGCAGCATAGGAATGAGAAAAGGAGCCATTTGCGCATAGAGGTTCGAAGCGAGTCGCGGCTTCAAATTTACGACAACGACGGGCATGGTGTCTTGAACGGATGAAACATGGCTATCGCCTTAGCGCCGGTGGAGAGTCACGAGGAATTCATTTTGCGGACGGATGCGGTATCGCCCCGCATGCCGCTCGGTGAGCGTCTTCAATCGAAGGAAGAAGTCGTCCCCTATCAGTTCAACAGAAACTGCTTGACGAACATTACCGTGGCATAGAACCGATAGTCGTCATTCGACTTCTTGCTAATGCCATGTCCTTCGCCCTTCATCACGAAATACCAAACGGGCACCCCATGGTCGCGTACCGCCTTCACAATTTGGTCGGATTCGCTGCGCGGAACAATAGGATCGTTTTCCCCCTGAATGACGAAGAGCGGTTTGGTGATTGCCGGGGCGTTGTTCAAAGGCGCAAGCCTTTCGAGGAATGCGCGTACCTGCGGGTCGCGTTCGTCTCCATATTCCACGCGCCGAAGATCCTGGCGATAAGAAGCCGTGCGCTCCAGAAATGTGACCAGGCTTGAGGGTCCGTAGATGTCGATCGCGCAGCGGATGCGCTCGGGGTACTTTGCCGCCGCGACCAGTGCCACATTTCCGCCATAGCTCGCGCCGGTGACCATCACTCGGCTGGCATCCAGATCGGGTTGTGTCCCGATCCAATCGAGCAGGGCGGCGATATCCTTGTAAGCATTCTCGCGAAGCAGGCCGTTGTCTAGGCTGGTAAATTTTTTTCCGAAGCCGGTTGAGCCGCGGATGTTGGGAAACAGCAAAACCACTCCAAGTTCGTTCAGGTAGTAGTTTTGCTGACCGAGGAAGTAAGGCTGAAATTGGCCTTCGGGACCGCCGTGAATGTCGATAATGACGGGGCGCTTCCCGCTAAAGCGCGCCGGCGGGTGGTAAAGGATGCCGGAGATGCTCATGCCATCGAAGCTCTTCCAGTGAATCACGCTGGGCTCGGCGAATCCCTGCGTGTTCAAGCCGCCAATCTCACTGAAGGTCCACCTTTCAACCTTGCCTGTCCTGGTGTCGAGCGAATAGGCATCTTGGGCCGACCGCGCCGAGTCTAAGCTGAAGCCCAGATCGCGGCTGTTTGGGTGCCAGTGGAGATCTACTACATAGCCGGGCGGAAAGCCGGGCAGAGTTTTTTCCCGGCCCGTGACGGCGTCGAGCAAATGAAGAGTGGTGATGCCATCCTCGTTGCTCGTGATGGCGAGCATCTTGCCATCGGGGGAAAGCTGAGCTTCGGAGATGTCCCACGGAATGTGCGTCGTCAGGTACGTATAGAGATGAGTGGCAATATCAATCCGCGCCACTCGCTGGAACTCAGAATCGCGGTCTGTAATGGCGTAGATGCTCTTGCCATCCTTGCTAAAGTGGGCGTCGCCATAAGCGACGGCAGCTGCGCCCGACTTCGGCGTGAACAGCGTTTTTTCACCGGTTGCGACATCGATCAACCACAGATAGCTCTCGCTGACTGAAATCTCCTGAAGAGCCATGATTTTTGAATCGTCGGGCGCCCAGTCAAGGGGGCTCCACCCCCCACCTTGTAGCTGAATAATCCGGTGATCGCTTTTGGGATCGAGCGGGTTCGCGACATACAGGTCCACGTCAGTGCCATTGCGACGGGTCGAACTATACACGATCCGGTCGCCTCGGTTCGACCAGACCGCAGGTCCATTTTTTGATTTCCCATCTGTTCGCAGTGTGATCTGGCCGGTCGCGAAATCGTAGCGGTAGTTCTGATAGTTCTCATCGCCGCCCGCGTCTTTGCTGAAGATGAAGTAGTCTCCTCGCGTGGGCTGATAAGAGACTCCGCGCGTAGGCCGCTCCTCGAAGAAAGTCATTTGCGTGCGGGCGCCACCAGGGAATTTCACCAGGTACACTTGCGGCGTGTTGCACATGTATGTCGCGATCAGCATCTCGCGCCGCAACGGATGCCAGCTGAGAATCTCTGCCGATCTGAAATTGGTATACCGCCCCACATCCGCGACCAGGGAGGATGGAATCGGGGGAATGGCTTCGGTAATTGAACCCGGTTCGGGCTGGACGCCAGATTGCTGCGCAGATGCGGGGTTGAAACAGGTAACTAGCAGGAAGCTCAGTGTGAGGAGAATCCATTTACGCATAAAGGTGCACCGCCGATCCACGCGACTAATCGTATGCAGCCAGCGGGCATGGTGTCTTGAACGGATAAAACATTGCTATGCCTTAGCGCGGAAAATCGTGCGGAATTCCTTCGGAGTTAATCCGCTTACGGTCTTGAAAGTCCTACAGAGATGACTTTGATCCGCAAAGCCGGCGACAGCAGCCACTTCTCCGATTGGGCTCGTACTTGTCGCAAGCTGACGTGACGCTACTTCGACTCTCCAGTTGCGAGCGTACTCCCCGATACTACAACCGGAGCGTCGGCGAAAGACACGAGCGAGGTGCACCGGGTGAACCCCAACCACGTTGGCGATCCGCTCTACCGTCAAGTTGTCAGGAAGCGTCTCGTGGAGCAGTTCGATTGCCTGGACGAGCCACGATGGCGTACCGCATTTGTCCTCTTTAAATGCATTCCGTGTCGCTTCGCCAATGATCTCCAGTGCAAGTGCCTCCGCTGCGAGTGGCGAGAAGGAGTCGGGACTGCGGCTCTCCGAGTAAAGTCGGGCCGCCAAGCATCGGACTCGACCGTTGCGAAGTTCCGCCGTTTCACATATTTCTCGCGCGAGAAACGAATCAGCCGCGTCATCGATAATCTCAAATCGGAAGATGCGACCGCCTGCACCAAGAAATTGGTCCGAATGTACTTCTCCAGGCGGATGAAGTATTGCTGTAGCCGGTCCGCATTCTCGAACGCCGCCACTATAAGTTTCGCGGTAACCGCCATGTAGCAGGATGGAAAAGTAAGGACGTGCGTGCACGTGTCGCCTAATTTGCGTCCCGGGCCGGTAAACCGACTCGGAAAAGCTCACATTTCCCACTTTCCATTGATTTACAACCGCTCCGTAAAAACGCCCGCCTTTAAATTCTGGTTTCGCCATCCTACCCCTCCCAGATGCACTCTCTGCTACCGCAGCTCCCTTTAACAATAGACGGCATTTGCCTGTTGTGGTAAGCGGCAAATCGTGCAGCGCAACTCGGCCAATTGATTCCACCATCAACGCCGGCATCCGGCATTGTGCGCCGGATCCGACGACCGGGCCAAACTGGCCGTGCCTTTCTCCCAGCGGATGTTGGACCACTTCGTGAATAGCCGGCAATACTGAAGTTGGG
>CAVWMB010000007.1:0-45529 GCA_963756015.1 uncultured Acidobacteriota bacterium
CAGGTATAAGCGCCGGAGCGAAAATAGACCAGTAAACGCCGCGTGAGCGGCGTTGCTGGCGGAGCAAAAGCAGGCCGCCAAGAGACTGGTTCCATCGAACATTCCCATAGGCTTATGTTTTGTGGAACACCGGAGAGGTGTACACAGTGGAGCTGTATGCGCGGGTGCGGCGAGCGGTCGTCGTCGACAAGATGAGCGAACGCGAGGCGGCCAAGCAGTTCGGACTGGCTCGCGAGACGGTGCGGAAGATGCTGCGCTACTCGGTGCCGCCGGGCTATCGGCGGCAGCAAGCGGTGCGGCGGCCAGAAGCTGGATGCCTGGACCGGAACCATCGATCAGATCCTGGAACACGACAAGGCGGAAAGCAGGAAGCAGCGCCATACCGCCAAGCGGATCTTCGAGCGGCTGCGCGACGAGCACCGATACACGGGCGGCTATACGATCGTGAGGTACTACGCGAGGCTGAGGAAGCTGAGCCAGCGCGAGATGTTCGTGCCGCTAGCGCATCCGCCGGGAGACGCGCAGGCCGACTTCGGCGAAGCGATGGTGGTGATCGCCGGTGTGGAACGCAAGGCGCACTATCTGGCGATGGACCTGCCGCAGTCCGATGACTGGTTCTTCCGCGATGGCCTTTCCGGCCGAGACGACGGAGGCGTTCCTGGAAGGGCACACCCACGCCTTCGCGTATTTCGGCGGCGTGCCACGGACGATTCTGTACGACAACACCAGGATTGCCGTGGCGCGGATCTTGGGCGATGGGACGCGAATGAAGACGCGAGCGTTCATCGAGCTACAGAGCCATTACCTGTTCGCAGAAAAGTTCGGACGTCCGGGGAAGGGCAACGACAAGGGGGAAGTGGAAGGGCTGGTGGGCTACGCGCGGCGGAACTTCATGGTACCGCGTCCGCGATTCGCCACCTGGGAAGCGTTCAACGCTCACTTGCTGGTTCAATCTCAGAAGCGGCGGGAGCGCAAGCTGCGGGGACACCAGCAGACGATCGCAGAGCGTTTCGAGAAAGATCGGGAGCGGCTGCTGCCCCTGCCCGCGGCCCGGTACGAAGCCTGCGACAAGCGATCCAACGCGGGTCACTTCGATGTCGCTGGTGCGCTATCGCACTAACGATTACTCGGTGCCGGTGGAGTGGGGACACCGCGAAGTGCTGGTGAAAGGGTTCGTGCACGAAGTGGTGATCTGCGCGGCCAGCGAAGTGGTCGCGCGTCATCCACGGAGCTATGAACGGGAAGACATGATCTTCAGCCTCGCTGCATTACCTGGCGCTGCTGGAGCAAAAGTCCAACGCGCTGGACCAGGCCGCGCCGCTGGTTGGCTGGAAGATGCCGGAAGGCTTCGACGAACTGCGCCGCCTGATGGAAGCGCGCCTGGGAAAGAAGGGCAAACGCGAGTGCGTACAAGTCCTTCGACTGCTGGAGACGTTCGCGCTGGCGGAAGTAGAGCAAGCCATCGACGATGCGCTGCGAATGGGCACGATCTCCTTCGATGCGGTTAAACACCTGCTGCTGTGCCGGATCGAGCGGCGGCCGGCACGGCTGGATCTGGAGAACTATCCGCATCTGCCGGTGGCGCAAGTAGCGACCACCGCGGCCGCCGATTATCTAGCTCTGCTAGGTGCGTGTTGATATGGACACGCCCCAGGTTCTACTCGATCATCATCTGAAAACGCTGCGCTTGCCCACGTTCCTGCGCGAGTACGACAAGCTCGCGCAACAATGCGCCGCCGAGGGTGTGGATTTTCCGCGTTACCTGCTGCGGTTGAGCGAACTGGAACTCCTGGACCGCGAACGGCGCGCCACCGAGCGCCGCATCCGCCAGGCGAAGTTCGACGTGGTTAAGAGTCTGGATACTTTCGAGTTCCTGGCGATCCCATCCTTGAATAAGTCGCTGGTGCTGGATCTGGCCCGCTGTGAGTTTATCGAGCGCAAGGAAAACATCCTGGCGTTGGGAAACTCGGGCTTCCGGCAAAACGCACATCGCGCTGGCCCTCGGCCTGGCCGCTTGCCAGAAGGCCTTCGCGTCCGGTTCATGACTGCGGCGTCGCTGGCGACGAGCTGATCGAGGCCAAGGACGAAAGGCGCCGATGCGCTTTCAGAAAATGCTCTCCAGCTTTGAGCTTCTGATCATCGACGAACTGGGCTTCGTGCCGCTGTCCAAGACTGGAGCCGAACTATTGTTCGAGGTCTTCAGCCGCCGCTATGAACGCAGTGCCACTCTGGTCACAAGCAATCTGCCATTCAATGAATGGACCGAGGCTTTCGGCTCCGAACGGCTAACGGGAGCACTACTGGATCGGCTCACCCATCACGTCCACATCCTCGAGATGAACGGGGAAAGTTACCGCCTCAAAGACAGCAAGCGCCGCCGCCCTGCGAAGCCTCGCTCCAAGTCACCCCTGGTTTACCGCGCCGATTTGCAGGGTCGGTTTTCGCTCCGGCCTAAGCGCGCGCAAAGCGGTCGGAGGCCTACGCTCAAGCAGCGCCTGCAAATCCCTCAATACAAAACCCCAACTTCCTAGGAACTGGTCTACTTTGTCTCCGCCCGAGTGGTCTATTTTTACTCCGCCCTTGACACCAGGATCTTACGCTCAACTTTGCCATCAAGTTTCACCCAAATGACTGCCCCGGACGGATGCTGATACGGGACGGGCTGCTTCAAGAGTCGTGGCTTCTCCAACACCCATCCGTAGGTTTGCCGATAGTAGCCTAAGGTGGCCTCGCTCGGATGCATCCCGGCCCTTTTCGCATTCTTGACAAACTGTTCGGCGGTCAAGGGGCCAATGCAATCAACTAAGTCGCACAAGCCGATGACGGCCCCGGAGCGACTGGCAATGAGACCAATCTTGCCTCGGATGGAGGTTCGAGCACCACGAATCTCCCAGGTCTTCTGCCCGTCCAGGATCATGTCGATCCAAGGGTGACGAATGAGCAAAGCACGCATCACGTCATCCCCAACGCCTTCATCGCCGCCGTCATCGGATCGGAGAAGAACACCGGATCAACCCGCTCCACGATATCGCCCGAGACTTCGAGAAAGTTCCGTTTGTTTTCCAGCGGGATCAGCGCCTTGCGTGCGCCATTGTCCATTGCAACCTGCAACGGCTCGGCCAGTGACCGCATCGCCTTGATGTTCCCCTGGATCTCCGCTTTCCCTTCTGCGGAATAGCCGGCGGCCCCGGGAAGAGGGCAAATCACGCCCAGCAGTCATCGCGAAGTCAACTAGACTTACTTCGGCAGCGTGACAGACAAACGCTACTGGTATGACCTTTTGGAAAGGACCGAACCGCTCCGCAGGCTCCCACCGTGGCAGTAACCTTTGGAACGGATCGGAAGGCGACCGCGGTCGACCTAATTGACTCGCGGCAAGTGTAATCGATTGCGTTCGCGCGATCCGTCAAGGCGCCCCCATTTTTCCATTTTCCTCGGAATCGAACGGCGGCCTTCTGGTTTCGGTCGAATTTTTTTGTGAACTCAACTCAGGCTTTGTAGTGCTCTATCGCCTCTTCATTCAAATTCACACCCGTCCCCGGACCCTGGGGAACTTGAATCTCGCCGTTGCGGAATGTGTAGAGTTCCTTTTGGTTTAGAATCTTCAGCGCCGGCGCCCACTGTTCCTGCGGTAGCAGCGGTGGCCGCGCCAGTGCCATTTCTTCGAGCGGGGCCCCCCAGGCGGCGTGGGCCTGAACGCGCCCGAGCATATTGAGTCCGAATGCGCCATGGCCAATACAGGGCTTGTGAAACGCCTCACAAAGGGCGGCTATTTTCCGCATCGTCCACAAGCCGCCGCAGGTTCCAAGATCGGGCTGGAAAATATCATAAGTTTCGTGGATCAGACCCTCCCGGAATGGATCCAGACCTTTCCAACCTTCACCGCCCGTAATAATCAGGGGGTCCATCTCGCGGCACAAGCGCGCCGGGGTTTCGAAATCATCGCGCGCGAAGGGCTCCTCGAGCCAGTAGACGCCCACCTTCTGCAAGGCCTTGGACGCCGCAAGACCTGTCGGATAGTCCCACACCCAACCCGGGTTGTGCGCCGTCCGGTCCACCATCACTTTGAACGCGGGCGCAGGACCGCACTCGGCGATAATGCCAGCGCATGACTCCACATCATCCATGAAATTGGGGCGGAAGATTCGCATCTTGAAACCGGTGAAACCGGCATCTTTCAGGCGTTTTGCATAGACAGCCTGATCCTCGATGGAGCTTGCGATTCATCCGTTGGGCCGGCCCAGACCGCGGTGGCATAAACCGGAATGCCGGTTTTTCAGCCGCCCAATAATCGGTAAAGAGGTTGGCCGACAACTCTACCGATCGTGTCCCATAGCGCCTCTTCGAGTGGGCCTTGATAAATTAATCCTCGATGAAGGTGCTGCTCAATTGCGAATAAATCGGAGCCGATCAGGGCGTCGCGCATCTGGGCGAAGTTAACCGGGCTGGGAATTGGTGTGCCGCCAGGAGTTCCGACGCGCCCGGGAACCGTGGCGGTCGAGTTCGCTCCTCCACCTCGCCCACCGCGGCCCCCTCGGCCTCCACCACCAAACGAATATCCGTGGACACCGGACTCAGTCGTAATACGCGTCACACCCATCCGGCTCATTACCCCCGCCTCGACTTCCGTCGACGTCGCTGGCAGCTGGATGGTGAAACTTTCAACATCTTTGATGCGAACAGGCTTCACATCGGCGGCGACCGCTTTAACCGGCGCGAGCAGATCGCTCCAGCCCGCCGCCACCGCCATCCCCGTCGAAGCTAATAATTGTCTACGATTCATGAGACGATCTCCTTAAAACTTGAAAACCTCAGGGTTGCTCCGGATCCCGATGGATCCACCGATACGCCGTTACTGAGTTTTTCCAGAAGTATTTTTCCGAAACAGTACGGCCTTTGCCGTCAAAATAGTCCCGCACAATTCGCACGATTGCCGGCAGATTTTCCACTGCCGCGCCATTCGGCCAATCGCTACCGAAGATCAGCCGGTTTTCTCCAAACGTATCGAACAGGAAGTCGAGCGTGGGCTTGTAGGCCGCCGGATCCAAAGACGGCTTATCGTCGACAACTTGCATCACTTCGGAGACTTTTATGTACAGCCGATCTCGTGCCGCGAGTTCGCGAATGCTTCCTTCCACACTCGCTCGCGCTGCCGCGTCCTTGGCCCGGCGAAACATGCCGGGTACATGATCAACAACGACGCGAAGATCAGGAACCTTGTCCGTCAGTTTGAGCACAGCTTCGATCAAATCTGGCCGGGGATTCGCTGTATCCAACACCAGGCCAGCCTGAGCTAATAATTTAACTCCCTCAATGAATACAGGGTTCGAAACCTCATTGACCAGGTTGTAGCCCCAGAGGTTGCCGTACCTGATACCGAGAAATAGCTTGTTCTTGTGAAACCGTTCGAGATATTCTTTGAATTCCGGCTTCTCCGGTTGGAGATTGCCGATCGCGCCGACCATGACGGGATCGGACTCCTCAGTTTCCAGCAGCCAAAGATTATCTTCGATCCACGGACTCGCTTCAATTGCGATCGCACCTACAATTCCAAGCGGCGAGGCCAGTTTACGGTATCGAGCGGGCAATGAGGGTGCCGTATTTCCTCTACCACCACTGTAAGGCGCACCCTGTGGCCGCGTCTGATCGAACAGATGGATGTGGCAATCGATGATTGGGGTCGACGTCCCTTGCGCTTGTGTCATCGCGCCAGCGCACGCCGCCGTAGCTGCTCGTAGAAATCGTCTTCTATGAATCGATCTCATCGAAGGCCCCGTAGCTATCCCACAACTTCGATATCCCAGCCCAATCCAGGACTATCGGAAGGACGGGCATAGATACCTTCGGCTCCGCGGCTGATGTGGAAGCTCTCCTCGAACATTTTGTGGCTCTGCGCAAGAATTCGATGGGACCCGCATTTTAGGCTGCTTTCCTGAAAACCACGAATTCGGTTCTGGTGGCGGCCATGCGTTGCGCTTTGAGCAACAGATAGCGGAGGTTCTTATATCCGCGCCCCCGGCGTAGGAGGGATTTGATGTTTCCATTGATGGCTTCCACCATTCCCAAGGGCACTTTGGTGCGACAGTAGTTCAGAATGCCGTCCAGGTGCTTCATGAGCATCGCGGCTAGCTTCTCGAAGGGCCGAAGTCGTTGCCAGCGCAACTGATCGATCCAGCGCTCGAGATAGCTCAGCATCGCGCCCTCATAGCGGTATGTCCAGAGCCGATCCAGGCTCTCTTTAAGGACGTAGGCTTTGAAGAGCTTGCGGTTGAGCGCAAACAACGAGTTGAGTTCCTGTCGCTTGCCCGAACTCAGGTTGATCCAGCGAGTCAACAGCAGCCAGCGCTTGCCTTTGACCAGCCCGCGCCACTGTCCGCCCTTGCGGAAAAACTCCGCCCGCCGCACTTCATCGATGGCTTGGTTGGCGTGCTGCATGATGTGGAACTTGTCGTAGACGATGCGGCACCCAGGAGCCCACTGCTCTATACTCAGCCGGAACGGTTCCCACATATCCACGCACGCTGCCGAGATTCGACTGCGCTGACCAACGCTCAACTCGGTTTGAAAGAATTCATCCAGCGTTTCTTTCTTCCGCTCCCGGCCGAACCAGACCGGTTCGCCGCTTTCCAGGTTGCTCACCACCGTGATGAACTTCTGCTTTTTCCCCAGGTGGATTTCATCCACGCCCATCAGCTCCAGGGCGGGCTTGCGCCGCGCTGCGGCCCAGCGCTCCAGATAGCGCAAATCGATGGCCCGCACCGTGCTCGCCGGCAATCCGAATCGCCGTGCCACTGGTCGAGCCGCGGCACTCTCACACGCCTCGCCGACGGCGTCCTCAAACCGCCGGCTGAACGGAGCCTTGCTCGGCAACTGCGGCACTTTCTCGATCTTGATCCCGCAATCCGGGCAACACACTCGATAGACTTCGATCACCACCGTGGTCCGGAACTCCATGCACGGTAGATCGCGCACCTCCCGTTCCCGGACATCGTGCGCGTCCTCCAGTTTCCGGCCGCATCCCGAGCAGATCAGCTTCCGATGGCCCCGCTTACGCCGAATCCACAACTTCAGTGTCTTCGCCTGCTCGTCGATCTGGTGCCGGTACACCCGATACCCCGGCCATCCCAGCAGTTTGGTGAGTTCCCTATCCCGCAAACCGCTCAGTGTACCGAAATCGCCGAAACCGCGAAACTCACGCCTGCTTGGGCTTCATCAGATTCCTGCGCAGAGCCCATTTTGTAAACCTCATCCGGTCCGCCCGGAGGAGGCATAAACGTTTCCGCCCAGGGGCTGTTCGGCGTCGCGAGAATGAAATGAATCGAATCGAATGCCCCGCCCCCGTGCGGGATGACTGGTATATCGTACGCAGCCGCCAGGGCGCCAATTCTGCGCAGTTCAGTCATGCCGCCGCACCAGTGGATATCGGGCTGCCAAATCGCCGCTCCCCGATGGTCCAGTAACTCGCGAAACGCGTATCTAGTGTATTCATGTTCGCCCGTCGCAATGCGCGTAGACTTGATCTCCGTTCGGAGGCGGCCGAAGCCCTCATAATCGCGGGGCTGGAGACATTCTTCCATCCAATAGACTCGATACGGTTTCACCATTTCCGCCATTTCGATGGTGTACTGCTCATTCCAAGCCATGTAGCAATCGAGCATGATGTCGCCGTCAGGTCCCAACAGATCGCGGGTTCGCTTGACCAGCTCGACATTCTTCTTCTGACCCTCCAGGCCATCGGCAGGGCCGTAAGCCATTGCCAACTTCAGTCGTTTATAGCCAAACTTCACGTGTTGCTCAATATCATTACCTGTGCAATAGGCAGGAATTCGCGGTTTACTCTCACCGCCCAACAACTCATAGACTGGTAATCCAAGCGCCTTCCCAACCAGATCCCAAAGAGCCAGGTCGACGCCACTGATCGCGTTAATCGCGATGCCTGCCTGCCCGTAGGGCATGGTGGAACGATAGAGTACGTCCCATATACGCTCAATATTGAATGGATTTTCTCCAAGGAGGAGCTTCACCAGATGCTGCTCAACCACGGCGCCTCCTCCCGGGCCACCGTTTCCGTATCCTTTGACTCCTTTGTCGGTGGAGATCTCAACCGTAAATCCACCGAATTTTCCGGGGTCCGGATTCCAAAGAGAACGGGTCGCCTTATACTCCGGATAGATGGACATTGGATTGGCGACTTCGACCTTATTCGTCGACCATGAACCGGGCGCTGGCGTGTAGGCCGGCGCAGGATGCTTCGGCCGCGTCCGAACAATACGAACTCCCGTTATCTTTAGCTTGGTCTTTTCATTCTGGAACGCCAGCACAGGAAGCGAAAGAATGGAAGCACTTCCGAGTTTAAGAAACGATCTGCGATCCATTGAAACCTCCTGATTCGGACTAATGAGCACTAAGGGCGAAAGCCAGAATGTTTCCGCCAGAAGCAATCGCAACGTATTGCCGACCGTCGATCGAATAAGTCATCGGCGAAGCCTTCCATGGCTCATTCGCCTTGAATGTCCAAAGAGTCTTCCCTGTTTGGGCATCGACCGCTGCAAACCCGCCACCGGTTTCTCCATAGAAAACGAGTCCACCGGCGGTTGAGAGAACTCCAGAGTAGTTTGCTTCCTGCGGGCCGACCTGCGGGACTTCCCACACAATGTTCCCCGTGGAGATATCGAAGGCGCGCAAGTACTTTAGTCCGGAGTCTGACGGATCCCGATAGCCTTCGTACCCTCCTCGTTGTGATTGCTTGTAGATACTGCAATCCTCCACCGCCATCACGTAGAACAGATGCGTATCGGGATCGAAGGCGGTCGCATACCAGTTCGTGGCACCTCGTACCGCCGGGCATGTTTTAATGCCTGTTTTGGTGGGCTTGTTTGCAGGGAGTAACTGCGGCTTCCCATCGGTCCCAATTCCACTCGCCCAATTCAGTTTTCTAACGAACGGTTTACCTAACAGCAGCTCACCATTGGTCCTGTCAAGAACGTATAGAAATCCGTTGCGATTTGCCTGTAATAGCAGCTTCCGGTCGCGACCTTCGTATTTTGTATCCACCAGCAACATTGGCTCCGTCGCATCCCAGTCGTGAAGATCATGCGGAGTGAATTGGTAATACCATCGCAACTTGCCCGTCTTCGCTTCAAGAGCAAGGACGCAGTTCGTATACAAGTTGATCCCTTCGCGTTCGTCCCCGTCGGTCGCAGGGAACGGGTTACCGACGGTCCAGTAAAGGATGCCGGTCTCCACGTCGTAAGATCCGGTGGTCCATGTGGCACCGCCGCCCGTGGCAATCGCCTTACCGGTCCAAGTTTCCGATACCGGCTCTCCCGGCTTCGGAACCGTCCAAAAGCGCCACGCCAATTCACCCGTGGTGACTTTGAACGCTGCCAAAAAGCCCCGTAGCGGGCCATCTCCGCCAGCGATTCCCGAAATAACCAAATCGCCGACAACCAGAGGAGCTGCGGTCGCGCTGTATCGGCCCGGGGAAACAGGCATGTTAATATCCCACATCACGCCACCCGTCAGACGATTGAGACACAGCAGATGCGCGTCAGCCGTGGCGAAAAACACTCGATCGCCAAGCACGGCCACGCCGCGATTCGGCTGTCCGTTACCGCCTCCTGCATTTGGATTGGCGTTTCCTCTTCCGGGGGTGGCGGCTCTGGTGCTCTGGCGCGTGGAAGAAGGACGTGTCGCGGGCCCGGGCTGCCTTTGCGTTCTTGTTCGGCATAACGCTGACATTCTTCGTAGCTGGCATAAATAAACTCAAACCCTGATAATAACGGAATTTTTCCCGCTTTGCCATATATCGTGCGGGATTCTGAAATAAGCATCCGTACTCTAACTGAGCCCTTCCGCAAGGGACGTCTCTAAGCGAGCGCTTTGTTCGACTTGGCATCTCCATCCGCTCAGGGTCGGCCGGCAAATCGGTATTCACTCGGAGGATTTAGTTCGCGACCGGACTAACCGTTGGCTGCACACAAAGGATCAGGCGGTTACAAAGCGTTCCGCAGAGGAACGCGAACAACCCCGGGATGAATCCGAACGGGGAGCCCCGATGATTTGGGAACGCCGATAAATGCCAAGAAGCCGAGTACTTTTAGGCCGGTCGCGAAATCGCGCTCAGGATGAGCCGGGAGCAGTTTCAACATGCTAGCGCCGCCGGATCATACGATGGCGGCAAGATCCTCAAAAAAACGGAGCGGGGAAAGGCGCCACGACATCAGATGCCAGTCGATTCCCGAAAGGAATGACGCGCTGACCTGCCATAACCCCCAAGTGGACGTCCAACTCCGCGTGATGCACTGAAAGAACTTACTGGCGATGCAACGCCACCGCCAGAAGCAGGTGGTTTGGCCATCGCTTGGTACTCGGCATTATCGGCCAGTTGAACATTACCATGGAGTAGCGGCATCAAGCCGACAAAACCACCAGACAAGCTCTGTACGTGCATCTCGCTTAGCTCGGTCCTGGACATCCGGGGGCCTGCTTGGAATAGGCTGCCCGGAACGAGAAGTGCCTGTTAATCAATGACGCCATGGTGGGCTGAAAACTGCCATTCCCTTGCCCAACAGGGCTTGATGGCCGTGGGAAGAAGCTAATTTTGGACCAACCTGTCGGACTTCTCGAGTACCCAAGAATCTCCTGACACAATTTGCGTGTGATTTGCGCCTGCTCTATACTTGCATCGATTCTCGCGAATTCATAACAAGGAGCTCTTTTCCATGACCCACTCACGCCGCGATTTTGGATACCTTGGTCTGTCTCTGCTTGCAATGAGGAACGCCGAGGCTCAGAGTCAAAATCCAACTCTAAAATCGGAAATGTTTCGCATTGAAGAAAGGGCTGCACGACTCCCCCGAAGCTTCGCGCACCCGATCTTCAACGGGGAACTGCACTCTGGTTTTGCGGTGGAATTGCACGAGACAGAATTACCCGCCGGCGAGGTTCCTCATCCGCCGCATCATCACGTACATGAAGAAGTGATTCTCATTCGCGAAGGCACGATGGAAGTCACGATTTCGGGAAAAAGCGCGAGGATGGGACCGGGCTCGGTCGCGTTTGTGGCGTCTAACGAGGAACACGGCTGGCGCAACGTCGGGATGTCGACCGCACGATACTTTCTGTTTGCCTTGGGTCCGGATTGGAACTATCGCCAGAATCCAAGCGGCGTTCCACGGTAGCCACCTCTCATCCTCGTTGCGACTCTTCGAGAAGAGCGGACTGCCGAGCCAATCTTTCGCCACGTTCTGCGGCAAACCTTTGAATCCCGTTATAGATCGAGGAGACATCCAGGTGCGCCTCGGCCACCACATCCGATTCGAGGCCGCCGGTGAGCCACTGGTTGTTCCAGTCTGAGGTGAGGGAGTATTCGTCGGTGAGCGGGCCAACGTCACGAACTGGCCAGACGCGACGGGTTCCCGTGCTGACTACCATGGCATCGTAGATCGCGGCGGGAGGCAGCACTTCATTGCGATAATCGTCGGACTGGTGATCAAAAAGCTCCTCGCTGATCGCGGCGATCACTTTGACGTTAATCCCGGCCGCCTCCAGCTGCGGCAGGAGGCTTACGAGGTTCACTGTCGAACTCGAACCCTGGGCGATCACGTATCCGTGCCGCGGCATGCCCGGGGCAAAATCGCGGATCACGTATAGGCCTTTCGCAGCTGCCTTCAAATCCGGATCTGCGAATTTGCTGCGATCGGCGACCGGGAAGTCCGGTCTTGCAACTTCGATCGAAATGATTCCAGTCTTACGGTCGCGGGCCGCGATCTCAGCAGCGGCAAAATAACCCGCCGCGACGTCGTTGTAATCCCAAAAATTCAGGTGAATCGATTGCCCGCGCGGGAACAGCTTCCACACCTGAGTGGCAAAGATGCCGAAATGCGTGCGGCCATCGGCGGCGGTCTCCGGGCCCGAGTGACCGGCCAGGATGTGAAGTACGCCCATCCGGAACTTGCTGTCCTGATTCTGCTGGCTCCATACGCGCGCCGGCGTATACATAAGCGGAGTAAAGGCGCCATAGGTGCCGCTCAAGGCCCAAACACCCGAGAATTTCTGCGGGTCGACGCTCGCGCTTTGGCTGACCAGGCCGATCGCGGTTGACACATTGCCTGCTTCCTGGATCGCAGCCTTCATTCGGGTCCCCACGGGATTCGATACCGGGTCGTAATGCCCCCACAAGCTGCCGTGTTCGACGTTGATCGATTCCGACAGGTCGGCTGCAAGCGTGATGAACCGGTTGTCCGTTACAAAGTTCATCCACGAAATGACTCCGGAAATGGCCCGGCGTGGACCGGCGATTTCGCCAGGTTTGCGGAATAGTGTAATCGAGACCTGCTTCTCCTCGCCCGACACCGGATTCGTGGCCGTGACCTTCTGCGGCTCAACGGGAAGATTCCCGACGCGCAGCCTCTCGTCGAGGAACGGGTCGTTGTTCACGTCGAATCGCCGCCGGCTGTCGAAACGCTTCGCGGCGTCGTCTTTCACGGTGTCGCCGATTTCCACCAACCGGTCCGCTAGCCAATCGCCAAGTCCGTTTCGGTCGAGAAGCGACATCACAACGTCGATGTTGGTCTTGAACTGAATCAGCCGTTCGCGGGGATCGGCGACGTGCCCTTGGCGAATCCCCAAAAACTCCACACCGTAGTGATCTTCGAACGTCTTCGCCAACGCGACGAAGTAATCCGAATTCATTTTCAGGCCGTAAGGATGGCTTTGATAACTGACAAGCTGCTTGCCGTGGCCCGGTATCGTTCCATCCACAGCTCTGGGCCAATAGCCCTTCACGGTCTTGGCGATAAGGGTGATGGGGCGCCGGTCTGAGGGATCCCAATCTTCCATGGCCTTGAATGCTTCGGCGATCTGGCGATAATCGGCGCCGTCTTCGACTTGCAGGACGTTCCATCCATAAGAGGTCCACTGTTGAACGAGATCGTAGCCGGAATATTTGGAGGCGATCACGCCGCCCAGCAGCGCATCGTCGATCCCAGCGTTGTTGTAGGAAAGCAACACGCGTAGGCGCTTGCCAACCTGAAGCGCGAGCGCCTGCGTTTTTAATTCCTGCGCGTGCCCTTCCGTCATCGCAAATTCTCCTTCGAGCGCGATGATTTTCGGGGAACTTAGCGAGTTGACCGCGCCAACGATATCCCAGAACGCTGCTTTTCCGGCCGCGGTCGCGATGCCGACGCCCGATGGTCCGCCGTTCACGTCGTTGGTCACGTCCACCGTTTCGGAGTGTCCTGCCAGCGCCTTGATGCCCCTCGTTTTGGCTTGAGCGAACAACGGATGATCCTCCAGTCCAAGGCCGCTGAGCAGAGTCTTCATCGCGCCCGCGCCGCGCCGGAATCCAAGCGCATCGATGGGCAGAATGGCGACGTTCGGATCGACCAGATAGCGCGGATCGCCCGTCAATTTGTACCGGCGTTCCATGGCTTGGCCCATGACCATCCACAGGGCATAACCTGTAGGAACATTGTGGCCGCCGGCAAGCAGGAACTTGTCGCCGAAGGGATGCTTCGGACGACGGTAATCGAAGCGCAGGCCGCCGTTCTCCGGGCCGGCCAGATGTGCCGCGACGTTCAAGGGTGTGTAGGCAAGCGGTCCGCCGAAGTGCCCGGTCTGCGCATAGTTACCGAGCAAAACAAGGGTCATGCAAGTCATAAAGCCGACATCCTCAAACCCAGGTTGAGGGTACGTCATATCGCGCGATAAAGTAGACGAAACAGGCGCGTTCGAAGCTGTGCTCAAGCTCATATCCTCCCGCTCCTTGACACTATATCAGATATATGATATTGTCTAGCAGTTATCTTGAATCGCTATCGCCGGAGGAGTCTGGCTATGTCTTCCCGAGAATCTCGTTCCGTTCTCGTCGTTTCGCTGGCAGTTTTGAGCTTGCTCTCAGCCGCTGGAGCACTTTTCTCTCAACCCCCGTCACAGCCGCGGCGAGGGGGCCAACAGAATCAAAATGGATTTCGTCCCGGGATGAGGTCTGATAGAAAGCACGTGCTGGCATGGGCCGACGTGCGGAATGGCTCGCAACACGAATCTATCTGGCACGCCATCGCGACGATCGAAAAGCTCGGACACGATTCAGGCCTGTATGACACGATTATCCGCACCGATTCGCAGGTGATTACGAAGCGGACCATGATGCAGGTTGGGCCGGATGCCACGCCCGGCAGAAGCCTCATGAATCTTAACGCGTTCGACGCCATTTTCTTTTATGGTGCTGCCGGAATCGATTTGGCGCCGGACCAGAAGGCGGATCTTCTCTCCTTTATCAAAGACGATGGCAAGGGTTTTGTGGCGGTTCACACATCCGAGCTGGCGTTTCCGCACTGGGCGGAATTCGGAGAAATGCTCGGGGGGCGCTACGACGAGCATCCGTGGGGAATTATCACCGCACCCGTGATTATTGAGGATCGCAACTTCCCGGCGATGAGACAGTTCCCCTCCCCCTATTCCCTGCGCGAAGAGTTCTATCAAACCAAGGACTTCTCGCGGAAAGACATTCGCGTCCTCGTGCGGCTGGATACCAGAAACCTAGATATGAAGAAGCCCCTGGTGCATCGAACCGACCAGGATTTTCCGCTCGTTTGGGCAAAGAACTACGGCAAGGGGCGCGTCTTCTTTTCGGCATTGAATCACGAAATCGATTCCTGGGACAATCCGCTGCTGCAGACGATGTATCTCGAAGCGCTGAAATGGGCTATGGGAATGACAAACGCCGATGTGACACCTCGACCGATGCAGCCCGCGCCGTCATCTCCTTAGTGCGAATGCCGTTTCCTTTAACGGCTTCGGACAGAGCTCGAGAATTAAACACCAACCATGTGGACTTCCATCACAACAGCGCTTCTCGTACTTATCCCGTCAGCACTTTTTGGCCAGACCGACTGGCCCGTTTACGGACACGACCCGAGCGCGACGCGCTACTCGCCGCTTAAGCAAATCAATACGAAAAACGTATCGGAGCTTCACCTGGCCTGGATATACGATACGGAGGCGAACGCAGCCCTCGCCCCAGGATCAAAGTCGGCTGCTGAAAATACGCCTCGCCGCCCGAGCCTTTCGGAAACGACGCCGCTGGTAATTGGGAACGTGATGTACATGTCGACGCCCTACCGCCGGGTTGTCGCGCTGGAGCCAGATACCGGAAAGGAAATCTGGAAATACGCGTCGCCGGGCACCCCCGCCTATCGTGGAATCGCATATTGGCCGGGCGACGGCAAATCTCCGCCTCAGATCGTGTTTGGAACAACAGACGGATTACTGATTTCGCTGAACGCCAAAACCGGCCAACCGGTGCCTGGATTCGGCAATGAGGGCATCGTGAACCTGAGGCAGGGGGTCGCCGACAAGTATCCAGATAACCCCTACGGGCTTTCTTCGCCGCCCACCATCTATCGCAACCTGGTCATTACCGGTTCTCACACGCAGGAAAGTCCGAGCTTGGGTCCGTCAGGCGATATTCGCGCCTGGGATGTACACAACGGAAAACTGGTGTGGACATTCCACACCGTGCCGCGGCCAGGGGAGCCGAACCACGATACCTGGGCGGATGATCAGTGGGAGGACAAATCGGGCGCGAACTGTTGGGGCGTCATGACGGTCGATCTGCAACGGGGAATTGTTTTTGTTCCCCTCGGCACGCCAACTCCCGATTACTGGGGCGGCGAGCGTAAGGGTTCGGATCTTTACGGATCGTCCCTGGTGGCGCTCGAAGCCACAACGGGAAAGTTGAAGTGGTACTTTCAAACGACCCACCACGACAACTGGGATTATGACCTGACGGCTCCTCCGGTATTAATTGACGTGATCCGCCAAGGCCGGAAGATTCCGGCGGTAGCCGAAATCTCGAAACAGACGCTTTTGTTCATCTTCGACCGCACGACGGGCAAGCCTATCTATGATGTGAAGGAGCAGGAGGTCGCCCGCGATAATCCAACTCCCGGCGACGAAAACTGGCCGACGCAACCGGTTCCGGTGAAACCATCTCCGCTCGGGCGCACTAGCTTCAAACCGGACGAGATTTCAACGGTGACCCCGGAACATGAGGCGTTTTGCAAGCAATTGCTGGCAAGTGAAGGCGGGTCCATGACCGGCGATCTTTACGCTCAATACGGCGCTAAACAGCGAGTTGTGTTTCCCAGTTTTCTGGGTGGAGCGAATTGGGGGGGAGCATCGTACGACCCGCAACTGGGCTATATTTTCACCAACACCCAAAACCTTGGTGGGATTTTCAGGCTGGCAAAGAGCCCGGGTGGCGAGCGATGGGTCCGCAAGGGCCCCGCTCTTTCTCCCCGCGCCCGGTTCTGGCAGCCGGAGACCTTATGGCCTTGTCAACAGCCCCCATGGGGGGAACTGAGCGCCGTCAACGTGAACACCGGCGATGTTGTATGGAGAGTCACCCTCGGCGAGTATGACGAACTGACCGCCAAGGGCATTCCGAAGACCGGGGCTTTGAATATTGGCGGGACCACGGTGACCGCTGGAGGATTGGTATTTATCGGCGGGACGCTTGACAAAAAGTTCCGCGCGTTCGATTCGAGAAGCGGCAAGGAGTTGTGGGTCACGAAGCTCCACGCCCCTGCTCATGCGGTTCCCATCACATATGAGGGAAAGGGTGGAAAGCAGTTTGTGGCGATCATGGCCAGCGGGGATAGTTATCTGGGCGACCCCGTAACTCCAGGGAAATTGTATGTATTCGCGTTACCATAGAGCCCTAGATGCGAACGTGATGACGGAGTGGGTCAGAAAGGGAATCAAGTGAACCTCACGTCGAAGCGTGGTTCGGAGCATCCTTCGGCAGATCACAGAACCATGACCTTAAAGCCAAGGATTTTTCAAAATATTCACCGGCCTGATCCGGAGATTAGTTCCGCGCTCCGCGAACTCGGCACCGCCACGGTACACGAAGCGCAGGCGCGCACCGGCCTGGCACGGCCATATCTGCGTCCCATTTATCCCAACTCGAGAATTGCCGGACCCGCGGTGACCGTATCCTGCCAGCCGGGCGACAATCTTATGATCCACGCATCCATCGAAGTCTGCGTGCCCGGCGATGTCCTCGTGGTGACAACGACTTCGGAGTCGACGGACGGAATGTTCGGCGATCTGCTTGGTGTGTTGTGCCAGTCCCGCGGCGTCGTTGGGTTGGTTATAGACGCGGGTGTACGCGATACGGCAGAGCTCGCTGTAATGCAGTTTCCGGTATGGGCCAAGGCGATCTGCGCTCAAGGCACGGTGAAAGCGAGCGCCGGCTCGGTGAATATTCCCGTTGTCTGTGCTGGTGTCCTCGTGAATCCTGGCGATGTGATTGTTGGGGATTCCGATGGAGTCGTCGTAGTCCCGAGGGAGCGAGCCGCTGAAGTCGTCGCGCTCGGCAAGCAACGGATCGAGAAAGAAGAGGCGGCCCGCGAACAGTTTCGCAAAGGGAAACTGAGCATCGACTTTTTTGGACTAAGGGCCAAACTTAAAGAGCTTGGGGTCGAGTACTGCAGCGACGTCCAGGACCTGCCCCCTTCCTGAGCTGTCCGTTTTTCCTATGAATCGTCATTTCTCCAAGATTGAGGTATTGGGAATCTTTGGCTTGGTTCTGTTGGTCCCGCAAGCCCCTGGACAATCCAAGTTTCCCGACGGACCGGGAAAGGATGCGGTTCTGAAGATCTGCGGTCAATGCCACCCCGCCGATATTTTGCTGGGCGTAGGTAAGAGCAGGGATGGTTGGGCCGCCACCGTCGATGACATGGTGGCCAAGGGTGCAACGGGAAGTGACGAGGAACTTGAGGAAATCGTAACTTACTTGAGTAAGAATTTCGGTAAGTCCGCGGCGGGTAAAGTCAATATCAATACAGCGACGCTGAAAGACCTCAAGGAACTACTGGATCTATCGCCGAAGGAGGCACAAGCGATCCTCGACTACCGCGAAGGTCACGGTAGTTTCAAATCCTGGGCCGATCTGAAAAAAGTCCCGGATCTCAACATCCCGAAGCTCGAGGCAAAGAAGTACAAAATAGTTTTCTAATTCTTGAGCGGATCACGAAGTCGAAACACCCTCGGCAAGCCCAAGCCGCAAAATATCATCCAGTGCGCTCAAGATATGGTGCTCCATCAGAGCACCCGCGGCAGTCGAGTTGCGCGACGCGATGAACTCCGTGAGGCGGGCGTGCTCTTCAATTCCGCGAGAGGGCCGGCCGGCCATGCGAATCGTCTTTGACGAAAGCATTTCGCTTTGGAGGCCGACCTGCCCCATGACCGTCGAGACGTAGGAGTTCCGGGCCGCCCTGCAAAACGCCGCATGCAGATCGCGGTTGTAGATTCTGTAAGCGTTCGTGTCGCCGTTAGCGAGGGCACGCTCACCTATTAATTGATAGTCACGAAGGCCCGCAACATCTTCGTCCGTCCTCCGCTCGCAGGCTAGGCGCACGCTGAACGACTCTAGAGCGGCGCGGAATTCATAAAGCTCCCTGATCTGTTGCTTCGTGAACGTCCGAACCACCCATCCCTGGTTGGGATGCTTCACTACCAGATTGCTGCTCTCTAATCGATGGAGAGCCTCTCTCACAGGAGTAGTGCTGACAGAAAGTTGTCGGGCGATAGCATCCGGCCTCAAGGGCGCCCCAAACTCAAATAGGCCACTCACGATCTTATCGAGCAGTGCCTGATACACACGCGACCCTAATTGGAGAGAGGGTAGGGGTTCAAACGGATTTTCTTGAGAGTTGTGGTTTGTATGGATGGGCATATTTTTATGTAGGAGCGGGAGTGATTTGCGCAGCCTGGAGGGGAGTCGAAGTCGGATCGAGCGAGATGCGCTGGATCCGGCCCGCCAGGCAGAACAGGACAGTCGTACCGACCGGGGCAAGGAGTCCGGCAATCGTTAAGACCGGGGCATAGGAAAAATGCGTAACTATCCAGCCTGTCGTCAGAGTAAAGATCATGCTTCCAATCGCGGCTCCCGTGCCGCCGAGTCCCGCCACACTTCCCACCAGCTCCTTCGGAAAGAAGTCACTCGGCAAGGTTTGAACGTTGCCGACCCACATCTGGAAGCTAAACAGCACCAAGCTGATGAACCCCAATGCCGCGAAGGTGCTCTGGGCCCGTGCCGCAAGCAGCCCCGCCGGCGTCATGCACGCGGCGATGATAATCACAGTCTTGCGGGCCCTGTTCACGGTCATACCCTCTTTAATCAAACGGCCCGCCAGCCACCCTCCGAAGAGGCTTCCGGCGCTTGCCGCTAAATAAGGTACCCAGGCCCACATACCGATTTGCTTCAGACTCAGACCTCGAGCTTTCGTTAAGTACTCTGGCAGCCAAAGCACGAAAAGCCACCAGACTGGATCCACAAAGAAACGCGCCAGGACGACTGCCCAAACCTGCCGGTATTGCAACAGTTTCTTTAGCGAGAGAACGGCTCCCGCCGAGGAACTGGAAACGCCGCGGCCCTCCAGGATCAGCTCGTGTTCTTCCTCTGTAATTCTAGGATGCGTGGCCGGCGTGTGATAAACCGAGAGCCACGCTACGAGCCACGGAAAACCCAAGGCGCCCGCGCAAAGAAAAGTAGCGCGCCAGCCGAATTTAAATTGTAACGCGATGATCAGCGGCGGAGCGATGACGGATCCCATGGCAACGCCGCTGTTAAAGACCGCCATACCTAACGCGCGCTCCCGCACCGGAAACCACTCCGCAATTACCTTTGCCGACCCTGGCCAGTTCCCTGCTTCGCCGAATCCCAGGAGAAAAGAAAGTGCTGCGAAGCTGGCGACGCCGGTGATGAACGCATGGCCCATCGCGGCCAGCGACCAAACTATAATCGAGACGCTGAATCCGATCCTGGCTCCGAAGCGATCAAAAAACCTTCCCGACACGGATTGGCTGATCATGTATGCGATCAAAAGAGCGGATGTAATCCGCGAATACTGCAACGGCGTCAGGTTGAGCTCGCTTGGTCGGCTCATGACAGGAAATAGTAGGGAAATACTTTGCCTGTCAATATAATTTATCGTCGTTGCCAGGAAGATCAACGCGAGGATCCGCCACCGTATGCCCGGGACTCTGGTCAGCGACGCAGCGCCTTTATTGGCTAGCATGTGCGAACTCCCTGGGCATGGTCTTTAAAAACGCAAGAAAACTTGCGTTGGAGCAGCCAGATCGTACATCAGACATGGTATCATATATCCTGATGAAACTAGTGACCTTTAACGTTAATGGGGGCAAACCTGAAGCCGGTGTGCTCTCGAATGAAAAAGTGACGGGTTTTGGCGCGGACATGCTGTCGGTGATCGCTTCTGGCGGCAAACTTGAGCCGGCCGGGTCCCGTTATGCCGTGGAAGAAGTTAAACTGCTGGCGCCAGTGCCCCGCCCTCCCAAGCTGATCTGCATCGGACTCAATTATCTGGACCACGCCAAGGAAACCGGCCAGCAGGTGCCGGATGTGCCCACGGTTTTCAATAAGTTCACGAATGTCGTCATCGGACCGGGCGCCGCGATTGTTCTGCCCAACGCCTCTAAGGCTCCGGATTACGAAGCGGAAATGGCGATTGTTATCGGTCCCGCCGGCCGCAACATTCCGGCCGACAAGGCAATGGAACATGTTTTCGGATACACCATTGTGAACGACGTCAGCGCGCGCGATATTCAAAGCGCCACCTCCCAGTGGTTGCTAGGTAAAACGTGCGATACGTTCGCGCCAATGGGCCCTTGGATTATCACCGCAGACGAGATCGCCGATCCCCATGCCCTCGACATCTGGCTCGAAATCGGCGGCGTGCGTTTGCAAAATTCTAACACCCGGGAGTTGATTTTCAAGATTCCCCGACTCATTGAATACATTTCCAGCGTAGTTACGCTCGAGCCCGGGGACGTGATCGCAACGGGCACCCCAGGGGGAATCGGTTTCAAACGCAACCCCCAGCGGCTCCTTAAGCCGGGCGATGAGGTGATCATCCACGTCGAGGGAATCGGCGAACTACGGAATCCGGTCGTGGCGGAGGGTTAGGGCCCTCAGAAGCTTATACCGAACCCAGCCGAGATCTCTGTCAGGCGCAGCAATCCTCCTGGCGATAGCGGAAGATTCCACGGCTTGGGCGTTATATATTGGCGAACATCCAACCGGAATCCATATCTGGATGTGATTTTGAACTTCGCACCGCCGCCGTAGTTGAATTCGAACTTGTTGTTGCCCGCGGTTGTCGCCGGCTGAGACGCGACGGTGCAGTTTTGAGATTCGCAGCCGATCGCGGAGTCCGACGGTCTCGCATAATGAGTTAAACCTCCGCCGATTGTGCCGAAAACCCGAACTTTCGACGCCCTCTTGTTGATATAACCGAGAAAATTGTAATCGCCCTGATTGATCGCCGCACCTTGCTGCGGTGAACCTGGCTCGTAGTTATATTGCACCTGCATGCGGCTGTTTAGGTACTGAAATTCGTGGCCGATGTGCTCGCCCTGGCTCAGGTCGAACCGAACCGTGAACAACGCACCCCCTTTTAGACCGAGATCGTCGGCGCCGCCTCCTGTCAACTGAGGCGTCCCGATGTAGGTGCTTCCCATCACCGACCCTCCGGCATTGATCCATATCGCACGGGACTGGATGTCTTCATTGGACTGCGCGGCAGCCGTTCCCGCACACATAACAAGCAGCAGGATGCAAATGTTTTTCACGATAAGTCTCCGTTTCGCGCTCTAGAAGTAAATCTTAAGGACCAGTTGCATCTGCCGCGGAGTATTGGACTGCGCCCTGACCTGGCCAAACGCTGCGGAGGTCAGAGTAGTATTCGGCGCCGCCCACACCGTACGATTCAGCACGTTGAAAGCTTCAGCCCTCAGCGTTACCCGAACTCTTTCCCTAATCGCAAAGGTTCTGGAAAGATTTACGTTTTCGTTCAAATTCCACGGGAGGCGTGTCTTGGGATTCAAGACCGTCGAATTACCCATGGTTGTTGTGAGAATCGATTGTGGTTGCTGATTGAAAGCAGCAGGGTTCCACCAAAGGTCTCCGAAAGGATTGAAGGAACCTGCGTAGGAGGCGCGCCAGTTTGTGTATGACGTGATGAACGGCAGGTCCGCGCCGCCTCCAATGGGAAGCGTCACACCCGTGGCGATGCCCAAAGGTGTCCCGGAGGAGTATTCCGCACTACCCGAAAGACTCCAGTTTCCGACGATATGAGAAAGGACCCCGCTATCCAGGTATTGCCGTCCCTTACCGAAGGGCAAGTCGTAGTTGAGCGAGAAACGCAAAAGATGCGTCTGGTCATCCACGCTGAGTGACTTCGCCAATCTCAGGTTGAAGCTGTTCATCGCCGCGGTACCGCTCGCAAAAGAATCGGCATCGCTGAACATCTTCGAAAACGTGTAGGAAGCTAGCATCGTGAACCCTTTTGAAAGGCGCCGATCCAACTTCAGATTGAATGCATTATAGGTCGAGTCGCCACGGTGCTCCTCATTTAGAGCGAGCGTCTGATATTGAGGAAACGGCGACAAAGCTTGTTCTACCGTGCCCCCAAAACCGGCGTATGGAATTGGTATGTTGGCCGCCCTCGCGGCGGCTGAGTTGATACTGGACGTGAGCAGTGTCGGCCCAAGGCTGGTCAGATACGAAGGGCTGATCTGGTTCGGACGCGTTAGCTGCGATGTGAGATGCTCACCCCTGACTGCGTTATAACGAATCGTCAGCACGGTGGACGTGGACAGTTCTTGCTGGATGTCGAAATCATAGGTCCAATACTGCGCAGGAATGCCCGCCTGTGACTTATCCCAGTAAGTGACATTCGTGCCGTTATCAACCGTAGGCAACAGGTTGGGTACGTGAACCCAATTCGGCGCAGCAAGAGTCGTGTTCGCGGGAAAACTATTGATATTCAGATCGGAGCTCGTGAAAGTCGTGTCAGTGATGAAGCCGTCGTAGTCGCCCGTACCGCCTTGAATGCGAAGCGCCTCGAAAAGTCGCGCGGAAACTAAGCGCGCGCAAAACCGTATGCGGCCTAAACGAATAAGCCAGCCCGACTCTTGGCTCGATTTCCCAAGGCCATGTGGAGAAAGGCGCGGTGCTTCCCGTACGCCCCGGCACCGTCCCGGTGTAGACGATTGCGCCCGGTATCCCCGCCAGCTCCTGGATTAGGAGTTGTAGGACCGAGAGTCGAATACCCTGACTGTACGCCAGGGGCGACGGCACCACCAGCGTAAGGGAACGAGTAGTCATACCGGACGCCCAGATTGAGAGTGAGCTTTGAGTTCAACCGCCAGTCATCCTGGAAGAAGCTACCGAGGTTCTTGAGAATCGAATACCTCACGGCGCGGCGTGGATACCTGGACCGTGTACGGAGTATTCCGAGCAGAAAGGAAGCGAACGCGTTCCCGGTCGCCTGAGACTGATCGCCCGGAACAGCGGTCGCGAGTTGCGAGAAACCATAGGCCCCGTTTCCAGCCTCTGAGCCTCCGCCTGCCCAGTTATTTTTTTGGAAATCGAACCCGGCTTTAAACGTGTGCTTACCGCGAACGATGGTGATGGCTTCCGCCAGAGTCCAAAGCCAGCTGTCATCCCGTCCCCGGCCGCCCGGCACAGTCGCATAGGAGGTATAAACGTTTGTGAATGTCACCGGTGGCATACACTGGTCTGGTCCAGGCACGTTCTGGACGCCAATCAGCGCTCCCCAATGCATCGCTGGATCTGCGCATGCTTGGGCGTTGACGAACCCGTAACCTTTCAGCTGATTGAAACGCAGCGAATTGACGTCGTGCGGATCGATGATATGGGTCCAGAATAGATTGCCGTAAGTTGACTTGATATTCTGGATTGTCAGGTCAGTATAAGGAGCAGGTAATCCAGGGCCACCGTTCGATCCTGCTACCGTAGACGTCTCGGCGCGCATGAAAAAGCCGCCGATACTATCGCTGTCGCTGAGCCGATGATCGATCCTGGCTGTACCCTTATCGAAGGGTGAGACGGTTGAACCCGTTTGTGCGTAATAGTTGTTAACGATGACGCCGGGAACGTTCGGAACCATCGTCGGTGATCGGAGTTTGCTGTAGTTAATCGCGAACGGGCTCAATAGATTGAGCGGAAGCTGGTTGTTTGGAAACTGCTGGCGAATATATCCACTCCCGCTGGGATTGGGAGCCGTGCTCGCGGGATCGTAAAGCGCTATCATCTTTCCCGCGCTGTTGGTGTATCCGCTGAAGTCTCCTTGATAATCGGCCGGCGTTGGAATGGTGAAGTACCCTGGCTGAGCTCCCTGCCGGTTACGATAGCCCTCATAACTCAAGAAGAAAAATGTTTTGTCTTTCCCGTTGTACACCTTGGGAATCCAAAAGGGTCCGCCGAACGTCGCTCCAAAATCATTTTGCTGCAATCGCGGATTGGATGTCGCGAAGAAGCCCTTCGCATCCATGGCGCTATTCCGCAGGAAGTCGAACCCGTCGCCGTGGAACTGATTCGTACCGGACTTGGTCGTGAAATTGATCAGCCCCATATTCTGGCCATACTCGGCTTTCATGCCGGAGCTGTTCTCGACCGTGAACTCGTTGATCGCATCCACCGGAACCGCCGTCACCACGACCCTGGCCGCCGTCTTGCCGTCGGAGGTGGGCGTGATCGACATTCCGTCCATTTGCATGTCCCAGCCTCCGTCCTGCCCGCCAGCGACTTTATACAGTCCAGAGGCTCCCAGCGTGATGTCCGGCGTGAGCGTTGTCAGATTGAATACGTTGCGCATCTGACCGCTTACTTCCAGCGGAACGCTATCGACAAGCTTGTTCGTAAGTGTCGTCGTCACGCTGCTCGAGTCACTCGCGATCGGTGCCGCGACAGCTTCTACTTCGACTCGGTCCGACACGGCGCCGAGAGCAAGCGCCACGTCAACTCGAACGGTGGATGCGGCCGAGACGATGACGTTATTTCGAATCGCCAGCTTAAATCCCTGTGCTTCCACCTGCACCCTGTAAGTACCGAGCAGCAGCGAGGGAACTGTGAAATCGCCAGAGGTGGTCGTAGTAGTCGCGGTCGAAACGCCGGTGGCTATGTTCGTGACGTTTATTGTCGCGTTGACGACGGCTGCCCCTTGCGGGTCGATCACGGTTCCAGTAATGGTTCCGCGATCAAGCTGGCCGAACGCCACATTTAGGCTGAGGAATAACGTGCAGGCAAAAAACGAAACGCGTAAACATCGCGAAACAAACATAGTCCGCCCTCTTTTCCGTGGAAGCCCTTTACGCCGACTTCTAAGACCGTATTGTGAATTACTCTATACGATATCAGATATCATGTCAAGCTGTTTCTAGAGTGTGACGGTGTTCCCCTTGCCTTCGCCGCGCAACTGCATGATCGAATTTGACGGCACCTTAGTCCGGCAATAATGTAATTCTATGCTTCGTCGCCAGTTTCTCTGGTCGGCTCTGGCAACGACGGGCATGCCCCTCCTGGCGCGGCCCGCGAAGATAGAAGAAGGTGATCCGCGAAATGCCGAGCTGTGCCACCGCCTGGTTGCCGCGAGCGTCGGCGATGACGACCTGCGCTGCCTCAAACAGATTGGCCTCAAGTGGGTGTGGCTGGAATTTGGCGAAGGGGAGCTCACGCTCGATACGCTGCGGGCGCGACAGCAGCGGTTTGCGCAGTTCGGAATGCGAATCTATTCGGGCGCTCACTACTCGTACCGGTCGCGTCGTGTCCAATTGGGAGAGCCTCAAGACCAGCTCTTCCGATTTCACGTTGGGTAACCGCGGACCCGGCCACGGCAGGGCCTACATAGGTCACGACACCGTATTCCACCATCGACGGAGACAGCGTGAAGTGGCTTCGGACGCGATGGATCGCCTCTAGCAGCCTGTGGTGAAACGCGGTTCCGAGTGTGACTTTGGGAGCGTTCTGATCGTCTTAAGATCATGGCGATGGGGCGACGAAGGAAGCGGGTGCGGCAAGAAGGATTGTGGACGCCGACGGCGGCGCTGCCGGTGAGCGCGAGCCATCCGTTTTATCAGCGGCTGAATCAGATCCTGGACGAGAAGAAGTTCGACGAATACGTCGAAACGCTGTGCACGGATTTCTATGCCGGCGAAGTGGGTCGGCCGGGGCTGGCGCCGGGGATTTATTTCCGGCTGCTGATGGTGGGCTATTTCGAAGGGATCGATTCGGAGCGTGGAATCGCGTGGCGTGCCAGCGATAGTCTGTCGATTCGATCGTTCGTGCGGATCGCGTTGGACGAAAGCGTGCCGGATCATTCGACCATCTCGCGCACCCGGCGGCTGATGGACGTGGAAACGCATCAGGCCGTGTTCCAGTGGGTGTTGGCGGTGTTGGCCGAAAAAGAAACTGCTGAAGGGCACGACGATTGGCGTGGACGCGACGACGCTGGAGGCCAACGCGGCGTTGCGGTCGATTGTGCGGCGCGACAGCGGAGAGCGCTACGAAGAGTTCCTCACGCGGCTGGCGAAAGAGAGCGGCATCGAAACGCCCACGCGCGAGCAGTTGGCGAAGCTGGATCGGAAGCGTCCGAAGAAGGGATCGAACGACGACTGGACGCATCCGCACGATCCCGACGCACGCATCACGAAGATGAAAGATGGTCGCACGCATCTGGCTCACAAGGCCGAGCACGCGGTGGACATGGAGACGGGAGCGATTGTCGCCGTCACGCTGCCCGGAGCCGATGAAGGCGACACGGCGACCATTCCGGAGACGGTGGCCGAAGCGGGTGAGCGCATCGCAACGGTGGTGGCGGATGCCGACAACGATGAAGTCGCCAAGCAGATGAGCGTGGAGGGGCCGCGCGAAGTGGTCACCGACAAGGGCTATCACAGCCGCGCGGTGGTGAGTGAACTGACCGAGTGGGGCGTGCGCACGTACTGTTCGGAACCGCATCGCGGGCGGCAGCGATGGTCAAAACAAGAGCGGGAACAACAAGCGGTGTACGCGAATCGGCGGCGCATTCGTGGCGAGCGAGGACTGCGATTGTTACGGCAACGCGGCGAGAAACTGGAACGATGGAATCAACACTTGTATGATCGCGGCGGCATGCGGCGCCTGCATTTGCGCGGCCGGGAAAATATTCTGAAACGATTGGTCGTGCACTCGGGCGCGGCGAATCTCGGACTCCTGATGCGAAAACTGTTCGGGAAAGGCACCCCGCGCGGCCTACAAGGAGTCGGTTCCGCCATCTTTTCGGCGGCCAAAGATAACACACGCTTCTGGTACGCGCCAGCAGCCCTGATCGGAAACTTGGGCGGCTCCTTCGTTCGGGCCAGATAGGCTCAGCCAATTTTCGCCGCGGTGTGAAAACAGCCCGTTTCACCTCGCGCTGCTAGCGTGTCTCTCAGCGAAGAGCCGAGCGTCGAGGTGGAGGCGGTTTCTAACATTTGCGTCTGTCCGCACGCTTGCGCATGGCGGCCCTCACAGGACCGACTCCATATACTGGTTAAGGGCGTTTTTCAGCTTCTCTTCGAAATGAATCCAGATAGGTATCGGGGGTCCAGCCGATTCGTTGCCCATCCCCTTGCAACGCAGCACCCCAGGCCATTTCCCGCGCCTGCTCGAAGCGCAGGGACACGGGAGCTTCCACAATCTTGTCGATCGTCTATTCAATCTGGTGCTGTAGCTCCAACGGAAGTTCCTTGGCGCTCGCCACCGCCGGTCCGTTGACCGAGAGCTTCTTGTGGGCGACTGCGTCGAAAGATTTCAATTTTTCCAGAAAGGCCTGCACCGCGCCGTGCTCTATATCCGCGCTCGCAAGATCGGCCAGCACATCGCGGGTGATGGCTGCCGCAGCATGCCGGACTTCGCTGAAAAATCGTTTGTTTCAGGCGCAAGTCGTCTCGCCGTCCTTCTTCCAGGCCGCGAACGGAATTCCGTGCGGCTTCGGTCATTTCATTCCTCTTACGGTCCACCTCAACGCGCGCACACGCGATGATCTGGTCGCCGCGAGTTCGGAGTTCGGAAGTCTGTTGCTGCACCTGCTGCATTTCAATCTCGACCTGCTTCTTTTGGTGCGCGGCTTCGTCGAGCTGCTCGGCGATGCGAGCTTCGCGATCGTCCGAAGCGTTTCATGAGAGCCACCAGGACCACGGAGTTGACGATTTGCGCGACGACGGTGAACCAATCGATTCAGCACGGCTATCCTCAAGTATTCGAAATGACGTGATTCCAGAACGGATTGGCGAAAATCAGGATCATGGCCCCGAAACAATAAATCGCTACCGATTCGATCATCGCCAGGCCGATGAACAGGGTACGACTGATGGTTCCCGCCTCGTCGCTAACACGAGTTTCTCGGGAGCTTTCTGGTCTTGCGCGACAAGTCCGGCAAAGTTTGCGGCGAACAAACACACGACAAATGCAGGAAATCGAAACGTGGGTATCATTTCAGTTCCCTCCCGGCTGGTCGATCGCAATTCGATTGCCGTTCGCGAGGTCCAAAACCCAAGAGGGACGCTTTCGGCCATTGGGGCGTGAGGCGCAATAGTGGGTCTGGTCACCCGCCCGTGAAATGTTCATTCACGGTCGACGTACGAGCCACCGACAAGCCCCGGACAGGAGCGTAATCCGCGCGCGTAGCACTCGCGACCTTATCCAGTCTGGCGACGGGCGAACTGGCAACTATCTCGATCGTCCGGGAACAGTTTTGCAAGGTGTGGCCGACCATCCGTCCACGATCAACCGGCAGCTTCAGGGTTCACTTCTTCTCAACAAAGCCCAAAATTCACGAATCCAAAGGATCGAACGGCGGCGGTGCCGCCCGTGATGCACGCCGGCAAGCGTACCCACTTTCGGTTCCATCCCACGCTGTCTTACTCTAGCGGACTTTATCTCCCGGCAGATAGTTCCCGTTCTAGCGGTCAGCTCACGCCTACTGGATTCAGACCACTTCGGCAACTTCGTACTCAAACCACCTTAATGTAGTGAGAAATTGGATAAAGTAGGCTTCTCGCGGCACATTTTTAGGAAAGTGTTTTCCGGCCGCCAAGCATTTTCCGGTAAGCATCCAGGAGCTCCCTCCGAGCCTGGTCCCCGAGCGGTCCCGGCAGTTCGGCCGGTTGATAGCTGCGGCACATTTCCACGGTTTTGCGGAGGCTGTCGGCGAACTCGATGCAGGGTGGGCAGCCGGCGAGATGTGCCTCGATCTCCCGGCAGGCGTCGGGCGGCAGTTCCAGATTCAGATATTCGGAGAGCAGCGAGAAGATTTCCCGGCACTTTTCATCGGTTCGATGGGGCTCCATTCAATCCTCCTTGCAGATACTCGTCCAGCTTCTGGCGGATTGCCAGGCGGCCTCTGTGCAATCGCGTCTTGACCACGTCCGCGGTCAGAGCAAGAACCTGCGCCGTCTCCTCCGTCGACAACTCCTCGATGTCGCGCAACAGGACGACGGATTTGTAATTTTCCGGCAGCTCCGCGATGGCGCGATCGAGCACGTCCTTCATTTCGCCGCGTAGGAACTGGCGATCGGGCAGCCGGGACCAATCGGCGATCTGTAACTTCCGATGGCCACCCTCATAGCCCATCGCCGGCAGAAACTCGTCGAGCGAGAGCTCTCTGGAAGGAGCAAAAATGCTCTTCTGGCGCTTCACCAGGCAGGCGTTCTTGGCGATTTGAAATACCCACGGACGAACTTTTTCCGGTTCACGAAGCCGATCGAAATTTTCAAACACTTTGAGCAGGGTCTCCTGCGAAACTTCCTCGGCGTCCTCGCGCTGGCCGCACATCAGCCAGCTATAGTGAAAACTCTTTGCGCGAAAGTGCTCCACAAATCGGTCAAACGCTTCCGTTTCTCCCGAAATCAACCTGCGCGCGAGTTCTACTTCCTCTTCTCGTTCCAACTCTTTAATGGTAGAGACACCGCCTTCCCGCTTACACGTGCCCGGCCACCGGCGTGTGGAGCGAAACTTCGATCGCCGGCGATCCACCCGAAAAACACTGCTCGTTTGCGCGAGATTCTCTCGGGTCACGGTTGGCCAAATGAGGCCATAGTCGGTTCGGACCGAGCCGACGCCGCGTGGCTAATCGTGCAACACGCCATAGGAGATCCACGCCTCCAATGGCAGGTTCTCCCGTTATTGCAAAAGGAGTCTTCACAAGGCTGCATTCCAGCATGCCATGCTGCAGCGTCCTCAGCGGTATGGCACACACTGGCTGGACGATCCTCAGGATCGTCGTACCAGGCCTTGGCAATTAGAGGAGCCGGAAGGAGTAAATAGCCTTCGTGAGAGCGTCGGCCTGGGGCCGATGCGCCCAATCCCCGAACAAGGGCCTGAACTACCTCCCGACGAACAACAGTCGATGAGAAACAATCAGCGATGGTGGCAGGATTGGCTTGCGAGCCGTGGTTGCGTTCCCACTCTCCGCCCGAATCAAAGTAAGGACAGACGGCTTGAATGCCATTTGGCTGTAAAACGCGCATTGCGGAAAAGTGGTAGAAATCTCGTTCCGCAAACGCCTATAATCAAACGGATTCTTATCGGGAGCGCTCACGTGCGTATAGCCCGGAATTCAAGATCGATCTGCGTGAGCGCTTTCGATGGAATTTATCGAACTGAGTCGCCCGGGATTTGGCAGGGCAATTGCTCTAATCGATATTGAATCGATTTTTAAATGTTAAAGGGTATTGACAATAGCGCACCGTAGTGAATCGTCGAAGGCATGAAGATCAGTCGCATCCCATTTGCCATGCCAAATACTAACACGCACCTGCCTTCTTGGTGCCCGCGGCTTAATTCAATGCGCGATAACGGGGCGCCGAGTCGCAATTCGAGAGGATTTAGGCCGAATAAGGTCAAATAAGGACCAGACCTGAGGCAAAGCGTATTAGAATGCTTCGATCCGATCGCGCAGCAAAATCGTCGAGGTCGATACCTCGCCCAGCCCGTTCAGCTTCTGTGAGTAGGGTTGAATCTCGGCTTGCGCCCGGCGATTAACGTCATAATCCAGCTCGCCGAGCAACCCGGTCCCGGCTGTCCTGGCGGTTCTGGCTCATTATGGTCACTGGAGCCTGACGCGGCCGGCACCGAAAGAAGCAAGTTCAGCAGAATGAGTGGATAGGGGGTCCCAGGCGACTTCCCCAGCCAGACGTTAATGCCTCTATAAACCACCAAGGCCACCGTGAACGCGATAATAAACGAATAGGAGCCCCGAAGCGAGCAACCGCGCTCCGCGATCCTCTCGCCGGCGCTCATTTCAGCTTCAATTTTAGCTTGGTGCGGCGTCTAATTGAGCATGGCGGCGAATCCAACAATTTTCCCTTGGCGCTCGGTTCATCGACGATCTACCTCCTGATTGTCGGCGTCCACGGTGGTCACGCGAACCTCGCCCTTCACCATGACATAAGCCAGTCCATCTGGATCGTCCATCTCATTGATTCGCTGGCGCTCCTCGAAGGTCACCAACTCGACCTGGCTTGCCAGTACGGCGATCTCTCCATCGTCCAATAGCAAATAGGGGGGATCTCCCTCAAAAGGTTCGGATTGCACGGCATTTGCTATTCTAAATATATGTCGCAAAAGGGCGTGGATCATCATCTGAAAGCTGCGGAGCTCCTGGAGCATGCCGCTAAACACCAGCGCAGCGCCGCCAAATACCACGGCACCGGAGAATTCGAAAAAGCGGCCCATCATGCGATGATTTCCCACGGCCACTTGGTTCACGCGATGGAGCACGTCGAAGGCGCGAGCAAGCACCTGGCGGAAAACCACGATTCGCACGAATAAGGTCCGCTCATTGCCAAATCGGGCCCGTTCGCAGGATTTCTCCCCATTGCATCTTGCGATCGCCATAATAATAGGCGATTACCCTAAGAATGAAGTCCTGGCGAATCGCGATCGTTACGGTCCTGCTCGTATTCCCTGCGTTTGCACACGGAAAAATTGATCTCTAAGGAAGATGCAGTGAGAATCGCTCTGGCCTACAATCAGTCATTGCGCGCAAACCGATTGAATATCGATCAATCGAAGGCCAACGAAATTACTGCCGGGCTGAAGCCGAATCCGACCCTCAGCTTGAGCTGTCGATGCCCTTCCGATTTTTCAGCCCCAAACCATCCGCTTCGATACTCAAATCTACTCGGCTGGACTCAGTTACACGGTGGAAAAGAGGCGGCAAGCGGGAAAAGCGCGTGGTGGTGGCGAAAGACAACACCAAGATCCGCCGCGCAAACCGTAACCGACAATGAGCGGACCTTGAGATTTCAAGTGGTGCAGGCGTTCATCAACGTCCTGCTGGCGAAATCCGTTCTGCTGCTGGCCAAGGACGATCTGGCGAATTTCTCGCAGGAGGTCGAGCTGAATCATGCGCGTCTGGTGGCGGGAGATCTGGCGGAAGGAGATTACCTCAAGCTGTCCATCCAGAAGCTGCAGTTCGAGCAGGATGTTTCCGCCGCGGTTTTGGGCCTGGTGCAGGCGAGGGTCGACACTGCGGCAACTACTGGGCTACCAATCGGTGACCGACGATTTCGACGTAACGGGAACGCTGGTTCACACCAAGCCCTCCGTCACGCTGGACGGATCTCGAGAAGAAGGCGCTCGAGTCGCGGCCGGATCTGCAGGCCGCGCATACCGGCGTGACGCTGGCGAACGATACCGTCTCTCTGGCTTTCGGCAATCGGGTGCGGGATTGGACGTGGGGCGGCGATTATACGTATCCAGTCGCCCACCCAGACCGGATGTCGGGTGTGTCGTTCGTCGTCGACCTCCCGATTCACGACCGCAATCAGGGCGAGATCGCGCGCAGCCAGGCGGCCGTACAGGCAGTCCGTCGAGACGGAAGCATCGACCAAGGTAGGCGTGCAGACCGACGTCGTCAACGCGTATTACGGACTGCAGAGCAATGAAGAGATCGTGAACCTCTATGAAAGCGGCTATCTCGAATCAGGCCTCCGACTCCCGCGATATCAGCAATTACGCCTTTCAGCGCGGCGCGGCGACGATTCTGGACGTGCTCGACGCCGAGCGCAGTTACCGCGCGACGCAACTTGCTTACCGGCAGGCGCTGGCGGCGCAGATGATCGCGGCGGAGCAGGTCAATGAAGCCGCAGGAGCGCAGGTGATCCCGTGAAGATTCCTTATCGCTAATCGCAGCCGCTGCTGATCGTGTTCGTGCGGTCTCTACAAGAAGACTCCTCCGGCCGCTGCGGCGCGAAGACCGATGAAGCCGCGCTGTTTGAAGTGCCGGCGAAACAACTCCCGCATCTGAAGATCGTCGAGGTTCAAGAAGACTTCATGGTCGACCGTGGTTCGCACCACCGGAACCGTGGATTGGGACGCGGACCACACCACGCAGGCGATCACGCAAGTGAACGGGCCGATTTCGAAACTGCTGGTGGACCTGGGCAGCTCGCGTGACCGTGGATCAACCGCTGCTCTATGTATCGAGCCCCGATGTCGCCGACGCGATCTCTACCTACAAGAAGGCCCGCAACCGCCAGGAGTATTCCAAGAAAACCCTGGATCGAAGCAAGGATCTGCTGGAGCACAAGGTCATCGCGACGAAGGATATGGAAGCGGCCGAACAGGATTACAACGATGCGCGCGCGGAAACAGAGAACGATCTGCAGGCGCTGAAGATTTTCGGCGTCACGCGAACAGGAGATCGAGGATGCGCAGCATCAGGGCGTTGCCATCAATCCGCAGTTGGCCGTGCGCTCCCCGATCGCCGGCATCGTGGTGCAGAAACTGGTCACGCCGGGCCTGGTGATCCAGGCCGGGACGACCGCCTGCTTCACCATCAGCGACAACTCGACCGTGTGGGTGCAGGGGCACATTTACGATCGCGATCTGGAAGCGGTTCGGGTCGGGGACGCGGTCGAGGAAACCGATTCGTCCTTCCACCGGACCTTTCATGGCGTGGTCGGCTATATCGAGGCGCTGATCGATCCCACGACCCGCACCACTTCGGTGCGCATCGTGACCAAGAATCCGGACGGGCTCCTGAAGAAGGACATGTTTGTCGATGCGGTGATCCATACCAGGTCCGGACGGAGCGTGCTGGCGGTGCCGACATCGGCGATTCTTCGCAACGACGAGAATCTGCCTTTCGTGTACGTCGAAGTGCTCGCCCGGGAAATTCGCGCAGCGTTTGGTCAACATGGGCGCCGAGCAGGGAGACGAAACAGAGATCGGTCAGCGGATTGAAAGAGGGCGAAAAGGTCGTCTGCCCAAGGCAGCGTTTTTCTCCAGTTTGCGAACAGAACCAGTAGCCAATGATTGCACGCATCGTATCCTTCGCCCTCGCGCAGCGCTTCGTGGTGATCATGGCCGCGCTGGCGTTGATGTTCTGGGGCGCGGTCTCCTTCGAAAAATTGCCCATCGACGCCTATCCGGATCTGTCTCCGCCGCACGTCGAGATCATTACGCAATGGCCCGGCCACGCCGCGGAAGAAGTGGAGCGCCTGATCTCCATTCCCCTCGAAGTGGAGATGAACGGCATCCCCAAGATCGAGGCGCTGCGCTCGATTTCGCTATACGGCCTTTCCGCCTTGGAGATGAATTTCGAGTACGAGACCGATCCGTATTTTGCGCGCGAGCAAGCGTTTGAGCGCATGGCGGACGCGACGCTTCCGAACGGAATTACGCCCGGTGTTTCTCCGCTGTTCAGTCCCAGCGGATTGATCTACCGCTATGTTCTGGTGAGCCCGGACCGCACGCCGCAGGAGCTGAAGACGATCGAGCAATGGATGCTGGAACGGCGTTATCGTGCGGTCCCGGGCGTCGCCGACGATTCCAGCCTGGGCGGCACCACGATGCAGTATCAGGTGAACGCTGAATCCCTACCGGCTGTTCTCGCCGCGGGGTGACCGTTCCGCAGATCTTCCAGCAGTTGAGCAGCAACAATTCGAATGCCGGCGGCGGATTTTATTCGCAGGGCGGCCAATTTTATTACATTCGCGGACTCGGCCTGGTGAAGACCACTGAGGATATCGGCAACGTCGTGGTGGCGACGAACAACGGCATCCCGACCTACGTCAAGGACGTGGCGAAGGTCGAAATCGGCGACGCCGTGCGGCTGGGCGAGTTCGGTTATATGAAGCAGGACGACGCGGTGGAAGGCGTCATTCTGATGCGCGTCGGCGAGCAGGCGCAGGTGGTGTTGAAACGCGTCGAAGACGCTGACCAAGGAGCTGAATGAGCACGTGCTGCCGAAGGACGTCAAGATCGTTCCGTATTACGACCGCAGCGACCTGATCGAAGAAACCACCAGCACGGTGGAAGCGAACCTGATCCGAGGCATGATGCTGGTGCTGATCGTTCTGGGAATATTTCTGTTCAACATTCGCGCCGCGATCATCGTCGCCATTACCATTCCTTTCGCGCTGATGTTTTCGTTCATTTGCCTGGACTGGCGGCATATTCCCGCCAATCTGCTTTCGATCGGAGCGATCGATTTCGGCATCCTGGTGGACGGAGCCGTGGTGATGGTGGAAAACGTATTTCGCGAGCTGGCGGCCCGCCATGGCGAGGAATACGATCTGATTTACGTGATCCGCGCGGCGGCGAAAGACGTCGAGCGGCCCATCTTTTATGCGGTCGCCGTGATCATCGCCGGATATCTGCCGATTTACGTGCTCACCGGCCCTTCGGGAAAACTGTTTCAGCCGATGGCGGACACCATGGGATTCGCGCTGGTCGGGTCGGTGGTTTGCGCGCTGATCCTGCTGCCGGTGCTGTGTTCTTACCTGCTGCGCGGCAAAATCAACGAGCCGAGAGTCTCGTTCTTCGATTTCATCCGCCGCGGCTATGGCGTGTTGCTCGGCTGGTGCCTGCGGAATCGCACGCTATCGACCGCCATGCTGCTGTCGATTTTCGCCGCTTCGTTGCTGCTGATCCCTCTGATCGGCGCGGAGTTCATGCCGCATCTGGACGAGGGCGCGCTGTGGATGCGCGCGACCGCTCCCTACACCATTTCCTTCGAGGAAGCTTCGAAGCTCTCGCCGCAGATTCGCGATATTCTGCGCACCTTTCCGCAGGTGACGACCGTGGCGAACGAGCTGGGGCGTCCGGACGACGGGACGGATTCGACCGGCTTTTTCAACAACGAGTATTACATCGGGCTGAAGCCTTACTCGCGACAGCGCGTGGAGCGGCAAGGTTCACAACAAGAAGCAACTGGTGGACGCGATCAACGAAAAGATGTCGGCGTTTCCGGGCGTGATTTTCAACTTCACGCAGCCCGCCGAGGATGCGGTGGACGAAGCCGAAACAGGATTGAAGAGCTTGCTGGCCGTGAAGATCTTCGGCGGCGATCTGGCGACGCTGGAGGAAAATGCGCGGAAGGTGAAGCGCATCATTTCCAAGGTTCCCGGCATCGTCGATATCACCGTCGTGCGCGAACTCGGTCAGCCGAGCCTGATTGTCACGCCCGAACCGCGAGAAGATCGCCCAATACGGGTTGAACGTGGACGACGTCAACACCATGGTCGAGACCGCGATGGGCGGCAAAGCGGCCTCGCAGGTGATTCAAGGCGAGCGCCAGTTCGATTTGCTGGTGCGCATGCAGGAGCCGTACCGCAAGGATGCCGACGCCATCAGGAATCTGCTGATCGCGACGCCCGCCGGCCAGCATCTTCCGCTCAGCCAGTTCGCCGATATTCAAGTCGAACAACGGCGCGTCGTTCATTTATCGCGAATCCAATTCGCGCTTCATCGGGGTCCAGTTCAGCGTCCGCAATCGCGACCTGGCGGGCGCGGTGGAGGAAGCGCGGCGCGAAGTCGACCGGCAGATGAAGCTTCCTGTCGGCTACACGTTCGATTGGGGCGGCGAATACAAAGACTATCTGGCGGCGCGCGATCAGATGAAGGTGATCGCTCCGCTGACCATCTTGCTGATTCTCCTGATCCTGTTCGCGCTGTATGGGAATATGAAATTTCCGCTCATCATTCTATTCAGCGTGCTGGTGACGGAACCGGTCGGGCGGCTTGCTGGCGCTGTGGTTCACGGGAACCAATTTCAGCGTGTCGTCCGGGCTGGGCTTCGTCGCGCTGATGGGCGTCGCCGTGCTGACCAGCGTGATTCTGTACTCCTTTATCAACAAGCTGCGCCTGGAAGGGAAGGACATCATGACGGCGACTTACGAAGCGTCGCTGCTGCGGCTGCGGCCCATCATGATGACGGCGCTGGTGGCGTGCATCGGGCTGTTGCCGGCCGCGACCTCGACCGGAATCGGAAGCGATTCGCAGAAACCGTTCGCGATCGTGATCGTGGGTGGCCTGCTCTCGCGCCTGCTGCTGTCGATCTTTCTGGCCCCGGTCCTTTACGCCATCGTGGCGCGGCGCGATGACGTCCTGAAAGTCTGACATGCTATGTTGAGGCCGATGCGCACATCACTGGTGATCGCGACCCTTCTGGCGCTTCCCCTAATGGCCGACGATCTAAACAAGGAAACACTCAACGCAACGCATACGGACACGTTCAAGGTACCCACAGCCGGAGCGATCAGGATTAAAAACTCGTTCGGCGAAGTAGATATCGACGGATGGGACCGCCCGGAAGTAGAAGTAACCGTGGTCCGGTCGAGCCAGCATTTCTACGATTCCGCGGAGCGTGCTGAAGCCCAGAGGTGCCTCGAAGGAGCTCAGATCAAGGCCGAACGGGACGGCAACGACGTGGTCATTTCTACATCATATATTCCATGGAACGGTCCGCATGGGCTAAGCCGGCGCAGCGAAATTGGGCTTAGCTACCGCATTAAGGCGCCCCGTGCTTCGAGACTGATCGTCGATCACAATCGAGGAGGAGTGAACATCGCCAATATGAGCGGCGATATTCACGCCACCGTCATCAACGGGCAGATCACGCTCTGGCTCTCGGCGGCCAGCGAATACACGATCGACAGCCAATGCAAAATCGGCGACGTTTATTCTGATTTCGAGGGTCGCTATCGGCGCAGGCATCTTCTGGGCAAGGAATTCAACCGCCAGAGTCCGGCACCCGCGACGAACCTTTACCTTCGCGTTCGCTACGGCGATATCATGATCCTGAAGCTGCACGGCCCGCCGGCGGACTTGACCTTGTCCTTAAACTGAGATTCCCTGCCCGACGGGAACACGCTCCAGCAGAGAGACGATACGCACCTCACCGAGGCCTTTCCCTTTCTTCGCTTGATGCGGCTTGCCCATGAGCTAATTTTCATGTGGCCGATATTGCCCACTAGCAGGCGCAACCCGAATGCGCCAAAACCATCTGGTTTCGGCACATCATCAGTGGTTCAATTTTCTGTGGTGATTGCAATGTTCTCCATTGACTTTGGCATCCAGGGTTTTGGCGCATATGTCCGCAATGCGATCGCTTCACTCATGCGGCAATCGGGCGGCTTTGAAGTCTCCGTTGCAGATTACTGGGCACAAGCCGACTTCCCATTCTCGATCCAGCAAACTTCCTCGAACGCCGCGTATCCTGGGAGGGTCACGCTCGGCAAGAACTGGCCAACGAAGGATCGGCGCTTCCAAGGGAGTCGTAAGACACTCGCAACGACTGTCTTCGGAGGGCGGCGCAATCACTGCCGGGTTAACAATGGCCTCGTTTGAAGCCGATGCGCGCGCCCCGAATATGCTAGATTCAATAGCTTGATCGACCGAAAGACGCACTAATGGCGCGGTGATCGTAGCGGCACGACCGATCAGAAATGCGATTATAGGCCAGGAACGTTGGGAATCTATGCCGGGTGATGCATCGCCGTGGGACCCAAACGCCTGGGAAAAGCACATCCAGAGAGTCCTCAAGCTGCGCTACTCACAGCGGGTCGGCACCTACCAGCACATTCCCGCGGAAATCGGCGGCGATTACGGATTGGAAGGCTTTGCGGCGGATGGAACGGCGTATCAATGTTACGCATGTCAAACGTGGACCGATTCTGCCTTCCTGCTCAAGAAGCAGAAAACCAAGATGACTGCCGACATCGGCAAGCTCATCAAGAATGAAGCGAACCTACTGAAGATTCTGGGGGACATTCGCATCGGCATCTGGAACTTCGTCCTGCCGTTTTGGAATGACAAAGAACTCCTCATGCACGCGAACAAGAAGACGGAGGAGGTATTAGCACCCATGCTCTTTGCGGTGCTCATTGAGCGCACGGACGGCTTCTCGTACAGCGTTTGTGGCATCCTCCTTTTCAGTTGCGGATTTCGCTTGATAAACGGCGTCAGTGGCTTTTGCGACGGCATCGGAAAGCCGCAATCGTTCGGCGCACGTGGCCTGTTCGTTCAACATAGACGGATCTCATTGTAGTGAAGCTTCACTGGGCATCGTCGTAAAACATTTTATCGGTAGAACGAGACGATGGCATTTCAGGACGAACCACTACCGTTTCGAATCGAATACACCATTTTCGAGATCATCATGCGGCACGAAACGGAGCCGTCCCACTTCGACGGAATCGGCGGGTGGGAAAACAAGATCAAGGAAAAGGTTCCTGATGCGATCACGAACGACGTAATAGCAGTATTCAAGCGACTTCATGAATCCAGGTTGATTGCGTTAACGAAAGGTAGTGCTTCGTACGTGGAAGCCGACGAGGGACTCGACGAGAAGTTTTTCTTTGTGGGCGACTTTCGAGCTACCCCAACGCACAAGGGAATCCTCTATTGGCATGAAATTAGGAAACTGAAGGAACCGCCGAAGAAGTACGGCTTCTAACCCCAGATGAGCGAATTGATGGGCGTCCGCTAAGGTCACGGTTTGAATCTATCCCCGATCCCTAAATTTTCCCCGAAACAGGGCGACGGGTTCGGTGGTCTCAAGGGGAGAGTGGATGATCTCGACGCACTACGGCGGGAGAATCAGCGGTTACTGATCGACTTCTTACGAGCCGATCTGGAACTCGCCGGAACGTTCATCGAGCTAGCGGTACGTCATCTTAAAGTAGGCAATCAGCAACAATATGGGGAATTGCTGCAGAAAACCAAAAGGGCGATTCAATCTGTCCATCATTTTGAACCGAAAGTCTCTGATCCCCAAGTAAGAGCGGAGATTCAGAACAAACTCATGGAGCTTGAAGAGCGTCTTTTCTCGAAGGAAAATCTTGACGGCTGACTGCATTTAGGCGTCGTGGACAAAATGAAGAGTGCAATAACCAGCTTCGCCCGGCTCAATCCACCCATTCCGCTAACCGGATGTCGCCTTGAACGCTTACGAAAAAGAATCTGAATTGATGTCGGTTTGCTCCTGGTCCTCGAACAGTAGTTCGTCACCGAAAAAAATGACGCCAAGGACGACCTCACCCTTGCTGTCTTCGAGTCGTCCCACAATCGAATCTATCGGGGCGTTGTGAATCGAAGATCTGCTTTTATCAGCCGGGTAACGCAACTCACCCTCTGCATCGATTCTGGCGTCAGGCGACGTAATTGTTCCGGCAATTGCGAGGGTGAGGCTGTCCATGTGGTCCTGACGGTGATTCCGATTGTTCCACGAAAGTTGGGGCGTTCGCAAGCAGAATATTGTATTGACACTGCGATTCAGTGGGAATATAATTCTTTAGCTTCTTGAATGACCGATCCATTTTAGGTGGAACTCCTTATGCTATTCGGCTATGGATGGGAACATTTTCACGCAGCCGTTGAAGGTATTGCGTGTAGCGAAGAGCCGCTTCAGCAGAGATTAGCGGACGCATTTCTTGAGGACATCAACTTCATCCAGGAACGCCATGTCACGGCCGAAGTGTGGGAGCGTTTAGCGGCGATGCACGCCGAGCTTGGGAAGGTCCGACCCACGGGGAACGAAAGCCCAGTAATCGCAACCACGTCGTTGATGAGCGATTTAGAGGCGACGAAGTGGATCAAGGAGATTCTCCATCTATACGAGGAAGTTTGCAGAGAATACGCTAGGCAGGAATATACAAACAGATTTTCGTCGGGTTTGGGTGCGAGGTAAGCGGAAGATCTTTTCTTTGTTGCATTGTGTGCTGAATGGAAATCTATCGGTGGGTGCGAAAATAAAGTGCACTTCTGCTTAGATTAGTTTATCCTTGGTTCGGGCCGCATTTTTGGACCCGTTGTCCCTGCCGCTGTTGCGTGGGCCAGCAATGGAGCCTGTCAACGCTCCATTGTTTTGCCTTCACGCTTCAAATTCCTTTTGGATCGCTGCCAAAGCGTCTTCTGCGCTCTTGTAATCTCCCGTCCAATCTCCCTGATGACCGCCTTGGGTACGGAGGATTTGCCAGCGGTGTTCCATCTCGGAAATCACGATCCGATCTCCGGGCGGAAGCTCATGTACGGTGTACTGGGAAACGTGGTCGCCGTGATGGAATCTGTCCGTCTCACGAAATGGACGAAGCGTGAGGGTCGTTCTCATGATTCGATGATAGTGCTTAAAGAGGCTTCCCATCTTGCAGTTTCACTTCAGGGTTTAGAAATTCCGCCGTGGGAGATGATCGAACCGACCACATCCATGAAGGAAAATGTGATCGTCCCGCCTTCGCTCATTTGGAGGGTGAGCAATCCACCCTTGAGGCCGAAAAGGGGAAGAACCCATCCCCGGATTTGCGTGCTTCACCTCGTCGTCTCGGTAAATTTGCAAGGGAAAATCCACAGCGCAGTGACCCAAATGTGAGATGCCAACGCCGCCGCCCATCAATGTTTGAATCAACTTAATCGTCCAGTTAAAACATTGAGCCAGGAGCATCTGTGGCTGTTTCGAACGATGGGAAGAAAAAAGGGGCCACTTCCTGTATGGTTGCGGCCCTACCCTTGTGAAGCGGCGACGGGCTGTTGGGGGGACCCGTTCCGCCAAAAGCAGTTTACATCAAAAAGCGATGCGGTGAGTTTTGAAACCTCCAAGCAGCACGAAGCGTGACGGATAATGGAGCAAGGCTCTTACTTGCCACGCCCCGAAAACTTTTGTAAAATGTTTTTGTCTACACAATTTCGAGAGCGACGACCGACATTTTCTTGAACCAAAACTGGTAGGAGGATATCATGGCAAATTGCTCACGGTGCGGTCAGGCCACGGAACTGTTTGTAAACGGCACGCCGATTTGCCCAACCTGCGAAGACCGGAATCCGCAAGTTCAGACTAAACCGCCGTCGCAGAAGCCGCCGAAACAGGCATCAACCGATCATCAGATTTCTAAAGCGAGTTAGGCCGACAGCACGGCATGATTTTGTAATCTTTCGGATGACCGCATTGACTGGACGCCACGAGTTCATCGAGCTTCAACGATTCTGCTGAAAATGCGGAAAGGAACTGGACGAATGCACCGAGTTTGAAAAGACGCATCACATCGGGACAATTTGGGCTGTGAATTTGGCATCTCTGCGGAGATAGGGCGTTCTTGATCGTAAGTAAAACGAATCTTCTCATTTTGTTTCAAAAACGCCTCCTCGACTTATAGATTTCAACCCGATCGGCGTTTTGGACAGGACTTTGAGTAATTTGTACTTGCCCTCGGCAATTTGACTTGGGCTCGGGCAAATTTGTTCCACCGACACGGTTCCATCGAGATTAGTGAAAATGAAGATGGCAGTTGAACCATCCTGCATTTCAACCCTCACCGTTTCTCCCAAGACGCCAAAAGTTGGTAAGACCCAACCTCGAATTTCTGTTTCCCTGTCGTTATCGCCAGCCGCCTCGATCATCAAGAACTCATATCGAACGTGGCACTTGTAACCACTCGCTATCCCTATCCCGGTTCCTTTCAAAACGTCGAGAACCTTCATAAAATGGTGCCGCCTTGGGCACGACTGAAGCTAACAGTGCAATCCAATCGCCGTTAGCGGCGGCGCTAAAACATCGATACGAGAGCACGCCTCGATCAGCCTATAGGCGGTACGGATACGCGCGGTGTGGTCCTGTTGCTTCTCTATCTGGCACTCGATGATGCCGATGATCGACCGCTGATTATCGACCAGCCGGAGGAAAATCTTGATCCGAAGTCAGTATTCGACGAACTCGTCTCGCTGTTCATGATGGCCAAGAATGGCCAAGATCAAACGACAGGTGATCATCGTCACTCACAACGCAAATCTGGTAGTTAACACGGACGCGGATCAGATCATCATCGCCAATGCTGGCCCGCACCTGGCCGGAGGTTTGCCTCAAATCACATACGTGGCAGGTGGTCTGGATGACGCATATATCCGTGAGGCGGTGTGCAATATCCTCGAAGGCGGAGAGGCCGCGTTTCGGGAACGTGCGCGGCGTCTGCGTGTAAGAATTGATCGCTAAGAACGTGCTTCGCTAGACTCAAAATTGCGTCAAGTTACTCGCGGCCGCAATTCATTGTTCTTTCTTCGCAGCGCCTCAAATACTGATATTGACAAACGAATATTGACAAACGCGCTCACATCCGAGATTGTATCCCAATGACTGATGGCGGCCGCCTAGGAGCCGTCCACAAGTAATTTGTGAGCCCGGCGCACAGTGGTCGTTCCCACATGGCACTCTCTGGCGATATCCCGCCACGATTTCCCTTGGCTCCTAAGTTCAATTATCTTGTCGCGCCGAAATACAGCCTTCGGCCGACCCACGGGCTTTCCGCTCCGAGTACCGTGAATCCGCGCGCAACTCAATCCAGCGCGGACGCGTTCGACGATTCGCGCGCGCTCCTGCTTTGCGATCGTTCCCAGGATTGCGATGATCGCGTCCTTGAACACCCCGCACGAGTCGAGGTAAGGCTCACAGAAGGATCGGAATCCCACGCCATGTTCGCCGAGCCGGTTCAGATATTGCAGCGTCTCCCGGGCACCTTCGCGGGTCAGACGATCGAGAGCCCAGAACAACACCACGTCGAAACGACATTGAGCCGCGTCCTCGAACAGACGGCGGAACTCCGGCCGGTCCGCATGGCTGCCGCTTTCCCGATCCACGTATTCTCCGACGATTTCCAAGCCCCGTGCCGCGGCGAACCGGCGTAACTCGCCGAGCTGATTTTCAACTTCTTGACGGCCATCAGACGAACTGGTCCGTCCATAAATGGCCACTCGATTCCCTGAATTCATGATTCGCCTCAAATTGGTTTCTGAGGTTGAATCCGTCACTGCAAGTGAACCGGGCGGGACCTGTCTGTTCCACTCTGCTTGGGGAGACAAATCCGGCAAGCCTGAATCAAGTATTGGAACAAAATGGAACAAAACGAGGAAGGATCGCGTTTGTAAACTATTGAAAATAAAGTGGCCAGGGACGGTTACACACAGCATTACCCACTTTTCACCATCCCATTGAATGATGTCTACCTCGACCCTCGATTGTGAGGTAAGACATTGTCCTCTCAGTATTTACAAACATCTGAATCACCTTCATTTTCTCTTCCTAAAGTCAAAAGGGCGGCAGCATACATCAGGGTCAGCACGTCAAATCGATCCCGGCATGGGAATGAAGTCAGCTTTGACCAGAATCCCGAGGTGCAAGAAGAACCGATTCGCGCCCTCATCACACAGCGGGGATGGAGCACGCACCACGTCTATTCTGATCGGGCAAGCGGCGCGAAAGAGGGACGGCCTGGCCTCAACGCTTTGATGGACGATGCCCGGCGCGGATTGTTTGACGTTGTGATCGTCTGGCGGTTTGATCGTTTCGCGCGCAGCACCAAGCAACTGGTCTTGGCGCTCGAGGAATTTCGCTCCCTTGGAATCGACTTCGTTTCCCATCAGGAAGCGCTCGACACTAGCACGCCTATGGGCAAGGCGATGTTCACCATAATCGCGGCGATGGCGGAGCTGGAGAGGGGCATCATTCGGGAACGGGTCATAGCAGGACTTGACCACGTCAAGCGCAAGGGCACCAAATCGGGAAAACCGGTGGGACGGCCCAAGGCAATCGTCGATGCGGACAAGGTTGTGCACCTTCGCGACAACGAGAAGCTGTCCTGGCCTGAAATCGCGCGGAAGACGCGTTCTAGTTCTGGGACGGTGCGTAGAGTCTACAAAGCCGCCATCAACCGGCTACATGCTTGCCAAAAGCCCTTGGCGACGGTTCTCTGAGCGGCGACCGGTGGAAAATGGCTATGTGGAGCCGTTTCCAGCTCAGGCGTCAGGCTGAAAAAACATGCGCCACGGGCAACGTTGGGTAGTGCCGAGCGATAATTTCAGGATGTCCCGTCATCCAGTACTAACCGCCAGACGGGCACACGGGTCACTCCCACGGTTTGACGACGATCCGTCAAAGTTTATTGCGAATGAGAGCGGGCCACTAGTGCCCATTGCTGTCCTTGTTTCAGGATGATCTTTAGCGAATTCGCTTATCTTAGCGAACGCCTTTCGGTTATCAGCTACACAACGTCGTGAATCCTGGGTTTCGCTCCCATGCCCCTAGGTCCCAAATCAAGATCGATCATCGTGAGAGCTTCGCCAAATTGCCGATGGTCCGAGTGGCGCTCGTATATGACACGCCCGTCTTTCCACCGTCTGGCAGACGACCAGCTCACCATCACGGCGCGGCCGGTGGCGCGGCTTACAAGATCGAGGCACCATTCGGCGTGTTGTTCTTCACGCTTGTCGCTGAAGAGTGGAGTATATCGAAGGCGGACGGAGAGCCCACCGATTTCGGCCATGACATGGAGCGGCATCAGGAAGTCGAAAATGATGGGAAGTACGCGGGCCTTGCCGACGAGCGGAGCGGGATTACTG